>NZ_SJSL01000009.1 GCF_004331695.1 Pedobacter psychroterrae | reverse complement strand
TGTCTATTCCTAAAATTGCCTTACCAAATTCGGACTAACCATTTAACTTTATATTACTATGGAAAAACCGAGAAAAGGGACACAGACAGGGACATTTGTTACCTATGAGGATTCTTTTAAAATTGCCGTTGCCCGGGAATACCTTGAAGGCAAACTGAGCCAGGCGCAGCTTGGCCGTAAGTATGGGCTTAGCAGCGGCGAAGTAGTTCGCTATTTCGTGAACTGGTACAAAAAGTACATCAGCCAGGCCGAGGTTTGGGAGTCGGGCAGCCCGCTTGCGTCAAATGCTGATCAGGGTCTGCAGGAAGAGCTCAGGCTTGCCAAATTAAAGATCACTGCTCTTGAGATGATGATTAACATTGCAGAGAAGGAGCTGGATATTGATATCAGAAAAAAGTCTGGTACCAAACCGCCGGTAAAATGAGGGAGGTATTCACTAATATATCTCTTGGCACCATTTGCTCGCTGTTTGGCAGGACAAGGCAGTCCTGGTACGAAATGAATGCAAGACGTGACGGCTCGCTGATTCGGGAGGCGATGGTAATTGGATGGGTCAGGGAAATCAGGGCCTCTCTTCCGCGTATAGGATGCGTAAAGCTACTCCACATGCTGCAAGACAACCTGACGACCCACAATATCACCCTGGGGAGGGATGCTTTTTCCGCACTGATGAGGGATAACGGGATGCTGATATACCCAAAAAAAAGATACGTAACGACTACTATGTCCTTTCACCATTACAGGAAATGGCCTGATATGATCAATCGTACAAGCCCCATCATGGCCGAACAGGTATGGGTAAGCGACATTACTTATCTAAGAACARGTAAAGGGTTTATCTATCTTTTCCTGATCACAGATGCCTATTCAAGGAAAATTGTAGGCTATCACCTTAGCCAATCCCTAAAAGCCTCTGGATGCATTTCTGCGCTAAAAAAGGCAATYGGGGCAAGRAAATATAAAAAGAGGCCTTTGATACAYCACTCCGACCGTGGAATACAGTATTGTTGTGATGAGTATGTGCAGATCTTACAAAGAAACCACATTGCTATTAGCATGACCCAGTCGGGATCCCCATATGATAATGCAGTCGCCGAAAGGGTAAATGGCATCTTAAAAACAGAATTTGGCCTGTATCAGACATTCCAATCTTATTCCAAGGCGGTGGGACCGGTCTGCAAGGCAATAGAAAAATATAACAACGTAAGACCCCACATGAGCTGTGAAATRATGACACCCGACAAAAGACACAACCAGGAATTTAGCCAATACCAAAAAAACAGTGTAAGGGCATATCTGTATGATGAAAATTTGATGTAAGGATATATCAGTATATCTTTTTATAATTGTAAGGATTTAACCGTTTAACTATCCGATTTTTGTAAGGACAATTCAGTATAAGACACTTCGATTTGCGTTTGATCTGACACCCTTTCAGCTTCGGGTCAGCTTCGGGCCAGCTTCGGCTCAGGTTCGGACCACGTTCGGAAAAACCCGACTGTGATCCGCAGCTGGCCCGTTGGTTGTCGGTCGGTCGTCCGCAGGCAAAACGTACACAGATAAAAGACAAATAAAGCACCGACATTGCCAGAAATTCAGAGAATGCATTGGACAGACTCTTTATTCAGCTGATTTGCTTACTGTGAGAGAATATTATTTAAATTTGTAGTATCCAAACAATATGGAACAACTTGCAGCTATTAAAGCTTTTGCTAAAGCGCTAAAAATGAGCTTTGAAACAAAGGAAATGGAAAGCCTTTATGATCCTGAGTTTGTTGCTAAAATAAAACAAAGTGAACAACAGGTCAGGGAAGGAAAAAATACCAGGATTAAAAACGAGGATCTGAATAACTATTTGTCTGAGTAGGGCGGGTCGCCTTTGTAAACAATTTCTAACTCTCTTTGGGCATTCAGATAAACAAGTAGCTTATAAGAACCATAAACAAAGGCAATTTGAATAATTCAATACAAAAAACTCCGAATGAGTCCGTAACTACCAATCTCTAAATCACCAAATACCATAAAAAGTATTGATGATAACACAACAATAAATTTAGAAAACAACACAATCCCGATTAAAACCGCAGAAATCTTGTCTCCTTTCCTCTGCTGAAATAATAAACAAGTGCACTGCCTATCATCAGAAAGTTCAGCATTATATTGAGCCAGATAAAGTAAGCTGACCCTCCGCCGTCAATACTTAGATAAAGGCGAAAGACCTGTAAAAAATCCAGACGCGCAATCCATGTACTTCCACTCAAAGAGAAAAAAGGCCATATGATGAACGAAAGACTGAGAATACTGATTAGAACTATACAGAGCGTAATTTTTTTCATTATATAAAATCTTAAACCTAAGTTAAACGATAAGTTTTAAATTAAGAAATAATTACAGATCCATATCTGAAGGCAAAATACACAAATGCTTGTGGCAATAAGATATTGCATTAACGAATTCAAATTTTTATTTCATGAATTGTTTGTACCTGCCCTGGTAAGACTGCAAATAGTTCTTTTTGGTTGTATCATCCAGATAGGAAGCATTTACCAATCGTTCCACCTGATCTAAATTTGAAAGCATATCCGATGCAATACCGTTAAAGGCACTCGCGCTGATACGGGCCTCCTGCGCCAATACTGTGAATTGATGCATTATTTTCCCTTGGCTGAGCTTTCTGGGCAATAGTCCATCGTCCAGTGCGAAATCTTTATCATTGATGTGGATTTGGCTATTTAGCAGGTCGTATGCAGGGCTGAGCCTGTAATCTCCCTGTGGGGTTTCGAGTAAAGAGAAATTCTTGAAATGAGCGTCGCTATTAGAGAACAGATAATTGAACATCAGTGTGCGGAGCAGTTTCGGAGCTTCCAATGTATAAGCAGGCACATGCTTTTCCATCAAATGAAACAGTTGAAGGTAATTCCCAAGATATTTGTAATGCGCTCCTTGTCTCTGAGGCGTTCTTCCATCCAGAGATGCGAAATCATCCTGAGCCAATTTTGAACCATCGTCTTTTACATCAAACCGCTTGGTTATATAAGCAGGCCGCCCGTTGCTGAAAAAGATCAGGGCATTCTCAGCAGTTTCGATCTTATATACCTGGCGGGCAATCTGCATGGTCAGGTGCTCGTTTGCTGGCATCTGGTCAGGTTTTCTTCCCGTTTTAGGGATAGGCTTTAGAATGTAGGTACCCCGTTCTCCCCCGTTAATGAGGCGCAGCTTGTTTTTATCCAGCAGCACAGAAAATTTTTCCTGTACTCCGGAAATAGACATTCTATTCGTATTCTCTTCGAAAAGCTCATCTGTTTCCGCGTTGGAGGCAGGGGATTGGTAGGATAAAATATGACTGACCTTTTTGTCATTAAAAACACGTTTTAGACAAGTCCGACTATAGGTATCAAAACCTTCCGCCAATGTTCCTGGGCAATATTTTATTTCTGGCAAACTCATTATTCCTCAATTTTTATAACGGTTATCGCACCTATTGTATCTGTTTTAGCAGTAGTCATCAACAATCCAAAATAATCATCCCGGTCGATCCTGTTGATTTTGCAGACCACTTCTTTATTGAAGCCTTCTGGTAGCATGTTATAAAAAAAGGGAAATAAGAATGCAGAATGATATGCCTCTTCCATTTTGGGAAGCGTAAGACTGATGCCCGGCTTCTTTGCATTTTCTACCCACGACGTATGATATTGGAACGTAAAAGACCCATCATCATGCTGGGTCAATAACCCGGCCTCTTCTCCTTTGAATAATACCTTTGCCTGTCTCATGGTTTATTTACCCCCCTTTTATCTTTAATGTCAATTCAAGGCCAAGTGCATCACCCAGTTTTTTAAGGGTCAACAGTGTTGGGTTGCCCTTTCCAGCTTCAAACTGTTTGAGCGTTCTCAGCCCTACTCCCGACAAATCTGCCAGTGTTTCCTGCGTAACCCGAAGAGATTCCCTTCGTTCCTTTATTGTTTTTATAATATTCTCAAAGTGCATTTTAACGCTCTATTTTATACAAAAATAGAATTATTTTTTTAATCCCCCTACAAAAGTGCTTTTAAGCGCACTTTTATATATAATTCTAAAATTGCAATAGTCAATCATTATCGCTTCTATTTCGCCTGATCTTCTTTGCAACCTTAAGTTCAATATAAACAGGCCAACAAATAATCGCTATTTCAACCAAAAGGTAGGATTGTCTCTACTAATAGGTTACAGTAAATCCAGGACTATGTGTGTAAAGACACAAGGCTGACAGGACTGTCCCTTATTGTTCGTCCTTACAAAAATCAGCTATCAATATAAAATTCGGAGTTTGTAAAATAGCTTTTTATCCTATATTTAGAAAATATATATACAGCTATGAATAATTGGTTTAAGCGAAATACTACTCATTTCATCGTCGTTGCAGTGCTAATAGTAATCTGCTTCGTTTACTTTAATCCCGTCCTTTTTGGTAAAACACTTGGTCAAAATGATGTAACCAGAGCAGAATCAACTGCAACAGAAATCAATCATTACAAAGAAAAAGGAAATACTGTCTTATGGACTAACCAGATCCATGCGGGCATGCCGGCTTTCCAGATCTGGGCGCCCTATCCTTATAACATTACCACCTGGATAGTCAAGGTAATCAGCTATGCCCTGCCTGCTCCTCTCGGTACAGTCTTGATGCTTATTCTGGGTGCTTACCTATTGTTTTGTGTACTAAAGCTGGATCCCTGGCTTGCAGCAGCTGGTGCCATCGCCTTTACATTCTCGTCGTACAACATCATCCTGCTTGCTGCAGGACATGCCAACCAGGTATTTGCTATCGCCTTCTTTGCTCCTGTTCTGGCCGGGCTAATTCTTATTTTCCGGGGAAATTATATCACCGGAACTGCCATACTTGCATTTTTTCTTGCATTGGAGATCCGGGCCAATCATATACAAATGACTTATTACCTGATGCTTGCCATACTGATATTAGTAGGCATCGAGTTGTACCATGCTGTTAAAAATAAATTGACCACTTCGTTTCTAAAATCTGCGGGCTATGCTGCTGCTGCCTTGATACTGGCTATTGGCGTAAATGCTTCTTCGCTATGGAGTACTTACGATTACAGCACCGAGACACTGAGGGGGCCCGCCAACCTTACCCAGCCTGCAGGGGGAAAAACCGGGAGTGGGCTATCAAGGGAGTACGCCTACCAATGGAGTCAGGGTGTGGAGGAATGTATTACTTTCCTGATCCCCGGTGCCTACGGCGGGGCCGGCAGAGGAGATGTCAATGCACATGAAAATGTGGTGAAAACGCTGAACGGAATAGGTGCCGATCCAAACCAGGCTGCTTACATAGCTCAGGGCCTAACACCCTTATATTGGGGAGAAAAGCCTTTTACCGAAGGCTCCTTTTATTTTGGAGCTGTGATTTGTTTTCTGTTCGTCCTGGGGTTGACGATCGTAAAGAACCGGCTGAAATGGTGGTTACTCGCTACTGTTATCCTCACTATGCTTTTGTCATTCGGAAAAAACTGGCCCCTTGTATCAGATATCTTCTTTGACTACGTACCATTATACAATAAATTCCGCACTGTCGAATCCATACTCGCCGTAGCAGGTCTCTGTTTTCCTTTATTGGCCCTGCTCGCATTGCAAGAGGTGTCTTCATTTAAAGATAAAGCCGAGCTCCTGAAAAAAGTAAAGATCTCTTTCTACATTACTTTCGGGATTTCATTGATCGTAGCGCTGATTCCTGCGCTATTTTTATCCTTTACAAGCAGCACCCATGCTGATCTGATCAGTAATTTAGCAGCAACACTAAAAATAGACGGTGCAACAGCCAATTCAATAGGTAGCGCCCTGATTGCCGACAGACAATCTGCTGCACAGTCTGACGCTGTTAGGTCCTGCATTTTCGTTGCACTGGCATTTGGTCTGTTATGGGCGTATATTAAGAACAAAACGACATTTTCCACCCTGTCATTTGCTTTTCTGGCACTGGTAATTGTCGATATGTGGAGCATTGATAAACGCTACCTGAACACCGGTACTTTTATGGCCAAACACGAGGCAGCAAAACCACAACCGCGTGAGGTGGATCATCAGATATGGCTTGATAAAGATCCTAACTATAAAGTGATTGACTTAAGTCAAAGCGTCCTTAGCGATGCAACCACTCCTTATTTCCATAAGTCCATAGGTGGCTATTCGGCAGCAAGATTGAGACGTTTTGACGAAGTCATTGAAAACCAGTTTAGCAAAGAGCTTAATCTGAATATCCTTGGTATGATGAACACCAAATACATTATCACGTCAGATCCTAACACTCAGAAACAGACAGTTGAATTAAACCCGGCAGCATGTGGACATGCCTGGTTTGTAAATAAAGTAAGGTTCGTAAAGAATGCCGATGAAGAGATGCAGGCAATCACAAACTTAGCACCTAAGAAAGAAGTAATTGTTGATCAGCAATACAAAGATATTGCGGACAAGCCACTGGATACCGGCAGTACAACTGGCACGATTACATTAACCAGCTACAATCCTGATGTGCTCGTCTATCAGAGCAGTTCGGAGAAACCAGGCATCGCCGTGTTTTCAGAGATATTCTATAAAAAGGGTTGGAAAATGCTGATAGATGGTGTGGAAACGCCCTACTTCAGAGCCAACTACTTGCTTCGCGCTGCTTATGTGCCGGCTGGTAGTCATAAAATAGAATTTATTTTCCATCCAACACCTTATTATACGGGTGAAAAGATCTCACTAGCGGGTTCGCTCCTGCTTGTACTTGTGTTATTGGGCGCAGTTTACAAAGAAACAAGGGTACGTAAGACTGTCTGATAAATCATCGAAAAGAAATTTTCCTTAGGGCTTGGGCACTACAATATTTTGTGTCCAGGTCCACTCCGGCGGGTCTATACCCATCAGATGTTTTACAAAAAAGTCCCGTCTTTTATGCTCACCATAATCACCACCCAGCGAATGCTTCATTCCCGGAACCATTAGAAAGTCAAAGTTCTTATTTGCTTTGATCAGCTTATTGATTACCTGCATAGTAGATGATGGATCCACATTGTCATCAAGTTCTCCCAATATCAGCAGTAGCTTGCCCTGCAGTTTATCTGCATGCTCCGCATTTGACGAAGCAGCATACTGCGGACCAATAGGATACCCCATCCATTGCTCATTCCACCAGATTTTATCCATGCGGTTATCATGGCAGCCTGATGAAGATACCGCTACTTTATAGAAATCCGGATGGAAGAGCAATGCACCCAATGAACTCTGCCCGCCAGCCGAGTTGCCGAAAATGCCCACCTTGTTCAAATCCATATAAGGATAGCTCTTTGCTGCTTCCTTCATAAAGGCAATGCGGTCAGGAAAACCAGCATCTTTTAGATTTTGCCAGCATACATCATGAAAAGCTTTAGAACGATTTGACGTACCCATACCATCACACTGCACTACAATAAATCCAAGCTCAGCCAACTCGTGCAAAGAACCTCTTGAGTCATTCACAAAGCTTTTGGGCACAAAAGAATCATGTGGCCCGGCATAAATATATTCTATCACTGGATAGGTTTTTGTGGAGTCGAAATTGCTCGGACGGATGATCATCCCCCATATATCTGTTTCTCCGTCCCGCCCCTTAGCCGTAAAAACCTCAGGCATTTTCCAGCCAGTGTTTAACAGAGGAGTGATATCCGCCTTCTCGAGTTCCATAAGTATTTCGCCTGTGTTGCCATCTCTTAACAAGCTTACCGATGGCTTATCAATTCTCGAGTAACTGTCGGTGAATAAAGAATAATCATCATTAAAAACAGCCTTATGATTGCCATTTTCATTTGTTAGCCGCTTCAGACCTGTCCCGTCCAGGTTAATTTTATAGTACTGGATAAAATAAGGATCCATACCAGCTTCCATCCCACTCCCTTCAAACAACAATGTCCTATCGGCCTCATTTACATTAATCACTCTCCTTACTACCCATTCTCCTTTAGTAATCTGATTCTTTAACACCCCGTTTTCATCAAATAAATACAAGTGGTTCCAGCCATCGCGCTCAGATGCCCAAATAATCTCTTTGCCGTCTGCCAGGTCATATCGGTATTTCCTGCCACTATAATTGATGAAAGTTTTGGATTCTTCATTAATGAGCTTTCTTATACTTCCAGTCTCGCCGACCTCCATTACTGCAAAATTTTGATGCCCGCGTTTGTTGTATTCAAAAGTAAAAGCGCGGCTATCCTTACGCCAAACAGGTTCAGACAAGTCATATTGATCCTGAATAGTTGTGGTGTCTATAAAAACCTGTTTCATAGAATCAATCAGAAATAAGCATGGCGTAAATTGCTGAACTTCATCTCCCGGCTTTAAATAATTACGTGTATGTAATTTGGGCTGTAACTGATCTGTTGGTGATGATTCTATCAAATATAGGGTATGAGGTTTATTTGCTTTTACTCTATACGCCGCAATTTTTTTTGAATCGGGCGACCAATACAGATATGGTGAATAATAGTTGACGGACGAGCCATCGTTACTCAATTGATGGGGTTCGGATATACTGTCGCTGGAGGAAACATATAAATTAAATTCTTTTATATAAGCTACCCATTTTCCATCCGGTGATTTGCTTCTCCTAATCGTATTATTATTATTATTATTATCTCCCCAATATCCCTGCGATCTTGGAGGAACAACTTTGCTGACTTCAATTGCTTTAAACGTAGTTAAGTTGTATGTCCACCATGCGCTGTCATAGATAAATTTAAGTTCCTTACCATCAGCTGTTATAGTAGCTTTTGAAATTGGAAGCTGAAATGGCTGAATGGTTTTATTGGAAAGAGCAGATAATTCAGCTGCAAGCCTTTGCTGATCAAATGCTGCAGCTTTGGTTAGCGTCTTTGTGTCTGCCAGTATATATTCAACACCTCTTGGAGTTAACATGGAATAGAGAAAATTTTTCGTACCGGATATCCATTGAAAATTATCAGGCGAATAGTGTATTTTATTCTGTATTGCCCCATTCATCACTTCCGCTCTTTGATAATCGCTCAATTTACCCTGAGCGTTTGCAGGAAAAAAATTAGACAAAATCAGCAGAGCTGGTAAAAAAGTATACTTGGAAATCATTTTAAAAATTGGTCTGAGGTTTGCGTAAATCTAGAGAAAACTCTACAATTATTTTTTTTACCTTCACAAAAAATTTTAAATGATGGAACATACACAATCAGTTCAGGGACAACAGATCACAATCGCATTGGTTACATTAGCTGTAATTATCATAGTAACGGCCTTTTATTTGTCGTTCATCAGGAAAAATAAATCTGAAAGCGCAGGTCATTAAGAAGAAGTGAAGCTATCCAGCAGCTGCATAGACTGGATAGCTTCATCAGCACTGCAGGGATTGGTTCCTTTTCCTAAAAAGTAACTGGTTACACTTTCTATCATTGGCTGCTGCACGTGTGCCAGTGCTTCAAAGATGTAATCTTCCGTTTGGCCGTCTATGGTCACCGAAACCTTATTCCCAAACATCGGGAAACTGATTATTCCTCCTGAGCCGATGATATCGCATTGATCTGATTCCTGACCCTGAGCAACAGTAAAGCACCATGTGCCATTAAAAACGATACCATTTTTAAATAATATGTGTCCGGTCACCAGGTCATCAGCTTTATGCTGTTTAGTCTGATTAAGGGCTATACCAGATGAGTAACTTACCTCACCAAAATAATAGATCATCAGATCCAGCTGGTGCGGAGAGAGATCGTGGAAAAGTCCGCCTCCGGAAATGGCAGGATCCATTCGCCAGTTGCTTTCAGAGTTGGCGATCAATTCATTTTTTGGCGACTGAAACATGCTCAGGTTTACAAATCGCACATCTCCGATGACCTTTTCGGTAAGCAGTTCTTTTATTTTTAAAAACATTGGCTGCTGCCGGCGATAATGTGCTACACTGAGTTTGGTAAGATATCTTTCAGATGCGGCTTTCATTCTAATGGCCGACCTGGTATTTAATGTCATCGGTTTTTCTACGTATACAGGTTTCCCTTTAGCAAGGGCCATTTCTGTATACGCTTCATGCTGGAGCGGTGGTGTAGCAATATAAATGGCGTTGACCTCAGGGTCATTAATTAATGCTTCAGCATCACTATACCATCGTGGCACTCCGTGGCGACGGGCATAATCTTCAGCCTTTACCGGATCTCTGCGCATTACAGCTACCAGTGATGAACCATTAACTTTATTGAATGCAGGTCCGCTTTTTATCTCGGTAACATCCCCGCAACCAATAATTCCCCATTTCAGTTGTTGCATCTTATTTTTTTACCAAATATGAGGTTAATTTGGTTAAAGATGATTTTTTTCCAGAATTTCGATTTGCGCTCCTATTTCATCGACCAATGCCTCATTAATGTCGTCATTGGTTTTCCAAATAAGTTTTGTGTTTCCAACAACCGGATAAATATGACCACTGCGTTCGCCGTTGACGTATACAATATAGTCACCTGGTTTTGGAACCTCCACACGTATTGCAGTGGGTTCACCGTCTATTTCTAAAGTAAATTCGTGAGGGTTCAGATCTTTTTCCTGTGTGTTTTCCATTTGATTGTATTTGATTGGAAGTAAAACAAAAAAGCAAGGTCATTGTTTGCTATGATCCATTCACAAAAAGATAGTTCATTTAAATTTATTGACTAAATTTAGCTGTGGTCAGAAAAATAATCCATATAGATATGGATGCATTTTATGCATCGGTAGAACAACGTGATTTCCCAGAATATAGAGGAAAGCCAATTGTAGTTGGTGGTTCACCGGATGGACGTGGCGTAGTTGCAACTGCCAGTTATGAAGCCCGTAAGTTTGGTATAAAATCTGCCATGTCATCCAGACAAGCGATCCAACTCTGTCCTTATGCAATATTTGTAAGACCCAGATTTGAGGCGTATAAAGAAGTTTCGTTAAGGATCAGAGAGATTTTTAGCAGGTATACAGCACTTATTGAACCGCTTTCTATGGATGAAGCCTATCTTGACGTTACAGAAGATAAACTGAATATTGGATCTGCATTGGAAATAGCGAAACAGATCAAACAAGCGATCAGAGATGAACTGAACCTGACAGCCTCAGCAGGGGTATCTTCCAGCAAGTTTGTTGCTAAAATCGCATCTGATATGAACAAACCGGATGGACTGACCTTTATAGGGCCATCCAAAATAGCCACTTTTATGGAAAGCCTGCCCGTTGAGAAATTCTTTGGTGTGGGTAAGGTAACTGCAAAAAAGATGAAAAGCATGCAGCTGCATACCGGGGCCGACCTAAAAAAACTTAGTGAACAGGATATGGCCAGGCACTTTGGTAAAGCCGGTAAGTTTTATTATTCTATTGTACGTGGAATTGATAAGCGGGAAGTACAGCCATACAGACAGACCAAATCTTTAGCTGTTGAAGATACTTTTCAGCATGATCTGATTACCATTGAAGAAATGCATACCGAATTGGGGCGGCTAACCGAGAAAGTATCAGTAAGGCTGGACAAGCACCAGCTTAAAGGACGTACCATCACCCTAAAGCTTAAATACAGTGATTTTAGTCTCATAACGAGGAGTTTGTCATTGAATAATCTGGTATCTGACTATGAGACGATATTAAATACCGTAAAAAAGTTACTTGAGAATGTATCATTGGATGATAAATCAGTCAGGCTTTTGGGTATTTCTATTTCTAATTTCAATGAAATTACTATTGAACCCAAATCCGGAGACCCATATCAGCTTCAATTATTTGAATAATTGAAATCGTCTTTTGGTATGTGTGTTTAGATCTTCATCAATATGTGGATTTATTCTACACCTTTCCATCTGATCGATAATCTTAAAACCCTCATAATGAATGATGTGCCATAAATTACTTATTAAGGCATAATTGTTAACAATAGTAGTAGTACAACTATTAAATAACATTAAAAAACATATTATGAAAAAGATCATCTTATCAGCAGCCTTTTTAGCATTAGCCGGTTTAACTACAGTAAGCGCAAACGAAATCAAAAACCCAATTCTAACAACGGTACAAGACAGTACAACAAAGGTTCCTGTGGAACTAAAGAACCTGCCAGACTCAGTTCAAAAAACGCTACAGTCTGAACCTGTAAAAGCATGGACTCCAGTGGATGCATTTTTGGTTACTAATCCGGATAAATCGTCTTATTATTTAATCAATGTAAAAAAAGATCAGGAAATAGGATCACTTAAAATTGATAAAGACGGAAAAATAATTCAATAATAATAATCTTCCCTATAATCATCCCTATATGTCCCTGTTGCCTATTTTAGGCAACAGGTTTTTTTCTGTTATTTTTTCAAACAACCTGGACAACAGAATGTTTCTTTAAAGCAACTTATAAATTATCGGAATTGAACTGTGTATTTTCTCAGTTGACGGCATATTCATTTCCAACTATTTTTGACTTACTATTAATAACAAAATTATTTAAACATTGTCGTTATGCATCTCAAAAATCTAAACAAGTCTTCCGTAACGCGCTTCTCAATCGGTATTCTAAAATTTATTGCTTTTGTATTGTTTGTGTTCTGCTTTTATTATGCATGTAAAATTACAACACCGTAAATTTTATAAGTTATCTGGCTACTTTTAAAAAGTCCCAGGGAAGCTTGGATATCGTACGTTTTTGCTCTTCTACCAGAAATTTGGCTATGTCATTAAGTGCATGCTCATGTTCACTCACAGTGCGGTCTCCCAGCGCTACTAACTTTTGAATATTTGAAGGGCTGGCAGCATCCAGTCCTTCTTTAATGCTCTCTAGGCTGCTGGGTTCTATACGTATGTAATTTTTCTCTTTGCCTGCCGACCTGAACAATTGCTGCAGAAAAAAATGACTTGTTTCTGCCACTCCACTCATCATGATATCTAAAATAGCTGGTACAATTGCCATCGCACTACTTTTCTTAAAGTGTTCATAGTCATAGGACCGTTTGGACTGACCTGTACCCAATGAAACCAGATGTATGTCATTGATTCTGGTTTGCTGATAAGCTTTTGTAACCTCTATTAATCCGCTTAAAGCAGGATTTGTGGCAAACACTCCTCCATCAAGCAACGGATATCTTACCCCGGCAAGCGAGTAAATTTCTGCAACGCTAAAGTAGGTAGGCGCAGCCGAAGTGGCCCTACAGACATCTTTAAGGTAGAAATCTCTTGAGTTGCCCCTGGCTATGGCATTCTGCTGTCTGAAGAAATGTGTCTTTCTCAATTCTATATTGTATGCGCTGACGATGCAAGGTTTAATGAGCTGACTTAGCCGGGTTTCTCCAAAATATTTTTCAAGTACTCTTTCAAATATCTGACTGTTGTAACGCTCTCCAGCCAAACCAAATTTTGCTCTCAGTCTTTTAAAGAAGCTCATTTTGAAGATCTCATTGCCGTGTTCCAGATACAGATCCAAAGCGGCTTTTGCTGAAAACATAGGGCGGGTTGGATGATCTTTAGAGGGGCAAAGCAATAAACAGGTCAAAATGCCTCCCGTACTTGTACCTGCGAAAAAATCAAAATAATCTACAATGGCTGCGTCTGGGTTCCTACTTTCTTTTTTCAATTTATCTTCGAGTGCCACGAGGAACATACCGGGAATAATGCCTCTTATGCCGCCTCCATCAATAGAAAGGATTTTCTTCATAAACTTTTGGTTACAGTAAATATACACATAAATATTATCCAGCGAATTTACAACTGTGTCTTTTCACAGTTGATAGGATGTATTACTGCGTGTATCTTTACAACAAATAACGCTAGTTCTTTTTCACGCTCTCAATACAATCATTACCTATGAGAAAATACAAAAGCCGGTTAGATACCGGCTTTTGTCATTAAAAAAATAATTAAGATTATTTCTTACAGGAGTATTAAAATGATTTTGCTATAAATAGGGATTTATAATTTTCTCTGTGATAATACGCCAGAAACAAATTTCCCAATAATAATAAAATAGCTATAGGCAATCCTTCAGGTGCAAGAATTGCATGGACAAATACAATGTTGAGCATGATTGGAAAGATAACTACAGTAGCTAAGGTAACGTAACGCCCACTCAGAAAAGCAAGCGCACATACCAGTTCTGTAACTTTAATAAAAGTCATCAGATAACCACTGGCTGCGATTCCCTCATTAAAAGTCTTCATGTTTCCAGGAGGGATTGGTGGTTGGGGCATGAGGTTAAAAAGTACTGCTACTGATGCAAAAAGGAACATTAGTCCCATAAGTGAGCGTACAATAATTACTGCGATTTTCATAGTTATCTTTTTTAATTTGTTAATTTGATAAGACTAATTTACATCAATTATAGCATATCTATAATGGGATGATACGACAATATAAGGGGGTGTTTGAGACAAAGGCCAATTAGAATTATTTAAGCTTGTTTTGCAGTCTTTCTTTTAAGTATTGATCCCATTCTGGTTTTAGCATACTAAGGACTATGGTATCGCGTCGGCTGCCATCCTGCCTGATGGTATGGCTTCTTAATATACCTTCCTGCATACATCCAATACTTTTCATCGCTGCTATGCTGCGTTCATTGAGGGTGTCAGCAGCAAACTCTACCCGTTCAAAGCCCTGCTGAAAGGCAAAGTCCAACAGGAGGTATTTGCAATGTTTATTTAATCCGGTACCTTGATGCTGCGTTGCGTACCAGGTATAGCCTAATGACACGTTATGCTGGTTTAATTTAATGTCGTAAAACCGGGTAGAACCGGCATAGCCATTCGTTCTTTTGTCTATGATTACGAAAGGATATTCTTTTTCAGCCACTCTGTTTGCTAAAGCACTGTCAATATAATTGCCCAGATCTGCTGCTGTATCTGCTTTTAGGGTAGAATATTTCCAGACTTCCGGTTGACCGGCTATATATAAAAGTTCTGGCAGATCCTGCAGGCTTAGCGGACGCAGCAGCGCTACTTCATTTTCGAGTGTGTAATCCTGTGTAAAATCAAATTTTATCATGGTTGTAAATAAAGTTATTTTAATAAACAAAAAGCCCTATAACCGGTATAAATCTACCAATTATAGGGCTTTTTGTTTATTAAAATACTTTATTTTTTGGGATCAAGCTGAACAGAGAATTCCACAGTTTCTGGTGGAAGACATTGCTGATCATCACAAACCATAAATTCTACAGTTCCTTTTACCACTGGATTTGCACCGGTAAACTTAACTTTTTGCTGGAATAACGCTGTTTTTTCAAAATAGCTTACATTCATATCAAATGTTTTCTCAAATTTAGTAATTGGCTTTGGTTCGATTGTTTTGCCAACTAAGGTGTAAGTTTTTGACGGAGCGAAAGAGAATGTTGTCTTTATAGGACCGCCATCAGCCATATTCTGCGAATACAAATGCCAACCTTCATCCAGCGTCGCCTTAAGAACGACTATTGCCTCGTTTTTTGAGATCTTTTTTGAAACGTAACTCCATTTTACAGGCTTCAGGATCTGGCTGCTGGCTGAGAAGCTGAATAGCAGGGCAACTGCAAATAAAAATAAATTCTTCATGTTTGTGTTTTGTTGTTTTTTTATGTGTTAGCAAACTTATATATTATTGTAAACAATCTGGTAATTTCAACGAAATTGTTTCACAATCATTGTCATATTGACTGTATAATTACACATTGGTTTAAAACAACCCGTATTTACAGCTTATATTCCCCCACCTAGTGAGCGGTAAAGTTCCACGCCAGCATTTAACTGTGCAGTTTTAATTGCTGCCAGTTCCAATTCACTCTGCAATGAATTACTTTGAGCCGTGATCACTTCAAGATAAGTGGCCATTCCATTTCTAAACAACAGGTTTGAATTTTTAACGGCCTGCTGTAAGGTATTTACCCTTCGTGAGGAAATATCGTATTGAGTTTTAAGTTTCTCTATTTTCACAAGTTCATCAGATACTTCTCCGACTGCATTCAGTACTGATTGCCTGAATACGATTACTACCTTTTCGCGGTCTATTTTAGCAAGCTCGTATTGTGTCTTCAACTGCTTGCGCTGAAATATTGGCTGGGTAATTCCTCCTGCTACAATTCCAAACAAGGAGGCCGGTATGTTGAACCAGTCACTAGCCCTAAAGGAATTTAAACCAGCCCCTGCGGTAATGCTGAGTGTAGGATACAATCCGGCTTTGGTGATGCCCACTTTAGCATTGGCAATGTTTAACGACAGTTCAGCACTTTTAACATCAGGTCTTCTACTTACCATTTCTGATGGAATTCCTGCAGTTAGCTGTTCTGGGATTTTGGTTTGCTCGAGGCTCCCCAGACGTGATATCGGGCCTGGCAATTTACCTGCTAAAATACGTAACGCATTTTCCTGAATGGTAATGTTCTGTTCCAGTTGGGGAATGAGCTGAGCAGCTACTAATTGCTGGGCTTCGGCCTGTTGGATGGCCAGTGAGGTAACCTGTCCGGCATCAAACTGAAGTTTTATTATCCTAAGCGTACTATCGCTCAAAGTCAGGTTTCTTTTGGCTGCAGCCATTTGGGCATCCATCATCAATAATTTATAATAACCCTGCGCTACATTCGCGATCAGCCTGGTTTGGATGGCCTTTTTTACCTCCGCCGTCTGCAGGTAAGTGGCAAGCGCAGCGTGTTTTTGGTTTTTTATCTTTCCCCATATATCTGCTTCCCAAACCAGTCCGATATTTGCATTGAAATCTTCAATATGCCTGGTATCCAGAAACTGACTGGCACTTAACCCGTTCAAACTATTGTCTGAAGGACGATTGGAATTAGCAGTGACCTGAAGTCTAAGGTCTGGCATATTAGCAAGTTTGGATTGCTTGAAAAGTAAATCTGCCGACTCAATATTTTTTAGAGCGAGCTGCAGGTCGTAATTTCTGGCAAGTGCAGTATCAATGAGTTCCTTTACTCCTGCTGTGGTAAAGAAATCTTTTAAGGAAAGACTGGCAATACTAGAAGAATCTACCTGATTTGAGTTTCTGAAACTTTCGGGAACAGCACCGGCAGGTAAAGCCACATCTTTAGATATTTTACATCCTCCTAGTACAAATACGATGAGTATGACAACGGCTGATGCATATGTGTATGTTTTCATTTATTGAGATATTTCTGGTAATTATGAATAGATGATATTCGTCTCAGGCTGCACGATGATATTGCTTTTTCCGGGAGACAGAACTTCAGGTTTGCCATTTACTTTTTCCTGCAAATGTTGGAATATGATAAACAGCACGGGAACGATGAACAGGCCAAGTACCACACCGGAGATCATGCCTCCCGCGGCACCAATACTGATGGAATGATTTCCTAAAGCTGAGGGCCCTACAGCATTCATCATTGGAATCATACCTACAATAAAGGCCAGTGAGGTCATGATGATTGGCCTTAAGCGTAATTTGGCAGCTTCTATTGCTGCGGCTGTAATTGTTTTGCCGGCACGTCTTCGCTGTACGGCAAACTCTACGATCAGGATGGCATTTTTTGCCAACAGGCCAATGAGCATAACCAAAGCGACCTGCACATAAATGTTGTTATCTATTCCCGTAAGATTAATGGCAAGAAATACGCCCAATATACCTGTAGGAATAGAAAGCACTACTGCCAATGGTAAAATATAACTCTCATACTGCGCGGCCAGCAGGAAGTACACAAACAGCAGACATAGCGCAAAAATTACAGTTGACTGTCCACCAGAGGTGATCTCCTCTTTTGTCAAACCAGAAAATTCGTAGGAATAACCAAATGGGAGCTGTTGCAGGGCCACCTCTTCTACCGCTTTTATGGCATCTCCTGAACTAAATCCTGGTTTAGGTATGGCATTGATCCCAATGGAATTAAAAAGATTATATCGGGACACATTTTCAGGTCCGTACACACGTTTTAGCTTGACCAGTGTATTAATCGGTACCATATCTCCCAGGGTGTTTTTCACAAACACACCATCCATAGATGATGGTGCAGCCCTGTCTGCTTTATCTGCTTGCACCATCACCCTGTAATATTTTCCAAAACGGTTAAAATCTGATGCTTGTGCGCTTCCAAAATAGGCCTGCATGGTCTGCATAATATCTTTAACATGCACACCCAACTGCTCTGCTTTTTCATCATTTACTTCCAGCTCAAGCTGGGGATAATCTGATCTAAAGGCAGTAAAAGCAACAGCTATTTCCGGGCGCTTCATTAACTCACCGATGAATTTCTGACTGATCCCGCTAAATTTATCTAAGCTTCCTCCGGTACGGTCCTGCAAAACCATATCCAGTCCGTCAATGTTGCTAAAGCCCGGTACAGTAGGAAAAGTGAATACAAAGAAGCTTGCACCTTTAATAGCAGCTAGCCGGCCTCTTACCTCATTCATAATCTCGTTAATGTCTTTTATTTTACCTCTTTCCTCAGCCGGTTTTAACAGGATAAAGGAAACACCCATTGAGGGGCTGGCAGACTGAGTAAGCATATTGAAGCCGGATAATCCCATAAGGGTTTTCTTGGATTCAAGATTCCCTAATTTGGCTTCAAGCTCTTTGATTACCTCAGTGGTCCGGTCCAGGGAAGCACCTGCAGGCATAGATAAGGATATAGCTATAAAACCCTGATCTTCTGAAGGTATAAAACCAGAAGGCGTTTTCTTTACCAGTATTGTTGTTGAGATAATCACGATAACCAGCCCAGTTATGGCAACCCATTTATAGCGGATCAAGAAACGTAATGAACCTAGGTATTTGCTGGTTAGTTTTTCAAAACCTGTGTTAAAACCAATAAAGAATTTCTCTTTAAATGTCCTTTTTTCAGTGGCATTCACATGGTTCTCCTTAAGGAAAAGAGCGGTAAGTGCCGGACTAAGCGTAAGGGCATTTACTGCAGATATCACAATGGCAATGGCCAGTGTAAAGGCAAATTGTCTGTAAAATACTCCCGTCGAACCTTCCATAAAACCGACCGGTAAAAATACAGCCGACATAACCAGTGTAATAGATATGATGGCACCAGTAATTTCACTCATGGCGGATACAGTAGCCGCTTTGGCAGACAAGTGTTTGTGTTCCATTTTTGCATGGACGGCCTCGACGACAACTATGGCGTCATCCACTACAATTCCTATGGCCAGAACAAGGGCAAAGAGTGTCAGCAAATTAATAGAGAAACCAAATAACTGCATGAAAAAGAAGGTTCCGATAATCGCAACAGGAACAGCTATAGCGGGTATGAGGGTAGACCTGAAATCTTGCAGGAATATAAATACCACTATAAATACGAGTATAAATGCTTCGATTAATGTGTGTTTTACCTGATCTATGGAGATGTCAAGCGAGTTTTTGGTATTGTAAAGGATCAGGTGCTTCACTCCTCTCGGAAAATCCTTAGCCGCTTTTTGCATCAATTTGTCGATAGCGATCTGGATCTCATTTGAATTGGACCCTGCCAGCTGCATTACTGCAATATTGATACCCGGCTTTCCATTTACCCTTGTAAAATTGCTATAGCTATATGCACCAAATTCGATTCTGGCAACATCTTTCAATCGTAGCACAGAGCCATCGGTATTGGATTTTATAGTGATATTTTCATAATCTTTTGGCTTATTTAATTTCCCTTTGTACTTGATCACATATTCGAAAGATTCCTGGCTGCTTTCTCCAAATTTACCGGGAGCAGCTTCAAGGCTTTTATCTTGTATCGCGGCCATTACTTCCTTAGGTGTGAGATTATAAGCAGCCATCTGAGCCGGTTTTAACCAGACCCTCATTGAATAATCTTTATTTCCACCAAATATGACTGACTGGCCTACGCCAGGAATCCTTTTGATCTCAGGAATGATATTGATCTGGGCATAATTGGCCAGGAAGGTTTGATCATAATTTTTTGTGTCTTCAGAAAACATATCTACTACCATGATCAGGCTGTTCTGCTGCTTGGAGGTGGATATCCCAGCCTGAACAACTTCGGCGGGCAACTGGCTGGTTGCCTGGGCTACCCTATTCTGAACATTTACAGCCGCCTGGTCTGGATTTGTACCCAGTTTAAAATAGACTGTGATTACTAATGATCCATCATTACTGGCAGTAGAACTCATATAGCTCATGTTTTCTACTCCATTGATGGACTCTTCTAAGGATGGAGCAACAGATCTGAGTACGGTTTCGGCATTTGCACCGGGATAAAGGGCAATCACCTGTACCGCTGGAGGAGCGATATCAGGGAATTGTTGTAAAGGTAGTTTTGTCAATCCTAGTACCCCAAGTATCACCAATAAAACAGAGATAACTGTGGCGAGGACTGGTCTTTGTATAAATATTCTGAACATGGTCTTTATTAATTAGCTGCTACTTTTAAAGTTTCTTCTTTCAAAACTTCTGGCTGGATGGCATCGCCATCCTTTAAATTTTCAAATCCTTTGGATACAATTCTGTCGCCTGATTTTAATCCTTCTTTAATCAGATAGTTCGTACCGCTTGTACCAAGAACTATAATTGGTTGTTTTGCTACTTTATTATTTTTGTCTACGGTATATAGAAATATTTTATCCTGGATTTCTATCGTGGCAGATTGAGGCACCAGAATGGCATCTTCATGCTGCATACTTAATCTAACCTTGCCCGTATTACCAGACCTTAATAGTCCTGAAGCATTTATAAAACTGGCCCTCAGTGTGATCGAACCTGTGTTTTTGTCAAACTGCCCGTCAATCATATCAATCTTCCCTTTTTGTGCATAAACCGTATTATCAGACAGGATAAGGGACACGGGCGGCAATTGCTTTAGCTTGGCAGCAGTGGTAGAAGAGGGATATTTTGCATTAAAATTGATAAAATCAGTTTCTCCCAATGAGAAATAAACATGCACTTCATGTACATCGGAAAGCTGCGTTAAAGGTGTCGGATCAGCGGGTGAAACCAGGCTGCCTTGTTTTTTTGGCAAACGGCCTACATAACCGTTCACCGGAGCTTTAATAACAGTATAACCAACGTTGATCTGTGCCGTAGCAACTCCTGCTTTGGATTGTGCGACATTTGCAAGCGCGATTGAATGGCTTGTTCTGGCTGTTTTTAACTGAATATCTGAAATTACGTTGTTTTGCACTAGCGGAACCAGCTTGTCAATTTCCAGCTTTGCATTTAATACCGAAGCTTCTGCAGCCCTTAAATTCGCTTTTGCATTATTTAATGCTTCGCGAAAAGGAAGTTCATTGATTTTGAATAATGGCTGACCGGCAGTTACCAGCTGACCTTCATTTACCAGGACTTTATCAAGATATCCTCCAACCTGAGGGCGAATCTCCAAATCAACAGTACCTTGAATAGCCGCAGGATATTCAAGATAAGTAGTTTCTGTACTTTTATTGACCGATATAACGGGTAATGATGGCACTACAGGAGCCGAGATTTGAAGTTTTTCATTTGAACAGCTATATAGTAATACAGCTATAAGGGTAAAGATTGTTGCTTTCATAACGTTATTAAATTGTTTAACAGTGTTAAGTAATTGAGTGTGAGGGGCAATAATTTTCATTGTAATAGTTTTAGTTAGTTAATAACCTATTTAAATTATTTAACAGTGTTAAGTAGATTTTAAAAAAATAAGAATCCTGGGCATTGGCATTACTTAATCATTTATATATTTAATGATTCCTTTTATGGCATCCTTTAGAATTCGCTGATTCATTTCTTCATTTCTTCCTTTATTCACAAGATTGATAGAAATTAGTCCGTGTATGATTGACCAAAAGGTATAATACTTTCTGCATACAAAATCTTCAGAACGGTTTTCAACTACAATTAATTTCTCTATTACCTCATAGATAAGGTCATCAACCAGCGCTGATTCAGGCATGGACTTTTTTAATTCACAACAATTCATATCTACGCCATACATAAGCTGATATAATTCTTTGTACTTAAATGCAAAATTCCAATAAGCAATCCACATAGCTTCCAACTGCTCAGCCGCATCATTATGCTTTTTAAGAGCAGCTCTTACTTCACCAGCTAAAATAATATATCCTTTTCTGGTTAGTTCTAATAAAATACCTTCCTTATTGGCGAAATATTCATAAATGATCGGGGCAGTATATTCAATCTTTTCGGCTATCTTACGCATACTTAAAGAATTCCAGCCCTCCTCTTTCACTATATCCAGAGCGGCATCAAGAATATTCAATCTCGTTTCTTCTTTTACCCTAGCTATACGTTCTTTACTTCCCATGACTTCCCTTACAGTTAATAAATAATTTAACACTGTTAAGCAAATGTAGATAGAGTTCACAAGAACTCTATCATTTATTTGTCAAATACTTAAAAAAGCCCTACATTTACCCTATTAGCCATATAATTGTATGTTGCCATTACCAAATAGATACAAGCTATGAACAACAGCCTTACTTTAAAAGACATTGCTAAAGCGCTCAATTTATCTATTTCTACTATTTCTAAATCGTTAAACGACAGTCATGAGATTAGCATAGACACCAAGAAAATGGTGTTGGAATATGCTCAGAAACAACATTACTCGCCTAATCGCCTTGCAAAAGGACTTAAAGAAGGCAAAAGCAGGTCTATTGGAGTGGTTGTGTGTTCGCTGGACAACAACGTAATTGCCCAAATGCTTGACGGAATTGATAAGTTCAGCACTGATAAGTCTTATCAGATCATCATTATGCAGAGTAAGGAATCGCCAATACAGGAAACTGCCTGCATTGAATTACTATATGCCGGTGGGGTAGATGGAATATTGATCTCACCTGCGTGTGAGACAGTTGATTTTAGTTATTTGCAATCGTTGCAGGATTCCGGTTTACCTGTTGTATTATTTGACAGATTAAGTGACCAGATAGAAACCCACAAAGTGGGTGCTGACAATTTTAAAGGTGCATATGATGCTACTATACATTTGATTAAAAATGGTTATAAAAATATTGCCCATTTGAACACCAATACGATTTTAAGTATTGCTACAGAACGTGTAAATGGCTACAAGCAGGCGCTGGCTGACAGCAATATCCCTTTCAGGCCTGAACTGTTGCGCTCATGTGATTATTCAGATACGCAAAAGCTCAATGCAGATCTGGAGGAATCTATTAAGTATTATATGACTTTAGAAAATAAACCAGATGCGATCTTTACAGCAGCCGACCAGATCAGCACTAAATGTCTGGTTTTATTGAATAAACTCGGTTTTAGCATTCCCGGCGACATTGCACTGATCGGATTTACCAATACAGATCTTGCTGAAGCATTCAGTCCCTCATTAAGTACTGTTCACCAGCCCGCTTTTGAAATTGGACAGTTGGCTGCACAAAAACTAATCTCATTAATAGAACGAAAAAACCATGCACCTGAATTTGAGACAATCATGCTGGAAACCAATATCAAAGCAAGGTCGTCCAGTGATTTCAAAACTGTAAACTAAAACGTTTGCGTTTATATATATACATACTGACATTGAATTTACTGGTTTAACTTGTATAATTGCATACAGATACTATTAAACCATGCAGAATAAAGAAAACATATTGATATTTGGTGAACTATTGCTTAGGTTCAGTTCTTCAGAAGATCAATTCATTTCTAAAAACCATACAGTTTCGCTCTTCCCAGGTGGTTCTGAAGCCAATGTGGCGGCTTCATTAGGCCAGTGGAAACTGCCATGCAGTTATGTTACCTGTGCGCCTGATAATGCCCTGACAAAAAGTGCATTGAATACCTTAAATGAACTGGGAGCTGACACTTCTAAAACCGCTTTGCAGGGAGATCGGCTTGGGTTATATTTTTTATTGTCAGCAAACGGACTCACAAGTGGTCAGGTGGTTTATGACCGGAAATTCTCATCTTTTAGCATGATCAGACCCGGGACAATAGATTGGGATTGTATAATGAAAGGCCATACATGGTTTCATTGGACTGCCCTTACCCCTGCCCTGAATGAAAATACGGCTATTGTTTGCAAAGAAGTATTGGTCGCCGCAAAAAAAAATGGACTAAAGATATCAGTAGATTTAAACTACAGAAACAGATTATGGGACTATGGGAAAGAGCCGATTGAAGTAATGCCTGAATTGGTGCAGTATTGCGATGTTATCATGGGTAATATCTGGGCGGCCAATAAGATGCTGGGAACCCATGTAGAAGAAAATTTAAACCGCGATATCATTCCAGAAGAATACAGGTTACATGCTGAAACTTCTGCACAGGAGATCTTCAAATTGTTTCCGAATTGCCGGCACGTAGCCAATACTTTCCGCTTTATGGATAATCCTAAACACAATTTGTTCTACGGTACTTACCATACTCTTGATGGAAATTATATCTCTAAAATATATGAAACCAATGCAGTTGTAGACAGAATAGGTAGTGGTGATGCTTTTATGGCTGGTCTTATATTCGGTCTTGCCAATCAGGAGAATGCTCAAAATGTGATTGAGAGGGCAACAAAATCGGGTTATCAAAAACTTTTTGTAAAGGGCGACTTTGGTGATGGGTCCGTTTAATTATAACTAATAATAAATAACATATTGATGAAAACAATTGAATCTACGCTGGAATTTATAAAGAATTACCCTGTTATCCCCGTTTATTATGATGAAAATCCCGATACCTGCTTAGCAGTTCTGGCTGCCTGTTATGCAGGTGGAATAAGGGTATTTGAATTTACTAACAGAGGTCCTGCTGCAGTAGAGAACTTTAAAACATTATTGAATTATAGAAATGAGCATTTCCCGGAACTTAAACTGGGAATAGGCACAATAAAAACAACTGAACAAGCAGCTCAGTATATAAAAATAGGAGCAGATTTTATTGTAAGTCCAATTGTAAGGGAGGATCTGGCAAGGATTACTTCAGAAAATAACTTGCTATGGATTCCAGGATGCATGACTCCTACGGAAATAAACTTTGCAGAAGAGTTAGGTGCCCCATTGGTTAAACTCTTTCCAGGAGATACATTGGGCCCAGGCTTTTTAAAAGCTATCAAACCATTATTTCCAAATTTGAAATTTATGCCCACTGGTGGAGTAGATGTAAACAGGGAAAATATAGATAACTGGCTAAATGCAGGGGTCACTGCCTTAGGTTTTGGGTCGAAACTTTTTCAAAATCCCAACGATTCCACTGACTACCAATGGCTTACAGAAAGATGCGAACTACTTTTTAAGCTAATAAACAGAAGCTAAGTTTTGCTTCTTTCATCTTCTTTATCGTAAAGGTCAATGAGCTTGCTTTGAAGTCTGATTACTGTACTTTCAAGTTCACTTATTTTTTCTTTTAACTGCTCTATTAATTGGGTTTCTTCATTCACACCTTCTTCTCCAATATCAAGAAGTTCTCTTAAAGTTAATTGATGAACGTCTGCTATCTGATTAATCCTGCTGAAATTAGGATCAGTAATACTTGTTTCAAGTTTAGAATAAGCTGGAATGGATATTTCTAATAAATCTGCCATTGCCTTCTGATTAACGCCTTTTTTCTGACGCAAAATCCTAAATTTCTCCCCTAGTGTTTTCATAGTCAATTATCTTAATAACTTTTACCAATTTTGGCTGAAATAAATTTAAGAATTATTAAATAAAATATTACGATATTATTACAATATTTTGAGATTATTTATTGAATCCGTTGTTTTATTATTAATTTTTATATTGTATACCCCAGATAAATGATGGTTTTCAGATGGTGACTTAATCAGCTAATTCATTAGTATTCATCATTAAGCGCAAAGATGGGTTTTCTGTTCATCCATTTCCCACTGGTGAAGTCTGGAAAATCAACAGTTTCATTTCCCATTTCGATAGACTGCTCACTTAAGGGTGTAATGGCGCTCCAGGCTGCCGCATCATAAACATCCAAAGGTGTAGTTGTATTACGTTTGATTGATTCGATAAACGCGTGCAAAACAAAAAAATCCATCCCGCCATGTCCTGCACCCTGCGCATCATTACCATATTTTTTCCATAACGGATGGTCGTATTTATCCAGCCATTCCTTTGCAGGATCCCATTCATGTGGTTTACTCACACCCTCCACATAAATGCTCTTATTAACATCCATCCAAAGTCCTTTTGTTCCCTGGACCCTAAAGCCTAAAGAATAAGGTCTTGGTAAATTGGTATCATGCTGTAAAATGATAGTTTCGCCGTTAGCACAATCAATTGTAGTAGTTACAATGTCGCCCAAACGGAAATTTACTTTAGCATTTGGATGGTTTTCTCCTCCTTTTGCAACGATATAATTGTGCAGGCCTCTTGATTTGGTTGCAAAAGAATTTAATTTCAGAAATCTATTTCCTCTGTTAATATCAATATAATTGGCTACTGGCCCAATTCCATGGGTAGGGTATAAATCACCGTTACGGTGTACAGAATGATTGGTCCTCCACTTTGCTTCAGAGAATCCCTTTTCATTAAACTCTACACCACCACCATAAGGTTTTATACCATCGTTGAATTTTACTTCTCTAAGATCATGCTGGTAACCACCCTGTAAATGAAGTATCTCTCCAAACAGACCTTGTCTAACCATATTTAATGCTGCCAGCACATCTCTTCGATAACATACATTTTCAAGCATCATTACATGAGCATTGTTCTTTTCCGCTGCCTGCACTACATCCCAGTGATCCTGGAGTGTGATGCCCAGCATAACCTCTGTAGCCAGATATTTGATTCCGGCCTCCATAGATTTGATGATCATTTCTTTATGCCATTCCCATGGAGTTGCTATTAACACGGACTGCAGTTCCTTTAATTCCAGCATTTTTTTCCAGGCATTGTCATCACCAGTAAAAATTTTAGGCATTCGTTTTCCACTTTTTGCTATCATAGCTTTTGCAGTGTCTAACATTCTTGGTTCTACATCACATATTGCCACCAGGTCTACGTCTTCTCTTTTCAATAATAGTTCCAGGTGGTTTTGCCCACGCAATCCTACACCTATTATTGCTATCTTAACCTTATCTGCTCTTGAGCTGGCAAATACAGAGTTTTCAGGTAAAATAGTAGCTGCCGCTGCGGCAATACCTGAGTTTCTAACAAATTGTCTTCTGTCCATAGTTAATTGAATTTATGCTGCTATAAATTTCAAGGGTATTTATTAAATTTAAAGGATATTGAAAAACTTACTGCAAGGTATATACTATTGAAGAAACTGATACTACAAAACTTTGAAATATACACGCAAACGTTTGTTTAAAGACAGCTTAAATTGCTTTCTTAACAATAAATGTACTTTTTTTCAAAATGTTATTGAATGCTTACGCAGTTTTGTCTAAGTTTGAATATAATGTCTGATAAACCAACAACAATAAAAGAGATTGCCAAATTGCTCAAGATCTCGGTTTCGACCGTATCCAGGGCATTAAATGACCATCCCAGCATAGGTTTAACCACAAAGATCCGAGTTAAGAAATTAGCATCAGAACTCAATTATGAGCCTAATCAAAAAGCAATTCAATTCTTACATGGCAAATCATTTGTTATTGGTGTTATCCTACCTGAACTATCTGAGTCATTTTTTTCGGCAGCTATCAGTGGCATTGAAGACGTGGCTTATAAAAGGAATTATACCGTACTACTCGCTCAGTCACATGATGACGCAGAGCGCGAAAAACTTCTTGTTGAAAAAATGAAGATGCAGCGTGTAGATGGCCTGCTCGTGTCTGTTTCAAAAACTACCAGTACTTACGAACATTTTGAGATCTTTAAAAAATTAAACATCCCGGTCGTGTTCTTTGACCGGATACCTCCCATAAAAAACATTCATTATGTAGCTTCCAATTTAGAATCAGGAACCTATGATGCGGTAAGTTTCCTGTTAAAAAAGGGGCACCGTGTTATCGGCATGATCAATGGGCCAAATACCTTGGTAGCCAGTAATGAACGAAAGGAAGGTTATGTCAAAGCGATGATCTCCAATCGTTTAAAATTTGATCCCTCGCTTATCGTAAGCTGTGATCTTTCTGAATCAGGAACAATTGAAGCAATGGATACGTTGATCAATCATCGCAGAAAACCTACAGCAATAGTGACTTTTAATGATTATGTGGCATTATTTGCGATGAGACATACGAAATCTGTCGGATTAAATGGAATTGATTTTGTAAGCTACGCAAATCTTCCAATCATAAAATATATGGACTACTCACCAATCGCATCTGTAGAGCAATTCCCGCATAAACAGGGTAAAAAAGCTGCTGATATCTTGATTGATCTGATCAACAGGCCAAAGAATGAGCTAGGCGCTGAACACGCTTATTTTAATGTCGTAGTAGCATCAGAATTAATCATCAGCGATTCTAAGTAATTTTGCGCAACCGTTTGCATGATGGTTTAAAAATTGAATTTGTTAGGTTTGAATCTGACATCAAATTTTTATCACAATCATGCTCGAAAATATTTTACCACTTTACGGTCTGGATTCAAGTGAAACAACGTTTAAGTTGTTTGGTGATGGTTTAATCAACCATACATGGAAAGTAAACGCAAACAAAAAAAACTATATCCTTCAAAAGGTAAATAATCAGGTATTTAAAACACCTGAAGGTATTGATAAGAATCTTTCATTAATCAAAAATTTTCTTGATAAAAATTATCCCGATTACCTGTTTGTTTCTCCGGTTAAAGCATTAAACGGGCAATCACTTTTAGATACACCTTCTGGATATTACAGGTTATTCCCTTTCATTGAAGGTTCTGCCTCTGTAAATTCTCTAACGAATGAAGCGGAAGCTTATGAAGCTGCCAGGCAGTTTGGTAAATTTTCCAAAATTCTGGACGGTTTTGATGCGGAACAATTATCTATTACTATTCCTGATTTTCATAACCTTTCGTTAAGGTATGAACAATTTGTAACCGCATGTCTGAATGCTTCGGGCGAAAGACTGGAAAAGTCAGGGGAAAGTATCGATTTTATCAATGCGCATAAAGCTATTGTAGATACCTATCGCAAGCTTGTAGACAACAAAGAAATGCCGTTGCGGGTTATTCATCATGATACGAAGATTAACAATGTGCTGTTTGATGAAAAGAAAAATGGCCTTTGCGTTATCGATCTTGATACCGTAATGCCTGGTTATTTTATAAGTGATGTAGGTGATATGATGAGAACCTACCTGGCAGAGGCAAGTGAAGAAGAAAATGACCTGTCCAAAATCAGGATCAGAAAGAATTTTTTTGATGCCATTCATGAAGGATATATGCAAGAAATGAAAGGTGTATTAACGGATACTGAAAAACAGTATTTCAACTATGCTGGTAAATTCATTATTTACATGCAGGCGATCCGTTTCTTAACTGATTATCTTCAAAATGATGTGTATTACGGACAGAAATATGATGGCCAGAATTTCAACAGGGCAATCAATCAGATAACCCTGTTAAAAGAATATTTTAAATTGGAAGCTGAGGAGCTATAGCTCTCCCCGTTTCATTGCATTAACGGCATAATCCACTGCCCTTGCGGTAAATGCCATATAACTGAGCGACGGGTTTTGTGTAGATGTAGATGTCATACAGGCACCATCAGTTACGAAAACATTTTTACATGCATGTATCTGGTTCCATTTATTTAATATAGAAGTCCTGGCATCATTACCCATCCTGGCACCGCCCATTTCATGAATATCAAGTCCCGGGGCCTGAGAAGCTCTATTTGGCCTGATGTTTTTAAATCCTGCCTCCGTAAACATTTCCGTAAGCTGCTCAATATAATCTTTCTTCATCTTCGCATCGTTCTCATCATAATCTATAGAGATTTTTAACAGGGGGATGCCCCAGTCGTCTTTTCTTTGTGTATCCAATGCTACAAAATTACTTTCCTTAGGAATGGTTTCGCCCATCATATGCGAGCCTACTCTCCAGGGTCCAAGTTTTTTACTTTGCAATTGTGTTTTCAACTCCTCACCGATTCCTGAAGTGTCATTGTCAGTACTGCGATATGCAGAAAAGCCTGCAGCATATCCTCTTTTAAAATCGGTTTCCTGTTTCATTAAGTTCCTGAAGCGTGGAATATATCCGCCCCCTACCGGATTTCTGCCATCGGTAGTAAATTGTTTCAAACCATCATATTCTGCACTGATCCGCGCACTGTAATTATGAAAAGCCACATATTTACCGAGTACCTCACTATCATTCCCCAATCCGTTTGGAAACCGAGATGATTTAGAATTGAGTAGAATAAGGTTAGTGTTTATGGCAGCAGCGTTCACAAATATCACTTTGGCATAATACTCTGTTACCTCTTTTGTATTGGTGTCTATTACCCTAACCCCTGTTGCCTTTCCCAGCTTATCATCGTAGATCACAGATTCTACTACGGAAAAAGGCTTAAGCGTCATCTTACCGGTCTTTTGAGCCCAGGGCAAGGTAGAAGCATTGCTGCTAAAATAACCCCCAAAAGGACACCCTCTCTGGCAAAGTCTTCTGTTTTGACATTGCGCACGTCCCTGGTCATAAAATGTTTGACTACCCTTAGAAATATGTGCCCCGCGGGCGCTGATCACATGCCTGTTGCCATATTTTGTGATCATAGATTTCTTGAAATAATCTTCAACCGCATTCAAAGGATAGGCAGGTAAAAACTCACCGTCTGGCAGTTCATTCAGGCCATCTTTATTACCTGATATCCCGGCAAATTTCTCGACATAACTATACCATGGAGCGATGTCCTTATAACGTATAGGCCAGTCTACCGCAAAATCGTCCCTCATAGGTCCCTCAAAATCAAAGTCGCTCCAGCGTTGGGTCTGTCTGGCCCAAAGCAATGATTTTCCACCCACCTGGTATCCTCTGATCCAGTCAAATGGCTTTTCCTGAATATAAGGGTGTTCCTTATCTTTCACGAAGAAATGCATAGAATCTTCCTTAAAAGCATAGCATCTGGCAGCAATTGGATTTTCTTTCTTTATGCTGAGTACAGGTTCACCACGATGTTCAAATTCGTATGGAAATTTATTGGTAGTAGGGTAATCAATGATGTGCTTTACATCCCTCCCACGTTCCAGTACAAGTGTTTTTAAACCCTTACCTGTAAATTCCTTAGCTGCCCAGCCACCGCTAATGCCAGAGCCTATCACAATGGCGTCGAAAGTATTATTTTTTATATGGTCTATATTCAGATTTGACATGTTGTGTTTATTTAAGCTTTGACTGGAAAGTATCCGTTATAACGAGCAGGAACAAGCTCCCATTTGACCAGATTGGTCATCACATATTTTGAATTCATATACCCATTGATGATCTGCTGTTTCATTATCCTATAGAACGCCTTTGCATCTTCAGATATAGAAGATTTACCATAGTTGGTATCTGATACCATTTGCTTCAATGCTGCATCATCCAAACCTTCAAATGATTTGAGACCTGACATAAACTTCTGACGTGCATTTGCATCGTAACAGTCGTCTACCATTTTGAGCACAAATAAATGCAGGCCCAGCTCTGTAGCACCTGGTGTGGTTGTTTTGGGAATAATAATCTCGGCTATTTGAGAAAGCAACTTTTCTTGCTCAATACCTACGTCCAGATTATTGAGCTGTACTGATGCTTTGCCTGCTGCTTTTAGGAAGGAGGGTAAAAGTGCCATTCCCCCTGCAAAAATAAGCACTTGTTTAATTGCTATGCGTCTTTCCATATTTGGTCTTTAATACGTAAATATAGGAAATAGTAGAGTTATCTGCTACAATCCAAACCGTTTAAGGTTCAAAAATGCTCGCAAAATGAAGTAACGTGACACCTGTGAATGATTTGATTTATCTACGAAATTATTACTTTATTTTGAATTTAATAATTGCGGCATCGCTACCCATCAGATCTACTTTAATAGCTTTACCTATTGTCAGCGATTGATTGCTGAAAAGCTCCTTTGCATTGTATGCAGTGCCTTTTAACCCCAGCCTATCCAATGTGATATTAAATTCTTTATTTTGGTTGCCAAAATTAAAAAGCGCAACATAGACCTCCCCCTCTATCAACCTCATAAATACTTCTGTGGCTTTGTCGCCGGTATTTCCCTCAACTGGCATAAATGCTTTGCCGGATGCTGATATTTTTAAAAGTTCCGGATTTTGCAGCCATTTTTTGGCGGCATCATTCCATTTTCCATCTGCAGAAAAATCATCTCCAGTGATCAATGTTCCGGTGATCAGTGAGGAGGTTAATCTGGCTTTGTTACTTCTATCAATTTCAGCTCCGAAAACAACATGATCGGCATCAATGTAATTGTATACATAGGTCTGCCACCATCCATAGTTGACACTATTCAGTGTATATTCGGTATCCTTTATGGTTTTCCAGGCATCACAGGCTATTCTTCTGACATGAGCATATCTTCCCGTTGCCATGCCTGGCGATATCGCCGCATAAATCAGCATTTGACCATCAAGCCTGTTTACCAAATACTCCATTCCCATTTTATAGGCTTGCATTCCTGTTGTTACTGATTTATCATAGAAAATATCCGATTCAGCAGCTGCATGCCCCAAAAAATCGATTTTAATCATTTTAAAACCACATGTTTTCAGCTTATCTACAATGTAATCCACACGCCTCAAAGTTCCGGGATGTGTTGGGTCTAACGCCCTTGCCCCGTCAAAATCATGGTACAATCCATTTACTTTCGTCCACATTTCCGAAAACTTATACTTGCTTCCCTCTGCTTCTCTGTCGCGGGTTGATTTAAACCCCCAGTCTGTAAACGGTGCCCAATATACACCTGGTTCCAAACCTTTACTTTTGCAGTAATCGGCAAACTCTTTAAGCTTTCCATAATCACCCTTCATACCACCCGTAAAATTATCCCAAAAGGAATCCAGATCAATATATGCCGTTTGTCCATTTCTAAATGCAGGAATTTCATCTGCAAAGAAATCAACCACCTTTGTTGCCTTCTCAAATGTCAGTTTTTCCTGTATCACACCCCAGCTGTTCCAGCCAAATGGTACGGGCTTAGTCCAGTTAAACACATACGGCACTTCCTGTATCCGGTTGGCTTTACCATAGGCTTCCATTCCTTTTCGCCAATCTGCAAAATAACCGACAAATACTTTTGGCGACTTTATTACATTACCCGAAAGGTATCCGTGTTCTATTTTGTCGCGGGTTACTTTCTCATCAGAATAACCGCCCCAGATGCGAAGATCAGTCAGTTGACCAGACTTACCCTTACTAAAGACACCCGTTTTCCAGACCATATGTTCTACCGATCCCAGGATTAGTCCTTTTCTGCTTTGATTTTCATAAACCGCTCCGACTTCTGAACTGGTATTCTCCATATCAGTATTCATCGATTTCGCATTGTAACGGATGAAAGTATCATTGTCAAACGGCACAAAGAGTGTCCTGTTCTCTCCATTGGCACTGATGTTCACTTCATTTGACACTAAAGGAGACATATAGTTGCTCTTCAGATCTGTCCCTTTCAGAGAGACTTCCGTAAGAAAATACTCATGCCCGGGATAGACATAGAATACCTGCTCCAGACTGGGCAAACCAGGTTTACTCAGCACAATGGTATATTTTTTCCCGTCCCCAAATCCATCATTAATTGCCAATACAATGGGTTTTACTTCATCATAGTCCTTGCTGGTAATCGACTGACGATTATTTTTAACTAAACTATAGGCGTTCGAGATAATCTTTATGCCGGCCGAGAAAACATTATAAGTCTTTGCTTTAGTATCAAAAACTATTTTAGAGGCAGACCCAAAGGGTATACTTATTTGGTCACCGGGTTTTGCAAAACTTACAGGAGTCGCATTAAGAGGTAAAACGAATATCAGGACGTAGCACACACACAATAAACGGAACTGTCTGAACATAAATTAATTATTGTGATGTTAATTCTTAATGTTGAATCTTTAAAGTCCAGGTATATTTACCAGGCAGCTGCTCAGGAAGCTTTATCGTTATAGCATCCCCATTTTTAGTCCAGCTAAGTGGTTTATTAACACCAAGCATATAGATCTTCGATCCAGTTTTTGGTTGTACACTAGTCAGCAACAATTCATTATTTTCATACTTGTTAAATAATGCATAGGTGCTTTTACCATCTTTGCTTTGCGTGAATTTGATATGATCTCCTTCTTTATAATTCGCTATACCATTGGTGGCATAGATGGCTTCCTTATTTATAGCCAGCCATTTTCCCATTTCAGCCAGCCGTTCTATACTTTGGGCAGGAATTTGTCCTTCTGCAGTCGGACCAACATTCAGCAAATAATTGCCGCCTTTGGCAGCAATATCTACCAGGTTATCAATCAGCAACTGAGCGGATTTCCAATTGTTGTCGTTCTTTACATAACCCCAGTTGCCATTTAATGTCATACAGCTCTCCCAATAGTCTTGTGATGCGCCCTTCAGTATCTCCTGTTCAGGTGTACCAAAATCACCAGCCGCATTTTCATACTTATTCATGCCTTCCATACCGCCTCTGGCTTTGCTTACACGATTGTTTATAATCAACGATGGCTTGATGTTGCGCAGGTAATTATACAAATCTTTTCCTTGCTGTTCTGACCATTCTGGAATCCATTCTCCATCAAACCAAAGTACCTCAGGGTTATACTTCCTGATCAGCTCTGCAAGTTGCGGTTTCAAATACGTTTCTCTGTATTTATTAAAATCAGGATGTTCAATCGCTTGTCGAAGATAATCCTTAGATTTAGCGTCTGGCTGGTGCCAGTCCAGGATCGAATGATACAAACAAAATTTAATACCGGCTGCCTTACAGGCATCAGAAAGCTCCTTTAAAATATCTCTTTTAAATGGTGTAGCATCCATAATGTCATACCCGGTAACCTCACTGTCCCACATGCTAAACCCGTCATGGTGCTTGGAAGTGATGACTATATACTTCGCACCCGCCGATTTAGCAATCTGTACCCATTCTTTCGCATTAAATTTTTGGGGATTGAACTGCCCGGCAAATTTCTCATATTCTGCAGTAGGAATCTTATGGGTTTCCATGATCCATTCAGCTCCGCCTCCCTTACCGTTATATTCTCCTGCGGGTACTGCGTAAAGGCCCCAGTGGATGAACATCCCAAATGTATCATCTGTCCACCATTGCATCCGCTTAACCTTGTCAGCCTTAGATTCTTGCAGGTAATTCTTTTGAGCAATTGCCGAGCAGGTCAACAATACCAGTCCGGTCAGTAGCAAAATGCTTTTTTTCATACTTATATAAGTTACATTTTTGGTTGCAACAAAGTAAGTAGGAAAGCAACAAACTAATTCTGTAATAATGCCAATTGATTATGTAAAATTGGCATTATAGTAATTTCTAAAATAAATACTTTGTGCTCAGGAAATTAGATCTATTACTATCCACAATTTCATTAATCAGATGCTTGTTACTGTCATTGAGTTTGGTTGCTACCAGAGACCGGATAGAGAAGGATCTTAATGCATCAATTACTGATAATGTTCCTTCAGCACTGTCTTTTCTTCCCGTAAATGGAAATACATCAGGGCCACGCTGACACTGGCAGTTGATATTAACCCGGCTCACCTGGTTTACCAACGGATCTATCAGTTTTGCAATCTCCTCATCGTCATTGCTAAAGATACTTACCTGCTGTCCATGAGTAGATTCAATCAGGTATGTTATCGTTTCTTCCACATCATCAAAAGGTACTACAGGTATAACCGGACCAAACTGTTCCTCAGTATATAACTTCATTCCTTTACTTACTGGATATACTATTGCCGGAAATACAAAAGATTCATTGGTTGCACCACCATTTTCATTTATTACACGGGCACCTTTTTCAACAGCATCACTGATACAGTCTTTAAGATACGCTGGTTTATGGGGCTCCGGCAATGGCGTAAGTGATACTCCTGCCTCCCAAGGCATACCAAACTTAAGCTTAGAAACCGCATCAGACAGTTCAGTTAAAAACTCATCCGCAAGACTTCTGTGCACAAATATGATCTTCAGAGCAGTGCAGCGCTGCCCATTGAATGATAAGGAACCCAATACAGTTTCCTGTACAGAAAGCTTAATATCGGCTTTTGCTGTGATGATGGCGGCATTTTTTGCATCCAGCCCCAATATTGCACGGAGGCGGTTTACTTTAGGGTGCAACTTCTTTAGTTCGTTTGCTACTTTACTAGAGCCGATCAATGTAAGTACATTGATGTCACCGGATTTCATCAGGTCAGGAATGATCTTATTGCCCCTTCCATATATGGTATTGACTACTCCTTTGGGAAAGCAATCTCTGAATGCAGTAAGCAAAGGATAATGCAAAAGCGTACCGTGCTTGGGTGGTTTAAACAACAAGGTATTGCCCATGATCAGTGCAGGGATCAAGGTGGTAAAAGTTTCATTAAGCGGGTAGTTAAACGGTCCCATACATAAGACCACGCCCAATGGTGATCTTCTGATCTGTGCAACTATGCCTTGCTCTATACTGAACTTGGATGACTGGCGGTCGAGGTCTTTTAATGCATCGATTGTAGCATAAATATATTCAACAGTACGGTCAAATTCCTTTACAGAATCCCCATGTGACTTACCGATCTCCCACATAAGCAATTTTACCACTTCTGCTTTTTTCTCGATGATCTTATGTGTGAATTTTTCCACACAAGTAATCCTGTCTGCCACACTCATGGTAGGCCATTCACCTCTTCCATTGTTATAAGCGGCTACCGCCGCACTAAGCGCCTCAGCAGCTTCTTTCTCATCGCAAAGAGGGTAACTTCCAATCACCTTACGTTTAAGTCCCTCAGCAGTCTTTATACATACCGGAGATAATACTTCATGTACCTCGCCGTTCCATGAATGCATTTCACCATTGCTCAGGTATTCACGCTGGTGGACTTCTCTTTCCAGTCTAAATTCTTCAGGAATCGCCTGCTCGTCAATAAAAATTGACTCGATCTGATCTTTAAAATTCATTTATATAAGTTATTAGGTATAAATTAGGGTTATAAGTTGGTGATAGGTTTATACTTGGGCACCAATAATTTCATAATGCTCCAGGCAATCAAATAAGCTACTGCACAAAAAGCAAACATAATCGTATAGCCAGTTTCAATGTGCCCAAGCGCTTTGTATTTATCAAATAAAGCACCGCCGACTTTAGTTACTAGCACACCGCCAATTCCACCTGCCATGCCTCCAATACCCACTATTGATCCGATTGCTTTCTTTGGAAACATATCAGAAACAGTTGTAAAGAGATTGGCAGACCATGCCTGATGCGCAGAGGCACCGACTCCTATCAGTATCACCGGCATCCAAAACGTAATATGGCCCAATGGTTGCGCTGCAAGTACAACTAATGGAATTACAGCAATTAAAAGCATGGCTTTCATCCTTCCATCATAGGGGGAATGACCTTTATTTATAAAGTACATTGGGAAATAACCACCCCCGATACTTCCAAACATAGTCATGCTGTATAACACTACAAGTGGCAGCATCACCTGCGTATCAACCATACCATACCCATCTTTAAGATAGGCCGGCAGCCAGAATAAGAAGAACCACCATACGCCATCGGTCATAAATTTACCTGCAGTAAAGGCCCAGGTTTGTCTGTATCCAAGCAATTTAAACCAGGATATCTTTGCCTCTGCAGCCACTGGTTCATCTACCGGAGTGACCACTTCAGGCTCGCCCTCATTAATATAGCTAAATTCTTCAGGAGACAATCTTGATGATTTCTCTGGCTTATCATAATATTTATACCAAAATATCAACCATAGAAATCCAATCGCACCTATCACTAAAAATGCAGCTTCCCAGCCCCAATGCGTAGCTATATATGGAACGGTAAGCGGTGCAAGTATTGCACCTACATTTGTCCCGGAATTAAAAATTCCCGTTGCAAAAGAACGTTCTTTTTTTGGGAAATATTCTGCCGTAGCTTTGATTGCCGCAGGAAAGTTACCCGATTCACCAAACCCCAATAAAGCTCTTGAAAACATAAATCCGGCTACGGAAATGGATACCGCACCGATTCCAATGAAACCCAAAATGGTGGAAATACCCTGACCTATAGGAATAGCAAGCGCATGTACTATCGCTCCTACTGACCATATGATGATGGCCCAGGCATATCCTTTTTTAGTACCCAACTTATCAATGATACGTCCGGCAAACAGCATAGATATGGCATAGGTAAATTGAAATACGGAAGCTATATTAGCATAATCACTATTACTCCAGCCAAAAATTTCTTCCAGCCGGGGTTTTAGTAAACTCAATACCTGGCGGTCCAGGTAATTGACCGTTGTAGCAAAAAACAATAAGGCACAGATCGTCCATCTGTAATTGGGTACTTTCTTTTCACTCATTATATTTGGTTGTATGTGGTAAGGTAATTAGGTTTAATCTGTTTTGGACAATGCCATTGTCATTCCATGTGTTGAAATATACTGATAATTATCTGCTACTGCTTCAATAAATCCTTCAAGACTTGATAAATCTGCTTCCCATAATGAGCTGTCAGACAATACAGAACTTACATATTCGGCTTCATCCAACTTACTTTTATCATAAAAATAGGCTGCTTTATCATCAGTGATCGGATATAGCTTCCCTTTGTAATTTCCAAAATATTTATTTCCATCTTGTTGATCACACCTCATAAATAACAAATAGGCCGCAAAACCAAAAGCGATATGTTGCGGAACCTTATTGTTCAACTGGTAATACTTAAACAGAACGGGTAATATTCTGATCTTGAGCTTCATGGTATATTGAAAAGTAATATTGATCCAAAGATGTTCTATGTAAGGATTGGCAAATCGATCCAATACCGCCCGGGCAAAATCTATCGCTTCATTTCCATTAATTTCGTATGGAATGGCTGGGATGATTTCAGACTCCATCACATCGGTAATATAACTTTTCAGGGCCTCATCAGCCATCGCGCTTGCCACTGTCTCAATACCGGATAAATAAGCTATCGCTGAAGTGAGGGTATGCGATCCGTTCAGCAACCTAACCTTTAATTCTCTGTAGATTTCGATATCAGGCTTTACAATAACTCCGGTGTCTGCCGCTTCCAAATTAAGCAACGCCGAAACTTTCGCACCACCCTCTATTGCCCATAGTCTGTAAGGTTCGGCCATGATCAGCAGGTTATCCTCATATCCCAACTGCTCTTCAAGCTTCAAAAGTGTCTGATCATCTGGTTTTCCCGGTACGATCCGGTCAACCAATGAATTACAGAAGTTGACACGCGATTTTAGCCATACAGTGAATTCAGTTTCCAGTTCATTGAAAACAACTAATTCATCCACAATTGCCGCGAGTTTTTTTCCATTATCAGGAATCAGCTCTGTAGCTATTACCACAAGATCTGCGCGCTCATCATCACCCAGTGCTTTATACCGTGCATACAATGAAGCCAATAGTTTTGCAGGAAATGATTCTGGTGGAGATTGATGGATACTTTCTTTTAATAAAACGATCCCTACTTCTGTTGTATTAGAAATAAAAACCTGCACATTAGGATCTCTGGCTACGTCCAATATAGTTTCCCATTCGCCATAAGCCGACAATACCCTGCTTATGGAAGAACAAAGGATATTTTTTTCTATACTTTTCCCATTCTCAATGCCTCTTACACAGATGGTATACAGGTTGTCTTGCTGCTTAAAATCAGTCAGATCGCCTTTGCTGGTCGATTTAACGACAACTATTCTGCCGTTAAACATTCCTGCTCTGTTGGCTTTATCTACAAAATAATCAGGAAGTCCCCTTAATAAAACACCTGTCCCGAACTGCAGTACTTTCTCAGGTAGATTTAATAACTCACCATCAGGAATGACAACGTTTTCAATCTCGATACTGTCTAAAATATATTTGGCTATAATCATATACAAGCGATGCTGTGCAAAACAATTCTACATAATATTTACAAAGAATAAATACTTCCTGCTGAATTTATTTACGCAATCGTTATCGTGCAGCCACAAAAAATCTCGGCTACCTAGCCAAACAGATCACTGCTAAGATACCGGTCACCACGGTCGCAGGCAATAAACACAATTAGTCCGGATTCCAATTCGGCTGCTAATTTTAAGGCACATGCCATAGCCCCACCACTGCTCATACCGGCAAAAACACCTTCTGTCTTTGCCAGTTTCCTCGCCATTTCTGTCGCCTCCTGTTGTGAAACATCCATTACCCGGTCTACTCTTGACGGATCAAATATCCTGGGCAAATAGGCTTCAGGCCATCTTCTGATACCTGGAATAGCCGATTCTTCGGTAGGCTGACATCCTACGATCTGAATTTCCGGATTCTGTTCTTTCAAAAACATAGAATTCCCCATGATACTTCCGGTTGTCCCCATCGAACTCACAAAATGGGTGATCTGACCATTCGTATCCTTCCAGATCTCCGGACCTGTAGTCTTATAATGTGCCAGATAGTTGTCAGGATTGGCAAACTGATCTAGTATAAAATAACCTTCGGTAGCGCCCTTTTCATCTGCATAATCCCGGCATATTTCTATTGATTCCAGCAGCGTTACTTTAGCTCCGTAAGCTTCCATAGTGAGTGTTCTTTCTCTCGTTGAACTCGACGGCATCACCAGTTCAATTTCAAGCTCATAAATCCCTGCTATCATGGCTAGTGCGATACCAGTGTTTCCACTAGTCGCTTCGATTAGCTTAGTTCCCTTTTTAATATCTCCCCGTTCTATCGCACTACGGATCATATTCAATGCGGCCCTGTCTTTGACACTCCCTCCGGGATTATTTCCTTCCAGTTTGGCAAAAATCTTTACAGCGGGATTTGGATTCAGCTTTTGGATTTCAACTAAAGGGGTATTCCCCACAAAATCTATGATATTTCCCATGCTATAAATTCTTGGTTTCAACTTTTACTGCCGACTGATGGTATACCGTTGATCCTGCCGGAACACTTTTAGTAAGCCATACATTCCCGCCAATGATACAATTCTGCCCTATTATAGTTTCACCACCCAATATCGTTGCTCCAGAGTAGATGATCACATGGTCTTCAATAGTTGGGTGCCTTTTGGTATTGGCCATATATTTCTCCACGCTCAATGCGCCTAGTGTCACTCCCTGATAAAGCTTTACATGGTTACCGATCACGGTGGTCTCGCCTATTACCAGTCCCGTTCCATGATCTATATACAGATATTCCCCTATTTTAGCCGCCGGGTGAATGTCAATACCTGTAATAGAATGTGCATATTCAGTCAGTATCCGGGGAATGATCGGAACATTTGCCTCCAGTAATGCATGAGCGATCCTATAGAGTGCGATGGCCAGAAAACCAGGGTAACTTCTAATGATCTCAAACTCGCTTTTAGCCGCGGGGTCCCCTTGCAGGATGGCGTTGATATCGGTGTTCATTTTCCGGTACATTTCCGGAAGTTGCTCAAATATTCCTGCTACGATCTTTTCATTATCACTATTCTCACATGCCTTTGTAGCATTTAACAGACTTATCAAAGCATTTTGCTGCCTTGCAAATGATCTTTTAATTTCATTGATAGAATAGTCTGGTGAGGTCAGCCGCTCAGGATAGATAAGATCCAATAGTCCCAGGGCCCATTCTGCAACTTCTGCATTGGAAGGAACGGCTTCTATACCGCGCTGCTTATTAAATATATGAAGGTAAAACTCCTCGCTCATTTTAGTAATGGTATTTGAAACTGTAAAAGAAAGAAAATTATTTCCTATTTGCGAGTGCTTTCAGGGCAAAAGAACCATTTCACTGTAAAGTTGTTGTAATTTCTTTTCAGGATCCTTACAAAATCCAGGATGTACCTTTGAACTCTGGAGTACGGTGCTCCTGGTTGCCGTAAGCCAACGGAACCTGGAAGCGATATCCAATTGCCCGATAGGACCGCCTTCTGCCGATCCTTTACAGATATTTACAAAAGCATCCAGGTTTCTGTTCAATTCCATCAGATCAGAATCTTTACAAAAGGCAGTTAAGCGTACTTCATCCAGTGTAAATACCGCTTTCAAATACTTTTTCCTGGCACAATACAAGATCAGTCCCACATTTAAAAACTCCTCCCGCTCTACCCTGGGCACCAGCCGGATCACTGCATACTCAAATAAGTCCTGACCTTGCATGCTTCGCTTCTTTTACAAAAATTTGAGAATTTGCTACTCTTGATTTTAAAAAGGCAGCGTATACTTTTCTACGGTCTTCTGCAGATTCCTCTTCAAGATCCTGAGATAGCCAGTCTACTGGGATCAACGACACTATCTCCTCTATTAGCTCATCGCTTAGCATGGCTTTAAATGCTTCATCCACCTCATCCAACTCAGAGGCCTGGGGTAATAAAACGTGATCCTTGATCAAAATGAATGGTTTTTTAGCCTGTTCTTCCCAGTTCTCCATAGAATGGTGAAAATATAATGCGGCACCGTGATCTATCAGCCAGAGTTCCTTATGCCAAAACAACATATTGGTATTTCTTGCAGTCCGGTCCATATTGGTCAGCAAACAATCCAGCCACACAATTTGTGAGGCCAGTTTGGAGTCGATTACTGCTACTGTTGGATCAAATGTAATGGAACCTGAAAGGTAGTGCAGTGCCAGATTCAGCCCTACACTTGCTTTCAATAAATCTTGTATCTCTTCATCAGGTTCTGTACGGCCAAATGCTTTGTCCAGATTCGCAAACACAATTTCAGGAACCTTAAAACCCAAGGCCCTTGCCAGTTCACCTCCTATTATTTCTGCAATCAGGGCTTTTACTCCCTGACCTGCACCCCTGAATTTAAGTACATAAAGAAACTCATCATCTGCCTCGGCAATGGCCGGCATAGACCCGCCTTCCCTCAAAGGGGTTACATAACGGGTCACATTCACTGTCCTCAACTGAGGATGGCTATTATTCATAGCCCCTAAGTTACAATTTCTTTATAAAAACTGCTCCATTTGAATCATTGCTGATATCTCCGCGCACATTTGCCTTAATCGTAAAAACTGCTCCTGTTTCGTACCCGCTGATATTAAATTTATACCGGTTACGATCGGCAGCACTACCGGTAAAGCCGTCATGAACATCTTCAGTTATCTCAACACCATTTTTATATACTTCTATAGATTTAATTTCCAGACGTGAACTTCCTTCTGTAAACCAAAAGCTAACCTGGTATTCACCATTGCCATTGACCTTACCTGAAGCATTCATTTCAAAGATAGAAAATTGTTCACCCTCGATTAATGAAGGCTTCCACTCACCGATCAACTCCCCGTCTTTTTGAAACTTTTCGTACTTCTCCGGAAAGTACAAAGGCAGCGAGTAAACGTCTCTATTCACCACAGTAACAGCACTAAAATCTTTCAACTGGCTCACCTGTACCGGTCCTGTGTAAACTGCGGAATATGCATTGGCCCGTATACCATCAATAGCATACCTGATCTCTGCTCCCTTCACCACATTTTCCACCTTAATTAAATACCCTCCATTGGCTTGCTCACTACTAACAAGCTTAGGTACAGGTACGCGGTATCCGTACCCTGCATTATCATACTTTCTGTAATGACTGCTCAAACGCTTCTCAAAATCACCAAAGTCTTGTTTGGCTAACGGTGTCCAGGATACTTCTGCAAGTGCCGACATACGTGGGAACGTCAAATAATCAAAGTATTTTTCAGATCGGTTTTCGTTCAGTAAGGAAATTTCCTGCAACAGTGTTCCGTGGATGAACTGGTCTCCCCACAATGCTCCATGTGCCCCAAGTATTTGAGGCCTGTACTTCTCATCCAGTCCCTTCAACATCGGGTTTAAAGAATATACCTTTTCCAAAGTGATGGGATTACTCCAGCCTGCAGCTTTCACTTCGCCGGGAATGCTACTTTGCGACATATCCAAATAAGTATGAGTTGTCAGCGTCATAACTGAATAGTGACCATCTTCTGATGCTTTAAAAGCTTTTTTTGGATCATGCCAAATCATGCCTACAGCTTTTTCCTTCAAGCCATCCTCAATGATTTCGTCCCAACCTACAATCGTTTTACCGTACTTCTTTACCATTTGCTGTACACGCTGATTGAAATATACCTGCAGCTCCTTTTCAGTCTTGAGTCCTAAATCGGCTTTTCTTTTTTGACAATCAGGACAGACTTTCCAACGGTCATACTGAGCTTCATCACCACCTAGATGAAAATACTTTGACGGAAACATTTTAAATGTCTCTTCAAATACATCGGCCAGAAAATCAAATGTACTTTCCTTACCTACACAGTATAACTCACGGCTGATAGAATGCTGTGTCTGTACCACATATTGTTCACCTGTACAGCATAAATGAGGATATGCCGCTATTGATGACAGCGTATGTGCAGGAAGCTCAATCTCAGGGATAACATCTACATTTCTTAAAGTAGCATACGCCACGATCTCCTTAATATCTTCCTGGGTATAGTAGCCACCTGTACGTTCAGCACCTTCGCCTCTCCAGGCACCCACTGATGTAAGTTTTGGGTATTTCTTGATCTCCAGGCGCCATCCTGCATCGTCAACTAAATGCAAATGCAGCACATTCATTTTGTACATGGCCATCATGTCTATAAATTTTAGCACATAGTCCTTTCCAAAGAAATAACGCGATACATCCAGCATCATTCCACGCCATTCGTATAATGGCGCATCTTCTATATCGACCCCTGTTATTTTCCAGGATACATCTTTCTTACGCGCTTTATTATAGATTTCTGCAGGAAGCATTTGCAGCAAAGTCTGTGTACCATAAAACACACCTGCAGCACTGCCGGCACTAAGCGTAATCAATCCAGTTTTAACTGACAAACGATAGCCTTCTTTATTAGCTGCGAGAGAATTGTCCAGCTTCAATACGATGCCATTTGTTACGGAACTTGTTAGTTCCGCTGTCTTCAGGTCAAATCCTGTGGCGGGCGATAAGGCTGCTAACAAAAGCTCGGCCTGTGGTTTAAGGCCTTTAGCATAAAAAATCTTTGTTCCTGCAGACACCGTAAAGGAACTGCCATTTTCTTTGATGTTTTTAGGAAGCGGAATAATATTTAGCTGTGCATAGCTTGAAGCAGTGTTCAATAATAGTACAGCAGCAATTACCCATCGAGTGATTCTGATCATAGTGTGGTTACATTTGTTAACACAATAATAACCAAATAATCAGCTAGTAGATAATGCCTTAGGCCAAAGAAACAACACAAACGGTTGCATTCACCAATGCAACCGTTTGTGTAAAATAATTAAAACACTAAACCAAGCCTGGAATAGCCACCATTTCGTCTACATCCTTTTCATAATCAACGCCCTGCACATCAAATCCAAAAAGATTTAGGAAATCCTTTTTATAGCCTTGAAGATCGCCAATTTGAGGCAAAGTCTCGTCTGTGGCTTCAGCCCAAAGAGCTGCCACCTTTTCCTGAACATCCTCGTCCATTTCCCAGTCGTCTATACGGATCCTTCCTGCTTCATCAAGAGGAACTTCATTTTTGTATAACCTGTCTGCAAATAAACGCTGAATCTGTTCGATCGTTCCTTCATGTACCCCTTTTTCCTTCATCACCTTATATAGTAATGAAATATAAAGCGGAATAACGGGAATAGCAGAACTTGCCTGTGTTACCAATGCCTTATTTACTGAAACATATGCCTTACCATGAAGGTCGCTGAGGTTATCACTGATTTTAAAAGCGGTAGCTTCCAAATGATCTTTAGCCCGGCCAATTGTACCTTTGCGGTAAACAGCCTCAGTTACAGAAGGGCCTATGTAGGAATAGGCTACAGTTACTGCACCTTCAGCCAGCAGACCTGCGGCTTTTAAATCGTCTATCCACATTTCCCAGTCATCACCGCCCATTACTGCTACTGTATTTTCAATTTCTTCTTCATTGGCAGGCGCTATCGAAACTTCAGAAACTTTTCCAGTATGGAAATCCACCGTTTTATTGCTGAAGGTAGTATCACCAATCGGTTTCAGTACAGAGTTGTGTGTAACGCCAGTTTTAGGGTTGGTCCTTCTCGGTGAAGCAAGACTGTAGATCACCAGGTCTACCTGTCCCAGGTCTGCCTTGATCAGTTCAATAGTTTTCTGCTTGATTTCGTCAGAGAATGCATCACCGTTTATGCTCCTGGCATACAGACCGGCTTTGTGCGCCTGCTCTTCAAATGCGGCAGAATTATACCATCCCGGTGAAGCAGTTTTCCCCGGAGCTGGTGGTTTTTCATAAAAAACACCAACGGTAGCCGCGTTAGATCCAAAAGCGCTGGTTATTCTTGACGCCAGGCCAAATCCTGTAGAAGCTCCTATCACCAGCACTTTTGAAGGTCCTTTTACAGGTTCTTTCGACTTTACATAATCAATCTGGTTGACCACGTTTTGTTCACATCCTTTAGGATGAGCAGTAAGGCATATAAACCCGCGTATTTTAGGCTCTATAATCATAAATAGTTTTTATTTTATTGCAATATTAGAGATGGTTAATAAAAATCGATCAGCAAAATAAGGATTGTTTTAACACATTATCAAACTTAGCCACTGATTTTTTTAGCCGGACGTTTTAAATATAAATAGATCTGCAGGTTTATCAGGATCAGGGCCATGCCATAAAACACATCCTCAACAGGTATTGTCATGATCCTTAAACCGATGATTTCCTGCTCATTGTACCAAACTACCGGTGCTTTCAGTCCCGTTCCTGTCAACAGTCCATTGACAATAAGAAATGGAAACAGCAGCACCGCATATATTACATAAAACTTTGAAATCCACCGCTGTTTAAACAAATATCTAGTCAGTATCATTGATACCGGAAGGATGATAAAAGTTACCAATGGATAGATCTTGTCATAATTAAATGCAGCCGCAATTAAAAAAATCAGGATCAATACAGGCGTCAGAATGGCTTCTGTCTTATCCCCGATTGCCCTATTGATAAATAGATCGAGGCAATGATAGGTAAAAACACAGGCGTAAGGGATACAAAAAAAAAAGAGTATTTCTTCCAGAGGCAAATTGCTGATATATATTCCAACGAGATAATCGGGATTAAACCCCCATACACCCAAACCGGTAAAATACACATCCCATAATATAAACAAGAGTCCGGATATCGTTACCGCCGGGAAGAATGCCCGCCAGGTCTTATAAAAGTTGAGCTTTGGATGAAAGGAAAACAAGAAAGGAACAATGATCGTAAAAAGGTTAATCAGCAGGTAGGTGTATTTCATGAGGTAGTATTTTTCTTGCTGTCCATAAAATACTTAAATGGCACCCAAAGCATTCCAAAACATTCACCATGCTCTTTTGTCGTATGTTTGTGGTGCATTTTATGCGCCCTTCTGATCGCTTTAAAGTACCAGTTGTCTGTATTCCGGAAGTACTTGATACGCTGGTGGATAAATATCTCGTGCACAAAGAAATAGGCTGCTCCATATACCGTAATTCCTATACCTATAAAGAGGGCAGTATCTGCCTCATAAAAGGAACCGAGTGCAAGACAGATGATTCCCGGAATAGCAAATATCAAAAAGAAAAAGTCATTTCGCTCCAGGAATCCCTCACTATCCTTAACGTGATGGTCCCTGTGCAAAAACCAGCACAGACCATGCATCACATATTTATGCGTTAGCCAGGCTACTCCTTCCATCGCTATAAAAGTAGCCAGCACAATCAATAAATTAATTACCCAATTGTTCATAAGCTTAAAATAATCTGTTATATCCCTCCATTACCCTTTCAAAGCAAATCTTTAACCAGGCTGTATAGGCATCAGGATTTGACTCCATATCTGCTTTCAATACGTTCATGTCCATGTATTTATATTGCGCCACCTCTGCCGGATCCGGAACAGGAAGTTCATTGCTGACACCAAAAAAAACATGGTCGTATTCATTTTCGGAAATACCCTCGGGCATTTCAGCTTGGTAAGAGAAACTAAATTCATGCTCCAGTTTACAAGCCATCCCCATTTCTTCTCTGAGTCTTCGATGTGCCGCATCAAGTGTATCTTCGCCCATCTTTGGGTGACTACAGCAGGTATTGGTCCATTTACCAGCTGAATGGTATTTATCATAGGCACGCTGTTGCAGTAAAAGCGCTCCTTCTGTATTAAAAATAAACACTGAAAACGCACGGTGTAATCTTCCTTTTACATGTGCTTCCATCTTCTGCATGGTTCCGATTACATTATCTTCACTATCGACCAGTATTACCTCATCTGTCATTTTTTAATCTTTTTATTTCTTCCTCTTTAAAAGCCTTTATTTCAGTTAAGTACTGTATAATATTATTTTTCAATACCTTATCTTTTATTTGGTCCACATTGGCTATTAAAAACAGCCTGTCCGACGCTATGTCATCTTTGTAATCAAGAAAAGAAGGCAAATTGGTCTGAACTGAGTACCGCAAAAAACGAATCTCCGGGTTCTTAATGTCTCTCCTAACGGCTTCTTCAATTAATCTTTTCCCGGATCTGTAGCTCTTCAGTTTACTCCAGGGGCTGACTAGATATTTTGCTTCCATCATATCTGATACTCCTCTATAACAAACTAAGACAGCTGGGGATTTAGTATCTACCGGTGAAAGTAATTTTGACAGCTGCTTCCACGACTTTTTGCTCATCGCTGCTTTATAATACAATTCTCTCAACTCCGTAATATCGGGATTTGCGATCGCTGCATTAGCGGCAACAATAAATATAAAAAGCAAAATTAACCTCATAGTGCATTCATTTTATACCTGATCAGTGAATCACACATCAAGCCAAATTTATGGCTGTTTGAGATCCTGATCCTTTCAGACATTACCCGTTCTGCTGTTACCTTTTTTATTTTATTAAACAATTCTTTGTAGTAAATATACGCAAGATAAACACCACTTCTGGATGAAGATGGAAGTTGTTTGATTCCTTCCAGTGCTTCCTTAAATTCTTCTTCTATATCTTGTTCAATAATCTTCTTCTCCAGGTTAGAAAAAGCCGACAAATTTACATTAGGAAAATAGTTGCGGCTCAGGTTGTTATAGTCGGCATTTACATCCCTTAAGAAATTTACTTTTTGAAAAGCCGAACCAAGTTTCATGGCCGAATTCTTCAACTTGTCATACGCTGCATCATTTCCCTCTGTAAATACACGCAGACACATCAGGCCCACTACCTGCGCAGACCCAAGGATATATTGATCGTACTTTTCTTGTGTATAATTGTTTTCTTCAAGATCCATTTCCATGCTTTTCAAAAACAGATCAATCAGCTCTTCTGCTATCCCATAGTCATTCACCACCTGCTGAAAAGAATTTAAAACAGGGTTCAAACTGATTCCATGCTCGATAGACTCAAAACAGTCCTGCCTGAACTTTGCCAGCAAATAAGGTTTATCATAATTATGAAAACTATCCACAATCTCATCTGCCAACCTTACAAATCCATAAATGGAATAGATCGGGTTCCTTAATTTTCTAGCCAAAAAATAGATTCCAAGAGAAAAACTTGTGCTATAGCGCTGAGTAGTTATTTTGCTGCATTCTGCAGACAGCTTATCGAACGTTTCTTTCATAGGGTTTCCTTGTTGTTAAAGTACTTTATAAGTTGTTTGGCCGCTACATTGCCCGATATGATAGACGGGGGTACACCCGGGCCTGGCACCGTAAGCTGACCAGCATAGAAAAGGTTGTTTATATGGTTATTTCTGATGGAGGGTTTAAGATTAGCTGTTTGCATTAAGGTATTTGCCAACCCATAAGCATTCCCTTTATAAGAATTATAATCCGCTTTAAAATCTGACACGCAATAGCTTTTTTTATAATCCAGATGAACACGGATCTGATCACCAGTATAAGCTTCAAGACGATCGAGGATCATATGGAAATATTTCTCTCTCAAATCTTCATTATCTTCCATATCCGGTGCCAGGGGCATCAGTATGAACAGGTTCTCATGCCCATCAGGAGCTACACTATCATCTGTTTTAGACGGACAGCAAACATAAAACAGTGGCTTTGAAGGCCATTGAGGGGTTTTATAAATTTCTATTGCATGTTGTTTAAGTTCTTCTTCAAAGAATAGCGTATGATGGCCCAGGCGCTTAACCCTCTTTGTCAGTCCCAGATAAAAGATCAAAGAGGAAGGAGCAAGCACACGCTTATCCCAGTATGCTGCTGTATAGTTCCTGTCAGCATTACCCAGCAGCTGCTCCTCCACATGGTGATAATCTGCAGCTGCAATCACCCCGTCATAGCGTTTATCCAGGGTTTTGGTTCTCACGCTGCTAATTAATTTGTCTTTTACCTCCAAATGTACAACTGCTTCATCTGTATGGAACTTTACCCCATTGGTTTCAGCTACTGATTTCATCGCCTGTACCACCTTTCCAAATCCACCTTTTGGATACCATGTACCCAGCTTTAAGCCGGCATAGTTCATCAGGCTATATAAAGCAGGAGTATCTTCCGGCATGGCACCTAGAAAAAGCACTGGAAATTCCATCAAAGCAATCAATTTTGGATGCTTAAAAAAGCTTCTTACATGTTTGCTAAACGAAGTAAATACCTGCAGCTTAAACATACCTTTAATCAGATCTGCATCCAGAAATTCAAAAACCGACAATCCGGGCTTATATACCAGTTTATCCATCCCAATTTTGTATTTGTATTCCGCTTCCGTCAAAAACGAAGCAAGCTGTTCCCCACTCCCCTTCTCTATAGATTCAAACAACGCTGTCAACGATTGATAATCTGCGGGAATATCCATCACATCATCAATCCCAAATACTATCGAAAAACCGGGATCCAGCAACTCCAGTTCATAAAAATCACTTGCCTTATGGCCAAAATCATTGAAGAATTTCTCAAATACTTCCGGCATCCAGTACCAGCTCGGGCCCATATCAAAAATATAACCATTTTCTGTATGCAGTTGCCTGGCACGGCCACCCAGATCGTTGTTCTTTTCATAAACATCTACCTTATAACCTGATTTGGCCAGATAAGCCGCAGCACTGATGCCGGCAAAACCGGAACCTATTACCGCAATTTCTGGTATATGGGTGTTTGGTTTATGAAACATGCTGAACGCCCTTTATTATATCCTCAAATTCTTCTATGCTCTTAAACCAACTAACATTACTGCCAATTTGAAGTTCTTCAATCAGTCTGGTATTGCCTGCTATATGGATAGATAGGTCTTTAAAATCATTACTTAAGCGGTTCAGATACTCATTAGCATCACTAACCGGCCTGGAGTGTACAAAAAAAAGTAGCAAATGAGCTACCTTATTATTGGATACCGCATCCTTTACCGATTCAAATGGTACTTTTGCACCCAGAAATAATACTTTATGTCCCATCAGCCTTAGTACATAATTAGCAAATAACAATCCTATATCATGGTCTTCATCCTCAGGTAAAAAAAGTAGCCAGCAAGGACCGTGACCGGACTTAAGAGGGAGATCATTAATCGCTACAAACATCTTCTGCCGGATAATGTTTGACAAAAAGTGCTCCTGGGCCGGACAAATGTGTTCTCTTCTCCACATCAGCCCCAGCCTTAAAAGTAAAGGATAGATCACATTCTTGTAAGTACTTGTCATTCCATAATCCAGGATACATTTACTGATCAGCTGATCGAAATCCGTTTCATTATATGACAAACCATAGTTCAGCAACTTAGAAATGTAGTATTCAAACTGTGCATCGCTTGAAAGCGTCTTATCTATTTCTTCTTTCAATAAGTCATCTACTTCATTATCAGACAAAGCACAAACCTGAGATATTTTTAGTCCCGTTTTGCTAAGGCCAACTATATTCAACAGTCTTAGCAAATGATTGTCATCATAAAAGCGCGTATTACCGGCAGAACGCATAGGTTCCAGTGCCTTATACCTGCGCTCCCAAATCCTGATGGTATGGGTCTGCACTCCTGATAACTGCTCCAGATCTGATATAGAATATTTCATGTTTGTCTAGATTTATAAATATAAATCTAGACAAACATACTAAACATTTGGTTAATCCCTAATCTTATTCATAAAAAAGCAATTGTATGTTTGCAACATTAAGGCGACATGTATAATCAGCCATACTAAAAACCTTACTTATGCAATGGAACTTCCTGAATAAAAGGAACTTGCTTCCTCAGCATCTTCCCTGCATAACCCGTAAGATACAGGTAATAGTCTGAGGGGATATCTTCTTCAAAAGCTACAAATTTACTCGCACCCACTGGCGGATTTTTAGAAATCTTAAAGATGGCTGTGGCCTCGTCGACTTCGTCAAACATGGCTACATACAGCATCTCCGCCCCGTTTTTTATTGCGGTAGACAACTGTTTCCAGAAAAACTTCCCCCTGTTTCTTGGTATCTGATCTGACGGAGATCCCGGATTCATGTTGTGCCAGCTAAATCCAGGAAATACGACACCTGTATAATCTATCTTGTGCTCCAGGCACCATTGTATATCGGATTTTTGTACCACCGCATACCGTTCGTACGCCGCCTCTGTATCATACCTCCCTATCGTCCATGGATGGACAATATCTGCCTTTAAAATGAGCTTGTGCAGGAGAGGATCTTTTTGTGTATCACTTCCAAATTCACGCCAGTAGGTAGGAACACCCAACATCACCGAGCAACCACCATATACAGGGTCATTTTTGAGGAAATCAATCATTTTCTCAATGTCTTTAAGTGTATACCTCCTGTTATCGTTAAATCCTACCCCCCACAATACCACCAATGGCTTACCATTGTGGTACAGATAGGTCTGGTTATTTCCCTGACTGGTGATCTTCATGCTGTCTACCAGATTTTTCCAGTCGTTGATCAATACCGGCACATCTACACTGTCCCGGGTCCCCGAAAGGTCATACATGACAGATATCGCCCGGCCATATTTTCTTGAGGAAGCCAGCGCATTGCGCAGCACAGTATTAAAATGGTTTCTACCTGATTTCCCCCTGATCTCTGCTACAAAACGCTGCATAAACACGCCATCAAGTCCATACGCTTTCATCCACCTGAAATGAACATCTACCGTAGAGGCATCATGGGCACTTTGCAGGTACGCAGGTGTACCATCAGCATGGAGAAAAGGTGTTTTGTATACCTTCGGATATTCTTTAGTCTCTGCCCACAGATCTACATTGGTACTTCCTGGTTCAAACTTTCCTTTTGATGTATAATGGTACCAGCCGCGCCCCGCCCCATCCTCAGGTGCATTGTGCCAGCCTTGATATCCGGCCATGATCAGCCCTTTATAGCTTTTGAACCTCGAATTTTTGCTGTGCTTGATCTGGGCCATTGCATTGCTCAAAAAAAACAATACAATTAGTAATTGGATGTAAATTTTACTCATGTGCTTTGTGTGAATTTAAAATTAAGCACAAAAAACAGGTTAACCATTAAAAAAACATTAACAAACAGCTAACCATGCCTTTTATAGCATTAAATTTACCTTTTTTCCTGGTAAACCCCGAATTCAGCCAGGCTTGCTATTTTATCAGACCCATCAATGGTGATCCTTACTTTACTTCCCTGCACCGATGGAAAACGGTGAACTTTTACCCTGCTGCTGTTTTCTCCAGAAAGAATCGGCTTCCATACTCCTTTCTGATAGTATTCCAGGCGGTATTTTTTTATGTTGGGCTTGTTTTCTGTAACCACAATTGTGTTAAAATGCATTTCTTTATCCAGAGAAACCTCCAGCCAGGGCTGTTTTACAATGGGGTTGGATACCCACGATGAGCCAAAATTATCATCGTTGGCAAAGTCCATGATATTAGAATCATAACCCCAACTCGAATTGGACGGTCTTTTTTTAACCAGATTGGTTGAAATAATAGGCGCATCATAAACCGGCAATTTAGCGACAGGACCTTTATTAGACCAGGTATCCCCTATTTCTTTCAAGGCAGCAAGTGCATTGTCGTCCAGTAGTCCATCCCTATTAGGTGCTACATTGAGCATAAAATTACATAAAGCCTCATTGAGCGGTATAATGTTGTCGTTCACCATAGAAGATGGTTTCCGCACCGGCTCATTCGGAAAAGAGCTCTTCCAGAACCATGAATTATTCAGCGGAAGGCAGGACATTGCCGGAAGCCTGTTGCTCTCCTTGGAAATGTGCTGACCTGCATTTTGCTCATAAGATTTGATATCCGTATAAAAAAGTGCCTCGGCAGGATATTTTGCCGCATTCAGGTCCATTACCAGGCAATTTGGCTGTATCGATTTTATTAAAGTGTAGATCTCTTCAAAAGGTATTTCATCATAAGAGATCCTGGACCAGGGCGCGTCCCAGCCATCAATGATAATCGCTCCGATCTCCCCATAATTTGTCAGCAACTCTGTCAACTGTGCCTTTACCATTTTGATATGCGCTGGGGTAATACTGTTCGGACGCAGTTTATGGTGCGTGTCCAGGATAGAATAGTAAAGCATCACTTTAAGGCCATCGGCCCTGAAAGCATCTGTAAATTCCTTTACAACATCCCTTTTTAGCGGACTGCTCATCACACTGTAATCGGTCGTCTTTGTATTCCAGATGGCAAATCCACTATGGTGTTTGGTGGTAAGGCAACCATAGGTCATGTTTGCAGACTTTGCAGCCTTTGCCCATTGGTCACAGTTCAGTTTTTTAGGGTCAAATATAGCTGCTGATGCTTCAGGATCTGCCCAGTCTTCATTCTGATAGGTCGGGATATTGTAGTGGATAAACATACCAAAGCGTAGGTCTACAAATCCCTGTTGAAGTTCAGAAAGGGTTTTTTTTTGTGCGTAACTACTATAAGGGTTTACAGCAAAGCATATTGAAAGTAAGGTAAGGCCTATTAAAATACTGGGTCTTTGTTTCATTTGGTTGTTCTGAAAGTTAATGAAGCTGTTTAAGCTAATCAAAACTAGACCAAATTTATAGCTGACACCATAGTTTATTCTTCTATTTTAATGAACTATCCTGCTATATGCTATTTACCTTTAAACAGGCCTTTAACATACTTACCTGCTTTTCCTATAGCATCCAGCTGATCTGAAATGGTTTCTATCAGGTTACTGTCTGCCTGCTCTATATCACCCATATTTATACCTGACTCCAATTGCTTGGGATAGAGAATGATCAAACTTTGTTTGTGAAAATAACTTGATAGATAATAAGGAAGTTTTTTTAACTGAGGAATATACGAATTATGCCCTTTACGTGAAGAAACAATAATAAAAAGATCGTTCAGCTTCAGCTCCTTGCTAAAGATCAGGAAGTCATCCCAGTTATCAAATTCATTAAACTGTACCTTAACCACATACGAGCTTCTCTCCATCACCTTCCCGATAAGCTGATTGGTGACAGCTGTACCGTAAAAATTAATAGAGATCCCTGCTTCCTTTGCCATGACCATGACTTTCCTTAGCCAATGCAAAAATCCAGGCTCTGTCTCTGCCTTTGGCAGCATGACAACAACAATCCGTTTAAAGGTATTAAAAGGCTGTGTCGGTTTGTAAATATAAATGGTCTCATGTACCCTTCTGATAATATTTTCAGCTTTGGTACCAAGAAAAGTGTGCTGATCAGCCTGTTTATGAAGTCCGATTACAATATCACTGATTCCGTGCTCTTTGATCGTATAAACAATTCCGTTACTGATACTCGAATCATACCTTGTGATGGGAATAATGGTATTTTCTGATGCTGCCGCATGTGAGACAGCCTTCTCAAGAATTTTCCGGGAGGCACCTGCATGATTGCCTTTTGTGCTTTCATCATCGATCACATTCAGTCCATAAATCGAAGTATGCGTCTTCCTGGGCTTCAAGATAACACCAAAATCAACCAGCTGCGTGATCATATCCGGATAGGCAAGCGACACCAGTATCCTTTCATCAGGCTGTTCGGCTTCGTCATTCGTATCCTCCTGTTCCTGATCAAAAGCCAGCTTCTTAGATACCCCCTCTACCACAAAAGAACTTACCCCGCAACTTACCAGTATCAGCAAAATCGTACCATTCAGCACATCTTCATTCAATAACCTGATCGGTTCACCCGATGCTGTTTCTCCTGTGATAATGTTATAACCTACCAAAATAATGGCCAGCGTAGCCGCTGCATGGGAAGAACTCAGCCCAAAGATCATTTTTCCTTCCGTAGGGCTCAGTTTAAAGATCCGCTGAGTCAGCCAGGCTGCCAGGTACTTGGTAGCCAATGCCACAAAAAGAATAATCCCGGCTACTTTCAGCGCCCCCCAACCTTTTACCAATACCGTTACATCCACCAGCATACCTACGCTGATCAGGAAAAAAGGAATGAATATCGCGTTGCCTACAAAATCTATTCTATTCATCAATGGAGATGTATGTGGCACAAATTTATTGAGTACCAGGCCAGAAAAGAACGCACCGATAATGGCTTCCACACCAGCAGCCTCTGCCAGAAATGAGGCAAGAAAAACCATTGCCAGTACAAAAATATATTGCGAGATGCTGTCCTCAAAATGTTTGAAAAACCACCTGATGATCAAAGGAAATAGAGCAAATACGATGGCGACAAAAACGATTGTAGAACCTCCCAGCTGCAACCAGAAAGTAGCAGAAACATCTTCTTTTGTCATTCCCGCAATCCCCGCCAGGATTAATAGTGCGAGGATATCAGTGATCATTGTCCCGCCTACCGTCATGCTCACTGCCCTGTTTCTGATGACCCCGTATTTACTGGCTATGGGATAAGAAACAAGCGTATGGGTAGAAAACATACTGGCCAGCAATAAAGAGGATAAAAACCCGTAACCCAGCAGGTAATAACTGGCAAGTGTACCGAACGTCAGCGGAAATATAAAGGTTAACAAGCCAAAAACCAGTATCCGCTTCCGGTTCTTCTTAAACTCGGCCAGGTCAATTTCCAGACCAGCCAGAAACATGATGTACAGCAGGCCAACAGTCCCAAACAATACGATGCTGCTGTCCCGTCTCAGCAGGTTTAAACAATACGGTCCCACTATTACACCCGACACAATTAACCCGATAATATGAGGTACTTTTATTTTCTTAAAGATGATCGGGGAAAACAAAATGATAAACAATACCAGCGAAAAGATGATCACCGGATTGCGTAACGGTAAAGAAAAGTCCAGGGCGGATAATAAAATCATAAAGCTTTGTTTAGTATTATTTCGACTTTTCTGCAGTTAGCGCATATACAATTTTACAGTTTGCCTGTAGGATCTCTCTGGTTCCGTCCATCCTTTTCTCATTAATAAAATTAAGGGCCGCCTTAAAAGACACATCTACGTTTGGCCGCTCATCCAAAACTTTTAGTTGATTGTCTCTATAATTGCCTACATACACCCGAATGAGTACAGGACCCGAATATGCTTTTACAACGATGGACTTTTGATTGTAGCTGATATCCCATTGCTCTGTCTTGGTATCTCCCAATGCAGACCCGTCGCAGGTAGTTTCTATACAGCTCATCTTAACAATCCATTTACCCACAATAGCAGGGTCGTATACCGATGCAGAATCGGCTTGCATCTTTGCGCTGTCCAGCGACTGCCTTGCATGTTCCAGTGCCTCTTCTTTCAGTTTCAACCGCTGTTCCCAGGCCAGTAAGCCCTGCTCTTTCTGGGCGATTTCCTTTTGCAGTATTTGCAGATTTTTCTCCCGCTCGTTAAGTCCGCAGCTTTGCAAAAAAACAATGAAAATAAATAGGATGATCAGATTCGACTTCATAAGTATCAAAATTTGGGTTGATAGCTGATTTTGCTAACTTACAAAAATTGACTTTAAAATCAAGGCTTGACTTGATTCAATTGTCATTTAGCGCTATATTTGATTAAATAATCATACCCTCAAAACTCTCCAACCACACGGATATTAGATGGGTTGTATCACTGTTCGATGTGAATCCCAATTAAATAAACTGTCACTCCGTGTGACTCGGCCCTCAGACCGGACTCACATACAACGGTGATCAAGCGGAGCTACACGGATTCCATATCAAAAAAAAGTATTTATCAGCACTGATCCGCTCATATAGGTCATGACACAAACTACCAGGATTCCGAATAGCGTAAGCCATATTGGATGTTGGTAATCCCCGATAATCTTTTTCTTATGAGCTGCGAAAAGAATGGTTGCGAGTGTGACCGGCAAAATCAGACCATTGGCTGCTCCCGCCATGATCAGCAGGCTTACTGGCTTTCCTACTGCAATAAATATCATGGCTGAGATTATTATGAAGCCAATAATTAGCTTATTTTCGTTTTTCTGAATAGCCGGACTAAAAGATTTAATAAATGAAACAGAGGTATAAGCGGACCCAATTACGGAAGTAATGGCGGCAGAAAACATTACCAGTCCGAAGAGTTTGTAACCGATGTTTCCAGCAGCGAGCTGGAATACCGATCCGGTAGGGTTTCCAGCATCAATAGACAATCCCTTTGCTACCACCCCAAGGGAGGCGAGAAATAAAAAGACACGCACCAAAGATGCTATGGAAATACCCATAACAGCACTCCTGTTCACTTCTTTAAGTGATTCTTTTCCTTTAATGCCTGCGTCCAGCAAGCGATGTCCGCCGGAGAAAGTGATGTAGCCGCCCACCGTTCCGCCCACCAGGGTAAGAATGGTCATGAGGTCTATTTTGGCTGGCACAATAGTCCTCAATACTGCTTCTCCAACAGGAGGTGCAGAACTGACAGCAATATAAACGATGGCCATGATCATTAAAAAACCCATTAGCTGTGCAAATTTATCCATCGCTTTACCTGCTTCTTTCACCACAAAAATCGCAATGGCCATTGCTGCTGAAATAACCGCACCTGTGGCTACAGGAATGCCCAGCAAAGCCTGCAGCCCAAGGCCCGCCCCTGCTATATTTCCTATATTGAAGGCCAGTCCGCCCAACACGATCAGTATGGAGATGAAACTGCCAAGACCTGGCAAAAGTAAATTGCCAATGTCCTGCGCACGTTTTTCAGAGACAGCAATAACGCGCCAGATATTTAGCTGTACGCCTATGTCAATAATGATGGAAGTAAGTATCACAAAGCCAAAGCTGGCACCCAGCGATTGGGTAAAAACCGTGGTCTGGGTAAGGAAGCCCGGACCTATCGCCGAGGTTGCCATCAAAAAGGCGGCGCCCAGAAGTACGCTTCTGTTTTTCATCTTACAATGATCCCCTCCTGTTTAAAACGATGGCTAATCTCTCTGGCTAATTCCAGTGCATGACCGCCATCTCCATGAAGGCAGATGGTATCTGCCCGGATGGCTATATCGAGTCCCTCAGAAGAGGTCACTATACCTTCCTTTACCATTCTCATCACCTGATTGATGGCGGTTTTACTGTCATTAATCAATGCGCCCGCCTGGCTCCTTGGTGTCAAAGTACCATCCTGCTTGTAAGTCCTGTCTGCGAATACTTCGTTTTTCACGTTCAACCCTCTTCGTTCTGCGGATTTGATGAGTTCACTGCCGGATAGTCCGTAAAGTATTAGTGAAGGATTGGCAGCATATACCGCTTCCGCTATGGCATCGGCTAGTTCAGGGTTTACAGCAGCCATATTGTACAGGGCGCCATGCGGTTTTACATGATGCAGGGCACTGCCTTCCGCTTTAACAAAAGCAGACAAAGCACCTATCTGATAGAGTGTTATATTGTAAACCTCGGTAGCACTAAGTTTCATTTCTCTTCTTCCAAAGCCTTGCAGATCAGGAAAACCTGGATGGGCACCTATCTTCAGGCCATGTCTGATAGCGGCCTTTACCGTCATTTGCATAGTAGCAGGATCGCCTGCATGAAAGCCACAGGCTATATTTACTGAAGAGATGAAGGGCATAATGGCTTCGTCATTTCCCATGGTATAAGCACCAAAGGACTCTCCCATATCACAATTTAAGTCCGTATAAAAATCAGCCATATTTTAAGCTAATGGTATGTTTTAGTTGCTGTATCTGCTTTTCCTGCTGCTGCAGTTGCTTTTGTGCTTCAGCTAAGGTAATTAATTCAAATTTTATCAGACTGCCGGTTTGCTTTTGCGCAAGGATACTTAGGGCGGCCGTTATCACCTGAGCAATCCTTGGATAGCCGCCTGTGGTCTGGCTATCGGCCATCAGGATAATTGGTTTCCCTTGCTGCGGAACTTGTATGGTTCCGAATGTCACCGCTGAAGATAGCATTTCTTCAGTTTTAGTCTGGTGGATACCAGCGCCGTCCAGTCGGTATCCCATCCTGTTATTGTCCTTGCTGATGCTAAATTCCTGACTGAAAAATGCAGCTATGCTATCTTTGGTAAATAAGCTGAACTCTGGACCGGCTATTACACCAATTGTCTGCTTATCCAGCCTGGGGTATAATTTTAGATCGGGTGTCCAGTTAAATTTACCGTTAGCTTTATAGGCCTGCTTGAAGGGAATCCGGTCGCCGGGCTTTAATGCCCTCCCTTCCCATCCACCTATGCCTGCCTGCAGATAGGTAGCGCAACTGCCCAGGACTGGTTTTATCTTAAAGCCTCCGGCTACCGACAAATAGGCGCGACAGCCGCTTGCTGGTTTACCGAATGTGAGTAATGAACCTTTTGGAATGTGGACTGGACGCCACATGGTCAAAGGCGCACCATCTATGGAAGGCGACAAATCCGCACCTGTAAGGATGATTAGGTGTGCTTCCTCAAACAGTAAGACCGGCCCAATCAGGGTAATTTCCAAGCCCGCCTCGTCTTCTTCATTTCCCAAAAGCAGGTTGCCTATCCTGAGTGCCAGCTTATCCATCGCCCCACTTACAATGATCCCGGATTTCTGATAACCGTACCTGCCCAGGTCCTGAATGGTACTTAGCATACCGGCTTTGACCACCTTAAATCCCATATATCTCTTCCATTAAAATATCAGCTTCTACAGGTACAAAACGAATGCGGTCGCCTGCTTTCAGCAGTACAGGCGTATCACTTTCCTTGTCAAACAGGTCTATGGTAGTCCTGCCAATGATCTGCCATCCCCCGGGTGTTTCTATTGGGTATACACCCGTCTGCATACCTGCTATGCCAACCGACCCCGCAGAGATGCTGGATGTTGGCGTTTCTTTTCTGGGCGTAGCAATCCTGCTGTCCATGCCGCCCAGATATGGAAAACCAGGTGCAAAACCAATCATGTACACCAGGTATTCTGTACTGCTATGTATATGTATTATTTCTTCTATGCTGAGCTTATTGTGCTGCGCAACAAACTCAAGATCAGGGCCCCATTCCCCTCCATATACAACAGGTATTTCTATGGCCGCCGACTGGCTGCCTGTGGTTGCTTCCGGCAAATCCTCCATCATTTCCTGTACCATGGTTTCCAGTTCCTGAAAAGATATCAGGCTTGGTTGATAGTAGATGGTAATGCTGCTAAATGCAGGAACATACTCCACAAAGCCCTCAAAGGTATATTCATCCAGAAATTCGCCAATGGCCCTGATCTTTTGATTGATGGGAATACTGATCTCATCAGCAAATTGTATGACTATAGCCGAATCTCCAAGTGGGTAGCACCGAAAGTCATTAGAATTTGCTTCAATTGTCATATAACCAAATATATGTGTATTTTTAGACTTAATTATTTAATGAAACCAAATATTTAGACATGTTATCACGACTTACCCGCTTAAATTACTTATTTGCTTTTTTACTAACTACTGTTGCTGCTCAGGCACAGGAAAGCACCTTATTTGTACAAGACCAGTTAAAACTGGTGGGCTCAGATTATAGCTTTACCGAAGGCTGCTCAAAGGACAAAGCCGGTAATGTTTTCTTTACTGACCAGCCGAATGATAAAATCTGGAAGTACGATCTGGACGGTAAATTGTCTGTTTTCTTAGATAAAACTGGCCGTTCAAACGGGACTTTCTTTGATAAAAAAGGCAATCTGATCACCTGTGCGGATGAAAAAGGAGAACTATGGTCGGTGAACAAAAAAGGAAAAGTTAAGGTGCTGCTGAATAATTTCGGAGGAAAGCAACTTAATGGCCCCAATGATGTGTGGATGGATGCCAAAGGAGGTATCTATTTTACAGACCCTTACTATCAGCGCCCGTATTGGACCAGAAAAAGCAAAGATATTCCTACGGAAGATGTGTACTATCTGGCAAAAGGCACAAAAACTGCCCTGATGATCGCAAATGGCCTTAAACAACCAAATGGAATAGTAGGCAGTCCGGATGGTAAGTTTCTCTTTGTTTCGGATATTGCATCAGGCAAGACATATAAGTATCCTATCATAAAAAATGGGGTATTGGGTGAGAAACAATTACTGATCAACCGTGGCTCTGACGGCATGACGCTGGATGATAAAGGTAATGTCTACCTGACCGGCAACGGTGGTGTGTATATCTTTGACGCTTCAGGTAATGCCATTGGAGCGATTAAAGTACCAAAAGGTGCCAGCAATGTATGTTTCTATGGAAAGAACAATGATATTTTATTCATTACCGCACACAATTCGGTATATAGCATTCCGGTGAATGCTAAGGGAGTTGAGTAGAATTAAGACCTGTTTTTATAAATGCTAAAATGGTTTTGGCCGGAATGGCGATTGTGCTGGCCCGGCCAAACCTGGCAATATTTATTCCATAAAAATGACCCGCAGTATCAAATACTGGCCCGCCACATTGCTCAGGCCTGATCTTCGCACCATGGGCAAAAACAGCATCAAAGCCGTCCCTCCTGCTGCTTTTACCCCCCACAAACATATCTACAGGATGTGTAACCGGTCTTTCTGGTCTGGAAGCAAGGATAATCTGCTTGCTTAGCCTGCTGCCTTCACGGAGGATATCGAATTGAATGGTGTCCCCCGCCCAGTATTTCATCAATTGATTTCCATAGTCTTCCGGTTTATTGATGGCTGTATCATTTATGCTAACCAGTTGATCGCCAATTTGCAAACCAGCATTGCCTGCCGGACTACCCGGCTGTACCACGGTGATAGCCACAGGCGCTGTGTAAGCCACTGCAGCTCCCAGATAGGCCATTCCCGCTATTTTATTCAACGAAAACACGGTACTTCCCATCACACTTACCTGACTATCTCCGGCACCTGGCTGGACTGAAATCAGAAACATCCCAAGCTGCTTTACTGCTATCGTATCTTTAACCGAAGCGTCGAGAGCGTTAAGAGCATTGAGAGCGTTGAGACTTACACCACCCTTTAACTTTGAACCAGCTTGGAGTAAAACCAGGTCTGTATTCCTGTCTCTGCTAATCACCTTAGCTGTTAGATCTTTACCATTAGCTACTCTGACCACAGGATCAACTCCGATTAATGAGCTCTTACTAATGATGCAGGTTCCTTTTTCAGTTTTAACTAAGGTACCCATTACCTGTTGCTGTTTTCCGTCCACCATGCTATTGATCGAAACCACATGATCACTAAACTGCTTTGCCGTCTTTATAAAATTCGAATTCAGGTTGGCCAATGCAGGAATACTGAGGATTATTTCCGGATCATTCCCAACTGCATCTTCCTGTTCAGGTAACTCCGCGTATGTCCTCGGCACATTTAGCGCCTTCCAATATTTACGGTAGAAATCTACGGGTATTTCATAATCTACATCCACATTTATTGCACTATGCAAACCAATGACACGGCCCAGGTAATCGAATATCGGCCCACCTGAATCACCGGGTTCCATCATACAGGTCGACTGCAGAAAGCCATATTCGTTCTTTACATTGGTAATACTTCCAAACCTGACCAGGGGCAATGGCTGGTTGAGGCTTTCCGGATAAGAAATGCTGATCACAGGTTCATTTATCTTAATGGCCGAGGACCAGCCCATCTCAGCATAGGGCCAGGTGCCCACTGTGATGATCTTCATCATAGCCACGTCAGGCATGTTTGGTGTTTTGGCAAATTCAATCTTTCCAAGGCCTTTGGCTATACCGGTTTTTCCGTCAGGGAATGTTACCAGATAGCTTTGTCCAGGTGTGTTTACATGAGCGGCGGTCAGTATATGCCCTTCTGGTGTGACCACTACTCCGCTAAACTGCGGGCCTGCCTGTTGCCTTTTAACTGTATCGAAAGCCCACATTCTGACACTGGCAGGATAGGCTTTTTTTATCGCATTTTGTGTAAGGGATTGTATTTTTTGAATATCAAGTTGCTGGCTGAAGCCATAAGATGCGCAAATTGACTGTAGTAAAATCAATAATAAGATTTTTTTCATGTTGGAGCGATAATATGTTAGTATGCCTGTATGCTGATTAATGCATTGGCTGTGGCAAAAATAGAATTATTATCTTAAAACCAGCATAAGAAATGTCGGGATAACTAAGCGTATTGGAGTTCGTCGCACTGAAAACCTTTATCCCTGAAGATATCTTTTACCAATGCTGCACAGGGAATGGAACTCACCACCTTTAAAATCCTGTCCATCCCTTCAAAATTGACAGACCAGTTCTTTCCAAAAATAAGATCCATAACAGGCTTGATAGCACCCAGATCGTAGGTGTTTTGTACTGAAGTTTTAAATACAATTGTGTCCATCTTTCTTATAATGTATGTGTTGTGTAGAAAGACGCAGTTTTGCGCCTCCATGTTACAATAATTAATGTAAAGATGTGATATTTTACTTTTCATGAATAGTTTTGTCCGGCCAGACCGGACAAAACCTAGGTGAGTTGTTAATAATCGTCGGTGAAAGTATTATCCTTTTACAGAAGTGATCTCTTTAATCTGTCCGTTAAATTTGATTTTCACTTTTTTCGCTAGGGGTGAACTGATCCTGTAAGCGGTTATTTTACCATCTCTCCAGCTCATGTCGACTGTAAAATTTCCCCTTGCTTTCATTCCTTTTACATTTCCATAGGCCTTCCAGGCATCAGGAATAGCGGGAAGCAGGTCAATAAAACCATCGTGGCTTTGCAGCAGCATTTCAGCCAGACCAGCTGCGGCACCAAAGTTTCCGTCTATCTGGAAAGGCGGGCCGGCAGACAGCATGTTGGGGTACACTCCCCCTCCTGCACCGTAATTAATATCCAGTCTGAGGGTTGGCTTAAGGATCTCCTTGAAAAGCTTAAATGCCCGGTTGCCATCCTGAAGCCTTGCCCAGAAGAGTAATTTATAGGCTATGGTCCAGCTCGGGCCATCATCTCCCCTTACTTCCAGCGATTTCCTGGCAGCTTCTGCGAGTTCGGGAGTGGAAGTAGGTGTGATCAGGGCGGCAGGAAATAAGCCATACAAATGCGATATATGACGGTGCTGAAGGTCAGTTTCCTTATAATCTTCTATCCACTCCTGAATACGGCCGTCCTTGCTGATTACCCCTGCCGGAGGTACTGTCTTTAAGCGCTCTTCCAGCTCTTTTCTGAAAGCTGCATCGATGTTTAAAACTTTAGAAGCAGTAATCACATTATTGAAAAGCTCCCTTACGATCTGGTTGTCAATGGTAGGCCCCATAGAGATACTGGCCGTCTTGCCGTTAGGCAGGTAAAAAGTGTTTTCAGGTGATACGGAAGGAGAAGTAACCATCCAGCCTGTTTTGGGATCTTTTATCTGAGCGCTTTTGTAGAATTGCGCCGAACCTTTTAATACCGGATAGATATCCCTGAGGTATTTCAGGTCCATGCTAAAGGCATAATGCTCCCAAAGATTGTTGCACAGCCATCCTGAACCTGCATTTGCAGCTCCCCATGATGCGCTCTCTCCGGGCTCGGTGAACCCCCATACATTGGTAATGACATGCGCAATCCAGCCTTCGGCATTGTAATAAGCCTTAGCGGTTTTCTCTCCAGGCTTTACCAGACCTTTTACGAGGTTAGCCAGGGGTAAGTTCAACTCAGAAAGATTCGAAACCTCTACCGGCCAGTGGTTCATCTGCACGTTTACATCCAGGTGGTAGTCGCCATTCCAGGGAGTATTGATTTCCTTGGCCCAAAGTCCCTGCAAATTTGGAGGTAAAAGCCCTACCCTCGTGCTGCTGATACTCAGGTATCTTCCGAACTGAAAAAAGAGGGCTGCCATCCCCGGATCGAGGTCTGACTGTTTATAAAAAGCACTCAGTCGGAAATTTGTTGGCAGCTCTTCTGCCTGACCAGCGCCAAGATCCAGGCTTAATCTTTTAAACAATTTACTAAAATTGGCAATATGCCTGGCCTTTTGCGTAGCATAAGGCTTCTTGATTGCGGCTGCAAGAATTTCCTGTGTCTTTTCCTTAAATGCGAAACCTTTAAAATCTGTACCCGCAGAAACGTAAATGATTAGTTCAGTAGCGTCCTTAACCACCAGTGAATTTTGATCGGCACTGAGTTTGCCACCGCTTAGTTTTGCCTTGACCCTTGCCAGGTACTGCATGCCTTTACCATCGGTACCATTGTCAAGCTGCCCTGACATCTGCAGCTCCTGCCCTTCCGTGCTGACTTCAAAACGCTCCGCGCGGTTGATTGTGATCCGGCAATTGATCATACCGGGTTTATCCGAGGTGATCCTGATGATATTTACATCATCATCAAAACTGGTAAAATATTCCCGCTTATATTTAACGTTATTCAACGTATATGTACAAGTGGCCAATGCGTTATCCAGCGAAAGCGTTCTACGATAATCTTTAGGTATGGCGGGCTCGCCCTGTACACCGTTATGATCAAAGTCGAGTTCAAGGGCACCCAGGGTCTGAAATTTTCCCCATTGCGCACCGCCCGAACCCGGGCCTTTGCATACAAAGTCGCGGTTTACCAAATCCTGAGCCTCGTCGTTCTTCCCTTCCAGAATCAGTTGCCTGATTGCTGCAAGGCTTTTATTTGCCTCATAATTATTTGCGTCCTGTGGCGATCCAGACCACAATGTGATGTCATTTAAAACAATTTTTTCCTTTGCTAATCCGCTATTTGGCGTCATCCCCAGCCTGCCATTGCCAAGCGGCAAGGTTTCCTCCCATAGTTTTGCAGGTTCGGCATACCAGAGCTTTAATGGTTTTTGCTGCGCAATAGCAGGCATGTAAAACAGAGATAACAGCATTATAAACGAAAAGCTTCTTGAAAAAACACCTGTATGCATGCGAAAGAATGGGTTGTTTAATTAGTTAATTGGTTGAAAATAAAATTATCACAGATATCTGACCCTAAAAATGGACAATCTTTGTTAAATAATGGATTAATTGACCTTATTGTTTATTCCAAAAAGTTAATTCGCTCATATTACTGTAAGCAGATCCGGTAGTGGTATTCAATACACGGATACGAATATATCTTACCGGAGGAGGATTGCTGATCAGATCCACTTTAATGGCATTTACCCCATTATCACTCCTGTTGACCTCTCTAAGCAGCGTCCAGCCCTTGGCTATCGCTTCTGCTTTCCAACCTGAAGCATCGGCCCTTAGTGTGGTAGCTGCATTGGTAATATCAGCAATACCCCAGACCTCAAATCTGCTTGGGTTATTGCAGCAATCTCTGCCAACTTCTTCCATTTGCGCTAGGTTATTGTAAACTTTACCCATGTCAAACGTTAGTACGTGCGCCAGGTGATTGCCATCGCTATGGAAAATATTAGGGTATCCCTGCGGACCTACACTGCCATCCCAAAGTTTACTGATGCTGGTTCCCGATTCGTAGGTATTTACATCATTTGGCAGACGAACCTCCCTAAACAAAGATTTATCACACTGTATAAACTGGAAGATACTCGGATATTCATCAAATTTATTTACAGTAAATATATCAATAGACTGCTGTTCAGGCTTGTAGAAAGACTGAAACAACACTTTGGTACCGGCCTTATAGCTTGGAAGGACAACCGTACCGTCTGTGCCGAGCAGTGAGGCGGTAGCTTCAGCACCGGCGGCATTGGTATAATTGATCATGGTTTTTACATGAATTGTATCTGCCGTGATAAAATTCAGGGTAATACTCCCATTGCTGTTCACTACATACGGAGTAGCAGCATCATAAGCCCTGTTTAGCAATGTACTGCTGTAAATAGGCCCATAAACTTTCACATTGTTTACTTCCCTTGCAATAGAAGTATTCCCTTTTGCATCAAAAGAGTGAATGGTAAAGGTATACACAAACTCCTGCAATCCACTGATGATGGTTTTTACGCTATCAGTCCTTTCGGTCACATTCACTACCTGGGAATCAATTTTATTGTTCCAGTAAACGACATATTTGGTGATACTTGGGTCTGTGCTCGACTTCCATTTTAGCTGCACGCGAAGGTTGCCTGGCTGGGAAGTCACGTCCCCTACCGCACCAGTATAGGTAAGTTCTTTGTCGCCAAGGAAATCCCTGAAGTCCGTTTCGTGCTTACTGCATCCAAACACTATGGAAAACAATGTAAGACAAATGGCGGTGTATAGATAATTTTTCATCTGTTTATAGTTTATCTTTTAATTTTTGATCAATGGATAATTATTCCGGTTTGCCATAAAACGACATTTCCAATACGTGTGCAAATGAGCCGGCAGACCAGGTTCTTGTTACTGAGAGCCGCAGAAACTTGACCGATGGGGCATTGAACGGAACGTTGAAGTTGACACCTGCTTTGACAAACTCGTTATCCGCAGAGTTGCCCGGAACGGGCATTCCTGACGGAGGTGGCGGAAAGTTGTAATTACCCAGGTTGACCCAATCTCCGATTACCGTACCGGCTGCCGCAGAAACAGGAAGCTGAGCATCTCTTGGAGAAGCAGAATTTGATCCCCAAAGACTGAAATCACGCGGATTACCATGTCCGTAAGCCCAGCTATCAGGCCTTTGCCACATGATGAAGCGGCTTAATTTATAGGTGTTGCCTATGTTAAAAGTAGCAACAAATGGCGCTTTACCGCTGGACCCAGTATGCCATCCCGGCTCCCCATTGTTGCCATCCCACAATCTGGATACAATCCAGTTGCCATCGTATGGTGGTGAATCACTAGCTAAAGTGAATGGGCTAAACTTACTCTTATCCAAAAGTTCTTCATAAAGGGGGCTTAGCTTTACGTTAAGCGTATCAGATACATTGCCCCATTGGTCAGTAATATATACCCCAAAGTCACGTGCGTCCGTTTTATAACCCCTTATCGAGTAATCTACTGTATCTAACCTAGTAAAATGCTGGTCCTGAACTTCCATATCACGGGTTACGTCATCGTAAGCTATCAATATGACCCCTATTTCCTTTTTCAATGGGTTGAATGTTTTGACGTTCACTCCGCCAAAATCTGCTGAGATTGCTATAGACGGCCTCACCAATTGATATACTGGTGTTTTAGGATTTACTTTTACCGTAACAGGATCTGAGACTACATTTGCACGAGTCACTGTATAGAGTGTTACTTCATATTCCTGTGCTTCTGCAAATCCCTCAACCTTTATCGTATCCGTATAATAGGAGGATTTAGTCTCCCTGGCTACGTTTTCCCTTATATTGTATTTAGCCAATACATAGAGAATGTTGTCAGAGTTAGGAAGGTCATAGGTGATATATGCCCCACCGTTGAAGTTGTCTACCTTTAGGTTAGTGACAGTTTCCGGCTTGGCTGTATCCTTGGAAACTGGATCTGTATTGTAGCCATTGTTCTTCTCGCAAGCTGAAAACGCTGCAGCCAGAAATACAAGGCAGATGATGAATATTTTATAGTTCGTCTTTTTCATAATTTCTAATCTCCTTTACTACCAGTTTGGATTTTGCACCAGGTTTCCATTGATGATCAAATTGTCATTTTTAATAGGCCACAGATAATTTCGCTCGTTGAAAACCGGCGAAATTAAGGTACGCGGGCGGTAATAATTGATCGGTGCCTCTTCGTAAATATTCCAGCCCTGCAATGGCCTGCTCATTACTGCCTGCAGCTCTTTCCATCTGCGCAATGCCCATCCAGCCTGACCTTCAAATGCAAGTTCAATGCGCGTTTCCTGATGTATGATCTGACGAAGACCATCCTGAGAAGTGTACTTTGCCGGATTTCTTGAGAAATTGGTCCATGCCGCTACTACACCCGGTAATCCGGCACGGGCCCTCACCCTGTCCAGATAGGGAACTACTTCCGCGTAGGATTTGCCCTGCTCATTCAATACCTCGGCATATAAAAGATATAAGCCAGACAAACGCATCATTGGGTAATGAAAATTTTCCCAGGTCATGCTCTTATCGTAAATGGTGAGGTAATTAACCAGCTTCTTGGCCCAGTATCCGGTGACATTCAACCTGATATTGTCTTTCGGACCTGCATATGATCCGCTGCCCCGTGCCTGAACGTATAAGGTATTTTCAGGATCAAGCTTCCCATTACCATACCATACTCCGCCGTCGAATGCCACATTTGCATAGAACCTTGGTTCACGGTCGAAATGTGCCTTCACCGTCTCATATCCATTGTGGATGTAAAAACGGTCTTTCTCAAGTGCAGTTTTAATTCCGTAACGACCCGTGTAATCCCATGTTTTGTCTTCAGTAATCGGCACCCCATTGTGTGTATAATAGAGTTCCTGCTGACCAATTGGGACTGCAAAAGTACCCTGGGCGATTAAATTAGCAGCAGCATCAGGCGTGAGCCTTGGCATGTTGTATTCCTGGCGGCCAAACCCGAATACCGGATTCAATGCCCAGATTAATTCGGTATTTGTTTCCCATTTATCCGTAATTGTCGTTTGAAGATTTAATACCGTCTTTAGGGAATCTGTAAGATTGGCCGGGATACTCGCAGAGGGATTGAATGTATGCAGTGCATAACCGTTAGCTTCACATATTTGTATAGCCGCCACACAGGCAGCCGCCGCCCTGTCCCATTTAGTGGCATCATAGGTGCCGCTGAATAAGTTTTGCCCGTCTTTGTCTACGAAACTTGCATAAGCAGGGTTGCCGTTAAACAATGGGCTAGCTGCAGTGGTCAGGATATCTGCTTTCACCGCCAGCGCAATTGGCCTGGTGATGCGGCCCAGCTCCTGTGTCTGATTTTGAATGGCAAGTGGAAGATCGGGCGCTGCCTGATCCAGTAGCCTAACCATATAATTTACCACTGAATCAACCGGATCACGTTTGACTTTTACATCCTGTGGCTGACTGTTGATGGGTAGATTTACATCTGTAATGGGAATAGGCCCATACATCCTGAAAAGATAAAAATGGTAATAGGCCTTCAAAAACTTGACTTCCGATATCCATCTGGCTTTCTCGCCGGGAGTAAGGTCTATCGGTTTGTCAATGTTCTCCAACATGGTATTACACCTTCTCAGTGCCCTGAAAATGGCCTGTCCGCCATTTTCACCGTCCCAGAAGTTCAGACCCGGATTGGCAGCGCTTTGGGTGCCCCTGATTAGGTTGAATCCTGTGGGTTCTATGCTTTGGTTGTCTGTCAGGTTATTAGGGAAAACAACCTCACCGGAGGTGGTAAAACCGGCATTCTGTTGTGGATATTGAAATTGCTGCAAGGTAGCATAACAGCTAAAAAGATAGTTCTCTGCTTCATTGCGGTTCCTAAATGCATAATCGATTGTACCCACATTTTCGGGTGTGACATCGAGGTACTTTTTACATGACATAGTCGTCATTGCAAGTACGATCATGTATAAATATTTGTAATATGATTTCATATTTTAAGTGATAATCGGTTAGTACTATAAATTGACATTTAGGCCTACGTTGAATACTTTCTGTATAGGATAGTTAAATCCTCTGCCTCCCAGCTCCGGGTCCCACATCTTGAAAGGACTCCAGGTAATCAAGTTCAGACCGTTAAAGTATATCCTGGCATTTCTTAGCTTGAGGTTCTGCAAAAGCGGCTTGGGCAGAGTATAGCCTATTTCAAGAGATTTAAGCCTCAGGAAACTTCCATCTCTCATCCACCAGGTACTTTGCTGTCTGTTGTTCTCAATCTGTGCCCCGTTTGCGCCAAGACGCGGATACAAGGCATACATGTTTTGATTTTCTTCTGACCAATGATCGTTCGCGTAATCCATCAATAATTGTGTATTACCAGTAAACTGTGTATCCGGGCTTTTGATGAATGGACTGGTCCGGGCCGGATCGATAAAAAACGATACCATCGCCTGTCCCTGAAAGAAGGCCGACAGATCAAATCCTTTGTATCCTGATGAAAGTCCGAATCCGTAAACGATTTGAGGTATGTTTGGATTGCCAAGGAAGGTCTGGTCTGCACCATCTATTTTACCGTCATTGTTCAAATCCCGGTATTTGATGTCTCCACCCATAGGTGCAAATCCATTTGTGCTGAAAATCTGTGTAGGTGAATTCAGTGCCTCATTATCATCAACAAACAAACGTTCGGCAATATATCCGTAATTCCTGTTGAGCGGCTGGCCTGTAATTTTTCTATACGCCTCATTGTAGTCGGGCTCTTCATATTGCATATATTCATTGACACTGTAGGTAAGGTTACCTCTGGCAGAAACCCAGCCATTTAATCCCACATTCTTCTTGCCGTCAACAGAGAAGTCAATCCCTCTTGAGCGGACTTTGCCAATATTGGCCGTAATGCCAGCTTCCAGACCCATGGTAGTGGGAACAGAACTACGGTTTTGCAGTACATCAAATTTGTCGTTGTTATAAACGTCAACGATGAAATTGAAATCTTTTAGCAAGGTAAATTCCAGTCCTAAATTGGTCTGTCTTGATTTTTCCCAGGTTACATCGTCATTTTGATAATTTCTGATGCTCACGCCATTTCTCTGATAACCGTTGTTGGTACCGAATACTGCAGAATTGCCGCCATTTAGGTTGACGTCGGAGAGGTAGAAGAAACGTCTGTTACTGATCGCGTCATTACCAACAAGACCGTAACTTGCTCTCAGCTTCATCCTGTTAAAGACATTGCTGATATTGCCATCCCAGAATTTCTCTGAGGAAAGCACCCAGGAACCACCCACTGTAGGAAAGAAACCAAACCTATGTGTATCTGAAAAACGCTCAGAACCATTGTATCCAAAATTGAACTCCAGAAAATATTTGCTCTTGTAAGAATAAGTGGCACGGCCGGCAAGTGTGAGGTTGCGGAATGGAAGTGCATATTGCAAAGTTCTCTGATCTGTATCTGGATCTTTCGCGTTTGAATAAAGCGTCTGCTGACGTGTTCCGATCAATGCGCCGCTCAAGTTATGGTTTTCGGCAAATGTTTTGGAATAGTCCATCACACCCTGAAAATAGATAAAGGTATTTAAGGACCCTTCGCCAGGATAGTAAGTGAGGTATTCCTGTGCTTGTCCGGGTTGGTTGTTTAACCAGTTGAGGGTGTATACATCTGATACTTTATCATAAGAACCTATGCTATAGTAAAATGGGCTGTACTGCATAGACGAGTCAAAGCTTCCATAGCGATTGGTACTGAATATGCCATGAAATCCAAGTCCCTCTGTTACGAAATCCAGCTTTTGATTTAACTCAACCTGCGCCAGCATCCTGGATTCGGAAAATGTCCGGTGGCCCCTTAGTAGATAAGCATATGGATTAATGTCGGTAAACGAACCCACACTGCTTCCTGGTGTATTTCCAAATAAGATATGGTTTACATTTGCATTTGCAGCATCTGGCTCGAAGAATGCCGGAAACAATACCGGACTGGAATGCGTAGCAAGATTGTATATATCCGTTGAGAAGGATCCATCGCTGGTAAGCGGGCCATTGTACTCATTGAAGGTACCGGACAAACGAAGAACAAGCTCCGTACTTTTTGAAAGATCGATGTTTACGTTAGAGCGCAACTGATAATTCTGAAACTTTACATTGTTATTGTTGTTGTTGCGGATATCTGTTTTTAAAATACCATTGTCATTCGTATAAGAACCGCCAATGTAGTATCGGGCTACTCCGCCTCCACCTTGCACACTCAGGTTGGCACGCTGCGTACTGGTACGGTTCTTAAACAGCATATCCATCCAGTCTACCGCGGGATAAACATAGGGGTTACTCCCCGGTGCACCATCAATGGTGGCCTGCGTGTTCAGGATTTTGTTGGCTGTAAAAGGCCTGTCGGCCAATGGGTCGCGGGTCACAGTCGCCTGATTAAACAGGTTCATATAGGTAATCGGGTCCGCAAACTCCAGAGATTTCACAGATTGCGAAATGGAGTTTTCAATGCGCATGTTTATCTGGGCTTTACCGGCCTTACCCTCTTTGGTTTTTACCAGAATAACCCCATTCCCTCCTCTGGCGCCATATAGTGCAGTAGCACTTGCATCTTTCAGGATCGAGAAACTCTCAATATCATCCACCTGCAGCCTGGCAAGGTCTGATGAGGTGAGCTCAACGTTGTCGATCAGAATTAATGGGTCTTGCTTATATCCAAACGTGGTAACACCTCTGATGAAGAAGCTTGCGTTGTCCTGCCCCGGCTGACCGCTTGGCTGATAGGCAATAATACCCGCTACCTGCCCAGCGAGTGCATTTGTCAGGTTACTGGCAGGTATTTTTAGATTCCCGGGTTTCACTGTCGTTACGGCACCAACGAGTGCTTCGCGTGCTTCTTTCCTTCCGTAGGCAGTAATAACAACTTCTTCTGCCTGTACATTGCTTTCGGCAAGGACGATATTGACTACCGAGGTGGACGCGGTGATCGTGACACGTTTTTCAACGAATCCCACATAGGAAAATCTTAAGGTAGTACCGGGTTCAACATCCAGCACAAACCTGCCGTTGTTATCTGTTTGTGTACCAACAGTTGATCTGTTGATATCGGCTACGATTACCCCAGGCATACTCATGCCAAGTGTGTCAGTGACTTTACCAGTTATCGTCTTTCTTTGGCCCTGACCAAAAGCATCGCAATTACACAGGAGCAGAATGAACAATAAACAGCATGGATTTTTGCAAATTTTTAGTAACATTTGGTTCATACTTATTTGGTTATTTAGGTTATTATTTTATCAGCCACATTTGACCATTGAGCCGAAATTTTACTGACAACTCAAATCTATAGGTTCAACAGCCGGAGAAAAATAGTACATTCGTTTATTATCATGAATTATCCGCTGATTATTGAACTAGAAATAGCGTATTAGAACACAGTTCCTAACTGTTTAACTAAATCGTTATAGTATTTTCATCTAATTCGACTGGCGGGTTAATTTTGCATGGTTTATAAGTAGTATTTGAAATTTATGAGCGATATAAAACGAAACCTTGGGTTTGAGGGTGAGAAGTATATTTGTATACCTGAACCCGCCTGGAGAAGCGCTATTAAAGACAATCAGTTGATGAGTCAGCTGTATATCACCTATATCGGATATTTTCCAAAAGCCGCGTATCATTACAGGGAAAGATTTAACGGATGTACAGACAATATCCTGATTTATTGTGTGAGAGGAAGGGGCTGGTTTATGCTGGACGGTAAAGAGTTTGAGGTGGGCCCCAATGAATTCATCGTCGTGCCAAGTACTAAGGCAGCCATGAGCTATGGTGCAGATGAGAATGATCCATGGACTATTTATTGGGTCCACTTCAGTGGAAAAGATATGGACACCTTTAATAAGGGCTTCAACATCAAGCTATTTGACGGTGCGAGGCAGATCGTATTTAACGAAAAAGGCATACAGCTTTGGGAAGCCATGTACAAGAACCTCGAAATGGGCTACAGTAAAGAAAACCTCATCAATACAAACTTATGCCTCTACCACTTTCTGGCCACCTTCTTTTTTCCTGACAAACATACCAATGTGAAAGTGGAGGATGAAAAAACCATGATAAAGGATACCATTCAATACCTGCAAAATAACCTTTCTGAAAAACTGACCGTAGAGCATATCGCGATGAAAAACGACCTGTCTACCTCTCATTTTTCCAACCTGTTTAAAAAAGCTACCGGCATGTCCCCTCTTGATTATTTTATCCACCTTAAGCTTCAAAAAGCTTGTGTATTGTTGTATACCTCTGAAATTAAAGTGAAAGATATTGCGCTTGAACTGGGCTATGATGATCCGTTTCACTTTTCAAGGCTTTTTAAAAAGAACATGCGGACGTCACCCAACCAGTACCGAACCCAAAGAAGAAAAAAGGAAGATTGATAAATTTTACCTACCTTTAAATAAGCTGTTTATCAAAAACTACCATTATGAAAACTTTTATAGCATTCTTATTAATTACCTTTTCGGCATTTGCAGTGAAGGCTCAAAACAAGTCAGTAACAGGCGCATGGATACTTGAGGATGGTGAAAACCGCCATCATCTATTTTTCCAGGACGGATTCTTTTTTCACACTGCGCAGCAGGGAAAGCAGTTTGGGATGAGTCGTGGTGGTTCATATGAAATTAAGGCAGAAAGCATCAGTGCTAAAATAATGTACAATAGTGCAGATTCAAACGATGTAGGCCAGGTAATGAATATACCATTTTCTTTAGATGACCAATCATTAACGGTTACTGTATCCGACGGAAATGCCAGTTTTGTAAGAGTTGACAACGGAAATGCTCCACTGGCAGGTGTATGGCGCATCACCGGACGTATGGGCGAGGACGGAAAAGTAGCGGATATTCACCAGACCGGTTCAAGACAAACCTATAAAATGCTGACCGGCACCAAATTCCAATGGGTAGCAATTGATCCGGAGAAAAAGCAATTTTCTGGTACCGGAGGAGGGTCGTATACTTTTAAAGACGGAAAGTATACAGAAAATATCGAGTTTTTTAGTCGCGATAATACCCGTGTAGGAGCTTCACTTGCATTTGACGGTAAACTTGAAGCGGGCAAATGGCACCATAGTGGACTGAGCAGCAAAGGGGCTAAGATTTATGAGGTTTGGAGTAAAGTAAAATAGCAAAACCTGGGTTAATGAAGCATCATTTGAAAATAAGGAGCTATATACTATGCCTGCTAGGCTTTACGGTAATCACATTTAACAGCATTGCCCAGGAGAAGCTCAACGTAGCTGTTGCCGGTCTAAACCACGATCATGTCTACCTGATTATGAACGCGTTTGAGAAAAGCGAAGTAAATATTATTGGAATCGCAGAAGCTAACCCAGAGTTGGTAGAAAGATTTAAAAAAAGGTATAAGCTAGCTGATAATATCTTTTATACAGACATAAAGGCTCTGCTTAAAGTTAAGAAACCAGATATAGTATTGGCTTATAATGCCATTTTTGATCATTTATCGGTAGTAGAAGCAGCCGCACCGCTCGGTATTTCCGTAATGGTAGAAAAGCCCCTTGCTGTATCTGTAAAACATGCCGAACGCATGGCCCAGCTGGCCCGGCAACATAAAATCCATTTACTGACCAATTACGAGACCACATGGTATTCAAGCAATCAGGAAGCTTATACCAGAATAAAGAAAGATAAATCAATTGGTGAGATCAGAAAGATCGTGGCGCATGATGGCCATGAGGGGCCAAAGGAGATTGGAGTAAGCAAGGAATTTCTAGGCTGGCTTACAGATCCGGTTATGAATGGTGGAGGTGCGATCATTGATTTTGGCTGTTATGGTGCGAATCTGATGACCTGGCTAATGGATGGGCAGGCGCCTATTTCCGTATCGGCCGTTACCAAACAAATTAAAAAAGAAGTATACCCGAAGGTAGACGATGATGCTACTATTGTGCTGGAATATCCAGAAGCCACCGGCATAATCCAAGGGTCATGGAACTGGCCGTTTAGCATCAAAGACCTTGAAGTCTTTGGTGAGACAGGGTACGTACAGGCAGTCAACCCAAATACCCTGCGTATAAAAAACCGGGGTAAAGATTACCAGACCTTATCAGCCAAACCGCTGGAGGTTGCCTACCGCGATCACCTCAATTACCTTTCCCGAGTGTTGAAAAACCAAATTAATCCGCAAAATGACCTTTCTTCATTGGAGAATAACCTTATGGTTGTCAGGATACTGGAAGCTGCTAAGCAATCGGCTAAAGAAGGCAAAAAGATTTATTTAAAGAAGTAAATTAGTTGCCCACCAAGCCAATCTAAGTCGACTTTCATAAACGGTATTTGATAATTAAACTTATATCAATAGTATTTGTTGTTACAGGCATGGATAAACTTCAACGCAGCGTATATATTCTCTTATTTTTCATATTGGCCTTTGCGGGGCTATACATCGGTCGCGAATTTCTAATTCCGGTAGCCCTTGCCGCGATTTTGTCAATGCTCTTTATCAGGTTGTGCAACTGGTTTGAATCCAGGCATATCTCCAGGGGTCTGGCGTCACTGTTCTGCATTATGATCTTTGCATCCTCAATAGCGCTGATCCTGTTTCTGCTTTCCTGGCAATTGAGTAGTTTGTTGGAAAACATGGACGCAATGAAACACCGTGTAACTACCATCATAGAAGAAATGAAAGGCTGGGTGGATGATTCCATCGGAGTATCAAAGAAGACTCAGGAAAATATAATAGAACAACAGGCTGAAGGCGGAGGCACGGCAGGGGGTGGTATGGCTGCTGGATTTGCCAGCACAGTACTGGACATCCTGATTAACACGGTATTAGTTCTGGTATACATGTACCTTTTTCTATTCTATCGTACACATATCAAAAAGTTTATCCTCAAACTTGTACCTAAAACTGAGAAATCAGAAGCCGATGAAGTGGTGCATAAGTCTGGTAAAGTAGCTCAACAATACTTAAGTGGACTTGGGGCCATGATAGCCATCCTTTGGGTCATGTATGGAATTGGTTTTAGTCTTGTTGGGGTAGAAAGCGCCATATTTTTTGCCGTCCTCTGCGGATTACTGGAGATCATTCCCTTCGTAGGAAACCTTACAGGCACCTCCATTACCATTTTAGCCGTAATGGCACAAGGTGGAAACACGAAAATGATCCTTTCCGTGATAGGCATTTATTTTGTAGTCCAGTTCATACAAACGTATATCCTCGAACCATTGATAGTCGGCGAGCAGGTAAATATCAATCCTTTGTTCACCATCATGGCAATTGTATTCGGCGAACTAATCTGGGGCATCCCCGGAATGATCCTGGCAATCCCTTTACTAGGCATTGTAAAGATTATCTGCGACAATGTCCCGGAACTTCAGCCGTATGGATTTTTAATAGGTACGGAAAAAGAAAAACGAAATAAAACTGGCATCATAGATAAAATAAAGAGTTATCTTTAAGACTTTAGCTTTTATTAATGATTAGAATAAGAACCCTGCGCATCCTCTGGACATTTTACAACAGTTTTATCGTGAGTACGGTGGTGCTCAGTGCAATTTGTGTTTACATGTTTACAGAATTAGGGCCGGGAGCATTAACGCTGATCACCTGGTTCAAAATCTTTACTTCAGGCATCATTATTTATTACATCAACAACTATAAGAACAAGGAATTTTATTACTACCAAAGTCTTGGCTTATCCAAAAAACAACTTTGGGGCACTACTATGACGCTAGACTTTCTAATGTATGTCCTTGCCATTGTTATAGCTTTTAAACAGGTATGATCCACAAGTTAGAAGTAGACAGTGTAGTGCTTGATTTTGGTCCAAGAAGAGTCCTGTCAGACGTATACATGAAATTTGAAACCGGAAAGGTTACCGGCTTACTGGGTAAAAACGGCAATGGCAAAACATGCCTGATGAAAATAATCTACGGTCAGCTCCAGCCCAATAGTAAGTCCATCAGATTTGATGAATCACATGTAGCTGAACTGTATAAAAGACCTGATCTATTGCTCTACCTGCCACAATTCAACTTCATCCCGGCAGGATTGAGCCTAAAAAGAATATTTTCTGATTTCAGCCTCGACTTCCAGGTGTTTGAAAAATTCTTTCCAGAATTTAATTCCAAATACACCACCACGCTTAAAACGCTTTCCGGGGGGCAAAGAAGGATAATAGAAATCTACATGGTACTCATGTCAAATTCTAAATTTGCTATGCTGGATGAACCGTTCTCCCATCAGAGCCCGCTCGTGATTGAAAAGATAACTGAACTGATCAACCAAGCTAAAAACAACAAAGGGATTTTGGTAACCGATCACATGTACCAGACAATTATCGAGATCAGTGACCACCTTTACCTATTAGCAAACGGAAAGACACATTTAACCAAATGTGTTGAAGACCTTAAATTCCTCGGATACGTATAATCCAGGCCTATCTACGCAATCCTGTTTTCTATTTCAGTACCTATTTCCTGAATACAACCATCATTCAGAACAATCTCCAGTCGGTCTGCATTAAGGTCATGTTTATAAAACGGAAGATCACCTGCTTCTATCTCATCTGCAGGAACAGCCTGCCAGCAATCACTCGGCTCGTCATAACACACCGCACCAAGTATACCACCAAAGTATATCACTTTATAATATCCTGTTTCTATCGGTAAGATGGTTAGCGTTACTTCCTTCTCGCCATAACCAATTTTAATGTTAAACGGTTCCATATCTGGATAACCGCATTATCGGGTAATTGTTTTAAACAGGCCATTAAAAGTCAAATTTCACCCTTGCACGTATTCCCCATTCAGAAACCATCGGATTATCCAGGTAAGTAAACCGCTTAACCATATCCACTCTAAGGATTTTAAAGATATTCCCTACTCCTACGCTGCCTTCCATATATGGTTCATTATTTAATGAGTTGGTAATCTGAAGCCCATCCGGATTACGCACAAATTGCATAGCAGCATCGTTTTTTGCCGGATTATTTTCATTCCTCAATCCACCGTACAGTGCTTTGAACGACATCACTTCTCTTAATTTCAATTTGTTCAGCAATGGAACCTTGTTGAAGAAGAAGCCGTTAAAATTGTGATCTAGATTGATGCTGGCATAATGGTCACTCACAAATTCCAGAAAATTCATCAGGTTATAAGTATTTAACTGATAGGCGTAGGTCTGGTTAGCACGGTGTATAGACAACAATGGGAATGGCACCTGCCCCACTATATATGCACCTTCCAGGGTCATATCCGTATAGCCAAGCTGTGATAGGTAGAGACGCTTATCTATGCTTCCCATAAAATTGTGGTACGAATATTCTCCGCCAGCCAGTCCTTTAATCCCAGCAGTATAACGCAGGTTAAATACCGGGTACTTATCCACTATAGGAGTACGGTATACTTTTCCCTGGTAAAACTTCTCATGTGGTGCGTATCTAAGCTGCAGCGTAACCTCTGAGGTATTGATTTGATTGAGCCCTCCAAACTTAGCATGCTCAGCATCGCTGAAATACAAAGATCCGGCAGGTGATTGCTTCCATTTACGGAGACCAAGGCTGTAGGAGAAATGATTTTCAAACTCGTGTACATAATCCAACCGATAAAAATCATTATACAGCCTCATGTTGTTCTCCCCCCTTTTAAAAGAAAGGAGAAAATTGTCTTCCTGCACAAATTGCAGTTCCTGCCCCGGTATCTTGGTGTCGCGCTGAACACTGGCCCTCAGGTAATTTTGAGGAAATGCATAGATCGATTTGTTATTTAAAGAATAAGTACCGCTCAGAAAATACTTCCATTTCTGATCAGTAAATCCATAAGCACCATACGTTTCAAAATAGTAGCGCTTACTTAGCGCAGGTGTGGTCCTCCCCCCCAGCCTAAGCCTGAATCCTTCCACCTCATTAAAACTGTAAAACGTATTTACAGGACCCATTTCAAATGGTCCAAAATCCTTATATCCTGCAAAAAAGAGTGTCACCACATCCATTGTCCTTCTAAAAGAAGGGATGCTCTGTAGTGTATCCAGATTGCCATAGATCTTTGTATCTGCAGCACTGAGTGCTTCAGGCCTGTTGTTAGCCCAATAGAGATCAGACTTCTGATCTGCATCTGCTGCTACTATCAACTGAGAAGCACCATTAAAAACAGTATCCGGCGATGGCTGATTTACCAGGTAATCATTAAATGTTACTGTGCGCTCGCCCGTAAATCCGGTCCCACCATTTTTGCTGATCCCAAAGTCCACTATCAGATTACTTTTACTGAGGTGATAACGCTTGTCAGGATTCTGGGCAAATTCTAATTTCGCCTCCAGCGCCCTTACAAAATTCAGGTTGATGTCTTTATTTACGGTAAGAAATGCATTCTGCACAGCATAATTTCCATCCATTGTGATGTAGATCTTTCCCTCAAACAATAAGTCAGTTTTAGCCCTTGGAGTAAAAGAAAGCTCTATCAGCTGTTTATTTACCAGCGTATCGGTAATAAAAAACTTGTAAAAAGCAGGAGCCCCATCAGCTATCGGGCTCAGCAACTGGTTGCTTACCACAGAGATATTGTTGTCATAAATATCCATGTCCTGGTACATCCTTTCAAAATACGTACTCAGGCCTTTATTGTCTATAAACCGCTCGTCAAAGTTCACCTGTTTGTCGGCCCTGACTATGGTTTTCATTTTTTCAGGATCCTTTCGGAAGTAGTTATCAGACAACTTCTCCTGTTGAAATACCGGCAACAAGGTCTTCCCACCAATTTTGGCAGAATCTTGATTTTGAAACAGGAACTGATAGTTTTTAAAGACCTTTCTATTCTTAAATTTATCAGATACGTTACTCAAAGAAAACTGCATGTGCTCGTATTTGCTGTACGATACATAATCATAGTTTTCCATCCTGTTGCGGCCTTTATTGGCAATTACCTTGCGGATCAGTTCAACGGCAGGATTCTCTTTATTTGTATACTTAGGTTTTTTTCCAGCCCTGATCACTACCTCATCCATCTGGGTAGATTCACTCTCCAGTTGAATGTTAATGGTCTGCGATCCTCCCGCTTTCACCGTTCTTGCCTGCGTTTTATACCCTATATAACTAAATTTGATTTCTGCGGAACTGCCTTCCAGAACGATCTTATACTTACCGTCCAGATCTGTGCGGCCGCCTTTGGTACTTCCCGAAATTAAAAAAGATACATAAGGAAGTGTTTCTTTGGTCTTTGCATCAGTAACAGTTCCGCTCAGTACCGTTTGCTGTGCAAAGGAGGAAAAACTAAACATTGCCACGGCTAAAAAGCCCAACATAAATTTATACATGCCACAAAACTAATACTCAACTTTTGAATTTTAGAGTAATAAAGTCAGAAATAAGTCTGATTTCAAATGTTATGACATGAAAATGAAAAATGGCGGATTAATTATCCCAGCCCATCAATTTCATTACTTTTTTAAACGCTTCCTGAACGGGAGCTTTCAGATGAATTTCCTGTTGTGTGACCGGATGCTTGAACATAAGCTCCGAGGCATGGAGCAACATTGTGGTCATTTCCCATTGTTCTTTAAAAAATCTGTTTTGCTTATTACAACCATGTTTGCGGTCGCCAATGATCGGATAGAATATATGTGCAAAATGCCTGCGAAGTTGATGCATTCTGCCTGTTGTAGGTGTAGCCTCTACCAAAGAATACCTGGATGTGGGGTGTTTGCCAAAAGCAATTTCCAACTCTGCTCTTTCAAGGGTGATAAAACTGGTAAATGCCTCCTGCAATGTCCCGTTTTCCCTAGCCAGGGGGTAATCAATATCTTCCTTATCAGGAGCATAACCACGCAAAACAGCCAGGTATTTCTTCTGAACCTCGCCATTCATAAATTGCTTGTGCATAGCAATCTCTATGTCCTTTTCAAAGGCAAAGAGCAGCAGTCCCCCTGTTTTCCTATCCAGCCGGTGTACCGGACTTACATGCCTTCCTATCTGGTCCCTCAGTATCTGCAAGGCAAATTCTTTGGCATCACCAGCAATGGATGAGCGGTGAACCAGCAATCCATGAGGTTTATTTACAGCGATCAAATGATCATCCTGATATACAATCTCCAGCATCTTTAAATTTTGCTGCGAAGATAAGCTTTTATTTAAAATCGACTTCCAGTACTTCTATCAGTTCGGGGCCGTTTTCAATTGGATAGCCTTCTACCCTGGTTCCTTTAAGCCTGACTTCTTCTGCCAAAAAAGAATTTAAATTTACTTTGTTGCTTTTCAGGGCATAGGTAACATTTCCTGATTTGATCAGGTGCGTGCCATACTGGAAAGTAGTCATACCCAGCTTCTCTATGGTTCCATTTATTTGAACAACGTTTTTAGATCCGGTAGGCATGGTAGTCTTGCAGCCCGAATATATGCACACTACAGTCATCAGTATCAATAGTCTTTTCATATGGTCACTTGTTGTTTCAATCAAGATGAAGATACAAAATAATTCATTAAAACAGTACGTTCGCCTAATTCCACTTTATCACCAGCATCCCTTCTGCAGCCAGCAGGATATGCTGAGAATTTATGACCCTGGCATTCTCTGACCACAGTACCTCTGGACTTGTCAAATTGTGTTTTCTAAAGGCTACTTCATGCCGCTGCTTAGATTTGTTGACCAATACCGTTATCAACTGCTCCCCGTATTTCAAAACTTTCAGCAATACCCCTGGGTGATGATGCCTGAAAACAATTGACAATCCCCTTATCCGATCTGAAAATTCAGCCTCCAGCAATTTCGCCAGTTGTGAGTAATCAGCGGTATTCCTTGCGGCCAGCCCAAATAAAGCAGGCATCCAAATCACCTCGCCATTTCCATAATCATTTCGCAAGCCTATTACCTGATCATTGTAATATGCCATCGCCTGTCCTTTATCCGGCGCGAGACTACCCGCCCATAAATGAGCTTTAAGTGTAATATCAGGATGGTTTAACTTTACATCATACAAATCACCCACCATTTTAAACTCCTTTACAAGACCACCAAAAACATCTTTTAGCGGAAATCCAGGCCCCATAATTAAATACGCATTTTCATCATAATAGGCTGTCAGTCCCTCTACCAGAAGTTTGCCTCCCCGTTCCACAAAACCCCTCAGCTGCTGCCAATACATAGAAGGAATACTTATCTGGTGCGAAAGTATGATCACTTCGTCGCTAAAATCTGCCTTGTCAAAATCAAATTCACTTATTTCCTTGAAATTGGCATTGATTCCCATTTCGCTTAGCACTTCAAAATATGCCAGGGCCGATTTCATGACACCACCCACCTGCCTGCCTTCAAAAGACGCGCCTGCTATTTGCAGGGCCTTTTCGATCCACATAGACTCCCTAATATACAACACATTAAAACCCGAATCCAATACCGTGCTGTTGTCGAAGAACTCCTTATGTTCGGCTATCACCTTGCAGACCTTCGATGCGGCCAGCATTCTGTCAGATGGTTGGTCTTGAAAATCCAGCAGTGCCCATTCACCGGCCTCAAAGCCAGACCTCCGGGGATTTAAGCACCAAAAAATAGCGCCCCTGCTTCCCGAAGCAATGTTTATCCATAGCCATTGCGCTATCTCCTCCTTTGTGGGACACAAAGGGGTCTTTCCGCTGTAAGTATTATTTCCGCCCTGCAGCTCCGTCATCGACCATGGAATGTTTCCCGCCCCCGAGCGCAATATCTCTGCATTGGCGGACATGGCAAGCGCATATTGCGATCTGGTAAAATAGCCAAAATGCCAGCTCGCATGTGCAGAGCCGCCCAGACTGGATAGAAATGACCGCCACTCAGGGAAGTTATATTCCGCTGCCTGCTTAAAGATATCGTGGTTATTTACATGAATGGGGTGCGTAGCATCATAAAGCCTGATCTGCTGTGTCAGCCAGTTTAGAAACCAGGTATTATGATCCAGTAGAAAGCGCTGTTCTGCAAGTTCAAATGTGGTAAATCCGTTACTGTTATAGTCCGGCTTGGTCCGGTTCAGTTTCCATTCTGCCAGTTTCTCTTCTGTAAACGGATCTGCCGGCAACTCACCAGAGCCCGGTTCATTGATGGGCACCCAGCCATACAAAGAAGTAAAGCGGACAAAATGAGGCACTATGTGCCTAATATAACTGGCTATTGCTTCAAAGTTGTCTTTGCTTTTCGGGAATTTAAACCCTCCAACATCAGAGAATTCCGTTTCCGGAAACAGATTTGCGTAGATCTTTATCCCGTATTGCTCCCCGGCTTCAAAAGCATGATCGAATAGTGTAAAGTCCCAGCTGCCGTCTTTCTTGTGCATATAGCTTTCAAACATCCTAATCCTTGTCAGGGTCATTCCGCTGTCCTGCATCGTTCTGAACCAGCCTGCTATTTCTTCTTTAGTCTGCCCCGGCTCTATAAAAATCTCTGCGCCAATCATTATTGGTGCAGTACTTATATTTAATTCCATGATAAAGTGTTCTTATTAAATAAGTACCATTACCATAAAAAAGTTTTAAATAAACGCTAGCTCGCCAGCGGAACCTGGGATTTGGAGACAACCATTACAATGAGGGAACGCTGTCTATCATCTTTAAAGTTGATTACGAAGTTTTTATTGCTATTATTCTTTATCAGTGTAGTCAGTTTTGGAAACATCACCGCCAGGTTTTCTACCTGTTCCATGTCATCCCTGTCTATCACCAGGAATTGTGAATTTAAATTGTTCATTTGATCTGATATTTGGTTTACCTAAGCCTATTTATGCTTAGACGCAATGAATGGTCAAATTGCTACACAACGTTGAAAATTTAATTTCACACCTTCCCGGCCTACATATAAGCTTTTGGCCATTCGCTTCCGGTCTTCAGACACAAAAGAAATATACAGCTCCGCAGGCAGTCGTGACATATCTGCCGGAATGGGCAAAAGGGATCATTGAGTTCATTTTAGGATACATATTTGGTTGATTATGTATCGCGGTTTAAATCCTCCAATTACGCTGCAACAGTATTTTTTATCCAAAAATGCTGAGCAAGATAAGCCAGGTACAGAAACCAATCGGTACCAGTGTTGCCGAGCTTATTAGAAAAGATCTGGCAGGTTCCTTCCTTCCCATTATTAAACACACGATTCCTGCTACCACATTCAGTCCAACCTGTAATGCTATGCATACCCCCATACCAATGGCAATATTAAATCCCCTGTCAGCCACAGCGGAATTTATGTTTATAAGTATGGCATATGCCACAAACACCAGCAGGTTTATACCTAAAATCTTTTTTAACATCAGTTAATTCTCATAAGGATGTGATCTTTTCATACTATAACACTTTAAAACATAAAAAGTTAAATATGAGGGGTAACAAAATCTGGTCCTGGTTGATATACCTGTAAACAACCATAAATTAACATTTAAAAACCAAGATCATGAAATCAATACTGACAGCTTTAATCCTTTCAATGACAAGTGCAGTAGCTATCGCCCAATCACCAGTTCAAAATCAAAAACAAGAACCTGTAAAAGTTCAAAACCAACCCGTGGCACCAACACTAGCCATATCGTCAGTAGGTGCACTTGCCGGAGCAGGTGGTGGTGCAGCAGCTGCTTCCTATGCCGCTACAGGTAGGGTTTCCACCCCTACTTCTAGCCCAGCAGACAGCACTAAAAATGCGGCACAAAGAAGAAGAGTGGAAGTTTTGAAGAGCAATAAGACAGGCGATCCAAATGCCATTACACTAAATCCGCTTTATGAATCACAAGGCCTCAGTGGGCAAAACACGGCAGCAAGGTCTATTAATGAATCAGGCGTATCTGTCAAATCAGATAGCAAACCAAAAAAGAAGTAGTCAACAAACATAGTTTTAAGGTTAGCAGTCCGGGGATTAATACCTCCGGGCTGTTTTTCGTGATATGAGTCAAGGCCATTATATCGATTGAAACGACATTAATAGATTTGTTCGTATCCATAGGATACTGAACTATTATACTGTTGCGACTATATACGCCTTTAATTCGTGCAGCTTCCCATCCCTAAGCCGCCAGACATCACAATAATCATATTCGGTTGATACTCCATGCGCATCTTTTAGGCTGATCATTCCAACGGCGACGACAAAGTTATCTTCTGAAATCAGCTTACTGACCTCGAATTTTGGCGGTTCAATGTAAGTCTCCTGCATATACCTGCGGACGGCTTCTTTTCCTTTAAGCACCTGCTGCCCAATGAAATTCCATTCAGTATCCTCGGTACAGTAGGAAAGAAAGCCCTCATAGTCACCAGCAGTGACTGCGGCGTTCGCTTGTTCTAAGATTTGCTTATTGAGTTTGGTCATAGGATTTGCTTTATATGACAAAAATTACAAAATTTCCAGCATCTGTTGATCTAATCTTTTAAAAATTGAACTGGTAAATTAGCTAAGTCGTTTGCTATTCACGAATGTCATTACAAGCCTCGTTTATTACTTTCAATCGCTATGAACTCCGGCAAATAATCTGGCGTACATCCTTTTGACACCATTTCATCTTTGTAAAGACCTGTTTTCTCGCCTATCGACACGCAACGTTCCCGGAATTTTTTATCAAAAACGCCTATCCAGCCCGCGGTAAAATTCATGGCCCACTGCACTTCCGATGCCTCCCTGGCAATGTTAGCTTCAACTGCAGAAAGCAGGTATGCAGTGTTTTCGGGAGGAACCTGCCCAACCCATCTCAACCGTGCCTGATAATACCAAAAGACCCGCCTTTGAAGAGGTGAAGGGCTGTTCTCCCAGGACGCAATCAATGCAATCGTTTTCTTGTCTTTGGCAAGTTGATTAGCCATGAGCCAGTCTATTAATTGATTTCGTTCGTTAAGCGGGTGAACCTGAATATCCTTATCCAGTTTATCGATCACCTCTTGCGTAAGCATTTTATTATTCATAATTAAGATAGCCAGTTGCCTGGGAAGGAAATTGCCACTGGTCCAAAGCTCAATAGCCAGGGCATGATCCATCTTGATTTCCTTTGCCATTTTGCGCAGGTCGCCAAGTTTAGTCTTACTATTGATTTGTCCCAGGAGTTCTTCTGCTTTTGGTGAACTTTGCATATCAATCTTTCTGTTTTTATGATCCGGTATAAGTTACGAAATCAGAAACAAAGTTGAGAAAAAATTGGCACCTGGCAGGGTACAGACTTACTCACCTAGGTAGCTTTTTGCACCTCTGGTCATTAAAACCCAGCTCAAACGCAATATCTTTCACCAGCAATCTAGTTCCCATCAATAGCAAATAGAATTTTAACAAAACTATACAGAAATACATAGACAACTAACAATATATCCCGAAAATATAACAATGACTACGCAATTGAGGTGCTCCCCTGGTTTTTACTTCAAAGAAGCCATATCGATTACGAAGCGGTAGCGCACATCACTTTTCAGCATCCGCTCGTAAGCTTCATTGATATCTTGTATGTTTACCACTTCAATCTCCGAAACAATATTGTGCTTGCCACAAAAATCGAGCATTTCCTGTGTTTCAGCTATACCGCCAATAAGCGAGCCGGCTACAGATTTTCTGCCCATGATCAAAGGTACAGAGTTTAGCATAGGATCAAGCGGCCCAAGGTAGCCTACCAGCACCAATGTTCCGTTGGTACTCAGCGAAGGGATGTAATGGTTCACATCGTGTACATAGGGAACCGTGTCAATGATCAGGTCAAATTTACCAGTCACGCCGGCCATTTGTGCGTCATCTGTAGAAATCACTACTTCATCTGCCCCCAGCTCGAGCGCATCCTGCTCTTTACCTGGTGATCTGGAAAATAGGGTTACTTTTGCACCCAGCGCCTTGGCCAGTTTGATGGCCATATGGCCCAGTCCGCCTAAACCCACTACCGCTACAGTGCTGTGCTCGCCTACATTCCAGTGTCTCAATGGCGACCAGGTGGTAATACCGGCACATAGTAGCGGTGCTGTAGCTGCCGGGTCCAGGTTTTCTGGTACCCTCAATACAAAATGCTCGTCTACTACTATTTTTTCTGAGTACCCGCCAAATGTGCGGCCGCCCAGGTGCTTGTCTTTTCCATTATACGTACCAACAAAGCCATTTTGGCAATATTGCTCCAGATCCTGCGCGCAACTTGGGCAAGTCTGACAAGAATCTACCATGCAGCCTACAGCTGCAAGGTCACCAACTTTAAATTTCGTTACATCGCTTCCAACTTTGGTAACCCTGCCCACAATCTCGTGGCCCGGTGCAGAAGGATAAACCGTTCCGCCCCAGTCGTTTCTGGCAGTATGCAGATCTGAATGGCATACTCCACAAAATAAAATAGCTATTTCTATGTCTTTGGCAGTTGCTTCCCTGCGGTTAATGTTTATCAGTTTTAATTCAGCTACAGGCGATTCAGCTCCATATGCTTTTACTTCAAATTTCTCCATGCTTTTTTATGAATTCGATTTTAATATACAAATAGAACGTAAAAGTCCTGATTAAATATATCAAATTCCCTGCTAATTTATTTGATAATACTGAGCCTACCTCTCTCGTCTTTTAATGAATAAATAACCGCTCGTTCGGCCTTGCTGTTTGGTGCATGGTAGGATATTTTCAAATTCCCGTCGAAATCTTTAAAGATCATCGCATGTCCACCATCATCGTCATTAAGTGGCAATTCGTCCTGTGTCCATGGTCCCAAATGGTTTCCACTGGCTGATCTGGCCACACCGATTGCATATTTTCCGTTTTTTGAAAAGCTCGACCATAGCATTAGCATTTCACCATTTTTAGCCTTATATATAAAGGGTGCGTCGGTTATATAACCGTTCTCTTTATTTATCGGTCCTACCCATGGTCCTTCACTGGCCGTAAAAAGTACTTTGGGCTCGCCAACGGTCTTTTTAAGATCATCTGATAACTGTTGCGCTACTATTTTTCCGTCTCCTACCTGCAGCCATTCATGGCAATACAGCATCCATGGCTTATTCTTCTTGTCGATATATAAAGTACCATCCAATGCCATCCAGTCTGCCGGAGTAGTTGATTGATTTACCAGCGGCTTATAGGGGCCTGTAGGTTTATCCGCCACTAATATTGAAGTCCCTCTCTTGCCATCGGTGCCGCTAAATGTAGCCCAGATATAGTACTTGCCTTTGTATTCAATCAGATCTGGTGCCCAAAAATCCTTTTTACCCCAAAAATCTGCATCTGCCCTGAAGCAGTTGCCTTCATCTTTCCAGTTTTTCAAGTCCTTGCTGCTGTATAGTCTGAACGAAGGGTTATTATTAACCGCCACATAATAGGTTTTGGTCTTCTTGTCTGCCAGGATAAAAGGGTCACGTATTCGGAGTGTAGCGTAGTCGACCGCACTTTGGGCGTTTGCCACTACATTTGCCATTAACAACCATGCAAGGGCACTTAAAAAAAGATAAGCTTTCATTATCCCGTAAAGTTATCGGTTTAAATTTAATTTTTTCAATACTTTTGTGTCACAAACAAGAACAATATGCGCAACGTCCTCCTGTTACTTACCATCCTTACCCTATCATTTACTACATGCAAGAAAAAGGAAGTTCCTGAAGAACTGTTTGAGGTCAGCGCTAAAACCAGTCCGGTGGTTAACAACTCGCAACTTACTACAATAAGAATAAAGGGGGAAAAAGACTTGCCAAAACTGCATGAGACTTATGAACTGACATCTGCCAGCAGCAAGCCATTTCTTGTAGCCTACGAATTTAAATCCCAAACCGAGTTTGAAATGAACGTAACTACAGATGCCAATACCCTGGTGTTCGTTCTTTCCTTTAAAAACAGTAGCGGTAAAGAGGTTAACGTTCCCATCACTAAAACAAGCGACTGGGTAACACAGGATCATCGATAGTATATTCCTTTTGCTTTTTAGGGTCTTTATTTTCTTCCATGACGACATTAATAGTCCAGGCTAAAATACAGGCTTATTTACAAATAAAGAAATAAAATAATACATTTTAATTAATATTGTATTTCAATAAGAAACAAAACATTGACTGTATTATCAAATGGTTAGAGAGAAAATCAAAATATTGGTCTGTAAAAAGGCTAAATAATACCTACAAAAGGTCATTTGCCAAGTTGGCCAGTTCGCTTCTTTCCCCTTTATCTAAGGTAATGTGCGCATAGAGCGAATGGTTTTTGGCATTTTCTATCAGGTAAGACAAACCATTACTCTCGGCATCCAGATACGGAGTGTCGATCTGGTAAATATCCCCTGTAAACACAATTTTGGTATCTTCTCCTGCCCGCGAAATGATGGTCTTGATTTCATGAGGGGTCAGGTTTTGCGCCTCATCTACTATAAAAAATATCTTCGACAGCGTCCTGCCCCTTATATAAGCAAGCGGGGTGATCACGATTTTTCCTGTACTCACGAACTCATCTATTTTACCCTGCATTTTGAGATCATGGCTGTACTGTTCCTTGATAAATCTTAAATTGTCCCAAATGGGTGCCATATAAGGGTCTATCTTGGACTTGGCATCACCTGGCAAAAACCCGATATCTTTGTTGCTAAGCGGTATAATTGGACGGGTCACGTAGATCTGTCTATAATCTTTGCGCTGTTCCAATGCGCCTGCAATGGCCAAAAGTGTCTTTCCGGTACCGGCCTTTCCCTGAATGGTAACCAGTTTGATCTCCGGATTTAGCAAGGCATGAATGGCAAAAGCCTGCTCATGGTTTTTTGGGGAAATATTGAATATTTTCTTTGTGCCAACCACATGAAGCTGCCTGGAGGAGGCATCATACCAGGTATTGAGCGTTTTCCTGTTGCTTTTGAGAATACAGAAGTGATTTGCTTCTTTGTCGGGTATTTCTAATAGTTCTGCACCAACTGATCCTTCTTTTTTAAGCTCCAGAAATAATGATTCCGGTACTTTAGTAAGCGTAGTTTTTCCAGTGTACAGTTCATCTACATTCTTGATTTTTCCTGTTTCATAATCTTCTGCGTGTAGTTCCAGTGACTTGGCTTTTAGCCGGAGGCAGATATCTTTGGATACCAACACTACCTTTTTAGCAGGAAATTCCTGCTTTAAACTCAGTGCGGTATTTAGGATTCGGTGGTCAAACTTAGCTCCGCCAAAGATGGCCTCAGCATCAGCATGGTCCGGCTTCTTGTCCATTACTACTTTAAAGCGACCGCTCTTGTTGCCGTTCAGTGAAATCCATTGGTTCATGAGCTTGCTGCCGGATGCATTGTCTATTAAACGGATAAAGTTGCGTGCTTCTGCATTGCGTGTTTCATTCCCGTTCTTCATGTTATCCAGCTCTTCCAGTACTACGATGGGAATGGCGACATCATGTTCCTGGAAATTATTTAGCGCATTGTGGTCATATAAAATAACGGAGGTATCCAGAACGAAGATCTTTTGCTGCAAAGAAGAGGTTTTAACGGCTTTACTCATGATAGCTAAAAATAAGGATTTTTAGTTTATACATCACGTAATCCTGAATTTATTTCAGGATCCCGGCCATGGCATTTACTAATGTTGAAGCGGAGATCCTGAAATAAAAAAAACGTTTATAACTTGACTAGAACATTAGGTAAATTCTGAAGTTGAGGTTAGTAAATTGACCTTGGGTGTTGATGTTGAAATTAGTGCTGGACTGGACTGTGTTATTATTGGGGCCCTGATTTGTCGATTTCACCTCAGAATATCCAAAATTTGCATTTATCAGTGAGGTCTCCAGTGCAAATGTTTTAGAAAAAAACCAGGTCAAGCCACCCTGCGCACCCAAAAAATAATCATTAGTTCTATAGTCATGTTGATTATCATTTGATGTCGAAGTATAGTCGTAAGTGCCATAACCAACATTTCCGCCAGCAAAAGCGTATAATTTCTTTATTAGCGGATAATAATGCTGGTAGTCAAGGGCTACGCTTACACGTTCACCCTCTGCGTTATTTTCATAGCCACTATTCTGGACTTCTGTTTTACCGTAGAGCACATTAAAACCTAATTTGCTATTGTCTGCAATAAAGTGTCCGTATCCAAGCTGGAAGGTTGCGATTTTGTTTTTTGATTCGTGACCTGAGCCAGTGGTGTTTTGCTCACTTTTCGTAGTGCTAAAATTTACACCAAATCCTAAAGCATTGGTACCTTTTGTCTGGGCGTATCCACATACGGATAGCACTACTGCCATAGCAGTTAATAATTGTCGTTTCATTTTATATTTGTTTTGTGTGTTTGATAAATATGAATCTAAAAATTATCATTTCAAAATAAATACTATCATGAATTGTAACATAAATAACACACATTAAAAAATAAATACACGAAAATATACTCTACAGAAAAAGTAGGATTTAATAAGAAAAGGGATGTGAGCTGGATAAACTGGTAAAAAAAGAAAACGGAGGCTGTCTTCTTTCGATTATTGCGCTCCGTTTTCACTTTTTTACCGCCTTAGCAGTGAGAAAAGTTATCAATTCGTCTGTTCCTGACATTTCGTAGTTGTCTTAGTTCCTAAAAACTTTGAAACCCGTCTAAATTCCTGCTTAATGGCGTCTTCCTTAGAATAAACCATATGAGGTAATGTCTGTCCTGATGCAGCTGTTATACCTTCGCTCTAAAGCTAGGGTAACCTTAAGTACCGCGTTCTCTGTCTCCTTTGAACTCCGGCCTCTCCCGCTGATCTTCGAAATTTCCAGAACCTTGCTGCCCGTAGGCTAAGTGTTCTTTTTGGATTTTCTTCAGACTGTCAAAGTACTCCGTAATTGATAGATCTAATATAGCCAGAAATACCCTTAAAATGCAAATAAAATATAAAATACTTATAAACAAGTTCTTAACAAGTTATCCACCTGTTTTTAACAAGTTTTACACAAAGCAGACGAGTTTATTTTCTAATACCTGTAGCGATTTGTTAAGTTTGAGCGTTTAACAATTAAATATATAAATTAAGCCCAATTCATGATGAAACTCTCTACTCAAAAGCCTTCATTCAACAAGTTGACCACAGGCATTGTTACTTTGATAATGCTCCTGAGCACAACACTATTTATTTCCTGCAAAAAAGAGCCGATTGAAGAAGTTGATATTTCATTCCTTAGTATTACCAACACCTCTCCTACCTTAGGTACTTTCAACTTGTACCTGAATCAAAACCGGGTCAACAATGGGGCCTTGCCTTTTGGAGGTACCATCAATTACTTCCAGGTAAAATCAGGTACTTACACTGCTAAACTTACTACCGAAAGTAATACGGAAAGCCTGCTTACCAAAGATTTTGCTTTTGAAAAAGACAAAATCTATTCGATGTTTGCCATCGGTAAAGGTGCCGGACTCGAATACCTGGTAATCAACGATGACATCAGGACACTTTCTGTAGAAAAGGCATACATACGCTTTATAAACCTGTCTCCTGACGCACCTGCCCTGAGCCTGGTAGCTAAAGACAGTGCTGCCGTAGTATCTGATAAAACTTACAAATCGGCCAGTGCATTTGTAGAGATTAATCCTAAAGTATATACCCTGCAGATCAGGGACAAAGTAACAGGAGCTACCATTAATAAGGACCTGCCTAATGTAGACATTAAAAAAGGAAAGTTTTATACCGTAATTTCTAAAGGTTTGCTTACCCCTCTGGAAATAGAGCAGCCTTTTGGCGGACTAGTGATCAGCAATTAATTAATACCCTATATCTCCCTATAAAAATGTTCCCGGCAGGAACCGTACGCATGCGGTAACTGTCGGGACATAAAACATTGTTTATTGGACTGTGGTTAACTCTTCCTGCGTAAATGCACTTTTACGCCCCTTATATTTCTCGCGAATGTTGGCTATATCTTTTACCGCTATTTTAGCAGCATCGTTTTGCCATGAGCTTCTGATAAAACTTAACACCTCGGCAATGTCTTCGTCAGTGATTTCTTCACTATGCCCTATGCCCGGCATATCTCCTGAGATCTCCGGAGCCTGATACACATGGCCATTTACATTTATAGGCCCGGTAAGTCCATATAACACAATAGAAATAAGTTTATTCTTATTACCGGTTACCCATGCGGATTTATTGAGCGGTGGTGCCAGTGACTGTATCCCATTTCCGTCGACTGCATGGCAAGTCTGGCAGCTGGATTTGAACAGCATTGCACCTTTAGGATACTGTTTGGCCAGCAATTGCGGGTCGCGGTTCTTCTGGGCACTCTTAAACCTGGAGATCACATTGCTCAGTTGCTTGCGTATTGCCAGATTAGAATCGGGAACAAGCTTCGCAATTGTATTTTCAAATGCTTGCTCACGGTAAGCCTGATTGCTGATCACCGCATCCGCTACAAACTTATTGTCCGGATATTTTTTTGTCAGGGAGATCAAAATATCATTTGCCGCTACTTCATCAAATGGCTTCAGGTAATAAGCAAGGTAGCCAAGATATGGTGCCGAAAGCTCATCATTCTGCCTGAGTAGCTCCTGCAGCGCAGTTGCATAATAACCATAGGAAGAACTGTTGATCACTGATGGAAGCACTGTTAATGCCTGCATCCTTACGGGCCACTGAGTACTTTTTAACAAAGCAAGCACTTCATTGGTTTGCAACCCATTTAATCCTTCCAATACCCACATGGAATGGATTACCTGCATCGGATTTGCAGAGTTTTTTAAAGCCTGCTCCAGGTAAGGGATAACTGTTTTATCTTTTTTATCTATCAATAGCTGCTGTGCCATGTCGCGCACATACCCACTGGCATGACCCAACAAAGAAACCAATTGTCTTGAATCATCCGGAAGGACAACAGGTGTCGCTTTCTTGTTTTTAGGGACTATCTTATAAATACGGCCACAGTTGAGCGGCGCAGACAAATCTCTGCGCTTGAATTGTTCAGACAAGTAGGGCGTTACATAGGTTTTATGCTGGATAATGCCCCGGTACATATCCAATACATATAATGCACCATCTGGACCATTGTATAAGTTAACAGGCCGGAAACGCTCGTCGAGACTGGCCAAAAATTCTTTGCCTTTGTATGCCTGGGTTCCTTTTACTACAAAGCCACTTTGTGTAAGCACATTGCGCTTGATAAGGTTGGCTGAAGGTTCGGCTACGAAAGCATTAAACTGGTAAGCGTCTCCAAAAAGATCACCTCTGTAAATAACAGGTCCGCAGGCAGCAGTAAAATTGGTAAGCCGCAGACTATCGTCCAGCGTACCTTTGCTATATCCCCTGTTTACACCTGGAGTAGGCCTGATCGGGTACACCCGGTTATCAGCTACCGTCCGTTCTGTATAGCCGTTTACATCATGCTGATTTTTATTGCTCGAGCCAAATCCCGGAGAAAAATAATCGCCAACTAAATTCGTAGAGTTGCCATTGTAATAAAGACGGCCGTGATCGTCCTGGGTAATGCCCCACTGTCCACGGAAATGGGTATCCTGAATGATCCATTCTCGGTTAATTTTTCTATAACGCTTGCTGGATTTAGCATTGTAGATCCAGTTGTCCATTGCCCTTAGTAAACCATTTGGCTGGTGCTCTACGTTGCCGTCAACGGCATACTTCGCATCGACCAGTACTTTGTTTACCGGCTTTCCGTCTTTAATGTCGTAATACCATAGTCTTGGTGGTTCAGCCACCAAAATTCCACTGTCTATCAAGCAGATTGCCCTTGGCAATACCAATTGATCAAGAAATACTGTTCTTTCATCAAAGACCCCATCCTTATTTTTATCGGCAAGGATCACGATCTTCCCACTCGGGAGATCTTCTCCTGTTCCTAAACTATCCGGCATATAGCCGCTCATTTCTACTACCCACATCCGTCCTTTCTGATCAAAGGACATGGCCACAGGAGTACTTACCAGGGGTTCTGAAGCAATCAGTTGCACTTCAAAGCCTTCTTCTACTTTCATCTTTGAAATGGATTCGGATGCCGCTATCACCGGCGATGAATCCAGGCTGACAGGTGCCGGTTTAAATTCAGCTGATTTTGAAAGTGGCTTATAAGTTTGGCATTGATAAAGTGTAAAAATAATGAGAATTAAAAAAGTATAGACATACGGTTTCATAAGTATTGCTAAAGGTTTACATTGTGTGGTCAGGATTCAAATTTGCGAAATTTAGATTTTAAAATGACATAAATCTTTGTAAAGAAGCTGATATTCGTTGCAATAATTGTAACGATATGAAACATTTTCTGTTGATCCTGCTGTTTTCTTCTTGCTTTCTTGCGGTCCGTTCACAGGAACTAATGAAAGGGTCAGACCTCCCAAAGGCTGTTTTTTACAAAACTGATGGCAAGACTTTTACGACTGAACAGATTAGTAAAGGCAAAAAATCACTCATCATGTTTTTTGATGCTACCTGTGGCCATTGTCAGAAAGTAGCTGCCGAACTGTCTAAAAGGAGTAAAGAACTGGGGCATATAGATTTATATCTGGTCACCCATGATGAGCAAACGTCTATAAATTATTTCATGAACAAATATGGCAAGCCATTATTGGCTATGAAAAATGTGACGGTGCTGCAGGATAAGGACCACGTATTTCTTCCGCTTTTTCATCCTAAGCAATATCCCGCCCTGTATCTCTACGGACAGGATAAAAAGCTTATTTTTTGGTCTAGCAATGACAAGGACCTGCCTAAATTCCTTGCGCTGATCAAAAACTAAGCACTAGCGGTTTTAGCATAAGAAAACTTGGCCGACCTGCTGCCCCTGGCAATTAGCATCCAGGCAAATGCTGCACCTGTTAATGCCATTACAGCACCAACAGCCACTGGAGAGGTATAGTCATAACCTGCTAGTAAGGGCAGGCCACCGAGAAAAGCACCCAAAGCATTTCCGATATTGAAGCTGGCCTGGCTGACTGATGCCGCCAGCATTTCTGAACCTTTTGCTGTATTGATCATTAGCATCTGGATAGGCGAAGCTGCCGCAAATGCAATGGCACCCGTTACGAAGGTCATTACAAGGGCCATGATCTGATTGGACGATACATAATGTACGATAACCAAAGATATCGACATCGCGATCAGCAAAGTGATGGTTGCCTTGGCAGGTGAAAACTTATCTGCAAGCCTGCCCCCAATGAAGTTACCTACCATCATCCCCGCTCCTGCTATCACCAATATATAGGTGATGCTGCTAGCCTGGAAACCTGATACTTCCGTAAGCAATGGAGCAATATAACTGTACCAGGAGAATAAGCCGCCTGTTCCGATGGCAATCATCAGAATAATCAGCCATGATTCTGGTAGTTTAAAGAAGTTCAGTTCTTTGCCCAGGTCTCTATTTTTGGTAGCCGGCATAGCTGGCATCCAATATTTAAGGCTCAATAAGGTAATCAACCCGACTATGACAATGATGACAAAAGTATATCTCCATGAAAAGTTATGCCCTATATAGGTACCCAGCGGCACCCCAAGGATATTGGCTACGGTAAGACCGGCAAACATCAGCGATACGGACTGTGCTTCTTTTCCTTTATCGGCCAATCTGCTGGCCACCACTGAACCTACCCCAAAAAAGGCACCATGGGGCAAGCCTGCAAGCAAGCGTGCGATGAACATAGTGCTATAGTCAGGTGCGAATGCAGATAGTGCATTGAATCCCGTAAACATCATCATCAGAACAATCAGTATCTTTTTTGGCGGATAGCTTCCGGCTATCACAATCAGCAAGGGTGCCCCGATCACTACACCAAGCGCATAGGCTGATATCAGGTGGCCGGCCTGTGGAATGGAGATATGAAGGTCTTTGGCAATGTCAGGCAGTAGCCCCATCATCACAAATTCTGTGATTCCGATACCCAGTCCGCCGAGGGTCAATGTAAGCAAGCTCTTTTTCATAACATACTTTTGAAGGGTAAATACACCTTAGTTAGTGTAATAATTACACTATGCAAAAGTAATACTAAAATTGTCTTTTAATAGTCTTTTTTTCGTAAAAAATATCGGTTATTTTAAATCCATACTTTTCATCATGCCTTGCATTTCTTTAACCTTATTGCTAAGTTTTGCATCCTTCGCAAAGGCTATCAGGTCCTTGTAGGCCTGGGTATAGTATGGATTGGCCTGAATGGCCTTCTCATAAAAGGCTGCACTTTCGGCTGACCTTCCTTCGGCTGCACTTAATTTCCCCTGTGTATAAAAATAGGCCGCTTTATATGGATTATCTCCTTTTGCACTCAGGGTACTGAACAGCTCAGCAGCTTTATCTTTGTGCCCTGTTTTGATGAGCAGATTAATATACCTGAACTGGTCTGCACCGCGAACAGAAGATTTATCCCTCAGGAATGGACTTAGATAGGCCAACAGACTATCCTTTTCATTGATCGCATGATAATACTCAGCAATCCTCAGGTTGTAATCTGATCTGGCATTACCCGAGGCGTTTAGTATGCGTTGTGCCTGCTGAAGGGTGGCGATTGCCCCTGTATAATCCTCATTTGCAGCCAGCGCATCGGCATACATATTCCTGAACTCGAAATTCTGCGGTTTCTGGTCCACCAGGTTTTTTAACACCGCAACTGCTGCTTTATTCCCCATGCCTGTCTTTAGCACCGCTGAAAAGGCGATTGCCTCATCTCTTCTGTCCCTCAGATAGGTGGAAACAGTGGCTCCGGTCCTGACATATTGATCTGCCACCTTTATTGCCTCAGCAAACAGCGCATTTTTCCGATATAGTTCTCTTAATAATAGATTTAACCGGGCAAGCTCCTGATAATCATCTTCCAGTTCAATGGACTGTTGCAGATAAGCGGTCTGTATGGCGAGCGCCTTTTTTTCATCCAGATCTCCTGCCGCCAACCGGGAAGCTGTTAGCGCAGCATAAGCAGCATATGTAGGTGCATATTTCGGGTCTAATTCTTTTGCCTTTACCAACCATGCTTCTGCTGCCTTAAAATCCTTGTTAAACTGCTTTAGCCGGGCCATAGCCAGATAGGCGGGCAAATATCTGCCGTCATAAGTCAGTGCTGTATCCAGATACCTGGTTGCAATAGGGGAATTGCCGTTCCTGTTGCTCAGGTTTACATACACCTCTGCCCAATTGCTGGCCATTGCTTTTTTATCGCCGGCCAGGTAAGCTTTTTCCTTTTTGACCATCTGGTCCAGAAACTGGTACATTGCCGGATCTTTGGCTTTAAGATCAGCTGTAGTATTCATTGATTTAAAATCAAGCGGGTGCACCTTTACCGCTTCAAAATAGGCGGGATAAGTCTGCGCAAAGTATTCGCTTTCATTATTTTGGGAATAGTAATCAAGCGTACGCTTTTCTTTCATGGCATTATAGTACAAAGCCCGGATTTTCCTGCTCTCTGCATCGGTAAGCACGGTACCATGAAACAGATGGGCATACTCATGCAACACCACATTGCGCTCCAGGAAAGCGCCCCGCTCCGCATATTCTATCGCTGCAGCACCGCTGCCTACGCCACGGATATCCATCCACTGCCTGTTGTCAAATGTGGTCATATACCGAAATGAAGGCGAGTTCATAGTAATGGCGAGATCATGGTGTAAAGGCGGAATCCTGAAATAATTATGCTGTTTGGATAGAAACGGAAAATAGACTACGGAGGTGTACAATTGGTTCCACACCATTGCCTTTGCAGTTGCTCCCTGGTAATAGGCCACATCAGGAAATACCTTGTTAAAGTTTTCAGGATCGGTGATGGTGGTATGCTTCAATACATTGGTTATAGAATCGAAAACCTGCAGGTAAGGAATGCGTTTGCTTTTGATCACAGCAGAAAGCCCATTGTGGGCAGGGCCATAATGCTTCTTTTTGGACAATATGATTTTGAAGATCGCCTCGGCAGAATCCAGGCGCAGCCCGCGATCTATATCAAAGGCACTATAATAAATAGATGCCCTGTGCATCTGTGGCAATACCGAACCTGGGTACTGCAGTCCTACCGTTCTCGTGAAAGCAATTGCTCCCTGTATATCGCCTTTTTTTACCAGTTCATCAGCCCTTTCCAGCACTTTTCTGATGGCCTCATCGTCTTTTTCTACGTAGTCAGCATAGGTAAGGTTGGTATGCCCGTTTCCCCAATGCCAGTGGGTCTGATAGTGGAGCGGGTTGATGGCCAGTGCCAGTTCCCATTGCGCTGCCATGGCATTCAGCTGGGATGCGTCGACCCTCCTCCAGATCGCATACCCGTAGCTAAAGCGCGCGTCTGCATTGAAAGGATCGAGACTCAACGACCTGATCAATGGCTTTTCGGCCAGTTCAGGATGCTGGTCCCAGAAATAGACATCTGCTTCAAGAAGGTACGCCCCTGCGCTATTTTTATTCTTTTGCTGTACTTTTTTAACGATAGCCATCGCCTCCGGATAGTTTTTTTGAAGCAGCCTTACCTTACCCAGCAGGAGCGCTGCTTTTTCACTTTCGGGATTGTAGACCAGCAGCTGTGTAGCTATGTCCGCCGCTTCGGGTAAGCGCCAGGCCTGAATCTCCAAAAATCCTTTCAACAAAAGTGCATTTTCATTTTTGGGCCATTGCTTTAGCAGCCCATTTACCAATTCCCCAGCAGCCTTAAAACTATTGTTAAATATCAAATATTCTGCAGAGACAAGTTGCTCTTCAGTTGTTTTTGCTTCCAGTTTATCAATTGCCGCTTTAGCATCACCGGCCATCCCCAACCTGAGCATTTCCCTAATGGCCTCCGGCTTTGTGAGCTTGCCGGCCAAAACAGCTGCCCTGGCTTTTACAAGAGCAGCAAATACTTTAGCAGTATCATCGGGATCAATAGACTGCGCCTTAGTATTGCCTAAGAGAAATACAATCTGCAAAATCATGAGCATCCAACGCTTCTTTGTCATAACGACAAACTTAGATAAAATTTAAAAATTAAAACACTCTGTTGCAGATTGTGTTAGTACTTATAAAATACTTTAATCATGAACTACAGAAAATTAATATCCAACCGTATATCTGACCTGTCAAATCATTCAAATGATAAATCAGGAGCTGTTATCGCATTATTAGCCGGACTTGCAGTGGGTGCTGTGTTGGGTGTATTATTTGCGCCGGACAGCGGTAAAAAAACCAGGGAAAAGATTACTGACAAGGCACTTGATCTTGCCGACAATGCCAAAGACGGCTTGTATTCCATCAAAGACAAAGTGGCAATGGGCCGGGACAGCATTACTAACTTAAAGGACCGCGTAGTGGACAATGTGAAGTCCAAAGTAGACCAGGCATCGCAAGAGTTTAAAGAATTCAGGGATGCAGAAATTGCTAAAGCAAATGGTGCTATAGAAGGTGAAATTGAAGACAACAGGGGTTAATCCTTGTTGTCTTCTGCCAATATCCGTCGCTGATGGTCAAAAAACATCCTGGTGATCGGTATAAATGCCAATCCGCATAACGCAAATATCACAAAGGAAAACCTGAGATTAAAAGCATGTGCAAGGTATCCTATCAATGGCGGGCCAAGCATCATTCCTGTAATAGAATATGTAGCGATGATAGAGATCGCCATGCCAGGAGAATATTTCTTGGATGCCCCTGCCAGTGCATAAGACATCGGTATGATTGACGCTGTGCCAAAGCCTACCATTGAAAATCCGATCATAGCTATCCAAAACGTTGGAAAAATAATTGCCAAACTAATCCCTGCAGTAACACATACTGCACTCATGATATAGGTTTTGGGCATACCGAACCTGGCAATTATGAAATCTGACAAAAACCTGGAGGCCGCCATAAAAGTCATAAATATCAAATATCCAAAAGTGAAAATGTCTGCTTTCAACACTTCCTGAAAATAGATCCCACTCCAGTCAAACATCCCCCCTTCACATATCGCACATAAAAACACTACCACACCCAGGTAAAAAATATAGGGGTCAGGCTTGCTCAGAATAATCTTATTTCCGGTTTTCGACCTGTCGCCCCTCAGCAGGAACTGAAATGAATAAATGGTGATCAGCACCATAATTATGCCCACAGCAAGAAAATGATGCTGGATAGAAACATTCTGTGAAAGCAACAAGGTAGATAATAAAATACCTGCTATCCCGCCAATGCTCCAGTATCCATGAAAAGAACCGATGATCTTCTTCTCAAACTGTTTCTGCAAAGTAAGCGTTTGGGTATTGACAGATATATTAAAAATCCGGGTAGTAAAAGCAAAAAGGACTACAGCTACAACCAGGCTGAAAGTAGTATGCGTAAAACCAATAAGCGCTAGCGAAAAAGCATTTAAACCATACCCTACCGCCAATGGTACACGGCTATTGTACCTCGAAACCAACCAGCCGGAAATAGGCAGACCGATGAGAGAACCTATAGGCATTGCCAATAAAACGGTACCTAACTCTGCTTCATTAAATCCAAAAGCAGTTTTAATGGTCGGGATCCTGGATGCCCAGGTAGCAAAACTAAAGCCGGAAATGAAAAAGAACAGGCTTAAAAAGAACCTGTGTTTATTTTGTGAGATCATTGGTTGCCATAGGGTAACTACTTAATTGAGACGCACAATTAAGTAGTTACAAAGGTAGTATTTTGTAAATTAAAACTGATGAAAAGCATCAGATACAAACTCAAGTACCTTTGGCAGCGATCCCCTCCAGTAGGTCCAGCTATGTCCTCCATCACGTACCCGGAATTCATGCGGAACTTCCTTCTTACGCAACGCGATATGTACCAGGGCATTGCCCTCGTACAAAAAGTCATCATCACCACAGTCGATATACCAGCGTACGGCCTTCTTTTGGCTGTCAGGCATATTATTGATCAATGCAATGGCACTATGACGGTTATAGTAATTCGTAACGGCAGAATCAGCAATATTCGCATTGTTTCTCTGTATTGATTTTTTAGCATCTTCTAAAGTGACAGGGCCTACGGATGCACTTAGCGGACACGCTGACGAAAACATTTCCGGACGATGCAGCGCATACATAAATGTACCGCCCCCGCCCATGGACAGTCCCGCAATCGCCCTGGAACGTTTATCTGTCTTGGCCCGGTATTTCTTTTCTACAAATGGCATCAGTTCCGTAAAGAAGAAATCTTCATAATTCCAGTCGCCTTTTATGTCATTAAAATATCCTCTTCTACCAGTATTTGCATCGGGCATGACAATGATCATCGGTGTTGCTGTACCCTCTGCGATGGCTTTGTCTGTAATGTTTAGCACCTCGCCAAATTGCACCCAGCCCGTCTGGTCGTCACCTGCCCCGTGCAGCAGATACAGTACCGGATAACTGCGACCTGAACTTTCATAGTCTGGCGGTAAATAAACGGCATATTTACGTTCACTTTTTAGAATTTTGCTAGTCAGGGTCAGTTCATCAAAAACCTTCCCGCTCTTTCCGCTCTGTGCTGAAATGCTAAAAGGATCGAGTAAAAGCAAGCCTATGGCTGCTATAAATATTTTTTTCATTTGGTTTGGGTTTATCAATGTAAAATCAATGTGATCCGTAGCCTAATCTAATAAATAAATCCCATTTTTGAATACATACAAACAAGCCAATTCCTATGTTCAAATCCTTCAAAGCCCTCACCCTACTGCTGCTGACGGTATTTTATACAACTGCGCAAGAAAAACCTACTGTAAAAGTTACGATAGACGAGTTCCACCCGGTTCAGACCATAGAGAGCTTCGGTGCTTCTGATGCATGGGGATGCCAGTTTGCAGGGAAATGGCCGGATGAAAAACGTAACAGAATGGCTGAGCTGCTGTTTAGCAATGAAAGCACAAAAGATGGGCAACCGCTTGGTATCGGGCTGAACTTCTGGCGTTTTAGCATAGGTGCCGGAAGTGCCGAACAGGGCCCTGCGAGTACCATCAGGGACGAATGGAAAAGACAGGCGAGTTTTCTGGGCCTCGACGGAAAATACAACTGGACCGCCATGCCCGGACAGGTGTGGTTTTTGCAAGCTGCAAAAAAATATGGGGTAAAAGATTTTCTGGGGTTTGTAAACAGTCCGCATGTAAGCTTTACGTTAAACGAAAGGGCTTATTCATCGGCAGGCGAATGCAATCTGGACTTTAGCAAGCTCGACCTTTTTACTGATGACATCGTAAACACTGTAAAAGGTGTAAAGAAACTGACCGGAATAGAATTTAAGTACCTCAGTCCGGTCAATGAGCCCCAATGGAAATGGGCCGACCCAAAACAGGAAGGCTGCCCTTATACGAATGAGGAGCTAGCCCGGCTGGCCAGAAATCTAAGTGAGAAACTTATAGCAAGCAAGCTTTTGACTAAAATACAAGTCGGTGATGCTGGCCAATTAGATTACCTATACGGACAGGGAAAATCTAAAGGTCATCAGGTAAACGCCTTTTTTCACCCTGATTCTAAAGAATACCTTGGCGGGCTCGCTAATGTAGACCGTTCTATATCAGGTCACAGTTACTTTACCACAAGCCCTGAAAAGAAGGCTGTGGACATCCGTAAAAAAGTAGCCGAAGAGGTGGCTAAAATCAAAGACCTCAGGTATTGGATGTCAGAATATTGTGTGTTGGGCGACGATTCATTAAAGGGTCCAGGTAGGGATCTCGGCATGGAAACTGCGCTTTTCATCGCCAAGCTGATCCACCACGATCTCAGTATCTCCAATGCGACCTCCTGGCAATGGTGGCTGGCCATATCGCCCGGCGACTATAAGGACGGATTGATCTACATAGACCGCAATAAAGAAGATGGAAAAGTATATGACAGTAAATTGCTCTGGGCAATGGGCAATTACAGCAGGTTTATTAAACCGGGAAGCAGAAGGCTGCCAGTCACGATGACCGGATCAGATGGCAACAGGCTGCATATTTCTTCGTACCAGACTGGAAGTAAATTGGTTACTGTAGTCGTAAACAGAACAAAAGAGGATGTTAACATTGACCTGCTCACCAATAAAAGCAGGTACAACGCAGCTGAAATCCATGTAACATCAGAGCAATACAGCTTATTTCCGGTTCAGAAGTACAATAGACAGACAGGGATTACCATCCCTGCCCAATCTGTTACTACGATAATAAGCCAGCGCTAATTAGCTAGCTGGTTGTACCTGACAGGTTACCTGTATCCTGTTCCAGCCATTGATAGCAACCATCATCATTACAAGCTGCGCCAGATAATTCTTGTCAAACAATTGTGCTGCTGCCTCGTACGCTGAGTTAGAAACACCATGCTGATGAATAAGTGTAACCTCTTCCGTCAATGCCAGGATAGCCTTTTCTTCTTCAGTGAAAAGATCGGTTTCCTTCCAGGCGTTCAACAGAAAAATACGTTGTACCGTCTCACCTTGTTTTAGTGCGTCTTGGGTATGCATATTTATACAGTAGGCACAACCGTTGATCTGTGATGCGCGTATTTTGATCAGCTCTTTGTGTGATTTATTAAGAGGTGTGCTGTTGATGTAAGCTTCTAAGCCTGCCATTGCTTTATATGCCTGCGGCTCGGTTTCAAGGATGTTAATTCTAGTTCCCATGTGATTACGATATTATTTTGTTTTGTCTTACAAAAATCGGCAATCAGATAACCAAAAAACTTAAACTGGTTTAAGAAATACTTTTTTCCTTATTTCACTGAGGTATTCAGGTGTGAAATTAAGATAAGAAGCCAGGAGGTATTGGGGTATACGTTGAGTAAAATCCGGAAAGCTATTGGTAAAGTGACGGTACTGATCTTCTTTAGAATAATCATACATAAATTTTACCCGCATCTGTGATGCGGCATTTGCCTTTTGATATACCATTCTAAAATAACGTTCCATCGCCGGAAACTCCAGCATCAACCGCTCCTGCTCGTTAAAATCAATGACCATCAAATCGCTTTTCTCTACTGCCTGAATGCAAAAATCTGATGACCCCTGGCTCTGATAAGACATATAATCAGCAATCCACCAGTTTTCAATAGCGAACTGCGTAGTCTGCTCCACTCCTTTTTCATTGATAAAAAACATGCGTAAACAACCCTTAATCACAAAGTAATTTGACCGGCAGACATTTCCATTGTCCAGCAGGTTTTCTTTTTTGCGGACCTGCACCTTCTTAAAAAAAGCCACTATAGCATCCACCTCTTCATCTTCGATGGTAGTAAGTTTTCGGAAATGCTGGATCAGGGCTGCTGACATTTAGTTGAGTTTTAGTTTGAGCTTGAAATATAAATACTATTTTAGTAAAAACATTGATCAAAGATATTAATCAAAAACTCTTATGGAAGCAGCAAAAAGCAAATTTGAAATATCGCTGGAGAGTGGCCATCATAGTCAGCTAAACACCTTGATCGGGAAATGGGAAGGCGTAGCCCGCACCTGGTTTGAGAAAGATGTGCTGGCAGACGAATCCCCGGTCAGCGGTACAATAACTTCAATTTTGGGTGGACGTTTTGTGCTTCATCAATACAAAGGTGGCATGCAGGGCGAGCCTGTGGAGGGCCTGGCCATAATCGGATATAGCTTTGACAATCAGCAGTTTCAAACTGCATGGGTAGATAGTTTTCATATGGGCACGGGGATCCTTTTTTCTGAAGGACCGGCTACGGCTGCCGGACATGCGGTACTAGGCAGCTACGGAGGAAGCAGCATGCCAGAACCCTGGGGCTGGAGAACTGAAATAGCTGTGGCTAATGAAAATAGCATCATCATTACTGCCTTTAATATATCGCCGGAGGGAGAAGAAGCAAAAGCTACCGAAGTAGTTTATAATAGAATCTAACTGAATAGATTACCTTTCCAGCATAAATAAAACAACCAGATGGTCCCATTCTTGCTGCAATGAAATATCAGGCCTTTTTTGTCCGGCCCTCGTGTACCAGTAATCGGCATTCCACAAATCTCCTTCTTTACGGTGCAGATAAGCATGCAGATGCGCGGAGCGCTTGTCGCCCAGACTGTCAATCAGGTCATGCGCCTTAGTCCAGTCGCCCTTGCCGTCATACCATAGTGACTGCATGTGAACGGTAAGACCCGCCGGAATCTCACTATCTGTCATACTATTTTTAAACTCCTGAATATTCATTTGCTTCAATTTATATCGTTACCACGCCTCATTAACTATCCTGCCGTAACATATACCCATGCCTCATTACCGGATTTAAACTTTTCCTTAACTCTTTTATAATCTTCCGCTTCATACTCATCAGCTGCAAGCAGCTCCTCCATCGTAATCTCAAAAATAACACCCTCTATGGTGTCTGTATCTGCTTCCGTGGGGATGGCGATCAGATGGAATTGCTGTTCGCTAGCCGCCAGTACCTCGGCATCTGTGATTTCGACCGATGAAAGCGTATAGCCTGTTAAGACGTCTTTCTCACCCTTTAATAATCTGCCAAATGTTTCCAGTTGCACTTTGTCTTTTTGAAGTGTCCCGTATGAAAATAGGTATTCTGCCATCTTTAGAAGTTATGTGACTAAAATAACTGATTCCTGATGATCTTATCAAATAAAAACTGATTTTACCACATTTTTTCGATCTTTGATCCAATTGATCACATTCATGGAACAACCGATCATAGACCAGCTAATATTGCTTAAGAAATTCCCGGGAAAGGGAGGCTGGACCTATGCCCATATTCCTGGTCTTTCTTCAAAGAAAGGTGAGTCTTTCGGTATGCATAAATTAAAGGCCATCCTGGATGAACATGAGATCGAGCAACTGAGCCTGATGCCATTGGGCAATGGCGAACTGTTTTTTCCGGTGAAAGCGGAAATCCGAAAAATGATCGGTAAGGAAGCAGGTGCAACCATAAGGGTAAGACTATATACCCTGGAAAAGGAATTCAACATTCAGGAAGAATTTATGGTTTGTCTGGCAGATGAGCCGGATGCAGAAAGCAACTACAGGGCACTAAGCGACGCTGATAAACAAAAATATCTGCAATGGATTGCAGATGCATCTTCTACAGATCTGCGGATCGAGCGCATCGCCGAAGCAGTAACACGGATCGCCTGCCGACAAAAAGTGCAATTCTAATTTAATTTTAAGACCAAGTACCAAATATGCTCCAATTTACTTTAACCAAAATACCTGTAATAGAAACCGACCGTTTGATCCTGCGTGGGCAGGTGCTGTCAGATGCGCCTGCGCTGTTTTATTTACGTACCCACGAACAGGTAATGCGCTACATAGACCGCATACATCCCCTTAATGTGCAGGAATCTGAAAGCATGATCCAGATCATTAATGACAACTTCTTCAAAGGTGCCAGCCTGATCTGGGCAATCGAATTAAAATCAGATCCCGGACAGATGATCGGCAACCTGGGCTTCTGGCGTACCGACCTGGCCAATCACAGGGCTGAACTGGGTTACATCCTGCACCATGATTACTGGCGGCAAGGTATTCTTTCTGAAGCGCTTAAAGAAGTACTCCAATTTGGATTTAACACCATCGGCTTTCATTCTATTTGCGCCAACATCAACCCGGACAATAAGGCCTCACGCCAGCTATTACTGAAGCATGGCTTTAAAAAAGAAGCCTATTTCAAAGAAGACTACTATTTTAATGGCCAGTTTCTGGACAGCGAGATATATGGGCTACTAACCAGTTAGCGTTTTTCAGGCCAGTTATCCGTACGAAAAGGAACTGCCGGCAGGCCCTTGGTATTCTGCAAATTCGTAACCGGATAATTGGTAAAAGCATACCTGACTGCTACAGGTTGCGGCACCTTATCAGAGCTGACTACCACTGTTTGTCCTGCTATTTTGGCTTCCGCATCATGAAATACCCCATCTGCCCCTGCAATGGTAAAGAACTGAGGTGCCTTGCCATCCTTGGTGCTCAGTCCGCTTTTTACCGATTCCTTGTCAAAATAGATTACGGCAGTATTGCCTTTTACCTGCATAGACTTGCAATGCGGGCCTTTATATGCAACCGTATCCATGCCATAATGAAGGTTTAGTGCTGTTCTGGCCAGTCTGATCCCGAGTGCCCTTTTCTGCTTCGGATGCAGGTCTTTGGCTTCACCTACATCCATACTCACCACCATCGAGGTATTCTTTAAGGTACTGATCCGCTCCTGCGCCTCTCTGAAAAATGCATAATCGTTGAGTTCCGGATCTTCTTTTTCATAGAAATACGGAGCTACCTGTATGTAGTAAAACGGCAGATCGCCCTGCCCAAACCGTTCTCTCCAAGCCCTAATCATCGTCTGGGTAGCCAGTGTATATACTTCCCGCTCATTCCGGTTGCCCTCTCCCTGGTACCAGCAAAATCCACTCAGCGAAAGGTTTATCAAGGGATGGATCATGGCGTTGTACAACAAATAAGGACGCATTACTTTTTCAAAACTAAAGCCCCCGTCTATCTTTTCCTTCGATTTAGGGCTGTTCAGATAAGGTGTTAAGTAAGCTGAATCCAATGCTTTATCAGCGGCCAGCACATCTTGTGGAATGAATGCCTCCACTTTGGAAGCCCCTATGCCCGAAAAAATAAGGCCTATCGGAATATTGAGCCGATGGAACAGGGTTTTACCAAAAAAGTAACCAGCGGAGCTAAAGTTTTTTACGCTTTCGGGTGTACAGGCCTGCCATTTGCCCTTTATCGTGTGTATGGGTGTAGCGCTGAAATTCAGGTCGGCACTAAAAAGCCTGATATTTGGATAGTTGGCGGCGGGCAGTTCCGTAGCAGCGTTTTTATCTTCAGATACCTTAAACTGCATGTTGGACTGACCACTGCAGAGCCATACATCGCCAATCAATAAATTACTTAAAACTGTAGCCTGACCGTTGTTTTTGATGCTGATCTTGCGTGAGGTAAAATCACCTTTTTGAGCTGCAGGCACATAGATGAGGGCTATGAAATTTCCCCGATTATCAGCCTTGATTGTCAATGATTTTGACCAATCTGCTTCAATTGTTACTACAGATCCTGGAGTAGCTGTACCCCATACCTTGAAAGGCCTCTTTTGCTGGATTACCATATTGCTCTGCAATACTTCAGCAATTTTAAATATGGTCTGCGCTATACCAGTTTTGGCAGAAAATAAGTAAAGTAATATTAAAACGACAAAGGTCCTCATGGGCTAATTATATTGGTCATCATTGATAAAACTAACTATTTTCACCGGCTTCTGCAATGACTCAGCGAAGGACTTGTTTTCTTTTTGGTATGCTTACTCGTCCACCACTAGTCCACCACTCGTCCACCCGCTGTCCACCCGAAGGTGGTTAGCAAGTGGTTATTTACGTGTGCTATATCTCTACCGCTTGTGCCAGGTTTAGTATACCATCACTAATGCAAGATTAAATTGGCCAGAGCATTTAAACATCCCAATATAGAAGCTGTAAAAAGCGGCTCTGAAGGAATTACTGCAAAAACCTTCCTTACTTTAAAAAAAATAATATAGCTTTACAAAAAACTTTAGGGGTGCCGTTGTGCTGAGAAATACCCTTTGAACCTGATGCAGTTAGTACTGCCGAAGGGAAAAGTAGAAGCAAATCTATTTGCTGTCTTTTCGACCCCGTGTGGGTATCCCTACAGTTTTCCTAATTTTTTGAATATGGAAATAACTGTCAATCATCAAAACTATCACCTTACTGCCGGCTGTTCTGTGGCCGAAATGCTGTCTTCTGTGCTTCAAGCTGAACCCAGAAACATTGCTGTGGCCGTCAATCAAAGCATCGTCGCCAAATCAAACTGGCACATGCACCTGCTCATGCCAGGCGACCAGGTCATACTTATCAAGGCAACCCAAGGTGGATAACCCTAAAATTTAACTCATGAAACAAGAAAAGACCCCCAACGATCAGGTGATTAGCCGTACCCCCTTCCCGGCATCACGCAAAATCTATGTAAAAGGTGAGCTGCACGACATCGCCGTTGCGATGCGCGAAATCAGCTTGAGCGAAACGAAGATCCACAACGGATTTGGACTTACGGAGCCCAATCCGCCGATTACCGTATACGATACCAGTGGCCCGTATACTGATCCGGAAGCCAATATAGATGTAAAAAAAGGCCTGCCCCGATTGCGTGAACAGTGGATAAAAGACCGTCAGGATGTGGAGCAGCTGGACCAGATTTCCTCTGATTACGGGCAACAGCGCCTGGCAGACAGCAAACTGGACGTACTAAGGTTCTCTCACCACCACAAGCCTTACAGGGCTATAAATGGTGCCAATGTATCGCAAATGCACTATGCCAAAAAGGGCATCATCACCGCCGAGATGGAATACATTGCCATCAGGGAAAATCAAAGAATTGATCTATTAAAGGAGCAGCTGGCTGGGCAATACGAGGTAATGGGCCATCAGCATGGCGGCCATAGTTTTGGTGCAAATACGCCTAAGGGCTACATCACACCCGAATTTGTGCGTTCAGAAGTGGCAGCAGGAAGGGCGGTTATCCCCTGCAACATCAACCACCCGGAATTGGAGCCAATGATCATCGGGCGCAATTTCCTGGTAAAGATCAATGCCAATATCGGCAACTCGGCCGTCACCTCTTCTATTGAAGAAGAAGTAGAAAAGGCAGTCTGGGCCTGCAGATGGGGCGCTGATACCATTATGGATTTATCTACCGGCAAAAACATACATGAAACAAGGGAATGGATAGTCCGCAACTCCCCTGTTCCGATAGGTACCGTACCGATTTACCAGGCTCTGGAAAAAGTGAACGGAAAGGCGGAAGACCTGACCTGGGAATTGTTTAGGGACACACTGATAGAACAGGCGGAACAAGGAGTAGATTATTTTACCATTCATGCAGGTGTGCTGTTGCGCTACGTACCACTGACTGCCAAAAGGCTGACCGGTATTGTATCACGTGGTGGTTCAATTATGGCCAAATGGTGCCTTTCCCATCATAAAGAAAACTTTCTATATACCCATTTTGAAGAGATCTGTCAGATAATGAAGGCTTATGATGTATCTTTTTCTTTGGGAGATGGTTTGCGTCCCGGCTGTATCGCAGATGCGAATGATGCGGCACAGTTTGCCGAATTGGAAACGCTTGGAGAGCTGACAAAGATTGCCTGGAAGCATGATGTGCAGACGATCATTGAAGGACCGGGTCATGTGCCAATGCACCTGATCAAAGAGAATATGGAAAAGCAGCTGGAGCATTGTGCAGAAGCACCATTCTATACTTTAGGGCCGCTTACTACCGACATTGCACCTGGATATGACCACATTACATCTGCCATTGGCGCGGCCATGATAGGCTGGTACGGTACGGCAATGTTGTGTTACGTTACGCCCAAAGAGCATTTGGGACTGCCCAATAAAAAGGATGTGAAAGATGGTGTGATCACTTACAAGATTGCAGCGCATGCGGCTGATCTGGCAAAAGGCCATCCGGGCGCACAGTACCGCGACAATGCGCTGAGCAAAGCAAGGTTTGAATTCAGATGGGAAGACCAGTTCAATCTTTCGCTTGACCCCGATACGGCCAAAGAATTCCATGACGAGACCCTCCCGGCAGAGGGTGCTAAAATAGCGCATTTCTGCTCTATGTGCGGGCCTAATTTCTGTTCGATGAAGATCACCCAGGATGTAAGGGAATACGCTGCCCAGCAGGGAGTGGATGAAGCAGCCGCTTTGGCGGAAGGCATGAAGGAGAAGTCTAAGGAATTTGCCGAAAAAGGCAGTGAGATCTATCTGTAAGAGGATGAAAGAACTGATTGTGATTTCAAGTGCTGAGTATATTGCTGGAGAAATAGCACTTGTGAACGGGCTATTTGATGCTGGCATGGGGCTTTTTCATTTGAGAAAACCCGGCACTTTATTAGTGTCATACCGCACGTTGCTGAACGGTATCAATCCTGATTTTCGTGATAAGGTTGTGCTCCATCAGTTTCATGAATCAGGTGCATTAGAAGGTATTCATAGGTTTCATTTTTCAGAAGCAGAAAGGCAGAGATTATGGACTAAAGATCAAAGATTTGGCAGCGAGATTAAAGGTTCTTCTGCCTCAACGATCTTGAGTACTTCTATTCATTCACTGGAACAGGCGGATGAGCTTATGGATTTTGATTATGTCTTTTTCGGGCCTGTGTTTGATAGTATTTCTAAACCTGGACGCAAAGGGATAGACCTGCATCACTTTATCTTGCCTGTGCATTTGAAAGCAAAACTTGTGGCACTTGGAGGGATTACTCAGGATAATATTGCAGAGGTTTTTGACCTGGGATTTGACAAGGCCGCAGTACTAGGAGCGCTTTGGAATAATCCATCCGAAGCACCGTCTACCTTTAAACAAATCAGTAAAAATGCCAATGGATAAACAAGATATGGATAAGCGGCCATATGTACTGAGCATAGCGGGCTTCGACCCCAGTGCCGGTGCAGGTGTGCTATCAGACATCAAATGTTTTGAGCAGCATCAGGTATACGGATTTGGTATTTGTACTGCGCTTACTGTGCAAACGGACGCTTCATTTATCAGTTGCGAATGGATGAATGCCTCACAGATTATTGCGCAGCTAAAACCTTTGATGGATAAGTTTGACGTCAGGGCATGCAAGGTTGCGCTGATAAAAGATAGTAGTGTATTACTTGAAGTAATATCCTATATAAAATCTAATAATCAGCATACTAAGATTATACTAGATCCGGTATTGAAGAGCAGTTCCGGTTTTTCATTTCATCATTGGGATCTGGAAGGAATGACTGCTGTACTTACCAGACTGGATCTGATCACACCCAATTATCAGGAGATGCAGCACATGGGCAACAGTGAAAATGCAGAAGAAACGGCAAGGATGTGGTCGGCCCATTGTCCGGTCTTGCTGAAAGGTGGCCACAACTCCAAGGCTCCCGGAACAGACTTTTTGTTTTGCGCTGACAAAGCGGTTATGGCATTTGCAATCACCTGGGGCGAAGTGTATCAAAAACATGGTTCAGGATGTGTATTGTCTGCAGCCATCACAGCCAATCTGGCCCTGGGATTTCCTTTAGATGAAGCTTGCAGAAAGGCCAAGCATTATACGGAGCTCTTTTTAAAAAGCAATGAAAGCCTATTGGGCTATCATTCATTATCACCTAAAATCAATAATTAGCGATGATCGATAAACTACATTATATTTCACAAAAGCCTTTAAAAGGCACACAGCTGGATGCTATTGAATCTGTATTGGTAGCAGGCGGTAAATGGATACAGTTGCGGGTAAAAGACCAGCCCTTGCCGGAGGTCCTGGAACTGGCCATCCAAAGCCGCAAATTGTGTGAGCAATATGGAGCGAGGCTGATTGTCAATGACTATCCCTCTATTGCGGTTCAGGCAGCTGCACATGGCGTGCATTTGGGTTTGACAGATATGCCTGTCGCTGAGGCAAGGTTCATTTTGGGACCAAACATGATCATTGGCGGGACGGCAAATACCTTTGAACACATCATACATAGAGTAGCGGAGGGCGCCGATTATATCGGACTGGGCCCTTACAGATTTACAACTACCAAGCAAAATCTAAGTCCGGTGATAGGGCTTGAAGGCTACAGATCGATCATGGAACAAGCGAGGCACGCAGGTTTTACCATACCCATCATTGCCATCGGTGGCATTGTTGCTGCCGATATCCCAGATTTGATACAGGAAGGGCTGTACGGAGTAGCAGTCTCCGGTAGTTTAACCAATCAGGCTGCAACCGAAAAAATGATGCAGGCCATGAATGCGAATCTACAGATCCAGACAAATTATTTTAACCACCAGAATCGTGCATCTATTAAATAAAGCAATATGTTGAAAATAGCGAATAAAAACTTTGAATCAAGACTATTTACGGGAACTGGCAAGTTTAGTTCAGCTGCTGAAATGGAACTTGCGCTACTGGCATCGGGATCGGAACTGGTGACAGTAGCGCTGAAAAGAGTGGACCTGAAAACTGGTGAAGACGACATCCTGAGCAGGTTAAAGCATTCGCACATCAACCTGCTGCCCAATACTTCCGGCGTCAGAAATGCTAAGGAAGCTGTGTTTGCAGCACAAATGGCCAGGGAAGCACTGGAAACCAACTGGATAAAGCTGGAAATTCATCCAGACCCAAAATACCTGATGCCCGACCCTATCGAGACCTTGAAAGCAACAGCCGAACTGGCCAAAATGGGCTTCATAGTTTTGCCATATATACATGCCGATCCGGTATTGTGCAAACGTTTGGAAGAGGTGGGAACTGCCGCTGTGATGCCCTTAGGATCGCCTATTGGCAGCAATAAAGGGCTGAAAACCATCGACTTCCTGGAGATCATCATTGATCAGAGTACCGTACCTGTGATTGTGGATGCGGGTATAGGCTCCCCTTCCGATGCCGCATTGGCTATGGAAATTGGTGCAGATGCGGTGCTGGTAAATACGGCAATCGCTGTCTCCAGCAACCCAGTACTGATGGCTGAGGCATTTAAAATGGCAATCATAGCCGGCAGGATGGCTTTTGAAGCCAAATTAGGAGCGGTAGCAACTGATGTACGGGCTATAGCAAGCAGTCCGCTGACTTCCTTTTTAGATGATTTATAACCAGCCTATGAGCAGCTTTAATGATATTTTTGAAACGTGTGACTGGAAAGAAACAAGTGACAGCATCTACAATAAAACAAGTGCAGATGTAGAACGTGCATTGGCCGCCAATAAACGGACACTGGAGGATTTCAAGGCCCTCATCTCCCCTGCCGCTGCCCCTTATCTGGAGCAAATGGCACAGATCAGTCAGCAGTTGACTTTAAAGCGGTTTGGAAAGGTAATTCAGCTATATATTCCGCTGTATCTCTCCAACGAATGCAACAATATCTGTACGTATTGCGGTTTCAGTTACGACAACAAAGTAAAGCGTAAGACACTGTCCCCAATGGAGATCATGCAGGAAGTAGTTGTTCTGAAGGAAATGGGCTATGACCATGTCCTGCTGGTGACTGGAGAAGCCAATCAGTCCGTACATACTGACTACTTTAAAATGGTACTTCAATTGATAAGGCCGCACTTTTCACAGATCTCGATGGAAGTACAGCCATTAGACCAGAGTGATTATCAGGAATTGCGTGCTGAGGGCCTGAATACTGTTCTCGTTTACCAGGAAACCTATCATGAGGAAGATTATAAAAAACATCACCCAAAGGGTAAAAAATCCAATTTCCACTACAGACTGGAAACTCCCGACAGGTTGGGCAAAGCAGGTGTCCATAAAATCGGCTTGGGAGTACTGATAGGTCTCGAAGACTGGCGCACAGATTCATTCTATACGGCCCTGCACCTTAGCTACCTGGAAAAACAGTATTGGAAAAGTAAATACAGCATTTCCTTTCCGCGGTTGCGGCCGTTTAGCGGCGGACTGGAACCTAAAGTAGTGATGAACGACAGAGAACTGGTGCAGCTGATTTGTGCCTACAGATTGTTTAACGAGGAAGTAGAGCTATCGATCTCTACACGGGAATCCATGGACTTCAGAAATAACATAATCAAACTTGGAATTACTGCTATGAGTGCGGGTTCCAAAACAAATCCAGGCGGATATGCAGTTGAGCCGGCCTCTCTGGAGCAATTTGAAATATCTGATGAAAGGACCACGGAGGAGATAGTTTCCATGATCAGCAATCAGAGTTACGAACCGGTATGGAAAGACTGGGATGCAGTTCTATTATAGATATAAAATGATTTAGCTAGAAATAATATAAATATTTATGTAAAAAATGTAGTGGTAAAACTCATTTGTGTAGTAGTTTTGCGAAAAATTTAGTAATTATTCAATAAACTAACTTAAAATGAGAAAAAAACATCAATCATCAAAAGGATTGGCTAAAAAGTACAAACTAGATGATTTGCTAATCAACCAGCCTTATCACAAGTATCTGCAGGCACTTAAGGAATTGCCTGAACTTATTGGGAAATCCAGGAACACCCTGACCAACTACAGAAATATATTACTAGACAGTAAAGAGATGATACCGTATGAGGTTGGAATAATTATAGAACGATACTTTGGTATAGAGCCAGGAACACTTAGCAATATCTAAAATATCAAACCAAGCAATTGATAGAGATATTGAAGATCAGATTGCTACCTTTGCAGAAATAAAAGAAGTTGCTGACTGAATGGATGTTTGATATTGTCCATTTCAGTCAGCAACTTTCAAACCAACACAACATGATAGCGATAGGGCAATACAACGATTTAAGGATAATAAAAAAGACCGATACAGGTCTTATTTTAACGGATGGTGAAAAAGAAGTTTTACTGCCCTATATAGAGGTTCCGAAAAATGCAGAGGTAGGGGAAAACATTAATGTCTTTGTTTACATGCACAAAGACAACAGGCTCGTGGGCACTTCAAAAAGACCTCTGGCCTGTGTAGGAGATTTTGCTTATCTGACTGTGGTGGATGACAATGAAGACGGTGCTTATGTAAACATTGGCATTGATAAAGACATATATGTCCCCGGCCGGGAACAAAAAAGACCGATGTTTAAGGGCGACCATCATGTGGTATATGTTTATCTGGATGAGAGTAATGACCGCATGCTGGCTTCATCTAAACTACTTAATTTTGTAGAGGAGGAAGACATTGACCTGGAAGAAGGTGATGAAGTGAGCCTTTTAATAGTGGATAGGTCAGACATGGGCTATAATGCCATCATAGACAATAAATACATTGGCTTGTTGTACACCAATGAGTTGTTTGACATCCTTAATCCAGGAGATCAGAGAAAAGGCTGGATAAAAAAGGTCCGTGTAGGCGGCAAGATCGACCTTAGTCTGCAACCAATGGGATATGGCCATATTCTGGACACCAAAGACTCGTTACTGGCCGAGTTGAAAGAAAGTGGCGGTGTGATTTCTTTGGGAGATAAAAGCGCTCCTGACGATATTTATGACCGCTTTAAAATCAGCAAGAATGCTTTCAAAAAGGTAATTGGCGGACTTTACAAAGATAGGCTGATTACGATTTCTGATCATGAGATCAGATTGTATGTGGATCAGGATGCAGAGTAAAAATAAGCCGTTCTATTCAAGGACTGGATCTTGCACGCTGAAGAAAGAAGCGCGCAATTCCCTATGTCCTTTCACAGAAGGCATATTTTAAGGAAGTTGGGTGGTAAAGTATGATGGGTGTTTTGAGTAGTGAGCGCTAATTTTGTGTACTGAACGCTGAATATTAGAAGTTGAAGCCGATAGAGAAATAGGGCATTGTTGCTTCTTTTGAGAATCCAACGGAAGCTTGAACTAAAATTACCTCTCCGGGCATTACATACAATCCTCCTCCATAACCGTGATGCCATCTGCCGGATGATTCTCCTTTTTCCCAAACACGGCCTATATCATTAAAGCCGATCATACCAACAGTGCCTGGAACAAGGTATGAGGTGAAATTGAAGAGTTTAAGTCTCAGATCCATGTTGTGATAGGCCATCGAGGTACCGGTAAACCGTTTACTGTTAAACCCCCTTAAACTGTTTACACCACCCAATTGCATCCGCTGAAAAAAAGCAGGTGACCCCACTGTGGTTCCTGCACCGATCCTGTTGGCTATAGTAAGGCCTCCTTTTGATGGATTGATATAAAAGCGGAAATCGGAGAACAAAGAACCGTAGCGGTCACTGGTCTGGTCAATGCGCTGTTGGGCGATAAATGATGTCTTCCAATAAAGACCTTTTGTCGGTATGGCAACATTGTCCCTGCTGTCGAATGTCCAGCCTGCTACCAATCCGCCATAATACTTATCGTCAAAGATTTGCTCACCGGGATTCGCAGCATTATAATTGTTGAAGAACCGCTCATCATTGCCGTCGTAACTGCTGGTATAGTAAGAAGCAAGCACTCCGCCCTCCAGCTTTAATCGATTACTGAGTTTTCTGCTTAATTTTACATCGATATTTAAATAATCATAGCGGTTTCTATAATAAGAGATGCCCTCTTCCCTGTCAAGCAATTCCTCTTCATCATCATCCAGGTCGAGGTCGATAAATTCAGTATTATTGCCCAGGCCAAAGAAATTGCTGAGGTTATTAGGGCCGAGCAGATTGGCATGTACGGTGAGGTCATTATTGCCAACAGCTTTCTTAAAATCGGCAAGGTAATCGAGAATAAAGGACTGGCGACCCGTTGAATAATTCGCCCAAAATTCATGTTTGGATGCGTAAGGTTCCTTTCTAAAACCCTGCTTTTCTATCAAATATCCTCCTGCCAGCTGCAACCCCTGATCTATGTTGTAATTAATATTAAAGAGAATGCCTGATCTGTCATAGAGAAAAGCATTTTTATTAAAATAATTGACAGCAGTATCTTTGGCCAGCCTAAGCCTGGCCTCCGCACGGGACGGGAGGCTGTTAGCTTCGTCCGCCCGGTCGTATATAAATGGTTTATTAGTAATCCCGGGAGTAATATCGAATTTATCCGGATCTGCCCCCCCGATCATCCTCAGCTTTATCTTTGAAACGCTATTTCCTTCCACATTAAACACATCCTCACCGGCCATTCCGTACAGTCTCACTTCTTTGGTTACATCAGGACTAAAAGTACGGCTGTATACAAGGCGTCCGTTTTTCCCTTCTTTATTGATGTTATATACCTTAATGCCCACATCACCATTTTCCTTATTTATCACCTCAAAAAACTCCTTCTTATCAGAAGCAGGAACATCCACATTTATAGAAAGGAACCTGTAATACTGAATTGCCAGTCCTTCTAGCTTGTCCCGTCTTGAGGTAACATTTCTGATCAGCTCAGCCCCGCTAAGTTTAAAGATGGTATCCGGTATCTTTTTAAAGGCACTTGAAATAACTTCATTGCTCAGTTTGCTCTGCACAAACGTAATTTCCGCTCTCCAATCCTGCTCACTGAGTTCATTTAGAAAATACCGGTCAAAATACCGTTCGTTAAAATTCCAGTGATTCACATCCCGTATGGTCTCACTGTAGGGCTGCAAATGAGATTTTAACCATTGGTGATTGAGCACCCAGGGGAATACACCTGATGTTTTATAAAACACCTTGTCTCTGTCGCGTGGCACAGGAATATAGGTTGTTTCTCCCTTCTCCTTTTTTGCCAGCCAGCGCCAATTGTCCTCGTGCCTGTCCCAATCGCCAAGTACAAAATCCAGCAGCCTCGATCTCAATGTTAGCTTCTGATCTGCTTTTGTGTCATTGTCTTCCTGTATTTTCCGTTGTACTTTGAGCGTATTATCCGTTTCCTCTTCAAATGGCGAACGCGGTTCAAGCAGGTATGCTGCATTTGAAAAATCTTTTCTGTACTCCCCTAGCCCCGCATCATCAGCTATATAAACGATTTCAGGTTTAGCATTGGGAATAGCCAGGGCATCCGCCAGTATTGGAACAATTAAGGCTGCATAAGGATGATTGGTAGATACCTGGTCCTGAACAATGTCTTTAGCGATAGTAGGTCTCAATTTTTCGGGAAGGCCCCTTTCGGGATATTTTTGTATGGTACGCAAAGCCCATTCTTTTCCAGTGGGATCTACCAGCCTTAATGAGCGAGTCTGCATGCCACCCCCAAGCTTTACGATTTTTAATCCACCTTTCTCTGTTTTAAGGTCGATAACCCGCATTTTAACCGGGGTAGCCCATATTTTCCGATAACTCTCTCCAAGAAAAAACCGGTGAAAACCGCCTACTTTATCATATTCAGGTCCCGCTGCTACGGTAACAGAGTCGCCGGGAACCACCTTTTGAGCAGCGGCAATATTGACCAGAAAGATCATCAGGCAAAGGCTTAACAGGCTTTTTAAAGGATTCATATCGTTGATTATCTTTTCAGGGTTACACCAACCCGGAGTGCTTTTAAACCCTCCACCCCCTGTAATTCCTCAATATCAAGATACTCCAGGTCGTTGTTCAGTAGCTTTTGGCTTTGAAGCTTTTTAATATATCCAAGATACTCTTTAGCTTCAGAACTATTGAAATAAACTATTGATATTTTACCAGGCTGGGTCAATCGCTCAGTTGTATGCTTAATATGCGCCTTATCGATCCGTTTTTTAACCATCTGGTACCTGATGTTGTAACTGCCCTCTACATCAAATCTCTGTTCATCTATCCTGAAACTTACATCAATGGGCTTATCATATACAAAAATAAGCTGTGTGGTTTCTAAAGGCAATGAAAAATAAGGACCAAGATTATTGGTAGTTTGTGCAATTTCTGCCATTACGCGCAACTGCTTCAATCTGAATTTGCTCAACAGATCATCCGTAAATTTGATCTGAGGCGCTATTGAATGGCCTAAGTAGATGTCAAACTCTACACCGTCAGTTCTGAATTTCTCAAAATAATTGGGATAGATATTTTGAAGTTCCAGGTTAAATTCGTCCAAATGCCTTGTAACTGCTACATTGATCATCTGCATGCTCTTTTCATAGCGGTCACGGTTCTCAAATACCTTTCCCTGATGACTGGTAAGCTTAAAATAACTATCAACAATAGCAGACAATTCAGGATGTGCCGACTTCAAATTATGTAAAGAAGCAGGAATCTGGCGCTGTAAATAATCCTCAGTTTTGAGAATCTCCCTGTCAGAAAGTTCATCCAGGTCTTTATAGTTCCATATGGCCTCTTCGTGAGGAATTTCATTTTCTTTGCATAGGGAGATTTTACCTTTTATAGCTGTGATGGTACTTTCCAGAATTTCGAAATGTGTATATAAATCCTTTCGTATCGCCGCATTACGCTGTACGCTGGAATTCCTGATATCAACAGCACCGTAAAAAGGATAGACATTCCTAAAAAAAATAGGCTCTACAGGAAGGTTTCGGTCTCTGGCTCCAGACTGTAAATAATTATATGCGGCCTCATTAAAGCGCCATTGTATAGCAGGCTGCAAAGCGGTAAACTTGTCTGTAATAACATCCTGGATATCATTATTGAACTCTATGATGATGTTTTGAAATAGCTGGGCCAGCAACGGAAAAGCAGCTTCAATTTTGGTAATTGTATTGCCGTTAAACTGGCTTTGATCTGTAGTATACAGCTCCAGGCAACCCACAAGCCTGGCGTTGTAATACAGTGGAAAAAGTGCATATGATCTGATTCCTACTTCTACCAGCAGTTTTAACATCGGATAATTTGCATCCTCCTCCGCTGTAATCTCTGGAAATATCAAAGTCCGGGGATTGTCGAGATAATCTTCTATCAATGCGGCATACTCTTCTTCAGTCATCCCTTTTTCCTTTGCAAGCTGGACAATGACACTTTGAAATCCGGATTGATCGTTGATCATTAGTTTTTTATTCACCCTGATATACGGGAGCATGCCAAAATCGACCTGATCGGTACCTACAAGTGTTTTTAGTGCCGTATAAATATCCTTAGTTTGTTCGCCCTGCTGTGATTCACTGTGTTCGATAACAATGTTTTTAACTGTCTCCAGTGCGTATTCTGCGGTAACATCTACCAGCGTCACGATAGACATGCCTTCTATCTCAAATACTTCCGGCGGTATCAACTTTGTCAGGATTTTCAGTGTATTTCTTTCATCCTTTATATAATCCTTTACGTCCTTAAGGTTATATTCCGGAAGTTTTACTTTGGCAGTTATGTTTAAAAACCGGGTATCTACGTTTAGTCTGTAATATTTGAGCAGGTGCGTTTCGGGATCAACAATTGATTTAACAATAAAACGGCTACCGGCCAGTGAGAAGTTATAAAACCTTTCAGTGATCAGGTTATAAAATGCAGACAAAAGACTCTTGTCCATCTCCCTTTTAGATGGCAACCCAAGATTGGTCTTAAAGATGTTTTTGGATGATTCCAGAAAAACATTGTAAAAAGCATCTGTGCCATAGTGAAAAAATGGTGACACAGGCGTTCCTATAGCCCAATAGTGCTGCTTTTCCTCATTGATAATCGGCGATAATGATGTGTAGATAAGTTCAAACAGCGCCGTATATTTTTTAGTATTCTCCGGGGCAATCGGAAACTTTAATTCAGGATACTGATTAAACTGCTCAAGAATATAACGATAAAAATTTACCTTGGCAGTCTTTTCAGCAGCAGCTTTTTGCTGCACATATTCAATAAACGGATTTAAAGAAAATTTAATATTAGCACTGACAGGATGAACTCCGTATCCGTTAATATCATTATTTAAATCTAGCGTTATTGACTGCATCTTTTTAATCTGTTTATTGCCTTGTATTTTAAAGACCTGGCTTAAATTCTTTAATATAGGTAAAAACCTGTTCAAAGGTACTACCCGTATTTGCATAATAAGTAAAACGAACGTAATTATTTATCAATTGATCTGCAACAACATAGCCTGGCAGTGTAGATGCATACAAAGCATTTTTTCCTTTTTTAACGTAATTATGCTTAGCACCTGAGCCACTGACTACCTGGGTTTGTCCAGATTTTATGAACTGCAGACCGTGATCATGACCGGCTACATGGACCATGTTAGGAAATCCTGCAAAGACACTGTCTACGCGGCTCACCATTTCCTTGTATAGCTTATGACCCATATCTTCCGGATTGGCAAAAACTGTACGCATCAAAGGATAAAGTGAACCGATTACAGGCAAAGGGATATAAAGCCCTTTTTTTAATGACGTGAGTGGAAATACATGATCCTTAAAAGAATAATACCCACCATGGGAGCCGTAGGTCTGGAAAGGATGATGAGAAGCCAGCAGGATCATTTTGTGTTTATTTTTCTCCAGAAGTAATTTAAGCTTAGATAGCATTTCCTCTTTAGTGTTACATTCACATACTCCTGCTTCATTTGTTTTATTATACGGGTAAAGCCACCACTCACTGTCAAAGGCAATCACCACCATGTTTCGCGCTAGTGGAATTTCAATAGGCCCGGGACAGCCTTCAGCGGGTACTAATGCCAGCGATCTATCGTTCTGCTCTTTCAAAAATGCCCCTTGCCTTTTAATCTTTGCCAGGCCCAGCGGACCACTTTTGTCCCAGTCGTGATTGCCGGGAATAAAATATACAGGCACATCTGCCGCCCTGAAAGGTTTATATTGAGAAGTAATGATGTCTTTAGTCTGCTGTTCCTCTTTACTTCCCGGCAAGCCCATCCCTCGCGGGTAAATATTATCCCCCAGGTAAAAGACATTGGTCTTACCAGCGATGACACGCTTTACCGCATGCTGGATCACCCCATCCTGCTGCATATCCATTTCACCTGCATCACCGATCAGGATGGTCCTGGATACGACAGAATCCAAATACCGCTCCTGGCAATAACCTGACACCGCTCCTGTCAAAAGCAACAATAAAAAGATCAGCGCTTTATAGGGGCTATTTCTGTTTATGAACATATTTGAATTTTAGGATGTTACCATCTGTTACTTCATCTCCTTCATTAGATATAAAAAGATTCTGTTCCTTGTCAAATGCAATGCCTTCGGGCTGGTTAAATACGGATGAATTTAAGCGGTGTGCGGTCTTTATATTCCATTGGGCATCGGTAACCACCAATAGCTTGTTGGCCGAAGAAAGCACATACCATTCATTGGTTTTCAAATTCCTGGCAAGCGCTGAGGCGCTGAAGCTGGTTTTTAGCTTGGCATTGACTACTTTTAGCTGTTTCAAATCAAGCTTAAAAGTATCGATGGAAATGAGGCTGTCCGCCACAGCGCCATAGTCAAATATGTAACCTGTAACAGTTTTCGCTTTCTTGTCTACCGGACAACTCTTACATATGATGTAAACCTTATTGGTTTCCGCATCAGCAAACATCCCTTCGTACTCACCCTTGGGCACAATGTGTTTAGCTTCTTTAACCTGATCTGTTTCTTTTTTTAGCGATTCACTCAAAGGAAAGGAATAGACAGATCCATTGCTATTGAGTATAAAAACCTTTTGATGCATGATAGAGATATCTTCAAAATCATCATTTGGCGCAAATTTGGTGTTCTTCTGCTTCTTGACATCCCATTGCTGCCTAAATAGCTTTCCATTTTCATCCTGAACACTGTAAACGGTATCACTATTGCTTTCATTAAAGGCTATGCCCGATATTTCCAGCAGACTCGAGGGCATATTGAACTTATCTGCCTTGGTAAAATCATATCCCTCCGGACTCGTGTACTTGTTCTTCGGATGGCCACATGATAAAACAGTAAACCCTGCCATCAGGATAGGTATGCATGCACTGTAAGATCTCTTCATAATACCTCGTTAAGTTTCTTTTGCAAAAATAGATAAATGGATTCCTGGGCTTTGGCCCCTAGCTGTAAGTTTATCAATTCCATGATGGTACTTTTTAAAACAGGATCATAAACAGGAAAGCAAACCTCTATCCTGCTGTAAATATTGCGGTTCATCCAGTCGGCCGAACCCATCAGTAGATCCGGGCTTCCGGCATTCTCAAATATAAATATTCTTCCGTGTTCCAGGTACCGGTCTACAATGCGGGTCACAGTAATACCCTCACTTATACCTTTTAGTCCCGGAACAAGACAGCATATACCCCTTACGATTAACCTGACCCTAACTCCTGCCTGTGATGCCTCGTAAAGCTTTCTAATCAAGACTTTCTCTTCCAGGTTATTGAGCTTTATGGTTATTCCCGCCGGCAAACCCTGTTTTGAATGGTCAATTTCCCGCTGGATAAGTTCGATGAAACGATCCTGCAGATTAAACTGCGACACAAGCAGATGTTTGAAGTCTATCAGATCTTCAAAAGAAGGTACCTTCTTATTCTTGCTCAGAAAACCAAACAATGCCTCCAGCTCTTTAAGCATGGACTGATGCGAAGTCAACAAAATATGATCTGTGTAAAACCTGGCTGTGGTTTCATTCAGGTTTCCTGTGGCAAATAACCCAAGGTATTCCTCTCGCAGATCTATCCTTCTCTTTACAAGTGCAACTTTTGCATGTACTTTAAGGTCTATGTTACTATAGATCACCTTCACACCGGCAGCTTTCATCTGCTTAGCCCATTTTATATTATTGGCCTCATCAAATCTGGCTTTTAGCTCTACCATAACCACAACCTTTTTTCCATTTCTGGCAGCAGTTATCAGGGCGCTTACAATCCTGGAATTGTGAGCGACACGGTACAATGTGGCGTAGATTTCCAGTACAAAGGCATCAGTAGCAGCCTCATTAAAAAAACGGAGTACAGGATCATAACGCTGATAAGGAACATTGAGAAGAATGTCCTTTTTTTGAATGACATCAAAAAGTGTTTCATTTTCAGGTACCATAACAGAAGATGCAGCTGACCATTTAGGATAGCTGACTTTAGATCCATTAAGCGGGAAACTGGCCAAATCTTTCAGATTATGATACTTTCCTCCATCTACTATAGCTGCTCCCTGTAGTTTAAGTGAGTAGATCATGCTATAAAGATGCCTGAGCGGTATACCCGGTTCGCACAAAAAACGGGTAGCAAGGCCAAAGTCACGGTTTTCGAGTTGCTGCTCTAAAGCAACAGCAACATCATCCTGATTGTTATAATCTGTGTTTAACGCTGCATCCCTTGTTATTTTAAGATTAAAAACATTCACCACCGAGTCTTCAGGAAACAGATACTGGATATTATGCTTTATAATGTCTTCCAGAAAAACAACGTATTGGACAGCACCTTCCATAATTGAATAAAAACGTGCGATCACATCAGAAGGAACATTGACCAACTCCAGCCGTTCATTTCCTTGTACGTCTTTTAAAATAACCGCCTGGTACAGTTTATTGTTTTCCGCAAAAAAACTGTTAAGGCCTGTAGCGCTTACCGCATAAACATGCGCAAGTATTTCATTAAAAAAAAGTTCAGAAACCTTAGCAGATATTAGCTCCGGAATGGGTTTATTATAAATCCAGTGAACGTCCTGACTGGCCAAAAGAGGCAGGATCTGGCCAGAGATGATCTCACCAAATGTCTGCTGCTGCCGGTTGATCTCTTCCCGGGCAAGCCGATAATTACCAGCCTCCTCATTTCCTGCATTGCCTTCATCAACAGCCATCAGTACAGGCATTCTGACCCTGTAAAACTCATCAAGATTTGAAGAATAGATAGACAAAAACTTAACCCGCTCCAGAACGGGAACAGCATCTTTGGCAGCCTCCAGAAGTACACGACCATTAAATCCAAGCCAACTTAGGTCCCTGTTAAAGAAAACAGATTTTTCCATGGTTAATTTACATGGCTACGAGAAAAGAAGCAATGATAAAAGCAAGCACCGCAGCTACAATACCAAACATAAATACATTGTAAGCTACCCTAAGAAGCCGGTATTTTCTACCCAGGACTACCCCTTGTGAGTATATATCTTTGATTAAGCTACCATACAGGAAATCACTGTCATCCATTAGTTTATTCATTCCATTTTCATATTCGGGCAGGCTCATTCTATAAAAATTGCCGAAGAACAATAAGTTAACCCTTTTTTCCTGAATATCCTCATTGGTAAAGATACCTTTAGGAATAGAGGGCCTGGTAGCCAGAATGGAAAAAACCATTGTCACCACGCAAATGATCAGCAGTAGTAGTGTTGGTATAATGAGATGTGGATTGTCCTCCAGCTTACGAAGTAGTAAACTCAATATTACAGAAAGTATGATTGAATTGGTAGAAATCATGATGTGCGCCTTGTTATCAGCCATATCACTCAGCCGCTGGTGGTTGGTAGAGGTAACTCTGAACATCGTTTCAACACCGCGTTCGGGTTTTGAATTTTTCTTTTCTTTTCCTTCTTTTTTTATGATATCCACTGTTGGTTGGTTTAAGAGATTTTCCTCAAGTCGGGCCAGGTTGATGGCCTTCGTTGAGTTGAGCAATGTCTGGCAATATTCGGTATGAAAATGATGTGCCATAAACAGACTGATTGTTTTCCTGTTCCAGTCATCCTTATCTATTTTATGATTGGAAAAAGCCTCTACTTCCTTTCTCATCAACTTGTTTCGCTCCTTAAAGCTGCTGCTTCCCAAATGGAACAGATCTGCATCGCAGACGATCTGCTGCAATAATCCTTCCGGCCTCTGGGGCATCATGGTAGCCAGGATACAGCCTTTTACCTTAGCGACAACATCCGTATCAACGTTATGCTCTTCCAGAAAGGCAACTGCCAAATCCACTCCTTTAGCCTCATGCCGCCCGCAATCGAACAGATATCCTATATCATGAAACCAGCTGGCTGCCACAACGATAAAAAAGTCCTGATCAGACAGCTGATAGTGGTTCGCAATATTAACCACGTTCTCGACTACTTGTTCGGTATGGTCCAGATTGTGGTAGATAAACCGCTCATCACAACTGGAATGAAACAGTTGTGCGACATGGGTTCTGAGCTGATCTAATATTTCCCGATAGTGCATTCGTCTTACAATTATTGTTTTGAAGTTGATAGAATTATGTTAGGTATAAATATGAGGGTTTTATTCTGTCAATCAAATAATCCCAACAGATCTTTCTTATTTAGCGTTTTAAAAATTGATGCTTCTGTCCTGATCAGGTCACCTGCCAGTTCTTTTTTAGACTCCTGCATAGCCACGATCTTTTCTTCTATCGTATCCGGACAAATCAGGCGTACCGCCATGACTTTTTTCTCCTGACCTATCCGGTATGCCCTGTCAATTGCCTGGTTCTCCACTGCAGGATTCCACCATGGATCTACCAGGTATACATAATCTGCCTGCGTAAGGTTTAAGCCTATCCCTCCTGCTTTAAGACTGATCAGAAAAATGCGGATCTCCGGATTATTTTGAAAAGATTCTACTACAGCTTTCCGGTTTCGTGTTTGCCCGGTCAGGTACTCATAACGTATGTCTCTGACATGAAGCGCTTCCCTGATCAGATCCAACATGGTCACAAACTGAGAAAAGATAAGAATTTTATGATGGGGGGATTTGCTTTCAATCTGTTCCATCAGGACATCCATTTTGGCCGAAGCATTGCCATAAAACCGCTCGTTGCTCAATAAAGCAGGTGAATTGCAAATTTGCCTCAGTTTGGTAATGCCCCTCAAAACATGCATGCTGCTTTTAGCCAGTTCATCTTCAGATCTTCCCATCAGAAAATCCCGGATCTCTTCTCTTGCACTGTCATACACCTCCCGCTGCTGTTCACCCATCTCACAGTAAATGACCATTTCAGTCTTGTCAGGGAGTTCTTTGGCTACCTGCTCCTTTGTTCTCCTTAAAATAAAGGGATTGATCCTCCTTTGAAGTTCAGCAGCTCTCCTGCTGTCTTTAAACTGGTCGATCGGCACAGAATAGATTTGCTTAAAGTATTGCCTGTTGCCCAGCAAACCAGGACAGGCAAAGGACAACTGTCCATACAGGTCAAAAGTATTATTTTCTATTGGTGTACCTGTCAGCACCACTTTATTACGGGATTGCAACATCCGAACAGTCTTATATCGCTGTGAATCCGGATTTTTAATCGTCTGCGATTCATCTAAAAAGACATAGTTGAACCGGTAATCCTTCAGGAAGCGGATATCAGCCAGCAGGGTTCCATAAGAAGTAAGGATAATCTCATACTGGTCAAAATCATGCACTACTTTAGCCCTGTCAGCACCATAAATTGTGCGGACTTTTATAGAAGGAGCAAATTTCTCCACCTCCTTCTGCCAGTTGAAAATCAATGAAGCGGGCACGACAACCAGGTTGGTATTGTGTGCTGATTTGTTGCGTTGGCTCAGGATAAAAGCGATGATCTGTACGGTCTTTCCCAGTCCCATATCATCGGCCAGGCAAGCCCCGAAATTAAACTGATCTAAAAAATTCAGCCAGTTCAGCCCTTCCTTCTGGTAGCCTCTTAATTCTGCATTCAATCCTGCCGGAACATCAATGGCTTCGATCTCTTTAAAAGCATTGAGTTTAGATCTATACTGTGTCAGCCTGTCTCTTACCTGCTCGTCCAGCACTTCCTCATCATACAGTTCTTCCACTGTACTGTAATTGATGTTTGCTGTCCGGATCTTCTCTTCCACCAGCTCCCCGGCACCAAAATATGCGGTAAACTTTTCAATCCATTCATCAGGCAGCATACCCATAGTACCATCATCCAGCTGTACGAACTTGCTTTTGTTGCGGATAGATTTATGCAAATGTTTCAAGGCAACAGTTTCTTTGTTGAACTTAACCTTAATGGCGGTTTCAAACCAGTCCATCCCACTGTTTACAACGATAGAGATCTCTGCTTTATAAGGGTTTACATGATTATTTTTCAACTCATTGAATCCCAGTATTGCAATTCCCTTACTTCGCCAGGCTTCAAATGCATCTAAAAACCACGCTGAATCCAGGAAATACTTCCGGTGCAGGTAAAAACAATCGGCATGCTTTTGCTCAGGAAATTCTTCCATCTGCTCTATGAACTGAGGATGCATTTTTGCAATGAAAGTGATGAACTGCAATTCGCTTTCTTCGTCACGCGCCAGCGTAAACATTTTGCCCAACTTGTCCTTCGATCTGATCTGTTTCTGTGAAATTACAGGAATCTCCAGACTGCCATACTTCATCACCGGCGTGAGCAATACAAAATCTTCCGATTCTGAAAGGTAAAGGATCAGCTCATTGTCAAGGTCAAAGCCCTGTTCTATGATCTGCTTTTTCGTAGCCCTTTTCAGATAAGAATAGTTGATTTTGATCCTTTCCTCCAGTACCGAAAGTACACTTTCATAAAAAGCTTCATATTCAGATCTTTCCAGAACAATGGTATCATTCTGAAACTTAAAGAAATCAATGATGCTCAAAAAATAGGGATTATCAATCAGGTAGAGATGGTTTTTAACCTGGATAAAGTAATTATACCTCAACCTTATGCTCTCCAGGCCGTAAGAACGGTCTTCCAGGATCAATTTACCTGACACCTCAAAATGATCTGCTTTTTCATTTACAGCAAGAATGAGGTCAGGCATCAATGATTCCATTTTAGCTGGAAAAATTGAGCTCGCAGTAATACTGGAAGCGATTTTTTCATCGTGCAGATAAACTTCCATGTGCAAGGGATTGCGTACAATTGCTTTCAGTGCATCCAGATCAGATGCTGCCCGGCTTTCAGAGTAATTGTTTTTAAACCGTGAAACCCCGGTGTAGAACTTCAGCTCTTCCTGCCTGTCTGTCTTCCAAACCATATCCAGGGGATCAATGAACCTGATCGGATTTTTAAGTTTGCCGTTTTGGGCCAGTTCAGCTTCAGCGAGCTCGATTACAAGATGACGATAAAAACGGTGCTGACTCAATATCAGCACCATTTTTGTAAAAGCAACGCTATTTTTGGAAGGTAAATTAGCTGTTTTATCAGCCTTTAAAACGGCATTTAACCTGGTCAAGTCCAGTTTCCCTGAATTTCGTTCTTCTTTATCGTTCATTGAATCTTTATCGGCAATCTATTGCGGCTGCTAAAGATAACGAAACTCTCCATGCGTTCTAAGGAGAATCTCCATATCCTTCATCAGTTGCGCAGCGGTTTTCTGAATTTAAGGAGGTATTCACGCGAAATTTTGATCTCCTGTTTATAAATACTGTCAATATCCGCTATCTTCTTTTTTTCAGCTTCAAAATACTTTACAGCCTCTTCATTTGATTTGCCGGAGACATCGGGTTCAAACTGGTGCATCCAGTTATTCATCACATCCTCAGCTTTTACAAGTTCAAATTTAAGCGCAGTCATTGCTGCCCGCTCTTTCAGTGTATCGACCTCAGGAAATGCTTCCTTTAATACCTTTATATCTTTTAAAAGTGTGTCCAGCTTCATCTGATTGCTAATAATAGTCCCGTGATCAGCCATTACAATATCATGAAATTTCATCACATCGTTGCGCACAACTTTATAGTCAGTTCCTTGCTGACAAGCAGTGAATACTGCTAATAGTACTATTCCTGTTATTTTTTTCATCCGTATAAAATTATAATAAATCACTTTTATAAAGGTTTTACCAATGTACAATAGATTTCAGATCCGTTATGTCCTTCTCTGACCCAGGCGACAAGCAGTCCCTCCCCGGTCTCGGTCAACACAGCATGGTTATCCGAAAGGTCACCATTTGTCAGTTTCACTGATTCTTTGAGCTCGCCACCGGATACAATTTCGAGGACCACCTTAGCAGAAGCTGACGGTCCATGGTTCATCTTCATGCTTCCTTTGGAATGGTCCATTTTCATGCTGTGCTCAGGCGCTGCAGCCGCCAATTCTTCAAACACCATGGCCAGTGAACCATCTTTAAGTGCTATCATCTGAGGATGTCTACCCGAAGCGCTGAAAAGCTTTCTGCGGTTAAACTCACCACCAAGTGCTTTTGATGCTGTATAATACAAACCAGCACCTCCGCCAGCCGTAAACCACAAGGCGCAGATACCTCCTGCTGTACGGGCCATTGACGGCCCGGAATGCGGGCATCCTTCTATTTCCCAGTTATCGTTGCTGATGGTCTTTGGCGCACTAAAGTGTTTTCCATTGTCTTTGGAAAGCTTGTATACCATATCTCTCACCTGTTTACCTGAAAGTGCAGAAGGATACATGATGTTCCTATAGGCTAGGTGCAGGTTGCCATCTTTATCTGTAAAAAGGTCTGTACGGCAACACTCGCAGGTTCCTTTCTCCAAACAAGTGTCCAATCCAAAGCCTTTGCCTTTTTCTGTACGTGCAAAAAACAGGGCTGAACCTTTGATTTCCTTTGCATACCTGCCGTCCAGCCACACAGCTGCAAGTTCTCCGTCTTTTAAAACCGCTAAATCAAAAAAACTGCGCCCATAAGCATGAGCGGTATCGGAATGAAGATATTGTGCTTCAGACCATGTTTTTCCTGCATCATCAGAGCTACTGTAATAGATCGCACCCGCAAAAGGATTTTTTTCCTCAGGAAAACGCTTCGAAAAAAGGGCGACAATGGTGCCATCAGACTTAAATGCTATCTTGCCCATGCTTTCAGCAGAGTTGCTGCTGCCCGCCGAAGCGGGAACAGTAACTGTTTGATTAAACGTATTGGTTTGCGCATCGTAAACAGCGTATTTTAAGCGGAACAGGGAATCTTTACTATCCTGTTCTGTCCAGCAGAGCACAGCATTCCCTTGATGATCATTGGTAAAATAAGGTGCCGCAGCAAATGATCCCGCAGCACTTATCAGTACCTGAGACTCAGTTTTCTCTGTCCTGCATTCGGTCAAAAATACCACGACTACCATTAGCAAAATGAATAAACGTTTCATAGTTAAAATATATATTTAAGATTTAAGCCCCCGTAACCATTTCTTCTAGGGGAAGGACTATAAAAGGGAGATTGTGCACCGTTGAACCCAACTGCGTTCAATGATACTATCGAGCTGTAGCTTTCATTCAGGATGTTATCCAGCCCGGCATATACATTCGCCTCCAGGCATTTTGCAAATTGTCTTTTATAGCCAATTTTAGCATTCAATACCTGATAAGAACCATTATATGCAGAATTTGCATCATTCAGCGGCAATTTATCACTGAAGAAATAATTGCCATAAAAATAAACACCTGTCCTGGTTTCCAGATCAATCCCCGCATTTACTACCCAGGGCGCTACACCGGTCAGTTTGTTGTCGTCGTAGGTGGCGGTAATCACACCCTGTGCGTTCAGCGTTTTGTAATCCTTAAATTTAAAATCAGAATAAGTAACCGCTGCGAAAGGACGCAGATTGATGATTTCATGCCGGTCGCCTTCTCTGAAAAGCTGGTACGAGAGGGCCAGTTCTGCACCATCGTGACTTGTCTTGCCTGAATTATTGTAAATGGTAATTCCCTGCTGCACAGACTGTGCAATGAGCTCCCCTTTCATATCCAGCTTAAATACAGCCAGATCATAGGCCAAGCGTGATTTAAACAGGTTTCCTTTAGCGTTCATTTCGTAGTTCCAGCCCTTTTCAGCCTGAAGCATGGGATTGATAGACCCATCTACATTCTTGACTTCTGAACTGGACGGAGGTGAGAACCCTGAACTTACACTGGTATGCAGACTCAGCGCTTCGCTGAAATTATGGCTCAGTGCAATGCGTGGACTGGCCTGTGGATTAAACTTTTTCACACCTGTCTGGTTGGTTTTAAGATAATCCTTTACATCATAATTCAGGCTATTATAGCTTAAACCTAACGTAAGCGTGGTTTTGGAACCCAATGATGTTTCCGATTGGTAAAAGAGGGAATAATTGGTATTGCGGTAATCAACATTTGCATTCATCGCCCCTTCTGTACCTTTGTTGTTGACATACTGGGCGCCCTTTGTCAGGCCTTCATTAAATTCAGCGCCGACTGTAAAACGGGTCGGTAAAATACCAAATTCAGGATCATAGCTGAATTTTGTCCTCCCCCCATAGCTTTGGTAAAAGTTACGGATATAGGCATAAGGAAGCGGATGGTTCAGGTCGTAGAAATAAGTGAATACGCTGGTACTGTTAGAAAACTGATCATTGAAGTGGTATTGCTGACCAAGTCCGATCCTTGTCCAGGTCTGGTACCTCCCGGCTGCCTTATCCAGATTGGTGGCATTGGCCTGCAAAGGATCGGCCTGTACCTGATCAAGGGTTAGCGAACCCGGAATCTGGGAATATTGAGTAGTCCTGTTCAGCAATAAAGTAATGATGCGCCTGTCACTAGGGAACAGCTGAAAATTACCCGTCAGGAACCTGCGCATGTCCTTGCTATGCTGGCGATAGCCCTCATACTCCTGCCATCCGTAAGATACATAGCTGTTCACTTTATCACCACCATTCCGGTATGTCGTAGCCAGCCTGTGCAGGCCATAGGCACCAGCCAATCCTGAAGCTTCGATACTTTGCTCCTGATATGGCGAACGCTGCATCTGGAAGTTGATCACCCCCCCTGTACCTGCACCGTAAATACTGGAAGCAGGTCCTTTGATCACTTCAGCGCGACCAATACTGTTTACATCAAGTGCTTCTATCCTGGTAGTTCCGTCAGCTTCCGTTACGGGGATTTCATTGACATAGATCTTTACATTTCTGATGCCATAAGCAGCACGGACACCATTTCCGCGAATGGAAATGCGTGCTTCAGAAAGCGTACTTTGATCCATCCGTACTCCCGGAATACCGTTAAGTGCCGGCTGCAGAGAAACCGCACTCCCCCTGCTGAGGTCTTTTGAAGTAATCACCGATACGGAACCGGCACTCTCCCTGATCGTCTTGTTTTCGTTATAACCAGCTATCTTCACTTCATTAAGATTTAAGGCATCCGCATCAAGCTGAACGTTCAGGCTGCTTTCCGTTTTCCTGATCTTAATAACCTGTGTTTTATAGCCAACCATTAGTGCCTTTACCTGATGTTCAGGCTGATCAGCACTAATCTCAAAATAACCTCTCGCATCTGACAGACCGATTTGTTTGTCCGCCATGCTGCTTAATATCACACCAGCAATTGGCTGCCTGGTCTGTGAATCATAAATATAGCCTGTTACAGCCTTTATTTGGGCAATGCCCTGCTCATGGCAGCACAATAGCCCTATAGAAAGTATTAGATACCTGTATAGGTTCATCGATAAAATTATATAAGTAAGAATTCCAGAAAATTATCCGATCACCAAACATGCACTGCATGCTTATGCTTTCTGCTAAAAACATGCAGCACATCGCTATGCTTTCGCATTTCGATCTGCTTTTTAGCTTCGCTACCTGTTTGGTCGAAAATTTACCTTCTCAGAGAAGACATAGGAATCATTGCGCTTCTTCAGCGCATTTATTCCAGTCTTCGAAGAGAACGGTCAATTTTCCTGTGGCGGATGAAATATAGAATTCTTAATACTTTGCGGCATTCCTGTAGAAAAAGGAACGTGGACATTCATTTCCGCAAAGGGATATTGTTTAAAAGTCACAGTCTTACTCAACACAGCGTCCTGTACCTGTAATTTTTGTGATTGCCGCTCCTGCTTTTGTTCCTTCTCCTGTGCCTGCTTTAGCTTTTTCATCAAATAGCATTTTCCTTCGCAGTGCAACTGGGGTTTGTCTTTATTCTCGCAGAGTACTTTGGCAATATAACTTTGGTTAGCTTCAAAGCCCAGGTAAACAAATGCGGGAGACAAGTTTGCAAACAGCAAACTAAACAAAAGCACTATGGATATGGGTCTTAAAAACATTGCTGCAAACTTAGTAAAAATGAGCTTCCAGTGCAACATTAAGGTAAATTTTAACCGGTAGTTTGACGATTACGGAGCGTACCCCATTTCAGATAGGTAGCCCCCCATGAAAATCCGGCACCAAAAGCCGTCAGGATCATTTTATCTCCATATTTAAAGTCATCCTTAAAGTCCCACAAGCATAGCGGAATTGTTGCAGCAGTGGTATTTCCATAACGGTCAATGTTTACTTTCACCTGTTCAGCAGACAATCCTAAATATTCACCCACCGACTGTATGATCCTTAAATTGGCCTGATGTGGTATCAGGTAATCGATCTGTGAACTTACCAGATCATTAGATTTTAATACCTCGTTGCAGGTATCTGTCATGCCCTGGATAGCAGCCTTAAATACCACTCTTCCATCCTGACGCACATAATGTAGTTTATCGTCTAATGTAGACTGACTTGCTGGAAAGCGCGATCCTCCCGCAGTAACGATCAGATTTTCCTTACCACTGCCATCCGTTCTGAAAAAGCTGTCCATCAAACCCACCGGTTCTTCTGTCTGCTCAAGCAGCACAGCTCCGGCCCCATCACCAAAAAGAATACAGGTATTGCGGTCGGTATAGTTTACGATAGCACTGTTTTTATCAGCTCCTATCACTACCACCTTTTTACAACGGCCGCTTTCGATCATACTGGCCCCTAGTGTCAGTGCATATAAAAATCCACTGCATGCGGCATTGGTATCAATGCCCCAGGCATTCTTTAAACCAGCCTTTTCGCATACCATACTACCAGTAGATACCATTACATAATCGGGTGTAGAGGTAGATACAATTACACAATCTATCTCATCAGGATTCACGTTTCCTTCTTCCATCAGTACTTTCAGCGCAAAAGTAGCCATGTCTGACGTAGCGATCTCCGGATCATTCACTATCCTTCTCTCCTTTATTCCCGTTCTTGAAATAATCCACTCATTATTGGTGTCAACCATATGCTCCAGATCATGGTTACTTAAAACAGTATCCGGAACATAACCTCCAACAGCGGTAATCACCGCATTTTTCCTTATTCTCATTCAGTGTGTGTAATTCTGTAAATAAAGGGCAGGTGCGTTTACCTGCCCTTAAATTTTTACAAAGTTACGGCTTCTTCAACATATTCCCGCAGAACTTTTGCAGCAGCTACCATTTCTGTCAAAGCTTTTTTGGTTTCATGCCAATGCCGGGTCTTCAATCCGCAGTCAGGATTCACCCAAAGTTGCCCCGCAGGTATCACTGATCTTGCTTTTTCAAGCAACCTAACCATCTCATTCTTAGATGGTACACGAGGAGAATGAATATCATACACCCCAGGTCCTATTTCATTCGGATACTTGAAATCAGCAAAAGCATCTAGCAGTTCCATTTGCGAACGGGAACACTCTATTGTGATCACATCTGCATCCATATCAGCAATATTCTGGATAATGTCATTAAATTCAGAATAGCACATATGCGTATGGATTTGTGTTTCATCGCCCACGCCGCTGGCCGAAATCCTAAAAGCACGAACTGCCCATTGCAGATACCCGTCCCAGTCGGCCTTGCGTAGTGGCAGACCTTCGCGTATAGCTGGCTCATCTATCTGGATGATCCTGATCCCGGCATTTTCCAGGTCCAACACCTCATCTCTTATCGCTAGGGCTATCTGGGTGCAGGTTTCCGACCTCGGCTGATCATTACGCACAAAAGACCACTGCAATATAGTTACCGGTCCGGTCAGCATCCCTTTCACCCATTTACTGCTTAACGACTGTGCGTATTCCGCCCACCTGACCGTCATTGGCGTAGGTCGATAGACATCTCCATAGATCACAGGAGGTTTTACACAGCGACTGCCATAACTCTGCACCCAACCGTTCCTGGTAAATGCAAAACCTGCCAACTGCTCACCGAAGTACTCCACCATGTCATTTCGCTCAAACTCACCATGTACCAGCACGTCAATGCCGCATGCCTCCTGAAACCGGATGGTCTCTTCTGTTTCCTTTTCCAGCAAAGCATCATACTCCGCCAAAGTCAGGTCACCCTTTTTATACTTTGACCTCCAGCTGCGAACTTCGGGGGTCTGGGGAAATGAGCCAATGGTGGTAGTAGGAAACTGCGGAAGTTTCAATGCTTTGTGCTGCGCATCCTTCCTGACCGAAAATGAATTCAACCTGTTTTCATCCTTCTGGCTGATCCCAGCAACCCTTTTTTTTACCTCAGTCTTATGAATAAGGGTGGAGCTTCTGCGATTTTCAGCACACCTAATGTTTTCATCCAGTTTAGGTAATATATCTTTTTCATTATTAAGCAATTGTTTCAATTCCACTACCTCATTTACCTTTTGTTTTGCAAATGCAAGCCATTGCCTGATTTCAGGTGATAAAGGTGTTAAAATAGTACCATCATCCTCAGTATCCAGATCGCAGGGCGAATGAATTAATGAACATGATGGACTAATAATCAACCTATTGTTTCCAATATAGCTAAGTGATACTTCAAGTAGCTGCAAAGCAAGCTGATATTCGCTTTTCCAGATGTTCCTGCCATCTACTACCCCCACAGACAACGACACATTATCAGGCAAAACTGCCAGTATAGACTCAAGCTGTTCAGGGTTTCTAATTAGGTCTATGTGCAATGCCGTAACCGGCAAAGACACCGCAAGTGAAGCATTGTCTTTCAAAGACCCAAAGTAAGTAGCCAGCATGATCTTTAGTTTCGGAAAAGCTTTCCTGATCTCACTATACGCATACGTATAGGCAGCCCTATCCTTCTCCCTAAGATCCAGTGAAAGAAAGGGCTCATCAAACTGCACCCACTCCACGTGCTGTTCTTCCAGCTTTTTCAGCACGTCTATATACACAGGCAGCAGATTTTTAATGAGGTCTATCCGGTCAAAGTCTGCTTCTTTTTCCTTGCCCAGCAAGAGATAAGTAATAGGGCCAATAATGACAGGCTTTGTTTTTATACCTAACCTTTTACTCTCATTGTACTCATCTAATATTTTAGTAGAGAATAATTTGAACTGTTGGTCTCCGACAAACTCAGGCACTATGTAGTGGTAATTGGTATCAAACCATTTGGTCATCTCCATAGCAGTAATATCAAGACCATCTTTTTGATATCCGCGCGCCATTGCAAAATACAGGTCCAGTTCCCCGTTACTTTTACCCATGATCACTTCATGGTAACGCTTTGGGATCGCGCCTACGGTGAGCGACCAGTCAAGCACCTGGTCATAAAATGAAAAGTCATTGGAAGGGATGAGATCAATTCCTGCCTCGCTTTGCAGTTCCCAGTTTTTCCTTCTGATTTCACTGCCGGTTTGCGCCAGTTGCGCCATCGTTGTCTTGCCTGACCAATATTGCTCGCAGGCTTTTTTGAGTTCTCTGTTGCTACCAATTCGCGGATAGCCAAGATTGTTTGTTAGCATTTTTCGTGCATTTAAATGAAAAAATCAATTAAAAGCTCTTGTGCTGAACTTCGCAATGCGAACGGAAATGAAGGAAGAAAAGAGAGATTGGTGTATAAGGCTTGTTGCTTGCGACTTCAACGGCAGCTATCGAACCGGTCGAGGATGACGGTATGTCTTAATTGAGCTTCTTAAACACATCAATTTAACCCCTGCTTCAAATCGCGAAAGCATTGTCAATTCGGTAAAGGCAGGTCTCCTGACTTGTAACATTTCTACCATCCTTCCCATTCCGACAAATCGGCACAGTGGACATTCTATTGGTAAAAACCTTTTATGTGTTACTTACAGTTGCGCGACAGTTCGTGATTTACACACGATTCCCTATTAATCTACAGCTAAGTAAAACCTCTTCCGGTTGATGAAGAAATAAAGTAAAGAACTTATCAGTTGCAAAACTACATTTTATTACCCACACATTACACTTTATTTTCAAAGGAGTGTACCTTTGTAGCATTCCCATACCAACTGATATGAACATTAAACACACCCTCTTATTTGCATTAACGCTCCTTTTATTTTCAGCCTGCAGCGAGCAGCCAAAGCTTCCCATTCTCGGGCCAAGGGAAGCAATAGAAATAAAAAACCCTGATGGTAGCACTTCAACAGACACCCTTTACAAAACCATTTCTGCTTTCAGCTTTTTAAATCAGGACAGTACCCTACTCACCAATGATACTTTCAAGGACAAGATCTATATAGCAGATTTCTTCTTCACCTCATGCAGCAGTATTTGTCCGACGATGCACCGCCATATGAAAGAGATATTTGACCAATACAAAGACAATGACCAGGTAATGTTCCTATCACATACTATTGACTACAAATATGATAAGCCATCTGTATTAAAGAAATACGCGACTAAGCTAGGCGTTGACGGCAAGCAATGGCAATTTGCCTATGGCTCAAAAGACAGCATCTATAAAATCGCTGAAAAGGATTACCTAGTAGCAGTAATCGAAGACAGCGCCGAAAAGGAAAATTATGTACATCAGGGCTGGTTGGTGTTGATTGACAAACACAAACGTCTCCGCGGATCATATGAAGGCACAGATGAAAAATCGGTAGCACAGCTTAAAAAAGATATCGCCATCTTACTTGACGAAAAAGAGGAAACTAAATAACCATGCGAAAACCTCTTCTAGCTATAACCTTTTTGATCACCATAGCCTGTGTTGTATATTCCTGCCAAAATGCCGGACAGCTTCAGCAAGACGTTTACTACGTCAATGGAAGAGATCTTTACATCAGGCATTGTCAGAATTGTCACGGAGCCAATGGTGAGGGACTAGCACTATTAGCGCCACCGCTTACCGACACAACGTCGCTTAAAGACAACAAATCAAAAATAGCCTGCTTTATCAAAAACGGCATCAGCGATACTACCATGATCATTGCAGGAAAGAAATACGACGGCAAGATGCCCGATTTTAATTTCGCCAATATCGATATCGCTCAGTTAGTGGTTTACATCACCAATACCTTTGGGAATAAACAAGGCATGTACAGTCCCGAACAAGTAGCGAAAGACCTTAAAAACTGTCAATAACAACTTATTTCAACACAACATCTACCAGTATTGGAAAATGATCTGAGATGAACTTACCATGATAGGTATCTGTTAGTATTCCCCACCTCTTGGCTGTAAAAGTTTTAGTAACGAATACATGGTCGATGATCTCATAGCCGTCCACACTCTTCCCCCATGCATTGAAGGATGAATTATTTGCATAAGGATTCTTCACCTGTTTATAGGTATCTGTTAAAAAACCTGAATTGGCCAGGGTTAAATACCACTCACTGTCATGCCCCCCGTTCAGATCACCAGTAAACACAGCTGGTGCAGACCCTGCAATCTCTTTAATCTTTTTCACAATCAGTTTACCACTCTCCACGCGGGCTATTTTTCCCTGATGATCAAAGTGTGCATTAAAATAGTAAAACTTCTTACCGCTTTTCAGGTCCTGAAGCTGTACCCATGAGCAGATCCTGTTGCAGCAGGTAGCATCCCAACCCAGGCCCGGTTTGTCAGGAGTTTCAGAAAGCCAGAAATCCCCTTTATTCAATAGCTTAAACTTATCCTTGCGATAAAACACAGACGAGTGCTCACCTTTATCCATTCCGTCATCACGGCCTTTACCATAGTTGGCATACTCAGGCAGGAACTTAGACAGGTCATCGATCTGGGTTTTCAATGCTTCCTGCACACCAAATACATCAAACTGATGAAATCTGATCATGTTGGCTGCAGCTTCACGCCTCAATGCCCAGGTATTACCTACGTCACCCGCATTATCATAGCGTACATTAAAAGATCCAAAAGTAAATTGCTGTGCCATAGCCGTCATGCTCATTATCACAAGCAGTACCGGAAGAAAGAAATGTTTTGTGCTCATTATTGTATGTTAAGGCCTAAATATACAAATTTATTTTCCTTCCTCTCCACCGGCAGCATCTTCCTCATGCTCCTCTTCCCTGAAATATTTAGAATCTGAAAGGTACTTCAATATAGATTCCGGGTCTTTATCCTTGATCTCCTTCGCAGAAAACTCCTGCAGGTGCCCCAGTCCAAGCAGCGATTCACAACCCGCTTCGACAAACAGCTTACGCAGCTTTTCATTCTTTTCGATGTGATAAGAATTGAAGGTCGAAAGTTTATCGATCTCCAGATGCTTTTTATCATCCTTCTCCAGGGCAGCCAGTTTTTCCAGCTTAATGCCTTCCGGAGTACCATTATTTGTGAGAAATAAAAAGGTGTGTATTAGAAATTTATCTACATGCAGTTCAACATGAAGATAACCAATCTTCTGATCAGCCACATAGTACTCCACCAATGTCCTGTCACGATACCGCACATGTTTAATCTCCGGATCATTGAAGATAAAAAACACAATAGAATGCATTATTCCCGGCGTAATATCTATTCGTTCCTGCAGCCTATCCAGTGCATGGTTTTGAATATACACATCCAGTGGAATATCAAACGAACCAACATCAAAACCCAGTGCAGAAGGTTTCACTTTTACCCAGATCCATTCCATTTCGGGGCCTACCCAACCCAGCCTTACCACCTCCCGCTTTTTGTCCCTCACTACCATCGTACTTTTCTCCGTCTTAATCTCCATGATGAAGATGTCATTACGGCGGCTGTACATATTAAACACAGGGGTTTCACTGTAGTCGGCCCTCAATACACTTACTTTCAGATCGCTTAGGAATATCGTCACATCCTGCACTAGCACCTCCAGCATATCCTGTATGGCCTCATAGCCCTCGCTTTCCGGGCCATACTCTTTAAACTGCTCCTTCAACAACGTGGCATGGGGAAAGTAATGATTGGGAATCATGTGCAGGAAATTGAGCAGTATCAAACCTTCCGAAAGAAGCACCGGCAGTAATACCCGCGATCCATTTCTGAGGTCTATGTATTGATTCTTTAAAAACGCTTCCAGCAGCTTATTGGCTTTCAGCACGGTAACTTTAGCCACCTGCGAATCCGGACTGGCCTTTATTTTTAGTGCGGGATATCTTGTTGCATACATCTGGTCCAGCACCACCGGAGGTATCTTTTCAAAATATCCCGGGCCGATCATTGCGTTACATAAACCATCTATACGTTCTACAAAACGCTTATGATGCATAGCAGCCTGTGCTTTAGCATCTGCCGTATTATTATTTAAAACTTTCTTCTTTTGCTTGCTCAATCGTCAGTGTTTATTCATCGGAAATTCCCGCCATAATCACGGATATGATCACGGTATACCGTATGGTAATGAATCTCTTTAGGCCAGATCACGCCCGGCTGACAGGCAAATTCTATCCACACTCCCGGCCCGTCTATCCTTACATAATCCTTTACATGCACCAGGTTAATATCCCCGTAATAAGCAATATAAGTATCATTAATATCTTTCGAATAAGCAGCCATCAAGCTTTTTACTGAAGTTTCATCCGCTATGTTTGCCCAGGTCCTGATCGCCTCCAGCACCATTGCCTTTTGCTTGCTGCTCAACGACCCAATCCTCAATCCGGCTTTTGCTGCAGGAAACTGCCCGTCCTTACCAGGACCTACAGACACATCGTCATAGCCCTTATCCAGTCTGGCCAATGCTTTTTGTTCATCGGTCAATGATGCTAGTATTGCAACCAGTTGAGCATGATTGTCTTTGAGTGGCGAATAAGTCTTTCCATCCGCCTCCCAGCTCTTAGGCTCCAGCCCCATAAACAAAGGCGAAGCTCCAGCCAATTTACCATCGTTAAAAGTCAGGTTTACAGCTAGGTGATGTCCGCCCAACTGAAGTTGCCATGTACCTTTTAAATCAGGTTTTCCCAAAAATGCAATGATGTAATTTCCCGATGAATACCCCTGCCGGTTCGCACCCAGCACACCATCCGCCGCCAGGATCTGCATGGCCTGATCAGTACCTCTATCAGGTAACTTCCCCAAAGCAGCCCCAATCACCTTTTTTGCCAAATCCAGCTGTACTACGTTTAATGAAGCAAATAAAATCCCCTGCCGGCATTGTAATCCGCAGGGCAAATTTGTCCATTTACCCGCATTGGCTTTATTGTACTCCAGTACTACGGCCGACCGCTGAGCTGGATCAAGTGAACTGATAAATGCTGTAGCTGCGTTTACAATCTTATCTACCGGGCCATAATTATGCCCATAAATTTCCGCTCTACCCGGCTTTGAAACACATAGAAACAAGAAACAACCTATAAAGAAACACTTCATTGTAATAAAGCTAACGGACCTTTAGTGAGACACATAATAAGCCAGTTCGCCAATCACCTTACCGAAACGGTAAATGCTGTATACAGACGCGAGCATTAAGATTGCCAGCGAATATTTGTTCTCCAATAAAGCACATACTTTCTGCATAATCTTCTGTTTTGACTCTAATATAAGAATATTGGTTATACGTTGTATATTATAGATAAAAAACTTATTACCTAAACATCGACCAATGGCAATGTAAAATAAAAAACAGATCCTTTTCCAAAATCACTTTCCACCCAAATTTTTCCCTGGTGGTGATCAATGATCTCCGCGCTGAGGTACAGTCCAATGCCAAATCCGGAAACCAGCGTATTGCTTTCCACCCTATAATAACGGTCAAAAAGCTGTTCCCTGTCTTTTTCTGCCACACCGATACCCTCATCTTTTACACTAAGTTGAATAGTATTATCCATTTTTATGCAGGCAATCCTGATGGTCGTTCCTACATTAGAATACTTCATCGCATTGCTGATCAGATTGCTGATTACCTGACCTATCTTATCCCGGTCTGCGTTTACAAAGACAGTCTCCATTTCTTCAAACATAATATGGTGCGAAGCATTCATCACTTCCGTTTCCTCCTCTATCTCCTTTATCAACAGCGACATATCAAAGGATTGCTTATTCATATGGATCTTGCCTGCTTCCAGACGGGAAACATTTAGAAAGCTATTAATCATCGTCGTCATCTTTCTAATCTGCTTTACCGACTGGTTTAGCGCACTGTTGGTAAATGTATCGTCTGCATTTGCCTTCGCCTGCAATACCTGCAGATAAGCTTTTAAAGAAGTAAGGGGAGTTTTCAGCTCATGGCTTACAATTCCTATAAAATCATTTTTTCGCTGCTCATCCCGTTTCTGCTCCGTTATGTCCATCACCACACCAGTAAAAGCCGAAAACTCTCCCGAAGGGTCCGCCTTCAAATTCCCAATGGCACGCAGCCAGCGCAATTTGCGGTCATTCAACCCGATCACCGAATAGGTTACATCATAATCCCCACCCTTATTGATAGCGTTTTCTAAAGCTGTCGATACATAATCCCTATATTCATCAGTGATCTGAGCAAGTGCCTGTTCTATTGATAATTCCTGATCTGGTTCATAACCAAAAAGTTCTTTCAATCTTGCATCGGTTACGAAAGCGCGTGTGACAGAGTGAATATACCAGGTACCAAAATTTGCAGCTGAAAGTGCCACTTTCAAGGCATCCTGTGCCAGTTCCAGTTCCTTATTCGCCGCCTCAGTCTTTAGTCTGGCCATGACCTGGGGAGTATTGTCAAGCAGCCATATGGCTACTTTTGACACAAAACCCTGCATATCCAATATAGGGGAATATACAAAAGTTACATATACCTTTTCCGGATTTCCATGACGGATCAGCTCCAGTTCTACTTCATTTGCTTGATAGGGTTCGGCATATCTTATCACATCATTCAGCGCCTGCTCATGGTACTGCCTCACCTCCGCAAAAGCATCACAGTAATGCTTTCCGATAATCATGTCAGATGTTTTTCCAGCTACTTCCAGAAACTTGTCATTTACAATTTCTGCTTTCAAATTAGCAGCAGATAAAATGCAAATACCAATAGGCGCATGGAGCACTACAGTCTGTAGGTCCTGATCATATTTTAATTCTATCATTGGACGGGATCGATTATACAGGGTAAATATAACAAACCGTCCAGACTTACTGTTACTGAATTAAGATGTTTTTACAGCCTATGACCAAAAAATCAGACCCTTAGCGAGCCGCGGAATGCCCTGGCCCCATAGTATGATTCTACCCCGTTATGGTACACGAAGATGGTACCGTAACGGTAATCAGCAAAGATGGCACCGCCCAGTTTTCTAATATCAGCCGGTGTTTTGATCCAGCTCGATGTTTTCGTATCAAACTTTCCAAACTGTTGCAGCAGCCGGTATTGATCCTCATCCAAAATCTCTATGCCCATCTCAGTAGCCATCCCAATGGCACTATTTCCCGGCTTATGCTCTTTCCTGGATTCCAGCGCTTCCGGATCATAGCAAATACTTCTACGACCTTTGGGACTTTCAGGAGCGCAGTCAAAAAAAATGTATTCAGCCGTTTGCTCATCATAACCAACCACATCCGGTTCACCGCCCGTACGTTCCATATCATCCAGCGACCACATTTTACCGGTATTAGCCTCCAGCTTTGCCTGCACTTTATCCCATTCCAGCCCCTCATGCCTGTTCGTGTTTTTCTCAAAGCGTTCTTTCAAAATTTTGAGCAGTTCCTCTCGTTGTTCCGGCAACAGCTCCTTTTTTAAACTATCCATGTCTTTTCTACTTAATTAATTACAGAAATAATTTTCCGGTCCGCAGGCCTGAAATACCAAGATACAAAAGTCAGGATCAAAAGTAACACCGGCCCAAAAAATTCCACAGCTCCGTCTCCTGCTGCTAAGTGTGAAAATGTAGCACCCGACATCGCAAAGAAAAAGCCTGCATACGCCCATTCCTTTAACAAAGGAAATTTAGGGATCAGCACTGCTGCCACTCCTAATATCTTCCAGACACCAAGTATGGTCAGAAAATAGAGCGGATATCCCAGATGCTCCATCATCGTTACCTCTTCCTTCATTTTAATCAGTTGTACAATTCCGGTTGATAGCATTCCCAATGCCAGCCAGAGGGTGGCCACCCAATAGATAATCTTGTTTCTTTTAGTCATCTTATGTTAGTTTAATTGGTTTACAATTTCCTGCAATCTGTTGTGCGCCATATTAATGCCCTGAGCAAAGGGCAGCTGCAGGATCTGGTCTCTGAGCGCTACAGACTTATACACGATGTGCATAGTGAGCCGGCTGCTTCCCTCGCTGACTGCTTCAAATTCCAAAAACTCCAGTTGAGGGGCAAAAGGTGTACCCTCCATTTCAAATGTCCTGGTGATTTTTTGGTTAGGCACAAAGTCGTGGATTACCCCGCTGGCCACAAATGCCACATTTCCTTTAGGGCCAGATGTCTCAAACTGATAACTGCCGTGTTTTTTATTTTCCAGCTTCAGCACTTTCGTGCCCATCCACTGCTCCACTATCTCGGGCATCACATAAGCTTTAAAAAGCAATTCCAGGGGCAGGTCAAATTCCCTGGTGATCACCAATTCCTGTCTGCCGTCTTCGGCATGGATTTTTGTCTTTCGTTCCATACAATGTTATATTTCTGGTGTGTAGTTTTTCATGATGGCTTCCAGTTTATTAAACCTGTCATCCCACATCTGGCGGAATGGCTCAATAAAATCCGCTACCTCTTTCATCTTTTTTGCATTAAGGTGATAATAGATCTCCCTGCCGTTCTGCTGCTGTTTCAGCAATTCACACTCGGTAAGTATTTGCAGGTGTTTAGAAACTGTCGGTCTCGCTGTATCAAAGTTGGCAGCAATGACGCCGGCAGTCATGGATTGCGAAGCAACCAGCATAAGGATCGCCCTCCTGGTCGGATCTGCTATGGCTTGAAATACGTCTCTTCTTAAATTCATTGCGTAGCTATTTGACTACAAATATATATGTAGTTATTTAACTACGCAAGTATTTAAAGCTTTTCTTTCAAAAACGTCATCGGATTATAAAATCTGAGGTTCAATTGCTGCTTGTTCATCGTCAGCCAGCTGGCGCAGCCATAATCATCAAAAGCCTTACGGATCTCCAGGTGAAGGTGATGGTAATCGCCCCTATACTTCTTTGATTCCTGCACCGTAAACAGCCTGGCCAGTTTGGTCTTTTGACCCACCTGCTGACCCTGCTGTACATATACCTCTTTCAGGTGTTTATAAGAAGTAAACATGGTGCTCCCATCTGCCAGTTTGTGTCTCACTACTACGGTTTTCTGGTTTTCGCCCAGGTGAACCGAACATACTATTCCCGTTGCCATGGCATATACCGATACCAGTTTCCCTATAGGCTTCGCCGGATTGATGTCGATAGCCGTATGAATATGGCTTTTCAGGAAGCTATCCCGGTGATCACCAAATATGCTGATCACTTTTATCTGCTTCATATCTTTGCGGTTGGCCAGCTCAAAAGGCAGGTACCAGTCCGTCGCCGTAGCGCTTGGTGCAATATCGAGGTAGTAAGGTTTCCACCTTGCTTTATCGCTTTCGATAGTAGGATTGGCAATGAAGGTAATTAAGAAGATATTTAAGAGCAAAGCGATCATGACAGATGAATTAGTATTACTACCAATATACAAAATAAATTATCACTAACTTGATAGCATGAAACAGCGTCCTATCTTAATGTTCCTTGCTTTGACTTCTATGGCCATCAGCCTTGCGGCACAAACCACAGAATCCCCTGTCAAAGTAGCGCTCAGACTCCTAACCGACCAGTTGTCCTATCCCACTGCTTTTGCAGCGCCTAATGACAAAACCAACCGCTTATTTGTCTGCGAGCAGAAAGGCCGCATCCGCATCATCAAAAATGGCACATTGACCACTACCCCATTCCTTGATTTCAGCAGCGAAGTGCTCATGATGGCCAGTGGCGATGAAATGGGTTTGCTGGGCCTTGCCTTTCACCCCCAATACGCCAAAAATGGCAAGTTCTACGTATATTTTAGCAAGCGAATCCCAAAAACTCCCGGCATAGATCACAAAAGCATTGTCCGGGAATATACCACATCTGCCAACAAAGACCTGGCCGACAACGCCAGCGCCAAAGACGTATTGGTCATAGACGAGCCGGAGTCCAACCACAATGGAGGCGACCTCAAGTTTGGTCCAGATGGTCTCCTTTACATCACACTCGGGGACGGCGGTGCCTACAATGACCTTCATGGAGAAATAGGCAATGGACAGAGCTTAAACACCTTATTGGGCAAGATCCTGAGAATCGATGTAAACCAGACTCCTTATGGCATTCCGGCCGATAACCCTTTCATAAATAAAGAAAACGCCAGACCAGAAGTCTATGCATACGGCTTTAGAAACCCCTGGCGAATCAGCTTCGACAAACAAAACGGACGGCTGTTTGCAGGTGATGTAGGCCAGAAAAACTGGGAAGAAGTAGATATTGTCACCAAAGGCGGCAACTATGGCTGGCGCGTCAGAGAAGGCACCCATATCAAAACACCAAGCGATCCGGATCCGCGGAACTGGATCAATCCCATAACAGATTATGGCCGGCAGGAAGGCATCAGCATCACCGGAGGTTTCGTTTACAGAGGCAAACAAATTCCCGCGCTGTATGGAAAATATATTTTTGGCGACCTGATGGGCCCGGTCTGGACACTCACTGACGTTAATAAGGAATTATGGAAAAGAGAAAAACTCAGCATCTCCAAAGAACCAGGACAATGGCAGATCTACAGTTTTGGGGAAGACCAGAGCGGAGAGATCTATCTGCTTGCCAACCTGCTCGATGACGACAAGGGAGCAGTATATAAACTGGTAAAAGGACAATAAAATAAAATGAGGCTGTGCAGCCAAATAGCACACAGCCTCATCTCATTACATCACTTTACCTGTGCAAACAGGCAGAGAAGCACGCGAATAAATGTGTTTCTGGTTTTTCCCAGAGCCTGGCTTTACGCAGTACCGATTCCAGCGTTTGGTCTGTTGCAGATAACGCCCTGCCCAGGCATTCCAAAAACCACTCCAGCCAGTCCGTAATACCCAAGGAATCACGCTGAGTCTTTTCCATTCACACCATAAAACACTACATTTCAATAAAATACTTACAAACCCGCAGCATACTGACCTGCTACCTATCCATTTACCGCCTATTGAAAAGATATATCCCACCAGAATGCGTATTCCAGTATATATGTGTTAAATTGGCTATGCAACGCAGCGGAACTTCCTAAACCAACCAAATATGATGCGCTTAGACAAACCCGATCGGTTCTCCGAACGGGCTTTCCAAAAAATTATTGATCAAAGCTACTCCGGCATCTCCTTGCTTGATGAAAACTTTAAAGTGCTCTACCGCAGTCCTTCAGTTAAAAGGATCACCGGGTGGTCAGATACCGACAGCAAGAGCATTGCCCTGGCACAAAGCGTACATCCTAATGACCGCAACTCCGTAAAAGAAACTTTAGAAAGTCTTCTTAAAAAACCTGGCGAATCTGCCATAAGTGTTTTCCGGTTTATGCACGCTAAGGGCCATTTAATATGGCTGGAGTCTGTATTTACCAATATGCTTGAAAATCCTGACGTGCATGCAATTATCTGCAATTATATTGATGTGACTGCACGAATAAATGCCGAACAGCAATTGAGCGAAACCATGGATGAATTATCTGCCTATAAATATGCACTCGATGAATCCGCTATTGTAGCCGTCACCGACCAAAAGGGAACAATTCGTCACGTCAATGACCAGTTTGTGCGCATCTCTGGCTATAGCCGCGAGGAGCTGATTGGCAATGACCACAGAATAATTAATTCCGGATTTCATGACAAGTCTTATATCAAAGAACTATGGCGCAAAATTGCGGCGGGAGAGGTCTGGAGCGGCGAACTTAAAAATAAAGCAAAAGACGGCAGCTATTATTGGGTCGACACAAGCATCATTCCCTTCGTTAATGACCGCGGAAAACCTTATCAATATGTAGCCATACGATCTGATATCACTGAACGCAAAAACAAGGAAGAACACCTGAAGCTCCTGGAATCGGTAGTAACAAATACCACAGACGCGGTGCTAATCACTACAGCCGGAAATGTAAATGACCCGGATCCGATCATCATTTACGCTAATGAGGCCTTCGAAAAAATGTGCGGTTATACTCCTGATGAGGTCGTTGGACGCTCGCCCAAGTTCTTGCAGGGTGCCAAAACCGATCGGGATGAACTGGACCGGCTGAAATCAGCCATGGAAAAAGGAGAATCCTATGAAGCCCTGTTGATAAACTACAAAAAGAACGGTGAAGAATTCTGGAACCAATTTTCTGTGAGCCCCGTGCTCGGGATTTCTGGCCAAACTAGTCATTTTATCGCCATTGAACGAGACGTTACACGTTGGAAAAATGACCAGCTTCAAAAGGCACTTTTAACCGACATAACATTAACATTTGCCTCTTCCGCCGATACGCGCGAAAGTTTAACCCAGGTTCTCAGACAGCTGGTTAATTTTGGCAATTTTTGGTCTGCCGAGGCCTGGGTGCTCGGTGGAGAGGGTCAACTTGAGCTCTTGACACACTATTCACCGTCAGGGAACGCCCTTGCCTTTTTCCAACACACCACATCAAATAAATCATTTTCCAAAGGTGAGGGTCTTCCCGGTCGTACCTGGGAAAGCGGTGAGATTCAGTACTGGCGCAACTTAGGCAGCGACCCTGTGTTCTTAAGAAATGAAGGCGCACGGAAATATGGATTGAAAAGCGCCTACGGAATTCCACTCTCCATTGGCGGCAGGTTTCTCGGCGTGCTTGTGTTGGGGCTCGACAGAGACGAGAACCAACAGGATATTTATACCGGATTTTTCGAAAAGTACGGTACATTTCTGAGTCTGGAGATCAAAAGGAAACAGCTCGAATATGAAACCATACAATTGTTTAATTCCGTACCAGATGTGATTTGTGTGGTAAACATCAATCGGCAGTTCAAAAAGGTCAATCCTGCCATGTGCAACCTCCTTGAGTATAGTCAGCAGGAGCTTCACAGTATGACTATAAACGACCTCATCCATCCCGATGATCTGCAGGAAAGCCTGGACAGAATGAAAGATTTCCAGCTACAGGATGGCCTTACGCTTTATTTTGAAAACAGGTACCTCAGCAAATCCGGAAAGATCAAGCATTTGTCCTGGACCGCGACCAAAGAGCCTGAAAAAAATGAGCTGTTTTGTGTAGCAAAAGACATTACAGAAAAAAAGGAATTGTTTAACGAGAAAAATAACATTTTGGAGAGTATTGGTGATGCTTTTTTTGCGACAGACAGGAACTGGATAGTCACTTACTGGAATTATGCAGCTGTACAGATACTGAAGCGATCAAAAGAAGAAATGCTGGGCAAGAACCTTTGGGAACCTTTCCATGAGGCTATCGGAAGCACCTCTCATATAAATTACCAGGAAGCAATGGACAGTGGCCGGCCGGTGCATTTTGAAGATTTCTTCCATCCTTTACAAGCCTGGTTTGAAATTAGCGCCTACCCCTCCGACAAAGGCCTCTCCGTATTTTTCAAAGACATTACAGAACGTGTTACCTATATTAAAACCATAGAAGACCACAATAAAAAACTTACAGAAATTTCCTGGATACAATCTCACGTAGTCCGTGCACCGCTCTCCCGCATCATGGGCCTCGTGGGCTTGTTGAAACTAAACGATTTAAGCAAAGATGAAAAACAAGAAATGCTCGACTATCTGATGAGCGCCGCAAACGAACTCGATGATGTCGTCAAAAACATTACCTCAAAGACACTCCTCAACAATGACCTGAATTAAGCGAAACCCTGCAGAGGGTAGCTACAAGGTACTGCCGTCTCCATCAATTAAGCCCGGTTCTTATGTCCGGCGATTTATCTCATTAAAGGCAATAATTAAAACTAGGTTCTCAAATATTGATTCAACTTTAGAACGAGTTTATATACTAAAGTAACCGGGTTATGCTCATGATAATTCTCACTACTATACTTGTTATGCAGCTGCTTGGCCCGCCTAATTGCTTCCAGCTGATCAGCACCACCTTCGAGTAATTTAGTATAAATTGTCTTAGAAAAGCTTAGTAGCTTACCATGCTTTTCGTAATTTATATTCCAAAAATCACTGAGTTTTTCATAGTAGAAGCTTCTGTGCTGCTGCTGGTCATAATAATTATAATGAAGTGCAAACCAAAGTTCAAAAGCATCATTAGAATATGCACACTTAAAACCTGCTTTTAAAGCCGACCTGATGGCAAGATTATAGTCCTCTTTTTGCCCAACGATATCACCTTTTACATCCATATCAAATACACACCAGACTTCATCATAATTATCCTCAGCTACTATTTGCTTTGTACATTCAACCAAAGCAGTTTTAGAACACCCTAGTGGTACAGGTTTTACAGAAGCACTTACAACAGGAAATGACTTGAAATATTGTTCTTCAGTCTGACCCTCGCAGACTATTAAAAAAGTCTTTTTTCTATCCCTGCTTTCAAGAGCATATGCAGAAGGTCTAGTCTTTTTCAGCCATGCCTTTTCAGCTCTTATATCTGTAATTTTAGTTGCTCTTGTTTTCTTCGGCATCAATATCAAATAAAGAATTAAAATCCCCTAAAAATGGAATCGCTCCATACTTACCACTAATGTAATCTTTTTCAAAAGAGGCATCATTCCTAACCCCTTTAAATTCTGCAAGGGTATAAAAATGACTGGCTCCTCCCTGATCCTTTTCCACAAAACAGATCTGATCTCTCCTTAGAACACTTGCATCCAATAGATTAGTATCATGTGTAGCAAATATGAACTGGCTTTTAATATTAACACTAGAGTTAAACAATTGCACCAGCTTTTTACTCAGTAAGGGATGAAATCTGGCATCAAATTCGTCAATAATCACAGGAATTCCTCTTTCCAGCGCCCTCAATATCACAGGGCTAATCTCAAACATCTTCTTACTTCCCTCGGATTCGTTGAGCAAGAAATCAAACCCTATAAGAAACTTAGTATTCGTTTTGACATCCAGCTTCTGGTGTGCCGAGCCAATCACTACACGACCGTATTTTGCTCTTTCTTCCTTAACTATATTTCCATCCCCTTCATCTTCTTTGATATCGATCTTCACAATATCTTGTATACCGGTATCAGCAACTTTAAGCATTTCTACAAGTCTTGGTCGCTCTGTCTCATTTTCTAAAAATCCTATTGCATTGTGTATCATTTCCTGATCTGAAAGGCCTGGTATTACCGCAATACTATAAATAAAGTTGCTTACCTTTTTCGATATTTCTCCATTCAACGATTTGACAACTGTTAAGAACAAGGCATCTTTTCTTACCAATTCTTTTAGTTTCGATCCTTCTGAAAATTGCTTCTCATTGATCGTAATATCATCTTCTTGTCTTAAAAAGAATTGAACCTCCTTCTTCCCTGGTGTCCCATATAGCCATTCAGATATAATAGCTGTTCTTGTAGCCTCAAATCCATACCTGTAAAAAACACCACCAATCAATAGCATGATCTGAAAAAATGATGGCTGATCATCACAGTCGGAGGAAAGTCTGAATTCCTCAATAAAACGGTATAAAACCGAATCGTCCTTAACCGAATTATTTACGATCCGGATAAATGCAACCATCGCCCGAATAATATTACTTTTACCGCTAGCATTGGCACCATAAATAGCTTTGCTTTTCAACAGCTTCCATTTTTCGGTAACCTGGACAACATTTAACTCATCCAGCTCCTTGGATTTCGATACAATATTTCCTGCCACCATACTTAGCGTCTGGATCTCTTTAATCGATCTATAATTACCTACTGCAAATTCAATCAGCATAAAATCAATATTTGTGAAATAATCGTAAATATACAATTATATATACCAATATTACGACTCTGGAGTAATTTCTTATTTTATCGAACAAGAAACAATGCAAACCTCAAATTCTCATAATATGCTCGACAATCACATCCGCATGAACCCGGGAATTTTCTATAAACCATAAATGCGTATCCATGCCGCCGCATACCACACCAGCCAGATAAAGCCCGCTGATATTGGTCTCCATTGTCTCAGGATGATGATAAGGCTGCAATTTATCTCCAGAAAGTTCGATTCCAAATTTCCTGAGCAGCGAAAAATTCGGCTGATAACCCGTCATCGCCATCACAAAATCATTCGGAATAGTCACCAGCTCCTCCGGTGTCTGAATATCCACTTCATCGTTACGGATAGCCACCAGTTCAGAGCTAACATAGGCCTTGATACTACCCTCCTTAATCCGGTTGATAATATCAGGTCTTACCCAATACTTTACCCGCTGGCTGACTTCCTCATCACGGATCACCAAAGTAACCTCCGCTCCTTTGCGATAAGTTTCCAGTGCCACGTCTATGGCCGAATTGCTCGAACCCACCACCACTACTTTTTGCATCGCAAAATAATGCGGGTCTTTATAATAATGCATCACTTTAGGCAAATCTTCACCTGGAATATCCAGCAGTACAGGAATGTCATAAAAACCGGTCGATAAGATCACATGCTTAGCGCGATAGGTCCCTTTCGAACTGCTAACAATAAACACACCTTCTTCCTTTTTCAATTCAGTAACCTCTTCAAACAACCTGACCGGCAATTCATTAGCCACCGCCACCCTTCGGTAATACTCCAGCGCCTCTGCCCGTGTAGGTTTATTGCTGATCGTCACGAAGGGAACACCGCCGATTTCCAGCTTTTCAGAAGTAGAAAAGAAGGTCATGGTTGATGGATAATTGTAGATCGAATTGACCAGGCAACCCTTCTCTACAATCAAAAAATCCAAGCCTGCCTTCTTCGCATTTAATCCGCAGGCAATGCCTATCGGCCCGCCACCAATAATGAGTATATCAAGTACCTTCTCTGCCATTTTTTAAAGATAAGGCAATCCTTTATTATCTAAAACAGGGTGGCAGAGATATTACCAAATCCCTACAAATTTGCTCCACCAGCCACTTCTATCCGCTGTCCGTTGATCCATCTGGCATCTTCTGTACATAAAAATGCAACCACACCTCCTATATCGTCCGGAAGACCCGCACGTCCCAGGGCCGTAACTCCGGCAACGGCGGCATTATAAGCAGGATTATCCCTTACCGCTCCCCCGCCAAAGTCTGTCTCTATTGCACCTGGAGCTACCACATTAGCCGTAATTCCACGTGCCCCCAGTTCTTTTGCCTGATATTTGGTCAGGGTTTCTATGGCGCCTTTCATAGCTGCATATACTGAATAGCCAGGGGCTGTAAAACGGGCAAGACCGCTGGAAAGGTTGATTATCCTGCCTCCATCGTTGATCAATGGTAAGGCCTTTTGGGTTAGAAAATAGACCCCTTTCAAATGGATGTTCATCAAAAGATCAAACTGTTCTTCCGTTGTATCAGTGATCGGAGCATTGATCCCGATACCGGCATTGTTTATCAGAAAATCGAAACGCTCTGCTCCAAAGCCTTTCAATACCCTGGTTACCTGCTCAAAAAAACCATCAAAACTTCCCACTTCACCAGCGCTCAACCGCAATGCCGCAGCCTTCACACCCATTTGCTCAATTTCTACTATTACCTCCCTTGCTTCATCTTCTTTACTATTATAAGTCATCACCACATTGATCCCTTTTTTTGCAAGGCTTAATGCCATGTTTTTGCCCAGACCACGGCTGCCGCCGGTTACTAAAGCGATTTTGTTGTTATTACTTGTCATCATTTCTTTGTTTTAAATTGATGATGTAAAGGTAGGGAGGTTACCGGCTCGGGAGTTTGCAAGCATCAATCCAATGTTTGCAAAATTCAAATCGAAGCAGGCAGTGTATGTCTTTATCTTAAGGTCAGGATGGCGACAATTTTAAGGTACAGCCCATCAGGACCGGAAACTTCCAGGAGCAAATGACGTCTGCTTTCTGAAGAAGTTAGAAAAATGCGCCACCTGTTCAAAACCCAGGCAATAAGAGATCTCCGAAATATTCCAGTCCGTCTGCTTCAACAAGATCTTTGCTTCCTGCACAATCCTCCCGGTAATGATCTCGGTAGTAGTCTTTCCCGTATTTTCCTTCAATACTTTATTCAGATGGTTTACATGTACGGCCAGCCTATCTGCATAGTCCTTAGCTGTCCGTAAGCTCAGTTTCTGATGCGGGGATTCTATCGGGAACTGCCTTTCCAGCAACTCAATAAATAACGAAGAAACCCTTGCCGAGGCAGTATGAGAAGGATAAAGCGACGTGGCAGGCTGCAGTTTCTGCCCATAGTGGATCAGTTCCAGCACATAATTGCGCAGTAAGTCATATTTAAAAGCATAATCGGAGGACAACTCCTTATACATCTTCTTGAATATAAAGGTTATATCTTCTGAAGCATCATCTGTCAGCTGAAAAATGGGATAGCCCCCGGGCTGAAAGATCGGCAAATCGTCCAGCACCACACCGCTTTTATTCTGCACCAGAAAATCATGTGTAAAAATGCAGAAATAGCCATGCTGGTTATCATCCTCTGGCAACCAGTTGTACGGAATCTTGGGTGTAGCAAACAGCAGCGCATTCTTCTCAATATCCACCACCTTATCCGCATATTCTGCTTTGTTGCGCCCGCTGATCATGCTGATCTTGTAATAAGCCCTCCTGTTGTACGGCATCACCCGGTAACCTTTTCTCGCAAACAGGTCCTCGATTTTAAACACATTAAAATGCCCGATCTCTTTATTGATCCCTTCCGGAACCAGCGAAGCCGTCTCCTTATAAAATTCTTCCAGTGAGGTGATTTCCATGATCCTGATCTTAAAACAAACCCAGCAAAATATTTGCAAAATTCAAATGTAAGAAAATACAGCTAACTTTCCCTTTTTCCCATCATTAGCTTTTCCACAGCATCCTTAAACGAACCCGCCCTAACGACCTCACCTGAGTTCACAAAAAAGATCTCATCTGCATTTTCAATCGTATTCAGCCGGTGCGCTATAATTACCAATGTCGTCTCCGAAGGCAGTTTATCCAATATCCTGTCCAGCATCTGCTCGGTGACGGTATCAATATTTGCAGTAGCTTCATCCAATATCAGCAACTCAGGTTTGCGCAGGAAAGCACGCATAAATGCGACCAGCTGCTTCTGGCCCAAACTCATACTGGCCCCGCCACTTGCTACCGCTGTCTCCAGTCCTTTATCAAATACCGCCAGCAGCTCTCCCAGACCCGCCTCTTCTACAATCTTCATAAAGGCAATATTATCCAGACCAGTATAGCGTTCATTCCCATACAAAATATTGTCGCGCACAGTACCGGTAAACAACAATGGCTCCTGCAGGATAAAACCGATCCTCGACGCACGCTCGTCCGGGGTATAAGACCTGATATCCCTGCCGTTCAATAACACTAACCCGCTCAAAGGATCGTACAAACGCGCCATCAGCGAAGCCGTAGTAGTCTTCCCACCACCCGTTGGCCCGACAAAAGCATACATTTTTCCACGTTCCAATCTGAAACTGATATTATGCAAAATCTCCTTTCCGCCAGGATATCCGAAATGTACTTCTCTAAATTCCAAAATATCCATGGCTGCACCTCTTGTGTCTTTCAAAATCCCTTGGCCTGTAGAAAAACCGTCTGCCACTACCTCCAGGTCATTGCTCAATCCTAGCATCAGCGAAATCCTGTCCCAGGAAGCAAGCGCAGTCTGAAAACTGGTCCACAGCGTTGCCAGCTGCCTGATCGGATTGTAAAAGCTGTTTGCATAGGCAAAAAAACTGATCAGCAGCCCCACCGTCAGCGAAGCCTCATGGATCAGGTACACGCCATAGATCAACAGCAAGAGCTGTGCAATGTTGGAAAACAAACTGAACACCGGCATAAAAACTGTATTCGCAATCCCTGCTCCTGTCGCAGTCTTATAATTCTGCTGGTTCACTTTATTAAAACGCTTTCTGAAATAATCGCGCCGGTTGAATGCCACTACGATCTTAAAATTGTTCAGGCTCTCCTGAATCTCCCCGCTCATCAGTCCCACACTTTCCAGATTGGCGGCATTCCTTTTCCGTACCCAGGGCGATAACCGGTTTACAAACAACCAGATACACAATGCCGGCAGTACCGTCACCACACCTAGCTTAAAATTAATGATCAGCATAAATGAACCAGAGGCGACCAGCATAAAGATATTGCTGACAAACTGCAGCAATGCCTGCGAGAAAAACTGGTTCAAACGGTCTGTATCTGAGTTCACCCGCGAGATCAGGTCGCCGGCCTTATTCTGGTTAAAGAAAGCTATCGGCAAAGCCTGGATTTTGTGAAAAACAGCATTGCGAAGGCCAAATACAATCCGCTGCGCCGCGCTACCCATCAGCCGCGTCTGAAGATAACTCCCTCCAAATACAACTACATACAGCGCCAGCAGAATACCCGAAAAAAGCAAAACACCGTCAAACTGCTTAGTCTGTATATAATGGTCGATGGTATAACCTACCAATAGCGGGCCCGACAGGTTGAGGGCCGTATTGAGCAGCATGATTAGCAAAGCAACCACCAAGTTCCGCTGTTCACCTCCCGCCGCATCTACCAGACCTTTCAGCTCCTGAAAAACCGGCTTTTTATCCTTCTTTTGTAGCTCGTTCAGGTTATAGTTCATAATCGCTGGTGCTTAATTGTGAGTTATAGATCTGAACATATTCCGGACTCTTTGCAATCAGCTCGGCATGGCTGCCCTTACCCAAAATTTCGCCCTGCATCATTAATATTATTTGGTCATAATCTTCAATAGCCGCAATCTTTTGGGTCACCGAAATCAAGGTGATGGATGGATAATTGCGCTGTATGTTGTCCAGTATGCGCCGCTCCGTCTGCAAATCCACCCGCGCTGTAAAATCATCCAGTAATAAAATCCTTGGATTGATGGCCAAAGCCCGGGCCAGCATCAGGCGTTGCTTCTGTCCGCCTGACAGGCTTAATCCCCGTTCGGAGACCACTGTATCCAACCCCTCCGGTAACGAAGCAACAAAGCCCTCCAGTTCCGCACTCTTAATGGCCAGTGCCAGCGCTTCGTCTGTCACCAGTTCACTAAAACCAATATTTTCACGCAGGCTCAGGTTAAACAGCACACTGTCCTGAAATACAAATGCCAGCTGGCGATAAAATGCATCTTGTTTCAGTTGTTCTACAGGATAGCCGTCAAAAAGTATCTTGCCGCTATCCGGTCTGGTCATCCCGGCCAGCAACTGCAGCAATTGTGTCTTGCCTGCCACAGTCGGCCCTACTATAGCCACTTTAGACCCCGGACTCACCGTAAAATCAACATCTTTCACCACGCTTCTGCCGGAATAGCTCAGGTTTAAGCCCATCACTTCTATTTGTCCGCTCAGCTCCACATCTACCGTTCCGCTGTCTAAAATATCATCCGTATCCAGCACCTTGCTGATCCTGCCATAGGAAACCGTAGCCTGTACAATCACATTGCTCATAAAACCGATCACGATGATCGGAAAGATCAGCATGGCCAGATAGCTGTTGAAAGCCGCCAGGTCCCCAATGCTCATCCGGTCGGTGATCACCAGGTGCCCGCCATAAGCCAGGATAACCAGTGCTGCCATACTCGCCGTAAAAGTAATGACCGGGATAAGCCAGGCAAACAACCTCAGGATGCTAAGGCCCAGCTCCTTTCCTTTTACACTGGATTCCATAAACTTATCGTATTCCAGTGCCTGTGAATTTACCACCCTGACCAGAAATGCACCCAATATGCTTTCATTAATGATCTTATTGAGGCGGTCCAATACCTCCCTGCCGGCTTTGTAGTGTGCTTTGACTTTGCGCAAGACCAGATAAAAACTAACACCAATGGAGGAAGTGATCAGGATCACGATCAATCCCAGTTCCCAGTCAATGCTAAACAGCAGGATGGTCGCGCCAAATATGATCACCACAGAGGAGACAATGGATACAATGGCCTGTGAAATGAAAGACTTGATGGCATCCACATCAGACGTAAGGTTGGTCAATAATTTAGAAGGGTTTTCCAGTTCAATAAATGCAATGCTTTGTTTGGAGATCTTATCTGCCAGCCGCGACCTTAAATCCCTGGCTACGCGTTCGGAGGCATGGATCTGTATCAGACTTTGGAAATAGCCCAGTAAAAATACCAGCAAGGTAATGCCTGAGAATTCCAGCATCGCCTTCTCCATCGAAAACTGCGAATGAGATATGCCGTCTATTACCTTCCCGATGATCTTTGGCAGCAACAGACTAAGCGCATTGCCAAATAAGGCCAGCAGCAGTAAAACAAGGATGATACCCCAGTAGGGTTTTAGCAGTTTAAGCATCCTGCTAAGTTATTAATAAGGTCACATCTCTGAAAAAATATTTGAGGAAACTGTTGAACATAGGTGCTATAATGCAATGATCTCTTCAAAGAAAGACGTGTAGCCTCGGCAATAGTACGTCTGAATAAAAATCAATGCATTTGCCCAGTTCTTTTCGCGACTGGTCGTGAAAAGAACTTAGTGAAATCCAGATGTTAAGAAACAGAAACAAGCAGCTAAACAATTGATTTTCAGTAACTAATCCAATAAAAACGACATAAAGTACAAAATGCGACATAAAGTACTAATTGCGACATAATGCGACATAACACGACATAATGCGACATCGCCTATTTTTTTTCCCATTACATTTACTTCTGAAGACTAAAAGCTTACCGACTGCTACCTTATTGGTAACGGTGCAGTAACGGTACAGCAACGGTGCAGGAACGGTACAGCAACGGTAGAAGGCATCTGCCAAACATTTTTGAAGCAAAAATATTAAAATTAAGAGTAGTAATTAACAAGAACTCAGAAACAAAAAAAAAGAACATATGGCAATTTTAAAAGGCGGAATCCTTGGTGGATTTACAGGAAAAATCGGGGATGTAATCGGTTACATCCGATTTGGGAAATCTTACATTAAGATGAAATCCAAAAAGAAAAAAAAGAAGGCTTCGGACAAGCAGGTCGAGGCAAGAAAGAGAATGTCGGTAGCAGTCAAATTTATCAACACGGCAAAAACGTTTGTGGCGATA
>NZ_SJSL01000008.1 GCF_004331695.1 Pedobacter psychroterrae | reverse complement strand
CCCTGATCAGCATTTGACGCAAGCGGGCTGCCCGACTCCCAAACCTCGGCCTGGCTGATGTACTTTTTGTACCAGTTCACGAAATAGCGAACTACTTCGCCGCTGCTAAGCCCATACTTACGGCCAAGCTGCGCCTGGCTCAGTTTGCCTTCAAGGTATTCCCGGGCAACGGCAATTTTAAAAGAATCCTCATAGGTAACAAATGTCCCTGTCTGTGTCCCTTTTCTCGGTTTTTCCATAGTAATATAAAGTTAAATGGTTAGTCCGAATTTGGTAAGGCAATTTTAGGAATAGACAGAAGAAAGATAAAATGGTTCACTTCCTCAATAAGCGGAAAATACGCTTTTAATGCAAATAAATACTTAGATTACAAAGAGTTGTTGATTCCTGCGGGGCTTTTGTTATTTTTGTATAAAATCCCTGGGGTAATTGATGGTAAACTCTCTTAAAAAGCTACATAGCCAGTTAATTGGCTTACCTGACAGCACTACACTACAGGCAAGGATATTCCATGAGGTAAGTCTCATTGCTATGTTTGCCGTGTCAGTAGGGATTATTGCCAATTTTATTATCGGAGTGCCTTATGTAAACATCAACCTCAGCATTACACTGCTGGTGATCTGTGGGGCCTACTACAATTCGAGATACTTTGGCCGGCTTAAATTAAGTGTAATCATCTTTACCGTTTCATCCGGGCTGATGCTGCTTGTCAATTACTTTATTAATTCAGGAATCAAAGGCCCTACCCTGTTGCTCTGCCTTGTCTCGATGGTATTCACCCTCTCAGTAATGCCCAGCAGGCAGTATTTTTTCTGGGTGCTGTTTAATGCCTGCATCGTCTCGGTTTTAATGGGGATTGAATATTTCTATCCGCAAACGGTTAAAGATACATACATCAGCCGTACTGGCTATTTCGTAGACATACTTACCACTTACCTCGGCGTAATAGCCTGTATAGGTGTGGTGCTTACTTACCTGATAAAAGGCCATCATGCGGAGAAGGCAAAAGCAATGAATGCCTCAATAGCTTTAAAAGTAGCCAACGACTCGAAAACACGCCTGCTTTCGATTTTATCACACGACCTAAGGTCACCGCTGAATTCTATTCAGAGTTTCCTGGAAGTACTGGTCGATTATGACCTGGCCGAAAATGAAAAAACAGAGATCAAACAAGCCCTGCTTAAAGAAACCAAAAATACCCAGGTAATGTTGTTCAACCTGCTATCGTGGACCAAGGCTCAGATGGAAGGCGGTGTTAAGGTCAATTTAACAGGACTAAACCTGAACGAGGTAATTGTTGCCTGTCTGAACTTGCAGCAGTCAACTGCAATGGAAAAAATGATCACGATCGAGAATAACGTGGATCGGGATATGAGCATCATTGCTGACCTGGATATGCTAAAGCTGGTAGTACGCAATCTGCTCAATAATGCCATAAAATTTACCCGCTCTGGTGGGGAAATCATTATCAAAAGCGAGATAAAAGGGGCTCAGGGTATCCTTACCATTCAGGACAACGGGATAGGTATACCACCTGAGCAGCAAAAAGAACTGTTTTCAGTGGAATCAAATTCTACCTACGGCACCAATAATGAAAAAGGGGTGGGACTGGGATTGTTGCTTTGCAAAGAGTTTACCGAACTGCAGGGCGGCACTATTTCACTTATCAGCAGTACCGAAGCCGGAACTTCATTCAGCCTTACTTTCCCCTTGCATGCCATTAAGGTGTCCAGTCTCTATTAATAATTTATTTTTATTATCTTTATTTATCAATTATCTAACTTTGTTAAACTATGATCAAAATAAAACACCTATTGCTTTTGGCATGCTTTACCGTATGCTTTACAGCTTGTAAGAAAAACGAAATTGAAGAATTTGACCATTTGGCACAGTTCAGTAAAGATACAGCGGCTATCAGTGCGTTCGTAAAGACCAATAACATAACCGGCGGAACGATGGACCCTGTAGTGGGGATTTATTATAAAATAATAGAACCGGGACAAGGGAATGTAAAATTTACTACGGCGACATCAATAAAGTTCGACTATGTGGGCCGCTTTCTGAATGGAAGTATATTTGACGAGAGCAAAACAACCGCTGGTCCATTTTTCCTGGGTGAAATGATTACTGGTTGGTACTTCGGAATTCCCAAAATCCAGGAGGGTGGAAAGATCAGGCTGATTGTGCCTTCTTATTACGCTTATGGAAACAGAGGAAACGAGCGGATTCCCGCCAATTCAGTCCTTGACTTTGATATAACGCTTGTAGACGTTGTTGAATAAATGAGCTGCGCCCTAAGGGCGCAGCTTTTTAATTTCCTATAAAACTGTAAATTTTTCCTGCCTGGGTATTGAAACTGTATGTTAAGTCCTGCTTTTCACCACCTTTGGTAACCGGAAAGCTTGCTTTTAATTCATTATGGGTACGAAGCTTGCATTCCCCTCCCGCCAATGACCTGATTACCAATTTTACGATCTTACCATCTTTCCATTGCAGGTCAGTGATCTCAAAATTGCCCCTGGCTTTTAATCCCTGAACACTGCCTGTTGGCCATGCTTTTGGCAATGCTGGCAACACCTGGATTTCGCCTATATGGCTCTGGACCAGCATCTCGGACACTCCGGCTGTATAGCCAAAATTTCCATCTATCTGAAACGGTGGGTGCGCGCAGAATAAATTGGTATAGATACCACCACCTTCGTTATAATCTATTCCCGAGCCACCTACAGGGTTGATAAAGTTTTTAAGGATCACATATGCATGGTCACCGTCCTGAAGCCTGGCCCAGAAGTTCATTTTCCATGCCATAGACCAGCCGGTAGAGGCGTCGCCACGGGCCAGCAGGCTGACTTTAGCTGCATTGGCAAGTTCCGGTGTTTGGATGGTGCTGATCTCTCTTCCCGGATGCAGGCCAAAAAGATGGGACACATGTCTGTGCTGATCTTTAGGGTCGTCCCGATCGGTCTCCCACTCCTGCAGCTGCCCCCACTTGCCGATCTTTGGTTTCAGCAAATGAGCTTTCAGATCGGCGATATGATCGCGGTAGGCCTTATCTATCTTTAGAATATCAGCGGCTTCTATGTAATTGGTAAACAGGTCCCAGATAATCTGCTGGTCGTGTGTGATTCCGTCTTCTGTAGGGCCATGTTCCGGCGACCAACCCAATGGCGCTACCAATGTCCCGTCTGGTCTCCGCTTTAAATGGTCATCCCAAAATTCTGAGATCTCCTTGATAATCGGATAGGCAAAAGTTTTTAAATAACTGGCATCTTTAGTGTACGAATAGTGTTCCCAAAGTGCCTGTGCATACCATGCACTGCCAGGTGTATTCCATAAATAGCTTTCACCACCAAATGGGTTGCTTTCTGTTCTCAATGTCCAGCCCCTTACGCCGGGATATTCCTTTTTTGTGTTTATTTTTCTCACTTCCCGTATCGCATTGATGTGATCAAGATATGGGAAATGGCATTCTGAAAGATTGGTGGGTTCGGCCAGCCAGTAATTCATCTGAATGTTGATATTGGTATGGTAATCACTACCCCATGGTGGCATATTGGTTTCGTTCCACAGACCCTGTAGATTGGCCGGAAGCCCGCCTTTTCTGGATGAGCTGATCAGCAGATACCTGCCATACTGAAAAATGAGCGACTCCAGCTGCGGATCAGTAGTATTCTTATAATTGATCAACCGTTTGTAAATAGGTTGCTGCATTGTCTCAGTGCTGCTTTTTCCAAGATTAAGATGTACACGGCCAAATAGGTGCTGATAGTCTTTTATATGGTTGCTCAACAAAGCGGCATAGGGTTTTGCAGTGGCTGAAGCCAGGATCTTCCGGATCTTTACATCAGGGGCTTCTCCTTTCCAGTTTGCTGAACGGTCATTGGCAAAATCTGTAGCGGCCGACAAATAGATCGTAATCGCATCGGCATTGGTTACTTTAAGTTGCGTTCCCCCTTTGCCGTCAGGCTCAACAAGGCTATTGCCACCTGCTGTTTTGACCTGGGCATTTGCCTGGTAGCGCATGCCATTGCTCAGGCTGCCTGCTATCTGCAGGGTATTGTTGCCATTACCTGTTACCATTGCGCCATGCGCATCTTTCAAACTTAATGTACCTGAATAAGCGCCTTTCTTGCTGGCAGTGAACCGCATCACCATTACCTGGTCAGGAAAACTGCAGAAATATTCACGTTTGTATTTTACACCATCAAGGGTATAGGATACCTGGTGCAGGGATTTGCTTAAATCCAGCTCCCGGTGATAGTCTGAAGCCTGGCTTTGCCCGCTATTAAAATTGAAGAACAGGTCGCCAAATGCCTGGTACATTCCTCTATCCAGTTCATTACCTGTCCACAAAGTGATGTCGTTAAACTGAACGTGCTCCTGCCCAACTCCACCAAACACCATTCCGCCTATCCGGCCATTTCCGATAGGATAAGCTTCTGTCATCCATGTGGTAGCCGGTTTATTGTCCCAGATCCTCAGATCATTTAATGCAGCTGTTTTGTTTTGAGCTGTTGCCTGCTTAAGTCCGGCACTGGTAAACACTAACAACAACAGAGCAGCAAAAGAAAGGTAACTTTTAGGAAGGTTCATACGCAAGGCTTATTAATTTAACTGGTTATACCAAAGGTAGCTGATGGAGCAGGGTATTAATTCAGTTATTTTGACATTATACTCAATTTTGCTTACATGATGTCAGGTATTGGCATTTACTTTTTAGGTTCTGCTGCGATAAAAACAACTGATCTTGCAGGCAGACTGACCTTTATTCCATCGCTCAGGGTTGCCGAGCGGCTTAGCAATGTCTGGTAGCCTGATGGCCCACCTGCTGCACCTGAAGGTCCGTTGTCATTGATCAGCACTTTGGCAGAAAAATCTCCGTTGTCTGTTCCCCCGGTAAGTGTATAATAGTAGTAGCGTGTACCGGCACGGAAGTTTTTGATACTTACTTCAGCTACTTTTGAGGAGGTGCCTTTATTAACCAGCACGATACCTGCTTCACCTGAGGTAAAACCGGAAGCATAGCAATGTACATCGGCACTGCCGCTAACTGCTGAACTGACCATCCTGTCGCCCAAAAAGCGCTGGAAATAATACTGGTAATAAAATGCCGGGCGCGGGCTCCATTTTAACGTTCCATTGTTTTCATCACCCAGGCTAAACATGCCGTGATCATTGCCATTGTTGTAGCCATTGGCAATATCCCACCTTGCCGCCATCCCAAACTCATTTTTAATCAGTTCTCCGAATACCATTACTGCATGGATACCGGCTACATGCGATACCATTTGCTTGTTACCCTCTGCTCCGATATTCCACTCTGTCAAGGCGATGGGCTTCATGGGCACACCTCCCTGCCGGGTGGTTACTTTCATCCAGTCCATCATCGATTTGGAGACCTGCACCGGTGAGTTGAGTATATTTACCGCATTGGTATTTTCCCCAAGCTGGGTATAATAATCATGTACAATATAGAAATCTGCATAGTCCCCTGCAGCTGCGAAATAACCATTGTTCCAGGTCTTGTCTACATTGTTCCAGGAGTTTACAGGGTCGTGCTGCACCAGTTGCGCGCCAATCTTGATCTGTGCGCCGACTTCAGCAGCAGCTTTGCGCATAGAGTCGGCAAAGACCTTAAAGTGCTTGCCGTAGATTTCACCGGTAATGATCTCAGGCTGTCCGTCTTTGTTTTTAGTAACGTCAATCTTCCAGCCAGCCTGCCATGGGCCGCTGCTTTCATTGCCAATTTCCCATAGCTTTGTTTTGCCCTTATCTGCACGTACCCATTCAGCAGCATGGTGTGCTGCTACCCTATCGGGATGCTCACTGGTGCCATACCTGGCGTAGGCGTAGTTGATGGTAATGATTCCTTTAGTATTGGTTTGCTGCAGCATTGCATAGTAATTATCTACCGAGAGGGTCCAGCCATCGTTGTTCTTACCAAACCAGTAAGATTCCGACACCGGATTGCCACTGCTATCGTATAGCGTATTGGGTACATCTGCAGGTTTCTCGCCCGGCCTTGCATTCCAGAAATAGACACTGGAAATATTGCCCCCCGGAAAACGGATCACATTGGGCGACAAGGTCTTCAGCTGACTGATCAATAGCGGCTCTGTCACCATCTGCCCGATATAAGGATTGGCATTGTTGCCAAAAAGGTATTTAGAAACTTTAGTGAGGGTCTGGCTGTAATCAACCGTTACGGCAACATTTGCTGCGCCAGCCGGTTTTGCTACTTCAGAAAATGTTGGCGCGGTAAAAGTTCTGGCTTGCCATTCGTCCATGAAGAAACCTACAGAAGCTGCTACCGCAACTTCTGTAGGGGGTGTTACCGGAGTATCTGATGGTGGATCCACCGGTGTGTCATCGGTGTCGGTCACTTTACTTTTTTTGCAAGAAGTATAGACAAGTAAAACGGCCATTCCAGCCACCATTAATAATCCGCGTAATCTCATATTATTTAATCTTTACTATTCTGATGTTGTCTACCGCAGCGTCAAACTTAGCAATAGGCGTTGATGAATCATTATAAAACATAAAAGACATGGCTTTGCGGCCTGAGGTGCCGAGCAGCGTACTCAAATTGGCAATCGACTCTCCCGTACCCTGAAAACCTGCAGCGGCCTTTTTGAAGCTGGACATAGGAAGGGTAACGGTGATCCAGCCGGTCGTAGTAAATGAATTACCTACTGCTGTTTTCCAGGGCTCATATCGTGCCATATAGTCGTACGAATCTGTACGGATCAATAATGCTCCTGTTTTCCAGGGTTCTTTGACAAAGATATCAAACTTCACAGCCCAGCTATCGGTAGGGTCTGAAAGGCTGGCCTGTGGGATCCACTGCCCGTCATTCATGTTGATGGAGCGACCGCCATTGTACCAGGCCTGGTCATTGATACCCACATTGTCAAATTTCATCTGCACGTAATTGCCTATAGCTCCAGGAAATAGCGATGCATCATTGGTCTGTGAGGCCGACCAGTACTGGAACGGATTTATTGCATCAAAGTTTGAAAATATTCCGTTCGTTCTGTCATTGTAGCTTACATAACTGCTGCTGCCACCTTGAGTAGTAACCACAATATGGCCTGAAGTAGCCGAAGCCGGAATGGTTACCTGCATTGCGGTACCTGTTTGGTTTGACTGGACATTGGTACCATCGCCACCAGCAAAGGCGACCTTGGTGATCAGATAAAGGTATTGTCCGTAGATGGTTAGTACCTGACCTGGAGCTTTATACTCATAATCTACCCCGGTAATGACTGGCGGAGGAGGCACCAATGGTATGGTAAACGTAGTTTCGCCTGCATTGGTAATAATGCGTACCTGGTTTTCCTGTCCGGCTACAGGATTGGCAAAATCAGGTTCGGGAACGGTCACGACGAGGTTTTGTTTACCTACCAGTGCGGCATTGAACGAGGCGATGACACCATTGAAGTATACTGCTTTTACGCCAAGGAAATTGTCGCCCTGCAGTACTACCAGCTGTCCGGGTGATACTTTGGTAAGTGTAGAGTCGTTTGGTGCAGGTGCAATGGCCCTCAGGTTTCTAATCACAGGGGCAGCACTGCTGGTATTTGTTTCTTCTTTCTTGCAGGCTGTAAAGCAGGCAAAAAACAGGGTCAGTACAACCAGTAATTGTACCTGACGACGATATATGATGTAACTTTTCATTTCTGTCTTTTTTGATGTAAACAATCCTATTTATAATACGGTACCGGTGCTTCCTTCAATAGCGGATTGGTCACTACATCTGCTTCCGGATACGGCAGTTTGAACGAAGCGGCGGTAGGTGCCACTTTTTTGCTGGTATAAACTGTAGTATTGGTGGTAGAATTGTAGCTAACTGTTCCCCTGTCCTGATTGGCCAGCATGGCTATTGTCTGACCAGGATTAATGTCATATTGTCTAAGCAGATCAAACCAGTATTGTCCTTCAAAAGCCAGCTCTATCCTTCTTTCTGCAAGGATATCGGCCATGGTAAGGGTCCCTGTTTTAGGGTTTAATCCCGCACGGGTATGGACACGGTTAAAATAGGTCAGCGCATCGGGATCGGTAGTAGATGCATTGTTGCCACATATCGCTTCAGCATACAGCAGGTACACATCGGCCAGGCGCAGCATATAGGTATTGATGCCGGTAGACATAAAGAACACGCCTTTGTTGTCATTGTCTGCAGGGGTACCTACGATGTACTTTTTAAGGTTGGGCGTGGTATTCGTTACCGTATATCCGCCTGATGCTTTAAGCAACTCGGGATATACATCACCGCTCTGCATATAAGTAGCTTTTCTGCGGGTATCACCGCTGATGTATTTATTGGAAAACAGGTCTATACTTACCGTATTTGCTGCTCCCCAGCCATCTCCAACGCCTGTTAGTTTTGGCTCGGCCGCATAATAGGCCTGGGTAGAGTTTCCTATTCCATAGGTAGCACTTCCAATCCATTGCAGGGCAAAAAGCGACTCATCGCTGTTGTTATTGGCGATCTTGAACAGGTCAGCGTATGACGGCATCAGTTCGAGCCCGCTGTTTTTACATACATCTCCTGCATAATACTTTGCGCTGTCCAGGTATAACTGTGAGCGGGTGCCGTTGCCAGTGCCTGTTCCATCGTCTTTCAGACCAGACCTGGTCAGGTATATTTTGGCAAGCATGCCTTCGGCCGACCATTTATTCACACGGCCTGCATCTTTCACTGTTCGAAGGTTTTCTGCAGCAAAACGCATGTCGTTGATAATGAAACGGTATATATCGGCAATGTTGTTTCTTGGCCTTGATGGCATCTCTACCAGGGTCCTGTTGTCTTCTATGATCGGAACGGCACCCCAAAGCTGCACTAAATTGAAATAGGACGTAGCCCTTAGGAACTTCAATTCTCCCAATGCCGCATTTTTAGCTTCGGCAGAAATGGAAGGCGAGGCTTTCTCATTGAAATAGATAATGTTCATATTGCAATGCGCAATGATCCGGTACAGGGAGCGCCACCCTTCGTTTACTCCCGTCTCACCGGAAGATACGGCAAAGTTGTTCCATGAACCTGCATTACCACCTCCAAGGTTTCCCGACATGGCATCACCGATGAAAAGGATCACCTTGTCGTTGTAATCAAACCAGGGGGAGCCATACAATGCTCCTGTTACCTGTCTGAGGTCGTTTTCCGTCTGATAGAAATTGTCTATCGTAACTGCATCCAGCGGTGTGCGCTCCAGAAAGCTCTTTTTACAGCCCGCAGCGACTACCAGGATGAATAAAGCGATAAATGCTATTTTTATATTTTTCATGTTTCTGATATTAATTGTTAAAACCCTGCTGATAGCCCTAAAGTGAATGTCCTGGACGAAGGGTAGCGACCGTAATCTATACCTGCCGACAATGCACTCTGCGCAGCTGACCCTACTTCAGGATCATAGCCGGTATAGTTGGTGATGGTAAATACATTCTGCACATTGGTAAACACCTTCAGGTAACTCATTTTGGCTTTCTGAATAAGGTTCCATGGAAGGTTGTAACCCAGCACGGCCGATTTCAACCGAAGATATGAACCATCTTCAATGAACCTGGTAGATGGCCTGCCATTGTTGTTTACATTGGCATTGGTGACCCGGGGTACGGTAGTTCCTTCGTTGATCAGGTAAACATTGTTGACGTCTGTGGCCGAACCTGCAGGATCAAGCAACCCGATCCTTGCAAAATCAGCTACGGATTTGAGCATTCCGAAATTGCTGCCCGGATCTTCATTCTCCCGTTTCAGGTTGTTGAAGATCTTATTGCCATAGTTTCCGTTAAAGAACAAAGTCAGTTCAAAGGCTTTGTAGCGGAATGCATTGTTGATCCCGAACTGGAATTTAGGCATCGGGGAACCCAAATAGGTACGGTCCTTTTCATCAATGATGCCATTTCCGTCGCGGTCTTTGAACTTGACATCGCCAATCCAGACATTTTCCGGGTTGACGGGCAGGATCTCACCGTTTGAACCAGCTGGACGGGCACTGTTTTGCAGATCAGCGGCATCTTTATAGATTCCGTCCATTTCATAGCCATAAAATTCTGCAATGGAATTGCCTACAGAGGTTTGCGCTACAATGGTAGTCCCGATATAAGTAGGTATGATGGTATTATTGGTTACCAGGCCTGTCACTTTGTTTTTGTTCCTTGACAGGGTCAGCGTAGTATTCCAGTTGAAATCTTTGGATTTAATATTTTCGGTATTGAGGGTAAATTCAAATCCTTTATTGTCTATAGCACCCAGGTTATAGGCAGGCGCACCCAATGCGCCGGTAGCATAACCCACACTGGTTCCTGAGTACAATGCCAGTGGCAAAGTTTGCAGGAGCCCTTCTGTTTTCTTTAGATAGGCATCTGCTGTAAGCCTGATCCTGTCTTTGAACAAGCCCAGGTCTATCCCGATGTTGGAGGTCTGTGTTTTCTCCCAGGTCAGGTCAGGATTGGCCAGATTGGAAATCAAAACGGTAGTACCGAAGTTTCCTGTCTGCACGGTGCTCAACTTAGATCCGTATGCATAAGAAGTGATGTTCTGATTATTCAGTGTTCCATATCCCAGGCGCAACTTTAGGTTTACATTACTTTCCTTCATGAAAGATTCTTCAGATACCCTCCAGGCAAAGCCAAAGGCAGAGTTGAAGTTCCACCTTTTGTCCTGTGCGAAATTGGAAGAACCGTCATTTCTTACAGTAGCAGTTAGCAAATATTTGTTGTCGAAGGTAAGGTTGAACCTGGCGAAATAGGATTCTATGGCGTAATGACCTTTCCCGCTGCTTGAAGTAGCTTTGGTCGCATCCCCCTGGTTTAATTCAGAGATGTTGTTGGTCAACAAATTGGATGCCCCCGCATTGACATATTCGTATACAGAAGAGGTAGCCTCATGTCCGGCCGTAGCATTTACGTCCAGTTTTTGGGCAAAAGTATGCACATAAGAAAGGTAATTCCTATAGGTCAGTCCGGTGCCATTGGTATTGCCCCTGGTAGCGGAACTTACCAGATTTTCTACCACGCCAAACTTATAGGTTGGGGTAAATGTATAGATATTGCCACTGTTGAAGTTTCCATTTACCTCACTTCTTAAGGTAAGGTCTTTGGAAAACAGAATGTCTGAATAAAAATTACCATAAAACTCATTACGCTTACGCTGGTTCAGCGAGATCTCTGCGATAGCAAGCGGGTTTCCGCCTGACAAAGGGAAGTTGGCATCATAAGGACCTCCATAGGTACCGTCGCCATTCCTTGCGGCAATATCCGGCGACTGACGAATGGCGAAGCTGATCAGGTTGCCGCTCTGGTTATTGATGTTCTCCGTAACCCGCGACATCGAAACGCTGGTTCCAAGTTTGAGCCAGCTAAGGGTCTTATTGTCAAAATTGATACGGCTGCTGTAACGCTTAAAATTAGAATTGGTAGCGATACCGTCCTGATCGAAATAACCCGCACTGATCAGGTATTTATTACGGTCGTCGCCTCCGCTAAGGTTTAAGTTATAGTTCTGGACAGGCGCATCGTTAAAGATCTCCTTCTGCCAGTTCGTTCCTTCACCAAGTATAGATGGATCAGCAAACTCTGGTGTATAGGTACCGCCAATCATTCTTACCCGTTCATTTCTGAATACGGCAAATTCCTGCAGGTTCATCACCGGCATGTAATAAGGCAGCTGCTGAACGCCATAGGAGGCATCAAAATTTAGCTTCGGCGCACCTGCGGCACCTCTCTTGGTGGTCACAATTACTACTCCATTACTTCCGCGTGAACCGTAAATAGCAGTAGCAGATGCATCTTTTAAGATGTCTACAGATTCTATGTCTGAGGGATTTAGGGATGCAAGCGGATTGGTTACCGGAGTACCACCTGTGTAAATCCGGCCATTGTCGTCGCCGCCATAAAATATGCCGTCAACCACATACAGCGGTTCTGCACCACCCAATGTGGCAACGCCTCTGATCTGGATCGATACACCTCCTCCCGGCTGACCGGAATTGGTATTTACCACTACTCCGGCGGCCCTGCCTTGCAAAGCCTGGTCAAAGGTAGCCAATGAGCCTTGCTTAATATCTGCGGCTCTTACTGAAGATACTGCACCTGTCAGGTCTTTCTTGGTGGTCGTTCCATATCCTATGGATACTACTGCCACTTCCTGCAGGGTTACATTGTCTGTGGCCAACTGGATATTACCCAGGTTGGCCGACTGACCTACCGTAACCTCTTTGGTCAGGAAGCCAATATAGCTCAGGCTAAGTACATCTCCTGCTTTTGCATCTATACTGAAGCTCCCTGAGCCATCAGTTATGGTGCCGTTATTGCTTCCTTTTACCTTTATGTTTACACCTGGCAAGGTCTCGCCCTCGGTACTTCTGATCACTCCGGTAATGCGGCTTGTCTGCGCATAGGAACTGACCATAAAAAAGCACGCCAGAAACAGGGTAAAGCATAAGGAATGCAATGCTTTTTTCGTATTTGTTCTATTCATACATTTATTATTATTTGGTTAATTATTATTGATTGTTTTCTATTTGGTTGATTTTATGCTAAGCGCTTTACCTTCATATTTAATCATGACCGCTTTTTCCTTGTCAAAGGAAAGTTCTACCGGCTTTTTAGCATCAATCCAGACGATCCGGAAGCTGCGTTTTTGTAGCATATCTTTAAAACTGCCCTTTATTGCTCCGATCGTCAGTGTCTTGCCGCTTTCGCTATAGCTCAAATCGATCGTAGAGAATGCTCCTTTTTCATAATTGTAGTTGATCCCCTCGTCTTCGTACAGGCTAAACTTCGCATCCTTTCCTGTATAGATGTACAGCGTAACAGGATCAGCTACCTTTTCAGACGTGTATTGCAACGCAGGGCCCATCGGGATAATAGATCCTTCCTTTACAAAGACAGGCATTCTTTCATACGTTGCTCCTGCGTTGATTTCTTGTCCGCCTTTATAATACTTTCCGCTATACAAGTCATACCATCCTTGTCCCCCAGGCAAATAAACCATTCTGCTGCGTTCTTTATATTTATATACCGGATTGATCAGCAGCGATGGACCAAACATAAAGGCATCATCGATGTCAAGCACTTTGTCATCCTTAGCAAAGTCCATCATCATACCCCGCATCATGGTATAGTCCTGGTGGTAGGACTGGCCTGACAGGGTATAGATATAGGGCATCAGCCGATAGCGCAACTGGCTGTAATAAAGCATGCTTTTGTAGGCCGGGTGGCTTTCAGGGGCAATGTTATAGATCTCTCTATAAGGAAACTGACCGTGAGACCGGAACAATGGTACAAATGCCCCAAACTGATACCAGCGGGTATTGAGCTCACGCCACTCTTCCAGGTCTGCTCCTTTTGCATCTTCATAACGCCGCTCTACAGAAAAACCGCCTATATCCATCGTCCAGTAGGGCATGCCCGACAAAGAGAAATTGACACCGGCACCTATCTGGCTTTTCATATCTTCCCACCTTGAGGCGATGTCACCGCTCCAGGCTGCCGCAGCATAGCGCTGCAGTCCCGAATAAGCAGACCTGGTCAGTATAAATACCCGGTCTGATGGATTGGCCTTACGCTGTCCTTCATAAATCCCTTTTGCATTTACCAATGGAAAGGCATTGAAATAGGTGGTAGCCGATCCTTCAAAAGTTGGGTTCATCAGTTCTTTTCTGTTCTCTACGGAAAGATTAGAGTGCATGTCAGGCTCTGTAGCATCCATCCACCAGGCATCGATTCCTTTACTGTACAAACGCTTGTTCATCAAATCCCACATTGCAGTTCTCGCCTTAGGATTGAATGCATCATAAAATGTATTGGAATAGCCCTTGCCGATCCAGTCGCGGCGACCTTCGGCTATGTTTCGTTTATAAAGGAAATTTTCTTTATTGAATTCCTCATAGATGTCAAATCCCTTATTGAATTTCGGCCATACGGAGATCATCAAGTTTACATGCTGGTCATGCAGCTTTTTGATCATCACATCCGGACTGGCGAAGCGGGCGGGGTCGAACTGCTGACTCCCCCATTCTGGTTCTTTCCAGTACGACCAGTCGAGCACAATGTTATCCAAAGGGATTTTTCGTTTGCGAAATTCTGTTACGGTGTTTAGGATTTCATCCTGGGTTTTGTAGCGCTCCCGGCTCTGCCAGAAGCCCATAGCCCATTTTGGCATCATGACTGCCTTTCCTGTTACAGTTCGGTACCCACTGATGACCTCATCGGCATGCTCTCCTGCTATGAAATAATAGTTTACAGCTGTGCCTGATTCAGAGCTCAGTGCAAAGGTGTTTTTTAAGTTTTCAGGTGCCGGGGGCAAACAGGTAAGCCCCAGATAAGACTCCTTGCCGTCTGGCAGCCATTCGATCTTTACCTTCACTTTTTTATCCTTTTCCAGTACCAGGTCCAGCGTAGCTGATCCGGGATTCCAGGCCTGACGCCAATAGTCTGCTACCAGCTTACCATCAAACCATACTTTGATATAACCAGCATATTTTAATTGCAACTGGTACAATCCTTCCAGGCTACTTTCCATAGCGCCCTCATATTTTACAATGGCATCAGACATATTTATGCTGTCCGGGAATTTATGCTGGTCAGTCAGCCAGTTTAAGGAGATTTCTGAAACCGGTCTGGTCAGCAGTATATCCTTAGGGGAAGCTTTTAATGCATAATCAGCACTCAGCCACCCTTCCACTCCGTCTTTAGAAAACAACCTCAGTGCACTCAGTGGTTGATAGTCTCTTATATCGCCCGCACGGGTAATGGAATAATTATCCCATAACAACCCATATCCTCCACTGGAGATCACAAAAGGCACGGCAATTTCCGTATTGTACTGAACCAGGTCTACCCTGCGTCCCCTGTAATTGACAATGCCCTGCTGATGCTGGCCCAATCCATAATAAGCCTCGTTTTCCTGTGCATTAAATACTTGTGAAACCTGATAAGAAGGCTCACCATTGTAAACCGCCGGAACCAGTGCGGGTTGTTGAATACTGGATTGAGACAACAGTATTTTCCCGTTAGTATCTTTATAAGTCATCAGCCCGGTTGCTATAGATACTTCTACTTTAAGGGCATTGGTGGACAAGACTACCAGTCCCGCTTCTGCTTTAACTGAAAACTTGATTGCTGCATTGAAAGGCTTTACCGACATCAAACTGTGCGCTTCAGGAAAAGCACCTTCATTTACAGCTTCAATATGTATTACCTGATCTGTTACTGGCTGAAGACGGATCGACTTGATCCCGGTTAGTGAATGGGCAATCGGTATTTCAATTCCCGTAGCAATTGATTTATAATCTTTTGATGTCTGTCCATTTGCATTCAGGAACAGTAAAATACTGCCAATAAATATTATGGAGCTAACCCTAATTTTACGCATAGAATAAATACAGTTCATATTCGGTTGATAGGGTACTAAGGTATTAGCAGGAGAAACACAGGAGGGCATAGGTATGATAACAATTGGGTATCCATATGTTAACAAAACCTGGTTATTTAATACTATACCGCCGCTGAGTCTGGTTTTGTGGCAATATATGCCGAGGGAAGCATATTAAATTCCTGCTTAAAATATTTACTGAAATGCTTGGGATTATTGAACCCTACTTCATACGCCACTTCAGCTATGGTGAGTTGAGACTTGAGCAGCAATGGTTTTGATTTAAGCAATCTGTAAGAACGGATGTATTCAACCGGCGATTTACCCGTCAGGGGCAGGATCTTTTTATAAAGGCCCACCCTACTCATATTCATATCTATACTTAACTGGTCTACCGTATACGAAGGATCTGATAAATGCCGCTCAATATGTACGGAAAGCTGCCGCATAAACTTATCGTCTACAGATTCTATTTCACTGTCTGATGGTTTAAAATCTACCTGTTTTTGATAGGTCTTTTTAGAAAGTGCCTGCTGTTGTAGCAGGTTCCTGATCTTGGACAGCAGGATTTCAAAGTTAAATGGTTTAGTCACATAATCACTTGCCCCTGTTTCAAGTCCCGTCAGTTGCTCTTCTTCCCTCGTTAATGCAGTAAGCAATATCACTGGGAGGTGTGCTGTCCGCTTATCAGACTTGATCTTTTTACACAGGTCAATGCCATTCATCTCGGGCATGGTTACATCACTTACCACAAGGTCGGGATGTACCGAAAGTATCTTCTGCCAGCCCTCTTTTCCATTGGCTGCTTCAGCGATCTGGTAATGCTCTCGGAGATTGTCCTTCAGGTAAAAACGAAAATCTTCATTGTCTTCTACCAGCATTAAGACTGGCTTTTTACTTTTCCAGACAAATTTAACCTCTTCTGCTGCTGAAGTCAGGGCACTTCCGTCGGTAATCAATTGATCTATCGGTCCAGCAAGTGCCTGCTGCTCCTCCAAAACAACCTGCCGAAGCGGTAAGGTCACTATAAATTCACTGCCAATATTTAGCGTACTTGCTACTTGAATAGTGCCGCCATGGAGCTTGACAAACTCTTTGGTAATGGACAAACCTATGCCACTGCCTTGGTTAACGATAGAATCTGGCACATCATTTTGAAAGAACCGTTCGAAGATGCGCTCCTGATTTTCTGCCGCAATACCTATCCCTGTATCGGCTACTGTTAATGTCAGCATTGCCTGCTGCCGCTGGTCATAGCCTGCCTTGAGACTTACTTTTACTTCTCCTCCCTGAGGAGTGAATTTAAAAGCATTTGACAATAAGTTGAACAATATCCGCTCTATTTTATCATGGTCAAACAATGTGATGAGGTTATTTCTGTCCGTTTGAAAATGAAGGCTAATGCTTTTCCGGTCGGCCACATCACTAAAAGAAAAGGAAAGCTCTTGTATAAACAGGATGATATCCCCGGTTTTGGGATGCAGTTTAAGCTCATGCACTTCCATTCTCCTAAAATCAAGCAATTGGTTTACCAGGTTCAGCAACCTTCTGCCATTGCGCTGGATAAGTTGTAGCTGAGGCTTCTCTGCATCACCGGAGTGCTTTATAAGCTTCTCCAGGGGTGTAATGATCAGTGACAGTGGGGTACGGAATTCATGGCTCACATTGGTCAGGAATTTGATCTTTAGCAAATCCAGGTCATGCATCCTTTTAGATTGCTGCCGTTCCTGCTCTACTAAAAACTCCTTTCTGATCCGCCGGATTCCCCTGTTTCTTATATAAAACAAGGTACCACAAAACAAAAATGCATAACAGATGTAAGCAATGGTAGTTCGCCAGAATGGCGGATAAATGGTAATGGTTAGACTAGATGCGTTGTCTACCCAATTACCTGAAGCATCTGTTGACACCACTTTAAACGTGTACTTTCCAGGATCAATATTTGTATAGGCTGCCAATCGGTTATCTCCCTGAAGCTCCTGCCAGTTCTGATCAAACCCTTCCAGTTTATACCGGTATTTGATCTTTTGCGGATTAAAAAAATTAAGCGCCGCAAATTCAATAGCAAAGCCGTTCTGATCATAGCCCAACTCAAGTGAATCGGTGTAAAGAACGGACTTCTTTAAAAGCACACGCCCATTCAGCCGCTCTCCAATACCCACACTCCTGTTAGAGATCTGCAGGTCAGTGAGCACAATGGCAGGTCTGCTATTGTCATTCCTGATATTGTCCGGCTGAAACAAAGTAAAACCATTTGCGCCTCCAAAAATTAATTCCCCCGACCGGGTCTTGTAACCTGCATTGGCATTAAAAGCATTGCCTTGCAAGCCATCATGCTCATCATACTTTCTAAAAGAATAGGCAAAATCTGACTTGTTCTTCTTAACAAGAATTTCAAAAAGCCCGTTTGCAGTACTCACCCATAGATTTCTGTTGTTATCCTCTACCAGCTTTAAGGTTGCCTTTTCCGACAAGCCGTTTTTAGTGTCGAAATTCAAAAAGGTATTTGTTCCGGTATTCAGTCTGCTCAGTCCATCCCTTGTCGCTACCCATATAAAGCCATAGCTGTCCTGCAAAATATCATACACCACATCATTAATCAAAGAATTGGAATTACCCGCCTGATTTTTATAATGAACAAACTTTCCGTTCTTCTCCAGCTTATCGACTCCCTGGGAGGTCCCGACCCAGATGTTTCCCCTCTTGTCTTCCAGCAGACAGGATATGAAATTTGAACTGACACTGTTATTCCCACCGGCAACGTGATGGATGAATTCGCCTGTCTTCCTGTCGAACTTATCCAGTCCGCCGCCAAGCGTAGCAATCCATATATTTCCTTTGCGATCTTCTTTAATGTCCCATATACTGTCGTCATTCAAACTTTTAGGATCTGCGCTATTGTGCTTATAGACTTTAAAGTTCTTCCCGTCAAAACAATTAAGCCCACCTAAGTAAGTCCCAACCCAAAGCTTTTTATCCCGGTCTATATACAGGCTCACTATGATGTCATTGCTCAGGCTATTGGGATTGGCAGCCTGGTGAACATATCTTTTAAACTGCCCCGTTTTGCGGTTGAAATAAAAGAGTCCACCGCCATTTGTACCTATCCATATATTACCCAGTTCATCTTCTACAAACCTGTTTACATCATCGTAAGTTAAACCATTAGGATTTGCTGCCTGGTGACGGTACAAGGGAAATTTCAAGATCTTTTCATGGTAAAAACTGATGCCCTTTTTAAAGGTGCCCACCCAAATGATTCCAGAAGGATCTTTATACAGACACAGGATACTGTTCTGGCTTAGGCTTTTAAGGTCATCTTCTTTATGTGTCAGGTACCGGATGCTAAAATCCTGCTTATTCAGCAAATTAACACCCCCATGATCTGTACCAATCCAGATCTGACCTTTCGCATCCTGCAAAACACCGTTGATAATATTATTGTTGAGGGCTCCCGGTCCCTTGTCTATAAAGCGTGTGGCGCCTGAAGCTGGCGCGTAGTAATCTATACCCTGCTGATTGTTGAGGGTATAGATCCAGAAATCACCTTCACGGTCAACGAATAACTTAAAATTCAGAAATTCAGAAGATTTTTTCACCTGCAAGGAAACGATTCGTTTTTTTACCTTACCGGTACGTTTATCGAGCAGTTCAATGGTTTTATCCTGGTGAATTACCCACATATTGCCCTTATCATCTTTTTGAAGTGCAGATACTGCCGTATTCGCCAAAGAGGAGGCGCCTTTTCCTTCTCCAATCTTTAGGTGTGTGGTAAGAGATTTCCTGACGTCATATTTAAATATGCCTTCTGCTCCTGCATTAAACCAGAAATTGCCCTCGCTGTCCTTCAGTATATCAGTAATTATCAGGGCACTAATCCCCATACCTTTAAGATAACCCTTAACATCGCGGATAAAGATCTGTTTCCCCGGATCGTAAACATTTGGCCCGCTCCGTGTTTGAAGATAGAGTTTGTGATCAGGGAGTTCAAAGATATTGATGATATTGTCATCACTAATAGAAGTGGTATCTCTTGGATCATGCTTAAAAACCTTAAACTGATAGCCGTCAAACCGGTTTAAACCGGATAAGGTACCAAACCAGATAAAACCTTTAGCATCCTTGAAGATAGAATTTACCTGGTTATGCGACAATCCATCTGAAAGATCGATACCGGAAAACTGGATCTGTGGCTGCTGGGCGAATCCTGTTATGGACAGAAAAAAGCATATTAAGATAATAATTGATCTTCTGTACAGCATCAGACAGCTTAGTTTACCAGTTCTATCCAGTTGCCATCTTCCCTGATCAGTTCAATAAGGTCATCCAGCGCACGTGCAGCGTTTACATTCTTCTTTACCACCTCTTTACCGCGGTACAAGGTAATTTTATCCGGACCCGTACCTACGTAACCGTAATCCGCATCGGCCATTTCACCCGGGCCATTTACAATACAGCCCATGATGCCAATCTTAATTCCTTTTAAATGGTCTGTACGCGAGCGGATCAACTGAGTCGTTTCCTGAAGGTCAAACAGCGTTCTTCCGCAACTGGGACAGGAAATATATTCCGTCTTGGAGATCCTGGTGCGCGTAGCCTGCAGGATGCCAAAACTGGTAGAATTAAGCAATGATAAGCCAATACCTTCTGTACTGATCCATACCCCATCGCCCATTCCATCGGTAAATAATGCACCCAGGTCTGTCGCAGCGTAAAGCATCAGATCGTCGGCCGACAATCCTGCATAGCTTCTTTTAATGATCACGGGAATCTGCACACCTGCTTTCATCATCGCTACAAAAAATGATCTTTGTGCTGCCATACCATGCAGGGCATTGGTTTCAAGTACAATGACCACTCCCGCTTTTAACAAGCCGAAGTCGACGGAGGCATCCGCAGCATTGATCGCAACCAGTGTCATCTGGTTATCCGTATATTCGGCACCCAGATAATCTGCAAAGCTGATCAAAGGGTGACAGTTCTGCTTATCTTTCAGCCCCAGCCAGGTCTGATAATTATATACCTGCTTCAGATTGCCGGGAAAAGAAAACGATGGCAGCGCATCTCCTAAATAAACCAGGTCACAGGCCTGATCGGTCATGTTGTATTTATCCAGTCCGGCGCTATAGTTATAGCCCACCGCGCTTAAAAAGTAAGGGTCTTTCAGGTTCTCTGCTGATACATCCAGCATCACCACAGGATGATGATGGCCCCCAATATGCTGTATAGGCAGGGTTTGCCTCCGTGCATAGGCATAAGGATTGTATGGCAGTGAGCCAATGCTAAGCGGAGAAAAATCAGGTTTATCTTGCTGTGCAGCACGTTTTTCATACCGCAATGCCAGGGCCTTTGCTACCGGTGCTTCAAACTCCGGGTCCTCAGTCAGCGATACACGGATCGTATCACCCAGCCCATCTTCCAGTAAAGTACCGATACCTACCGCGCTCTTAATCCTTCCGTCTTCACCGTCTCCGGCCTCAGTTACCCCAAGGTGCAACGGATAGTTCATCCCTTCCTTTACCATGGTCTCTACCAGCAGCCTGTAGGCCTGCACCATTACCTGCGTATTACTGGCTTTCATAGAGATCACCAGGTTGTAATAGTTCTGGTCTTCGCACATGCGGATAAACTCCATCGCCGATTCTACCATACCGCGGGGTGTATCGCCATAATGGCTCATGATACGGTCGGAAAGGGAACCATGATTGGTACCAATGCGCATAGCAGTACCATATTCTTTACAGATTTTTACTAATGGGGTAAATTTCTTGTAGATGCGTTCCAGCTCAGCCTGATAGGCTGTCTGGGTATATTCTATATTCTCAAATCTCTTTTTATCAGCGTAATTGCCCGGGTTTACCCTAACTTTTTCCACAATGCGTGCCGCAGCTTCTGCAGCATTTGGGGTAAAATGTATGTCAGCTACCAACGGCACCGTATACCCCCTGTAGCGCAGTTCTTTTTTAATATTAGCCAGGTTTTCTGCCTCTTTCATGCTAGGTGCAGTGATACGCACATATTCGCAGCCCGAGTTTACCATCCTGATGGTCTGCTCTACTGTACCTATGGTATCCATGGTATCAGTAGTGGTCATAGACTGTATCCGGATCGGATTTAATCCTCCCATAGGGACATCACCTATCTGAACTTCACGGGTAATAAACCTTGAGTAATTGGTTAAGCTGTTACAGTATCCTTCCATGACTTGCAAATGTGTATTACAAAGATAAAAGATTAAATTAATCTATCCTTTATAACCAGCGTATTTGCGATGATATCGTGAAAGCATTGTTGCTTTTTATTGAGAAAACTATATAAATACCCGAAAAACAAAGGGGCAACCGACAATATCTTAGCGGTATTGCGACCAAAAGAGCTTGCCATATCAATCCTGCTCCCGCTCAGGTCAGTCACTCTTATGTTTAACAGGCGCTTGCCAATTGTTGCCTGTCTTTCGGACGCCTCGGCTATACTGCCATAAATGAATTTGGCGATAAGTATAAGCGGCAGACCACCGACTGACACAGCAATCCGCTCCGTCTTTTCTTCTATAAAAGCAAAACTGAACAACACGAGAAACGCATATCCAAGTATTAAAAAGAAATAGTCTATCACCATAGCAAGCAAGCGCTGGTCAAAGGAAGCAAAGTACTGTGGCGCAGTCTGCTGAAAAGTAAAACCAAGAAGCTCACGCAGTTCGGCAAACTCGTGAGCTTCTTTATAATCATCCATCCCGGGCTTTCTGATGAAGGTACCAGGCTGGATATTCAATGCTTTTAGCTGATCAGGACCATAGGGCCCTTCGGGCTTACCGTTGATGACAACTGTATATTCCACCTAATACCTTTTCACCTCAAAGTTACTCAATCCTCCATCCAGATTGACAAATATTTTCTTAACAGCCGTTTTGTAATTAGGACTTTCATAAAGCCCCTCTTCCAGCTTGGTAAAACCCGTAAAATCTTTTGACGACAAACCTGTTTTAGTCTTTATCCTGCATCCGGATGCTACAGGTACATTTATTTTAACATCTGCAACGCCAGTTTTGATATTTACATCAGTGATCGGCAGCAGATCGCCAAATTTGATATTCAGGGCTGCGGCACCACCATCAAAATTAAACTCACGTACCTTAAAACCAGACAGGTCAAAATCAACTTCCCCGGCACCCATATTCATATGAACTTCCCAGATCGGGTTGGCATTTAATTTCAAGTCCACATCATTACCACCCTCACCCATATTCCATTTAGACTTGCCTTTCATCTTGAAACTTACCGAAGTGATGCTGTCAGTTTTATTGGTCTCCAGTGAAAAATTACCCAGTTTACGTTGTACATCAGCAATGATCAGACTATCAGTACTGCCTTTGAGATCAAATGATGTCCCACCTCCTGATATATTCAAGATGGTTTTTACCGATGCTGAATCTGTATATGGATGCGAATAGGTTACATCCCTTGGAATATCTAAATCATTGCTTTCCTCTGTATGACTGCTTATCGTTACCTCTTTTTGCCTCGGTTGCTGCCCTTTATAAAACAAAATCCCGAGTGTGATTACCAGTATAGCAATAGAAATGATTCCGGCAATCTGCGATTTATTTTTAGTGAAAAGGATATTTACCCCGCCAATGATCAGAAATATTGGCCAGAAGCGCCATACCCGGCCCCAGTAAAATTCAATGATATTAAAGTTCTCTAAAAGAAGCACCCCCCCTATAAACAACAGGACGATACCCCACATTATTCTATCAGTTTTCATCTTGCTTATCTTTTTTGGTAAATCTATCGTCTATTTTTGATGCTTCCTTACGTGGTTCTTCACTAAGAGCATCTGCTACAGGAGTGTCCGTCAACGGTTCTGCAGGATCTGCAGGATCGTTATCACGACTGCGTATATCAGTGTACAAATCTTGTTCCTGCTGTCTTTTCCATTGCTCCCATGCATTTTTTTTATTGGATTTTAGAATAAAACTAACGCCTATCGCTACAAAAACCAGCGGCCACAGTTTGCCGATATTAAACCAAAAAGGAATGATGTTAAACTCATTCAGTAAAAAATACATTCCTATCACCAACAGAAACAATCCCCCTACCGTACGTCCGGTTTCATTACTTTTCTGTTTGAACTTGAAATTGTCCTTGCTTTTTACAGTATTAAAAGGATCCTCATGAATGGTAGAAGATGTCCAGCCCTGACTGCTACTACTCCCTGCAGGATTACCTGAAGGCTGAGAAAAGGGATTTGATGAGGTAAACGGATTGCTCTGCCTATCCCTGTTCATATTATTAAATCTGTTAAACCTGCTCGTCGGATCAGTATTAACCGGCACTACGATCCACATGATCACGTAAACCAATATACCGGTGCCCACTAAAAAAATTGTTGATAGTACAAACAATAATCTGATTATCGTCACATCTACCTCCATGTATTCTGCAACTCCGGATGAAACCCCCGCAATCACTTTCTCATGTTCATTCCTAAATAACCTCTTGTCCATAATCTATGTCCTCCTCTATGTTTAAAACTGTATAGGCCTGATCACTACCTCATCAACATTTACGCCATTACTTAAGTTTAGAATGGTGTATATCGTATTCGCAATATCTTCTGGTTGTACAAAACGTTCAGCCGGGATTTCAGTACCCTCCCATGATGACGTTAATGTCGAACCCGGCAAAATAGCGGTAACTTTAACGTTGTATTTTGATAGCTCTCCCCTAAATACATTATTAAGACTTAGCAAAGCGGCTTTAGTTACACTGTAACTGCCTGCCTCAGGCACAATTTCTTTACTGGCTACAGAGCAGATATTAAAAATGTTGCCTGATTGCCGCGCACGCATCATTTTGCCAAAAAACTTAGACAGATAATAAGTTGCCTTAAGGTTCAAATTTAACTGCTTTTCCATCTGATCATCAGGCTCATCCAGCACCAAACCAGGCAAAAACGTACCTACATTATTTACCAGCACATCTACTACAGGCATTTGCTGCGCTGCCGCCTCACAAAAAGCATAGACTTCTTCTTTGACCTCACAATCTGCCTGATAGGTAAGCACATTGACACCGGTATATTTCATCGCCAGGGCAAAAGCTTCCAGTTCCGCGCCGTTTCTCGAACAAACAGCGATATGGTAACCAGACTCAGCCAGTTTGACGGCAATGGCTTTTCCAATCCCTTTGGTACCGCCTGTAATAATTGCATTCATGTATATACCTCTTTTTGACGCAATATTACAAAAAAGCCCTGCTTCGCAAAACATTATGACCAAACATTGGTTAGAAAAGTGATGCTTTCTTTTCAAATTTTATTGTTTATTTGTATTAATATTGCGCATATGCTACAGCTAATTATTCAAGAATGAATTTCACCAACTTTGGCCGGTACCTGCTTTTATTAAAAGCGGTATTCAGAAAGCCTGAAAAATTCAAGATCTACCTAAAGGCCATTTTTAAACAAATGGATTTTATTGGCGTTGGCTCAATGGGCTTAATAGCCATCATATCTACATTTATTGGTGCTGTAATGACTTTACAAATCGCTTTCCAGCTGGTAAGTGATTTCATTCCTAAAACAATCATCGGTTCTGTAAACCGCGATTCAAGCATACTGGAACTTAGCCCTACCATCACCGCTATCGTACTGGCAGGAAAGATCGGCTCGGCCATTTCATCAGAAATCGGCACCATGAGGGTCAGTGAGCAGATCGACGCACTGGAGATCATGGGCATCAACTCTCCCGGATACCTGATCCTTCCCAAAATACTTGCCGGCATTACCATGGTCCCTCTATTGGTTATCATGTCGATGTTTTTAAGCATCACTGGCGGATACCTGGGCGGAACTTTATCGGGCGCAGTTACCCCGGCTGAATATCTGGAAGGCATTACCACTGATTTTAACCCATACACCATAGTAGTTGCCCTGGTCAAAGCCTTTGTATTTGGTTTTATCATCACCTCAGTGCCTGCTTACGAAGGCTTTTATGTCAAAGGCGGCGCACTCGAAGTGGCGCAGGCAAGCACGCGTGCAGTGGTAGTGAGCTGTATCTCTATCTTAGCATGTGATTACATTGTAACCCAGTTATTATTATGATCGAGATCAAAGACATTAATAAATCATTTGGAGATAACGAGGTATTAAAAGGCATTTCAGGCAATTTCGAAGCCGGTGTCACCAACCTGATCATCGGCGGATCCGGCTCAGGCAAAACCACGCTGCTCAAATGCATGATCGGTTTGCACCACCCTGAGCAGGGAACTGTAGAATACGACGGACGCGAATTTACGTCCATGAACTTCGAGGAAAAAATCGAGATCAGAAAAGAAATTGGTATGCTTTTCCAGGGTTCAGCATTGTTCGACTCCATGACAGTAGAAGAAAACATTATGTTTCCGCTCAATATGTTTACCGAGCAAAGTACTGCCGAAAAAAGAGAAAGGGTAAACTTCTGCCTCGACCGCGTAAACCTGGAAGGCAAGAATAAACTATTCCCGGCTGAACTTTCAGGAGGTATGAAAAAGCGCGTAGGTATCGCAAGGGCCATTGCCATGAATCCTAAATATTTATTTGTGGACGAGCCAAATTCAGGCCTTGACCCAAAAACATCGATTGTAATTGACGAACTGATCAAGGAAATCACTGAGGAATACAACACCACCACCATCGTGGTAACACACGATATGAACTCTGTAATGGGCATAGGCGACTATATCCTGTTTCTCCATGAGGGCAAAAAATTCTGGGAAGGATCTAACAAAGAGATTGCCCATACCGACATCGAAGAGCTAAATGATTTTGTTTTTGCCAGCCGCTTTATGAAGGCAGCAAAAGGAAAATTTTAATATATATACAATTTTATGATAAGCCTGTTAACACCCACACACTGGAAAGATTATGAACTGATTGACTGTGGGGATTTTGAAAAATTAGAACGCTTTGGCAACCTGGTACTGTCCAGGCCCGAACCACAGGCCGTCTGGAAAAAGACCCTGACTGAACAGGAATGGAAAAAACAGACCCATATCAGGTTTAAAGGCCGCTCTGCCACATCAGGCGAATGGATCAAAAACTCCGCACATCTGCCAGACCGCTGGAACATAGAATACAAGAACGATGATGTAAGCATCAACCTGCGTCTGGGCCTCACTTCTTTCAAGCATGTTGGCGTATTTCCAGAACAGGCGGTAAACTGGGATTATATCTCGTCTTCCATCAAAAAGTTTAAGACAAAAAGTCCTAAAGTACTCAACCTCTTTGCCTATACCGGAGCTGCTTCATTAATTGCTAAAGCCGCAGGGGCTGATACCACACACGTTGATTCTATCAAACAGGTGGTAAACTGGGCAAATGAAAATCAGGAACTCTCCAAACTTAAAGATGTACGCTGGGTAGTAGAAGATGCGCTGAAATTTGTAAAACGCGAACTAAAGCGCGGTAAAAAATACAATGGCATCATACTGGACCCTCCTGCTTTCGGTCATGGCCCTAATGGGGAAAAATGGAAACTGGAAGACCATATCCAGGAAATGATGCGCGATGTAGTACAGCTACTGGACGAAGAAGAACATTTCCTGATCTTAAATACCTATTCTTTAGGCTTCTCTTCCGTAATCGTAGAAAACCTGATCAGGACTTCCTTCCCCCAGGTAAGGAACCTTGAAACAGGCGAGCTTTACCTGCAGGCTACCATGGGCACCAAATTGCCGCTTGGTGTATTTGGCAAGTTCAACAACTTCAAATAAAAAAGAGAATATCTATTGTACCCGACTTTTTTATTATTATTAAGAGTGGTATACTTGTATGATGTTAGTGATGTAGCATTATTGCTTGCAAATCGGTCATCTTACCTTAAAAACACATAAAAAAATGAAACTACCTCAACTAGCAGGGATGCTTTTAGTAGGAATTGCCTCGATAGGGGCATCCACGAGCTGCACATCTGATGGAAAAAGCACTGTAGGGCAGACTAAAGTTCTGGCCAATGGAGATACTGTATCAACAGATTCAGTAGCATCTACAATCCTGCCTATAGATACAGCGAAATACGATGCTGCTATAAAAAAAAATGCCAACGGAGATACTACGGGCAAATGGCCTGTTAAAAACCAGCCTTACCCATTGGCAGGAGCAATCCTCCCTTTTAAAAGGATCGTAGTGTATTATGGCAACCTCCATTCCAAAAAAATGGGTGCCCTTGGAGAATATGCGCCTAAAGAAATGTGGAGGAAATTAAACGTTGAAGTAAAGAAATGGGAAAAAGCTGACCCCGCTATTCCTGTACAGGTTGGCTTACATTACATCGCTTCAGTAGCAAGCGGCACCCCGGGCAAGGATGGAAAATACATTAACCGCATGGGTAATAAACAGATTGACTCTGTATTGAAAATAGCTGCTATGCAAAAAAATACCATCGTATTTCTGGATTTGCAAGTGGCGTTGAGTAATCTGAAAGACGAAATTCCGCATATTGCGAAATACCTTGAACTACCATACGTACATCTGGGTATTGACCCCGAGTTCTCCATGAAGGATGGCTCAAAACCTGGAAAGAAGATCGGTAAATATGACGCTGCTGACATCAACTATGCATCTCAGTATCTGGCAGACGTGGTTAAAAAGCACAATCTTCCACCTAAGGTATTTGTGGTCCACCGCTTCACCCAGGGAATGGTAACTAATTACAAGAACATTAAACTTCATCCTGAAGTACAGATTGTAATGCATATGGATGGATGGGGAGAACCGGAACTCAAAAAAGGCACTTACCGTAACCACATTTATCCAGAGCCTGTTCAATTCACCGGATTTAAGATATTCTATAAAAATGACCTTAAGAGAGCTCCGAAACGCCTGATGACCCCGGAAGAACTTTTGAAATTGAAACCGGCGCCAATTTATATCCAGTACCAGTAAGGATACGCTTTACCACCGGTATATGTGCATCCGGTCTGAGTGCCGAGTGAGTCCTGTGTGAGTCCGGTTTTTTCTAAGAAAAAAACGGACTCACACAGGACTCTCAACATATTCATTTAGCAGTCAGTCAAAGTGCTTATAGAGCACTATTCAAAACCTTAAACTTCTAAAATTTGAATGTGTAATCTGTAGCATAATAAAAAAGCCATCCGAAGATGGCCTTTTCAACTATACTAAAACTAAACTGGAAACTATTTGGCACTTTGTTTAAGTTGCGCAAGCTCTTTTTTGAGCTTATCTATTTGAGCTTGCTGCTCTTTGATGGCAGCTACAAGAACAGGGATCAGACTTTGCGTTTGCGCTTCGTCGTACTTTGCGATTTTTGAATTATTCTTCCCTGCGCTGTATACTTTACCGGTTTCTTTTACCATCTCAGGAAATTCTGTTTTGAGATTATTGGTTTTGAAACCATACTGATTGCCGGAAGGCAATTTTAAATAGTTGAATTTGCTTACATCATATTTGAAAGTAATGGGTTCAAGGTTTACCAGATGTTTAACAGGATTGCTGATGTCGGCAACATTAATTTTTAATTCTTGTTCCTGGATCTTTTGTGCGTTTACATTTAACGCAGCTGCGCTCAGTAAAATTGCTGCTATAGCGATTTTACCTAAAAAAGGTTGTTTCATATAAAAAAATTGCTGTTTAAAAAAATAATTGGTTGTACGGGGAACTATGCCATGCAGTCGGGAGGCGGATGCGGCAATGAGAAATAAGTTGGGCTTATTTGCTTAATGTAATGATTGTCCAGTCTTTTAGATAAAGAAAGGACATGTAAAAAATTTAATTCAGACTGACAGATGAAATCTTCGTCTGCATATTCTAACTGTTTGGATGACTTGCTTTCTTCAGGCGTTTCGTTACTATCCTGTTCGGCAGGAAGCTCCTGCTCCAGGGGAAGCATAGAGCATGATGAGACCGTTGAGAGTGAAACAGGCTGTATTAAAATATCAAAAATAGCTAACGGGCTGTTCTTCACCAGCAAGAAGCAGAGTAAGATAAATATGCCCGTTAATTTTCTAAACATGCTGCAAAGTTAGAAATTTTTAAAAAAGTTTAGTCTGCCCTTTGTCATCAATATCCAGATCATCCGGGTTAGTGATTTCTAATTTGATATCTTTTGCTAGTTTTTCCACAGGCTTTTCTTCAGCAGGGTCATTCCAAGCCGGCTTAGCTTTTTTATCTGTCTCTGGTAATTTCACTTCCGTTTCCTCTGTCTTTAGCTGCGCTACCTGAGCTTCAACAGGTTCCGCTGTTTCATCTGCAGGTTCTGTATCTGAATCAAGCTCTGTGTCAGAATCAGGCTCCAGTGCTGTAGTATTCGTTTCTGTAAAAGCGATGGCAGCCTTTGGTTCTTCAGCGGTTAATTCTTCTTCCGCATTATTTGCTATGGCGATGTTTTTAACATCATGCTGTGTCAGTCTGTTGCCATTGGCCTTGATTCCTTTAACGTCTATAAATTCCGCCAGCACGATTTCCAGTGTTTCGGGAATCTGTGTCTTTCCTTTCAACACGTCAACCGTTAATACCGCATTGGGATTACCGGTCAGGTACATAAACTTAGATCCTGTTTCCTCACTGATAAGGCTTACTTTCCTGCCTACAGCCACCGGCTCAAACACAAACCTTTTAACAAAGTAGTTCTTGGCCTTACCTTCAAATTGCACCACCGCAAAGGGTTTCTCCGGATTAAACTTCTGGATCAGGATCAGGTCGGCATCAAAATGATTGCTCAGTTCAAAGGTACTCAGTTCATACCAGCCTTCCTTATGTACCTGCAGGATCTTATCGTCGCCATCAAATTCACCCAGATATTTACCCCTGCCGTCTACATTAAGCCTTCTCAGGAGCTCATCATACCAGATCTTCAAGCCAGAAAGGGTAGACACGCCTTTGCTCTTGAGCAAGATCTTTTTGACAGGGTATTTAGATACAATATTTCCTTGCGAGCCACGGCCTTTGATGGCTATTTCGGCATAGTCCTGATCAAACTGTAGTTTCTTTAACTTGGTATGCGGCTTAAGCTGCACCGTAATGATCTCGGCCTCTCCATTCGGATTGGCAGTGAAGTACAACACTTTAGAGCCTTTACTGCCTTTAGTAAGGTCATATTCTTTATCACGCGTTACCCCTACCACAGCAAACCGCTTGATATAAGAAACGCCGCTGGCGCCATCTTTATAGATCATGTTGTACACCGTCCGCTCATCGCCCTTTTTAAATACCTGGGCGTGCAGGATTCCTTTGCCCACAAAGGTTTTTTCAGCCACCTTGGTAATGATGCACTTGCCATCTTCTCTGAATACAATGATCTCATCGAGGTCAGAGCAATCGGCTATGAACTCATCCTTGCGCAGACCAGTTCCGATAAAACCTTCTTCACGGTTCATGAACAACTTAACATTGGCCAGGGCTACTTTGGATGCCTCTACCCTATCAAACAGGCGTATTTCGGTTTTACGCTCCCTGCCTTTGCCATATTTGTCTTTTAATTTCTGAAACCAGGCAATGGCATAATCTGTGAGGTGACGCAGGTGGTTTTTAACCACTTTGATGTCATCATTAAGCGCCTTCATCTGCTCGTCGGCCTTCTTAACATCAAAGCGGGTGATGCTGCTCATCGGTTTGTCGATCAGCTTTTTAAAGTCTTCCGGAAGGATCTCCCTGTAAAGCTGTGCTTTAAAAGGCTCAAACAACTGGTTTAACACGGTTACTACGGTCTCAAAATTTCCTGAGTTTTCGTAGTCTGCATTTTTATACATCCCTTCCTCGATGAAAATCCTGAGCAGGGAACTGAAGAAGATCTTTTCCTGCAGTTCGTGCAGTCTTATTTCCAGTTCCAGTTTTAACAGGTTTTTAGTATGCTGCGTATTTTGGATCAGAATGTCATTGACACTCAAAAAATGAGGCTTATCATCCCTGATTACACAGGTATTTGGAGAAATGGAAACTTCACATGACGTAAATGCGTACAAGGCATCAATGGTCACATCAGGTGAAATACCTGGCGCAAGGTGGATCACGATCTCTACATGAGCAGCCGTATTGTCCTCAATTTTCTTGATCTTAATCTTTCCTTTATCATTGGCAGACAATACGCTGTCTATCACCGAACCCGTAGTGGTGCTATAGGGCACCTCTGTGATCACCAGTGTTTTCTTATCTTTTTCGGTGATCTTGGCCCTCACCCTGATCTTTCCACCACGCATCCCTTCATTGTAGGCAGAAAAATCTGCCATACCGCCGGTAAAGAAATCGGGTAATATATTTGGTCTTTCGCCACTGAGCGCAGCAATGGAGGCATCCAGCAGTTCTATAAAATTGTGAGGCATTACTTTGGTAGCAAGACCTACTGCAATACCTTCAGCACCCTGGGCCAATAGCAAAGGGAATTTGACAGGTAAGGTAACGGGTTCATTGTTCCTGCCATCGTAACTAAGCTGCCATACAGTGGTATCGGGATTAAAGACCACTTCGTTGGCAAATTTAGATAAGCGCGCCTCTATATAACGCGGGGCTGCTGCACTGTCGCCGGTAACGGGATCACCCCAGTTGCCCTGACAATCGATCAGCAAATCCTTTTGTCCGATCTGTACCATGGCATCCCCTATGGATGCATCCCCGTGAGGGTGGTATTTCATGGTATTTCCGATCACATTGGCCGCTTTGTTAAAACGTCCGTCATCCATCTCGCGCAGGGAGTGCATAATACGTCGCTGAACCGGTTTTAGTCCGTCATTGATGTGTGGCACAGCGCGATCAAGAATTACATAAGAAGCATAATCGAGAAACCAGTTTTCGTAAAGCCCGTTGATGGGAATTACGGTATGCATATTTTCGTCGTTTATGTTGTTTTCTGTTTCGTCGCTCATGAAAATGGATTGGATTCCGTAAATATAAGGGTTGAAATTAAATTTCAAGAACAATTTGCCCGAATTGATTGTAGATATAATTACAAATAATAATAGCCGGTCATATGGCATGATTTTGGTTATTATCAACTTTTACAAACTCTCAAAGGAATTTTCAATTGAATAAATATATACGCAAAAGTCTTAAAATTGTGCTATGGATAATAGCAAGCATTATCCTGTTGGTGGTGCTGTTAGCAGCCTCGTTGAATATTCCTGCCGTACAAAATTTTGTAAAGGATAAAGCGATTGCTTTTCTTAAAAAGAAAACCAAAACAGAAGTACGTCTTGAAAGCATCAAAATAGCACTTCCTAAGGATGTAGTACTCAATAAACTTTATATAGAAGACTTAAAGAAAGATACATTGCTGTATGCTGAGCAGTTATCCGTAGATATTAATCTTTTTAAGCTCATCAGCAATAAGGTAGAGATCAACAACATTACCCTGAAGAAAATAAGGGCAAATGTGACCCGCATCAATCCGGATACTTCCTTCAACTTTTCCTTTTTAGTGGACGCATTTATGTCGGAAGAGAAAAAACCTGAGGAAGAGATAGACAAAGACACTACTTCTACCTTGAAATTTTCAATTGACAAGGTAAACTTTGAGGACATCGGCATTGTGTACCGCGACGATGTAGCGGGCAATGATGCCAGGGTATACCTGGGCGAGTTTAAGGCTAAGCTAAAAGAATTTGACCTCAACAACCAGCATTATGTGATCAAGACCTTATCGCTAAAAAATACATCCTTAAAATACCTGCAGCAAAAACCCCTGACCCAGCTAGCCGCCCACCTGGAAAGCAGCATCGATTCGGCGGAGGCAGCATCAGGTAAATTACCGCTGATAGAAGTTGAAGACTTTGACTTCAGCAATATTAAAATAGGCTTTAACGATAAGGTATCAGGTATGGATGCAGATGTAGACCTGAATACACTGAAGCTGACTAAGCTATTTGTAGACTTGACCAACAGCAACTATAAAGTAGCAGACGCTAAGATCAATAATACAAAGATCAATTTTAATTCGGCGGCCAACAAGGCCAATGTAGCGCTTGGAGAATTGTCGTTTAGCAAACTACTGGCTAATTTGACTACAGGAAAGTATGAACTAGGCGAGGCTAACCTGAGCAAGAGTAATGTGCTGTTTGCGATGAAACCAGTGAAACCGGTAAAGAAATCGGCACAACCTGATACTGCAGCCCCGGCACCGCTTTCATTAACCGTGGGCCAGGTGAAATTGGCTGAAAACAACATACAGTTTGACAACCTGGGTGCAAAAGCCAGTAAAGGAATGGATTTCAATCACATGAAAATCAGCGACCTTGTATTGCTTGCAGAATCCATTGTATACAATAGCAAGGAAATAAAAGTCAATGTCAAAGAGGGCAGATTTAAAGAAAAAAGTGGCTTTCAGCTGAACAAGCTTCAGGGAGATGTCGTTTATTCGGATAAAGCGATCAGGGTAAATAACTTCGTGGTCAAAACTCCCAATACTTCTATTGAAAACAATACGGCACTGGATTATACCTCCATGGAGGACCTCACCAAGCATCCGGAAAGGGTAAAGATCTCTATGACCGTTAAAAATACCACCATAGGATTAAAAGATGCGGCATATTTTAGTGATGCCATTCCTGCTGCCTATCGCAATGAAAAGATTAAAATAGATGCAAGCGCCAGTGGTTATATGAGTAATCTCTCTGTTCCAAAGCTACAGGTAACCGGACTTAAAAACACACGTATAGATATCAGCGGAACAGCGAAGGGCCTGCCTGATATCAATAAGACCGTACTGGACCTGAACATTAAGAAATTTTCGATTACCAAGAGGGACTTACTGGTGGTCATTCCTAAAAAATCACTGCCTGCTAACATCTCCCTTCCCAATGTCATCGTAGCCAATGGTAAGTTTAAAGGCTCGATGACCAATTTCAATAGCTCAGTAAATGTAGGCACTGACATGGGCTCGGCAAAAGTACTTGCATCGATGAGAGGCAGTAAAGGCAAGGAAAGCTACACAGCCAACATTGCTTTGAGCAACTTTAACGTAGGCAGGCTGATGATGATGCAGCCTAAGCTTGGGCGCATCACTGTAAAAGCGAAAGTGAGCGGCAGGGGACTTGATATGAAAACCGCCTCGGCAAAAGTTGATGCCCAACTGGTAAGCGCTTATTATAATAAATATACATTTAGAGATTTATTGCTAAGCGGTACTTACAGCAAACAGGAGCTGAATGTGAAAAGCAGCATGGCCGACACGAACGCCAACTTCAGTTTGACTGCCTACGCAAATACTGCCGGTAAATACCCTGCAGTAAAGGCGGATATTAACCTTAAGCAGATAGATCTTCAAAAACTAAATTTCAGCACAACGGAGTTCAGAATGGCAGGATTAATTACTGCTGACATTAAAACTGCAGATCCTGACTACCTGAATGGTGATGTGAGCATAAGGAGCCTTCAACTGGTAAAAGATGGACAGAAGTTCGACCTGGACACAATTGATGTACATTCAGAAGCGAGTGCAGATCACAACTTGTTAACCTTAAAATCAGAAATACTCAGTGCCTCAGTAGACGGGAAATACCAGTTGACGAATCTGGGTTCTGCGCTCATCAATCAAATCAACAAGTACTATGCTTTTGGTGAGGTAAAGCAAATTCCGGCTCAGCGTTTCCGTTTTGATGTTAATCTATACAATCCTAAATTTCTGAAGAATTTCGTACCGGAACTGACTGCCTTCTCTCCTTCAAGAATGAGCGGCTTGCTGGACACGCAAAAAGACAGCCTGCTGATGGATGCATGGTTCCCGCAAGTGGTATATGGTGATTTTAAAGTAGACAGCACGAGTATCAAAGTAAACAACAGTAACCAGAAGCTGAACTACAAACTGCTGGTAAAGAGCGTGCAGAGCCCATCCATTGCTTTATATAACACAGAGATAACTGGTGAAGCCGCTAATAATAACCTCGGCCTGAACATCTTTCTGAGGGACAGTAAATTGAAAGACAAATACATTTTGGGAGGAACATTCAAGTCCATCAACAAAGATTTTCAGTTTAGCCTTGATCCCAATAAATTCCTCTTAAACTATGAGAAATGGTCAGTGGCACCCGAAAACTACATACAATTTGGTAAGTCAGGTGTAATCGCCAACCAATTCAACTTAAGTAAAGGCGGGCAATTACTAAGTATAAATAGTGTCAGCAATACAGCCAATTCGCCCCTTAAAGTAGAATTCAAAGATTTCAGGATTGAAACACTTACCAGTTTTGCCGCGCAAGACAGCGCCCTGGTAGGCGGTTCTATCAATGGAACGGTAGATGTTAAGGAGCTGATGGCAGACCCTAAGTTTGAGGCTAATTTAACTGTAGACCAGCTGCGCTATCAGAAAGATCAATTGGGAACATTGAGAATCGCAATAGACAATAACACTGCGAATGCTTTTGAGACCAACATTTCATTGACCGGTGTACACGAACTCAGGGTGAATGGCTTTTACTACACCAAACCTGAGAGCGCGCTGGATCTGAACGTGAATATCGATAAGGTAGACCTCAAGGCTTTGGAAAGCCTGTCGATGGGGCAAATTAAAAATGGATCAGGTACAGTAACAGGACAACTATCGGTAAAAGGACCGTTGACCGCACCAAAAGTGCTGGGCGACGTGAAGTTCAACCAGGTTGCTTTTACTGCGACATATGTAAATTCGTATTTGAGAATACCTGATGAGACCATCAGTTTTACGCCACAGGGCGTCAATTTTGACAACTTCACCATACTTGACTCATTGGGTAAAAAAGCTGTAATAAACGGAGGTGTACTGACTACAGACTATAAGAACTTTAAGTTCAACATGGACATCAATACCGATAACTTCAGGGCTTTAAACTCCACTGCACAGGACAATGATATGATCTATGGCACGGTATATATAAGCACCAACATCAAAGTGAGAGGTGACATGAACCAGCCTTCTGTGGACATGAACGTCACAGTAGAAAAGGGCACTAAGTTTTACTTTGCTATGCCTGTCAACGATCCGTCGGTAATAGACCAGGAAGGAATCGTTCAGTTTATTGACGCAGATGCTGCGCCTTACAACGGACAGAAGGCCTTAAATACTGACAGCATCAGCAAATCGCCCATTAAGGGGATAAACTTAAGTGCTACTGTAAACATAGATCCGGAAGCTGAACTAAATGTAGTAGTAGATCCCTCAAATGGGGATGCGCTCAGCGTGAAAGGGGAAGCAAGTCTTATAGCGACTATGGACCAGAGCGGAAAGACCAGCCTCACAGGCAGGTACGAAATCAAGGATGGGTCGTACAATCTATCAGTTGGCCCGCTTGGTCGTAAAGAATTCAAACTGGTTGAGGGCAGCACCATTGTATGGACGGGAGATCCTATGTCGGCCAATGTGGACCTGACCGCATTATACGAAGTAAATGCTGCGCCAATCGACTTACTGAACGATGCAGAAAATACGCAAGCCAAGACTAAGCTTCCATTCCAGGTATACTTGATGATGAAAGATGAGTTGATGAAACCAACTATTTCCTTCCGACTGGACTTACCCGAAAATGAACGGGGCGCTTTAAACGGGGCGGTTTATACCAGACTACAACAAGTAAACCAGGATGAAAATGAACTGAATAAACAAGTCTTCGCATTATTGGCACTGAATAGGTTTATAGCCGAGAATCCTTTCCAGAGCCTTGCAGGCGGAGGAGGCGGTGTTTCGACATTGGCCAGATCAAGTGTGAGCAAGATATTAACTGAGCAGCTGAACAACCTTGCTTCAGACTTGATCCAGGGTGTTGATATCAATTTTGGAGTGAACTCTTCGGAGGATTACTCTACAGGATCACTAGAGCAGAAAACAGACCTCGAAGTAGGTTTATCTAAAAAACTGCTGAACGACAGGCTTACGGTAACTGTGGGCAGTTCTTTCGGCTTGGAAGGCCCTCCTACTCAAAACCAGAGCTCGACAAATATCGCCGGTAACGTAAATGTTGAATACGCCCTGTCGGCTGATGGCAGATACCGCTTAAGGGCATATAGACGTAACCAGAACGAGGGCGTCATTGAAGGACAGATCATAGAAACCGGATTGGGATTTGCCCTGGTGGTAGATTACAATAAGTTCAGGGAAATCTTCAAAAAGAAGGAAACCAGGGAACAACGAAAGGCAAGAAGAGAAAAAGACAAGCAGCGCGAACAGGAAAACAGGGAACGGGAAGAACGTGAAATGAAGAACGAAGAAGCGCGCAAGAACATTGGCATAGAACCTAAAACACAGCAACGCGACAATGAGAAAATTAACTAGATTTGGCATATTTACGATTTCATGCTTAGTCTTTGCAGGATGCAGCAGCACCAAAAACCTGAAACCCGGACAGGTTTTATATACTGGTGCTGAGGTTAAGATAAACCCTGATTCTTCCGGCAGGATAGATGATGAAAAAGATGTACGCAATACCTTAAAGGGAAAGACAAGACCAAAGCCCAACAAGTCCATACTCGGCATAAAATACAAGCTCTTTTTCTATAACCTGGCAGGGGAACCCAAGAAACCCAAAGGTTTCAGGCATTGGCTGAGAACCAAGATGGGCGAACCTCCTGTCCTCTTAAGCGAAGTGAAGCTAAAGTATAATAATGACGTATTGACCAGCTACCTGATCAGTGAAGGATACCTGCAGTCGGTAGTAACAGGAGACACTGTGGTGAAAGGAAAAAAAGGGAAAGCCATTTATACCGCACAAACCGGCGACAGGTACAAAATTAATAGTGTATCTTTTCCTAAAGACAGCAGTAATCTGACAAACATCATAAACGAGAACAAAGAAAATACCCTGCTAAAAGCAGGCGACTTCTACGATCTGGACAACTACAAGAATGAACGGATCCGTATCGACAATGACCTGAAAGAAAACGGATATTTCTATTTTAACCCTGATTACCTGATTATGCAGGTAGACAGTACCATTGGAAAGAGTTTGGTAGATGTGAGGGTAAATCTGAAAAACATTGCCCCGGACGCCGGAATTAAACCTTATTCTATCAAGAATATCAACATCTACCCTACCTACAGTCTACGAAGGGATAGCATGCTCCGTAAGCTTGAACCTGTAAAATACAATGACTTTAACATCTATGACAATAGAAATACTTTCAAACCAAGGGTGTTTGACAGACTTGTATTTTTCAAAAAAGGTGAGCGTTACAACAGGACAGACCACAACCGTTCTTTAAACCGGATGGTCAATATCGGTGCATTTCAAGGAGTAAAGGCAGAATTTCTGCCACTGGACAGTTTTAACAATGATGAACTTGATCTAAATATCTACCTCACTCCACTCAAGAAGAATTCACTATCCTTTTCCGTAACGGGAACAAGTAAGTCCAACAACTTTGTGGGTTCGGAAGTGAAACTCACTCAGACCACAAGAAATCTGTTCAGGGGAGCAGAGATCTTGGAAGTAAGTGCCAGTGGTGGTTTTGAGACACAAGTGAGTGGTAAGTCAAACGGTTTGAATTCTTACTCATTTACAACTGAGGCCAAACTTACCTTTCCAAGGTTTATTGTGCCTTTCTTTAAGCCTGAAAGTACAAATGCTTTCATACCTAAGACAATTGCCTCAGTATCCTATCAATTACTTAACAGGGGATCATTGTATAGTTTGAACTCGTTTAAAGGAGAATATGGTTACAGCTTCAAAGAAAATCAATATAAGGAACATGTGTTTAATCCTATCTCTGTAAACTTTGTACAGCCGATTGTAGATGAAGCAAGAAGACAAGCTTTATATGATTCCATTCCGGGATTGAATTACACGCTTCAAAAGCAATTCATTATAGGTAGCAATTACAACTTTACTTACACCAATCAAATGGAAGAGGAGCGCAGAAACAACATGTACATCAATGGGAGCGTTGAGACAGGCGGTAACGTTTGGGGTTTGTTTGCGAAAACCAATGAGTTTGGCGACAGGACCGTACTGGATGTTCCGATCAGCCAGTTTGTACGTTTGGAAGCCGACGTAAGAAATTACTTCAAACTAAATAAAAAAGTAACCTGGGCAAACCGGTTAAACCTGGGCTACGGGTATGCCTATGGAAACAGTTCATCACTACCCTTTGTACGCCAGTTTTTTGCCGGAGGGAGTAATGATATACGTGCATTTAAAGCCAGGTCGTTAGGACCGGGTACGTACAAAGTACCGGACAATATTAGGTTTGCGGATCAGGGAGGAGACATCAAGGCAATGTTTAACACTGAATTGCGCTTCAAATTAGTTAGTGTGTTACATGGTGCTTTATTTGCAGATGCCGGCAATATCTGGTTAAGGAATGAAGACACCGGAGACGGAACTGCGCAAAATCCGGGCAGGCCGGGCTCTGGCTTTAAGTTTAAAAATGCACTGAATGAGCTTGCTGTAGGTACCGGAGCAGGTCTGCGTGTAGACGCCACCATTTTTGTGATCAGGCTTGATGTTGCTTTTCCAATCCGAAAACCTTACCTTCCGGAAGGCCAGCGTTGGGTAACTGATCAGGTAGATTTCGGTAACAAAACCTGGAGAAAAGAAAATTTAATATATAATATCGGAATCGGATATCCATTTTAGCATGAACATTCTTCACAATTTAAAATGCTTTTTTATTGCTACTTACCATTTATTTGTAGCCGCCGGCAAGGGCTTTATGGAAGACAGGGTGATGAAACTTAGCGCAGCACTAGCATACTATACCATATTTTCGCTAACTCCACTCATCATTATCATCATCTCTGCCGCAAGCTTATTCCTTGGTGACAGTATGGACCCGAATGATAAATTGTTTGGGGAAACAGGTGAAATCACCAGGATGATCGGAGCCGATGCAGCCTATCAGCTCCGGAGCTTTGTTAATAACGCCAATTATTCAGGGAAAAGCACATTCGGACTGATCATTGGAATCACTACACTGATCATTGGTGCTACCGCAATATTTATAGAAATACAGGATAGCATTAACCTGATCTGGAAAGTAAAGGCGGTACCGAAAAAAGGGTGGAAAAAACTGATAACCAATAGGTTACTTTCATTTTCGCTGATTGCTTCTCTGGGATTTCTGCTATTGGTATCTCTTGTAGTAAATAGCATTGTCGTAGGTATTGGAGGCAAACTGGAAGGCTATGCCGCGAAAGTTGGCATCGAACAAGTCTCTGAAGTACTGATGCTTATTGTCACCAATGCCCTCACAATCGCAGTCGTGACCAGTATCTTCACCATTATATTTAAGGTATTACCAGATGTCACACTGAAATGGAAACCGGCCATAGTTGGGGCGCTGTTTACCGCTGTACTCTTTAGTCTGGGTAAATATGGTATCGGGATTTACATAGAAAAAGGTGATCCGGGTTCGGCATTCGGAGCAGCCAGTTCTATCATTGTGATATTATTGTGGATCTATTATACTGCTATTATCCTGTACTTTGGCGCAGAATTTACACAAGCCTACGCTGAAAAATACGACATGGCAATTGCGCCGAGCAAATATGCGGTACACACTAAAATAGTAGTGATAGAAAAGAATGTAGACGTATTGCCACCTCAGCATCCGGAAGACACTAAGATTAAGATTACTTAAGCAGATTCTGCCAGATCTTCGTCTACAATATCGTGCATCACGGCTGCTGTGCCTGCATCTTCAACTGCAGAGACCAATTCTTCTACCGTATCTTTTTCTACCCTTAGGTTTCTGATGATGTGCTGTTGTCTGTCGGGTGTATTCTTGCCCATATAATATTCCAGCAGGTTCTTGATGGTCTGGTCTTTAAGGATCACAGGATCGAGACGGATATCCTTGCCGATAAACAACCCAAATTCATCGGGTGAGATCTCCCCCAGCCCTTTAAACCGGGTAATCTCAGGTTTGTTGCCCAGTTTCTCAATTGCCTTTTTACGTTCATCATCGCTATAGCAATAAATGGTTTCTTTTTTGTTTCTTACCCTAAACAATGGAGTCTGCAGGATGTAAACATGTCCTGCCCGGACTAGTTCAGGGAAGAACTGAAGAAAAAAGGTCATCATTAACAACCTGATGTGCATCCCGTCGACATCGGCATCGGTAGCAATTACGATGTTGTTGTAATGTAGTCCTTCCAGTCCGTCCTCAATGTTGAGGGCGTGCTGCAACAGGTTGAATTCTTCATTTTCATAAACAACCTTTTTGGTCAGTTCGTAGCAGTTCAAGGGTTTACCTTTTAAGCTAAATACCGCCTGGCAGTCCACATCCCTTGATTTAGTGATAGAACCGGATGCTGAATCACCCTCTGTAATAAACAGGGTGGTTTCATATCTTTTATCGTGATTGGTGTTGAAATGAACCTTGCAGTCTCTTAGTTTTTTATTATGTAATGAAGCTTTTTTAGCTCTGTCATTTGCCAGTTTTTTAATACCTGCTATGTCCTTACGCTCACGCTCGGACTGCAGTATCCTTTTTAATAAAGCATCAGCTACATCATTGTGCTTGTGCAGGTAATCATCCAGTTCTTTCTTGACAAAGTCGTTGATAAAAGTACGAACAGAAGGTCCATCCGGGCCCATATTCTGTGAGCCCAGCTTGGTTTTGGTCTGAGATTCAAATACTGGCTCCTGAACCCTTACAGACACAGCAGCGATCACCGAAGCCCTTACATCAGCGGCATCGTATTCCTTTTTATAGAATTCCCTTATTGTTTTTACAATGGCCTCACGAAAAGCTGCCTGGTGTGTACCACCCTGGGTAGTATGCTGTCCGTTTACGAAAGAATGGTAATCTTCGCCATACTGCTGTCCGTGTGTCATGGCGATTTCTATATCGTTCCCTTTGAGGTGAATGATTGGATAGCGTATATTCTCTACGTCTGCTACTTTATTCAGCAAATCATACAAGCCACGTTCTGAAAAGAATTTTTGTCCGTTATAATTTACCGTCAGTCCCGTGTTCAGAAAAACATAATTCCAGATCATGCTTTCCACAAAGTCAGAAATGTAGTGGTAGTTTCTAAAAATACTTTCGTCCGGATAGAAAGTAATGGCTGTTCCGTTTCGCTGTGTAGTCTCTATTACAGGATGATCTGTGATGATCTCCCCTTTGGAAAATTCTACTTTTTTGGTTTTACCGTCGCGATAAGACTGCACTACGAAGTTGGTAGACAAAGCATTGACAGCTTTGGTACCTACCCCATTTAAGCCTACAGATTTTTGGAAGGCATTGCTGTCGTACTTACCACCAGTATTTATCTTGGACACACAGTCGATCACTTTGCCCAGGGGAATGCCACGGCCGTAATCACGTATGTTCACTTTCTGGTCTGAAACAGTAATATCAATGGTTCTGCCAGAGCCCATCACAAACTCATCAATAGAGTTGTCCATGATCTCTTTAAGCAACACATAGATTCCATCATCTTGTGCAGAACCATCACCAAGTTTACCGATGTACATACCGGGACGTAGCCTGATGTGTTCTTTCCAGTCGAGAGAGCGGATACTGTCGTCGTTATAAATAGGTTCAGCCATGATGAATACTTGTTGTGGTGCAAAAATACGAATATGGGTAAACATAATCGAATAAGCCGGTTTAAGCAACAACAAAGTTTCAACAAATCAACAAAACAGTGCAGATGCAAAAGCCAAAAGTTATGCGTACCTTTGATGCCGGCGAAATTCTTTTGCCGCTATTATATAATTAAAGAACAGTATATTGTTATTCGAAGAATTAAACCTGATTGAGCCTATATTAAAAGCGCTGCAAACAGAAGGTTATACACAACCTACCCCAATACAAGAACAATCCATCCCAAGTATATTAGCAAGCAGAGACCTGTTGGGCTGTGCGCAAACCGGTACGGGTAAAACCGCAGCCTTTGCCATTCCAATGCTGCAATTGCTTAGTAAACCCCATACCAATACTAAGATACACAAAGCAATCAAAGCGCTGATACTTACGCCGACACGCGAATTGGCTATTCAGATTGAAGAAAGTTTTAAAGCTTATGGCAAAAACCTGCCTTTGAAGCATTTGGTGATATTTGGCGGTGTAGGGCAGAAAGCACAGACAGACGCTTTACACAGAGGTATAGATATTCTTGTGGCTACGCCGGGCCGCCTGCTTGATCTGATGAACCAGGGATTCATTAACCTGCGTGACATTGAGATTTTCGTACTTGATGAAGCAGACAGGATGCTGGACATGGGCTTTATCCACGATGTGAAAAAAGTCATTGCCAAGTTGCCCGCTAAAAGGCAGACCCTGTTTTTCTCAGCTACCATGCCTAAGGAAATCCAGACACTGGCAAATACCATATTGACCAACCCGGTAAAAGTAGAAGTTACCCCTGTATCATCTACAGCAGAAAAAATACAGCAGGAGATCTTTTATGTAGATAAAAATGACAAGAAAAATCTTTTACTGCATATACTAAAAGATAAGACCATTGAGACTGCATTGGTTTTTGCACGTACCAAGCACGGTGCTGACAGAATTGTGAAAGACCTGATCAAGGTTGGTGTAAAAGCAGAAGCAATCCATGGTAATAAATCTCAAAATGCCAGACAAAGGGCGCTGACCAATTTCAAAGCCAAAATTACCCGTATCCTGGTAGCTACTGATATTGCCGCCCGTGGTATTGACGTGGATGAACTGACGCATGTGATCAATTATGAATTGCCTAATATCCCTGAGACTTATGTGCATCGGATTGGCCGTACAGGCCGTGCCGGACTAAGCGGCACAGCACTTTCATTCTGTGATGCTGAAGAGAAAGAATTTTTGGATGATATAGAAAAATTGATTGGTCTAAAAGTACCAGTTACCGAAGACCATCCTTATGCCATGAGCTGGCAAAGCCTGATGAGCGGAGCTGCTGCTGCGAAAGCTAAAGGCAAAGCTAAACCGGCAAGGGGAGCAAGACCTGAAAGGGCAGAAAGCAAGCCAAACTTGAGCGGAGCTAAAAAAAGCCCGAAAGGAAAAGGCTACTGGGGCAATAAAAATAAACAGTCGAAACCGACATCGTAAAATAACAACGGCTACCTCTCGGTAGCCGTTGTACTATAAAGGTGCTTATTGATACTCACTACCGTTAAACTTAGCATCAAGCCAGCTGATATGGTTAGTGAGGTAGTTTTTAAGATAAGCAACTTCGGCGTTATAAGATCCTGCTATTTGAAATTCCCGGTATACTTTGGTGTTTAAAATACTCCACTTTGTGAAATTTCTGGTCTGGGATACCGCCAGTTTTTTTGACAGCAAATCAACTGAGGCTGGTAGCGTAAGTATTTTTGCCTTTAGCTCATTCCATCTTAATCTGATTTTTTGCCTGAAAGACTGGTCTTCCATCATTCTTCTGATCCAGGCTTTTGGCTCATGTGCAGCGGTGAGCATCAGTCCGTTTACCTGATTACCTAAGCGATCATCATTATTTATCGCAATATCAAAGTCCCATACCGGACCGGTGTAGATCTTGTCATCATTGGGTTTCTTATACATATAGGTACTCCAAAACATATCCGGATTGCCCATCACTTCATTTACGATGTAATAGTTTATATAAGAATCAACATCAAAATACTTACGGTAGCCATTTAAAGGGTCTGTAAAATTGGCGGCAAACAAAGCATCTTCCAACTTTTGAAAATGACTGCTTATATATTCCTTTTGCAAAGGCGTAATTTCTTCTTCATCAGGATATTTAACCGTGACCGGCATATTCTTTTTGGTGTAGAAATGTACGGGTTCTGAGCCGGCAAATCCATCCTGTTCCAGTAAATAGCCCCCGTCCCGTTCAACATCAACCACGTCTTTGCCTTCTTTGATCTGTTCGGTAAGCAAATAACTACCCTGATAATTGCCATTAAGAAAAACCTCTACAAATCTGGAATCAGGGGTAAAAGTCAAGCCTGAATTTCTACTCAGCATAAATGCGAGCTCATTTCTCATCAATGTTTTATCTGCATAATTGGCCAGAAGCACCCAGTTCTTATTTTCAGACATCCCTAATATGCCAAATTTTTTATCCAGTTTGATCCGGTAGGGCTTTTTAGGCATCCCCCAGGTAGAATTGCCCCTGCCTTTTATTTCTGTTTTACCATCAAACAAGACATCTTTAAAGTTACCCACTATCTTAATGGTTCCTGTTACATAAATGTCCTTGCTGTTTATAGCAGCGTTATTGGTGGTGTTAATGTAAAGCGCGGCGATCCCATTATCAGTAAATTTAACTGTATAGACTTTTTTACTGTTATCTTCAGCCACCACCGTGTAGGCTACCAGTTTTGTAAAGTCATTGGCCGTCTCATTACTAGTCTGCGCGGTTTCGTTTACAGAAACCTTCACTCCGTCAAAAGTAAATTCAGGAACTAGCTGACTGATATTTGTTCCCGAAAAAGCAGGAGCATAAATGGTATCTCCTTTTATTTCAGCTATCACATCATTTACTAAAACAGGATTTTTAGCTGCTTTGAAAATAAAGGATTTAATTACCTTATCAGAAAGGAGTACCGGCTCAGGCTCTTGTAAATCCTTCGGTTCTTTTTTACAAGCGCCCGTCAGCAGGACAAAAATCAGAATGGGATAAAGTAAAAAATTGAGGTTTAATTTCTTATTCATATGATACGGTGCTTACATTTGGTTATAAACAAACTTACGAAAAATCAACATAACTTTGTTTAATACAACCTTATGCCAAATAAATTACAATGGCAGGGTAATGTAAAAAGTAGCGCCCTGATTGATCTTACTGACTACGCCCATCCTACCCTTATGGTTATTTATGATCTCTTTAGAGATATAAAGTCCCATTCCCAGGCCACTTACCATAAAATTTTTATCATCTACGCGATAAAAACGTTCGAATATTCTATCCTGCTGTTCTGCTGAAAGACCTATTCCATAATCAGTAACGGAGATTTTAACATTTGCCCCTGCTTTCTCAACTGAAAGGATAACATCTTTAGACTGGGGCGAATATTTTACAGCATTATTAATCATATTCATCAATACCTGCTCCAAACGTTCTGTATTTCCATTTACTACAAAATCCTCCTCCGGTGTAAATACTATATGGTAGTCAGGAAACATGTATGAGGCATTTTCAATGCATGACGACACCAATTTATTTACATACAGCGGACTCGTACTAAAATGAAGCTTACCCGCCTGTATCTTACTCACATCCAACAGGTCATTTACCAGTGTCTGTAATTTACTGATTGACACCTCAGCCTTGGAGATAAACGTTTTTATTTGTTCTGGGACTTTATCTTTGTTATAAGCCAATATCAATTGCATATACGCTTTTAAACTTGTAAGCGGAGTCTTTAATTCATGACTGGCGATGCCAATAAATTCATCTTTTTGCTCAATTGCTTTTCGTTGATTGTCTATATCAGTTGCCCTGCGCTGCGCATCCTTCTGAGCAGTAAGGTCAGTGCAGATCACACTTAATGCAGTCCCATCTTCCAGACTGAGGTTTGTTAAAGATAAAAGCACGGGCAATATCGTACCATCGGCACATGTTAATGTATCTTCGGTTTTATAATCCGTAAATTTCCCACCCATAATAATCTCATTGAGACCAGTAAAGGTAATTCCCTGGATAAAACTGTTGAAATGCGCGCCTATTACCTGATCAAGTGGTACGCCTGCCATCTCAGCAAAACTTGAATTGCAATAAAGTATAATCCCGTCTTTACTAAGCGTAATAGCTCCTTCCTGCATTTTCTCTATAAGCACCCTGAATGTTTGATCTGCACTTTTAAGCGTATAAAGCTGATGTCCGTCCTCTCCCTGCACTACAAAAGCATCCACCATACCGGTCCTTATTGCATGAATGGTATCATTCGCATCCTCCAACTGGAGGCGTACTTCCTGTAATTCTGCAGCTATCTGCTCTTTTGTGGGTTCTGCGCTCATAGGTGATATTTACGATAAAATTCCGAGTCCACGCATCACCTTTTCCGTTTCAGACATGTCTCCAACCAATCTTCTTTCCATTTCCGGTTTCTTTTTAATCAGTGTAGGCAGTGCAACGATCTGTTCTTTTTGAGCTATCTCCGGGCTTTTATATACATCTACAATTTCTAAAATATAATTTCCTTTCAAGTATTTCTCACAAATGGATTTTATATTACTTATAGCCCTCACCGAATTAGGTGATGCTCCGGTAATAAATAAAATAAGATAATACTCCTTTTCGCTGAAATCCACTTAAATATGTTTTAATGGTCTGATGTTAAGCCCTACAAGTACTTTTTCTTCATTACTCAGGTCGCCAATTATTTTACGTATTGGTACAGGCACTTTTCTTACCAGCGTAGGCACCGCGAAAATCTGGTCACCTTCTGCAAGCTGTGGTTGTAGCAACAAATCTATTACTTCAATTTTATATTTCCCCTGCAAATGCTCCTCACAGTATCTGTTAAGATTATTAATTGCACTTACAGATTTAGGAGTTTTACCCGCTACATATAGCCTAAGTTCCCATATTTCTTCTTTCATATGCTATCTAGTTTTACGGGATTTGGTTTGTTTCTCTGTCAAGGTTTCCCTGCCTTTCCGCTTATTGATCAACTCCAGACGTGTCTGCTGCATGATCTGATTTTTGAGTTCTTCTTCTATATAAACCTTGTTCAACTCCTCTTCCGCGGATTCGAATTCTGTCTGCAAACTTGCAATTTTTGCTTCCAGAACCCTGCGTTTTCTTGATATCTCACGGTCCTTTCTGCTAATAGCCTGCCCATGCAACGCAACGCCGGTTTGTTCACGTAAAATATGCGCCTCCCTTGCAGAACCTGTGAGCACACCATCCGGGCCCAGATACACCTCTACAAGTTTTAAGCCATCATCAGTTATTATAAATTCCCGCACCTGGTTTGAATGTCCCATACCTCTGGATTTCATTACGTAGAGTCCGCGGTTGCGTTCTCCATTGAATTCTATATCTCGAATCAGCAACCAGGCATCGACCAGCGATGAAATCCCCTCGTCTGTCTGCTCATTTAGGGTATTGTTGAGTGCGAGTGCGGTAAACATTACTGTGACCTTTTCATTCTGAAGGAAATCAACCAAGCGGATCAGCATGGCCTTGACTTCACTTACAGATCCTACCGTAATAAGATTAGTAATTGGGTCAAGGACTACTATATCAGGTTTAAATCTTTTAATTTCTTTATGTATGGATACGAGGTGCATTTCCAGCCCGTGAATAGTTGGCCTCGATGCATGAAATTCCAGCAAGCCATTTTTTAAATGTTTCGATAGATCAATTCCTATTGAACTCATATTTCTTAATATCTGCATCGGAGATTCTTCAAAAGCGAAATACATACACTTCTTATTTATCTGGCAATTATAATCTACGAATGAACTCGCGATACTTGTTTTTCCTGTACCTGCTGTTCCAGAAACCAATATACTGCTTCCCTTAAAAAAGCCATGACCGCCCAGCATTTTATCAAGACTTTCAATGCCTGAACTTACCGCATCTCTCGATACGTGTACGTCCAGTTGCAGCGAAGTTACCGGCAGTACCGATATTCCATCTTCATCGATTAAAAAAGGATACTCATTGGTGCCATGCGTAGAGCCCCTATATTTTACTATCCTTAGCAGGCGCGTCGAAATCTGATTCGAAATCCTGTTTTCCAGCAAGATCACACAGTCAGAAACATATTCTTCCAACCCTTGTCGGGTTAAAGAACTTTCTCCACGTTCACCGGTGATAATTGCAGTCACCCCTTTATCTTTGAGCCATTGAAACAATCTTCTCAACTCTGCCCTCAAAATGTTTTGATTGGATAAGCCTGAAAATAGGTTTTCTATGGTGTCGAGTGCTACCCGTTTAGCACCAATACTATCTATAGCATGCCCCAATCTTATGAATAGGCCATCAAGGTCATATTCCCCAGTTTCTTCAATTTCGCTTCGCTCAATATGGACGTGATCAACCCTGATCATTTTATCGCGGACGAGTTTATCCAGATCAAAACCCAGAGAGGCTACATTCATAGACAATTCCTGCGCCTTTTCTTCAAAAGTCATAAATACACCTGGTTCATTAAATTCTAATGCACCCCTGATAATAAACTCTACAGAAAGTAATGTCTTTCCGCAACCGGCGCTACCGCACACCAGTGTTGGTCTACCCAAAGGAAGCCCGCCATTGGTAATTTCATCTAAACCACTTATTCCAGTAGGAGATTTAGCTAGCGTGCTGATGGGTTCAGCCTTAAACGAATTTTTAGGTTTTTTGCTCATTAACGTTTTTACCCCTATAATAAAGTTTAAACTTATTTTATATATCTACATTTTTTTCATATCAAAAGCTTTGCCAATAATTAACTCAATTGCCGTGATGAGAAAATATTGCTAACTTTGAATATGAAGAAAGTTGCACTACTGTTTTTTACGTTATTACTTACGACATCTGCATTTTCGCAGGGAATGTTAAACCTATTTGGCCGTTCTGAAGATTACTTTAAAAGCCTGAGTGAGGAAAAATATACGGAAGCTTACAATTTTTTTGATGATAGTTTCAAAACCAAGATTTCTGAAGATAACCTAAAAGACCTATGGTCCAAGATCACGGAAAAGTTCGGTAAACTGGAAAATGTGAGTGTGGTAGGAACCAAAGCACAGGGCGAGTATTATGTAGTTACAGTAGAAGCAAAATTTTCCGGTGATACCCAGAATTTTATTATTGGCTTTAACAAGACCGATAAAATCGTTGGCTTTTTTATCCAGCCAAAGGCCGCCTCCGAAGCATATAAGTTGCCAATGTATGCAGACAGCACCTTATACAAAGAAACAGAAATTTATGTTAAAACACCAAAGCATCAGCTTGTTGGCAAACTCATTGTTCCAAAAAATGCAACTAATTACCCGGTAGTAGTCCTGGTGCATGGCTCTGGACCGTCAGACATGGATGAAAGCGTTGGTGCAAACAAACCGTTTAAGGATCTGGCACTTGGCCTTGCCGCTAAAGGCATCGCTTCCATACGGTACGTAAAGCGCACCTTGGTTTATGCAGGTGATTTTTCCGGAGCTTTCACTGTTAAGGAAGAGGTACTGGATGATGCCCTGGCTGCAATCGAGCTTGCGCGGACTACACCAGGTATTGACAAAAAACAGATCTATCTACTTGGACATAGCTTGGGAGGTATGCTTGCACCAAGATTAGGCGCGCTTGCTCCTGATCTTAAAGGCCTGATTCTCCTTGCTGCCCCTGCCAGAAAATTGACGGACATTATAATCGACCAGAATAAATACATGTTTAGTCTGGCAAAAGACACAACAGATAAGGGCAAGAAGCTGCTTGACACTATAATACTGGAACTTTCCCAAACTAAAATAACTCAACTAGGGACAGTAAAACCGGACTCATTACTGTTAGGGATGCCAGCGTCATATTGGGTTGACCTCAATATTTACGACCAGGTTGCTGTTGCCAAAAAACTCAAACAGCGCATATTTATCGCACAGGGAGGTAATGACTTTCAGGTAACAGAGCAGGATTACACACTTTGGAAGACAGCATTAGAAAAACAAAAAAGTGCAACTGTAAAATTATATCCTGACCTCAACCATTTGATGGCTACGCAAAAGGAAAAGGGCAACAGCCAGCAGTATGATATACCTGGAAATGTGTCATCTGTACTTGTCGATGACCTCGCCATATGGATAAAGACAAAATAGTGGCAAAGTTGTTGCTAGAACATTAGCCTGTACAACTAAAAATATAACCCAACTATGATTAAAAGAATACATGTGCTTGAAGATGATGAGGATATCAGATACATTATTGGTGTCCTGCTGAAAGATGAAGGCTATGAATTACAGCTCTCATCCTCATTTGCTGAACTAAAAAGCAAACTCAAGGATTCAGTACCCGATCTTTTCATTCTGGATGTTATGATTCCAGATGGCGACGGGACTGATATTTGTACCGATTTAAAAAGTGATCCTTTTACCAAACACATCCCTATCATTGTTATGTCTGCGAACGACCAGAATAAACAAAAAAGTATAGAGGCCGGTGCAAATGATTATATCAGTAAACCATTCGATATCGATTATATCGTAAAAAGAATCAATGCCCAGTTGCTAAAATAATCTCATCATCCCTATATGTAATGAAAGCTCTGCTAAAATTTTGGCAGAGCTTCTTTTTTAAATTATTTTGTTAATCTCCCCAGATGTAATTAACTTCATATTCTTGAGATAAAAGTAATGTATTTTGGAAGATTCCATAAAGGGCCTGGTACCCCACGTATTATGTTTCATTATCAACGAGCTCTGTAAGTATGGCTTCCTGCTTGCACATGAAAATGATCTCGCAGATTTAAAGGGACTGGTTGATGCTGATTCTATCTCCCCCGACGATTTTGAATTGTTGGAATCCGTTGATGACGAGGTGGTACAAATCCTGCTAAATTCCGTTGAAAAGGTAGTAGATTGTTCCAAAGCCTATTTTCTTATCAATAACCTCGATGAAATGGAGGTAATGGAAAATGAAGAATACAATATGCTCGCTTCTGACAATTATTTTACATACATTATTGACTGGGATAATAAATCCTACAATGACCTCCTGATTAATCTCAATTCAGTATACTTCTCTATTTCCCAGCTTATATATCATACTACCTGCCAGATCAGGCTCAATGAAGTAGAAGTACCTGATGAGGTATACGAAGAGTTTTTAGATAAATATTCTGATATCCTAACAGAAAAAATACCCGCCAATGATAAAAACATCTCTTTGCTATATGACCTGATTGTTGGACTGAATGCTGATCTGTTCAAAATTGACAAGCTGTCTAACGACACACAAACACCTTAACATTAAAATTGCTCTTTAAAGCAATTATTCATAAGTTTGAGGATTATTATATACCATTCTAATGTCAGATCAGAAAAAAGAAATATTCGACGGCGTAGCACAACGCCTAAAAATTGAAGGATTTAATGTGGTTACCCGTGATGAGACCCGTCCCTGGGGAGGTTTTTTTGTAATTGATGAAGATCAGGCACAACAGTTTGCAAACGTTTATTTTGAAGGATTAAACGTAGAAGAACTTAGAATTTCAGGCAAGTTAAGTCCTAAAATATTAATCGTAGCTCCTGACACCCGTTTATCATGGCAATATCACCACCGTCGTGCCGAGATCTGGAGGGTAGTAAACGGCACTGTAGGTGTTGTGACCAGCAATAGTGACGAAGAAGGTGAATTGCAACAGCTGGAACCGGGACAATCTATTAAACTGAAACAGGGAGAAAGACATCGGCTGATAGGTTTAAAAGACTGGGGTATTGTATCAGAGATCTGGCAGCATACTGATCTGGACAATCCTTCAGATGAAAATGATATTGTAAGAGTACAAGATGATTTCGGAAGATAAATAGAACTAAATACCATTTATCTTCGTTAATACTATATATGATCATTTTATTATTCTTTCTTGCACACTGGTTTCTGTCGCTTTTTTCTCAAACATTTTTCCTGCATAGATATGCTTCACATAAAATGTTTAAAATGAACCCTTTTTGGGAAAAGTTCTTTTATACAATTACCTTTTTATCACAGGGCTCTTCGTTCTTAAATCCTAGGGCCTATGCAATTCTGCACCGTATGCACCATGCATTTAGTGACACAGAAAAAGACCCACACTCTCCGCATTTTGTAAAAGATGTATGGGGAATGATGATCCAGACCAAAAACATTTACCTGAACTACGCTAAGTTCAACCACGAACCTGAGGAACAATTCAGAGACAATTACCCTTCCTGGCCAATCATTGATAAAATTGGCGATTCATGGTTTACCAGGATAATTTTTATAGCATTTTATATTTGGTTTTACATTACTTTCGCAACTGCATGGTGGATGTTCCTGTTACTACCCATACATTTTCTAATGGGTCCGTTGCATGGGGCGATTGTAAATTGGTGCGGACATAAATATGGTTATTCCAACCATGACAATAACGATCATAGTAAAAATTCCCTGCCCCTTGATTTTCTGATGATGGGTGAGTTGTTTCAAAACAACCACCATAAAAAACCCAATAGCCCTAATTTTGCATCAAGATGGTTTGAATTTGACCCTACTTACCCAGTTATGAAGGTAATGCACTGGTTACATATCATCCGGATAAGAAAGACGTAGTCCATACCCTATCAACGTGAATAGCACTAAGGACTTTACAAGATACGACAGGCAGATGATCCTTCAAGGATTTGGAAAGGAGGGTCAGCTAAGACTATCCGAGGCAAGTGTCTTGGTAATAGGTGCAGGAGGCCTTGGCTGTCCGGCTTTACAATACCTAGCTGCTGCCGGTGTTGGTCGCATTGGTATAGTAGATGATGACGTGGTCAACCTTAGCAACCTGCATCGCCAGATTCTTTTTACCATGGCCGATATTGGTGCTTCAAAAGCTGAAACCGCAGCATTAAAGTTAAGTCAACTCAATTCTGATATTGAAATTCAATACTACCGGATCAGGCTGAATGTCGCCAATGCACTGGACATTATTCCCAATTATGACATAGTATTGGATGGTACAGACAATTTTTCTTCACGGTACCTGATCAATGATGCTTGTGCATTATTAAAAAAGCCTTTGATATTTGGCGCGATAGCCCAGTATGAGGGTCAAGTATCCGTGTTTAACGTACCAGACAGCAAAAATAGGCTCAGCAACTACAGAGATCTGTTTCCTGATCCGCCAGGTGACAATGAGGTTCCCAATTGTGCAGAAGCGGGTGTACTTGGTGTATTGCCCGGAATAATCGGAACAATGCAGGCAGCAGAAGCCATCAAATTAATCACAGGAATCGGCAGTGTTCTTGCGGGAACGTTACTTACTTTTAATGTCTTGAACAATCAGTTCTACGAAGTTGCCTTTACCTCTTCAAAACAATCACAAGCACTGCTCCCTGCAGACACAGAAGCATTTTTAAACATGCATTATAAAGAAGTATGCAGCATAAATGATCCTGCCATTATTGAAATCAATGCATCGCAGTTTAAAGCATTGCGTCTTCAGCCATCTACCCTTGTCATCGATGTACGGGAAGAAAGCGAAATACCCAGATTAAAAGGATTTGAACATACCGTTATCCCAATGTCGGCATTTCATCATGAGATGGGAACTATCAAAGCGGCCAATGTGATCCTGCTTTGCCAGCACGGGATCAGGAGTATGTATGCTGCCGAGCTATTGCACGAAGAAAATCATGAGGTTAAAAAACTGTATAGCTTAAAAGGTGGTATTTCAAGATGGATATCCGAACTTAGTCCCTAAGCTTTTCTCTATATAGCAAGTAATAGTAAAACATGGCCTTAACAGGCCGGTTCATAGGTATTCTGTCACTAATCCAGTCTTGTAAAGTTTTTTTATCTATTCCCGTTGCCGCCTGCAATTCAGACATCAAAATACCGGCATCCAGCATGCTTTCAGTCAACCATTCACTATTAACAATCGATGGAGGCGAAGGGATATTGATGATCGCACGAACGTGGATATTGGCTTTTACAATAAACTTTCCAAACATTCTTTTAGTCTCCATGATAATGGTATCCTGATCCGCATAATTTTGATTCAATACTTCTCCCTGTATCGCAATAATGAGAATAAATGGCTCCTGGACTCCGCGTATCTCAAACTCAAGATTCCAATATTCTTTGTAATATAATGCTTCGTTTTCTAATCGATCCAACGATTCACCAGATATCGGATCAGCCTTTAATACACTTAACTTACGTAAACCTTTAATTCTATTCAAAGTAGATTCTCAATATCGATATTATAGCTGTGTTTAAACAATTTTTTGAAGTAGCTGGGTGTCTGAAATCCCGCAGCGTAGGATATTTCAGATATTGTACGGTATTTTCCGGTCTGAATAGCCTCCATTGCTATTTGAAGGCGTATTTTACGAACGTATTGATTAGGCGTGACTCCCACAATTGTCCTTGTACGCCGGAACAGCTGCCTTTCTCCAATTGCCAGCTCATCACATATAATGTCTAAACTGAGGTCAATTTTTCGTGTATATTTTCTAACTACCGTTTCGAACCTGGAGAGCCATAAATGATCTGCAGCAGTGTATGAAGATGTTCCCTGTTCTGTTGCCCTATTTTTTATGATAGTCTTTTTACCAATCGCCAATATAAATTGATCCAATGGGGTTGCTGTCCAGGTAACCGAGATCACCTCTCCTCTTTTGGTGATAAAACGACATTCGCGGTTTAGACAGGGAATAGCTTCTACCGCTAGATCAGCGTTAGAGAAATTTATTGCCTTTTCATCTGATAGGAGGAAAGAGTCAATTGGTCTGGTCAGTAACTCGCCCAAACTGTAACCCAGCGAGTCCATTAGCACTGAGTTAACTTTAATAAAATACCCTTCATGACTTGCAATACACATAAAATCAGGCGATAGTTCAAAAAAATCATCGAAGCAGAAGTTTTCTTTTAAGAAATTGGAGTTCATCGGTCGTGGCTTTAATTCCCGAAGGTTTAAAAACATCACCACTTATTTCTTATTTCAAGCATTTTTCCTGTCCACTTTTACTAATAGTGAACAATTTTGCTATCATTAGGCCTCTGAAAGCTTAATTTCTCCTTCATTTTTTTCCGGAGACGGAACTGATTCAGCCATTTCTGAAAGATAAATTTTGGGGCTTTTACCAGTCAACTTTTTAAAAGCAGTATAAAATCCAGTTCTGGATGAGAAACCAGCCTCCAGGGCAATCCCTTCAATTGTAAACTGGTCCCAGTTTGGATTTTCTTTAATGTTGTTCAATATATAGCTAATTCTGTATTCATTGATAAAGTCACTAAAGCTCTTACCATAATGTTTATTAAGCAATGCTGACAGGAGGTGAGAAGGGATATCTGTTTCATTTGCAATAAAAGAAATAGATGTTCTTTTCATTAGAAAAGGCTTTTTCACTTGCATAAAGTTTTCCAGATGACCGCAATAATCCTCAATATTGGTCCCAGTCGGTAACCAGTCGTAATGACCCGTTGCGCTACTTTTTATTTTTGTTTTTGAACTTGATTTGGAGCGGGGCAAAAGTGTGCCATATAGAATTTCCGGATTAATAAAAAGGTACAGACAGATCCCTATTATTCCCAAAAGCATTATGGAAACACTAATTTGTTTTGATGTGTCAAAAATATTACCACTGTCAAATTGGACAAGCAGAAAAATTTGTGCTGTGAAATATCCATATCCGATAACAATTATAGTCTGTGCTGAGGTTAATAAGAGTGCCCATTTAAGCTCTGCACGGCTTGTTTTGGAAATGGAGTTTTCTTTAATTAAAAAGACCCATTGCAGGGCCACATAGTATACGCGTTGAATTAATCTGGAATAGTAATGTATAATTGACGGCAGGAATCCGGCTCCAAGGTAAAGCTCTGCGGAAGGAAGTTCCCGGATGGTTGAAATTTCGCTTATGCGGAAAGCAGCAGTTGTACTTGCATAATACCACCCTATATCAACAATACTGATCGCAAATGGAATAAAGTGAATTATATAATGGCTTAAAGCTTTACGTTCTTTTTTAAGAATAAAACTAATGTATAGATAAATGAGAGGAGGTGTTAAATAGTAAAAAGGACAACCCATCCTAAATAGATACCAGAAATCGGTCAGCCTTCCCGTTGACATTATGAAGAAAATGATGCTCTGGAATACGACGGTTAAAATGATGATTGCACTAAGCCATCGGTTTACGACATCCCGGCTTCTTCTGGTCATAAAGATAATGGCTACTAGTAGCGATAAAGTAACGGATAGAAAAAAGGGGAACAGCAGCATACTTAAATTTAGACTTGAGTAAATATAAACCCAAAATTACTCATTTAGGGACAGTATCCCGAATTTATCAAGCAATTATATTTACTTATTTAGCTTTTTATGTCGAATTTATTAACATCCCTCTAGTAGAAGTCCAGTTATAGAACGCCCCATTAAACACCCACCCGATCTACTTCAAATTTAATTTGCAGGGTTTCTAAATTTGCTTACTTTTTCCGCACTCGGGTTTTAAAACTGATAGCCACGCGGGCATCATAATCGTTCTGTATTGCCGGATGAAACATCTTCAGACTAATCTTTAGTCTACAGAAGCTACAATACTTATTAGCCTTGGGTTAATTACTTCTGGGTTTACTACTTATATCCAAAAAATCAAAGTCACATAACACTACGAACTAGGGTTTCCCCTGATTTTTTAAAAGCAAGGTTTATCCTGATTTTACGATTGCCTTTTTTAGTGAATTTAGACCTCATTAAATCATGAGTACTAATTGAAACGATTATGAAAAAATTATTGAACAGCATTGCTATGGTCTTACTAATCTCAGGAGTAGCCAATGCACAGAATCCCAAGGTTATTGTTGAAAACCGTGACCTCCGCAAGCCGAATATGGTTATCGCCAAACCTATAGCTTTCAAAAGCATTGCTTTGTCCGAAGCCAAAGCAGATGGCAAGCAATTGAAATCTACAGACGTGGTTAAAACTTTGTCGGGAAAATCTATTACCGTAGACGAATACCTAAAGCGCATCAACACGTTGGAATCAGAAATGACAAAAAAGGGCTATACCCTGCGAAACTTCAAACCTGAGAGTAAATCCTTAAAAATTAAACCGATAATACTTGCTCCTGCTGCCATTTCATCTGCAAACACGTTAAACAATTTAAACCTGAAACCAGTGGCCACGGTGCAAACCAGAATGAACAAAATATTCCTTCAAAATAAAGCTTCGGATGCGTTTAGAAAAATTTCAAGAACAGAAATTGGTAAAATTGCTCCTATCGGCCCAAAGAAACCAGCCATCGCACCAGTGACGGAAGAACAAAATCACAACATCGCAACGCTTTTAAAACCACTAACCGACAAGATTAACCAAATGGTAGATAACGATCAGGCAACACTAGAGATCTTAAATGCCAGTCTGCAAGTAAAATCATATGCAGAGGCACCATTGCCCTCAAATACTGGAGATATAGTGCCCAGCAGTCTACTCAATACCAATTCAGAATATAAGGTAGCTGTTAAATTTAACGCCAATGTAAAAGGTTCTTTCGGTTTACCAATAACCCTTACTATCCCTGTGGCCACAATGAACGGCGAGTTCATAGCCCCATCCAACAAAGACAAAAAGCTGAGTCGAAAAGTCATTGTGAACCTAATGGGAAAATCACTCTTTAATAAAACCTCTGTGGTAAATACGGATGTACTCAGCGAAGAAGAACAGGAGGAATTAGACTTGAGTGAACTTTTGCAGGCACCAGCTATGAATACCAATAATTTTATGGACTGGGTTCCCTCAATGTCCTTTAATACAAGGCTATCCAATCTTGGTTCAGTCGGTTGCATGTATAAAGTTGATATGACCAAAACCAATGTAAACGCTTACATTGGTCCAACTTTCAGTGCCAGAATACGCCTATCTGCTTCCTTTGGGTATGAAGATGTTTTGGAGGGTGGAATAGAAGGTATTGCAACCTTGCTTAGAGGAGGGATTGGATTTGGTGGAAATGCGGGCGTTAAAAAAGATGGCAACGAATGGAAACTGGTTAACCAATCATATATTGAGAGCACTTTGGAAGCGTTGGAAGCAGAAGTCAATTTCTTCGTACGCTATCCTGACCTGACCAACTGGTCTTGCTGGGGTCCTTGCATCAAGAAAGAAACGCTCCCTATTTTCAAAACTCCAGTGGCTTTTGCGATGAAAGGAACTTTGCTTGACAACGACAAAGGAAAAGTATTGCCATGGTAAGAATCTGCCTCATCCTGTTGCTAACAGCCATTGCTGAAGTAAAAGCACAGTCTGTTTTATATCACCTCCGCTTCAGTACATCCGTAAAAACACAGTTCAGTATGATTGGCGCAGACATACCAGACACCGCACTAACAGGGACACTGGAAGGAGTGCTGAGGATGACGATGATTAATAAAGGAAAACACAACACAGTATTTTCCTGCAGTTTCGATACGCTTAGCAAAGTTAGTTTTCCATTGACAGACAAGCAGCAACAACAGATGAAAAATGACTTAAAAAAAGGTTTTGCCTTTCGGCAATCAAAAAATGGAGGGATGGACAGTATATACTTTCATCCAGACATCTTGGAGGAAACAGAAAGTGTCATTGTACAATTATTAGAGTGCTACCAGTCAAACATTCCTGAAAAACGAACATCAGTCTGGAAAAGTACCATCACACTCAGTGATGGTACTGCTGATGCTTTCTGGTCAAATTCTACAGCATTAGACGAAAAGAAAAATAGTGTCGTCCACTTGACAAAATTGAGGGAGCATAGCAATTCTGATCCTGCAGCAGTTGAAATGATCAATAGGTATACTGACTATGAAACTGATTTATGCTGGATTTTTGGCACAGACAACAGTCTGCTCCAGCTCGAAGGACGTTTAAACAGGAAAGCAAAGGTAAACCATAAAACCATGACTATGCTCGACAACAGCATCTCTCTTAGCCGGTTAGCATCTGGCATAAAAAAAGACAAAGGTCAGTTCAGAACACCTAACATCAAGTCCTACACGTATGTAAGAATACTTAATTATACAAAAAAAACGAAAGAAAGGGAACAGCGCGACTTGCAAGACAGAAGTAAAAGGATTAATATAAATACCTTGCTTCAAGGTATTGCCGCCAACCAAATTAAGAAAGATGAAAATTTAAGGGATATGCTAGTTGAAAATATCCGGCTTTCTTTCCTAGTAGAAAAAGATTCGCTTTGGCTTTTCAAAAACGCACTGATGAACACTTTACCCGATAGTCTTGATTTTAGAACACTCCGTGCGGGCATTGCCTCCTCTTCTACGTCATATGCGCAAGAAATAATTGCAGAATACCTTAACCGGTTTGGGCACGATGACATGCGGTTGAGAAGAATGATCCCTTCAGCAGGACTCATGAAAAATACCGGGCATGTATTGCAATTTGCACTTGAAAAAATTGCTTTTGGAAATACCCAAAATGCATCGGCTGCTAAACTTGCCTTAGGCAATATCGTAGGTTCCATCAGAAAGAATAACCCAAAAAGAGCAGACTCCATTACCAGCAGACTCGCAATATCACTGGTAAAGGACAGTGATGACTATCTGATGCTCAGTGTAATGGGCAATTGTGGTACAGACGCCATATTGCCATATGTTCAACCCTATCTTTCAGATTCGGTATCAGCACTCAGGGGCTATGCCTGTTATACTTTAAGGTTTTTAACCGGAGAAGCTATTGACGAGATTTATCTGCGTTCGCTAAAGACCGAAGTAGCGGAAGATGCACAACAGCATATATTTAACGGATTGTTTTTTCGAGAAACAAACCAGGCCACGATAGACTATATCTTTCACCTGATTACTACTGAAAATAATGAAGGGATAGCACTTGCAGCACTAAGATTACTTTTCAAATATTCTTACAATCAACCAGAATTATTGAAACTGATCTATGAATCATCCCAAAAAGGATCGACAGAAGAACTGCGAAAAATTGCTAATGAGTTTTATGCAAGTACGGATGAAGGAGCGCTTAATAAAAAATAAGAAACATATAGTTATTGCAGGACGAGACAGACTAAACAAATGTTGCCGGGCTGCCGCACCGGCAACCGCATTCGTAGATACTGCCATGCAGTTTAATGTCCTATAGCTTTGCGGTCGTTTGTAGATGAGCCGATCACCTTTAATGTTCTTGTTGGTAAGTAAAGCTAATTCAACAAATGAGATGCTGTTTTCACACGGTACTCACACGGTGAGTTATCATATGCTGATGGAATTATATTAATGAAACATCAAAGAAATCTGAAATGCATATAACCTTAAAAGTTACCTCAACGGCACCGCATCTCCCCTTAAAACACCCTAAACCCATCTATTTCAAATTTAATTTGCAGGGTTTCTAAATTTGCTTACTTTTGCCCCACTCCGCTTTAAAAGCCGGTAGCCACGGGGGATTAGCTCAGCTGGCTAGAGCGCTTGCCTGGCAGGCAAGAGGTCAGCGGTTCGACTCCGCTATTCTCCACGATAACTAAGAGCCTTTCAGTAACCTGAAAGGCTTTTTTGTTTCTATAAGATCTGCTTCAACTATTAAAAATAAATTTATGTGCACAATATGTGCACAAATCGAGCACAATTTAAGCACAGCATCCGGCCATAATCAACAGATTTATGGTAACAATTACAGTTGTCTTAGACAAAAGAAGAGTTAAAAACGATGGCACCTATCCACTCAATTTCAGGATATATCATCAAGGTAAAGCCAGCACACGATCAACAAGGATCACCATCGCAGAAAGGTACTGGGATGAAAAGAAGAAGCAGATTAAAAACACTCATCCTACTGCAGGTCTTTTAAATACTCGTTTGAGGAAAGACCTAGCAGATTTACAGTCAAAGTTAATTCTTGCTGACGATGAACAAATACAACAATACTTAGCACCTAAACAAATAATTCCAGTTGCACCAACAGTCCAAAAAGTCCCAGTATACAGCTTTGCTTATGAACTTATAAAGGAACTTAAATTGGACAACAAAATAGGTAATGCCTGGGTATATGAAGCTACGGTAAATGCTTTAAAAGGCTTCCATCCCGATGAAGAATTATATTTTGAACAGATAGATTACAAGTTCTTAGACAGCTACAACAAGTTCCTATTGAGAAGGGGGATAAAGCAAAACTCCGCCTTCTTATATATAAGAACATTGCGAGCCTTTTACAATAAAGCTATCAAGCATAAAATCGTTGACAGAAATCTCTACCCATTTTATGACTTCTCAATTAAAGGAGAAAAGACCAAGAAGCGAGCAGTTGATAAACAAGTTATAACTGAAATGATGAAGATCGATCTGCCTGAAGGTTCCACTATATGGCATGTTCGTAACTGGTTTATGCTTTCATTCTATTTCATTGGAATTTCATTCGTTGATCTGGCATTGCTTACAAACAAGAATGTCAAAGGTGATCGGCTTACCTACAAACGTCAAAAGACTGGAAAGCAATATGACATAAAGCTTCTACCACAAGCGAGAATGATCTTAAGGCATTACAGCAATAATTCTTCAGGCCACTTGTTACCAATCATTAATCGCAAAACAGAATCAGTAACGGAAAGGCTTAGGCTGATAAAAGACAGGAACAGACTTGCAAACAAATATCTGTCAAGAGTTGCTGACCTTATAAAGGCTGAATCAATAACTACTTACACCGCTAGGCATTCATGGGCTACAATCTGCAAGAAGCTTGGGATTAGTAACGAGCTAATAGCCGAATGCATGGGTCATGAATTTGGTAATAAAACAACAGCTATATACCTGGATTCATTTGATCAAGAAGTACTTGATGAAGTGAATATTAAAGTGGCAAGAAGTGTGAAATACAGGATAGAATTATCGCATTTATTGAGTAGGCGAATTGGTAGCTAGTAAACAACTTATTTATATCTTTAAATCGGAGTGGCAAATAGCTGCTCCTATTTAATTATATGGCAGAACTGTTACCCATAAATATAGATTTAACTATAGCCAGTAAGTACACGAAGCTTACTAATGAAACACCCTCGTTTCTTGATAAAACTGCTGCGCTATTTGTTCCAGAACAGTACCATGAACGACTTATTCAATCTTTAAAACAATTACTGACAGATTACAAGCTAGACCACAAACACCTTGATTACTTCCTTTACATAATCGGGCAACAATACTTGCTTTATGAGGTAATAGACGAACAGAAGATTGATGCATTAGAATGCTTTCAGCCACTACGTTTTCTTCAATCTTACATCATACAGACTGAGGATATAAAAAGAACATCCAAGACCGAAGCCGCTTTAAATAAGAAGCTAAATTCCAGATACATTGAAGTGGTCTCACCAGCTATCAAAAGTGCCACACCTATTAAACTTAGTAATACAGACTTTGTTGTTAAAGCTATTTATAAACTGTTTAAAGAACAATATGACCACTCTTTAAAAGAACTATTGAGGGAATACGATACACTACCTCCATTAAAGGTCATAAACGAACTGGTAAAGGAGAACGACTACATTGTGAACTACGCCACCCGTTATTTTATACCACAAATGGTACTTGATCTGCTAGATTATATAAATGACAACGTAGATGGAAAGCTATCCAGAAAGCAATATACCTTCATATTTGATCTGATTTTCCTTTGGGGTGTTTTTGTTTTAGTGGAAGAAGAGGATACAGAGTATTTTGAAGTTACAACAGAATTTAAACCTCTAACTATAGCGAGTACAGAAAAGACCGATTATCTAAAGAAGGTCATTCACCGATACAAAAAGTACCTTAAGACCCACGCTTAATCTATCGGGTTACCAATCTTCAATTTTCTGACCCTATCGGTAATGCGATAGGGTTTTCTTTTGTCAGCACTTTTGACATGTCGACTGAATAAACAGCGATTTAAATTATTAGATATGAAAAGTGAATACCACCAGACAAAGAAACTTGTTAACGATTACCGACTATTTAAAATGCAACAAGCTAACGAACTTATACCGAGAGTTGGTTACTATGCGTTAGGAGAATTCAATGAAATACCGAGACCAAACACAAAGGCACAAATAGTTGCATTGGCATTTTGGACAAATGACACACAATTTAAGCAGTTTATCGAAGTAAAAGTCAATATTAGTCCCCTTTACAATAGGGCATCTAATGGTGACAAGTTAGTCCAATTTAGCAAACTTGCTGATAAGATTATACATATTACGGATGTTTCCTTAGTTGAGGGTTTATATGAAGGTAAAGTTACAAAGACATATAAGGTCGATTGGCGAATATTGGGATCCATAGATAAATTTGTAGATCTGTCAGAGGGAAATATTGAAGCTGATTACTATGAAATGGAAGCTGGATTATCAGATTTCGAATCAGACCAAGTTCTACAAGCCGAAGAGAAATATCTGGATGAAGAATTGCTTCTTTCGGTATATGATGAGGAAATCCATAATCAAACCGATGACGATTCGTTTGCGAAATGGTTTGAGAATGAAGGGATATTGAACTACTACTGGGATCTTGAGCATTCTGATGACCCGCAAAACTGTCTGTTACTCGACGAATTAGATGAACAGGAAACCGAGGCAGAAGCAGTAGAAGAACAGTCACCAAGTGAAGATTTTTAAAGATAACGTAGATGAAAACTTTAACACTTGATATTCCATATCAGATGAACTTTACTGATCTACTTCACCACCACAAGTTTAATGGGTTGATCCCGGCAAACTGGATCATAAATAAGCGAATTCCAGGAATAGGCACAACATATAATGAGATTATGTCTCAAAGACACAGTATTATAATTGTTCCCTTTACAGCGATAATAGAAGTGAAAAAGGTTGGGCATGGTGACAGGCTTTGTGTAATTTATGGTCAGAGTAATATAGACGAGGCTATCGAAGAAATAGGAAGATACCTAGCCGATGCTCGATATCCACATAAAAAGATAATGACCACTCCTGAGTCTTTCTATAAAGTCAAAGCTGCTTTATCGAAGCAAGTACCAGGATATATAAACGAATACTTTATGTTAATAGATGAATGTAATATTCTGGTAGAGGATGCCCTGTTCAGAAAGAATATGTTACGCATTATGGACGAATTCTTTCTATTCAACAAGCGGTCGATGATATCTGCCACACCTTTAATCCCTACTGATACCAGATTCATAGACCATGATTTCAAACATTTAAAGTTTGAGCCTAAATATGACTTTCAAGAAGACATACACTTGGTAGTGACAAATAATATAAATGCAAGCTGTAGGAATTTGTTGGACTCTTTAAAACGATTGAATGATAAACCTATCCTGATATTTACAAACTGTAAAAAGACGATAACATACCTAGCAAAACGGGAAAACATCAATGAAAACTACAAGATATTTTGTAGTAAGTCCCTTACTAACTTCTTTCAACAACAGGGATTGGAGAATGTATTTGACTCTGTTGCGGAACAACAATATGCTAGATACAACTTCTTCACTTCTAAGTTCTTTTCAGGAGTAGACATTTTAATCCCAGAAAAAGATAAACCCCATGTGATAATGATCTCAAACATTAAACATGCTCCACATTCAATCATTTCTCCCACGGTGACTGCCATTCAAATATATGGCAGAAGTCGGGCAAAAGTGAGTTCTATCACTCATATTACTACTATCTTAGAAACTGAGATTCAAAATGAAAAGGAAATAAAACATAACATTGATAAGAGCATTTATCATCTTAATAAATTACAGGAATTGAGAGATAAATCATATGAGAAGGCCACCAAGAAAATGTTGAGTGACGTTGCGGACAAAGATGACCTAAACCTAGTATTTCAAGATGATGGAACAGTTAATTCTTATTTTAGAGACAATCATCTGTTTTCAGTTCTTACTCGTAACTTATATTGTAACAGCCAGTCATTGGTAAAACAATACAGGATAGACGGCTTCTTTAGACCATATCTAACTGAAATTTATGAGCCTTTAACAGAAGAAGATCTTATCAAACTTGTTAAATTAAAGACTAAAAAGAAATCGATTGAGGTCTTAAAGCAACTAGAAAATCTGATCAAAGGGCAAGGATCATATCAACTAGGGATAAATCACGAAGACTATTTTGTTTACTTAGGTGAGCTATATACCGCAGACCCATTAATTTGCGAAGCCTACTTCAAGATTGGAGCAAAAGAGATCAGGAGATTGAACTTTAACCGCAAGAAACTACGTAATATACTATTTGATCTTCGACAAGGAGATCAAAAGAACAACATGCGGATGATTGACGAGATCCTATTGTCATTTAGATTGGAAACCCCGATATACATTGATGAGATTGAAAAGAAGCTTACTGACGTATATGTAGCTTTTAACTTTCAAAGAAAGCCAGGGAAGATCGCAAAGGCAAGTGCAACTGATATTGAGGATTACTTTGACTGTAAACGCATAAATGGTAAAAAGAAGATTGAAGGGGTCTATAAGACATATTATATTTTATACAGTCCGAAGTTTAAGATATCAGAAGAGTCTCTGCAATTAAGATGACCATATGCAGGGAGATTTTTGATCAGTAATATATAATATATACACAGTTCAGAAAATCTCCCTACTTAGTTAAGTTACAATGAAATTATATTCCTTTGACGACATAGTTGTTTCTTTATGATTAATCTTGATTTGGTCAGGATAACTCCAGTCTATCTTCTGCATCTTTATCCAACCTTTGGTTTTAGTTTTGGTCAGATACCCTTTTTTAATAAGGGAGTTATATCTCTTATAAATAATCTGCTTTGATAAACCTAATACCTTGACAAACTCATCCATCGATGCAAAAATATCAATAGAAGATTTAGCAAATTGCCTCAATAGTAACAACATAGCCTTTTCATTGCCTGTTAAATCTGTAGCTTCAAATATCTCATAAGGGATAGGATTAAATACTTCTACTTCGGGAAAGTAGTATTTATTTGAATACGATCTGTTAGGTTCCCTAAATTTCTCATGCCTATAAACTGAGAGACAGCCCTCGGACTCCAGTCTTTTTATCGAATCGATTACAAAATCGCTGCTTAAGCCTGCACGTTTTCCGATTGTCTCGTGAGAGGGGAAACAAAGTCCCTCTTTATTGTCATACGACTTAATGGCTACGTAGACTAGCACATCCATATATTTAAGGTTACTGTTGTGAAAATTGAACAAAGGCTTCTTAATAAAGCGCCTTTGCGGTGTTGGTGTACCACTATTTAGTACGAATATCATATTATTTCATTTACATATTATCAAAGAAGTATCTGATGACGGGGATGTCTGATTGAAATATCTGGAAGTGGGGAAGAATACCCCTTTTATGTTACATAAAGATACGAAAAATCAGTGATTTATCCTATCAGCCACACTACTATATACAAGATACTTTACAGTAATGTAAGAGTTACTTTCTTGTTAGTGTGGCTGTTAGGATATTTTAATCGGATTGATGATCGATATAAAGCCATCCTTAAAATCCCATCTGAGATAATTGAAAGAATTAGCCAAATTGATGTGTAACCCAAAATTATTATATATATAAATAAGGTGCTATTATAAAACATACCCCCCCTTGTATTTGAACTCCGACCTATTGGTCTATAACGATCAACCCCTGACGTCCTTGTGTTGGGGAATCAATTTGTAATACCGTTCAAACCTATAATACCGGATTCAGATTTAAAATCCAGATGGAGCTTTAACCGATTATTACTATTCTAATCTGTAAAGAGCGACTGACAAGTGCCTTTTAGCCGGATAAATGTTGATACATCCAATATCCATAAATCCCAGTATTTTATCCTTTAATACAAGTGCCCAAATCCTTAAGCGAACTAGAATTTTGATGCTTAGTACTGCTGTAAATCCCTGTTAATAAAAGGCGTTTGCACGCATTCTTATATATTTTACTCTTATAAATAGGCACTTCAATGGGAGTGCCTTTACTATTTAACAACCTTTTAACCCTTTAAATCAATTTAAAATGAAAACACAGACAAAACAAAGAAGACCGAGAACGCAATTCGTTCTGGTAAATGCAGAATTGCAAGCTAATAACTTGGAGGTAGAGAAAGCCTTTGACAAAATCACAGTAGTGGCCTCTGAGCTGATTAGAAGCTTTAACCAGCCTAAATACAGAACTACGATACTTATTAACCACACAAAGGATGAACAGAACGTAAATCTCGTTAGAGAGTATATAAATCACTTCTGGAATGTCACTCTAAGCGCCAATAAGGATGGCAAACTCTATATATTTATAGATATAGATCAAGATGGTATTACAAGATTTGGTAGCGGACTTACAAACACATTGCTGCGTAATGCCTTTAAAATTACGGAATCAGTGGATAATACTCCTGGCATTGAATACGCAATGAGAGTGAATTACATTCCCTCGGCTATTCATCCATTCTTTTATCGCAGGATAGTTGAGGGTGAAACTGACACTGTTTCTATATTTACAGAAGAGAAAGCAGTGGCATAAATAATTAGGGGTAGAAATACCTCTAATTTGTTTAACGTGATTATCTTTACATCAGACTTTAAAACTTTAACAGAAGAAACAGACAGTAAACTAAGAACTACATTTTATTAAGATATAAGCGTTTAGCTATTTGATCTTGCATTGGAAGACCTAGGAAATCATCAATCGTGACAAGACAGAGTTAGTTACCACCCATTTCGCTATGAGCGATGTGGGCTGGTGCTATTCTGTTCACGATGCCTTCCTAGGGGCTCCAATGACAGTTTAGTTGCCAGTTCCACATCGCTTATTGTGTTTATATACATCGGGTTGGGAGCTACCGATTTAAAATCTAATCAAATGAAAAGACTGTTGTTAACAGCAATCGTAATGAGTTTCACAGCGATAATCGCTAAATCTCAAACAGAAGGAGTGATGGAATATAAGCCAATTCCATTATATGGTGAAAAAGAAGCACCCGCTGATAAATCTTTGACTAATTCTGCAACTACCATTGATGCGTACTACTTAAATACCTACACCAACAAACCAGTAAAAGTCAAACTGAAAGTAGTTGAGAATAAATATGGTGTTTTCATAATAGGATGTAAACGGCTAACTGACTATCACTGGGCTGATCTTAGCAGTGAGCCTATTAAAACTTCAACGTTACTTCCAACTAATCCACTAGCCGAATACTTTGAGCGAAAGGCATTTATAAGCAGATTACAGCAAACCATCTATTTTTAATAAGTACCATGTCAGACAAAGTTATACATGTGTTCACAAATCGTAATAACACACCATACAGGTTGATTGAACTTTCTAACTTGACGAAGTTGACCTCTGGATTTAAATATGCCATAGACAGATTTGATGGTAAAGAGTTTGTTAAAATCAAGACCTGTTACTTTAAAGATATTCAATCAGCCGACAAGCAGTTTAGATTGCGAGAGAACGTAGACAATATTATAAAGCGTCGAGAAAAGTATTATCAAAAGGAAGATCATGAATTCTATCGTAGCCTTAAGGGGACAAAATTTGAAACCTTATACAAAGTCCTAAGGGGACTGACAATAACTGACTTTGATTCTGACTTCGAGACGGTTTCATATGAAGTTGATCTTAATAGTGTGTTTAGAATCCCAGAATTATCAAGTCTCGGTATTTCTGCAACTTCTATTAGGGAAGTGGTCATATCCCAATCAGATGCACACGATTATCTTGGATTTAAATTTAGAGACGGTTCTGGCAGAGGTATCATTGACACAATAGATTATCCTAATATGGAAAGGCACAGAACACAGTTTGATTTCCATCTGAGTTTTGCAACACATTTATGTTCTTAGCATGCTAAAACTACCCATGCTCCCATTTACTGCTAGCAAGAAAGACGAGTTGGTCATTTAAATACTTAATAATGCATCGAGGAGCCACTTATGGTGGCTCTTTTTATTAAATTAGGAATTGCTTAATGACAATAACTATGATGAACATTTTTAGTAAGAAGGCACAAATAGAATTGGCAATATGGAACATTGCCAGAGGCTATAGGGTGGTTACTGAAACCATTGTTAATACAATTCATAAGATACATGAGGCTGATAAGATCATATTTCCTGAAGTAAGTACTGAGGATGATGAATTTTATGGATGGGACTTTCTTACTTTTAATAGTTACAGCTCAGAGAACGGCGGAACTGTTCTTTGTATAAAATGTACTAACCCCTTATTAGTTGGACAAATATGTTGAATTAGTTGTGTAATAATTGTCTGTATTTCCAGATATTTTTTCGGTTTTTCCGATTGCTGCGATGCTTTCTCTTTTTTGGATTGTAAGATGTATATTTTGTTCCCATTTTTCTTTTGGCGTCATCTCGATACCGCGGTGTAACCTTCTGTTATCATACCAGTTTCTGTGCGCAGCAATGGTGTGTTTTGCATGATAAAAGCTGTCAAACTCAAATCGGTCGATTACTTCCCGTTGCACGATGCTGTGAAAGGCTTCGATATAGGAATTTTCTTCAGGTGTTGCGATATGCGTAAATTCCTGATTGGCCTCGGCAGCGCGTAAATATTGTTTAACATTATTTGCGATAAACTGGGATCCGTTATCATTTCTAATGGTTACTCCTTTGATGCCGTATGTCTGATTTATGCGTCTGAAAGCGTTAATTACATCAACCTGCTTTATACTTTTCTGAAAAGTCTGATCCACTGTTTTACGAGAAAACACATCCAGTATGGTCAGCAGGTAATAATTACGCTTATCAGCATGTACATAAACATATTTGATATCCAGACAAAGGTATTCCATCGGATAACTGGCCACTATCTTGCGGTGCTGGACAAATTTACGCTTACCGCTGGTACGGATGACTTTTCCCAGCAATAGGTGTTGTTCATCCATGAGCCTGTATACCTTCTTCTTATTGATGTGGTACGCTTCCTTTCGCAATTCACTAGTGACATTTTCGTACCCATAACAGCAGAATTCCTGCGACAAAACATCTTTTATCTTTTCGATGACAACCTGATTTTCCACCATTGTTCCATCCAACTTCAGCGTATGTGTACTTGGCTTTACACCTCCTCTGCCGCCTTTATTTTTATAATAGTAAACACTTGAAGGTAAATCAACCCAGGATAAAAGCGTGCGTGCTGGTATTAAATGTTTAAAACCTGAAATAATCATCTTTTTATCCTGGGTTGGATAGGACTTTTTTTTAAAAGCTCTGATTTGACCTCTATTTCAAGTGCCTGCTTTGCTATGATCCGTTTTAAACGTTCATTTTCTTCTTCCAGGGCACGCAGCTCTGGGTCTATACGATGATACGATGGCTTTAGGCCTTCTACTCCACCCGAAAGATACTTGTTCTTCCATTTGCCATACAAGGAAGGAGCCAAATTATACTTGCGGCACGTAACTGTGGTTCCTTCTCGTTGACCCTCCTGAATAATCGCCAGTCGATCCTCAGGACTGAAAACACGTCTTTGCTTTTTCATAATTCCCTAATTTAATGGTTCTAAATTGTTTTTAAAATTTAGTCCAGCTGTTTAGGGGGTTAGTACATAACCTTATGAACCACTGTATATCTTGGTTAGAAATTCAGTCTGTTACTCGGCAGCAAATTTATTCATTACTACTCATATACAAATATTCTTGATAACTCCAATATCTATCATGTTAGGATGTAGATAAAGTTGCGAGAGCTGCATTAAAGATTACCTTTACAGAAACATTATAACCAGGCATATGGCGAAAAGCTCAAATATAGAACCTACTGTAACAGAATTGATCAAAGATAAAGTCATATTTAAGCAAGAGCTAGAAGACCGAATAAAGGAAGGAAATCTCTTATTAAATGGGGATAGGAATGAGCTTGAAGAAAGATTTATAGAATGGACGGATTACAATGACGAATATTTGAAGCATGCTTTCAACAAACCAAATAACGAATATCGTCATGCTTACGATCATGCTGGCTTCACAATGATTGGAGTATTAAGCAGTCATCCGTCTGGATCAATTGATGAAAGAATTGAAACATTAGGACATAAATTAGCGTATCTCCGCAAACTACTTAACAAAGCTGATTTGTTAAAGTCAACTATCTTGCCGAGTGTTAACCAGGTACCATCAACGAAATCTGAAGTTAACAAGACCGATGTCTTTATAGTACATGGCCATGATGGATTAGCTAAGATCAGCACCGCACGTTTTATTGAGCGCTTAGGATTCAAACCAATCATATTACATGAACAAGCAAGTTCCAGTAGAACGGTAATTGAGAAAATAGAAGATTATTCAAACGTAGGCTTTGCAATAGTTCTTTATACTGCGTGCGATGTAGGTGGAAAAACTAAAGATGAACTTAAGTCGCGAGCTAGACAGAATGTGGTATTTGAACATGGCTTTCTGATTGGTAAGATTGGTAGGGAAAATGTCTGTGCTATAGTTAAAGGCGATATAGAAACTCCTAATGACATTTCTGGAGTTGTATACGTGAAAATGGATGATGATGAAGCTTGGCACACCAAAGTGGCAAGGGAACTTCGCAGTTCTGGTTACAACGTCGATATGAACAAACTATAATTTAAATATATCATGTCAATGGACATTAAAGCAAACAACGGTATCTTGGCTATAATGATACTATTGACCTCCTGTAAGAATCCCCACGTAAAAACAATACCTATTTATAACGTTGAAATAACAATTAAGAACGACTTAAGATATTCTCCCAATGCATTCGAACGGAAAATAGATACGATACTTGCAACTAGTGACTTAAAAGCATATGAATCTGGAATGATTCTAATACACAGTGAAAGAAAGGCTATCGGAATGATGGAACCTAATTTATACAGCATTGATTCTTATAAGATAACTGATAGTTTAGGAACTGATATTATCCCCAAGTTGGCAGCAAAAGACAAGGATAGCATAGATAAGGATCTCAAAGGCTTGTTAAAGTAGCAGTCATTTCAAACCCGTTTTCTTAAAGCTGTTGTGACAACCCACTATTAATACACCAACCATTTGTGCGGTGCTTCACAACGTGGGTAAGTTTAAACCAAGCTGGTTACCTATTTAAACATCACGATTCCTAATATTACAAGCATAAATATAATAGGTATTTCGATTGGATAGCGACATCGATAAAACTTCCATTTCCATTAAGATGTTCATCTAGTGATTTAAATCTTGCTTTTTCATACGGGGTTCTCTAGGCAGCTTCGTCATACCTAAAGCTAATCAAATATGCCGGATAAAAGGAAAATCATCTTATTTAATTAATTATACACAAAGTTAAGCTTCATCACCTCAACAAGTGACAAGAAATTCCGGCATAAACCCACGATCCGGTACACCACCTATTTATTCCGTTGCTTCTTGCACATAGATTGAGTTGAAAGCTTGGTTGGGTTTTATAATTAATTAATCACTATGAAACAAAATCAAACATTCAAAGTGGCTGAGATCGAATTGACCTACAAGCCAAATTACAAGGTAACCGAAAGACCTAAAATTACTACCTCTAAGGACACTTATCAATTATTGATGAATTACTGGGAGGTTGGGAGATTAGAGTTCTTAGAAGAGTTTAAAATCATCCTGCTAAACAGGAGGAATAGAACATTAGGGATAATTAATCTTTCAATGGGTGGATTTGCCGGAGTGGTAGTGGATTCAAAGGTGATATTTGCAGCAGCGTTGACTGCCTGTGCATCAGGGATTGTGTTAGCACACAACCATCCGAGTGGTGAGGTACAACCTAGTCAGCAAGATATTGAGCTTACAAAAAGATTGGTTGACGGTGGGAAGATATTAGATATCGCCGTACTCGATCATTTAATTATAAGTAGCGATGGTTACTACAGTTTTTCTGATAGTGGATTGATATAAGTCCACTTGAAATATTAAATTGCAACAATTAACAAATATTATAAACAAGGTCAAATGCTGTGTGAATTTTGTGCACATCGAGTTTAAAGACATGAAATTGAGGCTTGAAACATCTGTGAGTTGGATATTTATCTTTTCTGGCAGGCAACAGGTCAGCGGTTCGACTCCGCTATTCTCCACGATAACTAAGAGCCTTTCAGTAACCTGAAAGGCTTTTTTATTTCTATGTAGCTGTTTCACACAATAACCTAAGTAATCAAACAAAACATATAAAAAAAAGTACGTAACAGTTAAGCTTTGTCGGCAGGCAAGTTCTTCACAGAATAAGGGTTTCTTCACACTTTCTTCACACCTCCTTCACACCAAAGCCACAAAGAGGTACCTTTTTGTGAACAAAGTGTGACCAAGGTGTGCATGAGGTGAGACGATGCCTGCACGGCAACTGGTTTTCATACTTATTGTATCCTTACCCGAGCGTTGTTGTCAATATACGAAAAAGCAACCATTGTACCAATAAAATTCCATGAATTGAGCTTGTTTCTTAAATCGGAACTTTAAACCAAAATACAGACCCTTTTCCTAATTCACTATCGACACCAATTTCACCACTGTGACGTTTGATAATTTCTGAAGAAATATAAAGCCCCAGCCCAAGTCCAGAATATTGCTTGCCGGTATAATCTGCACGAAAATACCTGTCAAACAAGTGGGCCACCTGATCCGGAGGAATACCAACACCAGTATCCTTAACCGATATTTTAGCCATTTCACCCACCTGCTCAACGATTAGATAAATACTTTTAGATTCAGGGGCATATTTAGCCGCATTATTTACAAAATTAATCACCACCTGCTCAATCCTGTTTTCATCTGCATCGATAATCAAAGCTGTATCACCCTGCACAATCAGTTCATGCTTGCCCTGTTCCCTAATGTGTGAGCAGCATTGGCCTAGCATATCCGAAACATTAAAGGGAGATTTGTTTAACATCAGCTGTCCTTCACTCATCCTCGTAACGTTCAGCAGATCGTCAATCAGAGTGGTGATCTTTTCCATACTTCTGTTCGACTGATCAATCAGCCTTGGAAATATTGCCTTGGTAGGGTCATCTTTCATCTTGCTCAGCAACTGAAGGGATAATTTCAGACTGGTGATCGGTGTTTTCAACTCATGACTGGCAATGCTGATAAATTCATCCTTTTTAAGGAGCAACTCCTTGGTACTTTGCTCCAGTGATTTCTCTATAGAAATATCAAGCACCGTTCCAATAAACCGGGTGGCACTTTTTCCTTCATTAAAATACGCCTTGCCTTTGGACTTTATCCAGCGCAACTTCTGGTCATAAAGCCCTACTGAACGATATTCCACATTAAACTCTCCCTTATTCACTCCTTTTAAAGCATTTTTTACCGCATCTTCCGTTTTCAGGCGGTCTTCAGGATGTATTTGATTTAAGAAAACTGCATAATTGACCTCATCCTCAGGCTTAAGTCCATACAATTCTTTACACCGGTTATCCCAAATAAGCTCTTTGGTAAACACATTAAAATCCCATGATCCTATTCCGGCCGACTCAATTGCAAAATGCAACCGTTCCTTGCTTTCTGCCAATAAGCGTTCTACCTCCGCCAGGCCTTCTTCTACTTTTCGTTTATCTGTCAGATCATGTATAGCCAGCAGGGTCAAAGTTTCATCAGTATAAGTATCAAATTGCCTGGCTGTCAGCAACATGATCTTATGCCCTATGGTATTGAATACATGATTGACCTCAAATGTCTTGAAAAAGCCCTGTTCGGGCAAAATGTATTCAAGCTGGTGTCTCAGCACAGGAATATCCCATTGCCTGTTGCCCAGATTGTACAAAAAGTTGCCTTCAGTTTCTTCTTCACTCACTTTAAAAGTCTGATAAAAACCATCAGTAGCACGGATTACCTTCAGTTCTTTATCCAATATGACTAAAGGATCATGTATGGTATTGAATATTTCTTCTATGTATTTTTTAGAATTGTTAAGTTGCTCATTCCGATCCTGCAGCTGGGTATTTACAACCGTTATATCATTATTGATCCTGTTTAATTTTTTATTGGTACTGTCCAGTTCCTGCGATATTTCCTTTAATTCGGTTATGTCATAAAAACTGATCACTGCCCCATCCGGCTTATCTGTGTTTTTCCTGATATATGGCACAGTCATCACCTGATATATTTTACCGTTCGATGCTTCAGCTTCCCTGGTGATGGTCTGCTCGTCCAGCATTACCTGTTTAATGTCATCAATCAGTGTTTCAAATTTGATATTGGTGGTAATATTGCTTAGGGGACGGCCAATATCACTTTCACGGATATTGATGTGCTTTACCGCACTGGGTGAATATTTTTTCAGCAGCAGGTCGTGGTCTACAAACAGCTGTCCGTTTACATTACTTCTAAAATAATTGTTCAGGTCATCATTCAATTCGGTCAACTGTGCATTGGTAGCCTGGTATTCCTTGTTGATGGTATGAAGCTCCTCATTTACCGATTGAAGCTCTTCATTGGCAGATTGCATTTCCTCATTGGCAGATTGCTGTTCCTCATTAAAAGACTGCATATTTTCCTCAGAAAACTCCTGGCGCTCATTGGCAGTTTCCAGGCTCATCTTTAATGCCTTTAGCTCCTGTTCAAGATTTTCCAAATGCTCTTTCGCAAGTTGGTTAAAACCTGCTTCTTTAATGATGCTTGCGCTATCGGACTTTGCCTTACTTTCTGTAAAAAGGATGAGTAGATACTTCAGGCTTGATTTTGGCATGAAGAACGGCTTAAACACCACATTTACCAGGCGTGTATCAGTAGGCGACGGGCTCTCAAACTTCAGGCCTTTAAGCGTTATCCTTTGATTTAATTTGAGTGCTTTATGTGCTGCCCCACGAAAAGGAATAGAAATATTGTCGGGGATTAAATCGTTGAGGTCAAAATTGAAATTTTCATTTTTAAGGTATGGGGTGGTATCCCCAAAAGAACGCAGCACCATTAAACTTTCATTCGTACAAATGCCATTAAATCCTGATTCTTCCAGAATGGCCCAGTTAAGTTCATCGCTTTGGGTCACTTTGGATGCAGGATTTGCTGTCCTGTTAATTGCTTCAATCGTGGTGTTTACTTTTCGCATAAATGGTGATGAAAATGTATTCAAGTTTACGGACCTACCTACTGAAATATTTTCGTAGATGTTCCATTTGGTACTTACCTCTTTGAAGTCACTTTTTAAAGTCGAAGTATTCTCACTCGGTCCAAGGAAAAGATAACCTTCTTTTTTTAATCCAAAGTGCATCATGGAAAATGCCTTTTTTTGCAGATCAATATTCATATAGATTAGCAGGTTGCGGCAGCAGATCAGGTCAATGTTGCAATAAGGAACATTTCTCACCAGATCATGCTCTGCAAATACGATCATTTCCCTGATCTCATGGTTGACTTTGAACAAGGGCCCCAGCTTCGTAAAAAAACGCCCCAGTCTTTTTTTTGTGATCTTTTGAGCAATGCTTTCAGGATATATTCCTTTTGACGCAACTGCTAATGCAGACTTATTGATGTCTGTCGCATATATTTTAACTTGTCTGTCCTGCAGGATTTCGTCCAGGTATTCCTTTATCAGAATCGCTATGGTAAAAGCTTCTTCACCAGTGGCACAGCCCGGCACCCATACCTTGATGATTTCATCGTTATGTGTTTTCGCTACAATAGCAGGAATGATCTTTTTTTCAATGATCTTAAACGCTTCAGCATCTCTGAAAAAAGAAGTAACGCTAATTAAAAAATCATTGGCAAGCAAGGATACTTCCTTCGGATTATCTTTTAGGAACGTATAGTACTTTTCAGCCTCATAAAAATTATGCTGGGTCATTCTTCTGGTGATCCTGCGCAAAATAGTTGGCCGCTTATAATCTGTAAAATCAAAAGGTGAATGTGTTTTTATTAAATTAAAGATACCTTCCAGCTCAGGCTCATTGATCTGATCATTTTCATTCTCCGGATATAGCCCTTGTATACCCTGTTTTACATAGTCCTCTATTGCCTGCGGCATATCCCGGGGCCTGAGCAGAACATCGGCACAACCAGTAGTTATTGCCGACAGGGGCATTTCATTAAAAGCTGCTGTATGCGGATCCTGAACAATGACCATTCCGCCGGCATCCTTTATGGCCTGGATGCCTATCGATCCATCCTGCCCCGTTCCGGACAACACAACCCCGACCGCCCCTTTCCCGCAAAATTCTGCAAGAGAGGAGAAAAAGTAATCTATGGTCAGGTGCGGCGGCTTTTTTCCCTTCTTATCAATTAAACGCAACCTGCCGTTTTGGACCTGCATGAATTTGGTACTTGGGATCAGGTATACCTTGTTCTGTTCGATTTCAATATTGTCTGTTACCTCAATTATCTGCAACTTGCTGTGAGGGGCAAATATCTGCGCCATCTGGCTTTTAAAGTCGGCAGAGAGGTGCTGGATTAGAATATAAGAAACTGCATCAAGTGGGGTATGGTCAAAAAATTCAGATATGGCTTCAATCCCACCAGCAGATGCGCCAATGGCAATGATATACTGATTAGAATCAATTTTGGCCATTGGTTTTTGAAAACCTCTTTAAGGCAATGAACTAGGGGTTTGTATCAAATATACTATTATTAATGCTTAGATTATTTATTTTAATTGCGGGTGTCTGCTGCAACTTTTAGAAAAATTAAACGTCTTATATAAAAGCGCTTTTTAAAGTTCATTTATTACCTTTATCAATTATCATTAAATTATGAAAAGAATAACACCTGTTTTATTTCTTGCCTTATCATTTTTTGCAAGTGCAAATGCGACTGCTGTTTTACCCTTAAATACTCCTTCAGCACCTACTGTGAGAGATGAAAGAATAGTTAAGGATTTTACAGGTGTGGTAGCCGGTGGTCCTATTGAGGTTGTAGTAAAAATAGGCATGAACGAAGGTGTAAAATTTGAAGGAGATGAGGAAGCTATTTCGACACTGGTAACAGAAGTAAAGGGTAAGGTGCTGATCATCCGCCCCAAAACCAGCTGGACGAGCTGGGCAAAAAAATATGAGAACAAGAAGATTACGGCTTACGTAACAGCCAAAGACATCACCAGCCTTGCCATGAGCGGAAACGGTAGTATCACGGCCACATCAGTGCTTACAGCACGTGAGTTTACGGCTACCTTGAGCGGATCAGGGAGCATTAAAGCTCAGTTGAATACAGATAAATTTACTGGCGTAATCAGCGGATCGGGAAATCTGATCTTAAGCGGCAAAGCGGATGATTCAAATGTAACCGTTAGCGGCTCAGGAAAATTGAGCGGTAAAGAGCTGAAGATAGACCTGCTTTCGGCCAGAATCAGTGGCTCGGGAAGCGTGACGGCTCATGTAGAAGACTCCATTAAAGCAACTATCAGTGGCTCAGGCCATGTATATTATACCGGATACGCAAGCATTGAGCAAAAAGTAATCGGCTCTGGCGGCATTACTAAACTCTAAACATTATGAATAAAACGCTCTTATTAAAGGCTTCCATTATAGGTTGTCTGCTTTTTTCAACACTGATTGGTACTGCTCAGGAAAATCTGAAAAGACATACCATTGGAATTTCTTATGGCTTTGGGCAAGGGGATTTTGTACAGTTAACAAAGGTATTAGTTTCCCCTTCTTATGAAGGTGAGTCTGTGTCTAAGTATGGCATACAATACGCTTATGATCTCAACGGTGTACAGCTTGAAACAGGCTTGCACTATTTGATTCAGGACGTAGATTTGGAATTCACGTCCTCGCCTAATGGAACCCAGATACCAAAAGTCATCACACCTCATCAATTCAAGTTATTGAGTATACCAGTAGGTTTCAGGGTTAATTTTTTAAAATATTTGTTCTTTAATGGAGCTGCCTTAATTGATATCGAGGTAGAAAACACGGGTGTCCGCAATCAATCTGCCTTAGGTGGCAGCGTTGGTGTTGGAGCAAACTACTTTTTTAAGAATAACATAGGCATTTTCGTCAATCCTCAAATTGCCCACCGCGCTCTTCGCTATTTTAAAGAGAACAGCCACCAAAAATATGTTGAGCGCAATATATCCTTCGGACTCGCATACAAACTTTAAGTATGAAAAAACTGTTTGCTGTCTTCATTTTATGTTTCGTTTTTTTCACCTCAGAAGCGCAAAAACTTAAAGACTTTGCAGACAGCGTAAGAATTGCAAGTGAAATTCCGGAAATAACCTATGCCGCTTTTACTTCCGACAGCATATTGGTCGCCAATACGCTTGGCTATCACAGAGCAGATCTTAAAAACGAAGAAGGTAAAGCGAAGCCAACAGATTTCTTTCATTTAGGATCTAATACCAAGGCCATTACAGGCTTCATCGCCGGATATTTAACAGAGCAAAAGAAGATCAGCTGGACAACTAAGTTTTACGAGCTGTTTCCAGAGTGGAAAGCTACTGCCAACCCCGTTTACCTGAACATCACATTGGCCGATCTACTGTCCCATAGGGCAAGAATCAAACCTTACAATAGTGGCGCAGAATTTCAAACCTTACCTAAATTCACAGGTACTAAGTCTGAGCAAAGGAAAGAGTTTGCAAAGTATCTGTTGAGCCATGACCCGGTGGGAGCCAACGATCAGCCATACAATTATTCCAATGCAGGGTACAGCATAGCCGCACTGATGCTCGAAAAAGCAAGCGGCAAAACTTGGGAAGCGATGATAGATGAGGTGCTTGGCAAAAAATTGAAATTAAGTTATAAAATAGGCTGGCCTAATAGAAACGACGAAAACCAACCCTGGGGCCATTGGTTAGAAAATAATGTGCTGACGCCCCTGCCCTCATCAACCAGCTACAATTTGAATCTGATAGAACCTGCCGGAGACATTAGTATGCCTTTGGCTGATTACGTTAAATTTATCCAGCTGAATTTATCAGGACTAAAAGGGAAGGACAACTTCCTTAAAGCAACAACATACAACTACCTGCACTATGGTCTGGACAAGTACGCAATAGGATGGCTTAATGTAAGTGAAAGCGGCAAGCGCCTGACTGAACATGCCGGATCGGCGGGAACCTTTTATGCCTACACACTGATCAATAAGGACAAGAATATCGCTTATATTATCATAGCCAACAGTGCTACTGAAAAGGCGCTAAAAGGAATATTTGCACTCCTGGAAAAGTTGATAAAGAGCACCGAGTCTTAAAGAAAAAGCGACTGCCGTTATGGCAATCGCTTTTGAAAGAGATTATCTATGCCAATAAATGTGGCCGCTCTTTATATACTTTCCACAGGAATTCTCCAAAAATCGTATTTGACCAGGCAAACCAGGATCTGGTAAAATCCTTAGGATCGTTCATATTGAAAGATTCATGCATAAACCCGGTACCTGCATGGCTTTTTTGCAATAACTCCAGGCATGATTTAATTTCCGCATCCGTTTTACTGGTCAATCCCTGCATGGTAAGCGCAATCGGCCAGATTTTGTGCATTCCGGTATGTGGACTGCCTATTCCTTTTGCAGCTGTCCCTTCGAAATAGAACGGGTTTTCAGAAGAAAGGATCAGTTTGCGGGTATTTTTATAGATAGGGTCATTTTCTTTTACCGCGCCAAGGTATGGAAGTGACAGCAAGCTTGGCACGTTGGCATCGTCCATGATATTGAAACTACCAAAACCATTTACCTCAAAGGCGTATACTTTACCAAAATCAGGATGGTTTACCACGCCGTATTTCTGTATCGCTTTTTCTACTTCCGTAGCCAATGCCCTGCACTCTTCGGCCAGCTCATTGTCTTTATTCACTGTAGTCAGGATCTCTGCTGCCTGACGAAGGCTTACTACCGCAAAAAAGTTGGATGGAATTAAAAAGTTGTAAATAGTAGCATCATCACTTGGTCTGAATACTGAACAGATCAGGCCTACCGGTTTTACAGGGTAGCCCAGTCCGCTTACAGGAACCGTGTCTGTAGCAAACATCGTTTCGCGCTGGAACCTGTATGGTCCGGGGCCATTTTTGCGTTGCTGTTCTTTAAAGGTCTTTACAATTGTTGAGATGGCATCCCTCCAGGTTGAATCAAAAGGTGAAGTATCACCAGTCAGTTTCCAATAATGGTGGCTCAGGCGAATTGGATAGCATAGCGAATCGATTTCCCACTTCCTTTCATGTACACCGGGTTTCATATCTGTTTTATCGGTAGCCCACTCACCTACTTTACTTGGGTCACCATAGAAAGCATTGGCATATGGATCTTTAAGTACACATTTTACCTGATGGTTGATAACGCCTGCAATTAATTGCTGTAAGGCCTTATCATCTTTTACGAGGGAAAGGTATGGACTCACCTGGGCTGTACTGTCACGAAGCCACATTGCATCAATATCACCTGTAATAACATAGGTATCAGGACGACCATTTACCGTTTTATGGGTAACTGTGGTATCCAAAGTGTTTGGAAAGCAGTTCTCAAACAACCAGGCCAGCTCCTTGTTTTTCACATTTGCTTGAAATTCCTTGATAGCTGCCTCTACGGCAGTACTTTGAAAATGTCTTTTTGATGCGGCTACCCTTACTACCGGAAAATCCGGTGCAGCAGCAAATGACATTTTGCTTGCCATCATTCCCGCTGCTAAAAGCCCTGTGTTTTGTAAAAAAATTCTTCTTTTCATGTTGTTATTTGGTTAAAGAAAAAGGTTTGTCCTCATCAGAGATACCTCTTTGTTCATTGGGTTTATTGCTCATTACTAACTTTAGTGTCCCGCCTTTGGTAAGGTCGCTATGGATAAGGAAGTTCTTAGTGTATGCTTTTCCATTTAATGATGCCGACTGAATGTAAACATTGTCTTTACTGTTTGCCGAAGCTTCAATCACGAACTTCTTACCGTTCTCTAAATTAAGCGTTATTTTTTTAAACATCGGGCTTCCCATCACATATTCTCCGGTGCCGGGTGTTACGCTATAAAACCCTAGTGCACTTAGTACGTACCAGGACGATGTTTGTCCCTGGTCTTCGTCGCCGGGGTATCCATTCTCCGTAGCATCATATAATTTTGACATCACATTACGTGCATGAAACTGCGACTTCCAGGGCTGATTGGCGTAATTATACAGATACACCATATGCTGGATGGGTTGGTTACCATGCGCATACTGTCCCATATTGGCCATCACCATTTCAGTCATTTCATGGATCATCCCACCATAAGAACCTACGTTAACTTTATTAGGCTCAGTAAATACAGAATCCAGTTTAGCTGTAAAATTTTGATATCCACCCATTAGATTGATCAGTCCTTTTGTATCCTGAAATACCGACCAGTGATAATGCCATGCATTACCCTCTGTAAATGGACCGCCCCACTCAATGGGATCGAAGTTTTTAGTCCAGGTTCCGTCAATGCCCTTGCCTCTCATGAACCTGGTAGATGGGTCGTAAACATTTTTATAGTTGTACATCGGCTTTTCGAAAATATCCATGTACTTCTTATCGCCGGTTAGCCTTGCCAATTCATATCCGCAATAATCATCGTAGGCATATTCCAGTGTTTTGGCAGTAGACTCCCTGTATTTAGGATATGGCACATAGCCTAATTCGTTGTATTCTTTGACCCCATCACGACCGTTAGCAGGTCCCCATGGGCCTTTGTTCATCGCTTCATGGTGATAAGCATCCAGGGCTTCTTTAGGATCGAAGGTTCTTAAGCCCTTTGCCCATGCATCTGTAAAGAGGGAAATGGCATGGTTACCGATCATACTTCCGGCCTCACTTGGAAACGACCAGGAAGGCAGCCATCCGCATTGTTTGTAGGCATCAACCATGGATGCTACGTAACGCCCATGCATTTCGGGGTGAATCAATGCATTTAACGGAAACTGCGCCCGGAAAGTATCCCAAAAACCTGTGTCTGTATAGATGTATCCGGAATGTACCTTACCATCATAAGGGCTAAAGTAATAGGGCTTACCATCTGGTCCGATTTCATAAAATTTTCTGGAGAACAGGCTTGCTCTGAAAAAGCAAGAGTAAAAGGTTTCCATATCAGCTTTTGATCCACCTTCCACAACGATCCTGCCCAGCGATTTATTCCATACCGCAGCAGCGTTGGCTTTAGTTTGTTCCAATGTTTTATCTGCACCCAGTTCGGTTTTGAGGTTTAGTTCTGCCTGCTCCATACTGATGTAAGAAGATGCCGTTTTAACTTGCACCTTAGCACCTGCCTGAAACTCAATATAGGCACCTTTGCCCCGTCCTTCTGCGCTTATTGAATCAGCAGAAATGGTATTATTCCTGTTTTCCCAGGTCCCATAAGATTTAATAGGCTGGTCAAACTGAATGACAAAATAACTCTTCCAATTATTCCTAAACCCTTGTCCGTTACTCACCCATCCGGTAATCTTACGCTCTTTCAGATGAATTTTAACACCACTTGTTCTATTGTAACCATCCAGTACCAGGAAGCTTTTTTCTCCTTTTGGATAAGTAAACCTGAGGTGTGCGCCGCGCTCTGAAGGAGATATCTCTGTAGTGATCTTATTGTCGAATTGTACTTTGTAATAGTTTGGCTTGGCTATTTCATTGGCATGGCTGAATTTGGCTTCGCGTTTGTCTTCATCTACCACGAGTGCCGTCATTGGCATAAAAGAAAATACCGCATAATCTCTGGTCCAGGAACTGCACTGGTGGGCCTGCTGAAAGCCACGGATATGCTCCTTAAAATACTGGTATTTCCAGCCATCGCCGTTCTTTCCGGTCTGCGGTGTCCAGGTGTGCATGCCAAAAGGCAACGCTGTGGTCGGGTACGTATTTCCCCTGGTTAGCTCATGCTTTGAATTGGTGCCCTGCAGTGTATTTACATAGCTGACGAGGTCTGCTTTCTGGGCAAATGATGCATTGCCGAGTAACAAAAGTGTGAAGAAAAGTTTATTTAGTTTCATGTGTGTGTTTAGTAGCCTTATAGACCTACTATAAGGCGTGATATTTGGTTTAAATCGTTTTAGTATCCAATAATAGCAAATTAAAATTACTTATAAAAGAAGAGCGGATGATTGTTTTGTAAACAACCATCCGCTCATTATATAGGGATATTTAGAAAGTATTAATTGTAACCCGGATTTTGTGTCAGGTTGGGATTTAAGGCCCTTTGCTGTTGCGGTATGGCAAACAATTTTCTGGTTGGAGCGCTAGGCTGGTGATCCCACCATGCTCCAGTAGTAAACTTGTCAAAACGGATTAAGTCATCTCTTCTGAACCCTTCAAAGATAAACTCGCGACCTCTTTCCTCTAGCAGTTCTGTAAGTGTCAGGGTTGAAGTTGTGTAGGCATTTGTGGTCCAGTTGGCAGCACTGAACGCACGTTTCTTACAATCATTGATTAACTGTACTGCTTCTGCATTTGCAGCCCCTCCATTTTTCCGCATAATGGCTTCTGCCTTCGCAAAATAGATCCAGGTTAATCTGTAAATATGCCAGTCAGTATTATTGTAGTTTGGATTGGGAGGGGTGCCATCTGCGCCCGTTACTTGATTTCCAAGCTTGTATTTATTGAACCTCACCCCGCTATTTTCTTCACCTTCGCTCATATTAGATACGGTTGATCCGGTTTTATTTCTTTGGATATTATCGACAAAGACGAGCTGTTTGCCATCATACTCATTACCTCCTGATGCAATAACCGGCTGACCATTATCAAAACGAACCATTGGCCCCTCTAGCAACCATTCCGATTTCCTTAAATCTTGGTCTTTGTAAGTGGTATAATTTCCTGGAACGACAACCACTCCGTCGTTACCGTTCCTGCTACCACCATAAATGTGCTGCTGCTGAAAATGGTAAAAATCACCAGTCCAGGAGGGCTGAAAATTCGCGCGCTGAAACTCGTATGCAATAGAAAAAATCGCCTCTTTAGACAAGTCATTGTTGGGTTTGAATGCATCTGTGATATTAACGTCAAGAGCCATCGCACCGTTTAATCCACCTGCCTCATTGTTGATCAACTTATCGGCGGCGGCAATGCACTCATCCCATTTGGCGGTTCCTGTCCATGCTTCTGCATTTAAATAAAGCTCAACCAACATGGCATATCCACCTGCTTTTGACATCCTTCCCAACATAGACTTTGAAAGGGCAGGGGCCTTCTCTACGTTTTCTTTTATTTCCTTTTCAATAAAGGCAAAAACTTCTGCACTCGTCGATGACTTAGGGAGCTGATCTCGAGGGACTGAACCTACCGGAACCTCTGTCGCGATCGGTATGTTTCCAAACAAGTCCATCAGCTTCAGGTAGTGAAAAGCGCGAAACAACTTAAGTTCTGCTACATAGGCATCCTTTTCTACTTGTGTGAGGCCAATGGCCGCCGCATCCTTACTTTCTATTTTTTGAATTGGGTCGTTGGTTAGTCCTACTCCCCAGTACATCAATGTCCAGGCATTATTCAATCCACCTTCATCGTTGGTCCAGGTATGGTAATGTAATCTTTTCCATTGTCCACCATCCTCTCCGTGCCTGCCTTTAGTAGGCCATGCCAGCTGATCTGCAGTTAGTTCATTTGCTCTCCACCAGCCATTTTGTCCTGATGGTGTAGCCCAGGCATTCGCATGGGTATATGGCCTCAATACTGCCGAAATGATCTCATTCTTATTGTTATAAAAATTATTGCTCTCCAGCGTATCATACAGGTTCTCATCCAGTTTTGTACAGGAATCGAACAGGGCTGCCGCTCCGGCAAGTCCTGCTATTATTAGTGTTTTATGTAGTATTTTCATCTGTTTAATTTTGTTAAAGCTTATCATGCTGTCTGACTTAAAATCCAATAGTTAATCCCATAAGGAATGACCTTGTGCTTGGGTATGGCCCTCTTCCGTCAATACCCGGTGCGAGGCCTGTATCGCTTACAAAATCAGGGTCGTTGCCGGTATATCCTGTAATGGTGGCCAGATTCTGTCCGGTTGCATATACCCGGAAATTCCTGATGAACTTCGATTTAAGGCCAAATCTATATCCCAACGTCACCTCATCGATTTTTAGATGGCTTCCGTTTTCCATGTAGTAATCGGAGTACATATACGTATCGTCGATCTCAGCATATTTGTCAAATGTTGAGTTTAGCAGGTTATCACCCGAGATCTTATTTCCATAGGAAATGGCAGTAGTATTCAGGATCTGATAGTCAAATTTACCTCTCAGGAATATCCTGAAATCGAAATTCTTGTAACTGAAATTATTGGCCAGTGACAGGTAATATTTAGGGATACCATTACCGATCACGCCATAGTCGGTTACATCTCTGTCTGGCGAATTATTGATGTCGTCATTACGAACTTTCTCTCCTGCCCTGTTATAAAACAACCATTTACCGTCTTCAGTAAACCCTGCAAATTTCTTGCCCCAGAATTCACCAAGCTTACCACCTTCGTAAGTACGGATTGCAGTACCTAATGCCCCGTAGCCACCTATATCGCCCAGAAACAGGTTATCTCTTTTATATGTATCATTTGAATAAGAGTCGAGCCTATTTGAAGTGGTACTTCCTGCAAAGTCCACACTCCAGGTGAAATTATCGTTAGTGATCGCCTTATAGTTTAATGCCAGCTCTATCCCTTTGGCAGAAATGGTCCCTACATTTGTGTAGATACTGCCCCTGATATATGGCGGCTGAGGCGAATCGTAATTGTCCAATAAATCCTGAGTAACACGGTTATACACATCAAGGGAACCGGAGAGTTTATTGTTGATCAGTCCAAAATCCAAACCAACATTATACTCCTTTTTCTTTTCCCATTTCAGATCCGGATTTGGATTACGGTCGGGACCATAGGTTTCGCGGTATTGTCCATCAGGATACAGATAAACCCCTCCTGTACCCAGCGTCACCAGTGAAGAATAATTGTTGATACCTGAGTTTCCTGTCACCCCAAATCCTGCCCTCAGTTTCAGATAATTGATAAACTTATTGTCTTTCATGAATTCCTCTTCACTGATCGTCCAACCAGCTGAGAAAGCAGGGAAATCTCCCCATTTGTTATTGACACCAAATCTGGAAGAGCCTTCACGGCGGTAGATAGCCTGTACAAAGTACCTTCCTTTGTAAGAATAGTTTATCCTTCCAAAAAAGGCGATTAGTGTATTGTCGTTTTTATAACTGCCAAGGCCAGCTTTACCTGCTGCCAACTGGTTACCCGCATTTAGATTGTTCTCATCAAACAGATCGTTCAGGAATCCAAGGTTGTTCGCATTAAATCCTTCAAAAACTTCGTAGCGGTAACTGTAGCCGGCTATCCCGGTCAGGCTATGGTCTTCTGCAAAAGTGGTGCGATACTCCAGTGTGGGTTCCACTGAAAAATTCTGTTCCAGAACGGTATTGCGACGAGCATATCCCCCGCCTTTATAAATATCGTTTTCTATAGAATACTCCCCATTGACAGCCCTGTATTCTCCATCGATATAACTATTTCTTTGAACTGCCCCGAAGATAGATGCTTTTAAGCCTGGAACAATTTCGTAATCGACTTTGGTATCCACCGAGCTTGTTTGCTGCTGTCTTTTGTTCGTTTCCTGCAGCAACCTGGCAAATTGATTGGTGCTGGTATTTTCGAAATAAAATGTACCGTCATCATTGTAATTGGAAAGTGTCGGATTGCGTTTAAACTGATCTTCCCAGCCACCTCCGCCCAATTGATTGGCCTTGTTAAATGTGGTGGTCAGATTGATCTGCGCCAACAACTTATTGTCAAATCCTTTTTGGTTTAGGTTTAACCTTATTCCATACTCTTGCCTGCCGTTTTCTTTGGCAAAACCTTGCAAATCACGGAAATTTAAACTGGCTCTGTAGCTGGTATTATCCGAACCGCCAGATAAGGCAAGGTTGTGATTTTGGCTGATATTATTATTGTTGACCAGGTCGTTGAAAAAATCGGAAGTATGTCCATAGTCGGTGCGTTCCAACTCACCCGATGCAATCCTGGCCCTCAATTCTGATGCAGTCATAAAATCCGGGCGTCTGTACAGATACTCACGGCGAACATAACTTGAATAATCGAATTTGGCAGGACCTGGTTTACCTTTTTTGGTGGTGATCAGGATTACTCCTGCATTGGCCCGGGTACCATATATGGCTGCCCCAGATCCGTCTTTCAGCACGTCAATAGACTGAATGTCATCCTGCTGCAAAAGATCGAGGTTACCACCCGGTATCCCGTCGATAACAATGAGCGGACTCTGACTGCCGGTGACAGAGGTCACCCCCCGCAGCTGTATGCCTACACCTGAATTTGGGTTGGAGCCTCCGGTACGTGTGATTTGCAGACCGGCTACTTTGCCCTGGATCAGGTCGAGTGCGTTTCTAGAACCACTCTGCCTGAAATCGGCCGAATCTACATGTGCTACCGCAGAGGTCACTTCCTTTTTGTCAAGTGTACCGTAACCCACCACCACTACATCCTGCAGGTTTACCCCTTCTGAGGGAACCAGCCGGATGGTTAGCGGCGCATTGCCATTTCCTGCAGCCTTGCTTTGCGCAGTATAGCCCAGGTAAGAAAAAGATAGCATTTCTGTGGGGCCTGCCGGAATACTGAATTTACCTGCCGCATCAGTTACTGCCGATTTACCGGAAGCAGATTTGATGCCTACACCGGGAACCGGCAGAGACTTCTCATCTACCACAATACCTGTAATAATTTTTTGCCGGGTAGTGTCTTGCGGTGCGGGTGGCGCCGCTACCTGTGTTTTGCTGGTGTCTTTTTTCGTAGTGTCCTGCTGAAAGAAATTAGCAGCATAACCCCGAAAACCAAGCGTACAGAGAAAAAGTATCACTGCACTGAATAGTAGTTTAATTTTCATTGGATGATTTAATTAAAATTTATAATGGATGATTAGTTGATTTGATGAAATAACGCTCCAGGCAATTTTAAAAAATGCAAATCCATTGCCATAAGGCATCAGAATGAATGCATCCTAAAAAAGCTTAAGCGATAAAAAATCTAGATAATAATGGGCGGGAAATTTCTACTGTTCGTAGGCAATTATTAGAAAAGTGATGTTTTCTTTTATAATAATCCTGGGGTTTTTAGGGAGCGCGGCTGAGTTAAAAATATCTGTAGTTTTCATATTATATAGGGATATATATTTCAGTAAAACGTTTTATCTAACTCAAATGTTTCATCTGTACACAAAAAAAGATCAACTTCTCCTGAAAAATTCAGAGGGTCAACAGGTTAAAATTTCCCGGGTATTAATTATTATTAAGATAATCCAATATCAGGCTGGCTGTTCTTTCTGATGCTCCTGCCGATCCCATTTTATCAGAGAGCTGACGGTAGTCATCCATCATTTTTTTCCTGTATGGACCTTGTGTGATCAGCGCTAGCTCAGCTGCAATATTTACTGTATTGCAGTCTTCCTGAATCAACTCTTTCACTACCTGTCTGTCCATGATGAGGTTAACAAGGGATATAAACTTAATTTTTACGAGCATTCTTGCTATGGCAATAGAGATAGTCCCACCTCGATAGACCACTACCTGCGGCACATGAAATAATGCAGTTTCCAGGGTAGCGGTACCCGATGCCACTATTGCTGATGTTGCCACATGCAGCAGGTCGTACGTTTGGCCAAATACCAGGGTTATATTTTTAGCGCCTATAAACTGCTGATAATAGGACGCATCAAAGTTGGGGGCGGCTGCCACCACAAAATGACAATCACTAAAGCTGTCGGTTACGCTGAGCATATTTGGCAATAAACGTTCTATCTCTTGTTTACGGCTACCTGGCAGCAAAGCAATGATCTGCTTGTCATTCAAACCCTGCTTATTTTTAAAATCCAGATCGGGCTTAAACTGTGCAATTTCATCCAGTAACGGGTTGCCCACATAGTCTACCTCCATACCCCATTCTTTATAAAAATCTACTTCAAAAGGAAGTATACAAAACAGCCTGTCCACTATTTTTTTGATCTTCAATACACGCTTTTGGTTCCAGGCCCAAACTTTAGGGGAGATATAATAACATACTTTAATTCCGTTCTGACTGGCAAATTCAGCAATTTTCAGGTTGAAGCCCGGAAAGTCTATGAGGATTAAAACATCCGGACAGTAGGCCAATATATCTGCCTTACATGCCTTCATATTTTTAAGAATGGTGCGCAGATTTAACAGGACTTCTGTAAAACCCATAAAGGCCATCTCGGCATAGTGTTTTCTGAGTTCACCACCTTCCGTCTGCATCTTTTCCCCGCCATAATACCTGAATTCGGCATGGGCATCCTGATGTTTAAGTGCTTTCATTAAATTGGCACCATGCAGGTCCCCTGAAGCTTCGCCTGCTACCAAATAATACCTCATGCTACTTTATAAAAGAAAAATACGAAAGCCCAGAGAAAGGTGGCTGACAGAATACCCCTGCCTACCTGTTCCCTATTTAAACGAAAATAGACCTGCATGGCATAGGCATTGACTGCAATACAGGCGATGTAAAGCAGATCAACCTTTTTCAGATTTTGATGATGAATGATATACCATGCAGCTATCAGCAGCACACCTGGAATTAAAATTCCGATTGCCAGGCCTATCCACACATTATTCTTTGTACGCTGCAAATATTTATTCATCTTCTTTGTAATTTAACCCAGCGACGATCCGTCAGGTCCGGATAGTTTATGTGCATCGCCTGCGGGCTTTCCTGTTCCACCCAGATTTCCGAAATCCCATGAATTGAGCAGTGGTATGGCATGGTGCGCCGTCAGGTCAAACTGTACAGGAACTACCGATACAAACCCGTGTTCCAATGCCCATACATCCGTATCCTCACCTTTATCATAATTCTCAAAAACACCAGTCAGCCAGTAATATGACCGCTGATAAGGATCTTTGCGTTCATCAAATTCTTCTGCCCATTTCGCATTGGCCTGTCTGCAGATCTTAATCCCCTTTAGGCTATCCCCTTTTGGGAAATTGACATTCAGCAATGTAGCTGCAGGCAAGCCATGCTCAAGCACTTGTTCGGCTATAGATTTGATGAATTTTTTGCAATGGCTAAAGTCTGCTTCCTGCGAAAAATCATCAAGTGAGAAACCAATGGAGGGAATGCCTTCAATAGCTCCTTCTACGGCGGCCGACATTGTTCCTGAATAGATTACATTGATGGAGTTGTTTAAGCCATGATTTATGCCCGACACACAAAGGTCAGGCTTTTTACCTTTAAATATTTTATTGACAGCAAGCTTTACACAGTCGACCGGCGTTCCCGAACACTTATACATCTCCACCCCCGGATACAGGTCTACCCTGTCAAACCTAAGGGGCTTGCCAATGGTAATGGCATGACCCATACCTGATTGTGGGCCGTCGGGAGCTACGACTACCACATTTCCCAATTCCTGTGCTACTTCAATCAGGTTTTTAATTCCTGGTGCAGTAATGCCATCGTCATTTACGACCAAAATGTTAGGCCTTGAACCTTGCTTCTTCATACCGGTAAAAATACAAGAATTCAGATAATAAAGCTCAGCATTTTATAGAATTGCTTATTGTGGCTATTATATCTAAGTTTGCGCTATAACTTATTCATAACATGAAAACAAAACTATTGCTGATAGTCTCGCTCCTCTTTGCCGGACAAGGCATAATGGCGCAGTCAACCTACAAATGGAAAACTGCAAGCGCTGGAGGATACACCTATAAGTACGTAACAAACGACCCGACAAAATCAAGATTTTATACGCTTAAAAACGGTTTAACAGCCATACTTTCCCAAAACACAAAAGAACCAATCATTGAATTCCGTTTAGCTGTAAGGGCAGGTAGCAATACCGATCCGCGCAATGCAACAGGACTGGCACATTACCTGGAGCACATGCTGTTTAAGGGAACAGACAAGTTTGGCACACTGGATTTCGCCAAAGAAAAGCCTTTGCTGGATAAGATTGATGCACTATACGAGCAGTACAATATCACTACTGACCCTGCAAAACGCAAAGAGATCTATGCTGAGATTGACAAAACTTCAGGCGAGGCATCAAACTTTTCGATAGCCAATGAATACGACAAAATGATCAAGGCCATTGGCGGACAATCCAGCAATGCACATACCTGGTATGAGGAAACTGTCTACAATGAAGACTTTCCTGCCAATGCAACCGATAAATTCCTTGCCTTGCAGGCAGAGCGGTTCCGGGCGCCCATTTTCCGTATATTCCATACCGAACTGGAGGCTGTCTATGAAGAAAAGAACCGCGGACTGGATAATGATGGATGGAAACTCGATGAGATGATGTCTGAATTGTTGTTCCCGACCCACAATTATGGTCAACAAACCACTATCGGGACTATAGCTCACCTGAAAAACCCATCACTGGTCGAGATCAAAAAATACTACCATAAATATTATGTGCCCAATAATATGGCCGTGATCCTGTCGGGAGATTTCAACCCGGATGAAATGATTAAAAAGGTGGATCAATCATTTGCCTATATGAAACCCAAACCACTTGAATTGTACAATCCCGCTCCTGAAAAGCCTTTAACAGCTATTCAGCAAGTGGATGTCTACGGACCCAGTGCAGAAAGTGTAGAGTTATATTACCGAGGATATCCTCAAAATAGCAGAGAAAGCCTGATGCTTGACCTAATCTCCAGTATCCTGTCCAACGGAAAGGCAGGCTTGTTTGACATCAACTTAAACAAACAGCAAAAAGTATTAAAGGCAAATGCGTACGCTCAGCAAATGAAAGATTATGGTGTATTTAGCATTTCTGCGCAACCTAAAGCAGGTCAGTCGCTGGAGCAAGCCCGACAATTGTTATTGGATCAGATCAAACTGCTGAAAACCGGAGCGTTTGACGAAAGCTTGATCAGCGCAATAGTAGCTAATTCAAGATTAAGGCTTCTTCAGGCATTTGACGGCAATGCCTATCGGGTGGAGTCTGCTACCACTGAGTTTATTCAAAATAGAGGGCTCAATTGGGACAAGTCATTAAGTACGCCAGATGATATGGCCAAAATTACTAAACAACAGGTCGTTAATTTTGCCAATCAGTTTTTTAGAGACAATTACGTAGTGGGATTTAAACACAAAGGTGAAGATAAAAATGTATTAAAAGTAGAGAAGCCTATGATAACCCCTATAAATGCAAATGCTGATTCTACTTCTCAATTTACAAAAAACCTGATTGCCGGGCCAACAATACCAATTGCGCCAAGCTTTCTGGATTATAAAAAAGCCCTGAACTTTGGCAAAGCTGGTATAGCTGACGTGATCACGGTAAAAAACAAAGAAAATAGCATTTTCCGTTTGTCGTACCGTTTTGACATCGGTGCCTGGAATTATAAATTACTGCCTTATGCAGCTCAGTATCTTACTTTTTTAGCCACAGATAAATATTCTGCGGAGCAGATCAGCAAGGAGTTTTACAACATTGCCTGCACATACAGTCTGAACGTATCCAGTGAGACTGCGGCAATTAACATCAGCGGATTACAGGAAAACTTCGACAAAGCAGTTCGCCTGGTAGAACACATTCTTTCCAATTGCAAAGCAAATGAACCGGCACTGGCAGAACTAAAGAACACCATTCTGAAGAGAAGGGAAAACAATAAGCTAAACAAAGACGCTATCCTGGATGGGCTGATGTCTTATGCCCAGCATGGTGCAGAAAACCCGTTCAACTTTACCATGAGCAACGAGGAGGTGAAGCATATTAAATCGGATGATCTGATCTACATTTTCCGGAACATCAATAACTATAAGCATACCATCACCTATTATGGACCAAAAACCCTGAAAGAGTTTACAACAGATATTGTAAAGCTGCACCCCCTGCCTTCAGAATTTACACCGGGCGCACCGGCCAAAATGTTTACTTATCTCCATAATGCTGCCAACCAGGTATACTTTGCCGACTATGACATGGTACAATCAGAGGTGCGCTGGGTTAGGAATACCGGGATATACGACCCAAAGCTTACTGCTAAAATTAATTTGTTCAACAGTTATTTTGGTGGTGGTATGGGTTCAATCGTATTCCAGACCATTCGTGAATCGAAAGCCCTTGCCTATTCTACTTACGCCTATTACGCCCCTCCAGCCAGAGAAGGAAGAGAATATTCAATGATGGCATATGTAGGTAGCCAGGCTGATAAAATGAATGATGCAGTAATAGGCATGAATGAATTACTCAATAATCTTCCGCAAGCAAATGACTCCTTTGAAGCATCTAAAAACAATGCTTTGAATAGCCTGGAAACCAGCAGGGTGATTAAAGACGACATCATTCAAAGTTATTTTGCAGATCAGAGATTAGGGATAGACCATGATTCAAGAATTGATGAATACAACGGACTGAAACCACTGACCTTTGCAGACATCAAAGCTTTTCATGAAAATAATATCGCAAACAAGCCATACAACTACTGCATTGTGGCTTCTGAAAAGAAAGTGAAACCTGAAGAACTGCAAAAATTTGGTGCGCTTACCAAACTAAGTTTAGAACAGATCTTCGGATATTGATCATTGTAATAAGATGGGCTTCTACTGAAGCTCCATCTTATTACTGTTGCTGTTGGATCTGCTGCATTAGCTGCAGGTTCCTGCGGTAACTGTTGCCTTTAAAAACAACAGGCACTTCAGGTTCTGTCACCGGCATTTCTTCTACGGGCTCATGCTGTTCCACTGTTCCATCGTCGTAGCTCACAATTACCTGAACAGTTAGTTTGTGATCTGAAGGGCCTTTGTAAACGCCTTTTACCGGAGAGCAATCGTTAAAGCTTCTGCCATAAGCCAGAATTACATAGGTTTCATTTGCAATACAATTATTGGTAGGATCCAGGCCCAGCCATCCAAACGATGGAATATAGGCCTCTACCCATGCATGAGTAGCACCCTCACCACGCATACCGTTTTTATTTGGACAGATATAGCCACTTACGTACTTAGCGGGAATATTTGCCATTCTTAACATCTGACAAAGGATGTGCGCAAAATCCTGGCATACCCCCGCTTTCAATTGCCAGATCTCATTTAACTGGGTCTGCGCCGTAGTGACTCCCTGAATGTATTTGAAGTGTTTGTAAACGTAAGTACAAAAGTTTAATGCCACGTGGTAAGGTGCAGCTTCCGATTCCTTACTTGCAGTGATCACCTCTTTTAGTTCCCGCAAACCATCAAATGCTTCCCATTTTAAATAATCTATATAAGGTACGTGATACCGTAGCGCTTGCAGCTCTTCCCACTGAAACTCACTAAACATAGTTTCTGCCGGAAGCTCCCTGGCAGAGGTAACCACAGTGAGCTCTGAATAAATTTCCAGTTGCCGGTGACGTTCGCTATAAGTAAAAAAACCAATCTGATTGCCATAATAATCCACAAAGGTATCTACTTTAGGATTGCCTGAAATCTGTAAATCGTGCTTCATCACCTGTTGGTGTTCGTGCTCTTTTGGATACAGGATAATGTGGTTAACACTGTCCCTAACCAACGATTCGTATGTATATTTTGTAATGTGTTTAATATTAAACTTTGGCATCTGTGATATGTTAAATAATATTAACTCAGTGAGAAACATGTTTGATTAAAGGCATTACCAATCCCATAGAGCTCACTCTTAATTTCGGTCAGATAAAGATGCAGATCGCCCTGCTTCAATCCCTTTATAGAACCATACTTTACTTTACTTTGCAGCCGTCCTATTAAAAAAGAAAGGTCTCCCGGATTGATATGCCCATCGTTCTTTAGTCTGTCAAAATACTTGATTAGCTGATTCAGCGAATAAATTACAGACCTTGGAAACTCGTTGTTTAATACGACCTGGGCCAGTACGTTTTCTGCTTCAAAACCCTGACGGTAGGTTTTAAGGTAAAGCTCATACCCACCAATGGATAACAGCAAATGCTTCCAATAGCTGGTATTGGTCAGCAAATCCGGGTTATGGTCTACTGAACCAAATTTGATATCCAATATATTTACTGATTGAATACTGCGCTCCAGATATTTACCTATACGCATAAAGCTGCTTCCTTCATTTCGCGCCATCGTAATCTCAGTGGTTCCATAAAAAAGCATCCCTTGTTTAATCAGTATATCCAGCACCGAAATGGGATCATCCTTCTTCAGCATGGCATTTAGTTTGGAATCTTTGATCGTATGGTAATATTCGTTAAGACATTGCCATACATCCTTTGTAATGTGGTCTTGTACGCTTCTGGCATTTTCACGAACCTGCGTGATGATATTGATAATGGAATTTGGGTTGTCCCTGTCTGTTACCATAAACTGCAAGATCACGCGGCTGTTGAATTCTTCAATAAGGCCCTCTGGATCCGGGCCGCAAAAGATTTTAATAACCGGCGCCCATGAAAATTCTGTAAGTGAATCTTGTGAAGCGGCATAATTTATTTTGAGCATGCGAAGCATGCCATCTGTTCTTTCAACGTAACGGCTTATCCAATATAAACTTTCTGCAACCCTGCTTAACATATTGATTCTATCATTTAAAATATTAAGAAAGTACCCATGTATCTTTACTTCCACCACCCTGTGAACTATTTACCACAAGTGAGCCTTCTTTTAAGGCCACCCTTGTCAATCCACCCGGTATAATTTCTATACCATTAGGACCACACAAGGCAAACGGCCTAAAATCCACCCTTCGTGGCTGCAATACACCTTGCATATAACATGGTGCGGAAGATAGGCTAATGGTTGGCTGAGCAATAAAAGCGCGGGGGTCTTTCATGATCTCTGTCTTATAGGATTCAATCTCTTCTGGGGTAGCCGCATGGCCCATCAGCATTCCGTAACCCCCGCTGCCATTGGTTTGCTTAACCACCATTTTTGATATATTTTCAAACACATAAGCTCTTTCATCTTTATTGCCAAGCTGGTAGGTAGGCACGTTTTTAAGCAAAGGCTCTTCATTCAGGTAATACTTTATCATATCTGGCACGTAAACATAGATCGCTTTATCATCCGCCACTCCATTGCCCACAGCATTAACAATGGTAACATTGCCGTTTCTGTATGCATTCATCAAACCTGCTACTCCAAGTAAGCTGCTTGAATTAAATACCAGCGGATCCAGATATTCATCATCTACCCTTCGATAAATGACGTCCACCTGCTGCAAACCTGCAGTAGTTTTCATATATACTTTATTGTCATCAACAATCAGATCAGGTCCCTCTACCAATTCGATACCCATTAGGCGCGCCAGAGTGGTGTGCTCAAAATACGCAGAATTAAAGCTTCCAGGACTTAAAAGCACGATGGTTGGATTAGCTATTTGTCTTGGAGAGAGGGACTGCAGATTGTTGTACAATACGTTGGGATATTCTATTACACTCCTAACCTTGCATTGAGGCAAAAGATCCGGAAATAATCGTTTAGTAATTTCCCTGTTTTCGAGCATGTAACTTACACCTGAAGGTGTGCGAACATTGTCCTCCAGTATATAATAGGTACCATCATTGTCCCTGATGAGGTCGATCCCCGCAATATGAATATAAATATCGTGCGGAACTTTTACATTGACCATTTCTCTAAGAAAATGGGGACAGGAATAAATGATGTCTATTGGAACAATTCCATCTTTGATGATAAACTGATCACTATATACATCCTTAAGAAAAAGATTTAATGCCATAACACGCTGTTTGATCCCTTTCTCTATGAACGCCCATTCCTCTGAGGTGATGATCCTTGGGATAATGTCAAACGGAAATATTTTCTCTATTCCTTCCCCGCTGTTATAAACTGTAAACGTAATACCCTGACTCATAAAAAGCACTTTAGAAAGCTCTTCTTTTTTATTAAGCTCATCCGTAGACTCTAAATTCAGATAATCCATCACTCTTTTATACTCGTCACGGACTTGCTTAGACTGATCAAACATCTCATCCCAAGTATTTTCCGGCAAAACATATGATTCTGAATACTTATTTTTTATCATAACCTAAAATGAACTGTTAAATAATCGGAATATATGAAAATCAACAACAAATAATGAATTTTAATTCAAATAAATAATAATTAAGCCAAAAAAGTACGCACTTTTATTAAAAAATACGAAATCATACATAAATTCTAATACATAACTATGAGATTTGAAATATCCACAAAAATAGACTACGAAGCTTTGGTTCCCTCGACCTTATTGTTAAGTGTGCAGCCTTTTAAATCTTTGAACCAGAACATTATCCAGGAAGCATTTACTTCAGAGCCCGAATTAAAAATGAATGAATTGTATTCGATCGCCGGGGAGAAGAGATTTAAAACCATAGATATACCAAATCCGGGCTATATTTCACTAGCTTACAAAGCAGTAATAGAAAACCAGGTAAAGGTAATTCCAGCCCAACAGCTCGACGACGTAACCATTAGCAGAATGACCGCTTCCGCTTTATCTTACCTTAACCCAAGCAGATATTGCCAGTCGGACAAGCTCTATAAATTCGCTTACAATAAGTTTGGAAAAATTGAACATGCTTTTCAAAAGGTAATGGCTATCCGGGAATGGATCTACAACAATGTAGAATACAGCAGCGGATACACCACTCCCCAAACCTCAGCATTTGACACCATTACGGAACAGACAGGCGTTTGCCGTGATTTTGCACACCTGGGAATTGCATTGTGCAGGGCATTAACAATACCCGCCAGGTATTTCACCGGCTACGCTTATCAGCTAAACCCACAGGACTTCCATGCCTGTTTTGAAGCCTATCTGGGCGGATACTGGATCATCATAGACGCAACAAAGCTGGTGCCTGTTAACGGACTCATTAAAATAGCGACAGGAGTTGATGCAACCGATACCGCTTTGGCAAGCATATTCGGAAACCTACAATTTCGAAACATGGAGATAAACACTACCCTGCTGAGTGCAAAGCTCGACTACCTTGATTATGATTCCACCACTGAGGGATATTGTTACAATTTTTAGTTCGGCTGCTTCTATGTATTTTGTTACATAGCACGAAAATTGACTGCTATACTTTATCTTTAATGTATGCGCAGTGTTCTCCTATCGCTTTTATGGTATCTTCTAATTTCATTTGCGTCAGTAACCGCATTAAAGGCACAACGGCTTACTCAAAGTGCGATTACAGAAAAGATGCAGTATTACAATCTGGCAAATCCGTCTGCTTCGCTGTTTGTACACTTCGACAAAACCATTTATACAAATAACGAAACAGTCTGGTTCACAGGATATTTAATTAAGGACAACAGCAACAACCTTTCTAAGCATCAGGTATTATCTGTAGCACTCGTCAGGGATATAGACAGTGCTATCATTAAACAAGGTAAATATGTAATGAGCAATACGCTCTCTTTTGGAAGCATGATACTTCCTGATTCTATGCTAACAGGCAATTACCATTTTCAGGTTTCCACCAATCGGGTCAGCAGTGGCATTCCTGATGCTGTGTTTACGCAGCCTATCGTTATAAAGACCAATATCGAGCCCGCATTTAGCGCAAGTATTAAGCTGCTAAAAGCAGGGAATCATGGCAAAACCCCAAATGAAGTACTGATCTCCGCAACTACAAGAGACTTCCGGTTTTTACCCAAGCCCATTGATGTAAGTTACCGATACGGGAATTTATTTAAAACAGAAAAGACAAGTAAGTCGGGGGAGCTCGTGCTGATGTTACCTGAACAAGAGGGCATTTCTGATCCTAATGTATATGCAAAATTAAAATATGGCAAGGACAGTAGCTTCATAAACTTAACATTACCAGTTACCAGAAGAAACGCAATTGTGAGGTTCTATCCGGAAGGAGGAAATCTGATCGACAATCTACCGGGCAGGGTAGCATGGGAGGTTAAAGACCAACAGTTGAATATGGTATCTGCAAAAGCCTTACTGTTTAAAGACAAAAAACTACTTGACACCATAGAAACCAATAGCTATGGGATTGGTAAGTTTATGCTGACACCTGAAATCAACAGCATATATCAAATTAAATTGCTTCATTCAGGATTTACGGATACTACCTACCGCCTACCCCCTGCAATAGCGGAGGGCGTAAATTTATACTTTGCTGATGCAGCCGTCAAAGATACATTAAAGGTCAGAATAATAAATAAAACCGCTCAAAAGGTGTATGTAAGAATACATGATTTTAATGAGACCTTCTTTATTTCAGAAATGACTTTAAGTGCGGCACACAAAATCTTTAAGGTGCCTCTTAGCGAGATCCCTAAAGGCCTAAAAACAATTACGGTATCAGACAGTATCGGCAGACCCTTATCTGAGCGAATGTTTTTCGCCAGGTACGATCCGCAGCAAAAGATTATTATTACTACAGACAAATCTATTTATAACCAGAGGGAAAAAGTTGTATTGAAAGTGAAGCTAATAGAACCGGACACCATAGGCTTTCTTTCCATCGCCTGTGTTCAGAATAACCGTTTTCCAGGCAAACTTAGCAATGACATAGAAAGCTACATTAACCTAAGACAACAATTAACTACGCTGCCGATGGCCCCAGCTGGCAATGGGTTCAGCGACAAGGATTTTGTTGAAAACATGTTGCTCGTAAGGGGCTGGAGCAGATATACCTGGCAAAACATTCTGAAGGCAGAATCAACAGACACCATAAAAACATATGACCCGCTAGCGTTGAAGATCAAAGTTGCACAATACAACAAGCCCCTCAAAGTTCCGATAGACCTGGGCATTATGATTGGCACAACTGTAGGCGTGATAAAAACGGACAGTGCCGGACAAACCGTATTTAAGAACGAAGAATTGGTAATCCCTGCGGATACTAAGATTCAGGTGATTGCATTGGGGAAAAACCAGGACCTCTACTCTGTAAAAGTAGACGACCCGTACAGACAGCTCAACAAAACTTACCTGAAACTAATCCATGCGGACCGTACTTCAGTTCCTTCAACAGTGCAAAACAACAACGAATTGTCGTTAAAACCCAATGAAAAGATCAACAGGCTTAGCGAAGTAAAAATCACTGCAGGCTCCAACGTACATTATAAAAGAGGCGTAAATGCATGCGGCGACTATGTTTGCAGTTATAATGTATTAAATTGCAGGAACCATATTTCAGACTATGGAAACCGACATCCGGTTGCAGGCAGGACTTATAGAAATGGATCAGAAGGTGGAACCATCGTATACCGCGACTGTAAGTCTGAAGACAGGGACCTTTTCATTGTCCCATTGCCGGGGATCTACACGAAAAAAGAATTCTATATTGATGATTATACCGAACCTCTGGAGCCTGCATTCGTATCTACCTTATATTGGAACCACGGAGATCTGTTTGATCCAGCAGAAAAAGAGTTTATATTTTACACAGGTGATATAACAGGCAAATTCAGGATTGTGGTACAAGGAATGGTAAATGATGATGTAGCCTACCATGAGCACTTTATTGAAGTTCAAAGCAACCCTAAGCCATAAAAAAAACCCTGATGATTAGTCAGGGTTTCCTGTTATATAAACTTGATGATCTTATAGTGACTTTATCCAGTCAACCACTTCATCCCTGGTTTTGCCAGTTTTTTGTTGCAGTCTTCCATACAATTCATCGTCTTTTCCTTCTTCGTATTTCAAGTCATCATCGGTCAGGTCGCCATATGCCTGCTTAACTTTACCCTTGATCTCGTTCCATTTTCCTTTTAACTCTAACTTATCCATGATCTTTAATTTTATGTTTACAATCGGTTATGTAAATTAAAGAACAGGAGAAGGCTACAAAATGTTTTATTGTTTAGATCTTTCTATGATTTCTTCAACAACAGAAGGATCTAACAAGGTTGAAATATCTCCAAGATTTGCCGTATCACCTTCTGCTATTTTCCGCAGAATACGGCGCATAATCTTACCGGATCTTGTTTTAGGCAATCCTGAAACAAACAATATTTTATCAGGCTTTGCAATTGCCCCGATCACCCTGGTTACGGTTTGAAGAATGTCTTTTCTGGTCAGGTCCTCATCATTGTGCACATTCGGGTTGATCACAAAAGCATAAATCCCCTGTCCTTTTACTTCATGAGGAAAGCCTACTACGGCACTTTCTACCACACCTGCATGCATGTTTATTGCATTTTCCACCTCAGCAGTACCTATTCTGTGGCCTGATACATTAATCACATCATCTACCCTACCCGTTATTCTATAGTAGCCGTCCTCATCCCTCAAGCAGCCATCTCCAGTGAAATACAAATCTTTATAAGTAGAGAAATAGGTCAGCTTACAGCGCTCATGATCACCGTAAGTAGTGCGGAGCATACCCGGCCATGGAAATTTGATACACAAGTTACCGTTCACACCATTGCCATCAATTTCATGTCCCTGCTCATCTACCAGGATCGGCTGTATACCAGGCAATGGCAAAGTAGCAAAGCTAGGTTTGGTTGGCGTGACAAAAGCAATGGGCGAAATCATGATGCCGCCGGTTTCTGTTTGCCACCAGGTGTCTACAATAGGCGCTTTACTTTTACCAACATTTTCATTAAACCAATGCCATGCCTCTTCATTGATGGGCTCACCTACCGATCCCAGCACCCTTAGCGAACTAAGATCTACGCCTTCAAGAGGCTCCAGCCCAAAGCTCATCAGCGAGCGTATAGCTGTTGGGGCTGTATATAGAATATTTACTTTATGCTTTTCTACTACCCGCCACATTCTCGAGGCATCAGGATATGTAGGGATACCCTCAAACATTAACGTGGTAGCACCCTGCGAAAGCGGGCCATACACAATGTAAGAATGACCGGTAATCCAGCCGATATCCGCAGTACAGAAGAATACCTCGTCAGGCTGATAGTTAAATACATTGGAAAAAGTATAACCCGCATACACCATATAACCCCCGATGGTATGCACTACTCCTTTAGGCTTGCCGGTAGAACCGGAAGTATACAGAATGAACAGCAGATCTTCAGCATCCATTTCTTCGGCAGGACAATTGGTATCTACCTGTTTTATCTCGTCTTCCCACCAAAGATCCCTGCCTTTTAGCATAGATACAGGTGTACGGGTATGAGTTAAAACGACCACCTTTTCTACCGTTGGGCATCCGATAAGCGCATCATCAATTACTTCTTTCAACTGGATCTGCTTGCTTCCTCTAAAAGCACCATCAGCAGTAATCACAATCTTGCAGGCCGCGTCATTGATCCGGTCGGCTATTGACTTGGCAGAAAATCCACCAAACACTACAGAGTGAACAGCTCCGATACGTGCGCATGCCAAAACTGCTACCGCCAGTTCGGGCACCATCGGCATATAGATGCAGACTCTGTCACCTTTCTTCACACCGTTCTTTTTTAGCACATTCCCGAAACGACAAACCTGTTCGTGCAGTATTTTATAGCTTAAAGTAACGCTTTCTTTTTGCGGGTCATTTGGCTCCCAGATAATGGCCGGCTTATCCCCGTTCTCTGCCAGGTGACGGTCTAAGCAGTTTTCGGTAATATTTAGCTTAGCGCCCTCAAACCACTTGATATTCGGCTCAGAAAAATTCCATGACAATACTTTATTCCATTTCTTCCGCCACTGAAAATTATTGGCAATCCCTTCCCAAAACTGTTCCGGATAATCTACACTATACTGATAGGTCTTCTGATATTCTTCAAATGATTTAATTTGCATATTTGGTTTATTGTAAGACCGTAAATATAAGTTTATTAAAAAGTTAATAAAACTTTTTATTTTTTTTATCTTATCCCACAAGTCGCAAATTGACCGTTAAAATGTCGCAGATACACCGCTGGTCTCTTATTTTAACACCGTAACTTAGTAAAATGAGAAATTTAATTTTTTTTATGCACACTTCGCTTGACGGTTTTGTAGCTGGGCTTAATGGAGAAATGAACTGGATAAAATTTGACGATGAGTTATTTGACTTTGTTGGCACTATGACGGACAAAGCTGACACAGCTCTTTACGGACGGGTAACTTATGAAATGATGCAGAGCTATTGGCCAACTGCCGCTGAACAACCAAATGCATCAAAACACGATAAAGAACATTCGGCCTGGTACAGCAAAGTTTCCAAAATTGTTTTATCAAAGACAATGAACGAAAAAGGACTTGACAACACCACAATCATTAGCGGCCAGCTCGCAGACAACATCAATGAAATAAAAAACCAGGACGGGAAGAATATTTTAATCTTTGGAAGTCCAAGGGCATCCCATTCCTTACTGGGTCAGGGTTTAATTGATGAGTTTTGGTTATTTGTAAATCCAGTTTTACTTGGACAAGGAATACCCCTATTCAAAAATGTGGTTGAAACCACTCAGCTAAAACTCATAGAATCCAAAACCTTTTCATGCGGAGTGATTGCACTTCACTACGAAAAAAATCGAAATTAATAGACAACGATAGTTCGGCACAATCCCAACCGACAGGCCAAAGGAAATGGGCAGGCCTGTTTCTTTCAGATACCTTAACTCCACCAGTCCCTGCAAACAGCAGGCACACCAATAATACCCGTTTCATAAGAGCATTTGCTGAGCACGAAGAGAGAAGATAACTTTTTAACTCACTCAGGGTATCAGTGTCCCTGTCTATTATATTATCAGGGATTAATTACAAGGCCTTTTTCTTCGCGGATAAGCTGAAAAAGATGGTCAGGGCGAACGACGACATAATCTTCATTTAGTGAATTAGCCACATTCTTAAAACTTGTTGGCGATACACCCTGCCAAGGCTGCGCCTGTATGATCACAAACCGTGGCGAGGTGCTGCCCCAACCGGCGGCAGCTCTGGTGATATGATCTTTCATTGCCTGTTCATTTGTACAGTAGTTACAGGCAAGTGCCATTCCCGGTAAGCTGTTGTTGTAGATAGTAAGCCCGCCACCTGTGTTCTGGGCAGTTACACCAAGCAGGGATTTTGCCTGACCGGCATAAATCTTCCCGACATTAGGGTCAATACCGCCAGTGACCGTGTTCCAGATCGTGATCACCCGTAACCCGGCACGGTTATTATAATCCTCAGTTTTAGAGATGAACTTTTTTAGCAGATTTTCATCAGACCAGGTATTTGGATAAGTATAACCATAACCGGAAGGTCCCGAGATCAGGTTATCATTGGTGGTTGACGTTTGAGAATAATAGTTGAGCACGCCAGGCATTGCATCCAGCATAGCAGGTGATACGGTCCATCCCATTGGAACTTTACCCCGGTCCGGATTATTCCAAAGTTTACGCATCAGGTGTTCTGTGAACTGTAAATTGTCTCCGTCACTCAATATAAAGGCAACATATATCTTATTTCGCAGTACCGGTTTAGGGGGGATGGGCTTTATATGGATGATCCTTGAGGTACCGCTAAATACCGTTAAGTTAAAACACCAATCGCTGGCGATGGTTGCAATGCCATACTTTGAAGCTCTTGTGATCCCTGGCGCTTCCTCTGGCCACCAGCCCATAAAGCTTGCACCGGGCGACATGGAAGATAAAAATTTGTCCAACAGTTCACTTTCCCCGCTTACTTTAGGATCAAGCCATACCACCGCTGCACCCAGGGCTACCGCATATTCACGAAGGGCTGCTTTGTGCGCATTGGGGTTTAGACCAATTAACAAACGGTGATCAACCTGTGGCCAATAAGTATCATATAGTAACTGATAAACTTCCAGCTTGCTGACAAATTTTCCCCGAAGATCGACTAAGACCGGTAAATTATACGGAGGAGCAGTTAATTTAGACAGCAATAAGGGCGAGGCAATCAGTGCTCCTTTGCTTTTTGCAAGTACCGTGGCCAGATTTACCGTATGGATTTGAGCGGTATCATAAACGATCAAACCTGAAACTTCTTTCCTGTATTTAGTGATCAAATCCCATTTGTCTGCAGGTTCAGACCACTTCAAATCAAGGGACTGCAGCCAGGTATACGGTCCTTCACCTGAAGCATTACCCTCATAGGAGAAAATGCGTGGCTTTGTCCTGTTTACCAGACCCTTTAGCGAAGCGAACAGATACATTTCTGCTGCAGCGTCAGGAGAGTTTTGACGGAGTTTGATTAGATCCAGAACCGGCGCAGTGGCCGGAAACGATGGCAGCAACTGACCAGCCGGCCATTTGATCTGCGCCATGGATGGCACAACAAGCACTTGGAACAAAAGACAGCATACAGCTTTAATTTTAACCAATCTAATCCATTTTATCATGGGTGTATTTATAGATATAAAGATAGCGAAATTTTATGCCAACGATAAACAAAGCGTGAGTAAAAGTGTGTGGGCAGGGGTTTTGTTATCTTTGCTGCTACATCCGGCATACTATTTAATGGCTATTTCTCGTTATCCTGGATTGAATTACCTTCCGTTTCGATTTCTACTTCCTTCGTTGTGACCGCATAATGTGAAGGATGTATCTCAGAACCATATTTAACGGCATACGCTTTAGTAAACTCAGCACCAAAATATAAAATGATGGACGAATAATAGGTCCAGAGCAAAACAACAATCAACGAGCCCGCCGCACCATAAGTACTCCCAACGTCACTGCTGCCGATGTAAAATGAAATACCAAACTTACCGAGCATGAATAATACGGCTGTCACCATAGAACCGAGCGCCACGTCACGCCATTTTATGATCGCATCAGGCAGAACTTTAAAGATCACACCAAATATCGTTGAAATCACAGCGAGCGTAACAACTTGGTTTAGGATATAGAACACCACAACGGAAACATCATTGAACCTCGCTTGCAGACGCTCACTAAATCCGTCTAAAACAGAAGTCACCCCCAGGGAGACAAGTAGTAAAAACCCCAGACTTATGATCACTGAAAAAGAAAGGAACCTGTTTTGTAACATCTTTAACCAACCTCTTTTTGGCTTTGGCTTTAAACCCCAGATCATGTTAATAGAATCCTGAATATCGGCAAAAACGGTGGTAGCACCGACCAACAATGTAACCGCACCAATGATAAAAGCAACAGTGCCCTTGTCGCCGATTGCTGCTTTCTGGATCATCTCCTGCAGCGACAATGCTGTTTCTTTTCCGAGGAAGCCGGCCAACTGATTGTAAACTTGTCCCTGGGCAGCCTCCTGCCCTAAAAAGATGCCACACAATGAAATAATCACCACCAATAATGGCGCCATTGAAAAGACCGTATAATATGCCAGTGAGCCACTAAGCTTGGTGACTTTATGGTCACTAAAGCCCATGAATGATGTCTTTAATATTTCCCATGCTCCTTTGAAAGTAACTTTTTCTTTTTTCATAAACGGCCATTTTTTACACACAACAGAGATACTGCCGGATTGGTTTTCTTAATTTTGCCGGATGAATAGAGATATAGCAGTCATTTTTGACATGGACGGCGTAATCTGCCACACCAATCCATACCATTCAATGGCATTCCGTGAATTCTTTTCCACACGCAACCTGGCCCCGACAGATGACGAGTTTGCCGAACACATGTTTGGGAAAAGCAACAAATATATACTGACACATTTTCTGAAAAGACCTGTAGAAGGTGAAGAATTTTTACAACTTGAGGAGGAGAAAGAAGGCCTTTTCAGAAAAATATATGAGCCGCATGTATCACCAATAAAAGGCATTGTGGAGTTTATAGCTAATTTGAACGAGAATAATGTAAGGCTTGGCGTAGCCACATCAGCCCCTTATGCAAATCTGGAACTGATACTGAGTAAAGTACCAATACGCGAAACTATGGGGTCTATTATGGCAAGCGAAGATGTTAAAAAACATAAGCCTGATCCCGAAGTATACCTGACCTCAGCCAAAAATCTTGGTGTGATGCCAAGGGACTGCGTTGTCTTTGAAGATTCCTTCTCGGGTGTCACTGCAGCACTGAATGCAGGAATGAAAGTGGTGGGGGTACTCAGTTCTCATACCAAAGAAGAATTACCGCCCTGTGATCTCTACATAGATGATTATACAGCACTGTCCTATCAGGCAATCTTACAGCTATTTGATTATATTGAAAATATTTTCCCTGTCGGCTTGATGATTACAAATATTATATTGATATTTGCACACTCTTAAAAAAATTAAGCGAAGAACTATTAACAATATATAACAAGGCATGTCAAGAGTTTGTGATTTAACCGGAAAAATGGCGATGACAGGTTTTAATGTTTCTCACTCAAACGTTAAAACTAAGCGTAAGTTTTATCCCAACTTACAACTTCAGAAATTTTATATTCCTGAAGAGGATCGTTGGATAACACTGAAAGTATCTACTTCAGCTATCAAAACCATTAACAAAATTGGTATCTCTGAAGCGATCAACCGTTTCATGAAAAAAGGATATTTATAGAAAAAACATTGGTTGATGTGAATCAACCGTAATATTAAGAAAATGGCAAAAAAAGGTAACAGAGTACAAGTTATTCTAGAGTGTACAGAACATAGAGCAAGCGGCATGCCTGGTGCGTCTAGATATATCACTACTAAAAACCGTAAGAACACTACTGAGCGTTTGGAATTGAAAAAATTCAACCCTGTATTGAGAAAAGTAACTGTACACAAAGAAATTAAGTAATAACATTTAGTATTTAACTAAATACAATCTATTTAGATCATGGCAAAAAAGGTAGTTGCAACCCTGAAAACGGGTAAAGGAAAAGAATATTCGAAAGTTATTACAATGACTAAATCACCTAAAGGTGCTTATTCTTTCAAAGAAGTTATTGTTCATAACGATCACGTTCAAGATGCTATTTCTGCATCCAAAAAATAATTTTAATATTAAATAATATTAAAGCCGTCCCTTTATTGTGGGAGGGCTTTTTTTGTTTTGTTATACATTCTTATGGGTTTATTCGATTTTTTCAAGAAAAAGGAAACTGCACCGGAATCGCAGGAAGCGCTGGACAAAGGATTAGAGAAAACTAAAGAAGGGTTTTTTAGTAAGATCACCAAGGCGGTAGCCGGAAAATCTACCGTGGATGACGAAGTACTGGATAACCTGGAAGAAGTCCTGGTAACCTCTGACGTTGGTGTAACCACTACATTGAAGATCATAGACCGTATACAAAATCGTGTAGCAAAGGACAAATATCTTTCTACATCTGAACTGAACGGCTTGTTGCGCGATGAAATACAATTGCTGCTTGCAGAAAACAACAGTAATGATTTCAGCAGCTTCGAATATGGCACTGAGCATAAACCGTATGTAATTATGGTGGTAGGTGTAAATGGCGTAGGGAAGACCACTACCATTGGCAAACTGGCCCATAAGCTAAAAGCAGAAGGCCTTAAAGTAGTTTTGGGTGCAGCTGATACCTTCAGGGCAGCGGCTGTAGAGCAGATCCAGCTTTGGGGCCAGCGCGTAGACGTACGTGTAGTGGCACAAGCCATGGGATCTGATCCCGCATCTGTGGCTTTTGACACACTTCAGTCTGCTGTGGCTAATGGAGAAGATGTCGTTATTATTGATACCGCCGGACGTCTGCACAATAAAGTAGGCCTCATGAATGAACTGGGCAAGATTAAAAACGTCATGAACAGGGTCGTGCCTGGAGCACCGCATGAAATACTATTGGTACTGGATGGCTCTACAGGTCAAAATGCATTTGAACAATGTAAGCAGTTTACTGAAGCGACTGACGTAAATGCATTGGCCATAACCAAACTGGACGGTACCGCCAAAGGTGGTGTAGTGATCGGGATTTCTGACCAGTTCAAAATCCCATTAAAGTACATAGGCGTAGGCGAAAGCATGAACGACCTGCAATTATTTGATAAAAAAGCTTTCGTTGATAGCTTGTTTAAATAAAACACATGAATACAAAAATAAAATCCACTATTATACCTGTTAAAAAACCCAAAATTAACGTCATCACCCTGGGCTGTTCCAAGAACACCTATGACTCAGAAGTCTTAATGGGCCAGTTGCGCGGCAACAGTATGAATGTGGTTCATGAAGCCAATACAATGGGAAAAGACGACATAGTTGTCATCAATACCTGCGGTTTCATTGACAATGCCAAACAGGAATCTATCGATACCATATTGCAATACAGTGAACTTAAAGAAGCTGGAAAAATTGGAAAGGTAATCGTGACCGGATGCTTGTCTGAACGGTATAAACCGGAACTGGAAGCTGAAATAACTAACGTTGATGCTTACTTTGGCACCAACGATCTGAACAACCTGCTCCATTCATTGGGTGCGAACTATAAGCACGAGTTAATTGGAGAGCGCCTGCTGACTACCCCTTCACATTATGCTTATTTCAAGATCGCGGAAGGTTGTAACCGCCCCTGTTCCTTTTGCGCGATTCCGCTGATGCGTGGAAAACATGTGTCGCGCGATATGGCCGAACTGGTAAACGAAGCAAAAATACTGGCCGCTAATGGCACTAAGGAACTAATATTAATAGCGCAGGACCTTACCTATTATGGCTTGGATATTTATGGTAAACGTAACCTCCACGAGTTATTGCGCAGGCTTTCTGACATACCCGGCATAGAATGGATCAGGCTGCAGTATGCTTATCCTTCGGGCTTCCCTATGGAAATTCTCGATGCAATGAATGAAAGGGAAAATATCTGCAAGTACCTGGATATGCCTTTGCAACACATTACAGACAATATGCTTAAGTCCATGCGCCGTGGCATCACCAAGCAGAAAACTATCGATATCGTCAACCAGATCAGGGACAAAGTACCCGGCATCGCAATGCGTACCACTTTAATCTGTGGATACCCTGGTGAAACTGAGCAGGATTTTGAAGAGATGATGAACTGGGTGGAGGAAACCCGTTTTGACAGACTGGGTTGCTTTACTTATTCGCACGAAGAGAAAACCCATGCACACATCTTAGTAGACGATGTGCCTGATGAAGTAAAACAAGCGCGCGTAGATGCAATTATGGAACTGCAGCAAGGTATTTCATTTGACATCAACCAGGAAAAAGTGGGTAAAACCTTTAAGGTCCTGGTAGACAGAAAAGAAGGTGATTTCTTTATCGGACGTACGCAATATGACTCTCCGGAGGTGGACAATGAGGTACTGATAGATGCTGCTACCGGTTATGCTGCCAATGGCAGTTTTGTAAATGTAGCCATCGACCGTGCGGAAGACTTCGACCTGTATGGACGAATTGTAAAATAAAAGCTTCAAATCAGGAATTATGGTTTATTAACTTAAATTCGTGGCAATGCATGCTAAATACATCTCTTATCAGGACACGAACGCCTTCTCGGCGGTAGTACTGGATTACATCAGCGGAAAAGACGAACTTAAGTCTTTTTATAACTATTCCGTGGATCTGAAGGGCTTCGCTGAGGCCATAGAAAATCGCCGTTTTAATGGCGACAGGTCCGTATTGGTGGACACCTTGAAGCAGCAATACGCTGCTGTGAAGACAACGCCTATGGTTACTGAGTATATCAAACGCCTGGGAGATAACCGCACTTTTACCATTACCACCGGCCACCAACTCAATATTTTTACCGGTCCGCTGTATTTCATCTATAAGATTGTAACGGCCATTAACCTGGCCAGGACATTAAAGCAGGAATTTCCGGATTATAACTTTGTACCGGTGTACTGGATGGCGACTGAAGACCACGATTTTGAAGAGATTAACCACCTGAAGGTGGAAGACAAAGTGCTGACCTGGAATAAACAGGCGGCAGGTGCAACCGGGAGACTGGACATCAAAGACATTGTAGAAACACTGACCGCCTATAAAGGCTACCTGGGCATCGGCAAAAAAGGCCTGATGTTGTCACGACTGGTGGAGGCTGCATATACCGACAACACTAAACTGAGTGATGCCACACGCGAACTGGTAGATGCACTGTTTGGTGAATATGGACTGGTCTGTGTAGATGCCGACAACCCCAAACTGAAAAACCAGTTTAAGGAAATTATACACCGGGACATCACGGAACAGAATAGCTTTAAGCTGATCAACGAAAGTAATGTAAAACTGGAAGAACTGGGGCACAAACCACAGGTTAACCCCAGGGAGATCAATTTTTTTTACATGATTGATGGCTTGAGGGAAAGAATCATCTATGAAACAGGGGAATACAAAGTAGTAAATACTGAAACCAGCTTTACCGCTGCGCAGTTAAAAGCCGAGATTGATCAGTATCCTGAGCGCTTTAGTCCGAATGTAGTGATGCGGCCGTTATACCAGGAAGTGATTTTACCCAACCTGGCCTATATTGGCGGCGGAGCGGAACTTACCTACTGGCTGCAGCTAAAAGCAAATTTCGACCATTATCAGGTAGCTTTCCCTGTACTGCTGCTGCGCAACTCGGCACTGGTAATTGACAGCAGAAGTGAAACCCGGATGCACATACTAGGCATCAATCACAAAAACATTTTTAATGACATAGAAACACTTAAAAATGAGTGGATCAAAGAACATGTATCTATCAAACTGACGCTAGACGACGAGGTAAGGGGCATACAGGCCATCTTCGATCAGATAAAGCTCAATGCTTATAAAATAGATAAGACACTCTCACAATCTTCCGATTCAGCCAAAACTAAAGCGCTTAAGCTAATTTCCAATTTCGAGAAGAAAATGCTAAGGGCTGAGAAGCGTAAGCATGAAACCTCACTGGCACAAATAGAAAATCTAAAGGATAAACTATTTCCGAATGGGGTGTTGCAGGAACGCGTGTTAAATATAGCGCCATTCTATGTCTTGTATGGAGATGAATTTATTGACTCTTTAGTAGCGTATTTCAAACCGCTCGATCATCAGTTCACCATCCTATTTGCCTGATCAACATGAATTTTTACACTTTTACCGAGCATAACCTACGTCATTTTACTGAAAATGTGTTTCTTAAAATGGGATGCCCTCCTGCTGATGCGCAGCTTGCGGCTGATGTTTTATTAAGATCTGATTTAAGAGGCATCGACTCCCATGGTGTAGCCCGTTTAAGCGGCTATGTACGCCTCTGGAAAAAAGAACGCATCAATGCTACTCCAGATATAAAGATCGTGCATGAAACCGCAACTACGGCAACTGTGGACGGCGATAGAGGTTTAGGGCTGGTTGTAGCTCCTTTTGCCATGAAGATTGCAATAGAGAAAGCCCGTACCTACGGAAGTGGCTGGGTGGCCGTTAAAAATTCTAACCACTTCGGAATAGCCGGATACCATGCATTGATGGCGGTAGCAGAGGATATGGTCGGCATCAGCATGACCAATGCCAGTCCCCTGGTAGCCCCTACCTACTCCAGTGAGCGGCTATTGGGCACCAACCCGATGTGTTATGCTTTTCCGGCAGGAAAATACCCTCCTGTGGTAGTAGACATGGCTACCGCAGCAGCAGCAAACGGCAAACTCGAAATAGCACAGCGGGCAAACTTACCTATCCCTGAAGGATGGGCGCAGGATGCTTCCGGCAATGCATCTACCAACCCCCATCAGCTGAAAGAGGGAGGGTCACTGTTGCCATTGGGTAGTGATAAAGACCATGGCAGTCACAAAGGCTATGGGTTGAGTGCTACAGTAGATATTTTATCTGCCGTACTGTCCGGCGCCAATTATGGTCCCTGGGTGCCTCCTTTTGTATCTTTTCTGGAACCCCCTAATGATCCTGTAGGCGAGGGCATCGGGCACTTTTTCGGTGCCATGCGGATAGACGGGTTTCGCCCGGCACAAGATTTTAAAGATCATCTGGATAATTGGATAGCCCGCTTTAAAAGTGCCAAAACCATTGACCCCGGCAAACAGGTGATCATTCCCGGAGAGCCTGAATATAACTACGAAGCTGAGCGCAAAAAAAACGGCATCCCTTTAATAGATGCCGTTGTAAATGATTTGAATGAGCTGGCCAGGAAACTAGCTATCGCCCAGTTGTCTTAAAACTAATGGATTCCATTAAGTAACCTGCTCCACCTGATCTTACTGAAAAACGAACCATTGGTATCGTAACTCATCCAGATAAACAATGCCTTACCCACAATGTGGTCATCCGGAACAAAGCCCCAGTATCTGGAATCCAATGAATTATGTCTGTTATCGCCCATCATCCAGTAGTAATCCATTTTGAAGGTATACGTTGTAGCGGGCTTACCATTGATCAGCCAGCCATCCCCTGATTTCTCCAGCTTATTGCCTTCGTAAATTCTGATGCACCTTTCATAAAGCGGCATGGAAGCACTGTCCAGGGTAACTGTCCATCCCGTTTTAGGAATGGTAATCGGGCCAAAGTTGTCCGCATTCCAGTTTCTTTTTTCATCAAAAGGAAATACATCAGACTCTCGCTGCCCTTCCGGCTGTGTCTGCTCTTTCACCGAAGCTACAAAATCAAGGCCTTTTACCTTGTTCATCATTTCTTCCGTGCCATTAAACACGCAGCTAAGTTCATCCTGACGGGAAATATCTTCATCGATGTTGAAACCCATATCCTTAAAAATGGCGAAATTCACATCAGGGGTCTTAAAGGCTACCTCATATTTAATCTGTCCGGTATTCTTTAGTTTTTCTGGTTTACCGTTTACAGAGACCAGGCCATTTTTCATGCTGATCACATCGCCGCCAATACCGATACATCTTTTGATGTAGTTCTCTCTTTTATCTACCGGACGGGTTACAATGGTGTACTGGCTGTTTACCGTATTCCAGCCCATGTTTCTGACCATCCTGTAATAATCCTGATCTTGCATTTCCAGTGCCACAGTATCGCCCTGTGGATAGTTGAACACGACTACATCATTTCTCTTGATATCGGAAAGCCCGGGTAATCTTCTATATTTCCACTGCACACCATCCCAATAAGCTTTAGTGCCGGTTATCGGCATGGTATGATGGGCAAAAGGGAATGCCACTGGCGTCATAGGTATCCTCGGGCCGTAATTTACCTTACTCACGAATAAAAAATCGCCGATTAGCAACGATCTTTCCATTGATCCGGTTGGGATAGTATACGCTTCGATAAAAAATACCCTGATAATTGTTGCCGCTATTACCGCAAACAGGATAGCATCTACCCATTCACGCGTTTTGGTCTTTTTCTTTCTTGGCTCAGCACTTTTATCCTTTTCCCAGAATTTCCAGTTCATATTTATATGTTATTTAAAATCAAATATATCAGTTATATTATAAAAGCCCTGCCGCTTCTCCAGCCATTCTGCTGCAACTACTGCACCCAAAGCAAATCCTGAGCGGCTATGTGCAGTATGCTTAAACTCAATCTCATCTACCTCACTGCTGTAAACCACCGTATGTGTGCCCGGAATATTTTCAATCCTGTGCGACTCTATCAGTAATTGCTCCTTCTTTATTACATCCTCAAAAGGGGTTCCCACCAGTTCATTCACCCATTCCGATTTCCTGTCCAGATTATCAATAATGCCCTCAGCTAGTGTCATCGCAGTCCCACTAGGTGAATCCAGTTTTTGTGTATGATGTATTTCTTCTACCTGAACCTCATATGCCGGAAAATTATTCATAACCTGTGCCAATACCTTGTTTACATGAAAGAAGAGATTAACACCTATACTAAAGTTTGACCCATAAAGCAAAGCATTGTTACGTTCAAGGCAGTCATTTTTAACTTCCTGCAATTGTCCGTACCAGCCAGTGGTCCCTACCACAACGGGTAAATTCGCATCAAAACAAGCATATATATTATCTATTGCCGCGTCAGGGGTACTAAAATCTATCGCTACATCTGCTTTTCGCAGATTAGCAACAGTCAGGTCTTCCTGATTATCTATATTGATCTTCAATACGATCTCATGGCCTCTTTCTAAAGCAAAATGCTCAATGATCTGGCCCATTTTACCATAACCAAGTAACGCTATCTTCATTTTAGTCTGTATTATTATATTTTTAGAATGTCAAAGTTAATTTAATGCCCGGGGTCATCTTATTAAAGCCGTACATGGTGTTTGTATTTATGAGGTCGGGAGAGAATTTGATACTAACATCGTCAACATTAAAATATTTAAGACGTGCATCTACATAAGCCTCCACGGCATTGAGCAGATATAACCCTACCAATGAGAAAATAACCACCTCCCGGTTTCTTCTAAAAAGGTCTTTAGCAGAGATCAGACCCTGCTCATCTACGTTGACATAGAGGCTGCCATCAGGATGTTTGCCCTCATGCTCCCTTACATAAATTAACTCTTTCAGAAAAAAATGGTAGTTTTTATTGTTGTCGATGTAAGAAAGTGTAAGCATGGTACCACCTACGTAGATCGCACCCACCTTTGCCAGCCTGTAAACGGTGATCCCATTTCTGAGCTGACCCAGACCAGGTACCATCAATGAGCTAAAAATAGCCTTTCTTCCGGCAATCTTACCCTGATTGATGTATTTAGGTTTAACATTGTCAAGCCTTTGGGCAGGCCTGATGCTATCAAGTCCCTGAGGCTGAACTACAGCAGTATCTTTTTTACTTTCTATCAGCTCCTGCGCAGTTACTGTTAGCGCAGAAACAAAAATCAGGACCGATAACAGCAATATCCTATACATTACCAATCTAAAAGTTCTAAAATCCTGTTCAGATCATCCTCCGAAACAAAGGGTATCTCTATCGCGCCCTTGCCATTTTCGCCTACCTTCAGTTTTACCCTGGTGGCAAACTTGGCAGCAAGGTCACGCTGCAATTTCTGATGTTCAAACCTGGTTCCCGCCGGCTGTTTAGCTTTGGGCTTTACCTCCACAGTATTGATGTTTCTTACCAGCTCTTCTACCTTTCTAACAGAAAGACCCTTTTCTATAATTTCATTATGAATGAAAAGCTGTTTGTCGGCCTGCTCTACACTAATTAATGCACGGGCATGACCCATCGAAATCTTCTGGTCCCTGATGGAGACCTGAATTGCCGGAGGCAGTTTCAGCAGGCGCAGGTAATTGGTCACCGTAGTCCGGTTCTTACCTACCCTTTCCCCTAGTTGTTCCTGCTTCAGGTTACATTCATCCAGCATTTGCTGAAAACTCAGTGCAATCTCTATGGCATTCAGGTTCTCACGCTGTATGTTTTCAATAAGCGCCATTTCCAGCATCTGCTGATCATTGGCAGTACGCACATAAGCGGGAATCTGCGTCAGCCCCGCAAGTTTAGAAGCCCTTAGCCTCCGCTCCCCTGATATCAGCTGATACTTGCCACCAGGCTGCTTCCTTACAGTAATAGGCTGGATCAGCCCCTGTATCTTTATAGAATCTGCAAGCTCGTTCAAAGCCATCTGATCAAATTCAGTACGCGGCTGATAGGGGTTTGTTTCTACCTCACTGATGTTGATGTGGCCAATATTATTATTTGCGGGACCAGCAGTAACATTTGCCTCTGTTCTGGTTTCAGTTATGTTGCTGATCCCGTTCTTTGGCGGGTTCACATTATCTGTGTCATCCAAAAGCGCACTTAATCCTCTACCTAAACCTGTTTTTCGCTGAAAAGATGTCATGAAAAATAATTTATATAATTGCTGTAGTTATGTCCTGTACTTCCTTAACCAACCCATTCTTTTTTACAATCTCACGCGCCAGGTTCAGATAATTGATCGCCCCTTTGCAGTTCGCATCATGCATAATTACAGACACACCATAGCTGGGAGCTTCGCTTAACCTGGTATTGCGCTGAATGATCGTATCAAAAACAAGTTCCTGAAAATGTGTTTTCACTTCTTCTACCACCTGGTTGGACAAACGTAAACGCACATCATACATGGTCAGCAAAATACCTTCGATCTCCAGTTCAGGATTTAAACGGTTTTGTACTATTTTAATTGTGTTTAGCAATTTACCCAATCCTTCCAGTGCAAAATACTCACATTGAACCGGAATGATCACCGAATCAGCAGCAGTCAAAGCATTGATGGTGATCAGGCCGAGAGAAGGCGAACAATCGACGATGATAAAATCATACTGGTCCTTAATCTTTTCAAGAACCGCCTTCATTTTATACTCCCTGTTGTTCAGGTTGATCATCTCTATCTCGGCACCAACCAGGTCAATATGGGCAGGCAACAGGTCCAGGTTAGGGGTTTCTGTCTTCTGTATCGCTTCGGAAGGCTCAATATCATTAATGATACACTCGTAAATACTGTTCTTTATGCTTCTCGGATCAAAACCAATACCAGATGTAGAGTTAGCCTGAGGGTCAGCATCAACCAATAATGTTCTATATTCTAATACGGCTAAACTTGCGGCCAGATTGATGGATGAAGTGGTCTTACCAACCCCACCTTTCTGATTTGCCAATGCGATAATTTTACTCATTTATCTTATTAATAATTACTATTATCCTCCTGAGGCTTGTTTTTTACCTGGGGTAATCTATAAAAAATGCTATTTTTGCAATGATTCAGGCATATTTTAAGAGTAGCTAAGATACGAACTAAATAGCAAAATCAGTATTAAAGCCATAAGTGTTTTACACATCTTATTAACAATTCATTCATGATAACCATCATTTCGGGCACAAACAGACCTTCCAGTAATACCATTAAAGTTGCCAAATATTACCAGAAAACATTGATGTTAAAAGGATTAGAATCTACCGTCTTTAGCCTGGAAGATCTGCCGGATAACCTGATTGCTTCCGATCTGTATGGACAGAGAAGTCCGGAATTTGCAGTCATCCAGGAGCTGGTCAATAAAACCACAAAGTTTCTTTTCATCATCCCCGAATACAATGGCAGCTTTCCGGGCGTCTTAAAAACCTTTATCGATGCCTGCAACTTTCCCGATAGCTTTTATGACAAGAAAGCGGCTTTAGTGGGTGTATCTTCCGGCAAGTATGGAAACATTCGCGGAGTGGACCATTTTGGCGGGGTATGCAGCTACCTACACCTGCATGTATTGCCCTTAAGGATCCACATTGCCAGCATTAAGACCGAACTAAATGAAACCGGGGATCTGTACAAAGAAGATACACTGAAGTTCTGCCACGAGCAGATGGACAAATTTATTTCGTTTTAAAACTGATCCAGGTTTTGCCCTCATTACCGAAAACAAAATAACCGGGATAGAGCATCTCGGCAAGATCTTCCAGCGCGTCTACCGCTATTGCTGCATTACCTGCTACCGCAGCCTGGTCATCCCAAAGGTATACCCTGCTGTATTCAACAGAAGGCCATGCTGCATCCAGCAAAGCTGGTACCAGGCCCATCAGCTGCAGCATACTGCTGCCATTTTCATAATAAATCACTACCCTGGCTGTAGCTGCATCATCCTGGAGTACTCCACCTGCATCATTAATCAGTCCCTCCAGATCTTTTACCAGCACATTGCCGGTATCAAGGCAGGCCACTGCTACCTTGTCCATAAACTTTATCTTATGCTGAACTAAATCTACCCGCTCCTGAAGCCGTTCCCTTAGCGCTCCATCCTCAACTTTATTTATAACAGCATTTAAAAAAGACATATCGATTTATTTATTACTTTGTGCAAAATTAGTATTCTAATCTGATGCACCGTAGTATAATCTATATTTTTTGCGCCCTTTTCGGCCTCGCCCTCTTCTCCTGCGGTGGCAGTTCTTCTTACAATGGCAAAAAAGTATTCAATATGAACCTGGACCAGAACCTGACTTCTCTTGATCCGGCATTTTCGCGCAACCAGAATGCCATGTGGATGACCAACCAGATCTTTAACGGGTTGGTGCAGATAGACAGCAATCTCAATACGCTTCCCTGTATCGCCAAAACATGGACTACCTCGCCTGATGGCCTCATCTATACTTTTATCCTGCGCAATGACGTCTATTTTCATGCTGACACGCTTTTTAAGCACACTGAAAAGGGCAAAGGACGGAAAGTCACCGCAGCAGATTTTGTCTACAGCTTTTACCGCCTCATAGACCCAAAGATCGCCTCATCAGGGGGATGGATATTTAGCGATAAAGTAAAGGACAGCACCAGTTTTAAGGCCATAAACGACACTACTTTTCAGATCAGCCTCATCAAGCCCATTCCTGCGTTTATGAATATGCTTACTACGCAATATTGTTCTGTCGTACCCCGGGAAGTGGTAGCTCACTATGGCAAAGACTTTCGCAGTCACCCGATTGGCACAGGACCCTTCAAATTCAAATACTGGAAAGAAGACGAAATCCTCGTGCTCCTAAAAAACGAACACTACTGGGAAAAAGCAGGCGATCAGCAGCTCCCCTACCTGGATGCAGTAAAAGTGACCTTCATCAGCGACAAGCAAAGTGCCTTTATGAATTTCATTAAAAAAGAACTGGACTTCTTTGATAAGGTTGATGGCAGTTACCGCGACGATATCCTGACCAAAAGCGGGAATATGACTGCAAAATATAAAGGCAAATTCAATCTCAGAAAACGCCCTTATCTCTGCACGGAATATATAGGCATCATGGTAGACACCAATGCCGCAATCACTAAAAACTCTCCTTTAAGGCATAAAAAAGTACGCCAGGCCATCAATTATGCCATAGATAAACCAAAACTCATCAAGTACCTCCGCAATGGGGTTGGCATCCCTGCTACTTCAGGCTTCATCCCCCAGGGTATGCCTGGTTTTGACAGCACCGCTGTAAAAGGCTATCATTACAATCCCCACAAAGCCGCAGCTTTACTGGCCGAAGCTGGCTTCCCCAATGGCAGGGGATTGCCTGTGCTGACATTGAGCACCTCCACTACGTACAAAGACCTGATAGAATTTGTGCAAGGTGAACTTGGAGACCTTGGCATCCGGGTAAAGGTAGATGTAAGCCACAGTGCCAGTCTGAGAGACCTGATGTCCAAGAATGAGGTCAACTTCTTCCGTGGCTCATGGATCGCCGATTATCCTGATGGGGAGAATTACCTGGCCGTATTTTATTCCAAAAATAAAGTCCCTACAGGACCCAACTATACCGCTTACTACAACGACGAATTTGACAGGTTATTCGAACAGAGCTTTTACATTAGCAATCCAAAAAAACGCTACGAAATGTACCAGCAAATGGACAGAATGGTCATGGAATACGGAAACATGATTCCCATATTCTATGACCAGTCTGTCACCATGACGCAAAACAACATTAGCGGTTATGCGATAAATCCTCAGAGCCTGATGATCTTAAAAACCGTGAAGAAGGAATAATCCTATTTCCCCTGGCCGCCGCCCATACCACCACCGCCTTGCTCTTCTTCTTTCTTAAGGTCATCATTTTTAATCGATTTCTTTTGCGTGAACTTCAATTTACCAAACTTATAACTAAAGTTCAGCCCGAATGAACGCAACGGATAGTGTATGTCTGTTTTCTGACTTGAAGTCGCCGTATTGTTAACGGTTTTGATATTCAAATCGCGGCTAAAAGGGTTCAATACATTTACACCTATAGTAGCCATCTTATTTAAGATCTCCTTTTTAACAGCGCCACCATAAAAATACATGGCGTCAGTCTGTCCCTGAAATGTACGTTTAGGCGAATTGATCACCCCCCAAACTTCTGTATTCCAGCCTCCTGAAAGCGCATATGCCGAACGCATAAATGCGGTATAATTTAAGAAAGTACCTGTATTTACATTGTTCTGCGTGCTGCTCACATCATAAGTATTCAATCCAAAATTGGCCATCAGGGTCCATTTAGGCTTGGGGTTATAAGACCCGAATACGTTCAAACCGTAGGACTGACTGGTGCCGACATTGATATAAGTAGTCAGGTTTTTATTTATCCCGTCTTCTGTAATTGGCCTGATCGAACTTTCGATTACATTTCCGGTATTGCGGTAAAACACGGAGGCATTGATGATAGATCCTTTGATAAAAGTGGAATAGCCAAGCTCAATGTTATCAGCCAGTTCAGGGTCCAGCTTTGGATTTCCTTCCATAGGATTATAAATATCACTTTCATTTCTAAAAGGGTTCAGGTAAAACAAACTCGGCCTTTGAATCCTGCGGTTATAGCTCAGCTTTACCGTAGTCATCTGGCTCAGGTTCTGTGACACCACTACACTTGGAAAAAGGTTAAAATAATCGTTATCAAAGCCTGTAATGTTGCCCGCCACACCATTGATTTTGGTATACTCTGCTCTCAAACCTGCTTTTGCAGTGATCTTTTTGCTCAGCTTAAATCCCATTACACCATAGGCGGAGGCTACATTCTGACTATAATCAAAATCCTGGGCCGAGGCATCATAATCACTGATAATATCCCTTACAATTCCTTTTACGCCGGTTTCCAGAACAGTGGTTTTACTGAAAGGATAGGTATAATCACTTTGAACAGTATATTCATTGTTCTTTCCTGTATTATGACCAATAATGCTAAAATCAGGAATACCGGCTGTTACAAATCTATTGGTAAAATCACTACCGTTCCTGCCTGTCGACAACTGTGCAGACAAACTAAATTCTTCACCTTCTTTTTTACTCGTTTTTCTGTAGTCAACGTTCCAGTCCATGTTGTTAAAACTCATGTCCATATCCCGAATATTCTGAGAAAATACCTGGTTGGTATAGATGTCTGAACTTCCCGGACCGCCATTGGAGAAGCTATTTAGCTTCACATTGGTGCTGAAGTTATTGTAACCGTTCAGGTCGTAATCCAGTCCGGCACTGCCATTGTATCCCACCCTCGACCATTTCGAAAATCCATTCTGACTTACCGTATTGGTCACTCCGTTTATAACTGCAGTATTAAACACGTCCACGCGTGAGTTTTGAGGATACGCATGGTTTACCCCAAGGCTGGTGGTCACTGCCAGTCGCCCGGTCTTCACATTAAAGTTAAAGGCCCCGTTATTGGATCTTGTACCTGCCGATGCATTCACGCTTCCGCTGGTTCCTTCTGAAGTTTTTTTCTTGGTGATGATATTAATAATCCCGCCTGAGCCTTCCGCATCATATTTAGCCGATGGGCTCGTGATCACTTCTACACTTTTTATCTGCTCCGCAGGGATCATTTTCAGTGCGTCAGCTACGCTGCTGGCCATCGTACCTGAGGGCTTTCCATTGATCAGTACGCGCACCGCACTGCCCCGCAGCTGCACATTTCCATTGATATCTACAGAAAGCATCGGCACCTTGCGCATCACATCTGTAGCGTCACCGCCGGCATTGGTAATATCGGCCTCCGCATTGTATACCAGCTTATCAACCTTGTTCTCTATCAATGCCTGCTGTCCTACGATTTCTACTTCTTTCAGGTTGCTCTGGCTGGGCACTACATAAATAGTCCCCGCATTCAAGTCTGGTTTTTCAGGTGTGGTCTTCACCAAAATAGTCTTGCTCTTGTAACCCATAAAACCAATGGAGAGCTTATATTGATCCGGTGCTACATTCTGAAGTACCACCTTACCTTTTTCATCTGTTACTCCGCCATTTACGGCCTTACTATCTGTTGCTTTTATCAGCGATATGGTGGCATAATCAACCGGTTTTTTTGTTAGTGAATCCAGTATCAGGGCAGTGATCCTTCCTGTCACCTTTGGTTTTGCCGGACCGCCCGCCATAGGAAACTGCGCATGTGCGCCAACCATAATTCCCAAACCAGCCAGTATTAGTATAATTCTCTTCATAAATCGTTATTTCTTCAATTAGTCTGCACAAAGGTCATTTTTGTTACAATACATTCCTACAAAATTTAGCTGGCAGGCAAAGAAATGACGGTGAAAAGAGGTATTTCATCGGTAAAAATAAGGGGCTGGAATAACCTAAGCCTAGCTATATCCAACCCCTGCTAATTTAGCACTATATCAAATCACATTACTTTACCAGTATTACATCATCAAAGTAAAAAGCTTCATCCTGTTTCTCCGGGCCTTCTATCCAAAATCCCAGCTGTTTCATAGGCCCTTTTTTCCAAAGCTCAAGGGTCGTCATTGGGATTTTAAAATAAGTCCAGACACTAGCAGGCACTGTTATAGGCACACTCCTGTCCGAATTGCCATATCCCCCTGCCCTTGCATCTCCGGTTACGTACAGCGTATAATCTGCAGAAGCACCCTTCACCCAGAATGAAAGATAATTGTATTCCGGCATAGGCGCTATACCGTTCCAGTTGGCAAAACCATCTGCACTCCAGTTGCCCTTGTTATATCCAGCCTTAAAGGAGGTAGTGCCCGACTTTGCAAAGGCGGTCGACACAGATGCCGGGCCCCATGACCCATTTTCAAAGCCACTATTAAACCCTTCTGTAAAGATCTTGTACGCGTTGTCCAGGTTTACGAAAACCTGGCTGGTTGTATATGGCCCCGTAGCATTGGTAATCACCAGCTTCGCACTATTGGCAGTAGTTGCAGGCATTTTCAGCACCAGTTCCTTTTTTGTTTTAGATACAATCGTTGCCGTGGCAGTAGTCCCATCCAGGGCTACTGTAGTCACATCATCGAGGTTATTTCCCACCAGGGTAATCTCTGTCCCGTTTGTAAAATTATAGTTTGAAGCCGTGTTTACCAGCGGCAGCGCTACTACATTAAACGGCACTTTAAGCTGCACACCCAGCCTGTTGGTCAGTATGATATTCTGAGCACCGCCATTTGCGGTATCCGGTACCCTAAAAAGAATCGCATTGTCTGTATTCAGCACAGGATTGAATGAAGCAGGTACATTTCCCTTTTCAAAAACAATACTTGTCATATCTCCCAGTCCGCTGCCGGTAATGGTCAGCACCGTATTGCCGCTCGCCTTTTCAGGATCTAGCTTATTCGCTACCGGACTATTAGAGGCCTTACCGGCCGATTGCTCTTCTTTGGTACATGCTGTTATTGATAATACACCTGCCATACATGCAAACAGGAATATCTTTAAATTCTTAATCGTTCTCATATCCATTTAATTTAAATGTCTTTCTATTTATAATAAGCTACCGCAGGTTCCAGCAACAAAGGATTGATGACTGTTTCGGGCTGAGGCACCGGCAGAAAAAGTTGTTTTGCCGAAGTAAGCGCGGCCTTAAAGCTGGTCAGCTGACCATTTCCGCCTACTGTACCACGCTCCTGTGCGGCTATCATCTGTTGTGCTTTTGCAAATCCCTGTCTTTGTATGTCAAACCAATAATCGCCTTCAAAGGCGAACTCTACCTTACGCTCATGCAAAATATTGTCGAGTGTAATGCTGGTCAGGCTCACCAATCCCCCGCGGTTGTGTACGGCATTGAAGGCACTAAGGGCTGAAGCATCACTTGTAGCACCGCCACCCGCCAAAACTGACTCTGCATAGATCAGCAATACATCTGCGTAGCGAAGTATATAAGTAGACATACTGGTGTGACTGTCTGGCGTTACCAGTTCAGAGCTCCTGTTTGCCCCAACTACATATTTCTGAATGTTAGACCGCGTACCTGTCTGGATCTTAAAATCGCTGGTCGCGCCTGTGGTATCATAAGTAAAGCCATTAGGAAAGTTTTCGTTTACCCAGTCCGCCTTATGAAATCCCTGCTGCATGACAGACCAGCCTCTTCTTAAATCGCCGATAGCATATCCTGTAGCTGCATTCAGCATATCAAAAGAAGGAACAACCGCCGAATAGCCATTGCCACCCGTCGGTTTAGGTTTTAACAGAGGTTGCGGCCCCACATACAGCATGTACCTGTTCCCACCGTTCCAGCCCATTGAGGCCAGCCATCTCAAAGAAAACAGCATCTCTTTATTGTTTTTATTGGCAATATCAGAAGAGGTAAACATACCCTGATAATCAGGGTTGAGGCCTATTCTGTTGGTTGAAGTAGCATAATCCATTACCTCTTTGGCTTTCAACTTTGCGTTTTCATAGTCTTTCAGATAAAGATATACCTTGGCCAGCATGCCTTTTGCCGAATACCTGGTTACGCGGCCATCCTGTGCAGCGATCTCCGGCAGGTTTTCTTCTGCAAATTTCAGGTCTTCTATCGCAAAGCGAAGCACGTCCTTCTGCAGGTATTTAGGGGTCTGTGGTGTTCCTGCTTTTGTCAGGTTCACCGGATTGTCTACTATAGGCGCATCACCAAAAGCACGGCCAATATAGAAATAGGCAAATCCGCGGATAAACTTAGCTTCCGCAATCCCTACATCCAGAAAAGCCGGGTCGGATACCGTTGCTTTTTTGTCTTCAAAAGTATGGATCAATACCGAAGCTTGTCCCGCCGCCTTATAGCAGGACTTCCAGGTATCCATTACCAAACCATCGGTACTCTGGATATTGAAGTTATAAAATGAATTGTACTGCGCATTGCCCTGCACACCAGTTACTGTTCCGCCCAGTACATCTCCTACAGAGATAAAGGCCTTGTCAGACCAGTCGTTCCATACAGAGTTGTACAGCAGTCCCGTCGCCCCGTTTACCTGGGCTGCATTGGTATAATAGTTTTCCGTGGTCGGCCCCGTTTCAGAGGGGTTGTCCAAAAAGCTTTTTTTACAGGACACCGCCAGTAATGCTGCTGCGAAAAATATGATTGTAAAATTGGTTTTCATTTCCTTGGTTTTAATAGGTTAGAATTCGATGTTAGTGCCCAGCGTAAATGTTCTCGGAACCGGATAATGTCCATTGTCAATATTCATGAACCGGACATTGTTGTTCATCGCACCCAGCTCCGGATCGTAACCTGAATAATTGGTAAATGTGTACAGGTTCTGCACAGAAAGATAGAACCTTGCATTGTTCACCTTCACCTTATTGATCAGGGATTTCGGCAGACTAAAGCCTAGTGCCACATTCTGTATCCTCAGGTAAGAAGCATCTTCTATATAGCGGTCAGAGATCCTGCTATTGTTATTATGCCATTGGTTGTAACGCGGCATGTCCCCGTCCGGATTGTTGGCACTGTACCTGTTCAGCACAGTGGTCAACTGATTGTTGTAAGCTGAACTGAGCGATTCAGTCTGCCTGCGGCTGTAATTGAAGATATTTCCTCCCTGACTGCCATACAGGAACACAGATAAATCTATTCCTTTCCAGCTGAAAGTATTGGTAAACCCATACGTAAAATCAGGGTTGGGATTACCGATCACGGTAACGTCCTGATCATTTACTACATTGTCGCCATTCAGGTCTTTAAACCTAACATCACCCAGCCATAAACTTCCCGGAGCTATAGACAGACCATAATCAACGCCATTGTTCAGCTCTTCCTGTGACCTAAACAGTCCATCAGTTACATAACCATAGAATGCCCCAAAAGGACGTCCCTGCTGGGAAAGTGTAACCAATGATTTGGTGCCATACTCATCAAACATCCCTGTAATGGTCGCTTCAGGCTTGTTCATACTATTCAGTACGTTTTTATACCTGCTGAATACAATGTTCGTTTTCCAGCTAAAATCGTTCTTCTGTATGTTGTAAGAAGTCAGCCCTATATCAAAACCGGTATTGGTCATCTTCCCGTCGTTGGTTCTTGGTGTTTGGATGTCATTCCATGCCGTACCAAGTCCGGAGAAGGCTTCTACCTGTGTGGCCAGCAACATATCTGTTGTTACTTTTTTATACACATCCAGGCTGAATTCCAGTTTCTTATTCCACGTCGTGACATCCACGCCTCCGTTATAAGTCACGATCGATTCCCAGGTAATAAACGGATTGGCCACGTTAGATGGCAGTCCGCCTGCACCAAAAGGTGCAGTACCAAACAGTGTAATATTGGCCGAATACAAGTTGGCGCCACCAGCATCCTGTCCGCCTACTTCTCCATATCCTGCTCTGAATTTTAAATAATTCAGGTACTTATTGTCTTTCAAGAACGATTCATTACTTACAGTCCATGAGGCCGATACCGCAGGGAATGTTCCCCATTTTTGTCCATCCCCAAAGGTGGACGATCCATCACGCCTTACTGTTCCGCTGATCGCATAGCGGTTGTCATAGGTATAGTTCAACCTGGCAAATACAGATTCCATGCTCCATACGCCTGCTCCTGCTCCTATTCCCTGGGTCAGCCCTGCATCACCGGCATTTAAGCTCGGCAGGTTTAGTACCAGGTCATTCCTGTTGGCATTGATGTAATCGTATTTAGACCGTTGCGCCTCATGCCCCAGCGTAGCACCTATATTGTGTTTGCTAAAAGTTTTGTTGTAACTGGCATAATTCTTCAGGGCCCAGTAAAGGCTGTTATTTCTTTGCTCCCTTAATCTTGATGGACTCAGGATGATTGCATTGGTTGTTTCATTTTGTACAAATGGCTGGAATGCCTTATCACTGCTCAAGCTAAAATCAAAGTTACCCTCCGACCTCAGTACCAGTCCGTCAATAATGTTGATATCTGCATACACAGTTCCAAAAACTTTAGAGGTCTGGTTGGTCACATCGCGCAGGCTGGCCAGTGCCACCGGGTTATTTGGATTACCAAACGTACTGCCGCCAATTACATTTTGAGAAATGAAATTGCCGTTGATATCTCTAACAGGAGTAGCGGGACTATTATACAGCACCGTACTTGTTACAGCATCAAAGCCGTCTGAAAGTCCTATCTGCTGATCGCTTCTGGACAAACTGGTAGTAATCCCTGTTTTGAGCCATTTCGTAGCCTGATGGTCTACATTGGCGCGCAAAGTAACCCGCTCAAACCCTGTTTTGATGAGCGTTCCTTCCTGTTCAAGGTATCCTCCGGAAAAGTAGAACTGCGTTTTTTCAGATCCTCCCGAAAATGCCAGCTGATGGCTCTGCGTAAATCCTCTGCGATAAATCTCATCCTGCCAGTCTGTTCCTGTGCCCAGCAAAGAAGGGTCCCTGAACTCGCCAATGCTGTCCAGTCCGCTTCCAGGTACTGCCCTGATTTCCCCTACCAGCGAATTCATGTATTCCGCATTCTGACGAAGGTTCATGACAGAAAGCTTTTTGGGGATCTCGGCCATCCCCACATAAGAATCATAAGAGATCTTACCCTGGTTGGCCCTGCCGCGTTTGGTATTGATCAATACCACGCCGTTTGCTCCCCTTGCTCCATAAATGGCCTGGGCAGAAGCATCTTTTAAGATATCTATTGTTTCTATATCTGCCGGATTCAGCGTAGCCAGTACACTCTGTCCCGTCTGACCTGATCCGCCACCTAGAAAATTCTGTTCAAGGGAAGTGCTTTTGGCGCCCATCGGCACCCCGTCTATTACGTATAGAGGTTCATTGTTGTCGCCTACTTTGGTCAGTCCCCTGATCCGTACCGAAACACCGCCTCCGGGCTGACCGCCATTGTTGGCGATCGTGACCCCTGCTACTTTCCCCTGAAGGGCCTGATCTATACCTGCTACCGGCAAATTCTTCAGGTCTTTTTGAGATACCGAAGAAATGGAAGAGGTCAGTTCAGATTTCCGCAGCGTACCGTAGCCTATTACTACTACATCAGACAATGTGGAAGTAGAAGAAACAAGGTCGGCATTGACCACATCTTTACTGCCCACCGTAATCTCCCGCGGAGTCATCCCTACATAGGAAAATACCAGCACACTGGCATTGGAGGAAACCATAATGGAGTACTTACCTTCTGCATTGGTCAATGCGGCAGTTTTAGTTCCTTTCACCGATACTGCTGCACCGGGCAGGGTTGTCCCGCTTTCATCGGCTACAACTCCGGTCACAATTCTTTGTTCAGTGCTTTGTGCATAGACGGAACTGGAAATCCCGAATAGCATAAAAATCATGAATAGAATTAAAATCAATTCATTAGCGCTCGTTCTTGTCGTTTTCATTTTTGCTTGTCATATTTGGTTAGGTTGTTGACAAACCCAAGGGATGGGTTTATGGAATATAAAACTAGAAAAATAGGACTATCGGATTGCTAAAAAAGGGGGGCTCAAATGTTAACCCTTATAAAAAAGGCTTATAATTCCACTGTATCCTTGTTTTCCGCGTATTTTGAAGGGAGTATATCAAACTCTTCTTTAAAAGACTTGACAAAATTCTTGGTAGTCTTAAATCCGACTTTATAACAGATCTGGGATACGGTCAGCTTTCCCTGTTCCAGCAGCTGAGCTGCTCTTTTTAACCGATATGATTTGATGAATTCCAATGGTGTTTTACCTGTCAGCGCCACAATTCTCTTATACAGCGTTACCCTGCTTACCAGCATCAGGTTGCTGAGCATATCCACCGAAAAATTACTGTTGTCTATGTTCTTTTCTATCTCCTGAAGCACATGCTGAAGAAACTGCTCATCCGGACTTTCTGTCTGTACCGTTACCGGGTGGACTTCTACCTGCTTCTGATACAGCTTCCTGTACGATTCCTGTTGCACCAATATGTTCCGGATCTTTGAATTGAGGATCTCAAAGCTAAACGGCTTGGTCATATAATCACTGGCCCCTGTTTCCAAACCCGTCAGTTCCTGCTCTTCACCCGTCAGTGCGGTCAAGAGTATCACCGGAATCTGCGTAGTCCTGGAATCACCCTTAATCTTTTTACAGAGTTCTATGCCTGACATTTCCGGCATGGAGATGTCACTCACCACAATACTTGGGTGATAAAACAGGGCTTTCTGCCAGCCATCCTTACCATTCCCTGCCTCTATCACGTTAAAATCTTCTTTCAGGTTGTCCTTCAGGTAGAACCTCAGGTCTACATCATCTTCCACAAGCAGCACGGTCGCCTTTTTTGAAGAAATAGTAACTTGCTGTAGAGCAGATGCATCTTCATCTGCTATCAGGTTATCGACAAAATTTTCAGGCGACTGGCTTTGACTGCGCAGTTCTTCAAAAGGCAATAGAATGGTAAAGCAACTGCCCACATGCTCATCGCTTTCCAGGTGAATCTCGCCACCGTGCAGCTTCACAAATTCCTTGGTGATGGCCAGGCCTATCCCGCTTCCCTGGTTGATGATGGAATCAGGAATGTCGTTCTGAAAAAAACTCTCAAAGATCTTCTCCTGCTTTTCTTTTGGGATGCCGATACCTGTATCCCTTACCCTGATCTCTACCATGTACTGGTCTATCATGATACAGTCAAGCGAGACATTTACTTTCCCGTTATCCATCGTAAACTTAAAGCTGTTGGACAGCAGGTTAAACAGTATACGCTCTATTTTATCATGGTCAAAGTTTACCTTCAGCTTCTCGTAAGTAGCATTAAAAGTAAGCTGGATATTTTTTTTCTCGGCAATATCCTTAAAAGAATAGGTGATGTCTCTGCTAAAGGCAATAATGTCTCCTGGCCGCTTCTGCAACTTAATCTCTTTCAGTTCCATCTTTCTGAAATCCAGCAATTGGTTTACCAGGTTCAGCAGCCGCTTTGCATTCTTTTGTATCAGGGAAATCTGCTCCTTCAAGTTGTTGTCGCTGACCCCTTTCAGCAACTTCTCTATAGGAGCCAGTATTAGCGAAAGCGGTGTTCTGAACTCATGGCTTACATTGGTGAGAAATTTGATCTTCATGGCATCCAGTTCTCTGTACCGCATCACTTCCATTCTTTCATTGTCTATCAACCGCTGCGCTTCCTTCTTTTCCTGCTCGGCCGCAAATTGTGATTTCAATTTATGAATTCCTCTATGTCTGAAATAATACAGCGCTCCGCCGATGATCAGCACATAAATAATATAGGCTAATGTAGAGGTATACCAGGGGTTTAAAACTGTTATGTGCAAGATCACAGGCGCTGCCTGAACAATCCCTTCTGCATTGGAAGCCCGGACTTTAAAAATATACTTGCCCGGATCAAGGTTTGTATAGGTAGCTTTCCTGACATTGTGTTCTGAAGAAATCCAGGTTTTATCGAATCCCTCCAGCATATACTGGTGTTTTACTTTATGGGGGCCGATATAATTCAGCGATGCGAATTCAATTGTAAACACATTCTGGTCGTGATTCAAGGTAATGTCCTTCGTATCGAAGATCGACTGCTCCAGTATCGTTCTGCCATCTACCACAGAATTGGCTGTTACGCTTTTATTAAACAGCTGAAAATCGGTGATAAACAATTTAAATGCATGGTAATTAGTTTTAATTGAGGATGGCTGAAAGATGTTGATCCCATCCGGCCCACCGAATGCCAGTTCACCACTGCGCAACTTCATCGAAGCAATCCTGTTAAACTCCCGCCCTTGCAGGCCATCATTTTCATCAAAGTTCTTGAAAACTAATTGCAATTTATTGCCATACCTCACGGAGATCTTCGACAGACCGTTAGAGGTACTCACCCAAAATGCGCCCTGATTGTCCTCCTGAATGTCCATAATGTTATTGTCAGGCAAGCCATTCTCTAACGTGTAGTTCTGAAAGGTTTTTTTGGCCGGATTATAAATACTGAGCCCATCCCTGGTACCAATCCACAGGTAGCCTTTACTGTCTTCAATAAAACTATTGATATTGTCATTGATCAGACTGTTGTCGTTGTTAGCATCATTTATCAGCCTGATGAACTTCTGGCTCCCCTTTGGCATTACATTCATCCCATAGGATGTACCTATCCAGATGTTCTGATGCGAATCCTCTATGATCTTGAATACATAATCTGAACTGATCAGATTTTGATGCTGGTTATACCTCTTAAATTTCTTTGTTTTCCTGTCAAACTGGTTGAGTCCGCCTCCCATGGTAGCTATCCAGAACCTGTTGGATGAGTCTTCCAAAAAATCGGAGACTTTGTTGTCACTCAAACTTTCGGGATCGGTGGCGTCATATTTGTAATGCGTGAACTTACCATTGTCCAGGTAGTCGAAACCACCGGTATAAGTACCAATCCACAGCTTTTCAAACCGGTCAATATAGATAGCAACCACGGCATCATGCGACAGGCTGTTGGGATTTGAGGGATCATGCCTGAAAGAGCTAAATTTATTGGTGGCACGGTTGTAATAAACCAACCCCCTTCCATTTGTGCCTATCCAGATATTGCCCAGCTTATCTTCTACCATCCGGTTTACATCACTGTAAATTAAACTGCTTGGATCTGATGAATGCTTTATCAGGTTAAATTTGATGATGTCAGGATGATAAAAACTGATCCCCTTTCTAAAAGTACCGATCCATACGATCCCCAGGTTATCGTAGTAGATACTGGAAATGTTATTCTGGCTCAGACTTTTATTGTCATCTTCATTGTTCAGGATGTATTTTACACTAAAATCCTTCTTGTCTACCAGGTTGATGCCCCCGTGATCCGTACTGATCCAGATACGGTCTTTATTGTCCTGTATGATACCGGTCACGATATCAGAATTAAGCCTGGCCACATCTGAATTTCTGCTAAGCTTTTTTAGGATATTTCTGACCGGGTCGAAATAATAGATCCCGGTAGAGGTAGAGATGTCGTACACCCAGATCAGTCCCTGACGGTCTATAAAAATCCGGTAGGCATCACTTTCCCGGTTAGAAAACCTGCTGGAAAGATCTATTCTCTGGGTAATGTTGCCCGTATTCTTTTTGAACATCTCCAGCGTTCCGTCGGCATGGATCATCCATACATTACCGGCCTGGTCTTCAGAGAGGTCTATTACCGGACTTGCCGCAATGCTGTTGTCACGCCTGATCTCATGTTCTATCCGGATCGTAGTTTTCGACCCGGAGTCATACCGGTATACGCCAGTTGCAGTAGGGATAAACCAGAATATACCTGATTTTCCTTTTTTCAGCATCCTGACAGCACTTTCATGTATGCCGTATTTTTTAAGCTCAGGCTGTATATTGTGATCAAACAACTCTGTATCAGGATCATAAATATTCATTCCGGCCCTTGTTTCTATCCACAGTTTATTATCCGGCCCTTCTGTAATGCTGCGCACATCACTATCGCTTATAGTAGATTTATCCTTGATCTTATGCCGGTATATTTTAAAGTTATAGCCGTCATAGCGTGCCAGTCCCGACAATGTACCCAGCCAGATAAAACCCCTTACATCCTTATAAAAGCAATTGACCTGATTATGTGGCAAGCCATTATTGATATCCAGATGGGAGAATTGGTATTGATTGTACTGGGCAGCAGCCGGCAGACCAATGCATAGCCACACTATCCATATACAAACTCCTGTGATCAATCTAGATTTCATTCCTGCTATTTGGCTGCTGTTGGTCAATTTACGAAAATAATTACCGCTATCACATCTCTGTTATTCTTTATAAATGTTTTTAAGGTCCTTTTCAAAAAGCGTATAGGGATCGTCGTAGAACTTCTTAAAGTCGGGTATGTTTGGATGGCCGGGGTACGGGGCGTAGTAGTGCGTGGGGCTGCTGATGTCATTGCGCCATACGAGCACATAGCTCATTTTTATCTTTCCGCTTTTCATTACCTTGAGCAGCACATCGTTCCACCAGTTGGGATTGACCAGTGACTCCAATCCTGTTTCGGTAAAGGCGGCCAGCTTCCTGTTCTTTTCTGCAAATGCAGATACAATCTGCAATTTCTTTACCGCAGCATCCAGATTATATTTGCCGTACCTGCCCATATCGCCATAGTTGTCCATCCCCAGCATGTCTACCCATTCATTGCCCGGATAGCGCTCCGTATATTTTTCTTCCGTGTCAAAGATGTTATCAGGAGAAAAGGCATAGATGAAATTATGCACCCCGGCAGTATCTCTCAGGTATGAAACCGTAAATTTCCACAATGCTTTAAATTCATCACTTGTGCAATGCGAACGGCCCCACCAGAACCAATCGCCGTCAAATTCATGAAAAGGACGGAAGATCACCGGAACCAGTTCCCCATTTTTTCCTTTCAGGCTCTTTGCCCATCCGGCTACATCATCCAGAATGGCCTTGTATTTCCCATGTGCTTCGCCTCCAGGTATAATGTACTTTACCGCGGGCAGTGAAATGGAATCTTTCCAATAGAACGCGCCACCCGATACCGGATTAGAAAAATGCCAGGCTACAGTAGTCACACCGCCCCTGTTGTAGGTATCCGTTACATTTTTTCGCAGCTGCTCTTTTGTTTTCGCTATTTCAGCCGGCGACCGTCCCGATAAACCGGATATGTCTACCCCTATTACCCCAGGGTGATCACCTACTACTGATTTTACGTCAGAGCGGTTGGCCTCGCCGGACCAGCCCTTTCCATATTCTGTAGCATGCTGGTGCCCAAACAGGGTATGTTTTTCTGACAGTTTATGTAGGTTTTTAAATAGTGCTTTTGTCTCTTTTGTTGCCATGCGATCAGTCAACGTCATCTGTTGCGCACATCCTGCACTGGCACATAGCAACATCATTACCGGCAATAAATACTTCACATTCATATATTAAATTTACTAATTTTTTAAAGAAGGCATTTCATCAAGGGTGATCACATAGCTGCTGGCAAACATCTTTTTCCACAGGTCGAGGGAATTGTGCGCACTGTTTCTCGTAAAATCTCCATACCAGGGCATAAACCAGGACCATGCCGCAGCATCTTTGGTTAAGTTAGCCACATCCGGCATGGAGCCGCACTCACTAATCGCTACCATTTTTTTACTGCCATAAAGCGCATTCAGGGCAGTAAATTCAGCTACTTGTGAACCATGATCGCCTTGTTTGTAAATATCTCTTCCTATGATATCTACGTACTGATCACCAGGATACCAGGCATCGTCGTTGGGTTCCCTGGTCCACACCCAGATTAAGTTGTTCAGCTTATGGTGGTTAACCATACGGTCGTACATTACCTGATACAGCTTTTTGCAGGCTGCGGCACCTTTGGCACCCCACCAAAACCATCCTCCGGCGGCTTCATGCAACGGCCTCCAGATCACCGGCACCTTATCTGCCTGCAGTTCCTTCAACAGTCCTGAAATATAGTCAATGTCAGCGATCATCGCTTTATATTCCGCCGACTCAAGGTCATTGATCTTAGAGATATCAAACGTAGTCTTGTCTGTATAAAATTCTTCGGTCTTTCTGGAGGGGTCACGCCAATGCCATACGAAAACCGGTATGCCATTTCTGAGCCAATATGCTTTGGCATCTTTGATAGGTGCCTTGTTATCATACCAGTTATAATTCCTGTTGCAGTGCATGAAATCCAGTCCAATGATGGCGGGTTCCTTGCCGGTATTGTCTTTCAGCCATTTGGTCTCATCAAAGCTGTTCAAGGTCATCACCCCCGACAGCACCTGCTTACCATAGTTTTCTTTAAGAAACTGATACAGCTTATTTGCTTCAAATGAAGGACTGGGAGTTACTAAAGTGGCATTTATGTTAAAGCGTTCTGTCACCACTACCGGCTTTTTTTCTTCGGCAGGGGTACTTGATTTCTTACAGGAAGAAGCTGCGATAAAGAATATGCAAAACAATACTAAGTGCTGCTGCAATTTGAATGACCTCATGTTTATATTGGTTAGCTATAATTGAAGTCATAAAAATATTGTTTAGATACACCTGAATTGATTAGAAATAGGGTGTCAAATGTTAAAAGGTATCGGGAAAATCTTTTGCAGATCAGTAGGCATAGCAATTATCAGCTCAAATACCAACAAATAACAGAATCCGGGGAATTAACCGGTGAATACCTCAGCCAGTATTTCGTACGAACGTAACCTGGCCGGATGGTCATATATATGCGATGAAGCCATGATCTCGTCTACCTGGGTCTGCTCCAGAAATTGTTGAAGATCCTGCTGAACGGTCGCTTTACTGCCAATGAAAGTGCATGCCAGCATTTGGTTCAGTTGTTCTTCTTCATAGTCTGACAAGATCCCTTCCATGCTGTCTACCGGAGGCGGCAACAGTTCCCGTTTTCCGGTAATCACGCCCTTAAACAGCTGATAAAGTGAAGTGGCCAATTTATTTGCTTCGCCATCCGTATCCGCCGCCACTACATTGACACATGCCAATACGTAGGGTTTGTCCAGATATTGGGATGGGCGGAAGTTTTGTCTATATATGTTAATGGCAGTAATAAACTGTGCAGGAGCAAAATGACTGGCAAATGCATAGGGCAAACCCATTGATGCAGCCAGATGCGCACTATCTGTACTCGAACCCAATATCCAGATAGGAATATCCAACCCTTCACCCGGAACAGCCCGCACGCTACTGCTGCTGTTTTCTGCAGAAAAATACTGCTGAAGCTTTTTTACATCCTGCGGAAAACTCATGGCCGACTGCAACCGCGGCTCACCCCTGATGGCCATTGCGGTTACCTGGTCCGTACCTGGTGCCCTGCCCAGTCCCAGATCAATACGACCGGGAAACAGCGACTCAAGTGTACCAAACTGTTCGGCAATCACAAGAGGAGAATGATTGGGCAGCATAATCCCTCCTGAACCAACCCTCATGGTTTTCGTACCTGCAGCAATATGCCCAATCACTACTGATGTAGCCGAACTCGCCACACTGATCATATTATGATGCTCAGCCAGCCAATACCGGTTATAACCCCAGCCCTCCACATGCTGTGCCAGGTCTAAACTCGTCTTAAATGTATCTGCGGGTTTCTTGCCCTGTATAACAGTAGCAAGATCTAATAAGGAATAGGGTGTAGTGCTGAGTGATTTCTTCATGAGGTAATTGTCAACTTCAATGTTATGACAACGCAACAAAATTACTGCCTATTCCAATCAAAACACTGTCGATTTAAGGATATGACGCTAAACTTACAACCATGCGCTGGCTACTTCTGCGAACCCGCTCTGGCTAAATCCTGTTAACCTAAATATTGAAAATAGCTACTTCAGCCCGCGCACCAAATCTTATTGGAACAATGCTTGTCCCGACTCCTTTGGAAACATACATTTTAGTCCGGCCTAGATCATACCATCCTTTTAAATACCTGCCACTTCCCTGGGGCTTGAATGGTACAAATCCCAGTACATTTATCTGACCACCATGGGTATGTCCGGACAGAATTAAATCAGGTGCGGGGTAGCTATCTAAGCCTGCAATTATATCAGCGGAATATTCAGGGCAATGGTTCAATACAATATGATAATCACTTGGCTTGTATTGCAGCAAGGTTTTAGTGATATCTGCACTGCCGCTGATAAAATCATCTATGCCTGACACGAGAACCGTTATTCCTGATACCTGATATTGGACTGCCTCATTAACTAAAAGATCACAGTTATGTCTTTTGTAAAGCGATTTAAGTTCAGTCAGATCTATTCCACTCCAATGCTCCCAGTTTCCTACGATCGCGGCCTTTTTAATGGCCGGGGATAGCAGCTGCATAAATTCTTCAAGAATATGGAGATTAGCTGCATTATCAACCGAGTCGCCCGTTATAAACAGCAAATCGGGCTTCACCTTGTTCACTTTACGAGCCAACCGCTTCAATTGCCTATTCACTGAATTAAGGTGCAAGTCCGATATTTGCATAATTTTAAGCCTGCCTTCCCGACCCGACTTAGGCGTTAAGCTATATTCCTTGAACTCAATAAAAGCTTTCTCAAACCAGAAAGCATCTAAAACGATCAGTACAAATGCAGTAAGCATTCCGCTCAGGATAAATTTGCGCCGTGTCCAGTTCATGTTGAGCTTTTGATGTCCGATAAGCCCATAAGTTACAGAATGAATATATATCCACACTGCTATATCCACCCTGCTCAAAGAAAAATCAGTGTCTCAGAGAAGACATAGGAAATTGCGCGCTCCTTCAACGCGCGATATCCAGTCTTCGAAGAGATCACTTATTTTTCAATTTTAAATTACGATATTCACAATCCTCCCCTTCACCACAATCACCTTCTTCGGTGCCTTGCCTTCCAGGTATTTCTGCACATCCTCGTTAGAAAGCACAGCAGCTTCAATCTCCGCAGCTTCCAGTGAAAGACTCAAATTCAGGTTCAGCCTAGTCTTGCCATTTACCGAAACCGGGTAACTAAACTCATCCTCTACCATGTATTCCGGATTAAATACCGGATATTTCGCAAACGACAAACTTCCCGCTTCATTCCCCAATAACGACCAAAGCTCTTCACAAATGTGCGGTGCATAAGACGAAAGTACAATCACCAAATCTTCCAGTACCTGACGGTTCTTACACTTCAGATCCGTTAACTCATTTACCGCGATCATAAAACTCGACACAGAAGTATTGAAAGAAAACCTGTCAATGTCATCCTGTACCTTTTTAATGATCTTATGCAAGGCTTTCAGTTCGGCTTTAGCAGGAATATCGTCTTCCACATTAAACACCCATTGATCATTGTGGAACAATCTCCAAAATTTACGCAGGAACTTAAACACCCCTTCAATACCATTGGTATTCCATGGCTTGCTCTGTTCCAGCGGACCAAGGAACATTTCGTACATCCTCAAGGTATCAGCACCATAATTCTCGATCAGCACATCAGGATTTACTACGTTGAATTTAGACTTGGACATCTTTTCAACCTCCACTCCACAGATATACTTACCATTTTCAAGAATAAACTCTGCGGCGGCAAACTCCGGTCTGAACAATTTGAATTTCTCTATGTTCAGCACCTCATTCTCTACTATGTTTACATCCACATGTAATGCAGATGTTTTATATTCTTTTTTCAGTCCCTGGGACACAAGCGTATTGGTACCTCTGCCTTCCTCATCCACCACACGATAGACAAAATTACTCCTGCCCTGTATCATTCCCTGGTTGATCAGCTTCTTGAACGGCTCTTCTTCCTGCACATAACCCAAATCTTTCAAAAACTTATTCCAGAAGCGGCTGTACAATAAGTGACCCGTAGCATGCTCCGCACCACCTATATACAGATCCACATCCTTCCAGTACGCGATGGCATCTTTCGACGCAAAATCCGATGAATTCTGTGCATCCATATACCTGTACCAGTACCAGCTGGAACCTGCCCAACCTGGCATGGTGCTCAGTTCATACTCATACTGATCATCGTAACTCCAGTCTTCTGCCCTTCCCAATGGCGGCTCTCCCGTCTCGGTTGGCAAATATTTATCTATTTCCGGAAGCACCAAAGGCAATTCCTCTTCCTTCACCAAATAAGGCAAGCCATCTTTAAAATATACAGGAATTGGCTCTCCCCAATAACGCTGGCGACCAAAAATAGCATCGCGCATGCGGTAATTTACTTTTGCTTTACCCACACCCTGCTCTTCCAGCCATGCATTTAGCGTAGCTGTAGCTTCCGCATAAGTCATCCCATTGATAAAACCGGAATTGATATACAAACCTTCTTTAGTAGCATCAGCCTGAACTTCAATATCCTTCTGCCCATCCAGGATCTGCACGATCTGCAAGCCAAAATGCGTAGCAAACAACCAGTCGCGCTGGTCGCCACTTGGCACACCCATCACCGCACCGGTACCATAACCCGCCAGTACGTAATCTGCTATCCAAAGCTGCACACGCTCGCCGCTAACCGGATTGATCACATAACTGCCCGTAAAAGCACCTGATACTGTTTTGATATCGGCCATACGGTCAAGCTCAGATTTCTTCTTAGTCTGTGCTATATACCCATTCACTGCTTCCAGCTGCGCCGGCGTAGTCAATGCCGTAACCAGCTCATGCTCTGGGGCCAACACCAAATAAGAAACCCCAAATATGGTATCTACACGGGTGGTAAACACCTCTATATAATCTGCAGACAAAACCCTGTCCGCATCAGCATTGTCTATTTTAAACCTAACCGAAGCACCCACACTCTTACCGATCCAGTTGCGCTGCATCTCCTTAACCGGCTCAGGCCAGTCTATCGTGTTCAACCCCTGCAATAAGCGCTCTGCATAAGCCGAGATCCGCATGCTCCACTGCATCATTTTCTTTTGCTCTACCGGATGCCCGCCACGCTCAGAGTATCCGTCCTTCACCTCATCATTGGCCAGTACGGTACCCAGTGCCGCGCACCAGTTCACCGTACTCTCACGCAGATAAGTCAGCCGGTATTTCAACAACTCTTCCTGCCGCTCTTCATCCGTCATGGTCGCCCAGTCGCTCGGCATAAAAGATTTTACTTCTTCATCACATACCGCCCTTACATCGGCACTGCCTGATGCATTGAACTTCTCTATCAAAGTGGTAATATCTTCTGCACGGTCAGTCTCCAGGTTATACCAGGAGTTGAACAACTGCATAAAGATCCACTGCGTCCATTTATAATATCCCGCATCGCTGGTGCGCACTTCGCGGCTCCAGTCGAACGAAAACCCAATCTTATCCAGCTGTGTCCGGTACGTATTGATGTTTGTTTCAGTAGTCAATGCCGGATGCTGGCCTGTCTGTATCGCATACTGCTCAGCCGGCAATCCGAATGAATCATATCCCATCGGGTGCAACACATTGAACCCTTTCAATCTTTTATACCTTGCAAATATATCAGAAGCAATGTACCCCAACGGATGGCCCACATGCAGTCCCGCACCTGACGGATAAGGGAACATATCCAGCACATAAAATTTAGGCTTTGTAGTATCTTTCTCTGCTTTAAACGTCTGGTTTTGAGCCCAGTGTTTTTGCCACTTCTGCTCTATTTCTCTAAATTGGTAATCCATTGATGATTATATTATATTTACGCTGCACAGCGTGATTTATCTTTCTTAAAAAAATTTAATGGGCAAAAATAGGTAATTATCGACTGGTTTGGAAGGGATTAGTAAAAGTGTTTGCAGGCAGACAACAAAAGTGTTTGCTGCCAAACAACAAAATTTATTTATTCAACTTAAAATTAAACAGAAAGTGTCCTGGCGCTTTATTTTCCGGCGCATTATAAATACTATGCTTCCCGGAAATAAAATAAGCAACTATACAAGCAACCGTGATGTATAAACAACCTGAAATACCAAACAGCTCAGCCCCCATCACCATACAGGCAAGCGGCGTTTTTGCAGCTCCGGCAAATACAGCAACGAAGCCCATTCCTGCCAGCAGGCCAACGGGTAATGGCAATACCGCAGCCAATGCGCTACCCAAAACAGCCCCGATAAAAAACAGCGGTGTCACTTCTCCCCCTTTAAATCCCATGCCGAGCGTGATAGCAGTCAGCAATATTTTGATCATAAAATCCTGCGGAGCGGCAGGCACAGTAAAAGCATCAAGGATAACAGGAATACCCAAGCCTATGTACTTATGCGTGTCCAGCAGCAGCACCAAAACCAAAATCAGTATACCCCCGACTACCGGCCGCAGTGGCGGATATTTAATTTTCTTAGCCAAGCCTGAAACCTGCTCTGTAGTCCTTACAAATAAAATAGCCGCTATTCCGAAAAGAACACCTGCCAAGGTGCTCGAACCCAAACCCATAAAGCTAACTTTAGGCACAACATCAATGTGGTAATGCGTATGCCCCACTCCCCAAAGCCCGGTAACATAGGCCGCCAGGTAAGCCGCAATAACCGCAGGAACAACTGCCTTATAAGGAAATTTATTGATCAGCAGCACTTCTATCCCAAAAATTGCACCTGCCAGCGGGGTTCCAAACACAGAAGCGAAACCGGCACTTAAGCCAGCTTTCAGCAGTATGGTACGCTCTTCTGACGTTAATTTAAAGGGCTTGTGCAATTGATCTGCGGCAGCGGCCGACATCTGCAAAGCCGTACCTTCCCTGCCTGCGGAACCGCCAAACAAATGTGTAACCAGCGTACCGGCCAGGACCAATGGTACCATCCTGAAAGGGATCACATCTTTGGGATTGTGAACTGTATCAAAAACGAGGTTATTGCCACGAACCACACTTACCCCCTTGTAATGGTAGGCCAGTCCAATGATCAGTCCGCCTAAAGGCAATAAATAAATCAACCATTTATGTGCTTCGCGGTAGTCGGTAACCCAATTAAGAGATTCCAGAAACAACGCAGACAATGTTCCCGCAGCGATTCCGGTTAGGAGTAACAGCACAATCCACTTAAAGAGCGTAAAGAAATAGGTATTTAAATTTTGCATCCGGATAGTAAGGATTTCAAACTTAGATAATTGATATTACATCCGCAATTGAATAAAAATATTCGGGATGTGTTTTTCATCAAAAATGCGTAATTTAGTATGCAGCAAAAAAAGTATTATAAGCTAAATTTGTATAGCTATAGACGGATGAGACAGCGCTCGACATGCGCTTTACCAGAGTTGTATGTGAGTCCGGTCTGAGTGCCGAGTGAGTCCGGTGTGAGTCCGGTTTTTTCAAGTAAAAACCGGACTCACACCGGAGGTATAGCTTAATTACACGGGACTCATATACAACCTTGATACAACACTCCCACTACTGCCTTGCAATGCCAATGAAATAATAAAAACGCAGAGGGATAAATAAATCACGGAATGAACCGTTATTAAGGAGACGGGCTGTAAGGCAAATTTACATATTAACTCGATAAAAGCCATATAATTTAATTTACTGGCTTATATTTTTTATTTTCGCAGATATAAAAACAAGTATATGGAAGAATTTGAAGTAAGCGATGCTTCTAAAAAGACTAAAACCATTTATATTTCTACCATCTTTAGTATAGCTTTGGTTTTATTAATGCTGGGCATGCTGGGCTTAATACTAGTGCATGCAAAGAACCTTTCCAATTACGTGAAAGAGAACATTGTACTGAACATCATAGTAGATGAGGGTGCGAAAGAAACAGATGTACTGCAGTTTCAGAAAGAACTGAATGCAAACCCTGCCATAAAAACCACGCAGTATGTAAACAAGGAAATGGCCGCAAGGAACCTTACCAAAGACCTGGGCGAAGATTTCGTTAATTTCTTAGGTTACAACCCGCTACGCTCTACTTTTGATGTCTATCTGAAAGCAGATTATGCAAATAACAAAAGCATTGACACACTTAAAGCTGGCATTGCACAAAACCCCCTGGTTAAGGAAGTGATCTATCAAAGTTCTTTAATCGACATGGTGAACAAGAACATCAACACCATCGGACTGATCATTCTGGGTTTTGCAGTGATCCTGTTGGTGATCTCGATAGCACTGATCAACAATACGATCAGGCTGGCCATTTATTCTCAGCGGTTTTTAATAAAAAGCATGCAGCTGGTGGGCGCTACAAGGGCATTTATCCGTAAGCCATTTATTTTACTGGCGGCATTGCACGGACTGATTGCAGCGTTTATTGCAATACTGATCTTGCTGGGCATATTGTATTATGCACAAAAAGAGATCCCTGAAATTGTGATCCTTAGAAATTATACTGAATTTGGCATTGTACTGCTTGGTCTGGTTGGCCTGGGGATATTTATTACGGCCATCAGCACTTCATTTGCAGTGAGCCGGTATTTACGTTTAAAAATTTACGACCTTTACAGATAATGGCAGAAAAAAGATCAAACCCTGCAACGCAGGAAACTAAAACAGAACTTGTATTTACAAAGAAAAACTACCAGTTATTGCTAATCAGCATTGCGATAGTGGTGGTAGGCTTTGCCTTGATGATCGGAACTACAGACATCTATGATTTCAGAAAAACTACCCTTGCCCCTATGACGGTGCTGGCAGGTTTTGGATTCGGAGTGTATGCCATCTTAAAGAAATAAGCAGGTTTAATGGATTATTTACAAGCCTTTATTCTCGCTGTAATAGAGGGCCTGACTGAGTTTTTGCCTGTTTCTTCTACAGGCCATATGGTGATTGCCAGTTCCTTTATGGGAATAGGCCATGATGATTTTGTGAAACTTTTTGAAGTAGCCATCCAGTTGGGTGCCATACTTGCTGTGGTGGTCCTTTACTGGAAAAAATTCTTTGATTTCAGCAAATGGCAGTTTTATGTAAAACTGATCATTGCCGTGATCCCTGCTTTGTTCTTCGGGTTTTTACTCAATGATTTTATTGACAATACACTGGGCAATCCGATATTTATTGCAGTAGTTTTGCTGCTGGGTGGTATAGTACTGTTGTTTATAGACAAGTTTTTCAAAAACCCGCAGATAGAGAAGGAAAGTGATATCAGCAACCTCTCTGCCTTTAAGATTGGTTGTTTTCAGGTACTTGCGGTAGTATTTCCGGGTCTGAGCAGAAGTGCGGCAACCATCATTGGTGGTATGCAGCAAAAGCTGACAAGGCATGCTGCAGCGGAATTTTCATTCTTCCTGGCAGTACCTACTATGTGTGCTGCCACAGGATATAAGCTACTGAAAGGGTATGAACTGCTGAATGCTGAAAATATCAAGCTGCTGCTGTTCGGAAATGTAGTTGCATTCATCGTAGCCATTATCGCCATAAAATCTTTCATAGGCTTCTTGTCCAAACATGGCTTCCGCATTTTCGGCTGGTACCGGATCGTGCTGGGCATAGTGCTGCTGGGACTGTACTTTGCAGGTGTAGAAATGAATGTGATGTAATGATAGAGAGAGAATTTAATTTTGCCGAAGGTGAGTTATTGCTGATCAACAAGCCCTATAAATGGACCAGTTTTGATGTGGTTGGCAAGATCAGGAATTCGCTGAAACCGCTGAAACTTAAAGTAGGCCATGCCGGGACTTTAGACCCACTGGCTACCGGACTGCTGATCATTTGCACAGGCAAACTGACCAAACAGATCGATACTTTTCAGGCAGAGGAAAAAGAATATACAGGCACAATGGTACTGGGCGCTACGACTCCTTCATTTGACATGGAAACGGTGACAGACCAGGAATTTGCACTGGAAGGCATTACTGAAGCCGATATTTACGCGGCCACTGCAGCCTTTACCGGGGCTATACAACAATATCCACCTGCTCATTCGGCAGTAAAGGTAAATGGGGAGCGGCTATATGTAAAGGCCAGAAGAGGCGAGGAAACTGAACTCAGGTTGCGTGACGTAACAGTCAGCGTATATGAGATCACAAGGGTCGCATTGCCGGAGGTAGACTTTAGAATTGTCTGCAGCAAAGGCACCTATATCCGTTCGCTGGTATCAGATTTTGGAAAACAGCTGAACAACGGGGCATATCTTTCTAAACTAACAAGAACAAGAAGCGGTAATTTTTTACTGGAAAATGCCTATGAAGTGGCAGATTTAGTAAATTACCTCAGGAATAACCGGGAATCGCTTAATTCAGCCATAGAATAGTATGCATACTCACTTCAAAAACAGAAACATTAGGTTTACCAAAGATATATTTCTGATTACCTGTGGTATCATTTCGGCTTGTTTTGGACTGAAGAGTTTCCTGATGCCCAACGGCTTTATTGATGGCGGGGTAACGGGCATCTCCCTGCTGACAAGTACCCTGACAGGTTTGAAACTCTCTTACCTGATTGTCATCATCAATATCCCTTTCGTGATTCTGGGTTACAAACAGATCGGTAAAGGCTTTGCCATTAAGACTTCTATCGCGATTACGGTACTTGCCGTGATGCTGGTGACGGTGCCGTTTGAGCCGATTACGCACGATAAATTGCTGATTGCCTTTTTTGGGGGATTGTTTTTGGGTGGCGGCATCGGACTGGCCATGCGCGGAGGATGTGTCATTGACGGCACGGAGGTGCTGGCATTGTACATCAGCAGGAACAGCATGCTGACGGTGGGTAATATCATACTGATCCTCAACATTGTGATCTTTGCATTTGCTGCTTATTTTTTAAATATCGAGACGGCTATGTATGCCATCCTGACCTATCTTTCTGCCTCAAATACCATTGATTTTGTAGTCAACGGTCTGGAGCAATATACCGGGGTCACCATCATTTCGGATAAAAGCGAAGAGATAAAATCCTATATCATAGACAATATGAAACGTGGGGTGACTATTTATAAAGGCGAGGGCGGATACGGGATAAAGAAGGACATAGACATTTTGTATACGGTAGTGACCAAACTGGAAATGAGTAAGCTGCAGGGCGAAATAAGACAGATAGACCCCGATGCTTTTGTGGTACAGCAGCAGATAGCTGATATAAAAGGCGGCGTGGTAAAACGCCCGTCGCTACATTAAACCTGACACGATCATTCTTAATAAGATTATCTTTTGAAAATATACAATCACTTTTCCGAATTTAAAAGGCTGTCAAATGCAGTGGCCACAATAGGTACGTTTGACGGGGTGCATTACGGACACCAGAAGATCATAAATAGACTGTGTGAACTGGCTAAATCTACTGGCGGAGAAAGTGTGATCCTTACCTTTTTTCCGCATCCGCGGTTGATCATAGATCCGGAAAACCAGGATATGAAAATGATCAATACAATCAATGAAAAGGCAAAGATATTAGCGGGCTTGGGTGTAGACCATTTGATCATTACGCCGTTTACGCGTGACTTTTCCAATTTGACCCCGCAGGACTATATAAAGGAGATCCTGGTAGAAACGATTGGGATAAAACAACTGATTGTGGGTTATGACCATCGGTTTGGGAAGGACAGGAAGGGAGGTCTGACAGAGCTGGAAGCATTCTCTGGTAGGTATGGTTTTGAAATAGAGCAGATACCGGAACAGGACATCAATGATGTAGCAGTCAGTTCGACCAAAATCAGGCAGGCACTGTTGAATGGTAAGGTTGCTTTGGCGGCGGAATACCTGGGTTATCATTTTTCGCTGAGCGGAAGGGTAATAAAAGGAGATAAGATAGGCAGGACCATCGGCTTTCCTACGGCTAATATCTTTATTGAGGAAACGTATAAGCTGATCCCTTCGGACGGCATCTACGCGGTAACGGTAGCATTAAATGGCGGCTTGTATAAGGGAATGGCTTATATTGGTCAGCGGCCTACTATAAACGGAATGACCAGGAACATAGAAGTGAATATATTTGATTTTAGCCAGGAGATCTATGGACAGGACATTACCATGAATTTTTTGCAGTTTCTGAGGGAAGATGTAAAATTTACAGGTCTGGAAGCTTTGAAAGAGCAGCTTCATAAAGATAAAGAAGCTACATTGAGTTACTTCGAAAAAGCACCCTAACCCTTAGTCCCTGTCATTTTCGGGATAAAAAAAACCTCTTTTTTTGTATATTACCGCAAAACCCTTTTGCATGATACATCTTCCAGATTTAATAGCCGATTTAGGACTTATACTTGCAGCTGCCGGATTTACAACCCTCGTATTTAAAAAGATAAAACAACCGCTGGTTCTGGGCTATATATTAGCCGGGATACTTGTCGGGCCTTATCTTGATTTCCTGCCTACGATAAGTGACAGCAAAAGTATTGAAATCTGGGGAGAAATAGGTGTAATTTTCCTGCTTTTTAGTCTGGGCCTGGAATTCAGCTTTAAAAAGCTAGTTAAGGTAGGTGGATCAGCTTCCATTACCGCTGTCGTTAAGGTCGTTTTTTTGATCCTGGCAGGTTATGGTGTTGGGAAGATGATGGGATGGGCTGATATGGACAGCCTATTCCTGGGGGGAATTTTGTCTATTTCTTCTACTATGATCACTTTGAAGGCCTTTGAAGAACTAGGCATTAAACATAAAAAATTTGCCGGTCTGGTTTTTGGGGTTCTTATAGTGGAAGATTTGGTAGCGATTTTACTTCTGGTACTTTTTTCCACTTTAGCGGTAAGCCAGCAATCTGCTGCAAATGAAATGCTGCTATCTATACTAAAACTCGGCTTCTTTTTAGTGCTTTGGTTTCTTGGCGGGATATTCCTCATTCCTACATTCCTTAAAGCAACCAAAAAGTTGATGAACGATGAAACCATGCTGGTTGTATCATTGGCATTATGCTTAGTAATGGTGATGATCGCAGTAGAAGTAGGTTTTTCTCCGGCGCTTGGTGCCTTTATCATGGGATCTATTCTTGCTGAAACGACTCAGGCAGAAAGAATTGAACATCTTACTAAATCCGTTAAGGATTTGTTTTCCGCTGTCTTTTTTGTATCTGTTGGTATGCTGATAGATCCTGCTATGCTAACCAAATACGCCACACCCATCATTTTGGTTACCCTTGTTATAATCTTAGGTAAGATTATTTTTACCATATTGGGTGCATTACTGGCCGGACAACCGTTAAAAACATCTGTACAGACCGGGATGAGTTTGGCCCAAATTGGTGAGTTTTCTTTTATCATCGCTACCCTTGGAGCAACATTAAAAGTTACTAGTGATTTCCTGTATCCAATCGCTGTTGTCGCAGCGGCAATTACTACCTTTACCACCCCCTATCTAATAAGACTTTCTGATCCTTTTCATAATTTCCTTATAAAGATACTTCCTAAAAAATGGCTTGACGCTATTGGAAGGTACAGTTCTGGAACACAAGGCATTACCACACTGAGCGACTGGAAGGTATTACTTAAATCTTATGCTTTCAATACCATTATCCACTCTGTAATCCTCACCGCAATTGTGATGTTAAGTTCGCGCTACCTCCAGCCTTTTGTCACTGAAAAACTGATAAACGGGCACAAGGGAATTATTATCAGCCTGGTGGCAAGTTTGATATTTATGACCCCTTTCTTATGGGCACTGGCCATCAGGAGGATTGAAAGGAAAGCTTATACGCATCTGTGGCTGAATAAAAAATATACGCGGGGGCCTTTGGTTGCCATTGAGTTTTTACGTATTGCACTGGCCATCTTCTTTGTTGGCTTTTTGATCTATCAGTTTTACAGTACCTGGGTGGCCCTTACCATTGGACTGTTCCTGATGGTGTCGGGTATGTTTATTTTCTCCAGAAAACTTCAAAGTTTTTATAACAAGCTGGAAAGCAGATTTTTATTGAACCTGAATGCCAGAGAGGCACAAAATGAACAGCCGGAAATACTTCCATGGGATACCCACCTTGCGGAACTTACGGTAGCGCCCGAATCCAAGTTGGTAGGCCAGACACTGATAGCGCTATCTGTAAGAGAGAAATACGGTGTAAATATAGCCATGATAGAAAGAGGCAAGATCATGATCCCTACGCCCAACAGGGATGAACGGCTATACCCGCATGACAAAGTGATGCTGATCGGTACTGACGATCAGCTGGCCGCTGTAAAAGAGATGTTTGAAGGCTCCGTTAATGAGCATGCGGAGATTAGTTTTCCAAAGGAAGATATGTCTTTGCAAAAGATAGTGATCAACAGCAGTTCGCCGGTATTTGGTCAAAGTATCCGGAATTCGGGAATAAGAGAGACGACACAGGGCCTGGTGGTGGGTATAGAACGAAAAGGAGAGCGCATCCTTAATCCCGACTCCACACTGGTATTTGAGAACGGCGATGTAGTATGGATAGTGGGCAACAACAAAAAGGTGCCTAATTTGCTAAAGCCAAGTACAAATCCCTAAATTGCTACTTCAATAAAAGCCAATGAAGATAGATCAGGAAAAGAGCGATTTTTTGGATGATATGCTAAACCACTGGCGGGATGAGCAACTGCTGACCGATGCTGAAGTAAGCCGCTTGCGCAGCAGTTATGAGACTAAAAGTTTTGACTGGCGCAGACTGGCCCAATATTCCTTTTGGATAGCGATGGCCTGCGGAGTGATCTCATTGGGTGCATTACTGATAGATGACCAGATCCTGAAATACCTGGAAAGCCTATTTGATGCTTCGGATTTGATGATCAGTATATTTTCTGCATTTGCTGCTGTGGCGCTTTATATAATTGGATTCAGGAGGAAAAAACATCAGTCGCACCTGGTATTTAGCAATGAAGCAATGGTGTTTATAGCAGTAATGCTGACTGCCAATGCAGTGGCCTATCTGGGTAAGGCGCTTGACAATGGGAGTTCGCATTTCTCATTGCTTATTTTGGCTTCAGTACTGATCTATGCCGTATTGGCCTATATTTTTAAATCAAGACTGATCTGGGCATTTATGCTGATCTCTTTGGGTGCTTGGTTTGGGACGGAAACAGGTTATCTGTCGCGCTGGAACTGGTATTTCCTTGGCATGAACTATCCCCTCAGATTTGTACTGTTTGGATTGCTGATCACCGGATTTTCGTTTTTTATTAGAAACAAGAAACAGCTGGGCCTGTTCTTTCAGACGAATTACCTCTGCGGGATGGTCTATCTTTTTATCTCTTTATGGCTGCTTTCGGTGTTTGGGAATTTTGGTACGCTGGAAGACTGGTATACTGTAAAGCAGCTCAACCTGTTTTACTGGGGGCTGATATCTGCGGCTTTTTGTGTGCTGAGCATCTACATAGGTTTGAAATACAGGGATGATGTGGCAAGGGAATTTGGCATTACATTTCTGTTCATCAATCTATACACCCGCTATTTTGAATACTTTTGGGATACCTGGCATAAAACATTATTTTTTGTGGTACTGGCTACTTCGTTTTGGCTAATCGGCCGTAAGGCAGAAAAGATCTGGAACCTGGAGTTTTTAAAGAAAGAAGGATAAAACCCTTGATGGACTATCTTAAATAAAGAACCACTTGTTTGATGATCAGGTACAATGCCAGCGCCCAAAGAAAGATGGCAATGGACTTATTGATCAAATGGCTGCTTAAGGCAAATTTTTCCTGAATATAACGCGCAAAGTATGAATAACCATACAAGGCCAACCCCGAACCCATACCGGAGCCTAAACTAAAAACAACAAGCGAAAGATAATCTGTTTGTATCCATTCGTGTAAAATAACATAATTACCAAAAAATAGCCAAAAGGGGATTTGTACAGGATTTAAAATACCCAACAACATACCATACAGCACGCTGCCTTTTTTACTGCTATTGTTATCTTTGGCTTTTGGAAGTTTATTTCGATTTATCCAGGTAAGGGTTCCCATTATTAGGAACAACATCACCATAAAAGCGTCTATATATGTACCAATTCTAACTTGATTAAAATTGGCATCGAGATTTACATCGCTGGAAAGCCACCGCGCAAAGCGCATCATTCCAAAAGTAAAAAAAACTTCAACGCAGGAAAAAGAGAGGATAAATGACCATGCCTGACGCATCCCCTTGTTGATGCTAAGCTGTGCAACCGTTAGGTTTATATTTCCCGGGGGTATGTAACCCAGGGCATTTAAAAATATGCCAAGAAACAGAGTTAAAAAAAGCATGCGCGAAGATACAATTATTTCATATGTGCTTTTAAGTACTTCGCAGTATAGGAAGTGGTATTTGCTTTAGCGAGCGCCTCAGGTGTACCCTCAAATACCACACCCCCCCCTTTATCCCCACCCTCAGGGCCGATGTCGATGATCCAGTCGGCAGATTTGATCATGTCCATGTTGTGCTCGATCACGAGGATAGTATTGCCCTGCTCTATTAGGGTATTTAATGCGATGAGCAACTTTTTGATGTCATGGAAATGAAGGCCGGTAGTAGGCTCATCAAATATAAAAAGTGTTTTGCTGGCATTGTTTCCTTTGATGAGGAAAGAGGCTAGTTTGATGCGCTGTGCCTCGCCACCTGAAAGCGTATTGGACGACTGCCCTAAATGCACATAGCCCAGTCCTACATCTACCAGGGGCTGTAGTTTATTTAATATTTTGGGTTCTTTGCTGAAAAAAGCTACTGCTTCTTCTATGGTAAGATCGAGGATATCAGCTACGTTCTTGTCCTGGTAAGTAACATCGAGTACCTGCTGCTTAAATCTTCGGCCACCACAAGTTTCGCAGGGCAGGTAGATATCGGCCATGAACTGCATTTCGATCTTAACCTCGCCTTCACCCTGGCATACATCGCAGCGGCCGCCTTCGACATTGAAAGAGAAGGCAGCTGGTTTTAAACCTGCGGCCTTGGAGCCAGGCAAGGCTGAAAATAAGGCCCTTATGTCATCCCATGCTTTCACATAGGTGACTGGATTGGAGCGGGAAGACCTTCCGATGGGGTTTTGATCAACCATCTCTACCTGGCTGACCAGATCATAGTTGCCGAAGATGCCATCGTAAGCGCCGGTTTGTTCACCTGAATAATTGCCTATGGCTTTTTGCAGTGCAGGGTACAGGATCTTTTTGATCAGGCTCGTTTTGCCAGAACCGGATACTCCGCTCACTACGGTAAATACACCCAGTGGAAACTTTACGTCAATGTTTTTAAGGTTGTTCTCTCTGGCGCCTTTGATCAGGATATGGTCTTTCCATGTCCTGCGCTTTTGCGGCACAGCGATCTGTTCCTGACCAGACAGGTACCTGCCTGTCAGACTTTTCTTGTCTTTGATGATCTGCTCATAAGTACCGCTAAAAACAAGGCTACCCCCATTTGTACCCGCCTCTGGGCCAATATCAATGATGTGATCTGCGGCCTTCATCATTTCTTCTTCATGCTCGACTACCAGCACCGTATTGCCCACATTCCGGAGTGACAACAATACTTCGATCAGCTTATTGGTATCCCTTGGGTGCAGGCCTATACTCGGCTCATCCAGTACGTAAACAGAGCCGACCAGGCTGCTGCCTAATGAGGTAGCCAGATTAATCCTTTGGGATTCACCTCCGGAGAGTGTATTGGACAACCTGTTTAAGGTTAGGTAACCCAAGCCTACGTTGTTCAGATAAAGCACGCGGTTGGCTATCTCGGCGAGTAAACGTTTGGCTATCTTTTCATCATTAGCCGAAAGATTTAAGTTTTCGAAGAAGCTGAGTATGGTAGATAATGGCATGAGCACAATATCTATGATGGACTTATCGTTTATCCTTACGTAGGATGCATCCTTGCGCAGCCTTGACCCTTTGCAATCCGGACATGAAGTCTTGCCCCTGTATCTGGACAACATGACCCTATACTGAATCTTATAAGTTTGCGCTTCCAGTTCTTTGAAAAAGGCATCTAAGCCTTCGAAATATTCGTTACCTGTCCATATGAGCTGCTGTTCCTGCTCTGTCAGTTCGCTAAATGGCCTGTGGATGGGAAAATTAAACTTAGCAGCATGTTTGATGAGCCTGTTTAACCATTCGCGCATTTTTTCTCCGCGCCAGGGAGCTATGGCATTGTCAAAAACGCTTTTACTTTTATCCGGGATAACGAGGTCTTCGTCTATACCGATCACATTGCCGTAACCCTCGCAGCGCTTGCAGGCACCGTATGGATTGTTGAAGCTAAAGAAATTTGGTGTTGGCTCTTCAAACCGGATACCATCCAGTTCAAAACGATCACAGAAATGGGTAAGCTTGCCTTCATAATCTACGTAGCAATCACCTTTTCCCTCGAAAAATGCGGTCTGCACAGAATCTGCTATACGGCTTAAAGTTTCTTCATCTGTATTGACCACAATACGGTCTATGAGGACCTGTACGGCGTTTTCATCGGTAAGCTCGAAGTCTTTGAAGGTCTCATCTTCCAGTATGGTTTCTATCTTTTGGATTTTATCCTGATAAGAGATCCTTAAAAATCCTTTTTGCAATAAGACTGCAAGTTCCTCCTTGATAGAACGGTTATTGTGCGGGAAAAGCGGACAAAAAATAGTTACTACACTTTCACTGCCCAATTCAGAAATGAAATCTACGACAGTGGAGACCGTATCTTTTTTTACGATTTTGCCTGTGACGGGGGAATAGGTCTTGCCTATACGGGAAAACAATAATTTGAGGTAATCATAAATTTCCGTAGAGGTGCCTACTGTAGAACGGGGATTGGAAGTGATCACCTTTTGTTCTATCGCTATAGCAGGCGCTATGCCTTTAATATAATCTACATCAGGCTTATTCATCCTTCCCATAAATTGTCTGGCATAGGAAGACAAGCTCTCTACATATCTGCGCTGTCCCTCTGCATATAGTGTGTCAAATGCTAGTGATGACTTGCCCGAACCGGACATCCCGGTGATTACTACCAGTTTATTTTTGGGAATTGCTACATCAATATTTTTGAGGTTATGAACTCTGGCACCTTTTATGATAATATTTTTGTGTGGATCTTTATCGATTTCCTTATTCATTGATTTCTGGATAGAATGCTGCTAATATAACCCAAAAAAGACAACATTGGTTTTTCCCGGGAACTGCAAAAATAAGGCTCTAAATCCACTTTTAAATTTTTTTAACATTTTTTATATTGTATTGTAATAAAAAAATGCTTCTTTTGAAATATTAACTGACAAATAAAACCATCATCTTAAAAACGAATAGGAGAAAAAATATAGAAACAACATCTACTAAGTATTTTTTTAGCAACAAGGGCAAGGGAAATTAGTAAGGATACTCCTATGAAATTACAACAATACAGTGATCAAGATTTGGTTAAGTTATATCTTACCGGAAACGAATCCGTTCTGGAAGAACTTCTCCGCAGACATAAGTCGAAAATTTATACTTCTATCTATTTATTGGTTAAGGATCAATATCTTGCAGAAGATATTTTTCAGGATGCATTTATTAAGGTGATCAATACACTGAGGTCGGGCAGGTACAATGAAGAAGGCAAATTTTTACCCTGGGTAATGCGGATAGCGCATAACCTGGTAATCGATTATTTCAGGCGTGAAAAACGCGGACCTGTGATTACGAGTTCGGATGGTACTGATGTATTTAACATGCTGCAGTTTCATGAAGAAAGTGCGGAAGACAGGATTTTGAGAGAGCAGACGCATGTAGATCTGCGGGCCATGATCCATTTACTGCCTAATGACCAGAAAGAAGTGCTGATCATGCGACACTATGCAGACCTCAGTTTTAAAGAAATTGCAGACCTGACGGGTGTAAGTATCAACACCGCACTGGGTAGAATGAGGTATGCGCTGAGCAACTTGAGGAAGATGATGAAAGTCAAGGAGATATCTTAATTACAGGCGAATTTATAGCGAATTTAAAAAAACAAAAAAATTGTTGTTAGGGTTAAAATAAAATTATAACAATGACGTTTATTAGGAAACTAATTCACAGTTATTGCTTATGATAGAAACCTCTACTTCATTTAACAAATTAAATTATCCACAATCAAAACAGGAAAATATGCCTGCTGAAGATTTAGAGTCTTGTGATTTGGTTTTTTACGACACCATTAAATCACAACTGGATAGCTTGTCAAAAAATCCTTCGGATGAAACGATTTCCAAGATTTTAGCGTATTCAAAGGCCAGGTAATTTACAAAGAATTAAAGCTGTCAAAATCTGACAGCTTTTTTTTATTTCATAGGGTTTATATCTAAGTTTGCGTATGCTTAAAAAAGAAAGGTATAAACGTTTTGTGTCTCATTTTTCTGCAAAGCAGCCTGATGCTGAAACAGAACTCCATTATAATAATCCGTTTCAGTTGCTGGTAGCAGTGATCCTATCTGCCCAATGTACCGACAAGCGCATAAATCAGGTTACCCCTGCACTGTTTCAGCGTTTTCCTACCCCAAAAGCATTGGCAGAAGCCACCCCTGATATTGTGTTTGATTATATAAGAAGCGTAAGCTACCCTAATAATAAGGCCAAACATCTGGTGGGTATGGCCAATATGCTGATGAATGATTTTGACAACGTGGTACCTGCTGACGTGGATGAGCTACAAAAAATGCCCGGTGTGGGCAGAAAGACGGCCAATGTAATCGCTTCAGTAATTTATAATGCACCTGCAATGGCGGTGGATACGCATGTATTCAGGGTATCAAACAGGATCGGCCTAAGCGATGGTAAAACTCCATTGGCAGTAGAAAAGGAACTGGTTAGACATTTACCCCAGGATACAATACATGTAGCCCATCATTGGCTAATATTGCACGGCAGATATGTTTGCGTAGCAAGATCACCTAAGTGCAATATTTGTGAGATCACAAGCTTTTGTAGATTCTTTCATAAAAATGAAAAATTAACTAAAATATTTAGTGATATGCCAACAGAAATAAAAAATATTTGATTAAATATTGGTTGGATTATAAATATTATTTATATTTGCTAATATAATTAGTATATCAAATCATCTTAAAGGAGTAGTTACTGACAAACATAAATATGAGCACAAACGCAGACAAATTAAAAGCATTGCAGTTAACGCTGGATAAACTGGAAAAATCATACGGCAAGGGAACGGTCATGAAATTGGGAGATAGTGCGGTAGAACCTATCGAATCCATATCTACCGGATCTATAAGTTTGGATATTGCCTTAGGGATTGGCGGTGTGCCTAAAGGAAGAGTAATTGAGATCTACGGCCCGGAATCATCAGGAAAAACTACTCTAGCCACTCATATCATCGCAGAAGCCCAAAAAAAAGGCGGACTGGCGGCTTTTATCGATGCAGAGCATGCTTTTGACAAAGGATATGCGAAAAAGCTTGGTGTAGATGTAGATAATTTATTGATATCTCAACCTGATAACGGTGAGCAGGCCCTGGAAATAGCAGACAATCTGATAAGATCTGGTGCGATTGACGTAATTGTGATTGACTCTGTTGCGGCATTAGTTCCCAAAGCGGAAATAGAAGGTGAGATGGGAGATTCGAGGATGGGATTGCAGGCCCGCTTAATGTCTCAGGCATTGCGTAAATTAACAGGAACAATTTCTAAAACAGGATGTTGCTGTATATTTATCAATCAGTTGCGTGAAAAGATCGGGGTGATGTTCGGTAATCCTGAGACTACAACAGGCGGTAATGCATTGAAATTTTATGCATCTGTCCGTTTAGATATCCGCAGGACATCTCAAATAAAGGACTCTGATGAAGTTTCGGGAAACAGGGTTAAGGTAAAAATTGTAAAGAACAAGGTAGCTCCTCCTTTCAGAATAGCAGAATTTGACATCATGTTTGGAGAAGGAATCTCTAAAACTGGTGAAATAATTGATTTGGGTGTTGATTTTAATATCATTAAAAAAGCCGGATCATGGTTTTCTTATGGCGACACAAAACTGGGACAGGGAAGGGATGCTGTAAAACAATTACTGATGGATAATCCAGAGCTATCTGAAGAAATTGAAGGCAAGATCAGGGCTGAGGTTACTGGTGATAAATTGGAAGAGAAATTATAAATAAAATAAAGCGGTTAATTAATTTATACCGCTTTATTTTTATGCTATCTGTAGCTTGGTGCATGTGATTTGGCAGGGACATCTGACCTTGCCTCCATGAATTTTTTATCAAAATTAACGATTATATAAGCTGTTATGACAATCATTATCGCTAAAATAATTAATCCCAAATAGCTTTTATGCTTATCCTTTCGTATAATCCATACCAGAAAAATTATCAAGGGAATTAGCATCAATCCAAAAAAAACTAAGCTCATTGTAACCATAATCAATCTATAATTTAAAATTCCATTCTGGATAAGGGCGCAACGTCTTGGTGCTCAAAGTCCTTATTTATATATTTATAATGACCTGCGATTGCTATCATCGCAGCATTGTCGGTACAATACTCAAAAGCAGGAATATACACATTCCATTTTAATTCTTCTGCCAGGGCATTTAATGCATTTCTTAAGCCGCTATTGGCAGAGACACCCCCAGCGATGGCAACTTCACTAATCCCGTATTGTTTTGCTGCTTTCTTTAGCTTAGCGAGTAATATAGTAACTATACTGTGCTGCACCGATGCACAGATATCATTGAGCTGTTCAGTAACGAAGTTGGGATTGACCTTTTCCTGGTCGCGAATAAAATAGAGGATTGATGTTTTCAATCCGCTAAAACTATAATTTAAATCCTTAATCTGAGGTTCGCCAAATTTGAAAGCCAATGGATTCCCCATTTTTGCGTGTCTATCTATTAATGGCCCTCCTGGGTAAGGTAGATTTAGAATCTTTGCTGTTTTATCAAATGCCTCTCCTGCCGCATCATCAAGGGTTTCGCCAATGATAGTCATGTCAAAATAGTCCTCTACCAGCACGATCTGTGTATGCCCGCCGGAAACGGTAAGACAAATAAAAGGAAATCCAGGTTTAGGATCGTCAATGAAATGAGCAAGAATGTGTGCATGCATATGATTGACCGAGATGAGTGGCAAGTCTAATGCTAATGCAAAAGACTTGGCGAACGATACACCCACAAGCAACGAACCTAGTAAGCCCGGTCCGCGGGTAAAAGCGATAGCATCCAGTTCTTTTTTGTTAACTTTAGCATCAACCAGTGCCTGTTGAATTACCGGAACAATGTTTTGCTGATGTACCCTTGAAGCTAGTTCAGGTATAACACCACCATAATTTTCATGAATTGTTTGGTTTGCAATAACATTGGCCGTAATTTTGCCGTTATTACATATGGCAACTGAGGTTTCATCGCAAGAGGATTCTATAGCAAGTATTACTGACACGTACATTATTATTAAGCTGCAAAACTATTAAAAAACTATTAAAAATACTTCTTTGGATTGTTGCATCAGTAATATTACTTGTTGCAGTAATACTATTTTCTCTTCAATTCAGACCCGTACAGACTTTCATTGCAAAAAAAGCATCTGCATATCTCTCAAGAGAACTTAATACAACTATCTCTCTGAGTGGCATTTACTTCAAGCCATTTAAATCTCTGGTAATAGAAGATCTCCTTGTTCTTGATCTTCAAAAAGACACGTTGCTAAGTACCCCAAAGTTTTTGGTAGATATCAATAAACTATCTGTAAAACAACGAATAATCGATATAAACACCGTTCAAATTAACAACGGGACTTTCAATTTAAAATCCTACAAGGATAAATCAACAAATCTCAGCTTCATTATTAACTATTTTGACCCTGGAACAACCGTTAAAAAGAAAAGAAAACCGTCCCATATTTCATTCGGAAGAGTAATATTAAACAACCTCAATTTCAGATATAAAAATTTAAGGAAGGACACTGTAATAAAAGGTGTCAACTTTGATGACTTGCACATAAGTAACCTAAACGGAATATTTGAAAAGCTAAATACAAAAGACCACCTACTTCAGGCTGACATCAAAAACCTCACCTTTAGGGAAAAGAGTGGGTTTTTCCTGAAAAACCTTACAGCCTTTACTACGGTCGACTCCAACAGCATAGAGCTAAAGAACCTGATGCTTGAAACCAATAAAAGCAAATTATCAGATTATTTTCAGATGCGGTTTGCGAGCTACAAGGACTTTAATGATTACATTAATAAGGTACGCATGAAGGCGAATTTTAAAAACAGCTTTCTTTCTTCTGAGGACATCGCCTTCTTTACATCAAAACTGGATAACATGAAGCTAGATCTTGAAGTTGACGGACAGCTCTCAGGCCTGGTAAATAATTTAAAAGCTAAAAAGCTTTCTCTAAAAACAGGAAAAGCTACTTATATAAAAGGAGATTTTAATTTGAAGGGGCTACCAAATATCAAAGAGACATTCATGGACCTAAAGATTGAAATAGCCGGAACAAATAAAACAGATCTGGATGAAATACTAAGTGATATAACAGGGAAAAAATCTAAGCTAATACCAGTAGTGATCTCAAAGTTTGGCAATATCAACTTCAATGGCTCTTTTACAGGCTTTCAAAATGATTTCATTGCTTATGGCGAGTTCAAAACAAAACTTGGCAGATTGGTTTCGGATGTAAATATGAAGATCAATAACCAGGGAATCCCCTCCTATTCGGGAAATATCAAGACTTTTGACTTTAATCTGGGCACGCTGATCAATGAGAAAACCCTGGGGAAAATATCCGCATCATTGTATATAAAGGGTCGTGGAACTGAAATAAAAAGTCTGTCTGAGCAGCTCAACGGCAAAATAGATTATATTGATTTCAATAATTACCGGTATAGAAACGTTAAGATAGATGGAATTTTTGAAAAGAAAAATTTTGATGGAAGCCTCCAGATACATGATAAAAATGTTGAATTAGCTTTTGACGGTGGGGTCAATTTAAATACTAAGCTGCCGGTGTTTAACTTTAACGCATCCATCAAAAAGGCAAAACTAAAGGAACTGAATCTATTTAAAGATTCATTAATGATAGACGCTACTTTCAGCACAAATTTTTCAGGAAACAACCTAAACAATATTCAGGGAAGTTTGTCAATACAGCAGATCAGACTAGACAATGTTAAAGGAATATATAATATTGATTCTGTTAAGCTAGTAGCTGGCGGAATTGGAAGGAATAGAAGTCTGACTATAAATTCAGATATTTTAGACGCAAGTATTAAGGGGCAATATGATTTAAACACCATTCCATCTTATTATAAAGCACTGGCTAAAAGATATATCCCATCTTTAAAAACATCAGGTGTAAAGTTCAATGATCAGATTTTTCAATTCGACCTCAAGGTAAAGAGGTTTGAACCTATAGCGGAGTTGTTGGTGCCTGGACTGGCAATCGAGGATGAAGCAGTTTTCATCGGAAATTTCGATTCACCAAACAATATTGCAACTTTGAACGGCTTTGTTAAGAAACTAACTTACAAAGGCATAATTGTAAATAATGTGATCGTAGATGAGAATACATCTGCCAATCAACTACAGGCAATCATAACTTCCGACCGCATAGATTTAAATGACAGTCTCTACATTAAAAACGTCAACATTTCTAATATCCTGCGAAATGATAGTCTTGCATTAAACATAAAACTCGCTAATTCAGATGACTTAAATCAACTGGATCTGAATGGTCTGATGGAATTTGGCAGTGACACTTCTGTTCGTGTAAGTATCTTGCCGTCAATTCTGAAAGTGAACAATGAAGAATGGAAAATCCAGGAAAAAGTGAATATCAACTTTAACAATGGCAAAACTGAAATAAACAATTTTGATCTGAGCAATGGACAGCAGCTACTTACTGTAGATGGTGTGCTTTCAAGCAACCCAGAAGATTTATTGGTGATTGGGTTCAAGAATTTTAGCCTCACGACACTGAATCCATTTGTAAAAACACTCGGGATTAAATTATCAGGGAAGGTAAATGGTAATACAAAGCTATATAACATTTTAAAATCTCCAAGAATTTCGGATAATATTAAGATCGACTCACTTACCTTTAATAACACAATTATTGGCAATTTGATAGATACATCCTCTTATGACCGAATAAACAATGCAGCCAACATCTATACAACTATAGTTTCTGGCAATAAAGAGACGCTAAATATATCCGGAAATCTTGACCTGGAGAAGAAAGAGGTTGATCTGGGTATTAAATTAGATCAAAGTGAACTTGCGGTACTGGAACCTTTTGTAAAGGTATTGGTGTCGGATCTTAAAGGTCGGATTTCGGCAGATTTGACCGTTAAAGGATCTTTTACAAAACCAGGAATTAACGGAGAGGTATCGTTTGATAAAGGCCAGGTGACAATCAACTATTTGAAAACCTCTTACATTCTGAATGATGAAGTTACGGTTAATAACAGCGTTATTGACATCAATGACCTTAAGCTAGTAGATGTTGAAGGTAATGAGGCCATTGCAAATGGTACGGTAGATCTAAATAAAATAAGCACCCCAACGCTAGATATTACCATTGAAGCTAAAAATTTCATGGCGCTCAATACTACCGAAAAAGACAACAGTCTCTACTTTGGAAGAGCATACGGTACGGGCACTTTTAAGTTTAAGGGACCAACCAATAAGATGTTTATTGATATTGATGCTAGTACAGAAAAAGGAACTGTTTTTAACCTGCCGCTAAATAGTTCAGAAACAGTCTCTAAAAAAGACTTTATCACATTTGTGAGTAAAGACACAGTGGCTAATTCAATCAAAAAGCAAACAAACTTTGATGGCCTTACCATGAGCTTGAAACTAGTGGTAGATGCCAATAGTACAGCTAATATCTTTACTACTCTTGGAAACCTGAGCGGCAGGGGATATTCCAAAAATCTGTCATTAAATATAAATAGCCTTGGTGATTTTGAAATGTCCGGAGATTATATTATTGAAAGCGGAAGCTTTGATTTCACTGCTCAGGAGATTATCAATAAGAAATTTAATATCAGGCAAGGGGGAACAATAAGATGGACAGGCAATCCAACTAATGCACAAATTAATCTTAAAGCTATTTATTCTTTAAGAGCAAGCTTAAGCGATCTGTATACTGCAGCTAACAGGGAGGCTAGTAATTCTGACGATAGGGTGCTTACTGAAGTAGAGATGGGATTAACAGGTGCTTTATTAAAACCAGACCCTAAGCTGGATATCTTATTTCCTTCTAATCCGGCTATTAAAGAAGACCTGCAGTCTTATTTTAATGATGACAACAATCGTAACTTACAAGCACTTAGTTTAATAATCCGAAGAAGCTTTGCTCCGGGAACTGGTAAGGAAGCACTCGGAAAGCAGCTGACATCGGGGGTAGCAAGTACGGTAACTGAACTCTTATTCAACCAGTTTAACAATGTGCTTTCATCATTAAATCTGGACTTTGTTGATATAAACATCCGGTCATTAAATGAAGCAAATGCCTCGTTCAGGCTGTTCAACGACAGGGTAATTCTGAATGCCGGTATTGTTGACCGAAGAAGCACCAACGATCTCTCATTTACTAAAAATGATGTAGGAGGCGAAGTAGAGGTACTCACGCTCATTAAAAAGGATGGCACCCTGGTTGGTAAGCTGGCAAATAAACCCCCTACACAGCAAAGCACCTTCTTTAACATTGGAGGAATTAACCCGAATACCAATGTTACTTCTCTTGGCTTAATCTATACTCAGCAGTTTGATAGTTTCAGGGAGTTTCTTCAAAAGATCACAGGCGAATACCGACGGAATCAACAAAATAAAGCTAAAGAAGAAAAACCAGCACCTGCTGTAGTTTCCAAAAATAAGGAAGCCGTAATTACTGAGAAAAAGAATAAGAAAAAATAGTGGGTTCCTTACCCCTTCATGATCTGATGTCCCATTTTATCTCTTTTAGTTCTAAGATATAGCTCATTATGAACATTACTTTGAATTTCAATAGGAATATTTTCTACTATCTGCAGACCATATCCAATTAAACCAGCTCTTTTTGTGGGGTTATTGGACATCAGCCGCATTTTGGTGACACCCTGAGCCCTTAATATTTGTGCACCAACACCATAATCACGCTCATCACCTTTGAATCCCAGTTTAATATTGGCTTCAACGGTATCGAAACCAGCATCCTGAAGATTATAGGATCTTAATTTATTGACCAGACCTATCCCTCTTCCCTCCTGATTCATGTAAACGATCACACCTTTACCTTCTTTGTCTATCATCTCCATCGCCTTATGCAATTGCGGACCACAGTCACACCTGCACGATCCAAATATGTCGCCAGTAACACATGAACTGTGAACCCTTGCTAATACAGGTTCATCTTCCGACCATTCACCTTTACTAATTGCCAGATGTGTAGCGCCTGTATCAAGTTGGGTATATGCTGTCATCTTAAAGTCTCCCCATTGAGTAGGAAGATTTACAGTCACCTCTGGCTTAATTAGGCTTTCTTTGCTTAATCTGTAAGAAATCAGGTCCTTAATGGATATAATCTTTAGTTTATGCTGAGCAGCAATGATCATCAAATCCGGAAGTCTGGCCATTTCACCGTCTTCCTTCAATATTTCGACTAAAACCCCTGCCGGCTCCATTCCAGCCATCCTGGCAAGATCAACAGCTGCCTCTGTATGGCCTGAACGTCTCAGCACACCACCATCCTTAGCTCTCAACGGAAAGATGTGTCCGGGCCTGCCCAGCTCGGCCGGATCTATTTCATGGTTAATTAATGCAAGAATAGTTTTAGATCTGTCAGATGCAGATATTCCGGTAGTACAGCCATATCCCTGGAGGTCAACAGAAACTGTAAAATTTGTTTCATAGACTGCTGTATTTTTTCCAACCATCGCATCCAACCCCAAGTCATCGCATCTCTGTTCTGTCAAAGGAGCACAAATCAAACCTCTTCCATACGTTGCCATGAAATTTATCATTTCAGGAGTCGCATTCCGTGCTGCGGTGACAAAATCACCTTCATTCTCCCTATCTTCATCGTCCACCACAATAATGGCCTTTCCAGCCTTTATCTCAGCAATGGCTTCTTCTATCTCATTGAGCTTGATTTCCATTTTATGAATATGTCAATAATCGAATTGCGTAATAAGCAGTTTGATCTTTAATGTTGAATTACAAAGTTACAACCTAAAGGCTCAATATCATTAAATTATATTATCATAAATAAGTAATCAATATTATTAGGATGCCAGATAAGCAAATTTTATGGTGAGGTATTTGTCTTGTCTTGCTTTTTGAAAAGATTTGTGAGTAACTGCTTAAAATAATTGACATCAAACAAAGCTGAATCTACAGTTGCTTTGTAAGTTAAAAATGCACCTAATGGCGATAGGACAATTATTGCCAGCCACATACCGAAAAAAGGAAGAAGTGAGCCTGTTGAAGCTGATTTCTCTGAAACTGTGGCAATTATATGGTATAAAAGGAAGAAAATAATTGCCATTACAACTGGCAAACCCAATCCGCCCTTTCGTATAATCGCACCTAGCGGAGCCCCGATGAAAAACAAAAGCAAACAAGACACAGCCAGTGTAAATTTCCTTTGATATTCCATTTGGACTTTAATAATGTTCTTGACCCTATCCTCGTGATCAACCATTCTGGCAGATACAGTTTGCTTAACAGAGGTGGCAAGATCCAGTGCACTTTGTACTATCGTAAGTCTGTCGTGTTTCGGAAAGGAATTTAACACATCAGATTTGAACTTCCTGGGTTCCGTTTGTATTTTAGAATAGCCTTTAACATAATTACTCTGCTTGTAATAGCTGTTGATATTTGCAGTAGAAAATTTGTTTATGCTATCGAGATCTTTTGAAAGAGAATCCTGTTTTTTAACTAAACCTTTTAGGTTCAGCATTTGCGTATTACCGCTAAAATCTTGCTCATCAGTCCTGTTCATCTTAAAGCTTGAAATATCAAATTTTTGATCAGTCTCTGAAAACCTCATCCTTGTGAGTTCCTGCCTTTGGTTGGTATAAGTGTTTCTGCCTGAAGATTCTTCATACCTGACACCATTTTTTAGCTTCAAGAGAAGGTACTTCTCATCGCTAGACATATGACCTTCTTTGGCAATGATAATTTTTGCTATGCCGCTTGTACTTGTATGGTCATAGATCATAACATCCTGGAGCGTTCCGTCTTCGCCCTTTTTATTCACCCTTATAGAATATCCGGGAATACTATTGTTGAATACACCTTCTTTTATTAAAAATGACAGCTTCTTATTAGTAATGTCCCAAAGCAGCGAACCATATTTAAGGTTTGCTTTTGGGAGCATGTAATCAGAAAACACAAAAGAACTGATTGAAATAAAAATAATGAGCATCAGAAGCGGCATCATAGCCTTCTGTAAAGACAGCCCTGCTGACTTTATAGCTACTAGTTCGTAGTTCTCTCCAAGTGTACCAAAAGTCATGATAGAAGACAGCAATACGGACAAAGGCAAAGCCATGGATACATTTGCTGCAGATGCATAATACATCAGTTCAAGTATAATATACCATTCGAACCCTTTTCCTATTAAATCATCAACATATTTAAATAGAAAAAGCATAAGCAAAATAAACATCACAATAAAAAATGTGACGAAGAAAGGCCGGATGAATGCTTTGAGTAAAAGTAAATGAATCTTTTTCAATGTACAAATGTAGGCAAAGCTATGGAAAAACTATGCACCAATTACACTGTGCAAATAGTTTATCTGATTATCCCAAATTAATGTTCTTTCTGCTCTGGTTTCATCTGTAGCAAAATCTGTTATTGATAGCGCCACATCATTGGTTAATTCATCCTGGACAATCTCCATTTCAAAATAACAATGCGGTTCGTCATCTACCCACTTAAACTTTACTGATCTGTTTTCCTTAATGCTTAATAGTTTTGCCTTCTGGATTTCATCATCCCATGTAAAGGTATATACTTGATCACGAAAAATCACATCATCTGCGAACCATTGCGAAAGACCATTTGGCTCACTAATAAAACTAAACAAAATGCGTGGAGACGATCTCAATTCATATTCCAATGTAAACTTTTTCTTTTCTGACATCGATAAACACTTATATCTTGAATTATTAGACTATTTTTTATTATTTGTTTCTAAAGAAAAGTAATTTATTCTATATTTGCAACTCTTTAAAAATAAGAATTCCGGCGGGGTAGCTCAGATGGTTAGAGCGCAGGATTCATAACCCTGAGGTCGGCAGTTCGATCCTGCTCCCCGCTACTTAAAAGCCCATCTGTTGATGGGCTTTTTTTGTTTTAGTAAACCTCTCCATATTTTACATTAGTAATAGTTGCCAAAGTAATTTGTAATTATTTAACGGAATATGAAGCCGCCATTTTTAGTGCATTGTAGGCATTTACAATTCCACCGCTTATAGAAATATCCGAGAATGAAGATCTTACAGTCTCGTTCTTCTCATTCTTGTACTTCACTTTTTGCTGGACTTTAGTTACAGATTTCATAATAATTTCCCGCACTTGGTAAGGCTTTAAATCGGGATAATAACTTAGTAAAAGTGCTGATAGCCCGGAAACAACAGGAGCTGCCATACTGGTTCCATCAAATTCTTCATACTTCGATCCTGGCACAGTGGAATTTATCATAAAACCAGGTGCAAACACGTCAACACTATATTTACCATAATTTGAAAAGGAAGCCTTTAATTCACTGTCATTAGCATACGTACTCGCACCTACTTCAATCCAGTTATTGGCATGAGGTAAATTAAATTTTGCTGTATCAATCTGGGCTTTTTTGAAAGCACTGCTTTGATTTCTCATTTCAGGACGCTGCATCTGACCTTGCATTTGCCCTGATCCAGGTTTAAGTAAATCTTTCAATGCCTCAACACTTTTCCTTCGGCTCTCTTTAGCGTAGGCTATGGCCTCTGGAGTATCAAAATATTTATTTGGATAATTTTCTTTGACATCTATATTCTCGTTGTCATTACCCGCTGCATGAATAAGTAATACTCCATGTTCTTCAGCATACCGAACTGCGTCATCCACAATTTCCTTATTCCACTTAAATCCTTTACCAAAGCTCATATTAACAATTTTAGCACCATTGTCAACTGCATATCTAATACCATTAGCCACATCTTTATCTCGCTCGTCTCCCTCAGGAACTACCCGAATTGCCATTACACTTACATTGTTGGCAATTCCGTTGATTCCTAATGAATTATTTCTATTAGCCGCAATAATTCCAGAAACATGGGAGCCATGATCTGCATTTGGGCCAACTACGTCATTGTTGCCATATATTCGCTCTTTAGCATCACTGTAATTATCTCCTACCAATTCTTGTCTTAGATCATATTTCATATTTAAGTTGTACTTTAGCATTACATCATATTGCTTGTATGCATCCTTCATCTCTTTATAGAATTTCTCAACGCTTCCGTTTTCTTTAATTCCATTTTTTATATATTTAACATAATATCCCTCCTCATCACTATCAGCTTTATACCTCTCAATATCGTCTGCTGATGGAATAGACTTACTATTCACTAATGCAACAGAGTCTAAAATTTTCGTAACTGTGGAAATAAATCCAAAGGCAGCGTGAGCATTATCATACTTTTCACCAAATTCTCTCGTTACGCGCTGATACAATGCATATTCTTCCTTCTGCGTACTATCCAGTACTGTTAAATTAGTAGTAGATATATATTTAATTAACTTTCTCCTAATCCTTGTTAATTCAAGGTTATCGAATTCAAGGTTACCTGCCTTAGATCCAATGAAATTCCAACCATGTACATCATCTATGAATCCATTGCCATCATCATCAATGCCATTTCCAGCGATTTCCTTGGTATTTGTCCATAAGATATCTTTTAAATCTTCGTGATTGATGTCAACTCCTCCATCAATTACTGCTACAATCACTTTTTGCTTTGGCTGAAGATTAACTAACAATTCTTTATAAGCTTTTTCGGTACTTATACCAAAGTATCCATCTTCGATAAGGTCAAGATTATACCAATTTGGAGGTAGCTTAACTTTCTTACTTTGTGCAAACGTAATATTGGTAAAAAAGCAAAATATGACAATAACTAAATATTTAAGTTTCATTCCCGTGTGTTTTATAAAAAATAAACGTAAAATACAATTATACGGTTTTATTATTTTCAGGTTAAAAATTTAGCATATTTTAACAAATAAACGCCCATGTTTAAATCACCCTTTTTTAAACATCTTCTACAGACTTTGCATTGTTTTGTTGTGTCTGAATGGATCGGTGTGGTTGGACTTTGCCATTGAAGCGTCTTTAGCAGTGCCAATGAATTACCTTTAAGTCTTTATTCTATTGTCCCTGTTTGGTTTAGGGTTTAGGAGGGGATTTTTATATACAAGAAAAGCCTGTAGTATTTCTACTACAGGCTTTCTTTAAGATTTGGCACCGACCTACTCTCCCACGTGTTACCGCAGTACCATCGGCTCTGGTGGGCTTAACTTCTCTGTTCGGAATGGGAAGAGGTGGACACCACCGATA
>NZ_SJSL01000007.1 GCF_004331695.1 Pedobacter psychroterrae | reverse complement strand
GCATCTTAAAAACAGAATTTGGCCTGTATCAGACATTCCAATCTTATTCCAAGGCGGTGGGACCGGTCTGCAAGGCAATAGAAAAATATAACAACGTAAGACCCCACATGAGCTGTGAAATGATGACACCCGACAAAAGACACAACCAGGAATTTAGCCAATACCAAAAAAACAGTGTAAGGGCATATCTGTATGATGAAAATTTGATGTAAGGATATATCAGTATATCTTTTTATAATTGTAAGGATTTAACCGTTTAACTATCCGATTTTTGTAAGGACAATTCAGTATAAGACAGTTTTTTGCGTTTTGATTTGCGTTTGATCTGACACCCTTTCAGCTTCGGGCCAGCTTCGGGCCAGCTTCGGCTCAGGTTCGGGCCAGGTTCGGAAAAACCCGACTGGCAGCCGAAGCTGGCCCGTTAACCATTGGTCGCTCATCCGTAAGCGGAAGGTATGCAGATAGGAGGCAGATAAGAATCAGATAAGGGAAAGCCTGGTTGGAATAATACCGTAGGGTGGCTTCTGCTTGAGGAACGGCTATCCTAGGCTCCTGGACTTAGGCTGTAAAAGTCATTTAAACAGAAAATATTTCAATATTATCCGATAATATTTAGATTATGTTTTAATATTATCGGATAATACTGGGTTAGTATTTTAAAATTATCAATTTTTGTGGATAAAAGATAATTTCTCTAAACTCGAAAATAGAATGGATAAATACGAAGTAAAATACAATGATGTGCAGTTTAAACCAACAAAATACAAGAAATTTATGGCTGGATATCCTAACCTTATACTCGCTTGTGTAAGTAAAGAGATATCTAAGGATGAAACGCTAGAGGTGATCAGGTTGTAAAACAGAATAATATATTCCTGTTTACCTCTTCACACCCGATTCTGCTTCTACGAGTTCAATTTGCTGGACTGCTTTGTCCTCGCGCCGACGGATAACGGGCACAACAACTCCTCCAGCAAGGCCAATACCCAGCGATCCTAAAATACATAGCAAGACAACACACAAAAAACGCAGCGTTTTTTTTAAACTTTTCATTCATGAAAATTTGAGATTTGAAAATAGACCGTTTCAGGAACCGGTAGCTATTCTAAATGCGCTGCATGCAATTGTGGTGATAGTTGAAGAAAAATTAGTACGGACTTAAATTCATTGAATTTCGAATGATAGACTTCATCACTTCCTGGAATGGGATACCTGGTTTTTTCTGCAGTAACCACTGCGGCATCTTGCTGAACATGTTGTCCTGCGACCCATTCAGTAGGTGCTCTATAGGGAAGTGTGGTGGACAACACCGTGCTACTGCCAATTGTGAAGAAGCTTAGTACCAAAAGTAAAATGGTAAAGTACCTGGGCAGCTTGATGGATGGCAATCGCTTGAACTTCATGGTGTCAAAATTAGTGAATTAAAGTTAACTTGTTTATATTAGCAGAAAACTAACGTTACTTATTCTTTTTCTCAAACAGACAATGAAGATCGCCACTAAACTGACTGCTTATGCTATGCTATTGTTTTGCAGTTTTTCTGCACAAATATCAAAGGCCCAGATTCCCAAATTACCTACCAGATGGACAAAAGCTGCAATAGAAGCCCCCATTCCTTTTCCGGAATATCCGCGCCCGCAACTGGAGCGCAAAGATTGGATGAACCTGAACGGAAAATGGGATTATATTGGAGGTAAAGCAGTGGCAAACGCATTGAACCCTTCAAAGCCAATCAGTTTTGGCGAAAAGACGGAACAAATCCTTGTGCCTTATTGTCCTGAGGCCGTACTCTCAGGCATCGAGCGAAAACAGGAAATCAATATGTGGTACAAAAGGAGTTTTGAGATCCCATCGACCTGGAAGAACAAGCAGGTACTGCTTCATTTTGATGCAGTCGACCATGACGCCACCATATTTGTGAACGGAGAAAAAGCAGGAAGTCATGCTGGTGGTTATGATGCCTTCAGCCTGGACATCACTCCGTTTTTAAAACAGGGTAGTAATACTCTTATTGTTGCGGCACATGATCCGAATGATGGACGGACGCCTTCAGGTAAAAACGGTCCCCGCGGAGATTATACCTTCACATCGGGAATCTGGCAGACGGTATGGATGGAACCAGTCAGCAAAAATTACATCAAAAATATCCGGGTAACTCCCGATCTGGCAAACAGCCGACTTAAACTGATGGTAAACGCAGGTGCCTCTCACGTATCAGCCGCTGCGCTTGATGGAAAAAAAGTCGTTGCTGAAGCGACAGGCGCATCCGGAACGGCTTTTTATATTCCTATCAAGAACCCTAAACTCTGGAGCCCTGAGGATCCTTTTCTGTACGATCTGAAACTTACGCTGAAGGATAAAAGCGGCAATGTTACCGACGAAGTAAACAGCTATTTTGGCATGCGCGACATCAAATTGGGTAAAGTTGACGGCGTAGTTAGACCGCTGCTAAACGGTAAATTCGTGATGCAGGTGGGCCTGCTTGATCAGGGCTACTGGCCTGACGGCATTTTGACCGCACCAACTGAAGAAGCCTTAAAATATGATGTAGAATTCACCAAAAAGGCGGGATTTAACCTCATCAGGAAACACATGAAAACCGAGCCTAAGCGTTTCTATTACTGGGCAGACAAGCTCGGTGTAATGGTTTGGCAGGACATGCCGGCCATTTGGTACCAACATGAAGACACGGCTAAAAACAGGACAACCTTTCGCAAGGAACTCAAAGCCATGATGGACGATCAGTACAATTCTCCTTCCATCATCGCCTGGGTTCCGTTCAATGAAAACTGGGGTGCATTTGATGTCAAAGAAATTACCGACTGGGTAAAGCAGTATGACCCTTCAAGGCTGGTTAACGGCAACTCCGGCTTTAATAACAATCCAGGTTACCAGAAAGCAGCCGGAGATCCCGGCAATGGAGATTTTGTAGATACACATATTTATATTGGCCCCAATGATGCTTCACAACCCGATGATAAGCGTGCAGCATCTTTAGGTGAATTTGGAGGGGTGGGCCTGTTTGTAAGGGGACATATGTGGCCGGTAGAAAATAATGCCTATGGCTATGAACCGACTAAAAGCGCCCTGACTGATAAATATGTGCTCCTGATGGACCAGGTAGAGCAGTTGATGAAGTATAAGGGGCTGAGCGTGGCGGTCTATACGCAAACCACTGATGTGGAACATGAAGTGAACGGGCTGCTAACCTACGATCGTGCTGTCGAGAAAATGGACGTAGAGCGGGTAAGAGAAGTTAACCAGGCAGTCATTGATGCGGGAAAGAAGTTGAACCAATAGCTTTTTGATGATTTATATCTATATTGTGGTAAAAATAGTATTTTAGTATGTTAATGAAAGCGCTCCCATTATATATCTTGTTACTTGTAGCATCAATTGGCTTGTCCTGCAAGAAAAATTGCTGCACGAACATTGATGCCAACATTACAATAAGTTTAGTCAGTAAATCTTCAGAAAACCTCTTGGCTCCTCCGAATGGCCTTACGCTGGCCGATATAAATGTCTACTATATGAAGGACGGTGTTAAGATGCTTTATTTTGAGCGTCATTTGAATGCTTCCAAAGGAGTTCTTATACATAAACATTCTGATGGCCAGGAGAAATTAACTTTATTTCCTACCCTAAATAAGGATAAGTTTACGGAAACCTTGGTGGAATTTGGCGACCTGGGAACTGATACGATCAGGTGTGAATATCATAAAACGAATAATCAGGATCTTGTTAAAAAAGTATGGTTGAACGGCAAATTGGTTTGGGATAACAACGGCATTAGAGCAATAACAATAGTTAAATAAATAAGTTAATTTGTTTTTCTGTAATCATCTTTGTGAGAAAGTATTACATCCATATTCCGATCCTGTTAATATATAGCCGCTTATTGTTCAGCGCAATCATTCTGCTGCTCAGTTTAACACAACCCCAGTATTACCGGGTTATTATCAGTACTTTGCTAGTAACCGGTCTGATAACAGATGTTTTTGATGGGATTATAGCCAGGAAGCTCGGCGTCTCAACCGTTAAGCTCCGCCGATTGGATTCATTCATAGATCAGATTTTCTGGTTAAGCGCCCTAGTCGGTTCATATTTGATTTGTAAAGAATTCTTCAAAGAAAATACCCTTTTACTGGGGGTATTGCTCGGTGCGGAGGCTTTGACTTACATCGTTAGTTACCTGAAATTTAAAAAGGAAGTGGCTACCCATGCCATTCTTTCAAAAGTATGGACGCTGACCATCCTTGCTACATTGGTACAGATTATCAATACCTGTGATTCAAGTTGGCTGTTTGCTACTTGTTTCTATGTGGGAATAATTACCAGAATAGAGATCATTGCAATACTCATCATCATCGAAAAATGGGAGAATGATGTGCCGAGTCTGTATCATGCGATATTGATTAGACGGGGTAAACCGATCAAAAGGAATAAATTATTTAATGGCTGAAATCAAAACTGAAATCCCAGTAAAAACCTTTAACTTTGGTTCTACCATGAAAAAAATCATCCCCGCTTTGGCATTACTATGCCTTTTTACTACCACCAAAACTTCTGCGCAGTTTGGAAAACTTAAAGATGCACTCAATACTGGTGCTGCATCGTTAATCAATAACAAGCAGCTGAAATTATTGCAAAACAATCCGATTACGACCAATTTTGACGATTGTAATAAAGCCGACATCATGCCCCCGAGTTTTGGTGCAGATTCTGTAAAAAAGCAGCTTTGCTCCATCAAATCACAATATTCAGCAGAAGAGGGATTTACCCTGAAGCCGGGGTTTTATACAGGAACATTCAAAAGTTTCTGCTTGCAAGCTGGAACATCCGGCCCTGACAAAGGAAACGGATACTTGTACGCCCCGTTAGTAGGGCCGAAAGAAAAAATAGCCAATATGCTGATCGCAAACTGGGAGCAACATCCGGAAATCGAACAACGTAAAGTACAACTGCTCCTATGGGCTATTGTGGCCAAGACAAATTTCAGCAAGTTATCGCCGGATTTACAGTTGACTGCGGCTAAGCTGCTCAACAAGAACGATCTTTCTTCTCTGGGCAGTACCATGATCGATTATCTGTCGGGCGAGGCTATGTCTAAATTGACCGCCAACCTGCCTGAACCTGCAAAGACCATTATTGAAATTGAAAATAAGATCCGCGGACTGATGTATCAAGCCAATGCTTCTTTTGACCAAATTGAAAGCCTGGCAATGCTTGGCGGGATTGCTCCGGCAGATCCGAATTTCCCTGGTGGAGTATGGGGTTTGCATCCTGACGGCTACTATGTTAAATATCTACCACATTCTTACAGCCGTACTGAAGTAGTGATATATGTACCACAAAAAGCAGGTACTGTTAAATACTTGCCGGTAGGGGATGTAGCTGTACCGGCAAGTAGGGGATGCCAGAGATTGGGACAGTCTAACCTGCTTGTATGCGAGGCTGAGTAAAATAATAAGTACTAGAGCCTTACTACCATCTTTCCCCTCACTCCAAGAGCTTCTATTGCTTTATGGGCCTGAGCAATTTTTTCAATAGGTAAAATCTGATCAACGGATACTTTCAGCTTCTTTTCGCCCATAAGGTCTGCAATTAGCTGTAAAGTTTCCTTTTTTGGCTGCATCATAAACCAGATCAATTGCACGTTTTTCTTGGCTGCAAGTTCCAGGGCTTTTGGATCGTTCATGGTAGAAGAGGGAAGGCATACTACTGTGCCGCCGGGCTTTACGCAGGCGATAGAGCGATAAAGCGCTTCACCACCCATTGTTTCCAGTACGGCGTCCAAATCCTGTACCATATCCTCAAACTTTTCTGTGCGATAGTCGATGGGCTGATCTACCCCAATTTCCCTCAAAAATGCTGCATTCTTGCCAGATGCAGTGCCGTATACAAAAGCACCGCTCAGTTTGGCGAACTGGACGGCCAAATGGCCAACTCCACCTGCTGCTGATTGTATCAGGATACTTTGCCCTGAAAGAAGCTTCAAGTGGTCATGGATGGCCTGATATGCAGTTAAACCTGCCAGTGAGACTGCTGCGGCTTCTTCAAATGAAATATTTTCAGGTTTTTTAACAATTAGGTATGGACTGCATACTGTATATTCGGCATAGCTGTTGTTGATACAGCCAAATACTTCGTCTCCGGCTTTAAAATCTGTTACGTTTTTACCCACTGCTTCCACTATACCGCTCATGTCTTTACCTAATATGGCAGGCAGTTTAAGTGTGTCGCTGGATATGTGTTTGCCCGACCTGATCTTGGCATCGACCGGATTGATACCTGCTGCACTAACTCTTATGAGCACCTGATCATCACTAAAGGAAGGTTGATCTGTTTGGGCCAGCGTAAGGGTGTCAGGACTCCCAAATTCATTAATCACAACTGCTTTCATAATTTCATAATTAGCAAGCTAATTTATCAAAACCATTCAAATTTTGTCAAATATTTGGTTGGTATTTCGTTGTTAAAACTTCAATACTTACATAGTTTTGCCAAACATAAAAGTCAAAATGAAGAATAAACTTGTTGCAGTATTTTTTATGCTCTCCGCACTTGCCTGTAGTAAAAAGCAAATCATGACTACCAAGGCTTTCAGTCCCAATGGAGATGGCATAAATGACTACTGGACATTTATCGGATTTGAAAACGATCCTGATGCAGCAATACAGGTATTTAGTAAAGAGGGATTGCTTGTTTTTGAATGTACCGGCAAGAATCCGATATGGAATGGCAAATATCAGAATGGCGATGCCCCGGCAGGGCTTTATTATTATACAATAAAGACTAAGCATCAGAAATATTTAATAAATGGCAGTTTAATGCTGATCAGGTAGTATAGTGCCCGATCAGAGTGGCTTATAGTTGGATTCCTGATGGTGCGTCTATATTTTTAGACAAATGTGTCATTTTTCTTGTTTGTCTAAAAACATAGACTTATATTGTGCTGCTAATCAATTACTCATACTATGAAAATAATTTCAATTGCTGCTGTCTTTTGCTGTTTCAGCATTTGCGCTTTCGCACAGAAATCTGACAAGGAGATCCGGGATGTCGTAAATCTGCGATGCTATTATGTACTGTCGAAAAGGAACACAACGGCTGAAAAGCCTTATCGTACCGACACTATGTTGCTGGATGTAGGTGCTAAGATTTCGAGGTTTTATGATCCTGCCCGGTTGAGCCGGGATTCTGCAATTCACCAGCTATTTGGAAGTGCCAATCAGCAAAATATTAAATCCATAAACATTTATAAAGGTGCTGAGGCAAAGGATTTTTCTAAAATGCCTGGCACCGTCATGTCCAATACGATGGAAGGGGAGAGCTATCAGATCGTAAAAGATAAGCATGCCGGTGTCATTACGGTGTTTGACTATGTTGGGGCAACTGGGACCACGAAATTGCAATATGAAGATAAAGTTGGTAAGCTCAACTGGGAGCTGGTAGAAGTTACGGATACGATCGCTGGTTATCCCTGTCAGAAGGCTATATTGAAATTTAGGGGCCGAAATTATGCTGCATGGTTTACTACAGAGATCCCTGTAAGTGATGGGCCCTGGAAGTTCTCCGGTCTGCCCGGGCTGATCCTGAAAGTGGAAGATGCCGATCAGCTGTTTTCCTTTAGCCTGATCGGATTAACACAGCCTAAAACGCCATTTCCCTTGTTCATAAGCAAATCAGACTATTTAAAATGTACCAGGGCCGAGTTTGATAAGCAGGTGATGAAGCGTGGAATGGGTATGCAGATCAATCTTATGAATGGTGATATGAGCATTGCCGAAATATCCGGTAAATACGAACCTGTTTCAATGGAATTGGAATGAAGTTTAGATCAACGCTCTCGACGCTCTCAACGCTCTCAGCGCTCTCAATGGTTTTTCTTGTTTGTTCCTGCTCCCTTACTTATGGGCAGACCAGGATCAGCGGAAGCGTAAAAAACAGTGCGGATAACAAGCTTGCGGCAGGAATAAACGTTACGGTTAATACTAAAGACACTGGATTGCTGCTGACCTATGCCCTTACAGATGACAAAGGTGCTTATCAGCTGAGCTTTAAGACGTCATCAGACAGTGTTGTGATCACAGTTTCGGGTATGAGCGTAAAAAAACAAACGATTACCCATCCCAATAAAAGCAGCTTGCTAAATTTTAATGTGGCCTATGAAAGCATCGTGCTGAAAGAATTAAAAGTAAAGCCGCCAAAGATCCGCAGACTGGATGATACGCTCAACTATGATGTCGGCCAGTTTACAGGAAAAAATGATAGGACAATAGGCGAGGTGCTGAAAAAGATGCCAGGAATTAAGGTGGCCGAGGATGGTGCCATTAGTTACCATGATAAACCGATCAGTAAATTCTATATTGAAGGCCAGGACATGCTGGAGGGACGCTACAACATTGCCACCAACAATGTGGAAGCGCAGGATGTGGAGACGGTACAGGTACTGGAAAACCATCAGCCGGTAAAGGCTTTGAAGAACAAAGAGTTCAGCGATCAGGGTGCTATCAATCTCAAACTTAAAGAAGGCGCAAAGAATGTCCTCGTAGCCAATACCCAGTTGGGCGCAGGCCTGGCGCCAGTACTGTGGAACAATGAGCTATTTGGCATGTACTTTGGCAAGGGAAAGCAGTTCATGGCTACCTACAAGGGAAATAATACAGGTGATGATTCGGCTACTGATCTGCAGAATTTTTATGGTGGCGACAATAGCCTCGGCTTCCCGGTTTCCTTGGGTATCCAGTCGCCCTCAGGCCCCGGAGTAGGCAGGAAACGCTACCTGCTAAACCGGGACAACGCTGTTTCATTGAATAACCTGCGTACAATTGGTAAGGATTATAAGCTTACTGCTAATATCAGTTACCTCAACGACAGGCAGATAAAGGATAGCTATTCCCGCTTAGAAAATTACCTGCCGGGGGACAGTACGCTGGTGATAGAAGAGCGGATGAAGGCTATAGAAGGCTTTCACTATATGGATGCGACGGTAAAGCTCAATGCCAATAAGGAATACCTCTATTTTGATAATTCGGTCAGGTTCAGCGGCGACCTCCATCGGAATGAATATGGTAGTGTAGAAAATGCTCAGTTTATTGAACAGGATAGGAGCGCACCTTATTTCAAAGTCAGCAATAACCTGAGTGTCATCAGGAATTATAAGAAAAGCACCATCCGGATCAATTCGTATAATGGTTATGGCAGGCTCGATGATGGCCTTGAAGTGCGGCCAGTGTTGTATCCCGCACTGTTCAGCGATCCGGGTACCCTCAGCGGGACGAGGCAATCACTGAGACAGAACCTGTTTGTATCGAACACCAATATTGGTTTTGGGATGCAGCACGGAAGGTTCAGGCAAAATTACGTGGCAGGAGCAAATGCCAGTCTGCTTAGGTTAAATTCTGAACTGCAGAGCCTGACCCAGGATGGGACTACAGGTAACACGGCAGATTCCCTGAGCAATAATCTGAACTGGGACAGATACGATATTTATTTAACACCTGAATACAGTTATGCGGATAAGAAATCAAACCTGACACTTAAACTGCCGCTTAGTAATATCAGTCAGTACAGCAATGACCAGGTTGCGGGCAACCACAAGCATCAGGCACGTATTTTTTTTACGCCTTCGCTGTCTGCCAGGTATAAGCTCAATTTGCTTTGGGAGCTGTACGGACAAGCAGGTTATGCGCAAAGTATTGACGGCGCAGAGAATGGATATACAGGCTACATCATGCAGTCCTACCGCTACCTGGTTCAAAATATTGGACAGTTGCCTGAACGGAGTACGCAATCTTACAACATGAGCATCAAGTATGGCCACCCTATAAAAATGCTTTTTGCTTCGTGGTCCGGAAGCTATTACCGCTCAAAGATGAACCTGCTTTATGGCAATGAATTTCAGGGCTTCCTGGCGGTAAGACGGACGCTGGATATTCCCAATACAGCCAATGGGTATAATTTTTCATTCAGTGCAGACAAGGGACTGGAAGGTATTTTTCAGAAGATCAGCCTGAATGCTGGTTACAATAATTCTGAGAATACACAGCTCAATCAGACAGAGATCGTAGCATTTCTTAACGAGTCGTATTCTGCAGGTGCAAGTATCAACGGAAAATTAGGTGAATGGGCAGATTTTGATTACGGGCTGCGCTATGGAAGAAGTGAAAATATCATAAAAAATGATGCAAGGAGTTTTATTCCCATCAGTTCGGCCGCTCAATCGGCGGGTTTCAATCTTTTTCCTGTAAATGGGCTGGTCATCAACCTGAAATATGAGTATAGCTTTAATAGTGCGGTAACAGGTGATGGCAGGAGGATGAACTTTGCGGACGCGGGTGTTAGATACAACCTCAAAAAGCTGGAGTTTAAACTGGAGTATAACAATATCTTCAATACCAGGCGCTACATAGCTGCTGCTTATAACGGTATAGGGTCATATTATTCCAGTTACGACCTAAGGCCCACGCAGGTATTGATGAAGGTAAGGTTTAAAATTAAATAGTTATTTTGCAGGTCTATAAAATTAGTCATATATTTAATACGCTATGGATAAAATGGTTACAGCACAGCTGACGAAGGCTGAAGAGCAGATCATGCAGGTATTATGGGATCTGGGAGAAGGTACGGTCCAGGACATCCGTGATAAGCTTCCGCAACCGGTACCTGCAAGAACTACAGTGGCAACGGTATTGACTATCCTGGAAAATAAGGGTTTTGCCGCACACAGCAGCCAGGGTAGGATTAATGTATACCGTCCGCTGATCAGCAAGGAGGGTTACTCTAAATCTCAGTTGTCGGGTTTACTAAAGAATTATTTCAACAACTCTTTTGCTGCCATGGCCTCTTTTTTTGCCAGGGAAAACAACTATACCATTGAAGAGCTTGATCTGCTGATCAGGGATACCAAAGAAGAATTGAATAAGGATAAAAAGAAATAACGATGGAAGAATTTGGGTTATATCTGCTGAAATCGGCACTTTGCAGCACATTGTTTTTTGGTGTTTACTGGTTTTTCTTTAGAAACGAGACCTTTTATCGGTTCAACAGGTTTTTTATGCTGACAGGACTGTTCTGCTCGCTTATTTTGCCTTTGTATACTTATACCTATGAGGTAATTATACCTGTGACGAATGTACCGGCAAACAATACAGGCGGAGGTTTGGAAAACGCTAAAGAAAGTAGCAATGCTTGGATCTATGGCCTGATGGGTGCATACGGACTGGGTGTGTGTATTTTACTACTGCGCCATTTCGTTGGTCTGTTAAAGATCAAAAAGGTTATCAGCAGAACGGGCTACAGCAGCGGGGATGGGTATAGATTGGTGCAAGCTGATGATTTTAAATCGTCTTTCTCCTTTTTTAATTACATTATTCTAGACGGTTCCGACGAGCTGTCGGCCACTGAAAGAAAACTGGTGATGGAACATGAGCGGGCGCATGTAAAGCAGCAGCACTGGGCAGACCTGTTGCTTGCGCAGGTGGTGTGTGCACTGCAATGGTTCAATCCGGTTGCCTGGCTCTACTTACAGGCCATCAGGCAGAACCATGAGTTTCTTGCAGATGAGGCGGTACTGCAACAAGGAAACTCCCCCGCAATATATCGCGCGGTATTGGTAAACCATTGTGTTGGTACGCGTGTATTTTCGTTTTCGAGTTCATTTTATCAGTACCAGTTGAGCAGGATAAAAATGCTGGCAAAGCCTGCTTCCGGACCGGTTAAGAAAATAGCCGTTTTAGCAGTGCTGCCTGCCCTGGCGGTATTTTTATGGGCTTTTGCCAAGCCTGAATTTACCGTGCAGCAGCAGTTAGTGAAATCAAGCGTACGTGTGCAAAAGGAACAGGGTAAGGAAAAGCCACTATATCTTCTGGATGGAGTAGAAATACCGCCAGTAATGGAAGATGTAGACCAGAACAATATAGAATCCATTCATGTCCTTAAAGACGGGCAGGCCATAGCCGCTTACGGCGAAAGAGGCAGGAACGGAGTGATCCTGATCTACACTAAAAAGCCAAAAGTTAAACCTGAGCTTCTACCCACTTCCGTGCGTTGACAAAAGCCTCCATCCATGGGGAAACTTCATCTTTACGTCCTTGCGGATAGTTTGCCCAATGCCACTGGAACAATGAACGCTCAATATGCGGCATCATAACCAGGTGGCGGCCACTTTCGTCACACATCATTGCTGTGTTATAGTCAGAATCGTTCGGTGAGGCAGGGTAGGTCTCATAGGCATATTTCGCTACGATGCGGTACTTTGATTCTTCATATGGCAGTTGGAAACGGCCTTCGCCATGCGATACCCAGACACCCAGCGTACTTCCTGCGAGGGTGGACAGCATTACTGAATTGTTTTCTGCAATGGTGAGCGAAGTAAAGATGCTTTCGTGCTTACCACTTTTGTTATGGAGCATTTTAGGTTTTTCAGCATGGTCTTTATTGATCATGCCGAGCTCAATGAAGAGTTGACAGCCATTACAAACACCTACAGAAAGGGTGTCTGGACGGCTGAAGAAGTTTTCCAGTGCTACACGTGCTTTTTCATTATACATAAAGGCACCCGCCCATCCCTTGGCCGAGCCTAGTACGTCTGAGTTGGAGAATCCGCCTACAGCGCCGATGAACTGGATGTCTTCCAATGTTTCGCGGCCGGTGATCAGGTCGGTCATGTGCACATCTTTTACGTCAAATCCTGCCAGGTACATCGCATTAGCAAGCTCGCGCTCAGAGTTGCTTCCTTTTTCGCGGATGATGGCTGCTTTAGGACGTGGTTTGCTAATGTCTATTGCAGGTTTTCTGCCATCAAAACCAGCAGGGAAGCTGTATTTCAGTAAATGGTTTTTGTAGTTGTCAAAGCGTTCTTTGGCTTTTACCGGTCCGCTTTGTTTTTTGTCAAGCAGGTAGGATGTTTTGAACCACACATCCCGCAGGTGATCGATGTCAAAGTTCAGACTTTCTGATGAACCATTTTTAATAGTTAGCGTCGCTGTATTGCTTACTTCACCAATTTTATGGTAAGTAATGCCATTTGTTTTAAGCGTAACTTCAACAGCTTCATCCGCCTGGAAAACGATACCTATATTTTCTGCGAAAAGCAGTTTAATATTGTCCTCTTCAGCTAGCGAAGATAAGTCAAACGTTGCACCCAGATCACGGTCGGCAAAGCACATTTCTAAAAGGGTAGTGATCAAACCACCGCTGCCTATATCGTGTCCGGCCTGTATTTTTTCATCAGAAATTAACTGCTGGATGGTATTGAATACATTGCTGAACTGAGCCGCATCTTTTACATCCGGTGTTTCATTCCCTATTTTATTTAATATCTGGGCAAAGGATGAACCTCCCAGTTTGTAGCTGTCATTGGAAAGGTTGATGTAATAAATGGAGCCCCCGTTCTTTTGCAATACAGGTTCCACTGCCTTGGTAATGTCGTTGCAGTTACCACCTGCTGAAATGATTACTGTACCCGGGGCAATTACATCACCGTCTTTGTATTTCTGCTTCATTGACAGGGAATCTTTTCCTGTCGGGATGTTGATGCCTAAAGAGATCGCAAAATCTGAACAGGCTTTCACTGCTTCATAAAGCCTTGCATCTTCACCTTCGTTTTTACAGGCCCACATCCAGTTGGCCGATAGCGATACGCTTTTCAGTCCGTCTTTTAAAGGTGCCCATACAATGTTGGAAAGGGATTCAGCAATAGCTATGCGGCTTCCGGCGGCCGGATCGATCAGGGCAGAAAGTGGTGCATGCCCTACGGAAGTTGCTATACCTTCTTTTCCCTGAAAATCAAGTGCCATTACCCCGCAGTTGTTTAGTGGCAATTGTAATGGCCCGGCACATTGCTGCTTGGCCACGCGCCCGCCTACACAGCGGTCTACTTTATTCGTAAGCCAATCCTTACAAGCCACAGCTTCAAGCTGCAATACTTGCTCCAGATAAGTACTGAGTTGTGCAATATCATAAACAACAGGCTGGTACTTTCTGTCGATGGTTTTATCGTCCATAACTACCTTTGGAGAACTGCCAAACATGTCTTTCAGCTCGAGGTCCATTGGCTTTACGCCTGTAGTAGCAGATTCAAACGTAAAGCGGTGATCTCCTGTTACCGTACCTACGGTGTACATTGGAGAGCGCTCCCGGTCTGCAATCTTCTGCAGGGTATCTATGTCTTTCTGGCCAATCACAAGACCCATGCGTTCCTGCGATTCGTTGCCAATAATTTCTTTGGAAGACAGGGTAGGGTCACCTACAGGAAGCTTATCCAGGTCGATTTTTCCACCTGTTTCTTCAACCAGTTCAGAAAGACAGTTGAGGTGACCGCCTGCACCATGATCATGTATCGAGATAATCGGGTTGTGATCAGATTCCACCATCCCGCGCACTGCATTTGCCGCACGTTTTTGCATTTCGGGATTGGATCTTTGAACAGCATTTAGTTCAATGCCTGTGCCCAGTTGGCCGGTATCAGCCGATGATACTGCTGCGCCACCCATACCGATGCGGTAGTTTTCACCACCCAGTATCACGATCTTGTCGCCCTCAGCCGGTTTAAGTTTTTGGGCCTGGCTTGCTTTACCATAACCAATGCCACCTGCCAGCATGATCACCTTGTCAAAGCCAAGTATTCTTGAATTCTCTTCGTGTTCAAAGGTCAGTACTGATCCTGTGATGAGTGGCTGACCAAACTTATTTCCGAAATCAGTAGCGCCGTTAGAGGCCTTGATAAGGATATCCATGGGTGTTTGATACAACCATTGTCTTTCGGCTACGCCGTTTTCCCATGCACGGCCCTCTTCCAGGCGGGATAAGGCTGTCATATATACGGCAGTACCTGCCAGGGGTAGCGAACCCTGTCCGCCTGCCAGCCTGTCCCTGATTTCTCCACCAGAACCTGTAGCAGCACCATTAAATGGCTCTACCGTAGTAGGGAAGTTATGGGTTTCCGCTTTTAGCGAGATCACAGATTCAAAATCACTCAGCGTATAATAATCAGGTATGTCCGCACGCTTAGGTGCAAACTGCTGAACTACCGGTCCTTTTATGAACGCAACATTGTCTTTATAGGCAGAAACAATATCGTTGGGGTGTGCGTCAGAGGTCATGCGAATCAGTTTAAAGAGTGAAGTTGGCTTTTCTTCTCCATCGATCACAAATTTGCCATTGAAGATCTTATGGCGGCAATGTTCTGAATTAACCTGCGAGAAACCAAATACTTCTGAATCTGTAAGTGGTCTGCCCAATCTTTCTGCCAGCCCTTCCAGGTATTCCACCTCATCATCACTCAGTGAAAGTCCTTCCCGCTTATTGTATGCTGCCACATCAGTGATCTGCAAGATGGGCTCTGGCAGTATATTAATGGTGTAAATTTCCTGGTTAAGTTCGTCGTATTTCTGCGAAAGCATGGGGTCGTACCCTGCGAAATCTTCAGCTACCTTTCCAAACTCTTCGATTCTGATGATTCCTTCAATGGCCATGTTTTGTGTAATCTCTACCGCATTGGTGCTCCAGGGGGTGATCATTGCGGCACGCGGGCCAATATGAAATCCGGTTAAGGTGTTCTCCTGTTGTAGTTTGGCGCCGCCAAACAGCCATTCAAGTTTTGTAACATCAGTTGCGTTTAGTTCGCGTTCAATTTGTAAAGCGAAAACCGTGGTAGACTGGCTTAGGAAGAAATAGATCATGCTCTCTTTTTTTGAAAGTGCAAATTTAGCTTTTAAATTTTAAATGGATAAGGTTAGATTGTAATATATCTTACATTTGTTGCTATTTTAGATGCAGCTGCTTTATCAGGTATGGGAAATGTTTTCAGGTTTAAGCAATTTGAGGTAGACCAGGAAGGTTGCGCCATGCGGATCAATACCGATGGAGTCCTTTTGGCTGCAATAGCAGCACATGTAAAGCCGTCCCGCATCCTGGATATCGGTACTGGTACAGGGGTGATTGCGCTGATGATGGCACAGCGTTTTCCAACGGCGCTGATAGATGCAGTAGAAATAGACGGTTCTGCAGCACTTGCCGCGGCCGGCAACTTCAGGTCATCTCCCTTTGCCGACAGGGTCAGTGCATTTCAAACAGATATTGCAGCGTATGAACCAGAAAACAGATATGACCTGATCATTTCCAATCCGCCTTTTTTTGTAAATGACCTGAAAAATCCCGAAAGCAGGAAGAGCCTGGCGCGTCATGCTGCTGAGGATTTTTTTGAAACACTGGTATTAAAAGCTGCCACTTTGCTAAGTGAAGTGGGTGTATTGTGGCTGATCCTTCCGGTTAAGTCAGCAGATCAGGTGGTAAGTATAGGGAAAACAGCTGGATTGGTGCTTCACAAGGAGGTCAGTATTTGCTCTGATGTTACCAAACCGGTGATCAGAAAGGTCATTGCACTAGGACGTACAACGCGTGCTGCAGAAGAGGAGCGTCTCTATATTTATGAAGCGGAAGGTGTTTATACGCATGCTTATAAGGAATTGCTAAAAGATTTTTTCCTTGCATTTTGATTATATCAATAGCTTTGTGCTAGATAAAAATCGATATTTTGATTAAAATAGGTTTACTTTCTGATACACATGGCTTCCTGGATGATGCTGTATTTAAACATTTTGCGGATTGCGACGAAATCTGGCATGCAGGCGATTTTGGTCCGGATGTAGCAGAAAAGCTCGTCGCATTTAAACCTTTAAGAGGCGTATATGGGAACATAGACGACAAAGAGATCAGGAATGAATTTCCGGAGCATATACGATTTAGCATAGAGAATTTGGACGTTTGGATGACTCATATTGGCGGATACCCGGGAAAATATGCGCCTCAGGTAAGGAGTGAAATATACACTAAGCCTCCAAAATTATTTATTTGCGGGCATTCTCATATTCTGAAGGTGATATATGATAAAAAAATCGATTGTCTGCATATAAACCCAGGTTCGGCCGGAAATTCGGGCTGGCATAGAATAAAAACTTTAATTAAATTTTGTGTTACAGCTGGAAAAGTACATAACTTAGTCGCCATAGAAATAGGTAACAGATAACGTATTAATTACACTAAGTATATGTCAGGTATCACTACACTGGGTCAGTTTATCATAGAGAAACAGGCAGATTTTCCCTACGCAAAAGGCGAGCTGTCAAGGCTGCTGCGCGATATTGGAATTGCCTCAAAAATAGTCAACCGGGAGGTGAACAAGGCAGGTCTGGTAGATATACTTGGCGCAGCGGGTACCGTTAATATTCAGGGTGAGGGGCAACAGAAATTGGATGTATTTGCCAATACGCAGTTTATCAGTGCCCTCACCAGCGGAGGCGAGTGTTGTATCGTAGCTACAGAAGAGGAGGATGAGTTTGTGCCGATCGATTCACCTGTGTCAAAAAACGCCAAGTATATAGTTTGCATCGATCCGCTTGATGGATCCTCTAATATAGACTGTAATGTAGCGGTAGGAACAATTTTCTCTATTTACAGAAGAAAATCTACCAATGGTGTAGCTACACTGAAAGATGTACTTCAAAAAGGAACTGAGCAAGTTGCTGCCGGTTATGTAATATACGGTTCCTCTACCATGCTGGTGTATACAACAGGCAAGGGAGTAAACGGATTTACCCTGGATCCGTCAATAGGGGAGTTCTGTCTTTCGCATCCTGACATGAAGGTGCCTTCAACTGGTAATATTTACTCTATTAATGAAGGTAATTATGTGCATTTCCCAACAGGGGTTAAAAAATACATCAAGTATGCTCAGGTAGAGGATAAAGAAACAAACAGACCTTATACATCCAGGTACATCGGATCAATGGTAGGCGATATCCACAGAAACCTGATAAAAGGTGGTATTTATATCTATCCGACTACTGCAAGTTCACCAAATGGCAAATTGCGTCTGCTATATGAGTGCAATCCCATGGCATTTATTATTGAACAGGCCGGAGGGATTGCTTCCGATGGCTTCAACAGGATTCTGGACATTGAGCCTTCAGAACTGCACCAACGTACAGCTATATTTATTGGCTCGCCTGAGATGGTTAAAGTAGCGCAAGGTTTAATGGCAGAATATTCTGCAGAGCAAAACAGGGATGCTAAATTATCTGAAACTCAGTTTAAGCAATTGAGTGTTATTGGAGGTGCCGATTAGTATTATTTAAGCAGGCATAGGAAGCCTGTTTCATCTGTGGTTTCCAAAAAACCCGTGACTTCTGCTCACGGGTTTTTTTGTATATAAATAATATGTATTAACATGTTATTTAGTAATGATTTTTTTTTTCGGCTACAATATTGTCCGATACCAGGATTTAAATCAATATGTTACGTCCATTATAATTAAATTAAAAAATAATTTGCGATTATAAAATTATTATGTATCTATGTATGTACAAATTATCGTTGAGAACAATTTAACCAAATACTTATAACCAATTTAAACCACTATGTATCGAAGAAATTTTACTTATCTAAAGGTGAAATACCTCTGTTACCTTTTACCGTTACTATTCGCTGCTGTCGGAATTAAAGCCCAGACTGCGGTTTCCGTTTCAGGAGTTGTAACTGATGTTAAGGGGCTTCCGCTACCGGGAGTAAGTGTAACACTAAAAGGCACAGCAAACGGTGTCACTACCAGCAACGATGGAAAATACGTACTGAATGTACCAGACGCCCAGGGTGTGCTGGTATTTTCTTTTGTGGGCTATCAGAAACAGGAGCTGAACATCAGTGGGCGTAAGACGGTCGATGTGTCACTAAATGAAGAAGACAATCTGCTGGACGATGTAGTGGTAGTTGCCTACGGACAGCAAAAGAAGGAAAGTATGGTCAGTTCTATTACTACCATCAATCCAAAAGAGCTGAAGGGGCCCACCAGTAACCTGACTACGATGCTGGCAGGCCGCTTGTCTGGTGTAGTGGCATATCAAAGAAGCGGCGAACCGGGTGCAGACAACGCGCAGTTCTTTATCCGTGGAATTACGTCATTTGGCTCCGGTAAGGTTGATCCGCTGATTTTGATTGATGGTATGGAATCCACTTCTAATGCGCTTGCTAGGTTGCAGCCTGATGATATTTCTGGATTCTCTGTATTAAAAGATGCAGCTGCATCTTCATTATATGGTGCAAGAGGTGCAAATGGTGTAGTTCTGGTAACTACCAAATCGGGTGTGAGCGGAAAAACGAAATTCAATGTGCGGTTTGAGAACTCAGTTTCTTCTAATACCCAGAATTTTCAGTTGGCCGATAACATCACTTATATGAAGCTGGCCAACGAAGCGGTACTGACAAGAAACCCACTTGGTTTGCTGCCTTATTCGCAGACCAAGATCGATCGTACAGCTGCTGGAGCAAATCCTATGCTTTATCCCAGCAATAACTGGATAGATATGCTGATAAAGGACTATACGATGAACCAGCGGTTTAATATGAACATGACTGGTGGGGGTAATGTAGCGCAATATTACATAGCTGGTACATTTAACCAGGACAATGGGGTGCTGAAATCTGAAGCAGGCAATAATTTTGACAACAATGTCAACCTGAAAAGTTATGAGATCCGCTCTAATGTAAATGTAAAACTGACACCTACTACTGAAGGTATTGTCAGGACTTCAGGAAGTTTTGATGATTATAATGGGCCTGTAGGGGGTTATGATGGGAATGGCAACAGGATCAATGGCGGTGCCCTGGTATTCGCAAGTGCGCTTTCGTCTAATCCGGTAAACTTTCCGGCCACTTATCCGGCCTCGGCATTGTCGAAAGTAACACATCCATTGTTTGGAAATGCTACCCTTGCCGGAGACGGACCTGGATATACCAATCCATATGCACGGATGGTTTCAGGATTTCAGCAATACAATACCTCCACCTTAAATGTACAGCTGGAAGTAAAGCAGGATTTTAAGTTTATTACAGAGGGTCTTAACGCAAGGGTCATGGCTTACACACAGCGTTATTCTTATTTTGACCTGAGCCGGGCGTATACGCCTTACTATTATTCTGCCACTCCTACTTCAGCAGATGGTAAAAACTATAGCTTGAATCTGCTAAATGAATTGAATGCTACGGAATATCTGAATTATACACAAGGCGCCAAGGTACAGAACACCACTACCTATATGGAGGCGGCTGTAAATTATAACCGCACCTTTGGCGAAAAACATAGTTTCAGCGGGCTCCTGGTGACATTGCTTAGAAATTACCTCAATGCGAATGCGGGCACTTTGCAATTGTCTCTCCCTTTTAGAAATCAGGGACTTTCTGGCAGGTTTACCTATGGCTACGACAACAGGTATTTGCTGGAAGCCAATTTTGGCTACAACGGATCGGAGCGGTTCGCCGAAAATCACCGGTATGGCTTCTTTCCTTCAGTAGGTGTTGCCTGGAATGTATCCAATGAGAAATTTATGCAGCCGCTTGCGGGAGTAGTGTCTAAACTGAAGTTCAGGGCTACTTACGGTCTGGTGGGTAATGATCAGATTGGTAATTCAAACGACCGTTTCTTCTACTTATCAAATGTAAACCTCAGCGACGCCAACCGTGCCGCCAGGTTTGGTACCGACTATAGTTTCGTTAGGAACGGCGTTTCCATATCCAGGTATTCCAATGAAGACATTACCTGGGAAAAGGCGCAAACCACCAATATCGGTATGGACCTCAGCTTGTTTGGTAGTATGAACCTGATTGTAGATGTCTACAGACAGCATCGTAGAAATATTTTGATGAATAGGGCTTACATTCCTAATACCATGGGATTGGCTGCAGGCATTCAGGCCAATGTGGGCGAGGCAGAAGGCAAAGGTATAGATCTTTCGCTGGATTATAATAAGAGTTTTGGTGATATGTGGATACAGGGCAGAAGTACTTTTACCTACGCCACCAATAAATTTCTGGTCAATGAGGAACCGGAATATGCCAGCAGCTTATATTATTTGTCACGCGTAGGCAACCCCTTGCAGCAAACTTACGGACTGATTGCAGAACGTCTGTTTGTGGACGACGAGGAAGTGAGAAATTCTCCTTATCAAAATTTTGGTGAAGTAAGGGGTGGGGACATCAAATACCGTGATGTAAACGGGGACGGACAGATTACTTCCCTGGATGTAGTGCCGCTTGGTTTGCCTACAACCCCAGAAATTGTTTACGGGTTTGGCTTGTCGATGGGCTATAAAAATTTTGATGTGAGCGGGTTCTTTCAGGGTTCGGGCAGGTCATCTTTCTGGATAAGCCCCGGAGCCATCACTCCATTTGCCTTTAGTGGCGGATCACAGAATGGTTTGCTGGAGGTGATTGCCAATGACCATTGGTCGGAGGATAACCGCAATGTTACCGCTTTCTGGCCACGTCTGGATCAGAATGTAAGTTCCAATAACACGCAAACATCCAACTGGTGGATGCGCAACGGGTCGTTCCTGAGGTTGAAAAATGTGGAGTTAGGCTACAATATTTCTGAGAAAGCATTGCGCAGACTGCACATCGGCAGTATCAGGCTATATGCCAATGGAACCAACTTGTTTGTGAAGAGCAGCTTTAAGCTTTGGGATCCTGAGCAGGGCAGTAACGGACTGGGATACCCGGTTCAGAAGGTCTTCAACTTCGGAATGAACGTACAATTTTAAATAGATTATCGATATGAAAATATTTAATACATACCTTATTTTGTCAGTCGCGGGCTTGATGACGCTGCTCTCATCATGCAAAAAAAGCTTTCTGGATGTAGTGCCTGATAATGTGGCCACAATTGACAACGCTTTTGCCAACAGGAACGAGGCTGAAAAGTTCTTGTTTACGCTCTACAACAACCTGCCACAGGAAGGGCATCCTGAAACAAATCCCGGTTTTAACGCAGGCGATGAATTCTGGATCTATTGGCCGATCAGTGGTGAAGACTTCTGGTCGCTCGATCCCTACAACATAGCACGTGGCTTGCAAAACAAAGTTTCTCCGAGGATGAACTATTGGGATAGTTTTGACGGTAAATCCATGTGGCAAGGTATCAGGAACTGTAATATATTCCTAGAAAACATCGACAGACCGATAGATCTGGAACCTTACGTAAAAACCAGATGGATTGCTGAGGCCAAATTTATGAAAGCATATTTTCACTGGTACTTGCTGAGAATGTACGGGCCAATTCCCATCATTGACACCAACCTGCCCATCACGGCTAATATTGATGAAGTGAAAGTAAGCAGGCAGCCGGTAGATTCGGTAGTGAATTATATTGCAAGATTATTGGATGAGGCAGCGGGAGATGGAAATACAGGCCTGCCTGATAAGATTACTAGTTTGGCTACTGAATTGGGCAGAGTGACCAGACCCGCTGCACTCGCCATCAAGGCAAGATTACTGGTTACGGCTGCAAGTCCGCTGTTTAACGGAAATCCGGATTACGGCAATTTCAAGAATCCTGACGGAACCTTGTTGTTCAATTCTACCTTCGACCAGACAAAATGGGATAAAGCTGCGCAGGCTTGTAAAGAAGCCGTTGAAGCTGCAGTTGCGGCTGGCCATACGCTCTACAAGTTTGTTCCTGGTGCAGTAGCGGTGACTGATGAAGTAAAGATAGAGATGAACATCAGAAATGCAGTGTGTCAGAAATGGAACACTGAGCTGATCTTTGGAAATACTGCTTATGGTGCCCCCACAAATGCTTTGCAGGTGTACGCCTGTCCACAATTGCAGACCACTTTTGTCAACCTTGGCCTAAAAGGCCAGCTTGCACCAACAATGAAAATGGCAGAGCTGTTCTACACCAAAAACGGAGTGCCGATCACGGAAGACAAAACATGGGACTATGCGAACAGGTTTAACCTGAGAAGCACCACAGCAGCCGATAAACAGCTGCAGGCCAACTACCAGACTGTTGGGCTGCATTTCGACCGAGAGCCCCGCTTTTATGCAGATCTGGCATTTGACGGATCGAAGTTCTTCATGGCTGATGGCAACCATGATATCCAAAGTAAATCTGAGCAGCCTGCGGGTAAAAAACAAAGCAGGTTGTATTCTGTAACCGGGTACTATGCAAAGAAATTGGTAAACTGGAACCTGGTAGAGACCCAGACTTCCCTTACAGTAGAATCTTATCCATGGCCGGTAATGCGCCTGGGAGATCTGTATATGCTCTATGCAGAAGCTGCAAATGAGGCTGGTGATGGTGCTACCGCGCTAAATTATCTAAATCAGATCAGGGAGCGCGCTGGTCTGAACACTGTAGAGAGTTCATGGACTAATTTTTCTACCAGCCCTGATAAATATACCACTAAAGCAGGTCTTAGGGACATCATTCAGCAAGAGCGTCTGATCGAAATGGCATTTGAGGCTAGCAGATTCTGGGACCTGAAAAGATGGAAGAAAGCCAGCCAGGTATTGAACCAGCCGATCTATGGATGGGATATCATCAGAGCTAGTTATGCAGACTATAACAGAAGGGTATTGCTGTTTAATCAGTCGTTCGTTAGTCCGAGAGACTATTTCTGGCCGATTAGCGAAGGTAACTTCCTGGCAAATCCTAAACTGGTGCAAAATCTGGGATGGTAATTATGATCTGTTTAAATTATAAATAAAAGATAATGAAAAGACTAACATATATCTTGTGTATAGCGGTAATACTGACAGCAACACAAGCCTGTAAACAAAGCGAGGTGGTGTCGCTCGTGAATGATGGAGGAGCTCCGGGGCCAGTCAGCAACGCTTCTGTAGAAAATATGGCCGGTGCCGCAAAAATAACCTATACGCTGCCGGCTGATAAGGATGTGCTGTATGTAAAGGCCGTCTACACCTCCAAACAAGGTGATGTACGCGAAACAAAAGTTAGCTATTATAACAATAACCTCACTGTACTGGGTTTTGGTGATACAGACGAGTATGAGGTAAAGCTGTATGCGGTAGACAGGGGTGGCAATGAGTCATCACCATTGTCAGTAACTGTTCATCCATTAAAAGCACCATTTTTACTTGTTCGCGAGGGAATTACAGTGATCCCCGATTTTGGCGGTATTAATGTAGCTTTTGGAAATTCCACTGAAGATAACATTGCCATAGTGATTCTGGCCAATGATTCATTGGGTAACTTTGTTCCGATCAATACCAATTACACAAATTTAAAAGCAGGTAATTTTAGTACCAGGGACTTGCCATCGGTAGATACCAAGTTTGGGATCTATATCCGCGACAGGTGGGGCAATATATCAGATACACTGATCACTACACTAAAGCCGCTGTTTGAAGTAAAATTAGACCGTACTAAAATGGTGGGTGTCAATTTGCCAACTGATGCCCCGCTGGGCTATAGTGGTGCCATTTCTCACTTGTTTAACGGCGACGTTGGCAATGGGGGCTATTACCATACAGGGGATGCCGCAAAAATGCCGCAATGGTTTACTTATGATATGGGACTATCCGTTAAGCTGAGCCGCATGACCTGGTATATGCGGCAGGGGTTTTATTTTAACCTGCACAATCCTAGGAAAGTGGAGATCTGGGGTAGTAATAATCCCGGTTCCGACGGAAGCTTTACCAACTGGACATTGCTGGCTACCCACGAACAGATCAAGCCTTCAGGATTGCCTGCCGGGCAATTGTCTAATGCCGATAATGACGCAGCAGCAGCAGGGGAGACCATAACATTCCCACTTGATGTGCCAAAAGTAAGGTACATCAGGTTTAAGACAGTAAGGAACTGGTCTGACGGAACCTATGTTAATTTCAATGAAATTATGATGTGGGGTGCGCCGGAATAAACGGTTGTAACGGAGATAGAATTAAAAGAAGAAATCAATGATGGCCTTTATAGCCTTAAAAAAAATATGATGATGAAGATGAATAAATATCTTGCTTGTCTCTTTATAATTGCTGCAGGTTTATGCGTTGCATCCTGTACAAAAGAAGATGATTTTAAAAAATTTATAGCAGGTGGTGAGGTTACCTATCCTGCCAGGGTAGACTCGGTAATTGTAAAATCTGGAAATAAACGTGTGCAGCTCAGGCTGGCCCTGGGCAGTGATCCTTCTATTACCAGAATCAAGGCTTACTGGAACAACCGTGCAGATTCGCTTGAGATTCCGGTAAGCAGAGCAGGAGGCTATGCGAGAGACACTGTCAATATGCTGATCAGCAACCTGAACGAGGGTGTGTACAATTTTGACGTGTATACTTTCAATGCCAATAACAATATTTCTGTTGTAGCACATGCCACGGGCAGTGTATATGGTGACAGCTATGCGAGTACCATTGCCAACCGTTTGGTAAAATCTATTACTCAGGATGTGGCAGGTAATATTGTGATCACCTGGCTTTCGCCGCTGGCTGGAGAGAAATTTATAGAAATTAAATACAGGGACAACAGTGGTGCAGAGAAAATAATAAAAACGCCTGAAGGGGCATTAACCACCTCAATAGGTGATTACCAGGGGGAAACAGTTTTGTCTTACCGTTCAGTATTTTTGCCTGACAGCAATGCTTACGATACTTTTTCGAAGGACTATGTCAACATTACCCTGCCTGCTTATGAAAGGCAATTGGCGAAGAGCGGATTTGCAGAACTGATCCTGCCTACTGATGTGAAAGAAGGTGGCTTCGGCTGGCTAATGCCGGCCCTCTGGAACGGCGTATATACAGGTAATGGCTTTGCTACACAGCCAAACAAGCCCTTGCCTGTATGGTTTACTTTTGATACAGGTGTATTAAATAAGTTGAGCAAAGTCAGGTTCTGGATGCCGCAAGACCGGATTTACAGATTGGAGGCTGTTAAATCGTTTGAAATTTGGGGTAGCGACAATCCTGCATCTGACGGCAGTTGGGCCAGCTGGACTTTATTGAGTACCTGTGAAGTTCCTAAACCGTCCGGATCACCGGTGGGGACCACTACTGCTGCTGATATTGCGGCGGCTGAGGCGGGTCATGATTTTATCTTGCCAACCACTGTTCCACGTACCCGTTATATCCGGATCAAGGTACTTTCCAACTGGGGTAATGGCTCCTTCCAGGCAATGGGCGAATTCACCTTCTTTACCAAAGAACGTTTGTAAGTTATAGTATATTTAAATTTTAAAGATAGATCCTGATTAATGAGTATAAGAAAAGTTTTGATAGTTTGTTTGCTGATACCTGGTTTAAATGTGTCTTATGCGCAAAAACTGTTATCTGCTGATGCATATAAAAAAAATGAATCTGTTCTGCCGCTGGCAGATTCAGTTAAGAAAATGGCCGAAAGGCTGATAAAGACCGGTTTTACCGCCGGGGATGGCTATGGCGAAGTATGGATCAGGGACATGAACACTTTTATAGAAGTTTCATGCAAGGTCAATGACAAAGCAGTGATCAAAAAACACCTGATCCGCTTCCTGCAGTTCCAACAACCTGATGGGGGTATTTTGGACGGTTACGTGCCCAACCCGAAAGGCTCAGGTGTGCCATACAAATATTATCATTCGGTACTTGCACCTGACTATGCAGGCCATAAAAATACGGTGGAAACCGACCAGGAATCCTCATTGGTTCAGGCCGTGGCTAAATATATTAAAGCGACCGGCGATAAAACTATTCTAAAAGACACCGTGGCTGGCAGTAACGTGCAGAAGCTGCTGGAAAAGGCTATGCAGTTTTTACTGACCCAAAGGTTTAGTGAGCCGCATGGGCTAATCTGGGGCGCAACCACGGCCGATTGGGGTGATGTACAGCCCGAACATGAGTGGGGTGTAGAGATAAATAAGGACACGCATAAAGCGATAGATATCTATGACAATGCGATGTTTATCATTGCTATCAATGATTACCTGGGTTTTGCTGAGATCTCTGCTATGGAACGCAAGCAATGGACAAAGGTGCGGGATGGACTTAAAAAGAACATCCGCAAGCATCTGTGGGACAAGGCTAAGCAAAAATACATCCCTCATGTATATTTAAACGGTTCCCCGTTTTCAGGCTTTGATGAGTCCGAAATCTATTATCATGGAGGTACTACAGTAGCCATTGAAGCCGGTCTGCTCAGTAAAGCAGAGGTACTGGCAGCGTATCATAAGATGCAGGACAACTTAAAAAAAGCAAATGCGTCAAGCATTGGTTTGACGCTTTATCCTGTTTATCCTAAAGGTTCATTTAAAAATTCAGGGATGGGGCCTTATTCTTATCAGAACGGGGGCGACTGGACCTGGTTTGGCGGAAGGATGATCTCACAACTGATCCGCTATGGATTGATCAGTGAAGCATGTGAGGCGGTTGAGCCTATGCTGGCCAGGGTGCTAAAGAACAAGGGTTTTTATGAATGGTATACACCCGACAACAAACCCCAGGGCTCTTCCAGTTTTAGAGGAGAAGCGGGCGTGTTATGGACTGCAGTAAATGAACTGGAAGCAAAATTGAAGAAATAGATGAAGTACGTTAAAATCATATTGGTCGTGCTGCTCTGCCTGAATGTATGGAAGGCAGCTGCACAGAAAAAGACGGTTTGGGAAATTGGCAAGGCCGATAATAGAAGCGACGGAATGGCGCTTGCCCCGTCTGGTTATCAGGACTTTCTGAACAAAGATTTTGGTTGGGAAGATCGCTTTTTTATCATCGGACATTCCAAAACAGAGACCGACTGGCCATATGTATTGCCTGGTCCGAGCGACGGCTGGGGAGGTACAGGCCCCACTTCAGGTATCCGTACACACCATGCAAACATCCTGTTTGGTCTTCGGGAATTGCCTGCGCAGGGCGACTGGAAGTTTACCGTAGACCTGGCAGGTTATCATGGCGATGGGCCTCCATTATTTAAAGCAACAGTGAATGGTAAAGGTTTTGTCAATCAGTTGCCAAAGCAAAAATCAAATAATGCAGTTGTGGGTGACTATAGTGCAGCACAGGAACATAAAATTGAAATCCCGATACCCAATGGCCTGTTGAAAAAAGGGGGGAATGAAATCCTGCTTACTACGCTCGATGGCTCCTGGATGGTGTTTGACCAGTTGAAACTGGAAGGCCCCCAAGCTGTGCGGCTGATTGCCAACAAAAGTGTTTTTTTAAGAAGCGTAAAAGCTGCTGATTATGAAATAGTAGAGAATGGAAAGCGTTTTCAGCCCTTGCTTGTAGATGCGCAGCACCTTTCCGGTAAACCGGTACTAACTGTAAAACTGGACGGTGTGGAGATCTTCAAAGATCAGCTGGATAGTGCCCGATACCAGTTTGAGGTGCCTATGCCTGCAGTTGTCGCTTCCAAACAAAGTAAATATGAGATCTTTGATAATGGCGTATTGCTGGAAAGGGGTACGGTAAAACGTGCTGCCAAACAGCAATTTACACCTGCAGATTATGTAGATACCAAGATGGGAACAGCACATTCGAGGTGGATGATCGCACCTGGGCCCTGGATGCCATTTAGTATGGTGAAACTGAGTCCGGACAATCAGAATCCCGGATGGCAAAGTGGCTATGATCCCAGTTTTGAGAGTGTAGGTTTGTTTAGTCACATCCACGAATGGACGATGGCGGGACTGGGCATGCTGCCTGTAAACGGACCTTTGAAAATAAAAGGAGGGGACCAGCGTAAAGAGGATGGTGGCTATCGTTCTCAGATAGATAAATCTACTGAAGAAGCGCCACTTGGCTATTATAAAGTAATATTGAAAGATTATGGGGTAAAAGCAGAGCTAACGGCAACCAGTAGGTGTGGGTTTCAGCGGTATACTTACCCGAAGGCTACCGATTCGAGGGTGATGATCGATCTGCAGATCCCGGCAGAATACCGGTATCAGCTAAAAGATGTTTCGCTTAGAAAAGTTGGCGACCGCCGGATAGAAGGATTTAGCAGGCAGTTTACACCCAATGCCTGGTCGGGTGATGTAAACCAGGATTATATCGTTCACTTTGTGATAGAATTCGACCAGCCCATCAGGAAGTTCGGGACATGGACGGATGAAAAGATCGGTGATCAGGATATTGTAAACTCAGGATCTGTTAAAGATGCAGGAGCCTATGTAGAGTTTGATACGAGAAGCAACCAGGTAGTGCAGGTGCGTACCGGTATTTCCTTGGTGAGTCTGGAAAATGCTGCACTAAACTTGCAGGAAGAAATAACAAAGCCCTATGGCTGGAGCTTTGATAAAGTACGCAATGGTCAGCGTACAGAATGGAACAAGCTGATCGGCAGGGTAGCGATTAGCAGCAACGACAGAAGAGAGAAGGTCAGGTTTTACAGCAATATGTACCGTGCATTAGCCAGCAGAAATACCTGGAGTGATGTAGACGGCAGATGGGTAGACGCTACGCAAAAGATTCAGCAGCTGAAAGATCCCCAGGCGCTTGCACTTGGTTGTGATGCTTTTTGGAATACATTTTGGAACCTCAACCAATTTTGGAACCTGGTAACGCCTGAGTGGTCCTCTAAATGGGTGAAATCGCAATTGGCAATGTACGATGCCAATGGCTGGCTCGCAAAAGGTCCTGCTGGTATGAACTATGTGCCGGTGATGGTGGCGGAGCATGAAATTCCATTAATTGTAGGTGCTTATCAAATGGGAATCCGCGACTTTGATGCACAGAAAGCGTTTGAGGCGGTACACAAAATGCAGACTACACCTGCACAAAAGGTGGGGCTTGGTTTTGCGGGCAACAGAGACCTGGAGCCTTACCTCAAATACAAGTATGTGCCATATGATAAAGGCAGGTTTTCTAATACCCTCGAGTATGCATATGACGACTGGACAGTATCGCAATTTGCGAAGTCTTTGGGTAAAACTACACTGGCAGAAGAGTTTGCTGTAAGATCAAATTATTGGAAGAATGTGATCGACAAAGAGACAGGTTATGCGCGTTTGCGACATTCTGATGGTACCTGGATGAAGGATTTTGATCCTTTTAAATCAGGCGCCAATGAACATTATGTAGAAGGAAATGCCTGGCAGCTGACCTATTTCGTGCCACAGGATGTAACAGGTCTGGCCAATGCAATTGGTATAGATAAATTCATCGACAGACTGTCATGGGGTTTTGGCGAAAGCAATAAACTGCGTTATAATGCACCGGGCGACCAGTATTGGGATTATCCCGTAATACAGGGAAATCAGCAGTCTATGCATTTTGCTTTCTTGTTCAATTATGTTAAAAAGCCATGGCTGACACAACAATGGAGCCGTTCAATTATAGACCGTTACTATGGCTATGAACTGGCAAATGCTTATTTGGGTGATGAAGACCAGGGGCAGATGAGTGCCTGGTTTGTGATGGCAGCTTTGGGACTGTTTCAGACAGATGGCGGTTGCAGTACTGAGCCGGTATATGAGATCGGCAGCCCTATTTTTCCCAAAGTAAGCATTGATCTTGGCGGACAGTACGGAAGGGGTAAATCCTTTACGATAGAGGCTTTAAATGCATCGAGGGCAAATAAATACGTGCAAAAAGCAACATTGAACGGAAAAGCGCTACACTCATTCAAATTCCCTGCAAGTGAGTTGCTTAAAGGGGGTAAAATAGTATTGGAAATGGGTGATAAACCCAATATGCAATGGGGGATAAATTAATTTATCCCCTTCTGCTTTCTACGGTATATACAAAGCTATCTGCTTTGTAATAGCCAAGATTATATTCTATAGGACGCTCCGCCTGATCATAGACAAAACGTTTACGGAACAAGATGGGGCTTCCTACCTCAGTTTCCAGTTTTCCTGCTATGAATTTATCAGCCGATCTGGCGCTGATCTCTTCTTTAGAAAGCTCACTCACAATGTTGTAATCCATCTCCAGTATATCATACAAGGGCCTTTTAAAATCCTCCTCTCCGGTCAGTCCGGTACGCGGATGAAAATAAGAGACGAAGTATACAAAAGGGCCTTCAGGTCTGCCTCTTAAACGCTCCAGTTTTAGTATTTTCTGATCAGTCTTGATATTAAGGAAGTTAGCGATGTGTTCTTCCGGATAGATCCAGCTCACATGCAGCTCAAAGTTTTTAATAGGGATACCCCGTGCCTTCATCTCCTGCGAGAAGCTTAACCAGTTGACGGATTTGGAACTGATCAGTGCATCGGCCACTTTGGTTCCTACACCCTTTTTGCGGATTAGCAGTCCTTCATATACCAGCTTGTTCAGCGCCTGTCTCAATGTAGTACGCGAGATCGCCAGTTGGCTCGCTATGTCAATCTCATTGGGAAGTAACTTTCCGTTTTGAAACTGCGGGTCCTTAATCATCTTGCGCAACAATTCTTCTGCCTGAATGTGAAGTGGAACAGGGCTTTTATGATTGAGTGACATCTTCATTATGAGGATCCTTTTAGTTTGTTTTTTGCGTAAAATGATACATGCAAAATTATGAAAATATATTTGTAATGGATGATTAAATCATTATGTTTGTACATGTTTGTTCTTTCATGCTAAACAGGGTTTAAAATTATTAGGTATTTATCTTATTTTTATTGCTTTAAATTACTTTTTATACTGTTTTAGTATGTTTATACATATATATAATTTTTTAATGGTCGAATGACTGATAAGCACATGACTGAAGTTTTAGGGAATAAAGAAAATAGTAAAACACAAATGAACGGGAATACTGATGGACATATATGGCGAAATAGTACACAACCTTTGTTGCCTGTTAATGTGCTCACCGAAGAAGAATCTACTGGTAAAAATTACAATACCGTACCATTCCATTCTTTAGGCGATTCGAAGATATTTAGTGGATACATTTCTTTAGCCCAATGGATCATCGAGCAGCAAACAGTAGTGATTGATGGATATGGAGGGGTCTTTTTTGACAACATCCAACAGCATATCCATGCCGAAATAGAAAAATCCGGATACACAGTAGCGTGGCAGCGAACTTCAGATCTTTTAAAATCTGAAGCGGATATTGAGGCCATGGTTAAACCCTTTTTAGGGGGGACTGACGATGTATGGGGCTTTAAGACGAGTTTGTCATTAAATGACTTTTTTGATCAGGATAGGCTGGCTACTGCTGTTATTAACCCAAATAGAGACATCAACATCATTATCGGCACAGGCGCATCACTTGCCGGCTGGAATGCACCGGTTGTTTATTTCGATATACCAAAAAACGAAATTCAATACCGCATGCGTGCAAAATCGATCAGTAACCTTGGAAAGAGCGGTACTGAGCGTTCGTTCAATATGTACAAACGGTTTTACTTCGTAGACTGGGTGGTATTGAATGCACATAAAGAAGAATTGCTTCAGCGTATGGTCATTGTGGCCGACGGACAGCATTTTGACGAGGTAACCTGGATGTTTAAAGAGGATTTGGCTGAAGGACTGAAAAAGCTTAGCGAGACTGTTTTTCGTGTGCGCCCATGGTTTGAGAGGGGATCTTGGGGGGGGCAATGGATGAAAAAGCACATTAGCCGGTTAAACAACGAGGAGGTTAATTATGCCTGGTCATTCGAACTGATTACACCGGAAAATGGTTTGCTTTTTGAAAGTGAAGGTAACTTGCTGGAGGTATCGTTCGACTTTTTAATGCTGTTCCGTCACCAAGCGGTTTTGGGTAAGCATGCAGCGCAGTTCGGCACCTATTTCCCGATCAGGTTTGACTTTTTGGATACTTATGACGGAGGCAATCTTTCCATACAATGCCATCCATCCAGGAAATACATCAAGGAACAGTTTGGTGAAGAAATCACCCAGGATGAGACTTATTACATACTAGATTGCAGGGATGATGCCAAAGTCTACCTCGGTTTTCAGGAAGATATTGATCCTGCAAGCTTTAAGCAGGCGCTGGAAGAAAGTCAGGCAGAGAACATGCCTATCGAAGTAGAAAAGTTTGTGCAGAGTTTCCAGTCGCGCAAACACGCACTGTATCTGATACCTAATGGCACCGTCCATAGCTCAGGGATCAATAATATGGTGCTGGAAATCAGTGCTACCCCATATATTTTTACGTTTAAAATGTACGACTGGTTGTCACTGGACCTCAACGGTAATCCAAGGCCTATCAATATCAATCATGCGTTCAACAACCTGAGGTTTGAGCGAAAAGGGAAAGTGGTGAGCGAGGAGCATATTTCGAAAGAGCGGGTGATTGAAAGTGGCATGGATTGGGAACTGATCCACCTGCCTACTCACAGGGATCATTTTTATGATGTGCAAAGGGTAGAGTTTGATACAGAGGTAGAGATAGATACCCATAATGTATGCCATGTGCTGATGTTGGTAGAGGGTTCATCTATTTCAGTGAGGATCAATGAGGAGGATACGCATTTTAACTATGCCGAGACCTTTATCGTACCCGCTGCCACAGAGAGGTATACCCTAATCAATCATGGCCATGGTCGTGCCAGGGTTATAAAGTCCTTTGTAAAGGACAGCTTTGAATTGTAATAAACCGGAATTAACTATTAACCAAATATAAAAATATGAACAATTACAAGATTTACCTTGGTTTGATTACTATGGTGGCGTCTTTGGGCGGATTGCTTTTTGGGTTTGACATGGCGGTCATATCCGGTGTATTGCCTTTTGTAGAAAAGCAGTTTAGCTTAACGCCTTTGCAGGAGGGCTGGTTTGTGTCTTCTGCATTGGTAGGATGCATCATCGGTGTTTCGTTTTCTGGCGACCTAAGTGATAGGTTGGGCCGCAAAATGCTGCTTTTTCTATCCGCATTTTTATTCCTGATCTCTGCGATAGGATGTTCTCTTGTAGCAGAACTAAACCTCCTGATAGCCGCCAGGCTGGTTGGTGGCATCGGTGTGGGTATTGCTTCTATTGTGGTGCCGCTTTATCTTTCAGAAATCTCGCCTGCAGCCATAAGGGGCAGGTTGGTTACCTTTTATCAGTTGGCCATCACCGTAGGTATTTTACTCGCATACGTTACCAATTCACTGCTGTTGGGCTATTCAGAACAGTATGCAGGTACTGCAGGAGCGGGAATCTTTGATCTGGTATATATTGCGGAAGTATGGCGGGGTATGTTTAGTATTGGAACTGTTTTAGCGCTGCTGTTTGTTTTAGGCTTGTTTTTTGTGCCCGAAAGTCCGAGGTGGCTGATCAAGAAGGGTCGCTTGAAAGAAGGGCAGGACATCCTTAAAAAGATCAATGACGGCAGGGAAGAAGCCATCAGTACAGAAGCTGAACATAACGAAAACGGATCTTACAAAGAGCTCTTTACCCCTAAATTGCGTAAGGCATTGCTCCTGGGCATTTTGCTGCCTTTATTTTCCCAACTGAGCGGTATCAATGCCATCATTTACTATGGCCCATCTATTTTACATGATGCCGGGATAGACCTGAGCAATTCTTTTTTAGGACAGATCATATTTGGACTGGCCAACCTTGTGTTTACTTTTATTGCAATCTGGAAAGTTGACCAATGGGGCCGCAGACCACTTTATCTGATTGGTACTGTCGGCGCCACCATCAGTTTGTTTATCACCGGACTGCTATTCTACCTGGGTCTTACCAGCAGCATATTTCTGATCATCAGTGTCACTGTATTCCTGGCTTGTTTTGCCTTTTCTATAGGGCCATTGAAATTTGTAGTCGCTTCAGAGATTTTTCCTACAAGAATCAGGGGCAAGGCCTTAGGGCTGAGCATTATGGTAATGTGGGTAGCGGATACCGTCATGGGTCAGGTAACTCCCATACTGCTAAGAGAAGCGGGTACTGCCGCGACCTTTTGGGTTTTCGCATTCTTCTGCCTGGTTGCATTCCTAACAGTTTATAAATTACTTCCCGAAACCAAAGGTAAATCTCTTGAAGAGATCGAAACCTTCTGGAACGAGAAGAAGTAAAAGTTATATTAAATTATTGCGTAGATGGGGGAGGATCTTTAATCCCCCATTTTACATTTGGTGTTCCAGCCATTACAAATTCCAGTCTCCCGCCTTTCATCAGTTCATCGCGGTACATCCAGCAATTTTCCAGTGCCTTGCCATTAAAGGTAGCTGATTGCACATAAACGTTATCAGCAGAACCGTTAACTGTCTTAATCAACAGTGTTTTTCCATCGCCCAGCCTGATCTCGGCTTCGGCAAACACCGGGCTGCCAAATTCCACAATCGGCCTCAGATCTGTAAATCCTTTGACGTCAAATAATCCTAAGGAAGCCATCACATACCAGGAACCCAGCTGGCCCTGATCTTCATCCTGACCATAGCCATAGCCATGAATGCTTTCGGTACCGTAAAATTCATCACAGATCGCCCGTGTCCATTTCTGTGTCAGCCAGGGCTTGCCTGAAAAATTAAACAGCCAGCTTACGTGCAGGTTAGGCTGGTTGCCATGGTTATAATTGGACCGTATGCCAGCAAAAGCATCAATCGTTTTACCGCCGCCAAAACCATTCTTTTGAGCCGTCTGGAAGATGCCATCCAGCCTGTTGTTAAATTCTTCTTTACCCATTTTCGCAATCAAACCGGCAGGATCATGCGGTACATAAAATGTATATTGTACTGCATTGCCTTCCTGAAAACCTCTCCATGGCTGCAGCTGGTCAAATTTATCAATAAACGAACCATCCGCATTTTTAGGCTGTATCAGTTTATTTTCTGTATTGAACAGTAGTTTCCAGCCCTCAGATTTTTTACTGAACAACTGGTAGTCGTCCATTTTGCCAAGCGATTTAGCCATTTGCGCAGCGGCAAAGGCACTGTAGCTGTATTCCAGTGTATGTGAAGCGGAAAAGCGGGAGCCGGTAGTATCAGTAATGTCCTGCTCCAGAAAAGGCACGTATCCATTCTTCATAAATGCTTCAACGTCTATCTTACCAGATCCTTCAGGCCTGTTAGTGCCTTCCACTTCATTTTCCCTGATGGCTTTGTAGGCAAGGTTAATGTCATAATCACGGATGCCGGAATTGTAAGCAGCTGCAACGGCCAGCCCCACAAAGTTTGTCCCCACCCCGGAGGTGAACTGCCCGTTTGAGATGCCGTCGCCAAACCAACCCCTGTTTTTGTATACTTCAAGTTGGGTCTGTACGTAATCTTTGTACCTATCCGGATAGGACAGCGCCCATAGCTGCGTAAGGTTCCAGAATGCACCCCATATGGCATCAGTGTTGTAAAAATTATAGTTAGGCTTGCCTTCTTTATTTAAAGGCAGCCGACCAATGGCATTATCATATTTAGGGAAGTAGCCGTTCACATCGCTGGCAATACCGCGGCCCAGTAATGCATGATAAAGGCCTGTATAGAATTTAACTTTTTGCTTATGGTCAGGTCCGCTGACATACAGTTTGCTAAGCTCCCTTTGCCAGATCTCCTGCGCCTGCTGCCGGGCTTTATCAAAGGAAAGTCCTTTGCTTTCCGTTTCCAAATTGATCTTTGCGTTTTCAACAGAAGTGTAAGAAAGGCCTATTTTTAGTTCGATGGTTTCCTGCTCTGCAGTGCTGTATTCCAGGTATAATCCGGCACCCTTTCCTGTAGCGGAACTGGAGTTTGGGTTAATTGTTAGCTCGCCTTTTACATTACTTTCAGCTGTTACAGTTTTCGCTTTAAATGCACCTACATGTTTGGGCTTTTTGCTAATCTCGCCATAGAAATACATCGAGATCTGACCTTTTGGGTCGTACTTGCGGATATAGCTTGGGTAGGTGGTCACAAACCCTTCAAAATGGGTGTCATCGGTCATTTTTACTGAAGCATCCGTTACTTCAGCACTTTCACCCTGCTTATTTCCGATATCAAGAATAATCCTCGACTGTTCTTTTTTAGGAAAAGTATACCTGTGGAAGCCCACCCTTTCGGTAGCAGTCAGTTCGGCTTTAATGTGGTAGTCATCCAGCAGTACGCTGTAATAACCTGGCTCTGCAATCTCGTTTTTTCTGTCGAACATAGACCTGTAGCCCGTTTTTTCAGTACCTCGTTTTTCATCTTCCAACTTTCCTGGTCTTAATTTCAACAGACCGTTAGCGGGCATTACAGATACCCCGCCGATCTGCCATTCATGAAAATGAACAAACCCTTCAATTGAGTTGTGTCTGGTATCATAGCCCACCGCCTCCCAGCCCGTAGGGTTTCCATAGTGACCATTGGTAGAGGGAGCAAGCTTTGCCATACCATGCGGCAGGGCTGCCGGGGTATAAAAAAACCATCTGCTATGTGCTGTGCCGATATTGGGGTCTACATATTTAAGCACATTTTCGCGCTTTAGGCTACAAGCCGGCAAGAGCAGTACAAGGACCGCTAAGTTAATAGTATGTCTATACATAATTAGATAAATTTAACTAATTTGTTTGAATATGTACAAACATGATAACGAAATTTATCAAAAAATTAATGCCACTACTAAATTTATAGGCTTAGTACATCCTGATGAGACTTTACAGAAAGCCCGCCTTATTTTGTTCTGCTTCAAATTCCGCATCAATGGCAAGGGCCGACCTGTTTTTTGACGCAGCTACAGCAAGTTCATCGCAGCGCTCATTTTCAGGATGATTGTTGTGTCCTTTGATCCAAACAAATTTCACAATGTGCAATTTATAGACGTTAAGAAAACGCATCCAGAGATCTTTGTTTTTTTTGCCTTTAAATCCTGTTTTTACCCATCCGAACACCCATTTCTTATCTACCGAATCAATCACATATTTAGAATCAGAAAAAACGGTTACCTGTTGACCGGGGGCCTTAATTGCATTCAGGCCTGTTATCACAGCCAAAAGCTCCATTCTGTTGTTTGTTGTCATGCGAAAACCACCACTCAATTCTTTATAATGAGCGCCTGACCGCAAGATCACTCCATATCCTCCGGGTCCGGGATTTCCGCTTGCTGCCCCATCGGTGTAAATTTCAATCATGGTTAAACATACTAAAATATTCTTTTTTCCGTATAACTAGTTAATAAGCGGAACTATTTAAGAATTCATAAGTTGTTGATTTTAAAATAACTAAAACTTAAAACCCTTTTACTAAGTTTGTATTAATATGTATAGATTCTTCCTTCCCATACTTTCCTTGTTTGTTTTAGCTGTATCCGGATGTAAAAACCCAGCTCAGGATATAATCATTAACATAAATACAAGCACCCTGTTCAAATCACCCTTGCTGGTGCATTTTGACAATTCCGGTGGGGCTCCTCTGGGTGATTTTGAGGTCAGCATTTCAGGAAAAGACTCTGCATTGGTGCAGATGGGTACCGGAGGTACTAAATTTAAAGCAGTAGAAGGCATGATGAGCCTGGCATTAAAGTCAGATGCCAAACCGACTGAACAAAACCCCATCGTATTTATTGTTAACGCTGACATAACAGGTTATGCACAAGTAAATAAAAAAATTGTCATCACTACAGATTCAGCCTTGATGTACAGGATACCGCTAAGTAAATATGTAAAACCGGTAGACGGCACCTCGACATTCGAGATAGAAACACTGCTAAGCCACGGCGTAACCACTGAGCAATTAACTTTATCCACACCCGTGAATTTAAAACTGGCACAGACTGTATCCGTAAACATTCCATTGGGTACAGAAATGCTGGATGCAAGTAAAAAAATAATTGATGCCAATCTGTTGAAATCTACCCTGACCTTATATGGCCTTTCAGCCACCTCTCTGGCTGCAACTTTTCCTAAAGGGCTTACAGACATCAACGGAGTTGACAAAGATGGCAACGCAATTCCGGGCGGCGTGAGCTATACCACTGCTGGCCTGGTGAGAACCGCAATGCTGGCAGGGGAAACAGCCGTGAGGCATTTCTCGCAGCCCTTGCAGGTTAGCCAGGAACTGGCCATTAATATCACAAATCCGGATACCAAATCGCCCGTTAAAGCAGGCGATGTAATCCCGCTTTGGGAGGGTGCCTCAGGTTCGTACAAGCCGACTACATATACAGCCATAGTAGCAACGAGCGCCAACGGCAAACTTGTAGCGAACTACAGCATCCCATATACTTCTACCTGGAATCTTGCCTGGCGTAAATCTGCAGTTCTTGGATTCATCAACCGCGACCTGGCCATTAATTTTTTACCTAATAAAGCCAGCTGGACAGGTTTACATACTGTTCAGTTGCAGACCTCTAAAGGGACTTATCTGACTAATTTACCCAGGTACACACCAGAAAAGGAGTTTTTCAGACAAGGAAAGATTTTAAACGGAACTACAACATATACCAGTGTGACCGGCAAATATGGTTTTGGGCTTGTCACAGTACCTGATATTGGTAATGCGAAAGTTGTCGTAATTGATGCTAAGGGAAAAACTCTTGGCGAAAGTGCAGTATTTGACCCTCGTACGGCCAGCAGTATCAATGTAAATATAACTGTTCCGGATCCTGTTGTGCCTACTGTTCCGCCCGGACCAACCGGACCCCCAGAATACATCAACATAAGCGCAGAGTTTACAGGAAAATGCATTGGTAAGAACATAGTTGCGCCTTTGAATTCCTGGGTGACGATTAATGATATTACAGATAAAAAATATATTTATGTATATGTAAAAAGCGGTGCCATAGATCAGCCGGGTGGGGTAATGAAATTAATTGTCGGCCATCAGTATAAGATCAGCGCCACTTACCAGGGTAAGGCTTACAGTACCGGAACATTCCCGATCAAAAAGGCCAGCATGGATATACCTGCTGCTGCTGAGAATTTTAGTGTGGTGACCACCTATAATGGAACGTCCAATACGATCAATATTGTCGGAGTACTTTCAATGGACTGTAATTAAGCTATAGAATCGGCGGATGAGTTTGAGGCAATAGATTTAATCATCGCCGGCTCAGTTAGGGGCTTTTCGAGAATTTTAGAAGAAAGCAATTAATAAATTATTTTTACTTTTTCAAGAGGTCAAACAGTTCAATATTAAAGCTATTGACGAGATTTATCTGCGTTCGCTAAAGACCCCTGCTATCCAACGGACGCTTGATTTATGAGTCCGGCATTTTCAAAATCATATTTTATGGCCAACTAGTCTGGATTGACAGCCGAACTCGCTCGAAACTGTCGGATTGTTCCTGGATTAAAATTGTAAATTGAATTTACACCATAATTTAAACTCAGGTTATTTGAAACATAATGTCTAAAATCATATTTAAAATTTTAATTTTTAACCCTGCTTTCCAGTCAAGACCGGCGGGATCTTAATTTATGCACGAGAAAAACTTATCTAAGCCGTTATCTTAATTTCGGAAAAGTAGTCATCAGCTTTAACCTTACAACAAAACTGCCCTAGTCAGTGCGATGCAGGAATATTTTAAGCAGATCGGGATTCGTGTGGGTGCCTGATTATCATGTAGAAAGTTTTTTGTAACACGACCTTGCTTTTTCTCTATAAATTTATTGATATTGCCATTGATTTTGTACATTTAGTATCCATGACCTGCTTTTGAAATCTTAACTAACTGATTTTCCATGCACCTGAAAGATGAAAAGACAATTGCCGAGGAAAGGGATTTGCTTTCAAAAATAGCAGCCTGTGATCAACGTGCATTTAAAATTATTTATGATAGGTATGCAAGGCGCGTATTTTTATTCTCACAAAGCATTTTAAATTCTGAAGAGCATGCGGAGGAGGTGATGCAGGAAACCATGCTCAAATTGTGGCTTTTGGGTCCGGAGCTGGAAAACATCAATAATTTGGATGCCTACCTGCTAAAATTGACGAGGAATCGTTCACTGAATGTGCTTTCTAGAATCAAGTTGGAGTTTAAGACAAATGCCGAACGTGCGGAGTCATTTCTGGATATTGATAATGGAACAGAGGAGGAGATCATGCTCAATGACATACGTAAGGTTTTGGAAAGCGGGATTGCTGCTTTGCCGGCTCAGCAGAAACTGGTTTACCAGCTTTATCAGGAGCAAGGTTTGAAATATGGTGAGATTGCATTGAAGCTCGATTTAGCGCCATCAACGGTCCAGACTCACATGAAACTCGCTGTGCGCTTTCTTCGCGCCTATGTGTCTGCTCATACGGATTTAGCTGTTTTGCTCATCATTTATAAAGTTTCCCCTTTTTGGGCGCAGTATTTTCATTTTTAGTTTTTCTCAAGAAACGTTAATTACAGAGACCCCTCGTCTTAGCAATAGGCCAACGGTAATAGTGCATAGATGGGGTCGTTTTTGAAATCATCACCAGGTAGCGCTCATCAATGGGGGTTTCGGCAAAAATCATCCCTTAATTCCGCAATAGAACTGATGCTCCTTCCCGCTTGGTATCACGATACAACAGTATAATATAAAACAGAGCTTTTCAATTTATTTTAACAACCGTTACCTAGCTGCACATTCTCAGCTGTCTCTTAGTTAAGGGGGGATATTAAATCATCGTTATCAAAACCTTAATTACGGATGAACATAGAAAGACTAATTCTGCTTTACAGGAAATTCAAAGACCAAAGCATTACTACCAGCGAATGGCGGGAACTGCAGGCGGAACTGAAAAATCCTGAATCCTACGACATTCTTGGAGTGGAACTCGACGGTAGATGGTCTGATTTTACCGATCAGGACTTGACGATGCTTGATCCGGAAAGGTTTGATATAGCCTACGAGCAGATTCTTAACCACTCAGAAAAGTTTTCCAAGCCGGTAAGATTGTGGCCAAAGGTCGTGGCCGCTGCTGCTGCCGTTGCTTTTATAGTTATCGGTGTTTATTTCATTAATTACCAAAAACACAAAAGTAGTCTCGAGATGCTGAGTAGACACGACATAGCCCCCGGACGTGTAGGCGCAACACTAACTTTAGCCAGCGGTAAAAAAGTCAGACTGACAGCTGCTGCGGAAGGCGAAATTGCCAATGAAGCTGGTGTGGTCATCTCTAAAGCTCCAAATGGCGAGTTAATCTACGAAATTAAGTCTGCAGACAGCAGTTCTGCTATTAATACCTTGTCGACTGCCAATCGTGAGACCTACCAATTGAAATTGCCTGACGGGTCGACGGTATGGCTCAATTCAGGGTCAAGCTTAACCTATTCTGCAGGTCTTATGAAAAGCGGCAAGCGCATGGTGGCGCTCCATGGGGAAGCATACTTTCAGGTGGCGAAAGACAAGGTGCACCCCTTCATTGTGCAAACAAGTAAACAAGACATCGAAGTTCTAGGAACACAATTTAACGTGAGCAGCTACCGCGATGAGGCAGTCGTGGCTACTACACTTATCGAGGGTTCCGTAAAGGTTCGCTCAGGAGAGAGCTATCGGTTAATAAAGCCTGGTGAACAGGCAGTCACGACTGCCGCAGATATTGTTGTAAAGAAGGCGGACATCGATCAGATCACAGACTGGAAAAAAGGAGACTTCAACTTAAACGAATTAAACTTCAGGCAGGCGATGCGAGAAATTTCGCGCTGGTATGACGTAGAAGTGGTTTATGATGAAGATGTTAATACAGACTTCCAGACCGTCGGATGGATATCAAGAAACAAGAAACTGTCCGTAGTTCTGCAATCCATCCAATCGTTGGGAAGAGTTCATTTCCGCGTAGAAGGCAGGAAAATATATGTAGTAAAATAACCATGTCTACCTATGGCAAAATCATATGAGGTACTCAAAATAAAATCAAAAAAATGAAAGGAGAAGCAGGAAAAATTAACTTATAAATAAGCAAACCAGAAGTGAAGCACCCCTGGTTTGAATTTGGACATTCAATAAAATCAAATGTTTAACCCACAGAAAGCCGAAAGTTTCTCAGGCCCAAAGCTGACTGTATAGAACCAAACTAAACGTAAATGTATTTAATTTATACCAAAAAAACTGGTACAGCCTTGAAATTGTACCATAAACTCCTGCTTATTATGCGATTAGCCACCGTAATCATAATAGCATCACTTATGCAAGTCAGCGCATCGTCGTTTGGCCAGCTAATCAATTTGAATCAGCGGAATGCTCCGCTAAGAGAGGTACTCAGGGAGATCAGAAAGCAAAGTGGCTATGATATCCTCTCAGATACCAAAGCAATAATGAACAATCAAAAGGTAACTGTGGTGTTAAACGATGCCAGTCTGGAAGAGGCATTGGCGAGTACCCTGAACGGACTTGATCTGATCTATGAAATAACGAATAAGATTGTCACCATCAAAAAGAAGGAGCAGCCTTCAATGATAGATAATATCATCGCCCGGTTTCAGGCTGTTAATGTTGATGTAACAGGTATCGTAACAGATAGTCTGGGTCTGGCCCTTCCAGGAGCATCTGTAACCTTGAAAGGGACAAAAACTTACCATGTACTTACCGACAACTCCGGAAAGTTTAAATTTTCTGCTATTCCTACAGGAACTTATAAGGCGATCATCACTTATATTGGATATCAAAGAATGGAGCGGACGCTAGACATTGCAGCGGGAACACCTGAACTTAGATTCATGCTGCTACAGGCTACCTCTGAACTCGATCAGCTCCAGGTGATTGGGTATGGTACCAACACCCGGAGATTCAGCGTCGGATCTGTCACGACAATTGACGCAGCGATTATAGAACGGCAACCAGTAACAAACCTACTGCTTGCCTTACAGGGACAGGTGGCAGGGTTGGTGATTACGCCTACAAACGGTGCACCAGGGTCAGTGGTGAAGGCCCAGATCAGGGGACAGAATAGCCTGGCACGCACGCCTTCTAGGTTTGCAATGAAGCCACTAGACGAGCCTTTGTTCATCATAGATGGCGTACCCTTTGCCCCTCAGAACGGCAGTCTTGGAAATCTCCTTACGCTTGGCCTCAGCTCCAACCAGGAGAACGTTATCCCCGGAAATGGAATTAGTGCCATTGGCAATATCAATCCTGCAGACATTGAGAGCATCTCGGTGCTTAGAGATGCCGATGCTACCTCCATCTATGGTTCCCAGGGTGCAAACGGTGTGATCCTTATCACCACCAAAAAAGGAAAGCAAGGGAAACCCGGTCTAAGCATAACCAGCAATACCGGCGTGAATGCGGTAGCGCGACCGCTCGAGATGATGAATTCACAACAGTATCTTGAAATGCGGCGACAGTCGCTACTGTCCAGCAACGTAATAATCACTCCTGCTACTAACGTAAACAGCTATCCAGATCTTTTAGTGTTCGATACAGTTGGCCGTTATACAGATTGGTATGATGAGTTCTTTAATAACTCATCTGGCTTTACCAATGTGCATGCCTCATTGAGCGGCGGACAACAAAATTCCTCGTTTTATCTGTCGGGCGGATACACTACTAACTCCTACAACTTCCCGGGCGACTTTGCTGATGACCGCATTTCACTGCATAGCAACTATACTTACAAGAGCCCGAACAATAAGCTCACCGCACAGTTTGGTGCCGATTATTCGTACACTAAAAATACCGCAAGCTCCAGACCAAACGTATTGAATGCAATGACCATGGCGCCAAACTTTCCAGCGCTGATGGATGAGAATGGAGGATTAACATGGAGATATAAGAGTTACGGGCTAAGTAGCTTCCAACAATATAGCTTTTTGCGCCAGCCGGCAAATATACAGTCTCACAACCTCAACGATTATCTGAAAGTATCGTTCCAGGTATTACCAGATCTTACCTTAGGCACCCTTGTAGGCTATAGCCGTACAAACGGTTCCCGCTACGGCGCAAGACCTCTTTCTGTGCAGGAGCCAGGTGGCCTTCAATCAGTTGCAAGTGCGACATTTGATAATACTGTTTTTCAGACTATAAACATTGAGCCGCAGGCTGACTATAAGCTGGTAATCGGAAGGGGCGAACTTTCACTGCTTCTGGGAGGGACTTACAAAAAGTCACTGAGCAATTCTGACTTACTCAGTGGCTCACGTTATGCTAATGACGACTTGCTGGGATCCATCAACGGAGCTGACCCCGCAACAATCAGAGCATTTGCCAGTAATAGTATCTATAAATATGTTGCAGGATTTGGCCGGATCAACTACATCTACGACCGCAAATACATCGCTACCTTCTCTGGTAGAAGGGATGGGTCAAGCAACTTTGGTCCCGGAAAGCAGTTTGGTAATTTTGCCTCAGCAGGTTTGGGATGGATCTTTTCTGAAGAAAAGGGTGTGATGGAAACACTTCCTTTCCTGAGCTTTGGTAAGCTATCAGCGAACTATGGAACTACTGGCTCTGATGGAGTTGCTCCTTATCTTTACCAGCCATTTTACGCCATCGACGGTCAGTATTCGTCATTCCAGGGTGTAAGAGCGTATACTCCCTCCAATTTGTTCAACTCAGGATACAGCTGGAGCTTGAAGAAGAGCTTGAATACCACATTGGAACTGGGATTCCTGGACGATAAAATTGTGACCAACGCAACATGGTACAGAAGCCGGATGAGCGACCAGCTGGTGCCATATACGCTACCAGCCATTACCGGATTCACAAGTGTGACAGGAAACTTTCCTGCCGTCGTGGAGAATAGCGGTGTGGAATTGAGTGTTCGTTCTACCAATTTAAGCAGCGGAAACCTCAGATGGACTACCAGCTTCAACATCTCCTTTGGTAACAACAAGTTAATCGCATTCCCTAAATTGGATACGTCGCCTTACACCACTGTATATGAGATTGGTAAGAGTACCACTATTTTCCAGGGTTACCGCTTTAAGGGCCTGAACGAAACGACTGGACTGTATGAGTTTTATAAAAAGGATGGTACGGCAACGTCCAGCGTAAACAGCAATCACATATCTGCTGGCGGTGACGCACAGCCATTGTTTGATCTTGATCCTAAATATACTGGAGGTATGGACAATACGCTGACGTACAAAGGATTTAGCTTGTCGATCTTCATGCAGTTTGCGGAGCAGATGACGAAAAACTACTTGGGAGGACTCTATTCTTTTGGCGTACCGGGAAGAATGGAAAATCTGCCTGCTATTATGTATGACAAGTGGTGGAAGAACCCTGGAGACAAAACGGAGATGCAACGGTTGGCAACCAGTTTTGGTAGTGTATCCAATGTGGGTACAGCATTCGCGACTTCCGACGCTGCATACAGCAACACCTATTATGTGAGACTGAAAACACTGGCAGTTTCCTGGTCACTCCCTTCACAATTTATCAAGGTGCTGGGAATAAGGGAATGCCGTCTGAATGTGAATGCACAGAACCTGCTTACTTTTACCAATTATAAGCTGGGAGATCCTGAATCGGCTGGTTCAATCTATAATTTTCCAATTCAACGCACCATTACTGGTGGTTTATCTATTAACTTTTAAAGTTCGCATCATGAAATTTACAATTCATCAAAGATATATCACGCTGGCGCAGGTATTAATTCTGCCGTTGGCCATCACGTTTAGCTCCTGCAAGAAACTTATTGAGATCCCAGCAAACCCAAACGATAAGGTCTCCACGCCAAGGGTGTTTTCAGATAGTTTGAACGTGCTTGGGGCATTGACCGGCATCTATGCCACGTTCGGCACTGGTGGCTTCGGAGGAAGTATAAATACTGGATATACAAGTATTTACACCTCTCTTGCAAGTGATGAGCTGGTAGCACTCAACCCGGACGAGTTTAACACAAACGCTATTCAAGTGACAAGCGGTACAGTAAGTCAGATATGGAGAAGTGCCTACGCAGGTATTTATCAGTGTAATGCTTTTATAGAAGGCCTTGCAGCAAGCAACAGTGTTAGCGCTTCTTTCCGACAGCAGGTGACAGGGGAAGTACTGACTGCACGCTCCCTTTATTATTTCCATCTGGTAAACCAATTTGGGGATGTACCGATCATCACCGGGACAGATTTTAAGGTAAATGCCCTTGAAAAGCGGATGCCTGCAGATTCTGTTTACGGGTTCATTCTAAAAGATCTCACATCGGCTGCTGGCATGCTAAAAGTCCAATACCCCTCGCCAGGCAGGATGCGGCCAAACCTCCATGTTGTGAGGGCGCTGCTGGCCAAAGTATACCTCTACAGAGGTGCATGGCAGCAGGCAGCGGATCTATCCGGACAGATTATCCAGTCGGGCACATATGAACTAGTTGAGCCCTCCAAAACGTTCTTGGACGGCAGCAAAGAAGCCCTCTGGCAGATGCCCAGTCTGAGTACCTTTGCGGGGATTGTAGATGCGATGAGCCTAGTTCCATGGAGCAATACCATTGCGCCTAACTATTATTTGTCCAGTTACCTGACGGATGCTTTCGAGGCTAACGATCTACGTAAGCAAGCCTGGCTGAGTCTTAATAATGTAGTTTCCGGAACAACGACTACTCCTTATTACTATCCGGGTAAGTATAAAAAAACAGACGTTTATGCTACTCCATTAGAAGGCTATATGTTTTTCAGGCTAAGCGAGCAATACCTGATTAATGCAGAAGCACTGGCAAAACTAAATCAGCTGGATGCCGCGCGTTTAAGTCTCAATAAAGTACGTAACCGCGCAGGGCTTCTAAATACGACTGCTGTTTCGCAGGAAGAGGTGCTGGCGGCAATCGAAAAAGAGCGCTTTACCGAGCTTTTTGCCGAGCAGGGCAATCGCTGGTACGACCTAAAGCGGATTGGCAAGATTACTTCGGTATTAGGTGCAAGGAAAACGGGATTCACGGCGACCGACGCGCTGTTCCCTATCCCGTTAAATGAGATCAATACCAATATCAATATGACCCAAAACCCGGGATACTAAAAATACTTCAGGATGTTCTCAGCTGGCATGTTTACATGGCGGCAGGGAACTCCTTTATCTAATCAAATTATAAGAATGGCTGCACCTATCGTACAACTAAAAAATTTATCACACAAATACTCCAGTTCCTGGGCGATCCGCGACATTAATATGGAGGTGAACCAGGCAGGCATCGTTGGGCTGCTGGGCTCCAACGGAGCCGGCAAAAGTACCACCATGAACATCCTCTGCGGGGCGCTAAACCAAACAGAAGGAGATGTTTTTATAAATGGAATCAGCATGCGCGAGTCACCTGAGGAGGCAAAGCGGGATATCGGCTTCCTGCCGCAGAATCCACCGCTTTATATGGACCTTACAGTTGATGAATATCTTGACTATTGTGCCACACTCCGTTGGATACCCTCGTTCAATATGAAGGCATTTATAAAGGAAGCAAAGGAACGCTGCGGTATCGACCACTACTCCAAGCGGCTAATCAGAAACCTTTCGGGTGGTTACAGACAAAGAGTAGGCATTGCCCAGGCCATTGTTCACAAACCCAAAGTAGTAGTGCTGGATGAACCTACTAATGGTCTTGACCCTAACCAGATTATTGAGGTGAGAAGTCTAATAAAGGAGATCGCACGTGAAAGGGTGGTGATTTTCTCGTCTCATATTTTATCTGAAGTGCAGATCCTCTGCCGTGATATAGTAATGATAGAAAGTGGGAAGATCGTTTTTGCGGACACCATGGATGCCTTTAATAACTACGTAGAACCGCACAGTATGTTGGTGAAGATGGAAAACCCACCGGCGGAAGCGGATTTGTTGCAGGTGCAGGGCGTGACCAGAGTCGAATATCTCACTGACAGGCAATTGCGGATATATTTTTCTGGCGACCAGGAAATAGCTGAGCGGATGATTACTGCAGGAGTAGAGAAAGGCTGGCGGATGCGGGAGATTACCCTGGATAAAAGTTCCCTCGACGAAATCTTCAAACAGTTATCAAGCTAAACTTTCAACTACTAAAACAACAATTTCTTACAAATGAAAATGATATATAAGATTGCGAAGACCGAGCTCATGATGCTATTCTTCTCTCCGATCGCCTGGTTTTTGATGATCGTGTTCTTCATCCAGTGCGGGTATTTGTACTCGAATATCCTGGAGGGAAATGCCCGGGTCCAAGAATTAGGAGGATATAACCTAATGTACCTCTATAATCTGACAGAAAGGTTTTTTCTGGGTAGTAGTGGTTTGTTCGGCAGTGTGATGCAGAATCTTTACCTGTACATTCCCTTACTTACCATGAGCCTGATAAGCCGTGAAATGAGCAGTGGTACCATAAAACTATTGTATTCCTCACCGATAAAAGTATGGTATATTGTACTTGGAAAATATGTGGCCATGATGGCATATAGCCTTGTTATGCTGGCAATAGTGAGTGTGTTTGTTTTTTCCGGCATGATCCACATCCAGCATGCAGAAATTTCTATGCTTTTTTCTGCCTTCCTGGGCTTTTATCTGGTGCTCCTCGCATACTCGGCTATTGGCTTGTTTATGTCTACGCTTACTACCTATCAGGTAGTCGCTGCGATAAGCACCTTCGTGATGATCGGTGCCTTATCTTACGTAGGAAATCTCTGGCAGGACATCCCCTTTGTGCGGGACCTCACCTATTTTCTTTCCATTAACGGACGGGCCGGTAAGATGCTTTCAGGTCTCATCACTACCAATGATGTGATATACTTTTTTGTAGTGGTATACATATTTTTAGGATTCAGTATACTAAGATTGAAAGCCGGCATGGAATCGAAGCCATGGACGGTAAAAGCTATGCGGTACGCTGTCGTGTTGTTCACCGCCTTGCTGATCGGATATTTCAGTTCCCGGCCGGGCTATATCGGCTATTTGGATGTTACCTCTACCAAAGCGAGAACCTTAACGCCTAATGCGCAAAAGATATTGGCTCAGTTGGGAGAGGAACCCCTTGAGATCACCGTGTATAACAACTTACTTAGCCGGTTTTGGTTTTTGGGGACCCCCAAGGCCTATAATGATAACCTGTCAAGATGGGAACCATACATGCGTTTTAAGCCAAATATAGTCCTCAACACTGTGTATTACTATGACGATCCATTGGATGACCCGGGAATGATGCGAAGCTATCCGGGTAAGACATTGGAGCAGGTGGCCGATCAATTCATAAAAAGCAGGAACCTTGATGCAGACATGTTCGTTAAGCCTGCAGAGATCCGTAAGCAAGTGGACCTTAGTCCAGAAATGAATAGGTATGTGATGCAACTGAAGTGGAAAGGCAGGACAACCTGGCTGCGGGTGTTTGATGATCAGATGATGTGGCCATCCGAGACAGAAGTCTCAGCTGCTTTCAAACGACTTTTACAGGCAAAACTACCGAAAATCGGTTTCCTTACGGGAAACCTGGAGCGGAGCGTAAACCGTTCCGGAGACCGGGACTACAAGAATCTGACTTCGCTGAAAACATTCAGGCAGTCATTCATCAACCAGGGCTTCGATGTGGATACGGTGACGCTTGACAGTCAAACTATACCTGCGGATATTTCCACGCTGGTAGTGGCAGACCCCAAAATTTCCATGAGCGAAGAGGCTCTTGGCAGATTGCATAAGTACATAGACGAAGGCGGTAACCTTTTGTTAGCTTGCGAGCCGGAAAGACAAACTCAAGTGACACCATTGCTGATGCAGTTGGGTGTAGAGTTAATGGAAGGTCAAATTGTACAAAAAAGCCGCGATTATGCACCAAATTTAGTCACGCCCGATCTTACCCGCTTTACTTTAAACTTGAGCCGCTCGCTGGAGAAGAACCGGGCTGACAGCATGAAAATAGCGATGCCTGGCGTTGCAAGATTAAAATGTACACCCACAGCAGGTTTTACAATGCAGCCACTGCTTGTTACCAATGCTGATTTATCCTGGAACAAGAAAGGAAAACTGGACCTGGAGTTGATCATCAATTCGGATGCTAACGGCTATACACGCTCGAAAGCGAAGGCTATCGAGGAGGATGAACAGGGTACCGATAAGAAAGCGGAAATAGGAACATTAAAGTTCCTACCAGAGGAGGGCGATGAACAGGGTTCTTTTGTCACTGCATTATCGCTGAGCCGGAAGATCAATAACAAAGAGCAGCGCATCATTGTAACCGGCGATGCAGACTTTATGAGCAATGCTGAACTGGGCCGTCTCAATATGCGGTCGGCCAACTTTGACTTCAATACTGCGCTATTCAAATGGCTTAGCAACGGCGAGTTTCCTGTGGATACCTCACGTCCTATGACGAAGGACAAACGAGTAACTGTAGACTTGGCTGAAGCCAAATTCCTCCGGCTGCTCTATGTATGGATCCTTCCCGCTTTGCTAGCGCTGGCCAGTACCATATTTCTAATCCGCCGTAAAAGAAAATAATCAATTCACAGCATATGTTTTCAACTGACAAACAGACCTTAGACGATTTAAATATTTTTGGCAAACATGGTGCTGAGTCAATCTATCATATCTTCGACCGCAGCACTACGCGAGGTGGTGCTGCGGTACTGGAGCAGATGTTCCGGTATCCTTTAGCAAATGCAGATGCAATCAACAAGCGCAGTAACACCATCCAATATTTTGCGGCGTCTGGCATTGAATTCCCGTTTCAAAGTGGGCTCTTTGATTCTATTGAGCTTTATCTCGACAATACAGATGAGCGCACAAAGCTAAACGTGGAACCGGACTCCATCGGTAAAAAGCTCAATAACCTGATCGCTGTAGATGTGCACACAGCCCAGGTCTACAAAGGTGTTCACTCAATTGTAGCGCTACTGAAAGATGCCAGGGCGTTTTTAGACTCTTTTAAACTTTCAGCAGGTCATCCCTATGAGAGTGATAAGGCGGAGCTCTACTCGCTGGTCGGTGAGTCTGATCTGTCAGCAATTGTCGCTGCGAAAGGCAAGCTATCGCCTTCTGTTATGGCGCAGTTTGATGTACTGCTTCGTTTCCGGCACAGAGAATTGATCCGTAAATTACTACATCATGTCCATCAACTAGACGCTTACATTGCGATTGGAAAAGTGGCGAAAGAGCGCGGATTTGTGTTTCCGACTGCGTTACCTAAAGACCAGCGCATCGCTGATATTATCGGCGTTTATCACCCTCAGGTAGACCATGCTGTGTCCAACGATATCCGGATCACGGCTGAAGGAAATGTAATTTTTCTTACCGGTGCTAACATGGCGGGAAAATCTACTTTCATGAAATCGCTGAGCATAGCGATGTATCTGGCGCATATGGGTTTTCCCGTTCCGGCCGCGAGCATGCGGTTTTCTGTACTTGATGGAATGTATACGACCATTAATCTGCCTGACAATCTGGGGATGGGTGCAAGTCATTTCTATTCCGAGGTGCTGCGGGTAAAAAAGATTGCGTCGGAACTAAGGCATAAGCACTTGTTTGTGTTGTTTGACGAGCTGTTCAGGGGTACAAATGTTAAGGATGCTGCCGAGGCAACTGTTGCAGTCACGCAAGCCTTTGCGAAAAAGCCACACAGCATATTTGTGTTGTCAACGCACATTATTGAGGCGGGTGAAGAGCTAAAAAAGCGTTGTACCAACATCAGCTTTATTTTCCTGCCGACACGCATGGTGGGGAATAAGCCTGTTTATAAATACAAGTTAGAGGCGGGGATCACGGAGGACAGGCATGGCATGGTCATCATTAATAACGAGGGTATTTTAGCAATACTGAAGGCAGGAATTAGTCACAATAATCAACAATAAGGTGAGTTTTATAGCAGACCGGCAAACACTGGAGGACCTGAATATGCTTGGGAAGCATAGACATGGTTCCGTCTACAGCATTTTTAACAAAACAAAAACAAGAGGCGGCGAGCGGCTGCTGGAGCAATGGTTTCAAAGCCCACTTCAGGCCCCTGAAGAGATCAATAAAAGGAGTTCGCTGTTCAGCTTTATTCACCAGCTTGACGTCGATTTCCCTTTTGATCCTGTTTTGTTCAGCAAGGCGGAAAACTATCTGGAAAGCGCGGGACCAGCTAGTTTCCCATTTACAGTGGCAGATATTGCTTTGAAAAAACTGAAAGGATCTTTTTTTCATGATTATCAGTTCAACCAGACATATGAGGGATTGATGGCCGCCATTCAATTTTTAAGAGATTGCGTCAGTTTCATCGGAAAAATGGAACGGGCTGGAGATGGAATCGGCAAGCTTCATTTTGAAAATGAACGGGCAATTCTTTCCAGAATTTTCGATGATGAACGACTTCAGTGGTTAATGTCTAAGCAAGCTATTCAGCAATGCTCTTTTATGGAAGTCTGCCGGTACGATTATCTGCTGAGGCAAGGACTGGCAGAAGAAATGAAAGTAGTTTTGGAAAGCGTGTACAGGCTCGATGTCTATACTTCAGTGGCAACTGTAGCGGCCCAGCGCAACTTCAGCTATGCGGAGGCACTTGCCGCATCCGAAAATTGCTTTGAGACGTCAGGCTTATGGCACCCGTCGCTGATAAAAGGGGTCGCGAATGTGCTGGACTTCGATCGGAATAAAAATATGCTTTTCCTTACCGGCGCCAATATGGCCGGAAAGTCAACCTTAATGAAGGCATTCGGAATCGTTGTGTACCTTGCTCATATGGGATTTCCTGTGCCGGCAGGCAAGCTACGGTTTTCGGTAATGCAAGGTTTGTATTCATCTATCAATGTTTCGGATAACCTAAACAGCGGCTATAGCCATTTTTATGCTGAAGTATTGCGGGTCAAAACCGTGGCCGAACAAGTTAGCAACGGCCTGCGACTTGTTGTCCTGTTTGACGAATTGTTTAAAGGCACAAATGTGAAGGATGCGTTTGACGCTACGCTGGAAGTGACTAAAGCATTTTCTGAGTACAAGAAAAGTTTCTTTATCATCTCTACGCATATTATCGAGGTAGGTGAAAAACTTATCGAAAATGAAAAGTTGCGGGCGGTCTATCTGCCAACCCTAATATCCGGCAATACACCAAAATATACCTACAAGCTCGAACCTGGCATTACTTCAGACCGGCAGGGGATGCTTATTATTCAGAATGAGGGCATACTCGAACTACTTGCAGAGGATTCCACCAACAGTATAAAAAACAGACAATAATATGAAAGCGACACGCAGATTAGCATTTTTGCTGGCAGTGGCATCATTCGGAAGCGTCGCACAGGACAAGATACCGGACAGCGGCTCTAGGCCGGATGCCACTATTGTCCGCAGCATGAGGCTTTGGGTACCCGGAGGTGTCGAGGACAGGGGCGACAGCATGCTCGTCAGGAACAACCTTGTTCTTGAACCGATCAAGATATTCTATCAGGAAGGAGAGACTAACCTGACTACGGGAGTTACCAAAAACGAGCCCTTGAGGAAAAAGCTACAGTGGTATTATATTACGGATGTCTCCAAGATGGCTGGCATGTCTTTCGACGTAGACAAGGTGCCCTCCCGCAAGACAATCGAGACCTACACGGCCGTCGCTGTATAAACATTGATAAAAAAATCAAATTATGAAAACAGCAACTTTATACCTCGGTGTAAGTACGGACGAGCAAGCATTGAGAGGTTATTCATATTGTAAATCGCCATGCAAAGTCAGGTTTAACGCCAATCAGGAAAATCAGGATTTTATCGAAGAACTAAAACTCTTTAGGATTGCAAAAAGGGATCAGCCAAAATTCTTGCAAGAAATTATAAGCACTTATAACGAAGTGAGAAAAACGGCTTCTTCAATGAGACAGGGCTGTATAGATGAATTGCATATACTAGATGATCAGATTATTAATGCTAGAGAACTTTTGCTCGCTGGAAAGATCGAACCATCTGATTTTAAAATCTTGAAAATGGCTTACCATAATAAAGTAAATTCAATAAATCTTCGGTTAACAGCACTTAAAGAGCGATCTAAGGATAAAATTAATATTCAGCCTATGGTTATCAATGCAATAAAAACACTATGTAATCTTCCTTGTCTTTATCAAACAGCCCCTATTGAGGACAAGAGATACCTAGTAGAGACAATTTTTAATGGGATGTTAATTTATGACAAAGATGGGTATCGAACCACGAATCTCAAAAGTATTGCAGCCACAACCTACATGAAAAACAAGGCGTTACAAGGACATAAAAAAGGGGAAAAGTATCTTTAAAAGACTCTTTTCCCCAGATACGGGTCAGTAACGGTGCGAAATTCGAACCATTTTGTGGACGAATTGATTGAAATAGGCGGTTTTTCGAAAATTTTGGAAGAGTAATTACTGATAGTCCATTTATGCCTATTTTAAGTAGGCAGATACCGTATGAAACCTTATTTTATCTTGCTCAAAAACAAATGTATCAGTACCGAACGGGATATCTGCCGTACTAGATTTGCTCGACCAGATGATGTGCGATACATTAAGAACAACATTCATGTGCATCATTTCAAATTCTGATCCCGACGGAATCATTAGAAACATTTCCGTAAAAAACTCGCGGATGGCTTCGATACCTGAAACAACTCCCTTTTCGGCAAAGACGATTGATTCTTCGGTGTAGTCTTTCATGATTTCATCAAGGTCATTATTACCAAAGGCAACGAGGTGATGGGAAAGGATTTGGTCTGCTGTCATATTATAGAGTTTAAGATTTCTTATTTAGATTTATTGTACATGTAACGTGCAATTTTCCATTGCCCATTTACCCTTTTAAGGATGAAGGTTTCCCTAAAATCATCTTCGATTTTTTGATTACTTGACTTTATTACAAATGAACCGTTTGAAGTCGATGCTACAAATGCATAGTCGCCCTCTACGGTTACGTCGGCGATGGCAACCGCAAGAATGTACGTGAAATTGTCGAACACATACTTAAATGTACCTTTCAATTGATCGGTGCCTGTGGCCGTGGGAGCACCGGGAGCTAATAAAACTCCATCAGTGATGAAATAGGATGCTACTTTGTTAACGTCCGATGCATTTAAGGCACCAAAGTAATTTTGAACTACTGTTTTAACCGCGGCTTGATCTTTAGACTGGGCATTAACAGTTGTTGCAAAGAATACAACTGCTAGGATGGCCATAAGGCCTGTTATTGATTTTTTCATGTTGATTTTTTTATTAAATGATTAATCTTTTTTACTATAATTTTGCTTCTGCATCTGCAACATTCACTGGTTTGCCTATAGCTCCAAACTCGTGTAGATCACCAAAAACCTCTATGCGAATAGACTGCGCTAAACCGCCAACTTTCAACGCATCAAATCCGCTTTCGGCTATCAATTCTTCTACAACAGTATCAATAGTACTATCGTCTGTTGCATAAAATAAAACTGCTTTTTCTGGTGTTTGTGAAGAGGCTGTTTCTAAAGAGGCTGCACCTAATGTTCCGAATGCTTTTGCCAATTTTGCTCCTTGTGGTAGAATTGCTGCATTCAGTTGTCCGGCAGATTCATTCTCCCCTATAATTTTCTTAAAACCTCCGTTTTCGTCTGGAGCGATAGGATTTGATGGATCGATGATAATCTTGCCCTGAAGTTCTGTTGCGTAGGTAGTGAAGAACTCTTGTATCGTATTGAACCAAACAGAAAGGATTACAACATCTGCCTGCTTAATAGCCTCGGCTGTTTCTGTAGCAGTTGCAAGACTTCCCAATTCTTTGGCCAATGCATTTGCATCTGCTAAGTTTCTACTGGCTATAATTACAGGTTGATTTCCATTCACTAAATTTTTGGCAACTACTTTGCCAATGTTTCCCAAGCCGATGATGGCTACTTTCAATAATGTTTTCATGTTATTTCTATTTATCGTTAATGATTAATTTAATAACACAAAGTTGCGGTTTCATCAGAGCTTCCTCCAATGAACTGCATCAAGAAATAACATTGATCTGGTTTAAGATTTTGCCTTTACCTGCTTATTGCGCAGTCGGCTCAAGAACTCTGGCGTAATGCCAATAAATGCCGCCATCTGCACCTGTGGCAGCCGATTGGTAAGATGCGAATAGCTTTGCATGAAGGAAAGGTAGCGTTCTTCTGCTGTAGAACTGATATTCTGCAGCAGTCTTTTTTGAAGCGAAACGAAACTGTTTTCTATCAGTACACGGAATATGAGATTGAATTTTGGAGCCCTGGTGTAAAGGTCTATCAGATTTTCATGGCTAACCTGAAAAACCATAGTATCTTCTAGTGCATCGATATTGAGTTCAGATGGTGTCTTTAAGTGAAAACTACCAATGTCCATTAGCCACCAATTCTCTGCAGTGAATTGTATAATATGGGTATTGCCTTTCTCATCAACCTTATACATCCTCAAACATCCACGAACCACAAAATTAAACTGTGCGCAGATATCCCCCTCTTGCAAAACATACTGTCTTTTCCTGTACAAGCGTGGTTTGAATAACTTTGTAACCAATTGTTTTTCCTCTCCACTAAGGGGGATGAAGCCATTGAAATAATCCAATAATGGCTCTAAAGAGGTTTGCAAGAGATTTTCTTTCATAAGAGTCTTCAGCTCGTAAAGATAAGCAAATCTACTTCAATCATTCTACCCATACCGTCGCAATATATATAAGTCTCAATGGGGCATATATCCACATTCCCAATCAAACATTAAAATAACCAATGAAATCTAATAATCATTGACTATTTGATAAAACTTCTATTTGTTCTTTTTAAGAAGCGTAAACGGATTGAAGGAAACCCCAACGTTAAAGTAGAATGTCGGATCAGGCTTAGTTTCAAATATCGCATCCTTGAATGAATCTTGTTTTCTAAATAATCTTCCGGAAGGAGTCATCTTAAACCCTGTTTTTCCGGTGATTACAAAATTACCTATTGCATGTTCATAGATTACCCCACTATTAATATCTAACTGTCTATATTGATATCTCTGATCTGTGCCATCTATGTTATATAGGTAAAATGAGGTTTGGTCCAATTCAGTACCTAAAGAAACGCGTCCGGTATTATTGAAAGCATATTTCCTAAGATAGATACTTCTTGGCAGCGTAATATCGGCAATCAAACCATTATTGAATTTGTGTTCATAGGTAAATATAGGTATTACAGGAGTCTGCGCAGTAGGGTCAATATTGGCCGCTAACCCTAAAGTCATTTTTGTACGTTCATTGGCTTTTAAAACCATCACAACTGTTATTACCCCCCTAACCCGCTCAAAATGCTTATCGCTACCATCTACTACAACACTAGAAGAGTAGATCGTTCTTTTTCCAAAAAGTTTCGAGAAATAAGTAAGGTTCAAGGATGAAAAAAGGTAGTGAAAATCTTCATCAAGCACTGTGGATTTTCCCGTAAAAGGATCGGTCATGTCAGCTTCTGCGCTGGTATATCTGTATCCTACAGTGGCACCCAATAACCATGTCTTTCTTTTGATAAAGTTGAAGTTAGCACTGATCTTTGCTTGAGTAAAGTTGTTGACTTTACTTTCTTGTAAAGAGGTACCTCCCCTTTTAGAAGTAAAACTATAGGGTGCTGCGTTTGAGAACTCGATGTTTAAAGGACGGGCGATTGCAAATTTATCAGCTGCATATACAACTGCTCTTTTTGGGACACTGACACTATCCTGAGCAAAACATTCCATCGAGAAGAATAAAATACCTAATATTAATGTTGCTTTTTTTATCATTTTCATTTTATCTATTTTAAAATTTTAATTGTTGACTGAGAAGAATTAAAGTAAAAGATCTTATCATATAAGTTAGCCACCTTATTGTTTTTGATAAATTCTTTTGAAGCCTTTAGATCGCCAGCATAAAAGCTTTCCTCGATAATAACAAACCATAATTCTTTGATCTTTAATATTTTTCTCAAAGAGATTAGCTCACTTGGCATGTATAAAAGTCTGTCAAAAGAATACCTAGTATTACAAAGAAGGTCACAGAAATAAATTCCCTTTTGAACACCATTCTCATCTACAATATTAATCGTATCCCGGTAATCGTTTACCGTCAATGGCTGCTTGTAGATGCGAATAAAACGGAACAGGTCAAAGACCTGGATGATCTTTTCCTCTTGCTGGACTTCTGATAAAAGACCATCATCCATTATCTGTGTGATAAATTCCTGAAACATGTATGATAGATTCATCGTTGCTTAAAAATATGAACAGGACAAAAGACGTAATAAAAGGAAAGGCAATTTTCGTTATTATACCAACCGACTTACAATTTATACTAAATGCCAGCTCCGAACGGTTTAGTATAAAGAAAGGTATGGTTGGTATAATTTCTTATTATCGTGGCTTAGTTAGTCCTATATTTGTTTAGCGTTTAATTTTTCACAAAAAGGCTATGGGATACGGCAAACAAGAGGTTCAGGACACAAAGGTTATCAGATTTATAACTGAAGATAATTATAGGCTCCTGCGCCATGTTGTACTTTTACTTGGCATCTTGGCTATCATATTCTTTTCAAAACAGGCAACGGAATATAGGGGATCGATTAGGTATCTAAAAGTTTTGTTCATATACATCCCTTTAGTAGCCATGTGCTATATCAATATGAATATCCTAGTCCCAATACTTTTCTTTAAGGGCAGATATGTGATGTATTTTGTATCTCTTTTTATATTGGTCTTTATTTCCCTCGCAACCATTTCTAATGTTATGCAAGTGTATTTTCCACATAAGGACTTCATAAACAAAGGAATTGACCCCGATCCCGAAAGAGGGTTCTATGAGGGAATGGTGATATTGATCCCGATCATACTTGTAACCACAATGATCAAGCTTTTTCAGCGATGGATGAGGGATAATGAAAGGATCCGTGAGTTGAACAATGTTACGTTCAAAATGGAATTGAATGAACTTAGAAACCAGATCAATCCACATTTTCTTTTCAACATGCTTAATGGGATCAAGTCTTTGGTTCGTGTAGATCCGGAAAAAGCGACGACCGTTATCATGAAACTATCCGAGTTTCTTCGCTATCAACTTTATGAGAACAATGAGGAAAGGACATTGCTAAAGTCTGAAATAAATTTTCTATCCAACTTTCTAGACCTGGAAAAATTGAGGAGAGATAATCTCTCGGTTAAGATTACAAGTAAGACAGAAGCTAAAATAATCAACAGTGTTTTTCTTCCACCAAACCTTTTTACCACTTTTGTAGAAAATGCGGTAAAGCATAGTGTAGATATCAATGGCTCAGAATCATTCATACATATCGACATTGAGGTAGTTGGAAATCAGCTTTTTTTCGATTGTGTAAATTCAAAAGATCCTATTTACAAGCCCTCTTCTAATATAAAAAGCGGCGGATTGGGATTGGGAAATATAAAACGCCGACTCGAACTTTTATATGGGGATAATCATATTCTTGATTTCAAATCGACCCAGACCAAATATGAAATTAAATTAACAATACCATTATGAACTGTATCATAATAGATGACGAGCCTCTAGCAAGACAAGAAATGCAGGCCTTGATAGCGGATGTATCCGATTTGGAAATACTTGGTACATTCACTAATGCCCTAACGGCAATTATTTTTTTAAAAACAAATTCTGTAGACCTTATTTTTCTGGATATTGAAATGCCCATGGTTTCTGGACTGGAATTTGCAGCGCAACTTCCTAAAGACTCATTGATCATTTTCACTACCGCCTATCCGAAGTATGCATTGGAAAGCTACGAACTGGATGCGATTGACTATCTGTTGAAGCCTATCGTAAAATCTAGACTGGAGAAAGCCATCAACAAAGCGAAATTATATAAGGGATTGCTATCTGATGATACTATAAAAAATACACTGGAAGCCAATGCCGGAGATTTTTTATTGATAAAGGCAGATCGGAGATTTTACAAGATCAATTTCTTAGATATCCGCTTTATAGAGGGGCTGAAAGATTATGTGGTTATATATGTTGGCACTCAGAAACTGATTACAGCCATGAACCTAAAGACTATTCACCAAAAAATTCCCCAACATCTATTTTTAAGGGTCAGCAAATCGTACGTCATCAATATCAATCTTGTGGATTCATTTGATCACCACAACATCTACCTCGGCGAAACAGAAATCCCACTAGGCGATGTATACAAAAAAGACTTCTTTAAATTATATTCGGGAGGAACCCTCAATTCCGAGACGCCTTAGACAGTTAAAAAGCATCAGCTATTTTGAGCTGATGCTTTTAGTCAATAATAGCTATAAGTTGTATTAGCTTAGATTCGCTTTGGGTTCTGGCAGATTATGTTCTTTTTCTTCCTTCCCTTTCGAGAACCTGGAAATGAGGTTTTCGATAATAAGGTACATACTTGGCACCACGAATAGCGTCAAGATCATGGAACTGGTCAATCCACCGATAATAACCCAAGCCATTCCGTTTTTTATTTCAGACGCAGCACCACTGGCAATAGCTATGGGAAGCATCCCAAAAATCATCGCTAGGGTGGTCATCAATATCGGTCGTAGCCTTTCCTTTCCTGCTTCTATCAAAGCATCTTTCACCGCATAACCTTCGGCTTTTAGGTTATTGGTAAAATCCACGATAAGGATAGCATTCTTTGACACAAGCCCCAGGAGCATGATCATCCCGATAATGGTAAATATGTTCAACGTTTCCATGGTAATGGCTAGGATCAGAAATGCACCAACCAGTGCAACCGGTATAGAAAACAATACCACAAAAGGATATACGGCATTTTCATAAAGGGCCACCATAATCAGGTAAACCAACAGTATTGCAGTAATCAATGCCAGTCCAAGGCTTCCGAAGGCATCTCCCTGGTTTTTAGAATCACCGAGAAATTCAATGTTGATACCCTCAGGAACCTTGATAGACTCCACTTTTTTCTTGATCTCATCACTCACCGTTCCTGTAGGCCTACCAGTTACATTCGACTGAACAGTAATAGAACCCAAACGGTCGATACGTTGCAAGGTTGTTTCTCCAAGAGCCTCGCTAACCTCAGCAAATTGGTTCAGCAATATCGTTTGTCCCTGCGAATTTATAAAAGGCAGATTACGTACATATTTGATATCGGAACGATTGAACTTATCCAGACTTACCATGATATTGTACTCATTACCTTCCTGCTTGAACTGGCTTTTATCGCTTCCACTGAAAGAATTCTGTAACGTGGCTCCTACTGTACCAGCATTCAATCTCAACATACTCATCTTTTCCCTGTTCAGTTTGATGTCCACCTCAGGTTTTCTATCCTTTACAGAAAATTTTACAAATTGGGTACCTGGCACTTCTTCTACAACTTTTTTATAGGCCTCTGCAATCTGACGAACTTGATTAAGATCTACACCTTTCACTGCAATTTGTATTGGAGCACTGCTGATATTTCCGGTAATAGATGTTGATGATACCGTAAACTTAGCCCCGGTAATTGCACTGCTAAGCTTTTGTTGAATAAATGTTCCGTATTCTTCGGCAGTCATTGTGCGTTTTTTCTTATCTACCAATGACAGGGTCAGCTCCGCCAGATTGGCATTACTGCTGGTTCCCGATACGCTACCGCTTACAAAACCTATACTGGAAAATACCTTTTGCACTTCAGTCTGTTCTAGAAGGATTTTTTCGGCCTGCTGTACCAGCATATTAGTTTTGTATATGGTTGCTGTTGGTTCAAGTTCCATATTTAGAATTAGGTTACTCTGATCTGCCTTTGGAATGAAAGCAGCACCAATAAAGCCCATTGGAACCAATGCAACGGCTCCTATGATTAATAATATTGTACCTGATAAAAGCCATCTTTTTTTACGGAGTACCTTTTGTAGCAGTTCTCCATAAACTTCTTTAATATTGTCAATAAAACGTTCAAAGCCAACATTAATTCTTCCCCAAAGCGTATCTCCTCTCAAATGTTCCAATTTACCAAAACGGCTTGCCAAAAGTGGCGTGATAGTAAATGAAACAAATAAACTCATCAGTGTAGAGATCACTACCACTAGCGAGAATTCACGTAGTATTGAACCAATCATTCCTCCGGCCATAGCCAGCGGAAGAAATACCACCACATCTACCAGGGTAATGGAAAGTGCAGTAAACCCGATCTCGTTACGGCCTTCAAGGGCCGCCTTACGTCGATCAGATCCCATCTCCATGTGGCGATAGATATTTTCTAATACCACGATAGAGTCATCTACAAGGATGCCCACAACTAATGATAATGCCATAAGGGTCATTAGGTTCAGCGAAAACCCAAGAAAATACATTGCAATAAACGTTGGAATAATGGACGCAGGCAATGCTACCAATACAAACATTGAGCTCCGGAAACTGTGCAAGAATGCCAGCATTACGATACCCACGATAATTACCGCAAGCATTAAATCGAACATTACTGAGTCAGCCGCGTGCAGTGTGTACACACTCTGATCTGTAGAAATATTAAAATTCAATTTTTGTCCCTTATATTGGTTTTCAATTTTTTCGAACGCCTTCTTCACCAGTTCACTAACATCAACGGCATTAGCGTCACTCTGTTTAACAATCTGAACCCCAATTGAAGGAATACCGTCAATGTGATTGATAGCCGTCGTCTCGGCTGTCGCATCCACCACCTCGGCGATATCTTTTAGATAAACTACTCCCTGTCCGGGCTGTTGCAGTACAATTAGTTCCCGCAATTGATCCAACGACTTTACATTGGCATCATATCGGATAGAAAGCTGCTGGTTCTGTGTCTTTATACTACCGGCAGGGAAAGAAATATTGGCATTATTAATAGCCTGCGTAACTTGCGAAATGGAAAGCCCATAGGTCAGCAGTTTGTTCTGATTGATATTAATTTGTATTTCACGCTTATCCCCGCCAATTATATTTACCTGACCGACACCGGCCACATTCTGCAATATAGGTTTCAATTGGTTGTCTACAAGATCGTACAGATTACGTGATGCCATATTGGCTGTAACTCCTGCCTTGATTACTGGTGTTTCTTCTAAGTTTACTTTATTTACCTGTGGCCGCTTAGCATCGTCAGGCAAATCATTCATAGCTTGGTCAGCTTTACGCTGTACGTCACGTTCCGCTTTGTCTACATCTGTTCCGCTCTTGAAGGATATGACTATGATGGAAACACTTTCTTGTGAAGTTGAATTGATTTGGTCAAGCCCCTCTACAGAAGAAAAAGCATCTTCCAGTTTCTTGGTCACTGTGGTCTGTACCTCAGCTGCCGAGCCACCCGGATATAAGGTACTAATGGTAACAGTCGGAACTTCGATCTTGGGAAGCAGGTTGTAGTTTAAGCTCAGGTACGACTGTACCCCGAAAAGTACCAGTACCGTAAAGATAACGATAAGTAATAAGGGCCTTTTAATGGCTATTCCGGTTATTGACATAGTCCCGTTCTTTATTTAGAAATGTTAATTAATGTACCATCCTTCAAATTAATCTGTCCGGATGTAATGATTTGGTCTCCCGCTTGCAACCCGGCTGCCACCTGTATGTTACTGCCATATTCAACGCCGACCTTGATGCTGCGCAATACTGCTTTTCCATCCCTTACCACATAAACGGAAGCATCCTGAGTACTTGAGTTGAGTGCCTCGCGGGGAATCATCAGGATTTTCTGTGCTGTTTTCTTTGAAAAATCGGCATATGCGAACGTACCAGAATGTAAAGGGGCGTCCTTTTCATTAGCAGCGGCAATCTCTACCAGATAGTTATAGGCCTGATTGGCTTGTGGGCTTATAAAGGTAACGGTGCCGATAAATGACCTGTCGGGGTACACATCGGTCGTCAGTTTGATCTTTTGGCCAGGTACGATCTGGTATACTTCGGCTTCGGTAAGATATACTTGCACCTTAAGCTGTGAAAGATTGACAATCGAAGTGATCTCTGCACTGGTACTGACAAACATCCCTTCTTCAACCGTCTTTGAGCCAATGACACCACTGGTCGGTGCCTTGATGGTCGCATTAGCTATCTGTCTGCGCAACTGCTGTGAAAGGTTCATGGCATCGTTATAGGTCTGACGAATATCGTTGACCTTTTCCTGTGTGGCCGCATTTCCTTCCAACAGTTCTGTGTAGGTCTGCAGGTCATGCTTCAGTTTAAACACATTGGATTCGGATTTCTGTAGATCAAGTTCCAACAACCGTGTCTCAATGATAGCGAGGGTCTGCCCCTGTCTTACGTTATCTCCGAGGTTGAACAACAATCGCTGTACATTTCCGCTGCTTAAAGAGCGTACTTTTGCCTCCTTAAATGGAGCAAACATACCTGTTTTCACCAAGCCAACATCTTGTATTTCTTCCTTAACGATAGTGGTAGTTACAGGTATAAGCACGTTCCTAACCTTGGCAGGTTGGTTCTTCTCATCAATTTTCTTTTTGTTGGTGACCAATTTGTAGGCAATAAAACCGATGATGGCAATGCAGATCAGGCTTATTATAAGTTTTTTTTTCATCCGTATAAAGTTGTTTTCAATTGAGATGAAGCTATCATGAGTTTTATGATTATAAAACTCATGATGGTTTCATCGTTCTTTAGAGTGAATTATAAAAGGTTTTTAATGTACCCGTTGCTTTTTCAAGGTCAATTCGGGCTTGGTAATAGCTGTATAATGAGTTTAGGTAACTGCTCTGGGCTTCCTTTAATGAGTTCTGGGTGTTCAGCCAATCTGTAAGGTTGGTGATGCCTTTCTGAAACTGCAGGTCAGTAACCTTAAGTACCGATTCTGCCAAGGTCACGTTTCGCTGATCATTTTCTACATTTGCCTGTGCCTGTACTAGTTTCGTATGGGCGTTCTCATAGTCGACCTTAAATCGACCTTCTGACAGTTTCAAATTCTCCTCAGCATTCATACGGTTCAACTTTGCCTGTTTGGACTGGGCGCCACGCTTATAGAAATCAAGAATTGGAATACTTAACTTTAAACCTACAGCCGAATACGGAAGAAGTTCATCATAAGCGCCACTAAGTGTGTTCCCAAAACCAACCGCACCGTAACGAGCATATCCCGTCAATTTGGGAAGTCCCCCTGCCTTGATACGTGCCTGTTCGATTTCTAAAACCTTTATATTGAGTTCCGCTAATTTATAATCGATCCTCGATGCAGGAGAAAATGACCCGATACTGTCATTGGTAGGAACCGAGACTTCCATTTTTGTAAAAACATCTACATGTAGTCGATCATTTATTGGAAAGCCCATTTCAAACTTCAGCTCATTTTCTGCCAATTGCCTGTTACTTTGGGTAACACGGATTTGAGACAGCGTGTTGTTATAGTCGACACTTACCTTATCAAGATCCTTCTGAAGTGTAGTCCCCTTGTTTACCTGCAACCGATATATTTCCATTTGCTTTTCATAAGTACTTTTATTGTATTCCAAAAGATCCAACTGTTGGTTGTATACAAAGATTTGGAAATAGGCTGTACTAATATTATAGATTATCGCTTCCTGGCTCTGCTCGATATTGAGATCTGCCTGCATTTTATTATACTTATTGGCTTTCAGACCTGTGAGCATAGATTGGTCGAAAATAACCTGATCCAATTGAGCAACGGCACCGGCGTTATATTTCTGGGTTAGGGATATCCGGCGTTCGTCGGGACCAAATATTCCAGCGGGAATTACGCTCTGTTGGAGCTTAAGGTTGTTGTCTAGTGTCGATGTCAGACTCACTTTTGGCAGGTAATCAGCCAGCACCTCCTTGGCCTTTGCATCTGCAGCCAGTTTTTGGTTGGCATAGATGGTATTGTTACGGTTATTCTTTAGCCCGTATTCGATACACTGTTTTAATTTCCAATTCTCCTGGGCCTGGGCATTTAGCCAGGAACTGAACAGCAGGAATACAATAATTTTTATACGCATATGATCTTCTTACTTGATACCTCCCTTTAATGAAGGTTTTACATTAGATGGGGCTAAAGTAAAAGATAGTACAATCCCTACTTTGCTTATTATACGAACCACCCTTGTTTTTATACAAAACATAGCTCATCAACTGCTATATTATTTCACGAAGATTCTCATAGGAAATCCTATTGCATTGTATCCGCATGGCTTGAAGCAGAAAAGGAAAAATGAAAGACACTTTTTGGATAATCCATAATCCCTCCTTTATACAAGGATTATATCTAGAAAATCTGCAATACTGCAAAAATTAAGGGCATCGAACCAAGAAGTTAAAGAATTTAAATTATAGATTACTAACTGACAATCAGTTACGTGATATTTTCGAAAGGCAACTAGCTTTTGTACCGTCAGGGTACCCTTAATTGGCTCGAACCAAAAATCGGTCTCTACTTTCTCTATTCAACGATTTGAAAATCCGTTAAAAATAAAAAAGCCCTTTAAGATATCTTAAAGGGCTCACGGGGTGGAATATGGGGCTCGAACCCACGACCCTCGGTACCACAAACCGATGCTCTAACCAACTGAGCTAAAACCACCATGTGTTTTCAACGCTACAAAAGTACGTTTTTTAACAATCTATTCAAATATTTTTGAAATTTCCTGCCATTTATATTTTAAGCGGTTATATTTCAGTAAATTGAATTTTCATAATTTCTATTTTATGTCTCTTGTTCTGATATTTTTTAACTCTTCTATCGCATAAAAAACAGATATCCTCCGGTTTCCATTGCCGCCTTTAATCGTATTAATTACACCGATCCGGTAATTGTCCAGCGTATGGTAAACCTGATTTCAGCTCCTGTCATAAACTTATAAGGCAAATAAATTTTTCAAAGCTCCATTTCTTTCAAATAACCAAGAGTGCAAAAGCACTGGTATAATGTCATGACTTCGTTTTAATTAAACAGGGTTTAAACAGGGGCTTTATAGGGACATTATAGGGACATAACAGGTATAAATCCAAATAATAACATTACAACCCCCGGTTTGAGGGCTTTTCCGGAGCAAAATCATATAACTTTAAAAATGCGGTAACAGGTGCTTATCCCGATTTTGGAATTGACCCTGCACTCGCATTGGTAAGTTTCGGAACGCTTAGTCAGGCCGAAACAGCTTCAGTAACTGCTGAAAAGCCGCTCACCATCACTGTCAAATGGGCAGGTGGAGACGTAGGCAACATGCAAAAGGCAATGATCCTTTTATATGATATAGCTGCAGGAGCTGCGCTGATAGATACTTCAGCTGCCTGGCGCCAAAATAAAATCTTCGAGTGGATACTACCTGCTCAATTTGAGAGTAAAAAATATCATGTTTACCTCGCTTTCGTAGATAGTGACATGAGTAATCAGAGCACAAGTCAGTACCTCGGAGAAGTCACCGTTCTCTAATCAGAAAAAAAAATAAAATAACACCTTAAATTTATTTGGATTTATTCTAAATAGACCTATATTTGCTGGCATAAAAAAATAGCCGCACGGTTCGCACCCGCACGGCTAAACGCCGGAATAAACCGGCTTACCTTTAATCTCAGTTAAAAGCAATGCAAATTAAGAAATTTTTGCTATTAGGTGTACTATGTACCTATGTAATTTTTACAAAAGCCCAGGATCGGCAAGCCAGCCTGAGCGGAAGACTTACCGGGAGCGCAGGAGAACCCATCCCTGCCGCTACCGTGAAACTACAAAATACCAGATATGGAGTAGTTTCTGATCAGAACGGTTACTATAAAATCAGCAACGTAAAACCGGCAAATTATATTGTACAGGTCAGCGCAATGGGTTATAAATCCCAGAATAAACAGATTAAATTAGCAGCAGGAGAAAGCGGCAGCCTAAATTTTGTATTGGCGGAAAGCGCTGAGCAAATGGAAATGGTTAATGTAATTGGCCGTACCAAAGCACAAGAAGTAAACAGGCAGGCATTTAATGTGACTGCTATTGATGCTACCAAATTGTATAATACCACACTGGATATTGCCGGTGCGCTCGATAGGGTTGCCGGCGTGAGGGTAAGGGAATCAGGAGGTGTGGGTTCTAATTTTAATGTTTCCCTGAATGGTTTTTCCGGCAGGCATGTTCGTTATTTTATAGACGGCATCCCCATGGACAACTTTGGTTCATCCTTTCAGGTAAATAACATCCCCATCAATGTGGCAGAGCGTGTAGAGGTTTACAAAGGCGTCGTGCCGATGTGGCTGGGTTCTGATGCATTGGGCGGAGCCATAAACATTGTTACGGGCAACAGGCACCGCAACTATGTGGATGCTTCCTATTCGTACGGGTCATTCAATACGCACCGCAGTGTGTTGAATGCTGCCGCTACTTCCCAGAGCGGATTGACGGTACAGTTGAGTGCTTTCCAAAATTACTCTGACAATGATTATAAGATCAACCTCAGGACCTTGCTGCAGAACAATATGCAGGACGATAAAAGGGCGGCGCAGGTAAGGAGGTTTCATGATGTCTACCACAATGAAACCTTGATTGCTAATGTGGGCGTGGTTGGTAAGTCATGGGCAGATAATCTTTTGCTTGGGATGACTATGGGTCAGAATTACAAGGAAATGCAGACTGCGGCCAGGCCTGAGGCTGTTTATGGCCAGCTACACAGACGCGGAAACATTGTGATGCCCTCGCTGAAATACAAAAAAGCAGACTTACTCCCGGGACTGGATGTGACCATCAATGCCAACTATAATTTGGGATATGAGATCACCATTGATACGGCCAAGGCAGATTATGACTGGGACGGAATTCGTGATCCTAAGGTAAGTATGGGAGAGACGGAGAACGGGCAGCATGTTAAGTATAAAAATAACAATGGCCTTGCTACAACCATGGTCAGCTACAGGCTCAGTGAGCACCAAGCGGTAGCCGTCAATAACGTATTTTCTACTTTTGACAGGAAATCGGATAACCTATTATTTCCTGACCGTAATGCATTAAATGTTCCAAAGAAAATGGACAAGAATGTGCTCGGTTTTGGATATTCATATGATGTGGACAATAAATGGAGCCTGAACCTTTTTGGTAAATACATTTTGCTAAAAAGCGTGGTAAATAGCTTCAGCCAGAAAAATATGGACCATAAATTGGGATATGGCACTGCCCTGGCTTATTACATCAACCCAGATGTGCAAATCCGTGGTTCTTATGAACTGACCAACCGGATGCCTGAAGCAAACGAGATTTTTGGTAACCTGGAAAATGAGGCCGCCAATCCTTTATTGAAGCCGGAGAAGAGTGATAACTTCAATCTGGGTGTGATTTACGGGTTCAAAATAAACGAGGTTAACCGCTTTTCCATCACTACTAATGCTATTTACAGGTATTCTACCGACTTCATTTACAGTAGATTGGTGGGTGGAACTGGTCAGCTGAGGGACTATACCACTTCAGACAACCGCGATGGTGTACGTACCACGGGTTTTGACAGTGAGATCCGGTATTCATACAAAAGCTGGTTGAGTGTAGGGGCAACGTTAACCTACCAGATGTTGAGAAACATGCAGAAGCATGACTACAATGCCAGTACAAGGGATTACTATCCTGATGAAAGCCTTGTCTATCTTGACCAAATGCCAAATATTCCTTACCTGTTCGGTAATGCAGATGTATCGGGCTCGTTCCGCAATGTATTTGCAAAGGGAAATAACCTGACCGTTGGGTACAATCTTCTGTATGTAAACCGGTTCTGGCTGGATTGGCCAAGTTTCGGTAATCCTACGGAGGCCGACAAAAATGCCATTCCCCTGCAACTTTCGCATGATGTGAATTTTGTCTATAGCATGAAAAATGGCCGCTATAACATTTCTCTGGAAGCAAGGAACCTGGCGGATAAACCGGTGTTTGACAATTTTGCCCTTCAGAAACCCGGTCGGGGATTCTATCTGAACTTCAGGTACTTCATAAATCAGTCTAAATAATCATATCAATATTAATTTTAAAACAACAATATGAAAACATTGGTTACCAAAACGCTCCTGGCATTGGCATTTGCAGGAGTCTTATCTTCTTGCGAAAAGAAAGCTGACAGGGAAGTGATCCCTGAAAATCCAGGAAATTATATCATTGCAGTTACGCCTACCGCTATTGCTGGTAAGGCTGATTACCTGCTTACAGCAAGCAGTCTGGAAAGTGGCGCCGCCTCTATCATCGGTAACGGCGTGGAGCAGGATGGTACATACAGGTATTATGTGACTGCCAACAATAAATTATTCAGTATGCTGTATGGCCAGGGTAGCCCCGGTGCGGTAACCGTTTATGGCGTGACCGATGGGAAATTGAACAAGCTGAATGACTATACATCTGCTACTGTGCATGCTTTTGCACCGGTTGGTGATGATATCCTGACGGTAAGGGTACCAAGAAGAATTGCTGCAGCAGGTACGCCTACCGTTTACGAATGGTACCGTGTAAGTACAGCGACCAATGCAGAAGTTGCTAAAGGAACCGTTGACGCCATCATGCCAAGTGGTAATGGCGAGATCGCTCACCTGAGCTGGATCAAGCAGGTAGGAAATAAAGTGTTTGCACCTTATTTTAGCATATACAATAGTTTCTTTACCAAGTTTCCGGATCAGGCAGGAATTGCTGTATTCTCTTATCCGCAAATGCAATATGAAAAAACCATTAGGGACACAAGAACAAGCTTCATTGGCCGGTACTTTGTCGATGGTTTAGGTTTGGTAGAAAATGGTGATTGTTATGCATTTTCATCATCAGTGGCTGCAGACGATGATCCTGCAACAACTGCTGTAGATGCTAAAATGACTTCAACTAAACCTTCTGCTATCACCCGCATTAAAGCAGGTACCACAGAGTTTGATATGAGCTATTTCTTCAATTTTGAAGAAGCTTCAAACGGATATGTGATCACCAACTGGTTGAACATTGGCCAGAACAAATTTATCGCCAATATCGAGCCTAAACTTACTAAAGGACAGTACGTTACAGGTAAGCGATTGGCTATTGTCGACGTAGTCGCCAAAACTGTAAAAGCAGTAACTGGTTTTCCTGAAGTAAAAGACATTTCCAGCGTAACCACTACTAACTACAGCCCTAAGGATGGTAAAACAGGATATGTAGGTGTGAATCTTGCAAGCGGAGCTACTTATGTGTATAAGATTGATGCATCTACTGCTACCGCTACACAGGGAATTAAAGTTGAAGGTGGTGTGATCACTGCTATTCAGCACTTGCAATAATAATTAGTAAAACCAGACATAACCATAAAATATTAAGACAATGATCTCAAACAAAACTCCGGCCCCTAAAAAGAAACAGAAGGATTCTCTTTTTAAGAGGATCAATAATTGGCTGCATCTCTGGTTGGGTTTAGGCTCTGGCATCATTGTCTTAATTGTTTGCCTTACGGGCTGTATCTGGGTGTTTAATGAAGAGATAGACGGTTTGATGCATCCTGAGAATAAAGTAGAATGGCAGAACAAACCAGTGCTGAGTCCATCGCAACTGACAGCAATTGCTGCTAATCTGTATCCTGATAGGGTGCCTGCCTATGCTAATTATCATCAGGGAGAGGTGATCAACCTCAGCCTGAGAAACAAGGTGGAAAAAGGCGGTCGTGGGGGTGGCGGAAGGCGTGGTGGGGGAGTGCAACTAAAGGTTAATCCTTACAGCGGAGAAGTGATCAGTAATGTAGTACGTAAGCCTGGCGAAACAGACTTTTTCCGTTTTATCCTGAATGGGCATAGGTTTCTGTGGATGCCTTTTGAGATCGGGAGACCAATCGTAAACTATGGTACACTGGTATTTGTGGTGCTGCTGATCACCGGACTGATCTGGTGGTATCCTAAGAAGTGGAATAAATCTACTACAGATAAAAGCTTCAAGATCAAATGGGGGGCTTCGTTTAAGCGGGTTAACCTTGATTTGCATAATGTACTGGGTTTTTATTCGCTCTTATTGCTGGCCGCAATCGCGCTTACAGGGATGGTGTATGGAATTAAATGGTACAGTGAAGGCTTGTATTGGGTAACCAGCGGGGGTGAGCAATTGGGCGAATTCAGGCGCATGAAATCGGATTCGTTGCAGGCAGGCAAGTTTTACACACCTGTGCAGGCAATGGATGCAGCATGGGCAAAGGTGGTGGCTAAACACCCTAGGTCTACCGGTTTTTACTATTCATTTCCAGACAGCAAACGTGCAGCAGCTACCATTGATATTACCGTTTATCCGAGTGCCGGTCAGTTTTACAACAGTCAGGGCTATACTTTCGATCAGCATACACTTAAGGAGTTGAAACGCCAGGATGCTTACTCTGTGGAATATACCAAAGCTACATTTGGTCAGAAACTACGCAAAATGAATTATGACATACATGTGGGCAGTATCCTGGGTTTTCCGGGCAAAGTACTGGCCTTTTTGGCTTCGCTGATAGGTGCTTCGTTGCCCATTACAGGATTCCTTATCTGGTACGGCCGTAAATTTAAAAAGAAAAAGACCAGTAAAATCTCCTTGGAGCCTGAGGTGAAGCGTAGTGCCGGCCCTCCTGCAAAGCCAAGATTTAAAGCGGTCAAAAAAGAAGAAGATCCTGTTTTGGCCGCTAATGCCCCGTTACAGTGATCTGTTAAAAGACAATTATCAGTTTAAATTATATTCTTTAAATAATGAAAAAGACAATTTTTATAATGCTCGGCCTGCTATTTAGCGTTTCAAGCCTATTTGCCCACGCCTTGTGGATTGAAACAGCTGCTACCGGCAAGGTGGGCCAGAAACAAACCGTCAAAGTTTTTTATGGCGAATATGCGGATTTAGGTCGCGATAGCGTGTCTACCTGGTATTCAGATGTAAAGGAATTTACGCTTTGGCTGGTAGGTCCTGACCAAAAGAAAACCCAGTTGGCGGTTACGCAAGGATTAAACTATTTTGAAGCTAGCTTTATTCCGGCACAAAATGGTTCGTATACCGTTATGGTAAGCCATGAGGCAAAGGAGTTGGGTGGTACCACCAAGTATCATTTCCTTTCTAGTGCAAGCGTAAGTGTTGGGAAGAGTGCAGCTGTCGTATCACAAAATACCAACGCACTTAGATTGCATGTGGATGATGTGAGTTCATTAAAGTTGAAACAGCCAATAAAAATGACAGCTTTACTAAAGGATGTTGCTGCGGGTAAAAAGGCAGTGACAGTTTTCTCCCCAACTGGTTGGTCTAAAGAATTTTATACGGACGAAAATGGTGCTTTCGAATTTACACCACTCTGGCCCGGCCGTTATGTAGTAGAGGTGAGCGACATGGATAAAACGCCTGGTCAGCACCATGGCAAAGATTATAAAGCTACCTGGAAAGGAGCTACTTACAGCTTAGAACTTAAATAGCAAGATCTGGTTAGAATGGCGAGAAGCTGATCAGTTCACCTGGCGTGGTCTTTAGGGTCACGATGCTGGTGCTGATCGCTTTCTTGCCTGATTTATTAGTAATTGTTCCCCGCGCACCCCAGGGAACAATTAGTTTAAGGTCATTGCCCTTCTCACTGTAGACGGTGAGGGATGTAACATTGCCTTTTTGTTGTTTGGCGCTGATCAGGAAGGCACCCGCACCGCGCAGGTTTTGAAAGGCGGCATCCTGATCTTTAGGCCAGTTTGGAAACAAGTGGATTGTGCCTTTATTGCTTTGCATCAGGCATTCGTTGACAACTGCGGGGAGTGCAAAATTTTCAAACCAAACTCCCATGCCAGCCATGTAGGCATAGTCTGTTTGTTCACTATACCTGCCACGAGTTTGCATCACCATATCGGTTGCAGTCCCATTGGGGAGTAAGCAATAGTTTACCTGTCTTTTAAATTCTTCGAGATCCAGTAATCCGGCGCGAGCTGCTTGCAGATTGATGAATACCAAATCATTTCCACCTTCATTTTGCTGGTTTTTATAAGTGTTTTTAATGATTTCATAGGTTTCCTTGTCTGAATGAAGGCCGTAATCTTCACCAGGAAAAACAGCGATCAGTGGGTTAGGTACATTATAAACTACCTGGTCGTGCTCTTCCGGAACAGACACAAATACCTTTCCATAGGTTTCAGACTGTGCTGTGGGGTATTCCGGGAACCGGGCCAGTATATCGCTGACGCCCTTAAGAAGCGTACGTTCTTCAGGGCTAGTACCGATGATCTTCGTCGCCTCCTGGAACGCTTTGAATATGAATTTAGTCAGCGTAAGGTCTACGGCACAGTCGTAGTTGTATTTGAATCCCGGCCTTAGTCCGTAAAGTTCAGGCGGGACAGTAGGGAATATGTGGTAGCGGTCGTCTTTCCATCTATCGCCGCCATGTGCATCCGGTCTTTTCATATAGGCCACCAAAAATTCCACGGCTGCTTTGATCGGTTCGTATGCACGTTCCGTTAAAAATGACTTATCCCCTGAATACAGGTAATGCCACCACAAACCCTGAACCGTCCACGGTGTTTCACTTACTTCCCAGCCCCAATCGGGAATGGGATAGGGGTTCATCGTCATTTCAACAGGATAGCCGGAATGAGGAAAATAAGCACCTGGCAGGCCATAATACTCTTTTGCCCATTTTCTGCTGACAGGTATCAGGGATTCGACGAGGCTCACGTAGGGTAAGTTTTTGTCCAGGTGGTTGCTGGAAAAGGTCATCCAGAAAGGCTGCTGTGTATTGTAATTCATGTGATAGTCGCCATGCCAGGCGGTGCCGATGTTGTTGTAACTCCAGTTGGCAAATAAACCCGGACATGTAACCCCGGCTTTGGCTGCACAATTAAAAAAGTAAAGATTCCTGTACCAGATCTGCTCCAGAAAGGGATCACTTAGCTGAACAGCAGATTTGCTCCAATATTCCTTCCATACCTTAAGGTTGGCGGTAAATACCTCGTTAATAAGGCTACCTGCGGGCATTGGTTTTGCCGATAATTGATCTGGAATTACTGAATTCAATCCTTCTGACAGGCTGATCACGGCATGGAAATTAGTCGTCTGATCCAGTGCAGCCTCCAGAGTGGGCATTTGCTGCGTGTTGCCATCCCAGTTTATTCTCGGTTTCTTAGTCATCCGGCTGTTGGTCTGTACCAGCAGGCGAAAGGCTTTGTCTTTAGCTTTGGAATTATCATCGCGTTCACCCGTTTGATGCGGAAGGGTCTGACGAAAGGAGAGAGTCCCTGCATTGAGGTCTTCAGCTTCCTGTCTGACAGGAAATTCCTGCGGGGTGGATGGATCCGGGATTACTTTAATCCTGTCGAACATGTTTATGTGAGGTTTTCCTTGCAGATCAGTCAGTTCCATCATAAGCCGGTCTTGCACCATATCTGTGAATAGCTTTAATTGAAGTTTCTTCTTGTCTTGCGTAAGCAAATTTACGGTGCATACGCCTTTGGCAATGTCAAGTTGATGACCAGTTAGCTGAAGTTTTCTCCTGTCGAAACTTAAGACAACCGAGCCACAGGGAAAAGGCCTCGGATAAGGTTTACTATAGTTCTCGCCCGACATTTTATTATACTCATTGTACCAGAGATCGTCGGTAAGGTTTTTCAATGTAGTAGGGATCTTTTTCACTTTGTCAAAAACTTCTGCGAAAGTGCCAAGTTTGGCCAAGTTGTTTTCGGCGATCCTGATATCCCAAACATTGTTGTGCCCAAAATAAAGCACTACCGCATCAGGACGTGTAGTGACTACTACGCCCATTCCTCCATTGCCGAGTAGTCCGCCTTCAAAAAAGCCTGGTGCGGGCTTTTGGTAGGTAATTCCATGATTTCCTGCAATGTCAAAAGCTGAAATTGGTCTATCGAGGCTCTGGGATGCAAGTCTATGACAGCAGAGTAGTAAAATCATTATGGCAACTAAACGGTGATATGGCATATTCATGAGTTTTATTTGACGGTCAATGATAGTATTTTTTAGGTTGAATTCAAAGCATGATATTTGTCGGATAGTTTATGCTTTATTGATAAATATTTCATTTGTGATGATTTAAACTGTCTATTCGCTGTTATTTTATATTTTTTTATTTTATAAAATAGTGGAATAGTTCATTTAATTAAAAGAATAGTTCATGGATCAGGATTGCTTTTTTTGAATGATAACCACACCAATATTTTGATATATGTAATTTTTACTATATTTAAGGGCTTGAATGGCCGGGCAAATCCCTCTGGGATTTATAAATAACTTATAACCAAATAATATCCCATTATGAAATTAACACAGTCTCTCAAAAGCGCTCTTAAGCGATCTTTTAAACGCGCTTCAAAACGTTCAGTTATTGCCCTTTCTTTGCTCTTCGGGGTATTTATCCTTACACTTTCTTTTGTGCCAAAAAATGCAGATCCTGTAGAGAAGATTGCTGCGGCATTACAGCGCTGGGCAGATACCAATCCACAGGAAAAAGTTTACCTGCATACAGACAAGCCTTACTATATAGTAGGCGATACGATCTGGTTTAAAGGTTATGTAACGATAGGTAGTAAGCATCAGCTCTCTGCATTGAGCGGCGCGTTGTATGTAGACCTGATCTCTGAGACAGACTCACTGACCAGATCCATAAAATTGCCGGTTATATCAGGTATGAGTAAAGGAAATTTTGTGCTGCCCGACAGTAGCTTCAAGGAAGGTAATTACCGCTTGAGAGGCTATACCCAATGGATGCGCAATGCTGGGCCCGAATACTATTTTGATAAAGTGATCACGATAGGTAACTCCATAGTAGATCCTGTATTCGCTAAAATTGACTATGAGTATGCAAAGGTAGGTGATAAAGTAAGCACTCTTGCAGTGATCACCTATACCAATGAAAAAGGTGAGCCGCTAATGAATAAGCCTGTCAATTATGACATCAGAGAGGGATACAATTCCCTTCACCTGGATAAGAAGACTACCGATGCCAGCGGACAGATTAAAATACCACTGCAGTTGGGCAAATCCGGAAAGCTGGGTGACATAAACTTGGTGACGAAAATTGAAACAGCGCCAAAAGACCTTACCTTAAAGAAATTTGCTGTAAAGCTGGTGTCAACACAAACAGATGTACAGTTTTTCCCGGAAAGCGGCTCGATGGTCAATGGCCTTCGCACCAGGGTTGCCTTCAAGGCAACAGGTACGAATGGATTGGGAGTGCCTGTTAAGGGCGTTGTTTTGGATAACGAAAATAAAGAGGTGGCAATTTTCGAAGCGCTGCACCTGGGAATGGGCTCTTTCAGACTGCTACCAGAAGCCGGTAAAAGCTATCAGGCTAAAGTGACTTATCCGGATGGTTCAGAAAACATAGTTAAGCTCCCTTCAGCGATAGATAATGGGTATGTATTGGGTGTGTTTAATGATGCCGAAACCGATACGGTGCTCGTTAGGATTAATGCAAGTGAGGCCGCCCTTAAAAACGGTGCGCAGCAGTTGAGCCTGGTGGTACAATCGGGCGGTGCGGTATTCTTCGCTACAACTATGCCTGTGAATAAAACAGCTGTATCTTTCTCTATTCCGGCGCTTGATCTCCCGTCTGGAATTGTTCAGTTCACACTTTTTTCTGCTACAGGAACACCAATTAATGAGCGGATCATCTTTATTCAAAACAAGGATCAGATGGATTTAAAACTGTCGACCGCTAAAAAAGTATATGCTGCGAGAGAGAAGGTGGAGCTGGATCTGCAAGCTGCTGACTTTGAAGGTAAGCCGATCAGGGGTAATTTTTCAGTTTCAGTAATCAGTGAAGATGCCGTTCCGATAGATGAAGCTAAAGAAAGTACTATTTTATCACATATTCTGCTCAGCTCAGACATCAAAGGTTATATTGAACAGCCAAACTACTATTTTACCAATCCTACGCCCGATACAGAAGCAAATCTTGATCTGCTGATGATGACACAAGGTTACAGAAGATTTGTGTGGAAAGACCTAATCGGAGAAATACCTTTTCATCCTAAATTTAAACCTGAAAAACTGACAATGGACATCACAGGGACATTGGTTAACCTTGCTAATAAACCGGTTCCGATTGCGGGAGGAAACATCTTGCTCTTAACCAACAAGCTTGATGCCTTGCCCATGGACACGGTTACTGATGCAAATGGTAGATTCAAGTTTAGTAATCTTCTGGTTACCAGTGAAATTAAGTTCTCTGTTCAGGGAAGGAGAGGGAAAAGTGATAAAGTGGAAGTTAAAATGGACAAGATCCGCGAGGAAGATGTTTCTCCGAATCCGAACATACCTGATCTGTCTTCGGATATGAGAATGGTGATGCAGGCTTCGTTTGAGAACAGCAGAAGACAGGATCAGGAACTGACAAAGAACGGGCAACTGGGCAGGACACAGCAGTTGAAAGAAGTGGTAATCCGTGCAGAAAAGCGTAAGCGGGTGTACACAGGCTTGAATATACTGGATGGCCATGCCGATCTGACACTTCGTAATGACAAGACAGACAACTATCTTAACCTGCTGGACTGGCTTAAATTTAAACTAGTAGGCGTTATATTTAAGGAGACCAGTGATGCGGAATGCTACCAGATCATGATGCCTTTTAGCAGGAATGAAAAGATGGTCGTATTTGTAGACGGTAGAAAGTTAACACCTTGCGAAACGCAGGACTTATGGCATATTGATCCCCTCGACGTGGAGCGTGTGGATATGATCCGTTCTAACCTTGCGCTGATGAGTATGGCTGGCGGACCAGCTATTTCTATCATCACAAAAAGAGGAATTGGCCAGTTGCGCACCACTTACAATCCTTCATTGGCTTTCTTTAATCCTAGAGGATTTGATTCTGCAAAAGAATTTTACGCTCCGAAATACAATAATAACGGAAACGACCCGAGAGTTCCTGACCTTAGGACAACTATCTACTGGAATCCAGGTGTAGCTGTAGCTCAGGACGGAAAAGTTAAGCTCAATTTCTTTAACGGCGATAGCAAAGGAAAATACCGAGTAGTGGTAGAGGGTATCAATGCCGATGGTTTGCTGGGCAGACAAGTTTACCGTTACGAAGTTAAATAATGAGATCGATGCCAAATTCTTTTGGCGCAAACGTTTTCGATAATAAATGGTGTTAAACATGCATTTATTGTTATAAACATCCTATATATTTAGTGTTTATGCGAGGTTGGCTTTTAAGCTTTCAGGGTGTAGACACTAAATATAAATATGAGCGATATATATAGAATGACACAGACCATGCGCTGGTTTGGCCCTAAAGACCCTGTTAGCCTGTTAGATATCAGGCAGGCTGGTTGCACTGGTATCGTTAGTGCATTGCACCACATTCCCAATGGGGAAATCTGGACAGTAGCCGAGATATCCAAACATAAATCTTTAATTGAAAACGCCGGACTGACCTGGGACGTGGTAGAGAGTGTACCAGTACATGAGGCTATCAAAACCCAGGATGCTGGATATGAACAATATATAGACAATTATCAGGTTTCATTAAGAAATCTGGCTGCTTGTGGTGTATATGTCGTCACCTATAATTTCATGCCGGTGCTGGATTGGACAAGGACCAATCTGGCCTTCGAACTGCCAAATGGAGCCAGAGCGCTAAAGTTTGAGAAGGCAGCGCTGATAGCTTTTGATGTGCATATGCTGAACAGGCCAAATGCTTCAGCTGATTATTCAGCCGAAGAGCTAAAAGCAGGAAAAATCCGGTTTGATCAAATGAGCGAAGCCGACAGACTAGTGCTGCAGAGAAACATCATCGCCGGATTACCGGGTAGTGAGGAGAGTTTTACACTGGCCCAGTTTCAGCAGGCACTGGATAAATATAAAGACATTGATGAGGAAAAGCTTTCGGCCAACCTGATCTATTTCCTTTCTCAGATCGTTCCGGTAGCTGATGAAGCAGGGATTAAGCTGGCCATCCATCCCGATGATCCGCCTTATGCGATATTTGGCCTGCCCAGGGTAGTAAGTACTGCCACGCTGGTACAAAAGCTATTTTCAGCGGTACCTTCATTAAACAACGGACTTTGTTTCTGTACAGGTTCTTTTGGTGTAAGGGCTGATAACGACCTGGTAGCAATGGTGAAGATCTTTGCAGAAAGGATACATTTTGTACACCTGAGGAGTACGAAAAGGAATGAGGCCGGCGACTTTTACGAGGACAACCACCTGGAAGGGGATGTGGATATGTATGGAGTGGTAAAGCAATTGGTAACCATTCAGCAGGAACGTAAGATAAGCATCCCGATGAGACCAGATCATGGTCACCAGATGCTCGACGATCTGAATAAAAAGACCAATCCCGGATATTCGGCTATCGGCAGACTAAAAGGTTTGGCTGAACTGCGCGGACTGGAATATGGTATAGTTAATGAATATTTAAAAAAATAAGATGAAACAAGGATCAGTTATACCTGAAGATTTTTTGCTCAATAATGAGACTGCTAAAAAACTTTTTAATGATTATGCCAGGGACCTGCCCATAGTTGACTACCACAATCACCTGCCTCCGCAGGAGATTGCTGAGAATAAGAAATTTGTAAACTTAACAGAGATCTGGCTGAAGGGCGATCACTATAAATGGCGGGGCATGCGTGCACTTGGAGTAGATGAAGACCTGATCACAGGTGCTGCTTCTGATGAAGATAAGTTTATGACCTGGGCCAAAATTGTTCCGGCTACGGTAAGAAACCCATTGTTTCACTGGACACATATGGAGCTGAAAGATCCTTTCGGTATCAATTCTTATCTCAATGCAGATTCAGGAGCGGAGATTTATGCACATTGCAATGAGCTGCTGCAACAAGACGGATTCTCCACGCAAGGCCTGTTGACCCACTATAAAGTGAAAATGGTAGGTACTACAGACGATCCCTGTGATGACCTGAAATACCATAAGCAAATTGGCGAAAGTAGTTTTGCTACTAAGGTAAAGCCTTCATTCAGACCTGATAAGGCATTGCTGATCGACAAGACCGGTCAGTTTAAAGCCTATATGAAGCAGCTTTCTTCGGTATCAGGAATTGAGATTACGGACATTGAATCGTTGCTGGCTGCCCTAAGAAGCAGGGTAGACTTTTTTGCAGCGCACAATTGCAGCATTTCAGATCACGGCCTGTCGGCCTTGCCTGCGGTATATAGCCTTACGGATGCTGAGAAAAGGGAATTTGCTGCGTTCCTTAAATCACCTGATGGGGTGTTCTCTAATCCGGATGCTTTTGCAGGATATGTGCTGACTGAACTCTGCAAGGTCTATAACGAACTGGGTTGGGTACAGCAGTTTCACCTCGGTGCTTTAAGAAACAATAACCTTGGGATGTTCAACAAGCTGGGGCCGGATACAGGTTTTGACTCTATAGGCGACTTTAAACATGCCGAAAGATTATCAGGCTTTTTTGGAAACCTGAGCCTGACGGATGAACTGACAAAGACGATCATTTATAACCTCAATCCGGCAGACAATGAGATGTTTGCTGCCATGATCGGCAATTTTGGTGGTGGTGGGATGAAAGGTAAAATGCAATATGGCTCGGGATGGTGGTTCCTGGATCAGAAAGAAGGAATAGAAAGACAGCTAAATGCACTTTCAAATATGGGTATGGTGAGTAATTTTGTGGGCATGCTGACCGACTCACGCAGCTTCCTTTCGTACTCGAGACATGAGTATTTCAGAAGGATCCTCTGTAATATGTTTGGTGCCGAGATGGAAAATGGGCAACTGCCGGATGATGAAAAATGGATAGGAAAGATTGTGAGTGATATCTGTTATTACAATGCAGAAGCGTATTTTAATTTAGGCTAGACCGCAAGGTCTAGCCTAATGGCTAAGCCAATAAAAATACAGTCATGCTTTTTGGTCCGTGCGCACCAAGAACTAAGGACTGTTCAATGTCTGCGGTTTTTGAGGGCCCTGCTATAAAGGCCCCAAAGCCGTACTCATCGTTTCCTATTCTTGCATAAGCTTCATGCATGGTAGGTATAATTTCAGTTTTTCTGATTACGACCGCCAGTTGCTGGCAGATAAAAGGAATCACACGCTGGTGCATCAGGGCTTCTGTGATCCATAGCGCAGCATTTTCTGCTACACCAAAGTGCGCGCCGATAATGGCCAGGTCTACGTTCTCATAACTATGCGGGTCCTGGTTCTCCCAGCCGGTTTCTATAGTTCCTGACAGCTCCGGCATCATGGAGAGTTCCGGAATCGTAGCTATGATCCGTTTTTTATCTTTAAACTCCTGCTGAATATAAGCTGCAATCGCCTCATAGCTGTCAACTTCAATAACTGCCCCGCCGATATTGGTCAGTACCGTACGAAATTCCTCAACGGGGTTGCTTAGTGCATTTTGTACGTTTGTTAATGCTGGTGGTAGCGGCCTCCAGTCAGGCTGACTGCTTTTAACCTTTGCTAATATCTGTTCCCTACTGGTCATTGTTATGTTTTTTTATGTTTTTTAGCTCATTCTGTTGGTACCATTCTCCAAATGATTGTGTTGGGGGCTGGGGCATATCACGCTGCTTGTACCAAAGATTGAGTTTATTGCTTACGACAAAAGGAAGGTGTTTCAAGACAAAACGACCTGCTTTACCCGCTGTTTTATACACCGAAGGATTGGATAAAGTAAAATCCATTGCCTTCATTGCCACCGTTTTTTTAGGGTCTGCATAACCCTCTTTTACAATTACCTGCCTCCATTTGTACAGTTGCTCGTGAATATTGATCTTCACCGGGCATACATTGGTACATGATCCGCATAGGGTAGAGGCAAATGGAAGATCTGCATATTGCTTCATATCCAGATTGGGGGCCAGTATAGAACCAATAGGGCCGGCAATGGCGGTATGGTAACTATGGCCACCGCTTCTGCGGTATACCGGACAGGTGTTCATACATGCGCCACAGCGGATGCACTTTAAGGAATTTCTGAAATCAGGTCTTCCCAACTGTGTGGTCCTGCCATTGTCTACCAGGATGATGTGCATAGCCTGTCCAGGTCTTGGTTTTTTGAAATGACTGGAGTAAGTGGTGATGGGTTGTCCCGTGGCACTTCGGGCCAGCAGCCTTAAAAACACCGATAGCTGACTGCGCTCGGGTACGATCTTTTCGATACCCATGCAGGCAATGTGTACATCAGCCAGGTGCGCGCCCATATCGGCATTTCCTTCATTGGTGCACACTACAAATTCTCCTGTTTCTGCTACGGCGAAGTTTACACCGGTGATGGCCGCTTTGCGGGTGATGAATTTTTCGCGCAGGTGCACACGCGCCGCTGCGGTTAAAAACACCGGGTCTGACATCCCTTCGGGAGTACCCAGGTGTTCGTGAAAAAGCTCACCTATTTCTTCCTTCTTCTTGTGGATACAGGGAAGTACAATGTGGCTGGGCGGTTCTTTAGCCAGCTGTACAATCCTTTCCCCAAGGTCAGTATCGACCACATCTATTCCTTTTTCCTCCAAGTATTCGTTTAAGTGGCACTCTTCGGTAAGCATAGACTTACTTTTTACGATGCGGTCCACACCCTGTTCCTGTAAAATTGAATATACTATCTGATTGTGCTCTGCTCCATTTGCAGCCCAATGAACTTTGATGCCATTGGCCTGGGCATTGGCTTCGAATGCTACCAGATAATCGTGCAGGTTGGACAGCACATTGTCCTTTATCTGCGAAGCGTTTTCCCGCAGTGCTTCCCATTCCGGAATATTGTGCGCCGCCTTATCGCGCTTGGCGCGGACAAACCACAAGGTCTCATCATGCCAGTTTACACGTGCTTCATCAGCGTTAAAGGCATCTGATAGTTGCGCATGGTCTTTAGTTCCTGTATTCATTTGGCTGATCTGTATTTAATTAAATTCCTGTGCATTAAGGATCTCTGCAATGTGCATTACCTTAACATTGCTTTTTTGTCTCCGTAAAATCCCTTCCATATGCATCAGACAGGACATATCTGCTGCGGTAATAAACTCCGCACCATTGTGCAGATGATCGGATACCCGGTCTTTGCCCATCTTTACAGACACGGCTTCTTCCGCCACGCAAAAGGTACCACCAAAGCCACAGCATTCGTCAGGACGGTTAAGCGTCACAATTTCCAAGCCCGCTACCATATTTAGCAAATGCATGGGTTTGGAATAGGGGGCGGCCACCAGCTCGGTCATTTGCGCCAGCATCAGGCCGCGTTGTCCGTGGCAGCTCTGATGCACCCCCACCTTATGTGGAAAACTTGCTGTAAGCTGCTCAACTTTAAGTACATCTGTTAAGAATTCCGTCAGTTCATACACTTTTTTTCTTACTTCTGTAGCTTTCTCCTCATTGTTTTCGGCATGAAGATGGTCTTTTATATGAAGTACGCAGCTTCCTGATGGGGATACGATATAGTCGAATTGAGAAAAATTGTCAATAAAAAGATCATTGCAGCCCTGGGTGAGGTGCTCAAAACCAGAATTTGCCATGGGCTGTCCGCAGCAGGTCTGCCGGGTAGGGTACACCACGTCGACACCCAATTTCTTCAATAGATTTAAAGTGGCGATGGCAGCATTTGGATAAAACTGGTCAATATAGCAAGGTATAAATAGTCCTACGGTCATATAATCATTGTTCAAGGGGGGTAAATATAGTAGATTAGTATACCTCATATTCTAGTATATTGGCAAAAAAGTAAGCGATTTTAGCACAGTAAAACAGCTTTTTTAAGTATGATGTGTATCTATTATGAAAACGTTTTCATAGTATTGCAAATAATTTACTAGCTTGCATATATGGCCAAGGAAAAGAAGTCGCAGCAAAATACCATACTTGATATTGCGGAAGCATTGAAGCTTTCACCAGCAACTATTTCGCGTGCCCTCAACAATCATCCGTATGTACGGGAAAAAACGAAGACTGCCGTACTTGATATGGCTGCCCAGTTAAACTATCGCCGAAATCAGATGGCTTCCGGATTGAGAAGCAATAAGACACATACGATAGGCTTGATTGTACCGAGGATCTCTATGTTTTTCCATGCCGAGGTGATCACCACCATTCAGAATAACCTGCACAAACATGGCTTTAACCTGATCATTTGCCAGTCAAACGATTCGCTGACGATGGAAACGGCGCTAACAGAAATACTTTTTTCATCCAGGGTAGATGCACTGATTGCAGCATGTACTTTGTTTACCACCGATTTTGGCCACTTTGACAAACTGATTGAAGATGGCAAGCCTGTGATCTTTTATGATCGTGCACCGATGACCGATCACGGTGCAACGATCATTAAGGGCGATGATTTTAATGGGGGATATCTTTCGGCATTACATCTGATAGAGTCAGGCTGCAAGCGCATAGCGCACATCTCTGGCCCCCTTACATCCAATCTGTACCAGAACCGTTCAGCGGGATTTTTTAAAGCGATGGAAACGAATGGCATTGAAGTCAACCGCGATTGGATTTTTCATCAGGAGCTGACTCATGACAATGCCCTTTCTGCTATTGCTAAATTGTTTCAGTCCGGGACAGTTCCTGATGGTATCTGTACAGACAACGATTCAAGCGCAATAGCCGTGCTGCAGTTTACAAAAGAGCAGGGCATAAAAGTACCTGAAGATCTTAAAATAGTGGGTTACTCGAATGACCCGCGTACAGCCATCATTACCCCTTCTATTACCACGATAGAACAATTCCCTAAATTGGTAGGAGATACCATAGTAAGGGTACTGATAGATCTTTTAAGAAATAAAGAAGAGGGGATCAGCGTGGTTACACCTCCGATTATAACACCCGTACAACTAATAAAACGAATGTCTACATGATACAAACACTTTTTGAAAGCAGGTATGCCCTTAGTCCGGACGAAACCAAACAAATGGATACGACCCGGCTGAGGGATAATTTTTTGATAGAACGCATATTTGATGCCGATACAGTAAGCCTTACGCTGACACATTATGACAGATATATTGCCGGCGGTGCAATGCCTGTTAACAATACGCTGGTATTGCCCAATCCAGATGCATTGAAAGCGGATTATTTCCTGGAAAGGAGAGAACTGGGGATCATTAATGTAGGGGCAAAAGGAACTGTTGTGGCGGATGGTACCAGTTATGAACTGGATTTCAAAGAAGCACTTTATATTGGAAAAGGCACCAAGGAAGTCAGCTTTATATCTGCAGATCCTCAAAACCCGGCTAAGTTTTATATCAATTCTGCACCGGCACACCATACTTATCCCGCTAAAAAAGTTTCAAAAGCCGAAGCTGAGATCGTAGAACTGGGTTCGGCGGAAACAGCGAATCACCGTGTGATCAATAAATTATTGGTAAACAGTGTGCTTCCTACCTGCCAGCTTCAAATGGGTATGACAGAATTGAAAAGCGGTAGCGTATGGAACACCATGCCTGCACATACGCACGACAGGAGGATGGAAGTGTATTTTTATTTTGAAGTGCCTAAAGGGCAGAGCGTTTGCCACTTTATGGGACAACCACAAGAGACCAGACATATCTGGATGCAGAATGAGCAGGCGGTCATCTCTCCAAATTGGTCCATACATGCAGGTGCCGGAACCAGCAACTATACATTTATATGGGGCATGGCAGGGGAGAACCTCGACTATGGGGATATGGATCATTGTGCCATCAACGAATTAAAATAGTTTTAAAGACAAATAAAACCTCCGATGAACAAAACAAGCTTTTTTCTTTTGATGTTTTGCGGGCTTTCGGCTCTGGCAGCTGCCCAGACAGTTTCAAAAGCTACGATTACTATCAGTAATTCTTCAAAACTACAGCGGCCAGGTGCAGTGGTAGCTATTAAATGGGCTGACATAACCGCTAAATACCCGGGTATAGATACCGCTAATTTTAAAGTAACAGACCTCACTACCAAGGAAGAGCTTTCCTTTCAACTGGAATACCTAGGACAAAAGACGGTTCAGAATCTGCTGGTGCAGGTTAATGTAGCAGCAAGTGGCATAGTTAAACTCTCATTAGTGCCCGGCAAACCGGTCGCCCCTGTTAAAAAAACCTATGCCCGTTTTGTACCCGAGCGTTTTGATGATTTTGCCTGGGAAAATGATAAAGTAGCCTTCAGGATGTATGGGAAAGCATTGGAAACGAGGAAGGACAATGCTTTCGGTACTGATGTATGGGGGAAAAGGACTACCAAACTAGTGATAAACAATTGGTATAAATCAGGTGATTATCATACCGATCATGGTGAAGGAATGGACTATTATAGTGTGGGACTTACGCTGGGTGCGGGTGATATTGCTCCTTTTGTGAAGGATTCTATTTACTTTTCCAAAAACTACCATCACTGGAAAGTGCTTGACAACGGGCCTTTGCGCAGTACCTTTCAACTGGGATATGATGACTGGAACGTGGCAGGCAAGGCTGTGAAGGTAACAAAAACCATCTCACTGGACGCCGGCTCACGGTTGAATAGGGTGGAAGTAAGTTATACGTATGCAGGTGAGGAAGCATTGCCGGTGGTGATCGGTATTGTGAAGCGGAAAGAACCCGGTACCGTTCTGATGAACGAGCTGCAGGGAGTGATGGGGTATTGGGAGCCGAAACATGGTGCAGATGGCATTACCGGGGTAGGTACGATCGTACCGGGTGATGCATTGGTCATGAATACCGACCGTATGCATTTACTAAGCCATACCGCTATAAAAAGCGGGCAGCCAATTGTTTACTACAATGGGGCAGCCTGGGACAAAGCCAATGAAGTCACCAGTGCCACGGTCTGGTTCGATTACTTAAATAACTATAAACAAAAACTGCTGCAGCCCCTGGTGGTTAGCGTACAGTAATTACAGATATAATAAAAATAATGGCAGTACTTGATTTATTTAATTTAAAGGGCAAACTGGCCCTGGTTACAGGGTGTAAGAGGGGGATAGGAAAAGCGATGGCCGAGGCCCTTGCAGAGGCAGGTGCCGATATCATCGGTGTATCCGCAAACCTGGAGCTTTCAGGCAGTGAGGTGGAGCAGTCTGTCAACAGGTTAGGAAAAAAATTCTATGCCTATCAGTGCGATTTTAGCGACAGAACATCACTTAAGAGTTTTTGTGAGCAGTTAAAAAAAGACCATCCTGTAATAGATATACTGGTGAACAATGCAGGAACGATATTACGCAATCCCATAGCTGAGCACCCTGATGAATATTGGGATGAGGTGGTAGCTGTAAACCAGACTGCGCCCTTTATCCTGACAAGGGAAATAGGACGTGAGATGGTTCAGCGCGGAAGCGGTAAAATCATTTTTACAGCATCCCTGCTCACCTTTCAGGGCGGGATTACCGTGCCTGGATACGCAGCGAGCAAGGGGGCAGTGGGACAGCTGACCAAAGCATTTGCCAATGAATGGGCCGCGAAGGGCGTAAACGTAAATGCCATTGCACCCGGATACATCTCTACAGACAATACTACGGCCCTTAGGGCTGATGAAAACCGCAGCCGCTCTATTATGGAACGGATTCCAGCAAACCGATGGGGCGAACCTGCGGACTTTAAAGGGCCTGTAGTTTTTTTAGCTTCTGATGCTTCAGCCTATATGCACGGTACCGTGATGACGGTAGACGGAGGATGGATGGGAAGGTAGTAATGAAATATTCGTATTACGCAACCGTTTGTGTAAAGAAAACTTTTTAAAGCGGAGCTGAAGCGCTGTATATTGGTCTGGTAGATAAACAAAAATAAAATGAAACCTAACCGAAGAAAATTTTTACAACAGCTTGCAGTAGGAACCGGAGCAATGGCTATCGGCATTCCATCATTTGCCAAAGAAAATGGATCAGATAATGATCATTTGCTTTCAGACCTAAGTAACATAACTGGTGCTCAGCGATTTAATATGAGCGGCTATGCAGCTCCGAAAATTGACAAAGTCAGGATTGGTTTTATTGGTCTGGGAATGCGCGGACCGGGTGCTGTAGGAAGGATGTCGTTTATAGAAGGTGTAGAAATAAAAGCACTGTGTGATAAATTACCAGAAAGAGCTACTGCTGCCCAGAAAAGCCTGACCGCTAAAGGACTGCCTAAAGCGACAGAATATTCCGGTGAGAATGGCTGGAAAGACATGATCGATAAGGAAGACCTTGATCTTATTTATATCTGTACACCATGGCACCTGCACACTCCGATGGCAGTTTATGCAATGGAAAGTGGTAAGCATGTGGCCACGGAAGTGCCCGCTGCACTGACCATCGACGATTGCTGGAAACTGGTAGAAACTTCTGAAAAGACCCGCAAGCATTGCATGATGCTGGAAAACTGCTGTTACGACTTTTTTGAGATGCTGACTTTAAACATGGCCCGCAATGGTATGTTTGGAGAATTGCTGCATGCAGAAGGGGCATATATCCACAACCTTTTGGGCCTTAACTTCAATAAAAAAGGGTATGAAAGCATGTGGAGGCTAAAAGAGAACATTGACTACAACGGAAATTTATATCCTACACATGGCCTTGGCCCGATAGCACAGTGTCTGAACATCAACAGGGGTGATAAAATGGACTATCTGGTATCTATGTCTACCAATGATTTTCAGATGGGGCCGGAAGCGGTGGAGAAAGCTAAAACGGATGCTTTTTACAATGAATTTGTTGGTAAAAAATACCGTGGCAATATGAATACCACGACCATCAGGACTGCCAATGGTAAAACCATGATGCTGCAGCATGATGTAACATCACCTAGACCTTACTCAAGAATCCATTTGCTGAGCGGAACCAAAGGTTTTGCAAGTAAATGGCCTGACCCTGCACGTATCTCTTTTGGAGAAGAATGGGTTAAAGAGGAAGAATTGAAGAAATTATATGATACTTATAGTCCGCCGATCATAAAACACGTAGGTGAAATAGCAAAGAAAATAGGCGGACATGGTGGAATGGACTTTATCATGGACTGGCGACTGATTGACTGCCTGCGCAACGGGCTTCCTTTAGATCAGGATGTATATGATGCTGCTTCATGGAGCTGCATCGTTCCGCTGAGCAAGAAATCTGTGTCCAAGAGATCTTCAAGTGTAGATATCCCTGATTTTACCAGAGGAAGCTGGCAAAAAAATAAACCTGTTGGCCTGACACTGGAAGGTGGTGGCAATACCACGGTAAGAAGTGTAAAATAGGTTTTATTTCTGCAGAAAAGATTTCTGATATGAAAGCGGGCTCTTTCCGGTAATCATTTTAAAATGCTTATGGAAACTTGCAAAGTTATGGAACCCGCTTTCATAACAGATCTGTTTGACATTCATACTGTCTTCTATGAGCAGCTTGCAGGCATGGCCTACCCTTATTTCACTGATAAACTGGGTATAGGTTTTTCTTGTTCTGGATTTAAAATACCGGCAAAATGAATTGGGACTGATGTTTGCCACTGAGGCCATCTCTTCCATTTGGATTTTACGTTTAAAATTTGCAAGGGAATAATTGTAGATCGCGTTGATCCTGTCGTTTTCAGTTTCGGCATAATCATGGTGAAAGCCCATAGAAGAAAGTGTTACGTTACTGGCCGATTTCTCTATTTCCATTAATGCTTCCATCAGCAGCATAATCCTTTTAGGGCCTTCTGCGGTCAACAGTGATTCTATGAGTTTGCCTATATTTTCCTTGCTGCTGCCCTGAACCTGAATGCCGCGCTGTGCCTTTTCCAGGATCATTTTGATAGATTTGTTTTCCGGTAAATTTAAAAAAGAACTTCCCCAGAAATCTTCACAAAAATGTACAACCGCAATATCAGCCTGCGTCTTTTCTCCGTTGAAATAAGCGTCATCAAATCTCCAATAATGTGGCAGTTGCGCACCTACCAACACTACATCGCCCGATCTGAAGCGTTTGATGCTGTCGCCAATAAATTGCGTGCCATTGCCTTCTTTGAAAAAGATCAGTTCCACTTCTGCGTGATAATGCCAGCGGTTATTGAGGTAGGGTATGTTGTCCCTTCGTACATTAAAAGAGCCCACAGGATTGCTGGTGACTTTAAGTAATTGTGGTTTCATCAGTTTATGTGTATTGGTTAGATATTAATACATAAAAGTATAAAAATCTTTTATAAATACCCCAATCTTTATATTTCTGATGAAATATTGCCAAATTCGTTTAATAATATATTGAAACTTGTGTTATTATGAATGTTTAAGGATGTGTTTGTCTATTTCTGCACCAAGTGTGGCTACTTTTTCCGGGTCTAGTTCGCCCCATATTACTTCCCAGTGATCATCTTTACGAAGCTGGACTTCATTTTCACCTATTTTACATATATAATAGGACAGGCCATCTGTTGTTTCTTTATGGGTAACTTCAGTGGATTGGGCATTTGAGCCATCTTTATTAATATTTACTGTGAATTTCTTATTTTCTGACGTTTCCATACTGATTTTATTTAATTGATAACAATGAAAAATGCACAAAGGTTTTATCAAACTTGCCCTGAGAATTGTAGGATACATGCAGTTGGCAGAATTGGAATTTTTTTAATAACATACAAAATAGATTATTTTAATGTCAGGTTTAATATTCTACTGTAAAAAAGTATGTTTAAACTTTCATTTATTCAAAAAGATAATTACATTTGAGCTTACCCTTTCGGGGGTATGTTTTTCATAGGTAGATGTAGGGTCGAAATTAATTTTTCGGCCCTTTTTTTTTGATAAGGTTATGTACCTTTGAAAATAGCTATGAATAAGAAAAAAATCATTGTTGCGATCACCGGTGCGAGTGGTGCTGTGTATGCCAAATTATTGCTGGACAATCTGGTGAAACTGTCTGATCAGATAGAAAAGATAGGGGTGGTCATGTCTGACAATGCCAAAGAGGTGTGGCGTTTTGAGTTGGAGCACAACGGATATGAAAAATATCCCTTTGATTTTTATCAGAAAATGGATTTTAATGCACCTTTTGCCTCAGGATCTGCCAAATTTGACACGATGATCATTGTTCCCTGTTCTATGGGCACATTGGGCAGAATTGCGCATGGCATTTCGAATGATTTGATTTCAAGGGCGGCAGATGTAATATTGAAAGAACGCAGAAAGCTGATTGCGGTGGTTCGCGATACACCGTTTAGTCTGATCCACATCAATAATATGAAAACGGTGACCGAAGCAGGTGGGATTATCTGTCCGGCGAATCCTTCTTTTTATTCATTACCCAAAAGCATTGAGGAGGTAGCACAGACGGTAATAAGCAGGGTGATTGATCTGGCCGGACTGGAGCAGGAAAGCTACCGCTGGAATGAATAGTTTTTGCTATCTTTGCGAATTCAATGAAAACAGTTGCATTTTATACACTAGGTTGTAAGTTGAACTTCTCTGAAACTTCAACAATCGGCAGGTTATTTACCGATGCCGGATATGGGGTTGTGGAATTTACAGCTGGTGCGGATGTGTATGTAATCAATACCTGCTCCGTTACAGAGCATGCGGATAAAAAATGCCGCAAGGTGGTGAAAGAGGCATTGAAATATTCACCCAATGCGTATGTGACCATAGTAGGATGCTACGCACAGTTAAAGCCTGCAGAGATCGCTGAAATAGAGGGGGTTGATATGGTGCTTGGTGCAGCAGAGAAATTTCGCATTGTGGAATTCATCTCTGACCTGACCAAACAGCCTAAAGCAGTCATTCATCAGCAGAACATTGAAAAAGTAAACCATAATTTTATAGCCGCTTATTCTATAGGCGACAGGACCCGTACCTTTCTTAAGGTGCAGGACGGTTGTGATTATCCTTGTACTTATTGTACCATTCCGTTGGCAAGAGGGGGGAGCAGGAGTGATACGATAGAGAATGTGCTGAACCGTGCACGGCAGATCGCCGAAAGCGGGGTGAAGGAAATCGTACTGACAGGTGTGAACCTGGGTGATTTTGGAATACGGAACGGTCAGCGTGAGGATAAGTTCTTTGACCTGGTAAGGGCATTGGATGAAGTAGAAGGCATAGAACGCATTCGTATATCTTCCATAGAACCCAATCTGCTGAGCAATGAGATCATTGAATTTGTTGCTTCGTCGAAAAGGTTTGTTCCTCATTTTCATATTCCTTTGCAGTCAGGATCTGACAAAATACTGGGCCTGATGCGCAGGCGCTACCAGCGGGATTTGTATACTGAACGGGTAGCAAAGATCAAAGAAGTAATGCCAAACTGCTGCATAGGCGTGGATGTAATAGTTGGTTTTCCAGGCGAAACGCAGGAGGATTTTTTAGAGACCTATCAGTTTCTGAATGAGATGGATGTATCTTATTTACATGTGTTTACCTATTCTGAACGTGAGCAGACCGCTGCTGCGGAAATGAAGGGGGTAGTGGCAGGCAGCACACGAGCAGACCGCAGTAAAATGCTGCACATCCTTTCTGATAAGAAAAGACGTGCTTTTTACCAGTCGCAGATAGGCAGCATAGGCGAAGTGCTTTTTGAAGATGATCAGAAGAATGGTTTCATGCACGGTTTTACCAAAAATTACGTTAAAGTAAAAGCCAAATATGATCCGGTAATGGTCAATGAGATCAAAAGCGTAAGGCTGGTTGAACTTTCTGCAGACGGCGAGGTAGAAGTTGAGGAAACAGGAGCAATTTTAGCACATTAATCCTATATTCGCATTAAACTTTTATTTTTTATATGTTTCCTACAGTATCTCATTTTATAGAATATCTTTTCGGTATTCAGGTCCCGCTTCCTTTTAATACTTTTGGTGTTTTTGTAGCCCTGGCTTTCGTAGCCGGGTACTGGGCGTTTAGTCAGGAAGCAAAGCGAAAAGAAGCTTTAGGGAAGCTGCAAACTGTAAAGAAGTCTATCGTTACCGGAAAGCCGGCCAGCACCAATGAACTGATATTAAATGGTGTTTTTGGGTTTTTAATAGGCTATAAGCTAGTCTACGCATTGCTGAATTACCAGCTTTTTGTAAGTGATGCACAGACGGTATTACTTTCCCTGCAGGGAAATTTCATAGGCGGGTTGTTCTTTGCGGGATTATTTGCGTACTGGGATTACAAAGAAAAGAATGCCAATAAATTACCGAAACCAAAAACGGTTGAAGTAGTGCAGCATCCGCATGAGCTAATGGGTACGCTCATTGTGTGGGCAGCAGTATGGGGTTTTCTTGGCGCCAAAATATTTGACAACCTGGAGCACTGGGATACTTTTGTAAAAGACCCAATAGGAAGTTTGCTTTCCTTCAGCGGGCTGACCTTTTATGGCGGACTCATCTGCGGCGGGGCAGCGGTACTATATATTGCCAGAAAGAATGGTATTAAGCCACTTCATATGTTGGATATTGGTGGCCCGGGCATGATGCTGGCATATAGTGTAGGCCGTATAGGCTGTCATATGTCGGGCGATGGCGACTGGGGTATTGTAAATGTACATCCAAAACCTTTTGCCTGGTTTCCTGACTGGTTGTGGGGGTATACTTATCCAAACAACGTAGCAAATGAAGGAGAGCGCATAGTCGGTTGCGTGGGCAGGTTTTGCAATGAACTGCCAATGCCGGTATATCCAACCCCAATCTATGAAACAATTGTATGCTTTATCCTGTTTTTGATACTGTGGCGCATCCGTCACCAGATTAAATTACCGGGCATGCTATTTGGGGTATATTTAATGATGAATGGTACGGAGCGTTTCTTTATTGAGCTGATTAGGGTAAATACGAAATATACCGTTGCCGGTATCCAGTTCACACAAGCGGAACTGATCTCTCTATTGTTATTTTTATCAGGCCTGGCATTGGTGATAAATGCCGTTAAAAATAAAGAAAAGCTGGCCAACTACTAAAATCTTAATGATTTGGATTACGAACTGTTATGCTCAAAAGTAATTGCTGTTACACGGTTAACAGGCAATTTTATAAGAAAGGAATCAATTGGTTTTGATGCCAAGGCTATCGAATTTAAAGGATTGAACGATCTGGTTTCTTATGTTGATAAAACAGCAGAGAAACAATTGGTAAGGAACTTGAGTAAATTGCTGCCTGACGCAGGTTTTACTACTGAGGAAGAAACCATTAATAGCAGGGGAGCGGTATTTAACTGGATCATAGACCCCCTGGATGGGACAACTAATTTTATTCATGGTGTTCCGACCTATTCCATCAGCATTGCTTTGTATGAGGATGACCAGCCGGTGCTGGGTGTGGTGTACGAGATCAACAGAGGTGAAATGTTTTATACTTATAAGGGAGGCCCAGCCTTCCTAAATAACCGCGAAATACAGGTTTCAGAGAGAAAATCTCTATCAGATTGTTTATTGGCCACCGGATTTCCATACTATCAGTTTGATAAGCAAGCTAACTATATGGCGTTGCTTTCGGAAATGATGCAGAAATGCCATGGGTTAAGGCGCATCGGTTCTGCTGCTGTAGACCTGGCTTATGTGGCCTGTGGCCGGTTTGACGCTTTCTTTGAGTATAATCTTAATGCCTGGGATGTAGCTGCAGGAGCCTATTTGGTACAACAGGCCGGTGGAAACATTTTGAATTTTGGAGGAGGGGACGAGTTTATTGAAAAAAGGGAGATTTTAGCCACGAATGCTAAGGTTGATAAGGAATTGCTTGAGACTATTGACAGGCACTTTAATCTATAGTTCTTTCGGAAGCAGGCACACAAAACTAAGCGCATAAAAAAACCTTTGTATTTTGAGGACATGTAAAATCTTTCCTTCAAAAGATTTTGGGTCTGAAAAGTACAAAGGTTTTTATAATATTGTCTAAACTACAATGCTTCTGAAACCACTTCTTTAACTTCAGGGACCATTCTTTGCAACAAGTTCTGAATGCCTGATTTTAAGGTGATGGTAGAAGATGGACATCCACTGCAAGAACCTCTAAGCTCTACAGTTACCACACCTTCATCAAATGATTTATAGCTGATGGCGCCGCCGTCCTGTTCTACAGCCGGGCGTACATAATCATGCAGGATCTGCTGAATTTTAATCTCCAAATCTGAACCTTCAAATGCAGGAGCTTCATCAGTAGTCTCTTCTTTTATTTTGTATTCAGACTCTACGGCACCTTTAACAAACTCTTTTAAGATCGGCTCTATATCTGCCCAGTCTGCATCTTCTGTTTTTGTTACGGTGACAAAATTACTTGCAAAAAAAACACCATTTACAAAGTTGAACTTAAAGAGTTCCTTTGCAAAAGGAGAATGTTCTGCCGACGCTTTGGTGGCAAAATCTTCACTGCCGTTGATCAATAATTTATTGACCATAAACTTCATCGTTGCAGGATTTGGCGTTTGTTCTGTATATACGTTGATAGTCATTGTCTTCTTTTTTTATGCAAAAATAAATAATTCACAGATGCTATTCAGGGTTTGATGTCTGTTTTAGGTCATTATATCTAAAATACGCCCGTATAAGTAAAAGGAGTTATGTTTTTTAATTCTGCTTTTATGCAATCGCTGACATCCAGGCTGTCTATAAAATCAGCCATGGTAGTGGCGGTGATCTTTTGGTTGGTGCGTGTCAGGTCTTTTAGTGCTTCATAGGGATTGGGATAGGCTTCTCTCCTGAGCACAGTTTGGATGGCTTCCGCCACAACAGCCCAGTTGTTTTCCAGGTCGGCATCAATTGCTTCTTTGTTTAACAATAATTTGCCTAATCCTTTTAGTGTTGAGGCAATAGCTATGGTAGTATGTGCCATAGGTACGCCAACATTTCTTAAGACAGTAGAGTCTGTAAGGTCTCTTTGCAAACGGCTTATGGGAAGTTTTGCGGCAAAGAATTCGAACAGAGCATTTGCTATACCTGCATTTCCTTCGGCATTTTCAAAATCAATAGGATTTACTTTATGAGGCATTGCAGAAGAGCCTACTTCGCCTTCTTTTATTTTTTGCTTGAAATAATTTTTAGATATATAGGCCCATATATCACGGTCCATATCAATAATAATGTTATTTATTCTTTTCAGCGCATCGCATTGTGCAGCGAACTGATCATAATGTTCAATTTGGGTGGTGTGTTGCGCGCGCGTAAGTCCCAGTATCTGATTTACAAAAATATTTGAAAAGTCTACCCAGTTGATACCTGGATAAGCAATATGGTGTGCGTTGAAATTGCCTGTGGCACCACCAAATTTAGCGCTGTTAGGGATGTTTTTCAGGTTGTTTAGCTGTATTTCCAAACGCTCTGCAAATACAGTAAATTCTTTGCCCAGTTTGGTAGGAGAGGCAGGTTGACCATGCGTATGTGCTAGTAAAGGCACATCTTTCCATTCTGTAGCAAGCGACTGGATGTGACCTATCAATTTCTGCAGGTTAGGATAATACACTTCTTCCAGGGCAAGTTTAAACGTAAATGGAATGGCGGTATTGTTAATGTCCTGAGAGGTTAGTCCGAAATGAATAAATTCTTTGTATTCCTGTAGTCCAAGAAGGTCAAACTGTTTTTTGATAAAGTATTCTACCGCTTTAACATCATGGTTGGTGATTTTTTCTGTGTCCTTTACTTCCTGAGCATGGGTGTCATCAAATTGCTCATGGATAGCGCGAAGCTTGTTGTAACTGGATTTGTCGAATGTGGTCAAACCGGGTAGTTCTGTTTCGCAAAGCGCAATGAAGTATTCTATTTCTACGAAGACCCTGTACTTAATTAATGCAGATTCGGAGAAATATTTGGCAAGGTTTTCAGTGGTGTTTCTGTAGCGGCCATCTACTGGAGAAATGGCTTGAAGCGAAGATAAATTCATGGGTTTGACTTTTTTACAGTCACAAATGTAGCATTTATTACCAATAAAAAAGGCCTTGGGAATACCCAAGGCCTTTTTTATTGGTAATAAATTTTGACTAGTGAGCAGCTGAATCAGTAGTAGTAGTTGTAGTAGTAACTGTAGTATCTTGTACAGTTGAATCAGTAACTGTAGTATCAACTTCAGTAACAACTGTAGAAGAGTCAGTTAAAGTAGTATCTGCTGAATCACCAGTTTTTTCTGAGTTACAAGCTGCTACTGATAAAGAAATTGCTAAAGCTAAAAAGCCAAATTTAAATGCGTTTTTCATTCTAATTCTGTTTTAAATAAATTAATTAATTTTACAGGTTAATACCACAAAGTTCAAAAGGTAACCCAGGTAACCTAAAAAAAATGAAAAATATTTTTAATCTTTTTTTACTATCATTGGGTTACCATTCACGTTTAAATGTATTAATTGGTGAGTAATAAGTTAAGCAGTTCAGTTCCAACAGATAGAGAGGTAGTTTTAGGGATCTTAAATAACTCGGAGGAAGCGCTAAATAAATTGTATACAGGGTATTTTCCGATGGTTTTACAGTTTATATTAAATAACAATGGTAATGAAGATGATGCAAAAGATGTGTATCAGGAAGGCATAATCGTTTTATATAATAAAATTAAAGGCGGGGATTTCGAGTTAAGCAGTAAACTAAAGACCTATATATATTCAGTCTGCAGGCGTATTTGGTTAAAGAAGCTTACCCAGCAGCGTAAGAAAACCAATAACATTGCAGATTTTGAAGATGTACTGGTGGTGGATGAGGATGTAGAGCATCATGAAGAGAAAGACAGGCAGTTTGATAAAATGCAATCTGCTTTACTGCTTCTTGGAGAACCCTGCAAGACCATTATTCAGGACTTTTATATTAACAACCTGTCTATGCAGGATATTTGTGAAAAGTTTGGCTATACCAACACTGATAATGCCAAAACGCAAAAGTATAAATGTCTGCAAAGGTTAAAGAAATTATTTTTTCAAGTATAGTTGACATGAGGAACGAGATTGAATTAGAAGGTATAATTGAAGATTATCTAAACGATAAACTTACAGAAGGGGAGAAAAATGCTTTTGAAGAGTTGCGCCGTAATGATCCTTCGGTAGATCACCGGGTAGTGACACACAAGACGTTTGTGGAGTCTTTAGCATCCTATGCAAATACACTTGAATTAAAGAACAAAATGGATGCTGCACATGCTATGATTGATGTAGATCAATTGAGCCGGAAACTGGGCCCGCATCCGTCGATTATTGTAAATATCTGGCGTAAAAACCGCGCTGCTATCGCTGTTGCTGCTTCATTTATACTGCTGACTACAGTGATGATCTATTCTATTCAACTAACAACCCAGCAGACAACTGGCTATGAAAAAATGAGTGTAGAGCTCAACAGGCTTAAAAGTTCTACGAATAGTCTGATCAGAAATGTAAAATCCAACCAGCATCATAGCACAGCCCCAGTAAAGCCTGTTAAATTTGGAGGCACTGGTTTCGCGATCTCTTCTAATGGCTATATCCTGACCAGTTATCATGTAATCGAGAAATCAGATACGGTATATGTTCAGAACAATAAGGGCGAACAATATAAAGTGGAAATTACTTATAAGGACCCTGTTAATGATATTGCGATCCTGAAAATAATTGATAAAAAATTCTCCCTTAGTGCATTACCTTATTCCTTAAAAAGAAGTGCAGTAGGGATGGGTGAAAGTGTATATACGCTTGGATATCCGAAGGAAGACATTGTATTTGGCAAAGGGTATTTAAGTTCTCAGAGCGGTTTTAATGGCGATACGCTGGCTTACCAGGTGGCAATAGATGTAAATCCGGGAAACAGCGGTGGCCCATTACTGGATAATAGCGGAAATATTATTGGTATTATCAATGCTAAAGAAAGCCATACTGACGGAGCTACCTTTGCGGTAAAGGCCAAGTATCTTCAGGACGCTTTGAGTTCCATTCCACAGGATTCTGTAGTAGGAAAGATCTCGTCAAAGAAAATTCAGAAGCACAGGTTAGAACCTTCCAAGCAAGTTTCTAAAATCCAGGAATATGTTTTTATGGTAAAAGGTTTGTAATTATATTTAAACACATAAATTTGAGAACCCTGAAACTTCTAGTTAGTTTCGGGGTTTTTTAATTATATCGTTTAAATATGGATTTTGGAAAAGTTGCAGATCATCTCATTCCTTCGGTCAATTTTACATTGCCGGCTGACGGAACGCAGACTGGCAAAACCCTGGAGGGCAGCACACCGTTTAAAAAGCCGGAGTTTTATATAGGTTGCGCCAAATGGGGCAGAAAAGAGTGGTTGAACATGATCTATCCTTTAAAGACCAAAGAAGCTAACTTTCTGGATGAGTATGTAAAGCATTTTAATTCTATTGAACTAAACGCAGTTTTTTACAGTATCCCTAACGCTGATCTGATCAAAAAGTGGAAGGCAAAAGCAGAAGAAAATGCCATAGGTAGTTTTGTTTTTTGTCCTAAATTTTCCAGAACCATCAGTCACATAAAAAGACTGAAAGACGCAGAAGTGCCAACAGATCTTTATTTGTCCAGCATTTCTGAATTTGGAAAGTTTCTTGGGCCCTGCTTTCTTCAGCTGGGCGATAATTTCTCACCAAATAGCTTTGAAGTTTTGCAGAACTATTTAACCCATCTGCCGCAGGATCTTGAAGTATTTGTAGAATTGCGTCATGAAAGCTGGTTTGCTGATGCGGTGCTCAGGAAGAAATTGTTCGAAATGCTCGGAAGGCTCAAAAAAGGGGCTGTGATCACAGATGCAACCGGCAGAAGGGATTGTGTACACATGGAGCTGACCATTCCGCAAATATTTATTCGCTTTGTAGGAAATGGAGAAAAGCATAAGGAATCAGATTTTGCGCGGATTGATGAGTGGACAGCTAAAATAAAGACCTGGCTGGATAGCGGACTGGAGAAGGTTTACTTCTTTTTACATCAGCATGATGAGAAAGATACCCCCATTCTGGCAAATTATACTATTCAGCAATTTAACAAGCATTTGGGTGCAAAAGTGCCGGAGGTAAAATTTATTACAAAAGAAACAGAATTATTTTAAATAGTATAGTTAACTTGTAGACTTTATTTATCACGTTATCATTAACAATTAAAATATCATATTATGAGTTTAAGAATAGGGGATGCTGCTCCCAATTTCCAGGCAGATACATCCATTGGTAAAATTGACTTTTATGAGTTCCTTGGCGACAGCTGGGGTGTTTTATTTTCACATCCGGCAGATTATACGCCGGTATGTACTACTGAACTTGGTCGCACGGCCTCATTAAAAGGTGAATTTGAAAAGAGAAATGTTAAAGTGCTGGCTTTAAGTGTGGATTCGGCGGAATCACACAGAGGCTGGATAAACGACATTAACGAGACACAGAACACCAATGTTGAATTTCCGATCATTGCTGATGAAGATAAATCCATCGCAGATCTATACGATATGATCCATCCAAATGCTTCTGAAACGCTAACTGTACGTTCATTGTTTGTGGTCTCTCCGGATAAAAAAGTGAAACTAATGCTCACTTATCCTGCATCTACAGGACGTAATTTTAACGAAGTGCTGAGGGTGATTGATTCACTGCAACTGACAGCAAAATACAGCGTAGCTACTCCTGCAGACTGGGAAGACGGACAGGATGTGGTAGTCATGAATAGTATCAAAACTGAAGATATCCCTGCAAGATTTCCAAAGGGGCATAAGGTTATAAAACCATATTTAAGAACCACTCCACAGCCTAATAAATAACGAGCAAATACATTAATGAAAAAGGCCACCTACAATGGGTGGCCTTTTTTTATTTGTGTTTGCAGCTATATGAAATTACTTTTTAGTCTTTCATAGATGTTTTTAATGTCATTATTCAAGGCTGGCTGTTTATTGTTAGCTGTGATTTTTTCCAGGTTATTTAAAACAAATAAACCTACTTTAATATCGCTGAGGTATGCGTTGTAACGGCGAGGATCTAAAGAAGCGATATAGATAAGTTCCTGGTCCAGGTAATCTGCGGTTTCTTTAGCCAGCAGATTTGCTGTTTTTATATCATGGATGAGGTACAAATTTTGAATCGTTTGAAATTTATTCAGCGTATCCTCAACTGAATAGTTTCTCATAGGAAGTTCCTTAATACTCTTCGTAATGAGCTGCCTCGCTTTGCCGGATTTTCCTTCCATAATCAGATTGGTACTAAGGTTGTTTACAGCACGCCAGGCGCCCCGTGCTATTCTTCTGCTTTCAAGATCTAGATATTTAGCGGAAGTAAAGCCGCTAAAATCGAACTTGTGCATGATGTTGGTGAACATTACATCAGAATGGGTAATTTCATCTTTATCTCTTGTGTCCTTTGGATTTGCTTTTATGGGCAGCAACCGGTGCGCATACCCTTCCAGATACAAATATTTTTCGAGGCCGATGTAACTGTCGTCAGAAATTCCCGCTCCGAAATATATAGGCCGCTCCCAGTTGTTGTTTACCAGGATGTCGAACATGGCCAGGTTAGCTTTACTGGCAAAATTCTCACTAAATGTCCATTCCATTTCAGTTGCAATGCTGTTTTTATATTTAGCGGGAATGGTATTAGATTTGATGACTGCAGTAGGGTCAACTGCCAGTTTTAGCTTTTTTGTTGGCAGGAAGTTTTCATAGCTTCCATCTGACATCTGCACCTTATCATCAGGATCGTCTGATGTTAAAATCGCTAATATATCTTTCAGATCCACGCTGTCTGTGAATCCATAATTTACATAAGGCATACCCTCTCGTAAACCTTTAACCAATTTCTCAGGTGCTGTTTTAATTGGGAGCGGTGCTGATTTCCCCGACTGGGTTTTCATTTGCGCTATATAAGCCCCGTCGGAAAGATACTGAAGGTTTACTACCCTGACATCTGTGCGGATACCTTCGACTTCCTGTGCATACCACAATGGAAAGGTATCATTGTCGGCATTTGTAAACAGTATCGCATTTGGAGCACAGGAGTTTAAATAGTTTGCCGCCCATTCCATGGCAGTAGTTTTGCCTGACCGGTTATGGTCGTCCCAGCCTTGATAGCCCATAATGGCAGGAGCAACAATTAATCCTGTGAGAGCTGCTACGATTAAACTTAATTTAGGTGCATTGAACCTAGTCAGGCCCTCCCTGATGGCAAATACACCGAAACCAATAAATATGGCAAATGCATAAAATGACCCTACATAGGCGTAATCCCTTTCCCTAACCTGGAGCGGGTCTTGGTTTAGATAAACAATAATGGCCAGTCCGGTAAAAACAAACAGCACAGTCACTACGAGGGTATCCTTCTTGTTTTTACGGTAAAGGAAAATCAAACCTGCCAGACCCAGTATAAGGGGCAGTCCGAAATACCTGTTGTATCCTGCATTGCTTGTGATGCTTTGAGGCAGTGCGTTCTGGTTGCCCAAGCGGATTGCGTCCAGCCATTTAATGCCTGTGATCCAGTTGCCTTCGCTATAGCTTCCCTGACCCTGTACATCATTTTGTCTACCTGCAAAATTCCATAAGAAATACCGCCAGTACATATAACCCATTTGATAAGAAGTAAAGAAACTCAAATTTTGTGCAAAGGAAGGAGTTTCACCATCAGAAAGATTGAGCCATTGCCTGTAGAAATCAGGATGCTGACCTTTATTGCTGTACGTGCGCGGGAATAGCAGGTTCTTATCATATTCTGCCTTAAGTAATTTTCCTGCGACCTCATATTTTTCCTTTCCCCTTCTGTATTCGGTGCCGGTTTCTTTAACGCCTGTACGTTGTGCATCAAAAGTTTGTCCGTATAGCAATGGAGTCTGTCCGTAGTTCGTCCTTCCCAGATAGTTATACAGAGAATATGCATTGTCGGGATTAGATAAGTTGAGCGATGGTTTGGCATTAGCTCTTATGATGATCATAAAATACGAGCTAAAGCCTAGCAGAACAAAGCTGAGGCATATCAGTCCTAGATTTAGGTAGTACTTGTTGCGTTTTATGGAATAATAAATTGCATAAGCAATTGAACCTGACAATGCAGCTAGAAAGAATATTGCTCCTGATCCGAAAGTAAAACCCAGTGTGTTTACAAAAAAGATATCCATTCTTGCAGCAAAAAGGACAAAGTATTGTATAATGACGAACTGTACCGCTACCCACAACAGTCCTGCTATTCCGAGCGCTTTCAGTATACCAATAAAACTGGGTTTGGGCGTTTTTTTGAAATAGTATACTAGGACCACCGCAGGGATAGAAAGCAGGCTAAGCAAGTGGATGCCGATAGAAAGACCCACTATAAATGCGATGAATACGATCCAGCGGTCGTTTTGGTTGCTTTCCCATTTGAATATTGCCCAAAATACAACGGCTGTAAACATTGTGGAAAGTGAATATACTTCCGCTTCAACAGCGGAAAACCAAAAAGTATCAGAAAAAGTATAGGCGAGCGCCCCTACGACGCCTGCGGAAATTATGGTGAGTGAATCATTTACCGATCTGGTCACTGTGTATAATTTTGACGCGATTAAGGTGATTGTCCAGTAAAGGAACATTATGGTGCCGGCGCTGAAGAGTACAGAGCTGAAATTTATCCAGTAAGGTATTTTTGAAGTATCGCCCATAGCAAACATGGAGAAGAGCTTGCCTATCATTAAAAACAATGGGGCGCCCGGCTGGTGGCCTACCTGCAATTTATAGGAAGCTGCAATAAATTCACCACAATCCCAAAAACTTAAGGTGGGCTCCATGGTAAGCCAGTAAACAGTTGCCGCAATGGTAAACAGCAGGAATCCGATGAGGTTGTTGATCTTTTGAAAATACTTCATGGTTAGTGGTTTAGGTTAATCAAAACTAACTAAAACACTAAGCATTAAGTTATTGAGAAATGTTAAAGATTGTTAAATACCTCTGGTTTACTCACAATTGGGAATGGTATAGGTCCATGTTTCAGCAATGCCTGTAGGGAAGCTGTATACCATGCCTTTTCCCATTTCAAACCAGAGCTTTCCACGCAGCTTTTCACGACCGCCAATCTCATTCATTGACAAACTGTCGTACAGTCTGCCGTTCACCATTACATATTTAATTTTTTCAGAATTTCTGATGTCTTCAAGTGGGTTTGCGTCCATGATTACCAAATCTGCAAGCTTGCCGGCTTCAATAGATCCTAGTTCTCTTTCCATTCCAAGATAGGCAGCGCCATTGACTGTGGCCGCACGAATGGCCTGTAATGGAGTCATGCCACCCTGGACCAACATCCAGAGTTCCCAATGCGCACCAAGACCCTGGATCTGCCCATGTGCACCAAGATTGACTTTGGTACCTCCATCAGCGATCTGTTTGGCAGTTCTGGAAACCTCGATATGTCCATAATCCCCATACTCTGAAGTTGTCCTTCTTCTTGAACGCGCATCGATGATCGGACGCGGCGTAAAAGCCAGGAGTCTTTCATTCTCCCATACATTTGTACGGTCGTACCAATAGTTTTCTCCCCATTGACCACCATAACTAACGATTAGCGTTGGCGTATAGGCCACCTTTGTATTGTTCCAAAAGGAGTTGACGTCCTTATATACCGGTGCAACAGGTATGCTGTGCTCTATGCCTGTGTGTCCATCTGCAATCATGTTCATGTTGTGATAGAAAGTGGAACCCCCTTCAGGGACAACTTCCATATGCAATTGCCGGGCTGCTTCCAGTATTTGCTGGCGCTGATCCCTGCGTGGCTGATTGTAGGATTTTACAGAAAATGCACCTACCGCCTTTAACCGTCTTAGGTGTGATAAGGCATCGTCGAGGCTATTGATCACTACTTTGAAATCACCATCGGCACCATATAAAATAGACCCTGTAGAGTATAATCTCGGGCCAACCATTCTACCTGCTTTGATCATCTCTGACTGGCTGAATACCATCTCAGTATTGCTGGAAGGATCGTGGGAGGTAGTTATCCCGAAAGCCAGATTGGCAAGGTAAGACCAGTCCTGCTGTGGTGATATGCCGTCAGGGCTGGTACGCAAATGCGCGTGTACATCAATCATTCCCGGCATAATGGTTTTGCCTGTTACATCTATCAGCTTGGCTGCTTCAGGAATGACCATTTCACTTGCCTTTCCTATAGCAATGATCTTGTTGTTCTCAATTAGAATGGTACCCTCCTCAATCACTTCATCGCCTTTCATTGTAATGATCCTTGCCCCTTTTAGTGCAGTTAATCCTACTGGAAGGTCAGTTTTGAGTTTCAGGTTCATAGCTATGCCAATGCTGTCTGGTTTTGGAAGTTCCTGTGGCGCACCTTCGATAAAGTTAAAAGTGTTTTTGATTTCCCGACTAAAGTATTGTTCACCAAGTGTCCAGAGTAGTTTCTGGCTGTCACTGCTCCAGTGCAGGTAGGTTCCTGCATCTTTTGTAACCCTTTTTAGCGGAATTGAATTATTTGAAGCCGACAACTCCAGCGGTGTACCAGTGGTGACCATTGGCGTGATGTAAGCATTGAAGAGTTCTGTAAATGCCATCCATTTCCCGTCCGGGCTTGGACAAAACTGCGTGGCATAGGTGGAAGTATAATGAGTGCGCTCATTTCCTCCGTTGAGGTCTACACTTTTAAAGGCCTTTTTGCCACCCTCACTGGCCTGAAAATAAATGCGGCTGTCATCGGTATTAAATTTGGGCCTTATTCCGGTTTCAGAGATCAGCGTTTTAGGGCCTCCATTTGCCGACATGATAAAGATCCCGGTACCGCGACCGTAAGCATAGCCCAATACATCATTGCCTATTCCCTTTCTGAATAGGATTTTATCACCTTTGCTGGAAAATTTAGGAGAATAATAAAAACCTTTTTCTTCCGTCAGCGCTATGGTTTTTCCGGTCTTAAGATCGGTTTTCTTGATGGCGCCTTTAAATTCATCGCTCCAGGCAGCATAGATTACAAACTTTCCATCAGGGCTGATCTCCGGCTCAAATTCGAAATCTATGCCATTGGTTACCCGTTCGGCATTACCATTAGGTAATTCCTTTTTGTATAAAAATCCTGCAGCATTAAAAACTACAAATTTGCCATCCGCAGAGGTGGTTAAATGCCGGATCATCTTAGTGGTGAATTCTTCAGTAAAGACCTGCTGAGGGAAGTGTAATGCTTCCTGTATGACCTGGTTGCTGGTAACCTGGAACGGAACTTCTGAAATAACAAGGGAACTCAATTCGATTTTTTTGATCTTGCCTTTTGCATAAAATAGGATGCTTTTAGCATCTGGTGTCCAAGCGAAGTTGGGATACACACCAAATATGGCCCATGTTTCCTGCTGATCATGTGATAAGTCTTCCGTGAGCGGCCATTCCTCGCCTGTGTTCAGGTTTTGCACAAAAAGGACTGATTTTAACCTTACCCTTTTTACATAAGCGATCATTTTTCCATCTGGCGAAGCCTGCGGACGTGCGGCTCCACCTGCCTGTGCTATCAGATTTGTCAGTTTGCCTGTAGTCATATCCAATTGCCTGATGGCATATATTAACCCGTTAGGGTCTTTGCTATATTCAAAATTAGGACCTGGAGAAACATCTTCGCTAAAATACAGGTATCTTCCATTTGGAGAAACATTGGGTTCACCGGCATCCTGCTGGTCATTCTTTCTTTTGGTGAGCTGCACCCCTTCGCCACCATATATGCTGTACATCCACATTTCTCCGGCACCTAAAGAACGTGTACCGGTAAAGTGCTTGCGTGCAATAAGGTATTCGCTGTTTGGCATCCATGTGGCATTGTTCAGCAACCTGAAGGTCTCGTTGGTAACCTGCCTTTTGCTGGAGCCGTCCCGGTTCATGATCCATATATTATCGGCTCCATTTTTATCGCTGGTATAGGAAATAAACTTACCGTTAGGACTAAAACGTGGTTGAACGTCCCATGCTATTCCGCCGCTTATCAGTACGGCAGTTCCGCCTGCCAGGGGCATGGTATAGATATCACCCAACAGGTCAAAAACAATGTCTTTACCGTCAGCACTTACATCCAGGTTCATCCAGGTGCCTTCATCCGTATTGATCGTAAATTTTTTTGTAGGGCCAAGATACTTTTCGATATCCCATTTTTTTTCCTGAGAAGAGGAAATATGATATATGAACAGGAAACATATTAGTAAAAATGATGTTCTCATAGCAGCCAAAGTTAATTAGGCCGCAATTTAATAATATCAGTTCATTTTTATTAGTTTTGATGCTACCTTTTTATGAATGAAGCAGAGATATTAAAGCACTACTGGGGATATGACAGTTTCAGGCCGCTGCAGGATGACATTATCAGATCAGTTTTGGATGGGAATGATACGTTAGCCTTATTGCCAACAGGAGGAGGGAAATCACTCTGTTTCCAGGTTCCGGCTATGGTAATGGAAGGCATATGTATCGTGATCTCACCGCTTATTGCCTTAATGAAAGATCAGGTGGAGCAACTCAAATCAAAGAACATAGAAGCTGTCGCCATTTTCTCCGGAATGGGAAAACGTGAAATTGACATCCTGCTCGACAACTGCATCTACGGAAACATCAAATTTTTATACCTGTCTCCGGAACGGTTGCTGTCAGAACTGGTACGGGAGCGTATTTCTTATATGAATGTAAATCTGATCGCTGTAGATGAGGCGCATTGTATTTCTCAATGGGGTTACGATTTCAGGCCACCCTATCTAAAAATCAGCGCGATCAGGGACATACATCCGGCGGTACCTGTCTTGGCATTGACTGCCACGGCTACCCGCAGTGTCAGGGAAGATATTACAGAGAAGTTAAACTTTAAAGATCCACAGATATATGTGCAAAGCTTTGCCCGAAAGAACCTGAGCTATATCGTTCAGACAGATGAGGATAAGCACAAGAAATTGTTGAAGATTGTCAACAATGTACCTGGCAGCGGACTGGTTTATGTGCGCAACCGAAGGGAAACAACTGAAATTGCTTTGTTTTTGAAAAGGAATGGCATAGCTGCTGACTTCTATCATGCTGGTATAGAACGGGAAGAACGTTTTAAGAAGCAGGCCGACTGGAAGCAGAATATTTTGCGTGTAATGGTGGCTACCAATGCTTTTGGTATGGGGATAGACAAGCCGGATGTCCGTTTTGTGGTGCATTTAGATTTGCCGGAAAGCTTAGAGGCCTATTATCAGGAAGCCGGACGGGCGGGTCGGGATGGAAAGCGCGCTTATGCCGTGCTTTTGGCCAACCGATCAGACCAAATGGCTCTGGAGGCGCGCTATTTAAACAGTTTCCCTTCGGTTGACGAAATAAAAAAAGTATACCATTACCTTGGCAATTACTTTCAGCTTGCTTTTGGTGCAGGAGAAGGCCTGAGTTTTAACTTTGACCTTGCAGAGTTTTGCAAGCGTTTTAGCCTGAGTGTTATAAAAACGCTTTCGGCTTTGAAGTTTCTGGAACGTGAGGGATATATTGCTTTATCTGAAAATGTGTTTTTACCATCCAGGGTGTTTTTTTTGATGGGTAATGAAGATGTATATCGTTTTCAGATAGAACAGGCAGGGTATGACCCGCTTATTAAAGCCATTCTAAGATCTTACGGAGGAGCCTTTGAGCAGTATGTGAAAGTGAATGAAGCAGATATCGCTAAGAAGATCAGGGCTTCTTATAATGATGTGGTAAGGCTACTGGGTAATTTGCAGGAACAGGAAATCCTTTCTTATCTGCCAAAGAGCGATGAACCACAGCTGACATATGTAAGGGCCAGGGTGGATTTTTTGCACCTGGATATAGATGCCAGATTTGTTGAACTCAGGAAAAAAATCCAAACAGATCAGATTAAAGCCGTATTGGCCTATGCCGGCAGGCAGCAGTGCCGTAACATTCAGTTATTGACCTATTTTGATGAGCCTCACGCAGTAAAATGTGGCGTATGCGATGTTTGCCTTGAGGATAAAAAAAACGATGATGCTGAACAGTTTACTGATCAGATAGATTTTGAAATAGCAACGCTGCTGCAAAGCCAGTCATATGCGCTGCCCGGGCTTGTAAATTCCATCAAAAAAGGTAGTGAAAGTGATAAAATAGAGCGGATAAGGGAATTGCTGGATGCCGGCAAAATAAAAACAGACGGTAAAAATTATTATCTTTAATAAATTAACAATGATCCTATGAACAAACTAATAATCACTCTGTTTGCCAGCTTAATCCTGTTAGCTGGCTGTAAGTCAAAATGCATTGAAGATTCAGGAAATCACATCAAAAGAAATACAGTTGTAAAAGTTTTTGATAAAATGGATATTTCAGGAGCGTTTAAAGTAATCTTAAGGCAGGACAGTAGTTATGCATTGAAGATCGAAACAGATTCCAATTTAATGAGTGCCATTAAAATAGATGTTAGCAGCGGTGAACTGCAGATAAAGATGGAAGAGGGTAGCTATTGCGGGAGCGATTCCATTGTCATCCAGATTGGCATAGGGGAATTGAAGAGGCTAAAAACGGCTGGTGCAGTAGGCTTGCGTACAGACGGGCACATTTACGCAAACGATGTGGAACTAAATTTTTCAGGGAGTTCAGATATTAACTTGGTAATCAATGCAGGTAAACTAAGCACATATATGGATGGTGCAGGTAAACTGGCATTGGCAGGACAAGCAGGTGTTCATGAGTTGTCTACCCAGGGCACAGCTACTATTGAGGCATTTGGTTTTACAGCAGGAGTTTATAATCTGGACATTACTGGAAGCGCAAAGGTCAATATAAACGTTCTGAATGAGCTTAGTGTGAAGACAGAAGGTTCAAGCGAGGTTTATTATAAGGGTAACCCTAAGAACGTTAAAGAGAAAAAATCAGGAGCTGCGAAATTGGAAAAAGTAAATTAACCTTTTTTTTCTACTTTAGCACGCTAATATACTATATGGAACAAAAGAACGATAAGAAGATCATTCGCTCCTGGGCATTTTTTGACTGGGCAAATTCCGCTTACAACCTTGTTATAACGTCAACTATTTTTCCTGCTTATTATGTAGCCATTACTGCCAATGCTGCGCTTGGTGACAGGGTTTCGTTTTTTGGGTGGTCTTTTACAAATACTGCATTGTCCAATTACGCATTGTCGTTTGCCTATCTGGTCATGGTACTGGCATTACCGATCCTTTCTTCCATTGCAGATTACAGGGGAAATAAAAAGGTCTTTATGAAATTCTTTACCTATATGGGCGGGATTGCCTGTATGGGGCTTTACTTTTTTAAGCTGGATACTTTAGAGTTTGGGATGATCTGTTTTGTCATCGCCGCTATGGGATATATTGGGGGGGTATTGTTTAATAATTCCTATTTGCCCGAAATAGCCACTCCTGATGAACAGGATAGGGTGAGCGCGAAAGGCTATGCTTATGGTTATGTAGGAAGTGTTGTTTTGCAGGTTATCTGTTTCGTTTTCGTATTAAAGCCAGAATTATTTGGCATTTCAGATGCTTCCTTTCCGCCAAGACTGTCATTTTTGCTGGTAGGTGTATGGTGGATTGCTTTTGCGCAGATCCCGTTCAGGAAATTACCGGCAGGCAGTCCAAATTATTCCTCCATTAATAAACGTGTGATCAGGAGTGGTTTTCAGGAACTTTCCAAAGTTTGGGAACAACTCAAGCACATGAAGTTTTTGAAACTGTTTCTTTTTGCATTTTTCTTCTATTCTATGGGCGTGCAGACTATCATGCTTGCCGCTGCCGGATTTGGTGAAAAGACATTAAAGCTGGGTACTTCAAAGCTGATCATCACAATTTTGATTATTCAACTGGTGGCGATAGTGGGAGCGATGATGATGTCTTATTTAGCAAAGAAACTGGGCAATGTACGCGTACTTATTAGCGTGGTGATTATTTGGATAGGGGCCTGTGTTTGCGGATATTTTATTTCTACTGAATTGCAGTTTTATGTTCTGGCAGCAGTGGTAGGTTTGATCATGGGCGGGATTCAATCCTTGTCGAGGTCTACTTATTCCAAGTATTTACCGGAAAATACACCAGATACAACTTCTTTTTTTAGTTTTTATGACGTAACGGAAAAAGTAGCCATTGTGATTGGACTTTTTTGTTTTGCTTTTATTGAAGAGGCTACTGGCAGTATGCGAAATTCTATCATAGCTTTGGCATCATTTTTTATCGTAGGTTTGATATTTTTGCTGCTGCTTAGAAAAGTGGAGCGGAAGCTGAACTCAGCTTTATAATATTTAAGGAGATTTAATGAGAATAGAACTATTTGTGCCATGCTTCGTGGATCAGCTGTATCCTGAAACTGCGTTTAATACCATCAAAGTATTGGAAAAGGCCGGGTGTGAAGTGTACTACAACTCCGCGCAGACTTGCTGCGGCCAACCCGCCTACAATGCAGGCTATTGGGAAGCAGCAAAAGATATTGGAAATAAGTTTCTTACGGATTTTTCTGAAACAGACTATATTGTCGCACCCTCCGCATCTTGTGTAGGTATGGTCAAAACGGGTTATAATGATTTGTTTACCAATACAATGGTGCATAATAAATGCAGGAATATACAAGCTAATATTTTCGAGCTTTCCGATTTTCTTGTCAATGTGCTTAAGCGGGACTATTTCGGCGCAGAGCTGGACGGCAAAGCGGTATACCATGATTCCTGCAGCGGATTGAGGGAATGCAAGATCAAAGATGAGCCCAGGCAATTGCTATCTAAAGTACACGGATTGGAATTGGTAGAGATGAAGGAAACAGATATGTGCTGCGGTTTTGGAGGTACTTTTGCGGTAAAATTTGATGCCATTTCATCGGCAATGGCCGAACAAAAAGTAAATAATGCTTTGGAACAGGGCGCGGAATATATCATTTCTACTGACCTGTCCTGTCTGATGCACCTTCAGGGTTACATCGATAAGAACAATATTCCGTTAAAAACTATGCATTTGGCAGACGTATTGGCAAACGGATGGCTGGAAAGTACAGAATATTAGTTAGCTTTGCATTCGAAAATCACATTGTAGGTGATTAAAACAGATATTCTATTAATTTTTTAAATCATAGTTGTAGATGATTAACGTTACATTACCTGACGGCTCGGTCCGTCAGTACGAAAAGGGCACAAACGCCCATCAAATTGCATTATCCATTTCGGAGGGCCTGGCCCGCAATGTTTTAGCAGCAGAAGTTAACGGAGAGATCTGGGATTCTTCCAGAGCAATTGACAATGATGCTACTGTAAAGCTATTGACCTGGAATGATACCAGTGGCAAAGCTACCTTCTGGCATTCCTCTGCACACATCATGGCTGAAGCCCTGGAAGCGCTGTATCCAGGTACAAAATTCGGTATCGGACCAGCCATCGAAACAGGTTTTTATTATGATGTGGACTTTGGCGACAGAGAGTTTTCTTCGGACGACTTTAAAGCGATAGAAAGCAAGATCCTGGAGTTGGCCAAACAAAAAGAAGTATTTGAGCGTAAGGCAGTTTCAAAAGCTGATGCTGTTGCTTACTTCAATGAAAAAGGCGATGAGTACAAGCTGGACCTTTTGGAAGGGCTGGAAGATGGAAAGATCACTTTTTACACACAAGGCGCATTTACAGACCTTTGTCGTGGCCCTCATATTCCTAATACCGGTTTCGTAAAGGCTGTAAAGCTGATGAACGTGGCCGGGGCTTACTGGCGTGGTGATGAAACAAGGAAACAGCTGACCCGTATCTACGGTGTTACTTTTCCAAAAGCAAGTGAGCTGACTGAATACCTTCATATGATTGAAGAGGCTAAGAAACGTGACCACAGAAAATTAGGTAAAGAACTGGAGTTGTTTGCTTTTTCAGAAAAGGTAGGTATGGGCTTGCCTTTGTGGCTGCCAAAAGGAGCCGCTTTGCGTGAGCGACTGGTACAGTTTCTGACTAAAGCACAAGGTAAGGCAGGATATGAGCAGGTAGTTACCCCGCACATCGGGCACAAAAATCTGTACATTACTTCAGGTCACTATGAAAAATACGGTAAAGATTCTTTTCAGCCTATTAAAACACCTCAGGAAGGAGAGGAGTTCTTCTTAAAACCGATGAACTGTCCGCACCACTGTGAGATCTATAAAGTAAAACCACGCTCGTATAAGGATCTTCCTTTGCGTTTTGCGGAGTTCGGAACGGTTTACCGTTATGAGCAAAGTGGGGAACTGCATGGTTTAACCCGTGTACGTGGCTTTACGCAGGATGATGCGCATTTGTTTTGCAGGCCTGACCAGGTAAAAGAAGAATTTAAAAAGGTGATTGACCTGGTACTTTATGTATTTAAATCTTTAGGGTTTGATGATTATACAGCACAGGTTTCTTTAAGGGATCCGGAAAATAAGACCAAATATATTGGCAATGATGAAAACTGGAGGCTTGCAGAAGCTGCAATTATTGAAGCTGCTGAGGAAAAAGGTTTACCAACTGTTGTTGAATATGGTGAGGCGGCATTTTACGGGCCGAAGCTGGATTTCATGGTGAAAGATGCCCTGGGCAGAAAATGGCAGCTGGGTACTATCCAGGTGGATTATAATTTGCCGGAGCGTTTTGAACTGGAGTATACCGGAAGTGATAACCAGAAACATAGACCGGTAATGATCCACAGGGCACCATTTGGCTCATTGGAACGTTTTATTGCAGTTTTGATAGAGCATTGTGCAGGTAACTTTCCTTTATGGCTTTCACCTGAACAGTTTATTATTCTTCCCATCTCTGAAAAGTATGAAGAATATGCAAAAAAAGTTTCAGATGAACTAAATAATTCCGATATTCGCGGGCTGATTGACTTTCGTGATGAAAAGATCGGAAGGAAGATTAGGGATGCAGAGGTTAAAAAAATACCGTATATGCTGATCATAGGAGAGAAGGAGAGTGCTGAAGGAAAGGTATCAGTTAGGAAACATGGTGAGGGAGATTTAGGTGAAATGACCCTGCAGGAATTTAGCGAATTATTAATTAAAGAAATAACAGTTTAACAGGATACAAATTTGGCATTAGGCAGACCAGGATTTAATAGGGGACCACGTCCTCCTTTTAAGAAAAAAGAAGCAGAACATAATATTAATCAGTTTATCAGAGCACAAGAGGTAAGATTAGCTGGGGATAATGTAGAACCGGGGATTTATCCTTTGGCGAAAGCTTTGGCGCTTGCGGATGAGTTGGAACTGGATCTTGTAGAGATTTCTCCAAATGCAGTGCCACCTGTATGCAGAATAATTGATTACAGCAAGTTTGTTTACGAGCAAAAGAAAAAGCAGAAAGAGATTAAAGCCAATGCTAAACAAACTGTTATTAAGGAGATCAGATTTGGGCCTAATACCAATGACCACGATTTTCAGTTTAAACTAAAACATGCGGTTAGTTTTCTTGAAAACGGTGAGAAAGTTAGGGCTTATGTTCACTTTAAAGGCCGGGCTATTGTTTACAAAGAACAGGGAGAAATCCTGTTATTGAAGTTTGCCCAGGCTCTTGAAGATATAGGCAAGGTAGAATTGCTGCCTAAACTGGAAGGAAAGCGTATGTTTTTAACACTTGCGCCAAAAGTTGCTAAGAAATAATATTAATTAAATAAATAAAAACAGGTTATGCCAAAAATGAAAACCAATTCCAGTGCTAAAAAGCGTTTTTCGCTTACTGGAACAGGTAAAATCGCAAGAAAGAACGCATACAAAAGTCACATCTTAACAAAGATGTCGACTAAACGTAAGCGTAACTTAGGTCAGACTTCGATGGTGTCTGATGCTGATATGGGCAACGTTAAACGTATGCTTGCAATCGGTAAATAATTAAATTTTTAACCAGGTAACCGGTAGTAAGTTTGCTGTAATACGCAACACCGTTTATCAAAAACAATTAAAACATGCCACGTTCGGTAAACGCAGTAGCTTCGAGAAGAAGAAGGAAAAAAGTTCTTAATTTAGCCAAAGGCTATTGGGGATCAAGAAGCAAGGTTTTCACCATTGCTAAAAATACGGTAGAAAAAGGTTTGCAATATGCATACCGTGACCGTAAAGTTAAGAAAAGAGAATTTCGTGGATTGTGGATTCAGCGTATCAACGCCGGAGCACGTCAGCACGGTATATCTTACTCTCAGTTAATTGGTAAATTGGCTACTAAAAACATCGGTTTAAACCGTAAGGTTTTAGCAGATTTAGCTATGAACCATCCAGAAGCTTTTAAAGCGGTAATTGATGCAGTAAAATAGAGATAAACTTTATTTAATAGAAAAGGGAGCCCATAAAGCTCCCTTTTTTTGTATTATAAAGAAATATACTGACCTGCTTTTCTCACAGTTTCTTTATCAATAACATTCATGGAAGGTACTCTGCCAATAATCTTAACACCAGTATAACTTTCAATATAGTTTTCGCTTTCAGCGTTGGCCGTTCCGTTGAATATCAGGCCCGCAACTTTAATCTGATGTGCCTTTAGTGTTTCCAACGTAAGTAAAGTATGGTTAATACTGCCCAAGTAGTTTTGAGAAACGACAATAACTTTCGGGTTCAGTCTCTTTATCAGGTCTAGAATTAGTTCTTTATTATTCAAAGGCACCATTAGTCCACCTGCGCCTTCTATCACCAGGTCTCCGTTAGCCTTTGGAAGCACTATGGATGAAAGATCAATTTCAATACCGTCCAGCCGCGCAGATAAATGAGGGGATAGTGGCCGACTTAATCTATATTTTTCAGGGCGAATAATGCTTTTTTTATTACTGATAAGATTTTTAATAAATAAACTGTCGCTGATGTCCAGGTCTCCTGACTGAATGGGCTTCCAATAGTCTGCCTGTAGCTTTTCTGTTATAATAGCGCTCACAACTGTTTTGCCTATACCTGTGCCGATGCCTGTAATAAAATAGATATTGCTCATGAAATGGATGTTAATCTTTTAAGTTCGCCGACAAGGGTGCTGATTTCTTCATCTTTATTGAATAAATGAAGGCAGATCCTTAATCTTTCCCGTCCTTGGGGAACGGTGGGACTAAGGATAGCACGTACGTCCAGGCCTTTCTGCTGTAAAGCAATGGCAGCTGATTTCGCAGCGGCATTCGTACTATACAAAACTGTTTGTATTGCGCTTACGCTAAGAGGGTAAGGGATTAATCCTGTCTGTTCCATTAAAGAACTGTACAAGTTGATTTTTTTGCTGATCAATGGGCTATGGTCCAGTTCGATTAATGTCTCATAAGCACATTTGATGGCGGCAATGGTATGCAAAGGGGCCGCTGTAGTATAAATAAAAGACCTGGCAAAGTTGATCAGATAGTCGCGGAGCGAATTGCTGCCCAGTACTATGGCGCCATGACAACCTAAAGCCTTGCCGAAAGTAACCACACGGGCAAATACTTTCTTTTCAAGGTTTAATTCCTGAACCAGGCCTTTTCCGTTATTGCCAAATATGCCAAGGGCATGTGCCTCGTCGACAATAAGGTTTGCCTGGTACTGTTCACACAGCATATTGATCTCTTGTAAAGGTGCAGTGTCGCCGTCCATAGAGTATACACTTTCTACCAGTACATAAATATTCCCATTAGCTGATTTTAGTTTGGCCTCCAGGTCCTTAAGGCTGTTGTGTTTAAAGGTAAAACGGCTGGCATGGGTAAGCCTTGCGCCATCAATTAAACTGGCATGGATCAGTTCATCGGATATAATGGTGTCGCCCCGCTGCGCCAGACTTGATACCAAGCCGACGTTGGCATCATATCCTGAATTAAATATTAACCCGCTTTCAGCCTGATGAAAATCAGCTATAAATGCTTCAGTAGCTTCGGTAAAAGGATGGTTGCCACTTATTAGCCGGGAACCTGTCGCACCATGTAAATGACCGGTAATTCTGGATATTGCCTCGTCAATTGCACTTACTAATTTCGCAGATCTTGCAAATCCGAGGTAGTCATTTGAGCAAAAATCGATGAGGTCTTCCGTATTAGATAGTTTTCTTAGCGAACCATTTTCAGTTCTGACTTGTAATCTATCTTGTATAAATTGCGCTGCTTTGTGCACGTCACCTAGTTTTTATTTAACTGAGAGATTGACTTCTGCATTTGAGACATCATATTGGTCAGCGTTTCTATTGTAGGCTCTGGTGTAGGGTCGGGGAGTGTAGAAGAGATATAGGCTTTGGCTTTCCATATTTCCAGGATATCTTCAGACGATACGGAGTAAGGATCGTATACTTTATTGTCAGAAATCAATTTTAGTTCTTTATTGTCTTTAAATCTGTTTCCAGCCCTTTTGTATACTACACCTTCATTTTTGCTAATAATGATATAGGTTTCGCCTGTCTTTACGTCGTTCCAGTTGTCCAGGTATTCCGCCAGTATGATGCTTCCGGATTGAATAGGCAGCATCGAATCCCCAATTATTTCAAAAGCCCTGAACGTTCCTTGTTTTAAAAAGGGCAGGGGCAGCTGAAATTTAGGGAGGTCTTTGATATATTGTGGATCCGAGAATCCGTTAAGATAACCTGCGCTTGCCTTTACTGGTACCATTTCGATATTTTCATTGTCATCCTTGTCTACTGATATGCTCAGTACCCTAAGATTGGAACCCTGGCTTTTTAGTTTAGGTTTCCAGCTATCGTTGATGTTTTCATTAATGAATTCATCTATGGTCAGGTCAAAGTACTCTGCTATTCTTTTTAGTAAATCGTATTTCGGTTCTGCCCTGTCTTCTTCATAAGCTCCGATGAGTGATCTTTTAATTTCCATAGCATCAGCGAATTGCTGTTGTGTGTGGCCTTTTTTCTTTCTTAGGTACTTAAGATTGGAGGAAATGTTTGACATAAAATAAAATTTTAAAATTTATTTGTTTTTACTAAAATAGTTAGTATTATTGTGCCAATAAAGTTAGTAATACTTATTGATATATCCAATAGTGCTACTAATTAAATTAGTTTAAATTTAAAGCCGAAGGCCATGAAAAAATTCGTTTACATTGTTACAGACAGAAACAGGACCAGTTTACATGTTGGGATGAGTTCAGATTTGATTAAGACACTGGATTTCTATAAGCAAATGCCTTGTTTGTTTTTTGACAGCGGTCAGCAGTTGACAAGACTGGTGTATTTCGAGGAGTTCAAGACGGAGGCACAGGCTTTAAGCCGTTTTAAACTGATGAGCAAATTTACAAGAATGCAGAAAGAACGTGTGGTAAGGTCATGTAACCCTGACTGGATCGATCTTACTATAGGATTGGATTTTGAGCACATTACTTCCAGCAAGAAGATGATCAATCAGGTAAACCTGCCTTTTATGCTGTCATAAAATTTCAGTACCAGATAGTACAAAATAAAATAGCACACCAGTTACGATGTGCTATTAAGTTTTATATTAGTTTAAGTATTAAACTGAATTTCTACTGTTCAATATTAATTTCTTTATGATCACCAATTACCATCCCGGTGCGAAAGCCAGGCCAAACACTCCGGCTTTTACATCTTTACGCTGGAAAGGGAAGGCGTAATAAGGTTCAAGGATGAAATATCCAAATACATTTACTCTCAATGAAATACCGGCACTTAAAGCAGGTACACGCTCGGCAGGTTTGCCATTCTCCAGTAATTCTCCATTAGGCTGACTTTTGAAAGCAATGCTGGAGTCTTCATCCCAGGCCAGACCTGCATCAAAGAATAGATTTAAATCCGTAAATAAGAATTTTGATGGAATCTGGGAAAGTTTTTTAGGGCCGGTAAAAGGCAGGCGTACCTCAAAGTTTGCCACCGCTATTTTACTTCCTGACAACTGGTTGATATCAAAGTTTCCAGAGCCTATATTGGTGCTTTTATACATCGAATTTGCCTCGTAACCCCTTATCAGGTATGGATATCCGGCATACAATGGGTATAGGTTTTCACCATCCCTACCAATTCTGATATAATTGTAAGACCGGGCAGCAAAAGTAAAGGGCTTAACACGTACATATTTCCTGACGTCTACTGTGACCGCAGAAAAGTTGTAGTCGCCAAAATACTGTTCGGCACCTATCCTATATCTAAATCCATCCAGTGGTGAAGTGATTCCTGTGATTGAATTATCTCCAACAAAAGACGCATTTAGCTGAAAAATGGTAAAGGCTTCAAAAGAAGCATTAAGTTGAGTTGAAGCCTCTGCATTAGACACCTTTTTTCTTTCGGAGCCCAGGTAGTAGCCAGGATAACCTCCAAGGTCCTCATAGTAGTTGCTTATCTGATCAATGCGATAGCTATAATGCGAGAAAGCACCCCCCGCTTCAAACCTGTGAACTTTACTGAAAGGGTATGCACCGAACAACTGAACCTGATCTTCAAAAGTCCGGATTAAATTAGTACGGTCGCTAATCACATTGATGCTGGTCCCATCCCCCCTGTCGATCTGCTCAATCGCCAGGTCTCTAAAACCTGTGACATAAGGAATGTGTGATACTGCTACGCCCCAATTGATCCTGCTTGCCTGGTTGATGTATCCTACCAAGCCTCCAAAATCATAGATCTCGCCATTTACCGACAAGTTAGCTATGATCTGGTTTCTACCCAGAATATCACTGAACATGCCGACAATACCGCCTTGAACACCTGTTCCAAATCTGCTGGTTGATACACCCACGCCACTATTGGCCAGGTAATCCAGTTTAAACTTAGGCCTGTACTCAACCAGTTTCATGGAGTCGGCAACCGTTTTTTCAAAACGCTCAAAGTTGCCCAGGTTTGAATTTACAATATCGACCCCAATACTTTCTTTGGGTGGTAATACTGCTGCATCAAAGTTTACCTCGTTGGCGTCAACAGACTTCGACCTGAAATTGCTGAGCGGCGAATTGTAAAGTGTATATCTCTGATACCTGTAATAGCTATATACGATGTCATCATTTCTGGATACAGAGATCGCCGGAGAGAATTCTGTGATCCCGCTGATGCCGGTAAAATAATCAGTCATTTGTTTCACGGAATTATCTGCCAGGGTATATTCATACAAATTCCTAAAACCATCTCGGTTTGATAAAAAGAACAATCTTTTGCTGTCGCCAGAAAACTGGGCGTTCAAATTGTTGGCGCCTGGAAATACAGGAACATCACTTAAAGATTTGCTTTCTATATCGTATATCGTTAGGTTAATGGGATGAACTGCATTGTTTTCTTTCTTCAATACTGAAGCCCTGTCTGATGAGAAAGCGATTTTCTTTCCATCCGGAGAGAAGTTTGGTGCATAGTCAGAGTAGCTGTCGTTGGTGATCTGAGAAATGTTCTTAGTCTTAAGATTATACGAAAAGATATCACTCTGGCCTTCTACCATGCCTGAGAACGCTATTTCCTCACCATTTGGTGACCAGGTCAGATTTCCGAACTGGGCTACCTGAGCCATATCTGCACGCAGTGCTACACTGCCATTGTCTATATTAATAATCATCAGCTGGTTTTTTCCCTTGCTAAAGATACTAAAGGCAAATTGCTTACCATCCGGCGACCATGTGCCGGCAGATTCAAGAAAATTAAAATCATCGATGTGCGTATTCGAGATCTGGCTGCTCAGCTTCCTGAGAATCTTTCCAGTCTTCGCATCTGCCAGAAAGAGGTCTATACCAAAGAGATCCTTTTCAGACATAAATGCGACGTACTTACCATCCGGACTTAACGAAGGTGCTACGTTCATATTGCCCGCATTTTTATTGTCGATGATCTTAGTGCCACTGATCCTGATCTGCGAGCTGTCGGGTTTTAGCATAGGCCGATAGTGAGACTCAATGGCATTTTTCCAAAGGCCTGAAAGCGTATTGTCGTCATAGCCAAAAGTATACCTCAAGCCATTTTCATAGCCAAATCTTGCTGTTGCTTTAAATAGCGGAACAATCGTTGTATCGCCATATACAGATCCTACAAAGGTCCAGAATGCCTGTCCGTACCTATATGGGAAGTATTTATTTGAATTGGTAAGGTCTTTAAGAGAGGGAATGTCCCTGTTTAGCAAGGCGTCCCGCATCCACATAGAGGTAAATGCATCGACCTTTCCTACAGACAGGTATTCTGCCATACCCTCGATCATCCACAAAGGTATCTGGCTCACACCTTCCAGGCCTACAGAATCCTTTTCCAGAAGGATATGATACTGAAATGCGTGTACGAGCTCGTGCCCAAGTACGTGCCTAGTCTGGTTGTTCAGTTCCATAACTGGCATGATTACCCTGTTTTTGAGCGCTTCGGTCACACCCCCTGTACCGATACCAATATCACCCTGAAGCGCAGTTGTTTGCTGAAAATCTGGATGATTGCTGTACAGTATGATCGGATTTTTAGTCAGGAATGTATCTCTGAAGATTTCCTGGTGCATTTTGTACCAGGTTTCCGCATCCTGAGCAAACTTCTCAATCAGCTTTTCATTTTTAAGGTAATAATACAATTCAAAGTGTGGGGTTTGCAGCACTTTAAACTTCTCATTCTTGTATCTTACCTTATTTTGTCCAAAGTATTGTGCCTGGACAGAAAGGACAGATACTATTAGGATTACTAACAGGGGAATCAGTTTCCTTAAAAATGTAGCAGTCATTATCATATAATATGAATTTAGTTTTTAGTCAGTATTAAATTTACGAATTTTTCAGTAGTAAGTATTTTCTTTTTTATTGATTTTGAAGCAATCATAAATTATTCTCCCGGTTTTTTATCTGCCTTCTCTTTCTCCTTCTCTTCCTGGCGCTGCTTTCTTTTCAGTAGACGCTCTTCTTTTCTGGTTAGCTCTGGCGCTACTACAGTTGGTTTAACAGGATCAGGAGTAGTTTTGTTTTGTTCCTGCTTTTGAGGAATTTCCTCCTTCTGAATAGGTTGCGGATCTTCTATCACAGGAATTTCAAATTCGGTGGAGTCAACGGCCAGGCTGTCTGTTAACGTAGTATCCACTTCAATTCTTGGTGTCGGACAGTCAATGTCACGGGTGATTTTGACTGCCGATTTAGGGAAACGACCTTCTTTATATCCCGATTCAGGATCTTTGTACACCTTCTCCATAAATTTAGCGAAAATTGGAAGGGCAGTTCTCGATCCTTCACCCGTTTCACCATTTTTAAAATGTGCGGTACGCTCATCACAGCCTACCCATACACCCGTCACCAGGTCTTTAGTGATTCCCATATACCATGCATCAACATAATCCGAAGAGGTACCGGTCTTGCCGCCGATCTGGTTGTTGTTTTTCCAAAGGTCCCATTCCCATAGCGCCTGCGACGTTCCGCCCGGCTCTTCCATTCCACCCCTAAACATGTAAAGCATTAGCCACGCGATCTCTTCTGTTAGTACCCTTTTAGTCTTTGCTGTAAATTCCTTGATAATATTGTCGTCCAGATCCGTAATCTTTTCTACCAAAATCGGTTCGGTACGGAGGCCGCCGTTCAGAAATGTGCCGTATGCCTTTACCATTTCAAAAACTGACACATCATTAGGCCCAAGGCTTACCGAAGGTACAGATGCAAGTCGACTGTCTATGCCACATTCATACGCCCATTTTACCACATTATCGGCACCAACTTTTTCAGTTACCTGAGCGGTAATGGTATTCACCGATTTTGCCATGGCCCAGCGCAGCGACATTTCTCTGTAAGTAATGTTCCAGTCTGAATTTTTAGGCTCCCAATATTCCGTCTTACCATTTTCCTGATATTCTATTTTAACAGGTTTATCCGTAAACTTATCGCATGGGCTCATGCCCGATTCAAGCGCAGCCAGGTAAGCAAATGGCTTAAAAGTAGAGCCTGCTTGACGCTTAGCCTGATTTACATGGTCATATTTAAAAAATTTATGATCTATACCGCCTACCCATACCTTAATCTTGCCATTGAAAGGATCTAAGGTCATCATGCCGGTATTTAGAATCTTGCCATAATAGCGGATAGAATCAAGTGTAGAAAAAAGCGTATCCCGATCACCTTTCCAGGTAAAGATCTTCATCTTCTTTTTCCGGTTGAAATAAGCCGCTACCGAATCTGGATTATTCGGGTATTTCTTTTCCAGCATGGCATAGACTGGCAGTTTTTTCATAGCACGGGCTGGATAGTCTACCTTTTTCTTTTCAGAGTCTTCCCAGGGGTCTTCATTTCCCCAAACACTGTAAAATCGCCTTTGCAGTGTCTTCATTTGTTCAGCTACAGCTTCTTCCGCGTAAAGCTGCAGTTTAGAATCTATGGTTGTATAGATCTTCAGGCCATCCTCATATAGGTCGTAATTATTCTCTTTACACCATTTTTCCAGGTACTTATCTACAGCAGCCCTTAAATAAGAATCACCATCACTTCCCGCGTCCACCCTTCCTTCTTTGAGCTTCAGTGGCGCAGCTTTGTGCGTTTTTAACTGTTCTGAGGTAATGTATTCATATTTATTCATTTGGGCCAGTGCCACATTACGGCGTTCCAGCGCCTTTTCAGGATTTTTGATCGGGTTATATAGGGAGGTGCCTTTTAGCATGCCGATCAGCAAGGCAGATTCAGGAACATCCAGCTGATTTGTTTCTTTATCAAAATAGATCCTTGCAGCGGTTTTAATCCCATAGGTATTGTTTCCAAACGATACTGTATTCAGGTACATGGTGAGGATGTCATTTTTGCTGTAGTTAGCCTCCAGTTTTACAGCAGTCAGCCATTCTTTAAGTTTAGGAATGAGGGTTCTCAACAGGGGTATTTTACTCAAAAATCCCTGCGATTTGTTGTAACGTGTCCGATAAAGATTTTTAGCCAGTTGCTGGGTGATAGTACTGGCGCCTCTTCTGTCGCCCGTAGCTGTAGAAATTCCGCTCGACAATAAGGAACGAAAATCTATGCCCATATGGCTGTAAAAACGCACATCTTCGGTAGCTACCAGTGCATTGATTGCACTGGGCGATATTTCCCCGAAATTAACTGGGGTACGGTTTTCTTTAAAATACCGGCCTATTAACTTGCCGTCGGCAGTATACAGTTCCGAACCCACCCGGAGTGTTGGGAATTTAACATCTTTTTTGGAAGGGGAGTAGCCAAATAACCATAAGAAATTAAGCTGTAATGCGCAAAAGAAAATGATGATACAGAAAAGGGCTATGCTTGGATAACGAATGTACTTATTGCGAATTTCTTTAAACATGTGATAAAGATCAAAAAAAACGTAAAACTCTTAGTGTTAAATAGTGTTAAAACTTGAAGTACAAATAACGTATTTAATTTACTTAAACTTGTGCATTGAATTGATCAAAATCAAAAAGGGAAAAATTTCAGGGATCTTCGCAGTAAAAAAATTTCACTAAAGTCAGTGTTTTTTGTGCTAATTTAGATTCTATGAAACAAACTTTTATGCTCTTTTTGCTTTTTACAGGCCTGTTATCCAATGTGGTTTCTCAGAATGATACTTGCAATTGCCTGGAAAACTTCAATCTTACCCTCGAAAAAACAGAGGCGAATTATGCCGGTTTCCCTGACAAAGTAACTGCACAAACAAGGCCCGCTTACCAGGCTATGGTCACAAACCTTCAAAAGAAAGCAGCAAAGGAAACAGATCCTAAACGTTGCTTTTCTCTAATCAGTACCTACGTTACTTTCTTTAAAGACAGGCACTTTGATGTTGCCCTTTCATTGCACAATGAGGGTGACAAGGTGTTTTCCAAACTTACAGAAAGTGATTACCGGAAATCCCTGCAGAAAAACCCAGCCAGGGGCATTGAAGGCATCTGGACCAATCCCGATTCTTCGGTCAGCATTGCTGTTCAGAATAATGGAAAAGATAACTACCAGGCCGTGGTCATAAAGAGCACTGTAAAAGAAACCCCTATAGGTCTTGTATATGCTAACTTAACGAAAACACCGGAAGGATACTCCTTTACCAAGTACAATTTCATGACTGCCGCATATCCAGCCAGGTTGCACGGTGGTTTGCTAAGGCTTTGGAATATAGAACTCTGGGGTAAGGTGTTTCCAGGTCAGATGACACTTGGAGAGCAGACGGAACTTACTACATGGAGAAACTATAATTTTGGACTGCAGTTTAAAATGCTGGATCAGAAAACAGCCTATTTGAAGATACCTACGTTCAGTCGGGATAATTTAGTTCAGAAACTGATAGCTGACAATGATGCCAGCATCAAAAAGGCTTCGTACCTGATCGTGGATCTGAGAGGTAACGGCGGGGGCAACACAGGCTGGTCCTACCTGCTTCCTTATTTTATGACCAGGCCAATCGATCAGGGTGAAAGTTATTTGCGGTTATCGGCCGACAATATTAAAAGGAACCTTGCTGAAATGGAGCCTGTAGTTAAAAACCCGGTATCAGATGAGATGAAAAAGTATTTTACTCCTGCATATATGCTTACATTACTCAGGGCTTATGAAGAGATCCCAGTTTCCAAAGAGGTTTATTATCCGATACCTTCCATTACTATACCGCTTGATTCGGTGGCTAAGTTCCCTAAAAAGATTGCCCTCATTTTTGATGACCTCTGCGGCAGTTCTGCTGAATATTTTTTCCACATATCCAGACAAAGTGACAAAATCACCAGGTATGGCGACCGCACATTCGGAATGATGGACTATTTGGGTATGCCGCAACGGACAGCCCTGCCGTTTAAGGACTACCATCTCGTAATTCCAGACACGAAATCAAGCTGGACGGATAAAGCTCCGATAGATCAGACAGGTTTTATTCCGGAGGTAGACCTCTCTGTCCTGCCGCAATGGAAGTGGGTCGATTTTGTAAAGAATGACCTTTCCAAACATAAATAGCTTCATTATCGACGTCTGCTGAACTTCAATATCGTATAGGAATTTGCAGGGAATGCATATTTTGGAGTGTTGCCACTTATTATTATCCGATTATACTTGGTCTTATACCTTTCAGGATCTTGTGGGGTATTTCTGGCATTCAGGTCTCCATCTAGCACATATACTTCAGCATCGTCACTGCGGTTCTCAAATCCGGCAATTTCCAATGTACTCAATAGTTCAGGTCCCGTGTTCACTACATGCAGCGCTAAAGTATCTCCCGGTTCATTACGGGTAGCCGTTACGTCAAGTAAGCCATCTGCTTCCACCTGCACCCGCAGGGGCAGATGATTTTCGGCCTGCATTTTTTGTGAATAAAACGGAGGCATACCCCATACCTTGTCTGAAGTAAAGAAAATCTGCCCCTGGTCCCAGTCATTGTCATTCTGCAGGTAGGGCTGCAAAGCATTGGCCGGACTGGAAGTCAGTACCGATTCACTATGCCTTCTGATGGCATTTAGATTGGTCGCATGCCCCAGTGCCCGCTGAATGCCGTGCTTGCTGCCGTTCTCTTCAAACACCGCTATCTTCATAGTTGTCTGCGGGTCCCACTGCTTAAACTGACGCAGCATTGCAGTCAGTTGTTTGTCAGTCTCCAGGCCAGCCTTCGGATCGTCTCCGCCTACATGCAGGTCCCAGTAGTCAGCTTTGCCATTTAGCTCACGAAACACATATTCCATATTGGGCGATTCCGGACGCCACCATGCCGCATGGATAAAGCTCAATGAGTTGTCCTTCTGCTTCATGGCCTGATAGAGCAGGTTAAACCGGGTTACATAGTCTTCGTAGGCTTTCCTGTTGTCACCATTAAAGATGACTTCTTCGTTTCCAATCTCGATGTATTTTACACCATATGGTTTAGGATGCCCGTTCTTAGCCCGTTTTGCACCCCATAGGGTCGATACGTCGCCGTTCATATATTCCACCATATCGGCCATATCCTGAGGAGTTTCATAAATATTGACTGCAAAAGAAGGGGTGATAGCGGTAGCCTCACAAAACTGCAGAAACTCTTCAATCCCAAAGCCATTGGTGGTATAGTGGTTCCAATGCCCACGGTACGGGGGGCGCTTATCCGGATCACCGATCATGTTCTTAAACTTATATTCAGGTGAATTTACCATTGTGCCCGCATAGCGCAAAAATGTCAGGCCCTGAGCCACAAGCATATTGCCGATATCAGCCCTGACAGGCAAACCTTTAAATTGCTCGCTGCCTGTTCCCGTCAATACTACCTGATCCACCCACAGTTTGCCCGGTGTATTTAAATATACAGTCAGTCTGGCATGAGGATCGTTAGCATTTGCAGTAAGGCTGAAGGGAAATTTTTTCCAGGAAGTACCTATCCCTGTTATCTTTTTTACAGCATACGTCTTACTGCCGTCTGCACTTTCCAGCGCTATAGTAGCCTGTCCGCCAGACTTTGCCTCTTTCAGGTAAAGTCTTCCCTGCAGCACCTGACCACTGTGCAGGGCGATGCCCCAGCGGTTCAGACTTCGATTGGCAATACCCGCCTTCCCAATGCCGGCTGAAAAGGTAATCACCTGCGATTTCTTCCCATTATACGCAGTTGTGCTGTCCAATGCAAAACTCGCTTTTACATTGCCAGAACGGATGATGTCCCAATTATAACTTATCTGATCGCTTGCCGCGTTTACCAGCTTTAATAATGTTGTCTTTCCTTCTTCCTGGATTTTCACATTCCTGAATTCCACAGCCGATCTCCAGGTACGCAGACCTATCTTGCCTGCAGGCAACGGATTGCGCTCGTCTGTAAAAGAAAGTACAGACTGACCATTCAGGGATACTGTTATTTTAGAGCCATTCAGTATTACTTTTAGTTTGTTCCAGACCAGCGGATCAAAATTTACCGAAGCCTCCTTTAGCAGTTCAAAGTTTTGCAGATGCTTGCCTATCATTAAGCGCTTTCCGTCACGGTTAAGGCTGATTTCATATCCGTCAAAGACATCATTACCAACACCTGCGTTTGCTACACGTACCAGCAGCGCTGCGCTTTCGCCTTTTCCCGTGAACCTCATTTCGGCCTCCACCGTACCATTGGCAAATCCCCTGGACTGATAGATCAGTTTGGCACTATGGTCAGGTTCTACGCCGATTTTGTGGTTGCCGTTCATCTCCACATCACTATGCGTATTTCGGCCGGGAATAATCTCCACTGCACCATCTTTGGCCGTCCAGTAGCCAGTATATTTTTGCCAGTCGTTATAATTTACACCGGTCGATGGTTCCTCAAAGCTTTCCCCAAAAATGCGCTGGTCGTAAAAACCCCCATAGATCTCGTGGTTTACATCTTCAATATTTGAACCGTATAATAGCGGACTCACTGTATTTTCAATCCGGCTGCCATTTACCTTGATACGGGAGGTCTGGGGAACAGGTATCCATACCTTATAACCCTTTTGTTCCCTATTGCCTACCGCATAATATGGAATGGCGGTAAAAGTCTTGCCACCCGCTGATTTGCCGGTCACTACATTCACACCGTTCAACAGATCCTTGCGGTGTTGCAATTGTAATGAGGTATTGGTGTCGATCTGTAATTGGTCAATATTTTCATTGTCAGCAACTTCCACGCTGTATACGATGGGGCCGGAGGCAATGGTCACCATCCCTCTCAGGTCCTTTACCTGTTTGTTCGCCGTTACCAGGCGTGGCTTCACAGGCAGTTCCAGTTCTACTTTGTCGCCTTTTTTCCACTTCCTGCTAATTGTCGCATACCCATTTTCCAACTGAGCGTTTACAGGATTTCCGTTCAAGCTGATGGTATATGATGCTGCAAGGTCTGAACGGTAAAGATCGTAAGGGTTTTCTCTACCACGTGCCCAACCGGGAATACGGACGCTTAGGCTGAATGCCGATTGCTTTTCCGGATCCACCTGTATCGTTACCTTACCTTCCCATGGATAATTGGTTTTCTGTGAGATGCTTACTTTGGTTTTTTTAGCCAGTAAGATATTGGCATCACTGCCTATAAACATGTTCACATACAGGCGATCGCCCGAAGAAGCATAGATATAATTGGGTAGTTCAGACACCATTTTAAGAAACATCGGCGGACAGCAAGGGCAGGAGTGCCATTCCCAGCGTGAATGATCATGCGCGTTTAGCGGATTCTGATAGGTATACTTGTCTCCCGATAGCGAAACACCGGTAAGGACATTGTTGTAGAGTACCCGTTCAAACTCGTCCATATATTTACCGTCTCCGGTGAGTTCATTCATTCGCTGACTGAAAAAGCCAGCTCCTACGGCCGCACAGGTTTCCAGATAGGCATCAGTAGGCAGGAAATAGTCTGGTCCGAACTTCTCGTCGTGCGCTATAGCACCTACCCCTCCTGTTACGAACATGCGACGGCCCACCATATTGTCCCAGAGCTGATCAGCAGTTTGAATGTATTGAGGGTCATGATTTTCCAGGGCTACTGCAGTAATGGCTGTAGCCAGCAATGTGGCGCGCACTGCATGTCCTTCAATGGTTTTCTGCTTAAAAACAGATATCGAATCCTGTGCATAGTCTCCCCAGGTAGGCCGGGTAGCACTTGTTACTGTTCCTTCATTATATTTTACATCTTTGATCCACTTTTCGGCTTTGTCATTGCCCCAAGTCTGCCAAAGCGGAAAGCCCATATGGTTACCACGGTTTTCGATCCAGAATTTTACGAGGTCAAAATAGGCTTTTTCGTCTACCGGAATACCTATGGTCTTTTTAAGGGCAGGGTTGTCCTTATAAAGCAGGTATAATTTCATAACTGCTTCTTCAGGACCGGAATGGGCAGGTACAATATTTCTTTTCGGCACAGGGCCCATCAGGCTACTCATGTAATTGGCAAAACGGGTAGCTACTTCAAGAAGTTTGGTCTTGCCCGTCGCCTTGTAGTAATGTACACCGGCTTCAATCAGCATTCCTGCATTATAAACATCGTGCTGATACCTAAGCATTCCGCCATTATCTCCCCAGCGATGAGTGGGCTCCATCAAGTCGGTATAGGTATTGATATAGCCTTCAGGGTCTGCTTTCTGCGCCGCATAAATACGGTCTATATAAGCATCCAGTCTTGCTTGCAGCGCGGGGTCAGGCCGTTGTCCGATCAAATCACCTATGCCGCGTATACTTTCATAGATCAGTCCGTCAAACCAGGGGAGACCAGCATGGCCACCTGTGCCTTTTTTTCCCGCAGCGATCTTATCAAAGTTTTCAAACACATTGTTGGCTTTCCTTTCCTGTAAGGGCAGGTGCTGTCCTTCAAATTTATTCAGTACATCAGTGGCAGTGGTGGTGCTCCATATTTCCATTTTTGGACTCCAAAAAGCATCATTGATATTGGCTTTGAGTGACTGATCGAGCTGGATTTTCTGGCTGTTGCCTGAATTTTGTCCCATGCTGTTCGTGATGAGGGCAGTCAAGCCCAGGGTTAAAAGGAAATGGTTCTTTTTCATTGTGTATGATTAGACGTCCAAATATATAAATATTTTCAACTGGTACGAACTGGTATGACTAATTTATTTAATTCCTTGTTTAATTGACTGATGAGTCAGTATATTTGGGAGTAATTTATGAGGTTTGAAAGAAAATAAATCAAAATATAAACTGGTTGTCAGCCATGTGGTTAACCGCATCGCATCAGAAGAGTACAGGAATGGTGACCGTATTCCCTCTATCAACGACTTCCGGACTGAGTATGGATTATCGCGTGATACGGTATTTGCCGGCCTGCGGGAACTGATGTCGAGGGGCATCATTAGTTCGAATCAAGGTGTAGGCTATTTTGTGACGAGCACTAAGGTGCAGACAGGCCATCATATTTTCCTTCTTTTCAATGAATTCAATGAATTTAAAGAAGACCTGTTCAATTCATTTACAGCAGCAACCGGAAACTCAGTTACGGTCGATCTTTATTTTCATAACTATAACCGCAAGGTTTTTGAAACATTGATCAATGATGCCAATAATAAGTACACAGATTATATCATCATGTCAGGAAAATTTCAGGGGATTGATCCATTGCTGGCAGGCTTGTCTGGCAGGGCATTTTTACTGGACCATTTTCACCCTGAACTGAATGGTAAATATTCATCTGTGGCCCAGAATTTTGAGAAAGACACCTATGAAGCTTTGCAGTCTGCCGTTCAGCAAATCAGGAAATATAAGCGTATTTTCATGGTTCAGAAAGAGGAGAAGGAACCGCTAGAAAGATATGACGGGCTGAAAACTTTCTGCATTCAGAATGCGTTTGACCATGACTACATTTCCGCAACTGGTAAGAGGAAAATAGAAAAAGGTGATTTGTTTATCGTGGTGAAGGACCGGGACCTGGTAGATTTGCTCAAGCAGGCTGCCCTTCAGAATCTTAGTGCAGGTACCGACTTTGGTATAATCTCTTATAATGATACCCCGCTTAAAGAAATGCTTGCGGGAGGTATCACAACACTATCCACCGATTTTAAACTGATGGGTGAAACCATGGCAAAACTAATTAATACAAGGTCGGTCACCTCAATTGAAAACCCCTGGAAGCTGAATATCAGACAGTCTCTTTAAACCTAATTAAGTCTGATTGCAGTGTGTACAGCATTCTGACTGAATGCAAGTTCAGTCCAAGTTGAGTCCAAGTATAGTCCAACTATTACTGAAAATAGTTGGACTAGCTATTTACTTATCATGACTAAATTTTGGTGTCAATCGTAACACTTATCTAAGGCAGGCAAAAGATATCGTTATCTTCAAAAACTCATTTCTATATTGATTTGGCTGTTTCCCCATGACTGTCTTAAACTGCTTATTAAAATTTTACAGCGTTTGGAAGCCGCATTAACAACCGATCTGGTCAATATTCATATTTCCTTTTTTTAGCAACTTGCAGGCAGATTCAATATACTTACCAGCGACGCTACCTCCACAGCTTATCGTGTCTTTATAGTTCCTCATAACGTAGCCATATACTTTATGTCGTTTCTGCTTCTGTATTCTACGAAATCTGTACCTTTCCGAGGCACTGGCATTGAATGAACGGAATAATGAGCGTAACAAAATAATTTATATAATCAAAAACGTATTAATATGAAATCAAATGTATTTTTAATCCGGTACCTCTCAGGTAGAATTATGCTGGCAACTCTGTTCATGCTTGCTGTACTGGGAAGCGGCTGTAGCGTGCAATCTCCCGCCAATGCCCAAAAGAAATCTGTTGCCATACGCACTTTAATTGTTGGTGGCGGTTCCTCGCATAATTTTGATAAATGGTATAAGGAAGTCGATGTAGCCACACTGGCAAAGGACGGATTCGCAGATGTTAAATATACCAGTAACGTAAGCGAGATTCTTCCGCAACTGGCAGAGCTTGATGTGCTGATCCTTGCAAATAACCAGCCGATGGAAGACCCCGCTCTACGCAAAGCCATTTTTGCATTTGCAGCAGCAGGCAAAGGCTTGGTTTTAGCACATGCTGGCCTCTGGTACAACTGGAAAGACTGGCCGGAATACAACCTTCAGCTGGCAGCTGGCGGCTCCAACGGCCATGACAAGTATGGGCCTTTCAAGGTTACGGTTGTCGATGCCAAACATCCGGTTACCAGCGGTGTACCTGAAAAATTCAGCTTAAACGATGAGCTTTACTATTATAGAGCAGATCCTAAAGGACCTGGAATAAAAGTTTTGGCAAGTGCCAGTGTGCAGGATTCTGATGTGGTTTATCCTTCGGTATTCGTGATCAATAATTCCAAAGCCCGTATTATTGGCCTAGCCCTGGGGCATGATTCCTCATCCCATGACCTGCCTGCTTATCACACCCTTCTCCGCAATGCTGTGAAGTGGGTAAGCCGTAAATAGAATCCATACAATTTAATAACCGCTAATTTTAACTTAAAAAATATGAACCAGAAAAAAATCACCGTAGTAATAGTAGGAATGGGATTTGGTAAGGAGTTTATTCCTATTTATCAGAATCACCCGGATATTGAAGCAGTTGGCATCTGTACACGCAACCAGGACACTATAGATGAACTTGCCACTAAGTTTAACCTGGATAGAAACCTGTGTTTTACAAATTTTGAAGACGTTCCAAAGCGTGACGACGTGGATGCTATCCACATTGTAACGCCTGTTCCCGAACATGCAAAAATGACCCTTGCTTCGCTTAATGCTAATAAACATACCGCTTGTACCATTCCAATGGCAATGACTGTAGAAGATTGTACCGCCATTGTTGAAGCGAAAAGAAGAGTGAACAAGGTATATATGATGATGGAGACCGCCCTGTATACCAGGGAGTTTCTTTACGGACTGAAATTAGCAGAAAACGACGAACTGGGTCGGATACAGTTTGTACGTGGTTCACATATTCAAGATATGAGTATGGACGGATGGGGAGAATATTGGAAAGGATATCCCCCAATGCTGAACGGAACCCATGCAATCTCACCACTTCTAAAAATCAATAATACCACAGCAGAAACGGTAGTATGTCATGGTTCAGGACGCTTAAGCGAAGACCTTACCAGCAGATACGGCTCACCTTTCGCGGTTGAAACTGCCACCTTCACCTTAAAGAACTCGGATGTAGTAGCCGAAGCCACCCGTTCTTTATTTGATGTAGTTCGTCAATATCGTGAAAGCTATGATGTTTACGGTACCAAAATGTCATTTGAATGGGAGCAGCTCCAGGATGAAGAACACATCATATTTGATGGCGGCGAAAATGCACGCAGAATAAGTGTGCCTGATACAGATGAGCAGCTGATTCCGGAGATCGCCAATTTTACAAAGAGAGAAAAAATAGATGATCCTAACCACGTATCATTTTTACAAGGCGCTGGTCACGGAGGTTCTCATCCGCATTTAGTACAGGAATTCGTTGCCGCGATCGTCGAAGGCAGGGACTCCGCTGTTGATGCGGCGCTGGCAGCCAATTACACTTGTGCGGGCATCTGCGCACACGAATCTGCAATGAACGGCGGAAAACGCATCAGCATACCTGATTTCCAAATCTAGTTTACATATTTATTTATCACCTATGCAATTTGGAGTAAGTACATTTCAATGGAAATCACCTTTTACTTGGGATTCGACATTATAGAAGTAGCTGTTGAAAAACAAGAACTATTGACTGGGCCAGGCTGAAGGAACTGGTAAGAGAAAGTGGCTTATCGCAAGAGTAGCCAGTATATGGCGGCCATTGGCAATAGTTCAGACGAGTTTTCTCTGGCCTTTTATAAAAAAAGTTTTTATAACTGTCTCATAAATGCCCAGATAAATACGTATCGCTTTTATTACAGAGTCAGTAATGCATGATTTAAAGGAAATTTCTTTTAATTTGTTCAACAGATATAGATTTCTAATTAATTTGTATATTTCGTGAATACTTTATCTAATCTCTTTTGAAATTTTACAAACCAAATAACCATTAAATTATGAACGAAAACATTAACAGAAGTGCTTTATTCAACGGCAGTTGTCTAGCCATCATTACAACGGCCTTTTCTTTTAGTATCAGGGCTGGTATTCTTCCTCAGTTGGGAACTGAATTTGGCCTTACAGCCGAACAATTAGGTTTTATCAATTCAATGTTCTTTTTCGGATTCCCCATTTCCATGATTATTGGCGGTCTTGTGTATCACTCTGTTGGACCTAAAATTATTATGCAGGTAGCTGTGATAACCCATACACTGGGTATTTTGCTTACCATTTACGCTGGCGGGTATACTGGCTTGCTGATATCTACATTTTTCATTGGTTTTGGAAACGGTTGCACTGAAGCTGCCTGTAATCCGATGATCGCTGATATGTATGACGACAAAAAAATAAATAAAATGCTTGGCAGGTTCCACATGTGGTTCCCCGGAGGAATTGTGCTGGGTAGTTTGATTTCCAAGTTCATGACTGATGCCGGTTCAACCTGGCAGACTCAGATCTGGATTCTAATGATACCAACTGTGGCTTATGCAATCTTGTTTTATGGAAAAGCGTTTCCAAAGGCACACGTGGAAGGGGTAACCTCTATTTCAAAGAATTTCAAAGCCATGCTTAGTCCGCTTTACATCTTTATATTCTGCTGTATGGCGATGACAGCAATTACAGAGTTTGGCCCCAACCAATGGGTAGCGGTAGTATTGAGCAGCAGTGGCGCAGATGCGATGATTATATTGGCGTTAACTTTCGGTGTCATGACGATTGGAAGGATTTTCACAGGTCCTGTTGTGGATAAACTGGGTCAAACAGGTGTTTTACTGGGCGGGGCTTTCCTTGCAGCCATAGGAATTTACATGTTCAGTACAGTTACCGGTCCGATTGCTTATTTAGCGGCCGTTATCTTCGGGCTTGGAGTATGTTTCAACTGGCCGGTGATCATCGCAGTAGTAGCCCAGCGGGTTCCGGTAAGTGGTGCATTAGGGATGTCAATTGTCGGCGGTGTAGGGATGTTTTCTACTTCTATTTTCCAGCCTTTTATCGGTAGCTGGATTGATTCTTCAACAGCTGTGCATACAGCTGCCGGCCTTACAGGTGATGCGTTACAACTTGCGGCAGGTCAGGATACACTGGTTAAGATGCTTTGGTTCCCATGCATATTGATCGTGTTGTTTACGATATTCTACTTCTGGCAGAAAAAGGCGGTGGTAGCAACCAAGGCTCATTAAAACTTCAATATTTATTATAGAAAATGCCTCCGGGATATCCGGAGGCATTTTTTTATGCTATGCCAGCTCCAGAATAGTCAATTCCATACACTTTTACTATTGGTAGACACACAAAATTAATCTCTCGAAACCACCTGGTATGATATATTGGACACCATAATCGCCTAGGGAAGTGTTTTGTTGATTCGCATTTAATTCTTAATTTTAAGGAATCAATCTAATCAAATATTTTATGAAATTACTATTAACGCTCGCTTGCTCCGCGATTTGCCTAAGCAATATGGCAGAAGAAGGTGTCAAGGATCAACAAAATCAACCTTTCCTTACAGAATCAATTGCAGAGCGATCATATCTCCAAACTGACTCAACTGTAATTGAGTTTATCAGTGTGAATAAAATGCCGCCGTTCAAAGGCGGTATGTCGGCTTTTCAGAAAAAAGTCCAAAAGACTGTGGTATACCCAAAAGAAGCTAAGGCAACCGGTCATTATGGGAAAGTCTTTGTTACCTTCATCGTGGAACTAGATGGCAGTATTTCCAATGTTAAAGTATTAAGGAAACTAGGAAAAGGATGTGATGAAGCAGCTGTAGAGGCAATCAAAAAAATGTCCTTTGAAGGCCCTGCGATTTACAAAGATATACCTGTTCGTATGCGATATAATATGGCAGTAGGCTTTGGGGTTTAAGCCATGCAAATCTTTCCTACCCAATACTCTTTACTTTCTGCTGTCGCATTAAAAGATGAACTCGAAGAAAAATACGGGTTAAGCAACGCTATCTGCAAGCTCCTGATCCACAATGTAGGAGATACTTATTTGCTGGAAACTTTGAAGGCAAAATACATATTTAAGATCTACAGAGATTCGCACCGTAAGCTTGATGAGATCGAAGGCGAACTCGAACTTTTAAACGCCCTACACCGCGGTGGGGCGAGGGTTGCTATTCCCATTCAGGATCTTAAGGGAAATTTGATACAGGCTTTTAATGCTGCTGAGGGGACAAGACATGGTGTGCTTTTTACTTATGCAAATGGGCAGGTGATACAGGAGTTGAACGATGGCCAGCTTACTACATTAGGCCGTGAGGTTGCCATAATTCATGGGATCAGCGCTAAACTGGAACTTTCACATTCCAGAAAGGATTTTGATCTTAACTCCATGGTTTTTGAGCCACTTAAACAAATAAAACCTTCATTCAAAGGCCTGGAAGCAGAATATGAAGACCTGGTCTCAATGGCTGGACAGGTTACCGAAAAAATTGTCGCAATGGATCTTGATTCCTTTGCTAAGGGATATTGCCACTACGATCTGCTCCCCAAGAACTTTCATTTTGACCAACATGGAGCAGTAACATTTTTTGATTTTGACTTCGCCGGAAAGGGATACCTGGTAAATGACCTTGCATCATTTTATGCGCATTATTTCTTGTTGATTTTACATCAAAAGATCAGTCAGGAAGAGGCCGATCGTGCATTTGCTGTTTTCATAAAGGGCTACCGAAGTGTCCGGCCATTATCTGAGGCTGAGTTTGAGGCAATTCCCTATTTCGGCTTTTGCTGGTGGGTCTTTTATTTCGGTTTTCACTATGATAATTTCGATGACTGGTCCAACTTCTTTTTTGGCCCAAGGTTTATCAAAGAAAGGGTAGGCTGGATCAGGAAGTGGTTTGACTGGTACCTCGCGCCGATTTAGTTATAACTGGATCGATGTCACAACTTACGCCTATCTTCTTTTTCATAGTCAGAATTATATTCACCGGTAGTTTTAACTCCGTTGTTCAAGGTCAGATTGTACTTGATAGCGATACGTTTATCCCAGCTGCTCACTGAAAACGATCCGCCTGTTATTGGTACATCAACATCTCCAAGCTTAACAGTCCCAGAAAATTCATACTCCTGCCTTTCTGCTGGGCCTTTGGTACTATAATTATATGTCCCGTTAGTTAGACTTCCTTTACTAGGACTAGTAGCAGACAACCATACCAAAAGTGTCGACTTTGATAGTGTTTTATTACCTGTGAAAATATCGATCTCAAATTTTGACATACCCGCTACGGTCTCATTTGCTACTAAAATATAGGTTTTCCGATTGCCACCTTTCTTATAAACTAAAGGTTCGGGAGTGATGCCATTGGGATATTCAAAATTGACCTGGGCAGTAATAGTAGTGCTGGGCTTTCCTAATTCAAGACTAAAACTAGCGGATTTAGAACCATCAGCAGTCGCAGTAGTTGTTGTTTTAATTTGTGCTGTAACAGAAAAACCAGTAATTAGTGCGATGATTATGGTGAGAACTTTCATAAGGTTGTGATCGGTTACTTAAAGGTAACGATTTTTTTGGTTGTAAGTCATTTTTATGGAGATCAATGTTTTTCAGAATAGTAATTTAACATTTAAGGATGGTTTTTTAAGCAAATGACAATAGGATAATGCCTAAATTAGCATTTAATTTATTAGATTATGGTAATCAATTTCACTGCTGTAACGCGTTGCATGCTGACGATACTGCTTGTAAGCTCTAGTGTATGGTGCGATGCGCAAACTGACGCGCTGAAACAGCATGGTGCTTTACATATTGAGAATGGTAAAATGCTTGATCGCCATGGTCTGCCACCCCAATTGCGTGGAATCAGTCTGTCCTGGAGTGTATGGGGAGGAAAGAAATATTATAACCCGGACGTAGTTCGCTGGCTGAAGGCTGATTTTAACATCAATCTGATCCGTGTTTCTATGGCAGTCGAGCCTCGGGGCGGCTACCTTCAGCAACCTGAAGTACAGGAAAAAATGATAACCTCGGTAGTTGATGCGGCTATTGCAGCCGGTATTTATGTGCTGATCGATTGGCATGACCACCATGCCAATGTCAATCTCGAAGCATCAAAAGCTTTCTTCAGAAAAATGAGTAAAAGATATGCCGGTGTGCCCAATGTGATCTATGAGATTTGGAACGAACCGGAAAAGATCGATTGGAAGATTGTGAAGACCTATGCCGTAGAGGTGATTACAGAAATCCGGAAAAACGACCCGAAAAATGTGATAGTGGTAGGTTCACCAAGATGGGACCAGGATGTGGATATAGCGGCCAAAGATCCGGTTACGGGCTTTAAAAATATTGCCTATTCTTTTCATTTTTATGCATCTGATCCCAATCATCAGGAGAAGCTAATGGCCAAAGCAGATGCAGCTATTCAAGCAGGTCTGGCGTTATTTGTAACTGAATGGGGAGTAGGAGAGGCAAATGGTAACGGTGTATTTGACCTTGCGAAAACTACAGCCTGGTGGAACTGGATGGAGAAAAACAAATTGAGCTCAGCAAACTGGAATATCACAGATAAAAAGGAGACAACAGCGCTGCTGTTTCCTGGTGCCCGTGTAAAGGGCAACTGGACCCCGGAGCAACTGACCCCTGCGGGACTTTATATCCGTAAGCAGCTGCGTGTGTTCAATAAATAGTTCCAGTCCTTCCATAGCGTTCTTTTTCGTCTCAGCTTTACTCCTGAAAAAATTCTTAAATTAATTTTCGCTAACTAATTTATTAATTCTAACTTAACATACTGAGTTTATCTTTGTTGACCAAATGGAAGGTAAAATGGAGCATCGTTTGAAGGCTTATAAAAATCTCGCTGATGAAGCGTTGCTGGAATTGCTGAAATTTAGCGATCGAACTGCCTATGAGGAATTATATCACCGTTATTGGGCAATCCTGTTTCGGCATGCGAGGAAAATGCTTTCAAATGATGAAGAGGCAAAAGACTTGGTGCAAGACCTTTTTGTAATCCTGTGGAATAAGTCAGGGCATCTGGTCATCCAATCTACCTTCTCTGCTTACTTATATGGAATGGTCAGGTATAAGGTCTTTGATCTCATTGATAAACGTAAAGTTCAGGACCGGCATTTGCAGTCCCTGGAAAGCTTCATCCATCAGGGGGAATACACCACTGATGATACAATAAGGGAAAATGAGCTGAGCAAGATCATTGAGCGTGAAATCTCCATGCTGCCTGCAAAAATGCGTGAAGTATTTGAGCTCAGCCGCAAATCACATTTCAGCCATCAGCAAATCAGTACAGAGATGGATATTTCCCATCAAACAGTAAAAAAACAAATCTATAATGCGCTTAAGATTCTGCGCCCTAAACTTGGCGGAATATGTTTATTCCTGTTTTTTTGGATTCTCTAAAATAATTTTATAATTCTTCTACCACTTTCCTTCCGGTAAACCTACTCTACCATACAAGCCCGATATGCGGATAAGTTATGAGCAGAAAATCAGAAGCGTTAATTAAAAAATACCTCGACAATACCTGTACGCCGGAGGAACGTGCGCTGCTGGAGTCTTGGTACAATTCGGCAGCAGGCTCTGACGACAATGCGAACGACCTTATAGATTATGAACTGCTTGACCAGGAGATTTGGAAAGAACTGGAGAAATCGGGCAAACCGGTTAGAAAAAACCACTGGCCGTTGATTGCTGCTGCCGCGGCTTGTCTGCTGCTCTGCACCTTTTTTTATTATTCCGATCAGCAAACAGGTATGCAAAAGCCAGCCCAGGTTAGCACTAATAAGATCTTACCGGGGGGTAATAAAGCAGAGTTGATTTTAGAAGATGGTTCGGTTATGCCGCTTGCACAGGATCACACCGGGCTGCTGACTAAGCAAACCGGGGCTGTCATCACAGAACTTGGGGACGGCAGACTGAGCTATGCAGCTTCCGGCGCTGCAAACAACCAGGAAGTGAGGTTCAATACACTGAGAACCCCAAGAGGTGGACAATACCAGATTGAGCTGCCAGATGGGACCCGGGCTTGGCTGAACGCCGCATCCTTCCTTAAATTTCCAACAATGTTCAATGGAACGGAAAGAGTCGTAGAAGTGTCGGGAGAGGTTTACTTTGAAGTAGCAGTAAATAAACACAAACCCTTCAAGGTAGTCAGCTCAGGACAGACCATTGAAGTTTTGGGCACGCATTTCAACCTCAGCACCTATCCAGAAGAAGGAGTAACCAAAACTACGCTGTTTGAGGGTTCAGTTAAAGTTAGTTTCGGAAAAAGCACAGTGGTCATCAAACCCGGGGAACAATCGCTGTTCAACAACCATACTAAGGAAATCAGTGTAAAAAATACAGATCTTGAAGAGGCCCTGGCCTGGAGACATGGTTATTTCCAGTTCAACGATGAAGATGTAAAAAGTATCATGCGTAAACTCTCCCGCTGGTATGACATTGAAGTTGAGTATACGGAAGACTTTGTCAACCAGCGCTTCACAGGTTCAGTATCCAGGTTTGAGGAGGCGGCAAAAGTGCTGAAGATGCTGGAATATACCGGAACTGTACACTTTAAGGCCAAAGGAAGGAGGATAACTGTTATGCCATAACGCTACCAGCTATGCCTGCTTTCGGATAAAAAGAGCCAGGAGTGCTTCGAACCACCCCCGGCAGATGCTTTGAAAGCCTAAAATATTGCCATCATAACAAATTTAAACCAGACAAAACACAACAAATGTATGAATTTTCATGTACGAATCAATGACGCTTCACCCGGTACAATAACGCCAAACAAAAAAAAATGGATTATGCGCGCTAAATTAACCTTCGTTTTAGTAACGGTTTGTCTAATGCAGGTTACCGCGGCCGGCTTTGCTCAAAAGGTGACCTTGTCCCTCAAACGGGCTTCGCTCTCTCAGATTTTAACTGATATCAGAAAACAAACAGGATATCATTTCATATATAACATCAAGATGCTGGAAAAGGCCAGTCCGGTGGATATCCATGTAAAAAATCAGTCGGTTACAGAAGTATTGGAGCAATGCTTTAAAAATCAGCCATACACTTTCATAATCGAGGAAAAAACAGTAATTATCAAAGAAAAGAAAATAATAGTAGCAATCCAGTCTGAAATCCGGGGCAGGGTGACAGACACTATCGGCCGTTCCATACCTGGGGTCGTCATTACGGTCAAAGGCAGCACCATTGCCGTAACCACCGATGGAGAGGGAAAATATGTGATAAACGTACCCGCAGGAAATGAGGTACTGATATTTAAGTCCATTGGCTTTGAGACGAAAGAGATCCCGCTGGCGGGAAGAAGAATTGTGGATGTGATGCTCAAAGAATCTGTCTCGCAGCTTGAAGAGATGGTCGTGATCGGCTATGGCAGGGCTACCAAAAGGGACCTGGTAGGTTCTGTGGGTTCAGTAAACATGGATGACCTGAAAAAGGCACCGGTAAGGTCCTTTGAGGAGGCTTTAGCGGGCCGTGTTGCAGGTGTCCAGGTAACTTCGGTAGATGGGCAGCCTGGATCTAACATAAATATCATCATTAGAGGGGCTAACTCCATTACGGGTACCAATGCCCCGCTTTATGTAATTGACGGATTTCCCATTGAAAATCCCGACAATAACTCGATCAATCCGAATGATGTGGAATCGATTGAAGTCTTGAAGGATGCCGCAGCCACGGCAATTTACGGAGCCCGGGGCTCTAACGGAGTCATCATTGTGACCACCAAATCTGGTAAAGAGGGCACAGCGGTTGTTTCTTATGATGGAAATTACGGAAACCAGAGGGTCATTCAGCGAATTAGCGTATTTGACTCCTATGAGTTTGTCAGGTACCAGTCTGAAAGATTGGATCCAATCATGTACGATACCTTGTATTTCAATGATGAACGTCCAAACCTCGACGCGTACCGTAACGTACAAGCTGTAAACTGGCAGGACCGTATGTTTGAAGATTCACCGCAGCAAAGCCACAGTTTATCGATTAATGGCGGAACAAAAGGTACCAGATATGCATTTTCAGGCAACTTCTTAGATCAGCAGGGGATCATGGTCTCCTCTGGTTTCAACCGCTATCAGGGGCGCCTCCGTTTAACGCAAAAGGTAAGTGATAATTTTACGGTAAGCGGGAACGTAAATTACAGTGCTACCAAACAGTTCGGAGGTTCACCTATTCCGGGAGAAGGATCATTCTTGTCCGAAGCGCTGATGTATAGTGTGTGGGGATACAGGCCAGTAAACGGAAACCCGGGAATTGACGTAGGGGAGGAGGATATGGATCTTTCTATTGATATGATAAATGATCAGCGTTTCAATCCGCTAAAGAACTACGAAAATATGCTAAGGGATCGGTTGGGGAATGTGCTGACAGCTAATGGCTATGGAGAATACAAATTAAATGATTTTACCTTCAGGTTGTCCGGGGGCATCACCAGGGAGATGACAAAATTTAATTCATTTGATGGTTCAAATACCCGCGCCGGCAGTCCGATTACCCCTCAGGGGCAGGCAACCGGTGTCAGTGGTAGTGTATCGTTTTCGGAAGTAAACAATTATTTAAATGAGAATACCGTCACTTACAATAAGAAGTATGGAAAATATCACCAGCTAAATGCTGTGGCCGGATTTACCATTCAGGGCAGGACTTCCAGCGCTTTTGGGGCAACCGCCATCTTCGTTCCAAACGAACCACTTGGTGTATCCGGTTTGGATGAGGGGATTCCAAATAGCATTGCATCGAGGTCTACCTCATCCACACTTGCCTCTTTCTTAGGCAGGGTACAGTACAATTACGGATCGAAGTACCTGGCTACATTTTCCATGCGTTCGGATGGCTCATCCAAGTTCGCCCCTGGCCTTAAATGGGGTTATTTTCCTGCCGGAGGCTTAGCATGGCGCTTCAGCAAGGAAAAATTTATGAAGCCGCTGCAAAAAGTTATCTCAGATGCCAAACTAAAAGCTACCATAGGGGCAACAGGTAATAACCGGGTAAACGACCATGCCTGGAGGTCTACCCTCAACTTGTCTAATGGCGCCATTTATCCATTCGGCAATGGTATTTCCCGGGGGCTTATCCCTGTAGAGTTGGGTAACGATGAGCTGAAATGGGAAACTACTGTCCAAACAGATATCGGTTTAGAACTTTCTTTTTTTGACAGCCGGGCAAATCTTACGGTAGATGCGTACCGTAAGACTACCAATGATTTATTGTTGGATGCGCGTTTGCCACCAACGCTGGGATTTTCAAGCTCCTATAAAAATATCGGAAGGGTGAGGAATGATGGGTTGGAGTTTACTTTAGAAACCACGAACATCAGGACCAAAGCATTTTCATGGACCACCAGTTTCAATATTTCCTTCAATAAGAACAAGGTGCTTGAACTTGCAGAAAATGAGCAGGCGCTTGTGAGCCAGATCAACTGGGACACCAATTACAGAAACCTCGCAGGCTTTGTTGCCAAAATAGGAGAACCTATTGGGATGTTTTATGGTTTGATCTGGGAAGGCAATTACCAGGTAAACGATTTTAACCTGCTCCCTTCAGGAAAATATCTGCTAAAGGCAGATCAGCCATCAAACGGCGATGACCGCGAAGACATTCAGCCCGGGGACATCAAGTACCGTGACATGAATGGTGACGGAATTACCAATTCTGCCGACTATACCATTATTGGTGATCCCAACCCTGATTATATCGGTGGCTTCTCCAATAATTTCGCTTACAAAGGCTTCGATCTGAATGTATTCTTTCAATGGTCGGCTGGAAACGATGTGTTCAACGCAAACAGGCTGGTATTTGAAGGTCATGGTCGTGCGTCGCAAAATATGTTTGCTACTTATGCCGACAGGTGGACGCCGGAAAATCCGAGTAACAAATACTATAGAACAGGCGGTTGGGGGCCATATGCGTATTCCAGCCGGGTTATCGAAGATGGTTCATTCTTACGATTAAAAACAGTGTCATTAGGCTACCAGTTGCCGCAGAAATTTGTAAGATCATTAAGGATTAATTCATTAAGGGTCAATGCATCTGCTCAGAATTTGTTTACCTGGACCAAATATGAAGGATATGATCCTGAGGTTTCTGCGTATAATTCGGCATTAACCCCTGGATTCGACTGGTCTGTTTATCCCCGCGCCAGAACATTAACCCTTGGTCTTAATCTTACTTTTTAATATAAGTCATGAAAGCTAAATATTTACTACCCATCTTTATTATCCTGCTTACGGTAAGCTCCTGTAAAAAGTATCTGGCGGTAGATCCCACAGATTTTACTACGCCAGAGACATTTTTTGAGTCGCCAAAAGACCTGGATCAGGCCCTTACGGGGATATATAGCATCCTTAACAATACAGGCACCTATAGCAGAAACCTGGTATTTGACCTGGCCTTTGGTACAGACGAAGCATTTTATAAGCGGTCCACCGCTCAAGTAGATCCGATTGTGTATAATGCCGACGGCTCTAATTCTACCATTACCGCTACCTGGAGTTCCTTATATGAAGGAATTAACAATGCGAACTTATTGCTTGAAAATATAAACCGTCCCGTAATGGACGAGACAGAAAGAGGCAGGATAAGGGGAGAAGCTTTATTTTTACGGGCATTCCTTTATTTCCAGCTGGTACATCTATGGGGTGATGTACCCCTCATCTTAAAACCCACAAAATCCGGTATCTACGTAAAAAATGCGCGTACTCCGCAAACTAAGGTTTACGATCAGATCCTTGGCGATATGATCATTGCAGAAGGACTGGTAAATGCCGGTATTGGAAAAGATGGTTCTGGCAGGGTAACTAAGGCCGCTGTTTGGGGTATCCTTTCACGCGTTTGCCTTAAAATGGCGGGTGCTCCATTAAACGATGTCGCTAAGTTTGAGGATGCGAAAATGTGGGCAGACAAGGTGATCCAAAGCGGTGTACACAGCTTGAACCCCAATTATGCGCAGGTGTTCATCAACCTCACCCAGGATAAATATGATATTGCAGAGTGTATCTGGGAAGTAGAGATCGCCGGAAACGGAATCGGCAATCCACTACAAACAGGTGGCTGGTTTGCCAAGAAGTTATCTGTCCGCAATCAGTCTGGCCCATTATATGGTTATGCCGAAGTAGGTGCGACAGGAATATTGTACCGGAGATATGATGATCCGCATGATGTGCGCAGGGACAGGAATATCGCTACGTATTATTTCCCGGACATTAAAAGCGAGTCATTAAACGATACGCTCCCTCATCCTGCTACAGCTATATACATCAGGGATACAGGAAAATGGCGCATTCAGGAAGAAATATCGGGCAGCAGGAATTCGAATGCGGGTCCCACTAATTTTCCACTGTTGCGTTATGCTGATGTGCTGCTGATGTATGCAGAAGCAGAAAATGAAATAAACGGCCCAACGGCCGCCGCTTTTACAGCACTTAATCAGGTAAGGGCCAGGGCCAAAGCCAGAGATTTTACCCCTTCAGATGCTTCAGATAAAGATAGTTTTAGAAGAATTATCCAGGATGAACGGTCGAGAGAACTTTGTTATGAAGCAACCCGTAAATTCGATTTGATCAGATGGGGAATATTTATTGGAGTAATGAAGGATGTGGAAAATGATATTTTATCAAATGCACCCACCAATCTTCAATATGGCGCAACAGGATACACCAATGTAAAGGCGCGTAATCTGCTGCTTCCCATTCCAACTATAGAATTGAACTTAAATAGTTTAATGAGACAAAACCCAGGCTATTAACAGATTGTATATGAACACAAAATATCTAACAGGAAAATTAATGGTGCTGGTGGCATTGTTAATGATCAGTTGTAAGAAAGACAACATAGAAACACCCGAATTTAATGCCACCGTCAATACACCAACCGCCAAAGTGGGTGACACGGTGGTTTTCAATATGGAAGGCAATCCCGATTTCATTTCGTTTTACTCAGGTGAATACGGAAATGACTATGCCTACATTGGCGGGAGAACTTTGGATATCAAATCCTTTAGTCTTGCCTTTCAGACACGTGTAAGGAACGGCAACCAGCCAAATCAGTTCAGCGTTCATGTATCGAACGATTTCAATGGGAAGTTCGATATTGAATCGGTCAGGGCGGGGGATTTTAAAGACATCACCCAGCTGGTTACCTTATCCACGGTAAATACGGTGTGGACCTCTTCAGGAGAAGTAGACCTTACGCCGCTCGTAACAGATAAAGCAAAGCCCCTTTATGTAGGGTTTCGTTACATCACGAAGCCCCAGACAGCTGCAAGCGGCCCGAACGGAACACAGAGAAATTGGGATGTGAGAGAGTTGGAGCTGAAAACATTAACGGATATAGGTCAGACTACCGCAATTGATCAGCTATCCGGAGCCTGGACTTTGGTAGAAAGTGGTGCAGTTTTGGAAGCAGGGCGAAATACGGTTAATGTAAACAGCGGATTGGTTACCCTTCGTGGCAACGCCACGACAGAGGGAAAATTGGTAGAGACCGAGGCCTGGGCCATCAGTAAAGCTGTTGATTTAAATACAGTAATATTAGGGCCTGATAAAAGTGTTCCAATTAAATCTATTTCTGAGACATTAGTGCCGGTTTACAGTCATGTATACACCAAGCCAGGGAAATATAAGGCTGTATTCGCTACGTCCAACCATCGGATCGACGGAAAGAAGACGGCTGTAAAGGAAATCGAAATCACTATAGAACCATGAGCGTATTCAATACCGTTAAAAATTTATCTTTTACTGTACTCTGCCTGATAAATCTGAGCGCTTTTGCACAGTCTTTCATTCCGGCAGGCAGCATCGTTTATCCCTTCAGGGCATCACCTGCTATTGTAAAAACAGGCACCCAGTTTCACATCCTGTACAACAATAAAGGGCAATACCCAATAGACTCGGTGGTTCTGAAAGGGCCCTATAGCCAGGTCAGGCTCAAAGTAGATTCTATCTCAAAAGGAAGGTTCGAGTATGACTCTTACACCAGAATGTACACCAACAATAAAATATGGGTAGCCGTTCCGGCTGGTCGCCCGGAGGACATGTATGACCTGGTGGTGTACACTGCGGGAACGGTGGAGGTGTCGCGCCGTTCCGTGAAGCTGCTCAGGGAATTCTCTGCCAAACATAGTTTCATACACATCACCGATACGCATGTTTCCCGCAATTGGGTCGGGCCGGCAGACGATGGTTTTGCTGAAGAACTCCAACTTCTGGATCGCTTTATCACCGTTGCCAATATCATTTCACCCGATCTGGTTGTTGTTACCGGGGACCTGATACATGACTATACCCGCTTCAATAAAGATGCGCGCGGATGGGGAGGCGATACCATTAAAGGATACACCAAACTGCCTACAATAGAAGAAAAATACAGGAACTATTTTGAAGGCGCCAAAGGATACCGCGGTGTTCAGTACATCAACGCCCCGGTGTTTTCTGTTCCCGGCAACCATGATTTTTACGGGATGAAGGAAGATGATCACCCCGCCAAAGCTGCCCAATGGAATGTCCTGTGCGGTATCCGGGTATCCGGACTTGCCTACGCAGGCACCCGGTTTATGTTTATCGACGACTACCTGGGAGACCCGGTAAATGACATACCCAATAAAAAGCCGATGTCCGGACTGCAGGGAAAAGCACTGCATAACTTTCTAAACACCTATGGAAAAGGACAGCTCCGGATCATGGCCCAGCACCGGCATGATAGAGCTGATACCGCATTCATCAATCAGCAGAAAGTTGGACTGATTGTCAACGGCCACATCCACACACCGCATGCAGACACCTTGGGAAGGACTCCGACCATTCGGATCCGTCCGGGCGTGGTGGCAAGAAGCGGTGAAAACCACCGATGGGAAAAAATCCTCGGACTTTTCCGGATCATCCGCATTGATGGCGAAAAATTTGAATACAGTGAACCGCTCCGTTTTTGCTCGAACCCTATTGAAACCTATGATAAGATCAAACTAAACCTAACACTAAACTTTAAAGCAGGTAATACCGGTACCGCCGTTAGCAATGAAGCGATTATAGATAACAAACTGTCGGCATTACTACCCTCTTGCAGGGTTCGCTTTGTTATGAAAAAAGGCGTATATACGGTGACTGGTGGTCTGGTGCATCAGCAGTTTGATAGCGGCGCCTATTCCATTGTGGACGTTAAAGCAGATGTTCAAGCCAATGCCATTAAAAAAGTAAGCATTCAATTAAAATAATGATGAAATTCCGAATTACACTGATGGGTCTTTTAGTCCTAATCATTAGCAGCGTCGCAGGACAGGAAAAGATCGATCCAAATTTTGAGCTCTATATCCTCATCGGGCAATCGAATATGGCAGGAAGAGGGGTGATTACCCCAGAAGAGCAACTTGCGGGGAATCCCAGAGTTTTTATGCTGGACAAGGATTACCACTGGATACTTGCCAAACATCCTTTACATTTTGATAAGCCTAAGGCTGCTGGTGTAGGACCCGGACTAGCCTTTGGAGTAGCGATGGCTGAGGCCAACCCTAATGTTACAATCGGATTAGTTCCATGCGCGGTAGGGGGTACCTCCATCGAGCTTTGGCAGCCGGGTGCATATGATAAGGCCACAAAGACACATCCCTATGATGATGCCCTGACAAGGATCAAAGAGGCCATGAAATCCGGAACGGTTAAAGGCATCCTCTGGCATCAGGGCGAAGGGAACAGCTCCGTACAGAAATCAAAAACTTATTTAATGCAACTGGACACGCTCGTCAGCAGGGTTAGAAAAGAAGTTGGTGATCCGAATGTGCCCTTCGTCGTTGGAGAATTGGGCAGGTACAGGCCGCAGTACGCATTGATCAATACGGAACTGGCAAAAGTACCCGGTCTTATTCCGGTCACCGGACTTGTCAGTTCAGAAGGTTTGGTTCACAAGGGTGACAGCACCCATCTTGATGCAACTTCAGCAAACAGCTTAGGCCGTCGGTTTGCCGAAAAAATGATTGAAATGCAACATCCTCATAAATAACGCATGCAAACTTCCCGTATAAAAAAAATATCGCTATTTATATCATTACTCAACTTTTCGGTAGTATTATCTGGCTATGCCCAGGTAGTGCTGCCGGATATCATTTCCAGTCACATGGTCTTGAAGCAGAAAAGTGCTGTGCCGCTTTGGGGAATGGAGCAGCCGGGCCGGAAAATTTCCATCTTAACCGGATGGGATAAAAAGAATTATCAAACAGTTGCCGATGCCGGCGGAAATTGGAAAGTGATGGTAAATACACCGGCAGCCGGAGGACCTTATGACCTCACGATCATTGGAAAAGATAGTGTAAAACTGACAGATGTATTGCTTGGTGAAGTTTGGATTAGCTCCGGGCAATCAAATATGGCCTTTCGATTGCGCCAGGATTCCCAGTGGAATACTACGCAGTTGCAAGTAGATCATCCTCAAATCCGGTTATTTAAACCTAAAAGGGCGATCTCCCGGAAAGAAATGCATAGTTATTCAGCTAAGGAAAGCAAATGGGAAATTTCCACAGCGGAAAGTTTGGGAGAATTCTCGGCAATGACCTATTATTTCGCAGTAGAATTGCAGAAAAAACTAAAAGTTCCTGTAGGTATCATCAATGTGTCCTGGGGCGGAGTAAGCATCGAGAGCTGGTTGCCGGGCTCTACGCTTTCCGAAGATCCTGTTTTACAAAACAGTGTTGCCAGATGGAAGCAATGGACGGCGGCTTACGAAGCTGATAGTATCAAGTACACAAAGGCAGTGCAGGAGTATGCAAAAACAAAGAAAGGAAGCAAGCCTAAAGTGCCACAAAGTATGTACATGATGAGACGTCCGCACCGGCAGCATGGCGTTTTATACAATGGTATGACAGCCACTGTGACGCCATTTGCATTGTCAGGAATGCTTTGGTACCAGGGAACCAGCAGTGTGGCATGGGCTGAAGAATATGAACTGCAGTTGACCGCATTGATTACCTCCTGGCGGGGCGCGTTTGATCAGCCAAACCTCCCAGTGATTGTTGGCCAGCTTACGGCATTTACCTATGAGGATGAAGCAAAAGCCTACCAGCTTCGAGATGCACAGCTTCGCCAAAGCCTGTTGAATAATGTGTATGTGGTATGCAACATGGATCTGGGGAATCTGGACGATGTGCATCCGACCAATAAGCAACCCTATGGCCTGCGATTTGCCGGAATGGCCCTGAACCAGGTTTATGGGAAGAAAAACATAGCCGCATTTTGTCCCGCTTTTAAATATATAAAGGCACGGGGCAATCGGTTTTTCATCGGCTTTGATCACGCGAAAGGTCTGCATATAAAGGATGGGCCAATGGAGGAGGTTTATATTGCAGGTGCAGATGGCAAATTCGTACAGGCCGAGGCGAAAATAGTAAAGTCTGAACTAGAGGTATTCCATCCTTCCATCAGCCAGCCGAAACATGTCCGGTATCTATACCGGAATACCATCCAGGTACAGTTGTATAATGGTGATAATTTACCTGCTTTCCCGTTTTCTGTGAACTATAAAAAGTAATTAAATTCATATGACCGGTCTGCATTTTAACATATTCGGCGTAGGGGTATCTAGATTTTTTTATATTTGGATTAATGATAGCAGCATTATTATATAAATACAGTAAGTAATGAATAATCTTAGTCAAAATAAACCCGTGTCGATCCGGCCGTTCATCGGTAGTAAAACCTTTGAAAGGTCAAGAAATTTCTATAACGATTTGGGCTTCAATGAAACTGTTTTAGACACGGGGCTGTCATTATTCAGATGGGGAGAACTGGGTTTTTATTTGCAGAATGCCTATGTAAAGGAATGGGTAGACAACACCATGTTGTTCATAGAGGTTGAAAATGTACAGGAGGTCTGGGATACATTGATTTCGATGGAATTAAACATCAAATACCCTGAAGTCAGACTTGTCCCTATCAGGATAGAAAGCTGGGGACAGGAATGTTTTCTTCACGATCCTTCAGGGATACTTTGGCATTTCGGAGAATTTTCTTAGTTAAGCAAGCTACGGTGCTCCTGAGAAACAGGATGAAACAGTATGAATTTTTACAGCCTTTTACATGACAACTGACCTAACCAATGAATTGGCCACCAAGCCACATTACCCCATATTAGATGGCCTTCGTGGTGTCGCAGCAATTATCGTCGTAACCTTTCACCTGGCAGAGCCATTAGCTATCGGTAAATTAGATATTCTTGTCAATCACGGTTATCTCGCTGTAGACTTTTTCTTTTTATTGTCGGGCTTTGTGATGGGCTATGCCTATGACGACAGATGTCATAAAATGACGGTGGGCAATTTCTTCAAACGCCGTATCGTACGTCTTCAACCAATGGTGGTTTTTGGGATGACCCTCGGCGCTATCGGATTCTATTTTACAGATTCAACGATCTGGCCGCTAATTCATACTATTCCTGTCTGGAAGATGATGCTGGTGCTGCTGATCAGTTATACGATCCTGCCCATACCATTATCGCTTGACATACGTGGCTGGCAAGAGATGCATCCCCTGAACAGCGTGGGATGGTCATTGTTCTTTGAATACATTGCCAACATTCTTTATGCTATCTGGATCAGGAAATTTTCCAAAACAGCATTAACTATCCTTGTAGGTATCGCTGCTATCGCACTTGCACACCTGGCCATCACAAGAGGAGACGTCAGTGGTGGCTGGACACTGAATGTGGAACAGGTACACATAGGGTTAACCCGTACCATGTACCCTTTCTTTGCCGGTCTGTTACTTTCACGCATAGCTAAGCCTACTCGAATTAAAAATGCTTTTTTATGGTGCAGCCTTTTAATAGCTATCGTACTATATATGCCGCGCATTGGCGGCGCTGAGCATCTTTGGATGAACGGGATATATGAATCTATTTGCATTATCATCGTTTTCCCGTTTATCGTATATCTTGGTGCCAGTGGCCTGATGCAAAGTCAAAGAGAGAACAGGATATGCAAATTCTTAGGCGACATCTCTTATCCGCTTTACCTGGTACATTATCCATTGGTCTATTTTTACGTTGCCTGGGTCAGCAATAACAAAGGTGTAACGATCGTGCAGGCCTGGCCATATGCCTTACTCATTTTAATAGGGAGCGTTATTTTAGCCTATGTCACATTGAAATGGTATGATGAGCCTGTTCGCAAATGGTTGCGAAAAAAACTTGCGTAGGATCGAAATACGGTCAATATTTAGTCTTTGATTTTTATTACCCCTTTCCTGTATAAGTCCAATGCTGTTGTCAAAATGCTCATTATGGCTTTTACAGGTAAATCTTTATTGGGGTTAACTCTAAAAATTTTCATTCTCGAACGTTCACCAATTTCTAGTTGTGGATGGTCAAGGAACTTGCCTTCTACCATAAGCATGTAGGGTTCCCGCGTTTTTTTATCTGTCCACAAGTAGCAAAACATCTTTTTCTTATAGCAGAAGCAAGGCATTCCATACTTTATTGTTTCTGTGATATTAGTGTCTTGGCCAAGTATAATACTCCGTAAGGCAAGCAGGCAACTCCTGTTTGGTTCTTCTTCCTTCAAATAGTAGCTATTTAGCTCAAATTCCCGATGCATACACGAATATAGGTTCGTTTGATGAGGATACAAGAAATTCCGTTATTTTTAGGGCTGAAATAAATAATTAAAATACTTTGAAATTCATTGCGCGTAACCGTTCGATTATACTGTATGGGGTATCCTTAGCCATTTTGTTGTTGACAATGAAATGGCTGGAGTGGCGTATTGTTGTTATTGACCATGCATTTGAGTTATATGCAGGTGTCGTTGCCATATTATTTACCTTGCTGGGCATTTGGCTGGCTAATAAGTTAACCCGTCCCAAAACCAATACCGTAGTCATAGAGAAGCAGGTACTGGTCAGAACTAAAGATTTTGTCTTGAACGAAGTGGAACTTGCCCGCCTGAGTCTGAGCAAACGCGAATTGGAAGTGTTGCAATCGATGGCCGACGGGCTGAGCAATCAACAGATTGCAGAGCGGTTATTTTTATCGTTAAACACCATTAAAACCCATTCGTCAAAAGTGTTTGAAAAGCTAGAGGTGCAGCGCCGTACCCAGGCTGTCGAAAAGGCAAGGCAGCTAAACATCATTCCGTAATACAGCTCACAATTTAGTATTAAAATTACTGTTTTTATTAAAATCATCCTAAAGTATGAGGAAGAAGATGCAGCGAAAGCTCAAATTTGTAGTGTAAACTCTAAATAAAATCAACATGAAAAGAAATGTACTTATTTACGGATTGATATCGGGTATCTGCGTGGCTACCTTTATGTCCGCCTCCATTGCGTATTGCTATAATAAAAATTCCTTTGAAGGCAGTATGCTGCTTGGCTATACGGCCATGATACTGTCTTTCTCGCTAATATTTGTAGGCGTAAAAAACTACCGTGACAAATTTAGCGGTGGTGTGATTAGCTTTGGTAAAGCATTTTTGATGTCGATATACATGGCGCTCATCGCATCAACCCTGTATGTTGTTGGTTGGATGATTGCTTATTATAATTTCTTCCCTGATTTCCTAGAGAGACTCACAGCGTACCAGCTGAGTCCGACTAAAATAAACCAGATGAGCACAGAACAGGTAGCAGAGATTAGTAAACAAATAGAAATGTTTAAAGTATGGTATAGCACTCCGTTTGGCGTTGCAGGTGCTACTTACATGGAAATATTGCCTGTTGGCCTTTTAGTAGCCATTATTACAGCCTTAATCTTAAAGAGAAAAACTCCAAAACCTGAACAGCTTATTGACTAATGAATAGTTAATGCGAATTTTTTATACCTTTATTGTATGAACGATAAACAATCCTTTACCTCAATGAAGAGGTTTTTTGTAATCATTATCGTAGCTGCAATCACCTATCTATTGTTGTATTATTTTAAGGGGTGATTTTCACGCAACTTTAATCCAAATCTGTCGTTTAATAGTTGCAATGACGAGAATGCTGAATAAAGTAGCGCTATCAGGTAATACATCAAAAACTTATTGATTTGCATAAATTGGACATATGGGATTAAAAATGCGGATTACCTATCAGGATACTGACTATGTATTTGAGATTATAGATGGTAAATCGATAAATAAATACACAACTGAGTTCACCATTCTTTTTAACGGAGACCAGTTTACACTGATTAAGAACGAAAAAAATATCTGGACACTAGGGAGCGGGCAGACTGCTTTATCGGCTAATTTTGTCTTAGCAATAGGAAGATCAGTGTCCCTCCGCTACCGTATGTAATATAGCTGGAAATTCTGTGTTGTGGCGGCCTGTCGCAAATTGGCTATTAAATTGTCGTATATGACCCTGTTCAATAGCTTTTTTTACCTGCATATTTGTTAAAGTAAATCAATGTACGGTGGAGCAGCTACCACATCAAAAACGGGCGAGCCGAAAAGCCAGATGAGTAGGAATATTAAAAAAATAATGTTATGTCAGACAACACAGTTTCATTGCACAGAGTTATTAAGGCATCACCTGAAAAGGTGTATCGCGCGTTCACAGAAAGCCTGGCGATCGCTTCATGGCTGCCACCTTATGGTTTCCTTTGTACGGTGCACAGCATAGATGTTAAAGTAGGGGGTAGTTTTAGGATGTCGTTTCAAAATTTCACAACCGGTAACGGCCATTCATTTGGTGGGGAATATCTAGAGGTGAAACCTAGCGAGTTTCTGAAGTATACAGACAAATTTGACGACCCAAACCTGCCTGGTGTCATGACCACTTCTGTTTGGTTTCAAAAAACATCAGTAGGTACAGAGCTAAAAGTATTGCAGGAAGGAATACCTGATGTGATACCAGCCGAAATGTGTTATCTGGGCTGGCAGGAGTCACTGGAAAAACTGATTAAACTGGTAGAACCTGAAATACCGGATGCTTAGTACCAAACTTACTGTTATTTAATTTGTTGTCTATGTAGTTATAAGCCATTGAGATATGATACTGCAATACCTGAAACAAGAATTTGAACAGGAAACAAACAGCACCCGTAAATTATTACAGGCAGTTCCTGAAAAAGACCTCAATTATAAGCCTTCCGAAATTTCCTGGACGATGGGCCAGCTGGCCCAGCATATTGCCACCATTTACTATTGGTATGTGGGCACGCTGACTAAAGATGTTTACGATATGGCGGCCGACCATCTGGAGCGAGGTGACGTAAATGATATCAAGGCTACCCTGGCACTTTTTGAAAGTAATGTAGAGAAAGCCAGAGCTGCATTAGAGTCGCTTACCCAGGATGACCTGCAAAACAACTGGACAATGAAAGTTGGCGAAAAGGTAGTCCTTGGCCCCATGCCAAGGGGCATTGTGGCCCGTGGATTTCTTTTCAATCACATATATCACCATCGCGGCGAGATGATCGTTTACCTGCGCGCTACGGGAAACAAAGTACCGGGTTTGTATGGGCCGACTTATGAAGAAAGTTTGTAATTTAGTAGTGTTCCATAAACCCAATGATGTATACTGTGCAAGTAAGCTATGCTGTACACTCCGCCGTTTCCGGAATAAATGAGCGGCCATTCACATATATCTTCAACGAAGGCAACGATTCTTTCCTATTATTTTGGAACAATTTCAGCTAGAATGACGATGTGGAATAAAAATATGTAGTATACCTGGCTGCTATGTCATTTTGATCAGTAATCAATAAGCTAGCAAACGACCGCAGGCAATGATCCCCAACCATATGGCTATTGAAATAACAGCTGATATCTTTGCCGAAACAGGTACCAGATCAATATCCGGGTTTGAAAAATTGCCTTTACGAAAGATCAGCCTGTGAAATACCAATACATTGATTGCTGCAATAAGCAGTAAAATCATCTTTAACCAGAAAGTCGGATCCACTCCAAGTGCTTTCGAATTGGTAATAAAAAGCAATATCCCTGAGGGAAGAATTAATACTAAGCCTCTTTGCGACCAAGGCAGTAAATGCTGTGCCAGGCCAGACAGCCTTACCTGCTTTGCTGAACCTAATAGACTGAGGTCAAACATTAAAGCAGCACCAACCAATACCGTAATACCGACGATGTGGATTATTTCAAGTATGGGGTAGAGCCACATTGACTGCCTGATGAAAGCAGCCAATGAGGTGTCCTCCAGCCAGGCAAAAAGATCAGAAAGTACCAATGGCACGCTTAACGTAGTTCGTATTTTACATCAGCTACAAAGATTCGCTCGGCCCGCATTTCATCTTTTTTAGTTTTGTGGGGATAAGCGACCACCCTGACCGGCGTTCCCTTTTGGATCATTTCAGCAGTTAGACCACGATCCGTCATCCGGGAGGTAGGCGCCAGGTACACGAGGTACAACTTGCCCTTATATTTGACCCGGGCCAGGGCATGCGGGTTTTCATAAACGGATTCTTCTATCATACTTTTAAAATTGAGTACTTTCTTTTGATTGTACTCGGACCAGCCATGATGAAACCAGGCAAATGAAAGACAAAACATGCACAGTAATGCCAACGAAATGTTCTTTAAATAATTCATAATCAATAGGATTTGAATAATGAATTTAGTGAATAATTCGTTAAATTCAAAATGTCTGTCGCTTTTAGCCAACCTAACGCTTTACGATATTCAATTCCAAAACGTTCCGTTCAGGTATTGGAAAGTATTTATGTAAAAAAATCAATATCATAATTCCAGTAAGATGTTGTAATTTGGAACTATGAAATCCATTTCACGCAAAAGTTTTTTACGGTCTTCTGGTGTTGCAATGGCAGCATTACCATTTGCACTGCCCGACCTGTCCTCATTTCCTTTAGATAATTTTCCTCAGCCTTACCTGAATTCAGATAAAACTACCATCAGTATTTTCTCCAAAAACCTGCAGTGGACAAACTTCAACCACATGGCTGCTTTGGCAGCTAAAATGGGTTTTGATGGAATCGACCTGACTGTTCGACAAGGGGGGCATGTTAGCCCGGAGAATGTACTAAGGGATCTTCCTCTCGCAGTTAAAGCAATCAGGGATGCGGGAATTAATGTGTTTACCATTACTACAGACATAAAGCGGGCGGATGATCCGCATACAAGAGACATATTGAAGACGGCTGCCAAGTTGGACATCACAAATTATAGAATGGGCTGGTATAATTACAACACCGCAATTGCACCCATGGTTAATATTGACAACATCAAAAAAGACCTGAAAGCCCTGGCTACGGTAAATGAAGAATATCAGATACATGGAGGCTACCAAAACCATCATGGTCGTTTTGGTGCCCCTATATGGGACTTATGGCTGGCCTTAAAAGACCTCAACCCCAGATGGATAGGAAGCCAGTTTGACATCAGACATGCCACCCTCGATGGTGCTGAATCATGGCCGGTAAGTGTTGAGTTGATTAAAGATTACATTGCATCAATTGCTATTAAAGACTTTTACTGGAAAAATACAGGAAAGCAATGGGAAGCAATAAATGCACCCCTGGGTGAAGGAATGGTAGATTTTAAAGCCTATTTCAAGCTGTTAAAAAAACTCAATATTTCCAGGCCCATTTCAGTACACTATGAATATCCTTTGGGTGGTGCAGAATCTGGCAGCACTAAACTTACCATTGCCGAAGAAGTAGTGATTGAAAAGATGAAACTTGATCTTTCGACTTTAAAATCATGGCTGGCCGTATAACAAAGTCGTATTTAATAACTGCCTCAGATCATCCAGTGTATTGATCTCATCAGCTTTCTTATCCTTTCTCCATCGGGCAATGCGTGGAAACCTCAATGCCAGGCCTGCTTTATGCCGCTTACTTTCTGCAATACCTTCAAAAGCAATCTCAAACACCAGTTCAGGTTTTACTGTTCGTACAGGCCCGAATTTTTCTACCGCATTTTTTACTACAAAGGAGTTGACTTCTTTAATTTCCTTATCCGTAAGGCCGGAATAAGCCTTAGCTACCGTGATCAGCTTATCGCCATCTCTTACAGCAAATGTATAATCAGTAAAGAAGCTGGCCCTGCGGCCACTGCCTTTCTGTGCGTAAATCATTACGGTATCTACCGTATACGGATTGATCTTCCATTTCCACCAGTCGCCACGTTTTCTGCCGGAATGATACAATGAATCCAATTTCTTAAGCATAATACCTTCACTATTGATGTTTCGTGCATCCTGCCTGATCTCAGCAAGCTGATCCCAGTTTTTAAAATCAACAACAGGTGAAAGTGCTACCACATTTTTAGTAGCTAACGCAGCTATTACTTTTTCCAATAGCTCCCTGCGAACTGCCAGCGTATCTTCTCTGAGATCATGCCCTTGATGTTCTAGCAGGTCGTACGTATAAAAGCCGATGGGTGCATCATTTAATTGGGACTTATTGATCGTCTTCCTGTTTAGCCTTTGCTGCAAAATGCTAAAGGCCTGAACGTTGCCGTCTTTAACAGAAAGTATCTCTCCGTCCAGTACTGTACCATCCTCCAGTTCATCCAGCAAGAAATGAAGTTCGGGAAACTGCTCTGTGACCAGTTCCTCGCCCCTCGACCATATAAACAATTCTCCGTTCCGCTTTACGATCTGTCCGCGGATGCCGTCCCATTTCCATTCCGCCTGCCAGTCAGATACCGCACCTAATGAGCTTGGTTCTGCTTCCAGCGCATAAGCCAGGCAGAACGGGTAGGGCCAGGAATTGTCTGTATTGACATGAGCACCGGCTATCAGGTCTATATAGCTGATCTCTGAAGGCTGCCATTTACCCATTATGCTGTGCATGATCTTGTTGCTTTCTGTACCACTTTGTTTAGCAAGGGCGTTTACCAACATTTTATTGGAAACCCCGATCCGGAAGTTCCCGGAAATAAGCTTATTGAAGATAAAGCGTTCCTGGGTATTCAGGCTATCCCAGGCATCTAGTATAAAAGCTTTTTTGTACGCCTCGTCATTGCTATTCAAGGAAACAAGGTCATTGATCCATTCATGTAATTTTCGATTGGTAACATGTGCCGGGGGAGGCAGCACCAATGCAATTGTTTCACTCAGGTCGCCCACATTGTGATAGCTCTCTGCAAATAACCATTCAGGGATTCCACTCAGTTCTATAGCCCATTGTTTTACCAGTGCTGTATTTACAGGTCTTTTGGGCCGTTTACCGGTAAACATAGCGATCACATATGGCTTGTCAAGATCATCAGCTTCGGTGAAATATTCTGCCAGCGCAGCGATCTTATCATTTGTTTTATTGCTCATTTCAAGCTGCTGTATCAGTTCGGTAAAACGCCTCATGCCACTTCCTCCAGCTTTTCATCTTCCTCGTCATTTCCGTATTGGGTTTTTACCTCTTCCGATGCTATGCCTATTTCATTGAGGTACTTAGAAAAAGTAGCAGTATAGCCATGCGTTACATATACTTTTTCGGCTTCAGTGGCTTTAATGGCCGATAGCAGACCAGGCCAGTCGGCATGGTCACTCATGGCAAAGCCTGCATCAGCACTTCTCCACCTTCTGCCTGCACGGACTTGCATCCAACCCGAACATATTCCTGTGGCTGCATGGTTTAAGTTTTTTATCCAGCGGCCTTCAGCAAGTGCTGGTGGTACGATTACAATTCCACGTTGCAAGGTTTCCTTTTTAATATCGGCAGTGATTCTATGTGTTTCTGGTAGATTTACGCCTGCTGCAATAAACCTTTCATTTAGATTGGCTATTGAATTATGCACATAAATGTCACTGTACCCAGCAAGTCCATTTATTAAGCGCTGTGCTTTTCCTAAACTATAAGCTATCAGTACACTGGTCTTGTTGTTGTCATGATTGCCAGATATCCAGTCTTTTATCCTTTCAAAGACTGTTTCCTGTGGCTGCCATTTATAAATGGGCAGGCCAAATGTGCTTTCAGACACAAAAGTATGGCATTTTACTGGTTCAAATGGGGTACTGATGCCATCGTTTTCAGTTTTATAATCTCCTGATATCACACATACCTCACCCTTATATTCCAATCTGACCTGTGAAGATCCGATGACGTGACCTGCAGGAAAAAAGCTTATCTTTACACCATTGATGCTAATTTCTTTGTCATAGGGCAAAGTCTCTATTTTCAGGCCTTCGCCTAGTCGCTGATCTAGGACAGGCTTGGTCAGCGTGTGACATAGATAAGCATTGTTTCCCCACTTTACATGGTCAGCATGTCCATGTGTGGTTACGGCAAGGTTTAAAGGTTTCCAGGGATCTATATAAAAGTCCCCCTGTTTGCAATAAATGCCTTTGTTGGTGAAAGTGATGAGTGCCATTTCCTAACAACATCTTTTAGCTACCTAAAGTTTTATCCACTATAGAGAATGGAACGATAGCATGCCAGCTTTGGATTAATATAAAAAAATCGAAAATGGATAGAACATTGATCAATCTTTTATAGATCTGCATACCTTGAAAGGATCTACAAAAGTACAACCAGAGCAGGATCGGCAAGGAAAGAAGGCTGGGGAATATGTTAAAAAACTATCTGGTAGTGTGCATGTAACATTTCTTTGTTACTTTTACCAAACTAATGTTTATCCATGCCCAAAATACTGAGATTTTTACTTCTTGTCGTAGTTCTTTTATCTTTTTGTAAGCCATCATCAGCTCAAAATAAATTTACCCTTAGTGGGAATGTAACCGACTCTGAAACAGGGGAGACGCTGATAGGGGCAAGTATCAGGCTCAGCGGAACGCTTAACGGGGGAGCAGTAACCAATTCCTATGGCTTTTATTCAGCCAGTATGCCATTGGGCGACTATGAACTTTCTGTAAGCTTTATAGGCTACAACACTGTGCGGCAGACTATATCCATAACCAAAGACACCAAGTTGAATTTCATTCTTATCGAAGATAATAAGCTGGATGAGGTGGTGATTTCGGCTACTAAAAGGGATGAAAACATTAGCAGTGCACAAATGGGGCTGCAAAAAGTGAATGTTCGGGAGATCAATAGCGTGCCGGTACTGTTCGGCGAACGTGACGTGCTGAAAACTTTGCAGCTGCTTCCGGGTATAAAATCTGCAGGGGAGGGAAATAGTGGGTTTTATGTAAGGGGCGGTGCCACAGACCAAAACCTCATTCTCCTAGACGAAGCGCCTGTATACAATGCCTCACATCTGCTTGGATTTTTCTCCACTTTCAACTCCGATGCCATCAAGGATGTCAGTGTTTACAAGGGCGGTATGCCGGCACAATATGGGGGCAGGCTGGCATCAGTCCTTGATATCAAGATGAACGATGGAAACCGCAAGGAATATACCGCTGAAGGTGGGCTAGGCCTGATTTCCTCCAGACTAAAGGTAGAGGGGCCGATTGTGAAAGACAAGGGCTCTTTTATGGTCAGTGGGAGAAGAACTTATCTGGATGCATTTCTCGCGTTTGCCCCGGACAGTGCAATCAGCAACAATACACTGTATTTTTACGATCTCAATGCCAAAGCAAATTATCAGCTGGATGAAAAGAATACGCTGTTTCTTTCTGGTTACTTTGGAAGGGACAAACTTGGCATTGCGGACTCTTTCGGGTTTAACTGGGGGAATTCAACTGTCACCCTGCGCTGGAACCATTTGTACAGCAACCGACTTTTTTCTAATACATCGTTGATTTACAGTAATTATAATTATGTAATTCAGAATTTGTCTGAAGACAACAATTTTGAGGTCAACTCCTCGATCAAGGATTTCAATCTCAAACAAGATTTTGAATATAGTTTAAGTAATAAGCATAACCTGAAATTTGGTGTTAATGCCATACATCATACCATTGCACCTGGTAAGCTAACATCTTCAGGTTCGTCCAGTGTAAATCAAACCAACTATGAGGATCGCAAAGGCATCGAACTAGCTACATACCTGTCTGATGAGTGGACGGTGACCGAAACGCTGAACCTCGTTTATGGACTTCGGCTGAGTAGTTTTTCTTTACTCGGTCCGGGAAATATAAAGTCCTATGACGAGGATGGAAATATCACCGCTACCGCGCCCTACAAGTCCGGTGAATTTGTTAAATCCTATCTTAATCTGGAGCCAAGGATATCCGCTAGTTATCAACTATCACCTTCCAGCTCTATTAAAAGTGCGTACACCAGGAATATCCAGAATATCCACCTGATGTCTAATTCTACTTCAACTTCACCGACGGATCTTTACATCATGAACAGTAACAATGTGAAGCCTGAAATCGCTGATCAGATCGCTACCGGATACTTTCGTAATTTCAACGATGACAAATATGAGTTCTCGGCCGAGATTTACTATAAATGGATGCAGAACCAGATTGAATACCGGAGCGGAACAGATTTGAGAGGAAACGCAAATGTAGAAGCTGACCTTCTTTATGGAGACGGGCGCGCATATGGATTGGAGCTGTTCCTGAAGAAAAGGTTTGGAAAGTTCAATGGCTGGATTGGTTATACCTGGTCAAAAACGGAAAGACTCTTTGATGGAATCAATGATGGTAGGTGGTTTTATGCAAAGCAAGACAGAACACATGACCTTTCATTGGTAGGAATATACAAAGCTGGTCCTCGCTGGACATTCTCGTCGGTTTTTGTATACAATACAGGAAATGCGGTGACATATCCGAGTGGGAAGTATCAGATCAATGGGCGTACCGTGTTTTATTATACAGAAAAGAATGGATACAGAACACCTGCATACCACAGACTGGACGTAGCAGCTACGCTTGAAGGTAAGCCTGGGAAGAAACTTCAGTCGAGCTGGTCTTTCGGCATATACAACCTGTACAACAGACAGAATGCCTTCTCTATTGATTTTGAGGACGATCCTGATGATTTAACAAGAACAAGAGTAACTCAGACTACATTATTTGGAATAATACCTTCCGTAACATGGAACTTTAAATTTTAATTCATGAGACTTACCTATACATTTTTAACGGGCTTATTCGCCGCCGTGCTTTTGCTCACAAGTTGTGAGAAAATAATCACACTGGAACTGGACAACGCGGGTGCTGCCGTAGTGATCGATGCAGGATTGAGTGATCAGGGTGAAATTCAGGTAGTAAGATTATCCAAGACCTATGACTTTACGCAGCCCAATAAATTTAACGGGGCTTCTGGTGCTACGGTTGTTTTAACATCCAATACCGGAAATGTTGTGAACTATACGGAAGTAGAACCTGGAATATATAATAGTCCGAGAATTCGCGGGAGGTCGGGAGTAAAATATACGCTAACAGTTAATCTGGAAGGTAAAACCTATATTGCCACTTCCACTATGCCTGATAAAGTGCATATAGATTCGTTAACTTTTAAAGACTATAATTTCTTCGGGGAGAAAAGCAGGTTCGTCGATGTCAATTATCTTGACCCGCGGGGTGCACCAAACTATTACAGGTATATACTCAGAGTAAAAGGAAAAATTGAAGAGGATGTTGTTAGTGAGGACCGGTTTAATGATGGTAACGAAGTGGCCAATACGATATTCTATGACCTCAGCGATTTAGAACGTGACGATCAGATAGATGTGGAATTCTTGTGTATAGACCGAAATGTATATCGGTATTTTTATAGTTTGTCTCAAAATATGGGTGGAGGTGGCCCGCCGATAGCGCCAAGTAATCCGCCATCAAACTTCAGTAATGGTGCATTGGGAGTATTCAGTGCCTACACTTCTAGCCGCAGGACTGCCACGATACCGGACTAAAAACAGGTTACCGACCAGCTCCGTTCCCAGCTATCGTCTGGAGGCAAAGTAATGATACCTTCCTTGTCCTTCAGTTGCTGGTTGTGATTTATTCCGTCAGCAATTCCACACCAGGCCTCCAGGCATACAAAGTCTGCATGCTTGGCAGCCCAGATCCCAAAATAGGGAAAATCTTTAAAATGATAGTGTATTCCATGATCATTCTGCGTGTTGCGCAATGAGATCTGGTCACTTTTGAGTGCTTTAAAAACCAGGGCATCTTCATAGAAAAGTTTATGCTGCAGTGGCAGGATATTGTTTTCAAGAACTATCGTTAGGGTTTCATTGTCAATAAGATCGTTGTTGATTTTATGGTAAGTGAGTGTACTATCGTTGTTGAACTGAAGGTAATAATCATTGTACTTTAAGCCAGCGGTAACGGGCGTAGCAAAAGCCGGATGGTTGCCATATGAGAATAGAAGGTGTTTGTCGGCAGGGTTTATAACTGTGCAGGTGCAGGTAAGTTCTGCACCTGAAATTTTATAATGCAGTTGTAGTATAAACTCAAAAGGGTAGCTCTTTAGGGTTTCTTCGTCCTGGTTTAATGTAAACAACACTTCGGTTTGATTCAATTGCTCAACCTTAAATGTTTTGTCTCTTGCAAAACCATGCCTGGGAAGTTGATATTCCTTTCCATCAAAATAATAAATACCATCTTTTAGGGCTCCTATAACGGGGAAAAGGACCGGGCTATATTTACCCCAAAATTCCGGATTTCCGCTCCACATATATTCCAGGTTGTGTTTTTTGCTTTTAAGGCTTTGAAGTTCGGCACCTTTGGCTGCAAAATCAGCACTTATATATTCATTTTCAATAGTGATCATAATGGCTTTATAAGTTGCTAAATTAAATAAAAACAATGAATACCAATTGTCGGCTTTGTTAGGTTGATTTAATTGTTTAAGTTTATATTAACAAGGTGGAAATTTGTTTGAGGATTTATAATTCTCCAACCTTGCAGGGACTTTTATGAATCTTGATGTAAAGTTGGCAAAAATAACAGGATGGTTACTTAGCAGACCTAAACTAACCGGTTTTTTTGTCTTTTTGTTTTTACTGCTGCTGATCGGCCTTATTACCAATCAGCGGTATAAAATCGTTAAAGAAAATGAGCACCGTGAGATGCTCAGCATATTGAATGTCGTTAAGCAGAACATTGAACAATCTCTCAAAAATAGTTATACGGCTGCCCTGACTTTGGCTTTGACCATTGATGATAAGGGAGAACCTAGGAACTTTGAGGCAGTTGCCGCCCAGTTAATCAGCACCAATACCAAATTTAAGGCTGTTCAGCTGGTGCCCAATGGAATCATCAAATACATCTACCCGCTAAAGGGTAATGAAGGCGCATTAAATTCAAATGTATTCATTGCAAAAAAAGATAATAAATACAGGGCATATTCGTCAGTAAAAAACCGAAAAATGTACTTCCTGGGTCCTGATAAGTTATTGCAGGGCGGGATAGGCATCGTGGGGAGACTGCCTGTATATATGGAAAACAAGTTTTGGGGTTTTTCCGCCGTTGTCATTAATCTTAATACATTCCTGAGTGATGTTGGCGCATTGAATGTGAAAGATAAAAGATTTTATTTCCAGTTTTCCAAGTTTAACATTACGAGCGGCAAGGAGGAATTTTATCTGCCAGGGAATACAGATTTAAAAAATAGTAGTTATGAAACGGCAATTTTTCCTGATGGAAACTGGAGGTTGTATATTGTTTCCAGTGATGACCATAATGCTATTATCCAGGTTTTGTATCCTTTGTTACTTGGGCTTTTCCTTGCTGTGATATGTGCTGTACTGGTGACAAAGCTTTTAAAGAAACCAGCCGAACTACAGCGCCTGGTAGATCTTCAAGCGGTAAAGTTGCTGGAAACAGAAGTAAAGTTTAAGACCATATTTGATGAAGCTGCGATTGGTATTGCAGTGGTAAATTCGCGGAATGGCAATTTTTTGCAGGTTAACAAAAAACTGTGCGAAATCCTCGGTTATAATGAATATGAATTAAATGATCAGAGCCTGCAAAGCGTTACTTATCCTGATGATATAGCATCGGAAATTGATAAAATAACCAGTCTGAGGCTGGGTTTGATTACTGAGTTCAGGATGCAGACCAGATATATCCATAAAGAAGGTCATATAAAATGGGCCAATATAGTCGAAACTCCCTTATGGAATGAAGACGAACAGCCAAAAAGCAATATTTTGATCATTGAAGATATAACAGACCGTAAAGCTGCGGATGACCTGGTTAATGAGCAAAATAAACGGTTGCTGAACTTTTCCTATATCGTATCACACAACCTCAGATCACACGCGAGTAACATACAGGCTATCACCAATCTACTAGAGATCACAGAATCTGAATCGGAGAGAAAGGAAATGGTAGATCTGTTAAAAACTGTCTCAGGGTCGTTGAATGATGCCATGTTAAACCTGAACAAAGTAGTCAATATTCAGACAAGCATAGATGTCTCCACTGAACCCCTAAACCTGTCAGTTTTTATCAGAAAAACACTGGATATCTTAAATGATCAGGTGGTTTTGAAAAAGGCAGTTATCAAAAATAATGTGCAGGATAGTATAATGGTCAATTACAATCCTGCCTATCTGGAAAGTATTTTATTGAATTTTATTTTTAATGCGATACGGTATAGTCATCCTGACAGGGCTCCGGAAATAGATCTGAGTACATTCATTGATGGGGGACAAATCGTGTTTCAGATAGCAGATAATGGTGTAGGAATAGATCTGGCCAAGCATGGAGATCAATTGTTTGGAATGTACAAGACATTCAATGGAAATCCGGACTCAAAAGGAGTGGGCCTGTTTATTTCAAAAAATCAGATAGATGCCATGGGGGGTAAAGTCCTTGTAGAAAGTACCCCTGCTAAGGGAACCAAATTTATGATCTATTTTAAATAGTCCGATTTAAGGTTTTTTTGCGGCTTCCTCTTCTTTTGCTTTCTTTTTAAAGAATCCCCTCAGCAGAAAATTATGCTGTAAAGCTTCCAGGTTTTCATCCAGCTTCTTGCTGCTGGTTTCTATGTTTTGCATGATTGCTTTTACTTGTTCACCTGTTTTCTGATCATTGAGCAAGATACCGACAGCATTGTCCGGCTGATTAAATTTAGCAGAGGCCTTGTTTAGGTTTTCTGTCATCAAAGCAGCAGCATTTGCTGTTTTCTGCAATTCTGATACTGATGCTTCCAATTTTGCAAATACAGCGGTGTCGGTCAATAGTTTATCTGCCAATCCGCCTTTTGTATTCAATGTCTTGGTAAAAGCATCCAGTTCTGTCGCCATCTTGTTTGCTGATGCAGTAGTGTTCCTTAGGTTTATTACAATCGCTTTAAAATCTTCAGCAATCTGCTGATCAGTTAGTAAAGCACCTACGGTTCCTTTACCTTCTACCAGGCTTTTGGCCAGTATTTTAAAATCGGAAGTTACGTCTACCAGGTTCTTGTTGTTTACCTGAAAGGTTTTCATGATATCGTCTGTAGACAGGGTAGTATTCACACGCAGACGATCGCCGTCCTCTACAAATGGAAACTTAGGTGTTCCTCCATTGATCACAATAATTTTATTACCAATCAATCCATCAGAGCTGATGCTTGCTGAAGCATCCTTATGGATATACTTGTGGGCTTCTTCTTCTATATTTAAAAGAACCTGCACCTGTGAGTTTCCATAGAACTGGATTTTCTTGATAGTCCCAATTTTAACTCCGGAAAACCAAACGTTATTGCCTGTTTTTAGTCCTTGTATGTCATTGAAAATGACGTCTACTGTAAAACTTTTAACAAATGCTTTTTTCTGACTTCCTAATGTAAAAACACCTAATATAAAGATCGCCAGGCCTAAAAGGATGAATGCTCCTACTACTATTTTGCGGCGATTGTCTGTTACCTGCATAATTTCTATTGAATAAAATTGTAATCGTAAAATGGTTTTACCCGTTCGTCGTTTGTGTTAAATACCTCGTCAAAAGTCCCCTGGCGTTCAAATTTGCCATCCAGTAGCATGGCTACTCGGTTGCCAACGGCTTTTGCACAAGTTAAATCGTGCGTGATAATTATGGAACTGGTATTAAAGCGCTCCTGTACCTCGTTGATCAGACTATTGATCTCCAGGCAGGTAATGGGGTCAAGACCTGCCGTTGGTTCGTCATAAAGCATAATTTCAGGCCTAAGGATCAATGTTCTTGCTATTCCTATCCGTTTCCTTTGTCCGCCTGAAAGTTCGGAAGGCATTTGATTGATGGTGCTCAGCAGGCCTACGGCATCCAGCATTTCTTCTACAGCACTGTTTACTTCCCCTTTAGTAAGTTTTCTCTGATTACGCACCAGTGGAAACTTGAGGTTTTCTCTTACAGTCATACTGTCATACAAGGCGCTGTTCTGAAAAGAAAAGCCAACTTTTAGCCTAAGTGCCAGCAGCTGTTTGTAAGTAATCTGATCCACTATTTGATTCAGTACTTTCACTTCTCCGCTGTCAGGTGTGAGCAGGCCCACTACTATTTTGATCAATACAGATTTACCGGTACCCGATTTCCCCAGTACTACCAGGTTTTCACGATTGTATAAATCCAGGTCCACACCTTTTAGTACGTGATAGTTTCCAAAGGATTTGTACAGCCCTTTGATCTCTATTACTTTTTCCAGATCTGATGTTGCTTTCTTTTTTTCCATAACTTAAGTTCTGAATAAGCCAAAAAACTGGACTGAGATCACCTCTTCTATAAAGATCAGGAACATACCGATTACCACCGATGCATTGGCAGCTTTTCCTACACCCTCTGTACCTTTTGACGAATTATAACCCTGATAGCAACCCACCATACCAATGGTAAAGCCAAAGATTATTGCTTTGACCGTAGATGCCGTAATATCGAGAAATGTGATGGATTCTAAAGATGACTGAAAGAATAGTTTAGCACTGGTTCCTTCACCCATAGAAACGTTTAATAAAGAGCCAAGCATTCCTACCAGGGCCGTGTAAAAGGTAAGGATTGGGATGGTTATCGTGGCAGCGAGTACCCTGGTGGTAACTAGGAATTTAAATGGATTGGTAGCAGATACTTCCATGGCATCTATTTGCTCTGTTACCCTCATAGATCCCAATTCAGCCCCTATACTTGATCCTACCTTTCCGGCAGCGATTAATGAAGTCAATAAGGGGGCCAGTGTTCTGAGTAATGCGATTCCTACCAGAGAAGGGAGCCATGACGTGGCCCCAAATTCTGCAAGAGAGGGTCTTGACTGTTTGGTGAATACTACACCGGTGATAAAACCTGTCAGGGATATTAAGGCAAGCGAGCGGTAACCAATGTCATAACATTGCTTCATCAGTTCTTTTCCTTCATAGGGTGGCAGAAAACCTTCCTTAAAAAAACGCCCTATGAACTGGAAAACATCATACAGTGTGATAAATATCCTGAATAGCCTTCCCGGACCTTTAATTTCTTTTTGAATTGTCAGGTCTTCAGCTTTTGTGTCCATTTATGTGGCTTAATCTCATTACAGTCTGTTTATAATCTCTGCGGCCCAGTTTGTTTATGAACAGCGAACACTCCCCATCAAATTATGCGCCATTTTATAAATAATCACCTGGTCGCTAACAAAAATGGTATTGATGTGAAACTCTGTTGATGTTTCACTATGTATTTGTTACTATTTACCTCCTGGTGGGCAGTTCTTTTGCAAAAACTGAGTATATGTCAGTGCCAAATGTTCAGAAGTTCCCATTCCTTCATTGATGCTGTGTGTCCTGTTTGGGTAAGCCATCATTTGAAATACTTTTCTGTTTTTGATCAGCTCATTGATCAGCATCTCTGCATTCTGATAATGTACATTGTCATCCCCTGTACCATGGATATATAGTAAATTTCCCATCAGGTTCTTGGCATAGGTTACCGGTGAGCCCTTAATGTAGGCCTCTTTTGTTTTTAATGGTGAACCCATATAACGTTCCTGGTATATGTTGTCATAGGTCAACTGATTGCCTACAGCAGCTATGGCTATTCCTGTTTTATAAATTTCAGGATACTGGAACATCAGGTTTAAAGTAGATGAACCGCCGCCGCTCCAGCCCCATACCGCAACCCTGTCTTTATCGACGAAAGGCCATGTAAGGATTTTTTTTGCTGCCATCGCCTGATCGCGGATATTTAATGTACCTATGTTCTGAAAAATACTTTTGCGCCATTCTCTGCCTTTAGGCGCAGGAGCACCCCTGTTTTCAATGGATATATAGATATATCCGTCTTTAGGCATGTCGCCGGCATACAGAAAATTTCTGCCTGCACCATAGGTGTCTGTCACAGTTTGTGCGGCAGGTTCTCCGTACACATAAAATACAACGGGATATTTTTTTGTCTGATCAAAATTGTCAGGTTTCTTCATCCAGCCATCCAGTTCAATGCCATCTTCAGTAGTTACCTTAAAGAATTCAACTTTATTTTTTACAGGCCTTACGGTGCCAAGCTGATTGGTAATGCTGCCCTGCATTGTCAGGGGATTTAAGGTAGTCATTTTCATCCACTCCGTCAGCGGAGGTATGGAAGCACTTTGATAAGTATGGCGTGCAAAAATGCCATTAGGGGAAATATCATACGAGTGGGTACCCGGAAGAATAGAGGGTGTTACCATTTCAGCCTTGGCACCACCGCTCAACTTTGTTTTGTACAGGTATTTTTGAGTGGCATTAGCAGGGGAGGCCATAAAATACAACCATCCTTCTTTTTCGTCGGTGAAAGTTTGTTCTATTACATCATAATCGCCTTTTGTGACCAGCGTCTGCTTTTTTCCATCTCTGCTGATCCGGTAAACATGTCTCCAGCCATCTTTTTCGCTGGTCCATAAAAACTCCTTGCCTTGGTTTATCCACTTCCAGCCTTTAGCCGCATCGATCCATGCCTTGTCAGTTTCACTGTAGATATTTGTAACGGCCCCTGTTGCTGCATTGGCCACGAAAAGTTTGCTCACATTCTGTTCGCGGTTCAATTGCTGTAAAATTACCTCGTTACTGGCAGGTATCCATTCCAATCTAGGGATGTAGTTTTGTACCTGATCGCCCGGTACCTTCAGCCAGTTTGTTTTTGCTGTTGCGATGTCTACAATGCCAACTTTACAGGAAGAAGGATCTTCTCCAACCTTTGGATATTCTACAGGAATGGTATATGAATAATTGGAATCTGTATTATTGATCATTAAAAAGTTTTTAATTTTCGAAGCATCAATCTGCCAGTAGGCAATAGATTTTCCATCAGGGCTCCATCTGAAGCCATCTCTGCAATCAAATTCTTCTTCGTATACCCAATCAAAAGTTCCGTTGATCAACCTGTCTGTGCCGTCGGTAGTTAATGCTTTGCTGGTGCCAGCCGCCAGATCGTCCACATACAGGTTGTGGCCACTTACATAAGCTACTTTATTTCCATCAGGAGAGAACTTGGCAAACATCAGTGAAGATACAGGCTTGTCTTTCCCTACCTGTACAATCTTATTGGTTTTTAGATCAGCTACGTAATAGTTGCCGCGCGTTTCATAGCGCCATACCTTCATGCTATTTGTATAGAGCAACACCTTAGTGCCATCTTCGGAAATCTGAAAATCTTTAATATTGCTAAGCCCGGCATTGTTTCCGGCTGAATAAAGTGCATCTCGGTCTATCACATTTCGCTGCTCACTTAGTGGTAAACTTATCGAAACCAGCTCTCCGCTGCTGATCTGATAATAAGAATTTCCATCACTGGCCCATTTAATTTCCTGTGCGCCAGCTTGTCCACAAAAGCCTGTTAATAAGACCAGGGCCAGCTTAAAAAAGATGTTTCTGAAGTTCATTTTTTAAAATTCTATAAATTGCTGATATACGTTTTGAAGGTAAGACTTAGCATTGATAAGTATCTCATCAGTTTGTGCTGTGTCCTTAGCATTGCTGTTATACAAAACCGTTTTGCCTACATTATCAAATGTAACACATTGTTTGGTATTGATAAAGCCCATTCCATTATCCCAGCTAAAAAAAGCAAAAGGTTTAGTATATGGGTTGAGCAGGTTTTTGCTCCATACAAATTCTTTGGCACTGATGTTCAACTGAGCTAAAACTGTGGCTGCCACATCATTCTGACTGCCAGTCTGCGGCATTTTTACGCCCCTGTATTCATCTTTTATTACCTCACCATAAAGAAGCAGCGGGATGTGGTAACGCTGGGGTTCAAAGATGTCATGGCTGTTCTTTGGCAGCAGGTGTCCGTGATCTGCTATGAATACGAACAGTGTGTTTTTATACCAGTCTGTCTTTTTTGCAATGTTTAAATAAGCATTGATACATGAATCGGTGTAGTAGGCTGTACTTTTAAACTTTGCTATGTTGTCAGCTTTCCCGAATTTGTATTTGTCCGGCAGCCCATATGGTTCATGGTTGGTGAGTGTCAGTAAAGTAGAAAAGAAGGGCTGTGTTTCCTTGTTCAGGTCTGTTATCTGACGTGCAAAGGTAGCCTCGTCATATTGGCCCCAACTTGTTCCTTTATCCTCCGCAAAGCTATTTCTGTCTACCAGTCTTTGATAATTGTGACTTAAAATAAAGGCTTTGTAATTGTCAAATTCAGATTCTCCCCCATAATAGAAAGAGGTTTGATACCCATTGTTGAAGAATGATTGGGAGATAGCAGGTATTTTCTGCATTTTTTCAGGCCATTTTACAATACTTCCCACAGCAAGTGTAGGAAAGCCTGCGAGAGTACCAATCAATCCTTTATCAGTTCGGTTTCCGGCGGCATAGATGTTACTAAACAGCACCCCTTTATTTATCAAACTGTCAAAATTTGGGGTAATATCCGGGGTACCTCCTAATGTCATGGTTAGATCAGCAGTAAAGCTCTCTATAATCACCAATACTACGTTTGGTCTTGGTGTCTTTAGGATACTGATAGTGGTATCTTTTTCAACCTGAAACAGCTTGCTTACAAAACTGTCAGCTTCCTCTTTGCTAAGAAACAGGTAAGGATTGGCCTTGGTCATGCGTGAAGAAATAATGCTTCTCATCAGGTTCCATTCGGTATTGACGGACGCATTGTTCAGCAACTGATTCTTCGAAAAATAGGCCATACTTTGGTTGATGGGGGAGCCACTTACACCACCCCTGATCATGACGAAACTTAATCCAAATAGCAATATTACTAAAATGCCTTTTTGCCAGACAGAGCTGTCTGAAAAATTAAGTTTTCTGAGAATGAAGTGGCGCTGGAGTAAAAGTCCACCTGCTATTAGCATTGCAAGCACAAATAAAGTCAAAAAGATAGGAGAGGATGCAGCCGATGCCAATGCTTCATTTGGGGTATGAATAGCAAATCCAACAGCTCTTGCATTGATTTTACTTCCCCATTCTCTGTAAATGTTAAAATTGATTACAGATATAATGCAAAAGAGCGCTATGAGCACCGAGTTATACCAGAACAACCACTTTATATTTACTTCCCGTTTACCAGAAAAAAGGTAAAATATGTAACGAAACAAGGGTATGACCATCAGATACCCGATCATAGAAATATCAAGGGGGATGGCATGAAAAAAAGTTGCCATGATTTCCGTTAGCGGAATCACAGCAATCTTTTTATAATTAATAATCAGAAATGTCAGGCGGTCGAGGAAGAAGAAAAGTATCCAAAATGCGAAGAACCTAACAAAAAACAGCAGGCTTTTAGACATTTACCTAAGCTTATTGCCCACCGCCCTGCATTGCCTGAAGTTCTGCCAAAGTCTTTTCTTCGTATCCTTTAGGTACATCTAAAGAAAAAGGGCCTGCTTTTTCTTCTTTGATATTTTTTATAGTGGCTGTTGTTTTGATCCCATTTTGTACACTCGAATATTTGATTGGGGTAGCGCCTTTAAGGGCCTCAAGGCCGTAGGGTAAAGCACCAGCTGAAAGCTTAATGTCATTGGTAGCCCATAATTCATGTGAGGTACCGGAATTGTCTTTGTAGGTGTATTTTTCGGTGTTGTAGCCTGCAATAACTAGTTTTTCACCTGTATTGACAAATTCAGAATAGGTTATATTTCCCATTTGCTTGTCAATTTCAGCCTTTGAAAGTTTTGCTGCATATTGTTTTTGGATTACAGGGATGTCTACTAAAAATAATGAATTATGTTGTAAGCCATCCGAAAATATCTTTATCATAGCCGCACCCATGTTCATCTCTATCATCGATATGTTCCCGTTAAATTTGATCTTGGTCTCGGCAGGAAGCATTGCCTCATTAATTGCAGCCTTCTGCTCATCTGTAAGGGCATATTGCATGCCATAAGTAATAGTACCCTGATCCAATACCTTTTGGGCTTTGGCTATTACAGCCGTACTTATTAGAATAATTGCTACAACTCCGGTTTTGATTGATTTAAACATATTCTGGTTTTTTAAATTAATTTTAAGGTTTACCACTTTATTTTCTCTTTGTTTATGAAAGCCCCCACACCCTTTCGGAAATCTTCGCTATCCCTGACACGTGCATTGATCTGTACCGCAAGAGACAGACTTTTTTCCAGCAACAGATGGGTAGTTTGTCCGATCAACTGTTTTGTAACCATTAACGAATTACTTGATGTTTCCGTACACAAATTTAACGCAAATTCATTTACTTTAAGATCGATATCCTCTTTGTTTGTTACAAACGTAATCAGTCCGTAATTTAATGCCTCCTGTGCTGAGAAAAGTTCACCTGTCAGCAATATCTTTTTGGCAACAGTTTCACTTGTTTTCCGTAATAAAAAGCAGGATACAATAGCCGGTACAAATCCCAGTTTTACTTCAGTATAACCAAAACTGGCTTCAGGGACGGCAAAAATAATGTCACAGACTGTTGCTAATCCGCATCCTCCAGCTATGGCATGTCCTTCTACCTGCGCTATCACAATTTTTGGAAGATAGTAAATGGTGGTAAACAGGCGCTTTAGATTTTCTGAATCTGCAAGGTTCTCTTCATAGGTGTTTTGCTGCAGTTGCTGCAGATATTCCAGGTCTGCACCTGCACTGAAAACCGCACCGCAGGCTTTAAGTACAATCACTTTCACTTCGTCGTCCTCAGATGCAGTAATTAATTGTTCTGTTAGCAATGTTACCAATTCAGCATTCAAAGCATTTCGCTTTTCCGGACGATTAATAGAAATGGTAGCTATACGCTGATGTACTGAGTATAAAACCAGAGGTTCAGTCATGCCTTTTCAGTTAGTTTAAAAAAAAATAAAGCTACAAATCTATTTTGGTTTCAAAAATGTGTTTTACCATATCTATCTCCTTTTCGTACATGGTTTTCTTTCTGGTACCAAAATGAAGGATGTTTTCTATAATGTTTCTGCCTTCCCATACTAGTTTCAGACTCCCATTGGCAATCTCCTCGCGGCACAGGAAATCAGGAATGATAGAAAAACCCTCGCTACTACTCAGACAGCGTACAATGGAACTGATATTTGGCACAATATAGTTGGGCTTAAAATCTATATGACTTTTGAAGTTAACCTGCCAGAAATTTTTAAGATGATCCATGTCTGCTGCTGTGCTGTACCATATCTGTTGCTTTAGCCAGCTTTCAGCCTCTTTTGTTTTTTTCTCTTTTAATAGTGAAGGTAGTTTCCCAAGATCAGTTTTTCCTCCGCAAACCAGTACGATTCTTTCCTTTGAAAATGCCTGGTATTCCAGGTTTTTCTGATCTCCCTTATGCGGGGTAATGATGAGGTCCAGCAATCCTTTGTCAAGGTCATGCAGCATCTGGTGATAATCGCCAAATTTAATGATCACATTAAAAGGAAGAGAGGAGATGTACTTTTCAAGAGTAAACTGAAAAGTTTCAAAGCACATGCCAATACTAATGGTCGCCCTATCCGTTTTTGTGCTCTTATGAAAAAGTTGTTCTGCAGTTTCCAGTTTATTGATTGGTTCGATTACAAAGTTGTAAAGTACTTTCCCCCGTTCTGTGGGCACCATTTTTTTTGGGGACCTGTCAAACAGTTTATAGCCTGTATACGATTCAAGGGAGTTCAGGTGCAGACTCACACCTGGTTGTGAAATGAACAGTGCATTTGCTGCACCAGTGAGCGTACCATGTTCATATATAGCTTTAAATGTTCTGATCCATTCCAGATTTAGTTTCATGATGCATTATTTTTATGATACAAAGGTAAAATTTATGTTATTATGATGATAGGAATATTATGAGGAATTTTGTGGTGTGATATTAAAAAATATATGGTTATGAAAATTTTTAAAACAATGTTCCTTGGCGCGATGGTGTTATCAACGAGTTCGGTATTAAATAACACCGCTGTGGGCCAGCAATTAGAATCGAATGATATGAAAAAGAAAATTTTGTTTGTGGTAACCAGCCACGATAAAAAGGGAAATACAGGCGAGCCTACTGGTTATTACCTAAGTGAAGTCTCACATCCTTGGAAAGTATTAAAAGATGCAGGATACGAAATTGACTTTGTAAGCCCTAAAGGAGGAAAAGCGCCTGTTGACGGATTTGATCTGACCGATCCCGAAAACAATGAGTTTTGGGGTGACACCGCCTACAGGTATAAAATAGAACACACATTGAAACCATCAGCAGTAAATCCTGATGACTACATTGCTATTCATTATGCCGGTGGTCATGGCGCCATGTGGGACCTGCCAAAAGATCAGGCTATCGCCAGGTTAGCTGCGCGTATTTATGAGTCAGGCGGTTTTGTCAGCGCTGTTTGTCATGGCCCTGCGGGTCTGGTAAATATCAAATTAAGTAATGGTAAATATCTGCTGGAAGGTAAAAAAGTCAATGGTTTTACCAATGAAGAAGAGGTGGCGGTCAAACTCGAAAATATCGTTCCTTTCTCCCTGGAAGATAAATTAAAGGCCAAGGGCGCCCAATTCGAAAAATCAGGAGTATGGGAAGTACATGTTGTAACAGACCAGCGTCTCGTAACAGGACAGAATCCGCAATCTGCTAGAGCCGTTGGTAAAGCATTACTAAGTGAACTTACAAAATAAAATAAAACGATGTTTCACCTTTAGAGCTAATACTGTTAAGGTGAAACATCTTGTATCATAAAAGCATTTGTGAAATGAATACAATTACAAAACCACTTCCAGCTTCCGTTAGGGAAACAAAAGGTAGCCCTGCAAGAAAAAGCCTTCCAGCAGCCTTGTGGGCATTAACCATTAGCGCTTTCGGTATCGGTACCACAGAATTCGTAATCGTTGGCCTGCTTCCTACTGTAGCAAGTGATTTAAATATCGCCATTCCCTCTGCCGGATTGCTGGTTAGTCTTTACGCTATCGGTGTAGCCATCGGCGCGCCCATTCTTACCGCATTGACCAGCAGCATTCCACGCAAAAGATTGCTTATTTTATTAATGGTTCTCTTCGTCATCGGAAACGGACTCGCCTCCATCGCTCCTGGATTTACCACACTTGTTATCGCCAGGATAGTTACGGGTTTTGCGCACGGTGTATTTTTCTCCATAGGAGCAACTATAGCCGCATCGCTGGTTACTGTTGAAAAACGGGCCTCTGCTATTTCCATTATGTTTGCCGGGCTTACCATAGCGATTGTTACAGGTGTTCCGTTAGGAACTTTTATCGGTCAGCAGTTTGGTTGGCGCGCAACATTTATCGGTGTTGCCCTATTAGGTCTCATAGGATTAATATCCAGTATGGTTTTATTGCCTTCAAACCTTAAAAATGAAAAAGGTGCATCTCTAAAAATGCAGTTAAAGGTAGTCACCAACAAGCGTCTGCTGCTGGCATTTTTGATGACCATTTTAGGTTATGGTGGTACTTTTGTAACGTTTACCTATTTATCGCCCGTTCTCCAGCAGATAACTGGTCTTTCAGAATCTGTTGTAACGTTGATATTGTTGCTTTATGGTATAGCCATCGCTATTGGAAATGTAGTAGGGGGTAAGGTGTCCAATAGAGACCCCCTTAAAGCACTGATATGGATATTCATGCTGCAGAGTATCATGTTGTTGATGTTTACCTTTACGGCTCAGTACACTATTTTGGGCATCATTACACTTTTTATTATGGGTGGGCTCAGTTTTGCTAATGTACCAGGATTACAATTATATGTGGTGCAGCTTGCTGAAAAGCAGTTGCCTGGAACAGAAGATGTGGCATCGGCCTTTAACATAGCTTCTTTTAACTTAGGCATCGCAATAGGTGCTTACGTCGGCGGATTGGTTGTTTCCTCCTCACTCGGACTTGGCGCTACTCCCTGGATAGGGGCCCTGTTTGTAATGTTAGCAGTATTGGTGGCGCTGATCAGCAAAAAACTAAGCATACAGATTTAAAATTTAATTGACTTGCCTTATAACACGATGAGCTTATTTTTCCTGGTCATCTTTAATTTTGTCCCTAGTCAAAGCAATTGAAATATCAGTAAGCCAATTAATGAGGCAAATAGCAGGCGCTTTTTGTATTCAGACAAAGCAAAAACAAATAACAATAGGGTTACACACAATACGACCAGTTGTGTTTTGCTGATGAAAATACCAGATACACTTGAAAATGGAAGTGTTGCTATCCATGTTAAACCTTTATTTGTGAAGCTGATCAACCATTCAAATGCCGGACCAAGGATCTCAATTCTAAACAGCAGAATGATAATCCCCATGTACATCAGCACCGCAATGGGGATGAGGATGAACAGGTTACTGATCAGAAAGTATACCGGAAACTGATGGAAATAATACAGGCTGAAGGGGCAGGTAGCCAGTTGTGCTGCCAGCGACATCGCAACGGTACCCCATATTTTATACAACCAGTCCTGTTCAATATGCCACCAGTTTTGGATCATGGGCTGCAGCCAGATCAGTCCGGCTACAGCTAGAAAAGATAGCTGAAAACCTATATCCCATATCAGGAATGGATCGTAGAGCAATAAACAGCATGCCGCGAAAGCCATGATGTTATAGTTGCTGGTTTTTCTGGCGAATGATTTGGCAATGATAAATACAGAAAGCATGATCACAGATCTTAAAACGGAAGGGGAGAAGCCGGTCAGTAATGCATAGAACCAGACCGATATCAATATTAATACAAGTTTTACCATGCTCAGCCAACCTCTCCGGTTCATAAATTGTAGCATCCAGTTCAGTACCAAATAGACCAGGCCAACGTGCATTCCCGACACAGACAGGGCATGAATGGTGCCGGTTTTTGAATAGATGTCCAGGGTTTCTTTATCAAGATCAGTCCTGTATCCCAGTATTAGGGTAGCAGCTACTGCAAATGCCTCATCGTCTTTCATGATCTGGCGATAAAAATCCACCTGCTTCTTCCGCAGATTAAGTGCAAATGATATGATCGGATGACCATTATTACCGGGTAGTTTTATCAGGTCAGCTTGTCTCAGGAATGTCTGATGATAAATATTCTGTGCAGCAAGCCATGCTTTATAATCAAAATCTGAGGTTTGCTTAGGAAGTTTGATAGTTGAAATTTTATAAGGTATTATCAGTTCGTCCCCATAGCTTAAACTCAATCTGTTTGAGCTGTCAGTAGCAATTGAAACCATTAAAGATCCGGAAGCCTTATTGCCATCATCCTCGAGATGGTCATAACAAACGTTCACCATAGCTTTAAATCTAAGTATGTTGTTTTTAAGGCGGGGCTCATCATTTACTTTGATCTTCAAAAACTGATGTGGCTTATTTGCATAATGATCTTCAGCCAGTGATTCGTTGTGCAATATCACCCATAGTGCTCCAAAAAAGAAGATAAATACAGACCATGCCAAACCATTAAAACCTTTAAACCGATAAAGACGAAGCCTTTTGTACAACAGATTGGCAATAAATAAATAGATAAACATAATGATGCATATAGCTGCATTCCAGGTAATCAATGCTTGATTATTCCACAAGGTTTGCTCGTAGAAAAGTAGTATCCCACCTGCAAAAGGCAATAAAATCCTTACGAAAGTCCCCGATGCAGTGCTCGTCTTCATTAAAACTGATACCTGACCTGCAATTTGAAATCGGACTTTTTGCTTCCTGGTATTTCATCCAGTCCGGAGCCTATCATTATTCTATCCTGATATGCATATAGCGCATACCGTGCCCACAAGTCCATTTGGCGTAATAGTCTGTACCTTAGGTTTACAAATGTTCTAATGCCCTTGCCATTATATCCGCCAAAGCTAGATCCATACAGAACATCGTCTTCAAAGGCATAAATCCTGCTGTTATATGATGGCGTGTTAAAGTATGCAATCCTGATATTTGCAGACAATTTGGCCGACAGCGGATGATAGTTTATATCCTGATAGATTAGATAACCCCATTCATCAGCAGCCCTGCCTTTCTGATAATTTATCAGCTCAGCACGCTGCTGAAAACTAAACTTCTTATTCATCTTCCAGTTGGCTTCCATCCTGAAATTCTGTTTGTTAACCCAGACCAACAGAATTTTCTCTTCAGTACCTGCTTCGGGGTTTTGCTGTTTTACTTCACGCTTATATCTCAGTAATAATTTAAAAGTCTTCTTTGGTGTAAATGCGGCCTGACCTAAAGCTTCGTAGCCAGACGAAGGGGCATCTACGCGATATCTGAGCCATGGAAATTTAAAGTAATCACTGTAGACAGAAAACATCCAGCGTTTATCCGGGGAATAATTGATCCCTGCATACCAACCTTTTTCATTGCTGATTTCGGAACCTTCACCAACACCATTGCTCAGAAAGCTGTGGTAGTCCCTGTCGTAATTTCTAAAAAGCAATACAACAGAAACTTTTGGCGACAAACTGGTCATAGCGCCATTTACAATAGCCCAACCCCCTTTCACACTGTGTGCTGCTTCACCATATAAATAGATATTGCCAAGGGTATAATTATAATGAGCACCGGTATTAAATAGCTTTTTGCCAATGAAAGCGTATTTGTTATATAACTGAGTGCCAGTAATGAATTCATGCTGATAGATCGAGTGATAGCCTACCAGACCAATGTGGAGATTGCTGCTTACATATTTTAACGCCCCACCATATACATTTTGTTTCAGGCTTTTCTGGTTTTTAAGTTCTGTGAGGGTTCGGTGCAGGCCGCTAATGTTGATGTTTTGAAGGGTAGCCCCACCTTCAGCTGGAAATTTTAAACTGGCATCCAGCTTTCTGAAAGAAACAAAAGGTGTTAACGCTACATGCCTATTCAGATGTAAGGTCGAGGCTATACCCCTAAGGAAAGACGCTTCATTTGATGAGGAATAGGGCCGGAGGCCTACATCTTTACTCGCTACGCTCGTCACATCCGGGCCTTTGCCAAATGCAAATCCCGACCATAATGTCAATCCCTGGCCAAACTGCAGGGCATAGTCGCCTACTATGACTTTGTCTACTACCTTATTCAAATTGTAAAAGCCAATGTTGCCTGATAAATGATCCAAGCCTATCGCACCACGCCATAGCTGTTCGCCTGCATCTTTTTCAGCTACCAGGGAAATCGATACGGCATCCACATAGCTATACCGGTACCTTAGCAGCAGTTTTTCGGCACTGCCCAGATATCTGCTTCCCGGCAGGTCCTTAAAGCCTTTTTGAGTCTGGATAATTTGTCCATATCTTAACATCAGGTCATTATTTCCACTCTTTATCAAGTCATTAACTGTTGCATCGGCCAATAAAGTGCGCTGTCCAATTCTTACAAATGGAATGATCCGCGTAATGGTTGCAGCATCAAAACCATTAATGCCCTGCAGTTCCAGTACATCAATAAGCTTTCCGTTACTATTTAAATGTGCAAACAAATTGCTGATCTGCAGCGCGGACAAGAAGACCAGCTTTTTTAGTTCCGCAGGTCTGGTATTGTTTAAATTAATGGGATGCTTGCGCAAGTAATGGAGTTGCTCTATAAGTTCCGACAGGTCATAATCTTCCGACAGGTTTTCTGCAAAACTTTCAACGATATCTTTGATCAGTTCATCCTCCTGGGCCATACAGCTATCGCAGGAGAAAAGAATGAATAGCAGAATAAATAGTTTCCGGATAGCCATACAACGGCCAAAGCAAGAGAAATATTATCTAAAGAAAAAAACTATTATCCGGTTAAGTTAAAATCGATTGATAATGAGAATAATAAAATTTATACAGATCGGTTAGATTTCTTCGTTCAGCTTTAGTAAAAAGTCTTTTAGTTTTTCCAGCGAGGCAATGATCTTCTGGTTTTCTTTTACTTCTCCGCTATTATTTTTTAAATGCTCTTTGGCACCCTTTAAGGTAAAACCCTTATCATCTACCAAATGAAAGATGATCTTTAAATTGTCGATATCTTCAGGAGTGAAGAGGCGGTTTCCCTTTTTATTTTTCTTAGGCTGCAACACATCAAACTCCTTTTCGTAAAAACGGATTTGCGAAGCATTTACGCCAAACATTTCGGTCACTTCACCCATGGTGTAGTACATTTTATTAATTTCCCGTTCTTTGTAAGGCATAATGTGTATTGATTATTAGTAGTTTACAGCTTTCAATTGAAGTATCCAAACTTAGCAAAAGTTATGCAAGTATTCAATGCAGAAGAAAAAAATATAAATTAGCTATGCGCGCGCTTCTATATTATTGCCATTTAATGGATGCTACCTTAGCAAAATAACTCAATAATATGCTAATTTTGCTAACCTAATCAAGATTACAGATGACAGCTAAGGAAATTAGACAGGCGTATTTAAACTTTTTCAAATCAAAAGATCATCATATTGTTTCATCTGCACCTATTGTAGTAAAGAACGATCCTACACTAATGTTTACCAATGCGGGAATGAACCAGTTCAAGGACCTGTTTCTTGGAGAAGCACCAATCAAATATCCAAGGGTAACTGATACCCAGCGTTGTCTCCGCGTGTCTGGGAAGCACAATGACTTAGAAGAAGTAGGCATTGATACCTATCACCATACCATGTTTGAAATGCTTGGCAACTGGAGTTTCGGCGATTATTTTAAAAAGGAAGCCATTGCCTGGAGTTGGGAACTGCTAACAGAAGTATATAAAATTCCTAAAGACAAATTATACGTTTCCATTTTTGAAGGAGATGAAAAAGAAGGTTTGCCAAGAGATAATGAAGCCTATGAAATCTGGAAACAATACGTTCCTGAAGCGCGGATCATCCTCGGTAATAAGAAGGACAACTTCTGGGAGATGGGAGATACGGGCCCATGCGGACCATGCTCTGAAATCCACGTTGATTGCCGGCCTGATCACGAACGTGCAGCAGTAGAAGGCAAGTCGCTGGTCAATGCAGATCATCCTCAGGTGATAGAGATCTGGAACAATGTATTTATGCAGTTTAACCGCCTAAAAGACGGGTCATTACAGTCCTTACCTGCACAGCATGTAGATACAGGAATGGGCTTCGAGCGTCTGGTTCGCGTACTGCAGGAAAAGACTTCCAATTATGATACAGACGTATTTCAGCCGCTTATCCAGTTCATTGCTGTACATGCAGGTATCACTTACGGAGCAGATGAAAAAACAGACATCGCTATGCGTGTTATGGCCGATCACATCAGGGCCATTTCATTCGTAATTGCCGATGGGCAGTTGCCATCCAATAACAAAGCAGGTTATGTAATCCGCAGGATCCTGCGCCGTGCTGTTCGCTATGCATACACGTTCTTAAACCTTAAAGAACCTTTTCTAAACCAATTGGTGCCCGTATTGGCCAAACAGTTTGAGGGTGTTTTTGAAGAACTTGTACTTCAGCAAGAATTTGTGCAGAAGGTAGTACTGGAAGAAGAAGTGAGCTTCTTAAGAACTTTAGCTACAGGTATCCAACGCTTTGATAACTACACTAAAAAGCAGGCAGATTTCCTGTTGTCTGAAAACGCTATTGAGCCTGAAAAATCTTTTGAAGACCAATGGGTTTACAGCATTTTGAAAGACCAGATGGTCATCTCCGGTAAGTTTGCCTTTGAATTGCAGGACACCTACGGATTTCCTATTGACCTTACCGAATTAATGGCGAGAGAAAAACGCTGGCAGGTGGATATGGATGAGTACAAAAAGGCACTGCTTGAACAAAAGGATAGGTCACGTGCCGCCACCGCTATTGACACGGGCGACTGGATCCTTGTAAATCCTGATCTGGAAGTAGAATTTGTTGGTTATGATGATTTTGAGGCGGAAACAGAGATCATAAAATATAGAAAAGTGACTGCCAAAGGCAGGGATCAATACCAGATCGTGCTTAGTAAAACACCGTTTTATGCAGAAAGCGGTGGTCAGGTAGGAGATACAGGTCGCTTAGAAGACCATAGCCGCCTTTTCTTTGTGGAGATCACCGATACAAAAAAGGAAAACGGAGTAATCGTGCATTATACCGATACCCTGCCTGAGGATGTAGAAGGATCATTCTGGGCCGTGATAGACGAAGATAAACGCTTGCTTTCTCAGGACAACCATACAGCTACCCACTTGTTGCACGCTGCCTTAAAAAAGGTGCTCGGTGCGCATGTTAACCAAAAAGGATCTCTTGTAAATCCTGATTACCTGCGCTTCGACTTTTCTCATTTCGCTAAAATCAGCGATGAAGACCTTGCTAAAATAGAACACCTGGTAAATCAAAAGGTGAGGGAAAATATACCTTTAAAGGAACAGCGTTATGTGCCTTACGATCAGGCTATTTCCAGTGGTGTAACGGCGCTTTTCGGAGAGAAGTATGGTGATCTGGTACGAATAATCACCTTCGATGACCATTACTCCAAAGAACTCTGTGGAGGTACTCATGTACAGGCCACAGGGCAAATAGGTTATTTCAAAATCGTTTCAGAAAGCGCTGTCGCCGCAGGAGTAAGGCGTATAGAGGCCATTACGGCGGATAAAGCAGAAGCATTTGTATTGGATCAAAACAGGGAGCTAAATGAGCTTAGAGAGTTGCTAAAAGGCAATAAAGACCTTAAATCTGCCCTGTCAGCTTTAATTGAAGAAAACAACAGGCTTAAAAAAGATGCAGAGAAGGCCGTATCAGAGCAATCTGCCAATCTTAAACATGAAATAGTTCACCACCTTAAAACCATCAATGGCATTAACCTGATCGCTACCTATGTCGATTTACCAAATGCAGATGCAGTTAAAAGTCTTGCTTTTGCTGTGAAGGACCTGGTAGATGATCTGTTCCTTGTTTTTACTACGCTAATTGATGATAAACCGGGGATAACGGTTATGTTGTCAGATAGCCTGGTGAAAGAAAAAGGGCTAAATGCCTCCAATATTGTACGCGAACTGGCCAGGGATATCCAGGGAGGCGGGGGAGGCCAGCCTTTCTATGCCACAGCCGGAGGTAAAAATAAGGAAGGATTAAAAATAGTTTTAGAAAAAGCAGAAGCGTTAATACATTAACGCCCCTGTTTTTCTATTTAAACAATTGTCGCTGTCAGCGTGGTTCCGCTTACAGCAGTGCTATAAATTTTTAATGTTCTTGTTGAGCCGGAAGTACCCTGTGGCTGCTGGGTTACCGATCCGCTGGCAGCATATTCAGCAAAGTGCAACTGGCACTGAACTTTACTGATCGCTTGTTTCCATACCAGGCCACCACCCTGGTGCGGACAAACAGATTCAGTCGCCACAAATGACGAGGCAGCATTTCCGGCAGCAATTCTGAAAAACAGCACGCCACCTGTAATCACCTGGTCACCAACAGCCATCAGTTGACTGGATAGATTTACAGATGCCGTATTACCACCGCCGCCTGGATTTGGATCAGGCTTGTCGTCAGGTTTAGGGTCATTGCCCTTTCCTCCACATGCTGAAAGGCATGAGCCAGCACACATCAGTGCCATACCAAATCCTAATGATTTGATGAATTCGTCACGTTCCATAGTTTTAAATTTTTAGATTAGTAAATTTTTGATTGCTTATCGGAGTCTTTATTTTTTGATTTAAACAAGGTGAAGTTTCTTGAAATGGTAAAGCCAAAACGGACACCACCATCGTTCCATGATTTTCTGGTATTTGGAATAAAGTTATTTTCAATGATGTACTCAGCGTTCATAAAGTTGAGTGAGAAGATGTGTCCACCTGTTTCTATCTCGAGGCCTACACCCAAAGGATTATAATAGGTAGTGGCCAGATCCTTTGGCCTGGAAAGGCCATTGACCAGCGTATAGTCTGCTACAAATGAAAGCCTTTTGGTCAGTTTCATCCTGCCTGCAAAGCCGAGGGTAAACAGGTTTTCAGGTTCATTGGCATCACTCACATTTTTTCTAAGCAAGAAGCCAGGCATGACTTCCAGTGATAACCGCTGCGAAAACTTCCTTGAGATAATGGCCTGAAGGAAGTAAGAGAACCTGTCTGTATAATCCACAAACTCACTTGCATTAAAAGGTTCCCTTGCTATCCAGCCCATCTGTGCAAATAAAGTAAGGTTAGCTGGCATAGCACCATTGTTTTTCTGTTTCAGCAGTTTGTATTTTCCTGAGAAATTAAAGAGCTCATCAGTTTTGCTCCTGCCTATGGCCACCGTGAGGTCGTCACTGATCCCATAATCAAAACCGATAAAGAGATCCGAAGCCAAATCAAGGCCATAAAACGTATGGGCACTTCCAAATCTTCCACCTATATCCCCAAAATGGTGCCTGATCCGCATGTCCAGATCGTGCTTTTTCTGCGTCTCGCTAGAATGTGATAAAACCACCCTGGTAGATTTAAATACTGCATCTACAGTAGGGGGCAGGCTATCTGCAGAGAGCGACTTCAACAAAGAATCGGCCTCCTGGGCGCTTGCGGTAACGGTAAGTAGTAAAAATAAAAAGAGTAGTCTGGTTTTCATGTATATCATTGTTTTAAAAGATTCAATTTACCTTCTGCCTTTACACTGATCTGTTCAGCTATTTTGGTGAACACCACGGTTGGGATTTTAATTTTATGATTGGCACAGGCCACTTTAAATGCGGTGCTGATCTGTACAGTTCCGTTTTTGATACTGATCTTTCCAGGAATAGAGCGCTTCTGGTCTACCCCATGTACAGACAGCACACCATTTACCGTCACATCATACTCTCCATCCTTACTGAAATCTAATTGTTCAGCAATGATCCCTTTAAATTTAGCAAAAGGGTATTTATCACTTTCCATATAGTTCTCATTAAAGTGTTCCTGCATCAGCTTTCTGTCAAACTCCAGCGACTTGACCGGCACCTGCACCGCTACTTCCCTTGTACTAGTTATCAGCACAGCCGAAGCTTTGTCGCTCGCAGCCTTGATATCTTCCAGTGGAGTGGACGAATAGATGCTTGCCCTGATGTTTTTACTCACATATGTTTGTGCCGACCCGCATAAATACAGCATCACAAACAGGACTATCAGCACCAGGCTAATTATTTTTTTTGTCGATATCATAGCGTAGTCTTAATGAAATTCCACTTGATTTTAGGTTTACCTTTCCTTCTCCAACTCCGCTGAGCGGTATTTTTACAAAAGGCTCAAAACCCAGGTGCAATTGCTCCTTTTTAAGTTTAATAAAGTACGTTGCGGAGAGGTCGACTACACTTAAGTAATGCTGGTTCTCATTTCGCCGTTCTACAAATCTGTCTTCAATGCCCGACTGGGGAGTATATTTAAAAGTATAATCTTCCCTGAGCATGAAATAGCTTGAAATACCTGCATTCAGATCAATACTCCTTTTATAATTTTCTGAAATCCTGTACGAAACGAGCAGGGGGATCTCCAGCACCAAACAGCTAGCCTCTACGCCAGATATCAGGCCCTGCACCCGTTCATTGCTGAATTTATAGGCGTAATTGTTTGTATGATAATCCTTAATGCTGTAATGAACCCCCGTCTGCAGGCTTAGGTTTTTGGTTACGCCGACTCCAAACGCCACGCCTGCGCTAAATCCGGGATTCCCCCCAATTAATGAACTTGCCGAATTAAATTCTGGGCCCGCACTGATCGAAAGGCTCATAGGCAATGCTCGTTTGGTTCTGTTTTGCTGTTTTGCATCAGCAGGAATTTCAGGTTTGTCAGCCAACACAGCAGCCGAAGCGCTTTCCGGTACCGTAGCACTTTCCTGTGTATTAACAGGACTTTGTGCCATGGCGGCGGCATCATTTTCAATAGTATCTTTTCTATAAGCTGAGTGCGTTAATTCATCTGCCTTCTTCATTTTCAATTCGGCATCAACTTTAACCTCAATATTTTCAGTCAAACTACCTGCAGGCGCAGTGCCCTCAGGTACATTTCCAGACCGAACACCAACTACTACCTCAGTTACAGGCCTTACTCTTTTATCACCAATTGAATAAAAACCTATCACCGCACCCAGCAGCATCAGGCACAACACCGCAGAATTTCTAAAAAATACCAGCCTATCCCTTCTTTTGAGTTTCTGCTCCATCTTACCCCATGCTGCTTCCTCAAACTGGGGATCAGCATCGAATACCTTTTTTCTGAAGGCAGCATCAAACTCTTTATCATTTAATTCCATTACGGCCTATCTTTTAATTTTCAATTGCATGGTTGTTCTTTAGCATTTTTTTCAGTTGCTCCCTAGCCTTAAATAAGTTTGATTTAGACGTTCCTATAGAAATAGAAAGCATTGAGGCTATTTCTTCATGTGTATATCCATCTATAGCAAAGAGGTTGAACACCGTTCTGTATGCCAGAGAAAGCTTTTGTACCAATTTTATCAGGTCCTCATAATGGATGCGCGAAAGAATACTTTCTTTATCTTCCACATCATGTTTTGCATTTAGCTCTTCCATTGCTATCTTTTTTATTTGCTTTCTGTAGTGATCTATCGAGGTATTGATCATGATGGTATTCAGCCAGGGCTTAAATGGTTTTGCCTGATCGTATCTGTCAATATTTATAAACACTCGCATAAAGCCATCATTCACTAATTCTACCGCCTCGTCTTTATCCTTTGCATAACGGATGCACATTTTCATGGAATGGCTGTAAAAAGACTGGTAAAGCCCTTTCTGGCTTTTCCGGTCTTTTTTCTTACAACCCTTTACTAGTTCCTGAATAGTTAAATCGTCCACTTAAAAAAAATAAATCTGCTACACTATATTACGAATGTTTTATCAGGAAGGTTGCCTTAGCTGTCCAAAAAAGATTTTATGTCATGAACTTATAAAAACGTAACTTAGGATTTTTAACAGGTACTACTGTTTGCTTATGACCAATCATACTTTTGGTGAAACTTCTGGTGTTGAATTGAAGCTTGCATTTGCAGGTGATGAGTCAGCACGTGTGGCAGCACTTCATTCTTACCATATGTTTGATACTGAAGAAGAAAAGGACTTTGATGTACTTACCGCACTGGCTTCGGCAATTTGCCAGATCCCCATTGTGCTGATCACTTTCATTGATGAAACACGGCAGACGTTCAAGTCACATCACGGCACCGACTTTAGAGAAAACCTAAGAGAGTTGTCCTTTTGTACCCATACCATTGCTTCAAGTGAGGAAATCATGATCGTTCCCGATGCTAGGCAGGATGCACGTTTTGTCGATAATCCAATGGTTACCGGTCCCACCAAAGTTGTTTTTTACGCAGGCGTGTCTCTTATTAATGAAGATGGCTTTGCGCTGGGAACACTTTGTGTAATTGATCAGAAAACACATTCCTTATCTGACGATCAGGTCCACGCATTAAAAACGCTGGCCAAACAGGTGGTAGACAAAATAGAACTCAGACGAAAAGTGCGCCAGTTAGAGAAGGCCAATCAGGAACTTGCGCAGTCAGAACAGCGAAAAGACGACTTCTTGGGAATGGTTAGCCATGAATTAAAAACGCCTATCACCACACTCAAAGCCAATCTACAGCTCATAGATAAGTTAAAACACAGTCCTGCTGCACCCGTATTTTCAAGGATAATAGACTCCTCTGCCAGAAGTCTGGTAAAGATCAATGGCATGGTAGACGATCTGCTAAATATGTACCGTTACAGTGAGAATCAGCTGCAGCTGGAAAAAACAACATTTACTATTTATGACATGCTGCATGTTTGCTGCAACCATGTCAGGATAGACGGAAAGCATGAACTCGTTATTACAGGTGACGACAAACTACAGATGCATGCAGATGAACACCGGATAGATCAGGTAGTTGTAAATTTTGTGAACAATGCGGTCAAATACGCGCCAGATTCTAAAGAAATTTACCTCAATATCTCCCGCGAGGGCAGTTATGTCAAAATATCCGTTAAAGATACTGGTCCCGGTATTCCTGATAAGCATCTGCCTCACCTCTTCGATAGGTACTGGCGTGCAGACCATTCAGGAGTAAAATATACCGGACTGGGCCTTGGACTTTACATCTGCTCTGAGATCATCAAACGCCATGACGGCCATATCGGCGCCGAAAGTGAATTGGGCAAAGGAAGCACCTTTTGGTTCAAACTACCGGTTGCCCACCTTTGTTGATCTTTCCAAAGATAACATACAAAACTATCGTTCTTTTTAACGTCTCACGCTATTTTTTGCTAAGCTATATAAATCCAAACTCAAATAGCTGCTCAAATAAAGGTCATAGAAATGGCAAAAGAATCATGGGACATGTTTAAGTACAACTCATTTAATCTAACCAGCATCTAGAGATATTCCTCGCAATAACCTGGTCCATATCAAATTTTATATCCCTTTTATGCTAAGTCGGAGAAAATCAAAACCGAGGTAGTTTTATTTTCAAAAAAAACCAAACAAATTATAGAAGCACACGGTTTGGCCGTCTCTGCTTTTGTATCGCAAAAAAAATAGGCAGAGCAAACAAGAACGGTTAATTTTTTTGTACTTTAGTTTATAATACATTTGGTTTAAACAACACTTTCTTTACAGCCGAATAGGTCTTTAGCAATTGCCTTATGCTTAGCAGATTAAATGCACCTAAAAAACTATACCTACTCCTAGTCGTCACGTCCGCGTCTATTATTGGGATTGGCGTATATGGTGGCTTAGAAATGAAGAAAATGTATCATTATACACAAACATTGTATGTGGACCGGGTATTCCCATTGCAACAATTAACTCGTTCACGAGATAGCTATTCTTATGGCATCTTAGTCACAGCTCAGCGGATTATGTCCCGTGATATTTCTTATATCGAGGGATTAAAAATCATTGGAGAAGCAGAAAAAAAAATCGCTGAAGATTGGAAGGGATATATGCAAACTTATCTCACGCCTCAAGAAAAACATTTTGCTCAACAATGGTTTGTTTTAATGCAGCGATCTACAGCAACTCTTCAAAAGTTGAAAGTTGTCCTGAAAAAAGATGATAGCGTTGCAACCCAAACCTTCATTACCGGTGAACTACACCCTGCGATGGGTAGGATCATTAATAAGATAAACCAACTGATAGCATTACAAGTGCAAATAGGCGGTGAGGTTTATAATGATAGCAAGCAGACTTATCAAAGGGCACAGTTAAAGTTCTTGTTTTTAATTATAAGCTCACTCACTTTTGCTGTTGCTTTTTCTTATTATCTAATACAAACTGTACGGGATTTGATAAAAAACCTTAAAAAAAGCAAGGACAAATATTATTCGTTAATAGCGCATGCCAATGACCCGGTGTTCCTGTTAAATAAAAGCGGTTCCTTTATTGAGGTAAATGAATGTATGTGCCAGTTACTTGGATATACTGAAGAAGAATTGTTGACTATGGGATTATCTGATCTTTTTACAGCAGAACAATTACAAAGGACCCCGTTACAACTTGAACTTCTGGAAAAAAATAAAACACTTCTATTAGAAAAAAAATGGCTAAAAAAAGATGGAACCACGGCAGACGTCGAAATAAATACCAGGGTATTTGAAGGAATAGGGTATTTGGCGATTGCCAGAGACATTTCCAATCGCCTGCGTACCGATCAGGTGTTAAGAGAGAGTGAACGTAAATACCGCAATATATTCGAAAATGTACAAGACGCATTTTTTCAAACCGATTTAGATGGTGTCATTATTGAACTGAGCCCTTCGATTACCCGGCACCTTGGGTATACCCAGCAAGAACTAATAGGTTCATACGCAGCCGACCTATATGCTAACCCTAAAGACCGGGAATATGCCTTAGAAATCCTTGGAGAAACCGGCGAACTTAAAGACTATCAGGTAAGTTTCAAATCAAAATCCGGAGATGCGATATTTGTTGTTTTAAATGTCCGCCTTATTCCCTGCTCCGATGAGTTGCCAGGACATTTTGACGGCTCGCTCCGTAACATTACCGAAAAAAAACGAATAGAAAACGAGTTGGCAGAACATAAGCAGTTACTAGATATATTTATTGAACATAGCCCTGCTTCATTGGCCATGTTTGACACCAATATGAAGTATATCGCGACCAGTAATAAATGGATGATTGAAAACGATATTCTTGGCCAAAATTTAGTTGGAAAAAACCACTATGAAATTTTTCCGGATCTTCCCCAGCATTTTAAAGATGGCCATAAACGTAGTTTACAGGGGGCGATCGAAAAAAATGAAGAAGATTCATTTATTAATCCTGATGGAACATTAGAATGGATCCGTTGGGAAAACCGACCATGGTACAAAGAATCCGGTAAAATTGGAGGGATTATTATGTTGACAGAGGTGATCACCGAACGGAAAAATGCCACAGAACTTTTTAAACAACAATTTGAAAATTCTCCAGATACTATTTTAATTGTAAATAGAGATCTCAAAATTGAATCGATGAATAGGGGAGTGCCGGGCGGACGGGCATTTGAAGAGATAATTGGAATGGACTGTATTGAGATTTTGCCTAAAGAGAGTCAGGGAATTTCGAGAAGGTCAATAATGAGATGCCTGGAAACAGGCGTTACGCAGGAATCAGAAATTAGGTTAGGTAATGGGAGTCTGGTTCGGGCCAGATTTGTACCTATCGCTTTTCATGGTGAGATATCCAGGGTTATGATCATTGCAACAGATATTACGGAACAGAGAATAGCCGAAGAAAAACAAAAAAAGAGCGAAGAAAAACACCGGGCATTAATCGAGAATATCAGCGACACGATAATCCTGATTAATAAACAGTATGAGATCACCTACCAAAGCCCCTCATTTGTCAGGAGTGCTGGTTTCAGTTTGGAAGAATTAGGAGATAAAACAGTTTTGGATTTTATACATCCTGCTGATTTGCAAAAGTGTAAGGATGATTTGCAGAAAGCAGCATTAGTGCCTGGTATTCCGCAAAATATCAACTACCAGATTCTTCATAAAGAAGGTCACTATATTTGGATTGAAGGTACAATTACCAACCTGATTGAGAATGATAGCGTGAATGCTTACATTGTGATTTATCGCGATATTACCCAACGAAAGGGAGACGAGCAACGACTAAGATTGGCTTATGAACGCTCAAAAAAACAACTGGAATTTATAACGGATTTGATCTGGAAGCAATCCCATATCTTGCGAGGTCCTTTGGCCAATTTAAAGGGATTATCCTTAATTATCGAGCAAGATCCTGGTGACATCACTACACTTCGATATTTTATGACCGAGTTGGACGCTATGGATGGCGTATTGAGGAAAATGGCGGAAGATGCAGCTAAAAATGTTATTGACTAATAGTTTGGCTTCAATTGGCCTATGACCACCGCCGCTTAAACCACGAAATCTAAAGTAACTAACCCATCAGGTATTTCAACGCTAGTTTCATATGCGGTTCTATGAAAACGCATATGCCCTTTTTAATCTTTGCTTAGTTTTTTGATTGGGGTAAGGTCTACTTTTCTGAACTCTACTTCAGATCCTTCTGCCTGCAAAGCAATATTTCCGCTGGAAACAGTGGCATTATAACCATGGTTTACAAAAATGTCATTTACCCAGACTTTTACTTCATTGCCCAGGCATTCAATCACCATTTTATTCCAGTCGCCCACAGGTTTTTCTACATCTGGTGCCAGCCTTCTGATCCTGCGCAATTTATTGCCATTGACGCCCCAGTTTTCTTTTGGCCCTCTGCGTTTTTCCATATCCGGAACAGTGATGTCTTCCTGAATGCACCAGAAGTCGCCCGCCATGGTATTTTCCATTTGCACTTCTATGGATTTCGGGAACATTTCATATAGCGCCCTCGAGGTTGAAGCATGTACCAAAACCCCGCAATTACCAGGTTTTCCGGCAAACCGGTACTGAACTTCTATGCGATAATTCTTATAAATCTTATCAGTGATCAGGTGTCCGCCCGGACTGCCCAGACTTACAAACATTCCATTTCTGATGATAAAGGGATTGCGTGCATTTGGATTTTTGTCCATTTCAGGAACATCTACGTGCCATCCTGTAAGGTCTTTGCCATTAAAAAGACTTTTAGTTTGCGCATATGTAGCAGTTGCGGTAAATAATAGCGCAGCTGCAAAGAATGATCTGGTTAGGTTTTGTTTCATAAAGTAGCACTAATATAGCATACTTTTAGTAGTTCTTGAACTGCTGGCATGAAAATCATAAGAATTTACTAGCTTAGGGCTGAACCAAAAAAATATGAAAAGAATATTTAATCTATTTGCCCTATTCCTGTTTGTACAGGTGCAGCTATATGCCCAGGCAGAAACGCCAAAACCGATTGATAAACTTCCGGATTGGGCATTGGGGCCTTTTATCCGTCCTGCTGGGACCAACCCGGTGATCTCTCCGGATTCAATAAGCAGTTTTTATGATCCAATGCAAAAGAAGCAGATTGATTGGGAAAGCAATGATACATTCAATCCCGCTGCTGCGGTAAAAAATGGAAAGATCTATGTGCTTTACAGGGCTGAAGATAAATCGGGTGTGGGAATCGGCCACCGTACCTCAAGGATTGGCCTTGCCGAAAGCAGTGATGGGATCAGCATGAAAAGGACTGGAAAACCGGTACTTTTCCCCGGAGAGGATGATCAGAAAGAATTTGAGTGGACAGGTGGCTGTGAAGATCCCCGCGTAGCGGTGACAGAAGATGGTACCTACCTGATGCTATACACACAGTGGAACAAGAAAACTCCCAGGATAGGGGCGGCGACATCAAAAGATCTGGTAACCTGGAAAAAGCATGGCCCAATATTTCAGGATGCCTATAATGGCAAATTCCATGACATCGCTTCAAAATCGGCATCCATACTTACTACAGTTAAAAATAACAAATTGGTCATCACTAAGCATAAAGGAAAATATTGGGTATATTGGGGAGAAAACCATGTATATGCTGCCACATCAGACAACCTGGTGGACTGGGCGCCGGTGCTGAATGAAAAAGGGGGATTACTTGAGCTGGTTTCGCCACGTAAAGGTTATTTTGATAGTCACCTTACAGAGTGTGGCCCTCCGGCTATCCTTACCGATAAGGGAATCGTGCTGATGTACAACGGTAAAAACCTATCAGGAGCTGATGCTAGTAAAGAATATACTGCCAACTCATATTGCGCCGGACAAATGCTGTTTAGCGCAGAGGACCCATCAAAATTCATTTCACGATTAGATAAGCCATTCCTGATTCCGGAAGCCTCCTTTGAAAAAAGCGGGCAGTATCCTGCGGGTACAGTATTTATTGAAGGGCTTGTATACCATAAAAATAAATGGTTTCTATACTATGGCTGTGCAGATTCAAGAGTAGCCGTAGCAGTGTTTGATCCGGGTAAGATTTAATGTCCAAAATATTACAATATAAAGTATACTGTTTTAGTAGTATTAATTACCTTTGTCGCATTGAAAAGGGTGTTACGTTAATTTGATTTTTTGTTGCTTTAATCGTAAATTAGGAATCTCATATTAACACTCGCATTTAATGTTGTAATATATTTTATCAAAAGGGGGTAGGGACTTCCGATAGAAGGGGATTTATTGAGTGAACAGACATCTTGACATCAGTGATCATGAACTACTGTCTTTAATAAAAGAAGGCGATCAGGCTGCGTTTAAATGCATCTATGAAAAGTACTGGCAATTGTTGTATATAGCTGCCTGTAAGATCGTTAAGGATGAAGATGAAGCCAAGGATGTGGTACAGGAAGTGTTTATTTCCTTGCTTAGCAAAGGTGCTTCTATTGATATAAAAGGCAGTGTTTCAAATTATCTGTATACGGCTGTCCGATACAAAGTGCTTGATTTTATCAGCCGAAAAAAAGTTCGCACGGACTATCTGGATTCTTTGAATGATTACATTTCTACAGGCAATTATACTACAGACCGGGCCCTGATTGAAAAGGAAATCAATGCAGAAATGGAAAAAGAGATTCAAAATCTACCCTTGAAGATGAAAGAAGTGTTTGAATTGAGTAGAAAGCAAGAGCTTTCTCATAAAGAAATCGCCGAGACGCTTAATATTTCTGATAAAACAGTGAAAAAGCAGATCAGTAATGCTATTAAGTTGTTGAAGCCAAAGTTTAATAACTATTATTTCTTTGTTTTGGTGCTGTTTTCGATAGTTTTACAGGTATTCTTGAAGTTTTTTTAATTTATTCCATTTTCTTCTACTACCAAAGGGCTTCATGACCGACATATATAAAAGCAGTATGCTTTTATTGACGAAACAAAATGAAGAACAGTTTTTCTAAAGACCTTTTTGAAAGGTATACAGCCGGTAATTGCACAGAAGAAGAAAAGGCAATTGTAGAGGGGTGGTACCTGAATGAATTGAAGCAGACAGACAGTCGCCCATCTGATGGGCAGCTATCGGATGCAAAGGAAGAAATATGGAATGGCATTAAGAGGCCAAAACGAAGCATTGTTCCCCTGGTCAGGTGGGCTTCTGTGGCAGCTGCTGTATTGCTGGCAATACTGTTTGTTTATAAATTGAGAAATGATGTTTCGGCTGAAGTTGATAAGCCTCAAATAGTCGGTAATAAGTCTACTGAATCTCCCAAAGATGAAATATTTGAAGCTTCGGGGATTGAGAACAAAATGGTCAAACTACCCGACGGAAGTATTGTGATCCTTGAAAAAGGTAGTAAGCTTACACTTTTACAAGCTTTCAACAAGAAATACACCAGAGAAGTTGAACTGGAGGGAAAAGCTTTTTTTGATATTGCACACAATCGCATGAAGCCGTTTATTATTTATTCGGGAACTGTGAGAACCAGAGTTATGGGGACGGCTTTTGACGTTACCGCTGTTCCTGGATCAGGCAAGGTGAAGATTAATGTAATAAGAGGAATGGTAGAAGTGATCGGCTCGAAGACTGGCTGGGTTACCTACTTAAAAAAGAACATGCAAGTTGTGTTTAATGCAGGTGATTCTATAATCAGCAGAAAAATGGTTGATGCAGTAAAGGAATTGTCATGGAACAAATCCGATTTGGAGTTTGATGATGTTTCCCTTGCCGATGCTAAATCAAGGCTGGAAGATCAGTTTGGATATCAGATATCAGTGGATGATCCTGAATTAAACAAAGCAACCTTCACGTATTCTATGCGTATTAAAGAATCTCCGGAATCATTTATTAAAAGTATCTGCGCTTTTATCGGTGCCACCTACACTATTGACAATAAAAATAAAACTATATCCATTAAACCTTTAAACCAATAAACCACATGAAGAAATTCTACATACAGAAAAACTCAACATAAAAAAAGGTAAGGTCATTAATCAGTATTACGAGTACCGGTTAATTTACCTTACCTAATAGACAACTCATTTAGAATGAGGGGTCTTGTCATGTAATTCCAAGCAAAGAGTTTAGTAATCACATTAAAAAACTAAAATATGAATTTTTCTGCAGATGCAGCAAGAAACGGAGATTCTATTTTCCGGAAATACCCCAACTTCTTAATATACTGTATGCGTATCACACTACTTATTTGCTTCGTTGCCACAGTTTCACTCCAGGTAGTAGCTTCTTCAGGGGCAAAGGGCCAGGGAATGGAAAATGTTAACGTAAGCATAAAACTGGAGAACGAAGATCTGATCAGTGCGATCAAGAAGATAGAAAGTAGTACCCCATTTCGTTTTCTTTACAGGACTTCTGATGTAAAGAACATAGATAACCTTACCTACAACTCTGGAACAACTAGTGTTCAGAACCTTGTAAAGTCCTTATTGGCCGGCTCTCAGCTTACTTTCAAGCAAATTGACGACCGGATCCTGATTACCAGAGCTACTGAGAAAGCAGTTAATCTAGTTCCTGTAGAGAAATTTCAAATGATTACAGGAACTGTTTTTGACGCGAAGACTAAAGACAGAATTCCGGGGGCTACGGTGGCGCTGAAAGGCGGACAAGCTAAGGTGCTAACCGATGATCGTGGAAACTTCAGGATCAACGCAGCGATTGATGATGTCTTGTTAATCAGCTATATTGGTTATGAAACGCAGGAAATAACCATTACAAAACCAGTGCTTGAAATCAGACTCCAAGAGTCTGCCCAGTCACTGAAAGGTGTAGTGGTAACGGGGATCTTTAGCCAGAATAAGTCTACTTTCACCGGAGCAGCCAGAACATTTAATGCCCAGGAATTATCCAAAGTTTCTAATAACAATGTACTGTCGGCACTAAAGTCGCTTGATCCTTCCTTCCAGCTTCCTGAAAACCTGAATATGGGTTCAAATCCTAACGTACTTCCTGATGTAGTCCTTAGGGGTGGTAATACTTTGGTGGACATAAGCCAGGCTACTGTGAGCAATCCCTTCAACTACCAGCCGGCTCCCAATTCGCCCTTGTTTATTTTGGATGGCTTCGAGACAACCTTACAGAGGATCAATGACCTGGATATGAACCGAATTGCCAGCGTTACTATCTTAAAAGATGCGGGTGCAACTGCCATTTATGGATCCAGAGGTGCCAATGGGGTGATTGTAATCGAAATGATCAGACCGGTTGACGGTCAGTTGAGGGTATCCTACAACGCAAACATGTCTGTTGAAGCTCCTGATCTAAGTGGATATGATTTACTAGATGCCCGCGAAAAGTTTGAGTTGGAAGATCGTTCCAGAACCTTCTACGACTCCTTCAATTTCAGGCAAGACCAGATGGATTACTACAGACAATCCAGACTATTAGCTGTTCAACAAGGTGTAAATACTGACTGGATTGCAAAACCTGTACGGACGGGTATAGGACAAAAACACAATCTATATGTAGAGGGTGGTGCTGATGCGGTATCTTATGGATTGAACATGACCTATGACCAGAAGACGGGCGTAATGAAAAGTTCTGACCGTAATACCACTACGGCCAATTCATTTCTTTCCTACAGGTTGAAGAATTTCCAGTTCAGAAATGATCTTACGCTGACGTTCAATAAGGCAAATAATTCACCTTATGGTTCGTTTACTCAGTATACACAACTTAATCCTTACTGGAGCCCATACAATGCAGACGGAAGCTTTAAAGTATATCTGGAAGACGTTACTGACCCAATCAATGGGGGAAGACTGACCAACTTTGATAACTTCAACAACCTGAACGGATATACCGGCAGACCGGTAAATCCATTGTACAATGCTTCGTTAAATATAAGAGACGAGAACAAATTCACTGCGATTACCAACAACTTTGAAACCCGTTGGCAGGCAAAAGAATGGCTGCGATTAACCGGCCGTATAGCTTATACAATTCAGAATGACCAGTCAGACATCTTCCTGCCTGCTCAGCACAGTTCGTTTGCTGCGAAGCCTACTTTTGAAAAAGGATCTTACACCAGAGGAACTGGTAAAAACCAACGCTTGGAGGGATTCCTTACTGGTGAAGCAAACAAAACCTTTGGTAAGCACTTCTTGTCTGCTTCAGCTACCTTGAACGTAAAAGAAAACTCTTACGATACGCAGCAGATCAGAGTAGAAGGATTTCCAAATCCAAATCTGGATCAACTGATTTTAGGCAATCAGTACCCTGCAGGTGGTAAGCCTACAGGAACGGAAGGGATTGTGAGGTCTATTGGTACGCTGGTTAGAGGGGCTTATTCCTTCGACAACAGGTATCTATTTGATGCTACCTACCGTTTAGATGGTTCTTCGCTATTTGGTTCTGATCGCAGATATGCACCATTCTGGTCATTAGGCGCCGGATGGAACATTAAAAATGAAGCTTTCCTTGCAGACGTAGACGCACTTAGCGAATTTAGACTTAGGTATACCGTTGGTACTACCGGTTCAGAGAGCTTCGAAAGTTTCAAAGGCGTATCTACCAGTCAGTATTTTACCGATCGTGAGTACCGTGGCGTCATTGCTTCGTACCTTTTAGGATTCGGAAACGCTGCCCTAGCCTGGCAAAAAACCTTGAAGAACAATATCGGTTTGGATGTGAGCTTTGATCGTTTCTCTTTGACGGCCAATTATTTTAATGAGCGCACGAAAGGAAGTATTGCCTTTATCAGCAGCGCACCATCAACCGGATTTGGCGGATACTACGACAATATGGGTGATGTAGTGAATAAAGGATATGAATTATACGGACGGTATAACCTGATTGCCAACCCGGCAAACAGAAATAACTGGTCTGTTTTTGCAAATCTTTTCCACGTAACCAACAAGATTGAGAAAATCTCCAGTACGATTGAGGCATTGAACAACAGGTCAAATACTGTCAATTCAACTACACCTTTGCCTCGATACGCTGAGGGACAGTCTAAAAATGCCATCTGGGCAGTAAAATCCTTGGGTATTGACCCTGCTTCTGGTAACGAAATCTTTGAAACTTTAAATGGAGATAAAACCACCATTTACAATCCGGCTGACCAACGAATTGTAGGTGATGCTACACCGGATTTGCAGGGAACTTTTGGAACCAATATGGAAATTAAAGGGATAGGTTTCAATGTGTACATCAGGTTCAATATCGGGGGCGATGCTTATAACCAGACACTTATTGACAGAGTAGAAAATGTGAATGTAAACTATTACAATGTGGACAGAAGGGTGTATAATGAAAGATGGACCCAGTCTGGTGACATTGCTTTCTTTAAGGGAATCTTAGATAATACCGGCACACGTTTGAACACGCCCAGAACCTTTGCTTCCTCCAGGTTTGTTCAGAAAAATAGTTTCATAGCAGGAGAGAGCGCCTCTGTTTACTACCGTTTCTCTGATAAGCTAAACAAGAAAATTGGTTTGCAAAACACTAAGATCACCTTGTTTGGCAGCGATATTTTCAGATCCTCAACCATCAAACGCGAACGCGGATTAGACTATCCATTCAGTCATTCCTATACTTTGCAATTACAGACAGCATTTTAATCTCGGCATAGATAAATAAGTAATAAGATGAGAACTATAAAATCAAAATATATACTAACCGCCACGTTGTTCGCTGCGATCGCTTTTTTCGCATCCTGCAATAAATGGCTGGATGTGAGTCCGAAAACACAGATAAAAGAGGAAGTACAGTTTAGCAATAGTCAGGGTTTTACTGATGCACTATTTGGTGTTTACCAGAAAGCTGCGACTGTGGATGGTTACGGAAGGAACATGAGTTTTGGTGCGCTGGACATGTTTGCACAGCAATATTCGGGACTTACAAATGGTCCTTATAATGCCATTGTTCGTTACCAGTATAGAGATTCGATTGCGCAAAAGCGAGTTGATGCAATGTTTAGCAACACTTATTCGGCCATCGCCCAGGCAAACTACTTATTGAAGAATGTAGGTAATGGGGTATTGGATGAATCAACACTCAAGATCGTGGAAGGCGAAGCGCTTGGAATGAGGGCTTTCCTTCATTTCGATCTGGTAAGGCTATTCGCTGATACATATAATGAAGGGGCAAATGCATCTACAAATTCGTTAGCTTATATGAGAGAATATAAGGTTTCCCCGGAGAACCGGATTCCGCTAAAGGATTACCTGGACCTTTGTGAGACTGACCTAAAAAAGGCCGAAGAGCTGCTATCCAGCAATCAGAACATAGACCAGATCGCCTTCAATCAGGGAAGTACCAGCGCTGATCTATTTTTAATGTTCAGGCAAAATCACCTCAACTACTGGGCTGTAAAAGCTACACTGGCCAGGTTATATCAATATAAAGGTGATAAACCCAATGCACTTAAGTACGCATTGGAAGTGATACAGGGCGGTAAGTTTAGTTTTATCAATCCTGCTACCTTGGTGGTTGATCAAACAAGTGATCAGTCAGATCTTACGTTCACTCCTGAGCATATTTTTTCATTCTATGTATCTGAATTGAAGAAACTGGCAGATGAATCTTTCAAAATAGCCAATTCAACGGTGGTAAATATCGACATAACCGATTTCTACACTACCAGAAGCAGTTTGGAATCAACTTTCCAGGCCACCCTTCCAGGATATGGCACCGATATCCGCAAGGTAGGGGCTTCAAGAAGCATTTGGAACGAGATTAACGCCAGTATCGTGTATACTAAGAAATATTATAGCGATAAGTCGACCAACGTAAAGCAGCGCTTAATTCCTGCCATCCGCCTGCCAGAAATGTATTACATAGCAGCGGAAGCATCTCCCAGCCTTGCTGAGGGTACTGTTTACCTGAATGAAGTGCGCAAACGCCGACTAATCCCGGAAATAGCTGTTCCTGCCACTCAGGCGCTGTTCGATGCCGAGATTATGGCGGAATATAGAAAGGAGTTTTACGCAGAGGGCCAGCTCTGGTATTATTACAAGCGCAAGAACATCATAAACATACCTAATGGTTCTGCAAATCCGCTTACGCGTGAGAAATATGTGCTTCCATTGCCAAATGGAGAGCTTGAGTTTGGTTCATCGGGTGTCAATTAATTAGAAAAACATGAAATTATCAATCAAAAATATAGGACTTCTGATCGCATTACCGGTAATATTGGCTTCTTGCGCTAAGGATAAACAACTAATGTATAATGAACAGCCATCTATATATGTTTACGACCGTGTAGACAGTACGGTTTTTACTTTTGCAACCGTACCTGTAAATGTGGTAAAGGATACTATCAACGTAGAGTACCGGATTATAGGCACTGCGGCAGCTCAGGACCGTACGATAAAACTCGAACCAAGAGCTGGAGCAACGGCAAAGCCTGGTTATCATTACAGTGTTGGCCCGGCTGTGGTAAAAGCAAATGAATACAGTGCTATAGTGCCTATTTATGTATATCGTAAAGTAGGATTAAAAGATAGTACGGTAACCGTGATCTTGGATATCAAAGAAAATGAGGATTTCAAGTTGGGATATCTGGGAAGATTGAGGTACAAGCTCAGCATTAGCGATATTTTATCCAAGCCCACTATCTGGGACAGTGCCTGGGCGCCATATTTCGGGTCTTATTCTCAAGTTAAATTCAGGTTCTTGTTGGAGGCAACGGGTCGCACGGAATGGAATTCCTTTCCTTTTCCCGCAGATTCAAGGTTTATGTCCCAGCGTGCCAAAAATGCACTGTTGGTTTACAATCAGCAGTTTGGCGATTTGTTTGATGAAAATAACGAACGGGTAGTTTTTCCTTAACGAATACATTAAAAGATATTGAAATGAAGATAATATATAAAAATATAATAGGTATAGTGCTGCTGTCAGGGTTATTGGTTCTGTCTGGCTGCCATAAAGATGAAAGTACAGATGGACTTTTAGAACAGAACAAAGTTGGTTTGTCAGATCCTAAAACCGGAACTGTAATCAATATTTTTCAGGGTGATGTTCTGAATCTGAAGCCGACCTTGTCACAGTCCATGAAAAACAACATGGACGACCTCACCTTCAGTTGGACGGTATATGACAATTCTCCATCCAGCAATTATACCTTACCCAGGTTCAGCATTGGTAATGAGTATGAATTAAAGTATACTGTGAGTGGTGAATCATTTACCCTTGGGCAAAACTATTTGCTGCGGCTAACCGTAACTGAAAAATCTACGGGCCTAAGTTCCTTTTTAAACTACAGATTATTGATCGCGAATAAATATGGTACAGGTTGGGTGGTACTGGAAGATAAAGCCGGAAAAGGCGATCTTTCCTTTGTTTTCCCTGACTATACAGTTGAGCATGGCATTTATACGGATAGAAATACTACGGTGCTGACAGGTCCTAAGAAAATTGAGATTGTGCCATTTAGTATTACGGAAGATATATCAGCAAGTGGCAAGCGTATGTATATCCTTGCAGATAATGGAAGTCAGGAATATAATTTTCTGACAATGACCAAAAAGTTTGACTATTCATTTTTGTTTTTCAGTGCGCCTCCGGTTATTAAACCATCTGTCATGAACTTCACAAGTGGAACATTAAACAGCGCAAACAGAAGTGCAATTTTAGGCATTGCTATAAATAATGGCAAAGCGCATTCAAATCTTGTTGGGGGATTCCCTGGTGTAAAAAAATGGGGTGATATCGCATTGACCCCCTCAGGTACACAAAATTATGAACTTGCACCATTCGCCAGCGGAGGCAATACCTACCCGGCCGTAGTGTATGACAATCTCTCAAAGAGATTCTTTTACATCAGAGGTTACAGCCCAACACCAGTTGCAGGTTCTCTCGAAGCATTTCCGTCAGCCGCCAGTAGTGTTGATGCCTTCGACATGAACAACGTAGGCATGACCATGATCTTTCAGGATTCTGCGGATGTGGTCAAAACCATCAATGCAGTAATGAAATCTGACAATAATCAGCCATATCTGTACAAGTACAAGACAGAGAGTACTACTTCGGCTCCGATCATTACACTGAGTAAAACACAGATGAATGCACCTGGATTCGTGAATTATACTGCGGCAGCGGGTTCAACCACCACCCCGCACATCTACTACGGCTTGGCAAATAAGGTTCAGAAATACGAAACCAGTTCCAATACTACTACGGAGTCCTACAGCTTCGCTGCTTCAGAACAAATTACCGCGATAAAATATGCGAAGTATTCGTCGGACAGAACCGGAGCAAGATTGGTAGTCGCCACCTGGAATGGTACGGAAGGTAAGTTGTATTTCTTCACTATCAATAATGTGGGAGACCTTGGATCAGCTTCGCATACTTTTACAGGCTTCACCAAAATTGTAGACGTAGCTTATAAATATTAAAATTCAGCACCTATACTTATTAATATGAATTTAAAATCATTGATCAAAACAGCACTTCTTGCAGCAGTCAGCCCGCTAATTTTAGCGGGCACTGTGACTGCCCAAACCCAAAAACCTTTCACCATCACTGGTAAACTGGATGGACTGGCCGACCAAATGGTCCTGCTCTCTACTCAGTATAAGGGCCAGGAAATCGCTGATTCCGTCCAGGCAAAAAATGGCGAGTTTACTTATAAAGGAACTACTCCGGGCGCTTTGTTTTATGGCCTGCGCTTCGGAAAGAACAGATTCATAGGCTTTCCGGTAGATGCAGGGGAGAAAATCACCATCACGGGCAATGTCGATAACCTGAAAGAAGCTGAAATCAAAGGGGCCAAACATCTTCCGGTATGGAAGGAGTGGGGCAAGGCCTGGAGTGCAATCACTGCAAGGGCAGGCGTACTGTATAAAATATCTGATAGTGTTTCTAAATCAGCCAACAAGGACCGGAGCTACGTAGATGCCGAATTTGAAAAGCTGAACCAGCGCTTAGTTGATTCCGTAGAGGTTTTTGTAAAGAAATATCCTTCCTCGCCAATGGTGCCTTTCATCATTATAGACCGGTTCATCAATTACCCAAATCCTGAAAAGGCAAAAAGTACGTACGCTGCTTTAGCTCCTGCAGCTAAGAACTCGACATATGGTCTACAGTTGGGCGAGGCATTGAGGATTGCTGCCAAAACAGGAATTGGTGTTAGTCCAAGTTTTACATTACCGGATCAAAACGGAAAACCGCTGAGTCTGGCTTCGTTGAAAGGCAAAGTGGTTCTGGTAGATTTCTGGGCTTCATGGTGTGTGCCATGCAGAAAAGAAAATCCAAACCTGGTAAAAGCTTATACTAAATATCATGATAAAGGCTTTGAAATAATCGGCATATCGCTGGATGACAAAAAGGCTAACTGGTTGAAGGCCATAGAGGCCGATCAACTTACATGGTTGCATGCATCTGACCTAAAAGGATGGAAAAGTGACCTCGCTGCAGAATATGGAATTAAATCTATTCCTACTAGTTTTCTTGTAGATGCAGAAGGTAAGATCATTGCTAAAGATCTTCGGGGAGATGCACTGGAAAAGAAGCTGGAAACTGTATTTAAATAATGAATAAACGTTTCTAAAGAGAAATATATGAATACTAGAATCAAATCAACTTTTGCGCTATTGCTTTTGGTGTGCGCAACAGTATTAAATACATTTGCCGCTCCTAAGCCATTTACACTGAATGGCGAAATTAAAGGACTGCCTGAAGGAACAAAATTAAAATTAGTTCCAGGTGCTACGCACGCTAGTGAAGATCCCATCGCAGAGGCTACAGTTAAAGCTGGTAAATTTGTCTTAACCGGACAACTGGATGGTCCGCGTTTATTTTATGTAACGATAGCCGATGCATTTGGCGGATATACGCTTATGCTGGAACCAGGAAAAATAACCTTGAAAGGAGAGGCTTCAGCCGTTGAAAGAGGCGACAGTAAGGGTTATGAATTTAAAAACATGGAAGTAAAAGGCAGCAAACTGCAAGCGCTATACTTACAGAAAAAAGCCCCGCGGGCTATGTTAGATTCACTGCATAATGCCAATAACATTAAACATAAAGAAGTGTCGATCAGAAGAGGCGAAGCCATGCAAAAGAAAGACACAGCAGCAGTTGCTGCCATCACTAAGTCTGCAGAGTGGCAACTTTTGGAAGCAGATAGCAAAGCGTTTTTCGCAAAGGTGGATACGGTTTTCAATAAGATGATCGGCGATAATAAAGATACCTTTTGGGGGCCACTGATCATGCTTGATTTATACAGCTATTTCACAGACCAGCAGAAGCCGCAGTATGCTCAGTTTACTAAAGCAGCCAAGGAAAGTCATTATGGTAAAATATTAAATGAGGTGCTGAACCCTGAAGGATTTAAAGGTAAAGCAGCTCCATTGTTTGACATGAAAGCTAACAACAATGCTGCTGCAGATGTGGCATCTCTGGTAAAAGGTCATAAATATGTGTTGGTAGATTTCTGGGCTTCCTGGTGTGTACCCTGCAGGAAATCCATACCTGGACTGAAAACAGCTTATGAGGAACTTAAAGACAAAGGATTGCAGATCGTAAGCATTTCGATAGACAAAAAAGAAGCAGATTGGCAAAAAGCCGAAACTGAAGAAAACCTGCCCTGGCCAAGTTTCCTGGACAATGGAAAAACATCCAACGCCTGGAAAATCCGTGCCATTCCTGCGATGTTCTTACTAAACGATAAAGGAGTTGTGGTAGGAGAGAACATGACCCTGGCTCAGGTAAAGGAACTGATGAAGTAAATTCTCATTATTATCATTAGCTTTAGGTTTAACAACGAACCTAAAGCTAATGACAATACTGATCGTACTCCTCTCCATTGCCTTACTCATTGTGCTGATCTCAGCATTTAAAATCAATCCTTTTCTTGCCTTTTTAGTGGTTTCCATTACGGCCGGTATCATGCTGGGCCTGCCACTTACTAAAATTGCAGGATCTGTAGAAAAGGGAATAGGCGATATACTGGGCGGCCTCGTCATCATTATTACCACGGGAGCGATGCTTGGAAAACTAGTAGCTGAAAGTGGCGCCACCCAGAAAATAGCCAAGGTAATGATGGAGGTATTTGGTGAGAAATACATCCAGTGGGCCATGATGCTCACCGGATTTTTGGTAGGTATACCTTTGTATTACGGGGTTGGCTTTGTACTCATGATTCCCTTGATATTTTCGGTGGTGTACCGGTTTAAGTTGCCCGCCCTTTATGTAGGTCTTCCTATGCTTACCGCGCTGTCTGTTACGCATGGCTTTTTACCACCTCATCCATCTCCCGCAGCATTGGTGATCCAGTTTAATGCCAACATGGGGCTTACCTTGTTGTATGGTTTTGCAGTGGCGATTCCCGCAATCATCATTGGAGGCCCCTTGTTTTCAAGAACTTTAAAGAAGATTCCAGCTACACCACTAGCCTCATTTAAGGCTGTGGAAATACCCGACGATCAATTGCCAAGCTCCTTCAAAAGCTTTTTCACGGCCTTACTTCCCGTACTATTGCTGGCCTTAGCGGCTGTAGTGCCCTTGCTTATTCCTGCAGATTCTGTACTGATCAATGTAGCGGCTTTCATGGGAAATCCGTCCATAGTAATGTTGATCGTATTAATGGTAGCCACCTGGCTGCTGGGAACATCCGAAGGGAAATCGATCTCACAGGTGATGGGTCTTTATACTGATGCACTTAAAGACATTGTGATGATCTTGCTGATCATAGCTGGATCTGGTGCTTTGAAGCAGATTTTAATAGAGAGCGGGGTGAGCAACCAAATAGCAGGGCACCTTCAGGGTGTACAATTGCATCCCTTGTTTTTGGGATGGCTTATCGCAGCACTGATCCGCTTTTGCGTAGGCTCGGCTACTGTAGCGGGTTTAACTACAGCCGGCATCATCATTCCTTTAATGCAAAGCTCTGGTACAAATCCCAACCTCATGGTGCTTGCGGTCGGTGCGGGCAGTCTTATGTTTTCTCATGTAAATGATTCCGGCTTCTGGCTGTTTAAGGAGTATTTCACCCTGTCTATGAAAGATACTTTTAAATCCTGGGCGCTTATGGAAACAATAGTAGGAGTGATGGGACTATTGGGCGTACTTTTACTGAATGCAATCATATAATTTATATAACTATGGAGTTTTTTGATGCCGATGCACAATTTGAAAAATTAGGATTATCCCTGCCACCCGCGCCTACGCCACTAGGTGTATATAAACCCTGTCTGGTGGACGAAAAATATTTATACCTGTCCGGCCACGGACCTGTTCGTGATGACAAATCCCTCATCATCGGTCGAATCGGGCAGGACATTGATCAGGAGGTCGGTAAATTGGCCGCAAGACAGGTCGGCCTAACCATGCTCTCCACCATAAAATCGAACCTTGGCAGTCTAAATCGAGTAAAACGGGTTATTAAAGTACTTGGCATGGTAAACTGCACTCCTGATTTTGAAAAACATCCTTTTATTATTAATGGATGCAGTGAGCTGTTCGCGCAGGTATGGGGAGAAGAAAATGGAATCGGGACCAGAAGTGCAGTGGGATTTGGCTCCTTGCCGGATAATATTCCTGTAGAAATTGAAGCGTTATTCGAACTTCATGATGAGTAATTCAATGAATGAATGGTTTGAGATAAATGATCTGGATACACTGGATTCCCCTGCATTGGTGTTTTATCCTGCCAGAATTGCTGAGAACATAGAGAAACTAAAAAGCAGCATAGATCACGTCGACAGACTGAGGCCACATGTCAAGACTCATAAATCTGCCGATATTACTACATTAATGCTCAATGCAGGCATTTCGAAGTTTAAATGCGCGACCATAGCAGAGGCTGAGATGCTGGCCCAATGCGGCGCGACCAATGTGCTGCTGGCCTATCAGCCTGTAGGGCCAAAAATAACCCGCTATGCTGAGTTAATCAGCAGGTATCCGTCCACGAGTTTTTCGTGTCTGTTTGATCATGCAAATTCAATCAAGATGCTTTCGGAAGTAGGACGGAAAGCTGCACAACCGGTTAATGTATTTTTGGATCTCAATATTGGGATGAACCGTACAGGCATCACCTCTGGCGATCAGGCACTCAGGCTCTATCTGGCTGCAAGTACGATAGAAGGAATAAACATGCTAGGTCTGCATGGTTATGACGGTCATATACACAAGCCCTCGTTACAAAAACGAAGAGAGGAATGGCAAGCTGGCTGGGATGCAATCAGGAATCTTTCGGAGCAGATTGTGGCTGCAGGATTACCGCGACCACGAATCATCGCTGGCGGCACTCCCACGTTTCCGTTCTATGCTGAAGAGAGTGAGGTAGAATGTAGTCCCGGTACTTTCATTTTGTGGGATAAAGGCTACCAGGATTCCTTCAAAGAGCAGGAATACCTGATCGCTGCGATGGTGTTGACAAGGGTGGTTTCCCTTCCCAGTCAAACAACAATTACAGTGGATCTGGGCCATAAAGCCGTAGCTGCTGAAAATGAACTTACCAAAAGAGTGTATTTTATCAATGCACCAAATGCCCGGGTGGTTAGTCAGAGCGAAGAGCATCTGGTATTGGAAATGGGCGCAGACCACGGTCTTCAGATCGGCGATGTGCTGTATGCATTACCAAAGCATATTTGCCCTACGGTGGCCTTGTATGAAAGGGCTGCTATTGTCAAGGATAATCAAATAATGGGAGAATGGAAGATCAGTTCAAGAGACAGAAAAATTAATATATAAGCCAATGTTTGCCATAGATGCCCATTTAGATTTAAGTATGAATGCCCTGGAGTGGAACAGGGACCTGACGAAGCCCGTTGCAGCTATTAACAGGAGGGAGGAAGGAATGATAGACAAACCGGACAGGGGCAAAGCCACTGTATCCCTGCCCGAATTGAGGAAGGGGAATGTGGGCTTGGTAGTAGCTACACAAATAGCCCGGTATGTCGCTGAAGGAAATCCCTTACCAGGATGGCATTCGCCGGAGCAGGCATGGGCACAAACCCAGGGACAGCTGGCATGGTACAAAGCGATGGAGGACAAGGGAGAGATGGTGCAAATCAAAGATCTAAAAGGCCTGGAAAATCATCTGCTCTTGTGGCAGGCAGCTGAAAGTGATGGTCCCGGGAAAAACAACAGCGAAAAACCCATAGGTTACATTTTAAGTCTTGAAGGAGCTGATTCTATCGTAGATTTGATATACCTCGAAAAAGCATATAACAATGGTCTAAGAGCTCTTGGTCCGGCACACTATGGGCCCGGAAGGTATGCTCAAGGTACAGATGCCACGGGTTTCATGGGTAAAAATGGGCATCAGTTATTAAAAGAAATGGAACGGCTCAACATTATTCTGGATGCCACACACCTCTGTGATGATAGCTTTTGGGAAGCGTTAGATCATTTCGGTGGACACGTTTGGGCTTCTCACAGCAATTGCCGTAGTCTGGTGAACCACAACAGGCAGTTTAGCGACGAGCAGCTAAAAGCTTTAATAGGTCGCGGTGCAGTAATAGGTGCGCCGATGGATGCCTGGATGATGGTTCCGAATTGGAGGCGGGACCATTCAACCCCGGAAGCAATGAATTGCAATCTGGATAAAATGATAGACCATATAGATCATATTTGCCAGTTGGCCGGCAATACTTATCATGTCGGGATAGGTTCAGACCTCGACGGAGCTTTCGGAAGGGAACAATGTCCGTATGATTTAGAAACTATAGCTGATCTCCAGAAGATCCCTGATCTTTTCGGTAAACGTGGCTATCAGGATGATGACATCGACAATCTGATGCACGGCAACTGGTTGCGCTTTTTAAGAAAGGCCTGGAAATAATTCTTTTCCCAGGCCTCATATTTTAATGTCTTCTATTGTCGTGCTTTCCACCTTTTGATTTGTGCTTGCCGCCATGACCGTTATTGCCTTTGTGCTTTACATGATGTTGCTTTACATTATGATGTTGAACATATTTAGGCTTGTGTTTACTGTACTTCACTTTGTAAACATTGTGCTGCATGTATGGCCTCGGCGAATTGATCACATATTTTGGCCCTGAATACAGGTCATAATTACGGTACCTGGTAGGTAGTGAGCGGGTATGTACCCAAGTATTACCACTATAATAAATGAACTTTTTGGTAGGGACATAGTAATAACTTTCGATTTCCGGCATGTAGTAATAGTCTACATGATTATAACCCGATGGCCCCCATTGCGGCTGCGACCCGATGTTGATGCTTACATTCAACTGCGCAGTAGCCGGTAAGGTAATTGCTGATGCTAACCCAAGCATCGTCAATAAAAACAGCTTTTTCATACTTGTTAGATTTAAAGGTTTCAAAATTACACCAGGCTGCTTCCGCAAATGGTGTGTTAATTATTGTGTGTGTGATATTAAATTCAAAGTTTGTGCCACGAAATATAAAATCGCTTTGATGCCCAGGTATAATTCTGGCTACAAATCTCCATTAATAACATGCAAATGGTTATGTTTGTATGTCAAAAACAAATCCTATAAAGTAACTATTGCCTATAAATGAGTACGAACACTGCAGTTTCTCCATCAGAATTTGAATTGGTATCTGGTTTGGAAATCCACGTACAACTCAATACAGAGACAAAAATATTCTCCTCAGACAGTGCGGCTTTTGGTGCAAAACCGAATGAACACATCTCGGCGGTATCACTGGCTTTGCCAGGCGCACTTCCCAAATTGAATAAAGAAGTAGTGGCCAAGGCGGTGCGTATGGGCCTTGCATTGAATTGTACCATCAACCAGCTCAATTACTTCGACAGAAAGAATTATTTCTACGCAGATCTTCCAAAAGGATATCAGATCACGCAGGACAATAAACCCATTTGTCAGAACGGATACCTCGATGTTACCTTAAGTAATGGCGAGGAAAAGCGCATAGGCATCAACCGCATTCACCTCGAAGAAGATGCCGGCAAGAGCATGCACGATCAGAACGATCAATATTCTTATGTAGACCTCAACAGGGCCGGAGTACCGCTGATAGAGATCGTTACCGAACCGGATATCAGAAGTTCAGAAGAAGCGGCTGCTTTGCTTATCGAAATGAGGAAACTGGTGCGCCATCTGAATGTGAGTGACGGAAATATGGAAGAAGGAAGCTTACGATGTGACGCCAATATTTCCATCCGGCAAAAAGGTACATCTGCCTATGGCACACGTTGTGAGGTTAAAAACCTCAATTCTATCAGAAACGTACGCAGGGCAATGGATTTTGAATTCAATCGCCAGGAAGAAGTGATCTGCAGTGGTGGAAAAATTATCCAGAGTACCCTAAACTTTGATGCAGACCAGGGCACTACCTCACCGATGAGAAGTAAGGAAGAGGCCAATGATTACCGCTATTTTCCCGATCCTGATCTGGCACCTATTCAAATATCTGATGAATGGCTGGCGCAATTAAAGGCAGATATGCCTGCTTTGCCAAGAGAAATCTCCAGTCAATTGGTGCTGGAGTATGGCATCACAGACTCAGAGGCAACTATGCTTGCTGAAGACCATGAGCTGTTGAGCTATTTTAATACTGCCTCGGCACTTGTCGGCAATAAAAAGAGCCTGGTAAACTGGCTTACGGGTTCTATCCGGGCATTACTGAATGAACAGGAAATAGGCATAGCAGATTTTAAAATTAGCCCTGCGCAGCTGGCAGATGTCATTAATATGGTAGATCAGAAGAAAATCACACAGCAAATTGCCTTACAACAGTTGCTGCCGTTGTTGCTGGAATCACCTGCTGCGGCGGATGTACTCAAAGTCGCCACAGAAGCCAACCTGCTGATCGAAGAAAATGGCGATGAGCTCCTCACGTATGTCGATCAGGTCCTGGCCAAATACGAAGCACAGGTACAGGCTTATAAAAAAGGTAAAAAAGGGGTGTTGGGTCTGTTTGTAGGCGAAGTAATGAAACTTGCTAAAGGAAAGGCCGACCCGCAAAAAGTGAATGAATACTTATTGGATAAACTAAAATAACATGATGAAAAGGTTAGTATATATACTGGTTGTCTGCATTGCTTTTGCTGCATGTAAAGACAAAGATAAATTTGTAATTAGTGGTGAATTTAAAAATGCCACCCCAAAAAGTAAGGTTTATCTGTATGGAATAAACAAAAATAATACAGCTGCGCTGGATTCCACCGTATTTTCAGACAAAGGGGAGTTCAAGTTTACCCATTCAACACCCGGTGCAGATTTCTTTAAGGTGACTGCCGATGATAAAGAATATATGATTATTGCCGCAAATGGAGACAACGTAAATATTAAAGCTGATTTGACTGATCCAAATATGGCCTATGAAATTTCCGGTGCTACCGAGGCAGATAAGCTACAGGAGATGAACACCACAAAAAATCAGTATACTGCTAAAATGGCTGGTTTACAGAAAACATTTGAGGAAACAGTTGCAAAGGAGCCTCATAACAGGGATATGATCATGCAGCAGATGATGCCTCAATACAATGCCGAGATTAAAGCACTCAACGATGCGCTGTTAAAATTTGCACAGGACAATAACAGTTCGCTGGCTGGGTTTTATGCCATCAACCTGCTGAATCCTGCAGAATATGAAAAGGAGATGATCGATTATTCTGATAAGATCAAGAGCAGCTTTAATAAAAATGAAGTAGTTACTGAATTTCTGACCAGAATGGCAGGTTTAAAAGCCGTTTCTGTTGGACAGAATGCTTTAGATTTTACCATCAACAATCTGGAGGGTAAGCCTGTGAAACTGTCAGATTTCAAAGGAAAATATGTATTGCTGGACTTCTGGGCTTCCTGGTGTATGCCATGCAGGCAGGAAAATCCAAATATTGTAAAAGCCTACAATACATTTAAGGATAAAAACTTCACCATAATCGGAATATCACTTGATAAAGACCCGGTAGCATGGAAGAAAGCCATTCAGGATGATAATTTAACCTGGACCCATGTAAGTGACCTAAAGGATTTTGAAAGTCCGACAGCCAGACTATACCAGATTGAAGCCATTCCCAGTTCTTTCCTGATAGATCCAAGTGGAAAGATTATCGCTAAAAATTTACGTGGGGATGAACTTGAAGCCTTTTTAAGTAAGACTTTACTATAATCCTAAATCCGTGTTAATAAACATGTTGGTCTTAACAATTTGTTAACACGTGTTTAACGCTATATTATAATTGATTACCTAATTTCGTAACAAATAATTAAAGCTATGAGCGCCGTTAAACAAAAGATATTAATTGTTGATGATGAACCGGATATTTTAGAGTTGATAGAATACAACTTAAAAAAAGAAGGCTACCAGGTATTTTTGGCCAATAATGGTCAGGAAGGGATCGCTACTGCAAAGAGAGTTCATCCAGATCTGATCATTCTCGATATCATGATGCCTAAGATGGATGGTATAGAAGCTTGCAGGTTGATGCGCGCCATTCCGGAGTTTAAGAATACATTTATGGTATTCCTTACTGCCAGGAGCGAAGAATACTCGGAAATAGCCGGTTTCAATGTTGGGGCTGATGATTATATCGCGAAGCCAATTAAACCAAGAGCACTGGTAAGCAGGATCAATGCTATACTACGCAGAAATACAGGTGCGGACGATGTTTCTGACAACAAAGTGGAGATAGGAGATTTGGTGATCGACAGAGAGGCTTACCTGGTTTTTCAGGCTGGTGTTAAGGTTGTATTGGCCAAAAAAGAGTTCGAGTTACTTTACCTGCTTGCATCAAAACCAGGCAAGGTATACACGCGAGAATCCATCCTCAAAAACATCTGGGAGGATTCTGTAGTAGTAACAAACCGTACTATTGACGTCCATATTCGCAAACTTAGAGAGAAGCTAGGTGAAACTTATGTAGCTACCGTAAAAGGAGTGGGGTATAAGTTCGAGTTGTCTTAGACAATAAGACAAAGAATCCGTACTTTTGTACTTTACATAAAATCACCGAGTGAAGTACCCAAATTTCAAAGACCTTATACTATTCGAAAACGATGATTACATCGTTGTAAACAAACCTCCATTTGTTGCCTCGCTTGATGAGCGTGGCGGCTCAGGAGAGGTAAATATCCTGCGCCTGGCCAAACAATATTCAGACGACGCGCAGGTGGCACACCGCCTGGACAAGGAAACTTCAGGCGCAATGGTTATCGCCAAAACACCTGAAGCATACAGGCACGTATCTATGCAATTCGAAAGGCGTAAAGTAAATAAAGTTTACCATGCCATTGTAGACGGACAGTTTACTTTTAAAGACCTGTTTATCGATCTCCCTATTCTAAACGACGGGAATAAAAGCGTAACGATAGATAGAAAGGAAGGCAAGCGTGCCGAAACCTGGTTCAATTCGATTAAAAATTATAGACATTATACGCTGGTGGAATGCAAGCCTGTTACAGGCCGTATGCACCAGATCAGGATTCACCTCGCTACGCAGCGGGCTGCAATTGTGGGCGACCAAATGTACAAAGGCAAACCTGTCTATCTGTCTAGCATGAAAAAGAGCTATCGCATTGCCAAAGATGAAGATGAGCAACCTATTATGAAGCGGTTTGCTTTGCACGCCAGGTTTGTTACGTTTAAGGGGCTCGATGATCAGGAGATCTTTATCGACGCACCGTATCCAAAAGATTTTTCCACACTCATTAAACTGCTGGATAAGTTTGATGCCTAATAATTTAGTCTTTTGTCGCTAATTTTCCTGTCGCCCGGTCTTACGCAAACGTTTGTGCAGACTATTCCAGTCTTCAATGTATTTTTAATTAATAGCTTAGCTCCTACACACACACAACGGGTTAAAAGGAAATTCATAGCGATTTAAATAATGTGAAATGAGTAGGCTGTTATGTATTGATGATGAAGAAGTATTGCATGCCTTCCAGCAGGGAGACAGAAATGCGTACGAACTTATATATGACAAATATTGGGCAATCCTCTATCGCCACGCCAGAAAAATGCTTCAGAATGATGAGGAAGCAAAAGATGTGGTGCAGGAAGTGTTTGTGATGTTCTGGTTAAAAGCGCAGGATACCAGCATTCATGTTCCGCTTGCGGCCTTTCTTTATACCGCTACCAGAAACAAGATACTGGACCAGATCAAACATTCAAAAGTAAAGGCAAAATACATGACTTCTCTGAAAAATGAGATGGAAAACCAGGTACAGCCTCCTGATACCCTGGTACGTCAGCGTGATCTGGCTTATCAGATAGAACTGGAGATCAAAGCACTTCCGGCAAAAATGAGAGAGATCTTTGAACTAAGCCGTAAGGAATACAGAACGCACAAGGAAATTTCAGAATACCTGAACATTTCTGACAAGACTGTCAAAAAGCAGATCAGCAACGCCCTGCACATCCTTAAAGCCAAACTTGGACCTTTATTAATATTTTTTTTATTGCTCTCTACTACCTGGTAGCTACTAAGTCGTTATACCTGTAACAGCTCTCAAAAAGGCCGTTTACAAGGATGGAAGATTTTAACAGACAAGAAGAACTACTCGAAAAATACAAGAAGGGACTTTGTACACCTCAGGAAAAAGCTGTGGTAGAGCATTGGTACAATACCCAGTCTGAGTCGGCCTTAGACCAGTTACCCGATCCACGCTATCCCGATACAAAAGAGGACATCTGGAAAGCCATTTCTTCAAAGATAGAAGAAGAAGCTAATAAAGATCCTGAACATCCCACCTGGGTCATCAATACAAAACGCATACTTGTGGCCGCTTCTATATTTGTATCAGTAGCCGTAGGCGTTTATTATTTTGCATATTACGGAGGATCTGCAGATACAGCGCAATTTGTTGCTGAGCATAACCCGCAGATCAAGCCGGGCGGCAATAAAGCATACCTTACACTTTCCAATGGAAAACGGATCGTATTGTCAGATAGTACCACGGGTACACTCGCCATGCAGTCGGGCGTTAAGATCACTAAAACATCAGATGGACAGATTGTTTATCAGGTAACTGCCGAAGCCGATGCAGATAACGGCAAATACAATGTGCTTGAAGCACCAAAAGGCGGACAGTATCAGATAGTGCTGATCGACGGTACAAAGGTTTGGCTAAACTCTGCTTCGGTGCTCAAGTATCCCGCCAGATTTTCTGCTGCTGAAAGAAAGGTGGAGCTGACTGGTGAAGCGTATTTTGAAGTAGCTAAAGACAAGAAAAAGCCATTCAAAATCATTACGGATGATCAGGAAATAGCCGTTTTAGGAACACATTTCAACGTAAATGCCTATTCAGATGAATCTGATACTAAAACAACATTGATCGAGGGAAGTGTGAAAGTATCGTCTCTCAGCTACCCGTCATCCCGAACCGCAGATATAGACGATGTAATTCTCAAACCGGGACAGCAGTCGGTGCTGCATAAGGGCGCATTTAATGTAAAAAATGCAGATACAGAAGAGGCCATAGCCTGGAAAAACGGTTATTTTATCTTTGAAAATGACAATATGGATATGATCATGCGCAAGCTCGAACGCTGGTATGATGTAGAGGTAGCCTACATAGGTGCAGAGGGCAATAGAACCAAAGTAATGGGGACTATTGATAAAAATACCGACCTGGCAGAAGTATTGAAATTGCTGGAGGCAACAGGTAAGTTCAAATTTAAAACTGAAGGAAGGAGGATTACCATTATGCAATAATTCTACCTGGCGATGATTCCAAACCACCTATAACTAACTTAAAAAAAAACCAGGAATGTTGTAGCATCCCTGGCGAAGTTTGGATAATCCTTTTAAACATTAGTCTGAAAACAAAACAATTAACTGAATCTGATTACCTATCGCATACATGCGATAAGCAATCTTAACCAAACCAATCCAAATGTATGAAAATTTATTTCTCTGGTTCATATAGTCCTTTCTGTATGAACAAGAAAATTGTATTAATTATGAAATTGACAGTTGTGTTAATAATATCAGCGTTATTGCAGGTAAATGCAGGCAGCCTGGCTCAGAGTAAAGTTACGCTAAACGTAACCAATGAGCCGCTGGATAATGTATTGAAGTCAATAAGAAAGCAGACAGGATATAACATCATTATTATATCCACTGATATTGAGAAAGTAAAGCCTGTTACGGCCAATTTTAAGGAAGTATCATTGGAAGTGGCACTTTCAAAAGTGCTTGATAACAGGCCGCTAACTTATTCCGTAACCGGAAAGTCAATCGTTGTAAAAGAACGCGAAAAGCCGAGAACCACATTGGCCCAGCAATCTGTACAGCGACAGATGAAAGTGTCGGGTACAGTAAAAGACGAACTGGCAAGTCCGATACCCGGTGTAAATGTCAGGGTCACAGGCAAACAGGGCGGTGCCACTACCGATGGCAATGGTAAATTTACCATTGAGGTAGAACCTACCGATACCCTGGAATTCACCTATATAGGTTATAAGAAGCAGCTAGCTCCGGTACGCAATAAGGTAGACATCAATGTAGTGATGGAACCTGAGGCCGGAAGTCTGGAGGAGGTAGCTGTAGTAGGTTACGGCCGGCAAAAGAAGGCCAGTCTGGTAGGCGCACAGGTAACTTTGCGTCCTGAAGAATTAAAGCTTCCGGTAAGGGACCTTACTTCAGCAATAGCAGGCCGTCTGGCAGGGGTAGTAGCTTATCAAAGGGGAGGTGCTCCCGGTGCAGATGGAGCAGATATATTTATTCGCGGTATCGCTACATTTTCTTCCAGTCCGCAAACGCCATTGTTGGTGGTTGATGGAGTGCCAGATAGATCTATCAACAACATAGACCCTGAAGATATTGAAAGCTTCACAGTACTAAAAGATGCATCGGCAACAGCAGTATATGGTACCAGAGGTGCAAACGGGGTGATCATCATCGTTACCAAGCAAGGGAAATCAGGAAAACCTGCAATTAATGCTGAGGTCAACCAGGGTACCAGCAAGTTTACCGAAATTCCCGAGTTTCTGGACGGCCCATCTTTCATGACCTTGTACAACGAAGGACTTACCATGCGTGGCAGGACACCATTATATACTGAAGAGCGCATTGCCAAGCACGTTTCTGGTGAGGATACTGACATTTATCCAAACGTAAACTGGTATGACGAATTGTTCAATAAATACGGCAATAACAACCGTGCTACATTAAACGTACGTGGTGGTTCAGACGATGCTACCTATTATATATCTACAGGATATTATGGTGAGGTAGGAATGTTCAAACGTGATGAGGTTCAGTCATACAACTCTACACTAAAAATGGACAGGTTTAACTTCACCAGTAATGTAGGGGTAAACATCACCAAAACTACTAAGCTTGACCTTGGGGTAAATGGTTTTATCACCAATGTGAACCAACCCGGATTTGGGGTAAATGAGTTATTTGCACTGGCTACGAGTTCGGCTCCGCATATCATCCCTACCCGTTATTCCAACGGGCAATGGCCACAGTTGCCGGGCACACTTCCTAGCCCGCTTATGGCGCTTACTCAGTCTGGAGTTACAACCAGCTATAACAATACCGTACGATCCAATCTGAAAGTTGCACAGGATCTGAGTATGATCACCCAGGGACTGAACTTCTCCGCATTATTTGCTTTTGACGTAAACGTAAACAACAACCTGAACCGTACCAGGACTGTACAAACTTATTTTGGCAATAGCAGGGATGCAGAAGGAAACCTGATCACCGCTATCAGTACAGTGGGAACCAATGACCTTGGCTATGGATACACGAGGTTTGGAGACAGACGCTTTTACAATGAGGCGGCACTTAATTATTCCAGAAAATTCGGTAACCACGATGTATCTGGCCTCGCTTTATTCAACCAGTCAGATTACAGTGATGCTACCTCACGTGTAAATAATTACAAAGGTGCCATTCCATACCGCCAGCGAAATTATGTAGGCCGGGCTACATATGGTTACAAAGACCGTTATTTTGCGGAAGGAAACTTTTCGTATTCCGGATCGGACAATTTTGTTCCTAGCAAGCGTTATGGATTTTTCCCCTCTATAGGTGCAGGCTGGATTGTGTCAAACGAACCCTTCTTCGAACCTGTTAAAAACATCATCTCCCATTTCAAGCTTCGTTATACCTATGGTGTATCTGGAAATGCATCAAATAACAGCCCTGACCTGAGGTTTTTATACCTGACCACTATCGGAACAGGTTATGACTATTCCTTTGGTGACCCGAGCGCATCAAGATCCTTTAGCGGATATGGGGAAAGCCGTATTGGTGGTGATGTTAAATGGGAAAGTTCTTACAGACAAAATCTGGGTATAGAATTGAATTTCCTTAAAGACGACTTGCAGTTTATCTTCGAGCTATTTAAAGAAAACCGTGAAGGGATTCTTTTGCCTAACTATGTAATCCCTTACAATTCAGGTTTTACCGTTGGTAATATCCCTTACAACAATATTGGTAAGACCAATAACAAAGGTATTGATGCCACCATGAACTATACTAAGAATTTTGATGATGCAAGTTTCTTTAGCTTCAGGGGGACTTTCAACTACAACAAAAACTTAGCAGTATTTGATGGTTTGCCACCATGGCGTTATGATTACCTGAACCGGATAGGTCAGCCGATCAGTCAGCGTTTTGGTTATATTGCCACAGGTCTGTTCCAGAGCCAGGAAGAAGTAGACAATGCAGCCATTCAATCTGGCGATGTGCGCCCCGGCGATATTCGTTATAAAGATTTGAACGGTGATGGGTTGATCAATTCAGATGACCAGACAGGCATAGGTTATGGCGCTGTTCCGCGTATTATATACGGTCTGAATTTTGGAGGTGGATATAAGAAATTTGATATCAGCTTGTTCTTTCAGGGAGCTGGCCTGGTAGATTTCAGTTACCAGGGTGGCTTTGGTACTACACCATTCTCTCAGGGACCTTCTTATGGCAACATGTATACCTCTATCAACGATCGCTGGACACCTGACAATCCAAATCCAAGACCGTTCTATCCACGTCTTTCTACCAATCAGGACATCACCACCAACTACTATTCCAGTACCTGGTGGGTGCAGCGTGCAGATTATATCCGCTTAAAGAGTGCTGAAGTAGGTTACAACTTTGATAATAAGTTCCTGTCCAAAGTAGCCATTAAACGCCTCAGGATCTTTGCCAACGGTACCAACCTGCTGACCTTTTCTAAATGGAAACTGTGGGATCCGGAACTTGGAGATGGCCGTGGGGCTTCTTATCCAAATATCACTACCTACAATATGGGTTTACGCGCTAACTTTCAATAACATAAACCATGAAGACAAACAAAATATATCATAACATATTGGCAATTGCATGTTGCCTGGCAGTGCTAATGTTCCCGGGATGTAAAAAGGGTTTTTTTGATACCGTTCCAGATAACCTTACCAAAGTAGAAGACATTTTTGCCAACAGAGGGCAGACTGAAAACTGGCTGGCCGGGTTGTACTCGCTTGTACCAGATCCATGGAACCTGGGTAATTTTGGAAATATTTACATGATTACAACTGACGAGGCTGATGCATCAAACTGGAATACACCCGCGCTAACGAGTGGTGCGATGTCGCCAAGCACTACGCCTTCCAGATTTGCCGCATATTATGAGCGCATCCGTGCAGCCACTATCTTTTTGGAAAGAATAGAAGGAAACCAGGAAATCCTGACGCTGGTAAATGGTACAGAACTGATCAAACAATATAAAGGAGAAGCCCGGTTCTTAAGGGCCTATTACTATTGGCTCATGATGAAAGAAGTAGGGCCGGTTGTGATCATGCCGTTAAAATCAATGGCTCCTGAAGATGACTTCCAGATCCCTAGAAGCTCATGGGACGAAAGCGTTGCCTTCGTGCTTGGAGAAATTGCAATTGCGAAGGAAGACCTGCCACTCAACAATTTTGCTGTAGGCAGTGCTGATCTTGATATTGCACAGACAGGACGTATCAATAAGATCATAGCTACCGCGGTAGAATCCCAGATTTTATTATACCATGCCAGTCCATTGTACAATGGAAATGCAGAATTCTCTGATTTTAAGAACCTTGATGGCAAAGTACTAATCAATCCTGCTTATGATGCCACTCGCTGGAAAAAAGCGGCTGATGCATCCAAAGCAGCAATTGATCTGGCAGAGTCACAAAACAAAGCATTGTACAAATTTAACGATGCGGATCCTTTCCGTGCGGCTTTCTTATCCACCCGCAACCTGTATTGGGACGGCTGGAAAACCGAAGGTATATGGATGAGAACCGCAAGCGGAACCAGCGGATGGGAAATAAGTGTGGCCCCGCGTTCTACACAGGGTACTGCTTACAATGGAATAGGAGTGGTTCAAAGCCTGGTAGACGATTTCAGAATGGCTGATGGCCTGCCAATAACTGGTCACCCAGGTTACAATGAAAACACCTACAACAAACCCGCTACCGTATACTATGTAGCTGGGACTAACACGATGTATACTGGTAGGGAAGCCCGCTTTTATGTAGACATCACCTTCAATGGCTCTGTGAGTCCATCTGTCGCGAAAACCGGCGCCAACAATGCCAGGGTTGAGTTTTTCAATACTGGTACTTCAGGTAAATCAGGAGCGCCGCGCGACTGGCCTAAAACAGGATATGTAGTGCGCAAAAACCTGCATCCTACCTATAGCGCTAGTCCTGCGGTAAACGTATCCCGTCCGGCTATGCTGATCCGGCTTGCGGAGCTGTACCTGAATTATGCTGAAGCTTTAAATGAAGCAGAACCCGGCAATTCAGATATATTAAAGTATCTGAATGCAGTGCGCAACAGGGGAGGGCTTCCATCCCTGACTTTAGGTTCACAAGAAGAACTTCGTAAAGAAATACGCCTTGAAAGACGTATAGAACTTTGCTTTGAGATGGGTAACCGTTATTTCGATGTACGCCGCTGGAAGATCGCTGATAAACCGGGCTCTAATCAAGGTGGTGCATTTTATGGAATGAACATGGATGCGGGCACTTCGCTTTCTGATCCTGCCTATCATAAAAGAATTGCGGCCATCAACAGGGCGCCATGGCAAAGACGTTATTACTTTATGCCTTATGGTCAGAACGAAGCAGATAGAAATAAAGCAATGGTTCAGTTTCCGGGGTATTAATCATTTATAAATAAGTATATGAAACCAAATTTCATAAAGATGAAAATCACAAAATATAACCTGTTACTTCTTTTCGCATTGTTAGGCTTCAGTGCCTGCGAAAAGAATACTTCTTATGAGGAGGAGAGCGATTCCAAAGAAGGTGCAAAGATCTTTATCGCAAAAGCCAATAGAGGCCTGCAGAATTTAACCATCTTCCCATATGCTGATACGGCACGTACATTTACTTTTGGCGCTTCTATAGGTGCTCTGGGTTACCCGGCCAGCAATATCAACATCAAACTGGCAATAGATCAAAAGGCACTTGATAGTTTAAATGTAATCAGGGTTAATTCTGCGCTGGCTCCTTATGAGCTGTTCCCTACAGATTCCTATGAAATAAATAAAATGGATGTGGTAATCCCGAAAGGAGGGATGACTTCTGATCTCATTTCGATCAAATATTATTCTACAAAGTTCGATTCTCAAAAAAGCTATTTGTTGCCGCTGACCATTACTGATGCATCAGGCTATGCACTCAATCCTACTGCCAAAACGATCTTTATCGTCGCACCAAAACTGGAAGAGATGCCCGCCCCTACTGCAGGATGGGTAGCTTCAGCTTCATCAGAGCAGCCTACAGGAGAGAACACCGGATTGGCATCGGCAGTATTGGACGGCAACCTGGCTACTATCTGGCATGCCCGTTATTCGGCTCCGCGCAGCAATTACCCGCACTGGCTGAGTTTTGACATGCTTGCACCGATCTATGTAACCAAGATCGCCATGGCACCGAGGCAAAATAATGCAAATGGATTTACTAAATTCAAGCTTGAAGGTTCGTTGGATGGTACAACCTGGCATTCATTGGGAGAAAACCTGGAGTTTAATCCCGGTTTGTTAAGCCACCAGGAATACCCGATCGAGCGGCAGTTCTTAAAGAACATCAGGATCACGATGCTTGAAGGCAAGCAGGACCTTACGTTCCTTGCTGAATTTGTGGTTTACAAGTACTAAAACTATAACACATAAAAAAAGCTCCTCGAACATCGAGGAGCTTTTTTTATGCTTATTAAAGGCCTAGTGCGGCTTATGGCCGACCAACATTTCCTGCTAGCTTTACTCAGCCGTTCTTTTCAAGCCAAATTTCTCAATCTTACTATATAAATGACTGCGTTGAATATCAATATCATCTGCAGTTTTAGATACGTTCCAGTTATTTTTCTCCAGCTTGAATTTAATAAATTCCCTTTCAGCATGGTCTTTATAATCCTGGAAATTAGTAAACTTATCATAATTCACCGCCACAGATGAAGGTACATTTGCAACGGCCCCATTCGTATGCGTAGCAGCACCAATATTGGTACCACCACTCGGATTAGCAAAAGCCACTACATCATGCTCCGTAATCATCTTATCACTTAAAATGATCAGACGTTCTATCATATTGTGCAGTTCACGCACATTACCTGTCCATGGCAATCGTTGCAATGCTACCAAAGCGCCATCGCTAATCTTCTTCACAGGCATTCCATAATCCTTGCAGATATCCTCCAAAAAGCTCTGTGCAATCTCAGGAATATCCTCCACACGCTCTCTCAAATGAGGAACATGGATATTGATCACATTCAGACGGTGGTACAAATCCATACGGAAATTACCGTCGTCAATTTCTTTAAGTAAGTCCTTATTAGTTGCAGCAAGTACACGCACATTTACTTCCTGTTCTTTTTCGCCACCCACCCGGGTGATCTTATGCTCCTGCAGCGCACGCAAAACTTTTGCCTGTGCAGAAAGGCTCATGTCACCGATCTCGTCCAAAAACAAAGTACCGCCATTTGCCAGTTCAAACTTACCGATCCGCTGTTTTACCGCAGAGGTAAATGAACCCTTCTCATGTCCAAACAATTCACTTTCAATAAGTTCAGACGGAATAGCCGCACAGTTGACCTCAATCAGCGGATTATCAGCACGGTTAGATTTTTCGTGCAGCCAGCGGGCTACCAATTCCTTACCACTACCATTTGCACCAGTGATCAGCACACGCGCCTCAGTAGGGGCCACGCGTTCTATCGTTTCTTTAATCCTGTTGATATTTTCAGAACTGCCCAGAATATCCCTGGTCTTGCTAACCCTTCTTTTCAGTACCTTGGTCTCGGTAACCAGGTTACCTCTGTCCAGCGCATTCCTTACAGTGATCAGCAACCTGTTCAGGTCTGGCGGTTTAGATATAAAATCAAAAGCCCCTTTTTTACTCGCCTCGATTGCCGTTTCTACCGTTCCGTGACCAGATATCATGATAAAAGGAAGGTCGGGGCTAAAAGCCTGAGCCTGTTCCAGCACTTCCATACCGTCCATTTTATTCATCTTGATGTCACATAGCACCAGATCGTATTTCTTTTTCCTGATCAGGTCAAGCCCGTCAATTCCATTGTCAACATCTTCTACTTCGTAATTCTCGTATTCCAGGATCTCCCGTAAAGTGCTTCTTATCGCCCTCTCATCATCAATAATTAACAATTTTGCCATATATGCTGCAACGTTTTAATTTATGTCACTAATATATTACTTTTATCAGAATATAACTCTTTTTAAGCTCCGCCTGAAGCTATTTAAAATCATTATACTCAACGAGTAATACCCATTTAAAAAAATAAAATGCAAGCCTGTAAGCCGGGTTCTGTAACCTGATTGCTCAGGTCTTCTATCATTAATCCAGTATAAATGTTGCCATTTATCTCTAACGACCTACCCACTAACATCGGACGGGCAGCCCTACATGCGTTAGCCTATTTGGTCTTTCAACTCCCGGGGTTTACCAGTTCTGCCATCGCTGACAAAAATCGTGAGCCCTTACCTCACGTTTTCAACCTTACCTGTGTCAGCAGCTCAACCTTTCGGTATCAGCCAAGTCCCATCGGCGGTGTATTTTCTGTGGCACTTTCCATAATTCGGGTGTTCATTCCCAAACCTCTTCCCGTTAGGAAGCGGGACGCCCTGTGTTGCCCGGACTTTCCTCTCTCCCAATAAAGGAACAGCGATAGAACGGCTTGCATTTGGCGCAAATATAAAGCAAAAAAAGCTATTTTCCTGCTTAGCTGTAAGATGATGATTTAGCGACTGTTAGCATACAATTTGCTGTACTGCTGCAAAACTTTTTGCCAGTTTTTTCCGAATTCTACGTTCATCATCCTTCCATCAGGAGCAATGAGTATTTTAGAAGGAAAGCCCCTGATTTTAAAATTCTTTTCTACATCGCCTTTAGAAATTGCTACCGGCATAGAAAATTTATTGGCTTCCATATAGGCCTTCACACTTTTTTCGCTGTCGCGACAGGCAATGCTCAAAAACTCAACCCCTTCATGCTTGCCGGCTGCTACTTCCTCGCTGAATTTATTTACAGTAGGCATTTCCGCTCTGCATGGTCCACACCAGGTTCCCCAGAAATCAAGCACCAGCCACTTATCTTTAAAATTTTCCAGTAAATGCTTTTTGCCGTCTATCGTCGTTAATTCAAAGGCGGGAGCAGGCTTCCAGCCGCCCATGATGTTGTTAACGAAAAACTTGTTAAAATCCTTATCAGGAAACCGCTTGGTATACAATGCATGCATTTCCTCAACGTTGTCCGGCTCTGCATTGATGTGTTCTTCAAACACCTTTAGTGCCAGCTCCTCATTACCATTGCTCATCAGTTTGTCGATAAACTCCTGTCTGTAGGTTTCCTTGTTTTTAATGAATACACGGTCGTAAAAACTTGAATGGGCTTTTTCTTTTGGCGTTTTCGGGGAATATTGGGCTGCTTTTGATAAGTAGGTCATCGCATCCGGGTTAGCCGCCGCTTCTGCCTGCTGATATTTAAAATAATAGGCCCCCGCCAGCATGTTCTGTTCAGCAAAGCGGTTTACATTTAAAGTATCCGCAGCATATTTTTCCAACTTGGCAATGGTCTTATTCAACAAACTATCGGCCTCAACTGGTTTCTTAGCATCCAAAAGCATTTTGTATACCATTAACGAATACCTGCTGCCATTGCCTGTTTTCATTTCCTCATCGCTCATTTTTTCAAAAGCACTAGCAGTCGACACCAGCAAGGGTACATTTTCCTTTTCATTTTTTGCAGTAGCCCATAAGTACAAAGCGTTCGTTTTCAATTGGTACAATGGGTCTTTAGTTTTGTGAAATAGCGCTGCTAATTCATAGTGTTTTTTACGTCTTGCAGTTTCATCTGCGTTGTTATGGTCATATACCAAAAATCCCTGTGCGAAAGAATGCTGTATCCAGTCATCAAAAGAGCTGGTTTTCAGCGCGTATTTACTCACTTCGTATGCTTCGGCCGCTCCACGCTGACTTAATGCCTCGCCCAGTTTATTATGCAAGTGGCTAGGGTTGTTCTTGATTACTTCATTTGGAATGTCTACCAGGAGTTTGTAATATAACAAATGCGAATTTGGACCATCTAGGCCCTGTGTCGCATTCAGCCTGTTGAGCAGGAAATACGGGTCATTGGCAAAGCGCTCATTATTTTTGTTATTCAGTAATTGGTTGACCTTTACAGAGTCATACACCGTGCCTTTTTTCAGAGACTCGCTCCAATAGCTCATCTTGACAGCCATGTTTACCCATGATGAATCAGTCTGCGATCTCAATATCCGGTTGCCGAGCTTTTGGGTACCGGTATAGTTTATTTGTGGTCCTTTGGATGTGCTCATTGCGCTTTCCACTATTCCCGTCTTCGTATTGATCACATATTTACTATTCAGCACAGTGCCGTCTTCCTGCTTCACGTTTGAATTAATAACCATATTTCCACCCTGACTGCCCGTCACTTTAAAAGGGACATCTGCATTTTTCGATTTCCATTCAGATGACAGTGCAATTTTTTGGTCCGGAAGCTCCAGGAACAGGCTTTGTAACCGGGATGCAAAATCTCCATCAGCATTGCTCAGCGTCTGATCTATGTATTGTTGTTCGATCTTCCATTCTCCCAGTCTTTTTTTTAGGTATTCAGCTCTGTCAGAGATGCCAAGTATCCTGCCCTTAGGGCTTACAGTCACCGTAAAGGGTTGGTTCAGCATGGCCAGGGGCAATAAAACTGCAGTCGAATAGAAGTTTGTTTTTCTCACCGAATCAGTATTCAGCAATACACCGCCGGGCGAATTTTTATCCTTGATGAGTACCTTTACTATTTTGCACTCAAACAGGCTGTTGCCTTCTGCGTTCTTACCCAGCGATTTAAAAGCATATACATACTCTTCATCGGTTATATAAGGGCCCGCATTTTTATTGGTACTTTTGATCTCAAATTCCTTGTTTTTAGGAACGTTGATTTGCTGTGAGAGTGCAGTTGTTGCACATGCAGCAATAAGGAGCGTTAATAGTGATTTCATAAGCTAAATATAATAATATTATGCTTATATCATTCCTTACCTAAACTGAAAACCTATTTTAAATCCTGCTACCATACCAAAACCTTTATAAGCATAATTCATTATGTTATCGTCATATTCTCTGAGGCCCATAAAGTCCGTTTCCTTCAATTGAGCTTTATATCCGAAGCCAAAATAAAAATCATAGACAAAATCATCTGCTATTTTCTGATAGCCAAACACTGTAGTGGCCAATCCGCTGCTAATCACCAGGTTTTTCTCCAGCGATCCGTAATCATAATAGGTCAGGCCGTCCTGCTCGTAAGGATAAAATCCTTCGGTTTCAAAACTGATTTCCTGATAGCGGTAGGTAAGTCCATAAGCTACATACGGACTGGAACGCTCATTTTTAAATTTAAACTTCTGCGATATTCCCACGCCGGCGCCGTTCACTTTATCCCAATCTCCGTTACTGCGGGTATCAAATCCATTGCTCCTGTCTTGTACACGGCCACCATACACCTCAGCTGTCAATATATATGCGTGCCTCTTTCCAGCCGGCTGCAGTTCAATATCGATTTTGCCAGCGCTGATGAGCATAAATAAGGGCTGCAGCGATACACTGACAGACCTTTTGTTTGCAGCTTTATCCAAATATGTGGTGTCAACTATTACATTTTCCTGGGCAGAAGCGTTCCCAATGTTTACAGATATTTCCAGGCATAATAATGCCAGCACTGCTAAGCAGTTTCTTTTATAATTGATCATAAAGTGGTAGGGATTCTGCTAAGTAATTTGAGTTCTCCGGTATCATAACTGTATTGCGATAAGCCCCCAGGGCCTATCACCATCAAAATTCCGTCACGGGCGATCAGGTCTGTACCCTCTACCGTCGTCACACTTTTGGTAACCAGTACTTTAGGGTCGGTAACATTATACCATTTCACGACGCTGTTGTCGCATACAAACAGATTGTTGCCGTCCAAAGAAAGGCCTTGCGGTTTGCCCATGGGATAGCTTTTTACCATTACCGGCTTAGTTACATCAGCAATGTCAATGATCTGCAGTTCATTGGTGCCACGGGTACACATGTTGTCGGTCCGCAAAGTCACGTATGCATAATGCTCATTGGCCACTACCGGATCGCAGCTCCTGATGTGCTGGTATTCAGAAAGCTTAAAAGGATCAATCGGGTTGCTTACATCCATGATCTTCATGCCTGTTTGCGTGCCGATAAACAACTTATCGTTTAGTGGAAAGATGGTCTCCACGCCCCAGCCTATATCCAGTGTGTTTTTATGAACCGGATTGCTGGCTGTACTGATATCAAAAACAGACATCTTAGTATCGGACACAGTATAAAGATGATCATTCGTGATGGTAAAGCGGGCCATCGAACCGCCCATTCCCGTACCAGATCCGGTAAAAGGATCACTCTGTACACCAGAGCCGCCTTTAGAGCAAGCAGCAGCCAGCGCAAGCAGGGCAGCTACAGCAGTATATTTAATCAGAGATTTCATAACTTATTTTTTTACCCAGTTTACAATCACAGAATTTTGCGGACGAACTCCCTTTGTATACCTATGCGGTAATGAAAACCCATCCGGAGGTACCAGTTCAGGGAAAGCTTCCTTGATCCGTTTTTTTACCTCGATCTGGCCAATGCCAATCTTGCTCATGTCTATGGCCACCAGGTCTACAGCATTGTCTACATACAGGATATTTTCCTTCATTGACATGTCTACGCAGCCTGGAACGCTAATGTAACCTTTGATGACCGGGTTTTTAGGGTCAGCATTGTCCACGATGTGCACACCTTTAAAATGTTCGCTGATCAGAATGTAATTGTCTTTATAATAGATCTTTGCAGGAGATTTAATATCCACAGGGGAGTGCCACACTATAGATTTTTCTAAGGAGGCGCGATCCATCATCACAGGCTTATAGACAGAGACAGGGTCGGCCCAACGGGAATTTTCTACGCAGGAAGCGAAGATCGTGACCAGACCCAACAGGACAAAAGTAGAGATGCGTTTCATATAGCGAATATATTAAATTATATTAACACAGACGCTATTATCCATCAGTTTGCTACAGGTATTTGAAAAATTAATGTAACAATAAATTAAACGTTGCCTTACATTAATAATCAACGTAGCCAATATACCTGCTGTCACTGATCTTTTTTCTATCGTCGCTGGCAAAAGCAATGTAGGCCTGAAGTTTATGTCCTTTAAAATTCAAAGGCAATTCCATAAAATCCGTCTTGTCCATAATTCTCGCGGCATTTAAGTTGTAAAACGACTTGCCGAGATCTTCGCAATACACAAACAACATCGCCCTTGACTGAATGTGATAAATGCTTGCCATGAGTTCTGGCTCCCAATTAAATGTAACGCCATTTGCCATGGGCACAATTTCAGCTTGCTGCACTCCGGGCATGTTGCCTTTGGCAAGCATTACCTTTTCAAAGTCGATACTCACCGCCGGATATTCGCCCTTCAGCCCATAGAGTATCTGGTGGGAAACTGCATCCGCATAGGCTGTTCGCCTTTTCCTGGCGCCAGATTGGGCAAACCCTATCGCCACAAACGTTTTTGCCGTGTTGATAAATTTGACTGCTACCGACATTCTCTTTCTTGCCTCGACCTGCTTGTCCGAAGCCTTCTTTTTTTTCTTTTTGGATTTCATCTTAATGTAAGATTTCCCAAATCGGATGTAACCGATTACATCCCCGATTTTTCCTGTAAATCCACCAAGGATTCCGCCTTTTAAAATTGCCATATGTTCTTTTTTTTTGTTTCTGAGTTCTTGTTAATTACTACTCTTAATTTTAATATTTTTGCTTCAAAAATGTTTGGCAGATGCCTTCTACCG
>NZ_SJSL01000006.1 GCF_004331695.1 Pedobacter psychroterrae | reverse complement strand
AGCTTTCAAGAGCATAGAACTGTTGTTTGTTCTTCCTAACTTAACTTCTTTCAATAATATGTCATTGTTATTGTTGCAACTCATACAGCGCGTAAGCGGTGTATAGATATAAAAGCTAAATAACATTAAAAATATTTAGGTGCCTATATCGGTGGTGTCCACCTCTTCCCATTCCGAACAGAGAAGTTAAGCCCACCAGAGCCGATGGTACTGCGGTAACACGTGGGAGAGTAGGTCGGTGCCAAATCTTAAAGAAAGCCTGTAGTAGAAATACTACAGGCTTTTCTTGTATATAAAAAAACCAAAAAGTAATCCTGTTTTAAGCTATTTGTTTCGGTTGCGTACCCAATCAAGGAACATAAATAGTTCAAATGGTATATAAAACAAATTAAAACTTGTTATTGATGTACTGCAAAGTATAAAATAACAACTAACCTTAATAAAGTGACGGGGATTACTAATCTTTATGCAATTATTTTGGTATCTTTGATACAAATTAAAAATACATACGAATGAGTTTTTTCGCAGAAAGAAGAAGGGAAGTAATGCTGCACATTGAGGATTATATGCTCGATATGATGAGTACTTACTTGAAGCCAATAGATACCAACTGGCAGCCATCGGATTTTTTGCCTGATTCTACAAGTGAGACTTTTTATCAGGATATAAAGTTGCTACGTGAAAATGCCAAGGATCTTTCATATGACCTGGTAGCCGTATTAATAGGTGATACAATTACTGAAGAAGCATTGCCTACATATGAGTCATGGCTTTCAATGGTAGACGGAATAACAAGGAATGAAGAAGGTGGATGGATGAAGTGGGTGCGTCATTGGACTGCAGAGGAGAATAGACACGGTGATTTACTGAATAGGTATCTTTATTTGTCTGGTCGCGTAGATATGCGTCAGATGGAAATATCTACCCAATATCTGATCGCTGATGGTTTTGATATTGGTACAGGTCATGATCCATACAGAAATTTTATTTATACCAGTTTTCAGGAACTTGCAACTAATATTTCCCATAGAAGGGTAGCGTCATTAGCTAAAAAGGATGGAGATGCTTTATTGTCCAAGATGTGTGGTGTAATTGCTTCTGATGAGGCTCGTCATGCTAAGGCATACAAGGATTTCATGAGCAAGATTTTTGAAGTAGATCCTAATGAAGCCATGATAGCATTTGAGGATATGATGAGAAGGAAGATCGTAATGCCTGCGCATTTCCTACGTGAAATGGGATTGAAAATCGGACAAACATTTGGCCATTTTACAGATGCGGCTCAAAGGCTTGGAGTATATACTGCTATTGACTATGTAGAAATTATGCAGCAATTGACTGAAGAATGGAAACTGGAAGGAATGCGTGATCTGAATGAAGCAGGTGAGAAGGCACGTGATTATATTATGGCTTTGCCAAATCGCTTGTTAAGGGTGGCAGAACGTATGAGTAATCCAACAATGGAATATAAATTTAGCTGGATACATGCTTAGTTAAGTCATGTATGATACAATAAAAGAGGTCCGGGTTCTTCATAAGTCCGGACCTTTTAGTTTATAGCTCTTACATATTTCGTCGGTATTGTCCGCCGACCTCATACAGGGCCTTAGATATTTGGCCTAATGAGCAGACTTTACACACATTCATTAGTTCTTCAAAGATGTTGCCTCCTTGGATGGCAACTTTTTGTAATCGCATTAAAGTCTCCGTAGTTTGCGTAAGATTCCTATTTTGAAATGCTTTTAATGTAATAATTTGATACTCTTTCTCCTCTTCCGTAGCTCTAATTACTTCACCTGGTACAATAGTAGGTGATCCATTTTTATTGAGAAATGTATTTACACCAACTATAGGGTATTCACCGGTATGCTTTAAGGTCTCGTAGTATAAGCTTTCTTCCTGGATCTTTCCACGTTGATACATCGTTTCCATAGCTCCCAATACGCCGCCACGATCATTGATACGTTTAAATTCCAGCAATACAGCTTCTTCTACCAGGTCTGTCAGGTCGTCTATTATAAATGCACCTTGTAAGGGATTTTCATTTTTAGCTAGACCTAGTTCCCTGTTGATGATAAGCTGTATCGCCATTGCTCGACGAACCGATTCTTCTGTAGGAGTGGTGATTGCTTCATCATACGCATTTGTATGAAGTGAATTACAATTGTCGTAAATTGCATAAAGTGCTTGCAAGGTCGTTCTGATATCATTAAAATCGATTTCCTGTGCATGTAAAGAACGTCCTGATGTCTGGATATGATATTTTAGCTTTTGCGACCTGTCATTTCCTTTGTACTTATTCCTGATCGCTTTCGCCCAGATTCTTCTGGCTACCCGGCCTATTACTGAATATTCGGGATCGATGCCATTGGAGAAAAAGAAGGAAAGGTTTGGTGCAAAGTCGTTAATGTTCATCCCTCTGCTTAAATAGTATTCCACAAAAGTGAAGCCATTACTTAAGGTAAATGCCAGCTGTGAAATGGGATTTGCTCCAGCTTCAGCAATGTGGTAACCGGAAATTGAAACAGAATAGAAGTTCCTTACTTTTTCGGTAATAAAATAGTTTTGGATATCACCCATCATCCTTAAAGCAAATTCTGTTGAGAAAATGCAGGTATTCTGGGCCTGGTCTTCTTTTAGAATATCTGCCTGTACGGTTCCACGAACCGTACTTATGGCGTAAGCTTTTAGTTTACTATATATGTCTGCCGGCAAAACTTCATCACCTGTTACTCCTAGCAGCATCAGGCCCAATCCATTATTTCCTTCTGGCAATGATCCGCTATAAGAAGGTATTTGTTGCCCTTTGCCCTCGTAAATGGTTTTTATTTTTTCTATGACCTCTTCTTCCAGACCGTGTTCAATGATGTATTTTTCACATTGCTGATCTATAGCTGCATTCATAAAGAAGCCTAACAGCATAGGGGCAGGTCCATTAATGGTCATGGAAACCGAAGTAGAGGCTGCACATAAATCAAATCCTGAATAAAGCTTTTTGGCATCGTCTAGTGTCGCGATGCTTACACCTGAATTTCCTATTTTGCCATATATATCCGGGCGGATATGAGGATCTTCACCATAAAGTGTTACAGAATCGAAGGCAGTGGACAGCCGGTGCGCAGGTTGCCCTAATGACACATAATGAAATCTTTTATTCGTTCTTTCCGGCCCCCCTTCACCTGCAAACATGCGCGTCGGGTCTTCTCCATCCCTTTTCAATGGAAATACACCTGCGGCATACGGAAATTCACCTGGTACATTCTCTGTAAGCAACCAGCGTAGAATATCTCCCCAGTCTCCATACCTTGGTAAGGATACTTTAGGTATTTTTAATTTAGACAGGGATTCGTAATAAAGAGGTTGTTTAATTTCTTTATCCCTCACTGTATAACTGAAGAAGTCCTGTTTGTATTTAATTTTAGTATCTGGCCATTGCCGAAGCAACTTTTTACATTCCCCGTCAAGCTGTTCCTCCAGGATATTATAGGTTTCTTTTAACGAATTAAAGAGTTCAGGAGACAGGATATTGTGATCATTTTTATCTGTTGTATTTAGATCGATAACGCCTTTTAACTGATATAACTTGCGTGCGATAGTGCTCTGTTGGTCTACCCAATCATTATAGGACTGACTTGCCTCGGCTATTTCAGCGAGGTATCGTGTTCTTTCGGGCGGAATAATGTATATTTTTTCTGATTCTCCACCGATCAGTTCCATTTTTGCTTTGAAATCTATTCCTGCTTTGTCTTTGATCGTCCGCATAAGGGCAGTAAACAGGTTGTTCATGCCTGGATCATTAAACTGTGATGCCATGGTGCCAAAAACCGGGATAGTTTCGTCTTTGGCGTCAAAAAGATTGTGATTGCGCTTGTATTGTTTTCGTACATCACGTAAGGCATCCAATGCGCCACGTTTATCAAACTTGTTGATGGCTACAAGATCAGCAAAATCGAGCATGTCTATTTTTTCAAGTTGTGTAGCAGCACCAAATTCGGGTGTCATGACATATAAAGAAACATCGCAATGTTCTGTGATTTCAGTATCGGACTGGCCTATTCCTGAGGTTTCTACTATGATGAGGTCATAGCCGGCAGCTTTACAGATGTCAATACTTTCCTGAACATTTTTAGACAAAGCCAGATTAGCCTGCCTTGTTGCGAGTGAACGCATATAAACTCTTGGATTGTTGATGGCATTCATCCTGATCCTGTCACCAAGCAGCGCACCACCTGTTTTACGCTTTGAAGGGTCAACGGATATAATCGCCAGGGTTTTATCGGCTACTTCCATCAGAAATCTTCTGACAAGTTCGTCAACCAGAGAAGATTTGCCAGAACCACCCGTACCTGTAATTCCGAGTACGGGAATGGTATGGTTGGCAGTTAACTTCTTAAGTTCATCTACAAATGACTGTGCTTCTTCTGGATTATTTTCTGCCACAGTTATCGCCGTGGCAATGGCCTTGACGTTCTTTTCGGTAATGTTTCTAAGTGTACCGTTTATAGAAGTGGCAGTGATGAAATCTGCTTGTTCAAGCATGTTGTTGATCATACCCTGCAAGCCCATTTTCCGTCCATCATCGGGTGAATAAATCCTTGTGATCCCATACCGCTGCAGCTCGGCTATTTCTGATGGAAGGAAGACTCCACCACCCCCAGCAAAGATTTTAATATGGCCTGCGCCGCGTTCCTGTAAGAGATCGTACATGTATTTGAAATATTCTAGATGGCCTCCCTGGTAGGATGTCATTGCTATGCCTTGTACATCTTCCTGAATGGCACAATTCACTACTTCGTCTACTGACCTGTTGTGGCCCAGATGGATTACTTCTGCTCCTGAGGACTGTAGAATACGACGCATAATATTAATGGTGGCATCGTGTCCGTCAAATAGTGCGGCAGCTGTTACAAAGCGAATTTTATGTTTGGGTTTATAGATTTCAATTTGCTCCATAGCATTTTATGATTGGTATGCAAAGGTAACAAAAACTCGGGCTAAGGGTATAAACATAAAAAGCCGCTTCTGTTGTAAGCGGCCTTTTATTATATGGAATTTATTGATGTGTTAGCTCTGTTATGGGTGCTCCTACACATCCGCTTGGCATCTGGATGTGCAGCATAGCCGCCAATGTGGCCGCAATATCGGTCATGTAATACGTTTTATTGGTTTTTCCCGGTTTTACATTCCATCCCATGAAAACACAGGGGATATGAGCATCATAAGGATTCCATGATCCATGTGTAGTTCCGGTCTTACCACCGTCAAAGTAATTAGATTTTAGTAAGTAATATATATCTCCGCTTCGCTTGGCATTGTAACCATAAGTTATTGCTTTTTTGATCTGCTCTGGTATAGTTTCATTGGCAAGGTTATTTAAATCAACTGCATCAAAGACTTCGTCTTCTTTTTTCAAAGTTTCGATAGCCAGGTTTTTTATCGCGGTGAAGTCGGCATTGGCTGCTTTGACAGCATCATGGTCAAAATAGAACTGACTGTTTTTGGAGGTAACAATCGCTTTCTTTACATTATACTTTTCTTCAATAAGGGTGTTTAAGGTCTTTATCACTTTTGAATCACTATACAATCCACCAGGTAATTTATTGTCCTCCATGAAGGTAGGTGCGTGGGCTACACCATGGTCTGCAGATAAGAAGAACAGGTAGTTTCCCTTGCCAACTTTGGTGTCTAGATAATTGAAAAATTCTTCCAGATCTTTATCTAATCTAAGGTAAGTGTCTTCAATCTCAATAGAATTGGGGCCGTACTGATGTCCTACATAGTCTGTTGCAGAACAGCTAACAGCAAGAAAATCTGTAGCGCTGCCCTGTCCCAAATCTTCTGAAAGTATGGCCAGTTTGGCAAAATCTAAAGTAATGGTGTTTCCATACGGGGTACTTTTTATCATCTCATAATTTTTCCCTGCATAAAGTTTTAACGGGTGCGGAAAAGTAGGGGTTTCTTCGCCTCTTGCTTTTCCTTCATAACGTACATTGTCGGCAGTACTTTGAGTATATGTTTCTATTGGATACAGGGTATTCCAGTTTTTGTCGAAAAACTTATTTGCCAGTTTAATTTTGTTATAATCTTCGAGCCATGCCGGAAGCTTTTTCATATAGTAGGAACTGGTTATCCAATCACCTGTCTGTCCGTCATACCAATAGGCAGCATTCGCAGAATGACCAGCCGGGAGGATAGATCCACGGTCTTTTAAAGAAATTCCAATGACCTTACTTTTGAAGTTTGTAGCCAGTCGCAATTCATCGGTAATCGTTGTTGTAAGCATATTTTTTGGAGACATCAAGCCAGCTTTTGTATTGCTGCCTACGGTGGTCACACTGGTATCTTCTGCACAATACACTCCTCTTTTAGACTGCGGATCATACCAGTCATTCCCAATAATACCATTAATGGCAGGTACAGAACCGGTATAAATACTGGCATGTCCACAGGCGGTATAGGTTGGGGTATAGGGAATAAATGTATTTTCTGCTGAGAAGCCTTCATTTATCAGGCGCTTAAATCCTCCATTAGAATACCTGCTGTAATATCGATATAAGTAATCCCATCTCATTTGATCCACAACAAGGCCAACTATTAATTTTGGTCTGTTTACATTGGCTGGAAAAGTACTGATCAGTTTGGGTTTCGTCTTCTTTTCCTGTGCCATTGATAGGGTGCATAGCAAAGCAAGGATGGTAAATAAAAAGTAAAATCTTCTCATTAATTTATGTGTTATGTGTGTTTTGATAGTTAAAGGTACTTGTTCAAATATAAGTAAACGAAGTGCAGAGTGTAAAGATTATAATACTTCTGCTACGACAAAGGTGCTTCCTCCGATGAAGATCATATCATCGTTATTTGCAGCATTTTTGGCAGCATTACAGGCCAGTTGGACCGTCGGAAAAACTGCTCCTTTAAGCCCGTGTTCCCCTGCCTGATGTGCCAGTTCTTCTACCGGAAGTGCCCTTTCGAGATTTGGCTGACAGAAATAGTATTTAGCATCTGCAGGAAGCAGTTTCAATACTCCACTGATGTCTTTGTCTTTTACCATGCCGATTACTATGTGCAGATCTTTATATGGTGTGTCCTTTATATTCTGCATTACCTCTGCCATGCCAGCTATATTGTGGCCTGTATCACAAATTATTAAAGGGTTAATGTGTAGTGTCTGCCACCTGCCCTGTAGCCCGGTAAGCGATTTCACGTTTCTAAGCGCCGAATAAATAGCCTTGTCATTTATTTTATAGCCAAGTTCAATAAGCTTTAGCAAAGAGCATACAGTGGTTTTAATGTTTTTAAGCTGGTAGGAACCAGTAAGGTCGAGCTGCAGGTCTTTAAAGACCGGCTGGTCATGATTGGCAATAGAGACAGTTAAGTACTTATTCTTTCTTTCAAACCCGGTGATATGTAATTGCTGATCGGCAAAAATGAGCTCACTGTTTGTTTCCCTTGCTTTTTCTATAAATACCTCTTGGGTCTCCGGGTCTTTCTCCCCAATAATTATTGGAATATTAAGCTTAATTATTCCGGCTTTTTCAGCAGCTATTGCTGCCAGGGTATCACCGAGAATATTGGTGTGATCTAGACTGATATTGGTAATTACAGATAGCTCCGGCATAATAATATTAGTAGAATCCAGTCTGCCCCCCAGTCCGACTTCCACTACGGCTATAGCTACTTTTTCCAAAGCAAAGTAGGAGAAGGCCATGGCTACGGTCACCTCAAAAAAAGAAGGGCTCAGCTCTTCAATGAGCGATTTCTGCTGTTGCACAAAGTCAGTTACAAATCTTCTGGGAATCATTTTCCCATTTATCCGGATACGTTCTCTAAAATCCTTTAAATGAGGAGAAGTATACAGCCCTGTTTTGTATCCGGCTTTCTGTAAAACGGAGGCAAGCATATGAGAGGTTGATCCTTTACCATTTGTCCCGCCAATATGTATTGTTTTAAATTTATTTTGTGGATTGTTCAACCGGTCGCACATGGCGACTATATTGTGCAGGTCATTTTTGAATGCTGACGCACCCACACGGGTAAACATGGGAAGTTTAGCATATAAGTATTCAAGAGTTTGTTTGTAGGTCATTCCAGAAAACTAAAACACAAAGATATAGGTTTCCGGACTATTTAACTTTAAAGTTAATGGTAACGACACCCATTTGAACATCTGCACCTAAATCAGACGCGTTTAAGCGGGCAGCCATAATGGCTTCTTTACATTTCCGCCAAAGTTCCCGGTCATTAAGAGTGGTGCCCTTAACGCCTGGAATGGCATCAATGATAGTTCCGTTCTTATTAAACTTAAGACGTATCGCAATTTTACCGGTTTTCTGACCATTATCTTGTGGGGGTACGAAGTTTACAAAGCTTCTTATCGGAATAGGGGTATCCCCAAATCCTGAACCACCCTCACCATAATTGGAGGCCAGGGGATCACCATCTTTATCACCCTGATTGCCCGGAGTGGTACCTGTGCCATCTCCTCCGCCTGTTCCTGTGCTCTTTTTTCCTTTATAAAGCGCATTCTGATTGATTACAGGTTTTGAAGGTTTTTTTTCTGTACTGGTAGTAGGGGTGGATGTTTTGGTGGTAGCTTTAGTATTTACACTTACCGCTTCTTCTGTATTCTGTGTTTGAATTTCTTTGGCCGTAGACTGAGACGTAGGTGTTTGTGGAGTAGGCTCGGTAGGCACAACCTTATCAGGAGGCTGATTATTTGCGTTAGGATCTGCCGAAGGCTCTTCTATACTCGTATAATCGCTGCCCATTCCAGTCTCGGAGGTCCCATAGTTTACTACCATACCTCCCATGCCCACTTCTACCGGTTCAAATTTTCCTATTACGATGAAAAAGCTTAAAACCAGCAAAGCAGCCATAATCGCGCTGGATATGGCTATGGCTTTTGGGTAATTATTTTCTTCCTTTGGATAAGTCATCATTTCTTAGGTTCTACAGCAAGTACTAGCTTCAGGTTCAGCTTGCTTGCAATGTCATACACCACCAGGGTGTTTTCAATTGAAACTGTGCCGGCTGCATAAAGCACTATAGAAAGATCCGGAGCCGTTGCTTTATAAGCCTCTAGCGTCGACTGAAGATTTTCTAATGTTGTTGGCTGTTTGTCAATAAAATAATTTAAGTTCTCATCTATAGATACAGTAACGGTTTTTTGAGCCGAAGATTGCTGGCCTGAGTCAGACTTTGGCAACAATAGCTTTACAACTTCTGGATTTACTACTGCAGAGGCCAATAGAAAAAACAGCAGCAGAAAGAACATGATATCATTCAGTGCCGAAGTATGAACCTCTACGGTTCCCTTATTTCTTTTGCGTAAATTCATTATTTCCCTGGCTCCTCTAAAAGATCGATGAAGTCAATAGCATCAGTTTCCATACGAAGTATGATACGTTCCAGCATCATGTTCAAAATATGATAAAGCACATAAGCAATGATACCGATGATCAAACCTGTAGCTGATGTAATCATTTTAGTATACAGACCACCAGATATTGTGCCAATCTCAATAGCGCCCTTGATGGAAACGTCATGGAATATAGTGATCACTCCTATAATCGTACCCACAAAACCGAGCATCGGTGCGATCCCTGCTATGATCCCCAAAACTCCAATGTTTTTCTCCAATTTGGAGACTTCCAGTTTTCCATTATTTTCGATTGCTGCTTCTATATCCTTTATAGGGCGGCCTATACGTTTCAATCCCTTCTCCAGCATCCTGGCAAGAGGGGAGTTATTGTTGCGGCATAACGCGATAGCATTTTCCAATCTTCCATCATGGATATATTGCTTTATCTGAAGCATCAGGTTGGATTCTGTTTTAGATGCTTTCCTGATAGTAATATACCGCTCTACAAAAATAACCAGCCCTAAAAATGCGAGAAATGCCAATGGGAGCATTACCCAGCCACCTTTAAATAAAAGGTCTATAAAATGCAGTTCTGGTGGTGCAGGAGTTATTGCCTGCATGGCAAGGCTATCGGTAACCTGGGTAAGCGTATCAGTGGCACTTTGAATTAATGCGATCATATTATTTAATGTTATTTGTGTGTCTGTTTGTGTAAATGTAGATTCCAGGTATTTTAGTAGTCTTTTTTAACAATTTTAGTTGGACATTTGCAGTTTCTTCATCAATAAATGTTCCGATACTTACTTTTATCCGCCTGCCCGGCATGTCGGCTATTTTGGCAGGAATGCCTCTTCGTTCCATTTCCTTTAGAAAATTTTCTGCTTCTTTCTTGTTTAAAAGCGATGCAGCAATGATTTCATAAGAAATGGCAGTATCAGGCTGCTGTACAAGCACAGAATCCTGAAGCGAGTCAGTGGGAATTACCTGTTGGATATTAGCTCGTGCTACACTATCAGCATACGCCGCAGCGTCTGCTTTATTACCTGGAACAATCAGGGTATTTGATTTATCAAGCGGGGAGTTGCTGTCCGCGGGTCTCTTAAACAGTTCAGGTTTTATCATATAAGCTGCTATTACAGCTATTACGATTACAGATATTGCTAAAATAACCTTCAAATAACCAGGCATTCCATTATGCGCTTCATTTATGATCTCTGGCTCATATAGCGTTTCAAGCGCAGCCGGCTCTTCAAATTTCCAGACATTTTCAACTGTTTTTGGTCCTGGTAATTCAGCGGGTTCCTCCTCCATGCCTTCAGGCGTCTCAATTGTGATGGCTGGTCTCACCTTTTCGGCTATTTGTACCTCCGATATTTCTTCGTAAACCTGTTGTTCATCTTTATCAGCGGGTTCCTGTTGTTTTTCATCAGCAGTTGGTTTGTCTTGCTGAGGATGATCTCCAGCAGGCAACGGCACTTCTTTTATATCAGGCATGCCATAAAAATCAAATCCGATATTTGATTTGTTTTCCGGATTAAATGTAAACCCGTCCAGGCCGGGTTCCAGCATACCTAATTCACTAAGTTTTACTTTTTCACCTCTATCAAGCTGTTCTTTTATTTCCCTGGCAAACTGCTCTATGTAGAAGGCCGCATTGTCAGCAGCAATATTTCCTTTTTTGCTAATGAAATCCCTCAATATTGCTTGTTCCTTTAGCTCATCAGTAAAGTCAAGAACATAACTGGGAGGTAGAAATGAATGTGTATCAACATCATACCTTCCGGGAGATTTCCTTTTATAGAAAGTCCCAAGGCCGGGAATTCCCACCTCTTTCCGGGTTTTTACAATTTCAGTAAGGTATGACAAGATATCCATTCTGGTAAAAATAAATTTTAATTCCGTACCAACCAATTATTAATTAAAAAGCTGTTAGAATGAGTAGCTAATCCCTCCAAAAATATTCATTCCGATCATCTCATAATATAAATATTTGCTATAAGAAGTGTTCAGTAAATTGTTAATTCTGGCAAAGGCAGCAAATTTATTGTTGATTTTATAACTGGCTCCCGCACCCAGGTCGACAAAGCCCTTTACTGATACTAAGGTTTCATCCTCACGTTTTGGGATTAAGTAAGGATTGTCTGGTGCTGCCAGATATACTTTGGCCCTGCTGTCACTTTGGATTGCCACAGATGCATTAAGGCCAAAACTTTCAGTGATGTTCAACCTTAAGTCTGAGGTCAGCCTCATTTGGGGTTTAAACCAGCTTTGGGTTTCGGCCGCTGGTTTGTATTCCTCTATGTTTATTTTGCTTGTCCATTTTAGGGCATCGCTCACCTGAACTGAAATCTCACCTTCAGCCCCCGTAAGTTTGGTTGTACCAAAATCGTAGATCACATCAAACTTGTTAAAATTGCTAAAGTTGTTCACGAACAAGGGCATGTCTTCGATCCTTTTATGATATATTTTTGCCTTATAGCCAAAACCAGGGCCTCCGGTACCTTTTATACCACCACTGATGCTTAATTTTTCGATGCTGTTTTTAATGAATATATTACTGTTCAGGAAGGAATTCTCATCTGTAAACTGCTTTAGTGAATTACGGTTAACGTCTCCTTTTAATTCACCGAATATTTGCAGGTAGTCGGGTATCATGGTAAAATCAGCAGTTACTGCAGGAAATATCCTGCTTGATGAAACATCCCCAAATTCCTGTACGAAATTGATACCTGCGTTAATGATTACACCGTTAGTTTGCAGCTTTATATAAGGATTTAGCTTAAATATGTTATTGCCCACAGCGGTCAATTCATCTTTAGTGCTGCCAAATTCTACTGAAGAAGCAAGTCCCAGATTAAAGCTGTTGATTCGCTTATTCATATAGCCATTTAATATGATGGAACTTTCCTTAGCATCAAATTTATCGCTCCAGATATAGCCGTTTGCTTTTGCTGCATAGCTAAAGGCATCAGGATCATCAGTAAATTTATTAACGACTTCCCCTTCTGCTTCAAAGAATTTTAACACCTGTCTTTCAGGATCAGGGTTTAAGGTTGGGTTACTTTTGTCAATGCCATAAAAATACAATCCGTTTCTCTGGAAATTAACGCGTCCGCTTAAAGTAGCTAAATCACCTATTGTACGTCCAAATACACTTAATTTTTGCTGGTCTGCTTTCTGCTTGTTCAACTTCCCTGATTGTCCAAGGTGTTGAAAGTAAGCGCCGGCTTCAAGCGCGGGATCATCACCCATATTGACATATCCTTCTGCGAGGAGGGTACCTGCGCTGCCAATTGCTCCCTTAACATAGTTGTTAATTAATTCTGCTTTGCGCTCTTCTGCTACTTGCTGTGCCTGAAGTTTATTAATATCAGAATTCAGCTCCAGTTTTCTTTCTGTCAGGTTATAATTGAACTTTGCTTTATAGGTCTTCACGTCGTTCAAATCAGGGCTTCTTCTTAGTTTTACTGCTTCGGCCAGAATAGGTTTATAAGGCCTTACAACTTCGATGTCTTCGATAACAGATTTTTCTTCTGTCTTTTTTTCCGTGGTTTTGGTTTCCTGTGCTTTGATGGTAAAGCCAGTCCCAGCCATACAAAAAATGGTAATATATATAAATTTCGTCAATCTCATTTCGCGTATCTTATTTGATTTTTTCTAATTTGGCTTTAGCTGTAGGAATAATATCATCCTTACCTTCGTAATTGTCAATAATACTTAAGAGCGTGCTTTTTGCCTGCAGGTTATCTTTTAATGCTACGTAATTATCAGAAAGCAATATGAAAGATTTAGCTACCCAATAATCATGAGAAGGCATGTTATTGATTATATCAAAGCAAGTTTTTGTAGAAGTTTTATAGTCACGCTTGGCATATTGCACCACTGCCAGATTGTATTTAGCTTCTGCAGCAGCTACCGTCTTAGTTTTACTGACCACATTATTCAATGCTTTTACTGCCATAGCTGTATCTGCTTTTAGGAGATATGCTTTGCCGGCATATAAATCAGCACTGTTTTTCTCTTCTTCAGAACCTTTTTCAGATTCTTTGATCAGCTGAACATATTTCAACATATCATCAGGCATGTTCAGGGCATCATAAGCCTTTAGCAGGTTGTTGATCGCGTAACTGTGACGGGCTTTATAGTCTGCAGTAGTTTCTAATCTTTTTAAATAGACAATTGCTTCATTATATTTTTTCTGATTTAAGAATAGCTGTGAAATACTTACCAGTGAGCGCTCAGTATAATCACTCGTCCAGTCATTCAGGATGTACTCATAATCAGGTATTGCCTCATCGGGCCTGCCTAGTCTTACCAGCGACTCAGCTCTTACAAATTTTGCTTCCTTATCATGAATCGCTTTTGGGAATTTATCAAAGTAAGCATTGATGGCTTCGAAAGCGCCCTGGAATTCACCTTTTAAATACCTGTTACTAGCAGCAACGAACACAATGTTGTCTTGCTCGGCCATTGAATAGTTACCTATCGGAGTAGAATTTGCATATTCAATAAAACCTTGCGAATCACCTCTGTCGATGTAGATATTTTTAATGGATTCAAGTGACTGTTTGGCCTCTTCTGCACTTGGATAGTCGGTAATCACCTTTTTGAAGGTCACCAATGCCTCATCGTCCTTATCCTGATTGTACTGCACCAGGCCTATTGTAACCAATGCCCTTGGTACATAGCTACTGTTTGGGTATTTGACAATCAATGCACTCAGGTCTGTTCTTGATTTCTCCAGGTCACCTATTTTAAAATAAGTATAGGCAGTTTCAAATCCAGCATCATCGGCATAATTTGATCCCGCATATTGGGCAAGCAGTTGCTGCATGGTGCTGATTTTAGCTTGGTCCTGATCTTCCAGGCCCTGAATCATCCCTCTTTGAAAAAGTGCATAGTCTTCACCAGTAGCCCGGCTGGAAATAATTCTATTATAGTTGGTAAGTGCATTCCCATAGCTTTTACTAACAAAGTAAGAATCGGCCAGTCTGATAATCGCATCGTTTACGGTGTTTTGATCTTTGTCATTGCCCCTCAGGAAACGCTCAAAATAATTAGCAGATTTGCTATATTTCTCATCTTCAAATGCTGCGTAGGCCAATGCATAATTCGCAAAATTATATACCCCGGTTTTCTCAGCGCCTGGCATATCCAGGAATGTTTCAAAATGCGATACTGCCTCACCAAATTTTCTCAGTTCATACGATGCTTCTGCTTTCCAATAAGTACTCAGCGCATGGATTTCCGGGTCCTGAGGAAATTTCTCTGATCTTAAGAACATCGAAAGTGCATTTGGGAATGCGCGTTCATTATAGAATTCCAGTCCTCTGAAATAGGTTACCTTCTGATAAGCTTCTTTAGCTTCGGGAGACTTGTTAGGGATAGGCTCAAGAATGTCTACCGCCGCCTGGTAGTTTTTGCTGGTTAGCAGGATTTCACCAAGCAGTGTTTTTGCCTCATTTATTTTTCTTGATGAAGGGAATTGCTTTATGAAGCTCCGTATGGATTCCAGCGCCTGCTGACTAAAATCAAGTTCATAACTTAAACGGACATAGTTTATCCAGGCTTCTTCCTGTACTACCTTGTCAAAATCCAACCTCGATGCCCTAAAAAATGCACTTCTTGCTTTTTCTTTATTCTTAAGCTGGATAAAGGAACGCCCTAGCGTGTACATCCCGCTTTGCAGGTAAATGTCGTCTGTGTCCAGCTTTTCCAAAATAGTGACCGACTGCTGGTATTTTTTTTGCTCAAACAATGAGTAGCCGTATTGATATACAAACAGGTTGTTTTTTTTGCCAGACTTGTCTTTTGAATAAAACTCAGCAAAATACTTTTCTGCGTTGACATAATCAGACTTTGCAAAATAAGAAGCTGCTATAATGCTCAGCATTTCAGCTTCATATTGCTGCTTGGAAGATTTAAGAATGGGCAATGCGTAGCTGATTACATCATCATAGCGCTCATCAAGATAATACATCGAGGTGATATAATAAGGATAGCTTGCCTCATAAGTAGGAGAACCTTTTAGTTTCTCAAAATTACTCAGGGCAGTTTTATATTCCTTATTTAGATAATTGATATAAGCAAAGTAATAAGTTGCGCTTTCCTGAAAAGGGGAATCTTCTTTTTTTACGAGTTCAAACAGCGACTCAGCTTTTTCAGTATCATTTTTTTCAAAATAGGCATAACCTTGTTTAAACTGATATTCCAACCTTTGTTTTGCTGAAAGTGTGGTAGGATCAGTTTTCTCAAACCATTCCAATGCTTTGTCATAATTCTTTTGAGCAAAATAAGCTTTACCTACATGGAAATATGCCAGTGTTGTATTAGGATTAAGGGGATATTCTTTAATGAAGTTCTGGAACAGGCTTTCTGCATCACTGTTTCCAAGTTCCAGGGCACATACCGCTGCATAAAACTTGGCATTTTCTTTAAGTAAAGATAGTTCTGCATTACTTTCTTTTTGGGCCAGGGGTTTCTGTCTGGTTTGCTCTACTAGCTTAAACTGATGTGCAGCTGCAACATATTTTTCATTCTCCAGTAGTTCTAAGCCCGTTTGATAATTTTTATTGAGACTAGCCAGTATGCTTGTCTGCGCATAACCTGCGGTCAGGCCGCCTGCCAGCAACAGCGGAATAAAAAAGTACTTTTTTTTCATTTGTATATATTCTCTTTTAAAGAAGATGAAGCTACTATCAACTTATATTCATTTTTACAATGAATTGGAAGAAGATGGCGGTTGCATCCGATTTCAAATATGGTTGGTACTAATATAAATATAGTATTAAGTCTTATTGACATAAGAAATTAACATGTGTTGATAACAATGGTTAAACGCAAAGAAAAACAAATTGGTATAAAAAAGAATTTAACAAATTAGTCCCTTTGAGAGGCTAGCAGATAAAGCACTGCCATTCTCACTGCTACTCCATTTTCCACTTGTTCCAGGATAATAGACTGCTTGCTGTCGGCCACATCGCTGGTGATCTCCACACCCCTGTTAATAGGGCCTGGATGCATCACGATGATTTCTTTATTAAGGTTGTCAAGGATCTGTTTATTAAGACCATACATCATTGCATATTCTCTCAATGACGGGAAATATTTAATGTCCTGTCTTTCCAGCTGTATACGCAGCATATTGGCCACATCACACCAGTTAAGCGCTTTGATAAGGTTATGTTCAATTTTAACACCCAGGCTTTCTATGTATTTAGGAATCAATGTTGTCGGTCCGCATACCATCACCTCTGCACCCAGTTTCTGCAGGCATAATATATTTGATATAGCTACTCTTGAATGCAGTATATCGCCTACGATCACTACTTTTTTGCCTGCCACATCGCCCAGCTTCTGCCTGATGGAGTAAGCATCCAGCAAGGCCTGGGTGGGGTGCTCATGAGCGCCGTCTCCTGCATTTACAATCTGTGCTTTAATGTGCTTGCTTAAAAAAACACCTGCACCTGCGTACGGATGACGCATCACTACCATGTCTACTTTCATGGCCAGGATATTGTTTACAGTATCGATCAGCGTTTCACCTTTGCTAACGGATGAAGAGGAGGCTGCAAAATTAACTACATCAGCAGAGAGCCTTTTTTCAGCAAGTTCAAATGAAAGTTTTGTACGTGTAGAATTTTCGAAAAATATATTTGCAATGGTGATATCTCTTAACGAAGGGACCCTTTTGATAGGCCTGTTAATTACATCTTTAAAATTATCTGCAGTTTCAAAAATCAATTCTATATCATTCCGGTTAATATCTTTGATGCCTAAAAGATGTCGGGTTGATAGTTCTTCTACTGCCATATTATTTATTGCTTTCTGATAATAAGATAACTTTGTCTTCTCCTTCAGTCTCCTTCCAGCTTACCCTTACCTGCTGGGAATTTATGCTGTCTACCTGCTGGCCGATGTAGTCAGGTTCTATAGGAAGCTGCCTGGAAAAACGCCTGTCTATCAATACCATAAGTTCTACTTTTGCTGGTCTGCCATAGGCAAGTAAAGCATCCATTGCTGCCCTTATGGTTCTGCCAGTCCATAAAACGTCATCAATCAGGACGACTTTTTTACCTTCAATAATGAAATTAATGGTATTGGTGTTTGCCGAGACTATTCCGTCTTTTCTTCTAAAGTCATCCCTGAAAAAGGTGATGTCCAGATTCCCTTTTTTTATCGTATCCGTATTAAGGATTCGTGAAAGCTCCCGCTGCACCCTGTCTGCAAAGTAACTGCCTCTGGGCTGGATGCCTATTAAAACTGTATTAGAAAAATCGATGTGATTCTCAATTAATTGATGACAAAGTCTCTTAATTGTGATCTGGAATTTTTGTCCGTCTAGCAGGGTTCTGTTTTGCATTGACTAAATGATTAAGCAAATATAGGGAAAAAGTTTAAACCCCAAGTCACTAAAAGGGCTTTTTGAAAAATATTTAGAAAACCCTTAAGGCTTAATGGTTAAGTACCTTTTGCTATAGGTAATCCCCATTAGATCATATCGTTTAAATTGTGTCTTCATGCGATTTAAAAAATCAGGGTAATTTTTCTTTGCTTTCGGACTCCATAAAACCTCGCTTAGGGCATCCAAACGTGGAAACAGCATATACTCTGCTTTGGCAGGGTTAGCAATATACTCCGACCATAAATTGCCCTGTGCGCCCAAAATGTATTTCGCTTGTTCAGCCCTGAGTTCTGCGGGTATGGGTTCGTAATTGTAGACCGTTGCCAATGGCAAGTAATTAGCGGCTGTCAAGCTATCATCTTTTAAAAACTGCGCATGGTTAAAATAAAGTTTTGCTTCTGGTGTCATGATCACTTTTTGCCTGATTTTCGCAGCCGCGATACCCCCTTTTTCTCCTCTCCAACTCATCACGATCGCATTGGGAGCAAGGCCACCATCCAGAATTTCATCCCAGCCTATAATGGTTTTACCCTTGCTGTTTACAAATTTTTCAATTCGGTGAATGAAATAACTTTGCAGGGCGCTTTCATCTTTGAGCTTGTTTTTCACTTTGATTTGTTGGGAAAGGGGTGATTGCATCCACCATTTTTTAGCTGCTTCATCACCACCTATGTGAATATAGGGCGATGGAAATAAGTCTATTACTTCTGTCAGCACATCTTCCAAAAACTTAAATGTTTCTTCAGTGGGCTGTAATACATTGTTGAACTTGTTGAAGATACCCCAGGTTTGGGCTACTTCATACTTCTTGTTGGGTTCTGTGCCCAATTCAGGATAAGCAGCCAATACAGACATGCTGTGTGCAGGCATTTCTATTTCCGGGATAACAGTTATGTACCTTTCAGCAGCATATTTGATCACTTCTTTGACTTCTTCCTGTGTATAGTAACCGCCATACCTCAATCCGTCATTACCGGTCCCAGGGTATAGTCCTATAATGGTTCCATTTCGCCAGGCGCCAATGTCTGTCAATTTTGGGTGCTTCCTGATTGCTATTCTCCATCCATGATCATCTGTTAAATGCCAGTGAAAAAAGTTCAGCTTATGCATTGCCAGGTAATCGATGTATTTCTTAACAAAGTTGACATCAAAGAAATGTCTGCTGACATCAAGATGCATACCCCGATAAGCAAATCTGGGATAATCGATAATATCTACCGAGGGAATAATTAATTTGCCTGATTGATCGTTTGCTACCGGTAAAAGTTGAATGATGGTTTGTACAGCATAAAATAGCCCTTCTTTAGATGCTGCTCCGGCATTTATCTTATTCAGCAATACTGAAATGAAGTATTTATCGGCATTGGTATATAGCTTTTTATTGATAACCAGATTAATGGTATGCGTGCCGTTAACCTGTTCGGGATCACTGGTGACCCTCAGGCTCAGGTTATAATATTTACTGATATAATCAGCTAAATATTGTGCAGAGGACATTGCTGAACCGTCACTGATAAGGATAACTGTGTGCTTGTCGATGATGAATTTATCTTTAGGGAACAGCCCCTGACGCATTTCTACCGGCTGTGGAATTAAATTTGGAAGTTGTGCGCTGCTAATAGTAAATGAAAATAAGCAAAACATCAAAATGAATATATTTCTCATAATGTACAAGATAGAATGCCGGTGTTTATGAAGTTTACCGGCTGCAAAATAACGAAAAAAGGCATCCCTCACAGGATGCCTTTTAATATGTATTTAAAGATTAAGACTATTTTTTAGCCTTGTTTTCTTCACCTTCCATTTGTTGTTTTAGTTGTGCAAGCACGCCTAAATCACCTAATGTAGATTTTTCAACAGAATCTTTAACTTTTTTCACTGCACTGCTGGAAGCTTTAGCTTCTTTTTTCTTAGCGTTACGCTCTTCATTAGCAGCTTCAGCTTTAGCCTCTTCCCAGATACGGGCATGAGAAACAACGATACGTTTAGCATCTTTGTTAAACTCAATGATTTTAAAGTCATTGGTTTCTTCAGCTTTTATAGTACCACCATCTTCTTTAGCCATATGTTTAGTAGGTACGAAACCTTCAACACCATAAGGTAAAGCAATAACAGCACCTTTATCAGTTACCTTAACAACAGTACCCTGGTGAATTGAATCTACTGTAAAGATAGTTTCAAAAGTATCCCAAGGGTTTTCTTCCAATTGTTTGTGGCCTAAGCTCAATTTGCGGCTTTCAACGTCAAGTTCAAGAACAACTACGTCTAATGTATCACCAACTTTAGTGAATTCATTAGGGTGGTTAACTTTTTTCGACCATGAAAGATCAGAAATATGGATTAATCCGTCGATACCTTCTTCGATTTCAACAAATACACCGAAGTTAGTCATGTTTTTAACTACGGCAGTATGTTTGCTTCCGATAGGGTAGCGCTCAGCAACATTTTGCCAAGGATCTTGAGTCAGTTGTTTGATACCCAGGCTCATTTTACGGTCGTCTCTGTCCAAAGTTAATACTTCAGCTTCGATTTCATCGCTAACTTTCAGGAATTCCTGAGGGCTGCGCAAGTTTTGTGACCATGACATTTCTGAAACGTGGATTAAACCTTCAACACCAGGAATGATTTCAAGGAAAGCACCATAATCAGCTACAGTAACAATTTTACCTTTAACTTTAGAACCAATAGTAAGATTAGTATCTAAAGATTCCCAAGGGTGTGGAGTCAATTGTTTTAAGCCCAATGCAATACGTTTTTTCTCGTCATCAAAGTCAAGAACAACTACATTGATTTTCTCATCCAGGCTCAATACTTCTTTTGGATGCTCTATGCGGCCCCATGAAATATCAGTGATGTGAAGTAAACCGTCTACGCCACCAAGATCGATGAATACACCGAAGTCTGTGATGTTTTTAACGGTACCTTCCAATACCTGACCTTTTTCAAGTTTAGATACGATCTCAACTTTTTGGCTTTCCAAATCATCCTCAATAAGGATTTTGTGAGATACCACCACGTTTTTAAACTCGTGATTGATCTTAACAACTTTGAATTCCATTGTTTTACCCACGTATACATCGTAATCGCGGATAGGTTTGATGTCAATTTGTGAACCTGGTAAGAACGCTTCAACACCCATGATGTCAACGATAAGACCACCTTTAGTACGGCTTTTAACAAATCCGTTGATGATTCTGTCATTGTCAAGGGCTTCATTGATGGTCTCCCATGATCTTTGTGTTTTAGCTCTTTTACGAGATAAGATTAACTGGCCGTTAGCATCTTCAGGGGCTTCCACGAATACGTCAACTTTATCGCCAACTTTCAAATCAGGTGTATCACGGAATTCAGAAGTAGATACCAGACCGTCCGATTTAAATCCAACGTTCAATACCACGTCTTTGTTGTTTATGGAAACAACAGTACCGCTAATGATTTCACCCTGAGTGATTTGATTGAAAGTATCGGTATACATGTCTTCAAACTTTTTACGGTCTTCATCAGAATATTTTCCGAATACTTTATCATCTGCATCCCAGTCAAAATCCTGATCTGGTGTAGCTAATGATGATTTGATCTGTTCGATCGACACTGAATCAGCTTCTGACTCAATAGTCTCTTTTTCAGCAAGACGAGCGTCTGTGCCTTGTAGTTCGGCTGTTTTAGCCTCTAGTTCTTTTTCTGCTACTTGTTTTTTAGCCATTAAAATTAAATCTCCTTTTCCCCGTTAGGGACGGCAAAGATAAGAAATATTCTTTTTAAAGAAAAGATTTTTTTTGTAAACGTTGTTGATTTTGAACCGATTGTCGCACAGTTATGTGCACCTATACGCAAAAACTCGAGTAAGAAAATAATGCAAGAACAGGATCGGGGTCAATAATCAGCCAAATCATTTTGATTTTATTAGGCAAATATCCAAAGTACTTTTTAAATGCACTGCTAAAATGTGTTGGATATCTGTAACCCATTTTTCTGGCCAGCTCTGCTATGGTAATGTCTTTTTCCAGCAGCATAGATTTTGCCTGTTCCATTTTATGCTGGTTCAGATACCCATATACCGTAGTTCCAAAAGCAATCTTAAAGTTACGTTTCAGGTTAAACTCATTCGTGCCCACCATATGTGCAAGCGTGCGGAGCGAAAACTGACTTCCCGTGTCATTGGTGAGGATTTTCTGTACTTCATACATCTTATCAAGCTCATCTTTTTTAAGCTGGTACTTGATATCCCCATTTTTCAACTGTTCATATTGGGACAATTGCAGTACCAGCAGTTCGAGTGCCTTCGATTCCAGGAATAGCTTTTCGCAGAAGCCTGTATGGCCAGAAGTTTTCAAGGCATTTAGTATCGCTATTATTTCTGGGGTAATGTGTAAGTTGAATTTCGAAAAAACTGCTGCCTTATCTTGCTCAGTTCCTTTTTTTAAATTTATAAAGCCTGTATGGTCATGGGGGAGATACCTGGAAAGAAACAAGTAATCAATAGTTAAGAATATCACGTCATGTTCTTCATGTTCGCTATGAAGCTGTAGCTGATGATGGTTCAGTAACAGGTTGTGCTGCTGATCTTTCAGCACCAGCAATGGTTTCTTTGAATTTGGAAGCTGGTAATTTAACGTGCCCTTTAACACAAACATCATTTGCAAACTTTGCTCAGGCCTTTTTTGCGCTTGGTTAAGTTTGTGAAAAGATGCCGCATTTTTGGAATAGCTGATAGAAATTTCTCTTTTTAAATTAAATAGGTGATCGGTAATTTCTCCCTTTAGCGTTAAATCTTCTCCTTTTGGCGTCATAAGCAGCATATATCTTTGCGGCGAAGTTATGGTTATTAAGACTACTTCTAAAGAAGCTATAAAAAAGTTACAATATATAGATGAAACACTGTTTACTCCTAATCCTGATCTTTTGCTTTAGTACTGTTGCCCTGGCGCAAACAGGCACCCTTTCTGGTAAGGTAACTGATGATAAAGGAAAGGCAGTGGCAGGTGCTACCATTACGCTAAAAGAGCTTAACAGATCAGCGATGACTGACGACAATGGGAGGTATGAATTAAAGGCTGTAAAATATGGCAGCTATACGCTGCTGGTCAGTTCAATTGTTACCCAGGGGGAAAGCATGACCGTGAAACTGACCGGAGCCAGTATCACTGCAAATGCCGTAGTAAAAGCCGTTAAAGACAAAGAACTAAGTGAAGTCAGCGTGCAGGGTAAGACAGAAAAGAGAAAGTTGGAGACGTCAGGGTTTGCCGTGGCTATCATTGAAACGAAAGATGCATCACTTAGAAATTTAACTACTAACGAACTACTGGACAGGACAGTTGGTGTTCGGGTCAGACAAAATGGAGGAGTAGGCTCAAATGTTGAATATAATTTGAATGGCATGTCGGGCAGTACTATAGGGATCTTTATCGACGGAATAGAAACCTCCACTTATGGCTCATCTTTCAACCTGAATAATATTCCTCCGGCGATGATCGAACGTATAGAGGTCTACAAAGGAGTGTTACCTTCCCATCTGACCGGAGACTATGTCGGGGGCGCTATTAATGTGGTGCTAAAGAAAGACGCTTCCCGCAACAATGCAACTGTTGCGATGTCTTACGGATCATTTAACACCTATAATGCTGATGCCAGTATAATCCTGCGGGATAAAAAAACAGGCTTGTCATTCAGAGGATCGGGTTTCTATACCTTTTCAGACAACAGTTATGAAATGTGGGGCAAATTCGCAAAATATACCGATAGAAACGGGATATTAATTCGGGATTTTAGGGCGAAAAGATTTAATAACACTTATAAATCCATTGGAGGACGCTTTGAAGCAGGGTTTACCGATGTAAAATGGGCAGACCAGTTTTTCCTGGGCTACAATATATCCGACACTTATAATGAGATACCACATGGTACTACGACTGGACAACCTTATGTAGGGCGTTTTGCCGAATACCAGGCTCATGTACTCACCTTGAACTACAACAAGAACAATCTTTTCATAGACGGGTTGTCGTTGAATATCAACGCAGTAAGAAGCAGCCGCTATACCTATGTACAGGATACTGTAACTACCTTATACAATTGGGATGGCAATCCTTTAATACTACATACGGATTACATGATTGAAGCAGGTGAACCGCCAATAGTCATGAAGTCTCCCATGAATGGCGCGCAACAAGGAATCCCTACAATCAGCCAGGTGGATAGAAAGATAATAAATTCGCGTTCAAATTTGGCATATACTGTTGTTCCTGGTCACAGAATTTCCCTGAACCACAAATTTGAAAGGACCGATAGAGATGATAAAAATCTTTTGAGACCGGTCAATAAGGACCTAATTACCGAAATACAGGTGGCCAAAAATATTGTGTCTGCAAATTACGAAGCGCAAACCTTTGAGAATAAGCTGCGTACCAATGTGCTTGTAAAGTATACCGCAAACAGTACCATGCAGACCGACCCTCAGGCCACGTATAATGCAGATGGTTCCTATCTGCTCAATCCACAAACATCACGAACTTTTAATGACAACTTTGGGTACGGTGCTACCGTTTCCTATAATATCATACCCAAACTTTTTTTGATAGCTTCCATGGAGAACAGTTACATCATGCCCACGGAAGAGCAGATGTATGGAAACCTCGAGAATAACATTTTGCCCAACTTAAATCTGCTTCCTGAGCAGAACATCAATTACAATATTGGTTTTCGGCTGGGGAGTCTGGATTTTGGCAAACACAAGATCTCATTTTACAGCAGTGCATTTTGGCGTAATGGATATGACAAAGTTACCAGGCAAACGGTCGATAGCGTAGTAACCGATTCCGACCTGGACATACAGGCGACCTCATTTATCAATCTCGGAAGAACGCAATCGAGAGGGGTAGAAGCAGAGGTGATCTATGTGTTCAACAACAAATTGAATGCCTCTCTCAACTTTTCAAAGTTCAATGCTTTATATAAACGGGACCGCGATGAGAACGGAACGGTAGACGATCGTTATAACCTTCAAATCCCCAATGAGCCTTTTTTCACTGTCAACGCAAACATTCAATACAGGTTAAATAATCTTTTGCAGCGCAAATCCATCACCAACGTTTATTACAATACAGGCTATGTAGGCGCTTATGATATTGCATGGCATCCATCCGAAGGAAGTCTTACGCCTGCTCAGTTTTCGCATGATTTAGGGGCCAGCTATCGTTTCCCCTCGGGAAAGATCATCGCCAGTTTTGATGCAAAGAACATATTCAATTCGGCCCTGTACGATAATTTTGGTGTTCAAAAACCAGGAAGAGGAATTTATTTTAAGCTGAATTACACGATAGGCAAATTTTAAACAGAAAGTAATTGATAACAATAAATAAATAAAAATATGAAAAAAGGACAATTGTTAAGAGGAGCACTTTTTGGTGCTGTGATTGCATCCCTGACATTAGGAGGCTGTAAAAAAGATAATGAGCCAGCTACTGACGATAAGCAGGACGATACGCGATGGATCACACTTACTGCGGCACTAAAACAAACAACTGATGGTGATGGCAATGGTGGTACCTTGGTTTATGCCATTAGCCATGACCAGGCAATTAATCCGGCATACGAGTTAGATATTTTCCCGGTAGGTAAAGGTTTAAAGCTTGAGTCTCCCCGCACATCGCGCGTACAGGCATCAGCAGACGGAAAATATTTATATGACATTCAGTATACTGGTGCCGACGGAGGTATTTTCCAAAAATTCAGAGTTGATGGAGAAGGTAAGTTTGTAAGAGAAGGTAATGAAGTTAACGCTGCCATTATCTTGGGTACATCTCCCCGTTGGGTAAAATCAACCGAAGGAATAGGTGTTGGGGTAAGTATTGCTACCGAGACAGCATATACCGGAACATTTCCTGCAGTAACCTTTGGGTCTATTAAATCCACTGCGGCAGTAGCATCTCTTAATCTTGACAATCCAAGTATCTTAAATACCGCTTCATTTGAAGTCCCTTTCACCGCAGAAGAATTGGCGCAGGGTTATTCAATCGGACGAATTGATATGCCTATCATCAACCAGGCAAAGAATAAAGTATATATTGGAGGTAATCTCTCTAAAGTCAATCCAAACGGCACTCCTACCCAGAATGCAACCTCTGGAGTCATATCATGGCCGAGTGACGCTGCGAATATTAAAGGTACGGTAACTATAGTTCTTGATTACCCGACATTGAAAAACCCGAAGCTAATTTGGTCTACGAAAAGTAAATACGGCAATAATGGATACCGTACAATGATTCAGCATATTGGCGATGATGGTCACGTTTATCAGGCTACAGGAACTGGGCCTACTGCAGCTTTTCCACATATTCTGCGTATAGATAAGAATACAAACGATTACGACAATACGTATTTGTTCGATTTATCTCAGGCATTGGGTGTTACTGGTGTAGCAGGCATTAAAGCATGGAGGTATCTTGGAAACAATAAAGGTTTTGTGATGTATGACATCAACAAAACTGGAGGATACCTGGCCCTGATAGATTTAAATGCCAAGACAGCTACTAAAATTGCAACAGAATATGAAGCAAAGCTGAACTTTGACCAACACCAGAGCATCGCTGTTCAGGGAGATAACGTGTATGTTCCATTGACCCCAGTAAGCGAAGCTGGAAATGTATTTGTCTACAATTGGAAAACGGGTACGCTTACTAAAGGCGCTAAATTGGCAAACGGTACAGGACACCGTTTTATCGGTGCTTATTAAGCTAATACGAATCCCTAAGTAAAAACAATAAAAAGGAGGTGCCGGAAAAAACCAGGCACCTCCTTTTTTTATGATAACTTCCGGGACTTTTTATGTCTGCCAAGCCAAATGATAAAGCCGGTAATGGGCAAACTTGCGGCTATTAAACTCGCTAAGAAAGCCATTATCTTTCCAGGAAGGCCAAGTACTGCCCCGACGTGGATATCATAGTTCATCCTGGCCAGCTTATCTGCTGCTGTAGCATTCGCAAACTTGCCATACATATGCGCTACTTCTATTTCTTCCAGCGTATATTGGTCATAAAACAGATAGTCTGCCTTCCAATAAGTACCTGGATCGGGGTTAACTGATAACTCCACTGAAGAATGCTTACCATGGGGAGGATGCACGTCCATACTGCCTTTAAAACCGGGTCTTTCAGCGCTCGCCTTTGCCCAGAGAATATCTTCTGCCGGAGCCTTGCCAGCAGCCAGCGCAACTAATTTTGCATCAGATGCACTCTTTGATACACTTTCTTCAAATGGGGTCGCTTGTTTACCTCCCGAAGAAACCCAATACACTGACTTTGCAAACCACTGGAAGCCCATCACCAAGCCAGAGAATGCCAGGAATATCAATATCCAGGTCATATAAAAGCCAAATACATTGTGCAGGTCATAGTTTACCCGGCGCCACCTGGCATTCCATTTTATCGTAAATCGTTTTTTGCTGGCCGCTTTGTTCTTAGGCCACCAAAGTATCAGTCCGGAAAATAAGAGGAAAGTGAACAATAGCGTAGCAGTGGCCAGCATTGGCTGCCCGATATCAGGAGGCAGCCACAGGTAGTAATGCCCCATAATCATGATCCTGAAAAAATCCCAGGCCATGTCCTTCACTTTCAGCACTTCACCTGTATACGGATTTACATATATGGTCCAGTAATAGTCTTCTCCTTCTTTAAAATACGATACTACACTAGCCCTACCTTGCTGATAGCTTATACTGTGTGCCTCCTTGTCCGGAAGGAGGCGGTTGGCAATTTTCTTTATCTCAGAGGGTGGGAGCAAAGGCGTATTTCTGATCTCCGCATACCTGTAAGATTGTACCGCATCTTCTATTTCCCGCTGAAATGCCAATATGCATCCGGTGATACCCAAAAAACACACAAACAGCCCGGATGTTAATCCGAGCCATAAGTGTATTTTTCCTATCCAGTGTTTTAACCGGTATTTATTCTTACTGACCATTAAAATTTATAAGTTATGCTCAACCTGTAATTTCTTGGTGCTTCAGTTTGCCAGTAATAATAATCACCATAAGAAGCACCACTATAAAGATACTTGTCAAGAATGTTAAACACATTAGCTGTTAAGCGTAATTTATCCTTTTCCCAAAAAATACCGCCGTCCAGTTTAAAATAGCTAGGCATTTCCTGAGTTCCTGCGCCTCCCCATGACCAGGTGCTGCGATCGGCCTGGTAACTGAAGCCACCTGATATTCCGGTGCCCTTTAGTGCTCCTTGTTGAAGTTTATAGCTCAGCCATGCATTGGCATTATGTTTAGCATATCCTGTTATTTTAGTTCCAACAGGGATAATTTCTCCATAAACCTCAGTTTCTTTACTTATCCTTGAATCTGTCAGTGCATAGTTAGCTACCAGGTTCAATCCGGTAAAGATCTCTCCGCGCAGGTCAAACTCGATCCCCTTGGTTCTGCTTTGTCCCAATTGTAAAGAGAAAGGGGCAGCAGGGGTGCTGGTTGGATCAGGTGATAATTCATTATTTTTAAGAATGCGGTAGGCAGCAAGGGTGGTATTCCAGCGACCATCAAACCAATCTTTCTTTATTCCGAATTCAATGTTGTTACCTGTCACAGGTTTAGGCTGTTCCCCGCTTCTCAGCGTACCTATCTGTGGAATAAAAGTCTGGTCATACAAGGCGTATACAGCAGTCTGATTATCAACAGAAACACTTAAGCCTACCCGTGGCGTAAATTTCTTGTCTTCTGTTACGGTACCATATTCAGATTGTTGTACGAAGGTATACCTCCCTGCCAGTGTCAATCGGATCTTGTTTTCCAGAAAGCCAAGCTCATCCTGCAGGTATAAACCGGTATACGATTGGTTAACCTGGTTATTTGCACCTCTCAGGTATAAACTTTTGCTACGATCGAACTGTGGTATTCCATTTACAGGAGCCCCATAAACCGGATGGTAAATATTAAATGGCTTAGTATCATTGTCAAGTGGAGCTGCCTGCCCCCAGTCGTAATAACGCTCTTTACTACCCAGGTCCAATCCAACCAATATACGATGGTTAACACTTCCAGTTGTAGCACGGCCATTCAAGAATGCCTGACCAAATTTGTATTTCAATGCCGCATCAAAATTATAAAGATCACGAATGATATCGCCATTGGCTGCTACCGATGATGGCCATATATCACTGGATATCTGACTATAATCTATATATGCCAATTGTGCTGTAAACTTCCAGTCGGCATTCAATTGGTGTTGCATGTTTAAAAATAGGCTATGCTCTTTGGCAATATTTGGTTCTATGCCGGGTTCAGACATGGTAAAATCCCTGGGCAATGTTGCATAACCATCCGGTGCAAAGACATAAGCCGATCCTAGATCGGATAGTTTAACATGCTGGTAATTGTATTCAGCTGTCACTAATGTTTGATCATCAATTTGATAACTGATTACAGGGGCTATGCTGTAGCGGTCGTTGTACTCATAGGCACGGTGTGAGTTTTTACTTTGTCCCATTAAGTTCAACCTGTACAAGAGTTTGCCAGACTGGCTCAGCTTGCCGTCCAGGTCCAGCGTGCTGCGGTACATATCATAACTGCCCAATGTAAATGAGGCTTCACCATTAAAATCTTTTCCTGTAGGCTTTTTCGTTACTACATTGTAGATACCACTCGGTTCGCCATTTGACATCATAAAGCCAGAGGGGCCTTTCACAAATTCAATATGGTCTACAAAGCTCATGTCTTCCGTAAGCGGACCCCAGTCTGATGTTAAGTTTATACCGTTTCTGAACGCTGCCGCCCTTGCACCACGGGTGTTTACACGGGTGTAGATATCTCCCCAATGTTCCAATCTGGTTAGCCCGCTTACATTCCTGATTACACCATCACTCATGCTGGTGATTTGCTGGTCGGCTAGTGTAGCAGAGGTAATCACCTGGATATTTTGCGGTGCTTCCAATAAAGGCCCGTCCAATCTTAGGGAAGAAGAAGGGGCATCAATCTTATATTTCTTTTTATTACCTGATACGACTACCTCTTTCAGCTGATCTGAACTTTCAGATAAGGTAAAGTCAAGATAACTGGTCTGGCCTTCTGTTACGGTCACCGTTTTCTCCGCAGCTCTCAGGCCTATTGCTGATACACGGATGGTATAGGTGCCGCTTCTTACTTTTTGGAAAGTATACTCGCCCTTGGTATTCGTGGTTGAAACAGTAGCCCTTTCTTTCAAACCTACTGTTACATAGGCTGCAGGGTCGCCGTCAGCTGTAATTATCTTACCTTTTATACTTCCTTGCTGCGCATATGCGGAAAAGGAGAACACTAGCAGGATAGCTGTTAAACTAGATTGTAAAATTCTATGCATCTTTATTTGGATTAATTCTAATTAAGCACAAAGAAAGCACCTATTCTGATATTATCAAAATTTATTTAGAATTAATCTAAGAAGAATACACTTGATCTTTATTTCCAACCGCCTCCCAATGCTCTATACAGGTTTACTACCGATTGAAGCCTTTGAAGTTTATCGCTCGTACTGCTAAGTTGTGCAGCCAAGAGACTTTGTTCTGAGGTCAGTACGTCTGTATAGTTGGTCGCAGAACTGTACCTGAGCAGTTCTTTGGTAAAATCTACCGCCTTAGTCAGGGCTGCTACCTGTTTTGCTCTGGTAGTCTCTTTTTCAATTGCAGTTTGGTAAGAAAATAATGCGTTTGACACTTCTTGTCCACTAGTCAGCAGGCTTTTCTGGAATTCATAAAATGCTATCTGCTGTTGTGCTTCGGCAGTTCTCAACCGTGCTTTATTCAAACTCCTGTTAAAAATAGGCTGGCTCAGGCCTCCGATTAAATTATAGAATATAGAGTTGTCAAAAAAGCTCTTTAAATCAAGCGTCGACAGACCACCATTTGCGGTCAGAGTCAACGCAGGATAGAAGGACGCCCTCGCTACGTTCTTATTTTCAAATGCTGCCCTGAAAGCAAATTCTGCCGCCTGCACATCTGGCCTGTTCTGCAGTAATTGTGCAGATACCCCTGTTTTCAGATCAGTGTAGGATTGCTGCTGATCCAATGTGGTACGGGCTACACTACCGGCGCCTTTTCCTAAAAGTATACTTAATGCATTCTCTGTTTCCCTGATGTTTCTCCTCAGGTCAGGAAGCGTTACCTGAGCAGCATACAAACTGGCTTCACTTTGTACCACTGCTGCACCGTTTACCACTGCGCCTTCTTTTAGCGCTTTCATGGTTTCTACGCCCTGTTCCCTGCTTTTGATGGTTTGCTCAGTGATGGCCAGTTGCTGATCCAAAGCCAACAGGCTATAATATGAGTTGGCTATGCTGGCGATTAACTGGGTCTGCACTGCTCTCTTAGCTGCATCCGTCTGCAATAAAGAAGCATATGCCGATCTTTTGGCACTGCTCAGCCTGCCCCAGATATCTGCTTCCCAGCTGGTGCTCAACTGTGCCCTGTAGGTCTGGGTCTCCGTATTGATATTAATCCCCGGCGGAAAATTTAATGCGGCCCTCGATTGCTTGGCATCAGTTACCGACAGATCTGCTGAAAGGCTTGGCAACAAAGCGGCCTTGCTCTGAAATAGCGTAGCCTCCGCAATTTTGATCCTTTCCACTGCCTGTTTTAGATCCAGGTTTTCATTGATGCCTTGTTCTATCAGCGTTTGTAAGGTAGCATCGGTAAACAGGCTTTTCCATGGTAGATCAGCTATTGTGGTGCTGTCGCCGGTAACGCCCGTACTTTCATTTCTATAAAGCCCATTGCTGTTCAATGCCGGGCGCTCGTACTTTTTTGCAACACAAGCCGTCAGTGTCAGTATCGAAAAACCGATGATAAAGTGTTTATTGTATCTGGTGTTCATGTGTTCTTTAAATTAATGCTCGCGCTTGTCAACCTCTGGAAAATCTATTCTTCCTTGCTCACCATAACCCTCCTCAAATGGAGATTTATTACTAACCCTTTCCTGAAGACGCTGGAAAACGATGAATAATGCAGGGATAACGAATATCCCAAATATGGTCCCGATCAGCATACCGCCTACCGCACCCGTACCGATAGATTTATTACCTGCTGCTCCCACACCGGTCGACAGCATCAAAGGCAATAAGCCCAGGATAAACGCAAATGAAGTCATCAAAATAGGGCGAAGACGTGCAGTAGCGCCACTGATGGCCGCACTCACTATCGACATCCCTTTCCTTCTCCTGTCTACCGCATATTCTACTATCAAAATGGCGTTCTTGGCCAACAATCCAACCAGCATGATCAGCGTTATCTGCGTATAAATGTTATTGTCTACCCCAAAGATCTTGTCAAAGATAAACACCCCTGCCAAACCGATAGGAAGAGATACCAATACCGCCAAAGGCAATAGGTAACTCTCATATTGCGCACATAGTAAAAAGTAAACGAATATTACACAAAGCAGGAAGATAAAAATGGTCTGGTTTCCTCCAGCCATCTCCTCGCGGGACAATCCTGAAAATTCATAGCCATATCCTGCCGGTAAATGTATTAAAGCTTCTTCCTGTACTGCTTTTAATGCGTCACCGGAACTGAATCCGGCATTAGGACTACCCGTTACCGCAATAGAGGTAAAGAGGTTAAACCGCGATATAGCCTGCGGACCATACACTTTTTTAAGCGTAATGAAATTGCTGATAGGTGCCATCTCGCCACTTGAGTTCCTGACATATATGCCGTTTAAAGTTTGCAGATTGGCCCTGTACTGTGCATCTGCCTGGTACATTACCCTAAATTGCTTGCCAAACTTGTTGAAGTTGGAGGCATATACCCCACCATAATAGCCTTGCAATACACCCAAAACATCACTTACGCTCAGCCCTGCCTGTTTTACTGTAGCCACATTTACATCGATCTGGTATTGAGGAAAATTAGGATTGAACGAGGTAGAGGCAAACTGGATCTCAGGCCTTTTGCTCAGTGCTGCCAGAAAATCATTCCCGATTTTGTTGAATTTATTGATATCTCCACCCGTTTTGTCCTGCAACTGAAATTCAAATCCACCGCTCGTTCCAAAGCCCTGAATAGTAGGAGGGGCAAAGAATATGATTTTTGCGCCTTTAATAGTGGCTGTTTTGGCAAACAATTCTCCAATGATGGTCTTCACATCGCGTTTGCGCTCATCCCAGGGTACTAATCTGGAGATCACCATACCATACGAACTTCCTGAACCGCTGATCATACTGCGGCCCACGATCCTCAGCGAGTTTTTAATCTCGGGGATGGTATGTACTATGCTGTCTATCTGTTCGATAACCTCTCTGGTGCGTTCCTGTGAAGTAGCCGGAGGCAATGAAATATCGGACATAATTGTTCCCATATCTTCATTTGGTACAAACCCTTTTGGCGTGGTATTCATCGTCCAGATCAATATTCCCACAAAGGCAAGGATTCCCAGACCCGCCAGCCATTGTTTTCTGGCCAGAAAGCTTACCGATCTTTTGTAGCGGTTGGTCATCAGGTCAAACGACGTATTAAATGCCGTATAAAAACGCTGCAAAAATCCTTTTGGTTTGCCATGATCTTCTGCATGGGGCTTTAACAATAAGGCACAAAGCGCAGGACTTAATGTCAATGCGTTGATGGCCGAAAGTATGATGGCAATGGCCAGTGTCAGACCAAACTGTTTATAGAATACGCCAGACGAGCCCTGGATAAAGCTCACCGGGATAAATACGGCTGACATCACAAGCGTGATGGAAATGATGGCGCCGGTAATGTCTTCCATGGCATCGATCGTTGCTTTTTTGGCCGATTTATAGCCATGGTCCAGCTTGGCATGGACAGCCTCAACGACGACAATTGCATCATCTACCACAATACCGATGGCCAGTACCAAAGCGAAAAGGGTAAGCAAGTTGATCGTAAACCCAAATAAATTCAGGAAGAAGAAGGTACCTATAATGGCTACGGGAACACTAATAGCCGGGATTAATGTAGAACGGAAATCCTGAAGGAACAAAAACACCACCAGAAACACCAATATAAAAGCTTCTACCAGTGTATGGATTACTTTTTCAATTGAAGCATCAAGAAAATCATTAACATTGATCAGCGTATTGTAGTGCACACCCTTTGGGAAAGATTGTGACGAAGCTTCCAGCACTTTAAGCGCACCTTCTATTACCTCTTTTGCATTTGAGCCCGCAGTTTGATTAATCGCCACCCCGATAGATGGTCTTCCGTTAAACTTACTGGTACTGGCATAACTTTGAGCACCAAGCTCTATCCTGGCAATATCCCTTAGCCTAAGTACCTGTCCGTTATCCGCCGTTCTGATGATAATATTGCTAAACTCAGTCTCATTTTTTAAGCGGCCGGAGTATTTCAGGGTGTATTGAAATGACTCCCCTCCCTGTTCTCCAAACTGTCCGGGAGCAGCCTCTATATTCTGCTCGGCAAGGGCTGCGCTGATGTCACTGGGAATCAAGCCATAGGTAGCCATCACATCCGGCTTCACCCAGATCCGCATGGAATAGTCCATCAAACCAAAGGTGCTTGCATCACCCACACCGGCAATCCTTTTTATCTGCGGGATTAGGTTGATGTTGGCATAATTCTGCAGGAATTTCTGATCGAAAGATGCACTATCACTATGCAGCGTAAAGATCAGTACGTTACTGGCCTGTCTTTTGGCAGTAATCACACCCGACCTTGTCACCTCGGCCGGAAGTAAACTAGCGGCCCTGGCTACCCGGTTCTGCACGTTTACTGCTGCCAAATCGGCATTGGTACCCAATTTAAAATTGATGGTAATCGTAGCCGTACCATCATTGCTGGCACTCGAGGTCATATAAGTCATGTCCTCCACACCGTTGATCTGCTCTTCCAGCGGGATCACCACGCTGTTCATCACCACATCGGCATTAGCACCCTGATAGGATGCCGAAACCTGCACCGTAGGAGGGGCAATTTCAGGATATTGGGATACCGGCAAAGTAATCAGTCCCAATATACCCAGTATCACTATAATGATGGATATAACCGTTGATAAAACGGGTCTCTCTATAAATTTCTTAAACATATCGTCTTATTTGCTGATTTCACTATAAACTGAATCTGCATTTTTCTCATCAGGCTTGATCTCCATACCGTCTTTTAGCGACTGAAATCCCTCCAGCACAATTTTATCACCTGCCTTAAGGCCTTTAGTTACCACATAGAAATTGCCTTTTGCAAGCTCCATAATCTCTACCTCAGTATTTTTGATGATTCCCTTACTGTCTACCACATATACAAATTTTTTGCCCTGCAGATCGATAGTCGAATTTTGAGGAATAAGCAGTGCATTTTCCAGATGCTGCGGAATGCGCACCGACGCACTTGCCCCGCTTCTGAGCAACATGGATGGGTTGGAGAAGGTAGCCCTCAGACTTACAGAGCCGGTGTTTGTATTGATCAGTCCGTTGATAGACCCTACTTTACCATTTTCAGCATAGGCTGATCCATCAGACAATACCAATGATACCGGAGGAATATTTTTTATCTGTGCCTGAAGGTCTTTTCCCTTATAGTTTCTTGAAAAATCAAGCAGTTGCTTTTCATTCATAGAGAAATAGGCGTAGACCTTACTTATATTGGAAACGGTAGTCAGCGGTTGCGTGCTGGTTCCGCTTACAAGGCTACCGGTTTTGAAAGGGATACTGCCTATCACGCCATCTACCGGGCTGGTGATACGGGTATAGCCCAGATTGACTCTGGCATTTACCAGTTCCGCTTTAGTCCTTGCCAATGCGGCCTTGCGGCTCTGAAGTGTTAGCTCTGCAGATTCAAGATCATATTTGCTGATGATGTCCTTTTCCACAAGCGGTCTTGTTTTATTTACCTGCAGTTGGGCAGCGTTTACATCAGCCTCGGCACTACTAATGGCGGCGTTGGCTGTCCTTACCAGTTGTTCGTATTGAGGGGCATTGATGCTAAACAGCAACTGGCCTTTTTTAACAGCCGCACCTTCGTCTACATATATTTTTTCTATAAAACCATCTACTTTGGGTCTGATGTCTACATTTTGAATGCCTTCCAGCGTTGCAGGGTAATCAGTTTCCAGCGAGGTGGATATGGCACTTAGGGCAACCACAGGGTAGACCTGTACCTGGGCAGCAGGAGCTGCACCCTTTTTCTGGTCATTTCCACAAGAACTAAATAAAATAAGTGCAATCAATGATAAATAGATAGATTGTATAGCTGTTTTCATAATTGGCAAAATTATTCATCCTGATAAAAAGTTAGAACATCAAATTGTAATGTTTATTGAAGAATGTATTTGTAACTAAACATTTGCAAAAAAAGCGTCAAGTGATTGACTTTTTATATTTTATAGTCAAATGGTCGGTGTTTGTCGGTACAAGATACTGGCTACACAGATAGATGATCCTGTACTTGTTGCAGTGCAAGTTCCAGCTGTTCAGCTTCGGAAAGTGCAGTATTGTCCAGTATGATCGCGTCCTCGGCACGTGTAAGCGGACTTTCTTTACGTGTGGTATCTGCATAGTCTCTATGCGCAAGGTTTTCAAATACTTCTTCCAGTGTGATGGTGGTATCGCCCTTGCTTCTCATTTCTTTAAAACGGCGCTCTGCCCTGATCTTAGGGTCGGCAGTCATGAAGAATTTAACTTGCGCATCGGCAAATACTGTGGTGCCAATATCCCGCCCATCCATTACAATGTTCTTAGATTTGCCCATGCGCTGCTGCTGCCTGACCATTTCCCTGCGTACCAGCTTATTGGCAGAGACTTCACTTACGCTTTCAGATACCGGCATTTGCCTGATTTCTTCTGATACCTCTTCTCCGTTTAAAGTAATGTGTGATTGGTAATCTCTTGAATGAAAATTTAATTCTATGTGCTGAAGTGCATCGATGACTGCTTCATTGTCTGCCATGTCAACGGCATTCCTGATGAAAAACAACGTTACTGCCCGGTACATCGAGCCGCTGTCTATATATATAAAGCCCAGTTTCTTTGCCAAAGCCTTTGCCAGGGTACTTTTTCCGCAAGAAGAATAGCCATCAATGGCTATTACCAGGTTTTTTCTCATCAAAACAAAGTTAATATTTTCCACGTTATGATGTGCTTAAGCAGTTTAAAAAAACAGCTGGCTACTGTTTGATGTGATACGTTTTATTTATAGCCCGGTTCGCACTTGTCCTGTTAGAATTTCTTGGTAGTTAATTGTCCTTTTCTTGCAATTTCAGCGAGCTAATGGTAGCTCAGTTAAAGAAGCGGTCTGACTACCTTCGTAGCAAAACCAATTTCAAAGAATGATTAATCCACTATGAATCCATGTTTTTGTAGAAATACTTGGATTAAAGTTGGACTCAACTTGGACTCAACCTGGATTGAGTATTTACGCTATATGGCGACTTTCGATTCCTTGCCCGAAAAAAAATATTTTTGTATTTCGTAAAAGCGCACATCCAGATTAAGGTTCTGAACTGCTAAACGCCAGGATTGATGATTAAAAAATTAATCTTAAAGTTAAGGGTGTGGTTGGTTTATCCGGAATCTTAATTTTATTATCTTTGCCCGTATGTTGCCGAATAAAGAAGACATTTTAAAATTTGCTCAATTCAGGGCTTCCAGAAGCGGGGGTAAGGGCGGCCAAAATGTAAATAAAGTTTCTAGTAAGGTGGAGCTGGTTTTTAATGTTGCTGAGGCTGATTTTTTTACCGGAGAGGAGCGGGCACTTATTAACGAGAGGCTGGCACACCGGCTGGATCAGGAAGGCAATTTGCATGTTGTCTCGCAGGAAGACCGCAGTCAGCTGATGAACAAGGAACGAACCATTTTAAAGTTGATCGGTATATTGAAAATAGCCCTTCACGTCCAGAAAGTCAGAAAGCCTACTAAAACACCTAAATCTGTGATCAGGAAACGGCTGGCAGATAAACAAGCCAATGCATCCAGGAAAGAATCCAGGCGACGTCCGGCTATAGATTAGTCAAAGCGATAATACATGCTGATGGCCCCAAACTGGTGCCCCGGCGCCCTGCTGCGGACTTCTTTTGTTCTCAGGTACACACCAAAATCGAAAGTGAAGCGGGGGGAACTGTAATTGAGACCCAGTTTCTGTTCAAATACGATGGGTTGTATACCAAATGTAACCGGACTGTCATTGTTAAACATACTGCCCTGAACCGTTGCATCATAAATTATATAATTAAGCTGCGGTCTTGTGTAAAAAAACAATTCTCTTGGCATAAAAGAGCTGGTTTTCTGTTGGTTACTGATCACTGAATTTGTCGCCCCTGAGTTGAATAACTGGTTGATGCGGCCTATTCTGAAGAGAAAACCTGCACCCACTGCATTAAAGATCGTTCCTGCGTTTGCGTAACCTTCAAAAGAAAGGTCAGTAGTATTGTCTTCAGAACGGCTGATGAGCTTGGTATATTGGGCAGATAGATTGATGCTGTTTTCATTTTTAATCTGATATTCCCAACCCGCCAGTTCGTAAAACCCGATGGTATTATGCAGCAATTCCTGTCCGGATTGCGAAAGAGAATTGGGGCCTGTGGTGCCTAATTCTACAGCCATTTTAAAAACGCTTTCTTTTTTACTATACCAGCTCATAGCGGCGCCGGCATACAAGTATCCGGCAAAGGGGCGGTCCTGTCTGTCAGGGTCTGGCGAGTAGCCTGACCTCGGGTTAAAGATTTTTTGCCCTGCAGAGATCTCAAAGATCTTTTTTTCTAAACTTTGTTTAAGATGTTCCTGATTTGTAGCATGGCGGAAATGGATGTACAAGCCGTTGGTATAGTACATGTCTGATCCCTGTGCCAGATAGGAATCGTTATCACTTCTGAAACCGAATTCATTTTTGAACGATTGTCCTTTGCTGCTGTTCGCTAGTATTGTACATAGCGCAAAGATCAGGTATAGTTTATTTTTCATTAATATGGTTCAAAAAAAACTCCGGTAGGTCTGTACCGGAGCTTATAATATTGCTTTTTGCTGAAATTAGAAAGTATAGCCTAAGCTAATTCCACCGTAGTATGGGATAAAGAAATCTTTACCAAAGATAGGCGTGATACCTGCGCGAAATGAAAATCCGGAATCCATAGGCTGCAGCCTGTAGGCGAAACTCATGGTCCCTATCAGTGTGCTGCCGCTGTCATCGCCATCATCATCACCTCCAAAATCCAGAAATGACCCGTCAACGGTTGCCGTGGCATAAGTAGCACCCAGACCTATTTCAAAATAACGTCTTTCCTTGCCCAGAAGGTAATTCAGAGATACCGGAACCGTAGTCACACTACTCCCATCGGATGAGATATGGCCAACGCCGATGCGGCCTCCCAGACCATCCCTTTTGTTGGTAAATCTCGAATCGTAGTTAGCAGTCAGGGTAAGGCCCTGTCCGCCAAGTTCAATAAAAATATTCTGTGCACGCTGACTGGCAGCTTCCTGTGCAACAACTTTAGCCGAGCAGAATGCCATGAACAAAAAGCTGCATACCAATGATAATTTTTTCATTTTTAAATATTTAATTTATAAGGTTATGAAGGCAGGCCTATTTATTTGATCCATAGGCCCGGCTTGTATTCCAATATTAAGTAAAAATTGATTAGTTAGCAATTACCTTTGGTTTTATTTCCAGATTTTGAGGATTCTTTACTTTTTCTTTGGTGAGTGCCAGATCAATAACCTCTTTCATTTCAGACACGTAGTGAAAATTAAGGTCTTTGATATAGCTTTCCTTTATTTCCAGAATATCCTTGCGGTTGGATTTGCATAAAATTACATCCTTGATGTTTGCTCTTTTGGCGGCAAGTATTTTTTCTTTGATTCCTCCTACCGGCAGCACTTTTCCGCGTAAGGTGATCTCTCCTGTCATGGCCAGGTTGGGTTTTACCTTGCGCTGAGTAAAGGCCGAAGTCAGTGCGGTAAGCATGGTAATCCCTGCTGATGGTCCGTCTTTTGGCGTAGCGCCTGCAGGTACGTGTACATGGATGTCCCACTGGTCGAAGAGCAGGTGGTCTATGTCAAACAGTTCGGCATGTGCACGAAGATAGGCCAGTGCTATAATGGCAGACTCTTTCATCACTTCGCCAAGGTTTCCCGTAAGGGTCAGTTTTCCTTTACCAGGGCTTAGGCTTGCTTCTATAAAGAGGATGTCCCCGCCCACTGAAGTCCAGGCCAGGCCGGTTACTACACCTGCTACTTCATTGCCCTCGTAGAGGTCCTTATCATATATTGGTGCACCGAGTATGCGCTCTACATCTTCAAAATTCAGGTTGGGCTCGTAAGTTTCTTCCATAGCGATCTTTGTAGCCACACCACGCACCAGTGAACCTATTTTCTTTTCCAGACCACGTACTCCTGATTCCCTGGTATAGTCTTCGATTACTTTTTCTATCAGCGAAGTTTTTAAAGAAATGTCTTTTGTTTTGATACCATGCTGATTTTTTTGCTTTGGCAGCAGGTACTTTTTGGCGATCTCTATCTTTTCTTCGATGGTATAGCCGTTGACTTCAATGATCTCCATACGATCAAGCAGGGCAGGCTGTACCGAGCTTAAAGAATTGGCAGTGGCGATAAAAAGTACGTTTGACAGGTCGTAGTCTGTCTCCACATAATGATCATTGAATGCATTGTTCTGCTCAGGATCAAGTACTTCCAGCAAAGCTGATGAAGGGTCGCCCCTGAAATCCGAACCTACCTTGTCAATTTCATCCAGTACAAATACCGGATTTGCAGCGCCCGCCTTTTTAATAGACTGAATAATACGCCCAGGCATGGCGCCGATGTATGTTTTTCTGTGTCCGCGTATTTCGGCCTCGTCCCTGATGCCGCCCAGTGCCATGCGCACATACTTTCTGTTCAGCGCTTTGGCGATGGACTTGCCAAGAGAAGTTTTACCCACTCCCGGAGGGCCTACCAGACAGATGATAGGGGCCTTCATGTCGCGTTTAAGTTTTAATACGGCAAGGTATTCTATGATACGTTTTTTGACTTTCTCCAGTCCGAAATGATCTTTATCGAGGATGCGCTGTGCTCTTTTTAAGTCGAAATTATCTTTGGTAAAGTCATTCCATGGTAGGTCCAGCAGCAGCTCCAGGTAATTGATCTGTACGGAATAGTCGGGCGCAGCGGGGTTCATCCTGCCTAGTTTTTCCAGTTCTTTATTGAAGTGTTTGCTAACGGGGGCAGACCATTTCTTTTTCTTGGCGCGTGTCTCTAAAGCTTCGTATTCCAGGTCAGAAGAGTTGCCGCCCAGTTCTTCCTGGATGGTCTTTAGTTGCTGGTTTAAGAAATAATCTCTTTGCTGTTTATCGAGGTCGGTACGTACCTTAGACTGGATCTGGTTTTTAAGCTCGAGCATCTGAAGCTCCAGTGTCAGCAGTTCCATTACCATGGTAGCACGTTCGCGCAGATTGGTCATTTCCAGCATCTTTTGCTTATCTGCCACATCTGCGTTCATGTTTGAAGAGATGAAGTTGATCAGAAAGGAAGTACTCTCAATGTTCTTCAGCGCAATCCCTGCTTCGCTTGGAATATTGGGCGAAAGCTGGATGATCTGACTGGACATCTCCTTGATGGAGGCTACGAGTGCTTTAAATTCTTTATCGCTTTTATGCTTAGCTTCGGTAAACTTACTGATGGTTACTTTGATATAAGGCTCTGACTGAACTTCTTCCAATAAGCGGAAGCGTTGCTTGCCCTGGATGATCACGGTGGTATTTCCGTCGGGCATCTGTAGCATTTTGATCACGTGTGCTACCGTGCCCACGCTGTTGAGCTGTTCAAAGGAAGGGTCTTCTATAGAAACATCGCGCTGGGAAACCACGCCAATGGTCTTGTTGCCTTTGTAGGCATCCTTGATTAGCTTTATGGATTTGTCCCTACCTACGGTGATGGGGATGACCACACCCGGAAATAAAACAGTGTTTCTTAAAGGCAGTATGGGAAGGACTTCCGGTGTTTCTTCGTTGTTCATTTCATCTTCGTCCTGTTGGGACATAAGCGGAAAAAACTCAGTATCCTCGTTTATGATTGGTAGTGCGTTACTAAAATCAAACTGATCTTGTTTACTCATTAAATAACTCTTAAAATTTAAAAGCGACAATCTGACAGTATGTCGATTGCAGTGTAATCATTTGTATTGAATAACCGTAATTTCAACTCCTGTGCCAAAGTCAAAAGCGGCGATTTTCTATGTTAAAAAGTCAGGCTTAAAAATATTCCGCTACAGGCTGATCATATTTTTATTTATCTTACGTTTATTAGTAGTAATTTGTAAATGGTATGATAGCTGTCAATTTAGATCTTTTGGCCTGTATCTGCAAAATAGTTTATACCTTTATTAAGGGATCGGGTTAAAACTAAATATATTTATTATTAAATAAAAGTTAATGAACTATTTCAAACACTTCGCATTGATATTGCTTGTTATTTCCGCAAAAAATAGCATTGGACAAAATTATGATAAAATTGCCATGCAGGCAATGATGAAAGGTGACTATAAAGGTGCGGTAGCGCAGCTGGAAAAGGCAGAGTCTAAAGACCCAAATAATGCAGGTGTAATAAAGATGCTGGGTTATTCTTATTTTCAGTGCGGTGATTATGACAATTCTATTTCTACCTATAGCAGGTTTATTACTTTAAAGCCATCTGATTATTCTGCCTATTATTACCGTGGTAAAGCGAGGCTTAACTTAGCCAACGACCCTAAGGAGTCTTTGAACCAGATGAGGGAGAGCTTTTACCTTTCATCCATTAAGGATTTCACAAAAGCCATAGAAATAAAAGGGGAAGATGATCCGCAGTTGTTGCAGAACCGTGGACTGGCTTACAAGGATTATGGTATTTATAAATCATACAAGATTAAAAAGTCGGCTGAAAAGACTGCATGTATAGCACTGTTTAATAATTCGGTGGCTGATTTTCAGAGTATTTTAACTTCTCAGCCTCAGCGTAAGGACATAACTTCTCTGGTAGAGTATGTTAAAGCACAGATAACCAGCCTTAAATAAGCTAAATATTATGGAAACTTACCGCTGATCTGGTAACGCTTGTCGGACAGGAATAAAATGTTTTGCGCCTTTTTTACCTGGTAAATGCTATCAGGATAATAGATCAGGGTATCAGTAGAGTGGTATAAGAGGTTGATGTTTTTGACAACGATCCGGAAACCTTTTAGCGCATTCAGTTGCGTGCTGCCTTTTTTATAAATTATAGTCAGTTCCTTTACCGGTATCTTTTCATTGTCAGTAGTGTATTGCTGGTCGCCATTTACTTTGGTGATTTTGAACAGGCCTTTCCAGGCAGTCTTATTGATGTCAGCATCTTTAAAAATTTCCAGCTCCTTTCTCCAGTCGGCTATGCGGGTTGTTTTTGTTTCAGATGAATCATTTACCCTTACTGTTTTGACAATGAGCGGTGCAGCTTTTGACAGCCGGATGCTTTCCTGTTCAAAATAGCCCTTCAGGTCAAAATAAGTTAATTCATTCTTTTGCATTTGCTCTGGTGTGCTCTGACAGCCGCAACAAAGCAAAAGAATGAAAAAAGATGCTGTTTTATAATTCATTATACCAATACGTTGCCGGTCATAATCTCCGGCTTTTGGATGCCTAATATTTGCAGAATGGTAGGGGCAATGTCGCCCAGTTTACCATCTCTGATGTTTTTGTAGTCATTGTCTATTAAAATACAGGGAACCAGATTGGTAGTATGTGCGGTATTGGCAGAACCGTCCTTGTTGACCATAAATTCTGAATTGCCATGGTCTGCTAAAATGATGAAGGAATAACCGTTTTCGATGCCTTTATTCACCACAATTTCCGCGCAGGCATCAGCTGTTTCTACTGCTTTTACTACAGCCTCAAATACGCCCGTATGTCCTACCATGTCTGGATTGGCAAAGTTAAGACATACAAAATCTGCCCATCTGCTTTCCAATTCTATTGAAATGGCTGCAGTAATGCCAGCAGCACTCATTTCTGGTTGCAGGTCGTAAGTTGCTACCTTAGGGGAGGGGACCAAGATCCGCTTTTCATTTACAAATTCAAGCTCACGGCCTCCGGAGAAGAAAAAGGTAACATGCGGGTATTTCTCGGTTTCCGCAATGCGGATCTGGTTCTTGTGATTTGCTTCAAGTACTTCACCCAGGGTCTGAGAGAGGTCGTCTTTGGTAAAGACAACTTTTACATGTTGAAAACTCTCGTCATAGGTGGTCATTGTGACATAGTACAGGTTTCGTTTGTGCATGCCAAAATCAGGATAGTCGGCCTGACATAACACCGAAGTGATCTCCCTGCCCCGGTCTGTCCGGTAGTTGAAGCAGATGACCACATCGCCTTCATTGATAGTTGCCAATGCTGATCCGTCGGCTTTTGTTACCACAATAGGTTTGATAAATTCGTCAGTAATGCCATCGCGGTACGATTGTTCTATGACTGCTATGGGGTCTATGGTGGGTTGTCCCACACCAGCAGTAAGCAGGTCATACGCAAGTTTAACCCTTTCCCATCTGGTATCCCTGTCCATGGCATAATAACGTCCTATCAGACTGGCTATCTGCCCTGTCGAGCGCTCTAAATGATGACTGAGATCTTTAATAAAATTTAGTCCTGAATTAGGGTCTGTGTCCCTTCCGTCCATAAAAGCATGAATGAACACATCTTTCAGGCCTTGTTCGCCAGCCGCATCGCAGAGGGCTTTAAGGTGGTTGATGTGTGCATGTACACCACCGTCAGACACCAATCCTATAAAATGTACCGGCTTATTGTGTGTCCTGGCGTAGGTGAAAGCCTCCACTAAAGTTTCATTGCTGTGGAGTGTCCTGTCGCTGATGGCCTTGTTGATCCTGCCAAGTTCCTGGTAAACGACACGGCCTGCGCCGAGGTTCATATGGCCGACTTCTGAATTCCCCATCTGGCCTTCAGGCAAACCAACCGCTTCGCCTGACGCCTCCAGTTTTGAATTGGGATAATTTAATAGTAATGAGTCAAAAAAAGGAGTATTGGCTGCATATGCTGCATCAGAATTGTCTTTTTTGCCGTATCCCCAACCGTCAAGAATAAGTAGTACTAATTTTTTATCATTCATTGTTGTTCTGCTTTTTATTTGATGTATTCAAGCCATAGATGGCGAGGCAATTTTAACTGCTAATCGATATAACAAAGATAAGGCAAATATATTAATGGCATAATTTATGTATCAATATAGTATTAGCTATATACATATCATGAAGCCGCTACCTTATTTCTTGGTTCTGTTAGTGCATTTTTCCTCTTTTGGGGCCATACAGGCAGATATAGTCGATGGTTTGTCCGCACATTTTAAGGGGGCAAACTCCAAGGAAATTGCTGCGCATTTTTCTTCTTCCATAGATCTGATCATAATTGAGGAAGAAGATGTATATTCTAAAGCTCAGGCGGAACAGATCCTGAGAAGTTTTTTTACGAAGTATGTTCCTGTAAAATCATCGGTAATCCACCGTTTAAATACCAATCCGAATTATAGATATGGCGCGCTTTCTTTGGCAACCAAAAACGGTACATTCAGGGTATCTATTACCATGAAAAAGACAGGCAATGCTTTTTTAATTACGGAATTGAGAATTGAGGCTGAGAAATAGTTGTAAAAAATGCTATTTTTGGGTTTAAATTTAAGTTTTGGATAAGCAAATCATAGATCAGTTTATAAAAAATGCGATAGCTGAAGATCTGGGCGACGGGGATCATACTTCACTTTCTACCATTCCAGCGGATGCACAGGGACAGGCAAAGTTGATCATTAAAGAAGACGGTATTGTGGCTGGAGTAGCATTGTCTTTAGCCATTTTCCGGTATATTGATCAAAATTTGGATATTAAAGTATTGATACAAGATGGGGCATCCGTTAAATACGGAGATATTGTGCTCACTGTATCGGGGAGTACACATTCGATTTTGCTGGCTGAAAGGCTGGTGCTTAACTGTATGCAGCGCATGAGCGGTATTGCTACAAAAACCAATCACATCGTAAGGCTGTTGTCTTCCTACAAAACCAGGTTGCTTGACACCAGGAAGACCACACCCGGATTGAGATATCTTGAAAAATGGGCCGTCAGAATTGGAGGTGGGGTAAATCACAGAATTGGGTTGTATGATATGATATTAATTAAAGACAATCATGTTGATTATGCCGGTGGCATTGCTAAAGCGATCACTTCGGCACAAAAATATTTAAAGGATAAGGGCAAAGGCCTGGAAATAGAAATAGAAGTGAGGAACCTGGCTGAATTGAATGAGGTGCTGGCCATAGGAGGTGTAAACAGAATTATGCTTGATAACTTTAGTTTTGACGACCTTGTAAAAGCTGTTGGCATCATTGATCACAAATACATCACGGAGGCTTCCGGCGGGATTACCGAAAGTAATGTTGCTGAATATGCTGCCTGTGGAGTAGATTTTATTTCTATGGGTGCACTTACACATTCGGTGAAAAGTTTAGACATGAGTTTAAAGGCTTTTTAGGTATGATTTCTATCTATTCTATTTCTGCTGTTTTACTGGCATATCTCTTTGGTTCAATCCCTACAGCTGTATGGCTTGGTCAGGCTTTTTATGGAGTAGATGTACGGGAATATGGCAGTGGCAATGCAGGCGCGACGAATACTTTCAGGGTGCTGGGTAAAAGAGCCGGTATTGCCGTGATGACCATAGATATTGCTAAAGGATACACTGCTACAAAACTTGCCTACTTTATAGGTCTGTCCGTTACGGGCCCGCAAAATTCTTCTCAATTTATAAATTATGAGCTCGCACTGGGTGTTACCGCGGTAATGGGACATTTATTTCCAATATTTGCTGGCTTTAGGGGAGGCAAAGGAGTGGCTACGCTTTTTGGAATGATTTTGGCAGTTAACTTTCCGGCAGCTATGCTTTGTGTTCTTGTTTTTGTTGTAGTGTTATTGTTGACTAAATACGTTTCCTTAAGTTCTATATGTGCAGGTTTTACCTTCCCATTAAGTATTGTGTTCGTATTGCAGTCCTCCATAAAGTCAGAGGTTTTATACGGTATGTGTGTTTGCGTATTGATTTTGGTTACCCACCAGAAAAATCTTGAAAGGCTACTGAAAGGCAAGGAATCCAAAGTGTATTTGTTTAAGAAAAAGGCAGCTTAGAAACCTGCAACGGCTTTATATCTAAAAACAAGTATTACTATCATGAAAAAAATCTTATTAATAGGCGTGACAACTATCGGGCTGGCGTTTTCGTCTTGTTCTACGGTTCCCCTTACTGGCAGAAGCAGGCTTAGCCTCGTGAGCGATTCACAGGTATTGCCTATGGCTTTTCAGGCCTACAGCGAATTCTTAACAGAGAATAAAAATGTAGTCTTACCTTCGTCAAATGCCCAGGCGCAGCGGGTAAAGAATGTTGGAAACAAATTGATTGCCTCGGTTAAAAACTATATGAACAATAATGGACATGCTGCGCTGATCCAGGATTATAAATGGGAAGTTAATGTGGTTCAGAGCAAGGAATTGAATGCATGGTGTATGCCAGGCGGTAAGATTGTGGTTTATACAGGTATTTTACCTGTAACCATGGATGATGCCGGGTTGGCTACGGTAGTAGGACATGAGATAGCCCATGCCATTGCAGGGCACTCTGCCGAACGGATGTCGCAGGAAATGGTGGCTCAGGGCGCCGGTGCTATTGGAAATGTGGCCCTGGCCAATAACCCAAAAACCCAGTCTATATTTAATACTTTATATGGAGTAGGAACGCCTTTGGCAATGCTTAGTTATGGACGTAGCCATGAGCTGGAAGCGGATAGATTAGGACTTATATTTATGTCTATGGCCGGCTATAACCCTCAAAGTGCTACTGCATTCTGGCAACGAATGGCTGCCGCATCCCAGGGAAGCCAGAAACCACCTGAATTTTTAAGCACACACCCGAGTGACGCTACCCGCATCGCACAGATACAGAAGTATTTGCCAGAAGCCCAGCGATATTACAATTCACCTTCGGGAATTCCAAAAAAATAAAGATAAGGCTGTCAGAAATGATGGCCTTATTAGTTTTTAAGGGTTTGGATAATGGCAGATGCTTTGAGCATACACTCCTCATATTCATCGCAGGCATCAGATGCATAGGTAATGGCACCGCCAACCTGAAATGACAGGTATTTTGTTGCAGCATGGTAGCAAATACTGCGGATGATTACGTTAAAATCAAAATCCCCTTCTGGATTTATATAGCCAAAAGCACCCGAATACACTCCGCGTTTGCTGAATTCGTATTGTTCGATTAGCTCCATTGCTTTGATTTTTGGCGCACCGGTCATTGATCCCATAGGGAAGGTGTTTTTGATGGCATCTATGCAATGGATATTGGGTGCTATGCTGCAACTGATGGTAGAGATCATTTGATACACCTGTGCGAAGCCGTAGATGCCAAACAGTTCGGCTACCCGTACACTGCCTTTTATGGCACTTTTGGTCAGGTCATTTCTTACGAGGTCCACGATCATCACATTCTCTGCTTGTTCCTTAGTGTCCTTTTGTAATTCGGCTTTAATCAGTGCATCCTCTTCAGGATCAGCACTTCTTTTTGCCGTTCCTTTAATGGGCTGTGAGATGAGCTGATCCCCGCGTTTGCAGAGAAAGCGCTCGGGACTGGCAGACAATATATATTGATCATTGATCTTGAAAAAACCCGAAAAAGGAGTGGGAGAGATGTGGTTGAGCTTGCGGTAAACGGTTAAAGGATCGATGTGTGCGTGTTCGGCAAAAAACTCCTGGCAGAAGTTAACTTCATAAATGTCGCCCCGGACAATGTGCTGCTGTAGTTCTTTGACTGTTTTAATATAGGTTTCCCTGGAGATTTTACTTTTAATATCGATCGAACTGACAGTGTGGTCTGTTACAGTCATCTCATCGATCAGATCTAAGATATCGTCGTTGCCGATGGCTATTTCAATTTCGTCGTCTTTGATAAGGATTAAATACTGTGGGACGAAGAAAAACAGATCGGGAAACAGCAGGCGATCAGAATTGCCGGAATGGAGTTGTTCGACATCATTTTTAAGGTCATAACCCAGTACTCCGAATATCCAGTTTTGATACTGGTCATAAAATGATTTCAATTTGTCAAATGCCTGATCATCAGAATGGAGGGTCAACTGTGCACGGTCTCCCACGGCCAGTAGCAGGTCATATTTACCATAACTGTCGGAATACCCGTTGGAATCATAACAGGCAGCAATATGGAAGGTATTGGCCCATTGTAATGCCTTTTGCTTAAAAGAATGTAGGTCCTGAACTTTCATTTACGTGCGCAAATGTATACAATATGGATCAAATAGTGCTAAATAGAGAAGGCGGCCAATAGCCGCCTTCTCTATTTAATATATTGTCTTTAATTAAGGATTAATGTCTGTACCCTGTCCGGACCTACTGAAAGATACTTAACAGGTACTTCCAGTTCTTGTTGCAGGTAGGAGATGTAATCAGCAAGTTTGGCCGGGATCTCTTCTACCTGGCTAACTTTAGTTACGTCAGTCTTCCAGCCTTCGATGGCTTTTAAAACCGGAACTGGTTTTTCGGTGATGATATCATATGGCATATAATCTATTGTTTCTCCGTTATGCTCATAGTGTGTACACGCATAAATGGTATCGAAACCATCCAGTACATCTGCTTTCATCATGATCAGGTCAGTAACACCGTTGAGCATAATGGCATATTTAAGTGCAGGCAGGTCTATCCATCCACAGCGGCGGGCACGTCCTGTGGTAGCACCAAATTCATGGCCTACCTGACGAAGATTCTCTCCTATTTCATTGTCAAGTTCTGTTGGGAAAGGGCCTCCGCCAACACGTGTACAATATGCTTTAAAAATACCGAACACACGGCCTATTTTATTGGGGGCAATCCCCAAGCCTGTACAAGCGCCTGCAGTAGTGGTATTTGATGAAGTAACGAAAGGATAAGAACCAAAGTCTACATCCAGCAGCGTGCCTTGTGCGCCTTCAGCAAGTACAGTTTTTCCTTCTTTCAGGTAACCGTTTACAAAGTGCTCGCTGTCTACATGCGGAATGCTTTTGATGAACTCGATGGCCTCAAAGAAAGCGGCTTCTTTTTCGGTAAGGTCAAATTCAAAATCATAATGAGAAAGGATCTCTTTATGCTTTTCTACCAGTTTATTGTAGCGTTCTTTGAAGTCAGGTAAGGTAGTGTCACCTACTCTCAGCCCGTTTCTGCCTGTTTTATCCATATAAGTCGGACCAATACCCTTTAGGGTTGAACCAATCTTATCTTTGCCCATTTTCTGCTCATTTGCAGCGTCGAGCAATTGATGGGTGGGTAAAATTAAGTGGGCCTTGCGTGCAATGACCAGTTTGCCTTTTGCGATAGGATCATGACCGGCATTTCTAAGATTGTCCAGTTCCCTCTTCAGGATAATCGGATCAATCACAACCCCGTTTCCTATTAAGTTCATTGTTTTTTCATTGAAAATACCAGATGGTATGGTATTTAGAACAAACTTTTTACCATCAAACTCTAAAGTATGTCCGGCATTCGGACCGCCTTGAAAACGAGCTATCAAATCATATTGCGGACTCAATACGTCAACAATTTTACCTTTGCCTTCGTCGCCCCATTGCAGGCCCAGAAGCACGTCTACTTGCGTCATTATTTAAATTTAAAACTAGAAAATATTATAATTGGATAGGTTAACTTGCATGTTTAATGTCGGCATTCTGTGTATTCATTGCTGCTTTCGCGGAGCAATCAAAGCAGAAGCCATATAAGTTCAGGGAATGATGTTTGATCTCAAACTTTAATAAATCGCCAACCATGCTCTGTATCTGATGGATGCGGGGGTCGCAAAATTCTACAACCTTACCGCAGTCGATACAAATGATGTGGTCGTGCTGATGATAGCCATAAGATTTCTCAAACTGTGCCATGTTTTTTCCAAACTGGTGTTTGGTTACCAGGTCACACGAAACCAAAAGCTCTAGCGTATTGTATACTGTAGCCCTGCTAACGCGGTATTTTTGGTTTTTCATATGGATGTAAAGGGTTTCTACATCAAAATGATCGTCTCTGGAATAAATCTCTTCTAAGATGGCAAAACGTTCAGGTGTTTTTCTCAGACTTTTATTTTCGAGATAGGCTTCGAATATTTTTCTTACCAGCTCGCTGTTGTGGTTTGTAGACATAGTTTTTAAACTCCTTTCAAAGGTACCAATTTTTATATAAAACGCTAATCATTTAAAAGTATTTTTAAGCATCAAACCTGGTCACTCCGGTTACCCCTTTTACTTGTAACAGATTTTCGATCAGGTTGTCCAGGTGTTCTTTGTCATTTACAAAGATCCGGATCGACCCGTCAAAGATCCCATTGTCGGTATCAACGGTAATAGAGCGCATATTTACCTTAAAATCATTTGAAATTACTTTGGTGATGTTGTTGATCAGTCCTACATCATCAATTCCGATGATGTGTAATCCTGTCAGAAATGTAAGTTCCTGCTGCCTGTTCCATTTAGCTTTTACCACCCGGTAGCCATAGTTAGCCATCAGTTGTGCTGCATTCGGGCAGTTGGTCCTATGGATCTTGATCCCTTCATTTACGGTGACAAAGCCAAAAACATCATCTCCCGGGATCGGGTTACAGCAGGCCGCAAGGGTATAGTCTATTTTTTGGAGGTCCTCTCCAATCAGCAGGGTATCAGATTCAGGACCTTTTACCTTTTTAAGCAAGGTATCAATCTGCTGGGGTTCATTTTTCTCAGCACCTCTGTTTTCTATTTCTTTTTCGCTTGCCAGATAATCTTTCAGATCTTTTACCTCGATCTTGCCATTGGCAACAGCGATGAAAAGTTCCTGCATGGAAGGCAGTTTAAAGAAATAGGAAAGTTTATTCAGGTTATCGGTGTTGTAAGTTATTTTTAAGGATTTAAGCTTGCGTTCGAGGGTTTCTTTGCCCAGTTCAGCTATTTTTCGCTTTTCTTCTTTTAATGAAGACTTGATCTTTGATTTGGCCTTGGCAGTAACGACGATATTGAGCCAGTCTTCTTTTGGTACCTGTTTGCCTGAGGTGATGATTTCTACCTGATCCCCGTTTTGCAGTTTGTAAGATAGCGGCACGAGCTTATGGTTTACTTTAGCACCGATACATTTTGCTCCTACGTCAGTATGGATCTCAAATGCAAAATCAAGGGCAGTAGCGCCAAGCGGCAACTGGAGCAATGCTCCTTTGGGAGTAAAAATGAAGATCTCATCAGAAAACAGGTTCATTTTGAAATCATCCAGAAAATCCAATGCATTGGCTTCCGGATTGCTCAACATTTCCCTTACTTTCATGATCCATTGATCCAGGCCATTGTCGTTACTGGATTCTTTGTACTTCCAGTGTGCGGCAAATCCCTTCTCGGCTATTTCATTCATTCTCTGTGTCCGGATTTGTACTTCTACCCATTGGCCTTTAGGCCCCATTACGGTAGTGTGCAAGGATTCGTACCCGTTTCCCTTAGGGGAGGATACCCAGTCGCGCAGCCTGTCGGGATTGGGCCGGTACAGATCAGTGACGATTGAATAGGCTTTCCAACATTCCGCCTTTTCATGTTCAGGTGCACTGTCTAATATAACCCTAACGGCAAACAAGTCATAAACTTCCTCAAAGGGAATGTTTTTGCTCTTCATCTTATTCCATATAGAATGAATAGATTTAGGTCTGCCATAGATATCCGCTGTCAGGCCCTGTTCAGCAAGTATTTCATTGATAGGATCTACAAAACGTTTGATAAACAGCGTTCGTTCTGCTTTCTTTTCATTTAACTGGGTAGCTATGTATTTGTAGGTGTCAGGCTCCAGATATTTCATGGAAAGATCTTCGAGCTCAGATTTGATGGCATAAAGGCCTAATCTATGGGCAAGAGGTGCATACAGGTAGATGGTTTCAGAAGCAATTTTTAGTTGCTTCTGCCTTGGCATGAAATCCATCGTCCGCATGTTATGCAACCTGTCGGCCAATTTAATCAATATCACCCGGACATCATCCGCCAGTGTAAGTAGCATCTTTCTGAAATTCTCTGCCTGCAGGGAACTGTTATAGTCAAAAACGCCCGAAATCTTAGTGAGCCCATCTATGATCTTGGTGGTTTTTTTTCCAAATTCACGCTCTATATCTTCAAGGGTGATATCAGTATCTTCCACCACGTCGTGCAGCAATGCGCAAACAATGGAGGTAGTGCCAAGACCTATTTCCTCTGCGGCTATCTGGGCAACGGCGATGGGATGGTATATATATGGTTCGCCAGATTTTCTGCGCATGTTTTTATGGCTTTCGAGTGCCATATCAAACGCTTTCCTGATCTCTTTTTTGTCCCCTCTCTGAAGTGTTGGTTTACATGCACGCAGAAGCGCCCGGTATCTTTTTAAGATCTCCTGCTTTTCTACTTCTAAATCAATCACTAACGCATTTTTCATTTATTTATAGTTTGCTTATCATTGGTGTGTTAATCTTTTTTTCCTGTTAGGACTTACTTTGTTTTTCTTCCAGATCAGGATCTTTATAAGTTTTTTTACAAATATCGTTCCTGCAGAACAATAAACCATTAAAATTTAAGTTTGTCAATGTAATGGATAATTGTTTTATTTACGTAAAAAAGTACAAATATTTATCTGCAAATGGTTATATTAGAATGATTTTAATATAACTAGATACAAAATAGCAGTACCTTTACAGGAGCATAAATTTATGAAAATTAATAGGTTATTTATTCTGTTTATTGTCATTATTAGTGTTGCTTCAGCAAAGGCACAGGTGGGAGTGGTATCAGTAAAAATGCCTGAACTGGGTAAAAATGATACCATTCGGGTAGCGGGTACAAATGTTGACGGAGAGATGATCCCCTGGATCCCCCTGAATGAAGTGGTCATTTACGGCTATCGGATATTTAAAACACCGGCCGACAGAACTGCCTATAATAAATTGAGGTACAATGTAATGAAAGTAATGCCTTATGCACTGTATGCTAAAAGAAGGTATGAGCAGCTGGAAAAGGACATTGCGCTTACTGAAGATAAAAAGGTACAAAAGAAGCTGGTAAAAAACTGCGATAAAGAGATAAAAGACATGTTTAACCGCGAGATCAAGGAGCTCACGATTACCCAGGGACAGATATTAACTAAGTTGATAGACAGGGAGGTAGGACGGACAACCTTTGATATTGTGAAGGAAACTAAAGGAGGGTTTACCGCATTTCTGTATCAATCGGTAGCGCGTGTGGTGGGGCATAACCTAAAAAGCACTTATAACCCACAGGAAGAAAGGGATATAGAATCTATCATCATTTCCTCCGGATTTTACCAATAAACCATGTCTGATCAAGCAACAAGCATTCACCAATTTGGGATAAAACTTATCAATGGTAAAGAAAAGAAACTTTCTGAATATAAAGGTAAGGTGCTTTTGATTGTGAATATAGCCTCTGAATGTGGTTTTGCACCTCAATTACAAGAATTGCAGCAGCTCAGGGATGTGCTTTCTGGTAGTGATTTTGAGGTTTTGGGATTCCCTTCTAATGATTTTGGCAGACAGGAGCCTCTTGACGGGGAGGATATCGTTACCTTTTGTGAAGTGAATCATGGAGTTCAGTTTCCTGTTTTTCAAAAAATCATGATCCGTGGCGACCAGGCACACCCGCTTTACAAATTCTTAACTAAGACCTCTACTCCAAGATGGAACTTCCATAAATACTTAATTAATAAAGAAGGGGAGGTAATAGATTATTTTTTTCCTTTTACCAAGCCGCTTTCCTCCAAGGTAAGAAAGAAAATACAAAAATTGCTTTGACAACAAATTCGTTTTAAAAACCATCATGAAATTAGATATACTGGTATTGGCTGTACATCCCGACGATGCGGAATTAGGGTGTTCGGGTACTATACTTAAACACATAGCACTGGGAAAAAAAGTAGGCATCGTAGATTTTACAAGAGGCGAGCTGGGTACAAGGGGAACCGCTGAGACTAGGGATCAGGAAGCCGCAGATTCAGCAAAGATTTTAGGTCTTCATACCCGTGAAAATTTAGGGTTTAGAGATGGGTTTTTTAAAAATGATGAGGCCCATCAGCTTGAAGTGATCAAAATGATTCGTAAATACCAGCCTGAAATAGTGTTGTCTAATGCGTTGGAAGACAGACATCCTGATCATGGCAGGGCAGGGGATTTGGCAAATGATGCTTGTTTTCTATCCGGTTTGGTGAAGATCAATACACAACTGGATGGAAAAGAACAGCAGGCATGGAGGCCAAGGCTGCTGTTTCAGTACATCCAGGACCGCTACCTTAAACCAGACATCATTGTAGACATTACCCCATATATTGAAACCAAAATAGCATCAATTAAGGCATTTAAAACCCAGTTTTTCAATCCTGAACTGGATGCACCTGATACTTATATTTCCTCGCCGGATTTCTTTGAGAGCGTAATTGGAAGGTCCCGCGAATATGGAAAATCTATAGGGGTAACTTATGCAGAAGGTTTTACCTCGCGCAAGTTCCTTGGGATCGATAACCTTTTTAATTTGTTTTAAGGAAGCAGTTCAGGTAGTATCTTTTCCATTACAGCGATACCCTCATCGATGTGTTTTTTCTCCATGCAGAGTGATGGCCTGAACCGTATTGTCTGGCTACCGCAACCAAGGAACATTACATTATTCTGTAACCCCTTTTGTATAAAAGTGTCACGCATGCCTTTATCCGGAAAATCAAAAGCACATAGCAGACCTCTTCCGCGCACATTGCTCATATGGCTATATTTTGAAGCCAAATGTTCCAGCCTGGTTTTTAAGTATTCACCAACTATGGCGGCATTTTCACAAAGATTATCTTCAGCTATAATCTGCAGTATTTGCGATGAACGGACCATATCTACCAAATTTCCTCCCCAGGTAGAGTTGATCCTTGATGACACCTTAAATACATTGTTTTCTACTTCATCTACTTTTTTGCCGACCAATATGCCGCATACCTGCATTTTTTTACCAAATGCTACAATATCGGGACGTGCCTTTTCACTAAAATGCTGATGACACCAGAATTTGCCGGTTAGTCCAACGCCGGTCTGCACTTCATCGTAGATTAAAAATGCATCGTTTTCATCAGCCAGGGCCTTAAGTTGGACCAGGAATTCTTCTCTGAAGTGATTATCTCCACCCTCAGATTGAATAGGTTCAATGATTATGGCGCAGATGTCATCTTTGTTGTCAGCAAAAGCTTGCTTTATTTGGATTATGGACTCTTCTTCAGTTTTCCGTACCTGATGCAGGTTATCTCCTTCCAATGGAAATTTTAATACAGGGGTCGAAACCCTTGGCCAGTCAAACTTAGCGAACCATTTAGTCTTATCAGGAAGGGTATTGGTTAAGCTTAATGTATAGCCGGTTCTTCCATGAAAAGCTTTTTCAAAATGCAGGACTTTAAAACCCTTTTCTTCTTTACATCCTTTGGCAAAGTTTTTTTGAACCTTCCAGTCCATAGCTACCTTAAGCGCATTTTCTATGGCTAATCCCCCGCCTGCGATGAAAAATGCATGAGGTAGATAGTCCGGTATACCATGTTTGGAAAATGTATCGACAAATTGTGCATATTGCTGAGTATAGACATCTGAGTTGGAAGGATTGGCCAATGCAGCTTGTAAAAGATTGTCCTTAAAGGCCTCATCATTGATCATCTTTGGATGGTTATATCCCAATGGAACAGATGCAAAGCAGGTGAAAAAATCTAATAACGTGCGCTTATTTTTAGAATCATAAATATATACCCCATTGCTTTTCGCGATATCGTAGGTCAGGTCAAATCCATCCGCTAAAATATGCTTGCTTAGTGTCTCATTTACTTTGTCAGGGCTTATATTTAGTTGATACATAGTTTCTTGTTTAGGTACTTGCCAAAAGTAATCAAAACCCAACGAAGTACCCAACATGTGCCAGGTAGTTTATTGCACTACTCCATTATTGGCTATCCTGCTTATGGCAAATTTTCCTTTCGATAGGTCTGTATCTTTATCTCTGCCCCAATCTCTGTCTTCCCTGAAATCTTCATCAGCGTGAAAATAGTATACCGGTTTTTTAGGAAATGAATACTTGGTGGCATGGGGTTCATGGTGATCAGCTTTCGTTTTCATAGGGATTATTTTTTAAGGATGCGAATTAGCTTTCTATAATTTAAAAGATTAACAATCCTCATGATAAATGGTTTTTTTAAAAAAAAAGTTCAGCATAAAAGAAATTATTGGCTATGTTTATTTGCAATGCGACCGATCAGATTCTTTATCATTACCACAATTTTGCTAAGTCTGGCAAGGTATACGGATGCCCAACAGGTTCATGCTATTGATGACAATGTTCCCCATTATATTTTTAGGTATGGTGAAATTGAAAGCCTGGAGGATAAAACACGGGCCCTGACTTTTGAAGAAATCCTAAGTCAGGAAACGGATGCCCAATTTAAACCAAACAAAATTTCCACGCCAAAGACTTTCAATGCTAATTCTGTTTACTGGTATAAGATTAAGATAAAATCCCTTCCCCAATCAAAAGAGAATTGGATACTTGAATTTTTTGATCAGACAATTGATGACATAAATTTCTACGCCCCAGATCAAAATGGAAAGTACGAGCATTTTAGATTTGGCGCGCAATACCGGTTTAGTGAAAGAAAATATCTTCATAAGAATTTCTTGTATGATCTTGACAATTCAAAACCCGGAATAAAAACCTATTATATAAGTATCCGGTCATCGCAGGTGGCGAGTGTTATCGTAGTGCTGAGACATATGCGCTGGTTTGTCCAGTATTCAATAAAGGAGTATATTCTTTTTGGATTATTTTATGGGATGGTTGCCGTATTTGGGTTGTATAATCTTTTGATGTATTTAGCTATCAGGCAGATCCAATACCTTTATTATGTACTCTATAATTTAAGCATTGGGCTATACGAAATGTGTATAGATGGAGTAGCGTTTCAATACTTGTGGCCTGATTATCCTGATTGGAACAGGTATGCTTATGGACCTGCCTTATATTTAACCAGTTTGTTTGGTTTACTTTTTACCTTGAATTTCTTGTATGTCAGAAGTAAAGCCCCAAAACTTTATTGGCTTATTATCTTCATAATTGTGCTTAGGACTGGATTTTTCTTTTGCTGTATTTATAATCCTCATTTATTTACTTATAAAATAATAGAAATACTGCCTGTAGGGGTAGCCCTGACTGCGGGTATATATATATTTAAGGGAGGCTATCGTCCTGGTCAGTTTTTTGTAATAGGGTATTCATTTCTGCTGCTTGGTTTTCTTGTAAAATTGCTTGTCCTTATCAACGTTCCCTGGTTGCCTTATGGACCGATCTCGCATTACAGTTTAAGTATCTGCTTTGTAATAGAAATGGTATTGGTATCCTTTGCCATCGGCGATAATATCCGCACATTGAGAAAGAAGAAAGAAAAGGTGCAGAAGCGCATTATCACCCAGCTCCAAATAAATGAACGTTTGAAAGATACGCTAAATAGGGAACTGAGTAGTTTGGTGGATGAGCGAACAAAAGAGGTGATGGATAAAGCTGCAATTATTGAGAAGCAAAATGAAGAGATTTCATTAATGAATGCAATGCTGGAAAAGGATAATCAGGAACTGCACCTTAATATTGAAAAAGTAACCAGGGCAAGGGTTATGTCGCATGAAGTTGATTTTGCGGAGTTCAGCAAGATTTATCCTGACAGGGAAACCTGCTTTAAATATCTTTCTGAGCTCAAATGGGTAAATGGATATGCTTGCAGGAAATGCAGTAATGAGCATTATCTTTCGGGTTCGCTTCCTTTCAGCAGAAGATGTACGAAGTGCGGTTATGATGAATCAGTGATTGCTTATACCATTTTTCAGAACAGCAGGATTCCCATCAATAAAGCATTTTATATGTTGTTTTTGGTCTATTCAACGAAAGGAAAGATTACATCATACAAATTGTCTGAGATGTTGTTAATACGGCAAAGTACGTGTTGGGCGTATAACAGCAAAATGCAAAAAATACTTTCAGAGCGAAAAAGTGAGCTAAAGAATGCCGGAGAAGGAGGATGGAACAGGCTAATCTTTGAATCTTGATATGCCTTAAACCGGATAATTTATGCCGATTGTAAGAAATAACATAGGCAGGCCTGTTTTTTCTAATGTTTTTTTAGCGTATCGCTATAAATTCTTTCCATTCTCTAAATGTATCATTATCAAGGATAAGGCATAATGCCGCTTGTTGCTGAAGCGTATTGGGTTATGGTGTAACATTCTATTTATCAGTATGTTGTGATCTTTTTTTCTTGCACTTATGCTATCATTACAATAGCTTTACATTCGTTAATAACCAAATTTAAACCAAACCGAAATTACATGAACAAAACTAGACCTAACCATTCTTAAATCCGCCGCGTTCCCCTGGTTGTGTACACTTTACTTACAGGCATAATCTTAATAGCATTGATCAGTTTTTGTACTGATCCGATATAAAGTAACTACATACTTTAACCAGCCAAGGGAATTTTTAGCCTGAAAATTATTGATCAATAATAACTTCTAAATCAATTACTAAAAGTATTATGAATTTTAAATTTTATCTTTTTTTAAAGAAAATCAGTTTTGCAAACGTTTTCATACTTGTATTACTGGTCTTAATATCCCAAAAGGGGCTTGCTCAGGAGCAACTGAAAGTCAGGGGTTCAGTAAGGGACTCTGTAGGCATTGTTCCCGGAGTCGGCGTGGCTGTAAATGGCACAGCCATTGGTACCTCGACCGACGGAAATGGAAATTACAGCCTCAATGTGCCAACAAGCGGAACCCTGGTGTTCACATTTGTCGGCTTCGTAACACAGCGGTTCGATATCAAGAGCCTGAAAGCTTCGTCAAACGGAGATTATGTCTTGGACGTAGTACTGATGCCTGATGACAATGCGCTGGAAGAAGTTGCCGTCGTCGGTTTTGGTGTACAAAAGAAGACTACAATGGTTGGAGCGGTGACCACAATTAACCCAAAGGAATTGAAAGGGCCCACAAGTAATCTTACTCAAATGCTGGCCGGTCGCCTGGGCGGTGTAATCGCTTATCAGCGAAGCGGTGAACCGGGTTCTGATAATGCTAACTTTTTTGTAAGGGGGCTGGGTTCCTTTGGCGCCGGGCAGGTTAGTCCACTGATCTTGATTGACGGAGTGGAGTCTACGCAAAATGACCTGGCAAGACTTCAACCAGATGATATTGCTAATTTTTCTGTGCTGAAGGATGCAACAGCAGCGGCAGTATATGGGGCACGTGGTGCCAACGGTATTATTCTGGTAACGACTAAAGTCGGGGAGTCGGGAAAAACGAAATTCGGTTTCCGCGTTGAAAATACTGTCTCAGGTAATACAGAGAACTTTCAGTTTGCAGACAACATCACTTATATGAAACTGGCCAATCAGGCCGCGCTTACCAGAAATGAACTGGCCCTGCCATATACGCAGACAAAAATTGACCGCACCGCTGCGGGTGCAAATCCTTACTTGTATCCAAGCAATAACTGGATTGACCAGATCATAAAGGATTATACGGCCAATCAGCGGTACAATATGAATGTTTCCGGTGGTGCCGACAAAGCACGGTACTACATTGCCGGCACCTTCAATGTTGATAACGGTGTATATAAAGTGGATAAGCTCAATAATTTCAATAATAACGTAAAACTGTTAAATTATTCCATTAGGTCAAACGTTTCTATTCAGTTTACCAAAAGCACAAAAGCAGAGGTCAGGGTGTACGGTCAGTTTGATGATTATAATGGCCCGCTCGGTGGTGGTAAACAGATTTTCCAGACTGCTATTGCGGCTAATCCAGTGATGTTCCCGGCAATGTATCCGGCAGAATATTCTACAGGTTTGAAACATCCTATGTTTGGGAATGCAATAGTACCCTATATTCAGGGATCATCACTCGGTGGCGGACTATATAACAATCCTTATGCACTGCTTGTACAGGGATACCGGGAGGAAAACAAATCTAATCTGCAACCTCAAGTAGAGCTGCATCAGGATCTGGAAGCGCTCATTCCGGGATTAAAATTTAGGTTTATGGGCTATGTTCAGCGAAATTCTGCATTCTCAATCAGCCGTGGATATAATCCATTTTACTATTCAGCCAATTCATTAGATGGTCAGGGAATCAGTTTGACAGCAATCAATCCTGGTGGCCCGGGCTCACTCGGAATTACAGGTAGTGAATACCTGAGTTACGGAGAGGGACTGAAAGAAATAAAATCTGCGTTGTATACTGAAACAGCATTAAACTACAATAATGTGTTTAAGGAAGACCATGCTCTGGGAGCGATGGTGGTAACCACCATGAGAAATTCACTCAGCGGAAACGCAGGCAGTTTGGAACTGTCACTGCCAAAAAGAAACCTGGGTGTTTCCGGAAGGGTAACTTACGGCTACAAAGAAAAGTATCTTACAGAGTTTAACTTTGGATACAACGGAACAGAACGTTTTGCCGCCAATAATCGCTATGGTTTCTTCCCGGCGATAGGTTTTGGCTATAATGTGTCTAATGAATCTTTCTTTAAACCTTTGACAGGTGTAATCAGCAAATTTAAATTAAGAGGCACGTATGGTATGAACGGGAACGATGCTATAGGTAGCGATACCGATAGGTTCTTCTACCTGTCAAATGTCAACCTTAATAACGGACCGGGTGCATCATTCGGTGAAGATCCGGGAAATTTATATACGCGTCCAGGCATAACTGTGCTTAGGTATGCAAACGACAGGATTACCTGGGAAACTTCAAGACAGCTCAATCTGGGTACAGACATCTCCCTTTTTAACGCCATAAACCTGACGATTGACGCTTACAGAAAGACCACTTCCAACATACTTCAGACCAGAAGTGCTGTGCCTACTACAATGGGTCTGCTTGCATCGGCTGTAGCCAATGTGGGTAAATCTCAGAGCCAGGGTATTGACTTTCAGGCAGATTATAATAAATCGTTTGGTCGTAAAACCTGGATGCAAGTGAGGGGTACCATGACGTATGCTACTAATAAGATATTGTTTTTTGATGAGCCAAGTTACCCGGCCAGCACAAGTTACCTCAGCAGAGTTGGCCGTTCTTTTGACCAGCAACTTGGCTTCGTAGCGGAGCGCTTGTTCACGGATGATATCGAGGTGGCTAATTCACCGAATCAAAATGCGATCTCGGGCGGTGTACCAGTAAGAGGTGGTGATATTAAATACCGTGATATGAATAATGACGGCGCGATCAATAATGATGACCGGATTTACATGGGGCTGCCTACTACACCTGAAATTGTTTATGGCTTTGGATTCTCTCTTACTCAAGGAAGTTTTGACTTAAACGCACAAATGCAGGGCTCAGCACGCTCCTCTCTGTTCATCAATTCCGGAGGCTTCAATTTCGATAACCTCAGTCAGAGCGGTATTTCACCATTCGTACAGGCTGGTGGCTACCAAAGCGGCTTGCTAAGCGCCATCGCTGACGATCATTGGTCAGAGGACAATCGTAATGCATATGCTTTTTGGCCGAGGTTAAGCAGTGTACTAGCGCCCAATAATACAGTACGGTCCAACTGGTGGATGCGTGACGGTGCATTTCTGCGTCTGCAGCAGGTCGAGGTTGGATTCACACCAAAAGAAAAGTTACTGACCAGATTCGGACTCAGCAACCTTAGGATTTATGCGAGCGCGAGAAATCTTTTCGCCTTCAGTAATTTCAAGCTGTGGGATCCTGAGATGGCCGGAAACGGTTTGGATTATCCACTTCAGCGGGTTTATAATATTGGTTTAAATGTTGGTTTTTAGTAGGAGGATGAAGATGAAAAATAATATAAAACATGCAGCAAAGGGTTTTTTAAGACCTATTGCTCAATTTAAAATGCTAGCGCTCTTGATACCTGTACTTTTGATAATCTCTTCGTGTAAAAAGTATCTGGATATAGTACCCGACAATGTCGCTACTATAGATAATGCTTTTACCAGCAGAAATGAGGCAGAGAAGTATCTGTTTACCTGTTATTCCTATTTGCCTCAAAATGGAGGTGCGACAACCAATATAGGATTGCTGGGAGGGGACGAGATATGGATCCCTAAATCAAGAAGGGGCACGCTGGAAAATTTCAATATGTCATGGGACATTGCCCTGGGCACTCAAAACGTCGGTTCGCCGCTCGCGAACTTCTGGGATGGCGCAAATACTGGCGGCTCCGGTCTATGGAAAGCTATCAGACAATGCAATATTTTTATTGAAAACGTGTCGGACAATAGCAAAGTGCTGGACCTCACTCCCGATGACAGAGCAAGATGGCTGGGCGAAGCAAAGTTTTTGAAGGCTTTTTACCATTATTATTTATTGCGGATGTATGGTCCGATTCCTATAATGGACGGAAACCTGGATATTTTTGCGTCTACGGACGAAATGAAAGTAAGGCGTTTGCCATTTGATGAATGTGTAGATTACATCGCTAAATTACTTGACGAAGCTACGGTTGACTTACCACTGATCATTGGCGACAGGGGTTCTGAGCTGGGAAGAATTACAAAACCTATTTCGCTATCCATCAAGGCAAAATTGCTTCTGTTAGCGGCCAGCCCATTGTTTAATGGAAATCCTGATTACATAGGTTTTAAGGACAATCAGGGTGTTCTGTTGTTTAACAGTACATTTCAGCAGGCTAAATGGGAGCGTGCAGCGGTTGCAGCAAAAGAGGCTTTAGACGCAAGTGAAACGGCTGGCCACGTTTTATATAAATTTCAGCCGATTGGTTTTAAGATCTCAGATACTACTGCCCTGCAAATGAATATCAGAAATGCCATAACAGAAAGATGGAATAACGAAAAGATCTGGGGTTTATCAAACAGTGCAGCCGGTAACCTTCAAAGAGCTGCAATGGGTGCTTTAACTACTGCCTTCAATCCTAACAATTCAAATGGGCAGTTGTCCGTTCCGTTAAAGATGGTAGAACTTTTCTATACCAACAACGGGGTGCCGATTACAGAAGATAAGACGCATAATTTCGTCAACAAGAACCAGTTGCGTACGGGAGTAGCAGAAGAACGTTTTTACATCAGTCAGGGATACCAGACTGCCAGGATAAACTTCGACCGTGAGCCGCGTTTTTATGCCGATCTTGGTTTTGACGGGGGTGTTTGGTATATGATCAACAATAACCCAAGTCCGAATGGAACAGACAACGGGACTTTCTTCATGCAGGCCAGGTATACCCAACCAGGTAACTCCGGTGCTGAAGGATACTATAATGAAACGGGATATTTTGTGAAAAAACTGGTAGACTGGAACCTGGTAAATTCAGCGAGTGCCAACACAGTTAGAAACTATGAATGGCCTGAGATCAGACTTGCAGAGGTTTATCTCATGTATGCGGAGGCATTAAATGAAGCAAAGGGCCCGGGTGAGCAAGACATTTTTACCTACCTTGACAAAATCAGAGAAAGGGCTGGTCTTGCAGGCGTAAAAGAATCATGGACCAACTACTCAACTAATGCTGCAAAATTTACTACAAAGGAAGGACTCCGTGCCATTATCAAGCAGGAGCGGGGGATAGAACTTGCGTTTGAAGGAAGCCGCTTTTGGGATTTGCGCAGGTGGAAAGATGCTGTTACGCAGTTAAATGCACCAATAAATGGCTGGTCAATTTCTCAGACCAATCCGGTATCGTACTATCAGCCCCGGACAGTATACCAACAGACCTTTGTAGCGCCAAGAGATTATTTATGGCCGATCAGAAATTCCAACATTATTATAAATTCTAATTTGGTTCAAAACCCAGGATGGTAATTAATTAAAAATTATTAAAGATGAAAGTATTAAAGTCACTGTTGATAATACCGATACTCATTATCGGATTATCTGGATGTAAGGAATCGAAAATAGGCCCGCAAACAAATAACACCACTCCTCCGGGACCTGTCACACAGGTAAGGGTAGTAAATGAGCCCGGTCAGGTAAAACTTACCTATAATCTGCCATCAGAGCAGGATCTATCTTATGTAAAGGCCGTTTACATGCTCGCCAGCGGTGAAGAAAGAGTGGTAAAATCCTCTTTTTACACCAATCAGCTATTGGTAGACGGGTTCGGAGACACCGAAGAACACGAGATTAAACTCTATGCCGTAAATAAAAGTGAAGTTGCTTCTGAGCCGGTTACTGTAAAAGTTAAGCCACTGGAAAATCCAATTTTTGATGTATTTAGAAGTCTAAAGGTATTGCCGGATTTTGCCGGTATCAATATCCAGGCTAAAAATATGACAAGAAGAGATATTGCAATCATTCCGATGAGAAAAGACGGTTACAAAGGCTGGGTAGCATTTGATGGTATTTACACCTCTTCTGACTCCGTTAGCCGCGATATACGTGGTCTGGATACGCTGTCTTTCGAGGTTGCCGTAATCGTAAGAGACCGTTTTCTTAATCAGACAGATACGTTATTTACCACGGTAAAACCGTTATTTGAGACAGCACTCGCTAAAAACAAATATAAAACCATGGCTCCTTCTATATGGCCTGGAGATCAGCGCTCTAATTTTTCGAATGCTGGTACCGCAGATACTGGTGTCCACAGGATGTGGGACGGTGAAACGCAAGTTTTTCCAAGTTGTGCTTATACACCGCCAACAACCACTGATGCCGGCCCGCATTCTATCACCTTTGATGTCGGTCAACTTGCCCAGCTAAGCCGGATTGTAATCTGGGATTATCCTGAAACAATAAATGGCTTAAAAACCTGGTATTATAGAGGTAATATGAAAAACTTCGAAATATGGGGCTCAGCCAATCCAAATCCGGACGGAAGTTACGACAGCTGGGTTAAATTAGGTACTTATACTTCTGTTAAGCCATCCGGACTTGTAGGGTATGGTGATCTTTCTGCTGAAGATAGAGAAATAGCAGCCGCAGGTTTCAGCTGGAAGTTTAGAGTTGATGTTCCGAAGTTGAGGTACCTGCGTATCAAATGTAATCAAAACTGGATGGGTACTCAATTCTTAATGATTACGGAAGTTCAGGTATATGGTAATCCAAACTAGGCCAATAGACAGTTTCATAACCCATTAAAAAATAGAAAATGAAAAATATTTTTAGCAAACACATTTCATTTATTATGTTGTTAGGCATCGCTATCGGCTTTGCGTCTTGCACCAAGATGAATGATTATCAGGAGTATACAAAATCGGGAGAAATTTCCTATACTGGAAAAATAGACTCATTAAAGATCTTCCCGGGACATGACAGGGTACTTGTGAAAGGTTTGTTCATTTCCGACCCCAAAGTGAAATCCCTTAGGATCTACTGGAATAACAGGAGAGATTCTGTTGTAATACCAGTTACCCGTACGAATGGTGTAGACACCTTAAAAAGAATTCTTACAGGATTGTCAGAAGGGACCCAGAACTTTGAAGTTTTTACCTACGACGGATTGGGTAATCCTTCTATCATCGTCAGGGCTAGCGCAAATGTGTATGGCGAACGCTATACCGCTTCTCTAATCAACAGGCCAATTGCTTCTGTTGAACTGGGTAATGATGGTAACACGACTGTGGACTGGGGGGATGTGGACAAAACAACAGGCGTATTGTCTTCTGAAATCGTATATACAAAAACGAATGGAACTACTGCGACGGTAAAAGTACCGGTTGCTTCTGCTCAAACAATCCTTCCTTCTTATAAGTATGGCAGTACTTTCACTTACCATACCGGATACTTGCCTGATACTTTAAGTATTGATACATTTTATACAGCAGATGCCATTATAAATGTAAAAACAAATGTGACGGAAGATTTTATCATCAATCCAGGTAAAATGGACCCTAAGAGTGCTACAGGCCAGAAATTTCAACCTGTTAGCCTATCGGAGGGCGCAGTGGTAGCTGGTAATGCAGCGACCTGGCGTAAATTGGCAGGCTGGATCTCCAATGCACAGGCAAATAACTGGGGTACAGGATTTGGTACTTATGGTACATGGGTAGAAAGAACTGCGGAGACTATCGCGAATTTTGGGACGCTCTCTCTCGAGGCGGGCAAGAACACTACAACTCCTGCGCTGAATGTAATGACCAATGGCAAAATCTATCAGACTAAGTTGCTCCCTGCAGGTGAGTATACTTTTGAGGCAAGGGTTGGTAATGCAGGTGCAAACAGCGCGATGTACCTTGTAGCCAGTGCCGGCTCAGAGCTTCCCGATATAGAAGTGTTTACAAGCAAGCCCAGCAACAGCACGTTTGCTGGTCAGCCCACCGACGCAGCTTATTTTCCGATCACTGTGGCTGCCCAAGGATACAATGTCAGTGTTAATTTTACCATACAACAGCCTACACAGGTATCATTCGGTTTTGTAGCAACGCTTAAGGGAACAACAACTACCAATCAATTTCTTAAGATCTCGGGTGTGAGAATGAAATCTCTGGCCTATTAATTATTCGTATCTTCAAATCTCAGTCTCATGCAATAAACAGCATATATGAACAGCAAAATTATTAATGGTTCTTTATTGGTCATGTTACTTTTCATGGCCATCACTACCAGAGCTTCAGAAGTTCAAATACTTGTCAACCAGGTTGCATATAATCTTAGGGGACCTAAAACGGCAATTGTTAAAAGCAATGTGCCGCTTGATAATAATCTGCGCTTTCAAATAATAACAGCAGCAGACAATGCTGCTGTTTTTTCAGGGAAGATAGAAAAGGCTCAGCAAATGGCCGACTGGGGAACGGAAGTATCTTACAACCGCATTGATTTTTCCGGATTTACTAAGACAGGTGCCTATAAGATTCAGCTTGCCGTAAACGGGAAAATCTATCAGTCCTACAACTTTACCATTGATGAAGCTGCCATTTCTAAAATCGCTATTCCGGCTATCACAGACTTTTTCTTTCATCAGCGTGCCAGCTCTCCGCAAGAACAGGAAGCAGACAAGAGTATTCTCCTGTTCGGTAGTGACAAGACAGTGGACCTAAGTGGAGGATGGTGTGATGCCTCGGGCGATGTAAGCAAGTATTTTTCGCACCTTGCCTATACAAATTTTATGCTGCCTCAACAGATTCCTATGGTTACGTGGTCTATGGCCAATACTGTGGAGGCTATTCCTGCGTTGCTTGATCAAATTGGCGCAGGTGAAAACCTCAAAAAGGAAGGACTTTATGGCGCAGATTATATCATGCGCTCATTGTCGCCCGAAGGCTATTTCTATATGACTGTATTCAGCTATTTTGATAAAAACCCAAAGGCACGCAGGGTGGTTGGCCTGCTTGCCGATAGTAAGACAACCTCCGACTATCAGTGTGCTTACCGCGAAGGCGGCGGAATGGCAGTCGCATCCCTCGCCAGGGTATCTCAATGGAAAACGCATGGTGACTTTTCTTCACAGCAATACCTTGACGCTGCAGAAAGGGCCTTCGCACACTTGCAGCAGTTCAGCACCAAATATGCAGATGACGGCAAAGACAACATCATCGACGATTACTGCGCATTGATGGCAGCTGCGGAGCTTTGGAAAGCTACGGGTAAGGAGATCTATCGTAACGAAGCCCGCAGGCGTGCAGGCAACCTGCACAAAAGACTTTCTCCTGCCGGATACTTTATCGCTAACGACAGCAAGCGACCATTTTGGCATGCTGCAGATGCAGGCCTGCCCATCATCGCATTGGCACGGTACCTGGATATGGAAACAGACGGCAAATTTAGAAATACGGCCTTATCAACTATAAAAACTGCGATTGACTATAACCTTAAAATAACCAATGAGACCATCAATCCTTTTGGATATGCCCGCCAGAGTTTTCTGTATAAGGATAAAGTACAGAACGGCTTTTTCATCCCGCACGAAAATGAAAGCGGATGGTGGTGGCAGGGCGAAAATGCCCGTTTAGGTTCACTTGCAGCGGCGGCAATAGTAGGAGGAAGGCTGGTTTACCCCGGAAAAGGCCCTTATGGAGTAAAATCTGAACTGGCAGAATTTGCAGGCAATCTGGTCTCATGGATACTAGGCTGCAACCCCTACAATATGTGTATGATGTATGGATATGGACAGAACAATGTCCCTTATATGGCCGCAATGTATGGTCATGGTACCGGAAAAGGGGGGATCTCTAATGGGATTACCGGCAAGGATGGCAGAGGGGATGGCTCCGGACTGGATTTTAAAGTAGAAGACAATGGTAATGAGTGGCGCTGGAGCGAACAGTGGATTCCGCACACAGGATGGTTTTTACAGGCAGTAACAGCAATGGCCACAAATTAAGTTAACAGAGATCACATGAGAAATAAAACAATACTACCGCTGCTTGTCCTGATGCTTTTATCAGTAGCTGTCATTGCCGGGCCTAAGCCCCCAAAATTCAAGGCCCTCGTACTCACCGAAAGAGGGGGAGGTCATGAAGGATTTGTGGTAGCAGCGCTGGAATGGCTCAATGCGTTTGCCGATAAAAATAATTTTGAAATTACGGTGATCAATGATGCCAAGAACCTGGATGAAACTTACTTGTCTAACTATAAAGTCTTTATCCAGCTAAACTTTCCGCCTTATACCTGGAGCGAAAAATCGATGGCGGCCTTTACCAAATATATAGAAGAGGGCCGCGGTGGCTGGGTGGGCTTCCATCATGCTACCTTACTGGGTGAGTTTGACGGTTATCCAATGTGGAACTGGTTTTCTGATTTCATGGGCGGCATCCGTTTTAAGAACTACATCGCTCCAAGGGCCTCAGGAACCGTACATGTAGAGCAGAAGAAACATCCGGTAATGAAAGGCCTCCCAGCTTCGTTCGTTATTCCTGATGATGAGTGGTATACTTTCAATAAAAATCCACGTCCCAATGTGAAGGTGCTGGCTACAGTAGATGAATCAAGCTATCAGCCGCCATCAGATATAAAGATGGGAGATCATCCGGTGATATGGGTGAATGAAAAGATGAAGGCGCGCAATGTGTATTTTCTGATTGGCCACCATGCCAATCTGCTAAAATCTGAAGAATTTAAAAAGATGTTTGCCAATGCCATCTTATGGGCTGCGGCCAATAAAGGAGATAATATTAAATTATGAGCATCACCATACTTAAAGCGCCAAGGATCTTATCTATTGATATCATGCGCGGACTCACCCTGTTCCTGATGCTCTTTGTGAACGACCTCTATTCAAATGGGGTGCCCAAATGGTTGCACCATACAGAAGGCAGTACCGACGGAATGGGACTGGCCGACTGGGTCTTTCCCGGATTCCTTTTTATGGTGGGGATGTCCATTCCGCACGCACTGATTTCCCGGCAGAAAAAGGGTGAAGGCAAACTTAAAATATTCGCACACATTATTTTAAGGACCTTAAGTCTTTTATTGATAGGGGTCCTGATGATGAACGCGGGTAGTTTGAATGAAGAATTAAGCGGAATCGACAGCAACCTTTGGGCAATATTGTTGTATGTTTCTATTTTCCTGGTATGGAACCATTATCCGGAAAATGGAAATAAAAAATACCTGTATGCTGGGCTGAAATTACTTGGTCTGATCGGGATTGCGGTTTTGGCATTTATATTTAAAAGAGGGGATGTTGAAGATCCTGAATGGCTGGAAATTGGTTGGTGGGGTATATTAGGCCTGATAGGCTGGGGCTATTTCGTGGCGGCTACAGCCTCTTTGTTCCTTAGATCTAAATTGATTCCGGTGATCATCTTATGGCTGGTTTTTATCGGGTTAAATATCCTTTCCCAATTAGGAATGACCGGTTGGCTGGATTTTTTAACACCTGTTTTTGGTGTAATAGTGAGCGGTAATGTCCCTTCAATTGTTTTAGCGGGACTTACGGTAAGCCTTATCTTGAGCCAGAAATCATTAGGCCCGGACAGGATCGTGCTGATCATAGCTGCTCTGGGTCTGATGTGTCTTGCTGCTGGTTTTTTTCTGCGCAACTGGTTTATTATTTCAAAAATATATGGCACGCCGAGCTGGGCATTAATTTGCAATGGAATCAGCATGCTCATCTATGCGCTATTGTACTTGATTGTTGATTGGAAAGCTAAGGTTTCCTGGGCAGGGATGTTCCAGGCTGCAGGCAAAAATTCACTGACAACTTATCTCGCCCCCGATGTAATTTATTTTATCTGCTGGGGTATGGGCTTTAATATTTTCATTTACAAACAGGACAGCAGCGCATTGCTGGCCGTGGGAGGCTCATTGGCATGGGCAGCAGCCATGATCGGTTTTGCTGTGTTGCTCTCAAAAATTCATATCCGTTTGAAACTTTAAATACAATATTATAATTCCATTAGCTGCTATGAAAAAAATAATTTTAGTATTCCTTCTGCTGACTGGCGTCCTTGGTTTTGCCAAAGCTCAGGATGTATTGCCCGTCCGTGGACTCTGCATCGCCGCACCCGATGCGGACCACCTTGACCCTTTTATCAAATTTATCGATGAAGAGCTTTCCTCGCGTAAGGTCAATACCCTGGTGCTAAGGGTAGATTTCAATTACCAGTTTAAAAGCCGGCCTGAGTTAAGAGAGAAGAATGCCTTGTCCAAAAAAGATGTACAGCAATTAGTTGCCGTTTGTAAGCGTCACAACATTCGCCTCATCCCGCAGATCAACCTGCTGGGCCATCAGTCCTGGGCAGCTAAGATCGGAAACTTGCTCAAAGTATACCCACAGTTTGACGAAACACCACATGTTCAGATGCCTGAAAAATACGAATGGCCCAATGCGGACGGACTGTATTGTAAAAGCTATTGCCCATTACATCCTGAAGTTCACAATGTTGTATTTGATTTGGTTGATGAGATCTGTGATGCATTTGAAACGGATGCTTTTCATGCCGGAATGGACGAGGTCTTCTACATCGGCGATGATAAATGTCCCCGTTGCGCCGGCCTAGATAAAGCTGAATTGTTTGCCAATGAAGTCAATAAGATCAGCAACCATCTTGTTTTAAAAAAGCGGCAGCTCTGGATCTGGGGCGATCGTTTGCTGGATGGTAAAACCACAGGACTCGGACTCTGGGAGGCTAGCATGAACAATACACACCGTGCGGTAGACCTGATCAATAAAAATGTAATGATCTGCGACTGGCATTATGACCGGCCGGACCAGACAGCTGTTTATTTTGCGATGAAAGGCTTATCTGTGATCACTTGTCCCTGGAAAAAGCCAGACAATGCAATTGCACAGACTAGAGATCTTTTAGAATCAAGAAAGTATGCAACATCAGCGCTAAAACCACGCTTCCAAGGAATGATGCAAACTATTTGGTCGGGCGCAAATTCCTTTCTGGATGAATTTTACGGACGGAAAGCAGCCGGTCCGGAAAGCGAATCTGCCTGTTTCAAAGCACTTTTTAATGAACTAAATAAATAACTTTTATATGATGAAATTAATGAAATCGTTCCTGTTTCTAGTGTTGATCAGTATTACGTATGTTGCTCAAGCGCAAAAAGTAGTGGTCGCCTATGTCACTTCCTGGACTAAAGTAATGCCCGATCCTGCCTATGTGACCCATATAAATTATGCGTTTGGTCATGTAAACAATATGTTCAATGGAATCCGTATTGACAATCCGAATCGCTTAAAACAGCTGACCGCCTTAAAAGAAAAGTCGCCGGGATTGAAAGTCATGATCTCTATCGGTGGCTGGGGAAGTGGACGGTTTAGTGAGATGGCCGCGGCAGACAGCAACCGAAATAAATTTGCAGAAGACTGTTTAAGGGTAGTCAATGAATTTAAGCTTGATGGGATAGACATCGACTGGGAGTATCCTACCAGTGCTACGGCCAAAATATCAGCATCTCCTGATGATACCAAAAATTACACCTTGCTGATGAATGCCATCAGACTCAAGATCGGTAACAACAAATTATTGACGCTGGCTTCCGTGGCTGATGCTAAATATGTTGATTTCAAGGCCATTGAGCCTGTGGTCAATTTTGTAAACATCATGACCTATGATATGGGAAATCCGCCTTACCACCATGCTGGTCTGTACAGGTCTAAATATACCAGGGGAATTAGTGTAGATGAAGCAGTAACGGCACATGTTAGTGCTGGAATGCCCTTAAGCAAACTTGTTTTGGGTATTCCTTTTTACGGACATGGAAAAGATGGCATCAAGGGCTTTATTGACTATAAGGAAATCCTGGAACTAAAAGGCTATCAAAACAAATGGGATGACCTGGCAAAGGTACCTTATCTGGAAAATGATAAAGGCGATTTTGTGTGTACTTATGAAGATCCAAAGTCTATCGCTATAAAATGTGATTACCTGCTTGGCCGCGGCATGCTCGGTGCGATGTACTGGGAATATGCCGGCGATACGGATGATGGTATTTTAAGAAAAGCAGTACATTCGGGTGTCAATAAATAAACTTGCCCTTCATGCCCATAATGCCGAGCAGTCCGCCTGTATGCAACGCCATAATCTGATCAGTTTTTTTAAAATAACCTTTAGCCGTCAGGTCATCAATGGCATAAAAAAGCTTGGAAGTATAGACCGGGTCAATCAACACCCCCTCCTGGCCGACGAATGCTTTGATATACTCAATAAGCGCGGGCTGCGTTTTTGCATAGCCGCCAAAATGATAATCTGTATGCAGTACCAGTTGTTTGGTACTGCCTGCATATTTTAACACCTCATCTGCTATAAATTCTCCTCCTTTTAAAACCGGGACCACATGCAGCATAGTCTTCAGGCCATTTGCATGTATCCCTTTTAGCAAACCAGCTGCAGTTGTACCCGTACCCGCCGCACAAAATAAATGTGTGATCCCATCGGGGCAGTCGACCATCAGTTCATCGACGATTTCTGCACATCCTTTCACAGCCTCGGCACTTGCCCCGCCCTCATCTACAAAATAAGCTTCGGGATCATCACCAAAATGAACACTAAACAATAATGGTTTATTGCGGTATTGTTCGCGGTCGGTAAAGATGAGGGTCATCCCAAAAAGCCTGCAGAGCAACAGCATCTCATTTTCTATACACGCTACAGCATCTCCGCGTACAAATGCAGTACTCTTAAACCCTTTCCGGGCGCAAGCAGCAGCGGTAGCAACAAGGTGATTTGAATAAGCACCACCAAAGGTAACCAGGTGTACTTTATTTAGTTCTATAGCTTTTTTTAGGACGTATTTCAACTTACGCCACTTGTTTCCAGATATATACGGGTCGATCAGATCATCTCTCTTTATGAGGATCTGAGCTCTGGAGTGGTGTTTTAACTGTTGTACCGGGCTGTAAATATCTGCAAACATCTGAACAAATATATCACCCTTTTATCAAAAGCCTTAAAAGGATTAAGGTTTGAAATATATTTTTCTTATCAGATAAGGGAAAAAGTTGAAGATAATCTTCACATTTTGGGTAAAATTTTTCATAACATTGGTATTAGGTAATAAATGGCATCTTATCAAATAACAGGCCAATTTCTTTTTATAAAAATGTTCTTGTTAAAAGATTAGTTTTGCAAAATGAAATTATCCCGCTTTGTAAATATAAAAACAAACAAATTAAAGACGGTTAATAATTTCTTAATATTAGACAAACAGAAATTTAATGGAAAACTTTAGTAGCACGCAGGAACAGGAAGATCAGGAACTGTATGAACATCTGAACATTGTTGTTGATAAAGGACAGTCTTTACTGCGGATAGATAAATTTCTGATGCACCGGGTAGAAAATGCTTCACGAAACCGCATCCAAAATGCCATAGAAGCAGGAAATGTACTGGTCAATCAGAAAACTATTAAGGCTAGCTATAAAGTAAAACCTGCAGATGAGATCTCCGTAGTATTTCCGCATCCTCCCAGAGACACTGAAGTTTATCCGGAAGACATCCCGCTTGATATTGTGTATGAAGATAGTGACCTGCTGGTCGTGAATAAACCTGCCGGAATGGTAGTTCATCCCGGGTATAACAATTATACCGGAACCCTGGTAAATGCGCTGGCATTTCATTTTGAGCAGTTGCCTCAGTTGCCGGGCAATGAGGGAAGGCCCGGCCTTGTTCACCGCATAGATAAAGACACATCAGGATTATTGCTGATCAGCAAGAATGAAATAACCATGACTAAACTGGCAAAGCAATTTTTTGATCATACCATCACCAGAAAATATGTAGCCCTTGCCTGGGGTGATGTCGCTGATAATGGTACAGTTACAGGTTTCATTGGCAGAAGTCTGAAGAACAGGATCGTGATGGACGTATACGATGATGAAGAAAAAGGTAAGTGGTCGGTAACACATTATGCCGTGCTCGAACGTTTAGGCTATGTAACTTTAATAAGTTGCCAGTTAGAAACAGGTCGCACACATCAGATCAGGGCACATATGAAACATATAGGACATCCACTTTTTAATGATGCAAACTACGGTGGAGACAAAATAGTTAAAGGAACCACCTTCAACAAATACAAGCAATTTGTGCAGAATACCTTCAACATCCTACCCAGACAGGCGCTTCACGCACAAACTTTAGGGTTTATTCATCCCAGTACCAAAAAATATATGGAATTTGAAGCGCCTTTGCCTCCGGATTTCGATGCGGCTTTAAATAAATGGAGAAATTACATCGTGCAACCGCAATAGTCAGAGGATAGATGCAAGAAACCTATATTTTACACAACGATGAGTTCATCGCTGCCGGCCAGCCTGTACTAACCTCGCAAAACAGAGGTTTCAGGTATGGTGATGGCCTTTTTGAATCCATGCGCATGATCAATGGGAAACTTAAATTCCCTGCACAGCATGCCGACAGGTTGCAGGGTGGCATGAAAGCCCTTAAAATAGAAGGTGGAAATCTGCTGGACGAGTACTTTTTGAAGCAAAAAACGGCCGAGCTCTGCAGAAAAAACAAACTAAAAGACAATGCCCGGTTCCGGCTTTCTATTTACCGTGCCGGTGATGGACTGTATACCCCTGAGGGCAATAAATCTGGCTATATATTAGAAGCCTCCGCATTGGCAGAGCCAACTTACGAACTCAATAAAAAGGGCCTCATCGTAGATGTATACGATGAAATGGCAAAACCGATAGATAAGCTTTCCAACTATAAGACCGCTAATTCCTTGCTGTTTGTAATGGCCGGTTTATACAAAAAGCAACACCAGCTAGACGAAGCATTCATCCTCAATCAAAACGGTTTTCTCTGCGAAAGCCTGAGTTCCAATGTGTTTGTAGTGTATGACAAACAGATCTATACGCCTGCATTATCCGAAGGATGCATAGCAGGAGTGATGAGGGGTGTGGTTATGAACATTGCCAAAAGCAATGACATCCCGCTCATAGAAGCACAGATCAACCCTGAAGTCCTGAAAGAAGCAGAAGAGGTATTCATTACCAACGCAGTAGGAGGAGTCAGATGGGTGATGGGGTATGGGAGAAAGCGTTATTTCAACGAAGTAACTAAAATGCTGAGCACAAAATTGAACCAGCTATAGCCGCATTCCTCTCAAAAACTCGTCAACCTGCATGCGTTTTTTTCCTTCATACTGAAGGTCTGTAAGTTTGATGAAACCATCTTTGGCTGCAAATTTTAAGTATGTTTTGCCGTCTGTCAGAAAGCCACCAGGAGCGATGCCCGGTTCTTTATCATCCAGTTCAGCCCTAAACACTTTCAGCGTTTTGTCATTGAGTTTTGTAAAGGCTGTAGGGTAGGGGCTTAGTCCCCTTATCAAATTATAAATTTTCTGCGCTGGCTGGTTCCAGTCTATTGCGCAGTCCTCTTTAAAGATCTTTGGTGCATGTTTTAGCTCATTACTTTGCGGCTGAGGCTGCTCGGTATAGTCATTCGCGGCTATTGCTTCAACAGTGCGCACCAATAATCCTGCACCCAGGTCCATGAGCTTATCATGCAGTTCGCCCGCCGTTTCATCTGGTTTTATACTTGTGCTTTCAGAAAAGATCACATCGCCAGTATCAATTTCATGTTTTAAGAAGAAGGTGGTGGCGCCGCTTATCTCTTCACCGTTAATGATGACATGATTGATCGGTGCTGCTCCGCGATACTGAGGCAATAAGGAGGCGTGAAGGTTGATGGTTCCCTTTGCAGGCATATTCCACACTATTTCCGGAAGCATTCTGAAGGCTACTACTACCTGCAGGTCGGCACCTATGGTTTTAAGTTCCTCAATGAAGACCGGATCTTTAAGTTTTAGGGGTTGCAATACCTTTATTCCTTTAGAAACTGCATATAGTTTTACTGCACTTTCCTGCAATTTTTGTCCTCGGCCGGCCGGCTTATCTGCGGCAGTTACCACTGCGGCCACATTAAATCCAGCTTCAACCAGCGCATTGAGTGAGGCAACAGCAAAATCGGGAGTACCCATAAAAACTATTTTCATATGTCTTTGTTTGAGATTAACAGTAATGATGCGACTGCAAAATAACTAAAATAAAACGCATATTTTACTCACACCATATGGTACAGACCTTAGAAGAAATAAAATCAAGTGGACTTACGTACGCAAGTGATAGTCAGCCAGGGATCTATAGAAAAGGCAAGCCCGGAAAATTTCATTATGAAAATAAAGACGGGGAGCGTATAAAATATGAAGACCAGTTGGCCAGGATCAAATCGCTCGTTATCCCACCGGCATGGACCAACGTATGGATTGCAAACAGAAAAAGTGCTTACCTGCAGGTTACCGGCATGGATGCGGCAGGGCGGAAGCAATACAAATACCATCCCGACTGGACTTCAAGAAGATCTGAGAGCAAATATTTCCGTCTGCTTGAATTTGGAAAGGTGCTTCCCTTGGTGAGGAAGAGAATTCTGAGAGACTTGAGAAGAAAGGAATTTGATGAGCAGAAAGTTTTAGCAATTTGCATGCAGGTCATGCTAAAAACCCTGATACGGGTGGGCAATGAATCGTACAAGCAACTATATGGTAGTCATGGACTTACTACGCTTTCCAATAAACATGTTAAGATCACGGGAAACCAGCTGATACTAAACTTTAAAGGCAAAAAGGGTGTACAGCAAAATGTAAATCTGAACGATAAGACGCTGGCAAAACTGGTTGAGAAGTGCAAAGATATTCCAGGTCAGGATCTTTTTCAATATTATACGGAAGGCAAGGAACACCGCCCTATAGACTCCGGCAGGATCAATGCTTATATTAAAGAGATTACAGGTTCGGACTTTACGGCAAAAGATTTCCGCACCTGGGGTGGGACACTGGAGGCTTTGAGACAGCTGGCCATCTGCTCTGATGATGTCAGCGACAAGCCTAAAAAGAAAGTCATCGTAGAAGTGCTGGATTGTGTGGCTGGCAAACTTGGCAATACCAGGGCTGTATGCAAAAGTTCCTATGTTTATCCTTTGCTGCTGGAAGCTTTTGAAAACGACCAGCTGGGCAAATACCTTAAAAAGGTAAACACCAAAACTTCGGTGAGTAATATGGCATTGGAGAACGATGAAAAGGTATTGATGCAGTTTTTAAAGGAAGCTCAGAAGGCAGGGGTTAAAGTTAAACAACGGGCAAGAAGCAAGCGTGCTGCCTGATCTGGCTGCGTAAATGATTCGCTGACCTCTGTAAAAATATACCGGCAGAAATAACTAACTACTATTTGAAGTTTTAAACTTCATTTCATCCCATTTTTTTAGCCGTTCTACTTCTACATTCCCATCTGCGATAAATGCATTCAGAATGGCAACGGGGTTAAATTCAATGATGTTGTGGGACCTACAATTCCTTTGATAAATTTTCCATCTAACCTTGCCATATTTATATTTTTCTCTACACTAGTCCTTTCCCTCCCTTGCATAAGTCCTGCACCTTATACAGCAGCTTTTGCCCAATGAGTTCGGTATGTCTCCGAATTTTTATGGAAAAAGGCGGGCTCAATGCGGACTGAATGCGGGCTCACTCTTAACCCATATGCAGGGGAGAAGAATTTTGCCTCTGTTTGACTTACTTAAAGTTATATTAAATGCAGGATAGTTGTTAATGATGAATTTTAAAAAGAGAACTTTAACTATATTGTAACCCGTGTATGGGAGATATGGTCTTCACAAGATTGGGATTTGTCTGAACTGTTTTTCTACTGCAGGATATAATGCCGTCGCGTTAAAGATAATTGAAGAAGGTCAACATACGTTATACGGTTTCAAATTCACTTAATTAATACTCATGAAAAAAACATTATTGATCATTTCGGTAATTATAAATATTGCACTAATGGCTTGCTTAGCGGCAACATATAAAGACAAGATTAAAAATGCTCTTGTTGATAAATACTCAGTAGTCTTTTTTGGTGATTCTTTAACTGCAAATGGTGATTGGTCAAAACTTACCGGCAACAGTGATACTAGGAGATCTGGGTTTCCAGGATTTACTTCATCACATCTTGTATGGTTATTACAAGACAATGTCATTAAGTATAATCCGGATACTTGTTATATAATGGCAGGTGTGAATGATGTTGCGGTAGGAATACCACTCAAAAGGGTACAAGAAAACTACAGCAACATTGTAGATTCATTGCTATCTTATGATATTTTTCCTGTAATACAAAGTACACTTTACACTTCCAACGATAAAAACAATGTTTTGATTGATTCTCTGAATCAATATTTGATTGTATTGGCCAAATCGAAGGGAGTAAAGTTTCTTGATGTGAATAGCGTAATGTCGAAAAACAAACAAATCATATCAGCATATTCTACAGATGGTGTTCATTTAAATAAAACCGGATATAATAAATGGGCCGAATATTTAAACTCGAACTAATAAATATAAATTGGCATCACTAAATATATATAGAGGATAGCGTCTCCTTCGACAAAATACAAAAGCCATTTTTATACTATTTCTTTTATTTTAACGTTCTAATTGTATCTAAATTCATATTCGTATGTCTATCTATCTAGAATTCCCCGCAATTGAAGATTATCCGGTATACATCCCCTTGGAACACATTGTCACAATCATTCCCGAATGGATCGTAAGCTCATTTCAAAGCTGCTCGCCAGAGTCAGGTTTGTTGAGTACGGAAGAGAAATAGCACCATGGAAATGTGCTATTCATTCAGGGTTTTGTATAAATCATCTCCACTATACTGACATAGATTTGTATTGTATTTAAAACAATATAATCATGTCAAAAATAATTCTAATTACCGGAGCCTCACGGGGTTTTGGCAAAATATGGGCAAGAGCCCTTTTACAACGCGGCGATAAAGTAGTAGCGACCGCAAGAAATTTAGCAGACCTGACTGATCTGGTGCAGGAATTTGGGGAAGCCGTTTTTCCTGTCCAACTGGATGTGAATGATCGCGCAGCTGCATTTGCTGCGGTAAACAAGGCAAAGAATCATTTCGGTCGTATCGATGTGCTGATCAATAATGCTGGTTTTGGACTTTTCGGTGCCATAGAAGAGACAACCGAGCAACAGGCGCGGGCGCAGATGGAAACCAATTTTTTTGGATTGCTTTGGGTTACCCAGGCCATTGTCCCAATTATGAGGGCCCAGCAAAGCGGACACATTATCCAGGTATCGAGCGTGCTGGGTTTGGTTGCATTACCTGTTTTGGGCTTGTATAATGCTTCAAAATACGCAGTCAACGGTTTAACAGAAACCCTGGCGACAGAGGTAAAAGATTTTGGGATCAACGTAAGTTTAATCGAGCCAAATGGATTCTCAACAGATTGGTCGGGTGCTTCAGCTTTCCAGACAGAAGCCATGGAAATTTATGCGCCGGTTAAAAAGGCATTTGCCGATGGGGCACCTGCAGATACCTGGGGTAATCCGGCAACTACCGCCGACGCGGTTTTGTCATTAATAGATGCTGAAAACCCTCCTTTACATTTCTTGTTGGGTAAAGTGGCATATCCTATGGTTAAGCAAGCCTATGCAGAGCGACTGGCCGACTTTGATAAATGGGAAGCGATTTCTGTTGCCGCCCACGGTCATTAATAAATCAAAAAAAATCGAAAATCACAGTCTGCACCAGTAATTGTGTAGATTGTGATTTGTTTTTAAAGTAAGCAATGAAACATTATAAAAATCTGAGCGAATTGCACCGTGATAATGGCTTTACACCGCCAGAAAATCCTTTGTTCAGCATCTATCAATGCAAGCATGATTGCCAAATGGGCGACCGCGAATTTACCAGTGACTTTTACATGATCGGTTTTAAAAAGGTAAAAGCAGGTAATATTTTATATGGCCGCACCAAATATGACCATGAAAGTGGCTCGATGATGTTTTTTAGGCCAAGGCAGCTGATTGAAATGAAAAATCTGCATTTGGAAGAAGATGGCTTTCTCATTTATGTACACGATGATTATTTGAATGGACATTTGCTGCACGATGAAATCAAAAAGTATCGTTACTTTGATTACGAAACCAATGAAGCGCTGCACCTCTCGCCCAAAGAAGAGCAAACGGTATGGGACCTGTACCATAAAATTGAAAGTGAGTACGCCAATAACCAGGATGAGTACAGCCGGGAAATTATGCTGGCCAATCTGGATACAATGCTCAAATATGCACAGCGGTTTTATAAAAGACAATTCCTTAACAGGGCAGTAATTGCTGGTAAGACTATAACGAGGTTTACCAACGAAATAGACAAGTATGTAGCGGGTGGATTACTTGGCCAGAAAGGCTTACCGACGGTGCATTACATTGCTGATCGATTAAATATTTCTGCAGGTTATTTAACAGATCTGTTGAAACAGGAAAGTGGAAAGACGGCATTGGAACACATCCACATTTATTTAATAGCCGAGGCAAAAAATAAGTTAATAGGAGAAGATCAATCCGTTTCTGAGATTGCTTATGCACTGGGCTTTGAAAATTTATCCTATTTTTCCAGGTTGTTTAAAAAGGAAGTGGGGATGAGCCCGAATGTTTTTAAGAAGCAATTAATTGCTTAATTACCATTTCTGCATTCCTGTTATAATATCATGCGCAACAACCTTAATTATTTATCATGATACCAAGTTTCTTGTCTTTGTTACGCAGGTCGATCCCCCCCTCGTAAACTGACTTTAAATTATGTAAATAAAAAGCCCAGCCACTTGAGCATCCCAACCGAATGTGCTGCCTGGAATTGTCATCCTGGGGGATATTGTGGTGACGTAGTTCCACAATCACGTATTCATCGAGCATACTCAATTTGACATCTACCACACTTGAACCCTCAAAAGTAAACCGGAGAAAATCTTTTCCGTTTGTACTAAGGATTTCTCCCTGCATTGGGGTCGCATCAAGATACCAGTACCAATCGTAGTGAGTACCGGTTTCCGCTGGCTTAGTAGATTCTGACAAGTTGCCTGCACTATCCTGAAAAACCACACGTTCCAGGAACCATTTTTCTAAGCTGGACGCTACTGTCCAGGCCTCATAAATTTCAGAGAGAGAAGATTTAATAGCTATGCGCTTTGTAAATGACGTCCAGTCAAAATCTTTCATTGTAAAAAGTTTAGATTGCAAGAGTTATACTGCGGTAAGAGTAAAGATAATAAACAAGCTTGAGATAGCAGACAAAGTAGTTTTCATAGTGACGACTTAAGCTAATATAAAGGCATAATTAATTTTTCATTTTTGAAAGCTTTTCAAGATCAAGGATCGTAATGTTTGTCCCTTGCCGATCGATCAATTTTTCATCTCTAAAGTCTGTTAATGTTCTGCTTACCGTTTCTGTCGCTATGCAAGACATTGCAGCTAAATCTTCCCTTGAGATAGAAAGATGATCATTTTTAATAGTTTGCTGACGATACAAACGCAGAATGGCTCCTGCCATTTTTTTTCTTACAGAATTGTAAGCTAGCTGGAGGAGTTGTTCTTCTTTATCCTGGTTATCGCGAGATAACAGATGAATAAATTTTCTGGCAACATCTGGATATAAATTGAGTACTTTTTCCATCTCCTCACTTGGAATCATGCAGACTTTACAGTCTTCCATAGCTGTTGCAGTATCAGTATGCGGGCTGTTACTCAAAACCGCATTTATACCGATGTAATCACCAGCGGCATACATGCCTGTCATCAGTTCTCGCCCGTCCTGTGACAACTTGATCGTTTTTACTCTTCCTTCTATTAACAGGTATAAGGCCCGGCCTATTTCTGATTCATAATAAATGATCTGATTCTTTCTAACCTCATGATTCCTGTGGCCTTCTATGAGCTTCGCGAATTCAGCCAGGCCGTCTGTTTTGGAAATGAGCACTTTAAATTCATTGGTTTTATTTTGTTGCTGAAGTTCGGTATAGGCTTTTTTTCTAAGACGGATTTCAATGGCATTGAGCAATTCCATGTCATCAAATGGTTTGGTTAAGTAGTCATCTGCTCCCATTTCCATTCCTTTGCGCAAATCGCTGTGATTTACTTTTGCTGTGAGAAAGATGAAGGGAATTGTTGATGTTTCTGCATACTTATTTAGCATATGCAATACGCCATAGCCGTCAAGCTGAGGCATCATAATGTCACATAAGATGATGTCCGGCAGGTGTTTAAGAGCAGTTTCGACCCCAATTTTTCCATTGTCAGCTTCATACACCTTATAGTTGGCCATCTCAAGGATCTCAACAACGTTTTCCCTTATGGCATCATTGTCTTCTATGATCAGTATTTTCTTGTTCATATTATAGGAAATGTAAGGATGAAAAGCGTGCCCTTATTAATTCTGCTTCTAAAGTCTATCTTACCCTTCATCAGGTCTGTATACCGGGAGAGAATACTCAAGCCTAGTCCACTTCCGGATATCTTACCGGTATTATGAGCCCGAAAAAATGCTTCAAAGAGATGCGTTTGATCACCAATGGGTATTCCAATACCGTTGTCGCAAATTCTGATGGTACAATTGTTATCATTGATTTTGGTATAAAACTGTATCTCACTTTCTTCTCCGGAGTATTTGATGGCATTATCAATGAGTATGACAATGCAGTTCTTTAAAAGATTTTGATCCAGTTGAATGGCCATTTCTGGTCCTCTGTGCTTGTATATTATTTTTTGCTGACCCTTCAATGCAATTTGCATTTCATCTGTAATTTCACCGGCCAGATTTGCCAGGTTAAATTTATCCTGCTTGGTATGAATTTTTCCACTGTCGAGCTTTTCCAGGGAAAGAAAGTCATTCAGCATTGCTGTCACATTTAATACTGCCTCTTTTATCTTTACCACATGCTTTCCTATATTTTGGTTTTCGTAAGGAAGCGCGTGACGTTCGATTAAGGAAGCGGACAATTGAACCAGACTCAAAGGGGTGCGAAATTCATGAGAGGCTATAGAAACAAACCTGCTTTTGAGTTTGCCGAGTTCTTTTTCTTTGTCTAATGAAAGATTGAGTTCCCTTTGGGTTTGCTCAAGGACACCTACTGTATCCCTTAAATGCTCAAGGGACAGATTCAGCTCTATTTTGGTTTGCTCCAAAACAGCAACGGTTTCTCTTAAGGAAAGTGTGCGTTCCTGTACCTGCTCTTCCAGCATCGAGGCATAGTCCTGTAACTTGGATTCGGCTTCTTTTTCCCTGCTCAAATCATGAATAAAGCCTGCATAGATGATTCTCCCCGAGTATTTAACCTCACTTACGCCAAGTCTAAATGGAAACTGGGTGCCATTTTTTGTCAGGCCTGTCAATTCTCTTCCTATCCCAATTATACTGGCTTCTCCTGTTTTCTTATACCTAAAAAGGTAACCGTCATGATGTGTATGGTCGGATTTAGGCATAAGGATAGAAATGTTTTTTCCTAAAACTTCCAGTTCTGTGTATTTAAAAAGTTTGCAGGCCGAGGGATTTATCGATTCAATTATTCCATATTCGTCTATGGTAATGAGACCGTCTATCGCATTATCGATAATCGCTTTGAGCAGAACAGCTTTTTCCATAAATTATTGATTTACAGATTATCTCAATCCGTACCTTAAAGATACAATCCAAAGCCAGCATTGTTTTTATAATGTTTTTCAATCTATTATCAGCACCTATGATTACCATCATTATTTTTAATGGGTGTTGTCATTTCTGGAAGGTGATCATTTGCCTACATTTGATTACTTATGAATAAGTTGGGAATTTACCAGGTTGCCCGTTTTGCTGCGCCTAATAATTGGCCGGTAAGATTCACCCATTTCAATTGCGTATCTTTGTACCTGATCCATATATATCGATCAACCGATGGAAAATCTTTCAAGATTAATTAAAAATATTATATCAATATCCCCGTTGCCTATGGCAATCGTTGATACTAATATGCGCTACCTTGCGGTCTCGGAAAAATGGACCCTTTTCTATAAACTGCAGGATGTCCAATTGATTGGCAGGTCGCATTATGACATATTTCCCGAGATCGGGCAGGACTGGAAAGACATCCATTCCCAATGCTTGCAGGGAGAAGACCAGAGCAATCCCAACGACAGGTTTGAACGTGCCGATGGATCTAGCATGTATCTCAAATGGGAGGTCAGGCATTTCAGAGACGAAGAGGGGAAGATCGCAGGCATGATGATGACTAGCGAGGATGTATCTAAAAACACCGGAACTGTGATCAACGAAAACAGATTCCAGCTTTTTATGGACCATTTTCCCGGACTGTGCTGGATCTCCGGAGCGGACCATTCCCTTAAATATGCCAATAAGTGCTTCTATGAAACCCTGCGCCTGACCAAAGAGATCATCGGTAAAAAGAGTGCAGAGATCTTTGGGCAAGATATTGCCTCGGCGGCAAAGACCAGAGACGAGCATGTACTGGAAACGGGCCAGGGGATTGAATTCCAGCAGACTGCAAGGGATCAGCAGGGGCATCCGCGCGTCTATAAGATCTACAAGTTCCCCTTTGTCGATTCCAAGGGAGAAGGGAACATGGTCGGTTCCATTGCTTTTGATATTACCAAGAGCATGCAGATGCGAGAAGAGCTCGACAAGAGCGAAGCCCAGTTCAAGCTGGCCTTCGAACACTCGCTTATAGGCATGGCGCTGATCAGTCCAGACGGTCATTGGAAAAGGGTGAACAAAAGCCTATGCCAGATGCTGGGCTATTCCGAGGGAGAAATGAAATTGTTATCTGTACACGAGCTTACCCACCCTGATGACCGGGAAAATAGTATGGCCATACTTAACGAACTCAGCTCTGGAAGCATCGAACGAACCAAGTTTGAAAAGCGCTATCTCCATAAGAAGGGAAACATCATCTGGGTTATCATAGCTGCCACCATGCTATATGATAATGAAGGGAGCCCACTGTACTATGTTTCCCAGATCGAGGATATCACCAAGCGTAAAGAGATCGAGAATGACCTCATACTTAGTGAGAAAAAATACCGGACCATCTTTGAGAACGTCCAGGATGTATTCTACCAGACCGACCAGAACGGAATGGTAATAGAGATCAGCCCATCAATCGAAAAATATTCTGGATATGCACGGGAAAAAATCATCGGAAAACCCGTGGCCGATTTTTATTTCTATACCCACGATAGGGAGCGAATCATCGAAAGCCTTCGCACCAACGGATTTGTGATTGATTTTGAGGTCAGGCTGAAGACCAGCGACCAAGAACTCCGGTATGCATCTGTCAATGCAAGGCTAGTGATAGAAAACGGGAGCGTTATTGCCACCGAGGGCAGCATGCGGGACGTTACTGCCAGAAAATTCCAGGAGAATACGCTTAAGGCACTTAATTCAGAACTCACCGAATCAAACCAGCAAAAGAACAAGCTACTTTCGATCATCGGACATGATCTTCGCAATCCCATAGCAGGAAGCCTACAATTGCTTGACCTGACAATCGATGATTTCGAATCAACCGATCTCCAGGAGCTGAAATCTTATCTTTTGGCTATGAGGCAGGAGCTTTTCAATGCCAATAACCTCCTGGAAGACCTGCTAGACTGGGCAAAATCGCAGTTCAATGCGGTTATCTTTATGCCTGTGCAAATTGATGACATCCAGAAACTGGTTGACAAATGTATAAAAACCATTCTGCCGATGGCCGCCAAAAAGCAAATAGAAATCACCTTTGATCTTCAGGAGGGCATTTCCCTTGAAGCGGACAGCGCAATGCTGGAGACCATCATTCGTAACCTCATGTCCAATGCGGTAAAGTTCACCCCAGTTTTTGGCAAGGTGTCATTTTCAGCAATGGTAAACGAAAAGGGAGCAAAATTTTCTGTAAAGGATACAGGTATTGGCATCCCCAGGGAAAAAATCGCCGTTCTCTTTGGACCAAGTACATTTACGACTTTTGGTACCCAAGGGGAAAAGGGTACTGGACTTGGCCTTGGCTTATGCCATGATTTTGTTGCAAGGCACAAGGGACAGATTTGGGCAGAAAGCGAAATAGGAAAGGGCAGTAGTTTCTTTTTTACAATTCCTGCAAGAACTATCCAGGATAAATGAGGTATGATTCCGTTTCCGTCACCTAAATATGATCTGTGTCGTGTTTTTCCGGTTTTAGCTCAGACTGGATCATTTCATTTTCATACTTCTTTTTATCTTTCCTGTTCCTGCGGATCAGAAAAATAATCAGCCCAATTACCGCAACCAGCACCAGGCCTACAAGTGGATAGTTTATTTCCATAATCAACTTATTAATTTCAAACCAAATTCACTAACACTAGCGTAAAGATACAGCATCTTCAGAGCGTTAGATCCCACAATTAATTGTTTAACAGTTTGTTAATAAACAACTACAGCTTTTTCGGTGGCTGTTTCACCGAATGCACAGGCTGCTCGCTTTCTTCCCTTTTTTTAGCAGGGTTTTTAAAATCAGCTTCTTCCTGCTTATAAACTTTGTCTTCTGCCTGCTTTACTGCTTTATCGCCCGAAGGCACTTTATCCTTAGGGATTTCCTCACGATAATTACTGCTGGGATTGTCATTTTTCTTTTTCGGGGCGCTATTCATAAGGCTTTGTTTAATGATACAATTATGGATACAACAAATACATCTTGCGCATTGTTTTATACTTGCTCAGGCCAGGCTGCCAGCTTGCCCTGATTTCTTTTTCAGATGCACCCGCAATGATCTGGGTTCGGAAATTGGAAACTCCGATGAGCTTTTCAATGGTGCCCATTTGGTTACTGAGCTTGCTATTAAAGAAATCCGCCTTATTGGGTGATGCCTTGTAGAGCGCTATGATCCAGGACAGGTTTAACTGCTTTGTCTTTCTGAAGTTGTCCGTATCGTAACTCCTGAGATCCAGTCCATAACACACCTGGTTCATAAATAATGGTGTTTCTGCCATTCCTTTGATGCTGGTAGGGCTGAAGGTGAAGTCGTATTTTCCTTTCAGAAAGGGCGAGCCGATTACAGTAAAAGGAAACTGGGTGCCCCTGCCATGGTTCAGATAAGTCCCTTCAAACAGACAAGTAGAAGGATAAAGCAAGATGGACTGTGCAGTATTCAAATTTGGCGAAGGCTTTACAGGCAGCACATATGGTGTGTCGTGCGTATAGTTGGCCACCTTGATAATTTTAAGCTTACACTTTAGCTTATTGTCCAGCCAGGCTTCTCCGTTCAGCATCTGGGCATATTCGGCCACGGTAAGGCCATGTACAATCGGGATGGGCTTCAATCCTATGCCCGATTTATGCTGGGGTTCCAATATAGGTCCGTCTATGTAAAATCCATTTGGATTTGGCCGGTCCAGTATCATGACCTCTTTGTTATGTGCTGCACAGGCCTCCATTACATGTTGTAAAGTATTGATGTAGGTATAAAAACGAACCCCAACATCCTGTATGTCAAAAATCATGATGTCTACATCAGCGAGGTCTTCTTTAGTAGGAGTGGCATGCTTGCCATAAAGCGACACAGCCTTGATCCCTGTTTTAGCATCTACATCATCAGCTACATGCACTCCTGCACTCGCATTGCCCCTGAAACCATGTTCCGGCCCAAAGATCTTCACGATGTTCACTCCCAGTGTCAGCAGGCTGTCTACAGAGGTCTGATTGCCGATGATAGAAGTAGGATTCACTACCATGCCAACGCGTTTACCTTTCAGATAAGGTACATATAAAGCGGTTTGTTCGGCGCCTGTGAGCAGCTTAGCAGCAGGTTTATCAATGTTCTCCGCTTTTACTTTGTACGGATTTGGTACGTTTGAATTGAACTTTATTTTGGTAGCAGGACCACAGGCCAGTAACGAAACTGCCAGCAGTACTGAGCTAAAAAAAACAGGTGTAGATGTGATCATGTCTTTTTGATATAGTATGTTATCAACAAAGCTAATGAAAAAAGGTTACGCATATTGCACAAAAAAGGGCGTTCTAAAAATCAGAACGCCCTGCTTTATTTAAATTATTCCGGTTACAGACAGGTATACTTAACTACCATCATCAGCTCTTCCAGATTGGCAGTGGCAGCCGAGAGGATAAATGGCGTATCCCATTCAAGGTCAGAACTTAGGCCCCGCACGATCTTCAGTTCATCTATCCGGGAAAGGTTCAATGCAGTTCCATCTATGCCGACAGGGAAACTTGCCGGATTATTGCTCAGTTTGCCTACAAACATCACTTCAGCAATTTCAGTATCCATCAGTTGCACCCAATACGGGAACCTCGATTTCTCGATGTTGATTTCCACCTGTCCGTTGGCCTTCAGTCTATGCCATTTGTCCTGCAGCTCGTGTTTCATATTGATCGCCAGATGCAGACCATCCTGACCCAGTCCTTGTCTGATGGCGTTGAGCTGATCTTTTACGACTGCATTTGCCGCCATTTTCATAGACGAGCCGCCTTCTCTGGCTGTGTACCTTACATGAAGAATTATATCAGAAATGGTACTGTAGTCAAATTGTTTTACTTCAGTTGGTAGTTCTATCCGCCATCCGCTCACTGCACCTGCACCTTCAAACGGCAGGTATCTTTCGTCTTTGAAACTTAACTCAAATACCCCGCTGTCATTTTGTGAACTGCTGGTCACGACCGACTGGATCGCTCCGCTGGTATAATTGAAGCGTTCGTCATTTCCAGGATCTTCTGCATATCCTGTTCCTGCCAGGTTATCTGCATTGGTATTCTTCCTGAACTTATTGCTCACTAGCGACATTTTTGCGCTCACAGAAGTGTAGGGGCCTGCTATACATGGAATACTCATGCTTACAGATTTTAGCCTTCTGAAATATTGCCCAGGATTATCCAGGTCGTACAGCACCTCGGGAATTTCAAAATCGCAGATGCCTGAAGCTTTAAATCTGGCGAGTGCCAGCGGATCCAGCTGTGCCAGCGACACATGTTTGGTGATTTCATACTGGCGTTTGTTTTTGTCCAGGTAGCCTGTTTCCATTCGCTTAATGTCATGGATCAGCTGGTCTGCGCTTTGCAGCCCCTTTTTCATGCTGTCCCAGTAGCCATAGGAGATATATGTATCATCATTGCCCAGTTCAAACTTATAACATCGCTCTGCTTTCTTGGCAAAATCATGCGCCAGCTGGTAAGATTTAAAGTAAACGGAACTGATCTGTCCGACCATCCAGTCGTACAATTCCTTGTTGGTATACTTACCGCGCATAAAATCGTCAGTTTTCTTTGCATTTTCAATTTGCAGTTCATGATTTCTAAGGTCTGTCTCTGCAATTTCCTTGCGGATCTCTGCTGCTGCAATCTGCTTGTCAATAGAAGCAAGTTCTTTACCGGCCAGACGTTCCTGAAGTTTCCAGTCGGCATACCTTCTGTCATACCCGCCCAGTGTAGAAGCTCTGCTGGCTTCATAGGAAGACATGGTGCTTAGAATGTTTAAAATATCAGCACCGATACTGGTGGCGGTCGATATGGCCGATCCGCCCAGCTGCATCACTACCTGCGGAGAACCACCGAATCCGGATGCCCCCACGTGAAATTCGGGGATCATCCTCAGCGCGCCGGCCACCGTACGGACGATCTGCGATTGGAACTGATAATCGTTTGCATCTTTAAGCTTATCCAGGTTTAACTGCTCTTTTGAAATGATCTTCTCGATGCCGGCATAGTATTTCTGACGTTCTTCGGTGACCTTTTTAGTCCGCTGCAATACCTCTATCTGTTCTTTAGACTCGGTTATCTGTAGTTTTTTAATGTCTTTGACCGCATTGAGCACTTTCAGTTCCAGTTCATTTCTCAGCAATCCCAGCGATTCTGAATCTCTTTTTTCCAGCGCCTGTAGCAATGAGCTGCCCAGCGATCTGATTTCCTGGGTCAGTTCGCTTGCTTTTTGCGACATGATACTGAACCTGTAGTATGGGGTAGGTGCATTCAATCCAGCTATTACAGACGAAAGGTCCAATCCTGAAGCTGCGGCCCGAACCAGCATGGCCGGATCGATAGGAGGGGCAAACAAAGCAAGGCTCCGTTCTATGCCATCTATATTCTGACAATGCCTGATCTTAAATAATCTGTCGGCCACCAGGTTCCAGTATTCCGTCATTTTTTCGTTGTGCGGGATGCAGAAGTACAGCATCGAAAGCGTGATTGGCGGAGCGGGCAGTTCATCACCACCCTCAGGCAATACAGTCAGGTCAGGCAGGATATTTTCCAGCTCTATCAGCGCATTGCCAAAGTTGTCCAGCTTGCCTTCAATCTGGTTGTAGGTTTCATAAGGTGGTTTTACTGCCGGGCTTACGATCCTTGGTTTTGGTCCGAGTAGTTTATCGGCCAAGATGTACATCTGGGTAGCTTGTGCTATGGATTCCATGGTGTCCTGTCTGAACAGGTAATCACCCCATTCTACCAGGTTGTCTATGTATTTCATTAGCAGGGCCTTTTGATAGGCTACCGGTCTGAACCTTGCGATCACATCGGGCCTGAACGGTTTGTTTCTCCATTCTTCAATGGCAAATTCAAGCTCTTTGATCTGCGGGTTGGATGCATCGGCAGTGCCGTACATTAGGGTGTCTATGCGTTGTGCTACATAATCGGTTTCCTGGTTCAGGTAAAAAGGCTTGGTCACCCAATACTTTTGCACGCCGTTGCCCGGAAGGGCACCTGTAGGATTAAACATATAATGGAACCAGGTTAGCGCCTCTTCAAAACGCTGGTTCTTGGTCAGGCTGCCTGCAATATGAAGCGGAACCCTGAAGAACAAGTCCCAGTTATACACGCTGTAACTCCCGTCACTGGTAAAATCGATGTCCTCCACAGGAAATGAAGGGGTTTGTGTACCGTCTGGATTCTTAGCCAATGTCTGTGGGACCATGTAGATATTTGGCTCGTAATGCGCAGCGAAATTAAAGCCAGTCTTTTTGAGCTGTGTATCACGTTTCATCAGCGCCGGAATACCGTCTTTATAGAGAATGCTCCTGAGTGCGCATACAAGCGGATGGTACATGTTCTTAAACTGCTCCCCATATACCAATCCTTCAGCATCTCTCAATCCTTCTAAAAGCTTATCAAAGTCGGTATTGCCGGTTTTTCCGATCAGAAAGTTCAGTACAAAATCCAATGCTTCATATTTGGAAAGCTCTGTCAGGATATCCTGGAAATCTGCATCGGTGATCACCACCTGAACGGCTGCTTCCAGATCTGCAGGTGGATTGGTCTCAAACTCGAGGATTATTTTCTTAACCCAATTGATTACTGCATCCATCAGTTTAAACACATCAGAGGCTGTCCTCTTTTCTACATCGGTAAAGCTGTAGTCGGTCATATTTGTACCCCGTTTTAGCTCTTTCCTGTAAAATCCCGGAATCACCACATAGGCATGTTTGCTGTCCTCTTTAAAATAGGGAAGGAGCGTTCCCAGCGGGAGCTTAAAGCCTTGCCTTTTGTATGTAGAAGATTCTTTATTTAAGATCAGTTGGAACAGCTGATAGATCAATGCGATCAGGTCAATGTTGGTAAACTGGTGCGGATAGGAGATGCGGAATTTTCCCGGTGTTTTATTCAATAACTGAAGGAATGAAAATTGCGAAATGCCGTTTCGTACCGCCAGATCGTCGGGCGCTATCTGCACCAGTTCCTGGTAGCGCTGCGCTTTAAACTCAGCATCTTTAAAATCGGGCAGAAAGTCAGGGAAACCTGCATTGCCCTGGAATACCAGCTCAGGGTAGCCTTTGCAGCCCGCGATATTAAATATACCATTGATGTTGTGGTAATCGTCACCCTCCCACGTACTGCTGAATATACATACCTGATCGGTTGGCTGTGAATAGATCAGGTTGTATTTGTCTTTTACAAAATAGCTTTCATCATTGGTGAAGTCATTAGGCGTTAGCACGGCATCCCGGGATATTTTTTTTGGCTGCCATTTTTTGTTGGTGTATTCACTGATGGCCAATTGGATTTTCAGTTTGCGTTTAGGCTTGTCATTGTCTACATAACCACCCTGATCTGATGCTGCAGGCACTTTAGATTTCTGGTCGGGATTGGCTTCTTCACTAAACATTGGCCAGGCCAGGTGCAGCCTGTTGTTCCTGCTGAATGCCAGCAGGTGGTCACCATTGATGTCCAGTTCCACTTTCTCCCATGGTGTCCAGTAGCGCTCGTTCTCAAACCTTCTGTAGTAATAGATGGAAGGTTCGCCGCCTTTGGTGCGGGCAAAGACATGCATGTTCTGCGTAGCCGTATCATACCAGGTGGCCATGACTTCCAGGAAGGCAATGTTGTCGAGTTTTTCGAGATATTTCTTAATGGCTTCTTCGGCGGTATCATTGGTCAGTTCATTTTGCTGCAGCTCATTGATAAACTCAGTGAGGAGGTATGACTTCTCATCGCTCAGCGTTACATCGTAGTAGTTTTCGGGATATAAGAACACTTTGCGGTTTGCTTCCCATACGCGGTAGTTCTTCATCCATTTCCATTGGTCCCAGCTTGGATCTTTGTCCATATCAGCAATTGCATCCGGTTCCAGTCCCATCATGCAGCGCTGTACAAATAGCTGTATGCTGTTATGTGCCTGGACAATTCTTGACGAAGGCATACAAGCTTCCATCTCCACGTCGACCAGGAAGTAATCATACAGGTCGTTTTCAGACTTGATCTCTGGGTTGGTAGCCAGCAAATAGGTGATCAGTGCATCTCTTTTTTGCGGGCGTACTTTGTCCATCACTTCTTTAAGTGTACTCAGCCAGGTGTCTTCATCATACCTTGATTTGAGACTGGTCCTCAGGTCACTTACCTCTGCCGCGCCAAGAGCCGGGCGGATGTATCCCTTGATCTGCGCTACGGATGCATCCAGCATCCTGCCCATTTCTGCAGCCTTGAGTACACGGTCTATGTTTGCAGATTTTGCATAGTTTGCAATGTCAAAAGCAGCAAACAGGTGGGCATCCAGTTCTTCCAGGAATGTTTTGTCATATGCGGTCAGTAAAGATAGCGCATCAAAGAAATCATTGCTGCTGGCCGTTCCTGCAGGTAAGGCAAGCAAATCTGCCAGGCTGAAAAAAGAAACGGGTTTTTCCGCATCCAGCGGATTGGCAACAGGGCCGAATTGCCTGGAGAAGGCTACTATTTTAGCAAAGTCCAGGTATTTTGTAAAACTGGCGGCGGACTGTCCGCTCTCAAATGGAATATCGTCCAGTTCCAGCCATTGGATGGTAGCGCTTGCATTGTTGCTTAAATACCATTGTACCTCTGTTTCGCTTAGTTTGAAAGCATTGACCAAGGGGAATAGTTTGTACAGCAGTTTAATAGCCAGGTATTGATCTGGATAATTGGTAGTGTCAATGGTATTGTCGAAATTATCTGTAAGTAAGGTAGATACAGGGTCGGTTCCGGGAGCGGTTTTTTTTAATAGGGCATACTTCAAAACAGGAGCAGCGATGGACAGGTCTGTTTTGAATGCCGCAGCAATGGTCTGTTCCAGCAGGGTCTTTTTGCCAATACTGATCTGACGATCCGCTATGGCATCCAGCAATTCTTTGATAAGGCCTTTCTGTTCATTACTGGTATCTGCACCTGCGGCAACTACGTTCAATGCATCGATAGCCGCGTTGATTTTTGTTCTGCTGATCGTGGCATCTAGTTTCTCATCTATAAATGATTTGGCATTTGCTGCCGTTGTCCATTCTTTGCCCAGATAACCAACGATGGTTTTGACATCTGCTTCCGTTACTCCCTCAAGTCCTGAAAGTACTGCAGTCAGTGTTTCGGTTTGCTCTTCGGCATTCAACAAAGGGTTGTATTTTGAAGAATTTTGCGTGATTACCGCTTTGTAGGCTGTTTTCATCTTATTGAGGATTTCCTCAATTTTTTCGGTTTTAAGCTCCCTGTCGGCCAGATTGACTGCTTCATGGTTCAGTAGGAATTTTACCTCAGTAATCTTTAACGGTGAGTTTTTAAAGTCGCCGGCAAGTGCAATAAATTTAAGCATCTCTGAAGGAGAAGCAGTGCTGTCAATGCCTGACAGTTCTTCAAGCAATGCAAATTCTTCTGCTTTCATTTTTAGCTTTTTGATCAGCCGGGATGTTGCAAGGAGCTTACTTAAATTGGCATAATTTAGATTGTTATCAGGCAATAAGGGAAAGAGTAACTCCAGGTCTTTTTGTTTAAATTGCAGACAGGTGGCCAGTATGCCAGTATGGTCACTCAATGGCTGGCTGCCTGTTATGTTCTGCGGCAACAGTCTTTCATCCAGGACACCGTTTTTTGCCTTATTCAGAAATATCTGATGATAAAGTGGTTTTGCCGCATCTTCCAATAGGATCGTATGCGGAATATCACCAAAGCATCCTGTTAGTTCCTCTATCTTGATGCCGGTTTTATCTGATATTGCTTTTATTTCTGCAGCTATGATCAGAGATGGATCACCTAGTAGCCCGGCACCTAAATTTGCTTGTGAAAGGATGGCATCAAGCACCTCAAATTTCCATCCTGTCTTTTTCTGTAAGCGCAGGAAACGATGGATGCGGTCCAGCACATCCAAATCAATATTGGCGATCTCCTTTTTTGCGGTGTCGCAGGATAGGTCATTGTGACGGATGAAAAGATCTCCGTTTTTATCGATGAAGCTCAGCTTCAGTAAAAGGTTAAGGTCTTTATAACTGATACCCGTTCTGTCCATGAACTGATCGGCCTGTTTCATATAATCCAGCACATTGCCCGGAGCCGGTACATTCCAGAACCCCTGTTGGGCGGCATTGTTGTTTGGAACGGGTGCAGCCACAATTAATTTGTATTCAGCTTCCGTTAATCCAAGTCTTTCTGCTGCAATTGCTTCATTAGCGGGATTGCCTGACTTTTGGAAAACCTCCATCAGCTCCGGTCTTCCTATATCAAAACGGTTAAAATAAGCTTTTCCCTCTACGTGGTTTAGGTCGAAGGGCAACTTGAAGGCGTAGTTTTTATTACGCAGTTCATTATAAGCTTTAATGTTTACATATTCCGGAGCGGCATCCAGTTCTTCGGCGGTCGACAAGGTCTGTCTCAGCCTGTAGATTTTATAACTGTTGCCACTGATGTTCACAATCTTGCAAACTACTTTTGTATCCCTGAGGTAGTGATCCAATGTATCGGAAGACATCAAGGCTGATTCAGTTTCATGGATCAGTGCATTAGCCGTCACCGGCAATCCTGCAGTTTTTAAAGCGCTCAATAAGCTGGCAGAGATTTTCCCTTTGAAGGCGTCTGCTCCATCAGCCAATGGGCCTGAATAGTTAATGCCCTGATCCGGTGCTATTGTTTCTTCCAGCAATTCACAAACAAGGTCAATGTATTTTACAGGCGTATTTGCATTGGCGCAGCCGAGGTCTATGTCGCCCAGATCCGGTCTCCTGTTAAATAGTATACTTTTGGCATTTCCGGCCACCACACTTCTGTTACCTAAAAATTCCAGGATCTCTACCAGGTAGGCTGCCGGACTATACACTGATCTGCAGTGCTCACATGCGCAGCTGTCGGTCAGCTTAAACAAGGATTTTAAATTTGGGAAGTCCTTGCTCACGGCTTCTAATTTAGCTGCCAGCGTAGTAGTTTCAAAAGAAGCCACATCCATTACACTCATGCTGTCCTGCAGGTTGCCCAGCAATAACATGGCGCCGGTGTTCTTTGCTTCCGCTTTGCGGTATACATCGGAAGCTTCTTTTTTACTGAGTCCGGCTTTTGGGCCTATTTCATTAACAAATTGTGTCTTTCCCAGTGCTACAATACGCTGCGCAGAATGGATGCGTTCATTGTGCAATGCCATAGTTTTACCGTAATGGGGCACCAATTTAAATATCCGCTGGATGGACTTTAACGCTTCCTTAAATTCCCCGCTCTCTCTAACTGATACCTTGTTTTCTTTCAGATAGCGGTCTAAATTGTCTTTTGTCAGATCAAATTTTTCTTGTTTATTAAGGAAGGAAACGATTTGCTCCTGACCTTTAACTACCTTTTTTTTCTCTCTTTCCAATTGAGCGGTAAAGGCCACCGTAGGGAATTCCTTTTCAAGTTTTCTTACCACAGCAGAGGCATAAGTACTGATGGCCTGTGTGTCTTTTAGGTCTTTATTGCCTTTGCTGAGTTCTTTTACCCATTCTGCCTTATTAAGCCGGGCCAGTTTCCTGATGTCCTCAGGTTTTTTGATGTCCCTCAGTTTGGCAGCGTTAAGAACGGCCTCATTACCAAACCCAAATAATTTACCTAGCGCTATATTGGCTTTGGCTTCTTTTTCATCTTTTTTTGATGCAAAGAATGCAGGATCAGTAACTTTCTCAAAAAAACCGTTCAGGTCATTTTTATTGTCCGCAAAGAGCTGTTGTATTTCAGCCAGCTTTCCTTTCTTCAAAAATGAAGCAATCAGGCTGATAGCTTTCTTTGGATGTGCTTCTTTATAGTATTCCTCTGCCTGTTTACGGTATTGAGATAGGATCTCCAGATTTCTGGAGGCTAATTTGGCAACTGATTCTGAAACAATTCCTTCAGATACTGCGGTCTTAATATCTCCAATAACCTTCTTCTGATCCGCCAATGCTGTGTCAAAGAGCAGCGTTTGCAGGTCGTTGTCCAGGTCAATAGATAACCTGACGCTGCCAGTTTTTAATAAATCATTGGAAAGCAGCGTATCTTTTCTGAACAAAGCATAAAAGAAATCTGCATCTATTTTGGACAGTTGCTGCAAGCGGTGGGCCAGCGCCAGGTATTCAATTTTTTGTACAGATACTTCCAGTTCCCTGGATAGAAAGGTTACATCCTGCTGTTCATTATTTTCTACCAGGTCGGCAATGATGACGTCGTTTGCCAGGAAGGAGACATCATTTCGAAGTCTTTCAAATTCCGAACCTTCAACAGGAATTGCCACGCTGATCGTCACGTTGATCTCTTCTCTCCTGCCGGCATTGAACTTCACATCTGCCAGGGCTGATTTAAAGAGCTCGTTGCCTTTGATCTCTTCGGTTGCAAGTCCGCCTCGTTTCTGTAGCGCTTCAGCTTTTTCCAGCTCTTCAGGGCTCATCGGACTAATGCGCAGGTTGTTCTCCCCACTAAATACTTTTACTGCCAGATCGGCTGTTTTTTTACCTCTGTCGTTAACCTGTTCCTGGGTCCAGTAGACTTCATATTTTCCCTGGCTGTCGGTTTTGGCCCCCGTTATTGCGTGCCATTGTCTCATATCTACATCATATATTACTACTGTCAGGTTTGCCAGCGGGCGACCGCTTTGGTCGGTTACTTTACCAAAAACCGTATTTGGACTTTGGGTTAGGATGATTTTTGCCATGATTTTTTGTTTTATAGTTTAAATAGGTTGTCTTTTTTACCGTAGTGCTACCCCTTTCGTTAAAAACTAGGCATATAAAGCCTGTAAATCCCCTGGGTCCAGCTTCTTTCTACTTCATTAATTGTTCTGACAGTGGTAGCTGCCGGATTTAAAATGGCATCTAAAGTGGGATGATGTTGTGTAAATAATTCAGCACCAAATGCCTGTCCGCGGTTGTTGGCCAGCATGTCATATGAATCGTATCCTACATCGCTTGAAAACCAACTTGGGATTTCATCATAAATAATTTCCTTCCCGTATTGTCTGATGTCGGTTCCAAGACTGGTATTCTCAAATTCCGAAACTGCAGATGCCACAAAATGCTGCACTTTATCAAACCCCGTATGTTCACCATTCCTGGCTAGTGCTTCATATAGATGTAAAGCGGCCATTCCCTGAGTATGGTCTTCAGAACCAAATACTTCCCCTGCAAGTTCTACCCCGTCGTCTGCACCATTCAACCTTATGCTTTCATTCACCACTGCTCTCCCGAATGTAACATTGTAGTCAGCGGGAAACGATCCCCGGTATCGTGCGGTGTCACGTTGAAGCATTCTGATGCCAAATTCCATTAGGTCAGGAGCGGAGGAAGGGTCATTTATCTGATTAACTGTTCTTTGCGTTGTTATGCTTAACCTCCCGTTTCGCGATATCAGTGCTTCGCCAGATCCTATTGCTCTTTCAAATTGTGCTTCCGTCTGGCCCAAGCTGGATCTGGCACTTTCATAGGTTGTTCTATCTGCTCTTCCGGTTTCCCTGTTAATAGTATAAATGTTAGGATTACGGACAGTGTCGTCAGGATGCGCCGTATTCCACAAACTTCTCAATCCCTGTTCATTATAAGGGCCTGTAGCAGAGCTTGCGAAATCGCGATAAGACACATAATTTAAAGGGTTATTGGGGTTTGTGTCATTGAGATCTGTTGGCATGGCCTGATGTCCGCTTTTGTCGGTCAGTATGATGGGGTTGTTTTTTGTATAGGCATATAAATTTATCCCATCACCAATACCTATAGGGTCACTACTGCACCATCGGCCCAGCCACGATAGGTAATATCTGGCACTATGGTATTCCAATCCCGTCTCCTCATCCCTTTCCATTCCTATAAAGCGGTACTGTTTGGCAGTAGATTTTATAGCACTGTTTTTTGCCTGAAAGGCGGTAGTCCCAAATGGGTGATATTCTTCGTAAGTGATTACCTGAGCATTGAGATCCAGTTCCAGCCCCGCTGAACCCAGGTGATTATGTAATTTGTACCTGACCAGTTCCTTTTCGGTACCATCATCTATCTGGTTGCGTGTCTCTACCGTTACAAAGCGTTGGCCCTGGTCTATCAGACTGAGACTTACACGTTCCAGTCCCGCATTCGTCCCACTGTGCTTTTTATACAATTCGTATCCGGCTATGTAGATTCTTTCTTCTTTTTTATCAGGAACAATGCCCGGTGCAGCCTGATTTTCCGTGATCTTGCGGATACGTTGACCCGCGCTGTCGTACTGGTAATAGGTAATCTCGGCAGTGCCCCCATCCGTTCTTTTTTGCCGGATGGTCTTTACCAGCTCTTCTTTAAAATTCCAGCCCATATCCTCCAGATGAGGCATTTCTGTAATAAAGCCATGTTGCAGGTGGGTAGCATACTGATAGGTATTACTACCCAGCTGTGTACTTTTTAAACGGTTATTGGCAGTTTCATAGGTATAGGCCCTGGTCCAGTTATTTCCAGTAGCAAGGTGTTTCATCTCTAAAATATTCCCGACGTGATCGTATTGATAGCTTTGTATATAGCTGCGCACCGACATTGGATCACCGGGATTCAGTTGCTGCATGAACTGGATGTCATTCCAGTTGTCTTTGGCTGAAAAGGTCATGGATGATGTATTTTCACGGCCTGAAGCTTCCGCCAGCCGGTAAAGGGCATCATAGGTGTATTCAGAAATGGCAGCTACTTTTTGGTTGCTGAAGAATACGACAGGCACATTCTTATCCTCTATAGCTGTGATATTGCCTACTGCATCAAAAGTATAATGCCAGTCCTGAAGCGGGTCATTGTTCTGACGTTTGCTTTCCAGTCGTTTTAACCGGAAGGTTTCCTTGTCGTAATAGTAACGGGTAATTACATCATTGCCATAAATGATCTTCTCACGCTGGCCTTTTTCATTGTAATTTATGTCTTTAATGTAAATACGTTCTGCTGCTGCGCCCGGATGCAATATCGATTCACCGCTGAAGAGTCCGGCTTCATTATAAACTGGGTTAATAATGCTGCCGTCAGGGGTCTCCTGTCTGCTAATCCTGCCCATTGCATCATTGGTAGTGGCATAAATGAAGGTGTCGGTTTCCAGGTCGCTCAGCAGGTTTGCATTGATCCAGTTGGGCAGCTCTTTATATTTTTTAAATAGCCTTCTTGTGGTAGCGAGGGGCTTGGATTTAAAGTCGTAGTCAGGACTTTCGGTCAGGCCACCGGTATCGTAATGCTCAATAGGATTTCCAAGTATATTTCTTGCCTGGAGGGCAGCTTCATTGGCTCTTCCCGGCAATAACAGGCTTTCTCCATAGATCACCTTGTTTACAACATGGTCAAGGGTGGCCGTTCCATCTCCGCCAGTCACTTTGCTGGTTAAAGGGCGCTGCAAAAGATCATAGGTATATTGAAACTCATGGTTACGCTCATCCCAGGTGCGCAATGGGCCGCCAGTAACATTGAGCAGCAGCCATCGTTGTCCGGCATCCATGCTTTTTTGATAGACTTTATTACCCAGCATATCATATTTGTACTCCATAACGGTATTGCCCCTGTCATCCATCACTTTTCTTAAATTTCCTTCGACATCCAGGTTTGCCGTTGTGTGATAGTACTCATCAGAATTATCTGTAAGCTTCCTGTTGTGTTCTACCGATAAAATAGCCTTGCCAAGTGTATCAAAATGCAGTACATTGGGAGTGCTGTCATGCTTAGCGGCCTTTGCTGCGGCCAGCTGTTCTTTAGGATCATTTATAAAGTCGGATCTGGTATTGTCTGTCCGTTTCAGGTACCAGTCGCTCCTCATTACGGTATCATTGGCATCGTTAACAGTTTTTTTCCAGGAGTCAAACAGTATTTCAGAAAAGGTACCGTCGGGCATCGCTGTTTTTACCAGTCTGCCCGCGCCGTCATAGTACATTACCGGGCTTACCCCGGTTTCTACCAATTCCTTGAAGTTCTCATAGCGATGGCTGACCGAGAAATAGGATTCATACTGCTTCACAGGATTGCCCTTGTTGTTTTTAATGGTGCGCCCGTTTCCTATCCAGCGAAGCTGTGCCGGTGTAAAGGTGGATGTGTCTATCTCAGCTACGGATATACTCCCATCGGGATTAACATTTACATTTTTAGCCTTTCCGGGTTCTGCCTGTACTTTTTTCATCACAATCTCACCTGTTCCGCCGGAGTATTCAAAGCTGATCTGAACGGCAGAGTCAGGTGCTTTTTTGAAATGTTCCTCTCTGAGGATTGCGGCCACAACAGCCGGCCTACCAGTGTTTTTGTATACTTCAAAATCATATACAAAGCGTGAGGTGGCACCCCTTAGCAGGTTTTTGGCGGCGCTGGTCAACTGTAGGGAATCAGGGGCATTCAGAAAGTTTTGCACTTCAGCGGCTTCAGCCGCGCTGCTGATCTCTGTGAATCCCGTCAGCAGATCTGCTTCGTCCCCTTTGCCCATCAGCGCCACGGCTTTTACCATACCCAGTTCGTCATGGACTACCTCCGAAAAATTACCGTTAATGTCCCTGATCTTTACAGGAGCTAAGGTTCGGAAATTGAAACGCGCTACGCTGGATGTATTTCCCAGTGCATTCAGGGTTTGCTGCATCATTAAATAATAGCTTTCATACGCCACCGTTGTGGTAGCGCCATATGGATCTGTATAGGCCATTGGTGTAAAAAAGCGGGCTTGTGCATCGGCTGTAGTTTCACCGCTTAGCACAAACTGTGTAATGCCCGACCGCTGCCACCAGTTCGAATCCTCATTGCCTGCCGCATCTATGGCATGGCTAAATTTGCCTTCTGTCATCAACGCTGCCAGTGCGGCATTATTGGCCTTCGATGCATAGATATCAGTAAGTAGTTGTGGTGTATAAGCCAGCTGATATCGCTCGTAAGGTATGGCCCTGGCCGATAACTGATGCAGTGGTAGGGCTGCCGTCAGTCCGCTGTTGTAATAAACAGAGCAAATATGCTCTATTAACCTTCTTTGTGCCTTTCCGGCTATCAAAGGCTTATTCATTTCATGATATAAGGCCAGGTCAGATTTGCCGTCAGTAAGAATGTTTTTAAAATCTGCAGGCCCGTAAAAACTACCGGCCCTGGCAAGTCCTTTGAGTTCGAAAGTTTTTACCTCCGAAGGCAACCTTAAACGGTAAGCACCGGCAGATATCACGTCATTTGTATAGTGGCTTTCGGTATAAGTAATCACCGTCTTGCTTTGTTCCGATTGTGTTGCCAAAGGGATTGAAGTATCTGCAACCAGTCTGGGGTATACTACCGAAGCAGACTCCAGCACATTACCGTATTCATCCAGTTTGATGTTCAGGTTGTGCGCAATCCGGGGATCTGCTGCGTTTCTTTCATAACTATAGGTAAGGGCTTCGCTTTCTTTTACCATAAACACAGCATGCTTGTTTTTTCCTTTAGGCTGCAGCATTTCAATAAAGCAATTGTGGGTGGCTACAGAATACGGGGTCAGTTCCCTGATCCTTGACACTTCCGTATTTCCAAACTTTACCGCATCTAGCGCAAAGGTTTCTGCACGAAGGGTCATCCCTTTGCAGGCCCTTAATGCTTCCCGGAGTTCCTGGTCTGACAGGTTTTGAGGCAGTTCATCAGGCAATTCCACCTCAGGATGGCTTACTGCAAAACCCTGCCGCTCCATTTCTGCGTACCAGTAATCCGCCCTGAACTGGTTCAGTATCTTTTCTTTCCTCAAAAAAGCCCCTGTATGCTGCCAGGTTTTTGACACAACAGGTTCCTGATGCAGTGTTGCGTCTGTAATGTTTGTCGCCCCGCTCTTTTTCCAGTGTTCAAAGGTTTCGGTATCAGTCTGCTCCACCATTCCAAATCCCCTGAATTCCCCTTCTTCATGGTCGTAATATCCATGATGGTAACGGTATCCGGATACAAACTGATGACCGCTGACTTTATCAATAGTAGTGGTCTTGACTACGCAATGCACCGGGAAATGCAATTTGGTAACCCAGGGATTGCCGGCCAGTTTGTCCTCCAGGTAGAACCGGGTAGAGGCACTGTATTCAAGGCTGGTTTCCTTGCCCATATTGTTCTTATAAGAAACCAGTATGTGTGGCTTTTTGCTGTTCATCAGGTCGATGTACCTGAGGGGGGCTGCGGTATCTTTGGTAAGGGGACTAGACCAGACAATACAAGACACACCATTGCCCAGCAGGTCAGTTACAGTCACTTTTGTCTGCCCATTAATTTGCGGGAAGGCAGGTATCTCAAACGGGGTGTTGCTAAACCTGTTGCCACTCAGATTTTTATAACAGGTAAATTTATTCCTTCCAAGATAAATAATATCTGAGGTGCCCGATCCATCGATATCTGCTATTTTTATATAGTTAGGATTGAATGCCTCCTGGTGGTCAAACACAGGGGAATTGTCGATCGCTACTTTTGCGCCAAACCTTCCGTATCCTAAATTTGGCCAGTAGCACGTCTCACCGTTCCTGATCCTTACCAGGTCGGTCAGACCATCACCCGACATGTCCGCCAAAAATATCGTCTGTGTTGGCTCTGAAAAAACCATATGCGGGCCTGCTTCTTCATCAAAGGGTTTTGGGGTTCTGATAGCCGGACCATAACCCGCTCTTCCGATGGAGGGGTACCAGGTAAACACCTGGTCTTCTGTGATGAGCATATCCGCCTTTCCATCCCCATCCAGGTCCAGCATGCGGGTGTTCGGATCGCCGGGATTTGCGTTCAATACTTCGCTAAAGGAGCGGAACGGTTGCCATTCATTGTCATCATCCAGTTCGAAAAATCCTTTTGGTTCCGAGCCGAAATTTGCCAGTTGCTTGCCGCCGTCTGCATCAAGGTCAGTGAGTTGTAATTGTTGCTTCAATCCTGTAAAAGATGGTTTAGGAGTAACCAGTTTTGCCTGTGCAAATTCACCGTTGCCCAGGTTGTGTTTGTAATACCAACCATTTGCCTGCTCTGTTAACAGGCCAGAAAGCCCCTCGTTGTATAGGTCAGTAAACTGGTATTGCTGTTCGTCCAGGCCCACAGGAGCATGTACGAGATCTTTGGTCGCCACAGACCTGATCTCCCTGTTCCAGTCATGCGGCTGATAGGCAAATTCCATCGATGGAAGTGCCTTTTGCGCATAACTGCCTTCTTCATTTTTGATATATCCAATAGAAGTAATTGCAGTCAGGTAAGTGAAATCTGCTTGTGGATCAGCTGCATGAGTAAAGTCAAGGGATTTTACCAATCCTTCATATTCTCCTTCACCTGTAAAATGATGGAGCAGCATTACCCTTTTGCACAACCGGGTAGTCCTTTTTTCAAAGCCGGCACGGTAATCTGAAAATGCATCAGGCCTGAATGCCCAGTCCTGCACTTTGTTATATGGTGCTTCAGCGGCGTATTCTCCATAATCAAACAGGGTAGAAAACAGGAAATTATCTTCCTCCGGATAGGTGTCCCCAAAGGCAGTGTATGGGGTTTTATTGCCGTAAAGTACTTTTTCTAAATATACATTCGCATAGGTAATGCCGCCGTTTTTGAAACGGTTCTTATGGTGGAGCAGGCTATGATCAAAGCCAGCATCATCTTCTTTCTTATACAGGTAACGGCAGCAATTTCCCCTGTCGTCAAACATAAATTCCGGCAGCCATTCAAAGATCTTAGTGCTGTCTTTCGGATCGGTCAGTACCGAATCTGCTGTCCATCCGTATAGGGTGGTCAGGTTCTCTTTGCTGCTGATCCTCCATTTTATAATTCCACCTGCCTTTTCAGTCCAGCGTTCTATCCTGGCAAAGGATCCTTCTATGCGTGGCCTGTAACACCTGATGGTATGCAATCCGTCAGCAGCATCTTTTTCATGGATGATATATTCACCTGCTGCATCTACTGAAAAGCTGCCATCGGCCTCCTTCTTAAATTCAGGTACCAGGTCTTCGGCATCAGACAGCAGAAAGGTATCTGAATCAATGCTGTCAAGATAATGTGGCAGGCCTTTATCAGTTTTACGTTTTACAGAGGAAAGGCCAAGGTTCCAGCCAAGTCCGAAGATGCCATTTCCTGCACCCGAACTGTAAGACACGGTTAAAGCAGGTGTTGCCCCTCTGGGACTGCCCACTGGGAGCTGGAAATTAAAAGAAGAAGTACCATTTACTGCATTAACAGAAAATTTCTCGTCAATGCCTTTTAGTGCCCCGCCTCCCTTTGGCAATGTTACCGAAGGAACTTCAATGGCATTTGATTTGGTTTTACCGCCTTCAGTATTTAAAAACTGTTCTGCTGATTTATTATCTGATGCATTGTTCATTGTTTCTACAATTAGGGATGATTACAATAGGGATGATTGATTATGTCTTTATGTGACAAATCAAAATTGCAAGTTTACGGGTGCGGCATCAAGGTAGGAAGCACGGATTTTGCGCCGGTGTGTTTACGTATTTTTAGTAAGTGCTGTCACGGTAAATGCTGAGTGCCAGTACGTAATCGGTAAAAACCAATAAAAGAAACTGATAATAAACTTATTTTTGATACTTAAACCTATTTGTATGATGATCTCAGAAAAGAATCAATTCCCTATCACCGGCCGTGAAGGCGATCCCATGGACCTGGAAACCGCTTCACAATGGACTAAAAACTATCGTCGGATGCACCCCAATGAGACCGTATCCCATTTCTTCGGAAAAGAGATCCTGCAGCAGCTGATGAATCAGGAAGGCAATATGGGCATCCGCATTTATTATTCAAACAGCCTGTCCCTTACTGCATGGCAGCGCTTTATCTACTGGATCATCAACTGTCTGCGTAAATGGGCAGGGGCAGTAGGTGAGAAGCATTTGATCCTTTCCGGCGCTTCTCAGGATGGCACTGACCAATTGCCAGGCACCCCGCAAATGTTTATGCTGGCACAGCAGGCTTTGCCATGCCCGGGTGCACCAGGATGTCCAAAAAATGAGCTGACAGAAGAAAAGTAGTCATCATATTTATAGCAGCAAAATGACAGCATCAGTTTTATTAAACAATATTTCCATTATATCGGCCATCTTTCCGGTTATTGCTGCTGTCAAAAACAGGCTGTATTTGAACGACGTACTAAAAATTGCTGCAGCTTTTTTTGTGCTTTCCGCAATGTTTGATCTGCTACTGGTATTGGTCATGCAATTTGGGCTGAGTAACAATGCGCCCATTTTGCATCTTTTTATTGCGCTCAGTACCTGCTTTTTCACCTGGATATATTTTGTAGCGTTTTACAGTCCTGCTTTAAAAAAAATCACTGTCATCCTCGGTGCCATTACCCTGATCGTAGTATTGTTCAATGCTGTGGGAGGGGACGGCATTTTTGCCTATCCTTCTATATCAAATACGGCGGAAAGCATTTACCTGATCATACTGGCGCTACTTTACTTTTATCAGTTGCTAACGCGTCAGGAATTTATACACATTGAAAAACAGGCACTCTTCTGGATCAACTCCGGCGTACTCATTTATTTTTCTGTCAACATCTTTTTATTCATGCTCTTCAGCCGTATCCTGACGGAACATATCCAGAATTTCTGGGTTATTCATTCGGTTTCAAACTTAATTGCTAACTTACTTTACGCTATAGGATTACTTTGCAGACCTCAGAAAACAACATAACAAATGTCTTGATAATAGGCACCCTGGTGGTAGTGATACTGGTTGTATTCCTGTTCTTTTTTGTGATCATTTACCAGCGCAAGATGCTGACCAACCAGGTGGCGATTCAGAAACTGCAAAAAGAAAAGCAGCGGGAACTGCTGAACGCTGTATTTGAAACGCAGGAATCTGAACGGAAGCGACTTTCCGAAGATCTTCATGACAGTGTAGGGCAGGTATTATCGGCCATTAAGCTAAATCTTTACCGCCTCAATACCCTGGGTGCTGAGAACAACACGATGAGTCCTGTAATAGAAGATACGAGGGCACTCGCCGAGGAATGTATCCTGGAGATAAGGAACATCATCCAAAATGTGCTGCCTCCGCTGCTTACCGATTTCGGTCTCGGAGAAGCACTTGCCGATCTGTGTGCAAAAATGCAATCTGCTACGGGCATTCAAGTTGAATGTAAAATAGATGCACTGCCCGGGCGTTATGAGCCCATCATAGAGGTAACATTGTACCGCATTGTACAGGAATTGTTTGGAAACGCCACTAAGCACGCCCAGGCTTCTGAAATTAAGGTTTCACTGATCAGGCAGGAAGGAGGTCTGGAGATTTACTTTAAAGACAACGGCATTGGATTTAATAAAAATGAAGCAAAGCCGGGTTTCGGGCTTAAAAACATGCAGAGCAGGATGCAGCTCATCAAAGGGGAACTGGAGATTACCTCCGAACCCGGAAAGGGAACAGCTGCATTTATCACCCTGAAAATTTGATAGTTTTGCAGAATCAGAGTATATTCGCTACATAAGACATATCCCTATCTAGTATGCCTATAAGAATCGCGATAGCTGATGACCATAAAATCTTTAGGACAGGCTTAATTGCTGTATTAAAGGATGTTGACGAGTTTAATGTGGTGCTGGAAGCAGGTAGCGGCACTGAACTCATTGAACAGATAGCGACCGAAAAACCGGACCTGATCCTGATGGATATCAAAATGCCTGATATGGATGGTTTGCAGACCACCCTTTACATCCGTGAGCACTTTGAAGACATAAAGATCCTGGTGATTTCCATGTATCATGAAAATAAATATATCATAGATATGATGAAGGCCGGAGCAAATGGCTATCTGCTAAAAAATGCTGAGCCTAAAGAAATCATTCAAGCCATTAATACGGTATATCATACCGGTTTTTACTTTAATCAGCCAATGTCTGGTACTTTAATGAAGGACCTGCTGGGCTTGCAGCCATCATCGTCATCGCAAAGTGAGGCCGTACTCAACGAAAGGGAGATAGATGTCCTCAAGCTGATCTGCGAAGAAAGATCAAATGTGGAAATAGCCGATAAGCTGTGCCTCAGCGTAAGAACGGTAGAAGGGTACAGGACCAAGCTGTTTGAAAAGATCGGATCAAAAAACATTGTGGGACTCGTTCTCTACGCTGTAAAGCAGGGTATTGTACCTGTTAAATAATAATCACACTTGATACGCTCAGATTGGACAGTCGTCCGGCCTGTTTAATCTTTTTAATTTATATTTGAGTTATGAACATGACCAAACTTACCAACTCAGCGTTGTTCTTATTTCTAATTTTAATCGGGCTTAATACAAATACCTTTGCGCAAACGGGCAACAGTGCCTTCGAACCCGGGCAAGTTTGGAAGGATGACAAAGGTGTCCATATCAATGCTCACGGTGGCGGCATCCTGTATCACAAAGGTACTTACTACTGGTTTGGAGAGCACAAGGTAATAGGTCGAATAGGGAATACCGCTCAGGTAGGAGTTCATACTTATTCCTCAAAAGATTTATACAACTGGAAGGACGAGGGTGTAGCGCTGAAGGTTTCGGAAGATGCGAATAGTGATATTGTAAAAGGAAGCGTCATCGAACGCCCAAAAGTGGTATACAATGCAAAAACAAAGAAATTTGTCATGTGGTTCCACCTGGAACTTAAAGGACAAGGTTACAAAGCAGCTAGAGCAGGAGTCGCCACTTCAGATCAAATCACAGGTCCCTATACTTTCATTAAAAGCTATCGGCCAAATGCTGCTCAATTGCCATTTTATACCGCAGATGTAAAGGAAAGCGAAAAAGTAAATTGTGAGCAGCCGGCAAACACTTATGACGGTTATTTCTGCAGAGACTTACCAGGCGGTCAAATGGCAAGAGATATGACTGTGTTTGTAGATGATGACGGTAAGGCATATCACGTTTTTGCAGCAGAAGAAAATTTCACATTAAACATCGCAGAACTGTCCTCAGATTATGCTTCACATACCGGAAAATTTATTCGTATGCAGGTTGGCTTTCAAACCGAAGCACCGGCTTTATTTAAAAGAAATGGTAAATATTATATGGTCGGATCCGGATGTACAGGCTGGGACCCAAATCCCGCACGCTGGTTTGTTTCTGACTCAATATGGGGAAAATGGCAATACAAAGGCAATCCATGTATAGGCGAGGGAAGCAACCTAACTTACGGTGGTCAAAGCACGCATGTACTGCCCATCCAGGGCAAGAAAGACGCGTTTATTTTTATGGCAGATAAATGGAAACCTGAAAATCCAATAGATGGGCGTTATTTATGGCTGCCTATTACATTTAAGGGCGATGATATGGAAATCTCCTGGAGGGATAAATGGGATCTAAGCATTTTCAAAAAATAAGTAGAGTGGATCGTATCGTGCCTGTTAAATAATATTTGCATTTTATCTTCATGCAAGGGTGGATTATGGTACTTTTGTATTTTACAATTAAAGTACAGGATTGAATACAGAATATTTTATAGCGGGCCGTATAGCGGTAAAATCCGAGCGTACATTTTCTAAACTGATCGTTCGCATTGCGATAGCTGGCGTGATGCTTAGTCTGGCCGTTATGATGCTTTCTGTAGCCATTATTAAAGGCTTCAAGACTGAGATCCGTGAAAAGGTGAGGGGATTTATAGGTGATGTCCGGGTCTTTAAATTTGACCTTAATAATTCTTTCGAACTATCACCCTTTGTACCAGCAAAGGAAACCATAGCAGGCCTTAAAAATAATCCTGATGTGGAATATTTTCAGCCCTATGCTACTAAGCCAGCCATCATATCTGTAAATGATGAAGTAGAGGGTATCAATTTTAAAGGGATCGATAAAACGTTCAACTGGGACTATATCCGCAAGCACCTGGCCAGCGGAACAGTGATTGATTTTGCCGACAGTGCCAAGGCTACCAAGCAGATTATGATCTCCCAATTTACGGCTAACCGCTTAAACCTGAAGATTGGGGACCGGTTTATTATGCATTTTGTGCAGGATCCACCACGACCCAGGCAATTCACAATAGTCGGCATCTATAATATAGGAGTAGAAGAAATTGACAAAAACTTTGTAATAGGTGACCTTAACATCATTAGAAGATTAAACAACTGGAAAGCCAATGAAATAGGCGGAATAGAGATCAGGATTAAAGACTTTTCTAAACTTAAGGAAGTGTCGACCGGTATCTATTCTGATCTTGAACTCAAACTGAAATCGGAATCTGTAGAAGATTATTTTCCGGCAATATTTACCTGGCTTTCGCTACTTGACGTAAATACAAGGGTTTTACTGATCCTGATGATGGTAGTAGGAGTCATCAACATGATCACTGCTTTACTGATCATGATCCTCGAGCGCACCAATATGATCGGTATGCTTAAGGCTTTTGGGATGACAGACCTCAGTGTAATGAAAATCTTCCTTTATAATGCATTTTATCTGGTTGGGATAGGGTTGGTATTGGGAAATATATTGGGACTTGGACTCGGTTTTCTTCAATATTATACCCATATATTTAAACTCGACCAGACCTCCTATTACCTTTCTTACGTGCCCATTGAATTCCATTTTTCGGACGTGCTTTTGCTGAATGTGGCCACCGTATTTATCTGTCTCATAGTACTTCTAGTGCCGTCGATGCTGGTCAGCAAGATCAGCCCGCTAAAAGCGATCAGGTTCAAATAGCAATACCAAAAAAAGGAAAAAACTTCTTTTCTGAGGTGCAAAGGCAGCACAGTACAGGTCGCCGACCATAATAGTACAGGTTGCCGACACATTTTAATTTAGATAATATTGGGTTTAGTCACCAAATATAATCTCCCATGATACGTACAAATCTGAAGCCCTATGTCAGTTTTTTGATTTTTTTTATTGTTGCCAGTTGCACGCATGCCCAGAGTTTGACAAACTATGCGGCAAATCTTCCCGCTACTGATGCGCTGGGAAGAAAACTCCCTGAATTCAAAGAAGTGGGTGATGTTAAAAAAGGTAAGCTCATCGGTATGTTTTACTGGACATGGCATTACCATCAAGCTGCTAACAGTCCTAATAATACCACGGAATTTGTAAAAAAGTATCCTAATGCACTCAATGACTATAACGATCCAGTATGGCCTAAGAAAATAATGAATTTTTGGAATGAGCCACTGTTTGGCTTTTATACCAATTTTGATAAATGGGTCCTGTACAGGCATGCCGAAATGCTGGCTGATGCAGGAGTTGACATGATCATGTTCGACTGTACAAACGGAGATCTTGTCTGGAAACCTGCATACATGCAATTGTGCGAGGTATTTACCGAAGCGAGAAAGAATGGCATCAAGACTCCACAAATTGCGTTTATGATGGGTTTTGGGCCTACACCTGCTACCAAGAGTGCGGTGGATCAGGTTTATACCGATCTATATAAGCCCGGATTGTATAAGGATCTTTGGTTTATGTGGGAAGGCAAGCCGCTAATAATGGCATATCCGGACAATATTGCACCGGACATCAAAGACTTTTTTACCTTCCGACCGGGACAGCCTGTATACGACAAAGGTCCTGAGCGGCCAGATCATTGGGGATGGTTAGAAATCCACCCTCAGCATGGTTTTGCCCAAAACACCGATGGTAGTTTCGAACAGATGACTGTAGGTACATCACAAAACTGGAGCAAGGCAAATGGGTTGAGCGCCATGAATTATCCGGGGTCATTTGGAAGAAGTTATACGGATAAAAACGGCCATGATACACGTCCTGATGCCCACCAATTTGGTTTAAACTTTCAGGAACAGTGGGACCATGCGCTAAAGCAGAATGTGGAACTGGTATTTGTTACCGGCTGGAATGAATGGATTGCCGGGAGATTTGATAAGTGGATGGGTCAGCAAAATGCTTTCCCGGATCAGTTTGATACAGAGCATAGCCGCGATATTGAACCGATGAAAGGTGGCCATAATGACAATTACTATTATCAACTGATTAGTAATGTCCGCAAATTTAAAGGCATGCCCCCACCTGAAAAAGTATCTAAACCTAAATCAATCAAAATTGACGGCAAATTCGAAGAATGGGCCTCTGTACTTCCCGACTTCAGGTCGCATAAAGGCAATACCCTGCACCGCGATGCGGATGGGTTTGCAGGAACTCATTATACCAATACTACTGGCCGGAATGATATCATTAATGCCAAAGTCACACACGATAAGCAGTTTTTCTACTTCTACGTAGAAACTGCCGGTGATCTTACATCTGATAGTGACCCAGGATGGATGCACCTTTTTATCGATACAGATAGGAATAAAGCGACCGGATGGGAAGGATATGATTTTGTAGTAAATAGAAAATCACCCAATGGCAAGTCGTACCTCGAAAGATCCGCTTCGGGTTGGAGTTGGGGCCAGCCAACCGAGGTAAACTTTAAATACGAAAAAAACAAACTTGAAATAGCAATACCGCTTAAGGCACTAAATATAGCAGGCCCCCTAGACATTGAATTTAAATGGTCCGATAACATGCAAAAAGAAGGTGATATCATGGATTTCCTGGTTAACGGAGACGTAGCCCCATCAGGGAGATTCAATTTTCAATACACATCGAAATAAACGAGCAACCACTAAATAACCAATTATAAACTTAAATGAATCCCTAAAATGAGGCAATCACACCTTTATTCAAAGTTGTATTGTACAACAATGCTAATGCTATTAGTCTGTTGTTCACTACATGTCCGGGCACAGGACTTAATTACCATCACAGGAAAGGTCACGGACTCCGTCGATAATGCTCCGGTTCCAGGTGCGACAGTCGTTGTCCAGGGCACAAAGATCGGCACACAAACCAACACAGATGGACAATATACCATCTCTGCACCCGCTAACGCAGTGTTGGTGTTTGCCTATGTGGGATATATCCAGAAGACTATAAGGGTCAACGGACGCACAGAAATTACATTGACCCTTACGCCGTCTGACAATAAACTAGACGAGATTGTAGTAGTAGGCTACGGTCAGCAAAAGAAAATATCGGTGACAGGCGCCGTCTCTTCCATCACCACGAAAGACCTTAAACAGAGTTCCTCTGCGAGTATAGCCAACTCGCTTGCAGGCCGCCTGTCGGGGCTTACCTCTATTCAGTCAGGAGGTGGCCAGCCTGGAAGGGATGATGCGACCATGTACCTGCGCGGCGCTGCGACCACCAATGGTAAAAGTCCGCTTATTTTGATAGATGGAGTGCCCCGGGATAACATCCGTACCATTGATCCAAATGAGGTGGCTTCCATTTCCGTTCTTAAGGATGCTTCTGCCACAGCAGTGTTTGGGGTAAGAGGGGCAAACGGGGTAATCCTGATCACGACAAAAAGAGGGGAGCAGGGCAAAACCGAACTTACCATCAACGGCGAACAGAGTTTTTCTTCGTTTACCAGGGAGCCGGAGCGTCTGCATTCACTTGATTATATAGGCCTCAGAAATGAAGCGTCCAAAAATGACAACATCTCACCGCTGCCATTTACGCAGGAAATCATAGACAAGTATGCAAATCCTCTTGCGGGATTGGATCCCGCCGATCCGGACTATGAAAATAAGGCTAGAGTCAGGAACTATATGTTTCCTGACCATGACTACTACCGGGAGTTTATTGCGCGCTATTCACCACAAACAAGGATCAATACAAGTGCAAGTGGTGGTACGGAACGTGTTTCTTATTTCGTGAATGCAGCATACCTGCATCAGGGCGGAAATTTAAAAGCGGAACCCAAATCAAAGCTTGGGTACGACCCTTCATCATGGATGGACCGCTATAATTTCCGGGCCAACCTGGATTACAAAGTGACCAGCGCACTGAAAGCATTTTTAAACATCGGCAGCTACCTGGAAAAAGTAAATATGCCATCTGCAAATCTCTATGGGGGAGATACCAACTGGATGATGCGCGACCTGATTTATCAGGCGCAAAGTGTATTGCCGATTACACCCGGGCCAACCACCATTGATGGTTTTGGTGTTCCTTCCGGACTAATTGTAGATCCTGGTTATCTTGACCGCTCTGCTTTTGAGATCATGAACCGCATGGGCTACCGCAATGAGATGAGGTCTAACCTGAACTCTACCTTCGGACTGAACCTGGATTTGGGTAATTCAATTACCAAAGGCCTTAGTTTGAAAGGAATGATCTCATATGATGCTAAATCGACTTCTGCAGAACAGGGGAGTAAATCAGAGGTGCTTTACCTGGCGGAATTAAACCCGCTCACCAATGAAATGTCATATGCCATCAAACGTGCTGACGAATCACTTCTTGCCATTACCAAGGGAGTTGATTCCCGGTATAACATCAATATGCAGGCTTCTGTTAATTATAACAGGGCGTTTGGAAAGCACGATGTGGGTGGTATGATACTTGGCCAGCGTGACCATTGGGAAGTTCCTTCGGGCCAGATTCCTTTTAATGTACTTGGCATAGCTGCCCGTGCTACCTACGCTTATGACAACAGATATTTGGCTGAACTCAACATGGGCTATAACGGTTCAGAACAGTTTGCACCTAAGAAGCGTTTTGGATTTTTTCCCGCAGGGTCAGTTGGATGGGTAGTCAGTAACGAAAGCTTTTTGAAGGGTAACAATGTGCTGACCAATCTTAAATTCAGGGCCTCATACGGTAAGGTAGGAAACGACCAAATTGCCGGAAACTCCCGTTTTCTATATCAAAGTGACATCACGTTGGGCGGCGGACCGTTGGGCAGCCTGGGCGGAGGGATCAACCAGGGTCTGTTGGGCAATCCAAACATCACCTGGGAGGTAGCGAAAAAACAAAATTATGGCATCGATCTTCAGTTGATCGGTAAGTTGGGAATTACTTTTGACCATTACATTGAGCAAAGGAGCAATATCCTGATTACGCGCGGCACAGTTCCCGAATTTCAGGGAGTTCCCTTAGGTAATTTGCCTAAAGTAAATATGGGGCTGGTAGACAATAAAGGTTACGAGATTGAGCTTAGCTATAATACACCGCTTAGCAGAAGCCTTTCTCTTAATTTAAGAGGTAACTATAATTATAACCGCAACACCGTAAAGTTCTTGGATGAATCCACTCGTGATGATACTTATGCATACAGGTATCGTTCCACCGGTTTTTCTCTGGGTCAGGCTTGGGGCTATAAAGTTGACTATAGCAATGGAAACGGCTATTTCAATTCGCAACAGGAACTGGAGGACTACCTGGCAAACACCACATATGATTTTGGAGACCCAAGAGTCGGAGATTTAAAATACCAGGACTTGAATGGTGATGGGGTAATCAGCGATAAAGACCAGTCGCCAATCGGCTTTACCAGCATTCCGGGTGTCACCTATGGTTTCACCTTCGGCCTATCATTTAAGAATTTTGATTTTACAACTTTCTTCCAGGGTGTAGGTAAATATTCAACTAATTATTCTTCTCAGGGTGTATACGAAAATATTACCCGCGGAACTTATTTTGCGTACCATAGAACTGCCTGGACTGCTGAGCGTTATGCCGCTGGTGAGGAAATTACCTATCCTGCGCTGAGCACACGAACCACTACCAATCATACCGGAAATGATTTTTTCATTATGGACCGTTCATTTATCAGGTTGAAAAACATAGAGCTTGCCTACACGCTTCCGGCAAACCTGTTGAAGCCAATAGGAGTGAGCAGGTTACGTCTATACGTCAGCGCCCAGAATCTTTACACCTGGGATAAGTTAAGACTGGGCCACCTTGACCCGGAAAACAATGATGCATTGGGATATCCGGTGACCAAAATGTCAAACTTTGGTCTGGACCTAACATTTTAACCTAAGAAAGAATAATTATGAAACTCAAATATATATTACTAACCCTATTTGTCCTTTGCATAAGCTTGGGTGCTTGTAAAAAGACCCTTGATATGGCGCCGGATGGTAAACTCTCTTTAGATGACGTATTTGCTGATAATGAAAAGGTACGTGCTTTTCTAAACAGCTGTTATGCCAACATGCCCGGAAAAGGTGCAAGGTATTTCTTTTGGTCGCGCGGACCCGTGGTTTGGAGTGATGAAGCCTGGGATACGGATGCTGAAGCTGAGTCAGGCCTAATGGCAGGCCGCATGTACAATGGCAATGCATCGGCAGATAACCACCCGGCTGTAAACGTGAGTACTGAAGCAGGAAATGGAAACTATTGGGCACGGTACTGGTCGGCCATACGCAACTGCACGATGTTCATCCAGCGCATTGATGCGGTGACTGTTTCTGCCCCTGCAGACAAAAGCCGCTGGAAAGCGGAAGCTCAACTGCTTCGTGCGTACTATTATTCGGAATTGTTGAAATGGTATGGAGCCGCATTACCTATAGAGCGTGAGGTTTACGATTTTGATGCTGATTTTTCTACCATAAAAAAGGAAAGCTTTTATGATGTGGTAAAGTTTATCATCGAAGACTGTGATGCTGCGCTTGCTAACGCAGAGCTTCCATGGAGGATTACCAGCGCTGGCGAAGCTGGTCGTGTTCAAAAAGCACTCGCCGAAGCCATTAAATCCCAAATGATTCTTTTTGCAGCCAGTCCGCTTAACAATGCTGGGAAAAACTATTGGGAGGAAGCTTATCAGGTCAATAAAACTTCGTTAGCCAATCTAAAAGCAAATGGTTATGAGTTATACAATCAGGTAAATTATCCGCAGATCTATTTGTCGAATGATGCCTTCCTGGGTCCGGATAAAAATGTAAAAACTGCCCTGTTCAATGAATATTTCACACAGAATATGGCTTATTCCGCCACACCTGTAGATCGTGAAACGATCTTTCAGAGTCGTGAAGGCCAGGGGAATACCTGGGATGTCGATGGTATAGGTGCGCAGAATGGTTACAAATCAGGCACCTGTCCTTCACAGGAATTGGTTGATGCATTTGAAACAACAGACGGACAACCAATTCTCAATCTGGGCAATCCATATGCTGATGAGCAGCATACGCAGCCTAACTACAATCCTCAAAACACGCAGTACGATCCTGCCGATCCTTATAAGAACCGCGATCCGCGTTTCTACGCAAGCATTTATTACAATGGGTCTAAAAGAAAAGCACAATGGAATTTTGCAGAGGTTCCGGAGTCGTACGAAAACTTTCCAGCACCACAAGCCAACCGCACCAGGATTATCGCCACTTATGTAGGAGAACCACAGACAGGTATACATGCTACCACCAGAAGAGCTACGCGTACGGGATACTTTGAGCGTAAGTTTCTTCATCCAAATTCCGGAAATGACAATACCGTTGCCGGAGCTAACCATAAGTTATTCCGTTTAGGAGAGATCATTCTGAATTTTGCTGAAGCCGCGGCCGAAGCCGGGAAGCTGGATGAGGCTACCGATGCAGTCAACGAGATCCGGGTAAGGGTAGCCATGCCATTGCTGGCTAAGGGCCTTACCAAAGACCAACTGATCCTGCGCATCCGCAATGAGCGAAGGGTGGAGCTTGCTTTGGAAGAGAACCGCTATTTCGACGTTCGTCGCTGGACGCTTCCCACAGGTGATCTGGCCGATACAGACCAATGGGTGACAGCCATGGAGATCACCAGGAATTCAAATGGTAGTTTTACTTACAAACGCCGTCCGGTTAGACCTACAGAGCGTAAAAATTACACCAATAAGTTCCTTTTGCTGCCAGTTCCGTTAAATGAGGCCAACCGCCTTCTTGGAATCACAGGCATCAACTGGCAAAACAACGGGTGGTAATCACAATTTTATAGCATTCAACGATAAATAAGATGATGAATAATCTAAAGATCAATATACTAGCATTTACTTTTGTGGCTCTGATTTGTGTCTGGAACAAAAGTAGCGCGCAGGAAGTGCCCATTCAGATAAAAGGTACGGTAAGAGACAATCATGGCCGGCCAATCCCGGGAGTAACGGTAAATGCCGGACCCGCAAGAGGGACAGTGACCGACAATAAGGGTGAATATACACTGGTAAAAGGCGATCAGCCCCTGACTTTTTCGTACAACGGTTATGTAACCCAAAAGATTAGCACTGTTGAAAAAGAACAGCTTAATATTACACTGCAGCCCGACGCGCATAACAGAGACGAAATCGTATACCTTGGGTATACTGCTCAGCGCAGGGGCGATGTATCCGGAGCCGTATCTACGGTCAGTGGGGAAGAACTTGAGCGTGCTCCGGTGGCCAATCTTACCCAAACTTTTCCAGGCCGGTTGGCTGGTCTTACCGCACAAGAGGTCTCTTCTGAACTGTCAAGGGCTACAACTAACCTATATGTTCGGGGAATATCTGCCGCAAGAGGTGCCGGGCCTTTGGTGATGATAGATGGAATCATTAATTCTTACAATAGTAATCAGACGCTGGACTATATCAGCGCCAATGAAATTGAGTCGGTTACCCTGCTTAAAGATGCTTCTACACAGGCGCTATATGGCATACAAGGTGCCAATGGTATTTTGGTAATTACCACAAAACGCGGCAATAAAGGGGATGTACAAATTAAAACAACACTGGATCAGGCATTTCAAGAAGTGACGACCAAACCGCATTTTTATAATGCAGCAGCGTATGCGACAATGAGGAACCAGGCAGCCGTTAATGATGGTCAGAATAAACCCTTCTCAGACCAGCAGATGGAAGGTTACCGAAGCGGTACAGATGAGCGCTATCCGAGCACCAACTGGTACGATAGATACATGGAAAATTATGCTTCTATGCAGCGCGCGGCAATAAATGTGACGGGTGGCAGCGATAATGTGCTGTTCTATTCCAACCTGAACTTCATGCACCAGGGCGGTCAGTTCATTACCGACCAGACGGAGTACAATCCCAATGCAAATAACGTATGGGTAAATTACCGCTCCAATGTAGATATGAAACTCAACCGTTATCTGAAAGCTTTTGTTCGCTTAAGTGGAAATGTTAAGAGAGAACGAACACCAGGTGCAGGAAATGCTACCGTTTATAGCAGTTTGTTCCAGATACCTCCTACCATGTACGGCCCTTTAAGCCCGGATGGAAAGGTGCTGACCACACAAAATGTGGCTTCACCAACGTACGGATTGCTCAACCGTACCGGTTATGTGAGGCATACAGTCACCAATATTACTTCGCAGTTTGGGCTTGATCTGGATATGGGCTTTCTGACCAAAGGATTAACACTGAATGGTACAATGGCTTATCAGACCAACGCTGTTGGGAGTTTGAGTACAAGAGAGGATTACGAGCGATTCATCAGGTCAGGGGCCGACGACGCACTTACTTTTATTAAAAAGGGTGATCAAAATGAAACCCCGCTTGCCTATAGCAAAACACATTCTTACTATTATCACCTTACCTACAACACGGCGTTAAATTATCAGCGCGACTTTGGTAAACACAATGTAGGCGCAATGGCCTACATGTTTTTTCAAAATTTAACCAGAACCGAGACCTCATCTCCGGGCTTATTACCTTATAACCGAGTTAGTTCTGGGGCTGAGTTTAATTATGGTTATGATAGAAGGTACCTCGTCAAGTTTGACCTTGGCTATTCCGGATCCGAGCAGTATGCCAGGTCCCATAGGTTTACTGCTACACCTGCAGTATCCGCTGCCTGGGTGGCATCAAATGAGGTCTTCCTAAAGGACTTTAACTGGCTGAGCAATCTGAAGCTCCGTGCTTCTTATGGTAAAACGGCTAATGACAATAGCGGGCTTGGTCGTTTTGCCTATCTGGATAATGTTACGGTCAGCAAAGGCGGGCCAATTGGTTACCTGCAATATTTAATAACCCAGCAACAAGTTGGTAACCCTTTTGTAGAAGCGGAGGTGGCTATCAAACAAAACCTGGGGCTTGACCTTGGGTTCTTCAACGCAGTTTCTATATCAGTCGACGTTTTTAAAGAGCGAATGAGCAATATGATCGTTGGAGGTGCTGCCACTATACCGCTGTACCAGGGTGTTCCGCTCGGCAATTATCCAAGGGGAAACAATGGAGTGTTTGAAAATAAAGGCTATGAAGTGACGGCCGGTTACAATAAGGCCATCAATAAGAATCTGAGTGTTTCTATTGGGGGGCAGCTTAGTTATATCGACAATAAAGTGATCAGTGTAAACGAGGCAGTACGTACGCCTGATTATGCTTATCCAAAGCAACAAGAAGGATTTCCTTTCGGCCAGCAATTTGGATACCTGGTAGATTACAGCAATGGCAACGGTTTTTATAACACACAGGAGGAGCTTAATAACCGAATTCCGTTTAACAATGCCGAGACCAAAATCCGCCTGGGCGATCTGAAGTATCAGGATCTGAATGGAGACGGACTTATCGATTTGCATGACAGGGCGCCTATTGGTTATGGTTCTTTACCTAAATATTCATACGGAATCTCCGGTGGACTTACCTACAAGGCGTTCGACCTAAACTTCCTTTTTCAGGGGATTGGTAAATACACAACGTTCTTTAGTGGTCAGGGTGTATATGAGACAGACATCGATGGGGTCTTTGGATCACTGCATCAAAATGCATGGACAGCGGAGCGCTTTGCTAATGGCGAACCGATTACTTCACCAGCGCTTTCTATCGTAAAAAGCATCAGCCATGAGGCAAGCGATTATTATAGCTATGACCGCTCTTTCATTCGCCTTAAAAACATGCAATTGGCTTATACACTGCCTGCCAGACTGTCGAAAGCGATCACCGCTGATAAAGTTAGGTTCCTGCTGAGCGGACAAAACCTGATCACCTGGGACAATATGAAATCCAAAGACTTTGGTCCTGACGGCGGAGGTTATAATTCCTTTCCGGTATACAGAGTTTATAACCTAGGAGTAAACGTGATATTTTAATTTACCAACATGAAAAAATCAAATCTTTATATAGCCATATTGACCGCAGGGATGCTATTTTCCTGTAATAAAAAACTGGATCTTCCAAGTGATGGAAGGATCACCATGGACCAGGTATTTAGCGATTATAACCGCACACGCGGTTACCTCAATTCCTGCTATGGTTTTGCACCGGCACTTTCGGTAGACCGTGCAGGCTTCACTGACGATGCGCAGGATGCGGACGACATCACGCCGGGCTCACGCTTCCAAGCCTGGTATGCAGGGAATATTACGACGACGAATTATCCATCGGTATCTATAGACGGAAGTCCATGGGCTCGCTTGTATGAAGGTATAAGGAGGTGCAATGTCTTCATAGAAAGCATTAAAACAGCTACTGTATTTGCTACTGAAGCTGAAAAAGGAGGTTGGACTGCACAAGCACATACCTTGCGCGCCTTGTATTATCTTCAGCTGATCAAGCGTTATGGAGGGGTACCGATTTTTGATAAGCCACTGGAAATCAACCATGATTTTTCTAAAGACCGAAAGGCTACTTTTTCTGAGGTTGCCAGGTTTATCATTCAGGATTGCAATACTGCATTATCTTATCCAAATACCAGGGAAGGCTTCCCATGGGCAATCTACGAGAACCAGTTTGGCATCATGTCTAGGGCTGTAGCCTATGCTATCAAGTCGCAGACCGTAACTTTTGCGGTGAGCCCTTTATTTTCAGATGGTACATTCACGGTGGCTGAAGCCACAACCATTACCGCCGACGCCCTGGCGCAATGCCTTGCCAATGACTATAGGTTGTTCAATCTGGTTCCTGCTGCTACGGTAGCACAGAATTCATATGCCCTGTATCACTTTACGACTTCCAATGACCAGCGCGCGACAGACAAAGAGACGATTTATCAACTTGGTGGACAAATGCGCATGTGGGAATTTGCGGGCATGCCGTCTAATCCAGGTGTAACCAAAGCAGGTCCCAATCCGACTCAGGAACTGGTAGATGCTTATGAAATGGCAAACGGCCAGGTACCTATTACAGGTTATTCAGACGCGGACCAGCTGGTTCCGATTGTAAATACAGCCTCTGGATACGATCCCGAAAATCCATATGTGAGCAGAGACCCAAGGTTTTATGCTTCCATCTACTACAATGGAGCAGTGCGCTTTTTAAACCAGCCGACCGGGAAGAAAGTTGCAACCAATATAGGTGGCGCTGAAGGAATTTCGACAACCAATCGCATCAATACGCGCACAGGCTACTATACAAGGAAGTTCAACAATTCTGCTTCGGGCCGCACCAATAATGCCGATGGTTCTATCAGGCTTTTCAGGTTGGCTGAACTTTATCTGAACTTTGCTGAATGCGCCTATCAATCAGTAGGCCCAGATGCGCAGGTAACCTCCGGTTCGTTCAATATGAGTGCCAGGGAGGCCGTAAATGCTGTTCGTGCCAGGGTAAATATGCCTGCTTTTCCAGCAGGAATGTCTAAAGAAGCATTTGAAGCCAGATACCGCAACGAGCGCCGCATCGAACTTGTCTTTGAAGACCACCGCTTCTTCGATGTTCGCCGCTGGAAGATCCTAGATCAGACAGATAAATCTGTTACTGGTATGCGGATTGAAGGCACAGTGGCAGCGCCAACTTATACCCGTTTCAAACTAGGAGATAGAAATGCCCACTCAGAAAAATACCTTTTGTATCCAATAGATCAGGAAGAGGTCAACAAGGTGATGAATTTAACCGGACAAAATTGGCAAAATCCTGGCTGGCTTGACTAAATTGCATTCGATAGCCGTTATGGCCTTTCTGAAAACCGGAACAGACTATAACGGCTTTACCAAAACACCATAAAAATGAACGATAAAACAACCAAACTAACCGCGATATTCGCGCTCTCCATCTCGGTCTTTATCTATGCATGCAGTCCAAAGCTAAGTAAGAATAGGGTCGCAAAACAAGACTATGACGTTGCGGCATTTTACTGGCCAGCCTATCATTACGAACCGAAGGCCGAATTTCTTTTTCCTGACAAAAAAGGTGAATGGGAAATTATCTATAAATCGACGCCTAAAGAGCCTGGTCACGCCCAGCCAAAGGTTCCCATGTGGGGATACCTGGATGAGGCCAATCCAAAAGATATGGACAAAAAGATCACCGCTGCGGTAGCGCATGGGGTCAATACTTTCATCTTCGACTGGTATTGGTACAACGACGGGCCCTTCCTGGAAAGCTGCATCAACGATGGATTTCTAAAGGCCAATAAAAACAGGATGAACTTCTACCTGATGTGGGCCAACCACGATGCAACTACGTACTGGGCTAAGGATAACCCAAGAAAAGATTCTGTGATCTGGAAGGGCTCCGTAGACCGTAAACAGTTTGATATAGTAGTCGACCGCGTAATCAGCAAGTATTTCAAAAACCCGTCTTATTACAAGATCGATGGTGCACCTGTTTTCTGTATCTATGAACTGCATACCCTCATTGCCGGATTGGGTGGTGCCGAGCAAACCAAAGACGCACTTAATTATTTCAGAAAGAAAACAATGGCAGCGGGCTTCCCGGGGCTTCATCTGCAGGGAATTCTTTGGGGGGCGTTGCCGTCCAGCCTGGTAGGCGTGCCAGGTGAAAAAATAGAAACTCAGAACAAAGTGATGGAATATTTTGGCTTTAACAGTCTGACGAACTATTGCTGGGCACACCTGCAAAACCCTGACGGGGACTATGAGAAATGGGCCGACCTGTCTACCAATATGTGGGGCGGCTTTAGTAAAGATTTTACCATCCCATATTTCCCTAATCTTACTATTAGCTGGGATGCCAATCCAAGGTTCCCTTACAAGACAGGCTACATCAATAATCCTTCCCCTGCTAAGTTTGCGAAGTACGTAGAAAAGGCCAAGGCCTTTGCCGATGCACATCCAAATCAGCCTAAAATAATAACGGTCAATGCCTGGAACGAGTGGTCGGAGGGAAGCTACCTCGAACCCGATACCCTGCATAAAATGGGCTACCTAGAAGTGATGAAGAAAGCATTTATTAAGTAGCAGGTCGGGCAAGAAAGTCTGTACCTGGCTGCCTATGCTAAACCATCCCGCCCATTAGCGGATCTGTAAAACTGGATTTTTGATGTTCCACATGCCCGGCATATTGCTGGGCATATTTTTTATTGCCATCCAGGCGGATCGTGAAGTCATACCAATTGCGGCTGTTTATCAAATCTATCGTAACACTTAGCTCAGTTTTACCTGCCGGCAGCACAATGCTCCTTGCTTTACCGCCGTAGGCATTGTCAGCAAGGATGAATTTAAGAGCCTCATTACTGCCGGTGCCGTTTCGCTTTAAGTGGACAACCACATTACCTGTTGGTACCGTAGGCCTATTCTTTTCCCGCTCATAGCTTAGACTTACCAGCACCTGCGGATCTCTGGCATCACCACTATAACTCCGGTAAAACCCGTTGACACCGTATACTTTAAGGTCGTATAATTCATCGGCGAAATCTTTCAAAGGCCATGCATACGACACAGTGTCACCAGCCGCTACAGTAAATGCCCAGTTCCTTCCTCCACCATATACATTGTATCCTGCGCCACTGCTGCGCTCGCCAAACACCGACTTACCAGCTGCAAGATCAATCTTAAGAGCAGAACGATCAGCACTCATTCCAGCGGTCGCATATAGCTCATAAGGAATCGCATTGGCAGGTTTGATTCCTTTTTCCTGTTGCGGCACATGTTGGTTTCTCAAAGGATTTTTAAGCACTTCAGTTATTGCTTGTTCATCCAGCTTTCTGAAATTGTCAGGCAGCTTCGCATACTGTGCTTTATGGATGGATTCCAGGAAAGGTTTTCGCTCTACCGGCTTTGGCATATCGATTTTCTCTCCGTTGTATGGACGGAATACCGAAGTAAGGTCTCCGCACAAACTTCTTCTCCAGCTGCTGATGTTGTCTTCAAATACTTTCTCTCCTGTTTTATGGCTTAGAAAATGTTCCAGAAACTGAATTGAAGAGGTGTGGTCAAATACTTCTGAGTTGACATAACCACCCCTGGACCATGGCGAGACTACCACCATTGGTACCCTAAATCCCAGACCTACCGTACTTTGCCTGCTGCTTTGCTCGCTTTTGTGCACAAACTCCGGCCTGGCGTCAAGTGATGCTGAAACCTTACCGCTGGTGGGATCTTTAGGGTCTGGTGCTACAAAAGGAGGGAGGTGATCAAAATATCCGTCATTCTCGTCATAGGTCAACACAAAAATGGTCTTCTTCCATACCTCAGGGTTCTTAGTCAGGATGTCTATCGCTTCTGATAAATACCAGGCCCCATACCATGGCGAGCCAGGATGGTCAGAGAAATTGGACGGTGCCACAAGCCAGGATACAGTAGGCAGTTTACCATTGTCCACATCGCTGCGGAACTGGTGCAGTACATCTCCTTTAGGTATTTTTGCGGTCCGTTCAGTACCATTGTCATCATAGGCAATTGTTTCCAGCGTATGGTAGTCCGGGTCGTTTACATTTGTTACAAAAGCCCGTTTGTGCAAATCCAGCTGCTCGGGTGTCAGCTCTGCCAGTGTGTTTTTCTCCAAAAACTCAATGTCTTTGATCACGCGCTCCAATCTGCCCTTTAGCTTCTCGTCTGTCTTGTTTTGCAACTGCTGCTCCATTTCCAGGCGCTGTTTTTTCAAGTGTGGCAGGTGCAGCGGATGTCGCTTTACGTGATACTGCTTGAAGAACTCCATGTCATTGTCCGTAAAATTAGCCAGCCAGTCATCTTCGTCGCCGTTCAATCCTACACCCACACTTAGTTCATTCTGGTAGATCTTCCAATCTACCTTATGCTTCGATAGCCGTTCCGGGAATGTGCTCCAGTTTACCCTTTCAGATCCGTCTATAAAACCGTTGGAAACATGCGGCAGGGAGCTTTCATTTTGTTCTTCCCTGATCTTGCCTGTCCAAAAGAAACAGCGGTTGGGGCTGGTTCCCGTCAGCATAGAGCAAAAGTTGTGGTCACATACGGTAAAGGCATCGGCCAGGGAATAATAGAATGGGATATCCTCACGATTGTAATAACCCATCGTTAGCGGCATATCAGCATATTCTTTATTTCCCGATCTTTTTGCCTCCAGCCATCCATCATAATCACCGTTGTTTCTTGCGTCCACCTGGTTTTCCCAGGAATGCGGCAAGGCGTTCATCCAGGTAGCTTTAGTATCTTTTATATCAAGGCGGAAGGGCGCATAGGTTTCTCCTTTTTTATTGCTTTGCAGCCATACTGGATAGTCGTTGGGCAATCTGATAGCCCGGGGATCATTGAAACCCCTTACGCCCTTCAGCGTCCCAAAGGCATGGTCAAAAGACCTGTTCTCCTGCATGAGGAATACTACATGCTCTGCATCAAGATAGGTGGTACCTACAGCAGGATTTATGGCCATAGCCCGCTGTATAGACTCGGGTATCAGCCCCGCCATGCCCAGCGCACCGGTCAGTAGGGATGCTTTTTTAATAAAATCTCTTCTGCTTTCCATATAGTGTCTAGGAGAAAATAGGGTGGTGGTTAATTTTAAGCCAAAACTAGGTTAGGACTATAACATCAACATGAAAAACCTATTACCTTATTATAAACAAGCTGATACCTACCAGCCCTTTCTTTTCTTCAATTCTGTAATCTGCGCCAGATGGTGCCTGCCATGATGAGCATACAAGGCCACAACTTCCGATAATTTGATTGTTTTTCCATGTTCAGGATGGACAAATGCCTTTGTTAAGTCCTGGTCACTTAGCGATTTTAACAATGCTACCCAACGTATGTGCAGGCCTTCCAGCAATTGTAAGCTGGAATCTACCGGTGTGTTTTTACCATCTTGCAATTCCGCCCAACGCTCCTCAAAGTATGGCTTTATAGTAGGGTTGTCTTCAGTCAATGCCAGTTTACACCTGATATAGCTGTTTATGTGGCTATCTGCTAAATGATGGACTACCTGACGTACTGTCCAGCCCTCAGGCCTGTATTGTGTATCTAACTGTTCCTCATTTAAGGCGAATACTTCTTCTTTGAGCGCATTTGGAAGCGTTTCAATCTCCATAATAAAGGTATCTATCATCTCCCTGGAAAGCGTAGAAGGCGGTATATACTTTCCTATCGGAAAGCGAAGTTTTTCAAGCTGTTCGGTATCCATGTTTTCTATTGCTGATATTTTCGGCTCTAAGACCCAATATTTTATATAATCTTATAAATTTAACAAACCTTTTTAATTCTGTGCAGTTATAACTCATCTAACTTTAAATTACGATCATGGCAAATTTAAATGTACAACCAAAAAAGAAAAGCCAATTTTGGCTTTGGGTGATGATTATCTTTGTCCTCGGCTTATTGTTGTTTTTCTTTTTGAATAAGGACAACACCGAAACTTCCGATAAGATCGAAAACGATTCTCTCTATACCCAGCCGAACTAATCAAAGCAAATTTTCAGTGTTTCTGATGCATTTTGAATGCGTTCAGACAGCCTTCGTTTTGACTGAAATATAAATAAATAATGACAAGACTATAAGTCCAACTTTTACTAGTAAATAGTTGGACTAAACTTGGACTCAACTTGGACTCAAGTTGGATTCAGTTCGTAGGCTGATACTAGCCTGCTTCTTATCCTGCCGAAGTAAGGTGATTTAGCATTCTATAAAATTGTTGTAAACTATTTTAGTTAAATTTGCTGATTAATACTAGAAAAGTGTCGTTAGATAAATTAAAACTGAGCAAGCCATTGATTTCGGCTATGACAGATGCCGGATACATCTCGGCTAAAGAGATCCAGGTCAGAACTATGTCGAGGATTATTGGTGGTCAGGATATCATTGCAGTAGCCCCTGAGGGAAGCGGCAAGACCACAACCTACGTACTCGCGGTTTTGATGAAACTAAAATACAGCACCGATGAAGCACCAAAGGTACTTATATTGGTGCCAGATGGGGAGCGTGTGGAAGCTGTCATAGCACAGTTCAAAATGCTGAGCGGTAACAGAAACCTGCGGATCATGGGACTGTATGGTACTGGGGGGACAGAAGAAACAATCCTCGACCTTCTTGAAGGAGTGGATATTGTTGTGGCTACACCTACGCGAGCACGGGCAGTATACCTGAAACTGGGATTAAACCTAAACAGGCTGCAGATGCTGATTGTAGATGATGCTGAGGTGATTGTGAAACAGGGAATGCAATTGCCTGTTTGTGAGTTAGCAAGAAGTGCTGGCAAAGTGCAGCATCTTATTTTTACAACAGTGGTGCATGAAAAATTGAATCATATGATAGATCAGTTCCTCACTTTTCCTACTACAATTGAGGTAGAAGAACTAGGGGAGGAAAGGGTAGAGACACATCAATTGCTGCTTTATCAAGTTCCCAATTTTAAAACCAAGATCAATCTATTGAATTTCATGCTACGTGATGATGAGGTCTTTGAGAAAGTAGTAGTATTTGTAAATACCCGTCTTACAGCCCAGAAACTTAGCAAGAGCCTGGTTGCTTATAAACCTGGCGAGGTATTAGTCCTGAACCCGCTATTCTTTGACGAAGCCGGTTTTGATCATATAGAAGATTTTAAAGAAGCAAAAGGTGCAAGGATGCTGATTGTGGCAAACGAAGGTAATTCATCACCGGATCTGTCCGGTATACCATTTATCTTTCATCTTGAATTGCCAGAGCAGAAAGAATTGTTTTTAAGCAGGGTAGTGAAAAATAGTGATGAAGAGGCTGTAGCAATAACTTTTACTACTGATCTTGAACTGGCCGACCTCAGGAAAATCGAGCAGTCCCTGGGCTTCAAAATCCCCGTGATGGACTTGCCCGAAGATTTGGTGGTTGACAAAGTCGAAAAATCTCCTGGCAATAAGGTTAAAACAGTAAAAGAAACCATCGACGATTCTCCAAAAGGAGGAGGTGCATTTCACGAAAAAAAGGAAAGCAACGCCAAAAACTATAATTTTGGTATAGGTCAGAAACTAAAGATGACGATGAAGAAGAAGCATGGCTAAGAGCTAATCAATGATGCAATAAATAGCTAGTTATAGCTATTGACGCAAGCGCTTTTTATAGTCAATTTAGATCAGAAATATAAACACCTTATAAATGAGAAAATGTTTACTTCTGTTCTGGGTTTTAATTCCTTGTGTCCTTTTCGGGCAGTCTAATCCATCCGACACGGTACCCGGTATAAAAGGAGCCCTGTCGCTCCAGTTACAGGCAGGTACGCAGGGGTTAGGCGCTGATCTGCGCTATGCTGTATTGCCGGCACTGTCTCTGCGGCTAGGGGCCAGCTTCATTCCTGTGACTGTTAAAAATGCCTTCACTTTTTCAGGCTTTGAGTCCAGAAATGATGTGGACGTCAAATTCTCCAATGTTCATTTACTGGCTGATTTCGTCCCTTTTACAAATATGAAGGGCTTCAGGGTTGTTGGCGGTGCAGGTTACTTATTTGAAGCAAATGGGGGAGTCAATGTTGTACCTACGGGTAAATACAATTTTGGCGAAATTGCGCTTACACCTGCACAGGTTGGCAAAGTCAACATCGATGTTTCCTGGCAAGGGCTTGCGCCATACTTAGGTATAGGGTTATTTAAGAGCTTTCCCAAGAAGCTTTTCAACATCAATATTGATCTGGGTAGTTACTACCTGACTACACCAAAGACTACTATTGTGGGAACAGGTATGTTGTCTGGCAATGACTCCCAGGAGGAGCTCATCAACAGCAATATGAGTAGTTACCGCTGGTTGCCCGTAGCTCAATTGAACTTCAATTTTAAACTAAAATAATCCGCTACCTATGAAAAATATTTACTTTACAACAAAGCTTGTATCGACTTATATTGGCTTGGGTTTTATCTTCCTCGCTTCTCTGTCTTCTTGTAAGAAATCACCAATCGACAACGTCCGGATCGTGATTGACCCCGATGTTATTAAATATTCTATGCTTTTAGAAATCAGGGATGCCGCTGATAATAAAATAAAACCACAGGATGTAACTGTTAGTTTTTCAGGTCAGGATGCCGGACACATTTATGAGGCAGCAGGAAAGAAAAAGTTTACCGTACAGGAGGGTGTAATCAATATCGGGCTTGGGCCAGACAGAAAACCTGTCACCGGCAGCCCGGCAAAATTTACTGTAGTAGTGAATGCAAATGGTTACTTGCCTGTTACGCGTGACCTGGAAATTTCGGATGATAAAAATTCACAGGTTGTGAGTATAAAGTTAATTAACATTAATAAACCTCCTGCAGGCTTAGAGATCATACAGCAGTCTGTATCCCTTGCAAATGGAAGCGTAGCCCAGCGCGCAGCTTATGGGATATCATCCAAAGCACCATCGGTAAATAGAAAACTATCAGGTGATAAACTAAGCGCAACATCAACGGCATCAGCTACCACCCCAATTGATGATCAGACACAAGTTGTATTACCTGAAGGAACTAAGTTTTATTATTATCAGGCAGAGAATACAGGCACTGTTACCAGTACTATCAGGGTTCCCGTTTCTAAGACAGAAAATGTCGAACTAAATGAGGGTAACGGTACAGCTACATATACGCGTATAGTCGACTATGTGACTAAAGAAATCGTTGAGCCCGCTACCACCTATCGGAAAGTTAACCTGAGCAAGGAGAATGTGATCATTACTGCTGTCTATCGTAAAGGAGAGGACATTCCTTATTCGGTATATCCTTATGATATTTATAAATCATTCGATGCCAAACTTCTTACCGGCCAGACCTTAGCTGAAGATAAGATACTTTATAAAAGTGCGGTAACCAAGAAGCTTGTAGACCTCTTTTTTACGGCTAAAGTAGAGGATAAAACGGGAACTACAACTACAATACGTGAGGTAGTTGTTACCCCTGAAAATCCAATCAGCTGGTACACAAGTTTTGTATTAAATCCATCTTTTATCAATCCGGTGACTAACAAAGCTATTGTTAATGGCGACGTAATTGAATGTGGTCTGGATCCAAAAAACAAAACAACTTTAAGAACAACGGTAAAGGAAGTAATCCTTGGCAATGGCAGTAAACAATTAAGGGCAGAAAGTCAGACTACTGATATCGGGTACTATTTTCCTGCTGTTTATACGGCTGATTACAATTATAGTTTCAATACAGCGTTGTCAGCAGAAATAGCAGATGTATACAATGTTTATGGATATATATATATTGGCATAAATACTGGAAGTGCCAACCTGGGTACGCAATACAAGATCTCCCCAGATCGGGGAGCGGCAGCGTTAAGCGGAAAAATACGCTCTTTTACGCCTATTCAAATAAGCTCCGGATATACTGTATCTTATTGGGGAAAGTCCTATTCTTCTATTCCAATATCCGGTGGTAGCGGTACGTTTAATGTATTTGCCGATATAGCACAAAAACTGACTATTGAGCCCGCAGTTTCATTAGATCTAAAGTTTACCTGTCCTGGGAAGGTTGAATACCTTGGCTTTGGTACCGCATATATAACTGGTAGCGACGAAAAAGAAGGCTGGGCCCATCTCAAGAATGGAAAATGGGCTACAAATGGCTTTACTCAGGGACAAAGCTATCATGCAGAGATAAATATTGATGGAGGCCTGATCACATGGGATAATAAGATTGAAAAGTATAATTACGTTGAAAAAAAATCTCTTAAAACATGTCCTGATAAGTAATGACCAGCTATACCGGGAGCTGCCTTTTAAGGGAGCTCCTTAGCCTCATTCCAGTACACATCCATCTCAGCCAGGGTCATATCCTGCAGTGCCTTGCCGTTTGCTTTGGCTTTGGTCTCCAGATATTGAAAGCGTTTGATGAATTTCTTATTGGTTTTCTCAAGCGCGTTCTCCGGGTTGATGTTGATGAAGCGGGCATAGTTGATTAACGAAAAAAGCAGATCGCCAAATTCGCCTTCTGCTTTTTCTATGTCAATATCGGCTTGATCGGCTAGGTTGTATTCGTCTTTAAATTCCTGGAGTTCTTCCTCTACTTTTTCCCATACCTGCTCTTTATTGTCCCAGTCAAAACCCACGCCACGTGCTTTTTCCTGTATGCGGCTTGCTTTGACCAGTGAAGGCAGGCCCGCTGGTACACCCGCGAGGACAGATTTGTTGCCTTCTTTTAGTTTCAGCTTTTCCCAGTTGCGTTTTACATCATTTTCATCCTGTACTTCTACATCGCCATAGATATGGGGGTGGCGGCTGATCAGCTTCTCGCACACACCATTCAGTACATCTGTAATGTTGAAATCGCCTGTTTCCGAACCAATGCGGGCATAAAAAACCAGGTGCATCATTACGTCGCCAAGTTCTTTTTTTACCTCATCCAGATTGCCTTCCAAGATAGCGTCAGACAGTTCGTAGGTTTCCTCAATGGTTAGATGGCGGAGAGTTTCCATGGTCTGTTTTTTGTCCCATGGACATTGGGTACGCAACGTATCTAATACGGTAAGCAACCTTGTAAAGGCAGAAGCTGCATCTGGTGCAAAAGGAGGAGGAATATTATTAGGCATTGTGCTTATTTTATGATGGTAAAGGTAACTATCATTGTCGTCAATTATTCCTGTTCTTCCAGTTTAATGTTTTTTGTGATGTGATATACCTTACGCTTATGAGGCTTATCCTCGCCACCAAGTAGTATACCCCAGGGTTTTAACTGGTCTATGCGTTCAAAAATGACCTTGAGCATAGCCATATATGGAATGCATAGAAACATACCTGATATGCCCCATATCATTTCACCTACGATAATGCCAATAAAGGCGAAGAGTGCATTTATCTTCACTTTCGAGCCTACCACCAGTGGCATCAATACGTTACCATCGACTGCGTGTACTGCTACAAATGCAACCATAACGATCAGCATTTTTGCGGCACCTGCGGTGGCGAACGTGATCAGTGCGCTGATCAGCAAAGCGGTAAAGATACCTATGTATGGGATGATGTTGAAAATGCCCGAAATGAGGCCCAGTAATACGAAGTATTTTACACCCAATGCCCATAGCACCAGGATCATGATCAGGGTTACGATGATCATTTGCAAAAACAGTCCGGTAATGTATTTCTTGATGATGTATTGAATACGCGACACGATATCGCTTACTTTTTCCTTGTGCTGTTCATCAAATACTGAGGTTAGGAACCTAAACAGGATCCGTCGGTAGTTGAGGATAAAAAAAGTAAAGAGCAGCAAAAATGACAGGAAGAGCAGGGTAGAGGATAGTGTGAGCAAGGTAGCACCAAGTACGGTAGCACTGGTTGCCAGAGCGCTTGCTGTGCTGTCTTTCAGGTAGTCAATCTGATTTTTTGTATTGACATGAAACGTATTGGAGATCCAGACCTGCAGGTCATGGAAGGAGGTTTCAGCTTGTTTTTTCAACAGTGGCCAGTCTTGCCAGAGGTCGGTCATCTGATTTACCAGGAAATACATAACACCTGAAATAAACGCGATCATCAGGACGACTGATATGATCGATGCAATGCTCCTTTTAAAGCGCCATTTTTTCTCGAGGAAATTGGCCAAAGGCAGGAGCAGCAGCGACAATAGAAATGAAGTAAGCAAAGGGGCCAGCAATGTTTGCCCGATTATGGCGATATAGCCTAAACAAATGACAGAAAATAATACGAGTGCCAGTTTCGCATAGAATGGTAGCGTGATATTTTTCATAGATCAATGCCAGTCGCTGGCTTCATCTAATATAGCAATATCTTCTGTATTTAATTTCAATGCTGCAGCTCTTGTAAAATCTTCCAACTGGTCCATGCTGGTCACACTAGCTATCGGTGCAGTTACAGATGGCCTCGCTATTAGCCAGGCCAGTGCTATACCGGCCTGGTTGGCACTGTATTGTTCTGCTACTATGTCCAGTGCTTTTAGTATTTTAAATCCTCTTTCGTTCAGGTATTTTTTGATCCCGCCCCCGCGCTGGCTTTTATCCAGATCTTCTACTGAGCGGTATTTGCCTGTCAGGAAACCGCTGGCAAGCGAGTAGTAAGGGATCATGCCAAGGTTATTGTCCAGCACCATCTGCTCGTAGTTTTTTTCATAGCCTTCCCTGGCGTAGAGGTTGTATTCCGGCTGCAGGGTCTGGTATCTGGGAAGGTTTAGCCGGTCAGACGTTTCCAGCGATTCTTTAAGTCTTTCAGGCGACATGTTTGACGCGCCAATCCACCTGATCTTGCCTGATTTGACCAGTTGGTCGTATGCTTCTAAAGTTTCCTGTACTGGAGTTTCCAGGTCATCATAATGACTCTGGTAAAGGTCTATGTAATCTGTTTTTAATCTTCTTAGTGAATCATCCACAGATTTTAAGATGTATTCTTTAGACAAGCATTTCTTGTCAGAATCAAACAGGGAACCTACTTTGGTAGCGATGACCATTTGTTCGCGGTTCTTTTTCTGACGCATCCAGTTGCCGATAATATTTTCAGATTCACCGCCTTTATTGCCAGGCACCCATTTTGAATACGAGTCTGCAGTGTCAATAAAATTAAAGCCAGCTTCAGCAAAGCCGTTCAGTATTTCAAATGATTTCTTTTCGTCTATGGTCCAGCCAAAAACGTTGCCGCCAAAGGCAAGCGGATAAACCCTCAGGTCTGAATTGCCAAGTCTTCTTTTTTCCATGATATGTTGTTGCCATAACAAATATAATGCTGTAGTGTTTCCCTAAGGTATATTCTTTGTAATATTAAAATAGCTTTTTGATACTAAAATAACTGGTCCAGCAAATCGTCTTTTACTACGTTGGGCAATGTGACCTGAAGTAAGGGAGTACGCTCCATTTCTCTCCGGATGGCAAAATTGGCTTCTTTGTTCCTGGCCCAGCTTCGTCTGGCTATGCCGTTGTTGACATCAAAGAAGAGCATGTTCTTCAGCTTTTCATCCGCTGTTTCAGAGCCGTCGAGCACCATTCCAAATCCCCCGTTTATTGCTTCTCCCCAGCCCACGCCGCCGCCATTGTGGATAGATACCCAGGTAGCTCCTCTGAAACTATCGCCGATTACGTTGTGTATGGCCATATCTGCGGTGTAACTGCTGCCATCATAAATATTACTGGTTTCCCGAAAAGGGGAGTCAGTGCCGCTCACATCATGGTGGTCGCGGCCTAGTATCACCGGCGCAGCAAGCACCTGAGCTTTTACCGCTTCATTGAATGCCACTGCTATTTTAGCCCTGCCTTCGGCATCGGCATAAAGGATCCTGGCCTGCGAGCCAACCACCAGGTTGTTTTGTTTTGCTTCCCTAATCCATTTAATGTTGTCTGCCAGTTGCTGACTGATCTCCTCTGGTGCCGTTTGTTTAATTTCCTGCATTACTTTCAGTGCTATGTCGTCTGTGAGCTGCAGGTCTTCGGCCTTGCCCGATGAACATACCCACCTGAAAGGTCCGAAGCCGTAGTCAAAGCACATCGGCCCCAATATGTCCTGCACATAAGAAGGGTATTTAAAGGTTTTGCCCTCGGGCGAGATTACATCAGCACCAGCCCTGCTGCACTCCAGCAAAAAGGCATTGCCATAATCAAAGAAGTAAGTTCCCTGAGCTGTATGCCGGTTAATGGCCGAAGCATGTCTGCGCAATGATTCCTGCACCTTTTCTTTAAAAAGTTCCGGTCTTGTGGCCATCATCTCGTTTGCTGCTTCAAAAGAGAGCCCGGCAGGATAGTAGCCTCCCGACCAGGGGTTGTGCAGTGAGGTCTGATCTGAGCCGATCTCTATAAATATATTTTCCTCAGCAAAGTGCTCCCATACATCTACTATGTTTCCGATATAGGCCAGGGCTACAGTCTCTTTATTAGTTTTAGCGGTTTTAACCCGTATGGTTAGTTTATACAGGTCATCAATAAGTTCATCCACCCAGCCTTGCTCATATCTTTTCTTTGCTGCGGCAGGGTTGATCTCAGCGCATATTGTAATGCAACCTGCTATATTGCCAGCTTTTGGTTGGGCACCGCTCATTCCACCCAATCCTGCTGTAAGAAAGATCTTTCCTGCGGGGCTTTCATCAGGAGCCAGTATCATTCTGAATGCATTCATCACCGTAATGGCCGTGCCATGCACAATGCCCTGCGGACCAATATACATATAGGAACCAGCAGTCATCTGCCCGTATTGTGTTACGCCCAGCGCATTATATTTTTCAAGATCATCAGGCTTAGAATAGTTAGGCACCATCATGCCATTGCTCACTACTACCCTTGGTGCCTCCGGCCCTGAAGGGAATAGGCCCATCGGGTGACCGCTATAAATATGCAGGGTTTGCTGGTCAGTCATCTGCGATAAGTACTGCATTGTGAGCAGGTATTGTCCCCAGTTCTGAAATACAGCGCCATTTCCACCATAGGTGATCAGTTCTTCAGGATGCTGTGCTACTGCGGGATTCAGGTTGTTCTGGATCATGAGCATGATACAGGCGGCATGCTCATTTTTTGCCGGGTAATCCTGTACAGGCCTTGCATACATTTCATATTCAGGTAGGAAACGGTACATATAAATACGGCCGTACTGGTTGAGTTCCTGTAGAAATTCAGTGGCAAGCGCTGGATGCCATTCCTCAGGGAAATACCTTAGGGCATTACGGAGCGCCAGTTTCTTTTCTGCTTCGTTTAATAGGTCTTTGCGGCGTGGCGCATGGCTGGCTTTGGTGTTGTAAGGCCTTGCGGCCGGCAGTGCAGCCGGAATACCTTGTACGATCTGTTCCTTAAAGTTCATGTGCAAATGCTTAAAAGAGATCAAAATATTCACTGTATGGGGTACTGAGGGTCAGGTTTTCCAGTTCTGCAGTGGCCTTCGCTACTTGTGTCAGTTCCTTATCTTTAACCAGTTCAATGCAGGTCTGCATCATTTCATACATGATGCCGTCAGTTTCAATATGCGGCACTTTACTGCGCAGCAGTTTGTGGATGGCTACAAGGATCTTTCCCGATTGCAGGGGATGATGAAAGTCCATCGCCTGTGCAGCGCAGAACAGCTCTATACCCAGTATTTTCTCTACATTTTCTATGACCTGCAGTGCTTTGCGGCCGCTTATAGAACCCATGCTTACATGGTCTTCCTGACCCAGAGAGGTAGGGATGCTATCTGCACTTGCCGGAAAGCAAAGGCCCTTATTTTCACTTGCCAGCGCTGCTGAAGTGTATTGGAGGATCATGAAGCCCGAGTTTAAGCCGGTTTCTCTGAACAGCAATTTAGGCACATTAGGCGTATTGCCTTCCAACGATAGATAGATTCTTCTGTCGGCTATGTTGCCCAGTTCCGACGCCGCCAGACAAGCATAATCCAGGGCCATAGCCAATGGCTGACCGTGAAAGTTCCCTCCACTAATGGTATGGTCTTGACTAAATATCACCGGATTATCGGTCACGGAGTTCAGTTCAATTTCCAGCAATTCCTTTAGGTGCAGCCATGCATTTCTTGACGCACCATGTACCTGCGGTATGCATCTCAATGAATAGGGGTCCTGCATACGGGTACAATTGGCATGCGAGGGGACGATCGCTGAGCCATTTAAAAGATTCATGATGCTAGCAGCCACGTGGATATTGCCCTTAAATGGCCGTAGCTGGTGCAATTCCGGACTAAAGGGTTTTACAGAGCCCATCAGCCCTTCAAGCATCATGGCTGCAGTAATATCGGCCGTATCCAAAACATTTTGCAGTCTCTCGACCACTTTTACCGCATGCGCGGCAATGAACTGCGTGCCATTGATCAGTGCCAGTCCTTCTTTTGGTCCCAAATGCAGGGGTTCTATGTTGTGCTGTTTCAATAGCACCTCTGTTGATATCAATGCACCCTGATAATGCACTTGTCCGAGTCCTATCAAGGGCAGGAAGAGGTGAGATAAAGGAGCCAGGTCGCCTGATGCACCTACCGAACCCTGTTTGGGCACTACTGGAACCGCATCATTTTCTATATGCCAGATAATCCGGTCCAGGGTCTGTTCCTGGATACCTGAATAGCCCTGCGCCAGTGCCTGTACCTTTAGTATCAGCATCAATTTAGAGATTTCTTCTGCTATTGGTTCGCCTATGCCCACCGCATGACTCTTAAGGATGTTGTCCTGCAGTTTTTTGGTGTCCTCTGCCGAGATCATGGTGGTGCATAACGGGCCAAATCCGGTATTGATGCCATACACCGCCTTATCTGCCGCCGCTATATTGGCAACTGCCCTACCGCTTTGCATTATTTTATTTCTTGTTTCGGGTGTTAATATCCCTTTAATTGAACCTTTGCTGATTGCGAGTGCTTTACCAGCAGTAAGAAAGTCTGTGCCGTATTGAAAAATAGTTTCCACGCCTGAGTTTTTTTATGAATAGGCAAATATATTTGAAAGTTGACCGCTAACTAACATTCAGACCAAAGTATTTACTGGTCTAGTCTTTAATAGCCCTGAGCATTTCCCTTTTTCCCGGTGCTCCCGGTAGCTTTTCTATTGTAAAACCATTGCTTTTTAAGGCCCGTTTTAATTTGCCGGTAATGGCATAAGTGACAAATATCCCTCCAGGTTTCAGAAACTGACAAGTATGCGCAATGATCTCATCCGTCCACATCTCGGGCTGGTGCTGTACAGAAAAAGCATCGAAGTAAACGAGGTCAAACAGTTGTTCAGTCTGGTATCTATGCAGGTAAGTATGCATTATTCTAAGTTGCTGGTCGGGCAGGATGTTTACCGACTGCTGCATAGCCTTACCATAATTATGAACCATACTCGCCCAGATTTCCGCAGGAATGTATTGCCCATAACCCGTAGATTCCAGTTCTTCATTGGTCAATGGGAAAGCCTCCAAAGACGTATACTTAAGCTTTATATGATGCCATGCACAGTAAGCTGCGCTTAGTAAAAAGTTTAGCCCTGTACCAAACCCTACCTCCAGCACATTGATTTCCTGATCAGGAAACCTGGCCACAGCATGTTCCAGTCCCGCTGCGATAAATACATGCTTGCTTTCCTGCAAAGCACCATGCTTGGAGTGATAATGCTCGCCAATACTTTCATTATATAAAGTATTAGATCCATCAGCGGTGGGAGTCAATTTGTTCATGGGGGTAATCTTGAATCTGTTCGTACAAACTTATACAAAGGCAGCTATAGTTTAAGAATTGTTTTATACTTTTATACATTATAATTCCTATACTTGTGTACTATGAATTTGTCTCCCCAGCATATTAGTAGCATCAACCGTTTTTTTAGCAGTATACCTGTTAAACGGGCTTATTTGTTTGGCTCCTATTCCCGTAATGAAGCCAATGAAGGTAGCGATATAGACATACTTGTTGAGCTGGATCACTCGACTCCTATAGGTATGAAATTTTTCTTCTATAAAGACGAGCTCGAGCGGATTCTAAAAAAGAAAGTTGATTTAGTAAGTTATGAGGGGCTTTCTAAATATGTTAAACCTTACATTGATAAAGATAAGGTATTGATTTATGAAAGGTAACTTAGGTGATAGAGTAAGGTTACATCACATTTTAGATGCCATTTCCGAGGTTGATCTGTATTTACAGAATGTGTCTTTTGAACAATTCGTATCGAATTCGGAAAAGCGCTTCGCAACTATTAAGCAAATTGAAATTATAGGCGAAGCTTGTAATGCTTTGACGTCCGAATTAAAAGAGGTAAATCCACAGGTTCAATGGAGACAGATTATTGGATTTAGAAACTTTTCAATACACGGATATTTTGGGATTGACAATCAGATAGTTTGGGAAATTGCAAAGAATGATTTATCTGAGCTGAAAGATCAAATGGCAAATATTCTTGAGTCGTTAGTTAACTAGAGAAATCCAATTAAAAACAAGGACAATGGACATAGAAACATTCAGAGAATTTTGCCTGAGCCTTAGAGGGACTACTGAAGGGATGAAATGGGACCACCTGTGCTTCATGATCGAAGAAAAGATCTTTGTACTCGCCTCATTGGAAGATGGTGCGCTCTGTCTCAAGTGCAATCCCGATGATTTCGACAATCTTGTAGCAAGACACGGCATTAAACAGGCTCCGCATTTCGCACGCCGCCAGTGGATCGTACTCGAGAATCTTGAAGTAATGCCCGATCAGGAATTAAAGACCCGGGTGGAGCAGTCAAGAACACTTGTCCTAAGCAAATTAACCAAAAAACTCCAGGCAAAATATCTGTAATTTGCTATCTGCCACTGCAAATTTAGTGTCTGATAGAGGACATAGCGTCCTTTGTCCGATCCTTCATCGGGCCTAAGGAATGCCGTCCGAAAGCAGATCACTCAATTTGCACCCTTTATCTGTTAAACCAGTAATAGATCTTTGTAAGACCAAGTTTCTTTAGAATAGCTTCCGTAACAGAAAGCACATTTAATGTTTTCATGACTAAGTAAGTATATGTATTTAACACTTTTTAACATACTTTATTGTGTCATGAGCGAAAAAAATGCTTGCCGCTATGCCTTCAAGCTCTTCCTTTGCCCCAAATAAAGCCCAAACACGACCAGCAGTGTTCCTGATACAGTATACAGCGTAATCGGTTCATCCATTAGCCACCAGGCATAAAAAAAACCGAACAGCGGACATAGGAACAGCCATAAAGAGGCTTTGACCGTATCAATTTTGAGCAGGTAAAACCAGCAGATCAGCCCGATTACGGAAACTGCCAGACTAAGCCATAAAACAGAATATATAAAACGATTGTCTACCACCACACTTGAAAACTCACCAAAGGCAAGGGTAAATGGCAAAAGGAACAAGCCACCCAATGCCACCTGCCATGCATTGATCAGAATATTGGGTAGTTTCCATTTCACCCGCGCATAATATACACTGGCAAAAGACACGGAAATCATACTCAGTATCAATATACTAAGGCCCGCAAGGGTGGTGCTGCTATCTTTTAACAAGGGAAAAGTAGCAATTCCAATTCCTGTCATCCCAATAATGATGCTCCAGATCTCTGCTTTTGCGGGCCTGCGGCCAATAAGCCAGGAAGAAAGCAATACAATGAACAATGGGTTGGTAGAAGTAGCCAGACTGCCTATACCCGCTGCGGTATATTTCATGGCATATACATAAAGTCCCAGGTAAACTGTGGTATTCAAAAAGCCGAAAATAGCAAGCTGCCGCCACTCCAGCGCATTAGGCATTCTATATTCCTTGTCTTTTTTAAAGCCATAGCCGTACAGCAATAATACGCCGCCTGCCAGAAAGAAGCGTACATTGGCAAGGATCAGGGGTGGTGCTGATAAAATGCCAAATTTGGTAGCTACAGAGGCTGATGCCCATAACAGCGCAAAAAGTAAGCCTATAAAGATGGTTTTCACACACCAAAGGTAGTGCAAGAAAATGAACAATTTTATCTAAGTTTGGCGCCAACTTATTAATCATAACATATCAGCAAAAAATAAATAAATGAAAAGACTGATTTTAGTAATTCATCTGATCTCCCTGGGTTTTTATGGCCTGGCACAGAACAAGCAACTGACCATGATCGACGCCATGACCAACGCCCGCACCTTATTGGCGCCGGAAAATAGGAGCCAGATCCAGTTTATCTACGGAACGGAAGATTATGTATATGCCAAACGTGTAGGTAATGCGCCTGTCTGGTATAGCGGTAATTTTAAATCACAAACAGAACAACCTTTTCTTTCTTTAGGGCAGTTGAATGCCAAACTGGCAACTGCCGGACTTGACACGCTAAAGAACATGGTGATGGTGCAGTTCAACCAGGGGACGGATTGGATCCTGAGTGCCAGTAAAGGTAAGATTGCCCTTGATCCCGTTAAAAATACCTACAGGCTACTGGTAGAGCAAAGCTTGCTGGCCAAAGAAAATGTGGAAGAAAGCAAGGACGGCTATATTGCATATCTGGACAACTTCAATCTGTTTGTAGCCAAAGATGGCGATGCAAATCAGGTTACCAAAGATGGTACTAAAGATATTGTATATGCGTCTTCTGTACACAGAGAGGAGTTTGGTATCTCAAAAGGGATCTTCTGGAGCAACACAGGTAAAAAGCTGGCGTTTTACAGAATGGACCAAAGCATGGTGACAGACTATCCAATTATCGACTGGAGTACCCGGCCCGCTAAAAACGTAAATATTAAGTATCCTATGGCCGGTGATAAGAGCCACCAAGTAACGCTGGGTGTTTACAATGCAGAGACAAAGGCGGTGGTGTACGTGAAAACCGGAGAACCTGCAGAGCAGTACCTGACCAATATAGCCTGGAGCCCGGATGATAAATATCTGTACATCGCCATTGTGAACCGCGAACAAAACCACATGAAGCTAAACCAGTACGATGCTGCTACGGGTGAGCTTACAGCCACTGTGTTTGAAGAAAAGGACGATAAATACATAGAGCCATTGGTGCCCATGCTGTTCCTTAAGAATGATCCTTCCAAATTTATCTGGCAGAGCAACCGCGACGGCTGGAACCATTTGTACCTGTACGATCTGAAAGGTAGAGTATTGAAGCAGCTCACCAAAGGCAACTGGGAAATAACAGAAGTAAAAGGATTTGATGGCAAAGGCGAACAATTGTTCTATACAGCTACTGAAGAATCACCAATCACCCGCAACCTATATGCGTTAAATATAAAAAACGGCAAATCTAAACGCATTACACAAGGCTTTACGGTGCATAATACACAGGTAAGCAGCAGTGGTAATACCGTGATCGATAACCTGAGCAGTCCGGAGCAACCCAGGCTGATCAACCTGATCGAAACAGCCTCCCTCAAAACTAAAACCTTATTAAAAGCTGCAAATCCTTTAGCAGATTATGCTACGCAGAACTCCACTATCTTTACCATTAAAAGTAAAACAGGTGATGACCTGTATGGCAGCTTATATAAACCAGTTGGTTATGATAGTACGAAAAAGTACCCGGTTATCGTATACTGGTATGGCGGGTCGCATGCGCAATTGATACTGAACAGCTGGAATGCCGGTGCCGGAGATTACTGGTTCAGGTATATGGCTCAGCAAGGATATGTAGTGCTGACGATAGATACAAGGGGCAGCGACAACAGGGGCAAAGCATTTGAGCAGTCTATGTTCAGGAGAGTTGGAGATGTGCAGATGGAGGACATGATGAATGCGGTGGCTTATTTAAAAGGATTGCCGTATGCAGATACCACCAATATGGGATTATTTGGCTGGAGCTTTGGCGGATTCAATACCGTAGATTTTATGCTGAGCCATCCGGGTGTTTTTAAGGCAGCTGTGGCCGGCGGACCGGTGATCAACTGGCAATTTTACGAGATAATGTATACCGAGCGCTATATGGACACTCCGCAGGAAAACCCTGAGGGATACGCTGCGACTTATCTGTCATCAAAAGTAGATCAGCTGAAGGGTAAGCTGATGCTGATCCATGGCTTGCAGGACCCGGTAGTGGTACAGCAGCACTCTGTAGATTTTGTAAAAAAGGCGGTGGATAAAGGCGTACAGGTAGATTATATGATCTATCCCGGTCATGAACACAATGTGATCGGCAAAGACCGTGTACATTTGTATCAGAAAGTAACGGATTACTTTATGCAGAATTTGAAATAAATAAGGGGCCGAAAGGCCCCTTATTTATTTTTTACCCTTCCAGCGCGGCCAGGCTTTCTTCAATGATTTTGATCTTGCCTTCGGCATCAGCCTTTTTATTCCTTTCGTTCTGAATGATCTCCGGCTTGGCATTCTGCACAAAACGCTCATTGCTCAGCTTAGCATCTACAGACTTCAAAAAGCCCTGTAAATATACCAAGTCCGCATTCAGCCTTTCCCGTTCTGCATCTACATCTATGTCCTCATGCAGGTGGATGAAGAACTCATCGTTGCCCTGCATAAATGCCACTGCTCCAGGTATTTTATCATTTACAAATTCTACCTGGCTAATATTTGCCAGTTTAAACACAATGTTCAGCCATTTCTCATAGTCCATTGCAGAATTTACCTTGATAGCCAGCGGCAAAGTCTCTTTAGGAGAAATCTGCTTGGTATTCCTAACATTCCTGATCTCGGCTACCAGACCCTTGATCACTTCCACTTCTTTCAGTAAAGCAGCGTCTGCTAACCCTACTACCGGATAGGATGCTACAATACAGCAGTCCAGTTCGCCTTTCTCGCCAAACAGTTCATCGTGCCACAGTTCTTCCGTAAGAAAGGGCATAAACGGATGCAATAAAGTCAATATTTTTTCAAAGAAACCAACAGTCACTTTCAAGGTTTCTGAATCTATAGGATGCTGATAAGCAGGCTTGATCATCTCCAGGTACCAGGCACAGAAATCATCCCATACCAGTTTGTAAGTAGCCATCAAAGCTTCTGATAAGCGGTATTGTTTAAAGTTGTCCTCAATCTCGGCAAGTGCTTCATTAAACCTGTTCTCAAACCACAGGATGGCTTGTTGATTAGGGTTTTCCAGTTGGTCATTTACCTCCCAGCCTTTTACCAGCCTGAATGCATTCCAGATCTTATTGGCAAAGTTACGGCCCTGTTCACAATAGCTCTCGTCAAACATCAGGTCATTTCCGGCAGGAGAGCATAGCAACATACCTACCCTCACACCATCTGCACCGTATTTCTCAATAAGCCCTATCGGATCAGGCGAATTGCCCAGTGATTTCGACATTTTACGGCCTTGTTTGTCCCTTACAATGCCAGTCAGGTATACATTGGTAAAAGGTTTTTGTCCGCGGAACTCATGGCCTGCCATGATCATTCTGGCCACCCAAAAGAACAAGATCTCAGGAGCAGTTACGAGATCATTGGTAGGATAATAATAATTGATATCCGGGTTATCAGGGTTTTTAAAACCGTCAAACACCGAGATCGGCCACAGCCATGAAGAGAACCAGGTGTCCATCACATCCGGGTCATGCTTTACAAAAGAAGCCAGCTGATGCTTAAAGCCATTGGCCTCTTCCTCTGTAAATACACCGTCAATATCTTTGAGTTTCAGGAACTCATTCAAGGCCTCATCTTTGGTCTTCGCTACCACCCAGTTGCCCTTATCATCATACCATGCAGGGATTTGCTGACCCCACCATAGCTGGCGACTAATGTTCCAATCGCGCACGTTTTCCATCCAGTGTTTGTAGGTGTTCACAAATTTCTCCGGGATCAGTTTTACGTCGCCATTAAGCACGTCGTCTAATGCAGGCTTAGCCATCTGGTCCATTTTACAGAACCACTGCATAGACAATTTAGGTTCAATAACCGCATTGGTACGCTCAGAAAAACCTACCTGCGATTTATATTCTTCTACTTTTTCCAGGTGACCGGCTTCATCCAGCAACACGGCAATTTTTTTACGTGCAGCAAAGCGGTCTTCGCCTACCAGGATTACGGCCAGTTCGTTTAACGTACCGTCGTCATTCAATATATCTATAACTGGCAATTTGTGTTTCACACCCAGTTCATAATCATTCAGGTCATGTGCAGGGGTTACTTTCAAACAGCCAGTTCCAAAATCCATCGTTACATATTCATCCTCGATTACAGGAATCTCCCTGTTGATCAGTGGGATAAATACCTTTTTACCTTTCAGGTGCGAATATCTTTCGTCATTTGGATTTACGCAGATCGCTGCATCGGCCATGATCGTTTCAGGGCGGGTAGTAGCTATGGTAATTGAATTGGTACTATCCAGTGCAGCACCATCTGCCAGTGCTTTCTCACAAATTGAATACTTAATGTAATACAGCTTCTGGTTTACTTCCTTACGGAGCACTTCCTCATCCGAAACAGCAGTTTTTCCGGCAGGGTCCCAGTTGACCATACGGATACCCCTGTAGATCCATCCCTTTTTATGCAGATGGATAAAACTGTCAATCACCGCATCAGAAAGGTCATCTTCCATGGTGAAACGAGTGCGCTCCCAGTCGCATGAAGCGCCCAGTTTTTTAAGCTGATCGAGTATAATACCCCCATATTTCTCTTTCCATTCCCAGGCATATTTCAAGAATTCTTCCCTGCTGATGTCGGCTTTATTGATGCCTTTTTCTTTTAACATGGCCACAACTTTAGCCTCAGTAGCAATGGACGCATGGTCCGTTCCTGGTATCCAGCAGGCATTTCTTCCCTGCATGCGCGCTTTGCGGATCAGCACATCCTGGATGGTATTGTTGAGCATATGGCCCATGTGCAAGACCCCGGTCACGTTGGGTGGAGGGATTACAATGGTATAAGGCTCACGTTCATCAGGTTCAGAATGAAAAAAGTTTTTAGACATCCAGTAGCTGTACCACTTGTCTTCGGTTGCCGCCGGATCATATTTTGTAGAAATGCTCATTATTTCGAAAAGTATCAGATTGAAAAAACAAAAATAAGAATAAAAAGGGATTAATGCCTCCCTTGTACCTCAGTCTTCGCTAATTCGGAACTTAGACGTAATTTCTTTGCAAATTGGGTAGTTTTTGCGAATAAGTACCGAAGAAGTACTGGGTTTGTTCCGAAGGAAATATAAAGGAGATATGACGTAGGGGTAAAACAGGATTTAGGTGTCATAAGGAAAAACAACAAATTAAATATGAAATTTCCTTACTTACTTCTTGTCGCTTTTCTATTGCAAAGCATCAACATTAAGGCTCAAAACAAAGACTCTGTTAGGTTTAGTGCCCGGATTACTGGCCAGACTATTAAAGGTACGGTTATCGACAAAGCGACAAAATTGCCGATGCCCAGTGTAACCGTCAGGCTATCTTCCAGTCCGGACGTAAAAGCAACCAATACGGATCAGGACGGTGTTTTTCGTTTAACGAGTGTACCGTTAGGCCGGCAGGTGCTTCAGGCCACCGCCATAGGCTATCAGCAGGCTGTTGTTTCAGAGCTGCTCATCATTAGCGGTAAAGAGCATGTGCTCAACCTTGAAATGGAACCGAAAAGCAATAACCTGAATGAGGTGGTAGTCAATGTAAATGCGGACAAAAAGCCACTGAACCAGATGGCGCTGACCAGTGGACGATCTTTCTCGCCCGAAGAGACCAACCGGTATGCCGGGGCATTTTTCGACCCAGCCAGAATGGCTCAGAGCTTTGCAGGCGTAGTGGCCGGAGGTGACGACAATGAAATCATTGTAAGGGGAAATTCACCGAAGAGCCTGCAGTGGAGGTTGGAAGGCATAGAGATCATCAACCCTAACCACTTTGGCAGTGAGGGCGCTTCGGGCGGAGCGGTGAGTATGATCAATACCACTGTTTTGAGTACTTCCGATTTTTATACAGGGGGACTGGCTGCTGAATACAGTAACGCATTATCAGGCGTGTTTGACTTAAAATTCAGGAAAGGAAATTCCGACAAGCGGGAATATGCTTTGAACATTGGGATATTAGGCGCCGGGGCTACACTGGAAGGCCCGTTTAAAAAGGGTGGAAGCGCTTCTTATCTGATCAGCTACCGTTATTCTTCACTGAGTCTGCTGGAAAAAGCAGGGATTAAAGTAGCGGATGAAGGAGTGCCCAAATACCAGGATGCGTCCTTTAATTTTGTGTTCCCAACTAAAAAAGCAGGGACCTTCTCGCTTTTCGGAATTGGAGGCTTGAGTAAGCTCAGTCAAGATGCCGAAAGGGACTATGCCAAATGGGAAGAAAGAATGGATGGGCAGGACATGGCGTTTGGTTACAATGCAGGGAGTGCCGGATTGAAGCACATGTATATAGCCAACAGTAAACTCTATTTTAACAATATTATTTCTGTATCGGCCAACCGCAGTTCCAATCATGTGGATACGCTGACAAATGATTACCAGAAAAGCTTGTCTGACAAGAACCTGTATACCAATACCTCAGTACGGTATTCGGGAATAATGAATTACAACATCAACGCTGCCAATGTGCTGCGTGCTGGTATCAATGCCAGTTTTTTGAGTTATAATCTGAATGGATTGCAGTACAATACTGAAATAAAAGCGGTAGAAGAAGTGATCAATCAGAAAGGCAGCACCAGCAGTTACGATGTTTTTGTGCAGCATAAAGCAGAGCTGGGCAGCGGGTTTACTTTAAACACCGGTATACATGCCAATTACTTTGTACTCAGCAAAAGCTGGACGGTTGAGCCACGTGCAGGACTGAACCTGAAGCTTCCTGCGGATCAGCAACTCTCCTTTGGCGCGGGGATCTACAGCCGCCTGGAACCCCTTTCCTATTACTTTGCCAAAGGTGCTGCGGAACAGCCGGGCAGCAGCCTGAGTAGTCAACTAGAACCGACCAAATCGGCACAGGCAGTGGTGGGTTATGAAAAATTGTTTGGCGGGGGGCTGAAATTTAAAACGGAAGTTTACTATCAGCATTTGTATGATGTTCCTGTGTCTTCTGACCCTTCTGTAAATTTCTCCTTGCTCAATGTGTCTGATAATTCTGCTGTGTTCTCTTCCGCATACCGCTCGCTGGTCAATGAGGGGATAGGTAAAAACTATGGTATTGAGTTTTCACTGGAAAAATCATTGAGCAGGGGCTATTATTTTATGGTAACCTCGTCATTGTTTGATGCTAAATTTGAGGCTTTGAGCAAGCAGGAGTTTAACACCGCTTTTAATACCCGTTATGTAGGCAATTTGTTGTTTGGTAAAGAGTGGATGACGAGAAAGAACAATTTGTTTGGGCTAAACGGAAAACTGATTTATGCAGGAGGCAGGCGCTATACACCGGTACTGGTAGAAGAGTCGATGAGGCTGGATGAAGAAGTGATAGACCAGGGAAGGATCAATACTTTAAAGGCAGAACCTTATGTGCGCGTAGATTTTTCTGCCAGTTACCGGATGAATGGCAAAAGGGTGAGCCATATGATCCTGATGGATGTGCAGAATTTGCTGAATAAAGAAAATACAGTCGGTATGCATTACAATCCGAGTAAGCGGGTGATCGAGGCGTCGACATGGGGAGGGATTATTCCGACAGTAAATTATCGGATTGAGTTTTAGCGAAATTTATGGGAGAGAACTTTTCCTTTGTCTGTGATCAGCAGTCCCCGGTACACGGGGAACTGCTTTAGCAGCTTTAGGCCTTCTTTTTCTCCCAATACCATGAGGGAGGTGCTGAGGAAGTTTGCAAACTCAGCAGTCGGGCCGTAAATGGTAACGCTGGTCAGTCCGGTAGATGGGTAGCCTGTTTTGGGATTGATAATATGTGAATAGTGCCTGCCGTTTATTTCCGCATATTTTTCATAACTACCTGAAGTAGCGACCGCACTTTCTCTCATTTTCAGTATTCTAACGATTTTATGTGATCTGAAAGGGTTGTTTATACCTATGGTCCATGGTTTTCCGTTTGGTTGCTGACCCCAGGTGGACAGATCTCCTGAGGCGTTTACTATTCCGCCCTGTATTCCTGCTGCCTGCATTAAAGAACGTCCCCTGTCTGCGGCATAGCCTTTTCCTATAGAGCCGAATCCGATCTTCATTCCGGGTTTTGCTAAATAAATGGTCGTGTTCAGGCTGTCAAGTACGATGTTTTGGTAACCTACATTTTCTACAGATTTTTTTACGGCTGTTTCCTCAGGCATGGTGGTCATGCTGCCGTCGAATTTCCATATTCTGTCCATGGCAGCGGTACTGACATCAAAAGCTCCTCCGGAAAGTTGTGAATAATAGATGGCCCTTTTTGTAAGGTTGAAAACCTCCAGGTCTACTTTAATCGGTTTTATGCCGGCGTTGCTGTTGACCTCCGATATTTGCGTTTCAGGATTCCATTCTGAGATCAGATTTTCAATGCGCATTACTTCGGTAATGACTAAATCAATGTTTTTATTGGTACTTACTGTGTCTTTATCTACCAGGGTAATTTCAAAGACTGAGCCCATTAATGTCACCTGCCGTTTCAGCAAAACCTGGGCATAACAATGGTTTGTGCTACTGAGGCAAAGGAAACTCAGCAGGAACAAAGTAAGCCGGGCTATGTAGTATTTACAAGCGTTCATTAATAGCAATCGGTCAGGATCTGATTATTTTCTTTATAGTATTTAATTGATTTATTGTTTTTGGCAATGGAAAGTTCTTCCAGTACTTTTTCCACATCCTTTTGCATGTTTAAGGAGCCGCAGATCATCACCACGCCATTGTTTTCCAGGAGATCGATAAAGAGTGCGGCATCTCTGCGGATTAAATCCATTACATACCTTGATTCCTGTTCCCTGGAAAAGGCGATGTCAAATTTCGTAAGCTGCTTCTTTTCTATTTCTTCTGCAGCGAACTGCTGATATTGTTGTGTTAGCGAATTGCTGTTCCTAAAACCGGCATACAGATGAATCGGCATCTGTGTACTGTTGCTCATGATCATTCCCAGGAAAGGGGCAATGCCTGTACCATTTGCAATCATTGCTACAGCAGATACACTGGAAGGGAAGTGAAAATTCGGATTACTCATGACGCGGGCTTTTAGGATACTGTTCATTTCCAATTGGTGGATAAAACCCGAGCCCAGACCATTGGGAAGCAATTTTACCATCAGTTGGATCATTCCATCATTATTTCCAATAGAGTAGAAGCGCTCCCTATTGTCGCCGGCCGGATAAATGGCCAGGAGGTCTCCTGACTGAAACCTGATATTTGAAGCAGGTTTTAACAGTATTTTGAAAGTTTGGTTGTCTTCAGTGGTACTTGTTTTGGCTACCACTTTGAATTTTTTTAATCCGGCTACTTTAGAATTGTACACTGCCGGGGCGGTAGCTAAAGCAATCAGGGATTTTTCTGCCCAATGATGAATCCATTTAATGAATTCATCAACTGATTTGTCATTGACAGTATGTAAATCAAGGAAACGATCAGCCCATTTTTGACCGGCAAGCAGCTCATCGATGAGGGCGGCATAAGCACAGTAGTCCGGATAGGCTTTTGAACCAAATCCAAGCACTGAAAATGCAATGTCTTGTTGCTGAGGGAATTTTTGAAGCAGCTGTTCAAATTGTGTGGCATTGGCCGGAGCAGTCCCCAATCCGTAGGTGGAAGTAAACACCAATAGCTGTTGCGCTTTAGGGTAAAGCTGGTACTGGTTCATCATTGCGATAAAAGAACGTTTGCCATCGGCCAGCAACTGCTTGTGAATCTGGTGGGCGAAGAATAAGGTACTGCCATTTTCAGTACCTACAAGCATAATTATTTCCGAATTTTCCGCTTTGAATTTATTCCTGATTTTGGTCTTTGTCCTTTTAAAAGTGATGACAAATCCAGTATAAATAAAGAAAAGTATGTTTAATGAAGCAATGCCTAATATAATGGCCCATATGATGTTGGTCCTTCCGGTATGAAGATCGAGGCTGAGTGTTTCTAAAAGAGCAGCGTATGGATATTTGGTCTCTTTTACGATCTCCCCGTTGAGCTGACTGGCAGATAATACCCCGGTCTTCAGTTTTAATACATAAAATTCTTCCGGATCATCTTCCATAAAAGGAAATTCAATTTTCTCTACTTCAGAGAGTGTTGTTTCCCGGAATATTTTAAAGTCCTTCATGTTTTTTGAAGCAATACCTTCAGCTATCTGGGGATGGCTAATTTCCACATCGGCCTTTTTGATGATCTCCATGCGGATCATAAACAGGTAGGTGCCAGTAAGGGCGATCAGGAATATGGGGATTAACAATATGCGCCCGCTGACCACGTGGAAGTATTGTGCAAAGAAGTCGCGGTTTATTTTTGCAAAAAAGTGTCTGATACCCTGCTGACGTTTAATGATCAGCGCGATGCCGCTAAGGGTGATCAGCAGGAGGAGAAAGGAGACTACGCCAACGGTGACCCGACCTATATCCTTTAAGAACAGGGAGCGGTGCAAGGCAATGTTCCATTGTATGAATTGGCTTTTGGGTTTGACTTCTCCCAATACTTTCCCGTTGTTGGGGTCAATATAGGCTTTGATGCTATTGCCTTCACCATCGATGGCGTCGATACTTACAAACTGGTTATGGTCGACCGTAATCTCTGTGATTTCCGGATAAACCTTGCACAATTGAGGGATCACCTGTGCAAGGTTTAAGGAATTGAAATTTTCTGCCCTGTATGCAGGGGCTTTTTCATTTATGGCATCGATTGCCAGGATCACTCCGGTAACGGAAAGAATCAGTAAAAACAAGGACGATACAATAGCTAAGGCTAAATGCGCATACCTCCAAACGGATAACGTCATCCTGCTTACTGAACTTTATTTAATTTGACCAGGCGGATATAACCCTTGCCATTGGCACGTTCAGTAATGGCCTCAGTAGTTAATGGGATCTCGACATCGATGACATGGTATTTTTGCTCTTCAACGGCCGATTCAAAGCGCAGCTTATACCCCTTGTTTAATTTAGCATCTTCTATTTCTATGGTCCGCATAGCACGATCGCCACCCCCAACAGAAGCCCCGGTAACGGCGCTTAACTTTTCTTTTGTTTTAGTCTGGAATTTATACCAGTCTTTAAGCGTGTTGTACCATTGTTTGTCTGTGCCTAATACAGAAAGTGTTTTTTCGTAGGCGCCGCTGGGATTTATTAGCGATATGATTACATAAGCAGCTTCGCCCTCGTAGCTCGTCATTTGAATCATGCATTTGTATTTTGAAGACTGCGCAGATAAACCTGTTGTAAAGAACGCACAAAAAAGTATCGCCAATAAGTATTTTAAAGAAGGTTTCATGCTATTTATTTTAGAAAATCAACAGGAATATTGTTTTTTGAAAGGAACTCGTTTTCCTTTGCAAGGTCATAAGCTGTTTCGTCGAATTCGGTTTTAAGGTCTTTTTTTGCACCTAATTCAATTAGTGATTTCAACAAGGTATCGTTTTTGGCAATCAGGGCAGCTTTATGCAGTGCAGTGGCACCTTCACCATCCTGGGCGTCAATATTAGCGCCAAGCTCTTTTGCCTTGTTTACCAATTTCAGACTTTCTTTAGCTACTGCCAGATGAAATAGCGTACTTCCATTTTTTTGAGGAGCCGCTACATCAAGTCCGCTGCTTTTTAGGACAGTTAATTTACTTCCAAACTCATCACCTTGAGGGCGTTGCGCGCCCGCCCCTTGCGGACCACCACCTTGTGGGCTGCCCATTGCTCCCGGTGCAGCTTCTCTATAAGTGTTAAACCAATAATAAGCCAGGTTATTGCCATCCTTATTCAGGATTTTAACGTCTGCACCATTTTTTATCAATAATGACGCTACTTCTGATGATCCTGTTGCAATTGCCTGCGTAAGGGCAGATTCTCCTTTTTCATTTACAGCGTTTACATTCTTTACTTTCGACAATAGCAACTCCACAAGCTTGACATCCCTTCCGGCGGCTGCAGCCATCAACACCGTATTTCCTTCATTATCGGCCTTAGCAACATCTACTCCTTTACTCAGAAAATAATTAATGAGTTCCGTATTTGGGCGGCGCACCAAAGTATGTAAAATAGTAGCACCATCTTTGGGGTTAACGGCTTTCGGATCTAACTTTAATTGTTCCACTAAGTACTTATACGTTTCGATTCCGTTTTGAGATGTTCTGGAACCCTGTGTTGCAAAGAAAAGCGCCCTGCTGGTAGGCTTGATGCCTTTAGCTATCAATTTTTCCACCAATTCCTTGTTGCCAAGCTTTACTGCATAATCTACCGCAGTACTGCCATACTCATCCTTATCATTGAAGGACAGACCTTTGGACACGAGATAATCTGACAACTTTAATTCATTGTCCCGGGATATTGCCTGCATCAATAGAGTGGCACCATCCTCGTATCTTTTTTTAGGATCTACCCCTGCGCTAAACAACGCTTCGTAAACTCCTTTTTCCTGGTTTCCGTTAGCGGCTGCATTGGAAATTACGGCGGCACCATGGCTATCGGTCAAATGTACATCAGAACCTTTTTGGATTAAATACGTTACCAGTTCTGTATTTCCCCTTGATGCTGCCCAATGCAGGTAAGAGGCACTATGGTGTGTTTTTTTCTTTACGCCGTTACCTTCCTGTTCCACCATGAATTTAATCGTTTCTAAGGGTGCATCGTTAAGAATAGCTCTTGCTGTCGGGTCCCATGAAGCGGCATCGGGTTTTGAAGGGCTATTCCCCTTAGCTATCTCAGCTTTTACCTGATCGACGTTAGGTTTGGACTTCCAAAACTCTGGATTCATCAACGTGTTGTTTTGCGCTTGTCCGCAGAATGCAGATAATAATAAGGCTGCCAGAAAGATCTTCTTCATAACAATAATATATTTATTTATATTAAATCTAAATTGAGAGCAAATATATAAAAAATGATGTGATTCCAGTATCTGCTGAGGATTTTTTAAAAAGCAAAATCTATTTCGGATTAGGACAAGCCACCATATTATTATTTCTTCATTTTTTTGAAATGTTTTTGGACTTGGCCCGTCTATACTATTAAGTACCATACTTATAAGCGCTGATGCCCGAAGAAAAGAACAGTTATTTGACAAGAACCATTCAGGATTATGGGAAAGGTCTGCTGTCCTTTATCAGGGGAAAGGTGTCCAGCGATGCTGATGCACAGGATATTCTGCAGGATATCTGGTATAGCCTGAGCGCGCTGGTCAATACTGCCCCGATAGAGCAAACGGGCGCATGGCTGTACAAAGTGGCCCGTAATAAGATCACAGACAAATACCGCAAGCGGACAGAAAGTTTGCTGGATGATATGTTTGGCGAGGATGAAGAAGGCGAGCAGGATTACACTTCGATCCTGTTTCCGGATCAGGCTACTCCAGAGACGGAATATTTGCGCAACCTGTTTTGGGAGCAGCTGTTTGCGGCACTGGAGGAGCTTCCGGAGGAGCAGCGGCAGGTATTTGTATGGCAGGAGCTCGAAGATATCCCCTTTAAGGAAATAGCTGAACGAACGGGGGTAAATGCGCAGACGCTGGTAACGCGAAAGCGCTATGCGGTATTGCACCTTAGGAAGCGACTGAGGCAATTGTACGAGGAATTAACAGATTAATAGTCAAAAAGATGAGAAGAAATAATTTTATTGAAAGAATGGGTAAGGGCAAGTACGTCTTCATTCCCTTGATGGTGTTTTCAATGATGGCATTGTTCACCTATGTGGTGATGCTGTTGTGGAATAATATATTGCCCGATGTGATCCATGTAGCGACGATCACCTTTTGGCAGTCGGCGGGTATCATTGTGTTGTGTAAACTGCTTTTTGGATTTGGCGGAATGGGCGGTCCTGGTGGGAGAGGTGCGTTTAGGAAGCGCCAGCTGGCCGAGAAGATGAAGAGCATGAGTCCGGAGGAACTGGAGCGTTTCAAGGAACGTATGGGCGAGCATAAGTTTGGCCGCTTTGGTAATTGGTGCAGGGATGAAAAAGAGGAAGGAAAGTAAACCTATTTAATAAGCTTTGAGATATGGTATTAATTTTTAAAACAAGTATTGGTTCAAAACACGATCTGCGCAGGGTAACACCGTTTTTAAATGCGCTGGCAGCTGACATGCGCTGGACAGTGGATATTGATGACTGTGACAGAATTCTCAGGGTAGAGTCTGGTGCTGATAAAGCAGATCAGATAGCATTGGTGCTCAGTAGCCACGGCTTTTTATGTATCAATCTGGCGAAGTTCTATGCCGAACCTGAGTTCAGCTAGGAAATTCTTCGGGTCAGTTTTTATCAACGGATGCCTGATCCAGATCATGGTATCCGTATCTTTTGAGCAGCCAGGTAGAAGCAACTGCCCCGTTTGAAAGTAGGAATAGGTATTGGTAGATATTTGATTGTTAGTCATCTGATTGATAGTTTCTGTTTTATAATCTGTCTTATAATCGTAGCTGACCAGGTTCGTGAGTCCGCTTATAAGAAGCATTATGGCGGCAAGGAATACGGCTATCTCAAAGAATACCTTTTTTTCTGTTTTTAAATCAAGCTCCTCCTCGTTGTCGAACTTAAAAAGCCTGAGCAGCATACCCGTTTTCATCAGACAGAGGTAAGCGAAAAATCCGGCCACTGCTATGTTTAGGAACATGGAGATACCAAGGATGGCCATGAAGCCGCCCTGTGTACCGAAGTTGGACAATGCAGAAGCGAATATGGTAAACCCCGCAAATAAAGTAGGAGATGCCATAACGGCATGCCAAAGGGCAACAAGACCGGTTATTTTAATGGCGAGTTCGAAGAGCGTTGATTTTTTCATTGTTTTTTTGGAAAGATAATGAAATTGGGCCTGAATTACGAATCTTCGTAAAAAGGCAAACCAATTGCCGTCGACAAAGGTTATAGGTATTTAAAAACTTATATCATGGAAAATAATAATGAAATAATCAGCGACCTGAAAGGATTGATTAATATTGTAAACGACGGTAAAGAAGGGTATGAATCTGCTTCTGAAGCTACGGATAGTATAGAACTAAAAGGGCTGTTCTTAAAATATTCAGCGCAGCGCGCAGGTTATGCGATGGAACTAAAAGAACATCTGGCCTTGCACGGTGGTGATTCAAATAATGAAGAAGGTGGCATTCTTGGTGTGCTTCACAGAACCTGGATAGATATTAAGCAGGCCATGAGCAGCAAGGAAGATGCAGCGATATTGGCTGCTATTGAGACTGGTGAAAAAGCTGCAATTGAGAAATACGATAAGGCTCTTGAAGATTATTCTACCCACGCAGACCATATAGAACTGCTGCAGCGTCAGCGTACGGGAATTTTGGAAGCACTAAAAGAAGTGGAGACTTATCGCCTGCGGCTAGCTCACTAAAAAACATAGTTCAGGGTCTGATTAGTTTATTCCAGTAGAATATAATAGGCGTCGGCAGGCAGGATTAATTCGACAGTGTCACCAGTTACTTTTAGGTTGAGGTCTTTAACCCTGTATCCTGCGGCATCTAATTGGATCGCTTTGTCAATATGTTTGTTTTTAATCTTTACGCTTCCCTGTGCGGGCATTCCCAACCAGGGTAGTATTCCAGTATTGGTGATCTTAAATCCTTTGACCTCTTTGTTGTTGTGACTATAAGCAGAGGGCTCTTCATTCCAGTTGGTTGGCCTAAATATTGTACCTACCTGCAGGAGCATCTTCTTCGACTGACTAATGTTTTTATCATCCATACTAACTAGTTCGATAGTAGCATATTCGTTGTCTGACGAAATGATTACTTCGCCTAACTCAAACACCTTCTGGGTATTTAGAAAGCCTGCGACTGCTTTTGCCTTTGGCGTGTTGAGTATGAAGATGCCATTTTTATAATCCAGGCGATGTTGAGCGGTAACGGAAGCAATCAGGCTTCTTTCCGTATCTATTAATTTTGACTGGTCTGCATAAATCGCCACCGTGTCTTTATCGCTTCCGTACGTGGTAGATACATTGCCGGTTAGGAAGGTAAGGGGTGATAAGGTACTTTTGCCTTCATTATTTTTGTTTCCGATAATAAAATCCCGGTTTGGATCGAAGGACTGCTCTTCGAAGATCGAAGGGACCTCTCTGTCGAGCATGCTGTTCATGCTGCGCTGTTCCGCTACTGCTTTGCCTTCTTTTACATAGCCCAACCTGTGAATGAGCGCATTAGCAGGAAACATGCCTGTTTCACCCGGAGTAGAAGTACTCCATCGGTTCATGGGGTGTTGACCGTTGATCTTTGTCCATGTAAAATGCAGCTGGGTAGCAAAGGTAGTGGCAGTAGGACAGAACCAAAAAAAGGCATCCAGGCCTGTTAGGCCTCCGTATGCCGCCATGAGTAATGGCCCTTCGGTCTGATATTTATTTGGCAGGTTCCAGGCACTTTCCGTGATCATCATAGGCCGGCCGGTCACATGTTTAAGGTTGGATGGGAGGTCCGCCGGGTTTTTAAGCGCGGAGGGAGCACCATAATGGTCACCTGGTTCTATCCGCCATCCATCATTTGGACCTTTGTGCTGCGGATCAAAATATTTGTTGGCCGCAATTACGTCCACGCCGCTATTTGTCCAGCGCTCGAGATCGAGCAAGCGGCTTTGGGAGGCTGTCCGCCAGTTATTGCCATTGATGATTTGCTTGCAACCTAGTTCTTCACGGTAGTATTTTGCCATGTCATCATAAAATGTGCGCTGTATATGTGCGTAGAATTCGGTTTGGTCTTTTAGTCTTTCTGATACTCCGGGCGAGGCGGGGATGGTCAGTTCATAAATATGGTTTAAACCAATTATCCCTGAGGCGAAATCATCGTCTTTATGACTAGCCGTTCCCCAGCGCTGTTTTACTGCGGCCAAGCTTCCATATTTGGCTTTCAGCCATTCTGAAAATTGCTGACCGGCCATTTTTGCCAGTGCAGGTTTTATAGAACCCATGGTCCAGAAAAATACCGCATCTTCATTCTCAATCTGTATGATGGCCACGGCAGGTTCGTCTTTTAAGGCAACCCCGGTATACGGATTGGGTGTGGTGTAGAGTTGTTTGACCCATGATTTATAACCCTGCCTAAGTTTGTCGTTGAAATACATTACTGCCCATAGATCGTCCTTGCCGGAATATCCTTCAATTCCCCATTCTTCAGGGACCCATCCGCCCATATGTCCGTTGTGAGGCCAGAAAGGTGAGATGACGGTGTAAATTCCATGTTTTTTCATGGCGGCTACACAGCGCCAGATATTAGTGATTTCTTTAGTGTCGGCATCGTTGATCCCGGTATTTTTGCCTCTCGGATTGATAGCGCCATGGTAACGGACCAGGTTTACGCCTTTACTGGCCAGGAACCTTGCGAGTGTGTCCAGCTGTTTGTCCGTAAATTCGCTGGCAAGACTGCCACCATTACTGGCCCAAAAGCGAATTTCCAGACCTTTGCCGTTTACAAAGGAATTACCGTCTTTGCTCAAACGGATAAAACCATTTTTGCCTGCAAGGGGTTCATTTAAATACCGCAGACTGAGAAGCCCGCTGTCGGGGGCCCTATTAGCAGGGTAGCTGAAAGTCCACCAGCTTTTGTCGGGTATTTGTGCGCTGGCACTGAGCAGCAGGCAGGTTAGCAGTAGAAAGAGGACTGATCTTTTCATTGTCGTATCAGGTAAGTATTGGATTATAAATCTGCGTAAAAAGGTAATTCCTCAATAAAGAGGAAGCTTTCTTTGGTGTGGTCTATTTGTGCATAACAGTGTTTTAACCCATTGGTGACTACCAGCCATTTGGTTTTGTGCACGGAATTGTACCGTGCTGCCTGATCGAATACCCCCTGGTTAATCCTCACTGCCGGTGCTTTACATTCTATGACCATAATGCGCTGGCCCAGGTTGTTGAAGATGACAATGTCGGTTCTTTTCTGAAGCTGATTGAGGTTCAAGCCACCTTCTATCTGGATAAGCGATCTTGGAAACTTTTTTTCGAGAATGAGGTATTGTATGAAATGCTGCCTCACCCATTCTTCAGGAGTAAGCACCAGGTGTTTTTTACGTACCTCATCGAATATAAAATGCCTGGAATCCTTTAATGTGATTTTGAAAGGATACTGAGGCAGATTAAGGGCGGTTGGGGTAAATGACATTTGTGTAAAAGTAAACAAAATTTTTATCTAAGTTTGGCAATCATATGACTGCCGCAGATATCATAAAAGACATTAAAGCCAGAAAGTTTAAGCCCGTATACCTGTTGCACGGAGAAGAACCCTATTACATAGATCAGGTGATCCATTATATGGAGGCCCACGTACTGAATGAAATGGAAAAGGGTTTTAACCAGACGGTGCTTTACGGGAAGGATACGGATATGTCAATGATCATGAATGCGGCTAAGCGCTACCCTATGATGTCTGATTATCAGTTGATCATAGTAAAAGAAGCACAGGACCTGAAGTGGGCGAAGGAGACGGAAGGAAATAGCAAAAGTGCCGAATTTGTACTCAATTACTTTGAGAAGCCGATGCCAAGTACAATCTTGGTGCTGGGCTATAAATACGCCAATTTTGACAAGCGTAAAAAGATCTATAAAGCGATCGATAAGAATGGACTGGTATTTCAGTCTGAACTGGTGCGCGACTATAAGCTGGCTGGCTGGATAGAAGAGCTGGTGAGAGAGAAGGGATATAAGATAGCGCCTCAGGCATCGGCCCTGATGGCGGAATATCTGGGTACTGACCTTTCGAAGATAGCCAACGAGGTGGAGAAGCTATTCTTAAATATTGGTAAAGAAACTACCATAGATACTGACCTGATCCAGAAAAACATAGGGATCAGTAAGGAATACAATGTTTTTGAACTGCAGAAAGCCCTGGCTGTAAAGAATGTTTTGAAGTGCAACCAGATCATCAATTACTTTGCAGATAATCCAAAGGCGAATCCTATGGTGATGGTAATGGCCAATCTGAGTGCCTATTTTACCAAGATCCTGAAATACCATTACCTGCAGAATAAGGCTGATGCGGCAAAGGAACTGGGCGTAAACCCATACTTTGTGAAAGACTTTGAGACTGCAGCGCGCAGCTATTCACTGGGTAAAACCTTCGATATCGTAAGCTTGCTGAGGGAATATGATTTAAAGAGCAAAGGAGTGGACAGTACAGGAAATACCACGGATGGAGAATTGCTTAAAGAATTGCTCTTCAAAATGATTCACTAATGTAACTGTAAAGTTATAGTGTAACAGCGTGTTTTTCTGATAGCTGGCGTAACTTTGCCGAAAGCTAATGATCAAATCAATCATAGTAAACTAAACTTATTATTACGTTTAATGAAAAAAACAGTTTTATTGACCATGTTAGGTATTGCTGTGGCATCTTATGCGGATGCCCAGACAAAGCCTACTACAAAACCTAGCACGCCATCGGCCAAGGCCGATACTACCAAAAAGGGGCCGGCAGTGCCTCCAGCAGCTCCTGCAAAACCAGGCCCTAAACCTTACAAAGATGTAATTACGGCTAAAGCCAAGACTGATAAAGGCCTCTTTTGGGTGCACAACATAGACGACCGCTATTTCTTTGAGATTCCGGATAGTTTGCTAAACCGCGAAATTTTGCTTGTCAACAGAATCAGTAAAGCTGCGGCGGGAAACCGTGCTTCCATGATGGGATATGGTGGTGACCATATAGGAGATAATGTGATTTCTTTTGAAAAAGGACCTGGCAATAAGTTGTTCTTAAAGAGCATTTCTTTTGATGAACGCTCCCGTGATACAACGGAGCAGGGCATGTCCAGGACATTGCTGAACTCTAACATTCAGCCCCTCGTAGCTGCGTTTGACATCAAGGCCTTTGCCAAGGATTCTGTCACTAAAAAAGGCGGGGTTGTGATCGACGTTACAGACTATATGAATGGTGATAATGATATTTTCTTCTTCTCAGCAGGTGCTAAAAGAGGCCTTTCATTAGGCGGTATTATGGCTGACAGAAGTTACATTAAGGAAATCAAGTCTTATCCAATGAACATCGAGATACGTACTTTGAAGACCTTCACTAAATCTGCACCTGCGCTGCCAGGTATGATGGCGCCACCTGGAGGGGCTACGCCAGCCACTTATGAGCTGAATAGCTCTATGGTACTATTGCCATCAAATCAAATGAAGCCCCGCAACTTTGATCCCAGGGTAGGTTATTTTGCTACCGGTTATGTTGACTTCGATGCAAACCCTCAGGGAGTTAAGCGCCAATCTATCATTACCCGCTGGCGACTGGAGCCGAAACCGGAAGATGTGGAAAAATACAAGAAAGGTGAATTGGTAGAACCTGCCAAGCCTATCGTGTTTTATATAGATCCGGCTACACCGAAGAAATGGGTACCTTACCTGATTGCAGGTGTGAACGACTGGCAGGCTGCTTTTGAAAAAGCGGGTTTTAAGAATGCTATTGTAGCTAAGGAAGCTCCCAAAGATCCTAACTGGAGTATTGACGACGCGCGGCATAATGCAATTGTCTATAAACCTTCTGATATACCAAACGCAAGCGGTCCGCATGTTCATGACCCGCGTACTGGCGAGATCCTGGAAACGCATATTAACTGGTACCACAATATTATGCTATTGCTTAGGAACTGGTATTTTATCCAGGCTTCTGCAATAGATCCTGCTGCACGTAAAACCAAATTTGATGACAAGCTGATGGGTGAACTGATCCGCTTCGTATCTTCACATGAGGTGGGCCATACCCTGGGCCTGCGCCATAATTTTGGTTCTTCAGCTACTGTGCCGGTTGAGAAACTCCGCGACAAGAAATGGGTGGAAGCGAACGGACATACACCATCTATTATGGACTATGCGAGGTTTAACTATGTAGCACAACCTGAAGACAATATCACAGAGAAAGGAATTTTTCCGCGTATTGGTGACTATGATAAATGGGCGATAGAATGGGGCTATAAATGGATGCCTCAGTTTAAGACCCCTGAGGAAGAGGAAGCGTATTCCAACAAGACCATTATCAAACGGCTTTCAGCTGATAACCGCCTGGTATTTGGAACAGAAATGGATCCTAACGATCCACGCAACCAAAGTGAGGACCTGGGAGATAATGCGATGAAAGCAAGCGAGTACGGCATCAAAAACCTGAAGCGCATCATTGTTAAAATGCCTGAATGGGCGAAAAATGAGAATGAGGGATATGAAGATCTTTCGACGCTATATTCAGAAATGCTTGGGCAGTTTAGCAGATACATAGGCCATGTGGCTAAAAATGTAGGTGGTGTTTATACTACTCCAAGGACTGTAGAAGAAAAAGCGAATGTGTACTCACGTACTCCTTATGCGATTCAAAAGGAGGCGATGGACTTCTTCAATAAGAATGTATTTACCACACCGACCTGGCTGGTAGATCAAAAAATCCTGGACAATATCGGGCAGAACCCTACCGATGTGATCAATCGCGTGCAGATTTCTGCACTGGCCAGATTACTGACTACCAGTACAATGAATAAACTGATCAATGCAGAGGTTACAGATGGAAAGGATGCCTATAAGCTAACGGACCTGTTTGCAGATTTAAATTCTGGTATATTGACAGAATTGAAATCTAACTCTGAGATTGACATTTATCGCCGTAACTTGCAGAAGACATATGTGGATGTACTGATCTCCATTGTGAAGCCGGCACCACCGGCAGCTCCGGGAGGTATGATGGGCAGGTCGTCGGGGCCATCAGCCAGTCAGACTGATGTTTCATCCTTTGTGAAAGCACAATTGCGTGAGATTTCTGGGATGATGAAATCTGCTGCTCCATCTACTACAAGTATGACTAAATATCATCTGGAAGATTTGTCTGACCGGATAGAGAAAGCATTGTCCAATAAAGACTAATCAATATTGCTTTATAGATAAGAAGGCAGTCCAATGGGCTGCCTTTTTTTATGAATACTTTTGGTGTCTATTGTAACATATTAATTACGCTAAAATTCTTTCTATAAGCATGTTGTATTTTTACCTGCACACACAAAAAACTCAATGAATCTTTTATTCAAACCAATTCTTGTAATACTGTTGCTTACGGGTATTGCGTTTTCCAGCAAAGCGCAAAACTATGTAGTAAAGGGGAAAGTACTTGACACAGCAGGCCTGCCCTTGCCAGGTGCGGTCGTCAGAATAAGCTGGACAACAGACAGCCTCGCGATGTCGGCCAGTGCAGATGGGGCTTTCAATTTTAATAAGGTGAAATCGCGTCAATTTACGCTATCAGCAGCGTTCGTAGGTTTTCAGGCATTTATAAAGCAGTACAACATCACAGAGGGAACAACGTTCACCGCTCCAGATATCAAACTAAAATTGATTGCCAATACATTAGACCAGGTTACCATATCCGGTGTTCCACCGGTTAGGGTGATGGAAGATACTGTCAGTTTCAACGCTGCATCTTTTCCCGTTAGGGAAGGAGATGCTGTAGATGAGATATTGAAAAAGTTACCCGGTATAAAGGTAGATAAAGATGGCAATGTCACCAATCAAGGTAAGCCGGTGACTAAAATAAGGGTAAATGGAAAGGATTTTTTCGGTACGGATGTCGCAACTGCAATAAAAAACCTTCCGGCAGACATCATCCAAAATCTCCAGATAATTGATGATTATGGAGAACAGGCAAAGCTGACAGGGATAAAAACGGGAGAACCTGAGAAGGTGCTCAACCTCACCATTCAGCCGGACAAAAAGAAAGGCTATTTTGCACGGGCTTCAGGGGGGCTGGGAAATTCGGAACGGTACAATACAAGTGTACGCGCCAACAGTATGAAAGGTGAACGTATGGTGTCATTTGACGGAACGGTAAACAATGCCAACCTCAGGGGCGGGGGAGGAGACGGGATCACCACCAGGAATGCGGGAAGTGTCAACTATAAGAATGAATGGAATCCGAAAGTGTCTGCAGACGGAGGATACAACTTTAACAATACCAAAAACAATACGGTCAGCAGTGCTTATACTCAAAACTTCCTGCAGGAATTTACAAGATTTGAAGATTCAAGGAACGACAATCAGAGTACCCGTTTTGGCCATGATTTTTGGGGAAACCTTGAGCTGAAGCCCGATAGCATGAACTTTCTGAAGATCTCTCCAAACTTCTCCTACAGCACGAACGAAGGTTTATATGGTGGTGTTTCCAATATTGTGCAGCAGGACCTAGTCACCAACAGGATCAGCAATAACATTAACAACGACCGGAATTTGAATGCCCGCACCAGTGTGTTCTTTAACCATAAGCTAGCCAAAAAGGGTAGGAATTTTAATTTCTGGGGTAGTGTTAATTATTCAGAGGGAGAAAATTTAAGAGATGTATCTAACGATTATGTGATTACTGAAGGAGGTCTGGATTCTGTAAGATTCCAGAATCAGCTTGCAGACCAGAACAATAATAATTTCAGTACCAATGCCGGCGGTTCATATATGGAGCCTATTTGGGCAAAGACTTTTTTGGAAGTCAATTATAACTGGAGCAGGTCAGCAACTACCAATAACAAAGATACCCGTGATGTTATAGGCGGGACGGAAGTGTTCAATCCTGATCTGAGCAATAATTTCAATTACCAGTTTATTACGAATAAACTGGGTTTGAATTACCGGTTCATTGATGAAAAATATAATTACACGCTGGGTATAAATGCACAACCCACCGTGTTAAAGGGGCAGAATGTGAGCAAGGACATCAGTACAGAGCAAAAAAACTTCAACGTTATCCCCTCTGCAAGGTTCGTATACAAGTTTACCAAACAGGAGCAATTTGATGTAAACTATTGGGGCAGAAATAATCAGCCCAACTTTTTCCAGTTGCAGCCTATTTCTGATAACTCCAATTTGCAAAACGTGGTGACAGGTAATCCGGATTTGAATCCAGAGTTTATCCACAGTGTTAATGCCCAGTATAAAAGAAGCGATTGGGACAAAGGGCAGATGCTGACCCTTGAGGCCTCATATAACCAGACGGAAAATAAGATTGTTACCACTAAGGTTTTGATACCAAATACCGTAAACCAGGTGACGAGTTATACGAATACAGATGGCTTTCGTGCTGCGTTTGGTAAATACAGTGTGGCAAGACCTTTCTTTGACCGGAAGTTTACCCTGGAACTTCAGGGTGAAGGCCGGTTAAATAACGAAGTAACATTTATCAATAATGAGCGAAATACGGCGAACATCGCTGGCTGGCGACAAGAGGTAGAGCTTAGACTGGACCTCGAGGATATAGTTAATCTGGAAATTGAAACCTCCTATGCGCAAAACAAGGTTCAATATTCTCAGGACGGTCTGGATGACAGGCTCACAAATCGGTTTGAGTATGGCATCAATGGTAGAAATTACTTTTTTGAGGACCTCACGCTCGGTTATGATTTTACTAAGGTAGTCAATACCGGATTTGACAATTCATTTGTAAATAATCCTGCTATTTTAAGGTTATTTATGGAATACAAATTCTTAAAACGAGGTATGGGGACATTAAGACTGGACGGTTTTGATTTGTTTGACCAGAACTCAGGTGTGACCAGGGATGTGTTTGACAATGTGATTGTGGACAGGAGGGTCAATCGCCTTGGAAGGTATTTTATGATGTCGTTTATATTCAGAGTCAATAAGTTTGGTGGATAGCAATTGTGTTCAGGTTTTATTAGCTTTGACATCAAAATAAGAAACGATAAAATGAAGCATTGGTTAGTAAAGTCTGAACCTTTTAAATATAGCTGGGATAAATTTAATGAAGATGGCAGGACCTTTTGGGATGGTGAGGCTAGTTTTTGAACCGTTTTGCATTTCGGTCTAGCATCTCTTTTCATCCTTAATTTACCCTAAAATCCACATATTTCACTCATTTTGTCGGCTGTTTTGTCGGCTGTTTGTAACCTGCAATTATCATTGTTATCTTTGTTTAAAGTGCAGCAAAGGCGTATTTATTAACAAAAGCTGCGTTGTTAATAATCTTGTTTATTCAAATGTAATATAATGTAGCCACTTATCAATGAATCATCTCATTGTATAATGTTGGAGATTTACAGCAATCCAACATCAGAAAAACTATAATACCTATCATTACTTATTATCAAATGATCAAGTACAGCAATATCTAAAATCTTACCACCTGCAACCAATCTTTTAGTAAGCTCTATATCTTGATGGCTCGGCTCAACCTCCCCACTCGGATGGTTATGTGCTAGCACAATTCCTGAAGCACAGGCAGTCAATGCAGCAGCAAATATCACTTTAGAATCCACGACAACTCCTGCAAATCCACCCATCGAAAGATTAATTATTCCAAGAGTACGATTCCTTCGATTTAGCAGGATGATTTTAAACTCTTCTAAAAACTCCAATCTCCCAACCTCCCAGTAGTTCATCAAAAGTTGATAAGTCTCTTTAGAACTGCTTATTTTTGGTCTGTCAGTAATTCTGTAATTTGGCTTGTAGGTCAGTTCGATCTCAGCCACTTTGTTTAAGTTTTGTTCCATAATGATTAAATTAATTATAGAACCCAACCAAGCTTTCAACTCAATCTATGTGCAAGAAGCAACGCATTAAATGGGTGGTGCGTTGTAATGAGCGTTTAAGGGGGAATTTCTTGACACTTGTTGAGGGGACAAGCTTAACTTCGTGTGATAATTAATATATCAATATGGATTTTGTCGCTATAATTGTTTAACTTACAGTATCCTAAACACTTAAGATCATGAATCAAAAATTACTATTTGTTGGACTTTGCTCTTTAATTCTCTATTCAGTCGAACTTCAAGGGCAGGTTGTAAGCAGTAACGTCAAGGTTACTTACACGTCAGATAATAATGAACAAATTATAGATAATCACCCGGAATACTATATTGATAGCGTGCTGGTTAAAGGAAATTTAATAGGTGCGATTAATCCTAAGGACATCATTTCAATAAATATTGATAAGGGGAATGGATCAAGCAAAGTATTCATAAAGATGTCACCATCCCGAAAGTATTCTTTTATAACTGTAAAACAGTTAAAAGAGAAGTATGTAAGCGGACAAGATTCGTCAATACTATATTTATTAGATGGCAAACTAGTTAAGGACGACCAACAAATGATTGATGAGAATTATGTGTCGAGAATCAATGTAGTTCAGCCTTTAAGTATTCCTTACCTAACTAGAGCCGAGGTTTGTGTAGTTGAGATCACCACTCTGAGCGAGAAAAAATCTAGGTAAGGAGAAATAAACTTACATCAAGAGTTGCACTCGAAATAACGACTTTGCAAGTGAAGCCAGGCTAATAAGCTAGCTAAATGTAAATTAGATTATTCGTTATGGATTTAGGCAATGATTAAGCTCATCAAATTCTACTATATGTCCCGATATTCACTATCGTCAAAATCATCGTTGATAGTAATAAGGGATGCTTTCATATCAATATCATCACCATAAGCATTCACCCAAATATCAAATATATCTTCGGTAACTTTTTCTTTTGCGTATACTATCACAGATTGCATAAACTCCTGCTTATCGACACCTACTTTAAGTTGGATTTCATATGAAGTTGAAAAATATTCCGTCTCTTCGATTGGTGTAACCCCACTGTTATGTTTTCTATCATCAATCTTAACAACGTAGGATGTCCCAATACTTTCTTTTTTCTCGGTAATGATGTCAATATACGGTTCTAAATTGATTTGAAGGGCTTTTATAAATGTCTCTCTGGTCATTATCATTGGTTAGTAATTCGATGTTGTCCGATTTTACCACCCGATACAGCACCGATTATTGTTGTTATAGGTGCAATAATAGGTAACAGCATTCCCCATTGACTTTTCTTAGCATTTGTTCTTATTAATCCGAATGCTGAAATAAAGCCGAGCACTTCACCAATTAAGGCACCAGATACCGTATTCATGTTATTAATCCTCGGATTTGCTTAGATTGATAGTATCGGTGGTTCCATCTTCAGTATGGTTAGCCTTGTAATGCCCTTTCATCAATGTGATTTGTTCACTCAGCAAATTGTTTGTCTCCTGCTGAGTTCTGATTTGCTGGGCTTGGTTGTCAATTATCGTATTAATCTTCCAATACCACATAACAACTTCCCTTAACAGGAGAAAAATTAAAATCATCACTGCAAATGTAATTACTCCTCGTATGAGACCTCCTGAGTCAAAAGATGCAGTTTGAGAGAAAGCCAGTGTTGGAATCAACACGGCAATTATTGTTAGTGTTCTTTTCATTTTGAGCAATTTAGACCCTGTAATATACAAATAAACACTAATGTTCTCAGAGAATCACATTACGAATCGAAGCCAGGCTGGTCAAGACTAGCTGAGTGCTAAAAAAGTTGTATTGATATTTTTGTAAAGGATGAGATAAAAAAAGGACAGTGATTTAGTAGTATCTAACCCCTTCAAATTTACTGTCCTAACTTTTTCTGACATCAAAAACGCTGATATTTAGATAAATGTTTAATTTTTATGTAAAAAAACGACGAAATAAATAGATGGTGTGGTTGATATTATTTCCTTCTCATAATGAATACAATACCGGAGGTTCCGCCCGACCCTCCATCAGTATTAGTATAATCTAATGTAGACACAAGTTCGAATTGGTTCTCAACCATGTAATTTAAAATAGCAGCGTATGACTTCTTATCAGTTAGCTTTTGAGAATATTCCTCACCAGCCTTCAATTGTTCTGGGGTGTCCCCAAAGTCAACTGACACCTTTAGCTTCTTAGAGAATACCTTCCCTTTAATCAAGATATATGCATAAGAATGAACTTTTTCTTTTGCTTGAGAAGTGGTGTTAGTGCTTTCCACTGTCTGTGAAAAACTTGAAATTGAAAATACCGTAATAAACAGTATTGTTAAGATCATTCTCATATTGTAATGGTTTTGTAGGTTAACATGAACATGCAATCTAAGTATTATACAGCATAATCATTGTAATAAATACTTCTATAGCTCACCATACCTTGCGAATTTCTATTAAAATGTAAGCAGATAGAATCCGTAGGATGGCTGCTTGCTAAGGCTTGCCAAAAGACTTGGTATCACTAATTATTTCGCATTATTCGGAAAAGCAATGTTCGGGCGTTTTAAGCTACTGTCTATTGTTTTTATCATCTCTTGATTCAATGAATCAGCATCAAGTCCATATTCGTCGACATACTTATTATTACCGTCAATTTCTTGCAACGTAACGTTGTAGTCATAATCAGAAAGTCCTTTTGTGAAAAACTCCTGTTTTGAAAGCTTCAGGACAAATCTGTTATTTTCCACTTTAAAATACTCCCGATGTACTTGCAGTAGTTTTTTTATCGTTACATTTTGCTGTTCTGTACGAAGGCTGTCAGGAATCTGTCCTAAAAACTTATATTCTTTACCTCTTGAATCTAGAAAAGTAGTGTCTTTAATTTCCTGAGCGACATCTTCGGAATAATCACAGCCTTGTGTAAGTAACGAAGTAGTCAGCAAAATTAGTGCAATGGTCGGCTTTATCTTCATGTTACAAGATAATAATTATTTAGCAATTCGGCTTAAGTGCCTAGTCGCAAGCCAATGACCTTTCTTAGGAAGGAAGCGAGAGTCAAAAGTAGCTCACCTAACCAAGCGAATTGAGGTGAAAATGTACGAAAAGAAGCACGCAGTGCGATTCGTGCTATGTCGAAGGCACGAGCGAAGCGAAGTTTTCACCGACGCGTAGGTGAGCATATAAAAACGCTGACTGTAACAGTTGAAATCAATTGAGCAAAGCGAGTGCAGATTTTGAATGTTCGGGAAGTCAGCATGGAGCAATGAAGTTTTCGGAAAGCATTTATGTATGACAGATATGTAAGAGTGAGTGAATCCAGGATAAGCCTATCCTAGATGAATGAGCAATATCTGGCATTCTTAATGCACCGATTACAAATGCGAAATACCTTATTTCCTGCGTCTGGCTTGGTTCAAAACCTACAGGCTTAATGATAGAACGAATTGTCCGCAGTTTCGGTAATGGAAAGTACTGATCGATGTTTACCCAAAGATGTATGACTAAACCAAGCCATTCCGCACTTAAGCACCCTTTTGAGGGAGGGCTTGGATTAGGAATAGGTTAGACAATGTTAAGTAAGGTAATGGATAAATCATCGCTGTTTCTGTGGATAAAGAATTCGTCCCTGAGATCTAAGCAACTCGGTAGTTAGAAACTTATAAAAATAATGCCTGCGACTAGGTTCGTATCGTTCATTTCCACATAGGTAATTGTAAAACATTGTGATTTTAGGATCATATACTCTAACGCCATCAATATTCCATGGAACATAATGATAACCAAAAGAACGGGCTTTTGCGACAATTGTATCACCTCGCAGCATTATTAACTTAATTTGATACAAGGTTTGATGGTCTCTGAATTTCGGTATAAGTGAATTTTCAAATGCCTGTCGTAAGTGAAATTCATTGTTGATGTCTTTAACGATGGCTAACTTTCTATCTGTTGAAATTGGAATAGGCATTGAATCCAAATAGCTAATTAAAGTATCCTTACTGATTTTGAACTCTGCTATATTGTTCGTCAGAATTGGATTGGTAAAGGAATTTAACAAGGAGCTCAGATAACTCGCTGGTATTTTACGAATGAATGGGTCTTTCGAAGTTTCATATTTAGTAGCCCCCTTCGCATAGGTAACTGTTCGCTTAGATACCCAATTATCCCCCTTATTTCGCTCAATTCTATACTCAAAAATTTCACCACTCATATCGCCCGAAACCTCCAATAATTCGATTCTTTTTATTGCACCTAAATCCAAATGTTTTGTACTGGCTATCTGAGAAGAACAAGTTTCAATCAAGAGCCATGACAGAATGATAGTTGAGAGAGCAATTTTCATAAGGGTTAAGTTACAGAATTATGATGACATTAATAGGATGCAAGTAATATTGAGTATCCATAAAAAGAGCCACAATTATTGCGGCTCTTATATTCCTACTATGATAAGATAAAATCAAACGCCACCAATGCAGGTTCACCATTGTCCTTTTAATACACACCTCTAGTAAACACACCTTAGGGCGTAAGCTTTAATTTAGGATTGTCTTACTTTGATAGATTAAATGTGGTCTTTTAGTTCTTCTTTAAGTCTATGGAATTGTTTTAGTTTATCGGCCAGAATTCTTTCATCTATGTTAGACCAACCTTCTTTAATTTTGGGAATCGTGATCTCACTTTCATCAGTTATTTTAATCCGTATTTCATCACCGATTGTCAATCCCGCACCATACCAATCTAACATGGTATTATCAATAGAATTTAAGCCTGACACCGTTAAGCTTAGACTTTCATCATTTAATTTCTGCCTTCTAACCCATGTAGTAATCATTGATAAAACACCAAACTCAACGGTAATACCAGCTGTTGTAACTAGCTCACCATTAACATAGATCTCAAATATTGGATTTTTCATTGATTGGACTTTTCTGATGTTGACATGAGTTCGAAAATAATAAAAAAGGGCAATGATGCATGGCCCTTGCCAGTATTTATTACGAAACTATAAAATCAATCGCAACTAATCCAGGTTCAGCATTTCCATTTATCACGCTGTTAAATGCCTGAGCAGTTGACCGTGATCCAATCAAAGATGTAAAGTAAAAATCAAAATATGCCTCATTTAAGCTTTGACCTCCATTAGGATAGATCAATATGCTTTCAACAGCTCTGTTTTCGTAATCCAGTTGTATCTTCAGATAGGAGCGAGGCTACCGTTAGTAATTCTTCCTTTTCAAAGACTTTAAATCTTGTAGATTTTGCTTCATCTTTTATTAGTTTCATATTACCAGCATTCTTACCAACATATTTTCTAATTCGCTGTTGTTTGCTAGCTTTGATGTCTAAATAATAGAAATAAATAAATGGCTTATTGGAACCTGCAAAGGATTTGGGAATGTTTAAATAGAACTCATAATCTTCCCAGATGTGTATCAACTGAGATTGTTTTGACTGTTTCATGAAGTTGCGTTTGTCGCCACTTTTGTCGCCAATCCTTAGATTGAACTAAAATATGCCCTTTATAGCACTATAAACAACGATAAAATGAAGCATTGGTTAGTAAAGTCTGAACCTTTTAAATACAGCTGGGATAAATTTAATGAAGATGGCAGGACCTTTTGGGATGGTGTACGCAATTACCAGGCACGCAACAACCTCCGGGAGATGCAGGAAGGTGATCTTGTGCTTTTTTATCATAGCAATGAAGGCAAGAATGTAGTGGGTATAGCTAAAGTAGTCAAAGAAGCGTACCAGGACCCTACTACTGATGATACCAATTGGGTAGTAGTTGATCTGTCGCCAGTCGAGGCCTTGAAAAATCCAGTGTCTCTGGAACAGATCAAAGCTGAAGAAAGCTTAAAAGATATCTCACTGGTAAGACAAGGAAGATTATCCGTTATGCCTTTGCGTGCAGACGAGTTTGATAAGATCCTAGAAATGTCGTTAAGGTAATTACTCGGGGAAAAACAGCGCTTTTAGTTCTATTGCATCGTTAGCTTGCATTTTGCCGCTTAGTATCAGTCTGATCTGTCTGCGTCTTAATGCACCGGCATATAGTTCTATTTCTTCGTCAGTTTCGGGTTTCAACTCAGGCACAGGAATTGGCCGGCCACTTTGGTCTACCGCTACAAAAGTATAATAAGCCTCATTGGATTTTGCCCGCGTACCTGAAGGGATATTTTCTGCCCAGACATCCAATCTTACTTCAACAGAGGTATGGAAAGACCGGGTAACCTTAGCTTCAATGGTAATTACATCACCCAGTTTTATCGGTTGCTTAAACGATACATTATCTACTGATGCAGTCACTACGATCCGGTTGCAATGCTTCTGAGCAGATATTGCAGCGGCGATATCCATCCAGTGAAGTAATCTGCCACCCATTAAATTGTTTAGCGTATTGGTATCGTTGGGTAGCACCAACTCGTTCATTATGGTGAAGGAATCCTTCGGACTTTTAACTTTTATACTCATAATCTCGACAAAAATAAACAAATTGTACCACTTAACGTTATCAACGCATGGCCAACAAAATTTTGATCCAGTATTTTCACTGGTATTATAATGACACTGAGATACTTTGGAACAAGGTAGCCCAACAGGCCGGGGCACTTTCTGCCTTAGGGATCACCGGGGCATGGCTTCCTCCGGCTTATAAAGCTACCTCTGGAGATGTTTCCGTCGGCTATGATTGTTATGACCTGTTTGACCTAGGTGAATTTAACCAGAAAGACTCCGTTGCTACCCGTCACGGAGATAAAGCAGCCTACCTGAACGCGATAAAAAAACTTAAGGACGCAGGTATCATTACCATTGCTGATGTGGTGTTCAACCACAAGGCCGGAGGGGATGAGATAGAAACTGTAAAAGTAAGAATGGTAGATTCGGAAAACCGGACGGAGTTTGCATCTGAGTTAATCGAGATCGAGACATGGACTAAGTTTACGTTTCCCGGCAGGGGAGGTGAGTATTCAGACTTTGTCTGGGACCATACCTGCTTTAGTGGGGTAGATTCTGCAAAGGACATAGCAGGAAATGCCATATTCGCTATCCAAAATGGCTATGAGGACGCATGGGAAGATGTGCCTTCTGATGAATTTGGCAACTATGACTACCTGATGTTCAACGATATAGAATTCAGAAACCCAGCTGTACGGGAAGAGCTTAAGCGCTGGGGAGAATGGTATTACCAGACTTGTGGTATGGAAGGTTTCAGGCTTGATGCGGTAAAACACATCTCTTATGAGTTCCTGAATGACTGGCTGGACCACATGAAAAATACTTTTGATAAGGAGTTTTTTATTGTAGGGGAAAACTGGGTGGTGGATAATGTAAAGCGCTTGCATGACTATATAGTGCAGACCGAAGGAAGGATGCACCTTTTTGATTCCATTCTCCATCACAATTTGTATAGGGCAAGTCTGCATCCTGAAGCATATGACCTGAGCAGTATATTTGAAGGAACATTGACCCAATCCAATCCCGAATTGTCAGTTACCTTTGTTGACAATCACGATTCTCAGCCATTACAGGCATTACAGTCCTACATCGAATTCTGGTTCAGGCCTATGGCTTATGCGCTGATATTGCTGCGCGAGCAGGGTCTGCCATGTTTATTTTACCCTGATCTGTACGGTGCTTCCTATATTGATAAAGATGAAGACGGTAAGGAGACGAGTGTAGAGTTGATCCCACTGGCCGAACTCCCCGGCTTATGCCGCATAAGAAGGGACCTCAGCTACGGCCTGCAGCGTGATTATCTTGACCATCCAAACTGCATAGGCTGGACCAGGGAAGGAATTGACGAACAGCCGAATTCAGGATTTGCAGTGATCCTAAGCAATGGTGCAGAAGGGGTCAAACTTATGGAACTCGGACTACGTAATGCTGGTAAAACCTATGTTGACGCATTGGAGAACAGTACCCATGAGGTGATCATTAATGAGCAGGGCATTGGGGAGTTCAGTTGCCATGCAAAAAGTATTTCTGTCTGGATACTGAAGCAAGATTAACGTTTCATATTGCTTACGCTGGAGTAACCGATCAGTTCTTCCCATCGTGATCCCGGTTTTTTGTAATAAGCCAGTACCTGGTAGGTATTCTCTGTCTCAAAATAGGAACCTTCAAATAACGTTTGGTCTGTTTTGCCGGTGGTTTTATCCAGCCATAGATATTTATAGTCGTAGAGACCTTGTTTTAGAAAGATGTTTCCATAAAAGCGCTTCCTTGAAGCATCAAAAGTAAGCCGGCTTGTTTCGTTGAGGGCAAAGTTGTTGAAGCGGCCAATTACATATACATCCCCGTTTGAAGCGGGCGGTGTAGCATTTAAGGTAAAGGTAATCCCTGCATAATCACTGTCAATACGATCTTCCCTTCCTTCCTGGTTTCTGATAAAGAAGTTGCCGTTTTCATCAATCAAATTGCTGTATTTGGCTTTGTTGGTATTCATATCCTGGAATAGAATAACGTTTAATGCTGTATCCTTAATGATGTCTTGTACATTTTCCCCTTTAAATCGCAAGCTGCGGATATCAAACTTCCTATACTCGTTCCCAGCCGGGAAATCGTTGCTGTTCAGTTCATTGTATACCAATGTTCCAGGCCTGATAAAAGAAGGCTTCGTATTGATCACAGCTGTCTGTGGATTGTTGTTTTGCATCACCACCGCCTTGAGGTCGAGGTATGGGTTTTGAATTGGCACCTGATGCGCAATGGTAAAGTTTACCTTCTGATTGCTGAAGCGAAGTGCTACTTGCTGACTAGGTACAATTTCTATAGCAATATTCGTCAGGTTCTCTACCACATAGAAGCGCTGCGTAATAACCAGTTTTTTCTGATCGCCATCTTCATATACTTTCAGGAGATAGTTGCCCGAGATCTTGGGCTTGATCTGGCTGTTAGGCAGTGACAGCTCATAATGCGTATACTTCTGAATCGTACCCAGGGAATATTTGTATTCAGTGATCCTGTCTTCCGTCAGGCTTTCAAGATAATCTAAAGAGGAGAGGCGGGACGACTTCCAGTCGGACGTACAATGCTCTACCGTATACCAGTAGTTTTTGCTGCCACCATCGAGGTCGTCAAAAGAAAAGAACAACTGCTCATTTGATTTCAAAGCAATTACGGGCAGTGATTGTTCCTTTAATGCATTATAGCATTGAACGGTTTTGATCTGCTGCTGGTATACCTTATTCTCGTATGCCAATTGCCGGGTCTGTGCCACAGCAATCTGCATACTCAATATCAAGAAGACCAGCGCAGTTTTTATCATTTGCTCTCCAGCTCCATAATGTCTGACGCAAGTGCTTCCCAGGTATTCTGGGCAGTGTCAAGCTGGCGCTTGGCATCGAGGTATTTTTTATTTACATCAGCCAGTTTTTTTGCGTCAGCATATACGTTCTCATCTGCAATCTCAGCTTCGATGGACTTTACGCTTTGTTCAAAGTCAGCAATCTCCGTTTCAATCTTTTTCAGCTGCTCGTTAAGTTTTTTCAGCTGCTGCTGATTATTGATCACCGGGGCCGGTTTATTTTCTGCCACTTTTTTAACCTCTTTATCAGGCCTTACCGGTACACTGGTTGGCTGCGCAGGAGGTCTTTTGGCATTCCATTCCTCGTATTCAGCGTATGTGCCAGGGTATTCTTTGATGTCCTTGTCTTCAATAAACCAGATCTTATTGGCTACGTTATCTAGGAAGTACCTATCGTGAGATACCGCTATGAAAGTGCCTTCATATTGTGTTAATGCCTGGATCAGGATGTTCACCGACTGGATGTCCAGGTGATTGGTTGGCTCATCCAGGATCAGAAAATTGGAGTCTGTGGTCAGCGATTTTGCCAGTGCCACCCTTGACTTTTCCCCTCCGGATAATACGCGGATCTTTTTAAATACATCGTCGCCGGTAAAAAGGAAACATCCCAATATACCCCTCAATTCAGTATCGGTATGCTTAGGTGCAAAAGCCTGTAGTTCTTCCAATATGGTGTTTTCCAGGTGCAGTGATTCCAGCTGGTGCTGTGCAAAGAAGGTGGTAGTTACGTTGTGGCCGGTTTCGCATTTACCGGTAAAGCCCTCTGTGCCAGCAATGATCCGCAGCAAGGTAGATTTACCTTTACCATTGGCACCGATCAGGGCAATCTTGTCGCCTTTTTCTATCAGTCCTTCCGCATTTTCCAGGATTTCTACGTTAGGGTAGCTTTTATAAGCCTCTTCTACGCGTATTACATGACGGCCGGAAGGTTTTGAAAATTTAAACTGGAAGTTTACAGTAGGGTTGTCATCATCCACATCCTCAACGCGCTCCATTTTATCCAGCGCTTTCATCCTCGACTGCGCCATTTTAGCTTTAGATGCCTTAGCCCTGAAGCGTTCTATCAAGCGTTCTTCCTGTTTGATCTTGGCCTGCTGATTTTTAAATTCTCCCTTTTGGATCTCGCCTCTCAGTGATTTTTCTTCAAGATAGAAAGTATAATTGCCGGAATAAGGTGTCAGTTTTCCTTTACGAGACTCTACGATCTTGTTTACTACCTTGTCCAGGAAGTACCTGTCGTGCGATACGATCACGATAGCACCTTCAAAACTACCTAAATAAGTCTCCAGCCATTTGATGGAGGGTAAGTCCATGTGGTTGGTGGGCTCATCCAGCAATAGGATGTCTGGTGTCTGCAATAGGATCTTGGCCAGCATTACGCGCATGCGCCATCCTCCCGAAAAAGTATTTAGTGGCCTGTGCTGGTCATCGGTGCTAAAACCAAGACCCGCCAGGATCTCATTTGCGCGGTATTCTATGTTGTAACCATCCAGGGCTTCAAATTCCTGTTGCTTATCGCTCAGTTTATTTAAAACCTCTTCAGAATAGTCTGTTTCAATCTTTTTTAACAGTTCTTCTATTTCATCATGCAATTGGTTCTGGCGCTCAAAAGCCTCCATTGCCACATGCAGGATGCTGTGGTGTGAGTCGTAAGAAAGCAAATCCTGGTTTAGGTAACCGATCTTGATGTCTTTAGACATAGATATGGTACCTGCCGAAGGCGCGTATTCCCCGACAATTATCTTTAATAAAGTTGATTTTCCGGTTCCGTTGGCACCAATTAATCCTACTCTGTCTCCCGGTTTAATATGCCAGTTTGCCTCGTCGTATAAGGCTCTGGAGCCTATTAAGAATGTTAAGTCGTTTATTGAAATCATGTAATTGCAAAAATACAAACAAATGTGCATTTTTGGCATATTAAATATCTTCATTCCATGTATCAACTCATTAAGCCATTATTCTTCAAGTTTGACCCCGAAAACGTACATTATTTCGTTGTTAAGCGGCTTAAATGGTTTCATGATCATTTCCCATTGGGACAAACCATCCTGCGCAGCAGCTTTGATGTCAACATTAAAGGACTGGAAAGAGAAGTCTTTGGTATCAAATTTAAGAATCCGGTAGGCCTTGCAGCGGGATTTGATAAGAACGGAGAGTATATTGAGGCGCTTAGTGATCTTGGATTTGGATTTATTGAAGTAGGCACGGTAACCCCTTTGCCACAACCTGGCAATGACAAGCCAAGGATGTTCAGGCTGGAGGCAGATGGTGCCATCATCAACCGGATGGGTTTCAACAACAAAGGTGTAGATACACTGGCGGAAAGGTTGAGGCTGCTGAAAAGCAAGAATACAGGCATCGTGGTAGGCGGCAACATCGGAAAGAATAAAAATACCCCCAATGAAGAGGCGGTGAACGACTATATTAAATGTTTTGACAGGCTGTTTGATGTAGTGGATTATTTTGTAGTGAATGTAAGCTCACCCAATACCCCTGGTCTGCGGGCATTGCAGGAAAAAGGGCCTTTGATGGAACTGTTGAATACCCTGCAGCAGCGGAACAATGTAAATGGAATATCCCGGCCTATCTTGTTGAAGATAGCACCGGATCTGACCAATGAGCAGCTGGATGATATCGTTGAGATTGTATTGGAAACTAAAATAGCAGGTGTCATTGCTACGAATACTACCATAGATAGGAACGGACTGTATACGCCTGAAAGTATTAAAAATGAAACTGGCGGACTGAGCGGAAAGCCACTGGCCCTTCGTTCTACAGAGGTAATCAGGTATTTATCCACCAAGTCCAATAAAGCTTTTCCGATTATAGGAGTGGGGGGGATTCATTCACCTCAGGATGCCAAAGACAAGCTTGATGCAGGAGCATCACTGGTGCAGCTTTACACAGGCTTTATCTATGAAGGCCCTGGTCTTATTAAAAAGATTTGTAAGGAGCTGGTTAAATCAGGAACTAAGTAAGCCTTAATCATTAACACTCCAAACGGGAATGCTAAATCTTCAGGAATAATTTTCTATTATAGAGGACTTGTAGCAGTTTAAGTTGCAGGACAAGCACGCCGCACCACAGCAAGGCCTGCTGATAGGCGGCGGGCGCCTTACCGATGATACCGCCAAATAGAATTTCTGCAGTTGACCCAAAATCAATAAGTCCATGTGCCGCCATGTAAATTAGTATCGAATTTGTTCCGATCCAGACAAAAGGGAGGCACCAATTATGGTAACCTTTTACATCTATTATAAAATAGAACATAGCCAGCAGCAGCACACTCCAGCCTCCTGAAAATAGGACGAAGGAACTTGTCCACATGTTTTTGTTGATGGGTAAAAACAAGTCCCATGCCGATCCCAATAAGAGTAACGCAATGCCGGAAGCGATGAGAATGCCTGTTTTTTGTTTAGGGTTAAAAGCGCCGGATTGCTGTTTTAAAAATTGTCCGGTAAAGATACCCAACATTGCCGAGGCTATGGCTGGAATGGTAGAGAGCAGGCCTTCGGGGTCGTATATGGTTTTGTGTAGTTTTCCAGGAAGGTATAACCGGTCGAAATAGGCGGATAGGTTCCCTTCAGGCGTTAAGTTTCCAGATCCGTAACCCGGTACGGGAATTAGTAACATCATGGCACAATAACCTGTAAGTATGAGTATAAACCACAGGATTTGCATCCGAAAGGAAGAATTGAGGTAAATGATGGCGGCGATAAATGTAGCAAGGCCTATTCTTCCCAGCACACTGGCGAATCGGGTATTTTCATACCCCTGGAATTTAAGCAAACCATTGACTACCATTCCCAGAATGATCAGTATCAGGGTTCTTTTTGCCAGGGCAATATATAGTTTTTTCTTCGCGTTTATTTTGTTTGCAGGTTCGGTTTGGTTAAAATATTTATGGTAAGAAAACGGCATCGAAACCCCTGAAATAAAGATGAACAGCGGGAAGATCATGTCATAAAATGTAAATCCATTCCAGGGGGTATGGTGCAACTGGTTGCTGATCAGGATTAACAACTGCTCATAGTAGGAAAGGTGACCATTTGATGCGGTTTGCCAGTCCTGGGCATTACGGACCAATCCATGTTTGTCCATGACTACATTGGCCAGACTGTGGAAAATCCCCTCGCCACTGATGATCCAGAACATATCAAAGCCACGTAGTGCATCTAAGGATAGGAGTCGCCTGTTCATGAAACAATATATGATTTATAAATGGTTGAAGTAAGAAGTAAAATTCCCCGGAGTCTTTGTTTTCCGGGGAATTAATGTTTATCCTAAGGCTGCCTGAAGGCTATTGGGCGTATCCGTCGTTTTGTGTCAGTTTAGGATTTAATACTCTGGCACTGGCGGGTATTGGCATTAAACGTCTTCGTACATCGCTATTCGTTTTAAAGCCCCATGTGCCTTCATACTTTCCAAAGCGGATCATGTCATTACGGTGCCAGCATTCCCAGGCAAACTCCCTGCAGCGTTCTTTATAGAGGTCTTCCAGGGTAACTGAGGCCCATGGAGTGCTGGTTGTACGTACCGCTCGCAACTGATTCACAAGCGATAAAGCAGTCTGGCCCTGTGTAGGCGCCGCGCCACGCAATATCGCTTCTGCTTTCATCAATAAAATATCGGAATACCTGAACATTGGAAAATCATTATTTTGATTCCTGTTAGATGAAGTACTGTCACAATAGAACTTATTGTTGCGATAGCCCATGTTCCAGGCGATTTCATCATTACCTGCATCAAAAGGTCTGGAAGCATCACGTAAAGTAACGTTTGGTGTAATGTCTACCTGATAAGTGATTGGAGTAGCACCATCAGCTCCCGTATAGAATTGATCGTATCCTTTCTTTGTGGTGGATACATTAACAGGCGCTCCCGAGAACAAGAATTGCGGACCTTTGATCCATTGCGTATTTCGCTTGTCATTAGGGTCATTAAAATTTGCATAGTATTCAGGTAGTGTACTCATAGGTGCACTTGGTGTATGTTTCAAGCTGAACTTCGCTTGTAAAGAACGAGGCAATGAATACCTTGCGAAGAAGAGATAACCATTTGAGAAACCCGGATCAAAGGGTAAAGCGAAAATAAACTCTTTGATTTGAGACCCATTGTCTATAAAGAACATCTTTTTATAGTCTGATTCTAAAGCGAATGGACTTCCAGCTGCCGTGATAATGGCATCACACTGCGCTACAGCATCGGTATAGCGTTGTATTCCGGTGTATACCTCTGCATTCAAGTACATCTTAGCCAATATTGCGTTAGCAGTGTATTTAGTAGGACGACCATAAGTAGCGGCACCTACAACTGAACTAAGGCTAGGTAAAACTTCTTTGAGCTCAGCCTCGATGAAGTTAAAAACCTCTGTTCTGGATTTTGTTTCAGGAGACGTGGTCTCGCCAAATGTTGTAACGATAGGGATGTTTCCCCATAGATCCATCATCATGAAAAAGGCCAGTGCACGTGTGGCTCTAACTTCTGCTAAAGCTGTAGTTTTAGCTGTAGATTCCGGTGCATCCTTAAGTAAGAACAAGCTTTGGTTGGCCTTGCTGATTACACTTGACAGCCATCCCCAGCCACTGCTCACATGTCCATTGTCAGGATCCCAGGTATGTTTGTGGTGTTGCTCATACCTGCCACCATCGTACCAGTTACCTCCTCTTGCAGGCATGATGGATTCATCAGTACTTAGTGATTGCATGAAAAAATAATCGGTGGTGATGCCCTGACGCAACTGGACGTACACCTGTCCGGTCAATTGTATAAAATGCTGATCTGTTTGAGGAAAGGTTTCAGGAGTTAACTGGGTTTTTACCTCCAGGTCCAGTTTATGGCAGGACGTAAGTATTGTTAGTGATAAAATTACTCCGGTTGCTATGTTTATAAGATTTTTCATCTTCTTAAGATTTTAATTAAATGATACATTTAAACCAAAAAGAAAGGTTCTGGTTTTTGGATAAAAGTTATTGGTATCTACACCTGGCGCCAAACCACCCTGATTGATCTCTGGATCAATACCTTTATATCCGGTAATCACGAATAGATTGTTGGCAGTAGTGTAGAGACGCAACGAACCAACCCCTGGAATAATGTTTTTCTTAATGGTGTAGCCCAAAGTTGCATTGTCTAATCTCAGATAACTACCATTCTCCAGAAAGCGCGAAGAATACCTGTAAGAGTTAAAATCTGCTGTAGACTCATTTTCTACTTCAACAGGTATATTGGTAAATTGAGCAGTGTTAGGACGGAATAGGTCGGCACGGGTTACATTCATGATCTTGTTCCCCAAAACGGCTCTCATAAAAACACTGAGGTCAAAATTCTTATACCTTACATTGTTTGTCCAGCCAATCAAAGCCTTAGGTTGTGCATTACCAATTACGTAATAATCAGTTTTATTCAGTAAGCCCTGTGTCTTGATATTTCCTGCTGCATCGTAATATTGAGAAACTCCATTGGCATCTTTACCCGCATATTTGTAGGTAAAGAATGTTCCTATTGGCTGTCCGGGAGATAGAATCTGCAATGTTGCCCCGCTTTGTCCACCACCGTCAGGTTGAAAAATTAGCCTATCGTCGATTTTAAACTGGCTGTCTGAAAGTGTGAGTACTTTGTTGACATTGTGGGCAAGGTTGATTCCTGTAGTCCAACTGAAGTTATCATTACTCACCGGTGTACCATTCAGCACAATCTCAACCCCCTTATTACTTAATTTACCTACGTTGGCTGTTAGCTGGCCTGATGGGTAAAGGTTCTGATCAACGTCAAAACCAATGATCAAGTCTGTGGTTCTTTTATCATAAAAATCTACTGAACCGCCCAATCTTCCTTTAAAGATGCTGAAATCCATACCAATGTTTGCAGTAGCTGTTTTTTCCCAACGAAGATTCGGGTTCTCATTTTGAATAGCACCATACGCTCCTTCTCTAGGAGATCCGTTGTAATAAAACTGTCCCACTGCACCATAGATCAATTTTGTAGAAAGTGGAGCAAAGCCTAGCGAGTTTCCGGCGACACCATAACTTCCACGTAGTTTCAAGGTACTGATCAGGCTTTGATTTTTTAAGAAATCCTCCTGATCGAGGTTCCAGCCCGCACCAATAGAAGGAAAGTATCCCCATTTTTCGTTTTTACCGAATACGTTCGATCCATCTTTACGGATAGATCCTTGCAATAAATACTTATTTTTATAGTTGTAATTTACCCTTGCGAAGTCAGAAATTAATAGAATTTCCTGATAAAGGTATTCCGGGCCGTAGTTTACACGGAAATCAGTGACTGCATAAGGGTTACCTAAGCTCAGGTTGTAATAGCCTACCTGATTTATCGGAAAGTTCGTTGCGGAAGTCTGTAAACCATCGTTGTTCAATGATTGCTGATAAGAATAGCCGATTACTGCATTGATATCATGATCACCAAACTTTTTGTTCCAGGTCAGGTAAGTTTCAACGATCTTATTGGTATTCTGATAAGCGTTTCTCAAGGCCAAACCATCTTTACCCACCAGTGAAACAAAGGAAGGATTTGCCGGAGGGTCGGGTGTGTTCCTTACGTTATTGTATCTCGACGTATAAATGCTGTTGTAAAAAGCACCATATATGGTTTGGGTATTCTGATAAGAAGCCGCAACATCATAGGAGAAACCAAAAGGTAATTTAAGGTTTATAGTAAATGTTCCCAATATATTTTTAGTTTTCAGGTTCTCAGTTGCGTTCTCCAGCATGGAAACCGGATTGTAATAACTGGTCTGAATCAGGTTATCAAAATATGATCCATCAGGGTTTTTAACCGGCGATGTAGGCAGGTAAGTAAGCATCTGAGAAAGGACCGTATTACGGTAAGGTACCAAGTCGGCATCGCTGATCGAATTGCTAAGGTTCAGTCCAACTTTCAATTTGTCATTCAGGGCTTTTTGTTCAAGACCTATACGGCCGATGAAACGGTCCAGGTCGCTTGTCCTTACAATACCCTGTTGTTTGAAGTAATTCAAACTGGCATTGTAAGTAGTTTTATCTGTACCACCACTAAGCGAAAGGTTATGGTTTTGAGATATTGCATCTTTACGTTGCACTTCATTTTGCCAGTTGGTGTTGGCACCCTGATCATTGGCAGGTGTTAGGGCGGAGTTGTTTCTAGCCAGGAAAGCTTTCAATTGCTCAGCATTCATCATCTCGTACTGGTTGGATACATTCTCAACACCAAAATAAGTGCTGTAAGCAACTTGGGTTTGCCCTGCACTGCCTCGTTTTGTAGTTACCATGATTACTCCGTTCGCAGCCCTGTTACCATAAATGGCGGCAGCAGCGGCATCCTTCAACACGTCGATTGAAGCAATGTCATCCGGTGCCAGCAATGATATATCAGCACCAGGTACGCCATCTATAACGAATAAGGGCGATTGTGCACCCTCGCGCAGGGTAGATGCACCACGCATTACGATCGCAGCGTTGCGGTTAGGGTCGCCGCTTCGGCTGATGTTTAGTCCAGGAACCTTGCCCTGTAACATCTGTCCGACGTCACTAATGGCACCTTTGTTCAGGTCATCGCCTTTTATGCTGGATATTGAGCTTATCAGGGCTTTCTTTGTACTTTTACCATAACCTACAACAACAACATCGGATAGGTCTGTACTACCCTGGTTAAGTGTTATCGTGTAGGTTGCGGCATCGGTTACCACGATTTCTTTAGTTTCAAAACCGATAGATTTAACAGTCAGTACATCGCCTTTTTTTGCAGTAATGGTAAAAGCACCATCAGATCCGGTTGCGATTGCTTTCGAAGTTCCTTTTACTGAAACCGAAGTGCCGGGTAGCGGAAGGTTCTGGTCGTCTACTATCTTACCGGTAATTTTTCGTTCATTTTGTGCCAACGCTACATTGTAGGACTGACAAATTAACAATAGCAGCATACACAGGCAGCTACGCTGAAAAAGTCTATTAATTAATCTCATGGTTAGGTAAGTTTAGTTTCATATTTGGTTATTTATTATTGGTTTAAATTGCCTTTGATGCTTCAGGCGGCTATGCGCTACTGAAGCTAGAATTTGAGTGTTACAGGCAGGTATTTTGCTACAAGCTCCTGGTAATATGGCTTTAGCTCTTCCAAGCTTTTCTGGTCGTATTCCCATTCGTCCAGGTTATACAGAGGGCTGTTATTCTCCGCTGCGAAGCTGATTTGGTTCGTGCTCATTAGATTTATAATTAATCGTAATAATATATTTGGCTGGTTTCTGTTGGATAAAGTTGTAGTTTTGATTTGTTAGATTTTTATCTTTGAGCCGATTTATTTACTTAACCGATTAAGTAAATGAGCCCAAACAGAACCAAATTATATGTTGTAAAATGGGTAATATCACAATTAAAATGCTAGCCAAGCAGTTAAATTTATCTACAGCTGCGGTTTCAAAAGCATTGAGAGATAGTCATGAGATTAGCCCCACAACGAAGCAGCGGGTGCTGGATTTGGCTGCTATTCTAAATTATATTCCGCATCCGTATGCCGGAAGTCTGCGTGAAAAGAAAAGCAGGACCATTGCCGTGGTGATCCCTGAAGTCGCGGATAGTTTTTTCTCACTCGCTCTGAACGGGATTGAAGCTGTTGCGATAGAGAAAGGCTATCATGCCCTGATTTATCTTACACACGAAAATCAGGAACGCGAAAGGGAAATCTTGAAAGATCTGGAATCAGGAAGGGTGGATGGAGTGATCATGTCTGTAGCCATGAAAACAAATACCTTTGAGCATATTAGACTGTTACATCAGGCTGTACCACTGGTGTTTTTCGATCGGGTATGTGAGGAAATTAATACGGCGAAAATTACCACAAATGATTATGAATGCGGTTACCTGGCGACCAAACACCTGATTGAAGCTGGTTGTAAGAAGATAGTGCTTTTATCTGTTTCTGAATCACTCTCCATCAGTTCCAGAAGAATGCAGGGTTATAAACAGGCGCTGCTTGACCATCAGATGGATGAGACGCTATGCCGGGTTATTGATTACAATGAGGATCTGACGATGAACTATGACTTATTAATAGAGTTGTTAAAAAGTAAGGACAGACCTGATGGTATTGTCGCTACTGTAAGTAAAATGACAACGGAAATTTATCTGGCTTGTATGGAACGGGGTCTCAATATTCCGAATGATATTAAAGTAGTCTGCTTTTCCAATGATTCTAATGCACCTATATTCAACCCCTCCCTGACTACGATTACTCAACCTGCATTTGAGATGGGCAAACTTGCGGCAACAATCCTTTTTAAGGCATTGAAGAGAAACTCCATGGTTTTAAGCGACGAAAGTGCCGTAATTCCTTCGGACCTTTTAATTAGAGCGTCGACAGCTGGATTATTATAGTCGGCTAAAAACCAGTTTACGTAATCGATTAAGTAAATAAATATAGCCGATAGTGCCCGATTAAAAGGTAAAATTCTGATTTTGGAAAACTATAAACCAAATATTTACCCATTTGATGAGAGCTCCACACAGATTTATTTTTTATTTTTATCTGTTAGCTATGCTGCCGTTGGCCAGTCATAGTCAGACCAATGATCTGGTGAAATACGTGCAGCCTTTATCAGGCACCGCGGCAAGTACCACCATTTCAGCACTGAAGCATGGTGAAGACGGATCAGAGAAGTTTGCGAATACCATTCCGGCAGTAGGCTTACCCTTTGGGATGACGCAATGGACACCGCAAACGAGGACAACAGAAGTGAAGTGCCTGCCACCTTATTTTTATAGTGACAGCCTGTTAAGCGGATTCAGGGCAACGCACTGGATCAGCGGTTCCTGTACACAGGATTATGGCAGCTTTACTTTCATGCCCATTACTGGTAAGTTGCAAACCGAAGCTTCGGATTACGCTACCCCTTTTGCTCATAAGGATGAGGTGAGCACGCCCGCTTATTATAGCCTGAAATTGTCGGAATATAACCTGCAGACCGAGATGACGGCAACCTCACGTGCTGCGATGTTGCGGTTTACGGCGACAAAAACGGATAGTGTGTATTTGCTAGTTACCTCTAACAGTGATGAAAAACAAGGTTTTATTAAGGTCGATCCCAAACGGGGAGAGGTTTACGGTTATAATACGGTACACCGCATATACCAGGGATGGGGAAAGCCGGCAGGTTTCAGCGGTTACTTTGTAATGAAGGTAGAAAGGGTAGCTACTCGTACAGGTACTTTTAGTGAAGGGAGCGTGTTTTCAACAGATAGCATTATCAATCAGAAAGATATTGGCGCTTACCTTGGATTTAAACTTCAAAAAGGGGAACAGTTACGCATCAAGATAGGAACATCATTTTCCAGTATTGACGGAGCCAGAAAAAATCTGGAGGCCGAAATTCAGGGATGGGACTTTGACAGCCTTGCTGAAAAAAATAAACAAGTATGGGAAAAAGCTTTGGGGCAGACCCATGTTCAGACTTCAAGTGAAAAAGACAAAAGAATATTTTATACCGCACTTTATCATGTGATGCAACACCCCAGGTTATACAATGATATAGATGGCACCTATCCACGCTTTGCCGGTAACTATCAATTGAATAAATTGAGCAAGGGAAACTATTATGATGATTTCTCTATGTGGGACATTTACAGGGCGCATTTACCATTAATGGAGATCTTGCAACCTGGGTTGGTAAATGACTGGGCGCAGTCGATGGTATTAAAAGGTACGCAGGGAGGCTGGCTGCCTATTTTTCCGTGCTGGAACAGTTATACCTCCGCAATGGTAGGGGACCATGGAACTGCTTTCATCGCCTCGGCATACAACAAAGGCATAAGGGATTATGACGTGGATGAAGCTTACCGGCTGATGCGGCAGAATGCTTTTAAAGTTGCCGGTGATACTGATTATAAAAATGGAATGGGACGCAGGGCACTGAGTTCCTATCTTAAATACGGATATATCCCAATGCAGGATAGTGTGCAGGAAGCATTTCATAAGAAAGAACAGGTGAGCAGGACACTGGAATATGCTTATGATGATTATGCCTTAGCCGAAGTTGCCAAAGGATTGCGCAAAACCAGTGACTACAATATCCTGATGAAGCGTGCCGCGAACTATAAAAATGTTTTTGATCCCAAGGTAAAGATGATGCGGGGTAAAAATGAAGATGGGACCTGGTACAAGCCGTTTAAGCCGGATTCAAGAGCGCCCTATATTACTGAAGGTACGCCCCGACAATACACTTTTTATGTGCCCCAGGATGTACCCGGGCTTGCTGGCTTAATGGGAGGACGTCCACAGCTTGAAAAGGCCTTAGATTCTTTGTTTGCCAAAAAAGAATACTGGCATGGTAATGAACCCGGACATCAGATTCCCTTTATGTATAATTATACTTCATCGCCATGGAAAACTTCCAAACATGTACACCAGATTTTAAGTGAAGAATATAGCGATGGGCCCGGTGGCCTGAGTGGTAATGATGATGCCGGACAAATGTCGGCCTGGTATGTTTTCGCCGCAATGGGCTTTTATCCCTTAAACCCAGTTTCTGATGAATACCTTTTATCGGTGCCGTTATTTGATCATGTTAAAATTAAGCTGGCTGATAACCGGCTTTTTGAAATCGTCAGACACCAGAAAAATGACAAGGCTTCTTATATAAAGAGCCTGAAGCTGAACGGGAAACCTTATCCAAAAACATTTATCAGGTATGCGGACATAATCAAAGGAGGAAAATTGGAGTTCTTCATGGATGAACAGCCTTCCCAATGGGGTAAGGCGTCAAAAGACCAGCCGGCAGGTTTAAAAGGCCGGTAGGCTGTTGCTGATAAATTGTTTTTCAAAATATAAAAAGATATAAAAATGAATATAGCAAAGAGATGTGTAATGATTTTAAACATCATTCTGATGGCTGCCACACCTTTATTTGCACTGGTACTACCTTCGGAAGGTTTTGGTAAAGATTATAATATCATTACGTACGGGGCAGTGGGGGATGGCCGTAAAGATGATGCCGCAGCCATTCAAAAGGCGATTGACGCCTGCTCTGCTGCGGGGGGAGGTCGTGTAGTTGTGCCTTCGGGGAAAACATATCTTGCCGGACCTTTCAAGCTGAAGTCTTTCGTAGAATTTTATGTGGAAACCAACGCTAAAGTATTGGCTAACCCTGATGAAAAGGTATACACAGAAAGTGCCTTTCGTGCCAATAAAGGGGAAGGGACGATATGGATTGGCGGAGAAAACCTGGTGAATGTAACCATTAGTGGAAATGGGACTATTGATGGCAATGGGATCTCTTTTATGGGGGCTGAACTAGAAGATTCCTATGTGTTAAAACCATTTAATGTGATAGATCCAAGACCGCACATACTGACCATTGTGGGCGGTAAAAATATCAGGATCCACGACCTTACCATCAGGAACTCTGCTTATTGGACGGTCCATTTAATTGGTTGCGATGATGTGGTGATTGATAATATTACGCTTTTAAATAGCTTAAAAGTAAGGAACAGTGACGGGATAGATCTTGATCATAGTAAAAATGTCCGGATCAGTAATTGTTATATTGAGTCTGGGGATGATTGTATTTGTTTGAAGAACAGAAGGGAGTACGAAGAATTTGGTGCCTGCGAAAACATTACCGTAACTAATTGTACGATGAGTTCGCGCTCATGTGCAATTAAAATAGGTTCTGAAAACATGGACAGCATTAATAATGTAATCATCAACAATTGCATTATATCAAAAAGCAACAGAGGGATCGGTATTCAGAATAGGGACGAGGGAACGGTTTCGAATGTTATATTCTCGAATATCATTATTGATTCACACTTGTTTTCTGATGTTTGGTGGGGAAAAGCAGAACCTATTTATGTGACTGCCTATCCACGTGCAAAAGGAAACAATAAAGATGCCGGCTGGCGTTTTCCAAAAGGGCAAACAGAGGGGCGGGTAGGCGCGGTAACCGGAATTTATTTCAACAACATCAAATGCAGCAGTGAAAATGGTATTTATGTAGGCGCTGAGTCAGCCGAAAAAGTTTCCGGGGTTGTTTTTGATGGGGTAGATGTATTTATTAATAAAACCACAGCTATACCAGGTGGTGTTTACGACCGCCGGCCGAGCAATGTGGAGGGGCTGTTAAAAGCACGCACATCGGGCTTTTTTCTGGATAAGGCAAGTTACATCACCATACAGAATTGTGGGGTGACCTGGGGCGCAAACAAACCGGATTATTTTGCCGATGTTATAAAAAGTAATGAGGTTATTGGTCTAAAGACGATTAACCTGGAAGGGGAACCAGCATTTCCTGTTAAGAAGAACTAAGGTGAGTTTTCATCATCTTTTGTTGCCCCACAATCAAAAATTACTTTACTGGTACAAGCTTACCATGTAGGGTAACACGGTTTTCATTATCAGGATTAATGGTTATGGTAAAATCATATTCTTTCCCTTTTTCAAAAACAGCCTTAGATTCTAAATTCAGTTCTGTTTTTCCAAACGGTTTAATTGGAGGTATTATAGCACTTGCGAGTTCGGTCTGCTGGCCGTTGTCTATATAGGTTATCTTTAACTTGGTATCCTTAGCGTCTACCTGTCCAAAATTCTCAACTACTATTTTCACTCCAACACCTTTATCACCAGGAGTAAATATTGGCAAACGCGCTGACAGTATAGCCTCTATTTTGTTAATCCAAGGCAAAAGGGCATAACCAAAAACAAGGTTACCGGATTTGGTTTTACCCAATAGTTTAGCGGCGTAGCCGTCGTCGGAAATGTTTTTTCCCGCTACATTAAAGGTAATGACCATATCTTTACCAGCCTTCTCTGTTTTAACCACCTTAAAGCCACGGCCATAGTTTACCTCTTCTGATGCACCAAAATTCAAAGAAGTAAAATCAATATCTTTTTGCGGGTCAAAACCTTTTTCAGCCGCTATCTTTATGCGTACAGTTTTGGTAATGGCAGTAACGGGCGTCTTATCCAGAATGGTGATCAAACGCCCTGGCATCAATGGAATGGTAATGTTTTTTGAGCTATGGATATCACTACCCCTATCCAGATTTTTCTCTACATCAATAACTGCAAAATTGGCTTGAATGGCCCTACCATAAGTATCCTGAAAAACCCCCATGCGTTCATACTTCCACCAATCCTCCTTCGTGCCATCCGCATGCCTGGCGATTCCGGGCATATAGGCTTCTCCAGATTCTGTTTTCCAGTTCTGACCATCTTTTGAACGCAGATAATACGCTATCCGCCCATACCAATCATTTACAATAAGGTTATATTGTATATTGTCCCGCCAAACCACCGGGTCTTCGAAACTGCCTTTAATAGCTGGATAGGCACTTTTCTCCGAAATTTGGTTATAGGCGGATTCACCTGTTTGGCTAAACCACACACCACCACCACGGTTAACCATCAGATAGCTGCCATCTTCCCGCTGTGCGAAGACACAGTTCGACATGCCGTCCATAATGTTGCGGTCGCGGTTCTGAAAATCAAACTTTTTATAGGTCCATGGCCCCTCAGCACTGTCGCTTATATAATAACCATCTATTACATACACGATCCAGCGACCATCTTTCAGCTTGAAGCCCACAGAGTTGTGCCCCTTTCCAATAGTATCCCTTACCATAAAAGGACCAGTCATGTTATCAGCCGTTGCATGATAGAGCGTAGAGGCTGGCCAGGTATCATGACCTTTTGTTGAACTTTCAGGCCAACCAACTACAAACATATGGTACTTTCCTTTATCGTATTTAATATCTGCACACCAAAAAGACAATATTGAGTTTTCAATACCATTTTCAACATAACGGGGCAATACACCTTCAGAACCCCAGGTGTCCCGCCTTGCAGGTTTACCATTATTCTCCATAGGTAGGAACCTATCCATAAAACGTCCACCAAAAATAAGGCTTTTCCATGCTTCGGGGCGGGGCCGCTCTGTTGTTTGTGCAAAGACTCCAAACGGGAGTAAACAAAATGTTAGCAGTGAGGTTAATAATAGTCTTTTCATTAAATGATTGATTTGATCATTGTTTAACTGTTAACTCAAAGAAAAGCTATTTCTAAAAAATGTTATCTATGAAGTTATCAATTTATTAAGATATATTATCATACAATCAAGATAAATAGCATATTTATGAATAAACATGAAACCACATTTAATAAGTTAGGTGCAAATGAACGCGGCGGTACAGTACAATCTCGAAAATGCAGTTACCGGTGTGGCACCAAATTATTTGATGAACTATGTGAATGTGCTGCAAAGCCGCCGCAACTGATAAAGCTGTTTTTGTTGTCTACAATCCGGCTAAGCATGATTTTGTCGTGCAGATGGGTGGAGCTGTAAGGTCAGCTCTTGAATATGAGCTGTTATTGCCGGCAGATTATACCGGGGATACCGTGCATAGTTGGATAGCATTTATGAGCGCTGATGAAAAAGAGGTGTCGACGAGCCAGTATGTTGGGACGGTGATAGTAATGTAAACAACCTTTATTTTTGTTTGGTAGGTTGGTTGCTAATGTATTAGTATATATATTTAAGTACGATTAATACTGCACCCTCAACTAATTCTCGCTGAGATATGGAAAAACAAGACTCAAATTTTTACCTCACAGCTAAAAAATTTTGGAAAACTGTTGTAAATAAAGAAACAGCTGCAGATCCTGCTAAGCTACAGCAACAAATAGAGCTGCATAGAAGACTCTTGAATGTATTTCAGGCCGGGAACTATTTTTATTTCATTTTTAATATGTATTCTGGAGATACGGAATTGATAAGCCCCAGCGTTACAGAAATTTTGGGATACGATCCCGAAGAAATATCGGTAGCATTTATAATGGACAAGATGCACCCGGACGACAAGCCCTATTTCCTAAATTTTGAGTATAAGGTTGTAGCATTTTTTAAATCGTTGCCCTTTGATAAAATAGAGTACTACAAGGTTCAATATGATTATAGGGTAAAAGCAAAAAATGGTATTTATGTACGTCTGTTGCATCAAGCTGTTCAAATAGATTATGATAAAGACAATTTCTACCGGACATTGTGTTTGGATACGGATATATCCCATATCAAACCGAAAGGTGTGCCGTGCTTTTCCATTATAGGGCTTGATGGAGAGCCATCCTACTATAATATACAAGACACCGAAGTCTTTACCAAATCTTACGATCTGTTTACCAATCGAGAAAGAGAGATCCTGAAATGCATTATAGAAGGCAAAAACAGCAAAGAGATAGCTGACGAATTATATATAAGTCTGCACACCGTAAACGCACACAGAAAAAACATCCTTAAAAAAGCCCAGGCCAAAACTCCTGTAGATTTAGTAAGCAAAGCTATAAATGAAGGCTGGATATAGTTCTTCAAAATAGCTAAAGTTAGATGTTTCCCTGTAATTGACCGAAAACAACTATAAGTAGCGTTGATACAACCATAAGTATTTCTGTTTTTTTGATTCCGACAATGCGTCCGTATACCTTTGGCATATCGAAAAATAATAGATAGTCTATGTTAAATACAAAAATGATCGGTAATAGGATTGCCGAAGCACGAAAGAAAATAAATGTCTCCCAGGCCCAGCTTGCCGGTTTTCTATTTATCAGTCCACAGGCAGTTGGAAAATGGGAGCGCGGAGAATCAATGCCGGACATTACTACTTTTAACCGGCTCTCGGAAATTCTGGGTGTCGACCTAAACTATTTTTCAGAAAACTTCCAATCCGCCGGTGAAACAGTTTCAAAGATGCCCACTGACGGTATTGGCGATATTGATCAAACGGCAGAGGAAGTTTCTGATCTCTCCCGGTCGCAGGAGCGGCAGTTGCCGATAAACCTCACTGCGGTCAATTTGGAAGAAAGTGACTTCGCGGGTGTTATTTTGCACAAAGGAAAATTCAAGGCGAGTCCGCTACGCAAAGCCGACTTTACTGGTGCCGACTTGACCGGTACCTTATTTGAGGTCAGCAATGCACGTGAAGCCAATTTTGACGGTGCTAATCTTACAGACTGCATCTTTTCCATCACAGACCTTGCAGAGGCGAGCTTCCGCAAATCCATCCTTATAGGTACCGACTTCAACAAGTCGTTAATGGCGGGAACAAAATTCGCAGATGTAGCATTAATCTTTGCGAAGTTGACCATGACCGATCTTAGAAAAACAATCTTTAAGAACTGTATTTTTAACGGCGTGGATTTCAAATATTCCGACCTGCGGGGAATGCGTTTTGAGGGGCACACCTTCATCGGTGTTCAGTTTGACAAATCCGCACTGGACAATGTTTCGTTTACAGGAGCGACACTTAGGGACGTGTCATTCCGTTTGCCTTTTTCAGTAACCAACAAATCTTACCGTGCCTTTAAAACTGTGTGCTTTGACGGTGCTATAATGGATAAGCTAACCTATGCCAGACTTAAAGGTCTATGGGTTGTTGATTTGTCAAAGGTTACAATTATATAAAATGGTAAAATATTTAAAACCCAAACTATTCAACTATCGGGAGCAGGAAACAAAACCTGCTTCCTTCACCGATCTCGCTCTCTACCCAAATCTTCCCACCTTCTGCTTCAATAAAATCTTTGGAAATCGCCAGTCCCAGTCCAGAACCTGACTTGTTGTTACCATCAGTCGGTACCTGGAAATAGCGATCAAATAACCGTTTTTGGTACTGTGGCTCTATACCTTTTCCAAAATCCCGTACAGAGAACTCAATGTTATTCCCGCTTTCAATAATCTGGATAACCACTTTGGATTTTTGGGGACTATAACGCATGGCATTGGACAGGAAATTGACCAGCACCCAGGCAGTTTTTTCGGTATCTACGTTTACCGTTGGCAGGTCATTCCTTGAAACCAGTTCCAGCGCTATTGTTTTCTGTTCTGCTTGGAATCTGACAGCGTCCATCGCATAAATGGCAATCTTACGCGGATCGGACTTCACGAAATTCAGTTGCAGATTGCCGGTTTCCACCTGTGACAGGTCCAGCAGTTCGCTGGTAATCTTTAGCAAACGTCCGCAATCTTCTTTGATGTGCTGGATCAGTTCTTTCTGCTCTTTATTCATACCACCTACACGTTCGTCATCCAACAGCTTTAGACTCATCTTGATAGAGGAGATCGGCGTTTTGAGTTCATGTGATACAGTAGCAATAAAATTGGTTTTGGCCTCATCCAGTTCCTTGTATTCGGTTACGTTTTTAAGGATGTAGACTTCGCCTGCTGTTCTCATGGACTCTTTGATTACGTTGTCCTGTTGGTCGTCGAAAACAGGTACCAGGATCTCCCGGCGTTCCAGTTTAAAGTAAGATTCCTTACCGTCTGCATAGATCTTCATCGGTTTGGTATTACCACCTGATTGCATTAGGGTACTGAGCAGGTCATTTTTTTTCATGAGTTCCAGTGCGTCTGAGCCAATTACATCTCTCTCATTTAGATTCAGAAGCTGTCCTGCTACCTGGTTTAAAAACAGCACCTCATTTTTTTCATTCAAGCCAATGATCGCGTCCTGCATCTGTCCGATAATGGCTTCTATCCTCATTTTTTCAGACTGCAGTTTGGCCAGGTTACTGTTCTCCCATTTGTTGAGTTGCGCGGTCATGGCATTGAATTCTTCTGCCAGTACCGAGAATTCGTCGTTGCCCTTAAACTCAAGGCGCTGTTTGTAATTTTTCCGGCTGATGGCTTTAATCGCCTCAGAAAACTCTCTCAAAGGATTGGCCACAAAACCCGGGAAGTTTACACTAAACGAGAACAGGATAATGAAACATAGCGAGGCCGCAAATATCAGATAAGTAGCAGCCTTCTCTACGCTCGCCTGCGCAGCATCATTTTTTCTTACGATCGCCTGCATGTTGACCTCATCGATGACCCGGAGTTGCAGATGCATTTTACGGACCGCTGCCCGCTGGGCATCCAGACCCGCGTCTGGCATTGTTAATTCTGCATAGGCTTTTGCAAATGCAGCAACAGCCTCGCCCTCTCCCTTCTCAGTGATGTTTTTTTGTTCGAGCCGCAGCTGGGTGGCCAATTTATCTTTAGCGGTCTGGGCAAGTGGCAGCTCATAGTCATCCAGTATCGTCCGCATCTCCCGGGCATACCTCAGGCTTTCATAATTATCCTTCAGAATGACCTTAGAGCTGATCGAGATCTTGTTCATGTAATACAGGGATATGGCCCCGAAGAAGATGACCACCACGAATAAGAATCCGAATCCGAGGCGAAGTTTAGTTTTAATCTTCATGATTTTATAGTATTAATCTTTTATCAGGAAAGGATCACCAGATCCCGCTCCGTTTCAGATATGTTTTTTAAAAGTTTGTTAAAAATAGCCGTACGCATAATCACCTGGAACAGATTTAGATGTGGTTTTCCGATGCAGATCGTCGTGATCTCTTTTTCGGATGCGATCCTGGTAATCGTTCCTGTCACATCTTCACTTTTTACCTTGAGTACTTCTGCCCCAAGCTCGGTCGCAAGTTTAAAGTTATTGATCAGGTGCCGCTGAAGGTCTAGTTTGATCCTATCACCACCTTCATGGCTGCGCTGCACGTACAGCACAATCCAGGGCGACCGGTAATAAGAGGCCAGTCGGGCTGTTTTGCGGATAATGATCTTTGCCGTTGCATGATTCGTCGAGATGCAGGCCAGGAACTTCTCAGGACGGAGCTTGATCTGCTTGGGAACCTCCACATTGATCTTTCTTTCCAGGTGGTGTGCCACTTCCTTCAGGGCAAGCTCCCTTAGCTGGAGTATCCTTTCTGGCTGAAAGAAATTATCCAGCGCACGCTTGATTTTAGTGTCGTCATAGATCTTTCCCTCCTTTAGGCGGTCTATTAGCTCATCAGCAGTTAAATCTATGTTTACTATTTCATCAGCTGTTTCCAGGATCTTATCCGGTATGCGCTCGGTGATCGGGATACCGGTAATGGTCTCTATCTCCTCGTTCATACTTTCCAGGTGCTGAATATTTACAGCCGAGATCACGCTGATCCCAGCATCAAGAATGTCGGCCACATCCTGCCAGCGCTTACCGTTCTTGCTGCCTTCCACATTGGTATGGGCCAGCTCATCGACGATCACCACCTCTGGATGTTTATTGATGATCGCCTGAACATCCATCTCTTCCAGTTCTTTGCCTTTATAAAAGATCTTTCTCCTTGGAATCAACGGGATACCATCTAAAAGCGCATGTGTTTCCGCCCGGTTATGCGTTTCAATATAGCCGATCTGCAGGTCGATACCGTTTTTCAACAGTGCATGGGCTTCCTGCAGCATGCGGTAAGTCTTGCCTACACCTGCACTCATACCAATATAGACTTTAAATTTCCCACGCCTGGATTTTTTAACCAGGTCAAGGAATTTTCTTACAGATCCTGCTTTATCGTCCTGTTCCATTATTTGTTAAATTTACCATTCAATTATAACATATCCATAGTCTTAAAATGATACCGCTATACTTGCTGTAACCGCCGCATTGTTATCCGCCGGATTGTCACTTCGCACAAATATTTTGTCCTTGCTGTTGTACATTTTTCCTTCCAGCCTGATTACTGCATTGCTGATTGGGACATAATCTAAGTTCAAAGAATAACCTGTTGTTTTAAAGCCATTTGTTGTTCCGGTAGCAATTAATACCCCATTTTTGTCTTCATAATATTCTACTCTTCCAGCCACAGTCCATTTGCTGTTGATCTTGTACCGGGCAATGGCTACCGGCGACAATATTTCATTTTTATCGTCGCTTCCTTTTGCTTTTTGCTGTGTTCCATAATCAAAACCGACTGTCAGACCAAACTGGTCAGTCAGCTGAATTATACCATATACATTGTGATAAAAGCGTCTCACACGGACTGAATCTGCACCTTCTGTTCCAAGGTAATTGCTGTAATTGACCGTGATTTTTCCTGTGGGCTTCCAGGTCAGCTGCAATCCGCCTGCTGGTTGGCTGTTTCCGTTCTGGCGTGTTATCCTCTGCCATCCGTTCAGGTAAAAAGCTATCGCTGTCAACTTTCCATCATCAGTACTATAAGTGATTTTTGCACCTGATTCATAGTAAGGTGTGTTTTCGGAAGAAATGTTCCTTGTCAGCACCCAGCAGTCTTTAGATATTGCACTTTCAAAACCAATATGTGAGGAGAAGATGCCCGCATCCATCCACAGGTTGCCAGATTTGGCAAGTTTCAATCCTGCATTGGCTTCAAAGATATTTTGCAATACACCAGGCTCTGCTGTAAGATTCGCATTGGCATAGGTGCCAGCCATCAGCGCAAGATTTGCCCTGATCATTCCGTTTTCGTAGCTACCTTTAATAAAACCGAGGTTCAGGTTTATTTCATTGTGGCGGTTGTGGGAATAGATAAATCCTGGTCTGTTGTTATCGGCGGGCTTATTAAAGTCATATCCAAAATAAGTTTCCAGGTAACCGCTTACTTTGATCTTCGGCTCTTCCTGTCCGTAGGCAATTGATCCTGTTGTTAATGCTGCAGTTAATATGAGTAGTTTTTTCATTTGATTATTTATTTCTTTAATTCATCCAAAGCAAGGTTCAGTTTCAGTACATTCACTGATGTTGGGCCAAACAAGCCCAACAATGGTCCCTGAGTATTTTTAACCACCAGCTCTGCAACTGTTTTTTCATCTAACTGACGCGCAACGGCAATTCTTTTAATCTGGATAATGGCCCCCTGTTCGGAGATATTCGGATCGAGACCACTTCCTGAAGCGGTAACCATATCCGCTGGTATGTCTGCCTTTTTAATGGTCGGATTGTATTTTAGCAAAGTGTCAATACGGTCAGATACCTGTTGCAGGTAATCCGAATTTGACGGACCTTTGTTTGAGCCTGCAGATCCTGCAGCGTTATAATCTACAGCAGATGGCCTGCCCCAGAAATATTCAGGTTTGGTAAAGGACTGGCCAAGCAGGGCATAGCCCACAACTTTTCCGTTTGTAGTGATCTTTTCACCACCCCCTTTACCTTTGGAAAAACCTCCGGCAAAAGCAACAATGAGCGGATAGATGACGCAAAGCAGTACCATTAAAACTGCGGTTAAGCGTATGGATTGTAAGATATATTTTTTCATGTTTTCTATATTTTTAAAAGCTTATACAAATAGGCCTACCAGTAAATCGATTATTTTGATACCGATGAAAGGTGCGATTACTCCACCCAAACCATAGATCAGCAGGTTCCTGCGCAATAAAGCACTGGCGCCGATTGGTTTGTATTCGACACCTTTCAGTGCCAATGGGATCAGGATCGGGATGATGATCGCATTGAAGATCACCGCCGAGAGGATCGCACTTTCAGGGCTGTGTAATCCCATGATGTTCAGGCTTTGCAAAGCTGGTATCGAAGCGATGAACAAAGCCGGTACGATAGCGAAGTATTTGGCTACATCATTGGCGATGGAGAAGGTTGTCAGCGTACCACGGGTGATCAAAAGCTGCTTACCGATCTCAACAATCTCGATCAGTTTGGTCGGGTCATTGTCCAGATCCACCATATTGCCAGCTTCTTTAGCAGCTTGCGTACCGCTGTTCATGGCTACACCTACATCAGCCTGGGCAAGGGCGGGGGCATCGTTGGTACCGTCACCCATCATCGCAACCAGCTTGCCAAGGGCCTGTTCTTCCTTGATGTAGTTCATTTTATCTTCAGGTTTAGCTTCTGCAATGAAGTCATCCACACCGGCTTTTTCTGCAATGAATTTTGCTGTAAGCGGATTATCACCGGTTACCATTACAGTCTTTACACCCATTTTGCGCAGGCGCTCAAACCGTTCGCTGATACCGGGTTTAATAATGTCCTGCAATTCGATAACACCCATGGTTTTTTCGTTGACCGATACCACGAGCGGGGTACCTCCATTGCCGGATATTTTTTTGACCTGTTCTTCTGTTTCCGGAGGAAATGGATTGCCCGCCAGCAATACTATATTACGGATGGAGTCAAATGCACCCTTACGTGTTCTCTTACCATCTGCGGTATCCAGACCGCTGGAACGTGTCTCAGCAGTAAATTTGATGAACGTAGATCCTGCAGGAGCAGGCATCACTTTGTGTCCTTGTACCACTGCCAGCTCAATGATAGACTTACCTTCGGGGGTTTCGTCTGCCAATGAACTCATCACGCAGGCTTCAATAAAGTCTTTAGTGTCTATGCCCGGCGCAGGATAAAAACTGGTGGCTTTACGGTTACCGATAGTGATCGTACCCGTTTTATCTAACAGCAATACGTCGATGTCGCCTGCTGTTTCGACCGCTTTACCCGATTTGGTAATGACATTGGCCCTTAATGCTCTGTCCATACCCGCAATACCAATGGCCGAGAGCAGGCCACCGATAGTGGTAGGGATCAAACACACAAACAGTGAGATCAGCGAAGCAATTGTGATTGGAGTATTCGCGTAATCTGCAAATGGCTTTAAAGTCACACATACAATAATGAATACCAGGGTGAAACTTGCCAGTAAAATGGTCAAAGCAATCTCATTAGGCGTTTTCTGACGGGACGCACCTTCTACCAAGGCAATCATTTTATCCAGAAAACTTTCGCCTGGCTGGGTATTAACCTGTACTTTGATCTGGTCTGAAAGGACTTTAGTGCCGCCGGTAACGGATGATTTATCACCACCCGATTCCCGGATGACCGGAGCAGATTCTCCGGTAATGGCAGATTCATCAATGGTAGCAATACCTTCAATGATCTCACCGTCTGTCGGAATGGTGTCACCAGCTTCACAGACGAATACATCTCCTTTTTTAAGTAATGAAGAAGAGCGTATTTCTACTTTTCCATTAGACAAAACTACTTTGGCTGGCGTTTCTTCTCTTGTTTTTCTTAAGGAATCCGCTTGTGCTTTACCTCTTGCTTCAGCAATCGCCTCAGCAAAATTGGCGAAAAGCACCGTTAAGAGCAGAATAAGAAAAATAATAAAATTGTATGCAGGGGAACCTTGTCCGGTATTACTCATCGAATACACCGTTACGTAAGCCATAATCAGGGTTCCGATCTCTACGGTAAACATGACCGGGTTTTTGATCATGACCCTTGGATCAAGCTTGATGAAGGATTGTTTTAATGCTGTTTGCACTAAAGCAGGTTCAAATAATTTATTTGATGATGTTTTCATCTGGTTGTTTATTTATCTAAGTATTATTTAAGCATGGTAAAATATTCTGCCAGTGGACCTAAGGCCAGGGCAGGGAAATAAGAAAGTGCATTCAGCACGATGATCACTGCAAAGGTCATCAGTGCGAAAGTCATGGTGTCTGTTTTCAAAGTACCGGCAGATTCAGGAATATATTTTTTAGATCCCAGTAAACCTGCTATGGCGACAGGGCCAATAATTGGCAGGAAACGCCCAAGCAGCAAAACAAAACCAGTAGCCACATTCCAGAATATGTTGTTATCACCCAGGCCTTCAAAACCTGATCCGTTATTGGCATTGGACGAAGTCATCTCGTATAGCATCTCTGAGAAGCCATGAAAGCCTGGGTTATTTAACCAATTCTTTGGTTGTACTGCCCATGCGGCCTCACCGTGTGTGGTAAATACGTAACTAGCAATTGCTGTTCCGGATAAGATCAGAAATGGACTTAAAAGCGTGATCAGCGCAGCGATCTTAACCTCGCGCGCCTCTACTTTATGACCGAGAAACTCTGGCGTTCTTCCCACCATCAGTCCTGATATGAATACCGCAAGGATCAGGTAGATGAAATAGTTCAATACTCCTACACCACAACCACCATAAAAGGAGTTAATCATCATACCCAGCAGCTGCCACAAGCCGGTCAGCGGCATTGTACTGTCATGCATACTGTTTACCGAACCAGTCGAAATGATGGTCGTAACTGTACTCCAGTATCCGGATATAGCAGGCCCAAAACGAACCTCCTTACCTTCCATAGCGCCTGTAGCTTGTGAGATACCCATTTTTGCGATTGCCGGGTTTCCACCAAGTTCAGAGCTTACGGTTGGGATCAACAGGAGCAACATGCCAATGGTCATGACACCAAAAATTACCCAGGCCAGTTTACGTCGTCTGATGAAAATACCAAAGGCGATCACCATCGCAATAGGAATGATTACCTGTGCAATAAGTTCAACGATATTGGTAATGTAATTCGGATTTTCCAGCGGGTGCGAAGAGTTCACTCCAAACCAGCCACCACCATTAGTACCTAAGTGTTTGATGGCAATAAAACCGGCTGCCGGACCTCTGGATACATTTACCGTATCACCTTGGACCGATATAAATTGATCTTTACCCTCATAGCTACTTGGGGTACCGTTAAATGCAAGAATGATTGCCATAACCAGTGATAAAGGAAGCAGCAGACGGGTGATAGATTTAATAAAGAATTCCCAGAAATTACCCAGTTGGGTGCTTGTTTTATCACGGAATGCTTTAAAGAAGACCACAGCCGCTGCGATACCTGTTGCTGCACTTACAAACTGGAGAAACATCAATACAAAATGCTGGGTCAGATAGGTCACACCAGATTCTCCTGAGTAATGCTGCAGATTGCAGTTCACCACGAAACTAATAATGGTATTAAAGGAAAGATCTGGTGTCATGCCTGGGTTGCCATCAGGATTGAGCGGCAGTTTATCCTGGTATATCAGGACAAAAAATCCGTAAACTAACCAGACCAGATTTATGGTTAGCAGTGCTTTCATATGTTGCTTCCAGTTCATCTCTTCTTTAGGGTTAATACCGGAGAGTTTATAGATTCCGGATTCAATAGGTTTTAAAAAGTCAGTCCAGACTTTTTCTCCGGCAAATACCTTAGCCAGGTACTTGCCCAGAGGAATAGCGATCACCAGTGTGAGCCCATAGGTGGCTATGATTCCAAGTAATTCAGTGTTCATGAGTGTTTAATTAAAATTTTTCGGGTTTGATCAGCACGTAGATCATGTAAATGAAGACGGCGATGGCGATAATGAATAATGCGGTCATAATTTTTAGATTTTTTCGAACCAGTCAATGGATTTGTAAACCACCCAGACAAGGATCAGCAGGGCCAGAAATAGTAGGATTGTTAGCATGATATTTTATTTTATAATCACGCTAATGCCAATAGCGGTGCCACACTTTTAACTCAATTCACAATTACTTGTAAATCAATATATTGAAGTGAAAAATAATAAAAAATTTGGCTTTTACATAAAAATACCCTTCCATTTTGGAAGGGTATTTATCATATTGGAGTTAGTCCCCGTCTATTTGATTCTTTTCATTTGGATCGGATCAGGAATATCTACGATCAGGGGAACCTGCTCAATACTCACAAAACTGGAATCCAGTCCGAAACCTCTTCTTTCGGAGATGCCCAGGAATTTTAAAACCCTGTGGTAAGATATGGTGACTCTCTCTATAAAAGGCAGGCTGCTAGAATTGGAAAGGATTTTTTCAATCACCACAAAACGGAAATCTCCGGGTATCTTTCTTTCATGTAGTGATTTGTATTTACTGGTAATATCTATTTCACCACTTTTTACGAGCTCTTCCACCACTTTTCTAAATAACAGATTCACCCGTTGCTCCACCCTGAAACCCAGCCTGAAATCAATACGGATCAGCTTTCCGGGAATCATATGGTCTACTTCGTATTCCATGGTATAAGGTTCGTCAGTCACATCGACGTGCAGTATCCAATAGACATCCGCTCTTTTTGGCTGCTTTTGAACAATAGAATAAATCACCGAGGATTCTATCTCCGTATTGAAATTAGCGCTGGTAAGATAAACCAGATTGGAAGCATATTTGGCAATACTTTCATCAGCACTGATACTTTTGATTAAAGGATAAAACTCTTCTATGTCTACAAATTTCATATACCTGTTCCTGATCCTGCGGCCATTGTGCCAAGCCCACATGACAGAAAAAAGTATCATACCCAGAATTAGCGTAAACCAACCACCATGTGCTATTTTTGCTGCGTTTCCGGCAAGAAAAGTCAGCTCGATCATGCCATAAATAACCAGAAATATGATGATCAGGTACATTGGCACCCTTTTGCGCATTAAAAATATCGATATTAGGATGGTGGTCATCAGCATGGCTACGGTGATGGAAAGCCCGTAAGCCGCCTCCATGTTCACCGATTTTTGAAAGATCAGAACCACGATTAGACAACCTGCCCATAATATCCAGTTCATAGAAGGTACATACAGCTGGCCTTTTTGCTCGCTCGGATAATTGATCTTCACCTTAGGCCAGAGGTTCAGTCTTACAGCCTCGGCAATCAACGTGAAGGAACCTGAGATCAACGCCTGACTGGCAATTACTGCTGCAACCGTTGCGATCCCTATGCCATAGATCAAAAACCAGTCCGGCATCAAATGGTAAAATGGATTAACCTCATTAAGATGAGTTCCCTGAAGTTTCCAGAGCCATACACCCTGACCCATATAGTTTAAAACCAGGCAGACCTTTACATAGATCCAGCTGATCCTGATGTTCGAGCGTCCGCAATGGCCCAGGTCGGAATACAGCGCTTCAGCTCCGGTAGTACATAAAAATACTGCGCCAATAATCAGGAAGGCTTCCGGGTTAGTGGTTAAAATGTGGTAAGCATAATAAGGATTGATAGCCTTTAATATTTCGGGTAATTCGATTATATAGGAAATGCCGAGCACTGCGATCATGGTAAACCAAAGCCACATAACCGGACCAAATGCTCTACCGACCAGTGAAGTCCCATATTGCTGCAGGACAAACAGTAGCGTAATGATCGATAGTACGATCGGTACGGTCGGAAGACCTTTGTAAACCAGGTCCAGTCCTTCAATGGCGGCTGACACGGTAACTGCCGGGGTCATGATCCCATCGGCCAGCAGAGCCGCCCCACCGACCATAGCCGGAATGATCAGCCATTTTGCCTTGCGTTTGACCAAAGAAAACAAAGAAAAAATACCACCCTCACCTTTATTGTCTGCCTGCAGGGTGATTACCACATATTTAAGTGTGGTCTGCAGGGTCAGTGTCCAGAAAATACAGGATAGTCCTCCAAGGATCAGGTCTTTGGTAATTAGGCGCTCGCCTATTATCGCTTTAAAAACATAAAGCGGCGAGGTACCTATGTCTCCATAAATGATACCTAAACTGATTAATAAGCCTGCGGCGCTTAGTTTCTGGATGTTTTTATGATGACCCATGATCTTGAAATAATTGGGCAAATGTATCAATTATATGATAGCAAGAAGCATTAAGTAAGGTTTTATAGCATAAATGCTATTTTGAATGTGGTTCCCTTGTCCACTTCACTCTCCACTGTTATCTTACCATGCAGTTGCTCAACCTGCATCTTGACCATATACAAGCCCATACCTTTACCCTCTATATGCGGATGAAAGCGTTTGTACAATCCAAATAGCTGACTCTGATGCCTTTCCAGATCAATGCCTATCCCATTGTCACTAAATTCAAGGATCAGTTTGCCTTTTTCAATTTTACTTGACACATGGATCATTGCTGGGGTATCCGGCTTGCGGTATTTAATGCTGTTTAAGATCAGGTTATAGAATATACTGTGTAGATAACTTTTGAAAGTATGTATACGCCCAATTTCCGAAAAATTGCTGGTCAGTTCGGCTTTCCCGGCAGTAATCAAATTGGCGATACCAATCTTGATATCCGTCATGAGTTCCTCAAAAGTCACAAGTTCTTTCTTCTCATCGATCTTACGGTTCATGTTCAGGATTAAATTCAGGTCTTTAATGACGTAGTCCAATTTATCGGTTGATTCGTTAAGCGCATCAAAAACTTCTTTTCCGTCCGGACCTAAAGTGGAATGTTCCAGCAATCCGATGAGTGAAATGATATTGGCTAAGGGAGCCCTTACATTGTGGGAAACAACATAGGAAAACTGTTCCAGGTCCTTATTGCGCTGTGTCAGATCAGTAATCATTTTTATCCGTTCCAGTTCAGCATGTTTTTGATCGGTAATGTCATGGGCTACCCCGTGAAGTCCTATTACCTTTCCCCGTTCATCAAATTCGTATTCACCTTGTGAAAATATGTACCGTACAGAGCCATCATCACTGCGGATGATCCTGTGATAGATTGCCGAACTGCTTAAAGAGCTTTTAGCTTCGCCTACGATAGCCATCACATGCCGCAGATCGGCAGGGTGGATCATCTCCATCCATTTGTCATAATGGTGCTTGTTGTCATCAATTGCGAAGCCGTATATCCTGCACAGTTCTTCTGACCAGGTAGAGATGTTGGTAGCAAAGTCGATCTCAAAGCTTCCTACATGAGCGATCGACTGGGCCTGCTTTAGCCTGATTTCCGAATCCCGGTTTTTCTTTTCGGTGCGTTCTCTTGACCGCTCGCGTTCAAAAACATTCATGGCAAAAGAGATATCGGCCACCACTTCTTCCAGAAGACGGCACTCCTGTTCGTCGAAAAAGTCATATTTAGACGCATAAAGGTTTAGGGAGCCAATGGTTTTCCCGTTTTTTTTAATCGGAAGGATCATAAACGACTTTATACCGTTGACATCCGCAAAGCGTTTCCATTCGGGCAGCATCAATTCAGATATGTTATTACATATAAATGGTTCTCCGTTTATAAGAACTTGGTACATTGGCCCGGTTTTGCTGAATTTAGCATTCTTAAAATTTTGCAGATATTGTATGTCAATTCCTGTGCTTTCAGAAAGATCTATTTCAGTTCCTTCTTCATTAAAAAAACCAATCCAGGCCATCTGAAATTTTCCACATTCAATAGCTATCCGGCAGGTTTCCTTAAGTACACTGTTTTGGTTTTCAGCATGAACAATGGCCTGATTGATCTGGCTGATAAATGCATACAGTCTGTTGGCATTGTTCATCTTCTCTATTGCATGTACATTTTCTGATACATCCCGGAAATTATCAACAATGCCACGAATATCTGGATCATGCAGCATATTGGTAACCACAGCTTCGTACCAGTGCCAGGTACCGTCCCCATGCATCATTCTGCCGGTATGCCCCCTGACGGGGACACCTGGATTTGCCATCACTTCGGCCATTACTACATGCAATCCCGCTATGTCATCCGGATGAGCTAAGGCCATTACATCCAGGCCATTTGCTTCTTTGACAGTATAACCCAAGACTTTGAAGATTGATGCCGAGGCATGGACCAGTTTGCCACTATCGTTGATTATCACCACTGCATCACCAGCATTTTCCAGAAGTGTTTGATACTTGCGCCTGGACTTTCTCAGCCTGACCCTCAGGTAAAGTATGCAGATAAGTAACAGTAAAGCTGTTCCGGCTATCAGATATATTTTGGGATGAATATGGAGCATCGGACGACAATGATTAGGTGTACTCTACCGGAAGACAGATAAAGATACAAAAATTTAATTGTCAAATTTTCTCGGAAAATAAGTAAGTGTAACCATGAAATATTACTGCAGAACGTTGACCGTTCCACGGATGATGCCATTGTTGTTGGCAAAGTTGATTAGACTTATATTTCGTCTGAGGAGATCAAATAGCGTATTTATCGAAAAGATAGGATAAAATAGACGTGGCATATCTTAAACATAAAAAAGCACCTCTGCATGACAGAGGTGCCTTATACTTTTAAGCAGAAATAAAGCTTATGCTTTTGTAGTAAGTTGCAATAAAACCGCGTTGTTTTTAGCCAACTGATCTGTAGTAGATTGTCTTGAGCGACTGCCTAACTCAATGTTAGTAGCTAATTTCAAGTTTTTCACATCTAATTTTGCGAAAGTTTTATTTCTTCTGTCTTTTCTTTTTAATCTGGTAACTGCCATGTCAATATTTTTTATTTATTATAAAATCTGGAGGTCGAGAGCGGATTCGAACCGCTGTAGGAGGTTTTGCAGACCTCTGCCTAGCCACTCGGCCACTCGACCCTGTTAAAATTCAGGCTGCAAAAATAGTAATTATAAGTTACTATCCAATTTATTTCTGTAAATTTCTGCTAATATCGGCACATAATATAGCTGCAGAAACTGCAACGTTTAAGGATTCGGCAGCGCCTACCCTTGGGATCGTTACAGGATGGGTAATTAAGTTCATAACCTGCGGAGTAATTCCCTGCCCTTCATTGCCCATTATGATCAGTCCTTCCTTGCCCCAATCTGTTGTATACAGGCTGGTTCCATCCAGTACCGCGCCAAATATGGGCAGGTCACAATGCTCCAGAAAGGGGGGAAGATCGGTATAGTATACTTTTACCCGGCTCAGTGAACCCATAGTAGCCTGTACAGTTTTTGGATTGTAAACCTCTACTGTATTGCCCGAACAGATCACCTGCTTAAAGCCAAACCAGTCGGCCGTTCTGATGATTGTGCCCAGATTACCCGGGTCCTGCACTCCATCAAGTACAATGGAAAATGAGTTTTTCAGCGTATTGGGGTCTAAAACCAAATCTTTTGGGATATGAACCAGTGCGATAATACCTTGTGGGGTTTGCAACGTACTAATCTTCTCCAATTCAGCGTTGTTTACTTCAAATAACTTTATATTTGCAGGCAAATTTGGTAATAAAGACTGATATTGTGACAGGAAATAGACACTATGGATCTGGTAAGAAGAATGAATAAATTCTACAATGGATTTTATACCTTCGATGATAAATATCGCGTTTTCTTTACGGTACTTTTTTTGATGTAACGATTTTATAAACCCTATCTGAGATTTTGAAAGCATACTGTAATTATAAAAGCAATGTCCGGTTTCCTGCAATATTACCATTTATTATTCTTTTTGTTACAGCGTGCTCGTCAACAAAATACATAAGTGATGAGCAGGCAATCGTTAAAAGGGTCAGAATAGACAGCGTAGATAAAGCCTTTGAGGAAGAAGCGCTCAACTATATACAAAAAGATATCCGGCCAACATCTACCATAGGTATCAATGTGTTGATATATAACATTTTTAATACCAAAAATGGAAAGTATAAAACCAGCAATATTAAGCCGCTTGGTACCCCGCCTCCCATACTAGACAGTACTTTGGTAGAGATATCCCGTACGCAGATAGAGAAATTTCTGGCTAGTAAAGGCTATTTCAAAGCTAAAGTAAAATCCAGTATCGAAATCAAGAATAAACGTGCAAAAGTATTGTTTAAAGCAGATCAAGGCCCTTCTTTTTCAATCAGTAAGATCTCTTATGATATTCCGGATTCGCTGATCAAAAGATATTACTTTGAAAACAAAGCACTGTTTAGTCACCTTAAAGAGGGAATGAGGTACGATGATGATTCGCTGGCATATGAGCGCAATCATATTTATTTTGTGATGAAGCAAAATGGGTATTATGATTTTGCCCGTCCCTATGTTAAATTTAGTGTGGACTCCGGACTTAATGCCAGCAAGGCAAATGTAACCCTGGTCATTGATAATCCGCAGGATAAACCCAGTCATGTTAAGTATTCCATTGGTGAAGCAAACGTAATCATCGCACCCGATGCTGATGGTTTTCCAGATTCAATTTTGCGGAATGATAAAGCACTAAGAGGAACGAGGTACACTGATCTGTCCCGGAAATTCAAAAGAGGCCCAATTGTACGGTATAACTTTTTGAGGGATTCTACAACATACGACATCAGGAATGAAAACCTGACCTACGACCGGATGTATGAGCTGAATGTGTTTAAAAACGTAAAGATCGATTATGATAAGGCTAAAGACAGTTCCAATAAAGTGCTTCCGGTTATTTATCTGATCCCGCAAAAGATCATGAGCAACCGGGTGGAAGGTGAGGTGCCATTTAATGCAGGTACTGTTGGTTTTACTTTGAGTAATACTTATACAAACAACAACCTGCTGAGGGGTGCTGAAAGATTCGATTTTCAGGTAAAAGGTGGTTTACAGTCTAGAATTGGTAATGGGAGTAGTCTATTTAGTGATATTTACCAGCGTGATTTATCTTTAAGCGCCAATTTATCTGTACCCAGGCTAATGGTGCCATTCATTAGCGCAAGGCCTGGAAGACGCGGTGGAATGCCGCATACTATTTTCTCTACAAGCTATGTGTATTCCCTGCAGCGGGCAGTCTTTGAAAGGCATGTGTTTCTTAGCTCCGTTACCTATGAGTTTACGGAGTCGAAATCTAAATTCCATTCCCTTACTCCCTTAAATTTTGAATACCGATTTGGAGGTTTGCTATTTGATGTAAATGATCCGAACAATTCTTCTGATATATTGCAGAATTTCTACAACTTGTCGTTGCTGGACAGAAGAGACCTGACTTTTGGTATTAAATATACCTTCTCACTAAATGCCGAAAAACTCCTGTCCACCGGTGATTTTGTATATTTCAGGGGAGGTATGGACATGGCAGGCAATATGCTGCAGTTATTTACCAAGCTATCGGGCAATAAGCACAATCCTGACAGTGCAGATTATGGAAAAGTACTTGGCCTGCCATTCAATCAATATATGCGTCCGGAGGCCGATGTACGCTGGTATAAGAGCCTTGGTGGTGACCGGCAATTGGTAGCGAGGATCAACGCCGGTGTAGGATACGCGTATGGAAACTCTACCTCAATGCCTTTTGAGAAACTATTTTTTGCAGGAGGATCGAGTGGTGTGCGGGCATGGCAGGCAAGGACACTCGGCCCGGCCAACTATAACAGAGGGGACGAGCTTCCTGTTGAGGATCTTAGGAAAGCGCTGTATGGCCTGGATCAGCTGGGAGAAATGCATATAGAGGCCAATCTTGAATACCGGTATAAGCTGCTTAATAATTTCTTTGGTGCAAAGCTTAAAGGTGCGTTCTTTCTGGACGCGGGAAACGTCTGGAACGTGACGGCCAACAGGGTTAAATCGACTTATTTCGATTTCAGCAAACTGGGCAACCAGATAGGCATCGGTACCGGAGCGGGCTTCAGGTATGACGTTCAGTATTTTGTATTCAGGTTTGATGTGGGATTAAAGCTTAAAGACCCTCAGTTTCCGGTGGGTGAACAATGGGTGATCGGCAAGTTCCTAAATGGTGCAAAAGACTTTAAAGATCAATACTTTATCTCCCACAGCCCAGAAAGATACCGTTTTCTCCAGTACAATTTTGGTATTGGGATGCCTTTCTAAAACACCGACTTTAACCCGTCAAATATCGTTTCGAAGAAGGTGCCGATGCTCAGTCCGTTGCTATGGTTGAAATAGATAAAGATAAGTAGTATTATTACCGCTGCAATGATGAACTTCCTAAACGCGAAGGCCAGGAATATAATGATGGCCGGAAAGAGTACCAACCAGAAGCTGCTAATGGCATAGGGATTAAGATTGCCATCCTTTTTATAAACATACAGGAGTTTGCTGTGCGTACCGGCATCATTTTGGTGCTTAATGTATACAAAAGATGATCTTTCAAGCTGCAGTGGCAGTATGGCTATACCGTCGTTGAACTTTAGTTCCTGTGTAAACCCGCTTACTGTAAAGGTATAGATCCCGTTTATCGTCTCCACCGGGTTATCCAAAGAATCTGCAGCAATGATGGCTAGCTTGCTGTTTTTGAGCAGGCTCTCTTTTACAATAAAATTATTGATTGCTACATTTTGGGCAAAACTGGCACTGTAAATTACCATGAGCAGTATCAGCGGGTATATCCTTTTCATTCTATAGATCGTTTATTGTAAATCAAATATCCCAAATGTAATAAAACCCCGTTTCTTTTTACGGGATCATCATATAAATTATAACTGAAGCTGATAGGACCCACAGGCGTATGGTATACCATGCCTGCTGTAGCAGCGTATTGCCATTTTGTGAAGGTATTCATGTAATCTACCCCCTGCAGCCCGATCTTTTCAAATTTGCGATGAGGCAGAAATGCATAGCCCTCCAACCTTAGGTCAAGGTTTCTTCTGAGTTTATAAACGTTTTTTATCCCGCCTGCAAGGTAACTGGTAGCCCTGAAGTTCTCCAGAAATAAGGAACGGCTGTCCTGAAGGGGGTAAAAGGACGGTGCGGTCAACAATGTTGAGTAATAATTGCTCCACAATGGCTGGTTGGACAGTACGGTTTCTGCCAGGTAGCCGATGGTATATCTGGGTGTGATCGGGAAATAATTCTCGTCACTTATTTTTAGGTTAAGCCAATGTCTATACTGCTGGTCAACGATCTTTTTACCTGCCAGCATTGGGATATTAGTAAAGGAATCATTGTAGATATTGCCGGGAGTATAGCTCTCCCTTCCTGCAAAATAATTTAAGCTCCATAAAAAATTACGGCCTTTGGATGGGTACTGCTTTCGATTGAAGGTATACTGTTCAAATGCCAGGGTAGACCTGGAAGCATTGAAGATGGTCTTGTCCAGTTCATCGCCCACAGAGAAGGTATTGTCGGGACTATACTTGTCACTATTGTTGATGAATGCCGTATTGAGTGTTATTTTGGTATTTCTGTTTAGCGGAAATCCAATTTTAAGATCAATCTTTCTGTCTGCCTGCTCAATATAGGTGGGGTGTGGGTTTTCGATAAAGATAGAACTGGTGTTGTAATAATCAAAGTGATTGTAGGTCATTTCCATAGCCAGGAAGAGTGGCAGTCCTGATGGATAATCTATGCGCCCGCTTAGCTGTAGCGATTCATAAAAACGGCCTGAATATACATTGGCGCCAAAGGTGTACGACTTGCGGTTCAGGTAGTTGTATTGTAAGCCCAAAAACACATTGCTGATGGGCCTGGTAGAGATGTTGCCGCCAAAGTCTACCTTAAAACTCTTTTCCGGTCTTGCTATGATTTCAAAATTGTAGGTGTCGGTGACCGGGTTGTAAGATATTTTAGGGTAAATTGTTTCAAATGTTTCATCTGCCACGAGCTTGTAATAACCGCGCTTGATGTCTTCCAGGTTGAAGGTAGCACCGTCCCTTTTAAAAAGGCGTTCGATGTATCTTTTCTGCTGCTCGTTGACCCCGGATATCGTAATGCCGCTAAATGCCAGGTTGGGTTTTTTATTGTTGAAGTTATTTCTTTTGTGCATTATCTCTGTCTTACTCACGCGTCTGCTTACTCTTTTTTTGATCAGGTCCATCTCAGCGATGGTGGCGTCATAACCCTGTTTGATCAGGGCTGCTACCGGATTAAAATTGGTCACTGAATAATCGGCAAGATTTGGCTGGATGTATACTCCATTTTCACCTATCAGGGTTGAATCTGATTTGGACAGGAACATAAATACCATCAGCCGGCTCATCAGACGTTCATCTGTATTCTTCGGGTATTCATTATACGTTTTTGCAGACACATTAGAGCCGATGATCATGTCCGGCTTAAAACTCTTCTTCATTACATCGGCCGGAAAATTATTGTACAGTCCGCCGTCAAAAACGTATTTGTCGTCGAGTTTGATGGGCCTGTAGATCAGCGGAACAGTCATCGTACCCCTTACGGCTTCGGCAAGGCTACCCTTGCTTACGGTGATGCTGGTCTGGGATAATACATCAGAAACCATACACCTGTAGGGTACAAAGAGGTTGTCAAAATTGTCTTTTGCAATGGCAGATGCCTGCGAGAAAAGTTCCAGCAGGGCAAAGTTTAAAGGGATGTCATTTACCAGGTTCGACCTGAAGTTCATCCTTAAATTTGTGTCTACAGAGAGTTTGGCCGTCAGTATGGAAGGGCTGATGCTCTTTTTCTGGAAAAAGAAACTGTAGTCGCTCTGATACCTGCCACCCACCCAGTCCTGGAAGTCCCTGCTCAGGGCAATTTTTTCAATTTGCTCAGGTGAATATCCCGCTGCGTACATGGCGCCTACTATGCCGCCCATAGAGGTGCCGGTGATGTAGTCAACAGGGATATCGTTTTCTTCAAGCGCTTTAAGGATGCCAATATGTGCAATTCCCTTGGCTCCGCCGCCGCTCAATACGATCCCCACTTTTTGTGCAATGCTCGCAAATGCATAAAAAGTGAGGATAATAATAAGCAGGGTTTTATGTAACATGATACCTTAAATTTAAGGTTTTTCAGCCTCACTTTATCAGTTCAGCGCAAATATGTTATAGGTAAGCACGCTGGCAAAGCTAACCCATAAGATATAAGGAATAAAAAGCAGTCCGGCAGTTTTATCTATTTTATAAAATACACGGGCATTGATGATGATCGCTACCAATAGTGCGATGATCTCAATTAAAGCTATGCCAAGTTCATGCGCGTAAAAAAACAGGAAGGACCATAATAGATTCAGTACCAGCTGGATAAAATATATCGCAGCTGTACGCGGAAAATGTGCGATCTGATCCCTTTTCTGCCAGATCAAGTAAGCAGATATCCCCATCAGGATATACAGTGAGGTCCATACCGGGCCAAATACCCCGTCAGGCGGATTAAAGGACGGCTTGTTTATCGTTCTGTACCAGGTGTCTACCGATGAGGCAGTAAAGTAAGCTCCTATAGCGCCAATACCCAGTGGGATGGCCAGATTGATAATAAAGGCAACGAAGTTAAATTTCTTTGCGGACATACTGAGGTATTTGATTAATTGTTTCGATTAACAACAAACATACCTAAGTTTAGTTTATTTCTTCGCTATAAAACGTTCTTTGGCAAGATATCTGCCGCGGTCAAGTCTTTGCCCAAACTTTCTTTTAGTGTAATTGTTGTAAGACGGGAGAGGCAATAAAAACTTACTTAACGGTTTTTAAAAAGAGAAATATGATCAACGAGAATGAAGAACAGTTTGAAAACCCCGATGTAGATCCGGGTTTTAAAGGTCATCAGGATGAAGGCCTGGCTGGACGCGAAGACAAAAGGACGCATAACATTGACGCCAATATTAGTATCAAAGAAATGCGGGGAGGCAAAGACGCAGAACAATCAGAAGAAACACCGCCTGAGGCGCAGGAAAATGATGCCATGAACTATAAGAATGACCGGGCACAAGGTGCGTTTAACCCTAAAAATATTTAAGAATGATATAAAGAGGCGCGAATCTGTTAACTTTGGTTTTAGCGTGTGTTACAAAGCGCCAAACCTTATGCTATTAAAAAATACCCTCAGGTTTTTATGTGTTCTGGTACCGATGATCATAATGGCCTTCACTGTTACCTATACTAACAAACCTGCACCTAAAAAAGATTTGCGGCCAAACATTGTACTCATCATGGCCGATGACCTTGGTTATTCAGACCTGGGTTGCTATGGTGGGGAAATCAACACCCCTAATCTTGATTATCTGGCTGCAAATGGGCTTAGGTTCAAAAAGTTTTATAATACTTCCCGTTGTTGCCCATCGAGGGCCGCATTGCTAACCGGGCTATACAACCACAATGCCGGCATAGGTGAAATGACGGCCGACCGAAATATGGAAGGTTATAGAGGAGCGCTGGGCAAAGATGCGGTCACACTGGCTGAGGTGCTTAAAGACGCCGGATACAGGACCGCCATGTCAGGCAAATGGCATGTGTCAAATACTGTTGAACAAGCCACCCCACAAGCCCAGCTGGACTGGCTGAACCACAAAACCAAACATCCATTATTTTCTCCGATAGAACAATATCCGACCAACAGAGGCTTTGAGAAATTCTTTGGAACGCTGTGGGGCGTAGTAGATTTTTTTGATCCCTTTAGTCTGGTGAGCGGAACTACACCGATTAACACCGTACCTAAAGATTATTACCATACCGATGCGATCAGCGATTCTGCCACCGCATATATTAAAGAATTCAGTAAAGGCGACAAACCGTTCTTCTTGTATGTAGCACAAAATGCCCCGCACTGGCCTTTGCAGGCTTTGCCGGAAGATATAGAAAAGTATAAAGACACTTATAAAGCTGGATGGGATGTTATCCGCAAGGCGAGGTACGATCGTATGCTAAAATCCGGTCTGATAGATTCGGTTACTACCAAAATCTCCCCAAGGATAAATGACGACCTGCAATGGGAGGACAATCCGGATAAAGAATGGGGAGCCAGGGCTATGGCAGTTCATGCGGCCATGATAGACCGTATGGACCAGGGCATAGGCCGGATGATTGCTGCATTGAAAGAGACAGGGCAATTAGATAATACGCTGATTGTATTCCTGAGTGATAACGGCGCCAGTCCCGAAGACTGCTCCCGCTACGGAAAGGGATTTGACCGACCGGGTGAAACCAGGGATGGCAGAGAGATTGTCTATCCGGTAAATAAGAAAGTATTTCCAGGCCCGCAAACAACCTTTGCTTCTATAGGCCAGCGCTGGGCCAATGTAGCCAATACCCCGTATCGCTTCGCCAAGGAACAATCGTATGAAGGTGGGGTACGGACGCCGATGATCGCCTTCTGGCCTAAAGGCATTACTGCTAAAAAAGGATCTATGACAGATCATACCGGCCATGTGATGGATTTCATGGCTACTTTTGCTGACCTTGCAGGGGCCAAATATCCGGAAGTATATAAAGGAAATCAAATAAAGCCCATGCAGGGACTGAGCTTTGCGCCAGCATTTAAAGGTAAAAAAAGCATCGGTCACGAGTACTTGTTCAATGAGCATTACAATGCACGGTCTGTCAGGTCTAAAGAATGGAAGATGGTTTCTTTATCTTCAGATACCAGCTGGCACCTATACCGCGTAAAGGATGATGAAAGCGAGTTGAATGACCTGGCGGCACAATACCCCGGGAAAGTAAAAGAACTCCATAAGAAGTGGCAGGAATGGGCGCTTCAAAATCATGTTTTACCAAAGCAAAAAGCCAGATAATGCGGAGCATAAGGATACTATTTTTTGCTGTGCCTTTTATGATAGCCTGCAATTCAACTGAGAAAGATAGCAGTACCCTGAATCAAACTGCCGCCGATTCATTCGCCTCCTGTTCGGATGGGCTCCCAAAAAGGTATGGAGTGGGTCTGGACAGTCTGCGCATAGCAAGAGGAAAGGCCAGTCACGAAGGCATGGTTCAAATCCCTAAAGGTAAATCTACTTCCGAATTTTGGATAGATGTTCATGAAGTTACGAATGCACAGTTCAGGAAATTTGTACAAGCCACAGGCTATATCACAACGGCAGAGAAGGCGCCGGATTGGGAAGAATTGAAGGAACAAATGCCACCCGGAACACCCAAACCGCATGATAGCCTGCTTGTAGCAGCCTCGCTGGTATTTCATTCGCCGCGACAGGTAAATGGCCTCAGTGATCCCGGACAATGGTGGAGGTGGACAAAAGGCGCAAGCTGGAAACATCCCCAGGGACCAAAGAGCGATATAGATAAGAAAGATGACTATCCGGTAGTACAGGTATCCTGGGATGATTGCACGGCTTACGCCAAATGGGCAGGTAAGCGCTTGCCTACAGAAGCAGAATGGGAATTTGCCAGCAGGGGAGGTTTGGCCGATAAACCCTTTCCATGGGGTGATGAACCTATTGAAAGTGGCAAGCCCAAGGCCAATACCTGGCAGGGTAATTTTCCGCTCCGCAATACCAATTGGGACGGATTTTACGGACTTGCAGCAGTAAAGCAATTTAAGCCCAATGGCTATGGACTATACGATATGGCTGGCAACGTTTGGGAATGGTGCAGGGACTGGTATACAACAGGACTTCAGGGTTCAGCACCTTCAGAGAAAGTAATTCGGGGCGGCTCTTTCATGTGCAATGACAGCTATTGCCAGGGCTATAAGGTAACAGCCAGGATGAAATCATCCAGGGATACGGGATTGGAAAATACCGGATTCAGGTGTGTAAGCCCTAACTAGCAGCCAAATAGGTATTGATCGTATTTCCCAGCTCAATAAGGTCAAAAGGTTTAGGGATGAATTCCTCCGCTTTACATCTTTTTACGGCCGCCTCATCGGAGTGTGCAGACATGATCAGTACCGGTACTTCAGCTGACCTTGAATCATGCTTTATTAAATTGCAAAGGTCAATTCCGTCACCATCGGGTAGCATTACATCTACCAGAAAAATATCCGGTACTTCGTGTTTAAATGCCTTTGTAAAATCTTCTGCTCTTGCGAATAGCCGCACCTTGAACCCTTCTTCTCTAAGAAAATAGTCCAGGATGAAACCAATGTCTTCATTATCCTCGATAACAAATATGCTTTTCATAGCTGATGCCATAGTTATATTTAATAGGTAAAACAATTGTATAACCAGCGAGTGCCTAAATGGTTTTGGTTAAATTGTTAAATTAACATCTATCTTCGTGATTATCTGGTGTTTTGTTGGATTAGGTTCATTTGCGGTAATGCCGGGCCAGAGACAGAGCAGGACAGTGCATGATGCCAATCCGGAAATAATTGCGGATACTAGTAGCGTACCAATTAACCATTATGAACCGTATATTACCACACAGCACCCAACGGCTACTGCAAGTATCAGTCCTTGCAGCATTGCTGATAGTGAATTTTATCGCATTTACACAAAATGCAGCAGCACAGAAAATAAAATTAACAGGCCTTCAGGTCGAGCATCAGGACAATCCAATGTCTGTAGATGCCAGCGCACCACGGATGAGCTGGAAGATCAGCACAGCCATAAAAAATACCGTTCAGACTTCCTACGAGATCAGGGTAGGTACTGACCAGGCTGCGCTTTCATCAGGTAAAAAGATCTTCTGGAAAGGTAATAAAAATAGTGAACAGTCAGTATTGGTCGCTTATGATGGCCCCGAACTGCAGTCTAAAACTCGCTATTACTGGCAGGTGAGAATAAAGGACAATCATGGGAATACCTCGGCCTGGAGCCAGGTACAGTACTGGCAAACGGGACTAAAACCGACAGACTGGACCGCCAAATGGATCACAGTCGGAACCACCGATACCTCGGCCAAAAGTCCTTTGTTCAGAAAAGAATTTAATTTGAAAAAACAGGTAAAATCTGCACTAGCTTATATCACCGCCAAGGGATTGTATGAAGCAAATATCAATGGTAAGCGAGTAGGCGATAGTTATTTTGCTCCGGGATGGACGAGTTATAAAAAGCATTTGCAATACCAGGTTTACGACGTAACCGGATATTTGACAGCGGGTAATAATGCCATAGGGGTAACACTCGGAAATGGCTGGTACAAAGGCAGGATAGGATTTGGCCACCAGCGTAATTTTTATGGTGATACCAGAGGGCTGCTGATGCAGGTTGAGGTTGTTTATACTGATGGCAGTAAAGAAACCCTGCAGACCGATGAAAACTGGAAAACTGCTTATGGGCCAATCGTGTTTTCAGATATCTATGACGGGGAGATCTATGATGCAAGACTGGAGAAAGCAGGCTGGAACAGCGTTGGCTATGCAGAAGATGCAGAATGGAAAGCCGTAAGGATACTTGAAAAAGGAACAGAACAGCTGGTAGGCATGAGCGGACCAGAGGTAAAAAAACATGAAGAGTTCAAAGCATTGAAGATCTTTAAAACACCTAAAGGCGAAACAGTAGTTGATTTCGGACAGAATCTGGTAGGCTGGGTAATGCTGAAAGCCAAAGGCTCCGCAGGTACAAAAATTACCTTAAGTCATGCCGAGGTATTGACTAAGGAAGGTAATTTTTATACCGTAAACCTGCGTTCTGCCAAAGCTCAGGATGTTTATATTTTGAAAGGTGATACCGACCAGGTATTTGAGCCGCATTTTACCTTTCAGGGTTTCAGATATGTGCAGGTAGAAGGCTATCCTGGTGAACTAAAACCGGAAGACCTGACTGCTGTAGCGGTTTACTCTGATATGAAGGCTACTGGTAAGTTTACTACTTCCAACCCATTGCTGAACCAGTTGCAGCACAATATTCAATGGGGACAAAAAGGCAATTTTGTAGATGTACCTACCGACTGTCCGCAGCGCGATGAGCGTTTGGGCTGGACAGGAGATGCGCAGGCATTTGCCAATACAGCAGCCTATAATATGGATGTTTCTGGATTTTTTACCAAATGGATGAAAGATGTAAAGGCAGATCAGCATAAGAATGGCAGCATTCCTTTTGTGGTGCCGGATGTGCTTGGTCCAAACGATGCCGGTGCAACAGGATGGGCAGATGTTGGCACCATCATTCCATGGTCAATGTACCAGGCTTATGGCGATAAACGCATTCTTGAAGCACAGTTTGACAGCATGACGGCATGGGTAGAGTTTATGACCTCAAAATCAAAAAACAACCTCTGGAATACAGGCTTTCACTTTGGCGACTGGCTGTTTTACAGACCAGATGATGACAATGACGGCCGTGCGGCAGTAACAGATAAATATATGATCGCGCAATGTTTTTATGCCAATTCTGTACAGATCATGATTGACGCAGCGAAAGTACTGGGAAAGAATGATATTGCAGACAAATACAGCAAGTTGCTTACTGATATAAAGACTGCTTATGTAAAAGAATATATGACACCGGGAGGGAGGCTGATTTCGTCTACCCAAACGGCCTATGTACTGGCATTGCAGTTTGATATGCTGCCGGAAAGCATGAGAAACCAAGCCGCAGACCGTCTGGTAGAGAACATCCGCAGCTATGGCAATCACCTTACAACCGGCTTTTTAGGCACACCATACCTCTGTCATGTGCTTACGCGCTTTGCCCACAACGAGGTAGCTTACGATTTACTGATGCAGGAGAGCTACCCTTCGTGGTTATATCCTGTCAAAATGGGTGCTACCACGATATGGGAACGATGGGATGGAATTAAGCCAAACGGAAGTTTCCAGACACCGGACATGAACTCTTACAACCATTACGCCTACGGTGCCATCGGCGATTGGATGTACCGCAACATGGCCGGTATCAATTCAGATCCTTCTGCACCGGGCTACAAAAAGATAATCATTGCACCTAAACCAGGTCGCAAGATCAGCTCTGTTTCGGCTGAGCTGAGTACACCATATGGACCGGTACGTTCATCCTGGAAAATAGAGAATGGGGTATTTAAGTTGGATGTTGTCATTCCTGCAAATGCTACTGCAACGGTAATATTACCGGGTGGCGCCTTTAAAGATGGCGAACAACTCACTAATAAATCAGAAATTGGCTCTGGAAGCTATCACTTTGAATGCAATGTGCCGGAAGGCAGTGCTAAGTAAGAGAATTAGATAGTTGCGGTACAACATATAATAACATGAATTTTTTAAATAAATCCCTCAATGCGCTTTTAATAATGTTTATCCTGCTGCCATTTACCCAAAAGGTATATGGCTTTGCAGCAATACAGCCATCTGCACTTGAGTGTGAGCACCTGATCAGACCACTGGGCATTGACGCGGCTAATCCGCGCTTATCCTGGCAGTTAAATGATGCCAGGCAGGGAGCCAAACAGACGGCCTATCGTATTTATGTTAGTAAAGACTCGGCTGCTGCAGCAGGTAAAAAAGGATTGATATGGGATTCTGGTAAAATTATGTCATCATCCAGCTTACTTATTTATAATGGCAAGGTGCTCGAACCCTTTACCAAATACTACTGGATGGTTGAGGTATGGGACAAAGATGGCAAGCCTGTCACGCCAGCTGTTTCCAGTTTTGAAACCGGAATGATGAAGATGGAAAACTGGAGAGGTACCTGGATCAGCGACAGAAATGACATCAACACCCTGCCTGCCCCGTATTTCAGAAAGGTATTTGACACGCCAAAGAAAATCAAATCTGCAAGGGCATATATCGCCGTTGGCGGATTGTATGAACTTTATCTAAATGGGAAAAAGGTAGGGAATCACCGCCTTGACCCGATGTATACCCGTTTCGACAGGCGTACCATGTACGTCACTTATGACATCACCACGCAGTTGCAAAGCGGTAAAAATGCAGTGGGCGTATTGCTGGGCAATGGCTGGTATAACCATCAGTCTATCGGAGTATGGGACTTTCATAACGCACCCTGGAGGGCAAGGCCTACGTTTTGTCTGGATATGCGGATTACTTATGAAGACGGGACTACCGCGCTGGTTACTTCCAATGGCGACTGGAGAACAAGCTCGAGTCCGATAGTACTGAACAGCATCTACACCGCAGAGCATCACGATGCCAGACTGGAACAACCAGGATGGAACACTGTCGATTTTGATGATAAAAAGTGGCATGGCATTACACTGCGCGCGGCACCATCCAACAACATTGTTAGCCAGGCCATGCAGCCCATCCGCAATGTAGAAGAGATGCCAGTAAAGTCACTGAAAAAGTTTAACGATACCACCTATGTATTTGATCTGGGCAGAAACATTGCAGGTGTGACCCGCATCCGCGTAAGCGGAGAAAGCGGTACAGTACTCCGCCTTAAACATGGTGAACGGGTATATAAAGACGGCAGGGTAGACCTGACGAATATTGATGTATACCATCGTCCTAAAGATAAATCTGATCCCTTTCAGACAGACATCATCACGCTGGACGGCAAAGGCGAGGTAGAATTTATGCCTAAGTTCAACTACAAGGGCTTCCGGTATGTAGAAGTAACGAGCAGCAAGCCTGTTGCGCTGACCAAAGAAAGCATTACCGGCTATTTTATGCACAGCGATGTAGCGCCAACCGGCAAGATCAGTTCGTCTAATCCATTGGTAGACAGGTTGTGGTGGGCTACAAACAACTCCTATCTGTCCAATCTGATGGGTTATCCGACCGACTGTCCGCAGCGCGAAAAGAATGGCTGGACAGGTGACGGACATTTTGCCATAGAAACAGGTCTGTACAATTTTGACGGGATCACCATTTACGAAAAGTGGCTGGCAGATCACAGAGATGAGCAGCAGCCAAACGGCGTATTGCCAGATATTATTCCTACAGGTGGCTGGGGTTATGGATCGGCCAACGGAACGGACTGGACCAGTACCATTGCCATCATTCCATGGGAGATTTATCAGTTTTATGGCGATAGCAAGCTGCTTTCTGATTCGTACAACAGCATTAAAAAATATGTGGGTTATATCCAGCAGATCAGTCCGGAAGGCCTGACTTCCTTTGGTCGTGGCGACTGGGTGCCGGTTAAGTCTACCTCCTCACTGGAATATACCTCATCAGTCTACTACTACGTAGACGCTACCATTCTTGCCAAAGCTGCCAAATTGTTTGGCAAGCAGGCAGACCATGCTTATTACACCACCTTGGCTGAAAAGATCAAGTCGGCCATTAACAAGAAATACTTTAACGCGGCTACCGGGATCTATGGAAGTGGCGTGCAGACAGAGTTAAGCGTGGCGTTGCAATGGGGTATTGTGCCAAAAGGCATGGAAGCCAGGGTAGCAGAAAACCTGGCCAAAAGAGTGGCGCAGGACGGCATGCACATCGACGTAGGTGTATTGGGGGCAAAGGCGGTGTTAAATGCGCTGAGTGACAATGGACAGGCAGAAACAGCCTATAAACTTGCCTCACAGGATACCTACCCATCATGGGGATGGTGGATTGTGAACGGAGCCACAACCCTGTTAGAAAACTGGGATATGAAGGCAGAACGAGATATCTCCGACAACCACATGATGTTTGGCGAAATAGGTGGCTGGTTTTTCAAAGGCCTCGGTGGAATTAAAATTGACGAAGCCAATCCCGGTTTTAAAAATATCCTGCTAAGACCTAATTTTGTAAGCGGTCTTACTCATTTTGAAGCCAGTCACGATGGCCCTTATGGCACCATCTTGTCATCCTGGAAAAGATCAGGAACGGCGGTGATATACAATGTTACGGTACCTGCCAATTCCACCGCTACTGTACAGTTTAACCTGACCGGGACGCAGAAAGCTTACAAAGATGGAAAATTGCTAACCGCCACCACAAACATTGGCGCAGGTAAATATCAATTTGAAATTAAATAATGAAGAAGACCAGTTTTTTTGACTTTATTGTTATTGACGGGGATTCGGCAACGCCTAAATACCTGCAGCTCTCCAGCGCCATCATCAAGACCATAGAGCAGGGTAAGCTGAAAAAGAACGACCTCCTGCCGTCCATCAACGAACTGAGTTATAAACTGGAAATATCCAGGGATACTGCAGAAAAAGGATATAAATATCTGAAGAACATTGGGGTCATCAATTCCGTTCCGGGCAAGGGATACTACATTACCAATACAGAGTTCAAAAGAAAATTAAAAGTCTTTTTATTGTTCAATAAGCTTAGTTCACATAAAAAGATCGTGTATGATGCCTTTATTGCCGCCCTCGGCGATGAAGTATCTGTTGATTTTTATATCTATAACAATGATTTTACACTGTTTAAGAAATTTCTGACCAATCAAAAGGAGGATTACTCACACTATGTGATCATCCCGCATTTCATAGAAGGAGAAGAGTATGCACAGGAAATCATCAATACCATTCCAAAGGAGAAGCTGATCCTGCTCGACAAAAGAATAGCAGGTGTGGAAGGAGAGTATGCGGCTGCCTACGAGAATTTTGAAAAGAACATCTATGATGCCCTGGAACAAGCGCTTTCTCATCTCAGCAAATACCATACATTGAAGATTATTTTTCCTGATAAAAGCTATTTCCCAAAGGAGATCCTGCGCGGTTTTCACCGTTTTTGCCAGCAGTACGCGTTTTCTCACAAGGTAGTAAGCAACATCTCTGCCGAGGCTATTGCTGAAGGCGAAGTGTTTATCAGCCTGATGGAAGATGACCTGGTGATCCTGATAGAGCGGATCATAGGGATGAAGCTCAAAGTAGGAAAAGACGTAGGAGTGATCTCTTACAATGAAACACCCTTAAAGAAAATCATTCTGAATGGCATCACTACCATCTCTACCGATTTCAAGTTTATGGGTACCATCGCTGCAAATTTAATACTGGACAATAGCAGGCGCCACGTGGAAGTTCCTTTTTACTATACCAAAAGAGCCTCTTTGTAAACCAGTGACATGATAGTACAGGACAGTTTAATTAAACATCTTGTATACATTAGGGTAATCAAATTAAACCAAATATAAACGCACAATTTTTATGCAGGTAATCTTCGGAGTTATTTTTCATTTTATCGGTGGCTTTGCTTCCGGCAGTTTTTACATCCCTTATAAGAAAGTGAAGGGCTGGGCCTGGGAGACATACTGGATTGTTGGGGGATTGTTTTCCTGGCTCATCGTTCCGCCTATCGCCGCATGGCTTACCATTCCTAATTTTACAGATATCATAGCTACCACCAATGGACAAATCCTATTGTTAACCTATTTCTTTGGTGTGCTCTGGGGTATAGGGGGGCTTACCTACGGGCTTGGTGTACGATACCTGGGCGTATCCCTCGGTAGCTCCATTATATTAGGTCTCTGCTCTGTATTTGGCGCACTGATACCTTCTGTATATTACAATTTCAACCCTACCGCAGGCAAAGACAGCCTGAATGATATGCTGGCGAGTCAGTGGGGGCAGTATGTACTTGTCGGCCTGTTGGTCTGTGTTATCGGGATCATCGTATGCGGTAAGGCAGGAGGCATGAAAGAGAAAGACCTGATTGCTGCTGGCAAGGGCGATCCATCCAATAAAGAATACAAGTTGGGTATCGGATTGTTTGTGTCCATTGTATCTGGTATCCTGAGTGCCTGTTTTGCTTTCGGTATTGATGCCGGTAAGGACATGGCAGCAGTGGCTAATGAAACCTGGAAGAGCATCCATCCGGGCGAGGGAGAATTCCTTTATCAAAACAACGTAACGTATATTCTGATCATGTGGGGTGGCCTGACCACCAATTTTATCTGGTGTATGATCTTAAATGCACGCAATAAGACCTTTGGTAATTATACTGATAAAAAGACCCCTCTTCTTCGCAATTATGTATTCTCGGCCATTGCTGGTACCACTTGGTTCCTTCAGTTTTTCTTTTATGGTATGGGCGAAAGTAAAATGGGCAATGGTGCAAGTTCATGGATTCTGCACATGGCCTTTATCATTCTGATAGCCAATGCCTGGGGTTTGGTATTGAAGGAATGGTCGGGTGTTACGAAAAAGACATTTTATACCGTGATTGCTGGTATAGCGATCATTATATTATCCGTGCTGATAGTCGGATATGGCAACTCATTAAAATAGCGCTCAAACAAGAAGAGGTTGGCCAACGCCGGCCAGCCTCTATTTTATTCCACCTGTAATTACTCGGCCTCCAGCGGATATCCTTTTGAAGTCCAGTTAGTGTTCAGGTTATCAGTCAGGTTTAGTAGTTTCACATTCTTCAGACCAGCTATTCTTAGCGCATTAAATGCCGGACGTATGTTGGGGCATTTGGCAAAAGGGCAACAACCACAGTAAATTACAATCTTAGTACCCTTAGGCAATGCAGCAGCAGTTTTTTTCAGGTTCTCAATATTCTCGGCTTTGTTTCCGGCGCCTACGTGTACCGCACCTTTAATATCCTGTACAGAACCGATGTTAAATATTACAGGCGCTTTCTTAGCCTTTATAGCATCAGCAAGTTCTGCAGGTTCTATTAAATGAGTTTTAACCCATGGATCTTTAAGTCCCAGCGGGTTTGACTGAATAGGGGAGATTTGCGCAAAGGCATTTGATATTCCCGCTGTTACCATGAACAGGCATAAAAGGGCAGGTAGGGTGATTTTTTTCATTGGTGAATTTAAAGATTTTCTTTTATAACTGATCAGATTATCTGCATTTTAGAAGGCAGTTGATTTGGAGATATTGTTATAAAGTTTCCCTATATTTAAATATAATTAACGCTTAACCAAATACTTATATGAACAAATATTATATAGTATTCTTCATTACCCTGGCTCTTGGACAGGTACAGGCTCAATCGGACACTTATAAGATTGAAAATATAACTAGACCTGAAAAGTTGCTCCATACGGTTTCCGCTGATAAATTGTACAGCAATGTTGAAAAAGACTTCCTTAAACTTTCTGTTACAGAAAACCTTGTTGATTTCGGTACACATCCCGTTATCACAGGTTATTTGAGAGCCTATCAAAACCACTATCCACTAACAATAAGTCCTGATATTGCCTGGTTGCTAATCTGCCAGGGTTTTGCTAACCATGTAAATGCAGACCCTGAAAAGATCAGATCGCAGTTTGTAAATTTCGAAGGGAAAAAGACTTTGAAAGTTGAGCGGGATGTAAGCAATCTGAAAAATATTACTGACTTCCAATGGGAAACGGTGTTTCCGGAGTTTGCGGAACAGATAGGCAGCTTTACAGGCAAAGAGTTGATTGATAATCTTTCTGCTGATTTTACCACCACCACTCCAACAGTACTTGTAGCTAGTCAAATCACGATTATGGAATCCATGAAAGAGTTTTTTAACTATAAAGTCACGTTTGTAGGTTGTGGCATTTCTGAGGTCACCGTACAAGGAAGCGTTAAAGATTGGCAAAAGATCCTCAAGCGCCTCGACTACTTATCTAAATATGACTTGGAATGGTGGACGTCGGAATTGAAACCAGTAATTCAGAAGATCATTGATACCAAAAAGGGAAAGCTAGATAAGCAATTCTGGATGAATATGGTTAAATACCATAAGTTGGGTGCGTATGGCTCATACGATGGTATTGATGGCTGGCTGTTGAAGTTCTACCCGTATTTGCAAAGTAACAGTCCAGTAGTAGTTGAAGCCAAAGCTGTTGCCAATAATGGGCTGGCTGCCAAAGGCCCTTCGGATTTTCCGGTTTATGTAGGCTTACCTTCCAAAAACCGGACTTTATATTTAAAAAGGTCGGCGTTCAAAGAGATCAAGTACATAAATGAATTACCTAAAGAGTTGGCCAATGTGCCTTTTATCCTTGAGATTAAAGATGAAGCTGGAAATCTTAAACAGTCTTTTAATATGGAGTTCTGGGCAGGTTTTATGGGTGTTAAACAGAATCCGCAAACCTTTAATGTAAAGCCTGAAATTGGCTGGGCGGTAAACCGTAGAGGCGAGATTCCGGTCAAATAATCACGGTCAGCTTATGAACTTCATATAGTGTTTAGGGCTGTATCATCTCCGTTGACAGCCAGCTCGTCTGATAGACTTTCTTCTCTCCCTGATACATACTGATAAAATAGTTGATCGTATTGCTTCCTTTTTTCAAGTTAAGTGCAGTGTATGGTACCTGCATTACAAAGTTTCTGGAGTTTCCATTATAGACCGTGTTGAAATAGGCAGGTGTAATATTTAGGTGGTTGGCCACCAATGCATTGTCTACTTTAAGGGGCTTTTTGTTCTCGTCGTAAAACCAGATAGAAACCTTCAGCGGCACTAAATAAGCATTCTTCACTACAAACTTAGGGATTACAGAAAACATGCCGGGCTTGAGCACAAAATCTGTCGAGACGCTAAAGTCAGTTACGGAGATCCCTTTTGAATAATCAAACGTATAAGATCCACTATTGGCAAGTTCCTTTCTGTCTTCATCCCAGATTGACAACTTATAGCTGAGTTTAGAATCGCCGTCAGGTGCGTGCAACTCGTCATACGGCATAAACAGCTCAAAATCGGTATAAGTGGCCTTTGGGTAGGATGGAGAAAAGCTTTTTCCCACTGATACTTTACCAGTGGTTGTCCTAAAGCTGTTGTTCAAATCGTTCAGCGCAGCGCCATTGTTGTCGTAGTAATATGCCGAGATCAAGCACTTTTTATTCTGTGCATTATCTATCGCAAATGAGGCGAATATTTTCATCCCTTTTTTGCCGTTCAGTACCACATTGTGCTGCATAGTAATGTCTTTAAATATGCTTGACGATGTACTTGCTATCGCCCCAGTGTTGCCATTGGGCTTTACTATAGGCTGCTTTGGATACATCTCTGAGATCAGTTTAATGTCGCCCTCAGACACATCCGTATTCCAATCTACCGAATAACCATCCAAAGTATGATTGGCAGGAATCGGATAGTGCATCACAGACTTAGGATCATACTGGTGATTGGACATAGTTACGCTGTATCTATTCAAAACTTCTTCGTCGACCTTTTGCACAGACCAGCCTTGCTGCTGGTAGTAGCCATAGATCACCGCCTTATTCCACTTGATCTCGCCCAGCGGATTTTTGTGTTCGTGCAATAGTCCCAAGGCATGTCCAAACTCGTGAAGGGTAGTGCGCTTAAAGTTCTTCTCTTCAGTATTGTCATTAAACCAGCCAAAATTCATAGTGTTTTTTCCAGTTTTGGCAACGGTCCTGCAACCCACACCTACATGGCTATAGGATCCCTCACCTTCTCTGAAAGAGATAATCATATCGGGCTGGCCCTGACTAATGTAATTAAATTTGATGTTGGCATACTGCTCCCAGATTTTAGCATATTGCATGACTTTAGCCCTAACCTTTTCGGTACCACCTGTAAACATAATATTTAAGACAGTGCCATTGGTCCATTTTGTTGAATAATCCGACACACCATTCATGACACCGGCGGTGTTATTTCTTACGACGGGTACGTCTACGCAAGTAGTGATTTGGGCATAGGCCGGACTTATAATACCGAGTATTACAAGGAGAGATTGAGCAAAAAATTTCATAACGAGTAACTTAGATAAGTAAACATAGCTGTTAATTTCTACTTAATTTAGTTTTCTATAAATTTTATTGATTATTAATTGTTAAATAATATTCTTTATAGAGTACTTTTAAGCTTCATCTAATAATGTATATGAAATATTTATTTTTAACAATTCTCTCAATGCTGGCCATTTGCGCCAATGCGCAAGATGCCAAAACCGACGGTAAACAAAAGGGCTACTTTAACATCACAGAACTGGGCATTTATTTTGGAAAAGCGTTTCGCGAAATGGAAGAACCCAAGCCCGGCACGCCTTCATATTTTAAAGGAAATTCTACAATGACAACCGCCCGTACCATCAATGGGGTATTCCTGAATCCCCACTTATCACTTGGTATCGGGCTTGGGCTGGAAAACCACACCACAACCTGGGATGTCAATTATGCATCGCTGCTTTATTTTTTAGATACCAGGTTATACTTAAGTAAAAATAAACCGAATTCGCTTTTCGTTTTTTTTGATGTAGGATTTACTTCTGTGTTAGGCGACCATGGATTGCCATCTAATCTTATCAGTACAGGGGCGGGTTATAAATTTAGGGTTGGCAATGCGCTATTGCTAAATGTAAGTGGCGGTTATGACAGAATTCAGCGAACAACGGGCGGTATGGGAAGTTATGATTTTTCTACCACAGGCATCAAAGCAGGTGTACTTTTTTAATACAGAAATGTCGCTGTCAATGGCAGGATTATTGCATATTGCGACCATAAATAACACATATGGCTTCAGGAATATTCGCAGTTTTAGATGACATTACCGCACTGATGGATGACGTAGCTGTCACCGCAAAGATAGCAACCCGTAAAACTGCCGGAATTCTGGGCGACGACTTAGCCGTTAATGCCGAGAAAGCCACAGGATTTCTTTCTTCAAGAGAACTGCCGGTGCTTTGGGCTATCACCAAAGGCTCGCTGGTCAACAAGATTATCATAGTGCCCATTGCACTGTTATTGAGTGCTTACCTTCCAATTGCAATCACAATAATCCTGATTTTAGGAGGCTGCTACCTGGCATATGAAGGAGTAGAAAAAGTAGTGGAATTTATCTTTCACCGGGAAAAAAAGGGCCATGAAGTAGTAGAAGAAATAAAGCAGGATGATACTGAAATCGAGAAAACGAAAATTAAATCTGCTGTGACTACTGATTTCATTCTCTCCGTCGAGATCGTTATCATTGCCTTGGGAACGGTGCTTAATGAGAGTTTAACACTTCGCATATTAACAGTCTCAGTTGTCGCATTAGTAGCTACTATTGGTGTGTATGGCATCGTAGCCCTCATTGTCAGATTGGATGACATTGGCTATCAAATAATCAAACGTTCAGGTGAAAAGGGCGTATTTGCTGCAGTTGGAAATATTCTGGTAAAGTCACTTCCGATCATCATCCGGATCTTAAGTGTAGTGGGGACGATAGCATTGATACTGGTTTCAGGAGGTATTTTCGCGCATAACATTGATTTTTTTCATCATCTACTTCCACATATACCAGCAATGCTAAAAGAATTTTTGATAGGGATAGTTGCGGGTTTAATAGTCCTGGGTATAGTTACCGTTGGAAAAAGTGTGTACGCAATGTTTAAGAAATAGGCTTTATCTGTTCTACTCAAGAACTATGAAATTTACAATCCAGTTCTGCTTGTTCAATTAAAAAAAATAGAACATAAAAAATGCCCTAGATTCTCTAAGGCATTTTATGTGCTCCCGAAGGGATTCGAACCCCTATCACGAGGACCGGAACCACGCATTCTATCCATTAAACTACGGGAGCAATGCGGCAAAGATATAAAAACAATGCTATAAAATTTGATCTTTTGAAATATTAAAAAAAGAGCCTTTTTCTAAGGATGAACACTAGTTGGCTTGAGCCATTTGGTTGCCATTACTTAACTCCAGGCTATCAATAAACGCACCTATTGATGCTACATAACGTTGCTCAAGGTAATCTTCAGTACGTTGCATCCATTCGCTGCCCACTTTATACAGAATGATCTCTTTTCCATTACTGAAATCAAGCTTCCAGACCTTAAGCTTTTTGAATGTTGTGGCAATGATTTTTACTATTTGAGTTGTGCCGTCTGCTAACCGGATTTTGTAGTTTACTGTGGCGATTTGCATATGTAAAATAGTTTTATTGGTCAATGTAAATATATAACGGAGTAATCCCAAAAAGGTTGTTCCGATATCAGAATTATTACAATGTACTGGCAAGCCATGTGCTTTAATGTTTAACGTATGGTAATTCCTTATAAGTATTCATTATACTGGCATTTCGTAAATGGATATTTACTGATGAAATAAGTTTGTATGGCCTGTTAAAGGCTTCCTGCTTAACTTTAAAATGATCAGCCAATTTCCTTATTACTTCTTTTGAAAGCCCTTTTTTGTAATGCAATATATCAGAAACATAACCTTTGCTGATGCCTAATATTCCAGACATATCCTGAGCTTTCAGATGGTGATCATTCATGAAAGAACGGAGTAAAGCAATAGGGTCCAATTCTTTAAAGGTACTATGATCCTCATCATATTTTGTAATTAACAGAGTTAACAAATCAATCTCGTCCTGAAGATCATTAGCGTTGGGCTGAATCACCAATTTGCCCAGTTGATCGCAATATTGATCATACTGATCTTTATCTTTAATAATGGTATATTTCATTGGTGTTGCTTTCATTGCTAATATATATTAATTGTGTATTGTTTATTATGATTACATAGCTTATCATAAGCAGCATGAGTCCCAATCCAACAAACGAATAGATGAACTTGGCTATTACCGAATTGATACTTACATATGACCCGATAACTATTTCCACCTATGTCAAATACCACTCTTTTGCTGCCTTTACCTAATAGATCTACAGTGTTAAATGTGGCTTTCATATCAATAGGTTCTTCCCAATTCGCAAACTTTATTTTTTCTGCCCAGTCTTCTAGTGGTATTTTACTTGATGAATATTGTTTTGAAAATTCTTCTAGCGTCTGCTTTTTTATCAAATGAACTCTCATTGATTATACAAATATAGATTAATTGTTCTCATTTTGTGAACTTTTTTAAATAGAATATTTAGTCGGTTAAAATAATCAACTTTGTTACTTAGACCCTACTTTAAGAATAAAACTGGCCCACCACTTGCGCACCTTAAGTCAGCCTTAAGGTATACAAAGTAGGAGGGAACTGGCCGCGTATCTGTATACTTCGGTAAGAAACCGTGTGATCAATGTATTTACTAAAGACAAGATCAGGCAGGAGTATGCGGTTTCATTTGCCAAGTACGCCGAAGAAGGTACGGAGGAGACGGATGAACGGCTGAGGGAAAGAGAGCTGGCAGCTTTAATAGAGAAGGAAGTTGCTTCTTTGCCAGATCAGATGCGAAAAGTATTTGAAATGAGCAGGTTTCAGCACCTTTCGCACAATGAGATTGCTGAGATCATGAAGACGAGTCCGCTTACAGTGCGAAAGCAGATTCAGAGCGCATTAAAGATCTTGCACACTAAGCTAAATGATTCGGCATTCCTGACTTTATTGTAGTTTTTAAAGCCTGTGGTGCAAAAGCTGGCGTTTAAAATCATCATTTATTAATAGTAACTGAACACGCGGGAGGTAGTTTTGAAAAAAAATTCAAAATCTTCGCTGTGGATAAGGATGATCTCTTAAAAAGACTTAAGAAAGGACAAGTAAAGGCATTGGAGCAAATGTACAAAAGCTACTGGGAGGCCCTCTTCGACGACGCGCTGATACGTACACAAAATGAAGATGTTGCCAAAGACATTGTTCAGGAAGTCTTTATCTCCATATGGGAAAAGCGTAGAGACCTTAATATCAAAGGTTCAATTGAAGGTTACCTGCACCAGGCGGTGAAATACCGGGTAATTAATTTTTTCAGGAATGAGCTCACTGCCGGGAGCCATTACCAGGAATTGAAGCACACCCAGGCTGCAGCACAGCCGTCCCCGGACCAGCAACTAATGGCCAAAGAGTTACAGGGTCAAGTAAATGAAGCCATTGCAAGCTTACCCGAAAAGATGCGCCTTATATTTATGCTTAGCCGAACTGAGCAAAAATCTATTGACGAGATTTCTCTTGAGCTGAGCCTGAGTAAGCAAACCATCAAAAACCAGCTATCTATAGCAACCAGAATATTGAAAGAGAAATTTTCGTACCTGTTGTTTATTCTATCTTTGTTTTATTAACACGGCGTTCACGAAAGCTTAACATTTTTCGTCGGTACTTTCTGCCTCCAGACGTGACATACTGGTGATGACAAATAAGGAAAAAGCAGAAAAAATTCTGGACCGGTACCTAACTGGCAAAGCCAATACAAAAGAGCGTAAGCTGGTAGACAAATGGTACTATTCTTTTAAATCCACGATATCCCGTGATGAGCAATCAAGGAAGCAACTCGAGGAAGAGTTATTTAAAGCCATCGTTTCACAAATAGATCATAACGAAACACCCACCTTTAAACTGCTGCCCTATTTGAAATACGCTGCAATTCTCCTTTTAGTAAGTGCTGCGGGAATTGCCTCATGGAACTGGAAAAGTAACGGTAAACCTGCAGCAGCGTACATGATTATCAGCACTGCAAAGGATCAGCAAAAGAAAATAATGCTGCAAGACGGCTCTGTAATCCTGCTTGGGCCATTGAGCCAGGTAAAATATCCGAAAAGGTTCAAATCAGACAAAAGAATTGTTGAACTTTTAGAGGGGCGGGCTTTCTTTAACATCCACCATGAAAAACAGCGTCCTTTTAGCGTATTGTTGCCAAACCAGCTTTACACCCACGTCTTAGGGACCTCATTTACCATCAATGCTTATAAGCGGTCTGAGAGGATTGATGTAGCGGTAAGTTCCGGAAAGGTTGCCGTAGGTAATGATGCAAAATTATTGGGTGTACTCGTTAAAGGAGAGCAATTGCTATACAATAAAACCACCCGCAAAAGCACAGTAAGCCTATTGGTACAGCCTGTGAGGAGCCTTATTTTCGACAATTCGCCAATGTCTGAAGTGTTGGCTACGCTGCAAAGCGCTTATGGCATAAAGATCAGTGTACAACCGGGCTTAAAACTGGAGCATTTGAAGTTTACCGGAACGTTTTCCACAAGCCAGCAGCCCGGGAAAATCCTATGGCTACTATCCCGGATCCATCATTTTAACATAGATGCATCCGCAGATGACAAAACCTTTAAAATATTTATGAATTGATGTATTAGCCGTAAAAATAAACCTGCACTGATCAGATCAGTGCAGGAAATATAAATGGGGCAACAAAATGCGAATTTGTAGCCCCAGTATTTTCAACAAAATAACAGCATGTTAAAAACATTATAAAAATATGAATAAACTTTTAAAATATAGTTGGAGCATGGTGCATATGTCGGCTAAAGCCGGTCTGATGCTATTGGGAACTGTATTGTTTTTTATGAACTCTTTGGCTTCCCAAGCTTCGGAACAGCCATATGTAAATGGCGAAATTACAATGACCATTAAAAAGAACCGCTCTGTAGGAGCGGTGCTAAAGGAAATAGAAAAAATATCTGGTTTTGGGTTCATTTACAATCCTGCCTCGGTCGATGAAAGCAGAAGTTTGCCAGCTATGTCTTTTACAAAAGTTAAAATAACCGAGGTGCTTAGAAAACTGGGTTTTGAAGCAGAAATAAACGGGAAATTTATCATCATAAAAAAAGTCAAAATAGTTAAAGCAGCGGCAGACCATGTATTAAAGGGAACTGTAAGAGATTCCCTGGGTAGCCCGATACCCGGTGTTGCCATCAGGGTGCTGGGTTCTTCCCGTGCCACGGTTACAGATGTACAAGGAAAGTATAGCATTACCGTACCCGATAATGGTACACTGGTGTTTTCAATGATTGGCTTTAAAATTCTGGAAATGCCCATTAACAGCGGCAGCATCATGGATGTGACCTTGATGGAAGAAAACTCCACACTGAATGAGGTAGTGGTAGTTGCCTACGGTAGCCAAAAGAAAATAAGTGTCACTGGTGCACTTACTACAGTAAAGGGCGAAGAGCTTGCCAAATCACCTACGGTTAATTTAGCTCAGGGGCTTGTGGGCCGTACTTCCGGACTGTTTGCTCAACAAACTACGGGGGCTCCTGGTAACGAGCCTATTACGCTCCGCATCAGAGGCTCAAGTACCTATGCTTTAAACAGCGACCCATTGGTATTGGTCGACGGTATTGAACGTCCTTTTAACAGCATCAATGCTGAAGAGGTTGATAATATTACGGTACTAAAAGACGCTTCCACAACTGCCGTATATGGTATTAGGGGAGCAAATGGGGTGATTCTGGTTACCACCAGGCGGGGTACTGTCGGACAGCCTAAAATTGGCCTGAATAGCAATTTTGCTTTGCAAACCCCCACCCGGTTGCCTGAGTTTTCAGGTTCCTATGACTATGCCTTTTTGTACAATGAGGGGATGAAAAATGACAATCCGGGTTTGACACCTGACCAATTGTACTTTAAGCCAATCGACCTGGAAAAATTTAAGGACGGAAGCGACCCGTTACTGCATCCGAATATCAACTGGTTTGATTATATGATGCACAAAACCGCCCCACAGACGAAAAATACATTAACTATAAACGGAGGGAGTACTTTCGCCAAATATTTTGTGTCGCTTGGCTATGTGGATCAAAGTGGGCTGATAAAAGAATTTAACAAGAATTACGGGTATAGCAATAACACAACTTATAACCGTTATAATTTTCGTTCGAATGTAGATTTTAACCTGACAAAATCTACCGTCTTCAAGCTTTCTCTCGGAGGCTACTCAGATAAATACCATACGGCAGGCTCACCTTTCAGTACCATAATGCGTGCCGGTGCGGGTGCTTCACCAGGTGTGATAGGCGATAAGATTATTCAATCCTATATAAATCCTGTAACTGTGGTATCTGCCGGATATGATGACAGGTTTATCAACCAGTTTAATATTACCGCCGATCTGAACCAAAACCTTGATATGATCACAAAGGGCTTGTCCTTTCGTGCAAAACTCGGATACGATTCTGATTATGCTACAACCATGGGTAAAAATGTGACCCGGCCGACATACGAAATCCTTGAAACTGTGGTGGATGGTAAAGAAACGTTTGTTTACTTGCCAAATACCGATCAGTTAGTGGGCGGAGTGACAGCGCAGGTATTTAGGAACCGTTCCAAAAGAGTCTATCTAGAAGCAGCGATGCAATACGACAAGACCTTGGGCAAACACAACATTACCGGACTGGTGCTTTATAATCAAAATAAGCAGTACTGGCCTTTCAGCGGCAGTTATACATTCCAAATCCCGGAAGTACCAATTGGATACCTGGGTGTAGTAGGAAGGGTGACTTATAATTATGATTACCGATATATGCTGGAAGGTTCTATAGGCAGAAATGGTTCGGAAAATTTCCCTGCCAGCAAGCGATACGGAACGTTTCCAGCGATCTCTGCCGGTTGGAATGTCACCAGGGAACCGATGGTGCAAAAACTACTGGGAGATAACAGTATGCTTAGTATGCTAAAATTGAGGGCTTCTTATGGTGAAACCGGAAACGATAAACTCATTGCTGCCGATCCGATTACCAATGCGGTACAATATTACCGGTTTATGTACCTTCCTGCTGTCTATGATATTATGGCCAACAGGGCGCGTTTTGGCGAGGATATCAGAGGTGTGGACGGGGTTGTAGAAGGGCAGATTGGAAATCCGGATATCACCTGGGAGAAAGCCGTAAAGCAAAATTATGGAATTGAAGCCGCTTTCTTTAACGATAAATTAACCCTTAATGCCGACTATTTTATAGATTACCGGAATAATATTCTTTCTAACAGGCCTGTCATTGCCCACGTAGCCGCCTCCATTCAGGACGCATATAACCTGGCCAGGGTTAAAAACCAGGGGTATGAACTTCAAGTTGGCTGGAGCAGTCAGATCGGAGCATTAAAATATTCCCTTAACGGTAATTTCACTTACGCACATAACAAGCTATTGGAGAACGGCAGGCCGGAAACCGCTCAAAACCAATTAGGTAATTCCATCAGCCAAACTTACGGTCTGATCGCCCTGGGCTTTTTCAATACGCAGGCCGAGGCTGATGCTGCACCATTGCAATACTCAGCAAAGCCTACTCCCGGTGACGTGAGGTATATGGATTCAAATAAGGACGGTAAAGTTGACAAGGATGATTTCGTTCCTGTCGGATCACCAACCTACCCACAGGAAACTTATGGAGCAGAATTAGACCTCTCGTACAAAGGTTTTGATTTTAGTGTGCTTTTTCAAGGGGCAGGGCGGGTTAGCCGATTGGTGAGCGGGTATATGCAAAAGCCGGGCAATCAATTTGGAGGCATCCTTGCCAATGTGATGGAGCAGCGCTGGACACCGGAAAATGCAGCCAATGCAAAGCTTCCTAAATTGAGTGCTACCTATGCTAACGGCACGAACTACCAGAATTCTACTTTGTGGATAAGAGACGCATCTTACCTGCGGTTAAAAAACATAGAGATAGGATACAAGTTTGGCAGCAATGACTTATTCAAAAAATTAGGAGTTGGCAGTGCCAGGTTTTATGTAAGCGGACAGAATCTCCTTACCTGGGACAAATTAAAACTGGTGGATCCGGAGCAAAATGCCAGTGATAGCATGGGATACCCTCAATTGCAGATATTCAATGCCGGATTAAGTGTTCAATTTTAAATCTTATCATTTAAATAATACAATCATGAACAAAATGATAACTCCCATAGCAGTTGCTTTTCTATTGCTGCTGGGATCAATGATGACCAGTTCCTGTAATAAGGATTTTTTGGAAAAACCCTTTTCAGTGACATTTAATGAGGACTCTGTATTCGTTAAATATGAAAATACAGAAAAACTGGTTAATGACATGTACAATGCGGGTCCATATTATCTGCAGTTGTCAGTAGGGGTAACCAGCACCACCCGTCTGGGCGGATCCATGCTGGAATCTGCAACTGATTTTGGCGGGAGCTTCAGGGCCAATGCCAACTACGGCGCACACAAATTTAATTTCGGTACCGTGGATGCTGAATGGCTTACCAACAGCAAAACGGGGGAGGACATCTACGCTAACCATTATAAAGCGATTCGCAAGGCCTTTACCTTATTGGAACGGATTGACGAAGTGCCCGATGCGACTCCGGCGCAAAAGGAACGGATCAAAGCTGAGGCGCAGACAATGATCGCACTACAGTATTTTGAACTCATGAAACGCTATGGTGGGGTACCACTGGTGACCAAAAAGTTAAATGTGCAGACGGATGAGGTAAATCTTCCCAGGTCGCCCTTAAGTGATATCTATAATTATATCATCCAGATGCTTGACGCCGCTATTGCGAACCCAAATTTTGCTGCCAGGTATGACGGATTGGATTTTGGACACCTAAATAAGGCATTTGCCTATAGCTTAAAAGCCAAGGCCGCCTTATATGTCGCGAGTCCACTATTTAATACTGCAACGCCATATATGGATTTCGGCGGCAACAATAATTTGATCTGTTTGATGGGGTATGATCCTGCGCGCTGGGAAACCGCAGTCAAATTTGCTGATGAGGCGATTAAATATTGCGAGTCAAACTCCTATGCCATGGTCAATACGTCAAATGTTAACCTCAACTATACCATTTCATACCAGTACAAACCCAATCAGGGAAATACGGAAATGATCTGGGCTACCCAACTGGTTACCAATCCGTCTATGGCCTACTGGATTCCCCGGGGAACACCATTTTCAGGAGGATTTTCTTCCAACCTGGTAAGTATGAATATGGTAGAAAGATACCAGAACAAAGATGGTTCCTATGTGAACTGGAACGGTGTGGTCACCACACCTCCAAATGACCCTACTGCTCCCTATAAAAACCTGGACCCAAGGTTTAACCAGACTGTGATGCACAACATGCAAAACCTGTATGGAACTACACAGATACAATATTATGAGCATGAAAACCCTTCGCTGGCCGGCAATAACAGTCCTTCAAAAGCCCAGACACAATGGTCTCACCAGGTGAGGAAACATGTGTACGGATATGAAGACAGGGCCCTGACACAAAAAACCTGGTCACCAATATGTTCGCAAATGCGGGTGACCGATCTGTATATGATGTATGCAGAAGCACTTAACGAAACACTTGCTACTCCCGACCAGCGGATCTACGACAAGATTAACCTGATCAGGAGCCGTTCTGGCATGCCGAATATACCCACCGGCCTCTCAAAAGACGAGATGCGAATAAAAATACAGAACGAATGGGCTATTGAATTTGCATTTGAAGAATACCGTTTCTGGGATTTGAAACGCTGGAAAATGGGCAGTGTATTTAAAGGGCCTGTTTATGATGTAGCCGTAAAAAAATTAAACAACAACACATATACCTATACAAAATACAAGTTTGAAGACCGTCCATTTTATGACTGGTATTACCTGCATCCTTTCCCGCCTTCGGAAGTGAGTTTACAGTATGGGTTGGTTCAAAATCCTGGATGGTAATTAATTTAATAATTAAATGAAATCATATATATATAAATATTTACTTGCCTTTATTGTGCTCTTTCTGGCTGGTTATACCACGTTTGCGAGGCAACAAAACGACACAGTGCCGGAAACGGATACAGCATCAGCCAAACGCAGGGCGCTGACCTATTCTATTAGTACAGTCACTAGTAAAGATATCATCGGTAATTCTGTTTATCTCCCCGGCAACAGCTTGTTCGGAAAATTACCAGGTTTAACCGTGCAGCAAAGAACCGGTGAACCCGGAAATGATGCGCCCGTATTTTCCCTGCGTGGGAGAAGCACAATGGCAGCTAGTGAACCGCTGATTATGGTTGACGGCATTGAAAGAAATATTAATGACGTGCAGCTTGAGGATATAGCAAGCATTACTGTACTTAAGGATGCGGCTTCGGCTATTATCTATGGAATCCGGGCCGCCAACGGAGTGATGCTAATCACGACCAAAAGGGGCGTTGAAGGAAAGTTAACTATAAACGGAAAAATAGAGCAGGGGCTGATGTCACCGACCCGTAACCCAGGATTTGTCAGCTCTGCAGACTTTGTGAAACTATACAATCAGGCGCTCAGCAATGATGGGCTGGCACCGGCTTATACACCTGCTCAGATAGCAGGATATGAGAACGGAGATCCTTATTATTATCCAAACGTTGACTGGAGGAAAGAGGCAACCAATAATAATGCTTTAGGTACAAAAGCGAATTTTGATGTTTCCGGAGGCGATAAGATCGCGAAGTATTACGTTGGGCTTGGTTATTTTCACCAAGGGGGCCTTTATAAAAATTCAGACAGGAATGAAGGTTACTCTACGGGCATCTTTCTTGATAATGTATCCTTCAGGTCTAACCTTGATTTAAACGTAAATAAACACTGGAGCTTCGGACTGGACCTTAACGGAAGGGTTTATCAGAAAAACGCTCCTTATACGAATACCGCTACCACCTGGGATATGCTATATAAATATCCTGCCCACCTTTTCCCTGCTTATGTCCAGGATGGTGTATATGCAGGGACTACGGTATATCCAAACAATCCGATAGGCTATATCAATTCATCAGGCTACAGGATTACAAACAACAGGGTTATTCACTCTACCCTTTCTACCAAATATGATTTTAGCGAACTCATAAAGGGCCTTACTACTGGTCTGCGATTTTCGACAGATAATTTTTACAGCAACCAGGAAGGATATAGCAAAACCTTCGGTGTTAGGGAATTATTGGGGCAAAATGGATCAGGAGCGCCCCTGCTTAGTTCGCTGATCGGTACTAACGGGAACCTGGAACCAATAGGTGCAGGCGGATATCCTGAAAATGACGTCCAGAATAAGCGGAATACATTGGAAGGAAACATTGAGTATACACCACAGCTGGGACCTGATCATTCCTTTAGCACACTGTTGATATATCACCAGGACAGGCTGATTATTGGCAGCGAAAGTCCCTACAATTACCAGTTCCTGAGCGGACGTATGAATTATGGATATTTAAACAGGTATTATGCGGAGATCGGCGCTTCTTACAGCGGTACAGAAGCTTTTCCAAAAGGCAACAGATTTGGTCTGTTTCCGGCGGTATCTGCGGGCTGGGTGATTTCAGAAGAGGGCTTTTTAAAGCAGAATAACTACCTGAACTTATTAAAAATCAGGGTATCAGCAGGTGCGGTGGGCAATGCTGCAGTTGGCCAGCGGTTCAGCGATTTAAGGCAATATATAGCTGCCAGCGGTTATAATTTCGGTAATGCCAACACTGCCCAGGCAGGCTTGTATCCCGGCATAGCGCCTAACCCCAATCTAACCTGGGAAACCGCTTATAAATATGATGCAGGAATGGATGCCCGTCTATTTAATATACTCGATCTATCGCTAACCGTATTCTATGAAAAAAGAAAGAATATCCTGGTTTCAGAGGATGTACTTGTACCTGGGATAATAGGTCAGGATTTGCCGAATATTAATGCAGGCATAACGGCCAATAAAGGTCTTGAAAGCAGCATTTCCGTATCTAAACAGAAAAAGGATTGGGGATACCATGCAGGTGTAAATATCAGTTATGCCACAAATAAAATAACTTACCTGCCCGAAACCATCCAGCCTTACAGCTATTTATATCAAAAAGGCAACCGCATTAGCCAGCCTTTTATGCTTGAAGCTATTGGATTTTTTAATTCTGAAGCAGAAATTCAGAATAGTCCGGTCCAAACTTTTGGCACTGTAAAACCCGGAGATATCAAGTATAAGGACCAGAACGGTGACGAGATCATTGATGCGTTTGATGAGATTCCTATGGAAAAACCCAATTTACCAAATTGGGACATGGGACTTGATGTCGGGTTTAATTTTAAGGGATTTGATGTCAGCGCATTTTTTCAGGGACAGGTAGGCAGGAGTATATACCTTGGAAATGCCCCATTCCTGTTCTGGCCGTTAAACAACAATGGTGGACGAATCAATACCTATGCGGAGCAGTTTTGGACGGAACAAACAAAAACTACCGCAGATTACCCTCGATTGACCACACTTGAAAATAAAAACAATTACAGGGAATCATCTTTCTGGTATGTAAATGGCGATTTTCTGCGCTTACGCAGTCTTGAACTAGGTTATACATTGCCGGAAAGCCTTAGTAAACGTGCAAGGCTGAGCAATGCCAGGATATTTTTGAGGGGCATGAACCTCTTCACATTTGATCATCTGAAATATACAGACCCCGAGGTTTTATCGGGCTACCCGGTGATGAAATCTTATAACGCAGGTATCAGTTTACAATTTTAACAGCAGGAAATGAATAACTTAAAAAAAGGCCTATTAGTTTTTATCGGGGCAGTAAGCATCGCCTCATGTGAGGTCGTTGAACCAGAAAACTTAACATTTGTAAATGATAAAGAAATCTATAGCAACATTACGCAGATCAGGAACGTCCTGAACAATGTCTATAGCGGTCTGCCAAATGGTTTTTCGGACATTGGTACATCCTGGCTGGCAGCGGCAAGCGATGAAGCAGAAGAAGTGAACAATGTGGAGACGATTCAGAATTTTAACACTGGAAACATTACGCCATATTCAAATCCTGATGATGTTTGGAATAAGACCTATGCATCCATACGTAATGCTAAAATATTTATCCAGTCTACCGATACCATTACCTGGAAGATCTGGCAATATTCAAATCCAACAGAATATACCAGACGGGTAGAGCTGATAAAGCAGTATAAAGCAGAGGCAAAATTCCTTACTGCATTTTTTTACTTTGAACTGGTTAAACGTTACGGCGGTGTTCCAATAGTAGATGAAGTGATCGATAAGAATACAGACTGGATCTCCCGCTTTCCGAGAAGGTCATTTTCAGATTGTGTAGATTTTATTGTATACAATTGCGACTCTGCGGCGGCTGGTCTGCCTGCGACTTATGATACAGGAAATTATGGGAGGGCGACCAAGGGAGCTGCTATGGCACTGAAAGCGCGCATACTGTTGTATGCCGCCAGTGATCTTTACAATCAGTCTTCTAATGCTGATCCGTTGCTCGGATATGTGGGCGGAGATCGTACAGCACGCTGGGTGAAAGCGGCCGAGGCCAACAGGGCAGTGATCACCTTTACACCTGTTTACGCATTTCAGGCGAAGTATGAAACATTGAGCGTACTAGCGGCGACAAAGAGTACCGAGGTTATTTTCGAAAGAAGGTATGCAGCCAGCAACACTTTCGAAAAGCAAAACACTGCAGTGGGCTTTCCGATGGGGGCTACAGGCACCTGTCCCTCAGGAAATCTTGTTGATGCCTTTGAACACCTGGATGATGGTAATTTTGACTGGAGCAAACCCGCTCATGCTGCCAATCCATATAACAGGCGTGATCCGCGGCTTGCGAAAATAGTTGCCTTTAATGGCGCTCCATTTGGTAAAGTTCCGGCGCCAGTTGAACTGTTTGCCGGGGGGATCAACGGGAAACCAAGAGACAGGGCTTCTAAAACAGGTTACTATTTAAGGAAGTATATGAACGAGACCCTGGATCTTCAATTGGGTGAAGTAGCGCCAAAGCAATGGATGTTTATCCGCCTGGCTGAAATTCATTTAAACTATGCCGAAGCGATGAATGAAGCATATGGCCCGGAAGGTACAGGGCCGGGCACATTGACTGTTAGCGCAAGAACAGCTTTGAATTCGGTACGTACCCGTGCAGCGGTAGCGCTGAAGGCTATTTCCGCAGGGGCAGACCAGCAAAGCATGAATGCATTGATCAGGAACGAAAGACGTGTGGAACTGGCTTTTGAAGGCCATCGTTTCTGGGATGTCAGGCGCTGGATGATTGCCGGTCAGGCAATCGGCGGTACTTTGCGCGGGGTTAATGTGGTCAAAAATGCGGATGGAACATTCAGTTACACACCAACAGTAGTAGAAAACCGGGTTTGGAATGATAAACTTTACTACTATCCAATCCCGCAGTCAGAAATCTCAAAATCAAATGGTGTAATTGTTCAAAACCGGGGTTGGTAATTAACCCAATTATAAATATTAAATAATGAATATGAAAAGAATACTCCTCACCGCAATGGTGCTAATGATGGCCGGCAAAATGCAGGCCCAGACTACAGTAAAAGGTTTTGTATACAACGACCTTAATAAAAATGGAAAACATGACAAGAAAGACCCAGGCATAGACAAAGTTGCTGTTACCAATGGTGTGCAGGTAGTGCTAACAGATAAAAACGGCCAGTATACCCTGCCGGTTGGAAATGACAACATCATTGCGGTCATAAAACCTTCCGGATATAAAACAGCTGTAAACGCCGAACAACTTCCCCAGTTCTACTACATTCATAAACCGGGAGGCTCGCCTGTACTTAAATTTAAAGGTGTTGCTCCTACAGGGCCGCTACCTGCATCAGTCGATTTTCCATTGACCCCTGTTAAAGAAGCCGAAAACTTTAAGATGTTGGTATTTGGTGATCCCCAGCCAGTCACGCTTAAAGATGTTGAACATTTCTACAGAGGCGTAGTTTCTGAAGTTAAAGGTATTAAAGGAATAGAGTTTGGCTTAAGCATGGGTGACCTTGTGAATAATAACCTGGATTTGTTTAAGCCATACATACAAGCTGTTAAAGAAGTGGGAATTCCCTGGTACAATCTGATGGGCAACCATGATATGGATTTTGATGTAAAAGAAGATTCACTTTCTGATGAAACTTATGAAGCGCATTTTGGTCCGGCTAATTATGCCTTTAACTATGCAAAGGTGCATTTTATAATCTTGGATGATATCCTGTATCCGGATCCAAATGATGGAAAAGGTTACTGGGGTGGCTTTCGCAAAGATCAACTGGACTTTGTTGAAAACGATCTAAAACATGTCCCGGAAGACCACCTGATCGTACTGGCGTTTCATATCCCAATTAGCGAGCCTAAAGAAGGTGGCGATCCTTTCAGGGATGCAGACCGTGACCGCTTGTTTAATATACTGGCACGTTTTCCCCACACGCTATCTCTTTCTGCACATACGCACGCACAGAAACAGGATTTCTTTACCAAACAAGAAGGCTGGAAACAGGATAAACCACATCATCACTACAACGTAGGAACTACCTCCGGAAACTGGTATTCAGGTGAACTAAATGAAAAAGGCATTCCCGTTTCAACAATGAGCGATGGCACACCCAAGGGTTATGCTTTCATCAATTTCAACAAGAACGCATATACCTTAGATTATAAGGTTGTGGATATGCCTGCCGATTATCAAATTGCCATTACCGCACCCAAGTTGCTGGAACATAAGAAAAAAACCACGGCAGCCATTTATGCAAACTTCTTTATGGGCAGTCCTACAGATACCTTGATGTGCCGCGTTGATGGCGGCAAATGGATTGTAATGGAATATGTACTTCAAAACGATCCTATTTTCATGGATCTTTTGCATAAATGGGATCATGCCGAGGTACTGCTTAGCGGCAGAAGACCGGGAAATCCCTCCCTTAACCGCCACTTGTGGAAGGCTCCTGTACAGGTTAACCTGCCTGTCGGCGAACATATTATTGAGGTAAAGGCAACCGATATTTCCGGAAGGACATTTACACAAAAAAGCAGTTATAAAATTGCGATGCCGGCTGACAGCGGAAAGTAAACAATGTTTGGTTTAAAAGGAGAGGTTGATCATGTTTTAAATGATCAACTTCTCCTTTTTTTATGCTCAAATAAGCTAAATCAAAACATATTCAATAAATTAGTGTCCGATAACTAATCATGAATATAGAAATACACGAAAAAGGAGATAGGAAGATAGCTGAAGTTACAGCTGAGGGTATATTAATCACCAACGCTGAAGAAGCGCTGCAAATACTAGCTGATTTATATTACCAGGAATGTGATGGCATTATTTTGCATGAACAGAATATTAGCCCTGATTTTTTTGATCTGAAGACTGGTCTGGCTGGAGAAATATTGCAGAAATTTTCGAATTACAGAATGCGATTGGCCATTGTCGGGGATTTAGGTAAGTATCCGGGGCAAAGTATCAAAGACTTCATTTTCGAAAGCAATAAAGGCCGCCATATTAATTTTCTGACGAGTGTAGCAGAAGCAAAGGAAAAACTGTGAACCAGTTGTATATAGCCCTCCTAGAGCCTCAGGCGATTATTATTTCTGCCTTAAGGTTCTGAAAGAGCCCGCTTTCGATCACACCTGTGATGCATTTAATTTTGGTTTCCATATCCTTGTCAATTTGGTCAAACCTCACATCAAGTATCAAGTTGCCATTTTCAGATATTATAGGTCCGTCTTTCCCCTGCGCGGGGCGCAGTAATATTTTCGTAGCACCGAGCTTTTTGAGCTCGGCTTCCACTGCCATCAATGCGGAAGGGAAAACCTCAACGGGAACTGGGAATTGTGCGCCTAATTTTTCTACCAGTTTACTTTTGTCAATAATGATATAGTTACGTGAGCTTGCGGACATTATCAGCTTCTCTTTAAACATAGCTCCGCCACGTCCTTTAATCAGGTGGTTATTAGGATCAACCTCATCCGCACCATCAAAATACCAATCGGGGCGATTTTCTTGCAGACTAACGACAGGTATTCCTAAGCTGATGCAAGTCAATGCAATCTCGATAGACGTAGGGATTGCTCTCACGGAAAGTGCTTCAGTCTTGATCTTTTGGGCGATGGCCAATAATGCCAGGTATGATGTAGAGCCAGATCCTACGCCTATTGTATCACCATCTTTTACTTTATTGGCAATCTGCTCCGCAACTTTTTCCTTGCTTTCCCGGTTTTGTATGCTATCGGGCCAAAGGCTATTGGTTATGCTGCTATTCCAGTCCATGGCGTTATGATTGAGTTTGTTAAATATAAGACGTCAAAGCGTTAATTTCTGTTAAACTGCTGTTCCTTTGATCTAATAATACTTATGTTTAAAGATAAACTTTATGCAGGTATGCTCAAAAATAACCTTTTTCTAGTATTTGCTTTACTGGCCCTTGCTCCGATTCAAATCTCTGCTCAACAAAACAACTCATCAATCGTAACCAATCTTAACAAAGTAATCAAGCCCATTGAGCATTTTAGCGGTGACACAGATTTTAAAGACATAAATTTTTTAAAGGAAACTTTGAAAGACAAGGAATTGATTGCTTTGGGAGAGGTAACACATGTCACTGCGGAAGTTTTCAACTACAAAGATCGCTTGGTCAGATTTTTGGTTACCCATCTTGGCTATAAGGCCATCGCGTTTGAGAGCGACTTTTTAGCCATGGCGTACATGAATGATTACATCATTGGTAGGGCCGATAGTATTAAATATGTGGCAGGTACAGCGATTATGAGAAGCAACCATCAAATGATCGAATGGCTTAGGCGACACAATATAGGCCAATCTGATGCAGATAAAGTCCGGATCTATGGTCTGGAAAGTAGAAACTATACCAACATATTTAATAAACTAATAGCTGTAATCCCCAATCTTGAAAAAGCAGATAAGGATTTGATGGAAACCTATCTTGCAAAACCCTTTAATAGCAAAATAACAAAGCAAGAAATGAAAGGCCTGAAATCAATGTTATTGAAATTTCAAACTTTGCAGTTGTCAGACCTGAACCGACAATATGTAGTAATGCTTGATCAGCTTATAAGTTATGAAGGGAAAAGACTCATCAGAGATAACTACATGGCAAAAAATGCGACATGGATAAAAGAGCGGGCAAAAGATAGTAAATTAATTATCTGGGCACATAATGGACATCTCACAAAAGATGAAATACACAATTATCCATCATTAGGCACGCATCTGTATAAAAGATATGGGTCCAAATATTATGTAATCGGCACTGATTTCAATTCAGGAGAAGCATATGTAAATGTGTTTATTGCTAAAAACAAACCTCTATTGGGATTTCAACCATATTATTTTGGCGAAGTGAGGTCTAACAAGTGGTATGAATACTATTTTAATCAATGTCAATATAAAAACTTCATCCTGGACATCAATGCTGCGTCTAAAGACAATGCACTAAATCAATTTTTAACGCAGCCACTTATTATGAGGAGTATTGGCGCATTAAGTTCCCCGGAAGGCCAGAAATTATCTATGTCGAAGAATTTTGATATGATCGTATATATTGATAAAACTACGAGCATTTAGGCTGATGACAATTGAATTATTCGTCTGCGGATGAAGAATTTAATTTCCGCATTTTTGTTTGCTAGCCCATTAAGGTTTTATTATTCCGTCATCGTCAACATTATCGATGGATTTGACCGCTTCACCTGTCTTATACACAGGCTCATAATCATAACTCAATCCCTTAGGATTATCCCCATAGTCATTGGGGCCGATATCACCATCTGCAAAAACCATCCAAAATCCGTAAAAAGGTATGAGTTGCCACCAGCCGCTATTATTCCTGTCGTGACAGCGTTTGGCACCTTGTGCAATCATAAACCAGATTGCCGGGGTTGCTAACAAATACACTGCTACGGTATCATTCTGACCACCGGTCCCTTCTACAAAAACACCCAAAACAATGATTTCTAAGACCAAATACACAATATAAATGATATAACTAAGGCCGTACTCCAGCCTTCTGATTCTTCCTTCGATGGAAAAGGGATTTTTAAACATGATAAGCGGTAATTAGGTTAAACTATTTGGTTTACCAAATCTTAAGAAAATAAACCATTAAAAACAACTGTCGCTAGATGTATTTCAGACAATCCGACGATTGAATGCTCAATACGTATCAAGGGTGCCATCGAATATTTTAATGGAAAAGAACGCAAAATTCTGCTAGAAGGGGAAGCCTATTTTGAAAGCGGTGAGCGGCCTTTGACTTTTTATGACCTGCAGCATGAAACTTGCGACTAAAGGTCAGTCATTAATAATCAACGTAGCCAATATACCTGCTATCACTGATCTTTTTTCTATCGTCGCTGGCAAAAGCAATGTAGGCCTGAAGTTTATGTCCTTTAAAATTCAAAGGCAATTCCATAAAATCCGTCTTGTCCATAATTCTCGCGGCATTTAAGTTGTAAAACGACTTGCCGAGATCTTCGCAATACACAAACAACATCGCCCTTGACTGAATGTGATAAATGCTTGCCATGAGTTCAGGCTCCCAATTAAATGTAACGCCGTTTGCCATGGGCACAATTTCAGCTTGCTGCACTCCGGGCATGTTGCCTTTGGCAAGCATTACCTTTTCAAAGTCGATGCTTACTGTGGGATATTCGCCCTTCAGCCCATAGAGTATCTGGTGGGAAACTGCATCCGCATAGGCTGTTCGCCTTTTCCTGGCGCCAGATTGGGCAAAACCTATCGCCACAAACGTTTTTGCCGTGTTGATAAATTTGACTGCTACCGACATTCTCTTTCTTGCCTCGACCTGCTTGTCCGAAGCCTTCTTTTTTTTCTTTTTGGATTTCATCTTAATGTAAGATTTCCCAAATCGGATGTAACCGATTACATCCCCGATTTTTCCTGTAAATCCACCAAGGATTCCGCCTTTTAAAATTGCCATATGTTCTTTTTTTTTGTTTCTGAGTTCTTGTTAATTACTACTCTTAATTTTAATATTTTTGCTTCAAAAATGTTTGGCAGATGCCTTCTACCG
>NZ_SJSL01000005.1 GCF_004331695.1 Pedobacter psychroterrae | reverse complement strand
CTTAACACTGCAAACTGAAGCTAATTATAGTGTAAAAGGTGGGAGAAGAGAACCATATTCTCTTAACTTAAGATATATAGAAATTCCCGCTTCGGTTATAAAAAACTTCAAGATAGGCAAATCGTGGTTCTCTGCGGGAGTAGGAGCATATGCCGCGGCCTTAACATCGTTTGCAAAAAAGCAAAAGTATGTTCTTGATGATTTTACAAGCCAAACTCCTTACGAATTAACAGAGGATGGGATTTTTAGTAATAGTAAGTTTAAGGACTTTGACTATGGTACAAGACTTAATTTGGGATACAATGCCTCAAGATCTATAAATTTCAGACTGGGATATAATTATGGTTTAACTAATATTTTGAAGGATGATGGCCATAATTATCTAAATAATCAGACTATAACATTTGGTTTAAATGTGAAATTAAACTGACAGTTTGCCGAAGGAACAGGAATAGCGCAATGATAAAGAACGGCATTAGTAAACCTTCATTTGGATCGCCAAATAGCTATTAATATGGCGAGATACCGTTATCATCGTTGGAAATTCCCTTTTTACTTTTCTTCAGACTTGATTTCAATCCTCCAAAACGATAGTTCAGACTGGCAGAAAAACTTCTCAGATACCTTTGGTTAGTTCTTTCCTGATAGAAGGTTGGGGCACTTGTTGTACCTGTATTGTTTCGATATTTAGAAAATGGATTACTTGCCTCGGCGGTGAAATAACACTTATCTTTCATCAATTCTTTTGTCACACTAAATCCGCACCCACGATAAGGACTATTTTCTATCCCTTGCAAATTAATATCAGCTCCATTCAAATTCACACTACCTGTTGCGCGCCACCCTTTATCAAAACGATAAGAAGAAGATGCTGAAAAATAATACATCAGCCGTTGGTTCCTGACTACTGTATTGTTAACCATTCCATCAACCTGGCCATAGATCGTCAGTAAGTTGGCGTTTACGTTCCATCTTGAAGTAATTGGATAACTTACATTGACGTTAGACATCACCATCCGCATACGGCCGGAATTCTCTAAAGTGGACTTGGTAATATTGTTAACTGCATCATACACCTGCGCAGGCATGACCATTTTAGCATAAAAGTCATAATTTAACCGGATATATAAAGAGAGCTTTTTGAAACTACTATAGCTTAACTCTAAACTATTAGATGAAGCGGGGCGCAGATTAGGATTTCCGCTCGATTCAAAGTTTGGGTTAGACCGGTCTACAAATGGATTTAAATGCTGTATCTCGGGTCTCCTTATTTTTCTTGAATATCCAAACAATAGGCTGGTATTGTTTTTAAACTGCTTTTGAACGGATACTGAGGGAATATAATCAAAATATGATCTCTTTATTTGCGTATGATTGGCTATAAAGTCTGCATCTATCGTAGCATGCTCCAATCTAACTCCAGCCTTAAAGCCCCAGTCATTCATTTTATATTGATAAGAGTTGTATACGCCAATAATGTCTTGTGTATTGCGGAATTTATTGCTGAGCGCTTCGTTCATCACGTATTCCTGATTGGTGCCCAGCGTATCGTACAGAAAATTACTTTTATTATTCCTTATCGTCCCTTTTACACCAGCTTCAAGGGTCAATTTTTTGAAAGGATGAGCATAATCCACTTGAAAAGACTGTTCTAATGACCGCTCATCATTCTTCTGGTTGTAATCGGTTGATGCATAGGAAACTTCATCAGCAACGTCAAAGTTTCCGAATCGATCGTTATTGGTATTAAGAATCCTATAGGAGAAAGTTAACTGCCGGTTTTTATCGCTTTTAAATCCCATCTGATAATTTAACGATGCATCAAGATTTGCACCATTAAGTTTGTTATTGCTTACCAGCCCATAGTTTTGTACCAGATCGGCAGCACTGGTTAGCGAAGACTGCAAATCACTATGGTTACGGTTGTTGTTACCGCCAATATTGAACTGCCCCGATAGCAGATTCAGACTATCTATCTCATAACTTAAATCCGAACCAAGGTACCCATTTTTGCCCTCAGCGTCCACACCTGTACTCTGCAATAAGGTAGTGGTGCTGGTATATCTCTTCGTTAAATTTGTAGTTGGCGGCGAATCAAACAAACTCCCGCCCAGAAAACCGGAGACACCAAATTTGCCATCTTTAAAGGTAAAAGATCCTCCCATACCAGGGCCACCTACAGGAAAACGGTGACTTACATTTACATTTCCTAAGTAACCATCACTTATTTTTTTGGTGGTAATGATGTTAATAATGCCATCCAAAGCTTCAGCATCGTATTTGGCAGGGACCGTAGTGATGACTTCCAACTTATCAATGCCCGAAGCGGGCATATTTCGCAAGATGTCCTGCGGATTTCTATTGACGATGGTGGATGGTTTTCCATTGATGAATATCTTATAATTTGTATTCCCTTTTAACCGGATCGTGTTGTCACCATCAACGGAAAGTAAAGGTACCTTACGCATGATTTCTAAAATATTTGCGCTTTTGCTTTCCGGATCGGCCTGTATGTTGTATGTTATCCTGTCGATCTCTTGCTTTGCCAGAGGCTTATTTTCCTTTACCACTACTTCTTTTAGCTGATGCACATCGATGATCATATACAATGCCCCTAAATCTTGAACACTTTTCGCGGTGTTCGCCAGATCGACCCGCATATTTCTTGTTTTAAATCCCTGGGCCACTATGGTAAGTAAATATTCAACTGGCCTGAGTCCGGTAAAGGTAAATGCGCCATCGGCCTTAGCTATTGCGCTTTTTGCGACATCGCTTTTACTTTCTTTCAAGATAAGTGTGGCGTATTCAATAGGTTTGTTGTCGATGGAATCCAGTATTACTCCGGTTATTCCCGGCTGTAGGGTTTGTGATTTTGCCACATATATGCTGATCAGCAAGATAAGGGTGAATAAAAATTTCGCTTTCATTTTTTTTGATTTATAACCGAAAGTAGCATGGGTATAATCATCCATAAAATAATAGTGACCACCTGAACGAGACTGATGATAAACGGCTGTGTTTCACGTTCATCATTAAAAATGGGACGTTCATCACTAAAATTTGTTTTATGTCCGCACTTAGACTTTCTTTGGACAATGAAACCATTTGACTGGACGATTTTATTCATCAAACCTTACAAAATTTACACGCATGTTGTGTTTTGGCTGCTGGTTTCATTCGCGATCATCTTTTTCAAAGAATACCCGGAGCGAATGACCGGCTTGACGATGATTTGCTTAGTAGTACAAGTAACACTGGAATTTATGATTCCTTGTTATTCGCAGAACTTACTAGTGGTTCCTTTTTTCAAAAAGCGCGGATGGCTTTGGGGGACGGCAGCCTATTTATTGCAGGTTGGTTTACTTATCTTTTTGCTGCCTTATGTACTAAACGCAGTAGGTATGCTTTTTCCGATTACTGACCGTGTGGACTGGAGGAATGAGCATGTTACCTTTTCAGTAGTGACATTTACGCTAATTGCTACCATCTATAAAGTAGCGCTGGACGGGCTCATATTGGATAAAAAGCGAAAGGAAAATGAACTCATGCATTTAAAAGCGCAATTAAACCCTCATTTTTTATTTAATACGCTAAATAACCTATATGGATTATCAGTTGCTGAATCTAAAAAGCTGCCCGGATTGATGTTGAGGCTATCTGAATTGTTGCGCTATTCGCTGTACGATACGAACCAAAGCCATGTGCCCTTAAAAAAAGAGCTGGACTATATCACCAATTATGTAGAACTAGAAAAAATACGCCTGAGTGATAAAACTGATATCAAAATGGAAGTCGCAGGCAGCACTACAGACCTATATATCGCGCCTTTGCTACTTATCATTTTTATTGAGAATGGGTTTAAGCACGTTTCACACGCTAAGGATCGACAGTCCTATGTTCACATCATGTTCCGGTTAAATCATAAGTTTTTACAGCTGGAAGTTAAAAACTCAATCGATCCGGATTATTCCCCCGTAAAAAGTGAATCAAAAGAAGGATTGGGTCTCAATAATGTGAAACAAAGACTGGATTTAATATACCCTCAGCAATATTCAATGAGTACCACCCAGGAAAATGATTGTTTTGACCTAAAATTGGAAATAGAACTAAGCTGACATGAATTGCATTATAGTAGATGATGAACCGATTGCACGGGACATACTCAAAACGTACATTGCGCAGATACCTTATTTAACACTGGTTGCCAGTTGTGAGGATGCTTTTGAAGCGATGCGGATCTTAAACGAAAAAGAAATAGACCTGATTATCCTGGATATCAATATGCCTCGGCTAAGCGGTTTTGAGATGCTGCGTTCACTTAAGAAATACCCTGCCGTGATTATTACTTCGGCTTATGGGGAGTTTGCGCTGGAAGGTTTTGAGTTGTCGGTAATTGATTACCTGTTAAAGCCGTTTTCCTTTCCGCGTTTTGTACAGGCCACTGAAAAAGCAGTGAACAAAGGTCACGATGCTGCTGTTCCTGCTCAAACAACTGACCATGAGGATTTTGTCATGGTGAAATCGGATAAAAAACTTGCCAGGATATTATTGAAGGAAATTGAATACGCAGAGGCTTACGGGAACTATATTTTTATCTATCGAAATACCGGCGATCGTATTATGTCTAAACAAACCCTAACACAATTTGAAGAGCAATTGCCAGGGAATAGGTTTGTCCGAATACACAAATCATTTGTGCTATCATTGACGGCAGTTAAATATTTAGAAGGCAACGAAATAACGCTAAATAGCAGAAAGCTACCCATAGGAAAAGTCTATCGAGATGAATTGATGAGACGTCTCTATTAATTATTTAATTCATTGGAAGTTAAACTAATGGAGAAGAACGCAAAATTCTGCTAGAAGGGGAGGCCTATTTTGAAAGCGGTGAGCGGCCTCTGACTTTTTATGACCTGCAGCATGAAACTTGCGACTAAAGGTCTTCCCAAATCGGATGTAACCGCCACCAAGGATTCCGCCTTTTAAAATTGCCATGTGTTCTTTTTTTAGTTGTTTCTGAGTTCTTGTTAATTACTACTCTTAATTTCATTATTTATGCTTCAAAAATGTTTGGCAGATGCCTTCTACCGTTGCTGTACCGTTCCTGCACCGTTGCTGTACCGTTGCTGCACCGTTACCAATAAGGTAGCAGTCGGTAAGTTTATCTGCTTGTTTCCGTTTCTTGCCATCTGGATTTCAGTCGCGACCACTCACGACCAGTCACGACCAGTCACGACCAGTCACGACCAGTCACGACCAGTCGCAACCAGTCGCGACCAGTCGCGAAAAGAACTGGGCAAATGCTTTGATTTTTATTTATAGGTATTTACATTCGGTCAATCTGGATGAGGCATCTTAATGTTTCATCATGTAATAACCCCGAATGGAAAACCCCTCATTATACGAACAGCTGAGCAGGCTTCGTACTGCAACGCCAGAATTGGTCAGGAAACTGACTGGTCTGTTTGTGCCAGTAACATTCCGTCGGGGAACTTTGCTTTCAGTTCCTGATCATACTTTACCTGTACTTTACTTTATCGAAAAAGGTGTGGTCAGGGGTTACTATTTCTATCATCAAGAGGAGTATACCTGCTGGATCAGGAGAGGCGGATTTCTCTTGCCTGGTATTGGCTACTTTTCAGACAGCTATTCAATTGAATATATTCAATTTCTCAGCGACACAACCGTCTGGTCATTGAGCCTGCCAAAAGTTGAAGTAGCGATGCGAAGCGAACCGCTTTTTTATAGGATGCTCCTGGAGATGTATGAGATTAAAGTTCAGGAAGGAAAGGAGCGGGAGCTGATGCTGCGGTTAAAATTCGCGGAGGACAGGAATCTGTATGCACGAAAGAACTTTGCGGATTTGTTTGAGCATGTGGCAATCTATATCCTGGCGTCCTTTATCGGCATAGAACGAAAGTACATTTACAAATTTAAGAAGAAGTATAAGTAGGTAAAAGGTGGAATATTCCACCTTTTTGAGTGTAAACCGCCCCCGATGTAATACCTAATCCGGATACCCTTTCTTTTTTGGTAAGGCGCTAATTTGCCATAGTCATTTAAGAAGGCATGGTATCATGGAAAATCAAAGAAAAGTAGGGAAATATGAGGTAATCATCACGGTGATTGCAACGATGCTTGCGTTGCTATTCCTGTATGCAGCATTGTCAAAGTTGTTGGACTATGACACGAGCAAGAGAGAAATGCTAAACCAGGTATTTCCAAGAGGGATATCGCTGATACTGGTATGGCTGGTTCCGGTGGTGGAATTGTTGATAGTACAGACATTGCTTTTTCGATCAACCAGGTTAATGGGGATGTATTTCTCTTCAGGTTTACTCATCCTATTTTCCTTGTATATCTCCATCACGATGAGCGGAGCATTTGGAAGGATTCCCTGCAGTTGCGGGGGTATTCTGAAGCACATGAGCTACTGGACACATCTTGGATTTAACGTCATTTTCATTGTTATGGCGGTACTGGGTATCGCCCTTGAAAAGCAATGGAATACAGTCAACAGATGGTTTAAATTTTTTAATGGGAGGGGAGGTGCGTCAAAATTGAGTAATTGAACAGCAGGGACAGGGCTTTCCTTGCGCAGCAAAAATAAAACTATAATACTGAAGATCGGGAGCTCCGGGGATCGACAGAACAGAACAGGGTGGTACTAGAAATTTTTAGTACTGCTACAATTTTTTCGTTATGAAAAAGCTATTTAGTGGCCTTAACAAGGCAGGATTATTGGCAATTTTATTTGCCGCAGGAGTGATTACCACGCAAAGTGCATTTACACCGGCATTGTTGAATACTTATTATTTTGACGGAACAAACTGGAAGGTACTTACCAGGACTTTTGACAACACAGTTGATCCAGTGACCGGTCAATATGACCCTAACTCATACCAGTGTACGCTGAGTGAAAACATTTGTACAGCACAAATAGAGTCTGAGGAGTCAACCATTCCAGGTAGTCAAAACCCGGAACTGTTTAACGAGACAGACGGAACCTACGTTCAAAACCCTTAGTAATCAGTTTTGAAATAGAAAAAAAGCGGATGCCATAATAGCATCCGCTTTTTTGTTAACGCGGATTTTGCGGAATTCCGCTGCCATTTATCTCTCCGTCTGGTATTGGATAAGTATACCGTGGATCGTTTGGCAATAACACGTAATTTACACCGGCTACGGTTCTATTTATGGTTACTGCAAATTGAGGATCTTGGTTTAGCCGTCGGAGGTCAGTCCAGCGAGTGCCGCGTCCCACCAGTTCTTTCCTTCGGTGTTCCAGTATCAGTCTAATGGCCTCATTTTGATCATTAGTGGCGAATGGCTGGAATGTATCAGCCTTCCATCGCTTTTGCATCAACTCATTCAAGGCCTGTAACGCCGTAGACAAATCCCCTGTCCTGGCTGCAGCTTCTGCTTTAATCAGCAGTACTTCATCGGTCGCCAATCCATGAAACTGCGCCACGTTCTGGCTATAGCTACCTCGATAATAGTAATTCCCGTTTGGTCGCTTAAAATAGAACAAGGTTTTTCGCAAGTCGTCGGTTGCGTATGTATCGAAAAGCGATGGTGACAATCCTATTTCAGCGGAGCCTATATAACTGTAACTTGTCACATCTCCGGCATTGAAAATCAATTCCACATTGCCATTTGGAGAAAGATATGGAGCTGTGGTATTGAAATCAATCAAGCTTACCCCTTGTGCCAGGCAGTCCGAGGCATACTTCAGCGCCAGAGGATAATTCTGCATAGTAAGTGATGTTCTGGCAAGATAGCCGAGTACAGCAGCTTTTCCTGGACGGGTATTATAAGGCACTTTTTCGGGCACTAAAGTCAAAGCACTTTCCAGGTCAGTCATCACTTGGGCATAGCTTTCAGCCAGGGTACCACGGCCAGGCTTCAGGTTGATGTCCGATTGCGTTCTGATGGGCAGGCCCATTACTGAAGCAGCCGTTTGCGGATCGTAAGGAACAGCGAATTCTTGCAACAAGTTGTATAAAGCAAAGGCCCGGAAAAACAATGCAGCGCCTTTAATGCTGCGGTAGGTTTGAGTAGCCTGTTCCTGTTCAGGATATTCTGCAAGTGCTTCAAGTATTATATTGCTGCAAAATGTTTGCTCATACGGAACATTCCAATCACTGCTCGATATACCCTCATAAATATCTGCATTCCAACGGTAACTATTGCGCTCAGAAACGCTTAAAAAACTATTGACGCCGGCGTCGCTAGCCGTAAAGTCATCTCCGGCGATCCAAGTTAAGGATGTTTGTCTGTTCATCAGTGTTACGTTGTCCAGCAAAGCCTGCAGTTCCGGTAATTTCCTGGGAACCAGTAGTGACTTCTGCGGTTTTTTCTCCAGATATTCTTTTTGGCAGGCGCCGAGTACCATACACAACGCCACCAATACTATTGCTATTTTTTTCATATTCATCATTTAAAATGTCGCCCTTAGGCCAAAGGACAATTGTCTGAGCGGAACCATTCCGCTGAGGTAATCAGGATCTTTTACGTTTTTGCTGGCTTTCCAAATGATGCCGAGGTTGCTGATATAGCTATACAACTGCAGTTGACTGATTCCCTTGTGTTGCTTAAACCGAAGGGTATAGTCAAAGCTGATATCCTGGAGGCGGATATGGTCAGCTTTATCAACCAGCGCTTCAGAAAACTGGTAGACCCGGTCGCGGTTCAGGTTCCTTGCTGCCGGAACTGCGGGTACAATGGTCAGCATTTCATCGCCAGGATTTTGCCAGCGCAAGGCATAGTCACTGTGGGTAGTTATACCAGCCAGCAGATCATTGTAGTTCACCGTATTTCGGCGGATATAATAACCCATACGGTAAGCAATGTTAAATGAAAAGCTGAAGTCATGATAGGCAAAAGTATTCCGCAAAGCCCCGAAATACACAGGGCGTCTTGGGCCATGATATACTAGTTCTTCTAACGTGGCGCTGCTCATGATCTTCGCATAATCTTTACTCAGCTCACCGTTTAGATAGCCCTGCGGATCACCCACTGCATCCAGACCGCCCCATTTATAGCTGAACATCGGATATTGCGGCTTGCCAGCGAGGGGAAGAATCCCCAATACATAGTCGGCAGAAACCGCGTTGTTCGACTTGATGTTGTATTCTTCAATGATCTCCTTAGAGTAGCTTAGGAAAATATCGCTGGACCATTTGAATCTGCCTGTCAAATTCAAAGTTTTTAATGCAGCATCTACGCCAAGCGTGCTCATTTCAGCCGAGTTGCCTTTGAAAGTACTTCGGCCGGTAGAAGGAGCGAGGGGGGAATTGCCGATCAGGTCGAGGCCTTTCTTGTCAAAAACCTCTATCGAGCCACTGATCCGGTTGGCTCGACTGGCAAAGTCGACTGCCGCATTCAGTATGCTGACTTTTTCCCAGCGCAGTTCCGGATTTGGCGGATTGCTTATGGTCGCATAGGGCAGACCCGTAGACCTGTTGTTTTGGTTGCCCGAGCCATTGTTGTAGGTAGCAGTAGTAAGGGCCGATAAGCTGCGGTCTACATTACCATTGTAGCCAAAGGTTAATCTGGCTTTTAAGTAGGGTAGGATACCCGAATGATAAAACCCTTCCTTGCTAATCTCCCAGCCGAGGCCAGCAGACCATAACGGTACACCTTTTTGGTTAGTGTTTACGCCGAAGATATTGCTTCGATCTACCCTTGCGCTACCAGAAAGTAGGTATTTGCCTTTCCATAAGTAGCCCGCATTCCCGTACCAGCTAATGTAGCGATCGGTAGCATCAGTCATGCTCTGTGCATTTGGAATGAGGTTAGACGCTGAGTTTTGATTGTAGTAGAGCTTATAACTTCCTATAAAATCTACTACCCTTGAAGTAGCGTGTTCGCTGTCATAGCCATATTGCATATACTGTTCGCGGTAAGTATTGACTTCCCTGATTTCGTAACCGGCGATAGCAGATAAATCACCTGCTCCAACTTGCTTATCCAGGCTTAGCTGGGCCCTTAGATTATGAGAACCCATTTTTCCCAGGTCGGCATTACGAATGCCACCCAGTGGAATAGGCCTGGTGAGAGAACCGTCGGTGTTTACAATCGTTAGCCTGTTGATCTGGTCCCTTACATAATAAGACTGCTCTTGCCTGAGTTCTGAGTCGTCAAATCGCTGCCCGGCGTATTGGTACATTAGGTCGACATTTAGCCCATCCATCACACGAGCCCGCAAGCCGGTATTTAGCTGATAATCGGATAGCGAAGTCTCGTACCCACGATAGCACATGTCATCCAGCGGTTTGTATCGCCAGTCCAGCAAGCCTTGGCCAAGTGCTTCAACACTGCTTAGATAAGCCGGACGCATGAGTTTACCCATCTCCAATGCATTGCCGTCTGCATCAGCCAATGAAGTGTAGGGAATCAGCCCGTATGATAATGTAGTAAGGTCATTCAATGCCCGGTTGATTTGATTCCGGTTGTCCGCTACAAAAACCCCGGTACTCAATTCCAGCACTTCCTTAATTAGTTTGACGTTGTTATTGAACCGGAGGCTAAGCCGGGTCAATCCGTTGCCGACCTGGGTGTTTCTATTTTTATCGTAACCTGCCGACAATAAATAGCGATGGGTCGGAGTTCCGGCATTGATCTGCAAGCCATATTGCTGATTGAATGAAGGCTGATAATAATACTTTTCCAGATCAGTCCTGACATCGTGAGACTTCAAGGCGGTTATCTGTGCGTCCGCATCATCGGTGGTCAGTTTTCCATCTCTGGCAGCGATGAGTAATTCCACTACCGGGCTCAATGCGGGTTTATTAATAGAGCGTTCGGCGCTGGTATAAAATCCCCTGGAGAATAGCAGACGTTCGATGTCGATATAGTCGGCCGATGACATTCTTGGTTGCAGCATCAAGTCCGGTTTTTGTCCTGTGGTAGTAACTGCATTGAAGTTTACCGAAAGCGGCTGGTTGTATTTCCCTTTTTTGGACGTAATCACGATCACACCATTGCCGGCTTTCGCTCCCCATATGGAAGCAGCGGCGGCATCCCGGAGCACAGTGATGCTTTCAATGTCATTAGGATTGATGCTGCCGAGGTCTCCCTCATACGGAAAGTTATCCAGGACAATGAGCGGGTCAGATTTGGCGAAGATGGTATTTCTTCCCCGCACGCTGATGCCATTTTCTCCCCTTGTTTCACTGGTACCTATATTGCGGTTAAATATGAGTCCGGGCACCACGTCGGCCAACCTGTCCAGTATTTTCGTTGTGACCGAACGGTTGAGGAGTTGCTGATCGACCTGCACGAAGGAGCCGGTGGCCCGTTCCCGGGGCAACTGTTGGTAACCGGTGCTGACGATTACCTCCTGTAGATCCTGAGACTGTTCTGTAAGGTAGATAACTAAAAGCTCATTTACTGACTTAACTGTCAACTGCAGATCCGCGTATCCCATTGCCTTTACGCGAATGGTATTTTGTGTGCCTAGGGTGATACTAAATTCGCCTTTGGAATCGCTTGAGGCAGTTCTGTCGCCAGAACTAATTAATGCACCGCTCACCGTAGTGCTGTCTTTTTCAGATACAAGTTTACCTTTAAGTACTTGTTGCCCATATCCAGATAGCTGGAGCAGGCAGCATATAAAACCTATAATGAATATTTTCATTTACTTACCTCCCTGTCGCTGATTACCAATACGTTTATTTCCCTGTCCTTCTTTACAAACTGAAGGTCGTAGGGGAGTAGTCCTTTATTTATATCGTCTAAATGGCTCATTTTTGCTGAAAAGCTGATATCAACCAGGCCAGTGTAGCCGGTTCCGTCAATGACAGGGAGTGGCGACAGCTGGAAAAATGAAGTGTTCATCTTCCAGATTAGGCGGCTCAAGGAATTTCCTTTTATCAGGCATGACTTTCCGTCTATCAGTACCTGTGTTTTGTTTGCCGTACTTTTAATTTTGTCAATTGTGGAGGTTCTTTCCAACACGATGCAGGGTATGGTTCTCGGTGCTATACTGATGAAATATTGGGGAAACATCCGTTGTATATCCTGCTGCATAAATTCGGCGGCTTTTTCATGCATACTGCCTGGTACGATCAGTTCGTAACAGCGCCCATTTGTCTTAATCCATTCCGCATATTCGCTACCGCTGTAGCCGCTGATCAGCTTTTTCCGGTCGTTTACTTCCAGGACAACCCTGTTTGCACCATAATAATCCTTTGTCGAGCTCCATGCATGAAGAAATAGTTTTTGCAATGGTTGATTGATGCAGGTGATTTTATAGCTTCCATTGTCCATCAGGCTCCGGCTGGTACCTCCGCCTCTGCCTTCTTTGTATCCCGTAAGCAGTGACTGAAAGGAGAACTGCGTCGTGCCGCCCTGATTTGCAGGATCAGTAAGCGACAATTTTGGGTTGTAGTCTACATGATAATCTGCTTTGGGTTTTAAATTGATGGCATTATCCCCGGTAATCATTTTAGTGATGTTTGACTCGCTTACTTCATCAAGGCCGGTGATGGCGGTTACGGTTCCTTGCTGATTGATCCACACGTAATGGGGGAGATAGATATGTGGGAATAAGTTGCGAAGCGTGTTATCTCCGGTAATGTGTACCAGATTGGTCGGCTTGCCCTTACTTAGGTCTTGAAGCAAAGGGCTTACGTCCTTGTCTGACTGATAGGTGACTGAGACAATTTGAATTTTGTCTTTAAACTGAGCTTGAAGCGCTTCCAGTTTCGGGATCATGGCTACGCATGGGCTGCACCAGGTAGCCCAGAAATCGAGGATGATGAGTTTGCCTTTGTATTTGGCAAGGCTCGATAAGTCGGGTACTTGCTGGCCAATTTGCAAGCCTTTGCTGGTGACGTCAATTGCCTGGTTTGTAGCAGGCTTTGTGGGTGTCTGGGCTTGTGCTTTGCCTGCAAAATTTAGGCAAAGCGCGGCCATTGCTATGTTTAGTAGCGTTTTTTTCATTTAGTTTAGATTTTTATGAATGGATAAGAATGCTGCAGAATGCAGGTGAAAGAAAGGCCGGGCGGGAAGAAAAATGAAGAAACATTTGTTAACTAACAGAGTCAACGCCCACCCGGCCAGTATTTTAATCAGGAGGACAGATAATCAGGGAGAAGTGGTTGTGGTGGTTGGGTTTGTGGTTCAGTTTCATATTTTAATTGTTAGTTGCAATTTAATATGAGCCACTTCGAAAGTTTCACTAGACCTATTAGGTCCAGGGCAGTTGTTCTCATCGAATGCCCGAACTCCCGTGTAGGACGGGGAATGGCTCGAAAACCATTCAAGACGCAATCAATAAGCTGCCCCGGCCTAATAGCATATACTATTATTCCGGGTGCTCACCTATTCCTCGCATCCTTTAAACTCCTACATTGTTCGGACAAGGCTCTTTAGTGAACACCTCACATCATTTGATATTTAGTGTTGCAAATTTATTTTTTTTAATCCATGTTTTATTATAATTAATGTATAAGACTAAGATAATTATAATATTTCAAATTGCGGTAATTTATAACCGCAATATTTGATTTTTATATTAAGAATTTAACGGCTTCATACCCAGAAGCAATAAATGCCCAAACAAAAGCACGAAGCGTTACAAATTCAATTTGGTGAACATATTCAAAAGATCAGATTGAAAAAGGGCTTAAGCCTTCGTAGTGTTGCGGCAAATTGCGAACTTGATGATAGTAATATATCCAAGATTGAGAATGGGAAATTCAATGTGCAACTGTCCACGATTGTTGAATTGGCAAAAGGGCTGGGGGTGGAGAAGAGGGAGTTGTTGGAGTTTTAATAAGAATTTACTGTAAAAAGAGTTGGCTTGGATAATGAAAAGCTAAGAAAGTCTATAAGGAACTTACATAGACAAAGAAATAATATCGCAGCACGCGTTTTTCAATTAAACAATTGTGTTAATCATAATTCAGATCATTAAATTCGATAGGTACATCTGAATTAGAACTCCGATTTCGATCTTCATATTCCATTTTTATTTTTGTGCGGTTTTGAATCATTGATTACAGATAATACTGCCCAATTTTTTGTTTCCAACGCTACTTAGCGCACATTAATTGGTTAAGGATATAGCTGTTATGATTTAATTGAAAAATAATTATCTTAGTGGAAATGAACGCGAATCAAATTAAGCTTATTCCTAGGGATTTTTTGCGGGTTGACCAGCCCGAACACCCGTTTACTATTAATGGACCGGATATTTTACTTTCAGATAAAAGAAACCTGATTGCGCTGTTTTACCCCTCCGCAGAAGAACTCAAGTCTAAGACCAAATTAATGACTCGGCTAATCGGTTCCAAGATCGCGTATCATGCAACTACTGTTATGGTTTTGTTTTTAGATCCTAGCCTTCGGATCAGCTTTGAGCAGCAGAAAGCAGCCCAGTTTTTCGACCAGATCATCCAAGAGAGAGATCTTCCACAGTTGGGACAGTTTTTTAAGGAGAAGAAAACCTTAACAGGCATTCAGGATCATAAACAGCAGCAAGCGGTGATTTTTGATCTTCAAGCCAAGGCGCAGCTGAAAAATCTCGACTATATTGAGAAGATTGGCTTCCAGCATAAAGCCGTTGCTCCTTTGAACGTTGCCGTAAAAAAGAACGTGTATTACAATAAGATCACGGCTAAGTTCGAAAAATCCAGAGCCAATATTTTTGAAAGCCAAAATCAAGCTATCATTGGCTTTAAAAATCTGCAGAAAAGTAAATCTGATTTAGCTGAGCTAGAACCTTTTTATGAATTTTCCCTGCGTACTCAATTTGAAATTGATAAGGGCGTTCCATACTTTGATAAAATCCAGGCTAAAATACTCAGTGTCAATGATAAGCCGGTTAGTCGCTATGACCCGCTCAAACCCATCCGAATGGCCAGCCTGTTCGGTTGGCAAATCAGCAACATCAATAATACAGCTGAGTTAAACGACCATATAGCCCAATCCTTATGAGCCATCAGAAACATAAAATCAACACGATCCTGACAATCTTAAGCAACAACCCGACCTTAACCACCGGACGGTATCCGGATATCGTAGAGGAATTAAAGGAGGCTTTACGAGTGGACAGGCTTAACCCAACTAGGAGGAAAAACCTCATGAAGGTTTTGCATTCAATGCGGGCGCTGGATTCTACGCTAAGGGCTTTTTTGGACTATCATGGGCTGCGTAGCGATCAACATTCGATCGGAGATTACATTAAACGGCTGTATTCCCATCAGGGCGGGGCTTTGGTTGGGAGGTTATCGGCCGCTGAAAAAGAGACCTATTTACGCAATATCGCTGATAAACGGAATAAATATTTGCACTCGGCTAACAGATATCCGACGGGAGAGATGGAAGTCAATGACCTGATTGCCGAAGCGCACGCCCTGATTGCACGTATGGCGACATTTTAAGGCCCGGCTTAGTGGATTTGAAAATTATGAGATGGGAAATTTTACCTGCTCGTTCATGAATGTAATGAGTTCCTGTTCTTCTTCACATGTTATTTTGATTAACATAACAATTGTGCGCATTGTGAAATTTTTCGTATTTTATTAGGATATACATCAACATAATTAGATAGTCAATGAAGTTCAATGATTTGGTTAAACTGAGTAAAATACTGGAAATTTCTCCAGCAGTGCTGTTTGATTTACCAGATGAAAGTTCATAACGCTATGCTTCACCTACTTTGGCATATTCTAAAGAGCTCAAGACTTGTGAAGAGCTGCTTCATGTGTGTAAGTCTCAACTTAAAGATAAAGAACTAATCATTGAGCTATTAATGAAGAGGTTAAGTGAGAAGTAGCCTTATAAGGAGTATTTGAGTTCTAGTAGTATTAGTATTTAATTTGCAATTTGCGGCATCAAATGATCTAGCTTTAGCAACTATGGAGCCAATTATTGTGTGATATTAGTTGCCATTTTCTCTACATTCTTATTAACCTATCACAATTGGGTGCATTGGTAATTAAATTAATTCGTTAGTTTTATGTCTGAGTAATGCTCATCAGATGGAAATCAATATACCTCCTGTTAAGTCAATAACAGTTTTTAAAACAAATAAGATCGTTAATGTCCTCACAAGGCCTGAACTAATCGAAGCGGAGATATTACCTGTCAAAGGTGCTGGCGATGGAACACGATCCTTCAGGTTCAAGGGTCACAGTATTTTGATATTGGTAACCAGAAATATTTCTCTGATAAAAAAATATGAATATGTCCTGCTGAAGGGTAATGACGCTGAGGATACGACTGAGGGGCTAGCAGGGTATGTATGGATTAAGCATCCGCTGCTGAAGGAAAGCTACCTGCAGAAACATACTCCCGAATATGTTGTCAAGTCCTGGGAAAATGGCTTTTTCTATAAAAGGGATGTTGAGGGTGATCCAGGTTTGAGGTCACCACAAATTGGTGCACTACACGCACTTGACGCACACTGGTGTGTATCTGAAAGAGAAGCAATTGTGGTTCTACCGACAGGAACGGGTAAAACAGAAACAATGTTATCTGCCACAATTTCTAACAAAATAAAAAAACTGCTCGTTGTTGTGCCTGGTGATGCCCTTCGCGGGCAGCTGTCAGGGAAATTTTCGACACTGGGTATTCTTCCGAAATTTGGGATTGTATCTGAAGAATGCGAAAATCCGATAGTGGGAATAATGAAACATGGATTTGCTTCCGAATCCGATATTGACGAATTTTTCGCCAAGGTTAATGTCGTGGTGGCAACCATGCATGTAATAGCAGCCTGCAAACCAGAAATCAGATACCATATTGGACAGCAGGTTACCCATCTGTTTATCGACGAGGCTCATCACACCCCTGCCGAAACATGGAAAAAGTTCAAGGACCAGCTTGGGCATTGTCGCATAGTCCAGTTTACGGCAACACCATTTAGAAATGACGGCAAGAGGCTGGATGGCAAAATTGTATTCAATTTTCCTTTGCGTCTGGCACAGGACCAAGGATATTTTAAACCGATCAAATTTCTGCCGGTATCAGAATATGACCGAAATTTAGCTGACGAAAAAATAGCTGAACTTGCAGTATCAACTTTGTTGGAAGATTTAAACGATGGCTTCGACCATATCCTAATGGTACGGGTAAATTCAATAGAGAGAGCTGAGGATATTATTAAACACTACATGAAGTATCCAAAATTAGATCCGGTAGTGGTTCATTCACAAATCAAACCCGAAAGCAGGTTGAAAGAGCTGATCAGGGAGGTAGTAGCAAAAAAACATCGTGTTATAATATGCGTGGATATGTTAGGGGAAGGATTTGATTTGCCTGAACTAAAAATTGCTGCATTCCATGATACGAAAAAAAGCCTTGCGATTACATTGCAGTTAGCTGGCCGATTTACGAGGGTAAGGAGTGATCTAGGGGATGCAAAGTTTATAGCGAATGTCGCAGAGCCTGAAGTAACTGAAGATCTCGAGAATTTGTATTTCAGGGACTCCGATTGGAATCAGCTTTTGCCTGATATGTCTTTCAATTTGAACTTGGAACAGGAAGATTTCAGGGCATTTCTGGAGGGCTTCAATGGATTTCCTGACAAATTCCCAATTCAGGCTATAAAGCATCCGTTAAGTACAGTCATCTATAAGGGGAAAAATAAAACATGGAAGCCCGCTTTATACAAAAGGGGGCTTAACAAGGAAGCAACGTATGAACATCTATATAGTGACTACAATCAGCCCGAGGAAATATTAGTAATAATAGTAGGTATAAAATCATACGTTAAGTGGGCAAAGGTCGAAGATTTCACGAGCGTCAATTTTGACGTGATTGTCTGTCATTTCGACAAGAAATCCCAGTTGCTTTTTATTCATGCATCCAACACAAATTCCTATTATGAAAAGCTAGCCGAGGCAATCTTTCCAGAATCTTCTCTTTTAAAAGGCGAGGATATGTTTCGGGTGTTCTCCGGTGTCAATAGACTTAGGCTCCATAATCTCGGACTTCGCGAACCTATGGGAAGGGCAAGAAGTTATATCATGCGGGTAGGAAGTGACATAGGGACCACTCTTAAGCAGGCAGATATAAAAAGCGCCACAAAGTCTAATATATTCGGGGCCGGGTTCGTTAGCGGGCAGCGATATAATATCGGATGTAGCGCAAATGGTAGGATTTGGTCGATGAGAAGTAATAATATTCCTGTTTGGATAAAATGGTGTAAAATCGTTGCTGCTAAGGTGGTCGATGAAAGTATCGATCCAAGTGAAGTCTTAAGGGGAACATTGATACCTGTAGAAAGACTGACTTTTCCAGAGAGCAAAGTGTTTAGCATTGAATGGCCAGACTTCATCTACAGGGAACTGATTGGGTCGGCAGAGCTTCGATTTGCAAACAATGAGGTTTACCCGCTTTGGGACTGTGACCTGGTTATAGTGTCGTATTCAAAACAGGAACTCCACTTCAATTTGGAAACGCCAGGGGGCAACCATCTGATCAAACTTATTCTCTTTGCTGATGGTGATGTTTTCAAATATCGTTTTGAATGCCCTACGAGCATTAAAATGGAGGGTGCTGACGAGAGTATTTTGTCAGAATTTTTCTTTAAGCATCCTCCTTTAGTCTATTTTACCGATGGCTCCTTTATGGAAGGAAACCTATTTACCGAAATCGTCCAGGTCAATCCAAGATTCTCTGTTGCGAACATTATTTCCCTTGATTGGTCAAAAACTAACATAAGAAAGGAGTCCCAAACATATTCGAAAGAACCTTTGAGCATACAGTTCGCGATGATTGAAATGCTTAAAGCAGAAAAAAAGTACGAGGTGATTATAGATGATGATGACAAAGGGGAAGTGGCCGATATTGTCGCATTTTCTGTAGATAAAGTAAACAAAACTTTAAACGTCGATCTATTCCATTGTAAGTTCTCAATCGATGGTAAGGTTGGAAGCAGGATAGATAATTTTTACGCCGTCTGCAGCCAGGCTCAAAAAAGCATTAAGTGGATGGAGAATACAGATCTCATGTTTAGGCAGCTCCTTAGAAGGAACGATAAACGGTTGAAGGTGAAAAAGGTAGATAGATTTGAGCATGGGGATGTTGATGTTCTCGATATTTTAAGACGCAGGGCAAAAAAAGAATTGAAATTAAAAATGAATATTTTCATTGTACAACCAGGATTTTCTGTTAGAAAGTATGATGAAAAGGGAGACATCTCCAGCCTATTAGCCGCTTTGGAAAGTTATCTAAAAGAAACCTGGGATGCACCATTGAAGGTATATGGCAATGTATTGTAAATTATTTGAACGATAAACTACTGTTCCTTAATAGCTATTTGTCATACTTAAAGAGTGTTCTCCCATCGTTCCTTTATGGCTAACCTAATATGGATGTTTTTTTGCTTCGGTTTTTATATGGCGCTGAACCTACCAAAAGTGAGGAAAGAACTACTTTAATGCGTTCTAGTACAGTACTAATTAGCTGATATCCAACAGAAATCCCGATTTTCAGTAGCAAGTTATATAATTGTGCTTTTTGATATTCCAGACCATATTACTTTTTGTCCCGACCTAAAAAGACCTCAGAGATTTTAAAATTATTCTTGGTTCGGACTTCAGATATTTTTGTCAAAAAATTACCGGAGATACCTTGTCGATGGAAGGTCCATTACTTTGGTGCTAGCGGAAATTAATAATTATATTAGCGGCAAATAACCAATTGTTAATGGCGTTCAACGAAGATTCAAGAGTCAAGATTCCTGCGATATTACATTTAATCCGTTTAGGATATACCTACATTCCAAGGCGGGAACAAGACAGAGTCGAAGAAACCAATATATTTTCTCATATATTTCTGGATAGCGTACAACGGATTAACCCAGGTGCTGATCGCGAACATATTGAAAGACTGGTACAAGAACTGGCCTTAAAGTTAGACTTTGATGATTTAGGTAAAGATTTTTACAAAAGCCTTACAGCAACTTCTGGCATTAAGCTAATTGATTTCGAGAATTTTTCGAATAATAGTTTTCACGTTACCACAGAACTAACTTGTAAGAATGGAGAGGACGAATTTAGGCCAGACATCACGTTATTAGTCAACGGAATGCCGTTGGTATTTATTGAGGTTAAAAAGCCGAACAATAAGGACGGGGTATTGGCGGAACGAAAACGTATCAACGACCGTTACAAAAATAAAAAGTTTAAGCGCTTCGCCAACATCACGCAAATGATGTTGTTTTCTAACAATATGCCTTATGAAGATGGTGTGATTGAGCCTTTACAAGGTGCCTATTATGCTACCTCTGCTTATGCAGATTTGAATTTTAATTATTTTAGAGAAGAAGAAAATTTAAACCTAACTGCATTACTGGCACCAGAAAATGATGAAATTGAGAACCTGATTTTAAAAGATAATAATATCATTGCCATCAAACACTCGCCAGAGTTTATCACCAATAAGCATTATAATAGCGCTACTAACACATTATTGACTTCGCTACTAAGTCAAAATAGGCTAGCCTTTATTTTGAAGTATGCTATAGCATATATCGATGAAGAGGTTAAAGGCAAAGTAGTCACGCAGAAACACATTATGCGTTATCCGCAAATGTTTGCTACTAAAGCTATAGAGCAGAAGCTGAACGAAGGTGTAAAAAAAGGCATCATCTGGCACACTCAAGGGAGTGGTAAGACGGCTTTGGCCTACTATAACGTCAAGTTCCTTACAGATTATTATCAAAAAAGGAATATCATTCCTAAATTCTATTTTATTGTGGATAGGATCGATTTGGCCAACCAAGCCAGTACAGAATTTGGCAATCGTGGATTGGTAGTAAACCGCGTTAATTCTAGGGCAGAATTTCTGTCCGACATAAAAAAAGTAAGTGTAGTGCACAATAGTGCTGGCGATAGAGAGATAGCGGTAGTCAACATCCAAAAGTTTACGGAAGAAACGGTTGTGGTGAAAGATTTAGCTTATGATATTAATATTCAACGCGTTTATTTTATCGACGAGGCGCATAGAGGCTACAACCCCAAAGGTTCGACTTTGGTAAATTTGTTGCGTTCTGATGAAAGTGCGATAAAAATTGCGCTTACTGGAACGCCGTTACTGAGAGAAGTTGCCAAGGACTTCGATAGTAAGGCTTTGTTTGGTGATTATATTCATAAGTACTACTACAATATGAGTATTGCAGATGGCTACACACTGCGCTTGATTAGGGAAGGTATTGATACTACCTACAAAATGCAGATGAAAGAAGTATTGGAGCAAATACAACTTTTGCAGGGCGATGTTGACAAGAGCGAAGTATTTGCACACCCAAAATTTGTAGAGCCAATGTTGGATTATATCGTTAAAGATTTAATACAATTTCGGAAAACTGAAGGCGACAATAGCTTGGGCGCTATGGTGGTTTGTGATACTAGTAAACAAGCCAAAAGCTTATTCGCTTATTTTGAGGAGCTGAATGGCATACAGGAGATACAACCGTTAGGAATGGTTGCAGAACCCATTGTCCCATATGGAAAAAGTAAAAAAGAGTTAAGAAGTGCATTAATTCTGCACGATGTTAATTCAAAAGATGATAGAAAAGAGCAGGTAAAACAGTTTAAAGTAGGTGAAGTAGATATTTTGTTCGTTTACAATATGTTGCTCACAGGTTTTGATGCCAAGAGATTAAAGAAATTGTATTTAGCCAGGGTTGTCAAGGACCACAACTTGTTACAGACTTTAACCCGAGTAAATAGGCCTTATAAGAAATACAAATACGGTTATGTGGTTGATTTTGCTGATATCAGCGCCGCATTTAGAGAAACCAACGACAATTATTTCAAAGAACTTCAAGCTGAATTGGGCAACGAAATGACCAACTACTCTAATCTTTTCAAATCGCAAGAAGAGATCGATGCAGAAATTCTGGCGATAAAAGAGAAGCTTTTCCGTTTTGATGCCGTAAATGCGGAGATATTTAGTCAACAGGTTAGCGACATTAAAGACAAAAAAGATTTGTTGGAGTTGATTAAGGTTTTAGCGAATGCCAAAGAGCTGAAAAACATCATCAGATTAAAAGGCTTGGATGAACAATTGGATAAGCTGGATTTCTTCAAGCTTAATCAGTTACTCAATGTCGCGCAAGCACAACTGGATAAACTCAACCTGATTGATAATATTAACAACGAAGCCGACACCACTAATTTACTCAATTCGGCTTTAGAAGATGTTATCTTCTTGTTTACCAAAGTAAGCGAACAAGAACTCATTTTGGCTGACCAATTGCGCGGACAATTGAAACGCACCAGAGAGGCGTTGTTATTTAATTTTGATCAGAAAGACCCGGCGTTTATCTCGCTACGCGAAGAACTGGAACGCATATTTAAGAAAAAGAACTTGGGGGAGGTAGACCAAGATGATATGCGGGAAAATATCTTGCTTCTCAAATCTATTTATGATAGGGTGACAGAGCTGAACCGCAAAAACAATTTGTTGAAAGCCAAGTACGAGCATGACGAAAAATATGCCCGGTTGCATAAGCGGTTGGTTGAAAACTCCGGCATCAATGCTAGAGAAATTCAGCTACACCAAGCATTGATGAATGTCAAGCAAAAAACCGACGACCAATTGCTAAATAACCGTAACATTATGGATAGTGAAGGTTTTTTTAATCGTTACCTACTCAACCTGGTAGCCAACGAATTTGTGAAAAAACAAAACATCAAGTTAGATTTTAATACTACCAAAACAATTAACACAATGATTGCTGGCGAGTACCTACAACAATATAATAACTACATTTAATGACCGATATAACATTCATCACCAAAACCAAACAGCTAATTGATAGCCTAAAAAGTGTTTGTGCCAATTATGGTTTGGGCAACGATGGCAACGAGTTCAAAATTATTACCCAGGTTTTCCTGTATAAATTTATGAACGATAAGTTTGCCTACGAAGCTAAAAAGTTGGAAGACTATAAACTCGGCGATGCGCCAAACTTTCAGGAAGCATTAGAAGCGTTGGATGAAGAGCAATATAACTTTCTTTTGGCTTTTATCGATGCCAATACTCCACAACTTTATCCGCATCAAACCATTACCTATTTGCATAATAAGCAAAACAGTAACGATTTTGCCAAGCTGTTTGATGATACGCTACGTGAAATCAGTATCAACAATGCAGAAATTTACTCCGTAAAATCGGCAAGTGGTGCTAAAGATAAAATGTTTGATGAACTGAGCAATTTCATCAGCGATGCTTCTCAACGTGATGCTTTTTGTAAAGCTTTGATCAGCAAATTATTTGAATTTAGCTTTGAAGGAATGTTCAATGAGAAATATGATTTCTTTGCGACCATTTTTGAATACTTGATAAAAGACTACAATACCGATAGCGGCGGTAAATATGCCGAGTATTATACCCCGCATGCTGTGGCACGTATTATGGCAAGCATCATGGTGAACGATAAACCTAAAGGTGTTAAGGTGTATGACCCAAGTGCGGGTTCGGGGACTTTATTGATGAATATTGCCCACGCCATTGGAGAAGATAATTGCAGCATTTACAGTGAAGATATTTCACAAAAATCGAGCAATATGTTGCGCTTAAACTTGGTGCTCAACAATTTAAGCCATAGCATACCTCATATTATTAAAGGCAATACCATATTAGAGCCTTACTACAGGGAAGAGAAATTCGATTACATCGTTTCAAACCCACCTTTTAAATTAGATTTCTCGGATTTTAGCGTTGCCTTAGATAAAGACATCAACAAAACCCGCTTTTTTGCTGGCATTCCCAATATTCCCAAGGCCAAAAAAGAAAGTATGGCCATTTACCTGCTATTTATACAGCACATCATGTACAGTTTAAGTGCAAGAGGTAAAGGTGCTATTGTAGTACCTACTGGTTTTATCACAGCACAAAGTGGCATAGAACGTAAAATACGTGAAGCCATGATTGAGCGTAAACTCTTACGTGGTGTAGTTAGCATGCCTAGTAATATTTTTGCAAGTACTGGCACCAATGTAAGCGTTTTGTTTCTAGATAACAGAGCTGATGCCGAGCATATCGTTTTGGTAGATGCTAGTAAACTGGGCGCTACTGTCAAGGAAGGTAAGAATCAGCGTACAATATTGAGCCCGCTAGAAGAGCAACGAATCGTTGATGCGATGAACAAAAAAGTAGCAGAAGTTGATTTTAGCGTACTAGTTTCTGCCGAAGACATTAAAGCTAAAAACTATTCTTTCTCTGCCGGACAGTATTTTGAGGTAAGGATTGATTATGTAGATATTACTGCTCAGGAATTTACCTTTAAGATGCAGGGCTTTGAAGAACAACTAAATGCTTTGTTTGAAGAGGGAAATTGTTTGGACATAGAAATTCAGAAACAACTAAAGACATTTACTTATAATGACAAATAGGGAATATTTAGAGATTGAAAAATTGGTCGATGTAATAATTGACAATAGAGGTAAAACAGTACCTACTTCTGAATTTGGTATTCCACTAATTGCAACCAATTGTATAAAGCATTCTAGTATTTACCCAACATTTGAAAATATCAGATTTATCGATAAAAATGTGTATGATACTTGGTTCAGAGCACATCTTGAATCTAATGATATAATTTTTGTAAATAAAGGAACACCAGGTAGATGTTGCTTAGTACCAGATCCTGTTAGCTTTGTAGCAGCACAAGACATGGTTGGTTTAAGGTTTAAAAAGCATTTAAATCCATACTATATGCTTGCTGTCCTGCGCAGTAAAGAAATTCAAACCACAATAGAGAATAACCATGTAGGACTTGTTATAGCACACTTACGAAAACAAGAGTTAGTTAAACTAAAGTTGCCGATTCTAGATGAACATACTAGGAATAAAATAGGTGATATTTATGAAGTCATTTCAAATAAAATAGAGCTGAACAATAAAATAAATGCAAAGTTAGAGGCGACGGCCAAGATGCTTTATGATTATTGGTTTGTTCAGTTTGATTTCCCCGGTGCAGATGGCAAGCCTTATAAATCTTCTGGTGGCGAAATGGTTTATAATGAGGTTTTAAAGAGGGAAATACCGAAAGGGTGGGATGTGAAAAAATTAAATGCATTAACGTCTTTCTTATCAAGGGGGATTTCTCCCAAGTATACATACGAAAATAAAGGAATACCAGTGCTTAATCAAAAGTGTATACGAGAATATGGTTTAAAATACCAATTTCAAAGGAGGCACGATAATGTCGCAAAAAATGCTGTGAATAGATTAATTAAAAAATATGATGTTTTAGTAAACTCTACAGGTGTTGGCACTTTAGGAAGGGTTGCCTTAGTTCGTTGGTTAATTGAAAATGAAGTAACAGTTGACTCTCACGTTACAATTGTACGAGCTATACCTGAAAATATAAATATAGTGTTTTTTGGTTACTCTCTTTTAACGAAACAGAGAGAAATAGAAGGTTTTGCAAATGGCTCAACGGGACAAGTTGAGTTAAATCGTAGCCAATTATCAGATATAAATTTGTTAATACCTCAAGCAAATTTTCAGACAAACTTTGAAGAGTTTTACAATCCAATAATTGAAAAAGTATCGATTAATGAAAAACAAAACTATGAGCTAGCTTCCTTAAGAGATTGGTTATTGCCCATGTTAATGAATGGGCAGGTTACGGTAAAAGATACTTATGAAATGGTGGAAGAGAAGTTAGGAATGGCTGCGGAGCAGGAGGTTAAATATGTTAGGTAGCAAAACTATAATAGTTCCTAATAAAATTATAGAATGAAAATAATTAAAGTTTCTCATGGCACAGCATTTTTTAATCGGAATGAATATGATAAACTATTAGAAGAAAGTTTGGTATGTGTTCATGAAGATACAAATTCGAAAGGTAAAAGCAATACAACACAATTTCAGCTTTTTATAAATTCTAAACCTGGTGATCTAGTTTTTATATGTCATTCAAATTCTACAGTTGATGTGATAGGAATTTTTATTGATGAAAGACCTATATATAGGTTGAGGCCAGATGGTAAACTAGATAAGAAATGGATTGAAAGAGAGTATTTGCCATTATATAACGCTTTAAAACCTAAAGACCATAAAAAAGATAATGGAAAGTGGTGGTCACCTGGCGATAACTCCACATGTACTAAGGTAAAGCCATCTGATTTTGAGAGATTGGAGGATGCTATCTTAAATCCTGTTTTTAAAATTACAATTAAAGAATTAATGGATACGCAAAAAGTTGTTTTATCAGAATCTACATACTCCATTGAAAAGTTTGTGAATTTTCAAAAACTATTTGAAGTATGTTTTAATGATGAAAGCGAAATGCTTAATGCTGTCAATAATTTGTCCCTAACTGAAAAGAGAAAACTATTATATGAATATTCAATCCGGGGTGATGTAGAAGGGCAACCGGTAGTTTTTTTACGGCAAATCCTCGTTGAGTTTTTAAATTCTGAACAGGAATCTCCTTTAACAAAAGATTTAATAATTCACCAAAAAGAAAAAATCGCGAGACAATTTGAAAAAAATGTATTTCATGCATGGGCATCCATTTCGAGGATACTTTATCCATTTATATATGCTTCACAAAAGAAGTTGGTCAAGGAATTTTTTACAAATGAAATAAAGAGATATCAAAAAGACCTCGATTTAGAATCAATTACCAGTATTAACTTTGTGGATTTGGATGGCGCACAAAATCAAGGTAGAATTGATGTTTGGTTTGCTATTTATAATAACAGCCACAAAAGTCAAAAATACGCAAAGCAACTATTTTTGAAATTAGGCAGTGATGCAGAATATGGATTACTTTCTCATAGAAACCCAAAACTGAATCAAACACAAATAGCTAATGATTATGATTACAATGCTATTTTAAATGCTTTCTCTTCATTTAAAAAGCAAATAATCGACGATAATGCAGACTCTCAACAGCAGATGATGAAAATGATGGAACTACTAGAATATAAAAAGCAAATCATTTTACAAGGCCCTCCGGGAACAGGTAAAACAAAACAAGCAAAAGAAATAGCAGTTGAGCTATTAAATTTAGGCTCTGTTAAAGATTTAGAAGATAATTCTCAATTTAAAATTATTCAGTTCCATCCGTCGTACACTTACGAAGATTTTGTAAGAGGAATAGTTGCTGATTCTAAAGATGATAAAATTGAGTATAAAAATGTAAATAAACTGTTGGGAAAACTTGCAAAGGAATCATTTGAGAATCCAACTCTCAAGTACATATTAGTTATTGACGAAATTAACCGAGCGAACCTATCTTCCGTATTGGGCGAGCTTATTTATGCTTTAGAATATCGTAACGAAAATGTAGAGAGTATGTATGAAGTCGATAACAAAAGTGAACTTATTCTTCCCTCTAATCTTTATATTATCGGTACAATGAACACGGCTGATAGAAGTGTTGGGCACATAGATTATGCGATACGGAGACGGTTTGCTTTCGTTGACGTTTTACCAGAGGACTTAACAGCTCAGTTAGGTGATGATTTCCAAACTGATTTATTCAATAAAGTAGCCGAACTGTTTAATGAAAAACATCTTGCAGGAGAATTCAAGGCGAAAGACGTTCAATTAGGCCATAGCTACTTTATACAGCAATATGAAAAAGATGAATTTGGCAACAATATTTTAGATAAACCTTACGATTTTAAAATGAGGTTAGATTACGAAATTGTACCTATTCTCAAAGAATATCTTCATGATGGTTTACTTAATAATGATTCAGAAACATTAAAAAAAATCAAAGAAATAGAAGATTATAAGTTTTCAGATTAATTCAATGGAGATAGAAATATCAGAACACAAAGAGGTCGATTTGCTAGAAAAAATAGGTAGCGGGCATATTAATCTTGACCAATTAATTCTGGTGCCTGCGAAGAAATTTCCAACAATAAAAGAAACTAAGCCCACGTATTTTATTTCTGAAAAACAAAATTCGTATTTCCTTAAAGCGGACTATTACATTGGTGTAGACTGGATTATTCAAGGAAAGCATTTTGTTTTAGTAAAGCCAAAATTAAATAAAGAGGTGCTTGAAAGATTTGATGCGGAGTTGAAAAAATGGGAAGAACAACCCTTATGTTCTGAAAATGAATCAGAATTAGATTCTTCCGTTGAAAAGGACAATTCAAAACAATTAAATTATCTTAAACTCTTAATGGATGCTTTTCAGCATCCTGTTATAGTTAGTAACACGAATAATTTAGTTTTAATAGATTGGGACGCTGAACAAATAGTTATAAAACAGGAAGACGATGCTTTAACCCCGTTTTTGGTCGTTCAGTTTTTGAACTTACTGAAACACATCGTTAGAAAAGGTTTAAAGAAATCCTATTACAAAGTCAAAGAAAATTTAGACAATAGGATAAAAGGAAAAATATTAGTCGGCGCTAACATAAAACAAAACATATTAAAAAATAGGCTAACTAAGACCTATTGTGAGTATCAAGAATTCGGCGTAAACCATCAAGAAAATCGTTTCTTAAAAAATGTGCTTTATTACTGTAGCAATTATGTGCATCAAAATGCTGGTTTATTTGCAGGTAATCAGAAAGATTTAGAGCAACTAATTAACTATTGCAAACCTGCTTTTGAATTGGTGAATGATAAAATGGATATAGCTACTTTAAAAAATAGCAAAAACAATCCTTTTTTTAAAGAATATAAAGATGCCATTAAGATAGGGCAATACATTTTAAAACGCTTTGCCTATAACATCAGCAATACCGCGAAAAGCCAAAAGATTAAAACTCCACCTTTTTGGATAGATATGCCCAAATTATTTGAATTATATGTTTATCATCATCTGTTAAGTGCATTTAGCGAAAGTGAGATTAAATTCCAGTTTTCTACTTATGGTAATGCCTTAGATTTTTTAATCACTAAGGAAGGAAGCGAGATGGTGGTGGATGCTAAATATAAAATGCATTACCGCTCAAGTCAAATTCATGGAGATATTAGGCAAGTTGCTGGTTATGCTAGGTTGAATAAGGTATATGAAACTTTAGAAAAAACTAAAACACCAAAAGATATAATAGATTGTTTAATCATTTACCCAACCGACGAAGTCTTGACTGATGATTATAAGTTTGAATGTGTTTTAAATGATTCAACGAAAATTAATGCTTACCACAAGGTTTTTAAAATTGGAATACCGATGCCTTATATTAAATAGATGTCTAGATTATAGCGTTTGCTGCATAGCGAAAATGTATTCACGTTGTTCTCAACATGCCCTTAGCGGTAAATTATATCGATAAATCATTTGTAAGAGGGGGTGTTCAATATAAATTTTTATTTATCTTAACCAATATTTTTAGCTTGAGATAGTAATATAAATCTTCATCAGTGAGATTTGCTTTTATATCTCACTAAATCCAGATTTACTTTCTAGCCAAAATTTGTATTTAATTCTCGAATGACCTTCATAAAATCATTATTTAGCTTTTTACTTTTATGGTTTCAATCTTTGCTTGTTAAACCTTACAAAAAACTGATTGCCCATGATTTATCCCTTTCTGAAATAGGGAAGGTAATCAAAGATAAGATCGGAACAGATTTTTTACTGGAGGTTGATCAATTACACATTGCTGGAAAAGCTTTGGGCGCGATTGGGTTTGAGTATTCTGAGGACAAAGTTGTTATAGCAAATAATTGCCGTAAGGTAATTGCTCATAAGATCTCAGTAGCAAGAGTTGGCGATGATAATGTAATTGACATATTTCATGAACATGTTTTGGGGATTGTCGAACTTCCTGTTGTTGTGTTTTCAAGGCTTATTCTTCAGGCTCAAGAAGACTTGCAGATTGTAAATACGCTCATTGATAAATATGAACAACTTCCTTTTGTTCAGGATATGAATAGTGGAAAAATAAATCAGGGAAGGGCCCATAGTGAATACACTATCGATATTTTTTATAAGCGTGCCAAGACAAAAGCGGCCAACATTAGCGAATATATCAAGAACGGCGCAAAAGATATCGCAATTACACATTCGGGAAGGTTCTATGTGGACCAACGAACCCGTGGTATAAGCTATCCGCAGCTAGAAAAGCATATGGAGTCTCCCTACTTGGATAATGTAATTAGGAATGGTAAACTTGATTTTGAAGTTGACATCGAAGCAATTGATTATGAAAAGATCAGTCGGTATAAGAACAAGATGTTTGTTTTTAGTTTCATGAATGATATTCGTACGACCCCTCCGGCTGTTCTCGATCAGGAAATACTTAATGGTATCGATCCTGAAAAAGTAATGTCTGAGATTTCAACCGAATTACTACAAATTCCTTTATTGAATAAGCGCAAAGAAATTTTTGAACAGTTACTACGTATGGTTAGAGAGAAGCTATGGTATGGTTTTTATGCTCTGGCCATTCCACAGGTAGAGGGAATCGTGGCTGAGCTTTTGGATATTGCAGGGCAAAATAAAGGTACCCTGAAAGCGCTTCCAAAAAAGGTGAAAGCACTTAGGGCGGTCGCACCTAACGGTGAATTCGATATGGACTATTATGAATTTTATCTTCCCGATAGTCGTAATATTTTTACTCACACTGGAATGGATACAGATATCATTATTAAAAGTTTCCATCTTTTGCTTGATTTGAAGCATCTACTCCATACCGCTGCTGGTTTGGAAAATAGCCTGATCATGCTTAATAATATCGCTAATGATTCAGTGATGGGCATTAATCATATCGGCGATCTTGTGAAAATGATTAGATTGGTGAAACAAGAGCGCCATCATGGACAGTTCAAAGAAGTAAAGGAGAAACTGGATGTCTTTGTTTATGTTGATATCATAAATACATTTGACCTTCCGTATCTTCTCGTCGAGCTTTCAAAATTCTTTACTAAGAACTTAAAACAATTCGAATCTATGTTGGAAATTGGTGCATTTTTGGGGAAGGAGGAGCCGATCAACTTCATTAACCTTTCAAATGCAGAAACTAAAAACAGAATGGGGGTAATCCAAAAGGCAATCAAGCAAAATTTTTTTGATGAATCTTACAAGGTCATTTTGGACATTCATATTTTTGTCAGTCAATTTCCGAAATTCTTCGATGAACTTCCTCAAGAAATCATGCGATCATTTTCTTCTTTCGCTTTCGAGCATGCTGCTATATGGCCTAAGATGAAAATGCTTGCAAATGCTGACAGCTCTGATCTTTCTGATGATTATTTAGTCGACAAGAAGATGATGATGAAAATGATGGATAGTGCGAGAAAATAGTTTTTTGTTCTGCCTTCGGAAAATTTGTTTTTTTTTGCGGAAGCAATTTGATTTTCATTGCTTTAAGTTAATAACCTAAATCGAATTGTGATTAAGCATAAAACCTATCCCTGATTTTCTATTAATGCTAACCCGGTTCTTCACACTGCCTTTACGTGTATAGTTATTGGAAGTTGTTATTATTGTCAATGCTCGTTCGCGTTGGATATTCGTCATTTCAAAGCCGCACGGTTGTTAGTAAAAATCACGTTTAAAAAGTCACGCATTTTCTCGAAATTTGACTCTTTTATACCTGTATAGAATTGACTAAAATCAACACTTTGAATCTTGCCCATTCTAATAATTTCATTGTTCATTTTAAGAATTGCAATTTCCTCTTGATGCTTAATCCTATTTAAATCATAAAAGGTTCTATCCATATCCTTGTTAGATTTTATCGCAGGGCCAGATACTTCAATTAACGGTTTATGTGAAAAATACGTCAGTATTTCTTTTATGGTCGAAGTGGCATCTAAATTTTCTGCTTTCAAATTTTTAATCTTGAAATAATGGTAAAACCAAATTAGATATCTGTTAACTCTTCTCACTTGAATTAGTTTCAAGGCGTCTTGAATCGGGTTGAACGAAAACGTAGTTTGAATCGCTATTTCGATTGTGCTGCAAAGTTTGTCGATTAGTTGGTTCGCACTCATTTTTTCGATTCCTCCCATCTGATGAATGTAAAATGAGAATTCTGTCAAAATTGCTATGGAGTCAGCTTGATAATCAGCTTCTTCAATAATCTTAGGGAAATTGCCAATACCCGCTACTGTATTGCAATCTAAGTTGTGAATTTTATGTATCGCTTCATGGATAACGTATAGCGTTGTTGCTACAGCCAATTTTTCACTGGAATTATCAGGGTCTTGTTGTTCAAATCTTTTTGATACTTCGTCAAAGAAAGACATGTCAATTAACCACCGTCTATTATCGACATCAAATTTAATAATCTCTGCGACATTCATATGGTCAGGATCTATCATACATTCTTCAAGATTATTCAGGTTTAAATAAAGTTTATAGTTGCCAATGTTAAATTGCCAGTAAGAATTATTGAAACAACGCTCAGTATATATATCTTCGATTTTGAATATTTTTTGAAACCAATAGCCCGCATCTTCTGAATATGATACATGAAGGAAGTTCCGTAGTTCCCTAATTCGGCTATTTATTAATTTAATTTCCTCCTTAAGCGATTGTTCTATACGGAGCCTTGGCTTATTTTCTAAAGTTGCAGTTTTAGGCTTCGAATTTAAAACTTCCTTGAGTTCTTCTGTCGTATACCCTTTTTTTGTTTTTTTTACGTCAAGCATTTTGCCAACATCGAAAAAATCTTTTTCCGATGTTTTACCAGTTGAGCGAGTAATTTGTGTGACCTCAATATTTAATTCTTTTAGTTCAGGAAGGACTTCAGTAGTTACCCTACTTTCAAATCCAGCATCTACCTGGTCACCGCTAAAGGAGGGATGTAGCCAAATATAACTTACGACTTCGTCATTTAGGCAATTGACGATTCGCCTAAACTGGTCCATATTTTTCACCTCAATATATTCAATATACTTGGGAATATTCAAGTAAAGCGGCTCTACTTTCAATTTGCTTGGATAGTCAATATTGAAAACTATATCTAATTCCATATCAATTTTTTCTAAAGGTTATGCGTAGTCTATATGGGTGGTCACTGATTTTCTTATAAATTACTCCGTAATTTCTCAGTATGGATTTTATTGTATGCTGGCCTGTGCCGTCGCCATTTACGTCGTTTTGAAATGGCGATTCCTGCTGAATATATAACTCATAGTATTTAGGATGTTCTTCGGTAAACATTTGCCAGGGAACGGATTCAGCATATTTCACTTTATTTGAAAGTAAGTTTCTAAATGCAAGATTCATAGCGTAAGAGTTGACGTTTAATAAAAAATCCTCACTCTTCTGACAATCAATCCTTACATAAGCAGGGTATTTGCTAATTATCTCCGCTTCAGCGTTTATCCACTCTGTTTTTAAAAAGCATTCGGATTTCATAATATATGATGCAAGTGGGCTATTATTTTTTAGCATCAATTCTTGATACTGATCAACAATAGCGTCTAAATCTGAGAGCTGTTCAATAGTTATGGTATTATAAGGGACCTTAAAAATGCTCTCGAATTTATTAATTGCATCCTCTATAGCATTTATATTAATTGGTAAATACGACGTTGAAAACCTCTTAAGGTCCTGTACAATATCATTTATAAACTTAAATTCCTGGTGATCTGTATAGTCACTGTTAAGTTTGGTCAGTGCTTGCTGGAGCGCCGATAAGTTTAATTGGATATCATTAGTTATGTCAAATTCAATAGCGTGTCGAAGTACTGAAATGCTCGTATTTGTATCATTAAATAAATTGGTAAGCAATCTCTCATCATGATAGGTTTGATAATTTGCTACACGGAGGTAGTATTGACGCAAATTGTAGTATTTATTAATGGAAAAATGGTAATTTAAACCTTTATTTCTGTTGATTTCATCATATACAGTAAAGGCAAATCTAAGTTCATAGTGAATGGAGGGAAAATCTTTGATATTGAAAATAAAATCCTCAACATTTGTTTCAAAAGATAACGCCGATAGTCTATCGTCAAAGGTTTTGATGTTTAATTTAGCAAGTATTAGAAGGTACTCTAAGTATAAAAACGAATGATTGTTATTTCCAGCTTTTATTTCGCCAAGCCTTTTTGATAAAGAAATTAAATTTTCGGTTTTAAAAAACTCATTTGGATCAATGTAAAAAAGTGCTTTTATAAGAAACTCTTGCGCCCCGGGTTCTGCTGTTAACTGACTATCACATAGAAAATCTGTTTTTATATTTTTTAAAATCAAGGCAATTTGATCATCATTAAATATCCTTTTAAATGTTTGATATAATTGAGGCTCTAGATTTAATATAGTAAGGAGAGTTAAAATAGCCTTTTTATCTTTGATGAGATCATTCAAGTTTGCTATGGACAAGTCTTCAGCATACAGTTTATAACTTTCAAACCTTCCAAAAAAATCTCTTACAAAAAACAAATCCTGTTTTGAGATTGAGGAAATAATTTGAAATTTAGCGCCATTTAAACTCGGATATTCTGAACCATTTAGATATTTCTTTCTTTTATTCAAAAATGAATTGAATTGTTCAGAAAGTTCAATATTCATCGTTTTTAACTGACCCTCTAATTTATCAATGTCACTTAGCTCAACGTGAAATGGACTTTCATTTATATTATGAATTGGTATATTAAAGTGTACGCCAAAGTAAACATTGATAGGTGCTACAGCACCCTTGACCTGAATGCTTTTAATCCTGGAAAACAATTCTTTTTGAAAATCTTCCAGTCTTCCAAAGATTGAAAACACATCAATTGATTTTATGGACAAAAAACTGATTGAATCAATCATCTGCATCAAGGTTTCCCCGGTTAATGAGCCATCATCTAATATTAAGGCAGATAATTTATTTTGTGTAAACAAGATTTGCATGAATTTAGGTGGAAAGGAAAATCTCCAACCCCTGGAAGTCATAATTCTTGGTATTGGGAAAATTATGGGTGAATTTTTATTCAACGATGCTTCTAAAAAAGGCGTGGAGTCACTTTCAACTACACTAATGTGAGACAGGAACGGGTAGAAAACGGCATCAATTTTATAGTCATCAAATAGCTCTGGAGTTAACTGTTCTTCGAGCTTGTTAATTAGCTTTTTGATCCTTTCAAAATCATTACTGAAACGTTGATTTGATGTATTTTTTCCGATAATTTGAAGTCCGTTATTCAGAAACCGCAGTTCTTTACGGATAGTGCCTTGTTTTTTTTCTTTCAACTTTTCAAGCAGATAGCTTAAAAAGGTAAATTTGTTTTGAGAATCATCTTTTAATAACTCTTCGGTCTGCAAATAGTAGTTGAAAAATACTGAGCTGTTTTTCAAATTGCCAATAAGGAAATATTTTTCATCCACAATTTTAGCAAATTCCTCTTTAGTCAACAGAACGTTTTCAAGAGATTTGCTTTTGGGAATTGAAGCAGGTACATTCAAGACAGGATTAATCACTTCGATATTATATCCTATAGGGGGAGTGTCCATTAAATCGGCATCTGCGGTCGTCAATGATAAGAGTGGAGGGTTTGATTGGAACGGTGAAATTTTTCGGAAGTCAACAATTGCAAGACAGGCTACGGCGAAAGCCTCTTTTATTTCAACAGATTTTATTATTGAATTTGTTAAACTGCCGGTAGAAATAACGTCATTGACAATTAGTACTCTACTCTTTTCTTTAATATCATTAAATTTTTCTTCATTCTGGAAATTATAATAGTTTGACAACGCCACCAAATCTATGCGTCGATGATAGAAAAGATTTAAAACTTCCTTTACTTCATTGCCAATAAGTTGACTACTAAGTGTTACAGATAATATTTTGTCTATTTTTTCAATTTTTTCGCTGGCGGAAAAATGTAAATGAAGCTTAAAGACAAAATAAGTTGATATCATTCGTCTATAGCTATAGATATACAACTTTTCATTAAAAGATATATACTCAATCAAGTATTTCCCACTGGAAGTTAAGAAGCAGGTGTTCTCTTTTGCATAAATTATATTGTTATAGTTTTTTTTCTCGCTGTCGGTAAGTATCCGGAATTGTATCCCCTGATTAGTAATTTCCTTGTCGATGACCTGTTTAATATAACCTTCAATTCTCTTTAATATTTCCAAATAATCCGGGAGATTTACAGAGATTTTAAACCTCTGATCAATTTGTTCAACTTTAATGATGCTACTGTTATAACTTCTGGCATCAGCAATTCCATATTCGTGTTTTGTGTTTCCTATCCATAATTGAGTAAAGTTATCTGCTTTGTCCATTTCCTCGACTCCCAACCATTCAACGGACAAGTCACAGCAAATACAAGGTATTGGATACGGAAAAAAGCCTTGTGATTTTAAACCTTTATCTGGATGAAAAATAACAGTGCTATTTAGACCTTTGGTGATGGTATTATATAGTATTAACCTGGTATTCCCTGAAAGGGGGAAGTGTGTAATGAAATATATGAATTTATTAAAGTAATCAGCAGTTTTAGGCTCAACACCGGCGAAGTCTACTAAGACAATTGTGTTTGGAGAAAGGTTTTTAAAATGACCTATGAACTTAGTGAAAAGGATCGAGGTGTTCTTGTTTTTTCTAAGTTCTTCATTAGCAAGTTCAGGTTCTGAGTACAAAGTCGATTCAACTTCACTTACCTGCGTCAAGAAATTAATGTTGTAAAAAATATCTGATCTTTCAGGAGTTTTATCTTTAATAACTTTATCTAAGGATTCTGACTGTTTTAATGGATCGAGAGCAGGTAAAATAATTTTGATTCGGGTTCCGGGAAATATATTTGTCGTTCCGCTAATAGAATAAAAGATGTTAGTTTTCCCATCTTTAAAAGACAGCCCAATTGCTCCGTCATTACTCGATACTTCAAAATAACCATGATATTTTTTAACAATATCCTTTAATATAAATAGCCCTCTAGGTATAAAATCGTGAACCTCAAATTTTCTTTCAATTTCGTAACAGGAGGAAAATAACAACAAAGAATATTCAATTATTCTTGTATCAAGATGCTGTAGCTTGTGTCTTTCGTGGTATGACCCAAAAAAACTTTTAAGATCGTTTTCAGTTTCGCTTAAATATTTAGGCTTTAAAGACTGCGAAATCCCGATTCCGAAATCATGAAAGTTGATCTCTATAAAATCAATATTTCTATATTTTTTATCCGTCGTGAAAAATGATCTCTCTAATTCTGAAAGTTCTTCCAGCCTGCTTCTAGATACGTAATCCGATGCTCCAGCAAATTTTTTATTTACGCCAATAGAGAAATAGCATTCTTGAGATTTACTACTGTTTGCATGTAAACACACATTGGAGTATAGCTCTTTAACAATCGAGTAATCTAAGAACTTTGTATCATAATAGTTTATATCCGTTTTTGCCAGGTTTTTTTTCAGATTATTTGAAAAATCAGTGAGATAGTGGTTATAAAGCTGATCGAAATCTATATCAAATGTTACTGTTTTATACGAGCTTATTGGTATTGAAGTGAAATTAGAGGTATTGTTGGGTAAACTATTATTTATGGAAATTCCGCCATCAATTAACGTTGTCTTGTCTGAAATATGTTGTTTTAATTTCCAATGAATCAAAATTCTTTCTAAGCAGTACTTTCTTTTAGAATACTCGTCAGAATCAGTTGTCACTCCACGTTGGCTTTGCAGTTTGACAAATACCGGAATTTTTTTATCCTCTAATGATCTTATCCAACTGATTAAAAAAGAAATTTCAGCGTTTGATATCCATTCAAGAAGTTCCAAATTGAATTGAACGGCCGGCGATTTAAATGATCTTTCCCAATTAAGTTCAACTATTTTTGAAAGATTGGATTGGACTAACTTTTTGCCGACTTCAATTATTAACATTGCTTAATTGATTAGTTTACTTAATTGCAATTAAACTTAAAGATATAATTAATTCTATAATATTTTTGATGTATAAATTTAATAAGTTGCGATTGTGATTATACCCGCTTATTTTGTCTATCCATCTAAATCTGTGTCCAATTAATGAAAGCTTGGCCGGAAGTGAAAACTTCAAAGAAACTGAGTTTTCATCAGAACAACTTCTATCTGATGACTTTCGTAAGTCGATCAGGTATTAAAATATGGACTTACAGGTAACAGGCTTACCATTTAAACCGTCATCGCTGGCACTATCAGGCCCGAAATAGCTGGCACAATTTGAACCATAATTTCCAATAAAATAATACACAGCGAAATGGCCTGATCCTTCAAATGAACCAGGCCGTTTGTTGCTTAAACCCGAACTCGGAACCTGCAATGTGCTGAACCAGCGCTGAACATGTTGCTTGGCGTTGGCTCAGAAAGGTAGGTCGCCATTCTCCATACAGTTATGCTTTGACGGCGTACTACTCCAAAAGCCGCTTTCTTGGGTTGGAGGACTGCTTGCCCAAAAGCCTTCATCTTCCTTAAAGCAATGCCCACATGGCTTAAAACCCAGAGTTTCCAGAAAACGGCCTTCCATCTTAATGTCCGGATTGAACTTTAGCCGATAATAGGTGATGAGCATCCGTCTGAGCGGCTTTTTAAATTGTTCCTCATACGCCTTGAGCAACAAGCGCACCTCCTGATCACTAAAGCCTGTATTGTTTTCCTCTATCGGTCCGATTCGATGGACATAATAGCTTTTCTTGGAAAAAGCCTTTAGAATTTCCTTGTGCTTATCATCCTTGTAATAATTTTAAGCTCCTCTTTCGAGATTTACGGAAGGTTACGGAGCCGTATCAAATCCTTGTTAATTACCTCAATAACCATAGAATCGCCTTGCTTATATTCTCCTTGCACCCAATTCGTATAATTTATGCCGCACATAATTCTAGGGGCAAAGTTTCTATTAGCGGTTTTGTTTATATATCCGGTAATGATATTTTCAGAGGGTGATCCTAACTGAATAGAAATAGGTGTCTTGTCATTATTAAATAGATAATCGTACTGCTTTGGAATATTGAAAAACCCTTGGTTGTAATAGGCTTTACCTAATGTGATAATTATTGTTTGCATGGAGATGTCATTTGATTAATTTGAAAATGGAAAGTCTAATTTGCTGAAATTAGCACTTAGAAAAGGAAACTGCTTTGCGCCATTGTCATCGTACCATCTATGAATAAGTTTGTGATCTCTTGGCGACCCAGGGCCAAGTCCTTGACCGGAAGGAGTGTGCAGACGATATGTTGGTATTTTTTTATTGATGCAGCAATTTTCAATCTTCCGAATCTGTGCTTCAAATGTATTCTCTTTTGGGTTGACGGTCCCAACTTTACCAAGTTTGGTAAAATAGACCGCTTCAACACCTTGCTTTGCGATGAAATCTAATATGGGATCAGTATTCCAGGTAAATTGATTAAATAATTCTATTTTATCATCAAGAACTGTTTTGATTCTGGCCACATGTTCCTGATTGTTTAAATCTGCATCGTTTATACTGACCAATAAATCTGATACTGCTATCTGGTTGCGCTCTAAAAATGTCAGCTGAGTCGGTACGTCGGCATGAGGAATTGCGTCGAGCCCTGCGAACCTAGGTAATACTTTCCAAAAGTAATTACGCACTCTGCCGTAATAATACTCTGCGGAGTTAGTCAGGTGCCACGATTGTTCGGGATTGAAGGTTCCAATGATTAGTGTCTTTGCTTTCCATTTAGGGAGTAAGCCGTTTTTTCCAGCAAGATGGGCATGGTGGCCATAAAATTTGTGAGTACAAGCCATTGGTAATTGATTAGATTTATTTAAGTATAATAAAATAATAATAAACTATCAAGAGAAAAATGAATTTTATTAGATTCGTTTATCCCGTTCTAACTCGTAAACAATCCGCAATTGAAACCCGAACTCAGTCGCGATAATAAAGGGTGATCAGACTCCTGCTTAAATTCTATTTAGACGGAATCAAGTCATCGGTGTTGCCGGGTATACCCCGAATATAGCTAAGCAGAATAGAAGGGTCCTTTGCTGTAACATCTGATTCCAGAAACTTTTCCAGGGTACTAAGATCGAGCAGACTTTCGCAACCCGCGTCCTTAAAAAGTTGTTTTAAGGTCGGGTCATCAGCAACCCGGAATTTGATAAAACCAGAAAGTGTGTCGATTCCCAGGTATTGTTTGTCAAGAACCTGCACCTTAGTTAATTCAGCTAATTTTTTCCCTTCTGGTGTACCATCATTTGTAAGAAACAAAAAGGTACGGATCACAATCATCTCCTCATGAACCAGGCAAACCAGTTACCCGAGTTTTTGGTCATAAATATTAAACTCGACAAGGCTGTTGCTGCCCTGTGGTAAATTGCTGATCTGTTTATCCTCCTTAAAGCAATCCACTAGTGCCTGATGGAGCAAGCCTGATACGATACCGATTCTTTCTGACAATCGCCTCAGTGCGTGCCGTTGGATGTAGACAGGTAAAGTTTCTTTTGGATGTTTCAGACCGATTGATATCGGACTAACGGTTACTGGTGTAACGTTGCCCCGATAGTTGGGCCATTGTAATGGTATAACTTCACGTTTTTTACCATCCATTTTAATGGATATTGCCCGTGATTTAATAAGACGGATGATAATGTGGTTGTGTTCAGAATCCCCGCCAAACGCAAAAACAGGGTTGAAGTCGTATTCAAGGACTGATACAGATAAATCACTCATTAAGGTGCTGAAACGATAGATCAACTGCATCAAATCCAGTAACGGTTGGGTGAATGTTAGCCGCTGATAGCCTTCGAACGCTGCCCTTACTTTAGCCGCATTAGGTGAACCTAGTTCATGAACGATTTCGCTATAGCATACCAGGGTCATTGCTTCCCTCAGGTATTGTCCGAGCGTCATAGTTTCTCCGGTCAGTGTAGTTATCGTTAGCTTGTTGAGCTGGGAGACAAAAAGGTCACTATACCGTTTAAATTCCGAAGGGTCGATATTATTATCGCTGCTTAACTTCAATTTGAGTGCGGGTAAGCGGTTGCTCGTTAATCTCTCTTCTGTAAGTTTATCTTTTATAGACCGTCTTGCGAGTATACTATATAGCAGGCTACTTCTTGTTTGAAAAATTGTATTTTAGAATAAAATTAATAGTATGAAGAATTTTTATGTTACAATCTTAATTGTCTTGGTAACACATTACTCTTATGCGCAAATCAGTTCTTGTATTGATAAAATGGCAGTTACTAGCTTGGGTGTTGGTGAAAGCGGTGTCCTTGATGCAAGTTCGAAATGGACAAATGGTATTACCCTTCGTGTTCGCTTCTTTGGTGGTAGCTCATATGTGCAACAAAAGATTAGACAATATGCAAGGATGTGGGAAAATTATGCGAATATCAAATTTTCCTTTGTTGATTATGGTGAAGCGGATATTCGGATTGGTTTTAATAGAGGAGGATATTGGTCTTATGCGGGCTCACAAGCTAGGCGGATTAACATGAACGAGCAGACAATGAATTACGAGGGTTTTAATGAACACACGCCAGAAATAGAATTAAAAAGAACCGTCTTGCACGAATTTGGACATGCGTTAGGATTGCTTCACGAACACAAATCTCCACTGAGTCGAATACAATGGAACAAGCAACGTGTTTATGCTTACTATCTTCAAACACAAGGTTGGTCTTCGGACCAGGTAGATAATCAAGTTTTGAATCGATATAGCGTGACTATGTCAAATAATGAATATGATCCGTATTCTATAATGCATTATCCAATAGATGGTTCTTTGACGATGGATGGCTATTCTGTAGGCTGGAATTCCGATCTGTCAGAGGGTGACAAAAGGCTAATTAGCGAGATGTACCCTTTTGGGAGTGGCGTTGCTATCTCAACTAACGGTGGAAATAGCAACTCAACGGTATTCGGTACCTTAACAAATGTATCAGTTGCCCACAATGCAGTTCAGAATTGGAAGAATGGTATGCGTATTATTGGATCATTCCGTATTATTAACTCTGTCGGGAGAAAATGTAAGTTTGTCGCTTTTTTTTATGCCGGCAACGGAACTCCTTTGCGAGATTATAACCAACAGTATTCTACACTCAACGGCGCCGTGGCAGTTGGTTTAGAAATCATTCCAAATAATAATTCAAGTGTTTATAATAATCAGGAGTTATTTATTCCTTATGAGGAGTTGCACATGCCCAGAGGTTTTCATAACTTGAAAATGATTGTCTCTGTTTTTGATGATCAAGAAAGGGAAATCGCACAAGCAGGTGCATATTATTTCACCTACAAGGATGGACCGATTATTTCGGAGATTATAAACGTTCAGACTTTTGATAATTCGAATGGTAATTTGACAGTAATGCCCAAATTTACAATACAAAATGCTCGTAATGAGCAATTTGAAGTAGTTGGTCACTTCTTCTTTCAAGATGGGACACCAGTAACTTATTACAACACTATGTCGATGCAAAATCTAAATTTAACTTTCAAAACTATTTTTAGACCGAATTTTGATATTACAACTTACAACTATGGCTATTATAGCGACCTATTTCTCAATATACCTTTTAGTTATTTCCAGGCAAATTATCAACGAACCTATTACAAGTACTATACTTCAATCTTTAAGGACGGAGAACAGATTGCGACGAGTAATTGGACAAGTTTTTATCTTGATAGGTAGAATCAATATTGTTAGAATTCATTCTGACAAAATGATAAAATTGGCAATTATATTGACTCTTTGTACGCTCTCGGTGACAGTCCAAATGTCTTGATTGTTCAGGTGGTAATTTATATTGTTCATCATGTGCGAGTAAGGGTTACTCGGTATGTGAAAATTGTTCCGGTGGTGGCGGGATAATTAATAAGGATCCTGACGCTGAATGTAGCGGCACAGATAGATTATAAATTAGTTTCTGAAAATACGAAGGGCGCTAGCTGTGGCGAATAATATCTCTTTTTTAGATGCAAAGTTAGTTTTAGCCTGTTTAAAAATTAAAAGATGTCCGAGGACTGAATTAAGCTGCATTTACAAAATGCTTAAAAACGTGGCTGACACAGTTCAATTTAGACTTCCTTTGCGTTTTTGCTTCCGTGTTTCCTGAAAATCATCGTAAACGAGTTTAAGCGTTCTAAGCCTGCCGATAACCTCATCATCGACATCCCGTAGCACTGATACTATTCGATATTCATTTGAATTCAGCGTTTTGTCATCCTTCCATTCAGTAATGAAACACCACCCTTCCATTTTCTTTACAAATAGTGGCAATAGTGCCCTTAAGTCCAAGGTGTTATTTCTGGTGCTGATATTTGTTTTTAATAAAAGATCGGTTATCCAGGTTACGCTCTCCGCGACCGGGTGTATTTGCTTTTTTCGCGCTTCCTTCAGGATTTTGTTGTAATAAATTATCAACTCTTCACATAAATGGGATAAGATAGTTTCTACAGTATTGATTTTTTCGTGCATTGCTAAAAATAAGGCACAGACAGCGGCCATATCATCTGTCAGTTTTTTTGTTTCGCGGATTAAAAACTGTTTGAATTCTCCTATTTGTTCCGCTGTAAACGGATCAGCCTCGTGCATCAGAACAAAAATAATTTTGTACCACGGCGCATAGCTGGTCAGCACTTGTTGGAGAAAAATGCGCTTGTATTCGGGTTTGAAAAATATGCGTACAAGGTTGGTAGAAAGCATGCCCCGGTAATTTTTAAAGGCAAGATCTAAGTTGACGACTATTTTCAAACCGGCCAGCCCCTTAACAAAATCACTCACTTCGACCGTAAGGAGGTTATCTATTTTTTTTATATCGATATCTTGTCCGCTTGTAATTTGAATGACTACCTCTTCAGCTACAAAATATTCTTGAAATGACCTGTGAGGGAAATAAATTGTACTGCCCAATTTTCTAGACAGAAAGCACCCGGATATGAAATCACGTTTGATCTTGTCAATATCCCGGGCATTTTCGGGTATAAATTGCTCGAAAATATTATTAGGTATTTCTTCAAACTTGATACTGTATTCGCTGGAATTTTCCCAGAGAAATAAAGCAATCAACCTAGAAAATTTACGTCTATTGTCTTTGGATATATTAAAATTGGACTCCTTTTCGAATTCGCGGTCGAGGATCATACTGATAAACTCATCATACAGGAGCGCTGTCGTTAAGTTCTCAGCGGTAAAAGTAACATAGGGCAACAGGTCCGCAAGCATCTTGAGTTGAACTGGCCGGTTTGATATTTCTCGGATCTTACGATCTGTAATATGTCTAGACTTATAATCCCGAGCATGCGCTAAGGCACTGGCGTCTTGAGTATCTGATGCTACTTTGATGCGGTAAGTATAATAGTCTTGAAAAAACTTTTCAATTTGCGGAGCGTTTAGAAGTTCCAGTTCAAGCTCATGGTAAACCGGCCAGTCGCGTTCCCGGACTATCCCGAATGATGATTTTCGTTCGCCGCGCAACACGAATGCATGTTCGTCATCAGTCAAAAATGCGTTTGGTCGGCCTAGCAAAATAACTTTGCCTGTCCCATGAACCAGCTTATTTAATTGTGAGAAATTGTATTTAAATTCTTCCCAATTCAGCGATTGTTTCATTTCATCAAAACCATCGAGAATGATCACGAACTTTCCCATGGCATTAAGTTGGTTGAACGAAAAATAATTGTAATGTTTTACATTAACCGACGCAGTAAATATCTTCCCTAACAGTCCCTCGATAGACTGTTCTTTTGAAATAGCACTGAGTTTAATATAAATAGGAATACGTTTTACAGGATCTGACTGGTGTGCCTTTGCCAGAAAAGCGGCCAACTTTCGTGAAAATGACGATTTCCCTTGGCCGTAACTACCTAATATAGCCAGGGGCGTATAATCACTGCTTGCTATCCATTCCTCCACGATTGACATTAGGTCCCTGGTGTTACGACTGGTAACCGTATTCTCCCGAACACGTAAGTCAATATAATACTGATCCAAACCATCTGTGCTCTGATAAAAATCATTTTCTTGTTGATGAATAAATTGGGAAAAGTCGATTGTCAGATTTAATAAATCAACATACGTTATATGTTTAATATTTCGATGTTCTTCTACAAGCTGCATAGCAGCTGGAGATAAACCATTAAGTGTGACAATAAGTAAGCTGTCAATCAAATTTGTGGCTATCAATCCACCATACTGGAAAACGATTCCGCTGAGATCTTCCTTACTTAACTTGCTTTTCCAAGCTTTACATTCTACGGCATAATGTTCGGTTTTATTAAAGCCAGATAGGTTGAATGAAAGGTCGACTTTTTTACTTCCGATCATCATTTCCGGCAGGACATTTCTGCCCTGAAGCACTAATAATTGACGCACATGTTTTTCGAACAGATTGCCGTTTTCCAGACTAGTATTTTGCTCATTGAAAAATTCCATAGTTTTTGCAATATGTTTAAGGATTGGAACGGAAAGTTAAAGAACTAATTGTTGATATCCTAACTGGAGAAATTTGATTTTTTTAACTTACTTGGGTATTTTGCCAAAAGTGGTGAAATGTGCAGGCAATCGTCTCCCGTTATAAAATGAAGAATAATGCAGGAATGGCTGACTACCCTAAAATTAGAAACTTAGAGTTTTAATTGTTTTAGACTAAGATCAAATATGAGGCTTTGTCTTGATTAAGTTGTTGTGTTACTTTAAATTAAGTTTTGAAATAATAATAATTATAGTGATATTGTTTAAGTCAGCCATAAAGCCGATAGTGAAGAAGAATGAATAGCTAGCTGACTTTAAATAACAGATCTTCATAGTATGAAAACTATCGCATTGGCTTTTTCTGGCGGAGGATTTCGAGCTGCCGCCTTTTCCTTAGGAACGCTTTCCTATCTAAATTCCATTAAATACGAAGGAGAACCCTTGCTGAGAAATGTAAAGTTTATTGGATCTACATCGGGAGGCAGTCTTACCAATGCTATGTACAGTACCGGGCTTTGTAGGGAACATAGTTTTGAGGAAATCTTCGGGCGAATTTATGCTGCAATGGACGGGGACCGCCTTATTACCCGAGTATTCGCAATCTTAGCCAACGAAAAGCACTGGATGGGACGACCGCATAAAAGTCGCAATTTAATCAATGCATTTTCTATAGCATACAATGAAAGCAACTTGCTGGATGACCAGGAGTTTGGTTTAATTTCCCAAAAATTATCGGCAACCCATCTCGAACAAATAACAATTAATGCAACAGAGTTTACAAATGGGATCAGCTTTAGGTTCCAAAGCCAGCAATCAGGAATATCCAGTGGCCGTATAGGCAATAATTATATTTATTTTAAGGCGCCGCACACCTCTGTTTCAGATAAGCTCAAGCTTTCTGACATAGTTGCGAGTTCATCGTGTTTTCCGGGAGGTTTTGAACCCTTTTTATTTCCGGATGATTTTAGCCATAAAGAACTTTCAAGGGAAATATTGTCGGGCAGTATAGTATTTAAGGAAAATCCATTCAGCGTACCCAATGATCGAACAGACGCTTTTCCCGATGAACAGTTCCTGCAATTAGAACATCGGTTCGGCCTGATGGATGGGGGAGTAGCTGACAACCAGGCGATCGATAGTGTATTAAAAGCTAACAGCCGACGACTAAACAGCGGTCGACCTGCTTTCGATCTAATCATTGCAACAGATGTTTCCAGCTATTTCATGAATGGCTACACCTTGCCTATGGAAAAACACGGTTGGACTAACTATTTTACCTCAAATTGTGTTTACTGGTTCATGCTACTTTTTGGCCTGTTGTTTCCCTTATGGTGCTTATTTACCCAGTGGCAGGAGTGGTATAGCTTGTTATTAACTCCAGCCTTAATAAGTTTGGTTTTATCATTATGTATCAGTTCAAAACTACATATCAGTATGGTTAATGCATCAAAGGAAAAAAATACATGGCTTATCATTGTACATAAATTTGTCGGATTTTTTCTGGGTCAACGGCTTAGTGTTCTCAATCAAATGTTGACAGTAAGATTAAAATCGGTTATGTTGCTGGTAGACGACATCTATTTGAAACAAATAAGGCGACATTACTACAACATGCTGTACCGTGATCCCGAGCTTAGAAAGATCATTGTAAGTAACGCTATTTATGATCTGAGCAAGGTTAAGCAAAAGGCGCAGGATGATGATGACCTTGATGAGGTAATTGGCCCGAATTCATTTGGTGTTTTGGATAATTCTATCGACGCTCCCAGTCAACTGTTGATTGATGTTGCCGAACAGGCTAGGCTAATGCCTACGACTCTTTGGTATGACCAACACCAAACTGCGGCGAAAATGCGGGAAACTATTATTGCTACGGGTCAGTTTACCACCTGCTATAATTTATTAAAATATGTTAATAAGATGGAAAAGGTGCCAGATGCCCCGCTCACAAATGCACTTGTTGCACTAAAACAGCAACTTGAAAGAGATTGGGCGCGCTTCAATCTAAATCCTTTTTACCTTATGAAAACGCCTTAAAAAATCGAACTAATATTATGAGCAAAATGAACTATCCGCAACCCTTTTTTAGAAAACTGAAAGGATATGCATTTGACCCGTCTTTTTCTGCAACGCTAGCAAAACGGGAAGTAAATGAAGTGCTTTATAAAATAAAGTGGGAAGATACTAAACCAGGACCGGTCGGTGAATACATAGCAGTAATTGACTATGATCCTTCTAAGCGTCGCTTTTATGAACCTATCAATCTTCACCATGAATTAGTACTAGCGGATTATGGAATGGAACTGTCTGAAGGCGATCCAAGATTTCACCAGCAGCAGGTGTATGCGGTCATTATGAGCGTGATAAACCAGTTTGAGCGTGCGCTGGGCAGAAAGGTGATTTGGTCTAAAATCACCAACGCCGACCCTGCTGGAGGAAAACTATACAAGCATGAATTTATTCCGCAGCTATGGGTATATCCACATGCTATGCGACAGCAAAACGCTTATTACTCACCAGCAAAAAACGCCCTGATGTTTGGATATTTTCAAGCTGCCCACAATTGGAACGGTAATAATGTGCCCGGAGCTACAGTGTTCACCTGCCTCTCTCCCGATATTATTGCGCACGAAACTACCCACGCAATTCTCCATAGCATTCACCCTTATCTAATGAATGATACCAATCAGGATATGCTGGCATTTCATGAGGCGTTTTCAGACATCATTGCCCTGCTGCAACGGTTTACCTTTCGCTCCGTGGTGGAGGACCAGATAAGAAGTTCAAGAGGAGATCTTGTCTCAGCAGAAAATTTGCTTGGAGATTTGGCCATACAGTTCGGTCAGGCGGTATCAGGGAACAGGCGTGCCTTACGCAGTTTTTTGGTTGAAAAAGATGAGCACGGTAACTGGAAGAACATCACACCTGACCCATCACTTTACCACACTATAACGGATCCGCATAGCCGTGGTGGAATTTTGGTCGCCGCGATATTTGATGCTTTTGCCAGATTATACAAATTCAATGTAGCTGATCTGATCAGACTGGCCTCAAATGGAAGTGGTATTTTAGGGCAGGGCGAGATTGATCCAGATTTGGTTAAAAGGCTGTCTAAGGAGGCCTGCCATATTGCAGATCAACTCATGATGATCTGTATCCGCGCATTGGATTATTGTCCTCCGGCTGATTTAACATTTGGTGATTATTTACGAGCCATTATAACGGCAGATCTAGCAAATGATCCTGACGATGACCAGGGGATAAGGTATGCGATTATGGAATCATTTAGAGCATGGGGGATTATACCCGACGAAGTGAATACGTTTTCTGTAGCGGCTTTAAAATGGGAGAATCCAAATGAGTTCTTCGATGACGGAAGTCAGCTGGATTCGCTTATCAAAACGATCAAGTTTGCTTTTGATCCTGAGTTTTCAAGAACCTTAAATTTCTCCAACACTAAGATTCAAGAAGTGTTAGGTGCTTTTGAGAGAATTTTAAGGGCAAATGACCGCAAAATTATTTTTGAGCAAACGCAGTACCTTGCTGCAGTAGTGCATGACCTTTTCAAAATGAAAATGGAGATTCTTGATGCCGGAGTGGAAAATCTGCTGGGGATGAAATTTGATGATATAGAATATTTTCATAAAGGTGAGCAGGAATCTGATAACATCAGACTGCGAGCTCCAGGGCGACGAGTTTTTCAAGTCTACAAATGCCGGCCAATGATTCTGACTGATCCGCATACAGGAAATAGCCGCAAAGTAATGCTGATTATGTTTTTACAAAAAGTTAATATTGATGTCTCGGAGACTAAATATAAAGGGTATTTCAAAGATAATACCTTTGTTTTTCGCGGCGGCTCCTCACTCATTATCGATATGGCGAACTATGAAATTCAGTATGTCATATCAAAGAGCATATGCAGTTCTGCCAGATTATTTCGCCAGTTAGATTTCTCAATCGCGAATGTCTCTTTAGATAACAACGCCTTGCTAATGCAGGACGATGAGCCATTTGCTTCACTTCATATCCATTAATCCATACCTCATGTCAGTGACCGCTACAATACGCATGTATAACCAGAAAAATCTGGGAGACTGCTTCTTATTAAAATTCCAGGCTGAGGATCAGCAGGATACCTATATTCTGATTGACTTTGGTTCTTATAAAAGTAATGAACTACGAGAACATGAAATCGCATCGCACATAAAAACAACTGTGGGAGATAAAAAATTGACAATCGTACTCACCCACCAGCATAAAGACCACATAAGCGGGTTCGGTACATCTAATGATATTCTGAAAGGTCTGCCCAAAGAGCTCTGGCTTTCTTTTCTAGATGATGAAAACAGCAAACAGGGCAAAGTCATCAGGGAGATGACTGAAAAGTACTGGAAGAAAAGTGCTAAAGTGAGGCAATTGCTCTTAAAGTACTTTAACACGAACGCGAAAGTTGAGCAAATGTTACAGGCAAAGGAATCGCTGGATCTATTTGCTGAAGGACAGATAGGTGGAAAGGAGATGAGTAACCTACTTGACCTGGTAGATCACAATGTCAAATTTCTCACTCCTGGAGATTCTTTTTTCCTGCCTGGGACTAATGATAGTGTCAAAGTCTATGTACTAGGACCGCCAACGGATAACGTCCAATTGGCAAAACTTAATCCTCGAAAAGATGAAGAAGTTACTGGCCTTAAATCAGTTATGGAATTTGCGCAGTTGGATCTTTCCGGCACACTAATGATGGATGCCCTCACCGCATTTGACGGTGAGCTGAGCCCAAAGGAAAATTCATTTCCGTTTAACAAAAAATACCTAAGTAAAGGGAGCCCTGAAAGCGCAGAAATTAAGGCACTTTATCAGGGAGAGCCTGACCGCAAGATTGACGAGGACTGGTTAAGTGAAATCGGGCGGATGTCACTTCATATGGACAAGCTCACCAACAATACCAGTTTAGTACTCGCTTTTGAATTGGTGGATTCCCGAAAAGTGCTGCTGTTTGTAGGCGACGCGCAGATTGGTAACTGGCAAAGTTGGTTTGACGTTAAATTTAAGGACACAGAAGTAGATGGCAAGGATTTGCTTTCCCGTACGGTAATTTATAAGGCCGGTCATCACTCGAGCCATAATGCAACGTTGAAACAGGGACTCGAGATGATGAACAAAAAGGAGCTGACTATACTTGTTCCGGTGGACGAAGCAGTTAGTAACAATCACCACTTTGCGATGCTACGGCCTGAAATGGTAATGGGTTATCATCGTCAAAGTCTCGGGAGGGTATTACGATCGGACACTATTGTTCAATCGGGCAATAACTTCAAACTTGCCTATCCCTTCTACTCGCAGGAGGACTTCGAGAACTTAAAAGTTATCAACGACAGCGAAGGGAGCCATCTATGTCTCGATTTGACGATTAAGGGATAGATACAAGTTTATACCACACTAATTCCTTTTGCTAATAGTTACTATACATTTGGCCTGTCAATTCTAAAGCATGTGGAAAGGAAGGCCGAATTTGATGCCCCATAGTTCTTCACTTTCTAAATCCATTTTTTTATAACTCTTTCTTTGATAAAAGAATTCCAGGTTTACTGTGCTTTCGCCACTTTTGTCCAGAAAAGGAACGACAAGGCCGATGGTTGTTTTATTAACGTAGGCATTTTTTTTGGCGCCGACAAGTCCATTGAACGAGGTGGCGAGATCTAACCCTAGCGGTGTTTTGTTAAAAGTATTAATAAGAAAGATTAATTGTCCTCCGACGTCCGGTCTAATACCGGTTTTAAAATCACTATTGATTAACCGGTACACTTTCTCATCATTACTAATTATAAAAGTCGAATCTGTTAACAGCTGGCTTTGTTGCCACTGCGAAGGGCTGGCAATTTCTGACAGACTATGCTTATTCGAAGCTGCCAAGAACCCACTGAGATAAAGCTGCATATTACGTTTGTGTGGATAGGTGAAAAGTATATTGCCAGATAATTTCGCGTTTGCGGTGTAAACGGACTTATCAATTGGCTTACTATAACTAGTCTGTTCAGTCTGATCCACATATAAAAAATTGTCCCAACTAAAAGGTGTTAGGTTGAACTTTACCCAGGCAATTCTTTTGACTGTCCATTTGTCATCATAATACTTGAGTTCAATGCTTTCCAAATTTTTAAAAAATCGTTTTTTGATGTCTTTGTAAAAAGCGGTTTTGTCTTCATCTTCTGCAGCAGCTGCAAGATCAAGATAGGCAGAGAAACTGGTCGTCATTTTTTGATATTCAGATCTCGTGTCTTTGTATACCTCGTCAACAACGGCCTTATGGAAGCTAGTATTTCGCGCTCCCTGTTTTGCTGAATACTTATCGAAAATTCTAGTATAGGAATAACCTGCCCTTAGGGATTTTTTTTGCTTAAAATCAAAGATATTAGTACTGTTCACTTCTCCACTGAAATCTATGGAATGGATGGCCCTGAAGGCACCTTCGAAAGGATCGTTCTTTACAATAAAAGTAAATGGGGTAAAATAAAATCTGGACTCATCAGAGTCAAAATTAACGGCAGCGAAGCGTCCGATTTTGGAGAAACTGTTTTCACCGATCGTTATTTTGGAAAAATCCTGTTTAATAAGCGATCGGAATGTAAAGCGACTCACAATGTATTTAGGATGGCTATCGTAAACTTCATTAGTTAGGTCCCGGTATCGTCTCAATCGTACATCTATTTCGTCCATTTTTGAATAGCTCAACGTGGTCTGCGCAACACATGCCAGATGTACAAAAATGAGTAGCAAAGAAAAAAAGAATGATGGCTTTTTCATAATAGAAAGTATTAATACTAGCGTTGGTTTATTTCGGATATAAGTTTGATGGATTGTAAAAGCCACTCGAAAACGTCATAGTTAAGTGCAAATATACTCGCCGTTCCTGCAAGCAGTTTACTAATACATCCGGTATTATTAGAAATAAAATTGATGTTAATTTTGCATTCGGTTAATAATTTGATGGTTAATAGATAGGCTAATTTAGTTAAGATCGTCTTATTAAAACATCACCGAAAGTGGGTATTTTATAAAGTCGCGGACCCAAACTGAGCTGGAGTTGATTAAATAAGATCATATGCCCTGGCATATTCACATAATTCATAATATGAGTTAGTATTTAATTTTTGTTTAATATTTTTCCGGTGGGTTTCAACAGTATTTTGAGAAATGAACATTAGCTCAGCGGTATCTCCAGAACTCTTTCCGAGTGCGAGAAACTTTAGGATTTCACGTTCGCGTCCGCTAAGGGTGGAATACCGGTGAAGGTTTCGTCTGAGAAAGTTATTCTCTTCTAATAGACGGGCGGCTTTCGATGTCATATGATGCATAGCATCTATAGGGGAAGCAAGTGTGATAACTAATAAGGGTTTGTTATAGTCGTCGCGTAGATAAACTTTGGAGCCGGACATATGCCAAACATAGTCAGCTTCTGCCGCCACACGCACTTGTTGGAAAACCGTACAAAAATCATCGTCTTTATCGTTCTCTAATAGTTTAAGTATCTTCGGGACGTAATCTGCAGAGTCTTCTGCATTAAAGTATGTACTGTAATATTCTGCCGCTGTAAGACTGGTGAGTTCCTCCAGTGAAACATTTAATTGCTTCAATCCCCAGGCTGACATCCAGGCTATCCTCCAATCTCTCACATCATGTAAAATCACCACTCCTGGCATTCTGTCAGCGATTTTGATTACTTCAGATATAGCCTTTCTAATTGCCTCTTCTGTAGGATTTGACTTCATCTTGATCATTAAGTTTTGTAGCAGGTATAAAATGCAACTAATTATAAAACTAAATATAGTAATTAGAAATGCTATCTTAACTCAAATTATTAATTTTATCTATTTATTGGTATTTTGCCGGGTGAATGTAGTTTTATGGGTTAATTCAAATTATGTGCATAATGAATTACATAGTAAATTAATAACAAGTATGCGACACTGTCGCAATAATTGAGTTAGAGCCATCTAATAGATACCTAATTCATTTGCCGGTATCGAAATAAGGTAATACCTTCCCCTTTTTTATAGTGAGCCAAAGCGAATAAGGATAATTCGACTAATATTGATCTACTTTCCATCTTGGCGCTTTTTTAAGAATATAAAAAAGTTTAGTCTTTGCATGTTCAGGCAATTGATTGCCAGTGGCAAGGTTAATGAAATCGCTTTTTTCATTGATGGCAAATGACACTACTATATTTGTGTTTATCGAAGTTGGCAATATCACCTTGCTAGATAGATAAGTACGGAGGCGTACTAGTTGAGGGTTTTCTGGCGTAGTTGCAACTTCTCCTACGACTGGATAGGTCTCACAATCCTGATATTGCCACTTTCCCTTTCAATTTATACCGTTTATCTCTTTTTGAATGTCAATATATATTCCGTGTCTCTAATATGTTTATCAATCTTGGCACCTTCATTGTAAAAGTAATAAATCCACACTTCGCCTTCATTCTTTTTATACATGCAGAATACTTTTAGTTTATGGTACTTACCTTGGTACGCTCGAGAAACGGGTACATCAAACAATGCTGCATCATCAGCACCATATCTTTTTAGTTTTTGACCTTTAAAAATGTATGCTTTCTTTGGATTTAATGTTGTTGAGCGGCCTATTCTCCTAACAGTTCCATCACTATCTTCATAAAATATTGGCTCATCGTAAATCAAGTAATTGATTTTCTCAATATGATCTGTATCATTATAAGAAAATTTTGTCGATCGTTTTCTAGTTACCGTGTCCGAGTCGAAAAAGCTAAAGACAATCACAACGTCATCTTCTGCGGGCTTCATTTTATAATCGAATCCATTGAGTATACCACTATTTGGACGCGGCACGTAATTGTCATCAGGCATAATAGATTGCAGTTCTACCGAACGTTCTAGCGGAGTATAGTTCAGATTCAAAGTTTTGATACCCAGCGATAGGAAATCTATTTTGGCTTGACCGTGCAGGTTCGCTAGTGCAAACACAAACGTTACGGAGAGGATTATACGTTTCATAGATTTAATTATATATTTTCAATGATGTCTTTTAGGTTTGCCTTCATCTTCTACTTTACCACAAAATCCTTTTTGTTTTTCCTGATATACGCAATTTGAAGATCCATTAGCGGTTCTTTCAGCTTATAGAATTGATCATCAAATTTCTCTAAAGGATTATTTTCATATGATTTACTAAAACCTTCGCTGGTTCCATCCTGATACTTTACAATTCGCTCTTTTTCTTTTTCATATACGTCATTTGCCGCCTGAGTTAATGCAGCGTGTTGTGTAGCGCCAACTAACTTTAGCGCTTCCGGGGCTAACTTGGCAAACTGCCCGCTTGAATTATAATAGTATTGATTGAACCCGCCATTGTTTACTTCTCCTTCTAATATCCAGGTAATATAAATTACCTGTTGGGGTTTTGGGAGAGCGAGTAAGGATGCTAGCTCCTGATCTGGATTGCCAGCAATTCTACTTGAGATATGCTCAAATATCATATATACCAGTGATGAGTCCGGTGTGTGATCAATCTTTTCAATAGTTAGCGAATCGAATTTTATTGGGGCCTCTTTGACAGACGAGCTATTGACCTCTGTATTTGAAACACAACCCGCCAAACATATGCATATCAGAAGGACAGATGGCAGAACAAGAGATTTAGATACGGTCATTTTTATCGCTTTACACAACTAATATAGTGCTATAAACCCAGTCTACAACCACACATATAAATTTGAGGCATCATCACATTGTAATTTGGGAAGTGTGGATGTCTATTCCAAGTTATTGCTTTCTGGCGCATTAAGTGATTGCTTCACTAACTTTGTAGTAAGTTGCCCAGAGACTCTGGGCAACTCCTTTAAGGACACTCATCCAAACTTAACAAGTTATCTGGTGTATCGTTGTCCGCTTCAGTTTTAAGGTATTTTACACCATTTCTGCTAGCGACAATAACATCTCGCTCGTGCCCACCAACACTTGTGTAGTACGATCTGCTTCCGTTTTCGATTGAACGGATTGCTTCATCGAGGGTTAATTTCCACCTAGAGCCATTGTGAATTCCACCTACATTTGCGATCCTTTCGTATGCACTACTGCGCTCGCGTTTATTAATGCAGGAAATCTTTCTACGTTCTGACATTTGAAAATGCTTAAATATCTTCGCAATGTGCGAATCCACGGACTATTATATTTGCCCCACTGCATCACCGACAACAAGTCCACTATATATCGTTGACAATTCAAGGTACCTACCCAAACTGTATCCTTTTTACGGGTATCCGTAAACACGTGATAAGATAGGGGACTGATCTTCAAATAAGGTTTCTCAATAAATTGTATTCTGTGGCAAAATATTGAAAATAGATATGATTTTTTGATCTTAATTACAAAATATTCCTATAATTAGATATTTTATTTCCTTTTGGTTATTTATTAGCTTTTGCATAGGTTTGCGTTAAAGCAATTTCTATGTCAGATATAATGTCAATTACCCAAGAAACAATACAGAACCAGATCTTTACTATTCGTGGTAAGCAAGTAATGCTCGATCGTGATCTTGCGGTTTTGTATGGGGTGGACACAAGAACTTTAAATCAAGCTGTAAAACGTAATTTAGATAGATTTCCAATCGATTTTATGTTTCAATTAAGTGATTTAGAATTCAGCAACTTGAAATCACAAATTGTGATATCAAGTTGGGGCGGCATAAGAAAACCACCCTACGTATTTACAGAAACTGGTATAGCAATGCTTTCTGCAATATTACGAAGCGACATTGCTGTAAGAGCAAGTGTTCAGATCATTAGCGCTTTTACGGAGATGCGACGATTTCTGAATAACAACGCTGAAGTATTTTTGAGAATGGGTAATATGGAGCAGAGGCAGTTAAAGCTGGAATCCGATACTGACAAACGCTTTAACGAAGTTTACAGCGTAATTCAAAATCATGACTTAAAACCTAAACAAGGAATATTTTACAATGGGCAGGTATTTGATGCTTATACTTTCATCGCTGATTTAATCCGAGACGCAAAGCATTCCATAGTATTGATTGACAATTATGTGGATGACACTGTATTAAAAATGTTTGCTAAGCGTAGCAAAAATGTATCACTGTCGATTTACACCAAAAAGGATTGCATACTGAGTTTAGATTTGGTTAAATATAAGGCGCAATACGGTGTTATAACAGTGAAAGAGTTTAAGCACGCTCATGATCGTTTTTTAATCCTGGACGATGACGTTGTCTATCATATTGGAGCTTCCTTAAAAGATCTTGGGAAAAAATGGTTTGCTTTTTCAAAAATGGAGATCGGCGCTTTAGATATATTAAGCAAACTAAAGGGAGTGTAAACAACCTCGAAATTCAAACTATTTAATGAATTTCAAATTTGCAGAGGGTTTTACCCCTTTTCTCTGCTTCTGTTCTAGTGATTGAAACCACGTCATTCTTGCCATTCTTGCAGTTTCCTAGCGTAGGACAGTTATGATTCAGATGATATTTTGAAGCAGTTCCACTGCTGCAAATGTATACTTTAGTTGATTCCCAGTAGATATATAAGAAAAGGCCACCTGTAAGCAGAAACAAAATTGCAGCTGTTGGAATCGATCTTTTTAGTGATATCGGAACTGGCCACTTTTTCCGTGTAGTTGAAATCGATGGACCCTGTATCTCAGTAAGAGTAGATGATGGTGCAGTTGAAGGATTACTTTCAATCAGGCTATTTGATCCTTCATTCAGATTGGGATGCATTACTTCCGGTTTTTTCACATCACCTGGACTAACTTCAGTATCCTTTCCTCCAAACTCGTAGGGTCTATATTTAAAATCTATTAACCAGGCTAAAAGCTCTATGTTTTTTTTCTCTGTATCTGCTGTGTACCCCTTTAGAAAATTCACTAAAGGTTTGAACTTATCTGTCTTAAACCATTCAATAGCTTGATGATAATTAGTAGACTCTTCAGTGATCTCAAAGAATAATCTTAAAGTCTTCTCATCCTTTTTATGAAACCGACCCGATAAGACTAACAAGCACTCTTTCTTGAGCGTTGCAGGACTGGGCTCTGCCAGATTAAGTGAAAGCAAATTCTTCTTTTTCTCATGATAATCAAGAATTACATTCTGTTTGTAGTCGCTAAATAGCATTATCCCAAAAATTTGATAAGTAAAAGTAATCGGAATTTTCGGAATTCTTTACGGTTTTCCGGAATACTCTCGGAACACTACCGGAATTAGTGGAATCATCGGAACCACATGATAATTAGTGTTTTCGGTCGCTATACATTTGCTTTCGTAATCGGTTAGAGGCGGTGACAAGCTAAAGCCGCCTTATGTACAAACAGGTTACAAAATGAGAGAAAGTTGCGGTAGGCTATAGCTGGTTTGGGAAGCAGTAAAAAGCCTCCCGCAATGGAATCTCAATCTTCCCAAAAATTTCAGAAGCGCTTCTGAAATGCAATTGTAGCAACCTCCGCGTATGGATCGCGGAGGCCTACCAGGTATTTCTTTCTAAAATTTTTGATTTATGTTTCATTTATTCTTCGCGCTTTTTATGGCATTTGCATGCCCGGCGCACAATAACAATAATGGTGGCGGTACTGTAACTACCTTTGATGGTGGTGGTGACGAAGAGCACATCCCACCAAAGCCACCAAAACCGCCGATACCTCCAGCACCATAATTTATTGCAAAGATGAATAAGGCAAGAATACTCTTGCCTTATTTTTTTTTCATTATTTTTACATTTAGTTAAAATATATGAAAGAGAGACGATCGTTTTTGTTACCGTTATTCATGTCAATCACTTTTCTGCTTGCATGTAATGAGTATGACCCAGCTGCCCAGATCGTCGAGTCTGCAGATTATAAAAAGGCGGAGTCATTTTTTGACACCAATAGCGATTCAGCTTTTTACTATTTTAATAAAGTAGTCACAACTTCTATACAACCGCTGGAAATTGCAATGGCCTATAATCAGATGGCCGTGATCCAGTATGGTGCCGGTGATTACTTTGGGAGTCAGGAAAGTTTAACTACTTCTTTAACTTATCTCAACCCAAAAAAAGTAGATGACCATGCTTGCCTGGCATCAGATTATAATGAATTAGGAAATACGAGCCTCAAATTACAGCGGTATCGCTCTGCTGTCGACTTTTACGATACGGCATTAAAATTTACTACAGATACGAGCTTTAGTATATCTATCCTGAATAACAAGGGATTGGCCTATCAAAAAAATCGTGATTATAGTCAAGCCTTAAAGATCTTTGAAGCTGCGCTTGTCCAGACTACCCGTCAAAAAACTTATGCCAGGATCCTTACCAACATTGCTAAAACGAAATGGCTTGCTGACTCCACCTATAACCCTGTGCCTGATTTAAGAAGAGCGCTGGATATCCGGATAAATGAGAAAGACCGCTGGGGCCAGAATTCCAGTTACATGCACCTGGCAGACTATTATCTTTCCAGTAAGCCTGATTCTTCAGCTTTCTATGCGAAGGCTTGGTTAGCTTCGGGTATTAAATTGGACAGTCCGGACGATAAAATGGAAGCTTTGGAAAAGTTGATCCGTGTTAGCCCAAGACCGAATGATGCTAAAACCTATTTCATACGCTTTGCAAAGTTGCGGGATAGTGTGGAGACTGCGAGAAACGCTGCTAAGAACCAGTTTGCACTCATCCGCTATGAGGTGGAAAAGCATAAAGCAGACAATTCCAAACTACAACACGAGAATGATGAAAAACAACGTCAGGTTATAGCCCTGGTCCTGGGAATATTGATTGTCCTTTTTGTAGCGGTGGTTTGGTATCGGAAACTAAGATTGGAGGCAAAGTATAAGCTGCGCCAGAATGAGCTTAAAATGTCCAGAAAGGTACATGATGTGGTGGCAAATGGTCTGTATCGCGTAATGAATGAGGTGGAGCATCATAAGCAACTGGATAAAGAGTATCTGTTGGATCAGTTAGAAATCTTATACGATCGATCAAGGGACATATCCTATGAAGATAGTGCAGTTGCCAATTCTTCATTCAAAGAGCAGATCAATGCATTGCTGACGCCGTTTGGTACTGAGGTAAGAAGGGTTTCTATTGTTGGCAACGAGGATGAATTATGGGATTCAGTTGGCCTTGCAGTAAAGCAGGAAATAATGCTTGTGCTGCAGGAACTGATGGTGAATATGGATAAGCATAGCCGTGCATGCAATGTAGTTGTTAAGTTTGAGCAAATTGAAAATCAGATCACTATTTATTATGCTGATGATGGCATTGGGATCAACGGAACACCAAATTTCAAAAACGGACTGACAAATACGGGAAACCGTATTCGGGGTATTGGCGGGTCGATTACTTTTGATTCAGAAAACGACAAGGGTTTGAAAATTCACATTTCTTTCCCTGCTACCTAAAAAGAAATCATGTTTGAACGCGTACTAATTGTAGAGGATCACGAAAGCGTAAGCAATTCAGTGAAACAAGCCTTAAATGATCTTGGAGTTGATAATCCGGAGCATGTGTCTTATTGTGACTATGCATTGTCATGGATCAAAAAAGCCATTGTTACTCCTCAACCCTATGATTTGCTGATTACTGACTTGTCATTTGAAGAGGATCAGACTGTGCAGCAGATTACTGATGGTGTTGCCTTGATCCGTGCGGTCAGGGAAGTTCAGCCAGATCTCAAGATATTGGTATTTACCGCTGAAGGCCGGCTGGAAGTAATCAGGCCGCTGATTGAAAAACTGGGGATCAACGCTTATGTCCGCAAGGCCCGCCGGGACACTCAGGAACTGAAAGCTGCTTTTGAGGCGATAGCGAATGGCAGAAATTATTTTCCTCTTCAGATGAAAAGGTCGGAACGGAATGGTCATTCGTTTAATTTCTCCACCTACGATATAACTATCATTCGTTTGCTGGCGGAGGGCAAAAAGCAAAAAGATATACCACAATGTCTTCAAGATAATAAGATCACTCCTTCGAGTCTAAGTAGCCTTGAAAAGCGACTTAATCAAATCAAGGATGAGTTTAGCTTTACAACTAATGAGCAACTGATTGCTTATTGTAAAGACTTCAAAATCATTTAATACAATAAAAATTCGTCTTACGGTTTCCCGTAAAGAAAAGTCTGTTTGCTTCTCTATTTTCGATTCATAATTACAAATTAAAATTTAAGATTATGGAAAACTATTACGTTAACAGACAGGCACAATCAAATGGTGATCATGAGGTTCATAAAGGCACCTGTTCTTACCTTCCGAGTGTAGAAAACAGATTGTACCTAGGGCAATTCAGTTCATGCACCAGTGCCGTTTCAGAAGCTAAGAAGCATTACTCGAAGGCAGATGGCTGCTATCATTGTTCGCCAAGATGTCATACTAGGTAGTGGAATGTCGACTAGTAAGGAAGGTTTAGTTATGAGTGTTGTCATTTCTTTCATATATGTTAAGATTGCTGTTGACATTTTGAATTATTTTGAAAAATATTTCACTATTAGTTGTTTTATTGATAGAAAATAATAAGCTTTGAGATAACCAAACAAACTTGTATGAGTTGCACTAATAGGGAGTGCATCTAGCAATATTAATTTAAGGTCAATTAATCAGTCAGTTAAGATCGAAGTCTAATGTTCTTAACTGTCAGGTTCTGGTATTGCAATAATTAATATTCCGCAAGCTTCAAGGTTACTTATCGTAAAAAAATTATCTTATATGAAGTGCCTGTCTATTTTAATCATACTTGGAACAACGTTGTTATTCTCGGATTCAATGTTGACGGCAGGGACCAATAATAACAATAAGCACATAGCTACATGTACTGGGAGTAAAACCTGTTATGCATGCAAAAATTGTAAGTATTGTGGGCATTGCAAAGGAGGCGGAGGAACATGTGGTGTCTGCTCATCTTCGGCTTCGCAAGTAAAAACAGCAATCAAACTTAAGGACGAAAATAATAGTTCTGCTAGTTCACAATGTAGGGGGACTACAAAAAAAGGAGCCAGGTGTAAGCGGATGGTGAAGGGTGGTGGATATTGCTGGCAACATGGGTAACATAAATATATATGGGCATGAATAAACTTGTTAATGTTCATTATCAGCGACTTAATCTAAAAAATAAATACAGAAGATTTACTTCAGATAAGGTTATGACTAATGATACGAATGAAATTGAATCAATTGAACTTTTTCATGGTTCTTACGGATCATTATTGTTTGACCCAATGTGGAGGTCAAAGAGGATATCTATCCTTGAAAGAGACAAACATCAATGCATAAATTGCAAGTCGCAAATCGGACTGCAAGTTCACCATCGACAGTATCACTTTTCGAAGGCAACCAACCAATTCAAAATGCCTTGGGAATACGCTGACAACTTATTAATAACATTATGCGAAAAGTGTCATCAAAAAGGACACAAGCAATATAAAGTACCAACAATATCTATTTAAATAAAATTATGGGAATCTTTAGTTTTTTAACAAGTATCAAACCACAAGCATCAACAAGTTTTGATGATCATCCTACAAATGCCACTTCAAATATCAATTCTAAAACAATTGAAGAGGATATCTTTATAGAGCGTGACAAGCCATCAGCGACTGAAAATATCGACAAAGAAGTTATTGAAATGGCCATAACAAACAACCTTGAACAGCTTTACAGCTTTTTAGATAAAAACATGGAATCCAAGGGCTATGATGACGCACTTACAAATCCCGACTCATACCACCTTGAGCAAAATCTGGATTCACTGAGAAAGGAACTTATGAGAACTATTAAAAGGGTTAAAACTTTTTATGAAGACTTTATCAGAGAGATTGATTATCATATTGAAAGCAGATCAAGAAGTGGAATGATTGATACCGTGGAAGAGTTGAAAATGAAAAAGGAAATTGCCGGGAGTCACATTGAGAAGGTTCTTCTAATAGAAACTGACGCATTAAACAAGGAAGGTGATAGTGAGGGAATAATTATAAGTTACACCCGAGGTTTTAGAAATGGACTTGCGGCTATATCGCATCATACAATAATCAACAAGAAATTTTAATATGAAAAATTCGTGGATTAGATTAGGATGTTTCTTAACTGGGTATAATTATAAGATTGTAATGAACTCAAGTGAGATAAGTGCAATGAAAGTAAAGCAGAATCTCTCTGCATTAATGATAGTATGCATTTTATGGTCATTTATCGGGTTCAGTTTTACTCAGCGGTATCTGAAGGCTGAACTATTGGGCTCAATATTTGGAGCTATTCTATCATGTGTTATAATTATACAAATCGAGCGTCAGATTATACTTTCTGTTTATCACAATAAATATTTATATTTTATGAGATTAATTATTGCATTAATGATGGCTGTCATTGGTTCAGTTATAATTGATCAGGTTATTTTCAAACAGGATGTTGAAAAAAGAAAGATATCCTCACTTGACAAAGAGGTCAATCAAGTATTTCCAATAAAATCAGAGGAACTGAGATTACAAACGAAATATATTGATTCTACGCTTTCGGCAAAGGAAGCTTCAAGAGATAAGTTGGCTGACGATCTTTCCCGAAACCCGACTATAAAGATTTATAATAATCAGAGCTCGGCAACTCCAGTTCTTTCTACGACTACAGATTCAGCCAATAATGTGTCTTCAAAAACTGTTTTGATAAAAAGTAAAAGTACATCAAGCACCTCTATCCCCAACCCAAAAATGGGTATGCTTGAAGCATTAGATAAGCAGATATCCGACATACGTATACAAAAGATGCGGAAGGACAACGATTTGTTGACATTAAGAAGCTCGATTGAAAAAGACATAAAGGAAAAAGTCGGTTTTTTAGATGAGTTAAAAATAATGGTCGAGTTAATTAGTGAATCGATTGTGGCACGCGCGGTTTGGGGGATATGGTTCCTTATATTGCTAGGATTAGAATTGTTTATTTTGGCTAGCAAAATGGGGGAACAGCCGAATGTATATGATGAAACTTTAATTCATCAAGAAAAAGTGCAGAAGAGAAAGTTAGAGCTATTAGCAAAACCCGAATAAGGCCTGCTAAAAATTTAACGGGCTTAGCGCAGTAACCAGAAAACATCTGGAGAATAATAAAATTTATAAAATGGTAAAATATATTATTCAAATAAATCATCCAGACAAAGACGAAAATATATACTTAATCTATATAGTGTTTTTCGGCACATCTTCGACCCCGTGGTAAGAACAACTGTGGAATCGAAGGTAAAAATCAGCAATAGTTCAGTGAGTTATAAGTATAAAGGAATTACCAAGAAAGGTGCAAGATGCAAGCGGATGGTCAAGGGGGAGGATATTGCTGGCAACATGAACGTTAATTGGGTGACAATTGTAAAACGATTTGTCTTTTACAACACATATGACCGCCAAGGGATTTAAGCAACGCCAACCCCCATTTTAATCAATAAAATATATTAGATTTGGTTAATCACCTCGCTCATAATTCATTCAAAGATAACCATATGCAAGAAACTATCCTTCCGAAACTTGAAGCCTCAAGAAAAGAGCTGCTTGATTTGGGTATGCGCAATACTCTTCTGAATTACAAAATACCGAAAGGCAGGGGATTGCATATTGTTCAGGAAAAATCTGTTTCCATTTATGACATCCTCGTAAGGCAAAATAAAGCAATGACTTTTCTCGGAAGACCTGGTAAAGAAGACGATGATATTTTGGAGCTTCCAGAGCTTACGGAAGAAGAACTCCAGGATGCATATAATGATACGCGCTTACAGACAAATGAGACTGAACAAAAACTGCAGACTAAAATACTTAATACCTATTATTTTGCCAAAACCAGTATTGAGGAACAAGGAGTCAATATCTTATACTTGGCTCTGGGGATGCTTAATTGGTATGAAAGTGGTAATACGACGGAGCCAAGATTGGCACCCCTACTGCTGATTCCCGTTTCACTTGAGCGGTCCAGCGCAAGTGAACGATTCCGATTGAGGTATACTGGCAGTGAGGTTGGAGCCAATCTGTCATTGCAAGCGAAGATGATGGCGGATTTTAATATCACTATTCCCGACATTCCTGATGCTGACGATCTAGATATTGAAGCTTATTTAAACGACATTGAGAGTCGTGTACAACACATGAACTTGTGGAAGGTAGATAATGATGCAATGGAGTTGGGATTCTTTTCATTCGGCAAGTTCATGATTTATCATGATTTGGATAGCAGTAAATGGCCTAATGACAGTAAACCTTACGATCATCCCATCCTTATGTCTTTATTTGGGGGCGGCTTTAAAGAAGCCCAACCCACTGCTACCGAAGAACATAATTTAGATAAAGAAACCAGAGCACACGAATTGTTCCAGGTAGTTGATGCCGATAGCTCACAGGTTCTGGCAATGCTTGCAGTACATGAAGGCCGTAATATGGTGATCCAGGGTCCTCCAGGCACAGGTAAATCACAGACCATTACAAATATCATTGCCAACGCGGTTGGGCAGGGAAAAAAGGTGCTGTTTGTCGCCGAAAAGATGGCTGCGCTCGAAGTAGTAAAGAGGAGACTCGACTCAATCAACTTAGGCGAGGCTTGTTTGGAATTGCACAGCCATAAAGCCAATAAGAGAGAACTCCATGCGGAACTTAAAAGGATACTTGACCTGGGCAAACCAACGTTGACGCATTTGCAGGACGAACTTACAGAATTGGATGCTTATCGCGGAAAACTAAATGGGTATTGCAATTCCATTAATAAGGAAATAGGCAAGAGCGGAATATCTGGCCAAAAAGTGATAGGGCACTTACTTCAAATAACAGATCAATATAAAGACGCGAAACTGCTTAGTTTGCCAATTGAAGATATAGAGACTTGGGATGGTGATAAAATGAGACGGGCAAAGGCAATGGCAGAGTTAATCGAAGTAAGGTTAAAAGATATTGGCGTACCGTCTAAGCTCCTTTTTTACGGCACGAAGCTCACCTTATTTCTTCCACACGAAAATGAAAAGACAATTAAGATATTTGATGAAGCTTTAGAGGCGACTTTGGCTCTTCAAAAGATCAGCACAGAGGCTGCCGAGTTTTTTATGTTGACGTTCCCACTTGCTTCATCCGGATTTGATAGCCTATTAAACTTCGCAAAATTCGCTGCCGAAAGCCCCGATCTACGTGAAATTGCAGTGAAGGAAAGTAGTTGGACCGTCAACTATGAAGATATTCGTGAAATGCTGGAAACCGGCGAGTGGCTTTCAGCGCTTCGAAATCAGTATGAAGACGTTTTTTTTCCTGAAGCCTGGGAACAAAATGTACTTCAACTGAGACAAAGCCTTGTCGCACATGGTAACAAATGGTATAAGTTTCTAATAAGCGATTATAACCGCAGCGTGAAGCAACTTGCATCGTTTTCAAAGACCACACTACCAAATGAAGTGGAAGCAAAAATAAAATATACTGATGATATTCTATTCGCCAAGCGATTGTCCAATACACTCTCTGAACATGAGGCGTTGGCAACAAAACTATTTGGTAGCCGGTGGCAAAAATTAAAAACAAGATGGAAAGAATTGGAAGGCATCTTGCAATATCTAAAATCTTTAAATCGAGATATAGCCGCAGGTGAATATCCGGATACGATGCTCGACTATTTAAATCGTGGCGAAAATCCAGCGCTGGCAAAGGCGTATGTTGCTAAATTGACCCTTGCAAAAGAGATACATCAAAATGCTGTTGACGTAGTAATTAAGAAGTTAGAGTTGGATACAGCGTCACAAGCCCCCGAAAAACGGCTGAACGAACTTAAATTTGCGGATCAAAAAGATTTACTTAATACTTGGAAGAATCGATTATCTGAAATTCAACATGCAACAGCATGGAATAACCTTGTGGAGGAAGCCGTAAAGTCGGGCTTCAAAAACCTAATTGATATTTCCCTGGATTGGAATGAAGCTGGTCAGTTACTCAAAATATCATTAGAAAAGACTTGGTATGAATATCTAATTAAACAGGCGATGACAGATAGACCTCCACTGCGCGGTTTTGAGCGCACCAGTCATGAAGAAACCATTGAAAAATTCAAGCGCCTTGATCTGCTAAACTTGCAATTTAATCGTGCAAGAGTGGCTCTAAAACATTACGAATCGGTACCGAAACAAGAAGGTGGAGGGCAGTGGAGTATACTGCGCACAGAATTTAACCGCAAGGCGCGTCACCTGCCAATACGGAAATTGATGCAAGAGGCAGGCCTGGCCATACAGACCATCAAACCCGTATTTATGATGAGCCCAATGTCGATTGCCAATTTCCTTCCTCCTGGAAGTATTGAGTTTGACCTTGTAATCTTTGATGAGGCCAGCCAGGTGCGTCCTGTGGAAGCGCTGGGGGCTTTGTTGAGAGGAAAACAATTGATCGTTGTCGGTGACACGAAGCAATTGCCTCCAACGAGTTTTTTTGATAAAATGAATTCAGAAACAGAGGATGAGGACAATATTACGGCCGATATACAAAGTATCCTTGGAATGTGTGATGGACAAGGAGCGCCCCAGCGTATGCTCCGCTGGCATTACAGAAGCCGTCACGAATCATTAATCAGTTTATCGAATCATGAGTTTTATGAAAACAAGTTGGTTATATTCCCTAGCCCTGGGTCAAAATATCAGATGGGGCTGGCTTTTCATCACCTTCCCAACGCAGTATACGATCGAGGAAAAACACGTACCAATCCACTTGAAGCTGAAGCTGTGGCGGATGCAGTTATCTTGCATGCATTGAACAATCCTAAGAAAAGTTTGGGTGTTGTGGCTTTTAGTACCTCTCAAATGCAGGCGATTCAAAATGCATTGGAGATCAGAAGAAGAAGAAGTCCAGAAGTAGAAACTTTTTTCAGAAGTCACACGCATGAACCGTTCTTTGTTAAAAACCTTGAAAATGTGCAGGGCGATGAGCGGGATGTTATCTATATCAGCATTGGATACGGGAGGGTAGAAGATGGTAAGGTTCCGATGAGCTTCGGACCGTTAAACAATGAAGGTGGAGAACGGAGGTTGAACGTACTAATCACCCGTGCCAAATACCGATGCGAAGTATTCACAAACATTACGTCCGATGACATCAATCCTACAGCAAGCACTAAATTTGGGATTAGGGCGTTGAAGAGTTTTCTTTACTTTGCTGAACACGGCGCATTTGATACAGATCAAGACTTCCCTATCCCTTTGGTAAGACCTTTTGAAGATCTAATAGCGGATCAGCTTCAAAGAGGAGGGTATACTATTCGTAAAAAGGTAGGTTCAGAAGGTTTTTATATAGATATTGCAGTTGTTGATACAGAGAACCCAGGGCGATACCTACTCGGGATTGATTGTGACGGCGATTCTTACAGCCAGTCTAAATCTGCCAGAGACAGGGATCGCCTTCGCAGACAAGTTTTACAGGGAATAGGATGGAAGATGCACCAGGTGTGGAGTACCGCATGGTACAGAAACCCTGAGCGTGAGTTCCTTCGACTGCTCGAAGCGATAGAAAAGGCAAAGGAGCAAACTTCATTGGATGATATAGTGGATGACGAATTGCAGCAAGAACTGATTACGGTGCTCCGAGATCGCAAAGAAGAAGTTTCTGAATTAGCGTCAATATACGAGCGGGCATTACTTCCCGCGGAAGTTGCTTTCCAAGAGCTTCATCTCGTTCCGTTTGGAAAGCTCGCAGAATGGATATTGAAAGTAGTGTCTGTAGAAGGACCTGTGCATTTTGAAGAAATGGCAAGACGAATCACTGATGCCTCAGGGGTTTCGAAAATCGGTTCACGAATAAGGTATACTCTTACTGCAGCAACAGACTATGCAGTGAAGTCAGGTATTGTTCGTATGAAAGGCGACTTCTTATGGCATCCGACAATGGAAGTTCCGATTGTCCGCGACCGTAGTGCCCTTCCCTCTGGTTCTAAAAAAATTGGGTTCATCTCACCAGATGAAATGAATCTTGCAATAAAGAAAGTAGTAGAGAATTCCATAGCTATACAGCCAGATTTGGCAGTTCCACTGATAGCCAAGATGTTTGGATTTAGCAGGGTTACAGAGGATATGAAAAATGAAATTTTAACAGCAATCGAGACAAGTTTAGCACGATCAATTGTGGAAATGGATGGAGAGTTTTTAAAATTGCATACAGTCTAATAAGCCCAAACTCTTAATGTGATGATACCTAATAACTAATTTTAGTGAGTGAAGCTGAAAAGAGTTCTGAATTCATATTTTTAATCAGTTTCAGGCAATTCTGGAAGTACATGGCCTATGGTCCTTCCATGATCTAGCCCGAAGTTTACATCTACATTTGATATAATTTTCCTACTTTCAAACAATATTTTGACGAAAGGCATGGAAAATTGGGAAGATTTACAAAAAGCTTTAATTGAGTTCAGAAATTTGCGAGACTGGGAGCAATTCCATAATCCTAAGGACCTGGCGCTTGCGCTTTCAATTGAAGCTGCGGAACTGAATGAGCTATTCCTTTGGAAGAGCGCGGAAGAAGCCGATAAAGAAAAGATCAAGGAAGAACTCGCTGATGTTTTTGCATATGCTATTCTCTTAGCAGAGAAATATGATTTGAATATCAACCAAATCGTGATGGAAAAGATCAAGAAGAACTCAGAAAAATATCCTATAGATAAAGCCAAAGGATCTGCAAAGAAATATAACGAACTCTAACCTCTCAAATTAATGATTGTATACCAGGCTACAAAAGCGAGCTTCACTGAAGACGTGCTCAATGATCGTATTGAAACCAAGATTCATAGCTTCTTTAGTAAGAACCTAAACCGGAGAACTGGTCCTCAGGAAGTGCTTTCGTGGAAAAACTCAATGCAATACATGGACCGGGTATTGAACGATCCGGAAATCCCTGCCAGTTGTGGTGTTTCTATTGAGTTTCAAATCCCTCAGACTTCCAACCGTGTTGACTTTATCCTCACGGGCAAAGGTGAAAATGATAAAGACTACGCGATCATTATAGAGCTTAAGCAATGGACGGAAGCGACACTTTCTGCAAAAGATGCTGTTGTTAACTCTTTTGTTGGGGGACGTGTAAGGGAATGCACACATCCTTCGTATCAGGCATGGTCGTATGCAGCATTGTTGGAAAGTTTCAACGAAACTGTAGAGAAGGATGAGATACAATTGAGGCCTTGTGCATATCTGCATAACTACGTGCAGGATGATGTAATTTCCAATGCTCATTATAGCGATCATATTGATAGAGCTCCGCTCTTTCTGAAAGGGGAGGCGATCAAGCTGCGGGAGTTTATAAAGCAACACGTAAAGTATGGTGATGATCGGAAGATCATGTATAGAATTGATCAGGGGAGGATACGGCCGTCGAAAATGCTGGCTGATAGTATGGTTGCGATGCTCAGCGGAAAAGCGGAGTTCGTCATGATAGATGATCAAAAGGTTGTCTATGAAACGGCACTTCAAATAGCAACAAAGGCGAATATCAATCAAAAGGAAGTATTAATAGTAAAAGGAGGGCCTGGAACTGGCAAATCAGTAGTGGCAGTGAATCTATTGGTGGAACTCACGAATAGGGGATTGCTGGCAAAGTATGTTTCAAAGAATGCTGCCCCCAGGGCCGTTTACGAAAGTAAATTGACGCAGTCGATGAAGAAGAGTGTGATATCGAATTTGTTTGGAGGCTCAGGTGCATATATAGCGGGAAGGTCTAACCAATTTGATACACTCATAGTAGATGAAGCGCACAGGTTGAATGAAAAGTCGGGATTATATGGAAATGAGGGGGTCAATCAGGTGATGGAAATCATCCATGCTTCTCAGTCCACAGTTTTTTTCCTGGATGAAGATCAAAGAATTCATCTTAAAGACATTGGTTCGGTGAACGAAATACGGAAATGGGCGGATCTGGCTGGGGCAAATGTGCAGGAGATGGAGCTCAGTTCGCAGTTTCGATGTGGTGGTTCTGATGGCTATATCGCCTGGCTGGATAACACCTTACAGCTACGGCAAACAGCCAACGAGTCATTGGAAGGTATCAGCTATGATTTCAAGCTATTTGATTCGCCAGTAGAATTGAGAGACGCCATCATAGAGAAAAATAAGATCAATAATAAAGCCCGCATGGTAGCAGGGTATTGTTGGGACTGGAAAAGTAAGAAGGACTTGAAAGTAAATGACGTCGTGATCCCGGAGTTTAACTTCGGCATGAGGTGGAATCTGACCACTGACGGTAGTCTTTGGATCATCAGCCCAGAGTCGGTCAATGAGGTTGGTTGCATTCATACTTGTCAGGGTCTGGAGGTGGATTACATCGGTGTTATTATAGGTGATGATTTAATAGTAAGAGAGGGTCAGGTAATTACCAATCCACACAAGCGGTCTAAGAATGACTCTTCTGTGCGAGGTTATAAGAAGCTGTTGCAGGAAGATCCGGTTGAGGGTGCAAAGCTGTTGGATTTAATTATTAAGAATACCTACAGGACACTGATGACCAGAGGTATGAAAGGGTGTTATGTTTATTGCACAGATGAGGAAACTGCGAAGTATTTTAAGGCGGCGCAGGTCGGGGTTTAGCTAAATTAGCCGATCACAAAGGAGGACTAGTTTACTGATTAAATTCTATTGAGATGGAATCAAGTCATCGGTGTTACCGGGTATACCGCGAAGATAGCTGAGCAGAATAGAAGGGTCCTTTGCTGTAACATCTGATTCCAGAAACTTTTCAATGGTACTAAGATCAAGCAGACTTTCGCAGCCCGCGTCCTTAAAAAGTTGTTTTAAGGTCGGGTCATCCGCAACCCGAAATTTGATAAAACCTGAAAGCGTATCGATTCCCAGGTATTGTTTGTCAAGAAGCTGCACCCTGGTTAATTCAGCTAATTTTTTCCCTTCGGGAGTACCGTCATTGGTGAGAAACAAAAAGGTGCGGATCACAATCATCTCCTCATGAACCAGGCAAACCAGGTATCCGAGTTTTTGGTCGTAGATATTAAACTCGACAAGACTGTTGCCGCCCTGTGTCAAATTTCGGATCTGTTTATCCTCCTTAAAGCAATCCACTAGTGCCTGATGGAGCAAGCCTGATACGATACCGATTCTTTCTGACAACCGCCTCAGTGCGTGCCGTTGGATGAAGACAGGTAACGATTCTTTTGGATGTTTCAGACCGATTGATATTGGACTAACGCTTACAGGTGTAACGTTGCCCCGATAGTTGGGCCATTGTAATGGCATAACTTCACGTTTGGTGCCATCCAGTTTAATGGATATAGCCTGAGATTTAACAAGTCGGATGACAATGTGGTTGTGGTCAGAATCCCCGCCAAAGGCAAAGACAGGGTTGAAGTCGTATTCAAGAACGGATACAGATAAATCACTCATTAAGGTGCTGAGGCGATAGATCAACTGCATCAAATCCAGTAACGGTTGGGTAAATATTAGCCGCTGATAGCCTTCGAACGCTGCCCTTACTTTAGCCGCATTAGGTGAACCTAGTTCATGAACGATTTCGCTATAGCATACCAGGGTCATTGCTTCCCTCAGGTATTGTCCGAGCGTCATAGTTTCTCCGGTCAGTGTAGTTATCGTTAGTTTGTTGAGCTGGGAGACAAAAAGGTCATTGTACCTTTTAAATTCCAAAGGGTCGATATTATTATCGCTGCTTAACTTCAATTTGAGTGCGGGTAAGCGGTTGCTCGTCATTCTGGTTTTGCATAGCGCAGAAAACATATCGAATGAACCTTTACCTACCATTTTCTCGCAAGCAATTTTTAGTTGCTTCAGCTTGTTCGCTTCTATTTGTTTAGGACTGTACTGCCCCGTTTTGCCCAGCTTTTTAGTCTTCATAGTTTTTTTATGTTGGGCTTTGCCCTGGCAAAACTATGTACTTCTGGCGCAGAAGCACTAAATGAGGAGTCATGTTTTTCAAGGTTGACGTAGAATGAATTACATTCGGCTCTTGCTTCTACGCTCGGTTTTCGAAGTTACGTTTTTGTATTGGCTCCAACTCAATTGCGAATACAGTGTATTCGCAATTGGAAATATGCGGTTTGGAAAACTACAAAAGTTATTGAGTTCCTCTAACAGGGTATCAACATTTGCTGGTGCTAAAAATTGTCTGTCATTGTACATTTTAATTGCAAAGGCCCGATATTAGCATCGATACTTGGGCTTTGCCCTGGCAAAACTATGTAGTAACATCAACCTAAAAATAACCACACCATGAAATATTTCAATCTAATCATTTTGCTTTCGTCCTTGATCTTAATGGGGCAAGCTCATGCACAAGAAAAAAGCAATATAAGCGAAAAGCTATCAATGAAAGTTCCCGATGGTGCTCAAAAGGTCAAAGAATTGAAAAACACAAATACCTTCAGCATTGGGAAAATCTCTATACTGAACCCGAATAACAAGTCTGGCGAGATATACATGCTTGATAAGGCAGCTATCCAAATATATTATTTCGAAGAAAAAGTCGAGAAGAACCGGCTGACTGAGAATAAGAAATCTTTTGACATAGACTTCATCAGCGCTAAGGCTAAAAATACAGCATGTTACATTAAAAAGATCAATGATTACGAAGTATTAGTTGGGATTTACGAGTTTAATTCTGAAAAAATGGTTACATCACTTTTATTGCGATCAACAATGACTATACTAAGACAATCATCACTTTTTTTTCAATTGCTTAAATAATGCAACAATTAGTAGTTTTTTCGCTATCTTGCTTTAAATGCAAATATATGGGTGTAATATTTGAATTACTTGTCGTTATTTTTCAAGTCGTTGCTAAGGACAGCACTGATAAGGAATCTAAACAAAATAAATATGTTGCTTTGGGCTTCTTTGTAGCGTTATTATTAGTTGTGATCCTAATTTGGCAATACAATCCTGCATCTTAGTCCCAAGTCTCTACCAGTTTTCAGAGCAGCCCTGATATTTTTTCCTTGCTTATGTGTGAGGATTGATTAAGTACAGTGTTATACAAAATAGGAGTAGTGACAGCTGTTGACAAATGGCTTAGGTAATATACCCTTATAAGGAGTAATTAAATACTAATATTTTTAGTATTTAATTTGCAATTGCGGTATCAAATGATCTAGATTTGTAGCAGACCTAGTTTTGATATTATGAAGGAGATCACACTTTACAAAAGGGGAACGGCACACACCCTAATTCCACTATACGCTGAGGCAATACATGCGGGCTTTGAAAGCCCTGCGGCTGATTATGAAGAAGCAAGAATTGACCTAAACGATTACGTATCTAAATATCCGGCAGCAACATTTTTTGCCAGGGTAACCGGAGAGTGCATGACTGGTTCCGGGATCTATCCGAACGACCTGCTGGTGGTGGATAAATCGCTGACTCCGCAACAGGGGGACATCGTAGTTGGGATTATAGATAATGAATTCATCTTACGTTCTTATTTTAAACAGGGGAATAAGGAATACCTGATGCCGGATAACAATTATTTTAAGCCGATTGAACGATCAGAGGTGAGTCACTTTGAAATATGGGGTGTAGTACCGCATAGCGTACTGGATCAGCGCAGAAGAAACGGCGCCAGGATCAACCGGTTTGAGCAAGCGCTAAGACGGTAGTCAGTTATGATGGCATTGATTGATTCCAATAATTTTTATGTAAGCGCCGAGCGGGTATTCCAGCCTGAGCTGCGGGATAAGGCGGGTTGCGTGTTGTCAAATAATGATGGCTGTGCGATTTCCCGCTCTAATGAGGCTAAGGAACAGCTAGGGATTAGAATGGGGACGCCGTTTTTCATGATGCGGGAGCAACATACCAGCGGAAAGCTCTGGTGGCGTTCGTCCAATTATACGCTTTACCAGGATATGATGCGGCGCATCACACAGATTGTAAGGGATACTTTTCCCGACCAGGAGATTTATTCGATAGATGAATGCTTTTGTGACCTGGCTACGTTTAAACACCATGATCTGGAACAAGTGGCGATAGACCTGCGCCGGAAGATCCTGCAATATACGGGCGTGCCTGTATGTATTGGAATTGGTGCGACAAAGACGCTTGCTAAGATTGCTAATAAGTTGGCCAAGAAACAGCATAAAACTACTGGTGTGTATTACATGGGAACTGCTGCTCAAATAGAACAGGGCCTAAAAGATACGGAGGTAGACGATGTATGGGGCATAGGCCCAAGATACGGCATCAAGCTGATCAAAGCTGGCGTATATACTGCTTATGATTTTGTAAACCTCCCCGAAGATTATGTATTGAAACTGATGACCATTCAGGGCAGGAGAACGTATAGGGAGCTGAAAGGCCTACGCTGCATCCCTATGGAATTTGAGCGCCCGCTGAAAGAGGGGATTTCTACTGCCAGGTCGTTCAATTGCATGATTACGGAACGGGCTCCACTAGAGGAGGCGTTGGCTTGTTATGTGGCTAATGCATCGCAGAAGCTGAGAGCGCAGAAATCTGTTTGCGCGAGGTTTATGGTGTATGCGCAGACCAGCCAGTTTGTAGTGGAAAAGGACAGATATACAAACGACATTGTGGTGAAGCTATCCCAGCCGACAAGCGATACGGGTACGCTGATCACTGAAGCGCTAAAGGCGTTGCGAAGGATCTATGTAAAGGGGTACCGGTACCAGAAAGTGGGAGTGGAGCTGCGCGACTTGCGCCCGCAAAGCCAGGTGCAAAGCGATCTGTTTGGAAAGGTGACGGTGGAGAAGCAGGATAAATTGCAATTGGCTATGGCTGCGGTTGATCATATCAATAAAGTGCAGGGCAGGAATACCATTGTTCATGGGGCGATGGGCTTTGAAAAGAAATGGTCGATGCGCCAGGAATTTCTCTCGCGCAGGTATACGACAAGAATTGAAGATGTGATTGTAGTTAAAGCGATTTGAACATGAAAGTTTATAAAGAACCTAAAGAGCTTAGCCAGCACGATCGCATGCGAGGCGACTTTAAAGTCCTGTGGCCAATCGTGAAAGATGCTTTTGCCAAACGCCTGTGGTTATTTAACAAAGATAACCGATTGTGGTATACACCTGAAGAATTTTTGGAGAGCTATCAGAAAAAGCAAATGAATAATTATGAGGTCAACACGCTAAAGCAGAACCTGGTGATCCGTGATCCTAGAGATGGTAATATAGCTTACCACAAAGAAGTAGAACGCAGAACTGAACGCTATCAGCAGGAAATAGAAGAATTAAGGCTTAAAGGCGAAGTGTTCTTGAATAAAGTGATCGAATATTACGAGAGCAAACAGCACAAATCATGAAGATTAAACGAAAAACACCAGTCTTGGAAGCCTTATCGTGACCCGGATTTTGAGATCCATATCAATTTGGATATTGATGGTGAGCAGAAGGAACTTCGGATTGTCCATGGAATATAGAGATTCTGATTTTAAGCGGATGGAACCTCTACTAAGTCCTATTGTTATGTCTAATACTGATATTCATTATCGCTCACTAACAACCACTTATCCTTACTCTTTGCGAATTTGAACTCCTTATTTAGATGGAATTTAAAAACGTATACAGATACTTTTGCTGAGTCATTAACAAACTCAAATATTGGCGGATTGATCACAAACCTTTTTTCATTACCACGTTGAAAAACATCTGGTTTCTTATTATAACCAGCAATCAATTCAATTTGGATGTTTCCTGCTTTTTTTGGCCATCTAATGTCTGTAGAATCCAAAGCAATGTAAACAGACTTGTTTTGAATTCTGGATTCCTGAAACAATTTATTGAACTGCTTTCCTCCCAAAGCGAGGTTGAGCAGTTCAATGGTATCCTGATGATCAATGTTGGCTCGCTTGTCTATCTCACAGCATGAAATAGTTAAACAAGCAACTGTCATTAAACAAACTGTGAATTTAATTATTTGGATTGGTGTTATATTCATAATATTTAATCCATTCTATCGCGGTATTACGGTTTATTCCGTTTGAAGCAACATCCCGATATTATATTAACCCGTTTTTCGCTTGAAAAATAATAGATAGTTTTTATCGAGTCCAAAACCATCATCTTTATACCAGAACTTGTCTAATATATCAAAAATCTCTTCGTCTGTTCTAGGTGGCGAATTATATTTCGACATGGCCCAACCGTGCTCCCAATCGAGTTCCACTGCGTTAGTATCTAATAAGGCTTTGATAACTGTAAATGCAGCACGTTTCAGTTCAGGATCTTGCATATCCCTCTCTTTATCATTCTTATTCAAGTAAAAAAGAATATCACCGATGTGTTCAATTGCTAAACGATTATGAACTTTATCGCCATTTAATATGAAATCAACAATCCATTCATAGTTATTTATCTTACTTTTATCTAGAAACCTATCATCAAACATATTCGCTAATTATAAAACCTAAATCTATCAATTGTAGCACCTTGTTTCTTTTTAATTGTAAACTAATATTCAATCAAATTAACGCTTCTTCTCTAATCTTTAACTGTGTCAAGATGAAAAAAGCACTTTTTAGCATATTCATGATATTACTATATTTTAGCGAGGTTAGATCGCAAGAGCGTCCAACTGAAGAGAAATATCGAAAAATTTGGTCTTATATTCTTGACACAAATAAACTGGAGTTTAATATGCCTGAAAACTTTTCAACAATTATTATGAAAGATTGTAATTATGGAATTTGGGATTGTAAAAATGGTCAGAAATATGCGTTTCAACATGTATTGATCAACTCGGATAGTACTATAGCTGTTGGAATAAGGATTGATTTCAATTACACATGGGCTAATTCTAAGGGAGAGGCAATGTCAACTAATGTGGATTGGCTTCAGAATGCTGAAGATCTTTATAAATTTCGGGTGGATCTAAAAAAGGAGTATCAGGATTTGGATAATCAGTTGCTTAAAAGGCACTGGAATGCAGCGTATGGTATGAAGTTTTCTAGAAGAAGGTGTGATACTCCTTTTATTAAAGACTATAGTAACCATAAAAGCGTGGTTATCGCAAATAAAGATATACAAATACTCTTCGATTATTTTTATAATAATGAATTTAATAGTAAAGTAGATGGTGTAATCGATTCAACCATTACAATGTTAAGAAAGAAATAAATTCGGGTAGCAATTGCAAATCGCTACCTGAACTATGTATCATGGTGTTCCAGATATTCCGCTGCATAGTACCCCGCGATTCCGCTACAATTACAAAGGAGGACTAGTTTACTCCTGGATTCTATTTAGATGGAATCAAGTCATCGGTGTTACCCGGTATACCCCGAAGATAGCTAAGTAGGATAGAAGGATCCTTTGCTGTAACATCTGATTCCAGGAACTTTTCCAGGGTACTAATATCTAGCAGACTTTCGCAATCCGCGTCCTTAAAAAGTTGTTTTAAGGTCGGGTCATCAGCAACCCTAAATTTGATAAAACCAGAAAGCGTATCGAATTTAAGGGATGGGTGTACCGTCATTTGTCAGAAACAAAAAGGTACGGATCACAATCATCTCCTCATGAACCAGGCAAACCAGGTACCCGAGTTTTTGGTCGTAGATATTAAACTCCACAAGACTGTTGCCGCCCTGTGTCAAATTTCTGATCTGTTTATCCTCCTTAAAGCAATCTACTAGTGCCTGATGGAGCAAGCCTGATACGATACCGATTCTTTCTGACAACCGCCTCAGTGCGTGCCGTTGGATGTAGACAGGTAAAGATTCTTTTGGATGTTTCAGACCAATTGATATTGGACTAACGCTTACAGGTGTAACGTTGCCCCGATAGTTGGGCCATTGTAATGGTATAACTTCACGTTTGGTACCATCCAGTTTAATGGATATTGCCCGTGATTTAATAAGCCGGATGATAATGTGGTTGTTTTCAGAATCCCCGCCAAACGCAAATACAGGGTTCAACTCGTATTCAAGGACGGATGCAGATAGATCACTCATTAAGGTGCTGAAACGATAGATCAATTGCATCAAATCAAGTAACGGTTGGGTGAATGTTAGCCGCTGATATCCTTCGAACGCTGCCCTTACTTTAGTCGTATTTGCTGAACCTAGTTCATGAACGATTTCGCTATAGCATACCAGGGTCATTGCTTCCCTCAGGTATTGTCCGAGCGTCATGGTTTCTCCGGTCAGTGTAGTTATCGTTAGTTTGTTGAGCTGGGAGACAAAAAGGTCATTGTACCTTTTAAATTCCGAAGGGTCGATATTATGATCACCGCTTAACTTCAATTTGAGTGCGGGTAAGCGGTTGCTCGTCATTCTGTTTTTGCATAGCGCAGAAAACATATCGAATGAGCCTTTACCTACCATTTTTTCGCAAGCAATTTTTAGTTGCTTCAGCTTGTTTGCTTCTATTTGTTTAGGATTGTACTGCCCCGTTTTGCCCAGTTTTTTTGTCTTCATAGTGTTATGTCGGGCTTTGCCCTGGCAAAACTATGTACTTCTGGGGGAGTAGCATTAGATCAGGAGAGATTATTTTTCCCTGCTTATGTGTGAGGATTGATTAGGGCTTAAGTAAAATAGTCCTATAAGGAATAATTAAATACTAATATTTTTAGTATTTAATTTGCAATTGCGGTATCAAATGATCTAGATTTGTAGCAACCTAGTTTTGATATTATGAAGGAGATCACACTGTACCAAAGGGGAACTGCACACACCCTAATTCCACTATACGCTGAGGCAATACATGCGGGCTTTGAAAGCCCTGCTGCTGATTATGAAGAGGCAAGAATTGATTTGAACGATTATGTATCTAAGTATCCGGCAGCGACGTTTTTCGCAAGGGTAACCGGAGAGTGCATGACTGGTTCCGGAATCTATCCAAACGATCTGCTTGTAGTAGATAAATCGCTGACTCCGCAACAGGGGGACATCGTAGTTGGGATTATAGATAATGAATTCATCTTACGTTCTTATTTTAAACAGGGAAATAAGGAATACCTGATGCCGGATAACAATTATTTTAAGCCGATTGAACGATCAGAGGTGAGTCACTTTGAAATATGGGGTGTAGTACCGCATAGCGTACTGGATCAGCGTAGGAGAAACGGCGCCAGGATCAACCGGTTTGAGCAAGCGCTAAGACGGTGATCTGTTATGATGGCATTAATCGATTCCAATAATTTTTATGAGATGATCTTGACTAATCGTGGGGATTCATGACAGTGAGAATGGCTAGAAAAGTACCGATCTTAAGCCTGATCCTCTGGTGTAAACGCGGAATTATAGGGAGCGTGACTTCATTTTTTTTGCCTCTTCTCGGAAACCATTAATTTCTGCTTTAGACAATTCTTTCTTTTTTTTTGCCAACTGGATCGCTTTCTCTTGGTACAACAAGGCTGCATCGAAGAGCCCTATTCTATACAGCAGGTGTGCCAAAGTATCATAATGTGTGGCCTTTGGATCAATATCAATGGATCTTTGGCTCCACATCACCGCCTTGTATAGAAACTGAAGATTTTTAGTTCCATAGGTATAAAAATCCCAGGCTGCATTATTTAAGATAAAGGCCGTATTTGTTGCATCCTTGTCATGATAGTTTCCGACAGATAAATGACCTTTCCTTTCCATGAAAACAAGTTCGTTTGATGAATTTGATGTTGGTTCAATCTGCTTGTCACGCTTAATGGAGTCCAAACTAATCGACATAAAATATCGGTCATAATACACCTGAGCCTGACGAAAAAAGCCAATTGTGTCATTTATGCCTTTATAGAAAATAAGACGATTGAGTGACTGTTGCGGTTCGATCTTGGCATGGTCAGGCGCTACAGTCTTGTAGACGAACGAAGAGACTTTATCATAAAGGATGTAGTCCTTAGTTCTGATTGCCTCCGAAAGTGTATTGTTGATCATACGGGTATTGATCCAGATGCGATCCTGCAAGGGCTCCCGTTTGTAAAGGCTATCTACTATTGTTCGGTATTGCTGAGTAAAGGAATATGCCTCACCGAATAGTAACGGCGCGGCCCGGTAAATGAACAATATCTCTTCATAATTATTTCCGACATCTGCTGGTAGCAAATTAACATAGAGATCTATTAATTTGTCATTCGTAAAAATTCCAGACTTATATCGCAAACCAATGTAATCCTTCAGAAATGCCCGAGTTATATGATTTCCCTCATGGTAAAGCTTGTCATAATCAGCCAAGCCCGTGTTACCTTTAAATCGAGTGATGGCTTCTGTACCATATGACAGGAAATAATTCTTGTTGTTTTTAACTTCCTCAGACTTTAGAATCAGCGAACCATCCGGCTTAACGAACAATATTACAGGGAAGCGTGCCAACCCATATTTGTTAATGAGCATGTTACCTTCAGGACTATCGTGCTTAACTCGGTAATTGGCAAAATTAGAACTGAAGTACTCGGCCGGGGGATCAAGAACAGATTTATATTCTATGGTGATGAACACCGGGATCTGCTTTGCAGCTGCTTCTTCAAGCGTTTTCTTATAGTTTTTCTGGTACTTTAGCTGGGCGAGGGCAGCGACGAAATTAAGGAGAATAATAGCAAGTATTGTAAGGAATTTAAGCGAGCGCATACGGAATTTTTGTTGGTTATGCCAAACTTAACGAAATTTGCTTATTGTTTGATCTGATATTTAAATTAGGAAATACCAGTATAGAGTGTGCTATTCTCGAAAAGACTGAACTCGGCTGCAGTATAAGCTCTTAAGGGTCTTATATTAAAAGATGATTCCAACCATGTAAGCAATTCCGGACCACCTCCTCATTTAAATAGGAAGCGAGTTCGGAGTGGTTATGCTTTTTGAGGTTCTTCGGGGTGTTAAATGAGAAATAGCATTATAAGGAGTAGTTAAATACTAAAAATATTAGTATTTAATTTGGATTTGCGATATCAAATTATCTAGATTTGTAGCAGACCTAGATTTGATATTATGAAGGAGATCACACTTTACAAAAGGGGAACGGCACACACCCTAATTCCACTATATGCCGAGGCAATACATGCGGGCTTTGAAAGCCCTGCGGCAGAGCAAGCGCTAAGACGGTAGTCAGTTATGATGGCATTGATTGATTCCAATAATTTTTATGTAAGCGCCGAGCGGGTATTCCAGCCTGAGCTGCGGGATAAGGCGGGTTGCGTGTTGTCAAATAATGATGGCTGTGCAATTTCCCGCTCTAACGAGGCTAAGGAACAGCTTGGGATTAGAATGGGAACGCCGTTTTTCATGATGCGGGAGCAACATACCAGCGGGAAGCTCTGGTGGCGTTCGTCCAATTATACGCTTTACCAGGATATGATGCGGAGGATTACCCAGATTGTAAGAGATACTTTTCCAGACCAGGAGATTTATTCTATAGATGAATGCTTTTGTGACCTGGCCACGTTTAAACACCATGACCTGGAACAAGTAGCGATAGACCTGCGCCGGAAGATCCTGCAATATACGGGCGTGCCTGTATGTATTGGAATTGGTGCGACAAAGACGCTTGCTAAGATTGCCAACAAACTCGCAAAAAAACAGCACAAAACTACTGGTGTGTATTACATGGGAACTGCTGCGCAGATAGAACAGGCATTGAAAGATACGGAGGTAGATGATGTATGGGGCATAGGCCCAAGATACGGGATCAAGCTGATCAAAGCTGGCGTATATACTGCTTATGATTTTGTAAACCTGCCGGAAGATTATGTGCTGAAACTGATGACGATTCAGGGCTGGAGAACGTATAGGGAACTAAAAGGCGAGCGCTGTATCCCTATGGAATTTGAGCGCCCACTGAAAGAGGGGATTTCTACCGCCAGGTCGTTCAATTGTATGATTACGGAGCTTGCTCCACTGGAGGAAGCACTGGCCAGCTATGTGGCAAATGCCTCGCAGAAGCTGAGAGAGCAGAGATCGGTTTGCGCGAGGTTTATGGTGTATGCGCAGACCAGCCAGTTTGTAGCGGAGAAGGACAGGTATACAAAGGACATTGTGGTAAAGTTGACGCGGCCAACAAGTGATACGGGTACGCTGATCACTGAAGCGCTAAAGGCGTTGCGAAGGATCTATGTAAAGGGGTACCGGTACCAGAAAGTGGGAGTGGAGCTGCGCGACTTGCGCCCGCAAAGCCAGGTGCAAAGCGATCTGTTTGGAAAGGTGACGGTGGAGAAGCAGGATAAATTGCAATTGGCTATGGCTGCGGTTGATCATATCAATAAGGTGCAGGGTAGGAATACCATTGTTCATGGGACGATGGGCTTTGATAAGAAATGGTCGATGCGCCAGGAATTTCTCTCGCGCAGGTATACGACAAGAATTGAAGATGTGATTGTAGTTAAAGCGATTTGAACATGAAAGTTTATAAAGAACCTAAAGAGCTTAGCCAGCACGACCGCATGCCTGGCGATTTTAAAGTCCTGTGGCCAATCGTGAAAGATGCTTTTGCCAAACGCCTGTGGTTATTTAACAAAGATAACCGATTGTGGTATACACCTGAAGAATTTTTGGAGAGCTATCAGAAAAAGCAAATGAATAATTATGAGGTCAACACGGTAAAGCAGAACCTGGTGATCCGTGATCCCCGAGATGGTAATATGGCTTACCACAAAGAAGTAGAACGGCGCACCGAACGCTATCATCAGGAAATAGGAGAATTGCGCATTAAAGGGGAGGTGTTCTTGAATAAAGTGATCGAATACTACCAGAGCAAACAGCACAGACTATGAAGATCATCCTGAGTGGAAAGCTGCATTATGGAAGAAAATTGTTTTACATATTATCGGAGGAACATCTCCAGCTGGTCTATCGTATTTTGATCTCGTTCTCCTGGAAAAGTTAAATGTCAATAACACATCCAAAAATAAAAACAGTATCAAGCGACTGCTACGCGGTTTATTAAGATTATCCTAAAAAAATAAATGAAATTGTTTTAAGTTTGCCCCTGATCTTTGCGTGATACTTAACGTTTATACTTTTATCTGAGTTGTTGTGATTATAAAAACGGTATTAATATGATAAGAGCGGTTATGATCTTGTTTTTCTCATTTGTAAATTTGCAGTTCGTCAAATCACAGATAGTATTTTCGTCTGACGATGTTGATTCTGTAAAAATTGAACTTAAAAAACCTGAAAAAGTTCCTAGTCTTTCCAAGATTTTAGCAAGTTCTTTTGCATCGCAATTTGATACAAATAAAATGAAAAAAGCTTCGCAGAAATTTCATGTGTTCGTTTTATTCGGAGTTAAGATCGGCTCAAATGGAAAAGTTGAAGCTCTGTACACCAGAGAAAAAATGCCGACTGCATTGTTTAGTATCATGAGAGATGGTGCGAACCTTGAAGAAGCTATGAAGAAACTAGATTACGTATTTAAAGGCAATGAAAACAAAATATTAATGCTTCCTATGCTTTTTAAAAGGCTATCAAGTGATAATTCGGATAAAACAGAGTGGGACTATACACGTGATTTGTTCAACATATGGCCAGCGATTCCCTTAGATAATAAGCTCCAAATCGTTTTCCTAGATACATATTATGCTGCATTTTCACATCATGTAAACTAATGAATTGGCTATTTTGCTAACCTAGGTAATAAAAAGGCAATATAGATAAGTGAGCATTTAATTCAATAGGCAAAGCTATACAAGATTCGGTGTGTGACCCTAAATCAACGATGAGAAGTATGAGATTTGTCTCCGCCGTTTTCCTTTTTACTTCCATTTCCATTCTAAATTTTTCACATGCCGTATATTATAAATTTTAACTATGTCTACTATTTCTTGATTTAAGACGGCATTAGTTTTAGGAACAATTAATGTGTATCCAGTGCTTATTTTCATAAAGTAGTGGCTGCCTATTTCCTCGACCACCTGAAACTCAGAGATTTTAAGATTACTGTCTCCGGTTCTGTTGTTCATTTTTATTACGTCACCTACAATTTCAAGATGCACAGTTTCGTTACCCACACCTTTCCGGTAATTTTTTGTATGTGAAGTATAGTGGCGTTTATGCCGCCATCTAAGATAGATATTGCCAAAGACTATGGCCAGTACGGAGAAAAATACACCGTAATAAATCAGGAAATTGCTTTCGGAAATTTTACCGACTAGCATCATCAAAACGCCAAACAATATCAAATAAAACCAGCTTTTCCTCCGGTTGCTTATTTTCAGGTCATTGGTGGATGCGTCATATAATTGAAAAGTAATGTGGTCGTGTTCTGTGATCGTAACTGTATGCGTCATTTGGTACTTCTATATCTAGTTATAAATATTGACAAAAAATCTCATTGGTGCAATACAGCTCGGATACAGTTTTTGTAAGAAAATACAAAACTCAGCTCAGTGGGGGGATCAAGTTTTGCAAAATCTTAGTCTCGATCTTAGAAAGGAATTCCCAGATTCCACAGGATTTTCTGTTAGAAATTTGAAATATATTAGAAGTTTTTATCAGTTCTATTCATCAATTGGGCAACAGACTGTTGCCCAATTGATGACACAATTAAGTTTGTTGCCATGGGGGCATAACATACTGATATTTAGTAAGTCTATTAATTTAAATGAAGCTAAGTTTTATATAAGTCAAACCTTGGAGAACAATTGGAGTAGAGATGTACTTGCCTTACAAATAAAATCCAACTTGTATAAAAGAAAAGGAAGATCAATTACCAACTTCAAACATACCCTGCCGGATGTTTATTCAGATTTGGCGATACAAACTTTAAAAGATCCTTACGTTTTTGATTTTGTAGCCTTAACGACTGAGGCAAAAGAAAGGGATATCGAAAAGCAGCTTGTGACGCATATCACAAAATTTATGCTAGAGCTGGGAAAAGGATTTGCGTTTGTTGGGCAGCAATATCACCTTGAAATTGCTGGAGAGGATTATTATCTAGATTTATTGTTTTATAATATTCCTCTAAAATCATATGTGGTGATTGAACTCAAGAACACTAAATTTGTGCCTGAATACGCTGGCAAGCTAAACTTTTATTTATCTGCAGTAGACGATCTGCTAAAAAAAGAGGATGATAAACCTACTCTAGGTATGTTGTTATGTAGGGATAAGAATAATATCGGTGTGGAGTATGCATTGAGAGACATTAATAAACCGATAGGGGTAAGTGAATTTCAATTTACCGAGATTTTACCAGACAACCTTAAAAGCAGTTTGCCAACTATTGAGGAAATTGAAAATGAGCTAAAATTCGATGATAGCGAATCCTGAATGATATAGATATCAGCCTGAAGTTCACGGAGAAATTCAAATTTGTTTCTAAGGGCGCCATTATAATTCCAGGCTACTATCTTCATGGCTTAAGGCGTAAAAGGGTATCTATATTTTTAATTTGCTTGATTCGGTAATCTCTTTGAATACCAAGATATCTGCAATCGTAAAAAGTAGCATTTCTGTATAAAAAAGCTCTTGACGGTCGGGGCCATTTGGCCAGGCTGCAACAGCAATAGCTATTACGCATGGCTGCTAAGTGGGTGGTCAGTTTGCCCGAAATGGAATGATCAATTTATCCGTATATACAGTTTGAAGACAGAATTAAAAAAAGCCAAAAATGGCCAAAACAGTTTGAGGTTGTTTTTTGTTTTTTTTGAGATCTTCTTAATGATTTACAATTATCTGCTTTTTTAATACATTCTTTCCTTGAATAACGTGCATAAAGTATTGCCCATTCGGTATGTCCCCAACATTTATTGACAATTTTTTAGAAGTTGAAATGTTATTTTCTGATTTTATCAGTTTGCCATTATTGTTAAATAGTTTATAGTCAAATTTGGAAAGTGCCATTTTTCTACTTAAGGTCTCCATATCCGTTCGCTGATCAAGACTTTCTGGAAAGTGAACTATTAATTCGTTCGATGCTGGATTAGGATAAATAACTACAGCCTTATCCTCACCGGAACTCATTGCCATTCTCAAAGGTGTAATCCCACAATGACTGGTAGTGGTGCATTTAAATCTAAAATTAGTTCCTTTAGATCCACAAGGCCCTGTAATGGTTGCCGATAAGGAAATTTCTTGATTAAGAGCTGTGAAATATATGGTAACATCATTAATTGACTGAACCCAATTAAGATCCCAGGTATTAGCTGGGCCGCTCCAAGTAATCGTTGACCCAAAGGGCACAACCATATTTGTTTGAGTAGACATGCATGCATCATTCGCTAGGAAGCTAAATTTTACACTTGGTACTAAAGGTACGTATCCCGATGGAGTATTATAAGTGCCTTCGACTACCGCTAAGGAATTAGCAGACGTAATCGTTTTATTAATAGGGGATGAACTGCCACAGGATGATGTAATTACTCCAGTTAAAGTGAATACTTGAAGTGTTGTTTTGGTAAGTGTTGCAACATTGCCACTAGTCGTCAGCGAAGCAGCCCACGAAGGTGAAATAGACCAGGATACAGATGCGCCAGATGGAAGCGAACTCATTGAATAATTTTCTATATTACAAAGGTATGCGTTGCCAGAAACTGTCGGCCCATTTAAATCACTTCCAACTCCTAACTGGTAATAACCTATGGTTGTTGGGTATTTATTGGTTACTTTAATTAGGTAAGTGGCACCGAGAGTAGCATTAATAGTAACCTTCGAATAGATCGATGTACCGGACTTATCGTCATTAGTTGCGATTAAGGTATTACTCGTATTATATACATTTAAGATTGTATTTACTGATGGCTTACCAACTATTCCATTAGTAAAAATATCTACGTTTCCGGACTGTGTTGCTACATATTCAACCCAATCGTCATCGCAAGATTGAGCTGGACTGAGTCCATATTGAGCATGAAAATTTCGACTCTGACTTCCGCAATAAGGTATCGTGTCTGCGTCATCTAATCTGTTATCCGGCTCATAATCATCAAACATGGAAATTGGATCCTTCCACTGAGTTGGTCCCCCATACATTGCGTTTACTAACATAACCGCAACTTGTCGCCTTGTAAATTCAGTTCTGCAATACGCATATTTGTTTGTGGACATCAAGTTAGCAGGTGATGGTGACTCACTTCCTGATGGAGGGTTAGCGTAAGAATCCCCAAAAAAATCGTAGTTCCCCAAAATGTAGGAACAACTTTCGTTGTCCTCTAATCCAGGGTCTGCAGGAGTATCCTTTAAACCGTCACCCGTAGATTCACACATGACTCTGCTTCCAAATGGTTTACAAAATGAAATTAAGTTATAGGTTCTAGTTCTGTCGATGGGTTCCTTCAAGCATCGACTACGATCACTATATTGATCAGTGTGATCTAAACCTAAGAAATGACCTACCTCATGTGAAAAAATACTCGATGCTGCGGAACTTTCTGCGGCATTTTCACCTATCGTAACTGCCCCTGAAGTGTTCATTCTAGTTGAAAATCCCCTTACCCCTTCAGTTTCTTTTGTTAAAAAAACATTCATCTTCCCCGGCTGGAAATAATTGGCTGCCAATGTCAAAAATTCACTATTTGAGAAGGTCATATAATCGGAGTTGTCAATATATTCGACACCGCAGGATTGATAGAATTGAATGTATGTATTATTGACCCGAAAAGTTGTATTCAAATTATCTATTAGTGTTCTTACCCGATTAGTATCAATAACTCCTACACCGTTACTATATCTAATGATATGGAATTTTACAGGGATCCAAACCAAGGTTGGATGGTATGCAAAACGTAAGTTATCATTGTCAGATGGATAATTTATGCTGTCAAGGAACTCCTCTAAGTATTCATTGTTGTCGTAGTATGGGAGATTTATAAATTCTAATGAATCTCTATCTAAATTTCCGCAAGTTAAAGTATCGGAGAACATCTTGTTTGATTTCAGAAAGGTTGAATTATCTCTTCTTAAATAACCAGTTAGTATAAGCAATACGATTGCTAATGATGCGAGCGAAAATTTCATGATATATTTATTTTTCTATTCTGATTTTAGCTATGACGCTATTGTATTCCTCAGCTGCAGGCTTTCCATTATAGTTAACTTTCAAATACTCAAGCGTACTGCCATTACATATGCTTGCAATCCGCTTGTAAGAACAATCAATTGTATCCCTCTGTTTATCCAAGTCAAGAAAGAACCTCTTTGTCAGATCTTGATTCATGGGCATGATTTCATTGCCTCGATGAATCCGGATTGCTATTGTATGATATTGGAGATAATTAGACGAAGCATCTGAGTAATCATCCACAAAATACGTCAATGGGTTTTCCTTATCATCAAATAGTTTTATGTTATCCAGTGAGTAGACTTTGCTGGTATCGACTAATAATGGCTTTCCCGTTTCCTTGCTGAAAAATTCTAGTATTATGAATGAATCGTAGGCACTTTCCGGATCTACAAACTGGCATGGATCTTCGCGCCTGCATCCCAAGGAGATTATTATCAGCAAAGATATTATAGAAAATATTATCCTAGTATAAATATTCAAAAGCGAACGATAATAGAAAGACATGGGCGATGAGAGATTAATAAAATTTCATTACGAAGTCATTGCATTAGCACAACAACATAAAAGTAATATACTAATATACTGTTTTATTTATCACAAAGAAATATTTATTTATGATTTTATAACTTAACATAAAGGTTTTTAAATTTGCAATGTAAAAGAATGATCCAGAATTGATTATTTAAGGTAATATCCGCAATACGCCTTTTTCTCCTAAAGCTGCATCATTTGAATGCTTTGCACATAACAATGCGATGATTTGGTTTAGGGAATGATTTGAATATAATTTTATAGTTAGCTCACTAAATTTTTCGGTATGCTCCTAAACCTCCTTAAAAATATAATTAGATTTTATAAATTACTAAAATAAAAGTATAACTTTAGTGTATTATTAAGAAATGTTTTGCATTTAAACCTTAATTTTCATTTAATGAACACATCTTGGCAAAAATTATTATTACCTTTTTTTATTAGTGGCATTGGCATTCTAGCTATAATATTCATGCTATTTTTCTTTGTGGAAACTAACGAAATCCAGAAAGCACTCGCCAAGCCACCTACATTTGCAGAAAAAAGTGATAAAATAAAATTGCCTGAACGAATAACCAAATGGAATGATTTGTATGCGCTAGAGAAATTTACGTTAAGCAATCGATATTATCATGCTCAGTTGCTTGTCAGAAGCAGAATGCTTACGCTAAATTTGTCATTCTTAACTGGAATTACACTTGCATTTATTGGTGCTATATTCATACTGGGTAAATTTTCGGAAACACCTACGGATATGTGTGCTGGGAGTGATAAAATTTCTTTGAAAATCCTTTCAGGATCTCCTGGAATAATATTATCTATTCTTGGAGTTATTTTAATTTGCTTTTCAATTTCAAGTAAATCAACGATTGACGTAACTGATGCTCCAACATATATCCACAGTAGTTCAGATGACCAAAATCAACATGATTTGATTGAAAATCAAAGGTTAACTCAGGCCTATTATATCGACTCTGCTAAAAAGGCGGCTGTCGATTCTATAATTAACAGTCTAAAATAAGTATGAAAAATTTAGCAAAACTTATTTGCATTTATATTTTCATGATGACTCCTGCTCATGCTTTTGCGCAATCTAAATTTCAAGTAATAAGGTCGAAATGGTCTGAAAAGAAATATAAAGAAGTCATCGTGCTCGGTAAAGCTTACCGCAATACCCTTAATGGAAAGGGTATCCCCGCTTTAGATTACATGATCCTTTCGAGTATATGTTTAACAAGCAGCGACCGTGTTAAAACCTGTAAGAAAGTTAAATCTATCGTTGAAAGTTACTACAGAGCCATGGATCCTGTTGAACAACAAGTAATGAAAAGAGGTTTTGATAAAGTTTGTGAAACAGGAGACGTTGAACTCAACCTTTTAGCTAATAATTCAAATTCTAGGCAAAGTGCGCAGGCTCAACGCGGCGGCATTAGAGGACAATTCAAAACATTCATGCTGATTAGTGAAAGCTTAGAAAATGAAGGGATATTTAAGGATATGAGTGTTAGTCTTTTTTCTGAAATCTACGCCAATAAGGACCGTGAGATAGCTGAAGTCCAAAGTATTGACAATGATTCTAAAATATCACGAATAAATGAAAGGGTATCAAAGAACGATGAAGGAGCAGTGAAAAAAAGACTAGAAAGATTTGGAAATAATGCGACACACATTAAATCAGAAAATTTCATAGTCATAGCAGATAGATCTACAGAGCTAAATCTCAAGACGGTCAGTAAAAATCTCGAAGAAGTATTGGCCTATTATCAACGCCTGTTCAAAATGAGTGTGCCACAGGATTATATTATTGTAAACTTGATTAAGGATTACAATGCTGTGCGTCCTTTTATAAGTCGTTACTACAAAAGCAAAATTACATTTGAACCCCTTGGATATTCAAGCCCTGAAGACAATACAATTATTGCATGGATCGCGGCTTCTGATATGATCGGGACGCTTAAACATGAATTGGTCCACTTGTTAATGAGATCGACCTTCAGTTTTATACCTCCCTGGTTTGAAGAAGGTCTGGCCTCATTGTACGAAGAATCTCGATTTTCAGGTGATACATTGAAGGGAATCGGGAATTGGAGAGGTCCCATCTTAAAAGAAAAATTTATTAATTTTCCTGTTGACTCAATGGTAACCGATGCGAATTATGTTTTTACTTCTGCGCAGAGAGACAGCATGAAGTTCAGATTTACTAACTACATCATCAGGGGATCTTCAAGAGTTGGTCACTTAAGGCAGCTTTATGCTGAACATAAGAATGAACTTGGACCAATATTGGACGTTTTTTTGCAAAATTATTTGACTCAATACAAAAATGCTCTTTCGAGGTATTTTGTAATGTATATGCAGGAAACCGGTCGTTTGCAAGCCTTTTATGCATTATTGTTGAAACGTGATCAGTTGATATTTGATATGGAAGAAATTAAAACTGATCAAGAACTACTTTGTGAAAGTTTCAACAGGGACAATCCTAAAATGATCTACGATGATTTTTATACTTGGCTTAATCGATTGTAGAAATGGTTCAACAGCGATTGGTAAATAGGTAATGATATTTTTGGCTATTTAATTATGAATGAAAGGATAATTATAATTCATGGATACAGCGATTGCTCTGAATCTTTTATTGCTTTAAAGCAATGGCTGGTTGACCAGCAGCGTGGGCAAATCGACACAATTTATTATGCCGATTATCAATCAAGAGAAGACAGTTTGTCTTTCAATGACGTAGCAGATGGGTTAAACGATGAGCTGATTAAAGGTAATCTCATTAATCAAGACGGTAGTTCTGACTATAAGCTTAAGATAATAGTACATTCGACGGGAGGACTGGTGGTGAGATATTGGATTTGGCAGTATTACTACCATAGAGGAAGAATAGATAAATGCCCCATAACAAATATTGTAATGTTGGCTCCAGCTAATTTTGGTTCTCCGCTAGCGCATCGTGGAAAATCCTTTCTAGGAAGCTTAGTAAAAGGGAGATGGAAGATTGGAGATTTCCTCGAAGTTGGAAGGAAAATCCTTGATGGACTAGAACTGGCCAGCGCATTTCAGTGGAGCCTGGCTCATAAAGATCTGCTAATTAGCAATCCATATTTTAATTGTGAGCAAATAAAAGTTACCATATTGGTTGGGATGAAGGATTATGAAGGTCTGAGAGGATGGGTGAACAAGCCAGGAACTGATGGCACAGTAGTGATTTCCGGAACTAACCTGAATGCGGTCAAACTGACGCTAGAATTTGTAAAACCTGTAGGAACGGAAACGTACACTCCGCATAGGTGGTCGGGCAAAAAAAGTGTTTGTGACCTTGCATTCGGGATTCTTCCCAATCATGATCATGGTACAATTGTAGAACAAGCCACTACTGATTCAAATCTGAGCCGATTAATATTGACTGGCCTAGCTGATGATGTTGAGGTTTTTAAGGCTTTGAAGACCGACCTTGACTCGATCAGCTCCAATTCATATAACACAAATAACAAGAATAAATACCAACAATTTATATTTCACGTGGTGGATGACTATGGATTGTCAGTAGATGATTTCTCACTTGAATTTTATGTCTTCAAGAAAAGCAAGACAGATGGAGTAGTCATTATAAATGACCATATGACATATCTGGAAGACGAATACAGTAGCAGGATCAATGCAATTATTACTGAGGAGGTACACCAAAATTCCATAGATAAAAGTTACCGGAGATTATTGGTTGACCATTTTGCTCTTAATTCATTTCTATCAGTATTGAACGGTGATCCCAGCTTAGTGAATGGTTATGTGATTAGCATGAAAGTATTTGTTCCTAATGTATGTAAAGGAATCAGCTATGATATTGATAAACTGGAAAACGTCGTGATTTATGACTCCGATACACAAGAGGATTTACAAACTTTTTTCTTTGAGAATACAACAACATTGGTTGAACTACAGGTTGATAGAAATAACTCGTATGTAAGGGTTGGAACAGTGGCAATTTCTAATTAAATAAAACTTTAAACAATGAAAATAAACGATTTAATTCAAAGGAGCAGGAGTTTTTAAGGTCACAAATTGTGACCTTAAACGATGCAAAGGATTTAAAGCCGCAAGTTATTAACGCAAGTAATAAAAGAGGGTCTCATACAAAGTACTTGAGTAATGTGTTTTCTGAACAAGGGTTGGCTATGCTGGCATCGGTTCTTAAAAGCGATAAGGCTGTCGTAATGTCGGTTCAAATAATGCGTGCATTTGTGGCGATGCGAAAATTTCTGAAAGACAATGCTGAAGTCTTGGAGATTGGAGAATGTGGAGCGAAAGCAGTCGATGTTAGAGTATGATTCTGATCAAAAGTTTGATAAGATTTTTTTTTACTTGTCATAAATATCGGTTTGTTGTTCCGAATGAATATTATACTAGCCCTTTTTTCGCTTGAAAAATAATAGATAGTTTTTATCAAGGCCAAAACCATCATCTTTGTACCAGAACTTGTCTAATATTTCAAAAATCTCTTCGTCTGTTCTAGGCGGCGAATTATATTTTGACATGGCCCATCCGTGCTCCCAATCGAGTTCCACTGCGTTAGTATCTAATAAGGCTTGGATAACTGTGAACGCAGCACGTTTCAGTTCAGGATCTTGCATATCCCTCTCTTTATCATTTTTATTCAGGTAAAAAAGAATATCACCGATGTGTTCAATTGCTAAACGATTATTAACTTTATCGCCATTTAATATGAAATCAACAATCCACTCATAGTTATTTATTTTACTTTTATCTAGAAACCTATCATCTAACATGTTCGCTAATTATAAAATCTAAATCTACGAATTGTAGCACCAGTGTTTCTTTTTAATGGTAAATTAGTATTCAATCAAATTAACGCTTCTTCTATGAATAATCATTATCTAACTGTTCTTTGTCTGAAGTATTACACCAATGCATACGCAATAGATTGGAGTTTAAAAATCGATATTAATTCACTTTAACTGTGTCAAGATGAAAAAAGCACTTTTTAGCATATTCATGATATTACTATATTTTAGCAACGTCAGATCGCAGGAGCGTCCAACTGAAGAGAAATATCGAAAAATTTGGTCTTATATTCTTGACACAAATAAACTGGAGTTTAATATGCCTAAAAACTTTTCAACAATTATGATGAAAGATTGTAATTATGGGATTTGGGATTGTAAAAATGGTCGGAAATATGCGTTTCAACATGTATTAATCAACTCGGATAGTACAATAGCTGTTGGAATAAGGATTGATTTCAATTACACATGGGCTAATTCTAAGGGAGAGCCAATGTCAACTAATGTGAATTGGATTCAGAATGCCAAAGATCTTTATAACTTTCGGGTGGATCTAAAAAAGGAGCATCAGGATTTGGATAATCAGTTGCTCAAAAGGCATTGGAATGCAGCATATGGTATGAAGTTTTCTAGAAGAAGGTGTGATACTCCTTTTATTAAAGACTATAGTAACCATAAAAGCGTGGTTATCGCAAATAAAGATATACAAATACTCTTCGATTATTTTTATAATAATGAATTTAATAGTAAAGTAGATGGTGTAATCGATTCAACCATTACAATGTTAAGAAAGAAATAAATTCAGGTAGCAATTGCAAATAGCTACCTGAACTTTGTATCGCGAGTTATGGCATTCCTTAGCATGGCCACGTGGTTTGCATCCATCAGGCTAATTTAAGAATTATGTTCAATTGGTAAAGCTAGTTGTCTTACATCAGAGCAGGATTCTTTAAGGTCGCAAATTGCGTCCTTAAAGAAAAGAGGTACACATAATAAATATTTGATCACGGCATTTTCAGAACACGGCATACTAATGCTAAGCTCAGTATTAAGAAGTGCAACTGCCGTTAATGTGGGCGTTCAAATCATCAATGCGTTTTGCGGAGATGAGAAGGTTTTTAAAGGACAATGCTACACGTGGGAAACAAGAAAGTTGTTTGCAATTCGTTCAAAGTTACCAAAGAGGCGATAGATGAACTGGAAACTCGATTTCAGCAGGTTCAAGTTAGCGGTAATAAGGACGAGCAGTTCCGGCTTATAAAGCCTTTTTTTGCGGTCGCAGCCAGCGGGGATGCTAAATTTATCAATCGCTTGCTAAATTTTCATAAAACCTTTCCCATGATACTGGAAAATGAAAGTGAATTCCTGAGTAAGTGGCAACAATGTCTACGCGACTTCTTGGCAGTTAATAATGCCAATGCCCTCAAGTAAGGTATTAGATTGAAGAAGAAGAATACACACTATTAATTTGGTGCTGGGATTCAGGATTGTACTTGCAGATTAGGATGATAACGACCAATACAATAGTTAATAGGGCGATTGCGGCAAATTTACTAGAGTTAGTCCGGTCAGACTTGTCCCAAATTGGCAGGAATTGGAAAATTGCGAAGAGGATTTCTGCAAGTATGCTCATAAGCTCATTTATATAGCTTAAAGATAAAGAAAAAATCTATTATAACAATTCATGATGTAGTTGCAAATCAAGTACCTGTAGAACTCAATCGTTTCATGGTAACTAAGATCAATTGAAGGGTTTGTGTTCTGAAACTTGAATGTTTAATCTGCACTAATTTGGGTTCGATCTTCGAGGATGACTGTGTTTAGAGTTACTATTATATAGGCGGCATTAGGAAAATTACCAAAATGCCATTCTTTTGTTATAATTTCATTTGGAGCATTTGGGCCAAAAATTTCTGCAGGAGTGGATGAAAAACCGTAGTGATTTTTTATAATCTCATTATGAGTATTGTAGATCGTAATGTTAAAAACGGTACCTAACACCTTTTTGTTAGATATGTTTTGGCACTTAACCTCAACTAATAAGGAGCCAGTTTGGGAGATATCTTTGATCTTTGAAGAAAGTATAGTAACATATCTTTCGATCAGATCATCGGCAGTAATTTTATAGAGATTACTTCGCAGAGGACCTATCGATGCCCGAAAGGTGTATTCTCCTTGCTTGTCTGTTTTAAACCTGTTCCCAGTAAATGGCTTTCCGTCCAAAGTAAGCTCATAATCGTGATTTACTAATGCATTGTTAATATCAGTTACTTTTATTGAAAACATCGCCTCTGAAATGTTGTCCGCCCGTATGTGAGCACCAGTCTCCAAAACTGATCTATTAGAATTTAATACTAGTTTATGTGGTTTACCATCTAGATTTTCGCTCGCCTTTATCGTCAATATGTTGCTGATAAATTTTCCAACCGATGCTTGAAATATATAATCACCAGGAATAGCTGTCTTAAATGTATTTCCTTCAAATGGAACACCATTTAGCGTGATCCTAAAATCCTCATTTAAAATTTTTCCAGAGGCATTAGTCACAACTACTTTTAGAATTGCCTCATCCTTATTATTGCCATTTAGTTCGGTCTTGCTGGAGGTTAATTCAATCCTGTCAATGATTGAATTTATATCTATTTCTTGCAGCCGGCGGGGTTTCTTACATCCAAACAGACAAATTGAAATAATGAATAGTACTGGTAAAAATCTTTTCATCTGGATGTTTTGTGATTTATAGGTCCTCTGGTAATGCAGAAGGTTTTTGTACAAGATATAAAAACAAAGGATTGATTCAAATTTTCTATATGAGTTGAGGCGTAGAGGTTACATGGAAATGAAAATAAAAGAAAATAAAGACATGCTCAATGCGCTGGCTAAACAGCGCAAAGAAGTTGCTTCTTCCAAGGAAGCGGCCAAATCTTTATTAGTCCAACTGGGTATATATAATATACTCATCCCTAAAGATTCTAAATCAGCTACCACCTCCCCAGATTAGCGGAGTTATGTATTCATTAAAGCCAGGTTTGGTAATTGGTTTTCACGGTTGTGAAGAATCAGTTCGGAATGATATTGTTTCAGGAAACTCCTCAATGAGGCCAAGTGAGAATGCTCATGACTGGCTTGGAAAGGGATTCTATTTTTGGGAGAACAATTTTGATCGGGCATTGGATTTTGCGTCAAATCCACCAGGTAAAAAGAAATATACAAGTCCTGCTGTACTTGGTGCAGTAATTGACTTGCAATATTGCCTTGATTTACTTGATAAACAATATTTAGAATGGGTGAAATACTCATATAAGAATCGAAGCATGTTTGCAAATTGAGAATCTTCACGTTATGAGAATTAGTAATAATCTTGAAAATTTCGATTCTGCTCGTGGCGTTTTCGTAGAGGGGGATGAGCTTTATCCTGGAGCTGGATTTAGAGATAAAAACCATATTCAGCTCTGTATCAGGAATCCGAATTGCATCAAAGGCTTTTTCATCCCAAGAAAAGAGGTAAAATGGAATAACAGTCGGAATTAATTTCCATACTAAATTCATGGAAAATGAAACTGATCACAAACTGTGACCGGTTCAAAATATTAAGACATTCTCATTAATGTATGCTTATTATGAGTCGGGAGTGGCCATCCTTTTCACGCATTTTAATCACTCAAAACTAATGTACGGTGCTACCGACGAAATAATTATCTCGATCAGTTCTTCATCCATATATTGATATTCATCCGGGATGTTTAATACCACGAGATCTTTATTTGATATTAAGATGGGAGAGCGTTCTCTTAATTGATCGCGGTGACGTTTTTCCATAACGAAAATAAGATCTGCCCACTCGATGAGTTTTTCAGAAACTTTAATGCGGGCACTTGCAGCAGTGCCCGCAGATCGTACATTATGGAGCGTACTTTCTTTAAATAGATGTTCGGCTGTTAGGCTACGCCATTTATTACGACTACAGATGAAAAGAATGTTCAAGACAATTATCCTTGGTAAGTATATCGCACACGATCGTTTACGCTCAATTTATGTGTAACGCGTTTGAGGTGTTCTTCGTAGGTTGTATGATCGGCTTGGCAGGAGGTTGCAATTGATGCCAATGTGTATTGTGCTCTCGCTAAATCAAAATTTTGAAGCTCCTCGGCATATAAACCAAGGCTTTCGTAAATATTTGCCTTGCATACGCCGGGAACCTCCAGTGCGCTTTCGGCAACCTGAGTAACTGATTTATGCATCTTTAAGGTGATCAGCAGCTTAAGGTAGTGCTCGTATACTTCTGGAAATGCTGCTTCCAGTTCTATACATTTCTTAAAATAATAACCTGCTGCCTGGTAATCTTTAAATTGATAATAATAAAGGTAGCCCAACTGATAATATGCTCTGGCGTAGCCTGGATCCGAGTTGATAATCTCGTTGAATAAATGAAGTGCCTTTGGCAACTCTCCATAATTTAGTTCGTCTATGGCCTGTAAGTATTTTTCTTCTGCAGTGTATAAAATGTCCATAAGGATCTATATTGTTTTTTCAAGGCCCATTGCCTTGCAAAATGATTAATAAAAATGAATTGTATAGGGACTGAACCTGAGGATTGTGCCGGAGGCACTACTTCATACCCAGGCCCATTAGCCGACAAGACGGGCTATTTAGGTTTTGGCGGATATGATTGAAGAATAACATGACTGAAAAATTTTTACAAGTATACGAAAAGTTAGTCAATTATAAGTGACCGTTTTATTTTGCTTAATGGTCGGAAGACTACTATTGAAAAATTGGAAGTCACAATTTGTGACTTCCAATAGAGAAATAATGGGATTAAGGAAACTATCCATATTATTTATTGAGCAGGACTAACATGGCTATTACATCAAGCGACCCAGAGCGGAACCATTTGACTATACAAGAAGCAGGCATGACCTTTATCGTTATTATATGTTCAGGCTAAAATAATTGGCTTTGTTACTGCACAATACTTTAATTATATTTGTATTATCAAAGAATTCAACATAAAATCGATGAGTATAAAGAAATGGCCAGCAGTCATAAAGGACATGTTGCGCCCACTCGTTCAACAACCAATCGTCAGGATAGTCTAGCTGCGGTAATCAGGTCCAAGAAAGATGCTGATGAATTTATGGCCGAGCTTGAAAATGCTGTAAAAAGATCACTATAATCTACATCTTTATTCTATTTACACAACAATTTACTAATCTCCTTGGCATGTGTATAAACCATCAGGTGGCCACCTCCATTCAATGCCACATCTGGTTGCGTATATTTAATAGGTAATATCTTGTCGGATGTTCCGTGAATGTGTGTAAGATGATCAGGTCTCACTACATTCCTCCATCCAAGAATACAACCCAACGCCCATTTTAGAAAGACAGGGTCGGTATCTGCAACTATCTGATCGAGCAATTGCTTTTCTGACTGTGTCTTTAATCCAAAAAGCCGATACATTATAGCACTTGTGCGTTTAGCTAAGCCTACAGATAATATTTGGTGTAGTTTTAATGTTCCGGCAAACCGGTAATACCAGGGTAGTTGTGTGTAAGTTGAGATGCTTGAGATGATATAAGTATGAACTGGATGTAGTTTCCTGGCAATCTCCGTAGATAACATGCCTCCAAATGACAAGCCAACTAAATAGAATGGGGTAGAAGTATCAATGGCTTCAGAAAGCCTGTCAGCATAGTGTTCCAAAGACTCATTTGGTAGCGGTTTTATCCAATCCATATAGATTAGCTTATAGTCTGCCGGGAAAGTCAGGTTCTTAAATACCCTTTTATCTGCCCCAAGGCCACTAATAAAGTATATTCGTTTTGACATGTGCTAAGCGAGACTCGGCCTTTAATTAATGGATTCCTCGATAAGAACCTTGGGAAGAACTTTTTCCATTATCAACCTCTGCTTTGGTTCTATGTTTACGAATTTCCATGCAGTTTTTCCGTCCTTCGAAATAGCCCAGGAATTTTTGATTGGATTGATTGTAAATGTTTCTGTCAGTTCATCCAACTTGACATTGTCAGAGCCAAATGTATTGGCAAATGCTTCCTTCGTCATAGAAAGCCGTGTTGATTTTTCATCCGCAGTTTCCGTATCGCTGATTTTCATCTTTAACGTCATTGCGGAAATATATTTGATTTTCGCATAGTAGCATGTATCAATTTTCCTTACGTCAGCGATTTCTTTAATATCAAAACCGATAAACTTTACCTCCATGTCCTTGTTTTTAAGTAACTGCTCAAACATTTTGACCATTTCCGCTCTCGGCACAATAGTAAATATGGCTTCCGGGATATAGTCCATTGATTTGTTGAACTCACCTTTCACCATATACTGGTTAAATTCAGTAAAACGTTGTTTGATGTTCGTTTTGTATTCCTGAGCAAGACTGGTGAGGCTTGTAAGAACAAAGAATAGGAGTGTAAGCGTACGGTTGATGTTCATGTTGATTTTTTTCAAATATAAGGTTTTGTTAAAGAGTTTCTGGGTTTAGCCATACCACATTTTCCATAGTGGTCGGGTAGCGAGTCTTTTTAAAATCAACGTGACTTTGATCGATATTTAACCTACGAGTCGATAGGGAAGTTTTTGACTTCAACTGGTGGGATAGAGGTGTTTTTAAAAGTGGTATTTTGAACATTGCAATCCATAAAATGAGAAGGGGTTTTCAAGCAGTATATTTTCCCCTTGTTCAGGAATTTTGAATGCCATATTGGTTGCATAGAAGGTCAAATTTTCCAATGCTGATCATGAAAAGAGATGCAAAGAGTAGGGTCATAAATTATGCTGCTTTAAAAAGGCCTGTTCCTCTGCGGTAATATGATCATCGTCTATAGCAGGTGCTGTGCTGATTTTGGCAACATTCAACTCATCCATCATGTCAACAAAGTTTTTATAGCTTGCTCCCGATGTCGGCTTAATGATCACCACGATAGATTTTCTAGGATCATTGCTATTGGCTGTAGCTACAGCCCGGGAGTTAGCAAAAAGTGATTTTCTTATCCCTTTAAAATCTTCGATTTTGGGTGTGTTTTTGCCATTTTCGCCCATATACCAGGCGACTTTGTTGTCTTTTGCCAATAAGATAGTCATGGTTCGTGATGCAGGGAGCACGTTCCATACAGTTGTATCGCCTTCATCTGGTTTAGCCACATCCATAGCGATTGGTTTGGATAGGGAAGTAGTGAGCATGAAAAAAGTGATCAGCAAAAATGCCAGGTCAACCATAGCAGTCAAATCTACTTTAGGAGCTGCTTTTCTGTTTCGGGAAATACTTAATTCGGCCATGTCTTTTAGTTTAGTTTAAATGACGATGCTGAAAAAGTTGTTTTTCCATAATTTTACTACCTGAAATCTGGTTTCAGATTTGCAGGGAGCGAACGGCATGCGTACGGTAGCGGACAGTTAACCTAAAGGCTCATTTGTCCCGTCTTAACTTCTCCGCCTGGAGCATAGCTAGCTATAATTACCCCGGTTGTAGATACTTCGGTATTGAGCAATTTCCAATTCAGGGGTTGCGTTCCGTCATCAAAAAGCCGTTGACCAGTGCCGAGCGTAACCGGGAAGATCCAGTTCTGCATAACATCAATGAGGTGGTGCTTCAATAGGGTCTGAACGAAGTTGCTGCTGCCATAAACCAATAAATCAGGCCCTTCGGTGCTTTTTAACGCTTTTAATGCAGCAACGACCTCGCCGGTGATGAGCGTTGAATTTACCCAACTCAGGTTCAAGGCCGAGTTGGAGACCACAAATTTTTGTACCATATTGAACGTATCCGTGGTAGGATTGGGTTCCTGGTTTGGCCAGAATGCTGCAAAGATATCATAGGTGCGCCTGCCCAGGAGCAAGTCATAGGGTTGCGCGGTGGTTTTGGCCATCGCTTCATTCATCAGCTTATCCCAATAGCGTGCTGACCAGCCTCCCCATTGAAAATTGTTCTTAGTGTCTTCTTCCGGTGAACCAGGTGACTGAATTACTCCGTCCATGGTCATGAAGGTACAAACTGTGATCTTTCTCATCTTTGATGTTTTTATAAATGTACGAATATGTGACCTTTTTCTACGCGCTTACATGACCAGGCTTTCAGTCAGGTAGCCGGTAACGGCAGACAAATATTCCTGCGGGATATCGTCGCATCCTTTGTGCTCCAGGTGATGGAGGTCTTTTGCAGCTGCTTCAATAAAGACCCCGGACTGGCTGTCGTATTTGAGAAATCCCAGGTCAAAAAAGCGCTCCTGGACTGATGACGAGCTGTCCCTGGTTTTCAGCAGCATTCTTTCGATGCAAAGATTTTCCTTGCCTATGAGCAACCATTCATAGCGGCGTTCATTGCCATCATTCTCCTGTAAAGAAATCTCCAGGATGGCCAGGTTGGTGTTGTCCAAAAATTCGTGGCAGTGAAAATCGATCTGTCCGTTCATAAGCTAATAAATGTGAAATTATCCCCTGGCGAACATGCATCAATTGTGCCAAAAGTAAGCGTTGAGGAATACCAGGGTTTCATTGATTATTACTTTATGCTTTAAAGTGATTGTTGATTATTTAGAGAAATAGTAATAGAACATAGCTTTCACGATGGGGCTCATATTCCGTTTTCCGGTCACCCAGTCTGAGATGCTCTCCCGGTCTATGCCGGTATCAAAAGCGATCTGTTTGATCCTGATTCCTTTTTCATTCATTTTTTGCTCCAGCCAGGCGGGAGTAACGGCGCTGGCAGGTGAGGGGCGAAAAGTAACAGGAAGGATAACCAGTTGCGATTGGAGCAGAAACTTGCTGAAAAGTTCCTGTGTTCTTTTGACCAATGTGGCTTCAGTTGCGTAATTGCCGGATTTGTTTTCTTCCTGCCGGCACTCAATCTCGGTGACATGTTCGTCTGCATATTTAATGGTGAAGATGATGCTGGACTCTCGTTGGTGTCTTTCGGCAGCCTTGTCAAGTTCGCTGATTTGCTCCGAAGAGAGTTGTTGGGTCAGTTTATCTAAATTTATGATCATGTTCATTTTTTATTTAGGAGATAACAGCGTTTTTGTTTATTTGTTTACTGCCATTATTTATCAACCAGATGAAACTTTTTTCTTGCGCTGGTGGTTATTCGGTTATGTCGTTTTCACCAATGGACATGTTGTGGCTGGAGACTATATATTAAGGTGCTGCTGATAAGTTTGTTTGCGGTCCTTATTTTTCGATCAATGAGCTTCTGGGAACCATGGGCTTTGACCCATGTAAGTAACATTACCTGATTAACGATAAACTTAACCTATAAAGACATGGAAACAAATAACGAATACAACGAGCCTGGAGCGGCGCATGTGCCGCCTCAATACAGCGGATCAGAAATGAATGCGGTTGAAAAGATCCAGCTGGCTTCTGAGGCAGAAGCAGTTCACTTTTTTAAAACGGTAAAAGAACGCTTGCTGGATGTAAACCGCTGGACGGAAATTGCAGGCGGAGCGATGTCAGACTTTTTTCTTACAGATGGGGAAGGAAATCTGGTACAGCGAAAGGCTGCAAGCGGGGACCATATCAAGATTGATATTCCCGGGCCTGGTACCCAAACCGGTGGCGGCTATGATTGGGTAACTATTGAAGAGATTAAAGCGCAGGTACTGGATGATGCGGAGGTATTGAGCATGACCGTCAGACCATCCGCAAATCCTTTGACCAGTAGTGATGAAACCGCTCATTTTTTAACTGCGGAGGCAACTTCTACTTTTCAAGTGAAGCGCGTTGGCAATGCCATCTATGCGGAAGAACATGGTCGTAACGAAGTGCCTAATACGGATACCGAAAATACGCTGGATAACGTCCGCAATACTTTTGTGGGCTGGGGTGCTAAGGTTGGGCTCTCCTATCCGCAGTGGAAGGCTTTAGTTAAAGGGCTGTTGAATCATGATAACCCTTGCCAGTCTGCTTAATGTAAATCGATAATATATATCCTTAACTGATGATGTAGAGGGTCAGGAATACAATGCTTTTTACAACTTCCAAGGTCATTTCCCGGACGATAAGCCGCCCTGACTGCTTAGGTTTTCGCTGTATTTTTTCGGTATTTCCATTTGAACAGCAGCATGGCTGTATTGAGCATTAAGGAAAATATGTTGGTAGAAATGATGGGAATATCGGATTTGGAACTGCCGTAATAGACCCACATGGAGTTTCCAATGATCAATACGATGAACATGATCCATGACACATCGGAGGCCTTTTTCTCCTGTATGGTTTTAACCAGTTGTGGTATCACTGAGGATGAGGTACAGATGCCCGCTACAAGGCCCAGTATTTGAATGGAATCCATAGGTATGCGCTAATTTGGTTATCATTGCTTGGCTTCTGTTTTAGATTTTGTGGCGGTCTTTGCTCGGTTGTTGTTGTAGTTGCCATAATTTTAGTTTTTCATGAGTTAAATTTTCGTTATTTGCAGATGTGACTTCCTTGCTCGCGGTCTTCTTAAATATAACTCCGGTAAAGTTTTAGTGTAATTGACGCTAGGTTTTTTTCATCAAAGTCAAGGCTAGTCCTGTAACAACTGCTCCCAACAAGTAATATCCGATGGTGAGGGTTTTGACCTGATTGTTTTTAGCGACTGGTTCTGGATCTAAACCCATGGGCTCTGGTAAAGTAACTGCGCCAATGCCCGCACTTAGTCCCATCATGGCGACTTTTGGCCATAAGTATTTTGGATTTCCTGCGCCGATCAGGCTATAGTAGAGGGTATTGCCGATGATATCTCCTGCAAGGGTGGCCTGGTAAAGATTTTCTTTGCTTTGAATGTCTGCACCAAAGTAATGAAGTGCTTTCTGCAGGGCGTCTTCACCGAGCAGGTCTACTCTGGGCATATCAGGGCTTTTTTTCTTTAAACTTTCGTGCAGTACGTTTAAGGCGATGGCGCCGGCTAGTCCGGCAACCAGGTTTTTAATTTTGCTCATGGTGTTCAGGATTTAATGCTTAGCCAGTCTATGGCAGCTTGAAGGTCATTTAACTCGAATCCTTTTGCTTCTCCGGGACTGACATAACTGAAAATATCTGTGAATTTTTCGACTGCTTTCTGATCGGTTACGATGGCCATTTTTTTCCAGTCTGTGAAATGTTTGATTCCGGCAACCAGGTCTTGTATCCAGGCTCCAGCGGTGAAATTCTGGACATCGGTTTCCAGTACCAGCAGATAATAAATTTCTTTGTAGCGTTCGCTTAGGGATTCTAGTCCGGGCAGTAACACATTTTTAAGGTCATCTTTGGTGACCTCTCCGCTTGCGCGGACTCCGAAGATATGATCGGGTAGGTTTTGAATAACTGTCAGCATAATTTCTGGATATTTTTATTTAAGAACAGGTCTTGGGTGAAATGGTTTTAATTCATTATGGGGACAAGAACAGCGGGGTTTGACTTTTTGTTTAATAAATGTTAAAATAATTTTTATGAAACATTCTGTTTAACAAGGTGTTGAATTTATGCTAACTAAAACATCTATTATGAAAGCAGCAGTATTTCACAAACCCGGAGACATCAGTTATACCACAGTCGCCGATCCAAGGATCGAGTTGGCCACCGATATCATTTTAAAAGTAACCAGCACAGCGATATGCGGTTCTGACCTACACATTTTAAGTGGAGCGGTTCCGCAGACTACAGATATGGTGATGGGTCATGAGTTTATGGGAATCGTTGAAGAAGTGGGTGCGGAGATCAAAAACCTGAAAAAAGGAGACCGCGTGATTGTTCCTTTTCCAATAGCCTGCGGATCTTGTTTTTTCTGTAACCATGGCGCTTCGCCGAGTTGTGAGAACTCCAACTATAAACATTATGGCCCTAATGGAGATATGATGGATCAAAAGGGAGCGGGGTTATTTGGCTATACTGATCTGTATGGTGGGTATTCTGGTGGACAGGCAGAGTATGTGCGTGTGCCTTATGGAGATGTGAGTCCGAGGATCATTCCGGATAACCTGACCGATGAGCAGGCACTTTTTTTAACGGATATTTTCCCTACGGGATGGTCTGGTGTAGACTGGGCACAACTTAAAGGCGGAGAAGTCGTAGCAATTTTTGGATCTGGCCCTGTCGGACTAATGGCACAAAAAGCTGCCTGGTTAAATGGAGCGAGCCGTGTGATTGCCATTGATCCATTAGATTATCGCCTGGAAAAGGCAAAAGCGGTGAACAAAGTAGATATACTTAACCCTCATAAAGTCGATGTAGTGGAAGCAATTCGTGAAATGACCCAGGGAAGAGGTGCGGATGTTTGCATAGATGCGGTGGGATTTGAGCCCGAACGCAGTTTTATGGATAAAGTAAAAGCAACGATTAATTTTGAAAAAGGGAGCATAAAGGTACTCGAAATGTGTTTTGAAGCGGTCCGTCGTAGCGGAACGGTATCAATCCTGGGCGTTTATGGTAGCCCTTATGATAATTTTCCACTGTTTAGAATGTTTGATAAAGGAATCACCATTAAACAGGGACAGGCTCCGGTATTGAATTATATCGATCATTTGATTTCGCTGGTAAAGGAAGAAAAGGTGGTGCTGGACGACATCATCACACATAGCCTTCCTTTGAGCGAGGTGGCGCAGGGATATAAGCTTTTTGACGAAAAAGCGGATGATTGTGTGAAAGTTGTTTTAAAACCCTAAATGATGAAAACTATGAAAAAGGATAACATACTTGAGGATCCGACCACGAAGTATCCGAAACCACCGTTTAAGGAACAAAAACAACCCTGGCCGGGCTTAGCTGGAAAAATGGATCCAAAGCCCGATCACGGGGAAACCAGTTACAAAGGTTCAGGGCGTTTGAAGGGGCGTAAGGCGCTGATTACTGGTGGCGATTCGGGAATCGGGCGTGCAGCTGCTATTGCGTATGCAAGGGAGGGCGCTGATGTAGCCATTAACTACTTGCCGGCAGAAGAACAGGATGCAAAAGAAGTGATTGAACTGATCAAAAAAGAGGGACGTAAGGCGATCGCCATTCCTGGCGATCTGCGGAAAGAAGCGTTTTGTAAGCGGCTGGTAGAGGAAGCCGTGAAAGGTTTGGGAGGACTGGATATCCTGGTCAACAATGCTGCCCGTCAGCAAACAAAGGAATCTATTATGGACATTAGTTCTGAGGATTTTGATGCTACAATGAAAACAAACATTTACGCGCCATTTTGGATTAGTAAGGCTGCTTTACCCCACTTAAAGCCTGGGTCAGTGATTATCGCAACCACTTCGGTACAGGCAACTGATCCTTCGGCTGAGCTCTTTGATTATGCACAGACCAAAGCGGCAAATACCAGTTATGTCAGGTCGTTGGCAAAGCAACTGGGGCCAAAAGGGATCCGTGTAAACGGAGTGGCACCCGGTCCTGTATGGACGGCTTTACAGGTGAGCGGTGGGGCAACAATGGAAAAACTGAAAAATTTCGGTGGGGATACACCTTTAGCCAGGCCGGGTCAGCCTGCTGAATTATGTTCTATCTATGTAGAGCTGGCGGCAAATGAAGGGAGTTATTCAACGGGTCAGATCTACGGTGCAGCAGGTGGCGGTGGACAACCTTAAAGTTACATAAAATTACGACTATGGCTAAGAAGCAAATTACACCATCCACTCCGGTAAGTCCAAGGGATGGTTTAGATAATACAGGAACGCAAGGGTATGATTCCCTGACTGATGATGCGTTTACAGGTTCTTCTGACAAACCGGAGGAAAATCCTGGAGATGATGAGAGTCACACTGGAAGTTCTTCTGAAGATTTTGACAATAGGGAAGATTGATTATGGATCCTTTTAATATCATTATCAATCTTTTCCTTTCGCGCCTTTTATTAATTTGCAATTCTGTAGCGTTTATGCTGTATGAAACGTTACGACTATTAAATAACTATCATGAAGAACAGATCTCTATTTCTTGCTGCCGCAATTTTCCTATTTGCAGCTTGCGGCACGGCCGGAAAACATACTGACTCAAATGTCCTCGGTGCAGATACAACAACGTCCGCTCAATTGTGGGCCAAAATGCTTATAAGGCCGGAATTCAAACTTGGCGATCCCCTGGAAATGCGGTTTACTATATATAACAGGTCGAGTGAGAGCCAGCAGTTTTGCAAATGGCACACACCGTTCGAACCGCCAATGAGCAAATACCTGGACATTACTGATGAGCTGGGTGCTGAAGTACCATACATGGGTGCTATGGCCAAACGGATTATGCCACCGCCTGCAGATAGCTATATAACCGTAAAGCCTGGCGACAGCCTGAGTGTAAAAGTAGACCTGAGTAAAATTTATAGGGTCGATAAAGCAGGTAGATACGTGGTTCGTTATGTGGCTCAGGAAATAAGCGGAGTGTCAGCGAAAGATAGTGTCACTTTCGCAGTGCACCAATAGCTGGTTGATAAACTGGTATACTAATGGCTTATCCGCTTACCAGTCGGGACTGGTGTAGACCATGCCTTTGAGTTTAACTTTTCTATGAACTTCAGGATTGAAAAATCCTTTTTCAATCTTTCTTATGATCCCCTCATCTGAATATCCGATACCAAAATAAGTTCGTGGATTCTCATGGAGCAAGACCAGATCCCCGTTTTCGCTAACCCGTCCGAATTTCAATTGATGTGATCCACCGTTCAGGTCTGAATAATATTGAAGTTTAATGACCCTGACGTTCAAATGGTAATACCCGACAATTCCTCTGTGAATATTGTTTACATCAGCAAGCTTGATGCTGTCGGTATTCTTTATCCCAATTTCCTTAAACCTGCCGTCTGCATAGAACCTGATATAGCTATCCGGATTTTTGTACTCCTCGCTGTCTCTGTAGTAATTGCTATTACGCATGAGGTAAATCGCCGAAGTATCAATCAGCTCATTTGAGGTTAGCCGAGCGGCTTTTTTGCGGTAAGGAAATTTGTAACCAGAGGGCGGGCGAATAAAGCCTTCGCTGTTTATCGTATAGTGTGAACATCCGGAAATCAGAAAGCACAATAAAACTGGCAGGACACCAAAAGCGGTTTTCATGATGCTAATGTACAAATTGACTCACAGTTTCAAATTTATTCTTCTACTCTTTCCAATTTCTCATACTTATAAACCAGCATTTTGCCACTAGCTTTAAAGATGCTATCTTGTTGTGTATCCTTACGGTACTCGGTTAAAACAACAACACCTGAACTTACAAAAATCGCTGGTTGATCTGATGCAGTCCCCCCATTCCTGGAAATAAATAAAGCAGGTTTCTCCTTTTCGACTACCGCTCTATACAAATCTCTTTTCCACTTGTAGCGGTTGGTGTCGTCATCGCTAAGCTTACTTTTTTTACAGCCAAATGTTCCAATTAGTAGCAATGCTATCAGAATGTTCTTTGTCATGGGAGTTCGTTTTCTTGAAGTAAGTAAATAAAGATGACTTCGTCAAATTTACCATTGCGATTTAACATTAATTAACTGGTTGACTAAGAGTTGTAACCGTGCAGATTAAAATGTGCCCATCAATTGCTTTCATATTCTCAGCTACTGGCCTTCAGATGGATTGGATGATATGTACATTGATAGTTTTAGAAAAGAAGTAGTAGCTATTTAATCAGTTAAAAGCCTGACGAAATTCCAGCGGCGATAAATTCGTCTTTTTTTTGAAAAGCGTGCTAAAGGATTGTGCGTGTTCAAAGCCCAGGGCATAGGCGATCTCGCTGACCGAAAGACTGGTCGTGGAAAGTTTTTCTTTGGCCTTCGCGATCAGTTTTTCATGAATATGCTGCTGTGTGTTCTGCCCGGTATGAACCCGAAGCAGGTCACTCAGGTAGTTCGGCGACAGGTTCATCTGCGCAGCAATATATTGTACCGTGAGCAAACCCTGTACGTCGCTGCTAAAGTAGTCGTCGATCAACTGCTCGAACCGGGTCAGCAGTGCTGAATTATTATTCTTGCGGGTCAAAAACTGTCGCTCATAAAAACGGTTGGAGTATTTTAGCAGGCTCTCGATCTGCGTCAGAATGATCTCCTGGGTATGCCTATCGATATGCTGGCACTCCTTATCAATTTTATGGAGAATCATGATCAGGTCATCTTCTTCTTCTGCCGACAGGTGCAGCGCTTCGTTAACAGCGTAATCGAAAAAACCGTAGTGATGGATGCTGCTTGCCAGCGCATGCTGTAACAGGAAGTCCGGGTGAAAGATCAGGAGATAACCGCACCCGCATTCCATATTTTGCAGGTCCAGTTGTTGTACCTGATTAGGCGCGGTAAAACTCAATACTCCTTTATCGTAATCATAATGCTGCTGTCCGTACCTGATCTTGCCTTTGGCTTCTCGTTTGAGCGCCACGCAATAAAAGCGGTTAACGAAACCTTTCCAGATCTCGTCTTCCAAAAAAACACTTTCTGCCAGATTGATCACGCTCACCAGCGGGTGGCGGGGTTCCGTTAAGGACAGCAAACGGTGAAATTCCGATATGGAGTTAATGGCGTTCATAAACAAATTTAATCAATTAAGCCCATACTGAACTCATCATAAGGCGCACCGGTATCAGTACCTAAAGGCACGATGCTTTCCAGTTGTGATAGATCCGTCCGAGTTAATTCAATAGTTGTTGCCCCAATGTTTTGCTCCAGGTACTTCCGGCGTTTCGTTCCCGGGATCGGTAGGATGCCTTTGCTCATGATCCAGGCCAAAGCCAGCTGCGAAGAAGTGACTTGCTTGACTTTAGCCATCGCTTCAATAGCTTTCACCAATTCAATATTCTTGTCGAACTGTACGCCCTGGAAGCGCGGGATTGCCCTGCGGAAATCATCCTCAGGCAGGTCATCGATGCTTTTGATCTGCCCAGATAAGAATCCACGGCCCAGCGGTGAGTAAGCTACAAAGCCAATGCCCAATTCCTTTAAGGTTGCCAAAACCCCACGTTCTTCCACCGTCCGCTCGAACAAAGAGTACTCGCTTTGTAAGGCAGTGATCGGGTGCACGGCATTTGCCCGCTTAACCGTTTCAGACGAAACTTCTGACAAACCGATATAACCCACTTTACCTTCTTGAACCAGCTCAGCCATCGCCTCTACCGTTTCCTCGATCTGCGTATTTTTATCCAGGCGGTGCAGGTAATACAGATCGATGTAATCCGTATTGAGATTTTTGAGCGAACGCTCCAAAGATTTCTTTACATAATCTTTTCTACCATTGATGGCCCAGGTTACCTTATTGTTATCATCGATCTCCCACCCAAACTTGCTCGCCAAAATATACTGATCACGTTTACCACTGATCGCTTTAGCTATCAACTGCTCATTCTTCAGCGGTCCGTACAGATCGGCAGTATCTAAAAAATTACCGCCTAACTCAAGTGAACGGTGGATCGTAGCGATGGCCTCCTGCTCATCCGCAGGGCCATACATATTCGCCTCTTCAAAACCCGTCATGCCCATACAGCCCAGGCCGATCAAAGGCACAACCAAACCCTGGCTGCCCAATGCTATTTGTTTTATTTCCATGATCCAAAGGTCGGTAAGCCAAATCGCGCGCATGTATGCAAACCCCTGAAGTTTGTAAGCAAATCAAGGAATGATTTTTTTTTGTAAAGTGAAAGCCGTATTAGACCGACTTAATAAGTGAGGTTTATTCCTCCTCCATAGCCCATATCGCTGTCATAGTGGGTGGAAAGGGAGAAATATTTAGTCATGATATATCTTAAGCCGGCCATATACTCCTTATCCGTATTGCCCATACGATTATAGTGATAATCAAAACCAATGAATGGCATAAACCATTGCGTCTTACCAATGTATCTGCCGAAATAGGCCTCAACCTCGTTGCCGTGATCAGCTTTGAGCCCCAATCTAAATTCTGTCGAAAAACGGTAGCGCGTATTGGCCAGTGGAAGAACCAATCGCCCCCTAGTTCGTTCGCAGCAAACTCTATGGTGTCCCTTTCCATCGGCATGATGTCCAACACGTTTTTCATCGGCGAATAGTCGCCCTGTGCATTATTTTTTCATGTAGCCGTGTGTACAAACTGATCTTCATATCTGCAGCGTATTAGTATTACCGGTTGTTCAATATTCAACAAATTTACGGCAGCGGTAATTCCCGCCGAAAATCTACCCAATTAGCGAATCATCTACAGTTGGGAAAAATCTTTCAACCTCAATGATTTGGTTTTCAGGGAACTTGTGATACAGCGTATTGCCCCAAATTAACAGACTGCTGAATTTAATTTTATAACCATTTTTAAAGGTGATGATAAATACCTCAGATTCAGACCAAGTTGTGTGTTGGAGACTGCTCTAGCTAGATTTTATAGAACGATATGGAAATATCTTCCTTTTAGCGCTGAGCAGTCAGTTGCGCATCAGCGCTCATGTCAGCATTGTATAGCCTAAATAATATGGGCCATTCAACTTTCAGCAGATTGGGAATATATGCTGAGAATAATTTTAAAAAAGTGTCAAAATCAATACCTGGTTTAGTGATGACCAGATATTCTGCATCCCCTGAAGGGATGACATCCTGGATCTGGGCTGACCAGTGGTACTTAATGTCGCCCGGCAGCCTATTAAACTCCTGCGCGTCAATCAGACCGCCGATCGGTTGAATTAAATGCGGCGCCAATTCGGATTGCCCGCTAATCTGCCAATCCCCATCTTTTTTGATTAGGCTACCCAGCAATTCACCTTCACGGACAATTCTCCAGGATTCACCCGCACGAAACTGAATTACCTGGTAAGCTTCATGTATGTTATTTTTCTCAAAATATATCAGTTCAATCATGTTCTAGATTTGGTTTTATAGTACTGCTTAAGTTTCCCGGTTGATAATCTTGATTTTAATACATACCTGTTAGTCAATCTTCAGTTGTCTTTCGTTTCTGAGGGAAAACTCTAGGGTAAACAATTTCGCTAATACAAAACTAAAATATTTAGTTATAAAAAAGAAGAAAATACTAAATAAATTAGTTAAAAATTTAATAGCTTTACAGTTCCTAACAAATAAAAATTATGTACAGAAGCATCACTGATTTTATAACTGATTGGCAATACGAAAGGGAAGGAACCCTTAAGATTATGAATTTGCTGACAGATGAGACCGTAAATAAAACGATCCATGAAAATGTTCGAAGTCTGGAACGGCTGGCGTGGCACCTAACACAGACCTTGACAGAGATGGGCCACAAAGCTGGCTTATTTGATGCCGACTTGCTGGAACAGGCATCTACTCCAGACAGTGCTATCGCGATGGCAGCCTGTTACCAGGATTATAGCGAGCGCCTAGCAAAAGCGGTACATACCAAATGGACAGATTCCAGGCTGGAAGACCAGGTAGAAATGTACGGAGACAGTTGGACAAAAGGAACGGTACTTAGGGTACTCATTAATCACCAAAGTCACCACCGTGGACAGATGACGGTCATCATGCGTCTGCTTGGCTTACCAGTACCAGGATTGTATGGTCCTTCCAAAGAAGAATGGGCAGAGTTTGGCATGGAAGCGCCAAGTTGATAGTACTTTTCAGTATAAGGAGCAAGTTGGTGGTTTTACAAAAATTCGTTCTGTAAGCATCGTAATCTGTATTTTGCAGAAAATTTAGAAAATGAAACATATAGTGCTCTTCCTGGTCCTGTGTACTACCACACTCAACACAATAGCCCAGGACACATCTAAAATGAAAGCGACCGCGCAGAAGCTGTTGGATGCTACCATGAAAGAAGATTATGCGACACTATTAAAATATACTTATCCAAAAGCAGTAGTGCTCGGAGGCGGAATGGCAAAAATGACTGCCACCATCAAAACCGGAATGAAGCAGATGAAAGAAAGTAATGTCAGTTTTCACAGCGTTAAGCTACACGAACCCGGCAAAATCTATAAAGCAGGGAAAGAGCTTCATTGCGTCATACCCCAGACTACCGTTATGAAAGTAACCGGCGGATACCTGACTGCGGAGACACCATTACTCTGTATCAGTTCCGATGGAGGAAAAAACTGGACCTATATTTCAGCAGGAAATATGGACAAGGAGAAGATCAAACTGCTTTTTCCTAATTTCAATCATGCGCTTAAATTACAAAATACCAGCAAGCCGGTCTTTCAGACGGAAGCACCCTAATTCATGGGCCACTGAAGCTCATCGAAGGTAGCGGTTCAGCCTATACAGAAAAGGTACTTGAAGTAGCTGATATTAGCGTACTAGCCAAGTACGTGGTAAGCCAGTACCTTCTGAACTTCGAATACATTCACTGATTTATTGAACTTTTTTCTAATACTTGGCGAGGTCTCGCTGGAGATCCAGATTTTCAGTTCGGCATCGAGGTCAAATGTTCCTGCAGTTTCTACGCTGAATCTGGAGATCGATTTATAAGCGATGGAGACGTATTCCGTTTTACTACCTGTAAGCCCTTGTATATCTACAATGATGAGCCGCTTGTTGGTAAAAATAAACGTATCACGGATCAGTTTGAAACCCAGTTCAATCTCTTCATTGTCAATCAACAATGTTCCGAAATTTTTTAAAAGCTCTTTCTGATCTACTGCTCCGGCATTGCCCATCAGGGCTGAAAATATTCCCATGTTTTGTATTGGTTGTTTGTAGTTAGAATAGGGTGGGAGGTAATTGTTACATGGGTATGGGTAACGTAAGGCCGGAAATCATATCTGGCTAGCCCCCTGGAAAGATGGCAAAAGCCTTAAGATTATTCCTGGGGATACCAGCAGAGGTGTTCTTGCCGAAACTGGTATCGACTATCAAAACTAGCACCTTCTATAGCTTTTACGGTATACTTATCTCCGGTTTCGGAATTTTCAAGATATGCCTTATCGCTAAATGTGGACCACCAATTTGGTAAAAAGAGGACTTTTACTTCAACAACCGTTGCGGTATCAGTTAAGGTTATTTTATTTATATGGTGGATACCAGAAGTGGTAAATTCAATCTTTGGCTTGTCTATGGTTTGTGCTCCTGTAATAGATACAAAAAGGGCCAAAATGAGCGTACTAAGATATTTCATGAGATTGGTTAATTTAAGGTGAAAATATTGAAAATAATATACAATATCCCATTAATTACTTTTTTCATCACTTCATTTTCCGGAAACGCCGTGAATTTTTTGATGGGTATTCCTCATCTACCCATAACGGTTTCTCGAACAGCATGCTTCGGAATATCCCGCTTGCTATTTGCAATCTACAGGGACAAAGCTAAACCTGCCTCTTTCAAAGCTGATGGGCTTGCCTTTTACAAATCGGGATACGCCGAGGAAAGTTTCGATTTGTCCGACGCCAAGAATCAGTTTACCGTCCTTTTTTAGGAAAGCAAGTGGATTTTTGTAAGTGGTTTTATTGCTCCCAATCTTGAACGTATAATGTGCAAAGAGCGTATCTCCCCGGAAATTACCGTCTATCTGTCCATTGCTATCTCCTTTGTCTAAATAATTGATAATTAATGGGCCTGTAACTTTACCTTTGGCGTCCGTTGATAACTTTAATGATCCGGTATCTACACCGTCTATGGCTTGATAACACTCCATTTTGGAGGAATCTAAAGCCATTTTTATTTCGCCTGCTTGCTTATTTTTTTCGGTACTTTGATTACAGCTCAGCAAGAATGCAGATACAAATACTGCGAAATAGGTAAGTAAGTTTTTCATGGCTAATTAATTATGTTTTGCTCGAAGATAGCAATTTTTTTTGTCTGGCATCGCTCAAGAGCATCCATGGATTTTAGACGCTGTAGATCCAGAGGAAAGTGCTTCTTATTTAAAGCTTTAGCTGTTCACCTACGGGCAAATTCCTGATTCGTTTTCCACAAGCCCGGTTAATAGCATTAGCAATTGCTCCTGGTGTAACACACATGGCGATCTCTCCAACACCCTGCAGTTTTTCATTTGGACGTGAGATGACTTCCACCTCTACTTCCGGGATATCATTAAACCGAATGATAGGATAGGATGCCCAATTGCGGCTGTTTACCGTTTTCTGCTCAAACCTGACTTCTTCAAAAAGGGTCCAACTTGTTGCCTGGATCATACCTCCCTCTATCTGGTTGATTACGCTGTCCAGACTAATGACTTCACCGACATCCACTACAGCCCATAGTTTTACCGGAGTGATTTTAAATGTTGAGGGATGCACTTTTACCTGTGCTGCAACAGCAATATATGCTGCACTATTCTTATACCTTGAAAAGGCAATACCTATGGCTGCATTTTTTTCTTTGGGAAGCGTGATTACTGTGCGCTTCAATCTCTCCAAAACTTCGATGGCCCGCTTGTCTTCGAGGTGCATTATCCTGAAGTCAAAAGGATCAATGCCTGCCTGCGCTGCCAGCTCATCCATAAAAGATTCCACTGCAAAAAGGTTGGCATACGATCCAAGACTGCGGAGGTTGGAAGTGCGAAGGGGGCCGTTAAAGAAATTTGCGGTAACAGTCTGGTTAGACACCGCATAATACAGATCTGCATTTCGGTACCCACCTGAACCCGCCGGGTTTGCCTTCTGCACGACGGGATTCGCACGCAATCCCTCAAGATTAAGATAGCCTGGATTGCCCCGGATATAATGAGCGTCAGACCAAACTGAGTTTCGGAAATGGGCGATTCTGCCATCCATGGCTAAAATAGCTTCTAATTCCATATACATAGCGGTACCATAAGGTTCCCAGGAATGTTCCTGTTCACGTGACCATTGCAACCGTATATGCCTGCCTGGAAAGGCAACAGCAATCAGAGCAGCTTCTGCAGCCGCATCATCCGAACCGTTATGCCCATAACAGCCCGATCCTCGTATACAAGTTACATGTATTTGGGGAGTGGGAATTTTGACCAGGCTGCTGATGGTATCCCGCAGCGGGTAAGCGCCCTGACTATGGGTCCATATTTCCAGCAAACCATCTTTATAGCGAGCCACCGCACAGGAGGGTGCAATCGCACCGTGCATCACATAAGGTTTATAATATGCCGCTTTTATTGTTTTAGCTTCTTCAGGGAAAACTATTGAAGCAGTTTTAACTTTACTGGTTATGACAGTAAGGCTTTTGAGCAGTTCAGGCATGGACTTTGCCGATGTCGTTTTCTGAGATACAGACCATTTGGCTTGTGCAGAAAGGTGCTGTTGTGCCTTAACGGTCTGGTATTCGTCCTCACAGATCACTGCAATGAAACTACCGTCCTTTATTACTGTTAATACCGGAGCCACTTTGTTAAGGCCGGCCTCATCAAGGGATATAAGTCTGGCATCGTAGGAAGGAGGGCTTATTGTGCGTGCATGTACCATTCCGGGAAACCGCAGGTCCTGGATATACATTTCCGCACCAACAACCATTTGTTTAAAGTCTTCCCGATGTACAGATTTACCAGATATCCGGTATTGCTCTTTTGGTTTTAACTGAAGAGGCAGACGTATTTCTGACTTTAGCTTCTTTCCTTCAAGCAGTTCAAAAAAAGACAGCGAGCGTCCGCCGGATTTAAAGCTTACTTTTCCATCAGCCATCTGCAGCTCCTCGGCAGGAGCCATTAAAACCGCAGCTGCCAGATCCAATAACTCCCGACGTGCCGCTGCAGCTGCATATCTGATCGACAACACACTGTTCTCTGTAGAAAAACTCCCACCTGTGAAACCTTCATTAGGCGTACGGCGGGTATCGGCTATTACCACTTCAACCTTGTCAGCTTTCAGGTCAAGTTCCTCAGCTGTTACCTGGGCAATAGCACCACACAGACCCTGGCCTAGTTCCACTTTACCAGTAAATACACGCACGGAGCCGTTGGTCAATACCTGCAGCCATGCACTTAGAGAAGGGTTACGCCGCAACACCTCCGGTAATTCAAGATTATTCATTGTCAGTGCCGAAGCCAGTAAACCGGTATACTCTAATGAGAACATTACCGTAAGACTTCCAGCTGCTTTAATGAAACTTCTCCTGTTTGTTGTCATGTGTTATTTCTTATTGGTGGGTATCGCACGCTTTATTGCCCGCATTACCCTCGCCTGCGAACCGCAGCGGCAAAGCACCCGCTGCATCCCTTTTTTAATGGCAGCATCATCCAAATGAACAGAAGTATTTAGCAAGCCGACCGCCGAAATGACCATCCCATTTAAGCAATAACCGCATTGTGCCGCCTGCTCATCAAGGAAACTTTGTTGCACAGGATGAAGCTTGCCTTGTGTTGAAGCCAATCCTTCTAATGTAGTGATGAGCTTTTTTTCAGCCAAGGAAACAGGCATCGTACAGCTATACTGGGCTTTGCCATCAATTAAAACCATACAGGCCCCACACTGCTGCATTCCGCAACCAAATTTTGGACCGTTTAAGTACAGCTGATTGCGCAGTACATACAATAGCGGTGTTGCCGGATCTATATCCAGGCGATGTGTTTGGCCGTTTACATTTAATACTACATTGCTCATGGTGAAGGTCCAACCGATCTGGTTAAACCGGCTGGACCTAAGATAATAAAATTATGGAATATCATCTAAATTCCGTTTGACGGAAGACATCTGAAGCCGCCAAGTGGGTGGGGCGGGTTTTTTCGTCGGGAATTCCCGCTGCTCTAATTTCTTTTCTCTATTTTTGGTCTGAATAATTATAGTTAATAATATTGGTTAATGAAGTATTTAATTGCATTCCTCTTTTTATTTGTTGGCCTAAAATCTTATGCTCAAGAAATTGAAACTAAAAATCTTAAAGAGCACGTTTATTTCTTAGCAAGTGATAAAATGAAAGGGCGGGGAACAGGGAGTAAGCAAAATCTGAAAGCTGCAAAGTATATTGAGAGAAAATTCAAAACATATCAATTGAAACCTTTGGGTGAAGAAGGCTATTTTCAATCATTTGACGCTAAAATCCGAAAAGTAAAAGTTCCGGACAGCATTCGGCCTGCGCGAAATGTCATCGGATTTTTGGATAATAATGCCTCAAAAACCATTATAATTGGTGCACATTACGACCATTTAGGAGAAGGAAAGCAAGGTAGTTCATTAGCTAATGACAGCTATGGAATCATACACAATGGCGCTGATGACAATGCTTCCGGTGTAGCAGGTTTGTTGGAGTTGGCTCGAATTTATAGTCAAAATAAAGTGAAAGAACCCGTAAATTTTTTATTCATCGCCTTTGGTGCGGAAGAATTAGGACTGGTCGGTTCACGCTATTTTGTGCAACATCCCACTTATGATTTAAACAAAATCCATTGGATGTTAAACATGGATATGATTGGGCGATTGAATAAAGAAACAGGAGTCTCGATTATTGGCTTTGGGACTTCACCTGCTTTTGAAACGATTTTTAAGGGCATTAATCCTCAACGATTTGTAAAATTCTATACTGGTTATGAAGGGCGGGGAGGCTCGGATCAGACATCATTTTATGAAAAGGATGTTCCTGTTTTGTTTTTTCATACAGGTGGACATCCCGATTATCACAAACCTACTGATGATGCTGATAGAATTGATTTCAGTTCATTACAAGGAATTTTAAATCTGGAAAAAGCAGTTATTGACGGCAGTTTGAAAATGGAGGTAATTCCATTTAGGAATACTGATAAAAAGATAGAGTAGGTGCTGCTTCTGTCTATACTAAGTTCATGGAAAAATTACGTGTTATATAACTCATTTTTGAAGCGTTTCGCCAAAATTCCCGTTGCCCTTACGGGTTCTATGTCAGCGATAATAATACCTTCCTTTCCATAACCGCTGTTAACGATGCAACTTCCATTGGGATCAATTACCGAACTTGCAGATTCTGTATATGTTGAGGCATAGTTTACGCTGGCAAAATAAATGGTATTTTCAATTGCCCGCATCATCATTGCTTTTTCATAATATGGATTTTCTTTTTTACCCCATTCCTGAAGTTGTACTCCCTGCTCATTACCGCCAGTGAAATGTGGGTGAAAGACAATTGCCGCTCCGTTCTGCGCTGCCCATCTCACAGATTCAGGATACCTGAAGCCTTCATGACATATTGTTATGCCAAACTTTAGACCATTCACTTCAAACAGCTTCCTGTTCGTCCCTGCAATCCAGATTTCGTCTTCAGTTGGATCTAATTGATTCTTTGTCTGGTAACCCAGCACTTCTCCCGTCGATGATACTACAAATGCTAAGTTTTGCAGACCGGTCGCGCTATGCCAATCCATGGGTATGATAATTGCGATAGCATTTTGCACTGCAATGTAACGCACGGCGTCTAGTGCTTGCTGTAACTTTATTTGCGTTCTATCTTCAGGAGTGTACCCCATTCCCGGATATCCCGGTAGATATGACTCTGGAAAGCAAACGATCTCGGCCCCTGCTTCGGCAGCCTGCTTAACTAGGGTTTCCAACCATACCAAGCCCTTAGCTAAAGATGTTGGAATGGGAGGAGTGGCCAATGCGATTCTCATACGCTTAAATATAAGTTTTATAAAAATAAATGAAAAGCTATCAAGATCTTACGAACTGTATATAATCTGTATTAGCCGGTTGTAATCCGTTATCCTTCATTTCTTTAGCGATCTGTGCACGGTGATAAGTGCCGTGATTGAAAACATGAAATAATATATCATTAATTGATGTTTCAAAAATGGCCCCTGTCGAGATTTTGTATTTAACGATACGGTCCTTCGCTGAATCATTTTTCACGATGTCCTTGAGCTCATTTCCAGTCTCTGCAAGCAAACTTCTGCAGGTATCAAGGTCATGCTCCTGCCATACGCTCAGCCCGGGGACAGTGCCGTGGATACGACTCGTCCAGATTCCTTGTGTATTGGCGATGTGGCTCAAAAGTTTAATGCAATAGTCTGGAATGGGTGCAGCATGTTTCTCTGCCGCCTCTGATAGGGTATTCAGCAATAATGAATTTGCCCAGTTATTGTATTCACAAAGTTTTAGTAACATCAAGTTAATATAAGAATTTCTGTTAAAATAACCTCTATAATAATAAAACTCGGAAATTCTCATCGGCACCGCATATCTGCCTGTTAATTTGCTTTTAGATGTTGATATTTTTATCTTTAGATGAACTTGGGAGAACTAAATATTTTTCAAGGCCCATAGAACGATTTAATATGCAAGATTTAAGTAATAAAGTAGTTTACGTTACCGGCGGAACAAAAGGTATAGGTTTTGGAATTGCTAAAGCATTGGTAGAAGCTGGGTTGAAAGTAGCCATTTCAGGACGCAAACTGGAAGACGTGCAACGGGCCCGGGAAGAACTCCGTTCAGAAAATGTATTGGCGATCGCTTCGGATGTATCAAACTTTGAAGATGAAGCCCGTGCAGTAGAACAGATTGTAGAAAAGTTCGGTCGGCTGGACATCCTCATTGCTAATGCAGGAGTAGGGAAGTTTGCCCCTGTTGATCAGTTAAGTCTCGAGGATTGGAACGCGATGATAGCTACCAATCTAACGGGTGTCTTTCATACGCTTAAAGCAGGAGTGGAGCAGCTCAAACTGAATAAAGGCTATTATATAACTATTGCGAGCCTGGCAGGTACGAATTTTTTCGCAGGTGGATCGGGTTATAACGCTTCAAAATTTGGTGTTGTGGGTTTTACGCAGGCGGCGATGCTGGATTTAAGGGAATATGGGATAAAGTCGACCACTATTATGCCGGGTTCGGTAACGTCTCATTTCGCTGATCATGTGCCAAATGAAGCCGATTCCTGGAAAATACAACCAGCAGATATTGGTGAAATCATTGTTAATTTACTGAATATGAATCCAAATGTATTGCCAAGTAAAATCGAGGTACGGCCGACACAGACCAAATAACTATGAAGGATAAACTGACTAAAAGTGCTGTCACTGTTCCGATCTTTAGACAAACTTATTTTCACGGTACGAAAGCAGATCTGAAAATAGGGGATTTGATCTCAACCGGGTTTGACTCAAATTTTGTGGATAGGAAATTGAAACATATTTACCTGTCAGCCACACTTAATGCTGCCATCTGGGGAGCGGAGCTTGCTTTGGGTGAGGGGCGGGAAAGGATTTACCTGGTGGAGGCAACCGGGGAGCTGGAGGACGATCCGAATGTGACCAATAAGAGGTTTCCAGGTAATCCAACGATGTCTTATCGCTCGTTGCAGCCTTTTAAGGTGATCGGAGAAGTGGCAGTGTGGCAAAGTCATTCCCTGCAAGACGTACAGGCGATGAAACAGGGACTGGAAGATAGGAAAGCGCAGGGTAATGTGGTGATTGAAGAATGATCAGGGTTGTAGTTGTGCCGCTAAATCGATTAGAAGTCCTTTGGTTTCTCGAATGTAGCAGCTTGGATAGGAGACCGGGAGGATATTATGTGTCAGCTGGATAGCATATCAGGCGGATCTGAATGTCGGATTTAGTGCTTTAAAGGCTGTATAAGACTTATTGTATGATGTACCAACAGGGCCATGTGGCTTGAGCTGCTTTAAGAAATTCAAGCTCTTTAGCAGCATAAGTTTATAGGCTGGCAGCGCCACTTTCTTCATAGCAAGCATGTCCGCTATTTCGTCGCCCAATAAATAACGCATCAGGCCAATGATATCATCAGCAGTTGCTTTACTCGTATTGACCGACATAATGTGGTTGACGAGTGATTGTGTAAGTTCGGCGCCATGGCTTGACGCACGAAATTCGCGGTTCTTGATGGCGAGGTCTAAATTATCTGCTTCCCGTTTATTTTTGGGAATGAGGTCTTCGTCCAGTCCCATTAGATAACCTATCACTGACCATACATGCAAAAATGCCTCTTCGTTCTCTGGGGACACTTTAATGCCCAACTTCTTCATACCCCGGGTCACTATTAAGGAAAAAGACAGATTGGTGCCTGCCATATCTTCCTGATTGATAGGTGTCCCCCAGGTATGATCCCATTTTTCGCTTCGCAAGGTATGGTACCGTACCGCGGCGTGGATAATACGGATCTTCAAAATTTCTGTATACGCACTCCCTGTTTCCTCATATGCATCGGGTCCCATGACTTCCCAGACAAATATGGCAGTATCAAAAAGCCGCTTAGTAGTCTGCCTAGTGATTAGCTCTGACAGGTACAATACCATCGCACCGTTTGCCGCTGTATAGCAATAAGGCAAGGACAAAAGGCCGAGCAGGTTCATCACCATTTCTGAATGCCGAACAAATAATGCCGAACCTCGCCTCATGAGCTGTTGATCGGCCCAGGCGGGCAATATGTTTGCCTGTTGAATAAATTTAACATCAGGGTAATGGTTTTTTATCCATTCAAGTTCGCTTTTTCCAGGCTCATTGCCCAACCATTTTCGCAGGTCCGCTTTTTTAACGGGATCGGCAAATACTTCCTGAATAAAATGGTCGGCAGCAGGATCTGCCAGCAATCTTTTACTATTTAAAAATACATTATTATTAATTCCTGGAGCCAACGTCATTAAAGTGCATTACAGTTAAGACAATATAACGTTTGTAACGGTATAAAAGTTGTAGAAATTAATTAGTTTCAACCTTTACATCCTTAAACATGAAAGGATTGTCGCTGATCCTCAACGCTTTCTCACTTGCAGTTATCACGTTCCTGAGGGTGACCTTTTTGGTTTTTACATAGGGGTACTTTTCCTGGTAGGCATCGTCTGTCATTTCCGGATTGAAATTGCTGAAAATGGCAGGCCCCTGATAATTGTCCGGATGCGCGGAGTCGTCAATCCGGAGATTTTCAATGGTGATCAGTTCCGGCATATAGCATGTATAGCCGAAATTATGCTGACCTGAATAGGATCCACTTATCAGGGATGCACTGATCGGTTTGCCGCCGGCCGGTACAAAGACACAGTTGCGGATCACCAGTTCTCCCTGCCATGTACTGCCATAGTCGGAGCGCAGGTTGACAAAGCTCCTCCCGCGGATGGTGGAATTCTCAATAGTAAGGCGTCCGCTACCAATGGCATTGATTCCCATGTGTCCAAGTGTTGAGTTGCGAATGGTGGCATTGGCAACTCCCTGGTGGGCATCAAACCGGGAGAGGGTACAGCCATCGTAAAGCAGATTTTTGCAAAAGTTTGAACCCAAAATACCCCAGTACTTGGTGTCGTTGATGTCATTGGTCTGGCTGCAGTTCACAAAAGATATGTTAAGCGCACGGTTTACAGAAAGATCGTAGGTGCCCATTGTGACAGGTTTGCCCGCTGCACCGATCGTACTATAGGTTCGGTGTCCGGTCAGAATGGTATTTTTTATGGTTACATAGGCACAGTCGTTGATGTTGATAAAGCCGCCATATGGCGCACCATGGTCTCCTTCGCCCCGAATGTGGTGTTGTAGCCCTTCAACAAGCACGTGAGATCGTCTGATTGTGACGTTCCGGCTATAATAGGCGTAGTTTGATTCAGCTTTATTGGCAATTGTGGTGAAATGGCCTCCGGTGATCTTCAAAAGATCCTCATCAATGGGCAGAGCGGTGATATCCGTGATCTGTTCGAAATCCCAAATGATCGGGGCGTTCATATCTACATTGCCGTTTTTGTCTACGACAAAGATATCGGTCTGTGAAGAGCCATTGTTTTGGTTTAGCCCAAACCTGATGTATTGTTTTACGTTGGAATTCGTGACCGTGATTAAATAAGGGCCGGGTAAAGGCAGGTCGATTTTTTTCTGGTTCTTCTTTAATGAGGATATCGTTTTCAGTTTAAACGGTTTAAGACCCGAACTCACTGTGAAAACTGGCGCATTGCGGTTTTTTACGTCGGTGTCATCAATGATGAAGGCGGCTGTTCCGAAATCAGTATTTGTCTCGATAACTGCCGTGCGCTCCTTCCCTCCAATATAATAGGTGGCTCCAGCGTCTGCTTTAACCCGAAGGTTGAACAGGTTAGCAAAAGCATGAGTTGCCGCAATCACATCTATGTCATCCGTCTTTCCGTCACGTTTGGCACCGAAATCACTGTATCGGACCAGTCCGGCCACTTTAAATTTACGAATCTCCCCCGGTGATACATTGAGGGTCAGTTCCTGCTTTTCGTTGGTATAAACCGCGGTTTTCTGTTCCTCGTCGGTAATCACTACATTATTTTTTTTCTGTGCCTTCGTTACCAGTACACAGCTTAAAAAGAGAAACATTAGGAGTATATACTTCATAATAGGAATTAACGTGCTTTTTAATCTATCGGACCATTACTGTTAAGTAGTAGTTTTTAACTTCTTCATTGAATTCATTGATAACAAGGGCGCCTGGGCAGTTAAGCCCGCTAACAAACATAAGAATTTCTGTGAAATAGGAGGCGAAATGCTGTTGAATTGAAAACATTTCTGTATTTGAAATGTTTTTAAGGTATGACAAATACGACTCAAGTTATACTACACGCAGCCAGATTAGGTAATCTGGAAGTTTTAAAGGAGTTGATCCGCAGGGCTGAAGACCTGAATGTAAGAGATGAAAAGGGATATACGCCTTTGATCATTGCCAGTTATAATAATCAATACGAGGCGGCAAAATTGCTTATTGAAAATGGCGCGGATGTGAATGGTGCGGATCTGGGAGGAAATACGGCTTTGATGGGGGTGGCCTTTAAAGGTTATGACCGGATTGCCAAACTTCTAATCGAAAACGGCGCAAACCTGGATCTCCAGCATGGTAATGGCGGCACAGCGCTGATGTTCGCGGCCATGTTTGGCAGGCATGAACTACTGAAAATGCTTTTGGAATCTGGTGCCAGTAAATTTTTGCTGGATGTTCGTGGTCTCTCTGTGTATGATCTCGCCGTTCAACAAGGTAATGCTGAAGCGATTGCGATCCTGGATACAGCAAATTAGTGTTAACATTTATACTATTAAAAAGCGCCTGTGTTTTTCAAAGGCGCTTTTTAGTTAAGCGGGTACTTTTCTTGGTTTTTCACGTTCCCAGAATCTGTGGCCGGCGATAGCAGCGCGGAATTTACTGGCTAGTACAGAATGATCATTTTCTACAATCACACCTTCCTCAGGTCCTTTTATAAAACTTGCATTCAACAAGGGAAGCGCCTCCTGATCGGCAGCGATGGCTTTACAATGTTTGTATGCTTCATTGATGAAATGAACGGCATTTGGTTCAGCAAGAAGGGCCTCCACACTGTTCTTTCCGCCCGGAATGTACACGGCATCAAACAAAACGGATGCTGCAGTAAGAAAGCTCTGGTCTGCAGTTAATTGGTATTTTCCTGAGGTCAGGACATTTCCCAGGCGCGGGGCAATGATCTCGGTAATGGCACCTTCGTTTTCCAAAGCTGCCTTTAGGGAACTGATTGCATCTCCGTTCACCCCATCTGCTGCCAATATCGCTATCTTACGGCTTTCGATGGTATCTTTTACGGTATTTGCCATGCTCAGCGCAGCGGAGGCTTTGATTTTACTGCTGCCCTTGCGCGACTGATAATCTTCTTGTTTTCCGTCTGCAGGAACACTGCCATTGACAGGGAAGGAAATATTTTTTGGTAATTCAATGCCGAGCCCATAAGCGACTTTCTTTGCAAGGGTATCGTCTATTTGGAAGAGGATACTCAACATGCGCTCACGAATTGTTACCGTTTTCACTTTACCCAGTTCGAAGGTCAATGCATCAATGATATGGTTCTTTTCAGGTTCAGACTGGCTGTTGAAAAATAAAGTTGCCTGGCTGAAATGATCAAAGAAACTGTCGCTTCTGGCCCGTATTTTTCTCGCATCAATGCGTTCAGCATAACTGGTGAAACCTCCATCTTCCTCTTTTACCTGTGCCGGATCATTGTTTCCCAATGAATTTGGACTATAGCTGGTTTTTCCTTTGTTGATGGTCTGTCGCATGAAGCCATCACGCTGGTTATTATGTACAGATACTACGGGCCGGTTGATCGGGATCTCATGAAAATTGGGCCCGCCCAGGCGGATCAGTTGTGTGTCGGTGTAGGAAAATAATCTGCCCTGCATTAAGGGGTCGTTTGTGAAATCGATACCGGGAACGATGTGTCCGACATGAAAGGCAACCTGTTCTGTTTCTGCAAAGAAATTATCCGGATTCCGGTTCAATGTCATTTTACCAATACGCTGTACCGGAATCAATTCTTCAGGAATTAGTTTGGTCGGATCAAGCAGGTCAAATTCAAACTTGAACTCATCAGCTTCAGGGACAATTTGTAGTCCGAGTTCCCATTCAGGAAAGGCGCCGGATTCGATGGCATCCCAAAGGTCACGGCGGTGGAAATCAGGATCTTTTCCCGATATATTCTGTGCTTCATCCCAAGCGACCGAGTGGACACCCAATAACGGTTTCCAGTGAAATTTCACAAAAAAAGCTTCACCCTGCTGATTGATTAACCGGAATGTATGGACTCCAAAACCCTCCATCATTCTGAGGCTTCTCGGGATGGCACGGTCGCTCATTGCCCACATAATCATGTGCGCAGATTCTGGCATTAGTGAGATGAAATCCCAGAAAGTGTCGTGCGCAGATGCTGCCTGCGGGATTTCATTGTCCGGTTCAGGTTTGACTGCATGGATCAGATCAGGAAATTTCATGGCATCCTGGATAAAGAACACCGGCATGTTGTTGCCCACGAGGTCAAAATTCCCCTCCTGAGTATAAAATTTAACAGCAAAACCCCGGACGTCCCTGGCCAGGTCGCTGGAACCTCTTGATCCAGCCACCGTAGAGAACCTGACAAAGACAGGTGTTTCCGTTTCAATATCATTCAGAAAATGTGCTTTGGTAAATGCCGACTGGCTTTCATAAAGTTTAAAAACTCCATGTGCGCCCGAGCCGCGTGCGTGTACAATCCGCTCAGGTATCCGTTCATGGTCAAAATGGGTGATCTTTTCCCTGAGGATAAAATCTTCCAGCAGGGTAGCCCCGCGCTCTCCCGCTTTAAGCGAGTTTTGATCATCGCTGATCTTAACGCCATGATTGGTCGTCATTTGCTCATCCGTGGCATCAGCTGTGTGCGGCAGGAGCTTCTCGGTTTTTGCATTTTCAGGCTGTGGGACGAGCTTTTTATCGATTGCAGCTTCAGTCCCTTTCTTCGGAGGTGTGTTTTTCTTTGACATTTCAGGTATGATTTAGGTTGTTTAATCAACCAGGTGTCAAAGACAACATTACCTGTTTACTTTTGTTTAAAAAATTCAATATATTTTATGCAAGGATGACTGAAGGATCTGATACTTCCAAACCATTTACCAGCTCATTTATGCTGTTTAATGTGATAGTGGCAATCTGAGATAATGCGTCTTCGGTGAAAAATGCCTGATGGCCGGTAACCAGCACATTAGGGAAACTCATTAGACGTTGAATCTTATCATCTTCGATAATGCTGCCGGACAGGTCTTTGAAAAATAATTTTTCCTCCTGCTCGTATACGTCAATTCCTAGATAAGTAACATAGCCCGATTTCAATGCAGTAATCACATCATCCGTATGCAACAGTTGACCGCGGCTGGTATTAATGATCGTCACACCTGGCTTCATAGTTGCAACCGTATCCTTGTTGATCAGGTATTTATTCTCGGTGGTTAGCGGGCAATGAAGCGAAACAACGTCTGAGGTGCTAAATAGTGCTTTAAGTGGCAGATATCGCACACCCATTATGATCAGTTCTTTGTCTTCAAAAGGATCATGGGCGACAACCACGCAACCAAAGCCAAGCATGATTTTACAAAAAGCTTTTCCAATCTTTCCGGTTCCAATTACGCCTATAGTCTTGCCATGAAGGTTGAAACCGAGCAAGCCGTTAAGTGAGAAATTTTGTTCACGCACACGATTGTAGGCTTTGTGTGTCTTTCTGTTCAATGTCAGTAGCATTGCTATCGCATGCTCTGCCACTGCTTCGGGAGAATAAGCGGGAACCCTGCATACACGAATGTTATGAGTTTTAGCAGCTTCCAGATCTACATTGTTGAAACCTGCACAGCGCATGGCAATTACTTTAACTTTTTTAGAGGCCAGAACCGCAATCACTTCGGCAGTAAGCCTGTCGTTTACAAACGCACATACCACATCGGTATCTTCGTCAATTGCGTTGACAATGTGAGGTCCTAGATGTGTTTCCCAGAACTGAAGTTCAAATCCGTATGGTTGATTGTGACGGTTGAAGAAGTCTTTATCGTAAGTTTTTGCAGAAAAGAATGCGATTTTCATGTTGTTCATATTTATTGATTTCCGCCCTAGTTTTCGTCCCTGGGCTGATCCTGGAGTTTTAATGGCTACCCATCATAATCGATATTTAGATTGTGTCTGTCTAGGAGGCCAATCAAATTTCTTAAACCGAACTTTGCTTTTTTCATTTTGTTTACATCCGGGGCGATGCTAAAATTTCTTGCAATCCTAAAATCAAATCGCACTTTTCCAGTGTAGTTCCATTAAATTCGGCACCAAATAGGTCGCTGTCATTAAATGTACTCCCGATATTGGTAAATGTCTTGTCCTGGTGTAGTACGGCGTGTTGTTCGTTGTTCATATGTGTTTAAGCGGCTTTTTTTGCCGGAAATACAGGCATGTAAAAGTAATCAACGTATCTTAAAAATTTCTAAATATATTTGCCGCAATTACATTGCCAAACTGCCATTATGTATCAAATACTGCTTCCTCTACACGGTCTGTTTCGCTGGTTGGTATTGATATTTCTTATCATTGCTGTTTTTAGGGCGTACCGGGGCAGGTTTAAAAAGATACCCTTTTTAAGTATCGACCATACTATCAGGATTATCACAGTAAAAGTTGTTCAGATTCAATTTTGCATTGGTATCGTTTTGTATACAATAAGCCCCCTGGTGAGGTATTTTCTTCATAATTTTAACGAGGCAGTACACCTGAGAGAGATCAGGTTTTTTGGAATGGAGCACATTACCATGATGTCAATAGCAGTAGCAGTCATTACTATCGGATCAGATAAGGTAAGCAAGGCGACAGACGATCAGCAGAAGTACAAAGTTATGGCTATCTGGTTTACTGTTGGCTTATTGCTGATATTAACCTCAATTCCATGGTCATTTTCACCACTGACCAGCCGGCCAAATTTCCGCATGTTTTAGTGCATTATTTTTTCACATTGTATAAATGATATTGTTTCATTGGATAGTTCATGACTTTCGTTATTTAATCCATTTCATCTGAAAGGTATCTGCATTAATTTAGCTAGCTGATAAACCAGATATCATTCCTATATTGAAATCCTTATGAAGCCTTTATTATTTACATCATTTATTTTAGCATTATCCTTTAATTATTGTGTAGCCCAGTCGTTGGTGCCGGCTACTACACCCAATTCGGCGCAGCAAGCGATGATAAAAAGGGGATATGGTATGTTTATTCACTTTGGTATCAATACGTTTAACGATACAGAATGGTCTGATGGTACTTTACCGATAGAGAGTTACAACCCCACAAATCTTGATCCTGAGCAGTGGGTACTGACTGCAAAAAGAGCTGGTTTTAGGTATGTATTGCTGACTACCAAACATCATGATGGATTTTGCCTGTGGGACAGCAAGTATACGGCGTATGATGTGGACTCATCTCCGGTTAAAACAGATGTGGTAAAAGCCGTCTCAGACGCCTGCAAAAAATACGGGATCCAGTTTGCGGTATATTATTCTTTGTGGGACAGGAAGGAGCCATCCTATAAGGATAAAGACCCGCAAAAATACATAGACTACATGCTTAACCAGTTGACTGAGTTATTTGAAAATTACGGCACCATTGGTGAGCTGTGGCTGGATGGGGGCTGGGATAAAAAACCGTCCGAATGGGGGATTGACCAGGTTTATAGTTTGGTGAAAAAATACAATCCCAACTGTGCTGTGAGTGTGAACCATACGATTGTAAATGAAGAAGGAAAGCGCAACTATACACCTCCAGCCAATATGACTGAGGACAACAAGTATTTCTTTCAGTATTTTCCTTCCGATTTTCGTTTGTGGGACCCTGAACTTGCAACCAAAAATGATAAGAAGCAATACCTGCATAACGGAAAGTCTTATTACCTGCCGTTTGAACATACCATTTGTATAAGTAAACGGCTGAACTGGTTTGAGAAATTAGAACAATTACCCACCAGGGATCTGGATGAACTGGAAGAATTGTTTTACTGGTGTACGGACAATGACAATTGTCTGGTGATGAATGTACCTCCTGACCAAACCGGACAGATACGGGAGTATGTGGCCAATACGGCAATAGCATTGGGTAACAGGCTTAATTTGTCTTTGACTAAAGCCCTGCCTAAAAATGGTAAATTTATTTCGATGAATAGGCCGGTTACTGCCAGCAGCGTTTGGGATGATAAAGATGGGCAATATGCAGGCAACGCAATAAATGATGGTAAGATGAGCAGCAGATGGGCAGCGAAAGATACTTTAGTGAATTTGGAAATTGAGTTAAATCCCTCAGATTCATTTAATAAGATCAGTGTTTTTGAATACCAGGATACGAAAAGACTGCCTGATGGATTTTCTCAGATTAGGGTATCGCGGATTCAGCAATACAGCATTGATATTTTGCAAAATGGACAATGGAAAGTCATTTATCTGTCGGATGAACCAATGGGCGATTGTAAGGTGATCAGACTGCCGTTTAGTTACCGGGCCAATAAGTTGAGGTTAAAAGTGCTCAAAGCAACAGCGCCACCTTCAATTTATGAACTGAATGTGATTAATTTTTCCGGAAAATGGCGCTGATGATTTGATGAAAACAAGTCCGGAAGCATCATGTATTTTCCTTTAAATTGAATAAAAAATCATTATTTTAGGCCGATTTTAATCGAATGAATCTATCAACCGAACATGATTGCAAAAAGACTGGAGGGTATTAGTGAGTACTACTTCTCCCAAAAACTGAGGGAAATCGAATCCCTGAATAAAGAAGGTAAGAACATCATTAACCTGGGAATCGGCAGTCCCGATCTCCCACCACATCCTGATGTGATCAAAACCTTGCAGGAGGAAGTCGCAAAACCAGGCGTAAACGGCTACCAGGGATACAAAGGTATCCCTGCATTGCGGCAAGCTTTTGCAGACTGGTACCAGCAGTGGTACAGGGTCACGCTCAATCCAGACACTGAGATCCTGCCGCTTATCGGTTCAAAAGAAGGCATCGTACACATTTGCATGACTTATCTGGATGAAGGCGACGAAGCTTTGATCCCAGATCCGGGTTACCCTACCTACGGAAGTGCGGTCAGACTGGCAGGCGGTAAACCGGTAAGCTACATTCTACAGGAAGAGCGGAACTGGTATCCCGACCTGGAAGCCCTGGCCACCACCGACCTTAGCAAGGTGAAATTGATGTTCGTCAACTATCCCCATATGCCTACCGGACAGCGGGTAACCCCTGGCTTGTTTGAAGAACTGGTGCACTTCGCGAAAGAAAACAACATACTGCTGGTGCACGATAATCCATACAGCTTTATTCTGAATGATAATCCATTGAGTCTTTTGGAAGTACCGGGGGCAAAAGAAGTGGTACTCGAACTAAATTCACTCAGCAAATCGCACAATATGGCCGGTTGGCGCATTGGTGTGCTTTGTGGTTCAAAAGAACGGATTGAGGAAGTGCTCAGGTTTAAGAGCAATATGGATAGTGGAATGTTCATGCCACTGCAACTGGCCGCCGCAAAGGCCTTAAGCCTCGGTGCGGACTGGTACGGTCATATAAACAGCATCTATGCAAAACGCAGGGATAAGGTCTACGACATCCTTGATGTGCTGGGCTGCAGTTACGAACGCACTCAGGTAGGGCTGTTCATCTGGGCAAAAATCCCGGGTCAATACAAGGACGGTTACGCCCTTAGTGATGAAATCCTGTACGGGGCAAACGTTTTCCTGACCCCCGGCGGTATATTCGGGAGTCAGGGCAACCGCTACATCAGGATCAGTCTCTGCGGCGACCTCTCCAGGTTTGAACAGGCGATAGACCGGATCAGTAAATCACGTATATAATATTAACTTTGAATAATGAAGATAGCAGTAGTCGGCCTCGGACTTATAGGTGGTTCCATGGCTTTGGTGTTAAAACAGAAAGGTTTTGCCACTAAAGTATTCGGTGTAGATAACCAGGAGGCAAATACCCGGAAGGCACTGGAACTTGGAATCATAGATGAAATCAACGACCTGGACAGTGCTATTGCCAACAGCGACCTGATTATATTGAGTGCCCCGGTGAGTGCTTGTGTTACCCTGTTGCCCCTGGTACTGGATCGGGTGGACCACCAGGTGGTGCTGGATACCGGCTCCACCAAATCAGCCTTGCTGGAGGCTGTAAAGGGTCATCCAAAAAGAGGACGGTACATTGCCACCCACCCAATGTGGGGTACAGAATTCAGCGGACCCGAAGCCGCTACAACAGATGCCTTCACCGGACGGGCGAATGTGATCTGCAACGCGTCAGAATGTGATAAAGATGCGCTAGCGACTGCGGAACAGGTGTATACCCTGCTCGGCATGTACAATGTCTATATGGAAGGGAAAGACCATGATGTACATGTGGCCTATGTGAGCCACATTTCGCATATTACTTCATTTGCCCTGGCCAATACAGTACTCGAAAAAGAGCGGGAAGAAAATGCCATCTTCGAACTGGCCAGTGCGGGTTTTGAAAGTACCGTCAGGCTGGCAAAAAGTAGCCCGGCAATGTGGATGCCTATATTCAAGCAGAACAAGGAAAATATACTCGATGTACTAAACGAACATATCTCGCAACTCAGGAAATTTAAATCCTGTATTGAGAAGGAGAATTGGGAATACCTTACTGAATTGATGGAACATGCGAATAAAATTAAGGATGTCCTGGATAGGAAAGAATAAATCACTTTGACTTTTTGTATCAACCTTTTTGCGTATTGTATCAATTTACAAGGATACAGACCGTCAGGCCGGCGCCAAGTAGAAAATAATATTAGCTTTGATTTACATATATTAAATTATGAAAAGAGCATTATTTTTCTCAGCATTATTGTTTTCTAATTTTCTGAACGCGCAGGTGAGCCCGCAATCAAGTCGCAATTCCTACGAATTCAACCGTGCTCCACTCAAACAGGACGTTTATGTCCAATTGCCTTTAGGAAGTATAAAAGCCAAAGGATGGTTGCTAAAGCAACTGGAATTGCAAAAAGATGGATTTACTGGTCATGCAGAAGAACTGTATTCCGGAAAGGATGATTTAGGTCATGAGGCAGATTGGTTAGGCGGTTCTGGGAGAAGCTGGGAAAAGGCACCTTATTACTTGAAGGGGGTAGTGGCGCTGGCTTATACGCTGGATGATACTGGTTTGAAGATTAAAGCCCAAAAATGGATTGACTATACTTTGGAACATCAACAAGAGAGTGGCTTGTTCGGTCCGGAAAATATGCAGGACTGGTGGCCAAGAATGCCTTTTATGTATGCTTTACAGAGTTACTACGAAGCTACTAATGATAAAAGAGTGATTCCATTTCTGGCTAAGTACTTTAAATATCAGCTGGCAAATTTAGATAAAGACCCCTTAAAGGATTGGGGGAAGGCCAGGGCAGGTGATAACATGGAAATCGCTTTGTGGATGTATAATAAAACTGGTGAGCAGTACCTATTAGATCTGGTCAACAAACTTAAAGTACATGCCTATCCATGGGCTGATATTTATACCAACAATCAGTTCCTTTATTTTGGCAAAGACTATCATCCCAAGCACATGGTGAATGTAGCCCAGGCTTTGAAATTCCCAGCTGTATATTCACAAGTTGACCCTTCACCTTATTATGCTGAGGCGATGCAGAAAGGAATTGATCACCTGATGCATGATCACGGCCAGCCGCAGGGCTTGTCCGCAGGCACTGAGTTTGCTTCTGGCAAGAGCTCTGTTCAGGGTGTAGAAACATGTACAGTTGTGGAATGGATGCAGAGTTTGGAAACAGCAGCCAGAATAAACCACAATACAGATATTGGTGATCAGTTGGAAAAAGTAGCTTTTAACGCACTTCCTGCTCAATTCACAAAAGACCTAAAACACCATACCTATTATACCCTGCCAAATCAGGTGGTAAGTTTACCGGGTACTCATGGCTTTAATCAGGATTATGGAAATGGTATAGTGCCAAGTCCTTATAGCGGATATCCATGCTGCAGGTACAATATGCATATGGGTTGGCCATATTTCGTTAAAAATAGCTGGTCGGCAACTCCTGATGGCGGACTGGCGGTAATTGCTTACGGGCCAATGGAGGTAAATGCTGTTGTAGGACAGAATATACCGGTTAAGATCGATGCAGAAACCAATTATCCATTTGAAGAGCAAATTCGTCTTACAATAAGCTTAGATAAGCCGGCTTCATTTCCATTAAAACTTAGAATTCCTTCATGGAGCCAGAAACCTACAGTGAGCATAAACGGCAAATTAATAGATGGAGTAAAGGCAGGGAAGCAATTTATCATAAATAGAGCATGGAATAATAATGATAAAATAGTGCTTAACTTTCCAATGCATGTAGCCGTAGTGAAAAATCAGGTAAATAATGGGGTAAGTATAGAACGCGGCCCTCTATTATATGCATTGAAGATAGGGGAGGACAAAAAAATTATAAAGGAATATCCTGTAAAGGGATTTTATGAAAGTGAAATCTCAGCACTTACTGCATGGAACTACGGGTTGGTGTTAAACGGCAAATCGCCTGAGAGGGATATTGTTGTGATAAAGTCGCCCATGCCGGAAAATCCCTTCATTCAGGCACAAACACCTGTGCAATTGAAAATCAAAGCGAGGAAAATACCATCGTGGACGTTGGATTATAACAAGACTGCGGCTTTTGATGTACCCTTTAGTCCGGTAAATTCTGATCAGAAAACAGAAGATATTACTTTGGTCCCTTTTGGTTCGGAAAACTTAAGGCTTAGTATTTTTCCTACTATTGGCAAGTCTGATTTTACAAGTAAATCATATAAACAAACGTTCGATAATAATACCGCAAAAGGACTTGTGATTTATGGTGGCTCATGGTTTTACAGGGATAATGCCATTCATACCGCGCTTAATGAAGACGGAAGTTCGGGTGGGGGTACTAAGGTTATTGCAACTGCTACGCAATTTAAGGATTTCGTTTATAGTGCAGATGTGACTGTTGGTACGGCAGGTGATGCCGGGCTGGTTTTCAGGGTGACTGATCCGGCTATAGGTTCTGAAGCCTATAAGGGATACTACCTGGGATTGAACCCTATGACTGGTGTGATTCAATTAGGTAAATCCAGTAATAACCGGTGGATCGTTATCTCCTCTTCAAAATACCCTTTGAAGATCAAAGACACTTATAAAGTAAAAATAAAGGCAGTTGGCGACAAAATAGAGGTGTATGTAAATGCGGATAATAAACCTGTTATAACTGCAACAGATAGCGAGTTTAGCACAGGCAGTATTGGTGTGAGAGCATATAATGCGATGACCACAGTGGATAATATTGAGGTGCTGGATATTCATTATAAATAATATTTTTCAATTTTCTTTTATATTTACATTCATGAGAACCACCTATTTTTACTTTGTCGCTTTTCTTTTTCTTTGTTCCTGTGGTGTAAAAAAGACCGATTCCGGTACCACTACTTCAAATACAGGACAATCTGAACTCTTGAATCCTGCTCTGCCAGGGGATAATCCGGATCCTTCTATTATCAGGGTTGGAAATACCTATTTCGCGACATCTACCACCAACGAATGGGCGCCTTATTTTACCATTTATAAATCTACCGATTTGAAAAACTGGAAGTTGGTGAACCATGTATTTCCGGAAGGGTTTAAAGATATGAAAGATCAGTGGGGAGAAAACAATTTCTGGGCTTCTGAATTGGCCTACGATGCTAAGCAAAAGCGTATATATGCCTATTATACTGCTCATAACCGTGCTGTGAAAGGCAATCCTGGATTACAATGTGGGGTAGCCTGGATTGACGCTGACAAGATTGAAACGGGCAAGTTTACCGACAATGGCCCAGTAATCATAGAAGATGATTGTGGTGCAATTGACGCGTTTGAATTTCAGGATAAGGGAAAGATCTATGCATTCTGGAAAAATGACGGAAATGGCTGCGGAAAGGAAAGCTGGATCTGGATGCAGGAGATTAACGAATCCCGTACCCAGTTACTTGGAACAAAAAGAAAAGTGTATACCAATAGTCAGCCATGGGAAACGTCACTTGTAGAGGGTGCATGCTTTTTTAGAATGGGCGATTACATCTATAGTATGTATGCTGTGGGTGGATGTTGCGATGCACAATGCAATTATAAAACCGGAATCGCAAGAACCAAGGATCTTGCCAGCGGGGTTTGGGAGAAATACAGTAAGAACCCGATCATGTCGAGTAATGAAAAATGGCGCTGTCCAGGTCATGGAACAGTAGTTGAGTCAAAAGAAGGGAATTTCTATATGATCTACCATGCATTTAACAAAAACTACGATGTCTTTGTGGGCCGTGAGGGGTTGATTGAAAAACTGACCATAGCGGAAGATGGATGGCCGGTGCTGCACAATGAGACTACTGCAAACAGGCCAAAATCTGAGCTTGATTTTGAGGATAACTTCACAAAAGACAAGGCACTGAAATTGGAATGGCAATGGCCTTCGAAGTTTGAAAAGCCAACCCATTCTTTTAATAAGGGCTTAAATTTGCGTGCTTCAGCTACTAATCATGGCTTGGGTTCATTCCTTGGTCAATATATAAAAACAGTAGATTTTACCGTCAGTTCTACGGTTTCTGTGACCAAAGCTGATGCAGGAATTTGTCTGGGCGGGACAATCTTTAAGAGCAAATGGCCAGGTGAATTAGGTGCGCTTGGTGTTTCTGTATCGACAAATGGGTATAAGGTATTCAATACTTTTGATGGAACTTACGAAATACTAAAACAGGCCGATGGCGTGGTAAATGGAGAGGTGGAGCTGAAAATGGAGGTGGGAGACAACTGCAAACTGATTGATCTGTACTATAGAACTCCTGGTCGGGAGTGGATTAAATTGTACAGCCATGTATTTAATCCAGCTAAATACGCACCATGGGGTATGGGTTACCGGATTGGCATTACTGCTAAGGGTGATCTGGTAGACCAGGCAGTGTTCAAAAATTTCCTGCTCAAAAATAATTAAATTTAGCCTTTAGCTGCTTTGCAGATTTTAATTTTTAATGCCTCAGCAGGATTTTTAGTAATGATGTTGTCAAACTCCTGCTGGGTTATCCCTTTTTGTAGCAAAGCGGATTTTAATTTAGTGAACAGGGAACTGTAAGGGTAGGTATTTCCATTTTGATAGGGATTGAAAACACTGAGGTTGCCTGCTTTTTCTACACTGAAGCCATCGTCATGGGAAATGAGCAGCCTGTGCAATAATCCTTCTCTTTTCATGCGGGTGATAAAGCCGGTATATTTATCCAGTGAGCTGGCTTGTTCGTTTACACCGTCGAGACTGATCCAGCAGCCTTTCTTTGCCAGTTCGATCTGCGTATCCCCGCTCACATCATTTTGGGCATGTACCCAGATCATTGCTTCATGTCCTATACCCTCTTTAACTAGTATTGCAGCTTCTTCTCTTGCAGCTGCGGCATCTCCGGTATGGATAAAGATCTTCAGGCCACTGCCGGCATGGGTAATGGCCGCCGCCCGAATCATTTTTTTCTCAATTTCTTTTAATGGTCCTGCGTCAACACCGAGCTTGATAAATCCCGGACGAATGCCTGTACCGTCTATTCCATTTTGCCATTCGCTGAGCCACCTTTGCGCAATCTGTTCAGCACGTTCAATAAATGCATGTTTTGGCAGGTATTTATGTCCGACTGCGGCATAATAACCAGTATTGGTAACCATGTGTAAGCCACTGGCGAGCGAAAGCGCCTTTAACAGTATTACATTTCGACCAATATAGGCAGGAGTACATTCAACGATGCTGCTAACACCGGTTTTTTTTAATTCAAGCAGGTAGGGTAGCAGCTTTCTGATTGCCTCATTGTCAGTATAAATGGGGATTAGATTTTTTTCTGCACCCGCAAAGTCAGTGATGATGTGTTCATGCGCTAAAGTAACTCCAAGCTGGTTGATACCTATTGCGCCGTTTACAGTAACAATAAAATCTTCATTTGCAGGTTGAAATAACCCGGCACCGGTTAGCGCCTGTGGATATAGATAAGTAATGCCAGCAATACCGGATAAAGAAATGAATTTCCGCCTGTTCATTTATGAAATATAGCAAAAAGTTTATTAGTTTTATCAGGACTAATCTATTACTATGAGATATTTATTACTGCTATTGCTCACTTCCCTTTCTTCTATGGCCCAAAACAAGGATGCTATTCTCGGGAAATGGATCAATTCAACCGGAGAAGCGCATATAGCTATTACAAAAAGAAGTGATAAATACTTTGGCAAACTCGTGTGGATCAAAGATCCTAAAGGAACAGAAGGAACACTGAAAACAGATCTGAAGAATCCTGAAGCCAGTTTAAGGTCTAAACCTATTTTAGGCATGGAGATCCTGAAAAATTTCGTTTATGACGATGGTAAATGGACTGACGGAACTATATATGACCCTAAGTCGGGTAAGACTTACAGTTGCAATATGTCCATCAAAAGCAATGGGGAGCTCAGTATGCGAGGCTACATAGGTATATCTTTAATCGGCAGATCTGAGGTCTGGAAACGGGTAAAATAATGAAAAAATACATTATTTATTGTCTTTTATTGCTTTCCATAAACAGCTATGCGCAAAGCTATCACCTCAAACCACTTACTTCAGGTGAAAATACCAGTATAAGAGGCATGTCTGTTGTTACAGATGAAATCGCCTGGGTAAGTGGCAGTAACGGCTCCATTGGTAAAACAACAGACCGGGGTATGACCTGGCAATGGACGAAGCCTGCCGGCTATGAAAAACTTGATTTCAGAGATATAGAAGCATTTGACGGCAATAAGGCGGTGGTCGTAAACGCAGGTTCGCCAGCCTATGTGCTGCTGACTACAGATGGAGGCAAAAGCTGGAAGGAATGTTACAAAAATACAGATTCAGCTATATTTCTGGATGGTATGGATTTTTGGGACGCAGAGAACGGCATGATCTTCGGCGATCCTATCGATCACAAAATGCAGTTGCTCAAAACCAAAGATGGCGGACTGAACTGGCAGGATGTCTCCGGAAACCTGAAAACAGAACTTAAAGTAGGAGAGGCTGGCTTTGCGGCTAGTGGCACTACCATCAGGACACATGGAAAAGGCCTTGCATGGATAGCCACAGGAGGTTCCGTATCCAATATCTATTTCACCGGTAATTACGGATATACCTGGAGGAATTTTAAATGCCCTATCATTCAGGGTGAAAGCAGTACCGGAGTTTTCTCCATGGCCTTTTACAACAAAAAGCATGGTGTTGTGGTAGGCGGAAACTATCTTCAGGATAAGCAAAGTGCAAATAATGTATTGCTGACAACTGATGGAGGGAAAACATGGAAGAAGCCCGCAAGACCAGTTGCCGGTTATCGTTCAGGTGTGACCTATATCAATCAGAAAACCCTGGTCGCTACAGGATCATCGGGTACCGATGTATCTGCAGACGGCGGAATGAACTGGTACAATATTTCCGATCTGAATTTTAATGTAATTCAGAAGAGTAAAGCAGGAAAACTGATACTTCTTGCAGGAAATAGGGGCGAGGTATACCAGCTGCTGATCGGTCCTTAATCATTCGGGTTTATGATCAATAAAATTCATCATATCGCAATCATCTGCAAAGATTATGTGATCTCCAAGGCTTTCTATACGGATGTATTAGGGCTGGAAATCATCAGGGAAGTATACAGGGCAGAGCGAAAGTCTTACAAACTGGACCTGGCAGTAAACGGAAATTACATTATAGAACTGTTTTCTTTTCCGGACCCTCCGGACAGACCCTCCAGACCCGAAGCAGCAGGTTTGAGGCATCTAGCGTTTGATGTAGATGACCTGGATAAAGTAATTGCAGAACTGGCTGAAAAACAGGTAACCGCAGAGCCCGTCCGAACAGACGAATTTACAGGTAAACGCTTTACCTTTATTGCCGATCCTGATCAGCTGCCCATAGAATTTTACGAAATTTAATTTTTTCACGAGATATACAATAAAATAAGCATATCATCGTCTATATATGTGAGAGCGTTAATTTAGATAGCGGGGATATGGCGGATTGCTGTATCTCCGTTTTTTTTTAATTCCTTCTGCAATAATCGGCCAAAAAAATAAAGCCAGGTCATCCAACCTGGCTCATTTAAACAAAACTTAGATCTAACCAAACATCTAAAAGATCAGACAATATAGAAATTGAACTGGACGTCAAGGGCGGATTCGAACCGCCGTCAAAGGTTTTGCAGACCCTTACCTAACCACTCGGCCACATGACTATATAACGTATTTAGCATTGCAATGGTTGCCTTTGCTGAAACAAATATAAATAAAGTCTATTAAATTAATAGACTTTATTTTAAAAATATTTTATGTGGATTTTTTCTATAGTAGTGGCAGCTTTCTTTAATATATTAGCGCCAGTTAATCTGACCATTATGAAATTACTTACCATTTTTTTATTTTCCCTTTTGTTCAGTTATCATGCAGGCGCACAAAGCCGACTGGTAAAATTTACAACCAGTAAGGGTGAGATTACCGTAATGCTCTACGACAAAACGCCAAAGCATAGGGATATGTTTCTGAGCAGTATAAAAAGTGGCTTATATAGGGATGCACTGTTTAACCGGGTTATTAAATCTTTTGTGAGTCAGGCAGGAGAATTGGATGAATCTATCCTTGAAAGGGAAAAGCAACATCCTGAATTACCTTTAAAAAGAGTAGCAGCTGAAATTGATACCGCTTTGTTTCATAAAAAAGGGGCACTTGGTGCCGGAAGAAATGACAATCCTGAAAAAAGCTCGTACATCAATCAAATTTACTTTGTCGCTGGTAAAATTCATACAGATGCACAGTTGGATGCTATTGAAAAAAGAAAAGGCAGTAAATTTTCAAAAAAACAACGTGAAGTCTATAAAACCATCGGTGGTACGCCGCACCTTGATGGTGATTATACCGTCTTTGGAGAAATTATAACAGGAATGGACGTTGCGGAAGCAATCAATTCTGTTCAGACCAATAAAGATGATCTCCCTTTGGAGCCAGTTTTGTTTAATATTAAGACGATTAAGAAAAATAGGAGATAGCGGCGTATTTCATCTTACTGTGATAATCCCTGTTTCACGTTTACTGATTTCCAGATCGAAGTAAAAGGTTGAACCAATACCTTCCGAACGATCTCTGAGACGAGGTAAAGACAGATACCAAATCCCGAAACATTTTTTATAGAAAAAACACTTCTGTTTTCTATGTTATATGTTTATAAGTAATAAGTGAAGGTTTTTATCAAAAAAAGCCTTCTTGGAGGAAGGCTTTAGAGCGAAAGACGAGATTCGAACTCGCGACCCCGACCTTGGCAAGGTCGTGCTCTACCAACTGAGCTACTTTCGCGTTGGTATTAAATCCCGTTGTTTCTATAGAGAAATTTCGGGTTGTACTCAGAGCGGGAATCGAACCCGCACGACTTTTAAGGTCACAGGATTTTAAGTCCTGCGTGTCTACCAGTTCCACCATCTGAGCATAATCTATCCAAAAATTCGGATTTGATTAATCTTTTATCAAATACATCCTGGTAAGGAATGTATCAAGAGCGAAAGACGAGATTCGAACTCGCGACCCCGACCTTGGCAAGGTCGTGCTCTACCAACTGAGCTACTTTCGCATTGGTATCCACATTATCCAATGTTTTCCTTTGGCGGGCGCTGTTAAAACTAATTAACCTTGTTCCGTTTGGGATTGCAAATATAAATACTTTTAGATTAACGTCAAGTTATTTTTAATAAAAGTGAAGGGCTTAAGGTAAGTCGTTGTCTTTCAATACCTCCGTAATCAAATCATTTTCAAATCCCTTGCTCAGTAGGTAGGAGACAAGCTTATATCTTTTCTTATAAGGGTCTTTTTCTGTAATCACATTGAGTTTTTTCTCTGCAGCAAGCTTAATTGTATTTAGATAATTATCATAGTTAATTGATTTCAATGCGTTCAAAATCATTTTATCAGGCACTCTTTTTAACTTCAGACCCTGCTTGATCTTTATCTTTCCCCACTTTTTTATGTTAAATTTCCCTGATACGTAAGCCATTGCAAACCGTTCTTCATTTAAGAAATTTGTTTGGATCAGTTCAGCTATCAGCTCTTCTACATCGGACGACCATAAACCCCATTCATAAAGCTTATTGCGGACTTCCTGCTGTGATCTCTCCTGATACGCACAATAATGCTCTGCCTTGGCCAGGGCAGCTCTCCTGTCAAGCTTAACGATATGTTTCTTTTCTGGTTCCAATTAGGTACAATATTACAAAATCCCTGATGAATGTATTTAAAAATCCTGATGATGATGATATTTAATGTTGATTAATTCTTAATTTATTGCTAAAAAATGTAATTTTACCATCAATCGAGAATCATTAAGTTAACTTCTCCATATTTATGGGTTCAAAAAAAGTTTTAAAAGTCGGATTAGACTCTGCAGCGCCATTTCCAATGCACTCAGATTATGATTCTGAGAATTTTGAAGGATTTGAAGTTGATTTAATGAAAGCCATTACTGAGCATCTTGATTTTGAGGTGATATATGAAGTTTCTTTATGGTCAAATATCCTCGAGCAATTATTTAAAGGGGAGCTTGACCTGATCTGTTCTGCAGTCACTGTTACCCCATCCCGCAGGCACATCCTTGAATTCACCAATCCATACTTGCACTTCAGGTTATGTGCTGTTATTAAAGAAGCAGACACCTTGAGAAGTATCAGTGACCTTAAAAATAAGACCATCGGCATAAGAGAAGCTACTGAAGCGGAGAAATATGTTCATGCCAATTTCCCGGGAAACAATATGGTTCATGCAGAAACCAATAAAGAACTTTACCGTAAATTACAGGCAGGTAAGATAGATCTGCTGATTGATGATTCCCCTATAGCCGGAGGGTTTCTTCAAAAAAACAAAAAGCTGAAAGTGGGTCTTTATCTTCCCAATACCGACTCCCAATATGCCATTGCAATGAAAAAAGGAGATGTAAATCTTAAGGAGCAATTTAATGAGGTGCTTACGTTGCTCAAAGAAAATGGCGTATATCAAACCATTTACAAAAAATGGTTTACCGATATCCAATTTTAAGCTTAATTTTGAGGCATGAGCCATGCCAGTTATTCAATTGACCTTATTGCAGAAGTTGTAGGTGCACAATCATTCATCAGTAGCCCCTCCACCATTGCCAAGCTGGTTATCGATAGCCGGAGTGTCATAGATCCTGAGGAATCTTTGTTCTTTGCATTAACCGCCAAGCGGGAGGGACATCAATTTCTGAATGAGGCTTACGATGCCGGGATCAGGAACTTTGTGATCAGCGATGTAAAATTTGTCAAACAGTTTCAGGATGCAAATATTTTGCTCGTTGAGGATACATTGCTTGCTTTGCAGATTTTAGCGCGATACAACCGGGCGCAATACGGACTAAAGGTATTGGCCATTACAGGGAGCAATGGTAAAACAATTGTTAAAGAATGGTTGTATCAGTTGCTTGCCGCAGATTTTAATATCATCCGGAGTCCTAAAAGCTTTAACTCGCAAATCGGAGTTCCTTTGTCAGTATGGCAGATAGAAGAAGAACATACGCTGGGGATATTTGAAGCTGGAATTTCCAAATCGGAAGAGATGGATAGCCTGGCAACCATTATTGATCCTACGATTGGCATCTTAACCAATATTGGGGAGGCGCACGCCGAAGGTTTCTCCTCCCGCAAAGAAAAGCTATTGGAAAAGTTAAAGCTGTTTGAAGGTGCAGAGATGCTTATTTATTCGCCTGAATATACAGAAGGAATAAGTATCAACGACCTGCCTGGGAAAACCAAATTTTCCTGGAGCTACCTGCATAATGCCGATCTTAAAATTCTTTTTATTGAGCCTATAGAAGGTAAAAATTATGTGCGTGCTTTGTATAAGGGCATAGAAATAGAGTGTCTGATCCCGTTTAGGGACCGGGCTTCACTGGAAAATGGCATCATCTGTTGGGCTACTTTACTGGCATTAGGCTATAGTCCAACGGAGGCTGATCTGCGGTTGGAAAAGCTCAGCCTGGTGAGCATGCGGCTTGAGCTAAAAACAGGTATCAATCAGTGTTCTGTGATCGACGATTCTTACAGTGCGGATATTTCTTCACTAGCTATAGCACTCGATTTTTTAAACCTGCAGAACCAGCATCCAAAAAAAACACTTATATTATCTGATTTATACGAGACAGGCAAAGCGGATGAGCTATTGTACGCTGAGATCGCTGCCTTGCTGAAACAGAAAAATTTGCATAGATTAATTGGAATAGGCCCTCATATTACTGCTTCTGCAGGACTTTTTGAGATGGAAACGGTCTTTTTTGAAAGCACACAGGATTTCATTGATAATTTTCCTTCGCTTTCTTTTAGTCATGAGACCATTTTGGTTAAAGGTGCCAGGCGGTTTGAGTTCGAGCGGATCAGCAAACTGATCACCCAAAAGATCCATGATACAGTATTGGAGATAGACCTCAATGCATTGGCCGGAAATCTTCAGTTCTACCGCAGTAAGCTAAAGCCGGGAGTAAAAGTGATGGCTATGGTAAAAGCTTTTTCCTATGGCAGCGGAAGTTTTGAAATTGCCAATTTATTGCAATACCATAAAGTCGATTATCTGGCAGTAGCATATACAGACGAAGGTGTCTCATTAAGAAAGGCGGGCATTACCATGCCTATCATGGTGATGAGCCCCGAGTCCTCGGGCTTTGATGCGATAATCAAGCATAAACTGGAACCAGAAATATATAATCTTGACATCTTAAAAAGCTTTATCAGCTTTTTGGGAGACAATGAATACGACTATCCGGTGCATATTAAAATAGATACAGGAATGCACAGATTGGGTTTTGAAGAGACAGACTTAACTGATCTTACTGTGCTGTTGAATGATATGCATAAGGTGAAAGTAATATCTGTTTTTTCTCATCTGGTAGCAAGTGACAGTAAGGAGCACGACGAATTTACGGCGCATCAGCTGACCCGTTTTACCACTATGGCTGATAGGATAGCTCAGGAACTGGATAGTTCTTTTATCAGGCACATTTCGAATACATCGGGTATATCCAGACATCCTGAAGCCCAGTTGGATATGGTTAGGATTGGAATAGGTCTGTATGGTTTTGACGGAGGACTTGTCAATAATAAAGGCCTGCAGACCGTAGCTGTTTTAAAAACTACAGTGACCCAGGTTAAGCATATCAAGCCAAATGAAACTGTTGGATATAGCAGGAGAGGGGCTTTAAAAGAAGGCGGGACAATAGCGACAGTTAAAATCGGCTATGCGGATGGTTACAACCGTAAATTTGGAAATGGAGTAGGGTGTATGCTGGTAAACGATAACCTGGTGCCTACAATAGGCGTGATCTGTATGGATATGTGTATGCTGGATGTAACTGGATTGGGAGTGAAAACAGGGGATGAGGTGATTGTGTTTGATGGCAGCCTGACCATTGCACAATTGGCTGATCAGATTGATACCATTCCATATGAAATCCTGACTAATATCTCCCAGCGGGTAAAGCGGGTTTATTTTTATGAATAGATTTTGGTTAAAATACCTAAGTTTGCATCATGAATAGAATTGGAAGCGCTTTCTTAAGGTACCTGATCAAAGGACTATTGATTGTATTACCTATAGCTCTGAGCATTTTTATCGTGATTTGGGCGGTAACTACGGTTGACAGCTGGCTCAACGTAAACAATATCTTAGGGGTAGATCCACATACAGGCGCTAGTAGAAACATTCCGGGACTTGGCCTGTTCCTGGTTATTTCCATCATTTTAATAGCAGGAATATTTGTAACGAACTTTGTAACCGAGCCGATGTACAATTGGTTTCAGCGCACCTTAGACCGTCTGCCTATCCTGAAGTTCATCTATTCATCCATTAAGGACCTTACTGAAGCTTTTGTTGGCGATGAAAAGAAGTTTAACAGTCCTGTACTGGTAGAGGTAGAAGGCGATCTGAAACGCATTGGTTTTTTAACACAGAGTGACCTAAGCTCCATCGGACTTCCAGGAGAATCCATTGTATATTTTCCTTTTTCCTATTCCTTTGCCGGACAGGTATACGTAGTTAAAAACGAGAAAATCAAACCACTGAATATCAGTGCAGCGGATGCTATGAAACTAGTGGTTTCAGGAGGCGTAAGTCATTTTTAGAAGTTTGGTTTCAGCACATATTTCTCGTAGAACCTAAAGATATGCTGTGTAGCTTCTTCAGCTGTATCTACCAGTCTGAACAAGTTTAGGTCTTCTTCATGAATATTGTGCTCAGTGTGCAGCATAGTTTTGGTGATCCATTCTACCAGTCCGCCCCAATATTCCTTGCCTACCAGTACTATCGGGAACCTGGCAATCTTTCCGGTTTGTATCAGGGTAAGCGCCTCAAACATTTCATCCATGGTGCCCATTCCGCCGGGCAGTACAATAAATCCTTGTGAATACTTCATGAACATTACCTTGCGTATAAAGAAGTAATCAAATTCAAGAAGCTTATTATTATCAATGTATTTATTATGGAACTGCTCAAAAGGAAGATCTATATTAAGGCCCACAGATTTACCACCATTCATATGGGCACCTTTGTTGCCGGCCTCCATAATTCCGGGTCCACCACCGGTGATCACACCATATCCGCGGTCGGTGAGTAAACGTCCGCATTCTACGGCTATTTCATAATATTTATTGGTTTCTGCTGTTCTTGCAGAACCAAATATGGATACGCAGGGGCCTATTTTTGCGAGCTTTTCAAACCCGTCTACAAACTCGGCCATTATTTTAAAGATTTGCCAGGAGTCTGTTACTTTGATTTCCTGCCAGTTTTTATTTTCAAAAGCGCTTCTTATTTTCTCTTCACTTGTCATGCTGTTGGTATTATTGTATTAGAATTTAGTTTGGGTGAGGGAATGCTTGCCCGTTACCCAAAGGAGTATAAATGTAATTAGTCCGTTTAATATGATCAGTTCAAAACCCAGGATATAGCTGAGCCAGCTCAATGAGTTTATATCTATGATGTAGCATAAAATTGGCGATAGGATACAGATATAAGGCACCAGTTTATCCGCTACAGCCCGTTTTGTAAGCATGCCAAATGCGAACAGACCTAACAATGGTCCATAGGTATAACCAGCAGCTTTAAAAATGGCGTTGACTACAGAATCATCATTGACCAGTCGAAAAATCATGATCACTGCCACCATCAGTACAGAAAAACCAACATGTACCAAATGTCTTTGATTTACTAATTTAGGATCATTCTGATCAGCCTTCTTATCAAAATGCAGGAAATCCACACAGAAAGAGGTAGTGAGCGCTGTCAATGCAGAATCTGTAGTAGCAAAAGTTGCCGCCGTCAATCCGAGCATAAAAATGATCCCCGGCACTACGTTGAGATAGTTTAGCGCAATTTCGGGATACAGGTGGTCAGGCGTTTTCATTGCCGCTACGTCTATGCCATTTTGTTGCGCAAATATATATAGCAAAGCACCTACACTAAGGAAGAAGATGTTCATGATCACAAAGATCAGCGTAAAGGTAAACATGTTTTTCTGTGCTTCGCCAATGGTTTTCATACTCAGGTTTTTTTGCATCAGGTCCTGATCCAGGCCTGTCATCGCGATGGTTACAAAAATTCCGCCAAGAAACTGCTTGATGAAATGGCTTTTGGTTCCCATAAAATCTTCCCAGAAAAATATTTTGGAATAGCTGCTCGTTTTGACAGCCTCAAAAGTGCCGGCCAGATCGAGGTTTAAGGACCTGGCAATAAAAATGATGGAAAGCACCACTGAAAGCAATAAAAATACAGTCTGCAGTGTGTCGGTTATGATGATCGTTTTTAATCCTCCTTTATGTGTATAAACCCATATGAGTACCAGGCATATGACAATGGTAAGCCAGAAAGGAATATTCCAGGCATCAAAGATGAATTTTTGCAGTACGATGGCTACCAGGTATAGCCTGAATGCTGAGCCAATGGTACGGGAGATCAAGAAGATTACCGCGCCGCTTTTATAACTCCAGAATCCAAGCCTGCGCTCTAAATAGGTATAGATAGAGATGATGTTCAGGCGGTAGTACAAGGGCAATAGGACAGTGGCTATAATGATAAAACCGACTGCGTTGCCCAGTATGAATTGAAAATAACCAAATTCACTTTTCCCAACAGCCCCCGGTACAGAAATAAAGGTAACACCCGAAAGCGCAGTACCTATCATCCCAAAGGCAACCAGGTACCATTTGGAGTTTCGGTTCGCAATAAAAAAAGATGCATTGTCTGAATGGTTCCTTGACGTAAAATAAGCTACGCCTATCAGCAAGGTAAAATAGCCAAGAAGAAAAGACAAAAGTATGATCGGGCTCATATCGTATAAGGTTATTGAGCTAAATGTAAGAAACCCTCCCGAGTTTTCATTCAGATATTTTCAGGTTTTGGCTTTTCATCATCTCAAATACACCCGATCGCAGCTAAACCGAAGGAATCGTGACGAAGAAGGAGGTAATGAAGTATAAAATGGTAACTTAGAAATATAGAATTTTGATATGCATCAACAGCGCTCAAACAGAAGAGACTTTATTAAAATGGCCAGCCTTTTTACAGCTGGCCTGACAGCTTTACAGTTCCCTGTATGGGCTAATAGTGTCTTTGCACTGGAATATCCGCTTCATAATATCCCCGAAAATAAAGGTATAGATCCTAAATGGGCGAGGTCGCTTTACACCAGAGGGGAAGAAACGGCTTATTTTAAAAGCAAGAATGAATTTAAATATATTGGGATGCCAGTCGGCGGTCTTCACGCCGGAACGGTGTATGTTGGAGGTGACGGCAGGCTCTGGTTATGGCAAATCTATAACGAGACTTTTGAGGGTGCCCAGGAAGGAATAGAGCCCAAAACGGTGAACTGGAATGACGGGACAGAGGTGCGGAAAATTCGTGCCAGGGATGGCTCTGCTTATATTGAACCAGCTATTGCTAATAATAAGCGTATTTTGGAGCAGGGTTTTGCGGTCAAAGCTGTAGTCAATGGCAAGACGTTTATTAAAGAATTAAGCGAGGCGCACTGGGACGAAATTGTTTTTAAACCGGCCTATCCAATAGCTACTATACAATACAGCAGCAGGGATTTCCCCCTGGAAGTACAACTGAAGGTATATTCCCCATTTATTCCTCTGGACGCAGAGAATTCGGCTTTACCCAGTACCATTTTACGATTAGAAATAAAGAATACCACCAACAGCCATATAAGTGTTTCCGTATTGGGCTGGATGGAAAACGGCGCCAATAAGCTGACCGGAAAAATTAACACTGGAAGAAGAAGAAATGAGGTCTCAAAAGCTGAAAATTCAAAAAGCATCTTTTCTTCGTTTGAAGCAGCTACTGACGAGCTGAAAAATGCGCAGGATAGCGGCACAATGTGTTTTACACTGCATAATGCGAAAAGTAAAACATATGCTAGCCTTGACCCATGGCCGGTTGCAGACAAGCACTTTAACACTGCTGTTACCACTTCAGCATATGCCGATGCACCTGAAAAACTGGTCGGGGGGATTGAAGTAACTGAAGCACTTAGTCCAGGAAAATCGGTTAAAGCCGATTATTCAATCAGCTGGCATTTCAATAATGCCAATGTTCAGCTTCAGAAAATTGTTAAGAATGCAGAACAGGGTTTTCATTATGCTGTAAGATTTAAGGATGCCGGAGCAGTGAGTTCCTACCTGCAGTCAAATTTTGAGAAGCTGACAAAGAACACCGAGTTGTGGGTCAAGACCTGGAATGATGCTACGCTTCCTCACTGGTTCCTGGAGCGTACTTTTATAAATATTGATACACTGGCTACCGCCAATACCTATCGCTTTGCTGACGGCAGGTTCTGGAGCTGGGAAGGGGTGGGGGCCTGTGCAGGAACATGTACGCATGTATGGCAATATGCACACGCCGTCGCGAGAATATTCCCTGAACTGGAACGCGATTTAAGACACCGTGTAGATTTGGGGATTGGGTTTAAAGAAGACAGTGGCGCTATTATATTTCGTGCAGAAAATGAAAGCAGGCCGGCTATTGACGGACAGGCGGGCACTGTTCTTAGGTTTTACCGCGAGCACCAAATGAGCACAGACGTTACCTTTCTGCAAGCCAACTGGCCAAAAATTAAAAAGGCTATACAGTTCATGTTGGACCAGGATAAGAATGGTGACGGTATGACCGATACGCCCATGGAGAATACGCTGGATGCAGTATGGCAAGGTGAAATTGCCTGGATCGTGGGCCTTTGCATTGCAGCGGCAAGGGCCGGTCAGGCCATGGCAGAGGAAATGAATGACACTTCATTTGCCCAAACCTGCCAGACTTATGTAGCCAATGGCCGTAAGAATATGGAACAGGAACTTTTTAATGGAGAATACTTTATTCATCGCCCTGATAAGGTTCAGGGTCGTAAAGAACTGGGTTCTTACAATACCTGCCATATAGATCAGGTGTATGGTCAGAGCTGGGCTTTTCAGGTAGGCTTGCCCAGGGTATTGAGTCAGGATAAAGCAATCGCTGCTCTAAAAGCGTTATGGAAATATAATTTTACCACTGATGTAGGCCCTTATATCAAAACCCATATAGGTGGCAGGCCATATGCATTACCTGGTGAAGGAGGGATGGTCATGAATACGAATCCACATAACGAGCTTAAACCATTCGGAGAAAACGTAAGCTGGCAGTTGGGGTACTTTCATGAATGCATGAGCGGATTTGAGCATCAGGTAGCAGCACATTTGATGGCCGAAGGTATGGTAGAGGAAAGTCTGATCCTTACCCGGTCGATACACGACAGGTATCATGCGGCCAAAAGAAACCCATTCAATGAGATTGAGTGTAGTGACCATTATGCCAGGGCCATGGCTAGCTATGGGACGTTTATCAACGCATGCGGATTTGAGTATCATGGCCCCAAAGGCTATATCAAATTCTCACCAGCCTGGAATCCAGAGTATTTTAAAGCCCCTTTTACATCGGCAAATGGCTGGGGCAGTTATACACAGAAAAAAAACGGAGCCAAGCAGCTGCACAGCATCAATTTAAAATATGGCGATCTGCAATTGCAGGAACTGGCTTTCAGTAAAATAGGTTCAGGCGCTGTAAAGTCGGTTTCAGTGATGCTAGGTGTTCAAAATATTCCGGTTCAATTAAATCAGAAGGGCGCTGAATTGAGAATTACTGCTAATAAGAAGATCAATATAAAGACGAATGAAAGCTTAAATATTACTTTTTCATAGCTGGTCAAACGAACTGCTATTTGGCATTATGTTATTGACTTCAAAGCCACCATAACTGATCATTTCCGCGTCATGCAACACAACAAGTTTAAGTTTCATTTTTTCGATCAACTCTTTAGCACGAGTGATGTTCCTATGCAAGTCGCCGATACCCCTGATCTCGATTCCTTTAGCCAATAATTTAAACTTATTGGGTTCAAATTTGTTGATGAATTTTTGTAAGTCTGAACTGATCGTTATTTGTGTTTTTTCCATGTGAAATTGTTAGTCAACCTATTAACGGATAAAAGACCTTATGGTTTTATTTTAATGCAGTTTTCAATTGGTTGGCTCATTGATTTTTTCATTGGCCTGTTCCAGGTCTGATTGCTCCACAACAGGCTGATTGTTCGATTCTTCAGCCTGCGGATCAAATTGCAGGTTTAAGCACATGGGAAAATGATCCGAACCGCAACTGTTCATGCGTTTGATTCCGGAAAGTGAAAAATCAGAAGAACAGAATATGTGATCCAGTGGAAAACGCATAAAAAAGTATCTGGCGTTAAAGCTGTTGAAAAAACCGCGTCCTCTCCTGGGATCAAGCAGTCCGCTGACCTTTCCGAATAGTTCGGTCGTATAACTCCAGGCAACATCGTTGAGATCGCCCATTACGATAACCGGTAATTTGCAGTGTTTTGCCCTTTCGGCAACCATTAAAATTTCCTTATCTCTTTCAGTTGATCTTGGATTTTCCTGTGGTACTGGCGGTTTTGGATGGAGGCAATAAAGCTTTACCCATTGACCGGAGGGCAGTTTAACTTCCAATTCCATGGAAGGAATATCCTCCTCCACCAAAAAGTTGATCTTTCCATCCCTGGTTTCGAATTTGGAATAGAGGAGCATCCCATAAGTATTTTCCAACGGGATTTTCAACTGATATGTATAAGTATTTCCGATCACGTCTATCTGCTGTTGCCACCAATGATTGGTCTCTACCATGAGCAACACGTCCGGATCGCATTTTTTGATCAGTTTAAGGTAATCCTCACTTTGCCTGTTGTCCTGATAGACATTCGCGATCAGCAAACAAATGTTGTTTGTATTGTACTGTTTAAGCGAGGAGATAACCTGCTTTTTACCCAGAAAGGTAAATGGAGAAATTAGATAGATAAGGTAACTAAAGTTAATGGCTAAGCCTGCTAAAGCTATTTTTTGGAGAAGATCTGTTGGCAGAAACCAAAGGTTGAGCACCAGAAGTACGGCATTAAGGGTCAGCTTTTGGAGCCTTGGATATTCAAAAACCCTGAATATCCAGAAATCATGACGGATAAATGGTATAAGCGTAAACAGCATGATGGTTATAGAAGAATAAAAGAGTACCTGCTGCATAAATACGTGTTAGAATCGTTTGTTTGATCAGGATAAAGGTAATAAAAACCCAGAGGTTATATTACATTGTACAGCCAGTACTTCAGGATTTTAGTCACTGCTGGTTCTGATGAAAACTTTTTATGCTCAACGCTGTTAACGGATCAAATGTAAAAACATATTTGTAATTATTTAATAATCAATAGGTTGTTTCCGATGTTTTCCGGCAATTTTCCGGTGAAGCAGAAAGGGAATCACTGTTTCTATACTCATATCGGGGGGATGAAGAACATTTTATGTCCGGCGCTGTTCATGAAACATGAAAACTCCCCCTAACAATCTTAAAGATGCGTTTGAAGCACTCTTGATTCCCAGCCTGGCGGCTGAGCTGAAGTATGCTAAACTTTTCGAGCAATTCTCCGGGCTCGCAGTAACGGCAGAGTTGGGTACGGTGCTTTCTCCGGCAAGGAATGAGTTTGATCAACAAACGGAGCGTTTGCGACTTTTGTTTAAGCAGCTGAAATTGCGTCCGGTAAGGGAGTGCCTGCAAGTTGATGAAGTTTTTCTGTCAATGGGAAAAGAGGTTTGCGGGTATAAAAAACAGCAATCATTGTACAAAGACATCCAGATCATTAGTCTTGCTAAACAGATCACTTACCATAGGGTTGCGATTTATAGCACTTTGGATGTAATGGCTAGCGGGCTGAGAGCCGATGCTGCCGGATTGCTAAAACAGAGTTGCGAGGAAATTAGAAATTCAGCCGGTTATTTCAGCCAGATTGAGCAAAACATTTTGTACCCGGCAATAAAAGGTGCAGAAGGTGCTAAGGAAGACTGATGTTGAATGATATATGCAGCTTTTATAAGGCGAATAAAACCTAAACCTTCCTTTGTTGTTATTTACTTACTATGGAATCATTTGAAATACAGTTATTAGAAGATCGTTTTAGAATTGAGCCGCTTGAAAACGGCCTGTACCGGATCATGGACGGCGAAAATAAAGTGGGCGTGATATTCCCCGAGCCTGATGGTGATCAGGTGAAGTGGGCTACCCAGGATGAACTGGAGGATGGTTTTGTACAGCAGGTTGGTGAATTGATTACCGAACACAATATGTGATGAAAGCCTTTTACTATGACATAGAACCCTATAAGATCCAAGCCTCCGGCATGAGCCTCACGGTATTGCCGATGGAGGACGGCACTTATAGGGTATGTCATTTTGGAAAGGTATTGGCAGATTTGTATCCTGAGATTACTGCTGCCGGGATTTATTGGAATGGATTTGGCCAGTTGCCTTTATGGTTTGCGGAAGAAATTGGCCAGCAGATCTATGCCTGTGAAATATAAAATGATCCTCTCGCCGTCATCATCTCCTCATTCGAAACAGAAATTTTCAAAGCCAATCAACCTCTGTTATAAGTAATTTTTTCTGCTCAGTCACTTCCTCGTGGGCCTTATTTCAGTAGACAATCAGGCCGAGTGGCACAGCTCTTAGCGGGCAAAAAATCGACCGATATTATATGATTTAAAACTGAAATTCAGATTACTTAACATTCGTACTTCTTTACTTTATATTTTAAACAACCAAGAAAATTATTATTCGCATTTTTTTGCTAGATTTAGCATAATCAACCGAACAACTACATGTTTATGCTCTATTATACTTCAATCGGAACTCCTGTTTTGTTTATTGTTTTGGAAAAATACTGCGGAGGAATACAAAATTGTTACCGTTATTATTATGGTAGCCACCTTGCAGTTTAATAATCCCGGATTTATCGGCAATTGATCAGTTATGAAGTTTAAAGTTCGAAAAATAATTGTAAGTCTTTTTTCTCTCTCGGTTTGCGTATTTGCCCAATCTCGTGATAATGTAACTACTGTTACCATAAAAGCTGAAAAGGGCCGATTAATGATCATAAAAGACAGATCAGTCATAAGGCGTGACGTCAATTACGAGGTGAAGAAGGGAGAAAACAACAACTATGTCATTACCTATTTTGGAACGACCCCCAAGATACTTTATGTAAACGAACGCCCGATTTACATTACGCCTGGGGATGACGTTAAGCTGGACTATCGATATATTCGAGACCCGGGAAAAGAAAGAGATACGTTAATCGCAACTGGACTTCATTTCGAAAACTATATTTATTCGCAAGCATTGATGTTCAAATCACCTGGTCGAACAAAGAGTATGGAAGGTATTCTCATTCCAAAACTGTCCGATAGTAAATATAAAAGTAGCGCTATTTCCTTCTATGATGATTTAAGGAAGTATCATGACGCACAATGGAGATATAGTAAGTCATATTTGTTGCACCAGGGATACAATAGCGATATCATTCGCCAATCCGAGCAAGATGACTTTGTCCGTGAACTATTTAGCCTCAGGTATTATGAGGACAACTTTGCTAAAGCAAATAAAGCGCAGCTCGAAGATTTCTCTAAAAAACTTGATCTATATTTTAGCTCGAAAAATATCAGTCCGAGTGACACAGCGCTTTCCTTAAATATAGAGGGTGCTATAGCCATGTACTTCGGGCATTTAGCAGAGATCAAATTTCGGAAATTAGAGACAGAACAGCTGCTCCATGAGATGGTTCTCTTTATCAAAAACTACCCTAATCAGTTTGTCCGAGAATATTTGTTATTTTTTTTAAAGGAAGATTATGCCGATACCTTACAAAGGTATAATTTCACTGGCCTAGGTGTTGAGCTAGAAAAGATTAGTAACCCAGTCATTAAAGCTGCCTTAAATGAAAAAACCGGCAACACTCGAACACCAAGTGGCCTTCCACCTGATATAGAACAAGCTCTTAAGGAGATTAATAAGTTAAACTAAATCATTTCGCTTTATTTTTTAACGATAGCGCTGCTGAGATTTATCGGGATTTCCTCATCAACGCCAGCACACTGGACTCCAAATAAAAATTTGCCTGGCCTCGCTTCTCACAAGTCAGCTTACCCTGGGCTACATAGTTGTACAGCGTCCTTTCACCTACCTGCAACATAAACTTCGTCGTCTCGCTATTCAATAGAGGATCTCTCAATGCTGCCATTCTCATTTCCTCCTGATGCGCTTTCCAAAGCTGCAGGAACTCCCGCATTAACGCAATAATTATCAATAAACACCTGACCATGCCCGTCTAATAATTAATTACCCCCGCATACGTACTATTGCTGATCTGCTTCTTATTGTCACGATGAAATGCCACATATAGATGAAGCAGCTGGTTTTTAAAACCTATCGGCAGCTCCAGAAAATCTGTCTTTTCCATAATCCTGGCGCCACTCAAAGTGTAAAAGGATTTATCAAGCGCAGGAGCATACACCAACAGCATCACCCTGCTAATCTTATGATAGACCGATGTCCGCTGAATTAGCTCCCAGCTAAACTGCAAACCAGTAGCCATCACAACAACTGGCACATCAACTGGCGGATCAATCTGCCCCTTACACAACAGCACCTGAGGATAATCTATCTCAAGAGCGGGATAATCTCCAGTAACCGCTCGCATCTGATAAGATTTTGCCGCTGCATTTGCGGAATGTGTCTTGCCAGCAGCTTCCAGCGTAAATCCGATCCGCACAAATTCCGTCATGCTGTTGATGAACCTGTTAACTACCCTCATCTTTTCCCGTTCTGCCAGTTGCGCCGGGCTGGCTTCCTTTTTAGGCTTAATGGTTTTCATTTTTACATAAGCCTTGCCATATCGGATATAACCGATTACATCGCCAATTTTTCCGGAGATTCCTCCCAATAATCCACTTTTTAAACGTGCCATACTTTTTATTTATGCTCTATTTGTCTTTTATCTGTGTACGTCTTGCCTTCGCACGAGCAACGAACCACCATCGGGCCAGCGTCGGATCACAGTCGGGTATTTCCGACCCTGGCCCGAACCTGAGCCGAAGCTGGCCCGAAGCTCGTCCGAACCTCAAAGGGTGTCAGCTAAAGCACAAACAGAATGTAAAAAGGAAAAAAATAAGGCTGCGCGTTATATGAAAGTTTTATGACAAAATGTGTAAATTAGATCAATTAATCAAATACAACCGCTGTATTGAGGCTGGCTTATATAAACTTCCATTTTATCGAACAGGCAAAGGCAACCTCCTGACAGGTTCCCACGTACTATCATTTATAAACCTTATTCATTATGAAAAAAATTTCATTCACCCGGATTTCTATGGCACTTGCTGTAGCTGTATTATTGCTTTTCTCTTTGCAGTCTTGTAAAAAAGAAAAAGCACCCGTTGACCTTAAAAAGAAAGCCCATGTGATGTTTTCTGGTTCGCAGGAAGTCCCTGCTAACGCCAGTACTGGCACCGGTATGGGAGACGTGGTATTTGATCCTGAAACTAAGATTGTTACTTACAGCTTTTCCTGGCAGCTTGGGTCTGCTGCCGCAACAACTACAAATATGCATTTTCACGGTGCTGAAGACGGATCAGATACTAAAAGCTCTGGAGTGGTTATCCCTATTAGTGGATTCACCACTACCAGTTCAGGAAGTATATCAGGAGTGACACCTGTATTAACTGAAACACAAATCAACCAGTTGCTGGCTGGAAAGTGGTATTTGAATATTCACAGTTCAACTATAGCAGCTGGAGAATTAAGAGGCAATATTAAATTTTAGAGCTGAGGGAAGCCAGGCTGGATAAAATTGCTTTAAGCCCCAAATTTATCTAAGTTTGCAGGATGAACTTTTCTTCCAAATTGCTTGAAGACGCGGTCGGCGAATTTTCTAAGCTGCCCGGTGTGGGACAAAAAACTGCATTGCGACTAGTGCTGCACTTGCTAAACAAAGAGCAGGAAGAAGTAGAACATTTTGGCAATGCAATCATCAGGTTGAGAAAAGAGATTAAACATTGCAATATTTGTCACAATATTTCTGATCATAACGTATGTGAGATCTGTACCGGAAATAAGCGGGACAAAGAAATCATTTGTGTGGTAGAGGACACCAGGGATGTGATGGCAGTCGAGAATACTTCACAGTATTTCGGGGTTTATCATGTGCTGGGAGGTTTGATATCGCCAATGGACGGCATAGGGCCTTCCGATCTATTCATTGATTCGCTCGTGCAGCGGGTAGCTACCACACCCGTTAAGGAAGTGATCCTGGCATTAAGCGCTACGATGGAAGGAGATACTACGCTGTTCTATTTGTACAAAAGGCTCAAAGATTTTCAGATACCGATTACCACCATTGCCCGCGGCATTGCCTTTGGTGGCGAGCTTGAGTATGCAGATGAGATCACACTCGGGCGCTCAATAGTCACCCGTGTACCTTATGAAACCTCAATAATTAGATAATCAGGATGGATTTTAAGAATAAAGTAGTCATCATCACCGGTGCATCTTCAGGTATAGGAAAGGCATGTGCAGAAGAGTTTGCCAGGCGTGGGGCCAATGTAGTACTTGCTGCCAGGCAATATGTGACACTCTGTGAGATTACTGCTGATCTGGAAAAAAGATTTGATATCAAAGCCCTGGCTGTTCAGGCAGATGTAAGCAAAGAAGACGAATGTGAGTCGCTGATCAAACAAGCATTATCCACGTTTGGTAAAATAGATGTATTGGTAAATAATGCAGGATTATCTATGCGTGCATTGTTTAACGATGCGGATCTGTCTGTGCTAAAGAACCTGATGGATGTGAATTTCTGGGGGACGGTTTATTGTACCAAATATGCCTTGCCGGAGATATTGAAGACAAAAGGCAGTATCATAGGTGTTTCTTCTATAGCAGGTTACAGAGGTTTGCCTGGGCGAACAGGTTATTCGGCATCTAAATTTGCGATGAATGGCTTTATGGAATCGCTGCGGACAGAATTGCTAAAAACCGGGGTACATGTTATGGTGGCCTGTCCTGGTTTTACCAGCTCCAACATCCGTGTGGCTGCACTCGCCAGTGACGGGCATGCGCATGGAGAAACAAGTATGGAGGAGGGCAAAATGATGTCTGCTGAAGCCGTAGCGGCGATAATTGTAGATGGAATAGCGGCCAGAAAGCGTACACTGGTAATGACCGCACAAGGAAAATTAACGGTCTGGATAAACAAACTACTGCCTGCACTGGCCGATATGCTGGTATTTAAACACTTTACTAAGGAGAAAAATGCACTGATAAAGTAAATCAGGTTAGAAATTTCAATTTTTTTAATAAAACATTTGCTGCTTTGCAAAAACAATTCCATATTTGCTGAAATGATACTTACAAACGGACTTAATAACTGGTGGTGGCACAACGCGGTAGCGTAGTGTAACCCTGTATTGAAAACGTTTTTTATTAATAAAAATATTTTGAGGGTTGCTTAGGGCAACCTTTTTTGTTTTACAACATTTTGAACCGCTCCTTTGAGAGATACGAATATGAAGAAGATACTGAACCACCTATTTGAAAACAAAACCTTTAGCAGGGAAGAAGCCAGAAAAATTCTGACTTCTATCGCCTTGGGCGAGTTTAATCCTTCGCAGATAGCTGCTTTTATTACTGCATATGGCATGCGCAATATCACCGTTGCCGAGTTGCAGGGTTTTCGCGATGCGATGCTTGATCTATGCCTGAAATTGGATTTTTCTGAATTTGAACTGGTAGACCTCTGCGGCACGGGTGGGGATGGTAAGGACACTTTTAATATCTCTACGCTTGCTTCTTTTGTAGTAGCAGGGGCTGGGTATAAAGTGGCCAAACATGGTAATTATGGTGTGTCATCAGGTTGTGGTTCCTCAAATGTGATTGAATACCTAGGCTATACGTTTACTAACGATCAGGATACCTTAAAACGTAGTTTGGACACTGCCGGGATTTGTTTTATCCATGCGCCATTGTTCAATCCGGCCATGAAAACTGTAGCACCTATCCGTAAGGAACTTGGGGTTAAAACATTTTTTAATATGCTGGGCCCAATGGTAAACCCTGCCCAGCCAAAAAACCAGATAGTAGGGGTCTTTAGCCTGGAACTGGCCAGGATCTATGCTTATCTGTATCAAGACACGGATAAGAACTATACCATATTGCATGCCGTAGACGGCTTTGATGAAGTATCGCTAACTTGTGATTTTAAGACCTTTAGTAAGAAAGGAGAGGCATTACGCACCGTTTCGGAACTTGGTTTTGAACAGATCGATGAGCAGGCCATAAAGGGTGGGGATACGGTAGAATCTTCTGCTAAGATCTTTATGGAAGTGTTAAATAGTACTTGTACCGAAGCACAGCGAAATGTGGTGCTTTGTAACGCTGCACTCGCAATCCAAACGATTGACGACACTAAATCATTTTCAGATTGTTATTATGAAGCTGAAGCGTCTCTGATGAATAAAAAGGCCCTGAACAGCTTTAATAAACTAACAGGAAAGTAATGGATGTAAAGTTAAAAATATGCGGAATGAAGGACCCTGCCAATATTTTGGAGGTAGTGGGCCTGCAGCCGGATTATCTGGGGTTTATTTTTTATAAGCCTTCTAAAAGATATGTAGACGGACTCTTGCCGTCTTTTGTGAAAGATCTGCCGGCTGGGATTAAGAGGACAGGTGTTTTTGTAGATGAGCAACTGGTAAAGATAGCGGAACTTGCTACACTGTATGGATTAAACGTAGTGCAGCTGCATGGATCGGAGTCTGCAGCGTATTGCAGGGAATTGCGGGAGCTCCTCGCTGACTACGGGATTGAAATAATCAAGGCCTTTGGAATTGATGTAAGCTTTGATTTCGCAGTATTGGATGCCTATGAAACAGAAGTTGATTATTTTCTTTTTGATACACAGACACCGCAACATGGTGGCTCGGGAAAGACATTTGACTGGTCCTTGCTGGATGGTTATAAACTGACCAAACCTTATTTTTTAAGCGGTGGTATTGGCCCTGAAAGCATAGACGAACTGCATAAAATTAAAGATCCCAGACTATTTGCGATAGACATCAACAGTAAGTTTGAAGTAGCACCCGGATTAAAGAACATCGATAAATTGAACGATTTTAAAAATAGAAAATGAGTTATTTTGTAAATGAAAAAGGATATTATGGTGATTTTGGCGGGGCTTATATCCCTGAAATGCTGTATCCAAATGTGGAAGAACTGAGACAGAACTACCTTAACATAATTAATGATGCCGATTTTCAAAAGGAATTTCATCAGCTGCTTAAAGATTACGTAGGACGGCCTTCGCCTTTATACCTGGCAAAACGCTTATCGAAAAAATACAATGCCAATATCTTTTTAAAGCGGGAAGACCTGAACCATACCGGGGCGCATAAAATAAACAATACCATCGGGCAGATCCTGCTGGCGGAAAAACTTGGTAAGAAGCGCATCATTGCCGAAACCGGTGCAGGTCAGCATGGGGTGGCTACTGCTACGGTATGTGCATTAAGAGGCTTGGAGTGTGTGGTATATATGGGGGAAGTAGATATCAAACGTCAGGCACCTAATGTGGCCAGGATGAAGATGCTGGGTGCTACAGTGGTGCCAGCTACATCGGGAAGTAAAACACTGAAAGATGCAACCAACGAAGCCATGCGCGACTGGATTAATAATCCGGTAGACACCCATTACATCATTGGCTCGGTAGTTGGCCCGCATCCATATCCTGATATGGTGGGTATTTTTCAATCCATCATTTCTGAAGAAACCAAGAAACAGCTGATAGAACAAACTGGTAACGACCAGCCCGATTATGTGCTGGCCTGTGTAGGTGGCGGGAGTAACGCCATGGGGATGTTTTATCATTTTATTGATGATGAAAAGGTAAAGCTGATTGCTGTTGAGGCTGCAGGCAGGGGCGTAGACAGCGGATTTTCTGCTGCTACAACTACTTTGGGCAAAGAAGGGGTACTTCATGGCAGCAGAAGCATATTGATGCAGACGCATGACGGACAGGTGGTAGAACCGCATTCTGTCTCAGCCGGGCTGGATTATCCAGGTATTGGACCGCAACACGCTCATTTGTTTAAGACAGGAAGGGGCAAATATGTCTCGATCACAGATGACGAATCTTTGCAGGCAGGCTTGCTCCTTACCCAAATGGAAGGTATCATTCCTGCCATAGAAAGTGCGCACGCACTGGCTTATCTTGAAAAGATGGAATTTAAAGGCGGGGAGAATGTAGTGGTATGTTTATCTGGTCGCGGCGACAAGGACATGGATACCTATATGAAATATTTTAATTTATAATGACGACAGAATAACCATATGAACCGTTTACAAAACCTCTTTGAAACAAAGAGAAATATATTATCAATTTATTATACAGCAGGTTATCCTTCCTTAGGCGATACTGTTGCCATAGCAGAAGCATTAGAAGAATCAGGAGCAGATCTATTAGAGATAGGCTTTCCTTATTCAGACCCGGTAGCGGACGGACCAATTATTCAGGCCAGCAGCAAGCAAGCGCTTGACAATGGGATGGACCTAAAATTGTTATTTGAGCACTTGAAAGGGCTTCGTGCTAAAGTTAGTATTCCTGTACTGTTAATGGGCTATGTAAATCCCGTGCTGCAGTTTGGTGTGGAGAATTTCTGTAAGGCCTGTGCTGAAGTAGGAGTGGATGGCTGTATTGTGCCTGATTTGCCCATGACGGAGTATGAGGAGCTATACGCACCCATATTTAAGGAAAATGGACTGAGTAACATCTTCCTGATCACTCCACAAACTTCGCCAGAGCGTATTCAGAAAATAGACGGACTAAGCAACGGGTTTATTTATTTGTTGTCTTCCTCAGCTACTACAGGTCAGAACCTGCAGGTATCAGACAATACTGCTGCCTATTTTTCAAGAATCTCAGAACTGAAATTGAAAAATCCTACCATGATCGGCTTTGGTATCAGCAGTAAAGAAACATTTGACAAAGCCTGTAGTTATGCAAATGGAGCTATTATAGGCAGCGCTTTTGTGAAAAGCCTCGATGCAGCTGACCTGAAAGGAAGTGTGAAAGCCTTTATGCAAAAGTTTAAGCCTTAACCGGCTTATTCTTTTTTATAGATTTCAGATAAATAAAACCTGCCAATCCTGAAATAACCGATGCACAAAGAATGGCAAATTTCGCTTCGGTTACATGCATTTCATCACTGAAAGAAAGCAGAGAGATGAATATCGACATCGTAAAGCCGATTCCTGCCAGCATGCCTAAACCTATGATGTGCTTCCATCCTGATCGGGAAGGTAAACTGCCAAACTTAAGCTTAACTGCCAGCCATGAAAACAATGTGACCCCGATTGTTTTACCGGCAAATAACCCTAGAATGATACCTGTTCCCAAAGGAGAGAGGAGGCCGCCAAGCATTTCTTTTTGAAAGGTAATATTGGTATTTGCCAAAGCAAAGACGGGCATAATAAAATAGTTGACCGGGCCATTTAACAAATGCTCCAGTTTTTCCAAAGGAGATTCCGTATTAGTGGTGTTGGTAGGAATGGTTAGGGCAAGTAGTACTCCGGCAATGGTAGCATGGATGCCTGAGTGATGAATAAAATACCAAAGGAATACCCCGGGAACCAGGTAAAAATAAAGTTGCTTTACGTTGAAAAAGTTGAACATCAGCAGTAAAGCAACAATACCGCCCGCCATGAGCAGGTAATTAAAATGGACTTCACTGGTATAAAATACCGCAATAACCAGGATGGCACCCAGGTCATCTACTATAGCAAGCGCAGCCAGGAATATTTTTAAAGAAGCGGGTACACTTTTACCCAGCATAGATATGATGGCTAGGGCAAATGCAATATCTGTAGCCATAGGTATGCCCCAGCCGGATGCTGTAGCACTGCCTATATTAAAAATAAAGTAGATAAAGGCTGGCACCAGCATTCCTCCTAAAGCGGCTATCACAGGTAATGCTGCTTTTTTAGCAGAGGACAATTCTCCCTCAACAAGTTCTCTTTTGATCTCAAGGCCCACCAGTAAAAAGAATACCGCCATCAATGCGTCATTTATCCAGGCGGAAATGGTAAAAGCGAAAGTGCTGTCCCCAAAAGTAAATCCAAAATCGGTAACCAGAAAATTAGCGAACCCGTCTTTAAAGCCAGAATTGGCAATAAATAGAGAAATGGCAACGCAGGTCATTAGCAATACGCCACCTATTTGACCTGAACGAAAAAATTCTTTAAAGGATCGCAGATTGATAAGTTTTGCCATTCGGTAAAGATATATAAAACTACAAGAAATCTTCCAGTACGCCTTTTCCCTGTCTGATTACTTCAAAATCACCTGAGGTACAATCTACGACTGTTGAAGGTTCATTGTCTCCATATCCTCCGTCAATGACCATGTCTACCTTGTCTTCATATTTTTCATGGATCAGATCCGGATCGGTAGAATATTCGATTACTTCGTCATCATCATGGATGGAGGTAGATAAGATGGGGTTCCCCAGTTGCAGTACAATTTCCCTGGCAATGTTGTTGTCCGGTACCCGGATGCCGACAGTTTTCTTATTGGAGCTGAGTAGTTTGGGTACATTGTTGTTGGCATTCAGAATAAAAGTAAATGGCCCGGGCAGCGCCTTTTTCAACAACCTGAAAACCGTAGTGTCTATGGGCTTAATGTAGTCGGAAATATGCCTGAGATCAGAACAGATAAAAGAGAAATTTGCCTTTTCTGGCTTAATTCCCCGCAGGCGGCAAATCTTTTCTATGGCTCGCTGATTGGTGATGTCGCAGCCCATTCCGTAGACGGTGTCAGTGGGGTATATGATTATCCCGCCCTTTTTCAAGACTTCAACAATCTGTTCGATTGCCTTAGGATTTGGATTTTCAGGATAGATTTTGACAAGCATATGTAAATTTAACAATTATTAGGTCCAAATGCGTTAAAATTGCTTGAAATGGCGTATTTTTTATTAAATTAACGGGTATGAGAAAAGCATTTGTCGCAATCGCAGCATTTTTAGTAGCGCTTACCATCATGTTGGGCCTTACCTATCCTCCTCTGTGGTGGTTGTTTATTTTTACCGGTCCGGTTGTTTTGTTGGGTATTTATGATTTATATCAGCCCAAACACAGTATAGTTAGAAATTATCCGGTTGTAGGCCGTCTGAGGTATTTTATGGAAGATCTCCGGCCTAAAGTTTACCAGTATTTTGTAGAGAGCGATACCAATGGGAAGCCATTTAGCAGGTTAAGCCGTTCGCTGATCTATCAGCGCGCAAAAATGGAAAATGATACCATTCCCTTTGGTACACAACTGGATGTATATGAAAATGGGTACGAATGGCTCAGTCACAGTATTTCTGCGATCAGCCACCATGAGCTGGACGAAAGTCCAAGGGTACTTATTGGTGGTCCGGATTGTGTCCAGCCATATGCTGCAAGTATTTATAATATATCGGCCATGAGCTTTGGCTCTCTTAGTCAGAATGCGATACTTGCTTTAAATGGCGGAGCAAAAATGGGCAACTTTGCACATAATACTGGCGAAGGCGGCATTAGCGATTATCATAGAAATCCGGGTGGAGATCTGATCTGGCAGATTGGAACAGGTTATTTTGGTTGCAGGCATCACGATGGTTCATTCAATGACGAAGCGTTTGCCGAAAAATCTAAATCAGATCAGGTAAAAATGATCGAGATCAAATTATCACAGGGGGCGAAACCCGGACATGGAGGTATTCTGCCTGCCCGTAAGGTTACTCCAGAGATAGCGAGGATCAGATTGGTAAAAGAAGGTTATGACGTGATTTCGCCACCTGCACATGCTGCCTTCAGTACACCTTTGGAAATGATGTCTTTTGTAAAGAAGCTGCGGGACCTGTCGGGAGGCAAGCCCGTCGGGATAAAACTATGTATAGGCAGAAAAAGTGAATTCTTTGCCATATGCAAAGCGATGGCAGAAACAAAGACCTATGTAGATTTTATTACCGTAGATGGAGGAGAAGGGGGGACGGGAGCATCACCGCAGGAGTTTTCCAATGCCGTTGGTATGCCTTTAAGAGAAGGCATCGCCTTTGTTTATGATGTGCTTACAGGTTTTGACTTAAAGAAGCATATTAAGATTATTTCCTCAGGAAAAATTGCTTCAGGCTTTGATCTGGTAAAGAATATTGCATTGGGTGCGGACCTTTGTAATTCTGCCAGGGGAATGATGTTTGCATTAGGATGTATACAGGCACTGGAATGTAATAGTAATACTTGTCCGACGGGAGTGGCTACGCAGGATGCCAGTTTAATGAAGGGTTTGGTGGTAGAGGATAAGACCGTGCGGGTTTTTAATTTTCACAGACTTACGGTTGCCAGTGCTGTCGAACTGCTGGGGGCAGCTGGTCTGCACTACCCGCACCAGCTGACGCGAGCATACATTAACAGAAGGGTGGCGCAAAATACGATTCAGTCCTATATGGAGAGTTTTCCTTATGTGCCGGAAGGAAGTTTGTTGCAGACTCCTTATCCATTGAGGTTTGAACTCGGAATGGCGCTCAGTACATCGGCAAGCTTTGTGCCTACAGATTATAAAGTATCACTGGTAGATTATGCACAGGCAAATTCATACAGTGATACTTCGAAAGCTCAAAATTAAAACTCTGCGTTTCGCGGGAAACGAGGGAAGGCGATTACGTCCCTGATATTGGTCATGCCAGTTACAAAGAGTACCATACGTTCAAAGCCCAGTCCGAATCCGGAGTGAGGGGCCGAGCCAAATCGTCTGGTATCAAGGAACCACCATAGTTCCTCCTGTGGAATATTCAGGTCTTCCATTCTTTGGGTCAGCTTATCCAGGCGTTCTTCTCTTTGTGAGCCGCCGATGATCTCACCGATACCGGGAAACAGGATATCCATGGCGGCTACAGTTTTTCTGCCTTGCGCATCAGGTTCATTCTGGCGCATATAGAACGATTTGATATCGGCTGGATAATCGATAAGGATCACCGGCTTTTTAAAGTGTTTCTCTACAAGAAAACGCTCATGCTCCGATTGGAGGTCAGCACCCCATTCGTCAATCAGGTATTTAAATTGTTTTTTCTGGTTAGGCTTAGAGGATTTCAGGATAGCAATTGCCTCGGTATAGGTGAGACGCTGAAAATCATTGGTTAAGCAGAAGTTTAGTTTATCTATCAGTGAAAGCTCAGAGCGCTCATTTTGTGGCTTTGATTTCTCTTCTTCCAGCAGGCGGCTGTTTAAGAACTCCAGTTCTTCTTTGCAGTTTTTTAGCGCATAATCAATTAGATACTTGAGCATGTCTTCTGCAAGTACCATGTTATCTTCCAGGTCCGCAAATGCCACTTCAGGCTCGATCATCCAAAACTCGGCAAGGTGACGGGTAGTGTTGGAATTTTCTGCCCTAAAGGTAGGGCCAAATGTATAGATCTGTCCGAATGCCATTGCAGCAAGTTCACCTTCCAATTGGCCTGAAACAGTAAGATTGGTCGCTTTAGCAAAAAAGTCTTCAGAGAAATCTACTTTGCCATCTTCGGTGCGCGGTGGATTTTCTGGGTCTAATGTGGTTACCCTAAACATTTCTCCTGCACCTTCTGCGTCTGATGCAGTAATGATCGGTGTATGCATGTAAACGAAGCCTCTTTCATTATAGAATTGGTGTACTGCAAAGGCCAAAGCATGCCGTACTTTAAATATTGCATTAAAAGTATTTGTGCGGAAACGCAGGTGTGCTATTTCCCTTAAAAATTCTAAACTGTGTTTCTTAGGCTGCAAAGGGAATTTTTCAGGATCACTATCGCCGAGTATTTCAATGGATTCAGCCTTTATATCTACCTTTTGTCCTTTTCCAAGAGATTCTACTATTGTTCCGGTCACAGCAATAGCGGCACCTGTAGTAATGCGTTTTAATAGCTCTTCAGGAGTATTATTAAAGTCGACAACGATCTGGATGTTTCCCATACAAGAACCATCATTTATTGCAATAAATTGATTGTTGCGAAAAGTACGCACCCAACCCATCACTGTTACCGCTCTGTTAAACTCGTTTTTCTCTAATAAACTTTTTACTTTTTCTCTCTTGATCATAGCTTTCTTTTGAAGAGCGTCAAAAATAAGGAATTTCAGGAGAATAAGGAACTTCAACAACAAATTACCATTTTATCATTTGAAAATGTTGAGATTGAATAAATGAGATTTGATGCATTTCTTTGTTTTTTTAATTGAAATTATAGTATTATTCGGATTTTATGCTGAGTAAAATCTATTTTTTCAGTTTTAAAATTATTATTTAAGGTTTTTGTGTTGTAAAACATCTATAAATTTTGATTTATTGATATTATTCTTGGTTTTTAACATCAATTTTTGTTAAATATTTGATGTTTTTTGTGTTTTTTATCCATTAAAATTGATTTTTATGTGTTTTTAATTGCTGTTAATCAGTTTATTGCTAATTATTTTTAATTTTTATTGAAAATAATAGTGATTTTTAAAAATAAACTCTATATTTGTAATGCTCGTTTAATTTATATTTGGTTAGAGAGGCCTACAATTGGATAGTTGTAGGCCTCTTCTTATTTATAAATAAATCTGTTCTGATAAAACTTGGGTGCAACAAAAAAGCCGCCCTGTTGGGGGCAGCTTTTTAACTATGAAATTCCTTAGAATTATGCTAAAACTTCGGTAACTAATTTTGCAGCATCTTTTAGTGCAATCGCTGAAAATACTTTTAATCCTGAATCGTCAATCAGCTGCTTTGCTTCAACAGCATTCGTGCCTTGCAGGCGACAGATGATCGGAACCGGAACATCTCCAATTTCCTTATAGGCATCAATTACGCCTTGTGCTACACGGTCACAACGAACGATACCACCAAAGATATTTATTAGGATCGCTTTTACGTTTGGATCTTTAAGGATGATGTTAAAACCAGCCTTTACAGTTTGCGCGTTAGCAGTACCACCTACGTCGAGGAAGTTAGCCGGCTCGCCACCTGCAATCTTAATGATGTCCATAGTAGCCATTGCTAAACCAGCACCATTTACCATGCAACCCACGTTTCCGTCTAGTTTTACATAGTTTAGGTTAGACTCACTTGCTTCTACATCAGTAGGATCTTCTTCTAGTTTATCACGCATCGCAGCATAATCAGGATGACGGAACAATGCATTCTCATCAAGATCTACCTTAGCGTCAACTGCAATGATCTTATCGTCAGAGGTTTTTAATACAGGATTGATTTCAAACATAGCAGAATCAGTACTGTCATACGCTTTATAAAGTGCGGTAACAAACTTTACCATTTCTTTATGGGCACCACCGCTTAAACCCAGGTTAAAAGCAATTTTGCGTGCCTGAAATCCTTGCAGACCAACCTTAGGGTCAATTTCTTCTTTGAAGATTAAATGAGGCGTATGCTCAGCAACTTCTTCAATATCCATTCCACCTTCGGTAGAATACATAATGATATTTCTGCCACTTGCTCGGTTTAAAAGAACACTCACATAAAACTCTTTGGTTTCAGAAGCACCCGGATAGTAAACATCCTGGGCTACTAAAATCTTGTTTACCTTTTTACCTTCAGGACCAGTTTGAGGAGTCACCAACTGCATGCCTAAAATGGCTGTTGCTCTTTCTTTAACCTCATCAAGGTTTTTGGCAAGTTTTACACCGCCGCCTTTACCTCTTCCGCCTGCATGGATTTGAGCTTTTATTACAACCCAGTCAGAGTTGTAATCACTTTTCATTTTTTTAGCAGCTTCTACAGCCTGCTCAACCGTGTCGGCAACTATACCTTCCTGTACGGCTACTCCAAAACTTTTAAGTATTTCTTTACCTTGATATTCGTGGATATTCATTCGCTGAAAAAATTTGTTCAAATCTACACTTTCAAAAGCTTTATAGCAAATGAGAACAGGCCGAATTTTGATAAATACTATAAATGTTGCATGATTAAATATTGGTGTGTCTGCCAGTCGCGATAATTCCAGGACAGCCAGGAAGCGTTTGCATAGGTTTGCTTAAACTCAATGATCCTGGACTTGAGATCGCTTTCAAAAGCTTGCACCTGATCGGCTGCAGATTGAGCCCTGGACATTATTGTATCAGGAGATTTTCCTTGTATAATGCTATCTGCATATTTGGATGTGGATAAGTACGACAGAAGCAATGTCTTGTTTTTGTGCAGTAGGGGCAGTGTTTTGTCTGATAAGCTTGTCAAATGATCTAAATCCAATGCAATGCTACCCCTGTTATTGATGTTATAGCCAACAATGAAAACGTCCCAGTTTACCATACCGAAGGTAAGCAACAATATATACCAGATAAAACTATTGATCCTGATGAGGTAGAACAGCGTTTTTTGTTGGGCGACCTTAAGATAGACTGTAACGAGGCCGATTGTACAGAGCAGGAGGAAGATCATTACCCCGATCCGTTTATAGGTGAGACCATATGCATCTATGTAGTTGTAATCTCTAAGAAGTACTGACAGCACCAGAAAAGCATTTTGAATGATCCATATATATGCCAGGAGACGAAGGATTTTGTTTTTACTATAGAAGTTGAGGTTGCCACTAAAAAAGTATACAATAACCAGCATGGCCATTACGATGCTGATGATCAGTGCATTGGTGCCATCATGCAGTTCAGAAGAAAGATTGCTGCCGGTAGTCTTTGCTGTCCAAAGCGTATTTATATCTATCGCGTTTAAGAACAATAAGAGCAGGTTGAGCGCAGTAAATGAGATGATGCCTATAATGTTCTCCGTCTTTAAAGCCATTTTCCGGTTTAATAGATTGCCCGCGAAAACCGCAATAATTTCATATCCGATTGTGAATGCTCCTTTTGACTTTCTTTGACGCAATAGTTTATCTGTGTATAATGCCTCTGCACCTTCCAACGCCTTATCCTTAAAGCCTATAAATATGGCAGTAGCAAGCAGCAGGCCCAAAATGAAGTGCATGAACCTTAAAAAACTCAACTCGTCGAAAAAGAAGTTGAAGAAACTGGTCAGCGCACTTTCTATAGCGGTGATCATGTTGTCCAGGTATTTTGCAAATACAGGATTGGCTATGCTGTATAATATACTGAAGAGGAAGAGTACAATAATCGGAATAACCAGGTATTTTATGGGCTTCAGGATTGGGGTAAAAGAGACATTACTATACCTTCCTGCAACCAGTTTTCTGAAAAGGTTGACGGGCACGGTTACTATTTGGAGAAAAGTACCAATCAACGCTGTGAAAATACTTCTTAAGGATTGAAAATGAGCAAAGCCAATAAATACGGCCAGACTGATATACCAGGAAATGATTGTCAGGTCAGATTGATTAATCAGCACCAATATTGCAGCGAGCAGATGTGAGCCACCTATGAGCAGGATTTTTTTACTTTTGGGCATTTCCTTGTCCAGCAGTAAAATAACTATGATGAATAGTGAATAAAGCAATAGGTTGAGCGCCTGTTCCTCCATCCAGAACAGGTAATTAAAAATTACCCCGCCAATCAGGACAGCCAGTAATTGCAGATCGATTTGTTTTTTCATGATCGTATATATTTAAAGAGGTAAGTGTTGAAATTCTTGGGTTAGCCAGAGATAAAATACTGCTACTGGAATATTGAGCAGCATGAGGATCATCGTTTTTCCAATCTCTATATATTGGTGTGGGTAGATCAGTATGTTGATGAATAGGAGCGCAAACACCAGTAGATTTAATCCTACAGCGGCGATGGCAAATACGACGCCCACTATTTGAAATAGCACTGCACCGGTAAGGCAGAATAGGAGGGCTATGATGGATCCTATTATGAACGAGTATTTAGCGCAGAACCTTCCGGCTATCCTCAGACGATTGATGTTATTTGTTTCCATATATTTCGTTCAATAAAGTGCTTTGTATTTCAAAGTAATGATGTAAAAAAATTAAACTCCTTTTATCATTTTTTCTAAAGCATCTAAATGCGCTCTAAATGCCTGTCTACCTAATTCAGTAATCTTATAGGTAGTATTTGTTTTTTTTCCAATAAATACTTTCTGGACAGTTAGGTAATCTGCTTGTTCCAGCGTGTTAAGATGGGAGGCAAGGTTGCCATCTGTCAGTTCCAGTAGCTGCTTCAGTTCATTGAAGCTTATGCTGTCGTTTACAATCAGCACAGACATCACACCCAGTCGTATACGGCTGTCAAATATCTTGTTTAGGGCTCCTATTGGGTTTTTCATCAGCTTGCTTTTTTTCTTTGGCTTATTTTGCTCTTTCGTATTTAAAGTACATAAGCGTACCATAAATTATGTGGAGTATTCCAAAACCGACGGCCCAAAAATAAAGACCGTATCCGATGTTAAACATGGCAATTAATCCTAAAATAATCTCGCAAAAACCCAGAAAGCGGATATCTGTATACGTGTATTTGCTGGCATTGACCAGGGCTAGACCGTAAAACAATAAGCAGGAGGGAGCTATAAGGCCATAGGCATTTGAATGTACATATAATAAAGCTGCGATAAACAATCCCCCTGTTGCCAATGGAATGGCGAGATTTATCAGCAGGTTTTTTGCAGTCTTGTCCCAGATCGGCAGGTTCTTTTTCTTGCTTTGGCGATAAGTAAACAATGCCCCACCGACAAGTGCAATGATCAACACCAAAAGACCTATCTTAATCAGGTTAAACTCTATACCTGCGTCAAAATATGCTGTTTCAAGATCCCTGTTCACATAGTTTACTATTTCCTGATTTGCAAAATAAGCACCAACCAAAGCCGTAATTCCTGCAAACACCCCAGATAGTCCGCTTAAAGAAATAAACCTTGATGAACGGTCCATCATCTTTCTGATGTCGTTCAATGCATTTAGTTGTTCGTCTTGCTTATTCATTTTAAAAGTACTTTGTTTTTCAAAGTTAAACTATAATTCTTAACCTCCAAATTATTTTCTGTTTTTTAGTAAGTTTGCATTTATGCTAAAAGCCACAGGTATAAAAAAAGCTTATGGAAATCTGCCTATTTTAAAGGGGGTTGATTTTGAAGTCGGGGAAGGGGAAATTGTAAGTATCATTGGTGCCTCGGGGGCAGGAAAAAGTACTTTGTTGCACATCCTGGGTACATTAGACAAGCCCGATGAAGGTACGGTCGAACTCAATGGTACTGCAGTAAATAAGCTTTCAGGAGAATTTTTGAGTGTTTTCAGGAATAGAAATATTGGTTTTGTATTTCAGTTTCATCACCTGCTGCCCGAATTTACAGCTTTAGAAAATATTTGTATACCCGCTTTTATCGCTAAGTCGACAAAAAAGGAAGCGGAAGACAGGGCAATGGAGCTTTTGGATCTTTTAGGATTGAAAGACCGTGCGGACCATAAGCCCAATCAGTTGTCGGGTGGGGAGCAGCAAAGAGTAGCAGTGGCCCGTGCATTGGTAAACAAACCGGCCATTATCCTGGCTGATGAACCTTCTGGTAACCTTGACTCAGCAAATGCCAGTTCCCTGCACCAGTTTTTTATAACACTGAGAGACAACTTTAAGCAGACTTTTGTGATCGTGACCCACAATGAAGACCTGGCAAAAATTAGCGATAGGGTAGTCACAATGAAGGATGGTTTAATTATTTAAGTTTTGAAAATACTGATTACCGGCGGCAGATCTGCTTCTGCTTTGAAATTATTGAAAGCATTTGCAAATGATAAAGTAGTGCTTGCAGATTATGGAGAGATGCCCTCAATAGTTACCCCTCATTATCATTTCATTTCATTGGGTGAAAGGAACGATGACATCATTGCGCACAATCTTTTAAATCATTGTCTTGATGAAGTAGTGGATGCCGTTTTGCCGCTGCATCATTTTGAGCTGGAAGAGATAGCCAAATCAGCTGTGCTGTTTGAAGAGTTTAACATCAAAGTATTGATGCCGGATACAGATCAGATCATTCACCTAAAATAATTTTCCCGATGTCATTTGAAAAGTATCTGGATAAAAAAGAAGCCTTTGTTTTTGAATTGGATAACGTGCTTTATCCCGAAAAGGACTACTTGTTGCAGGTGTATTTTCTGTATGCCCAATTCATAGAATATGCCGAACAGATCAGCGCTTCGGAAATTATCAAATATGTAGAAATCACATTTTTAAACGAAGGAAAGGCTGAATTGTATGAGAAAACGACCAAACAGTTTAACATCCCGGAAAAGTACAGGATTAATTTTGTGCTGCTATTGAGCAATGCAAGGTTACCGCTAAAATTACTTATCTTTGAAGAGGTATTGAGGTTATTGAAGGCAATAGTTTTGGAGCGCAAACAGATTTTCATTTTTACAGACGGTCTTCCACTGATGCAACTCAACAAAATTAAACAAATGGAGTGGCATGGCCTGGAGCAGTATCTTACCCTTTTCTTCTCAGCTGAAACAGCAGCAAAACCTTCCCCAATGGGCGTAGAAGCCATTATTGATACCTATAACCTTGAGCGGGAAAAGATGCTGATAATCGGTAGCAATGAAGTGGATAGACAATGTGCAGAGAATGCTTCAATTGAATTTTTGAATGTTGATAAACTATTGCTAACTTAATTTCGTTTATACCTACCTATAAAAACCTATAATAGACTGACTTAAAGAATGGAAAACACAATTCAGATCAAAAAATATACTTTTCTTGCTGTATTTGCATGCAGTCTTGTATTTAGTGCCTGCAACAAGAAGCCGAAGATAGTCGATGTACCTACAAATACTAAACAGACGCCAACTACCGACAGAAGGGAACTGACAAACGATTCACTTTTTTTATATGCGAAAGAGGTATATTACTGGAACGCAGCCCTGCCTACTTACGATGAATTTGAGCCAAGAAAATACAACGCGGAACTGGTAAATCTTGATAACTATAATGAGAACCTCTTTAATATAGTCAAAGAATCAGCATCTCCGGATTATGACGCAGAAGCTGAAGATACAAAATACTCGTACATTTTTGACCAGTCAGACAAGAACCCAACGGCCAGCATTGCTCACCGAACCTCATCTGTAGATTTGGAAGGTAATGGCAACGATATCGGTGTTAGGCTTGGATATTATGGTTCGGCCAACAACTATAAAATATTGATAACTGCTGTGTATCCCAATTCCCCTGCCGATCAAGCAGGTTTTGTAAGGGGTGACGTGATCACACAAATAAATGGTGTGAGTTACGGCACCAATTTCTATAACCAGATAGATCATATCACTAACGCAATAGATGGTACGGTAGTTACTTTGGCAGGCACAAGATCTGATGTTCCATTCAGTACGGTGCTCAATAAAGCACTTTATACGAGCGTTCCGGTGTATAAAAACAGCACGCTGACTGCCGGTACTAAAAAGATCGGTTACCTGGCTTATGCTAGATTTTCATCCCTTGAGAATTCTATGAACGCTTTAAATGCAGCTTTTCAAAACTTTTCAAATAGTGGAGTGACCGATCTTATTATAGACCTAAGGTACAACGGTGGTGGTTACATCAGTACTGCTGTACATCTGACCAATCTGATTGCCCCTACAGGTACTTCAGGGGTGATGTTTGCAGAACATTACAATACTACAATGCAGACTAAACAAGCTACTATTTTAAAGAACCAGCCAAACGTCAACTCAAACGGGGTTGTAGTCGGATCTTATTTTGATGAGGATTATTCTGTGACGGCAAATACGACCACATTCAGCAAATCGGGTCCCGTGGGAGGCGTTAAAAATGTAGTATTCATTGTAACGGGTAGTACTGCATCTGCAAGTGAACTGGTGATCAACAACCTGAAGCCACATATGACTGTGAAACTGGTTGGTGAGCGTACCTATGGAAAGCCTGTAGGATTCTTTCCTATTACCTTAGAAAATAAGTATGACGTTTACTACTCCATGTTTGAAACAAAAAATTCAAAGGGTGAGGGGGGATATTATAATGGCATGGGTGTAGATGTTGAGGCTGATGAACTGACCAGCAGTCAAAAAATGTACGACTGGGGAAATCCTCTTGATCCTTCTACTGCCAAGGCATTGAATATCCTGGCTCCTGGTTTACCTGTTACAGGCAAAGCAAAAACAGCTGAAGCTAAAGCAGGTGCTACCGGAGTTGCCTTAAAGAAGCTTGGCGGCAACAAGACCAATCCCGAATTTGTGGGCATGATAGAAAACAGGAAATAGTTACTGCTTGTTCATGATCTTTTTTTCGTTGATCACGGCTTTTATATAAAGTTGCTTGTCCAGCCTTGAAGTAATTTCCTGAATTGCGCTGACAGCATTTATCAAGAAGTCCTGATTGATGTTTTTAAACTCGTCAGAGGCTTTATGATAATCTTTATGATCTTCTACGCCAAAATATATAAAGGGGATATCTTTGTCATTAAATGCTGAATGGTCGCTTTGACCGGTCCAGTTATCAATCCCTAGTTTCGGATCATCATGCCCTGGCAAAACCTTTATCTTTTTACTAGCAGTGTTGATGAATGGCTTTAGCTGCGGATATTTAAATGTCCCGCATGCGTATAGTTCTCCTTTATCATTGTGGCTGATCATATCCATGTTAATGTTCAACTTTATCTTTTCAATGGGCACAGGTGGTTTTGAAACGAAATATTTGGCACCCTGCAGTCCCATTTCTTCGGCGTCAAATGCTGCGAATATCAAGGTATGACTGGGTTTGTTGCTTTTAAAATAGGCAGCCAGCTTTAACAGTCCTGCTACACCTGAAGCATTGTCATCAGCTCCATTGTAAATCTCGTTATTGATAATGCCAATGTGGTCGTAGTGGGCAGATATTACTATGATATGGTCACTCTTTCCTTTTACAGAAGCAATCATGTTTATTCCATTGATCACTTGCCCTTTTTCATTCTTAAAAGAAAAAGGCTGCTCATAGGCTGGTATATTGTTTAATGGAGCCAAATTGAGTTCTCTAAATCTGCCAGCAATATATTTCCTGGCCATCTCAGCACCTGTGGTTCCTGTTTTTCTTCCCTGGTAGGCATCAGAAGAAAGTATTTCAACATCCTTTAATAACTGGTTCGCTGGTTGGGCTTCTGTCTTTTTTGCCGAACTACAGCCTAAAAGAGCAGTTGCAATGATCAATAAATATAATTTCATTTTTTTAATTCTTGTTTATAAATTGAAAGTTAAAGGTAGCTTATAAATATTGTAACTTATCTGTTGATTTTATGTAACTCTTTTTTGTTTTATTGGTTTTTTGATATAATAAATGCATATTTAGTTAAAGATTATACAGTACACTATGTTAGGGGAATTAATAGAAAAAGAATCAATCACGGTTAGTGATATTATACCAGCCGATCAAAATCATACAGAAGAATTAAGAGGAAAACTAAACTCTGCCCAGCGACTGGGAAATGAATTTAAGTCCAAGGCTGACATCACCTTCAATACTAATAAAGGACCAAAAACGGTAAATACAACAGTCTGGTCTGTTACCGAAAGTTATCTTCAGTTGAAAAATGGGATACACATTCCATTAAACAGCCTGATCGATATAGACTTCTGATCACAAAAAATGGATTGAGTGAATACTCAATCCATTTTGATAATATTTGCAGCTGCGTTAGAGAGACTGCTTTTCCGGATATCTTATCCTAAATATGATTTTAATATTTTACTTCTTGAGGTATGACGCAGGCGTTGTAATGCCTTGTCTTTAATCTGACGGACACGTTCGCGTGTCAGGTTAAATTTCTCACCGATCTCTTCAAGAGACAATGGATGATTGGTGCTTAATCCAAAGAAAAGAACGATTATTTCACGTTCACGTTCAGTGAGCGTAGATAGTGATCTTTTAATCTCTTCCGAAAGCGATTCATTGATCAGGCTGCTATCTGTATTGGGCTCATGGTTTTCAAGTACGTCAAGCAAGGTATTTTCCTCACCCTGAACAAAAGGAGCGTCCATTGATACGTGTCGGCCTGAATTGCTTAGCGTATCAGATATTTTATCAACTGTAGTCTCAAGAATCTCTGCCAGTTCCTCAGGAGAAGGCTCACGTTCAAATTCCTGTTCCAGTTTAGAGAAAGCTTTACTGATTTTGCTCAAAGAGCCAACCTGGTTTAATGGAAGACGAACAATACGGCTTTGCTCAGCAATCGCCTGTAAAATAGACTGACGGATCCACCAAACAGCATAAGAGATGAACTTAAATCCCTTAGTTTCGTCAAAACGCTTAGCAGCTTTAATCAATCCAAGGTTACCCTCATTAATCAAGTCACCTAATGTTAAGCCTTGATTTTGGTATTGTTTTGCTACAGAGACCACAAATCGCAGATTGGTTTTAGTCAAGCGTTCAAGTGCTGCCTGATCTCCCTCCCTTATTTTTCTGGCTAGTATAACTTCTTCTTCGGCTGTGATTAAATCTACTTTACCAATCTCGTGAAGGTATTTGTCTAATGATTGACTTTCGCGATTGGTAATCGATTGCGTGATTTTGAGTTGTCTCATTTATATATTTTGGTACTCTTTATGTGTTTCGAACGTGCAAAAGTAAGCATTTAAAGGTAATTAAGAAACATAAATTACTGAAAACGTTACACTTTACGAAGTTTATTTATATAACATTTTCACAGCAAAAATTATTCCAAAGTACTTTTGTCAGTATGCAGATCAACCTGGGATAAATGATAAATTTTTATCGTAATTCGATGATATTATGCTGTTTATAAATACTAAATGATCCATCTATTGCCTAAAATAATATTTTGCTGTATAGTGTACATAATACACATTGTCCGGAATTGCGACAATATCTCGTACAGCTATATACTATTTAGATCAAAGATCTCATTCAGCCTTATTCCCCTCTCTGTGTGTTTTACTGTACAACATTCGTTAATTGGATCATGTTCCAGATAAAGTATATAGTCATTATCAGCTGCTTCCTGCAGAAATGACCCTTTTTCTGTCAGCGTCTGTAGTGGAAACATATCATATGCCATCACATAAGGTAGGGGAATGTGCCCGGTAGAAGGCAGTAAATCTGCCATATAGACGATAGTCTTGTCTTTATACTGTATTTGGGGCAGCATCATTGAATCTGTATGCCCATAAGCAAAGCGAATGTTGATACCATCGTGAAACTGTACTCCATCTTTGTCTTCTATGAAGCGCAACTGTCCGCTTTCCTGGATCGGCAGAATATTTTCTTTTAAAAAGGAGGCTTTTTCCCGGTCATTTGGATTAACAGCCCAGTCCCAATGTTTCTGGTTGCTCCAGTAAAAGGCATTTTTAAAGGCAGGTCTGAGTTTATCTCCTGTGCGCACTATAGAACCCCCGCAATGATCAAAATGCAGGTGTGTTAAAAATACATCCGTAATATCCTCCTTACTGAATCCTTTTGCGGCAAGTGAACGGTCGAGTGTGTCATCTCCATGCAGGTAATAGTGCCCTAAAAACTTTTCATCCTGTTTTTCGCCGATGCCGTTATCTATCAATATCAACCGGTCTCCATCTTCTATCAGCAGACAGCGCATAGCCCAGGTGCAAAGATTATTGGCATCCGCCGGATTAGTCTTTTGCCAGATAGTTTTTGGCACAACCCCAAACATGGCCCCTCCATCCAGTTTAAACATGCCTGTATTTATGGTATGTAAGTTCATATGGTAAAGTTAACAGCTTTATCACAGCAAGGTATATAAAATGGAAATATTCAGCAATAAAAAAGGTCGCACACGCGACCTTTTTTATGCTTTCTGCTACCAACAAATTACATGCTATCTGCTACCAGCAAATTCAATGTCTGGGAGAGGGCATAGCGTTCTTTCGATTTTTCATCGAATTAATGCCGCCCGAAAACAGATCATTTAATTTGTCCCTTATAAATGAATCACTTCACCATACGCATCAGCGGCAGCTTCCATGATTGCTTCACTCATTGTAGGATGCGGATGTACAGATTTGATCATTTCATGGCCAGTTGTTTCCAGTTTACGGGCTACAACAATCTCAGCAATCATTTCAGTTACATTGGCACCAATCATGTGCGCGCCTAATAACTCACCGTATTTAGCGTCGAATATCAATTTCACAAAACCGTCTTTAGCTCCGGCTGCACTGGCTTTACCTGAAGCTGAGAAAGGAAATTTACCGATCTTCAATTCATAACCTGCCGCTTTAGCTGCTTTTTCAGTGTAACCAACCGATGCAATCTCAGGGCTGCAATAAGTACATCCCGGAATATTGTTATAATCCAAAGGCTCCGGTTTGTGACCGGCTATTTTCTCCACACAGATAATTCCTTCTGCCGAGGCCACGTGGGCCAATGCCTGTCCGGATACGATATCACCAATCGCATAATATCCCTTTACGGAAGTATTATAAAACTCATCAACTACCACTTTTCCTTTTTCAGTTTTGATGCCTGTCTCTTCCAGGCCGATGTTTTCAATATTAGCTACTACGCCAGCAGCTGAAAGAACAATGTCGCACTCCAAAGTCTGCATACCAGATGCAGTCTTAACCTGAACTTTACAGCCGGCACCAGAAGTATCTACAGACTCAACACTTGAAGAAGTCATCACCTCAATACCTGCTTTTTTAAAGCTTCTCAACAATTGTTTAGAAATATCCTCATCCTCTACAGGCACTACATTGTCCATAAACTCTACCACGGTAACTTTAGTGCCCAGTGTAGCATAGAAATAAGCAAATTCTACCCCTATCGCACCGGAACCTACTACCACCATAGATTTTGGTTGTTCAGGCAATACCATTGCCTGTCTGTACCCGATCACTTTCTTGCCGTCTTGTTTTAAATTTGGCAATTCTCTCGACCTGCCGCCTGTTGCAACGATTATACTAGTTGCCGTATATTCTTTTTGTGCACCATCTGCACCTTTTACTTCCACTTTGTTTCCCGGTTTCACTTTCCCGGTACCCATCAATACCTCAATTTTGTTCTTTTTCATTAAGAACTGAACACCCTTGCTCATACCGTCTGCCACACCGCGACTGCGTTTTATAACAGCTGCAAAATCTGCTTCAGCTTCAGCTGTTTTAATGCCATATTCAGAAGCATGGTTGATATATTCAAAAACCTGCGCACTTTTTAATAGTGCTTTAGTCGGTATACAGCCCCAGTTAAGGCAGATACCACCCAATGATTCGCGTTCTACAACTGCAGTTTTCAAACCTAACTGAGAAGCCCTGATTGCAGCTACGTATCCACCGGGACCGCTGCCTATTACAATTACATCGTAGTTCATATCTTTAATTAAAGGAAATTTAACGTTAGTAAATGCCAAAAATAAAAAAAATGTTGGTTAAAACCTTGTTTAGCTTTTTTGAAGCGTCATTTATATCTATAATTAATATGACAAGTATTTTTTCAATTCAATGTCATTATGTAGAATCATAATAAATTACTGATAAACTGCTGGTTACATTATTAACTCCTTTGTTAAATGTTGAAAAATATTGGTTATTCTTAATAATTATTTAACATTGAAATCAAAACTGAGGTTATTTAAATACCTATTTTTGCAGCGATACATACACTAACTACATTTCAAATCAAAACACAAAAAGCATGAAGAAATCTTTACTATCCAAGATGATGGTTTTAGTCTTTGTTTTTGTTGGATTCATCAATGCCGCAAAGGCACAAGTGACCACATCAACGATTTCGGGAACCGTTAAAGACGCACGGGCAGGTTTGCCGGGGTCGAGTGTAAAAGCTACCCATACACCCACAGGTACTGTGTACAGTGCCATGACAGATGTTCAGGGGAAATTCTCTTTACCAAATTTGCGTGTAGGCGGTCCCTATACTATCGAAGTAAGCTATGTTGGATTTAAGCCGGAAAAAGTTGAAAATGTGTTCCTTAAACTAGGAGAGACTTTTCCTTTAAATGTTAACTTAAGTGATGAAGGAACTAATCTTACAGAGATTGTAGTTTCCGGTCAGCGCGATCAAACGATGAACAGTAAAAGAACTGGTGCAGCTACCAATGTTAGCCGTCAGCAGTTAGAAAGTTTGCCTACATTAAACCGGTCATTGCAGGATTTCACCAGATTGACTCCTCAAGCAAGCGGAAACTCTTTCGGTGGTGCAAATAACCGCTATAACAACATCACAATAGATGGTGCCATCAATAATGACGTTTTCGGATTAAGTGCATCAGGTACACCAGGTGGTCCGGCAAACACACAGCCTATCTCATTGGATGCCATTCAGGAGATCCAAATCGTTCTAGCTCCTTACGATGTAAGTCAAGGTAACTTTACAGGTGGTGGTGTCAATGCTGTAACCCGTTCTGGTACGAATAATTTCGAAGGATCGGTTTACTTTTTTGGCAGAAACGAGAATACAACTGGTAAAAACGTCCTTACTGATGTAAAAAGTACGGAGTTTATGAACAATCAGTATGGTGTTAGAATTGGCGGGCCAATTATCCAAAACAAATTGTTCTTCTTTGCAAATGCTGAATTCCAACGGATCAAATCTCCTTTATTCAATAATGCAGGAGAAAATGGTGCAGCCATCACGTTGGCTACAGCTAAGCAGATCGCAGATCACACCCTAACCACTTACGGTTATGATGTGGGTTCTTACAATGCTTCCGATGTTAAAACAGAAAATGAAAAGATATTTGCCAAATTGGACTGGAACATCAACCCTAAAAATCAGTTGACGATCCGTTATAATTACATCAATGCATTTGATGACAACATTTCCAGATCCAGCAGTTTCTTCAGATTTGGTAATAATGCCTATCAATTTGCCAATACACAAAACAACACGGTATTGGAGCTTAGAACAAACATCAGCGATAAATATTCAAACAACCTGATCTTGGGTTATTCCAGAATCAGGGATGCACGTGAAATTGCTGGTAAATTGTTTCCTCAGATTACTATCAACAACATAGATGGTAAAAGTGCCAACAGCGTTGAACTTGGTGCTCAAAGAAGCTCTGTGGCTAATGAATTAGATCAGGATATCTTTGAATTTACTGACAACTTCAAGATCAATATGGGCAAGCACTTAATTACGCTTGGTACCCACAATGAGTTCTTCAAGTTTCGTAACTTGTTTATTAACGATAATAACGGTCGTTGGGAATATAACAATGTGGAGGACTATATTGCAAACAAGCCAAATAGGGTAAGGGCTACTTATTCTATTATCCCTGGTGATTTGCGTCCTTCAGCAGAATTCAGCGCTGCTCAGCTAGGTTTTTACGCTCAGGATGAGTTCGAAGCATTCACCGGTTTTAAATTAACTGCTGGTTTAAGGGTAGACCTTCCGGTATTCGGTGAAGCTCCACCTGCAAATCCTAAAGTGGTAGCTGCTTTCCCGCAGTATCGTACCGACGTTACTATGAAGAGCACACCGCTTATTTCACCAAGAGTAGGATTTAACTACGATGTATTTGGCGACAGATCATTACAATTCAGAGGTGGTACCGGTATCTTCACAGGTCGCGTGCCTTTCGTATGGTTGTCTAACCAGTATAGTAATAGCGGAATGCTTTTCGGCGCCGTTGACGTAACTAAAGCTAATAATCCTGCTTTGGGCTTTATTGCTGATCCAAATAACCAGCAATCTGCAGGTCCATTGATCAGCAGGGCACAAATCAACATACTTGAGGAGGATTTCAAAATTCCTCAGGTATTCAGGACAAATTTAGCTGTGGATGTTAAGTTGCCATATGGTGTAGTCGGAACGTTAGAGGGTATTTACTCTAAAACACTGAATAACATTACTTACAAGGATATCAACGTAAAGCCATCTACCGCAACAGTAAATCCGTTGTTTTCAGATGGAAATGATACCAGAAAACTATATTCTACCGCTACTGCAGGTAAAGTTGACGGAACTAACTTTACCAACGTAATCTTGTTGGGCAATACCAGCCGTGGATATACTTACAACCTTACAGCTCAGTTGCAGAAAACTTTCAGTAATGGAGTATCAGCGATGGTTGCTTATACCAATTCAGAAGCTAAAGCTGTGAATGACGGTGCAAGTAGTACAGCTGTGTCTAACTGGGAATTTGTACAGCATGTGAACGATGCAAACGATCCTTTGTTGACAAGATCTAACTTCCTGACCAGACACAGGGTGATCGGTGCCTTGAACTACAGAATAGAATATGGCAAAAGCAAAGCATATGCAACAGCTTTTAGTTTGTTTTATGCAGGCCGATCGGGACAAAGGTTCACTTATTTATATAATGGTGACTTCAATGCTGATGGCGCAACTGGAAACGACTTATTGTATGTTCCAAGAACAGCTGCTGAGATTAAATTGGTTAACTTAAACATTGGTACTACTGCAGTGCCGATTATAGTTTCACCGGCAGATCAGTGGACTGCCTTAAATGCTTTCATTGAAAATGACGAATATCTTAATTCAAGGAGAGGACAGTACACAGAGCGTAATGGAGCAGAATCACCATTCGAACATCAGTTTGACGCAAGAATCTCTCAGGATTTGGGTGCAATTGTGAAAGGCACTAAAAACAGGATCCAACTAACATTTGATATTTTTAACGTAGGTAACCTGATCAACAAGAGCTGGGGCAGACAATATACTGTAACCAACCAAGCCTTGACATTAGTGAACTATGTTTCTAATGCAAATATTGCAAATGCTGGATTTACATTTAGAGCACCTTCTACCAATGTTGGATACCAAACTTCACCATTCGGTTCAGCATGGTCTGGTCAATTTGGAATCAGATATTTGTTTAATTAACCCATTAATTTTTTTAAAAGGAATGCGCCTACGGGGCGCATTCCTTTTTTAATTACATTTATCAAGATACCTATTACTTAATTTTCATGGCTATCCTGATCTACTCAATACCTCAATATTGATTCCTTCCCGGTTAACGAATTTGAGCTTAATCGTCTACTCGGTCTATAGTTGTTGATTTCTTTGAAAATAAGTGATAAAATTTATGACCAGTATGATGACTGGTCAGATATTCGGTGCAAGAACTAATTGGGATGGATATCATAATTATGACTCAAATTGGGTTGATGAAACCGTTGTTGTACCAGCGGGTACTACAGAGATATTTTTAAAATTTCAATATTCTATAGGAATAATGCACCTTAATTTATTTCAAATTACTTTACATAAAAAGACATGTTTGTCATCCGGAGCCAGTCCTTTTTGAGGATAATTAAACTGTGTAATTCAATTATATCAATTCTTTGTCCTGCCATATATATGTTAATGTTTTAAATCCAACTCTATCAAAATAACCGACTGAGTTATTAGTGTTGCGCAACTGTTCTGATGGATTGGAAAATGGTAAGGAAATAACATTACTATTATAATGTGATCCTTTCTATTCCCCAAATATTGCCATATTTAGCGATTATATTCCCCAAATATTGCTATATTTGGGGAATAGATTGTTTGATATGATTAAAAGGACTTTACAGAAAGTATTAGAAGGCAAAGTAGATTTTACAAAAGCAATAGTAATATTAGGGCCACGACAGGTAGGGAAAACCACGCTGATCACAAAAATAGCAGCTTCTTTAAATGAAGACTACCTATATATCAACGGTGATGACCCTGCCACCCGGGCAGCATGGAATAACCCTACGCAGGCTTTTATCAACAACTACATCGCCAATTATAAAATAGTGGTAATTGATGAAGCCCAGCGGCTTGAAAACATAGGCCTTAGTGCCAAAATGATTATTGACGGTAAAAAAGGTATTCAGCTTTTTATATCCGGATCTTCTGCCTTAGAAATCTCGAGTAAAATTAACGAACCACTTACCGGAAGAAAGTGGGAGTACAGGTTATACCCATTATCATGGCATGAGCTGAAGGAACATTTTTCATTTGCTAAAATTCATCCAAGGCTTGAAGAATTCTTAATAACGGGAATGTATCCTGATGTGATTAACAACCCTGAGAATGCAATTGAGACGTTAAACAACCTTGCTGGCAGCTATTTATACAAAGATATATTAGAGTCAGGGGGCATACGCAGACCAGATGCCCTATTAAAACTTTTGCAGGCACTTGCCTGGCAAGTAGGGAATGAAGTATCCTATAATGAACTTGCAGGAACTGTAGGCATTGATAAGGCCACGGTGAATAATTATATCGACTTACTGGAGAAATCCTTTGTTATTTTTCGTTTAAATCCCCTAGCGCGGAACTTACGTAACGAAATCAGTACCTCCCGCAAGATTTATTTCTACGATAATGGCATTAGAAATAGTATCATTAACAACTTTGCACCTATTGCGCAGCGTAATGATATTGGTGCATTATGGGAAAATTTTATCATCAGCGAACGAAAAAAGAACCTTAGCTATACTGGCTTTTACGGGAATACTTTTTTTTGGCGCACGGTAGATAAAACTGAGATCGATTATATAGAGGAGCAGGATAATAAGCTGTCAGCTTTCGAAATCAAATGGAACCCAAAAGTAAAAGTAAAATTTGCAAAATCTTTTACGGAAAAATATACTCCCGAAACTACGTCGGTGATCAATAGCGATAATTACTGGGAGTTTTTATAAAGAACACCCCCATAAACCCTTACCCTAACAAGATCTTTTTGGTCATTGTACCTGACCAACCCTTGGTTTGAGTTTTATCAACTTGACCTTTCAATACAACGGCTTTTAATATTGCCGCCGGATTGAAGGTTTTGCTGTTCACCACTGCCTCTCCCGCTAGTGAAGATTGTATAAACTGCAGCGATACAACAAGGATACAAACACAGCCAGCCTGTGTCTCAAATTCCCAGCTTTGAGGAATTGTCGTTCCTTTTTTATTCTCGATTTCAAAAGATACAAAGTCAATTTTTCTTTTCTGATTAGTCAGATCTGTCAGCGAACGGCCAATCAGCATTCTGCAAAATTTCGTATCTTTAGGGAACTTAAGATTTTTAGGGATTTCCAATGCCGGGAGAGAAACAGTGAGGGAGTGTTCGCCAATTTCCACCTGAGGCAACGATACCAGCGTATTCACCAGGGGGGATTTAGCATTAAAGTCAAATCCTTCAAGCCTGCTGAAACTGTCTGCGACCAAATTAAATGACCCAGTTTCCGGATTATTTGCGTATCTTAAAGCATGAGCTACTTCTGTGTTTAGCCGAAAGATCATTGTGCCATCGTAAAAAGCGGTGACCAGCTTAGAGACACCAGTTCTAAATTCACACGCAATATTGCTGGCTATCCCAAACAAAGACGAGGATTTATCGCTTCCTTCTGCACGTCTACTTTTGCCTTTCACAGGCCGTGCTTGTATGATCTGCATATTTCCGTAGGTCTTTAATACCGAATCACCAAGTACTCCTTTCAAATATTTCCCTATTATTCTAGCCATGGTTTTAATTACTGGTTTAACACTGTTTTATAAGTCTTCTTAGTGAATACAGAATGAATTTATAATTAATATATGATTAGTCCAAGTTTTTTATGCAAATAGTTGGACTAGACTTGGACTCAACTTGGATTCAAGTTGGTTTAAGGATACACTCAGATCGGATACTGTCGAGTGTTGTCCTATACTATTAATTGTCCGTTTTAAACCTATTGATTTACAATCTTTAGGATATTTTCATCCCCCTCTTTGAATGCATTACTCCTCTCCAGCATATTTTGCATCAAATCAATATCCTCGCCAAAGATAGTTGCCGTAAACTGTTGAGCACGTTGCAACATCCGGATATAAACATCCGGATGTTGCTGTCTTGATAAAACTCTTAGCGCGGGGATATAATCCTCCCGAAATACAGTTGGGATGATAATCTTACTTTGTTCACCTTTCACTAATTCAGCATTCATCATTACTCTTGCAAGTCTTCCATTTCCATCCAAAAAGGGATGTAATTCACTCACCATAAACATCATAAAAGCTGCTTTAGCAAAAGGATCATTCAACGCGCGATAAAAATCAAAGCCTGAAAAAAGCGTCCCCCAGTCCTCATTTCCCCCTGGTTGCTCACGAGTTGATAAGTGCCTAGGACGTCATGAGAATCTTCATCTCGGGAAGCCATTGGCTTCCCCCTTTCTATGATCTGTCTCGCATCTGCTACTTTGAATTTGGTACCTTCAATATAGTTTGAGAAGTAAGCTTCATAAAATGCAAAATTGCGAAATGCTTTCACCGAGGTGTTTAACTCTGGTACTGAAGGAAAAGTCCTTTGCTGAAGTTCAACAAACAGCTTTTCAAATAACGAAATCCGTTGAGGATCATATGGATGTCCAAATGCCCTTGCAATTGCCAGTGGCGATTTAAGCAGGTCTGATGATTTGGTACTCAGTATGGCGCCTATTAGTTTATTTAGCCTCGTAAATTCCTTGTGCATACCGAGTTCATTTGCAATTTGCCTAGTCTTGTCCCCAATTTAATTTAGTCCCTCTTCTCCTTTGATACTCACAATCTGTTCCAATCGCTCTTCCAGCTCAGGAATTGTAAGCACCTTAGAGTTTGGACCGGGTTTTCTTGACTCCTGTAAATTTTCCAATAAAGCCCGTTCTTGCTGAGAAGTATACAGTCCATCTGTAAATAAATTATCTCCGGAAATCGGTTTGGGTCCCTCCGAAATATTTAAAGTAATCCCGGGGAGGTTTACTTTTCGTGAATAAGTGTAAGTTAAAAAAAGATTGTCTGTTGCCGTAGGTTTGAATTCTAAGGCAGAACGGTGGCTTAATAATATACCAGGATATAGATGCCCGATAATACCCACGCATCGATAGCTATGAGTTTCTTTTGTCACAGATGTGCAACTTTTGACTAGTTCCAAATTGCCCAATTCAGATTTTCTTCATAATTGTAGACTAACTTGCCGCGGTCTGATTTATTTATACTGACAACATGATCTCAAATAAACTATTGACAACCTGTTTGTTTTTACTCTCTATACCATTGTTTTCTTTTACTCAGGTTCAGGATAGTCTGTCAGCCAGAAATATGAAAAAGATCAGCATATCTTCGTTTGCAGTACCTGCTGTCTTTATTGGTTATGGAATAGTGTCACTATCAGGAGACAATGCGATCAGAAGGCTGGATTATACTACGAATAATGAACTTCGTGAAGATCATCCTACTTTTGTGCTGAAGATAGATAACATTACCAGATATACACCCGCTGTAGCGGTTTATGGGTTGGATCTGCTGGGTGTAAAAGCAAAACACAATGTCATTGACCGCAGTGTAATGCTGCTAATGTCGGCAGTTATCGCCCAGGCAAGTGTCAATGGAATCAAAAGCTTGTCACACCGGATGAGACCAAATGGAAGTGCAAGCAACTCCTTTCCCTCCGGGCACACGTCTTTTGCATTTATGAGCGCAGAGTTTTTAAACCAGGAGTATAAAGACCAGTCAGTCTGGTATGGTATTGGTGGTTATGCCATCGCTACGGGAACAGGAATCCTGAGGCTGTACAACAATGCCCATTGGGTAAGTGACGTTGTAGCAGGAGCAGGCTTTGGAATTTTGTCGACCAAATTAACTTATCTCGTTTATCCGTATATTAAACAAAAACTATTTCGTGGAAAGCCCGCAAATATGGTGTTTAATCCCAGTTTTCAAAATGGAAATATGAGTTTTAGTTTAATAAAGCGGTTATAATAAATGAAAATACTGATCATTGAAGACGAAGTTGAACTAGCATCAAGTATGGTTACCTACCTGTCATCGCAGCATTACCTGTGCGAACTGGCAACCGATTACCCGCAGGCATTGGAGAAGATCAGCAATTACCAGTATGATTGTATTTTGCTGGACCTGATGCTTCCGGGCGGCAATGGTATGAGCATACTCAAATTGCTCAAAGCACAAAATAAGGAAGATGGGGTGATCATTATTTCTGCAAAAAACTCATTGGAGGATAAAGTAAGCGGCCTTCAGATCGGAGCCGATGATTACCTGGCCAAGCCATTTCATTTGCCCGAGCTAGCGGCCAGGATTTACTCAATTCTCAGGCGCAAGAATTTTACAAATTCCAATGTAATAGCGCAAAATGAGTTGAAGATTGATGTCTTGTCCAAGTCAGTTACAGTGAATGGCATCGCTGTGATGCTCACCAAAAAGGAGCTCGATCTATTGCTGTTCTTTGTTGGCAACCGCAACCGCGTGATTTCTAAAAGCGCATTGGCTGAACACATCTCCGGTGATCTGGCAGATATGCTGGACAATCATGATTTTATTTATGCGCACATTAAGAATTTAAAGAAAAAATTGTTGGAGGCAGGTTGCGGCAATTACCTCAAAACATTGTATGGCAATGGTTATAAATGGGAAGTATGATCAAACTACTCGACAAACCACTTAAAGCTTTCATTATTTACTCATTTGTAGTACTCTTGTGCAGTATCCCGGTCTATTTTTTAATGGTCGACTGGATCTGGGTACATGAAGTAAAAGCACACAACCAAATAGTGGCAGAGTCTACCAAAAAGCACCTTATTGATTTGCGGATGGATGACAGGCAGGTGGGAGAGAGTGTAGCGCTCTGGAACAAGCTCCAACCTGATACCAAATTACAGCAGGTACCTTCTATCAGACCTGACAGCACCTATGATATTTATCGTAAGAACAAGTATATCCCTATAAAAGGTTACGATCGATTTCAGGGGCTGGTTACCTATTTTGCAATAAACGGCAAGCCTTATAGCCTTACTATAGAGAGCAATTTAGAAGAGAGTTATGAAACCATTGCCGGAATAACGGCCATTACCATTGGGTTTTTTATCATTCTTTTGTTGGGTTTTATCAAACTGAATAAGCGGATTTCAGCCAGGTTATGGCGTCCCTTTTATCAGACACTGGAAAAGATCAAGGCCTTTGATCTGAATATGCAGCATCAGATCTCCTTTGAGCCAAGCGGGATTATAGAATTTGACGAGATGAATACCAGCATCAGCAATCTGGTGGCCAGCAATGTGGCAGTTTACCGTCATCAGAAAGAGTTTGTTGAAAATGCAGCGCATGAGCTGCAAACTCCCCTGGCTATTGTGCAGTCAAAATTGGATGTGCTCTTTCAAAACCAGGAAATTACCAATGAGCAGGCAATACTCATCGAGAAAATTCAAAATGGGCTGTCGAGGGTTTCCAGGATCAACAAAAACTTACTGCTTTTGGCCAAAATAGAGAATCAGCAGTTCCTTGAAAAAGAGCAGATAGACATAGGCGAGGCGCTTGATGAAGTCCACTCGTTGTTGTCTGACTTTGAAGAGGAAGCCACTCTTCATCTTGAGGTAGGTGCTAAGGTGGTGGTTGATGCCAATAAAATGCTGGTGGAAACGATGCTGACCAATCTGCTGATGAATGCCATCAGGCACAGTGCACATCCGGCAGAGATCCGTATTTCTCTGTTCAATAATTGTCTGACTGTCACCAATCCCGGAACGGCAGGCCTAAATTCAGAAAAGTTGTTCAAGCGATTCAGCAGTGTATCCAAACTGACACCCGGAAGTGGCCTTGGTCTTTCTATTGTTAGGGAGATCTGTGTGCGTTATCACTGGAATGTTAGCTACGTATACCTGAATCAGTTGCATACTTTCACAGTTGATTTTGGGAGTCTTTCGGTAAACAGTTAGCAAATCTATTCAGAATTAATTCATAATTGGATGATACTATTGTACATATAAACAAATATATTGGTGATTTTAGGCCCCCAGCAAAAGATTGAAACTTTTATCTATAACAAACTGAGCAATGAACAAAAGCCTGCTCAGTTGACATCCCATGTAATTAACCAGGCAAAAGCCAGTTACCAAACTGTTTATGATCTCTTTAAGAGCGGAGGATTACCTTAGTAAAAATCACATTATGCATAGAATTATTATCTTCCTTATTTTGTTTTTACCCTTCCTGGTGAATGGGCAGAACAGTACCGCCATAACTGCTTCGGGCATAGTAAAAGACACTAAAAAAGTTAGCCTGCCTTATGCCAATATAGTGCTTAAGGCACAAAAGGACAGTGTTTTTCTAACCGGGACAGTAACGGATGAGGAGGGAAGGTTTACCCTTTCTGGCCTTAAGAGTGGTAATTACTTCCTTGAAATATCGATGGTTGGATTTGTGACCATCAAGCAGCCGCTCACTGTGGGTGCCCTGAGTCCGTTTTTGGACCTTGGCCTTTTTGAACTCTCTGGAGATACAAGAGCACTGAATGAGGTAAACATTACCGGTACTCCTGAAGACGGAGTGTCTTCTAAACTGGATAAGAAAGTTTTTACCTTAGCAAATAACGCGACACAAACAGGAGGGTCAGTATTGCAGGCCATGCAAAACCTGCCGGGTGTAACCATACAGGATGGTAAAGTGCAGTTGCGCGGAAATCATAATGTGGCAGTATTGATTGATGGAAAGCAAAATGCGGTAACTGGTTTTGGCAGTCAAACGGGATTGGACAATATACCGGCTTCAGCTATAGAGCGCATCGAAATTATCAATAATCCCTCGGCAAAATATGATGCAAATGGCAATGCAGGTATCATTAATATTATTTATAAGAAAAACAGGCAGGAAGGCCTGAATGGTAAGATTGGCCTAAGCAGCGGGCTTGGTGCATTGTGGATCCGTAAGGAAAATCTGCCTGGTATCCGGCCACAATACCAGGCTACACCTAAACTGAACCCTTCTGTGTCACTCAATTACAGGAAAAACAAAGTAAATACCTTCCTTCAGGGCGATTGGCTATATACGCAAACATTGAACAGAAATGACTTCGCCCAGCGTAGTTATGATGATGGCACAGTGATTAACCAGCAGGTGAAGCGAAACAGGACTACCACATTTTCAACAATAAAAACAGGGGTAGACTGGAATCCTGACGATCAGAATGCATTCACAGTGTCGGTATATCTGAACAGGGAAAAGATCATCGATAAGGGTGACATTCCGTATTTCAATAACGATTTTAGTGTCAGAAACCGCCTTTGGCAATTTCTGGAAGATGAAGTAAAATATACGGCCACCGGTGCCGCGCTTTACCAGCATAAATTTAAACAACCTGGACATTTGTTGAATGCAAGTTTCAACTATACCTTCCATCGGGAAGATGAAAAGTATTTCTTTACCAATATCATGCCCAGCTTTACTGGTGAGGATGCATTCAAGCTGCTGTCTGATGAGCATGTGGCTGATTTCAACTTAGATTATACCAAGCCGCTGAAACATGGAAGGCTGGAAGGGGGTGTAAAATTCAGAAGAAGAACCATACCTACCGATATGCAGTTTTTTCCGGGATTGAATTCTCCACTGGATGTGAATGCCGGAGGATGGGCAGATTATAAAGAAACAATCCCGGCGGTATATGGCAATTATGTTTTTGAGAGCAGCAGATTTGAACTTGAGGCGGGCCTGAGGTTTGAATACGTGAAGGTCAATTATGATGTCAATCCAAACCACAATACCTACACCAGTGATGGTTACGATTATACCCGTCCTTTTCCTAATCTCAGACTGGGATATAAGCTAAACGATAAAAATAAGATCTCCATGTTTTACAATGAGCGGGTAGACCGGCCTAATGAAGTGGATATCAGAATCTTTCCCAAGTACGATGAGCCCGAGGTGATCAAAGTGGGGAATCCTACATTAAGACCGCAGTTTACCAAAAGCATAGAGCTGGGGCATAAACTGACCTGGACTAAAGGAAGCGTGTATTCGGCAGTTTATCATAAAATGGTGGATGCGACCATTAGCAGAATTGCAACAGTGGTTCCCGGAAATACGCTGATCTATAATATTTTTCAAAATGCAGGTAAAAGCAGGAATACGGGAGGAGAGCTTACGTATCACCAGGAACTGGCAGTCTGGTTCTCCTTTAATGTCAGTACGGCAGTATATAAGAACACCATAGACGTATTCACGATTACCAACAAATATCCTGTGCCGACAAGGTACACTATGCCCCGGGAAAGCATTACTTCCTGGAATAGTAAGTTGAATGCCATGTTTAAGCTGCCTGGAAAAGCAAATCTGCAAGTGTCGGCCATTTATCTTGCGCCGGATATTATTCCGCAAGGAAAGATCGGTTCAAGGTTTTCTGCAGATATGGGTTTGAAAAAGCAGATTCAAAAAGGAAAGGGCGAACTATTCTTGAACGGGACTGATCTGTTCAATACGTTGAGCCCCAAAAAGAAAGTAAGGGGGAATGGGTTTACATTAATAAGCACAGATTACCTTGAAACTCAGGTTTTCAGGTTAGGGTATAGCTACAAGTTTTAGGGAACTGCTTACTTGAAAATATTCATGATTAGTTATTATATTGCTTCATGAAATATATAACGCTCTTAATTGCTGTATGCCTGGGTTTTCTATCGGTAAATGCGCAAAGCAGCAAGGTAAAAAAGCCCAAATTTAAAGTCATCGCTTTTTATACTGGTAAAAATGACAAAGCACATGTGAGTTATGTGCATGAAGCCAATAAATGGTTTCCTCAGATGGCAGAAAAATATAACTTTTCATACGATTCTACCAGCAACTGGACCAATATGAATGCAGCTTTTCTTTCGAAGTATCAGGTAGTGCTGTTTCTTGATACCAGACCAGAAGATGCAGCTCAAAGAACAGCTTTTGAAGCCTATGTAAAAAAAGGCGGTGCCTGGATGGGATTTCATTTTGCGGCTTTCGCGCTTAAGGATTCTGCTTATCCTGATAACTGGGATTGGTACCATAATGAATTCCTTGGCTCCGGAGGCTATGGCAGCAACACCTGGAGACCTACTTCAGCGATATTGAGCGTAGAAGATAAAAAGCATCCTGCGGTCAAGGGAGTGCCTCAGACGTTTAAAGCTTCCCCTAATGAATGGTACAGATGGTCTAATGACCTAAGGAAAAATCCTGATATTAAAATCCTGGTGGCAATTGACAGTACCAGTTTCCCATTGGGAACAGGTCCAAAAGCACATGAGATATGGCATGAAGGCTATTATCCTGTGGTATGGACCAATAAAAAGTATAAAATGATCTATGTAAATATGGGGCACAATGATATAGACTATGAACATGCACCATATAACAAGGAACTGTCATATACTTTCGATAATGAATTCCAAAATAGAATGATTGTATCCAGCCTGATGTGGTTGGGCACTAAGTAGTAAAACCCTGTATTTTTATCAGGTTATTCCCTAACTTTACGCCCAACACTAACAATTATTATTTTATGAAAAAGACGATTTATCTTTTGCTGTGCGCAATGGTGCTTTCCATTACCAATACAGTAAAAGCAGATGAAGGAATGTGGATTCCTATGCTGATTGGTAAAAACTATGAGCAGATGAAAAAACAAGGTTTTAAGCTGACCGCTAAAGACCTTTACAATGCCAATGGTTCCAGTATGAAAGATGCTATTGTGCATTTTGGGGGCTTTTGTACAGGTGAGATTGTATCTGATAAAGGATTGATCTTCACCAATCACCATTGTGGATATGATGCGATTGCTTCAAACTCTACTGCACAAAATAACATCCTGGACAACGGTTTTTACGCAAAGAACTATGGCGAGGAAAAACCTATCAACGGCCTTTTTGTTCGTTTTCTGCTAAAAATGGAAGATGTAACTGCCAGGGTCAATGAGGCCACGAAAGGTTTGAAAGGCGGGGAGAAAGCTTCTAAAATGCTGGAAGCATTTGATGTGATTGCCAAGGCTGCGGTGACCGGGCCGACTATCGAAGCCAACGTAAAGGATTTTTATAAATCTAACCAGTTTATTTTGTTTGTGTATGAGCGTTTTGACGATGTGCGACTGGTAGGTGCGCCACCTCAGAATATCGGTAAGTTCGGTGGTGATACAGATAATTGGGAATGGCCGCGTCAGACGGGAGACTTTTCTGTATTTAGGGTGTATTCAGCTGCTGATAACAAACCTGCAGCTTATTCGGTGGCAAACGTGCCATATAAGCCTAAGAAGTTCCTTCCTGTTTCTATCAAGGGAGTAAAAAATGGTGATTTTTCTATTGTTTATGGTTATCCGGGCCGCACAGACCGCTACCTTACTTCTTATGGGGTAGACCTGGCGGTAGATAAGACGAATCCCACTACCGTAAAGCTAAGGGATATCAGGTTGAAGGCCTGGAAAGAAGAGATGGATAAAGATGTCAGCCTTCGTTTAAAACTATCTTCCAAATATGCGCAGATCGCTAATTACTGGAAATATTTTATCGGACAAACAGAGCAATTGAAACGTTTAAAAATAGCCGACAATAAAAGAACTGAAGAAAAGGCCTTTACTGAATGGGCTGCTCAGAAAACAGAGTTTGCTGGTTTGATGGAGCAATACGACGAGATCTATAAGAGCATAGATCCGATCGCTGTACAACGTACCTATATCAATGAAGGTTTTATGGCCTCGGCATGGGTCCCGAATGCCATTACCCTGGGCAGGGCATGGGCTGCGATGGAGCAGAAAAAAGGTGATGATAAATTTGCTGGGCAGGTAAAAGCTGATATGACAAAGGCTGCTGATACTTATGAACTGACGTATAATGAAACTGCCGATAAAAAGATCTTTGCTCAGGTCCTGGCTTCTTTTTACACTGATATCCCGGTAAAATCCCAGCCTAAATTCTTCTCAGATATTGCAGAGAAATACTGGACGGGTAACCCTAAGGGTACTTTTGAGAAGTATGCGGAATACTTGTGGGACAACAGCAAATTGATCAAGCCAGAAAAGCTGAAGGCATTCCTGGCCTCTAATCCCTCACTGGATGACATTAAAAATGATCCGGGCTATAAGTATGCGGTCAATTTGTATCCCGCAGATTATATCAAGAATAATTTCGGGTCGTTGGTGGCCGATTTTGAAAGTAAAAAAGCCGAACTGGATCATTTATACCTGAAAGCTATCCTGGAAAAGAATGCCGGAAAGATCCAATATCCAGATGCGAATTCGACCATGCGTTTATCTTACGGGAATGTACAGGACTATTCGCCTAAGGATGGGATGGTGTATAAAACTACCACTACGATAGAGGGTATGATGCAAAAATACATTCCTGGTGATGGTGAATTTGACCTGCCTGCCAATTTGATTGAAAATTATAATAAGAAGAACTTTGGTCAGTATGGTAATGATGGGACATTGACCGTTGGTTTTATTACCAATAATGACATTACAGGAGGTAATTCCGGTTCCCCGGTGATCAATGGCAACGGTGAACTGATCGGGCTGGCTTTTGATGGCAACTGGGAGGCTATGAGTGGTGATATTGCATTTGATAAGAAGTTTAAACGCACGATCAGTGTTGACATTCGTTATGTACTTTGGTGCATAGATGTGCTGGGTGGTGCTAAGAATATTATTGCAGAACTTGACCTGAAAAGGTAAAAAAGACCGTTCTCTTCAAGAGCTGCATCCTCAGGCGCTACGCGCAGAGGCGCTAAGGCTCTTTCTGAGAAGGTATTTTTTAAGGTAAACAGGGTGGTTAAAATAAACAGGCGGGCTTTTAAGGCCCGCCTGTTTTGCTTTAGCAATTTAGGTGAGTGATTGCCAATTTACTTAAAGCTTGCGATTATGTCATCGCATTGGGCAAAATCCTATAGCATAGGCTTTGTGGGACGGGCTGTGGTTAACGGGATTTCTCCTTTAAACATTTTGCCGCCATCGGCTGTAAGTCTAAGGTAATAGTCGGATGAGCAAGCGGTGCCATCTTCATCCAGGGCCAGAAAATTGGAGCCAGCAGGCACGGAAGCCTGTGTTTCTGCTGTTTTTGCGATTTGATTGCTTTCGTTGTATTCATCAAACATAGAAATATAAATTCCCTGGCAACCAACTCTTTTCATGTTGTAAAACTGTCTCCACATGAAATCACCATGTGCCCGCTGACGTGCGTTTAAGTCTCCTGGTAAAACACAGGGCTGGTAATCAATGCCATTGCTCTTGCAGAATGCTTGATCCTGTCTGTTTACGTTTACGTAGAAAGCGTCAGATTCATAAGCATTGCTGATTCTTCCTACCATCCAGGGCGAGATCATATCGAGTGCTTTGTAAGCATTTATAAAGCTTGGCCTTGAATCGCTTTTTTGCTCACGCCAATGGGTCGGCGTACCTCCGATAACGTATAAGCCTTTATTCTTAAACCAGTTGATTACCTCCAGGCATACCTCTGCGGGCCATGGGTGATTGTTGTCATTAAATCCAAATCCCCAGATACAGACTACCGGCTTTCCATTTTGTTTGGCATAAGCAGGTGATGCTGTGTAGGCAGACATCTTGTTTGTCCAGTCGGTTTTCATCTCTGTCTGCATATTGGTCCAGCCGCTTACATCGTACATGATATAGAATTTAACCCCATTTGCTTCTGCTGCGGTTTTTACTTTAGCAGCCATGGCATCTCTTACTGGGCCTTCCATTCCGCTTGGGTTGAACCGCTGTAATGCTGCCGCATCTATTCCATTTTGCTTCATCCATTTGAAATGGATGTCGACCGTTTGATTATCAAAAGATGAAAATACACGCGCTTCGCTGCCATTGTTCAGGTTGGCATAGTCTGTTTTATAAGTCTTGGTGTATTCTCTTACATCCGGCCAGGAATATATTGCCGTATTGGTAGGGGATGGCAGCTGCTCCCAAATGTGCGACCAGTGCCAGAACCTGTTAATGGGCGACCCATCACCAATGGCGGCAAACCAGCCCTGGTAACCCGTAGTTATTTTACCCACTACATCTCCCGGAGGGGATGTAGTGGGTTTTTCTTCTTCTTTGCCAGGCTGGTCAGGCGCGTCAACCGGATCTTTTTTAGAACAGGCCACCATCGTAGCAAGAAGAACCAGTGCGAATAACCAATTAAATCGTTTCCTATTCATATTTTATTTGGTAATGAATCTTATCCCGTCAAGGCCTATATTTAAATCAGATGTGAGTTTTGCTTTGGTAAAACCAAACATTCTAAAGAATTTGATAGCCTTTAGATCTGCACCTCCATCAGCATCGTACGATACTTTAGATAAGTCCAGTTTTACTTCATTCCAGCCCTCTTTTAATGGTTGAATTCCTAAGTTTGCCGATTCCAGTATAGCCCATCCATAGCGGGTTGCGTCAATATTGTCTGTACTACTGATCTGTACCTGTATTTCACTAAATTCTGAGATGCGTTCAATATAGAACCAGAATGTGAGCTGCCCATTCGCTTTGGTTACCTTAGAATCGATATTCACAGGGAAAACTTTTGCAAAACGCATGTAATCTCCTCCTGCAGGGATTTTTCCTTTGATGTAGCCAACGCCTTCTTTTTTACCTGCTGTTTCGATCGACGCGGCCATGTCACCAGGCAGGTCCCATCCGTCCAGTTTTTCACAGCCATCCAGCAATGTCGGCTCGGGCGGAGGGATCGCACCAAATTTAATGTCATCAATACCGATATTTATGCCGTCTTCTCCTGTTTCCAGATACATGCGGAAGAAATTGATGGCATTAAGATCAGGCGCTCCGTCATCTGATACTGCTGCATCCCTTAAGTTTAGTTTTACTAAATTCCAGGAATTTGGTTTCAGTCCGGTTATTTTGGAAGCGTCCCAGTTGTATTCTCTTTTATCCGGTTCACCCGAGCTGGTAATTTCTATTTGCCCGCCAAGTGTAACTGCTTTATCTACATATAGCCAAAACGACAATTGGGCTGTAGATGCGGTTAAGTTAGTTTTTATAACCGGCGATAAAGGCTTTTTAAGTTTCATGTGCAGATATCCACCAGTTGGATGTGTTTTTCCAAAAAGTGCACCGGCGCCTTCTTTTTTATTGATCGCATCTACTTTGCCCGTTCCACCTGATATTTCCCATAGTTCTTCATCAAAAACATCACAATTTAAAAAGGAAACAAATGTACTTGGAATGGAAGTGGTGGCTACAAAGCCGATGGCATCCAATGCCATGGTAAATGTAGCGGTAGGGCTGGCAGCAGCCGTGGTGTTCATATAAATACGGAAGAAGTTTATTTTGCTCAGGTCTGCACCGCCACCCGATTCTCCTGCGTCTGCCAGGTTAAGCCTTACCAGGTTCCACCCGTTTTGCAACGGGTTTAACATACTTGTAGGCCAGTTATATTCCTGCTGATCTGCACCGCCGGAGCTAGTTACTTCGATCTGTCCGTCACTTAATTTTACTTTACCGGCATCTTCTACAAATAACCAAAAGATTAACTGAGCTGTTTCTTTTGCTAGTTTAGTATCGATAGGGCTGGTTAATGCTTTTTGCATGCGCAGTGCATCACCGCCGCCTATGGTTGCTTTTACAGCATTTTCACCCTGTTTTTTGCTGGAAGGGTCAGCAACTGCGCCTCCTGCAGCATCCCAGCCATCTGCGCTTTCGCAATTGTCAAATACCACGAGCGTTGGATCTACCGGTTCCGGTATTACCGGTTCAGGCACCACGCCACTAGTATCCCTGGAACTAAATTTGTCTTTTTTGCAACCGGCGAATGTAAGTGCCAGTGCAAAGATGGAACATACCATCATTATTTTTATTAGTTTCATTTCTTTTCGGTTTAAAAATTTTAATCGGTTCTATTCATTAAACTTTATTGATTTTTATTGAGTGATGATTAAGGGGTCCTGACCGGTTTCTGATAGTTGTATCCAGCCTGACCATGCACCCATCTGGCGGCCTGACCTGTCAGCCACAAATAGTAATCTGAGGGTAAGTCATTTTCGATGCCCATGAACCGCAGATCTCCGTTTAATGGTGTATCTGCTTCTCTTGCGCATTTGAATATGGCCGTTCCTTCATCAATCTCATCAAACATCGCTACGTACAAAGACTTTGCTCCAAATTGTACTGCACCTGCTACTTGTGTCCACAGGAAATCGCCTTTTCTTCTTGGTATGGAGTTATAAAGTGAAGCATCCTTATGCATGTTGCCCCAGCTAAAACCTGGAAATACGAGTGGAACATAGTCTACTTTATTGGTTTTGCACCATTGCATATCCTGTCTGAGATTGTTTGGGTTGTAGTTTTCCATTCCGTAACGTCCAACTGCCCAGGGCATCACGATGTCGATCTTTTTGATGAGATCATGCAGTGCAGGCGATTTTTCTGTATCGGCTCCAAAATCCCTCCAGTAGTAAGGTACGCCCAACATTATGGACACCTTTTTTTCTCCTGATTTCAGCTTTTCTACCAGGGTATTTACATTGGCGATTGTGTAATTTCTGTTGTCGTTAAATCCCACACCCCAGATGGTCATCAGGGGTTTCTTGTTATGCCATAGGTAAGTAGGGTTTTCAACCTTGTCGTATAGTTTAAAAGTGGTTACCAGTTCCTTCCAGTCCTGCTCTAAATACGCAACATCGGCGCTGGAACATCCGCTCAGATCGTACATGACGCTAATAGCCCTTCCGTACTTTTTTGCTGCCTTTAAAGCATTGGTCAGCACTTTGTTGAAATGCCGTTTTCCGGAAGCATTGCTGGGTTTTATTTCTCCCACAAAGCGCTGCATATGTACGCCGTCTATGCCATAATCCTTCATCCATTTAAAATGAAGGTCTACACTTTCCTCATCGTAAGGACTGTAGAGATAAGCATCAGATCCGTTTGCAAATTTAAAAGGGGACTTATAGGTTTTAGTATACTCAGCTATATCCGGCCAGAAATCAACATTGGTAATTCCCGGCTGGAAGGTGTTATTAGGACCCTGGTAATGATACCAGCCCCTGTTAGACCCGTCTCCCTGTGCGGCAAACCATCCCTGGTAACCAGCCATTACCAGACCGGTATAAGAAGGATATAGTAAACCTGAAGTGTCGTAACCTGTTTCTTTTTCATCTACTACAGGGTCAACCGGGATTGGTTCCTGCTCTTCACCGTTTTTGGAACAGGAAATAATTGTTCCTATTATCATCAAAAAAAGGAATAGCGCTTTTATCTTTTTCATGGTACTTTTACTTCTATGATCTGTGACAGATTTGAACTCTTGAAACTATCGTTGACACGAACTCCCACTCTCACATAAAAAGTTCTGCCCGCAGCCAGCTCTGGGATGGTTAATTCTATCGATTTATCGGCTGCAGTCATATTTATCCACTCTTTGTTGACCACTAGTTTTCGTGCATCAGAATAATCAAAGATGGAAGCACCCGGGCCAACCATTTTGGTGGTATTTACATAAGGCTGGATTTCGATAATTGTAGGCAAACCTGCACCGATCGGGGCATCTATGTCAAAGTTTAATTTGAGGGTAGTGCTATCCAGGACATGGGTAAAATTATTGATCACCAGGTAGGGGGTAAGCTCAAAATCATGTTTGCTGCCCTTGCCGATTTTTACCTCTGCCGTATCCAGTACCGGCCAAAAAGCGCCTCCTATCGGTATTGCCTTATATGTGCCGGCAAAAAGCTTTGTATCTTTAAAAGTACCGTCCACTTTGCTGGGTATTTCCTGCGGCGCAGGGGTTGCGCTCCAGCTTACCTGTAGCAGCCTTACTTGTATATTGCCGGTGCCAGTCTGGAAGTTCTCGCCTGTAACGACATCAATCAACCTGCCCTCAAAGGAAGCATTCGGCCCTTCGTAATTATCTATTTTTGTACACGCAGCGCTTGTCAGTAAAATTACTCCTAACAAGATTCTGCTCATCATCTTCTTCATAACTATAAAGTTTATCATATTAATAATTAGGGTTATTAGGATACAGATTTGGGTTTTTGCCTAACTCGCCCCCCGGGATTGGTTCGTAGTAAAACTTCTTCTCGAAATTGTAGTTGCGGTCGAAGGTCTCACGCTCTGCTATGAAAATATATTTATTCTCGCTGATTACATAATATGGCATTAGCCCAGTGAATTTTGCGTTATTCAGCAATACATCGGCAGTCCTCCATCGCTTTAGGTCCCAGTAATAATGATTTTCAAATGCAAGCTCTTTACATCTTTCATTGCGGATTTCATCAATATCCACGTCTGCCAGTGTCAACTGTGCACCGCCAGCCCTTTCCCTGAGGAGGTTAAGGCAGGTAAGTGCATCTCCCGGATTGTTTAGTTCTGCGGCTGCTTCAGCCCTGTTCAACAGTATTTCCGCGTAGCGGAATTCTATCCAGGCTTGTTCGCTCTGGAAGAGGCCGGTCACCGGTTGCGCTTTATTATAGTCTATGTATTTTCTTACAAAAAATCCGGTACGGGTAGCATTGTCAGGGCTGCCCGGACGTTTCATTCCTGCTTCGCCTATCACTCTTCTGCCATTATGCAAGGTGTTGGGATCGGATGAAGTGATACTTGCCCTTGCTTCAAGAGGTTTCGCAACTTCCTGCGTTACCGTTCCTGTAAACATATTTTCATACAGACCTCTTTGTGTATCGAAGGTTTTGCCTCTTAAGGTAGCTCCGGGAAAATAAACTGTGGCCAGCAAGCGGGGTTCCAGGTTACTGTTGTTCATCAGGTCTGCAAGGTTATTGAATTTAACAGGGCGGTCATTTCCATCCAGTACAGGGAGTTTGCCCCAGCGTTCCACAAATTCGAGGGTAGGGTATGCCCTTGATTCTGGTCCGACTGTCATAAATCCCGGTGAAAAAGTAGCATCCCAGCTGTGCGCTGTTCTTGTGGTGATGGAATAATCCCTCACCAGGATGTTCTCCTCACTGGTTGGGTCAAGGAACAGATCGGTATAGTTTTTTACCTTGTCTGATGGGTATTTATTGTATAATTTATAGCTTGTACCTTCAAATAGTTTTGCAGCATCCCATGCTTTTTGAAAGAACGAAGATGCTTTGTCCGCTGGGATGCCAACCAAACCAGCAGACTTAGCTTCTCCGTCAACAAAGTTTACAGATCCATATTTTGCAATAGAACCGGCGTATAGCATAGCCCTCGACTTTAATGCCAGCGCAGTATATTTATTGGCTCTTCCCCTTGGGCTTGTTCCGGCCATCATTTCATAGGCCTTGTCCAGATCTTCACCAATAAAGGTCCATACTTCTTCTTCTTTGTTGCGGTGTAACTGTAATTCTTCTATACTTTGCTGCGGATAGTTTTGTACAGTAGAAACGATGGGTACGCCTCCGTAGCGTTTTGCCAATGAAAAGTAGAAGAATGCACGGCAAAAATATGCCTCACCAAGTAATTCATTGATCCTTGGGCCCGTAAAATTAGCAGCATACTTTGGGATATTTTCTATCACATAATTTACTGCCCTGATGTCGTCATACGGCCAGTAGCCAAAGCCACCACCTATATCCATGCCTCCAAAAGGCCCGACCATTTCGCCGACAGTAGCACCTGCATGAAAGAAATTCTGCCACTCGTGGTGCAGGTTCATCCCGGCCCGACCTTCTCCGCCCGGTCTGTATCTAAAGTCTTCAATCGGCAGTTTGCGGTAAATATTGGCCATGTACACATCCATACCGGCCTCTCCTCCAAATACGACTTCTTCTCCCGCAACGTTTGTCGGCTTTATGTCCAACTTCTGGCAGGAAACAAATATCCCCGCTAGCACCGCTATAATTAATTTATATCTTTTCATCTTCAATAGTTTTAAAAGGAAATACTGGCTCCAAGGTTAAATGTTCTGTTCAATGGGTATTTATATCCGCCTAAACCATGCTCGAAACCAGCATCAGGAATTTGTCCGGGATGTTCTGGGTCACTGTTTTTAAGTTTTGTGATTGTCAAAAGGTTATAGGCATTTGCATAGACCCGCATTCTTTTGATGCCGACTTTAGCCAATGCAAGCGCTGGTACAGAATAGCCCAGCTCCAATGTTTTTAACCTCAGGTAGCTGGCATCCTGTACCGCTTTGGTGCCTTCTGCAATTGGAGAGCCCATTGCCGGGTAGTTTCCGGAAACCCATTGTGTATTGGGATCAAATACATTATCACCTGGATTTTGGGTATGCCAGCTGTCCAGGAACTGTGTCAATGCGCTTCTGCCATACATCAATGGCTCTGCATATTGCTCTGCGTACTGTACATAGAAACTGGTGGCTCCGGCAAACAGCGCATTCAGATCGAAATTCTTGTAGCTTAAGCCCATGTTGATGCCATAATTGACCAATGGGATATCCTTGGTGGCAATAGGCTGGTCATCTTTTTCGTTGATCACACCATCCTCATTCCAATCCTGATAGTAATAATCACCCGGAATGGTGTTGTTATTTCCACCACCTGTATTTACCGGATGGTTAAAGATCTGGTCGTAATTCTGGAACTGTCCTTCATAGGTTTTGCCCCACCAGATGCTTGTGTAACGGTTGGACCTCGATGTTTTCCAGTTGCTGTATTCATTGCCGGCCCTGCCCTGGATCACATCCCTGTCCATGGTGCGCGTGGTAAAGAAGTTACCACCGATGTTGTAACCTACCTGGCCTATTTTGTTCCTGTGGTTCAACAAGATTTCGACACCCTCGGTTCTGTTGCTGTTTAAGTTTTCTTGAGGTAAGCCAACACCAACGGTACCTGGCAGCTGAACATCCCTAAGGGCCAGCAAGCCCTTCATATCTCTTCTGAATACGTCCACAGATCCTTCCAGTTTACCTTTCCACATACCGAAGTCCACTCCGATGTTTTTAGATTCAGCAGTAAACCAGGTGAGGTCAGGATTGGTCAGCGGTCTCGCTCCGGCGCCATTATAGAATTTGCCACCAAAGAAATAGCCCCATACGCTATTGTCATTTGGATTAAGGGTAGGATAGTTAAAACCTGAAATGTACTGGAACGCAGTTGCACCATCATCCCCAGTTTGGCCATAAGATAACCTGACTTTCAAATTGCTGACAAGATCCGGAGATACGAGGCTCTTAAAGAAATTTTCCTCGCTGATGCGCCATCCCACAGAGCCTGCCGGGAAGAATCCCCATTGTTCGGCTCCAGGTTTGAATTTATTGGATCCGTCTCTACGGAAACTGAATTCTGCCAGGTATTTACCCTTATAATCATAGTTTAACCTTCCTATATAGCTTCTTGTCGCTTCCTCACGCAGTCCATTGACATTCATCGATCCGAGTTGCTGGGTATCTTCACCGCCAAATAAATAGTCAATCGGGATGCTTACATTTCTCTGTGCATAAAAGTTGTCAGCGTTAAAATGGCTTTCTTCGAGCAATAGTAACGCCGAAACATTATGTAAATCGTTAAAGGTTTTAGCATAATTTAAAGAAAGCTGGGTTAATGAAGAAACACTGTTTGCGTAGGCGCGGTTGATGTAGGCCGGTGCGCCTACTAAGCTAGGGCCATAGGTGTCTTGCTCCGCATTATAAGTATAGAGGTTGTACATTCTCTTATGGTCGGTGTTGTCGTCCGCGTTGTAACCATAGTTGTACATTCCTTTTGCTTTCAGTCCGTCAATACCTGGTATGTCATACTCGAGGGTCAACTGTCCCTGGAAATTCTTTTGCATACGTTTTTTATACCCAACTTTTGAAGCATCGGTGATGACAACAGGATTGGCATCATCGGGCATTTTATTGGGATACAGTGGATTATTATTTGCATAGATCTGGTTGATAGGGACCTGGTTCCATGCATATTTGAAAATGGTCCATAAATCCTGGAAAGGCTGGTTTTTTTGATCCAGGTGTCCTGAAGTCAATACCTGTGCCCTGATGCGTTTGGTAATACTCACATTCACATTTGAGCGGAAATTGTAACGGTCATAATTCAGGTCGCCACTTTTAAAAAGACCATCCTGTTTCATGTAACCCAGGTTAAAGAAGTAATTGGCTTTTTCTGTACCACCGTCTACATTCATGTTGTGCTGGATCTGGGGTGATGTGGTATTGAATGCAGCACCTATCCAGTCTGCCGAGGGATAAGTACCATTCATCCATGGTTCGATATCCCCGTAAGAGAAAGTCGATTCCTGATTTGCCGGAAAATTGTTAGCAAAGGACCTTTTTGTTTTTTCGTTGGTCAGCAACATATAATCTACAGCACCCACACCTTCCGGCATGCCCAAAAACTGTTGCCAGCCTTGGTTTACTGAGTAATTGATGTCGTATTTGCCATCTTTCTTACCTTTTTTGGTGGTGACTAAGATTACCCCGTTTGCTGCCCTCACCCCGTAAATTGCAGCGGCAGCATCTTTTAGCACGGAGATATTTTCTATCTCATTGGGATCCATCCTGGACAGATCACCACCACCTCTTGGCACTCCGTCAATCACGATCAAAGGATTACCGAATCCCCTGATGTCGAACTGGTTTTCATAAGCACCCGGTTCACTGGTTTTTTGCAATACACGTACTCCGGGGATTTTTCCGGTCAGCATATTTACCACGTTCTCATTTTTCGTGACCGTTAGTTCTTCGCTTTTTAAGGTAGCGATTGATCCGGTTAATGTTGCTTTTTTCTGGGTACCGTAGCCTATTACTACCAGTTCGTCCAGGCTGTTGTTGTCTTCCTGCAGGACGATCTGAAAATCAGTCCTTTCTTTTACCTGCAGTTCCTGTTGTATAAACCCTACAAAAGAGATTTGAATATATGCCTCTGGTCCGGGCACGCTTAATGAAAAATTTCCCGCGCCATCTGTTGTAGTACCTGTAGCAGTACCCTTTACTTTAATACTTACACCTGGCAGACCAGTCCTCCCGGCTGCATCTGTTATCTTTCCACTGATCATTTGCTGAGCCAGCAAAGTGAGCGGGAAAAGAAAAAATAATGTAAGTAAGTATTTAATTTTTTTCATACTGTTTTCTTTATGTTTTTTGGTTGAATTTTATTTTGTCTGTCGCAGCTAAGGACTTGTTGTACGCAGAAATTCCCCTAGGGCGGGTTTGATTTGTAATTGTTCATATTTATACTTGGTTGGTTTAGTATTTAATAATAATGGCCTCAATGAGATAGGACCAGATTATAATTAATGACAATTAAACGAGAGGATAACTAATAAAACATTAATAAAACATTACTATTTGGCGTTATATGAGATTTTTATAAAATATATCGCAATCGATTGCTCCTTAATGTAAATAAACCCTATTTTTAGTCAGTGTATTTAAATCCCATGCTAACCAAGTATTCTCCACTCTTTTTTGCCTTTCTCATGATATGTGCTTTCCGGTCGTCAGGTCAGTCCTATGGCCTTGGTTTTGCCGGACATGAAGTTGTCCAGGAAAAACGGACCGGCCTCGACCTGAGTTTAGAGCGGCCGATGTGTTTTGATCAGAGTTTTGAACTTTCGTTTGACTTGTCATTTGTACCTGGACAGGCCGACTATTTTGGATATATTTTCAGGGTAATAGATCAGCAGAACCGGAATATTGATCTGGTATATGACATGCGTTTTTTAGAAAACAAGCATTTTAAGTTAATTGTGGGAGATAAGATTTCAGACATAGCCTTTGATATAAGCATTAACAGTCTGTATAAGAACTGGCACCACCTGAAATTAAAGTTTGATATTAAAGGAAACAAGCTGATTATGGTTGCGAATGGTAAGTCCTATGTTCAGCAGGTTAATTTGAGTAAAAATTGCTATAAAGTTCTTTTTGGGGCAAATAATTATCAGGATTTTAAAGTAAAAGACGTTCCGCCGATGCGGGTAAGGGACATTAAGCTAACAGAAGGAAACAAAACCAATTTTTACTGGCCGCTGGATCAGATCAGTGGGGCCAGCGCTACAGAAAAGATAGGAGGCAGAGCAGCTACTGTGGCAAATCCGATATGGATAAAAAAGATGCACCACGACTGGGAGTTGGTCAAGACAATTGTTATACAAGGGGTTGCAAGCGTAGCTTTAAATTCTGAAAAGGAAGATCTTTACCTGATCACACCCGATTCATTGATGAGTTATAATATCACCTCGAATCAGTTGGCGGGTCTAAGCTATAAATCTAAAAAACTACAATTGCTTGGTGGCAATCAATCGCTTTATGATGCAGGGACTAAGCGGCTGTTCAATTTTTACATTGATCAAAAGCTCGTCACCGACTTTGACTTTGTAAAACACACCTGGAGCAAGTCCTATATAAGTCCGGATGTGATCACAAATTATTGGCATCCCAACAAATTTTATTCATCTGTGGATAGTTCCCTGTATATAATAGGTGGCTATGGGCAATACAATTATAAGAAAAGCGTGTTTCGCTATCACTTGCCAGATAGTACCTGGAAAAGTGTTAGCGCCAACGGTGAGTTTACTCCCAGGTACCTTGCTGCCCTGGGGGTTGTTAAAAAGGGTGCCTATATTTTAGGAGGTTATGGAAGTGCTACTGGTCAACAGATCTTAAATCCTAAGAATATTTATGACCTTAGCTTCTTTGATGTTAAAACCAGAACATTTAAAAAGCTGTTTGAATTAAAGCCAAAAAAGGAAGAATTTGCTTTTGCGAATTCCATGATAGTTGATGAGAAATCCGGCACTTATTATGCATTGATATTTCCCAATCAAAAGTACAATTCGTCTCTGCAGCTCATTAAAGGTTCGCTTAGTAATCCTTCGTATGAACTGGCAGGTAATGAAATCCCTTACGCATTTCATGACATCCATTCTTTTGCAGATTTGTTCTACTGCCCTGAAAGCAAGAAATTTGTTGCAGTTTCCTTATTCCATGATGAAAAGACAAATCAGACCACGGCTAAAATTTATGTGTTATCAGGCCCCCCTGAATTAGCTTTAGCCGCATCACCCGAGTTATGGCTGTCTAAAAATACCTGGCTTTTATTGCCGCTGGCAGGTTTGTTTTTGATCGCCTTTCTAATAATTTATAGAAAAAGAAATCTTAAACTTCATAAACCTTCTGCAGGTGGCCAACAAGCGGTGCTACCGGTTGTTGAAACCGGGAACGATCATGTTAAACAGGAAATACAAATCGACGGAACATCCCCGCAGTCCGCAGAAATGAAAAATGCCATTTTACTATTTGGTGACCTTCAGTTATTTGACAGAGATGGTAATGACATCACTAAATATTTTACGCCGTTGATCAGGGAGCTTTTTCTCGTGGTACTTTTATATACCATTAAATGGGGCAGGGGAATAAGTACAGAAAAACTGACGGAGATCCTCTGGTTTGATAAAACTGCTGACAGTGCCAGAAATAACAGATCGGTGAACATTGCCAAATTGAAAACCATTCTCGAAAAAATGGATTCCTGCCAGATCTCCAAAACAACTGGCTATTGGAAGATCAATTTTGAAGATCAGTTGGTGAAAATTGACTATAGTCAATACCTCAATATTGTCAATAGTAAACGTGAGATCGATAAGGAAAGAATAAATGAACTGACGGAAATCACACATCGCGGAAGTTTCTTGTCAAATGTTGAATATGACTGGCTGGATGTATTTAAATCTGAAATATCGAATGAGATCATAGATACTTATCTTCACTATGCCAACACAGTCAAAATTTCAGATGACCCGGAATTCCTGATTAACCTGGCCAATTACATTTTTTATTTTGATCAGGTAAATGAAGCAGCCATGATCGTCAAATGTAAAGCACTGGTGCATTTGGGTAAGCATTCTTTGGCTAAGACCAAATTTGAGACTTTTTGTAAAGAATATAAAGCAATATATGGCGAGGAATATAAGCAGACCTTCCAGGCAATATTAGAATAGACAGGAAATTAAACAGATATCATATGTGGTTTTATTCATTTTTCCGGGTAAACGATGAATTTAGCTTACAAATTAATCATTTGTTAGGCTTTTGTTAATAAGAATCGCGGACATTGTAGACGAACAGGGCAGTTAAACCATACCAAACTAAATATAAACCAATTGATCAATTTTTATGTCTCAAATTTTTAAACTAATTAATTCAACATTCATTATTGGCTTTTGCAGTGTGCTATTGCTGATGCAGATTGATGTTAATGCACAGGTAAATCCTTATGAGGGAGCAGGTAATCTTAAATACGTTGATCCCCGTATCGGAAACGTGGGAGCCATTCTGGAGCCTACCAGGCCAACCATTCAGTTACCCAACCAGGTGATCAGAATGACCCCGCAAAGAGCGGATTATATGGATGATCAGATTTCTAGTTTTCCATTGACTGTTGTCTCGCACCGTAATGGACAGGTATTCTCTGTAAAGCCGGCACTGAACGCCAAGGATAATAAGCGAATGACTTATGATCACGATTTGGAGGTCAACCGCCCCTGGTACTATTCCACTTATCTTGTAGACAGTGAGATTGCCGTAGCGTTTACACCCGGAAAAAAAGCAGGAATCTTTAGATTTGAATTTCCTGCAAACATTACAAAGGCACTGATTTTTGATAAGTATAACAGAGATAATGAATTGGTACTGACAGCAGCAAAGGAGATCAGCGGTATGGAAATATGGGATGGTGTGAAAGTCTATATGTACGGCGTGTTTAACGCCGATGCTACTGCTGAAAAAAGCGGTAGTAAACTCATGCTCACCTTTAATGATAAGGCAGTAAAGACCATTGAATTTAAGTATGCACTATCTTTTGTTAGTCAGGAACAGGCTAAAAAGAACTATAACAATGAAATAAAGAACACGTCGTTTCAGCAGCAGACAAAAATAGGCGAAACAGCCTGGGCTAAGGTGATCAACCAGATCCAGACCACCGGAGGTACCGAAGCGCAGAAGCGCTCGTTTTACACTGCTTTGTACCGTACTTACGAGCGTATGGTAGACATAACCGAAGATGGCCAATACTATAGCGGATACGATAAACAGATCCATAAAACCAACAGACCTTTTTATGTAGATGACTGGGTTTGGGACAGCTACCTGGCCCACCACCCATTGAGAACCATTCTTAATCCTGCACAGGAAGGTGATATGCTCAACTCTTATGTGCTGATGTATCAGCAGAGCGGTTGGGTACCTACTTTTCCGCTTTTGTATGGAGATAATCCATGTATGAACGGATTTCACTCTACCATCACATTTTTGGATGGTTACCGTAAAGGTATCAGGAACTATGATGTAAATGTGGCGTATGAAGGTATGCTTAAAAATGCTACCCAGGCTACCATGCTTCCATGGAAGAACGGACCTAAAACTGATCTGGAAAATTTTTATTATGAGAAGGGATATTTCCCTGCTTTAAAACCAGGAGAGGAAGAGACCAATAAGACCGCTCATGGATTTGAAAAACGCCAGGCAGTAGCCATCACACTGGGGCATAGCTATGACGACTGGGCATTGGCCCAATTTGCCCAGGAACTGAAAAAAGATCAGGACTATACGAAATTCATGGCGAGAAGCAATAACTACAAAAACCTTTGGCACAACGATACCCAGATGTTTTTGCCTAAGGATAAAGCCGGTAACTGGATCAAGATCGACCCTAAATTTGACGGTGGCATGGGCGGCCGTGACTATTACGACGAGAACAACGGCTGGACTTACCTGTGGCAGGTACAGCATGATGTAAAAGGGTTAGTCGGCCTTTTTGGAGGTGTAAATAACTTTGAAAGCAAACTGGACCAGCTCTTTCGCGAATCATTGGGGAGAAGCAAATATGAGCTTTGGGCTAAATTCCCGGATTTTACCGGCATAACAGGGCAATTCTCTATGGGTAATGAACCTAGCTTCCATATTCCTTATTTATATAACTATAGCACTTCACCATGGAAGACCCAGAAAAGGATCAGATTTTTATTGGATACCTGGTTTAAGGATAATGTATTTGGCATTCCGGGCGATGAGGACGGAGGTGGTATGACCGCGTTTGTGGTATTTTCTTCTTTGGGCTTCTATCCTGTTACTCCCGGTACACCAGTATATACGATAGGAAGTCCTTTGTTTGAAAAGGCAAGTATTGATCTTCCCAATGGAAAACAGTTTCAGGTGATAGCAAATAAATGCTCGGTGGTAAATAAATATATTCAAAGTGCTAAACTGGACGGTAAAGTGTTGGATACCCCATGGTTTACACATGATCAACTGGTGGCAGGTGGAAAGCTTGAACTGGAAATGGGGCCATTGCCCAACAAAAAATGGGGTGTGAAATAGTCAATCATCTATAACCAAATTTAACATGCAATTGATCAAAAGGAACCTGAATAGTACACACCTGATACTGGGTATTTTATTCGTATCGATGTCGGTTTATACCTGCAAGGTAAAACAGAATGCAGTAAAAAGAGACGCTGAAGGTAAAATAGTTGTCAACACAAACCCTTCTTCGGCATACCTGAGTCCGGAAGAAAGCCTTAAAGCTTTCCATATTCAAAAAGGATACAAACTAGAGCTGGTAGCAACTGAACCTATGATCCATGAGCCTGTTGCGATAGCGTGGGACGGAGACGGCAGAATGTTCGTCGCCGAGATGAATACTTACATGCAGGATGCAGAAGGAACCGGCGAAATGAGTCCGGTATGTAAAATCAAAAGGCTGGAGGATACAAATGGCGATGGAAAAATGGATAAGGCAGTAGTTTTTATAGACAATCTGCTGCTGCCGAGACTGATCCTCGCGCTGGACGACAGACTGCTGGTAGGTGAGACAAATTCCAACCATATATACAGTTATAGAGACACAAATGATGACGGTGTGGCAGATGAAAAGAAAATGGTTTTTCGCAACGATGAAGTAAATACCAACAACCTGGAACACCAGAAAAGTGGCCTGATCTGGAACCTGGACAATAAAATGTACCTTACCTATCAGGATGTGCGGTATAAGTATGACAATGGAATGCTAAAAACCGAGCAATTAATTAATGGATCGGGCGGACAATGGGGCCTGGCCAACGACGATTATGGACGCTTGTTTTATTCCTCGGCAGGTGGTGAAACACCCGCTCTTGATTTTCAGCAAAACCCATATTTTGGAAGGTTGGATGTGCAAAATCAATTGGATAAAGGCTTTCAGGATGTATGGCCGGTTATCGCTACTCCCGATGTTCAGGGAGGATTGTCAAGGTTAAGAGCTGATAGCACATTAAACCATTTTACTGCCTGTGCAGGGCAGTCTGTGTTTAGGGGAAATTCATTGCCCGCAGATGCGAATGGAGATCTTTTTATACCTGAACCTGTCGGAAGGCTGATCAGGAGGGCTAAAGTAGTAAATACCGATGGCATGATCACTTTAAAAAATGCCTATGATAAGGAAGAATTTATCGCTACTACAGATATGAATTTCAGACCGGTCAACAGTGTGACAGGACCTGATGGCTGCCTGTATATTGTAGATATGTACCGTGGCATTATTCAGGAGGGCAACTGGACTAAAAAAGGAACTTACCTGCGCAAACAGATCGATGAAAAAAAGTTTGATAAGAATATTGGAAGAGGGCGGATTTACCGCGTAGTGTATGATGGTATAAAGCCTGATAAAACGCCACCCAGAATGCTGAGTATACCAACTTCACAATTGGTACAGTACCTGTCGCATCCAAATGGCTGGTGGAGAGATAATGCCCAAAAGATCATGGTAGTGAGGGGAGATAAAGCAGTGGTGCCGGCCCTAAGGGAGGTGGCACTTAATTCACCTGTGCAACTGGCCCGTATTCATGCATTGTGGACGATGAATGGGTTGAATTCGCTGGACAGGCCTACCTTGCTGGCGGCTTTAAAAGACAAAGATGCAGAAGTAAGAAAAACAGCACTGTGGATCTGTGAAGAGCCAATAAGGGCAGGAGATGAAACGCTTGTCAATGGAGTAGCATTTCTTAAAAATGACCCCAGTGCAGATGTACGCTTTCAGCTTGCTTTGTCCTTAAGATTTAATAATTCAGAAAAGGCCCAGTCTATCATCGCTGATCTTCAGCAGGGCTATCCGGACAATAAGATCTTGAATGAATCTCAGCGCAGATACCAGAATTATATAAAATCAAAAACTGAAGCAGATCAAAAATCAAAATTAATGGCAGCAGCAGATCAAAAACTAATTAAAGATGGTGCTTTGATCTTTAAACAGTTATGTGCTACCTGTCACGGTGCAGATGGTAAAGGAATAAATAATGGAGGAAAGGATATGCCTGCACCACCCCTGGCCGGAGCCAAAGATGTGAATGGAGATCCGGAGAAATTGATAAAGATATTGCTGCACGGATTAAGCGGTCCGGTAGATGGAAAGGTCTATGCAGATATTATGCCGCCGCTGGGAGGCAATACGGATGAGTACATTGCATCAGTGATCAGTTATATAAGAAACGATATGGGAAATAAAGCTGCTGTGGTAAAACCGGAACTTGTTAAAAAAGTGAGACAGGAATCGTTAAGCAGAACTACGCCATGGACAATGAAAGAACTGGATGCAGCTAAAAAATAAGTGTTAATTTGATATTTATAGCATAACAATTATGAACAAGGTCTTAATATTTTTGATACTGATATTTATTGGCCAAGGTGCTGACGCGCAGGAACGCAGTTTGAAATTGTGGTATGATAAACCTGCGGAAAAGACATGGGAAGCAGCGCTGCCCATTGGTAATGGGCGGATAGCAGCAATGGTGTACGGAAATCCTGCTGCTGAACTAATCAAATTAAACGAAAGTACTGTTTGGTCGGGCGGACCAAACCGCAACGACAACCCTAAAGCACTCGCTGCTTTACCAGGAGTCAGGCAGCTCATTTTTGAAGGCAAATATGATGAAGCCGATAAGCTTGCAGCTGCAAATATTCCTTCTCCTATTAATGGGATGAACTATCAGTTGGTGGGAAATCTTAATATCAACTTCCCCGGGCATGAGGCCTACACGGATTATTATCGGGAGCTGGATATTGAAACAGCGGTGACGAAGACTCACTATACCGTTGGAGAAGTGAAATTTACGAGGGAAGTTTTTGCATCCCTGCCAGACCAGGTGATCGCAGTACGACTGACGGCAAGCAAACCCGGCCAACTGACTTTTTCGGCTGATATGCAAAGTCTGCAGAAATCGGCCGTAACTACCAGGAATAATGATGAATTGATCTTGTCAGGCATATCGGGAGACAAAGACGGGGTAAAAGGCGCAGTAAAGTTTAGCTCAATAGTTAAAGCGAAAGCCGAAGGCGGAAATATGTTGGCCGGCGATGGCAAAATAAGCGTTACCAATGCCAATTCAGTTACTTTTTACATTTCCATAGGGACCAATTTCAACAATTATAAAGACATTACCGGCGATCCGGATAAACGGGCGGCAGATTATCTAAATAAGGCCGTTCAGAAAAGCTATGCTGTGCTTTTGAAAAATCATATAGCAGCTTATCAAAAATTCTTCAACCGTGTGAAGCTTGATCTAGGCACAACAGCAGCTTCGAAAGAACCTACTGATGTACGCATTAAGAACTTTGCACAGGGAAATGATCCGCAACTGGCAGAGCTGTATTTCCAGTTTGGCAGGTACCTGCTGATCGCCTCTTCACAGCCTGGGGGGCAACCTGCTAACCTGCAAGGTATCTGGAATGATAAAATGAACCCACCCTGGGGCAGCAAGTACACCATCAATATTAACACAGAAATGAATTACTGGCCTGCCGAGCTCACCAATCTGACCGAAATGCATGAGCCATTGATAAAGATGGTGCAGGAACTTTCCCAGAGTGGACAGGAGACAGCTAAAGTAATGTACGGGGCAAAGGGTTGGGTCGCACATCATAATACAGATCTGTGGCGCATCTCAGGTCATGTGGATGGTATCTATTCGGGCATGTGGCCGATGGGTGGTGCCTGGCTGAGCAGACATCTTTTTGATAAATACTTATATGGCGGTGATAAAAAATACCTGGCTTCGGTTTATCCTGCCATTAAAGGGTCTGCTGAATTTTATAGCGATTTTCTGGTGGAAGAGCCTTTCAACAAATGGCTGGTAGTAGTCCCTTCTAATTCACCTGAAAATGCACCAGCGGCGGCGAGGGGTAAGTCCATCGCGGCCGGTACTACTATGGACAATCAGATTCTGTTTGAACTGTTCTCCAATGTGATCAGGGCTTCAGAAATATTGGGGATTGATAAGGAATTTGCGGAAAGGCTAAAAGGTTTGAGAAAAAGACTTCCGCCTATGCAGATAGGTCAGCATTCGCAGTTGCAGGAGTGGCTGCAGGATCTGGATAATCCCAATGACAAGCACAGGCATGTCTCGCATCTGTTCGGCGTTTATCCTGCAGGCCAGATCTCTCCTTACCGCACGCCGGAACTATTTGATGCGGCACGTACTTCGCTATTGTATCGCGGAGATGTGTCTACCGGCTGGTCGATGGGCTGGAAAGTAAATTTGTGGGCAAGGTTTTTGGACGGAAATCATGCGTATAAACTGCTGACGGATCAGCTAAGTCCCGCAAGTAACCGATCTGAATCGGGTGGTACTTATCCTAATTTATTTGATGCACACCCACCATTTCAGATAGATGGCAACTTTGGCTGTACCGCAGGTATCGCAGAAATGCTGGTACAAAGCTACGACGGCGATATACATTTATTGCCGGCATTGCCTGATGTATGGGCAAAGGGAAGTGTAAGTGGATTAAGGGTGCTTGGAGGCTTTGAAATTATTAAGCTGGAATGGGAAAACGGACAGGTAAAAAGGCTGGAAATAAAGTCTCATCTGGGAGGAAATTGCAGGCTGCGCTTGGCTGCTCCTTTAGCAGGAAAAGTAGCCCTGAAACCGGCAGATAAAGAAAATGCTAATCCGTTTTATCAAATTAATAAAGTGGCAAAACCACTCATTTCAGATAAGGCCAAACTGAAGGGTACAGGGGTAAAAGAAACATTACTTTATGATTTTGCAACAAAGCCGGGACAAGTTTATATATTTAACAATGCGAACTAATTCGCATTGTTAAATTGTAACCAAATAAATCAAATATAAACCATGACCGAATTAAAATCTAAAGCAGCTTTTACGGATAAAAAGTTCCTTGTAACTATTGTTTTTGTAACCTCACTCTTTATGTTTTGGGGCATTGCCATCAGCATGGCCGATGTGTTAAATAAACATTTTCAGGAAACGATGAGTTTGTCCAAATTCCAGTCTATGTTTGTGCAGTTTGCCATTTTTGGCGCCTATGGGGTGATGGGTATCCCTGCAGGTTTGTTTATGAAAAGATTCGGCTATAAGAATGGAGTGCTGTTGGGCTTGTCGCTATTTTCTGCAGGCGCCTTTTTGTTTATACCGGCTGCAAATATCTCATCATTCACTTTTTTTGCGATTGCTCTTTTTGTTGTTGGATGCGGCTTATCTACACTGGAGACTGTGGCGCATCCTTTCGTTGCATCACTGGGTGATCAGCGTACAAGCGACCAGCGTATCAATTTCGCGCAGACCTTTAATGCTGTTGGTACTATGCTGGGCCCGATCATTGGTGGATATTTTTTATTCAGCGGTGCAGTTGAAGGCAGTACGGACCTCACATCTGTAAAAATGCTTTACGCGGTAATTGGATTTGTGATTCTGCTGGTAACTATTTCATTTTCATTCGTCAAGGTTCCTGCTACTACTGATCCGCATGTTGTTACAGTTGCTGATGCAGGTGCCGTCAATGTAGATGTTGCTCCGGATAAAGGCCTTTTCGCTCATAAGCATTTTACCTGGGCCATAGCTGCCCAGTTTTTTAATGTTGGAGCGCAAGTTGGTACCTGGGCATTATTTATCAACTATGGACATGAAATTATGGGATATACCGATGAACAAGCCGGTTATTACATGGGATTCTTTTTTATGGGCGCCATGTTAGCAGGTAGAATTATCGGAACTTTCTTAATGCGCTTCGTCGCTCCTAATAAGTTGCTCGCAAGCTTTGCGGTCGGTAATGTTCTGATGTGTATCATTGTAGCGCAGGGCATGGGGATGGTCTCATTCATCGCATTGCTTATGGTCAATTTCTTTTTTAGCATCATGTTTCCAACCATTTTTAGTTTGGGACTTAAGAATCTCGGCTCTAAAACCCAATTTGCCTCTTCATTCATTTCGATGGGTGTCGTGGGTGGAGCACTTTTTCCTCTAATAATGGGCTTTGTAGCAGATCATCATGGCGTCGCCAATGCTTATTATACCCCAATTATTTGTTACGTGATAATCTTTATGTTTGGCTATAAATTCTATAAAGTAAAGCATCATTAATATATAAATGACGCTTTGGCTGCTTCATTAAAATTAACAACCGGAAAAATTATATTATCAGGAGTATTTATACTCCTGATAATACTTATTGGCCGGCCTATCGTTTTTTTAACCTATACCTATTTTGCGGACCGCGAACACAAAAAGGAAAATTTATCTGGTTATTCACAAGACGCAAGCAATTTAAATAAGACAAAGGTAGATACCCTCATCCAACTCAGTAGTGCCGGTGACAGTGCCGTAATGCAGATTGTCGGTCTTGTTAAGCAATCTGCGGCTACCCACAAAAATATTTCCATAGCAGGAGCGCAGCACAGTATGGGAGGCCATACGATTTCGGCAAACGGAATAGTGCTGGACATGAAGCATTTCAACTACATGCGTCTGGATACATTAAATGATGTACTTCTCGTAGGTGCCGGTGCCTTATGGAATCAGGTGATTCCTTATCTGGATAATTACGGTAAATCAGTCAAGATCATGCAGTCTAACAATTCATTTTCAGTTGGCGGATCTATTAGTGTGAACTGTCATGGCTGGCAGCCCAACTCGCCGCCGATAGCTTCTTCTGTAAGGTCTTTCAGATTGGTAAAGGCGGATGGTGAAATTGTAACCTGCAGCAGGACAGAAAATCAGGAACTCTTTTCTTTGGTACTTGGGGGATATGGTCTTTTTGGTGTGATCCTCGATGTGCGGCTGGAGGTAACTGATAATAAGATTTACAGCGCGAAACAATATGTTATCAAAAGCAGGGACTATATTAAGGAATATGACCGGCTGGCCGCCACCAACCCCAATATAGGTTTAGTATACGGAAGGATCAATGTAAACAGCGAGCATTTTATGGAGGAAGCTATTCTGGCCACTTATCTCACTACCGCAGATCCTGTTGTAAGGTTAAAGCAGGAAAATACTTTTGCAACTTTCCGGAGAATATTATTCAGAGCCTCGGCCAATAGCGATTATGGAAAAAATCTGCGTTGGAGGATTGAGAAACAAGCTGTTAAGTTGATGAATGATAAGAAATTTTCAAGAAACAGACTGTTTAGCGAAGGAGTGGAAACCTTTCAGACTACCGATACCGGATATACCGATATTCTTCATGAGTATTTTATCCCTAAAGTCAGGGTATCTGAATTTATAGAAGCTTTACGCAAAGAGCTGCCGGGACATAAAATAGATCTCTTAAACATTACCCTGAGAAATGTGATGAAAGATGAAGATACGTATATGAACTACGCCAATGAAGAGGTATTTGGTTTTGTAATGCTGTTCAATCAAAAGAAAGACAAAGCAGCAGAACAGGAAATGCAGTACTTAACACAACGCCTGATTGACATAGCCTTAACTTTAAAAGGAACTTATTATCTTCCTTACCGTCTGCATGCCAGCCAGGAGCAGCTGTATCGAGCCTACCCAAAGGCCAGGAAATTTTTCAGTTTAAAAAGAAAATATGATCCGGATATGCGTTTTAGCAACCAGTTCTTTAAAACTTATGGTCAGTGATAAACGAACTCCCCGTTTTCTGATTTAATAGTTACCTGTTTCTGATCCGAAGCTTCCACCTTGCCGATAATCTGTGCGTCGATGTTGAAGCTTTTTGATATGGCAATGATTTCTTCAGCAATTTCTTCAGGAACATACAGCTCCATACGGTGACCCATGTTGAATACCTTGTACATTTCCTTCCAGTCAGTGCCCGACTGCTCCTGGATGAGCCTGAAAAGCGGGGGAATAGGGAACAGGTTGTCTTTTATGATATGTACATCATCATTTACGAAATGGAGCACTTTGGTCTGTGCGCCACCACTACAATGAACGATGCCAGCTATTTGAGTTCTGTAAGATTCAAGAATCTGTTTGATAACGGGTGCATAGGTACGCGTAGGGGAAAGTACCAGTTTACCAGCTGTTACACTAACCCCCTCGGTAATTTCAACCAGATCAGTTAGTTTTTTTCCTCCTGAAAATACCAGGTCATACGGAACAGAAGGGTCATAGCTTTCCGGAAAAGCAGAAGCCACAGACTTATCAAATACATCATGTCTGGCAGAAGTAAGACCATTAGAGCCCATGCCGCCGTTGTACTCGGTTTCGTATGAAGCTTGTCCGTAAGATGATAACCCGACAATAACATTGCCTGCCTGAATTTTATGGTTACTGATTACCTTAGCACGTTCCATACGGCAGGTAACTGTTGAGTCTACGATAATGGTACGCACTAAGTCGCCCACATCAGCTGTCTCACCACCGGTAGAGTAAATAGAAATGCCTTGTGAACGCAGTTCGGCCAAAATCTCTTCCGTGCCATTGATAATTGCTGCGATCACTTCACCGGGGATCAGATTTTTATTACGTCCTATGGTAGAAGATAAGAGGATATTATCAGTAGCACCTACACAGATCAGGTCGTCTATGTTCATGATGATTGCATCCTGCGCAATGCCTTTCCATACAGAAATGTCGCCGGTTTCTTTCCAGTATATATAAGCCAAAGAAGATTTTGTACCTGCGCCATCGGCATGCATGATGTTGCAAAATGAATCGTCGTTACCTAAAATATCAGGGATGATCTTGCAAAAGGCTTGAGGAAATATGCCCTTATCTATATTCTTGATGGCCTGGTGCACATCTTCTTTAGAGGCAGAAACGCCACGCTGGTTGTACCTGTTATCACTCATGTTGCTGCAAAGATATAAAAAATAACCCCTGCCAGTTAAGGCAGAGGTTACAAAACTAAAAATAGCTGGTTATTAGGTGTTGGTTTTATTTAACAAATAATAATTCTCTGAATTTAGGCAGAGGCCATACACTGTCGTCAACAATCTGCTCTAATTTGTCAGTATGGTAACGGATGGTATCGAAGTAAGATTTTACGTTCTCATCATAACCGATCGCTTTCTCACGGCTATCTTCAATAGCATTTGTTTTCTTACGTTCTTCAAGCATTGCATCAATACTTGTTTTAACGATACCTAAATGCTCAGACAATTTCTTGATAATCGCAATTGGAGCTTCCAAAGCAGCTCCGTCGATACCAAGGTCTTTCAATCCTTTGGCATTTTCAATCAGCGTATTTTGGTAAGCGATGGCAGCAGGAATGATCATGCTGTTGGTAACTTCGCCCATTACCCTTGCTTCAATCTGTAATTTTTTGTAATAGTTCTCCAGCAAAATTTCATGACGTGCATGAAGTTCGCGTTTGTTGAAGATGTTCGTTTTGCCAAACAATTCTGTAGACTTCTCGCTTACATAAGCATCCAACGCTACCGGAGTAGTTTTGATGTTTTTCAAGCCGCGTCTTTCTGCTTCATCAGCCCATTCCTGGCTATAGCCATTTCCTTCAAAACGGATGTCTTTAGACTCTTTGATGTATTTTTTGATCACTGTCAATAAAGCGATGTCTTTTTTCTCGCCTTTTTTGATCAGTTTATCTACTTCAATTTTAAATTTAGTCAACTGATCAGCTACGATTGCGTTTAATACAGTCATAGGAGCAGAAGAATTAGCAGTAGAACCTACGGCTCTCAACTCAAATTTATTACCCGTAAAGGCAAAAGGAGAAGTACGGTTACGATCTGTGTTGTCCAACAATATTTGCGGGATTTTAGGGATACCCAACCACAAAGCATTGTCTTCTTTGATTTTTTTGCTGATACGTGAATGCTCTATTTCGTCAAGAACCTCGTTCAATTGCTGACCAAGGAAGATAGAAATGATCGCAGGAGGGGCCTCGTTGGCACCCAGACGGTGATCATTGCTTACTGAAGCGATAGAAGCTCTCAATAAATCTGCATGTTCGTGAACAGCTTTAACCGTGTTTACGAAGAATGCTAAGAACATCAGGTTGTTTTTAGGCGTTTTTCCCGGAGCCAATAGATTTTTACCAGTGTCAGTGATCAGCGACCAGTTGTTGTGTTTACCTGATCCGTTGATACCTGCATATGGTTTTTCATGTAAAAGCACTTTAAAGTTATGTCTCAAAGCAACTTTCTCCATCAAGTCCATCAACAATTGGTTGTGGTCAATCGCAAGGTTGATTTCTTCATAGATAGGAGCACACTCAAATTGCATTGGAGCCACCTCATTGTGACGTGTTTTCAAAGGAATACCTAATTTAAGGGCTTCATTTTCAAAGTCAACCATATAAGTGAATACACGCTCAGGAATAGATCCAAAATAATGATCTTCTAATTGTTGTCCTTTAGCAGACATATGTCCGAATAATGCACGTCCGGTCATTACAAGATCCGGGCGGGCATTGTATAATGCAAGGTCTACCAGGAAATATTCCTGCTCGATACCTAAAGATGCATTTACTTTGGTGATACTTTTATCAAAATACTGGCAAACATCAACAGCAGCTTTATCCATAGCAGCAAGTGCTTTTAATAAAGGAGCTTTATAATCTAATGCTTCGCCGGTGTAAGAAACAAATACGGTAGGAATACAAAGTGTTTTACCAGCTTTGCTTTCCATAATGAATGCAGGAGAAGAAGGGTCCCATGCTGTGTAACCGCGGGCTTCAAAAGTATTGCGGATACCACCATTAGGGAAACTTGAAGCATCAGGTTCTTGCTGAACAAGCGCACTGCCTGCAAATTTTTCAATTGCACCATCACTGCTAGGTTCAAAAAATGAATCATGTTTTTCAGCAGTAGTACCAGTTAAAGGCTGAAACCAGTGAGTATAGTGCGTAGCACCTTTTCCCATAGCCCAACTTTTCATCGCTGTAGCAATCTGATTGGCATCATCATGGTTGATTAGTTCACCCTGGTCAATGGCTGAAACAAGTTTCTCATAAACCTCTTTTGACAAGAAATCTTTCATTTTTCTTTTGTCAAAAACATTAACGCCAAAAAACTCAGAAATCTTAGTCGAAGGAGACTTTACCTCTGGTGAAATTCTTGTTTGCGCCTCTTTTAATGCAATTGTTCTTAAGCTTTTCATTTATTTGTTTAAAATTTTATCAAAAATAGGATTTTTTTTGAATTATTCCATCTAATTGAACGTAAAAATACAAATATTGATAAGTATTCAAAGAAATGTCAATCAAATTATATAAAACGTCCTTCAAAAATGATTAAACGACTGGTTGGCCTCCATTTTCTGAATTTGATAAAAACCCTTTAAAAGTAATCCTGGAGGAAATATTCGGCCGTATTGCAGTAAACAGAAGAGAATATATTGACGTCTTTTATGTTGGTCTGCAGCCTTCTTTTCATATGCACAATAGGATGACTTATTTTAATATTGAGCAGGCTGCTGATTTTTTTGTCGCCATGTATTGCCCAGATTTTTTGTTCCCCTTCTTTAACCTCAATATCGTAAAACGTTTTAAGTACTTTAAAGAGTGAAGCATTGTCCAGTTTTTTTGAAGTGAACCTTGGAAGGTTGATATTACCTATATAGGTTTCTTCATAGAGTACCGGAATGTCATTTATATGGCGCAGGCGGGTAAAAAATATACAGCCATGGCTTAGCTCTTCTTCGTTTAGTTCATAAGAGAAATCAGCAGGCCATTTTTGCTTTACCGGTTTTTGAAGAATCAGTGTGGTTAATGTTTGGTTGCCCACACCTTCCGTTACTCCGCTTATTGAAAGGATACCAAGTCCATTTTTGGGTTCAGAAACGATACTGCCCTTGCCGTGGTGCCTGGTAATATACCCGATTGTCATTAATCCTGAAAGCGCCTGTCTTATGGTAACCCTGGTCGTTTTATAAGTTTTGCAAAGTTCATTCTCTGATGGAAGCAGTGCACCTTTCTGATATTTCCCTGAATCTATTAATAATTTAAGGTCATCAAATACCTTTTTGTATAGTGGAAATTCTTTTTTGAGCATTTTCTTTGGTTACTGATTAACAACTTAGACAAAATAGTATTGCGACTCTCAATATACAATATAAATGAAAATAAATAGTAATTTTTATCTTGTATATACAAGCTGTTTTTTTTATGTTTGATTTGCAGCGGGCAGCTGCAACCAGATATATTAGTAACCACGTATGAAATCATATAAGCTTAATAGATTGTTTAACGGTAAATCCGGAAATTGCTTTGATGTAGCCATTGACCATGGCTTTTTTAATGAGGTGTCTTTCCTGAATGGAATAGAAAACATTAAGTCGGCAGTAGACGTCCTGGTGGCGGCCGGTCCTGATGCCATTCAGTTGACGGTGGGGCAAGCTCAATATCTTCAGGCTATACCAGGCAAATACAAACCTGCACTGGTACTTAGAACAGACGTTGCCAATGTTTACGGAAAGGAATTGCCCCGAAGGCTTTTTAGCCGCATGATAGAAAATCCGGTAGAACAAGCGATAAGATTAGATGCAGTCTGTGTAGTGGTCAACTTGTTTAGTATCCCTGATGAACCTGAAGTGACAGATCAGTGTATTCAGAATATTTTAAAAATCAAACCTCTGTGCGATCAGTATTCCATGCCGTTAATGGTAGAGCCATTGGTATTCAGGCCCAATAAGGAAGTGGGGGGCTATATGGTAGACGGTGATTCACAAAAGATTGTTTCACTGGTAAGGCAGGGGGTAGAACTGGGAGCTGATATAATCAAGGCTGATCCTACAGATGATGTTAATGACTACCACAAAATAATCGAAATTGCGGGAAACATCCCGGTGCTTGTCAGAGGGGGAGGAAAAGCAAGTGATGCAGAAATCCTGGAAAGAACTTACGGATTAATGCAGCAAGGGGCTAAGGGGATCGTGTACGGCAGAAATGTAATACAGCATGCAGATCCTGCAGGGATGACAAAAGCTTTAATGGCGATTGTGCATGAAGGGGCACGTCCTTCAGACGTTTTGGATTTAATAAAATAGAATCAGAACTTATGAAAACGGTAAACATAGGAATCATTGGAGGCGGCTTAATGGGCAGGGAGGCTGCCAGCGCTTTTGGGCGATGGTTTGTACTGAATGATTTTCCTGTAAATGTAGCTTTAAAAGCAGTTTGCGATCTCAATGAAGCGGTGTTGTCATGGTATCAAGCCATTCCGACAGTAGCGCTGCTTACTACAAATTATAAGGAATTACTTGCGCGCGAAGACATAGATATTGTATATGTGGCCTTACCCCATAATCTGCACAAAGAATATTATCTGGAAGTGCTGGCTGCCGGTAAGGACCTGCTGGCAGAAAAACCTTTTGGGATTGACCTTGATGCCGCAATAACAATACAAGAGGAAGCAAAACGTCTGGGCCGCTTTGTACGCTGCAGTTCAGAGATGCCTTTTCTGCCAGGCCCGCAACGGGTAATGCAGGAAGTGCTTTCGGGTAAACTAGGCCAGATTATAGAAATTAAAGCTGGTTTCCTTCATTCGAGCGACCTTGATCCTGCTAAACCGATCAATTGGAAAAGGCAAAATAAGTTTTGCGGGGAAATAGGCGTAATGGGCGACCTGGGCATGCATGTATTGCATGTACCTTTGCGATTGGGCTGGATGCCGGAAATGGTACATGCGCAATTGCAAAAGATCATCACCGAACGTCCGGATGGTAAAGGTGGAAAAGCGGTATGTGATACATGGAATAATGCTTCGCTACATACCCAGGTTGAGATAGGCGGCAACAGGGTGCCAATGACTTTAGAAATGAAACGCATGGCAGCTGGAGAAACCAATACCTGGTACATTGAAGTATTGGGTACCAGGGGTGGTGTAAGATATAGTACTAAAGACACCAAGACCTTGTGGATATTTACCTGTCAGGATGAACAATTTTGGCAGCGGACAGACCTGGGCTTTAAAGGGATGGTCTTTCCAACAATCACCGGAGGAATCTTTGAACCCGGATTTCCTGATTGTTTTATGCAAATGCTGGCAGCCTATGTGGTGGAAAGAGAAGGTGCCCTGAATGGCAGGTTTGGTTGCGTAACGCCGGAGGAAGCTGTAGCAAGCCATCGCATTTTTAATGCGGCACTTAAATCATTTACAAATAATACTGTTGAAGAAATTAATTACCACGCACAGACATGAAAAGATCAGAAATAAATCAGGCAATCATAACCGCCGCCAATTTTTTTAGACAAAATGGCTGGTTTTTGCCACCAAACCCGAAATGGGACATCACTGATTTTGGCTTAGGATCATTTTTAACTACTGGTCTTGTGTTGGTAAATCTGGCAGAAGAAGCTGAATATTGTGAGAAATTAATGTACGCGGTGAAAAATCAGGTCACACCCGCACATATGCATAAAAAGAAGAAGGAAGACATCATTTCCAGGGCCGGAAATCTTATCGTGCAGTTTTGGACAGGTGATCCTGCAAAAGCACAAACTTCAAACAGCCTGACTATAAAAGTAAATGGTGAAGCAAGATTGATAAAGTCCGGAGAAAAAATTAGCTTAAAACCAGGAGAACGGGTAACCATCGAGCCGGGTGTCTGGCATGAGTTCTATCCAGGTTCCGATGAATGTGTCATTGGTGAAGTATCTACTGCAAATGACGACCTCAATGACAATTTCTTTTCTAATGAAGCTATTGGACGCTTCTCAGAGATAGAAGAGGACGAAGCCCTGATCATAAAATTGGTAAGCGAAAGATAGCTATGAGAAATGGAATATTGGTTGGCGGCAATTGGATAATAGACCAGGTCAAAGTAGTTGATGCTTTCCCGGAAGAAGAAAAACTGGTTAATATTCTTAGCGAATACAGTAGCAATGGCGGCTCTGCATACAATATTTTAAAGGGACTGGTTAAGTTAAATGCTGGTTTTCCGCTAAATGGCGTTGGCCTGGTAGGAGATGATGACCGCGGCACGCAGATCATCCAGGACTGTCAGAATTTGGGTATAGGCACTGCGCAGATTCAAAAAATGCCCGGAGCTTATACTTCTTATACAGATGTGATGACGGTAAAATCAACCGGTAAAAGAACCTTTTTTCATCAAAGAGGGGCAAATGCACTACTGGATATTCCTCATTTTGATTTCTCCGGTTCCGGTGCGAAGATCTTTCACCTGGGTTACCTGTTGCTGCTGGATACTTTGGATGCTAAACAGGAAGATGGGACAACAAGGGCCATGAGTGTTTTAAAAAAAGCAAGTGAACATGGTTTTATCACCTCGGCCGATATTGTAAGTGAGAAGTCAGACAGGTTTAAAGAGGTTGTAACTCCCGCGCTTCCTTATATAGACTACCTGTTCTTAAACGAATTTGAGGCGGGAATGATCACCGGGATCCAAACCGTTTCTGATCAGGGGCAGCCAATGCTGGACAAATGCTACGAAGCTGCCTCCACAATTATTGAAATGGGTGTAAGAAGCTGGGTGATCCTTCATTTCCCTATGGGTGTGATTGCGGTAAACAAACAGGATCAGCAATTATTTCAACCGAGTATAAATTTACCGGCAGATAAGATACAGGGAGCTGTTGGGGCAGGAGATGCTTTTGCCGCAGGCGTTTTGATAGGGGTTCATGACGATCAGGAGATGCAAACTTGCCTCAAACTGGGAGTCTGTGCAGCTGCCTCAAGCTTATTTGCTGCCACATCATCTGATGGGATAGTTCCGGCAGAAGAATGCCTTGCGCTGTCAAAATCATACGGCTTCAGGAACTAATATTATAGAATTGTTATGGAATAAAGGTACCGGTTACATCTTAAGAGTAACTAATCTATATAACCATGCTTAACAATTCATCAAATTTGTACAAGATCGAGTGGCTCAATCTGGTATTCAAAAACAGGAACCAATCTTATGGTGCTTACGAACTGCGCCTGCATTCCAACCAAAACACCCTGCGTGCGCTGTTCATTGCGGTGCCGCTGTTTATCATGCTGTTTGCCGCTCCAATGATCTATAAGCATTTTAATGCGGCTCAGGTTGATGTGGTTAAGCCAGATACCATGATAGACCTGATTGAGCTTCCGGTGCCTGTGGTAGAAAAGATCAAACCACAGGAAAAGCAGGAAATGCCAAAAGCCGAACCTGTTAAAGAGAAAGTTAAGATGATTGCGCTTCCTAATAAGCCAGTCGTAGTAGAAGATGCAGCGCTGATAGATCCCCCAACCATCAAAGATATTGACATGGCAGTGATAGGTCCGGTAACGCAGTCGGGATTAGAAAACAGCCTGATTGCTGTGCCTTCACAGGGAGAAGGAAACGGGGCTGTTGGTGGAAACGGAACCGGAGAAGGTACTGCAACAGACAATGAAATTTATAATGCAACTACCATAGAAGTATATCCTGAATTTGTGGGTGGTATGAAAGAATGGACCCGATTCATTCAAAAACACTTACGGTACCCTCCAATGGCGATGGATCAGGGTAAGCAGGGCAAGGTGTTTGTCAGTTTTGTAGTAGAGAAAGATGGTTCTGTTACCAATGTAACAGTGATAAAAGGCATCGGCTATGGTTGTGATGAAGAAGCGCTGAGAGTAATAAGCAAATCACCAAAATGGAAACCAGGCAGGCAGAATGGTCAGAATGTAAGGGTAAAATATACGATGCCGCTCGGGTTTGCCATAAATCCGGTATAGCACAGTTCTATGATCCTTCTATAACGGCTCGGAAAGGGAACCCTTAAAAAGCCATCTTACCATCAATCCCAATGCTTCATTTTAATTATTAAAGAAAACTTAATATATTAGAAATCGATTGCATATTTGCATAAATGAAATTCCCATTAGCTTAATGAAAAAAGGATCAGACAATACGATGAAAGATATAGCCCTTGAATTAGGTTTATCTTCTTCAACCGTATCAAGGGCACTACAGGACCACCCGCATATTAGTCAGGAGACCAAAATAAAGGTTAACGAAGCAGCAAACAGACTTGGTTATAGTTATAATGCGGTTGCGGCCAGCTTAAGGAACAGTAAATCCAATACGATTGGCCTGATCATTCCCCGGATCTCAAGATATTATCAGTCTACCGTAATCACAGCAATACAAAATAAACTGCATGAGCATAAGTATAATCTGATGATCTGTCAGTCGAACGAGTCGCATGAACTGGAAAAGGAGCTGGTCAATGCCTTGTATGCCTCCAGGGTAGAGGGTCTGATCGTATCCTCTACTTTAAATACAACTGATTTTGCTCATTTTGATGTTTTCTCCAGAAGCAACAGGCCCCTGGTGTTCTTTGACAGGGTCCCTAAAAATTATCCTGCGCATAAAATACAGGGTGATGACTACCATGGAGCAAATATGGCTACCAATCATTTGCTGACACAGGGCTGCAGGAATGTTGCATTTATAGGAGGCCCCTTGTTTTGTAACCTGTACAGGGAAAGGTATGAGGGGTATGCTGATGCATTAAAAGGTTATGAGCTTTCTCCGGGTCCTAACAGGACATTTTTTCATGACCTAACGAAGGAAAGCGCATTGCAAAGCTGTGAAGCCTTGTTTTCAGGCAAGCGGGATACCTGGCCTGATGCTGTTTTCTGCTGCAATGATACCGTAGCTTTGGCGGTTACCACCTATGCTAAAAACCGCGGTGTGGAGATACCTGCGCAACTTAAGATTACCGGTTATTCAAATGACCCGCTCACAGAAATAATAAAACCTACCATCACATCGGTTGAGCAGTATCCATCTGAAGTCGGCACCCAGGCAGCAGGAATGATTATGAACCTGATTCAGCAGAAGTTAAAGCCCGGCAAGAACTATATATCAGTCACTATAGCGGTTGATCTGGTAAAAAGAGATTCCACAGATAAATAAATTTATTTTTTTTGCAATATGCAATCGATTGCATATATTTACTTTTAAACCAAAGCAAATAGAAATTAAGCCTGTTTTAAGTAGATATATTAAATGGAAGAAAACAATCAATTCTCATTAAAGAACAAAGTAATTATTATTACTGGTGCAACTGGTGTACTAGGAACTGCATTTTCGCTTGATGTGGCCAAGGCTGGTGCCAAAGTAGTGGTTCTGGGAAGGAATAAGGAAAGGGCCGACAGTTGTGTAGCGTCTATTAAGGAAGCAGGAGGAGAAGCAATAGCGGTACTTGCAGATGTTCTGGACGAAGAACAGGTTACTAAAGCAAAAGAAAAAGTACTGGAAGTTTGGGGAACAATTGACGGCCTGGTAAATGCCGCAGGTGGTAACATCGCCGGATCCGTAATCGGTCCGGACGATAATCTTTTTGATGCAACTGTCTCCGATATAAAGAAAGCGGTAGACCTGAATCTATTTGGTACGGTGATCCCAACCCATATTTTCGGACGGGTAATGGCAGAAAAAGGGAAAGGTTCCATTGTCAATATTTCTTCATTGGCAGCTCAGCGCCCTATCACGCGGGTACTTGGTTATACACTTGCCAAATCAGGCATTGAAGCTTATACGCAATGGATGGCTGTAGAGCTAGGATTACGTTATGGGGGAGGTCTGCGTGTTAACGCAATTGCGCCAGGAGTATTTTTAACTGAACAGAACAGGGATTTGTTGACCAATGCCGACGGGTCGTATACTGATAGAGCGCAGAAATTCATTAACAATACCCCTTTTGGCAGGTTTGGTGATCCAAAGGAATTAACCGGAACTTTAATTTATCTGCTGAGCGAGGCCTCTTCTTTTGTAAGCGGGGAAACGGTATTGGTAGACGGTGGATTCAATGCCTATTGCGGAGTATAAACTCCTTTTTTTAAAACCAAATATATAAACCAATAAATAATAGAGTATGTCGCTACTTCAATCCTGGAGATGGTATGGGCCAAATGATCCGGTAACACTTATAGATATTAAACAGGCAGGCGCTACAGATATTGTAAGTGCGCTCCATCAGGTTCCGCATGGTGAGGTATGGACTGTTGAGGAGATTGAACAGCGTAAACATATTATAGAGGCGGCAGGATTAAAATGGACGGTTGTAGAAAGTGTTCCGGTACATGAATCTATTAAAACGGGAGCAGCAGACTGCCAAAAGTATCTCGATAATTACAATCAGACCTTGCGCAACCTTGCTTCATCCGGACTTAAAATTGTTTGTTACAATTTTATGCCGGTGCTGGACTGGACCCGTACCACATTGGATTATGAATTGACAGACGGGTCCAGATCTCTGTTGATGGACTGGGTTGATCTTGCTGTATTTGATATTTATTTGTTAAAAAGGGAAGGTGCGGACAGGGATTATGCGGCAAATATTGCAGAGCAGGCCGAACTGCGGTTTAAAGGATCGACACCAGAAGGCTTGCAGCTGCTTAAAGACAATATTTTGATGGGAGTTCCTACAGAAGGAAGCACCACCATCGCGCAATTACATCAGAGCCTTGCGATATATAATGAATTGGGACCTGAGGGGTTGCGCAAAAACCTGCTTCGTTTTTTAGACGCAATAGAAGAAACCTGCAATGAGTCAGGTATCAAGATGACCCTGCATCCGGATGATCCGCCTTATTCAATTTTAGGATTGCCAAGGATCGCAACCAGTAAGGAAGATTTGCTGTATATCATTGAAAACAACAGGAGTGTACATAATGGAATTTGTTTTTGTACAGGATCATTAGGAGCCGGGGTGCATAACGAAGATATAGCAGCTATACTTAAGGCAGTGGGGCACCGGGTTTACTTTGCGCATTTGCGGAATGTAACCAGGGTGGAAAACAATAATTTTTATGAATCAGGTCATCTTAAGGGCGATGTGGACATGTATGCGGTGATGAAAGAACTGGTTGCCATCAATCAGCAAAGAACAGATCCTATTCCTTATCGTCCAGATCACGGCCTCCAGATGTTGGACGATCTGCATAAAATAACCAATCCGGGTTATTCAGCAATAGGAAGGTTGAAGGGGCTGGCAGAGTTACGGGGATTGGAATATGGCCTTGAAAGTAGTGCATAATTTATGCGTTCGATTGCAGATTGTCTGTTCTGAGGTTCTGGTACGCATAAATGGCTTGTCGATGCCTGATTGAGAGTTAATTACGTGATATTTTTTTATATTTTATTTTGATACTTATGCTTTTTTAAATTATATTTACATTATGTGTGCAATCGATTGCATATAACAAAACCAAATAATAAACTAAATGAATAAACTATGCAGCAACTCTACACAGCAGACAGCATTTCTAAATTAAGTTCTGGTTGACCATTTAAGGCCTCAAAATCGTAAAACAAAATCCGATTCGATCGTATCTAAGGGATGAGATAAGATTTGATGAAAAACCTAACCAAATAGTAAAACTATGCTTAAAAAATTACGAACCAATGGAAGTTTTCGACAACTTCTGCTAACATGTTGCATTTGCATAACCGGATTGGGTGTTTATGCAAAAAAATCACCCCCTAGAACCATAAGTATCAGATTTGAAAGTAACTTTCAAAACAAAGAAGTAAGGGGTTTGGTTTCTGATACCACGGGTGCCTTGCCTGGCGTGACAGTGCTTGTTAAAGACAAGCCAAACATTGGGACTACCACCGATGTAAACGGAAGGTATTTTCTTGAAGTGCCTGATGACAATTCAATCCTGGTCTTTAAAATGGTCGGATTTGAAACCCAAGAAATCGCCGTGAAAGGCAGGGCAGTAATCAACGTAGTCATTAAATCTGCAGATAATATGCTTGACGAAGCCGTGGTTGTGGCTTTTGGAAAGCAAAAAAAGGAATCGGTTATTGGTTCCATCACTACAATCAATCCAAAGGAGCTGAAAGTGCCTTCCAGTAACCTTACAACCGCCCTTGCAGGAAGAATAGCAGGTATGATTGCCTATCAGCGGAGTGGTGAACCGGGTGAAGACAATGCCAATTTCTTCATACGGGGGATCACTACCTTCGGTACCAATAGAAATCCGCTGATCCTGATCGATGGGGTAGAGCTGTCCAGTACAGATCTTGCCCGCCTTAATCCGGATGATATCAATAGCTTTTCTATTATGAAAGATGCTACGGCGACCGCCTTGTATGGTGCAAGGGGTGCCAATGGGGTCGTGCTGGTAACCACAAAGGAGGGTAAAGAGGGTAAGGCCAAGATCTCTCTGCGGCTGGAAAATTCCATGTCCACAGCTACAAAAAATGTAGAACTCGCAGATCCGGTTACTTACATGCGCTTGCACAACGAGGCTATACTTACACGCGATCCATTGCGCGAACTTCCTTACAGTGATGATAAGATTGACAATACGGTATTGGGTTCGGGTTCCTATATCTATCCCTCTACAGACTGGCGCAAAGAGCTTTTTAAAGATTACACCATGAACCAGCGTGCCAATTTGAGTGTAAGCGGTGGTGGATCTGTCGCTAAGTATTATGTGGCCGGAGCCTTCAATCAGGATAATGGGGTCTTAAAAGTGGACGAACGGAGCAACTTTAACAGCAATATCAAGCTAAAAAATTATTCGTTAAGGTCCAATGTAAATGTCAACCTGACCAAATCAACAGAAATGATCATCAGGCTAAGTGGTAATTTTGATGACTATACGGGTCCGGTCGATGGCGGTACTGCCATGTACAGAAGGGTAATGCGTACCAATCCGGTGTTGTTTCCTGCTACCTATCCTGTAGATGATGACCATCAATTTGTCAAACACATCATGTTCGGTAATTCAGTTGACGGTAATTACCTGAATCCCTATGCGGATATGGTAAGCGGATATAAAGACTATTCCAGGTCAAGTATGGTTGCCCAGTTTGAGTTGAAGCAGGACTTATCGATGCTTACACAAGGACTTTCCTTCAGGACCATGCTGAATACTACCAGAGGTGCATTCTTTGATGTTACCAGGGCTTATTCTCCGTTCTTTTACCAGTTAGGGCAATACAACAGACGTGAAAACACTTATCGGGTGAATGTTGTCAACCCCGACTCCGGAACAGATTTCTTAACCTATTCTCCTGGTGAAAAAACCATCAATTCTACATTCTACATTGAATCGGCGGTCAACTATACCCGTGATTTCAACAAGCATACTTTAAGTGGCTTACTAGTTTCCATCATGCGGCAGAGCCTCACAGCCAATGCCCCAACATTGCAGCAGTCCCTGCCTTTCAGAAACGTGGGTTTATCTGGTCGGGCTACTTATTCATACGACTCCAGGTACTTTGCTGAATTCAACTTTGGCTATAACGGTACTGAGCGTTTTTATGAAGACCACCGGTTTGGGTTCTTCCCTGCCGCTGGACTGGCCTGGAGCGTATCTAATGAAGCCTTCTGGAAACCGTTAAAAAATACCATCAACAATCTAAGGTTAAGGGGTACCTACGGATTGGTAGGAAATGACAATATTGGGAGCGGACGTTTCTTATACCTGTCGGAGGTAAATATGAACAATGTGGATTACCGTTCTGTTTTCGGTCGCGATGCAGGATATTCCAGGAACGGTATTACCGTAAGCCGGTATTCGGATCAAAACATCACCTGGGAAACTGCCAAGAAAATGAATGTTGCACTCGAAATGGGTCTGTTCAATAAACTCGAAGTTATAGCAGAGTATTATACGGAAAGGAGAGAAAATATTTTACAACAGCGCGTTTCCACTCCCGCTTCGATGGGGCTATGGGTGCAGCCATACGCCAATATAGGTAAGGCACAGGGTAAAGGAGTAGACGTTCAGATGTCCTACAACCATTCGTTCAACAATGCCTTCTGGATGCAAGGGCGTGCAAACTTCACCTATGCCACCAGTAAGTATACCGTGTTTGAAGAGTATGACTACATGAATGAGCCCTGGAAATCCCGCATCGGTCTTCCGATCAGCCAGGTTTTTGGTTATATAGGAGAAAGCTTATTTGTGGATGATGCAGAGGTAGCTAATTCGCCGCTGCAAAGTTTCGGTGGAGAAGTAAGGGGTGGTGATATTAAATACAGAGATGTAAACGGTGATGGCAAGATAACTGTGCTTGATCAGGTTCCGATAGGCTTTCCAACCGAACCGGAAATTGTTTACGGATTCGGACTTTCTGCTGGATTTAAAGGATTTGATATGTCGGCATTCTTTCAGGGCCTTACCCGCGAATCATTCTGGATAGATCCGCAGGCTACCGCGCCTTTCGTTTCCTACACCTATCAGAATGAAGTGATTAGCGGCATTACCCAAAACCAGCTGCTGAAAGCTTATGCCGATGATCACTGGTCGGAAGAAAACCGCAATGTATATGCTTTGTGGCCTCGTCTTAGTGCGCCTGGAGTGAGCCAGAACAATTCTCAGACCAGTACCTGGTTTATGCGAAACGGGGCTTTTCTTAGGTTGAAACAGGTGGAGTTTGGTTATACACTTCCTAAAAGAATCGCCGACCGCCTTCGCATGTCTGCACCGAGGATTTATGTGAACGGCACTAACCTGCTCACATTTAGTAAATTCGGATTATGGGACGTAGAGATGGCCGGAAACGGACTTGGATACCCGGTTCAAAAAGTATTTAATTTAGGTCTTAACGTAGCATTTTAAACAGAACGAAGATGAGAAATATAAAAATTGGACTTTATATAGTGTTGCTTACTGTGTGCAGCTCGTGCAAAAAATACCTGGATATCGTTCCCGATAATATACCAACCATAGAAAATGCATTTACGATGCGCATCAGCGCGGAGCGGTTTTTATTTACTTGCTATGCGTACATGCCACTGCAAAGTAGCCTTACGGCCAATCCGGCTTTTACAGCCGGAGATGAGTTTTGGCTGCACAACGATTATTCCACTACTGGCTATAGTATAGCCAGAGGTTTTCAAAACGTACTGGATCCCTACCTGAATTATTGGCAGGGTAGCCAGGGAGGCAAAGATTTATACCAGGGCATCAGGGATTGTAATATCTTTTTAGAGAATGTTGGTACTGTTCCCGATCTGGATGAGTATGAGCGCGACCGCTGGATAGCCGAAGCAAAGTTTTTAAAAGCCTATTACCACTTTTGGCTGATCCGGATGTACGGGCCTATTCCGCTGAAGAAAGAGAATTTGCCGGTATCTGCAGGAATAGAAGAAGTTAAAGTAAGAAGGGATAAAGTAGATGATTGCTTTAACTATGTCGTGCAGCTTTTGGATGAAGCAGCAGCACCTGAAATGCTGCCAAACAGGATAGACAATGAAGCGGCAGAATTAGGGCGGATCACCAGGCCGATTGTTTTGGCCTTGAAGGCTTATGTGCTGGTTACAGCGGCCAGCCCCTTATTTAACGGGAACTCGGATTATATAGGGTTTACTGACAATCAGGGTACTGCGTTATTCAATACCACCATCGATCAGGGCAAATGGGAAAAAGCCGCGGCAGCTTGTAAGGAAGCCATAGAGCTCTGCGAAATGAATGGCAGCAAATTGTATTATTACAGTCAAAGCGGACAGCAGTACAATGTGTCAGACACTACCAGGATCCAGCTTAACATCCGCAACAGCCTTACAGAAAAATGGAACGCAGAAATTATTTGGGGAAATCCAAACAGTACAGCCAGCACCCTACAGGTACAGGCCACTACAAGGGGGCTAGATCCCGCCAAGCGAACCAATGGAGGTGTAGCAGGAAACCTTGGGGTGCCTATTAAGGTGACGGAAGTGTTCTACTCAGACCGGGGCGTGCCTATTACAGAAGATTCAGAATGGGATTATGCCGGACGATATGAACTCAAAACTGCAGGACAAGAAGAACGTTATAATTTGAAATACGGGTATACAACGGCATCCATCAACTTCAACCGTGAGCCCAGGTATTATGCAAGTCTTGGATTTGATGGAGGCATCTGGTACGGACAGGGCAGGTTTAATGACAATGATCCCTGGTATCTTATGGCAAAAAAGGGCCAGTCGGCATCTACCATCGCCAATCATTCGCACAATGCTACAGGATTCTGGCCTAAGAAGCTGGTTTACTATACCAATGTCATAGGCGATGGGAATACGTATACCAAAATCGACTACCCTTGGCCTGTTATCCGCCTTGCGGATCTTTACCTACTGTATGCAGAGGCGCTGAATGAAACCACAGGCCCCGGAGCAGAAGTGTATAAATGGATTGACAGGGTAAGGGAAAGAGCTGGACTTCAAGGAGTGGTTACTTCATGGCAAACAGCTTCTGTAAACCCCGGAAAACCTGGTGTAAAAGATGGTATGAGAGACATTATCAGGCAAGAGCGTTTGATAGAGCTAGCTTTTGAAGGGCAGCGTTTCTGGGATCTTCGTCGCTGGAAAACAGCCATATCGGAACTCAATAAACCAATTACCGGATGGGATTTAGCGCAGGTAACCAGTGCTGGTTATTACAGGGAAAAACAAATATTTAAACAGGTGTTTACCACCAGAGATTATCTATGGCCTATACGGGAAACTGAAATGCTTGCAAATAAAAATACTGTTCAAAATCCTGGCTGGTAGTTATGGATATTAAAAATGAAATAAGATGAATATGCGTAAAATATTAAACACTGTTCTGATACTGTTGTTTGCCTTATCAGGATGTAAGCAAGAAAAAGAATATGTTAGCCTGATCGAAGACGTGGCACCGGGACAGGTTTCCAATATCAGGGTAGAGCGCCTGCCGGGTTCTGCCAAGATCTTTTATACATTACCGTCAGATGCGAGCTTGCGTTACGTAAGGGCAGAATATGAGATCAGACCAGGAGAGCTAAAAGAAGCCAAATCTTCCAACTATACCAATTACATCCTGGTAGACGGCTTCCCTAATACCGAAGAGCACGAGGTAAAACTTTACGCAGTCAGCAATGGCGAAAAGTCTTCCGCACCCGTGACTGTGAAGGTCACGCCTTTGACTCCTCCCTTACAGGAAGTATACAGTACCCTCGAGTTTAAGGAAACATTTGGTGGTGTAGTGGTGACTTTCCAAAACCAAGGAGAAGCCAGTGTAGCGGTTACGCTGTTCACGCCAAATGCTTCCGGACAAATGACGGAAGTAGATACGTATTACAGCAAGTCGAAAAACCCTAAGTTTTACTCCCGTGGTTTTGAAAACGTGAAACGGAAATTCGGAGCGGTGGTAAGAGACCGCTGGGGCAATCTGTCAGATACTGCATTTGTGGAGCTGACACCGGTTTTTGAAGAATTGATACCTAAGCCCTTTCAGACTTACAACTTACCTACCGATACTTATGAAGCACATTTAAGTGGCCATACTGTAGATAAACTTTGGGACAACATTACCGGGCCTGTAAGTGAAGTAGGCCTGCATACCAAGCCGGGAGCTGGCATGCCACAGCACTTTTCATTTGACTTAAAGGTAAAAGCAAAACTTAGCCGTTACAAACTGTTCCACAGGGGTTCTCCAAAACTTTATGCCTACAGGCTAGGTGCTCCAAGAAAATGGGAAATATGGGGGAGCAATAATCCTGATCCCCAGGGTAGCTGGACAGGGTGGGTGAAGCTGATGGATTGTGAATCTTACAAACCGTCCGGAAGTCCCGTAGGAATCAATACCGACGAGGATAATCTGTATGCCAGTACCAATGGTGAAGACTTTACCTTCCCTGATGATGCACCTGCAGTGAGGTACCTTAGGGTTAAAGTTTTGGAAACCTGGGACCTCCTTGACTATATCTATCTCTCTGAACTCACCTTCTGGGGGAAAAGGGAATAATTGCATAGGGTATATAAATACAAAAACAAGGATTTTAAACGTGATGTTATGAAACAAAATAAAAATATACTTATCCTTTCCTTTATGCTGTTGGTTGGTTTTATCATCAGCTGCAGTAAAATGGACAGTAACTATTCTGGGTTTATCAAGGATGGACCGATCAAATATACCGGAAGACCTGACTCGCTGAAGGTACACTCTGGAAATCACCGGTTGAAACTATCATGGATAATATTTGCCGATCCAAAGATCAACCGGGCATTGATCTACTGGAACAACCGTAAGGATTCTGTCAAAGTACCCATCACCAGGACAGGTGGTATCGATACAGTCAATGTGACCCTCAGTAACATGAATGAAGGTACTTATGTATTTGAAATATTTACTTTTGATGCCGACGGGAATAAATCAGTCAAGACTGAAATACTGGGAAATGTGTATGGCGAGAATTATCAAAAAACTATTTTAATCAGACCAGTCAACGTTGCTTCTGTCATAGGGCGCGACAGTGCCCGCATAGATTGGGGTGCTGTTTCATTTAAAGAAGCCATATCGTCTGAACTGAGCTACACAGATCTCATGGGTGGTGCTCATAAGCTTGATGTTTCCTCTGAGATCGCAGCCACGATACTCACCAATGTAAACGCTACTACAAGCTTTACTTACCGTACCAAATATCTTCCTTCGCCATTAGCGATAGACAGCTTTTACACTGGGTACAAAACGGTAAAGATAAAGGGCGCTCCCGTTGAAGTGGCCAAAACAGGCTGGACCATTACTGCTTCCAGTGAAGATGTGGCGGGCAATCGCAGGGCGGTAAACCTAATAGACGGCAACCTGACCAATTTATACGTTAGCCAGATCGCAGCAAGTATCAAATACCCGCATTGGGTAATTGTGGATATGAAATCGGTAGTTAATGATGTAGAAGGCTTTTATTTCTATCAGAGGAGTACCAATCCGCTAAAAACCTTGGAAATCCAGATCAGCAATAATGGTACAGACTGGGAAACACTGGGAGATTTTGTCATCGCAAATACGCCTACAGTGAATACTGGTAGTCCGCAGACTGCCAAACCTGTATATGCAGACCTGACAAGGGTAAGGTCGTTCAGGTATTTCAAACACATCTATAAGAATGACTACACAAGTACTTCTGTCAATGTAAACATACATGAAGCAGGCGTATTCATCAGATAAACCACACGGATTTGGGTTTCGTTGTCTGCGTGTGTTTTATGGAAAGCAGATCTATCTAGATCTGCTTTTTTTAAAATTATCGGTGCAATCGATTGCATATAAATTGTATATTAGTAAAAGTAAACCAATAAGTATGAACACATCACTCAAAACCATAGTGGCTTTCGCTGTATGTTTTTCGATGCTAACCATGGCAAGCGCCCAGAGAATTGCTACGCTGGAAGTTGCCCCGCAGCAGCAAAATCAATCGCTTGACATCCCTGTGAGCATTCAACTTGATAAAATCACCTATCTGCCCGATTCTGTGATCAGTTTGGTTGAAGTTAAAAACAACAAGCGGATCCCCGTAGCCTATCAAATTGAAAACAAAGGACAGCGTACCCTTTACTGGATGATGAAGCAGGATAACGGTGCTGCCACAAAGCGGATTTTCGAACTGGAAAAAGGTACTCCGCTAAAAATATCCGATCACATCAAAACTGTTACAAAAGACGGAGCATTGATTATAACTGCCAATAATAAAAACCTGCTCCAGTACAATTTTAAAACCATGTACCCGCCCAAAGGGGTTGATACCGCGTTTAGACGAAGTGGATTTATACATCCGCTCTGGACACCTCATGGACAGTCGCTCACCCGAATCAATGCACCCGATCATTACCACCATTACGGACTATGGAACCCATGGACACACGTTATGTTTGAGGGTGAGATGATAGATTTTTGGAACCTGAAGGATAAAAAAGGAACGGTTAAGTTTGCCAATTTTGTATCTGTCAGCGAAGGTGCGGTGTACGCCGATTACCAGACCCTGCATGAACACATTGCGTTTAAAAAGAACGGTGAAAAGAAGGTAGCCATCAATGAGCTGCAATCTGTCAGGATTTATCAGCCAAAAGCAGATCAGGATTATTACATTGCTGATATTACCATCCAGATGAACTGTGCCGGCGACAGTCCCGTTACACTAAAAGAATACCGCTACGGCGGACTGGGGTGGCGGGCTACTGAAAAATGGCAGGACAGCAACAGTGAGACACTCACTTCAGAAGGCAAGACACGCAAAGATGCCGATGGTACTAAAGCCCGCTGGGTGATTGTGCAGGGCAGCCTGGACAGCGACTACGGAGGTGCTGTGATGATGTCTTATCCATCCAATTACAACTATCCCGAACCGCTCAGGATCTGGCCGGAGAAGATAAATGGAAAAGGGGATGTATATGCCAATTTCTCCCCAACCAAAGACAAAGACTGGCCGCTGCTGAAAGGCCAGGACTATATCCTTAAATATCGTTTTTTGGTTTTTAATGGTAAGTTTAATAAAGAAAAGGCCGAAGCAGCATGGAAGGGCTTTGCAAATGCGCCGCAAGTGAGTGTCAAACCAATCAACAAATAATAACAGAAAACACACAATAAGATGAATCACCAAAATTTCAAACAAAAAACACTATTGCTGCTAAGCTTTCTTTTACTGGGCTTTGCTGCGCAACAGGCCCAGGCAACGGTTAAATCTAACATAAAGGGAACAAGGGTGTTGGTTTATACAAAAAATGGAAAAGGCTTTATTCACGACAACATCCCCAGTGCTGTAAAATGTATACAGACACTTGGTGCCGAAAATAAGTTTACCGTAGACGTCTCAGATGACCCTTCAGTATTTACAGAAGCAAACCTAAAGAAATATAAAATGCTGGTATTCACCAGTACCAACAATGATGTGTTTGACAATGACCAGCAGCGCTTAGAGTTCAGGAGATACCTGCAGGCCGGAGGCGGATTTGTAGGCATACATTCCGTAACGGGTACCGAAAGAAAATGGACCTGGTTCAAGCAGATGATCGGCGGAACATTTGAATGGCATGCGTCAAACCAGAAGTTCAACGTTAAAATCATTGATCCGTCTCATCCAAGCATGAAAGGCCTCCCTAAAGTATGGGAACGCAGTCTGGGCGACGAATGCTATTTTACCAAGGAAATGTATCCGGGTATTAAAGTGACCATTGCGCATGACTTGCACAGTCTGAAAAAGGATACGGCAAAAGTAGCTAAAGTAGCCGGACCGTTTAAAGACCTGTACCCGGCAGCATGGTACCAGACATTTGATGGGGGCAATGTATGGATCACTACACTGGGTCACAACAAGGAGTATTACCAGGAACCAACCTTTATGAAGCACATCCTGCAGGGCATGGATTACATTGCTTCACTGGTAGGTAAGCTTGATTATACCAAAGCCTACGCCACATCCAGGGATACAGAAGTTAAATATTAATCAGTATACACAAATTTTAACCAAATAATCATGAGTAATCTCGAAAAACCAATGTATGACCGCAGGGGATTTATGAAAACCGCTGCCAAAACAGCTGTAGTAGGAGGCATCGCATTGACGGGTTTCCCTACCATCGTTCCGGCTTCTGTATTCGGTAAAAATGCACCGAGTAATAAAATAAATATTGGACAAATAGGCTGTGGCCGTATTGCACGTACACATGACCTTGCAGAAACATTCAAAAATGACGTGGCCCGCATCATGGCCATTGCAGATGTAGACAAATCAAGGCTTATCAGCGGCAAGAAGATGATAGAAGGCTGGTATGACAAGAAAATGGGCAAGCAGGGCTATATCGATGTGCAGACCTATGATGATTATCATGCGCTTCTGGACAATAAAGACATCGATGCCGTAATGATCAGTACACCCGATCACTGGCATGCACAACCTGCTATTGAAGCCGCACTGGCCGGAAAGCACATTTACCTCCAAAAGCCAACTTCACTGACTATAGAAGAGGGTCGTCAGATGAGCGATGCAGTCCGCAAATCAGGCGTAAGGTTTCAGTTGGGCAGTCAGCAGCGCTCTGTAGATCCATGGCCACAATTTAAGCGTGCCTGCGAGCTTGTGCGCAATGGCAGGATCGGTAAACTGCATACCGTACACATCGGGCTGCCAGCAGATCCAGCAGGAGGCGATCCCAAAAATATGCCGATTCCAGAGGGATTAAACTATGATATGTGGCTGGGCTCTACGCCATATATTTATTATACGGGCGACAGAGTGCACTCACAGACCGATTTCAACTCCAGGGGCGGATGGCTGCGACTTGAGCAGTTTGGCGCCGGAATGATCACCGGCTGGGGCGTACACCACATCGACATTGCCCATTGGGGAATGAATACCGAGCTAACCGGGCCAATAGAAGTAACTGCCAAGGCTGATTTCCCTAAAGCAGGCTTGTGGAATGTACATGGCGACTACCAGGTCACTTCCAAATATGCAAATGGTGTAACCATGCTGATGGACAGCAAGAATCCCAACGGAATCAAGTTTGAGGGCACCGATGGATGGATCTTTGTATCGAGGGGTGATGTAGCGGTAACCGCCTCAGATCCTGGCGCAACTGGTGGTAAACTGAAAGCCCTGACGGTCAGTGATCCTAAAATACTGACCTCAGAAATCGCAAAGAACGAGATCCATCTGTACGAAAGTCCGGAGCAGCACCGCAACTGGCTGGAATGTATCCAGAATAAAAAAGAGACCATCAGTCCGGCCGAAGTAGCGCACCGCTCCTGCAGTGCCTGTCTGGTAGCACATGCCGCTATGAAATTTGAAGGACAAAAGCTATATTGGGACCCGAAAAAGGAAGTCTTTAAAGACAATGTAGAGGCCAATAAATTATTATCCAGACCTCAGCGTTATCCTTACGGAACCAATTATGTAAACCATAAAAAGAAGGCCTAGTATGAGATCAAAACTTGCCATATTGTCTTTAATCGCAGTTGCGGGCTGCGGCAATCCGCAAAAAGCAACAGAACAAGCTAACAACAAGATAAAACTGATTGCTTTGGATCCGGGGCATTTCCATTCCGCGCTCTTGCAGAAATCGATGTATCCTGATGTAGACTCTGTAGTGCACGTCTACGCACCCAAGGGCGAGGAACTGGAGTCGCACCTGAAACTGATAACGCAGTACAATGCCAATGCAGAAAAACCAACCGCATGGAAGGAAGAAGTGTATATTGGCGACGACTACTTCAAAAAAATGCTGGCAGACAAAGCCGGTAACGTAGTGGTTTTGGCAGGCAACAACCAAAAGAAGACAGATTATATCAAACAATCTATCGATGCCGGCCTTAATGTGCTGGCCGACAAACCCATGGTGATCAATAAGGAAGCGTTTGAAGTATTGAAGCAGGCTTTTGAAACAGCCGCCGATAAAAAGTTGCTGTTGTACGACATCATGACCGAGCGTTATGAGATCAGCACCATGCTGCAGCGCGAACTTTCCTTGATCCCGGAGATCTTTGGTAAGCTTGAAAAAGGAACACCAGAGAACCCGGCAGTGACCAAAGAAAGCATCCACCATTTCTATAAATTCGTATCCGGCAATCCCTTGAAGCGACCTGCCTGGTTTATGGACGTGAGTCAGGAAGGGGAGGGTATCGTCGATGTGACAACCCACCTGGTAGATTTGATCCAGTGGGAATGCTTCCCGGACCAGGTACTGGATTATAAAAAAGACATCCAGCTTACGTCTGCCATCCGCTCGGCTACCGATATGACATTGAGCCAGTTCAACGCCGTTACCAAGCTCAATGGCTTTCCGGACTATCTTAAAAAGGATGTGAGCAAGGACAGCATATTGAAGGTATACTCCAACGGAGAGATCAATTATGCCCTGAAAGGGGTTCATGCCAAAGTATCGGTAAAATGGGTTTATAAGGCGCCGGAAGGAACCGGTGATACCCACTACTCCATCATGCGTGGTACCAAAGCCAACCTGATCATCAAGCAGGGCGCAGCGCAGAAATACAAACCAGCTTTATATGTGGAACTGGCAGGCAAAGCAGATCCGGCATACGAGGCTGTTTTAATGGAGAAATTCAAACAGGTACAGGCAAAATTCCCGGGTGTGGAGCTCAAGAAACTGGCAAAAGGCTGGGAGGTGAGTGTTCCTGAAAAATACAAAGAAGGACATGAAGCACATTTTGCCCGCGTAACAGAGAAGTTTTTGGAATACCTGAAAAAAGGAAGCATGCCGGAATGGGAAGTGCCCAATATGATCGCCAAGTATTATACTACCACAGCAGCTTTGGAGCTCGCCAGAAAATAGTATCTTGGTAGCGACCATTTAATTTTAAACCATTAGTATGAAGAAACTATCAAATTATTTAGCAGCAGCAGTGCTGGGTTTGGGCTTGTATAGCTGTACGCAGGGCGAAAAGAAAACAACTGCCGATGTGAACGCTGCGCCCCGTGAAATATGGAGCGTGGAAAAAGCCAATGACTGGTACAAACAGTGGGGCTGGTTGCGGGGGAGTGATTTTATCCCAAGTACAGCCATCAACCAATTGGAGATGTGGCAGGAAGATACTTTCGATACCGCTACCATCAACAGAGAGCTTGGCTGGGCAGAGAAAATTGGTATGAACTCTATGCGGGTATACCTGCACCACAAGGCATGGCAACAAGATCCGGAAGGATTTAAAGGCCGTGTAGGCAAGTACCTGGACATTGCAGACAGCCACAAGATCTCTACTTTGTTTGTGATCTTTGACGACTGCTGGAATCCTACTTATAAAATTGGCAAGCAGCCTGAACCAAAACCGGGGATACACAATTCAGGATGGTTGAGAGATCCGGGAGATCTGCTGCACCAGGATTCTACCCTTACAGATACACTGGAAACTTATGTAAAGGATATCCTCAATACTTTCAGAGATGACAAGCGGATTGTACTTTGGGATTTGTATAACGAACCGGGCAATTCAGGCTATGGCAACAAGAGCATGCCGCTGGTACAAAAAGTATTTACCTGGGCCAGACAAGTCAATCCTAGTCAGCCGCTTTCTATAGGCGTATGGAAAAAAGACCTGACAGAGTTGAATAAATACCAGGTAGAAAACTCAGACGTAACTACTTACCACAATTATGGTGATCCCGCAGATCATAAGAAATGGATAGATTCACTCAGAAGTGTGTCCAAGCGTCCGCTGATCTGTACCGAATATATGGCCAGAAGCAGGAACAGCTTGTTCAGCAACATCATGCCGATTTTAAAGGCAGAAAATATCGGTGCGTACAACTGGGGGCTGGTAGCGGGTAAAACCAATACCAAATATGCCTGGGATACCCCGCTGCCTGATGGAAGTGAGCCTAAATTATGGTTTCATGATATCTTCAGGCCTGACGGATCAGTTTACAGACAGGCAGAGGTAGATTCTATTAAGATGCTTACAGGCGTAAAATAGCCTTTACTACACCGCTATACGGTTTAGCAAGATCAGCAAACTGATCTTTAACCTCATTGAAGTCCAACTTGTGGGTGATATAATCCGCAGGTTGGACTCTTTTGCTTTTTATACAATCTATCACATGGGCAAAATCAGCAGGCAGCGCATTGCGGCTGCTCATCAGGGAGGCCTCCCGTTTATGAAACTCAGGGTGACTGAAGCTGATCTCCTGCTTTTGCAAGCCGACCATCACAAAACGGGCACCATGAGCCATGTATTGGAAGGCGTTGTTGATGGCCTTCAGGTTGCCTGAGCAGTCCATCACTACCGTAGGCATGTCGCCATTGGTGATGTATTTCAACTGCTCCAATACATTTTCTTCAGCAGCATTGATTACATGGGTGATGCCCAGTTTATCCCTGCAGAACTCCAATCTTTTTCCGTTTACATCCAGCGCAATTACTTCTGCTCCGGCAATCTTAGCAAAGTCCATCGTTCCCAGGCCGATCGGGCCTGCGCCAATTACCAATACAAATTCACCTGGCTTAATATCAGCCCTGCGTACCGCATGAGCCCCAATGGCCAGGGGTTCTACTAAAACCAGCTCATCGGCAGTTAAGCCTTTGCCCGAAACGAGTGAATAATCCGGAACCAGCAAATATTCGCACATTGCCCCATCTATGTGCACCCCGCAGACCTGCATGCTTTCGCAGCAATTCGTTTTTCCGTTAAGGCAGGCGATGCAGTGGCCGCAATAGAAATACGGACTGATGGTCACCATGTCGCCCTTGTTAAAGCCATTTTCTGCAGTCTCCGCTATTTCAGCAGCAATTTCATGGCCCAATATCCGCGGGTAATTAAAAAAAGGCTGGGTGCCCTCAAAAGCGTGGTAGTCAGTGCCGCAGATTCCCACGCTTTTAACCTTTAACAGTGTAAAGCCTTCTTTTATAGCAGGAACATCTTTTTCTATGTATTTAAATTCACCAGGAGTGGTACAGATCAGTGCTTTCATCAGGATAAAAGTAGGATAAAGCAGGTTGATAAACGCTACTGCTTTATCCTGCTATTAAGTTTTATTAACATCATTATGATCTTATGCTGATTTTTGCGTATATTTTCTTAAATAGCAGTATGAAACCGCTACATCTCAAGATAGCCAACAGTGCCGACCAGTCCTTCAGTGTCAGGAAGGATATGATCCCTAATATCAACAACAGGTGGCATTACCATACTGAGATAGAACTGATCTGTTTTCATAAAGGCAGCGGGACGCAATTTGTAGGAGATAACATCAAAAGATTTGCTCCGGGGGACATTGTATTGGTCGGCCGCGATTTGCCCCATTACTGGCGGTATGATGCCGCCTATCTGGCTGATGAAAGCTCTCTGGAACCCTATTCCACTGTGATCCATTTCTTTGACAACTTTCTGGGAGAGCGGTTTTTATTCCTTCCAGAGTTTAAATCAGTACGCAATATTCTCGAAAAAGCAAAGCGGGGAATTCTGATAAGGGGCCAGCATGCGGTAGGTATCGCTACCCGGATAGAGCAGATTTATCAGCATAGCGGATCAGCAAAGATCATAGCACTGCTGGAGTGCCTGGTGAGCATTTCTGCCTTGCCGCAGGTCGCCCTGCTCTCCTCCATTGGCTTCAAACATGATTTTAAAGAGATAGAAAGTGAGCGGATGAACAACATCTACAATTTTGCGCTGAACAATTTTAAGCGGAAGATCCAGTTGGAGGAAATTTCTGAAGTGGCAGATCTGGTGCCCAATTCTTTTTGCCGTTACTTTAAAACACGGACAGGCAAGACCTTTTCACGGTTTCTGATAGACATCAGGATCGGCTATGCCTGCAAGCTCATTCTGGAAAATAAGCTCGACATCAAGCAGGTCTGTTATGAATCTGGCTACAACAACTTTACCTGTTTTCATAAGAACTTCAAACTGATTACCGGAAAAACACCAAAGCTGTACCAGGAGAGCCATATGATCCGTTGAGTATTTAAGATATTAACCTTAAAATATCCAATTTTCAGATCAAATGTTAAAATAGCTTATAAGGTGGTTAATACCTTAAGGGCTTGCACCTGTAAATCCCATTTCTTTGAATGAACCATTTGAAACCTTGTTATGAAAAGAAGAGCATTATTAAAAGGACTGGCAACAGTAATTCCAGCATTCGCAATTTCCAGTAAATTGTCAGCATCCACCTGGCTACTGGATCCCGATGGTGCTGCGGAATTTGCCAGACCACCTTTTTCGCCTACCTGGGAATCATTGAAAAGCTACCAGGTGCCAGACTGGTATAAAGATGCAAAGTTTGGTATCTGGGCACATTGGGGGCCACAGTGTCAGCCAGAGCGCGGCGATTGGTATGCCCGTGGCATGTATGAAGAAGGGAGTGACCAGTATAAATATCATGTGGAGAAATATGGCCATCCCTCCAAGTTTGGTTTTAAAGATGTGATCAATGAATGGAAGGCCGAGAAATGGGATCCGGAGTATCTGGTAGGCCTTTATAAAAATGCTGGTGCCCAGTATTTTGTGGCCCTGGCCAATCACCATGACAACCTGGATCTGTACAATAGCAAGCACCAGGCCTGGAACTCTGTCAATATGGGCCCAAAGAAAGACATTGTAGGCGGATGGGCGAAAGCAGCAAAAAAACATAAAATACAATTTGGCGTGAGTGTACATGCGGCCCATGCCTGGAGCTGGTACGAAACGGCTCAGCGTGCGGATAAAAGCGGGCCTATGGCCGGTGTACCCTACGACGGTAAGCTTACTAAAGCAGACGGTCAGGGCAAATGGTGGGATGGCCAGGATCCTCAGGAATTATATGCACAAAACCATCCTTTAAGCGAACGCAGTGAAAACAACGGAACCATACATAGTCAGTGGAACTGGGGAGGTGGGGTAGCTAAACCGACTGAAGAACACATAGAGAAATTTTACCAGCGCACGATAGACCTGATTGATCAGTATGATCCCCAATTGGTTTACTTTGATGATACTGCCTTACCATTCTGGCCCATCAGCGATGCAGGCTTGCGTATTGCTGCGCATTTGTATAATAAAAGCGTTAAAAAGCATGGTAAGCTCAAGGCCGTAATTAACGGAAAGATACTGGACAAGGAGCAGCGTCAGTGTATGGTATGGGATATCGAACGGGGGCAGAGCAACGAAATAGAACCTTATACCTGGCAGACAGATACCTGTATAGGCTCCTGGCATTACGACCGTCGTATTTACGACAACCATCACTATAAAAGTGCGAAAACCGTAATCCATACCCTTGCCGATGTGGTGAGTAAGAATGGTAACCTGTTGCTGAATGTGCCTTTGCGCGGCGACGGTACGATGGACAGTGACGAGCTAAAGGTGGTGACGGAGATTGGCGAATGGATGAAGGTCAACAAAGAAGCAATCATTGGCACGAGGCCCTGGAAGAAATTTGGTGAAGGTCCGGCCATAGAAAATGCAGCGCCCTTAAGCGCCCAGGGATTCAATGAAGGCAAAGGCAAGCCCTTTGGCGCACAGGATATCCGGTTTACTACGAAAGGGAAGTTACTGTATGCCATACCTATGGGATGGCCTGAGGACGGTGAGCTGGTTATAAAAAGTCTTGGTTCAGACAATCCTGCTTTGGCAAGGGTGAATAGCATCACTATGTTGGGCCATGGCGCAATTAAGGACTTTACTAGAGATGCGGAAGGGCTGAAGATCAAGTTGCCAGTTGGCAAACCAGCGCTGTCGTATGCGTATGTGCTGAAGATTAGTTAATATACTTCGTTAAATTTAATACGCTATATATGCTTTGTTCTGATTCTTTAGAGCAAAGCATATTCATTTTTTATCCCGAAAAATTCCCTTCTAATTGAATGCATTGTATGGCGCAATTTAAATACTGCGCTTTCTATCCGTATGTGCATTTTCTGGCAGATATTCCTGCCTTCAATACTTTTTTCAATTATTTCTTGGGTTCACACCGGCTGTACCGGGCTGTTTTAGCTTAGTCTGTATCTAATTAGCCCTCCATCTATGACCATAAGTGGTGCGGGCTGATGGATGAATTAACAGAATCCCTAATCTAAAATGGCATCCATGAAAAACCTCAGTCCAACTTAATACGGCAACTGCATTTGGAATAGTCGGCTATGGCTAGCCGGCTTTAAATCATAAACATAATATTAATCAATTCAATTATGAAAGAGAAATTTTACCTCATAGGCATCCTTATGGTTGTAGGGATGAGTATAGAAAGTAAGGCACAGCTTAGCTATAACAAGAGAGCACTCGGCTCTATAGGCAATGCGCCAAAAACAGGAGATTTTTTGAACTCCGCTAGTCTGGACAATGTGGACATGACTACAGGGACACTTAAGATAGGAATCCCATTATATGAAATAAAAGTAAACGATATCGTCGTACCCATAACATTAAATTATAGTGCGACGGGATTGAAGGTAGGACAGGAAGCCAGCGCTGTTGGTATGGGCTGGGAACTTAGTGCCGGTGGAAAGATCGTTAGGAATATTCAGGGCAAGGATGATTTAGGTTCAGAAGGTATACTATTATATCCCCTGCCAAATGTGGCTAACTTAGATCCTCACTCCAACTCAACTCATAGATCGGTGATAGGCGAGATACTTGATGGGAAGAAAGATAGTGGCTGGGATACTTACAACTATTCTTTGCCAAATGGGATGGGAGGCACGTATGTCAAAAATGGATTGACCTTTCCATATGATCCGCTTATTACGATAGTACATCCAGGTTTAATTAAAACGACAGATGGATTGCAATATAATTTTACTACCGGTGAACACAAAAAAACGACAAGAAGGATTGATTTCATGAGAAATACTGCCACTCCTACAAGGGTAACTCTGGGACAGGAATGGAATCAAGAACCGGGTGTAGAGTCAAGAGATTGGGATCTTTCAACCATTGTATCTTCGAAATTTAAAGATACGGTCTTCTTCGCCTACGAAACCATGGGATCTCAAAATCCGAAACTTGTACCTAAAACCCGAATTAGTACAACGGAGTCATTGCCTCTTTATCGTGAGACAAGGGCGGCCAGTCCCGTGCATGGGGGTATGACACCTCATACTGATGACCAGTTTTACCTGATACAAGATCCTATGATATCACAGTCAAAGGTAGAAACATTAATGCACACTCGATTGAGTACTATTAATTTTCCCAATGGCAGTGTCATATTTGAATATCAGTCAGCAGACATTGCCGGTCAGGACGTACTCACCAGTATCCGTATTAATCAAAAGATAAATGGGGTAACAACCCTTATAAAGAGATATGGATTTGAGTATGACGTAGCAGATCAGAACTACGGACATTATCTATTAGCAGTGCATGTTTATGATAAGACCGATACATGGCAGTCAGCATGGGATTTCACCTACGAAGGCAAACTGCCCGTTGTTGCTAATACTGGAAGTAAAGCACAAGACAGGTGGGGATTTTACAATGGACAAACCGGAAACTTAACAATGTTAGATAATCCTGATGGTGTTTTAGCTTTAAGGACACGTGCTCATTACCCAATTACTAATACTCCATATACATCGTCTAAATCGATCAGGTATTCCCGTCCTGACGCATTGGGGCATTATGGATTACATAGTGCGGTTGTTGATCCAATTACAGGTGTCATCATATGTACCATACCCTTCGCCGATAGGAGCTATAGTTTTGCCAACGCGGTTAAAGGGACATTAAAAAAAGTCATAACACCTACCGGTGGATTGTATGAGTACGAGTATGAACCTCATCAAATGTATTTTATAGAAAGACCAGACCTCTCTTCAAATATAGCACGAATAGAGTCGGGTGGCGGTATCCGGATTAAATCAATTACCAAAAAACTTGATCATGATGATCTGTATTCAGGACTCACTGATATTGAGAAAAATTTTAAAAAGAAGTATGTCTATGGCATGGGTACTTATGCGACACCCGGATCAGTTGCAGAAACAAACGGTTATGGGATGGTTACTACTCCGGGTGTAGTACTACGGAACCAATCTATGTATTATAATGGACTTGCCGGTAATCCGGTAGGAAGGAATAATATCATGCTTTTGTCGCATCCAGTTAATAATTTGGTCCAGCATGGTGGCAGTTACGGAGCCTATCAATCAGTAACGGAATTTTTGATGAAGGACGCCCTTAGTGATAGTTATGGAAAAACTGTATACTACAGTAACTTGCTATCACCAGGAGACGCGCCTGACGCTAAATGGGACCCTTTCGGTGCAACCTTAGAAAATCCCGGTCTTCCATTCATGGAAATTACACCTGGAGTAAGCAGGGACTTTGGGGTTGGTGTGGCCGGTATCAAGAAATATCTCTATACAGCCCCTTATTATAATACCGTCGAAGATACCAAATATACCTTCAAATCATTTGATGCACCGCAAAACAGTACGAATAAGCTGGTGAATTTTTACGGCACGCTTACCGGACAAATGTCCGGGCCATATCACATTTCAGGCGGAACTACGCTTAGAGATAATCCGTATGGTGAAAACAGAGGTGGTACGATCATTTATCTTTATAACCAGATGAATGACACTGGCAATGGGCGCATGGATTACATCACGGGCACAAATGTTGTGTTTGATGATCTGACTGAAAACTATAACGGAAAATATCATACTGTTCTTTTGGATCTGAATACATTGTCAAATGTTGTAAAAAAGGAAACCGAGCAGCACAAAGTCTATGATGATTATGCCTATTCCTCTATAACAAACGATACTAAATTCTACTATGATAATTTAGCCCACTTATTGCCTAGCCGGATTACGACTAAAAATACGAAAGGTGATTCTACGATCACGAGGTTAAAGTATGCTCAGGACTATTCAGGATCTCTCAATGCAGCTATTGATTTTATGAAATCAGATAAAATAGGCCTGGATGAAGTGGTGGAGCAATTTTCTACATTCAAGTTGGGTTCAACAGAGTATGTTCGCGATGGTCTTGTGAATACATTTAAAGTGCAGTTTGGTTCATTGTTGAATGACAAGACCTATAAAATGAAAGTGGGGAGTAATCCAACTTATGCTGGCAACTATTTTAGTGTCGGCTCGCATTTGAATACCAGTTTATTTACTCCGGAAGTTTCTTATGAGTATTATAACAAGGGGCAAGTCCACCAGTACAAGGATTTAGGAGGCCCTGGTAATGTGGTGTTTTGGGGTTACAAAAATCAATATCCGGTTGCTAAGGTGAATAACGCAGAATTAGTCGACGGTTACCAAAGCGCTTACCTTAGTGCAGAGGTTGCCTATAGCAGTTTTGAACATTCCGATGTCAGCAACTGGACCTATTCGGGTACGCCTATCGCCGATGCAAGTAGTCCGTCTGGCAAGCTTGCTTACTCTTTATCAAGCGGTGCGATCACGAAGAGTACTTATACTCCTTCAACAAAAAAATATGTAATCTCTTATTGGTATAAATCCGGAGCATCCGTTAGCGTTACAGGAGGTACAGTAGGGGCTGCCGTAATTAAAAAAACCTATGGAAGCTGGACCTTGGCCGAAAGGGAAATCACAAGCGCATCCGGCACTATCACTGTGTCAGGTAGCGGTTCGATTGATGAATTGCGTTTTCATCCGGCGGATGCCCAGATGACAACTTATGTGTATGATCCATTGGTAGGAATTACGTGCACAATAGATAGCAAAGGCGGCGCCCAATATTATGAATACGATAATTCTCAGCGGCTTAAAAACGTGAAAGATCAGCAGGGAAATATTGTGAAAAGCTACCAGTATATTATGGGAGCACTTAATTAATAAGACCATGAAAGCATTAAAATATAAAGTTGTAAAGCTGTTGCTGATGGCAACGGTTTTACCTTCAGCTTATACCCGCTTGGCTGCACAGCAAAATAATACGGTATTGAATCCCTATATGAATGCCATTGTTACCTACAATGTTCGGGTGCCAGGAATTACCAATCCTGCAACGACCACGCACCTGGCCAGTCAGGTCAACGTCGATGTCCAAACACTGGATCATTTTGGCAGGCTGGTAGAAACACAAAGTATTAAAGCAACACCAGGTTTTAACGACCTGGTCCAGTTGATCAGGTATGATGGGATGGGGCGGCAAGTGAAAAGCTACCTTCCGTATGTACAAACTGCGGGCGGCCAAAACTTCTACGGGATGGGTAGTATAAGCCCGGTATCTTCCTATTACACAGGGCCAAGCCGGACACCTTCCATTTCCCATAATTCGTCTGCCTTTAGCCAGACAGTATTTGACAATTCTCCATTAGGCAGGGTATTGGAAACAGGCGCTCCCGGAACTAATTTCGCTATTGGATCAGGCCATACTGCCAGAACCAGGGTAGTTATAGGTGGTGGAGACGTTGCCAAATATACAGTAGCGATCAATTCTTCCACAAATTCTAGAAAACTAGTACGCACCGGCGGTACTAATTATGGGACTTATGATGTATTTATTCAATTGGTACAGAATGAAAATGTTGTTGGGGTAGATGGAGCAGTGTATGAGTACAAAAACAACGAAGGCCAGGTCATCCTAAAACGCCAGTATAACAATGTAGGCGGCAGTACACAAACGCTATCCACTTATTATGTATATGATGAAACGGGTAATCTGTGTTTTGTGCTTCCACCAAAAGCAGAACCAGATGCGAGTGGTGTACCAAGTCAAACAGTTTTGGACAATTTATGCTATCAGTACCATTACGATGACAGGCAGCGCATGATTGCAAAGAAAGTTCCGGGCAAGGGCTGGGAATACATGGTTTACAATAAACTAAACCAGGTGGTAATGAGCCAGGATAGTCTTCAGCGGATGAAAACTCCCTATCAACAGTGGAATGTCATCAAGTATGATGCCTCAGGCAGGACGGTGATCACTGGGATCTTTAGCAGTACCCATGTACCTGGTGGAAATAACAGAAGTACCATACAGAGCAGTGTTGACGGACAAAGCGGAGAGTGGGAGAGCAGGATCACCACAGGTAATGGATACACCAATGTTTCATATCCAACCAGCTGGGGGACTACTTTGAGCATAAGTTACTATGATGACTATAACTTTCCTGGTGGCAATCCTTACCCATACGCTGGTTCAGATGCCAGTGGTATGACCAGAGGGCAGCTAACAGGTAGTAAAACGGCAGTGGTTGGAACAGTTTCAGATATGCTCTGGGGTGTTAATTACTATGATGCGGACGGCAGGGTAGTGCGCAGCTTTAAGCAGCACTACAAAGGTGGGTCGGTGATTGCAAGTAATTACGACGAGGTAAGCAATACCTATGATTTCACTGGTGCTGTGCTTACCAGTAACAGGAGTCATAAAGTAGGCGGAACGGAGACCCTTAAATCTTTGACCGAGTATACCTATGATCAGCGTGGCCGCAAAATAGATACCTGGCAAACAATGAATACCGGCACAAGGACCTTACTTTCTAGATTGGAATATGATGATCTTGGCCAGCCTTATAAAAAGAAGCTGCACTCTACCAACAGCGGTTCTACATTTCTTCAGACTGTCACTTATGCCTACAACGAGCGTGGCTGGCTAAGGACAGCAAGCGCACCACTGCTGAGCTTCGAACTGCGGTATGATGTTCCTACAAGGGGAGGTGTAAGTCAGTACAATGGTAACATTTCAGAATTTGAGTACACCGCGCCTACCAGTGGGAATAAATGGTTTACTTATGGTTATGATAACATTAACCGTTTGCTGCAAAGTACTTACAGCACCGCCAGTGAGCTAAATGAAACCCTTGTTTATGACAAGAATGGTAACATTACTTCATTACAGCGCGGTCTTTCCAGCAGTACACCAATCAGCTATACCTATGCGAGCAGCGGAAACAGCAACCAGCTGAGCAGTGTTTCAGGATTATTGGCGGGAAGTTTCGCTTACGATGAAAATGGTAATGCCAAGACAGATGGGATGAGAAGCGTAGGCATGACTTATAATCATTTGAATCTGCCAGCTACTGTAACCGGAGGTATTGGTGCAACTTATACTTATGATGCAGGCGGCAACAAGTTAAAGTCCGTTCAGGGTTCACTTACAATGGAATATATCAGCGGGGTACATTATAAAAATAATGTACTTGATTTTATGTCGACAGATGAAGGCCGTGCGGTTAGAAATAGTGGCACAGGGGTTTATAAATACGAGTACAGCCTTAAAGATCACCTTGGCAATACAAGGGTATCGTTCGATGACAATGCAGGTACAGCAAGGCTGATCCAGGAAGATGAGTTTTATGCATTTGGATTAAGCAGGGCAAAATTTGTATCTGGTGATAAAAACAATTATCTTTATAATGGCAAGGAGTTGCAAACGGCGTTAGCTGATGTTTATGATTACGGGGCAAGGTTCTACGATCCGGTGATTGGAAGGTGGAATGTGGTGGATCCGTTAGCGGAGAAAGGAAGAAGATGGTCGCCATACACTTACGCATTTAATAATCCGATTAGCTTTGTGGACCCTGATGGTATGTGGCCATGGCCACCAAGCTCGTACTTTTCTGCTTTGTATCAAGAAGCGAAATACAAAGTAAAGTCCGTTTTTGGATTGAAAACCTATGCAGATGGAATGATGGATAAGGCAGCTAATCAGGTTCACAAAGAAGATCCGGATTATGTAAAAAATGTTCCCAAAAGAATTCGAGACATCAATGACAAGCTAAATGATCAAAAAGCAGATGTAAAAGCTGCCGGAGGTATACTAGAGTTCGGTTCAACAGCACAGGCTGCAATGGGGCTCGCTATGGGCGGAGTTGAGGGAACGTTGGGAGGACTTCCAAAAATAGCAGCAACCCAAACATTAGTTGGAGAAAGTAGTAGTATTTTAAATTTTACTGCCAAACAATTACAGGCTAAATTTAAACATGCTGAAGATTTTGGAGTGATAGGAAATTATAATAAGGTTAACGCTGGGAAATTTAGTTCAGAGATAAATAAACATATTAATGCATCAGGAACCACAATGATTCAAGGTACGTACAGGAATGCTGAAAATCCAGTTACATTTTACTTAAATGCTGAAACAGGATTAAATGTAATTGCTTCTCCTTCAGGGAAATTTATAAGTGGTGCTACATTAAGTCCCACTCAAACTAACGGAATTTTAACAAAACAATTCTTATGGTAGATCAACAAAAATATTTAGACGGAATCCATTTACAAAAGTACCTTAATCTCATTTTGTTATTTGTTTCCAAGGAAATAACAACTGAATTTTTTGAAAAGAACTTTCTTGCTACTAGAAGAAATGATCCATATTGGATGTCAGGTTCTTTTGAAAATTCAATTAGCCAAATTCTTGACACCTTTTTCCTTGATGTAGACGATTACGTTCCTGATGAGTTACGTGATGGGACTAACAAATTAAATATTAATGAAAAGGAGTTGCTTAAAAGAGCAAAATGTACTTTAGATAAATTACAAAATCAAATAAATATCTAATGATAATTAGCTAATTTAAATTTTCCTAGAATTTAAATATATCTTAAGTCTTTGTATTTTTTAGTTGTCCATACAGCACTCCCTGTTGTTAGGACAAGATTCTTACAATATTAATTATTATTGTTGTTCGAGGTATTGAATGTGGGAAACTCCCTTCTGAGTTTTTCATATTTCAATACCTTTTTTTGATTCTTTTTCTTTTAAACTCATGCGGCAATTTGTTTCATAACTTTCCTCTGGGGAGAGCAGGATTACCACAGGCAATGGATACACAAATGTTTCGTATCCAACCAGCTGGGGAACTACTTTGAGCATCAGTTACTATGATGATTACAACTTTCCTGGCGGCAACCCTTACCCTTACGCAGGTTCAGATGCCAGCGGTATGACCAGGGGACAGCTTACAGGCAGTAAAACTGCAGTGGTTGGAACAGTTTCAGATATGCTCTGGGGCGTTAATTATTATGATGCCGAAGGAAGGGTAGTGCGCAGCTTTAAACAGCACTATAAAGGCGGATTGGTGGTTGCAGGTAATTACGACGAGGTAAGCAATACCTATGATTTCACAGGCGCTGTGCTGACCAGCAACAGGAGCCATAAAGTAGGCGGAACCGAGACGCTTAAATCCTTGACTGAATATACTTACGACCACCGTGGCCGCAAAATAGATACCTGGCAAACAATGAATACCGGCACAAGAACCTTGCTTTCGCGTTTGGAATATGATGATCTTGGTCAGCCTTACAAGAAAAAGCTGCACTCTACCAACAGTGGTTCAACATTTCTTCAGACTGTTACCTACTCATACAACGAACGTGGCTGGCTAAGGACTGCGAGCGCACCTTTACTGAGCTTCGAACTGAGGTATGATGTTCCTACAAGGGGAGGTGTAAGTCAGTACAATGGTAACATTTCAGAATTTGAGTATACTGCGCCCACCAGTGGGAATAAGTGGTTTACCTATGGCTATGATAATATTAATCGTTTGCTGCAAAGTACTTACAGCACCGCCAGTGAGCTAAATGAAACCCTTGTTTATGACAAGAATGGTAACATTACTTCCCTACGCCGCGGGCTTTCAAGCAGTACGCCAATCAGCTATACCTATGCTAGCAGCGGAAATAGCAACCAGCTGAGCAGTGTTTCAGGGTTAATGGCGGGAAGTTTCGCTTACGTGAAAACGGTAATGCCAAGACAGATGGGATGAGAAGTGTAGGCATGACCTATAACCATTTGAATCTGCCTGCTACAGTGACTGGAGGTATTGGAGCAACTTATACTTATGATGCAGGAGGCAACAAACTAAAATCCGTTCAGGGATCACTAACCGTGGAATATATCAGCGGGGTGCATTATAAAAATAATGTGCTTGATTTTATGTCTACAGACGAAGGTCGGGCGGTTAGAAATAGCAGCACAGGGGTTTATAAATACGAGTACAGCCTGAAAGACCACCTTGGCAATGCAAGAGTGTCTTTTGATGACAACTCGGGAACTGCAAGGTTGATACAGGAAGATGAGTTTTATGCATTTGGATTAAGCAGGGCAAAATTTGTATCTGGTGATAAAAACAATTATCTTTATAATGGCAAGGAGTTGCAAACAGCGTTAGCTGATGTTTTTGATTACGGCGCAAGGTTCTATGATCCGGTAATTGGAAGGTGGAATGTGGTGGATCCGTTGGCGGAAATGATGAGGAGACATTCTCCTTATAATTATGCGTTCAATAATCCAATGAGGTTTACTGATCCCGATGGTATGGCTCCTCAGTCATTTAATAATTATGCAAAAAATATGGATATGGAGTTAGGGATTAATATAGGGAAGCGCTCCGATGGACCAGGAGATGAAGAGAAAAAGAAGAAAAACCCAAAGAAAATTGCAGAAAAAAAGATGGAAATCAAGAATACGATTAAAGAGAACAAAAAAGTTGGAGGAAGTGGAGTGTCGTTGTCTGCTGGATTAGGTTTGTTTTACCAAGGGCTGGAATTATCAGTAGGAGCGTTCGGAAAAGGGCCGTTTAAGACGCCTTACCTTTCTATTGGTGTTCCTAAAAATCCACTATACTTTAATGCATCCATTTCGGGGCAGTTGCTAGCTGGATCCTCTAATACTGGTCAATTCAACTTAAGCGGCTATGGAGAGACAGTTGCGGGCGGGATCGGTCCTGTGTCCGGAAGTTATTCAGCAGATGATATCACTAAACCAACTTATGCAATATATGGGGTAGGCGTTGGAGCAGGTGTCAAATATACAGGTGGGTATACATTGACGAAAACTTATACATCACCCATTCCATTAGTTTTTTATATGGTCGGTTTATTACGACCAAATTTTTAGAAGGATGAAATATTTGTTATTAAGTTTAGGGTTTATAGTAGTTTTTTTTCTTCTCGTTAAACTGCTGCTCCCTAATTTATCGGATACTGATTGTATATTAGATCAAGAGTTTATCGGCAATCAATATATCGGGGTCGTGAAAGACAAGTATGTCGATGTTTCGCAGCATTCTTATCCAATCATAAAAATACTTGATTCGAGAGATTCTGTTCTGACTCTTAATCTAGTTATGGAGAAAACCGGTTTATATGATAAAATAGAAGTTAGTCAGCAGATATATAAACTAAAAGGAAGTGACACAGTATTCTTGTTAGCACAAGGCAAGAAAATCCCATTAGGGAAAGCTGATTTTGGTTGTAAATAACTGGATCGTGTTATTACCATTTTTTTGGTAATGGGTAAGTTATTATGTTGAAATGTGATCTGAATTATAATGTTAGGACACATTTCAACATAATTTTTTCCAGATAAGATATCGGTTTCTATATCTTGTTTAGTAGTGAAATGAAAACTATTGCTTACTATTCAATGTTAAGGTGTAAAAGCTCACCAAGTTTTATATTTATAAAATAACAAGTCTTGTAAGCTTTACTTTTCTATACTGCTGAAACTATCGACGGATGAAATCCCCTAAATATATATCAATCACTTAAACAATATAGTCGCCAAATATTTATCAAAATCTTTACGATAATGGGGTCCCATTTTAATCGATTTGCCATAATGATTCATCTTAATGAAATCTCCTGCAATACTATCTATGTAATCTCTTGAAATAATGAATGATTTATGAACCCTGAAAAATAGGCCAACAGGTTCGAGCAATGCCTGAATTTTATTAAGGGGTAAGTTAGATTCTATTGGTCGCTGGTTAGCAGAATGTATCGTCAAAGATTTGTCTGCAATTTCAATAACAGTGACTTCTTCGTAAAAACAGCGGATAATTTTTTTTTTAGCGATATCCATAATCATAAAATCCCCTTTAGTCATGAATTTGTTCAGATTAATTGAAGGAATTTTTTTAGTTATCTTCTGAATTATTAAATCAAACTGCCATGTGAAAATCGGATGAAATAAGAACTCTATGTCAGATAGATCGTGGGTCTTCATCAAATGGTTCTGGCTTTCGAAGATCAGCACAATCGATTTAAACTGTTTGGAGAGCTGTAGTATTTTCTCCAGATTGGAAACCCCATCGTCATTTACTTCAAAAAATACGACATCGATGGTGGAATGATGCCTTGAGATCATCTCCATTGGCTTATGTGTTAATGCCAATAATTCAATTGAGTTGTTGATTTTAATTTTTTTGGATAGATTTTCAGCTAAGGAACTGTCTTTTACAATCATAATAGATTTAAGCGTCATAGGAACTAGATATAAGTTAGTATTATTTATAACCAATTTAAACAAGATAGCCAGTAGAGCTTTAAAATCTTGCGCAAGAAATCTCTATGTTCACGCAATAAAAACTTCTGTTTGCGGAAAAAATATCTTTTCAAGCGCTTATTTTATACATATGTATAAAATAAGCGTCATCAAATGGAAGAGCAATTTAAAAGAGTGATCGCCTTTAACGCACTCATCAAAAGAAAGGCAACAGGTTCACCGGCCGACCTGGCCAGACGATTTGACATCTCACCGAGTCTGGTAAAAAAGATCATCAGATGTATGAGAGAAATTTTGGATGCACCGATTGAATACAATCGAGATAGAAAATCCTATGTCTACACTAAAGAAGGGATTGTGAAGATCGGTTTCGAAGACAACAGGAAAGCAGAGATCATCAATGCAATCAAGCACATGCTGGATGAGGAGGGGCGAAATGAAAACTAAACTATCTGCCTATACGCTCACAGAGATCCTGGTTGTGCTCGTCATCATTGGCATACTTGTGCTATTGGCGCTACCCAACCTCATGCCGCTGATTACTAAAGCCAAAACCACAGAGGCCAAAATGCAACTCGAACATGCCCATCAACTCCAAAAAGCTTACTTCTACGAACATTCCAGATATTCCAGTAACCTCGAAGAAATAGGCTTTACGCAGGAAAAACTGACGACCGACGGTGCAGATGGCAAAGCCAATTATCAACTGGAAGTAGTAAGTGCTACGGCTACAAACTTTGTAGTGCGGGCCACGGCTGCCGTAGATTTTAATGGAAACGGAACTTTTAACGTTTGGGAGATCGACCAGGAAAAGAACCTTCGCGAAACACAACCTGATTAAGGCGATGATGCAGCTATTCATCCAGCTTTCCATTTTGCTTATTTTAATGGTAATGGCCCTGCAAGACTTCAGGTGCCGTGCTATTTCCTGGTATGCCTTCCCCTTGCTGGCAGTCCTCATGCTACTCGGTAATAAAGATTTCAATATTACAGAAGCTTTTATAAACATTGGCTTACTCCTGATAAACTTCGGCCTGGCTACTTTATTTATCAGCCTCAAAAACCACAGGTTTACAAACCTGCTTAAATCCCATATCGGATGGGGAGATCTATTGATGCTGTTGTGCCTGAGCCTCTATTTTTCACCTGTTAATTTCTTTGTGTTTTACCTGTCAAGTCTGGTATTCATAGCCATCGCGACAGGGACATACATGCTGTTGGCCAAGCCAAAGAATTACACCATACCGTTAGCAGGAATGCAGGGAATGTTGCTATTCGCTTGTATCCTAAGTGCTTCACTATTTGATGTAAAAATCAACAATGTACAATGGTTTGAAAACTACCTCTTATGAAAGATACAGCCGTTTTACATGAGATTAGTACAGAACAGGCCTGGCATTACAGGGTTATTCCAGTTACTTATAAAAATGACCTGCTTGAACTGTATTGTGACCTGGAGGCCGATACAGAAACACTTGGCGATGAACTGGAAATACTGCTGGGCAAAAACGTGAGCCTGGAGCCAACAGCCCCTGAAGTAGTTTCTAAGCTGTTACAGCAACACTACCTGAAGGAACAAAAGGCCGCAGGAATTGAAAACCTGGACCATGAGCCTTCTTCTGACGATTTTTTACATAAACTGATCTCTGAAGCTAGGAAGCTTAAGAGCAGTGACATCCATATTGAAGCTTATGAGGAAAAGTGTAGGGTCAGGATCCGCATAGATGGCATGCTGATCGAAAGGTATCTGCTCAGCCGGCTGGAATATCCGGCAATCATCAACAGGATCAAAATACTGGCTAATTTGGATATCGCAGAAAAAAGGTTGCCACAGGATGGAAGGATCACCTTTAAAAATGGCGCGGAACAGTTTGATATCCGTGTGTCTGTTTTACCCACCCTCCATGGAGAAAAGGTTGTGCTGCGCTTGCTAAACAATGATGCTACTAACATTGACCTGTTTAAACTTGGCCTTTCAGAAAGGGATCTGCATAATTACCTGGAGGGGGTAAAGCGGCCTAATGGCATTGTCCTAATCAGCGGGCCTACCGGTTCCGGTAAGACAACTACACTGTACGCTACTTTAAAGCTACTCAATAAAAACACCAGGAACATCCTGACGATAGAAGACCCGATTGAATACACCCTTGAAGGGATCAATCAGGTGCAGTTAAAGGAAAGTATCGGACTGAGCTTCGCGTCTGCCCTGCGGACTTTTTTACGGCAGGATCCGGATGTGATCATGGTGGGTGAAATCCGTGATCCGGAGACAGCAAATATGGCCATGAGGGCTGCCCTGACCGGGCATCTGGTATTATCGACCATCCATACTAATTCTGCTTGGGGCACGATCTCAAGATTAATTGATATGGGCATTCCGGCTTTTTTGGTGGCGAATACCCTTAATACTTCTGTAGCGCAGCGGTTGGTACGCTTGCTTTGTCCGCACTGCAAAACTGCAGAGCCAATGGATGAAAAACGCTATCCGCAAAGTTTTAAACCCTATTACGAAGTCAGGACTCATTATGTGTTGCAGGGTTGCGACCGATGTTATTTCACTGGATATAAAGGCAGAAAAGCGGTATATGAGGTTATTCCGCTGGACAGGGAGCTATCAGCCTTAGTGAAGTCGGGAGACGGGAACGCGGAAATGTTACTCAAACAAAAAGGCATAGGAAGTCTAAGTGCCAATGCTTTTGACCTGTTTGCCGCCGGTGACACTTCGATTGAAGAAATTTATCCCTTATTACTTAACTGATATGACCAGGACGCTCTATATAATTTTATTTCTCGCATTCGGATTGCAATTGCATTCCCTGCCTGCACTGGCCCAGCAAACAAAGGAAGAACGCATAGACTTGCTGGAGAAAAAACTCGTTGGACTATCCGCTTCGGTGCCTGGGCTGAAACAAAAGGTAGAGGTCGGCCTTTCGGGTGTGTCAATCCAGGAGTTCTTAAGGGCCCTGGCACAGGCCAATCAGCTCAATATCAACGTAGATCCGATGCTCAGTATTAAAATAAGCAGCAATGTAACCAATGAAAATGCACTCAACGTATTGCTGTTTCTGGCAAAAAGCTATGACCTGGAAATCAATGTGATCGGATCTATCATTACCGTAGCACAATACAGTCCGCCGATAGTAAACCCTGTGTATGTACCCAAAGATATTGCGGTAAAGTATGGCGCATCTGGTACGCTGTCTATGGAATTGAACAGCGACAGTCTGGTACATGTGGCCCGGAAAATCAGCCGCTTATCGGGCAAAAACATCGTTGTCCCGTTTTCTTTAAAAACCAAACTGCTAAGCGGGTTTTTTACCGATGCACCTTTTGAAACTGCATTGGAGAAACTGGCTTTTGCAAATGACCTGAAGTTGGAAAAGACCAGCGATCAGGTCTTTATCTTCCAGCCGCTGGCGGAGGGGGAGGAATTATACATCAACGCAGATAAAAATACAGACGTAAGAAAGCAGATGAAACCCTCCCAGACCGGAGCTGCTCCTTCCAGTTTTAATGTAGATAAAAAAGGCAAACTGCTGACCATCGATGCGTTGAATACGCCCATTATCGACCTGGTAAAATCAGCAGCTAACGAAACCGGTGCTAATTATTTTCTGTATTCTGAACTGAAAGGCAATATCAGCACCAAAGTAAATAACATGAGTTTTGACCATTTCCTGACCGCGATGTTTAATGGTACAGATTATACTTATAAAGTAGAAAATGGGATCTATTTGATCGGCGACCGCAAGCTGGAAGGACTGCGCAGAAATAAAGTGCTGCAACTGCAATACCGTGCCATTGATACCATTATGATGATGATCCCGACTGAGCTGAAAAAGGGTATTGAGATCAAGGAGTTTAAAGAGCAGAATACACTGTTGTTGTCGGGCTCATCCCCGCAGATCGCAGAAGTGGAGGCGTATATCAAAGAGCTGGATAAGCTGGTGCCAATGGTGCTCATCGAGGTAACGCTCCTGGACGTACGAAAAGGACACACAACAAAAACCGGTATTTCAGCAGGGGTGGCAGATTCTGTAGTGAAAACCCGTGGTCAGTTATTTTCAGGTGTAGACATGACCCTTGGAGCCAGTACCATTAATGACCTGCTGGGCAAACTGGGCAGCAACAGCGTATTCAATATCGGCAAGGTAACGCCAAATTTTTATGTAAAGTTGAACGCACTTGAAGGCACTGAAAATGCTGAGATCAGGCAGGTGCCCAAACTGGCCACTTTAAATGGCCATACGGCAAACCTGAGCATCGGCACTACCCGCTACTATGTGACCAAGACACAGAATGTGTTCTCTTCTGTAAACACGCAAACGGTATTTACGGAGCAATTTAACAAGGTAGAGGCCAATCTAGCTATCGGTATCACCCCGCTGGTATCCGGGGACGATCAGGTGACGCTGAAGATCATGGTAGAGATCTCTGATTTTATTGGCATCCCACCTGCCAATGCGCCTCCTCCAACTTCTACCAGCAAGTTTGAATCGATCATCAGGGCACATAATGAAGACATGATCGTACTTGGCGGAATGGAACGTACAGAAAGAAGCGAAACCGGAAGCGGCGTGCCTTTCCTTTCCCGCATTCCGGTTATCAAATGGCTGTTCAGTAGCAGGGAAAGAACCAAAAGCAAGGTGGTGACGCTTGTGTTTATTAAACCAACCATAATTTATCAGTAATGCTGCAGCGGATTAAGGAACGGTTTGAACTACAGGCACTTATTGGTGTTGAACTCAGGTTAGGAAAGGAGGGTGTTGATCACATCAACGCCTGTACCCTGAGGCTGTCGGGAGATCTGCTTTCCGTAACCAGTAAAAAGGAAGATCTTAAAAATATAGCCCATTTTGCCAAACACTTTAAGCCAGGACCCGTAGCGATATGCCTGACTGGAAAGGGTGTCTTAACGAAAGAGGTTAAGAATGTGCTGGTGATGGATAAGCAAGTGGTTCAACTGGTGATGCCAAATGCCAATCCGGATGAATTTTACTTTCAGCTGTATAGCACAGCGCAGCAGGCGATGGTTTCTCTGATCCGCAGGAAAGTAGCTGATCAAATACTATCAGAACTGAATGATCTGGGCTTTCAGGTTGTCGCACTTAGTTTAGGCGAACTGGATGATGATTCTGCTTACAAAGCTGCCTTTCAGGTGCTACTGAACCAGGAAATAGTTGAAGTGCAGGAGGTGAACTTTGCCCATAACCGCCGGCAAATGTTTGCAAAGGCTAGGGTACTTGGGGTAGCAGTTGTTTTTGGAAGCACACTCTTTGCCTTGCTGGTCATTAGTTTCCTGTTGTCGGGTTATTTTGATGGAAAGGCCGACCAACTTGCTCTTAAAAGAAACGCGACTGGGATGGAAATTAAGAAATATCAGGAAATGGAGGCTGATGTGATGCAGAAAGCGGTGCTTATCATCCATACCGGCTGGGCAGGGGGATATCCCTTAGCCTGGCTTACTGATCAGCTGATGGTCAGCAAACCTGCTGCAATTACGCTGCGGCAATTAAACATCAATCCGCTAAAACCGACAAAAATACAAGGTGCTGCATCTACAGAAATCTATGAAGTAAACAAGATTGTGGTGAGTGGAGTTTGCGACCAGGCTGCCACGCTAAACAACTGGTTGTTTGAGATCAGGTCTAAAAGCTTTGTAGCTGCATGTGCCATTGGTCAGTATGAATTAAACAAGGAGAGCGGGATGGGGAATTTCACCATTTACATAGTTTTAAAGGATTATGAAGGTTAAGGAAATCAATTATCTTCTTTTATCTAAAGTAATGCTGCCTCTGGGTTTAGTGATCGGCTTTGCGGCTTATCAGTGCTGTTTTAAACCCGGCATGGAAAATTACCGAAGATATTCAGGGCTGAAACAGGAAAATAGCGCCGGGAGTTTGAGCATTAGTCCGGCTTATTCAGTTAGCCGTGAAGCGGCCGTCAGTAGTTTATACAGGCGCTTTCTGGTTGATACACTGCTATGGAAAAATGACCTGTGGAACCAATGTGCAAAGCTCTCCCAGCAATTTAACTGTTCGGTAGCCGCATTTCCGGAATTGAGCCGTATGGAAAGCGAACAGCAGACTGTGCTGAGACAAGAAGTGGTGTTCAACGGAGATTTTCACAGTTTGCTTGCTCTGCAGCATGCACTGGATACGATTAGGAATATAGGGCTGGTTGGAGGGCTGAGTTACAACCGGAATCCAAGGGCATTGCAAACGACTTTAAAGATCCAGCTTTTGGCGCTACCGGAAAGGAGAAATCCATGAAGTCTAAATCAATTGTTTATTTGCTGGTTTTTTCAGTATTGGGAATTTGGGGTGTCATTCTTTTCAGAGTTTTCTTGTCTGTAAGCGATAAGGATAATGATGTGATGTATAGGGCAAGCGTTTTGCCCTCGCGAAAAACCGACGTCCCGAAATTGTATCCTGATACCTTCAAATTGCTGATGAATTACCAGGATCCTTTTACCGGAACACCTGCTATAAAAAAAGACACTTCGAATATTAACAGCAGAAAAGTGCCGCTGACAAGTTTGCCAGTGCCGCCTGAAATAAATCCTGCAGGGCAAATGAAATACTTAGGTTATGTAAGGGACGGGAGAGAAAAGAACAGTGTAGCCATTATCAGTTATAATGGTAAGGAAAAAATGATGAAAAAAGGGGATACCATTGGCGGTGTGACCTTGACAGCGATACAAAAGCAGGCCATAATGATGCGGTTTAAAGGCAAAATGATCACAATTAAAGCGGAATAAGATGAAGGGGAAAATAATACTACTACTGGGTTTAAGCTGGTTGGTCGCTTGCAAGCCAATGGAGCTAAAGCAAATCGATCTGATTAAGAACCGTGTGATGGTGCAGGTGGCCGATACTGTTATCAAAGCGGAATTGATGGAAGGAAAGATCAGCATCGATCTCAGGCATACCTATTTCTGGTTTGAGAATGGCAGGATCAATAGTTCCCAGGGTGCCTATTCGGGTAAACTGCTTCATGGTAATTTCAAATCCTATCATTCAGGAAGTAAAAGGTTGCTGGTCGCAGGGCAGTTAGATCATGGATTAAAAACGGGCAGCTGGCTGAGCTGGTATGGCGATGGAAATTTAATGCAGCGCAAGATGTATAAAAATGGCTTACTGGATGGGCTGTTTATGCAGTTCGATAGCTCAGGCCGGCCTGTGGATACCATGAAATATAGAAAAGGCATCCTGAAACAACAGAAAACAGATACGGTGGGGTTCTATCGGAAATTTAAAAGGTTTTTAAAATTTAAGAAAAAATGATCCGCTCATCTGCATTGTACATTTCCTTAATCATTTCAATTCTTATTGTATTGATCTGCGGAGCCTTACTCATGATTGGGTTTACCTACAAAATGTTTGAGCGCAAGCAGAACAGGCTGAGGGTGCTTAAAGAAAATGTAGCATCCGGAACACTAATGGTATTGCAAAAAGAATTTAAAACAGATACTTCTATGCGGATCAGCCTGTTTGGTCAGGACAGGGACAGTGTGCTGTTGGAAAAGCGAAGCTGGGGGATTTATGAAATAGGAGTGGTGAAAAGCTGGATTCAGCAGGATAGCGTGGGTACAGCTTTTATGATTGGAGCTATGCCGACAGACACTTTAAAAGTTCTGTATTTGACGGATGAGGACAGGCCCATGTCCATTACGGGCGAAAGCATGATTAAGGGAACAGCCTATCTGCCCAAGTCCGGCATTAAAGCAGGTTATGTAGAATCATACGGTTACAAAGACAAGACACTGGTGTATGGAAGTATCAAATCGAGCGGTAGAAACCTGCCGAAACCGGATATGGAGCTGATAGGAAGGATCAGTGACTTAAGTGATTTAGCGATAGATAGTACCGCGCAATTGCCTGATTCTATTAGAAATTCTTTTACTCATAAGCCTGCCAGGTTCCATTTCCCTAAGGAAGTGCTGCTTCCAAACGGGTTTAGTGCAAAGGGTAATGTGATTATTTCCTCTGACAGTTTAATTGTAGTCGCTGAAGGTTCATTGCTTGATAAAGTGATCCTCATGGCACCTGAAGTGAGGATCGGAAAAAAGTTCAGGGGAAATTTGCAGGTATTTGCAACTGATTCTATCTTATTGGGTGACTCAACTCAACTTACCTACCCCTCAGCATTGGTGCTGATAAAAAATGACAGCGCCAAATTTCAGGCGCTTATAAAAGTAGGGAAAGATGTAAGGATATCGGGTCAACTATTTGCGTATGAGGGAGAACGGTCTTTACTAATGCCAATCATATCAATAGGCGAAAGGACATTGATTAAAGGAGAAATCTGGTGTCAGGGGTATGTAGGCTTGAATAAAAAAGCAGTTATACATGGATCCGTCTCTGCCATACGGCTGATAGCCAATGTAGGGGCTGCCATTTATGAAAATTACCTGATAGATGTGCGTTTGGACAAAAAAGCATTGTCAAAGTATTATTTAAGTTCCGTGTTGTTGAATGCCGAAAGTAATAAAGGGAAAGTGTTATGCAGGTTAGAATAAAAGACATCAAACTGAAGTCCGCAACTATCGTTGAAACCATCATTGCATTGCTGATCCTGATGATCAGTTTTTCTGCGGGAATGGTGATTTATACGAAGGTTTTGACCACAGGGGTCAATAACGGGCAATTGCGTGCAGATGCTGAAGCACGATTTTTAATGGATAGCCTAAGTACCGCAAGAAATACAGAGCCAGCCAGATTGGTCAGGCAGAAAAGTGTTTTTGAACTGAGCTATGTAGTGGATGAGCGTTTTCCCGGAATGCTATTAATGAAAATGACGGGTACGGATGAAAAGGGCCAGGTTTTGACCCGGCATTTAAAATGGGTGTCAGCGTATGAAGCAGGGGAGGATTAAATCATTTACGCTATTTGAAATTGTGTTGGCAATGATGCTGGCAGGAATTGTGGTGGGCATGGCCTATACTGCATTTACACTTTTTAGCAAAATTTACCGTGATTATCATGCTAAAACTATTTCCCATGCTGATGTGCAATTGCTCAGAAAGCTGTTTGATGAAGACCTGGGCAGTGCGTCAGTGGTCTCAAGTTCTGGCGACCAAATAAGATTTAACGGCCTTTCTGATTCTTCAGGATCACGCTATCTGGTATATCCTGACTTTCTGATCCGGCAGAAAGATAATCTGCCGGATACTTTCAAAATGAAAAACCTGGCGCTCATTACTTTCTTTGAGGGTAGGGAAGTTTCAAACAGTATTGTAGACCAGATGGTGTTTAGGTTTGAATTTGAAGGCTCTCCGATATTGATCAGCGTAACCAAAAGTTATTCAGCCGAAGATTTATTTAATTATACAGACACATTATGGAACAAGTAAACATCGCTGAATTTCGCAGGCAACATAAGAAAACAAGTAATCATATACCAGTTGATAATCAGCACTATAGGTGGTCTAAATTGAAAGAATTGTTTACTAAAGACCTTACTTTTGGAGGGAGTCATTTGAATGATCAGAAAAAAGACCATTTCTTTTTTGAGCTAAGCACCTTGCTGCAATCGGGGATTGATCTTAAAAATAGTCTGGATCTGGTGACACTGGAAAGCCTGAAGGACAAGCACCTTGGAATATATAAAGAAATTAAAGAGAAAGTGATTAATGGTGAGTCGCTGGCCCGGGCTGTAAAAGGTACCGGCAAATTTTCTGACTATGATTTTTTCAGTATCGAGATAGGTGAGGAGACTGGTAACCTGGCCGAAGTACTGAAGGACCTGGCTGTATATTACAAGCGGAAAGTAGAGCAGCGTAGGAAAATAGTTGCTGCGCTGACTTATCCTGCCATTGTCTTGTGTACCTCTGCAGCTGCGGTATTCTTTATGCTGCGGTTTGTCGTGCCCATGTTCAGCGATGTATTTAAACGCTTTGGAGGTAAACTTCCATGGATGACAGATATGGTGATCAGAAGTTCGAAGCTGATGGGCGCGCTGTTTTTACCCGGAGTGCTGGTCTTAGGCCTGCTTATTTCTTTCCTTTACGCCAACCGGAATAAACATAGGTTCAGAGATTTATCCAGTCGCCTCGTCTTGAAGATTCCGTTGATTGGCGAATTGGTCACCAAGATATATCTGGCCAGGTTTTGCAATACCATGCGCTTATTGATCAGCACTAAGATCCCTTTGCTAAGGGCGATAGCCATGTCGAGACATACCATCGGGTTTTATCCTGTTGAGCAGTCCCTTAAAAAAGTGGAACTGGAGATTATGGCGGGGAAATCGCTGCACCTGAGCTTGCAGGAGTTTTCTATCTATCCGCCTAAAATGATCCAGCTGGTAAAAGTGGGAGAGGAGATCAATAAGCTGGATTACTTTTTTGAGAACATAGCTGATCAGTATGTAAAGGAAGTAGAGCATCAAACTAGTACAGTAAGCAAGTTGATCGAACCGCTGATTATCATATTTCTGGGGCTGGTAGTAGGATTTATCTTGATCTCCATGTACCTGCCAATGTTTGAAATGGGTAATAGTTTTTAGGTTGGTTTGTCTATTCCTAAAATTGCCTTACCAAATTCGGACTAACCATTTAACTTTATATTACTATGGAAAAACCGAGAAAAGGGACACAGACAGGGACATTTGTTACCTATGAGGATTCTTTTAAAATTGCCGTTGCCCGGGAATACCTTGAAGGCAAACTGAGCCAGGCGCAGCTTGGCCGTAAGTATGGGCTTAGCAGCGGCGAAGTAGTTCGCTATTTCGTGAACTGGTACAAAAAGTACATCAGCCAGGCCGAGGTTTGGGAGTCGGGCAGCCCGCTTGCGTCAAATGCTGATCAGGGT
>NZ_SJSL01000004.1 GCF_004331695.1 Pedobacter psychroterrae | reverse complement strand
ATATGATAATGCAGTCGCCGAAAGGGTAAATGGCATCTTAAAAACAGAATTTGGCCTGTATCAGACATTCCAATCTTATTCCAAGGCGGTGGGACCGGTCTGCAAGGCAATAGAAAAATATAACAACGTAAGACCCCACATGAGCTGTGAAATGATGACACCCGACAAAAGACACAACCAGGAATTTAGCCAATACCAAAAAAACAGTGTAAGGGCATATCTGTATGATGAAAATTTGATGTAAGGATATATCAGTATATCTTTTTATAATTGTAAGGATTTAACCGTTTAACTATCCGCTTTTTGTAAGGACAATTCAGTATAAGACAGATTTGACAGTGCTTTGACTGGTACCCTTTCAGCTTCGGCTGACCTTCGGGCCAGCATCGGCTCAGGTTCGGGCCACGTTCGGAAAAACCCGACTGTGAGCCGCAGCTGGCCCGTTCCTCGTCGGTCGCCCATCCGCAGCTGACAAGTACTCAGATAAAGGACGGATAGCTTGCCGATGGTCAGCTGTCATGCGAGTTACCGCAAGGTAACTGGAGCATTTACAGGTTTGGTCATACCACCACTGGAGCGCTGAAGCAGGAACCATCGGATATGGAGTGGCTGCCTGCTGACCATGGTGCTGGCTGGTAGCTTAAAGAATTTCCAGATTGGTTTTTAAATAAAACACCACGCCCATCCAAGGCGCGATATAGCTTTACGACCTGGAATTATTTTAAGAAAGATTCACCATTGATTTCATCTGGCTTATTGGGGCCGATAAATGTAGTCAGCAAGCAATAGTCATGCTGGAAATTTTTACTGTAAGATTGCAACATGTTTTTTTGGAAAAAACGCAAATGCAAGCCCCATTAAGAATTAAAGCGCCTGTTCATTTCTTTTGAAAATTTATTTATCTTGCGTTTAAGTTTGCCGAACCGTTTAAAAGCAGCTTCATACACACAATAATGAAACAAAACATTACTTCATTTATACTCAGAACTGTTTTTGTTCTGGGTTTGCCTCTTATTTTCCTGGGCAGTTCATTTAAAAATTCTCCTCCTAATCCAAAATGGGAGCAACTTTTCAATGGAAAAGACCTCAACGACTGGCAGCCTAAAATACGGTACCACGAGCTGAATGATAACTATGCGAACACTTTTCGTGTTAAAGACGGACAAATCCAGGTCCGTTATGATGGTTACACCCAGTTTGACGAAACTTTTGGGCACCTGTTTTACAAAAAATCCTATTCTTATTACCTTATCGCGGCAGAATACCGTTTCGTAGGCGACCAGGTAAAAGGTGGTCCGGGATGGGCCTACCGCAACAGTGGTATTATGATACATGGTCAGGACCCTGCTGCGATGGAAAAAAAACAGGATTTCCCAAATTCAATAGAAGTCCAGTTATTGGGAGGGACCGGCAATGGTGAACGCCCTACTGCCAATCTTTGTACACCTGGAACCCAGTTTGTTTTAAATGGCAAAGTGGTAAAAAACCATTGCATCGAATCCAGTTCAAAAACCTTCAATGGTGAGCAATGGGTACGCGTAGAAGTACTTGTTCTGGGAGATTCCACCATCGTACATTACATAAATGGCGATGAAGTCCTGCGGTATGACAGGCCCCAAAAAGATCCTGTAGGCGGAGCTGAAGAAGGGGAGCTAATAAAAGGCGGTACCATTTCATTACAAAGCGAAAGCCATCCAGTAGACTTCAGAAAAGTCGAAATCATCAATCTGGAAAAATATGCCAAAGACCCGGCAAAACTAGCCGAAGTAGTTAAAAACCTGATGGCAGAAAAAAGAATACCAAAACAATAACAACCCTTAAATAACACACATACAATAATATCCTGTACCAATGATAAAATTTTCTTTAAGCCTGATCTACTCGATCATGATATTTTTCGGACTAAAGGTTTTTCTCGACGAACCCAAAGCCCCCGCTGACCCTACAGAACTGGTGATTACGCCATTTGCCGGCCCCGATGTTACGCCAAGCCCTGCCTGTCTGGCTGTAGCCGCCACCGGTGAAGTATATGTGGGTGTGGACATGATCGGTTCTCTTGGTAAAGACCCTGGAAAAGGCCGTATCCTGAAACTGACTGACAAAGACAACGATGGCAAAATGGACAGCCATACCGAATTTGCTACGGTAGATAATCCACGTGGGATCATCGCCCAGGGCAATCAAGTCTTTGTATTGTACACGACTTTTTCTAAAGAAAACGGTAAAGCCACCGGAATGGACCTGGTAGTTTTTGAAGACAAAGATGGCGATGGAAAAGCCGATGGCCCATCCAAACCACTTATTCAGAACCTGAGCAATACCAAATACATCCAGGAACGTGGTACTGATCACGCTACCAATGGCATCAGGCTGGGCATAGATGGCTGGATTTACATCTCTGTAGGGGATTTTGGTTTCCATAATGCGGTTGACCGCTCAGGAAAGAAAATGACCATGCTGGGTGGTGGTATTGTACGTGTACGTCCCGACGGAACGGAAATGGAAATATACTCCCATGGTACCCGTAACGTTTATGATGTTGCGATCGACCCTTTTATGAATGTTTTTACCAGAGAGAATACCAATGATGGTGGGGGATGGAACGTGCGCTTTTCACACTTTATCCAGTCTGGAGAATATGGCTACCCGGTATTGTTCCAGCACTTTACCGACGAAATATTACCAGCCCTGGTTGATGTGGGCGGTGGTTCTGGTACAGGCGCATTGTATATGTCTGAACCAAACTGGCCGGAGAAATACAACAATGTTCCGATGATGGCAGACTGGGGCAGGAGCATGCTGTATATCCACAGGGTGACAGCCGATGGGCCTACCTTTACACAAAAAGAAGAAGAATTCATTAAACTGCCTCAGATCACCGACCTTGATGTTGACGGATCCGGCAGGCTTTACCTTTCAGCATGGGACGGTGCCGGCTATTCAGGCAGTCCAAGCAAAGGATATGTAGTTCGTGCGGTGCCAGCCAACTGGACTTACAAAGCTTTTCCTAATGTAACCAAAGCTTCTGTTAAGCAATTAGCGGAACTGCTTAAATCAGCCAGTGCGGTAGCCAGGCTTAGTGCCTCTCAGGAGCTGATTACGCGCCCTGCCAAACAGTCGGCAGCCGCTGCTTTAAAAGTGGCGCAGGATGTAAAACTTCCCCTTTACGCCCGTGTAGCAGGTATCTTCACCTATGCACAAGTTGCGGGAGCCGATGGGATTCAGCCATTGGTCGCGCTGAGCAAGGACGATGCGGTAAGGGAATTTGCATTAAAAGTACTTACCGATCGAAAAGGCAACCTGACCGGTGTTCCTACTGATCTACTTGTACAGGCGCTCAAAGATCCATCTCCACGTGTTCAGGCAGCAGCCATTATTGGATTAGGCCGTCTTGGTCGCCAGGAAGCTGCTTCTGCTTTATTGCAGACCAAAGTTCCCGCTTCATTTGTGGCCCCGGCCAAAGATGTAGAAGGCCCTCATGCTACACCCAACTCGGCCATTGTCCTTCCGCATTTAGCTGTGCAGGCATTGGTCAACCTTAAAGCAGTAGATGAAGTTACAGGTGCTATCAGTGGTGAAAACTCCAGTCTTGCACTTTGGACTTTACGTTATATGCATGATCAGAAAGCAGTAGATGCACTGATCAGCAGCTACGCTAAAGCTACAGATGAAAATCTTAAGAAACAGATCTCAATTACCTTATCACGATTGTATAAAGAAGAGGCACCATACGATGCCTCATGGTGGTGGGGTACCAGGCCAGATTCACATGGTCCTTATTATAAAGGTGTCAACTGGGCAGGCTCAGCGGCAATTGAAAAATTCCTGTTGGCAGAATGGGATAAAGCAGACGCAGCTGGAAAACAATTTTTAAAAGACCTGAATGCCCGTCACAGAATGGAAATCGCTGCATTCGGCACAGAAGAAGCTGTTGCCTCAAATGATGAGCCTAAAGTAGATCTGGAAAAGATCAAAAACCAAAAAGGACAGGTAGGTAAGTCATCTATCGAAGATGTATTGTTGGCTATCAACCAGTTACAGGGTGATCCAGTAAAAGGAAAAGCACTGTTTACCAAACAAGGATGTGTTGCCTGTCACAGTATCAGCAAGGGAGAGAAAATGAAAGGGCCGTTTATGGGGCAGATCGGCTCTATCATGAACCGTGAGCAGATTGCTGAATCTATCCTTAAACCAAACGCTTCCATTTCTCAGGGATTTGCTACGGTGCTGATCACCGCCAAAGGAGACAGGACTGTTATGGGTTTCATCACCGAAGAAACTGCTGCTAAAGTAGTGCTGCGCAATATTGCCGGTGAAGTGTTTACCATCAAATCAGGTGATATCCTGACACGTAAGGAGATGGACCAGTCAATGATGCCGGCCGGACTGGCCAATGCATTGTCCTACGATGAGTTAGCCTCACTGGTGACGTTCCTTTCACAGCAGAAAAAATAGCTGCTGTTTTTATATTAACTTGTGTATACAAGATAAAGTATTTTGTTATATTTGGTTAAGGCATAAGCCCGTCTTAACCAAATATAACATTCATGAACCAAGAGAACCACAACTCAGCAGTTTCCCGCAGGAAATTTCTTCAATCGGCTGCCGCAGTGGCCATTGTTCCCTCATTTTTAATGCAGTCGCTGGCATCAGCGAAAATTCCGGGCAAAAAACTCAGACATGCTTGTATTGGGGTAGGTGGGATGGGTGCCTATGACCTTGGTAACTTCAAAACACATCCTGATGTAGAGATTGTGGCTATTTGTGATGTAGACAGCGATGCGCTAAAGAGAGCAGCCGAAGGTCTTCCCGGCGTACGTACCTATACCGACTGGCGCGAACTGCTCAAAAAAGAAGCTAACAACATTGATTCTGTCAATGTATCCGTACCCGATCATAACCATTTTGCAGTTGCCTACACGGCTATCAAAAATGGAAAACACGTTTATTGCCAAAAACCGCTATGTCATGACGTAGCAGAAGTGCGCTCGCTTACCAAAGCTGCTGTCAAAGCAGGTGTGATGACACAGTTGGGTACCCAGATCGCTTCATCTTCCTGCGACCGTACCGCAGTTCAGCTGTTAAAAGACGGGGCGATTGGTAAAATAAAACATATATACCTATGTTCTAACCGTCCGGGTATAGAAAGCGTCCGTATGGAAGGCCCAAGGCCTGAAGGAAATCAAGATGCTCCGGCAAACCTGAACTGGGAGCTGTGGACCGGCACGGCGCCATTACGCCCTTTTGCTGCAAATACCTATCATCCTGCCAAATGGCGTACCTGGCAGGACTTTGGAACCGGATGGTCCGGTGACATTGGCTGTCATATTTTTGATGCAGTCTGGAAAGGCATCGGTTTGAAAGCCCCATTGTCGGTTATTGCAGAGGTACAGCAATCCTGGAAGAACTCCGCTCCACGCAAGGGGGATACCTGGCCGCAGGGAGATCACATGACCTGGGTATTTCCCGGCAACAGCTACACTGAAAAAGACAAAGTAACACTGGAATGGTTCGATGGCGAGTTTTACCCGCCTGAAGAAATCAGAAAATTATATACCCCTGGTGAATACCCTGTTGAATCCGCCATGTTAATCGGAACAGAAGGGGCAATGCTGATCCCGCATGGAGGTGAAAAACCTGTATTGCTTCCCGAAGCCAAATTTAAAGACAAGCAAGTCAATAAAATAGAAGCGCGCAATCACTACCACCATTATGTAAATGCCTGTCTGGGTGGAGAAAAAACAGAGTCTCATTTTGCACAATCAGGCCCAATGACCGAAGCCATCCTGCTCGGTACAGTAGCCATCCGCGTTCCTGACCAGCTTTTACAGTGGGATGCAGCGAATATGAAATTTCCCAATTATCCTGCAGCCAATAAGTATCTCAGACGTACCTACCGCAGGGGATGGGAAATAAAAGGTGAATTTTAACCAAACACAAACGAATGATAACAGCTTTTTACAGGGTGGCCTCGGTCACCCTTTTTCTATCTTTTTTCACCTTTATAACTACACAGGCACAAACAGCGATTACACCGGCTACTGCTTTAAAAAGGTACCTCAATAATGGCGATAAAACCTACAGATGGGAGCTTAAAGACACGCAGATCATAGATGATGTGACCGTATATCATGTGCTGCTGACCTCACAGAAATGGCGGGAGCATACCTGGGCACATCAGCTGAGTATCCTGGTGCCCAAAGAGCGTAAATACGATGGGGCTTTGTTGTTCATCACTGGGGGAAGCATTAATAAAGAAGGACAGCCCAACTGGAGCAGTAAAGAAGACCAGTCCATTAAAGGATTTAGCCAGATGGCTACACACAATAGCGCTATTATAGCTGTACTAAAGCAAACACCCAACCAGCCCTTATACAATGGCCTTACAGAGGATGCCCTGATCTCTTTTACCCTGCACAATTTCAGGAAAGATGGCGATTATAGTTGGCCGCTGCTCTTTCCAATGGTCAAGTCTGCAACAAGCGCTATGGACGCGATACAAGAATTTTCACTGCAGCGGCTAAAACATAAAGTAAGCCGTTTTGTCGTATCCGGTGCATCCAAACGGGGCTGGACAACCTGGCTTACGGGTGCTTCAGAAAAGCGGGTAACGGCAATTGCACCGATGGTGATAGACATGCTGAACATGCATGTGAGCATGAACTACCAGGTCAAAGTGTGGAAAGACTACAGCGTACAGATCGAAGACTATGTAAAATTGGGTCTGGTACAGGATGCAGGTACACCTGCTGGCAATATGCTCGCTGCCATGATAGATCCATATGCCTACAGAAAAATGCTGACCATGCCCAAAATGATCATCATGGGTACCAATGACGAGTACTGGCCAATAGATAATATCAAAAATTACCTGGATAGCATCCCTGGCCAAAACCTCTTGCATTATGTGCCCAATGCAGGTCATGGACTTGGAAATGGAGTAGAAGCGATGACTACCCTCAGTGCATTTTTTGGGAATACGCTTACCAAAACCCCATATCCTGTATGTACCTGGACTACTTCCACCACTAGCAAAGGAGTAGAGGTAGCCATCAGGGCCACAGGTGATAAACTGACAGATGTAATTGTTTGGTATTCAGACTCTCCTGATATGGATTTTAGAAACGATAAATGGGAATCCAGAAGCCTTGGCATTCGAAAAAAATCGAAATTCAATGTGCCAGAATTATTTCCTGCCTCAGGCTATCATGCTTTTTACATTGCCCTTAAGTATCAAAACGCCAAAGGGATAACTTACACACAAAGCACAAGGGTATTCATGACAGATAATAAAAAGCTTTTATAATTTATGAAATTTAGTATATTCGGGTACCAAATCAAATGATATTCAAATGAAACCTAAATTGATCGCGTTTGCGGCTGCACTAACGGTGTTTTCCGGCTATACGCCAAAAAGTAATGACAATCTGGTACTTAACAACAAAGAGTTTTCAGACGAGACGAAGCTTTTCTTGCCTGATGATCTGGAGGCAACTTTATGGGCCGAATCGCCCAAGTTTTACAATCCTACTAATATGGATGTGGATATTAAGGGCCGTGTATGGGTTACCGAGGCGGTAAACTATCGCAAGTACAACAATAAAGCTCCGCATTTTAAAGACAGGGCAGAGGGCGACCGCGTAGTGATCCTCGAAGATAAAGACGGGGACGGTGTGGCCGAAACATCCAAAGTATTTGTACAGGACAAAGACCTGGTATCCCCACTGGGGATTGCCGTGATCGGCAATAAGGTCATCGTATCCTGCGCACCTTCTATCATTGTTTATACAGATGAAAATGGCGATGATAAGCCGGATAAAAAAGAAGTATTCCTAACCGGATTTGGTGGCCTTGATCACGACCATAGCCTGCACGCAATGATTACAGGCCCAGATGGCAAATATTATTTCAACGCCGGCAACGCCGGTCCGCATATGGTGACCGACAAAGCCGGCTGGCACCTGCGCTCGGGCAGTAATTATAATGGCGGATCGCCGTACAACAATAGCAATAAAGGCGGTCTTGTGAGTGATGATGGCAAAATGTGGGTAGGAGGTATCGCCATGCGCGTCAATCCCGATGGAACAGGATTGAAAGTACTTGGTCACAATTTCCGCAATTCCTATGAGTTTACGGTAGACTCCTACGGCACTATGTGGCAGAATGACAATGACGATGACGGCAATAGGGGTGTTCGTGTTTCCTGGCTAATGGAAGGTGCCAATATGGGTTATGCCAGTGCCGATGGTACCAGGCGATGGGAGAATGATAAAAGACCGGGACAATCTAACGTAACCGCCCACTGGCATCAGGAAGATCCAGGGGTAATGCCGTATGGTGATAATACAGGAGCAGGTTCCCCTACCGGTGTAGCATTCAATGAAAGTGACTTATTGGGCGAAAAGTACCGTGGTATGCTGATGGCATGCGATGCCGGACGTAACGTAGTATTTGCTTATAAACCTCAGACTAATGGAGCTGGATATGACCTGAAACGTCAGAACCTGATTACTTCTTTGTCAGACAAAGAAGTAGCAGTGGCGCAAAGTTCGGTACGTGAGGAAGAAAAGACCAAGTGGTTCCGTCCCAGTGATGTTGTGGTTGGCGCAGATGGTGCCATCTATGTGGCCGACTGGTATGACAGTATGGTAGGCGGACATAGAATGACAGATACTACAGGAACTGGTCGTATTTACAGGATAGCGCCTAAAGGCAAAAAACTGACTACGCCAAAGATCAACCTGAAGAATACTAAAGGACAGATATCAGCATTACTGAGCCCGGCTGTAAACGTACGTAACGCAGGCTTTGTATTGCTTGCTGCACAAGGATCTAAAGCAGTCAAAGAAGTTAAAAAGATACTTTTATCTACCAATCCTTATCACAGGGCGCGAGCTATATGGCTGCTTTCCAATATGGGCCCATCAGGCGTAACAGCTGTAGAAGAAGCATTGAAAGACAGTGATCCAAATATCCGCATTACTGCTTTTCGTGCCTTGCGCGAGGTAAGTAAAGACATCAGCGCCTATGCGGCACAGTTGAGCAAAGATCTGTCACCTGCCGTGCGCAGAGAAGTTGCGGTCGCGATGCGTGACCTGCCTGCCAACACCTCTGGTGATGCCATTGTAACACTGGCTACAACATATGCAGGTAACGACCGATATTACCTGGAGGCACTTGGCCTGGCAGCTGAAGGCAAAGAAGAAGTTTTATACCCGATCTTAAATGCGAAACTAGGCGGCGAACCATTGAAATGGAGCACAGCATTTGCAGATATCGTATGGAGACTGCACCCAAAAGCTGCATTGCCAGCGCTTAAAGAGCGCGCCGCATCATCTGCACTCAGTGATGAGCAGCGCAAGCAGGCCATGGTAGCTATTGGTTTTATTAAGGACCAATCAGCTGTTGATGCCATGCAGGAGCTAATGGCAGGTAATGATGCCAAGATCAAAGAACAGGCATTGTGGTGGCTTAAATATCGTCAGGGTAATGAATGGGCCAATTTTAAAATGCAATTGCCAGCTACTGGGTCTGAAATAAATGCCGAATCACAAAAGAAGATGCTAACTCAAAAGCTGATACTGGAAAACAATACGAGTACTTTAAAAGATAAAATAGCCGCTGTAAAGATAATGGCTAAGGATAAAGTTGGCGGTGAGATGTTGATTGGTCTGGCTGTAGACAAAAAGCTATCTAAAGAAATTACAGACGAGATTAGTAAGGTGATCTTTAGTAATCCTGATCAGACCGTACGCGTACTGGCCAGTGACTATTTCAAAAAGCCAGGTGGCACGGTTGCCCTGTCTATTACTAAGATCTCCAAACTCCAGGGTGACCTTAAAGCAGGCAAGCTGGTGTTTCAGGGCAAATGTACGTCATGTCACCGTGTGGGAAATGATGGTGCCAATATTGGCCCTGAGTTAACGCAGATCGGCAGGAAGTTTGAAAAGAACGGCTTGCTGGATGCCATCATCAATCCAAGTGCAGGGATGGCATTCGGCTATGAATCCTGGCTGATTACTAAGAAAGACGGATCGATGGTGTCTGGTTTTTTACAGGCCGATGGCGAGACAGTGGTGCTTAAAGGTATGGCAGGAGAGAAGTACAATGTGAAGGCTTCAACTATTGCCTCGCGCAAGCAGTTTGCTACATCGATCATGCCTGAGCCTACCGCTTTAGGTCTTAGTGAAAAAGATCTGGCCAACTTAACAGATTATTTATTGACTTTAAAGTAAGCTCTCGTAGCTCATTATATCTTAGTTGCTGAATAGTTACTTCGTACTTGCTTCAATAAAACCGCATTTTTTGCGAAGTAATTACGAAGTAACTAAACAGCAATCTGGTAGCAATATGCTGTAAGAGATTAAAGTGTTAGATTAATCATCTTTAGACGGTACTCACGCTATTTAAACCTGTAGCCGATCCCGATCTGAAAGCTGCGGTACTTGAATTTATTGTCGCCAAATTCATTGCTGAAGCTATAAGGGCTTAGCATCTGGTACCGTGTATGGATGTCAAACTGAGAAAAGTGCAGACTGATCCCGGTACTGAAGCCAATATTGATGCGGTTCATCTTTGTGTTGTTTAGTATGTCATTTACCGTCTTTGTGTGCATCAGGGTATCTGTTTTTTGATGGATGGTTCCCAGCTTGATGCCCACTTGTTTTAATGGCAGGCTGATCACCGGGCCTGCATTGATGCTAATGGTATTCGATAGTTTGTAAGTCAACGTTAGCGGAATATCCATTGCTAACACCTTTCTCTTGTCTGTGAAAGAGAAAGCAGGCATGCTGTCGGGACGGAAATAACTCTTTCGGGTATATTGGCCGGTAAAAGTCCGTGGTGTACTCATTCCCAGACCTGTGCTAATGAGCCACCTGGGTGATAGGGCATAAGTGCCAAGAGCAATTACATAAAATGAGTTTTCGTCATTGGCATGGTTTATACCTGCTTCAATACTGTAGTTGAACGGTGGTGTATCGATCTGTGTTTTTGCTTTAGGTAATCTCTTCTGGCGGTTCTGCCTTTGCCTTTCCAGTTGCGAGGTTGAACCCGGATTGTCAGATAAATCTACAGGGAATTGTTTTTCTGTCTTCATCGAATCTAATGGTGATGCCTGTTGTACAGCTACTGATGTTGTTGTTTGACTGTTTGGAGCAATATTGTCCGCTTTATCATCGATTATTTTTTTAGAAGTTGGTTTATTAGAATCTTCAGTTTTGGAAGTATGATTTACAGTTATGCTGTTGCCTGGTTTGGTATTTACTGACGGTTCTTTTTTAAATTTGAAGTCGTTTTTAAGAGTTGGGGATTGATGGTTGCTGTCGGCTATTGGGATGCCAGCAAGAGGAGCAATGCCAGTACTATCCATTAGGTGCATGTCTGCTACCGAGGTTTCAGCAACAAGCGAGTCAGTCTTAAATGACGGAATAGTATTCTTCTCATTAACAGCCTTTATTTTGGCTTGGTCTGGGGTGCGTAAAGTAAAATATGCGGTAATGCCTACCATAGCGGCAGCACTGATAACATAACTAAAATACGTACCCAGGGTAGTACCTGCCGGTTTAGGTGCAGGTGTGCCCGATGGAGAATTGACAATGGGCAATTGTTGATCCAGCAGTTGCTCCATGCCACTCCATGCAGTGTCAGCATCTTCTTTTATCGGAAGATTGCTAAGCTTATTAAGCCAAAGTTTACGATACCATGCTGAATTCTTCATGTCGTTTTGTTGTTATTTTCAGTTGGCAAATCAATCTGTTTATTTGGGGGTGTGAGTAGTATTCTAAGTTGTTTTTTTGCTTCGGATAAGTGCCATCTGGAGGTGCTTTCTGAAATATTGAGCTTACCTCCAATCTCTTTATGAGAATATCCGTCCAGTACGGAGAGGTTGAAGACCAGTTGCGTAGCATCGGGGAGCTTACGGATTGATTTAATTAAATCTTCTGCATAAAGCTTGCTCAATACCGTGGGTTCTATAAATATTTCTTCTTCCTGTGCTGAAATGGGCTGAATATTGAAGTTCAGTTCCTTCCTTACCAGATCAATACAGGTCCTCACCATAATGGTCCTGATCCATGCGCCCAGTTCTCCTTTTATTTCTTCAAATGCAGTTATATTTTGAAATACTTTCAAAAATCCTATGTTCAAAGCCTCCTTTGCCAGTTCATCTGTCCTTAGATAACGAAAACACAGACTTAGCATTTCAGCATAAAAATGCTTGTAAAGGCTTTCCTGAGCTTTTCGGTCATTGCTTTTACATTCATCAATTAGCTTGGTTAGTGACTTAGGAAAGAGGTTCATTCAATATAATAGGGGAAATGGCGCATAAATTCTAATACCATTACGCAGCGAAATTGGCAAACGTTGGGTGAAAAACAAGTTTTTTTAAAATAAATATTTTAATCATCAAAAGCAGGTTTTCGTGCAAGCGTTTGGCTGATGAGCGCCGTAAGAGACATATAACCCGGTAAATATATGTTTCATCAGCAGAGTTACGAAAGACATAGTGAATGGTATAATCAGCACTTTCCCGGACGAGAGGAAAAGCTGGGGTATTACCGTAGTAAGAAGAATGCAGGTAAGTCGACAGTGGCGGTCTGGCTGCAACAACTGTTCTTTGACTGTCTGAACCCTTTATTGCGGATAAACGAAAGCTGGCTAACCGTAGGCGATGCTTATGGTTTTGATGCTGAATATATTATGTCTAAAGGCTCAAAGGCACTTGCAACAGATCTGAACAGTGATTTTCTTGTGGTGGCAAAACAGCAGGGTATCATCGCTGATTATGCAGCAGAGAATGCAGAGCGCTTGTCTTTTGCGGACGGTCAGTTTGATTATGTGCTTTGCAAGGAATCATACCATCATTTTCCAAGGCCCTATGCAGCAATGTATGAAATGATCCGCGTAGCAAAAAAGGGGATTGTAATCATTGAGCCGCAAGATCCGGTCTCTAAAATGCCCTCGCTGTTGTTTGTGACAAATATGCTGGCATCGAGGGCTTCGCTGCTTAACAAAGCATGGAAGAACAGGTTTTCTTATGAGCCTGTGGGTAATTTTGTATATAAGGTTTCTGAGCGGGAGTTTGAAAAGTTTGCGGCCGGACTTAACCTGCCAATGGTAGCTTTTAAACGGATAAATCCTAACTTCTATTCGGCAGGGACCGAAAAACTGGTTGCTGACAGCAGTAACTGGCATTTCATATGGATCAAGGCTAAAAAGGGACTAATGGACCTGCTGGTAAAGTTAAGACTGCTGCCAGGGCAGGTATTGTCGACCATTGTGTTTAAAGAAATTCCAGACACACTGACCATTGAGCGGTTAAAAACAGATGGCTATCACGTGGTAGAAATTCCTAAGAATCCGTATTTAAAGTAGTATTCTTATCATTCTTCATTTTCAGATGCTGGTCACTAAGTGAAGCAATGAACATAATTGTTCCAAAAATAAAGATGGAGAAAAAGCAATATAATGCTACTGTCGCTTTATGATTAAATGACTTGAAAGATGGTGTTAGGATGGTGTATTGAGCAGAGTCTTTTGGGATAGGTATGCTGTTGATTGCCTTTTCGTATAGTAGTTTATAAGCCGGATTTTTCACCAATTCGAAATATTTTTCATCCTCAAAACTCATTTCTGTGATCTTTTGCTGGCATTCTTTCAGAAATTCCTGCTCTAGCTCACGCATGTATGTCGAGGTGCCTCCATTTGTCCACATATTGAATTTCAAGCCATACCAATATTTTGGGAAATCTCTGATTCCCTCTTTCTTATTTTTTAGAAGTGGAAGCGCAAAGTAGATGTTCATATTTAGACGGTTACTGGTGCTTTTTGCGCTCTTTGTATAATGTATATGATGACCACCAAATTTGTTGACGAAATATTCTTGTAGTTTAACATACTTCTCAACTTTTACTGAATCTATCTTAGTTATGTTTGGGATTACCGTTATAGTCTCCTTGGATTCTTTTGTATAACGATTTAGCATGATTAGCATTGCGCTAATGGTTACTATGCAACATAGGATCGGCAAGAACCGTGAAGATACAGTAGTTTTTAATTCAGTTGAACTGAACTTCCTGTTGAGAAAATAGATACACGGAATCCAGGGTAATAATACGGGAATATAAATCTCCCATACTACATTATCAATCTTGATATCCGTCAACGTAGTAATTACCCATCTGCTTAGACAATATAAAATGATGACTGAAACGATGAGCGTAATAAATGTCGGTAGTGTATGTCTGAGTTTAAATTTAAATGTATCCAATTTGAGTGCTTGTTTAATGCCGTAAATATATATTTATCTTCGGAAAATAAGAACTGGAAACTTTATCATTTGCAATAGAAATTTATTGCCCGATTACAAACCAAACGTTCGATATCGGGCGTTTTTATTAGGATGGTTGTTTGTAAATAAATGATAATCAATTGTTTAATTGTGGCATTTGTGTTGCAAAGCATATGCAAACAAACCACACAAATGGACAAGCAGATAGAAGAAGAAGTTACTGCCAGAAAGAAAAGAAAAAGATATATAGTACTAGCGGCTATTGTGACCGGCATCGCAGTAGCAGTATTTGCAATGCGTTCCTATATTAAGCCTTCATTGGCCGAGGCGGAATTTATATCGGCTGTAGCCGAAACTGGAAATATAGAGAATACGATCAATGCCACAGGAGAGATCCTGCCCGAATTTGAAGAAGTCCTGACCAGTCCCATAAATGCGGCGGTGAGAAAGGTGGTGATGGACGCGGGTACTAAGGTAAAAGCGGGCCAGTCTATCCTGACACTGGATAAATCGGCGGCACAGACCGAGTATGATAAGCTTGGTTTTCAGATAGAATCTAAAGAAAATGAGATCAGAAAACTGAAGCTGGACCTGGAGAAGAGCTTTTATGACATTAAGTCTAACAACAGCATCAAGCAGTTGCGCATTGCTAATTTTAAAGATGCGGTATTAAGTGCACAAAGACTTTTTAAAGCAGGTGGGGGCACAAGAGAAGACATTGAGCGTGCGGAACTGGAGCTGAAGGTGGCTGAACTGGAAAAGCAGCAACTGGAAAATGAGATCAGGAATAAACAACAGACCATGAAGATCGAGATCAGGGAGGCAGAGATAGCACTAGCTATACAAGGAAATGATCAGGCAGCGTTCAGCAGGAAACTGGCCCTGGCTGAGGTAATAGCTACACGTGATGGGGTGGTGACCTGGGTGAATAAAAACATAGGTGCGAGCATTAAAGAAGGAGAATCGCTGGCAAGGATAGCCAACCTGAGCAGTTATAAAGTGGCGGGCAGCATATCAGACACCCAAATGGACCAACTGAGCAAAGGCATGCCAGTCATCGTCCTGATCAATGACACACAACTTAGGGGCAGTATTGCAAACGTATCTCCTTCGGTAAATAATTCCATTTTGTCATTTGATGTGCAACTTGAAGAGAAGAACAATAAGCTATTGAGGCCCAATATGAAAGCCGATGTATTTTTGGTGACTGCTACAAGGAATAATGTAATACGGGTGCCAAACGGACCTGCGTTTAGGGGTTCGGATATGCAGGAGATATTTGTGCTAAGCAAAGGTAAGGCCGTTCGCAGAAGTGTAAAAACAGGACTGAGCAATTTTGATTTTATTGAGATCGTAAGTGGCATAAAAGTCGGAGAAAGGGTGATCACCTCTGATATGAGCAAATATGAGTATGCAAGTGAAATTTCTATTACAAACTGATATGTGGTACAGGAAAATTAGCTACATAATCTGGATGGTAGTAAAGGTCAGTTCAGGTATCATGATCAGCACCTGTGCTTTTGGAAAAGAGCAGGCAGATACACTAAGACTGACATTGCCGGAGGTAGTGGAAAAAGCAAAGGCCAATTCCATAGCTGCCAAACAAGCCACCACGGTAAAAGAAACGAAATACTGGGAATGGCGTACTTTTAAGTCCAATTATCAACCGCAATTGGCATTGAGTGGTATATTGCCAGGTTACAATAAAACATATGCTCAGGTGCTGCAGCCCAATGGTGCTGTGGAGTTTCAGCCAATTCATAATGACAATTCATCGCTGACACTTGATTTTAGTCAGAGTCTGGCAGCTACAGGAGGTACCATTTATGGTACTACACAGCTGCAGCGTTTTACAGATTTTGACCGGAACAATGTGCTATATAATGGCATACCGTATGGATTGGGATACATACAGCCGCTATTACAGTTCAACAGCCTGAAATGGAACAAGAAGATTGAGCCACTGAAATACAATGAAAGCCTGCAGGTTTACATCGAATCGCAGGAGCAGATCTCTGTAACCGTAACCGGCTATTTCTTTGACCTGCTGCTGGCGCAGGTAAATCTTCATATAGCAGAGACCAATTTTATAAATACCGGCAAGATCCTGACAATAGCCAATACAAAGTTTGAACTGGGAAAAGTCTCTAAAAATGAGATCCTGCAGTTGCAGCTGGAACAGGTAAATGCCCAAAAGGCTGTGGGAACGGCCAAACGTGATGTGGAAATAGCGACGCTCAACTTAAGGAGCTATGCAGGAATTGAAGGCGATGACAGAATTGTGCTGACTATGCCGCAGGCGGTAAAAAAAGTAGATGTATCGGCCGAAAAGGTATTGATAGAGGCATTTGAGAACCGGTCTGACGCCATTGCCTTTGTAAGACGCATAGCGGAAGCAAAAAGAGATGTGGCAAAGGCAAAAGGAGAGAATGGATTGGTAGCTAGTTTAAAAGCCAACCTGGGCTTTTCAAATGCGGCGGGAAGGCTGCTCGATGTGTACCATTCACCAAAGAGCCAGCAGTCAGTACAGCTGCAACTGTCCATTCCCGTGCTGGACTGGGGGAGGTCAAAATCCAGGACCAAAACGGCGCAGGCAAATGAGCAGTTTACTGTATATGAAGTAGAGCAGGATAAACAGATCTTTAAACAGCAGATAGTGACCCAGGTAACACTTTTTAATATGATGAAGGAGCAATTGGAACTAACTGCCCAGGCAGACAGAATTGCCTCAGAAAAATACCAGATCGCCAGTGAGCGCTATGTGCTGGGCAACCTGAGCATCACTGATCTGAGCATTGCATTTCAGGAAAGTGACCGGGCTAAAAGGGACTATGTAGCTTCATTAAGAGATTTTTGGGGTGCTTATTATCAGTTGAGGTACCTGTCGCTGTATGACTTTGAAAAAAATGAGAAAATAACTTATAAATAAATCTTAAATATACATTATGATACGTTTACAAAATATTGAAAAGGTGTACCGGACAGATACGGTTGAAACACTGGCTATTGACAACATTACCCTGGATATAGCTAAAGGTGAGTTTCTGTCTATTATGGGGCCTTCCGGTTGCGGTAAAAGCACACTGCTCAACATTATAGGTCTGCTGGATGAGCCTTCAAAAGGAAGCATCAGGATAGACGATCAGGATACATCGAGGTTCAGTGACCAGCAAATGGCTAAATTCAGGAATCAGAAACTGGGTTTTATTTTTCAAAGCTATCACCTGATCAATGACTTGCAGGTGCTGGATAATGTAGAGCTGCCGCTCTTATACCGCACCTCATCGGCAAAAGAACGCAGGCAACTGGCCACCGAAGCATTGGAAAAAGTAGGATTGAGTAACCGGCTTAAACACTTTCCTAACCAGCTGAGTGGTGGTCAGCGCCAGCGTGTAGCCATAGCGAGGGCTATTGTAGGTCGTCCGCAGATCATTCTGGCTGATGAGCCTACCGGAAACCTGGACAGTGCTATGGGCAATGAGATCATGGATATCCTGATCAATCTGAACAAGAATGACGGCACAACGATCATCATGGTAACGCATGATGAAAATATGGCGCATAAGACACACCGTCTGGTTAGGTTGTTTGACGGTTCACAAGTTCAATAAATCATTTAGTAGCTATTATTATGCTTAAAAATTACTTTAAAATAGCCATAGCGGTGCTGCGGCGCAGGAAGTTTTTTACTTTTATAAGTCTGTTCGGCATCAGCTTTACGCTCACGATTGTGATGACGTCAACCGCATTGCTGGAGAATGTCATGAGTCCGGCCTATCCGGATTACAACAGGGAACGCTCGCTCTATGTGCAGCGTGTAACACTTAAAAATACGAAGGAGGGATGGATCAATAGTAATTCGGCGTCTTACAACTTCGTAAAAAAATATGTGTCTACGTTGAAAAAGCCCGAGAAGATTGCATTTTATACTTCAGGTACCAATACCAATGCCTACGTTAACAATAAAAAGATCTTGCTGGAAGTTAAGTATACTAACGATTTGTATTGGGAGGTAGCAAGCTTTGATTTTCTGTCTGGCAAAGCTTATACAAAGCGGCAGATAGATAATGCTGAACGGGTGGCCATTATTTCCGACCGGACTAGAAAGGCCTATTTTGGCGATCAGCAAGATGTGGTAGGGAAAAACATTGAAGTGGACAACGTCAACTACCGGGTAAATGGTGTAGTACGCGGAGTGCCCAGAACCAATCGTCATTTCCAGGCAGAAGTTTATCTGCCATATACCGTGTCAAAAACCGGGTACGATGACCAGGGCGTGATGGGCAACTTCAGCGTGATCCTGCTCGCTAAATCTGCAGCAGATATGCCTTCAATACGGGCCGAATATCAGAAGATGGTGGATAAGATTCCGGTAGATAAGGAATATGATAAATTATATGCACATGCCGATACACCGTGGGAAGACTTGTCAAGGCGGTTCTTTGGCAGCGATGACTCGGTGGGCTTTGGTAAAATGCTGGTTATGGTGAGCGCCTTTCTGCTGCTGTTTCTGTTATTGCCAACTATAAATCTCGTCAACATTAATATAACCAGGATTATGGAGCGGTCTTCTGAAATTGGAGTCAGGAAAGCATTTGGCGCCTCCTCCAGAACGCTGGTCTATCAGTTTCTGGTAGAAAACATCATTTTGACACTTTTAGGCGGGCTTATTGGAATAGTCTTTTCTTATGTGGTGATTTACATATTCAACCAGTCTGGTTATACACCTGACCTCAACTTGTCGCTCAACTTTTCCGTACTGGCGCTGGGGCTATTTGTATGCCTGCTATTCGGCTTACTTTCAGGTGTATACCCCGCCTGGCGAATGTCGCGGCTCAACGTAGTTTCCGCATTGAAGGTGAGGTAATTCAATATTTGAAATCAATAATAAGACATTATCATGATTAAACACTTATTTACACTAATATGGAACAAAAGGAAGCACAATGTCCTGTTCCTCTCGGAAATACTGATCTCCTTTTTAGTAATTTTCGCGGTATTCTCTATGTTCGTATTTTACTACCTGAATTACGTAAAGCCATCAGGGTTTGAATATGAGCGGGTATGGTCGATATCGTATAATAATCCGCTGAAAACTAAAGACAAAGATACACTCGCGACCTTTTACAAACAGGTGAGGTCTACGCTCACAGCACTTCCGCAAATAGAAGAGCTCAGTTTCTCTAGTCATAATTATCCCTATTCAAATAGTATTTCTACCTCTGGTTTTAGCTATAAGGACAAGAAATTAATCGGGGTCAATTTTTTTCAAACCGATGAGGATTATTGCAAGGTACTGGGTATAAATGTGATAGAGGGTCGCTGGTTCAAAAAGGAAGATGGCTTGATGAAGAACAATTATATGATCATCAATGCCAGCTTAAAGAAAGCGATGTTTGGCAACGAAACGGCAATTGGCAAGTATACCGGTGAAGATAAGGATGAAAACCGGTCACTGATAATTGGTGTGATAGACGACGTAAAAACCACTGGTGACTACTGGCCAGCGGGGCAAAGTATGTATAAAATGGTGGATTCGGGTGCTTATGAGTGGCTGGGTATCATGCTGCTAAAGGTGTCTAAAGATGCCGATGCGGCATTTGAAAGCCGTCTTTCTAAGATTCTTGCGAAGGCGATTCCCAACTCGAACATCGAGATCAAGCATCTGACTGAGACGCGGGAGTCGAAAAACAGCGATACCGTTATTCCGGTGATTATCTGCAGCATCATTGCCGGATTCCTGATCATAAATGTAGCGCTCGGACTGTTTGGCGTACTGTGGTACAACATCAATCAGCGACGCGGAGAAATAGGTCTGAGGCGGGCAATAGGGGCTAGCGGGTCGTCCATATCAAGTCAGCTGGTAGCTGAATCGATGCTGCTGGCTACGTTGTCTCTGATAGTAGGTTTCTTCTTTGCAATCCAGTTTCCACTGCTTAGTGTATTTAACGTGCCACCGCAGGTATACCTGATTGCCCTGCTGATGGCCATAGCATTCATTTATTTGCTAGTAATCGTATGTTCGCTGTATCCAGGTAGGCAGGCAGCAGCAATTCACCCGGCAATTGCATTGCATGAAGAATAATAACTATATTAACTTTGTATATGATATTGATTGTAGATGATGATATTGCTGTAAGGACTTCACTGGCATTGCTACTGGAAAATGCAGGCAACAACGTGCTTGCAGCAGGGAATGCTTCAGAGGCATTAGACATCATAGACAGGCAGTTACCTGACCTGATTATCCTGGACCTCAACTTTTCCATAGATACTTCGGGAAAAGAGGGGATGGATTTCCTGAAAACTATCAGAAGGCATCATCCGGCGCTGCCTGTGATACTGATCACCGGCTGGGCAAGTATAGAGCTGGCTGTTGAAGGTATGAAGCTCGGGGCCAATGACTTTATCAATAAACCATGGAACAATGATTATGTATTGCAGTCGGTAAAGACTTTACTGGAACTGAATACTGCCAAAGTAAAGGACGGTACGCGCAAGCAGCTGGATAAGCAATACAATTTCAAACAAATTATAGCAGAAGATCCTGCCATGCTCGCTATATTGCAAACCATTGGCCAGGTAGCTTTTACGGATGCCTCTGTGCTTATATTGGGTGAAAGCGGTACGGGAAAGGAACTGATAGCAGAGGCCATTCATGAAAATAGCGTGCGGAGGAATAAGCCTTTTGTAAAGGTAAACCTTGGCGGCATTTCATCCTCATTATTTGAAAGTGAGATGTTTGGACATGTACGGGGTGCCTTTACTGATGCAAGGTTTGACCGTACAGGGCGTTTTGAAATGGCCAATAAGGGTACTATATTTTTAGATGAAATAGGTGAACTGGAAGCTGGAAGTCAGGTGAAACTGCTAAGGGTACTTCAGGACAGAACATACGAAGTGCTGGGCAGCAGCCGAAGTAAAGTGGTAGACATCAGGGTGGTGTGTGCAACAAATAAAAACTTAAATGAAATGGTCGGTGCGGGCACTTTCAGAGAAGATCTGTTGTATCGCATCAACCTGATCACCATCAAATTACCCCCGCTGCGCGAAAGGGCAGGTGATATTCCTTTGCTGGTCAATTTCTTCATTTCCAATCTCAAAGAGATCTACAACAGGCCTTTACTTTCTGTCTCGCCCGCTGCGATGAGGTGGTTACAGCAATTGGAACTGCCGGGCAACATCAGGCAGTTGAAAAACCTGGTAGAGCGGTCTATCCTGGTAAGTAGAAAAAATGAACTGGGTGTGGATGACTTTAAATCACAACTGGAATTGTCGCCTTCCAAAAAGGCAGACATGCAAATGCCGGGTGTAGGGAGTATCACATTGGAGCAGATGGAGATAGAAATGGTAAAAAGGGCGATGAATTTTCATCAGAATAAGATTACTAAAGCCGCGGCATCGCTGGGGATCACCAGAAATGCCCTCTACAGAAGGCTGGAAAAGTACCGGATTCCGTTTAATGAAGGTGAGGACTAGACCATGAAGCGCAGAATAAGTATCCTGAAGCTTAAGACTAAGTTTATGCTTTTTATACTGGTCATTCACCTGGTCTTTTTAGCGCTTTGTTACCTGATCTTTGAGAAAGATAAACTGTACTTTATCGCATCAGAAGTCTTTGTATTGATCTCATTGTCAATTTCAATAGGCTTATACAGGCAGCTTATCGAGCCGCTTACTTATATTAAAGAGGGCATTAATGCCATAAAAGACCGCGATTTTAATGTGAAGTTCTTACTGACCGGCAAGATAGAGATAGACGAACTGATTGTGGTATACAACCAAATGATGGACGCACTCAGAGAGGAAAGGACCAGACAGGAGGCACAACATTTCTTTCTGGAGAAACTGATCCATACTTCGCCAACGGGTATTATCATCCTGGATTACGACAATCGGATCAGGCAAATCAACCCAAAGGCTGCAGAAATACTGGGCGCTGGTTCTGATGATTTTGTGAAGCAATTGGAACCGCTTAAACCCGGCGAGTCTAAAACCATCAGGATAGGAGGGATTAATACCTATAAGGTACAGAAGTCGCATTTTATAGATAGGGGATTTGCGCGTGTATTTGTGATGATGGAAGAACTTACCGCTGAGATCTTTGAAGCTGAAAAGAATGCTTATGGTAAAGTGATCAGGATGATGGCCCATGAGGTTAATAATACGGTTGGTCCGGTCAATTCCATTATTAGTCAGGCTTTGGATACAAGTGGTCTTTGGCTATCCGCAAATAGTGATTCGCTTAAGAATGCCATGCAGATTGCTGTAGAAAGAAATCAAAACCTCAACCTGTTTATGAGGAATTTTGCAGATCTGGTTAAGTTGTCGCCGGTAAATAAACTCAGGACTGACGTGGGGGCATTGGTACAATCTGTTGCGGATTTTATGCAGATAAAGGCAGGTCAGCATCAAGTTGGCTTTGAATTTAATCTCCCTCAGCCTTATTATGTGATGGCCGACGTTCAGCAAATGGAACAGGTACTGATCAATATCGTTAAGAATGCAATTGAGGCGATTGGATCAGATGGTACGGTGAGTTTCCTACTTGATACCGCATCCCGGAAGCTGACAATTTCAGATACGGGCAAAGGAATTTCTGAACAATTGGGAGAACAACTGTTCAGCCCGTTTTTTAGCACCAAAAAAGACGGTCAGGGGATAGGCCTGACCCTGGTAAGGGAGATTTTACTCAATCATGGATTTGAGTTTTCATTAGCGACCCTGAAACCGGGACAAACAGATTTTGTGATCCTGTTTGGGTAAAACCAGCAATTGAATTTTCAGTTAAATTATTACAAAACTTTATCGGTTTTATTTATAATTTTAGTTTACACATAAAACACATAATATGAAACTGAAATTATTACTGCTATTTTCCTTGTACGGGCTGTTTGCCCGTGCACAGGAGGAACCCACTTATGAGAAAAAGGTAAAGTTCGGGTTGAAAGCCGGTGTTAACGCCTCGTTATTTACACGCGAGGTAGCTCCTTTTGATGGTGAAAGGTCACCAAAGTATGCCGATTTTCTATCTTATTACCGACCCTCAGGAATGGGGGGTGTCACTGCTCAACTTACCTTAAACAAGCATTTCAGCTTAGGGGCCGAAGTGATCTTTAATTCCAGAGGCATGGCCTTCAGGGAACCGAATCAGCGAGTGATTATAGTTGATGATGAAGGCAATGAGGAATTTGCCTATACTTATTTTAACTATAATATTGATTACATCGAATTTCCATTGATGATAAACTATGGATTCAAACCTCCGGCTTATAAAGTGATGGTAATGGGGTACATAGGTTTGGCGCCTGGGACGGTTGTAAACCGCAAAACCAAATTAAGGTATGAGAAAAGTACGGATGGATCGCCAAGCAGAGGGAGGAATGAACAGGCAAGATTAAATAGTGTCAATCCATTCAACACCAGTTTGCTTGCGGGTGTACAGATTGGAGAAAAGAATACTGACAGAGCCACTATCTTTGGAGATTTAAGATTCAGCCATACACTGCTTCCTGTTTTTGAAAGGGATAAAACACTTGAAGGGGGTAATTTGAAAACACATATGTTTACAGCATCTATGGCGTTTGGTGTCAGGTTTTAGATTTTGTGTCAGGTCAAATTTATATAAAGGCTAATGCTGAATTATTTAAAATAAACTGCTAGCTTACGTTCGTAAAACTAAACACACAATAAAACATGTCTAGACAAGTTAAAGCATGTAAAACCAAATATATTAATGGAGAAAGAACATCTTAGAAGCCAGGGTTGGTTTGGCAAAAAAGGGAAGGATGGGTTTATTTATCGTGCCTGGATGAAAAATCAGGGAATACCATCCCATCAGCTGCAGGGCAAGCCTGTAATCGGAATATGTAATACCTGGTCGGAACTAACGCCCTGCAATGCGCATTTTAGGGAACTTGCTGAGTCTGTAAAGAACGGGATCTATGAGGCTGGAGGATATCCGGTAGAATTTCCGGTAATGTCGCTCGGTGAAACTTTAATGAAGCCAACGGCTATGCTTTACCGAAATCTGGTCAGTATGGATGTGGAAGAATCAATCAGGGCAAATCCCCTGGACGGCGTGGTGCTGCTCTGCGGATGCGACAAAACAACACCTGCACTGGTAATGGGAGCCTGTAGCGTAGACCTACCGACTATTGTGATTTCAGGTGGCCCAATGCTGACTGGCAAGCACAGGGGCAAAGACATCGGTACCTCAGATATATGGACTTTCTTTGAGGACAACCGCTCCGGCACTATGAGCGATGAGGAGCTTTATACTGCTGAAGCCTGTCTGGCCAGGAGCAAGGGACATTGCGCAGTTATGGGCACGGCATCAACCATGGCATGTATGGTAGAATCGCTGGGTTTATCCCTGCCCGACAATGCAGCGATACCAGCTGCAGATTCCCGCAGAAAAGCATTGGCGCACCTCTCCGGAAACCGCATAGTGGAGATGGTAAAAGAAGACCTTAAGTTGTCTGATATATTAACGCGTAAGGCATTTGAAAATGCCATTACAGTAAATGCAGCCATAGGAGGTTCTACAAATTTCATCATCCACTTGTTGGCCATTGCAGCCAGAATAGGTGTGGAACTCAGTATTGATGATTTTAATACAGCGGCAAGAGGGGTGCCTTTGCTGGCAAATCTGCAGCCTTCAGGGAAGTATTTTATGGAAGATTTCTATTATGCCGGAGGATTGCCTGCTTTAATGAAAGAATTGCAAAGCCACCTTCATAATGAAACCATCACCATAAGCGGCAAGCCTATGGCAGATAATTACAGTGACTGTGTTTGCTATAACAGGGACCTGATAGGCACATTGGAAACTCCTTTTAATACCACAGCAGGGATCGTTGTGGTAAAGGGTAATCTGGCCGAAAATGGTGCTGTGCTAAAACCATCAGCAGCCACACCAGCCCTCTTAAAACACACTGGCAAGGCCGTGGTTTTTGAAGACATAGACGATTATAAGCATAAAATAGATGATCCTGAACTGGATGTCGGGGAAAGCAGTATCCTGGTATTAAAAAATGTAGGGCCGCGTGGCTACCCTGGTATGCCTGAAGTCGGCAATATGTCTATTCCTAAGAAATTGCTGGATCAGGGCGTAAGAGATATGGTGAGGATTTCTGACGGACGCATGAGCGGAACGGGGTTTGGAACTGTAGTGCTCCATGTATCGCCGGAAGCGGCAGTGGGCGGTACGCTGGCGGTGGTTCAGAATGGGGATGTCATTACCCTGGATGTGCAGGCAGGTATCCTTCATCTGGAGGTTTCTGATGAAGAAATCAGCTTGAGAAAGGCAAAGCTAAACCTGCATGGCAATATTGTCAACAGAGGTTATACCCATCTGTACCAGATGCATGTGGAACAAGCACATTTAGGGGCAGATTTTGATTTTTTAAAAGGTGGATCAGGTAGTAAAGTAGTTAAGGATTCTCATTGAAATTAATATATGAATTTTAAAGATTTTGAAGGAATGGTTGCGATAGTAACCGGGGCGGGCAAAGGAATAGGATATGAAATAGCTAGTAAATTGGTCAGGAATGGTGCCTCAGTAATCATCAATGACAATGATCCGGAGCTGATAAAATCTGCCTCAGATAGCATCAATGCTATAGGGCCGGGCGTAACATATCCCATAGCCGGTGATGCTGGAGACATCGACCTGGTACAACAGCTGGTAGATGAAGCGGTGCAGCGCTTTGGTAAGTTGAATGTAGTTGTTGCCAATGCCGGGATTACATTATTTGGCGATTTCCTAAAGTATGAGCCACAGGCTTTTCAGGATGTAATGCGGGTAAACCTGCAGGGCAGTTTCTTTTTGGCACAAAGGGCATCACTGCAGATGATCAAACAGCAAAGCGGCGGAAGCATACTGTTTATGTCTTCCGTCACCGGTCAGCAGGCGCACAAAGATCTGGCAGCGTATGCAATGACCAAAGCAGGGCTGCAAATGCTTGCCAAGAACCTTGTCATAGAGCTTTCTGAATATAAGATCACCGTAAATACAGTGGCGCCCGGGGCTACGCTTACTGAGCGGACCCTGGAAGATGAAGATTATAAAAGTACCTGGGCACGTATCACGCCAATGGGCAGGGCAGGAACGGTGGATGACGTTGCTAACGCAGTATTGTTTTTAGTATCCCCTCAGGCCAGCCAGATTACCGGACAGACCTTGGTGGTAGACGGTGGCTGGAGCGCGGTTAGTATTTCACCATTTTAATTTAGCATGACGGTATCTACATTATATAAAGCATCAAATGTGCTGGGCGAATCTCCTTTTTGGCATGCAAAGCGGCAAAGTCTTTTTTGGGTAGATATCGAACAGGGTATACTCCATGAACTGGATTGGAAAACAAAAAATGCTCAGACCTGGCGGCTCGGCCGCCGTGTATCATTGATCATTGAAGGAAATGATGACCAACTGACCCTTGGCGTGCAGGGTGGCCTGATAAGCATGGACCTGCAAACCGGGGAGTTTGAATGGCTTGCCGACATAGAAAAGCATATCCCTGATCGCAGATGTAACGATGGTGGTGTGGACAGTAAAGGCCGGATTTGGATCGGTGTGATGGACATTCATTGCAAAGCAGGCCATGGGAGCTTATATCGCCTTGCTAATCTTTCAGCGCCTCCTGTAAAAATGCTGGAGGAGCTGACCATACCCAACGGACTGGTATGGTCGCACAACAATGACCGTATGTATTTTATCGACACAGTTTCCCGGTCGGTAAAATCTTATTTGTTCAATGTAGTAACAGGTGCGATTGAATATGAAAAGGATGCGATCAATATTCCCCCGCAAATGGGCATGCCTGATGGGATAACCATAGATAATCAAGGCATGCTATGGGTAGCTTTATATGGTGGCTTTGCCTTAGGGCGATGGAATCCGCTCAGTGGCAAACTGATTGATCTGATAAAGTTACCTGTTCCAAATGTCACCAACTGTTGTTTTGCGGGTGATCAGCTTGACGAACTGGTCATTACCACTGCCAGGGAAAACCTGACTCCGCAACAGCTAAGCGAATATCCCGAAAGCGGCAATTTGTTTATCATCAAATCTCCCGGGGTGAAAGGAGTTAAGGTTTATAGTGAAAATGCGACATAGCTATCGCCTTTTTTAGTGCCCAGTTTTGCCCCGCCACACGCCACTACAACATATTGTTTACCATTCACTTCGTAAGTACTTGGCGTAGCATAACCTGCAGCAGGTAGCTGTGTTTCCCACAATAGGTTCCCCGTCTTTTTATCAAATGCCCGGAACATACCATCTTTTGTTGCGGCAATGAACAGCAACCCTCCTGCGGTTATTGTTGGCCCGCCATAATTCTCTGTACCTGTTTGCGGTATACCTTTTGCTGACAGTTCTTTAAATTCACCAAGTGTCCGCTTCCATAAGTGCTTACCCGTGTTCATATCTATCGCAGTAAGTGTGCCCCAGGGCGGACTGATAGCCGGATATCCATTGTTGTCCAGGAACTTGTCATATCCATTAAATTTATAAGGTGCAGCAGCAGCAGCGGTTTTGCTACCGGCAATTGCTGAAGAAGCTTCGGTTTTCTCTTCATTAAAAAGGAAATCTATGATGCTTTGTTTTTGAATGGCAGAGAGTTGATTAAAGCCTGGCATCATCCCTCGTCCGCTGGTAATTAGCCGGGAAATTTCTTTCCTGCTTACACGCGTTTTGATATTTACTAAAGAAGGAAAGCCGCTTGCAGGGTTTCCTTTTAACTCAGCACCGTGGCAGGTTATACAGGTATTGTTGTAAAGCAAATGTCCGGAACTTAGATTTTCTGAGTTACTTCTTTTGTTCTCGCTCAAGCTAAAAATCCAGGGCATCTCATTGGCATTGACATACAAAATACCTTCAGGGTCTACCGCCGCACCGCCCCATTCTGCTCCTCCATCTGCTCCAGGTAATAAGATCGTAGGGCTAAGACTTAAGGGCTGAAAAGTACCCTTCCTGGCCTTTCTGAATATTTCAATCAGTTCCTGTCGGTTCTCAGCAATATGGCTGATGTCATTTTCAGTCACGTTTTGCCGGGCAAAAGCGGCAGGCAATCTTGGGATAGGCTGTGTAGGCCAGGCTTTTTCTCCAGGCATATCCGATTTCGGAAAAGGCTTTTCATCAATAGGAAATAAAGGCTTTCCGGTGACGCGGTCAAAGATAAATACATAGCCATTTTTAGTAACCTGGGCTACTGCATCAATGACTTTACCCTTCTGTTTTACTTTTAAAAGATTTGGTGGCGCAGGCAAATCCCTGTCCCAGATATCATGGTGAACCATCTGATAGTGCCATATATATTTTCCTGTGCGTGCATTCAGCGCAATCAGGCAATTTGCAAACAGATTTTTACCCGATCTGTTCCCGCCATAGAAGTCAAATGCAGCAGATCCGGTGGGGACGTAGATGATCTGTCTTTCTCTGTCTATCGACATTCCTGGCCAGCTGTTTGCGCCGCCAACTTCTTGTTTGACTTTGATGTCTGCTGGCCAGGTTTCTGCACCCGGTTCTCCTGCATCCGGTATCGTTTTAAATACCCAGGCTACTTTACCTGTTCTAACGTCAAAGGCCTGGATATATCCAATTGCTGCACCTCCATCCTCGCCAACCCGCAAAGGCATGATAATTAAATCCTCAAATAAGGTTCCAGGAGTGTTAGATACTACATAACGGTTTGTCGCATTAGCTTCCAGACCTGCTTTCAGACTTACTTTTCCGCCATCTCCAAACGATTTGACAAGCTGCCCGGTCTCTGCATTGAGGGCATACAAAGAAGCATTATAACCATATAAAATACGCTTGTCATCACCATCTTTCCAGTATGTTACTCCCCGGTTTGTGTTAGAAGTCCCTTCGCCTGGCTGTACATATTTCCATTTCTGCATACCATTGGCCGCATCAAGTGCAAATACCTGATTAGAGGCTGTTACTCCGTACAATACGTCATCTACTATGATCGGATTGCATTGCACCTGACCGGAATCTCCGGATTTATATTCCCAAACCTTTTTTAGGTTGGATACATTACCTGCATTAATTTGCCTGAGTGAAGAATAATGACTTCTGTCCGGGCCGCCCAAATACTCTGACCACTTAGAATGATCCAGGTCGGCATGTTTGTTTAGCTTCCAGCTGTGCAAAAGAATTGCTGCAGCGCAGATTATACAGATTATGGTTATGCTTTTTTTCATAATATCTTCAGAGGCTTACTGATATTTATTTACATCCAACATACTGATTATCAAGAATTGTTTTAAATTGATATTTCTCTCATTCAAGGTCAGTATTTTATTGGTAGATTACTAGTTCTAAATTAAACTAAAATCTATCTGTTAACTATCATATGTCTGAAAAAAATATTCTTAAATGGGCTTCCTATTTTCTTTTCATAGTAGTGATCACCAGTTCCCTATTTCAATTATATTTTACACATCAAATAAAGGAAGAGCAAAGTTCCATTCAGAAGGTCCAGATGCTCTTAAATTTAACAGACGAACTCAGCGCCAACTTAGGGTCAGTTCAACAAACTTTTAGATCATATTCAATTGCCCGCGATCCTGAAGCACTAACTAATCTTGTAAAATTCCAAAATGTTGTCAGCAAAGTTCTCATAGAACAATTAACACTATCTGCAGAATACCCTGATCTAAAGAATCTGGTTGAAAAAATAGACCGGATTTATCACACAGAAAATAAAGCGATCAATAGTTATATAGCTGCCCATCCTAAGGATTTAGTTACAGAACAATCCATAAAGGCGGTAGAGCAAAGTGAAAGTGGGATGGGAATGGTGTGGACACTTTTATTCGAATATAAGGAACGCTTAAAGAATCGTGTAAAGTCTACCAACCAAGATATTAATGATGTTTCTGCCAAGTCCTATTCTGCTAATATAGGTTCTTTAGTTTTATTATTGATACTTTTAATCCTTAACGGATATAACTTTTTAAGAAAGAGACGAATCGAAACTACAAGTGCCAGCAGTGGGGTCATTTCAGAACAAGACATGTTACTGGGAGCACTTTTGGAGAACACTTCAACCTGTATGATGATCAGGGATCGGGCGGGAAAAATCCTCTTCGCAAATAAAGCCACACAGGAGTTTATTGGTTTGAATGAGAAGGATATAGTAGGTAAAACGTTTGACCGACTTGAATTTACAAAGGAGATTCAATATGGGAATAGTGATATCAGGATAGATGTGAATTATCCTTATTTCGAAACAGAAGAGCGCGTATTTGTAGACGGCAAAACTCTTTATTTTTTTACCAGACAATTCCCTATTAAGAATAGCAGAGGTGAAGTCATTGCATCTGGATTAATAAGCAGAAATATTACAGAGCGGATTGTGTATGAAGAAGGATTAAAAAAATCAAGACATGAAGCGGAAAATGCACGGCTGACCCAGGAACAGTTTATGGCTAATATCAGTCATGAAATTCGCACACCAATGAACGGAATTATGGGAATGACAAGCCTCCTTTCTGAAACCAGTTTGGATGCTACCCAAGACGAATACTTGGAGATCATACGCCAATCATCTAAAAACTTAATGGTGTTGATCAATGATATCCTGGATTTCTCCAAAATAGAAGCTGGCAAACTTGAACTGGAAAAGATTGCGTTCAAAATAACTGATGTATTGACCCAGGTGATTGATTCAATGCAAGTAAAAGCTAAGGAAAAACAACTGCCTGTGCATTTAACCATAGATCACAAAGTACCTCTTGGTGTCTTGGGCGATCCTTTAAGATTACACCAGATCATATCAAATATCTTGTCCAACGCCATAAAGTTCACATCTGAAGGCGCTATTCACATCGATGTTACTGCACAAAGTTGCAATTTTGGTATTGTGAAACTACAATTCCGGATTACAGATACAGGTATCGGCATTCCTGAAGAGCGGATTGGCTACATCTTTCAAAGTTTTACGCAGACCAGTTTAGATATCACCAGGAAATTTGGAGGCACAGGTCTTGGACTAGCAATTGTAAAACAGCTTGTAGAGTTATTTGAGGGCAAGATTTCTGTAACCAGCAAAGTTGGAAACGGAAGTTCATTTCTAATTGAGATACCCTTCAGCACGGTGCCGGTAGCCAACAGAAGCACAGAAGAAGAAGCTAAGTTTGCGTTATTGTGTAATAAGCGCATCCTTGTGGTCGAAGACAACATAATTAATCAGAAAGTGATCATTAAAACACTTGAAAATTCAGGAATGCATACCACATTGGCAGATAACGGCTTCTCAGCAATCGAACTTTTAAAGCATCAGGAGTTTGACCTCATTATCATGGACATACAAATGCCAGAAATAGACGGGCGCGAGACGACAGTGAAAATAAGGAAAGAACTAGGTCTACTTGACATTCCGATCATTGCAATGACCGCATCAGTACTCGCCGATGAAAGCGACAAATGTAAAGCTGCAGGGATGAATGAATACATATCCAAACCTTTTGTAAAAGAAGATCTGTTTGAGAAAATGCTGCTATTTATTTAGCAAATTCAATTTCGTAAATATGTTTCCATAGCTTTCCGGTTATATACACCTTATCCGCCTTTGCATCAAAGGCAATGCCGTTCATTTCTGCGCCCAGTATATTCTTGCTTCGTTCCATAGTAAATATGGATCCTAGATCTATTCTCCCCACTATTTTTCCATTTGAAGGGTCAATCTTAACAATGAAATTGCTGAGCCATATATTCGCGTAAATAAATCCATTGATATATTCCAGTTCATTGATCATGTTTTCCGACTGGCCGTACTTGGTTACATTGATTGTTTTTACAGGTAGTAGGCTTTGTGGGTCCAGGAAAGTAATCACACTCGTGCCATCACTCATGATCAGCTGTTTACCATCCGTAGTCATGCCCCATCCTTCTAGGTTATTATACTTAAATCCACCCAGTTTTTTAAAGGTAGTCGCGTCGTAAATAAATCCCTCACGGTTTTTGTAAGTAAGCTGGTATAGTTTGTTATTCAAAATAGCAATCCCTTCACCAAAGTATTTTGATCTGTCCAGCTCAACTTTGATATCAAGTTTTCCGGTTTTCAGATCCATTTTACCAATCAGGGACCGGGCTTTTTGCATGTCATCGGGTGAGCCGGTGCTCTCAATCAATTCCCCGTTATAAACCAGCAAACCTTCTGTAAACAAGGTGCTGTCATGCGGAAGTATGGCTTTTAGCTTAAAATCAATCGCCGCTATGCTATTCGTGGTAACTACTTGTTCTGTACTTTTAGGGCCGTTCTGACAGCTTTGCAGACCGGCCAGTAGAACCGCACAAATTATGATTTTGATCTTCATTTTTTAAATCTAGCAAATTGTCAGAAATTACGATACCAATTCAAAACATTGGCGCGCTATTTCATATTCTTCGTTGGTGGGAATCACTAATATCTTTACCGGCGACTCATCTGCATTTATTTCCAGCAGCTCTTTTTTATACTGTGTGTTTTTTTGCTGATCAAATACGATATTCAGGTATTCCATATTTTCGCAGACGGCTGCTCTCATCGCTACATCATTTTCTCCCACTCCAGCAGTAAATATAATGGCATCTAATCCGTTTAAGACCGCTGCGTAAGCGCCAATGAATTTTTTGATCCGGTAGGCATATAAAAGTACCGCAAGCCTTGCCTTTTCATCACCCTGTTCCAGTCGCTTCCTGATGTCCCGCATGTCCATAGTTCCGCCTACACCTAGTAGTCCCGACTGCTTATTTAACAGCGTACTCAACTGCTCCAGTGTATAACCAGAATGCTCCATCAGGTGAAATACGACCGAAGCATCAATGTCTCCAGAGCGTGTACCCATCATCAGGCCGCTTAGCGGGCCAAATCCCATAGTGGTGTCCACAGATTTCCCGGCATTTACAGCCGTCATGCTGCAGCCATTTCCCAGGTGTATACTGATCAGTTTGGCCTCAGGGTTTTTAAGCCATCCCATGGCCTGTTCACTCACATATTTATGGCTGGTGCCGTGAAATCCGTACACCCTGATGCGATGTTCCTTATAATATTCTTCAGGAATAGCATACCGATAGGCCATTTCGGGGATGCTTTGATGAAAAGCAGTATCAAAGATAGCTACCTGCTTAGCGTGTGGGAATGTTTGTTCGGCTACCTCTATGCATTTATAATTTGCCGGGTTATGTAGCGGAGCTAAAGAAAAGAGCCTTTTTATCTGCTTTTTTACTGCTTCATCAATGATAGCCGGCCCTTTAAACCGCTCTCCGCCATGTACTACCCTGTGACCTACAGCCACAATATCATCAGGGCTCCTGATTACAGCATTCGGTCCTTCAGACATTGCTGCAATTACCTTTTTCAATGCAACGCCATGATCACTGACCTCACTTCCTGCTTCACCTATCCGCTCTACCAGGCCACTGCAAACGGGCGCTTTCTCAGGCATTTTAAAAAGCTGGTATTTAAGGGAACTGCTTCCAGAGTTAATGACTAAAATATTCATAAAGAATGTATCGTTAAATTTAAATGTCCTGACATTGAATGGCGGTGATCACTACGGTATTAAAAATATCGTCTACCGTACAGCCCCGGCTCAGGTCATTGATGGGTTTGTTCAGTCCCTGCAGCATGGGGCCAATGGCCAATGCGCCGGTTTCTCTCTGTACCGCCTTGTAAGTGTTATTACCGGTATTCAGATCCGGAAAGATTAGCACACTGGCTCTTCCTGCTACTTCAGATCCGGGTAGTTTTTGCTGACCCACCAAAGGGTCAACGGCTGCATCATATTGTATAGGGCCTTCGATCTTCAGATCGGGGCGTCTTTGTTTTACTATTGCTGTTGCCTCTCTCACACGTTCCACATCTTCTCCTTCTCCCGATGTGCCTGAAGAATACGAAAGCATGGCTACACGGGGCTCAATGCCAAACTTGGCACTGCTGTCTGCCGATGATATCGCAATCTCGGCAAGCTGTTGTGCAGTAGGGTTGGGGTTCACGGCACAATCGCCAAACACGGCCACCCTTTCCGGCAGGCACATAAAAAAGATGGAGGATACCACTGATACACCGGGTTTGGTCTTTATAAACTGCAGGGCAGGCCTGATGGTATGCTGAGTAGTATGTACCGCCCCCGATACCATGCCATCTGCATCGCCTTTATATACCATCATGGTGCCGTAATAGGAAACATCGGTCATCATATCCCTCGCCATTTCCATGTTTACATTTTTGGTTTTCCTGAGTTCATAAAGCGTTTCCACGTAATCATAATAATGTTTGGAAACAGCGGGGTTGCGAATATGAATGGCATTCAGGTCAAGGTTCAAGCCCAATCTCTTGATTATGGCGCCTATTTCTGCCGGATCTCCCAGCAGGGTAATGTCCACAATATCCTGGGCTACCAGCTTCTCTACTGCTTTCAATATCCGCTCATCATTGCCCTCAGGCAAAACAATATGTTTCTTCTGGCTTTTTGCCCATTTTACCAACTGGTATTGGAACATATGTGGCGTTATTCCCTTATAATTGAAAGTAATGATCTTATCATCCAGCGCTTTAATGTCCACGTACCTTTCAAACAGATCTATAGCCAGTGCTATTTTCTTCTTATTGTCTATCGTGATTTTAGAGTGAATGGCGCCAATAGTTGTGGTCGTTTCAAAAGTACCTTTCTGCACAGAGATGATCGGTATCACCGTCTGCAACCCCTCGATCAGCCTGATCATGGGCTCATCAGGCAAACTTCCTGCGGTCAGCACAATACCTGCTATTTTAGGGTAGTTGGCTGATATATTAGCTTGTAATGATCCAATAATGATGTCACCACGGTCACCCGGAGTCACGATCAGCAGGTTATCTTTTATATGTCTCAGAAAATTTGGCAGCATCATCGCACCTGTCACAAAGTTGTCAACCTGATTATCCATTAGATCGGCGCCAAACAGCACTTCCGCATTCAGGGCCGCCGTAATTTCCTTCATGGTCGGACTTTGCAAGCCGGTTTCTATAGGGATCACCGCGATCAGCAATTCCGGGGGCAGCTGATTGGTCAATGCCTGCTTTATACGCTCTGCCTCATCCGGGTTCACCATATTGGCTATCACTCCCAATACCTGCACATCACGCAGCAGGAAGTTGCGGTAGATATTTATAGCAGTCTTAAACAGCTGACTGGCAGTTTTATTTTTTCCCGATACCACAATCAATACCGGTGCGCCCAGGTTTTTGGCCATCAGTGCATTGGATTCAAATTCAAAGGCGATACCTTCTCCAAGAAAATCACTGCCCTCAATTACTGTAAAATCATAATTGTCTTCCAGTTTTTTATACTTGCTGATGATGGTGTTAATGATGTCGCCGGTAGTTTCTGTATCAGACTGGTGCAGCATTTCCTGCCTTGTAAAGGCAAATGCATCTTCATAATTTACAGGCAGGGAAAAGTAATCAAGCATTGCTTCTACATGAAGGTCTTTCTTCTCCCGGTCGTCTTGTGCGATGATCGGCTTAAAATATCCAACCTTTTGTGTTTTGGCCAGTAGCATGTTGATCATGCCAAAGGCAATTACTGATTTTCCGGTATAAGGTTCTGCTGAGGCTATGAAAATATTTTTAGTCATAAGGAACGGATAGGTGATACTACATGCCGAATATACAAAATCAGGTTGGTTTGGCTGCCTTGTCGGTAACTATTTCCAGTAGGCTGTCAAGCAGCGAAACTTTTAAGGTGCTGCCATCATAATCGTTAACCAGTTCATCGTCTACATGAACATCCTTTCCCAGCCATGTTATTTTCAGGCTTTTGGTACGAAACGCTTTTATTGTAAATTTAGGGTTCTCAAGCGCTGCTTTTTTGGCAACATACCGCTCCATTTGCGCCCTTTGCCGGGCGCTCACTACTACCACATCAAACAGTCCGTCTCCGGGGTCTGCACCTGCGCTCAATTGCAGATGCGGACCCAAACTGCTGATGTTCATTACTTCCACCAAAATGCATTCCTGTTCTATCACCTTATTGTCCAGTTCAATCTTACAAGGAACAGAAGGGTACTCTGCAGTGATTTTCTGTAATACCGAAAGTGCCATTTTAAACTCGTCCTCAGCAGTTTTGTTTTGTGTGGTATCTTTCTTTTTCAGTGTTTTCATGAGTTTGGGAAACAAGCCAAACCCAAATGACTCGATGAAATATTCAGTTTTGCCCATACCGGTCACTTGTCCTACATCAAATTTCTTCAAATGGTAACCAGCCCAGGAAGCAATATTCTCATGTGTGTTTTCTGGTATGCCCAGGGAAGTAGCAATGTTGTTGGCTGTTCCAAAGGGAAGTAAAGCTATGGGTCGTTTGTATTTCAACTTTTTACCCAGCAATTTCATAATCGTTTTCCTGATCGTGCCATCTCCACCTGCGATCGCTATAAACTCAGTCTCCGGATCTATGGCCTTCAATAGCTTCTTTTTGGACGAAGAATACTGACAGTTGTAGCCATGTGAACTGATTAAATGCGTGATGGTTTTTCTGGAATGTGTTCCTTCACCCGCTGTTGGGTTATGTATCAATCTGACCAATTTGCCATTTTTTTTCATATTAACTGAACAATATTAGCCTGTTAAGGTTTTAAACATAGATTATTTATTAAAAGATCAATCCTATGAAAATCCTTTTAGCCAATGATGATGGAATATATAGCCCGGGAATAGCAGCGCTTGCCAAAATAGCATTGCGATTTGGTGAGGTAAGAATTGTAGCACCTGATGTGGAGCAATCCTCAATGGGACATGCCATCACACATTCAAGACCACTTAGTTACAAAAAATCACCAATCGTATTTGAAGGTGTTGAAGCTTTTAGGGTCAACGGAACACCCGCAGACTGCGTGGCGCTTGGGTTACATATGTATCCTGATACAGAGGTAGTGCTGTCTGGTATCAATATGGGCCCTAATCTCGGAAACTCTATGTGGCATTCAGGAACGCTTGCGGCAGCTAAGCAGGCAGTGCTGCTTGGTGTTAGGGGAATAGCACTCAGCACACCGGTGGGGAAGTCAGAACCTGATTTTGAGGGCTTGGATCCTTTTGTCGAACAATCGCTGGAAATTTTGCTTAAAGACAGCACGCTCGGTCTCTACAATGTGAACTTCCCGCGCAAACCTGCAGGGATAATCTGGACCAGGCAATCCGTAAGGTTATATGACGGCAATGTAATTCCTGGAGAAGATCCAATGGGGCGCAAGCACTTCTGGATTACCGTCTCCCCACTGGAAGCTGCCGAGCAAGGCACTGACCGCTGGGCCATTGAAAATGACCTGGTGTCAATCACTCCTTTAAGGCTTGACCTTACGAATGAGGCCGAATTAAAACTATATATTCAGCAAACCTGATTGGTCCGGATAGTATGGTTTAAAGACGCTTTGATCAATCCTTTAAGGACGTCAATGTTGATGTCCTTAAGCTTATTGACATAGATACAGCTCTTGCCCGGTTTGTACTTACCAAAATTAGCCAACAATGCTTCTTTCCCTTCAAAATCGGAAGCCAAATACAGACTTATGGCATTTTTTCTAGGAGAGAAACCGATGAGAGGGGCATCCCCTTCATGGCCGCTCTCATACTTGTAGTGCATTCTTCCAAAACCAATGATCGATGGTCCCCACATTTTAGCGGCATGACCCGTGGCTTCTGCCATTAAATCACAAATGACCAAACCATCATTTTTTTTGGCTTCATCTCCTAGCTGATCCAGAAAATCTGCCACACTTTCAACAGTTTCAAATGTCTTGTTCTTTGCCATCAGTAAATTATCAAGACCGAAGATACTAAATTTAGTTAGTTGCTTTTCTGGTCATACGGAAGATAATTAACATGATCAGCACTGATAACACAATTAATATCAGGTAGCTATAGGCAAGATTGGATTCATCACTGGCAGGGATCAGGTAGATGATTCCGTAGCTCAGAAATGAAACAATCACATAGTTGATGCCACCCGTCAAACCGCTTGCAATTCCCGCATTGTTTGGAAACCTGCTCAGGCAAAAGGTAAAGTAACTATTGAAAGTATATCCCGAACCAGCATGAATAATAAAGGCAAAGAAAATCAATGAGTAAAGATTGCTCACAAATTGGGTACTGATCAGCATCGTCAGCACAGCCAGAAGCTGAACACCTACATTGATCATTAGTTTTTTATTAAAAGGTTTGTTGATGGTTGCCTTACTGATCAGTCCACCTACCATTACAGCAGCGCCCAATATCAATGAGCTGTATCCTATCACCACAGGGCTCAAATGCAACTGGTGTTCTATAATGAATGGCCCTGTCATATTATAGATCATTACCATACAGTAAGATAGCCCAAGCATCACGATACCAAGGGTAAAACTGGCTGTTTTAATCATGTCTGAGTAAATTAGCGCTATCTTCTTCAAATGAAAGTCCATGGGCTGCTTCAAAGTTTCCCCACTGAAGATCAGTTCCAGGAAAAATATAATTATCGCAAAACCGGCCAGGAAGTAAAAATTAGCCTGCCATCCAAAATAGGTTTGTAAATAGCCTCCTACAAAAGGAGCAATAATAGGGGCGGTAGCCCAAATTATAGAGAACATGCTCAGGTAATGCTTCAGCTTATCACCTGAAAATACATCTATAAAATAGGCCCGTTTAGAAACCACAATAGCACCTACCGTTACTCCATGGATGATCCGCATCAAATAGATCAGGTAAATATTGGCGGTGTTTGCAACAATTATACTGGCCAGTGCAAAAATAGCCAGACTGATCATATTGATCCTGTACCTCCCAAAACTGTCAAGAAGACTGCCCACAAACAGCTGAGAAACACCATAGCTGATCAGAAAGAGGCCCAATGTAAGCTGCACCTGGATATCACTCACGTTAAGTGCGGCCGCCATGGTAGGGAGGGAAGGGACATAAATGTCGGTAGCAAATCCCGACAAAGGTATCAGCGCAAATGCAAGGATGGTTGATATCCCCTGGTGCTGTTGTTTTAAAGTCTTAGTGGCGATCAATTGAAATAATATTTTGAAGTCGCAAAGTTAACTTTACAACGCTCCTTTACCTAACCTGATCAAACATGAGATTGTAATAATCTACAGCCCCGATAGCTTATTTACCACTTCATGTGCAACGGGTAAATACACCAGATTATCCACTACCAGTTCATCTTCGGTTGATGGCGCTAAGGCCCCGCATTTTACCAGGCTTGATGCCTTTGCTGTTGCATCTACACCCTTTTTTCTTAAATTATTGATCAGTTCTTCTGGATTTTCAGACACCACCGGCAGTACCCAATAAGTATGTCCTGCATTTAGACGCCCAATCTTCATGCTGTCCGGTATCATCCGGATGATACTGTCAGCCACCGCTTTTCTTAAAGTAATACGATCTATAGAAAAATTACGAGCTCGCAATTGCATCATCCGCAGATTGGCCGTGCAGGGTCTAAACCTTATTTTACTCATTACATCTGCGCCGGGAAAGCCCCTTGTAAAACCGGCCAGTACAACATCAATGTCTTTCCCGGCAATCCTGCAATAATAACACAGTAACGTGTAAAATAATTTCAGTGTGATCACCTGGATAGCAATGGCTTTAAAGAGCTTCTTCAGATATACACGTGTATTTTGTACCGGTAGCTGATCGTTCAGCATTTTCACCTTACTGTGCAGTTCCCGGTTGTTAAAGCGGAGTAAGGCACCTGTTACACTGGTATTGGTTTTAATGAGCCCAAAGCTAAACATCACTACATCCGCCTGCGGGTGGCCTTTATAAGTACCATTAAAAGCCTGAGCACAGTCTTCTATTACAATCAGGTTATGGAGCTTAGCTACCTTGACTGCGGCATCAATATCCATGATGGCACCAAACAGGTGCGTGATCAGTATGGCTTTGGTACCAGAGGTAATAGAATCCTCCAGTTGCGTCATAGAAATACCCAGCGTATGTTTATTCACCGGCAAAGGAATAGCCACAAGCTGATGTGAACCCACAATACTAAACATATCGGGTATATTGATATTGGTCATCAATAGCACTGAACCTGGCTCAAGACCCAAGGATCTTAATGTTAAGTCAAAACCGGTCCTTACTGACAGACAAGGCAGTACATTTTCATCATCTTCAAGAGTTTCCGGCACCCGAATGCCAAATAGCTCAGCCACACAAAAGCCGATACCTTTAAAGAGGGAGGAAAAAGTAATGTCTAGCCTGCCCCGTGGAATCATCTTGTCATTTCGTTGGGTATTCTGGTTCTAAACTTTTTTAGGAGGCAGGTCAAATGCTACCGCCTCATGCTCGAAATGCCCATTGTGCGATCCATCACAAAAAGGCTTGTTTTTTGACAGGCCACAACGACAGATGGAAAGCACTTCCCTGCCTTGCAATCCATAAGTATTGCCATTTCTGTCAACAATCTCAAAATCACCTTCTATCTTTACCGATCCGTTATTATTTATTGTAAGTTTCGTTTTTGCCATCTAATTTTTTTTGCTTCCGGCAAAGCTAGAATATTGAAATGGTATTGAAAGCGGTCATTTCAATTTAGAACCATTCTCTGTACTGTAATTTGGCACAGGAAGTGTAGCAGATTTGCGATTTGAATTTCTATCTTTAACTTCAACTAAACGTACTCGATGCCAACTCCTGAGCTCTTAAGTAAAGATCAATTATTAGAGGTGTATGCCTTAACCCAAACGGCTACAGCAGTTCATGTAGGTGAAAGTGCGGTTATTCAGACAGCCAATAACGCAATGCTAAAAATCTGGGGTAAAGACAAAAGCGTCATCGGCAAATCATTGGAAGATGCGCTTCCCGAGCTCAAAGGTCAGCCCTTCATTGATATGTTTAAAAAAGTATGGAATGAAGGACTCACCATATCAGGCACCGATACGGCTGCTGATCTTGAAGTGGATGGTGAAATTCATACTTTTTATTTTGATTTTGAATACAGGGCTATCAAAGATGCAAACGAAAAAATACTTTGCATCCTCCATACTGCCATCGATGTAACAGATAGGGTACTGAGAGAAAAGGCAATTGCACTTGCTCATGAAAATGAAATGGCCTTGGAGAAAGAACAAGCCTTAAACCAAGAACTTGCTGCTGCAAATGAAGACCTGCAACAAACAAAAGAAAAGCTGGCAGAACTAAATACTGAACTGGAGAACAAAGTAAATGCAAGGGTAATCGCATTACAGCAAAGCAATTACAAATACCAGCTTTTAAATGAAGAATTCAGTGCACTGAATGAAGAACTGGCTACAACAATCGAGGAATTATCGGCATCCAATGAAGAATTACTAAATTCCCGACAGCATCTTGAAGAAAAGATTGCTGAGCTGGCTGCAAGTGAAGGAAGGTTTCGCAGCCTTATCAGTCAGGCACCAATGGCCATTTGCGTAATAAGGGCATCCGACCTGGTGGTGGTCGAAGTAAATGAGGGTTACCTTGAAATCGTAGGAAAGAGCCGTAAGGAGATCGAAAATAAAGTGATATGGGAGGCAGTTGCAGAAGCTGCAGAGGGTTATGCACCTCTGATGCAGAATGTGATCACTACTGGTGTGGCATTCCTTGCCAATGAACACGAAGTCGTATTGGTCCGGAATGGAAACCACGAAATAGTATTCCTGGATTTTGTATATGAGCCTGTCAAAAGCCAGGAAGGCATCGTCACTTCTATCATGGTGGTGGTTATCGATGTGACCGAAAAGGTAACGGCACGTCGTAGCATTGAAGATGTAGAGGAACGTGTCAGACTGGCTGTCGATGCTGCTGAGATCGGTACATTCGACTATAATTACCTGACCAATACTATGGTAACCTCCGACCGCTTCAATGCCATTTTCGGAGTCCAAGAATTCAGTTCAAGAGATGAATATTTAAAGGTCTTTCATCCTGATGACATCCATTTAAGTGCAGAAGCGCATGAGCGTGCACGTCAGACCGGTAAAATGCTCTACGAAGCCCGCCTCATCCATCCCGACGGATCTATACACTGGATGCGCGTTCAGGCCAATGTATACTACGATGAAAAGCAAAATCCAGTGAGGCTGTTAGGCACCATACTGGATATTACCGAGTTTAAACGTCTACAGCAGCAGAAAGACGATTTTATCTCCATTGCCAGTCATGAATTAAAAACACCAATCACTGCCTTAAAAGCTTCTTTGCAGCTGTTGGATCGTATGAAAGACAAACCTGCTTCTTCCATGCTGCCGCGCCTTATCGAACAGTCCAACAGGAGTATGGGCAAGATCAGCGAACTGGTAGAGGACCTGCTCAATGTAAGCCGCATGAATGAGGGACAGATCAAGCTGACCAAAAAGAGGTTTGTTTTGTCTCATACCCTCAATGAATGCTGCAGCCATGTCCGGATTGGAGGAAAACATGAACTGGTCTTTCAGGGCGACGCTGACCTGGAGGTCGTGGCCGATGAACACCGCATCGATCAGGTAATTGTAAACCTGGTAAACAATGCAGTCAAATACGCGCCAAACTCCAAACAAATCTACCTCATTGTAGAAAACCTGGGCGATATGGTAAGGGTATCCGTAAAGGATACAGGCATGGGCATTAGTGCTGAAAAATTACCACACCTGTTCAACAGGTATTACCGCGTCGATGATTCAGGCTATCAGGTGTCCGGCCTGGGCCTGGGTCTTTACATCAGTGCCGATATCATTGAACGTCACGGCGGAGAGATTGGTGTAGACAGTGAAGAGGGAAAAGGAAGTACATTTTGGTTCACACTTCCATTATAATACTTGTTTTTCTTACCTTCGTGCCCACATGCTAGCTACCGATAAAACTGCCATTATACCATTTACCGCCAACCAAAAATGGGTAATCTTTATGCTTGCCGTAACCCAGTTTACGGTAATCCTTGATTTCATGATCATGTCACCACTAGGCGACTTCATGATGAAATCACTGTCTATGTCACCTGCCGCATTTGGTGTGGCAGTCTCAGCATACGCCTTCAGCGCTGGAATATCGGGCTTGCTGACCGCAGGATTTGCCGACCGCTTTGACCGCAAAAAACTATTGCTGTTCTTCTATATAGGTTTTATCATTGGGACCATATTCTGCGGCCTCGCGCATTCTTACACTGCTTTAGTGGCCGCCCGTATATTTACCGGTCTTTTTGGGGGGGTCATCGGCTCTATTTCTCTTGCCATCATTACCGATCTTTTTACATTAGACCAAAGGGGCAGGGTAATGGGCTTTGTGCAAATGGGTTTTGGTGCCAGTCAGGTACTCGGCATACCCATCGGCCTTTACCTTGCTGATATATGGAGCTGGGAAGCAGCCTTTCTACTCGTAGCCGCTATAGCCATCGTTATCGCTGTCATGCTGCTTATTAAGCTACCCTCAGTTACCGAACATTTAAAAGCACAGCGCGACAAATCGGCCTTCATACACCTATGGCATACGGTCAGGAAAAAGGATTACCGCATCGGTTTTTCCGCTACCGCTATGCTTTCCATAGGCGGGTTCATGATGTTTCCCTTTGGCAGTGCCTTCGCTGTCAATAATATAGAGATCACCACTGCCCAACTTCCCATGTTGTTCTTCATCTCCGGACTCAGTTCGCTTGTCATCCTGCCTGTGATAGGAAAACTTAGCGACAGGATCAGCAAAATGAAAATATTCACCATTGCTGCCGTATGGATGATGCTCATGGTAGTAGTTTACACTAACCTCGGGCCAAGTCCGTTTTGGTTGGTCGTAGTACTCAATATCCTGATGATGATGGGCATTATGAGTCGTATGATCCCTGCTACGGCCCTGGTAAGTGCCATTCCGCAACTGGAAGACCGCGGAGCATTTATGAGTATCAATGCCTCTATGCAGCAGATAGCAGGTGGGGTAGCAGCGGCAATAGCCGGAATGATTGTCGTACAGGAGCACAAATCTGCCCCTTTGCAGCATTATGACATTGTTGGCTACCTGGTAATCGTTATTTCTATACTCAGTATTTACCTTTTACACAGGGTGGCAAAGAACATTTCTGTAACAAAATAACCCACAACAAGCTCATATTGGCTTTTCTAAAATAATTTTAATCGTATATTAGGATCACAAATTAAACCAAATATGGATCGTAGAAAATTTATCAACCTTGGTGCAGCGACAGCAGGAGTACTCTCATTAGCCGCTACCACCGATGTACTTGCTAATACAAATAACCAGGCACAAAAAGAAAAACGCTACCAGAAAGGTATCAGCCCATGGCCCATTTGTCTGGATACCGCCACCATCAGGCCCGCCTCATTAAAAGATAAAGTTAAATTTGCAGCAAAAGCCGGATACGATGCCATCGAACCCTGGGATGGTGAACTTCAGGAATTTGAAGCCAAGGGAGGCAACCTCAAAGACCTTGGCAAAGAAATCAAAGACCTGGGCATGTTCGTTCCCAGCGTAATAGGCTTATGGAACTCCTTACCGCCTACGCAGGAACTCTTTGATCAGTCATTAAAGGATACCCGCAACCGCATGCGCATGGCTGCCGATATTGGTGCCCAGCACATCCAGACCATCGCCAACACTGCTAGCGAACCTTACAACCAGAAGTGGATGGCCGCCCGCTACAAAGACATTATAGAAATCGGCCTAAAAGAATATAAGATCAATCCGGCCCTTGTATTTGTGAAATTCCAGCCCATCAAGACAATGGGACAAGCCATGGCCATCGCCTTAGATGCAGACCATCCAAATGCGATGATCATTCCCGATACCTACCACATGTACATTTCAGAAGGTAATTTTGAAGGGTTAAAGATCATGAGCGGCAAAGCTATCGCCATTTTCCAGTTCGCTGACGCACCAGCCTCACCGGCAATTAAGGATCTGGGTGATCAGCACAGAGTGTATCCCGGAGATGGTATTTTGCCCTTACCTCAAATACTTAAAGACCTAAAGGCCACCGGCTTCAAAGGATGTGTTTCTCTAGAGCTTTACAATCCCAACTACTGGAAAGAAGACCTGCAACAGGTAGCCATCACAGGTCTCAAAAAAACATTAGAAGTCATCAAAAAAGCAGGGGTTTAAAATCCCTGCTTTTACATCCTGCTTTTTTCTTCGTCCAGTGCATTGTTTCTATGTTTGCTTTTGCGTGCAAATAACTCATTGCCAAAGTTATACGTAAAAGACAGACCTATCCGCTGTGTATCGGATTCTGAGGTCTGGAAGTAGTAAGCTCGTCTTAATGATACCGACCTGTTCTCGTATTTCCAGCTATGGAATATATCTTCCATGTTCAGTCTTATGCTGCCTTTATCCTTCCAGATCTTCTTTTGCAGCCCGGCGTTTGTCCTGATCATTCCGGCAGTGACAGTTTGCCCGTTCAAATCACGACTAGCATAGTATCCGCCAAATTCTCCGCTCCAGCCTTTTCCAAACTGCAGTTGGTTGATCACATTAATCCTTGCCGCGTATATTTTGGGATTTAGTTGTTCGCCATATGCGGTTCCATCCAGTCCCAGTCTCGCCGCCCATATTTCGGCGTTAAAGTTCCACCATTCAAACGGATCCAAGGTAAGACCCGTACTCGTGATAAACATATAGCCTTGCTTTATATTCTCTGGCCGGGTGATAAATGTCCCGTTCACTACATTGGTAGTCTGGAATATCACATTCGTGAAACGGTTGTAACTGACGGCCATTCGCAGGAATCGCTTGTGCTGCCAGCGTAACTCATAACGGTACTGATACTGAGGCAGAACATCGGGGTTACCTGTAGTTTGCGTGAACTGATCACGCACAAACACAAATGGGTTCATGTATTGGTAATTAGGCCTGTTTATCCGCCTTGTCAGGCTAAAATTTAACGTATTAGCAGATACTGTGTCCAACTTGTAATTGATGAACACTGTCGGGAACAGCCGTGTGTACTGATTGTCAAAGGTACTTCCCGCAACAACTGCATTGCCCATTTGCTGACCAAGTCCATAAGTATGTTCGGCTCTAAGCCCCAATTGTATGCCCAACTGCTTCCAGGCTTTTTGTCCGCTCACGTAGGCCGCCGCAAATCCTTCTCTGTACTTGAAGTGATTAGACCTGGTATTATCGATCACCTGCTGGTTGCCCGACAACAGGTAAGCATCATTCTGGTGGTCATTTTCTACCAAACTCCATTTCAGTCCGGCTTCCAGTTTGATTTTATTGGCCAATGGGTGCACATAGTCCGTTTTTACCGTATATACCGTCATGTAGGTAGGCAGGTCATAAAATAGGTCAGTTCTGCTGGCCATATCCCCATCTGTCTCATACATCTTATTTTCAAAAGACTGATCCAGTGAGCCTGTGTTTCTCAGGTAACCGGCATCCGCACTCAGCTCCCTGCCTGTCTTTCCAAACCTATGAAGCACATTAAAGTTCGACCCCATGTTTCGCCTCGTACCATCTGCTATGGATAGCCCCAGGCCGCTGCTGTCCAGCTCAATAAGACCAAAATTACTGCTCAGTGAAGATGCCCTTCCATCATTCGCGCTGGTACTCAGGTTCAACTGCAGTCCATAAGTAGTGTTTTCTGAGGGTGAATAATCCATCCCAAGGTTGCCATTAAATCCATTACTGTAATATTGCTGTTCATTGTCCAGCAATATATTCGATGCTATTGCACCTCCGGCATCGTAGTAAGTCCTTTTGTAAATGTCAATTCCATAATTTTTATCATAACTATAACCAGCATTGCTAAATATATTAATCTTCTTATTGCTATAGTTCAGATTGACCGAGTTGTTGGTTCTCGCATAGCGACCCTGGTTGTAACCCGTCGCCACACTTCCCGTTGTTCCGGCAGTCCGGTTTTTCTTCAGCCTGATATTGATAATTCCATTACCTGCGGCATCATAGCGGGCAGGCGGATTGTCCATCAGTTCTATTTTATCCAGATTACCGCCGGGCAATGATTTCAGATAAGCCGCCAGGTCACTGCCCGATAGATACATTTGCTTTCCATCTATCAGCACCATCACGCCACTTCTGCCGTTCAGGCTGATATTGCCCTGGGTGTCCACCGTTACACCCGGCGTCTTCTCCAGTACTTCGAGCGTATTGCTGCTCGCGCTGCTGATCATAGAAGCCACATTTACCACTGTTTTATCAATCTCCATCTGTATCAGCGGCCTTTTAGACTTAATCACCACTTCGTCCAGCTTCACCGTTTTGTTTATGGTGTCTTTAACAATTTTTACGGTATCTTTTTGTGTCGTCTTTACTTGTCCCATGCCGATTGCGGGAATCAGCATAATAACAAAGGGAATTATAGTTATCTTCATGGTTAGCGTTTTAAGTGTTCGTTCATCATCCAATGACACAAATATTGACCGCCGGACTTGCAATGGAAAATAAATATGTTGTAACTTACCTTGCCGATGACGGATTCCTGCTACAGGGTGTCAAAACCATTAGAAACCCACAAGCGGCTATTTGTCATTGATATTGACCTGTTCATCCATTTAGTTTGACCAACTGGCTTTACAACCCCAGATTTGCAAAGACAAATGCAATGTAAAAGATATGAGCAACACAACGGATAAATCAATCTATACTTTTTTTGGCGGCAGGGTATACCTTGGCCTAGCCATCCTGCTTGCTATCCCTATTTTCGTAGCCGTAAAATTCTATGCAGAATCAATCCATGTGGCGGAAGACGAGTTAGTTTCTTTTGCCGCCACAGTATGTTTCATGCTGGGCGTGTTTTCAGGCCGTTATGTATCCCAGATCTGGGCTTCCAAACTCACAACGGTGCCACCGGTACTGCTCGTCGGACTTCCCTTCCTGATCATCGTATGCATCGCCTGGTTGTTCTTTCATGCCGATTTCCCCCTGGAGGGCAGGGTAGCGATCAATCTGATGTTGTTCTGGGTACCCTTTGCCATCATCAGCATAGCCTCAGGCGTGCTCATCAAACTGGTGCATACATCTACACAAAACCAGCTCAGGGAAGCGCAAAATCAGGCTGCCCACAGCAAAAGCGAACTCAACCTGCTGCAATCGCAATTAAGTCCGCATTTCCTCTTTAATACCCTTAATAACCTGTACGGCCTTTCCATTACCGAACACGAAAAGATCCCGCCACTGCTGCTCAAGTTGTCAGAATTACTGCGTTATTCAGTTTACGATGCAGGGGAGCCCTTCGTGCCGCTCAAAAATGAACTGGCTTATATCAACAATTACCTGCAGTTTGAAAAGCTCCGCATAGGCGACAGGCTGATGCTTACTACCGACATAGAAGAGATGATTGCTGATGAAGTAAAAATAGCGCCCATGCTGCTCATCATCTTCATAGAGAATGCCTTTAAGCATTCTAAGAATACCGCCACACCCGAGATATTTGTGGACATCAAAATAAAGACCTGGGGCAATTCCATCCTGTTCTCCATAAAAAATACCTACGGCAAAGAGGAGCAGAGCAATAACCTGATGGGCAAAAGCAATGGCTTTGGCCTGCCAAATGTCCGCAAGCGGCTGGAACTGCTTTATCCTAATGCCCACGACCTTCTCGTACAAAGCGATGAAATGTTTTATTCCGTAGAACTTCAGTTAAAGATCCCCAGATAGCCCTATGAACAAAATCCATTGCCTCATTGTTGACGACGAACCCATTGCCCGCGATATCATTCAGAACTATTGCCAGCACCTGGACTATCTAAACGTAGTCGCATCCTGCGGAAATGCACTGGAGGCTAAAGCGATCATGCAAACTACCCACATAGACATCCTGTTCCTGGATATCAACATGCCCGTAATGGATGGGATATCCTTCTTAAAGACGCTTAAAAACCCAGCACAGGTCATATTTACCACAGCCTACAAAGAATATGCCATCGATGCGTTTGACCTCGCAGCCTGTGATTACCTTTTAAAGCCTTTTTCTTTCGAACGCTTCATTATGGCCATAGATAAAGCTACGGATAAACTCCAGCCCGCTAAAACAAGACAGGAGGGAAGCAGCATCCCGGCAAGCCAGCCAGGCCCAATAGAAGATTTTACTTTTATCAAGACAGACGGAAAGATCTACAAGCTTAGTCACCATGATCTCCTATACGCCGAGGCACAGGGCAATTATACAAGAATCGTGACCACCAGCAATACCCTGATGCCCAAAATGCCTTTCTCCAGTTTCGAAGAGCTATTGCCTGCCTCAACCTTTTTGCGTGTACACCGTTCATTCATCATCAACAAATCAAAAATAGACCACATAGAAGGCAACAGGCTCTTTATCAACAATACGGAAATCCCAATAGGCAGTAACTACAAAGACCAGCTCATGAAAGAACTGGGCTTCCCAAAAGCTTAATTGGCCTGCTTCACTTTAAAACTGTACTTGCCAGACCCTACAGTAACACTGACCGTCTTCCGATCCACAGACTTCACATTGATGCCGTTTTTCAAACCTTCCTTAAAGCGCACAGCCCCTTCAAACACCACATCTCCCGCTGCATATGGCAGCAAAACTACCGCACTACTGTTCGCAGGAACCTCTACATCTATGCTAAATCCTTCCGCATCCTTCTTCCATGAAGACAGCACATGCCCGTATGGCGATTCATAAGTGACTTTAGCACTGGTTAAATTGCCAACTACCTGAGGCCTGATCTCAAAAGTCTTATAGGCGATAGATTCCTTCACCGCACGTATACCACCCACACCGGTATATAGCCACTCCATCAAATGTCCAAGCATAAAGTGGTTGTTAGATACAAAACCATATGCCTGCCAGGATTCCGTCAATGCGGTTGCTCCATGGGCCAGTTGCCAGCCATAGCCCGGCACGTCAGATCTGCTGTTCATGTCATAGATCACGTCCGACCGCCCCGCATCATCCAGCACCTGCAACACATACCTATAGCCAATATCACCGGCCGTCAGACTATTACCGCGACCCTTAATCTCCGCAACCAAATTATCCACCACCGCCTGTTTATCCGAAGGATCTACCAGCCCCATGTACACTGCCATCGCATTAGCAGTCTGGCTGCCAGTAGAATACTGCTTGGTTTGTTTATTAAAAAATGCCTTATTAAACGCTATATATACCTTCGCTGCCCATGCATCGTATTTACCAATATCCTCAGTCTTTCCCAATACTTTGGCAATCTGCTTCAATATAGAAATGTTATAATAATAAATAGCAGTAGCAGTGAGCGACTTAGGTGTCAGCTGTGCCTCACCCGGACTATTTGGCCCTATGTCAAACCAATCACCCAGTCCGTGCGACAGGATGTCGTCTTTAGCCTTAGACTGCAGGTACACAATATATTTTTCCATCATAGGGTAGGCTTTAACCAGTACATCCCTGTCGCCATACCATTCATACATATACCAGGGCACAATGATACCGCTGCTGCCCCATTCAGGGGAATCACGAAAGCCCCCGTCAAAATGCACATACTCAGGCGTAATATCCGGTATCAGGCCGTCGTTAGTCTGCCCCGCTATCATATCGTCCACAATCTTTCTGTTCAGCGCCGCCACCTCATAATTGTATTGTACCGAGGCACCCATAAGGTGCGCCTGCTCCAGCCAGCCCAGTTTTTCGCGGTGCGGACAATCGGTAAACACACTCACCATATTACTCTTAATCGCCCAGTCTATCAGCGTATTCGTTTTGTTAAATAAATCATTGGATGAAGTAAAGCTTCCTGCACGTTTAGCCGCATTGCGGACATGCAGACTCTTCATCGCCACTACCACAGGTTTGCCTTCCGCATTGGTTTCCTTATCCGGTACCGCACCTTCCACCTGTATATACCGAAATCCATAATAAGTAAATTTAGGCTGCCAGTTCTCTACATCGCCACCTTTTAAGGTATACTCATAATAATGCGGGTCGCCACTGGCTGATTGATTTACCGTACCGTCTTTATTCAACAATTCTGCGGGTGAAATACGAACCACAGCCCCATACCGGCCCTTTACCGAAATAGCAGGAATAGCCGATGCATTCTGACCCATATCATACACCCATACACCCGGTTTTACCTGGGTGATCTTGACGGGACTAAAATTCTCAAATACTTTCAGCGGTTCAGCCATCTGCGAACTCAACATAGGAATGGCTTTTACCAGAACAGCATGCTTCCATTTCACATCATCAAAGCCAAATGTATCCCATCCTTTTTGTTCAAGTGTAGCATTATAATCCTCTCCGCCATAAATACTTGTATAAGTAATAGGAGAGGGAGCTGCCTTCCAGCTCTCATCACTGATCACGTTTTCTTCCGATCCATCGCTATATTCGATCAGCAATCTGCAGATCATCTTAGGATAGCCATATGCGCCTGTTATCTTTCTGTATCTTTTATCGCGCGGGATAAAGTAAAAACCATTCCCCAATACCACACCCACCGCATTGCCGCCTTTCTTAAGGTTTTTGGTCACATCAAAGGTCACATACAATGCTTCTTTATCATACTCAGTCCAGCCAGGATCAAGGAAGTGATCGCCCACCTTTACACCGTTCATGCTCAGTTCAAAATGCCCCAGTCCGGATACAAAAGCAGTGGCTTTTTTTACCTTCCGCGCTACGCTAAACTGTTTGCGCAATAAAGGAAGTACATCGTTCTTTTCAGCCAGATCGCTCCTCATATGTATCGCAGGCACCACTCTTTCCGCTTGTGGCAGCTCTTCATAACCGATCCATTTGGCGGCTTTCCAGTCGGCCGTGCCCATCAGCCCCATTTGCCAGAAGGCCACGGCGCTCCATGCAGATGCCCTGCCCTTATTGTCCCATATGCGTACTTTATAATAATATGCTTTACCTGCCTGAAGCGGTTTGCCAGCATAGCTAACCTGTATAGAAGCATCTGACAGGATCTTTCCCGAGTCCCAGACCACCCCTTTATCTTTGTTCAATGCCGACTGATCGGCTGAAACCAGTACCTGATAGGCGCTTTGTGTCACATTGCGGGCAACTGAACTAAATTTCCAGCTTAGCTTAGGCGAAGTAGCGGTTACACCTGTTGGATTAACCCGGTATTCACAAGTAAGGGATAAAATTTTAGGCGCATCAGCAGAATTATCAGCTGCTGAACAAGTCAGTATTGGAATAAGGGAGAAAGCGCATAGTGCGGCAATAATATGTCTAAATGGTTTCATACAAGTATTTGGTGTTATCAAAGATGCGGTGTGTAAGCACATCAGATACCGCAAGATAAGCAATCCATTATTTCCATCATCCTGTGCTGTCCTGACTTATTTTATGATCGTGATCGATCCTGATACCGTTTCCATATCTTTTTCCAGTGCAATCACATAATAATAGGTGCCCGAAGGCAGGCTCACTCCATTGCTCTTCCCATCCCAGGGATTAGTATACCCGGTAGATTCATATAATTTCAGACCAAAGCGATTAAAAATACGCACCTGACAACCAGGAAAGCCAGCCAGATAGTCAATATTCCAGCTATCATTTACCCCGTCTCCATTAGGGGAAAAAGCAGTTGGCGGCATGATACTGCACAGTTCTGCCTTGCGGTACTCCACTGTGATCTCGTTTGAAGCCACATCCTGCAGAGGAGTACAGGCGTTGTGCCAGGGCACCACATATTTGACCACATCACCTGCCTGCAATTTATCGCTTGAAAACACTGGCGACATTACACCAATGTCCTCTCCATTTACATGCCATTTAGGAAAAGGCCCGGTATCCATTTGCGGTCTGGACAATACAGCAGTAAATTTAAGTACCGTACCGATACAGACTGGTGCCGAAGGACTTATAGTGATGGTTACGTCAGGTTCTGGAGCTACAGGAGTAAATACCACAGGGGCAGACTCCAGAGAGATCACATCATAGCAATAGTCTTTATTCGTAACCCTCACTGAAATTTTATCAGTTGCCAATAAATTCACAGCAGTATAAGTATCCGCATCATTACCGAAAGAAACCCCATTTTTAAACCACTCATATTGTGCGTTATTTCCAGCTCCGGTCGCCTTAGCAGTAAAGTTCACACTCACACCCGGACACAAAATCATTTTATCTGCCCTTAGCGAGATCAGCGGTGGCGTAAAATCAAACACCTCCAAATCCCTTGTGTCCTTTTCTCCCAGTGAATTAGTCGCAGTAATCGTAGTGGTACCTTTGCCTATCGCATGAATTTTATTACCATTCAGTATTATGGCCACAGCGTGATTACTACTTGTATATATGACAGGAAGCGCACTGATCGCTACTGGATCTAAATCTGGATCACAAACCGTCATTGAAGGTAGTTTTGCCAGGTAAACCGCAGTCGGAATAACCTGGATGGTAAACTCAAAAGAACTCTCTCCAAAGCCATTATAACCCGTTACTTTATACCTGGTTTCAGGCCATATCTCATCCGGCGTGCCGCTGATAATACCAGTTTTGGGATCAAATATCAGCCCGTCGGGGAAGTCCATCGGTGCACCAAGCCTACTGATTACGTATCCTCCCAAAGCCAGTTTCTTGATCTTATTGTTGTGCTCATCGGCGATATACAGATTCGCAAACTGGTCGTATGCCAGTCCCACAGGGTTATTAAATTCTGCGGTGAGGCTGTTGCCATTTGCATCGTCGCCTTTAATGCCATTCCCGCTGAGGGTAGAAAGCACGCCAGCAGCGCTGATCATCCTGATCCTGTCGTTCCGCGAATCTGAAAAGATGATATTCCCCGCATAATCCTTGACCATATGCGATGGATTCCATAAAACCGACGTCATTGCCGGGCCATCACTAAACCCGGGTGCAGAAGTACCAGCCAAAGTGGATACCAATCCCCCAGGCGTCATTTTCCTGATCAGATTGTTGCTGTAATCAGCAATGATCAGGTTGCCGTTTTGATCTAAAGACAATCCCGTCGGCGTGTTAAATGATGCCGCTGCACCCAAACCATTGGCTTTTCCAGGGTTGCCGCTTCCTGCCTCTGTGCTCACTATACCTTGCGGGGTAATCTTGCGGATAAGCCTGTTGCCTGAGTCAGCCACATATAAATTTCCTGCCGCATCAAATATTAAATCCTGAGGCTCGTTAAATTTCGCAGTTAAGCCAGGTCCGTCAGTTCTTCCTTTTTCACCTGCCACACCCGCAAAAGCCGTTACTACTCCTGCAGGGCTGATTTTCATGATCTGGTGATTGCCATAATTGCTAACGTAGATGTCACCGGAAACCGGATTCACCTCAATTCCCCAGGGCCTGTTGATATTTATAGTTGCAAGGGTGGATACCGTACCGTCTATGGCAATCTTTCTTACGGCATCGTTCATCCTGTCGGCGATATACAAATTACCATTCGCATCTACTGCCAGGCCGCCTGGTCCGTCAAATTGCGCTCCTGTACCAGGCAGGTTCACCAGTCCGGCTAGCCTTGTCGGGGATCCAGCCACATTGCTGATCGTATTTCTGATCACCGCCGCAATAGGTCCGCCTGTATTTGCAGGGGTCAAAGGCAGAATTGGACTTTTTACCGGATATACCTTAGGCGTTTCATAAGTAATATTGGGCGGACCTGTCTGCGCAAAAGATGTATTTAAGGACAAAATAACCAGGAAAATGACGTACACTGTCGGGTACCAAACCTTGATAAGCGGTTTTATATTTTGACCATATGCAGTCGCTTGTGTCATTAGGCAGATAGATACGTTAATACACAAACTTAATTAAAAGAAACTGCTTTTCAGCTATGCTCCATCCATCAGACTATATAAATGCTGTTTGCCATCATAGTCCTTTCATCGTCAACAACCCCTTCATGTTTCTCAATAATTTCCGGGGTTGGTAGAAGAAATATTTTTTTATAAAAGAGCACTTATAAATGTTTTGTAAGTATTGTGTAAGTGGTTTGACTGATTGCAATATGAATATACGATGAATAAAAAATGAGTCCAACTTTTTTAAATTAAAAGTTGGATTAGACTTGGACTCAACTTGGATTGAACTTGGATTCAGTATGTACACTGTCAACCAAATAATAGAGATTGGCCTTATAGCTTTTTTAGGAATCCACAATTAATTTCTTAGTAATATTATTTACCTTGTATCCACCTAAATATACCGCTCATGAACAAACGTTTTCTAACCAGATGTTTTTATGCATCTGTTATTGCAGTCTTGTTTTTTATCACTCCTGTTTTCAGTCAGGCAGTTGCCGACCCGAACAAAGGTAAACTGGTCGAGGCAATTAAGCTGATGGACAAAGGTGAACTCGACGCCAGCATCACCATGTTGAAAGACCTTCAGAAACTTGATCCGGATAATTATATGTACAATTATGAGCTTGGTTATGCATTGTACCTCAAAAAGGATTATGCCACTGCAATTGAGGTGATGGAGAAATTAAAGGCTTCAAAAGAAGCGAATGACCTGTTGTTTCAGCTTCAGGGAAACGCTTATGACATGAGCGGCAATGCGGAAAAGGCGGGGCAGACCTATGCTGATGGCTTACTGCGTTTCCCTAATTCGGGAAAGTTATACTTGGAATCTGGCATCATGAACCTCAAGAAAAATGACCTGAAAGCTGCCCTCGGTAATTTTGAGAAAGGGATAGCTGTGGAGCCAAAATTTCCATCCACTTACTATTGGGCATCCAGAGTATGGTTGGAAACGCCAGAAAAGCTTTGGGGCCTGATGTATGGTGAAATTTTTATGAACCTGGAGAGCAATAGTAAACGCACCGCTGAGATCAGTAAAATGCTGTTTGATACTTATAAAAGCCAGATTAGTATCACAAGCCCGGGTCATATTTCTGTTAGCTTTAGTAAGAACAATGTGGTTACTACGAATAATATAAATGCTGACAAACTAATGCCTTATGGCGTATTTGTATATGAGCGGATACTGATGGTTTCTGCTTTGGGGTATAAAGAATTAAATATCAATACATTAGATAGCATACGGACCAATTTCGTGGGAGAATATTTTAAAGGTAAGACTGCTGTAACCTATCCCAATGTTTTATTCAGTTATCAAAAGAAAATAGTTGAGGCCGGCCATATGGAGTGCTACAACCACTGGATACTCCATAAGGGTGATGAGGGGCTTTTCAAGTCCTGGTTAGCGGCCAATACGGAAAAATGGCAGGCATTTCTGAAGTGGTATAATACCAACAGGCTGGTACTGGATGCCAATAACCGGTTCTCAATTTCCGATTATTTGTAAGGGGGAGGCACATTGTTCAGTAAATTGCTGATCATGGCAGCAGGCTACATTTGACCCTGGGTTTCAAGTTGCGAAACTATGCTAAGCAATCGATTTCCATAAAATTTCTTTAGTACGTTATATTTTTCCTAATTTCATTTGTTAAACACCAGATGTAAACCGGGTCATTATTGGCCATTTAATAAGATAGCCCCTTAAAGGCAAAGTAAGGTATGAAATTAGGTAGGTATAATACTAAAACGGTTTTGCTATGCGGGTTATTGCTGGCAGGATTGGGATGTAATGTTTCAAAGAAAAACCAGAACAAGTCGGGGCTCAGTAATTTACCTGCCGTACCCTATCCTGGGCCGGAGAAATTTGTCGATCATATCCGGACTACGGAGTTTCAGTCGCCGGCACAGGAGCAGGCAGGGTTTAAACTGCCGGAGGGTTTTGAGATCACTTTGTACGCCTCCGAGCCGGATATAGGCAAGCCGATCAATATGGAATTTGATGAGCGGGGGAGGCTGTGGGTGACACAGTCGTCCGAGTATCCCATGGCTGCGCCTTCTTTAAAAGGACACGATAAGATCACCGTGCTGGAGGATACGGATGGCGACGGCAAGGCGGATAAGTTCACGCCTTTTGCGAGCGACCTGAATATTCCGATAGGCATTATTCCTGTGCGGCAGGGGGCGATTGCGTTTAGCATTCCAAATGTATATAAATTTACGGATAAGGACGGAGATGGAGTTTCTGATGAGAAAAAAGTGCTTTTTGGTGAGTTTGGGCACCAGGACACGCATGGGATGGTCAATAATTTTGCACGTGGCTTTGATGGCTGGATCTACGCCTGTCATGGTTTTACTAATACCTCTACCATAGCGGGGATGGATGGGGATTCGCTGACAATGGTGTCTGGTAATACGTTTAGGTTTAGGGAGGATGGCAGCAGGATAGAGCAGACTTCCTTTGGAAGGGTGAATCCGTTTGGGTATACGTTTGATGAATATGGGTATTTGTATTCTGTAGATTGCCACTCTAAACCGATTTATCAGTTGATAAGAGGCGGGGAGTATCCGCATTTTGGTAAAAAGGCACCGGCGATGGGCTATGCACCTGAGATGATGAGTTACGAGTTGGGTTCTACGGCCTTATCCGGACTGGATTATTACCTGGGTGAACAGTTTCCGGAGGAGTACAGGCATAGTTTTTATAACGGGGATGTGGTGACGTGCCGCATCAACAGGAATACGATGAAGTTTAATGGTTCATCACCGGAGGCGGTAAGGAAAGAGGACTTTTTGATCAGTGCTGATCCCTGGTTTAGGCCGGTGGCCGTGAAGGAAGGGCCTGATGGGGCGCTGTATATAGCAGATTTTTACAACAGGATCATTGGGCATTATGAGGTGTCACTGGATCATCCGCTGCGCGACAGGCAGAGCGGCAGGATCTGGAGGATTGCGTATGTGGGCAAGCGGGATGCAAAGGGCAAGATGATTGCGAGTAAGGACCATGTGGACAGGAAGGTGCGGGATTGGAGTAAGGTTTCTTTGGATGAGCTGATCAAGAACCTGGATTATTCGCAGTTGAATATGCGCATGATGATAGCGAATGAGTTGGTGCAAAGGTTTGGTAATGAAGCGGTAAAGCCCTTGAAAAAGTGGATGGAGGAGTTGTATGTAAGTGTACACCCGTCTGATGTAACTTCGAAAGAACTGCTGGCCGAGGCTAAAAGTTATGTGCAGGGCTTGTGGGCTTTGTATCGATTGAACGGCCTGACGGATGTGCTGATTAATAATGGTTTGGACCATTGGGAGCCCCTGGTAAGGGTGCATACTTTTAGGATATTGGCCGAGATGAAGGAGATTTCTGCTGCGCAGAGAGCGCGGACAATAACGGCGCTTACTTATAGGGATGTGCATGTGCGAAGGGCGGCTGGAGAGGTGCTAGGCAAGCATGTGGAGGGGGGAAGTATTGCGCCTTTGCTGGCTTTATATGAGCAGACTGAGGAAAAAGATGGTCACTTGCGGTATACAGTGTTATTGGCCTTAAGGAATAACATGAGAAATAAAGCGGTAATGCAGGCTGTAGTAGCGGGTAATTGGTCGGATGCGCAGCTTAGCGTGCTGATGAATGTGGTGCGGGATGTGGCGTCTTCAGAAGGGGCATTATTTGCGATGAAGTATTTGGAAACCCATGATTTGCCGAAGGCGGAACTATTGGGCAGTTTGGAATATATAGGCAGATTTTTGCCTGCTGGGGAGATGGAAAGGCCAATTAAGTATATTGAGAAGAAGTTTGCGGATGATGTGAACACGCAATATTTGTTGTTTAATACGATGCAGCAGGGTTTGCAGCAGAGTGGTGGTGTGGTGGTGCCGAAGATGAAAGAATGGGGGATTAGTCTGGCTGTGAAAGCATTGGAAGGGGTTGCGCACCCACTGATAGGTACATCGGCCGATTGGAGCAACAGGCCTTTGCTGGAGACGGGTGATCCGGAGAATCCCTGGGCCATGATAGACAGGGCGATAGTGGGTGAACTGCCGAGGGTAAAGCTGATGTGGAGCGAGTTTAACTGGTATGCGCCTACGGGAGTGTTGGTTTCGCCGGTATTTAAATTGCCTGCATCGCTGAAGATCAGCGTGTTTGACAATGATGTGCACAATACGGAAGCGAAGACGGGAGTGTCTAAGAACAGTGTGCGGATTGTGCTGGCAAAGTCGAGGAAAGTAATTGGCATGTACAGGTCGTCGTTTACGACACCAATGACTAATGCAGATTTAATGAAAGAAGTGCCATTTGATCTGTCTAAATATGCTGGGCAAATGGGGTATGTTGAGGTGGTGGACAGTACGAAGACAGGTTCTATTGGCGTTGGGGGCTTTAAGCCTGCAGTGCTGAGCATACCTGATATTGGACTGGCTGAAGCTGCAGAAAAGTATACGCGGGCGGCAGAGATTGTGGGTTTGTACAAGGTGGCATCGCAGGGGGCTGTAATGAAGACTTTATTGCTGAACAAGCGTGCGGATTATAAAACCCGGACGGCTGCTGCAGGGGCTTTATTGTCTATTGATCCTGCGGGGAACAGTGGCTTGGTAGAGGGCGTGTTTTTGGACCTGGATGAAAGTCAGCTGATCAAGGAGAAAATGGCGCAGGTATTGGGACAGAGTTCATCGCCATCGCGGTTTTTGGTATTGCAGAAGGGACTGGCAGGTAGCGGACGTGCGCTTCAGTTGGCCATTGCCACGATACTGGTGAATTCATCGGACGGAGCAGGAAAGTTGCTTGATGCGGTGAAACAGGGTGATGTTAAGTATGATCTATTGACTGAGATAGCGGTAAAGGAGCGTTTGGCGAGTAATATGAATGCGGTGCAACGTGTGGAATTTGAAAGGCTTTCGGTAGGGCAGGCGTCTGAAAGCGAGGCGCGTAAGGTGCTGATCGCTGCTCGGATGGCTTCGTATGACCCGTCTGCTGTGAGTGTGGAGGAAGGCAAGGCGATGTTTGCGCAGCACTGCAGCATGTGTCACCAGATAAAAGGTGTGGGAGGTATGATTGGCCCGCAATTGGATGGCATAGGAAATTGGGGGCGACAGGCGCTGACGGAGAAGGTGCTGGATCCTAACCGGAATATTTCGCAGTCATTCAGGACGTATACGATTACGCTGAAGAATGGGAAAGTGCTGTCAGGTTTGTTTAGGAGAGAGGAAGGCGCGGTATTGGTGTTTGCAAATCCGGGAGGTGAGGAGTTTTCTGTAGTGAAAGGGGATATTAAAGAACGGGTGGTGTCTAAATATACGCTAATGCCTGACCAGTTCAGGAACACGATCGCGAAGAAGGATTTTGATGCGCTGATGAAGTTTTTACTGGCAACGAGGGAAAAATAACAGAGAAAAATAACCGTTCTCTTCGAAGAATGGAATAAATGCGCTGAAGAAGCGCAATGATTCCTATGTCTTCTCTGAGAAGGTGATTTTTCTGGGATAAGCAGGTAGCAGGGAAGATTGATCATGGAATATTTAAGAATAAATGTAAATTGAATAATTTAATACAAAGAAAACCGAATAAGACGAATATGAAAATGAATGGTAAACTATTGGTAGCGGCCTTAATGGCGGGTACGGGGCTATATGGCGGGGCGGCAGCTGCGCAGAAAAATAAGGAACTTAAATTTAAAAAGCATGTGATCAGTACGGAGTTTTACTCTGAGGGGGGAGCGATTGGAGATGTGAACAAGGATGGCAGGATGGATGTCATCGCGGGTGCGTTTTGGTATGAGGCACCGGCAGCAAAGAAGGGCGAAGCGGCAGTATGGACTAAGCACGAGGTATACAAGCCGGGCAAGTTTGACTGGAATACGGGCTATAGTGATTCGTTTTTGAACCATGCGATGGATGTGGACCAGGATGGCTGGATAGACTATATCAGGGTAGATTTTCCGGGGGAGGCAGCGGTATGGTACCAGAATCCGGGGAATGCCGTAGGGCACTGGAAGGCACATCCACTGTACACTTCTGTAGGAAATGAATCGCCGCTTTTTGTAGATGTGGATGGAGACGGAAGGGAAGATCTGATCTGTGCTGATTCAAAAGGTAACAGAATGGTATGGCTGGAATCGCCTAAGGCTAAAGGTGCTACTGAATGGACAGCGCACGTGATCAGTGATGTGAAGGACAGGGGTACGCACCAGTTTACACACGGACTTGGTTTTGGAGACGTGAACAAGGATGGTCGCAAGGATGTGGTGATCCGGTCGGGATGGTGGGAATCGCCTGCTGACCCCAAGCAGAAGAACTGGGCCTGGCATCCGGCAAATCTGGGTGAAGATGCATCACAGATGTATGTGATGGACCTGGATCAGGATGGAGACATGGATGTGATCAGCTCTTCGGCACATGCGTACGGGATTTGGTGGCATGAGCAGGTGGTGGATGCTGATGGCGGCATTACCTGGAAAAAGCATGATATTATGACTACGTTTTCGCAAACACACGGGCTTGGATTGGTGGATATGAACAAGGATGGGAATGCGGATTTGGTAACTGGTAAAAGGTTTTGGGCACATCAGGGACATGATCCGGGTGAGCGCGAACCAGCAGTGTTGTATTGGTTTGAATATAAGCCAGGTAAGGTGCCGTCGTGGACACCACATTTGATTGATTCAGATTCGGGTAATGGATTGCAGACCAATGCAGTGGATATGAATAAGGATAAGCTGGTTGATATTGTGGTAGTGAATAAGAAGGGCGTGTTTTATTTTGAAAGGGTTAAGAAGTAGTGTTAGTTAAATACGCATTCTTCAGCATGGTCTTGATGCTTTCCAGTTTCATTGGCTTGGCCAGATAGTCGTTCATTCCTTCTCTGAGGCAGATGTTGCGGTCTTCGGACATCGCATTACCGGTCATGGCAGTGATGTAGGGCTGGGATATGTTTTGCTGCCTGATCTTTCTAGTGGCTTCCAGTCCGTCCATTTCGGGCATTTGTATGTCCATCAGGATCAGGTCGTACACTGCTTTTTTCAGGTGTTCGAGTACCTCATAGCCATTTTTGGTCATTGAGGCAGTATAGCCCAGTTTCTTTAAGATCTGCAAAATCAAGCGCTGATTGACCGGATTGTCTTCTGCCACAAGGATACGCAAAGGAAAGTCTATGGCAAATTGCTCATCCAGTACATTCTGGTGCTTGTGAACACCCAGTTTGTCTGACTCCTCTCTGAGCGATTCCTGTATGCTTTTGCAAAGCAATCTTTTCTTGACAGGCTTGGTAAGTATAGCAGAGAAAAGACCGGGATATTTCTTCTTGGTCTCGTCGCCTATGGAACTGAGCATGATTATCGGAAGCGGTTTGGCACTGTTCTTATTGACCCTGGCCAGGCCTACACCATCCATGCCGGGCATTTCCATATCGGTGATGATGAGGTCAAAGGAGGCATCCATAGTTAATATTTCCAACGCCTGAGTGGCCAAAGAGGCAACGACAGGCAGCAGCTTCCATTGCTCAAGCTGGGCTTTTAAAATAACAAGATTGGTGCGGTTGTCGTCTACGATCAGGACACGTTTTCCCTCCAGGTCCTGCATGTTATAGCGTTCGCCGCTGTCCTGCGAATGCAGGGTGCTTATACCGGCAAGGATACTGAAAGAGAAGGATGACCCCTTTGCAGGGACACTTTCGGCCGTGATACCGCCGCCCATAAGTTGTACTAACCGCTCACTGATGGCCAGGCCAAGACCGGTACCTCCGTATTTGCGGGTGGTAGAAGAATCGACCTGTGAAAAGGCTTTGAACAGGTTACTGATCTTGTCGTCGGTGATGCCTATGCCCGTATCGCGTACGGTAAAGCCGATTGATATAGTCCCATTGTCCAGGATGCTTTTTTGGTAGACGTTGACAAAGACTTCGCCTTTGGCGGTAAACTTAATGGCATTGCTGATCAGGTTGATGAGTACCTGTTTAAGGCGGAGGCTGTCGCCGACGATTTGCTCAGGAAGGTGCTGGTCTATCTGATAAATGAGATCGATGTTCTTTTTCACAGCTTCCTGTGCAAAGACATCCATTACATCTTCGATGATGAGGCGCAGCTCAAAGTGTTCTTCCTCAATGTCCATCTTTCCCGACTCTATCTTTGAGAAGTCGAGGATATCATTGATCACACTTACGAGGCTGTCGCCACAGGAAACGATGGTTTCTGTATATTCCCGCTGCTCGTCGGTAAGTTCAGTTTCGCCGAGGAGGGAAGCCATACCAATCACGCCGTTCATAGGTGTCCTGATCTCGTGGCTCATGGTTGCCAGGAAAATGCTCTTGGCCTGGTTGGCCCGCTCTGCTTCTTCGCGTATGGCCTGCTCGTGTTCCTTTTGTTCCAGCAGCTCTTCAGACTGTACTTGCAGTTCTTCAGACTGCGCTTGTAGTTCCTCATTGAGCGATTGGAGGTTTTCAGACTGTGTCTGCAGTTCATCTGCCTGGTTCTGGATGGTGAGTGTCCGTTCGTTTACCATTTTTTCCAGCCGTTCTTTCTGGCGGAGAATGTTATTAATCCGATAGCGGTAAAGGACATAGATAATTGTAATCAATGCTATCGCAGCCGCTATTTTGAACCACCAGGTGAGCCAGAAAGGAGGGACTATAGTAATATTAAGGCTGACCATACGAGGCGACCAATCGCCTGCCGTATTGCGGCTCTTTACTTTGAATGTATAAGGGCCTGGCGCCAGGTTGGTATACACCGCCGTGTTTTTACTGCCTACATAATTCCAGTCTGAATCAAAACCTTCCAGCATGTAGGCATAGCTTTTCCTTCCGGCAGAGATGACATCGAGGGCGGAAAATTCAAAGGAGATAAATGACTGTTCATGAGACAGGCGTATTGATGTTGCTTCCGCAATATCTGTTTTTAATGGTGAAGGGTCATTTTTATCTTTGGCTACATTGATGTCCTTATTAAAAATCTGAAACCTGGTAAGTATTACCCGGGTGTCATATTTCTTATTGATCATACGGCCTGGATTGAACTCGTTAAACCCGTTGCTGCCCCCGAAGAATAAAGTACCTGTGACGCTTCTTCTTGCAGATTTGGCTTTAAACTCTCCACGTTGCAGTCCATTTTCTGCGGTGAAGTTTTTAAAACTCCCCGTAGTGGGGTTGAAACTTGAGATTCCGGAGTTGGTGCTGATCCACAACAATCCGAAGTCATCTTCAAGGACGGCCTGGGTAGAATTATGGGCCAATCCCTGCTCAGTGGTATACAGACTGAAATTGCCGGTTTTAGGATCAAAGCGGTTCAGTCCCTGGAGCGTAGTGATCCAGACGATGCCTTTGCTGTCTTCAAGTAAACTGGTAATGGCATTGTCACTCAGATCTTTCTTTGTCTTTCCTTTTTTATAACGTGTGAAGGTGTTGGTTTTGGTATTGAGATAGTTTAACCCTGCATCAAAAGTACCTATCCATAGATTGCCATTTTTATCTGGCAGCAGCGAACTGATGAGGTTACTGCTCATGCTGTTTGTATTGGTTGGATCGTTCTGGTACCTTACAAAACCATTGGTTTGATGATTGTAAGAGGCTAGTCCGTTGCCAAAGGTGCCAATCCACATCTTTTGGTCGGTAGTGCGGGCAATGTCGTATATATTATTGCTGCTCAGGCTGCTTGGATTGCCAGGATCGTGCGTTAAGGAAGTAAATTTACCAGTCCGTGGATTTAATATGCTAATGCCGTTGCCCCATGTACCGATCCAGATATTACCTTTAGCATCATCCTTTAAGGCCAGGATGTAATTGCCGGAAATGCCTGAATTGCCGCGCGTGAAAGATTTAAACGCACCGGTCTTCTTGTCAAACCTGTTGAGGCCACCACCATCGGTACCTACCCAAAGGGTGTTTTCGTTATCCTCGTAAAAGCTCAGTACAAAATTATTGGTCAGGCTGGCGGGAGAGCTGCTGTGCGTGTAATGTCTGAAGTTTCTGGTATTTTTGTAGAGGCTGACACCGCCGCTGTAAATGCCTATCCACATATTTCCGTCCCTGTCTTTGATGATGGCATCTATGGAGTTATTGCTAATGCTGGTGACGTCAATTTCATCGTGTAGATTGGTACTGAACCGCCAGTTGCTGAAGTCAAGGATACATAGGCCGCCGTTTTCTGTGCCGATCCAAAGCCTGCCTTCGGGGCCTTCATCAATGTGTTTTACATTGTCGTGCGCCAGGGATCCAGGGTCTGCCGGATTATTTCTGAACTGCTGAAAAGTACCTTTGGCATTACCTTCAAAAAGGTTGAGCCCTGCGCCAATAGTACCGACCCAGAACCTATGCTTGCTGTCTTCGAAAAGGGCAACTATCTGATTGCCAGAAATGGCGCCGGTGCGGCCGTCTGCTACAAATCTTTTAAAAGTATTGGTTTTCCTGTCCAGCAGGTTCAGACCAGCATTGGTACCCGCCCAGATGTTGTTCCTGCTATCGCGGTATACGGTATTGACCGTATTGTTGCTCAGGCTGTTTGGTTTGTCAGGATCATGCGTAAAGTGTACCGCGGTTTTTTTGCCAGGATCAAAAAGATCTAGCCCATTTGTGGTAGCCAGCCAGATTTTGCCGTCTTTATCAGGAGCAATGTTCATGATATAATTGCTGCTGATGCTCTGTCTGTCGGTGCTGTCGTGCAGAAAGGTGTAAAATTTATTTGTTTTTCTGTCGTATTTATTCAGGCCGCCTTCCTTGGTAGCGATCCATAATATTCCATTGGCATCCTCGGCGATATCGACCACGTAATTGGTGCTGAGGCTGTGAGGATCTTTCGAACTGTTTCTGAATACTTTAAAGCTGGTTCCGTCGTACCGGTTGAGGCCATCGCGCGTACCTATCCATATAAAGCCCCTGCTGTCCTGTATGATACTGCTGACATTGTTTTCGGATAGCCCGCTGTTTGTGCTGAGGTGTTTGAAATGAAGTTGCCGGTTTTGAGCGTACCCCGCCAATGCCGCGATTTGCAGCAGGACCAACAGCGTCCCTTTCAATACTTTTATGAAATTGCCCATAACTACCCTGTCCACTAATGTGTTTTTGGGGTAGGGGCTATTGGAATTGGAAAGGAGATTAGCTTCTTCATATATGACAGTAAATTTGGTTGTTGCAATATAAGCAAAAAGCTTGTTACAAATATGTTATATATTTAAATACAGCTCAGGATGGTGAAAAATTAATAATTTCCTTCATTTGGTTGCACAGATCAATTCCGGGATGAGGGGTATCGCTCAACTATTCAATACAGCGAGCGGAGGGGTATTGAGTACTTTTCTGCTGCTCAATACTCCGGTAAGTACTACCAGGAAGCATATGGAGACGAAAAGCAGGATAACGGGCAGGAATGGCGGCGTAAAACTGCTGTCGAAACTATATATGGCGAGTAGCCAACTTCCTGTAAGTGCCAGGATGATCCCTGCACCGGCAGATAATGCACCCAGAAACAGATATTCTATGGCGGTAATGGCCATGATCTGCTTTCTGCTGGCACCGAGTGTACGGAGCAGCACACTTTCTTTAAGGCGCTGTCCTCTGCTGGTGAGTACAGCCGAGATGAGTACGATCCAACCGGTGGCCATGCTGAATGCGGCCATGAACTGGATGACAAAGCCTATTTTGGAAAGGAGTTCATCAAGTACTTTGAGAATGAGGCCCAGGTCTATCATAGAAACATTGGGAAACTTTCTGACCACTGCGGCCTGGTAACTGGCAGAGGTGCTGTTGGACGGCACCCTGGTCATGAGTACATGGAACTGGGGCGCGTCTTCGAGTACTCCTGTAGGAAATACTACCCTGAAATTGGTCTGCATACTGGCCCAGTTTACTTCTCTGAAACTTCCAACAATGGTTGGAATAAGTAAGCCCTGTACATTAAATACGATGCTATCGCCAATCTTTACGTCTATCCGCCTTGCGTAGCCTTCTTCTAAGGAGACGGGTATTTTTCCATTTGGGTTAGCTTTGCCCGTCCATACCCCCTGGGTTACTTTCTCTGCCGCGGTAAGGGTATCCTGGAAAGTGATCCTCAGTTCACCTCTGAAAGCGCGTTCTGATCGTCCGCTCGTATCCTGCGAAGCAGCTTTTCCATTGATCTTTTCTATCCTTACGGTGATGACGGGCACCTGATTCATTACCGGAAGTTTGTATGCTCTGGTAAGGTCGGCAACTGCATCTTTCTGGTCGTTCTGGATATCGAACAGGATCATATTGGCCTGGTTTTCTGAGGAGGAGATGGTGACGCGTTTCATCAGGATTCCCTGTACAAAGAACAAAGTACAGATGAAAGTAGTAGACAGACCAATGGACACGGTGAGCATAATGGTCTGGTTGTTTGGCCGGAAGAGGTTGGCAAAGCCCTGTCGCCATAAATAGCTAAAGGAATCCGGCATTAGCTTTCTGACCAGCCACATGAGCAGCCTGGAGAGCGCGAACAGCAACAAGAAAGCAATGAGAATGCTGGCGGTAAAGACTGCGGCTTCCATCCAGTTCTGCATTTGGAGGCGTGTGAAGCAAAGGACGAAAATTAGTATAAGGAAATATACCAGCCATTTTAAGGGATCCCTTCTGCTGGTAGCTTTCTCAAAAGATTGCCTGATGGCATTTAAGGGTGAGATGCTACGGACAGAAAGGAGCGAAGGCAGGGCAAAAAGTACAGAAATGATGAGGCCTAATAATACACCCTGTGAGATGGATACCCATGAAATTTGTATGTGGAGCTCTACAGGTATAAAATCTTTGAGTACGACGGGCAGTATAAACTGGATGACCGTGCCGAGGGCAGCACCAAGAACAGCGCCTATGAAACCAATACATACGATCTGGATGAGGTAGATCAGGAAGGCCTCCCGGGCTTTGAGGCCGAGGCAGCGAAGGGTAGCAATGGAGCTTAATTTTTCACCGATGTATACATGAATGGCACTGCCTACGCCAATACAGCCGAGCAATAAGGCAATGAAACCGGATAGGGCAAGAAATCTGCTTACATCCCGGAATGACCTTCCGGTGCTTTCTTTTTTGGAGGCTACAGTCTCTGTATCGAGACCTTCTTTGTCGAGGAATTTCTCGAGTTTCTTTAGCTGCTTGTCTATGCCTGCAGGATTGTTGTACCTGAAGAAGTAGCTGTATTGTATGCGGCTGCCGATTTTGGTGAGGCCGGTCTGTTCCAGGTATTTTAAGGGGATATAGACCACGGGGGCGACAGTAGCCGAAATGCCGGATTGTCCGGGTGCTTTTTCGAGTATACCAGCGATCTTGAAGTTGAGGGCGCCGACCTTGATCGAATCGCCCGGGCGGGCGCCAAACTGCAACATTACTGTACGGTCTACCAGTGCTTCTCTCTGAGACCTGAAAGATTTTGCAGCGCTGCTGGGGCTGGTTTCGATGCTTCCGTAGTAAGGATAATTTCCTTCGAGGGCACGTACCTGTACCAGTCTGCTGCCTTCATTTTTGATGAAATAGATCATAGAAGCAAAGCTTCTTTCGGCTGATTGCTCATTGCCGAGTGTATCTAGTGTGGCCCGGGCTTCTTTGCTAAGGGGCTTGCGGGACTGGACGATGAGGTCGGCACCAGTCAGTTCTTTGGCTTGGTTTTCGATGTCTTGCTCCAGGTTGTCCCTGAATGAGTAAACAGCCACCAGCGCTGCAATACCCAGGATGATGGAAGCAATGAAGAGGAATAGGCGCGAACGGTTGCGGCGTGCATCACGCCATGCCATTTTGAACAGCCAGCCTATGTTGACCGATCTGCTGAGTACGGAATTATCTGCCATTTGCTTCGTCTGAAATGATCATTCCCCCTTTTATTTTAATGATTCTGCTGGTTCGCTGTGCCAGTTCCAGGTCGTGCGTTACGATCACAAGCGTAGTACCCGCATCCGTATTGAGTTCGAACATCAGTTTCTCTATTTTCTCACTGGTCTCCGCATCGAGGTTTCCGGTGGGCTCATCTGCAAATAGAATAGCCGGTTTATTGGAAAATGCACGTGCCAGGGATACGCGCTGCTGCTCGCCTCCCGAAAGTTGCACAGGATAATGATGTGACCTTTCGGCCAGGCCAACCTTGTCCAGCAGGTCCATGGCGTGGGCACGTATGTTTTTAGTGCCTCTCAACTCCATCGGTACCATCACATTTTCGAGCGCGGTAAGGGTGGGCATCAACTGGAAGTTCTGGAAGATAAAGCCAACGTAATTATTTCTTACTGCGGCACGCTGATCTTCTGTGAGCTCATCCAGACGGATGTCATTGAGCTTTACCGTACCTGAGGTAGCCCGGTCGAGGCCTGCACACAGCCCTAGCAGCGTGGTCTTGCCACTTCCCGAAGGCCCGGTAATGGCCAGGGTAGCGCCGCTTGCTACGGAGAAGTTGATGTTGTTGAGAACAGTGAGTTCTTTGCCTGCACTTTTGTATATTTTATGTACGTTTTCAATGTTTAAGATATTTTCTGGATGCATTAGCGAAGAATAGGTTATTTTTACGTTGTTAAATATAGCAGGCCTTGGTTTAATGTTTAACATCCAAAGGTTTATTTTAGATTTATATTACATAGATATGTTACGGAGCAAAGTTTTATCGATAGTTGTCATAGGGTGTATGATGCTGGCATCCTGCGGAAATAATAATAAGCAGGCAGAAGGATCTGTTGCTGTCAAACCTTCTGAAGCGGCGCCTGTATCCACAGAAACCGCATTGAAAGACAGGAATATCCTGTTTTTTGGAACTAGTTTGACAGCAGGTTATGGGCTGGAGCAGAATGAGGCCTATCCGGCATTGCTGCAACAGCGCATAGATTCATTGAAGCTTCCTTATAAAACGATCAACGGGGGACTGAGCGGTGAGACCTCCGCAGCAGGCAAAAGCAGGATAGACTGGTTGCTGAAGCAGCCTGTGGCGATCTTTGTATTGGAACTGGGCGCCAATGACGGCCTGCGCGGAATAGCGGTGAAGGAAACCACAGGCAATCTGCAAGCAATCATAGATAAGGTGAAAGAGAAATACCCGCAGGTGAAACTGGTACTGACAGGAATGGAAGTACCGCCGAATATGGGGGATAAATACGCTACAGATTTCAGGAATATGTTTAAAGATCTGGCTGTTAAGAATGAGATGGTGTTTGTGCCGTTTTTGCTGGATGGGGTAGCGGGAATACCGAAACTAAACCAGGGAGACGGTATTCATCCGACAGCAGAAGGGCAACATATATTAGCAGATAATGTATGGTTGAAATTAAAAGATTTGCTTTGAGTGTAGTATAGTTGCAATTTATTGCGCTATATTGCTTGTCGAATGAAAAAAATCTCTTCTACGCTAATAGTTTGTTTGTTGCTGCTGGCAACTATCACAAGCAAAAGCCAGACAAAGTCGCTGGATATCGGCCTCCGGTTTCAGAAAACACAGGACTTGTATTATGAGAACGGTATTACTGCTCAATACCAATTGAGCAAACGCTGGGCTATCGGGGGCAGTTACTATACAAGCAGACTTGGATCGGCCTTATCATCAAATGCCATTAAGCAGGATAATTTTATTGTATCTGCCGCTTATTTGTTTAGGCCTGAGCGGAAACTAAGGCCTTTTGTAAGGGCGAATGTAGGTTACTTTATTGCCGATTATGAATCTGAGCTATTCGATAACCTTTCTAATACCTCTGCCATAGCTTCCGCAGATGCGGGTCTGGCTTACGAGTTTAATTGTCCGTTGAAGGTTAGTTTATCTCTTGGCTACAACGGCATTACAGGAAGTGGTGATGAGGGTGCAGGTACCTTATATCCTGTTTTTTACCAGGCAAGTGTGACCTGGAATATATTTAAAACCCATTCACGATGAGAAAGCTGATATTGATATGCGCAATTGCAATTGTTTATACCTCATGCAGTAAAGAACCGGCCATTGTGGATACCGATCTGGACAGCGGGACGTTTTTTGACCAGTCGGTTTATCAGCCTGAGAAATATCTGGTTTCCGTGGCACGGCCAAATCCTACTGCACTGGAAGCGCAGAAGCCTGTGGTCATTGCTATACATGGCTATGGAGCGAGTACTTTTGAGTGGGATGAATTCAGGACCTGGGCGGGGGCGAGAACAGATTTTTCTATTTCACAGGTATTGCTGGGCGGACATGGCAGAGATTATCAGACATTTAAGGCGGCCTCATGGAAGGACTGGAGACAGCCAATCGTAAATGAATATGAAGCGCTGGAACGTCAGGGATATACCAATATTAGTTTTGCCGGTTCTTCTACCGGATGTACATTGATCCTGGAGATGCTGGCGGACGGTTATTTTGAAGGACATATCAAGCCAAAGCATGTATTTTTGGTAGACCCGATTGTTGTACCAGGTGATAAATCATTGTCGCTGGTAGGCGCTCTGGGCCCTATATTAGGATATACTACGGTCGACAATACCAAGGCTGAGGAGAAATATTATTATCATTATCGTCCCTATGAAACGCTCAAAGAGCTTCGTAGTGTCATAAACGTGGTGAGAAAAGAACTGGAAGATGGAGTAAAATTGCCTGCCGGTTGCAGTCTGACTGTGTTTAAGTCGGAAAAGGACAACGTAGCAGATCCGGTAAGTGCTGTGATGATCTATAAAGGAGTAAGGACCAGCGCGGGAGGCCGTATTGATGTGAACATGGTAGCTTCTTCCTTACATGTGTATACGAGGCTGTCGGGCAGGGATATAGCTGGTTCGGCTAAGGATCTGGAAAATCAGAGAACGACTTTTACAAATATGGCCGCTGCCTTAGTGCGCGTAAAGTAACACCTTCCGGTAGAGTTCATCAGGAAGGAATGGTTTTACTACATAGTCATTGATACCTGCTTCAGCTATTTCGGTCCTTATTTCTTCAGGTAAGTTGGCAGTGAGGGCAATAATAGGAGTGGTGATGCCATCTGCGCGGATCTTTCTTGCTGCCTGATAACCATCCATTTGAGGCATATGGAGGTCCATCAAGATGAGTTTGTGCTTTTGTGGGTCTAATTTAGCTATAGCTTCCAGTCCGTTTACGGCAAAATCTATGCTGGCACCCCAGCGTTCGAGGTACTTTTGTGCTACGAGTGCATTGATGGGATTGTCCTCCACCAGCAAAATATTAATGCCGGTCAGGGGCTTGTCGTGCTCAGAAACTTCCAGTCTGGTGCTTTCTTTTTTCGACAGGATTTCACCTTTTTTAAGGGTTTGCGTGAAATAAAAGGTGGAGCCTTTGCCTTCTTCACTGATCAGATTGAGGTTTGAGTTTTGCAGTTCCAGGATCTTTTTAGAGATCGCGAGACCGAGGCCGGTGCCCCCAAAACTTCTGGAGGTAGAAGAGTTGGCCTGCGTAAACTGATCAAATATGATGGCCTGTTTGTCTGGGGGAATGCCTATACCAGAATCTTTAACTGCTATCCTGATGGTTATTTCGGTTTCTGTCTGGTTTATTACTTCCACATTTACCAGTACCTGACCTTTTTCTGTGAATTTTATGGCGTTGTGTACCAGATTGGTAATAACCTGCGTAGTACGGGTAGGGTCGCCCCAAACGTTGTTCTGAAGAGACTGGTCTACATTGAGCATGAGCTTGATTCCCTTATCCTCTGCCGAACTTTTAAGCCCTTTTGTGATATAAGAGGTAATTGATAAGATGTTCATCTCAATGTTTTCAAAAGTTATCTTTCCGGCTTCAATTTTATTGTAGTCCAATATGTCATTGACAATGGTCAGCAGGTTATTGGCCGAGAAGAGCATCACATCCAATTGCTCCACCTGGTCGTTTCTGGGGTCACTTCTCAGGAGGAGGTGGCTCATACCTATTACGGCATTTAGCGGTGTCCTTATTTCATGGCTCATGATACTCAGAAACTCACTTTTTGCTTTCAGGCCCTGTTCGGCAGCTGCCTTGGCCTGTTTCAGGGCATAAGAAACCCTGTGTGAGAGTACGAGTGACTGTAAAAAGAAGAAGCTCAGGTATAAGAAGAGATTGAGGACCTGCATGGGTGGTATGAGTGACCAGTAGTACAATAAGCTGAGGGCAAAGACTATGAGTATAGAAAAGGAACTGGAAAGGGTATAAATGGCACCCGGCCTCCGCTGTCTAAAAGCCTTAACATACACGTAAGGTACATAAACGAGGCAAATCACCATTACCACTAAAAATGGGTTGATCAACTGGGTAAAGTAATAGGTCGGTAATATGAAAACGGAGAGCGAGAAGGCAATGCATAACCAGAAGATCACTTTCACAACAGTTCTGTTGACATCTATCGGATACAGATAACGTGTATAGAGGCTGAAAGATCCTATACCAAGAAAGAGGCTCAGGTATTCTAACCTAATGGTGATCTGCCAGTTAATATTGGGAATGATGGTGTGGAGCATATAATTGTCCGTACCGGCAATCCTATAACTGTAGATGATGGAAAACAGGGCAAATAACAGCACGGCTTTGTCCCGATTGCCCATTAAATAGAGGCCCAGGAAATAGAAACCGCTCATCAGCAGACATCCTGTGAGCAGCAGATCGATGGCTTCTATCTGTTTTCTCTTTAGCATGACGGTGCTTTTGTTGCCTATGGTAATGTGTTTTTTTATCCCGCCTTTGACATGGGCGAAATTGGCAACCTGCAGGGTAATGCTAAGGGTGTCAATGCCTTTTTTTATGTCGACAGTTTTATGCTCCCAATAGGGCACAAATCCCTTGGCACTGGTTGTGATGGTGCCATTAGAAGCCTCCAGCTTGCCATTGATGAATAATTTGTAAGCGCAGTATACTTCTGGCATTAGTAAACTGAGGTCTTCATCCGTTTTAGGCAAATAGATGCGTATTTTGTAGGTAGCATAGCCGAAAGAAGGATATTTGATGCCGTTGACCTGACTAGTCCAGCTGGAAGGAAAATCTATTAATATGCCGTTTTTTGTTTTTTCATCCGGGGCTATCAGCTGGTTCCAGAAGAAGTGCCATTTTCCATCGAGTGGTATTTCTTCTACCAGCGACTGCTGCTGAAAGTCGATTATCCCGTTTTGGGCAAGTGGAAAGCTTTTAGACTTTTGTGCATAACTCCGTACAAGACCTAGTAAGCTCAGGACTGCAACAACATACAGGACTTTTTTTAGCATTTGATTGAAAAAGAAAACGAATGAACCAAAACTACATATATTTTTATTTTTTACAAGGATTAATGCTAATTTGCCGACACCAAATATTAGTTGAACACAGAATGAGCATGCATCCCTTTGAATCATTAGAAGCTATATAGGATATGGTGGATTATAGCGGCCATAACGAACAGGAGCTAACCAGGCTATTTATGGCTGGTGATGATGCTGCATTTAAAGAAATTTACCTTCGTTATGATAAGCCCTTGTATTTATATGCCTACCACAAGTTGGGCAATAAGGAAGAATCAAGGGATATGGTGCATGATGTGTTTGCCTGGCTGCTGAGTAACCGGAAGCAGCTGGATTTAAAAACTACGCTGTCAGGATATCTCTACAGATCAGTACTCAACAAGATTTACAATTTATATAAGCATAAAGAAGTGCTTCGTAAATATGCCGACGAGGGAAATCAATACCTGGATATAGAAAGTACAGGCACAGATTATCTGATCAGGGAGAAGGACATCACCGCCATGATTGAAAAGGAAATCTCGGCGATGCCTCCCGGAATGCGTATCGTATATGAACTAAAAAGTAAAAAATACCTGACCGCTAAAGAAATAGCAGCAGAACTTGGAGTGGCTGAATCAACTGTCAATACCCAGTTGAAGCGTGCAATGAAGCATTTAAAATTAAATTTAAAAATATTTCTATTGCTTGTACCCATTCTGCTTTGCTGAGTTGCCTTTAGTGATATCAGGGTTTATTAATAACTCAATGCAATGGAAAGAAAAAGAAATGATGAGGAACAGGCGGCCAAATACAGGTTGCATTATTTTCGCAGGAATGACGTCCCTGCGTTAACTGAATCCGAATTGGAGGAGGAAAGCGCAAGGATTTATCAATCCCTGATGGAAGGCCATGCTATTCAGCCTGTGAAAAGCTCGCGTTTATGGTATTCTGGTGCGGCCGCAGCTGCAGTGGGCCTGATTGTAGCCGGCTTGTTTTACTTTAATGAGGTACCTGTGAGTAAGCCAACCGGGGTACAGGTTGTTTATTCAAATGACATTGCGCCAGGTAAGCTGGGTGCGACCCTTACCCTGGCCAATGGGAAGAAGATAGATCTGTCGGCAGCAGCCAACGGGCTCATAGCAGAACAGGAAGGGGTGTCCATTTCCAAAACTTCAGATGGGAAACTGGTGTACACCATTAAAGATTCAAAATCAACTAATCAAGAATTCAATACGCTGTCAACTGTGAACGGGCAGCAATACGAGGTTATTTTGCCGGATGGTTCAAAAATATGGCTCAACGCCGCCTCTACGATTACTTATCCTGCAAATTTTGCTAAACTAAACAAAAGAAAGGTGGAGCTGAATGGTGAAGCTTATTTTGAAGTAGCAAAAGACAAAAGCCGCCCTTTTGTAGTACGTACAGATCGACAGGAAGTAGAAGTATTGGGTACTCATTTCAATGTTAACTCTTATGGAAATGAGGACGCAATCAAAACTACTTTACTGGAAGGATCTGTAAGGGTGTCTGATAGTAAGTCGCAAAAAGTATTGCTGCCCGGGCAACAGTCATTGCTCACTGATGATGCACTAAGCATCAGCAAAGCGGATGTTGACGAGGCAGTGGCCTGGAAGAACGGAGATTTTATCTTTAAAGATGAAGCGTTTAACACTATCCTCCGCCAGATAGCTAGATGGTACAATGTAGAGATTTCAGATAGTAAAGATAGGCCTGATTTGCGGTTGAGTGGTACGATATCTAAGTCGAAGAATCTGTCGACTGTATTGAAAGCCCTGGAAGTAACCGGAGAGATTAAATTTAAAATTGAAGGAAAGCGTGTTACAGTATTGGAATAATGAGGGTTATAGCTTTAATATTTTTAGTGGCCATTCTGCACATGGGTGTATTGTCATATGGGCAAAAGATCACTTTACAGCTGAAGAACGAAAGACTGGAGACGGTCTTTAAAGAAGTAAGAAAGCAGAGCAGGTATGATTTTTTGTACAATGAAGCATTGATAAAAGATCTGAAGCCGGTAAGCATAGATGTAAAGAATGTAAGTGTGGAAAGTGTACTTGATTCTCTGCTTTTGCATTCACAGCTAGGATATTCTATACAGGATAAACTAGTGATGATCTCGAGGAAAGACATGACCCCTTTGGCCCAGGAATCTTTTACGATCTCAGGGATTGTTAAGGATAAAGAAGGAAGAATAATGCCTGGAGCGGGGATTTTGCTGAGTAACTACAAAAGGGGTGCGGTGGCAGGGGATGACGGTAGGTTTAAGATTGAGCGGTTAAAACCGGGTAATTACAATGTACTGGTAGAAATGATGGGATATCAGCCGGCCAGTAATAATGTGCTGATTACCAACAGGTCTGAAGAGGTTGAGTTTATTTTATCGGAAAATGCCAGGTTGCTGAAAGAAGTAGCCATTTATGCTGATCCCAACCGCAGCAAATTCCTTAAAATATTTAAAAGGACATTTATTGGTACTTCGCCAAATGCCAATGACTGTGAGATACTAAATCCGGAGGTGTTGTTTCTTGAGTATGATTATCAGAATCAGCTTTTGAAGGTTAGTGCAGACGAACTGCTCGTGATTGAAAACAAGGCTTTGGGATACCGGATAAAGTATCTGCTTAAGTATTATGAGCGGGATGATCAGACAAATGTGGTGGTGTTTTATGGCTATCCGTATTTTGAGGAACTGGAAGCCTCGGGCAGACAAAGGAGGAAATACCAAAAAAAACGTGAAGTAGCATATGTGGGCTCGCCTCAGCATTTTTTCAGGGCATTGTATCATAACAAGACGAATGAAGAAGGTTTCATTATTAACGATCTGATCAAGGCGCCTAATAGTATGAAGTATTCTGAGGCGATGCTGGACAGGAGTAATAAACTGAGGGGCGGTATCCGCATAAAAGGAAATACCTGGACAAAAAAAGATTCGCTGATGTATAAAGCATTGATGAACAAGGTGTCTGACACACTTGAGGTACTGGTAAGGCGTGATGTAAACGCTGATGACCTGGTAAAATCCAGCTCCGGTCCGCTGAAATTGCTTGATTTAAAACAGGCGCTCTACATCACCTTTAAAGGCGAGAAGGAAATCGGGCCGTATCTCCACTCTGGTTATCAGATCAAAAGGCCCAGAGATTTATCACCCTTTCAGGTGTCGCTCGTTTATCAATTGAGAGGCCCGATTGGTTTTTATGAAAATGGTGGGCTTTATGACCCTGGATCATTGCTGTATGAAGGGGTATGGGGCTTTGAAAAAGTTGCGGATATGGTGCCGATGGATTACACCTTAGAAAAATAGATTTTATGAAAAATAAGCGCTCTCTTATTATTGTTTCATCGTTGATGATGCTGATCTCTCTTGCTTTTATACCCCGTGAAGATGGGGGAATAGAAAAGCTGGTGGCCTCATTGCAGCGATGGACAGATAATAATCCCCAGGAAAAAGTTTATCTGCATACTGACAAGCCATATTATGCGCTTGGAGACACACTGTGGTTTAAGGCCTATGTGACCGTTGGCAGCAGGCATCAGCTATCTGCAATGAGCGGGGCTTTGTATGTAGAGTTACTTAATCCCCAGGATTCAATGGTTAGCTCCCTGAAGCTCCCGTTGATCACAGGTACCACCTATGGAGACTTTACACTTGACGAGGAACTGCCAATAGGCAGTTACCGGCTTCGTGCATATACCCAATGGATGCGTAATGCGGGTGAAGATTACTTCTTTGACAGAACAATTATAGTTGGCTCGATCGGAAGTTCGGACGCTGTGGCAGGAGATCCGGCATTTAAGAATATAAAAAATAAAAGTAGTAGAAAAAGTATAAAGGAAGAAGTTGGTGTCCAGCAGGCAGATGTACAGTTTTTCCCGGAGAGTGGTAGTTTGGTAGATGGCATTACATCAAGGGTAGGGTTTAAGGCCGTTGGCGCGGATGGTAACGGGATAGCGGTTAAGGGAATGATCCTGGATGATTTGGATAAAGAGATCATCGATTTTCAGTCTTTATACGCAGGAATGGGCAATGTGGTTTTAAAGCCCCAAACGGGCAGGAGTTATCGTGCAAAAGTAGTATTTCCGGATAGTTCGATGAGGGTTATTGAGTTGCCAAAGGTGCTGGAAAGCGGATATGTCCTTGGAGTTTATCAGACTATGAAAGACAGCGTTTTGGTGAGGATCAATGCATCAGCCAGCATGGTCCAGCAAGGGTCGCAAAGCGTAAACCTAATGGTTCAGTCGGGCGGGGAAGTTGTATTTACATCACCAGTAAAGATCAGCAGATCGATTACTTCTATTTGGCTGCATAAAGCATTATTTCCTTCAGGTATCGCCCAGTTTAGCTTATTCCACAGCAATAACGAACCATTGAACGAACGTGTTGCTTTTATCCGTAATCAGGATCAGATGAGCTTGGAAGTTAGCACTGAGAAACAAAGTTACAAGAGCAGGGAGCCCATTAGCCTGAACGTTATCGCTAAAAATGCGGAAGGAATGCCCACTGGAGGTAGTTTTTCAGTTTCTGTAATTGATGAAAGCAAAGTGCCGTTTGACGAAGGATTGGGGCACACCATCTTTTCCGACATACTGCTCGATTCTGATCTGAAAGGGTTCATTGAAACCCCGAATTATTATTTCCACAAGGAAACAGAGGAGGTTGATGCCGCGTTGGATAACCTGATGCTTACGCAAGGCTACCGGAGATTTGACTGGAAAGCAATTAGTGCTGACAGCGTTCCGAAACCGCAATTCGCAGCAGAAGGAATTGGCACCATCTTTTCGGGCAAAGTACTTGGATTGAATGGAAAGCCTCAGCCGGGTGCTTCTGTGATGATGATGTCGCTAAAAGCAGACCTGATCAAGAACAGCAAGGCTGATATGGAAGGTAGGTTTAGGTTTGATGAAGAGCTGGTGCTCACTGACAGCATCCGAATTACATTTCAGGCCAGGAATCAGAAAAACAGCAGCAAAGTAGAGCTGATATTAGACAGTGTACCTAAGCCCCTGCCTGCCAAACCAAGGAAGAAAACATCTATAAACGAGAAGATTGAAGAGCAGCTACAGGTATATATTGAAAATAGTAAAAAGCTGGATAGTATTTACTCCAAAACCGGTCAGTTTGATCGCGTGCGGAGGTTGAAAGAGGTCAATATCCAGGCAAAGAAAGTATATCAACGGTATAGCGGTCAGGGTGGGTTAAGGGTTCCTGAAGGGCATGCAGATCTGACTATAGACATGAGTAAGGAGAAGAATTTTGCTTCTATGGAGAGTTTTATCAGGCAAAAATTATCTGGAAGGGGTGTAAAGTTTAATAGTTACAGACCAGATCCACAAGGTCCGGAGGTAATGAATTATCCCTATGCAGCTCAGAGAATGGATTATGTACCGATGAGAATAGTAGTAGATGGTCGGAGGATGAATCCTGAAGAAGCCGTCGATATCTTCAATAATTCGACTCTGGATCAGTCAGACATTGCCAAGATAGATGTTGTAATAACGGGCGCAATGGCAAACATGTTTGATGGCCCAGTAATTATGTTTTATACCAGACCAGACAGATTCATCAGGAAAGCTGAGCTTAACGTCGTCAACTTGTCACCAAGGGGCTTTAATAAGGTCAAAAGCTTTTACAGTCCGAAGTATGACCGCGGCAATACCAATCATTTTGCGGATTTGCGCAGTACCGTTTACTGGAACCCTAACCTCCGGGTGTATGCATCGGGTAAGGCAGCTTTCAACTATTTCAATGCAGATGGCCCTGGAAGTTACAAAGTCATTATAGAAGGAATTAATGCGGCTGGCGAGATGGGCAGGGCGGTTTACCGTTACAAAGTGGAAGCGTCGGGTCATGAATATAAAGCTCCTGTTGATTACAACAACAGCATTGTGGCTTCGCTTGATAGTTTACATAAACGCCTGCCTGTAGAAAAAGTTTACCTGCATACAGATAAGCCTTATTACAATCTCGGAGATACGCTGTGGTTTAAGTCTTACTTGCTGAACGCGGGAAATTTTACGGGTTCTTCAAGAAGCGGACTGTTGTATGTAGAGCTGGTTAATGACAGTGCTGAAGTGGTACGGAGGATCAGTGTTCCGGTAACAAAAGGCTTGAGCTGGGCCCAGATCCCTTTGACTGCTACCATCTTCCAGGAAGGGGGATATACCTTAAGGGCTTATACCAACTGGATGCAGAATTTTGGGCGCGACCTTGTTTTTACCCGGCGGCTTTATTTAGGTAAACCTTCTATTAATACCTGGCTGGTGCAGTCAGATTCCAGGATCAACCGGGTCAATAACCAGGATGAACTTGAGGTGAATATACAGCTTAAAAGATCGGACAATGCCCCTGTGGGCCTGAAAGATGTGGAGGTGAGGATTTATGAGGCCGACCGGTATATCAGTAAGCAGTCACTGAGTACCTTACAGGATGGGACGCTTAAATTTAGCAGTAAGCTGAAGGAGAAGGCTGATGGGAGGAACCTTAATGTAGAGATCAGAAATGTCAATAAAACGGACGGCAATCAGCTGCTGCATGTTCCCTTAAGGATCAAGAGAAACCAATTCATAGACTTGCAATTTCTGCCCGAAGGCGGGCATTTGGTAGGTGGTCTGCGGTCTTTGGTTGGCCTTAAAGCCATAGGGGAAGATGGATTGGGCATTAATATAGCCGGGAAGATTTACGACAGCGGTGGAGCTGAGGCGGCAACGTTTGCAAGCCTGCACAATGGCATGGGTTCCTTTGAATTTACCCCACGGCCGGATGAAACTTATACAGCGAAAATCACCTTGCCTGAGGAATTGACCAATGAATACAAGCTTCCGATGGTAAACAAGGAAGGGATGGTCCTTCGTCTGAGAACCGACCAGCAGTCGGATTCGATAATTGTGGATATTGCCTCCAGTAATAATGCAGTTCAGATGGACAGTGTCTATTACCTGGTAGGTACGGCCAGGGGCAAAGCATATTATGCTACAGCTGTAGATTTTGACAAGTCGACGTTGAAGGTGTCCAAAAAGACCTTTCCTACGGGGATAGTAAGGTTTACTTTGCTGAAGGGGAAGCGGCCGTTGAACGAAAGGATTGTTTTTATAGACCATAAAGATCAGTTGGATGTTAAGCTAATTGCAAATAAGCCAGCTTACCTGCAACGAGATAGCATCGCTTTGGAAGTGGAGATAAAGGACAAGATGGGAATCCCTGTACAAGGAAGTTTTTCGGTAGGGGTGACGGATGATACCCAGGTAAAACCTGACAGCCTGGGTAACTATGGAATTGGGGCTAGTTTACTTCTTAGTTCAGATCTGAAGGGTAAGGTAGAAAATCCGGGCTACTACTTAAACGGTGAAAGTCCGGAAAGGCCGGCAGCGCTGGACAATTTGATGCTTACACAAGGCTGGACGGGCTATGACTGGAAGGATGTTTTTGCACCAGCTGCTGTGCCAAAGTTTTTGGCGGAGAAAGAATTTAAAATTACGGGACAGGTAGTTAATATCAGCAAGAAGCCAGTAGTTGGTGCACAGGTGTTGATTTCCTCACAAAAACCAAGTTTTATAACGACTACTAATACGGATAATGCAGGAACTTTCACTTTTATGAACCTGCCTCAGATAGATTCAGGATCGTTTTTCATTCAGGCAAAAACTTCAAAAGGAAAAACAAGGTATTTTGGTGAAGTGTCGGTAGACCGGTTTCAGCCGGCACCTATTCTTCCGACTTTCAGGGACCAGCTGATGCCTTGGTATGTAAACAGCGATCAGGAGCAGTTGAACTATGTGCAGCAGATTGCTAAAAAAACAAAAGAGGAGTTTTTTAGACCATCCGGTATTTCGTTGAAGGAAGTAAAGATTGTATCCAAAAAGATCATCAAAGGAACTTTCAACCGAAATGGACCGGGAAATGCGGACCTGATATTTGACGAGAAGGACATTAAAGAATCGGCCGTGATGGATCTGTATCAGTTGATTAAGCAAAAGTTGCCAGGGTTTCGGGTGGTAATGGAAGATGGGTTGCCGACTTTAAGGTATAATAATTATATGGTCAACATAGAGATAGATCAGGGACCGCTGCCAGTTCGGTTAAATTCAAACCCAACAGTGGAGGAGCTGATTGAAGAACTTAGCCAGTTCAAGATAGCGGGATTTGTTGGCATGGAGGTCATGTACAGCACCAAGTATATGCATTCTTATGCCGAGCCACCAAGAATAATAACTTATACCAGCGACCAGATCTTTCAATCTGAAGTTGCTTTACGTACCGGGATCATCGATGATGACGGTCAGGATATGAATATAGACGCGTTTGTAAAAACTAGAGCACAGGGCCCGATGGGACCACAGGGTGGGGGATTACATGCGTTTTACAAACCTGGATTTAAAGGTATCGGATATCTGGATGCACGGGTAAATGTGCTGACAAATAAGACCCGGCAATTAGCAGTAATTGGCATAACTACTTCGCAGCGGGTTGGCTGGCACAGGATCAATAAACCTGACGTGGTGACCTACAGGCCATTACCTTTGATGAAACCACAGGAGTTCTATAGTCCGAAATACTCCGTCAATCAAGCTGATGTTGCGGAACCTGACTTTCGGTCGACTATTCTGTGGGTACCCAATGTAATTACTGATGCGAATGGGAAGGCTATTATTCGTTTTTATTCGGCAGATACCCCGGGTAAATATACGGTGTCGCTGGAGGGTAGTAGTACAGATGGGAATATAGCGAGTAAGAAAGTTAAACTGACAGTAGGCAATCAGCCGGGTAAGACGACAAATTGAAAAGTTAATTAAAATGGTTGTCCCCATTCAGCATGGCTGAAGTGTCTATAACAATATATTAACTCAATCTTGTCATGAAAAATAAACGTTCTCTCTTATTTTCCTTGCTGATTTCTGTATTTGGTGTCTTGGCTTTTATTCCCCGTGAGGATGGTGGCATAGAAAAATTACTATCTTCTTTGCAACGCTGGACAGATACCAACCCGCAGGAGAAAGTATATCTCCATATGGACAAGCCATACTACGCACTAGGCGACACTTTATGGTTTAAAACCTATGTGACAATTGGGAGCAGGCACCAGCTATCTGCCCAGAGCCAGGCATTGTATGTAGAGCTGATCAGCGAACGGGATTCTCTGCTGCAAACCCTAAAGTTACCGCTCATAGCCGGTATGGCGATGGGTAGCTTTACGCTGGACGATGAACTTAATGAAGGAAATTACCGCGTAAGGGCTTATACTCAGTGGATGCGGAATGCCGGTGAAGATTATTTCTTTGACAAGACTTTTGCAGTTGGGAGTCCGGGGGGTGATGAAGTGCAGGTTAAAGTAGATTACCAATATGAACTGGGTAAAGGAAAGCCGATGGTCCTCGCACATTTAAATTATAAAGACGACGATGGAAAGCCCTTATCTGACAAGAATGTCAGGTATGAACTTATTCTGAATGATAAAGTGATTTATAACAAGGAGTCGGAAACGGATATGTCGGGCAACATAATAGTACGCATTGCTAATGATGAGGCACTACAGTCAGGAAACGGTTTTCTCAGAACCACGGTTTATACTAAGGATAGGAGGAAGCTGATAAAGACCTTTCCCATCAAAGCGGCATTAGCGCGAAGTGACTTGCAGTTTTTTCCTGAAGGAGGAACATTGGTTGGTAATATTACTTCCCGTATAGCTTTCAAGGCCGTTGGCGTCGATGGTGCTGGGATTGTGGTAAAAGGAATTGTGATAGATCAGCTTGGCAAGGAAGTGACGAGTTTCGAAAGCCAGCATGCAGGAATGGGCAGTTTTCTGTTAAAGCCGGAAGCTGGAAAGCAGTATATTGCGAAAGTAATATATAAAGACAGCTCTACGGCCGAAGTGAATTTGCCTGTGGCGCAGCCCGAAGGCTATACGCTGTCAGTTTACCAGTTGGACAATGACAGCCTTTTGGTGCGGCTGACAGCTTCGGCCGGGCTGACGAAAAGCCCACAGGGTTTGGGACTGATAGTACAGTCGGGCGGAGAAACGGTATATGCATCAAAGGTACTGACCAACAGGCAAATCAATTCGGTAAGATTGCCGAAGAAGAGCTTTCCTACAGGTATAGCTCAGTTTACGCTGTTTGATTATAAGAATGAACCGATAAGCGAACGTATTGTATTTGTGCGCAATCAGGATCAGATGAAGGTGAAGATAAAAACTGCAAAAAAAAGCTACAATAGCAGAGAAAAGGTGGAAGTGGAACTGGAATCAACTGATCCGACAGGAAAACCGGTGGCCGGTAATTTTTCTGTAGCTGTGATTGATGAAAGTAAAGTCCCTATAGAAGAGCAGATGGAAAGCACTATTTTTTCAAATATCCTGCTGACCTCAGACCTAAAAGGGTATATCGAAAAACCAAACTACTATTTCACTGCTGAAAATGATGCGGTAAACAGAGCGCTGGATAATTTGATGCTGACACAAGGCTATCGGCGGTTTAGCTGGAAAGAGATCACTAAAACAGGCAGTAAGTCTGCTGAGGCCAAACCCGTCTTTAAAGCAGAAAAACTGGGGATGGATATATCTGGAAAAGTATTGACCCTTGGTGATCAGCCTTTGCCAGATGGAAAAGTTACGCTAATGTCCCTTAAAGCTGGGATTGTCATGCAGGCTATCACAGACTCGGCTGGTAAATTTAGATTTGAGGACCTGGTGCTTCAGGATAGTTTAAGATTTGCTGTGCAGGCCACTTCGGCAAACAACAGGAAGAATGTCCAGATCATGTTAGATAGCATCGAAAGGCCAAAGCTTACAAAGAACAAAAACTTCCCTGATATGGATACCGATATTGCAGGATCGATCGATTCCTATCTGGAAAATAGCCAGAAACAGGATGCACAGATGGAAAGAATGGGAAAACTTAACCGCGTGCAAAGGTTGAAGGAAGTTATGATCAGAGGTAAGCAATGGGAAAAACATAAATATGCTACTCAGGGAATGATGAGGATTCCCGAGGGGCATGCCGACCAAACGTATGTGCTGGAGCGGCCTGAAAAGTGCGGTACGCTTGGGGTTTGTCTGCAGGGAATGCTGACCGGTATAGTATTTAGACCCTTGGTAAGAAATTATTCCAGGGTTAACAATTACCCATATTTGGGTACGGTTCCTATGCAAGTGATACTTAACGGAAGAGTAATTGACAATATAGATGAGGTCGCCGAGATTTTCGATCAAAATATCGTTGATCCAAGGGACATTGCTAAGATCGAAGTAGTCAGGACTAGTTTAGCATTAAAAGCTATGCTAGGAGCGCCCTCCATCATGATTATCACTAAAAAGAACCGTTCACCGCGTATATTCCTAAACGTAGTCAACCTATCAAGAAAAGGCTTTAATAAAGTCCGTGAGTTTTATTCTCCAAAATATGATTACAGCAATGCGAACAGTCAGGTACCTGATCTCAGGTCTACGGTTTACTGGAACGCAAATGTGAAAACCCACGGCCTGGGTAAGTCGACTTTCAGCTATCACAATGCAGACGGGCCCGGCCGGTATAAAATGATTGTAGAAGGCATTAATGCTGCAGGCGAACTGGCAAGAGCTGTATACCGTTATGAAGTATCTGCGGGCGGAGCAACGACGGCAACTGCTAACACTTCATCACCGATGGTGCAGGGCTTTGTTAAGGTGGTAGACAGTGTGCGGCAGCGGCTGCCCATCGAAAAAGTTTACCTGCATACTGATAAATCCTATTATAACCTGGGCGATACACTATGGTTTAAATCATACCTGATGAATGGTACTGGACTGGCAGCCTCGTCCATCAGCGGGTTGTTGTATGTAGAGTTGCTGAATGATAGTGCGGATGTGGTAAGAAGGATCAGTATCCCGGTTGCAAAAGGCTTAGGCTGGGCGCAGATCCCCTTACCCCGTACTATTTTTCATGAAGGAGCTTATACACTTAGAGCGTATACAAACTGGATGCAGAACTTTGATGAGGACTATTTCTTTACCAGGAGGTTTTATTTAGGCGTTCCTACCGGAGACACCTGGCTGGTAAAATCGGGCACTAAAGTGAGCACTGTTGAAGGAAAAGACTTGCTGGATGTAAACCTGGGTCTCAGCCGTTCAGACCTGACGCCCGCAGGGCTTAGGGATGTAGAAGTGCGCCTGATGGAAGGGGACAGGCTAAGGGATAAAGAAATTGTACAAACCAGAGCTGACGGGGGGCTATCGCTAAAATATGAGCTAAAGGACCGTTTTGATGGCAGAAATATGCGTGTGGAAATACGGAACGTGCATAAAAATGATGGAAATCAGCAATTGTCGGTACCCCTGGTTGTCTCAAGAAACCAGGATATTGACCTGCAGTTTTTGCCTGAAGGTGGTCATATGGTCGCTGGTCTGAGTTGTGTTGTAGGCTTTAAAGCACTTGGGGAAGATGGAAAGGGAATTCAGGTTGAAGGTGAAATCATAGATAGTAAGGGAATAAAAGTGAGTACATTCGCCAGTTTTTATAGAGGGATGGGTTCATTTGAATTTACACCGCAGGCCGGCGAAATATACACTGCGCGGCTGCTGCTGACAGGTGCTGTGAAAAACTATCCTTTGCCTTTGGTAAAACCTGTCGGAACTGTGATAAATGTCCGGAATGTGGAAGAGGCCGATTCTATTAAGGTCAGTATTTTCATTTCGGACAAGGTTTTTAACCCTGCAGATTCATGGTTTTTAACGGCTTTGTCCGGCGGCAGGATCACGTATATGGAGCCGGTGAGCCCGTCTGCGTTGACCCATGTGATATCAAAAAGACAGTTTCCATCGGGGCTGACACGTTTTACGTTGCTCAAAAACAGGATACCCCTAAATGAAAGATTAGTCTTTGTAGATCATTTGGATAGGTTGCAGATTGGCATGGAAACAGATAAACCGAACTATTATAAACGTGACAGCGTATCCCTGGCGATTTATGTGAAGGATGCTGACGGGCAACCGGTAAAAGGTAATTTTTCCCTGGCAGTGACAGATGATACACAGGTAAGGTCCGACAGCACCGGTAATAACGATATTGGCACAACGCTGCTATTGACCACTGAGTTGAAAGGTAAGGTTGAAACACCGGGCTATTACCTCAGCAGGAAAGATAAAGAAAGCTGGAAAGCACTGGACAACCTGATGCTTACACAAGGCTGGACAAACTATCAATGGGCGGATATTTTTAGTAAACCTGAGACACCTGCATTTGAACCTGAGCTAAAACTTAAAATAACGGGTACAGTCACCAATATATTTAATAAGCCAATTAAAGGTGCGCAAATGCTGATCTCTTCGCAAAAGCCGGCTTTTTTAGCAAGTACATTGTCAGACACCGCTGGAAGATACAGGTTTGATAACTTGCCTGAAATAGATTCGGGGTCGTTTTTTATCCAGGCCAGGACACCAAAAGGAAGAAGCATGAACTTTGGTGAGGTTACAGTGGAAAGTTTCAAACCGCCGGTTATCGAAACCAGGTACAGGGACCAGATCGCACCTTGGTATGTGGACACAGATCCTGTACAATTGAACTATGTGAAAAACGTACTTAATGGAGGAGATGAGACACGTCTGAGAAATTCTGGGATAGCCCTTAAGGAAGTCAAGGTACACGCTAAAAAGGTAATAAAAGGAGCTTACAAAGTGTTCCGTGAACCAGATATGGCATTTGATGAGCAAGATATTAAGGAGTCGGCTGCAATGAGCCTTTACCAGATATTGAGACAAAAGCTGCCCGGTTTTAAGGTAGTAAGTGAAGAAGGTATGCCCACGGCGAAATTTAACAAATACATTGTTGATATCTTTGCAGACGGTAATGCGATTCCAATCAGGATGAATTCAAATTTCGACGTCGCTGATCTCCTGCAACAGCTTAATTCTACTATGATCGCGTCATTTGTTGGAATTGCGGTTTACTATAGTAAGCAGGGTGGAATTGGGGTAAAAGGTGCATTCGCAAATGCAAACTTGCAGGCTATTCATGCAGCTCAGCATAAATTACGATCGCGTGGCTCCGATTATTACCTCCATGCGCGTACCGTTCTTGCACAGACATCGGCAAGACAGTATGAATTTGCGACCATCCATATCACTACTAAATTCAGAACAGGCGGAGTATATAACAACAACCCTGACTTTGCCACCTTAAGGCCGGTACCCATCATGCATCCGCAGGAGTTTTATAGTCCGGGATACGGAGCTGCTGAAAATGCAGACAAGGCTGACTACCGCGCTACGGTGTATTGGGCTCCGGACATTGTGACTGATAGTCAAGGAAAGGCAATTGTATCTTTTTATACTGCAGATATACCAGGTACCTACACCCTGAATATTCAGGGAAGTGATATGAAAGGCAGTCTGGGAAGTGGCTCATCAAAGTTGAAGATCATTACTCAGGTTAAGTAAATATTTTGCTCCGATGTCCCTATTTTAATTACCTGAGTTGTCTTTATCTGTATATCCAGTTTAATATCATCATATGAAAAATAAACGCGCTCTCTTATTTTCTTTATTGGTTTCTGTGATTAGCCTACTTGCTTTTATCCCCTTGGAAGATGGCGGGATAGAAAAGCTGGTTGCTTCACTACAACACTGGACGGATACCAATCCGCAGGAAAAGGTACACCTCCATATGGATAAACCTTATTATGCACTGGGTGACACGATATGGTTTAAAGCCTATGTAACCGTGGGCAGCAAGCACCAGTTGTCTGCCCAGAGCCAGGCAATGTATGTGGAACTGATTAGTGAACAGGATTCTTTAATTCAAACACTCAAGCTGCCTGTGATAGCTGGTTTGGGTATGGGTGATTTTACGCTGGATGATGACCTGAACGAAGGCAACTATCGCATCAGGGCATATACCCAGTGGATGCGGAATGCGGGTGAAGACTATTTCTTTGATAAGACTTTCACAGTGGGTAGTCCCGGAGGTGAGGGAGTAGTGGCAAAAGTGGATTGTCAGTACGAGCTGGTTAAGGATAAGCCAATGGTAATGGCCTTGCTGAACTATAAAGATGATGAAGGCAAGCCATTATCAGAGGAGGAGGTGAGGTATGAGGTCATTTTAAATAACAAAGTTATCTATACTAAAGCCCTAAAGACCGATGCTTCGGGCAGCATGTCGGTCAGTATGGCCAATGATGCAGCAATGAACGCAGGCAGCGGGTTTCTTAGGACTACTATCTACACCAAAGGTAAGAGAAAGGTAATCAAGACTTTTCCAATCAAAGCGGCATTGTCTAAGAGTGATGTGCAGTTCTTTCCAGAAGGGGGAACACTGGTAAGCGGGGTTATCTCAAGGATAGGTTTTAAAGCGGTGGGTATGGATGGAGCAGGCGTTCCGGTAAAAGGAGTGGTGCTGGATAACCTGGGACAGGAAGTGATCAGTTTCGATAGCCAGCATGCTGGGATCGGTAGTTTTGTGTTGAAACCCGAAGCGGGAAAGCAGTATAAAGCAAAGATAATTTATCAGGATAGTTCTGAGGCTTTGCTGGATCTGCCTGTGGCACAACAAGAAGGCTATACGCTTTCTGTATACCAGATCGAAAATGACAGTCTGCTGGTGCGTGTGAGTGCTTCGGCCGGGCTGAGTAAAAGCCCGAGGACTTTAGCACTGATAGCCCAATCGGGTGGGGAGACTGTGTATGCCTCAAAGGTAACCACCAGCAAACAGATCAATTCGGTATTGTTGCCAAAGAAAAGCTTTCCGACCGGTATCGCTCAGTTTACCCTGTTTGATGACAAGAATGAGCCGATCAGCGAGCGGATCGTGTTTGTCCGTAATCCCGATCAAATGACGGTTTCAGTTAAGACTTCAAAGAAAAGCTATAAGAGCAGGGAAAAGGTGGAGCTTGAACTGGAATCTTCTGACCCAACAGGTAAGCCTGTAGCAGGTAGTTTTTCGGTATCGGTGATAGATGAAAGCAAAGTGCCGGTGGAAGAGAGCATGGAGCGTACTATTTTTTCTAACATCCTCCTGACCTCAGATTTGAAAGGTTATATAGAAAAGCCCAACTACTATTTTACTGCTGATAATGATACAGTGAACAAAGCCCTGGATAACTTGATGCTCACACAGGGATATCGCAGGTTTAGCTGGAAGGAAATCAGCAAGGCATCGCCAACTGAAATGAAGCCCTTGTTCAAAGCAGAAAGCCTGGGTATGGAGATTTCGGGCAAGGTACTGACACTCGGGAACGATCCATTGCCCAATGGCAAAGTTACCCTGATGTCTTTAAGGAGCGGGATCCTGAGAGATACAGTGACGGATGCTTTGGGCAGGTTCAGCTTTCAGGATATGGTACTGACGGACAGCATCCGCTTTGCGGTACAGGCAAGGACGGAGAAAAAGGGAAAGAAAGTGGAGATTGTCCTGGATACTGTACCTAAGATAAACCTTGGCAAAAACAGAAACCTTGCTGCTGCCAGCACCAATATCTCAGGAATACTTACCAGCTATCTTGACAACGTAAGGCATGCGGACAAGGCGGTAGAGAGAATGGGAGGTTTGAGCAGGGTTCAGCGGCTGAACGAAGTAGTAATAAGGGCCAGAAAATTAAAAAACACCCAGTTTTCTGCACAAGGCATGTATAAAATACCTGAGGGACATGCGGACCAGACCTTTTTGCTGGAGAATGCAAATGCCTGTGCTTCCCTGGGGATTTGTTTGCAGGGGAGGCTTGCGGGTGTAAATTTCCTTTCCAACGGTATCGCAAGGAGTTATCCGCATAGTTACGTTTCCGGGAAAGATGGGGGCTGGAAACCCATGCAGGTGTTTGTAGACGGAAGACGGATGGAAACAGATATAGAAGTTTCGGATGTATTTGACAACAATGTTATTGACCCGACCGATATAGGAAAGATTGATGTAGTTAGAACTAACCGCGCGCTGATCACCCTGTTAGGTGGCCCGTCTATACTCATCATTACAAAAAACGGATACTTAAGGAAGCGGTATGATCCAAGTATAGTAAACATTCGTCCGAAAGGATATAACAAGGTGCGTGAGTTTTATTCGCCGAAATATGATTATAACAACAACGCAAGCCCGGTACCTGATCTACGGTCTACCATTTACTGGAATGCTAATGTAAAGACCCATGGACTCGGAAAGACGACCCTTAGTTACTATAATGCCGACGGTCCCGGTACTTATAAAGTAATTGTAGAGGGTATTAATGCAGCCGGCGAACTGGCAAGAACTGTTTACAGGTATGAAGTAGAGCAGGCAACCAGTGTGGTTCAGGCCCCGGTAGACCACACAAATAGTATTGTGGCATCGCTGGACAGTCTGCATAAACGGCTGCCCGGAGAAAAGGTCTATGTACACACTGATAAACATTATTATAACCTGGGCGACACGCTCTGGTTCAAAGCATATTTAATGAATGCAGCTAGTTTCACCGGATCATCCCGAAGTGGATTGCTCTATGTGGAAATGACCGACGATAGCACTGAAATAGTCAGGCGGATCAGCATCCCGGTCAGTAAGGGACTGGGCTGGGCACAGATTCCATTGCCCCGAAAGATCTTTCATGAAGGTGCATACACTTTAAGGGCGTATACCAACTGGATGCAGAATTTTGGGGATGACTACATTTTTAAAAAGCGGATTTACCTGGCAAGACCCTCTGTCAACAAATGGCTGGCACAGTCGAGCGCCAAGATCGTTACAGTAGAAGATAAAGACCAGTTGGAAGTAGCCATCCGCCTCAGGCGATTGGATGATAGTCCTGCAGGCAGGCGAAATGTGGAAGTGAAGATTTATGTGGCAGACCAGTATATCAGTAAACAGGAACTGATGACCACTCAGGATGGTGAATTAAAATTCAGTAGCAAGCTGAAAGATAAGGTAGACGGGGCAAATGTCAGGGTTGTGGTCAGAAGTTTGCATAAGAACGATGGCAGCCAGTTGCTGCAAGTTCCGTTAAAAATCAATCGGACTGAGAAAATAGATTTGCAGTTTATGCCTGAGGGCGGACAACTGGTGGCTGGTTTGAAGTCGGCGATTGCCTTTAAAGCAATAGCCGAGGATGGTAAAGGCACCGATATAGCCGGGGAAATATATGACAGCGCTGGCCAGAAGGTTAGTTCGTTCACTAGCTTGCATAATGGTATGGGATCTCTTGACTTTGTTCCAAAATCCGGAGAAATTTATACTGCTAAAATAACCAAACCTGAAGCTACAGAGAAAAGCTACTCTTTGCCATTAATAAATGCTGCAGGTACGATACTGCATGTTGCGAATAAACCTGAAAGTGATTCTGTTCAGGTTAGTATAAGTGCGAGTGCTGAAGCTTTAAATCCAGACAGTGTATTTTATCTGACTGCCACTTCAAGAGGGAAGATGTTGGTTATTCAACAGGTTGATCTTAACAAGACCAGCTTTTCTTTTCCTAAATCAAGCTTTCCTACAGGGATAACCAGGTTTTCTTTGCTGAAAGGCAAACGGCCGCTGAATGAGCGTATCATTTTTATTGACCATAAGGATCAGCTGGATATTAAAATTACCCCAGGTAAATTGACATTTGGAAATCGGGAAACAGCAGAACTACTGGTAGAGGTAAAGGACAAAAGCGGAGTACCTGTAAAGGGTAATTTTTCGCTGGCGGTAACAGACGATAGTCAGGTCAAGCGTGATAGTGTGGGCAATTACAGCATTGCCGCCAGTTTGCTGCTCAATTCGGACTTAAAGGGAACTGTGGAAAATCCCGGCTACTACTTAAATGGAGACGACGGGAGTTTGCCAGGGCTGGACAATCTGATGCTTACGCAAGGCTGGACAGGCTATGACTGGAGCAACGTGTTTTTACCTGCAACAGAACCAAAATTTCTGGCCGAAAAGGAGTTCAAAATTATGGGCCAGGTAACCAATATCCTTAAAAAGCCAGTGAAAGGAGCGAATATGCTTATTTCCTCTCAAAAGCCAAGTTTTATTACAACTACTGTAACCGATTCTTTGGGCGTATTCGAGTTTAAAGAGCTGCCGCAGATAGATTCAGGATCTTTTTTCATCCAGGCAAGGACCCCAAAAGGCCGGAGTATGAACTTTGGGGGAATATCTGTGTCTAAGTTTGAGCCTGCACCAGTTCCACCTACATTCCGCGACCAACTGATTCCCTGGTATGTAAATAGTGATACTGTACAATTAAACTACGTACAGAATTTTGCTATTAAGACAAAAGAAGAACCAATTAAACAGGAAGGCATTAGTTTGAATGAAGTGAAGATTGTAGCAAGTAAGATCATTAAAGGCTCCTTCAATAAGAATGGACCGGGCAAAGCAGATCTGGTATTTGACGAAAGGGATATCAAGGAATCAGGGGTGATGAATTTATGGGAGCTGATCAAACAGAAACTTCCGGGGATAAGAGTAGTAAAAGATGAGGGAGTACCGGCGCTGTTGTATAATGAGTACCTCGCAGTTATAGAAATTGATGGTGTCGGACTTCCCATGCAATTGAATGAGCCTCCCAAAGCAGACGAATTAAAAGCGGCAATCAGTGAGTTTCAGATCGCCAATATGGTCGGCATGGAGGTAATGTACTCGAGAAAATATGTACTAAATAAATACGCTATTTTTAGACCCGGCTCGCCTGACGCTTATCCTATAGAATGGAGAGATGACAATTCGTATCTGGTAAGGCGTGCAAACGGACCCAATAAAAAAGACAGGAGCCATGCAGTAATCGGCATCACTACCTTAAACAAAACAGGATGGCATATCAATGGCAGGCCTGACTGGGTAACACTGAGGCCATTACCAATTATGAAACCACAAGAATTTTATAGTCCGAAGTATACGATTAAGAATATCGGTGTAAAAGAGCCGGATTTACGCTCGGTTATATTTTGGGAACCCAATATTGTGACAGATGGTAGTGGGAGGGCGAAGGTTATCATTACTACCGCTGATATCCCTGGTACTTACAGTGTCAGCGTGGAAGGCAGCGATATGAGCGGAAGCATCGGCAGTGGAACAGGCAAGGTTAAAGTCAATCCGGTCTCCAGCCTTAGTAAGGTGCCATGATGAAGTATAGGTACCTCCTTATCATCCTTTCAGTTATCTCCCTTGGGAGTATGCTGGCCTTTATATCCCTGGAAGAAAGCCCGGTAGAAAGGATAATTGCTGCACTGGATAAATGGGAAGATACCCATCTGCAGGAAAAGGTCTATATACACACCGACAGGCCCGGGTATTCAATTGGCGATACCATCTGGTTTAAAGGTTACGTAACGATAGGCAGTAAGCATCAGTTGTCGGCATTGAGCGGGGCACTGTATGTGGAACTCGTAACTGAAAAAGATTCTGTGGCCCAACTGCTTAAACTCCCTATAACGGCAGGTATGGCAAAGGGAAATTTTGCTTTGACAGAATCGATGAAGGAAGGTAATTACCGGCTTCGGGCCTATACCCAATGGATGCGCAATGCAGGAGCAGATTACTTCTATGATAAGCTTTTCCAGGTAATGAATGCAACGAATGATATCGTCTTCACCAGTATAGATTATTCGTATACCACGTCCGGTAATGGCACTTACCTTACCGCAAATTTGAATTACACAGATTCAATGGGTAAACCGTTAACCTATCTGCCCATAAAGTATAACCTCAGGAAAAGCTATAATACCCTGTTTAAGGGAGAAGGGATCACTGATAATAAAGGCAAAGTAAGTGTGGTATTGAAAGATTTCAAGATCGATGAGATCAGCGGTACGCATCTCAATACTACTATTGAAATGGAAGAGTTTGCTGTGGTTTCTAAAAGCTTCCCCATAAAAATAATCGCGGGTTCAGCTGATGTCCGGTTTTTCCCGGAAGGAGGAGAACTGGTGAATGGCATCCGTACAAAAATTGCCTTCAAATCAGTAGGTCAGGATGGTTTAGGTTTGCTGGTGAAAGGGACCATAACAGATCAAACAGGAAATGAAGTGGGGCTGATTGAAAGTAACAGATTCGGGATGGGTGCTTTCCTGTTAACACCGCAAAACGGAAATCAATATCAGGCAAAAATTAATTATCCTGATGGCAGTACAAAAACAGTAAAATTACCTATGGCACGTGATTATGGCTATACACTGGAGGCAAGTTACGATAAAGAGGCAGATTTTGTTGCGATCAGGGTTGGCCGCCAGCTTCCATATCCTTCTCCGGAAGATGAAGTTTATCTGATCCTTCAATCGGGAGGTAACGTCAAATACAGTGCCCGCATGCCGATGAAAAATTCATCTGTTGTATTAAATATTCCAACGGGAGAGCTGCCATCAGGCATTGCGCAGATCACCTTATTTTCTGCCACCGGGGAACCCATGAATGAAAGAATCTTTTTTGTACAGCATAACGACCAGATGGACTTGAAGTTGGCTTCGAAGCAGGGAGTCTACAAGCCGCGTGAATTGGTAGAGATCAACCTGGATGCTCAGGACAGCAAGGGTATGGATGTCACTGCCAGTTTCTCTGTGTCTGTTGTTCATGAGGATACGGTTCCCGCAGATGAGCGGAAAGAACATACGATATTTTCTCATATCCTGCTCAGCTCAGATATTAAAGGGTACATCGAACAGCCAAATTATTACTTTCATGCCCCTGACAAGAAAACCAGGAAGGATCTCGACCTGCTAATGCTCACACAGGGGTACAGGCGGTTTAATTGGAAAAAACTGTTGGGCGACAAACCTTTTTCTGCACATTATATACCCGAAACAATAGTGACAGATGTGAGTGGCAGGCTGGTAGACCTCTGGGGTGCAAAAGTACAACACGGTAGGGTTTATATGATTAATAATAACCTGGGGCTCGTATTGAGTGAAGCTACTGATGAAGTTGGTCGTTTTAAGTTTAAAAATCTTATCATCACAGAGGGGCTCCGCTTTTCTGTGATGGGCCGGAAAAAAAATAACGGGAAGCGACTGGAGGTATTATTGGATAAATATGCATTACAGCGACTAACGGTAAATGCAAACCTGCCCGATATCCTTACAGATTTTAGAAAGGTAAAGAAAGCCATGCCGGAACAGTTAACGAAAGAAGAAGAGGCGCGAGTGCAGCGTAGTTTGGCACAGGGAAGATTGCTTAAAGAAGTAAAAATCCGGGCAGTACAGCGAACCCCAGGCATTAATACCATTAAAGGCCAGATTTCTCAAACGATCATTTTTGATGAGCGTGATTCGGGTAAGACAATTCTTAAAGCGCTCAGGGATAGGGCTATTTTGGATATAACATTTGTGCGTCGGCAGAAAGGTAGTTATGCAATTGGTACTTACCTAGCTATTGATGCATATATAAAACAGCAAAAAATGGACATAGTGATCAATGATTCAATACGGCACGAAGATTCTATTTTTGATGTGTTGGGATGGGATGTAGAGGATGTGATCAAAGTAGATATCGTCCGTTCCGGCGATGTGGTAAAACCTACCATGCTAATTTATACTAGAAGTATCTATGTCAGGAATCCAGTTGACCCCCTGGATCCAAGATCTCCTTCTAAATGGACACCCGAAATAGTCAATATTTTCCCTCGGGGATTTGACAAAGTCAAGGAGTTTTATGTGCCGCGATACGATGTGCGATATGCCGACAGCAAGGCCGATTTAAGGAAAACAGTTTACTGGAACCCATCTGTTAGCCTGAACGGGAAAACAAAAGGTATCAGTTTTTATAATGGCGACAGAAAAGGTAACTACCGCATAGTGGTGGAGGGGATTAACACCGAAGGTCAGCTGGGCAGGCAGGTTTTTCGTTATCGTGTAGAATAGGGCCGACCTTTAAACATCATCTTCTTCCAGATATATTTCGTGTACCACGAACTTCACCTTGTTAGATTTCTCCAGAAGCTCTGTCACGTCTTCCGAATGGATGTTATAAATCGTTTCCCCCGTATCTGGTATTTCAGAATTGGGAACAAGCTCGAAGAACTGAACGGCCAGGTCGGTATCCAAAGCTACTATCTTAATATAGTTTACGCCGTTGTCTTTCCAATCCTTCAGAATGCTCGAAGTAAAAAGGACATAAGGGTTTCTTTCGTCGTTTTCCATAGGCTAAAGGTAATCGTTATTGTTTTATGCAGAGGAGATTTATATATTTATTGCAAATGAAACCAAATATTCTTCTAACACTCATAGGACTCGCCCTGTGTCCAGCACTATCCAATGCCCAACAATCCAGGAATCAACCTATAGGCATGATCGATATGAAATATACCCTGACAACCGATGTAAAGGAAGCTCAGGGCTTGAAAACAGCTTGGGATGATGTGCATCTCGTAGCTACCTTACAGGGAATTGTGAATAGAAAAGAACCTTTATTGTACATTAACATGGTACAGAATGGCAACGTCAATGTTGACAATTATTGGTGGAATAAGTATCGAAGGACAGGAAAATGGCTGAATGGCCGGGATACTGTACTTTATCCTGATATAGTTGAATTAGTGAGCGCCTATAAAACTGCGGTGAAAGGGGTTGTTGTATATGATCCTGCCGTTGCCTCAACAAGCAACGTAGCTTCTTCCATATCAGGCATCGAAGACCTGCTTGCTATCCGCTATGATACTGCAGCAACAAGTCTATATACTAGAATAATACTTAACGGACCTAAACTACCTGTTAAAGTATGGCTGATAAATCCTGACGGTACCAGTAAATTTACGGCTGCAACGGGTAGTATACCGGAGACTTCAAGGGCTTCCACTGGTTCGGCAAAGAACGATGCCTATATCTGGTTTATGGAACACTACCTGAAGACGGGAAAATGCAATACGAAATATGGGGCCTACTATATGGACCAATCCTGGATGAAGAATCCCGGAGCTGCCGGACGAAACCACCATACGCTCTCCAATCATGATTTTTTCATAAGCCGGAAGGGGTTCTTCTTCGATCTCAGTCCCTGGGGAGACGAGCCCGCTACGGATGATAAGCTACAGAAGCCTGGAACAGATCTGAGTACACTTAAAGAATTCCTGCTCAGTGCATACCGCCAGAATAAGGGAAAAGAGTTTGCCTACCTGGGGGGCTTTCCGCCATGGGCATTTAAATATACCAAACATGCCGGCGGCAAGCATGCGGATGTAGAAACTGAATGGGAATATTCGAGGATCATCAGTGCCTACAATGCTTTTAAAGATGCCGATGCCATAGGATATGGAGCGCTGGCCAATGCTTCTTTCTGGCAGCATTTTCCATTGAAGAAACAGTATAAGCAGTCATGGGTGACGCATGCTGATCTGAAAAAGAAAGGATATCTGACACCAAAGGGAAAGGTAGATTTCAAAGGCCGCAATTTTATGATCTTTTACGTAGGCGATTACGATGCATCCTCTTGGGTATCACAGATGACACCTGTATTGTGGGACAACAAGGAAAGGGGCAAGGTACCGATGATGTGGAGTATCAGTCCGGTTTTGCAGGAGAGGGTGCCGATGGCGATGGATTATCTGCGCGAAAGCGCTTCAGAGAATGATTATTTCGCAGCTGCGGATAATGGTGCAGGATACCTGATGCCGGGCATGCTGCAGGCCCCACGTCCTATATCGGGTTTGCCAGATGGGATAGATGCCTGGACGGCACATAACAAGCCGTATTATAAGCGCTGGGACATTACCATCAGTGGGTTTATCATAGACGGGGAAGCGCCTGGATTGAACAAAAATGGCTTGGATGCCTATGCTAAATTTAGCCCAAATGGCATTGTGCCGCAAAAAACACCACTGACACTCCTGCATGGAAATATGCCGGTCTTAAGGTCGGACTCAGATGTGATGGATGATGATCCGGCCAAGGCCGCAGCGATGGTGATGGACAGGATTAAGAAGCGCCCTATACCTTTTCATTGGTTTAGGAATATTTTGAAAAGCCCTGAGTGGTATGTAAAGGTAGCAGAGGAGATAAAAAAAGCAGACCCAACGATAGTTTTATTGGATGCGCCTACGTTTTTTGAACTTTACAGGACTTATTTAAAGCAAAATCCGGAAGCAGCAAAAGGGTTGATCAAATAAGAAAAGGCACTATGAAAAACATAGTGCCCTTACATATATAGAAATTTAGGTTAATTACTTAATACTCATTTTTGAGGTTATCGTACTTCATCTGCATATCTGTTTTAAAGCCTTTGGCTTTGTCCATCCATTCAGGAGCTTTATCTTTCAGATCGTCAACAATTGACCTTCCGTTTTCGTCCTTCTTTGTGATATATTTAATAGCTCCGTATACTGCGGCTCCTATTAATGCTGTTTTTAATAATCCCATGGTTTTATCTGTTTTTTTAAATATAACAAGGTGCGTAAATAAATTGTTTTGATAATTTTTGTAAATACATCAGACTAGGGTTTTGCGCTCTTTTCTGGTCTTATAATCAGACGTAGGGTAGGGTCATTTGTTACAAAGCTCCAGAACCAGTTGAACGCAAGTTTGCCTTTGTTTCTGAACCCTGCGATAGGAATGATGTGGATAAACAACCATACTATCCAGGCAAAGAAGCCTTTGAAAAAGCCTTTCGGCAGGTCTACAACTGCTTTATATTTGGCAATGATGGCCATGCTACCTTTATTGGTGTACTTAAATGCTTTCATGGACTTGCCATCTGCCAGATTGATCAGGTTAGCCGCCAGAAGTTTTCCTTGCTGTATCGCTACCTGGGCCAGTTGCGGGTGACCATTGGGATAATCCGGATCGGCAGTCTGGAAACTTTGATCTCCTATGGCATATATATTGGTTGTTCCATTGACTTTGTTAAATCCATCGACCAGAATCCTTCTGCCCCGGGTAATTGATTCAACAGGCAATCCGGGAGCCTCCTTTGCGATGACACCAGTAGACCAGATCAGTGTGGAAGTATTAATGCTGTTGCCATTCCCAAGGATCACTTTGTCGTCTATAAAGTCTTTTACAGTAGTATTCAATAAGATCTGAACGCCAAGTTTTTTCAAGATGCTATGGGCCTCTTCCTGCGATTTTTTACTCATAGGGCCCAATAATTCCGCACCTGAGTCTACCAGGTAAATTTTAGAGGTGCCTCTTCTTGTTGTTGGGTAATCTTTCGCAATGATGTTGCTGCCCATCTCGGCAAGCATCCCTGCTATTTCAACGCCCGTAGGTCCGCCACCGGCTATGACAATATTGCCTAGCTTTTCTTTCTCACGCAGGTCAGGTGATCTTACAGCCTTTTCCAGCATCAGGAGTATATGGTTTCTGAGATGTAGCGCATCGTCAATTGTTTTCATTGGTAAAGCCTTTTCCTTTACATTTTCCATTCCAAAGAAATTTGTCTCGGTGCCCATTGCAAGGACGAGGTAGTCGTACGTCAGGCGCCCATTTTCAGTTTCGATACTGTTGTCTGAAGCATTGATGTTCAGCAGCGAGCCCATATAAAAACTCAGGTTGGGTTTGTTCTGAAACATCCTCCTGAATGGATAACTGATGTTTGAGGCCTCAATAAAGGCTGTAGACACCTGATATAGCAATGGCGGAAAGAAATGATAGTTGTTTTTGTCCACCAATACTACTTCATAATGCTGGTTATTGGACAGTTTTTTAGCTAAATTAAGTCCGGCGAATCCTCCGCCTACGATCACGATTTTCTTTGAAGATGACGTCATATCCTATAAACTCTATAAATAAAAGAAATGTTTTTAATCTTTACCGGTAAAGGTATTATATTGCCCCTTTATTGCGTATAAATGATTATAACTATACAATGCAGTGACCAGATTGGATTGGTTGCAGATATTTCAAGGATACTTTCTGAGCACAGGCTAAACATTGTTTCTATGCGGGAACACGTGGATAAGATAGAGCGTATGTTTTTTATGCGGCTGGACGTAGACGGATCAGCTGCGGAAGCGGAACTTACCAATAGATTGGAAACGGTTTTGCCGATTGAAGCTGTGGTCCATGTAAATCCATCACCCAATAAGCGAATCGTGGTTATGGTAACCAAAGAATATCATTGCCTGGCAGATATCCTGATCAGGAATAACTTCGGTACATTGGGCGCTTCTGTAGTTGCCGTGATTGGAAATCATGATGTTCTCGAAAAAATCTGCAACAGGTTTGATATCCCTTTTTACCTAATCACTTATGATGAAGAAAAGGCTGGTTCTGAAGATAAGATCATTGAACTGATAAAATCCTATAATCCTGATTTTGTAATCCTTGCCAAGTTTATGCGTATCCTGTCGTCATTGTTCGTGGCAAACTTCAAAAACAAGATCATCAATATACACCATTCATTTTTACCGGCCTTTGCTGGTGCCAACCCGTACCGTCAGGCTTTTGAACGGGGAGTGAAATTAATTGGGGCTACGGCACATTTTGTGACCGATGACCTGGATGAGGGGCCAATCATAGCCCAGCAAATCGTTCCGGTAAATCATTCATTCACTGCACAGAGTATGGTTAAATCAGGTAAAGAGATAGAAACTGCTGTACTGGCTAAGGCCATGGACCTTGTATTGACCGACCGGGTGTTTGTTTATAAGAACAAAACAGTGGTATTTGAGTAAATAGCAAAAATATTTTATAGGACTTTTCTGCTATTTCCTTGTCCTAGCAAAGCCGGAATAAGGCATTGATATGCCCAATAATCGATGTTTCACAGTATTTTTATTACAAAGTATTAATAATTTTACAAATTAACAGAAAAATGATACCTTTATATGGAACGATATCTCGAATAAAATGATAACGTTGAACAGCGAATAACAAAACCAAATATAGAATAGCATACCAACCAAATAAAACCAAACAAACCAACAACCAATTTCCTACATATTAGAATTAATGTGTAGGAATTCTTATCAATTAGAACGATTAACCACTACTGTATGAAGAGACTTTACCCATCACTCATTTGTCTGATTTTATTGGCAGGTTGTAAACAATCCGGAAAAAAAGATGCCGATAGTATTTCAGGAAACCCACTTTTCAAACTCCTTGACCCAAGCTATACTAATGTAACTTTTAACAATGTGATCAAGGAAGAATTTGATAACAATATACTTAATTATCAGGGTTTTTATAACGGTGGTGGGGTAGCTGTGGGTGATATAAATAATGACGGACTGGAAGACGTGTATTTTTCGGGCAACATGACCGGAAATAAGCTCTATTTCAACAGGGGAAATATGCAGTTTGTAGACATTACAGAAATTGCAGGTGTTTCCGGCAGAGCAGATTCCTGGAAAAACGGGGTAAACATGGCTGATGTAAATGGCGACGGGCTACTGGATATTTATGTATGCTATTCTGGCAAGGGAGATGGGGCGACCAGAAAAAACCAGCTATTTATTCACCAAGGCCTGAATGCAGATGGTATGCCGGAGTTTAAAGACCAGGCTGAGGCTTATGGGCTGGCCGATTCGGCTTACAGTACACAATCTATTTTCTTTGATTATGACCGCGACGGAGATCTGGATATGCTGCTGGTAAATGAAAACATCAAGATACTAAGTAATCTGGACGATGTAACGATCAGGGAATTACAAAAGCAATATGATCCGCTTTCAGGAACTAAGTTGTTCAAAAATGATGGCGGACATTTTATAGATATCAGCAAGGATGCTGGCATTAACGGTTCAACCCTGTCTTACGGTCTTGCTGCGGGTGTATCCGACATTAATGGTGATGGATGGCCGGATATTTACGTTTCCAATGATTATGCGGTACCCGATTTTCTATATATCAATAATGGCAACGGTACTTTTACAGATCAGGTAAGGTCTACGCTGGAGCAGATCACACTGTTTTCAATGGGCAACGATATTGTAGATGTGAACAATGACGGATTGCCAGATATTTTTACACTTGACATGCTTCCTGAAGATAACCGCAGGCAAAAGCTACTGGCTGGCCTGGACAATTATGAATCCTTTAACATCAATTTGAGAAACGGATTTTATTATCAGTATATGCGCAATATGCTGCATATAAATAACGGCAATGGCACTTTTAGCGAAGTGGGTCAGCTGGCGGGTATATCCAATACCGACTGGAGCTGGGCTCCCTTATTTGCTGATTATGACAATGATGGATGGAAAGACCTCTTTGTAACCAATGGTTACATGCGCGATTTCACCAATATGGATGTAATTAAATACAATGCCAATTATTTTAAAAGTATCAATGGAAATGTAGAGCCAAAGCACGTGCTGGACATGCTCGATAACATGCCTTCATCAGATGTAAAGAATTATATCTATAAGAATAATGGCAATCTGACCTTCAGTAATAAAGGGTTTGACTGGGGTGTAAATACTCCCTCAAACAGCAATGGAGCAGTATACGCTGATTTGGACAATGATGGCAACCTTGATCTGATCGTTAACAACATCAACAAAGCAGCTTACATCTATCAGAATAAAGGTGATTCATTACAACATTATCTCAAGGTAAAACTGGTAGGACTGAACAAGAATACGGCTGGATTTGGTGCTAAGGTTACTGTTTATTCAGCAGGTAAACTGCAATTTCTGGAACAAATGCCTTCAAAAGGCTACTTGTCGAGCGTGTCACCGATACTGCATTTCGGACTTGGGAAAATTAAGCAGGTAGATTCTATTCGTGTAGTATGGCAGAGCGGAAAGCAGCAGATGATCAGTAAGGGTAATGGCGACAGGTTAATTTCTCTCTACGAGAAAGATGCTGCCCTTGATTATCAGAAGCCAAAAGGTGCTGCACCATTATTTACTGAAATAGCTCCTCAGCTAACAGCCTCACAGGTTAAAAATGAAATTAATGATTTCAAACGTCAGCCCTTAATGGTGAATCCGATGTCATTTTCAGGTCCATGCATGACTAAAGGAGATATAAACGGTGATGGCCTGGAAGATGTATTTGTAGGAGGGGATGTGCATGCACCAGGTACTTTATTCATTCAGCAAAAGAATGGAAAATTCAGTGCTGATCAGCAACCATTTACCGCAGATAAAGAATGTGAGGATACGGATGCCGTGTTTTTTGATGCCAATGGAGATGGTTTTACCGATCTGTATGTAGTCAGCGGCGGATATCACAATTATAGTCCCGGTGAACAGAGACTGCAGGACCGCCTTTACCTGAATGATGGCAAAGGTAGCCTTGTCAAAGCCGTAAAAGCTTTGCCTGAGATGCTGGCCAGTAAAAGCTGTGCCAGGGTGGCAGATTTTAACGGAGATGGGCATCCAGATATTTTTGTAGGTGGCCGGGTGGTTCCTTCCCGCTATCCTGAACCGCCAAAGAGCTATCTGCTGATCAATGATGGCAAGGGCCACTTTACCGATCAGATCAAAAAGATTGCCCCGGAGCTTGAGCTTTCAGGGATGATCACAGATGCTGCCTGCATAGATCTGAACGGTGATAAAAAGCCAGATTTGGTAGTGACAGGTGAATGGATGCCATTGAGTGTATATCTTAATGAAAACGGCAAACTGACGAATAAAACGACTAAATATTTTGACAAGGAATACAGTGGCTGGTGGAACAAGCTTCAAGTGGCAGACATGAACAACGATGGCAAGCCTGACCTGATCCTGGGCAACCTTGGTCTCAACAGCCAGTGCAAGGCCAGTGATGCAGAGCCTGCAGAGCTGATCTACAAAGATTTTGACGACAATGGCGCCATTGATCCCATTCTGTGTTTTTACATCATGGGCACCAGCTACCCATACCTGACCAGGGATGAACTGCTGGACCAGATGAGCATCATGCGCCCCCGCTTTCCCGACTACAAAAGCTATGCTGAGGCTACCATGAAAGATGTTTTTACCAAAGAGGAGCTCGAAGGGGCAAAGACCTTGAAAGCCAACTATCTGAAGAGTGCATATTTCGAAAGCACCAATGGCAAGTTCAAAGAAAAGCCACTGCCCGTACAGGCACAGTTTGCCCCTGTATATACCATTACCCCGCTGGACTATGATGGTGACGGCAACAAAGACCTGCTGCTGTGCGGCAATATGAACCAGGCACGCATCAGATTTGGTAAATATGCAGCCAATCATGGTGTTTTGCTAAAAGGAAATGGCAAAGGAGGCTTTGTCTATATTCCGGAACAGCAGAGCGGATTAAAGCTTAAGGGTGATGTGAGAAGTGTGATAGCCCTAAACAACACTTTATATGTAGGCCTCAACCAGCAAAAAATAAGGGCATTTCAGTTTAACCAACAACAGACCAAATAACATGATGAAAAAACTATTCTATTGCTGTGTGCTGCTGTTTTTCATATGCAGCTGCAAACAAGAAAAAACACCGGTACTGAGCAACAATGACATTGTAAAAGTCATTGACGCGATGACAGAAATGATGATTCACGACGTTACCAATCCACCACTTGCGGCCAGGTTCTTTTCCTATGCTTGCCTGTCGGGATATGAGGTAGTAGCGCTCAATGATTCCAATTGTGTATCCATGGACGGGATCTTAAATGATTTTCCAAAAATAGTAAGACCACTGGATTCAGGGAAATACAATTATCAGCTCAGTGCCGTTCTGGCTATGATCGCCACGGCAAAAAAAATGCAGCCTTCAGGTAGCAACTACGCACAGTTTGAAGAGAAGTTTCTTGATTCATGTCGTAACATAGGCTTCTCTGATAAAGTCATTAAGAACTCCAAATCGTATGCGATGCAGGTAAGCAAGCAGATCCTTGGTTATGCTAAAAAAGACAGGTACAACAGGATCAGCAATTATCCCCGCTACACCCCACTGGAAGCTGAAGGAAGCTGGTATCCTACGCCACCTGCCTTTTTTGCGCCGGTAGAGCCATATTTCAGTACCGTACGCCCTTTTATGCTTGATTCGAGTTCGCAGTTTAAGCCCGTACCTCCTGTACCTTTCTCTAAAGACAAAAACTCTGAGTTCTATAAAATGCTTGTTGCGAACTACAAAATAGGAGGTACTGAGCTTAGTGAAGACCACCGCGAGATCGCTGCTTTTTGGGATTGCAATCCTTTTGCATTGAAAAATGAAGGACACCTGCTGGTAGGAATGAAAAAGATCTCTCCGGGAGCACATTGGCTGGGTATTACAGGTATTGCCTGCCGCCAGTCTAAGCTTGGCTTTTCTAAATCCATGGAAGTCTTTAGCATGGTATCTTTTGGCCTGATGGACAGTTTTCTTGGATGCTGGGATGAGAAATTCAGAAGCAACCGTATCCGGCCTGAAACTGCTATCAGAAACCTAATAGACCCTAAATGGAAACCGCTATTGCAAACACCTCCATTTCCGGAGTACCTAAGTGGTCACTCGTGTATTTCCTCCACATCAGCCACTATATTAACTCATTACTTTGGAGATAATTACCAATATACAGATAATGTGGAGGTAAAATATGGCCTTAAGGAAAGAAGCTTTACTTCATTTAACCATGCCGCCCAGGAAGCAGGCATCAGCCGCTTTTATGGAGGTATCCATTTTATGGATGCCATAGACAATGGTATGAAAATGGGCAATGGAGTAGGTAAATTCATTATAGAAAAATTAAAAACCAAACAACTTAAACAACCAATTAAATCCCAATCTTAAAACATGAAGAAAATCTTACTATTCCTCTCTATTATTTTAGCAACAGGCAAAGTTTATTCGCAGGGTTGTGTGGCTATCCGTAGTACAGGTGGTATTTGTACCATGACAGAACATCCGGACGACGCCATGTCTGGCAGTTGGGTATTCAATGCCAATACCCGCTATTTTATGTCCAACAAACATTTCAAAGGCGATGTGTACCAAAAAGAAAGAATTGAGCTAGGCACTGAGGTGATCAACCATCAGTTTGCTACTGACCTTTCCCTAACTCGTGTGTTTAACAACAGATGGTCGGCCATGATCGACATACCCGTTATTTCAAATGCCAGGTCCTCTTTATATGAGCATGGCCGTGCATCCAGACACAGCATGCACTCTTTTGGTCTGGGTGATATTCGTTTTGCAGCATACCGCTGGTTATTTAATCCTGCTACCAGTAAAAATGCCAATATCCAATTGGGACTGGGCATTAAATTACCTACAGGAGATTATGACTATAAAGACTACTGGCAGAACGTTGGTCCGGGTGGTACGGCAGAACTGCGCACAGTAGATCAGTCAATTCAACTTGGCGATGGCGGAACGGGGCTTACTTTGGAACTCAATTCTTACCTTAACCTAAAATCTAACCTTGGCTTGTATGCCAATGCATTTTACCTGAGCAATCCACGCGAGCAAAATGGTATAAGAACCTATAGGGAACAAGTGAGTGCTACCATAGCCAATGAGGCGATCAGCAGTGTGCCGGATCAGTTTATGGCCAGATTAGGTGCCAATTATGCAGTCAACAAACTGATCATATCTGCCGGCGGACGTGTGGAAGGTATTCCGATCCATGATGTGATAGGTGGCAGCGGAGACTTTCGCAGACCTGGTTATGTGATCTCTATCGAGCCAAGCCTTACCTACCAATTTAGCAAAGTAAATGTCTACGCTTCAGTTCCCGCTGCGATATACAGAAAAAGGACCCAGAGTGTTACCGACCGTCAGCGTTCCACCGCTACGGTGTTTGCCAATGGAGATGCTGCTTTTGCAGATTATGCAATTAACGTAGGTATTTCCTTCAAACTTTAAAATCAGGAGGTGTAGGTCAGCATACACCTTATTTCAAAAGATAATCTAGATGCAGTAAAATCAATAGTGGTCCTCCTTGGGGGACCATTGTTCTTTTGTACTGGTTATATGCCTGTTACCTTATCCGTACTGGTGGGTATCTAAAGATACCTTTGAGCGGGGATTTCAGCTCCAAACATGCATAAGTACCTTTATCATAATCAAATAAGCATATATAATTTCAATTGATTATGAAAAAAATCTACATGTTGGCCTTCTGTTTTATATATACAGCAATGCCTGCCTCAGCACAGTTCGGTAAACTAAAAGCGCTTGCCGGAAAAAAGGACAAAAATGCTGCGCAAACAGAAAGCCCGCAAGCCATCGTGGGAGAGACCGACCCTGCATCTACCGGTGGAGCAAACGAAGATGGTATCCAGGTCACAAATACCAATGCCGTTAATCCTTCAGGCAAAACCTGGACGATGGATTTTGATAGGGGAATTGACTGGTTTAGGCTGAGCCCTACTGGAAAACTGATAGCAGGCACAAATGATGGTCTCTATGGCATTGACCCTGCTACAGGCAAGGTGGCATGGAAGCATGACTTTTTAAAGAACCTAACCAAGACCAATTACAATCCGATAAGCAATTCCCCTTTTATAGCGATCGTTACCGGCAGCATGTTCAACATGCAGCAGGTTGTCCTGGATGTTAGTTCAGGGAAGATCATTGCCAGCACGGCAGATCTTGGGATGAAAATGGTCAATAAACGATATACCGTCCCTTCATTAGGGGGCATCTTATTTTCCGGGTACCTGAACAACGCCCCATCGCTGGTATTTATAGATGCGGCCACGGGCGAAAAGAAATGGGTGCTGAGTAAAGTATTTGAAAATAACAGTGAAATAATGGTGGCAAGGCCCCTTGCCACTGATAAAAATTCGCTGCTCCTCGCTACCAATAAGCGCCTGTATAAAGTAGATGTGGCCACGGGAACTGTAACCTGGAAAGCGGATTTCAAAACTAATACAGACGACGGTATCCTTGCCACAGAAGCAGCTGAGGAAGTTGACGAGAAAGAAAGTACCAAAAGTGGAGAGAAAAAAGGAGGCCTGATGGGTTCACTTGGTGGCCTGGCCAAAGTTCCCGGTCTTGGGGCAGTAGGAAATGCTGCCGGTGCAGCAAATTCCGCCAGTAAGATCGGCGGAATGGGTGGTGGAATGAAAGATGGCATTGCGGTGCTGGCAGATGCAGCCTATGGTAAGTTTCTGATCCTCGATCAGCAGCCCGACATTGTTTACTACTATTGCAACCAGCAGATGTCCGCTTTTAACCTGGCTACTGGTAGTCCGGCATGGCCGACAGTTAAATTCTCTGATCCCATAGCTGATGTATTGTTCGATGAGCGTGGTTTTTTAATCTCTACCGATGATAAAAAAGCAGAGTTGCTATTGTTGGACTATAAAACAGGCGCGGAAAAATGGAAACCGGTAACGCTAAGGGGCAGGATCACCGCGCTGAAATTGAATGGTTCCAGCCTTGCCATCGCATCTGCGAAGGAATCGGGTAATAACTATGTAAACATTGTAGACATGAATACCGGTGCTACTGCGGCCAGATCTGATATGAAAGTATCCGGAATGATCCGCGACATCAAGCAAAATGCTTCGGGTCTGATCTACAGAACGGACAGGGAACTAAATATTCAGAACATGAATACGGGAAAAGACCTGTGGCCAAAGTCTTTCTCTTATAAACAAGGTGGAGGATTAGGCATAGACAAAGGCGATCTGAGTTATTTTTATGCAGACAACCAACTGTTCGTAATGGACAATAACGCAGGCACCTACAAAGCATTGGGCAAAGGTGTAAAATTTGGAGGGGGAGAGATCGCCTCTCAAATTGAACTGCGGGAGAAGGGTATCCTTTTGAGTTCCTCACAAAATATGGCCCTGATAGATTTTGAAGGCAACCTTGTTTACCATGTATTTCAAAAAGCACCGGGTACCAGTGTAGCCAATAAGATTCTCAACATCACCGCAATGGCTGTTTCCGTAAGTCAGTCTGCTTCTCATGGTTTCCAGGCCGGTCTTTCGGGTGTGGGCACCTCATCGTACAACAGCCATATGGATGCGGCCGACAGGTGGTCTAACCTGGGTGGAGCAGCATTTGCTGATATGAAACGTCGCTTTACTGCTTCGCAGGATGCACTGAATTACAAAGTAATCCTGACCAGTGTAGAAGATGGCGACGATAGCGGATATGGTCTTGTCAGGGTCAATAAAGATTCAGGAAAAATAGAAGGCAAGGTAGTATTGAAAGACAAAAAACCTGACTACATCGCTGATGATGCCGACAATTTCGTATTTTATAAAGATGGCAGCAAGAGCATTCATGGATACAAACTTTAATCGTTGATGTCAGCTATTTATTTCTATTTTTAAATATGCCAAACAACCACAAAAAATTTCTCTTACTGACTGTATCCCTGCTCTTCATTACCACTGTCTGGAGCAGGACATACAGTCAGCAAGTTAATGCGATAGACCAGGTTCTAGAAGCCAAAACCGCCCGTGCCAAAACGTTGGTCTATTCTAATGCCAAGCTCAGCAGCAAGGTCGCCGACAGCATTATTGTACTTAGTAAAAAGTATGAAAAGCCACTTGCCGAAGCTACAGCCTGGAATATCAAAGGTATAGTGATGTCCTTTATTGGTACACCCGACAGTGCGCTGTACTATTTTGATAAAATGGAAAGACTGAGTATAAAAACAGGTGATAAGAAGACCCTCGCCAAAGCAAAACAGAACAAAAACTTGCCGCTGGCCAAAGTTGGTAAATACGCAGAGGCGTTTTCGACATGCCTGGAAGCATTGAAACTCTACGAAGAACTAGACTATAAGGAAGCGCAGGCAGGATGCCTGGGAGATATGGGTAATATCATGATCAGAAGCAACAAGCCGGCAGAGGGCATCCGGTATCTGAAACAAGCACTGGACATTGCTGATCAGATAAAGGATGAAAGCCTGAAACCTAACTTTTACAACTCGCTGGCTGTAGCATACACAAATACAGATCAGCTGGAACAGGCAAAGCAAACATACCTTAAAGCGTTGCCGCTGGCCGTAAAGTTCAAGAGGGTAAATAATCAGGTTTCCATAAATCTTAACCTTGGCGACAATGCCTGGTACATGACAAAGGACCCGGAAGCAGTAATGCCTTATTTTCTGAGGGCAGAAAAACTGGCCATTGAGTACGGCGATGAGGTAAAGCTAAGTTCGATCTACCTAAACACCGCTATCATGCTCGAAAAAGCCGGGAAGACGAAGGAAGCCCTGGCCTATGGCTTTAAATCACGCGACCTGGCATTAAAGTCCGGGGATATGGTCAATCAGGAAAATGTCTACATATTACTGGCCAGGTTGGGAAAAAAAGCTGGTGATTATAAAGCGGCATATGAAGCCCTCGATGTAAAAGACAGCTTAAGCCGCATTATTTATAATAAGGAGTCTACGGCTAGTATGAATGAACTGCAGACTAAATACGAAACCGAGAAAAAGCAAAACAGCATTCTGTTGCTGGGTAAACAAAACCAGATCCAGACCCTGCAGATCAGTAAAAAAAACCTCCTGCTGGGCCTTAGTGAACTGGAACTCGCAAAGCGGATGCTGCAAATAAACAACCAGCAGTTTAGCCTTAGGGAACAGGAGGCTGCACTGAAAGAAAAGCAACTTGAAGCAAAAACTAAGGAGCAGAGGATCAGGCTGCTTGATTCAGAAAACAAACTACAGAAACTCCAGCTTCTGGAAAGAAATATTATTATCGGGGTTACCGCAGGTCTGTTTATACTGGTAATTTTGATAGCGCTGCTGATCTACAACAGACGCAAATTAAGGCAGGAAGGAAAGCTGCAGGCCGAAAGGTTCAGGCAACAGGAACAAGCTGCCAGTGCGGTAATCCATGCAGAAGAGAGCGAGCGTAATAGGATTGCGGTGGAACTGCATGATGGACTAGGACAGTTATTCTCGGCCGTTAAGATGAACCTTTCTGGTATCAGTGACCACTTGCAGTTTAAAGATGAACATAGTAAAGATATGTTTAATAAAACGCTGGACATGGTAGACGAGAGTTGCAGGGAAGTAAGGGTCATCTCTCACCAGATGGCGCCCAATGTATTGCTCAAATCAGGCTTATCTGCAGCAATCAGGGACTTTATCAGCAAGATCGACGCCCGCAAGCTAAAGATAAATCTGGAAACCTTCGGATTGCAGGAACGGTTAAGCCAGCATACTGAGGCAGTATTGTACCGGGTGGTCCAGGAATCGGTGAACAACGTAATTAAACATTCAGGTGCCACTAGTCTCGACATCCAGCTTACCAAAGATGAGGAAGGCATCAATGCCATGATCGAAGACAATGGAAAGGGTTTTAACACCCAAGACAACAAATTCTCTGCCGGTATGGGAATGAAAAATATCAGGAACAGGGTAGATTACCTGAAAGGTACCGTCGATTTTTCTTCAGAACCGGGCAGGGGTACACTTGTAGCCATACACATTCCTTTGTAACTTAACCGGATGAAACAATTGCTTCCAAACAAGATCTTCATCGTAGACGATCACCAGCTGGTGATAGACGGCATCCGCTCCCTGCTGGCCGATGCTCCCCAGTACACGATTGGCGGATTTAGTCAGCATCCAGAAGAAGTGCTTGCCATGCTCGAAACACATCCAGTCGATATATTACTCACCGACATCAGCATGCCTGGCATGAGTGGCATAGAACTGACCCGACTCGTTAAAAAGAAATATCCGCACATTAAAATAATAGCGATCTCCATGCATGGCGAAAGTGCCGTAGTCAAAGAAATGCTCGACGCCGGGATATCGGGCTATATTTTAAAAAATACTGGCAAAAAGGAATTGCTTGATGCCCTGGAAAAAGTGCTGGAGGGCAGTACTTATTTTGGAGACGCCATCACACGGGAAATCCTGAATACCATGAACCACAAAGATGGAGATCAGCGGCTTACCAACAGAGAAATAGAGATTATCAAACTAATAGAAGGCGAACGCAGTAACAAACAGATATCATCGCAACTCTTTATCAGTGAGCGTACCGTAGAAACTCATAGGAAAAATATTTTTAGGAAGACCGGTACGCAGTCTGTGATCGGCCTACTAAAATACGCTTACAAACACAAACTTATTTAGTAGGTCCGGTAATACCAGTGAGCTACTTTTTCTTAGCTGCGAAATTTCCGTTGGGCTGTATAAAAACCAGTTCGGTTACTTTCCTGTCTGAGGTAACCGCAAACTGAAGAGAGTACCCGATGAGCGCTTTTATGCTGAATCTATCCTTTCCTAAAGGCACAAGTTCATATTCCGGTTGTCCGGGCAGAAATACGTATAGGGTTTTATTCTCTTTGATATAGACCTTCACAGCCGCCTCGTTTAGGCTATACTCACCCGTATACTTCTGCAATTCTTTACTATCTATTGCTTTAGCCTCAATACCTTTAGTAAAAACAAGTGGTTTTAGTCCTGCTTCCAAAACACTCGAAAAGCTTTCTATATCACCCGCTGTATTCATCTGAAACTGAATGCTGGACTGCATCTTATTTGCGGTATCTATTGGCGAATTCAGGTTATGAATATAGATGTCAAATATGTCATAGTTGTTGTGTTTCAACCACATGCCTTTCTTCACACCTGACGCAAACAAAGAGTCGTTTTTAGTATAGATCTTTAGCGTACCATAACCCGGATTGCTATATATCCCGGCAAAATCGCTCAATGGATGAGTAGTAGGATGCACTTTACCTTTAGGTACTTTACTTTCTTTTTCCATTTTCTTTTGCTGTTCCTCTGATTTATCTCTATTGGACCTCATCTCAGAATTCCAGTCCGTATACTTTAATGTTAGCAATTTATCTGACAGTATATTTCTCACAATAGAAGGTACAGCGGAACCATTTTGATTACTCAGCACTACAATACCAATGCTGTCGGTAGGAAAGAAGCAGGCACTTGCCGAAAACCCATCGATATTGCCGCCGTGCTCAACTCGGTAATGCCCTTTATAAGAAGCCAGCATCCAGCCAAAACCATAGGATGCAAAATGCAGGTCAGGTTTAGCTTTTGAAGGTAAACCTCCACCCATCACCATCTGGGAGGTGATGGCCTGCTGAGCAAACTGGGACGGAATGACCTCTTTACCATTAAATTTACCTCCATTGATCCAGGCGATCAGATAGTTGGCCATTTCATTTGCACTACTGTTAATTGCTCCTGCGGGTGCCATTCCATTTATGTGAAAGTATTCCATTTTTTTGATCTTTCCACTAGCATCCAGTTCATAACCCAATGAGGGCTCCTTACTTTCCTCCAGTTCAGGAATTGTGGTATTTGAAGTATTCATCCCCAAAGGTTTAAATAGTTTTTCTTCCACATTTTGTTCCCATGTTTTGCCGGTCAGCTTTTCTACAATACCACCCTGGGCGGTAAACATGAAATTATTGTATTGCCAAGCTTCCCTGACTGTTTTAGTCGGTTCTTGATACTGTATGCGTTGCAAAATACTGTCCCTCGCGTTTGTATTGAACAAGTACCAGGATATATCATGCCTGGGCAGCCCGGTCCTGTGGCTCATCATGTCTTTTAAATTGATGCTGTTGTTCATGTCATTATTATAGAACCTAAGGGAAGGCATGAAAGCATTGACAGGTTTATCAATGTTCAGCTTGCCTTCTGCTTCCAGCTGACCGATCAGCGAGGTCGTAAATGACTTGGTAACAGAGCCGATGGGAAAGAGTGTATTGGCTGTTACCGGCAGCTTCTTTTCCACATCTCGGTAGCCAAATCCCTTGGCGTAGACCACTTTGTTTTTTTCTACGACTGCAACAGCAAAACCTGCCACATTCCAATTTTTTATCACACGCTGCATGGTGGTGTCCAGGTCATTAAACCGTGGATCGGCAGTAGCAGGTTTTTGTTGTGCCACTGCGTTAAGTGAGGCGAGAGAGAGCAGGAGCGATAGTAGTCTTTTCATCGAGGGGAATTAACATGATTAAGTAGGGTAATATACCAAATTTTAGAGAAAACAAACCGGAGATTGTTACGGATTAGTTTAAACTGAACAATATTTTGCCTTAACTTTTGTTTCTGTTTATAGAAAGGGAAGGTAATAGAAAACGCGTATATTAGTTGAAAATAGCCCTAACTATTATGAAATACTTCTCCACCTTAATCCTGCTGGTAACCTGTACACTGTTTTCTTTTGCCCAGCAAACCCAAAAGCCGGTATTGCATGGAAGTAACTGGATGGCGATAACAGGTAAGCCCCTGGCTGCGACTGCGGGAGCGATGATATTCCAGAATGGTGGTAACGCGGTAGATGCAGCATGTGCTATGCTGGCAGCTACCTGTACCATGTGGGACACCTTGAGCTGGGGCGGAGAAACGCAGGTACTGATCTATAATCCTAAGACAAAAAAAGTAATAGCCATCAATGCGATGGGCTTTGCGCCAACTGGTGCAACAGCCGATTTCTTTAAGAATAAAGGATATGATTTTCCACCTGAATATGGTCCGCTGGCTGCTACTACACCGGGTACGCCGGGCGGACTAATCTACATGCTGTCCAATTATGGTACAATGAGCCTGGAGCAGGTGCTGGCGCCTGCAATGCAATTGGCAGCCGGATATGCTATAGAGGCACAGGCAGCCAATATAATGGAACGCTATAAAAGCCAGATCAGGGAATGGCCCTACAGTAAAAAGGTATTTCTGCCGCATGCCGGAGAAAAAAGAGAAGCGCCTGAAGGCGGAGAGATTTTCAGACAAAAGGACTTGCTGGAAACGCTGACTAAAATGGTTGCGTCAGAAAAGATAGCTTTAAAACAGGGCAAAAGCAGGAAGGATGCGCTGATGGCAGCATACGACAGATTTTATAAAGGAGACATTGCGCAGGAATTTGTGCGCGGTTGTCAGGAGCAGGGGGGACTGATCACCATGCAGGACCTGGCCAAATGGAAGCCAATAGAAGAAGCGACACTTAAAGTAAACTACAAGGGTGTCGACGTTTATAAACTTCAACAGTGGACCCAAGGTCCGGTGATGTTGCAAGCCCTGAATATCCTGGAAAATTTTGATCTGAAAGCCATGGGGTATAACAGTACGAAGTACATCCATACCTTGTATCAGGCCATGAACCTGGCATTTGCAGATCGCGACTTTTATTACGGAGATCCCTATGTGTTGCCGGCAGAGCCTATAAATGGGCTGCTGAGTAAGGAATATGCAAAGCAAAGGGCCTCGCTGATACAATATGATAAAAATGATGTGAATATAGGTCCGGGTGATCCGTACGCTTTTGAAGGGAAGACAAATCCATACCTGTCGCTGTTGAAAAAGAGAGGCTATGAAATGGATACGACCAAAAGAAACTTTGCACCGAAACATGATATGGGCAATAATACTTCTTCAGAACTATATGAGGACAGGCTATGGCGGGGTACTACTTCCATAGAGGCCGCAGATAAAGAAGGTTGGGTAGTTTCTATCACCCCAAGCGGTGGCTGGCTGCCGGCCTGCATTGCCGGTAACACAGGAGTGGGAATGAGTCAGCGGATGCAGAGTTTTGTACTAGATTCGGCCTTGAACCCGTTTAACGTAGTGGCGCCTGGGAAAAGGCCAAGGGTGACCTTATCGCCATCTTTGGCCATGAAGGATGGAAAACCATATTTATCCTCTGCTGTGCAGGGTGGCGATACGCAGGACCAGAACCTGTTGCAGTTTTTCCTGAATGTGACAGAGTTTGGGATGAACGTACAGCAGGCTGCAGAGGCGGCAAACATCAACAGCAATCAATTGTGGTTGTCATTGGGTGGCACTAAAATGTCCGACAGGGAGCCTAAACCAGGTCAGATCCTGTTGCACGACAGTACGCCTGAATCCGTACGCAATGACCTGAAAAGAATGGGTTATACATTGAGTTTTGATGACAGGACCAGTGGGCCGATCAATGCAATATATTTCGACTGGAAGCACGGCTCGCTATGGGGCGGATCAAGTAATCATGGTGAAGATTATGGAATAGGCTGGTAAATACTAAGCTAGGCCGAAATATCCTTTAATGAGAAGCGCAAATGTTTCAACGCGCTGGTAATCTGGTTCTCTACCGTTCGTTTTGAGATCCCGAGTTCATTCGCAATTTCCTCATTGCTAAGCTGATGTCTGCGGCTCATGATAAAGATCTCCTGACAGCGCTTTGGTAAAGTGGCAAGGTGGGAATCGACTTCCAGCTCCAGTTCCTGACAGGCCATTTTGCTGTATCCTTCATTTTGAGAGGTGTGATGAAGATACTTGCTTTCTTCCAGGTCTTCTTTGTATTCAATCGGGACAACTTTAGCGCCATACTTTTGTTTGTAAATACTATAGCGGGAAGCTGAGGTAAGGTAGGCACTGAAAGATGTGATCTGAAGGGTATGTCTGCCTGTCCATAAACCCATAAATATATCCTGAACTATTTGCTCACAGACTTCATTATCCCTTACGTAGGAATAGGCTTTACTGTAAATCTTAGTGGAATAACGATAAAACAATTTAGCAAACGCTTGCTCGTCATTGTTTTTTATCGCATCCCATAGTTCATGGTCTGTAACCATACTTTTCGTTAGTTTATATCCGGCGATCTAAGCTATGACTTTAAAGGGAAAAATAAAAATAATTTCAAAATGTATGTGTGTGGATATAAAATTTTGACACTATACTATTACCAAACATAAACCATGACTGAAGAGGAATATATTCTCCTGTATGAAAGATGCGCATCCGGACAATGTACGGATGAAGAAGTAAAACTTTTAGCGTTGTACGACGATGAATTTCATTTGGACAATGTTGAATGGGACGTAAGTATTCATGGGAATGAAACAGACGTTGCCGATCAGATGTATTCGCAACTCTATGCTCAGATGCATCCAAGGCCTGTCCGCAGGTTGTCACATATTTACAGGTATGCTGCAGCGGCAGTTTTATTTCTTGTTTTAAGTACAGGACTCTATATCTACCAGAATAATTCAAACAGACAAGCGCTAGCCGCTCAAAAGGTTGCAGGAAACACGGACATTGCACCAGGAGGAAAAAAGGCTGTGCTGACTTTACACGATGGCTCTAAAATGGTCCTGGATCAAACAACAAATGGCGTAGTATCTATACAGGGAAATATCGTGATTACCAAGAGGAACACTGGCAAGGTGATCTACGATTCCTATAACCTGCCCGAAAATCCTTCTGAAAAGGACAACTACAATTCCATAAACATTCCGCGTGGCGGAGAATATGAACTTCGCCTGCCTGACGGTACAAAGGTATGGCTGAATTCGGAATCTTCATTGAAATTCCCTGCAGTGTTTAGCGGTCGTGACCGCAAGGTTGAATTAACAGGGGAGGCATACTTCGAAGTGGCAGAAAATAAGTTGGTTCCTTTTAAAGTATATGCTAATGGGACGGAGATTGAAGTCCTAGGCACGCATTTTAATGTGAATGCCTATCATAAAGACCAGGTGATAACTTCTTTGTTGGAAGGCTCTGTCAGGCTAAAGGCTGCTGGAAACGAATCTTTATTGGAACCCGGTCAGCAAGGCATTACAGCTGCAGATGGTAAGATAAACGTTAGCAAGGTGAATGTGCTGGATGCAATAGCCTGGAAGAATGGCTATTTTATCTATCAGGACGACAGTATTTATAAGATCATGGAACAGGCTGCCCGCTGGTATGACGTTGAGGTGGAGTATGTTGGTGATGTTAGAGATCAAAAATTTTATGGTAAAGTAGATCGCTATGATAATATCTCTGAACTATTGAAAAACATTGAAACAATCGGAACCGTGTACTTTAAAGTCGAAGGAAGGAGGGTGATCGTTATGTTGAAATAGTTACTCATTATAAATAAATTACATAACAGTTGCCCAAAAAAAATCCCGGAGCGTTCGAACCGCCACGGGAAATATGTCAGGGTAACTTAAATCAATTTGCCTAAACCAATTAAAATTAAAAGCTGACATTCAAATGTATAAATTTTATAATGTAATTCCTTGCGGTATCGGAACCCGCATGCAATTTAAATTCCTATTGACGATGAAGTTGATTTGCATCCTGATGCTCACTACCTTTATGCATACTTACGCAAGTTCTTATGCCCAGAAAGTAAGCCTGAACAAAAGCAATGCATCTTTAAAAGAGGTGCTTGACGAAATTAGAACTCAGACTGATTATAGTTTTATAGTTAGTTCGAGTATGCTAAATGAAGCGGTTCCTGTTAGTATTAATGTGAAAGATGTATCCTTAAAAGAAGTCCTGGAAAAATGTTTTTCCGGACAACCACTTTCTTATACGATTAATAATAAGACGATTGTCGTGACCAAACCATTGGGATCGGCTACGAATAGGTTTAAGGATGTAAAAGGAACGGTCCGTGATTCAACAGGTGTGATTCCAGGCGTCTCTGTCGCTGTAAAAGGTACCAGGATAGGTACTACAACTGATCAGAATGGTAAATATATTCTGGATGTTCCGGAAGCTAATGCGGTACTCGTGTTTTCCATGGTGGGATTTGAAACCCAGGAAATAGCCGTCAATGGAAAAGAAACTATTGATGTAACCATGGTTTCATCTGACAAGGGTCTTGACGAGGTAGTGGTAGTAGCCTTTGGTAAACAAAAAAAGACAGACATGGTAGGATCAGTGACCTCTATTAAACCTTCTGATCTGAAAGTACCTTCGAGTAACCTTACAACTGCTTTGGCAGGTAGAGCGGCTGGTGTAATTGCTTATCAAAGGAGCGGTGAGCCAGGAGCGGACAATGCCGAGTTCTTTATCAGGGGTGTTACATCTTTTGGTTACAAAAGAGATCCGCTTATCCTGATAGACGGTGTAGAGGTAACGACTACCGATATGGCGCGTTTGCAGGCCGATGATATTGCCAGTTTCTCCATCATGAAAGATGCCACGGCAACGTCATTATACGGTAGCCGTGCGGCAAACGGGGTAATCCTCATCAGCACCAAAGAAGGTTTGGTAGGTAAAGCTGCAATTGAAGTTCGCGTTGAGAACTCTGTGTCAGCGCCTACAAGTGAAGTAGAAATCGCCGACCCGATCACCTATATGAGGCTGAATAACGAAGCGATATTGACCCGCGACCCACTTGGTATCTTGCCATATTCAGATGAAAAAATCGATAATACAATCGCAGGAACCAATGCGCTTATGTACCCGACTACTGACTGGAAAAAAGAGCTGTTTAACCCTTATACCGTAAACCAGCGCGCTAATCTGAACGTTAGAGGTGGTGGCGGTGTGGCTACCTACTTTATAGCTGGTTCCTTTAACCAGGACAACGGTATATTAAAGGTGGATAAGCGCAATAACTTTAACAGTAACATCGACCTGAAGAGTTATACATTGAGATCTAACGTAAATGTCAACCTTACCAAGAGCACTGAAGTGATTGTTAGGATGAGCGGTAGTTTTGATGATTATTCCGGTCCGGTAAGCAGCGGGGCAGATATCTACAGAAGAGTAATGCGCACTAACCCTGTAAGATTTCCAGCATACTATCCCGCCGATGAAGAACACGCTCATGTTAAACACATCATGTTCGGTAATTACGGAAGTGAATCTGACGGTTACCTGTTGAATCCTTATTCAGAGTTGGTAAAAGGTTATAAAGATTATTCTAGATCTGCGATGTCTGCCCAATTTGAAGCAAAGCAGAACCTTAGTTTTCTGACCGAGGGCCTAAATATCAATGCTTTGGCCAATATCACCAGAAATACATTCTTTGATGTCAGAAGAGAGTACGCTCCGTTTTGGTACATGCCTACCTCATATGACAGACGTGCCAATACATTCAGGACGGTTATGGCCAATGAGAATACCGGTACAGAATATCTGAACTATATTCCTGGTGCCAGAACTGTCAATTCAAGATTTTATCTGCAATCGTCATTGAATTATGCACGCACGCTGAAAGAAAAGCACTCATTAAGTGGTTTATTTGTGTTCATGCTGCGCGATGAATTGACTGGTGACGTTACAGACTTGCAATCATCTCTACCTTTCAGAAATATCGGACTTGCAGGTCGCGCTACTTATGGTTATGACAACCGTTATTATGCTGAGTTTAACTTCGGATACAATGGTTCTGAACGCTTTTACGAAACTAACCGCTGGGGTTTCTTCCCATCTGCGGGAGTTGCCTGGAACGTATCCAATGAAAAATTCTGGGAGCCGTTGAAAGATATCATCACAAAATTGAAACTGAGAGGTACCTACGGTCTTAGTGGAAATGATGCTATTGGTTCTGCAACAGACCGCTTTTTATACCTGTCTAACGTAAATATGAACGATGCAGGCAGAGGCGCAGTATTTGGACGTGACAACGGATACCAGAGAAACGGTGTTTCCTTGTCAAGATATGCCAACAATGACATTACCTGGGAAACTGCGCGTAAGACCAATATTGCATTGGAGTTAGACCTGTTCCGTGACTGGAGCCTACAGGTGGATTTCTTTAAAGAGAACCGAGACGGAATTTTGATGACGCGTACTGCTACTCCAGCTACCATGGGTCTCTCTGCCCAGCCAAAAGCAAATATAGGAGAGGCTGAGGGTCAGGGTGTTGATTTGTCGATCAATTACAATCATTCATTTAACAATGGTCTGTGGCTGCAGACAATGGGCAATTTCACTTATGCTGCAAGTAAGTATTTGAAATTTGAGGAGCCATTTTTTGACGAAGCACCCTGGAAACGTCGTGCCGGAACGCCTATCAGCCAGAACTACGGCTACATTGCCGAGCGTTTGTTTATAGATGATGAGGAAGCACTCAGATCACCGAGGCAATTCGGTGAATATGGTGGCGGTGATATTAAATACTATGATGTAAATGGAGATGGACAGATCACTACCCTTGATCAGGTGCCTATCGGTCACCCAACCACTCCGGAGATCACTTATGGTTTTGGTTTCTCACTGGGGTATAAGAACTTTGATGTTTCTACATTCTTTCAAGGACTAGCAAGAGAATCATTTTGGATAGATGCCAATGCTACTGCACCATTTGCGAACTACTTTTATTCAGGAGAGACACTTCCAGGTATGCCGCAGAACCAGTTATTAAAGGCATATGCTGATAATCATTGGTCGGAGGAGCATCAAAACGCTTACGCACTTTGGCCTAGGCTGAGTACTACTTCTGTTGGTAATGAAAACAATAACCAAACCAGCACGTGGTTTATGCGCAATGGATCATTCCTAAGAATAAAGCAAGTTGAAATAGGTTATAATTTGCCGCAAAGATTGAGCAAACGATTGGCTATGAAAAAGTTCAGAGCTTATGTTAACGGAACTAACCTTTGGTCATTTAGCGGCTTTGATCTATGGGATATAGAGATGGCTGGAAATGGATTGGGATATCCGGTACAGCGAGTGTTTAACCTTGGTCTTCTTGCATCATTTTAATATATACATGTCATGAACAAATTAATAAAAATAACGCTGATACTGGTAGCTGTTTGTACGCTGGGTGCCTGCAAGAAATTTCTTGACATCACGCCTGACAACGTAGCCACTATCGATTACGCTTTTCGCCTGCGCAGCACAGCTGAAAGGTATTTATTCAGTTGCTACAATTATATGCCTGCACTGGGCGCATTCGACAGTAATGTAGCAAATGCTGCTGGTGATGAGTTTTGGTTGCCGGTAAATCATGGTTCAAATGCCTGGAAAATCGCCAGAGGCGGGCAGAGCAAAGCAAACTCCTATATGAACTACTGGCAGGGAAATAATGGTGGAAAGGATCTTTATCAGGGAATCAGGGAATGTAATATCTTCCTTGATAATATAAATAAAGTACCTGATTTGGCTGATTTTGAAAAGGCAAGATGGGAGGCAGAAGTTAAGTTTTTAAAAGCCTATTACCATTATTATATTTTCAGAATGTACGGACCGGTTCCTATCATTAAAGTGAATGTACCAGTAGATGCTAGTATAGAAGAGGTATATCCGGCCCGCGCACCTATAGATTCCTGTGTAAACTATATGGTACAGCTATTGGATGAAGCGATACCAAATTTGCCAGAGCGCATAGATAATGAAGTGTCTGAACTGGGCAGAATTACCAGAGCAATTGCTATGTCTATAAAAGCGGAGATTTTGGTAACTGCAGCGAGTCCGTTGTTTAACGGAAACCCGGATTATGCAGGTTTTAAAGATCCGGAGGGCACCCTTCTTTTTAGTCAGAGCTTTGATCCAAAGAAATGGGAACGCGCCAGAGACGCAGCTAAAGAAGCGGTAGAATTCAGTGAGTCACTGGGGCATAAGCTATATGTTTTTAATCCGGCATTTTTCCAGTACAAAATATCAGATACCATCAAAATTCAGATGAATATCAGAAATGCACTGGCAGAGAAATGGAACCCGGAGATCATCTGGGGAAACACCAACAGTATGGTTGGTAGTTTGCAAAATCAGTCGACACCAAGGGGCCTGGACCCGGCCAGGGTATCCAACTCTACTACTAACGGAAATATTGCGCCTCCATTGAAAATAGCAGAAATGTTTTATAGCAGCAATGGAGTACCAATAAGGGAAGATAAGAGTTTTGACTATGCCGGTAGGTTTAAGCTGAGAAGCGTAACTGCTCCTTATAAGCGGTATTTGCAGGAAGGTTATGTTACTGCATCACTTAACTTTGACCGTGAGCCTCGCTTTTACGCAGACTTAGGTTTTGACGGAGGTGTCTGGTACGGGCAAGGACTGTTTGATGACGCTAAAAATATGCTTTTTGTGTCGGCTAAAAAAGGCCAGCCTGCTACTGCTCAAAACGAGTCAAGCTATTCTGTAACTGGATACTGGCCTAAGAAACTGGTAAATTTTAACAACGTAATCGGCGAGACAACCTATACTGTACAGACCTATCCATGGCCGATGATCAGGCTCGCCAACATGTACTTGTTATATGCGGAAGCAGAAAATGAAGTTAGCGGACCAAACAGTGTAGTGTATAATTATGTGAACCAGGTAAGGGCAAGGGCGGGATTGTTTTCTGTTCAAGATTCATGGTCTAATTACTCTAATAATCCAACCAAATACACTACTCAAATTGGTATGCGTGAAATCCTTCATCAAGAGCGTCTGATAGAACTTGCTTTTGAAGGGCAGCGTTTTTGGGACTTGCGCAGATGGAAGAAAGCTGGAGAAGAGCTAAATAAACCTATTACAGGATGGGATCTGATACAGGAAGATGCAGCCTCATACTATCGTGAGCGAGTGATTTATAACCAAACATTCACTGCACGTGACTATTTATGGCCGTTGCCTGAAAGCGAGTTGCTAAGTAACAAAAGGATCAACCAAAATCCAGGATGGTGATGATGAGTTATAAAAAAGATGTTTCAATTAAGAAATCAGTAATTATGTTAAAATACCTGCTATCAATATGCCTGGTGATCATCATGATCACTGGCTGTAAGCAAATGAAAACAGAACCGTTCAATAAGAGCGACAGCGCACCGGCACCAGTCACGAACGTTAAGGTAGTAAGTTTACCAGGCGGAGCCAGTATCAGCTATGACAGGCCGGAGAATATGATGTACGTTAAAGCCGTATATTCTATCCGCCCGGGAGTAGAGCGGGAAACTAAAGCTACCTATTATAAAAACTCTTTGACTATTGAGGGTTTTCCGGATACTAAAGAATATGAGGTAAAACTGTACGCAGTGAGTAGGGGTGAGAATGCTTCTGAGCCTGTTACAATTAAGGTGAATCCATTGATCCCACCTGTAATGACCACTTTCGAATCCTTAAAATTTGAGGCTATTTTTGGCGGTATAAGAATTGGCTTCTCCAATCAATCTGAGGCAGAACTGGTGGTTAATTTATTAACGCAGGATTCCATTGGCGACTATGTTCCTGCAGAAACTTTCTATACTAAGAGAAAAGAGGGATTTTTAAATGCGCGCGGATATGAGTCGGCACCAAGAAAGTTTGCGGCCTTTATTCGTGATCGCTGGAATAACCATTCTGATACCATTTATACGGAAGCTACACCAATCTTTGAACAACAATTGGATAGGACTAAGTTTAAAGAACTGCGTCTTCCTACAGATACCTATGTGTCTCATTGTTGCGGTAACGGTATGATCAGTATATGGGATGGTGCATGGAATAACGGAACTGTATTCCATACAAAGCCCGGTACCGGACTGCCTCAATGGTTTACCTTTGATCTTGGTGTGACGGTTAACCTGAGCAGGTTTAAGTTTTACCACCGCCTGGGTGGTGGACAGCAGTCTACCGATGGAGCTTATACCGGTGGCGACCCAAAAATATTTGAGCTGTACGGCAGTAACAGCCCTCCACAGGACGGTTCCTGGGCCAATTGGGAATTAATATCTGAGTTTGAATCTATTAAGCCATCCGGATCTCCGGTTGGAACCGTAACAACTGAAGATTTTCAGTTTGCTGTAGTGAATGGTGAGGATTTTGATATCCCGCCTGGAACACCAAAGTATAGATACATCAGATGGAAAACGAACAGGGTATGGGGTGCATTGGATCATCATTACATAGCCGAACTGATGTTCTGGGGAAGTAAAGATTAATAATTTCATTAAATACAAACTAATCAGATCGATATGAAATTGAAAAATATCAACAAAGTGAAGCATGTAGCAGGACTTTTCGTCCTGTTGACTTCACTAATAGCATGCAGTAAAATGGATGCGACATATGTAGACTTTATAAAGAAGGGATCAATCACTTATGTAGGTACTCCCGATTCCCTGAAAGTTTATCCTGGAAAAAATAGACTTAAGCTGGAGTGGCTGATTTCAGACCCTACTGCTACGAGGGCTCAAATCTACTGGAATAACAAGAGTGACTCACTTAACATACCTGTAGTTGTAGATCCGGTGACCAAAAAAATGACTGTCTGGTTAAACAACCTAAGGGAAGGATCCTACTCCTTTCAAATCACATTTTATGACAAGGATAACAACCGCTCGGTAGTTAGCAACACGATCGGCAGAGTATATGGTGACAATTATGTAAATACACTACTAACAAGGCCCGTAAAAAGCGCCATATTCAGGAATGATTCGCTGGTGGTAACCTGGGGAGCCGCAGATTTAACTGTAGTGGCGACAGAGTTGAATTATAATGATAAAAACGGGCAACTGCACACCGCTATTACTCCTCCAAGCGAAATAGTGACTAAGTTTCCTAACTATAGTATGGCAGCCTACGGAACGTTTCAATACCGTTCTCTTTACGTTCCGGACTCTTTGGCGATAGATACTTTTTACACGCCTTATCAGACTGTAAAAGTAACCGGACCGCCAATAGACTATGTAAGAACTGCCTGGACCGCAAGTGAGACAGACTATGACCTAACGAATCCCAGGATGCCTAAAAACGTTTTGGACGGTGTTCAAGGTACCATTTGGCACATGGATAAAGTAAAAGGCTATCCGCAGCAAATGACTGTGGATATGAAGACAGAAAACCTAGTGAACGGGTTCTTCTACAACCAGCGCACGGCGCTGGACGGTCCCGTAAAGTTGGTGGAACTATTGTCAAGCAATGATGGTGTTACCTGGAAGTCACTAGGTGCTTATACTTTCGAGAACATTGGAACCAAACAGTATTTGGAGCTACTGGAACCTTCAACTTTTAGATACTTCAGATTAATTGTGCGTTCCGACTACAAGAATGGTACAGCAACAGCTTTGGCTGAACTCGGAACCTATAGAAGGTAAATATTATATACTCGCTCTTTTTGCGGGACTACCGAAAGGTAGTCCCTTTTTTATTATCCGATGGGTTGCATTAAACCCTTACTTAGACCTGCTCAGATATCCCACCAAATCTATCACTTCCTTATCCGTCAGTGTTTCAAACAACCCGTTTGGCATCATGGACACTGGCATTACTTCCCTGGTCTGAATATTAGACTTATTGATCAGTGTTGTTTCCTGACCTACTATACGCATCGTTATCTGCCGCTCGTTTTCTGCGATTACATTGCCGGAATATGTACGTCCATCGCGGGTAGTGATCACCACCAGTTTATAATCGTCCTGTATCTCAGCACTTGGGTCAAGTACATTAAACAACAGGTAATCTATTTTTGACCTATTAGAGCCTGTCAGATCAGGGCCTATTAACCCACCTTCACCATAAAGTTTATGGCAACTGCCGCATGTTCTCTTAAACAATGCTTGTCCTTTTAGCATATGGGCATTGTCCAGCGCCTTGGGTGTAAGCAATGTATTGTACTTTTTATAAGCAAGCTCGTTGGACGGCAACTGGTCTATCGGCCCCCAGATCTCTACAAAACCACTTCCTGCCACGCGCCTCAGCTGCCTGGCTACACTTGGCGGGATATCCCGTTTTTCTATAGACTTATCTTTGATTGCCAGGGCCAGCAACCAGCCAGATCTTGATCTGGAAGCAAGTGTCTGTATGGTCGCTTCCTTATCCTTCTCATTGAAGCTGGAGTATTTGCTGAGCAGGAGCTTGGCCAGTCGCTCGTCATCAAAGTTTGCAATGGCACGGATGGCGTCATTGCGCAGCGCAGCATCGTCCAGCAGCAGGGCGAGTTCTTTCAGTAGGTCAGGACGCTGCTGCGAGGCCAGTGCTACCAGTGCTTTTCTCCTGTTCTCTACCGCAGCAGATTTATGGCGGAGCGTAGCAAAGTACTGATTGGCCGCTTCTGTATCCCCAAAGAACTGTGCTATTTCCAGCGAAAGCTGCTTGTTTCTTTCACCCGAGCCCTGTAATTTGGCATAAGTTGTTTTCCAGTCGGCAGGAGTTTTGAGGTCTGTCCGTCCTTCCAGTGCATCACGCATACCAGCTATCATGGCAGTATCTGCACTGTTTTGCTTACCCAGCCAGGTCACCAGGGTATTGGTCTGGTCGGCATCTACTGTACGCCTGGCGATATATTTCCTGATCAGGCTCAGTTTACTTTGGGCAGCAAGATCTAGCGCTTTAGCAGGGTATTTTGCGACCAGGGGCTCTATACCAAACCACAGCATCTTAGGTAGGTTATGGTCTTTCTCGTCTGCAGCATGCTGTAGCAGGCCACTTGCAATTGCCCAGCGCTGATCAAGACCGAGCCGCTGCATGGCAGAGGCCAGGTAAAGCCGTACTACAGGCGATTTTTCCTGTGAGGCCATCTTGGCAAACTTTGCGATAACCGGTTCGGCAGGTGCGCCATCCTCCCAAAGCAACTGTACGGCCCAGCCGCGGATATACGGCTCTTTGTCGTCCAGGGCGCTTACAAGCTCAGTCTGTGACAGCCCTTTAGTAACATGCAAGGCCCACATAGCCCTTAGCCGGTAGTTGACCTCTGGGTTGCTGGTGTAAATAGCCGTTAAGGCTTTATGCGTGTCTTTTTTCAGCTTTCCTGTATAAGCCCTGTTCTGCAGGATTACCCGCGCACGTCTCGAGTGCCAGTCGCTCTTGCTGGTCTGCAATGCTACCAGTTCTTTATCTGCCAGTTTATTTAAATCTGCATACCTGTTTTTAAAGTTCTCTGCCAGTGATGTTTTAGGCGAGATGCGAAACACGCGGCCGGTTTCTTTGTGGAGTACCGAACCACCGCAGATATCTGCATCATGCCAATCCAGTACATACAGACTGCCATCAGGGCCGACGGATGTGCTAAAACCGACCCATTGTGCATTGTTGGCCGACATCAGGTCATCGCCATGCGATCCTGAAAAGCCTGAACCTTTAGGTGTTAAGATATCGGTAAGGATGGCATGCTCATGGATATTGGCCATAAATATCCGGCCTTGCTGATCCTGAGGGAAGGCATCTGACTGGTAAATACTCGCGCCGCCATGCGCAGACCTGTGGCTATGGTCTGCAATGGTTTTGATATCAGAATAGGTATACGGATTGAAATGCTGGCCGCCCTGACGGTGATAGATTCCTCCGGGGATCACATACCAAAGGTGGGGTATCACACAGGCGGTAATGAACAACTGACCCTTGGCATCATAATCTATGCCCCAGGGATTGCTAAAGCCGTGTGAAACTACCTCAAACTTATCTTTGAGCGGATGATAGCGCCATACACCGCCATTGATGTCTACACCTTCACCTCTTAGTATCTCATCATCTGGAAAGGGCTCTTTGTGACTATACAATTTTCCTTTGCCCACAGGTTTCTTTATACGCGAAGGCGTAGCGAAACCTTGCAAGCCATAGAGCCATCCATCAGGCCCCCAATGGAAACTGTTCATTGTCTCGTGCCTGTCGCGGATGCCCCAGCCGGTCAGCCGGACTTCTATATCGGCCATATCCGCTTTGTCGTCGTGGTTCTTGTCTGGTATAAACAGCAGGTTTGGCGGCGCGCCGATAAACACGCCGTCAAATCCCACAGCCATCGCGGCAGGGAAGGGGATGCCATCGGCAAAGACCTTTTTAGTGTCGGCCTTGCCATCATGGTCAGTATCCTCCAGGATCAGTATCCGGCTGTTGCCATCGTTGGAGAAGCCAGATGATCTTGCTTCATAATCGCGGTTTTCCGCTACCCATAGTCGGCCTTTATCGTCCCAGCAAAAGGCCATCGGCTGGGTGATCATAGGTTCTGCCGCATATACATTGGCCATAAAGCCATCTTTGAGTGTCATGGCATTTACTGCTTCTTCAGGATTGAGGAACTTCGCATCGCGGCCTTCCTGCTTGGCCAGTGCCCAGAGGTCTACCGTAGCCCAAGCGGGGTCTTTACCTGCAAATTTACCCCAGGCATTGTTGAGTTCCAGGTCATTGAAATTGCCGGTATAGGCCAGCAACTGGTATCTTAGTGTTTCTGTTTCCCCTTTTTTTATCGTCCAGTCGGCATCAACAGAGCGAACCGGGCCTACGCCCATTTGTTGATCTACCCGCCATTTCTGCGGATAGCCTTTATTACCAGGATGATCAAAGATCGCCATATGGGCTTTGTCACTTCTTCCTGCTACCTGCATGGCAATATCTACCCAGGTAGAAGGCTGTCCTTCAGCTTTTTCATTGCGCTGGCGTGAGGCATTGATGACCTCAGCATCGATACCCGGCTTCCAGGGCATCCTTAAAAACAGACCCCCGTAAGGATATTTGCCTACTGTGACGTCCGTTTTTGCTTCACCTTTCCATTCCAGGCTGAGTACAAATTTTCCGTTCAGGCATTCCATGCTCCAGTTCTGGGTTTCAGTCATGACCGTGCCACCTTTTTCATCCAAAAGATCATATACGGTTTGCCATGTTACGGTAGTGCCTGCTTTTTCAATGGTGCGAACTGCTACCCGCTTCCAGTAGCCATTGCCGGGGTTTTGGAAATAGTTGCGGCCGTTTACATTGGTCAGGCCCCAATAGAGGCCGGTTTGGTGTTTGTGGTGTTCGGGACTAAATTCGGTGAGCACCCCTTTGCCATCAGGAGCGGCTATGGGGTGGATATATGGACGGAAGTTTTCTCCTGCGTTTTGTACCAGAACGGTTTGTTTTGTGTCAGTTCTGACAATAGAGATGGTTCCTGTCTTTTCATCCTGTTGTGCCAGGAGCTCAACTTCGGCCTTATTAGTGAAATATTTGGGGCCAAACCAAAGGGTCAGCACAAAGGTGATCAATAGCAGAACAGATTTTAACATACAGGAAGTGGTTTATATTCGAGTAATAAATATAGGCATCCAGTCCAGTATATCAAGCGTTTATTTAAATATTTGTATAGACAAGTTAGCCACCTTCTTTGGGGTCATATTCAAAAGGCAACTGATCACCGACCCGCAGTTTAGACCAGAATCCTTGCATCAGGATATTCTGATTTTCCGAATAGCGGCCTTTGGCATCAATTTCTGCCTTGATCATCAGCACAGAGCCAGTCTTGTCCAGATATTCTATGATCTTATCTCCTTTCGCCAACCTAAGCTCATCTGCTGCCTTCTTGGGGTCATAGACTGTATACAAACGCTTTGGATATTTTACGACGATAAAGTTGCTGTCTACCCGTGTAATAAGCTGAATGGTAGATACCGGATTTGGATCGGCTACCATCGGAAATAACTGGTTGGTAACTGCATACGTCAGAAATCCTTCCTCGCGGGTAGTATTGGTATATAATGCCCTTAGGTAGTGCATCAACGATCCCTTATAGGTCTTCTCCCTGTTTACCTTCCATTCTTTTTTTTGCGCTTCAGTTCCTTTTAATGGTTCAAAAAAAGCTTCACCATCATAGGTGGTCACGTCACCGGCACTGTTGTACTGAAAGTTGCGGAGCAGGTATTTAATGCGATAGCCTAATTTGTTGTTTTCTACGATCAGGAAGTCCTCGGCTGTAGCCTGCATCAGCGCTTTGTTGGTAGAGAAGTCCAGCACATCCGGGTTCATGAGCACACAGCCTTTGGCATTTTCCGATTCTCCCAAAAAGTATTTGTTAAAAGTCTTTAAAAAGTTCTTTCGCTTGGATTCATCGCCGATCACTACACCTTTCAGGGCAATTCCCTTTTCCTGGAGAACCAGGTTTACCACTTCTGAACCTCCTTTGATCACTACTTCCTGCTTTGCCGGAGCATAACTAAGCAGGTTAACGATGAGCTGGTAGGTACCCGCACTAAGGCCGGAAATACTGAAAACCCCATCTTTATCGCTTACGGTAGCGATTTGAGAATTACCAATGAACACCGTAGCTGATTCCAGCTTTTCACCTTTGGCATTGGTGAGGGTTCCACTGATGGTGAAACTTTCCTGCGCAGGTAAGACAAAATGAGACAGCAGTAAGATTAAGAGTAAAAGCGTTTTATTCATTTCAGAGAGATTAATTGCATCTGAAACTAAGCTACAGAAAACAGTTTAAGATTCAAACTATCCCTGGCGGAATTTATGTCATTCCCTGGCCAGCACCACCTGTTGGGTAAAGCGGATTGCATACTGCAGGTTTTTTCTAAAAACAGGAAGGCATTCGTGGATGTGATTTTTGATATCAGGGTCCGTAGTATTCAAGCTGCTTTCATAAAACTTAACTGAGTTCTGATAATCTTCGATCATCATCTTTACATACGAAACGTCAAATATGTTCTTAACCCTATCGGGCGTTTCATCTGATGAAAACTGCATGTCCATATCTACAGGTATTTCTTTAAGCAAGCTGGGGTCGGCCAATATATTTGGCAATGAGACATTCTTTTTGCCGGCCAGCAGCAATAATTTGTTGTTGACCTTAACCTGGTCATTATGTGCCAGTATTGAATACTTCCGTAAATGTTTATCCACTACTTTTTTTTGTGCAAAAATACCAAGCGCCACCCCATTTATTCCATCTATTTCAGACTGCTGTAAAAAAGTCTCGTTACTGATGGGTTTCTTTTCCTGACCAATGGTACCCATGGATAGCATTAAAAGAATGATTGAAAAGAATGTCACTGCGTACTTCATAACAAAGAGCTTTCGTTGAGTGATACTTAATGAACAATATACGAGTAATTTAGTTTTAACTATGGCATTATTTCTCATGGATTATGTTTATATACAATCCAAATAATATATAGTCAAGTTCTTTAAATTAGCATCTCACTGAGTACCAAATAATTTCTAATTATTATCTTGCGGTATAATTGTAAATATGCACCACCATCTACTCTTAATCCTCAGCTTATTATTTTCTGCATTCCTGCTGGTAATGCTGGCACAGCGAATAAAAATCGCCTATCCGATCTTTCTGGTAATTGCCGGATTGGGCATCAGTTTTATACCGGGAATTCCCAGGCTGCACTTGGACCCGGAAATCATATTTCTGATTTTCCTTCCGCCATTGTTGTACGAAGCAGCATGGTATACCTCATGGAATGACTTTTGGAAATGGAAGCGACCCATTGCCTTGCTGGCCTTCGGTCTGGTATTTACTACCTCTATGGTGGTAGCTTATACTTCTGTGGCCATTATCCCTGGTTTTACGCTGGCATTGGGCTTTTTGTTGGGCGGGATCATCTCGCCGCCAGATGCGGTAGCGGCTGCTACCGTATTGAAAGGGATGAAGATGCCGAAACGCATCATGACCATTCTGGAGGGTGAAAGCCTGATCAACGATGCCTCCTCACTGATCGTATTCCGCTTTGCGCTGATGGCCGTGCTGACTGGTACCTTTTCTCTGCAACAAGCCACAGGCCAGTTCTTCTTGGTAGCAGGAATGGGTATTGTGGTCGGCCTGGTTGGGGCACACATCATGTACGTGGTACACCGGTTTTTACCGACCACACCCGCCATTGATGCCGCATTTACGGTCATGACTCCTTATCTGTTATTTCTTGGTGCAGAGCAGTTCCACTTTTCAGGTGTAATGGCAGTTGTAACAGGCGGACTGTTCATTTCGTATCGTTCGCATGAGATCTTTCAAACCGGCAGTACGCGCTTGAATATGCTGGGGGTATGGACTACCATGATCTTTGTGATGAATGCTGTGGTGTTTATCCTGATAGGTCTGGCCCTTCCGGATATCATAGAAGGCCTTGGCAACTATTCGGTAGCTGATGGGATCAAGTATGGTTTGATCATTACCGGTATCATCATCGGGATCCGCTTTATTTGGGTGTATCCGGCTACCTTCATCCCCAGGATGATCAGTAAGAAAGCAGCTCAAGAGCCTAATCCAGGCTGGAAAGGTCCTTTGGTGATCTGTATGGCGGGCATGAGGGGCGTGGTATCGTTGGCTACGGCCTTATCTATCCCTTTGCTAATGACCGACGGAACCGCATTTCCACTCAGAAACATCATTGTCTTTATCACCTTTGTGGTCATATTTGTGACGCTGGTATTCCAGGGACTGTTATTGCCACTGGTGGTCAGGCTAATTAATCTGACGGAAATAGATCCCGTAATTCCAGAAGAAGAGCAACAGGCAAGTATACAGGTAAGGCTGAACAAAATTGCTATGCAGACACTGAGTGGGAAATATACCGCTGATGTAACTAAGAATGAACTGGTGGCTTTTTTAAAGCAGGACCTGGAAAGAACTACCGGCGGACTGGAACTGCAACTGGCCGCCATGCAGTGCAATGAAACTCAGCTGCATGAAATAGAACGCTATCAGGAAATCCTGCTGCATATTTACAGCCTGCAGCGCAAAGAACTATTTCAGTTGAGAAAGGAAAAATTTCATAGTGACGAGGAGATTCGTAAGGCCGAGCTGCAGCTGGACCTGAACGAATTAAAGATAAGTTGAGCGGTATGACCGGGTATTTGATATTAGATTATTTATTGACCTTGCTGCACCTGCTAATCGTAGGCTTCAATCTTCTGGGCTGGATCTGGCCTGCTACAAGAAGGGCCCATTTTATAGTGGTTGTGGTGACTGCCTCCTGCTGGCTTTTATTGGGTATTTGGTACGGTATAGGGTATTGTCCGCTTACCGACTGGCAATGGCAGCTAAAGGAGCATTTAGGGGAGCAGGGATTGCCAAACTCGTTCATCAAATATATGGTGGATAAAGTTAGCCCGGTAGCAGTGTATTCGGATACGATAGATACATTGACCGCCGGTGGCTTTGCAATAGCGGCCTTTATGTCGGTGTATCTGAATTTCTTCAGGAAGAAGAAGCGTAAATAGGTACCGATTTTTGAATGGCAAATCTATAGCCTTGCTGACAAATGGTATCTTGCGGACTGAAAATAGGATAATATATGCAAACAGAAAAGGAGAAAATGCTGGCAGGGGAATATTACCTGGCAAATGATGAAACACTGGTAAAAGAAAGACTGGAATGTAAGCGGCTGTTGAAGCAACTGAATGTAGATGAATACCTGATGAATGAAAATTCCAGAAAGGTATTGAATAAACTGATTCCAAATGCTCCGGACAGCCTGTATATAGAACCACCTTTTAACTGTGATTATGGCTATAACATCAGTTGTGGTGAAAATGTATACTTTAACGTGAACTGTGTGGTATTGGATGTAATGCCTGTAACGTTGGGAAGTAACGTGTTTTGCGGGCCTGCGGTTCAGATTTATACAGCTACGCATCCGCTGGATGCGGTGGCAAGGAGAAGTAAGGAGAATGCAAAGCCGGTGACTATAGGCGATGATTGCTGGATAGGGGGCGGTTCCGTGATTTGTCCGGGTGTAAAGATTGGAGCCAGGTATGTGATAGGGGCAGGATCAGTGGTGACGAAGGACATACCAGATGATTCACTGGCTGTAGGAAATCCGGCAAGAGTGATCAGGAAGCTTGAAGTACCTTTAGCCTAGTACAAACAGCGGAATAAAGAGTCTATCTATATACATTTCTGAATTTCTGGACATTTGGTGCTTTATTTGTGTTTTACTTGAGTAGGTTCTGCCAGCGGATGAGCAGCGGAAGATCTCCGGCTCAGGTTCGGCTCAGCAGCGGGTTTTTCCGAACCTGAGCCGAACCTGAGCCGAAGCTGGCCCGAAGCTGGTCCGAAGCTGAAAGGGTGTCAGATCAAACGCAAATCGCAGACAGACAGAAAAGCAGACACATCGCTGTCTTACTTTGGGGGCTTGAGAAGTTTTCCTGAATAGGAGATAAATCTGCGCTTGTCTTGGGTACTTTAAATTAAATATGTAGATTAGTTTTGTGGTATTGATGTCCAAATGATGCACAATGAAAGTATTCACCAAACGCCCTGATAATGAACTGGCCCTGCTGGTAAAAAAAGGTAATAAAGAAGCATTTACGGAATTGTATAACCGGTACTGGACAGTGCTGTTTCTGCATGCGCGTAAGATGCTGAAAGATGACGAAGAGGCTAAGGATGTGGTACAGGAGCTGTTTGTGCATTTATGGAACAGGGCTGATACGCTGGATCTTAATAGTTCTATTGCTGCTTATCTCTATAAAGCAGTACGGAACAAAATCTATAACCTGATCGCACACAAAAGGGTGGTCAATGATTATCAGCAGTCGCTGATCAGCTTTTTGGAAGAAGGGGAACTCATAACAGAAGAACTGGTCAGGGAAAAAGAACTTGCGCTGATCATAGAGCAGGAAATTCAACTATTGCCGCCAAAAATGCGCGAGGTGTTTGAACTGAGCCGCAGGCAGCACCTTTCGTACAAAGAGATCGGTGCCAAGATGGGTATTTCAGATCATACGGTAAAACGGCAGGTAAGCAATGCATTGAGTATATTGAGGACCAAACTTGGCGTATCGACAGGCCTGATCTTTTTATTGCTATGTAAATAGTGTACTACAGAAATATTTTACTTTCGTCTAATACCTGCAAGCGGGTAAACTGTCTTAACAATATATAGCCAAACAGCCATTGTTATGAACGACATTTTACTGACAGATCTTTTAAGGAAACAACGTGAGCATATTGCTACTTTAGCGGAATTGAACCTGCTGGAGAGCTGGTATCTGCATGAAAGCAGTAGGGCTGCTGAGGCAGTTGAGGAAGGGCAACTGGAAAAGGCAGGACAAGAGATCTGGAACAGGATACTGGAAGATACAGGTATAGATGAACCTGAACCTGCAAGGAAAATGTGGTATACACGGGCTGCAGCAGCGGTAATACTCGTCACTCTTTCTACCGGTTTATTCTTTTATTTAAACACAAAGCCTGTGAAGGAGGATGTGATAGTACCGGGTGAAGATCAGGCTACACTGACACTGGGAGATGGAAGGGTGATCTTGCTTAATAATACAGGCGAGGGACAGCTGGCAGACCAGGAAGGTGCAGTTATTTCTAAAACTGCTGATGGAAGACTGATCTATGGTAATTCCCATGCAGGAGCAGTGCCGAGATACCATACCATAAAAACGCCTAAAGGCGGACAGTATAAGGTGGTATTGCCCGATGGGAGTACAGCCTGGCTTAATGCTGCTTCGTCGCTCAAGTATCCTTCATCTTTTGCTCCTTTGAGGGAAAGGAGGGTGGTACTGACAGGTGAGGCATATTTTGAAATTAAGAAGGCCGGAAAGCCTTTTAAAGTAATCAGCAGGGGACAGGAAGCGACTGTGCTGGGTACTAAATTTAATATCAATGGCTATGCAGATGAGCCTACGGTAAGGACCACTCTGGTAGAAGGTTCGTTGAGAGTCGTGGCGCTGAAGGCACCCATAAAAGGAATTAAGAGGGCCTCTGTTATACTTAAAGCAGGAGAGCAGAGTGAAGTGGCGGATTATATGATTCAGGTAAACAGGGAGATTGCCGCAGAAAATGACCTTGCATGGAGAGCTGGTGAGTTTAGGTTCAATAACCTGGGAATAAAAGGGTTCATGCGTACGATAAGCAGGTGGTATGATGTAGATGTCTACTACAAAGGGGAAGTACCTGATATCAGCTATGGCGGAAGTATATCAAGAAGCACTAAGTTTAAAACATTGTTGGAAATGATGGAATACATAGGATATGTGAAATTTGAGGTGAATGGAAGAAAGGTGATCGTAAGCCGACCACCCATTCCTACCCCAAAGCCTGTTAATAAATAAGCTTGTTATAAAAATACTGGTCTGTCCAATTTTATGGCGATGCGGTGGGCCGCATTCATCAACCCCACATGGCTGTATGCCTGAGGGAAATTGCCCCATTGGCTTCCGTCTTTTTCATCAACATCTTCACTGAATAATAGCATGTGATTGGCATATTGTATCAATGATTCAAATTCTCTGATGGCATCGTCTAGCCTGCCTACACAGGCCAGTGCTTCTACATACCAAAACGCGCAGATCAGGAAAGTTGTTTTTGGCTTGCCAAAATCGTCTGTATGTTTATATCTGTAAAACAATCCGTTCTCAGCTTTGAGTTCGTTTTCTAATGCAATTAAATGATCTTTGGCTCTTTGTGAATCCGGATCTAAATAGTTCATCAGAATGAGCTGCAAGGTACTGGCGTCAAGATGCTCACTACCGACTGCATGGTTGTAAACTTTTCTTACTGGATCGTAACAGTCTTCTATGTGCTTTGCTGCTTTGTTTATCAGTAAAGTGGCGCGCTCTTCATATTCTTTATTACCAATGGTCTTAGCCATTTTTAAAGCCGCATTGGCACCTGCCCATTGAAACAGATTGGTATAGCAATGGGTATTGGCGATGTTGCGGAATTCCCAGATGCCGGCATCTTTTTCGTCTATGGTACGTTCTATTTTTCCCAGCAGATAATCCAGCCATTGAGAAGAATCCTGTCTTTCTCGGAAAATGAAGCGGTGGTCTGTATACAAGGGAAGCATGGAAACCAGTACCTGCCCGTAAATATCGTTTTGGATATGTTCATAAGCCTGATTGCCAACACGTACAGGCTGATTACCGAGGTAGCCTTTGATGTCTGTGAGGATGCGCTCTGTAAGCTTTCTTTCTCCGGCAATGCCAAACAGTGGTTGGTATCGTTCATCGTCTCTGAATGAAATATCGGTAACATAATTAAAGTATTTTTCCATTTCTTCAAAATGGCCAATATGGTTTAGCGCAGTGATCACGTAATAGGTGTCACGCATCCAGCAATACCGGTAATCCCAGTTTCTGGTACTGCCAGGAGATTCGGGCAAGCTGGTGGTGCTGGCCGCAATGATAGCGCCTGTGTCTTCATACTGATGGATCTTCAATACCAGTGCAGAGCGGATCACAATGTGCTGGTAAAAACCGGCAATGTTGGAGTGCTTGATCCAGAGCCGCCAGTATTTGACAGTCTCTGTAAGAAATCTTTCGGCAGTGCTGATGATGGGTGCATCCAGCTCATGACCATAAGTGAGGATTAGGTATTTGGGCTCGTTTAGTGCAAAATATCTTTCATCTTCGATATAGCTCAGTGATATATTGGTGGTGAGGCGCATGCTTTCTGCACAGCCCTCGTACTCGATGTGATTGCTACCGCGGCTACCATTTAGCTTTTTTGCTCCATAATCACATACAGGCCTGCATTTTACTTTTATTCTTGGATTTCCTTCTATAGGCTCAATTTTACGGATCAACATGAGCGGTTTATAATACCTTTCATGCTGGAAGAACCTGGGTGCAAAGTCGGTGATCCGGTATTTGCCTTCGGGATAGCTGATCTCTGTGCAGACGATATTGGTATTTTCCAGATAATACTGTCTGGAGATGAATTCGCCATGCGGACGGATGGAAAATTCGCCGCCTTTATCATCGTCCAGCAGTCCGCCGAACACAAAGGTGCTGTCAAATCTGGGCCAGCAAAGCCAGTCTATATTGGTGTTTTTATTAATATGGGCAAGATAGGCACAATTGCCGATGATGCCGGTTTTATAGAGGTGTTTTTCAGCCATGTGATCAGGTGTTTTCTATTGTCTGTTTTTGTCTGAGCAATTCTTTAAGTAGTTCTCTTACTTCTTTATAATCCCTTAAATAATACCGGGCAGCAGAAATATTACTGCCTACTTTTATGGTATAAGCTTGGGGAGGCAGGGCTTTGAAAATATCTTCGTCTGTATGGTCATCGCCCAGCGCTACAGTAAAATCAGGATTGTTATTGTAAAGCCAGTTTAAGACGGCTTTTCCTTTGTTTACTTCTATGTTCTTAAATTCTATGACCTTATTGCCTTCCATCATCTGTAACCCTTTGTCGGCAATGAAGATTCTTAGGTGATTGGTAATCTCGTTGGCCCTTAGCTCACCCAATCCTTTTTCTACCTTACGGTAATGCCATACCAGCGAATAGCTTTTTTCTTCTATGAAGGAGCCGGGCGTACGATCTGTATAAGTGTCCAGCACGGTTTTTACTTCCTGTTTCCATTTATCGGTGAGAAGTGGCAATGCTTTCCAGTCCTCGTTGAGGTGTTTTTGCCAGGCACCATGTTCTGCTATCATATCCAGGTTGATGTGGCCAAACCACTTTTGCATGGTCTCGTAATTTCGTCCGCTGACCAGTACTACCCTGTTTGCAGGATCTGCGGTAAGCTCGGTCAGCAGTTCATAAAGCCGCTGATCTGGCGATGCTTTGTCTATATCACCCTGAAAACCGACCAGTGTTCCATCATAATCCAGGAATATATACCGGTCTTTTGCAACAGCATAATCTTTACTGATCTGAGATCTTACTGCCTGTACCGCATGTTTAGCAAGCAGGGATTGTTGCATTTCTTTTACTTCTTTTAGTTTATCCATAAAGTTTTTGACCCACAGATGAATGTTGAATTTTTTTACAATATGCCTCATGCTGCTCATGCGCAACTGCTGCTCATCGAGCGGCATGTCTATTGCTTGTACAATGGCACGCATAATATCACCTATGTTGTTTGGATTTACGATAAGTGCATCATTGAGTTCCTTGGAGGCACCCGCCATCTCGCTCAGCACTAAGACACCATCGTTATTTGTTCTGGAGGCTACATACTCTTTACTTACCAGGTTCATTCCATCACGCATGGGCGTTACCAGACAAACGTCTGATATGCTATATAATGCCGACAGGAATTCTACAGAAAATGATCGGTAAAAATAATGTATCGGCGTCCAGCTAAGGGTACGGAAGCGCGAGTTGATATTACCTACCAGCTGATCTATGTTGTCCCTAAGTTCCCTGTATTTAGGTACAGTATCCCTTGAAGGGACGACAACCATAAATAAAGAAATCTTTTCTATCAGGTGTGGGTGCAATTGTAAAAGCAGTTCCATAGCCTGGAGCCGCTGAATGATACCTTTGCTATAGTCGAGCCTGTCTATAGATAAGATGATCTTAAGGTTTTTCTGGCTTTTTTTGAAGGTTGCTGAATGACGTGCTACTTTTTCATGTGTGGTAAGGCGTTCAAATTTTTCGTAGTCTATCCCCATAGGGAATGCTTCTACAACTACCTGCCTGTCTTTATATAGGATGATATTGTCCTGAAGTTTGCCTGATGAAAGCCTTGAAGCAGCGCTAAGGAAATGTCTGACGTCATCAAAAGTGTGGAAACCCAGCAAATCTGCACCGAGCATTCCTGATATAAGTTCCTCACGCCATGGTATGAGCCTGAATATCTCGTAAGAAGGAAAAGGGATGTGCTGGAAAAATCCAATGGTAATATTAGGTTTTTCGGTTCTGATAAGATAGGGGAGCATGAGGAGCTGGTAATCGTGTACCCATACGGTATCGCCATCCAGAATATTATCAATAACAGCTTGTTTAAACTTTTCGTTTACCGATTTATAGAAATTCCAGTATGTTTGGTCGAAATTTGCATAAGTAGCGAGATAATGAAATGTAGGCCATAATACCTCGTTTGAAAAGCCCTCGTAATAAAGATTGATCTCTTCAGCGGTTAAAAAAACCGGTACAAGATTGAGTTCGGCCAATTTGTCGGTTACTTCCGCTTGCCGCTCTGGCGGTACTTCAATGCCAGGCCAGCCTATCCAGATATTGTTGCCATCCTTATATACGGATCCTAGACCAGTAGCTAGACCGCCTTCGCTGGGTCTTAAAATATACTCGCCATTTTGTTCTGTAATCTTGACTGGCAGGCGGTTTGATATAATGATTGTTTTGTTAATAGTTATCATATTCTACTAAAACAACCCATTTAACGCCCGGTTGTTTGGAATAATTAACTAAATAGTCTTAGGATTGATTTTCAAGGTGGTTACGCATAGCATTCCTGAACAATAGAATCAATTGCCCGTCCCGACTATCGAAAAAAGTTTGCAGTCCAATGTCGTACCTTGGCGTTAAATTTGTTGATGCTCAGCAAACATTCAGTAAATAGTGTCCATTTTATGTCCAAAATCCGAAATTCCTGTCTCCACCTGTCTTTAATATTGCTTAGTTCTTGTTCTTCTGTATACATGCCAAATGTGCCCAACACACCGATGCTGAGCACAAAGGGTGAGTTTAGCGGAGGTGGACATATTTCATTGCGCGGAAATGCCAGCATCAACGGCGCATATGCTGCATCTGAACATTTTGGTGTACTGTTTAGCGGCTCGTATATGAATAATGACGGTAGGAGCAAAGATTACAAGCACAAACTTGTGGAAATAGGAGGCGGGTATTTTAATAATTTTGGGCCGGATGACAACCGGATTATTGAAATATATGCAGGTTATGGAGGAGGAAGAACGGATCGGGTATTTCGCGACTATGATGATGATATGCTGATCAGTACAGATATAGAAGAGGTAACCTATAACAAAACGTTTTTTCAAGTCAACTACAGTTCAAAAAAGACAGACAACATCAGGATGTTTGGCAAGGATTTTCCGGTCAACTTCGGAACAGCATTGCGTATCAGCAGTGTGGAGATGAAAACCTTTATACGGAATGGCAAGGGTCAGTTAAGGGAAGGAAATGTATTTTTTGAACCTATATTTTTTACGAGGATGCGCTTAAGTGATACCTGGCAATTACAATATACCTCCAGTGGTAATTTTGGATTGAACAACAGGAAGTTTATGACTGCTGGAAATTCATTGTTCACTATAGGCGCAGTAGTAAACATCGGTGGTACTAAAAATAAATAAGGCCAGGCTATTTAGCCTGGCCTTATTTATCTGTTGAAGATTTCTTTTAATTTGACAGAAATATCAGTGTTTTTAATGCGTGTCTTTCTTTAGAAGCAGGCTGATCTGCTTTTACCTTGATAAATACATCATGAAATTTTCCATCGGTAACAGGAGATATATCTATCCGTCCTGATACTTTATCTGCTTTTCCAACCTGCGTCCCATTTTCTGAATCTATCCTGATCTCAAACGTATAGTTGATGTCTCCGCTTTTTTGTATGCTGGTCCCAATTGCTGCAATACCGGTCAAGTCGATGCTTTTAAGTTTGATCCATCCTTCTTTTTCAGGGAAGATAAGGGATATATCTCCTTTATTGTCTTTACGGGCAAAGCCTGAGAGGTCTTTTAAATCCCTTGCATCAATCACACTACTTCTAAGATTGGCAACATAAGTGTCACTAAGTGGTTTCAGACCTACACCACCCATATCAGTATAAGTGGCTTTGATATTTAATACCGGTGCCGTTGCTTTAGCTTCAGCAGGAGTAGTGATTTTGCCAACTGCCGGAAGAGTAGGGGTACTATTTCCACCCGCACTAAGGCTCAGGATCCACTCGGCGATCTGTTTGGCTTCAGATTCCTTCATTGTAGGATGTGCTGGCATCGGCACTTCACCCCAAACACCGGAGCTTCCTTTTATTACTTTACCTGCAATGTATTCAACAGCATTACTTTTCGTTTGATACTTCGAAGATACCTGCTTAAACATGGGGCCAATTGATTTGGTGTCTACTTTATGACAAGTACTGCAATCTGATTTAGCCATCAATGCCTGGCCTACTAAGGTTTGCGCAGCTTGCTGATGACCAAGTTGTGCACCGGCCATATCAAGACCTTCCGTAAAGCTGCTGGAAACATAGATTCTGCTTTTATTTACCACAGCACCTTTGTCAGAAACCTGAACATTATAGCTCACCGGATTACCCGGGAACCAAAAGCTTTTGTTTCCAGACAAAGCGATATTTACCGAAGGTTGTGCATTTCCGGCAGAAACGACAATCGTTTGGCTTTTCGAGCTGGCTCTACTTTTATCCATCACTGTCACGCTAACCGAATATTGACCGGCTTTTGTGAAAGTATGCTGTACTTGGGGAGTAGTTGTTGTTTTAAGTATAGCACCTAACTTCCATACATAGGTTAGTGCATCTTTGTCAGGATCTGAAGCTTCTACCTTTGCGGTCATTTTATAAGGCAATAAGCCACTGGTATTTTCGATAGTAAGGTTTTTTACCACAGGAGGTCTGTTACCTTCCAGGTAGTCAATCCTTGCGATACCGGCATCTGGATTTTTAGCGAACCATCCCTTACCATATTCCAGTATGTACAATTTACCATCAGGACCTTGTTCCATATCAATGGGTGCTGCCAGGGGTACATTCTCCATGAAAGGTTCCATACTTAAGTAATCTCCATTAGGGGCCATTGTTACCGCTTTTACCCAACCTCTGATCCATTCATAAATCAATAGCTTACCATTGTAATAGGCAGGGTATGGTGATGCGCCAGGTTTGGTATAATAAACAGGTCCTGTCATAGCCGTACGGCCACCTGCACCAACTTCCGGAAACTCTTTAGATTCCGCATATGGATAATATATAAATGCCGGATTTGCTTGAGGCAATTCTGTAAGTCCTGTATTATTAGGTGAATTATTGATCGGCTTGGCCGGATCAAAAGCAGCTCCATTAGTTCCATTTGTAAAATCGTAGGCTTTATAAGGATAATTGTTTCCTATAAATAAAGGCCATCCAAAATAACCGGCTTTACGAGCCTGGTTCATTTCGTCATAACCCCGCGAACCTCTTAAGTCATCATCCGCATTTGCATCCGGGCCAACTTCACCCCAGTATAGAAATCCAGTTTTCTGATCTACCGAGATCCTGTATGGATTTCTGTTTCCCATTACATAAATTTCAGGCTTTGTTTTTGGAGTTCCTTTAGGAAAAAGGTTACCATCAGGAGTAGTGTATGAGCCGTCTTCATTTACTTTGATCCTTAGGATCTTCCCTCTTAGGTCATTGGTATTACCGGCAGACCTTCTGGCATCGTACTGCTCAAAGCCAGGACGATTGTCCAATGGCGCATATCCTTTATTTACATATGGTGTATTTGGTGCATCAAAAGGGGTAGAGTTGTCACCTGTAGAAACATACAAATATCCTTCAGGTCCAAAAGCAATAGAACCACCGGTATGGCAGCAGATTTCCCTCTGAGAATAAAACTCTAAAATTACTTTTTCAGACTCAGTAGTGATCTTATCATTTAAGAGCTTAAAACGTGAAAGCCTGTTTACAGATTTAGAAATCGGGCTGTAAAAGGCGTAAACGTACTGATTTTTAGCAAAGTTAGGATCCAGTGCCATGCCCAATAACCCTTCCTCGGCATTTACATTGGGTACACTTGTTTTTGAGTAAACCTCCAGCTTTCCAGCATCCTTTAGAGTTTTAGTCGCATTTTTATAGATTAGGAATTCCCCTCGTCTCTGGGACACCAGTATATCTAAGTTGGGAAGTACCGCGAGTTCGGTCGGCTCTGTAAGCTGTCCATGAACTAATTGAACTTTTACAAATCTGTCCTGATCCGGTGTGTCTATTCTGTTATTGATCTTTGATTTGTTTGCAGGGGAATTCCTGTTTAGCCAGGTACCCGGGCCACTAGTCTGATTAAACGGTATTAAAGCAGTAAATGCAATACCGGAAATTAATAAAGCAAAAGAAGTTTTCATTTAAGTCAATCGTGTGTTTTTGGTTTCGATTGCTAAATATAGATGATTATTTTATAAAATAAATATTCTTCGCAATCGATTTCCAAACTATACTAAAAATCCTTATGAAGGACCTAATAAATATAATCAAATCAACCATAATCATTAAATGCTTCTTGTTACGCTACAAAATAGATTTAGCAAATAAATCAAGGCTTATTCCTTCATAAAAAAAGGTTCTTGTTTTTTGTAACAAAATCATTATTTTGCGAAGCTTTTTTTGACCAATCAAATTAGTACTTTTAACTTTTTATAAACCAAATAACACACTATGAAGCTTAATTATTTAAGGTTTGGAACAACAGCTTTTGTCTGGTTGTTAGGAACTGCGCTTGTGTCAGGTCAGCAACTTGCCGACCAGTCAGGATTTGATCTGAAAGATCTTTCTTCATTTAAGGACCCCGGTAAGACATGGTCTGTAGCCGGCGGTGTTACAGCAAACTTGAATGAGACAAATGTGCTGAACGTTACCAAAGGAACTGGGATTCTAGTGAATCTGCCATCTAAGAAAACTCATGGAACCGACCTTTTGACACTTGGATCACATGGAGACATTGTACTGGATCTTGACTACATGATATCCAAAGGAGGAAATTCAGGAATCTATTTGCAAGGCGTTTACGAAATTCAACTGGAAGATTCCTGGGGTATGATCAATACATCAGCAGCCAACAATGGTGGTATCTATCAGCGCTGGGATGATTCCAAACCAGAAGGCAGAAAAGGTTACGAAGGTTCTGCGCCACGTCAGAATGTATCGCGTGCGCCAGGCTTATGGCAGCACATCAAGATTGCATTTCAGGCACCAAAATTTGATGGTTCAGGTAAAAAAACTGAAAATGCAAGAGTGATCAGCATCGAATTAAACGGTGTATTAATTCATGACAATGTTGAACTATCTGGCGTTACCAGGGGTGCTAACGGAGAAGAAAAACCACTTGCCCCGCTTCGTCTTCAAGGAGATCATGGAGCGGTTGCGTTTAAAAATATTAAATTCTCCAAGTTGACTGCCGACGCATCCAACAGAAGAGGGGACAATACCAACCCAATCTATATAGACGTTAATACTACTCCTAATATCCGCAGTTTTGTAGACATTCCCGGAGGTTCTAAAGTTGTTCATGCAATTTCTGTAAGCAGCCCGGTTCAGGTACACTATAGTTATGACCTCGATAACGGGTCACTGTTTCAGATTTGGAGAGGAGATTTTGTTGACGCAACTCCAATGTGGCATGAAAGAGGTAATGGTACCTCCAGACCCCGCGGAAGTACGACTGTTTTTACAAAGAAACCGGTTCCGGCTCTATCAAAACTTGCTGATGCACAGGCTGCATGGCTTGCAGATACTACTGGTACAGGCTTTAAAACTAAAGGCTATACTGTAGATGCTCAGGACCGTCCTACGTTTCACTACAACATGTATGGAACAACCGTGACTGATGCAATTAAAGCCATAGATGGTGGACAGGGCATAAGCAGAACAATCAGCCTTGCAGCTCCTGTTGACAATGTATATGCTTTAATAGCTGATGGAACCAGCATAGAGGAAGTGTCAAAAGGGCTATATGTTATAGACGGGCAGTCATTCTATTTAAAATTTGACGATGTAAAGGACAAACCTGTAATCAGAGATGCAAACGGCAATAAGCAGTTAGTTGTATTTGTGCGAGGTAAGTTAAATTATTCTATTTTATTATAATTCAGGGTTAGATGAAATATACGTTTAAGACGCTGGCAATGCTGGCTTTAAGTTTTAGTTTTACAATGGCGTTAGCACAGGATGCGCCTAAGGAGGAAGACTTTTATAGGGCTTCTAAAGTAAGAGTTCCTGAAGGTCCAATCCTTGAAGTAGGTGGATTGGTTACTTTACCAAACGGGGATCTTGGTGTTTCAACACGCAGGGGAGATGTTTATATCGTTGAAAATCCAACAAGCAGCAGACCTCATTTTCGCAAATTTGCAAGTGGCTTGCACGAAATATTAGGTCTTGCTTATAAAAATGGTGCTTTGTATTGTGCCCAAAGAGGTGAACTAACCAAACTGATCGATACAGATGGTGACGGTAAAGCTGATGTTTATGAAACTGTTTATGCCTGGCCTTTAAGTGGTCACTACCATGAGTATAGTTTCGGACCAAAAATAGCTAAAGACGGTAGTTTCTTTGTAACTGGAAACGTTGCTTTTGGTGACGAAATGTGGTATCGTGGTGAAAGCCGTGTACCAATGCGCGGATGGACAATGAACATATCTGAAGACGGTGTAATGAAACCATGGGCTACTGGTCAGCGTTCTCCTGCCGGTCCAAATGTAATTGACGGACAGCTGTATTATACTGACAATCAAGGTGACTGGTTTGGTTCAGGTGCCATCTGGCAAGTAAACAAAGGAGACTTTTTGGGTCACCCTGCAGGCTTAAGATGGACTGGACGTTCAGATTCTCCTGTTAAGTTAACCGAAGAACAGTTTAGGGCTAAAATTGACGAAAGAAGAGATGTAAATGCGCAGGGAAGAGCAATTAAACCTGAAAACAGGGTTAACGAAGACTTCAAAATGCTGTTTGAATTAAAAAAGGATTTCCCTGAACTTAGATTACCTTCCGTATGGCTGCCATACGGTATTCTTGGTATCTCTACGTCAGAGCCTGTTAAAATTCCTGAGGGTGCTTTTGGTCCGTTTTCGGGTCAGATTCTGGTTGGTGATCAGGGTATGAGTATCATTTCAAGGGTATTCTTTGAAACTGTTAACGGTGTGGAACAAGGTGCATCTTTTATGTTCAGAAGTGGTTTCCACTCCGGAGTATTGAGAATGGCCTGGGGCAATGACGGATCCTTGTTTGTAGGTGAAACTAACCGTGGATGGGGTTCAGCAGGTGATGCAAACGAAGGTTTGGAACGTTTAACTTATAATAAGGACAGAACTCCGTTTGAAATGAGAGCTGTAAGGGCAATGCCTGATGGGTTTGAGATTGAATTTACTTTACCGGTAGATACAAAGACAGCAGAAGACCTTGCTTCATATAATGTAGAGAGCTATTTGTACAAATATCATCCTGTTTACGGATCGCCTCCTGTCAACAAAGAAAGCCTGAAAGTAAAAGGTGTAAAGGTATCTGCTGATGGCATGAGAGCAAGGATTATAGTAGACAACCTTCGTCAGTATTACATCCATACCATCACAGTAGAAGGTGTACGCGAGAAAGGCAATGCGTATTCATTGCTTCACCCGGTAGCTTACTATACTTTAAACAGCATTCCGACGGGGGATAAGTTGTCTTTGTCTGAAGTAAGTACTAGAAATTCAGGAAGTTCGCCTAAGGCTGCCAATACTACTAAAACTACTGACGCTATTAAAGCCAAAGTAAACAACCCTGCAAAAAATGCACCGGAGCAAAAAGCTGCACCTAAAGTAGCCATTGTGCCAACTTTTGCCCAGGTAAAAGGCATGTTGACCAGCTATACTTGTACAGCTTGTCATAACACCGACAAGAAGCAAATTGGCCCGGCATTTCGCGATGTTGCAAAACGCAAATATACTAACGAGAAAATCGTAGAACTTATCCACAACCCACAGCCTCAGAACTGGCCTGGCTACGCGACTGAAATGCCGCCTATGCCTCAGGTTACTAAAGAAGATGGTTTGAAGATCGCAGCCTGGATCAACTCGTTAAAATAAACAGTTATTCCTTATTTATATGCACGGAAATTTATTTGGTATAATCGTCATTAATTGATGGTTATGCCAAATAAATTTTTAATTTTAATCCCTCATTAAACAAACCAAATTTAAATGATGAACAAACTCGATTACCGCGATTACATTGTATTCTTCATATACTTTATAATCGTATCTGCCTACGGTTTCTGGATCTACTATAAAAAGAAAACCAAAACAGCTGATTCAAAAGATTATTTTCTAGCAGAAGGCTCGCTTACCTGGTGGGCTATTGGTGCTTCTCTCATTGCCTCAAACATCTCTGCTGAACAGATGATAGGTATGAGTGGTTCTGGTTTTAAACTTGGACTTGCCATATCCGCTTACGAGTGGATGGCTGCTGCAACACTCATTATTGTAGCAGTATTCTTTATGCCGGTTTATCTTAAGAATAAGATTTTTACCATGCCTCAGTTCTTAAGCCAGCGATACAATGAAAAAGTAGCCATGATTATGGCCGTGTTTTGGCTAATGCTGTATATTGTTGTTAACCTGATGTCTATCCTTTATCTGGGCGCATTGGCCATCAGCGGTATTTCTGATCTTCCTATTACGTTCTGTATACTTGGTCTGGCTGTATTTGCCATTATCATCACCCTGGGCGGAATGAAAGTGATTGGTTACACTGACGTGATCCAGGTATTCTTCTTAGTGCTTGGCGGTCTTGTAGCATCCTATATTGCATTAAACATTATTTCAGATCAACAAGGTATTGTAAAGGGTTTCTCTATCTTAACAGACGGAGCATCTGAGCATTTCCACCTGATATTTAAAAAGGACGATCCTAACTACATGGACCTTCCAGGGCTAAGTGTCCTGATAGGAGGTATGTGGATTGCCAACTTAAGCTATTGGGGCTGTAACCAGTATATTACCCAGAGAGCACTTGGTGCATCTTTGCCAGTCGCCAGATCAGGGCTTTTATTTGCTGCATTCTTAAAAATGCTGATGCCTGTTATCGTAGTTATTCCTGGTATTGCAGTGTATTATATCATTAAACATGATATCCCGGCTATCAGCGGCGATCAATTACTTACCTCATCAGGGGTGGAAGATCCAAACAAGGCTTATCCTGCATTATTGGGCTTATTACCTGTCGGACTTAAAGGACTTTCATTTGCTGCTCTTACAGCGGCTATAGTTGCTTCGTTGGCGGGTAAGGCAAACAGTATCGCTACCATCTTTACTTTAGATATTTACAAAAAAGCATTCAATACTACGGCAGGGGAGCAGACGCTTGTTAACGTTGGTAAGATAACTGTTGTTGTATCGATGTTAATGGCTGTACTTTTATCTTTGGTAATAGGGGATGCCTTAATGGGCGAAGGTAAACAAGGCTTCCAGTACATACAGGAATATACAGGTTTTGTATCTCCAGGGATCTTTGCCATGTTTATATTGGGTTTCTTCTGGAAGAAAACTACCTCAAATGCAGCATTGTTTGCTACAATAGGCGGGTTTGTAACTTCAGTTGTTTTAAAATTCCTTCCTGGATGGGTTGATCTTTCTCCGTTATATGAATATGGATGGGCAGTTGCGAATTCTTCAGGTGTCTTCGAAATTCCGTTTATGGACAGGATGCTGATCGTATTTGCAGTCTGCCTGATCGGAATGTACTTCATCAGTATTTACGATAACAAAAAAGGCATCGTTCCTAAAGGACTGGAAATAGACACTAAAATGTTTAGGGTCTCTACATCCTTTGCAGTTGGGTCACTAATTATTATTACGATGCTGGTAGCACTTTATACCGCATTCTGGTAATGAGTAATTTTGATTAGCTCCTCTACGGCTGACGTTCGCCAGGCGCTTTGAAGGAAGCGCAGCCGACCGAATGCCGATCGGAGTAATCAAAATTCAGGAGTAAAAAAGGCCCGTCATGATATTTAGTATGACGGGCCTTTTTTATTTGTTGAAATTTATCATTCTGGATTTGAAATACTCGAAACTACTGTCTAGTTTAGAGTGGGATCTTAAACAAAAGATAAAATGAAATTATGGAGTAAGTTTATACTCTTTCTGTGCCTGTATATTTGTAATTCAGCCCATGGCCAACTCTGCGGAACACCCGGACTGGACGGGCCGGCAAACATTTCAGTCTCCATAAATACTTATTTTCCGGTATCAGGTGCTTATAACCTGACAACCGGCGGGCGCAGCGTGCCACTAGCCGCCGTGCCACCGGATGATCCTTACGGCAACAATTTCGGTTTAAAGCCGATTAGTAAAGGAGATTTGCTCCTGATCATACAGATGCAGGATGCTACCATCAGTTATACTAATGACAATTTATATGGGTCAGCAAATTCGGGTTCCGGGCCTGACGGTCTTGGAGGTACTGGTTTTATCTCACTGGGCAATACTGGGAAATTTGAATATGCAATTGCAACGAGTGATGTAGCGCTTAGTGGAGGAGCGCTGACTTTCAAAGGTTTTGCACCTGATGGCGGCATAGTAAATTCCTATGTAAATGCGGAGGCAACGGCAACGCGCGGGGCGAGAACATTTCAGGTAGTCCGTGTTCCCCAATATTCAAATCTTGTACTTTCAAAAGACATTAAAACCCCGCCTTTTAATGGAAAGGCAGGCGGAATCATAGCGTTCGATGTGTCAGGGACAATGGATTTTAACGGATTTGTGGTAGACGCATCGGCAAGGGGTTTTAGAGGTGGCTATGGACCTGTTGGTGCTTCCGGAAGCAATATCAACAGTGTATACGTGATCCCTTCTAGCGATCCTCATTCTGTTGGAAAGGGCGAGGGGATTGCCGGCACACCCCGTTTCATGTGGGATGGCTTCAATCGGGTAGATAATGGTACGGAGGGCTTACCTGGCGGTTCATATGGAAAAGGTGCACCAGGAAATGCAGGTGGAGGAGGAAATGATCATAATTCCGGGGGCGGGGGCGGCGGAAACGGAGGTCCAGGGGGTGTCGGCGGTAATGGTGTAGCTTTAAGAATACCTAATGATACCTTTCCCAATGGAGGACGTCCAGGTTGGGTCAGTTACAACGGGATTTCACCTGATATTGGCAGGCTGGTTATGGGTGGTGGTGGTGGTGGTGGAGATGCCAATGATGCCCTGGATGGTGTTAAGGGAGGTGTTGGCGGCGGAATTATCTTAATCAACGCAGGAAGTATCAAAGGCATGGGGGTGATCAGATCGAATGGGAGTAGCGGGGCGATCGGCATTTCAGGGGTGAATCCTGATGGTGCAGGTGGTGGTGGGGCCGGAGGAACGATTTACATCAAGGTTAACACCCCTGACCTTACTGCAAAATTGATATTGGAGGCCAGGGGTGGTAACGGGGGAAATACAGCAAGGGACCAGAATAACAATCATGGCCCAGGTGGTGGTGGTGGTGGCGGACAGATTTTTTATATGATGCCTGTTTCTACCGTGACAACAAACATCACCGCAGGAGCCTCAGGCAGTACTGCTGATGGATCAAATCATGAAGCTGCACGCGGTACTGACGGTTACCAAAAGTTCTTTGCTATTGCTGATCTGCCAGCCTATTTACAGGGCAGTGGCTCTGGTTGTTACCCAGAGCTCAGTACAGTAATGTCACAGCTCAATGGCAATGCTATTTTGTATCCTGGCAGCCTGGTGAAATATAGAATCGTAGTCAGGAATGCTGCCGGAGGCGGCAATGCAGGTGGTGTGGAAGTACAGGTGCAACTACCGGCCGGCTTCCTGTTTGATTCAGCTACCGCAAGTCTTGAGGGGGACGCCGGAGGCCCGACGGTACTCACTAACCTTACCAGTAATGCAGTTGACATTGGTACACCAAACCGCCCTTTATTGGGTGACTTCAATATTTCCCCGGGAGATGCTGTGACCATTACGCTGATTGCCAGAGCCGACTGCGGTATATCCGCAGGTAATTATAACAGTAGCGCACAGGCACTGTACCTCGACCCATCAAGAACGCTAAACGGGATTTATCGCAGGGTTACACCAAAGATAAATGCCTTTGCAGATGCTAAAACAAATTATGAAACGGGTTCAGAAGGAACGGTGTTGGGCTCGAATTATGACGGATCAACTTCCAGTGCGGAGAACATAATTATCACCACTTTTATCCTTTCGCGGAACTCCATACAAATCCCTGCCAATGATGTCTACTGCGTGGATGGTGATCCAGAGAAGTTAGCCGGCTCAGTACCTGAAGAAGATACACCTGAAAGTTTCTCTTATCAGTGGCAGGTTTCAGAGGATGGTTTGGATTTCGTAGATGTCGCCATAGCAACAGATGCTGATTTCGATCCCGAGACAATTACCACTACGGTATATTACCGCCGAAAAATCTTTCATCTGGGCTGTCCGCTGACTTCCATTAGTAACGTCGTAAAACTTAGTGTTTATGTACAGGTAGTTTTTGATTCGATTCCCGGCATTTGCGAAGAGATGCAACCTTTTCAGCTAACGCAAGCAAGAGAAAAATGGGGCATTGAATCCGGAATAGGTAGCTATTCCGGTCCTGGTGTAGATGTAGGGGGGATGTTCAACCCTTCGCTTGCAGGTGCCGGTCAGCACCCGATAACCTATACATTTCTTGCAGACAATGGTTGTTCCGACAGCAAAACAATGAATGTTACCGTATTTCCCACACCCCATGCAAATGCAGGAGCTGATCTGGTCATTTTGGAAGGAGGTGAGGCTCCGATAAATGCAATAGCTACGGGAACAGGTTTGTCTTATAAATGGACGCCGTCAGTGGGACTAAACCGGGATGATGTGTTAAACCCGGTGGTGGCGCCAAAGGAGGATACACAGTACACCCTTACGGTTACATCAAATGAGGGTTGCCTTACAACCACGCAGGTCTTCGTCAAGGTGCTTAATAAGCTGAATATTCCAAATGCGTTTAGTCCGAACGGAGACGGCATCAATGACGAATGGAATATCAAATATCTGGATACTTATCCGAATGCGACCTTTACCATTTTTAATAGATATGGAGTAAAAATATATTCCGGAGGATCACAGACCAAAGGATGGGATGGCAGGTATAAGGGAGCAGATGCTCCTGCAGGCACTTATTATTTTTTACTAGACCCTGGGAATGGCAGAAGAGTCTCTTCAGGGGCGGTGACTTTGATCAAATAAAAGGCCATGTCAAATGACATGGCCTTTTTTATCTCTTAAATTTTAATAACTCCGATCGGCATTTGGTCGGCTGCGCGCAGCGCCTGGCGAACAGCAGCCGTAGAGGAGTTATCAAAATTTAACTTTAGTATTTAAATACTTTACCACCCACCATTACGTCCTGTGTCTTCTCATCAAACGTAGCTTTCTGACCAGTTCTGGCCGAGGCATTTGTCATGATATTCGCAATTGAATGATAGTAACCAGCTTCTACAGGAGCATTGGTTTCCTGTCTGCTGCGTACACATTCCATCCAGTTGCGCATATGTGCAGAGGTTAACTTGTCACCGCCTGTATTTGCGGAAGCAGATACCTTTTCTATCATATCGGTTAGTTTTAGCTCGGGCAATAAATTGGCTTGCATGTTCATTGCTTTGGCAGCACCTGCAGTCAATCCACCTTTTGGCGAAACCATATTGGTGTTTAAATTTAATTCACCACCGTTGGCATAGTAAATTTCTGTTGGGTTCTCATCACCGTTGTGCATTCTGGAAGTAAAGACTACCTGGAAACCGTCATTCGGATCATTTGGTTTACCATAATCAAATACTGCAGTAGTGGTATCCCAGTTTCTGCGGCCATCTTTCCATTGATAAATGCCCCCATTAGCGACCACACTTCTTGGGTGTTTCAATCCGGTAAACCAATGTACCGTATCGATCTGGTGCGACATCCATTGCCCTGGCATCCCTGAAGAGAATGGCCAGAATAAGCGGTATTCCAAATATTTTCGTGGATCCCATTCTTCAAATGGACGGTTCAGTAAAAAACGTTTCCAGTCAGTATCTTCTTTCTTTAATCTGGCCACCAGTTCAGGTCTGCGCCATCTGCCCGGCTGATTTACGTTCCAGCTAAGCTCAACCATCGTAACATTGCCAAATTTGCCCTCTTTTATGAACTTATCAGCAGCTTTATAGTTCCCGCCACTTCTGCGTTGCGAGCCGATCTGCAAGATCTGTTTAGAGTTTTTGACTGCTTTTAGCGTTGCCCTTGCATCTTCCATCGTTTCTGCAAATGGTTTCTCACAATACACATCGCATTTAGCATTGACTGCTTCAATGGCATGTGAGGCATGCGCAAAATCAGGAGAGCTGATAATTACAGCATCTATGTCTTTAGTGGCATATAACTCATCATTGTTGCGGCAGGCTTTAATATCATGACCAAACCTATTTTTCAATAAGTCTGCACCCAAGCCTCTGCGGTAGTTCCACAGATCGGATACTGCTACAATATCAAAATTAAGCTCTTTGTTATGATGCAAAAAACTCGGCAGCAGACTATCCTTAAAACGATCAGAAAATCCTACTACACCTACTCTAACCCGGTCATTTGCACCAATTATGTTACCGTAACTTTTTGCAGTCCACCCCATTGTGCCGATATAGGTTCCTGCGGCAGCAATAGCAGACTGTTTAATAAATTTTCTTCTTGAATCTAACATGATTATTAGGGTTTATTTAAGTTGTTTCAATTTAATGCTTCTAAAAGAGACGCTATCTCCATGATCCTGCAAAAGAATATGCCCTTTAGGTGCCATACCAAAATCTTTCCAGTCCTTGTATTTACTGCCTGCTACCAGTGTTTTGAATTCTTCAGATCCTCTGGTAAATTCTACTGTTTTAAAGCCGTTCAGCCAGTATTCAATTCTATTGTCAGGATATACCCTGATCAGGCCTCTGTTCCATTCTCCGATTTTCCTCTTTGCATTGGCAATCTTCTTGCTGGTGATCAGATCATAAAGAGAACCTAGTGTACGATTACCATTTTTACCCATTTTCGCATCAGGATGTTTTTCATCATCCAAAATCTGGTATTCGGGGCCTATGGCAGAGCCTTTATTACCTTCGCTCAGCGTTACAAAATACTTTACCCCACTGTTGGCACCTTCTGTCAGTTTAAAATCAAACTTCATTTCAAATGCACTGTATTCTTTGATGGTTACAATGTCTCCGCCATTCGTAGATTCGCCGCCGTTAGATTTTTCCACACTGAGTTCTCCATCTTTTATCGACCATCCTTTTTCCGGAAAACCAGGTTTATATGCACCTTTCCAGCCATTGCTGGTCTTTCCGTCCCATAGCAGTGAATATCCTTCTGATTTTTCCTGAGCAGAGAGGTCATTCGGTACCATATTTACCACAAAGATGTCATCTGTCTTTGATGGCTTAAGGCCTTGTGTCTGAATGCGTACGTTTCTCCAGCGGATTTGCTTGCCCGGCTGATCATCCTTACCTATAGAATGAACTTGCAATGCGATAAAGCCGGAAGGAGTGAGTGCATCGACTACGTTAGCTGTTGGAATGCCATTTACCCATGTCCTGATAGAATTACCTATACATTCAATATGGTACTTGTTCCATTCTCCTTTTTTAAAGGCTGCCTGGCCTTTGGGATTAATGTCCAGGGGATATAACCATCCTCTGCGGGCTTCATCATACAGACCGCCGCTCCATTTTCTATCTGAAGGATCTACCTCAACCTGGTATCCGTGAACCCTACCGTTCATTACATCTGGTTTGCTCAGGCTCCTGATCTGAATACCCGAATTCATAGAGTTGTCTACCAATAATTCCACTTCAAGAATAAAATCACCATAATCCTTCTCTGTAGTCAAAAAGGAATTAGGTGTATTAGAAACAGTCGTGCCGACTATCTCCCCGTTAACTACTTCATATTTCGCCTGTCCATTTAACTGTTTCCATCCCGTTAAGTCTTTTCCATTAAAAAGTTGCTGCCACTTTCCAGTTTGAGCATAGGAAACTACTGGGGTGGTTCCCAGTATCAACCCAGCTAAAACTAATAGTCCTGTTTTCTTCATTTGTATATTAATTGTGATTAGTGTATGTTATTTTTTACTAAAATCTTTTGCCTGCTGATCTAAAACTGCCGCAGTTGGAAGCTCATCTGAGTCAACTACAATCCTGTATTTAAAAATCACGGATTGTCCTGGTTTCAATACCATGTTCAACTTTTCTTTGCCGTTACTGAAGACTTCCTGTCCCAGGGGATTGGCGGCAAACAGACCATAATCCCTTGCATGCCAATAGGTAGGATAGCCAGGGTTCTTTGGATGGTCTATCATAGTAACGGAAAGGGGTTTGCCCGCCTTATTTGCATAAAGGAGGCACCACACTGCTCTTGTACCCCATACTCCGGCACCTTTTGCACCGGTACTTGTCAGGTAATTACCATTGGCACCATTGCCAGAAGCCGACACTTTAGTCACATTTCCCTGGGCATCTGTAAATTCTTCCACTTTATCAGTTTTAAATTCGAGCTCCTTGGTCAGCCTTAGTCCCAGCATTCCATCTTTCACGTCTTTGAAAACCACTGTGTCCTGCACTGCAGTCAGCGTAGTAGTCCTGTCGATGCTACGCGAATTGCCCGTACCTGTAAATACAAAAGTGGTTTTTTCTTTCAGCAATACTTTTGCAGCCTGGTTTTCCCAATTGGCAGAGTAACTCAAGGTTCCTTTATTTTTACCTTCCTGAACTTGTTCTACTTTAACATTCCTGATCCAACCATATTTTGCCTTTTTATCAGCTGGTATATTGTACGAATTATTCCAGAAATCAAGACCGTTCACACTTTCATAATTAAACCATAAGCCAACATGATGCGGATGATCTACCCGTTCACCCTCACGGGTATTTAAAGGAAAGCCCCGGGTCAGCAATTGCCCATTTGCTGCCAGTATGGGATACAATACTGGTTTTTCCAGGTTGTCGGGATAGATAAAACTGGTAAAATGTTTCCCACCGACGTTGACCTCCACCTTCTTCTGGTCTTCATGTTTGACAAAGGAAACTTTTTCAGTTTGAGCATTTACTTGCAGGCTAATTAGGCAACAGGCGCTGAATAGGATTTTATTTTTCATATTTGGAAGTCCATATTTGGTTAAAGACAATGTCTGTGTTAGATCAAAAGCCAGGTTAAATATAACGCTCTTAAAAGTAATTCATTCAGAAAAACAGCTATTTACATTGAAAATTTACGAAAACGATTGCGCTTTTTCGGAAGAAACGGCTAATAAGCCTTATACTTGTGTCACACAAAAAATGCAGTTTAAATGAATCGTAAGCACTTTTTATCTTTTCTGATTACTGCTGGTACTGCTGCTTTCAACAGCGAGGCCTTCGCTGGGTCTAAAAACGAAGCCGGACGTCATAGCAGCCGCATTCCACCATATTTGATGGAGGGGGACACGATAGGTATTACCAGTCCCGCAAGCTTCATCTCCATGGCAGAAATTCAACCTGCAGTCGCACAATTACAGCACTGGGGATTCAAGGTTGAAATCGGTAAAACAATTGGAAGCAGGGATTTTACACGGGGCGGAACCGATGGGGAAAGGGCCGCAGATCTTCAACAGATGTTGGATCGTCAGGAGATTAAAGCGATCCTATGTGCCCGTGGGGGCTATGGCTTAGTAAGAATTATAGATCAACTTAATTTCAGGCATTTCAAAAAGCATCCTAAATGGCTGATCGGTTTCAGTGACATTACCTTATTGCATACACACATCAACAGCAAATATAAAATAGCCTCTATCCATTCAAAAATGTGTAATAGTTTTCCGAATGTATGGGAAGAGGCCTTGCCGATACAAATAGAAACCATACTGTCTATCCGTCAAGTGCTCACAGGTCAGGCGGTAAGGTACACTGCAGCCTACAATGAACACAACCGTGAAGGTAGGGCAGAAGGCATACTGGTAGGGGGCAACCTTAGCCTGATTGAAACGGCGACCGGGAGTTCTTCTGAGTTGCATACAGCTAATAAAATCTTATTTATTGAAGATACCAATGAACCGCTTTATAGCCTCGACAGGATGCTGTGGAACCTGAAGCGAAGCGGTAAACTGGACAAGTTGAAAGGACTGATCATTGGGGGTTTCAAATTGAAACCGGAAGAACCAGGAGAAGAATTTGGCATAAGCCTCCACGAAATAGTTCTGGAAAAGGTAAAGGAATACGATTATCCCGTCTGTTTTGATTTTCCTGTTGGCCATCAGATCAATAATTTTGCACTTAAATGCGGAGCAGCGCATATCCTCAACATAGATCAAAATGGCAGCACACTCACCTCCATCTAGTCCCGTATCGATCAGGCTTTCTGAACTTACACATCAGGTCCAGCAGGCGATAGAGGGGGTATTCGGACAGCAGACCTTCTGGATCATAGCAGATGTGACCAATTACACCTATAAACCGCAAAGCAATTACCATTACTTCGAACTAGTAGAGAAAGATAAATCTTCCGCCCGGATTCTGGCAAAGATTGCGGGAAGGGCATGGGGCAATGCATCGGTAAATATCACCAATTTTGAGCATGCCACCGGACAGAAGTTCCGGAACGACATCAATGTCCTGATCCAGGTTTCCGTGCAGTACAATCCTTCATTTGGCCTGCAGCTAAATCTGCTGGACATTGACACCAATTTTACACTAGGCCTATTTGAGCAGCAGCGAAAAGATACACTAGTACGTTTGGTAAAAGACAATCCGGATTTCATACAACTACAGGGCAATGAGTATATCACCCGCAACAGCATGTTGCAATTCAATAAAGTCATCCAGCGCATAGCAATTATCTCCTCTGATACTTCAGCAGGTTACCTGGATTTTATCCATACCCTTGAAAATAATGCCTTTGGTTATCAATTTAATCTGGATAAATACTTTACGCTGGTACAGGGCGAAATAAATGCAAAGCAAATCCTGGCCAGGATCATTGATGTGTACCAGTCGGCAATTGCTTATGATGCGCTGGTGATCATCAGGGGTGGGGGTGCCCAGACAGATTTCCTGATCTTTGATAATTATGAACTGAGCAGGGCCATTGCGAAGTTTCCCATCCCGGTTATAACTGGTATAGGTCATCAAAAAAACGAGACCATCGCTGACCTTATGGCACACACTTCCACCAAGACACCTACTAAGGCAGCGGAAATGATCATTGCGCACAACCGCCAGTTTGAAGAAGTCATTTTAAATATACAGAATGCACTGCTGATCAAAACTTATCAAATGATCAGCCACCACAAAGACCGGTTGGTTCATATCAACCAGATCACCATACACACTACCCGCAACTTATTGCACGAATACCACCGCAGTATCATCAATCTGTCTGCGCTTATTTTAAGCAATCCGAAGATCATCATTTCCAACAGGCGCAAGGACCTCAGCAATCTTCATGGCAACCTGCAGTCGTACAGCCGGATGTATTTCTCAAACAAAAGTGGCTACATAGGTCATTTTCAATCGGTAGTAAAGCTGATGAGTCCGCAAAACATATTAAATAAAGGCTTTGCGATCATAAAAGTAAACAATAAGATTGTCAGCAATCCAGATGATATTGAGATAGGAACGGACCTGAGCATAAGACTGGCATCCACATTAATTGAAACAACAGTAAAATCTAAATCACCAAACGATGGAAACGAATTTGACATATGAAGCTGCCTACAAGGAGCTCGCAGAAATAGCAAGGGAAATTGAAAACGAATCTGTCTCGGTAGATATACTTGCAGAAAAGGTTAAGCGTGCCTCAGAACTGATAGACTTCTGTCAGACAAAACTAAGGGCCACAGAAACTGAAGTAAATAAGATCATCAAACAAATGGAAGGGTAGCTTATTAAAGCCACTTATTCATCTGATACCACGAAACCGTTTCCAATAGTCCTTTTTCCAGGTCAAATTGCGGATCATACCCCAAGTCATGCCTGGCCTGATCTATATTACAAGCCCAGTTAATCGCCGTAAGCTCTGCCATTTTTTCCTTATTTAAGGTAGGGGTAGTCGCACTGTTTCTATAAATCAGCTCCATAAATGCAGCCATTGAACCCACAATGCCTATCGGTAAATGAAATTTCAGCGTTTTCTTATTCATGGCCTTTTTTATCAATGATGCCAGCACATACCGGTCATAAATACGACCATCCGAGACATTATACTGTTTGCCAGTCACATTGCTTAGCGAGGCGTGAATGATGACCTGGGCCAGGTCTTTAACATAAATAAAGCTCAACTGTTGTTTAAAATTGCCTATATGAGGTTCCAGTCCACGGCTAATGCTCTTAAACAAGATAAATATATCCTTCTCCCGGGGACCATAAACGGCAGTAGGCCTGATGATGATCAAGGGCAGGTCAGGAATGTTCTTTAAATATTCCTCAGCAAGCAGTTTACTGATGCCATAACTGGTCACAGGTTTTCCTGCAACGTCGTCCCTGATCTCACCCGAAAGATCCAACAACGGCCCTAATGCAGCCAAGCTGCTTACAAATACAAATTTCTTCAGATCTATATTTGCAGTACCCGCTGCTATTGCCAGATTCCTACTATAGTCCGCATTCACCTTATTATAAGCTGCCAGGTTCTTCGCCTTGGTAATACCGGCTGCATGTATAATATATTGATATTTCCCTGCTTCCAGATGTACTTTTAGCGCATCAACAGAACTATAATCAAGGTCAACGTAATGAAGGTTAAATTCTTTAAGATGAGAAACATCACTGCTTTTGCGCACTGCAGCATACACTTCAAAGCCAGCCCTTAAAGCAGCTTCTATCAGGTGATAACCAACAAAGCCAGAGGCACCGGTTATCAATAACTTTTTACTCATATCTTTTTCTCGTAGAGCCTGTATTTCTTGTAAGGATCTCCTTTGATGGCCAGGATCGCATTGTTTACCAGGTCATTGTGCTCCAGCGTCCAGCCGGCTTCGGCATATTGAAAACCTTTCTCCCGATAGGCTTTGATGATCCGTGCATAGATACAAGCCTCTATTCCCATTTTACGGTAGCCGTCTATTACACCAAGCAGCAGGATTCTGATCCCCTTTATATTCTTCTTACCAAATAACAGCTTAAAGATACCTGTTGGCAATAACCTTCCTTTTTTAATCTTGATCTGAATCTGGTTCATATCAGGAATAGCGGTACCAAAGCCAACCAGTTTTCCATCCTGTTCCGCAACAAGGCAAAAATCAGGATCAAGCACCAGCTTAAGGTCCTTTGCCTGATAGTCAAACTCCTCATCATTCAGTGGCACAAAACCAGTATTTTTGTCCCATGCTTTGTTGTAAACTTCATGCAGTTTAGCCGCTTCCTCTTTAAAATTCTTTAGGTTGATTTTACGGATCGTAATGTTATTTCGCTTCAAACGCTCTTCAAGACGGTCAAGTAACTTAACAGAACGGTCATCATAATTATCGCCGGTAAATCTCCAGGCTATCAGGTCCACCTTTTTTGTCAGACCCACACCTTCTAGCAAAGCAGGATAATAGCTGGCATTGTAAGGCATCATTACCACAGGTGGGGAATCAAAACCCTCGATCAGCAATCCGCAGCTCTCATTCGTTGAAAAGTTGACAGGCCCGATTATCGTACCATCCACACCTTTATCTTTAAGCCATTTCACTGCCGTCTCCATCAGCAGATCTGCAGCTGGCTGATCATTGATACAATCGAAAAAACCAAAGAAACCATCATTGGCATTGTTCATCGTATTGTGGCTGTTGTTTAAGATAGCCGCAATCCTGCCAATAATCTTATCCCCGTCATACAGCAAAAAACACTGCAAAGCCGAATGTTTATGAAAAGGGTGGGTAGTTAAAAGATCTTTCTGGGCGATAAATAATTCAGGAACGTAGTTGGGATCACCTTTGTAAAGGTCATGTGGAAAATCAATAAATAGGCCTAACTGTTTCTTATTGCTTACTGCAACTACGCTTCTCATGAAATCTAAATGGTTACTTGTGATATATTTACTTTGACCTCTTTAGCAGCAGCAGATAATTTATCCACAGCCTCCTCTATTTGCGCAAAGGTATGGGTCGCCATTAAAGAAAATCTGATCAGAGAAGAATCTGATGGTACGGCAGGTGATACTACCGGATTAACAAATATTCCATTGTTACTTAAAATATTGGTAACTAGAAAAGTTTTGTCATTGTCCCTGATGTAAACTGGAATGATTGGACTATCTGTGTGTCCTATATCAAAGCCGGCATCCAGCAACAGTTTCTTGGCATAATTGGTATTTGCCCAAAGCTGATCTATTCTTTCAGGTTCTGATTCAATAATATCCAATGCAGCAATCACACTGGCTACCGCAGCAGGAGGCATACTCGCGCTAAACATTAGAGAACGTGCCCGGTGCTTTACAAATTCGATGGTTTCATCAGTACCCGCTATGAAGCCCCCCAGAGACGCCAGCGATTTACTAAACGTTCCCATGATCAGGTCTACTTTATCCGTCAGTCCGAAATGCGAGGCAGTTCCAGATCCATTATGTCCTATCACGCCCAGGCTATGTGCATCGTCCATCATGATATTTGCACCAAATTCGTCAGCTATCTTTACAATTTCAGGCAAGTTTACCAAATCCCCTTCCATGCTAAATATCCCGTCTGCAACTATCAGTTTAGCCGCATCTTCCGGCAATCTGCTCAATTTCTTGCGCAGGTCGTCCATGTCATTATGTGCGTACTTAATGGAACGGGAAAAGGATAGGCGACTGCCGTCTATAATAGAGGCATGATCGTATTCATCCAATATCAGGTAATCATTTCTATCCAGTAAACAGGAAATAACCCCTAAGTTTACCTGAAATCCGGTGCTGAACAAAACAGCAGATTCTTTACCAACATATTTGGCCAATCGCTTTTCAAGTTCTATGTGGATATCAAGCGTACCGTTTAAAAATCTCGATCCGGCACATCCGGTGCCATATTTATCGATAGCCTTTTTAGCGGCTTCCTTGATTTTTGGATGATTGGTAAGTCCAAGATAAGAGTTAGAACCAAACATCAGTACTTTCTTTCCATCTATCACAACCTCTGTATCCTGTCCCGATTCTATTGCTCGGAAATATGGATATAAACCCCTTTCCTTTATCGCTGTAGCATCTTTAAAAGCTGCTATCCTATCATGTAATTTTTTACGCATGCTCATCTATTTATATATTCCAGAGGTGATTGTTGGTTTCAAGGCTTATTTTAAGGACACTATTGAGAAATTTGATAACATAGTCTTTACATTCAGTTAAAAAATCAACATTTATGCCAATAAATAAACTTTCCAAATCTAAGACCATAAAAAGAGAAAACAAAACTTAAAGTCAACGCTAGTTTGAATATATTACTTTTTAAAACAAAAATTACAATTTTCTTATAATTTCTTAATATTGAACTGTCCGCGGTACTGTAAATTCAGTAAAAGGAAACAGGGATAGCTCTTTCGAAGTATCCCTGTTTTAATAGATGGTTAGTCCACCACAGACCAACCTAACCAAACAAACTACAGCTATAACGGCTAATATTTTAAAATGTTTTGCATCTATAGAAATAGACAATATTATGACAATTCATGTTTTGCCAGAATAATCTTATATTAGATAAAACTTATTTCAACCATGGATCAGAAAATAATCACCCTGTACGACCAGTATACACATAGCGGCATCAGCCGAAAGGAATTCATGAAAAAGTTAGCTGTCCTTACAGGCAGCACAGCTATAGCATTGACAATATTACCACTGCTGGAAAATAATTATGTAGCAGCTGCAACATTCAGCGACGACAGTATCGAAGTTGAAAACATCACCTACCCAGGTGTAGAAGGAAATATGAAGGCTGTTCTAGCCAAACCAAAGAACAAGAAAAACCTGGGTTGCGTAGTGGTTATTCACGAAAACAGGGGACTAAATCCGCATATCATTGAGGTCACTAAGCGTGTCGCCGCAGAAGGTTTCCTCGCCCTCGGTATAGATGCCCTTTCGCCATTGGGCGGCACTCCGGCCGACGAGGACAAGGGAAGGGAACTGATCGGACAGCTTGATGCGGAAAAGAATCTGCAAAATTACCTCAAAGGACTTGAGTACCTGCGTAGTAGAAAAGACGGCAACGGAAAGGTAGGATGTGTGGGCTTTTGCTGGGGTGGAGCAATGTCCAACAAGCTTGCAGTAAACGATCCAAAATTACTGGCAGCCGTAGCCTATTATGGCGGTCAGCCCAAAGGCGAAGACGTAAAAAATATTAAAGCTTCTGTGATGCTGCATTATGGCGGACTGGATGAAAGGGTAAATGCAGGGATTCCTGCTTATGAACAGGCACTTAAAGATAATAAAGTAGATTACAAGTTATATATTTACGAAGGTGTTAATCATGCGTTCAATAATGATACTTCGCCCACCAGGTACAATGAGGCGGCCGCAAAACTTGCCTGGCAGAGGACTATAGGACTGTTTAAAACTACATTAAGCTAGTTATTGTTGCTACTATACCATTTATATCGATTTTCATTAAAAAAATCAATGCCCGGCAAACAAATCTTTTGCTCGCGATGTTATAAATTTAATTAAATAATTATACTTATAACTGACACTAGCATTGGAATTTAAGTGAAAAATGCTTAACTTTGTGCAAATTTTTAGACATTAATGAAGATATTTATTACAGGCCTTCCGTTAGAAGTAGGGGAAGATGAATTAACAGCCGTATTTGGTGATTTCGGTCAAGTAAAATCACTTAGGATTATCAAAGATCGCGAGACTGGTCAAAGTCGTGGGTTTGGTTTTGTGGAGATGCCGGTAGATGAAGAGGCAAGAGAAGCAATCAAACGTATGAACGGTGGCGATTACAATGGTAACCGTATTAAAGTAGCGGAAGCTCAGGAAAAACCCAATACCGGCGGTAACGCAGGTGGAGGTGGTTTCAAGAGGAATAACCGTACTGAAAAAAGCTACTAACTAGCTTTTCAATATTTCAGTTTACTGATTCTATTTTAAATATATTAGAGCAGCAGTGGTGACATGTGTCATTTTCTGCTGCTTTTTTTATTTAATCATCCTATTGCTAAAGCAATTGTTTAGCTTTATATCCGTATTGCGATGAGCTAACCAAATATTCTGAATGAACTACATCACGCTATCTGTACCTGTGTTTTTTATCCTGATAGGGGTGGAACTTGCCTATTCATTTTATAAAAAGCTGAATTATTACCGGCTCAACGATGCTATAGCCAACCTGAGTCAGGGTATCGGACAGCAGTTGATAGATGTATTTATGAAGACCATCCTTTTTTTTGGTTACAAATACATTTTTGAAAACTGGAGGATGCTTGACCTTCCAAAGAGTATATGGATATGGATCATTCTCTTCATCGGTGTCGATTTCTGTTATTATTGGTTTCACCGCATGAGCCATCAGATCAACCTTTTATGGGCAGCTCATATTGTACATCATCAATCGGAAGAATACAACCTCACCGTAGCACTCAGACAATCCTGGTTTCAGAGCTGGTTTTCATGGGTTTTTTACCTGCCGCTTGCTTTTCTGGGTTTCGACCCGCTTATTTTCATCACTTTAAGTTCATTCAACACCCTATACCAGTTCTGGATACACACCAGGGCTATCAAGAGTCTCGGGCCGTTGGAATGTATTTTAAACACCCCTTCCCATCATCGCGTGCATCACGGCTCCAACCCCAAATATATAGACAAGAACCATGCAGGTACGCTCATTATCTGGGACAGGATGTTTGGCACCTTCCAAAAGGAAGAGGAGGAGGTCTACTATGGCATCACAACTCCACTGGCCAGCTGGAACCCCGTGTGGGCAAATGTCCACTATTGGGATGAACTCCTGCGAACGGCAAGAAAAAGTCCGCGCTGGCGCGATAAAGTAAATGTATTTCTCAAAGCACCCGGGTGGTTTCCGGAACACTTGGGCGGTTTTCAAAAACCAAAGGAGATAGATGCCCAGGATTATGATAAATACAATCCTGAATTTCATCAGCGACTCTCCGGCTATGTGCTATTGCAGTTTGTAATAGGCATTACCGGAGGCTCAGCCATTCTTTTCCTGCACAAAACCTTGCCTGTGCTGCCCACAACCATTGGTTCTGTTTTCATTGTACTTACCTTGCTCACCTGTGGGGCATTGCTGGAGCAAAAGAAATGGCTCAGGCATTTCGAATACTCCAGGCTTGCGCTTGGAATTGCGATCGTTTTATCCCTGGAGTTTCCGATAGGATACCAGGTCATATTTACAGGCATACAGATTATTTCCGCCGTCTGGTTCTATAACCTTAATAACGCTAAACCCAATGCTGAAGAAATACCCGAAGTTTAACCTGCTGTTTGCGCTCATCTTTATCCTGCACCTGATTGCCATATCCAATGGTTCAGCCATCTTGCAATACATCACCAAACCGCTTATTGTTGTTTCGCTAATGGCCATGCTTGCCATCAGCACCTCCTTAAAAGGCCGTTTTCATAAACGCCTTTTTACAGGTTTATTTTTTGCCCTTTCGGGCGATGTTTTACTAATGTTCAGCTCCGGCAACCAGGCCTTCTTTATATACGGACTCATTGCATTTTTAATCGGACATATCTTTTACATTTCAGCCTTTTACCTCGATTTCAGTTCGGCACCTGAACTGGACAAGAAGGGGGCAAGGATAGCTATACTTGTCTGTGCTGTTATTGGCATGGGTTTCTATATTTACATCAGGGAAAGCTTAGGTATCCTAAAACTGCCGGTTATGGTCTACATCTTTGTGATCAGCTTTATGATGATGATGGCCAGCTTCAGGAACCTGCGTGTCAATGTAATCAGCTTCCGGCTAATCCTCGTTGGCGCTATGTTCTTCCTTATCTCAGATTCCCTGCTGGCGTACAACAAATTTGCACAACCTTTCAATTATGCGCACCTGCTGATTATGGCTACTTATATGACTGCACAATACCTGATTACCATCGGGGGTATAGAGCGTAAACTCATTGCAACACAGTAAATACCTGCACCAGTCGTTCCCCATACTCATCTACTAAAGTAAGCATATGCCTGCCCGGTGGCGGACTTACAGCCAGTTGGTGATAAACCTGGGTAGTCCCGACGTATTCATTGTCTATGTGCCAGTAGATTCTGGTATTCGCACTGCGATGTGTGGCATTCAACACTACTTTTCCGCGACTCCCGTCAAACTCCAAAGGGATATACACGCTTGCATAATTCTTAGGGTAGATCATTTCCATTGCAGTACCACTGCCTTCGGCTCCACAGCCTGTCTTAAACGGTGGCAGTTCTTTGTAATCGCTGTTCTTGATCTTATAGTAATATTCCATAGCAGGGGGAAGCACAAACCAGGGCTTATGCACCATATTTACCGTCGAATCACAGGCATCCGTCACTCGTTGCGTCTCCGTCCGGTCCAGGTGAACTAGCACATGATAAGGACATATGCGTGTTTTTTCACCGGCGGGAGAGACTAGCTGCTGGACTTTATCCACACAATTCTCACCTGCTTTATAGCCGCTCTTTCTGCATACCAATAACTTCTTCAATTTGTTTTGAGGGATTTTAAACCATTTGCTCACAGGTAGTTGTTTAAAAATATCAAACATTACCGGAGCAGCTGCATCAATACCGGTCAGGCCCGGACGTCCCTCACCGTCGGCATTGCCCACCCATACACATACCACATGATCCGGCGTCAGTCCGATTGCCCAGGCATCTCTGAAGCCGAAACTGGTTCCGGTTTTCCATGCCAGCCTTTGCGAGGAAGAAAACTGCTCCCAAAGTCCCTCTTCACCGGGCCGCATCAGTTCCTCCATGGCATTAAAAGTATTCCATATAGCTGCATGGTCTACCACTGAAGTCAGTTGTGTTTCATATTGATCAAAACGCATATCCCGCTCTGAACGCTCTCTTGTTTCACCTTGTACATACACAGGTGCATCATAATCATGCGGATTATACCTGCCTTTATACTCATTATAATGGTTCAGGCTTCTTGCCATACCCATATAGGCCTTCGTCAGGTCCCACATAGTTACTTCGCTGCCACCAAGTATCAGCGATAGCCCATAATGATCCGCAGGCTTATTCAACGAAGTAAAACCCAATTGTTTGAGTTTATCATAAAACCTTTGGTACTTATAGTTCTGCAGCATTTTTACCGCAGGGATGTTTAATGAGCGGCTCAGCGCTTTATCTGCCGGAATAGCTCCATCATACCCAAGATCATAATTCTGTGGCGTATAGCCGCTTATTTGCGTCGGAATATCCGGTACCAGGGTTTGCGGCAATATAAATCCCTCATTCAGCATGCTTGCGTACAATAAAGGCTTCAAGGTACTCCCCGGACTGCGGGCAGCCCTGACCATATCTACATGACTTTCCAGTTCCTTTTGGTCCGGCTGATAATTATTGCCCACATAGCTGAGCACTTTTCCTGTACGGACATCGAGTACCAGCGCCGCAATATTATTAATGTCATTGGCCCTGTACCGGTTATTATAGCGTTTTAATAAAGAATTTACATTGATCTGCAGCTCATAATCTATTGTAGAGGTGATCCTGGTTGATGCAGACTTATCGTAACCCTTTGAATGGTCATTATATTCCGATTTGAACCTGTTCAATAGGTGGACAGCATGCTGTGGAAGCGGCAACGGCTTTCCGGGAATGGGCTCAAGTTTAGACAGTTCGGCAGTAGCCTGATCAATGATCTTTAAGCGGGCAATTTTATCCAGCAGGTCATTTCTCTTTTTAATCAGCCGCTCAGTGTTCTTTCCCGGGTGTATCAGGGAAGGGCTATTGGGCAAGACAGCCAGTGTAGCCATTTCTCCCCAGGACAGGCGCGCTGCACTCCGTCCAAAGTACCGCCAGGATGCGGCATCGAGGCCAACTACATTGCTGCCAAAAGGAGCATTAGCTGCATACAACCCTAAAATATCCTCTTTTGAAGAGCTGAGCTCTAGCCTTACTGCCAAAACCACCTCTATCATTTTTTGCCACAAGGTTCTGCTTTCCCGGCGCGATAAGCGGATCACCTGCATACTGATCGTACTGCCACCGCTCACTACCGAGCCCGATTTCAAATTTTGCCGCATTGCTCTGGCCATCGCTATCGGATCTACCCCCGGATGTGCATAAAAGCGCTTGTCTTCAAACGCGATCAGGCATTTGGTAAATTTATCCGGCACAGTGTCTGCCGCAGGAAACCGCCATTGCCCGTCCTTAGCTATCGAAGCACTCAGCAATTCTCCATTTGATGCGGCTACAACGTAAGAAGTGGGCGATTTAAAAAGTTGTCCCGGTAATGAAAATAGAAAAGCCAATAGCAGTACTACACAGGCTGCATCAGCAAGAGGTAACATTTTTCCATGATGTCTGATATATAATAAATCAAACATCATGGAAAAATTAATTGCTTTTTTAAGACTCTTTGCTGGCTTTATCCGCTTCCTGTTCATCAATGTATGGCCAAGGTTATAACCAGCGTTTACTTCACAACCTGCACCCATTTACCACCCTCAGTGGCAGTAATGGTATTGTTGTACATCGCTTCACATTGTGCAGCAGATAGGTAATATCTGCCTATATAAGAAGCATTCAACAATACTTTATACACCACTGTTTCATTCTCCCGCAGGTTGAAGTAAGTAAATACCCTATCGTCCCTGATATCCCTGTAAATATACGGCGAAGAGGCCAGTATGCTTTCATTGTCGTTCACACGGGTATTGATGATCTCCCATCCCGAAGGGAAGATCTGGGTCAGCGCCATCTGTTCATAATAGCCCATTTTGCCTGGGTTCTTAACCGTTACTTCGGCATAGAAATCAATACCCTGCTTCAACAGCGTTGGGTCCAGCGCTTTGCCATTTAATAGTTTATAGCTGATATTCATGTCCAGCACATCTGGATTAGCAGCAATAAAATTGTTCTGACCTGCTGCCGGCTGTCCTTGCAGTACCAGTCGGGTAAACAGGGTACGGTCGCTGGTGTTGTAAACCATCACTGTACCTTTATCAGTCAGACTGTTGCTGTTCACATAGCTCGTCGTATTCACCTGTCCGGCTTTTCCATTCAGACTGTAAGTGTATTTAAGCTTGTTCGACGCACCGTTCTTTCCGCATACCTTGGCGACAGCTAGTAAACTATACGCAGTGGTTTGCGTGCTGTACCATTGGTCGCTGCCCAGTTTGGAAGCAACAGACATCAATAAAGAAGACGTATTCTGGCCCAATAGGGTCAACGTTTCCAATATCATAGCCTCATCTCTGGTGTCAGAACCATAGGTGCCGCCCAATTGTGTATAGGCTTCTACTTCCTGTGGCAATCCTTTGATCAGTGAACGTGCCGCATCGCCCTGTCCCGCCAACTGATACGCCGCTGCCAGTCTCCATTTGGCAGTGGCCGATAAATATTCAAATCCCCTCAACCGGTTCATGGCCGCCATATCTGGTCTTTTAGCAAGTGCCAATACATATAACCGGTAGGCCTGGGATAAATCGCCACCATAAAAGTTCGTGCTATTTGGCTCCCAATTGGCAGCTTTTCCTCTCAGATACCTAACCAATCCATCCACCATACCAACAGGCAGGGTATAACCTTCTTTCTCTGCTTCCAGCAAGAAATGCGAAGCATAATTGCTGCCCCATTCGTCAGACGCACCTTCACCCGGCCAGTAGCTTAATCCACCATCTGTATTCTGGTAGCCCCGCAACTTATTTATCCCTGCTTTTACATTCCTGCCTATTTCAGCCTGCTGCTGCTCCGAAAGCGGGGTAACCATTTTCAAAAACAACTGCGGGAATACCCCAGAGGTTACCTGCTCCACGCATCCATGCGGATACTGCACCAGATAGCCCAAGCGCTTTTTCAGACTAATAGGAAATATATTAGATACCTCCAGCGTAGCGGAATTTGAACCAGCCATACCCACCGGATTATAGCTGTAACTCCATTTCTGACCAGGGGCAATGCTGGCTGACACTACATTGGTTACATACGGATTCGGATTTCTGATGTCCATTTCTACATCATAAACCGCCTTTTCGGCTCCACTCTGTGCAATCACACGAACTTTAGCAATACCCGTAAGCTCAGGTGCCTTCACCTCAAAATAAGCCAGTTGCTCACCTGTCTGCTTAAATAGCAATTGTTGCGTTTTACTGCCCAATACCTGTAGGTTTTGTGTCTGAAGCTGCACTGTCACATTTTTAAGGTTACTTTCTGTAGCAAATACGGTAGCAGGGAGGGTAAATGACTCACCAGGACCAATCACTCTTGGTAACGTAGCCAGCAGCATCAATGGTTTTTTGACTTGCACAGGTTTCTCTGCCGAGCCATAGGCGCCGTCCTGTCCGGCCACTACCATCACACGCACTGCGCCAATATATTGCGGCAATTTAAACTTATGACTGGCCTTGCCGCCTTTGCCCAATGCAAAAGGCCCCAGATACTTCACTACCGGAACAAACCTATTGGCCTTTGCCGGGTTCAGGTTGCGGTTGATCGAACCGTCACCACCAATGCTCAGGATCCGTTCCAGGTTACCGCCCCAGGCACCAAGTACATAGTCAAACAAGTCCCAGGTCTTTACGCCCAGTCCTTCTCTTGCATAGAAAACCGCATGGGCATCAGGGGTTTTAAATCTGGTCAGATCCAGCAATCCTTCATCTACTATCGCAATGGTATAGGTCATGGCCTTTCCTGTGGCCTCCGAAACAGTCACCGTACTTTCCGTTTCTGGTTTTATTTTATCAGCCATCTGTATCACGGGTTTCAATATCGTCTGCGGATCTTCAACCAGCAAAGGGAAAGCCCCGTACATCCTGATCGGCAGGTCGTTTATCGTCTGCGCATGCGGCTGCAGCAAAGTCACATTGGCAAACACATTGGGCGCCATTTCTTTCTCTGCCTTAAAGGTAAACTGTGTCTGCCCTGGCTTGGTATCCGTCCAGAATGTCTTAAGTACCCTGCTGCCATTTTCTATAGAGATCAATGCCCTGCCGCCTTTTCCTGATGGAATGGTCAGCACCACATCTTCTCCAACATTGTATTTCGTTTTATTGGCAGTAAAAGAAAGCATCGAGGCCTCAGTAGGATTGCTGGCCTGTTCCCGTTGCGCCCATCCCGGCCAGTCTACATATACCGATTTGCCGGTCACATGCCCACCATTGGCATCCCTTACCAGGATCAGGTAACGGCCCCATTCAGGTTCGTCTACCCTAAGCGTCCAATTTCCCTTACCGCCACGCAAAACAATATTGTCTTTCTTGATCATTTGGTTATAAGAGTTTTGAGAAAAATCTGCATACGCATACTCATCATCCTGCTGCCACCACCAGCGCCATTGTAATTTGTACAGCTCTACGCTCACAGTTTTCTCTCCCTTTACCAGCGCACCGTTTCTGTCCACATTTACGATGTCTACTTTATGGTCCTTTCCGGTCACCAGCATTTCACTCAAGCGGTCGCCTTCAGGGGTTTTAATTCCATAATAACTACTGTAAACATGGTAGGGGATACTAAAGTTATCAATGCTAAACCCGCCGCCGGCTTCAAATACCTTGGTCGTGAAATTGGCTTTCAGCATACCAGGAGCAGTGTTATTTTCATTTAAACTGGTATTGACCTTAGCAGTACCATTTTCATTCAATGTACCTTCAAAAATCGTCTTTACCTGCGACTGAAAGACAACCGTCGGATTGTCAAAGTCGTACGCTTCATATCCTTTGAAGGTTGTTTTCATTGTATTTAAGTTCACATCCACCTTGGCCTTCAGGTTCTTGCCCACCGCGCCAAATAACCAGTTGGCAGATAATGTCGCCGCCGATACACCACCGCTACCCAGGTAACCGGCATTACCGATGTCAAAGCCGATCTTCAACCTATTAGGCATCACAGTCTCTATTTTTACGGTCTTAGAAAACATAGCCCCGCCTGCCTTCACCTTAACCAGCCAATTTCCCGTAGGAGAGGTGCTTTCAGTAGCCGTTTTAAAGGCGTAAAATCCGTTTAGCGGCTTTCCATTAATTACTCTTTTAAAAAGTTGGCCTTTCGGATTATAGAGTTCAAAAGTAACAGGATATCCCCCCGGCAGGGTTTTTAGTTTATCTTCCAGTACGAAAGATAAATAAAGTGAATCGCCGGGCCGCCATACACCACGCTCACCGTAAATAAATCCTTTCAGTCCCTTCTGTACCACATCACCGCCTACATCAAACCTGCTCAGCGGTAGCGAACTGCCATCATCCAGTTTCAGGTAACCCCGTTCATCGCCATTTTTAGCGATCAGTAAAAAGGGCTTTCTTTTTAAATCGAACGTAGCCATGCCATCACCATCGGTTTTTACCGTATGGATCACCTGTCGCTGATAATCAAGTAGTTCCAGTGTTACGCCACCCATAGTTTTTGCCGTTAGCAGGTCGGTAGCAATGATCAGCATGCTGTTGTCATTGCCCCGTTTAGCTATCAAGCCAATATTGGAGGCCATTACATTTCTGCTGGCCCATTTATCTGAGGTATAATAGGAGCGGGTACATGGATTGTCGCGGTCTTCCCAGCGGAAGCCACGCGGATAGGCATTGCTATAAAGCTGCCAGAACTGGTCGTCTTCGTCGATGTTCTCCCCGTAACCATAATATTCTTCATCGGCCGAACTGCTCGAATCTCCTGTATTTTCATCTTCATTTTCCGCACATTTAAAAACATTGTAACTATGTCTAAAGCCGATCGTGATCCGGTACATCGCACCAGGTTCGGTCTTGAGTAATTTATCAAGGTCAAGCGTAAAACGGTTCTTTTTATGAAGATTTAGCGCCTTGTCTTCATCCAGTCTGATGGTTTTCTGTACCACTGGTTTGGCTACACGACGTAAATCATATTCGCCCTTAAAATTGTTCGCCTGAAAAAACTGCGGAATATTGTTCTCATAAATCTTGATGATGGTCACGTCCACGGCGTTCAGGTTCACCGCCTCAAAAGGCAATACCAGTTTTCCGGAATTAGGGATGATCGTGCCGCTCCCGGCAATAATAACCGATGGTTTCCTGTTTTCAAACACGATATTGGCCGTTTTGCCTACCCGCAATTTAGCACCTTCAATATTCTCGATACCCGGACTCACCTGCACACCATAGTTGCCCTCCAGTTTATCGGCCGAATACACCTTTACCTGGCTTCTGTCGACCGTATACCTTGGGGAGCCTACACCGCTCAATGAAATCAGTCCTGATAAATCCTGCGCCACACTAATCGGCTGTGAAAATTGAACCAGTGCATAATCTTCCTGATCCTGCACCGCTTTTATGTCCAGCACGGTAAAAATCCCCACACCTGGCACCTGGATATCCATCTCGCCTTCTGCTTCCGCATTGATCGGATCGCCCGACCATTTCAGCTTCAAGTTTCTTACCGAAGGTGTTTTTTTAATGCTATCGATGGTAAAACTATAACTGTTAGACTCAGGTCTATGTTCCCATTTCACCTTCAGCTTATCTGCAAAATCTACTTCCAGCGCTTTTTCAATGGCTTTAGGATCTTCCTGATCAGAGGTTTTAATTTCGCCTTTCAGCTGCATATAATCCATGGAGGTATTGTTTTGCGATACCAGGCCATTTTGTACAGCACTCATTCCCGGTCTGATGACCCTAAAGTCAAATTCAAATTCCTCCAGACCTTCTTCGGTCTCGGTTACCTTGCCCAAATCAAAGCTCACTTCATAATCTTCACCGGCTTCAAGTGGTTCATCTGGTCTAAATTCCACTGTCTGCGCATCTATCCAATATGCCTTACCCTTCACCGAAGGGGAGAAGCTGAATAGATTCCGGTTGTCTGCCACGCCAAGATCACTCATGGTCTTTACCTGCGAAGCAAGCTGCAACCTGATGAAGCTTTTTTTAGAAACCGTACCGGAGGTATAAGCCGTTATATACTTTGAATATTTCTGACTGTCGTCATTCGGTTTATTCTTTTTTATGAGAAACACAGCCAGATAGCCAACCCCAATTCCAATAATCAGCGCCGCAATCATGCCGAGAATGATGCGTTTCCAGTACTTTTTAAAAAATGAAAGATTCCCCGTTCGGGAGGAAGGATTGTTGTTTCCTGATGATGAATCAGTGTTTTCTGATGAAGATGGGGGTAGGGATTCCATACGATTGAAAAAATTATAGATGCGTAGGAAAAGTACTAAAAATGCGTGATGATCACAAACTTCAATTTGCAATCGTCATCTCGAAGCCCTATCTGATCATTACACCCGGACCATCCACCAAGGGAATATGGATTAAATTATCATCTACGATACTTTCTGGCAGAAAAATAAACTTCTTATCATAAATAACCCCATCCATATAATAACTCAACCAGTATTCATTAGTCAGGCCAAAAACCTCCGGATCAATTGCTTCCACACCTTTAAAAGACCTGGCCACCACATCCCCCAGGAAATGCCTCAATACGGAAGTCTTGACCGCCTTTCCATCCTTTTCACCATAACCCTTAGAGCTGATCAGTACATTATCGATGCCCTTATCTTTAAGATTGACAAGGTATACCGTCCAGTTCTTAACTTCAGGCGTTTCGCCCAACAGCACTACTGCCATTGCAACATCCTCAACTATATTTTCCGGAAGATCTTTTTTCATATTTAAACTATATCATAACACATTATGTCATGCTAATAAACTGTTATGCTGAAATAAATTCAGCATGACGAACGCCTATTTCTTCGCTACCGACTTCTTAGCCGCAGTCTTAGTTCCAGTCGCCTTTTTCCCTGCCGCACCAGTCTTTTTTGCGGCCACAACTGTTTTCACTGCCGCTTTCTTCTTTTTCGGTTCAAATGCATTCGGCACCTGTTCTACTATCAGCGCTTTCACCTCATCCAAAGAAATAGCAGCAAGCTCCTCTGGCGTATATTTATCATTGGTAGCCGGGTTCTTCCTCAATTTCAGCATCTCTTTGCCAAACCTGATAAATGGTCCCCATCTGCCATTTTCTATCGCAATCTTATCTGCGTTCCACTGCTGTATAAACCTGTTCGCTTCCTTATCTATCTTCTTAAGGATCAGTTCCTCCACATCTTGCGTGCGCAAATTTTCAAAGTCGTACGCCTTAGGTACATTGATAAACAGGTCGTTCCATTTTATAAAAGGTCCGAATCTACCCGTACCCTTCGTTACCGGCAAATCCTCATAATGCGCTATCGGTGCATCGGCAGTAATCTTTTCGCCAATAATCTCCTGTGCACGCGCCTGATCTATCGATAAAGGATCTTCGTTTTTAGGAACCGAGATATAAGCCTCACCCCATTTCACATATGGCCCAAACCTGCCCACACCAACAGAAACCTCCTTACCGTCAAAATCTTCTAAAGAAAAAGGCAGTTTGAACTGCTCCAAAGCTTGCTCCAGGCTCACCGTACCAACGGTCTGTGATTTAGACAAGCTCGCATATTTCGGTTTTTCAGCACCTTCATCATCGCTCAGTTCACCAATCTGAACCAGCGGGCCATACCGGCCTACTTTGGCATACACATTTCTGCCACTCAGCGGATCTACACCCAATAAGCGCTCTCCATTGGCTCTATCAGCCGTTTCCAGCGTAGTTTCCACCTCTATATGAAAAGGGGTATAGAAGGAGCGGAGCATCTTGGTCCATTCCTGCAATCCCTGTGCAATCTCATCAAATTCCTTTTCCACATTTGCCGTGAAATTAAAATCTACAATGCCCTTAAAATGCTCCACAAGGAAATCATTTACTACCTCACCTATATCTGTCGGGAATAATTTGCTTTTCTCGGCACCAGTTATCTCTGTTTTTACCGTTTTCCGAACAGCACCATCAGCCAAAACCAATGAACTAAACGACCTGGAACGACCATCACGGTCTTCCTTCACCACATATCCGCGGTTTTGTATCGTAGAGATCGTAGGCGCATATGTAGATGGCCTGCCAATACCAAGCTCCTCCAGCTTCTTAACCAGCGATGCCTCAGTATAGCGGGCAGGTGGTCTCGAAAACCGTTCGGTAGCGTTCATTTCATTCAGCGTAAGCGCTTGTCCGCGTGCCAATGGCGGCAGCAAACCTGCATTTTCACTATCATCTACATCATCCTCGTCAGACGACTCAAGGTATACTTTCAAAAAACCGTCAAACTTCAGCACTTCACCTTCAGCGATCAACTGCTCCTTGCGGGTGCTTATGCCAATCTGCGCAGTGGTCTTCTCAAACAACGCCTCACTCATTTGCGAAGCAATGGCACGTTTCCAGATTAGTTCATATAAGCGCTGCTCAGAACTATCTCCGGGAACAGTATGGTGATTGAAATAAGTAGGACGGATGGCCTCGTGAGCCTCCTGCGCACCTGCAGATTTGGTTTTATATACTCTCAACTGATGATATTTATCACCCCAGGCCGATTTGATCTCAGATGCCGCCGCCTGCAATGCAGTCTCGGACAAATTCACAGAATCCGTCCTCATATAGGTGATGCGTCCGCTTTCATACAGTCGCTGAGCGATCTGCATTGTTCTCGAAACAGAATATCCAAGCTTACGTGAAGCTTCCTGTTGCAGGGTAGACGTAGTAAACGGTGCAGCGGGATTGCGTTTGGCAGGTCTGGTTTCCAACCCTGCCACATTAAAGCCCGCATTGATGCAGTCTTTTAAAAAAGCCTCAGCATCTACTTCTTTTTCAAATCGTTGTGGCAGTTCTGCTTTGACAATTTCCCTGCCTTTTCCGGTAGAGAAGGAAGCTGAGATTTTAAACGCTGCCGTAGCATTAAATTTATTTACTTCGCGTTCTCTGTCTACTATCAGTCGTACGGCAACAGATTGCACACGGCCTGCAGACAATGAAGGCTTGATCTTTTTCCACAATACCGGCGACAGTTCAAATCCCACTAGTCTGTCCAGCACACGGCGTGCCTGCTGTGCATGAACCAGGTTATAGTCTATGGTACGCGGGGTTTCAATCGCCTTAAGTATTGCCGGTTTGGTGATCTCATGAAAAACAATACGCTTTGTAGTAGCTTCTTTCAATCCGAGCGTTTCAAATAAATGCCATGATATCGCTTCTCCCTCTCGGTCCTCATCGGATGCTAACCATACCATTTCGGCTTCCTTGGCTAGCTTCTTCAGCTCGGCTACTACCTGTTTCTTATCAGCCGGAACTTCATAAGTCTGAGAAAAGTTATTATTGATATCTATGCCCATATCGCCTTTTATCAGGTCCCGGATGTGTCCGTAACTTGATTTTACAAGGAAATCTTTACCTAAATATCCTTCTATGGTTTTAGCTTTTGCAGGAGATTCAACTATTAATAAATTCTTAGCCATTCAGGAGGTTTTTCTGCAAATAAAGCTATAATTAAGCCTAACTTCAAAATCCGATCTGTATTTTCTAATAATTTATTTTCTAAAAGGCTCAATTCTAATACTTAGAAACATCTGATTGAAGCAGGAGGAAAAACAGCAAATGGCCTGCTTTCAGCCCGTCAGGATATCTAATTGCCTGCTTAAAAATAAATCCTGCCACAATAATAGCTATTGGTAATGCTATCCCTGTCATTGGCTACAAAAGCAATATAGGTTTCCGCATAAGTATTTAGCTTGGGTAAGTTTACACTCCCGTAATTTCTTCCGATCAATAAAGAATCCTGTCCCGCGCTTCGTCTGGCTCCGCTATCCAGATATTCAGCGCTTTCATTCTCTGGCAAATAGGCGAGCATCATTACCTGATCGCGATTTCGGGGATATTGGATGTCAGGATCTACATTCCAGCTAAACACCAATTTAATCTCGTTTCCCTGATCTTCAGCTGTTACATTGATATTTGCCGACAGCGGCAGAATTCCCTCGCAAACCCTCACTTTTGAAAAGTCAATTTTCTGGCCCGGATATTCACCAAAGATTGCGTTCTTTATATTATACGATGTTGCAAGATTTTGTGCAGTCGGTGATACTTTCCGCGATGCTACATCAAAACCGACATTGGTAAAACCATTAATCCTTGCAACGAATTTATTAATCAACTGAAAGCGCTGAGTGGTGGCTTTTTGTTTATCAGTCCTTTTTTTGGTAGAGGGATGGGATCTCATCCTCAAAATGGCCATACCTTTTCTAATGTAGCCAACATGATTTCCTAGTTTTCAAATAATACCGCCCCATGGGCCAAATTTTAATCTTGCCATAATAGTTTTTTTATTTGTTAATAGTCAGTTAAGCCTAAGATAATTACATTCCAAGCCAGCGCCAAGTAGTTTTGTATTTATTTTTACCCGCTAGAAAATCGGGTATTATCAGGTTTTATGTTGCCTGAGCGAGACAATAGAGAGAGAAAAGCAAAAGAATAGCAAGAGAAATCCAAAAGAAAATCAGTTAGCAATAAGCAAACGGTATGTTAGCATTAGCGCTGAGACAGGTAAAATCTTTTTACGTAATTATTATATTAATGCAACGTTATTGTACTTAACTTCGTAAGTACGTTAGCATGATAATATATTGACATACCCAAAACACATTAAGTTACGCTATACCAGATAACATTTTATCAGATTCAATTCTAAAAAAAAACCATATTATGAACACATTATTAATATTCCTTAGTTTGTTTTTTACACCTCCTGCAAAAGGTGTGTACGATTATTCTTTTAAAACTATTGAAGGCAAGGAAATTAAGCTTTCGAAGTTTAAAGGAAAGAAGATCATGATTGTAAATACTGCATCTAAATGTGGTTTTACCCCTCAGTATGAAGATCTTGAAAAATTGCATAAGAAATATGGCAAAAACCTGGTACTGATAGGATTTCCGGCAGGTAATTTTGGCGGACAGGAGTTGGCCACCAACAGTGAGATCAAAGAGTTCTGTACTTCAAAGTTTGCTGTTACTTTTTTAATGGCCGAAAAAACCAGCGTATTAGGCGAAGACATTACTCCGCTGTTTAAATACCTGACTACAGCAGAAAACCCTGATTTTAAAGGAGATATTAAATGGAATTTTGAGAAATTCCTGATTGATGAAAAAGGCCAGCTGGTACATAGGTTCCGTTCTAAAACTACCCCGCTTAGCGAAGACGTTGTAAAGAACCTATAGAGCTTATTGAATGGCAGGTATAACAAAAAGAGAAATCCTTAACATGGATTTCTCTTTTTGTTAACACCCAGATTGAAGGTTTAACGTATTTTTGTATCATGCTAAGTTCTACTAAAGTTGTTAAAAGACTAGTAAGTTTTGTTAGTTTAATTTATTTACTGTCAGCAATATCTTGTTCATCAGCTTACGAATTGGTTAAAGCAGAAAGGATAGAATATCCGGTTAATGTCTCAATAGCCGTCGACAGTGCTGTACTGAAAACTTACCTGCCCTATAAAGCTGGATTGGATTCGCAAATGAACCGGGTGATCGGACATTCGGCTTTGGCTATGTCTAAAAAAAGCAGTGATACTTTGCCAGAAAGCCTGCTGAGTAACTTCTTTGCTGATGCTACGCTGGTTCAGGCAAGAAAGATGGATACAGCGATCGATTTTGCGATGCCCAGTACAAAAGGAGGTATCCGCGTAGATTTGCCTAAAGGCCCGATTACTGTTTCTAATATATTTGAACTGATGCCTTTTGAGAATGAACTGGTGGTCTGCACGATTAAAGGAACTGAAGCCCAGCGATTGTTGGAATTTATAGCCGCTTCTAAAGGGCAGCCGGTAGCGGGACTGCGCATGAAGATCAAAGACAAAAAGCCGGTGGATGTGGTGATCAACGGAAAGGCGTTCGACATTAGCAGGAATTACAGGGTGCTCACATCGGATTATGTTTCAAATGGGGGCGATAATACACTTGGGTTTAAGGATCCGGTTGAAAAAAAAGTACTGGGACTGAAGGTCCGGGACGCTTTATTGAATGAGGTAAAAGACAAGCAAGCTGAAGGCAAAACCATAACTGCTCAACTAGATGGAAGAATTACTTATTAAGCGCCGCAATTTTATCAAAACAGGAGGTTTGGCTGCCGCTGCACTTGCAATTAATCCTTTTGAGGCAATGGCAGCAGGGGATGTGGTGAAGTTGACGATCTTACATACCAATGATGTCCACAGCAGGGTTGAACCTTTTCCGATGGACGGATCGAGGAACCAGGGCCTGGGCGGTGTGGCCAGGCGTGCGGCATTGATTAAAAGGATCAGGGCCGAGGAGCAGAATGTGCTGTTATTAGATGCGGGTGATATCTTTCAGGGAACGCCTTATTTTAATTTGTACGGTGGGGAGGTGGAGATGAAGCTGATGACGGCCATGGGCTATGATGCGGCTACGATGGGCAACCATGACTTTGATAATGGACTGGAAGGTTTTCATAAGCAGTTGCCGCATGCTAATTTTCCGATCATTTGTAGTAATTACGACTTTTCTAATACGCTATTGAAAGGTGCTACGCAGCCGTATAAGATCTTTAAAAAGCAGGGATTGAAGATTGGGGTTTTTGGGGTCGGTATTGAACTCAAAGGGCTTGTGGAGGAAAACAATTATGGTGATACGGTATATCTGAACCCTGTTTTAAAAGCCAATGAAATAGCTGCTTTGTTAAAGAAAGATTTGGATTGTGACCTGGTGATCTGCCTTTCTCATCTTGGTTATAAATATGCTTCTGCAAAAGTTTCAGACCAGGTGCTGGCGGCGCAGACGAGTAATATTGATTTAATAATTGGTGGACATACGCATACGTTTATGGATGTTCCTGAGGATGTTAAGAATTTGAGTGGTGGCATTACTACGATTAATCAGGTAGGTTTTGCGGGGATTAATCTGGGCAGGGTAGATTATTACTTTGAGAAGTATAAGGGCAAACGTGCCAAGGCAGGTGCTCCTTATCTGATCAATGATCTGGAAGCATAATGGTTTTATAGGGTAAAATCAGGAAGTCTTTTCGCAGCCTGCATTCCCTGAAGCTTCGCAACATGGGCGCTTAGGTCTGCTCTAAGACCACCTGATTTTACCGCTGGCGGGCTAGTCAGGCATCTCTACTACTCACACTTACTTTATTTTTTACAGCAACTGATTTTATTTTTATGCAGTGGCGATGTACAAATCCTTAGATTAAGAAGCCACCGCCTAGGAGGTCATTTCCTTCGTAGAAAACGGCCGACTGTCCGGGTGCGATAGCGGATACGTTGTGGTCAAATACTACACGCATTTTGTCTTTTTCCTGCACGATTGTACTTAACATGCCCGCATCTTTATACCTGATCTTGGTGATTACGTTGTCCATAGGTTCATGGATGCTTTCGTATTTTACCAGGTTGAGGTTGCGTACCATGGCTTCTTTTCTTTCCAGTTCGTCGGCACGGCCCAGTACTACGGTATTGCTTTCGGGCAGGATCTGGGTGACAAACATGGGTTCGCCAAATGCTAGGCCCAGTCCTTTACGTTGTCCGATTGTGTAAAAAGGATAGCCTTTATGCTGACCGATGATCATCCCGTCTTTATTGATGAAATTGCCACCTGCTACGCGGTCTTCGAGGTCTTCTACTTTGTGCTTTAGGAAGGCACGATAGTCATTGTCAGGCACAAAACAGATCTCATAGCTTTCACTTTTCTTGGCCAGTTCTTCCTGTCCCATGTCGAGGGCCATCTGTCTGATTTCTGATTTGGCAAAGGAGCCCAGCGGGAATTGCGTGCGCGCAAGGTTTTCTTGTGATACGCCCCAAAGTACGTATGACTGATCTTTATTTTCGTCGTGACCCTTAGAAATGACGTATCTGCCACTGTCTTGCTGACGGATGTTGGCATAGTGCCCTGTTGCGATAAACTCGCAGTCCAGTTTGTTGGCACGTTTTAACAATGCTTCCCACTTGATGTGGGTGTTGCAAAGCACGCATGGGTTTGGTGTGCGCCCTGCCAGGTATTCGTCGACGAAATTGTCGATCACGAAGTCACCAAATTCGTCTCTGATATCTAATATATAATGTGGAAAGCCATAATTTACGGCTAGTGTGCGGGCATCGTTGATGCTGTCTAGACTACAGCAGCCGGTTTCTTTGCTGCTACTGCCGGATGTGGCGTAGTCCCATGTCTTCATGGTAAGGCCAATTACTTCATACCCTTGTTCGTGGAGCATTACTGCTGCTACTGAACTGTCTACCCCGCCACTCATGGCTACCAGGATTCTTCCTTTTTTACTCATATGTTTTAATACTGCCGCGGGTTCAAGGCCCGGTGATTAGTTATATAAGGACAAAAGTAAGGAAATTAAGTGATCTTTTTTCGGGCTGGAACCAGTTGCGCTGAAGAAGCGCAAATAGTTCCTATGCCCTCTTAAAGACACTGAATTTTAAGTGACACAGGGTGGGAAGGACGCGAGGTGAAAGGCTAAAATGAAATTATAAGGTGAAAGGCAGATCGATAACAAGGGTAAAAGAGGCTGCAAAATATTAAAATCATTGCATCTAGTCAAACGTATTAGCAAATAGAATAAGGCTGGTATTGTTGATTTTTTAATATCTTAGGCTCTTGTAATTTACACGCAGAAATAAAGATTATGAAAAGACTTTTAACAGGTGGTTTATTGGCGATGGCCGGGTTGATAGGGGGCATGATAAAGGTATCAGCGCAGGAGAAACCGATGAAGCCCAGACTTATAACCGGGAAAAGCAAGGAAGCAGAGAATCTGGTTAAGTATGTAAAGCCGATCATTGGTACTCAGAAAATGGGGCATACTTTTCCGGGTGCTACGGTGCCTTTTGGCGCGGTGCAACTGAGCCCTGATACAGATACGCTTTCGTATGAAATAAATGGGAAATATAATGGTGATGTGTATAAATACTGTGCAGGGTATAAGTATGAGGATAAAACGATAGTAGGATTTAGTCACACGCATTTTAGCGGTACAGGGCATTCTGATCTGGGCGATTTCCTAGTTATGCCTACGCAAGGTGCGTTGCAGATGAACCCAGGTACGGCTGATAATCCTAAATCTGGCTTTCGCTCTGCGTTCTCTCATGAGAATGAGGTGGTGGAAGCGGGTTATTATAAAGTGAAACTGGATGACGATAAGATCATGGCCGAAATGACTGCAACGAAAAGAGTGGGCGTGCACCAGTATACTTTCCCAAAGTCTGATCAGTCGCACATTATTCTGGATCTGATGGCAGGAATGTATAATTATGACGACAAGACGGTGTGGACGTATGTGAGGGTGGTGAATGATACATTGGTGACGGGCTATCGTCAGACTAATGGTTGGGCACGTACGCGCACGGTTTATTTTGCCATGTCGTTTTCAAAGCCTTTTAAGAGTTATGGTCAGAAGAATTTTGAGAAGGCACAAGTTTATAGGGGATTCTGGAGGAAGTTTGACCAGACTAAGAACCATCCTGAGATAGCAGGCAAGAAAATCAGGATGTACTTTGATTTTGATACGGAAGCTTCGGAAAAGATAGGGCTGAAGTTTGCTTTGTCGCCTGTAAGCCAAGAGAATGCCTTGGAAAATATGCGTACCGAAGTGCCGGGATGGGATTTTGATAAGGTGAAGCAGCAGGCTCAGTCGGATTGGGAAAAAGAACTGAGCAAGATCAAGATTTCGGCTTCTGAAGATGATAAGGTTAATTTTTATACCGCTATGTACCATGCATTTATCAATCCGACCAATTACAGTGATGTAAATGGGCAGTACAAGGGCCTGGATCAGGGTGTGCATAAGGCAGATGGGTTTACCAACTATACTACATTCTCTTTGTGGGATACTTACAGGTCTTTGCACCCGTTCTTTAACATCATGCAGCCATCTAAGAACAATGATATGGTGAGGTCAATGATGGCGCATTATCAACAGAATTCTTTGAAAATGCTACCGATCTGGTCGCACTATGCCAATGAAAACTGGTGCATGAGCGGCTATCACAGTGTGTCTGTAGTGGCTGATGCGATCATTAAAGGGGTGTACAATGGCGATGCGGAGGCTGCTTTGGCTGCTTGTGTGGAAACTGCAAATCATCGTTCATACGAGGGGATAGGCGAATATATCGATAAAGGATACATTTCGGCAGAGAAAAGCGGAACGTCTGTTTCGAATACATTGGAATATGCGTATGATGATTGGTGTATTGCTCAGATCGCCAAAAAATTAGGTAAACAGTCAATTTACGATGAGTTTATTAAAAGATCTGGTAATTGGGTAAATAATTTTGATAAGTCGATCGGCTTTATGAGGCCTAAACTAGCAGATGGTACTTTTAAGAAGGAGTTTGATGCGTTGAGTACACACGGTCAGGGCTTTATAGAAGGCAATACCTGGAATTATAGTTTCTTTGTGCCGCATGATCCAACTGGAATGATTGCTGCGATGGGGGGTGCTAAGAAGGTCGCTTCGAGGCTGGATTCGTTGTTTTCTATGCATTTGCCTGATGAGTTTTTTGCTGATACAGAGGATATTACCCGTGAGGGGATCATTGGAGGCTATGTGCACGGAAATGAGCCGGCACACCATGTGGTGTACTTGTACAACTGGATAGGGCAGCCCTGGAAAACGCAGGAGAAGGTAAGGATGATCCTGAAGATGCAGTATAAGTCTACACCGGACGGGCTGGGCGGAAATGATGATTGCGGACAGATGAGCGCCTGGTATATGTTTTCTTCGTTAGGATTTTATCCGGTTTCGCCGGGATCGGATGAGTATTCTTTAGGAAGTCCTTCGGTTAAGTCGGCGGTGCTTTCGCTGGAGAATGGTAAGACGTTTACGGTAGAGGCTGTTAACCAGAGTGATAAGAATGTGTATGTATCGAAGGTGTTGCTGAATGGGAAGACGGTGACAGGCCATACGATTAAGCATTCGGATATTGTGAACGGGGGGAAGCTAAGTTTTTATATGCGTAATAAGAGGTAAAATTCAGTGATCTTTTATCGGGCTGGAACCAGTTGCGCTGAAAAAGCGCAAATAGTTCCTATGCCCTCAAAAGACACTTAATTTTAAGGGAAGTAGATGCATAAACTAAGGGAAAGTAGGAAATGCATAGTTTAGCTATATGCCTATTAAATAACTACTATTAAACAAAAGCAGGCACTTGACTGTTGGGGTCATTGCCTTGTATTTGATTCCTTCTAATGTCTGTTTCTTTTGGCTTTTTGATGATCCTTTTGTTGAGGTCGATGGCAGCACTGTAAATGAGGGCACCTGCTAAAAGCAATTTTTGTGCGGAATAGATAGGGTGTTTGGATAGGTCTTTGATACCACTTTGGATGATGTATATGCTTGCCACTATAGAAAGGAATCTTTTTGCGGGTTGTATTTCGTTTGTTTCATAGGCACCCAGGAAGGATGTGACCAAGTTTACTGCTATGTTGTCTTTTATCTTTTGGAACATGTGATTGTCGTTTAATGTCTATATAGTCAACATTGAAGGACAATTTTTGTTTAGGAATATTTTAAAAACCTAAAGATGTTGAGCTAAAATGACAGAAAACAAGGTTGTGGCGTGGTGGTACATTGTTGGAGGATTAAGAGCAGGGAGAAATTGAGCAAGAACAGGGAAAAATATCGAGCTGGAGTAGGGAAGTAGATAAATAAAAAGGACGGATGGAAGAAGCTGGAGGGAATCAGGGTTTAAATGGTGCAGAGATATTTGATCTTAATGCCATCGATTTTGTCCAGTTTACCGAGAACAGTATTTAACTGGGCCTTTCTGATCTCCAGTTTAATGCTGCAAGTATTGTCAAAGTTTTGTTCCAGAATCGTTAGTTGCTCTTCTTTGATTAGCCTCATTACATCATTCATGGAGAGGTAATCAAACTCAGCTTTATAAATGTCGTTTATGGTTTTTTCTATAATGGATGCTTCTTTAAGTGCATCAACAGCAGCTGATTTATAGGCGTTAAGTAAACCAGGTACGCCAAGTAATGTGCCACCAAAATATCGTACGACCACGATCAGGAGATTGGTAACATCAGCAGAAAGCATGGCATTTAGAATGGGTCTTCCGGCTGTGCCTGAAGGCTCTCCGTCGTCCTGAATCCTGAAGAGGCTCCTGTCTGGGCTTATCCTTAGGGCCCAGCAGAAATGTCGAGCTTTCGTATGTGCTGTACGCAGTTTTTGAACGATACTTTTTACTTCTTCGTCAGAGGAAATGGGGTAAGCAAAGGCGATAAATTTGCTGCCTTTGTCTTTGAAAAGTCCGGATGATGGGGCAGATATGGTTTTGTAAGTATCGTTGAACAGCATAATATTAAATGCTGTAAATTCTGGAAATAGTAATACAAATAATGGCTGCCAGGGCGAGGGATAGCCCATAATAGTTTATTCTGTTAAGCTTTTCTTTAAAGGCCAATATACCGATCAGGCTGCCCAGAATGATGACACCCATGTTCGTGGCCGCAAATACTACTGATGGATTGTCGGACATTGCAGCATGTGCTTTGAGGTAAAATAATATGTTAGAGAAATTGAAAAAGCCTAAAATACATCCGCATATAAAATTGACCAGTTCGGGTTTTCGCTTATTAGCCAGGTATTTAAATAGCATGAATGCGAGCGAAATCAGGAATGCTATGGCAAATATGATGATGAGGGAACTGGTATAGGGTATGTCTTTGACCTGTGCTACTTTTTTGAACAGGGTGTCTATCAGGCCGAAGCCTGCAAATACGATTATGGGATAAATCCATGCTGCAGATTGCCGCCCTGATCCTGATTTACGGTACAAAGTAAAGAATATCGCTAGAAAGCCTATGATGAGTCCGGTTATTTTCAAGGTGCTGAATTGTTCCCCAAACAAGAAATATGAAGCCAGAAGCGGTATAATGAGCGATAGGCGCTGTGCTATATCTGTTTTGGCAATGCCAATATGCCTGACCGAACGGGCGAGGAACCAGAATATGACAGGCAGCAATATGCCCAATGAAAGATATAGTGGATCGAGCGTGTGTTGGCTAAGCTGAGTTAAAGCAGGCTTGAAGAAAAACCAGCTTAATCCTATAGCAAACAAATAGTTCCATGTTACAGCTTGGGGAATGTCAATCTTGTATCTTTTGGCCAGTTTAAGTAAAACTGCTACGATAACACTACAGCAAATGCTGATGATGAGATAGATCATGTGCTGGTATTATTTCGATAAATGGTGAGGTTATCCTGTTCGATGCGGTACTGATCGGTAATGAGGCCATTGATAACTGGGGATGCAATTCCTTCATTCCAGGAGGATGCGGACGTGAAGACCCGGGCTTCATCCCAGAGACCAGCTTTAATAAACTGGTTGAGGATGTTGGCACCTCCTTCAATAATAACCGACTGGATGTCCATCAGGTAAAGCTGAAAGGCAATCTTCTGCGGCAGGTAATATTGCATATCCTCCATTTGGATGAAATGAATATTGTCCTGTACTTCAGTTTTTACTTCGTTGAGGATGATTGTTTTGGCTTCTTTATTGTAAACGTGATTGGACACGGGGACCTGCAGATCTCGGTCTATCAATATCCTAATAGGGTTTTTGCCCCGCCATTCTCTGGAGCTTAACTGCGGATTGTCGGCCAGTGCTGTTTGCTTCCCTATCAGAATGGCATCTTCTTCCGTACGCCATTTATGAACCAGCTTTTTGGACAATGGTCCGCTGATCCATTGTTGCACAATGTTTCTAGGTGCAAAAAAGCCATTTGCGGTAGTGGCCCATTTGAGGATGATATAGGGTCTTTGCTGCTTGATACGTGTGAAGAAGCGTCTATTGAGGTAGCTGCATTGGGATTCGAGTACACCCGACACAACTTCTATACCTGCATTCTTCAGTTTCTCTATTCCTTTGCCATTGACATCAGCAAAGGGGTCAGTATTGCCTATGACCACCTTTTTAATTCTGTATCTGATCAGCAGATCTGCACAGGGAGGGGTTTTTCCGAAGTGTGCACAGGGTTCGAGACTTACGTAGGCAGTAGCATTGGCCAGCATGGCTTCTGCTGCTTCATCATATTGCTTCAGGACTGCATTTATGGCATTTACTTCTGCATGGGCCTCACCGAATTTCTTGTGATAACCCTCGCCAATTATCTTTTTGTTGTGTACAATGACACAGCCTACCATGGGATTTGGGCTAACGCTACCCATACCAAGGCTAGCCAGTTCGAGGCATCTTTGCATACAAATCTCATCTGTCATGGTAAGCAAAAGTAAGGTATATTGTTCTATTTCCTTACTTTTGCAGGGTATGAATTTAAAGGAGTTGCTGGTCCAGTTTAAAGAAGAACTGTCGGGTATTTACGAAGTGGAGGAAATAGCAGCGATTTTTAACCTGCTGGTGGAGCATGTTACGGGCTTTAATAATCGGCAGCTGTCTTTGAAAGGGATCAGTACTGAGATGCAGGATGAATTTGCTATGTGGGGTTATTTGGGTGAACTTAAAACAGGTAAGCCTGTACAGTATGTGATTGGAGAAGCATCGTTTTATGGCTTGAAGTTTAAGGTAAATCCCGCGGTATTGATACCCAGACCTGAGACAGAAGAATTGGTAGAGTGGGTGATTGAAAGTTGTATGGTAAGGTCAGCAGGAGGTTTGGCGCCATCAAAAGATAAGTTATCGATTTTTGATATAGGAACCGGAAGTGGTTGTATAGCAGTAACTTTAGCTCGAAAAATCTCAGGATCTAGGGTGACTGGTCTGGATGTTTCTTCTGAAGCTATAGAGGCCGCGAAAATGAATGCCTTACTGAACAGTGTAGGGGTAACGTTTGTGCAGGGCGATATTTTGGATAATAATTTGGAGCTAAATCCAGATGGAAAGTATGATGTGATTGTGAGTAATCCGCCTTATATCACCCCTGAAGAAAAGGAGCAGATGCACCAGAATGTACTGGACCATGAACCTCATCTGGCGCTCTTTGTAGCTAAGGAAAGACCTCTTGTGTTTTATGAAGCGATTGCGGATTTTGCGATGAGTAATTTGACTTCCGGGGGTTTGCTATTCTTTGAGATCAATGAGCACATGGGTAAAGAAACCATGCAAATGCTGGTTGATAAATCATTTATTAATATAGTGTTAAGAAAAGATATGCAGGGAAAGGACCGGATGATCAGATGTAGTTTGGGGACATAGCGCAGGGTATTTAACTTCCCGGATTTAGCTTCTGGGGTGAAAGGTAGTGATCACCTCTTTGAGATAGCTTCTGTCAAGATGCGTATAGATCTCGGTAGTGGTGATGCTGACATGGCCGAGCATTTCCTGTACAGCCCTCAAATCGGCCCCGCCTTCTATTAAATGCGTAGCAAATGAATGCCTGAAGGTATGCGGACTAATGGATTTATTTATCCCGGCTTTTTCAGCAAGTGCTTTGATTGTTTTAAACACATAGATCCTGGAGAGGTTCTTTCCGGAATTGTTTAAGAAGATATAGTCCTGATAGCCTTCTTTTATTTTGTTGTGGACCCTGATCTCGTGGAGATAGATCTTCAGCAGCTTTAAAGCGGAGCTTCCAATTGGTACAAGCCGCTCTGCATTTCCTTTGCCAATTACCTTAATAAAGCCTTCATCTTCATAGACTTCAGATATTTTTAAGTTGACCAGTTCAGATACCCTTAGTCCGCAACCATACAATACTTCAATAATGGTCTTATTGCGCATCCCACCTGGCCTTGAAGCATCTACTGCATCTATTAAACTATTGATCTCAAGTAGATTTAGGATATCAGGTAGTTTTCTGGAGAGGCGTGGGGCTTCGATCATCGCGGTAGGATCTGTGTCGGTGATCTGTTCCAATAAGAGAAAACCAAAAAAAGATTTAAGGCCTGAAATAACCCTTGCCTGGGTGCTGGGCAACATCCCTAGCTCATTGGCCCATGAAATGAAAGACTTTAAGTCGGACGGAGTAACTTGTTTTATATTAGTATATTTGTTTGACAGGTCGAGGTATTGTGTAAGGTTTCCGATGTCATTGAGATAGGCATCAATGGAATTGCGTGAGAGTGCGCGTTCCAGTCGCAGGTAGGTCTTAAAAGATTTTAGATAGGGGTTATTGATCACAAAAATTTTCTACTGTAAATTTTTAACTTTAAGTTTGAATTGATGAAGATACAAATTATTAATGGCCCCAACTTAAACCTTTTAGGCTTAAGAGAACCCGGTATATATGGAAGCTTGAGTTTTGAAGAATACCTTAAGGAATTGCGGGAAATTTACAGCATTGTGGAGATTGATTATTATCAGAGCAATGTAGAAGGAGAGTTGATCAATAAATTGCACGAAGTAGGCTTTACATATGATGGCATCATTATCAATGCAGGCGGGTATACGCACACTTCTGTAGCGATAGCTGATGCAATTGCTGGTATTAAAACTCCTGTGGTAGAGGTACATATATCAAATATCTATGCAAGGGAAGAATTCAGACATGTATCACTAACCGGGAAGAACTGTAAAGGTGTGCTTACAGGATTTGGGATGGACGGCTACCGCCTGGCCATAGAAAGTTTGCTGCACGCTTAGTTATTGAACTTAAAGTTTACAGTTTAAGCTCGCTAAAGTACCGGATCTTTTTAATGAAATAATCGTATACAATGCTGGAATTGTACTGGCCGGTATGTTTATGAAAGCTAAGTTGTTTGGTTCCTCTTTTCTTTGCGTTGGCTGAGATGTTTTGAAAGAAATGCCAGTGAGCTTTGTTGATGGCTGTTGCAAAGTCGACATTACCCTGCATCATGAAACGGATCCAGGCGACAAAATCGATGCACAACCTGATAAAAATTCTTGGGTAGGCATCATTTAAAGGCAGGTTTTTTTGCAGAATGATCAGGTTATTTCTAAAGTTAAGATAGGTTTTGTAAGGGTTATTGGCACTAAGTGTGCCTCCGCCTACATGGTAAACTTCTGCGCCGGGAGCGTACATCACCTTGTAGCCCAGATTTTTGAGCCTCCAGCAAAGATCTATCTCTTCCATATGGGCAAAGAAATCAGGATCGAGACCACCCACTTCTTTCCATGCCTTGCTTTTGATGAACAGTGCGGCACCGCTGGCCCAGAAAATTTCTTTGACATCATTGTACTGCCCATTATCTGCCTCTACTGTGTCAAATAACCTTCCACGGCAAAAGGGATAGCCATGCATGTCCAGATAACCTCCTGCTGCTCCGGCATACTCAAACTGAGACTTGTTCTTCTGCCATTTGATCTTTGGCTGTGCAGCAGCAATGAGCGGATCGCTCTGCATCAGGTCTATTACGGGCTGAATCCAGTTGGCCGATACCTCTACGTCAGAGTTCAATAGGACGTAGTAGTCCGCCTGTACCTGTTCCAATAGTTTGCGGTACCCTTCCGCAAAGCCGTAGTTCGCATCATTGCGGATCAGTCGGATATTGGGGTAATTGGCCTTTATATAAGCTACAGAATCATCTGTAGAGGCATTGTCGCCGACTATTATCTGAAGATTAGGGTAGATAGATTGTACAACACCGGGCAAAAATTGCTCAAGCAGTGCTTTTCCATTCCAATTTAAAATTACTACAGCTACACTAGGTTCCATTAATCAGCGTTGTTCTCGGGTTTATGTTTCCATCGCCTGTGGCTCCATAGCCAGTAAGCAGGATTTTTATTAATTATTTGTTCCAGCATCTGGAAATTGCGTTTAGTAATTTCATGCGCTTCAGTTGATGACGGTTTTTCGCAGATCAGGTAGCAATCTACTTCATAGTAGCCACGTTTTACCCATTGCATATTAAAATAAATAACAGGTCTGTCGGTCTGCAGCGCAATCTTTTCCAGTCCGAGCAAGACAGGAGTGGGCTGGTTTAAGAAATCGATCCAGACCTTTGCTTCATCTTTTACAGGTGTCTGATCACCGGCAAAACAAAACATGGTAGTCTGATTTCTGCTGGTGGCGAGTGATCTGAGCGTTTGCCTCATGGGGATAAAAAGGTTGTTTGTCCTGGTTCGTATTTTATAAAACCAATCGTCAAAAACATCATTGCTAAGTGGTTTATAGATCACATAGGCTTTGGCAGGAATTTTAACCCCAAGGGCCAACATGCCAAGTTCCCAGTTGCCATAATGACCTGTGCAGGCCAGTATACTTTCTTGTTTATCGAGGTAGTTAGTTACCAGTTCTAAATTATTGAATTTTACCCTTTTAAGCAGCTCCACGTCTGAAATAGATTGCAACTTTATGACTTCAAATAGCATGTCGGCAAAGTATTTAAAGAAAGTTTTTTTCAATTGAACGATCTCTGCAGGTGTTTTATCAGGAAAAGAATTACTCAGGTTGTCATGAACGACTTTTTTGCGGTATTGAAAGATATAATAAATAAAATAATAGCTCAATGATGCGAAAACGTGCAGTAACCGCATGGGAAGGAAAGACAAAAAGTTTAAAAAAAATATTCCTATATAAGAAAAGGTTTTTTTTATCATTAATTTGCGAATTGAGAATGCAAACATAAATTATCAGATGGAAAGTTCAGCTATATTCCCGCTTTTTTATCTTCCCCCAGTCGGTTATTTTTCTGTTTTAAAGGAATTTGACGATGAATTATATATAGAGATGCATGAGCATTTTCCTAAGCAGACGTACCGTAACCGGGCCAGTGTGTATTCCCCAAATGGAGTGCTAGACCTGACGGTTCCGGTAATACGAGGGGCTAAAGTGCATACTAAGATTACGGAGGTGAAGATCAGTAACGAGTTTAACTGGCAAAAGCTGCATTGGAAGACCTTTGAAAGCTGCTACCGTAATTCAGCCTATTTTGAATATTATGAAGATGAGTTTTCGGTTTTCTACCGTAAAAAATATTCCCATTTGTTTGAGTTTAATATGGAGCTGCTGCAATGGCTGATGAAGCAACTGAAAAAGGACATTGATTATAATTTTACAGAGGAATATATAAAGGAGGTGGGGCCAGGCCTTGATTTGAGATCCAAATGGCGGGTAAATGAGGTGATTAAAGGTGCTGATTATAAGCCCTATTATCAGGTATTTGACGACAGGCAAGGATTTAAACCAAACCTTAGTATAGTAGACTTGTTGTTCAACCAGGGCCCGCAATCGCGGTCATACTTTTAATTTATGTGCAGTAATTTATGACCAGACAAACAAAACACAAACGTCAGAAACACCGCAAATATTCATTGCCTGCAGCCGGATCCAGTCCGGGCTTGATTTATATAGATGAAAATACACTGATACCTGTCATAAAGATTTATAAATACAATGCCGGCCATTATGAAGTGGCTGAAATTGAAGATTTTAAAGAGGTGCAATCCAGGGTGGCCGACAAAGATTTTACCTATTGGGTGGAGATAAAAGGCTTTAAATCAATGAAAATGTTTGACATCCTGAATGTTGATTTTAACGTCAATAAGCTTGTTCTGGAAGATATTACAAGCCCTTATCAGCGGCCGAAATTGGAAGAATATGATGATTATGACTTTGCAGTAAGCAGAATGCTGCGTTTTGATGCGGATAAAGATCTGGACAATATACAGGTTTCTTTTATATTGAGAGACCATGTATTATTCACATTTCAGGAACATTATGAAGATTGCCTGGAGCCTATTCGCGGACGTCTGAAGATAGGTAAGGGCAATATTAGAATAGGAGGAAGCAGCTACCTGATGTATGCGCTGATGGACATCATAGTGGATAAGTATTTTGAGATTCTGGGAGAGTGGGGGGAGGACCTGAATGAGATTGAGGACAGGCTGTTTGACCGGCCTGACAAAACGGTAATGTATGATACCCAGATGATTAAGAAAAACATCATTGGGATAAGAAGGGTAGTATGGCCCGAGAGAGACAAGCTTAATGACATTTTAAGAAGTGATAGTCCGAGAATTACTGCGCAGACCAAATTGTATATCAAGGATGCTTATGACCATTGTATACAAATTATAGATATTGTAGAGTCGCTGAAAGAGATAGCGATTACTAATATAGATATGTACCTATCTGTGATCAGCAACAGGATGAATGAGATCATGAAAGTGCTGACTATTATGTCTTCTATTTTTATTCCGCTGACATTTATTGCGGGAATATACGGGATGAATTTTGCTATAGAAGATCCTGTGACCGGCAAAAAACTTCCTCAGAACATGCCCGAGCTTTATCAGGAGCATGGATATTTGTATACAATGATTGTGATGGGAGCAATTGCCGTAGCACAAATCATATATTTCTGGCGCAAAGGATGGTTTAAATAGGGCCGATTATTCTTACCTTAGCATCGTATGCAATCTTTTGATCTAGACAGAACAGATGTATCTAAGATGAAAGCGGCTTTAGGCGGCGATGATGAACAACTGAAAGTTATTCTGGAGGAATATCATGCGTCAGAAATTGCTATTTTATTTGAAAGTTTAAATAAAGACGACCGGCAACGCATCATCAATCTACTATCTGTAGAGATCGCTTCTGAAGTTATCTCAGAGATGCATGAAGAGTCCCACCCCGAGGAATTGCTGCTGCAACTGCATCCTGATAAACGTACGGAGATTGTAGAAGAGCTTGATTACGATGATGCTACAGATATTATATCGCAATTAGAGGAGCATGAGCAGAAGGAGATTCTTGAGGACCTGAGCGAAGATGATGCCTCCAGCATCCGCAACTTGCTAAGTTATCACGAGGAGACTGCGGGCGGATTGATGAACACGGAGTTCATCAGGATCAACCTGAACCTGACCAAGAAAGATGCAATAGACGAGATCATCCGCCAGAGCGAAGAAATTGAAGAATTCTATACGATTTTTGTAATAGATGACGACAATGTGTTTCAGGGAATTGTGTCTTTAAAAGACATCATTAAAGCCAAAGGGAATGTTCAGATTACCGAGCTTGTTAAGGCAGAGGTGGCTTGGGTACATCCAGATACGGATCAGGAAGAGGTGGCGAGGTTGATTTCACAATATAATATTACCAGTATTCCAGTATTGGATGAAAATATGAAACTGCTGGGCCGTGTGACCTTTGATGATGTGATAGACGTACTGGAAGACGAAAATACAGAGGATATATTAAAGATCTCTGGGGTGTCGGAAGATGAGGAACTGAGCGGTAACTGGATAGAGGCGGTAAAATCGCGTCTGCCATGGCTTATTTTAAATCTTGGTACTGCATTTTTGGCTTCAGGGGTAATCCGGCACTTTGAGCCGACCATTAAGCTGATTGTGGTATTACCTGCGTATATGACAATTATAGCAGGAATGGGAGGGAATGCCGCTACGCAGGCCCTAGCGGTGACCGTAAGAAGGATTTCTCTATATGACCTTACTGATAACCAGGCGTATAGAACCGTACTGAAAGAGCTTATGGTAGGGCTGATAAATGGTGCAGTGACTGGTTTGATTGTATTTTTATTTGCGCTGTTTTTTGACTCCAATCCCATGCTTGGAGTAGTTATCTTCCTTGCTATGACGGGTAATCTGCTGATAGCTGGGGTGACGGGAGCGGGGATACCATTAATATTAAAGCGGGTAGGAATTGATCCGGCCATTGCTTCATCAATAATAATTACAACTTTTACAGATGTTTTCGGATTTTTGCTGTTGCTGGGACTGGCAAGCAAACTTTTATTATAACTTTTACTATTTATATGCAACTAACAAAACACGATTGGACAAGAGAAGAGATATCAGCAATCTATAACAGGTCATTTTTAGACTTGGTTTATGAAGCGGCTACTATCCATAGGGAAAATAAAGATTATAATGAGGTTCAGGTGAGCTCATTGATCTCTATAAAAACAGGTGGTTGTGCGGAAGATTGTTCTTATTGTCCGCAAGCAGCCCGTTACCATACTGATCTGGAAGTTCAGCCACTAATGCAGGTTGGCCAGGTAGTGAGTGCAGCTGTAAAAGCAAGAGAAGGGGGCGCCTCTCGTTTGTGTATGGGCGCAGCATGGCGGGAAGTGCGTGACAACCGTGATTTTGACCGTGTGATAGAAATGGTAAAAGCCGTAAATGATATGGATATGGAAGTGTGCTGCACATTAGGCATGCTTACTGAAAATCAGGCGCAAAGGCTGGCCGACGCAGGTTTGTACGCTTATAACCATAATATTGATACTTCAGAAGATGATTATAAACGCATTATTTCTACGCGTACTTATGATGATCGTTTAAATACCATTAAAAATGTGCGTAAAGCAAAGCTTACTGTTTGCAGTGGCGGAATTATTGGATTGGGTGAAACTGTAGAGGACCGTGTATCTATGTTGCAAACACTGGCTAACATGGCTGTTCATCCTGAATCAGTTCCGGTAAATGCCCTGGTTCCTGTAAAAGGAACGCCGCTGGAAGATCAGCCACGTGTACCGATCTGGGACATGGTAAGGATGATTGCAACCGCGCGAATCGTAATGCCAAATTCTGTAGTGCGTTTATCTGCCGGTAGAAATGAGATGAGTACCCTGGAACAGGCGTTTTGTTTTATGGCTGGCGCAAGTTCAATCTTCGCTGGTGATAAGCTATTAACTACACCAAATCCTGCATTTGTAGATGATATGGCTATGTTTGAATTGCTGGGCTTGAAAACTCGCGATGCATTTAAAAATGGCAGACCTTCCAACACTTTGGTTAAGGCAGCTGAAATTATATAGTTTATAACTTGATTTTTTCAGAGAGCTTATAAATATCATAAGCTACCTTTTGTATTAAGTCAAACTGTTCAGCTATGATAATTTCACCTGTATCGGTAGAATTATTGTCATTCATATTTCTTCTGATGAGCGGTACATTATTAATGGTATCCGTGTTTGTATATAAAGTTTCAGCAGATAAGTTCAAAAGGTAAACGGTATTGTTTGAGATGGGTTTTAACTCCTCAAAATTGATATAGACAAAAGAATGCTCTTTATAATATAGAGATAAAGTAGCGATGTATGATGACAGGAGGTGATTTAAAGCAGTGAATTGGTGTAATTCTTTCATCAATACCTGTTTACTTTTAGGCTCTGAAAACATGCGCTGAAAAAGTGAGGCGAGGTTGGCAGTAGTTACATATACTTCCTTTCTCGCCACCTTATAATTTGTAAAATCCTTAACCTGCTCTGTATATAGAAAAGTCACCTGTTCAAAGTAATTCATGTTTGCTTTCAGCATTTCCATCATCGTATCCTTGAGCTTTTCATGCTCCCAATTTGGAAATAATAAATAGCTGCCCAACAATGCAATACCAGATCCTATTAAGGTATCGTATACTCTTTCCTGAGCTACTGAGAGACCTCCCATGCCTAGAAAATTAAATAATACAAGTATATACGGTGTCATAAACAGCACGCTGATCACATAATTCTTACGTAGAAAACTAAAACAACCAATCATACAGATCAGCAATATGAAAAACAAGGTGTTCTTGTCCTTGACATATATCAATATGCAAATCCCAATCAGCGCACCCGCTATTGTACCGATCAAACGCTGATAATTTCTTTCTTTGGTGAGACTAAATCCGGGTTTAGAGATTACAAGAATGGTTAAAAGTATCCAATAGCTATGAGAAAAATTCAAAGTTTTAGCTACTACAAAGCCAACGAGCATCACAATAGCAACACGCAATGAATGGCGAAATACAGATGAATTAAAGGTGAAATTCTCTGACAGTTGCTTTAAATCTATGCTTTGCCTGGTAATGAACCTTTCCAGATCAATCTGCCTGGGCTTTAAATTCTTCTTTTCATTTTTATTAAAGTAACCGTTGATTGTCTTTACCCTAGATAATATATTTTCAATATTTACTTCAATATTTTTTAAGGCAATAATACCAAGGGTATTGTACTTTCCTTCTGTATTTTTTTTTTCAAGTTGTATGATTTCCTCCTTCAATGCGGCAACATCAGCGATAAGCGAAATGGGTAGGCTAGGGGTATTGCCTGTTTTCAGCGCAAAGGCTATGTCGTCCAGTTGATCGGCTATCTTTAAAATTACAGATTCATAATGGGATAGTATCCCTGAAGGATCAAATTGTTCATGCAGTTGCTTGTAATTATAATAAGTAGACATAACTTGCTCAAAGAGGTCTACCATGTCAACAAAAACCAGTAATAAAAACCGTCCTTCAGGAGTAGATTCTCTCACGATTTCCCTTGTTTTGAAAAGCACTTCTCTTACAGCATCCTGATTTTCATGAACCAACACCTGTAACTGCAGCAATTGGGCATAGTTGTCGTCATAATTTATACTTTCATGATAGAATTTAGCTTTTGCCCGTAAAAAATTACTCACAGCATGTATAGACTCACTCAGTGTCTGCTGAACCAGTCTGTATGGTCTGATCCGGTAAAACAAATAGCTCAATAAGGAATACCAGATGCTGCCGCAGAAAATTAGCAAGGCATAGAACAGAACTTCTTTCCAAGGCCTGACATCATCAATACTCAAAACCATCACCAGCAATGCAGCGGTACCTATTGAAGCGGCCCTCAGACCGTAAAGAAAGAACATGGAAAAGACAAAGCTACAAATTACCAGTAAAATACCTATGAAATAAATATTGTTGTTAGTAATCCCAACTATGAGAGAGATCAGTGTAATTAGTACGGTAGTAATCATCATTGCATTACGGCGATGCACAATAGGTCCTGGAGTATCTACGACACTTACACACAAGGCACCTAATGATAAAGTAATACCGTATTGGAGCATCCCAAATTGCGCCAATATGAGCGACGGACAGAGTACACCAAAGGTAATGCGCAATCCATCAGCAAAATAAGTGCTTAGTAAAAAATCATGAATGTCTCTTATGGGACGGTTGAACATGTAATGAAGCTATTTTATTACAAAATAGCAAAATTTAGACAGACAAACGGAATTTAAAACGATAAATCAAACAATATACTTAAGAAGGCATAATTAATATTATGTTAACTAATATTAATCACTCTTCACGCCCATTAGGGATCCGGAATAATAACTAAAATTCCTCTAGTTTAGATTTAAGCTCCTGAACTTTGTCGAGTTTGTTTTTTCTGGTATAGATATCTATCAGCAACTGCACAGTTGATTTATCATTTTGATTGATTTCATGTGCTTGTAGCAAAGTCATCTCAGCTCTGTTTATTAAGGAAACAAATTTTTGTCCGCTATCTGATTTCTTTTCTTTTAATGCCTCATTAGCTGAATCCACATAGGCAACTCCAAGCTGGTACAAAGCATCAAAATAGTTTTCATCCATGGTCAGTGCCTTATTATAGGCTAATTCTGCGGTACTATAGTTTGAATTGTTCTGATGCAGATAGCCATAAAGAAAATAAAGCAGTTTATTATTGGTTGTTGTTTTTAGCGTATTGTCAATCACTTTAATTGCCTCACTATACTTTTCATGATCCAGTAAAAGGTTGATATAATTATTGGTCAAGTTGGTGTCGTAAGGATTTAACTTTATACCTTCTTCCAACGTCTTTATTGCCAGGTCATTTTCAAACTTCGAAGTATAAATGGCCGCCATATTTTGAAATACTGTCGGATTATGAATGCCATTATCCTTGGCTCTTTTAAAATAGATAAGCGCATTATCAAATCCCCTTATATTCTGTGCAGCAATGGCTGTATTGATGGCCAAAGTCGTATCTGTTGGGAAAAAATCACTCACTTCTTTCAATAAGCCAAAGGCCGTGGTAAAGTCATTGTTATTGAAGGCGGAAGTTGCCTTAGCTTGCTTTTTAATGTTAATATTAAAAATAGATGCCTGAATCAGTTTAGAATTGCCTTGAAATTTATCTAATCTGGCTGCAGAATCAATTGCTTCTTTAGCCGAAACAAAATATTTGTCTGAATTACCTTCATCAGGATCTATAATGGCTACATAGGAACTCAGATATGCTTTAATGGCCCAGGTTTCCGGCCATTTCTTTGTTTTTTTGTCTTTTTGAGCAGCTTCACTTGCTCTGATTCCCTCGCCTATCACCTCCAGTTGCTTTTTAACGTCCTGCTTATTGTTGATCGCCACCTGCAATTTCCCGATACTGTTGCGTGCTACATTAAGCTGGCTTTTTTGAGAAAAAGCAATATTGCAACCTAGTAAAACCAAAAAAATACTCAATAAAGATTTTTTACTCATATCACAAATTTAAAAAAAAAGAGGAATAATAATACTCCTCTTTTTGTTATCAATAAATCAGAACTTTATTCTGCTGGAAGTATTGCGTCTAATTTCTTTTTAATCTCTTCATATTTCACTGTATCATTTTTAAATACATAAATGGTTTTCAAATTATCCAGTGCATTTGCATTTTTAGGATCTAATTCAACAGCTTTTAGATACAAAGGAATAGCCTGGTCTATGAACTTAGTCATCTTGACAGTCATTTCATTAAACAACTTGGTGTTTTTTGCATCCACTTTAGCTCTTTCAGTTTGAATAGCAAGGGCCTGATTGAAGTACGTATTGCCCATCAGATACTGATAAAGAGAGTTTGCAGGTTCTGCAGCTATCAGTTTGGTCAACAGCTCCTGTGATTTTGCGATATCACCTTTCTTAATATAAAGGTCAGTTTGAAGACCTACAAAATAAGATTCATCCGGGTATTTAACAGCACCTTCTTCCAATAACACCATACCTGCGGTAGTATCTTTCAACTTAGAAAACGTAGTGGTTACGATATCCATAAAAAGGATTTTATGATCTGGATATCCCAATTCAATAGCTTTTTTGAATGCACTGATCGCTTCTGGATATTTCTGAATCTCTTTTGCGGCAACACCTGCATTTACATACATACCTGTATCCGTAGGGTTTCTTTTTGTTACCTCAGAAAAAGCATTAAAAGCACCTAAAAAGTCTTTCTTATTATATGCAAAAATACCACGATTTCTAACTGCTGATTCTACATTTAGAAAAGCGTTCTCAATGTTTTCCTTTTCAGCGCCTTTTTTATCAAGCGTCTTTGCCTTTTCAATAGCTTCCTCTGCTATTTTCTGATTTGCAATTGAATTAGCCAAATCTAAAGAGTCTACTAATGCGATCCTGGAAGCAAATAACGCTCTGTATAACCAGGATTCTAACTGATCTTTTGTTTTTTCATTAACAATAGCTTTGCTTGTATGTGCCAAGCCTTCGTTAAGCGTCTTTAAATTCTCTGCAAGCGTCTTATCCTTGCCTAATGCCAAAAGGTTCCATTTCTTCTGGGCCTCAATAATCTCATTCCTTTGAGCATTTGCAAATGAGACAACACCCAATAACAATAAACTAAAAAGTATCTTTTTCATTTTTTTATAATATGATTTAACAATTAATTTTCTTCTTCATTATCGTCTTCATCAGAACCTTCCTCTTCTTCGGTTTCATCTTCAGCGACCTCATCTTCCAGCTCTTCGGCTTCGACAGGTAATTCCTCTACGATGTCTTTTACAACAACATCAGCGGTATCGTCCACTTCGTCTTCATCATGCTCTATTTTAGCCACTGAAGCAATTGCATCGTTACCTTTAAGGTTTATCAAACGTACACCTTGTGTGGCTCTACCCATTACCCTCAATTCACTTACTACAATTCTGATTACAATGCCCGATTTATTAATGATCATCAGATCATCTGCATCGGTAACATTCTTTATTGCTACCAGATTTCCGGTTTTTTCAGTAACATTAATGGTCTTAACACCCTTTCCTCCTCTGTTAGTAACGCGATAATCTTCGATATCAGTACGTTTGCCGTAACCTTTTTCTGAAACTACCAATACGGTAGCCCCCGGATCATCTACAGCAATCATGCCAACTACTTCGTCTTTATCATGGGCCAGTGTTACACCACGTACTCCTGTAGCCGTTCTGCCCATTGGTCTCACTTTCTCTTCGTTAAACCTGATCGCTCTTCCAGAACGCAGGGCCATCACAATTTCACTAGATCCCGTGGTTAATGTTGCTTCAATCAGCTGATCACCCTCATTGATATTGATTGCATTGATACCATTGACCCTAGGTCTTGAGTATGCCTCCAAAGAAGTTTTCTTAATTGTTCCTTTTTTGGTACACATCACAATATAATTGTTTTCCAGATACTCCTGATCTTTCAGGTTTTTTACCTTAATAAAGGCTTTGATTTTCTCTTCCTTCGGAATATTGATGATGTTTTGGATTGCTCTTCCTTTGCTCAGTCTGGTTCCTTCCGGAATTTCGTAAACCCTTAACCAGAAGCAGCGGCCTGCTTCGGTAAAGAATAACATGTAATTGTGGTTGGAAGCGATCAGCATATGTTCAATAAAATCTTCATTTCTTGAATCACTTCCTTTAGAGCCCTTTCCACCCCTGCCCTGAGTACGGTATTCTGTAGCAGCTGTGCGTTTGATATAGCCTTCATGAGAAATCGTGATGACCACGTCTTCGTCCTCAATAAAGTCTTCCATACTCATGTCTTCTGCCGAATGAACGATTTTAGTCCTACGCTCATCGCCGTATTTCTCCATCATTTCGGTCAGCTCGTCCTTGATGATCTGCATACGTTTACCTTCATCGTCCAAAATAGACTGCAGGTATTCAATGGTTTTCATCAATTCATTGTATTCATCTTTGATCTTATCACGCTCAAGTCCTGTCAACCTGCGCAAGGTCATATCAAGAATCGCTCTGGCCTGAATATCACTCAAACCAAACTGCTCCATCAAGCCTGTTCTGGCTTCTTCAGGAGTATCAGATCCACGGATCAATTTGATTACCTCATCCAGGTGATCAAGTGCAATCAGTAAACCCTCTAAAATATGTGCCCGTTTCTTTGCTTCAGCTAGTTCAAACTTGGTTCTGCGGATTACCACCTCATGCCTGTGTTCTACGAAATACCGGATCAGGTCTTTCAAGTTCAGCATTTGAGGTCTTCCTGCTACCAGCGCAATGTTATTTACACTAAAGGAAGTCTGAAGCGCAGTTTGTTTGAACAGGTTATTTAATACGATAGATGCATTTGCATCGCGTTTTATTTCATATACAATACGGATACCGTCTTTATTAGACTCATCCTTTATGTTTGAGATACCTTCAATCTTTTTCTCACCTACCAGTTCAGCTGTGCGCTCGATCATCATCGCCTTATTTACCTGATAAGGTATTTCGGTCACAATGATTACCTCACGGTCCTTTAATATATCGATCTCCGCTTTAGCGCGCATTACAATCCTGCCCCTGCCAGTTTCAAACGCTTCCTGAACACCAGCATAACCATAGATGATGGCTCCGGTAGGAAAATCAGGAGCCTTTACGTGCTTCATCAATTCGGGTATCGTTACCTCATTGTTGTCAATATATGCGATAGTCGCGTTGATCACCTCGGTAATGTTGTGTGGTGGCATATTTGTCGCCATACCCACTGCAATACCAGAAGAACCGTTGATCAATAGGTTTGGTACTTTAGAAGGAAGTACGGTAGGTTCAGTCAGGGAATCATCAAAGTTCAGCTGAAAATCAACTGTATCTTTGTTAATATCCGCCAGCATATCCTCTGCGATCTTCTGGAAGCGTGCCTCAGTATAACGCATCGCAGCAGGAGAATCACCGTCTATAGAGCCAAAGTTTCCCTGGCCTTCTACCATTAGGTAACGTAGACTCCATTCCTGGGCCATCCTTACCATGGTATTATAAACAGACGCATCACCATGCGGGTGGTACTTTCCTAATACCTCTCCTACAATACGTGCTGATTTTTTATAAGGTTTATTGTTTGTAAGTCCTAAGTCGAGCATCCCATAGAGCACCCTGCGGTGTACAGGTTTTAATCCGTCGCGTACGTCAGGCAAAGCCCTTGATACAATTACCGACATCGAATAATCGATGTAGGCCGACCTCATTTGCTCATCAATATCAATCCTGATTATTTTGTCGTTTTCTTGATTTTCTAAATCTTCTGCCATAAAATATTAATGTTCCTTAAGAACGATTTAAAATGTGGTATTCTTATAACCTTGCGAAGCTAATAAAAAAACAGCCATAACAAGGTATTGTGGAAAAATTTTAAACGTAAATTTTAGGCGATTATCATGCCCATTGAATGCCCTTTTTCAGCATGCTCAAAGTATAAGATTCTGCGCTGCCAGGAACAGTCTTGTGGTTGTATACCCATTTGGCCATTGGGGGCAGGCTCATCAGGATGGATTCGATTCTGCCATTTGTTTCGAGTCCGAATTTAGTGCCCGCATCATATACCAGGTTGAATTCTGCATACCTGCTCCTGCGCAGATACTGCCATTCCTGCTCTCTTTCAGTATATTCCGCGTCCCTGTTCCTGTCTATCAACTCTGTATAGGCCGGGATAAAAGTATTGCCTACAGCAACGGAAAAATCCAGGATTTCATCAAATGAAAGACCGCATGTTTCAGGTTTTAACCTGTCGTAAAATATGCCGCCTACCCCCCGTGTTTCCTCTCTGTGCCTGATATAAAAATAATCATCAGCATGGGCTTTAAATTTAGGGTAAAAGGATGCATCAAAGCTGTCACAAGTCTGCTTCAACAAATGATGAAAATAGCGCACATCGGTATCGATTATAAAATGTGGTGTCAAGTCAATTCCACCCCCAAACCACCTTGTCTGCTCGTCCATCTCAAAATATCGGATATTCATGTGTATGATCGGCACAAAGGGATTGCCCGGATGCATTACAATAGAAACCCCAGTGGCAAAAAAATCATCACTTTCTACATTAAAAGCTTTTTTAACAGCCTCCGGCAATTTACCATGAACGGCAGAAAAGTTTACTCCACCCTTTTCAATCACATTCCCATGTTGCATGATCCGGGTACGGCCTCCGCCTCCGCCTTTTCTGTCCCACAGTTCCTGTTCAAATTTTGCTTTCCCGTCCGCTTGCTCCAATCCTTCACAAATCTGATCCTGAATGAGCTGGTATGCTGCTGCTACTTTTTCTTTAAACCCCATTTCATTATTAAACTAGGCTCAAAGTTAACCTTAATGCCAGCGCAATAGGGTTTATATTTGCAGATAGTACATTTTTTTGACACTATTCTTCTATGAAGTTAAGGTCACGGCCATAAGTTTCATCCAGATTGTACAAGGCGATGTATGCCAGGGTTATTGTTAGCACAGCGATGCACAATGCTGCATTGATGATGCCGATATAACCAAGCAACCATTGAAAAAGCAGTGTAACCAGGATCAGTGAACCTCTTACCATATTAGGCACACTGGTAGTTACGGTAGCACGAAGATTGGTGCCGAACTGTTCCGCTGCAATGGTAACAAAAACTACCCAGTAGCCGGTAAATAAACCGAAAAACAGGCATAGAATATAGAAGCCATTGGCTGTCCAGCCAGTATTCAGCAAATAAACCAACATGGCAGCAAATGTGAGTGTGAGAAATATATAGACAATCTTTTTACGTGTTTTAAAAATCTGGCTCAGCGCGCCACTCAGGAAATCACCCAAAGATATTCCAATATAGGTAAACATGACCCCTTTACCATTGTCCAGTACCTCTACAGCGCCTAATGCCTTGCCAAATTCTGGTGCGATACCTACCAGAATACCTACCACAAACCAAAGCGGGACTGCAATCAGTATACAATTTAAGTATTTAAAAAAGCGCTTTCTCTGAAATAGCATTAAGAAATTACCTTTTACCACCTCTTTTTTATTCATCTTTTCAAACATACCCGACTCAAAAACCCCAAACCGCAAAAGCAATAACAATATGCCCAGACCACCCCCTACAAAAAATGCAGTCCGCCATTCAAAAAGATCTCCAACTATATACGCTGCCACAGCACCCATCAGTCCTATTCCTGCCACCAGCATAGTTCCATAGCCCCGTTTTTCTTTACTCATACTCTCGCTAACCAGCGTGATACCTGCTCCAAGCTCCCCTGCCAAACCGATTCCGGCAATAAATCTCAGTGCGGCATACATAGGGATTGTGGTCACAAAACCATTGGCAATATTGGCCACAGAATACATAATAATAGAGCCGAAAAGCACGGAAAGCCGACCTTTTTTATCGCCTATAATACCCCATAATATACCCCCTATCAGCAATCCGGCCATCTGCCAGTTCATCAGATAGAGTCCCGTCTCGGTAATCTTTTCGGCAGGAACGCCAAGTCCGCCCAGGCTTTTGTTTTTAATGATCAGAAATAAAAGTAGGTCGTAAATATCTACGAAATAGCCTAATGAGGCTACAAGAATTAAAAAGAAAACATTTCCTTTTTGGTTGGTATTGCTCATGCAGTTTTTGTTTGGTAGCTGAAAGTACAAACAAATTTACTTCTGAGAAAGCATTTCAAAAAAAAGAACAAAAAAAGAGCGTAAAGACTGAAAAACAGATGTGCCTTGTTATTCAACAGGGCACATCTAAATTAGCTTACTGAATGGTGTCGGGTGGTACGACAGTGGTATCTACAGGTAGCACCGTAGTATCCGCAACTGTAGTATCTACCGGTACCATAGTGGTATCAGTTCCTACGCTATCAGTAGAATCTGAAGCGTTTTTCGTCGAATTGCATGCTGTTGTGGCTACCATTATCGCGCCTGCAAAAGCAAGACTTAAAATTAATTTTTTCATAAGGATGGATTTAATTATCTAATTTGTTGAACAACAGAACATGATAATAGTTTTTTCAATTTTTGAAAACTTGATATTACCAGGCCAAACTTAACGTAGTAATAAAACTAAAAAGACCCTTCTGTTTTATCAGAAAGGTCTTTTTAGAAAAAATTAATTAATTTTAACAGATATTTACTTGGGCATCAGTACGCTGTCAATAACATAAGTTGCCCCATTGCTTGAAATTACATCAGCTGTAGTGATTTTAGCACCATTTACCCACCATGCGCCGTCTTTTTGTGCTAGTTTGATCTTACCTCCCTGTACAGTGGTCAATTCCATTCCGTCTTTCAAATCTGTTGATTTGTAGCTTCCTGAAACAACATGGTATGTCAATACTTTAGTCAGGTCATTTTTCATTTCTGGTTTTAGTAAATTATCTACCGTCCCGGCAGGTAGTTTATCAAAAGCGGCATTTGTAGGCGCAAATACTGTAAATGGTCCGGTTCCGCTCAGGGTCTCTGCCAAACCAGCGGCTTTAACTGCAGCTACCAGTGTAGTGTGTTCACTTGATCCCATTGCATTTTCCACGATGTTTTTAGAAGGAACCATCAAGGCACCCCCAACCATTACACCTTCTTCAGCTACTGTGCTCGTATCAGCCATTACCATGCTGGTATCAACCACCGTACTGTCACCCATTGAGCCAGATTTGTCAGATGAACCGCAGGCCGACATAAAAGCTACCAATACTGCTGCTGATGCTAAACTTAAAAATTGCTTTTTCATAATTTAATGTTTTGTTGTTTTAGATTTTGCTTTGTTAAACTCATAAACGAGAAATAAGATCAATCGGATTTTTGTTGAAGCATTTTAATAACAAATACATTAAATACTAAAAAAATATTTAATGCTAATGCATAAATTCAATAAAATTCTGATATTTAAGCATCATGGTCGTCTCAGAAAATACCCTTAAATGGGGCTTGTGTTTTTATCCTCCCCTGTTATTTCAGCGCATATGGATCAAAAAATTCCATAAAGGATTTAGAGGTGTTGATGTAAAGATTAACAAGAGCCTGTTCAATAAAAACTATAATGGTTCTATTTTCGGAGGCACTATTTATGCTGCTACAGATCCTTTTTATGCAATTTTGTTCGATCAGCTGCTTCAGCGGCAGGGATTTAAAGTACGCGTTTGGCTCAAAAGCGCTTCTATTCAATACTTAAAACCCGGGCGCAGCACGCTTTATTTTACCATAGTCATTACCGATGAGATGCTAAATGACGCCATTACCGCACTCAATACCTCCGGGAAATTCGTAAAGGCCTACCCCATGGAAATTACCGATCCATCAGGAGAGGTTTGTGCCACGGTAATGAACGAGGTGTATATCAGGAATTTACACCAGGGAGAACAACCACGTATAGCTTATTAATTGGCTTAAGAAAATCAGAATGAATATCAGAAAACTCATTTTACAGGGCGAAGGAACTACACTGGATTTCAAAAAAACGATTACCAGTAATGAAAAGATTGCAAAAAGCCTGGTGGCATTTGCAAATAATAAAGGTGGGCAGCTACTGATCGGCGTAGCGGATGATGGTAGCATTAAGGGGGTAAAATCGGAAGACGAAGAGCGCTACATGATTACCAAATCTGCCCATCAGTTTTGTAAACCGGCTATTGAACCGGAATTTGAAGAAATATATGTGGACGATAAGCTGGTATTGATTGTCAAAATTGCTGCAAGTGATACCAAGCCGCATTATGCACTTGATGAACATAAGAAATGGTGGGCGTATTACCGGGTAAATGATAAAAGCATTCTGGCAAGTAAGATCATCGTAGATGTGATAAAAAGGAGTGCAGAGATGACAGGCACATTGATCACTTATACAGACCAAGAGAAAAAACTATTTGAATACCTGCAGCTCGAAGGCAGAATTACACTCAAACAGTTTAGTAAACTAACCAGAAGCTCTTACAGACAGGCGCAGAAAATTATTGTAAACCTCATTTTAAGTGGTGTGATCAAACCTGTCACTTCAGAAAAAGAGGAATACTACGTCACCGCCTAGTTGGACAATAATGTGATGATTATATAACATAACTCATCACAAAATACCCGAATTTTGCCGGAATGTTGAGTACTGTATACAATAAATATAAAGCATATTATAAAGACAACCTGCTATTGGCAATGCCCATTGTAGTATCCCAGCTGGGCCATACACTGGTGTTGCTGGCAGATAGCGTTATAGTGGGCCATTTTGCCGGCACTATGCAACTTGCTGCCGTGTCATTGGTCAACAGTATTTTCATGCTGATTATGGTTCTTGGACTGGGCATCTCTTATGGATTAACGCCACTCATTGCGCAGGAAAATGGCCGTAAAAACTATGAGGAATGTGGCAGATTATTGTCCAACAGCCTCATAATTAACTTTTTTGCCTCCTTACTTTTGTACGGTTTTGTGCAGATTGGTACCCTGCTGGTTATAGACCATATTGGGCAGTCAGAGGAAGTGGTGGCTTATGCCAAACCATACCTCACCTATCTGGGCATTTCCATCATTCCTCTGATGATATTTCAGACTTTCAAGCAGTTTACCGAAGGATTGGGTTTTACTAAACAGGCTATGTACGTTTCCATATGGGGCAACCTGCTCAATATTATCCTGGGGATCATCTTCGTTAAAGGGATGTTTGGCATCAGCCCGATGGGTGTAAAGGGTGTGGGCTTAAGTACCCTGATAGACAGAAGTCTGATGGCTGTGGTAATGGCTGTTTATGTATTAAAGAGTAAGCTGTTTAAAGTCTACATCACGAAGTTAAAGCTGCTGTTTATAGATAAGGTGCGGACCGTTAAAATCCTCAGGATCGGCGCGCCGGTAGCCCTACAATACTCTTTCGAAATCAGTGCATTTAGTGGCGCGGCTATATTGATCGGCACAATTGGTGCTGTAGAACAGGCGGCTCATCAGGTAGCCATAAACCTCGCTGCTGTGACCTACATGATGTCTAGTGGTATTGCTTCAGCCGCTACTATAAAGACCGGAAATAACATAGGGATGAGGAATTTCACCGACCTTAGACATTCGGCAATAGCTAGCTACCATATCGTTTTGATGTTCATGATTGTGACAGCCCTTTTGTTTATTTGCGCACATAATATCCTTCCTTACCTATATACGGAAGATCAGGCCGTGATCAGCATTGCTGCCCAATTACTGATCATTGCCGGGTTCTTTCAATTATTTGACGGCACACAGGTTGTAGGACTTGGCATCTTGAGGGGTGTCGGGGATGTAAATATCCCCACTCTGATCACTTTCGTAGCCTATTGGATTATCGGCATCCCGCTGGGATATTTACTTGGCATCACGCTGGGACTGGGTGTTTATGGTATCTGGTATGGACTTACCTTCGGCTTACTAACAGCTTCAGTCCTGCTTTTCATCAGGTTCCAGAAGAGAACACGCTTTTTAATGAATAGAATTTAATAAGAAATTTTGGTTTATTCAGAAAGTTACGCTAATATTGTCGACTATTTCGATAGACTTAATATATGGCGACAAAATAATGAGTATCCAGGAAAATCAGGTAAGCGTAAAAATTAATAGAACTCAGGAAAAGAAATGGAAAAAGGTTGCATATATATGCCTGATCATCCTGGCTGCGTTGTTTATTGGCTACGCAATCTATTCACATTTAACTTTTGAATCTGTTGTTGTCTTTGGTAAGGAAATGTATACCCAGATGGACGAGAAGTTCTTATGGATGCTGGTTGTTGGCTTTTTGGCCCAGATGGTAGACGGAGCGTTGGGCATGGGCTATGGTGTGGTCTCCACTACCCTATTGCTGTCCGGAGGATTAAATCCGGCCGTAATATCCGGGAGTATCCATACAGCCGAAATGTTCTCCAGCGGTGCATCTGGTTTTAGCCACTATCGGTTTGGTAATGTAAATATGAAACTGTTCAAAACGCTGTTAATCCCTGGTGTACTCGGAGCCATAGCCGGAGCTATTTTGCTGGGATATGCTGGTGACGCGTTTTCAACATGGATCAGACCGGTGATTTCCATATATACGCTTCTACTCGGTATCAGGATACTTTTAAATGCTTTTAAGGAAAAAGCCAAGCCACAAAAAGTAAAGCATGCAGGCTGGTTGGCTGGTGCCGGAGGCTTTTTAGATTCCTTTGGTGGCGGTGGCTGGGGGCCTTTGGTAACCTCTACCCTGATTTCTAAAGGACGTACACCAAAGTATGTGATAGGCTCTGTCAGCCTGACAGAGTTTTTTGTGACCATGGCTAGTGCCATTACCTTCTTCTTTATTCTGGGCGTTAGCCACTGGCAATCTATCATTGGGCTAATTGCGGGTGGTGTATTGGCTGCTCCTATAGCCGCACGTCTGGTAGGTAAACTGCCAATCAAAAAAATGTTTATAGGTGTTGCGGTCATCGTGATCATCTCCAGTATAAGGATTATCTGGATGTCGATAGATAAGCTATTGTAATCTGTTAAAAAACCCCGATATATTTATTAATTTGAGAATTAATAATAGATTTGTACTGCCTGACATGAATGACAAATCTCTCATCGCCATACCAAATTTCGCTTAAACAATACAGATGGGTATTGCACCTGCTGTTTTGGATGGTTTTAATATATACTTTCTATTATCAGATGAACAGTTTGGGTTATTTTAAGAACCCAAAAATTCCAACTAGTATATCTTATAGCGTATTTTCCATGAAAGTTGCGATTATGATTGGTATGTGCTATACCTTTCAGTTTGTGGTGATGCCCTATCACCGGATAGGTAAAAAATACCTATACTGGACCTCACTGGCCGGACTTTTACTGCTTACCTTCCTGTTACAAATATCACTGATAAAACTGGTGATCATAGATTTACCGGCATCAGCAACAAAGACAAACTTTGAGTTTGGCACCCTTGCACTTTCCAATATTTCGAGCTTTATTTTATTGTTCTCTACTTTTCTTGCCTTCTACTATTTTGTGGATATCTATGATCAGCAAAAAGAAATAAAGCAACTGGAACATTATAAAACACAGAAAATAGCATTAGAAAGTAGTTTTCTTAAAACGCAGATCAACCCCCATTTTCTGTTCAATACGCTGAACAATATCTATGCGCTGAGCTTAAAGAAATCCGAACAAACAAAAGTGATCATTGAGCGACTTGAATCGCTGTTGCACTATATGCTATACGAATGTAAAGCGGATCTGGTGCCGCTGGCAAACGAATTTAAGTTTACCGAAAGTTATATCTCGCTCGAAAAGCTGAGACACAAAGAAGACCGGTGCAGTATAGATGTGCGCATTACCGGAGATCCGCAACACCATATGATTGCTCCTTTATTGCTTGTCAATTTTCTCGAGAATGCTTTCAAGCATGGTACAAAATCTAGTTTTGGGAAGTCATGGATAGCCATGGATATTGTGATCAAGGCAAATTCTATGCATTTTAAGCTGCAAAACAGTAAACCATTTGAGGCCGTAGGACAAGCCATTATTGAATACAAAGGCGGTATAGGCCTGAAAAATGTAAAACGCAGACTGGAGATATTGTATCCCAGGCGACATACACTGAAACTAACCAATGCAAAGGACCGGTTTGAGGTAGACCTTTTTATTAATTTTTAAACGATGAGTGTTTTTGTACAGTTAGAGATCAATAAAAAGAACCGATGGGTATATTTCACCAAGTATCGCTGGGTAGCCCATGTTGGGTATTGGCTATGGGTATTGATCTTTGGTACATTTCTGAGCGTTGGTGTTCCTATAACACCTTCTGTTATATGGAACCACTTTGTACTGGACAATTTACTGATAGCTACCTTTTATTATATATACTGTCTGTTTTTGATCCCATACTATTTCAAAAGGAATAAGAATTTTTTGTTCTGGACATTGGTAGTAGGGAGTTATCTATTGCTCACGGCCCTGGATGTTATTTACCACAATACATTTGTTCACCTTACATATGGGAATGGATATGACCAGCCAAAAATGTTATTTTGGGATCAGTATATACACAATTTGGGAGGCTATCTGATAAATTTTCTCTTGTTTTCGATGATGCTTTTCTTTATGGAAAAGAACGAAGAGAATGATACTTTCGTGGAACTGGAGAAAGAGAAAAAGGAAATAATCCAGGTAAAGCTGGATCTGCTAAAAACGAATATCAGTCCCGATTTCATGATGCGTTCCTTAGGGCAATTGAAACAGGCATCAACGATAGATGATCCCGCCACGCCCGAGGCCATCCTTACCTTTTCAGACCTGCTAAGGTATAGGCTTTATAGAGGAAAGCAAAAGCAAACACCTGTGGCCGTGGAACTTGAGGCGCTGTGCAGCTTTGTTCATTTTATCGCGCTAAACAAGACCAATAACAATCTGGAGGTAAAACTAAGCATACAAGGCGATGCAGAAAATAAGTACCTGGCCCCTTTGGCTTTGATTAACATCGTAGAACTGTTTTGTAAATTGCCGGCATACGCATTGGTAGACCTTCAAATAATCATCTTGATAGAAGAAACAGCACTTTTCTTAGAGATGAGCTATGGCAAAAAGGCTGATGAAACACTTATTTCCGATCTGGAGGAATATGGGGATAACTATAAAAATCTATGCGGAAGCAGCATCAAGTTTCATTATGAAAACTGCGAAGATGAAAGATGCCTGATCACACTCTCGCTTCCGATAACGGAAGACCCGGAAACTATTGAAAAAAAATAAGGGCATACCTTTCGATATACCCCTACCTCTTAAACCAAACTCTAACTATGAAACTTTAATTTCTTTTTCCTGTGCTTTAGCTACATCTTTCCCAATCGTGATGTTCAAAATCCCGTTCACATATTCAGCACTGATGTGCTCTGCATCTACGCTATCCGGCAGTACAAACGATCTGGCGAAAGAGAAATAGTCAAACTCTTTTCTGGTGTAATCTTTTTTCTCATCGGTTTCGCCTGCTTTTTTCTCCGCCCATACAGAAAGCGTATCTTTCTTTAAATTGATCTGAAAATCTTCTTTAGTTAACCCTGGCGCAGCAAGCTCAATCTTATAATCAGCTTCTGTCTCCAGGATGTTTACACCCGGTACTTTGTTGACCGTTAAGTTTTTATTTATCGCTTCGCTAAACAAAGAGTCAAATACGTTGTTAAAGTAAGGTGCTGTGTTCCTGGTTCTGTTGTTAAATTTTACGAGTGTCATGGTTATGTTCTCCTTTATTTTTTAATGTTTATTTTATACTAACCACCTATTCAACTCTCATACCAACACGAAATATCATGATATTTAAGACATTATGGCGTAGTAAAGTAAAAATAGAAGACAAAAAGTCAGATTACGCTAGCCTTTTAGACAGTTTCAAGTATAAAACTACCGTTGAAACGCGTTTTGCAGATTTTGATATGCTGGGCCATGTAAACAATGCGGTTTATTTTACTTACATGGAAATAGCCCGCACGAAATACTGGGCGCAGGCGGTAAATTGGGACTGGAAAAAGAATGGTGTGATTATCGCTAAAGCCTGTGTTGACTATATTGCTCCTATTTTACCGGAGGATAAAATTAGTATCTATGTCCGTACTTCCAGGATTGGCAAGAGTAGTTTTGATCTTGAATACCTGATTGTAAAAATTAAAAATGGAGACGAGATAATTTGCAGCAAATGCAAAACTGTTTGTGTTGCCTTTGACTACATAAATAATGTTTCAACTTCCATACCTCAGGACGAAAGAACCAAAATGGTTGTGTTTGAACAGTTGGACAATAACTAAAATATTTTTCCGGGATTCAGAATTCCATTTGGATCAAACACTTTTTTAATGCCACGCATAAGGTCCAGGTGTATTTCGCTGTACTTAACAGGCATAAATTCCTTTTGAACCAAACCTATTCCATGTTCCCCGGAAATCGTACCTCCCAATGCAGTCGTTAGCTCAAAGACTTCAGTGATGCCTGCTTTAAGTTTGTTTTTCCAGTCTTCATCGCTCATGCCGGCTTTTATGATGTTAATGTGAAGGTTGCCGTCGCCTGCATGCCCATAGCATACGCTTTCAAAACCATAGCGGGAGCCGATTTCTTTAATCCCATTGATGAGTTTCGGCAATGCAGCCCTTGGTACCACCGTATCTTCCTCTTTATATACAGAGTTTGACTTTACAGATTCTGCCATGGTACGCCTCATACGCCATAGATCCTCTTTTTGCTGCGCAGAATCGGCAAACAGCACATCCGAGCAATCAAATTCTTCCAGTACCATATTTACCTTTTCACAGTCTTTGAATATCGTATCGAGATCATCACCATCAAATTCTATTAACAGAAACGCATTTGCATCATCTTTAAGGTCAAATTTGATGTCGTCAAATTTTATGACCCACTCCACTCCTTTTCGCTCCATAAACTCCAGGGCACTCGGTGTAATACCGGCTCTGAATATTGCAGAAACTGCAGCGCAGGCTTTTTCGTTTTCAGGAAAAGACCCCAGCATCAACACACTATGACTGGATTTAGGGATAAGCTTGGTAACTATTTTGGTAACTACAGCCAGCGTTCCTTCAGATCCTATCATCATTTGGGTGAGGTTATATCCGGATGCATACTTCAAGGTATTCGCCCCTGTCCAGATGATTTCACCGGTTGGCAATACCACCTCCAGATTCAGTATATATTCCCGAATAGTACCATATTTAACCACCCTTGGTCCGCCAGATCCATGGGCTACGTTGCCGCCTATGAAGCAGGAACCTTTGCTGGATGGGTCGACCGGATACAACAAGCCCTTTTCTCCTACTGCATTGATAAACGCTTCGGTGATTACACCTGGCTCTACCGTAGCCTGCAGATTTTCAGTATCGATATCGATAATGTCTTTAAACTTTTCCATAGACAGCAATACACCACCATAAATTGGCAGGGCAGCTCCGCTAAGTCCGGTACCACCCCCACGTGGAGTAACGGGAATATGATGTTGATTACATATTTTTAGTAATGCAGCAATACCTTCAGGATCAGTGGGTTTTACTACTACTTCAGGATAGTACCTGAGGTCTTCTGTTTCATCGTGCGAATAATTATCAAGAGATTCCTTATCAGTAAAAACATTTGCCGGCCCTACAGCCGCTTTTATTTGACTTAAAAGGTCTTCGGTAATTTTTGTGTACTCCATTTTTAGTTTGGTATTGGTTTTTATGCCTGGTTATTTGGTGTCTGGTAAGAAAGTTGTACAAAAGAATGACCAATCTGGCCCGGCATAGGTGGATTTAGTTTTTTAATTCCTACTTCTATGCTTAACAAAAAGGGATAGGTGGACAGCACTTTATCCAGGATACTTTTTACTACAGTTTCCAGCATTTTGCGCGCATGCTTCATTTCTTCAAGAATAATGTTGTTGAGTATTTCGTAGTTTACCGTACGCTGAAGGTTCTCTGTATCGTCATCGGATTCAAAAGTTACAGTCACATCTACACTAAAATATATACCTGTCAATTGCTCTTCAGGATAATAACCATGATAGGCATAGCACTTTACATCACGGAGGGCTACGGTTTGAATAGTATTATGGACAAGGCTCATCTGTATTATATTTTGGTTGGTATTAGCGCGCCCTACTCTGAATTTAGTAACTTTGGACACAATTACCGTTTTGCTAACCAAATATAGTGTAAACAATGAATAAATCTGCCAAAAAAGACCTCTACGAAGCTCCTGATTATTATTTAATAGACGATTTGCTTTCTGAAGAACACAAATTGATCCGTTCTTCTACCCGCGACTGGGTGAAAAAAGAGGTAAGTCCGGTGATTGAAGATTTTGCACAGCGGGCAGAGTTTCCAAAGCATCTAATAAAAGGGCTTGGAGAAATTGGTGCTTTTGGCCCCACTATTCCTGTTGAATATGGCGGAGCAGGGCTTGATTATACAGCTTATGGGATCATTATGCAGGAAATTGAGCGTGGTGACTCAGGGATCAGATCAACTGCCTCTGTGCAGGGCTCATTGGTTATGTATCCTATTTTTGCCTATGGCAGTGAGGAACAGCGCAAAAAATACCTGCCTAAACTTGCTACCGGTGAATTGATGGGATGCTTTGGATTGACCGAGCCTGATCATGGCTCTAATCCTGGCGGCATGGTTACCAATATCAAAGACAATGGCAGTCACTATATACTGAATGGGGCAAAAATGTGGATCTCCAATGCCCCGTTTGCCGATATCGCAGTAGTATGGGCCAAAGATGAGGCCGGAAAAATAAGGGGAATGGTAGTAGAGCGGGGCATGAAAGGGTTTACCACACCAGAAACACACGGCAAATGGAGCTTAAGGGCTTCGGCTACCGGTGAACTGGTCTTTGACAATGTAGCGGTTCCTACAGAAAATGTGTTTCCAGAGATCTCCGGATTAAAAGGACCATTAGGCTGCCTTAACCAGGCGCGATATGGCATAGCCTGGGGTGCATTGGGTGCGGCGATGGACTGTTATGATACTGCATTGAGGTACTCAAAAGAGCGTGTTCAGTTTGGCAAGCCAATAGGCGGCTTTCAGTTACAGCAAAAGAAACTTGCCGAGATGATCACAGAAATCACCAAAGGTCAGTTGCTAGTGTGGAGGCTTGGTGTACTCAAAAGCGAAAACAGGGCAACATCAGAACAGATATCTATGGCTAAGAGAAACAGCGTGGAGATTGCTTTAGACATCGCAAGAAATGCAAGACAGATGCTTGGTGGTATGGGGATTACCGGCGAGTATTCTATTATGAGGCACATGATGAACCTCGAATCTGTGGTTACTTATGAAGGAACTCATGATATACACCTGTTGATAACAGGTATGGATGTGACCGGTATCAATGCTTTTAAATAACAGGGGAAGTTTATTCACTGAAAAAAAAGATAATAATCATGAAAACATATAAAAAATACACCTACATCCCTGCTCCTCCTGAAGAAGTATACCTGGCAATGACGAAAGAACAGAGCATCAAGTTATGGACCGGTGCAGAAGTGGAATTTACTGAAGAGCCAGGTACTGAATTTTCCTTTTGGGACGGTGACATCTCTGGAAAGAACCTGGAGTTTGAATATGGTAAGAAAATAGTGCAGCAATGGTATTTCGGGGAAGAGAATGAACCCTCAATCGTCACTATAAAGCTCCATGAGGATAAAAAAGGCACATCAGTTGAATTTGTACAGACCAATATCCCGGAAACAGATTATGAAGAGTTTACAGCGGGAATAAACGAATATTATTTGGGTGGTCTTGCCGACTTTTTTGATGAATAATGTATCTTGAAATTAAGCTAAATATTGAATGAAAAATTATACGCGCTCCATTTTACCTTTACTACTTGTTGTTACACTATTTCAGAGTTCCTGTAAAAGTTATCTTCTTCCTGCTGCTTTAGGAACTAATATGAGTTACCAGCCTAAACCAATGGTTATTGATTCTACTCGTTCCCTGACATATGCTTCAGGAGGCATTGCATTGTCAATGTCACCTGGAAAATCTGTAAGATATTCAGCAGGAATGATCAATATAAACCGTGCCCATACCTATAAATCAATTAACTTTGCTTACGGTCTGATGGGGTATTATGGATCCGCATCTTATGATGAATTGTCTTACGATTCAATACCTAGCAATAAACAATTAGTGCCTTCATTCAAAATGTCTACCGGAGGTGTAGGATTGAAAACATCCATTGGCTATCATTTTACCTCTCAAAAAGGAAATACTGATTTTCGGATCATTAACTGGGAGAATTCATTTAGCAAAGAACTGGGTAACTATGCAAAATTCAGAAAAGAAATTTATCGCAATGCAGCTCAGTACTATAAAAATGGAGTGTCAGATTTGATAAATGTCTGGACTACCGGATTATCCACTGAAATCATATGGAGTAATAAAAATGATCCTGAAACAAAACACGCTTTTAGGTATTTTGTAGGGTACACATATGGACTTAAGGATAGCTTTCTAGAATCTGCCGACAAAAGTCTTTTTGAACTAGACACAGAAATTCTTGATCAGGCAATTACTATCAATTATTTTCATCAATACAAGAAGTTCTCTATGAACTTTGAATTGGGTGTCAACAATAAAGTTGGCACAAAGATTACGATGGGGTATGTACTTTAACCCTATTTAGTCTTCAGAATAAACTCCCCTGATCTCGTTTCTCAGATTATAATGTGATGCCATCACTTCTCCATAGGCTCCCGCACTTCTTAAAGCGATCAGGTCATTTCTGAAAGTTTCAGGCAGCTCTACCTCTTTACCAAAACAATCAGTGCTTTCGCAGATCGGCCCTACCACGTCATATTTAACCACATCCGCGACAGCAGGTTTGGAGATATTTTCAATCTTGTGATAAGCCTGGTAAAGTGCAGGCCTCATTAATTCCGTCATCCCGGCATCCAGCACGATGAAGTTTTTCTTTTTGCCGTTTTTCACGTACAATACTTTGCTTACCAAAGATGCCGACTGACCTACCAGCGCCCTTCCCAGTTCGAAATGTACTTCCTGATTGGGCCTTACATTCAGAAACTCATTGAATATCTTAAAATACGCAGGAAAATCAGGGATCTGTCCATCAGGATGATGGTAATCTATCCCCAATCCTCCACCTACATTCAATACTTTGACTGTAAAGCCACGCTCTTCAAACCATTCTGCGAATTCATTTACACGTACACAAAGGTTTTTGTATACATCAAGGTTTGTGATCTGTGAACCAATATGGAAATGGATACCGATGAACTCCAGCTGATCACTTTTCTTTAGTGTCTCTGCACAGAGTGGCAAATCCCATGAATTGATGCCAAATTTGTTTTCGTCCAGACCAGTAGTGATGTTATGATGCGTGTGCGCATCCACATTTGGATTGATACGAATGGCGACCCTGGCTTTTTTACCTTTAGCGGCAGCCAATTCATTGATCACTTCCAGTTCCTGGATAGATTCAACATTGAAACAGAAAATGTCCTGGTCCAAAGCATCATTTATTTCCTTGTCAGACTTCCCTACCCCCGCAAAAACTACCTGGGCTTTATCAAAACCCAATTCAATAGCCTTGCTTACTTCACCCCCGCTTACACAGTCGGCACCAAAACCGATCGCCCTGATCTTCTCTAATACCCTTGAATTGAAATTGGCTTTCATAGCGTAGTGCACATGAAAATTATATAACTTAGCAGCATCTGCACAATTACTCAGTGTACTTTGTAATAAGGCAAGGTCGTAATAATAGAAGGGCGTTTCTAAATTAGCGAAGTGAGAAATATCTTTATCAGAAAACATAATGTTTAAATATCTTGTTGTAGTCCTTGTTGTTATTTTGAGCCTGATCCATTTTGGTAATTATGTTGATCACAAAAAGGGCAGGATTGATAAAAAAGAGTACGACCGAAGGATAAGGATCTTCTTCATACTCTTTTTTATCATAGTTATTATTCTTTTATGGCTAAGAAGGAAATTCTAAACTGCTTCTTATTCAAACAATCGGTTGTGTAAACTTTTAAGTGCCTCTGTCTTATCCCCCGTGTTGATCAGCAAAGAAATATTATAATTGCTGCCTCCATAAGAGATCATACGGATAGGAATGTGCTTGATGGCATCCAATACACGTGCAGCATAGCCATGTTTTTCAGCACTAAAATCTCCTACCACACATACTATTGATTGGTCAGTATCCACCTCTACGGTTCCAAAGGCATGAAGCTCTTCAATGATCTTATCCAGATTATCTGTAACATCCACCGTAACCGAAACAGCTACCTCTGAGGTCGTGATCATATCAATCGGTGTCTTATACCGCTCAAAAATCTCAAATACCCTTCTCAGGAAACCATATGCCAACAGCATTCTGCTCGACTGTATCTTGATCGCGGTAATGCCGTCCTTGGCAGCGATAGACTTGATCTTTCCTTTTTCACTTTCGCTGGAGATAACGGTACCGGCAGCTTTTGGTTCCATCGTATTCAGCAACCTCACCGGGATCTTATATTTCTGAGCTGGAAATACCGACTGTGGATGTAAGATCTTTGCGCCAAAATAGGCCAGTTCGGCCGCCTCATCAAAAGACAGCTGGGCAATTGGCTTAGTGCCTTTTACTATCCTGGGGTCATTGTTATGCATCCCGTCTATATCTGTCCAGATCTGAACTTCCTCTGCCAGTATAGCAGCACCGAGCAATGAAGCAGTATAGTCACTACCCCCACGTCTCAGGTTGTCTACCTCACCAAAGCTATTTCTGCAGATAAATCCCTGCGTAATAAACAGTTTATTGTCTTTATGCTGATCCAGCACCGGCTGTAAATGAGCAGTAGTAAAAGGTACATCAGGCTCATTGTCTTCGTCAATCTTCATAAAATCAAGGGCAGCCAATAATACAGAAGGCACACCTATAGACTTCAGGTAGATATGGTATAAAGTGGTCGACAGCAATTCTCCCTGCGCCAGCACTACCTTTTCCTCTACAGGAGTAAAAAGGTCATTTACTAGTGTCTCAAGAAAAGCAAAATGATAGTCTACCACTTCCTGCCCCTGCTCACGAAAGTCGCCTTCCGGCAAAAGCTCAATTACAAACTCATTGTATTTTTGATGTAATGCGTTAATCAAAGTTAACGCGGCCGGTTTATCTTCCTTTAAAAGTTTGGCTGAAATTTCTACTAAACTATTTGTTGTACCGGACACTGCCGATAACACTACAATTTGTTGATCTGCGGGATCTATAATATCCAGCAATTTTTTCATCCGCTCAGGGCTTCCTACAGAAGTTCCTCCAAACTTTAATATTTTCATGTCTTTTTTAAATTGTTTGCTTATATACTTATATTAGGCCGTGAAATTAAATAAAATTACCCAACAAAACTTCACAATATTTAATTTGTTTCTCTATATACAACATTAAAATACAGATCACATACTATGCAATTAGAACCCTCCACCCTGAACACCGTAAATGAATGGCTTAATGGAAATTATGACCAGAAAACTAAAGATGAAATACAGCAACTTCTGGATAAAGAAGCCTATACTGAGTTAACTGACTCTTTTTACAGAAGTCTGGAGTTTGGTACCGGCGGACTCAGGGGTATCATGGGTGCAGGTTCTAACAGGATCAACAAGTATACCATTGGTACAGCTACTCAGGGCCTAAGTAACTATCTGATAAAGAAATACCCGGGCGAGCAGATCAAAGTAGCCATAGCGCACGACAGCAGGAACAATTCTGATTATTTTGCAGGCATTACGGCAGATGTGTTTTCTGCCAATGGCATCCATGTTTACTTTTTTAAAGCTTTGAGACCAACCCCTGAGCTGTCTTTTGCAATCCGTGAACTGGGCTGCCGCAGTGGTGTGATGCTTACAGCATCTCATAATCCTAAAGAATATAACGGTTATAAGGCCTATGGTACAGATGGCGGTCAGTTTACCGCTCCTGATGATACCATGGTAATGGACGAAGTTGCCGCTATCAAAAGCATTGATGAGGTAAAGTTTGACCGAATAGCGGCAAATGTAGAACTGATTGGTGAGGAAATAGACCAGCTGTACCTGGATAAGATAACCGAATTATCGGTATCTCCTGAAGCAATTGCCCGTCAGAAAGACCTTAAGATCGTATTCTCTCCTATTCATGGTACAGGGATTACCCTGGTTCCAAAAGCATTGGCGCAATTCGGATTTACTAACGTGACGCTTGTGGAGGAACAAAGTACACCAGACGGAAATTTTCCTACTGTTGTTTATCCAAACCCTGAGGAAAAAGAAGCACTCACACTGGCGCTTAAAAAAGCACAGGAAATTGACGCAGACCTTGTTCTGGCTACAGATCCTGATGCAGACAGAGTGGGTATTGCTGTTAAAAACAACGAAGGGGAATTTGTACTCCTCAATGGAAACCAAACTGGCAGTTTATTGATCAATTACCTGTTGAGTGCCTGGGAAGAAAAAGGAAAACTAACTGGTGACCAGTATATTGTAAAGACTATTGTAACTACTAATTTAATCTATGCCATTGCAGCCGCAAAAAATGTTACCTGCTACAACACCCTTACAGGCTTTAAATGGATTGGCCAGTTGATGACTAGCCTACAGGGCAAACAGACCTTCATAGGTGGCGGAGAGGAAAGCTATGGCTACCTGATCGGAGAGCTCGTTCGCGATAAGGATGCAGTGGTATCCTGCGCATTTATTGCGGAGATGACTGCCTTCTACAAAGATAAAGGAAGCAGTCTTTACAATGCAATGCTGGATATGTATGTGCAATATGGTCTGTACAAAGAAGAGCTGGTTTCTATCACAAAGAAAGGCAAAACAGGAGCCGAAGAGATCAAGGCAATGATGGAAAAATTCAGAAACAATCCACCTCTTACGCTGGGCGGTTCTAAAGTAAGCTTGTTGAAAGACTATGAGCTTGGTGTAGAAACTGATCTCAATTCAGGAGAGAAGAAAAAGCTTGAATTACCTGTTTCTGATGTATTGCAGTTCATCACCGAAGATGGAAGTATTGTATCGGCACGCCCTTCAGGCACCGAACCGAAAATTAAGTTTTATTGTAGCGTAAATACACCGCTGGCTGATAAATCAGCTTTCAATGATACCAATGCAACATTGAAAGATAAGATTAATAAAGTAATGAATGATTTAGAGGTATAACCTCTAAATCATCTTTCAATAAACGTAGGCTGCAGGATTACCTTGCTTACCTCCCTGTTTTTTACCGCCTTGTTGACCGAAGCCAGCTCAAGTAGCACTATGTCGATAATACGCTCTGCTATTTCTTCAATTGGCTGATCGACAACACTTATAGGAGGTGAATGCAACCTGAATACATCATGGTCATCATAGGCTATGACACTAAGGTCTTTGTTTATCTCCTTTTTAAGTTGCTTCAGAACACCGAGGCCCTTAATTGCTAGGTAGTTGGTAGAGAACAACACCGCATCAATCTCGGGATTGTTTTCAAACAGCGTCATCAGCTGGGCATTCGTATTGGAATCTGAACTGTCAAATTTCACCGCTGTATACAGGTCTTTTCTGACCTGTATATTATAGTCCTGTAGTGCCTTCTCGTAACCAAAAAGACGGTTGTTCATCTGGTCTACATGAAGGTCTACGGTAACAAAAGCAATGTTCTTTTTTCCGCTGTCCAACAGGTGTTTGGTGGCGATATAAGTACCGTTAAAATTGTCTACCACCACAAAATTGACTTCAAGGTCCGGCAGGTTTCTGTCAAATATCACTACCGGTATTTTATCTGCCAGCAATCGCTTAATATCATTTTCAATGCCGGGTACAGGTGCGATAATGTACGCATCTACCTGTCTGGACTTAAACATCTCTATCAGGTCTTTGGCCTTAACCGGATCATTTTCAGTACTTGAATAGCTGATCTTATAGCCTTTCTTATAGGCTTTATCTTCTATCTTCCGCGCTATACTGGCAAAGAACGGGTTGGAAATATCCTCTACAATCAGACCTATGGTCTTCGTATTACCAGTGCGCAAACTTCTGGCCACCTGGTTGGGTGTAAATCCCAATTCCTTTATAATGGCCTGAACTTTTTCAATCACTGCCTTGCTGATCCTCATTTTTTCAGCCTTGCCATTAAGTATGAACGATACTGTTGTGATCGATACATTAGCCTTGCTGGCTATGTCTTTTATAGACGCTGGTTTCATCTTACTTGGCCCTCACCTCTTACTATCCATTTTTCTGTTACCAATTTTTCTAATGCAAAAGGCCCTCTTGCGTGAAGCTTTTGGGTCGAGATGCCTATCTCCGCGCCCAAACCAAATACCTGCCCGTCGGTAAACCTGGTCGAAGCATTTAAATAAACTACAGCAGCATCCACCTGGCTCAAAAATCTTTCGCTCGCCGCCGCATCCCTGGTGATGATCGCTTCAGAGTGCTTAGATGAAAATTCAGAAATATGGTCCAGTGCCTCTGTAGTATTGTTTACTATCTTCAATGAACATTTAAAATCCAGAAATTCTCTACCATAATCTTCCTCGGTTGCATGGCTTAAAAAAGGATAATTAACTTTTTCCAGCATTGCCGCTGATGCCTGGTCGGCAAATATCTCTACTTTATAGTTGGCCATTAATGGTGAAACCTGCTCTATAAATTCCTGAGCTATCTCACTATCTACCAGTATGGTATCCAGTGAATTACATACTGAAGGACGGGATACTTTGGCATTCACCACTACCTCAGCAGCCATATTCAGGTCGGCAGATTTCTCTATATAAGTATGACAAACTCCCGCACCTGTCTCGATCACCGGGACCAGCGCATGCTTGCGTACATATGCGATCAGCTCTGATGAACCGCGCGGAATGATCACATCTATGTATTTCTCGGCCTGCAAAAAGTCAAGCATATATTTCCTATCGCCAGGCCACTGCTGTACAATGTTGACATCCAGATCAAATGATGCCAGCACCTGCTGGATCAGCGATACAATGTACTGGTTGGTATGGCACGCATCCTGACCACCCCTCAGCAGACAAACATTGCCAGATCTTATGCACAGTGCGGCCACATCGAGTGTCACATTAGGCCTCGATTCATAAATCACGCCCACCACTCCCAAAGCCACCGTTATCTTTCGGATGTACAGCCCGTTGTCTATAGTAGTTTCTGAAATAAGTATATTGGTAGGGTCCGGCAAAGCGGCCACATCATTCAAACTTTTTGAAAGATCAGTTATACGCGCTGCGGTCAGCAGCAGGCGGTCTTTCTTGGGGTCGCTGGGCGACATCCTTTCCAGATCCTTAAGATTTTCAGATAAGATGTTGTCCTTTTGTTCTATTATTAAGTCAGCAAGCCTGCGTATAACGCTTTGTTTGTCGCCATCACTAAGCTTCAATATAGACTCTTTGGCCTTCTTTGCATTGATAAGCTGATTTTGGATCAATTCCATTAGTTCTTTATAAAATTACAATATCACTTGCATTTGCTATTTCTAAATTATGTTGTTTTGAATCATGACTGATCATATCTGAAGAGATTTTCGCAAGGGCTACGGCCACTATGCTCGACTGATCGTCAATGATCTCAAATATTTCCCCGTTTGCAAAGGGGGTAACCACCGATTGTACGCCAACGGCAAGCAGGCTCTTTCGTTTCCTGATCGCTTCACAGGCACCCCCATCAATCATTAGTCTGCCAGTAACCAGACTGCCGCTTGCCAGCCATTTATTACGGGCTGGTATGGAGCAGTTCTTAGGGGTGCAGACCGTCCCCGTCTCTCCCCTTACCGCCTTTAATATTCCATCAGGTGTCCTTACGCCAAATATTACCACCTTAATCCCCATGGTAGAAGCAAGGTGTGCAAAGGTAAGTTTAGAGGTCATTCCCCCCAGTCCTACTTCTGATGTCTTCTTATTGGCCAGCGAGAAGATCTCATTATTTATGGAATCAATCCGTTCCACTACATTGCCTTCTCTGTCCAATACGCCTGGTACCGAAGTACCCAACAATATCAGCGATGCACCAAAACCTACCCCCAGCAGCGTAGCCAGTTCATCATTGTCCGAAAACTTAAGCTCCAGGTTGCTCACCACATCATTCTCATTCGCGATGGGTATTACCCCATTCTTCCACAATTCCTCGTATGTTTCTTTTAGCTGCAGAAATTGGGTCCTGTTAGAAAAATGCTGCCTTTCGCACAGGCTCTGGGCAATGGAAATATTGTACTGCTGAAAATATTTAGCATAAGTACCCAGCAGCAATGGATTTCCAATAGATGCTGCTGCTTTACGCTCACTAATTTTGCCCTTATAATTTTTAATATACTTCATACCTGCCGCTACCGCACCAGAGGAAACCAGTATCAGGTGGTGATTTTGAGCGAGTTCTGAAACCTGACGGGTTATATCGGCTATAATTGTCTCATCTATTGCTCCTTTAGCAGTTGTAATTGAAGCAGAGCCTAATTTCAAAACAAGTATTGACTTGGTCATTTGTGTGTTTAATTGTATTTGATCGCATTAAAAACCGAAATTAGATATTTTGGAGCGTTTAACACAACTTAACACAAAAAAAATATCCCCCTATTCATAAATTAAACAGGGGGATTATAAATATTTTAGATTTGGTAGTCGTCTATACAAGTGAGGCGTCCAGCGTTATTTCTACATTATATGCTTTACTAACCGGACAATTTGCTTTTGCACCGGCCGCTATTTCCTGAAATTGTGCATCTTCTATACCAGGGATAGTTGCTTTCAAAACAAGGTTTGAAGTAGTAATCACACCATTGTCCAGGGTGATCGTTCCTTTAGTTTCTAAAGAGGTAGGGTTAAATCCGGCTTCAGTCAGGTCCAGGCTTAGTTTCATGGTAAAACACCCGGCATGGGCAGCAGCCATTAATTCTTCGGGGTTAGTTCCAATGCCTTCAGCAAATCTGCTGTTGAATGAGTATTGCGTTTGGTCCAATACTTTACTGTCTGTGGTAAGATTCCCAGAACCTTCTTTGATTGTACCATTCCAAATGGCAGTAGCATTACGTTTCATATTTTTATTATTTTGTTTTGTCTCTGTTTCTATTCAGCTTGATCTTTATTTTGCCGTCCTCTCCATCCGTTGCTAACAAATGTAACACAATACCTTTCATTCTGCGCTCTTTTATTTGTTTCTTATCTGTAATATCTTCATCCTTTTTTGGATTTCTCAAAGGCACGTCCACTTCAATATTTGTTCCTGCACCAAGTGAATAAATTCCTGCAACATCCATATTCAGCAAACTAGAATTTATTTGCATCGGATTGATAGTAATCCGCTGTCCGTTTATATCAAATTTACCATTTAAATTACTAAAGGTGATATTATTCAGGTCCCTAAACGGGAAGGCAAATTTCCCTACTTTCCTGATTGGGTCAAAATCGAGTAAGGCCCCTTGCTTCAGGTCAAATATCACACTTCCATTCAGTGAGTTCGGCAGTATTTTGCCCTGCTCACTAATCATCCCTGCGATATTTGTTTTTGAAAAGAGAAATCCACGCAGGTTTTGAGAGGTTAGTGAGGTAAGCCCAAAATTGTCAAATGAATAGAAAAAATGCTTAATATCTACATTGCTCAGGGTAGTATTGATCGCAAATCTGTTGACGTCACGCTGCTGTGTCACACTTCCGTTCAACTTCAGCGAACCTCCCCCATGGTTTAAACTCACATTTTTAATGGCAATCCCGGATTCTGAAAGCAGCAGATCAGCATTGACATTGGTTGCCAAAAACTTGTTATAATACACCTTCGCCACTTTTACATTCATGTTTACCTTGCTCATCTCAAATGCCTCGTTCAGGTTGTCAGAGAAATTTGACTTAGGAGTCCTCTTTCTTGCTTTTGGTTTTCTGGTACCTAAAAATCCAAGAAACTCTCCCAGATGAAGTTCAGGGCTCCTGATCTTCCATTTCAATAAAATCTTTTCAGGTGAATTATAGTACAGGTTCAGGAAATTATTGATACTCCCATCCATCAGTACAATACTCTTTCCGCTTTGCATCCTGATGTTCCTGATGATCAGGTCCTGTTCGGTAAAATTTAGTGAAATGGCAGTGTTTTTAAAGCTGACCTTACGTGGCACATAGGTAAAATCAGCACCTTTAATATCCACTATACCCTGCAGATAAGGTTTTGTAATGGTGTAATTGACAATATCCCCCTTATATGCCAGTTTCACATCCGCCGTACCTTTACCAAACTTGAGCATATTGTCCCCTATTACATTATTCAGTTTGGAGATGTCAACTTTAGCTTTAAACACCCCTGTGGCGATGGGTTTGTTCAGGTCGTTTATAGATGCCGTATCAATACTAAAAGGCATCTCGGCATAACTACCTTTAAAACCATACAGCTTTACAGCCGAATTGGCATCGGTATGTCCCTTTCCTTCTATAAAGTTATTGGTAAAAGTACCGGCAAAATTGCAATCTTCAATTTTACCGCCCGGTATGCTCAGCACATTATTTTTAACGATGGCTTTCACATTAATGGCGGGATCTCCGCCGGGGCCCATACTGCCGGCAATGGTACAATTGACGGCTAAAGGTTTGTCCAGGTTAAACATATTCAACCTCGAACTGATGTTTGGGGCCAGCAAAGCTGACGCATTCCGCCATTGGATCTCTTTAACCTCGATATTGATCTTGAAATCTGTGTATTCCTTTGAAGTATCAAAGGTAGCTCCAATAATAAAAGGGTCATCTCCTATATTTAAGGTATTGGGAGCTACATTGAGGAATCCCTTTTCCTCATCATAGGAGATCTCAAATGGCCCTTCCAGCACCTTATTCTCTATAAAACTCCCTCGTTTGGTATTAAAAGCCAGACTTTTAGCCAGTACTTTTAAGTCCAGATCACCCTCCCATCCCGACCCGGAATAGTTCATATCACCCTTTAGGTTATAAACCAGGAAATGAAACAGCTTATTTCCTTTCTGGTTGTCCATCACAAAATTAACATTGCTTAAAGTAAATTTCTTGATTTCTGCAGCCGAGCTCTCCTGTTTTTGCAGGCTATCCTTATTCTTGTCTTTCTTTTTGAAGATACTGGTATTGCTGTAGCCGTTACTATCGGTAAACAAGTAGATGCTCGCATTATTGATCCCGATCTTATTGATCTGTATGGTGCCCCTTAGCATTGCCAGTGGGCTTACTGCAATCTCCAGGTCTTTGGCTGCTAGAAGGGTATGGCGATGCTTTTGCCATAAACTGTCTTTGACCAATACGTCGTTTAGCCTAATGGAGACATTTGGAAATCCTTTTAAAAAAGTCGGGTCCATACTGCCGATCACCATTGTTCCGTTAAGATTTTTGTTAAGTTCTTTATTGATACTCAGCAGCAGAGATTTTTTATTGACATTTATATACAAGGCAAGCACGATGAATATCGTAAGGACCAGACCAATAATTATGGCAATAATTTTGAGGGTTATTTTAGACCAGCGTGGCATGTTTGCGTTTATTATAAAACAGAAAAGGACCGCAATTGTTTTAAGCTACTAGCACAGACTTGGGACAGATTAACCTTAAGGCAATATTGAGTTCTGAGGCATCACGTTCTCCACACGCTTTCAACGCGCTCTTTACCCGCTTTTAACACGTTTCTATACCTGGTGAAATAGTGTCGAAATCTGTTAACTAACAATTAACCTTCCAGGCACCTATAAACCCAATATGAGGCCATTCAGAGCCTACTATACAGCCTTAAGCTTCAACGATATGGTTGTTTCATTCCTGATCTGTTCTGCCAGGCTGGCATTTTCATTTAACTTCTGGCCATAGGAAGGAATCATCTGACGTAGTTTTCGCTGCCACTGAGCACTGTTAGCCTGTTCGCCAAAACAGCGGTTCAGCAAACTAAGCATAATAGATACTGCCGTAGACGCACCAGGTGATGCACCAAGTAAAGCAGCTATGGAACCATCTTCAGCAGTTACTACCTCAGTTCCGAATTCAAGTATTCCGCCGTGCTCATCATCTTTCTTGATCACCTGCACACGCTGGCCCGCAGTCTCCAGTTCCCAATCTTCCATTTTCGCAGTAGGCAGGTACTCTTTTAATGCTTCCAGCCTGTCTTCTGGCGATTGTCTGACCTGTTCTATCAGATATTTGGTGAGCTGAATGTTGTCAAGACCGGCAGCGATCATTGGCCTGATATTGCCTATTTTAATGGACAACGGCAGGTCCATCAGTGAGCCGTGTTTTAAAAATCTTGTGGAGAACCCGGCATAGGGACCAAACAGTAATGCTTTTTTCCCATCTATCATTCGTGTGTCCAGATGAGGTACAGACATCGGTGGGGCACCTACAGAAGCCTTGCCGTATACTTTGGCATTGTGTTTTGCTATTACTTCAGGATTGGTACATTTAAGCCATTGTCCGCTTACAGGAAAACCGCCAAATCCCTTTCCTTCGGGAATGCCTGATTTCTCAAGCAGTGGTAAAGATCCTCCACCAGCACCTATGAACACAAATTTGGCTGAAACGACCCGCTTTACACCGGTTTTCTGATTCTTTACTTTCACATCCCAAAGGCCGTTCTTTTGTTTCAGCTTACGTACTTCATGATGAAAATGGAGTGATACGTCTTCCCGGCTTTTAAGGTCACCGAACATCATTCTTGTCAGTGAGCCAAAGTTCACATCCGTACCTAATGTCATATTGGTAGCTGCCACTTTTTCAGACGCTTGTCTTCCTTTCATCACAAGGGGCATCCAGTCTGCCAGTTTCAATGGCTCTTCAGAATATTCCATACCTTTAAAAAGCACGCTTTGCTGGAGTTTTGAATGTCTTTCCCGTAAAAAATCTACGTTTTCTTCTCCCCATACAAAACTCATGTGGGGAATGCACTTGATAAAAGTTTCAGGAGCACCTACCAGTCCCTGTTTTATCAAATAAGACCAGAATTGCTTGGATACCTCAAATGATTCGGCAATTGATACTGCTTTTTGTGTATCTACACAACCATCAGCCAGTTGCGGTGTATAATTTAATTCACAAAATGCAGAATGCCCTGTTCCTGCATTGTTCCATGCATCTGAACTTTCAGCAGCCACTACATCCAATCTTTCAAAAATTTCTATACTAAGGTCTGGTTGTAATTCTTTGAGCAACACTCCCAGGGTGGCGCTCATAATGCCTGCACCAATCAATACTACGTCTACAATTTTATCAGAATTACTAGAATTACAGGTCATTTTTGAAATTTTGTGCAAAAGTACGATTCCTCTTACACTTTTCTAGCTATACACTCAGTTCTATTTTGATTATATTGCGTTTTGTTTACAAATAACCGGGAATCTAAAAAATCTAACTAAAAATGAACCCTGCTTACATTTATAAAATACAGTCTCTTAAAAAAATCAGATCCATAGGCCTTCAGATTATGCAGGATCTGTCTCTTGAACAGTTGAATTATGTGCCGCCAGGGATCAACAACAACATTATCTGGAACGCCGGGCACCTGATAGCAGCCCAGCAAGGAGTTTGCTATTTGAGGGCGGGCTTGCCAACGATGATCAGTACTGATTTTTATAGTGCATATAAGCCCGGAACCCAGCCCGTCGCAGCTCTTGGCGAGGAGGAAGTTGGCTATATCAAAGAATTGCTGCTTACATCAATTGACCAGTTTGAAGCCGACCTTGAAAAAGAATTGTTTGGTAACTACATGCCCTGGACTACCAGATATGGCGTGGAGCTAAAGAATATCGATGAAGCGGTAGATTTCATACCTTTTCATGAAGGCATGCATTTGGGGTATATGATGGCACTCAGGCGCTTGAGCACTAAATAGCATGCCAGGCGGAGGATGGTAGTTCGGGTACCTTCTCTCAAACTTAATCGCGTGTATTTTGTTCATATGGATATAAAACTTAAATATAATCGTATGAAAAATTATTTAGCAATTGCAGTGCTGATTGTTTCAGCAGCAATGACATCCTGCTCGCCCGGCAAAGGAAAACAGGTGGCTCATGCACCCTTGGCTACTACTGCCGACGGGAAAGAAATTGGCTCAGCGCAATTTTTTCTGCTTGATGACGGAAAGATCAAAATGGATCTGGAGATCAATTTCCCAGCCCGTGCTGATAGTACAGTAGCCGTTCATTTCCACGAACATGGTGATTGCGGTAATATGGGTGAAAATACTCACGGTCATTGGAATCCCACCAAAGAAGCACATGGGAAATGGGGATCTGCGGCTTATCACTCCGGAGATATAGGCAATATAACGCTCGATAGTAAAGGTCATGGCACTGTCTCCGTAACGACAGACAGGTGGAGCATTACTGAAAATGAGGTAAATAACATTATTGGACGTGGCATCATTGTTCACGGCGGAACGGATGATTACACCACACAGCCTACTGGAAACTCTGGTCCGCGTGTTGGTTGTGGCGTTATTGTAAAAGATTAGAAATCAAAAACTTTTCATTTTTTTCCGTGTTAACTTATCACATCAATAACTACAAACATGGAAAACAACGCAGTAAACAGAGAAATCCTGAACGACCTTATCGAGATTAACAATGATAGAGTTGCAGGTTACGAAAAAGCAATTGAAGAATTAAAAACGGAAGACAGTGATCTGAAACCGCTATTTGTGGAAATGGTTGGACAAAGCCACAAGCTTAAAGCAGCATTGGCACAGGAAGTACAGGTGCTGGGTGGAGAAGCTGAAACAGGCACTACGACATCTGGTAAGATATACCGCGCATGGATGGATGTTAAAGCAGTATTTACTGGCCACGACCGTGAAACAGTTTTAAACAACTGTGAGTTTGGAGAAGACGCAGCGCAAAAGGCCTATAGAATGGCTTTAGCTACAGAAGGTTTGTCAGCACACCTTAATTCGCTTGTGTCTGAGCAAAAAGCAGATTTAAGAACTTCACATGACCGCGTAAAAGCACTGAGAGATCAGGTTGCTAATTAAATTATTGACCTGCAGTGGATGTATCTACTGCAGGTTTATTTCCTCAAATTCGTAATTCCCCTTAATGTACTTATTGAAATAACCGCCCTTTGATCTTGCGGTATTTAAAGTTAAATACACTCCCTTAGGTACATCCATATAATAATAGATCTTTCCCGACTGAAACTCAATCATCAGGATTTTGTTCTCTTCATCATACGCAATTTTAGCTATTACTGTAGAAGGCATGCTGTTGTACTTAGTTACCGAAAATTATCGCTAAATTTAATCACAACTAAATGATTATTTGGCTGTTTATATAATTAACTAATCTCAATGTCATGAAAAATAGAACGTTAATAGGAAGTCTGATGCTTACCATCTTTATGATAAGCGGATGCAGCAATACCAAACTGCTCACTTCGTGGAAAGCACCTGATGAATCCGCTACCGCTTTCAAAAAGGTTCTGGTGATTGCATTGATGACTGATAAAGACAGGAAGCTCAGAGAGAACGTAGAAAACGTGATTGTAAAAGATCTTCAGGCCCACGGAATTAATGCAGGTTCCGCCCTGGCAGAATATGGCCCTAAAGCTTTTGATAGCAAGGATGAAAGTGCTGCGATAAAAACAATCAGTGACAGGGGATATGACGGTACATTTACGATTGCGCTGCTTGATAAGCGTAAAGAAAAAAGGCATAATCCGGGTATGATTACTTACAGACCTGTCAGGTTTTGGGGTTACTATAATTCTATGTATGCCCGGGTATACCAGCCAGCCTATCAGTCGGTAAGTAACCAGTTTATCCTGGAGGGTAACTTTTATAACATAAATCCCGATAAACTGATTTATTCGGCACAGACTAAAACCGTTGATCCTTCCAGTCCGCTTTCTCTGGCAACAATATTCAGCGCTAAGCTTTTCAACGATATGAAAAGCAAGGGACTGATTAAATGATTTCAGATGTAATAAAGAAGGGGAATCAATTGATTCCCCTTCTTTATTATTTTGCTGTGATATCTCTCCAGTTGTCTGTCTTAAAAGGCGAAGCCGGCAGATCTGCGCCATTGTATAAAGTACTTGGTGGGTTATTTGCCCATGCGTACCTTACTGCTACGGGACTTGCCACCTCATCGCTGCTTACAATGACCTTATTGCCCTGTATGGTTGCGTTGGCCCAGTGAAACTTCTGGTCCGCCCCTGCTATTTCAAATCCTTTCAGTTCAGTCCCGTTTTTAATTTTTAATCCCCCGTCAGTAGAAGTAAAGCTTAAGGTGATAGTCTTTCCGCTGATCTGCTGCGATTGATATACCGGGCCTGAAAATGGAATTTTGAGGCCATAAGTTTTAGCCAGTGCAGCATAGGCCAAACGTATTCCAACATCCTGTTTGTTTTTAGGATGGATGTCTTTTTCTTCACCGGCATCAATGATCACGGCCATGCCTGTGTTTTTCAAGCTAAGGGTTTGCTTTTGTGCATCTCTCAGTTCTGCCCATTCTGAATTTACAGGTTGCGCCGTGGGTGCCATAAAATTGGCCAGTTGTACAAAATAGAAAGGAAAATCACCGATACCCCATTTAGTCCGCCAATCAGTAATCATGGCAGGAAAAAGTGTACGGTACTGGTTGGCCCGTCCTGCATTGCTCTCTCCCTGGTACCAGATTGCTCCCTTGATCGGAAACTGGATATAAGGATGGATCATTGCGTTGTATAATACCGTAGTCCTGTTAGGGCCGTCGCTTGCCGCAGGCGGAGGAGGCACATCTTTCATGCTCAAGCCTATCTGATATTTCCAATCCCCGTTCAGTGAAATGACCGGTCCATCCTCAGCTACAATGGACATGTTATTGTTATCAGGGTAAATTCCCCCACTACCAGCGCCATCAAATATCCTTACTACCAGTGCATATGTACCTGCTTTTACTTTATTGCCAGAAATGGTATAGCTACGCGGCACGTTAAAGCCTTCAGTATTTCCAATCTTTTCTCCGTCAAAGAAGGTGACATCATTGTCGTCAATTGCACCGAGGTTGACTTTCACCGATTTTCCTTCCCAGGACTGTGGAATGGTAATGTTTTTTCTAAACCAAACTACCCCGTCGAAGTCTGACATGCCTGCATCTTCCCATAGTACCGGAAGCGACATCGTTTTCCATGAAGCAACATCTGTGGAACTGGCTACCCATAACGGTTTGCCTTGTACAATTCCTGCATCTTTTGCCATTACCTGTTGACTCCAGGCCGCCAATTTCTGCTCCATGGTGCCAGTGCCTTTATCGGCATTCTGAATCTGCTTTACGGCTTCTACAAAATCAGGAAGCTTATTTAATGTCTCTGCACTTGTCCAGGCTTCAGCAATTGTACCGCCCCATGAGGTATGGATCAGTCCGATGGGAATGCCTGTCTTTTTAGTGACTTCTCTTGCAAAGAAGTAAGCCACAGCCGAAAACTCAGCTATATATTTAGGGTTGCATTCTGTCCAGCCGCCGTTCGTCACCTTCGCATCGTCCAATGGCGTATTGCTGGTCACATGTACCCCTTGCAGCAACCTGATCTTTGGATAATTTGCATCCTTGATTTCCTGCTCATAATTGATGACCTTGCCCCAGCCCGCCAGTGGTTGTTCCATATTGGACTGGCCTGAACATATCCATACATCTCCTATCAGTACATTGTTTAGCGTGGTCGTTTCTCCATCTGAGATGGTTACACTATACGGCCCTCCATACGCTGGTGTGGCCAGCATGACTTTAAAATTTCCATTAGCATCAGCTTTGCCGGTATAGGTCTTTCCATTCCAGGAAGACTTGATCGTAATGGTTTTTCCGGCATCAGCCTTGCCCCATATAGGCGCATTGGTTTTCTGCTGAAAGACCATATTGTCGCTGAATACAGAAGGTAAGACTACCTTGGCTTCAGCAAGTGTATGGAGAAATAATGAGCCCAGCAATAGCCCGCCCGATAAGAGTTTAGTGCGTTTGATGTTCATACAAAATAAGGTTTACGGATATAAACTTACTATTTTATTTCATCTATTTGCAATATCACACTTGTTCTTCCGGAGCTAATTTGCGGATTAAAGCCAATTTTCATTAGAAAATCACCTGTATATGTTTTAGTTGCATCAATGGAAGAATTGGTTCCCGGATATAAATTCACTTCTTTGATCTGGTATTTCTTAGCTGCATCCAATCCTTTTAGTTTAATCGGAAACTTGCTGCTTTCATCATAGCGATTGTTTACCAGGTAGTTAAAGATCACTCCGTTAGATTTTGAGTCGTTCAAATATAAGATCGAAGCCACACTGCCTTCCCTCGGACTGGCAAGCCTGTACTGATCGCCCTGCCAGATGATCGGCTTTAGGGTGTTATAGGTGTTTATGGCACCCTGCACATACTTAAGGTCATTTTCTTTTAAATGGCTCACTACAATATCAAAGCCCAGTTTGCCCATCATGGCTACATCAGTACGGTATTTGATTGGCTGTTTGCCCCAGTCAGTCACGTGGTTTGAGCTGCTGATGGCCGGATAGAAATAGGAATATTCCCACTGCATAAATATGCGCTCCAGCGGATCTGTATTGTCACTAGGCCAGAACTCAGTAAAATACTTTAGCGCTGCATAGTCTACACGACCACCGCCACCTGAACACAACATCATCGGTACGGTAGGATATTTGGCACGGATCTTTTCGAGTACCTTATATAAACCGCGCATGTATTCTATATAGAAATGGTTTTGGTTTTTAAGATAGGAAGAATGCGCATTGTAAATTACCGCATTACAATCCCATTTTATGTAGGCCAGTTCAGGGTTTTTGGTAAACAGATCGTCTACCACACCAAATACGAAATCCTGTACTTTAGGATTGCTCAGATCCAGCACCAATTGGTTTCTGAAATAGTATTCCTCTCTTTTATCTTGTTTTACAACCCAATCAGGATGTTTTTCGTACAACTGACTTTTTGGATTGACCATTTCAGGCTCTATCCAGATACCAAATTTTACTTCGTTGTTCTTTGCTTCTTTAACTAAAGATGAGATACCGTTGGGTAATTTGGTTTTGTTTTCCTCCCAGTCGCCCAGCCCAGCTACATCACCATTACGGGGATACTTATTGGCAAACCATCCATCGTCCAAAAGGAATAAATCAACACCTAGTTTCTTCGTGTCTTTCAGCAATTCAAATAGTTTTGTTTCATTGAAATCGAAATAAGTAGCCTCCCAGTTATTGAGTAAAGTCAGGCGGTTTCCTTTTCCGTCAAGGAGCTTATAGTTCCTGGCCCAGGTATGCATATTTCTGCTGGCAGTACCTTTACCTGTGCTGGACAGGGTATACAAGAATGCCGGTGTCTCAAATTCTTCATTGGGCTTTAGCGTATAGGCAGAAGCGTAATTATTGATCCCGGAGATGATCCTCAGGTTATTCTGATAGTCGAGCTCCAGATCTGTTTTGAAGTTGCCGCTGTACTCCAATGAACCATACAATACGGTTCCTTCATCTTCTGTGGCGGGCTTGTCCAGTGACACCATAAACACCGAAGGCATGAACAAATTTGTTCTTGTACCCAGTTTGGTATCCAAAGTCTTGATGCCATGTGTAATCTTTGATTCTTCAGGCTGCATTTCTTTAGCCCAGTCGCCGTGATATTGTGTCAACCAAAAACCATTTCCAGCCTTGAGATGAAGGTTGGCCGACGCATATTTTTGCAGCAGCACATTGCCTTTTTCTTTGTGTTTGATCACACTCCACTGCTCTACTACATCTTCCTTAAAGAAAGTCTTGTAGTATAGGGTTACGGTAAAGTCATAAACAGGATCTTTGAGCACCACAGTCAATAAAGATACGTTTGCATCTATTTTATTGAGGTTGTGACTTACATACTTGAGGTCCAATGAATTGTTGCCATCCGCATGGGTAACAGTAATGGCAGGTTCCATTAAATTTCTGGAACCGGAAGTGGTGTAGGCCGAATTTAGCTGGTTAGTATAATCACTTGTTTGCTTGTACGTAGCAGGAATCTGCTCGTATTCAGCAGCATTGCCCAGTTTTTTTCCAAAATAGATGACACTTAGGTTTTTATTGGCATCTGCCTGTAATACTACAGCATTGCTGCTGGTTTCAACTGGGATTGTCTGCGCCCAAACATTACCGGAGGCAAGCAGCAAGCAGCAAAGGGCAGAATAGCGTCGTAAAGTAGTGGTCATTGATTTTTCAAACTTCATCTTAAATTTATATTTAGGCCAAAGCCAAATTTAGCTTATTGTATTAAACTTTTTTATATTGAATTGGCATAATGCTATGGATTTTTGCCCCAAGGTGTTCAGCATCCAATTGCAGTGTCTCTGAAAATGCTTTATCAGCAGCCTCATGCTGTTCCAATCCTAAATATCCCAGTCCTTTCATAAACGAGCAATGCGCTTTATTTCTAATGTCGAGGTCATCTTCAAAAATCAGCATATTGGGCAGTGAGACAGCAAAGTAATCGATTTTGATGGCATCGTCGATGTGCTGCTCGCCATAGTTGACCAGCTTATTGAAAATCGATGCGGCTTTATCAGGCCTGTCCATTTTATTCCATGCCAGGCCCTGATAGAAGATCTTGTCGGGCTGCTGGTCATTGTAGAACACCGCTGCCGATGGCTCATCAAGTCCTTCACTTGCTTTGACAAAATAGCTATTTGCTGTTTCTGGTTCTCCAAGCCCTTCATAAGCAGATCCTAGCCAGTAAAAGATCTCATTTTCCTGAGCTCCAAACAGCTTACCTTCGCCGAGGTTATGCGGATAACTTTGCGCAGCATTTAAAGCTTCTATTGCATCGTTAAAGTCATTAGACTGGATTTTCTCTTTCGCAATTTCCACAAGACTAAATACGTATTGCCCGGATGCCTTTCCCTCTCCCCCTTCCCAGGGATGAAACTGTCTTTTGCTGATCAGTTCAAGCGCCTTATGATGCTCACCAAGAAAATTGTGTATCGCCACCCATTCCAGGTATACATCATCCCGCTCAAGTGCAGTTTCAAGGTTTGCATGTAAAAATGCTTTTCTTTTTTCTGGACTGTAATTCAGTCTTTTGTACAACTGATGCAGTTCCATGCACAACCTGTCGTCTGTTGGGTCCAGCTCAAAAGCTTTTTCAAAACAGGTCAATGCTTTTTGTTCGTCGTTGCGCTTATTAAAAAAAGCGATCCCTAAGTTGCGTAAAGCGGTCGGGAAATTGCCGTCCAGCTGTGCCGACAGCTCCCAATACGCGATTGCATCATCATACTGACGCTTGTCATAAAACAGGTTTCCAAGATAGTAAGGCGCTTTGGCATCTTCCGGATTTAAGCTGATGGCCAGCTTCAATACATTGATTTCTTCCAGTCTGTTTGGAAAGCAAAGATAAGAATCAGCAGCAGCTGCCAGTTTAAATTGTGCAGTTGCCGTTGTCTGATCATTCATTTTATAGTTCAGCCAGCCTAAATAGTAGTGAACCAAAGGATGCGTTCCTGTAGGTTTCACCCCATGTGCCAACAGGTCTGCTGCTTCTTTATATAATCCTGCTGCTGCATAGTCCAGTGCGTATTCTATAAAGTTTTGTTCATATCCTCTGGAAAGCTTCAGAAGCTCGCTTAATGCCGATGCGCTTTGTTCATTTTCATTTTGCATTGCATAGGCGGCAGACAGTTCATATAATGCTCCAAGATTAAACGGATCTCTTTCCAGTGCCTGTTTTGAAATGGTGACAGACTGGGCTGACTGACCCAGGTTGCGGTATGCGGCAGACTTCAGTACATATGATTTGCTGTTGCTTGCATTGCTGTCAATTGCCAGTGTAATGTGTTCCAGTGCAAGCTGATAATCAGCCCTGCTCAGATCTATCTGTGAAACGGCAAAGAAACCAGAATCTTTCCATGCCCTGCCCCAGGTAGCTTTATAAAATGACTGGTAAGCTTCTTCGTGCTTGTCCTGAAACTTAAGACATAAGCCCAGATTGTAATAAGGTTCCGTGTCGTACGGATTGGGATTGCGCTGTATACTGGTCTCAATGGCCTTTCTAAAATACCCTTCGCTCTTCGCGAACTGACCTCTTCTCAGGTACCATAGGCCCAGCGCATTGTTGCAGCGAAAGTCTTTGTCGTCTCTTCTTAGCGCTTCTTCATAGTACGGGACCGGACTGTAAGTAGCATGACGATATTGTTCCAGATGCTGGGCGGTAAGAAACAGTTGCTCGTTATTTTCCGTGTTCTCCGGACTCAATGCCGGCTTTGCAGGGGAAGGAATTTCGTTCTTTTTATTAGACGAAGGATCATACTTTATCAGCTCCTTGCCATTGGCTGCACTCATAGATAAAACCAGTTGATCTTCAGTAACATCCTGCTCAATAGCCAGTTCTTTGACGTACACTTCCTTAGGATCAATGCTCAATTGCTCACTATAAATCGTTTTATCGCCATGTTTTAAATGGAGCGTGATGTCTTTTTGGACAGAAGTCACATAAACTTTTATAATTACTTTATCACCGGTTTTATTGATGGCCAGCAAGATATCTTTCGTAGCATTTTTTACTACGCCAAGTTCCCTGTAGGGTAAGAAATACTGCGTAAATGACTTCTCCTCATTCGGCATCAGCCAGGTAAAATCGGGCTGGTTGTCGGTAAACATACCCGTCATCAGTTCTATATACGGGCCGTCTTCGTCGGTGAGGTTTCTATCCCATGCCTGTCCAAAATCACTATGTCCCCAGGTCCATTGTTTCTTGCCCGGTGATACATGGTGATTGGCTACATGTAACAGTCCGCCTTGCGTATCGTGCTCATATCCGCCTACGAAATCATAATCAGAATTGATGGCCATGTAGGAAGTCGGCACCGGAATGTTTTTATACATCGATATATCAGTGCCCGGTGAATAATCTACTTTATAATAAGTGCCGGTGGCAATTGGAAACGTAGATACATCCCGCTTGCCGTGGTCAAACACCGCATTTACATCAGGTGGAAATACAGACTGGTAATGGTCGTTCACTTTCACCGCAGGGTTGGCCCACCATAAAAATGTCTGCGGCAGGGCCGATCTGTTGAGCAGTTTAGCCTTGATCTCGATATAAGCCTTATCAGGATGCAGGGTAAAACCCGCCATGCCCTTTGTATGAAACATTTGCTCTACCTCGTTCACCCAGACTGTTTTACTACCGTCTTCATTTTCTTCAATCTTATAATCTACTGGATCAAAAGTACTCGGACGATGGTGCTGAGGCCAGTTGAACTCAATACCCCCTGATATCCAGGGACCAGTTAGCCCCACCAATGCAGGTTTGATGACCTGGTTATAATAGATAAAATGCCTGTCCTTGATCTTATCATAAGCCATCTGGATCCTTCCGCCCAGTTCAGGCAGGATCATGATCTTCAGGTATTCGTTTTCTATAAACAGTCCTGTATAGTCTTTATCAGTCTTTTCGTCCAGTATTTTCTCAATTACAGGGTTGGGATACACCACACCGCTGCTTCCCTGATAGATTCTTTTTTCAAAGAACATTGGGTTTTTGTTTGGCTTACCAATACCATAAGTTGGTATAGAAACCTGCGCTTCCCACACTTTTACGGGCATATTGTTCATCAGTGATACTATATTAAATTTAATGTCTAATTAATGTTTGTTCCAGCTCTTCCAGGGTCTGGCCTTTTGTTTCTTTAACCTTGCCTTTAATGAATAAGAAGCCAAGGAAACATATTCCTGCATACAGGTAAAAAGGACCGAACGTACCTAGTTTTTCTGCAAGTATGGGAAAGGTAAATACGAGTATGAAATAAGCTCCCCACAGGGAAATTACCGCCACAGATGATGCAGCACCCCTTATCTTGTTGGGAAAGATCTCAGAGATCAGTACCCATGTAACTGGAGCTATTGAGATCGCGTACATGCTGATCGCCAGCAATACAAAGATCGAAACCATACCTGCAGGATAATGATTTTGTAATAGGAAGGCGAGTATGAGGTACACTACAGACAGCCCCAATGAACCGATCAGCATCAATGGCTTACGGCCAAGTTTATCTACCTGCCACATCGCCACGATGGTAAATACCAGGTTGACCACTCCTATCGCTACGGTTTCAAAAAGCTGACGGTCCAGATTTGCCCCAACAGATTCGAAGATGGTGGATGTGTAGTTGAACACCACATTGATCCCGCAAAATTGCTGAAATACTGCCAATGTGATCCCAACCACCACTGCCGGCCTGACGCTTTTCTCAAAAACCGCTTTGTACGATAGTTTCTTAACCCCTACCAGCGACTTCTCTATCTCGGTAAACGTGGTGTTGACGAATGATTCAGAACCTAATTTATGTAATACCCTTCTTGCCTCTTCTTCTTTACCGGCTTTCAATAACCATCTTGGACTTTCCGGCAACCATAGCACGCCTACAAGAAATACGATAGAAGGCACTACGCCCAGGCCAAACATCCAGCGCCAGGCATCGGGTCCGGTATCGGCGATGAAGTAATTGACCAGATTGGTTACCAATATTCCTATTACTACTGTTAGCTGATTGATGGCCACGTTACGGCCCCTAACCTTTGCTGGTGAGATCTCGGCGATGTACATAGGACAAAGCATCGAGGCCATCCCTACTCCTATCCCTGCGGCAAAACGCATGATCACGAAGAGCGACAAGCTGGACGAAAAGGCAATACCCAGTGAAGAGAGCGCAAAGATGATAGCAGCAATCATTAAACCTGGTTTACGACCATATCTGTCTGCAATATTCCCTGCTACCAGGCATCCGGCAATACAGCCCAATGCCAGTGATCCGGTCAGGAAGCCCTCCCACCACGCATCAAGCATGAATTGTGTCCTTAAAAAAGGCAAGGCTCCTGATATTACAGCAAAGTCAAATCCGAATAAATAACCGCCCAGTGCGGAGATAAACGAGATACCAATGATGTACTTGTGATTAAAACTTAGTTGTTCTACACTCATTTAGTTTATATTTTGGTTTAATTTAAAGATGTCGGTTTTTTACCTGTGACAAATAGATTATTATTTCTTAAAGATGGACTTTTTTATCATTATTGCAAAGCCTCCGCCCGGCGCCATTTTGACCTTCATTTTAGTCCGGTTGGTTACTTCAATGGTCTGATGCACGTATTGCTCAGCATTGGTTGCAGCATCCGGGCCATCCGTATAGATGTCGGCTGTATAAGTGATGCCGGGTTTCAGGAAACTTAGGTCCAGTTCCAGGTCTTTCGGTTCCCAATTGGTCATTGCCCCTGCGTACCAGTCCTCGCCTTTTCTTTTGGCAACTATCGCATATTCGCCAATCTTAGCTGCCAGCACTTTCGTTTCATCATACACAGTAGGCACAGCAGAAAGGAACTGCATGATATCGGGATATTTCATGTACTCCACGGGTGAATCGGCCAGCATGGCAAATGGCTGGTCGTACAATACAAACATGGCCAGTTCATGGGCACGTGTGCCTTGTCCGGATGGTAATCCCGGATCAATGGGCTTGAATGCCGCTTTGGTTTTATTCCTCATCGCTCCCGGCGTATAGTCCATCGGCCCTGCCAGCATCCTGATAAATGGCATCAGCAGGTGATGGGCAGGATCGATGGTATAATCCCATTTGTCGGACTCCGCCCCCCTTACTGCTTCATAATTTACGATATTCGGATAGGTCTTTTCCATCCCTGTAGGCTTGCTGCAACCATGAAAATTGACCATCAGTTTTCTTTTGGCTGCTTCCTTTGCGATTGTTTCAATCCACTGCATCGCCAACTGGTCATCCCGGTCGAAAAAATCAACCTTAATGCCTACTGCCCCGATTGAAGCCAGGAAATCAAGATTCTTGTCCAAGTCTTTTAATAAGGTGGTCCCCACACACCATAAAAACACGCCGACGTTTTTTTCCTTTGCGCGTTTGATCACCCCCCTTACATCATTTTTCGGGTTGATCTTAGTCAGGTCATAATTGTCAGACCAGCCGGCATCGATCATCAGGTATTCCAGCTTGTTCTCTGCTGCAAAGTCCACATAGTAGTTGTACAGTGCTGTATTTCTGTTGGGCATGCCCGATGGGATATCCGCACCCGGCAACAAGGCATCATGCCACCATTCCCAGGTTGCTTTTCCCGGTTTAATCCAGCTGGTGTCTTTAAGTATAGACGGACTCGCCAACTTACGCACCAGGTGATTGTTTAGCAGGTCGCGGTCATCCACAGAGACCATGACTATTCTCCATGGAAAAGTTCTTTTTCCAGTGGTGCTGGCAAGAAAACCTGCGCGTTCCTTTACTACAGAAACGAAGTTGCCCCAACTGCCCAGTTCTGTTTTAGTTGGATATTGTGCCCAGTTGCCGTTATACTGATCCCCATTTTTCTGAACGTACATTCCCGGGTAATCAAACAAGTCAGATTCTGCAATCACTAGCTCTACACCCGAATCGTGATAGCTAAACAGCGCAGGTGTAGTGGCCCGTTTTCCATTAGCGATCAGTTCCGTAGACACGTACTTCACATATGGGCCTTCCCAGCTGGTATAATTGTCCGTTTCCTGAAGAAAAGCCGCGGGTGATTTAAGTAAATTAAACACTGCTTGTTCGCTGATCACTTTTACTGAGTCTTTAATATTTGTGATGAACCGGTATGCAAACCCTTCTTTATAAACCCTAAATACCATCGCATAATCGCCTTTAATACTTAGCGTTAATTCATTAAATTCCTTTCCGGAACTAGCAGCAGCTTTATTGATGGTTACCTTTTTTCCTAATTCAATATTTTGCAGTTTCATTGAAATAGCTGAAGTCAGCACAACATTCAATCCTTTATAAGCTACACTATAAGTGGTACTATCGCCTGTTAGTATACTGACTGAAAGCTTTTTATCCGGCGATTTAAGTTCATATTTCTTATCAATAGCCTGCGTATTAATACCCGCAAAGCAAATCAGGCAAAGTATCCCTGTTTTCAAGTTCATTTGGTTATTTTTTGGTGTTAAAAGCATAAGTAATCGTTTCTTCAAATACTTCTCCGGGCAGTAAAACAGTAGAAGGAAAATCAGGTTGGTTGGGGCTATCCGGAAAATACTGGCATTCCAGGCATAGTCCGTCAAATGGCTGATAGGTCACATGCCGGTTTCCCGGTACCTTACTATCGAGATAAGCGCCTGTATATAGCATTATTCCTGGATAGGTTGTATAAACAGCCAGTTCCCTGCCAGAATAGTGCTCAGTCAGCACAGCGGCAAGCTGCTGTTTTTTAGGTTCGTAGCAATCCAATACATAGCATACATTCAGGCCTTTTATGTGGGATTGCACTGCTGTCATCCGGTCCACTATCCGCGTATTTTGAAACGACAGCTGTCCTGCGTCAATGATCCGGCCTGTAGGGATATAGTCCGCGCCCGCTTCCACTATTGAACCGGATTGAATGGTTAACCGGTGGTCAAAGATCTTTTGTGCAGTGCCGGCAAGGTTAAAATAACAATGATTGGTAAAGTTTACTACTGTTTTTCTATCGGTGCACGCTTTAAATATTATCCGCAACTCGTTACCAGCTGTCCACTGGTAACTTATTTCGAAGTCAAGATTACCTGGATAACCACCGAACATATCCGGACTTAAATATTTGAATACAAGGCATCCATCTGTATAATTATAATTAAATACTTTATCATTAAACCCTGCCGAAGCACTGTGATTGGTATGCACGCCATCGTTAGGTTCCAGTAAATAATTTACCCCATCCAATGTAAACCTGGCATTTGCTATCCTGTTGGCAAATCTCCCTACCGTAGCTCCTATATAGCAATTGTCCTGAAGATAGCCTGCCAAAGAATTAAAGCCCAGGACTACGTTTTGCAGCTTTCCTTGCTTATCCGGCACATAAACAGACACTACTGTAGCACCGTAATTGGTCAGTTCCACATAGCTTCCATTGGAATTATCCAATCTAAACAGGTGGATCTCCTGTCCGTCCACACTACCCCAACGCTTTTTAGTTATATTCATTGTCAATATTTGGTCTTCATTCGTTTGTGAAATATAAAACTACGCTGAAAACCTCAGCGATAAAATGGATTATCCTTTGGAATGCATGGACTATATCTTCTTTTTGTTACTTATTCCGCTTCATTAAATTACTATCTTCGCTGTACCAACAGATCAGCAATATACATGGAAGAGCAGAAAAAGATTAAAGAGGGCTTTCTTGGTCAAAGAATGATCGTCCTGACCCCAAACATCCGGAAGAGCATTAAAAACAACCCATTAATCAACTCTTTCTACCTTACGGCTATAGGTTACTACCCCCATGCAGTAGGGCACGACAGGGAAAGGAAGACCGGATCTGCAGAGTTCATTTTGCTATACTGCATAGACGGAGAAGGATACATAGAGATGGATCATACTACCTATAATCTAAAAGCCAATACCTTCTTTATTATTCCTAAAAATATACCCCACCGCTATTACAGTTCCACAAAGAACCCATGGAGTATTTACTGGCTGCATTTTAGCGGCACAAACTCCAGAATGATCTATGAGCGTTCGCTGGTCGACAACCAGCACCAGGTACACGCCATTCCATTTGAAGAATACCGCATCCAGTTGTTCAACCAGATCTATTCCATACTGGAACACAGCTTTAGCGCAAAGGAAATGGAGATCATGAACTTCAGGCTGCTTTATTTTGTGACCTCACTGATCTATTATAAAGAAATAAACCCGACTGTATACAGTCAGGACGCGGTGAGTAATTCTATTACCTTCATGAAAGAAAACCTGAGTAAGCGACTGTCTATAAACGAACTAGCCGAGCAACAAAAAATCTCACTTTCGCATTATTTAAGGATCTTTAAGAATAAGACGGGCATATCCCCCATAGCTTATTACAATCAGCTTAAAATTCAGCATTCCTGTCAGTATCTGTACTTTACAGACAAGAGCATCAAGGAGATCTGTTTATTGCTCGGCATAGACGATCAATATTATTTCTCCCGGTTATTCAGTAAGCTGATCGGAACCTCGCCTTCTGAATACCGGAAGAAACATAAAAAATAATTACTCTTTCTTATAAAATGTAAGTTCCATTAAGTGCATGTAACCCTGTACACCCCATGTTTCTAACACCTTAAACCGTACATATCTGTAATTGGGTAAACCTGCCGGGAAGGTAAACTGCTCACCCGCTGCTGCAAAAGCGATGTCTGCCGCGCTGTTCTGTCCGGCTGGCTGGCCTGAAGGCTTGAATGAATTGAATGTGGTCAGTTTGGTCCAGCTTTCCCAGCTTCCGTCCGTATTCGGATTGTTGCTGCCCCACACTTCAAACCGTTTCAAATTGCCCACATTGTACAATGCAGACGACCTTTGCCATAGCCTAAAGCTGTTTAACGTAGTCTGCGCACCCAGGTCAATGCCGAACCATTGCGGCATGCCCGAGCCGCCGGTATGGAAGCCTGCACCCTGTGATTCTTCCTTCTTATTGTCCCACAGATACCTTAATTCCCAACCGTACTCAGAGCGGATGTCAGTAGGAAATGACAGCGCCTGAAACTTGGATTTATCCATTTCTACGATCCTGAAGATCTCAGGAAATTCGCTATAACTGTTTACAAAGAACGCGTCAGCCGCTGTTCTCTCTGGCTTAAAGGACGATTTATACTGGACTGCGGTGCCAAGCTTATAATTGGGGATGTTGATCGACATGGCATCTGACAGCAGCACCCGCTCCTCAGTAGCACCAGACACATTGGTGTATTTAATAACAGTAGAATAATTAGTGCTATCTGCCTTGGTAAAGTTCAGTTTAAGCGATCCGTCGCTGTTAAATTCAAACGGAGTAGATGGATCGTGCGGTCTGTTGGTCAGGCTGGCAGCAAAAGCCGGTCCGTAGACGCGGACATTGTTCAACTCCTGCCCTACAGATTTGTTGCCCGCTGCATCACGCGCCACGATTTTAAAGCTGTATACATATTCCATCAAACCGGGAACAGAAACACTCATCTTTACCGCAGGGTCATTGCTGGTAGCATTTACTACCATCGAGTCCACCCCATTGTTCCAGGTGATCAGGTAGCTTTTTACACTTGGGTCCGGACTTGGGTTCCAAAACAATACCGTTCTTAAATTACCGGCATGGTAGCCCACTTTGGTGGCCAGGCCCGGATAGGTGATTTCTTTATTGTCCAGATAGTCTTTATAATCCTCATTGTATTTCTTACAGCCAAGCACCGCAAGGCAGATACAAGAGATCACAGCAACGTTTATAGTGGTTTTCATTTTTGTCATTTTTAATTAACGATATACTGTTTTTTATAAAGGATTACCATATAAGGAGATCTCCATTGCATTTACATAGTCCTGTCCGCCCCATGTCTGCGTCACTTCAAAGCGCAGGTACTTCACAGCTGGCGCTATCCTTGGCATCGTAAAGTTGACCCCTTTGGCTACCAGCTCTTTGTCAGCTGCATTGGCCTGATTGGCAGGCAAGCCCGATTGTGGATTAGGAAACACAAAGTTGCCCATATTCACCCAGTCGCCCGCTACCGTGCCCGGCGCAGAGCCTACAGGCAGGTTCACATCAGCAGGATTGTCTTTTGTAGCACCCCACATGGTAAATTTCCTGGTATTCTGAAAGCCGAAAAAATCAGAAGGTCTCTGCCAAACCACAAAGCGGCTGATCTTGGCAGTTAGCCCTAAGCCAAATGTGCCGATCGTTTTTGGTGAGCTGATCGTATGCCAGCCATTGCCTTCGAGGCTCCCGTCAAAGAAATAACGAAATTCCCAACCATAGCCAATGGTTCCGTCGCTAGGCAACTTGTAAACAAAAAACTTACTTTTGTCCAGCATTGACTCAGATAAAGGCGTTACCGTCTTGAGCACCGTATCAGACTTGTTTCCAAACCTATCCATGGTATACACCCCTACTTTTTGAGGCGTTGGCGGTAAGCCCCTTACAGATACATCTATAGTGTCACCACTTATGTATTCCGGTTCATTTTCTTCATATGCCTTCGTAGTTTCATTGTAAACCAGGATGTGAAGCGAAACAGGCACTTTGTTTCCGTTCAATCCATAAAAGTTAGCCCCGCCAAAGTCAGGCGTAATCGCCAGGTTGGTGTTGATCAACTGGTAATTTGGGGTAGTTGGGCTTACCTTCACCGTCACCGGATCAGACTTTACATTGGCACGGCTTACCGCATACAGTGTCACTTCATACTCCTGCGCCCTTGCAAAACCGTCTACGGTAATGGTATCGGTATAATAGCTGGCTTTAGTTTCCCTGGTCCTGTTGTCGTTGATGTTGTACTGCGCCAGCACATATAGCAGGTTTTTGGAATCAGGCAGTTTGTACGTGATCTTAGCCCCGCCGTTAAAATTCTCTACACTTACATTGGTCACTACTTCTGGTTTGGTCAGGTCATCAGATATCACCTCGATATTCGGATCGCCTTTTTTACAGGAAGCCATTACCAGCAACGCAAACATCGGGGCCAGTAAGTAAACCAGGTATTTTCTGGAATTAATATGTTTCATCTTAATATTTTTAAATAATTAATTATCAAATGATTAAAGTCGTTACCAGAACGGATTTTGCACCAGGTTCTCATTAACCACTACCTCTGTATTTGAAATTGGCCATAGGTAATCTTTCACGCCAAACACCGGAATAAGTACCGTCTGCGGGCGATAATAATCTACCGCATTCCCCTCCTGCACATTCCATCCCTGCAATGGCCTGCTCAGCACTTCCTGCAGTTCCTTCCACCTGCGAAGGTCCCAGCCCAACTGGCCTTCAAACATCAGTTCTATCCTTCTTTCATGGTGGATGATGGCACGTAATTTAGCCTTATCAGCAGGATCGTTCGGGTTCTTTGCGTAGGCAGCCCAGGCCTGTCTTACACCGAGCAATCCGGCACGCTGTCTTACTTTATCAATATAGGTATACACTTCTTCCGTTGGCGCCCCCAGGCTTTCGTTCAATGCTTCTGCGTACAGCAGGTACAGTCCGCTCAGGCGGATAATCGGCATTCTATAAGGCTGATACACCTGACTTTCATCCAGTACCGAAAGATAATTTGCCAGTTTCTTAGGCCAGTATCCAGTTACGTTCGTTGCAAACGTACTTTTTGGTCCCGCTATCGCAAACGCTCCGCGAGCCTGTACGTAGTACGAGTCGCTCTCATTCCTTTTACCATTCCCAAACCACAGACCACCGTCAAATGCTACGTCTGCATAAAACCTCCGCTCCCTGTTGAAATGCCCTTTGGCAGTTTGGTATCCGCTCTGGATATACGATTTGGTCGCATCAGTTCCTGTCTGCGGGGTATTTCTGCCGGCATAATCCCAAGTTTTATCTTCATTGATAGGCACGCCATTATTGGTATAAAACAACTCAACTGTGGAAATCGGAACAGCAAAGTTAGAGGGATGCTCATTACTGAACGCGATCGCTTTGGTACTCAGTTTAGGGATCACATATCCCTGGTAGTCAAAAGTGAACTGCGATGCCATGATCAGTTCAGGGTTCTCTTCCCATTTCTGGGTAATCACTGCCCGGAGTGTCAGTTCTTTTTTGATATCATCAGAAACATTTTCTACCTGATCTGCCGGAACCGCAGTGTATAGTCTCCCGCCATGCGACTCAAACTCAAGGATCGCTGCCTTACATGCTTCAGCAGCTTTTGTCCATTTAAGCGGATCGTAGGTAGTAGAAAACAGGTTGTTGCCGGCTTTATCTTTAAAAGAAGCGTAGTCAGAATTGCCGTTAAACAGCGGACTGGCAGCTGTAGTCAATACTTCAGCTTTCACGGCCATCCCCATAGATTTGGTGATCCGGCCAAATTCATTGATGCGGTTATCAATTACCGGTGGAAGATCAGGAATGGCCTCATCCAGCAGGCTAACCACATAGTCAAATGACTCATCTACTGTAGAGCGCTTTGCTTTGGTAGCTTCAATTGGTCCGTCAACCGCCCGGTTCTCTTTCATCAGCACAATTGGCCCGTATAGACGGATCAAGTAATAATGATAATAAGCTTTCAGGAATTTCGTCTCCGCTATCCACCGCTTCTTTTCCGTTTCCGTCAGGTCTATCGGCTTATCGATGTTCTCCAGCATGATGTTACAGCGTCGAATGGCCTTGTAGATTTCCTGCCCGCCGTTGGTGCCATTCCAGTGGTTCAGCAGCGGATTGGATGAATTTTGCAAGCCCCTGATCAGCGAAAAGCCCGGCGAGGTAATCTTGTTGAAGGGATTGCCTTCAAAATTGGGATAGATGATCTCTGCAGAGGTGGTGAAGCCAGGATTGCCGACTACCTCCCTGCACAGGTTTTGAAAAGTACTGTAGCATCCGTAGAGGTAGTTTTCTGCTTCATTTCTATTAGAAAAGGCATAATCAAGCGTACCCACATTGTTGGGCACCACATCCAAAAATTTCTTACACGATAAGCTCGTTATGCTAAGCACAAGCAAACAAATCAATTTATAATAGCATCTCATATCTTTTTATAATTATAAATTCACATTTAGGCCCACGTTGAATACCTTCTGGATCGGGTAGGAAAATCCATTGCCCCCCAGTTCAGGGTCCCACAGCTTGAAAGGGCTCCAGGTCAGCAAGTTCATCCCGTTAAAGTATAACCTGGCATTGGCCAGTTTCAATGATTTAGCAATCCTTGAAGGCAGCGTATAGCCTACCTCCAGCGATTTTAACCTGATGAAGCTGGCATCTCTCAACCACCAGGTGCTTGGCTGTAAATTGTTTGCAATCATTGCATTGCTCACACCCAGTCTTGGGTAAGCAGCATAGAGGTCCTGGTTTTCCTCCGACCAGTGGCTATCTGCAAATTCCTTCAATACCTGAGTATTGCCATCTATGTAGGCTACATTACGCTCCACAAAAGGACTTATTTTTCTCGGATCCATAAAGAATGATACCCTTCCCTGTCCCTGGAAGAAAGCCGAAAGGTCAAATCCCTTAAAGCCTGAAGAGAAGCCAAATCCGTAAACAATTTCAGGAGTTTCAGGATACCCTAAAAACACCATATCCAGATCATCTATCCTTCCGTCACCGTTTACATCCCTGTATTTGATATCGCCGCCCTGTGGCAGGATTCCGTTAATGTTGTTTCCGTATGCATCCTGCGTAGTCATCACTTGCCTTGGCGAATTGCGGGCCTCGTTGTCATCCACAAATAACCTTTCGGCGATGTAACCAAAACCGCGACCGATAGGCTGACCCATAAAATGTCTCCAGCTCTCCGCATAATTTGGCTCTTCTATATAAGTGTATTTATTGGTAGAATAAGTAAAATTTCCCCTAACTGAAGCCCAAAGGTCATTGCTAAAGGTCTGTTTATAATCGGCCGACAAGTCAAGGCCCTTTGAGTCAACTACCCCAAGATTGGTGCTTACAGAAGTTTCAAATCCTTCCGTAGCCGGAATGTTTCTTTCACGTAAGATATCATAACGGTGGTTGGTGTATACCTCAGCTACGATGTTCAGGCTTTTCAGGAAGGTAACCTCCGCTGCCAGGTTGGTCTGTCTGGAAGTCTCCCAGGTGATATTTGAATTGGCATAACTCCTGATTGTCACGCCATTGAGCTGGTTTTGGTTGTTGACCCCAAACTGTGCATAGTTGCCTCCGTTCAGGTTTACGTCACTCAGGTAGAAGAAACGCTGACTACCAATCGCATCGTTACCCACCAAACCATGGCTGGCGCGGATCTTCAGGCGGTCTACAACACCATTTGGCTTCCAGAAGCTTTCATTAGAAGCTACCCATGATACCCCAACGGTAGGGAAAAATCCGTACCTATGGTCAATAGAGAAACGCTCAGAACCATTATAACCAAAGTTGAACTCTGCAAAATACCTGCTCTTATAAGAATAGGTAGCCCTTCCTGCCAGGCCTAAGTTTCTGAATGGCAATGAATATGGTAAAGTCGTCGTTTGTGTTCTCGGATCTTTCGCACTTGAATAGAGCGTTTGCTGAGCCGTACCGATAAAGGTAGCATTGATGTTGTGGTCGCCCAGTTGCTTATTATAATCCAGAGCTCCCTGCAGGTAATAGAATGAATTGGCATTAGGCTCATTCCTGTTGTACACCAGATATTCAGTCGGCACATTGTTGGCCACATTGTTTCTTGGGTTTAGCCAGGTTAGCGAATATTCATTCGTCAGCTTATCATACCCTGTAGCACTGTAGAAATAAGGCGAATACGCCAGTTGCGAATCAAAGTACGAATACCTGTTGGTGTTGAATATCCCTCTCATTTTCAATCCCTCAGTGATGAAACCAAAATCCTGGTTCAGCTCTACCTGGGCCGACATACGCGACTCTGACGAGTTTTTATGTCCCCTTAGCAACTGTGCATAAGGATTTCCAGAGGGATACCTGATGCTGTTGTTTGCCGTACCATCTGGTCCGCCCACGTTACCAAACAAGATGTGGTTGGCCCTGGCGTTTGCAGCATCAGCAGGATAATATGCCGGAAATAAAACCGGACTGGCATGCATGGCCACATTGTACAAATCAGAAGCAAACGATCCATCTGCCGTGATGGGCCCATTGTATTCGCTGAAAGTACCGGATAGCCTCACGATCATTTCCGTAGTTTTTGAGAGGTTGATGTTTACATTCGAGCGCAACTGGTAATTCTTGAAATTAACGTTGTTGTCGTTGTTGTTTCTGATATCGGTTTTCAATACGCCATTGTCGATGTTATATGATCCTGCTACATAATATTTGGCAGTGGCACCACCACCGCTTATACTCAGGTTATTGCGCTGTGTACTGGCCCTGTCTTTAAACAGCATATCCAGCCAGTCTACCGCCGGGTACACATATTCATTGCTGCCTGGCGCACCCGCCATCGTAGCCCTGGTATTATTGATCTTAGTCTGCGTAAAAGGCAAAGGCAACTTAGGATCCCGCGTCAGTGAAGCCTCATTGTACAGGTCCATGTACTGTAGCGGATCTACCAGTTCGAGTGTGCTGGTAGATTGCGACATAGAGTACTCAGTCCGGAAGTTGATTTTCGCACTGCCCTCTTTACCTTCTTTAGTACTCACCAAAATAACCCCATTCGCACCCCTTGCCCCATACAACGCAGTGGCGCTGGCATCCTTAAGGATCACGAAGCTGGCGATATCATCCACCTGCAACCGCGCCAGGTCATTTGCAGTCAGCTCCACATTGTCTATCAGGATCAGGGGCTCTCTTTTGTAGCCGAACGTGGTTACCCCCCTGATAAAGAAGGAAGCATTGTCCTGTCCAGGCTGCCCACTTCTTTGATATGCAATGATACCGGCCGCCTGTCCGGCCAATGAAGCCGTCAGGTTACTGGCAGGGATTTTTAAGTTGCCGGGTGTAATGCTAGTTACCGAGCCTACCAGTGCTTCTTTTCTTTCCTTCTTACCAAAAGCGGTAATCACCACCTCACTCGCCTGAATGCTGTTTTCACTCAGCACTATGTTTAGTGTTTTAGTATCAGCAGTTACGGTTACCGTTTTCTCCAAATATCCGATATAGGATATTTTCAGTAAAGTCCCCGGTGCAACATCGATCACAAATTTTCCATTGTTTCCTGTTATAGCACCATTCTTTGCGTCATTTGCCGCAACAATACTTGCTCCCGGAATGACTACTCCGGTAGAATCTGTTACTGTACCTGTTACTGTGATTTTGGGCTGTGTCTGCGCATGGGTGTCATTACTTATTGCTATAAATAGTATAACTAACAATGCACTTAGCAGGGGTAGAACTCTGCCCGTTTTTTTTCGGGTAAAAAATTTTCTCATACTTAAGTTATAATTGGTTATGTAAACTTAGCGTTATGAGAAATGCTTAAAAATGGATAAAAATAAAAAATAAATGGACAATACTATCATTATTGATGGGCATTCAAGCTACCGGTATATACACTGTCTGCCACTTCATTATCGGGTGTAGAAATAAAAGAAATATAGGTTTCCATGTGTTGTCTCTGTAATACTGCAGCTATACTAGATCAATGCATCAATTTGTTCCTTTGAGAGCTTAGTATACTTGACGATCCTTTCAATATTAACCCCATCTTGTTTCATTTGCAAGGCAATCTCCTTTTTCTCAGCTAAAGCCTTTAATCGTTCTTCTTCACGACCTTCTTCACGACCTTCTTTAAGACCTTCTTTAAGACCTTCTTGACGGCCTTCTTGAGAGGCGCTTTCTCGTGCCTTTTCTATTTGAAAATCCATTACATTTTGGTTATCCCATTTTACTTGTTGTGCAGTTCTGTACATATTTCTTTCCTCCTTAGTTAAGCTGGCGTATTTAGCCAAATAAAAAAAATTAGATAATTCTGGTGCCGTCAAAAAATCCGGTTTTGCGCTCATTTCTGCGGCATGTTTTAATGCATAAATCCACTGATCAAGTGCTGACTTCAGATCAGCTTCTTTTTTAGCAAATTTCTTGACCTCGATATAGATGAAATGGAGTTTGTCATAAAAAGGCGCTCCTGTTTTAGTATAGCATAGTGAAACATTATGCATGTAAGCACCACCTTCTATATCCGGTAGGCAAAATTGTTCCAATAGAGAAATGGAATATATTTCTTTCAGATTATACTTCCATTCTTTATTTCCTTTTGGGGCTTGATCACTGATCAACCTACTGGTATAAAACAGCGATCGTTCTTTAAAATACTTTTGTTCCTGCCTTTGTACCTCCACCAAAAAAGCTGTACCATCTACATCGGTACAAAGAAAATCAAATACGGCAGTGGCATCCTCTTTTATTTCCCCAGGATATTCGTTCTTACCATAGCTGATAGTTTCGATCTGTCTTTTACCCGCTAAAATTTCATTAAGAAAAGCCTTTACAACTTCCTTGCTCGTTTCCGAAGCAAAAATCCTTTTAAAAGCCCAGTCTTCAAATGGATTGATATAAGTTTCGGGCAAACCAATGGCTTTACTTTCATATACACCAGACGGCTCTTTAACGACGACATCTAATAGATCTTCTTCTGATTTTCCAAGACTTTGCTCCATGACTCATTTCCAAATAATAAGTTAAACCAAATATAGCAACAATAATCAAAACAACCAATATTATCTCTTAAATAAAATATAATATCAAAATACAATATTTTGATATTATTTGCAATATTTTGAACAACCTTTAGCTCCCTCCCCTCAATCTACTTATATACACTTCCGTAACCCCAAAGTAATCTGCCAGTTGCTTTTGCGAGTATACAATTGGTCAATGCCTCTGCCTCATGCGCAGTCACTTTCAATGTCAGGAAATCTGCTTTAAAAAAAGGAATATCACCGAGCCTTTGATAAAATGCAATAATTTAAATGCGGAAAATGCCTATTGCATTTCTGATGGCTTCCTCTACCGGGCTGCACGATCCGCTGCCACGGATATCAAACCCACTCCTGATTAATAGCGGCGGTTGTGCCATAAACTTAGGCACCTTGCCACGGTGCAGCTGCGTAGCATGACAGATATATAAACTTACCTGTGATCTACTAAGGTTTTAACAGAAAGTATTTTTTGCGGAACCAGAAGGCAACGTTAACGAGCGCAATCAATGCTGGTACTTCTACCAACGGTCCGATGACACCGACGAATGCCTGGCCCGAGTTGATTCCGAACACACCAATAGCAACTGCAATTGCCAGTTCAAAGTTATTACCGGCAGCGGTAAAGGCAATCGAAGTGCTTTGGGAATAATCGGCACCCATTTTCTTGCCTGCAAAAAAGCTAACAAGGAACATCAGCGCAAAGTAGATTACCAGCGGTATTGCAATTCGGACTACATCCATTGGTATTTGCACAATAAGCTCACCTTTCAGGCCGAACATGACCACAATAGTAAAGAGCAATGCAATTAAGGTGATTGGAGAAACAAAAGGAATAAACTTCTGCTGGAACCAGTTCTCGCCTTTCAATTTGATTAAAGCGAACCTGCTGATGAATCCGGCAGCGAAAGGAACACCAAGATATAGACCTACACTTTTAGCAATTTCTCCAATGGTGATATCCACATCCAGTCCCTTGATACCAAATAGCGGCGGTAATACGGTAATAAAAAAATAAGCATAAATGCTGTAGAGCAACACCTGGAAGATGCTGTTCAGTGCAATAAGTCCGGCAGCATACTCCCTGTTACCTTCGGCAAGTTCATTCCATACCACTACCATCGCGATACAACGGGCAAGGCCGATGAGTATCAGGCCAATCATATATTCCGGATAATTGTGCAGAAAAGTAATGGCAAGTATAAACATTAGTACCGGCCCAACGACCCAGTTCAGTAAAAGAGAGGTGCCAAGTACTTTCGTGTTGCCAAAGACTTCTGCCATCTTTTCATACCGGACCTTAGCAAGCGGCGGGTACATCATCAGGATCAGGCCAATAGCAAGCGGCACATTTGTCGTGCCGCTTGAAAATGAGTTTATGAAGCCTGCTGAGGAAGGCACGAAGTAACCGATACTGACTCCAACAGCCATCGCAAGGAATATCCATAGCGTGAGGTACCGATCTAAGAAGCTTAGCTTCTTTCTTTCTGTTGCCGGAGCGCAGTGATTCAGTGACATATTAATTCTTCAGGTTTTCGTTAACAAACGTCTGTGCATACTTTCTGATCATTTCACGCACTTCCCTGAACTCTTCCATAACCTCTTCATCGGTTCCTTTAGCTTTTGCCGGATCAGGAAAGTTGTAGTGCAGCTTGACAGCATTAGTTGGAAAGTAAGGGCAGCTTTCTTTTGCATTGTCACAAACGGTGATCACAAAGTCAAAGTCTATTCCTATGTATTCATTCACATTATTTGAGGTATGACCTGAAATATCTATCCCATCTCTTTTCATGATCTCGATGGCTTTTGGATTGACACCATGCGTTTCAATGCCTGCGCTGTAGATCTCAGCGGCGTCACCCGCGAAATGTCTTAAATAGCCTTCGGCAATCTGACTGCGGCAACTATTGCCGGTACATAATACGAGTACTTTCTTCATTTTTATAGTAAAGTTTAGTGTTTTAATTAACAGCAGCCGGAGCCTGGTTCACAAGTCTGACCTGCACCTGCAAGGTTCAGCATTAGCAGTTTTGGCTTTTCCTGCTTCGCCGCTGGTGTGCAGCATTCCTCACCTGATTCTGTTGTTCCGCAACTTCCTCCACGACCAATGGCTTTGCACTGTGTGAAGTCAGGGATCAGGTTAACGATCAGGTTATCTCCATCGATGATGAATTCGCCGGGGTACATCTGCCTGGTATCAAAAACTGAATTACCAAACTCTATTTTCACTGTTCCCAGGGGATTGAGTGATAGTGATTTTTCGACGATTTTAACAATAGATAATGCTTTACTGACCTGCATTGCCCTTTCGCTATCCTGTACGGATGGTTCCCAAAGCTGTACAATGATTTCCGTCCAGATATTCATTTTGCCACCACAATCCACAGAAACAATTGGTGCCTGCTTGATTTCAGTGATGTGATAAGATGCATCTACCCATTTGCCTTCAGCATACTGGAATTGCAGGGTTAGATCCGGATGCTGTTCTAAAGTGGCTTTAAACGTTTGCCAGTTGGTGAATTCTGTGGTTTCCATAATATTGCAATTTAACGATTGATATAAGTAAAAAAAGGTTAGCAGCAGGTGGTCTCGCCTTTATATGAAGCTAAAAATCCTCCAAGCTCTTCTTCCAATAATTTCCATGTCTTAGGATTGATGCAGTAGCAAACGCTAACACCTTCAATAGTTCCCTGAATGATTCCCGCTGTTTTCAATTCTTTCAGATGCTGCGAAATCGTAGCCTGAGCCAGACCAAGCTCACCTACCAGATCACCGCAGATACAGGTGTTTGATATAATGATCCTTTGCAGGATGGCGATACGCGCTGGATGAGCAATCGCTTTCAATAATGTGGAAAGCTGGTTTTGCTCGTCGGTGAATATTTCTGATTTTGTAAGTCCCATAATTTTATATCGCAATATTACGATACTTATTTTTAAGCTGCAAGTATTAGCGAGATTTTTTTACAAAAAAAATGTTATTACCCGCCATAGAAAGAATCTATTTGATGGTATCGAGCCTTAGACTAGCATGTGCTGGATCCTGAAATAAATTCAGGATGACGTGGGTGTGTTTAAAATCATCTAATAACTTGGTAACCACAACCCTATTGTGTGTTTTTTATGTAGTCAAAAAAACAACCTGCTGACCCCTGATCAATGCTTCATCAGCATCTATTACCTCCACGATCTTGATCCCAAGTTCCGCACAAGCTTCTGAATACAGGGAAGTATGCTGTCCGGTACTGACTAGATATAACGGGATGGACTTGTCTAAATCCTTTAGTTCGGCCCCGATAAGCAGACCACTTAAATAATAGTAATTTAATTTCGAGGAGATTTGCCCGAGTACCTGACGGGTACGAACTAGGAAACTGGCATGTAAAATATTATCTGATGAGCCTGCAGCCACGCCTTCTTTAAAATGCTGCTTGCAATCGTGATCTTCCAGATCACCGTCTGACTTCACAGATCCTGAAAGTACACTGTGCCCAGATAGTAAGTCAAAAAACTCACCGGTCATATAGGTTTTGAAACTTCGTAGTTCACATCCTTCAATTAATATATGTTTAGGGTGTGTTCCGGGCATTAGTAACTGTACTGCCCTATCGATATCGTCCAAATAATGCGCGCAGCCCAATACCTTGGTCTCCTCACCCCGCATTACATCATTGGCTGTACAGGCTCCGGAAATAACAATAAGCGGATTATCAGGACTATGCTCCTGAATAGCCCTGATGTTAAGATCAGAACCGTTTAAAGCAAAAGGAAGCTCCTTATATGGAATGTCGACCAATCCAATGGTAGATGATGCCATTCCGGACAGCAGAACAGGTATTCCTGTCAAACTTAGTCCATAATTTTGCAGATCTGCTTGTTGAATTAGCTCATCAATCCGGGTCTTGATGATCCCCACATAAAATGCCTGTCGATCTACCGAATCTTGCTGTTGCAGCCAAGCCCGATAAGTATCGGCAATCCCCTGCTTATTTTTTATGTCTGCCAGGACTTTCAGCCCCTCTGCTTCAATAAGCCTCAACCGGAAAGAACTGGTACCCCAGTCGCAACTTAAAAAATGATTCATCATATCACCGGATCAGGACTGGATTTAATACGTTCTACATTGCCCACCAGGAATAGATAAGAACACGCACCTGCCAACCCCATTAGTGCCACAAATACCAGCGCAGGCGCAAAATTGCCGCCACTTGCTAAAAAGCCGATCACAATAGGAACAATTATACCGGACAACTGCCCAATAAAATTAAACACCCCTCCAGTAATATCAATCAAATGTTTCGGCGCCAGCGTGGATACAAAAATCCAGGTGATAGATGCAAAACCAACCCCAAAGAAGGAGAGCGACATAAACAGGATGATCAGTGCCGGACTATCCACATAATTGGCACCCAATATCAGTACCGATATCAACAGGCCAATGATGATGGGACGCTTGCGTGCCTTTGCAGCTGATACGCCTTTTTTTATCAGGTAGTCGGACAAAAATCCCGAACTCAATACACCTACAAATGCTGCCAGGTAAGGTACAGAAGCCCAATATCCGGATTTGATAAAGTCCATACCACGATAGTCTACCAGGTATTTCGGAAACCAGGTGAGGAAAAACCACAGCGTTGAGTTCACTGCAAACTGCCCGATGTAAATACCCCACAGCTTACGGTGCGACAAAACCTCTTTCAAATCCGTCCACTTAAATTTCTTCCTTGAACTATCTTCTTCTGCTACTTGCTTATCCAGCATACCGCCTCCTTTTTCTATCAATTCCAGCTCTGCCTCATTGACTCGCTTATGCTTCATAGGATCGCGATAGAATATATACCACACAATTCCCCATAGGATACCCACCAGACCCGTTACCACAAATAGGCCTTTCCATCCCACATAAAACTGTACTTTGGACAGTACTGGCATCAAAAATGCCAGCCCCAGAAACTGACCCGACGTGTAAATGGCAATGGCCGAAGCCCGTTCATTGTCGGGAAACCAGTTGCTCACTACCCTATTGTTAATGGGAAAAGCCGGCGCCTCAAAAACGCCCGTGGCCATCCGCAAGCCAAATAAAGTTACAAACCCTCTGGCAAAGCCCTGAAATACTGTAGCCACCGACCAGGTGATCAGACTGAACGCATACAATACCCGCGGACTATATCGCTTGACCATAATTCCCCCCGGAATCTGAAACATAAGATATGTCCAGCTAAATGCTGAAAAAATAAGCCCCATCTGCATCGAAGTAAATTCAAATTCTTTACTGATCTCTGAAGCGGCTACGGCCAGATTGCTCCTGTCCATATAGTTGATAACCACGTTTACAAAGATCAGAAACAGGATCTGGTACCTGATTTTGCTTGGTTTTGTGTTATTCATCTTGATCTCGTTTACCATTCTGCCACACTGCCATCTGTATGTCGCCACACCGGATTGCGCCAGTTATGTCCTATCGTCGCCATTTTGCGCACATGGTCTTCATTGATTTCTATTCCCAATCCTGGTTTATCAGGAATGTTCACGTATCCATCTTTGTATTCAAATACGGTCTTGTCAGTCAGATAATCCAACAAGTCGCTGCCCTCATTGTAATGGATACCCAGGCTCTGTTCCTGGATAAAGGCATTGTGACAAGTCGCATCCACCTGCAGACAGGCTGCCAGGGCAATCGGTCCCAACGGACAATGCGGCGCAGCCGCAACGTCAAATGCCTCAGCCATAGAAATGATCTTTTTACATTCGGTAATCCCCCCGGCATGCGATACATCGGGCTGGATGATATCTGCATATCCCTGTTTCAACAGGTTCTTAAATTCCCACCTGGAAAACATACGTTCCCCTGTTGCAATCGGGATCGCCACATGGTTGGCGATTTCCCTAAGGTCTTCATTGTTTTCTGATAATACCGGTTCCTCGATAAACATCGGACGGAAGGGCTCCAGTTCCTTAGCCAATATCTTGGCCATCGGTTTGTGTACTCTGCCATGAAAATCGATGCCAATTCCGAAATCCGGGCCACCAGCCTCCCTAACAGCGGCAATCCGGGCAATGGCCTGGTCAATCTTTGCGTAACTGTCTACATACTGCAATTCTTCAGTCGCATTCATTTTAACGGCCAGAAAGCCCTGGTCTTTCATCTTTTTTGCTTCCAGCCCCACTTCTGCCGGACGGTCGCCGCCTATCCAGCTGTATACTTTCATCGTATCGCGGGCTTTGCCACCCATTAGTTGGTAGATCGGCGCATTGTAAAACTTGCCCTTGATGTCCCACAGTGCCTGGTCAATACCCGCTATTGCACTCATTAAAATCGCCCCTCCACGGTAAAAACCCGCACGGTACATCACGTTCCAATGATCTTCTATATGCATCGGGTCTTTGCCGATCAGGTATTCCATCAGCTCATCTACGGCTGCTTTCACAGTCGCAGCCTTGCCTTCTATCACAGGTTCACCCCAGCCTATAATTCCTTCATCAGTTTCTATCTTTAAAAATAGCCAGCGCGGCGGTACCTGAAACAACTCGTAACTTCTAATCTTCATGGTTAAATCGTTTAAATTTGGCTAATTAGTCAGTCCTTCCGATATTGTTTTGGTCGGAATAGTGAACAGCTTGAACAAATGCAGCGGCTTTATCAGTCAGCGCAGCAAGGTATTGTTCGGTTATTTTCTTTTTGGTATCCACAAGTGCGCTGCCAATGCCAAAACCTACAGCGCCTGCTTTGTGGAAATCTGCAATATTCTCGAGAGAAACGCCCCCTGTAGGCATCAAAGGGATCTGAGGCAATGGACCGGCAATGTCTTTCAGATACGCAGGCGAACGGGCAGGAAACACCTTAACGATGTCCGCACCATTTCTATAAGCAGTGAAGATCTCCGTAGCGGTATATGCACCAGGGATACTGACAACACCCAGATCACGCCCCGCCCCAATCACTTCTATATCCATAACAGGCGATAAGATAAACCTGGCGCCCGAATCTACCGCTTTTCTAAGCGTTTCCACATCCAGCACCGTACCTGCACCAATGGTCATTCTGTCACCAAAATGCGCGGCCACCTCTCGGATGACCTGCAGCGGCTCAGCAGAGTTCATCGTGATCTCCAGCAGACGGATACCTCCGGCATAAAGCGCTTCGGCTATTTTAAGCACATCAGCCGGATCTGCTCCACGGATGATGGCGATAATTTTGTGCTCAAGTATTTGTGATATTGCTGACATACTTACGTTAATTGCAATTTCTACCGGTTAATTTCTATTTTTAGCAGATAATCATCAGCTGTGACAAACAAGGTTTTATAATTGTCGGTAAAAGCGCAATTAGACGTTCTTCCGGTAATTTTGATCCGTCCCAAAGCCTTGCCTTCGCTATTGAATACACAGATGCCACCCGAACCAGCTGCAAATACATTACCCTTCTTATCGATCTTCAAACCGTCAAAGGCCCCACCTTCTGCACCATAGGTATCCCGGGTGTTAATAAAGATCCTGCCATTCTGGAAGTCGCCCTTTTTGTCAATATCGTAGACATATAAATACGGTGTATTGCCATCTGAATTAGCAACCAGCACACGTTTTCCATCGGGAAACAGCGCAATGCCGTTGGGTCTGCTTAGTGTATCCGTCATCAGCGTCACCTTACCATCTTTTACTTTATACACACCATGATAGGACAATTCTCTCAAAGGATCATTGACCCCATTCTCTAATCCATAAGGCGGATCTGTGAAATAAATCGTTCCATCACTAGCAACACTGAGGTCATTCGGACTATTGAATTTCTTACCTTCATAACCACCTGCCACCGTAGTGTACTGTGCCTTTGGCTCAGCCAGCGGAGCATCCATACGCGCAATGCGCCTGTCGCCGTGCTGGGCAATCAGCAGCCGCCCTTTATCCAGAGAAAGCCCGTTAGAGCCCAGTTCCTGACCCCGTGTGCCCGACTGCGTGTAACCTGAGGGCTGCAAATACACTTCCTTTCCTTTTTCGGCCGTCCATTTATAAATGGTATTTTTCATCACATCAGAAGCCAGCAACATCTTATGTTTCTCTACCCATACCGGTCCTTCTATCCATTCAAATCCACTGGCGATGACTGCTATTTTAGCCCCCGGACTGACCAACACATCAAATGCAGGATCGAGACTTTGGAGGCTGCCCTGTGGAACCGGAGCAGTTGTTTGGCCCATAGAAGGGCTAACATAAATAAATAAAGCACCTGCCGTCAGACACAGCGATATAAGGCCTTTGAGTTTCATATGATATATATATATCAGAAGTCTACACTGACTCCTTGTTCAAAAAGTAATTGATTTCCAGGTATTTCCTGTTAACCTGCTCTTCTCCTTTTTTCAATTTAAATTCCTTCAACACCCCTGCTACTTTAATTTTCTTGTGTTCAGGTAGCTTTTCTGCATTTTTTGCGTGTGCGATCAGAAAAGTCTCAGACGATAGCTCATCCTTCATCTTGTAAACATCAAAATGGTCAATGATTGGTATCGGAATAAAAGTCATCGCCTTGCCGGTACTGATCGGTACGAGTATAAATCCTGTTAGCTCTGACTTAGATTCTATTAAGGTGGGAAAGCCAGTGATGATCGCATTAGAAGAAATTACGCCTTTACTGTCTGCTTCTGAAGGCAGCAGTTCCTGAGGCTTATACTTTTGGTAACTGCGTTGTAAGTTCTCATCCATTTTTGAAATCACATCGGCCTTTGCCGTTGCGTCCAGACTGGAAATAGACAGTTCAAAAAAGAGCACCGTTTTCTGTCGGTCGTTAAACAATCCGGCTACCTTCCCTATTTCAGCCTGAGAAATTACGCCATCTTCTGCCTCGGTAAAGAAATTATAAAATCGTCCTCCATTGTCCAAAGAAAGGATCGCCTCATCAACTTTTATATATGGTTCTATTAGTTTCATATGCTAATCTGGTTTTAGCTGTCATAAATCAACTGCTACATTCAAATATAAAAGAAAACCCTTCAATAAGCTGTTATAAGGTAAGAAAAAAGCTCTTCAAGCCTCCCTTGATAGTTTTTAAGGCGCGCCCCATGTGCGACTCTACCGTATTCTCCGAAATATTAAGTTCTTCGGCTATCTGCTTCTGGCTCATTCCCTCTTCTCTGCTCAGTTTATAAACCAGCCTGCACTTTTCATGCATTGAATCGACCAGTCTCTGTAATCTTACCTTCACCTCCTGAAATTCCAGCCATTCCTGGGTTGTCAGTATTGTTGCTACAGTAGTTTTTGTCTTGAATCCCATCCTTTCCATTCCTTATTTCGCCATCTTGAGTTTGAAGCCGCAAAGATAGGAATGTTAAACTTACTGGCTATTGGAGTTCCAACAACAAATAGTCATAAAGTAAAAGCGGCCGCCTTTTATTAAGACAGCCGCTTTTACTTTATAGTTTTCCAGAATTAAAAAGACTGATCCTTTGGCTCAAATCCTTCAAATCCAAAGTCTCCTTTAGGATTTGGCCCCCATTTATTCGGTGTTAATTGTCCATCTGTACACATTAGTACGATTAACCATATTGCCCCCACGATAGGGATAAGTCCGATGAGTATAAACCAACCTGATTTGCCAACGTCATGCAGTCTTCTAACGAAAACTGCCAAACTGGGGATAAGAACTATCAAGTTATACAAGAGATATATGTATCCATAGCCCATACTCTGTGAATGGCCACCAAAATCCACATTGAAAGTTGTGCCCAGTATATTATCAATAATCGATGCGATAATTGCAGCTATAATGTTAAAGAGCACGAACATCCAGTATTCCTTTCTTCGGGACCTGCTGCTAAAATCACTGTAGTTTCTTAGAACTTTTAAATACCATTCCATAATTTTTCTTTTAAGGTGTCTATATTTAGTTAATGGCATGGCTTCAACTGAGAGCGCAATACCTGTATCAAATATATTATTATTATTCAATCCATTAAAAAGGATTTTGTCAAATTTAATTCACCTATTGCAAAGGACAACTCCTGACTTGCTTTGGTTTGCTTCTGCGTCTCGTCACCCTATAGATACCATGAGGCAATACTGTCTGAGCCTCGAACAAGTCTTTTGTAATCTCAAAACGTGCCAGTGCTACTGAAACTTGACTTTTATGAATCTCGGACGATATAACTGTGGATATACATTCAGGTCTTTAAAGAAATCAAAAGAGTTGATGTTGTAGCTGATCAGCAACTCTCCTTCTTTCGATAAACTAGGATGTGCCTTTGCATTGTAAGAAAAATAGCTTTTCTGCGTTAGCGAAGGGCTGGTGTCAAATAATTTGATCACTGGTCCAAATGGCCCTTTTGGTGATGCCCCGATTCGCATTGCGACACTCCTGCCCATCCCATTTTGCTGAAACACCAATGCATAGCGGCCATCTTTCAAGGCGGTAAGGCTCAACTCATTGGATACTTGATCGGTTACAGTAGCCGCTTTATGCATATCTGATTGCCAGTTAGTGCCATCAAAGAACCTCCATTTGCTGTAATCTTCAAACTCCTTTGGCAATACCCTTGCTACAAGGAGGTTTTTGGCCTGTCCTTTTACGCCATAGATATATAAGTAACCATCTGGCTGTGGTGCCCCTGCTTTGGCTGTATTGACATAGATACCGGCTCCGTAAGAGCCTGTTTCTCCAGTGGATTTATCGAGGTAGAAAGGTGTATCCTTCTGATCGTAATTTGAAAAAGGTGGTTTCTGGCCTTCGGCAATTTTTATGAGCGTATTTCCTACTTCCGAAAATCCAAAAGTACCGTCGCTCACCGTTTTAACCCGGTATCCAAAGATGTATACCGCATTGTTAAGCTCCTGGTTTACAAAGCCATCTCCCAGCCAATAGTAATCAGTGGAACCGGTGTTGGGAGTTTTCGGATGGAAGACTGATTCCGGTTTTCCATCTTTCATATCCCAGGAAAAGATGATTTTATCGGCTACTGGTTCTTTTCCTTCCAGTATAGCCACAGAATTATGGATCATTTTTGATCCAGGCTGCAGCTTTCCATCAGAGATTTCCCCAAGCATACTGTCGCTAAAGATGAAAAGCGTTTTGTCTTTTTTGCCGGCAGTTTTGGACTCAGCGCCATTGAGGGGAATACTATAGATTCCATCGCCGCCAAACCAGCCCGAGCTGCGGGTAAACAGTTTAGACCATTCGTCTTCGTCGCTGACGGTAAATTTGATATTGGTAAGGTCCTGTGCTCCTGTCTTGTTAAAAAACAGGCCGAGTGGTATCGCGAGTAGGGCAGTTAATGTTCTGGTGTTCATTTTAATAAATGTGTTTAAAACAAACTTACTGAAATAATCACTAATTTTTTACCCTGTTTCGTTCACTTTCTGCCCCATTGGCTTCATGCTTAGAACGGGAAGCATAAGCTTTACCAAATGTGTAATTGAAGGATAGTACCACGTTTCTGGAGTCAGATTTGTTGATCCAGTCTGCATCTGTCTGGGCCAGGTTACTAATGATCCCCGTATTGATCCTGCTGTAAAAGAGGTCGTTCAAACTTAGTTTCAAGGTAGATTTTGGATTCAGTTTCTTTTGCAGCGCTGCATTTGCCGTCCAGATGCGACCGAGGATAAATTGTGCACTGTAAATCCGGTTGCGATAGTTGCCGCTCATTTCTCCGTCCCAGCCTTTGCCTAAAGTGAGGCGCGCATTGGCATTGGTAAAAGTATAGGTGCCGCTAGTATTGAGCTGGCCTGTGTAGAAATCACTTTTAGTAGTGATATTGGTGAGCTCGGTATATAAATTGACATTCAGCCACTTAAATGGATCTAATGAAGCATTGAAAGAGATACTTTTTACAATCACCTTGCCAAGGTTGGAGGGCCTGCTGTAATAGGTGCCATCGCGGATTTCTATGGTTTCGTTGACTTCATCATTGGAATTGGAGTAGCTGACAGTAGTGGTATAATTGTTCATCAGGGTATAACCCAACTCCATACTATGCACGTATGCCGGTCGTAAAAAGGGATTGCCTAAGTAGTAAGTGAACTTGTCAAGCGGCGAAAGAAATGGATTGAGATCCTGATAGTAAGGCCGGTCTATACGGCGGCCGTAGTTAAAGTTCAACTGGTGATTGCTGGCACTGTCCAGCTTATACATCAGGTAAAAGGTCGGGAACAGGCTGGTATAATTCCTGCTAAAAGCAGAGTCCGGCTTGATCTGGTTGCCCAGTTGGTGACCGTCCGACTGGGTGTTTTCTGCCCTTAGCCCGGCCTGTACTGACCAGCGCTTAAACTCCTTGTTCAGGTTGAGGTAAGCTGCACTAATCGTCTCTGAATAAAGAAAATGATTGCTCTTGTCATAGTCCGGTTGGGTAACCTGGTTGAGGGTATAATTATAGTCGGCGGTGTTGTCCGTTTTCGTGTAACTTGCTTTCAATCCTGCAGAGAGCTTCACAGCTGATTTCAGTGGCAGGGAGTAATCTGTTTTAAGAGCATAAATATCAATATTGGCGGGCAGGCGTCCATTCAGTATGTCGTTAGATTTCAGACTGTTGTCAGGATAGAAGCTAAAATTATCGTACTGCTGATCCGTGCGGTTGCGGAAGGTCAGGTAATCCGCATCTGCAGTAATACTATGACCAATCGTGTCAAACTGATGGCGGTAATTGAGGTTGACCCCACCATTATTAAAGCGGATTTCATCTACATTTTTGGCCGTTATAATGGAATCAAGCTGCTTTTGGGAATTGAGCAGGTTGCTGGTATTGTTGTTGGTCTGGGTAGATGATCTATTCATACCGGTAAGGACGATTCCCCATGTGGTGCTGGCAGACTGATAGTAATCTGCGCCGGCCTTTAGATTATAGGTATTGCCGGTTCGGTCAAAATAGCTGTTCTGATTGAAATAGGATTTCGGACTGTTGTCTGCATTTTTATATATGCGATTGATGTCCAGATCAGTAAAGCTATTGTTGTGATTATTGCTAAGGTTTACAAAATAATTTACCTTGCTGTTTCGCATGTTGAAATTGAAGCTATTGGGCGAACGGAATAGCTGCCCCTGGTTTGGGCTCAAGTTTAGACCGCCATTAAAACCCCTTGCCGTACCTTTCTTTGTCTTGATATTGATCACCCCTGCATTACCCGCTGCATCATATCTGGCTGGTGGATTGGTAATGATCTCCAGCTGGTCCAATGAGGAAGCAGGAAGTGACCGGAGGTAATTGGCCAGGTCTTCTCCTGAAAGATAGGTAGGCCTGTCATCTATGAAGATCACCACCCCTTGTTTGCCTTTTAAACTGATGTTGCCGTTCTGGTCTACCTGTACGCCCGGAGACTTTTCCAGTGCCTCCAATGCACTCGCACCGGCGTTGGAGATCAGGGCGTTGACATTGACCACTACCCGGTCCATCTTGCGCACAGAGAAGGCCTTTTTGACATTGATCTTTACTTCCTCCAGGTTTTTGGTCGTATCTGCTTCCTGACTATGTGCAAAAATCGGGGCAATACCTATGCACATGGTCATAAGGACCATTAGTTTTCTGATCGGTGACATGGTTTATTCGGGTTTAAAAGCGCTAAATGGGATGTTGATTAGTCGGTATTTACAGTAGTGGAGATGGTGCCCCTTTTATTTTTCATGTATTTTCCCATGTATTTTTTATGGACTGCGTCTGATTGTTTTACCCCGTTGATGGTGAGTTCCTCCGTATTCATTTTGTAGGTAAAGTTCTTGGTATCTTTCAATAACCCATCTTTAACCAGATCAGCAGTCATATCCGGTGCTTTTGGAGCGCTAGGTGCAGCTGGCGCTGATGGGAAGTTGGGAGCATTAGGTGCTGAAGGAACCCTTGGAGCCCTTGGGGCCTTTGGTGGTGTTGGTGCATTAGGAGCCTTCGGAGCTTGAGGGGCTTTAGGCGCTACGGGCTCCTGAAATTTATCAGAATTACTTACATGTTTTCCCACATCCTCAGCATATCGCTCTGCGTCTCTTAAGTACTGCAGCTTATCTTCCTCATATTTTTTCTTGTCTTCTGCATATTGTTTTTTATCTGCGGCCTGCCTTGCTCTATCGGCTGCGAAGCTGGCTTTGTCTCTTTCAGAGGCTATGGCATGTTCAATCTTCTCATCCAGTTGCTCTTTCTGCTCGTCGGTGTTTGTATTGGTATTACTGGATATCGTAGTTCTTTTAGTAACTGAAGTATTTTTGTTGCGCCATTTCTTTGAGGTGTCCTGAACTACGCTAATAGGCTCCATTAAGGAAACATCCGGTCCCATCATAGGTTCGTCAATCATGCAAAACGGCTGACCGTCGGTGATAAATGGATTATTTACTACAACATGGCCTACTTCCTTATGGCCAGCTACCTGATTGATATTGTTAAATGCTGCCGTAACTGTCAGTGCAGAGATCAGCGTAATGGTTAATATTGTCTTTTCCATCTTATTAAGTGTTGAATTGTTATCAAATATCATGCGGTTTACCCGCTCCTTTAGGTGGTTCTTTTTACCGGTTATGGCCATTGCGTACGATGTATGATCTGTACGGAATTCCTGGCAGGCTATAAGTGCTTTGATGTACTGGTGCTTGTTTTCTATACAGTGCAAAGCCAGGTCATCACAGCAGTTTTCGCGTTCCTCCCGGATCAGCTTCGATATCCACAAAACCCCGGGATTGAAGAAAAACACAATCTCGATCAGGCTCTGGATGATGTTGACCAAATAATCGTTGCGTTTTAAATGGGCCAGTTCGTGACTCAGTATGGCTTCCACTTCTGCGGTAGATATGCCGTTGAGCATTCCGATAGGCATCAGGATAACCGGTTTGAAATAACCTGCTATCATGGGAACTTTGGCTATGCCTGACTGGAAAATACTGATCTTTTTATTGATCCCCAGCTTTTTAGATAATTCTGCAACCTTGTTTTCCCAGAATTTTCCGGCTATAAAAAGTTGGGTACGTTTTAGATAATAAATAGAATGAAGGCCAACCATTAGTTGAATACACTTAGCGCATATTATTAGAAACCAGATCAGTACAATCTGATTAGCATACGAGCTCCACAAACTAACAACTGAATTGATATTGGTCATGAAACTGCTTTCTGTTGCTACGGGGGCTGGAGAATTGGTTTGTTCAGCTATTAAATGCTGCGGAGCAATCTGAGTATTTGAACTGTTTACAGCAGCTATTTTACCAGTCAGCGACTGATAAAACACAAAACCTACGGCCAATACGAATACAAAGAGTAAGGCAGTCAGCAAATTGTAACGTGTGGAAGCGTTACTTTTTTTAGTAGCTACGATTACAATACCTGTCGCCAGAGCGAGAACAAGGCCCATCCATAAGGAATGAAGCAGGGTAAGATAGATGGCATTTTGGACTTCCATGACTTATTTATCTAATTTTTTAAGCATTTCTTTGATCTCTTCAAGGTCCTCTTTAGAGGTTTCACTATTGCCCAACACCTGCATTACCAGTTTAGAAGCAGAACCACGATATAGGGTATGTACAAACCGGTTGAGCAATTGGTCTTTGGTTTTATGTTCGGCTTCTACCGGAATATAGATGTGCTTCATCTGGCTTTCGTCACGTTTCAGTATCCCCTTCTCTACCATGATCTGCATTTGTTTTAAGGTAGAAGTATAATTCACATCGCGTTGCTCATTGAGCTTATCGTTGACGAAACGTACAGTGGCCGGGCCAAATTCCCACAATACCTGTAGGATTTCAAGTTCTGCCCTGGTTGGTTCTGGAATAGAAATATCTGCTTTGTTATGATTCATAAATCAAAGGTAGGATAACTTTCGTACGAACCAAGGAATATTTTAAATATTTTATTGAAAAGGCAATAAGTATACTGTAATACAGACACTTAATATTATACACATTTTCTATTTTAGTATTAGTTGAGCTAGCTGACAAATTTTTAATAATTTTGTCGCATGAAGCTAAAGAGATTGCTTTTCATCCTTTTATTAATAATTGCTACACCGAATTTATTTGCACAGAGCAGTTCAGAACTTAAAAGAAAGAAACAAGCCTTACAACGTGAAATTGAATTACTACAGAAGAATGCGAATAAGGCGGCGACCAATAAAAAGCTAACTTTAAACCAGATCAACAACCTGAATGCACAGATCGGGTTGATGCAGAACAAGATTGAGGTAATAAATTCGGAGATAAAAGGTCTGGATAACCGGATCCATGAAAATACCAATTCAGTAAAAAACCTAAAAGGACAATTGGGCAGTCTGAGGAAGGAATATGCCAATATGATCCGTTTTGCGCAGAGAAACAGAAATTCATATGAGCGTATGATGTTCATTTTCGCCTCAAAAGATTTTTATCAGGCTTATATGCGGATGAAACATATCCAGCAGGTTGGGGCGTATCGAAAAAAACAGGCAGGATATATAGAAGTAAAGGAAAAGAACCTGAAATATGAAATAGTTATTCTTGATAAAAACCTGAAAGAGAAAAGCCATCTCGTGCAGGAACAGCTATCTGAAAAAGATAAACTAGGGCAAAGCAAAAATAAGCAATCTCAGGCACTGACTAAATTTAGCAAGCAGGAACAGCAACTGAAACAAGATATTGTACTGCGTAAAAAGAAGCAGGCAAGCCTGGACAGGGATATCAGCACCGCCATTGCCCGTGAGATTGCTGCGGCAAGAAAAAAAGTAGAGGAAGAGGAACGAAAAGCTGCTGCAAAAGCTAAAGCAGCAAATAAGCCAAAGCCCGTGGTGGCCAAAGCAAAAACAAGTGCGGAATACTTGACAGCAAGTCCTAAAGCTGCTAAGTTATCATCAGATTTTGAGCGCAATCGGGGCTCGTTGCCCTACCCTGTTAACGGAACTATAACAGAAAGGTTTGGTAAGCACATGGAAGGACAGGCAACGTATGTGAACAATGGTGTAAATATAGAAACGTCTGAAGGAGCATCTGTAAAAGCAGTTTTTAATGGCGAGGTACGGTCGGTGGCCTGTCCTGGTGGTACTTGTTATATCCTGATCAAGCATGGCCAGTATTTCACAGTATATCAGAATTTGAAATCTGTAAGCGTTAGCGTGGGCGATAATGTGACTACCAATCAAGCTATTGGCGTGGTAGCCAGTACTTATGGACAAAATATGCTGCAGTTTCAGATCATCAGAAGTAAAGACTTCCTGAATCCGGAAGGATGGATCAGAAAATAAATTTTACCTTTTCCTATCTTTGTATTTATGACAGTTGAAGAATTAGAAGCCGCATTTATAGGGATTGATTTGCCTGAAGAAGCAGAATTGTACCCTGGTGTTATCGTCAGGGATGTTCCCAAGTTTATAGCCAGTCATATTGCAACTATAAAAAATGCAAGTAACGCACGCATGTCTGATGCGTTCGTTGATAGATTGGTACGATTATTGGATATTATCGAGCAGCGTGATAAAGCTGAATAATGCAGCTTCACTGATTTTAGTGGTTTTGAACAATTTACAGGTGTTTTTCAAATAATTGTTCAATTTATATAGGGTCGGTAGAAATATCTTGAGTAAATTTGCATTATAGTAGGCTATTCGCAATGGAAATTATGCAGTTCATTGAAATAAACTGGATTTACAATCAATATTTTGAGATAAATGATTGATTATTTGAGTAATTCAGTTTTATATAGGTATTAAAGCAATGGATTGATGTTTTATAATAGTCATTGAAGTGTTAAAAACTGTTAAAAAGATGTGTGTATATTTTACACTATCATATAAAAATAGTACATTTGTATCGTTGATCAATTGAAGAGATTAACATTATAACTTGAAAACATCTTCCCGCTCAGGGAAATTAGTAACAGACGCTAACTTGGGCATAAGGGGAATTTAAAGAAAAACCCGTTCATACAGGTTTATATTTGGTTAGAATAGAGGAGAGCTCGGATGAGTCGCCTCTTTCTTTTTTTATAGGGGTTTTGTTTTCTAAGATCGTGCAATTACAGGCAGCTGTCCTTCATTTCGTGCTTTTTGCTATACATCAGGCATTGAGTATATTTGGGCTATGAAAAAGGTTCTCTATGTAATATTCTGTTCAATTTTATCATTTGGATGTGGTTTTGGAATAGATACACCTAAACCGACATATATTGGTATCTGGAATAGTAAAAATCCAGAAATGCATCTCGATATAAAAAATATTGATGGCTATGGAGATAGCGTTACTTATAAAGTATCCAAAATCGAGGGGGTAGATTACCTCACAATATCAGATAATGGAACTGTTTCCTCCTTTAAAGTTCAGCGACTATTGGGCACCACTTTATTTTTAAAAGGGCAAAATGGTAAATCTATCATCTTATTAAAAACATTTAAGTCCTCCTGGAGATATTAAACAAATACTGGGCACACTACATTTCATTTAAATTTATAGAGCCACTACTACCCTCTCCCTTCCCTGCTTTGTAATGATCTTTCATCAAATTTATTTGTTCGATCAGTAAATCGTTTGTCTCTTGTTGCAGCCTAATCTGATTCTCCTCATTCTCCACAATAGTATTGATCTTCTAATACCACATGACTACTTCCCTGAGTACCAGTAATATCAAAACATAAAAAAGAAAAGGAATTACCGTCCACATGAGTTCGGTAAAAAACATTAGGTTTACATATTGAATTATTTAGACACCCTAATATATTACTATTTGCATGATTAATAATATATTAGAGTATCTAATATGCATAGCATTTTCGTGAAATTATAAATAAGGACAAGCATCTTCAATCCAAGACAACATTTTAAGCAAGTTGATTGACAGCTTGATCTTACTTTTTGTTGTAGAAGCTCCTATCTATTAATGTAAATTTCCCTTTTGATGTTAAGGAAGCTCTTACTGACTGCTCATCCTGGTTATCAGTGATAATGCAGCTTTGTAGATAGTCAAACAGATACAGAAAATAATCATCACCTATTTTACGATAAGAACCAGTATCTAGACGTCTTAAACTAACATACAGTCCGTTTGCCCTCGCTAATATCTTGACCTCATCAATATTATCAACATTACCGATGAATGATTTAAGTGACTCGTCAGCACGGATGATTTCGACTGTTTTATCCTTACGAAATGCTATAATGTAGTTGTAGCACAATCCAGGCCCGCAACTTAGCAAAAATCCGCTTTCACTATAAATTTTTCTTGCACGCCTTGCATATTTCTTGTCACCGGACTCTGCTACAACTTGCTCCTGTCCATGTTTTAAATAAGCATTCGTATGAACACATCTCCAGTATAAGTATTCGCTCTCTGGAACTATTTTGTCAAACTTTAGATCATTTGAGGCAAAGGGAGTAAATTCCTTTAAGTCGAAATTGCTTTGCTTGGTCTGAGCGTAAGCGGCAGTTGTAAAATACAACATGAATATTAAAAAGTATTTCATAAATAAAGCCAAGTAAACAATTTATATTTTAAGCATTAGCAGAAAGATTTAAAGAAAAAGGTATTACAATTAAAGAGGATAAAATGAAGCGTTTAAAATTCATGTTATTAAGTTTGGTTATACTAATATAATAAATAACATACTAAACCACCTTATGGAAAATAGTTTAAGGATTTTATATTCCACTATTAAAGCGTATCTTGTAAAGGCTATTTCAGTTATGAAGTACTTACTTAAGTTTTTTTTACGTTGTGGCTCATACCAGTTGCTGTGCTTATCTTGCCAAATATGACCTTTAACGACTATATAATCGACAAATTAACATTTTACAAAGTCGTATTCTCTATTTTTTATGCGCTATGTGTGATAAACGCAGGTGATAAGCTTGCTTTTCCTATGCTAATTACATTTATCTTTTACTTCCCAGATTCAAATGCTACGGGATTTAGTATAGCAGGCCTATCAAGTCTCTTTTATCTTTTTTATACAGGATTTTACCATTCTGACAAAGTCTGGAATTATAAATGGACAATTGTCAGTGCTTCAGCGCTCATTTCCATGTTAAGCATGCCAATTTATTGTGCATATATTCAGCGTAGTCCTTTTAGTTTCACAACTATTGGGATAGCATTATTAATGGGAACGCTGATTATTTATGGTTCCGCGTTAAAGCTAAAATTGGTCAGGTCCGAAATGGCGTCAACCGATGAAATTGCCTATGAACCGGATGAATAGTTTAAATGAGCGAAGGCAGATAATTTTTATTTATTGATATATCTCTGATCTGAATAACTCAAATATATAACTGATGGCAGTTCATGAAAAACATAGTTAGTCACCTCGCACAACCACATAGGGTGATTAATCGGCTCGCCCTTGTGTGTTTCCATGATGTAATTACCTCCACCAACCGACGCTGAAAGATCTTCTACAAGCATAATCCTGTCTGCACCTTCAAATGGTTCGTCACTCATCTCCAAATAGCATTCATCTGAATAACCAGAGACTTTATCAAGCATCGTATCAGCACCTTCTACCATTTCCAGATCATCAATATTGCCACCCCATTCGGGCAAATCAATGTACCACCTGCTATCTGCTGTCTTATAAAATCTAAATGTTTCTTTCATTATCCGAATAGCTCCTTTGCTTTCTTGATCGTCTTTTCCAGATCAATACCCTTGCCCAACACTCCTTTAAACAAATCTCCTTCACTTTTCAACCGGTCTGGAGCATTGAATATATGAAAATCCTGCATCTTTAAACCTTTTTTTACTTCATCCCAGTGCAATGGCATAGACACTGTGGCACCTGGCTTCGGTCTTAAGGAGTATGGCCCGGCTATCGTGGCACCCGGCCTGTTCTGTAGGAAGTCCAGGTACATTTTCCCTTTTCTATTGGCAATCATGCGTTCCAAACTGGTGAACTTAGGAATCCTTTTATGGACAATATTTACTAGGATACGGGCGAACAGTTGGCTTTGATCATATGTATACTTGGCCTGCAATGGAATATAGATATGCATACCCGTAGATCCGGAGGTTTTGCAGTACGCTGGCACATCAATTTCATCAAGTACATCTTTAACCGCCAAAGCTGCCTCTACTACCTGGTCAAAGGTATTCTTGTCAGGATCCAGGTCAATCACACAATAATCGGGACTGTCTGGTGAGGAGATCCTGCTAAACCAGGGGTTCATCTCTATGCAACCCAATGAAGCCATCCAAAGCAAAGTAGCTTCGTTATCTCCTACCAGGTATTCCTTTTCTTCATCGCTGTCTGATGTGGTATATGGAAATGTTTTGGCCCAGTCTGGCGCAGTATCTTTCACATTCTTCTGATAGAAACCCTTGCTGTGAATGCCGCCGGGAAAGCGATTGAGCGACATAGGACGGTCTTTTAAATAAGGCAGGATAAAATCGGCGATTTTGTAATAGTAATTGAACATATCTCTTTTACTGATCTTATCTTCAGGCCAGTACAATTTACTCAGGTGTGTGAATTTCAGCTCGTGGCCTTTGACTTTACGTACCTGCGTTTCGTCTTTAGGGTTAAGCAATGTTTTGCGATCCCCATCTTTTGGAGGTTTTATTGCTGCTGAATGTTTATCAGGTTTTTTGTCCCTGGTCGCCTCGCTAACTTCGGCTTCTACTTCAGCAATAACTTTTTCAGTTGAGGCTGCTTTGTCGCGTATTACCTCACGTGCTTTTTTATCTGTCCGCATTCCCTCAAAAGATGGGTGACGAAATACACCGTCTGCAGTTACTTCCGAAAAGGCTACTTCGCACACCAGTTCCGGCTTTAGCCAGGTCGCTTTGGCTTTAGGAGGATTTGGCCGAAAACGGGAGGGCTTGTTTACATCCGGGATTTCTTCAAATGGGCTATCCTTGACAATCAATGGCTTGAACTGTGCCATCATCTCTTTTTGTACTTTATCTGAAAAGCCGGTGCCTACCTTGCCTACATATTGCAGCGCACTGTCTTCGTATACGCCCAGCAGCAGCGAACTGAACTGTTTATTAGTATCTTCATTCTTAGTATACCCTGCTATGATCACTTCCTGTCTTTTATTGATCTTGACTTTTACCCATTCTTTTGATCTCGCGTTCAGAGAATAGGTGCTGTCTTTGCGCTTGGCGATGATGCCTTCCAGGCCCATCTTTTCTGCGGCATGAAAGAACTCGATCCCATTGGCATGGAATACTTTGCCCAGACGGATACGGTCATCATCGGTGGGGAGTACTTGTTCCAATATCGCCTGACGCTGGCTTAGGGGCAGATCCATCAGGTTCTTCCCTTCATACCAAAGTATGTCAAACACATAATAAACCAGCGTACCATCGGCCTCACTTCTCCAGTTCTGCAGGTCGCCGAAGTTAGACACCCCTTTGTCATTGAGTACAATCACCTCTCCGTCCAGCACTGCATTGATCTTAAATTCCTGCAACAGCTCATAAATGGGATAAAACTTATCATTGAAGCTCTTGTTGTTGCGCGACGTAAGTTCAACTTTTCCATTGTTTACAGAAGCGAGCGCCCTATAGCCATCCCATTTTACCTCGTATTGCCAGTCGCTGTCGTCAAAAGGGGCATCCACCAGTGTAGCCAGCATTGGTTTTATTACTGTAGGGATTTTTCCTTTGGGTGCTTTTTTAAGCAGAGCAGGTACGTCGTCAAATTTGGTTTCCTCAGTTTTATCACTATGCCATACTTGGTCACTGTTCTTCTCTACCTGCGCAATGGTCTGCGCTGACAACACCGACTTATCCTTCTTTGTAATATCCTTTACTGATGCAAATTCATCTTTGTGTTTGATGAGCAGCCAGCTATTCTCGGCCATACCATGTGTTTTCACCAGGGCAAACTCTCCTTCTAATTTTTCTCCATGCAATTTGATCTTTAGCGACCCTTCTTTTAATTGCTTCAGCAAATGCTTTTCCTGTGCTTTCTTTCCTTTAATCTCCTCAATAGGTTCATAAGTACCCTGATCCCATACGATTACTGTACCGCCACCGTACTCGCCTTTAGGTATAATACCTTCAAAATCTCTATAGTCAAACGGGTGATCTTCAACCATCATTGCCAGTCTTTTGATTTTAGGGTCGGTAGATGGGCCTTTGGGCACTGCCCAACTCTTCAGCACCCCTTCCATCTCCAACCTAAAGTCGTAATGCAGACGTGTGGCATCATGTTTTTGAATAACAAACATCAGCTTGTTCATCTCTGTGCTCTTCCCTGATTTAGGTTCTTTGGTTTTGGTAAAATCCCTTTTGGAAACGTATTTCTGCAGACTCATGGCAAATATTTAGGTTAACTTAATCCTTCAACAATCCATCATGCAGTATGGTTTTTTAATAAGATTTGGTATAAATAGAAAATAACGAAAATAAATATTGCAATTTATTTGGTTTATACGTTTAAACTTACATATGTTTGTAACACAATAGGGATGATTATAGAGGGGGGAGATTAATTTCGACCTCCTTTATTTTTTTACAGTAAAATCTTCTGGGGAACTTCTGGTTCCATCTTCATGAGTACCATCTACATCTGGGCCTAAATATTAGTTTTTTACCTGATTTCAGGTGATGACATTAAAATGTGTATCTTTCAACTTGAATAATCATCGTTTCTACTCCGTTTATAAAAGGTAACCAGTGAGGAAAACGTGGGTTCTACTTTTGTTTTATATTACCTGTCGATGTTTAGGTAAGCACATTTTTTCTTTGAAAAGTATCTTCCAGCAATAAAGCAATCTCTTTATTGTCCATCTGTTCACGAAATTCTTTGATTTCTTCTTTGGCTGCGTTGAGCAATTTATGATGAAACAGGTAAAACTCATACCTGAACGCATATACATGGTGGTGTGCTTGGTTGTATTCTGATTTTGCTACCTGCAAGTCAGGCAGTACCAGTGCATTTTTAAAGTCCACATACATACATCTCTGCTTCAGGCCGTCTACCTTTTCCCACCAGTTCAAATTATCCCTTCCTTTTACTATGCCGACAAACTCGGCGATCACCATGTTAAAAAGGTATTTTAATGTATACTGTTCTTTAGATTTGGGCAAATTCAGAATCTCTTTTATACCGATCCATACAGAGAAAAAATCTTTTAGTATGGTATGTCTGGCGTTGTTCTTTGAGAATAAAATATCGTATCCAATGGCATAATTTACATCGATCTCTTTGCTTTTAAGCATAAGCACAGTGGCTTTGACCAGTTCTTCAGCCCCAAGTATTAAATGGGCAACGGCATTGGGAAATTCATTGATGGTAGCAATGTGGTGCGCGACTGCAAAATGGCGCTCCGCATTGTCAATTAGTGATGGAAATACCTCTGCACATTCTTTCGCATTCAAGCTGTCAAATCCCCGCTCCTGCTCCATAATTATTCTTCCATAAATGAACTGTTCTATTTAAATGCAAAATACTAATTTAACTTATAAGCTAAAGGAAATGGGAATATTATATTTTACCCGTACCGGTTTACCATTTTGTACACCCGGTTTCCACTTAGGCATGTTAGCTACCGTCTCCACTGCTGCTTCGTCACAACCACCCCCTATTCCCTTTTCCACTTTCACATGCGCTACAGAACCGTCTTCTGTGATGACAAAAGAAATAAATACCTTGCCGCTGATACCCTGATCTTTTGCCTCTTGCGGATAATGTAAATTGTCGCGCAGGTAAGCGTATAATGCCGGCATACCATCACCGAACTGAGGAGGAGTATCTATAAAAGTAACTGGCCGGGCATCCTTACGCTCCGCAGATGTCGGATGGGTGAATGGCTGTTCGATTTTAATGACAGAAAAGATGTTGGGATCTTTAGAAGAATAAATGAGCTTCACCCTGTCATACTTTTTGATATGTGCTTTTTTATTATCCAGATCCTGATAAACCTCCTGTCCATCTGCACGATAGGCTAATGTGGCCAGCTTACGATCCCTGCCTTTCGTACTATATCTGGTATAAACATTTACAATCTGACCTTGCGTGATGACTCCATATTTTTCTACTTGCTGGTTGATGTACATGACACGCAATTGTTGGGCGCCCATTATTCCTGCAACAGCAATCCCAACAGACAATACCAATAGCATAAAATAGCCAAATTTATTTTTTTCACCTACACTGATCCAGGTAAATACGATAGCCAAAATCAAAACAACTGCCAGGGCACCTATATATGAAGCGTTTCCCCAGGGAAATACAAACACTCGGCAATAAAAGCAAGCAAGGAGTAAAATGACATATACAATGGTGGAGACTATTTTATTAGTCGGGTTTAACAGTTTGGTTTCTTTGATGTCCATATATGAAAGCGATAATTATGGTCCTAAAATAATAATATATCCATAAACTCGGATAAGATAACTGATATGCTAATTTGATATTGGTAAACCGTTTTATCAATTTATATCATATAAATTGTTTCGTTAAAGAATATTTTATACCTTGGATTTCCTAATAAGCCAAATATTATGATTGACGAGCCTCAAAATCCAAGACAACACCTTGTTAACGCTGTAAAAAAGCAACCCTCCCAGATCAATAGTTAATTGAACTTCAAGAATGGTTATTGCTAAATTAAAATAGCTAAATCGTTATAGTGTCCTGCAATCTATTACTAACCAAATAAATCAATTATGTTTAAAAAAAATCATGCCCTCATTGCAATCATCCTTTTTGTGTGTCAGCTGTCACTCCCGGGCTGCTCCAAAGAAGAGCCCACCTTCACTATCGTCGAACTGGCCCTGGATAAATCCAGTGTGGCCCTTACCCCCGACAATACCACAAGTGTTAATATAGTCACCGGCAATGGTGACTACACTGCGGTATCATCAGATGACAACATCGCTAAGGCGGTTATCTCAGGAGACGTCATCACCATCACGGCAACCAGCAAACAGGAAAGAGCCAATGCAGTGATTGTAATAACAGATAAGGCCTTTAAAAGAACTAGTATTGATGTAGAAATAGCCAAAGTGTTTGACTTGACACTCGATAAAACTGAAGCAGCACTGGAAGTCGGGGTAGCAGGTAAAAATGAAGCAGAAGTAACCATCAATACGGGAAACTTTGGATACAATACTGAACTGCTTACCAATTCAGCCCAGTTTGTAGAACTCGATAAATCAAAACTGGAATCTCATGGAAGATTTAAAGTAAAGGCCACAGCTGCAGGTATAGCCAAAGTGAAGATTACAGATGCCAAAGGCAAGGAAGCGACCATCACACTCAACATCACTGCTCCATCCGGTCTGGCCGTTGATAAAACCTCCATCACTTTAGATGCAGTTCAGGGAAGCGACATCGTTACCGTAAGTTCAGGGAATGGCGGTTATAAGGTTGCTGTAACCAATCCGCTGGTAGCCAAAGCTTCTGTAAATGGAAATGCCATTACCATAAAAGGCAAGATCAATGGAACGACTACAGTCATCATAGAAGATAAAAAAGGTCAGAAATCGACCATTAATATTACGGTTGCAGGTCCTGCGTACGCTATGAACCTGAGTGACCAATACTTTGGCTATGCTAATTTCAGCGACATTGCTATTGTAGATAAATCGGTAACTACCCTAAAACAGGTAACTTTCGAAATGACCTGCAAGATGGACGGGTACCGCGGACTGCAAACTTTTATGGGACTGGAAGGTAATCTGCTGATTAGGGGTAAAAACGATGATTTCCGGCCTACTCACCCACTTCAAATAGTTGGTCTGGGCGATAAGATCACTTTGGAAAGTACCAAAAGCTTTAACCTGAATGAATGGATGAGCATTGCCTTGGTGGTAGACTGCGAAAAAACAACCGTACAGGAAAAGTATAAGCTGTACATAAATGGCGTACAGGACGTACTGATTGTGGCCAGACAGGATGAAACACATTCAGTAGTAAACCTGACCAGCAGTTCAGACGGCAACAGGTTTGAGATAGGACGTGCATTCGGACAGGATTTCAGGGCCATGAAAGGCGCTGTATCTGAAGCGAGGGTCTGGACAGTAGCACGTAGCGGCCAACAGATCAAGGACAATCTATGCGGATTAACAGGAACCCAAACCGGACTGCTTGCCCGCTGGAACTTTACTGCTGGTGTGGAAACTGGTCATATCCAAGACAGCAATGGTGGCAAATATGAAACCAACCTGATCCTTGCCAATGCTAAACTTGGCGGAAACTACACCCAGGTTAAGGTTCCTAAAAGTGTTTTTGTAAGCAAAGGATGCCCTAACTAATCAGCAGATGATCAATTACAACCCATCTATACACCCTATAAAGAAATTATCAATGAAAAGAATTCCCCTCATACTACTCTTCATCTATGCTACTGTACTGGTCTCCTGCAAAAAAGATGGCATAATAGCACTACCGGAAGACACCATTGGAAAAACTGTAAAACCAGTTTCCAAACTAAAAGCGGCTGCTACAAGCAATGAAAAGGAACTGGAAATAAGCTGGACCAACCCTGAGGATGAGTCCATCATCAAAGCAGAGATCGCCTATAGGCCCACTACTACCGGTGCAAGCGCCAGCCCAAACCCTGTTATGATCAATGTAACTTCCGGATCTGAATCCAAACTGACCATCCGTGTTCCTGCTACCATTAAGTATACCATAACTGTGGTGGTGATCAACAAAGCAGGGATAAAATCAGCTCAGACCACTGCTGACGCTACACCATACAGTCCGGCAGTGGCAGACCTTGCTCCCATTTTTCTGAAGCGTGCGGATACCCTTATGACATCCATGGTAAAATTGTACCTCGACGGCATGCCCAGAGATATCTGGAGCGCCAGTTACCCGCGGGCTTCCGGCTATTGGGATGGCGCAGCAGTAATATGGGGTCATGGAGGTGCGTTCTCCGGCTACGCTGCATTAAAAGAAGCGGCTGAGCACTATCCAGCATATAAAACAAAAATTGCCAGTCTGTATGACAACAGGTTGTTAAAGGGAATTGATGACTTCCGCAACACTAGAAATGGCAGACCTGAGGCCTACGCAGTATATCCCGGAGACGGCGACGAGCGGTTTTATGATGACAATATCTGGGTTGGAATTGACATGGTAGACCTATACATGCTCACAAAAAGCCCTGTATATCTGGCCAGGGCCAAGATCGTATGGAACTTTATCCTTGCTGGTACTGACGCTAAAATGGGCGGTGGAGTATACTGGAAAGAGGATGGTAATTCTAAAAACACCTGTTCCACTGCTCCTGCGGCCGTATTGGCAGCAAAGCTATATCAGGCAACCAATGAAACCACTTATTTAAATAGTGCAAAAAGCTTGTACACCTGGGTAAAAAATACACTGCAGGACCCGTTAGACTACTTATACTGGGACAATGTACACTTATCTGATGAGGGCAATCCAAACTCTGCGCTGGTTATCTCCAAAGAGAAATACGCTTACAATTCTGGTCAGCCAATGCAGATTGCTTCCCTTTTATACAAGATCACTGGTGAAGCGCATTACCTGACCGAAGCTCAGAACATTGCCAAAGCTGCTTACAAAAAGTGGTTTATACCATTCAATTCCTACACATTGGGAGAGTCATTCCGTATTCTGGAACCCGGACACGTATGGTTTCAGGCAATCATGTTCAGAGGCTTCATAGAGTTGTATAAGTTAGATGGAAATACGACCTATGTCAATGCTTATAAAAAGACAATGGCCAATGCATGGTTATCCGGCGCCCGCAATAAAACCACCCATCTGATCAATGGTGATTTCAGAGGTGGCGGCGCAACGCAAACCAGCTATGACATCTTGCATCAGGGAGCCTGTCTGGAAATGCTGGCACGCCTGGCTTCACTGGAGCATGAAGGGTTGTAAGAGGTAGTTTTCTTTAATTCCTAAAAAATCGCTGTGTATCCTGCCAAGATGCACAGCGATTTTGTTTGTGAACTATTTTTTATGAACTAATTGAATCTTGATAATTTAATTAAGGTCTTTTTTTATTTGAATATTATTTAAGATATTGTATATCAGTAAACAAACCAATCAAACCATGACCACCAAACTAGGATTCACCAAAATGACAATCCAGGAATTTGCCACCTGGATCAAGTCAATTCATGTTGCACGTACCATCAACACCATACAGCAGCATCATACTTACATTCCCTCCTATACTGACTTCAGAGGCACAAATCATTTTGAAATGCAGCAGAGCATGAAAAACCACCACATTAACAGCAATGGATGGAGCGATATTGGTCAGCAGTTCAGCACATTTCCTGATGGGTCGATCTTAACAGGTCGTTCGCTGGAGAAAACACCGGCCTGTATCTATGGACAAAATGCCAATGCTATCTGTATTGAACATGTAGGAAACTTTGACCTTTCGGGCGACACCATGACTCCCGCACACCGCGATACCATCATCCAGATGACCGCAATCTTGTGCACCAGGTTTAATCTGGCTGTTGACACAAACAGAATTGTATATCATCATTGGTTTAACCTCGAGACTGGAGCTCGCAATAATGGAACCGGAAAAAACAAAACATGCCCCGGCACAAACTTCTTTGGCGGAAATAAGGTGGCACACTGTGAAGCGAACTTTTTACCTCTGGTAGCACAACAGATCAGTGGTCAGCCAGTAGTCCCTCCTACTATTGTAACAAATCCTATAAAATATGCATGCGTAAATACCGCCAGTCTGAATGTTCGTATAGCCGCTAATGCTTCTTCTGCAAAAGCCGATAGGGACCCGGTTACCTTAGGCGCCTTACTGAGGGTTTTCGCTGAGCAAAACGGCTGGTACAAGATTTCGTCCAGCAAAGATTACTGGGTGTCCGCAACCTACACCTACGAGGTCAAAAGAGCAATTGTAGATGCCAATTCGCTAAACATTAGAACTGGTCCCGCGGCTACCTTTGCTAAAGTCGGCAGCTATACCAAAGGGCAAGAGCTTTTTATAGAAAAAGAGCAGAACAACTGGTGTAAAATAAATATGGAAGCTAAGTGGGTGAGTAAAGATTATCTGGTTTTTTGAGAGGTGGAAATAACCCATAGCACTATTTTTTGTAGCTTTCTTTCCTGCTCCTGGATGCATGTAGCAAAGAAAGAAAGCTACAGAAATTCTCTATTTCACAAACCAAAAAGTCAGGAATGCCAATTCTTTAGTCGTAAGATTAAGCTGCTTTACGGCGTGAAAAAAGTCATCTTCCGACAAGATTGACAAATCACTTTTATCAACTGATGCAGAGGTGTATAAAACTTCGTTCATATGCTGCTCTTTGATCCTCTGTGTAACCCTCCCAAAAAATCGGACTGTGTAAAAGGCGAAAATTCGTAACTTTAAAACAGTAAGATGAAAAAGTCAAAAATTACCTAAGCACAGATCGTAGCAGCGATCAAAGAACATGAAGCAGGTAAAACAGCAGCTGATATCTGCCGTGGTCTTGGCGTACACCAGGCCACGTTCTACAATTGGAAGAAAAAATATTCAGGGATGGATAACCAGGAGCTCCGTCGGCTCAAAGAGCTGGAGGAGGAAAACCGAAGGCTGAAGCACATGTATGCTAAACTTGCTCTGGATAATAAGATACTGAAAGACGTGTTGTCAAAAAAGTTCTAAAGCCCTGCCAGCGAAAGGATATGGCTGCTTATGTGATGGCTGAACATCATACAAGCATTAGCAGGGCTTGCAAGGTAATTTGCCTGCCTAAGTCCATGTATTATTATAAAAAGGTTAAAGATGATAGCGCAACTATTCTGAAGCTCCAGGAACTGGCGGAGAAACATCCTACAGAAGGACAGGATTTGTATTATAGTCGTATCCGCAGAGAAGGACTAGGATGGAATTATAAACGGGTGCGCCGTGTTTATCTGATGTTAGGTATGAATCGTGGCAGGAAGGTACGCAAACGAATTCCTGAGCGCGTTAAACAACCATTGTTGCAACCTGAGGGACCTGGAGAAACCTGGTCATTGGATTTCATGAGTGATGTACTCACCAATAACAGAAAGTTCAGAACCTTTAATGTAATAGATAATTATAACCGACAGGCCATCGCAGTGGAGGTGTCTATTCCTAAAATTGCCTTACCAAATTCGGACTAACCATTTAACTTTATATTACTATGGAAAAACCGAGAAAAGGGACACAGACAGGGACATTTGTTACCTATGAGGATTCTTTTAAAATTGCCGTTGCCCGGGAATACCTTGAAGGCAAACTGAGCCAGGCGCAGCTTGGCCGTAAGTATGGGCTTAGCAGCGGCGAAGTAGTTCGCTATTTCGTGAACTGGTACAAAAAGTACATCAGCCAGGCCGAGGTTTGGGAGTCGGGCAGCCCGCTTGCGTCAAATGCTGATCAGGGT
>NZ_SJSL01000003.1 GCF_004331695.1 Pedobacter psychroterrae | reverse complement strand
CATAATGCTTCCTGGCATTTAGAATTTACTATCTCGAGGGAAGAACCAAACCATATTACTGATGAAGATGATTTTTTAGTTTTCTATGTAAGTTCTGAAGAACAAAAAACAATCAGGAAAAAGTGTCAGGACAGTAACATTCCAATATTGAAAGCAAAAAATCCTTATTGGAATCAAAATGGCATCGTTATTAGCGACCCTGACAATTATAGAATAATTATTGCGATAATGGAGTAGTCATATACAAAGCCTTATTATATAAAGATTGTGGGCAGGCAAGATCCCAGAATTCCACCGTTATTTAGTCTTTAAACCAAAACATTGCATTGGTGTTTTCTAGGTGTTTTTTTAAGTTTTTTTCACTCTTCCTGGTAAAGTAATAGTAAATCGTAATATCTACGTTATTTTCCTTATGTAGGACGACGCATTTGCATTTATCAAAGTTCCCTAAAACGGGATACTTAGGATTTACGGGTAAAGCGAAAGTAATGGCTAGGTCTGCGTTATTCTTCAGTTTTGCATATCCTGTTGGATACAATTCATACTCTAATTTATGAGGGATGTAATTTCTGTTTGCATCATATTGTCCTCCTCCCGATCCGGGGAAACCTTTTAGTTTAGAATTCAGAGAAGTATCAATGCCATTAAAACCAATACAAATCAAGATTTGATCTTTTTTTGAAAGTAAATTAAATACAGAAAGACCCGTTCTATGACCATTTCTACCGTCATAAAGCGTTAGAATGCTATCTAATTCTAGATATCCAGTTGGCTTCTTAAAATCAACCTTGCTTCTTTCTATATATATATTAAAAAGTCGATCTTTCTGAGCAAAAGAAGCGGTTGATGATAGAATCATTATCGAAAGTAAGAACATTTTATTGCACATAATGCAGAGAAATTACAGTTGCATATTTCTATTTTAATCGTGATTTCATATAAGCATTTAAGGACCGTTTTTTACAATGTGGATTTCAATTAGCAGATTCAATAATTGGGATAGAACCACTCTCACCGAAATAGTCATTAATACTTCTCCTTTAACAAATTGTTTAGCATTTCTTTTACTTCATCGTTTTCAGGGAAAGCAGTAAATTTATTTGCAAGTACACCCTTTTTGTTAAATAACAAGTATGAAGGAATTGCTTCGAAATCAAATGAGTTCATAACGTATTCCCACTGCGCGTTATCTAAATAATAATGTTCGTTACCTATTGCATTAATGTTTTCTTTCCAGAGTTTAAGAGGTGATGAACTGTTTGTTAAGTAAACAAAGACAACATCTTTATCATGAAACTCTGCTTTTGTACTCCTAAAGTGTTTTATTGCGTCTAAGCAAGGACCACACCAAGTTGCCCATAAATCAATTAAAATAACTTTACCCTTATGCTTTGAGGTGATATTTTCAATAATCTTATTTGCTGCAATATTTGAGACATCATTAATAACGATAGGGGTTTTGAATTTATCCAATTCTATAATCTGCTGGTTTTTCCGAAATAAAATTTTTGCAATTTCTCCATTTCCCCAATACTTCAAAATATTCTCTTTCTGCTTCTCACTCAAAGGTTTCAATTCTACATTCAGCTGTTTACCATAGTTATTAGCTGCTAAAATATCATAAAATAACCCGTCATTAAAGCCAACTAAGTCGGATAAAGTTCTTTTCACATTTGTCAGCCAAGTAGAAATATCAACGTCGTCAATCCTTGGGATTGCCAATACCTCATTTTCTAGAATTTTTCTATTAAATTCCCAAAATGATCCAAAGGCATACAAATACTTGGGATCGGCAAGCTTCAGATCTTTCAAAAAGCGATAGTAGGATCTATCAATCTTTTTGATGACAGGCTTTTTATTTTTATCGCCATTGCTTCTAAAATAATTGGCCCTCATTGCATTTCCATAGTTGAATACAGCTGCATGGTAATAATATAGACGAAAGTCGTTTAAAAGCACTTCTTTCATTTCACTTGTTATCAATCTATCATCTTCTACAACCCTTAATATTTCTGATAAGGTAGATTTCGAACTTTTCAGAAAATCATCCGTACTCCTGTCATAAAGAGGTTCTTGCTTAAGAATTGGATATTGGATCATTTTACCGACAAGATCGAAGGAATGGGTTACGTCGTTTTGAGTCATTTCAGGTGTAACTTTAATCTTATCGATATCAAAACTTGAATTATAAGTAATTTCTATGTGCGTATCATATCCAGTTCTCAACTTTACAAGAAGAGATTTCCTAGGATTTAAACTTGTCGAGAGATGTACAAAAGAAATATTTGTTTCAACTTCAGCATCGACAGAGAAATTACCGGAGATATCCACATCCGCCCTATATTTGACATAATCGCCAGAAATTTGATGAGGAACAACAATTTTTACAAACATTCCATCCTTATTTACTCCACTGGCACTTTTTATATTTCCTGTCAATCTAACTTTACCAGAAACAATCTTCGGTACCTCGTTTATCCCACTGACTGGCTGTCTACATGACAATAGGAACAAGAGACTGAACATGTAGAATAAATTGGATTTTTTTAATTTTGTCATGGTAATGGTCGTCAGTTTCTTGATATAGATAAGTAATATAGTTAAGATTTTCTTACTATCGCATCCTTCTCATTATTCCCTAATTTAATGGTTCTAAATTGTTTTTAAAATTTAGTCCAGCTGTTTAGGGGGTTAGTACAATGGTTAGTGATTTATTATCTTTTTTAAAGGAACAAAATCTAAAATGATCAATGTCATTAGGAAATGATATTGACAAACCAGAATAATTTGACCAATACGAAATTGGCAATCATGACAGTTCTTTATGTAAGAATTGTAGAAATACTAGTTTTTGAGATTTAACCAAAGATCTGTGTCAAAAAACGAACATCTACTGGTCAGGAAGCTGATCCTGGCTCACCTTCTCTTACTAAATCGTGTGCTCCTTTAAAGATAGAGGATTATTATAGTCCTTTATTAACATTTATAGTCGCACAGTGGTAAGGGGTACTAAAAGTCTTTCACATCCTAGAAATCCTAACCAGTGTCAATAAAACTTTACAAAAAACAAGAACCGGGGCATTAAGCCCCGGTTCTTGTCAACATCTATCTAAAACGCTCCACCAATCGCTCTCACTCTTTCCCTTCTAATCCACCTCACCTTTCCCGCGGTTCTGTTTAATTAACGGGAAAAAGGATTAAACAGATTCAAAGGTATCATAGGATTTACGTTTTGATGACGAATCGAAATTTTTACAGCCTAGTGTTCTAACTAGTCGCAAAGCTAACAACAATGTTCTTTCTTGTAAGCGTTCGGTATCGTAAGTTGAATAAATCTTATAAAGCTCGTTTTCCCGTGTAAATCGTTTCTTTCCCGCCCTCAACTGTATTGGTCTGCTTAACTGTGATGCTGTCACCCATAAATTCACATATGAATTTCTCCGTATGCGGACTTTCAATATACCTAAGGGTTAGCGCTAGGCGATGATCATCGATCCAGGAGTAGCTGCCTGCCACTTTCGCCGGAACCAGCATGGTACGGATCTCTTTCGCCCGGGCAGTTAGTGAAGGGCCTGGCTTATTGGTTGAACTTGAAACCCATTTGCCCGAACCAAAACTCAAGCTATAATTTGCAGTGTCATCAGTAAGGCTCACCTGGCAAATGCCATTTCCACTAAATTTAAAAGCGATGTTTTTGATTTTAGATAGATTATTGACCAGGGTATAAGACTTTCCATCGAACTCGGCCGCAAGCCTGTTAATGCTATTTGGATTTGGCGCTAATGCCAGTTCCTTTAAAGTCTTTTTCAATTCTGCTACAGCAACTTTGTTCTCCGGCAAGTTCCCAGCTTGCATTGCAGGTAATAGGTATTTCCATACTAGATCAATCTCGCCCTGCATGTCGGAGGTTTCGGCAGTTATAGCAATTACTGCATCCTGATCTGGCATCACAATCATGTATTGTCCGAAGGCGCCGTCCCCGCGGTAGGCGTTGTTTTTACTCCGCCACATTTGGTAGGCGTATCCTTGTTCCCAGTCGCTGCCAGCCCGTTCCGCCTCTGACATATCCGGATGCTGGATTATTTTTACTGAACTGGCTTCTTCTGCCCATCCCAATGGCAAGATTTGTTTGCCCTTCCATTTACCTTTTTGCAGGAATAACTGTGCGAACTTGGCCATATCTTCTGTTTTGACACGTAAGCCCCAACCTCCCGTATTGATGCCTTTGAGGTCGGTTTCCCAATCTATATTTTTGATGCCGAGCGGCTTGAACAATCTTGGGGTAAGGTATTGAAGCAGCGTTTGACCGGTTACTTTTTGAATGATGGCCGAAAGCATATAGGTACCCAACGAATTGTACAAAAACTTGGTGCCGGGTTTATGAACGATAGGCGCTGCTAAAAAGCTTTTTACCCAATTGGTATCGGCAGATACGTAACTAGGCTCAGGATCTTGCCCATCGGACATAATCAGCGCATCTCTTACGGTAAGTTGAGCCAGGTTATCGCTAATGGTTGCCGGGGTCTGATCTGGGAAGAAAGAGATTATTTTGCTGTCGAGTTTTATTTTCCCTTCATTGATGGCAAAACCTATTGCTGTTGCGGTAAAGCTTTTGCTGCAGGAGTAGAGTGTATGTCTAAGTTCTGGGGCATAAGGGTTCCACCAACCATCTGCAATCACCTTTCCGTGACGCAGGAGCATGAAGCTATGGAACTCTGTCTTGCTGGTACGGGCTGCTTTTACAAAATCAAGGATGCCTTTAGAATCAACCCCTTCTTTCTCTGGAGTACTATGTGGCAAATGCTGGGTAAGGGCTGTTTGAAGAAATATTACCTGTAAGAGCAGGACGAGGGAAAGGGTGCGAATGTTAGAATGCATATTTGGTTAGGTTAGGCTGCAAGGTTTTACAGTGTTGAAGATAATGAATTCTTTGTAAATAGGACAGGTGTTTGGGGATTACTTTGCCAAAGCGTAATTGCATATTATGCCCGCCCCGGGCTCTTTTTACCGATGTGGCAATGGATATTTAGTTTGGACCGAACTGGTACAGCGTGTATATTATTCTTAAGATAGTTAGGCAAGTAACAGTAACATAACTCTATTGAAACACAAGGAACATGAGACCAATTATTGTCTCAGAAAACGAAGGATTGACGAGTGCGAAAGGGACTCATTTTGAGTTCTTTTGCCGTTATTAAAAGGCAATGGATATCCTAATCTTTCACCATAGCATTAATGGAGTCTTCATCGACTTTCAGATACTGCAAAATTTGTCTCGCTCTAACCTTATTATTTAACATTGCAGTATCAAAATCATAAAGTAAATCGTAGTGCAATAATCTCTCATTAACAGTCATAGCTTCAATTCCCGATAGGTCGTCGATTTCGTTCAGTAGATTTTTGTGAGTTCTTTTTAATGGCATACCAGTCGCTTTAGTTGTTCTGAATAATTTATTTCACGCTCTGTTATAAACTTACTTCTTTTCCTGTTGAATACAATATCTTTATTATCCAAATATAGACAATTATTAAATAACTAATTCAACATATTTGTCCAACTAATAAGGGGTTGATACAAATTCAAGGTTGCGATACATGTATGACTTGTCTTATTAAACGAATGAATTAGGTTAGAGTGATCCGTTGCTGATGACCATCTAGGGACTTTGGTTGACGCTACTAATTTGAATTCTTTACTTCGACATAGAAATCAGCCGCTAGATGCAATGTTGAATTGTTAAATGTGTTCAACTTAAGCTCTGTCCAACTCGTGGTAGGAAATAGCCATTGTTTCCCTGTAAGATTAGTTTTTATGGGCATAGTAAATTTAGGTATGCAGTTAGTATATCTAAACCTTAAAGTATCTCCTACAAGCTGATATTCTAGCACAGGCACATTCGAAGTACGCAAATACTGGTTGAAAACCAGCCTTAAGTCTCGTCCGCTGAGCTTAGTAAACAATGACTCTAATTGGGCAGAGCTGATACTCTCGTGATAAAACCGGTTACATATTTTCCTTAATATTTTTCTGAACTTTTCATCGTTATCTACAATTGTTCGCAGCATGTGAACCAGCTTCCATCCTCGCAGGTACACATATGATCCACCCGTTTCAAATATTCCATACCGTCTAATCAATGGCTCTACATTTTTAGTTTTACCAACCGTTCTTGCTTCAAAGAATTCATTTGCTGCCTTTTTACCATATTGGTATTCTATAAACAATTCTTCAGCGTAGCCCGCAAATCCCTCATGGATCCATTGCTCAGTGATATCATTGGTGGTTACACTGTTTCCAAACCATTCATGTGCTATTTCATGAACAATAAGCCTATCAGTCTTCAAATCCCAATAACTAAGGTTGTTTGCCTTAACCCTTCCGTACTTAAATCCATTTCCATAAGCAATAGCACTTTGATGTTCCATACCGGGGTAAGGAGTTTCAACCATTTTGAAGCTGTCCTTATAGAATGGGTATGGCCCAAACCAATGTTCAAATGCTTCTAATGTCTTAATAGCCTCAATCTTGAGATAAGACTGAACCTTGTGTTTGTTATAATCGAGCACCCAGTAATCTGTATCAAGACTGCCCTTCTCCCCTTTATACACATCATTTACTTCTGTATATTTACCTACATAAAAAGCTATCCCATAATTATTGATAGGACTATGTACCGCCCATTCATAGGTGCTTGTACCTTTAATGTTAGTTGTCACCCTTTGTAGGCGTCCGTTTGCGACAGCAGTCAAGGAATCCGGAATAGTGATTGAAATTGACATTCCCTCTTCTGGCTCATCACTTTGATGCTCTTTGCATGGCAACCAGACGCTTGCCCCAAGTCCCTGAACGCCCATTGTGATCCAAGGTCTTCCAAGGGAATCTGTAGTCCATGAAATTCCACTGTCCCATGGAGGGTTGAATGATTCTTTTGGTGTTCCTGAATAATAAATATCAACGGCAAGTTCGGCTTTCATTTTTAGGTTCGGAAGCTTAAGGAACCAAGCTTCACCGACTCGTTCAATAGAAACTTTTTGGCCACCAAAGATTGCACTATCAATCACCAATGGTGACTGTAAATCAATTTGCATCATGGCATTTCTGTTTTCCTGCAGCACTTTGAAGGCAATTTTATTCCTGCCTGTAAGAGATTTCTTGATAAAATCCGGATGTATATCTATCGCGTAATGTTTCAGGTCCCACCATTCTCGGCCTATCGTTATTGAACCTTTCAATGAATCAGTTTTAGAAGGAACTTTTATCTGTTGTGCAGAAAGCTGCAATTGGCAAACACAGGCAAGAATTATTAGATAAGGTAGTTTGTAAATAACCATTCTATTTTGATTTTAGCTTATAATACAGCATTTTTATTAAATCCCGAAAAAAATGTCAACTTGATATGAGTTATGTCAATATATAAACGTCGCGATTTCTTAAAGCTCTCTGCACTATCAACCATACCACTTATCGAATCAGGTGGAGACGGGAAAACCAAGCTTTTCCCATTCAAGAAATTCAAAAGATATCGGCTTTTTGTAAGCAAGAAGGATACAAAATGCATTTGGATGGCGCCAGATTACATATGGCCACCGCTTTTACAAATTCATCGGTTAAGGATTAAATGCATCAATCGCATTACATCATTTAAAGAATATTGATACAGTGTTGGAAGAGGTAAAAATGAAATCCGCGGGCCTTTTTACCCGGCTGAGTAGACTTAACGAAGTAAAAGTCAGTCAGATCGTGCATGGAACAAACCAATTTAATGTTTCCCTCGCGAAAAATATAGATCCGGCTAAGCTAAATAAAAGGTTAAGAGAGAAACACAATATTGTTTTTGGCCTGCCGAAATCGGATAGCTTTGTTAAGATTAAAATAAATCCGACATTATTGAGAAGGGATAATCATTTAATCTTTGATTCTTTTGCAGAGGCCATTGCATTTTCAAAGATGTAGAGTTACGATCATGAGGTTGTTTTAGAAGATGAGATCTGGAAGATAGATATGTAATTATAGATCCCAATCTCCTTTAGAATACTGAAAAGGCAAGAGACAACCTGTCTCATAAAACGAAGAATTCTAGAGGGTTTTTTAGCCTTTCAGGGATGCATCTCATAGGATTTAAATAAACTCCATGATAAGTTATCGGCATAAATTCTATATATTCAAAATGTATCTAAATTTATAAATGATGAAAACAAACCTTTCGTTGCTAATATGGCTTTGTTTGGCTCTCTTAATTTCCTCTTGCAAAACTGCTGGAATACCTGATAAAAAGTCCCAATGGAAATCTATCTACATTGAACAGTTCAAGCTAACTTACCTCCGATCCATTCTTGCCAAAAGCTACAATAGATCGCAGGCGATTCAAGAAATCATTAGTTTAGACAATAGCGGTTTCACTGAACCAGTTTTGACTGACAACGACCATAAACTGATTGACAGTTTAACTACAGCAGATAATGAAACGATGAAGGTTGACTCAACTGAAGGTGACAGACGAGCGGAAGGTGCCCAAGGAAAACGACCCTTGCAGTTCATTATGAAAACCTTCAACGAGAGATCCCTTGAAAAACTTGCCAAAAAAAGATTTAAAATGTCAGGTTTGCTGAAAGAAATTGAATAGCTTTATTTGATATCAACACATCTAAATCTTTCTTAAAAACCAAGGTTACGAAGTAATTACTCACCACTTTAGTAAACTTTATGCAAAGGGTTCTTAACCTAACTATAATTGGCTATTTTAGCCTAATACCCCACATATATATATGAAGCATTTTGTACTGTCTGTATGTCTATTATTTGTTCAGCAGATCATCTTTGCACAGCAATATATTAGCGACAGTAAAACTGGTTGCAAAGTATGGGACGTAGCTTATGCTTCAGATCACAGTATCTCCTGGAAGGGGAAATGTAAAGATGGGTTAGCTACCGGAAATGGTGTGTTAACCTGGTTTGTTAAGGATATTCAAGCTGCACAGTATATAGGCGGGATGGATAAAGGAATTCAAAATGGTTATGGCACTTCCACCTTTAATAAAGGTGCCAGTAAAAAGGGGTATTTTATTGATGGGGAGATAGTCGGCCTGGATAGTGTGTACTTAGGAAAACTAAAAAAAAATAAGATTAAGCTTATAGATAGCACTCATATATTCGATAATTTTCTTCCTGACAAATCTCTTTTTTACTATACGCTCTCTCCAAAAGTTGCTGTGAAAGGTGCATTGGTCTTATTGCCTAGCACTTGGGAAAGGCCAGAAAGCGTATTGAATAACAATAAAAAATTATGTCAACTCGCTTCAGATGATGGATTAATTATTATTGTTCCTTCAACCAATATGCACATTTGCCTGGATCCACCTGTTACCTTCTTTTTAAACTCAGTGTTTACTGACGCAATCTCACGCTATCAGATCCCAAAAGACAAATTTGTGATGGGCGGCTTTTCTTTGGGCGGTATTGTCAGTCTGCGTTATGCACAGCTGGCCTTTGAAAATAATGATTCAACTGCTATTGTTCCTAAAGCAGTATACAGCGTTGATGGTCCAGTCGACTTTGCTAATATGTATTATCAGTTTGAAAGGGAGGTCGAAAAGAATGTATCGACGATGGCGGTTAATGAAGCAAAATACTACCTTGATGGAATGAATAAATATTTTGGCGGTTCACCCTCTCAACATCCTGAAAAATATATCAACAACTCAATCTATTCCCGCTCCGAAAGACAGGGAGGAAATGCTAAGTATTTGAATTCTGTCTCATTACGCATCTATTCAGATCCCGATGTGGATTGGGCGATGAAAAACAGGCAGCGTGACTTGTATGACATGAATGCACCCGATCAAACAGCCTTAGTAATTGAGCTAAATTTACAAGGCAACAAACAAGCAGAGTTCATTAATGCATTGGGTAAGGGGTATCGTTTAGATGGTACACGGCATCCTCATTCCTGGAGTTTGGTTGACGCGGCAAATTGTCTCTCATGGATTAACGAAAATTTAGATAAACAATGACAATGGATATCAGTTCAATTCTATTAAGCATCACATTGGGTTGTCCTGACTAGTCTTAAAAAACGAAGCTTTCAGGGTTGCTGAGCCTAGTTAGCCAAACATAAATATTATTTTTCAAATCTTATGATCATGGGAGTTTTGAATGTGCAGAATAGCATAATCGTGACTCGGAAAGGCATGGGTTGATTTAGTTATTTAATAAAACTTGACGAAGAGTTTATATAAAAGAAAATTTATATTGTAGATACTTCGGCTTCAAAGTAAGTTGTTTTTTTAGCGATTCTTACCTCTTTTTGGTATTTAAGACCGGCACCAAATACACCTGGTAACGCGCCGAAGAAATCAGATAGTTTAGGCTTTTTGATCAGCCACAGTCCACTTCTCACAAATGGGATATATAAATTTAAGCAATATTACATCTAGAGGGTGACATTAACTGGGTAGACAGCGGCAACGATGATCTCTTTAAGGCTGCCACTGACAAGACTGACCGTACTGGTCTACAACCCTGTGAAGGATGATTTTGTGAGGGCAAGGAATATAGCCGCACGCTCTTTGGAAACCTATACTATGCATTTACCAGCTGAGTATAGTGGTGATATAGTACATATTTATGTAGCCTTCAACTCGGCGACTGACCAGCTACTGGTGTCGAAAAGCAGGTATCAATTGGGATTCAAGTGTAACATATAATCGCGTCACCGTCTAAAGATAAACGCTTTATGAAAATAAATCTACTGGTACTATTACTGCTCGTGACTGCTCTTAGCAGTTTTGCCCAACGCAACCTATATACTTTTAACAATGGAATCTTGTATACTGAAGAAAATGTCAAAGCATTCATTGATACCATGCAACGTAATACTCCCTTGACCTATCAGGTAACACCTATCATTTACCACAAGGTAATAAGCAAAGACACCATAGTGAACTTCTTAACTTTTTCGAGGGCTAACCTGAACGGTCAGCCACGCAAAACGGTAACATTGAAGTATGAGCAGGATTCAATCTTTTTGCTGCTCAATAAAAAGCTCCCGGGATTCAGCTTATCCGATCTCAATGGAGCAGTCACTTCTTCTGATGAACTGCAGGGTAAGCCAACATTGATCAACTTTTGGAATACGCAATGTAAACCATGCATCGCCGAGATGCCTCAGTTGAGTAAGCTCAAGGATATTTACGGAGCGCACATGAACTTTATATCTATTACAGATGATCGCGTGGAAGAAAAGGACCTGGTCGGCTTTTTAAAAAACAAGGAATTTAACTTTGCAGTACTGGCAAACGGTGGAGAATATGCAAAATCGATCCACATCAGCGGCTTGCCGAGGAATATATTTGTAGATAAGGCTGGCATTGTAAGATACATCCAGCACAATTACCCATTGGATCTGCAGGGCAAGGAGATTTCTCCAGATAGCCCTGATAATTACTTTACAAAGATTATTAAGGAACTGGTAGGGGTCTCTAAGTAATTTATATATTTAGGATATGAAAGGTTTCGATCCGGTAAATTCACTAAGCCAACTTATCAGGAGCATCCTGATCTGGGTAACCATTGAGGTTTTGTTCCTGCGGTTTGTTTTAAACGCCCCATGGCCAATGATCGCATTATTTGTAGGGGTCTTCATTCTAGTTCAGGTACTCAGGTACCCAAAACAGAAAACCACCAGGGCTGCAAATTAAGAAAATCCGGGCTGATAAACTGCCACTGATATTTGGATCAAGCTACTTAAATTAAACTGCTTAATTTTCTTCCAAAAACTCATCACCTTGGCAACGTTTTGCTTTTGAGGTATTGCTGGTAAAGTAATTTTTTTATCTTCATACTATCAAATTTACAGAGCGCAGGTTTTACTGAGTTTCCAGTTGAGATAATGAGCCCCCGCAATTGTACAACCACCCAGGGGAATTAAAAATCCTTCGAGCTCATGCAGGAGAAAATGTCCGATAGCAATCAGTGCAAAACCCACGACCAGTACCAAAATAGGCATGACAAGACAATCATACTGATCTCCACCCATACATTGGCCAGGAACTCCAGACCGATTAACGGCAGATACGTAACAACCAGTGGCAATGCGGCGCAGTGAATGGCACAGGCAATTGAAGCAGACAATTAGTCGCAAGAAGCAAAATCAATCAGCAAGTCATCACCTGATTTCCATTTCAGCCAACCCTCCAGCTCCCTGAATGAAGTTCCATCCGGCAGACATTCTTTGGATGACTTTATCTGGATCAGGTCTCCTTTGACGGCCAACACTTCAAATATCTGATCTTTGCTGGAAGCGAGGGATTCCCCATCCGCATTTTTCAACAGATTGCAAGCCTTAAGTTTAATGCTGGAACTTTTCAAATATTCTGTCCAGGGGCTAAAGGTATATGTTACTTGATCTTTTTTTACCAGCCTCTTTGCGCTGTTGACATAGATTTCCAGGTAATCGCTGGAGCTATCCACTGCTTCAGCATCGAAATGAAAGGACGAAAAATCATCCTGGGGCACTATCCACCTGGCGACAATCTTCTGCGGTAAATTCACCGTAAAATAGCTGCCATCTTCATTCCTCACCACCTCACCGAATACTGCAGTATCCAGGTCATAGATAGTTAGCATACCGTTGAGTTCTAATTGAAAAGTGACTACCCCGGCAGCCCTGATGCGGTCTTCGGTATAACTGGAAAATCCGGCATTTTCATACACCAATTCCTGCCCGGATTTACAATCATCGGCTCGCGGCTTTTGAACACATGATGCACCTAATAGACACAATACTATTAGTAGCCCGACTTTGCTATTTAGTTTCATAAAATGCTATAAATTTCTCTTTGTTAAAAGTCGTTGTGTCGTGCCCGGCAGCAAATTTATTCCAAGGCCTTAAGGCAGTAGCAGCAGTATCAACATTTTCTGTAAATGCTCTGTAAGCTACCAATATTGCTCCGTCATCGTTTCTTTTAAAAATTATCTCATTGACCGGCTGACCCTTCACCTTCCCATGCAAATTGTCCACCTCAAATTTATGAAACAGCTGATTCCGGTAAGACACGTAAATCATGTAGCGAAGGGTACCTTGATTCAGGATTTCATAGGGCTTTCCATCGTAATACACTGTGGCGATCGCTATACTGTCTTGTTTAAGCAGTTCAACATTTACCTTTACATCTTTGATAACCATTTTGTGTCCTTTCACAACAAAAGCTGGTTCATTGTTTTTGCAGCCGATGGGCACCACCAGGAAAAAAAGCAGGAATACTTTAACGGCTAAAACAGAAATGGTTGGATGAAAAAATCGAATCAATGCTTTCATATTTTCGTGCTTGTCATTACTCAAAGCGTTTTCTAATATAGCAACTACTTGATAATTCAAGAAGTAATTAGAATATTTGCTTAGGAGACCATTTGATACTCCTCTCTCTCCCATCGTCCATATGCCTTTAAAGAACCTAAGATTCAAGACGTTAAATTGCTCTAAGCTTTTATTGGTGCTGGTGTGGCTCTTTGCTGGCTGTAACTTTAAAAAGTACTACGTCAGGGATGACTATTCCTTCTATTCAAAAGAATTTCAATTAGACAAGGCCTCCCTGCTCCAGACTGATGGTGTGTATCTATCTGATAAAAAAGAAGTAGCTACCATTTATAAGTTTTATCCTACCGGACAGGTAAATATGTTAGTTGATCCCAATCATGAATTGAAAACTGACAATGATTATATGAAGGCATTCAATCGGCGGATTAGTGATCCTTCCCCCTCCGGGCGCGCTACCTTATTTGAAGGCTACTATCGTATAAAAGATGATAAAGTGGTTATTCAATTCATGAACCAACCACGGAGGCAATTCTACTATTCTTATGCCTATTTAACAAAGGGGCAGCTCGTTATCGTTAAGACTACACATATAGGAAGGGGCAAGATGGATGAAAAACATTACCAAACGAACTACAGAGCCGTTTACCAGTTTGAGCCTGGTTCAGTTAATGGCTATTTGCCGCCGAATTGGTAAACTTCGCTAATCTGTCCGGAAATATATTTGAAAGAGGAAGGCACATCGACCGAAGGCTGCTTTGTATTGCCCTCAATGAAAATAAACCCATGGTAATTGATCTTCTTTAAAGCAGCTAGGTATGGCCTGAAGTCATCCCCGGCAACGCCCGGTAGTGATCGGGTCTGTTTTTCGGCAACTTCACAGTAAGCGATCAGCGAACCTGCTGATAAGATCTCTTCCGGTAGTTCAGATTCACGCATCATGTGATAGATATCTGCATTCAATTTAAAGGACGGCGCATCCACACGCCGCACAATATCGGCTGCCTGGTTGACGGTATTCAAAAAATTTGTTTCGCCACTGTTCAGATTCTCCAGGACGATCATTATTTTATGTTTTTTCGCCAGCTTGGCGAGCTTCTTGCAAAGCAAAACAAAGTTATCTTTAGCGATACGCTGGTCGTAGTCATTAGGAAGTTTTCTGGATTCCCCGCTACCAAGTACCAGATACTGAACCCCCGCCTGACTGGCCAGATGTAACAAGGAATCTGCATAACCAAGCACCCGCTGCTCGTTTACCTGTGGACCGGCGATCTTGATGTTGCCGGGGAAAAATAAATTGCAGGACAGTACTTTGCACTTTGCAGATTTAATCTGTGTTCTTTTGGACGCAGCCGCTTCAGCGGACAATGAGGGAGCAATCATTTTCCTGGCCGATTCACAAATGAAACGGAAACCTGCGCTGTAGGCTAGCTCGTCCTGCTCAATGGGAACCACTATGCCAACCGTCGGCATTTTCGGCCTATTTTGTAAGTTTGCTGTTTCCAGGAGCTGACCCATAAAGGGCAGCAGTATGAGTAATAATGATCGATTTAAAAACATGATATCCAAAATTTACAGCGCCAATCACCTGATAGCGCCAAAAAAAGCTTTTTCGTAAGTATTATTAGGGTCATCCAACAATTGAATGGTAGTAGATGGGCCTAAGTCAGGAGCCGACCAGGAACGTAACGCCCATACAATCTTTTTTTCCGGCGTCACTTCAATCGCCTGTACAGGAGGATTCTTCAAATCCAGTTTGCTACTCCATTGATTGAACCAGTTGTTGACCAGTGTATTCCCATTGGGAAGTCGTAACGCAATTTGAGGGCTTGTGATGCTATAACCGGGAATCTCAGATAAGGGAAACTCCCAAACCACACTTCCATTAGGAGCGATTTCCTTAACAATATTTCGATTGCTTGCGGTAAGCAGATTTCCACTTTTCAATGGGACGGCCGACCAGACACTTGGCTCGTCGATGGAAGATATCAGCTTACCATCAAAATCATATTCATTTATTTTTCCCAGATCCATATGAGCGACCAACAGTGTACCTTTTTGCGTTAATCTTGCATGCCGTATTTGCCCGTGGGTATCACTCTTGAAAGGTATGGCAAATTCCTTTTCCACCTGGTTTGTTTTAATGTTCATCACCAGCACCTTAGCAGGATTGCCATTTTGTACCAATACTACATGCGCTTTACCAATCAGCTGAGCGGTATGTGTTTCCGTACCTTCGGGTGCCTGGTATTGCCAAAGCACTTTCTTATCGCGGTCAATCAAAGTCACGCCATACTGGTGAGCAAACAGCACATTTCCATTTTTCATCAATATCGCATCACTGATCTCTCCCCTACCTGTGGTATCAATGTAAGACCATGTGACCTGACCTTTGCGAACAATATACATGTTGCGCGATTTAGCTTCACCCGCATAAAAGAAGTCGTACTGTTTTAGTCCATTTCCAGGTAAATCATCAGGGGCCACTGGCCTTTGAGTGGGGGTTTGTGCTAAGATTGTATTGCCCAACACATCACTGAGCAACACGATAACCAGTAGTAACAGTAATTTTTTCATATCATCATACCTTATACAAGGGTAATCAACATCAGGTGAAAAACCAAGGTCCCGACCGCTAAAAAGTACGCAATCGTTGCCGGCAAATTTGCCAGTTCAGTTAAGCCGTCAGCGGAATGCCACAATTGTTTCCTCCTGCAACATTGTGGAACGCTTAAGTGTACTTTTGATAAATAAATTAGTACAATGGACTTACAGCTTCATAATAAAACAGCATTTATCAGTGGATCGACCGCAGGAATCGGATTCGCCATCGCCCATAGTTTACTTAAGGAAGGTGCCAGGGTCATCATCAATGGCAGAACTGAAGAAGGTGTCAGCGCAGCCGTAGAGGAGCTAAAACTGCTTGTCGCCGGAGCAGAGGTATCGGGACTGGCAGCCGACTTTTCGGATGCTGCTGCAGTTAGTAACCTGATCTCGCAATTACCCGACGTAGACATCCTGGTTAACAACGCAGGTATTTTTGAGCCAAAACCGTTTGCGGAAATTCCCGACGAAGACTGGTTTCGGTTCTTTGAAATCAATGTGATGAGCGGCATCAGGCTCTCCAGGGACCTCTTTCCAAAGATGATGGCAAAGAACTGGGGCCGCATCATTTTTATTTCCAGCGAATCCGCGGTGTTTATCCCGGATGAAATGATACATTATGGAATGACAAAAACCGCACAGCTGGCTGTAAGCAGGGGCCTCGCAGAACTCAGCAAGGGGACTGGCGTTACCGTTAACGCAATCCTTCCAGGACCTACCAAGTCCAAAGGAGTCGGGACCTTTATTGAAGATCTGGCCAAAGCAGGCAATATTTCAACCGCTGAAGTGGAGACCGATTTCTTTAAGAATCTAAGGCCTACTTCATTGCTACAGCGCTTTGCATCCGTGGAAGAGATCGCAAACATCGTGACCTATTATACAAGCCCGCTGGCCTCGGCAACAAACGGAGCCGCGATTAGGGCAGAGGGCGGGCTGGTCAGGTCAATTTTATAGCGAGGTCCTATCAAACTTCCGCTCCATGGAAAGTGCTGCCAGCAGCAGGTCTATACTGATCGGCTTTGATAAATAATGGTCCATGCCAGCGGCCAGGCACATCTCTTTGTCTTCGAGCATGGCATTAGCAGTCATGGCGATGATCATTGGCTGAACGGAATGAGTTGAGCGAATGAGCCTGGTTGCTTCCAGACCATCCATCTCCGGCATTTGCACGTCCATCAAAATAAGATCGAAAGTATGAACCTGCATTAACATAATCACTTCAAGTCCATTTTGAGCAAGCATCGGTTCATACCCGAGCTTGGTCAATATCCTAATGATCAACTTCTGGTTGATGTAATTGTCTTCGGCAACCAGGATGCGTAATGGGTGTGCTTCTGCAAATTCTGGTCTTGACAGATCTGTTTTATTGGGTTCGGCTTGCAGGACTTCAGCTAGATGCTCCAAGCTCATTTGCACAACCTTGCACAACTGTTGTTGTTTAACCGGCTTGGTAAGTACCGCAGTAAATAAATGCGGATACTTGCTCCTTGTTTCATCACCAATTGAACTAAGCAGCACACATGGCAGTAGTGCATTCATTTCCCGGATCCGTGTTACCAAGTCCACCCCATCCATTTCAGGCATCTGCATGTCGCTGATTACCAGATCAAATCCCTGATGTGACAGTATGGAGAGTGCTTCCTGACCAGAGCTAGCCATCACCGGCAACAGCTTCCATTGTTCGAGTTGTACCTGCAATATCTTACGGTTGGTCTGGTTGTCATCTACTACAAGCACCCGCTTTCCGTTCAGTCCGCTCATCATACACAATGGCTGATGACGCAGCTTTTGCGCGCTCATTTCAGCTTGCATGCTGAACTGGAAAGATGCCCCCTGTCCAGGGCTACTCTGCACGGAGATGCTGCCACCCATCAGCGCTACGAGTCTGGCGCTAATTGCCAGACCTAATCCGGTACCGCCATACTTGCGTGTGGTAGAAGAATCGACCTGGGTAAAGGCGGTAAATAGCCCGGCTAGTTTTTCCTCGGGTATACCAATTCCGGTATCGGTAACTTTAAATACCAGTTCTACTGCTTCCCGGTTTCGTTCGGGGCCTGCCAGGCTCACCTGAAGAAATATCTCTCCAGAATTGGTAAATTTAAGCGCATTTCCGATTAAATTAATCAGCACCTGCTTCAAACGAAGGCTATCAGCCAGGAGTTGTAAAGGAACATTGTTTTCGATCTGATACACCAGGTCAATATCATTTAAAGCAGCTTTACCTGCAAAGAGATCCATCACCTCTTCGATACAATAGCGCAGATCGAAATCGTGCAGGTCAAGTTCCAGCTTTCCGGATTCAATCTTGGAAAAGTCAAGAATGTCATTGATCACATTCATCAGGGTTTCTCCGCTATTGCGGATTGTCTCTACATACTCAGCTTGCTCTGTATTGAGGGGAGTTTCATATAAGAGCGAGGCCATACCCAACACCCCGTTCATAGGCGTGCGGATCTCATGGCTCATGGTTGCCAGAAAAACACTTTTTGCCTGGTTTGCCTTTTCGGCTTCCTGACGGGCAGCATACTCCTGTTGCTGTTGTTGGACCAGCTCTTCCGATTGCACGGTGAGTTCTTCGGACTGTACCTGAAGTTCTTCGTTCAGTTCCTGAAGCTGTCCTGCCTGCAACCGCAACTGCTCATTGTGATCATTAATTTTACCCAGATAATCCCTTAAATGAACTTTTAGCAGCATGAAATCGTGGTTGAGCTGTTCTATCTCACGGCTATTGGGAAGAAATTTATTATCAGATTCTGTTTCTGACAGTACTTTGAAATCAGATTGTATGAAGTTAGACATCCTTCTGTTCAGCTCTTTGATGTCCCTGGTGAGGTATTTGGAAAGCACCCAGCTTAACAATAATACCAAAGCCAGGGCGAGCGTTGTTGACAGTATCATCAGAAAATTAAAATTGGCTTCCGACAGGTTAACACGCTGGTTTGTTGCCGCTACCAGTTCCGAGTAACGCTTTCCAAACTGTTTTATATTTGCCAGCGTCTGCGGCATCACTCCCTTACTTTTATGGATACCCAGGACTTCTGATATATGAACCAGGCGATTAAAACAGTCACGATAATTGATCAATGCCCGCTGGCTGATACTTCCAGTTGCTACACTCTTTAGTGTCCTGTCCATTTGCAAGGCAAAAGAATTGGCAAATGCCAAATTACCCCGTAACAGGTAATCTTTTTCATGACGACGAAGTTGCAGAACATCTATTTTGCTGACACCAGTTGAGTCTTCTAAAAAATGTGCATAATCACGCATCTGCCCTTCGAGTGCCTGATCCTGGAATCCCTTTTGATAGTACAGGAGCTTCAACTTTCTTCCTAAATCAATCGCTTGACTGTTGGCGCTGTCAAGGCCATCTATCGACTGATCGACATTTAATTTGTACCGGGCAGCTGATTTCTTCAGCAGTGCGAGTTCTTTATTGATCTGGCTTTGATGATTTAAAAAAAGATCAATGTCTCTTTGTTTTCCCGTTGCGTAAAAGGCAGTTTCGTGAAAACCCTTCAACATGAACTGCTGCAAATAGACGGAGCTTTCCAGGTATTTGACCTGGACCGCAGCAAGCCGTGTGACAAACCTCTGTATCTGGCGCTGCTGCTCATTAAGCGTTTGGTATACCCCCGCCCAGCCTAGTATCACGAAAATAAAACTCAAAAAGCTTAAAACAAGCCTTGTCCTGAAAGATTTTAACAAATAGGCGAAACGCACGCACAAACTTACTGAAGGATCCAGAAAGTATTGTTAAGATACCATTAAGTTAAACGCGAAAGCCGGTTAAGTTACATGCAGTGTATCGAACCGTGTAGCTGAAGCCCGGCCATTCTGGTGTCCGGCAGCGTACGGTGGATGTTCAATAATGAACGGTTTCCCCCGTCGATTTAGAAAGAAAGTATGGTGTAACAGCAATTTAAAGCTTTTACCGATCTTGGCACTAACTTGGTGAATTGGAGATCAATGTTCAGACTCAATTTAAAAATCGCTTTGCGAAACCTCTGGAGAAACAAGACTTCTTCTGTGATTAATGTCGTCGGACTGGCGATAGGCCTGGCCTCCTGCCTATTACTGCTATTGTACGTGAACTACGAATGGAATTTCGACAAGGAATTCAAAGATGCCGACAAGGTTTATCAGGTAATGACCAATTTTCAGGATGCATCAGGAAAGATCACCAGTACGGGTGACGCCCCGGGGAATGGCATCGCCGGAGAGATCAGAAAACGTGTACCAGAAGTTGATGCGGTAACACGCATCGCCGGAGGCAGGGAGACACTCATTGCAAATGGCAGAACAGGCTTCAAAAGAGTGGAAATATTTGCAGACCCGGAAATACTGAAGATCTATAATTATGAATTTATAGCAGGTAATCCCGCTACAGCGCTGGATGTACCCAATTCTGTCGTCCTAACAGAGCAGACTGCAAAGCTGTTGTTTGGCGGGGTCAATGTGCTTAACAAAAGCTTAAAATACAAAAATGAAAGGGACTTGACCATCACCGGTGTGATCAAAGATTTTCCGGGTAACACCACCATTAAGTTCGATTATGTCTTGCCCTGGTCTTTCTATGAGTTGGTGAATGAAAGGGCCAAAAATCCGGATTGGGGCAGTTTCAGCTGGCTGGCGATGGTAAAGGTAAACGATCCGTCAAAAGTCGGTTTAATCAACAGCAAGATCAAAGGCATATTTAACGAGAGAAGTCCGGATAGCAAAACGGAGAATTTCTTATTTCCATTCGCTAAAAAGCACCTCTATAATAAATTCGTTAACGGAAAAAATGCTGGTGGTGACATTGAAAGAATTTTTCTGTTTGTTGGCCTGGCCTTTGGCATCTTATTGATCGCCTGCATAAATTTCATGAATATGGCGACCGCCAAATCGGAGCGCAGGGCAAAGGAAGTGGGCATCAAGAAGACCATCGGCGCCACAAGGGCTTCACTGGTGATGCAGTTCCTTACGGAAGCGATGGTACTGACATTGGGAAGTGTATTAGCGGCAATAGCCATTGTGGAGCTTACTTTACCTATGTTCAACAATTTGCTGAGTATAGAAATTGCAATAGACTATGGCAATATCTGGTATTGGCTGGTAATTTTTGGAGTGGTATTGGTAACCGGATTACTGTCGGGATTATATCCTGCGCTGTTCCTGTCTTCTTTCAACCCCATTCAAACTTTAAAAAGAAAGACCGCAAGGGCAAAGGCAGTCCCGGTGAATTTGAGGCAGGTATTGGTGGTGGGCCAGTTTTGCTTTGCCATTATGTTGATCATCGCTACGCTGGTAATTTACAAACAGATCAACTTCATAAAGAACAGGCCAATTGGCTACCACGCAAATCTGCTGGTAGAATTGCCTCAGGAGGGCGAGCTATCCCGCAAATTTGAAGTCTTTAAATCGGAGGTTTTGAAAACAGGCGCCGTCACTGCCGTAAACCAGGCCTCTGGCAGTTTTTCAAGCGTGAGCAACTGGTTTTGGGGTTTCGAATGGCCGGAAATGCCTTCGGGAGGACAGGATATTGTTTTTAACCGTTTGGAAACAACTTACGATTTTGTGAAGACCAGCGGTGTGGAGCTAGTAGCAGGACGTGATTTCTCTAAAGATTTTGCCTCTGATACGGCAGGGATTATGCTGAGCAGCTCGGCAGTGAAAGTGATGAATCTTCAAAGTCCGCTGGGTACTATGGTGAAACTGAATGGCAACGATCTGAAGGTAATTGGGGTATTCAAAGATTTCATTTGGGATTCGCCTTATGAGGCTGGAAGACCAATGGTCATCAATTTTAACAGAGATAAGAGCTTTAACATCAATCTGCGTTTAAATCCGGCCAATAGTTTGAGTAAAAATGTGGAATTGATCTCTGCTGTCGTCAAAAGCATCAATCCGGCATATCCGGTCGACATCAAGTTTGTTGATGATCTGTATACTGCAAAACTGCAGTCGGAAAAGATCCTGGGCATACTGGCTAACCTGTTTGGCGGCATCGCGATATTTATTTCCTGCATGGGGCTATACGGCCTGGTGGCTTACAGTGCGGAACAGCGTACGAAGGAATTTGGTGTGCGCCGCGTATTGGGTGCTTCGGTGGCTAGTATCATGAGCCTGCTTTCTTTTTCATTCCTCAAAATGGTGTTTATTGCTGCTTGTATTGGCGTACCTTTGGCTTATTACCTGATGAACAGATGGCTTACTAATTTTGAATTCCGAACAAGCGTTTCATTGACGGTTATATTGATATCAATCATCGGCACTGCCGCCATCGCATTTCTGACAGTCAGTTTTCAAGCGTATAAGGCTGCCAGGGCCAATCCCGCGGAAGCGCTTAAGTACGAACAGTAGGCAGATATGTAGCTACTAGTAATTGCTAATTTTTATACCTTTCAAAGTCCAGGAGCCTGCTGTTAGTCTGAACATCTGAGGTTTGCCATTGTCCTGCTTGCTCCATACTTTTTTACTGTTTAGGAGAATGTGGTCATAACTGCCTTTTGGCATAGTGGCCATGGCTTCTGTTCCCTTGGGAACGGTAACCTCTAGAGTGGCTGATGCTACCTGATTATTCCAGGATACTTTAATGTCACCTGCTACAGATGGAACCAGTGTTTTGAAACTACTGACGTCACCGGGCTGCGGCTTTACGCTGAATTGTTTGTAGCCCGGAGTAATCGGGGATACCCCGGACAGATATTGCGAGAGAATAGTTAGTCCGCCACCACTCCAGGCATGGTTAATAGTGCCACCCCCTACTCCATTGCTGTCTATGTTCCAAACTTCAAAAAGGGTAGTAAATTTACTGTTCATTACCATGGGTGTGAAGCGTTTTTCATGTCTTGCGAGCGCCTCTTTCTCATATCCCATAGCGAACATGGCCTCAAAAACATACTTTTCCATATAGGGGCTGGCATGTTCTTCGGTTTGGAAGATCTTTAATATGGCCGGGTACTTTTCAGCGTCCGCTACGTCTGCCAACACTGCAAGTGCTTGTGTACGGTCATCTGTTTTCCCTTTATAATCAGGATCTCGATAGGAGTTACCGTTCCAGAATTGGGCATTGAAGGAAGTTTTAAATCGCTGCATGAGTTGCCTGTAATATTCAGCATCCGTAGATTTGCCAAGTTCATCGGCGGTGAGCTGCATACCTTTCAGCCCCATATAGTACCATAGGTTGTATAAGAGCAACATATCGCGGTTATCACCCCAATCGCCCCAGGTCCAGCCGCCCGGTCTGAAGATGATTGTGCCCTTTTCATTGAGTTTCCATGCTGCTACATAACGCTTCGCAGCATCGTAAACATCTTTTAGTGTCTGCTTATCTCCTGAGTGCAGGTAATAATTCCATAAGCCATAATAGCCCACACTGGCCATAGACTGATCGGGCAATTCCTTATCCCAATTTCCGGCAGGGGAAGGAGAGAAAAGGCTGCTGTCTTTTTTTTGCCAGGCAACCAGTTCGTGGAGCCACTTGCGGGACATTGCGGTACTGGATTTAGAAAGCGCGTAGAATGCCTGTCCGGATTCATTGACTGCGTCTGCCGTCCATTGTGCCCTTTCCCGTTCGGGGCAGTCCATATAACTGTCGCGCATGTTGAGGTATAGGGTGCGCTGTGCTTTATGCCAAAGCTTGTTCAGAAAGGCACTGGAACTAGTAAAACTGCCGCTGAATTCGGTGTCATAGCCAGTTTCCCTATATTTCAGCGCGGTGACCTTGACCCCTTTTGGAATCACATAGTATGCCTTATGTCCATTGATCCAGCCAAGGCTTTCGTATTCCTGGATACCATCTTTAGTAATGTATTCAGCTCTCAGATTAACTTCTCCTCCCAGAAATAGCAGGTAATTGTCGGTGTACATGGTGATCTTCTGACCCGCTGCGCCTTCAATCTTAAAATACGGTGTGATCTGGGCGTTGTAAGGTAAATTACAAACGATGGTATCACCCTTGCTGACAAAAGGCATTTTCGGTGCCTTCGTATAATTTTTTAAGCCGAAGTCTTTGAATAAAGGAATTGGCCTTTTGACCAGCTTATTCCATGGCGATGTCCCATAGGTACCCAATTCCCTTGCTGGCTGCATGCTGGTGTCATTGAACTCCCGGCCCTGCCAGTTGCCCAGTTCTTTTGAAGCATCATATAGAATGCTGGATTCAGGCAGGCGGTAATTAGGCACGGGAGCTGCTGCAGTTTGATAAGCTTTTAACTGTTCAGTTTTCCAGGTTTTGTTGCTGTTAAGGGATGGGGCCTGACTTTCGATGTAAAGCCCTGCTTTTCCACTGCTTTTATGAGAGAATCCTTCTTTTCCAAAATACCATACCAACACAGCGATGGTATTTTTTCCCTTAAGCAGATAAGGAGCCAGGTTAATTTCATCGTAGTAGGTATTATCGGGATCAGGACCTCTTTTCAGACCTCCCTCAAAAACGACCAACTTTTCATTGATCCATAACCAATATTTACTATCTGCGGCAATCTTGGTGATTGTTTGGGTTGGTTTTTCGCTTAGGCTAACTACTTTTCTGTAAGCCAGCCACGAGTTAGGCTCGTCCTTAGATGTCGATGGAACAATCCATTGAGCTGCTTCGGTAGACTGGGCTGCGGCACGGAAACAAAAGGCTTGGCAAAGCATGCAGAGCACAATGATGCCGCTTCTTATGGGTTTAATCATTTGGTTAGTGTGTAAGATATTAAAACACCCTAATATAATGCTTTTAGATTACCCCACTATCCTGTACTTACATGGGTGATGAAAGTGTAGCTAATGTATAAATCTTTCATCTACGCTCCTTTTTCAGCCATGCCTGATAGGCAGCTTTTCCACGCTCGAATTCTGCAGCCGTTGAATAAAATCTATGAGACTTATCGTTCTTCTCCACGTTTAAAACATAATAGATATAGTTTGTGGTGGCAGGATAAAGGGCGGCTTTGATGGAGCTTTCAGAAATTGACGAAATTGGCCCCGGGGGAAGACCGACAATCTTTCTGGTGTTGTACGGAGAATTTGACTCCAGGTCGCTTTTGTGTATTATCCCATCCCAACGATTTTCCATCTTCGCTATGTAAACAGCAGTCTGATCTATCCCAAGCGGCATTCCTTTGCTCAGACGATTATAGATTACTGAAGCTACGATAGCACGCTCTTCGTCCAATCGCGATTCCGTTTCGATAAGAGAAGCAATGGTAATTATCTTGTGCGGTGTCATTTTCAACTGAAGCGCGCGATCTGCATATTCAGGCTTCCAAATCTTTTTAAATTCCCCGACCATTTTCTCCAGGATAGCCCGGGTGGTAACAGTGCGTTGAAAATCATAAGTATTCGGGTACATATAACCTTCAAGATTTTTAGCTTCCGGAGCTATATCTTTAATGAGTGAAATATCCTCCATAAGGTTCAATACGGCATTTTCGCCTTCCGGTGGATTTTGAGGGAATTGCTTGGCTATTCTTTTAGCAATATCAAAGCGGGTAAAACCCTCCGGGATGGTTAATTTCACCGTCCGCAGCCTTCCATTATTCAACTCGCCCAGTACCTCAAGTGGGGTAATTGGTGAATCGAATAGATATTCACCAGCCTGCATCTCATTGCCACTGCCGGTAATTTTCAGATATACCTTCAGCGGAAGCGGACTGGAAAGGATTCCTTCAGCAGCAAGTTTAACGAGTATTTGACCGGTCGATGAGCCTTGCGGGATTTGTATGTACTGATTAGTTTTACTGTGCGCATGAGGGGCATTCAAAGAGCTATAAATCCAATATGAAAACCCTATGATTGCAAAAACCACTAAAACACTAAGAAACTTTAAAACCTTCATTGAATGAGCCTCAGTTTAAATTCCAACATGAAATTAATATCGGCTCTAATATATAAAATTGTCCTTATAACCAGAATTAATCTATTGATGGCTCAGTTCAATTTTAGTCTTTACTTCAGCAGCTCATCAACCGCTGCCACCAGGCCAATTGGATTACTCGGCCTTGGGGCTTTAGCCGTAGTGATTTCACCCGCTTTATTTACCAGCATGTACGTCGGGAAGGAACTGACTGAAAGCCGACGTTCCAACATATTCTGCTGGAGATCCGGAAGCTTGTAATGAACTACATTTTCGCCCGTCAGATCCATTTCTTTGATCATGTTCTTCCAGGTAAATTCTGGCGAACTGTTGGCAAAATACATGAAGATCACATCCTTACCTTTCAATGCTTCTTTTGCTTTACCCACATATTTCATTTCCTCCCTGCAAGGACCACACCAGGTGCCCCAGAAATCGATATAGACCACTTTTCCTTTATATGGCGCTAGGAGTTCCTTAAGCAGCGAGTCGGCATCTTTTGAAGATTTTAAGTGCTCCGTGTTTTTAAGGCTTGCTGCATAGGTGAAATCTATGGTTGTTTTTTTGAGCAGGTAATTCTGGTAATCCATCACACTGCTCCGGAACACAGGCGATTTGATTTCGCGTAACAAGGCTTCAAAATGTTTGGTTTCCAATGGCTTCCTGGTCATGTCCAGATTGCCCATTACTGCCTGGCTGTAATAAGAATTTCTGATGTCTTCGTCAGTAATATATTTTTGGTAAAAAGCATAATCTGAAGCTAAGACATTAGACCATAGGGTTTCAACCGCCGCATCCGTAATAGTTGACTCATGCCTGGATTTCAGATCCCCTGCGAGTTTTGCCATGGCGGGGGTCAACGTTTTAGTCAGTTTCCTGCTGCTTACGGAATCTGTCCCGATCAGACGTTCGATGTCCCAGGTAAGTTTTACGGCTTGTTTCTCCTGATTGTTTGCGGGAATACTACCGTTATTCACCAATTTAAATAAGGTTTCTGTATGAGAAACTCCAGGCGAGCGATCAGCTTCTTTCAGGTATTGGATATAGTCCCTGCAAAAGCTGGAAAAGTCACGCGACAAGGTAAAGGGTTTAACAGGGTCTGTAAATAACGAATCCTTCACATATGCCATATATTGCTCAGGAAAACGCTCCTGCTTAGCTCTATCCAGATCAAAACGCTTTTGCATGAGGTAAAATGCAGTTTGATACCTGTTGAAGTTTTTAACAAAGTATTTTGTTTTTGCTGAAAGATCTGGGTTGAGTTTAAGGTAATCTGAAAAGAAGGAATTGGCTTTTTTCAATTGTGCTGTCTTGGCCTCAAGGTAATCCATACCCTTCATTTTTTCAATTTCTGCTCTCCTCGACTGATCGTCATTTGATTCACGAAAAGCAGTATAAGGCTGATATTTGGCCAATTCATTATGCAAACGTTCATTGTCACCCATGATTAAATAATGCCCTGAAGTAAAATCATAGTGCAGAAAATAATGTTCACCAGGTTCCAAAACCCCTATTTTGTTAGTCCTTTGCCAGTCAATAAATACCTGCTGCGTATTGAACAGCGGAACTTTAATCAGGAAGCGCCCCAGGGAATCGACATCAGCATATAAATTTTCTTCTTCACCCTTAACGACATTTGTGCGGGAGACCGTAAAAGGCTCGAGGTGTGGCGCATTGCGCAGGTAGCCGGTGATGTAGGCTGTGTCAATTTGCTGGAAATGGGTGTCTTTAAATGGGCTTTCGTCCCTGCTCTGATAAGCCGGAAGGTTCTTCCCTGCCCTTTTGTATTCCTGTACTGCTCCATTATCAGCTTTCACCGATAGCAGGCTATCGTTCTTTTTATCAAACACCAGGTTAATTACTTTGGCCCCCTTCGTCAAGGTCACCTTCCCTTTATTGGCTGAAAAATCCAGACCCTGGTAATCCCAGAACTCATTGTTGTAGATCGCAAAATTTTCGAAGAAGCCATAAGTCCATTTATTGGCCTGCGGTTCGTACCAGTTGCCGAGCACTTGATAGATTGCCGGATCACTTGCCCTTAAGGTGTAAAATTTCTCTGCTCCTTCCGCGGCAACGCGAAGTGATTTGCCTTTTTTGCTTACGTATACCAATCTGTAGTTCTTTTTGTTTTTTATCAAGGCACGATACTCCCTGTTCAGGTACTCCCCAAACCATACCATCTCCCATTTTTGCTGGTCCATGAGGATTTGTTTACCGTTTATGGAAAATGCATTACTTATTTTATCTGCAAATATCCAATCCCCCTTGACCTTGTTCTGTGCTTCCGTGACAGGAAAGTAAGCCACATCCGGATGTTTGGATACCAGTTTGCAAGTTCTTGGTTTATCCCACTTATTGAACTGAAAAGACCCGGTACTATCGGAGCTTAGCACCACACGCAAGGTAACCTTGCCCTTGGCTTTACTCGATACCCACAATTGATAGTCAGATTTACCTGTTGAAATGCTGTCCAGTTGATACAAGTCGTAAAAAAATTCTACATGATTGTCTACAATGGTAAAAGCATCCCAGTCACCCTTGTTGCTGGATTCGATATACCAAAGTCCCTGTAATTTGGACGGTATCTTAGGAGCGGCGATGGCAGACTGGACACCTAATAGCGTAAGAAATAGCAATGTTAGTTTGGCGGAGCGTTTCATATTAATAATTTGTAGACGCAAGTAAGGAATAAAATACTTATATAAAAAATCGGAATAGTTAAAGTATGTTAAGATTTATAAAAATTCATTGCAGCCCATAAAACAGTTGAATTATTATATATTTATCTGATTTTTTTAAATTAGCAATAGCCAACCGAATATGAAAAAAACCACTCTTCTCCTTACCTTCTGCGCTTTCTGTCTACTATTTTGCTCTAAAACTGTCATCGCTCAGCAAACCTGCGACTGCATCGCAAATCTGGATACCACGATCAAAAAAACAGAATTGAACTATGTTGGCTATCCTGACTTGATCAAAAAGAAGTTAATGCCAAAATATCAGAAGCTGGTCAAAAAACTGAGAACGGAGGCAGCAAAGCAAACTGATCCGCAAAAGTGCTTTCCCTTATTGAATGCCTATGTTGGTTTCTTCAATGACAAGCATTTTGACATAGAATACAGCATCACCGACACCAATAGGTTTGTGTACAGTCCTATCCGGGAAGATGCTTTTAAAAATGATTTTTCCGCCAAAAAGAGAGACTCGATCGAGGGCATCTGGGTCAATCCAGACACTACACTGAGATTGGCTATCCAGAAAATTAGCCCTATGCGGTACCAGGCTGTGATTTTGGAGAGTAAGGACACCAAACTTAAGCCTGGTTTGGTATATTATACTTTTACTAAAAATAAAAACGGTTTTATATTTGACCGGTATGATTGGATGACTCCGGATTTCCCAGTCAGGCAGCACGGAGGTCTTTTATTTGTCTGGAATTTTGAAGTCTGGGGAAAAGTCTATCCATCGGCTCTGACTGCTCATGAAAGGTCTGAATTTTTGACCTGGCGCAATTACAATTATGGGCTGGATTTCAAAAAGCTGGATGAAGATAATGTCGTTCTTTCTATAGGGTCATTTAACCGTGATGATAAAATCAAGCAAATCATACAGAAAAATGACTCCCTGATCAGGTCAGCAAAACACCTGATTGTGGATCTGAGAGGTAATGGCGGCGGAAATTCCGGCTGGATACATTTACTTCCATATTTTTATACCCAGCCAATAGTGCAGGGTGACACCTACTTAAGATTGACTCCGCAAAACATCAATGCCAACCTGCCGGGTATCAAATCGATGTATGAGAAGCCCAATCCAGATCCAAAATGGGCCCGTTCGAATACTCCCGAGGTACTTGCCAGGTTTAAAAAGGCTTATGAAGAAATCCCCCTGTCGAAAGCGCAGTTCTATGCTATGCCATCTACCAGTATATATGCCGATTCCATACTCAAAAAACCTGAAAAGGTCGCCCTAATTTTTGATGACCTGGGCGGAAGCTCGACCGAATATTTCTTTTACATCTCCATGCAGAGCAGCAAAACCAGAAGGTATGGCGAGCGCACGCTCGGCATGATGGACTACATGGGGGTTTCTCAACAAACGACTTTGCCCTTTGCAGACTATTATCTTTTGATTCCTGACCGCAAGGCTACCTGGACGGATAAAGATCCTAAAAATGTCTCGGGTTTCGTACCGGAGCATGACCTAAGGCACCTGCCGAGACACCAATGGATCGAATACATAAAGACTGATTTAGGCAAAAATTGATGCGCTATTTAAAAAACTATCGCAGGTAGAGCTTCTGAAAAGCCTCCCGAACCATCGGCTACGATGTCCTTTGGTGTTCCAACCTGAGTCCCGCCCCTCTTTATGCTAAGGGTAATTTTTTGTCCCGGAGTGCCTCCGTTTCCGGATAAGGCGATGATCGCTGCCGTTACATTTGAAGCGTAAGTTATCTCTTTTACCCAGGGCAAAGATGGCAGCTGATTATTAGCTGTGCCTCCGGCGGCAGTGGTATAAGAGGCAAACAGGGTTCCTGTGTAATTTCCAGTTATTTCATACTGGATTGTACGTGATGAACTGCCAGGATTTTCATCCTTGTCTTTTTTACAGGATACGAAAAGTAAGCATAGGATAACGCAGGCAATGATTGAATTTTTCATGGTAGTAATTTTTTTGGTGTAAGATTAAAACTTACCCCAAAACTATGTTCGAATCGAGCTGAATTCCTTAACTTAAGTTAAGAAATTCACTATTCTTTCTGTCGTGACACCGTTTCGCAGGCTACTTACCCCAGGCTCCATAACCATATGCCCAAATTGTATAAGCCATAACAAACCAAACAAAAAAGAACGATCAGGATAACAACAACGGTGACCACTACGTTCTTACCACTGCCCTGATGCTTGCCTTCCAGGTAATGTTCCTTCATTAATTTGATATTCCGTGAATTGGCTTTGAAGAAGAAGTCGAATAGCTGACCGATAATAGGAATGGCCCCGATGGTGGCGTCGAGCAGTATATTGAGCGACATCAATACTACCAGCTTATTACTGGCCCCTTTTTTTGCCATCGCTAGTAACAGCCCGGCTGAAACAACCAGGCCAGCCATATCGCCCGCTATAGGAATTAAATTGAGTATAGGATCGAGTCCGAACCGGAACTTCGTGCCCGGAAACCGGAACTGCTCATCCATCAGATAGGAAATCCTGGAGAGTAAAGGAAACTTGTTGGTATCGTTCATCTGCATAAGTATTGACTGACAACATCAAACATGCTCAAATGTTTGCTGCGACGGATCCGGCCTATGTCAACCTTTTTCCATTATCAACAAAAACCTTATATTTAACATTTTAGCCACAATTGGAAAATAACAGAACAACAGCATAGATTAAAATCTTACTTATGAATATCAGGAAAACCATTTTTACATTTGCTGCTGCTGCTATCACATTATCGGCATCTTTGTCAGCTACAGCCCAGCAAAAACCGGTATATGTACTGGTGCATGGTGCCTGGGGCGGCGGCTGGGCATTTAAGAAAACAGATTCTATTATGTCTGCGCATGGGAAGGAAGTTCACAGGGCCAGTCTGACGGGACAGGGTGAACGTGTTCATTTAAGTTCGGCTGACATTGACCTAAACACGCACATCAAAGATGTAGTGAATATGATTTTGTATGATAACCTGAAAGAGGTAATCCTTGTGGGTCATAGCTATGGCGGCATGGTGATAACAGGGGTGGCTGATAGTATCCCTGACCGAATTAAAAAACTGGTCTTTCTGGATGCCATATTGCCCAATGACGGAGAAAGCCTGGCGACGTCCAGAGGCAGGGGCTCGAGTGGTCCTGAGCTTTCCGCAAAAAATGGCTTTATGGTTCCGGAGTGGGTAAAACCAGATGCTCCGGCTCCAAAGGATGTACCTCAGTCTATCAAGACCTTCACGCTGCCTGTATCGTTCAACAATCCTGCTGCTTTGAAAATCCCTGCTACGTATATCCTGACTGTCGATCCGGGTAAAAAGCCTGAAAGCGACGGTTTTTATGCGTATGGAGAGCGTGCTAAGGAAAGGGGCTATAAATACCTGATCATGAATGCAGACCACAATCCGCAGTTTAACAAATCAGAAGAACTGGCTGCCTTGATGGAAAAAGAGTAAAGTGTCTAGTAATAAACCAAATTGACTACTTATTCAGCGTTACACCTCGGTCCTCATTGACCGGTACATATAGCCGCTAAATACCAATAAGGTACCCAGGGCTATCCAGAGTAGATTATATCCATACTGTTCTGCTATGAAAAAACCTGCTGTAGGCCCAACTAGTTGGGCGACAGACCAGCAGAGCATGTATCCGGCGGCGTACTGGCCCCTGTTGAATTCGTTGGCCCTGCTCATCACAAAAGTGTTGATAAAGGGAAGTGCAAACATTTCGCCTATAGTAAAGAAAACCATCGACAGTGATCCGAGCAATATGGGCATTCGAAGGGGTAGTAAAAGCACGAGGAATGAGCAGGCAATAAATCCAACCCCAACTATGATAAAGAATATGGGGGACCTTTTATTTTCAATCCGATGGATCATGACCATTTCGAATATGGCTATGATGATCCCGTTAAGTCCCAGTATCAGCCCGATCATAAATTCGTCGATCTTCCACACTTCCTTGAAGAAAACCGGCACCACCCGGAACATCAGAAAGAAGCAGATGATAAACAAAGTACTGAGTAGTAAAAACTTAACGAACAGGATGTCTTCCCAGGGCTTCCTGACTATGATTCCCTTAATTTTTTCTTTGATTTCTTTTCTATAGCCTCTGATTTTCGGCAAAAAGAGCAAGATGCTAAGGCCTGCTATGATACTGATTACGCCGTCGACAACAAACAACAGGCGATAATCGTAGGAGGCCACAATTCCTCCCAGACTTACGCCGATGGCCCATCCGATATTAATAGCCAGTCTGTTTAGGGAATAAGACCTGGTTTGCAGTTCTGGCTTGGAATAGGCAGCGATGGCCGCAAAGTTGGCCGGACGGAAGGCTTCTGAGAAAAAGCTGATCACCACCGCCAGCACGCAAAGGGCATTGAAGTTACTGATTTGGGCAAAGAGAATAAAGAATGCTCCACTTAAGATGGAGGCAATGATCTGAACAGGCCTAAACCCGATCATATCTGTGAACTTACCACCTGCTGCTGAACCTAAAATAGCGCCTAGCCCAAACAGGGTAATGATCAGGCCGGCATCTGAGGCCGAACGGTGAAGGGATTGGGTGACGAACAGCCCCATAAAAGGCACTGCCATATAACCACTTCGGTTTACCAGCATTACAATACTCAATATCCAGGTCTCCCGGCTTAGGCCTGTAAAGGAGTCTTTGTAATTGGTCCCGATTTCTTTGAGCAGTTGCATGTTGTTTGGTTGCGCAAAAATATAGTAATAGTAACAATTTGCCAAATCAGCACTCTATTACTTGAATGACAAAAAAGCTTTGCTTCTCCTTGCCTACTTGAACTTCATTGAAGGCGTATTGTAAATGCAACACCCTTTTGTTAACTTTATTTAAAATTGACGCTTTATGAACAAGGATCTCATTTTAAAAATAACTTTTGGCATTAGTCTTTTCTGTGGGCTGATTGGACTATATCTCAAAATGATGCATATCAGTTTCCCCTTACCCTTCATTGGTGTTTCTGTCGTTGCAAGTATCATTTACTCTGTGCTGGCACTGACAGAAATATTCACTGCGAAAAGAATTAAACAACCGGAACAGGTAATGTGGGTGCTTGGCTTCTTGTTCTTCAATCCAATTACAGGGTTCATCTATTTTGTATTGAGACGTAAATACATCATAAGAACTCCAAAATTGTTATCTTATCAACCAGCACATGAAAACTTTTCATAGCATTCTATCAACAGTGCTGCTAATTACTTCCTGGTCTTCTCTTTTGGCTCAGACCGACGACGCGACTGCAGTAAAGAAGCAAACAACGACCATTAAAGGGGCCGACCTGAATAAAATGTTAGGTAATGTAAGGTTTACTGATCGAAAAATCTATGACATAAAAGGTAACGTTGTAGATTCTGCCGAGGCAGAAAGACGAGTGAAAAGCTTCGAATCCATGATGGGATGGGTAAGAAAGGAAAACGGTGAATACAAGCGATTAATTACCAACACTAATACCGCCATCCAAGCTCAAAGTGACTCCATTACGAAAATCGCTCTTCGACCGAACAGCCCTAAGCTTCAGGTCGGAGTTGTCCTAGATCTTAAACCGTTAAGCAAGTATGTAAAGCCAGACGGTCTTGCGGGAAAAGCGGTTATGCTGATATTTTGGTGCGATGGATGTTATGCTGGAAGTTTGCCCAATTCCTATTCACAGGTAAACGAGGTGTTGTTAAAATACAAAAATCCTGAGAAACTGAAGATATTGACCATTACCCATCATTCAGTAGAACATGTTTCGACAGCACTGGCTAAAAATCCAATAGTTAATGACCGTCATATTCTCGATGCAACGGCAATTACGGACAGTTACGAGACTGGAAACAGGCCGATCATAGTCCTTACCGATAAGTCGCATAAAATTGTATATTCAATAAGGGACAATGCTATAATGACACCAAGGCTGCTGGACAAACTATTTAGGGAAATATTATGAAAGTTGATATCTGGTCGGACGTACGCTGTCCGTTTTGTTATATAGGTAAAAGAAAATTCGAAACTGCGTTGGCGCAATTTGAGCATCAGGAACAGGTGGAGGTAGAATGGCACAGCTTTGAACTGGATCCGAATGCAGAAACAGTACCGGGTGCAAACCCTGCATCGCATCTGGCCGACAAATATGGCAAGCCCCTGGAATGGGCTGAAGAAATGCAGGCTAACGTAACCCAAACAGCAGCAGAAGTGGGCCTTACATTTAACCTTGACAAATCAGTAGTTGCCAATTCTTTTGATGCACACAGACTGATCCAGTTGGCTAAAACTGAAGGTCTTGGGGATGAAATAGAAGAACAGCTTTTTATAGCACATTTTACTGACGGGAAGAACATTGCTGACCATCAGACGCTCATTGAAATTGGCATTTCCATTGGCCTTGAGGAACTCACCTTAAGGAAGATGCTGAACGGAACTGACTTTACTGATGAAGTCCGCTATGATGAGCAAACAGCACAAAACATTGGCGTGAGGGGTGTCCCGTTTTTTGTATTGAACCAAAAACTGGGCGTATCCGGCGCACAGGCGCCTGAAACATTTCTGAGTGCCTTGCAGCAAGCCTGGAAAGAGCAGTAAAAACACCGCTACATCCCCTTAAGAATTTCATTGGGGAGCTTACGAGAAATCCCAAAATAGAATTGTTGTCCCGACTGGTATTTCTCACGCATTTCAAAATTCTCAAAAGAAGGCCCTCCAGGAATGGGCACATAGGCATTCTTGTCTTGTGTACCACCACTCCAGTATCTTGCCCTTCCGTTTACACGCACCTGCAGTGAAGGATCATATGCCCCTGCTTTTCGCCAGTACTGCGTAACTTTAAAAAAAGGCCTGTACCGCCATCCCCATCTGGCATAATACCTTGTCTCCTGTGGCCAGGAAGAAAGTTCAGAAAATGATTCAGATGAAGTAGCCAGTGCGATAAGGTCACCGTTTTTGTCTTTCAGGAGCTGATCAGCTGGATAACCGAATTTTTCTATGAAATCAATTTCATCAAAGCCCTTGTAAAGTTCGCGGGAGTCGACAATTTTATTCTTCAGGTGCAACTCGCGTATTCTTGCATAGTTGCCCATTGTAGCGCTGAGCGCACATCGTTCCATCTGACTGCTGCTTTGACGGTTGAATAGCTGAAAACCGATCTCTTCCGGCCGGTCACTTCTGATGGTGACCTTAAAATAAGGAAAAGCACCGTTCGTAAACTGCTCCATATGAACGTAGAGTGACAGTTCTTCAATTTCAGGATGCTGCGGATCAGGATGGGTGATTATCCCCCTGGAAATGGCTGAAGGATAGAACGCACCTGCCTTTTCACTATCAGTAGCCCACATAAACTTACCCCATTTTCCGTCCACCTTAGAAGGTGAAATCTCACTGAACTCCATTTTTCCGTTTACAACGGGCTCAACAGCAATATAATTGATGTGATAAACGGCGCCCATGTATTCATACCCCACCCTGATCAATCCGCGTGGACCCCCGTCATTACCTACTCTGGAGGGTTCAATCGGGTTGGGCCAGAAGCCGAATACAATGCCGTTACGAATACCCCATATAGCGGGATCAGTTCCCTTTTCCGGTCTTATCCAGGCTGCATCCTGGGCAGAGGATTTTTGCTGCAGGGCAAAGGTTAATGTAAACAGCAATCCAACGATGATACTGTGAGGTATTATTTTTCTCATACTTTTATCTGACAAGCAATATAGGTATCTTTCGAAGGATTTAATAGTATGAAGATTTTTCAAACAACTATATCACTGAGGCAGCGAAGACGCGGGTTTCACCTGATTACGGACGAAGTTCTAAGCGCGTTACCGGAAATCAGGCAGATAAAAACAGGTATATGTCAGGTTTTTATACAACATACCTCTGCGTCGCTCACGATTAATGAAAATGCAGATCCGACGGTAAGGGCAGATTTTGAAATGTTTTTTAATAAAGCTGTACCAGAAAACGACCCCGAGTATGTGCATGATTATGAAGGGTCGGACGATATGCCCGCACACCTTAAATCGGCATTATTGGGAGCTTCAGTGAGTATCCCGATCAGTAACGGAAAACTTGCCTTGGGAATATGGCAGGGCATTTATCTATGCGAGCACCGAGACTATGGGGGTCAACGAAAGCTGGTCATCACCGCCTGGGGAGATTAAGTTGTGCAGTTTACTTTTATACGATCTATAGTTTAAAGAATATATTTCTTTTAAACAACCAAAAGCACAAAAGCCACTCTAACAACAAGGTGGTGACAGCGCAAAATATGCTTGATAAACTATCGGATATGCCAATGCCTGACAGTGCTCCACCCATGAAAATCTTGACCACTCCATTAAACCATTGAACTCCTATCGTTTCAAAAAACAAGTAAATAAATATAGAATTCATCCCGACTACTGTAAAAACCCATGCATATTTTTTGTAATGCCTAACGTCATTAATCCAGTATAAAAAGGCTAACGTCAAAAGAACCCATCCACCAGATGTCAATACAAACGAGCTGGTACTGATCCGTTTAATAATCGGTGTTACAGCAAAAAAGTCAAGAGAATATCCTGCTGTTAAAGCGATCAGACCAGCAATAACCAGGTATTTCAACTTGTCTGACTGCGTAAATGCCGACACCAGAAGCTTGCCTGCCAATACACCCCAAATGGTATGCACAGCTGTGGGTATAAAATTGATGGTCACCCACCCATCTGAGTTGATCTTACCCATGAGGAGCATATCTGCATAAGCACCGAAATTATGGTGTTCTGTAAAAGGTTGATCGAAACCCGGAACATTTGTAAACCTGTAAAGTAGCTCTGTGAGCAGTAACAGCAACAGCGAAAACAACAGCTGCCAGGTAAAGGACTTGTTAATAATCAGATAAGCAATTAAAGTGGTAACAGCTAATTGTGTTAACACATTCCAGAGTTCCCAGACAAGCTTGCCCGAATAAACACAATGCAAGGCAATACCGCAGACAAACAAGCCAAGGCACCTCTTAAGAATATGTTTAAAATTTTCCGACCAGCTAAGGCCTTTTAATGCCTTAAAATGCCAGGAGATATACATAGCCGATCCTGCCATCAGCATAAAAGCCGGTTGTACTAAATCCCAAAAACGCAAACCATGCCATGGGTGATGAAAAAACTGGTCGACAAACCAATTGCCACCTGTTGCGTTTTCAATGGAATGGTAAAGCGCACAGCTTTCCCCTGCCAGAAGGATCATAATCAGTCCGCGCATCACATCCAGCGATAGCAACCGCGTTTTTAGAGGACTTTTGCCTTCCGTATCCATAGCTATAGTATTGTAATCACCTGGGCAAGTTTATTAAAACCAGTACTTTCCTCCCAAATACGCTCATTGGCTAAGCGCAGACTGTACTCAGGCCTGTTTTTCAAAGAAGCAGCCGCATCAGGCATTGCCAGCAACAGCTCATAACTTCCCTTAGGTATCCCTACAGGAAGCGCAACTGCCTCATTCAGGAGAACCTTACCGCTATACCATTTCTGAATATTGGTTTTCAACGTCTGCTTGTATACTTTTTTACTAGTTCTTTCCCGAAACACCAGTTGCACTGGTCTTGGGTTATAAGGTGTGGCATATCCCTCATTTTGCAACTCCAGCGAAAACTGCAGCTTTTTCCCTTTAGCAATGCGCTTCGTCACAGATGAGGACTTCAATACAAAGCGGTATCCCAAATTCCGCTTAATCTCTGCCATACAACCTTGTGTCTCCCAATCATTGTTGACCAGGTTATTGTAACTCACATTTAAAAAACTGTAATGCATGGCGGCCATTTCCTTAATTGCGTAACCCAATGGGGCACAATCATTCTGCGGACTAAAACTGTCATCGCAAGTCTCACCCCCAACTGCCAGATATTTGCTTTCTGCTATGAAATACTTACGCAGTAAATCATTGGGGTCAGCCGCCCTGCCCTCCTTATTTCCATAATCAGAAAAAGTGCCATAGTCATCTTTAGAAGCTAAAAAGCAATCGTTATGAAGAGCCACCCTCGAGGCATCTGTAAAAGTATACGCAGCGCTACCATCCGTAGCTTTGGTAGTCAGCGGCGCCCCTGCACCAAATACAAAGCGCTGCTTCAACTGAGGAGTCCGTACCTGCACCATTCTATCCTTAGGCAAAGCATCCAGCAATGCTTTTAATACATCATTCCTGTCATTCCAGCCCTGGTCGGGTATAAATCCCGTACCATTTTTTGAAGGATCTCCAAAGTAATCTGTATAATGATTTTCACCCCAAATACCAATAAATCCCTGTTGAAACACCGAAATCACATCCGCATTCTTCATTAGCAGGGGCTTTAACTGAGCGATATGCTGCAGTACAATATCCTTGGAAGCATCGCCATAAGGCGGACAAATTTCTCCATCCGGGCAACCGCCTTTTGTCGTCTTATCGATATACGAGAATCTCAGTACCATTTTCAATCCCGCTTGCCTAACTGCATCAAAATCTCCTTGCAGCTTTTCCAAAAACTCCCCGCTCAAGGCCCCTTTTCTAAAGTCTGTAAGAAGGTAACCGCGATAGATCAGTGAGATCCAGGTTTGATAACTTGCACTGCCCCGCTTAGCATACACAGTTCGCAGCTTTTTCAGTTCGACAGCAGACAATGTTCCAGGGGGCTGACCAACAGCAAGATAAAACCCTCTTTCCGGATTCGGAAAGTCGGCCGTACTTCGGATGTAAGCCACCTTATTAACTTGAGCCTGAACGGTGCTTATCACACATCCAAGCAACCAGGTTAATAAGGCAGCTTTTTTAATGACCCGCATAAATCCTACAATGGTATTTTGCCATAGGTGGAGGTTGGTGTTTGACTAACCGGTAAACTTCCCACATCAGCCCAACCCGAAGTCAGTTCGGTAATGGAAAAGTTCACAAAGTTCTTTAGTGCTCCAAGTTTATTTCTCTTAATAGAAAACTCGATCACTTTTTTGCCCGATACAGTTTTAATGGTAGAATAGCTCAATTCTTCAGCAAAGCTGCTTATCGGTGTGAAATTAAATCCTGCAGGCGGACCCGAATGCGCATACATATCGCCCCAGCCACCTACAAAACTGCCTTCAAATAAAAACTCGGCACCAGATCCTGCAGGATACTGCCAGGTGCTAAATCCAGTAGCGGTATTGTTGTCTGCATCCAGGTAAAGATCCAGGATCTCCATTTTCATATCCGCAGTGCCTTCCAGGTAAAAGTTAATCGCAGTTGAGGAGGCAAAAGTTTTTATTGCCTGCAGATTTCCGCCTTTTCCCGCTTCATTTGTAAACGTATAGCCAACATATTCCCAGTCCGTAAAGTCACCATCTATCTTAATATTCGGACCAACAATACTCACCGTATCAATAAATTGGCTGGTCAAATCGCCATTTTTGGTAGTCAGCGATACCAGGAAATTGCCCTTGCTTTTAAAGATATGTTGTGGTGATTTCTTCGTAGACGTTTCATTACTACCATCTCCAAAATCCCACATAAACTCTGTTGAATTGGTAGAGAAGTTGGTGAAGTTTACTTTATAGCCATCAGCTACATAGCTAAATACAGCTTTGGTGCCACTGCCTTCATCTTCACCTTTTTTACAAGCACCAATTACCAGCACTGCTGCTAAAAGGCTATACATTAAAACGATGTTCTTTTTCATGTTTTTATGATTTAAATACTTTTAATTAATTTTTAAACTTGACTTTAGGTCGTTCATGCCTCCATTGTCTGTCGTCCAGGTTCCAGCATTCGCAAACCTTACTGCATAATCTATCCGGTCCTTTAGGCTTGCGGCCTGATCGGCCACGCGCAAATAAAGGGCATAATCTCCTGCCGGAATACCGGAAAGGCTTACGCTCTCATCCAAAGTAACCGCAACCCCAGGCTTGCTCTCTCGCATGTCATATGCCAGGGGTGCTGTATAAAAGGCACCGCTTACTTTATTTTTAAGCACCAGACTGGCGATTTTTTTATTGTACAAAGGCGCATAACCGTTGTTGATAAGCTGCAAATTCATCTTAAAACTGCCGCTTGCTTCTGTTGCAAATGAAGAACTCATCATCGAAAACCGGTAGCCCAAACTGCGCTGAAACTCTTCAAAACATCCTGAAGCCTTCCATGCATTAATAGTAGGTATGTAGTAATCTATGTTAATGTAGGTCCATTTTAACAGCTTCATCTGCGTTCTTCCTTCTATACAGGTGGGAGAAAACCCAGCGAGTGGCGGACAAGTCTCGCCGCCCACTGGAACATACAAGGCTTCATTGCTGATGTATTGCTTCTCAGTCGCGATATTCAGATATGTTCCGTAATCGTCCGTACTGGATAAAAAGCAATCATTGTGATGTCCTACACGCGCGATGTTCTCGGTAGAATAGCCTTGCGCCTTCGTCAAAGGGTTGGTAGTGTTAAACACGCCCTGTTTGTAAACCGGCGTTCTTACTTGCACCATGAGCTCTTTTGGCAATACGCTCAACAGCTTCTCCAGCACGATCTTTTTATTGTCCGGTGTAGCCAATCCGTTACTCGAATTGTGCCACTCGCCCCAGGCACCAATAAAACCAGCCTGTACAAAAGCAATTACGTCTTTATTTGCTTCAAAAATGGGCTTTAGCTGATCCATATGCTGCTGAACAATGGCCAAAGGTGCATCTGTACCATCAATCTGGTCGGTATAAGCAAAACGTACCACTCCTTTTAATCCGGCTTGACGTAAATTATCCAGATCGGTCTGTATCAGCGTTAATTCCGCAGCATCGAGTGCTTTATCCTTGTAAGCGTTAAAATAGAACACGCGTACCACCAGCGAAATATTTTGCGCCCTGAACGTGTTTAGCTGTACCAGATTTAGCGGTGCACCGCCCGACTGCACAGTCATGGTCTTAGCAAATCCTCTTTCGGTGTTAGGAAATATCTCTGAAGATGCCTCGTACTTAACGCCTGGTTCCGGCTCTGCTGCAGGTCCGTCTTTTTTCTTTGAACATGCAAAAGCAATACTCATCAACAGCACAAACCCTGCACCGTACATCATCAATCTGCCAAATCTGCTTTTTCTCTTCATCACATGCTTATTTAAGATAAATGCCATTAATTGTATCCAGGGTTTTGTATAAATTTGCCTTTTCCTTCAGCTATCCTTGCTGGAGAAAATGGAAACAACACTTTATGTGGTGCTGTATAGGTCGACTTTTTGACTTCCTGTGTGCGCGATACAAATTTGCCCATTCTGATTAGATCGGCCCGGTACTGTCCGTTCTCGCACCAGAACTCGTGACTTCTTTCTAGCAAAATCAAATCATTAAATGTTGCAAGCGTACTATAATTTGAAAGTGACTTATCCCCCAGGCCTGCTCTTCTTCTCACTTTGTTTACCAGTTCCATAGCCTCTTGATTTGGAGCGGACAGATTAGCAATAGCCTCTGCTTTCGATAACAACACGTCAGAATAGCGGTACATCACGATATCCACGGTGGATACACCGGTTGTTCTGGCTGCATCTTGATTCATTTTCAGGGGAATCGGACCGAAATTGATTAGTGTACCGGGATTCGCCCTGCTGTAAGAAACACCATCCGTGCCGGTAAATTCTGAAATGAGCATCTCTCTCCGTTTGTCATCGTCTTCAAATGAGTCATAAAAATACCAGGTGCTTTGGATAGTTCCGAAGCCACCTTTAGGTGCAAATACGGCAGGAAGCACCATCAGCTGCCATTGGTTTTCACTTGTACCTGCATAGTCACAAGGAATGGCCCAGATCACTTCATTACTAGTTTTGGCACCATCAAGATCCCAGATACCCGCATAGTCCTGATCCAATGAGTAATAATTGTAAGCAATGATTTCATTTGAAAGTCCGATAACTTTATCCCACTTTTTTTCGTGAAGGTTTAATCGAATTTGGATCATTTTTGCAAGAGCCTTATTGAACCTGCCGTATTCTGCTTCCGCCACGGCGGGAAGATCTTCTGCAGCTGCAATAAGATCAGCCTCAATAAAATCTACTGTTTCCTGATTGCTCAGTCTGGCAAGGGGTTCTTCTTTTAATGGACTTTTAAGAACTTCCAACGGAGCGATCACTAAAGGTCCATACAAATCAAACAACGTATAAGCTAACAGCCCCCTGGCACAACGTACTTGTGCTATTGCTCTTTTTTTCAAATCCTCCCCAACAGTTGAATTCTGGATAAGATCGATGGTGGTGGTCATCCTGCTAATCTTATTGTTATAATCGTCATAATAATGGGTAAAAGCTGTGTTTTCAGGGCGGTAATTGTGCAATGTAGCAATCTGTTGATCACCATATGGGCCGTAAAGCGTTTCTGTAGTGGCATCAGTTATATACATCACACCTCTTTCTGAGGTAGAGAAGATTCCATCACCATACGCTCCGCGAACCGGATGGTATGCTGCATTCACCATGGCTTCCAAATCTGCCGCACTCTTTGGAAAAATACTTGGGTTGATCTCTGAATAATCCAGAGGTACCAGGTCTTTTGTGCAACTACTTAGTAGTAACACTATGGACAGGAATAATAATGTATGTCTTTTCATTTTTATATCTTTTATAGTGTTATTTAAAATGTAAAGTTCAGTCCGGCCGTAAACGTACGGATGTTGGGATAAGCAGCTGTATAAGAATCTGTTTCCGGATCAACACCCTTGTAAGGCGTAATGGTAAAAAGATTCTGTGCATCGACATGGGCCCTGATAGAAGAAAAAGCTCCTCTTGTCCATTTTGTAGGTAAGCTGTAGCCAAGTGAAACATTCTGTAGCCTTACAAACCAGGCATCCTGCATAAAGAAGTCACCCACACTGTACGGAGAAAATCCCCAAAAAGAACTAGGAGTTGTTGTGGAAGGGTTTTGTGGTGTCCATCTTTCCTTCACAGTCCTTAATGCATTATAACCATTTGAGTAAACTCCATATGCGCTAAAGCCATAAGTTACATAATTTGGATCCGCCATGGTGCGACCAAATAGTCCATTAAAATCAAAATTAAGACTGAATCTCTTATAGGATAATATGTTGGTTATACCTGCCATCATGCTCGGATCAGAAGTACCCACGAGTTTGGTATCGGCATCATCAATGATTCCGTCAGGACTACCAGTTCTGAGAAACCGGCCATTGGCATCTACTGCCGGGTTATTATTGGCATCCCTTACATAACCATTTATATCCTTAATTTTAATCATACCAGGTTTTAGTTCTGGCTGTGATACCGGAACAGTCTCTCCAACTTGTAAAATACCATCAGATAGTCTGCTGTACACGGCACGGATCGGATCACTATCACTTTCGTAGACCAATGGTTTCCAATCTGGTGCTCTTTCTTTCCAGTTGTCTTTAAATCTAGATATATTAAGCGTTGTTTTCCACTGAAAGTTATCGGTCCTGATGTTCCGTGTAGTTACACTAAATTCAAATCCTTTACTTTTAGTTGTACCGACATTATAGATAATGGTGTTGACTTCATGGTATGAATTGAGGTCTTTGAAATCCAGCAGATCTGAAACTTCATTATCAAACAACTCAAATGATCCTTCTACCTTTCCGCCTAAAATGGAATAATCAATGCCAAAGTTTGCCCCTGTAGTCGTTTCCCATTTCAAATCCGGATTTTCAAGTCTGGAAAGTGAGACTCCTATTAAACGGGCATCATCACCTGATAACCAGGCCGGATAAGTACCGTATGCCGCAAATGCGTTGGTATTAATGCTTGCTTTTCCCGTTTGTCCGTAACCAAGTCTGATTTTGAACTGGGAAACCACATTTTTCAAACTTTTAAAAAACGGTTCTTCAGCTACATTCCATGCCACTGCGGCAGATGGAAAAGTACCCCATTTATTATTGACCGCAAATACGCTTGAGCCGTCTGTACGGGTGGTAAAGGTAAATAGATACCTTCCTTTATAATTATAATTGAATCTCCCGAAGTATGAAGCAATCATTACTTCAGACGCTCCTGAACCAGGAGCCAGAGGGTTTGTAGCAGCCCCCAGATTATTCCAAAGAAACGCATCAGTAATAAACCCAGTGCTCGAACTGTTGCTATTCCTGTTTAATGTTTTCTGTTGGGAGACACCTGCAAGAATATCAAACCGATGGTCGCTACCCAATGTTTTCGTATAATTTGCAGTAGCCTCAAGCAGGTAGTCATCGTTATCTGTATTACCAATAAAAGCCCTGCCGCCTTCTAATGCACCATTTAAGGTAGTTGTCGGGATATAACTCTCTCTTTTCGTAAAACCCCTGTCCATACCTGCCTTTAATCTTACTACTAATCCTTCAAGGGGTGTGATATCAACAAAAGAATTCAGAAGCATGCGTTCGATTCTTCCTTTATCAGAAATGGTTAACAGAGAGTAAGGATTGGGCTGCAGCGCCAACTGTGGATTCAGTGGATAATTGCCATCTTCATCAATTGCCTGGATATGAGGGCCCTGCTGGATAGCAGCCCTGATTATGCCAGAATTCTCAAATTGTTGTCCACCAAGTTGACTGTTATTATTATCTATCCTGCTAGTTGTCAGGTTCAAACCAAGTTTGATGTATTTGCTAATCTCTTGATCTACATTTGCTCTTAATGAAAATCTTTTAAAGCCGGAATTTTTAATAATTCCATCCTGATCATAGTAGTTCCCTGAAATCAGGTATTTGGTCGTTTTAGAACCTCCGGAGGTTGACAAATTATGCTGTTGGGTAAAACCGTTACGTGTGACTAATTCCAGCCAGTCTGTTCCCTTTCCTACATTGTTAATAGCGTTTTGGGTGTATAAATTCTTATATAGACCATTTACAGGACTTGCCAGGGCATCAGCCAATGTCCTTGTTCCATAGGGAATTACCCCATTATCGAACTCCCATTGCTCTCTACCAGCCTCATTCCTCACTTGCATCCATTCATTTAAGGGTAATACGTCAAATGAATCGTTGTATTGCTGTATAGTAAAATTGTTCGCGTAATCAACTTTTGTTTTCCCCTCAGCGCCTCTTTTGGTGGTAATTAATATTACTCCGTTTGCCGCACGTGAACCATATATAGCAGTTGCACTTGCATCTTTAAGCACTTCGATAGATTCAATGTCGTTCGGATTGAAAGAATTCAAGATACTCTGTGTGCCTCCTTCATACCTTCCCCCCACTGTTGGAGGCTGCTGCAAATCGGATATTGGGAAGCCGTCTACTACATAAAGTGGTACATTTCCAGTTTCGACAGATCCATATCCCCGCACCTGAATATCGACTCCACCACCGGGTTGTGCGCTGTTCTGACGAATTGTTAGTCCTGCAACCTTACCTTTTAGCATGTTTCCGATCTCAGGACCAGATGAGATGACCAGGTCCTCTGATTTGACAGAAGAAATCGCACCCGTTAAGTCACGTTTCTTTTGGGTACCGTAACCGATCACTACCACTTCATCCAGACCAGAATTTGATTCTACCAAGGTGATGTTCATGAGAGATTGAGTACCTACTGTTACCTCCTGGATATCGTATCCTATCATCCTGAAGACCAAAATCTCGCCCTGATCTACAGTAATACCGAACTTACCATCGCTATTGGTTGAAGTAGCCGCGCTACGATTCTTTACATTCACAGTTACACCCGGAATAGGGGCTCCATCCTTGTCTGTCACACGACCAGTAACGTCGATGTTCACAAAGCGATCGACCACGATATCCAGAAATGCAGGCGCAGTTCTCTTTTGCAAAATAATGGTCATGCCTTTTAGCGCATAAGTCAATGACTGTCCATGGAGCGTGGTCTTCATCGCTTCTTCAATAGACACCTGCTTTAGACTCAGATTAATGGATGGCTTATCTTTTAAAAGATCTACATCATATAAAATATCATATCCGGACTGCACATGGATCTGTTTAAGTGCGTCTTCCAGCGATATATTCTTCTTGCTGATGCTTACCTTCTGGGCAAAGGAAGCAGCACTTACCTGTATAATACTAACGATTAATAAAAGAGTAGTTATCTTCATCGCTAAACCTAAATTTAGTTCCTCCAGGTAGTTCTTTACACTTCCATTTGAAAGGTAATTCTTTACCGTAAGGAACATTTGCTTGTAGCCCAAAGGCATACAAAAATTTCTAGTAAAATTTCTATACATTTGTTTACTGAGTTAGACTGTGACGTGCTTTTTTATCTTCCAGGACGTGAAAGCACCCACAGCGGTTAAAATTGTGTTAATACATAATTTGCAGCTACCCGGTCATAAACAGGGGTGTTCTATCATCCCTGTTTAATTATATTTTAGCTGTACTCAGAAGATTAAGGATCGTTTTTGTAAGGTTTTTTCATTTGGTTCTTCGGTTTATGGTTAATTGAAATTTTGTTTATTTATCTTTAAATGGCATGACAATCACTTTCCTGCCTTCTATTCTGAACTGTACGGCTTTAGTGGCACTTAACATCTCCAGGACTTCCGACACGTTTTTAAATCTTGAAACAGACCCTGCCAGTGCTTTGCGCCTTACATCTCCCTCGTAAGCGATCTCTACATCATACCACCGCGCAATCTTATTCATAATACTCGGTACATTTTCCTCAACGAAAACAAATTTGCCCTCTTTCCATGCTATCACATCGTTCACATCTACTTCAGCTACTTCGATTTTGCTGGCAGCCGATACGGTGGCTTGCTGACCGGGAACTAGGCGTACATCTTTTACGTCAGCCCTGACTGAAGACACACGCACTGAGCCTTCCAGCAAAGTGGTCTTCTCATTTCCCTCCTCGAGGTAGCTATTGATGTTAAAGTGCGTGCCCAGCACGGCTACCTCCTGATTTCTGGTATTGACTACAAATTTCTGCGATTTATGCTTAGCGATCTCAAAATAGGCTTCACCTACAAGCGTTATCCTTCTTTGCTCCTGACCGGTAAAGCTAGCGGGAAATTGAATAGAGGAAGCAGCGTTTAACCATACTTTAGATCCATCGGAAAGAATAACCTGGTAAGTACCGCCGCGAGGCGTGGCTATACTCATTAAACCATCCTTTTTTATATCATTGGCCTGTGTAGCAGCGATTACTGTTTCATCATTATATTTCAAACCGGCGACATCTATTACTACCCCTGTTTTAGACTCGCTAAGATCGATCGACTTACCATTCGCCAGTGTAAGCTTAGCTGTATTGCGGCCAGGCTTAATGCTCCCGGTACTCGCGGCCAAATCAGCTGTTTTGCTTTTATCCGAATTAAGCGGCGCATTAAAGAAGTAAATGCCGATTGCCAGGAAGGCAACTGCCGCAGCTGCAGCCCAAATACCTATTTTAGATCGGCCTGCACTTAAACGCTTAACAGAAACTTCGTCATCAATAGAAGACGCAATTCTGGCATATAAGATTTTCTTTTTATCCGCTTCGTCTGTCACAGGTATTTCACCTGACTCCTGAAATGAATTGTACCAGGCATTGTATGCGCTGATCTCAGCCTCAGAAGCTTCCTTTTTGAGGATTCTATCTGCTAAAACGATGAGTTCTTCCCTGTTCATATACCATATAGGCACTTGAAACGAACGGAAGGCCCAAGCTTATTTGAAATATATATTTTATTTGCGATTTTTTCTTGAAATCAAAGCATTGTACACCACAAAGACATCTTGCCCAGATTAGATTTGAGCTTTTTCAATGAAATATTGATCTGATTTTTGACAGTTTTTTCTGATATACCCAATTTATGGGCAATTTCTTTGTTGCTAAGATGATCATATCTGCTCAGGTGAAAAATCTGTCGCGCCTGTGAAGGTAATGTCTCTGCAAATTCCTCGATCATCCTCATCAGTTCCTTAACTTCAAGATTAGTCTCTGCTTCGTATTCATCTACCTTAATTTTACTATAAGCGATGTCTTTCAGTCTGCCCTGTCGAATCACATTTAGCATCTTAAACTTGACTGCAGTGAGGAGATATGCTTTTAAGGAATGTACACTCAACTGCTCATGATGCTGCCATAACCAAACAAAAACGTCTTGCAATACATCCATGCAGGCTTCTTCATCCTTTAAAACCTGAATGGCTGAGCGATAGGCTACCATCCAGTACCTGTTATAGATCTCAGTAAAAGACATACGATCTCCTGCTTTCAATAAAGACAGCAGTTCCTGGTCGGTATATGAGCTATAAGAAGTCATGGGTTTCCCTGAGTTTCAACACACACAAATAAACAAATAATTATTTACACATACATTTTAAATCATTTGACGTCCTCACTGCTTGGTGTCTGAAAATCCCTTAAAAACTCAAACAGACTAACTTCTCCGGGAATCTGCAACTTCTTTCTGAGCCGGTACCGGCTGATCTCCACTCCGCGCGGGGAAATTTTCATAAGCTGCGCAATCTCCTTGGTCGACAAATTCATTTTCAGAAAAGCAGACAACCTCAGGTCATTATTTGTAATTCCGGGAAAGGCAGATTTCAGGTGCATTAAAAAATCGGTATGTACCTTATCAAAATAGATCGCAAATTGTTCCCAGCTCTCATCAGCCTTTTCCTCGGAAGTCAGCAAGCGGACGATTCGTTTAATATCAGACTGTTGTTCTTCTTCGTGTATTCCTTTATTGAGTTTATTCAACTCGTCTTTGATCTTCGACAATAACTCGGCTTTCTGTACCAGGTGCATTGCTGTTGAAGCCAGTTCGGAATTTCTGGCTTCTATTTCCGCCTCCAGTTTTTCATTTTTCAGCTTCACAATCTCCTTTTCAGATTTGTCAATTTCCAGCTGATGAAGGTATTTAATCCGCTGTTGCTTCTCCTGAAACTTGATCCGCTGCTGCAAAAATTTCTTTTGCTGCTGCTTATAAATATAGTAGATCAGTGAAAGCAGCAGGAAGGAATAGAAAAGATATGCCAGGGTAGACTGGTACCAGGGAGGGAAAATAGTAAAGGCGTACGAACTTACTTCCGAGTCATTGCCAAAGTTGTTCCTCGCTTTTACCTTAAACACATAGTCGCCATGCGGCAAATTGGTATAATCCTTTTCTGTCCTTTTGCCATAGGCTGACCATTTCTTATCATAACCTTCCAGCAAGTAACTGTACTCAATATTAGGTTGGCTTTTAGTCAGTGTTGAGGAGTATTCAAAGTGAAAAGAGTTCCAGTCGTACTTGATACCAGGTACTTGTTCCTGATTTTTAAGCTCGTCCACTTCGCCAAAATACCCGCCAAAAAGCAAGGTATCTGTTTTACCTATGGCTTTAACCATCCGGATTTTTGTTTTCAATGGACTGATACTCGTTAGATAGTTCTCATAATTGATGTGATAGAATCCTTTTTGAGAGCCGATCAGCACGTTATTCTTATTGACCGGATAGATGTGTTCAAAGCCACCCACCAGCTTGCCATTTAATTCAGGTATATAGATCAGTTTTTTTCCGCCTGCCGAAAAATCACAGACTCCCAGATTTTTTTCCTGTATAAACCAGATATTGCCTTCCAGGTCTTCCTTTAGATATCTGATGTAGCGTTCCCCAAAAACGGGCTTAAAGTAGGCCGAAGGTAAGAAACGATTTTTTGACTCATTGTATTCATAGATGCCTTTTTCAGTTGAAATGACAATCTTGTTCATCACCTTGTAGACGTGATTGTTGAAGGTAGAAGGAAGCCCATTGTTTTTGGTATATAAACTAACCTTCGGATTTTCCAGGTTATGCAGGTCAATCTTATAAACACCCTTGTAAGGATGAGAAGCCCAGATGATGCCCTTCCTGTCAACTGTTACAAATCTGGCAGACTCCCTCAGTGTTTTGATGGTACCAGATAATTTAAACGTACCGTCTTCCAATTTGAAAAGATCGATACCATTATAATTTCCAGCAAGGGTAAGCAGGGTGGTATCACTTTTAGTATAATAGGGCAGGAAATTCCAATAGCCCTTTCCACTGCTGATGCGCGTGGCGGCACCTCCCTTTATTGCATAAGCGCCCTCGTGTTTACCCAGCAATAAATGTCCGTCTACAATATTCATTCCCCAGGTCTGGCCTCTTGTGTTGGAAACCAATTCAAAATTAGCATTGATCAGGGTCAGGTCTTTGTTTTCAGATAGTGGAATACTGAACACAGCATTGGACAGTCCCATATACAGTTTATTTTTGAAAACCATCGAACTATGCCCTACTGCATTACCAAAAACTTCTGGATTTATATGTTTGATGGCGTTGCTGTTTGCAATAAAACCAATTCCGTCGGTGAGTCCAAGCCAGATATTGTTGTTGTTGTCTTTGAGCATACGCAGCACAGAATTGTTTTGTAAACCGGATTTCCTGGAAAAATTATAGACCAGGGAGCCTTTCCTGTTTACAATATAGCAACCGTTGACATTGGTGGCAATTGCCATCATATCGGAATTGATCTTAAATGCTTGTTTGATCTGATCATTAGCATATCCGCTGGCATTGTAATCCTCCAACTTTCTCAGTGAACCTTTATGATAAGTATACAGACCATGGTCCCAGGAACTGAGCAATATGCTGTCCTTGCCATAAGGTGCCACAGAAGTAATTAAAAAATCTGAGGCAGGCAGTCGCGCAGTAATAGGAAAAAACTTTCCCCGCTCAAAACCCAGCAACCTGTTTTCCTTATCCTGTACTATGAGCTGGTTATTTGCGGCTCCCATAAATACCCAACTGGAGACTGACGGGAAAACTTTAACCGAATCATTCGAATATTGGAAAATGCTTTCTTCTGACCGAAAATAAACAATGTGGTTTATTGATACGATTTCCCATATATCGGTAAAAGATCTGTAGCGCAGGGGTATCTTGCTTTTCAAACTAAAAAAACGCAGTTCTCCATTGGCACCCGGAGAGAAATAACCAAATTCGTTTTGTCCACCTACATAAATCTTATGGTCTGCCGCGATGCGGATAGAACGAACAATGGTCTTATTAGGCAAAGGATATATTTTCCAGTAGGTGCCGTCAAAACTGAGGAGCCCCTCATTGTTGGCAAAGTACAAAATTCCATTGCGGTCCTGTTGAATATCCCAATTGTGTGTACCCCCTCCGTATTCTGATTTTTCATAGTTTATAACATCAGGTAAACCGATGGGATTTTGGCCGGAAGCAAGCAAAGCAGAAAACAGAAGTAAAACAAAGATAATATTTGGTCGCACACGCTCAGTTTATGTAATAAAACTAACCAAAATCTTATCAATTACAAATGATGTACCCAAAAACCTCATTTAAACACTTTTTTTAGCGGTTATGATGTAGTATTGATGTACCCTAAAATATTGGATATGTAGAAATCAACTCTACATTTACACCATCAATAACCAATTATAAATCGTATGAACTATAAACCAATCATCAGGTTCCTATACCTGTACCTGCCATTAATTATGGTATCCTTTTTAAATTTTAGTTGCAAAGATGAGGTTCATGAACTGGGTGTTCCTGCTAACGCATCTTTCAAAGTCAGTAAAGTGGATGGCAAGGCCAATACATTTCTCCTGGAAAGTACGTCTGAAAATGCTTACCGATACCAATGGGACATCGGTACAGAAGAAGGCCTGAAAGCAGGAGTTGCCAAACAAGAAGCTTATTTCTTAAAAAAGGGCATTTATAATGTGAAACTTTATGCCTATGGTAATGGTGGCTATGACATGGCCACACAGCAGGTGACGGTAGACAGCGACGACCTGACCCCTATTCTTACAAATCCAACTTTCCAAATGCTCACCGCACATCCATGGAAGCTAGACCCAGTCTCAGCTTCGCCTATTATCGTAGGTACGGAAGGCAACCCTGGAGAATATTTTGGAGGTGGGCCACTGGCAAATTGCCAGGTAGATGATGTATACACGTTTGCATTTACCAACAACGACTTTAAACTTTCCTATAATGCAAACGGTGCCACATTCAATGCCGGAAATCTCCAGCCAAATTATGTTTGCGGTAGCGACAGGTCTTATAACAACGTATCATTCACATTTAGTACAGTAGTTGCAGGCGCAGGTCTCGCTACAATTACGTTGCCTGGTGCACCTATCCCCAACTTTATTGGTGTTACAGACATCTCGTCCAATAATTTCAGGATCATTTCCATATCTGCCAATGAGATGGTACTCCGTTCTGGCAAAGCCACAGAGGTTGTTCATCAAATGAGGTTTATTCGCAACTAATCCATCCTTATCAGAGATAAATAAATTAAAATTCATGAAAAAAATTAGACTTTTACTCATACTATTGCTCAGCACCTGCTTCATACATCAGTCGCTGGCACAAAACTATTCCGTAAGCGGAAAAGCCACAGACAAAACTGGTCTGCCGATGGTAGGCGTATCGGTCCTTGTTAAAGGAACTAATGCAGGCACTACGACCAATGTGCAGGGTAATTATACCATCAATGTACCTCAAGGTACAGCCACCCTGGTATTCAGTTATATTGGCATGATCAGTCAGGAAATTGTTGTTACAAAATCTGGTGTGGTCGATGTGGTACTTGATGACAATACCGATGTGCTCAACGAAATAGTGGTAGTCGGCTATGGTAGTCAGAGACGTTCCAGCGTTACGGGATCTATCTCTACCGTCAATACCAAGGAGCTCTTGCAAAGTCCTGTAGGCGATTTGAGTAACGCACTGGCAGGCCGCACACCTGGCGTAATTACCAAGCAGCCAGCAGGCGAGCCTGGATCTGATGCCGCACAGATTTACATCAGAGGAAATTCTACATTCGGAAATGCAACCATGGAACCTCTTTTCGTGATCGACGGAATTGTCCGTTCATTCAGAGATTTCTCTCAGATGGACCCAAATGAGATTGAATCGGTCAATATTTTGAAAGACGCCTCATCTGCGGCTATTTTTGGGGTAAAAGGCGCAAATGGTGTAGTGCTTGTCACCTCCAAACGTGGTAAATCAGGTAAACTTAGTGCCAACTACTCCTTCAACTATGGCTTTTCTGAAGTAACCAGGTTACCTAAAAATCTAGGATCATATGAATATGGATCGCTATATAACGAAGCAAAAATAAACGACAATCCAGACGCAAGTCCGGAGTTCACGCTCGACCGTCTGGAAGGTTTCAGAAGCGGGTCAAATCCAGATCTCTACCCAAATACAGACTGGATGGACCTCGTGCTGGGCGGCAACGCTCCCAGGCTGCAACACAACGTTTCATTAAACGGGGGAACCGAAAAAGTGAAGTACTTTACCTCTCTGGGCTATTTGAACGAAGATGGTTTATACAAATCACTAAACTACAACCGTTACAATGTACGTAGCAACCTGGATATTCAGGCTACCCCTACCACGCGTGTATCAATAGACCTTTCAGGAAGACTGGAGAAAAGAACGACTCCTCCGTCTGGCAGTATCTTTGAACATACCATGCGTAATCCACCGATCTTTCCGGCCAGGTTCTCTGACGGCAGGTTGGCCAGTCCGGGTGTGTATCCAAACCCTTTGGCACTGGTGAGTGAAGAAAGTGGGTACAACCGCACGTCAGGAAATTACCTGTTGAGCAACTTTCAGGTAGTCCAGGACATCCCATGGGTGAAAGGTCTTTCACTAAAAGGGGTGCTTGCATTCGACAGAAGCTTTACCTACAACAAAACCTGGAACCAATGGGTGCCACTCTATGTAAGAAACGATGACGGTACATTTGCACTTACCACACCCAGCAAATCGGCTTTATCTAAAAACTTTGGAGAAGCAAAAGGAACAGAGCTGCAAGCGCACATCAACTATGAAAACCGCTTTGGCAAACATGGCATCTCGGCGCTTGCCCTGGTGATACAAAAAGAAAATGAAAACAGCGGAATTACGGGTTCGAGAAATGCCTATGAAAGCTCCGCCCTGCAGATCCTGAATTTTGGCCCGGCACTTAATGAAGTGCTCCAGGACAATGAAGACCGTACCGGTCTGCGTAGTGCTGCCGTAAGGGTAAATTATGATTTTGACAATAAATATCTTTTTCAGGCCAGTTTAAGAAGGGATGAATCAGAAAACTTCGCCCCTGACAGACGGGTTGGCTATTTTCCTGCTTTCTCAGCGGGATGGCTGATTAGCTCAGAGGATTTTATGAAATCGGTTAATGCTATAGAGTATCTGAAGGTCAAAGCTTCTTATGGTCAGCTGGGAAGTGACCGTATCGCCAGCCGGTTTGGATACTATAACCGTTATAACCTGGTAGCAAACAATTATCCATTTGGCACGGATCTGGCAAACGGACTAACTCCTGGTGCCATTGCCAATCCAAATGTAACCTGGGAAACCAGTACAAAAACAGACTTAGGCTTTGAAACCCGTCTATATAAAGGGATGATTGGCATTGACTTTAGTTATTTCAATGAAAAAAGAAAAGATATCCTGACTACTCGAAGCTTATCTGTTCCCTTGAGTTTTGGTGCATCGCTGCCAAGTGAAAATATCGGAATAGTAGAAAATAAAGGTTTTGAACTGGTACTAAGCCACACCAATAGAATTTCCGACAATTGGTCATACTCGCTTAGTGGCAATGTTACCGTGGCTAAAAACAAAATCATTGAAGCTGCAGAAGCAGTGAATGTTCCTCCAGGCAAAAAAATTACAGGAAGGGCCAACAATGGCTACTTCGGATATAAGGCAATCGGCATATTCCGGGACCTTGAAGATTACAACAATTCACCAAAGACAACAGCTTTCCTGAACTCTACTGGCCCTGGCGATATCAAATATGAAGATATAAGTGGAGCTGATGGGGTACCCGATGGCAAAATAGATGATTTTGACATTACCTATCTAGGTGGCGGGGCGCTGCCGGAGGTTTTGTACGGCATCAGTGGGGGTGTAAACTTTAAAGGTCTTGAAGTCAACTTCCTCGTTCAGGGAGCCACAAAAGTGCAGCAGCTATTGACCCAAAATTCAGCATGGGCTTTCCATAATGGCGGACGTGTAACTGAAGAATGGCTGGACCGCTGGACTCCGGACAACCCGGATGCCGCACTTCCCCGTTTGTCTTTAAATACAAATGGAAACAACTACCTGACAAGCAGTTTTTGGGTTGAAAATGCAAGTTATATCAGGCTCAAGAATGTGGAAATTGCTTACACCTTAAAAAGCGGGTTTCTTTCAAAAATCAGCTCCAGTGGAGTACGCTTTTTCGCTACCGGACAAAACCTGCTGACTTTCACTGACATTTTAAATGTTGATCCGGAGAATTCAAATGCAATGGGATGGTATTATCCTCAGCAAAAGACATTTACCATGGGATTAAACGTACAGTTTTAAATCAATATTAAAAATAAGATAATGATTACTAAGAAATATAAATGGGTAGTTGCGGCGATGTTTATAACATCAATCGCCCTTTCCTGCAAGAAAAATGTGCTCGATGTCAAACCAACCAACTTTGTATCCGATGTGGCTGTTTTTGAAGACATCACCCTGACCTCGCAGTTTTTAACCAATGTGTATTCCAGTTTACTAAGCGGCTTTGAGCGTAAAGACTGGGGCTTTGACCAGGACTGGTCGGCGGGCTTTGCGTTGCTGGACATGGCTACGGATGATATTGAAGGACACAATGACCTGCCATTAAACAAAGTACAGGCAGGCGACCTCAACTCTTCTTTTTCGTTGGGCACAGAAATGTGGCGCAACAATTATATACTGATCCGTAAGGCCAATACACTTATCGGCAGGATTGACGGGGTACCTACTACAGATACCAACTTAAAAACACGTATTAAGGCTGAGGCCAGGTTCCTGAGGGCATTTGCCTACTCTGAATTGATCAGGGCCTTTGGTGGTGTCCCACTGATTCTAAACGAGCAATTGATCACAGATGACTTGCTAGTTCCACGCAATACGTATGAAGAGTGCGTTAATTTTATTACCAAGGAATGTGATGAAGCAGCAGCAGACCTTCCATTCGAATATCCTGCTGCCGACCTTGGCCGCGCTACCAAAGGCGCAGCACTTGCCTTGAAAGCCCGTGTATTATTATATTACGCCAGTCCACTGAACAATCCGTCAAACGATGTTACACGCTGGACCAATGCAGCAAATGCGGCCAAAGCAGTCATGGATATCAAAGACCAGGGCTATTACAACCTGCATCCGGATTACTATCAGTTGTTTTTCACCAAAGCAGGTAATAAAGAGGTGATTTTTGCGAAAAAGTTTGCCAGACCAGGAAGAACCCATCAGACTGCATGGATGCTCCATATGAGTATCCAGAACCCTGACGTAATTGGCGGCGCCTGGGGTGCTTTTCACGCTACCCAAAACCTGGTAGATGCTTATGAAATGAAAAATGGCAAACTGATCTCGGACCCTACATCCGGCTATGATCCGCAAAACCCTTACAAGGACAGAGACAGCCGCTTTGACAAATCCCTTATACATAACGGCTCGGTCTTTAAAGGCGTCACCGTCGAAACGTTTGAAGGCGGTAATGCCAATAAATCTACCAATGGCGACCGTACAAAAACAGGCTACGGACTTAGGAAATTTATAGATGAGCGCTTCCTTACCGCAGATGATGTATACCGCGGGGGTGATAACGACTGGATTTATATGCGTTATGCCGAAGTACTTTTGAACTACGCAGAGTCAAGAAATGAAGCTGCAGGCCCCGACGGAACGGTCTTTAGTGCAATCAACGAACTTAGAAGGCGGTCAGATCAGCCTGCTTTATCAGGACTTGGTCAGGTGGAAATGCGGGAGCGGATACGCAATGAGCGACGTGTGGAACTTTCATTTGAAGAACACCGCTTTTATGATGTACGTCGCTGGAAACTGGGCATGACTTACTTTAACGTACCTGTAAAGAAAATGAAGATTGTGAAAAACGCCAATTCCACACTCACTTATACTGTAGAAAACTACGAGAACAGGGTATATAAAGAAAATTTCAACCTGCTGCCTATCCCGCAAATGGAAATTGAAAGAAACCCTGAACTAGTTCCAAATCCAAATTAGTAATCTATAAAAAATTATAAAATGCAGAAGAAAATTGCAGGTATCTTCCTTGGCCTTTGCTTCCTGAGCTTAGTACCCGCGACAGCAAAGTTACCCGATGCGCCCAATAAAGCCATCAAGGTAGAAGTTGTAAAGAAAGGAACCGGATATCAGCTGATACGCGGCGGTAAACCTTACTTTGTAAAAGGTGCTGGTGGAATGGATTACTTAGATAGAGTTGCTGCCTATGGCGGCAACTCTATAAGGACCTGGAGTACCAATAATGCTAAAAAGATCCTTGATTCGGCCCATAAACACGGATTGACCGTCCTGATGGGGCTTCCGGTAACTGCAGAGCGCCATGGTTTTAACTACAGTGATGCAGCAGCGGTAAAAAAACAGTTTGAACAGGTCAAACAGGAAGTCTTAAAATACAAGGACCACCCTGCTCTGCTAGCCTGGGGAATAGGTAATGAGCTGAACCTTTCTTACTCCAACAACAAAGTGTGGGATGCAGCAAATGATATTGCAAAAATGATCCATGAACTAGACCCGAACCATCCGGCAACCATAGTACTGGCAGGAATACACAAGAAAGAAATAGATGAAATAAAGAAAAGTGCTGCTTCAATCGATATCCTCTCCATTAATACCTATGGTGGTCTGGCTACCCTACCATCTGAGATTAAGCTGGCAGGATGGGATGGACCCTATATGATAACAGAATGGGGGCCTACTGGTCACTGGGAAGGGCTTGAAACTGCATGGAAAGCTCCCATAGAGGAAACAAGCAGTGAAAAGGCAGCCGTATACAAAAGCCGCTATGGATTTTCAATTGAAAAAGACAAAGAAAAATGTTTGGGTTCGTACGTGTTCTTATGGGGGCAAAAGCAGGAAAGAACACCGACCTGGTATGGCATATTTACTAGCAGTGGAGAAGAATCAGAGGTGGTGGATGTAATGCAATACCTATGGAAAGGTGAATATCCGGCCAATAAAGCTCCGCATGTGTATTCGTTTCAACTAAATGAGCAAAAAGCCAGTCAAAATATTTATCTTAAGGCTGGCGAAAGCTATTTAGCAACTGCATTGGCCTCAGATCCTGATCAAGATTCCCTCAGGTATAGTTGGGAGCTACTGCCTGAAGCCACCAATGTAGGTGAAGGCGGCGACCATGAAGACAAACCTGATGCTGTCAAATTTACTTACCAGGAGGCAGGAAAAGGCAAAGTTACTATTAATGCTCCGGCGAAAGCAGGTGCTTACCGCTTGTTTGTTTACATCAGCGATGGCAAAAACAAGGTTGCAACAGCAAATATTCCATTTTATGTTAAATGATACCACTATGAGATCAAGCCAATTGTATAGAAAGATGCCACTGCTCTTACTTTTTGTTTTACTGTTAAGTTGCAAAAAAAATGCGACCGCCCTCAGTCCTACCAATCTCCAACTTCAGGCCGAGGTAAGTAGTGACGGATCAGGTAAGGTTAACTTTACAGCTACTGCACAGAATGCAGACCGCTATTACTTCACCTTTGGAAAAAGCAGCAATGAAGAAGGCATACGATCAAACGACGGCAAGGTCTCTGCTACTTATACCTATTCGGGTACCTTTACCGTAAAGGTTACTGCCTACTCTGCAGATAATAAATCAGCTGAACTCAGTCAAAATGTTGCTGTAACGGTGGGTAATGGAACCGAATATGAAGGAGCGCTGAGTTATACTGGCATGAACCTGGTTTGGAGAGATGAATTTGACGGAACTAGTTTGAATCCGGCTTTCTGGACTTTCGAAACCGGTACCGGAAGTAATGGATGGGGTAATAATGAGCTTCAGTATTACCGTCAGGAAAACACCGGTGTTAAAGATGGCTTTCTGACCATTACTGCAAAAAAAGAAGCTTTTGGCGGTAGGGAGTATACCTCTTCGAGGATTAAGACACAGGATAAAAAGACCTTCAAATACGGTCGCATAGATATGCGCGCGAAATTGCCAAAAGGCCAGGGTATATGGCCTGCACTCTGGATGCTGGGCAATAATATCAGCACAGTAAACTGGCCGCTTTCTGGGGAGATAGACATCATGGAAATGATAGGTGGAGGAGCCGGCAGGGACAATACCTCGCATGGCACACTCCATTACGACAACAACGGCTATGCCACTACGGGAAAATCATATACGCTTCCCGAGGGAATCTTCAATGACAAATTCCATTTATTCTCCCTGGTATGGACTTCCACTTCTATGAAATGGCTGGTAGACAATCAGGAGTTTTATGCTGTAGATATTAGCTCGTCGGCATACAATGAATTTCACAACCAGTTCTTCCTGCTCTTTAACGTAGCAGTGGGCGGCAACTGGCCGGGTAGCCCTAATGCTGCCACCAGCTTTCCACAACAAATGGTAGTAGATTATGTTCGGGTGTTTCAATAAGAAACCCCGAACTAATCTAAAATATTTTGTCTGGCGTTAGTTGACAAAAAGCCATCTTAATCACTAAACTTGAAGAATTTAACTACTTAAACGAAAGATATAGTAAGGAAACACCCTGCCTTGGCAGCAATATTTTTAAATTAGCAGTACCATTTTCAGGTTTAAGCATTGAAGGTTTCCCCAGCATAGCTAGTTGACCGGCTTTTTCAAGTTGTCTGATTTGCATGGCTGTTGGATTTACAGGAGAACCCATTTTTTTCCAAACTTCATAGGAATTACTGTGCAGATCATCAATGCGATAATGCTTAATTTCGATTGCTTTTAAAGGCAATCCATTAAGCTGGATATTAACCTCTTCAGCACTGCCCTTTTCATCAGCATCATGATAATTCCATACCATAACTGCTGCAGATTTATTGCCTTTTGAAGCCAATGCCCCAATATCTGTTTGAACACCACGAATACCCGTACTTAAAATACTGTCAAGAACATACATCCTGTTTGACTCAACCTTAACCAAATCTCCAGTCATCATTCCAAACATCCTGAACACATTCAACACTGGTTTATCTACACCATTAGTTGCCAGATCCCTGAATCCATAGAACCATGGTTGGTTTTCAAATTCAAATGCCCAGGTAACCGCACCGATCAGGTTAGATTTTAATAAGCGGGCCAACTCATACTTGCGGGCAAATGATGCGGCAGTATAACTGGAATACATGGTTCCGTTGCGGTAAGCATTTTGAGGATCAGTAGCCATACCACACGCTGCACATCCTTCCGGATCTGACTCTCCTATCACTATTGGTAGATGTTTTAGTTCGGGATAAGCGGCAATGACTTTTAGATTGTCTTTAATATTGCGAAGCTGACTACGGATTCCCATTACCACCCTTCCATTTTCCAATTTTGGTGACCCCTTGGCGTGAAATAAAAGAATATCCAATGGTGCCCCTATTTTTCCGGTTGCGTAATTGGGTTCAAACAAACAATGTCTGATAAAAGCATCTTGAAATTTCATGGCTCCTCCTGTGATATCAGTACCTCCAATTTTTGCTGTTGGCAAAGCTCTCTTAACTGCATCGGCTGAATAATCATACAGTTTAAAAAATTCTTGCTGCGTTCCTCTCCAATATGGTGAATCCGGTTCGTTCCAAAGTTCCCAGTACCAGCTTTCTACTTCTTCCTTTCCGTAGCGTTCAACACTATGCTTCACCCATTGATATATAAGCTCTGCCCATTTATTATAATCCTTGGGAGGATATGCCCAACCAGTAAAAATATCACTGTATTTATCACCTGGTTTCCAGTTATGTTTATAAGGAACAGGTTTGCTCGACAGTGCTTCCGGCATAAAGCCAATTTGAGCCAGAGGTTTCATCCCCCTTTTGATATAGGTATCAAAAATACTGTCAATAATAGACCAGTTGTAAATTGGATTTCCATTTGCATCTTCAGTATAGGCATTTGTTGACCCCCATTTTAGCGCAGCCACTCCATCACCCGTTACCAATAAACTATGTGCCCTGACAAAGACAGGCACCGGACTTGCAGCAGCAATTTCGCTTAGCAATTTCTTACCATCCTTCATATAGGTGTAATTTGGCTCGTCATATCCAAACCATGCCCATAATGGCTTCATTGATTCTATTGACTTAGAAAAATCAACGGCTATATTTGCCGATTTATTTTTCCCGGTCTGAGCATAGACCAGACTATTTATACCAAATACAATGATAAAAAGTTTAATACATTTTTTTACAAGCATGTTTTCTGTTTGAAGTGATAATATTTTTACCATTGATCGAATTTTCATCAGGTCTAAGCGTATTTAATGTGCTTTTATTTCAGCACTTTGATCTGCCCCTTCATCACCATATAATGGCCGGGATAGGTACAGATGAAAGGATATATGCCTGGAGCTTTAGGTACTGTAAAATAAATAGTATCAGATTTCCCGGGCTGCAATAAAACGGTGTGCGCCAATACCTTATCGCTGTTAGGAATAAAATTGTACTTTTCACCATCCAGCCCCATCTTCATTGCCATTTCCCCGACCAGATTGCCTGATCCCGGAGCAGTCAACACAAAATTATGCAGCATGTCATCCGTATTGGCAAAAGTCAGTTTCACCCTGGTGCCTGCCTTTAAAGTAAGATTTGTGATGTCAAACTTCAAGCCCGGCTTAGTTCCCAGTACAATGGTTTTATCCGGGCCGTTCTTCCAGCTTTCCGGCTGTTTGGTCAGGTGCTTTTCTGCAGCCGTACTGCCGCTGATCTTGCCACCAGTTGTTGCCATATTGTCCATGTGATGATGACCCTTTGTTTCTGCTGCTTTATTAGCCAGCATTTCACCAACTGGCTTATTTTCAGTCGTAACTGTAAGCTTTCCCCCATCAGGAATCTTATTTAAAGTGTAATACGCATAATTGTGGAGCAAAGGAATGTTGCCGTTTGCCGACCTCAACCCTTCTGTCCTGATCTCATGGATATACCCTTCTTTTAAACTATCCAGTACCAAACGCACACGTTTGTGATCAGGAGAAACCACGATAGCTTTGATGCTGCGTGCGGACTGGCTTATTGCCGGGCTCCCATAAATGTGGTGGTACTTGTATGTAAAAGTCGACAGCTGGTAAGAACCCGCATTACGCGCAGTCTTTTCATCTACAGGCATGGTAAATTCCAGTTCGAAGCCATCAGGCTGCGCCCTTACTGTCTGCACCTCAAAAGGCACAACACCAGACCAGGTCAAACGCTGCAGGCCATACTCTTCTTTTCCGGTCGATGACCATCCCCTTGAAGTCATACCGACGAGCATACTGCCATCAGATCCCCAGTTCATCCGCAATATACCTGATGAAAATCCTTTCCTGAATGGAAATACGACCCCCTGGTATACACCTTTTACCTTTTCCAGGGATACCCTGCTGATCTTGCTCTGGGCCTGGTCACCCACAAAAAGCTGTCCTTTAAAAGGCCCCATATTTCCATGATCCGAATAATTCAGGATGCCTGAAGTCGAATTGCCCATAATAGAATGCGGGATCCATACTGAAGGGGTTTTTAATCCGGGTACCTTTTTGGCCACTTCATACTTCGGTTCACCGGTATCTGGAATGTCCTTTTTACTAAGCTTAACCGGAGAACCGGGCTGATCAGCCCAGATCAAACCTGCCGGATTGCCCAAAAAATCGCCCTCCTCTACATGGGTAATGTGACCGGAGCCCACCCAGTCGCCCTGGTTTTCTGCATAAAATATTTCGCCATTGCTGTTCAGTTCAAAGGCGGCAGGCGAACGAAAACCTGTAGCAAAAGGCTTCATCGTAAAATCTGGACTGAATTTCAGCATCCAGCCATGCCATTTGGATAAACTTTCACCAAAACCGATCCAACCAAGATTCAGCGTAACCACCATATTGCCATCCTTGTCCAGCATCGGACCATAGGCATACTCATGGTAATTACCTGATAGCGGCCAGGAGTACATCGTACTGTATTCATCAGCCTCGCCATCGCCATCCAGATCGCGAAGGCGCGTAAGTTCGGCACGCTGCGTTAAGTACAAATCACCTTTTATGTAATTTAAGCCCAATACTTCATGCATACCATGTGCAAATAAGCGGTATTTAGGCTGCTGTCCGTCTTTCATATACGGATTCGTAATGATCCATACCTCTCCGCGACGCGTAGCTACCGCCAGTTCATCATTGGGTAAAAAAGCCATCCCGCCAACTTCAAGTGCGATTCCTTTTGGAATAGGAACCGTAACGATTGGAAATATTTGATTTTCTGTTTGTACATAAGCAACGCCGGTATTATTTTGCGCATTTGCTGCCATCATGCCAGCGCCCAGCAATAAAAAGGACAATAAGTATTTCGAGTGTTTCATTTTGATTACCAGATTAGCGAATAAGTTAGTGAAGCAGTGCCTTTGGCCAATGGAGCAAGCAGTTCCTGGCCATTTTTTGTTTTCCTGATAAAAGCTTTCGATTCCGCCCCCACTTTTATACTATAGGCTTTATTTCCAACACTATAAGTATTGTCTTTCAGCGCTTCTATCACTGGTCCTGCGGCGATCCTGCAATACAGAAGTTCCTTGCTATTGCTTATACTTATAGTTCGGTCTATCGATCCGCCACCATTTTGTACCACTATCCGGTCATTGATATCAGCACCATTTGAGGAATATGAAAATGTGGGCATTTTGTTCTTATCCAATACATAACCCTTATTCTGAAGGCCATCAAATGCGATCGAGTCCGGCCATACTGTATCTTTATCGGCCAGCGCCGCAATAGCAGGAGCCGCAGAAAGCGGCAACACGGAACCTAATGGTTTGGCCAGTTGAGGTTCCCCCCTGTCCTTCCACATTTCTGTCACATCGATAAACTGTCCGCGCCATATCTGTAATAATGCACCCTGCTTGAGGTCGTATGAATAACTGACCTTTTCCGGAGTACCGACTGAGATCACATGGGTACGTTTTTTACCCTCAAACATCAGGTAACTCCGCAATAAATACGGTTTATTTCCGACGGCGGGCATATATGGATTGGCGGTTTGCGCCCAGGTAGAGCTTGCGCAGCAAGTAAAAAACGCCAGGCAACACATTACTCGTTTACAAGTAGTCATAATTAGAGGTTTTTTGGTTATATAACAACGAAACAATCGATTGCGGAGTAAATATATAAAAGATCTTTAATTATCAACTATTTGAATAGATCTGAATCTGTAGGTGACGGGTATTTAAGTTGTCCCATCAACAACTTTTACTGATGAACAAACATTATTGCCCAAACATTGCTTAATTTGGTAGACCAGAGGAAAGCTAATACTGATACATATGCCAAGTAATTTAATGTAATACCCACAAGCGTGTAAAAAAAATGAAAGAAATCAATGACATTATAAGCGCCTATCAGAAAGCTATAAAGGAAAACCTTAGGGCGGCTCTTGCTACGGTTGTCAGTGTGGAAGGCTCCTCCTATCGCAGGCCTGGTGCCAGGATGCTCATTACTGAAGACGGCATGTTGACTGGCGCCATCAGTGGTGGCTGTTTAGAAGGCGATGCCCTAAAAAAAGCGCTTTCGGCCATTCATCAGCAAGAAAACAAACTAGTAACCTATGATACCACCGATGAAGATGACGCCAAGTTCGGAGTCCAGCTGGGCTGCAATGGGATTGTCCATATTTTGTTTGAACCCATCGATCCGGCAGATCAATTAAATGCAATCAAAATATTAACCGCGCTCAAAAACCAAAGGGAAGATGCAGTCATCACAACTTTATTTTCCCTTACAGAAAAAATGCAACTGGGAACTATGTTGTTCTATACAAGTGTCAGTCAACTTACTAAGTTTCCGAAAGAAATACAACATCGGGGAGAACTAGATGCAGAAGAAGTATTAAAAACCAGCGCATCAAAGCTTACCACCTACGGCAATAGCAATGCATTTGTTGAATTCATTCAACCGCCAATCTCACTTATCGTGGCGGGAGCGGGTAATGATGTGCAACCATTGGCGACTTTTGCTTATCAACTTGGCTGGAATGTAACTGTTGCAGATGGTAGGGCAACGCACGCTACCTTCAACCGTTTTCCAACTGCAACGCAGGTCATTGTGGCCAAACCACAGCAATTAATGGATCAGCTTACTATTGACGGCAATACAGCCATTGCGCTAATGACACATAACTATAACTATGATATCGAACTTTTGGCAATTTTGCTAAAGACCAATGCCCCCTATATCGGTACCCTGGGGCCAAAGAAAAAAATGCTCCGGATGCTCGATGAACTAGGAGCAGATACAGCAGAAAACAGGTCTCGCATCCATGGTCCAATCGGGCTTGATATAGGTGCAGAAACCGCTGAAGAAATCGCCATTTCCATTATCGCAGAAATTAGATCGGTGTTTGCTGGGGCCTCGGCAGGTTTACTTAAAGAAAAAACAGGTTCTGTACACCAACATTCAAATCACTGTAGCTCATGAATACCGGGATCATTATATTGGCAGCCGGAAATTCCAGCAGGCTCGGAAGCCCCAAGCAATTGCTCTACTATCAGGGAAGCAGCTTATTGCAACGAACCGTGGCAGCGGCCGAAACAACAGCTTATGTGCCGATTGTGCTGGTATTGGGCGCCTACGCAGACCAAATCCTTGAGCAGCACCCAGATTTCAACATCAACATCATCATCAATGATAGCTGGGAAAAAGGAATTTCATCGAGCATTGCGGCGGGATTATCAAAAATGCTCGAACTGGAGGCCGATACAAAAAATGTGGTCATCGCAGTTGCCGACCAGCCATTTATTCGACCAGAAATTTTCACGGAACTTGTTGAGGAAAGTCAAAGAAGTAGAAAAAACATCGTTGCCAGTAAATATGCCGAAACCATTGGCACTCCTGCCTTGTTCAATGAAATTTATTTTGATGAGCTAATTGCCTTAAATGGAAATACCGGGGCAAAACCCCTCTTGCAGAAATATGCAGCAGATGTAGCGACAATTCCCTTTGAACTTGGTCACATTGACATCGATACCCAAAAGGATTATAACAATTTAAACCACGAGCAATGATTGCAGATTCATTTGGACGTATACATCTTATTTCATTCGTCTGTTCTTTGCTTTCAGCGATCGATGATTGGTTGCACTAATTTTTTATTTGGAATTGAAAAAGATCAATCCTTCAAAAGTTCTATCGCTGCTAACACTAAATGAACGTTTTTTGGCCGGCATAGGACCAAAGCCTCATGGCATACTCCCTTTGCCGTCCTTTTCTTGTAAAAACGTTAACTAACTGATGATTCTCCCCCAAGATTTTGCAGGAGCTGATCTCTATATAATTTAGATAAAGGAATCTTATTCCCCGTTACAATTACCTGGTGTTTCTCAATCCGTTCAATTTTCTGTCTGGAAATTATAAACGATTTATGAACACGTAAAAACTGATCTGAAGGGAGTTTTGTCTGCAATTCTGTCAATGTCATGCGCGTGAGCGTATGCTTACCTGTTTCATGCAAGTCAACATAATTGTCTTCCGCTTTGGCATAAACCAAGTTACTAAACTTTATTTGTACCCAATCATGCCCATCTTTTACAAATAAAGCTTGCTCTTCGTCCCTTTTTTTTACGTCGGGCAGTTGAAGTCTGGTTTCAGCAAGCTGACAAGCCTTTAAAAAGCGGGTAAAATTGATTGGCTTTAATAAATAGTCTGTTGCCGCCAACTCAAAACCTTTTAATGCATATTCCGGATAAGCAGTAGTAAAAATGACCTGAATTTCAGGACTTATCATAGCGGCAAATTCAATACCTGAAAGATCAGGCATAGCGATGTCGAGGAACACTAAATCTACACGCTCATTTTTAATATAAAACAGAGCATCTGTGGCACTCAAAAACGTAGCATCAAGCGAAATAAAAGGTATCTTTTCCGCATGGGAACGAATCACATCATGCGCTACAGGCTCATCGTCAACTGCAATTACTTTGATCATTTTACCGGTAATACTTGTTTAAGCTTCTCCATTAGTTCATTCATTTCAAGATCTCTTGCTATAATCACACCTTTAGGATCAATCAGAAAACTCTCTGGAATTTTTCTGATACTATAAAGCTTTGCCACCTCATTTTCCCAATGCTTCAAATCCGAAACCTGGGGCCAACTTAACCCATCATCCTTTATAGCTTTTAACCATGCACCTTTTCCATCTGCAGCATCGAGAGAAATACCCAAGATAGTAAAATTTCTATCTTTAAAATCATTATAAATTTTAACAAGTTCAGGGTTGGCAGCTCTACAAGGTCCACACCAGGAAGCCCAGAAATCAATCAACACATACTTCCCTCTAAATGAGGCCAAATTAACAGGATTGCCTGCAGTATCATTTTGAACAAAAACAGGTGCCAATGCACCGGGATTAAGGTTTTTTTGGTTTGAAAGAAATTTCCGAAATTCCTTACCAGACCGTGTATTCTGCAATCTTAAAGAAAGCCTGTTAAACATTGGCTCAATAACAGCAACATCAGGTAAGATTCCTGCATAGTCCTGCAATGCATTCAATGCAATAAAGCTGTCTGGATTGTCGATAATAAATATCCTTCTAATAGCCTGCTTAACTGAGTTTAAACTGTCTAATTTCTTGTTCAACGCTGAGGTTTTTGGCGCATGAGCTATTTCCGTCAACTTACTGATCTTTTCGATCTCTGCATCAACGGGGCTAAGCATTTGTTCCAGCTTAAGATAATCAGAATTGATGCCCTTGCCAATAAACTTTGCGTCAGCGATTGAACGGCTAGAGGTTTTCAACGCTACTTGCCCTGGATAAATGTACATTCGCAATAAATCCGGTTTTTCAAGTTGTTTTTTAATCATTCCCGATAAACCAATTTTTGTAGTATCGCAAACAAGCGTGCTAAACATGGGTCTATCTATCTTACCCTTAAAAACGAACAATCCATTGTTCTGTGTTGCAGAATCAATTATTCTTTTACCGTATTCTTGGTATAACAGGTAAATCTTAGCCGCTAACGGCATTTTTGTTGCGGTTATTTTAACTGTAAACAAAGAATCTTTGGTCTGAGATACAGAAATGAAGGGGACTGCTGCACCGCAAAGCAGTAACATTACTTTTTTTATCATGATTTGAAAAATTGAATTAGTTATTTAAGAACTGAGTTTCAGCCAAAATGAAACATTATAACCTAAACCGGTATTTTTATGATCTAAACGGTAGTTATCCGGATAAAGGAAATCAAGACGCTTAATTGTATTTTTTATCCCCGTATTGTTTCCGTTGACTTCGACACGGTTCTGAACGATGGTATTAAATACATCCATCTGCAGTTCGTTCCCGGCCACAGCAATCTTTATCTGAACTTCACATTGCGAATCCATACTGATGCCGTACTTAAAAGCATTTTCAATAAACGGGAGGAGCAATAGTGGTGCTATTTTATGATGATAATTATGGTCGTCAAAAACAATTTGAGTGCTAATTTCAATATTATCCTTTACAGGCAAACGTACCTGCTGAAGTTGTAGATAGTTTTCCATAAACTTCAGTTCATCCTGGAGCGGAACAAAATTCTCATGCATTCCATGAATGGTATACCGCATCATATCAGACATCATGTCGATACCCTGAGCGGTGTCTGTGGCCTTTTCTTTTAAAGCAGTGCCGTAAAGGTAATTTAAGGCATTGAACAGAAAATGTGGGTTTAGCTGCGCCTTTAAAGCATGTAATTCATTCTCCGACTGCTGAATCCTTTGAAGCTGCCTGTTTTTACTTTGAAGATAATAATCCCTCACAATTATATAAATAAAAGCGTATGCTGCGATATATAAAATGGGTTCAATAAGAGTTAGTTTAGCTTTTTGGTTGAAAACATGCGGCCGTTCATACACAATTCCCGCAGTTGAGATCATCGCAGTCAATAAACATCCCGCTATAAAAAAGATGAAGTGATATTTTTTGAATATAAATTGTCTTACTACTTCAGTCAACAATACTAAAAGTGCAACAAAGAATAATCTATCATCTGGATTGGTAGCATATTGAACAGCTGTTACAGGTGTACCATCGTCATTTTTGATATAATTTCCCCAAGTATGTACATGATACACATAAGAAATCACACTAATTGCCTTAATACCAATCCACAACGTTAAAAAATGGAGTGTCCAGTTTGTCAGTAGTTTTTTAAGAGCTGTCAACATATTTCTTTTTGATATAGATCAAAGAAAGCAAACTAAAAGAATATTGTGTAATTAATGTGGCAAGTGTTATCAATTATGTGGTGAAATAATAGTGGATATTCCGCTGCATAGTACGCCACGGTTCTGCACTAAAGACTAGGTCTTGTTATCGGTAAGAGATGTAACTCTTGGCCATCAATTACAACTTTACTGGATTAACCACAATATTCGCCTGGGCATCGATTTTCTTCCTATTGGCTATTGCGTTAATGATTTCGTCCAATTCAACGGCTGAAGTCTTAAGGTAGCCCATTAACTCCATTCGTTCAGCTAAATTGCCACAAGTTTCAAGAAGTTCAATAAGGGACATGATCCTGGCAAGTGGAGCCCTTGCCACATGGGATTGCATCCAACTAATTTCATTCAGGTTTTTGTTATGAGCTTCGATTTCCTCCATATAACGGCGTTGCTCGCTTACATCTCTCTGGATACTTATCCAGCTGGACAGTTTCCCTTCTTCGGAGAAAATTGGGGTTAATGAAATACTTACATCATATCGTTTTCCCATTCTGGTGTAGTTTACCAGTTCCACTTTGCAGGAATGTTGTTTTTTTACAGCAGCCTTTAGCCTATTCAATCCTATCTGGCCAGTATGATGGGCATGGAGCATATCTGGTGTGCGACCGATCAGCTCCTGCTTCGAAAACCCTGACATTTCTACCAGCGCATCGTTTACGTAAATGATAACCGGCCTGTACGAGCCATCAGTCACAAGCACACCATCAGAAGTATTCACTACTACTGATTCAAGCATCTTTGACCATTTTTCCTCTTCTTTGCGCTTGGTAATGTCCTGCATAGAACCTATCATTCGATAGGCATGGCCTTTGTCGTTCATTAGCACAAATCCCCTATCGAAAATATGCCTATAGCTACCATCTCCACAACGGAACCTGTATTCATCCTCCCACTTGGTGATGCCCTGTTCAATATGTCTATCCAGTCTTGTTATCACCCTTTGCCTATCCTCCGGGTGAATCTGATCAATCCACCATGCGGCTGTAGTCCTTTCCTTGTCAATGAACTTTAGTATCCCCTTGATGGCCCGGTTCCATACAATAGTTTCTGAAACAAGGTCACAGTCCCAAATGATATCACTGGTCGCTTTTGAAACTATTTTGAACCGTTCAATATTTTCCTGTACGAGCTGCTGGTCCAAGATTCTTTCGGTCACATTCCTGGAGGTACATACGATTCCTTTTACTGCTGGATCATCAAAAAGGTTCGTTGCCCTGGTTTCTATCCAAAGCCATCCGCCAACATGATCGCGGTAGCGGTAGGGAGAAAGCTGGATGCTACGTTCGTCCCAAATACGGGCAGCTTCATGCTCAAGGACTTCCCTATCATCGCGATGAACAAACTCAAAAGCTTCCTTTCCGATAAAAAGCTCAGGTTGCATCCCAAATACCCTTGCTGAGGCCGGACTAACATACTTGTACCTAAAATCAGTATCCAGTATGGTAATCATGTCCGATCCATCCTGCACCAGGGCCCTGAAACGTTGCTCGCTCAAGAACAACGCCTGCTGTGCCTCGAGTTTTTCTGTGATATCGGTGGCCAACACCAATCTTGCATCCCTTCCGTCCACCTTAATGAGGTTGCTGGCAATGTCTACATATATCATTTTTCCACATTTACGTATATGCCTGAAGGTGTTCTGATAGAAACTACCAGTACGGAAATTTTCTCTGACAATGTTCCTAACCCAGGTAATGTCATCATCGGGACGTATCTGATTAATTGACATGGAGAGAAATTCATCCCGAGAATAGCCATAATTGGTAGTTGCGGCTAAGTTAACGTCCAAAAACCGAAGGGTCTTAACATCAAAGGTCCACATCGGCACTGGGGAAAGTTCAAAAAGACTATATAGATCCGTATTTTTCATTTGATATGTTTATGGATGTTAGCGCATAGCTCTTTAAAAAGTAATCGAATACACTCTCATTACCAAGGAATGTTGAACATTGTGCTAATAAATTAACCTAGTTAATAGTTAGGAAGCATTTACGACTGATATAGAATTGTGCTGGGTCACGCGAAAAAGATGGTGAACATGCTGCCTTGGCCAATCTTGCTTTCTACTTCTAATTTCCCGCCAGAGGCATTGATGATCTTTTTTGCAAGATAGAGTCCGATTCCCGTGCCCTCAATATCCTGATGTAATCTTCCATACATTTCAAAAATCCTTCCTAGTCCTTTTTCGTCTATGCCTTTACCATTATCCATAATACTAACAGCTGCCCTACCAGAACTTAGATAGGAACTGATTTTGATCACCGGAGGATCAGCGCCTTTGAACTTTATCGCATTGCAAACCAGATTGAAAAGAATACTTCTTAGGTTCTTTTTGGAAAATTTGAGTTCCTTCACTTCAAGATCTAACTGAATGGTTGCACCTGAAAGCCTTATTTTATCCTCTAGGCTCCATTCCACGTTTCGAACCAGTTCTTCAATGTTTACCAGATCCATTTGGTCTATTTCGCTCTCTATCTTAGCGATAATTGAAATATCAGTAATCAACTGCCTGTAATTTTTGATTGACCTATTGATAAGATTTATTACGTCGAGAAATTTTGGATCAGAAAGGGCGATACTGTTCATCACATCAATACTAGCCTCGATATTTCCTAATGGAGCGAGAAGGTCGTGGGAAGCGGTATGGATAAAATTATCCAGGTCTTCGTTGATCCTTTGCAGGCTTTGGTTCTTTCGGTCAAGCTCAAACTGTATATCCTTGAGTTCTGTAATATCACCAAAGGTAACAATAGTTCCGTTGCGCTTTGTGCCTAATTGCTGTAGATAGGGCATTATCATCATCTGGTACCATCTTCCATCGTTAGTCTGGATTTGCTTGGAGATCGTACTGCCATCTATGGTCACCTGATTTATATCATCCAAGATTGTTTCGAACCTGATATTGGTCGATATATGATAAATCGGCCTACCGATATCGCTTTCCCTTAGATTGATCAGCTTTACTGCTCCCGGGGAAAATTTCATCAGCAGCATTTCGCTGTTTATGAATAGCTGCCCATTGATATTGCTCCTGAAATAATTGTTAAGGTCATCATTGATTTCCAGTAATTCCCTGTTTTTCAGTTGGTAATCTGAATTGATGGTATGCAGCTCCTCATTTACTGACTGCATTTCTTCATTCGTACTCTGCATTTCCTCATTAGCAGATACCAGTTCCTCATTAAAAGATTGCATGTTTTCGTTAGAAGCATCAACCTGCTGATTAAGCTTCTGATGGCTTGCCTTTAACTGCTTTAGCTCATGCTCAAGATCCTGGGTATATTGGTCTTGGTAAGTCTGTCCATTAAAAACAGGGACTTCTTCCCCAGCAGAACCGATGTCCGACGCCTTCAAAATCACCATAAGTACCTCCGATGATTTCGCTGAATTCGGTACCGGAGCAATAGATAGGTCAATATGGACCGTACCTGTAGAACTTTTCATCGGAATTCCCGCAACACTGGTCTGCTGGTCGGTCTGCAAAACCTTTTTAGCTAGTGTATTGAAAGCAACAGCAAGCTGGGGGTGCAACAGTTCTGTTAGGTTGGTATTAAAATTCTCTTGTAAGAGGAATTTTGAAGAATCACCGAAAGACTTGATAACCTGATAGCTCTCGTCTATGAAAATGACAAGGCAACCCATCGTAAGTGCTAAAGTATGGGACATGAACTCTCCGAATTGGGGAATTGACACATTACTTACTTTTAATGATACAGATTTGACTTCTGGAAGCTCTGGAAGAGAAAAGGCATCATAGCTGAGCGACCGTTTGCTCTTGATATTACGGTAGATTTTCCAACGCTTATCTATCGTTTCTAGACTGTCAATGATCGATGTTGGAATCTCACTAGAGCCCAAAAAAAGATAGCCTCTCATTCTAAGCCCAAAGAGCAACATTGAAAAAATCTTTTTTTGAAGTACTGGCATCATGTAGATCAGAAGGTTTCTACAACTTATTAAATGCATATTACAGTAAGGAGGGTTCTTAGCCAGATCATGTTTTGCAAAGATGACCATCTTGCGGATCAATGGGACTACCCTATAGAAACCCCCTTCCTTTACAAAAAAATGTTGTAATCGTTCTGCAGAGATTCCCTTAACTGCCTCTGCTGTATAGATACCTTTAGTTGCAAGCGCCATTGCATCGCCATCCAAATCCGTTGCAAAAATCTTCACTAATATCTCTGCACGAGAGCCAATTAGTTGTTCTGCAATTGAAATTGCGATGGAATAAGCTTCCTCTCCAGAGGCAGAACCTGCCACCCAAACCTTTAGCTCCTCTCCCGCAGCAAGATTATTTAATAGTTCGGGAATTACCTTTGCACTGAGCGTCGCAAAAGCGTCTGCATCTCTGAAGAACCCTGTAACGCTAATCAAGAACTCGCTGGCTAATGTAATAAGTCCTTCGGGCGAGCCTTTAAGAAAATTTAAATATTCTTTTAGTGATGTGTAGTTTTCCTGTGCTGCTCTTTTTTTGATTCTACGTAAGATCGTGGTATGCTTATAACCTGAAAAGTCAAGTGGGGAAATCTTTCCAATCAATGCGATAATTTCCTCGATCATTTCCTGTTCGTCGAAATCCTCAATTAGTTGCTCCCCATGCTCAATAACATAAGTGGCTATTGCAGCGGGCATAAGCTGGGGCTCAAGAATAAAATCGGCCATTCCTGTGGCTATGGCATGAGCAGGCATGCTTGAAAATTCAGAGGTCTCAGGAGTGCGGACGATTATTAGTCCACCATTTTTATGGATGGATACTGCCCCCTGGCTACCGTCAGCACCTAATCCCGAAAGCACTACCCCTATCGCTCTTTGTCCACAGTCTGTGGCAAGCGAGTCAAAAAAAGTGTCAATGGTCATGTGTGGCCCTTTAGATTTGCCTTTATCACTGAGATGTAGTCTACCCTCAACAATGGTCATGAACTTATTACTGGGAATTAGGTAGACAATATTCTGAACTACAAGAACACCTTGGGTAGCCTCTTTGACCTCTAGTTTGCTGTGTCGAGCTAGCAACTCGACCATCCTGCTCTTAAAATCCTGCGGAAGATGCTGCATAATCACGTAGGCTACACCATCAAGCGGGGTGTTGTCGAAAAAGATATTTATCTCATCCATTCCTCCCGCAGAAGCGCCAATAGCAATTATATGTTTTGGAAGATCGTTTATCATGGCAGTTATTTGTTAGGTAGCACAGCAAAACCTGCCGAAAGAAAGGAAACAATCACAAGATAGTTAAATAATTGGAATAAACTATTGTTAGCAAGACTTCCATTGGGAGTCTTGATTATAGTAAGTCAAGAAACACCCGTCTATATTATTTTAAGATCGCAAGAAAAGCTAAGCTGATGCATTAAAATAACTAATTGGGCCCATCTACTGTTATTTACTCGTTATCCGACATCAATATATTCCGGATCCTATCGATATGGATCTGTGAAGCTTCTGCTCTTTCCATCGAAGATTTCGCCGAAGCGCCACTCTGGCTTTTTGAGAATGTGGTCAGAAGATTCCGACGCTCCTCAAACATGCGAAGTGCCGACCACATCGTCTCCTCTATCTTTTTGGTCTGTTCGGAAATCAACACCTTTGCCGTGTAGGAATGTCCGGTATGGCATCGAAACCGAAGCAAGGATCCTTCGCTAATTTGCCAGAGCACTCCTCCGCAGCCGGGGCAGTTGAACGGTACCTGATCACCTAATGCGTTTACTGAAGGAAGGTCACTCAGTACCCTTTCAGCAATTTCAGACTCTCGAACAATGTCTTTTGGAATCTTAACTTGTTTTGGAAGTTTATCCAAAAGAATCCTTGTTAGGGTTACCCCCATCTGAGAAATAGGAATCTTAAAGTCTGCCGTCACTTGACCAAGTGCATTGTTTGGCATATCAGGGTATTCCGCATCAGAAGGATCCTGTACAATACAAATTCCACCACACCTATCAATTGCCATTAGCCCAGCAGTTCCATCATCCAAATAGCCAGTTAATATAATTCCGATGGCCCTATTGCCATAGGCGACGGCCGCCGACCGAAAAAGCGGATCGATCCCAGGTCGGTAGCGGTTTTCTTGAGCTCCTTTTGTTACCATCAATCTTCCGCCAGCACCAACCAGCAAATGATGATCAGGTGATGCAAAATAGATATGCGCAGATTTGGCTTGCATCCCATCCGTAGCATGAATGCATGTCAGCTTGCCAACTGAATTTAATGTGTCTATCAATACGTTGCCCGTAGCATCTGCCGAGATGTGCATTACTACTAAAATCGGTGCAGGAAAATCAATTGGGAGATGTTCAACAAATTCCTTTAGCGCCTCAAGCCCTCCCGCCGAAGTGCCGATCACTACCAATCTGTCCAGATCCTTTACTGCGATTTTCTTTTTAGTGGTTTTCATATTGGCTGGGATTTAATTAAGAATAGTTCACAAGTTGTGAATAGTTATCTAATAAGAAGAAAAGTAAGTAAATTGTTTCATCACCGATGATATCGGCAGTAATCCCTGCAGAATGGAGTATTTAAAAGCGCTGCTTCATTCATACAAATATGGCTGACTTTTAGCCGTTCCATGAATATTTTATAAAATAAAATCATTGACTATCAAATAATTAATGAAAAATCGCACCAAATGCAATGTTCTCCATCAGTATATATTGGGCTCAAAAGAGTTCAAACATAATCTTCTGATCTCCAGTAATTTTAAAAGCCTTTAGCAGGAATACTTTGAACAAGGCTGAGATAGCATAGAAGGCCGATTTTAAATAAAAAAACCGTACTTTGAACAAGTCAAAGTACGGTTTATACCCTAAGCATGCATACTTAGAACAGTACCTAAGAGGAGATTCGAACTCCCACACCCTTGCGGGCGCCAGCCCCTCAAGCTGGTGCGTCTACCAATTTCGCCACCTAGGTAATTATTGTGCGGCAAATATATATTTTATTTACAGAATAATATCAAGCCATCATAGGCTAATTTAATATTATCCGGCAATTCTTTTTCTACCTCCTCATGCAGGCCAAGATTATGGCTAATATGCGTAAAATAAGTAGTCTCTGCATCAATCTTGCGGGCAAAATCAATTGCTTCGGCCAAATTAAAATGCGAGATATGTTGTTCTTTCTGCAAAGCATTTACCACCAACACCTTAGCACCCTTTATCTTTGCGACTGTTTCGTCCGACACAGTTTTTGCATCAGTTATATATACAAAATTACCAATCCGAAAACCCAAAATAGGTAGCTTATAATGCATAATATCCAGCGGCGTAAACCTAGTACCCCCAATGGAAAATTCTTCATTTGATATTGTATGGATGTTAATCTGCGGAAGTCCGGCATACCACACCTCAGAAAAGATATAAGAAAACTCTTTTCTTAAAGCATCCTGAACCCTTTCAGTTGCATAAATATCAATGTTCTTTTTTAGCAGATAATTGAAAGGCCTGATGTCGTCCAGACCCGCTACATGGTCCTTATGCTCATGGGTGAAGACAATGGCATCCAGATCTTTTACACCAGCTCTTAACATCTGATATCGGAAATCAGGGCCGCTATCGATCACAATTGTCTTATCATCTGTTTCAAGCAATACAGATACCCGCAAACGCTTGTTCTTATGATCAGCTGACTGACAAACAATGCAATTGCAGGTAATAACCGGAATTCCCTGTGAAGTACCTGTGCCTAAAAAAGTGATTTTCAAAATAGAATTGTTATCGTCATCTGCCCAAACTTAGATAAACTACCTCAAATCTACAACCTCTACACCGGGATATTTTTTAGTATCAAATGAAAAAGCACTTTCAGCAATTTTCACATTCGGAACAAAAGACTTTATTTCATAAGTATACTTATTTCCGCTCTTTTCAAAGATCACTGCACTGGCAATCTGCTTTGCATTCTTATCTATACTAAGCCTGATCTTAAAATAAGACCTTTTGGTGTCTACCGGAGACAGATCTATCATTTGATAAACCTTACCCCCAATTTTACTTTCACCTGTATACAGGTACTTAAAACCTTGTTCATAAAGCGTAAATATCTTTGCCGGATTTATGGCATCACTGCTATTATCGACATCAGTAACCTGTACTTCCCTGTCTTCCTTAAGATAGGTCCACTGGCTTTTCCCATCACTGATTAGTTCCTGATCCTTCATCACCACTTTATACTTATTGGCATTGGCCTTTACATACAGTGTGCCTTGCTGTGTTTCTTTGATCTTTGCCTGCTGATTGTCGAGGCTGAATACAAATTCGGTCTTAACAATATCATAAGCCCTGTATTTTTTACTGACCTGTGTCAAGATCGATTTAGCCTTTGCATCTGTCTGCGCCTGCAGGGATACTGTAAATCCAATTGCTACTAACAACAACACCATTATCTTTTTCATCTTTTCTTATTTGTTGTTAAGGTTATTCAAGAACTGTTCCAAAGCGTACTCATCGGGTATTAAAACTTCTCTGGCCTTACTTCCTTCAAACGGGCCTACTACCCCTGCGGCTTCCAGCTGATCAATGATCCGGCCGGCCCTGTTATACCCTAGCTTTAGTTTTCGCTGTATCAGTGAAGTGGAACCTTGCTGATGCATGACAATCAGTCTGGCTGCATCTTCAAACATATTATCTCTATCATTCGGATCAAAGTCTAGCTTAGCATTTTCAGCGGCTTCATCTATGTATTCAGGCAATTGATAGGCTTCAGGATAGCCACGCTGTACTCCGATAAAATCAGAGATGCGGTCTACTTCAGGTGTGTCGACAAAAGCACATTGCAACCTGATCAAATCATTTCCGGTAGACAATAACATATCTCCCCTACCAATCAGTTGATCTGCTCCTCCGCTGTCCAGGATCGTTCTGGAGTCTATTTTAGACAATACCCTAAAAGCCAGTCGTGCCGGAAAATTTGCTTTGATAGTACCGGTAATGATATTTACTGATGGGCGCTGTGTAGCCAGCACCAGATGGATTCCCACCGCCCGTGCCAGTTGTGCCAGCCTGGCTATTGGTGTTTCAACTTCTTTTCCTGCAGTCATCATCAGATCAGCAAACTCATCCACAATAAGCACAATATAAGGCAGAAACCTATGCAGGTTGTTTGGATTTAACTTCCGCTTGATGAACTTCTCGTTGTATTCTTTCAAATTCCTTACCTGCGCATCCTTTAACAAATCATAACGCTGATCCATCTCTATGCAAAGTGAATTTAGCGTATTGATCACTTTTTTGGTATCGGTAATGATTGCATCTGCTTCCCCCGGTAGCTTGGCCAGGAAATGGCGTTCTATTTTATTAAACAAGGTAAGCTCCACTTTTTTCGGATCTACCAGCACGAATTTTAGTTGTGACGGGTGTTTCTTATAGAGCAGGGATACTAAAATGGAATTGATACCGACTGACTTACCTTGTCCCGTAGCACCAGCTACCAATAAGTGGGGCATCTTAGCCAGATCAGCAATATAAACTTCATTGGAAATTGTTTTACCCAATGCTATTGGTAGATCCATCGTGGTTTGCTGAAATTTCTCTGTAGCCAGGATACTTCTCATAGAAACCATCTCCGGATGCATATTTGGCACCTCAATTCCAATCGTTCCTTTTCCCGGCATCGGGGCGATGATACGGATTCCCAGGGCAGCCAAACTAAGCGCGATGTCGTCTTCAAGATTTTTGATCTTGGAGATCCTCACCCCCGGTGCCGGAATGATCTCATAAAGTGTCACAGTCGGACCTATGGTCGCCTTTATCTTATCGATCTCGATATTGTAGTGATTTAAGGTCTCTACAATTTTATTCTTGTTCGCTTCCAATTCATCTGCATTCACAGAGATCTTATTCGATCCGTAATTTTCCAGCAGGTCTAAATGCGGGTACTTATAACTTGCCAGGTCTAAAGTTGGGTCATACTGCCCAAACTGCTCAACCAGCTCTTCAGATTTTTTATCTTCTTCTGTCTTCTCAATGGTCAGTTCCGGATCAGCCTTTACCGAGACCTCTACCGCTGCTACTACCTCTAAAGGTTTGTTCATTACATTTACTGCTGGAGTAAATGTGGGAATAATTTCTTCATCCATCGGCTTTTCTTCAAACCTGGATGGCGTGATCACCACATTCTGCTCCTGTCTGGCAGTAGGTTTATAGCGGTCATTCAGGGTAAATTCTACCGCTTCAGAACGCACTTCATTTTCCAGTTCTATATGATCAGGTACATCCGGCACAATGGCTTCTTCCTTTTTACGCTCCGGAAATTTAAAATCAATATTGTAAGCAATAATTAACACCGCAAGTGCAAGAAAAAGAATAATTCCACCTACGCCTGTTACGCCTATTTGTGCAGCCAAAAGCTTATTAGACCAGTAGCCAAACTCACCTTCCAGGAAATGCGGAGCTTTGGTAAAAAAAGAATGGGCAAATCCAAGCGTAAGTGATGTGAACAGCAAAAAGAAAAGACTATAAGCAAATGTTTTTTCAAGTGGAAAGATTTTTACCTTGAAAAGCAAACGGTAGCCAATCACAAAAAAAACAAAAACGAAAAGAAAAGAAGCTACGCCAAACCATTCGTAGATAAACTGATGGGCCAGTAAAGCACCTATTTTACCCAGCCAGTTTTGTACCACAGGAGGTAAATTCACCTGTTGCAGTTCTTCATAGGTCTTAAACAGATTGCTCCAACCCCCATTTGCATCAATAACATAGCTATGATCTTCCTGCCAGGTAAAAAGATAAGAGGTAAAGGCAACAAGAAAATACAATGATACAATGATAAATACTAAGCCAACGATCTTGATAAATCTCCCGTCCTGAAAATCAAACCTGGGCATGATCTCTACCCTTTCTTTTATCTTCCCCGCTCCTGAAGTCCTGGAATGCTGCTTTTCTCCCGGCTCACTTTTAAAAGAATTGGACTTAAATTGATTTCCCCTTACAGACATTTTAATTACTAATATTAATGATCAACAAACTTAGATAAAAGTGCATATCATTTGGTTACACAACAAAAAAAATATTCCGGAATTTTAAACCTTTTTTCTCTGCGCAGGTCAGAACTACATAACAACATGCAAGTTTTGAATTTTAGATATAGTTTTGTTTTAGGTAAGTCCCGCTTGGTGAATCATTAAGCGGGATTTTTTTATAAAACACTACACATCCCATATCCGCAGCCTTATTCTTTTCACATATTGCCTCACATCCAGAACGAGTGCGGCAAGGATATAAAATACAATAGGAAAGCCAACTGCTAAAAATGAAGAATAGATAAAAAAGAGCCGGATCTTACTGATCGACATATTTAAGCGTTCTGCTAAATAGGTGCATACACCAAAACTTTGTTTTTCGAAAAAGGTAACGATCCGCTGAAACATCTTATTTTTTTAATATGTGAATTCCTATACCACAATTTAAACATTTTTTTTGAGAGCAATAGCATTTATTTAATTGAAGTAACGCCTGGGACATAAAAGAATTGTCAGGTCTAATGCCTGAGTCAATATAATAGCCTATGATCGAATTATTTTCTGCTGGCATTTCTTCCAAAAAATCCAGAGCCCGGTCTATGATTTCTTGCCGATCTGTATATCTGCCATATGAAAAAAGGAACAGACATACGGTATTTATGAGGATGTTCTGGACAGATGTCCGGCCCAACTGCAGGTTTACTTTTTTAGTGGTTTTATTAAAGTGGTAGTGTGTTCGCCAGTAGTTGTCGACCGGCAGGTCCTCAAACAATTCATATAGTACCTTTAAATTTTTTATTTCCAGAATCTTTGAAAAAAGATGAGTGGAACTGAAAATCAGTGCGGAGAATTGCGCCAGCCTTATCGTAGGGAAATTCTGCGGCCTCATCCTTAAAAATTTCCAGACAGATACATCTATTGGATCTAGCTGGTATTTCTTCCGCAAAAAGTCATACTCCTTTTTTAACTTCGCCGGATAATCTTCAGCAAAATCCTGAGCTAAAAATCCCGACTGCCCAAATACCAGCGCAGCTATTTGTTTTGGATCATCCTTGTGTTTCGCAAATACCTGACGGGAAACTGAACCCGCCAATAATTCAAACCCATCTGCATTTACTTTAAACCCAAAATTACGGGCCATAAAATGATAAAAGGTTTCATCCCAGTCTCCCTTTAGTACTTCCAGCTGTTCCAACACTTCTGCCGATTTCTGCTCAAACCTTTCTGCAAGTACCCTCGACAAAAACCCAGATATTATAATATCCGGTACGCTACCTATCTGAGGCTGGCAGGGGAACCTGTTGGAGGAAGTAATCATGGTGCTATAAGTAGCAAGCAGCTGCTCATCAAACAAGCCCTTCAGCACCAATACCGGTATAGCACTACCATCTTTTCTGTATACAGGCTTGTCATGATGATAGACCGCATGCAAAATGACTGATTCAAAAGCCCCGTCATGCTGATGCCCGTGCAGCATCCAGTCTGATGATTTAATATGGATCTCTATATTACCTACCCACGTAGTCCCGTCCAGAATCAGCCTCGCCTGACTAAAATCGGGTCCTGCATGCTTATTAAGCAGTCCAGGATTTAAAATCGCCATACTTTTCCCCTCAGTACAAAAAAGCTCCCTGGTATTGAACAACCTGAACTGCCAAATAAAATATAAAAAGTTTTCCTGAAAATCCACCGGCTAACTTAATCTAAATAGACCAAAGTCCACAAGCAAAAGCCTATATTTTTTCTCTTCTGTAGTTTGTAATAAATACACCAAGTATGATCAGTACAGTGGCAATTACAATATCAAAAGTGATCACTTCGTCGAGGATCAGCCAGCCCAGAAACAAGGCAATCACAGTATTGAAATAAGAGAGAATGGAAACATCCGTGGCCGTTACCTTCTTTAAAGCGTAATGATAGCAAAAGTAGCCAACCACTGAACCAAATACAGCCAGGTAAACCACAGCCATCAGGCTGGTGCTGCTCCAGGTAGCTACCGAGGTGTCTCCTGAGACTAAAAAAGCAAGGCCCAACTGTATAATTGCAGAAAAGACAAACTGATAGAACAGGTCGAGAAATATATTTGACGATTGAAATACGTACTTTTTTGTATAAATAGTACCTGCAGCCCACCCGGTAATGGCTATAAACAACAAAAGAATACCTGTTTTATAATTGGGGTCGAGCAGATCATTAATACCATCTCTAAAAATGAAGGCGACACCTAAAAACCCAATCATAAGACCAATAAAGCCTTTCAGCGATGGCTTTTGAAGTCCGATCACTACACTTCCAACGAACACAACTAAAGGGTTTAATGCATTTAACAAAGAAGTTAGTCCGCTGGGTATCGTTTTTTCTGCTGCCGTAGTCATCCCGTTAGCAATGACAATCATTAAAATTGAGACCAGCAACTGTCGCCTCATGTAGGGCCAGTCCATCCATTTCAGTTCTTTTTTCCGAAGCAATATGATCAGCAAAATTAATGACGCTATGGTCTGTCTGATGGCCGTAACAAACCAGGGGGGTATAGTCTCTACCGCCACGCGGATACCCAGATAGGTAGTGCCCCATACAATGGCTACGCCCATCAAGGCAAAAATTAACTTGTAATCGGGGGTTTTAATCATATCAATCCTGCAGATAACAAGATCTGCTCCATTTCCTGCTGAAGTTTTAATGCTTCCTCTCTCGCTTTTTCTGCAAAATCTGGGCCATTACCGGCATAGATAATTGACCTCGCTGAGTTAACCAGCAAGCCACATTCTTTGTTCAACCCGTATTTGCAAACCTCGGCTAAACTACCTCCCTGTGCACCGATGCCCGGAACAAGCAAAAAATTATCAGGGGCCAGCCTGCGTATATTTTCAAATTCAGCACCCCTGGTAGCACCTACCACATACATCAGCTGCCCGCTATCTGCCCATTCAGAAGAAATCCTGATCACTTCCTCATAAAGCATCCCCTGGGGGGTACTATGAAGCTGAAAATCACTATGCCCTGCATTGGATGTAAGGGCCAGCAGGATTACCCATTTATCTTTATAGCTGAGAAACGGACCCACTGAATCTTTACCCATATATGGAGCTACCGTAATGGCATCAAAACTCATCTGGGATTTCGATTCATTAAAAAAAGCATCTGCATACATAGCCGATGTATTTCCTATGTCACCCCGTTTTGCATCGGCAATACTAAAAATATCTTTAGGCATATATTCCCAGGTCCTGATCAGACTTTCCCAGCCTTTTAACCCCATTGATTCAAAAAAAGCAGTGTTTGGTTTGTATGCTACGCAAAGATCTTTAGTTGCATCTATGATCTGCTTATTAAACTCCAGTACCGGATTATCATATTTCAACAGGTGCTTGGGAATATTTTCCAAAACAGGATCAAGTCCCACACATAAAAAAGATCTCTTATTTTTGATTTGCTCAAATAACTGCGCTTTGTTCATCAGGAGGTAAATTTGAGTGCAAAGATGCCAAATTTAGCAGTCAATTAAAACCCGTTTTGAAAATTTGAGCGCAAAATATTTTAAACAATTTTAAATTTTTCTTGGAGATTAGATTACAAATACATACAATTGCAACATAATTCTCTAAAAGTATATCTGATCATTCCAGAAAATCCCGTAAAAATTTGTCTTTAACTGTGTTTTATAGCTGTATTTTCTGCTTTGGTCTATTGGTAAATGCTTTTTTAAAAAATTTCTCTACAACTATATAATGTTTAATAAAACAGAATTAAATGAAAAACTCACTGCCGAACTGCGTGAGATTGCAAAAGCCCAGGGTATCTTAAACGCCGATGAATTACGCAAGGCCGAATTGGTGGAGATTATTGCTCAGATCACCGAGCAGGAAGTCGTAGCTGAGCCTGCTGATGCTGCTGTCAAAGCTTCGCCTAAGGTAAAAGCAGTAAAAGAAGGTTCGTCAGAAAAACCTACCCGCAAGAGAACAAGGATTGTTGCACCTAAAGAGACAGAAAGTAATGTAATCAAACCTTTCAACAGAGCTTCTTTATTTGATACACTTCCGGGTGCAGAAGAACGGCAGGAAGAAGTTGCTGTTACAGAGGTCGAGCCTGAGATAGAAGTCCCTGCAGAAGTAACTGAAGCTGAAGCTCCGGCAGCTACAAATGCTGCAGCACCGGCTCCAAATTCCATACAGGCTTTCGAAAGTAAAAAGAACAGGCATCCCGAAAACAGGCCTAAAAATCCAAATAACAGCAATCAACAGAAACAAACCGAAAACAGCTATTCCAATCTTGATTTCGACAATACCATTACCAACGAAGGTGTTTTAGAAATTATGCCCGATGGTTATGGTTTCTTAAGATCTGCGGATTACAATTACCTGTCTTCGCCTGATGATATTTATGTATCCCAATCTCAGATCAAACTATTTGGCCTGAAAACCGGTGATACTGTTAAGGGCAGTATCCGTCCGCCAAAAGAAGGGGAAAAATATTTCCCATTGGTAAGGGTAGAGACCATCAACGGCCGTTTACCTGCTGATGTAAGGGACCGTGTCCCTTTTGACTACCTTACTCCTTTGTTCCCTACCGAAAAGTTAAATCTTTTCACAGATGCAAACAATTATTCCACCCGTATAATAGACCTGTTCACCCCAATTGGTAAAGGTCAGCGCGGACTGATCGTAGCACAGCCTAAAACAGGTAAAACCAATTTACTGAAAGAAGTAGCGAATGCAATTGCCAAAAACCACCCTGAGGTATACCTGATCATCCTGCTGATAGACGAACGTCCGGAAGAGGTAACTGACATGGCCAGAAGTGTTAGGGCTGAAGTAATTGCTTCTACTTTTGATGAACCTGCTGAACGCCACGTTAAGATTGCCAATATTGTATTGGAAAAAGCAAAACGCCTGGTCGAATGCGGACATGATGTAGTCATTCTTTTAGATTCAATTACCCGTTTAGCCAGAGCATACAATACTACGGCTCCTGCGTCCGGAAAAATCCTTTCAGGTGGTGTAGATGCCAATGCATTACACAAACCTAAGCGCTTCTTTGGTGCTGCACGTAACATTGAAAAGGGAGGCTCACTGACCATCCTTGCTACAGCGCTGACAGAGACCGGATCTAAAATGGATGAGGTGATCTTTGAAGAATTTAAAGGTACTGGTAATATGGAACTTCAGTTAGACCGTAAATTGTCTAACAAACGAATCTTCCCTGCTATCGACATTACTTCGTCAAGCACAAGAAGAGACGACCTGTTGTACGGAAAAGATACTTTACAACGTATCTGGATCCTGCGCAACTACATTGCTGACATGAATGCTCAGGAATCAATGGAGTTTGTTCAGAAACAGATCAAGAATACCAGATCTAATGAAGAATTTTTAATGTCAATGAATAGCTAATTCATGATTAAAAAACATATCCCGAATGCAGTTACCTGCGCCAATCTTTTTTCAGGCTGCATCGGGATTGTTTATGCCTTTAACGGAGATCTTGAAACCGCTGCGTACTTTGTATTGCTATCCGGAATATTCGATTTCTTTGATGGGTTTGCCGCTCGTGCATTGAATGTAAAATCGCCGATTGGCAAAGAACTTGATTCACTGGCAGACATGGTCAGCTTTGGCTTCCTTCCCGGTGTGGTCATGTACCAGCTGCTCGGAAAAAGCGACTATAACGCTCCGTACCTACCTTATCTAGGGTTCTTTATCACCCTATTTTCTGCCTTACGCCTGGCCAAGTTCAATATAGATACACGGCAAACGGAAGATTTTATTGGCTTAAATACGCCAATGAATACCCTGTTCATAGTCTCCCTGCCCTTCATACAAAAGGATTATCCGGACATCGTCAATGCCACTATATTTTTGCTTACACTCACAGCACTGCTGAGCTGGCTGCTGGTGAGCGAGATCAGGATATTTTCTTTGAAATTCAGTTCTGTAAACTGGCGACAAAACAAGCTGAAATACGTATTTCTGATCTTATCAGCCTTATTGATACCTTTTCTGAAATTTGCTGCTGTCCCCTTTATACTGGTTTTATACATAGGCCTGTCAATCCTCCATTTCCGGAAAATCCCTGTAGCTTAAATCAGGCTATTTAGAAAGTTCAACCTTTGCCTTATCCAATTGCCCGTACAGTATTTCGGTAAAACTGATTACTTCTTCACAGGCGCTGGTCACTGCAGCCTCATCAACATTAGTTTCACGTGCACCCTGCTCTATCATCTGCATATGATCTTTGGCATCTTCCCTGCCCAAATAAGCAAAAGTCGGTTTAATCTTGTGTGCACAGCTTGATACCCTGGCCCAGTCTTTTGCATTCAAAGCCTGCTGCAGTTCTGTAATATATAGCGGTGTCTGCTCTTTAAACACATCTATCATTTCAATAATAAATTCAGTACTATCACCGGTCATTTCTCTTAGATAAGAAAGATCCAGCGGCTCATTATTTTTACTATAGTCAATCATGTAAATCAAACTTAGGTAAAAGAGAATTAATTTTTATTATACATGCAAAATATTACACTTAAAATTTTGATACTGATAAATTATCAGTTAAGCTTTCCAAAAGTTCTGATACACTTTTATTAAGTAGAGGATGCACCAGATTTCCGGCAATCTCTGCAAGGGGTACCAGTACAAACTTTCTGAACTGCATCTGCGGATGGGGTATATGCAGTACATCTGCAATGTTTACAACTTCCTCAGCGAACAGGATAATATCGATATCTATCAACCGGGATCCCCATTTTTCATGCCTCACCCTACCCAATCCTTTTTCTATGTCAAGTGCCTTTTGCAACACCAACATCGGAGAAAGCATAGTCTCTACCCCTACTGCTGCATTTACAAAAGCCGGCTGGTCTTCCTTGCCCCAGGCAGCAGTTTCATAAAAGGATGAGATCGCAAATACATTCCCAATTTCAACTTTGATCTGCTCAATCGCCGACCTGATCAACTGGTTTCTTCCCCCAAGGTTACTGCCAAGTAACAAATAAACTTTTTTGCTATCCAATACCATATCCAAGCCAAGGGCTAATATTTTACTTATATTTACAAATTAAATACTTAACTGCCACATGAGAGAATTTTTCAAGTATGTTTTTGCAACTGTTTTAGGAGTGATCATCTCTCTTGGACTTTTTTTAGTCGTTTTTATTGCAGTTATAGTTGGCCTCGTTTCTTCATTAGACAATGATAAACCGGTTAACGTAACCAGCAACTCTGTGCTTTATCTGAATCTTGATCAGGCTATTATCGAACGTACCCCCGACGATAAATTTGCGAACTTACCAATTGTGGGTTCCAACGGAGATAAAAGCATCGGCTTTAACGACATCATCAAATCTTTAAAGAAAGCAAAGACAGATGACAACATCGATTGCATCTATCTGAGTGTTACGTCTCCCAATGCTGGTTTTGCCACCATGCGGGAAGTCAGAAATGCTTTACTGGATTTTAAAAGCGGTGGAAAAAAGATCATTGCCTACAGTGAGGTTTATACGCAGGGTGCCTATTACCTTGCTTCGGCAGCCGACAAAGTATACCTTAATCCTGAAGGAGCGTTAGAACTAAAGGGTCTTAGTGCAAAGCTTATGTTCTTTAAAGGGGCGCTGGATAAATTAGGAATAGAAGCCCAAATCATTAGAGTGGGCAACTATAAAAGTGCTGTTGAGCCTTTTATGAATGATAAAATGAGCGATAAGAACCGTGAGCAGGTTACTGCTTACCTTGGAGGATTATACAATACTTTTCTGGAAGGCATCTCGCAAACAAGAAAGATCAGCACTGCAAATCTTCACCTGATAGCCAACGATTATAAAATACAGCAACCTAAAGATGCGCTGGCATACAAACTGGTCGACGGACTTAAATATAAGGACGAAGTACTTGATGAGCTAAAAGAACTGAGCGGCATAGATAAATCAAAAAACATCACCAGTGTCAGCATCAATGACTATGCTAAAAGCCTCCCTAAAAACACTGATTATTCCATCAAAAATAAAGTAGCAGTCATCTACGCCAATGGTGACATCATGGGTGGCGAAGGTTCTGACGAAGTCATAGGATCAGAGCGCATCTCCAGAACCATCAGAAAAGCACGCATGGATTCTAGCATTAAAGCCATTGTACTTAGGGTCAACTCACCAGGAGGCAGTGCCCTTGCATCTGACGTCATCTGGAGAGAGATCGTTCTTACCAAAAAGGTTAAGCCAGTTATCGCCTCATTTGGTGATGTGGCCGCCTCTGGCGGATATTACATTGCCTGTGCAGCAGACTCTATCTTTGTGCAGCCCAATACCATTACAGGCTCTATCGGTGTATTTGGTGTGATACCAAATTTTCAAAATCTCCTCAACAATAAGCTTGGTATCACATTTGACGGGGTAAAAACCGGACAGTATGCTGACATCATGAGTACCAACAGACCACTTACGCCGGGCGAGCGCCTGATCATCCAAAATAGTGTAAACCGTATATACGACAGCTTTATCAGTCGTGTGGCCGATGGACGTAAAAAATCTAAATCCTACATCGACAGCATAGGAGGCGGCAGGGTTTGGATTGGCACCGATGCAGTTAAGATCGGACTGGCCGACAGGACAGGAAGTTTCAACGATGCCATCGTAGCAGCCGCTAAAAAAGCTAAGATCAAAGAATACAGAACTGTAGAATATCCGGAAATAATTGATCCGCTAAAACAGTTAATGGAGCATGGAACTGATAAAGTAAAGACTTATTTTGCCAAACAAGAGCTGGGCGACAACTATAACCTGTATCGTCAGCTAAAATCCGCGATCTCCAAATCAGGGATTCAAACCAGGATGCCATTCGAAATTACTGTACAATAGTTCCATAACTATTGTACTTTTTCTAATTTAGCGCTATGGAAAACAAAACCATTGCCCGTACGTTGCGCCTGCTGTCACAATTGATGGAACTTCATAATGAAAATCCCTTCAAGATCAAATCTATCGCAAATGCTGCTTTTAAGGTAGACAAACTTCCATTTGCTATAAAAACTAAAAACCTGGAAGAGATCGGACAGGTGGACGGTCTTGGCAAAAGCATTTCTGCTAAAGTATGGGAATTGCTGCAAACAGGTACGATGGCCGAATTGCATGCCATGCTTGCTGAAACTCCTGAAGGCATCGTTGAAATGCTGAGCATCAAAGGCATTGGGCCTAAAAAGATCCTGGTGATCTGGAAAGACCTCGGTATAGAGACCATCGGAGAACTTTATTACGCCTGTAATGAAAACAGACTAATTGAAGCTAAGGGCTTTGGTTTGAAAACCCAGGAAGAGATCAGGAAACTGATTGAATTTAAAATGGCCGCATCCGGCAAATTCCTGTTCTCACAGGCCGAGTTACTGGCCGGCAAACTACACGAGGACCTCGCCATATGGCTTAACGGAATCAGTGGCGAGCCCCTTTTGGGTATTGCAGGCAGTTACCGCCGGTGCCTGGAAATAATCGAAGAAATTGAATTCGTAGCCGGAGCAGAAAACACGGAAGAACTTTACCTAAAGCTCCCTGAATTTGAACCCATCGCTTTTGAGAGACAAGATGATGGAACCTGCACCGCAACAAGTCCTTTCGGATTAAAGATCATACTCCATGTAGTTAAAAAAGCTGACTTCTACCTTAACTGGTTCAGGCATACAGGCAATGAACAGCATGTTGCTGAAGTTTTGAAAATTGCCGGTGAAGGGCCATTCAGTGGCGAGCAGGACATATATCAAAAGGCAGGACTTGCCTTCGTAGCTCCTGAGCTAAGGGAAGGACTGGATGAAGTACAGCTTGCTAAAGAAAATAAACTTCCAGTGTTGATCGAATATCGGGACCTGAAAGGTGCGCTTCACAACCATTCTACCTGGAGTGACGGCGTCCATACCCTCGAGGAAATGGCCCTGTATGCTAAGGATCACCTGCAATTGGAATACTTCGGCATCTGCGACCATTCCAAGTCTGCTTTTTATGCCAATGGCTTAAATGAACAGCGCGTATTTGGTCAGCACCAGGAGATTGATGCGCTGAACGCACGGCTTGCACCCTTCCGTATTTTTAAAGGCATAGAAAGCGACATACTGTATGACGGTGCCCTGGACTATCCTGATGAAATTCTTAAGACATTCGACTTTGTTGTTGCCTCTGTGCACAGCATTCTCCGTATGGATGAGCAAAAAGCTACCGCAAGGCTTATCAAAGCAATTGAAAATCCATACACTACTATCCTGGGCCACCCTACCGGCCGGCTCCTGCTCAGCAGGAAGGGATATCCCATCGATTATTCCAAAGTGATAGATGCCTGTGCAGCAAATAATGTTGTCATAGAGATCAATGCAAATCCTTTACGCTTAGACCTCGACTGGCGCTGGCATCGCTATGCGCTTGAAAAAGGCATATTACTTTCTATAAATCCAGATGCGCACAGGACCGAAGGGTTTCACGACATGCGTTATGGCGTATTTATTGGTCGAAAAGGTGGCTTAACAGCTAAACAATGTTTAAATGCATACTCCCTGACCGAGATCACAAACCTGTTTGCCAACAGGATCAGTAATATTTAACCGTTATACCTATATTTGACCATTCATACGCAAACATGCTAGCAGACAAATTATATCAAGCCTATCATAACAATCCTGCCCCCAATATATTGGTAATAGGCGACCTGATGCTTGATCACTATATTTTTGGTTCGGCAAACAGACTCTCTCCGGAAGCACCTGTTCCAATTGTGAACGTAAATAAAGAAACTAAAATTATTGGAGGGGCAGCCAATGTGGCCAGTAATTTAATTGAACTTGGAGCTAAAGTACAACTGGCAGGCCTAATTGGTGATGACGTACCTGGAGAAGAGATCAAATCACTGTTAGCTGCTAAAAACATCGGTACCTCCCTCATTATAAAAGATCAAAGCAGGATAACCACAGTAAAAACCAGGATCATTGCCGGCACTCACCAGATTGTGAGGATAGACAACGAAGACATTCATGATATTTTACCTGATCTGGAAACGCGCTTTATCAATTCATTATCAGACCATATTGAGCATGCAGATCTGGTAATCCTTTCTGATTACAATAAAGGACTGCTTACCCATTCCATTTCGCTAAAGATCATCCATCTTTGCAACACCTTAAACAAAAGGGTCATCGTAGACCCTAAAGGATTGGATTATAGCAAATACCAGGGCGCTTTTATCATTAAGCCAAACCGGAAAGAACTGGCTGAAGCTTCAAAAACTGAGCGGATAAATACAGAAGAGGCTTTAATTAAAGCGGCAAATGTAATTTTAAATGCAACAGATGCCAGCTATTTAATTGTAACGCTCTCCGAGGCGGGTATTGCCATTATCAGCAAAAAGAATTGTAAGGTCATTCCTGTTGTAGCAACAGAAGTATATGATGTAACGGGCGCTGGTGATACCGTTATCGCCACATTGTCTTATTGTCTGGCCCTGGGCTTTAACATTGAAGAAGCTTCAATGGTGGCAAATTATGCTGCTTCAATTGTCATCAAACATATTGGAAGTGCTACCACTACCACCGATGAAATTATTAGATCCCTAAAAAATAATTAATACCTTATGGTAATAGAAGAACTAAATTATCATAAACAGACCATCGACAGGGTCATCGCTACCCTAGTTCCACAAATTGAAGCTGGCTGTGAATTAATTACACAGGTGATTTCTTCAGGTGGGAAGGTATTACTGGCCGGAAACGGCGGAAGTGCCGCCGATGCCCAGCACATTGCAGCCGAACTTACCGGCAGGTTTGTTAAAGAGCGTAGGGCCTTACCGGCTATCGCGCTAACGGTAGATACTTCTGCACTAACCGCAATAAGTAACGATTATGGTTTTGAAAGGGTTTTTGAACGCCAGATTGAAGCACTCGCAAATCCCTCAGACCTGTTTATCGCCATCTCCACAAGCGGTAACAGCCCAAATATCCTAAATGCCCTGCGTGCTGCAAAATCCATTGGCTGCAAAACGATTGGCTTATCAGGCAAAAATGGCGGTGGTATGAATGAACTGTGCGACATTAACATTGTCATCCCCGAAGATAACACTGCCAGGATACAGGAAATGCACATCCTTGTCGGGCATATTTTTTGCACAGCAGTAGATCAATTATATTAACGATGGCCAGAGACACAAAACAATCCTTAACACAAAAAATTGTTTCGGGCAATGCGCTTACCGAAAAGATCAGAGACTGGAAAGACCAGGAGAAAAAAATTGTTTTTACTAACGGTTGCTTTGATCTCATTCATCCCGGTCACATCGCCTATCTCAATGAAGCGGCCAGTCTTGGAGATGTATTAGTAGTTGGATTAAATACCGACCAGTCTGTAAGGAAACTCAAAGGAGCTGACAGGCCAATAAACAACGAATTTAGCAGGGCGCAATTACTTGCTGCTATGTTCTTTGTAGATGCTGTAGTCTTTTTCAACGAGGACACTCCATTAGCACTCATCAAATCAGTTGAACCTGACGTACTGGTTAAAGGAGGTGACTATCAGATTGAAAATATAGTAGGTGCGGCAGAAACGCTTGAAAGAGGCGGTAAAGTTGAAGTTTTAAGCTTTTTACCCGGCTACTCTTCCACTTTGATCATAGAGAAAATAAAAAAACATTAAGCGACGAACTGTATTGAAAACACCCTCAAAAATCCTTGTTATACGGTTCAGTTCAATGGGAGATATTATTTATACCACGCCCGTAGTACGATGCCTCAAACAACGCTTCCCGGATGCAGAAATACACTTTTTAACAAAAGAACAGTTTAAATACATCTATCAGAACAATCCTTATCTCACAAAGCTCCATTTATTAAAACCCAGGCTTTTTGATACCATCAGCTCCATCAAAGCAGAACAATTTGACCTCATTATAGACTTGCACAATAACCTGCGCACTTCCATAATAAAAGCAGTTACCCGGATTCCTTCTTCTACATATAAAAAAGACCGGATCCACAAATGGCTTGCCTTAAAATTTAAATGGTCAAGATTTATATCATCAAAGCATCTGGTAGACAGATACATGGATACAGTTAAATTTTTTGGGGTAGAAAACGATGGTAAGCCCATTGACTATTACATTTCTAAAAATTACGACATACAGGAGCTGCTACCTCCATCACATCATCAAAAATTCATCACGTTTATCATTGGTGCAACCCATTTTACAAAAAGAATGCCCAATAATCAGATTATAGAAATTTGCAGAGGCATTAACCTTCCTATTGTATTATTAGGGGGTGCGGATGTTAAAGAAAATGCTTTGGAGATCAAAGCTGCATTAGGCGACCAGGTATATGACACCTGCGGATCGATAAACTTGGATCAATCTGTATTTCTGGTATCTAAAGCCCATAAAGTAATAGGCTTTGACACTGGTCTCACGCATATCTCAGAAGCATTCAACAAACCACTTGCCTCTATTTGGGGAGGCACCACACCAGAGCTTCTTGGCGTTTCTCCCTATCAGATCTCTGATTCCCTGATAGTTGGCATTGAACTACCTTGCAGGCCATGTTCAAAATTTGGACTGGAGCAGTGCCCGCTAGGGCATTTTAAATGCATGAAAAACATTCCGCCAGATCCAATTGTTAACTTTATAAATTCTTAACATCATAAGTTCTCAACGCGCGTACATGAAACAGCTCATATTAATAAGGCATGGTAAATCTGATTGGGGCAACAGCCATCTGTCTGACTTTGACAGACCCCTAAATGCCAGAGGACATAGAAATGCACCGGAAATGGCCCAAAGAATACTGGACAAAGATCAGGTACCTCAGTTGTTGGTCAGCAGCCCTGCATTAAGAGCCTTCACTACAGCCAAACATTTTGCACAAGTATGGCAGATTCCTGCCGATCAGATAAAAACTGAGATGGGCATCTATAATGCAAATGTGATCGCCTTGTTAAAGATCATCAACACATTTGACAACCAATACGACAGCATTGCTGTATTTGGCCACAACCCCGGGTTTACGGATCTGGCAAATTATATCAGCGATGCCGACATCTACAACCTGCCCACCTGCGGCATCGTATCGCTGACATTCTATACAGAAGACTGGGCAGAGATCAGTATTGGCAATGGTACACTGCTGGATTTTGACACACCAAAAGGGCTAAGCGAAGATTAAAACTGCAGATGCTTTACAGTCAGCCCGTTATTGATCAGCTGCATTAAAGAATCAATCCCAATCCTTAAATGGGTTTCCACATAATTGGTGGTCACATTGCTATCGCTCTCTGCCGTCTTTACTCCTTCCGGTATCATCGGCTGGTCAGACACCAGCAGCAGCGCGCCTGTAGGTATCTTATTGGCAAATCCGGTAGTAAAGATAGTGGCCGTTTCCATGTCAACCGCCATGGCACGAAGTGTTTTCAGGTATTTTTTAAACTCCTTATCATGCTCCCAAACCCTGCGGTTGGTGGTATAACAAGTTCCTGTCCAGTAATCCCTGGAGTGGTCTCGTATTGTGGTTGATATCGCCTTTTGTAGTGCAAACGAAGGAAGGGCTGGAACTTCAGCCGGCAGGTAATCATTAGATGTCCCCTCACCTCTGATTGCTGCTATGGGCAGGATCAGGTCCCCCAGCTGGTTTTTCTTTTTCAACCCGCCGCACTTCCCTAAAAACAGCACTGCTTTGGGGCCAATTGCGCTCAGCAGGTCCATCATAGTAGCTGCCAGCGGACTTCCCATCCCAAAGTTAATAATGGTAATCCCATTGGCCGTTACACTTTGCATAGGCTTATCCAGCCCCATGATCGGTGCATGCTCATGCCATTCAGAAAACATCTGCAGATATTTACTGAAGTTCGTCAGCAATATATATTCACCAAATTCTTCCAGCGGCCGACCGGTATATCTCGGCAACCAATTTTTAACGATCTCGGCCTTAGATTTCATTCCCGATTTTACAGGAGAATTCACCTCTTTTATTTTCTTAGCCTTGGCAACTACCTTCTCATCTTTCTTTACATCTTTTTCTTCATTCATCTTTTTCCATTTTACGATTTCTCATTTACTACTTATTCTGCGCCCTCAGACCAGAAAAATCACCTTCTCAGAGAAGACATCAGCGCCCATGTTGCGAAGCTTCAGGGGATGCAGTCTTCGAAGAGAATGGTTATTTTTCCTTCTTCGAAGAGAACGGTTATTTTTCACATTGATGTGACGCATATGCCAAATAACAATATAAAAAAAATCCCCGGTAATTTACCGGGGATCAAATTCTTTATGCAGCTTTCAGCTTTTTAAAATCAGCCTTTTCAAATTTCTCTACCGCGTAGTCGAGTGTGATCACCAGCTCCTTTATCGAGGGATCCGACGGGATCTCAAACATCGCATCCAACATGATCGCCTCGCAGATAGACCTCAGTCCCCTCGCACCCAGCTTATATTCCATTGCCTTATCTACTATGAAATCCAGCACTTCATCTTCAAATACCAGGCTTACATTTTCAAATTCAAACAACTTCACGTACTGACGGAATAAAGAATTCTTAGGTTCAGTAAGTATGTTGCGTAAAGCTTCCCTGTCCAATGGATTAAGGTGTGTCAATACCGGTACACGGCCTATCAGTTCAGGGATCAGTCCAAATGACTTCAAATCCTGTGGGGTAATGTATTTATATAGGTTTTTAAGATCCAGCTCTACATCATCTTTTTTCACTTTATAGCCCACTGCCTGCGTACGCAACCTATTGGCAATCTTCCTTTCGATGCCATCAAAAGCACCACCGCAAATGAACAGGATATTATTCGTGTTCACCGGGATCATCTTCTGGTCCGGATGTTTACGTCCGCCCTGAGGAGGTACGTTTACTACCGTTCCTTCCAGGATTTTCAGCAATGCCTGTTGCACACCCTCTCCAGATACATCTCTGGTAATAGAAGGATTGTCGCTCTTACGTGCCACCTTATCCACCTCATCAATGTAAACGATGCCACGTTCAGCCGATGCAACATCATAATCTGCAGCCTGCAGCAGGCGTGTAAGGATACTTTCTACATCCTCTCCTACATACCCTGCCTCTGTCAGCACAGTCGCATCGCAGATACAAAAGGGCACATGCAATATTTTAGCGATCGTCTTTGCCAGTAAAGTCTTGCCCGTACCAGTTTCGCCGACCAGCATAATATTTGATTTCTCAATCTCCACCTCATCACCCTTGTCTACCTTCTGGCTCAGGCGCTTGTAGTGGTTATATACCGCTACAGACAATACCTTTTTGGCATCATCCTGACCAATTACATACTGATCTATATGCGCTTTGATCTCTTGCGGTTTTAACAAGGTAACTGAAGGATCCAGCGCTTTACCTTTTTTGCTGCTACCCAGTTCCTGTACCAGGAGCTGATTGGCCTGCGTTACACATTTATCGCAAATGTATGCATCCAGACCCTCTATAAGCATTAAAGTATCCTGCTTGCCAGAGCCGCAAAAAGAGCAGCGTGATTCTTTGTTTTGTTTCGCCATTTTTAATCTTTCTTACTGCTGCTTCCCAGCACCTCATCAATCATCCCAAAGCTTTTAGCCTCGTCTGCCTTCATCCAGTAGTCACGGTCTGAAGCTTTTTCTACCCACTCATAAGTTTGCCCCGAATGAGTGGCAATAATATCGTACAGCTCTTTTTTCAATTTCAGCATTTCTCTCAGGTTGATCTCCATATCTGATGCTACTCCTTGTGCACCTCCAGAAGGCTGGTGGATCATCACACGTGAGTGTGTCAACGCTGCACGTTTACCTGCAGCGCCCGCTACCAATAGCACCGCACCCATCGAGGCAGCCATACCTGTACAGATTGTAGCCACATCCGGTGTGATATACTGCATCGTATCGTAAATACCAAGACCAGCATATACAGAGCCACCGGGCGAGTTGATATAAATCTGAATGTCCCTGTGGTTGTCTGTCGACTGCAGGAACAACAGCTGCGCCTGAATGATATTTGCATTTCCATCGTAGATCGCATCACCTAAAAAGATGATCCTGTCCATCATCAGACGCGAAAACACGTCCATCTGTGCTACATTAAGCTGACGTTCCTCAATGATATAAGGGGTCATGCTTTTTGGAGAACTATTTGTCGCACCTATATAACGGTCTACATTTAAACCATTAATACGGTGATGTTTAACAGCATATTTTCTAAATTCGTCTTTATCTATCTTCATGATATCGTATTGTTTCTTAAATCCTGTTTATTGTACCAAAGTAAAAAAACTAAGTTGATTATTTATTGTGGTATTGTAAAATTTGAATAGTTGTTTATATAAATAAGGCGGCCTTAATAAAGCCGCCTTATCTGTAAAAGTATATAAATTAAAATGATGCTATATATAATAGTACGCCTATTTTAATTCTATAAACTTGTTGTAAGCTATTTCTTTTTGGTCTATCGTAGCGGCCGACTGAATGTAATCAAATACTTTAAGGGCTTTTACCTCATCAAATATCCTGTTTGCATTGTCTTTCTCTTTAAGGAAAGTTGCTGTGTACTGGGCCAGCTGATCCTCAGGCATCGGAGAAGGGCTGTACATCCTGAACTGCGCATCCAAACGTTGCTTTGCAGTATGAAATACTTCTTCATATTTAATCTCGATGCTGTTGTCTTTAATGATCTTGTTTTCAATTAAAGTCCATTTCAGGTTCTTAGCAAAATCTTCATATCCCTCTGCCAGCTCCTGCTCAGTCAGTTTCTCGTTGGTAGCTTTCAGCCACTTACGCAAAAACTTATCAGGAAGTTCCATTTTTACACTTTCAAGCAAGCTGGTATAAATGTCGTTCTGCAACTTACGGTCAGCATCCTGATTAAACATTCCTTCTACTTCTTCGGTAATTTTGGCAGTAAAACCTGCCTCATCTGTTACCGCTCCTTCACCAAATAATTTATCAAAGAACTCAGGGTTTAAATCAGCTTCTTCTAAACGGTTTACATTTTTTACCGTTATACTGAATTTAGACTGCAGATCTTTAGCATCTTCTTCACCGATATTCAACAATTTGGCAATGATCACCTCATTCTTGTCAAAAGCTCCCTGAACATCAAGTTCTACTACATCGTCCTTTTTCAAACCCACCAAAGATTTCAAAATCTTTTTATCCGTCACCTGGTCTAAACGAATAGACCCTGTATGGTTAATGCCACCTTCAAAAACTGAACCATCTGCCGAAAGTTGTGTTAATTCGGCATAAAGTACATCATCCTCTGCCGAAACTTCAGGATTTGTCATTTTGCCATAGCTTTTACGAATATTTTTGATACGAGCAGCCAAGGTGTCTTCATCAGCTTTGACGTCGTATTTAGTGAATTTATTTTTAGAAGTGATGTTTACGTCAACTTCAGGAGCAAGACCCAGTTCATAGTCAAACTCAAATTCGTCTGTAAAATCCCATTTAAATTCTTTAGTATCATCCAATACCGGAAGTGGTTGCCCAAGGATGTCTACTTTATTATCAGTCAGGTGTTTATTTAATGTCTCGCTCAGCAGGTTATTGATCTCTTCTACCAGGATACTTCTGCCATACATCTTCTTAATATGTGCTGCAGGAACCATTCCTTTACGGAAGCCGGGAAGATTCGCTTTCTTAGCTTGCTCTTTTATAGATTTCTCAACTTTTTCAGTATAATCTTCTGGTGCAATTTTAATTTTTACAACTGCATTTAAGTCATTAATTTTTTCCTGTGTAATGTTCATCTTTAGCTGTGCGTATTGAGATGTGTTTATCAGAATATTTGGTATTCGCTTAGCACATCGATTTTAAATTTGTTTCTTAAACAATGCCTCTTTAAAAATAAAACCGTTTCAAATTTAATTCGAAACGGCCTTATTTTTTTGTGCGGAAGAAGGGACTCGAACCCCCACGCCGTGAAGCGCCAGATCCTAAGTCTGGTGCGGCTACCAATTACGCCACTTCCGCAGTTAGGATTGTTTTAGGACTGCAAAGATAGAGATAGTTTTCATTTCTCAAAACTGTTTTGCAATTATTTTTAATAAAAATTTCAATGCCTGTTTTACGCCTAAACCTACTCATACACCATCGTAGCGCCACTATCCTGATTACCAATTATATACTAGAGATAATCTGCAACCACAACAATCCCTACCTTAAAATTAAATATCCATCTTCCGCTCTTTGCGGCGCACGATTTACATAAAACTGTCTGTCAGACGGAGCCAAAGTACCCAATCCATCCACATATCTGTTAAACATACAAAACGATGCAGCTATCAAAACAGTGTCATGAATCTCTGTATCGGTCGCGCCAAAAGAGCGCGCATCCGAGATCTGCGAAGAGGTCACAGCCTTCCCTCCCTGTTGCACGCTGCCTGCAATAGTCAGCAGGGCTTTCATTTTGTCCGACAGCTCGCCCGCACCCATAAAGTCTGCTTTGATCGCATCGATCTGATTAATGTCGCAACCGAGGTAATGCCCCGCCAGCGCGCCGTGTACATTCTGACAGAAAAAACAATCGTTCAGGTAGGACACATAAGTACCTATCAGCTCCCTTTCACCCCGAGATAAGCTATTGTTGTCATCTCTCAACAGTATTTCAGCCAGCGCATTTAGCGGAGCCGCTGTTTCAGGCCGGTATTCCATCAGTCCCCTGATGCCCGGCAATTCATTTCCCAATGCTATATGCGCCATACTATGCTTGTTTTGGTGGCAGGTTATACCCCTTTACCATGTGTTTGCCCATCTCTTTATATACCTCCGGATCGGTCGGCGTCAGACTAGCCAATCCGTCCACGTACCTGTTGAACATGCAAAAGGCCGCAGCTATCAGCACCGTATCATGCAGTTCCTTATCCGTAGCGCCCAAATCCCGCGCAGCGGAAATATCCCCTTCGGTCACTTCCTTTCCCAATACCTGCACCTTTCCTGCTATGTGCAGCAGGGCTTTCAGCTTATCACTTACTGATGAGCGCTCCATATCTCTCAGCACCTCATCTACCAATGCTTCGTCGCCTTCGTACAGGCACCTTGCAGCTGCAGCGTGACTGCTCATGCAGAAAAAGCAGTCGTTGCGTTTTGAGACATACGCGGCGATCAGCTCTCTATCGGCCTGCGACAAAGGCGAATCTCCTCTCAATAACTCCTGCGCCAGATCGTACAGGTATTTTCCCGTTTCGGGCCTGAACATTACCAAAGATCTTATGCCCGGAACACCCTCCGGAACTTGTATATGTGCCATAAATATAATGTTAAACTTTTCTTTCTTTTACAAATAATACCACTACAAAACCTACCAAAAACACAGTAGAGAATATGAAAATCGCATTGCCATAGCCACCCAATTTTGCTACCAGCACGCCGATGAACAATACCGCAGTTCCGGTAAACAGTCTGCCGATGTTAAAGCAAAAGCCAGTAGCAGTAGCCCTGATACCAGTATGGAACAACTGAGGGATAAACGACGATAGGGCACCCTGACTTATCCCAAAAAATATAGCCAGCAACCCAATCTCAACAAACACCAATGGTGAAAAGGTGGTATTCAATTTAAACAACAAAAACGACATCACCGAACATACGGCAAAACTCAGCAGCATTGCCTTACGGGTACCGATCAGATTGACTACCCAGCCTGAGAAAAAGCCACCCGCCAGACCGCCCATACCCATACACATCATACTGAGGCCACGCTCCTTCTGCGCATCACCCGGTATCAGGCTTTGCACCCAGGTGGGCAACCAGGAGAAGATGGCCCAAAGGCCGATCAGCATCGTACCGAACATCAGCGAGCCTACCAATAATTCTCTCCTGTTTTCTGATGAATGCCATACGGGCTTTTTATGGCCGCTTGCTTTTTCTCTGCGATGCTCCAGCCACTGGTCTGATTCTTTAATCACAACCATACCCACCAACGCCAATACCACAGGCACAGCTCCTACAAAAAAACCTTCTCTCCAGGAGGATACTACAAAGTTGATCAGTCCTGCCGAAAATATCCCTACCGGAAAGGCAATAGACAAGATGCCAGTCACCACCGCTTTACTTTTCTTAGGCCATACCTCGCTCAGCAAGGTAAATGACACCACCAGCACTCCTCCTACCCCAAATCCGCTCATAAAGCGGCACATCACCACACCCATCCAGCTAGGCATCAGTCCCGTCATAAAAGTAAATACACCATAACAGACCATAGCATACAGCAGCGCACTTTTCCGCCCGATCCTATCGCTGATCAGTCCCCAGCTAAAACCTCCAAAGGCCCAGCCAAATATGAACAGCGCATTGATAAATCCGCTTACAGAATTGAGCTCCTGCGGGCCAAGATCTCCCTGCAGGTCTTTTACGACCACAGGGAGATATACAGACATGAGCGTAGATACCGTTCCGCCAAGGGCACTCGTTACAAAACACAGTGCAAACAACAAGGCCAGATAAGTATTATTTATTTTTGAGGCATCTTCGGCCACTTCTATATTTGCTACACTACTCATTTTTATTTTAATTAGCTTCCTTAAAAATTAATTAGATCAGGCATTACTATTTAAGCGGGTTCTCAAACACAAGCGCTACATAATAGATAGCACCTATTCTTGGGGATCCGTACGATTGCATAATCCTTTTGTTAAAGATGTTGCTTCCTCCCAGTTTGATTGTAGTGTTGTAGCGAGGCAGTTTTTTATTGATCTGTGCATCTACCATCGAATAAGCTTCGATCGTTCCAGGTCTTAGACCATTGAATGTACCATACCACTTAAACGCGCTCTGCCAGTGCCAAGCCAGGTTAAACCCGAAATCTTTGACTGCGTTGGCATTGCCAAAGGTTACGTTGGTGCTGTATTTTGGGGTATTGAATTGGGCTATATTATTAATATTGGCTTCGCCAATATTAAAGTCAGACAAAGTCGCGTTACCACCAAGTACATAGCCTTTATCCAATAAGTAAGTGATCCCGGCGCTTAGACCTTGAGCAGACACCTCGTCTGTGGCGTTAGTGTACAATTGAAAAACGCTTACCGTTTGTGGTTGTTGTGCGAATATATCAGCTGCAGCTGCAGGATTGACCTTTCCATCTGTTCCCAGGACCGGACTAGCCGGTCTCATCACAACAGTGCTCAGTAAGAAATCTGTATACGAACTGTGATAATAATTTAAATCAACCAAAACTCTATCGTTAATCAGACCTTTATAGCCGACCTCAAAAGCTTTTTGTTGCTCAGGTTTGACATAAGCAACGTTAGACTTTACAAGGATATCCTTATTTGCAGCTATCGCTTGTTGTGGTGTCATACCGCCACCAATAGCCGCTCCTACAGCAGGGAAAAATGCACCTGCTGAGGCTGCTGTAAATGAATTTTCATATACATTCATACCCGCACTATTGGCTGGCGCACCACCTAATATCGTAATAGGGCCTACGTTAAGCTTAATAAATTGATCCACAGGAGTTGGATTTCTAAATCCAGTTTGATAAGATGCTCTGAAGTTATGAGATTTCGCCAAAGTATACACACCTGAAAAGCGAGGTGTAAAGTTACCATCAAAATTCTCATTCTTATCATAGCGGATAGAGGCACTCAATTTCAACTTATCATCCAGCAACTTTTTACTGGCCTGAACAAAAGCACCATATTCTTTAATACCAATCTTGTTTTCTTTATCGTCAAAAAGACTTCCATTGGTAAACATCTTGTAGTTACGGAAACTACCGCCGGCCAATAACTCAACCACTTTCACAGCGCTTGAAAAATCATACTGTCCGTCTGTATGATAAAATTTACTATTACTAAATACACCGGCACCACTTAACCCATAATTGTGGATGGAAGCATCCTTGGCTTTTTCAAATGCATCTGTACCAGGCAAAAACCTGCCCTGATCAGCAAAAGTACGTGCAGCAGAATGGCTATTAGGTGTTACCCCATTAGCGCTACCTAAAAAAGCCGCTTTATAGCGTGCAAACCAAGTCGCATCAGCCTGATTAGGCGCTACAGTATTTCCGCTTAGGTCTTTAACCCAATCCCTGTTAATGAACTGTGCAAGAGAACGTGTGTTATAAGAGTCATGAGAGTTCTCGCTGACTACATAGCTGCGCAAGAAGAACTTGCTACCCTTCAGCTCAACCCGATGCGTCTGCAATACAAAATTGTTAAGATCAAAGCGACTGCTACCTGTATAACTGGCGGTACCACGACCAAAATTATACTGGTATATTGCTTCTATATTGTCGCTCAAGCGGTAGTGCAGGGCCCCATTTAATTTTAAACTATAGACACCGTAATTCATCAGGTCCTTTTCCTCATAGCCAGTACGGGAAACTACCCCAATGGTGCCCTCCAGGTTTTTTGTAACCTCATCCCCATAAATGTTCAGTGCATCTCTCGTTGGGTTATTAGGCCCTTTTTGTGCATCCGCGGTTATGCCACTCACATCAGTAAAATCATTTGCATACCAGTCTGTACCTTTCAAATACGAAGCATTGATCTTAAATGCAAAGCGATCATTAAACGATTTAGCGTATCGCAATGCAAAATCATTGATACTTTTTGGATCTTCAAAGCTTTCCCCAATATGATTGAACCCGGTTTTAACCTGTACTGACAAACCCTGATGTGTAAAAGGATCTTTAGTCTTCACACTCAATAATCCGTTAAATGCCACCGGACCATATAGCGCTGAAGCAGCACCCGGAATTACCTCGGCCGATTCGATATCCATATCTGAAGCTCCAAACAGGTTACCAACAGAGAAGTTAAGTCCCGGAGTCTGATTATCCACTCCATCTACCAATTGCAGAAACCTTGAATTTCCGGTAGTATTAAATCCGCGGGTATTTACCTGTTTGTAGGTGATACTGCTCGTCACCGCCTCCATCCCCTTCAGGCTTTGCAGCCCATCGTAAAAAGTAAAAGAAGGATTTTCCTTGATGGCTTTTAGGGACATCTTTTCAACACTTACGGGTGATTGCAAAATACTTTCATTTACCCTGGCTGCTGAAGACACCACCTCGTTTAGCATAATCGATTTAGTCACGAGTACTGCCGATACATTTTGAGATGCTGAAGTAATTTCTACCTCCTGTGTTTCATAGCCTACGGCTGAGATAACGATGATAAATGGCAGTTTTCCATTAAAATTCAGGGTAAAATTCCCTTTGGAATTGGTAGTGGTACCCACTACTTTGTCTTTGACCTTGATACTGGCGCTACCCAGTGCTGCGCTACCGTCGGCAGCAGTCACAGTTCCCGAAATTTTAACATCCTGTGCTACCAGGTTTACTGTGCAAAACAGTAAAATAAAAAATAAAAGTTTACGCATGTTTGTTGGTTTGGTTTATATATGGTTTGTTTGTTCTTGGTTTTTATTTCTTCAGGTGCTCATACCCCTGAGGCAACCGGGTATATCCATGATTTACCAGCCGTTCGGCTAGCACTCCATAATATGCCGGATCAGCCGGTAATGCAGTTCCCATGCCATCTACATAGCGGTTATACAGACAAAAAAGGGCGGCAATCAACACTGTATCATGGATCTCTACATCCGTAGCCCCTGCTGATTTCGCGCGGGCTATCGCCTCTTCACTGACGCTTTTACCACTCTGCCTGGTCAGGGCAGCAATGTGCAGTAGCGCTTTCATTTTTTCACTCACAGGCGCGGTTTCAATATTCTCCTTTACTTTTTGCGCCGTAATAGCCTCCCCCGCCAGCAAATCTGCCGCTGCAGTATGGGCAGTAGTACAAAAAGTACATTCATTGCCATGCGAAACTACCGTTGCAATCAGCTCGCGCTCAGCTTCTGTAAGGGAAGACGGTCCGCGGAGCAGGAATTGGGTAAGGTCACGAATGGGCTGTGCGGTGGCTTTACTGTATTCCAGCAAACCCGTTATCCCGGGCAAATGGCTTTCTAAAGGAATGTGTGGCATAGATTCTTTTGTAACGTTGTTTATACAATTGGCAATATATTTGGATTTGATAAAAATATTGTTATTATTTGAAATTCCAAATATTAATTTAAAATAAAATTATATTGCCCCGTAATCTCCTTTAAACGCTTTGGGTAAAGGTCTCCTACCAATTAGCTATTATCGCTTTATACACACTTTTAATATTGATTATTATTGCGCAACTTAGTAGGAAATGCGTTCAAAATATGTGCAATAAAAACCTTCTCCTTTGTCTGCTGCTTAATCTTACTGTAGGTTACGCTGCCATCGCTCAGCATCTAAGTACAACCATTACAGCCGGAACACCGGAAGTCGCGGGCTTTTCAGCCCAAAGACTTACCAAACTTGACAACGCAATGAAAGAATGGACAGACAAGGGCTGGATGAACGGCGCGGTAGCTCTTGTCATCAGAAATGGAAAGATTGCTTATTACAACGGTGTAGGCTATAATGATATAGAAGCAAAGCAAAAAATGCCCAAAGAAGGCATCTTCCGGATTGCCTCACAGACCAAAGCCATCACCAGCGTAGCCATCATGATGTTGTTTGATGATGGAAAACTATTGCTTAACGACCGGGTATCTAAATTCATTCCCTCATTCAGCAAACCTACGGTACTGGATAAATTCGAAGCAAAAGACACAACCTATACTACCCTTCCGGCCGCAAGGGAGATCACCATCAAAGACCTGCTGACCCATACCTCCGGACTGGGCTATGCACAAATCGGATCGCCGGAGGCAAATGCCATTTATGCCAAAAGTAACATCACTGCCGGACTAGGCGTAAAAGAAGGAACACTGCTGGAAGCAATGACACGCCTGGGCAAACTGCCCCTCATGCATCAGCCCGGACAGCGCTGGACCTACGGACTCAATACCGACCTGCTAGGATGCATAGTGGAAGTGGTTTCAGGCATGAGCCTCGATCAGTTCTTCAAAACCCGCATATTTCAACCAATGGGAATGAACAGTACCTATTTCTCCGTACCTGAAAGTAAATCTGACCAACTGGTAAATATGTATACTGAGGACCAGCAGGGAAAGCTCATCAAAGGAGGCAACAAGATCTTTGGCACCCCTACGGCATCAAATTATCCCCTGATCGGCAGCACCTACTATTCCGGTGGCGGAGGTCTTAGTGCGCCAATCATGGACTACGCAATATTTCTGCAAATGCTTTTGAACGGTGGCGAATACAATGGCGTAAGGTTGCTCGGCCGCAATACGGTAAGGATGATGACGATGAACCAGATCGGCGACCTGAGCCTGGGCGATGATAAATTTGGCCTGGGTTTTGGTATAGTCACTGAAAAAGGGAGTGCCAACACACCCGCGCAAGCAGGCACTTTTAGCTGGGGTGGTGCATTTTCCACTTCTTACTGGGTAGATCCAAAGGAAAAAATGGTACTGCTCTTCTACCGTCAGTTGCAGAGTTCCTCACATGGTAATGTGACAGAAAGGTTCAGGGCACTCACTTATCAGGCGCTGAATTAATAAAGGCTTCTTCTTTGAGCGAAAAAAGCCGCACTGAATAACCCTCCCACCATCGAAAAGACTTACGAAAATGAAATGGAAAAAGCCTTGGAACAGTTTTGACTGTGTTTTGAGATAATAGGGGTTTAATAGGGACTTTATAGGGACATTATAGGGAGATAACAGGGGGAAAGTCCCTATTCATTCCGTATGAATCCCCTCTAATATCCCAACTAGATTCCTGTTACATACTTGCGGTATACGATGTATTTTCTACTAAAGAAAATACATAACAAAAGATACCCATGAAACTCCCGGATAACTAAAAAATCATTGATAAGATAAGCCCATATTGTACAGCATGAACGCCCATCGGTCGGCCACCTCTTCAATAGCCTTATCGGTGGGCTTTCCTGCACCATGACCTGCGTTGGTTTCTATCCTGATCAGCACAGGGGCATTGCCTGCTTGCTGCTTTTGCAGGGTCGCCGCAAATTTAAAGGAATGCGCCGGTACCACCCGGTCGTCATGATCGGCGGTAGTCACCAGTGTAGCCGGATAAGCAACCCCACTTTTTAATGCATGTACCGGAGAATATTTATATAGATAGGCAAACATTTCTTTGGAATCTTCTGATGTACCATAATCGTACGCCCATCCCGCACCTGCGGTAAACTTATGGTAGCGTAGCATGTCCATCACTCCTACTGCCGGCATGGCTACTTTAAACAGTTCCGGTCGCTGGGCCATGACAGCACCGACCAGCAGGCCGCCATTGGAGCCGCCTGATATGGCCAGGTAGTCTTTGGAGGTATATTTTCTTTTAACCAGGTATTCTGCCGCGGCGATAAAATCATCAAATACGTTTTGCTTCTTCATTTTGGTGCCTGCCGTATGCCACTTTTCTCCATACTCGCCACCACCGCGCAGGTTGGCTACTGCGTAGACGCCACCTTGCTCCAGTAAAACGACCACCGAAGTGCTGAAGGCCGGGGTCAGGCTTATATTAAAACCTCCATAACCATACAGGACGGTCGGATTTTTGGCATTGAGTTTCAAGCCCTTTTTATACGTGATGATCATCGGGATTTTCGTGCCATCTTTGGATTTATAAAACACCTGTTTAGATTCATACAGAGTAGGGTCGAAATCTACACCCGGCTTTTTGTATACTTCAGATTTACCTGCAGCTATATCGTATTTAAAGATCGTAGGGGGATAAACATAAGAAGTAAACGTATAAAAAAGTTCCTTATCGTCCTTTTTACCCGAAAACCCAATGGCAGTCCCTATCTCAGGGAGCTGAATCTCATGCTCCAGTTTACCTTCCATATCATATTGCTGCACCATAGAGACAGCATCTTTGATATAGTTGGCGAACAGCTTCCCTCCGGCTGTGGATGGGTTTAGCACGTTCTCTGTTTCCTTAATCAGTTCTTTCCAGTTCTCCGGCTTCGGATTAGCGGCATCTACTGTGATGATGCGCCCGTTTCGCGCATTTAAACTGGTATATATGTAGAGCTTACTGCCCACATTGGTGACGATGTTGTTATTTTGGTCGAAATTATCGACAACTGTTACAATGGCTGAGTTAGGCACCGAAAGGTCTTTTAGGTAAAGCTCATTACCCGAGGTCGACTTGGCTGCAGAAATGATCAGGTAGCGTTCATCTTCGGTAAGGCCTGCGCCAATATACCTTCTCGGCGTGATTTCACCTCCAAAGATTAGCTGATCATCTTTCTGGGCAGTGCCCAGTTTGTGGAAGTACAGCTTATGGTGCTCAGTTTTGCCGGATAACTGGCTACCTTGTGCAGGCTTGTCATAGGTGCTGTAGTAGAAGCCTTCATTGCCCTGCCAGGCGATGCCGGAAAATTTGATGTCTGTAAGCGTATCACCTATGATGGACTTGTCTGCTGCTTTCATGACTACAACATTCGTCCAGTCCGATCCCCCAGTTGATAACTGATAGGCAACGAGGCTGCCATCTTTGGAGAAGCTGATGTCTGCCAATGAGGTAGTTGCATCTTTAGAAAAGGTATTTGGATCAAGAAATACCTCGGCCTCAGCTCCATCCTTCTGGCGGTAAAGCAAGCTCTGATTTTGCAGTCCTGAGTTTCTGTAGAAATAGGTATAACCGCCTTCTTTAAATGGCTGTGAGAACTTTTCATAATTCATGAGCCGGGTAAGGCGCTCTTTGATCGCCTTGCGAAAAGGAATCTGAGAAAGGTAATTTTGGGTAACCGTGTTCTGGGCCACAACCCATCCTTTGGTAGCTTCAGAGCGGTCGTCTTCCAGCCATCTGTAAGGATCGTTTACGGTAGTTCCAAAGTAGTTATCGCTTATGTTTTCTTGTTTTGTAGCAGGATAGGTCATTGATTCTTTTTGTTGAGTGTTCGCCTGTTTAGCATTTGTTTGCGCATTTGCAAAAGCAGGCAGCAATGAGGTAAATAATGTTAAGATTTTAACGATTGCTTTCATGGCCGGTTGTCTGAATGCTTATTCATCCACACAATAATACAAATAAGTTATTTGCAGCACGATGGTTTAACGTTTTTTAACTAGCTGAATGACCCTGGAAATTTTATTATTTATTTGATTTATGTACATTTAGCCCCTCATAGCTAACTTAAATGAAAGACTTATTTAGAATATCCATCTGCGCGGGACTGACGGTAGTGCTCGCAGCCAATAGCCTCCGGGCACAGACTGAAAACATCGCGGTAGCCAAAACTGATGCGATATACCAAGCTTCTGCAACTAAAATAAATGCGCTGGTGCATACCAAACTGAGTGTGAAGTTTGACTATGCAAAAAGGCAGCTGATCGGTAAAGAATGGGTGACGTTAAAGCCTTATGCCTATCCTACAGACTCACTGACGCTGGATGCCAAAGGAATGGACATCCGTAATGTATCACTGGTAAACGGAAAAACACTTCAGACTTTAAAGTATGAGTATGATCAGCAACAGCTGAAAATTAAACTGGGCAAGAAATTTTTGCCGGGGCAATCATACACCATTTTTATCGACTATACTGCCAAACCTGATGAGCTAAAAGTGAAGGGTAGCGCTGCGATAACCGATGCAAAGGGACTCTATTTCATCAATCCGGATGGCACCGATAAAGATAAGCCGGTGCAGATCTGGACACAGGGTGAGACTGAAGCTTCTTCGGTATGGTTCCCTACTATTGACAGGCCTAACCAGAAAACCACTTCTGAGATCAGCATTACCGTTCCGGCTAAATATGTGACCTTGTCTAACGGCAAACTGGTAACGCAACTGAAGGGTACAGACGGTACGCGTACCGATACCTGGAAAATGGATTTACCGCATGCACCATATTTGTTTATGATGGCAGTGGGCGATTTTAAAGTGTATAAGGACAAATGGAAAGATCGGGAAGTTAGTTATTACCTGGAGCCTGCCTACGCCCCTTTTGCGAAGCATAGTTTCGGACTTACACCGGAAATGATGACCTTCTATTCCGAAAAACTGGGCATTGACTATCCATGGATTAAATACAGTCAGATTGTGGTGCGTGATTTTGTGAGCGGTGCGATGGAAAACACCACAGCTACCCTGCATGGTGAATATGTGCAGCGTACCGACAGAGAGGTATTGGACGAGTATTTCGGACAGGCCGAAAGTACCATTGCACATGAGCTGTTCCACCATTGGTTTGGTGATTATGTAACTGCTGAAAGCTGGAGCAACCTTACCGTAAATGAGTCGTTTGCTAACTTCAGTGAGGTAATGTGGGCAGAATATAAGTATGGCAAAGATGCCGGTGATGCGCACAACTATGAGGACATGGCCAATTACCTGGGCACTAAAGATGACGCGCTCAAAAACCTGGTACGCTTTCATTACGCAGATAAGGAGGAGATGTTTGACCTGGTTTCTTATCAAAAAGGCGGAAGGATTCTCAATATGATGCGCAATTACCTGGGCGAGCAGGTATTTTATAAAGGGCTGAACCTTTACCTGAAGCAAAATGCCTTTAAAAATGGCGAGGCCCACCAGTTGCGCCTGGCGATGGAGGAGGCGAGCGGAAAGGACCTGAACTGGTTCTTTAACCAGTGGTATTTTAACTCAGGACACCCTGTATTGAGTATTGATTATGCATGGGATGCCGCTACGAAAACACAAAAAGTAACGATAAAGCAGACCCAGGGAGGTAATTTGTTTACCCTGCCGATGGCAGTAGATGTATATGTAGGCACCAATAAGCAACGCCACCAGATTATCATGAAAGATTCTGTGCAGACATTTAGTTTTTTAAGTCCCACTAAACCTGATTTAGTCAATGTGGATGCAGACAAAGTATTGCTGGCGGAAAAAACGGACAATAAATCTTTGGCTGAATTTGCTTTTCAGTACACCAATGCGCCGCTATACCTGGACAGACTGGAAGCGGTAGCCGCAGCGTCGAAGGCGCAGACAGAGGCTGTTTCTTTGCAGATCCTAACTGCTGCACTGAATGATAAATATTACGGAATCAGGTTAAATGCCATGCAGTCCATAGATCCTGCTAATAAAGCGCTACTTGCTTCGCTAATGCCGGCAATTAAAAAGATGGCAGTTGCCGATGTGAATACTTTGGTACAGGCACAGGCCATCACCATGGTGGCTGCTGCTAAAAACCAGGAAGACCTGTCCATGTTTAAGAAAGGACTGGAAAGCAGGTCATATGCGGTACAGGGTGCGTCTTTGATGGCCTTAGCTGAACTGTTACCTGCTGCGGAGGCATTGGCTACTGCAAAAGGTTTGGAAAAAGACAACCGCAAAGCGCTTACTACAGCCATTGTAAATGTTTACGCCAAATATGGTTCTGAAAAAGAGCTTCCGTTTGTAACCGATAAATTTTCCGCATTGGGCCCACAGGAACAAATCAATTTAATCCCTGCGTATATAGTGACACTAGGAAAACTAACTGATAAGGCGCAGGTGAAAAAAGGGATAGATGCACTGAAGGCAATTGGACTAAAGTATAAGCAGTATGGGGCAGATAAGTTCATCACAAACTTCCTTTCTCAGCTTAAGCAATTGCGCTCAGCTGACCAGGAGAGTATTACTTATATCGATGCGGCGATTGCAGAACTGAAATAGTATGAAGGAGGGCAATGCCCTCCTTTTTTAATACAGATCCTTTTGCAACTGAAAAAGATACTGAACAGCTTTTACCAATCTGCTGCCATACCAGGAGAACATTTCTCCGTCTACAATCACTACTTTGGCATCAGGTAATATCGACTCGATTTCTTGAAGGTGCTTTTCTTTAAAAGGATAGGGTTCTGAAGAAAGAAATACCAGATCAGGCTTTAATCCGTTCAGCTCATTTAATGCAATTTCAGGGTATCTTTTCTCCTTAACTACATTGCTAAGGCCATTTAAAGCCAATATATTATCTATGAAGGTGTCCCTGCCGGCAAGCATGTACGGGTCTTTCCAGATCAGGTAGGCTACTTTTTTGTTTAGTCCGTTTTGTACAGCCAGTGTTTGCAGGTCATTGAAACCTGCGGTGATCAGGTGGTTTAAATAAGCAGCCTCAGGCGAGCGGTCAACCAGTTCGCCGATCTGTAAAATCGTTTGCTTAGCATCCTCCAGTGTATAAATATCACTCATCCATACCGGAAACTCCTGCATAAGTTCTTCGATCTGTTCGCGCTGATTCTCTTCCTTATTGCCGATGATCAGGTCAGGCTGCAAGGAGCGAATCAGCTCAAGGTTTAACTTCTTAGTCCCTCCTACCTTGGTCCGCGCTGCAAATTTCTCTATCGGATGAATGCAGAATTTGGTCAGCCCAATGACTTCTTTGTCCAGTCCCAGGTCAAAGAGCAGCTCAGTCTGCGAAGGCACCAGTGAAATGATCCGTTTAGGTGGATAGGTGATGGTGATTTGCTGACCTAGCTGATCGGTAAAACTGCGCTGCATGACACAAAGGTAATCTATTCATACTTTAATGCTTCAACAGGATTGCTGACTGCTGCTTTTCTGGCCCTAATTGTAATTGTCAGGATGGAAACGATCATCGACATAAAGGTTGCCATCAGGAAAGGCATAAAAGGCATGTCGATGCGGTAAGCAAAACCCTGCAACCATTTATTGATCAGGACATAAGCTATTGGCCAGCTTACCAGGTTGGCCAAAGCCACCAGAATTAAAAATGAGCGGTTGAGCATATTGATCACCTGAAAGTCAGTGGCTCCCATTATCTTGCGAATGGCTATTTCTTTAATTTTCCGTTCGGCCATAAAAGCAGACAGGGCAAATAAACCGAGCAGTGACAAGGCTACCGAGACTATGCTAAACAGGAAAATCATCTGCACTAGCCTGTGGCTTGACTTTAACTGTTGTTGAAAAGTATCTTCTGCACTGGTATAAATCATGGGGAAATCAGGATAAAGTGCCCTCCACTCTTTTTCAATAGCTTTAATAACGGGTTGATAGTTTACTGTATTGAACCTGACCAGCAGGTTATTGGTACTGGATGTTCCCCCAAGCATAGTTACCTTATAAATGGTAGGCAATACTGCTTTGTCAAAGCCTTCGTTGTGGTAGTCTTTAATGATTCCTACGATCTGAAAGGTGTATTTTTCATTTTCACTTTTTACATCGTAACTTTTAGCGATTATATTTTTGCCCAGCAGATTTGCCGCAGTTTGGTTTAATACCACCGTATTTACAGTATCCTGGCCGTACTTTGCAGAAAACATCCTTCCGTTGACTACCTCGACTCCTAATGCTGGTAAAGCATCCATGGTTACGGTAACGGTATTCATGTTATAATTTTGGTTTTGATAACTGATCTCTTCAGGCATGTTGAATACATTACCCATTACCTGGGTAGTAGAGGCCACATATTGAACACCGGGCAAACGTCTGATGTGATTTACAAAACCCTCATCGTAATTGGTATTGATATTAATCAGCTGTGCTTTGTTATAACCCAGATTTTTGTCTGCCATATAACTTGTTTGCAGTTTCATAACCCCAATACTGATCATGAGGATCACAGCAATCATAAACTGTAGAATAACCAGTCCGTTTCTAAGTCTCACTCCCTTAAATCCGTGTTGATAATTTCCTTTCAATACAGCTACCGGCTGATAATTTGTCAGGACAACTGCCGGATATAGCCCCGCAAGCAGGGTAATGGTGATAAAAACAGCAGCCAATTGTGTCAGGATACCCAAAAGCTGATGACTGTACCAGAAGCTTAGATTGATTTCAAAATAAGTATTGAACATGGGGAGCAGTAACTCTACAAGGGCAATGCTGAGAAACAACGCAAACAAGCACTGGATGGCTGACTCCAGCAGAAACTGGACCATTAACTGCTTTTTAAAAGCGCCAAGTACTTTTCTGACCCCAACTTCCCTTGCCCGCTGTGCAGATTGCGCAGTGGCCAGGTTTACAAAATTGATGACAGATATTAACAACAGAAATACAGAGAGCGCAATAACGGGTTTGATCTGATCGGTCCAGCTGATATCGAAAGGAGGACTTGCATGCACCTCCTTAAGGGGTATCGCCTTTAATCCGGGAGTTTTCCCTGTTTTATACACATCAGTAAAGCTGATTTTACGCTGTACAAAGGAAGACTTCTTAAAATCCACATAGGTCTTTTGCAACAAGGCATTCACAGCCGCCGTATCTATGTCTGATCCTGCCAGGGCGTATACCCGGCAAAAGTTGGTATAGTTAATAGGATCCTTGTCTTTCTCTCCAGTATGCATAATGGCATCAAAAAGCAGACTCTCTGGCATATCCGGCTCTGCTACTATACCCGTAATTTTCATCGGTGTTCCTTTGTCAGTACGCCACATTACTATTTTAACTTCCTTACCCAACACCTGGTCTGTACCAAATAATTGAATCGCAGTACGCTGTTTCAAAACAATGGAATTAGGTTGATTTAGCGCAGTGACTGGGTCACCCTGTAAAAACTGATAATCAAAGACCTTAAAAAAAGAAGAGTCCGCATCGCGGATATAATCCATCATGACAGGATCTGAGCTTCCGGCCTTTATGGAAGATCCGCTCCCCCAGGTATTGTCTACCTTGGTTACGTATTTGAACTGAGGTATATTTTCCCTGACAAGGGCGGCTACCTTGGAGTCATTCACTTCCTGCCAGTATTGCTTATTATCTGGTGTAAAGAAATCATGCCTTTCCCGCAACTGATACACCCTGTTCAATTCCGGAGACCACCTATCATAGCTGTTTTCGTGATTGATGTACAATAGCAACAATATAAATGCAGTAAGACCTATGGCCAGTCCGCAGATATTAATGGCCGCATATACCCTGTTCTTAACGAGGTTGCGAAAAGCAATTTTAAGGTTGATTCTGAACATCTTTTCAATTATTTATCATTCATATTTAAGGGCTTGTACAGGGTTAGATTTGACGGCATTTCTCACCTGAACACTAACAGTAAGAGCTGTGGCTAGAATAGAAACAATAAACGCCATTAAAAATGGCAGGACAGGCATTTCTATACGATAGGCAAAACCCGCCAACCAATGCTGCACAGCAATATAGATCAATGGCCAGGCTATGACATTAGCACCAACCATCAGCCAGAGGTAGCTTTTATTGAGCAGGAAGAATATATCCTTATCGTCTGCCCCCAATACCTTTCTGATGGCAATTTCCTTAGTCCGCTGGCGGGTCATGAAAGCTGCCAGGGAAAACAAACCGATCATAGAAAGTGAGATCGATAAAAAAGAAAACAGCTTTACCATCTGCTTAAAACGCTCATGGGCAATAAACAATTTCTTAAAATCATGTTCAAGAAAAGTGAAGCTCAACGGATATTGAGGAGAAATCTCTTTCCAGAGCTTTGTAAGGTCAGCCAATACCTGCTTTTCCTTTCTATGTTCATACCTTATCAGATTGATAAATTCCTCATTTGGGTACCAGGTGGCATTAAATTTAGATGCGGTATAGATAGTTGGAGGTGACACTTTATCAAAACCAGCTACCTGTATATCTTTGATAACACCGACTACCTGAACCCGCACACTATCATTTTTATAAGTGATGTATTTGCCCGTCATGTTTCCACCGTACAGCTTTTCGAGGCCCTCATTTATGATCACAGTGCTGGAAGTATCCTGTTTATAATCCCTGTCGAAGAACCTTCCACTAAGTAATTTGGCTCCAACAGTCTGCAAGCCATCGATATTTACAAATACGGTTGCCAGTTCCTTTACCTCATTATTGTATTTATAATTCGCAGTCAGCTTCGGATTCCTGTGAACATTCCCATTGTTGACCCCAAAATATTTAACACCATCTATATTCCTTACACGATCAGCATGGATCTTGATCATTGGCACATGGAGGTAAATAACCCCCGTGGGATCAAATCCTGGATCTCTTGACTCCATATATTTGATCTGACCAGAAACAATCATGATACCAATGAAGAAACCTACTGCGATGACAAACTGCAATCCAACCAGTATTACCCTTAATTTCGATCCTTTCTTTCCATGGGAAAAATTGCCTTTCAATACGTGATGAGGACTGTAGGAAGAGAGGAATACTGCGGGGTAGATCCCTGCGAGCAATGTAATCAGTGTTACCAGAACAATCAGTTGCAGGCTAACCAGACCAATATTGAAGCTACCAGTAATGGACAATGAAAGTGAAAACTCTTTGTTTAAATAAGGAAGAAAGAGTTCGAGAAGGACAATCCCCAATATCAATGCACAAAAACACTGAAGCGCTGTTTCCACCAGAAATTGCTTGATGAGGGATGCCCTGGTCGCGCCTGTCACTTTCCTGATTCCCACTTCTTTGGCTCTTGATACAGCCTGAGCGGTGAACATATTGATGAAATTGATAATAGAGATGAGCAGCAGCAAGGAAGACAGTAGCAAGATCGGTTTTAATAGTGTAAACCAGTCTTCCTGCTGTAAAGGATACTGATGTACACTATAAAAAGACTTTAGCCTCACGGCAGGTTTATTTCCATTTTTTAGATATTCAGCAGGTGACCATTTCCATTTTTTTAGCATAGCAGCCCGAAAGGGTTCATAGATTTTCTGAAGTGACTGACTGATCTCTTTCTCGCTCTGGATACTGTTAAATTTGACATAAGTAGGCCAAAACGAAAGAATCTGATCCTGAAACTTGTAAACCGGAGCGTGAATGAGCACGCTGAGCTCAAAAACACTGGGAGTTTCCGGTTTTGCAATTACGCCAGTAATGGTGTATGGAGTCGTGGGGGTTACCCAGGACTGAGATGTTAGTTTGACTACCTTACCGACGGGATTGGTATCTCCGAAATATTTCCTTGCAAAATCTTCAGTGACTACCATATCATTTAAATTTTTCAGCGACGTAGCTGGGTTCCCATACAGAAATTTATAGGGAAATACAGAGAAGAAAGCGCTATCAGTTTTGTGAATATTATTGATAAAAAAAGGCGCTCTATCGTCAATGACAAGGGCTTCTTCCCGTCCGGATTCGAATACCCGGGTCACCGCTGCAACATTCGGTAAACTGGTCTTCATCATTTCCATCAGCCTCCCGTCAGATTCCCCCCACCATTCAGCTTTTCCCTCTTTTAGTGAAAACAGGTCAAGTTCCTGCACCTGATAAACTTTATCGAGGTCTTTATCCCAGGTATCATAACTCTTCTCATAATTGATGTACAGCAGTATAAAAATAAATCCACCTAAGCCGAGAGCTAATCCGGCAACATTAATAGCTGTATACACTTTATTTTTATAAAGGTTGCGAAAAGCGATCTTCAGGTTAAGTTTAAACATTAACTAGCCGTTTTTATAAGTTTACGTCTTCTTTGATCACACCGTCCAGCAGGTGCAAAATGCGGCTGCCGTAAGCAGCGTTTACTTCTGAGTGGGTAACCTGGATAATGGTAATCCCTTCTTCTTCGTTGAGTTTTTTGAACAGTTCCATGATCTGCAGGGCCTGTGCAGACTGCAGATTTCCGGTAGGTTCATCGGCCAGGATGATGGATGGCTGGGCTACAAGTGCGCGGGCTATGCCGACTAACTGCTGCTGTCCGCCACTGAGCTGATTAGGAAACAAGTCTTTTTTGGCCACCATATTAAAGCGGTCGAGGATATCGGCTACTCTGCTCCTCCGCTCTGCACCAGGCACTTTTTTGTATAGCAGGGGTGCTTCGATATTTTCTTCAACCGTCATCTCGTCTATCAGGTGATATGCCTGAAATACAAAGCCTATGTGGTTGCGGTACAGTTCAATTCGCTTGCGCTCATTTAGTGTTGTTACGTCCTCTCCCATAAAGCTATAGCTTCCATAGGTCGGCTCTTCCAGCATTCCCAGGATGTTTAAAAGTGTAGATTTTCCTGCACCTGAGGGACCCATGATGGATACAAATTCGCCTTGTTTGATCGTGGTAGATACATGGCGCAGGATATAGCTTTTTACGCCCTTGCTGGCATAGTATTTTTCAATGTCTTTTAGTTCTATCATGATTGTATGTGTTATTCGTATTTAAGGGCGTCTACCGGATTGGCCTTTGCAGCTTTCCAGGTTTTATAAGTTACCGTCAGGAATACCATTGCCATACACAATGTGCTGGACAAAACAAACGGCAGCAATGGTGTTTGTATGCGGTAGGCAAAGTCCTGCAGCCAGCGATTGCAGAAGAAGTAGGCCACTGGCCAAGACAATATGCTCGCTAACAATGTGATCTTCATAAATCCGCTGTTCAGGAGGTTGATGATGCTCATCGCAGAAGCACCTAATACCCGTCGGACGGCTATTTCCTTAGTGCGCTGGCTGGTAACAAAGGTAGAAAGCCCATACATGCCTAGCAACGCAATAGAAATGGCAAGCAGCGTAAAAATTAGCAACAGGTTTTCCTGCCTCTGTTCCGACTCGTACCGGGCAGCGAAATTATCGTCCAGAAAGTGAAACTCAGCAGGATTAACTTTGTCAAATCGGGCATATACCTTTTTAATCCACTGCAGGGCTGCTTTTGTCTGGGCAGGATCAATTCGGACATACAGGTTGTCCTGATCCTGCCGCTGCGGCGGCATATACAGCAGCATTCCCTGAATCTTGTGCTGCAGCGAATAGGTATGAAAATCTTTGACGACCCCTACAATGGTTCTTTCTTCCCGCTGCCCTTTTTCATTGACGTACGTAGTCCTCATTCTTTTGCCGATGGGATTTTTAAGGCCCAGCTCTTTGACCAGGGTCTCGTTGATTATTATTGCATGGGTTTGATCTGAACTCTGCTGTCCAGAAAAGTTCCTGCCCTGCACTATGTCTGTGCCCATGGCCGGCAGCAGGTCTTCATCAGCCATGAACACCTGCACTATATTTGTCGAGGGATTAAAGCCTTTATCCGTTTCAAAAAAGAATCCACTGGTCCCAATATTATTATTACCTATTGGATTTCCTGCCACGCCAACCTTTTTGATGAGCGGGCTCTGCAGCAGTTCATTTTTGAGCGAACTGACCTTTAATCTTGTGTTTTCATCATCCAGATGAAAAGTCAGCACCTGCTGCTTGTCAAAACCGAGATCTGAAGTCATTACATATTGCATCTGATTATAAATCACCCAGGAAACAATAACCATTGCGATAGTAATTGTAAACTGAAAGACCACCAGCCCTTTTCTTAGTATACCATGACCGGATACCGTTCCCGTTTTACCTTTTAACGCGTTGATTACCGAAAAACCCGAAAGGAAAAATGCGGGGTAGCTGCCACTCAGGGTTCCTACTACTAATGCAAAAACAACGACGAACATTACACTAAATGGAAATCCGTATTTCAAAGTAGATAACGATTTACCAGCTAACTGGTTAAAATAAGGCATGAGCAATTCTACCATCAACGCAGCGACCAGACAGGCGATAAGGGTCAGCACCACAGATTCCAGCCAAAACGAAAACATGATCTGTTTCCGTTCTGCACCGACCACTTTACGGACACCGACTTCCCTGGCCCTGACCGAAGCACGGGCCGTAGCGAGGTTCATGTAATTGATGATCGCAATCAGCAGGATCATGACGGCCGCTACAATAAAAATAGAAATGTATTTCATACTACCATTGGTACCTACCTCATAGTCCAGGTCTGAATGAAGGTGGATGCTGGTGATCGGCTGAAGTGACATTTTATAGTCTTCTACTCCCATCTCACCCTTTAGGTGCTTTTTATAGAACTCAGGCAATCTGGCCTCTAGCATTTTGTAATCAGCATTTGGTGCTAAAAGCAAATAGGTATATCCGTTGAACTGCTGCCAGGCCCCGACCTGATTGGGCGGTGCTGACCTCAAAGCGCTAAACTTAAGATGTGTATTTTCAGGAAGATCAGCGATTACACCAGTTACTGTACCACCGGGATCTTTATCGAGTGTCAGCACTTTGCCCATGGCATTTTCGGCTGTACCAAATAACTTCCTGGCTAATTTCTCCGTCAGTACAATGGAATTCGTGGCCGATAGTGAATTTTCAGGATCACCATACAAAAACTGGTAACTAAATACTTTTAGGAATGAGCTATCGGTAAAAAATACGTCACCGGCCTTGATCTGCTGTGTCCCATAGCTAAACAGCCCCCCGGCTTCACCTATGATCCAGGCTGCCTCTTCTACTTCCTTGTAATCTGCCTTCAATGCTGGCGCAAAAGGTGAAGAGGTAAGCGCCAAATTGAGCGCACCTCCCTCCCAACTGGCCCGCTGCACGACCCTGACAATGCGGTCTGCATTCTTATGGAAGCGGTCGTAGCTCAAGTCATCCGCCACATAGAAAAGTATGAGGAAGAAGGCACACAGGCCTGTTGACAGTCCAAAAACATTGATAAAAGCATAGCTCCTCTGCTTCAGCAGATTTCTAAGAGCAATTTTGAGGTGGAGTCTAAACATGGTTATTCGTATTTAAGGGCATCTATAGTATTCGCTACCGCAGCTTTATAAGACCGGATACTGACGGTGAGCAGCGTAATTAACATTGAAATACACATTGCCAGCACGAAAGGCCACGCAGTCAGTTCCATTTGATAAGCAAATCCAGCAAGCCATTTTTTCACAAACAAGTATGCCAGTGGCCAGGCAATTAAATTAGCGATGAAAACCATGATTAAAAAGGAACCGTTCAACATTTTGACCAATTCTATTGTAGATGCGCCTAACACTTTTCTGATAGCTACTTCGCGGGTTCTTTGGGTAGCTACAAAGGAAATTAAGCCAAATAAACCGATAAATGAAATGAAAATGATGACACCTGCAAAAACCTTAAACAAAACCCCGGTTATTCTTTCGCCCTCATAATAGCTGTTGATCTCATCGTTCACAAAATTTGCCTGATAAATGCCGTTCGGAAAAGTTCTGTTCCAAATTCTTTCTACTTCTTTCATCGCAGGCATGATCTTTTTTGCGTCGATTTTAATAGCTGTATTCCAATATTGGTTCTTTCCCGGAAATATGGCAACTCCTGAAATCCCTTCCTTTAACGATTTATCGTTGTAATCTTTAACTACACCTGTTATGGGCATGAAATTGCCGCTTGCATCTAGCATCTTTCCTATCGCATCCTGAGGATTTGATACATTTATCTTCTTCAAAAACGTTTCATTTACTACGCAGCCATTGGCTGTGTCGCTTTTCATGAAAATCTTACCTGCAATTAGTTTCAGGTCAAACACCTTGAAATAATTTTCATCAGCTCTGACGGTTCTTAACTCAAAATCTTTATTCTTTATCCCGTTATAGGTAAAATCAGTGGCGTTTACATCGTCTGACAATGGAGGTGACTGGCAAAAGCTGATCGATTCTATACCAGACACCGGTAAGACTTGCTCTCTGAAAGTATTAAATTTAGTGACGCTTGTGCTGTCGCCCAGAATACTTACCATCGCCACTGCATTCGGATTAAACCCTAGGGATTTCTTCTGTACAAATTCCATCTGCCTGACAATTACTAAGGTCCCTATTATCAGTACTACTGTAATCGAGAACTGAAATACAACCAGCACCTTTCGGATACTTAGCCCTTTACCATTTAAACTTATTTTGTTTTTGATAGCCAATGCAGGACTGAACCCCGAGACAATGAGTGCTGGATAAAATCCGGCAAGAAATGCTACAATGACAACCAGAATGGCCATAAATAATAATATAATGGGGTGGCTGAAAAGACTAAACTCAATTTGGCCGTTGAATAAGTTTTGCATTGACGGGATGACCATCTCAGCGATCACACAGGCAACTAACAAGGCAATTAAACTTAGCGCAAAAGTTTCTGTAAGAAACTGTACAATAAGTTGTTTGCGTTTACTGCCCATCACCTTGCGCACACCGACTTCTTTTGAGCGGTTTACGGACTGGGCAGTGCTTAAGTTGATAAAATTGATGCAGGCTGTCAGCATCAGGAACAGTCCGATTATCGCTAATCCGTAAACTTCGCTTTTGCCGATTGTCGACTCACCGAAATTATCATACGCTGTGCTAAAATGGATATCCCTCAGTGCCTGAAGCTGATTGTTTTGGTTTCCGGCGACCTTCTGAATGGGATAATATTTACTATTGAATTGATCTAACTGTACCTGTACGTCATCAAGATTTACCCCTTCCTTCAGTAGCACGTAACAGGACGAACTTGAATTTACAGAATCCCAATTGCTGTTATTGCGTCCATAAAAAGTCTGATAACTTACTATGATCCCAAGTGGAAAACTGCTGTTTTGAGGCATGTCTTGTATGACACCAGTTACCTCTAAATTTGTATTGATACCCAATGTTATATTTTTGCCGATAGCTCGCTCCGTATTGCCGAAAAATCTGATGGCGAAGCCTTCAGATAATACAACTGTATTAGGCGCACTAAGTGCTTGTTGAGGCTTTCCGTACTTCCACTTGATGTCGCTAAAAACTTCAAAAAAATCAGGGTCTGTATAATAGATTGCCTGCTGCGTTTTAATAGTTGTTTTTCCGTTCTGATCGTTGACATGGATGATGCCCCCACGCTTAAATATGGAACCTACTTTTTCAAATCCTGCAATCTCATTTCTTGCGGCGGCAGCGAAAGGAACCGGTACTCCAGAAGAAACATCATCAAAAGCATTGTACTTCCAGTGGGTAACTACCCGATAGATCCTGTCTTCATTTTTATGGTCTTCATCAAAACTAAACTGAAAGCGGATAAACAAGAAAATAAGAATACAGCTGGCCATACCTATAGCCAAACCCGTCAAGTTAATAAATGTATAACCCTTGTGTTTCCAAAGGTTCCGTAGTGCGATTTTGAGGTTGAGTTTGAACATATAGCTTATTCGTATTTAAGGGCATCTACAGGATTGGCTTTTACGGCTTTGGCAGCCTGAACGGTTACCGTGAGCACCGTTAATAAAATGGTTATTATGGCACTGGCAACAAACGGTAAAAGTGATAGATCAATTCTGTAAGCAAAGGTTCCTAGCCACATTTTAGTTAGAAGATAGGCTACAGGCCAGGAGATAATGTTGGCTAAAACAACCATAATAAAAAACGAACGGTTAATTAGTTTCAAGATTTGAACATCAGCTGCTCCTAATATTTTACGAACAGCGATTTCCTTAATTCTACCGTTGGTAATGTATTTTGCAAAGGCGAATAAACCTAATATGGCAATGAAAATAGTTAACAAAGCCGCAGCAAAAAACATGGACTGCAATTGCTCTTGCTTTTTGAACAGCTTTCCATACAATTCATCTAAAAATTCATATCTAAAGTCTTCGCCATCTTTAGGATTAATTTCAAGCCATTGTGCCTTTAATGTGGCCAATGCCTCAGCCATTTTATTTTCTTCAATCTTAAGCATGATTTGCATTTTATAACCACCACAAGGGTCTTTAATGGCGTAAATAGTAGGTTGAACGGCATTTTCAAAGCCTTGCGTTTTAAAATCTTTAATTACACCAATTATTTTATAATCGATATTGCAGCCCCTAATAATTTGTCCGATAGGGCTTTTAATCCCGTATTTAGCTACGGCACTTTCATTTATTACAGCAGCGTTTGCAGTATCCGTTTTAAAATCATTAGAGAAAAAACGCCCTTCTTTTAGTTTAATCTCCAAGGTTTTGAAATAATCGAAATCTACATCCACAAAATCAATATTTGCTTTTAAACCATTGGCGGTATAACTATTCACTCCATTTTCACCACCAGGTATAAAAGTGGCCACAGTTGCCGATTTAATTCCCGGAATTCTAAGAATCCTTTCTCTAACTGGTTCGAATTTGACGGGATCGTTAAAAATTGTGATGTTTTTAATGTAAACTACCTCATTTGCTGTAAAACCGAGATCTTCTTTACTCATATATTTCAGTTGCGAATTGATAATGAATAAACCAATGATGAATACTATAGCAACACTAAACTGAAAAACCAGTAATCCATTACGCAACCAATAGCTTTGTTTACTGCTAGAGAAATTTCCCTTTAAAACTACCGCGGGTTTAAAACCTGATAAAACCATTGCCGGGTAAATACCAGCAATAACCGTAATTACGGTTAAAATTAACGGTAATTGCCAGGACAAATCGTTATCAATACGCCAAATTGATAGGTGGGTTTGAAACAAATTATTAAAGTTCGGCAATACCAATTCTGCTAAAATCAGGGCTAGAATAGTAGCTACAAAGCATTGCATAAATATCTCGACCAAAAACTGTGTTGTTAATTGAAACCGATAAGCGCCAAGTACTTTTTTGATGCCAACTTCTTTTGCTCGTTTAGTTGCCTGTGCAATACTTAAATTGGTAAAATTAATAGAAGCGATGACTAGAATTAAAATTCCCAGAACAGAAAGTGCTATTAATATTTTGTAAGGTGCGTTGTTGCCAGCTTTTGGTTTTAAATGCAGGTTGGAGAGTGGATCTAAAAAGGTGGAAATACCTTTTACTTCATCAATTAATTGTTGACCAGTTTTACCTTTTAATAATTCAACTCTGTATAAATCAGTAATTTTTTGCTCGAGACCCGCCAAATTCGTTTCAGGCTTCACCTGTAAATAGATGGAGAAATCATTCATATCATAATTGTCACCTTCGCCTAATTCGTTGGCGATAGAAACACCATCAAAAGTAAAGTTTGAATGCAAGTTCTTTTTTATCGAGCCAGCTATTATTCCTGTGATCCCTAAATTACTCGCTCCAAATCCAACCATTTCCGGCTTATTGTCTTTTTTATCCGGAAAAAGCGTTTTCATGCTTTCTTTACTCAAATAACTAAGTCTTTCTACATCACCAGTTGGCTTTATAAGGCCACCTTCAGGTGTTATATTGAGGATCTTCGCTGCATCATAATCAGCCTGTAAAATGTTGTTAGTAAAAAGTGTGTTTTTGCCATTTTTAATGGCCAGTTCAAAAGAACTCCCTTTTATTATTCCGACAGACTCAACTTCAGGGAAATTTTGTTCGATGGCTTTTGCAAACGGAGCAGCCGTGTAATAAGTTTTAAATTCCGGATAAGTGATTCCAACAATATAAATATTATCGTAGTTCGGATTTTCCTTATCAAAACTGGTTTCATAATTGGCATACATGATGATCAATATGAACGAGGCTAGCGCAACTGCCAGTCCGCCCACATTTATGGTAGTGATGAGTTTGTTCTTCCAAAGGTTTCTTAGTGCTATTTTCAGATTGAGTTTCAGCATGCGATCGTAGGTTATTCGTATTTTAATGCATCAACGGGGTTGGCCTTCGCTACTTTTACCGATTGCACACTTACAGTAAGAATGGCAATGATCAATGACAAGGCAATGGCAATGGCAAACGGTAATATGGAAATTTGAATTCTGAACTCATAGCCTGAGAGCCACTTATTGATAATAATATACGCGAGCGGAAAGGCGATTAGATTGGCTATGGCCACGAGCTTGATGAAATCCTTATTCAAAAGTGTAAGAATATTGTAAGTGCTGGCCCCCAGTACCTTTCGGATGCTGATCTCCTTTTTACGCTGTTCTGCCATGTATAGCGCCAAGCCCAGCAAGCCAAGACAGGAAATAAATACAGCAAAGCCGCCAAACCAGTTGGCCAAGGTACCCAGCAACTTTTCATCGTCAAATTTGGTCTCAAAAGCATCATTTACGAAAGTTCTTTCTATGGGATAAGCTGGATTGAACTGCTTTACAATTTCATCTATTTTAGCGACCGAAGAAGTGATATTTTGAGAGGGATTTATCCTCACCAAAATTACGGAAATATCATCCAGATAATCTGGATAAAAAAGCATAGGAGCTACGTCACGATAGGCAGATTCCACTACAAAATCCTTCATGACACCTATAATAGTATGCCGGTCATCGCCCCATTCAAGCACTGTTCCGATTGGATCTTTCAGTCCCATGGCTTTCACTGCGGCCTCGTTTACGATCACATTGGTCGAGTCTTTAAACCGGGCCGAGAACGCTCTTCCGGACACCATCTCCGTTCCTATTGTTTTTACAAAGTCGTACCCGGTACCGCGTGTGTTAAAAAGAATATCATTCTTTGGATTTTTGCCCGGCCATGCTATTCCGGTTGTGTTATTTCCCCCGCTGCTGATATCAGTAGAAAAATTGGAAACATGGCTCGCCGCGCCGGATTTAATTAACAGCGTTTTCAGCAGAGGGAGTTTCTTTTGGTCTTTCAATGTACCGTGAGCTGTTAGCTGTATGAGATTACCTTTATCATACCCAATGGGTTTACGCTTTATAAAATCCAATTGCTGGTAAATAACAGAGGTGCAAACAATCAGGCAGGCCGCGAAAACAAACTGAAAAACCACCAGTATTTTACGCACTGGTAGAGATGAACCACCTCTGGCACTGAACCCTTTTAATACTTTAACTGGCTCGAACGAAGAGAGATAAAACGCCGGGTAGCTCCCTGCTATTAATCCAGCAAATAAAGTCAGTGCGACCAGCATTCCCCAGAACTTCCAATCCCGGTAGGCTAAAACCAGCTCTAAATTCAGCAAATTATTAAAATATGGCAAGCTAATCTCCATAAGCATGAAAGCCACAATCATCCCCATTAATGAAAGCAATACGGACTCCAGCATAAACTGGCCGATCAATGAGCTTCGGGATGAGCCTATTGCCTTGCGTACACCCACTTCTCTTGCCCTCTTTTCTGATCGGGCTGTCGAAAGATTCATAAAATTAATGCAAGCGATCAGGAGTATGCACCCGGCAAGTAAAGCGAAGATCTTCAACTGATCAATGCTGCCGCCCACAAGCTTTCCATTTTCAAAATCATTGTATAAATGCCATTTAGACAAAGGATGCATAAAAGCCTCCACACCTGTATCACTATCGTTGCGTCCTACGAGTTCTTTCATCTGGCTGTTCGCCTGATCAAAATACTTATTACTCTTTAACTGCAGCATAGTTAGGCAGAAATTACTTCCCCAATCGGTGTTTTTAACCCAGGGATTTGTTTTCTCAAACAAAGTCCATGACATCAGGTAATCGAACTGTATACTGCTATTTTCAGGCACATCGGAAATTACGCCTTCCACCCTTAGTGGTTCCTTGTTGTCTAATTTCAGTTCTTTGCCAATGGGGTCTGAATCGCCAAAAAGAGTTTTCGCCAATGACTCTGTCAATACTACGGAATTGATACTTTGCAGTGCCGTATTTGGATCACCTTTGAGAAACTTGTAGTCGAGTATTTTCAGAAACGAGGGCTCGGTATGTACCGCTTGCTTTTTATAACTATCATTTTTATAAGTGATCAGCATGTTCGATGGATAGGTCGAACGTGATGCATATTTTACTCCTGAGATTTTCTCTCTAATTTCGGCTGCCATAACACCAGGAGTCCATGCATTGGTATACACCTGATCAGACACAGGGTCGTTTTTATAGATTATGTAGGTATTGTCATAATCTGTAAACTGTTTATCATATTCCCATTCATAGGCAACATACAGCAGCAGGATCATGCAACTGGCGAGACCAATAGCTAAACCGCCTGCGTTAATCAGTGTAAAGCCTTTATTTTTCCAAAGGTTTCTTAGTGCAATTTTAAAGTTCAGTTTGAACATAGCTAAAGTTAATGATTGCTGTGGATATGATAGGCTAATGCCAAAGCTAATGCCAAATTAGCATTATCACACATACGATTGACAACCAATTACTTACAATCAAAACCCCCTACTGCCTGTGCGTTTACGTACACCTTTTGTACGTAAACGGACACTTTTTAAATTGCCGTTGTTCATCAATAGATTAAGTACTGGCTATTTATTAAAACCCAACCATATTGGGTGGAAGGGAAGTTTGGATTATAACATCCTGGCCTTCGTTACGCCACACTAGTTGCAAGCCACTGATACCGTTTAAACTAATTTTGAAATTATTAAACAAAATTACTCCTAACGCGTTTAATGCATTAAATCTATACTCATAAAAAACAACACAATGGCAACTACAAAAACATCATCTAAAAAAGCAGCTACCGCAAAAGGTACTGCAACAAAAAGTTCAAGTGTAAGTCTTTCTTCAGCTAAGGGCGGAAAAACGGGGAAAATGGAAGATTCAGAATTCCATGAGTTCTTTGTAGACGAGTTAAAGGACATTTATTGGGCTGAAAAACACCTGGCAAAAGCCTTACCTAAAATGAAAAAGGCAGCTACCAGTCCTGAATTGGCGGCAGCATTTGAAAAACACACAGAAGAAACTAATACGCACATTGCAACGCTGGACCAGGTGTTTGCATTGCTGGAAGAAAAGGCACAAGCTAAGAAATGTGATGCTATGGAAGGGCTGCTTAAAGAAGCAGAAGGAATCATAGAAGACACTGAGGCGGGTACCATGATCCGGGATGCCGGGCTGATCCTTGCTGCTCAAAAAGTGGAGCATTATGAGATTGCAACCTACGGTACGCTCGTGGTCTTCGCAAACAACATGGGACACAGCGAAGTTGCTGAACTATTACAGTTCACCCTGGAAAATGAAAAAGCAACGGATGTTGCCCTGACTAAAGTGGCCGAAAGCTTTGTAAACGAGCAGGCTGCCGCCGAGTAATCACACGTAACAGGAGGGATAGGCCAAGTTGGTCTATCCCTTACCAATTACATTATAATCAAACAGGCTGAACAGAGATTTTCTTTAGCAGAAACTGGATCTTGTAAATAAGTTCTTTTTCAAAGAATGGCTTCAAAGCTATCGCGCTTATGCCAGATCCTAAATAGTGGTGATGATCCTCAACCATGACATTAGCAGTGAGTGCCAATATGGGAATATTCGCTTTATCCTGATCACTAATCTGACGTACCAAAGAAGCGAGTTCTACACCCCCCATCTCTGGCATGTGTATATCTGTTAAAATCAGATCATAGTCATTCTTCTCAAACAAGGCAAGTGCTTCTTTACCATTATAAGCAACCTCGCAGCTTATGTTCCATTTGTGCAGAATCGTTTTCGCCAGCAAAACATTCATATTGTTATCTTCGGCCAATAATACACGCTTATTCTTCAAAAATGTTCTCACTTCTTCTTCATCAAAAGCAGCGGCTTGCTGGCTGGCTATAATTTGACCTGATTCAAAAGGAATAGTGAACGAGAATACAGAGCCCCTGCCCAGCTCACTTTCGACTGTGATGCTACCACCCTGCAGTTCAACAATGCTTTTCGAGATGGCCAGTCCCAGTCCGGTCCCGCTGCGATGCTGTTTCCGGCTACTTGTAGCCTGGGTAAATTCTTTGAAAATAAATGGAAGATCTGCTTGACTGATTCCCATTCCTGTATCATTTACTGCGACATGTAACATCTGAATGCCGGCAGGCCCTTCTTCTATCCAGGCATGCAGGGCTACTTCTCCCTTTTTTGTAAATTTAATTGCATTCCCCACCAGGTTCATAATCACTTGTTTCAACCGAAACGCATCGCCAGACAGGTAAAGTGTTTTATTATATTTAAGTTCACTGCGTAAATGAATACCTTTTTGTTCTGCCAGTATTCCCATACTTATGGTAACCTCCGTTAATACTGTGTCGAGCAGGAACGAAGCGTTATCAAAGATCATCTTCCCGGTTTCATATTTCGAATAGTCCAGTACCTGGTTCACAACGTTCAGTAACATTTCTGCAGAGTTCCTAACCGCTTTGATTTGTCCGGACTGCTCAGCATTCAGCGAACTCTGTTCCAATTGCTCCGAAAACCCTGCAATTGAATTGAGCGGTGTACGGATTTCATGGCTCATGTTAGCCAGAAAGGTACTCTTTTCTTCAGCAAAACGGATTGCGTCTTCGCTATAGGCGACCAACTTCTTCTCATGCGTAAAAATTTTCCATGTATTGTATAAAAGGATAAGAATTAGCAGAGAAAGAAAGATACCCGTCAGCAGGGATAGTTCTGATACGCCGGCAAAAATGGTATTTAAGTTTCCACGAAGCATTCTTTTCCTGCTGGCAGTATAACCCTGTTCCTCCTTTTTATACCGATTCAATACAACAAGAATTTCCTGGATAATTCCGGAATTGATATAGAGCATTTCTCTTTCCTGGGCGCGCATTCCATTGTTGGCCAGGGAAAGCTTTTTATAATAGTTAGTTCGGCGATCAGTTGTAACGCTGCTATCCTGTGGCGTAACGACAGATTTAGAAATGTATACTGTATCCACCTTCGCTGAATTTTTACCTGAAATGGCATCTGCGATTCTTCCAAATAATTTCTTCTTTTTATGCTTAATGCTTGTATCTGTAGTAACTGTAGGTGCAACAATCAGGCTTTTCCTGGCTATGCGGCCTGGTTTCGTCAAAAGTGCAGGATTTTGCAGGGTGAGTTTAATTAAACTATCAGAAAGATGTCTTAAATGCATATAGTCTTTTGTAATTAAACTTTTGCGATCCATTAGATTGGATATCTTTACCGAGGAGGTATTGATAGGAATACTTCTTGCCGCTGCCAGTTTTTTCAAAATGGAATCAATCCGTTTGATGTGCCTTGTAAAACTTTTTAAATAACTGGTGTCACCTGTTACGCTATAGAGACGGCTGTCATTATCTGCACGGTAGAGGTTAAGGATGCAATCATCAATTTGTGAAGAATTTTCATGTATAGCCATCAGGCTGTTTACATCATTTTGCATCTTCCTGGTTTTATTATAGTTAACAGAGAGATAAAAGATGATGCCACATAAGAATGTCATGAGCATCACGACTACGCCGTACCGGAATACAGGAATTTTAAAAATGCTAGTTTTCATAGATGGGATGCCGGTATAATCAGCATGTATCAAAAAAAGCACAAAACGTGCCTCTTTCATGAAACTCCTATGACCAGACTATAAAGTTAGCCCAAATAATTGATAAACAGGAATATATTAACAAAACCAACAGTTGTGGCTCCAGGAGCCACCGTTGGTTGAACGCCATCTTTTACTGCTCAAAGTATTTTCTTCTACCAAATGTCGCACTATCTGCATCTGTTTGATATCTGATCATTATATCAGTTCTTCCGTTCTTCCTTTATTGATTTTTTCTGAGATCACATGGCCGTCTTTCAGGTTGATGATCCTGTTAGAGAAACTAGCATCATGCGAAGAGTGGGTGACCATGACGATGGTAGTTCCGGCCTCGTTCAACTCGCAGAGCAGTTCCATTACCTCATTACCATGTGAACTGTCCAGGTTTCCTGTCGGCTCATCAGCCAGTACCAGCTTTGGCTTGGTCACAAGCGCCCGCGCAACTGCTACCCTTTGCTGCTGGCCACCCGAAAGCTGCTGTGGAAAATGCCCGCTCCGGTTTACGATGTTCATACGCTCAATGATCTCATTTACCAGTCGTTCACGCTCTGCCGAAGGGATCTTGTTATAAATAAGCGGCAGTTCTATGTTCTCAAACACTGTCAGTTCGTCAATCAGGTTGAAATTCTGGAACACAAAGCCCATGTTCCGCTTCCTGAAGTTAGAGCGCTCCCGGTCGTTCAGCTTAAGCAATTCCGTTCCGGCAAACTGATAGCTTCCGCTTTCCGGCTTGTCCAGCAATCCCATTACATTGAGCAAGGTAGATTTGCCACATCCTGAAGGGCCCATTATGGAAACAAACTCACCTTCCTTCACCTGCATATTGATGCCATTCAGGGCAGTGGTCTCAATTTCTTCAGTTTTATAAACTTTCTCCAGATTTTCGATTTTTATCATGGTATGTCTTATTTGTCTATTTCTATAATGTCGTATTGATTGAACTGATCGTACGAAGAGGTGATCACTTCCTCGCCTTTCTGCAGGCCTTCCAGCACTTCGTAATAAAGATAGTTCTTACGGCCAATCTTTATCGTTCTTTTTGTGGCTTTGCCTTCTTTTACTACAAAAGCCCATGAACCGCCGGTGCTTTGAAAGAATTGACCCTGGGCCAACAGCAGCGACTTGCTATTGTCTGAAAGGGTGAGCTTGACCTGCATGGACAATCCTCGTCTTAGACCTTCAGGAGCATCTTTTTCAAAGGTAAGCTCTACCTGAAACTGTCCGGCAGTTACTTCAGGTATTACCTTTTTTACCGTCAACTGATAGGTTTTTCCGTTAAACTCACAATTGGCTGACTGCCCTTCTTTCACTCTGTTCACATAGTATTCATCTACGCCTGCCTGCAGTTTATATCCCTGCAAAACATCAATTTTCCCCAGCATCTCATTGGCACCATACGATTTTCCGATCACGGGATCATAGGATGATAAGCGTCCCGCAACCGGGGCTTTGATGGTCATATTTTCAATGTTCTGCCGGATCGTTTCCAGGCTTTCGTTCATCCTGGTGATAGAAAAATCTATTTGCTGCAACTGCATCACCCGACTCTGGTTTTCCTGCTTAACAGCCTCTTTCAGAATCTTTTTACGGCCCTCATAATATTCATAATCCTGACTGGAGATATTAAACTCCTGTTGGGTAATCACCTTTTTTGAGTAGAGTGTACTGTCTATTTTATACTTTCTCGTTGCGGTCCTCAGACTGTTCTCAATCTCCATCATATCCTGGCTCATCACCCGCTGGTTTTGCTCCAGGTCAAGTCTTAGCTTGCGTAATTGGTTGATCTGCTCGGTTATACTCGTTTCACTGGATGTGTAGCTGGATAACGCATTTGGATTGGCAATCCGCAACAGTGGCGTCCCTTTCTCTACGCTGGCGCCATTTTCTGTAAAAATCTCTGCTACTGTACCACCTTCAGGAGAACTTACTATGACTGAGGTAAGCGGAACAACGCTGGCATTTAACAATACCACATCTTCAAAATCTCCATAGATCACTTTGCTGACTGTTACCTTATCGGCATCAGCTTTATAGACCTTGCTTAAAGACAAATTATAACCGTATGCCACAAGAGCCACAAAAAGGACGACCCCGGCAATTGTCAGGATGGTTTTCTTATTGAATCTCTTTTTCTCTATGATCTTATCCATTTTTTTATTTCTGTACTTATCTGTTTATGCCAAGTATATGCCAATTGATAAATATCATTTTATATTACACATTATCAGGTAATTAACCCAAGCACCAAGAAAATATCGTTCATTATCGGACACTCTCTGTACATCATCGAACACTTTCAGTAATTTTGGGATACGCAAGCTTAAACTGGAAATATGATAGACGCAAACGTATTGGTAATTGATGATGATGACGATATCCTACTGAGTGCAAGGCTGTTTCTGAAACAGCACTTCAACCAGGTACTGACCTGTAAATCACCAAAAGAGCTCAACGTATTGCTAAGCCGCAATGAGGTAGATATTGTCTTGCTTGACATGAATTATCAAAAAGGTGCCAGTGACGGGCGCGAAGGTCTCTACTGGCTGGAACACATCCTCTCCATTGACAAGGACTATGTGGTAATTCTGATGACTGCTTATGGCAATGTCGAACTTGCCGTTCAGGCCATCAAAAAAGGAGCTACTGATTTCATTCTCAAACCCTGGGAAAATGAAAAGCTATTTGCCACACTGTCTGCTGCATCGAAGCTGAGGCAGTCTAACAAAAAGATAAAAAAACTGGAAAAAATCCATTCATCCCTGCAAAAGGACATCAACCGGCAGTTTGAGAATATAGTGGGTACTTCCGATCCGATCAGGCATTTGCAAAACACCCTGATCAAAGTAGCGCCAACTGATGCCAATGTACTGATATTGGGTGAAAACGGGACGGGAAAGCAGGTTTTTGCGTATGAAATGCACAGACTTTCGACAAGAAGAAACCAGCTGTTTATGCATGTGGACTTAGGGTCGCTAAATGAAAATCTCTTTGAAAGTGAACTTTTTGGTTATGCAAAGGGTGCTTTTACGGATGCTAAAGAGGATAAGCCGGGGCGTTTTGAAATGGCCGAAGGAGGTACCATATTCCTGGACGAAATAGGCAATCTCTCCTTACCACTTCAGGCCAAGCTATTAAGCGTACTGCAAAACCGGACGGTAACCCGGCTTGGAGAGAGTAAAGAGCGAAAAATAAACGTAAGGCTCATCACTGCCACCAACATGCCGTTGAATGAGATGGTAGCTAAAGGCACCTTTAGGCAAGATCTTTTGTTTAGAATAAATACGGTTGAGCTCTTGCTGCCCGGACTGGCGCAGCGTGGCACTGACATCATACTATTGGCCAGTCATTTCCTCAGCAGTTTTGCTGGCAAATACCATAAAGGCATATTGAGATTTGAGCCAAAAGCAGAAACTACCTTGCTGAATTACCATTGGCCGGGCAATGTCCGCGAACTTCAGCATGTGATAGAACGCGCCGTGATCATGTCTGAAGGACAAGAAATAGTAAGCAGCGACCTGCAGCTGATGCCCAATAGATTTGGGGGCAATGCTCCCTTACAAACTGATATGGGACTGGAAGAAATGGAGAAATTAATGGTACAGAAGGCTATAGACAAGCACAAGGGAAATATATCCAGGGCTGCCGCTGATCTGGGTTTAACACGTGCGGCATTGTACAGGCGCATTGAAAAATTTGATCTTTAGTATGTTTTACCAACGGTTTACCTTCAGACTGATCATCAGGTTACTGGTGATCAACCTACTGGCCTTTTTTCTGGTACATCTTATCAGGACTACCGAACTGTGGTTTACCATCATAGGTCTGAGTGTCCTCTTGCTGAGCTGCATCTTTAGTTTATATTTTTATATCAACCAGATCAGGGAAGACATCAAAAGATTCATCCTGGCAGTAAAAACCCGTGACAGCACCCTGAATTTTAAAAATAAAGTTACTAAAGGAAGCTTTCCTGAACTATATGAGTCGTTTAATGACATCATCCAGATCCATAAAGACATACAGCTGGAAAAAGATTCGATGTTTCAGTTGATCAAAACTATTTTGGAACAGGTGCCGGTAGGAGTAATAGTAGTGAAGGACTATGGAAAAGACCCGAAACTATCTGAAATCGTATTTTTTAACCAGGCGGCAACCAATTTGTTAGGGATTCCTGCTTATAAATACTGGCGGCGACTGGAAGGGCATATCCCTCAGTTTGCCAATGAAATTGTCAACATCGCAAAGGGCGGCAAGAAGTTCATCGAACTTAAGCTACAGGATAAATTAATCCAGCTGTCTACAGAAATTATTCCTTTGAACTTGTACCTCACAGATTATACGATCATCTCTTTTCAGAACATTAAGGATGAAATAGAACAGAAAGAGACAGAAGCGTGGAACAGGCTGATCGGCGTCATCTCACATGAGATATTGAACTCCATTACCCCGATCAGTTCGCTTTCAGACACGGTAAATAGCATGATTGCGGGCAAACAGACCTTAAACTACGCCGAACTGGAAGACCTAAAACCAGCCATCCAAACGATAAAAAGAAGATCAGAAGGATTACTTGATTTTGTGAAGGATTACCGTTTGATAGCTGAACTGCCAACCCCTCAACTGCAGCACCATACCATCGGCGAAATCTTGCAGCACATTAAAGTGCTGATGATGCCTTTTGCCTCCGGACGTAACATCAGACTGAAGGTGGAACAAACGGCTTCAAAAATCAGTATACAGATAGACCTGAAGCTGATAGAGCAAGCATTGATCAACCTGGTTACCAACAGCATTTATGCACTGGAAGATATTGAAAACCCAATCATTGAAATTAACTACAGGTTGGATCAAAACAAGCTATTCCTGGAAGTGAGTGATAATGGAAAAGGCATTGAGGCCGATCTAGTGGAAAAGATCTTTGTGCCCTTCTTTACCACAAGAAAAAATGGTTCGGGTATTGGCCTTACCATTACCCGAAACATTATGAAGATGCATATGGGGAGTTTAGAGGTGTCCTCCACTCCATTTGAGAAAACAACTTTCTCTCTGGTATTTAAGTATCAGTTTTAGATCTTAGTGCCATTTGGTATAACGGCTCCTTTTTTAACCACTACGATACCATCCTTAACAGTGTACAGGGGAAAATCGCCGTCAGGCAAATGAGCTCCTCCAATGATTTCTACGTCATCCCCTATCCTGCTGTTCTTGTCAATTATGGCATTCACTATTTTACAGTTATCACCGATTCCTATCAACGGTTTCTTTCCTTTTTCCTCTTCTATTTCTATCAGGGTCTGGTATTTATCACTGCCCATGATGTAACAGCTTTCGATATGTGTACCTGTTCCGATACGTGCCCGGATGCCGATAACTGCATGTTTGATGCTTTTAGCTTCTAAAATACAGCCCTCTGCGATAATGGTTTTATCTAGTGTGGTACCCAGTATTTTTGACGGCGGCAACATACGTGCACGGGTGAATATACTGTGATGGCTGTCAAATAAATTGAACTTAGGAATGTCGTCTGTCAATCCGAGATTGGCTTCAAAGAAAGAAGATATATTTCCTATATCCGTCCAGTACCCATCATACTGATAGCTCAAAACATCGTGCTCAGTAAGCATTCTGGGAATGATCTCTTTACCAAAATCCTTCTCATCTGCATTTTCTGCAAAGATCTTAATCAGCAGGTCTCTGTTGAAGATATAAATACCCATTGAAGCTAAATAATCCTTCCCTTCGGCATGCATTTCCGGACCTGTATCTGAAGTCCAGTCTTCGAGATTGGTTTTTGGCTTCTCAATGAACGAAGTAATGATGTTCCGCTCATCTGATTTAAGGATCCCAAAGTCCGGGGCATCTTTAGCATTTACCGGTATGGTAGCAAGGGTCACTTTCACTCCCGCATCTATATGTGCCTGTACCATCGGCTCAAAATCCATCTGGTACAACTGATCGCCAGACAGGATAAGTACATATTCAAACTCATGGTTTAGCAAATGATGCATGGTTTGCCTTACTGCATCTGCTGTTCCCTGAAACCAGGTTGGATTTTCAGGTGTTTGTTCAGCCGCCAGAATATCCACAAAAGCCAGGCTAAAGTGACTGAAATGATAGGTATTCTTAATGTGCTTGTTGAGCGAAGCAGAGTTAAACTGTGTTAAAACAAACATACGGTGGATTCCCGAGTTCAGACAGTTGGAAATCGGAATATCGACAAGCCGATATTTACCTGCAATCGGTACAGCAGGTTTGGAGCGCGTTTGTGTAAGCGGAGACAACCTTGAACCCTGGCCACCGCCAAGGATTACTGCCAATACTTTTTCAGTCATGTTCATAGTAATTATATTTGGTATAGATCTATATATTCTTGCGCAGCCCTGTCCCACGAGTGGTCCAGCTGCATGATAAACTTACGTATTTCCTTCATTTTTTTCTTATCTGTGTATAATTCATTTGCCCGGCCAATGGCATGACAAACATCCCATACACTTGTCTGGTCATGACAGATCCCAAATCCCTCATCGCCAATATCAACAACTGTATCTTTCAAGCCTCCTATCCGTCTTACTACCGGTATAGTACCATACCTAAGCGCATACATTTGGTTCAGGCCACAAGGCTCTACCCTGCTGGGCATCAATAGAAAATCGGCTCCTGCATAGATCTGATGTGACAATTGCTCGTTATATCCAATGTATGCATTGTAATTTCCCGGAAATGCATGCTTCAACTGTGCCAGCCTTCCTTCTACCTGCGGATCTCCCGAACCAAGCACCAGTACGTTTATCTCCCCGTTTCCCTCAATTAAAGTCCGGTAAAATATATCCGGCAACAGGTCGGCTCCTTTTTCGCCCACCAATCTGCCGATAAAGGTAAACAAGGGCTTATCAGGATCCAGTTCAAAAACACGGCAAAGCATGTCTTTGTTTGCTTTTTTTCCATTTTCAACAGTTCTTATCGCATATTGCTTTTCCAGCATAGGATCTGTAGTTGGGTTCCACACATCATTGTCTATCCCGTTTAGTATCCCTACCGATTTGCCGCGTTCACGTGCAAATAATTGTTCCAGTCCATTGGCATTGAAACTGATCTCATCCAGGTAGCTAGGCGACACGGTAGTGACCCTCCAGGCACATTTAATAGCAGAGGCCAATGGATTAATGGCACCCCGCCACTCCAGCTGCCCAGCCTTCCAAAGATCAAAAGGCGGTATATAATGCAGTTTATCCCAGCCAAACTGTCCCTGATATTGCGCATTGTGAATGGTCAGTATGGTAGGCACTTTTTTAAGCTTATTGAACTGCTGGCAGTAAGCGGCCATAAAAGGAACCAGACCCGTATGGTGATCATGACAATGGATCACATCCGGAGTGTGCTCCCACTGTGACATCCAGTCGAGCACCGCGATCTGGTAAGCCAGGAAGCGTTCAGTATCATCATCATATCCATAAACCTTTTCTCTGTCCATCAATCCGGCTATATGCACCAGAAAAAGATCAAAACCCAGTTTATTGGTCTTTTCTCTGAATATCCTTACCGGGAAATTTTGAAAACCGAGTTTGCTCCAGCCGTCATAGACCACTTCAAATTCGTTTTCCTGCATGAACCTGGTCTGATAGGCAGGCATTACCACCTTGGCTACATGTCCCAGTTTGTTTTGATATTTAGGCAAAGCGCCAACCACATCACCCAAACCGCCTACTTTGGCTATAGGATAACATTCTGCACTAAGGTGTATAATCTCCATAATCTAATCCGTTAAAAAGTATCTTAAATTAGGGATTAGAATATAGAAAGCAAATTTTTAACGTAAAAATATTTATTTCAATGGCTAAACAAATATCTTTGGCCATTATCCACAAAAAAACCCGCATGATCTCAATACAGGCAGTAGCACACAATTATCCCGGCGGAAATCAGATCAAATTTAAAGACTGGCAGATTAACTCTGGAGATCAATGGCTGCTGCTGGGCGCATCAGGCAGTGGAAAGACCACTTTACTGCACATCCTGACAGGGATATTGAAACCGCAGCATGGAGAAGTAATGCTTGGCGAAACTTCAATTTACCGCCTTTCTTCCAAAGCACGGGACCAGTTCAGGGGCAGGAATATTGGCATCATCTTTCAGCGGCCTCACCTGATAAAAAGTCTAACTATAGCAGAAAATCTGTTACTGGCCCAGAGTTTTGCCAAGCTTCCCGAGGATATGAACAGAGTGAAAGAGGTCTTGGCCTCGCTTGACATTGCTGACAAAATAAACAACTACCCCAGCGAACTAAGCCAGGGACAACTACAGCGTGTGTCAATAGCCCGGGCGGTGATCAATAAACCTGCTCTGCTGATTGCTGATGAGCCTACTTCCAGTCTGGACGACAAAAACACTGCTGCTGTATTGCAGCTATTGATACAGCAATCGGAGATCAACCAAGCTACACTGATTGTTGCCACACACGATAAAAGGGTTAAAGATGCTTTCACTAACACTTACGAACTACTATGAGCCCATTCAAGATTAGCTGGAAAAGCCTGTGGTCGAAACCATTGTCGTCGGCATTAAACATACTACTCATTGCCTTTGGTACCGGCATTTTAACCATACTGATGCTGGCATCCTCACAGATCGGTGAAAAACTGGAAAACAATTCAAAAGACGTAGACCTCGTAGTTGGCGCTAAAGGAAGCCCGCTGCAATTGGTACTGAGCAGTATTTATTACATTGATTTCCCAACGGGTAACATCCCCATGAAAGCAGCCATGGAACTGGCGCGCAACCCGCTGGTAAAAAAAGCGGTACCCCTTGCACTGGGCGACAACTATAAAGGCGTCCGGATAGTAGGTACGGACAGTAACTTTGTGGGCTTGTATAAGCTGCAGGTTAAAGAAGGTAAATTATGGCAGGAAGACTTTGAAGCTACTATAGGTGCTACTGTAGCCGCCACACAGCAATTGAAAATTGGCGATACTTTTTTTGGAGCACATGGACTGACCAGTGCTTCTGATGTGCACGAATCACATGCTTATACCGTATCAGGTATACTTACACCACAGGGAAATGTAACGGATAACCTGATCCTGACCAATATAGCCAGCGTGTGGAAGATGCATGATGATCACGAAGAAGATGCACATGAGCATGAACATCATGATGAGGACGATAAGGAACTTACCTCCCTGTTGATTCAATACCGCTCTCCCATGTCAGTGGCGATATTTCCGCGTATGGTAAACGAAACTACCAATATGCAGGCCGCCTCCCCTGCGCAGGAAAGCACCAGGTTGTTTTCTTTAATTGGTGTGGGTGTCGACACCTTACAATGGTTTGCCGTACTGATCATGCTCATCGCAGCCATCAGCGTATTTGTAAACCTGTACAATTCTTTAAAAGAGCGCAGTTATGACCTGGCCATTATGCGCACCTTAGGCGCTTCAAGGGGTAAATTATTCCTTATCATTATAACAGAAGGTATCGTCCTTACGCTTGCAGGCACAATAATTGGGGTATTGTTAGGACATATGGCACTGGAGTTTATAGGAGGCAACCAGGATAGCAGTCAGGCGCGATTGACCGGAATGGTTTTACTCCGGGATGAGATATACCTATTTGCTGCTGGCTTGTCAATTGGTATATTTGCAGCAATCATACCAGCAATACAAGCTTACAGAGCTAATATTTCTAAAATATTGTCTAAAAATTAATTGAATGAAAAAGATCCTTTTGATAGTACTACTCTTTATTGGCTTTGCAGTCAAAGCACAGCACAACCCGGACGACCAGATCATGTCCGACAACTGGGACATCATAGGAAGTGTAGATTTCAAGATTGTTAAGGATACGGAGATGTTTGCTGTATACAATGACAAGATCAAGAAGCTGGCCAATAAGACCTTTGAACTGGAAGGCTATATCGTTCCGATAAAAGATGGCATGAAGCAGACTAAGTTCATGCTTTCTACCCTGCCAATCAATCAATGCTTTTATTGTGGCAAAAATGGTGTCCCGGTGATGGTATTGGTGGAACTGGCAGAGCCCATAAAATTCACTTACAATACCATTGTAGTAAAGGGTACATTAAAACTAAATACCGGCAATGCGATGGATAACCCACCCATATCACTGGTCGCCGCAAAATCGATATAAAAAAGAAGAAGGTGTCCTCTTATTGAAGACACCTTCTGTATATTATTATTTAGTGACCTGAATGGCCATCAGCACCGTGAGCGTGACCATGGCTCAGTTCATCCTGAGTAGCTTCACGTACTGTTAATATCTTACCTGCAAATATCAGGTGCTTACCAGCCATCGGGTGATTTAGATCTACTGAGATAACCTCATCTCCCACTGCTGTTACGCCAGCTCTGAAATGATTGCCCTGATTGTCCTGCAATGGAATAACATCCCCTACAGCAGGCAGGTCGACTTCCTTGAACATATCTTTTGGCAAATCTGCATAAGCTCCCGGATCTACCTCACCGTAGCCATCAGCCGCAGTCAGCTCAAAACCATAGTCATCTCCGGCATTTAAACCGTTTAAATGCTCTTCAAATTTCGGCAGCATCATTCCTGTACCATACAAAAATACCAATGCGTTTTGCTCATCAGCTTTTTCTACAAAAACTTGTTGTCCTTCTTCATTAGTCGTATGCAATTCGTACGTTAATGATACTACTGTATTGGGTTTAATACTCATTGTGATGTTTTTTTAATTTATTAGTTGTAATGCTTCATCAACCGTACTTACTGGCAACTGGCACACTTTATTTCGACAAATATATATTTTTGTTTCATTGCTTTGCTTATCTTTCAACAAAGGAAGATTGGAATTTGTTCCTCCTAAAGTAATTTTGTTAGGAATATAGTGTGCATTGAACTGCCGCTTAGCCTCTTCAATGTCATTTCCTGTTAGTGCTATCTCATTTATTCCAAATATCTCGTTCATCAATTGAATGGCCCAGTTTGAGTAGGCCGAGCCATAGGTTTTTATTTGAGGATGTACCGCAGCGAGCATAGCCGATGCTTTATCGGTGTACTTCTGCTCATCAAATAACAGCCCAAGTTTATGGAGGTTTTGGGCCATTACCGAGTTAGACGAAGGAATCACATTGTCCATTATCTCATGCTTTCGGGCGATTAACACCTCTCCCTTTTCAGAGGTATAGAACAGCATAGGACTATCCGCGTCGTTAAAATTATGCAGCACATAATCCGTCAGGCGCTTTGCTTCCTCCAACCAGCTTTCCTCAAAATCCAGCTGGTATAGGCCGATCAATGCATCAATCATAAAGGCGTAATCATCCAGAAATCCGGCAATAGTAGCCCTTCCACTTTTAAAATTTCTATACAGACCACCATCTTCCATGCCGATGCTATTTAAAATAAATAAGGCTGCTTTTTTTGCGGTATCGTAATAATGTGGGTTATTAAACGCAGCGGCACTATCTGCAAGGCCTTTTATCGCTATGCCATTCCAGGCAGTAAGGCATTTATCATCCAGTCCGGGCCTGATGCGTGTGCTCCTTTCTTCAAGCAGCTTCCCTTTGGCCTCCCTGATCTTTGTCTGCAAGTCAAGTACGGTAAGTCCTTTAACTTGCGCGTATTCCTCCTCTACAAACTTAGTATGCAGGATATTAGTTTGTTCCTCTTCCCAGTTACCGTCTTCGGTAACGTTAAAATAATCTGTCAGCAAAACAGCGTCATCTCCCAGCACCTTGTCAAACTCCTCCTTGCTCCAGACGTAAAATTTACCTTCCACACCCTCACTATCTGCATCCAGTGCAGAGTAAAACAAACCCTCAGGTGAAGTCATCTCCCTTTCCAGCCAGGCGATGCTTTCGTCTACCACTTCCTTAAACAAAGGCATCCTCGTGTATTGAAAGGCTTCAGCGTACAAGCTAATCAGCTGACCGTTGTCATACAGCATTTTCTCAAAATGAGGTACATGCCAGCGCTCGTCTACCGAATATCTAGCAAAACCTCCACCCACATGGTCATAAATCCCACCTTGGGCCATTTTTTCTAAAGTAAACAGTGCAGGTACCTGAGTAGCGTCATCTTCCATCAGATGACTATACCTGAGCATAAACTGCCAGTTATTCGGTAATGGGAATTTAGGAGAACGGTTATACCCACCCTCGGCCATATCGAAATAGCGCTTCCAGGGTTCTGTTATTTCTGTTAAATGTGATTTATCATATTCACTCAGCTGTACATTGGGTATGATCTTTTCTGCATTCTTAATCCCATCCGTCAGCCTGTCGGCATATTGCAACGCCTTTTCAGGCTCCTTCTCCCACATATCTGCCACATTGAGCAATACATTTATCCAATCTGTCTTTTTAAAATACGTACCCCCATATACAGGGCGCTGATCCGGCAGGCAGATACAATTGAGGGGCCATCCCCCACTGCCGGTCATCAGCTGTATGGCCAGCATATAGATCTGATCTATATCCGGCCGCTCTTCACGGTCTACCTTTATGCAGACAAAATGCTTGTTCATCACCTCTGCCACCTCATGGTTTTCAAAGCTTTCCCGTTCCATTACATGACACCAGTGGCAGGCAGAGTACCCGATACTTACTAAGATCAGCTTATTTTCAGTTTTGGCTTTTTGCAGGGCTTCCTGTCCCCATTCGTGCCAGTTTACAGGATTGTAAGCATGCTGCAGCAAATATGGCGAGGAGGCATTGATCAGGCTATTGGGTTCGGTATTCATACCATAAAGGTAACAATTTTACTGAGCTGGTTAGCCGAAACGCCCCTTAACATAATTGCCGGTAAGCTCATTTTTAGGATTATTAAACAGCTCCTTTGTTTCCCCTTCCTCAATTACCTCCCCGAGGTACATGAATACCGTTTTATCCGCAACACGCTGTGCCTGTTGCATATTATGGGTCACGATCACAATGGTATAATCCTTTTTCAATTTAACGATCAGTTCTTCGATCTTCAAAGTACTTAAGGGGTCGAGGGCCGAGCAAGGCTCATCCATCAAAATGACCTCTGGCCTGAGTGCGACCGCCCTTGCGATACAAAGTCTTTGCTGTTGGCCGCCAGATAGCCTTGTAGCAGGTTTATCCAACTCTGTTTTCAATTCATCCCATATATAACTTTCTTTGAGTGCATTTTCAATGATCCCTTTCCGTTCCGCTTTTGGAATGTCATTAATTTTCAGACCGTAATTGATGTTCTCATAAATGCTCTTTGGAAAGGGGTTTGCCTTTTGAAAAACCATACCGATGCGTCTGCGCACCTGCGTGGCAGAGAAATGCCCATCATAAAGATCTTGTCCCTCAAGGACCAGTTTACCTTCGATCCTGGCATCAGGAGAAAGGTCATGCATGCGATTAAACGCCCGCAACAAGGTGCTTTTACCACAGCCAGAGGGACCAATCAAAGCGGTAACCTGGTTGGGTGCAAAATCAATGTTTATATTCTTTAGTACCTGCTTGCTTCCAAACCAAAGGTTGACGGACTCAGCAGATAATTTTACCAGATCATTATTCATCTTTACTGTGTTTATACCGCACATAAAACGCGGTAAGGTTTAATAAAAACACCACTATGATTAACACGAGCGCGGTGCCATAAGCAAGCGGTCTGACTTCTTCAATCGCCTGGTGCTGTGTAGACAACATGTATAAATGGTAAGGGAGCGACATAAACTCCTGGTTTAAAAAACCAGTAGGATTATTGATGTAAAATGCTACCCCGGTAAATAATATGGGGGCAGTTTCTCCAGCTGCCCTCGAAAGCGTAAGCACTACCCCGGTTAATATGCCGGGCAGTGCAGATGGCAATACCACATCACGGATGGATTCAAACTGGGTTGCCCCAATTGCCAGTGCCGCTTCCCGGGTACTCGCAGGAATCCTGCGCAGAGCTTCTTCAGTAGTAATGATCACATACGGAAGTGACAGCAATCCCAATGTAAGTCCGGCAGAGATCAAAGATGTACCCATTTGCAAACCCTGGACAAACAGCGCCAACCCGAACAAACCATAAATAATGGAGGGTACGCCGGCGAGGTTACGAATCGAAGCCCTGATAAGTCTGGTCAGCCAAGTATCCTTTGCATATTCATTCAGGTAAATTGCACAGCTTATACCAAAAGGCACCGAAACAAGTGCTGTGATCATGGTTAAAAGTACCGTTCCGATAATGGCGGGAAGAATACCGCCTTTGGTCATGCCCTCACTTGGCAGCGAAGTCACAAATTCCCAGCTCAGCGATGGTGCGCCTTTACTAATCAGGTCCCACAGTATGACGACAAGAAAAAAACAGACCATGCCTGTGCAGAACAGCAATGTGCCCCATTCAATTAGCGGAGTAAGTTTTTTCATCATGCGGCCTGATATTTTCTAAATTTATTGACAAAATACTCACCGATCAGGTTTACTGCCAGGGTGATAAGGAATAAGACAGCCGCGATGGCGAACAGTGCGTAATAATGCGTGGTCTGATAGGGCACCTCTCCCATCTCAATAGCGATGGTAGCAGTAATGGTGCGTACAGAATGAAAGAAGCCTTTGGGAAATGCAGAGGCGTTCCCTGTAGCCATCAGTACGGTCATGGTCTCTCCTATTGCCCTGCCCACACCCAGCATTACCGCGGCAAGTATCCCCGGTGCAGCGGCCGGTATAGTTACCCTGATCAGGGTCTGCCATTTATTGGCGCCTACGCCATAACTTGCTTCCCGGTAAGACTGCGGTACTCCATGCAGCGCGTCTTCTGTAACAGTGATGATTGTGGGCAGCGCCATAACGGCTAGCAAAATAGCTCCGTTTAAGGCGTTTAGCCCATTCGACTGTCCCGTTAATTCTGCAATACCCGGTCCCAGGATCACAATCCCCAGAAACCCGATCGCCACTGAAGGAACGGCAGCCAGCATTTCAATAACCGGTTTTAAGATACTCTTGAGTCTTTTCCCAGCATATTCAGATAGAAAGGCAGCAGTACCGATCCCTAAAGGAATGGCAATGGTCATGGCCCCTAAAGTAACCAGGCAGGTACTCACCAATAAGGGCAATATACCGTATTCGGCATTACTACCGGAAGGGTTCCACTGTGTCCCGGTTATAAAATCCAGCGGCTTGATCTTCAGGAAAAATGCCACTGAGTTCCAGATAAGCATAAAGAAAATACCCCCCAAAATGGCAATTACCAATAATCCGGTTGTCCTGAACAATAGTTTTACAGCATCATCTATTTTTTCTCTTGCAGCTAATTTCATGAAGGATAATTAATCTAGAATATAATAGCCCGATGCCTGTATTAATTTGCGCCCGGCAGGACTTTTTTCAAAATTGATAAAGGCCGAAACTTTATCCCATGATTTTATAGGAATAAACTGGTAAAGCGGCCTTTGGAAGTAGTATTTTTTAGCAACAATAGCCGCCTCGTCCAGGGGAGATACCGCAGCTTCGCCTTGCTCTCTACTGATTTTTAATACTTTTATTGGTTGATTGGTCCCGTCCTGCATGATGTATCCGGCACCAACATACCCTATGCCTGAAACATCCATCTTTACCCCCTCCATGATCTGTGCATTGCCGTTCATTTCCTTGGCATCCCGGCTAAATTCTATTTTCAATTTTTTCCTCACAAAAGATTGTGTGCCGGAATTGCTCTGACGGCCGTAAATGTTGATCACTACATCCTGTCCGGTAACGGGCTTCCAGTTTTTGTATTCCCCGCTCAGCACCTTAGTTAAGGTAGCCACATCAATAGAATCAAGCGGAAAATCTTTTTGTACAATGAATGCAGTAGCATCCTCTGCAAAGACTACCGTTTTGATATCGATTCCCTTCACTCTAAACAAGCTGTCCTCCTCATCATTGAGCGGACGTGAAGAATTGGCGATATCAGCCTGACCATTCAAAAGTGAAGCTATGCCCAGTCCGGAGCCACCTCCGGAGATGGCCACACTAAAATCATCGTTGATCTTATAAAAGTGCTCGGCAAGGTTCACCGCCAGGTTAACTTCCGTATCAGAGCCTTTTACTTTAATGGATTTATCGTTGTTGCTGCACCCTAATAACAGCAATACAAAAATGCCAGACAGGTATTTCATAAAGAAAAAGGTTTCCCCAAAATTAACAGTTGTATGTTGACTGCAGGTTAACCGTGTGTTAATTGAACGTAGTTTTCATTTCTGTCCTATACAAATTGTACTTTTATAGTACAAGCCTTATGTTATGGTCATTACTCATATTGAAATATTCCGATTCAGCATCCCCACAAAGCCGTTTGTAATCGCTACCGGCACTATGCACTTTTCTCAAAATGTGCTTATAAGAATATATACCGATGCGGGTATCCACGGCGTAGGAGAATGCTCTGCTTTCCCGACCATAGTAGGTGAAACACAGGAAACCTGCATCGTTATGGCCAAAGAATTTGCAAAGATTTTTATCGGCACAGACCCCCTTCAGATTCCCGACCGGATGAATGACCTGCTGGGCTTTGCCGCCCACAATGGAACGATAAAAAGTGCATTTGACATGGCGCTATTTGACATCGCGGCAAAGCATGCCGGTTTGCCGCTATACCAGTATTTAGGCGGACAAAAACGCAGCATTGAAACTGATATTACTATAGGGATCAGCACACCCGAAAACATGGCTCATGCTGCGCTGGAATTAAAAGCAAAGGGCTGCAGCATCATTAAGATCAAATTAGGTAAGGATTTACATGACGATATAAACCGGGTAAAGCAGATCAGAAATGCAGTTGGAGATGAAATGATATTGCGGATAGATGCCAACCAGGGATGGGATTTTGATGAGGCACTATTTGCCCTGGGTGCTATTGCGGCTTACGATATTGAATTTTGTGAACAGCCAATGCGTACCTGGTACGACGACAGGCTTCCTGAATTACATGCCAATTCGCCTGTAAAGATAATGGCTGATGAAAGTTGCTATAACCATCATGATGCCCGTAAGCTGATCAACAGCGCTTCATGCTCCTACCTCAATATTAAATTTTCAAAGTCAGGAGGAATACTTGAAGCCCAAAAGATTCATGAAGTCGCTTTGCAAGCAGGCATAAAGTGTATGATGGGCGGAATGCTGGAAACCAGGATTGGTATGAGTGCCAGTATGCATTTTGCCCTGGCCAGCCCCAACATTGTATTTTTTGATATGGACTCGCCTTTGCTTGGACATTTAGCAGATCCGGTTATTGGCGGGATAATTTATAACGGTTACCACATTGAAGTGCCTGATACCCCCGGCATTGGTGCTGATGCTGATCCAGCATTTTTAGAAAGCTGTGAGAAGTGGTTGATAAAATAGGGCTCTCTAATCTACTTTTACCTTAATAGACTTGTTTAAATTGAACTTCATATTTAGCCGCGCTTTCAAGCACAGGTAAGTCACAGATTGATCACAGGAGCAGGACAAAAATGGGCCTTACCTGATCAGCATGCTGTCGAACTTCAAACTGTCCCCATTAAACACATTAAAATCCACTACATGATTGATACCCGTGATTTTCGCCTTATCAGAATGCTGCCAGAAATTCCAGTCGCCGGCCGACATTTTCAGTCGCGGCTGATGATAATGCGCTACCCAAAGCGGGTATTCATCAAAATATCCTTTCAAATAATCCTTATAAAAAGAAAGACCTGTATAAATGATAGGTTTAACATTTGTTTTCTTCTCTATATGGCTAAGGAAAACCTGCAATTCAAGCCGCATCGCTGCAGAGGAAATCCCGTTTAATTCTTCAATATCGACCACCGGAGGCAGATCACCGGCCTCAAACTTTACTGTCTGTAAAAAAAACTTGGCCTGCCACAATCCTGATTTCTTCGGTTTAAAATAATGATAGGCCCCACAGATAATACCTGCCTTTGGCGCTTCGCGCCAGTTGCGCTGAAAATAAGGATCCACATTAAACATCCCTTCTGTTGCTTTAATAAAAGCAAACTTCACTGCCACATCATCCTCTTTCATCGCCTTTACCTGCTTCCAGTCTATCTTGCCCTGATAATAAGAGACATCTATTCCATGAATCGCATGCCCCTTGGGAATCTTGATATTGAAACTATTGTAGGTGCGGTAACCAGGATCTTCGCCTACGTCTTTGATCCAGCGCCAACTGGAAGTGAAACCCTTTATAATATACCCATAATAAAGAGGAGAAAAAAGGACCAGCAACAATGCCACAATGGCAAACTTCCATTCCAATGACAGCCCTTTCTTTCCTTTGGAAGTTCTTTTTCTTGTGACAGGTTTTTTACGGGGTGGAGCCGACGAACGGGAGTTGGAAGTTTTTCTTGGAGCTGGCATGATGCCCGCAAAAATACAACTTTATAGCAAAAGTCCCTTAAGCTGTACGATGGCGTAATCACCGGTATTACTGATCGCCTTTACAATTTCATCGTATAGCTGTTTATTATTTACTTCCTTGCCTTTTTTGGGAGGAACAAGCGTCTTGGGATCAACTGTTTCGGTAACTTTTGTCGCAAACCAGGTCACATTTTCATGCGGAACGGCCACTCCCAATATCATACCGGGTAAGCCATTAAATGATTCAGGACCTCCTGAAACATGGATCTCATCGGTATAAAATGCCACTACATAAATAGAATCCAATACCAACGCATTGGCACGGCGACAAGTGTAGCCGGCTATAATCCTGGTTTCATCGGTTATCTTCCACTTTATCTTCCGCAAACTGTCTTTCACGAGAAAAGTACGTTCATAGAATTCCTTTTGCACAATACCTTTCCCATTTTTCAGATCAGAGTACACCACATTGAGCTGATTGGCCATGGGGCTATCATACCACCAGTGAACAGGCTTGATAGGCGGAACAGGGGTAAAAAGACTGATATTGTTTCCAAACACCAAAGTACTTTTAAGCGTCAGAAACTGTGGTTCAGTCCTTAAATATTGTTCATAATAAGGCTTGTTCTCCATACTGCTTTTGGTCACCTTCTTTTTAACTAAGGCAAACATATTAGCAGTTCTTTCAAACTCAATCACACCACTTGTTATAAAATGCTTATTCTGCGCAAATACAGACACATGGTTAGTCAAAAAAAGACAGGTTAAAACTAAGATGATCTGTTTCATGGTTGTTGTTTTTGTAATGATTTGCCAAACTTGCTGTAGTCCCAGGTTAAGGAGAACATAAAATATCTTCTGATAGTGGTATTTCTGCTTTCATTAAAGCTTCCGCTATAACTTGTCCTGCTGTAACCGGTATTTTGATCCAGCAGGTCATTTCCTATAATGGAAATCTTCAGGCCTTCATCCTTCAAAAATGACCTCCCAAAATGTGCTTTTAGCAGTGCCAGTTCAAACGGACTGTCAAACACTTCATTTTTAGCGCTATAGCTATAATTGAGGTCGCCACCGATAAAAAACCTGCCCGGCAGCTTTGTAAAGCCACCAAAACTCACAAAATATCCCAGGGTATTGTTGTCAATCTGCCTTTGCAGCGAACTCGAATTGGCGGAGTAGTTAGGGCCAATGCTGAAATTATAGGAATAGTTTCCTTTGTTTTTCCAGATGTCTATTTGAGGGGCATACCGCATCGTCTGGGTTTTGTTCAACTGGTTATTGATGTAATTATAACCCGTATTGCCGCTGAATGTGAAGTTGATACTCAGGATAAAATCAAGCTTGGTAGCATGCCCATACACCTCTGTATAGGCATTCCATGATATGGGGGTTTTACCTTTGAGATTGGACGACTGGAACACGTTTACCCCTGCCGAGTCGGTAGTCCTGTTGCTGACTATCGCATTCAGGGTAGTTCCGTACCAACCTCTAAAATTGATACCCTGATCTTTTGTCGGCTGATATACCCGGTAGTTGTAGGAAAAGCGGTTTTCAAAATACGGCTTCAGTTCGGGATTACCCAGCCTGATATTCAATGGATCTGAATTCTGTCTTATAGCCTGAAGATCGTACCAACCGGGCGGATAGGTATAGCCGTTATAGCTAAAGGACAAAGAGGCCGCCTTCGTCAACTGATACCTGTAGCTGGCATAAGGCTGCCAGTTGATAAACTTTCGTCCGAAAGGCTGACCTGACAAAAAATCGTCTGTTTGTTCAGATACTTCATCGCTCATGCTCGAGCCCAACGCAGCATAAGTCTTGGTGGTTGAATAAGTGAAGCCCATGTTATAGGTATGCGACAGGGTAACCAGTTCAAATTCACTACTGAATGCAGAATCCAATAGACCATATTGGTTATTTGACGATTTATTGAAGGATAGCTGATCGTTGTTGCTCCTGCTTAGCCCAAAATTATATCCAGCCGTGACTGAAATTCTTTTAGACAGTACATCTGAATAGGAAAGTCCTGCAGAGGTCCTGTTAGAATTAGATCTGCCTGGTTTATACTGATCTATATTATTGATGCTGTCACGTTCACCGGCTGTATTATAATAGGCGGTTTCGGACAAGAGATAACCATCGCTGCTACCGTCACTAAACGATGTACGTCCGTTTAAAGATATACTCCGGCCTTTTTTCTTAAACCGCTTGGCATAATTAACGCTCGCCTCAACGTTCTTATTTTCACTACTGCTAGTTGAACCAATGGTATTAAAATTTTGCAGTACACCATTCCCTCTTAATGTAGTTGCCAGACTATTGCTGCCGGATGTGTATCTTCCCTCATTTCCCGAGAACCTGGCAGTAAGGTCTGACATCGAATCCAGTTTGGATGTAAAACTGCCATTCATGGACTGATTGAAATTGTAGCCTTCAAAATTTCTTTCCTGATTTCGCTTGTTAAAATTGCCAGGCAGGTTATTCTGGGTGATGGTACTGCTTGTCCCCTCATTGTTCAGGGCGCCAATCTTATAGTCTACATTAATGCTTTGCTTGTCTTTATTCCATTTACTATCATAGTGGGCACCGGCATCACGGGCAAAAGGTGTACCTATCCCTTGATAATTGCCCACGCTGTATCCGCTGCCGTATCTTGAGTTATCCGCACTGCTCAGCCCTACTTTGCCTGTATTGCCCAGGTTTCCGTAGGCAGAAATCTTCTGCTTAGGACTAAATTTATTAAGCATTGCCTGTGTGACATAGTAATCGTCTGTGCCGTACCCACCTTCAGCCTTTCCAAAAACCCCCTTCTTCTTATCTTCCAGCAGTACGATGTTTATGGTTTTTACTTTTACTCCGTCTTCAATACCAGTGAGTTTGGCCTGATCACTTTTACCATCATACACCTGCACCTTGTTTACCATATCGGCCCTGAGGTTTTTGGTAACCAATGATGGATCATCACTGAAAAACTCTTCCCCGTCTACCAGAATTTTAGATACCGGCTCTCCCTGAAAAATAAGCACACCGCTCTGATTGATCTTCATACCCTGCAATTGCTTTAGCAGGTCTTCTACCTTGGCATTTTTCTGTGTGGCGTAGGCAGCAGCATTAAATTCCGTGGTATCACCCTTTATTTTGATAGCAGCTACCCTGGCCTTGATGATCACTTCATCCAACAGCCTTGATTTTAAAATCATCCTTATCGTTCCAAAATTATAGCTGGGTTTGGCTGCATCAATGGTGAAATGCTCTACAAAATCGGCATAGTCTGGATAGGTGATCATGATGAGAAATTTGCCTGGACTAAGGTTATTTATTTCAAACAGCCCATTATTTGAATAGCTAAACTTCTGAAGGATAGAATCTTTGGCATTGAGCACAACGATCGTGGCTTTGTCGATCCTGGCGCTGCTGGCAGTATCGATCACCATGCCTTTTACGGCATAATTGTTTTGAGAATAGCCATTTAGAAGAAAACAGCAACAGACAGTTAGTACTGCGATTAAGAATTTCATGAGAGCATATTTGGTAGTTGCAATATATAACTAAAAATACAGTTATAAGAATTTGAAAATTTATTTGCGCGTATAAAGCCATTTGAATCGTGATTTGCCGAATAGTAACAACTAAATTACATACGACTAATAATTTAGTTGCGCAACTAAATTATTAGTCGTACATTAGTTTTATTAAACAGTCTATCTATATATAGTAGTATCAGAAAAATGAAGGAATTGACTAAAGCGGAAGAACAAATCATGCAGGTATTGTGGGAATTGAAACAAGGGTTTGTGAAGGACGTAGTGGCGCATTTGCCAAATCCTAAACCGGCCAATACTACGGTCTCTACCATTATCCGGATACTGGAAGGGAAAGGATTTATAGACCATGAATCTTTTGGCACCACACACAGGTACTTCCCTATTGTCAGCATTGAAGACTATAAAGCCTTCGCTGCAGGCAAACTGCTCAACAGCTATTTTGGCAATTCGGTAGAGAAGATGTTTTCTTTCTTTCTGAAGCAGGAAAAAGTAGACCTCAAAGAAGCCGACGAGATACTAAAATTGATTGAAGACCTCAAAAAGAAACAAAAATGAACACGCTGATCTATCTGCTGCAGGTGAATCTGTACCTGCTCCTCTTCTACTTGTTCTATCTTGCGCTGCTTCGCAACGAGACCTTTTTTAAGATGAACCGGTTTTATCTGGTAGGCTCAGCCTTTCTATCATTGGTCATTCCTGTTTTAAAAGCGGAATGGATAAAAGAACTGTTTATCACAGAAAAGGTACAGGCAATAGCCCAAACGGTAACTTATGCAGTGATTGATAGGGGAACCGAGCAATTGAACACCTCGTCTGGAGTGGTTCAAAGCCAATCATCGTTGCCAGCCGCGGAATGGCTTTGGCTGATCTACGCAGGGGTATGTCTGGTATTTTTGCTCAACTTCCTTAGAAGACTTTACGGTGTTAACAGATTATTCAAAATGAACATCAAAGGCCGGGCTTTTTCATTTTTCAGCAGAATTGCCGTTGACGAAGCGCTGGAAGGTAAAGAGCTAATCATTAACCATGAGCGGGTGCATGCGAAACAATGGCACTCGGCAGACGTGATCTTTTTTGAACTATTACTGATCATGAACTGGTTTAATCCCGTAGCTTATCTATATAGAAAAGCGATAAAAAACATACACGAATTCATTGCAGATGAATTAGCAGCATCGACATTGGAAGAAAGATCAGCATATGCGCTCTTGCTGGTCTCCAATGTTTTTAATACAGAGCCTCAAAGATTAACGAACAACTTTTTCAACCAATCTTTACTACAAAGGAGAATTATTATGTTACACAAAACAAAGTCTCGTAAGATTGCCATACTGAAATATGGGCTTTCAGCACCATTATTCGCCACAATGCTGATCTTTTCATCTGCTACCGGAGCTGATATCCAAACTCTTGCAATAGTGAAGGAGCGGGTACAACCCTTGATCGAAAAGCTTAAAATCGCTAAACCTGAGCCGGCCGCAGTAGCGGAAGCGCCTGTAGCAGCAAAGGCGACCAAGCCGACAGATACCACTCAGAAAGCGCAAAGAGCTATCGCGGCACCAAAAAATTTGTATGACTATGTGGGAACTTTATATGACCCCATCACCTTGACGAAAGCGGGCAAGGAAGGCAACATCTATGTATCATTTAAGGTGGGCGAAGACAAACGTCCGACAGGCTTTAAAATTATGAAATCCATTAGTTCCAATTGGGAGAAAGATCTGATTGCCGGATTAGAAGCTTTTCCAGATACTGTTGACATGCCGACCGGAAAATATCACTTCTCACTTGGTTTCGCTTATGGCGGAAACGAAGATCTTGTAGAGATTAGTAAGGCAGAACAAATTCCATTATTCCACAGATGGAAAGTATATGGCCCGGCAGTAGGGACGGCCACTGAAATTGAAGACGGCAAAGAAGTACATAATACTTATGTGAGTTTCACTGCTCTTACAGATCCAATCGTAATGGTAGATGAAAAAGAGGTAAGCTATTTACCTACAAAAATGGGGTTGAAACTGAACGAAAGCATTTATCCGAAAGAGGGAATATCAAAAGCCCTCAAAGGTGATAAAGCGGTGGAAATTTACGGTGAACGGGCCAGGAAGGGAATTATTGTAATCGAAACAAAAGAAAAGAACAATTAAAAAGATCGGCTATGAATGCACTCATCTATATCTTGCAGGTTAATCTATATCTGCTCCTCTTTTATCTATTTTATGTGGTGTTACTGCGAAATGAAACCTTCTTTAAAACCAACCGGTTTTATTTGGTAGGCTCGGCGTTACTGTCTCTTTGTATACCATTGCTAAAAGCAAAATGGGTTAGTGCGCTGTTCATCACAGAGAAGGTGCAGAATTTTACACAGATTGTGACTTACAGGGCAATCGAACCAACAGTTACTCAAATGAACATCCCTTCTCTGACCCCTCCAGAACAGGTTATGTTTAGCCCCATGGAATGGCTTTGGGTAATCTACCTTTCGGTCAGCCTGGTCCTTTTACTCAACTTCTTGAGGAAGCTCTACATAGTCAGGAAACTGCTTACCACCAAGGTTAGTGGTCAGGCTTTCTCATTCTTCGGCAAGATCTCTGTGGATCAGGACCTGGAGGGGAAGGATACGATTATTAGCCACGAACTGGTACATGCCAGGCAATGGCACTCGGCAGATGTGGTGTTTTTTGAGATACTTCTGGCCCTAAATTGGTTCAATCCAGTCACTTACTTCTATAGAAAAGCGATTCAAAATATACATGAATTCATCGCAGATGAATTAGCAGCATCAACATTGGAAGACAGATCAGCATACGCGCTCTTGCTGGTCTCCAATGTTTTTAACACACAACCCCAACGACTAACCAACAATTTTTTTAACCAATCTTTATTAAAAAGGAGACTCATTATGTTACACAAAACAAAATCTCGCCAGGTTGCCATACTAAAGTATGGGCTCTCAGTACCGCTTTTTGCAGGTATGCTTATTTTTTCATCCGCTACTGGTGCTGAAGCAAAAATCATCACTAAGATTACCGATAAGGTAGTTCCAATTATTAGTGATTACGCCAAAGCTGATCTCAATCCAATAGGAGATTTAAAGCTCAAAATAAAGCCCACCCCGGCCCTCAAAGTAAAAAAAGCCAGGAAAAAAAGCAATATTTCCCCTGTTCTTGAATTAAACTCCCAGCATCAGGATTCTCCGGCCAATCTTCAAAGGTATACTAGTAATTACGAAGGGGACCGTGATCACAACTTCAAAGAGGGTCTGCTCTATATATCCTTTGAGGTTGATGAGAACAAGAAAACTGGTAATTATAAAATAACAAAATCCGGCAATTTTGAATGGCAGGATGATTTTTTAAGTTATCTAAATAAATTTAATGATACAGTCTCGCTTACCAAAGGCGTATATCATTTTTATAAAGGCTTTGTTTACGCTGGTAATGAAGATAAATATCTAAGCGACAAAGAATTATTAACTGGCAAAACAAAGATGATATTTGGTGGATACATTACACAAATGCCAAATTTTATCGCCCGTGATGAAACTAAAGAAGAGGCAGGAAAAATTGTAAATTATCTTGCCGAGACACCAATAACAGATCCTGTAATACTTATTGATGGTAAGGAAGCAAGCTACAAAAAAACACCAATGGGATTTAAACTCGATGAGGCAATATATCCAAGAGGCTTAAAATTAATTCGTGTATTTAAAGGAGACCGGGCTGTTGCTCAGCACAATGAAAGTGCAAGAAATGGACTCATCGTTATTGTCACAAAGGATACCATGTAAACCAGAGAGTAACTGCCGCCTAGAAATGTCAGTTTCTATATAAGGCACCCAAAATAAAAACTCCAATGTTCCTGATCGACATGCGCAGCAATTCTTCATGGCTGCGGGAAGATCGGGAATATTGGAGTTTTTATTAATTAAACATCATTCCATTTAAGACCTGCTCAAACGTCATCCTGAAATAAATTCAGGATGAAGTAACGTTTAAATTACTTACTCAATTCCGCAAAATATTTATGGAACAATGGCAGTGTCTCAATGCCTTTATAGTAGTTATAAATATCATATTTCTCATTTGGCGAATGCAGTGCATCGCTATCCAACCCAAAGCCAAACAATACCGATTTAATACCCAATGCACTTTCAAACAAAGCGACAATCGGAATACTACCCCCGCCCCTTGTTGGAATTGGCGCCTTACCAAAGGAATCCAAAATCGCCTTTTCTGCTGCTTTATACGCCACGCTATCAGTTGGCGTTACTACTGGCTCACCACCATGATGCGAAGTAACCTTAACTTTTACATTATCAGGCGCAATGCTTTCAAAATGCTTAGTAAAGATCTCTGCAATCTCCTCAGAACTTTGATTAGGCACCAAACGCATAGAGATCTTGGCATTCGCTTTTGAAGGCAACACTGTTTTAGCACCCTCTCCTATGTATCCGCTCCAGATACCGTTTACTTCCAAAGTAGGCCTGGTTCCGGTACGTTCTAGAGTTGAATACCCCTTTTCGCCCCATTCCGCAGCAATATCAAGGTCAGTTTTATACTCATCCAAATCAAAAGGAGCGCTATTTAAAGCCTTCTTTTCCTCATCTGTAAGCTCAATTACTTTATCATAAAAGGCAGGAATGGTAATGTGGTTGTTTTCATCATGCAGAGAAGCAATCATTTTGCAGAGGATAGTGGCCGGATTGGCAACCGCACCGCCATACACACCTGAATGCAGATCTCTGTTTGGGCCTACCACTTCCACTTCCATATAGGCCAGGCCACGCAGACCAGTCTCAATAGAAGGGTTTTCCATGCTGATCATAGAGGTATCAGAGATCAAAACCACATCAGCTTTCAGGCGCTCCACATTGGCGTTAACGAAAATACCCAGATTGGCCGAACCTACTTCTTCCTCACCTTCAATCATGAACTTCACATTGCAAGCAAGTGTATTGGTTTTCATCATCAGTTCAAATGCTTTCACATGCATATAAAACTGTCCTTTATCATCACAGGCCCCACGTGCATAGATCTTACCATCACGTATAGTTGGTTCAAACGGAGGTGTTTTCCATAATTCCAAAGGATCTGCGGGCTGCACATCGTAATGTCCGTAGATGAGCACAGTTGGCAAACTGGCATCAACGATCTTTTCACCATATACGATCGGATAGCCGGCAGTCGAACAAATCTCAACGTTATCTGCACCTGCCTCTTTAAGTTTGGCGGCAACAAAATCAGCAGTTTTAAGCACATCACCTTTATATTTCGGGTCGGCACTAACAGATGGAAAACGTAACAGTTCAAACAACTCATCAAGGAAGCGCTGCTTGTTTTCTTCTACATATTTTTTGATCTCTTGCATAACAAATTAGTTTAGGGCAAACTTATATAAAATTGACCGAAGGAACAATTATTCGGTTATGTCGGTTTTGTCATCACTTATGTCAGTTTTGTTCTACCCAAATTCAACACCTTTATATCGTTGTATTGGCCGATGATATAATCCACTATGAAATATAAACTTTTACCATGTCTGCTCCTTTTATTTACGCTTTGCACTTATGCTTCCTTACCGGCATCTGACGCCACTCCAAGACCGGTAACTATTTGTTCTGGGGCCAATATTATCATCAAAGGTGATGAACTTAGTATACTGCCCGACAGCTACTTGTGGGAGGTTTCTCAGAACGGGCTCTGGACACCGGCCCCAGGGGTTAATAACACCAAAGATTACCTTGCAGCGTCGATAATAAATCCAATGCAGGTCAATATGTTGATCAATGTCAGGCGTAAGAACCTTGTGGGAGTGCTCACAGAAATTGACTCTTATTATATCATGACAGTCCAACCCATACTGCCTGTCGTAAACAACAATATTGTGCTGCCGGTGATCAACTCTTTCTGCGGGCCTGGAAACCCGGCTGCCATCGTTGGGGCTACGCCATCCAGCGGAACTTCTGAGTTCTTCTATATTTGGCAAAGCTCCACAGATAACAAGACTTTCAAAAACATAGACGGTGCTACTGCCAAAGACTTTAGTCCGGACAAACTCACTGAAACCACTTATTTTCGCAGGGTCGCAATTCCTGATGGCTGCGCATTAACATCTACCAGTAATACGGTTAAACTCACTGTCGTACCTCCATTGGCCAACAATACCATCACTGCCCCTCTATTAACTGTGTTCTGTGTGAGCGGTGATCCGGGGCCAATCACCGGCGAAACTCCTTCGGGGGGAACAGGGACTTATATTTACAAGTGGCAAAAATCTCTGGATAATGTCAGTTTCATTGACATTCCTGGTGCTGCCGGACCTGTTTATGACCCGCCAACTCTGACCACCACCGCTTATTTCCGGCGTGTCATTGTATCTGAACCCTGCAACATCCCCTTGATCAGCAATGTGGTAAGATTTGAAGTAATGGCAGAGCTATTCGTCCCTGAGTTTGAAAAATCAATCATTACCGTGTGTTCAGGCAGCAAAGCGGTCCTTTCTATCAAAAACCCCGTATCGGGCATCAGTTACTTATGGTACGATTCTCCAGCAAAAACAAACCTGCTGTCTACAGGAACCAGCTACCTGACTGATGCACTCAGTGAAAACAAAACATTTTATGTACTGAGCAGTAATGGCATCTGTTCCAGTCCCCTATCGGGAACTATACAAGTCGTCGTATCCCCCTTACCTAGTTCAAATGTCCTGGCAAACGGAGGAAAAACAAGTATCTGCAGCGGCTCCACCGCTACTTTTAGTGTTACTTCTCCCAATGCCGACTTCAGGTACAACTGGTATACCGTTTCAGAAGGCGGTACTCCAGTCGCCTCCGGCAGCAACTGGACTTCTCCTAATGTAACCGTAAACACAACTTACTATCTGGAAGTAGTCAACAAAGAAGGCTGCGCATCGGCCACTCGTCAGCCTGCAGAAATAACCGTACTTCCGATATTACTGGCCCCTGTAGTAACAATAGAAAGTGTCACACAGCATAGCATCACTTTTAAATGGAACCCTGTAAGCGGTGTGACCGGCTATATGGTCAGCATAGATAACGGCCAGACCTATACTGCGCCCAGCTCTGGCAGCAATGGCCTTACCCATACCGTCAATAACCTCCGCGGAAGTGAAACCGTAACATTTTTGGTAAAGGCTACCGGCATACTGGTTTGCCAGGAAAGCGAAAATTCAAGCGCTACTACCGGAGAAACCATAAAGGAGTTTGACGACATCTTTGTCCCAAATGCCTTTACGCCAAATAATGATGGGCAGAATGACATCGTCTATGTACGCAGCCAAACACTAAAAACGCTGCGCTTCTACATCTACAGTCAGTGGGGAGAACAGCTGTACTACAGTACCAATATTGCCAATGGCTGGGATGGCACCTTCAAAGGCATCAGTCAGCCTACAGGTGTGTACATCTATACACTAAAAGCGACCATGAACGACGGGCGTGAAATCAACAAAAAAGGAACAATTACCCTAATCAAATGAAGGACTCTATAACCTCTCTTATTATATTGCTATTACTGGCCGGAGCCCTTGAAAGCAGGGCGCAGATAGACCCTCATTTTTCGCAGTACTACGCCTTTCCTTTATGGCTAAACCCGGCATTAACAGGGGTGATGGACGGACAGTCGCGGATGACCGCCAACTTCAGGGACCAATGGGCAGGTGTGGATGGCGGGTATAAAACAACTGCCATCTCTGGCGATACCCGATTATCGGACAAAATAGCTTTGGGCGCAAACATCCTTAGCCAAAAGGCAGGAACGGCGGGCTATAACCATTTGACTGCACAGGGTTCCTTTGCCTATCAGGTTGCTGTTTCCTCCAATGGATACCATAAACTCAACATGGGGTTGCAGGCTGGACTGATCAACCGCAGCTTTGATGTCAGCAAACTTCAGATGGACAACCAATACAACACATCGACCGGTTTTGACCCTGGCATGTCGACCGGTGAATCTTTTGAAAACACAGGAGGTACTGCATTTGATGCCAGTGCCGGAATATTTTATTACAATGGCACGCCTTCGGGAAGGGCCAATCCATTTGCCGGTTTAAGCGTTTCCCACTTAACCCAAAGCAGTGACCCATTTACGCCGGGAAGTCAGGACACCAAAATGCCGCTCCGATATAACCTGCATGGAGGTGTCCGCCTCGGCGTTTCAAATTTCCTTGACATTACACCGCACTTTATCTACATAAAGCAGCAAAAAAGCCAGATAAAAGCACTGGGTACCAATTTTGAGTTCAATCTTCAGGCCGACTATAGCCTGATCATCGGGGCAATGTACCGAATGAATGACGCAGCTGTAGGGAATATTGGCTTCTATGCCAAAAACCTGGTTATCGGAATCAGTTATGACCACACCACTACTTCCCTGCAAAAAACAGGCAACCCTGGAGGAAGCTACGAACTCTCCATCAGCTATATATTTAAAAACCGGTTATCAGCCCGGGATGAAAAATGTCCAAGACTTTAAGAAACCGATGAAACCAAATCTATAGGGATGAAAAACTATCTTCTTATGCTATGCTTGCTGATAGCCGGTACTGTTACCGCTCAGAACAAAGCCTTCAAAACGCGCGCGGATAAAGCTTTTGCTGAAAAAGACTATGCAACAGCTGCTTTCTATTATGATAAGGCCCAAAACGGTGAAACAATTACGAAGCAGGGAAAAGTGCCTTACTTTTCCAAAAAACAAAGATTTGCCCTTTCTGAAATAGCTGAAGTGAACTATCAGCTTGCCGAATCATACAGACTCTCCAATAATTACGCACAGGCAGAAGAACTATACAAAGAAGTTATTGAAGGTTTCGAAGCCAGCTACCCGATGGCCAGACTATGGTATGGCGTATGTTTGAGAAGCAACAATAAACTTGATCAGGCAGAGGGCCAGCTTAACTTGTTTATCGGCGCTAGCAAGGACAACAAGCAGTATACTACCATGGGCAACAATGAGCTAAAGGACTGCCTGTTTGCCAAACAACAAAGCAAGCTGAAAGCTACCGCAAGCATCGTGAAACTGGAAAGCAGCTTTAGTACAGATGAAAATGATTTTGCGGTAAGCATCAGCGACAACAAATACTGGTTTACAGGCACTTCTGCTTTGGTGAAAAATAAAAATCTCAACCATATATTTGTCACTGAGCGCGACAGCCTGTCAAAGAAAACAAATCTTAGTTTTCCTGATGATGCTAAACTCCCTGTGCATTCCGGAACTCCTTCATTGGATTCAAGCGGAAAAAAAATGTACCTCACCAAATGGTATAAAGAGGGCGACAAGGTAATAACCGGCATTTATCTGAGTAAGTACAGCGGGCAAAACTGGTCTAATCCCTATAAACTAAATAACTTTGTAAATGCCGGCGGCGCTAATGCGATGCAGCCCTTTGTAACGCCTGATGGGAAATATCTGTATTTTATTTCAAACAGAATGGGCGGTATCGGGGGGAATGACATCTGGATGAGTGAGCTGGATGCCAATGGCATGCCGCTGAACGCGGTCAATATGGGCAATAAAATCAATACGGGAGCTGATGAAAATACGCCATACTACCATCAGCCTACCAAAAGGCTTATTTTTAGTTCAAAAGGTTATGTCGGAATGGGAAATTTCGACCTTTATGAAAGTACTGCCAAAGGCGATAGCAGCTGGACAGTACCCCGCAATATGGGTGCTCCTTATAACTCGACAAAAGACGATCTTTACTATTACATAGACGACACCAAAGAGGGCACGGCCTATCTCAGCTCAGACAGGGAATCTGACTGCTGTTTAAATCTGTTTAAAGTAACCTTTGCAAAGCCTGAGCGGCAGTCGGCCATCTTTGCCGGCAGGGTTACAGACTGCGAAACTAACGTAGCATTATCGGATGTAAGGGTAGAATTAATTGACTCGCTGACGAAAAAAATTCAGATCTGCACAACCAATACCACAGGCGAATACCAGTTTAAGATCGGGCTGAAAAAAAACTACCTGCTCCGGCTGGAAAAAGAAGGGTATTTCTCCAAAGTAGTCCTGATTCCGCCATTTCAGTCATTAAAAAAAGACACGCTACGGAACGCAGATATTTGCCTGCAGAAGTTTATAGTCGACAAACCTATCGTGATTGAGAACGTATTGTATGATTTTAATAAGGCCATTCTGAAGCCCGAGTCGCTTGTGGTGCTGGATGGATTGGTATCCATTCTGACCGACAATCCAAAAATCAGGATTGAGCTGAGTGCGCATACTGACTCTATCGGCCCGGACTTGTACAATAACAAGCTGTCCCAGCAACGTGCACAGTCCTGCGTAGATTACATCATTTCCATGGGGATCTCCACCTACAGGATTGCCGCAAAAGGATATGGAGAAACCAGACCCGTACAACCTAACAGCCTCCCTAATGGTAAGGACAACCGCGAAGGCAGGAGACTCAACAGGCGAACAGAATTTAAAGTACTGAGTATAAATTAATGTTTATCTTAGTTGCCACGCCAAAACCCTTGAAATGCCTGATTTCACAAACAATACCATAGAATTAGATTTGCTGCCGAAGTTTGAAGATGTGCAGTTAAAGCCATTGAGCACCAAATACTGGAAAGTAGTATTGATCAATATCATTATTTTCCTCCTTTTCCTTGCGGCCGGGATATCCGCTGTGCTTTATTTTAAGGAAGAGGCGCGGCAATATTTATTTATTATCATAGCTATGTACCTCACATTTGCTATCCTGTTAGTGCTCATGTACAATATAGGAGTGAAAAGAAGAGGCTTTGCAGTCCGGGAGAAAGATATTATTTACGCCAGCGGGGTGCTGGCTTTATCAACCACCATTGTCCCCTTTACCCGGATTCAGCACATTGCCTTGCATGAAGGCCTGATCTCACGCATGTTTCAACTTGGCGAACTGCAGATTTTCACTGCAGGAGGCAGCTCCGGCAGTATGCACATCCGTGGAATTGAGATTGCGGAAGCAAAAAATATCAAAGCACTGCTGATGCAGCAAATCAATGAAACAGACACAGTGGAAATAATTGCCGTAAAGGAGGATCAGGATGAATCATGATTTTTCCAGACCACAAAAACAGTCGGCCCTGGGCATCATCATCTTATTTGGTGACACCCTTCAAAAAGCCGTACGTGCCCTGGTATTGCCCTCTATATTTATCCTGATCAAGTTAAGGGGTACTGATATAGTATATATCTTATTGGGCCTGTTTGTCGTTCTTTTAGTGCTGGCAATCTTCGCCTATCTTAGGTATCAGAACTTCAGCTTCTTCCTGGACGATGCTAAACAGGAGTTTGTGATCAACGAGGGAGTGCTGAACAAGACCAACCTGACCATTCAGCTCAATAAGATCCAGAATGTAAATATCAAACAATCATTTATCCAACAGCTAATTGGCATATACAGCCTGGAAATTGATACTGCCGGAAGCGAGAAAAAAGAAGCCAGTATCAAGGCCATTGACCATGCCGCTGCCACCCTGCTCAAACAAAAATTACTCAGCCGGGAGTATAATGCAAAGACAGAACAGGAAATATCACAAAATGATGCCCCGCCGTTTTTAAAGCTCAGCAATGCTACGCTGCTCAAAGTAGGCATAACCAGTAATTACGGGGCCAGTATTTTATTGCTCACAGGTTTCGTGTTTGCCATATTTCAAATGCTGAATGACTACAACAAAGCGTATGAAGATGATGCGGACAAGATCAACTTTGCCTTTGAAAAGGGAATGGGCCTGTTTTCCCTGTGTGTATTTGTAGCAGTTATTTTGATTGTCATTGTGATCACCAATATCGTAAGGACCTTTGTCAGGTATTTCAACTTTGAGATCATCAGACAAAAAAATGCACTGGCAATCAGTTCGGGGCTGTTCACCAAAAACAATACCCTGTTAAAACCCAATAAAGTGCAGCTGAGTGCTTATAGTCAAAATTACTTTCAAAAGAAGTTTGACATGATCAATATGAAGATCAAGCAGGCCTCACAGGACAGCCATCAGGAGAAGGAGCATAAGAAATCACACCTGGAAATACCAGGCTGCAATGCGGAGGAACGCGGGGAGATCTTAAAAATGATCTATGACCGCGTCCCTACTCAGGGAATGGAATATGTACCAAACTATAGGTTTCTATTCTTACAGGTAATGGTTTACATTGTGGGGCCCGTAGCTATTTTCCTCACGCTCAGCTTATTTGCAATCCCGCTATTAAAGGCCTATCTCGTGTTGATCATTCCTTACGTGATCGTTGTGTTTACCCTCCTTTATTTTGAATTCAGACACCACAGGCTATTTGTAGATCAGGACTTTATCATTAAAAAAAGAGGGGTCTGGGATGTAGAATATGAAATCATAGAACCCCATAAGATCCAGGCAATTACTGCCAAACAGTATTTCTGGCACAAGAAAGCAGGAATAGGACACCTGGTGCTGCATACCGCAGCCGGTAAGCTCTATTTTAGCTATGGAAACTATGCAGATATATTGGAGATGGTCAACTATTGGATGTACAAAGTAGAAAGCTCAGGCAAAGATTGGATATAGCTATTGCGAATATCAAAATCTTCTGTAAATTAGGTCAAATATGAAGCAATCAGCTAAATTAAATACCGTTAACAAATGGTGGCAATATGAAACCACAGCAAGTCAAAAATGGTTTCAATTTGGGCTGAAAGACCTATACTACAACAGAGGGCTTATTTTACGTTTTACCCGTAGGGACCTGCTTGCCAGTTATCAGCAAACCGTAATTGGCCCTTTTTGGATATTCCTTCAGCCACTCCTCACTGCACTGGTTTATTTGATAGTTTTTGGCCGTTTTGCCAAAATGCCTACAGATGGAATCCCTCCCATATTATTTTATCTTGCGGGAAGTACAATCTGGAGCTTTTTTTTTGACTCTTTAAATGGCACGATGTATACCTTTATCTCCAATACGCATATTTTTAATAAGGTTTACTTTCCGCGGCTAGTTGTCCCGATGAGCATCATTTTAACTCAGGCAGTAAGGCTGGGGATACAATTGGTATTGTTTGCACTGATCTATGTTTTTTATTATTTTATTTTTCATACAGCAAGCCCTTCAAAAATCCTGCTTTTATTGCCACTGCTGGTTTTACTGACAGCGGGATTTGCCTTTGGCCTGGGACTTTTGATTAGCATAATTACTGCCAAATACCGGGACCTGGACAATATCCTGCAGTTTTTTCTCAGGCTATTTATGTTTGCCACACCAGTGGTCTACCCCGCATCGATCATACCTGACAAATATCAGGCACTTTTCTGGCTGAACCCGCTTACCCCTATTATAGAAACCTTTAGGGCTGCCTTTGTTGAAAATGGAAAAATACCCTATTATCCATTGGCCATTGCCGGTATTGAAATCTTTTTTCTCATATCACTGGGGCTTTTATTATTTAAAAAACGTGAACTAGACGTAATGGATTCAATATGAGGGAACTGGTACTAAAAGCTGAAAATATTTCGAAATACTACCGGCTGGGACTTATTGGCTCATCCTCACTCAAGCAAGACCTTCAAAATTTGTTTGTTAAAAGCCGGGACGGACTGACAGTTGAAGATCCCCAGCACATATGGGCATTAAAAGACGTTGATTTTGAACTGCATGCCGGAGAAGTAATAGGAATTGTAGGCCGAAATGGTTCAGGAAAATCAACTTTACTTAAGATATTGTCCCGAATAGCCCGGCCAACCACGGGCTCAGTGAGATGGAAGGGCAAGATATCAAGTCTCCTTGAAATCGGCACCGGTTTTCATGCTGAACTCACAGGAAGAGAGAATATATTCCTGAACGGTCAGATTTTGGGTCTAAGCAATGCTGAGGTTAAAACCAGATTTGATGAAATTGTAGCGTTTTCAGGAATAGAAAGATTCCTGGATACTCCCGTAAAGCGGTATTCCAGTGGAATGTACGTACGGCTTGCATTTTCTGTAGCGGCGCATTTAAGGTCAGACATACTGATCATAGACGAAGTACTTGCTGTTGGCGATATAGAATTTCAATTGAAATGCATTGCAAAGATGAAGGAAATATCCCGGCTTGATGGCAAGGCTATATTGTTTGTCAGTCACGATATGCAAACCATCCGAAATCTTTGTACAACAGGCATTTACCTTGAAAAAGGTCGTATTAAATTAATAGGTGATCCTCCCAAAGCCATTGCAGGATATCTGAATCTTGATACCCAGTTATCAAAGCATACCTATTCAAGCCCCCATGAGGCACCGGGCAATTCATACATTAAAATAAAAAGGGCCGAATTAGAAAATTCTACAATCATACATTTTGAATTCTGGTACACTGCAGAGGGAAATGAGAACCTGAGCATAGGCATTATGCTGTACAATGATCTGGGCCAATGTGTATTTGATCTTGCATCAGCGCCCACCAGGATGGAAAATGGATTGATAAAAGGAGCCTGTACCTTGCCGGAAAACTTCCTTAATGAAGGCCAGTATGTACTTAGTATCGCCTTCATAGGGGACCAAAGCAAACTGCTGTTTGACTTTGCTGATTGCTTGAATTTTAATGTACAGGACAATGGTAAAAACCTGAGATGGTATGGTAAGCGGGTGGGTATTGTCCGGCCTGAGTTTCCAATACAGCTACTAAATATTGATCGTGATGGAGCCATTTAAACCATACCATATTGTCCATATTGATATAGCCAGGCTTCAGGAAACAGAACTGGAGCCAGGAAATCACTATGTGATTTTTTACTACAACAATATTCCACTCGGACATACCTATCTACCTGACAATCATTCCTTACAGGATTGTTACACCGATATCTTCGAGGCTATCTATCCGGCGCTGAGCCATTATGCTGCCCAGTCTCCTATCCCAATTGGACCAGACACAAAAGAAAACTTTATAAATGGCAATCAAGTCCAATTACTTGAACTGCTCAGGCTAAGCTGCTTTAACCCGGCAGCACTGGAACAGAACACCATTTCGGTAGTCGTATGTACCAGGAACCGCCCCGAAGCAATAGCCGTTTGCATTGAAAAAATACTGAATTGCCCGGACAAAGATTTTGAAATCATTGTAGTAGATAATGCTCCGGACAATAACCTGACAAGAGAAGCTGTACAACGTTTCCCCAATGTGAAATATGTTTTAGAACCCAGAAAAGGGCTGGATATTGCGCGAAATACCGGGGCCAGACATGCATCAGGAAGTATCATCGCCTATACGGATGATGATGTTTCTGTAACCGTGGACTGGATTGAACAACTTCGCACCTGCTTTAACGACCCTATGACCATGGCGGTGACCGGACTTGTCCTCCCTTCCAGCCTTGACTATGAATCGCAATATCTTTTTGAAAAGAACTGGGGGTTCAATAAAGGGTATGTTCCTAAGGTCTTTGACCACAATTACTTCAAAATACACTACAATTATGGCATGCCTGTATGGGAAATTGGGGCGGGGGCTAATATGGCCTTCAGATCTCAGGTTTTTCAATTTGCAGGAGGGTTTGATGAACGGCTGGACGTTGGTGCTTCAGGTTGCAGTGGCGATTCTGAAATGTGGCACCGGATCATCGCTGAAGGCTGGACTTGCCGCTATTTCCCCCACCTGGTAGTGCATCATCAGCATCGGAAAACCAAGGAAGAGCTTAGTAAACAATTATTTGCATATATGCGGGGGCACGTAAGCGCTATTTTGGTCCAATACGAAAAATATGGGCATCCGGGCGACCGCCGCAGAGTCTATCGTTCACTTCCACAATATTATCTGAGTAAAGTCTGGAGTACATTCCGTAAGGGAAAATTCAACGAATTGCAGGATATTTTCAATGAAATAGATGGTGCTTTTTCTGGATGGAAATTCTATTTAAACAATAAATTACCGGCGGGAACTAAAAGAAAATTCACGAGCCTTTATGAGCCGGCTAATTTCAAAGCTGGAAATTTGGTTTCTATCATTATACCTTGTTACAATCATGCCCATTACTTGTCTGAAGCTATAGAAAGTGTCTTGAACCAGGAATATCCGCATGTAGAAGTTATTGTAGTAGACGATGGTTCAACTGATGACACTGCCAGCATTTGTAAGAAATACCCCAGTGTGAAATACCTCCGGACAGAAAGAGTGGGCCTTTCAGCTGCACGTAATTTTGGGGTAAAAAACTGTGAAGGCCAGTATGTTATTTTTCTGGATGCGGATGATTTTTTGACTACAAATGCCATCAGCACGCATATAGAACATCTCCTATACAGTCCCATCTCTGTTTTTATCTCAGGTGCACATCAACGGATAAATGAACACCGGGCCCCGCTCCCGCCTGCTGAAGCGCTCACTAAATGGGGCCATTGTTATGATGCTTTGCTGCAGGGAAACTATATAGCCATGGAAGGGAGTGTCATGTACCGGCGGGAATTGTTTCATGCATTTGCTTTTGATACAACGATCACTGCATGCGAGGATTATGACCTCAATTTAAGAATTGCCCGTTATTTCTTTACCTTTACGCATCAGAAGATAGTTGCGGTATATCGAATTCATACCCAAAATATGTCGGCAAACACGCAAATGATGCTACAGCAAGTTTTGAAAGTGCTGGAAAAACAAATTCCTTTTTTGAGGACTCCTCATGAACAAGACTGCTATGAAAAGGGAGTTCAAAACTGGCAGCATTATTATTCACAAAAAACATCTGGTTAATCTATTATGTCTCTCCGCATACCTATTTCCCCACCCATCATAGCCGCTATATCTGCTAATAAAGACAGACCGCTATTTTCAGTGATGATCCCAGCTTATAACTGTATAAACTATATAGAAATGGCTTTAAAGAGTGTATTGATCCAGGATATGGGGCCGGATCTTATGCAAATTGAGGTAGTGGATGACTGCAGTACCGACGGTGATGTGGCAGCACTTGTTGAAACCATTGGTGGTGGAAGAGTTGGCTATTACAGACAGCCAACCAATGTGGGCAGCCTGCGCAATTTTGAAACCTGTCTGAATCGGTCCAGGGGCAGCCTTGTGCATCTGCTACATGGTGATGATTATGTGGACCCGGGTTTTTATACCGAAATAAAAATGCTGTTTGAGAAATTTCCGGAGATCGGTGCTGCTTTTGCGGAATACCGCTATGTAGATGAATCTGGAACAACCTTATGGAATAGAGAGCTAATCGCTTCAACACCAGGGATACTGGATAAATGGCTGTATCAGATTGCCCAGAGTTCGATGACACAAGTAGTGGCAATGGTAGTGAAAAGATCAGTTTATGAACATTTAGGAGGGTTTTATGGGGTGCATTATGGAGAAGATTGGGAAATGTGGACACGGATTGCGGCATCATACCCGGTAGCATATTCTCCAGAAATACTGGCCAACTATAGAGTACATACTAAGAACATTACGGGCGAATCACTCCTAAGCGGGCAGGCCATAAAAGATATTTACAAAGTAATAGACGTTATTCAAAATTATTTGCCTGATTCTGAGCGTAAACGTATAAAACGCAACAGTAAAAAAAACTATTCTGAATATTATGCACAGGTAGCGCATAAGTTATATCACGATTATCAAAATCCCTCCGCGGGTGTAAAGCTGGCTACTGATGCCCTTAAAATGTACCCAAGTAAAAAGACAGTCAGCTCTGCTTTCAAAATATACTTCAAATACCTGATCGGTTATAAGAACGATAATAGTGCGGCAGGTGGACAATAACATCAGATTGACAGCAGGTTAATAGCAACGAAATATCAGGCTTTGTGGCATCACGATCTCAACACGGTAGTAACGCGCTCTTAACGCGCTTTTTACCCGCTTGGCAAACGCATAATAAACGTGTTGCTTTCGACTAACTTACGGTTAAAAATCTGGATACTTAAAAGCCCTTCCTGATCCTGTTATCAGGCTGCTGCGAGCCGATTGGCTATTGTCAGACCCTTATCACTGACTAATACACAAATGTAATTATTTTTCAGCTAATCTCTGCCGGATAGTTTTTGAAACAACTATCAAAAGATGTAGCTTTGCAAAGAATTAACAAGCGGCACCGCTTCAAAAGAGATACAACCTTAAAACAGCAGAACAGGATAGGATTTTGGATTATTTAGCAGGTTTAAACCCCCAACAACGCGCAGCAGTAGAAAACACCCAAGGCCCCTCTATGATCGTGGCAGGTGCAGGATCGGGCAAGACCCGTGTGATCACTTATAGAGTAGCTCACCTGATAGAGAAAGGAGTAGACGCTTTTAACATCCTGGTACTGACATTTACCAACAAAGCTTCCAAAGATATGCGTGAACGGATCATGAAGGTGGTGGGGTCTGAAGCAAAGAACATCTGGATGGGCACCTTTCACTCTGTGTTTGCGAAGATATTAAGAGTGGAGGCGGAAAAGATCGGCTATCCGTCCAATTTTACGATCTATGATACGGACGATAGCAAAAGCCTGATCAGGTCTATATTAAAGGAGATGCAGCTGGATGATAAGCTGTACAACGCAAATTTTGTGTACAACAGGATTTCCTCTGCTAAAAACAACCTCGTTTCTTATTCAGAGTATCTGGAAAGTCCGGAAATTCAAGCTGAAGACACCAGCAATAAACGTCCGTTACTGGGAGCTATTTATGAAACCTACACCAAGAGATGTTTTAAGGCTGGCGCAATGGACTTTGACGACTTGTTGTTTAAGACCAATGTACTCTTAAAAACGCATCCGGAGGTGCTGAACAAATACCAGCAGAAGTTTAAATACCTGATGGTAGATGAGTACCAGGATACCAACTTTTCACAATATACCATCGTAAAAAAACTAGCAGCAGCGTATCAGAACATCTGTGTAGTGGGTGATGATGCGCAGAGTATTTATGCTTTCAGGGGGGCCAATATCCAAAATATTTTGAATTTTGAAAGGGATTACCCCGATCTTCAGGTGTATAAACTGGAACAAAACTACCGGTCTACCCAAAATATCGTAGAGGTAGCCAACAGCATTATCGCCAATAACAAGAACCAGCTGGAGAAGAACGTATTTTCCGATAATGAGCAGGGCGACAGGATAAAAGTGCAACGTGCTTTTACAGACAATGAAGAAGGAAAACTGGTGGCTGAGGCCATTATCCAGGAGCGTACTTCCAAGGGATACAATCACAAAGATTTTGCGATATTATACAGGACCAATGCCCAGTCCAGGGCTATGGAGGAAGCGCTAAGGAAGCTAAACATCCCCTATAAGATCTATGGTGGATTGTCTTTCTATCAGCGTAAAGAGATCAAGGATTTAATTGCTTACTTCAGGCTTACTTTTAACCCTTCTGATGAGGAAGCAATAAAAAGGGTGATCAATTATCCCCGTCGCGGACTGGGTGATACTACTGTAGAAAAGATCATAGTGGCAGCAGATAAGCATGATATTACGATGTGGCAGGTGATCTGCAACCCGCAGCAGTATATAGAAGGCAGGATTGCTAATCAGTTGAACGATTTTGCAATGCTGGTTAAAAGCTTTGCCGCTGAATCCAAAAAACTGGATGCCTATGAAACTGCCTTATATATAGCCCAGCATTCTGGCATTTTAAAGGAACTGCATACGGATGATAGTGTAGAAGGACGCAGCAGGTATGAAAACATACAGGAATTGCTAAACGGCATCAAGGAGTTTGCGGAACGTGAGGATATTGAAGACAGAAGTCTTGCGATATTTATGCAGGATATTGCCTTGCTGACCAATGATGACAGGCAGGACGACAAAGAAAAGGATACCGTTTCGCTGATGACCATCCACTCTGCCAAAGGACTGGAGTTTAAAAATGTATTTGTGGTTGGCCTGGAAGAAAACCTTTTTCCTTCGCAGATGAGCTTAAATTCGAGAACGGATCTGGAAGAAGAACGCCGCTTGTTTTACGTAGCCATTACCCGCGCGGAGAAAAAGCTTACCCTCACCTATTCCACTTCAAGATACCGCTGGGGTACACTTACCAATTGCGAACCCAGCCGCTTCATCAATGAGATCAATGCCAGATACCTGGAACTGGAAATACCGAAACCTGCAAAAAGTGTGTTTAACGATGACAGTTTTGAAGGCGAGAGACGGTCATGGACCCAGCAAAGGGATTCATTTAGCAAGCCAAAGCCAGGTATGTCGGCTGGCGGCAGCGCAGGCAGTACTTCCAGTACTCCGGTTCAGCGCCCAAAGACGACTTCTTTGCTTCCAAAGGCACACGTACCTACTCCTGGATTTGCTCCCGATGCGGCAAGTGCCTTTCAAAATGGAATGGATGTAGAGCATGAGAAGTTTGGATTTGGTAAAATTGTAAGCCTTGAAGGCAGTCTTCCAGACGTAAAAGCTACTGTTTTTTTCCAGGGATTGGGAAATAAGCAGTTGTTATTAAAATTTGCTAAATTGCGGATTATTAAATAAGCTATATATTTGCTAACTATGTATAAACTTATATAGCCGCTTTAAGGCTTCTAAATTACTACCCCATAGAAAACATTTAAATGAATTTTGATTATAATACCACCAGAAACGAGTTAATATTGGCTGAATATGGCCGTAATGTACAAAACATGGTTAAGTACATTATAGAATTACCAGACCGTGAGGAGCGCAACCGGTATGCACAGGCGGTAATAGATCTGATGGGATTTTTGAATCCGCATCTGCGTGATGTTGCTGATTTTAAACATAAACTATGGGATCACCTGCATATTATTTCAGGTTATAAGATAGACGTAGATTGTCCTTACCCTGCTCCTACTCCTGAAGCTGCGCTTATAAAACCACAACACATTGGATATCCGCAACAAAAAATCAGGTACAAACACTATGGCAAGACTGTAGAAGTGATGATCGAAAAAGCTAAGGCGGTAGATGAACCTGAAATAAGAGCTGTGATGGTGCAGAGCATTGCCAATTTCATGAAGATGGCTTATGTGCAATGGAACAAAGACAGTGTAGCAGATGAAACAATTATCAAGAACCTTCACGAGCTGTCTAATGGCGAACTGCAGTTGGACGAGAACGTCAACCTGAATAAAGTTGAGTTTAAAGCCCCGGTAGTAGTTAGGCCTGCAAATAATAATCGCGGAAGGAATAATAACAAAGGCAGACAGAACAACAACAACCGTCCGCAACAGCGCAATAATAATCCTAAACAGCGCCACTAATATTTACCATCATTAGATCCTTATTATACTATGAATGCATTTGAAATAATTGGTGGAAAGAAACTGAAAGGCGAAATTCAACCCCAGGGGGCTAAGAACGAGGCACTTCAGATCATCGCCGCTGTTTTATTGACCGATCAGAAAATTACCATCAGCAATATCCCGGACATCAAAGACGTAAACAAGCTTATTGAGCTGCTGGGAGATATGGGTGTCAGCATCGAACGCCTTTCTAAAGACACCTATACGTTTGAAGCAAAAAATATCAACCTTGACTTTTTCCTGTCTGAATCTTTTAAGGCAAAAGGAGGAGGTTTAAGGGGTTCTATCATGATAGTAGGGCCACTTTTGGGCCGTTTTGGTACGGCTGCCATTCCTAAACCAGGTGGTGATAAAATTGGCAGAAGGAGACTGGACACACACTTTTTAGGTTTTGAAAAGCTCGGTGCTAAATTCGTTTATGATACCAAGAAAGAATTTTTCAATGTAGATGCTACCAATCTTAAAGGGGCTTATATCCTATTGGATGAGGCTTCTGTAACCGGCACGGCAAATATCGTAATGGCGGCAGTACTGGCTAAAGGCACTACTACCATATACAATGCCGCCTGCGAACCTTACCTGCAGCAGCTTTGCAAAATGCTTAACCGCATGGGCGCAAAGATCACGGGTGTGGGTTCTAATCTGCTTACCATAGAAGGTGTGACCAAACTTGGTGGCACAGAACACCGGATGCTGCCAGACATGATAGAGATCGGTTCTTTTATCGGACTGGCTGCTATGACAGAATCAGAGATTACCATCAAAAATGTATGCTATGCTGAACTTGGTGTGATCCCGGATGTATTTAAGAAGCTGGGGATCAAGTTTGAGCTGCGTGGGGATGATATTTATATCCCTTCACAAAAAAATTATGTAATCGAATCATTTATAGATGGTTCTATGCTTACCGTAGCGGATGCGCCATGGCCGGGCTTTACCCCCGATTTACTAAGCATCGTACTGGTAGTAGCTACCCAAGCAAAAGGCAATGTGCTCATCCATCAGAAAATGTTTGAAAGCAGGCTGTTCTTTGTAGACAAGCTGATCGACATGGGTGCGCAGATCATTCTTTGCGATCCGCACAGGGCTACCGTAAACGGCATCAATAAACAGTACAAGCTTAGAGGGATCAGCATGACCTCTCCGGATATCCGTGCTGGTGTTTCTTTGTTAATTGCGGCTTTATCTGCTGAAGGTAAATCGACCATATTCAATATTGAACAGATTGAACGTGGATACCAGGACATTGACATTCGTCTGCGCGCATTGGGTGCACAGATTAAACGCGTTGAAGTATCGGGGCCGGGACATTAGTCCTACCCCGATATGGCATTAATGATATCGTACTGCGTTATTATTTCAATCTTTCCGCTCTCACTCTCTACCAATACAGCACTGTTTTCTTTGTTGATCAGCGCAGAGATCTTATCTATTGAAGTGTTAAGGTCAACAAAAGGAAAAGTAGCCGACATGATCTCTTCTACCTTTGCTGATTTTAAGGAAGGATTTTCCATCAAAGCCTTCAATATATCACTTTCGGCCAGTTTACCTACTACCATTTCCTTTTGTGTAACGGGAATCTGAGAAATATTGAGCATATGCATGGTATTTATTGCTTCGAGAATGGTCTTTTCACAATCGATGGTCACTATTTCAGTATTGTCTTTTTTAGCGATGATGGTTCTGGCAGTTAATCTTTCATCTGTCAGAAAACCCCGCTCACGCAGCCAGTCTTCGTTATACATTTTGCCCATATACCTGCTGCCATGGTCATGAAAAATGACTACTACTACATCTTCAGGTTTTAACTTATCTTTCAATTGCAGCAAACCGGCAATGGCAGAACCGGCCGAATTACCTACAAAAATCCCTTCTTTGCGGGCGATATCCCTGGTCATCAAGGCTGCATCTTTATCCGTTACTTTTTCAAAGAGGTCTATGATATCAAAATCTACGTTTTTAGGGAGAAAATCCTCTCCTATCCCTTCTGTGATATAAGGATAGATCTCATTTTTATCCAGTATGCCTGTTTCTTTATATTTTTTAAAGACCGACCCGTAGGTATCAATTCCCCATACTTTAATATTGGGATTTTGCTCCTTAAGGTATTTGGCAGTTCCTGAAATGGTACCACCGGTGCCCACACCCACTACAAGGTGCGTAATTTTGCCTTCTGTCTGTGCCCAGATCTCAGGGCCTGTCTGTTCATAATGTGCCTGAGAATTAGACAGGTTATCATATTGGTTGGGTTTCCAGGAGTTAGGAACTTCTCTTTCCAGTCTGGACGATACAGAATAATAAGAACGTGGATCTTCGGGCTCTACATTGGTAGGGCACACGATCACTTCAGCACCAAATGCACGCAGTGCGTCTACCTTTTCCTTAGATTGTTTATCCGTAGTGGTAAAAATACATTTATAGCCTTTTACAATAGCAGCCATCGCCAGGCCCATACCGGTATTGCCCGAGGTGCCTTCGATTATTGTACCGCCAGGTTTTAGCTTACCTTCCCGCTCGGCATCTTCAATCATCTTAACAGCCATACGGTCTTTAATCGAATTACCAGGATTGGTTGTCTCGATTTTTGCAAGTACTAAAGCCGGGATTTCTTTAGTAATATTATTCAATTTTACCAGGGGCGTATTGCCGATAGTCTCTAAAATATTATTGTACCACATATTACAAAAATACAGAATGAAGATCAGAATTCTATTTACAATCGATTAATTAGAATTTAATATTGATATTCAAAATATATCAGAACAATATTTTAATCTAGTACTTTAATAGAGTAAAAACAAGCTAATATATCGGCAATCATAAAATATGCTAATTCAGCTGGTAGACTTTACCCGGAAGGGAAACAAGGATCCCCTGCATTTCCAGGTTCAGCAGATGCATGGCCAGTTGACTTTGCGGTATTTCAGAACGGATGGCAAGTTCATCTACACGTGCAGGGGCACCTTGCAAAATCTCAACAATCTTTTGCTCTTCAGCTGAAAGGCCCATAGGCATCTGCAACTGCTCCTGCTGCACCTTCTTTTTATCATCCCATCCCAGGTAGTAAAGGAGGTCATTTGCATTGCCGATCAAACCTGCACGATTGGTCTTTATCAGAAAATTGCAACCCTGGGAGCTCACATCGTTTACTCTTCCGGGAAATGCATAGACATCCCGGTTGTACGAATTGGCGATATCAGCGGTGATCAGCGCACCGCCTTTGGCTGTCGCCTCTACCACGATGGTCGCATCAGAAAGCCCTGCGATAATGCGGTTTCGCTTAGGGAAATTTTCCTTTTCCGGAGTGGTGTTTAAAGGAAATTCAGTAAGCAGGCCACCATTTAGCAGCATTTTTTGTGCCACGGGATGATGTATGGGGGGATAAATCCTGTCCAGGCCATGTGCCAATATACCAACGGTTGGGATATTTTGGTATACGCTTTCTTTATGTGCTGCGATGTCAATCCCGTAGGCCAGTCCGCTGACAATCAAAACATCATAGGCCGCTAGTGTTTCGCACAGCTGCTTACATAACTGTCTGCCATATTCTGTGGCTTTTCGGGTGCCTACTATACTAATGATCCTGCTATGGTTAAGATCAGCATTACCGCGGTAATACAACAAAACGGGCGCATCAAAACAGTTCCTCAGTCTGTGAGGATAAGCTTCATCCGTATAGAACAGTGCTTGAACCGCATGGTGCTCAATAAATTTCAGCTGCTTCTCAGCGTCTTGTAATGCATTGTTATCTAAGATATGTCTGGCAGTTTGTGGACCAATACCCGGTACGGCTACTAATTCATTTTTCTTTGCTTTAAATATAGCTTCCGATGAACCAAAGTGACCAAGCAGGTTTTTTGCTGTTACGTGTCCTACTTCTGGTATAAACGTCAGGGCAATGTTGTGGATTAAACTCATTAGCAAAATTATACAATAACAAAGAAGAGCACCAACAGATAATTTTAAAACACTAATATACAGATACTTAAAATTAAACTACAAAAATAGTTTGCAAACTATAAAAATAGTAGTAGCTTTAAATAACATTAAATATTTGATTCAATGATGAGAGAACTTACAAAAGCAGAAGAACAGGTAATGCTGATCTTATGGGAAATAAAGGAAGGATTGGTAAAAGAGGTAATTGAAAAAATGACACCCCCCAAGCCTGCCTATAATACCGTATCTACCGTAATCAGGGTATTGGAAAACAAAGGATTTATAGACCATAAGGCAATTGGGAACACGCATATCTATTTCCCTTCGATTTCTGAAGAGCAGTACAAGCATTTTGCATTTGATAAGGTGATGAACAATTACTTTGAAAATAATTACCAAAGCCTGGTTTCATTTTTAGTAAAGGAAAAGAACATGGATATGGATGAACTGGATGAATTGATCAAAATGGCTGAAACACTTAAAAACAAGAAATGATGAGCTGGTTGTATTATTTACTGGAAGCCAACCTGTATCTGGCTGTATTCTATGGGTTTTACCGGCTATTTCTGCATCGTGAAACCTTTTATCAGCTAAACAGGTATTACCTGCTTGGCACCTCGATGCTGGCATTTTTGCTGCCAATGTTTCAAATCAGTTACCTGGACAGCTTGCTTCACCCTGTCGAAAACCAGGCAACGGTTACGATCCAATATGCGGGAGAACTGCTGCCGGTTATTAACACTGCTCCCGTTTTGACTGCCGGAGGTGTGCTCTTTACGTGCTATCTGCTGGTGGCCACATTTTTCCTTTTCCGTCTCGGCACTAGCCTTTATGGAATATTCCGAATGGCGGCCAGGGCAGATAAAACCTATAAGGACGGTATTATCCGGGTGCACTTCAGCCAGTCAGACACCGCATTTTCCTTTTTTAACCTGCTGTTCATCAATCCCGGAACAGAAAAACAAAACATCATTTTACAACACGAAATGATCCATATCCGTCAAAAACACAGTTTTGATGTCCTGTTTTTTGAAATGCTGCTGATCTGCAACTGGTTCAATCCGCTCTGCTGGCTAATGAAACAGGACATCAAACTCGTGCACGAATATATTGCCGATGAAGCCACCACCAATCAGGGCTTAGTCAAACATGATTACGCACTGTTCCTCATCCACAACTCTTTTGGATCATTTCCAAATACGCTCACCAGTCAAATGTTCAACCAATCCATATTAAAAAACAGAATCAGCATGTTAAACAAAAAAAGATCTGCAGGACGGGCCAGGCTCCGGCTCCTGTATGTACTTCCGCTTACCGGTGGGATGCTTTGTGCTTCAACTTTAGGTTTTACCAAAGACTACGCATTGGTGGATCTCTATGCCAGAAAAACAACAGCCGTATCCTCTGTGGCGCTTCAGGAGCCAAAACAGCAGGCAAAACAGGCTGCAACAGGTGAAAAGAAAAAAACCTATCCTATCGAAAGTGTGTACGATGCTGAAACAGGAAACAACCGTCCCATTAAATTGATAGTGATCAACGGTAAGATCTCAAAGGCACAAAACTTCAGTTCTGTTTCTGGTTTCGATCAGGTGAAAGAACTGAACAACAGTGAAGCCGTAGCAAAATATGGAAAGCGCGTAAACAAAGGAGCCCTGGAATTTACCGGTAAAAACACCGGGATCTCCATAAAATTCCCTCCACCTCGCCCAGTTAAAACTACTCCTCCACTTGCCAGAAAAAACAATAACAAAGTCGTCAAATTTCCGCCGCCGTTAATAAAACCAGATGTTACTGCCGATCCAAAGCTTAAAGAAGAGAAACAGGTCAAATTTCCTCCACCGATTGTTAAGCCCTTGAAAAAATATGACGAGAATACAGAAAAGCCAGCACAAACGGCAAAACTAGATGTTGGTCTAAATCCCCTGTATATCATAGACGGAAAAATAACCGTGGTGAACTCGGGTGAAGGAAAGATCGTAAAATTCACAGCAAAATCTGTTAAAGTACAACCTAAAAATAACGATGCAGCCATTAAAAAGTATGGAGAAGCAGCAAGAGATGGCGTAATCGAATTGGAAGATGGCGAGGTCTTCTATGCAGAACCAGAAGCTGTGAAAAAAGAATAATTGATCCTACTGAGGGATATAGACTACGTACTTCGTCTCGAAAAACTCTTCTGTAAAGTAGTCTGAAAGCGGATATAGTTCCGCTTTTAGGCGTGATTCGGTTATCTCTTCTTTTAAGTCGCCCCCCTTTAAATACAATATGCCATTTGGGATCGCATTTTTTGATTCCTTGCTAAACTTCCCTTTTACCCATGGGTAGAAATCAATCAGGCGAGTAACCGCTCTGGATACCACAAAATCATACTTATCCGTTACCTGCTCGGCTCTTAAATGGCTTGCTTTGACATTATTTAAACCCAGTGCAGCGGCAACTTCAGTTACCACTTTGATCTTTTTACCAATAGAATCAACCAGGTGAAAATGCACATCAGGAAATAAAATCGCCAATGGAATGCCGGGAAAACCGCCTCCTGTACCCACATCAAGCACTTTTGTACCTGGAGTGAAGTTGATGAATTTAGCAATTCCAAGGGAATGCAGGATATGGCGCTCATACAGTTCGTCGATGTCCTTTCTTGATATGACATTGATCTGCGCATTCCAAAAGCTGTAAAGCGCATACAATTGATCAAACCGGGCCACCTGCTGTTCAGACAACCCTTTAAAATATTGCTGTATTAATTCCGACTTTATTTCCACTGTACTTTTTTAACAAATATAGACACTATGCCGTTAAACACCAGAAAAATGAACAAGAGTATATCCAGCAGGGGAAACCAAAACCTCAGTTTCCTGTAGCTCAATCTTCTTAAAAGACGTGGATAGATAAAGCACCTGATGAGTATGCTCAACGCAAAAATGCCCAATGCAGGATATAGCGTCTCTTTAAAGAACATACAGCCGATCAGCAAAGCATAAAATAAGAACTGAAAAATGATCTGCAGGGACAGAACAAACTTGTGTTTAAACTTATACAGTTTTCCTGCGCCAAAATGCCGCTTTTTCTGTCTGAGATAGGCACCAAAACTCGTTTTAGGCTCTGTCCAGACATGCGTATCCTTGTGCACCTGGATCAGGGTATTGTGTTTGTTCGCATGTGCATTTACAAAAAGATCATCATCTCCGGATGGGATATGCATATGGGCTGCAAAACCCCTGTTCTTGAAGAAAAGTGACTTTTTGTAAGCCATATTTCTACCTACACCCATGTAGGATTGCTTCCTTAGCGCAAATGACAGGTAATTCACGGCGGTGAAAAAGGTTTCAAAACAGATAAGCGAAGTGAGCAGGCCCCTGTTTTTAATGTAAGGAGAATAGCCCAGGATAAAATCTATCTGTTCATCTTCCGGCTGCTGCATGCCCAGTAACCAGTTTTGGGAAGCCGGCAGGCAATCTGCATCTGTAAATACCAGCCATTCATTGGAGGCAGCTTTTATACCCATGGTAAGGGCAAATTTTTTCCCGACTATAAACTTCTCTCCATCTGTTACAGTAACGATTTTTAAATGGGCATACTGTTTGGCAAACTCCTTTAAGACATCGCCCGTACCGTCCCATGACCTGTCGTCTACCACAACCACTTCAAATTCAGCATAATTCTGTTCCAACAATGCCGGCAGATTCAATTTTAGGTTTTCCGCTTCATTTCGCGCGCAAACAACCACAGTCAAGGGCCTTCCGCTAATTTCAGGAACTGGGGCAATCTTTAGAAACGCCAGTTTCCGGTGATAAAAAAGACTAAAATACAGTTGGACGAGCAAACAGAAAACGAGCGAGCCCAACAGGCAGTAAGATGTAAGGGTTAATTCCACGATATAATTTAGTAGGCCCCAAATTTCTGATTTTAAATCTGTAATGCACATTTATGTTGATAAAAATTTAAGCCCGTAAATAGCTGGTTTTTTGCTATTTTTGCCGATATTTTATGAAGATAACAACATATGAAATTTAGCCTACTGGCAAAAGATACTCATTCAAAGGCAAGAGCAGGAACGATCACAACAGACCACGGAGACATTCAAACTCCGATTTTCATGCCTGTAGGGACAGCAGGAACCGTAAAAGCTGTGCATCAGCGGGAACTTAAAAACGATATTGATGCCAAAATCATCCTTGGAAATACTTATCATTTATATTTAAGGCCGGGACTGGATGTCATTGAACAGGCAGGTGGCTTGCATAAATTTATAGGCTGGGACAGGCCAATTCTGACAGACAGTGGTGGCTATCAGGTCTATTCATTAAGCAAAGTAAGGAAAATAAAAGAAGAGGGCGTTACTTTTAATTCCCATATAGACGGATCAAAACACCTGTTTACACCAGAATATGCCATGGATATCCAGCGTACGATCGGAGCGGATATCATTATGGCCTTTGATGAATGTACCCCTTACCCATGCGACTATAAATATGCGGCGAACTCCATCAATATGACCCATCGCTGGCTGAAGCGCTGCTGCCAGAGATTTGATACTACCGAGCCAAAATATGGTTTTAACCAAACGCTTTTCCCCATAGTCCAGGGATCTGTTTATAAGGACTTAAGGGTTAAATCTGCTGAATTTATTGCAGCTATGGACCGTGAGGGCAATGCCATTGGCGGACTTTCTGTGGGTGAACCTGCAGAAGAAATGTACGGGATGACCGAGGTGGTATGCAATGTATTGCCATACGAAAAACCACGTTATTTAATGGGTGTAGGCACACCGATCAATATTTTAGAGAATATAGCGTTAGGAGTGGATATGTTTGACTGTGTAATGCCTACCAGAAATGCAAGGAACGGGATGCTTTTCACAAAGAACGGCATCATTAATATCGGCAATAAGAAATGGGCGGACGACTTCTCTCCTATTGAGGCCGATAGTGACCTTTATGCCGACCAGGTGTACTCCAAAGCTTACCTAAGACACCTGATGCACTCAAAAGAAATCCTTGGTGCCCAGATCGCTACCTTGCACAACCTGCATTTTTACCTCTGGCTGGTAAGGCAAGCGCGTGAAAAGATCATCAGCGGAGAATTTTACGCATGGAAAAACAAAATGGTCACTATATTAGGGAATAAATTATAAATGGATTTCTTCAGAAACAGAATCAAAATCATAGACTGGTACATCATCAGCAAATACCTGGGTACGTTTCTGTATACCCTTATGTTGTTTGTGGTAGTGATAGTCATCTTTGATCTTTCTGAAAAACTAGATGACTTTCTGAATGCACGAATGACATTTTGGGAAGTGATTACCAAATATTATGCGGGTTCAATTCCCTTTTATGTGAGTATGCTTTCGCCTTTGATCAACTTTATTGCGGTGATATTCTTTACAGCAAAAATGGCCGATCAGACGGAAATTGTACCCATTTTGAGCGGTGGTGTTAGCTTCAACAGGTTTCTAGCGCCCTATTTCGTATCTGCTTTCATCATTTTTGCTGTCAATTTAGCTGCTAATCTGTATGTACTGCCTTATACAAATCGGTTAAAAAATAGCTTTGAAAATACTTATGTAAAGAAAAATGCCTCCTCAAGTAAAAATAACATCCATATGAAGCTTGATGAAAAGACCTATATTTACATGGACAATTTCAACAACATCACGCTGGTAGGCAACAAGTTTTCATTGGATAACTTCAAAGGTGATGTACTTACCAAGAAGCTTGTAGCAGAAGAAATAAAATGGGATTCGGTTAAAAGGTCATGGAAACTAATCAATTACTCTGTAAGATACATTGATGGTTTAAAAGAAAGCATGGTAATTGGCGGCACAAAGGTCAAGGACACCATATTGGATATGCGACCAGACGACTTCTCGGCGTATGACAACATCTTTCAAAACCTCTCTAATAAGGAGCTTGCTTATAAAATAAAGAAGGAAAAAATAAGGGGCGCAGGCATATGGAACGACTTGCTATTTGAGCAATACAGGCGGTACCTGGAGCCTTTATCCGCCTTCGTACTAACACTCATTGGTGTTGCCTTATCCTCTCGTAAAGTGCGGGGCGGTGTAGGATTACCACTTGGAATAGGCATTTTGCTGAGTTTTGCCTATATAGTGATGCAACAGTTTGCCAAAATGTTTTCCCTCAAAGGAGGGCTATCTCCATTATTTTCAGTGCTTGTACCTACCTTGTTTTTCGGTATTCTGGGCTATTATTTACTCAGGAAAGCGCCTAAATAATGTCGTCAGCACAGACATCTGTTACCAAAAATCTGCTCATACTACATTTTACAGTGTTCATATGGGGCTTTACGGGCATCCTGGGTGCTTTAATTTCCATCGATGCAGTCCAAATGGTCTGGTACAGGGTTTTGATTGCCAGCATTACATTATATATCTATTTTCTGCTTACAAAGACCAGCATAAAGGTCACAAGAAAACAGTTTTTACAGTTCTTCTTTACCGGCAGTATCGTAGCCATACATTGGATACTGTTCTTTCATGCCATCAAAGTTTCTGCAGTATCAGTTGCACTGGTATGCCTTTCTTCCTTTACGCTTTTTACAGCGATACTCGAACCGCTCATCAAAAAGCAGCGTATTTTAATTCCTGATGTCATCATTGGACTCATCATTATCTTGGGAATTTACCTCATTTTTAAGTTCGAATCCCAGTATACTTTAGGCATAATTTTCGGTCTCAGCTCCGCTATTGGCTCCAGCTTATTTGCCACGATCAACTCTACACTGGTGCAAAAAAACGACCCAAAGATCATCGGTTTTTATGAGATCACAGGGGCATTTTTCTGGATTACCTTATACAGGTTTTTTGACCAGGATATGTTAAATGAGACCTTCAGTTTAAGTACCAAAGATTGGATCTATCTTACCATTTTAGGTACCGTTTGTACCGCGCTTGCTTACGTTGCGGGTGTGGCAGTAATGCGTACTTTATCGGCTTTCCGGGTTGCACTTATCACCAATCTTGAGCCTGTGTACGGCATCCTTTTAGCCTTCATTTTCTTCGGTACGAAAGAGACTATGTCTACCGGATTTTACCTTGGGGCTGCCCTCATTCTGGGCGCTGTTTTCTTATATCCGATCTATAAAAAACGCAAAAATCTTCAGTAATTTTTCGATAAGATACCAGGGGTAGGGGAGAGTTTTTAAGGCTCCTGTCTCTCGTTTTTCCCGCTACAGATGCCAGAAAAAAGAGCAGCATACAGCATCAGAGACAAGCGGATCCATAGCAAAACAGCACCGAAAATCGTGTAAAAAAGCTGCTGGTAAATATTCCATCTCGTATACATCTTAAAATATTTACACATAAATTTCCTTGCATTTATGCTTAAATAGTGTATCTTAATAGCACGAAACAAGGGTTTGTAAAAAGTCAGCTGCTAAAAATAAAAAACGATAAAAAAGCAGGTAAAAATCACCAATATATCAACAACCAGGACATTTATATAAATTAAATATTAAACACATTATCAGATATTTATATAGTATCAAATAAACAAATACAACATAAAAAACTTCCATTCACAAAAGATAATAACTAATAATTTTAGTAAACATACAAAATGATTGAATATAAACACTTTAAAAACCTGATAATCATTACAATAACCACATGTATATTAAGTTTATTTTCACATAAGTGTTTTAGCCAGATATTTGGAAGCGATCAAAACCCACTTAGTGTAAAATGGAGACAAATTAACATTAGCGGCTTTAAGTTGGTCTATCCACAGGAACTGGAAAATGAAGCCCAAAGAATGGCCAATACGATAAAGCATATTTACCCTTATGTAGGCAGCAGTCTGAACCGCCAAAAAACAAGCATTCCCATCCTGCTCCAAAACCAGGGAGTGATTGCAAATGGCTTCGTTCAGCTCGCCCCAAAGAAGTCAGAATTTTACACCACCCCACCGCAGCAGTTTGACAGTCAGGACTGGCTAAACAACCTCGCCGTTCATGAACTCAGACACGTCGCCCAGTTCGACAAACTCACCGGCGGAAAGGCCCGGCCATTTCCTGAAGACATCTACTTTGCCTGGTTCGGTGTAAGCCTTCCGCTTTGGTTTTTTGAAGGAGACGCGGTGACCATCGAAACTGCGCTTACCAATGCCGGCCGCGGCAGACAACCATCATGGATAATGCCCTACCGGACCAGCCTGCTCGAGGGCAAAAAATTCTCTTACAGCAAGGTCAACTTTGGATCGAATAAAGACATCACACCGGGGTACTACCAGCTGGGCTACCTGATGGCTGCCAACATGAGAAAAGAGTTTGGAAAAAATATTTTCGACAGCGTGCTTACCGACATCCGGAGAAGACCACTCAGACCCTACCCTTTTTCAAACAGCCTGAAAAAATTTACAGGCCAGGGCAGCAAAAAATGGTTCAGCCATATCACCGCTGTCCTGACAGAAGAATGGAATAAACAGAACAGCAATACCCCATCACTGAGTTATCCTTCGCTAAACAAACCAGCTAAATATGCCACAAGCTACCTGCTACCTGTCAGACTACCGGACGGCCGTATCCTTGCCTTAAAGCAAAGCAAAGCTAAACCTCCGCATTTTACTTTGATCGACAGCAGCAAAAGAGAACAAAAGCTAATCAGCATAGCCCCGCAGGAGCAACCTTGGTTTAGCTACGCCAACGGGATCATTACCTGGGCAGAGATCAGGAACGACCCCCGTTATCATCAGCGTAATTATAGCGTGGTCTGCACGTACGACCTAAAAACAAAAAAAGTTAAAAAACTAAGCTCCAGAAGCAGGCTCTTCTCACCTTCCCTGTCTGCAGACGGTACTAAGATCATTGCGGTAAAGTTCGACCTCAGCAATAAATGCAACCTTGTCGAACTTAGCGCAGCGGACGGAAAAATATTAAACATCTTTCCAAATCCTGAAAACCTGATCCTGCAAACTCCCTCATACGACGCCACCGGCAACCTGGTCACCTATATCAGTGTAACGGAACAGGGCAAGGGGTTATGGACCACTGATGCCGAAGGAAAAACTGAACAACTGATCAAAGGATCTCCACAGCAACTAAGCAGACCAATTTACATTCGCCAGGGAATAGCTTTTAACGCCCACTACAACGGGATCGACAACATTTACTACATAGACACCATCAGCAAAAAAATAAACGCGCTGAGCGCCTCAAAATACGGCGCATTTAATCCGGCCCTCAGCAACGACTCTTCGATAGTTTTCAACGACTATACGCTAACGGGCTATCAGATTTCCGAAACCGCCATAAAACTTCGGCCAAACGGCCGCAACCACTTTGTCAATTTCAGCACTGAAGTACAGAACCAGGAAAATACCGGAAATGTATTTTCCAGCATTCCTGACAGCAGCTTTACTTCTAAGCCATACAAGACACTGGCACACCTGTTCCATGTGCACAGCATTACGCCTACGATTGAAAACGAATACAAAGGGGGACTGCAACTGAGATCTAACAATCTCCTCAGCACGGTCGAGTCGTACGCAGGTGTTGAATATGCACGCGACCTTCGCCGCTTTGATTACAGCGCAGGAATTACCTACAAAGCACTGTACCCTGTTTTAAGCGCTACCTATCACAACAGGCCCAGAAGAACCTTCTACAACTCAAAAGGGACTGTGCAGCAGGGAGACTGGCGTGAGAATTCCATTGACCTGCAGGCTTCTGTTCCCCTTAGCATCAATGCACTCAACCACTATTACAATTTTTCTGTTGCCGCATCTACCAACTACACCCAAAGATATATGGGCCAGAATATGCCAAATAACTATATCCGGAAATTGCTTTTCCCAATGAGGTACAGTGCGGTAATGACTCATTCAATCAGGCAGGCAGAAAGAGAAGTAGCCCCGCAATGGGCCCAGTCCTTTCGCTTCAGCTACCGTCACCAGCCTTTTGCCGACAACCTGGAAGGTCATTTGTATTCGTTTGAAAGCTTTTTCTATTTTCCCGGACTGGCCAGAAACCACACCTTTCTTGCCAACTTCAATTACCAGAACGCTTCCGGGGTACGTGAGTTTGATACCGATATCGGAACTGTGTACGGGTACAACAACATCAATGCGAGAAGCAAACTGAGCAATACCCTTTTGTTCAACTACCGTTTCCCAATAGCGTTTCCCGATGCAGAAATTGGCCCCCTTGCCTATATACAAAACCTTAGGGCAGGTTTATTCTGCCACTATGAAAACATCGGCAAAGAAACAAATATTGGGGAACCTAAAACTTTTGGCTTCGAATTGCGTAGTAACATGAACCTGTTACGTTATGACCCAATTGTCGAAGTCGGCGCCAGGGTTGTTTTTGTAAATAAAATTTACAAACATAATCCTATCTTAGAATTAATTTTAAACTATAGCTTTTAAACCATGAGCGGAAAAACCATTTTCATAATTGCTTTCACAGCGTTGATCACCACATTTTTGTTAATGAACACAGATGCCGTAGAGTTTGACCTGATCTTTGTAAAGAAAGACATTTCCAAACTGTTGGTCGTAGGCATCTGTACCTTTGTGGGGTTCATATTGGGCTACTGGGCTGGAAAACCTAAAACTACCATCAGCAGCTATGATACAGAAAATCCCCAGGACAACCCTGAGGACCGTAGAAATTCTTTAAGCGAAGAAGACCGCGATTACATCAACTAAACTTAATCTAATGCTTGTTTAATATCCGTAAGTATGTCATTGATATGCTCCAGGCCAATTGACAGGCGAATAGTCCCCTGTTCTATCCCAACCTGAAGCCTTTCCTCCTCAGTTAGTTTTGAATGTGTGCTGGTGGCAGGATGAGTTGCAATAGACCTCGTATCACCCAGATTAGCAGAAATAGAGAACATCTTTAACCCGTCCATAAACTTACTAGCAGCAGTTACGCCGCCTTCAATCACCAGTGTTACGATACCACCACCCTGTTTCATTTGCTTCTTTGCAATTTCATATTGCGGATGCGATGGCAGGAAAGGATACATTACCCTTTTTATGCTCGGGTGGCTTTCCAGAAACTCAGCTACCTTCAGCGCATTTTCGCAATGTCTGTCCATTCGTACAGCAAGTGTCTCAAGGCTTTTAGACAGCAACCAGGCATTAAAAGGAGACATGGCCGGTCCGCTGTGTCTTGCAAAACCTTCAATTTCCTTGATCAGCTTCGCACTTCCCAAAATGATCCCGCCCAATGTACGGCCCTGGCCATCTATAAACTTAGTAGCAGAATGAATAGAAATATCAGCACCGTATTTTATCGGCTGCTGCAGATATGGAGTAGCAAAACAATTATCTATTACCAACAAGGCATTGTGCTTTTTTGAGAAGTTGCCCAACCATTCCAGGTCAATGATGTCGATCCCTGGATTAGAAGGAGTTTCCACAAAAATAACCTTAGTATTTGGCTGAATCCCACTTTCCCACTGCTCAGGCTTGTCCAGATCGGCATAAGTGTAGGTGATACCCCATTTAGAAAAAACGTTGTTCAGCAACTGATGTGTAGAGCCAAACACAGAGCGGCTTGACAATACATGATCGCCCGACTGCAGGAATGCCCCAAACGTAGTAAAGATCGCAGCCATTCCGCTTGCGGTAGCCCAGCCACTCTCTGCACCTTCCAGTACAGCCATCTTCTCAATCAGTTCATCTGTATTCGGATTGGCATAACGGCTGTACACATTGCCTTCTTTTTCATTAGCAAACAGCGCACGCATTTCCTCCGCATCATCAAATTTGTAACTTGAGGTCAGGTATAAAGGCACAGAATGTTCTTTATACTGACTGCGTTCGGCTTGTAGACGGATAGCTATGGTTTCAAAATGATCTTCTTGCATTGGATTAGAAAGGCTTGGTTATATTTTCCGACAAAAATGTAAATTTTTGTGCTTAGGAATGTAATGAATATGAAAAATTAATTGTTGCCGAGCGGCCCAGGATATTAGACACCGAGCAATACTTATCAAAAGTCAGGTCCAGCGCGCGCTTTACTTTTTGCTCTGAGAGCATTCCATATAAGCTAAAATGTATATCGATCACTTCAAAAATCGCAGGCTCCGCATCCTTTCTGGTCGCGTTGATCTTGATTTTGATATCGTCCAAGGGCTCCTTCTGCTTGGTTAGAATATTTACCATATCAATCCCGCTGCATCCGCCCAGACCGACCAGCAAGGTCTCCATAGGCCTAAACCCTTTACCTTCACCTCCGATTGCCGGATTAGCATCCAGTTCTACTTTAAAACCACCTGCATTCTCTGCCTCAAAATTAAACTTGCCACTTTTACGTATTAAATTGATTTCCATGTATTAAAATAACTAACCGTTATAAAAAACTCTATTCCTCTTTTCCAGCTCCGGTAATTTTACCTCAGCAGCAAATATCCCAAAAACTGACGAACCGCTCCCACTCATAGCCGCAAATATTGCCCCCTCATGATAAAGCGAAGACTTAACTGCTTCAATCTCGGGATATTTTGCAAACACCGAAGCCTCAAAATCATTTTTAATAGCCAGTTTACAGTCTTCCAGAGGCAAATGTATTAAATCTTTTAGCGAAGTACCAGCAACTGCCGGCTTTATTCCGCTATAGGCATCCGCAGTCGAAACGTGTATGTCTGGTTTTACTAAAACGATGAAATAGGCGGAAAGATCTAAATCGATGACCTCAAACTGATCACCCTTTCCATAAGCAAAGACCGGCTTATTGCGAATAAAAAACGCACAGTCGGCACCTAAAGGCCTCACGTAGTCTTCCATTTGCGCATCGGAAAGCCCCAGCTTAAACTTATCATTTACCAGCTTTACAAGAAAGGCCGCATCAGCCGACCCTCCGCCTAATCCTGCGCCTACCGGAATATTTTTTAATAAGGTGATCTGCTGGGCAGGAAGCCCAAAATCCTTCTGCAACGCATTAAAAGCCTTCAGACATATATTATCCTCCGCATTTCCAGGAATGGTTCCTTCAGCTACCACACACGAAGTTTCCTCCGCATCGGTGATCTCCACCACATCATATAGCTTCAGCGGATAAAATACTGTTTCTATATTGTGATAGCCATCCGGTCTTTTTTCCGTGACTGATAACCCCAGATTTATTTTAGCATTGGCAAAAGCAAGCATCCTTATTTGTTAAGCGTCCTCAAAGCTAAGCACTGCCGTTCCTATTCGCAAATGCGTTTTGCCTGTGAGGCTATTATCTTGGCCTGATGCTTATTTCCCGCGAACGGTCACTCTCTACACCGTCCAACGTTTTAGTGGTCACATAATAAAAATACAGTTCCCCTCCCGATACATTCTTATCCTCGTAGGTGTGCTTCTTCTCACTGTATGGCACCGATCCGATAAGTGCAGGCTCCGCCCCTACCGATGCACGGTAAACCTGATAAGTCCCGATACCGGGAATCTGTGTACCATCCCAATCCAGTACCACGCTGCTCTTCTGACTGACAGCATGCACCCTCCCAGGAGGCAACGGTTTAGCACCATATATCCTCACGCCTACAGGCAGACTATACCCACTACTATCTGCATAGCTCACAGACCTGACCACATATTGCCAGGCATTTTGCCTGCCTGGCGCATCCTCAAACTCGTTTGCATTGGCAATAGCTTGGGTAGTCAGCCTCACAAAGCCCTTTACGCTGTCTGCGCCTATCGCTTTACGATACACATGGTAGCCAGTTACAGAGGGATTGGAAGCGCTCATATCCTGCCAGGTGATGGAAATCTTATCATCGTCCAGCTGCAAACTCCTCACTTGCAAGGGTACAGGCAATACACCCTTCTCAGAGACATTAGACTGCACGATCCCTGACAATGGGCTTTCCTTATCATTGCGACCGACCGCGGTGATGGCATAAGTATAGGATTGATCACCTGATGATGCTGGATTTTTGTCTAGATAACTAAATACCAGAGAATCTTTTCGGGCAGGGATTAAATCGCTGATTGCTTCAAATTTTCCGGTGTTGCCCTGCATTCGATATACCCTAAAACCTAACAAGTTCAGATAACTTTGATATTTCCAATTTAAAGCAGTCCCGGCTTCTACTGCGGCGACTGTAATTTCTGAAGGCGGCATCAATCGACTATTGTTCATGTAAGACCCAAATACCCTCAGTGACGGAATGGCAAAATCACCATCGCCCTGCGCAATAACCTGGTAGTAGTAGTTGATCCCCATTGCGCTCGTACGGTCCACCCAACTCGTATCAGTGGCAGAGAGTACGGCCACTTGCACATATGCACTATCATAATAGGCACTCCGGAACACCCTGATGGATCGAATCGAGTTCGCAGCCGGCTTACTCCACAATAGTTCTATACCACTACTATCCGCAGCCTCCCTCGTTACCAGGTTCTTTAACCCGGCAACCGTTGCCCGGTTTCCAGCAAAGCTCCTCACTGTATCAGACCGGCTGATCACGCGGCCCAGATAATCTTTGCCCGTAAGGTAATACTGGTAATTGATACCCGCCAGCACAGTAGTATCCGACAAATGAACGCTTATCGAGTCGCCCTTCGCTGTTTTTTCGAAACCAAGGTCAGTTTTCAGCGCTACAAAATTGCTGTCTATACCCATACGCTGACGCTGTACCTCCAGCAATGGCGATTGCTGTGTACGCAGTAGTCGCCATTCAGCCCTGATAGCTTCCTGAGCAGGCTGCAACTGATGAAAAACGATCTGATCATAAGCTACCTTCAACGGTTTATCTCCTATCTCCTCAGAATCCCATTTTCTATTACCCAATTGTACACGGTACCGCGTTCCCGCAGGGAGATTAGCAGTAGTATCCAAAAAAGCAGCACCCATTGCCAATAGCACCACCGGAATACCGGCGTTACGGATGCTGTCCTGCTTGCCAGATTGGATCATGTCCCATAAATTACCGGCCACCTGTTCAGTTACATGATAGTAATCCGGAAACCTCATTGCCTGATTTTGCATCCGCTGATAAAATGCTGCTTTCGTGCTCGCCGCATTGAGGCTGGCAACGGTTTCAAAACCCTTGCCGGTGTTGCGCCATACAATTACCCTTTCTCCCTTTTGGGGAACTGCACCAACATTAAGATAAACCCCTGCCGGGGTTACTTCCGGCTTAAAGTCATTACTTTTTTCCTGTGCATGAACAGCGGATGTAAAAATCAGCATTGATAGTAAACTATTATATATTAAATTCTTCATGATCGTAAATTTTTAAAAATCAAAATTGGGGTTATTGATACAGCTTCCTGACCCTGTACTGATGCTAAAATCAACACCGTTGCCTCCGCATCCTGTGGTGCGCAATATCCCTGCATCGCCGATTCCAATATTTAGCATAGCCATAATACTCGCGTTCAGACTACCGCAGCCTCCCAATACACAAGCCTCTACAAAGAACTCGACCGATACACAACCCTGGGCACAAATCCCCACATTCCCATTAGCAAACTTCGCCGAACTGGCGATCGCCACGTTGACCTCTGCCCCGCCTGAAACACTCACACCCAAAGCCGAAGTACTTGAATAAACCCGTCCATAAGCAAGGGCACCCATACCCAATGTAAAGCTTCCCTTGCCAAACAAGGCGTAAGTCCGCACTTCTGCTCCCACACTTGCCACCAGTTTAAACTGTGCAATACCTGGGATACCGTAACTGACATCCACATCGGCAATCGGTTTGGCTCCCACAATAAAGAAACCACTTAAGCCGCTCTTTACTGCAGGTGGCAGCCTTTTAGATTGTGACTGTGCAATTTGGGTCACTCTTGCCTCCAGCTCATCGCTGATAGCTCCATAGTTGCCTATTAGCACGCCTACTTTGAGCGGTGAGAGAAGCGGCACAGGAATCTCCATTGTTGCACCCGAACAGAAATACCAACCCTGACGGTCAAACAGCATCTCCATCTCACCATCGCGCAATATTACCGGCCCAAGGGGAATTAACGCAAATTTGATGTTACCGAATATCCGTCCGTTCTTAAGGTCAAATTCAAACTCCCCTCCTTTAAATCCTTCATTGCCTACCGGCAGGTCTTTAAACTTCGGCAGAGCTTCCTGCGTCGCTGTCAAGGCGTTCTTTGCTTCCATTAACACCGCGTTCTTTGCTTCCTGAATCGCTTCATCCACACCCGGGATGTTCTTCATCATACCAGCCAGGCGCATGTAATCTCCATCTCTCAACGCGTCTGCAGCACCCTGTCCCAACTTCCATGCTCCTGCTACCTCACCGAGTGCGCCTTTTGCCTCGTCTGCCCCCAGCGGGATCAGCTTGGTTACCTCGTCCTTTACCGCATCTTCTGCCACTTTCAACAGGTCATCCTTCGCCTGCTTTACACGGGCCTCCAGCTCCTGTTTGGTATCTTCAAAATATTGCTCTACTTTCTCCCTGGCGCCAAACAGCACGTCTACTTCGCGTTGCAGAGCAGTTCCCGCAGCACTGGTAACCATTGAAATGAGTTTTCCTCCCTTTATATTCACACCCCCTGGCAGTTCCATATTTCCAGCTACGACAAATCCTTCAGGACGGAATTGCTGTGCTTCTTTTTTAGCAATTGAGGTAAACTTCACACCACCCGGACCAGTAAAGCTGAACTCCAGCACTGGCATGGTCACTTTATTACCAGTTCCATTCTTACTGTATACCAGGCGATCATAAAAATCTGTATTTAAGGAAGGTACCCCCAGATCCAGATTACCCGCAATAGAGAAGCTGTTCTGTGATGTACTCGACAATGTCGTCGGCATGAATTTCACTTGATTGTAATAAGTGATCGATTGGTTGTTCACAAAGCCAAACAATTCTTCCCCATTACTCAGCAAACTGATCATTTGTATCTTAAACAACTGCGCAGGATCGCTCATTCCATCCAATCCGCTAAAAGAGGCTGCATAACCGTTATAATTCGGTGAGGTAACCGAAAGCTTATAATGTCCGCTTCCGTCACGTCCCACACCCCTGTCATAGATAAAAGATACCTGTGAACCCTGTTGTATTTTAAGTGTTGCAATCCCCCCAATATTAAGATCCAGCTTATCAAGTGATTTATTATCAATCAGGTCGGGACAAATAAGATCTCCGGCCACGCCTTCCTCACCCGGAATAATGGTCATATTTGTAAATGGAATATTCAACTTCTTCGTCAGGATCTCTCCGCTTTTAATCACCAGTCCGCCAGAGCTTGGAGAAAGTGTCCAGGTACTGTTGTCGATCTCCGAACTTTCCCCCGTCTCCGTATTGTATACCGCCATATTCATGCGCGGTTTGCTTGCCTTTACAGTCCAATCGTCCAGTGCAAAACTGAGCGTATCCGTTGTAATAATCCTTCCAATCCCGCCTTTAGAAATGCGTGCCTCGCCTGCTTTAAGGGTTAACGGAATATTCCCCGGCAATACCGTACTTAAATTCATATAAAGATGAATGGTCTGAGCTTTAAGGCTACTGGTGCGCGCTCCCTGGATATCAGCTACCCCATTGAAGCCTAAATACTTAAATGATATGGCACCTCCTAATTTGTTAGTCAATTTAAACTGCCCGGATACCGCCCCACGTTGTCCTGATGAAAACACAGGCATTGTCTCTGCTGCTGTCTGGATACCCAGATAAAAATCCGTGTCCTGCATGCGCATATAGCTGCTTGGAAATTGAAATGAATTGTCCAGTATCCTAACCTTACCGTTGATCGTACCAGTGGTATCTGAACTGCCTTTCATCAGCATAATCTGACCCTCAGCACCATGTAGTATCCCATTAAACGCATTGTTTACGGATACAGACAGCTCTTGATTGTCTGTTGGTATGTTCTCAATTGGTACCGCTAGTGGCACTCCTGCCGAATTTTTAATAGTAGAGGTCTTCACCAGGACATTGCTAAAGCTGAGGTTACGGTTCAGAATGCTGTCCGTGGTGCCAAAGTTCCCGTTCATCGGAACGTCGTAAAGCTCGCCACTGACCTGATAGACGCCATCTCCCTGGGAATTAAGGGCGGTAATCTTAGTTTTGAAGCCCAGCAGGCGGCTTATGTCAATATCTTTTACAATTTTAATCAGCAGATCAGCCTTGTTTTCCTGGGGCTTAACCAGCTTCTCAGCAGAAACATACGTCTTGCCCTCTTCATAATGATTCGCACGAAGCGTATATTCGCTAATGCCCACCTGCGGTAAAACGATACTATAATTACCTTCTGAGTCTGATATCGAGAAGTTGTCTGTCGCATCGCCCCAGCCTGATTCCATGTACACCTTTGCCCCCGCCACTTTCTCACCGGTATCAAAAGCTACTTTTCCCGTTATCGCCCTGCCAGGAAACACCTCCAATTCATAGGGCTCCTCGATGCCGTTGTCAACATTTTCTATTGTAAATGTCCGTGGCACGAATAACTTCTTTCCCGGTACTGGCGTGTTGCTAAGCGGCTTTACGTGTATCGTAAAGTTTTTAGTCGCATTGTTTACAAAGTTAAAATAAGCAGTACTCTGCTGCACAAGGCCCGAAGTCTGCATAATCGTATCTTGTGAACCGGTTTCCACCAATGTTACCAGTGCAGGCACCAGTTCATCATTCTGGTGTTTCACCCGGATCCTCATTTTATGGGTCCTCAATGTTAAAGGGATCATCCCGATAAACTGGTCTCCCCGCGGTAAATCAACCTCTATCGTATCAGTCAGATAAGCCCTGTCATAGGGCATGATCACCAGTTTGACCTTAGTTGCGGGAAGGTCAATGCTAAACCGCTGCATATTCCTCACCTGTTCAGTCATATCAAGGTTCTGACTAGAATTCATTGATTCCTTATGTTTGTCTCCAGAATAGGCCACGGTGTTTACCCATTTGCCGTTATCAACCATTTTGATGCGGGCAGGTACGCTATACCGCTGTTCTTGTGCATCAACCACATAGCCATATAATCCATTGCCCAATGGCTCCAAATTGATCTGTTCATTATAATATTGTGATCCTACGGTGATCCTACCCAGGTCAATAATCATTTCTTTATAGCCCGGGGCTACCAGTTTAAGGGCAGCATTTTTGTCGGCCTTAAATCCTGTACTCTGTGGGTATAGTATCGATTCAGTTAGTACAAAATCACCATTATCATTGGCTTTTACATGTCCAAAATTATAATAGACCACTCTCCCATTTTGTAATCCCGGTTGGCAAACGTATGCAGTTAGGTTTTTCACACCCAATTTGCTAAAAGCATCCAATGCCCTGCCGGCAATGCGCCAGCCTTTTTTTGTAATCATAATCTGCTCTTCAAACACGGTTTCATTTGCAGGCAATTGACTGTTAAAAATGATGGCTGTATCTGACAATAAAAGCCCGACTGTATTAAACAGGTTGGGTACTTCCCTCAGCACACTGTTGCCTTGCACTTCAGCCTGGGGCAGAGAATTTGCCAGCGACTTCCAGTCCGATGACTCAAACCAACTTGAGTGGCCATTAGCTGAATACCCGAGTCTGACTCCTCCCAGGGCTTTAACCTGAGGAACGTTAACCTTAACCCCTACCACACCGGATACACTGTTTTGAAGAATACCCATATCATAACCTTTGGTAACCAGCGCACCTCCCGGATCGTGTGTAACCGTTTCCCTATACCCCCAGGTCGGGTCATAACGCTGATCTCTCAAATTCTTTAATCTTCCCTCCACTGTCAAATTATTTTTGTCCACTACGTCAATCCCAGGCTGGGGACGTGGAGGAATCGTGTAAGGAAAATGAAAAATCTCGGTTTGATAGGCCACGCTGTTTGACAAACGATCTGCACTCCCTACCCGGATCTGATACCTGTCCTTATTGATATCTGTACTCGGAATTAACCCTTTTATCGTTACAGAGCTGCCGTCTGATTCGGTATATAACTTACGCAGCAAGGTGAAATTATTGGTATTACTTTCCGACTGACCTACGATTTGCATAGCTACCAATGACCCTGTATTGCTGCCTGCTACCCGATAATTATTACTCAATGCGTCGCCATTTCCAAAACTAACCTCCTGATTGGTATTCATTTCAGGCAGATTTGGCAATTGATTTTTAAAAGTTTCAGGAGCGTACCTTAATACCAGTACCTCCGCCTCTGGCACAGCTTCTTTGTCTACACCCTCTGCGTTTATCTTTACGCCATAAGTCTGCACCATACTTACCAGTTCTCCGCAATCAAAATCGCCCCATGGCTGCACCATTACCTCAGTGTTGGGCACCGCATAATACTTTACCTCCGGAACGACATAATAAACACGCTGGTCTACCCCGACCGTTCTTCCGCCTTGCCTTACTGCCCTAGCCTGGTAAGTACTGTCTACATTGGCAAAATCGAAGCTGAAGCGACCCTCATTGTCGGTGATGGCAACATCGACCACACTCTTCATATCCTTCGAAGAACGCAAGGACACTTTCATGTTTGCGTAAGGCTGAGCAGGAACGCCGCTATAATATTTAAACCTGTATTTCATCACGCCTGTTACCTTAGACCGTGGTGACGCGGTCAGCTCTTTAAGCAGGGTTAGGTCTGTGACATTTGTCGACTGGTTGTAGGCAAAGTCCTTTACTACATCCTGTGGCGGCTCATTGTTCGTTTTATTCAAATAGGCCCCCGAACCACCTTTTCTGACCTGGTCAAGCTCCGCAAATGAGTGCTGAGCCAAGACCCTTTCCCCTTTTTCTAATGAAACCAGGTAATGGTATCCCGGCTGGCTCAAGTTCCTGAACAGGCGCTTAAAGTTGACAGAGTTAGCCGCGCCATCCTGGGCATTATCTGCTTGAGGGGTAACTGCTGATGCAATGAGCACCTTACCTCCCACCTCTTTCCAGTTTTTCGCACTGTCCAGCAAATCCCCTTCAAAGAAAGGAATCCCCAATTCCGTATTTAATTTATCAGATTTTAGACGGTAAATTTTGATTGTCGCACCGGGCACATACTTTCCTTTATCACCGTTAAAGGACTCAGCTACATTTACATTCAGCTCATAGCTGTTCGCATCTACCACCAGTTGCTGCAGCATAATCGTGTCTCCCGGTGCGATTCTCAAAAGTTCCTCATAGGCTTTATAATGAGGGTTCGCTATGCGCAATCTGTATCTTATACCCAGCGCGGTATCCTGGACAGACATCCCAAACTTCAATTCAAAATTTCCAGCCTGGTCTGTGGTAGCTACTACCCCGTCCAGCGGATCAGTATCCCGCATATCGGAAATCTTGTATTTTGGCCTTGCGCTGACTTTCTCAAGATATACACGGGTATTCTTTAAGGTAAACAAGCCGCTCTCCGGCGATTCAGGGAAACGGTATTTCAACGTCCCTTTTACAATAACCGGAGTTTTAGGCAATGTTTCCGTTTCCTTTTCAGGTTCTTCCACTTCCTCTTCCACCGCTGCAATTACCTGTTCAGTCAGGCCATATTCAAAGGCAATCACCTCGCTCCTGCCCTGATTTCTGAATACTGCTGCTTCAAACGGATCAAATGCCTCTACCATAAGCGCATACTTCCTTCCCGGTGTGAGCTGGGGATCGGCAGGGTTGTATACATAGATATTTGAGTTTACCTCTTTTTCAAAGAAATAAGGCTGCGTAGCGGTCATGATCGCATCGTTCGGATTCCTGTTGCCCAGCATCTCTACCATCCTGATCCGGTATTTGGTGCTTGGTGGGGCACTTGCCGGCGTATTCCAGCGAATGGAAAATACCTGTCCCGGACCTGAAGGGATCTGCTGATCGGCCATCGGGCTCAATATCACAGGCGGTTCCAGGCTGCTGATCGTAAATACATTACTGCAGCCCACCGGCTCATCCGCACTTACCGGCTGGTTGTTGTCATAATTATAAGCCCTTGCACATAGCTGGTATCTTCCCTCAGGCAGTCCGCCTTTGGTAAGAAACTCGTTTTGGGTAATGCCCACATAGTCCAGTCTGGTGTAGTCGATTATTTTAGCAATGTCACTACCGTTCAGGCTCTTTGTCTCGCCCGCGGCCAGTTCTATCGGACTCGTACTTCTCTGCCCTACCCTCGAGCGGATTTCTATGCCATTGTCTCCTGTGATAGACCCTCTAAGCTGTATCCTTTGCGTCACAGTTGAAGTATTGGTCAGCATAACCACCATCAAATGTGGCTTGGAAGCATAATCCGTAAATTTAGTAGGGTACGGAGGCAGAATTTGTATGGATATATTAACCTGGGCAGCAGCTCGCAATTGCCAAAACAGCAAACAGGCCATCATCACCGATTTTAGTATAAAAGATCTTTTCATAACGTTAAAATTTAAATTGATAGCTCAGCTCTGCCCGTGTTTCAGTAAAGTTGGACTGCAGTGCATTGAAAGTATTGGTGTTATTGTTGGTAAGAAATATATTGAAGCCCAGTCGCTGGCTCCTACTGACCAGGTAACCCAGGTTGCCTGATCCGTTCAGGATATAGCTTTTTTGCCCATTGCCGAGCGCATCTGTTAAAGTAACACTAAGCCCGGTCTGCATTTTCTGTTTCAATAAGGTAGAATTGCCTCCCAGGGTGATTCCCGTATAGCGGTTTGACAGTCCCTGGCCTTTCAGCGTAGTATTGTTCAGGTTCATGAACAAACTCAGCTGCTTTTTAATAAAGCTGAGGTTATAATTTATAAAATACTGATTGGTAGTAATGTTTCTAGACGTGGCCTGCGCATCAAAATAATTGTTAAAATCATTCAGGCTGCTAAAGTTGACCGAACCGGAAATGGCGTGGGTAGTTTCCGGCCGCAATATAAAATACCTGGGCATCAGGCCAATCGTTTGCGTGGTCTGCACAATCCTTAATGAATCGGCAAACCTGGCCGTCTGCGGGCGCTGGTTGTCAGAGAAATTCGTATAGACCACATCCAGCCCCAGCGCTTTGGTCAGTTCCACACCGGCATTTGCAGAAGCAATGATGCGTTTATTCTGCGCAGTCTTTTGCTTTTTCAGGTTATCATGCTGCAGACCAATGCTTCCGTTAAACCGGACCTTCCCCTTCCATAATGTCACATTCGGACTTATGGTCCAGTTCTCCAGGTCTGAATTGAAGAAATAAGCGCCCATTGTCTTAAATTCAGGCTCTATGCGCTTATAGCCGACTTTGATACCGTAGTTTTTAACTCTATAGCCAAATGACCCAGAAAATGCCGTGTAGTATTCACTTGTTGCATTGATGATAAAATATTTCCTCGCCTTCTTTAAGAGGTCGCTGTCTACCGAATCCAGATTCAGCGGAGAATTGATATCATTTGTATACAAGCTAAATGCCCCTGTGCTCTCCAAAAATAAATTCTTTAATAACGTTACTTTAAAGGAGTAACCAAATACATCATTTTTGGCAGGCGATATGACATCAAGTTGCTGGGGAACGCCTAAAGGTTTACTCTGCGGGTCATCTTTGGCATTCAGGTAACTGAATTCCAGAAAGTTCCTGTCCGATCCATAACCTAGCTTGGCCGCGTACCCCTTTCTGGAGAAAGAGAAAGGGACCAGCGACTGTGATGTCGTGTCGATGGTTGTAGCCCTGCTCAGCCTGCCATACATAAATCCAACACGCAACTTTCCGGGATTCAGCTCAAAGCCACCGCCCAGCATGGTATGCCCACCCAGTGTATAAGGTGAAAAAGAAAGGTTCCGATATCCTGCATGCAGGGTAATCCATTTGTAATTGGGGCTCATGCCAAACTGGTTAAATGGCTGGCGGAACGACCTGTCCGACTCACTAAAGCTAAACGACACCGGGATCTGAAAGCCATAGATACCAATGGTAGGGTTGCCGCTAAACAGATAAGAAAGTGGTTGCCTGCGATTGGCAATTCCTGTGGCGCTGTAAAACATACTTCTTGCCTCCAGGGTTCCGGAGTAAGTAAAGGGCTTCAGTTCCTTAAAATTAGAAAAATCCTGTGCCTTTCCCTCCGGAATGATGACCAATCCAATAAGCAGGCAATGCATCCACTTGAGAATTTTTACTGCTGTTTTCATAATAGGGTTTATGATGATTCAACCCAAAGTAGCAGCAAAAATTATTAGATTTTTGTCAGAATGAGTAAGCAGTAAGGTTCAATGAGTGAAGCCCCTAATGAACTGAGTAAGTTGGCTTAATGGATAGACAATTTCTCCATCAGCGCCTCTTTTCTGGATGCTGATACTTCTACTTCAGTACCATCGGTCATTTCCAGCGTACCACCGTCGCCTTTGCGGTATTTGACTACATAATCCAGGTTTACAATGGCCGAGCGGCTGATGCGCAAAAAGCTGTTTCCCTGCAAAGTATTTTCATATTCCTTCAGGGTTTTGGAAACCATGATCTTCTTTTGATCGCGCAGGTAAAATGTGCTGTAATTGCTCATGGCCTCTACACGTATGATGCTCGAACTGTCTATCAGGTATACCCCCTCTGCAGTAGAAAGTGCCAGTCGGCCGGGTGTCTCTGCCGTGTGGCTGCGCGGATACTCGGCCATACGTTTTTTCAACCTGAAGATGGCTGTATGGAGTTCATCCTCGTCAATCGGCTTTAACAGGTAATCTACCGCACTCAGCCGCAACGCCTCCAGCGTATAAGTATCATATGCTGTAGTAAATATCACCTGAAAGGCAAAACTGCCCAACTTCTCCAAAAACTCAAACCCGTTCAGTCCCGGCATCTCCACATCCAGAAAAAGTACATCAGGCTGCAGGTCTGCAATTTTTGAAAGTGCTTTATAAGGATCATTAAAGACTGCAACAACCTCCAGGTCGCCCTTAAAAAAATCAAGTTTACGGTTCAGCAAAGTACTGCCGCGCAATTCATCATCTAAAATTACCGCTTTTAACATACACTGAATTTACGCTGGTAAGATAAAGAAATTATCCCGATTGAGTGAATGCATGTTATCAATTAGCGGGCAATGCCATGCAACTAGCGGAAGCCGCTAACATTATGATGAATAATCCGTTATTTTGAGTAATTAAAAGACCTGATCATGAAGTCCCTTTTCAAAATCTGCCTGATGCTATTGCCAATACTGTATTTCCAGCCGGCTTATACACAGAAACAAGGGCTGACCGCCATCGATTCGATAAAGCAACACCTGATTACCGCAGAGCCGGATACCCATAAAGTCCGTATCATGTACCGCATAGCCGAGGGATATCGGTTCAGTATACCTGATTCAGCAAAGCGTTATGTCAGTGAGGCGCTTGTTCTGGCCAAAAAACTCAAATGGCAAAAGGGGATTGGCGCGCTTCTGGACTGCCTGGGCAGCGTTCACAATGACAATGCCGAATATCCAAAGGCACTGGAGTACTACCATGCAGCATACAAGATCAATAAAGTGATAGACCACCGGCCAAACATGGCAAGGAACCTAAACAATCTCGGTTCAGTTTATCAGCGGCAGGCCCAGCTGGTCAAAGCACAGGAGTACAACTTTCAGGCACTAAGACTGGCAGAGGACAATAAGATGAACGATCTGACGGGTCTTTTATACGCCAATATCGCTACCGTATATATGGATCAGGGTAACTTCGAGAAGTCCCTGGAATACAATTACAAAGCACTCAAGAAGCACAAGGAGATGAAAGATAAGAATGGGATTGCCGACGTATATCATAGCCTGGCAATTATGCATCTTCAAAAGGACAACCTCAAAAAAGCTGAGGTGTACTTTAACCTGAGCCTCAAGATGTACAAAGCGATGGAAAACAAACTGAAAGAAGCGGTCCTTTTGTCGCAAATAGCCCTGGTCCACGACGCCGATAAGGATAAGAAATTGACCTATATGTTTACTGCCCAAAAGCTCTTTAACGAGACCAATCCCTATCACAACAATTCGCTCACCAATATCGGGAACATCGGGGGAACCTATGCTGATATTTATATTAATAAGCTTGCTGGCAAAGGTCCTTACAAAAACATCCCGTTAGATTACAAGGTAATCGCTAAAAAAGCCGATGAATACCTCAAAAAGGCAGCAAAATATGCCACTGAAATAGGCGACAAAGACAACCTGAGTTACTTTCTGGATAACCTTGCGCAATTGCAGGAAGAGCAAGGCAATTACCAGCAGGCGCTTGAAAATTTTAAAGCCTCCAAAGGGATAGATGACTCCCTGTATTCTCAGGAAAGCAAAAACAAGCTAGCCACCCTGGAAGCCCAGCATGCATTCAGGGAAAAGGAAGATGGATATAAACAGCAGCAACAGATCAGCGTACTAAAAATGAAGCAGGTGTACCTGTATGCAGCCCTCATAATACTCCTTGTATCTGCCATACTGATCTACCTGCTCAACCGCTCGCGCATCGGCCAGCTGCACCTGAAAAACCAATTACAAAAGAAAGAAGCTGAGGAAAGAACAAAAGAGCTGCTGCATTTAAATAAGCTTTCAGAAAGCGAATTAAAAGCGATCAGGGCACAGATGAACCCGCATTTCATATTCAATGTACTCAATTCGATCGAGTCCTACATTGTCGAAAATGATTCAAAAACAGCAAGCAGACTGGTACAGAAATTTGCTTCACTCACCCGTTTGGTACTCGAAAATTCCACCCAGAGCCTGGTTACTGCCGAACGCGAATGGAAAGCACTAAAATTATATGCCGACCTGGAAATGATGCGTTTCAACCAGCAGTTTACCTGCACTTTTGAACTCGACCCAAGTCTTGATCTTTCCACAATCATGCTTCCCCCTATGCTGGTACAGCCCCTTATTGAAAATTCCATCCATCACGGCATGCGCAATTCAGATTCTGCTGAAAATAACATCATTATCAGCCTCGAACAAACCACATCCAGTATCATTTTTACAATAGACGACAATGGCATAGGAATAGACGAGGCTGGGAAATTTAAAACTTCCTCTTCGGTCAAGAGCAAATCCATTGGCCTTTCAGCTATCAAAGAACGTATAGACATCATCAACGCCATCAATGAAGGCGCGCCCGCCCGATTTGAGATCGTAAAAAAGACACCTGAACAGGGCTCAGGTACTACTGCAAAAATTATTTTACCTAAGATTTTCAGACTGCCATAAAGTTGTCAGTTCTTTTATTTTTTACTCTTATTTACTATCTTATAAATATCAGACCTCCTGTCCTTAAGATTTCTGACCGCGCCAAAGCTATGGAGTTCTTTCAGTAGGTCCACATCCACGTCCGCGATTAAAGTAGTCTCGGTATTTGGTGTCGCCTCCGCTTTGATCCCGTTACTAGGAAATGAGAAGTCTGAAGGTGTAAACACAGCCGATTGAGCATATTGTATGTCCATATTATGCACTTTTGGCAGGTTCCCAACACTACCCGCAATCGCTACATAGCATTCGTTTTCTATCGCCCTGGCCTGTGCGCAGCTCCTCACACGGGTATAACCATTCTGTGTATCCGTCATAAACGGCACAAAGAGGATCTGCATGCCCTGCTCTGCCAATAACCTGGGAAGTTCAGGAAACTCTACATCATAACAAATCAATATCCCGATTTTACCACAATCCGTATCAAAAGCCTTTATTTCATCTCCGCCCACCATTCCCCAAGCGTTTTTTTCTGATGGAGTGAGGTGGATCTTACGAAACATCTCGTACGTCCCATCCCTTCTGCATAGGTAACCAACATTTTGCAGCACCCCATTTTCCAGATACGGCATACTTCCAGTGATGATATTGATGTTGTAGCTAATTGCGTACTCCACAAATTTATCACGCAGCGGGATCGTGCTATTGGCTATTTGCCTCATCGCCTCTGCTCCGCTTAAATGATTATAAGCCGTCATCAATGGCGCATTAAACAGTTCTGGAAATAGAATAAAATCACTCTGATAATCACTTACTACGTCCACAAAAAATTCTATTTGCTCGCAGAGCGATTCCATATTTGGAAAGGGACGCATCTGCCATTGCACCAGGCCAAGTCGTATGATAGACTTCTTGGAATTGATATGGGCGGCTTCCTCGTTATAATAGATATTGTTCCATTCCAGTAGCGAAGCAAATTCAAGCGACTGTGTATCACCCGGCAAATAGCCTTTTAATATTTTCCTCACATGAAAATCATTTGCGAGCTGAAATGACAAAGTCGGATCATGTATTTCCTTGCCTTTTACCTTGGCCAAATACGCTTTAGGTGTCAGCTGATCAGCATACTCTTTATATTTCGGTATGCGTCCTCCAGCAATTATGGCGCGCAGGTTATGTCTTTCGCAGATCTCTTTCCGGGCATCGTACAGCCTTCGTCCTATACGCATCCCTCTATAATCAGGGTGGACGAAGAAATCAATCCCATACAAAACATCCCCATTTTCATCGTGTGTAGAGAAGGTATAGTTGCCGGTTACTTGTGCATAAGTATGATTATCTCCAAATTTATCGTAATCTACAATAAGGGAAAGCGCACACCCAGCTATCGCACCATTTACCAGTATGCAGATCTGTCCTTCCGGAAAGATCTCCACCAGTTGGCTAATATGCGTTTCACCCCATGAAGAGGCACCCTCCCATTCTGAATAAGCTTCTATCATAGAGGCCTTAAGCCCAAGATAATCGTCCTTAGTAAGTGTCCTTAATTCTATTTTAAGATCCTCATTTTTCAATTCTTTCTCCATATTAACCATTGATTTTTTCTTTGTACGACCATCTTTCCCAAAAAAGGCGGGGAATTGTCTTGTAAATAAAGTAGCTCACTACAAAGAAACAATAAAAATGCCGAAGCCCTTTTTATTTATTTAAATTAGCATCAACAAATAAATCAGGCTTATGCTTGCCATCGGCATGATTAAAGATAAATCGGAACCATCTGCCGCCAGTAGTGTGGCCGGTGCGCATTGCTATTCCATATGTGAAACTGATTGGAAATACCTTTGTTCCACAGCATATTGCTGAACCTTCGGTTACCAGGCAAAAAAGGATCGGTTTCGCCCACTGCAAGGATAACTTCCAGACTGCGCAGCGCATTCAGCAGGTAATTGTCATTTAAATTTGGAATATATTGTTCAGGCATGTTAAGATAAACGGTCTCATTATGATAGCCATCCAACAGATCTTTAAAATCACCAGGAGCATTGGTCAGGTCATATCTTCCGCTAATGCCCACAGATTTTTTAAATAGCCATGGATATTTCATGGCAAGGTTAATGGCATGGTATGCACCCATACTGCAGCCTGCGGTTTCTATATAATTCCCATTATTTTTTAGCCGGATCAATGGGATCACTTCATCTATCAGGTAGTTCTCATACTGCAGGTGCCTTGCAATCCTCACTAAAGGACAGGCATGCTGATTATAGAAACTCTCCTGATCGATACTGTCAACACAGAAAAGCTGTAGCTCACCATTATCAATTTTTGTTTTTAGTGCGTTTACTATTCCCCAGTTTTCATAATCATAGAACCTGGCCATACGGGTAGGGAAGAACAGCACCGCCTTTCCTGCGTGACCGAAAACCAGGAGTTCCATTTCCCGGCCCAGCCGCGTACTAAACCATTTGTGATATTCCCGTCTCATCGTTATTAAATTTCTCAAGAAATATCAGTGTTTGATGTTACATGGATATTAAGCAGGTGTCATGATTAACACAGCGCTTGTTGGATGATCTCTTTCCACAATTGATAACCTTGTCCGCTTAAATGCAATCCGTCATGTGTATAATATTCTGGTTTTGGATATCCCGATTTATCCAGCATATTTTTGTATACATCAATAAACTTCCAGTTACTCTGAAGTTTTATGATCTCTCCTTCTATCAGGTTATTGGTATACATAAACTTATCGGCCATGTGCCAGCGGCTAATGCTAGGTTTAAGGGAAACAAAATAACAAGGTATGCCACCAAACAGTCTCGACGTTTTGGCCATTAGCTGCTGAAAAAAAATGAAGATCTCTTCCGGATTCCTCCCATCTCCGAGGTCATTATCCCCCGCATAAACAATCAGAGCGCCCGGATTATAATCAGTCATGATCCTTTCAAAGAACCAGACACACGCGGCGAGGGTTGAACCGCCAAAACCCAGATTAGCTACTCTTTTATCCGGGAAATCTAGATAAAGCGTATTCCACAAACGGATCGAAGAACTACCGTAAAAAATGATTTCAGGGTCGTACGCTTCATTTAGGTGATTAGCTTCAAGTGCTCTTACATCATTTTCGTACCAATACATAGTAAGCATAAAGATACTTTTGTTTTACATCTCATTAATCATATCCATTATTAAGTTTTCCAAGCCATCTTCACCTTTTAGGCAACTGTTGATAACACAGATTTAACACGACAATAACATAAGTCTATTTCTTGTTGTCTATAATAAAATAGCCATAAGCCCTTTTTATTGTTTAAATTAGGTTTTCTAAATTAAACCAGATGACCCGATTAAAACAAAGCATTCTTCTTTTGCTCATGTTCTCAACGCACTCGACGTTCTCAGTAGGCATTACTTCCTCCGCATTTTCTTTAACCATATATGTATCCTTAAACGGCAAGGACAGCAATCCCGGAACTGCCAAAGCACCCTTTGCTACCCTTGAAGCAGCGCGGGACCATATTAGAAAGCTACGCCAGCAAAAACAATTGAAGGAACCGGTAGAGATACTGGTAAGCAGCGGCACTTATTACCTGACAAAGCCTCTGGAATTTACACAAGAGGATTCCGGCACAGCCAATTCAGCCCTGATCATTCGCGGTACAGCTGGAAAAACACCTGTTTTTAGCGGAGGCACACTGCTCCCTTCCTTTCAAAAAATAACAGATCAGCTATGGAAAATTGACCTTTCAAATCCCAATCTATATGGAGGGCCTATCCAGCAGCTCTTCATAAATGGAACCAGGGCGGTACGTGCCCGCACACCAAATCAAGATATTTTCTACAAAATCAAAGGCGTATCGGAAACAGCCGGAAAGCGGGCTATTCAAAAGATCCCGCTCACAACCGATCAGTTTCAGACCCTGCAATTTCCTGCACAGGACACTGGTAACCTGATCGTTTCCATCCACCACGCATGGGACAGAACCCGTAAATATGTAGAGAAAATCGAGGGGAAAGAAACAAGTATTTCCATCTCCGGAAAACCCATGCAGCCCTGGAACAAGCTCAATAACAGCGCACAGTTTTATTTCGAGAACAAGAGAACATTTCTGGACCAGGCAGGTGAGTTCTTTTACGATCCTTCAGGTGCTTTGTATTATATACCCAAACCAGGTGAAACCATAACTGCAACTATCGCAATCGTCCCGCTTATCGAACAAATAGTAGTCATTAAAGGCAGCCCTGATCTAAAAGCACAACATATACGGTTTGAAAATCTTTCTTTTCAGCATACCCGTCACATCATGACAGCTGAGGGGGAAGAACCTATGCAGGCAGCCGCTCCTACCGAAGCCACCGTTATGGTCGATTATGCAGACAACATCCGCTTTGACAAATGTGAGATATTCCACACAGGCAATAACGGACTATGGTTCCGGACCGCCTGCCAGAACAATTCTGTCACCAACAGCTACTTCCATGACCTGGGTATTGGAGGACTAAAGATCGGCGAAATGAAGATACCTGCTGATCAGCGCACAGCTACGGGAAATATCCTGATCGACAACAACATCATCCGCTCAGGCGGGCAGGAAATACCTACGGGTATAGGAGTCATCATTTTTCAATCGGCAGACAACACCATATCGCACAACGAGATTGCAGATTTCAGGTACACAGGTATTTCTGTTGGATGGGTATGGGGATATGCAGAAAGTCCGACAAAACGCAATAAGATCATCAACAACCACATCCATCATCTGGGCTGGGGTGAGTTGAGTGATATGGGTGGCATTTATACGCTCGGCCTCTCTGAAGGCACGGTGGTAAGTGGCAATGTCATTCACGATATTTACTCCTATGGCTACGGTGGCTGGGGATTGTATACCGATGAAGGCTCCACAGGTATTGTTATGGAAAACAACCTGGTATACAATTGCAAAAACTCCGGCTTTCACCAGCATTATGGCAAAGACAACCTCATCCGCAATAACATTTTTGCCTTCCAGATCAAAGCCCAGCTTCAGGCTAGCCGCGTAGAAAAGCATCAATCCTTCAGGTTTACCAGAAACATCATTTACTACTCGTCGGGAAAACTTGGTGAGACTAACTGGGATAAAGTCAATGCGGTAAAAGACAGCAATATCTACTGGAACACTGCCATGGAAAAAATCAATACTGCAAAAGATCAACATGCCCTTGTAGCCGACCCATTGTTTAATGATCCATTGAATCATGATTTCCATATTAAAAACACCACAGTGATCGATAAAATAGGCTTCAGGCAGTTTGATTATACTAAGGCCGGAGTGTATGGAAACAAAGCATGGAAAAAACTGGCGCTTTTTGATAAGCGCTTACAAACAAAGTTCAGTGAGACGGTTGACCGGCTGTTAAAAGACCAAACTCCTTTTTAAATCCCCAATATTTACTATATTGAGGGGCAGTGTTAGGTCTGCAATAATCAACACACACAAATGAAAAACATTACTGTAAAAATGGTGCTGTTTTGGCTATGTCTTGCCAGCACCGCCAGCGCTCAGCAAATCCATTCCGCCTATTTTATGATCGAAGACTTCAAATCTCATATCCGTCTGCTCGAGCTCACTGTCCAGGATTTCATCATCACGATCGATGGGGAAGGAAATATTATAGCTACCACATCTTTACGCAGAAGCGATAAGCAAACTTCGGATATCGATTTCGACATATACGGAAGGCCCTCCCCCAACCAGGGCCTGAAAATAGAGGAGTATAATGATTTTGACAACAATAAAGCGGGGAAGATAAAATCCATTAATGGCATCGACGTTGATTACTACAGCAATTTCGACATCCACGACATACCTGGAAAAATAAAGTCAATTGGCAACATTATTTTTAAATACAACAATTCATTTGACATTCACGACCAACAAGGAACACTCAAATCCATTGGGAACATTAACATCAAATACAACACTAATTTCGACCTCAGGGAAATAAAGGGAACCCTGAAATCTATTGGGCCGGTAGAGATTGGATGGCATACTGGAATGCAGTTGGGGAGGTCAAAGGGCAGGATCAAATTTATTCGGGGAAATACCAGGGCGGTTTATGTAGCTAAGCTAACTGGCCATCGTGGATTTGAATAAACAGCTAAAGATAGCCATGTCCAGCTGCAATGGCGTAGCAGCGGCTATTTCCGGATTATTGGTAGTAGATTTATTTTAAAAAAGTTTTAATGATCAATAATGATATCTACATTGAAGAATAATAACTGAGTCATCTTCTATTCTATATACAACGCGATGCTCTAAATTTAACCTCCTCGACCACCAACCAGATAAATCGTGCTTAAGCATTTCAGGTTTCCCCTGCCCCTCGTATGGTGTTCTTTCAATTTCTTTAATTAACGCATTAATCTTCTTTAAAATTGACTTATCATTTTGTTGCCAGTAAAGGTAATCTTCCCAGGCAACGCTTAGAAAAATAATTCTCATTCTTCAATAAGCGATCTTTCCTGCCCTTTACCTTTTTTATATTCAACAATCCCTTCCATTAGTCTGGAAGCATTTTTCGGACTTTTCATCAAATGAAATGTTTCCATCAAACTCTCGTAATCCGCTTTAGAGAGAACAACCACGTCTTCTCCATTATTCCTGCTAATGTACAAAGGTCCCTGGCTTAAGAATACCTTATCTAAAAAGCTTTTTAAATGCTGCCTGAAATTAGAATATGTGGTGATCTCCATAATGTTATCAATAATATATATTCAAAGTTAAATAAAAAATAAGACTTGTACAATAACGAGTACAAGTCTGTTTAATAATTCCTAACCTTAATTTACTACCACAACACGATACACCCCGATTTATCAAGATCTACCACTAATAAAAAAATAGAAACTTAGTAAATAAACACAGTGATATAAATGTAGTTTTTTATGCATAATTTTTTATGTATATAAAATTATGTATATTAGCATATGGCATTAAACACTGATCTATTTAAAGGCACTCTGCAAACCATTATTTTAAGCATGCTGTCTCAGCAGGATAAAATGTATGGTTACGAGATTACTCAAAAAGTAAAAACCATCACACAGGGCGACTTACTAATAAAAGAAGGGGCATTATATCCTACTTTGCATAAGCTGGAAGCTGAAGGATTATTGGAGACATCAACGGAAATAGTGGATAATCGTGTTCGTAAATATTATTCACTGTCTGAGAGTGGAAAAATAGAAGTGGTAAATAAACGACAGGAAGCATCATGTTTCATACAAAACCTGCAAGCGCTGTTGAATCTTAAACCCTCATTCTGATGAAATTAACCATAAAACAGCTGAATGAAATTCATCACTTTGTCTCAATGCAAGTGAAATATAGAGAAACTTGTGAAGAACTTTATGACCATCTAGTAAATGCGTTGGAATTTAAAGATGAAGCCTTCAGTTTACTACTCGTAGCGCAAATTATTAAGGAGGATTTTGGGAGCTTTGAGTTGATTGGGGAGGAAGAGAAGCATCATCGCAAACACGTGACAGTAAAATATAGTAAATTACTTTGGCGAGAGGTGTTGAACAGCTTTGAAGTTCCCCGATGTTGTATCTATATCGTTATATGCTGGTATTTCTATATGATTTACAACAGCACTATACCGGAAAAGGTGATGATTAACATAATGTACGCATTAGCAATTGCGGTAACTTTTCCTGGAGTGTACTATTTTTACAAAAGATATTTTATAGACAGAAGATTTGAGAAGCCTTCTTTGATTTACGATTTCATGAACAGAACTTGGTTGATTGGATTTTCCATTGTTATTTCTATAATTGGTTTGGTTGTTCAACCTGCAGCATTATTTTCAGTTAATGGAGAAGCAAAATTCTTTGTATTATTTGGTACAACTCTATTGACTGATATCTACGTGCGTTCCTTCAAAAGATTATTCGATAAGAAGATAAATATGTTACCTGCTACAAGGCTGGTCTTAGATAGATAGTTCGATAAGACAAAGAGCTTTATAATGGTGTTTATCATTTGTATCATTAAACGAAGATTTCTTTTTCCCGTAAAGCTGATATAATAGTTTCTTCTTAAAAAATCTTAACAACAAAGATTCAGGTATGAAAAAAGCCGTATTGAAATTAAAAAAATGTGATCTAACAATACTTTCAAGAATTCATTAACGTAAGTTATTCTTTTCAAATTCAATCAGTTCTGCCAATTGATCCTGGGTAATTTTTAATTGTCTATCATATTCTGCATACGCTTTACGGCTTAAAATTATAGTGAGTGTAAGAATAATACCAGCAACCAAACAAAAGATTGCTAGAACCTGATTATTATTATACAATGAAACTTTATAAGTAACATTTAAAACGATTGGCACTACACTTAAAAACCAAAAGGCAACAATTATAATATCATATTTAGCGTTCGCAGCCAAATGAATCTTAAAGGTGCAAATCGTCTTATGCAATTGAATTATTGAGTCTTTATAGTTTGGTTTTTTTATCGATAAATGGGAGATAAAAGACCATAGCATCGCTAAAGCACCTAAAATCGCCGGTATACTGTACTCAATTGACTCAATCATCGAAACTGCAAGGCCTATGGATACAAGACAATAAATCAAGGCCATATTCCGGCCAAACAATGATATGTTGACAATCTTGTTAATGTCTCCGGCAGCTTTTTCCATATTCATTTTCATCAAAAGTTCTTCGTTAAGTTTAATCCTGCTGTTTAAGTTTCTATGTTCCGCTTGCCAGAGATTTTTTAATTCGTCGAGTTCCATATTAATAGTCATTTATTATAGAAATACTTTCTTTTAGTTTCCTTTTGATTCGGTTAATTTTTGTGCCGACGTTGGTTTCGGTCAGTCCAGTGATTTCCGAAATTTCGTTATAGCTTTTATCTTCTAAATAAAGTATAATAATTGCCTTATTTAGTTCATCGAGTTTATTGATAAACTTGTGTAAGAGAATGGTTTTATTTATGTGCTCTTCATTATAATCTTCTTCCACTGCGATTTTAAAGATGGTCTCATTATAAGGCTCGATAGTCTTCGTACGTTTGAAATCTCTTCTGTAATATGATACAGCCACATTCAGAGCTATTTTATATATCCAAGTAGACAATTTAAATTCCTGATTATAATTCTTCAAGGACTTCCATAACTGGATTATAATTTCTTGTTCCAGGTCTTTTCTGTCGTCCGAATTCCGGCAATAAGAGTAGATCACCTTATACAAAAGCCTTTTATGCTCATTTATAATATCAATAAATTGCTCTCTTTCTGACATTCGATTCACTTAAGATTTATATTCACTATATTATTCGCTAGAACGATTGAAAAATCACAAAAATGAAAACATTTATTTTACATCGACAATTGTGCATTGTTAACGCTGTGAAATCCATCTTTTCGTCTAGCCGGGAACTTAAGCATTAAGCAAGATAAAGAGAAACTTAATGTCTCACAAAACGAAGATTATTAGAAGCCAAATTTCATACGCCCTGGAAATCTTAGATGTTAATACAATGATCAATTATTGGCCCCATTACGTAAAGTTCCTCATATAAGCTTGTTGCAAATGATGAATTAATATATATTTACAATAACCGATTATTAACGCTTGTATGAAGAATAAAATCCTGATCCTTACCCTTGCGGCCACGCTGATCTGCGCAGCTGCCATCGCACAAACGCAAAAGAAAAAAGTTAACAACGCAACAATTAAAACCTCATCTCACAGCACAGCACATATTGGCACCTGGAAACTGATCAGCCAGAAGATCACCTATCAAAACGGCCAAATGCTTTTGTCGGACAGCGGATCTGTTTTTTTGCGGAAAATACTGACGCCGACAAATTTTGTTGTGATCGTAGAAAAGAAAGTACCAGAGCTAAACAATAGAAAAATTGCAGCTTCAGTTTCCGGAGGGATTTATTCTTTAGAGAACGGAAATTACCAGGAATTTACTAAATATGCCGCTTTTGATGGCTTCGAAAAAATGAAAATCAACTACAAACTAACTATAAAAGATGGCAAGCTGCATACCGTTGGCACAATAGGTGGGCCGGAAATATATGAAGAAATCTACGAAAGAGTCGATTGGTAACAATGATCGGAGCATATTAAATGAGAATATTTTTCGCCATCCTCCTGCTTACCCTAAGTTCCACACTATCTTACTCACAAGAGGAATTCACACTGAATCAGGGTGGCACGAGTCAAAAAAACTACTTTACAGAGATCGAATATGAAGATATAAGATGGGCACCCATTATCAATGTGACTATCAATGGTAAAACTTATCGTTTTCTGTTGGATACCGGGGCGGGCAATACCATCACAAAAAAGCTATTTGACGAATTAACGCCCGAGGTGATTAAGAAGATCCCCATCTCGGACGCCAATAATCAAGCGGACAGTTTGAGTATCGTAAATTTAAAAGAAATCACGATTGGTAATCTAGTCTTCAACAATATTCCAAGCGCGGTCCCTAAAGACTCCCTCATTTTCGATTGTCTGAAGATCGACGGCTTTATCGGGAGCAATATGCTGCGAAACTCTATAGTGCAATTTTCCTCCAAAACCAGGAAAATTGTAATTACAGATCAGCCGGAAAAATTGAATCTGCACCAAAAACAAGGAACGGATATGTACTTGACACAAAGCCAGAACCTTCCCTTGGTAACTATCGCATTTTTCGGCAAAGGGTCGGGTACCATTCCGACACTCTTCGATACAGGCTTCGCAGATTTTTTTAACCTTGCCCTATTTCATTTTAATGCAACTCAACAAGCGGAGGTGTTTAACGTACAGGCGAAATCAAGAGGCAGAAACAGTTTAGGTTTATATGGCTTTGGAACCGACACCACGCAGTATCGGTTGCAGGTGCCGGAATTACACATCAATGGAACAGTATTCAAGAATGTAAACCACAATACCACAGTAGGAAACGATTCCATTATCGGAGCGCGTCTGCTGGATTACGGTATAGTAACAGTAGACTATAAACATAAAAAATTCTACTTTGAACCTTTTGAAACATCTTTTGATCTGTCCAATGGCTGGTTTCCGGTAACCATTATTCCTAAAGACGATAAAATATGGATAGGAATGATCTGGGATGAGCAGCTGAAAGACAAGATCAGCCTTAACGACCAGGTTCTTGCCATTGACGGCGTCGACTATACAAATGTTTCCACTTGCGAAATCATGGTGAAACCCACCATCTTCAATGGTGCAAGCCAAGCGACTCTAACGCTGAGGAACGCTAATGGAGCGACAAGAAAAGTGACTATATATAAGAAGTAAAAAGAGTAAAGTTCGCTTAAGCGCAAAGTTTTACGATTGTTACTCTATTATTTGGCATCAGTGTGGCAGGCTATGGCTTTAGACTGGAGTATAGGCCAATCAGCGACCGTGGGAGAGCAAGCGGGCTTAATTTGAAGTGATCGTTGTCTTGCCGCTGATCTCCATTGGGATGGTCATTCCTTCGGGCATTTTATCATTGGCTTTGAAAGAAACAATGCCTTTGAGGGTCATATTTGAAGCAGACTCCTCTACCCAGCCTGATTTCTTGTCTATTTTCATACTGGTTGTAACATCGCCGGTGATATCCGTCTTGGCGAACATCCCGTTGAGCTCCTTGTAAGTACCCGCATTTGGACTGGTCATTTTGGAGACGCCGCTGATCACATATTGTCCTGCAGTAATCTCATCCAAAGTATAATTGTTATCCACCTGCATATCCATGTTTGCAGATGCAACTGTATTTTTCACAGTCCATTTGCTGCCTTTGCTGATTGCTGACTGGGGATAGAAAGCCATCATATTTTCCATGTTGTTCTTGAAGGCCTTTTCGCCAAAGGACTGTTCGATCTTAGCCTGCAGTTTTTGCTTTTGCAATGGCGTCAGGTTCGGGAATTTTTCAAATACAGAGGAGTAAAGGTGTGTGACATTGCTGATGGACAAAAGTTTTCCCTGCTTGTTCATTTTCATATGAAAGGGCTTGTTCTTCATCAGCCCCAAAGAAATGGAAACCGTATCGCTTTTGTCTTCTTTTTCAGAATCGAAAGATATACTTTGTCCGCCAGGCATATCTGTCTTCGAAGAAAGGGTCTTATAAGCAACATCGATGTCATATACACCATCTTTTGCATCAGTAACGGTGAATACCGTTGTGCCGTTGATGGCCATGTTGATGAGCATCTCAGTCTGGTTGAATGTCTGTTTAATAGCCATTACCATAGACATTTTCTGTTGGTATACCTGTCCTTTGGTCAGGTTCAATTCAATTTTATTTTGGGCATAACAGGCGCTGCAGAAGAAGGTAACGAGGATAAAGGTTAAATGACGTTTCATGGTATTATTTTGGTTTAATGCTAAAGTAGTTAAACTTAAACATTTCTTTTGCATTCATTGCCTTTAGATTTACTTCCCGGGATTGATAAAAACTCAAGGGAAAAGAGCACAGCAACTATAAATACCTTAAAATGACTTGAAGAGCACGATGATATTGGCTTTTATTCATACAGGGAGTTATTCAGTCCTTGACCTTCAGCAGGAAAATATTATATTAGCAATATGAATTTACGCTTAATTATCTCAGCATTACTCTTACTTGTTGCAGGCGTTCAAAGCTATGCCCAAAAGGTCGACACTACATTTTACGACGCCGACTGGAAGGAAACAGAAAAAGCCAATCATTCTTTCTACAGAATCATGAGCAACACTGATGACGGCAAGTTCCTCGCTACTGATTATTTTAAAACAGGGGAAGTTCAAATGACCGGAACCTTCAAATCTTTATCACCGGAGGTAAAAGATGGTGACTTTATCTGGTACCACCAAAATGGGAGAAAGCAGACGGTAACGAATTATAAGGATAACGCCACCACAAGCACCAAAAGCTGGGACGAAGAGGGAGTCGAGATCATAAACGTTCCACCAGAATACCCTGGGGGTATGCAGGCACTTTATAAATACATAGGTGCAAAATTCGTTTACCCTAAAGGTCTTAACCCTAAGCCAATTGGTAAAATAAACTTGAGCTTCGTAATAGACAAGGATGGCAGTATTACCGACATCACTGTGGTAGAATCTATGCATGAACTTCTTGATGCAGAAGCGGTACGTGTTTTACAAAGAGTCCCTAGATGGAAACCAGGAACCCAGAACGGTAAACCAGTGAGGGTAAAATATAATATCCCGCTAAGTATGAAATAACCCAACAAACGATAGAGAGGTGTGAGAACAAAAAAACTTTAATTGTAGCGTTCCTAGGTGTTTTAGTCGTTTAAATAAAAAACCTTAAATGAAACCTGACAATGACCATTCAACTGAAGCTATTTAAGACTTATTTGCTACCTTCCATTATTTGTATGACAGTATTACTGTTCGCCGCAGGCTGCAAGAAAGACCGAATTACGGTAGACCAATCGAAGCAATATAGCCAGGTAGGCCATGTACCAATGAATGCTTATGATGGAGGCTGGGGCCTGACATTACAACCAGAAGGGGTTGCAGATTTGAGCCCGGGTGGTGATATAGTGTATCGGGGCACCTATAAAATCAATGGCTCTAAATTAAAAGTTACAACATCTCAGAATTCTGGCTCTTATACTTTTGAAATCATTTCCGACACTCAAATTCGTGAGAAAAAATATGGTGTAATATTGGAATTGATCGAATAACAATTTATCGAGAGATCATGTAAACAGCAATCCACAGCCTATTGTTTATCGTAAACCAGCTTCCTCATTTCCTTGCGGAGGTTGACCTGGACAGATATAGACTTACCATCATTGATCAACTTCCAAACCTCTTTTACTTTAATATCTGGTTCCTTACCTTTTGTATAGAAGGATTTAAGCGAGGTAACAATCATAGTTTGTCCATCGTGTGCCCACCTGGCAGTAGACTCGTCCCTTGCTCTCCCAAAAACAGTAGCTTCCCTTTCTTTACCGTCGAAAATCAGTTTCTCTTGCCTTTTAACCGGCTCCCATTCAGGAGACGAACTCGTTACATGGACGGTTAGAAGACCTTTATTTCCGGCTACGGTCATCGTATTAGAAAACATACGATCACCTTCCCCAAAAATACACACGGGAAACGGCCCGGTCAGGTCACTTTTCGGCTTATTTAATTTCCATTTACCAACAAAGGTAGCCTTATGAGCGCCTTTTTTTTGCTGAGCCAGTACAGGAAGGCAAACTACTACCGCCATTACGAAGATCAGGCTGGATAAAACAATTCTTTTGTTTTTCATATCCTATCAATTTGATTCAGCGAAACTACTTTGATATCCTTCAATCTGAAGAACTTAGATTGTAAATAAAAATGTAAATTTTGTAAATTATGTATAGCGATGCACGCAGAAGACCGAGGCCGAAAGACAAGACCTCAAGCACCCAATATAATGCATAGCTCCTGATCCCATTACTTTGAGGGTATCCATTTATACTCGTTGGTCGTATACTTGTTCCATACTGCAATATAATTATTCTGTGTGGAAGATAAGATCAAATAAGAATATTTCGCCCTAAGCCAAAACTATATCAAGAAGCGGTTGTTAATCATAAAAATTCAGTTTTTTCTGCCAAAACACGTATTATATTTGCTGCATGCACGAACAACTACCTTTTTTGCAGGGCGGAGGTCAACTCGGAGAATTGATCCGAGATAAAGACTGGTCAGCCACCACCTTAAAGTCCCCTGATCACTGGCCTGAAAGCCTGCGTTCAGCAATTGCGATTTCATTGAGTTCTGGCTTTCCGATAGCCATCTATTGGGGAAAGGACTTTACCTTGCTTTACAACGATGCCTGGAGCAGCATCCCGGGACAAAAGCATCCCTGGGCGCTGGGCAAACCCGGCGAAGTGGTCTGGCCGGAAATATGGGAAGGATTAAAAGGCGAGTTTGAAAGTGTACTGTACCAGGGCCAGTCTTACCGCCGACCGGATGCCCCATTGTACATGCACCGTTTCGGGTATACGGAGGAGTGCTATTTTGACTATACCCTTTCTCCTATTGTCAGTATAGATGGAAGTGTGGGCGGCGTGTTCAACGCAGTTGTGGAGACCTCCTACCGGGTCATCAACGAGCGGAGGTCGGCCATAAGAAGCGCATTTCTTGCCAAAGTTCATACCGCTCGAAGCGTCACAACAGCGAACCAGATCATTGAGGGTCTGCTGGCAATTGCTTTTCTCGATATTCCATTTTACATTTATTATAGCAATAACAACGATTCCAGCGAGAAAGAACTGGTCTTCAGTAGTTGTTTGAATTCGCATCAGCTTGCCGGTGTAGCTCAACTGTTGGAAGATGGGGACGGACAGGAAGTGATCCACCTTGAAAACCTGGATACCAGACTTGCTGAACCGGCTATATGTCACTGGCCGGAACCTGTGACTGAAGCCCTGATCATCCCGGTAAATAATGCAGAAGGCATCATCAAGGGACATTTGGTACTGGCAGCGTCCGCGAGAAAGCGGATTGACGAAGATTACCGTCAGTTCCTTTTGGCCGTCGCCGCAAACACCGGAACCATCCTCAATAATGCAGCGGCGACTGAGTTGGCCCAGGCTTATCAAAATGAACTCCTTTTGAATGCAAACCTGCATGAAGAGCAGCAAGCGCTGGCAGAAGAAGTCACTGCTGCCAACCAAGAACTTTCTGCCTCAAATGAGGAATTGTATGCATCCAACGAGGAACTGGCTGCAGCAAACGAAGAACTGGCTACAACCAATGAGGAACTGAGCGAAACACAATCCTTATTGCAGGCTACCCTCGACGGGCTTAAAGAAAGCGAACAGCGGTTTCGAAACCTGATCCGGGAAGCCTCTGTTGGAATCATCTTACTCACCGGGCCCGAGTTTATCGTTGAAGTCGTCAATGAAGCATACGCCAAACTAATCGGGCGCAGCACTGGGGAATTGCACCAAAAACCACTGTTCAATATCATTCCTGAGGCCAAAGCAGCCTTCGCAAAAGTTATTGAAGACGTGCTCCATACCGGCGAACCCACCTATCTGTATGAACAAGCCTACCTGGTTAATAAGGACGATGCGCCAATATCAGGATTTTTAAACCTCATTTATCAGCCCTACCGCGAAGCTAATGGAAGGCTTGCCGGTGTGATGATCTTGTGCCAGGATGTCACCGGTCAGGTATTAGCAAGGCAGCAGGCTGAAGCGACAGAGCGCCGTTTCCAGTTCATGCTCAACGCCATTCCTCAGCAGGTCTGGACTGCAGATCCTGAGGGGCAATTAAATTACGTCAACCAAGTAGTTTCAAACGACTTCGGCTATCCCGGTCCGGAAATTGTAGGACAAGGCTGGCAGGCTTTTATCCATCCTGACGACCTGCCCTCCTGCTTACTGGCCTGGCAGCAGGCCCTGTCCACGGGCAAGGAATACCTTACTGAGTTCCGCCTCAAATTTGCAAACGGAGAGTACAACTGGCACCTGACCAGGGCTGTACCCTTGATAGAAGAGGGAAAAATCAGCCTATGGCTGGGCACCAATACCAATATCCAGCAGCAAAAGCAAAATGAACAGCAAAAAGACGAGTTTCTTTCGATTGCCAGTCACGAGCTTAAAACCCCGCTTACCGGAATAAAGGCTTTCACGCAATTGATGCAAAGAAGCGCGGACTTGGAGCGAACTGCAACTTATATTGAAAAATCGACTGATAACATCCACAGACTGGAAAAACTGATCAACGACCTGTTGGATGTGACCAAGATCAACGCCGGGAAACTCAGCTACGACCTGCAGCCTTTCAATTTCTCTCAGATGCTGAAAGACGCTGTGGAGAGTGCGCAGCTGACCACCAGTCACCAGATCACTTTAGCGCAAACCGAGGGCCTGACCATCACCGGAGACCGACTGAGGCTGGAGCAGGTGATCAACAACTTTTTGAGCAATGCCATTAAATATTCCCCGGACGGAATAGAGGTCATTGTGAAAAGCCATCTGGCCGGGGACGCGCTGATTGTATCAGTTCAGGATTTCGGCATCGGTATCCAGGAGCAACACGTACAACGCTTATTTGACCGCTATTACCGCATCGACAATAGCGCCATGCGCTTTGAAGGGCTGGGGCTTGGGCTGTTCATCTCTTCAGAAATCCTAAAGCGCCACATGGGCACTTTCTGGATAGAAAGCGAGCCGGGCAAAGGCTCCACATTTTATTTCAGATTGCCGCTTACTGAGCCCGTTGTTTCTGCTCCGGTCACCGAGGAAAACCAATTCTACAAAAATGACCACATCACCATATTTCAAGACAAGGACAACCACTGGTTGGAGGTGGACTGGACAGGTTTCCAGACTGTGGATGCTGTAAAGGCTGGTGGCATGAAAATGCTGGAGATGCTTGAAGCAAGCGGTGTTAGTAAGGTCATGAATGACAACACGAATGTAACGGGCACCTGGTCTGAAGCTGCCGACTGGGCCGGGCAGGAATGGTTCCCGATGATGGAAAACGCGGGGCTGCGCTATTTTGCCTGGGTATATTCTCCCAGTGCATTCAGCAGGCTCTCAGCTGAAAAAGCGGTTGATGTCAAAGTCGGAAATACAGTGGTTCAGTTTTTCACCGATGCTGAGTCTGCCAGAGCATGGTTAAGTAGCGTGGGGCTTTCTTAACCTTATAATATAATGCAGATCTACTTGCTTTGAGACCGGGCTTGTCTGGTCATTTTAAGCTCTTCAGCTAAAAACCGTTCCAAATTCTTGCTTTTTACCGCATATCTGTTACTGACATTCAGGCCAATAATACCATGCTTTTTTAAAAGGTCATATGCAGCAGCTATAGTTGGTATCGAAAGCCCATGTAGTTTTGAGCTTTCTCCTATTGAAGGAATCAAAGCCCCTATTTTATACATGCCAGCTTTAATGTCAGTGGCCAGAGACAAAGCCAGTTTGCGGTAAATAGGCAGTTCAGGTTCCCTTTTGGATTCAATTTCGTTATCTAAATTATTCACAGACCAAATTTATAAAACAATTCTGAGACAACAGCAAGCAGCTGCAATTCAATATAGCGTTTAATTTACAAAAATGCTTAAATATAAAATCAGCCTACAAACTCAGCGATACGGAGGTCGAATACATTCTGCCGTCGGACGGCCAAATACCGGGCCCCGGATAGAACTGAGGACGTTTCGTAAAATATTCTTTATCAAATACATTACCCACATTTAGTCCGATACGTAAATAGCCGGTCATTGCTATGCTGGCATTCATATCAAACAGATTATAGGAAGGCACAATACCAACAGAACCAGTTGCATTTGGCATTACAGCATTTAATGCATCAGCAAATGATTTGGCGGTATAGCTGTGCAGGATGCTCAGACTGTTATGCTTAATTTTCAGTGTTGCACCATTTCTCGATGTCCACTCCGGCACACTCTCCACTTTGTTACCATCAACGGAAACAGTACTTTTGGCATTGGCATCTCTAATGCTCGCTTTCTGATATTGTGCATCCATATATGCGGTGGCAGTAAATAAAGAGAGGCTGGTCATTTTCCCTAACGGAAATGCCGCCTGAATGAAGATCTCCACTCCTCTGGTTTTAGAATCACCGATATTAGTACGATAGATAGTTTCCTGGTTATCTCCATCAGTTTGTGAAACAGTGCCCAGACGATTATTGTACTGCAACTGGAAATAACTTACATCCCAATTCAGGAATTTCCAGTTACCCCTAAAACCACCTTCAAGGTTATAACCTTTCGCATCTTTCAGCTTTTTATCGACTATCTCAAATATCGAACCCGGAACAATATCCTTAAAGATGACCGGCCGGTAGGCCTGTGACCATCCTGCATATAAGTTCATCGTTTTATTCAGTTCATATTGGGCGCCGGCACCAAACAGGGGATATTCGTGTTTGATGGTATTTGGGATGTCCTCAGTAGGATAATTGTTGATGACCCCAGTCATATTTGTTTCTCCTGCTTCAACACGTAATCCAGCATTTACAGAGAATTTAGGCGACACGACCCATCTGTTCTCAGCAAATAAAGCCACATTGCTGGTCTTGAGGTGCATGTCCCTGCCCCAGCCAGGCGTGACCAGTGAAAGGTCAAAATCTGCTCCGGTTGTCCCTTTGCCCAATTGCTGACGATGCAGGTCATTGTTCATGTACTGAATACCAGCAGTCAGGTTGCTGATCTGGCCCAAAAACCGGTAAGAGTGCAACAACCGCAGTTCGCTGGTGTAACTATTAAAGTGGTCGACATCAACTTGCCTGTTTGCATACTGAAGGTTTACCGGGTCTATAGCATCAACTACATTGACCAGCTTGTCAAATAATACACTATTACGTGCACCAATTACTGCGGATGAAGTAAATTTCAGTTGTGTGTTCTCGCCTGCCTTCCAGTCGAGTGTAATAGATGGAACATTGATATCCGGGTTATAATAATTGCGTGACCGGGTGGATGAACGTGGATCGTCTTTGAACATCTGGTCTGTCAGTTGCCCTGCCAAGTGGGTGACATAATCGGATCTTGTCCATTCCGCTTTAAATTCCAGGTTTGGAGTAAACTCATAAAACAAGGAGATATTTTGCGCACCGTATTTAGAATCGCTGTTCTTTCTATAACCGCTGCTTGCCTTCTTATTGAACCATGCGTAGTATTTAAATTTGCCTTTGGTACCGCTGAGGGAATTGAATGTACTCAGGAGACCATACGAACCAACCGTATTAACACTTTGAAATGAAAGTTGGGAAGAGTCGGGCTTCTTACTCACATAATTGAGCATTCCGCCAAACTGTCCGCCATATTGAAGAGAACCCGTACCACGAACCAGTTCAATACGTTCAACTGCTTCCAGAGGGATGTTATAATGACTGGCCGGATAACCATACATATCAGAATTGGTGAGGATTCCGTCTTTTCGAATATTGAACTCCCATCCGCGGTGCGGATCCAGACCACGTGTCGAGATATTTGTCTGGTTACCTGTACCGTCCATATCATATACAAAAATACCTGGTATTTTGGAAAAGACCTGGCGACCGTATTTTTCGGCCAAACCTACATCTTTATTGGTCAGGTCGATGACCTCACTTTTCTTTCCGGAGAAAATGTACGTACCGGAAACAGAATCCAACCGCCTTATTTCACGCTGCCGGCTGATTCGGTTAATGTTAACTTCCATCAGCTTTTTTGGTTCTTCTGTAGTGGTGTTTTGCGCAAATACAGGGATGCTGGTAATTATTGTAAGTGCGAAGATCCAAGTTTGTTTCATTAAAGGTTAATTTTGGTTGTGACGAATATAAAAAATTACCCTCAATTATCTGGAATGATTCCAGATAAAAAACTGATTCTTGCTATTTCATCCATTGCTTCTAGTTTCTCAATACTGACCCTGTGGTAACTGTCTGTTCTTTTTCACACCGCAATTAATCCTGCCAAAAAACCTAGTATTTTCCCAGGTAAACCCAGCGCGGTGCCGGTATGTATGTCGTAGTTGATCGATTTAACTGATCAGAAGCACTCAGAGAAGAGGACCGTTCGCCTGCAACTAATAGTTTACCTGAATAGCGGTCATACTTTCGAGGCTGCCGGTCATAAAAACTTACAGTGCTGAAGTAAGCAGAAATATTAGCAGTGCCTTCAGTACTAACAGGTAAGGTAAAATAATAATAATCGGCCGTTGGCTCATCCGAAGTGGCATGCGAAAAAATCTGATCAACAGGCATGCTAGCCCTGGTGTTAGTCGTATCTGATAACACCGGCTTTTGGTTCACAGAAAACAGCTTAGCCGGTAATTTAATCAGAGTTTAACGTCGTTTAGTACTGGGGAAAACTAGTATTTTCCAAATGTCTGATATCCTTGAACTACCTGTGTACTTCAAAAACACGGAACTGCATCTTTATATCGCCATGATTGCCGATGACAGGAAAAGCATCAGCGACAGCGTATATGTAGACACCATGACCCTCACCTAATATCCACAAAAGCGATTTGATCAGAAAAAATTGAAAGGATACCTTTATATTAGCAGTCTGTTAGAATCGGATGAAACCTTTGACAAAAAAGGCTTAATCTGGCGACACGGAGAAAAGAGACAAACAGATGAAGCAATATTTAGATTTAATGCAGCATGTGCTGGACGAGGGCACACAAAAACATGACCGCACAGGTACTGGCACCATCAGCGTATTTGGCTACCAGATGCGGTTTGATTTGCAAAAAGGTTTTCCAATGGTAACTACCAAAAAACTGCACCTTAAATCTATCATCCATGAACTGATCTGGTTCCTGAGCGGGGATACCAACATCAAGTACCTGAAAGACAATGGGGTAAAGATCTGGGATGAATGGGCGGATGAAAATGGCGATCTGGGGCCGGTATATGGCTCGCAATGGCGCTCATGGCCTACGCCTGATGGCGGGCACATAGACCAGATCGAAAAGATCATAAATACTATCAAAAACAATCCGGATTCAAGAAGGATCATTGTATCGGCATGGAATGTAGCGGAAGTGGACAACATGGCCTTGCCGCCTTGTCACGCCTTTTTTCAGTTTTATGTAGCCGATGGCAAGCTAAGCTGTCAGCTGTACCAAAGAAGTGCAGATATATTTTTGGGGGTGCCTTTCAACATTGCCTCTTATGCCTTGCTGACCATGATGGTAGCGCAGGTATGCGGTTTGCAATACGGTGATTTTGTCCACACGCTTGGCGATGCGCATTTGTACAACAACCACATCGAACAGGCCAAACTGCAGTTGAGCCGTGAGCCAAAAGCATTGCCGGTGATGGAGATCAACCCGGAGGTGAAAGATATATTCGACTTCAAATTTGAAGATTTCACACTGAAGGGCTACGATCCGCACCCGCACATTAAAGGAGCAGTAGCAGTATGATGGTTTCCATGGTAGTGGCCATCGCCGAAAACAATGCTATAGGAAAAGACAATCAGTTATTATGGTACCTTCCCAAGGATCTGAAGCACTTTAAAACCATCACCAGCGGGCACACCGTAATCATGGGGCGCAAGACCTTTGATTCGGTAGGTAAACCGCTGCCCAACAGGCGCAATATCGTGATCACGAGAAACAGGGAACTTAGCATAGATGGGGTGGAAGTGGTGAATGACCTGGACTCCGCTTTGCAGCTTTGCGCTGAAGAGCAGGAAGTGTTTATCGTAGGGGGTGCGGAGATCTACAGACAGGCTATGCCGCATACGGGCAGGATCTACCTGACAGTGGTACATGAAAGTTTTGAAGCCGATACTTTTTTCCCTCAGATCGATGAAAATATCTGGAAGGAAACTGCTTCTGAAAGTCACCAGCCGGATGAAAAAAACAACCTTGGCTTTACATTTTCAACACTTGAACGCCGATAAACACTTGAGCACCCCATTAGTTTGGCAGCGCCATAATAAAAATTTCATAACGTGGTCTATTAATTAAAAAAATAATTAGATTTGCCGACTTGTTAAAAAAAGATATAGCATATAGATTAATAATTACAAACAGATGCAGGGTAAAGGTTTTATAAAATTTATGGCAATACTATTATGTATTGTCTGTGTGTATTCTCTCTCTTTCAACTTCGTAACTTCTAAGGTTGAAAAAGACGCAAAAGCTTATGCTAAAGGAGATGTAAATAAGGAAAAAGCTTATTTAGACTCTATGGCAACAGTTCCGGTTTATCCGCTTTTTGGATTTAACTACCAATTCTGTAAAGAAAAAGAGATCAACCTTGGTCTGGACCTTAAAGGTGGAATGAACGTTACAATGGAGATCTCACTAGCTAATCTGGTGAAATCATTAGCCAATGATTCGGACGATGCTAACTTTAACCAGGCGGTAAAAAATGCCCAAACGCAGACCAGTGTCGGCGGAAGGGATTTTATATCTGTTTTTGTAAGTGAATATGAAAAATTAAATCCTAACGGAAAACTTGCCGATTTGTTCTCTAACCAGGACAATGCTGCAGTTTTAAAGCCAAACGCGACTAACTCTGAAGTAAAATCTTTCCTTACTACAGAAGCAAGCAGTGCGATTGACCGTTCATTCATCATTATCCGTAGCCGTATAGATGGTTTTGGTGTGGTGAGTCCGAATATGCAAAAACAGGAAGGTACCAACCGTATCCTGATTGAGCTGCCGGGTGTGGACGAAAGCGCAAAACAGCGTGTCCGTAAATTGCTTTCCGGTTCTGCCGAATTGCAGTTCTGGCATGTATATAATAATGAAGAGGTGTATCCGGTAATGGAAAACATCAACAAAACACTTGCTGCAAGTTTAAAATCTGTAAAAGATACAACAGCTGCTGTTGCTGGTGATACTACCGCTAAAAGCGGAAGTAAGTTGGCCAACTTAGCGAAAAAGACTGACGCTAAGGATTCAACCAGTCTGCAAAATCAGGAGCTTTCTAAATCTAACCCGCTGTTTGCGGTTTTAAATATCCCTAGCTATCAGGCTGAAAACGGACAGACAAGTTTACGTCCGGGAGCTGTAGTAGGCTGGGTAGCCCAAAAAGATACTGCTAAAGTAAATGCTTTCTTTGCAAGACCTGAAATTGCTTCGATCATTCCTCAGACTTATAAGTTTATGTGGGGCGTGAAACCAATGGACGGCACTAAAGTATTTGAACTCTATGCTATTAAAGTAACCTCATTGGATGGCAAACCTGATCTTGGCGGCGACGCTGTGAGCAATGCCCGTGATGACTTTGGTCAGGACGGCAAACCGGAAGTTACCATGTACATGACCGGTGAAGGTGCTGCCAAATGGAAAAAAATGACTGGCGAAGCTGCAGCTAAAAAAGGTGCAATTGCTATCGTACTGGATGATCAGGTATATTCTGCTCCAAATGTAAACGGGGAAATTCCTGGTGGAGTTTCTTCTATTTCGGGTAGCTTTAAACCTGAGGAAACTAAAGATTTGGCCAACGTATTAAAGGCTGGTAAACTACCTGTTCCTGCGCACATTGTAGGTGAGTATGTAGTGGGTCCTACCCTGGGTCAGGAATCCATCAACAGCGGTCTGATCTCCTCTATTGTGGGTCTAATCGTGGTATTGATTTTCATGGCGATCTATTATAGCAAAGCAGGTTGGGTAGCTAACATTGCTTTAGTTACCAATTTATTCTTCCTGATCGGTGCAATGACCTCTTTGGGTGCTGTATGGACCTTACCTGGTATAGCCGGTCTGGTACTGACCATAGGTATGGCGGTAGATGCCAACGTACTGATCTATGAGCGTATCAAGGAAGAACTTGCCGCAGGTAAAGCGATCCGTCAGGCAATAGCTGATGGTTATAGCAATGCTTACTCTGCGATTATTGACTCAAACATTGTTACGTTAATAACAGGTATTATTTTATTCTACCTGGGTACAGGACCAATCAAAGGTTTTGCTACTACATTGGTATTGGGTATCATTACTTCATTGTTCACTTCGATCTTCATTACCCGACTGGTATTTGAATCATTGCTGAAAAAAGACGGTAAGATCTCCTTCTCAATTCCTTTTACTGCCAACATCTTTAAAGACTCTAACTTTAACTTCGTAAGCGGTCGCCGTAAGTTTTACATCTTCTCTTCTATCATCATTTTAGCCGGTATCATCTCTATCTTCACTAAAGGATTTAGCCTGGGTGTGGATTTCAAAGGTGGACGTGCTTATGTGGTTCAGTTTGAAAAAGACATTAATACGATTGAAGTAAGGGATGCACTGGATGACCAGTTTGGTCAGGTTCCTGAGGTAAAAACTTTTGGTATCGGCAATCAGGTAAGGATCACGACTTCATATTTAATAGATCAGAACGGTGAAAACATTGATGATCAGGTAGAGGCTAAACTTGCTGCGGGCCTAAAAAGCTTAAACAATCCTTATCAGATTAAAGATGCGCAGAAAATCGGGCCAACAATGGCCAGTGACATCAAAACATCTGCCATCTATGCGGTATTGCTGGCTATAGTAGCGGTATTTATTTACATCGTTATTCGTTTTAGAAACGTTCAGTTTGGTCTGGCAGCTGTGATTGCGCTATTGCATGACGTACTGGTACTATTGTCGATCTTCTCTATCTTCAATGGCTGGTTGCCATTCTCTCTGGACATTGACCAGCAGTTTATCGCGGCCATCCTTACAGTAATGGGTTACTCGATGAACGATACGGTGGTTGTATTTGACCGTGTAAGGGAATACCTTGGCCAGAGCCGTCATAAAAACGAGGACATGCCAACCATTGTAAACAATGCATTGAACAGCACACTAAACCGTACTGTGGTAACAGGATTGTGCGTAATGCTTGCTTTATTGGTATTGTTCTTCTTCGGTGGAGACATCCTGAGAGGATTCTCATTCGCGATGCTGATCGGTGTAATATTCGGTACTTATTCTTCACTGTTTGTGGCTACTCCTTTCGTGGTTGAGTTTACCCGCAAGAGAGACGATCAGGTTTATAAATAAAGACAATTAGCTTAAACATAAACAAAAAGGCATCCTGCATAGGGTGCCTTTTTGTTTGTTGTGTATATTTGTTTATTGAGTTTATATCCAGATCAAATGAGCACTACGCCAATTAAGCTTATAGAATGTCCAAGGGATGCCATGCAGGGCATCCATGAGTTTATACCTACGGCAATTAAGGCTGAATACATCAATCTCCTGCTGCAGGTAGGTTTTGACACCATAGATTTTGGGAGTTTCGTTTCTGAAAAAGCGATTCCGCAGCTGAAGGATACCAGTGAAGTGTTGTCCAGACTGGATCTTGGCAGTTCTGTCTCTAAGCTATTGGCCATTGTAGCCAATTTAAGGGGTGCGCAAGCCGCCAGTACGCACGAAGCGATTGCTTACCTTGGCTTCCCTTTTTCTATCTCTGAGACCTTCCAACTGCGAAATACGAACTCCAGCATTGCACAGTCTATGGATACCGTAAAACAGCTCCTGGAGATTTGCGATAAAAAGAATAAAGAAGCGGTGATCTATTTGTCTATGGGCTTTGGAAATCCCTATGGAGATCCCTGGAATGCAGAGATTGTAGCACACTGGGCGGATGAACTGGTAAGTGCAGGGGCGGTAATACTTGCGCTGTCTGATACTACCGGGGTTTCCACTCCGGAAAAGATAAAGGAGTTGATGCCTGTATTGATCAACAGGTTTAGTGATATAGAAATTGGGCTTCACCTGCATAGTACTCCGGATACGCGATTTGAAAAAATTGAAGCCGCATATGCATGTGGTTGCCGCAGGTTTGACAGCGCATTGAAAGGATTTGGCGGTTGCCCGATGGCGGCAGACGACCTGACCGGAAATATGGCCACTGAAGACCTGATCAGCTATCTTTCTGCTAAAGCCGAACCACTTAACTTAAATATGGAGAAATGGCAGGAAGCTGTCTGGTTCTCACAAAAAGTATTTTTGTAAGTTTAGCTTAGTTCTGCGTCTTTACCATTTTGAAGTGCTGTATGCCAGCTTCTTCAAACTCCCCTCCTTCAGCAGCAAAACCAAACCTGGAATACAAATGCATGGCATCTACCTGTGAATGCAGGTAAATATAAGTAGCATCTGACGGCAGATCAGACAATACCGCGGCCAGTAAAGCCTGCCCTATCCTTTTGCCCCTATATTCTTTTAGCACGGCAAAACGCTCCAGTTTATGGCCTTTGTCAGTTTTACGCCACCTGCATGCACCACAAGGTTCATTGTTTAGCAGCGCCAGGAAGTGTGTGGATTCTTCTTCATTTTCCCACTCCAGCTCAGGGGGACAATTTTGTTCCTCTACAAATACTTTCTTTCTAACTGCAAATGCCTTGTCTAATTCTTCTTTATTTCTGATCTTAATTACCTGAAGTGCATCCATAGTCTTATTATTTAATTTAAGAGATGATGTAAAGATAAGGTTTTCTTCTGTTCATAGGGAGTATATATACATCCTGTCAGGTCGTATAAAAATACATGAAAACAACAAAGCGCCTTAAGTTTCTTTAAGGCGCTTTGTATGTTAGATCTTATAGATTATTACAGCCTATCGCTGGCATCTTTACAGTTTAGATCCTCAAATGCTTGTTTAAGACGTGCAACGAATTGCTCTTCGCCTTTGCGCAACCATACGCGGGGATCGTAATATTTTTTGTTTGGCTTGTCTTCTCCATCTGGATTTCCTATCTGGCCCTGAAGATAAGCTTCATTAGCTTTATAGTAATTTAACAAACCTTCCCACATGGCCCATTGCATATCTGTATCAATGTTCATTTTGATGGCACCATAAGAAATTGCTTCTCTGATTTCTTCTTGTGAGGAACCTGAACCACCATGGAATACAAAGTTGATAGGCTTTTCAGCAGTAAGGTTGAATTTTTCTTTGATGAAATCCTGTGAGTTTTTAAGGATCACCGGTTGTAGTTTAACATTACCAGGTTTGTACACACCATGTACATTACCAAATGCTGCTGCCACCGTAAATTTATCGCTCACTTTGCTCAGTTCTTCGTAAGCATATGCTACTTCAGACGGCTGAGTATATAATTTTGAACTGTCTACATCACTATTGTCTACCCCATCTTCTTCACCGCCTGTAACGCCAAGCTCGATTTCTATGGTCATACCCAGTTTAGCCATGCGTTCCAGGTATTTGGCAGAGATCTCCATGTTTTCTTCGATTGACTCTTCAGAAAGGTCAAGCATATGAGAAGAGAACAAAGGTTTGCCAGTTTCAGCAAAGAATTTCTCGCCATGGTCTAACAGTCCGTCTATCCATGGTAAAAGTTTTTTAGCAGCATGGTCAGTATGTAAGATCACTGCTACACCATAGTGCTCAGCCAATAAATGAACGTGTTTAGCTGCAGAAACTGCACCAAGGACACATGCATTTAAATTATCATTATTTAAGGTTTTACCTGCATAAAACTGGGCTCCGCCGTTTGATAATTGAATAATAACAGGCGAATTAACTGCCTTGGCAGTTTCCATTACTGCATTAATAGTATTTGTACCCGTAACATTTACTGCTGGTAATGCAAACTGATGTTTTTTAGCCTGCTCAAACAATTCTTGAACGGCATCTCCGTAAATTACACCCTTATAGCCTTTTAAACTCATTTTTTATAATTTTTTATCTGCCGAAGTTAGCAAAAATATCATTCTGAGCCAACCAATAGGGGGATTATTTTCATTTATAATATATTGTAGGTCAATGGTAATAAAGTTATAATGCTGATATATCATTAAAGTGTTCTATTTTTTTTCGTTTCTTTGTATCGCATTTTTCAAGATATAACATGGCTTGGTTTAAGAGAGAAAAAAAAGGTATCAGTACGCTGACTGAAGAAAAAAAAGAAGCGCCTGATGGTTTGTGGAACAAGTGTCCGAATTGTAAAAAAGCATTGCACAGCGCTGATTTAGTAGAAAACAGATATGTTTGCCAATACTGTGACTATCATTTGAGGGTTGGTTCTAAAGAATATTTCCATGTTTTATTTGACAATAACGAGTTTACCGAGCTTTTTGCTGATTTGACATCTGGCGACCCGCTAAACTTTACAGACACCAAGCCTTATGCAGAAAGATTGGTAGAAAGCATGAAGAAAACCGGCCTGAAAGACGCCATCAGAGCGGCTCATGGGAAGGTAGAGGGTGAAGACCTCGTGGTGGCCTGTATGGATTTTAATTTCATAGGCGGCTCGATGGGTTCTGTAGTGGGTGAAAAAATCGCCCGTTCTATCGATTATTCTATAAAACATAAGATCCCCTTCCTGATGATTTCTAAATCTGGTGGTGCAAGGATGATGGAAGCTGCGTTCTCTTTGATGCAAATGGCGAAGACTTCGGCCAAATTAGCCCTGCTAAGCCAGGCTAAAATACCATATATATCATTACTTACCGATCCGACTACAGGTGGCGTGACGGCCTCGTATGCGATGCTGGGCGACATCAATATAGCTGAACCAGGTGCATTGATCGGCTTTGCAGGACCAAGGGTAATTAAAGAAACGATTAAAAAAGACCTGCCAAAGGGCTTTCAGACCGCTGAGTTCGTATTGGAACACGGCTTTTTGGACTTTATAGTAGACCGCAGGGCAATGAAAGCGAAGATTGCTGCCTTCCTTAAAATGATAAAAAACTAGTTGCAATAGCAAGTTTAGGCCGAGATCATTACGCTTATGAGCTAGTTAAGGCACCAGGGGGTAGGGCAATTTGCCCTTAAGCTCCGTTAAGCTAAGCTGCTGCACTTCACCGCTGTCATCGTTTGGAAATAACAGGCAATAGATAATGGCGTGTGTGGGCGGGTCTACCACGATCTTATAGCAGTAATCGGGCTTGATTACTTTATGTCCTGGCTTAAGCAGTTTATCACTATATATCGCCCCTGCGATAACGAAGACTGGTTTACTTTGAGATAGCTTCCTGACTTCGGTTTCCCATTGCTTCCAAATGCCCCTGTTGAGCTTTACCGTCTGCGGCACGCAATTGTAATAACAAAAGGTTTCCTTATCAAGTGTACAGTCGTACGCAAAATCCTCTGCATTGGCCAGATGCCCTTTATCATACCCTGTACCTGCATAGTCCGCATCACCTGCGGTATCCTCGTCACATTTCCTGAAGCTAAAACCCTTACGGTCACAATCTCCTCCACCCTTAGACAAAGTATACGTGACATACAGCGGATTCTTTACCTCATAGGAATAATAAGATTTATATGCACTCATTTTAATGATCTTATCGACTTTCTGTGCTACCGCAGCGCAGAAAGAAAACATTAAAATCAGGAAATAGATAAGAAATTTGTGCGGTTTCATTGAGCGGTTAAACTAAAAATTTTAAAGTAAGAATTCCAGCTTTAAAATGCTGATAAGTGCTTATCCTATTAAAAGGGCTCCTAAGTTGACTACGGTAACTTACTCGTTCCATATTCCTTTTGCACGCTGTGCTTTAATGACATTTATCACTTGTTCCCTAAAATAGACTTGGTCATTAGTGAGGAGCTCAGCAATTCGGCCGTTTTTATCCTGCAGTGAGGTGAGGTATTCTTTTACAGCAGGATGTTTTTTCGCATTTGAGCAGAGCGACCATTTTGCGGTAGCGCCGGCTAGAAACATTTTTTGATCCACTCTATTCTCGCTATGCTGAATATTTGCAATTATATGATCCAGATATTTTGTTTGTCCAGTAGCAAAGTAAGAAGACCAATTCATATCGTTATAAGATGGATTAATAGGCGCTTTGGAATACACAGAATCGATATTTAATGAAGCGATGTGAAGAAATAACTTTTGAATATCCAGATTTTTAATTTGCTTAAGATTAGCCCCCATCTTTTTCTTAATAGATTCATCCTGCAGATATAATGCGCCAAAAAAACCAGTTAAAATTGGTTCCAGATTGCTTTGTGGCATGTCGGTATTGTTTGTAAAATCAATCGTTTTTTCTATCAAATCTTTATCTTTAAAAAGATGATAGCTCTGTAGTATATTCCCAAAATTTCTGTTGTCATCTTGTCCAATAGCGGTGTGAACGGAGGATAGAAATAATATTATTATTACACAGGCTTTTTTCATAGGGACAATTTAAGAATACATGAGTTACAAATCTAATAATTCGGTATAAAAAAAGAGGCTGTTTATTTACAGCCTCTTGTCCTTTAAATATTGATCTGCTCCCAGAAAAATCAGTGTCTGGGGAGGGCATAGCGTTCTTTTTGCGAAGCTTAAAGAAATGCAGCCCGAAAAAAGATCACTTATTTTTCCGTTGACATAGAATAAGGAAAATCACTCTCTTTAACCCCCCTGCCTTTATTCGGCGAAGCAATCATATTAAAATCAAGCTTAGCTCCCTTTAACAGATCAGCATGGCTCAGCCAATTCTCTGTGCGGATTTTACCATTATACTTAAGTATGTCAACATACCTGTTCGTATCGCTGTTCTCCGGAGCATTGATAACAATTTGTTTACCATTCTCCAGGTTTAAAGTAACCTTTTTAAATAATGGCGCACCCAAAACATATTGATCAGTAGCAGGTGTTACCGGATAAAAACCTAAAGCAGAGAATACATACCACGCAGAAGTTTGTCCGTTGTCCTCATCACCGCAATAGCCGTCAGGAGTTGGCTTGTACATTCTGTTCATGGTTTCACGAACCCAGTATTGAGTCTTCCATGGTGCACCACCGTAGTTGTATAGGTAGATCATGTGCTGGATCGGCTGGTTTCCGTGCGCATACTGCCCCATATTGGCAATCTGCATTTCGCGGATCTCATGGATTACGCTACCGTAATAGCTATCATCAAATATTGGCGGCAAGATAAATACTGAATCGAGTTTTTCTACAAACTTATCTTTTCCGCCCATCAGTTTAGACAAGCCTGCCACATCCTGGAATACTGACCAGGAGTAATGCCAGCTATTGCCTTCCGTAAAGGCATCGCCCCATTTAAACGGGTTGAACGGTGACTGGAACTTACCATCTTTGTTTTTGCCACGCATCAGACCGCTGGCAGGGTCAAAGAGGTTTTTATAGTTCATTGCACGTTTTTTAAAGATATCAATTTCAGATGCCGGTTTACCAAGGGCCTTGCCCAACTGATAGATCGCGAAATCATCGTATGCATATTCTAATGTCCTTGCGGCATTCTCATTGATCTTTACATCATAGGGTACATATCCAAGTTCATTGTAATATTTAACCCCGTAGCGGCCTACAGCCGGCATTGGGCCTTCATTGTCTGCGCCATGCTTCACTGCATCCCAAAGGGTATTGATGTCATACCCACGCATACCTTTGATGTATGCATCGGAAACCACAGAAGCCGAATTATTGCCAACCATTACACTGGCAAGACCAGGACTTGACCATTCCGGTAACCATCCGCCTTCTTTAAAGTCATTGGCCAGGCCTTCCTGCATTTCCTTGTTGATAGATGGATACATCAGGTTCAAGAATGGATATAAGGCCCTGAACGTATCCCAGAAACCAGTTCCGCCAAACATATAACCCGGCAGAATCTTGCCATTGTAAGGGCTCCAGTGAACGATCTCATCTTTAGCATTCAGCTCGTACAATTTGTTTGGGAAGAAAAGCGTGCGGTAAAAACAGGAATAAAAAGTACGCATCTGATCAATGGTACCACCTTCTACAGAGATCCTGCTCAGTGTTTTATTCCATATTGCTTTTGACTTATCCCTTGTATCATTAAAACTATCACTGGCCAGTTCCCTTTTCAAGCTGATATCGGCTTGTTCAATGCTGATGAACGAAGAAGCCACTTTCATGTTTACATTTTCACCTTTGGCGGTCTTAAAGCCAATGATTGCACCTGAGTGATCAGCGGTCATCTCCAAAACGTCTTTGGCCAGGTCTTTTCCTTTCCAGGTACTGGCTGAAGCAAATGGCTTGTCAAAGTAGATCACAAAGTAATTTTTAAAGTTGTCCGGCACTTTATGCGAGTGCCTGGTGCTGTAGCCGACTATTTTACGTTCAGCAGGAATGATCTTCACATAAGAACCCTTGTCGAAAGCATCTATCACTACATATGACTCATCTGATTTAGGAAAAGTAAAACGGAACTGCGCAGCCCTCTCAGTGGTAGTAATTTCTGTAGTTACATCTGCATCAGCTAGATAGACACTGTAATAGTATGGTTTTACTACTTCCGCTTTATGAGAAAACCAGCTGGAACGCTCATCTTCGTTAAAGCGGAGTTTGCCTGTTACAGGCATTACCGAAAACTGTCCGTAGTCGTTCATCCATGGTGAAGGCTGGTGTGTTTGCTTAAAGCCGCGGATCTTATCTGCAGTGTACTGATAGGCCCATCCATCACCCATTTTCCCCGTCTGAGGAGTCCAGAGGTTCATACCCCATGGCACACCCAATGAAGGATAAGTATTTCCATTGGACATGGAAGGCTTGCTGTCGGTACCCATCAGCGGATTGATCCACTCAACAGGGTCAGTTATTTTCCCTACTTGCTGTGCTGAAACAGTGTAAGATGCCAAAAATAAAGAGGCTGTAAGCAATTTTTTAATCATAGTATTTAAAGGTTCGTCTAATGTGTTACAATGCAGGATTTTTTGAGTAGGCCATCCATAGCTCATCCAGGGTTTTCCCGGTTTCAACTTTCCAGATAGCGTTAGTATAAGTTCGGCCGCGCAGATTGGCATCCAATTTCTTTACCAGGCCTTTGTTGCCATGGTTTTCTAACCAGGCAAAAAACCTTGCGGTGATGCGGTAACTGTCGGTATATTTATGTGTGTTTTTATATTCTGGCAAAGCCCAGTCTGCACCGGGATTGTCTACGCCGAATTTATATCTTACATAGTCAGCAATGCCTTCGGTGAGCCATCCGGGACCAGAGCGACGGCCATAGTTTTGGATTACATGCATTGCTTCATGGGTCACTACATCAATATCGCCGGGATTCTCTTTAAAATAAACCGGACTATACATGATTTTTCTTCCAGACGTAGCTGCAACGCCTTCATAAGCGGTATCGATCACAAAATCGACTTCAGTAGCAGCTGTGTCGTTGTATTCCTTTTTTAGCAGAGGGTATACTTTAAAGAATGTTTCAATCATTCTTTTTTTTAATACAGGATCAAATGCAGGCTCCAGACTGGTAAAATTTAATGTGAGGTCGTTCTCCTTGAATGTTTCTATTTTTTGTGCTTTTGATTGCAGGCAACAAAAAAGGCTTAAGCCAGCTATAAACAGTGAGGAACAGGTCTTGCGCATATATTGATTAAGTTTAAAACGTTTTAGCAAACAAATAAACATAATAATAAGGAAATATCTTTATATGGCAAATAAAATTTGAAACTATTCACTTTTTCAGCTCATCACTGAAAAGGATTAAATAAAAAAGCACATCCGCTTCTGACGAATGTGCTTTTTTTTATTTTGCTGCAGGAGCTATATTTCAGTTCCCGGCATCACTCCTGGCTCATGACTTGCACCCAGGGGTTTATTTTTACGTACTGGTCTCTTAGTAGCACCGGATCTGTCAAAATCAGCCACGGATGATGTTTCTCCAGGGGTCTGATTATCTGTTGAGTTTCCCGTTTCTTTAATAACTGTTTTCTTTTCGTCTTTATTATTTGTAAGTGCCATAACTCATAGGTTTAGTTAATAAATTGATAAGCATTCAATTAAGTAACACGTTGAAATCAATATTGTTTAAAATTAATGAACCTATGAAGCCCGGAAGACTAAACTGCTACATTCTGACTGACTATTTTTTTAAGCCTATCAATAACGAAGTCCAGTTCTTCTTTTGAATTGTATTTGCTAAATGAGAACCTTATAGATGGTCTGTTTGGATCAGCATTGATGCCAGTAAGTACGTGTGAGCCTATATTGGAACCCGAGGAACAAGCACTGCCTCCGGAAGCAGAGATGCCTTGTATATCCAGATTGAACAGGAGCATATCAGCCATATCCATTGCAGGAAATGAAACATTCAGGACCGTATATAAGCTTTTTTCCGTGTCTGTTTCGCCATTGAAACTAAGATCAGGTATTTCTGCTGACAATCTATCTTTCATGTAAGTCTTCAATTCCTGTATATGCTGCTGGTGCTGCTCCATTTCAGCATAAGCAATTTCCAACGCTTTGGCCAGGCCAACTATTCCATATACGTTTTCAGTACCGCCTCTCATGTTTCGCTCCTGCGCTCCACCAAAGATCATCGGACTGATCTTTACTGTGTGGTTTACATATAAAAAACCTACACCTTTCGGTCCGTGAAGTTTATGTGCCGCACAGACAATAAAATGTGCTTTGAGTTTTCTAACATCGTGAACATAATGCCCCATTGTCTGTACTGTATCACAATGATAAATGGCATTGTACTGCTCACAGATATCCCCTACTCTTTCTATGTCGGTGAGTGTGCCAAGCTCATTATTGGCATGCATCAAAGAAACAAATGAACGCTCATTATTTTGAAGTAATTCTTCCAAATGGGCATGGTCGACATTTCCTTTTTCATCAACATTGACAAAACTGAGCTTATCGATCACCCCTTGCTGCAACAACATGCTTAAGGTATGTTCAACTGCATGGTGCTCAATTTTGGAAGTGATGGCATGTCTGATGTTAAAAGCCGCAATACCGCATCTGATAGCCGTATTATCTGCCTCGGTACCGCCGGATGTGAAAAAGATCTCGGCGGGAGTGGCATTTAATAACCCTGCTACCGCTTTCCTCGCTTTTTCTATCAATGTACGTACCTCACGCCCTTGTGCATGAATAGAAGAGGGATTGCCATAATGCGATTTCATTACATTAACCATCTCCTCAATTACCACTGCATCCAGGGGGGTGGTCGCCGCATTGTCTAAATAAATCCTGTCCATGGCTGCTTAGCTCAGTTTTAGTATCTCTTTGATATCTGAAATGATCTTTGCTGCCAGGTTTTCTGCCACTGTTTCCGTACCTGCCTCGCTATATATGCGGATGATCGGTTCGGTATTTGACTTGCGCAGGTGTACCCATTCCTTATCAAATTCTATTTTGAGACCATCAATGGTACTGTTAGGCTGATTTTTATACTTATCCTGAACCTTGATCAATAAGGCATCAATGTCCATTTCAGGCGTTAGCGTAATCTTGTTTTTAGAAATATGGTATTGAGGATAGCTGCTCCTTAAAAGGGATATTGACTTGCCAAATTTGGCCAGATGAGTTAGAAATAAAGCAATTCCCACGAGTGCATCACGACCGTAATGCAGTTCAGGATAGATGATTCCACCGTTTCCTTCCCCGCCAATGATGGCATTGGTAGCTTTCATTTTATTTACCACATTTACTTCTCCCACCGCAGCTGCGTTGTACTCGCCTCCTGCCTTTTCTGTTACGTCTCTTAAAGCCCGTGTAGAGGAAAGATTTGATACCGAGTTGCCCGGAGTATTTTGAAGGATGTAATCTGCGACAGCTACTAGTGTATATTCTTCACCAAACATGGTTCCGTCTTCATTTACAAAGCATAACCTGTCTACATCAGGATCTACCACAATACCAAGATCTGCGTTATTGCTCTGCACCACTTTGGCAATCTCTGTAAGGTTTTCCGGTAGCGGCTCAGGATTGTGCGGAAAATGACCATTTGGTTCACAATACAGTTCATAAATTGTCTCTACACCTAAAGCCCTTAACAAGGCCGGAACAAAAATGCCACCAGTAGAGTTTACACAGTCGATGGCTATCTTAAAGTTTGCCGCCTTAATAGCTGCTACATCCACCAAAGGCAGCGCAAGGATGATGTCTATGTGCTTTTGCAGATAGGTATCATTGCTGTGCACTTTACCAAGCTCATCTACCCCAGCAAACTTAAATTCAGATTTTTCTGCAATATCCAGTACCTCTTTGCCATCGGCATCGCTGATGAACTCACCGAGGTCATTGAGCAGTTTTAGTGCATTCCACTGTTTAGGATTGTGACTGGCAGTCAGGATAATCCCTCCGCCTGCCTTTTCCATCGGGACAGCGATCTCAACCGTAGGGGTAGTAGAAAGACCCAGGTCAATCACTTCTATCCCGAGCCCCTGCAGTGTTCCGACTACCAGGTTATTGACCATTTCGCCGGAAATTCTTGCATCCCTGCCTAAAACAATACGCTTGTTGTTCGTTTTGCTGATAACCCATGAACCATAAGCTGCTGTAAATTTTACAATATCAATTGGGGTAAGACCGTTACCGGCTGTATCGCCGATAGTTCCCCTTATACCGGAGATAGATTTTATTAGTGTCAATTTGTTAGTTTTTTTTTCAAAAATAACAAAAATTAGGCAAAGGAGGTTATTTTAACTCCACCACAAAAGCAAAATGCTATCTTTGTTTTTTTCTAAAACATCAAATACTGGCTCTATGCAGCGTAAATGGTTTCAATATTGGTTTAACTCTCCCTTCTACCATATTTTATATAGTCAAAGGAATGATGCCGAAGCTGAATTTTTAATCGACAATTTATCTTCTTATTTGAAACCTGCTGCCGATTCAAGAATTTTAGATATTGCCTGTGGCAGGGGACGTCACGCCATATACCTCAATAAAAAGGGCTATGATGTTACCGGAATAGATTTGTCTGAACAGAACATCAAGTATGCCCAGCAATTTGAGCAAAAGCACCTGCATTTTTTCGTACACGACATGCGGAAGCTCTGCTTTATCAATTATTTTGACATTGCGATGAACCTGTTTACAAGTTTTGGTTATTTTGAAACCGAAAAAGACCATGTAAATGCCCTTAAATCCTTTAGAAAAGGAATTAAACCCGACGGCACCCTAGTAATTGATTATTTCAACACCCAAAAGATCATAAAGAACCTTACCCAGCAGGAAATAAAGACCCTGGAGGGGATTGAGTTTCACCTGCATAAATTTGTGGCGGACGGCAAGATCATCAAACACATTAATTTTGAACACAGAGGAAAGCCATATGCTTTTGAAGAGCGCGTAAAGGCATTTACACTGGCAGATTTTGAGCGGATGTGTGAGAAAAGCGGGCTAAGGATCAGGGCTACTTTTGGGAGTTACGGATTAGATCCTTATGATGAAGTTAAGTCTGAAAGATTGATCTTAATCTGCCAAAAAGCATGATAGAAAGTTTGCAGCAATTTGATGCAGACCTGTTTTTAAAAATACACAGGGGCCTTGCCAATCCTTTTTTTGACTGGCTGCTACCTTTAATGCGCAACAGGTATTTCTGGGCACCACTGTATCTTTTTATTATCGTATTTTGCTTTATTGAATATAAGAAAAGAGCCTGGTACATAATAGGAATGCTATTGGCTACCTTTGGGCTGGGCGATCTGACCGCATCGAGATTGATTAAACCTTTAATTGCAAGGATAAGACCCTGCAACGACATAAATCTGGTGAATGACATCATCCATAGGGTACCCTGTGGCAGCGGCTACAGTTTTCCTTCTGCTCACGCCACAAATCATTTTGCCATCGCGATATTTCTTATTTTTGTATTTTATGATAAATGGAAACCCGTTTTGCCGATTGGCCTTTTCTGGGCATTCATCATTTCTTTTTCACAAATTTATGTCGGTGTTCATTACCCAGTAGATACCATAGCGGGTGCCTTACTAGGTACGACAATTGGTTTGATCACGGCAAGTATTTATAAAAAACTACAACCTCAGTTATAATGGAAATCTGGAAGCTATCAATTTTATTTCTAAGCGCCTTTTTGGGAGGTGCAGCTATTTTTTTGGTCAAAAGCGATAAATCCCAACTATTGAAACTGATCTTGTCTTTTAGCGGGGCCTATTTATTTGCCATCACGGTATTGCATTTAATACCTGATGCTTATCATGGTACTGACCATGAAGACATCGGGATTTTCATCCTCATAGGCTTTTTACTGCAGGTATTTCTTGAACAATTTTCTGAGGGTGTGGAACATGGACATATCCACAAACACAACGAGAACAGGGTATTCCCTTTCGGAATCATGATCAGCTTGTGTCTTCATGCCTTTCTGGAAGGTATGCCCCTGGCAAAAGATCAGCACAACGCACTTATCTTCGGGATTTCCCTGCACCATATTCCTGCTGCTTTTGCATTGGGAAGTATCCTGATGCAAAACCATATTAAAAAAGGAAATATCATTTTTTATATCAGCCTCTTTGCATTGATGGCCCCGCTCGGTTTTTTTGTGAGCTATAGCATTAGCAATGGCAGTATTGGAGGCATTGAAAACTACTTTAACAGGATCATGGGTATTGTGATCGGAATATTCTTACACATTTCCACCACCATACTATTTGAGTCGAGCGTGGACCACAAAGTCACCAAACGTAAAATGATTGCTGTATTGTGTGGCATAGGCATTGCATTAATAGGCTATTTCAGCTCCTCACACGCTCATTAGGCCCTTAACCGCGCATTTTATCAAGCAGTTCATTTAGCTGAATGGCTTCACTTTCAGTTAGGTTTGGGGCAACAATATTTGATATACTGATCTCATCGTCCATTTTCTTCAATAGATTCAGACCTTTTTGGCTAATCAAAATGTTTACAGAACGCTTGTCAGTCAGATTAGGCTCCTTTACAACCAGGTCTTTCTGTACCAGTCTGTCTACAATGCGCGAAGCGTCACACATCTTGTCCAGCATCCTTGATTTTAAAAGATTAATAGTGGAAGGATTTGGAAACTGCCCCCGCAATATCCTCAAAATATTGAATTGCTGCGTAGTAATATCATATGGAGTAATCAGCCCCTTTAATTTATCATTGCACCAGTTAAATGTATATAGAACGTTTACTAAAGCTTGTTGATGTTCACTCTCAAATCGGGAAGTATGTGTTTCTTTCTGCAATTGCATCTTTAAATTACTTATCTTTTATATCAGTCGGGTCAGCTATTTTTGGTTTTCCAAAATCCCATGGACAATGTTTGCATTTATTTTTACAACAGTATCCACGTTTTAAATGGTAGACTTCTGTAAAAACCATAAATCCGTTTTCGTTAAAATAGTAGTCGACACCCTCTTCCATCAATTAAGCAATTTAACGACCAAACTATTTTCATAATAACGCTTTAGCTGTATGCCGTTGCCATGATTTGTCCAGACTTGCTTTGGTTTTACCTCCTTTATGGTAAATAAAATATCACTCCAGTCTGCATGATCGGAAATGTATAATTGTATCTCATGGTTGTTCTGCAGGTGTTTCCAACCCGTTGCAAATACCCTGATTACGTTGATTGCTTTAAAATAACTTTTAAAAACCATGGGTGGCACCATATAGACCATATTTGTCAGATTGTGCTTCATGACTTTTCTGTCGTATATTTCATATTTACCCAAATTAATGCCCATCTGTTCATATATTTTCACAAAAGGCATCATACTATAATGCACTAATATCCTTTTTTCTATACAATGATCGTTCATTAAGCTAATCAAACGCTGACATTTTCCGAGCGAATAAGCACCGAGCATGATATTGCTGTTGGTAGTGTTTAGCTTAAGAATCTCTGCTTCTGCGTTCGGATGTTGTGTTTCAGGATCTGCAAATGTAGTTTCAGTAATGAGTACATCTGCTTCAACAAATTCAATTGGTTCGCAGGTTTTATCGGCTTGCAGTTTATAATCTCCTGTATATAAGTACTTCACCCCCAGGTATTCCATCAATACCATGGCCGACCCAAGTATATGTCCGGCCGGAATAAAACTGATCTTTATATCATTCAATTCAAACACAGCATAATATGGTTTGATAAAAAACTCACCTGCAGCAAATTTTTTATACCTGTGGGTCATAAATAAAGCGGTAGCTTCTGTACAAAATACCTTCAGGTTGCCACCAATGGCATGGTCTCCATGTGCGTGAGAGATCACCGCATTTTGTACCACTTCCTTAGGATCAAGATAAAAATTGCCATACCGGCAAAACAGTCCTGTTTTGTCGATCACGATAAAATCATCCAATATCATATAGCTGTTGTTTTTAAGAATGCCCTGTGCAATTCAATTACCTGGGCTATTAACGAGCGTTGCTCATTGTTGTGAATAATATGATCAGCCATTAGCCGTTTTTCCTCATCTGTGAATTGCTTATCCATTCTGGCCCTTACTTGATCATCCGTTATCCCGTCCCGCTCAGTAACACGCCTTAATTTAAGCACTTCAGGTGCTATTACCAGGATACTTTGATCACACATCTTGTAAGATCCGCTTTCAAACAGCAGGGCAGCTTCTTTTAGTACATAAGGAATGTGCTGCGGGACCTGTTCAATCCAGGAATCAAATGCCCTGAAAACTGCAGGATGGACCAGCGCGTTTAGTTTCTCCAGTTCAGCGGTATTATTAAATACGATCGCGGCTACGTGTTTGTTATTTAAAGCCCCGTTATCGAAGTAACTCTCTTGTCCAAATGTATCCTTTACAGCTTCAATTAAAACAGCATCTTCTACCATAATCTGCCTGGCCACCTTATCCGCATAGAATACAGGTGTGCCCAATACTTCAAAAATTTTGCAGATGGTGGTTTTTCCGCTTCCTATCCCGCCTGTAATCCCTATTTTAAGCATTATTTTTCTATTATAAAATCGACTTTGTCCGGCATGATGTTTACCAGTTTACAATACTCCGGAAACCTTGTTAATTTTACCCTGAGTTTATTATGGTTAAGTATTTTCCAATCGTTCATATCTACGACAGCATCGATAAAGTCTTCGTCGATCTGTGCATATCTGGATAGTGGGACCAGAAAGGTAACCTTGATTTTCCTGGGGTATAGTTTAATATCATAAAACTGATTGTTATTGATCACCCCGAGGGTTAGGTCAATCACTTTTTCTGTATATTCATCAACAGGCACCCTGACTTCTGCACTGGAAGGAAAGATGCTTACATTTTTCATTTTGTTTTGTGTCATTGCCACTCTTGAAACACTTGTCGCCTGCAGATTTGTCAACTTTAGGGTATCAGTGGGCCACTCCTTTATTTTCTTTAGTTCCTTTTCCGGGCCTGAAAGCGTAACATATTCAGGAATGATCATAATGTCATTTGATATACCATACTGCTTTGCAAAACTAAAATCCGACACCAGTGTAACAGGTACTCTCTTTATCTTCTTTTCCGAAAAATCGAAATAAAGTGTGTCCGGCTTTACAGAGATGATCTTTTGTGAGGTTTCTAGTTGTTGGTTTACGTTGTACAGCTGTTCAGAAAATAGTATAAAGTTTCTATTATTCAGTTTTTCAAGACTAATCGAAATGGATTGTGGTTTGACTCTCAATCTTGCGAATAACAACTGCCAGCCTGTGCCTTCCACCTGTAAATCGACCGTATCTGATTGCAAAGCATGAAATGCTCTTTTCTGAGGAACGTTTTTGTAAATAAGTACTGTTTTGGCAGTGTACACATATTTATTGTTCAATGCCAGGAACAGCCAGGCCCCGATTGCCGTTAATAAGCAAGTGATGAAAACAAGAAAGCGTTTTCGTTCTATCTTCGTGAGTTTTATAAACGGCATGACCGTAAAGTTAACAATAGAAAAATGAATTAACTGAAGAAATTTACCAAAACAAAAAAGCCGTCCCAATTATGGAACGGCTTTAAGCTCATTAAAAAAGCTTTAGGCTTTCGCAGTGTCAATTTTAGGTGCAACAGCTTTAGTTGCGTCAAGAGAAACCGCAGATTTATCAAAACGGATTTTAGTACCGCCTTCCACTTCAATCAGAAAAGTAGTCTCGTTCAGGTCTACTATCTTTCCATGGATACCAGCAGTGGTAACTATTTTATCGCCTTTCTTAAGTTCTTCAATTAACTTTTTGTGGTCTTTAGCTTTTTTTACCTGTGGTCTGATCATGAAGAAGTAGAATACTATCATAATAAGTACCATAGGAACTAATGTACCCAGCATATTAGTACTTTGTAGAATAACCATTGATGTCATATATATAAATTTATTTGTCTAAAATTTCGCCTTTTAAGTGTACCTGAACTACAGGCGCTGCAGCATTGGAGGTAATGGTAATTACTTTATCCTGTAAACCGGCCGGTTTGCCTGTGCTGTCAAACACTACCTTGATCTCGCCCTCAGCACCTGGTTTAATAGGTTGTTTGGGTATCTCCGGAACAGTACAGCCACACGTAGCTTCTGCATTAGCTATAATTAACGGAGTTTTACCAACATTTTTGAATCTGTAGCTGTAAGATACTTTTTCGCCCCGCTTGATCTGCCCAAAATTATAATCGACCGTTGCAAACTCAATTGCCGGTGCATCCCCATTCACCACCGTGATATTTGATGCATTTGTCACCGCCGTGTCCACCGGTACTAACGAAGGATGTGGTTCATTAACAACTACGGAATCAGTATTTCCTTCAGTTTTTTTACCAGTTTGCTGGCATGATGCAAGTGTAAAAGCACACATTGCAAGTAATAAGATTTTTTTCATAAATTATTCTTCTATAAGTCCCCGACCAATTTTTGTTATACTATTCGTCCTTTTTAGGTCGCCCATAATTTTGTCCAATATACCGTTAATAAATGAATTACTTTTCGGAGTACTGTAATCTTTTGAAAGATCCAGGTATTCATTAATCGTCACTTTAACAGGTATAGATGGGAAATTCAACAGTTCGCAGATAGCCATTTTCATTAAAATGGTATCCATTAAAGCAATTCTTTCAGATTCCCAGTTTTTGGTGCGTTCTGCTATAAGTGCCTGGTAATCTTTATCATTCCTAAGTGTATAGGCAAATAGGTCTTCCACAAATTTCTTGTCTTCATCCCAGTCCTGACTAATCGGGGTCAGCTTATTGGCAAACACATCATCAGATGTAAAATTCTTGATTGTTTTAGCCACCATCCCCTGCATTACCTCTTTGTCTACAGACCAGTTGATAAATTTGTCTTCAAAAGCCTGAATGATGTTATGACTTTTAAGGATAATTTTCCGGAATATGTATTTGATAATGGTTTTGGATTCTTCCAGACTGTTATCCGGATCAGCAAGGTAAGCAGCATACTCAGTGCTTACTTTTAAAGTATTAAAAATCGCTTTTACAAACTCCGGATCTGCCATCCAGTTAATTTTGTATTTATTCATCGCCGATATAAAGTCCGGATTTGCTTTAAGCACAACTGTGAACTTGTTGTTCAGCAATTTCAAATTCGGATTGAGGTCATCAGCTGTTGGTAAATGCTTATTTGCCCTTTCTGTAGCATCAATGCCTGTATATTCTGTAACTTCTACTAAAAGTGAGAGCATCCAAATATACATTTCGTATACGTTGTCTATACTTTGCATCAGCCCCTTCTTGGAAGAAGCAAGATCTCTTTTGTCTGTCATGTGCCAAGCAAATATATTTTGCAAAGCTTTAATTCTTAAGTGCCTTCTATTTAACATGAATGTAAGAACGAGTGGTAAATTACCTGGTTTATTAAAATGATGATTTTATTTTTTTGATGTCAATGATTCTTTGTTCAGCAATGCGGTTAGCGGCCCATATAGTAGGGATATTCTCCTTTTTGGACATTTTAATTACGTCACGCGTTGCATTGTATATGTTTTCTGTAAGCTGCATGGTCCGCTTTTTACCAAAACCTGTTAATTCTGAATAGCAGCTGATCAGTCCGCCGGCATTGATCAGATAATCCGGGGCAAACAAAATTCCTTTATCCAGTAAAAGCTTGCCATGAGCCTGCTCATCTGCAAGCTGGTTATTGGCCGAACCTGCAATAATTGCAAAGTTCATTTTTTTAATGGTTTTGTCATTTACAGTAGCACCTAATGCACACGGTGCATAAATATCTGCGTTTAGTCCGAATATTTTATCTGCTGCAATAGGTTTCGCTTTGTAGGTTCGTGCAACATGCTGCAAACGCTCTTCATTGATGTCGCTGATATAGACTTCTACGTTTTCAGCTCTGAGCAATTCTACCAGGTGTTCGCCCACATTTCCAATTCCCTGTACCACTACAGAACGTCCGGCGAGCATATCCGTACCAAAAACTTCCTTTACACAAGCTTTTATTCCTAGAAACACACCTTTTGCGGTAGTTGGTGCCGGATTACCTGCGCCCCCTAAAGACTCCGGAACTCCTGTTACATGCGCTGTTTCCATACGTATGTACTCCATGTCCTTGGTATTGGTACCAACATCCTCAGCAGTAATAAATTCACCGTTAAGGTTTTTGATAAACCTGCCATAACTGCGCATCATCGCTTCTGATTTTCCTTTACGTGAATCACCGATGATTACAGCATTTCCACCCCCTAGATTAAGGCCTGTAATGGCAGCTTTGTAGGTCATAGCCCTTGATAATCTCAGTACATCCTCCAGTGCTTCACCTTCTGTTGCATAGCTCCACATCCGGGTTCCGCCAAGTGCGGGGCCTAAAGTAGTATCATGAATGGCAATAATTGCTCTTAAACCCGTATCTGGGTCATTACAGTAAACAACCTTCTTATGCCCCGAGGCGCCAATTTGATCTAAAACTGAATTTACAATAGAACTATTACCAGACATATAATTTTGTTTATCAGATAAGCCGCAAAACTAGTATAAAAAAAACATTAATTACATTGTTTTAACCAAAGACTTTGAAATTTTTACCTTCCTTTGGCTAAATTACTTTTTCATGAAACACCTTAGGTTTTTAAACAAGTACTTTTTAAAATATAAATGGCGGATTATTCCCGGGGTGCTTTTCGTGATTATATCAAATATATTTGGTGTGATACCCGCCCGGGTGATCGGCCATGCCTTTAACCTGATCACTGAAAACATTCAGATTTACAGCCTGTTTGAAGGTTTTGAACGCCGCTCAATTATTTACGATATCTTTAGCTACAGCTTACTCTATTTCGGGAGCATCGTTCTGATCCTATATCTTCTAAGAGGCCTTTTCTTATTCTTTATGCGACAGACCATTATTCTGATGTCAAGACATATTGAATTTGACATGAAAAATGAGATCTATGCACATTATCAGGACCTGAGCCTGGGATTCTATCGCCGCAACAACACAGGTGATCTGATGAACAGGGCCACAGAAGATGTAAACAGGGTAAGGATGTACGTTGGTCCCGCCATTATGTATGCCATCAATACTGCAGTATTGTTTGTCCTTATTATTTATGCCATGTTTTCTGTAAATGTCACTTTGGCCATCTTTTGTCTGCTCCCGCTTCCGGTACTGGTGGTCACCATTTACTTTGTAAATACAATGATTAACCAAAAAAGCGAACAGATCCAGGAGCAGCTCTCCAGGCTGTCAAGTTTTGTTCAGGAAAGATTTTCGGGCATAAGGGTTATTAAATCATATGTGCGGGAGGCACATACCAATATGGTATTCGCTACAGAAAGTGAGGGCTATAAAAGGAATGCAATGAGCCTGGTCAAAGTACAGGCCCTATTTTACCCTACAATGCTTTTGCTGGTAGGCCTCAGCACTATACTTACTATTTATGTGGGTGGTAAGCAAGTGATTAATGGCGCGATTACTCCCGGCAATATAGCCGAATTTATTGTATATGTAAATCAGCTTACCTTTCCTGTCTCCATGCTTGGCTGGGTGACCACACTGATTCAAAGGGCTTCAGCTTCGCAAAAACGCATCAATGAATTCCTGCAGCTGCAATCTGATATCGTATCTGAAAATACTGAAACGCTTAAACTGGAAGGCAATGTCGAATTCAAAAACGTAAGCTTCACTTATCCTGATACAGGTATAAACGCAATAAACAACGTAACCTTCGAAATAAAACGGGGACAGTTTGTAGCCATCATTGGCCGTACCGGATCGGGTAAGTCTACGTTGGCAAACCTGATTATGAGAATGTATGACGTAGATGAAGGACAGATTAAAATTGATGAGAAGGGATTAAAAGACCTAAACTTATATGACTTTCGAAACCAGGTAGGTTTTGTGCCCCAGGAAGTTTTTCTATTCTCTGATACTATTAAAAACAACATAGCCTTTGGACTTGATCAGGTTACCGATCAGGAAGTGGAGAATGCCGCAAAAAATGCTGCTGTTTACAGTAATATTATTGATTTTGAGCATAAGTTTGAGACGATGCTGGGCGAGCGTGGGATTACCCTCTCTGGCGGACAAAAACAAAGGGTATCTATTGCCCGTGCCTTAATTAAGTCACCAGGTATCCTGATATTCGATGACTGTTTATCCGCTGTAGACACTAAAACAGAGGAAGAAATACTGAGCAATCTGGGTAGGATGATGAAAGGAAGAACCAGTATACTTATCGCACACAGAATTTCAACGATAAAAAACGCCGATAAAATCCTGGTACTGGATCAGGGGGAAATTATAGAGCAGGGCACACACAGCCAGCTATTAGAACAGGCTGGGGCCTATGCTGAAATGTACCAGAACCAATTATTGGAACAAGAAAATCATTCTGTGTAATTTCTATTTTGAACTTTAGTAATTATTACTTTATATTTACCCGTACCAAAACCAAGAGCTAAAGCAACCATGGGAGAATTTGACAACAAAGAGAGAGAAGAGGTTTTTTCAAAAAAAGTAAGAGCTGGAAAGAGAACTTACTTTTTTGACGTAAAAGCAACCAGATCAGGAGATTACTACCTTACATTAACCGAAAGCAAGAAAAGGCTTGAGGACGGAGTGTTTGTAAAGCATAAAATCTTTTTATACAAAGAAGATTTTGAAAAATTTGCTGAGGGTTTGAACGAGACTGTTGAGTACATTAAGAATCATCAGGAAGTTATAGAAAAACGTTATGAATACTCCGAAAATCATGAAGGTGTAGGAACAAGAGTCCAAAACGACGACTTCTCGTTTTAAAAATAACTAATCTCTCTTTTACTCAAAAAAGAGGGATTTTTTTATGTCCTATCCTTTTGTCGAATTTTAGTATACCGCTATGCGGTGGGTGTGCAACTGATAGGCACTTTTCCCTTCATGTCCCGCCTGCTGAAAAGTAATAACTTTTGAAGCCTTGAGCGGCATATGACAATTTATACAGTTTGTGTTTACCATAGCATTGCCCAGTGTTTTTTTGCTATGTTTTGCAGTTGGATGGCAGGATATGCATTTTTTTGAATATGCGATCAAATTGTTGTCTTCAGCTTTATGGGCATTATGACAACTACCGCAGGTCATATCATTGCTTTTTATAAAACATTGGCTCCCTTGCAGCATACCAATCTGATTGCCATGCACATCCGGTTCTGCCGAGGCGAATGAGCCCGGGTTGTAATGGTAATACTCCGCAATATCATCCCCTGGCTTGAAAGCAAAAGACGACTTAAGTGATTCAACATCATTCCCGGAATGACATACTGCACAGGCATCAATTTTTTGTTTTCGGGTAAGGTCTTTATATAGCTTTACATATTTAGGTGATTTATCATCAGGGTTGTTGATGTGGAATTCAACATGCTTACCCGCCGGCCCATGACAGCGTTCACAGTCGATGCCATATATAATTGATTTTCTATCGAAACTGTTCTCAATAGATAAAGAGCCCGTTTGAACATTCGTAGCTTTTGCATAGGATGTATGGCATTCCAGACAGCGCTTTCCTATGGCCTGTAAAAACATGCGGTTTGGATATCCAGGACTGTTTGTCCATTCATTTATGCTTCTGAAATAAGTAAGCTGGAGCTGGTTAAGCCTGTCTTCTCTCCAAAAACCATATGTGTGTGCATGTTTTCCTGATCCTATGGCGATGTCAAAGCGTCTGGCAGGGCCTTCTTCTCCATCATAGTACGGCACCTGATACATACCGTCCTTTCTTTTTTCTATCACTATTTTAAGGTGTTCATCAAAAGAAAACCCAGCCGACTTAGGACCACCTCCCCCCTTCACAACTTCATCTGTAGTTACTGGCCAGGAGGTATGTGTATGGGGATCTTTCAGGTAATCACTGTATGCTTTTTGATGACATTGTTTGCAGGTCTCCGCTCCGGCAATTGACAATTCCGTTGCAGCAACCTTCTCTTTAGGTTTTTCCATACACTGGGAAAAAAGAAACACAAACATTCCTATACCGCTAAATATCAGTAATAAACGCTTTTTTCCTTTCATGTTTGTTAATTAGTTATTCTACAAACCGAATATAACTAAAATTAAAACTACTCCCAGTAGAGAATATACGTATTTTATGTTTGCCTGCAGAAAGTCTGCTATTTCTAAATTCTAGTTCTTTAAACTGAGTTAATCCGTCTGTGTTAGGTAGTTTAACCGCCTCCGCAAATAGCTTCCCGTTCAAGGTTGCGGAAACAGCCGCATCAGAATCGGCAGTAGCAAAATTTAAAACGAGCTTGTAATCCCCTGCTTTTGCTACATCGATGGTATATTGCAACCACTCTCCTTTTTCAAAATTAGTCACATAATAATTGTCTCTGCCGTTAGCATCCCTACCTATGTCTACACCATCATTCCTATATACACGCCCCCTGTTACCGGGTGTATTTTTACCGGTGGAGACATGATAATCTGCAGTATCAAGATCAAAATAAGCCGCTCCATTAATCCCCAGATCATAATCAACAGACTGAACCACAGCACTCCTGTTTATTTTGTTGACTTTAAACGGCTTTGTCTCTGCGGTAAAAGGCTGGCGCATCATTGCGTCAATCACATCTTTGTGAATGATGGTATTTTCAAGCCTAACGTTTTCCGCCAGTTCTTTTAACCCCTTATATACACTATCTGCAGCGGGCTTGTCCTCATTTCGGCTAATAAACCGAAGCACCTGATCATAGTTCTTATTAGACCTTACTTCCATAGGATTATTGAAGCCGAGCTTTTTTAAAGGCCACCATGCCCAGCCGATGTTATTCTTTTCAAATAACCGAATGGCTTCGGTAAACCAGACATTTGAATTTTCCCCTGTTTCACCCAGCCAGACAGGGATGTTGTACTGTTCACGCATTTTAATCATATTTTCTGCAGAACCCTGGTCATTGTATGACCAGTATTTATGAAAACTGAGCACCATATTATCATCCCATTGAGGCAAAATACCATTGTAATTGTTTCCCCATCCATTTCCTTCAATGATCACCATGTGCTTTTTATCGACTTCCCTAATTGCGCTTGTAATGTCTACCATCAGCTTCTTTAATGGAATATTTCTTTTTTCTTTCGTTCCATTTTTGTCGCCTGTCGGATCATCAAATCCCCAGTTTGGCTCATTAATGATGTCATATGCACCAATCCAGGGTTCATCTACATAGCGTTCAGCGATTTTCTTCCACAGGGCGATTGTCTTTTTCTGATTGGCCTCACTGTCCCATAATGAAGGCTTGGATGGGTCTCTGTCAGAAATATTGAGATCGTTGCCCTGTCCTCCCGGCGCGGCATGAAGGTCAAGGATCAGGTACATTTTATTTGCTTTGCACCAGGCCAGCAGGCTGTCTGTCATCGCAAACCCTTTCTCCAGCCAGGTGTCCTGCCCCGCTACCGGTTCTTTATCAACCGGTAGTGTATACAAATTGTAATGCATTGGCAGTCTTACTGAATTAAAACCCCAGGCTTTCATCGAGTCTATATCAATTTTACGGGTATGATTGGCCAGCCAGAGATCATAAAATTCCTGTGTACGCTCCGCACCTATCAAATTTTCAAACCTTTCACGAATCCGATATTGCTGTCCTTCATTGTTAATCCTTAGCATGTACCCTTCCTGCAGCATCCAGCCTCCCAGCCCCACGCCCCTCAACAATACGTTCTCACCTTTTTCATTCACGATCTTCTTTCCATCGGCTTTCAAATACCCCTGCGCATGCAATTTAGCGGAGGGCAGTATTGTCAATCCGCAAACAATAATTGCGGCAGTTGTTATGGTATATATCAATTTTAGAAGAGGCATTTATGTTTGCTTTATATTATAATTCTCATGATTTATTTACCACACGATGGTGGCTGCTGCACCAGCATTCAAACTGGTTGCCAAGGTATTTTTATCCGCCCGGACAGTAAAGGATTGCGGACTATCGCTGGTGTTTAATACGATAAGCACTTTCTTTCCATCAGGTGTTTTAAAGGCGACATTAGGCAACCCTGTTAGCAGGTTAGACGCAATCCGCACTGATCCGGGCCTAACAAATTTTGCTGCATGTGCAATGATATAGTATGCCGGATTACGCTTTACTTCATTACCGTCAATGGTTACTGCCCCAAGGCAACGATCGCAGCCACCCCTGTCGGTATGCGGATCATTATTGCTGTTGGCGGCGAGGTTCCATTCCAGTACATTCCTGCTCCAGTTGCGCGGAGCGCCAATGATCAGTTTGCTGATGTGGTCCACAAAATCCCTTTTCAAATTTCCAGGAGCACCGACCCATTGTTCAGTAAAATAGATATGTTTGTCGGGATGTGCCTCATGTACCTGTTTCAGCGCATCTATTTTTCCTCCATACAAATGAAAGGCCGACCCGTCTATATATTTCTTCGCTTCGGGATCATCCAAAATAGAGATCGGATAATCAGGACGGTCAGCATTGTGATCATATATGATTATTTTGGTATCCAGGCCAGCTTTCTTAAAAACAGGGCCAAGGTGGTTCTTAATGAAAATTGCCTGGTCTTGTGCCAGCATTAGCAGACTAGGGTTATTTCCAGGGTGCAAGGGTTCATTTTGAATAGTTACTGCATCAATCCTAATTCCTTCAGCCTTCATGTGCTCAACGTATTTTACAAAATATTTGGCATACGCATCATAATATTCCAGCTTTAAACTTCCTCCTCTTGTATCTCCGTTCGTTTTCATCCAAACCGGTGGCGACCAGGGAGAACCCAGTATCTTAATGTTGGGGTTTATAGCAAGAATCTCTCTGAGTACCGGTATTATATCTTTTTTATCAGCGCCAAGGTCAAATTTTTCCATCTCCGGATCTGTTTCACCTGCCGGAAGATCGTTGTACGAAAAAACCTTTTCATTTAGATCTGAGGCACCAATACTAAGTCTGATATAACTGGTACCGATATTGGCTCCGTCAAATGCAAAAAGTTCTTTTAAAAGTGCAGCCCGCTCCGCATTACCCATTCCAAAAATGTGCTGAGCACTGCCTCCGGTCAGCGTATAGCCAAATCCGTCTATGGTTTGATAACTGGTCTTTGTATCGACTACAATTTCCTGTGGGCCACTATTTTTTGCCTTTGTGATTTTCAGCGGATCCTGTCTGCTGAACAAAATTTTATTGCCGGGATCGGTTAGCCATAATTCTGCACTTTTCTGCGCCTGAACGGGTATAACACCCAGACAGAGCGGTAAGCAGGCAAAAAAGAACTTTACATTTCTGCCTATAGCGTTAAGATTGATATCCATTTAATTGGTTATGTGTTTGGTTGCAACATGCAAGATAACAGAAAAGGGGATTATTCGATAACAAAAGTACTGATAGAATGAGCCAGGCTTTTTACAGCTGCCGACTGTCCGCCTATCCACAGATGATATGGCAGTTCCTGATTGCTGGTGTTCATTACTATGACCACGACCTTACCGTCTGAATTGATAAAACCTGTGGTCTGCAACAGGTCCCTGCTTGACGAAGAAATGATCCGCTTTGCACCCGGTCTGATGAATTTTGAAAAATGCCCCAGATAATAATATGCATTCGTATAGATTAGCTTACCAGTCCTTGTGTCGGCATGGATTGGTGCAAAGCAAAAGTTCCCTACATGATTGGGACCGCCCGTTTCATCCAGCAAAATATTCCAGTCAGTCCAGGCTGCTGTTCCGCTATTAAAATCGTTGATCATGGAGTGACCATACTTTTCTCCAAGCGACCAATTGCCGATGCTGTCCAGATTGAATTTCTCCTGGCAGCCCTCAGTAAAGATCAGCTCTTTATCAGGGAAAGCTTCTTTCACCCGTCTCAGGTTGTCAAACAACATGGAACTTTTGGTCCAGGTCTCATACCAGTGAAAGCCTATCCCCCAAACGTATTTTGCGGCTTCCGGGTCACTTAAAATGGTAGACGCTCTTTGATAGATCAGGTCCCGGTTGTGATCCCATGCTATCAGCTTCTTATCCTTCATTCCCTCCTTGTGAAGTGTAGGGCCTAAAAACTCTTTGATAAAATCGCGTTCCTCTCCGGCAGTAAAAATGCAGGATTCCCATCTTTGTTTCGCCATCGGCTCATTCTGAATCGATAGCCCCCAGACAGGAATGTTTCTTTTCTCGTATTCCCGTATAAATTTTATATAGTAGCTGGCCCATGCTTGTCTGAATTCAGGCTTTAACTTACCGCCTTGAAGCATATCGTTATTGTCCTTCATCCAGGCTGGTGGCGACCAAGGGCTTACATACAGCAGCAATTTACCTCCCGCAGCAGAGATGGCTTGCTGGATCATCGGAATTTTAAACTTCTCATCATGTGCGATATCAAAAGTTTTCAACTCCTTATCATTATCCGCTACATAAGTATAGCTTCCTGAAGAGAAATCGCAGCTGTTTATATTGGTTCGCGCCAGCGTATAGCCTATCCCATTTTTCTGATCAAAATAGGCAGTTAAAAACTCCTTTTGAGTTTCCTGCGATAGTTTGGCAAAAGTTTCTGCAGAAGCATCGGTTATTGCCCCTCCTATCCCTGTCATGGTCTGAAAGGTCTTTCCTGGATCTATAAATACTGCTGGTTCTGTTTCCAATGGCTGAGGAGCGGGTTTAAACTCCAGCACACCATATTGAGTAATCCGCAGGTCTGAGTTTTGAGCGGTGGTATATACGATGATCTTTTTGTTATTTAGGGAAAATGTTTTGGCGGCTGCTTCATCTTTTTTGTCTGCAGGAGATGTACAGGCAAGAAGCGCAGACATAAAGATAATTGATGGATAAGGTCTTTTCATTTAATGATTTTTTAAAAAAAGGGGCGTGTACAATACCCGCCCCTGAGAACGCATTTTTATTTACTTCCGCCCCATTCTTTATTTTGTTCAATTTTGGTATTGTTCAGTTCATTTTGAGGGATTGGAAACACTTCATGCTTGCCGGCTACAAAGCCCTTTAACGGGCCTAAAACTGCAGCAGCCTTTCCCCACCGGATTAGGTCTAGCCACCGGTGTCCCTCGCCTGCGAGTTCAAGCCTCCTTTCCTTCTCAATGGTCTCCAGTGTCACTGGTACGGGACTCAGCCCCACTCTTGCTCTCACCGCATTTAAAAGCTGATATGCTCTGGAACCCGCGCCTACTGCAGCATTGCTGCTCATTAAAGCCTCAGCTTCCAACAGGTATGTATCCGCCAGACGGATTTCATAAGTATTGTACCCAAAGTTCAAATCCACTACAGATGAAGGTACTGTGGTACGGGTAGATACCCTTCCGGCAAACTTCTCAAGGAAATAACCCGTGTTCTGGTAGCTGTTTTGGTAATTTGCAATTCCATTGCTCTTCAGACTGTCTAGATTGGCCACTGTCGCCTGGTTGCGCGGATCATAATGGATCAGATCGAAAAGATTTTTGGTGATGATCAGGAAACCATATCCTGTATGGTAATCGGGAGCACCCGGTTTTAGGGTAGCATAGCCCCTGGGACCTGAGATGATGCTAAGCAAGTTCCCTTCGCCGGCACCGGCATCATTCCAGGAGCCTTGTGAGCTGGCACTGTGGGTAACTTCTAAAATAGATTCAGAATTGAACTTATTAGCTGGCTTCCATAAATCCGAAAAATTATTGATTAATTTGTAACCATAGGTTGCATTTACCTGCCCTGGCGTACTACCATTTACAATCGCAAGTTGCTCTGCCGCCTCGCTGTACTTCTTCTGCCATAAATAGACCTTCCCCAAAGTAGCCTGCGCGGCACCCTTAGTAATTCTTCCTCCCTCAGCCAGTACTACAGTAGCAGGTAAGTTTGGAATCGCCTCAGTCAGGTCCTTTTCTATAAAGGTATATACGTCCGAAGGATTGCTTTGTGCCACATTGTAAAGGTCCTTTGGGTCTACCACACCGTCGATAATTGGAATGTTCTCGAAGAACCTCAGCAGGTCAAAGTAAAATAGGGCACGCAAGGTTTTGGTTTCAGCAACAAAGCGGTTCTTTTGTGCTTCTGCCATAGGTATATCTGCGATCTTTGCAAGCAGTGTATTGGCCCTGAAGATGCCTGAATAGCCTCTGTTCCAAAGATAACCCTGGGGACCTACATTGGCACTTAGCGAATAATTAGACACTACCTGCAGATCATTGATATCGGTGGCACTACCACCACCGGCAAAATGATCATCTGACGCAACGTCCATGATGGCGATCTTGTCGTACAGGCCGCTTGCCTGGAAACCGAACCTGTCATAAACCGACACGAGTGCCGCGAAAGCATCCGCTTCAGTTTTGTAATAGTTATCCAGAGTGATCCTGCCACTTGGGTTTACTTCAAGGCTATCTTTACAAGAACTTGTGAGCTGTATGGCCAATGCGACTACAGCAAGATACATATATTTCTTTTTCATAGTTATTTACAATTAAAATCCAACATTCAAACCAAACAGGAAAGTACGGGCCTGCGGATAAACCCCGCGGTCAACACTATATACTGCACCGCCACCTGAATCAGCACTTACTCCCAGTTCAGGGTCATAACCAGAGTATTTAGTAGAAGTAAACAAGTTTTCGGCCAGCACATATACCCTTAGCTTCTTGATTTTGACCTTATTCATTATTGAAGTTGGGAAACTATAACCCAGTTGCAAGGTCCTCAGGCGGAAGTAGTCGCCATCTTCCAGATACAGACTCGTGAACCGGGTGTAATTATTAGTAGCCTCTCCTTCAGATAGCCTTGGAAGTTTAGCCGCAGTATTGGTGGGCGTCCAGGCATCCAGGTATTTCTCCTGATAGTTTGAGGTGGCGATATCTAGTCTTCTCAATCCCTGGAAAATCTTGTTACCGCCCGCACCGCTTCCAAATGCAGTTAAATCAAAGTTTTTATAACCAAGATTCAACGTAAGGCCATAGCTCATTGTCGGATTTGGATTACCCAGATAAGTCCGGTCATCTCCATTGATGGTATTGTCTTCTTGCAGGTTGGCATACTTCAGATCTCCGGGTTTAGAATTCGGCTGTAATTTTGTAACGCCATCCGCACCCAAGTGGGCATCAACTTCGGCCTGGCTCTGAAAGATACCAAGCGTTTCGTAGCCGAAGAACTGGTTGTATGCCCGATCCAATCCAGTACGGGTGATATCTCCCAGCGTTTGAAAAGTGGCATTGTTATCGTTTAGAAAAGTAGTGCCCGCAATCAGCTTGGTTACCTTATTTTTATAAAACGACACATTTCCATTCAGACCAAAATCAAGTTCTCCAAACTTCTTTCTATAACCCAATTCAAATTCAAGCCCCTTATTTTCTATATCAGCGATATTTTGGGCAAAGCTCCCATATCCCGCATATCCTGGAATAGGTGGATTCTGCAATATTCCCTTGGTTTTTTTATTGTAAACATCGACCGTCAGAGAAAGATTCTGTAATAATGTCGCATCAAAACCTATATCAAGCTGGCTTGTCTCTTCCCATTTCAAATCCGGATTAGCAGGTGCTGCAGGACTATATCCCAATACGATCGATTCTACGTTGCTGGTTCCGAATGTATAGTTCCGCTGTCCGCCGGCATCAACCAATGGCACAAACGCGAAATCACCAATACCGTCATTTCCTGTAACGCCGTAACTGGCACGGATCTTTAGAAAATTAACCACGCTGTTTTCAGGAAAAAAAGACTCCAGGGTCGGCACCCATCCTACAGAGGCTGAAGGAAAGAATCCATATTGATTGTTTGCACCGAATCTTGACGAGCCGTCACGTCTGATGAGGGCAGTAAAAAGGTATTTCTCATCGTAGTTGTATTGGATACGCGAAAACAGGGAGTTGATCCTGTGATCAGTACCGTCTCTACCTTCACTGGTACGATTGGCCGGTAGCGTAGGGAAACGGAAAGATGCCTCGTTAAATCTTGTAGCCGGAATGTTAGAATATGTAACAGTGGTACCCCGGGCATTATTGTCTTTGTATTCACCATGGCCCACTAGTAAAGTAATATTGTGCTTATTATATACATGGTTATAGGAAAGTGTATTTTCCAGATTCCAATTGATCAGGTAGTTGTTTACCCGCTGAAATGAATTGGGCTGAATAGATGACGAAGTATTAAAATACGTGGTCGGATTAAACGAGTCGCCTCCATAAAATGAAAGTTTAGTACCTAAAGAAGAATGAAACTTAAGCCCTTTTATTGGTTCCAGATCCAGGAAAACATTTCCGATAATGTTATGGTCCCAGCCATAATTGCCTAACCTGCTTTGTATGTAGGCAAGTGGATTTCTCATCTCATTGGCTACATATGGAGAAACGCCATAAAAACGGCCCTGAGAATCTCTTAGTGCAGCTTTGTAAGCAGCAGAGGCGGGGGCACCACCAATCGGTGCGGCAGGAAAAAATGCCGCTTGGCTAGCCGGATCGGTTATGATTGCCGGAGTAATCGGATCCAGGTTTATAGCCGAACTTAATACACCCCCGTACTCACGGTTGGTCTCTCCAACGCCACTGTTCACGCCGTGTGCGTAGCCCAGATTCTCTCCAAAACTGATCCATTTGGCAGGTTTGTAAGTAGAGTTGATCCTCACATTTGCGCGGTTGGCTTTAGAAATAGGCGATGCCACAATTCCTTCAATGTCATAGTAAGAAAATGAACTGAAGAAAGTAACTTTCTCATTTCCACCACTTACATTAAACTCATGAATTTGCTTGTTAGCACTGTTATTGAATGCAATATCCTGCCAGTCAGTTCCCTCACCCAGTGAGGCAGCATCCGGAAAAGGCAGTGGTTTACCCGCATTAGCTGCATTATTGGAGAATGCCTGGTTCCTCAGCGTAGCGTACTGGGTAGCATTTAGGAGGTCCAGTTTTTTTGCCGGTGCCTGAGTGCCGAAATAGTTACTGTAATTGATGTCAATAGCACCTGCTTTTCCTTTTTTGGTTGTGATGAGAATAACTCCTGCGGCCGCGCGTGTACCGTAGATGGCGGCCGATGCAGCATCCTTTAATACTTCCAGTGATTCAATATCATCCTGATTGAGATAGCCTATACCACCATTGTCGATCACCACACCATCTACCACCCAAAGAGGCTCATTTTTGCCATTACCAAAAGAGGTAAAACCCCTCAATCGCACCGTAGAAGCCGCACCTGGCTGGCCTGAATTAGAAGCTATTGTAAGACCTGATGTTCGTCCCTGCAATGACTGTTCAATTCTTGTCACAGGCTGGTTATCCAGATCAGCGGCCTTTACACTAGATATTGCACCTGTTACTACGCTTTTCTTCTGGGTGCCATACCCTACTACCACCACTTCGCCCAATGCTTCCGCATCTTGAGCCATCTTGATCTCGAGTGGGCCGGGAGAGGTTACTGAAATCGTTTTCATAATCATGCCGACTGATGATATCACCAGCTTTGCCCCGATGGCGACCTGGATCGAAAAATTCCCTGAGGCGTCTGTTGACGTTCCAATGTTAGTGCCTTGTACTTTAATAGTGACCCCCGGCAATGGAGTCCCATCTGACTGATCTGTGATTTTTCCAGTTACATTAACGGTCTGCGCCATCATAGCGGCAGGTAACATCAGCATAATTGCGATCAGAAAAATTTGTGTAATTCTTTTGCTCATACAATAAGTTTTAGGATTTAGTATTTGGTTATTTACGTTGTTACCATTAGGTTTCAACAGTATCAAAGCTATAAGCCTATTGTTATTGTTGTACAAAACACCTCCCCTACACAAACCCTACAATCAAGGATCATTTCCTAAAAAATTGAAAACACAGACCCTACATTACCCCTACAAAATAATGTAATACACTATTAATCAATCTATTTAATTTGTCTTCCTTCTGCTAATCGTGAAATGGCATTTAGGAACTCGAATAAATTTATCTCAGGTTGAAGATGAAGCTTCTTTCTTAACCTGTAACGGCCCACCTCGACGGCCTTGATGGTTATATTCATTAGCTGCGCTATCTCCTTGGTAGAAAGATTCATTTTTAGATATGCAGAAAGCTTGAGTTCATTTGGGGTTAGATCCGAAAATTTGTCTTTGAGTTCGTTGAAAAAGTTGGCGTTTACGTTGGTAAAATGCATGGTAAAATTATCCCAGTCCTCATCGCTTTTCTCCACATCCCTTATTAATCTGATCAGGTGCCGGAAGCTGGGTGAGCTATCATTGATATCGTGATTTTTTAGCACAGTAGAAATCACCTCTTTGATCTTTGCCAATACTTTTCCTCTTTGCACAAGGTGCATGGTCATAGTAGACAGTTCCCTGTTCTTGTAATTGACATCAGCTTCAAGCTTTTCATACTTTAGTCTGACGATTTCCTGCTCTGTGCGGTCCATCTCCAACTGATGGAGGTAACTCAAACGTTCCTGAGCTTTAAGATGCTTTTTCTTCTGCCATTTAAATACCAGGTAAAGAATCATAAAGGTGCACATCATATAAAACATGTACATCCAGATCGTCTGATACCATGGTGGTAAGATTCTGAAAGCATAACTTGCCGCCAAAGATTCATTCCCCAGGTTATTCCTGGACTTTACTTTGAAAATGTAACTGCCAGCAGAAAGGTTTGTATAATCCTTTTCCGTTTTTTGTCCCCATGGCGACCATTTCTTATCAAAGCCCTCCAGCTGGTAACTGTATTGGATGTTCTTTTGAAACTCAAAGGAAGTGGAGGCATACTCAAAATGCATGGAATTAAATTCATGTGCCAGCTCCATCAGAGTCGTTACATCCTGCTTATCAATGATTTTACTGTCTTTAACAAAATACCCGCCAAAGATCAGACTGTCCTTTTTTCCAAATAACTTAACAGACCCTATCAGCATATCAGGTCTGGATATATTTGCCAGGTATTTTGCGTAGTTTATGTGATACGCTCCGTTATTGGCTCCAATAAAAACATTCTCATCATTCAAATAATAAATGGATTCAAAGCCTCCAACAACTTTGCCATCGAGTTGAGAAAGGTAATTGAGGGAATACGGCTTGCCGCCAGCAGGTCTCATAAAATCAAGAACGCCCACCCGCTTATTAGATACAAACCACAAATTTCCATTTGGATCTTCCTTTAGGTATTGAATAGACATCCCTTTAAGTGTCTGATTAATCAATTGAAATTGAATAAACCGGTTTTTGAGGGCATCATATTCGTACACTCCATTTTCAGTAGCCACTACAATTCTATTTTTAACCTTAAATACATAGTTATATAGATGAGAGGGTAGTCCGTCTTGCTTTGTAAACAGGGAATATTTACTAACTGACCGCTTATCGGCAGATAATTCGATTTTGAATACACCATGATATGGGTGCGATGCCCATAGATGGTTTTCCCCGTCAAAAACTATGAATCTTAGCGATTCTGCTATTCCTGTGACCTTTCCCTTGTCATAAAATTTACCGTTTTCAAATTTGATGTGCTGCAATCCCAGATAGGTGCCAGCAATGATTTCATTTGATGGAAATACATCAGAAACTGGCTCGAATAGCCAGGTACCTGGCATTGCATTAACCTTGCGGGCCTCATAATTATCAATCGTGAAAAAGCCATCCTCATGCCCCATCAACAACTGATTGTTCAGTTCATTCAGATTCCACACCTGACCCTTCGTATGTTTTACCTCTTTAAAAGAGCCTTTTGAATCACTGAGATCTGCTATTTTGGAATCCACATTTGCAGCATACAGACCATTGGCGGTCCCAATGTACAGCTTGTCACCAAATACGCGTATTGCATAGGAAGTAGTCTGTTTTGTTTTGTCAGGAAAAACAGTAGTTACCGGGCTATTTATTGCGATGAAATCTATCCCGTCATCCAGCGCCAGCCAGAGATTTTTATCTTTATCTGTGTAGCATGCCCGCACATTGCTACTTTGCAGACCATCCTTATACTTGTATTCCTGTAAGGAAACTCCTGATTTATTAATTATAAAAATTCCTCCTGAGGTTGTGCCCACGACGAACCTGTCCTTGTCCAGCTTCTGAACGAAATATACCCTGTCATTGTAAAATGTAGCGTCAAGACCGGTTTTTTTAGGAAATAGCTCGCCTTTGTGCAACAAAAACAATCCCGATTTCAGGGTAGAGACCAGTAGCGTATCCTTGTGATACTCCACGATGGAAGTGACTGCTGAACTCCTCAACACAGGATCATCACAGTACTGCTTCCAAATCCCCTGATCATAAACTTTCAATCCTCGTCCCCTGGACTGCGCAAAAACCAGCCCAATGCCCTTTCCAACAAAATCCCAGCCCACCTCAGCCTTGTAGGTCTTGATTATTCCGTCCTTATAGAGCAATATCACATTGAAGGCCCTAAAAAACACTTGCTTTTCAGAGATGCAAACATTCCATACATCTGCAAATTTTCTATATTTCTGAGGAATGAGTGAGGTTAGGGAATGGTACTGCAGTAATCCTCTTTTGTCAGGAAAAAAATACCCTATCTCGTCTTGTCCGCCTACGAAAATTCTATTCTCTTCATCAATTTCTACTGATCTTACCGAAGTAAGATTAGGAAGCCGGTATCGGTCCCAAAACTGTCCGTTGAATGCCAATAGCCCTTCGTTATTACCGAAATACATTCTTCCGGATTTATCCTGTGCCACATCCCAATTTTGAAGACCGCCTTTGTACTCGTCCCTGTTATAATTAATTATTTGGGGCGTACCAATCTGGGCAATGCTGTCTAAAAATGAAGAAAAAAGAAGGAAAATGGCTATCAGGGTTTTACTCATAATAGGGCTAAAAGAAAAATCCGTATTTGGTTGTTGCCCAAATTACGGATTTTCCATTAATATTATAAATAAAGGTGCTGGTTAATAAAAACTACCGTCGCCTCTGCGTCTCATATCTCCTCCCCCGCGTGGCTGTGCACCGGTCCATTTTTGCAGGCGCATGCTTAATCGCAGCATAAAGTACCTGCTCAATGCATTGGATTTGGTATCAGTATAACCACCATTGTCATTGAAATCACGGCTCACAAAATTATTCTGGTTGAATAAATCAAATGCCTGAAGCGAGATCTTGCCTCTGCGGTTAAACACTTCCTTTTCAGCATAAAGGTTCATTACAAAAGGGTTGCTGGTTACGTTTGCGTCGATACCAGTTACGTAGTTTTTACTCGCACTATAACCTAACAGATAGGTTTCTCCAATATACATTCTGCCATCTATGTTCAGCGCAAGCGTATTTGTCTCGGTATTTCTGAAATTCGGCAGCGAGTTGACCGACTTAGTATAATTATAAGATACATAAGGATTCACTTCAAACCATTCCACCGGGTTAATTCTTGGACCAAAACGCTGGATAAAGGTCTGCACATCATTTACGTTCAACTGATTGTTGGTCATTGACAAACGGTGATCAAGATTGACCCTTCCACTTAAAGACAGGTTATACTTTCTATTGTCCAGCTGCTTGCTGACCGAGTAGTTTGCATCAAAACGACGAGAACCACCTATATTCTGAAACCTGGTTTCTGTGATATATACAGGCTTGTCAGAAGGACTTGTCCTTACACTCAGGTCTTCTACCTCCACATTATTCCTGATTACTGCATTATCCGTAAATGAATAGTTCATATTGAATGAATAATTCAGTTTAGCATTGGCTATATAATTGTTATAATCACCTCTGATGGAGTGATTGAAAGTAGCCAACAAATTTGGATTACCTATTATTGGATTTTGCGGATTCGTTACATCTCTCACTGGCTGGATCTGATCAAAAGAAGGTTCCTGAGCATTTCCTGAATAATTGAAGGAAATCTTATGTTGTCTGGACCACAAATATTCAAAACGGGCAATCGGGATTGTATTTAAGCTCTTTCTATTGGTAGTAGTACCCAGGCTCACTTTAGTACCAGACAGTACTGCAGGCACTGCAGTTACCCCCAATGAAAACCTGAATTTAGACATGCTGCTCAAGCCATAACGAAAGTTTACTGCAAAACGTCCCTGTGTAAATGAATAGGCATAAATATTACTTAGGGAATCAATTACCTGCGAGAATCCCGATGGAGTTATGTTTCTTGTGGTAGCACTGTTGTCATAGCCATTATAGTTTACCTGCGCATTAAATTCAAGCTGGGTATTGGTCGACAATGGTTCAGCATAGGTCATGCTTCCCCTGTAATTGTCCTGAAGGTTCTTACGGGCAATTATCCTGTTTACTGCCGAATCTTTTTGTATGGTCTCTGCATCACTTGCATAATAAATGATGTCCTGATCCTGTTGCTGGTCAGCCCTATAGTCATTGCTGTTTAAGTCGGCTTGTACAGAAAAATTCCTTCTTTTATTTCCGAAAGTATGCTGATAAAATATTGAGGCACCAAGTTCAGGTCTCGTATTGGTCGTATTATTATTCGTAACGCGGTCCTGCATAATCAAACCTCTCTGTGTATTATTTGAAAACCGGCCGGTTGCAGAAGAAGTATATCGCAACGTAGGTATGAATCTTAAGAAATTGCTGGTATCAAGTTCGGCTTCTAGTTCCAGTTTAAAACCGTGGTTTTTGTTATTATTATTACTCTCACTGTCGCTTGTTGTAAAAGTCTCGCCGAGTGAACTGTTATTCAACGAGGTACTGTTATTTAATGCATTTACATCTGTAGCCCTGTAGTCATAGTTTAAGTTCATTTCTATTTTTTTACCAAGCCTTTCGCGCAAACTGAAAGAACCGTTTCCTGAAGTAGTGGTACCACCGCTACCTCCACCGCCAGTCTGTCCACCACCGCCCTGGCCTCTTCCACCACCTTCATTTCCACCGCTGCCAGCCACACCGTTGATGGTATTCCTGAAATTACCATTCAGGCCAATCTGCTGATTGCCATTGATGCGCGTGGAAAACAAACCTGCCTCATAGCGGTCATTGTTGCCCGCGGCACCATTTAGATTTACCATATTACCCACAGACTTATCTGTTCTGGTAGTTATGTTTAATGTCTTAGTCGCTTCACCGTCTTTAATCCCTGTACGTGCAGCCTGATCGCCATAATCATCCACAATCTGTATTTTATCTACTATTTCTGCCGGCAGATTCTTAATGGCATTTGCAAGGTCTCCTCCCAGGTATTCCTTACCGTTCAGTTTAGCCTTAGTCACTTCCTGTCCCTGGTGGACCAGAGAACCATCCGTACCAACTTCCATGCCTTCCATCTTTTTCAGTAATTCATCCACCGTGGAATTGGCCCTTACCACATAGTCACTTGCCTTATATTCCACGGTATCCGTTTTGTAAGTAATGGATGGTGTTCCGTCTATTACCACTGTATTTAAAGTATTTGATTCCTCCTTTAGTACGATTGGGTCCATTACAATCCGCGGAAGCAGATCATTTTGCTTAAAGCGCATAGGGGGCGTATTGGTGTAACCGATACTGGTCACGAGAATAGTATAAGTAGCCGATTTTACGTTCTTAAATACAAATATACCATCGTTATTAGTACTCGCTTTTAATGTATCCTTTTCAGAAGTAAGGCTCACAGTAGCCCCAATGACCCCGAGGTCGGTACTATCTTTGACAATACCACTTATTTCCCGTGTAGGGAGTGGAGGCGGAGGATCTTGCTTAGGTCTGTCCTGAGCAGAGGCAAGTATACTTAAAAATACCAGAAATATAAGCGTGGCAGTTGTTATCAACTGCCTTAAATAGCAGGCATTAAGAATTGGGTTCAGCCTGATAGCCCTGACCTGGTAAGTTTGATTCATTTGTGTGTAATATTGAGTTGTGTGTTTATTTAGATAATGAAAGCCGATAGATTATTTCGCAACCAATGCATACTTGCCCCAAAAATCTGTCGGACTCATTAAAGACTGAAAATCAATACCACCACCTCTGGGAGGACCGAAGTTACCTCCGCCACCACCGCCTCTATTGCCACCACCACCACCGCCGCCTCTGTTGCCGCCACCGCCGCCAAATCCTCCTCCATCTAATCCGGGTAGTTGAAGTCCATTCAATTTAATATTATAAGCAAACTCCTTGGAAGAGTCTTTGGTAAGTCCAAGCGCTTCAAGTGGAATTGCCATTTCGTAGAAAAAGCTATTGTCTTTCTCTATATTTCCAAAGGCTTTAATTCCATATTCGTTATAGATAGAAACAAGGGTATCAGCAGTATTTTTAAATCGGCTGATTTTGATTTCCTTAACTTGCGAAAGTTGGGTTTTTTGCATAGCGGCCATCATCGAATCTCTTTGTTTCACAGAAGTAGTGCCGCCGCCAGATGCTCCACCACCCATCCTCATCATAGCCCTGCGATCACCCCCACCTCTTACATTTCCGCGGTTTACCAGCGGATAAGTCAGTGCAATACTCTCTTTTTCTTTCTTTTTTCCATCAGGGTTTACAGAGAAAGTAATGCCGCCGGCCATGATCTTTGTATTATTACCAATATCTTTAGATTTTACAACCAAATAAAGATTTTTATCATCATTACATATCAGATAGGAGATATTGGTTCGTTTATTTTCCGAAAAACTGACCCCTTCCCATTCAAAATTCTTGCCGTCAACTTTAATTGAATGCGGAGCAGATATGCTCACCTCCTGCAGTTCGGTAACCTTTTGTGCCTGTGCGTTTAGTCCAAAGCCTGCAAGTAACAGGGTAGGTATGGTAATTTTAAAAAATCTCGTTTTCATATCTGAACAAATTGTCATAAATCTATGCCTTTTGTTTATGACAGCTAATATCCGGTTAGGTTTAATCCACCCGTTTAAGTTTTTAATTTGTCTTTCAAATGTTACAATGCTTTTTCCAGTTTTCCGCAAGATGCAGGGCTATTTACGAGTGTTAATCAGCCAGCCGGGTTATTTAGTTGGCTTTCACTGTCAATGAGCTTGCTGGTTTTACCCAAACAGCTTTCCTGGTAATTATTTTTCCTATGTCATTTAAGAATTTAGGCTGCCACAATATTTGCTTTTCTCCCTTGTTGATCAGCGTTGTTGCTTTATTTCCTTCGTGTTTTATTGTGATCAATGTCTTCAATACAGGCAGATCTCTCAATTCAGAAGTGGTCGCAGGTTTTCCACGGTGTAATGTTGTTACCTGATCAAGTCTTGCGTCGGCCTCAACCCCCATTAATCCTTCTACAAAACCTTTGATTACACCAAAAGAAACTTCAGGATATTCTCTCCGGCTCGTGGTCGGATCAGTCAGATGTAGCAAATAATCGTAAGCCTTTTCTGGTTTTCCATTCTGATACATGATCAAAGGAAAGTACGACAGATTTTCTATATTCCAGTCCTTCGACAATAAATGTTGTATGGTTTTTTGTTTTCGTTCCCCTTCTTTCAATGCATCAAACCAAAGCAGAAAAGTTTCCCCTTCTTCCATACCGAACTTATCATCGTTAGAATAAAAAGTATGGTATCGGGAAACTGTATCATTCCACCAAAAAGCATCTATGCTTTTCTGATAGCCGACAGCTTTTTCTTTAAACAGCTTTGCCTTGTTATGCTGACCCTTCACATCGAGAATTGAAGCATACGACATCAGTCCCCTGTATATTGCCCCAACCAGGTCAACCCCCATTTTAATGTTGGGAACACCTTCTGAATAAGAAGGTAAACCACGGCATCTATGAAAAGAATCTTCATCATTAAAAGGCATAGGCGCATTTGGATGCGTCGGCCGGCTAAGCAGGGAATCTACCTGGAGCACCCAGCGGCCAATATAGTCAGTAACCGATTTTTCATAAAAATTCTCAAAACCTGCACCTTTAATATATTCTTCATCTCCTGTCCATAAATATAGCTTCCAGCCGGTATTCAGAATATCAAAATTAGCATTCAGGTTATACCAGAACTCCTTATCATTACGATAATCTTCCACAGCTGGCTTCCCCAAGTGGTTGATCTCCCAGTAAGAACACCAGTCCTTAGATTCAGATATGTTATTGACAAAAAGCCTTAGCATATTTTTATTCTCCTTACTTAAACCCAGAATCTCTCCTCCGATGCTCTGATGTGCAACATCCCGCATGCAGAATGCAGATCTTGGTGGCAGCGCAGATTCATACCACGGCCCAACGGGATCAGAGGGCTTTCCTTTATAACTCAAAGCCATTTCTTTGGCCCGGCCAAATGCGATCTGCAATGCTTCGTCGGTCGATTTAAAAGTTACTCCGTCATTTTGGGCGTAAGAGCCAAAGCAAAGACAGAAAAAAAAATAGAGAAAAATGAGCTTTTTCATATATTAAACAATCAAAGCTACAGTTTTAGGAACGTATACCAATAGAATATCCGTGGATTTGCATGAAGTATTCAATTAAACATTAGACGAAAACAACAAAATGCATTGCTATATTCGGGATGAAATAGTATGTAATCCGTAATCAGGATATGTTAAGTTCTATTCCAGGACTAGACAAGTCATTATGCATTCGATTCTTCCAGGGTCTACAGTAAGGATTGCTAAACATAACGCTAAGGGTTGACAGCCAGGCGACCGAACCAACCCTTTACATAACCTCACGCAACCCTCTACCAATAGCGAACAGAGAGCGAACACAGAGCCAAAAAGGAAGAATGTAGTTATTCTAAAAATCCTTTTTACGCTGAAAAATATAGATCAGGTAAACGAGTGCCGGCAAAATAAATAAGCTCCCGATCAATAATGCATAACCAAGCGTGTCTATCGTTTTTGCCTGCCCCTGATGCATCAATAAAGAAAGGTCTGTGCCATTCTTTAGCAATACAATTTTAGGGAAGTGGGTATAAGTAGCTGCAAAAAGAATCATGGTAACCTGAAAACCTGCAAGCAGACGCAGGAAAATCGGCTTGTTGCGGCCAAGTACAAAAAACATAATCCCTAACGAGATACTTGCTGCAATGATGGCTGCAATACCGGGCCAGTCGCCAAAGATCCAGTTCAAGACGGGGATGCCTTCATAACCGGCCGCTATAAAGACCAGCAATCCGCTAAACATGACCACAAAGATCACCCGCCGCGCTTTCCTTACAAAGTGCTCCCTGTCTGCACCCTCATCTGCTTGTCCGATGATAAATATGGTGGCAAGAAAACCGCAGATACTTACGGTAAACAGACCTACAGCTATAGAAAACCAGCTAAGCCAGCTGAACACATAGGCCGACAAAAAATCGGCTGCAGCCGGATCGATCTGTCCTGATACCGCACTGGCTGCAATGATCCCAAGGAAAAATGGAGTGATCAGACTGGAATACACAAATATCGGTGTATAAATCTTTTGCATGTCGTCTTTGACTGCGTCATAATTCCTGAATACAAAAGCAGTGCCCCTCGCGATGATACCCAGGAGCATCCCCACCAATGGAATATGCAGGTAAACGGAAATGGTAGTATATATTTTTGGAAATCCTACGAACAGTATCACGACAGCAATGATGAGCCACATATGATTGGCCTCCCAGATCGGACCAATTGCATTGTACATGGTCTTTCGTGTTTTAGGCCTGTTGGCCCTGGAGGTAAACAGCTCTATGATACCGGCACCGAAGTCTGCCCCGCCAAGCAGGATGTACAATAAGATGGAGGTCCACAGGAAAACGATCACAACGTATATCATGACTTTAGCTATTAGTATTTGAGGATGAATCGTATAATTTGCTTACCATCGTGATCTGTCTGTATAACAGTAAGCTTACTATTACTGCCAGAGAGATATAGATGGCGGTAAACAGATAAAAAGAATAAGCGATGCCCGGCATTGGCGTAACGGCATCTGCTGTACGCATCACGCCATGAATGATCCAGGGTTGTCTGCCTACTTCCGTGACGGTCCAGCCTGCTTCCAGCGCGATAAAGCCCAACGGGGTAGCCAGTACAAAAAGCTTTAAAAGCCATCGGCTGTCCTGCCAGCGCTTCTTCTTCCACAAAGCAAAGAAATACAGCAAAGCAATCAGTACCATAACCATACCCAGACCTACCATGATCTGAAACGCGTAATGTGTAATGGCAATTGGAGGCTGGTCCTGTGTAGGTATCTTATCCAATCCGGTTACTTCTGCATTTACATCCCCTTTGGCCATAAAACTCAGTAAGCCCGGTATCTTGATCGCATAATCGACCTTTTTGTTGGCTGTATCCGGTATACCGCCTATAATCAATGCCGCATTTCGCTCTGTATGAAAATGGGCTTCCATGGCCGCCAGTTTTGCAGGCTGCCGCTCTGCCACATCCTTTGCAGAAATATCTCCACTGATGGGCTGCAGGCAAGCCGCAACTGTACCAAATATGGCAGCAATCTTAAAAGCCTTGCTATGGAAAGCCACATTCCTTCCCCGAAGTATCATTAATGCATGCACCCCGGCCACAGCAAATCCGGTGGATACGAATGCTGCTATCGACATATGCAATGCCTGTGAAAACCATGCGTCGTTGAACATTGCCTTTATAGGATCAATGTTCAGATATTTTCCATCTACGTAATCAAATCCCGCAGGACTGTTCATCCAGGCATTGGCCGCTACTACCAATATCCCCGACAGCAATCCGCTGATACCCACTACCACACCTGTAGCCCAGTGAAACCAGGGATGCAGCTTACCCCAGCCATACAAATAAAAACCAAGTGCGATGGCTTCAATAAAAAATGCCGTCCCCTCCAAAGAAAACGGCATTCCAAATATAGGGCCTGCGTGTTCCATAAAGGCAGGCCATAAGAGACCCAGCTCGAAAGACAATACAGTACCCGACACTGCACCAGTCGCAAAGAAAATCGCTACACCCTTGCTCCAGGCCTTTGTTATATCTTTAAAGACTGCTTTCTTGGTTCTGAGCCAGTAAAAATGTGCTACGGTCATAAAAAAAGGCATTACCATTCCAATACAGGCAAATACAATGTGGAAGCCTAATGAAAAGGCCATCTGGAGGCGGGCAGCTAAAAAATCGTCCATATTATGAAGCAAAATAAACGTGAAGCGCAAAAAAGATTACGCTACAAAAGTAAGTGTAAATCGCCATTCCGGAGACGATTTATTCAAGTATTAAATGAAATTATTTGGATTTTTTCTCAGAAGCTTGGGTTAAATACAAAAATATTTAATATCACAACAAGATATTTAAAAATAATAAATTAGTAATTTTATTTGCTTTAAGGTAATTATTGATTAATATTGCCAACAATAGTAATCAAATATTTAAATGATGAAAGTCAATAATACAGCACTATTTTTCATTCCTCTATTTATCATCTGTGTTTCCTGCAAGAAACTGCCGAAGCAGGAAGAAACTGAAATTGTGCCGCCGGATGAAACTGGTTTAAAAAAGGTTTTATTACCTGTTAAATTAAAATCTGATAAGCTAACATTAACACTCGACTATCAGCCGGGGACAGCATTGCTGACAAAGATCAGCAGTACAGATAAAAGCCATATTTTAATTACTTATAAACCCACTTACTATCGAGTGGAGCGATTTAAAGACAATGTGCTTTACCATTACGCAGATTTCATACTGTCTGATAAGAGGGCAACAAAGGTACATTCATTTGATTCTTTTGGAAGGGTTGACGTTCCTACCGGCAATTATATGCTCAGCTACAATACAGTGGGTCAGCTGGTCAATATCAAGGACTACAATGCGGCAAATGAATTTATCCTGGAAAGCGTGATGTCTTATTCTGCCTTGGGAAATTTATCTGAATTAAAGCTGACAGATCAACAAGGTAAAGCCAGCGTGGTTGAGTATTCCTACGATAACAAAAATGGTATTTTCAAAAATGTGTTACATTCCCAATTACTTTTCCTGGAAACAGCATACCCTATTTTTTCTCCTGCTTCCAACAATTGGCTGAGTTGTAAAAACACCAAGATCCCGAATGCGCAAATTACTTACAGTTATCTCTATAATATCGATGATTACCCTTCCCGGATGGTGATAGAAGATACCACGGGTAAACAAACTTTCGACATTACTTATGCCGAACTCAGCAACTAAACTGCTATTGCACCAGAAGTCTTTCAGCCCTCAAAAGGTTGTCTGCAGTCTGCAGTATCTTTGCTTTCAGCTTAGGATTATATTTTGGATTATTCTTTAAGAAGTCCTGTACTACCTTGACTGCCTCTTTACTCTGGTAATAGCCAAATGTAGACTGCAACCAGTTCTGAGGGAAAAAGATATCACCGGTAGTCTGTATTTCTGTTAGCATATCCAGGCTTTTAGGCAGATATTTTATAGCGCTTGCTTGCCTTAGCGGATGGTGCAGATAATAGAGTGCGGCTCCTACATTAGCTTCTTTTTCGCGGTTTGCCTTAAGTTCAAGACTTTTAAAAAAAGCATCGCGTTCTTTAACGTCTGAAGAAACGGCTGGCATGATAAACTCGAATCTCTTTTTCCTGTCGGCATTGCTGATTTTTTCCAATTGTTTTGTTAAGATCGCAGGGTCTTTATCATCTCTAAGCGCCAGAGAGAAAGCAAGCGAGGTAAAGTCATCTTCTGTAAGCTTTAAGCCCTCAGGAGTCTTTTGTGTATTCCAAATCGCATATAGTCTATTTCTTCCTTCATCTGATACATAGATATCCTGATAAGTCTTAAACAACAGCTTTTTGTGATTGGACAGGGTATGCTTTTGCATCGCTGTCCATAAGGAATTCTCCAGACCGGCGACAGATTCTTCCCGTATTGCTTTAGGAATAAATTCCCAGTAAATGGTACTGATGTAATTGGTGATCAGTTTAAGATTTAGTTCCTCATTTTCTTTTTGCAGCCCGTCGACAAAAAGATCCAGTAACGCTTTGGGCTTTATTGAACGTCCATTCAGCATATTTTCATAGAGTGAAATGTAAGCAGAAGCACGACCTAAAGGTTTTTCTATCGAATATATCTGGTCAAACATCCCTTCATCCAATGGCCATAGCCCGTATCCCTGACCGGAAGAATTGAACAGCACAAATAACGGCACTTCCATTCCTTCTGCTTCTTTCAGTTCTATCGACGCTGCATTCAGGTTAACTGTCAGCTCCTTCTGACCGTCGGGATAGAAAAGTGTAATTTCGAAAAACTGCGGCCAGATCCTTTTGGTTCCATATTCAGGTTTCTGTGTGATGATGAATCTATCTATTTTATTGCCGGTTTTTTTGATCTCATAATCTACCACCGGTCTACCGGGTTCATTGACCCAAACGGTATTCCATTGCTGCAAGTCTGCTGTAGTATGTTTATCCAGGATTGTGATCAGGTCTGGCCAGGAAGCATTACCATTGGCAAATTTCTTCAGGTATTCCCTTACGCCCTGTTGAAATTTGTCCTTGCCCATCAGCCTTTCCAGTTGCCTCATCATGATCGGCGCCTTATGATAAATGATGTTGCCATACATAGTCCCTGCGTCTTTAAGGTTGTCGAGGTCCTGCCTAATGGGATTGGCGCCTGTAGTCCGGTCTATGCCATAAGCAAGCGGAAAATGGTCTACCAAAAACTTAAGGTCAAACACCTCTTTTCCTGTATTCACTTCGGTACTCTTATCAGCCATAAAATTGGCGAACACCTCTTTCATCCATACATCCGTAAACCAGTTCATGGTCACAAGATCCCCGAACCACATATGTGCAGTTTCGTGCGAGATGAGGTTACTTCTCGCATTCAGCTGGTCTTTGGTAGCGCCACCATCCAGAAATAATGCAGAGGCCTTGTACTGAATGGCTCCGGGATGCTCCATACCCCCAAACTGATAGTCGGGAATAGCCACAAATCCAAACTTCTGGAAGGGGTAGGAAATTCCAGTCCAATCTGCTAAATAGGTTAACGCCTCATTATGAATCTTAAACACTTCATTTACACTGTTCTTTATCTTTGCTGTATCTGTTTCACGGTATAGAAAATCTGCCTTCATATTACCTGTATTTCCGGTCGCTAGTTCAAACTTCCCTGCTGCGAAAGCAAACAGATAAGTACTTAATGTATCAGAAGTATTGAAATGATAGGTTTTTCTACCATTTATTACCACAGCATCTTTTAATGCTCCGTTAGCCAGTGCCTTCCAGTCGCCCGGCACTTTTAAAGTGAGCGTATAAGTAGCCTTCAAATCAGGCTGGTCAAAACAAGGAAATACAGTCCTGGCCCTGTCGGGCACAAACAGTGTATACAAATAGTCTTCATTTCTGTTCAGGGCACCATTGCCGGCGTCAAATTTAATCTCAATAGTATTTTGTCCTTCCTTAAGGTATTTTGTATCGATTACCAGGTGCTCACTATCGTTGTTTATTGTTGTAGCCTGTCCGTTTACGTCAATTGCCTTTATACGCTTACTGTCTTCTCTAAAGTCCAGTTGCAGCGGATTGGCGTTGGCCTTAAGCTGAAATGTAAGGACCTCAGCGGCAGTTATTGCGGTTTCTTTTTCTCCGGGAATATCAAGTTCCAGTTTGTAATTTATATGACTGATCACTGATTTCCGGTAGGCAGCCAGTTCTTTTGAAACACCTACTTCTAAACTGGGGCCAGATGCATATTTCGCTCCTGAACAGGAGAAAAGAAAGATGATGAACGTAAGATAACAGAAACGAAGATTTACCATAATGGCGAATTTATGGAAGATTACTGTAATTTAGCGACAACAAAACTTAATTCAATTCAAAATATTATGAAATCTATTTTAAAGACTTTACCACTAATTGCACTGGTGGTGACATTGCAATCAGAACTGAAAGCCCAGGGATTAAAAATGCCCGCAGCCAGTTCCACTCAAACTATTTCTCAGAACTTTGGCCTGGGAAAAATTTCGGTAACTTATTCACGTCCGAATGTGAAAGGGCGCAAGATCTTTGGTGGCCTGGAGCCTTATGGGGCTGTTTGGCGTACGGGAGCAAATTCGGCAACGGTTATCAGCTTGACTGAAGCCGTTAAAATTGAAGGTCAGGACCTGGCTGCAGGAGAGTACGGCCTGTTTACCATTCCCGGACAAAACGAATGGACAGTAATCATAAGTAAGGGTGCTCAGCAGTGGGGAGCATATACTTACAAAGAAAGTGATGATGTACTGCGTTTTAAAATAAAGCCAGTTAAAACAAACAGCAAGGTGGAAACATTCACTATCCAGTTTGCCGATGTCTTTCCTACTGCTGCCAAACTGCAGCTGATGTGGGAGAATACTGCACTGAATATATCACTTGCTACAGAGGTAGACTCAAAAGTTATGGCCGGCATTGATGAGGCGATGAAAGGTGAGAAAAAGCCATATTTCCAGGCCGCTCAGTATTATTTTGAAAACGGCAAGGACTTAAACAAGGCATTGGAATGGATGAACGCTGCTGATGCTAACAATACTAACCAGCCTTGGGTAAAACTTTGGAAGGGCCGTTTGCAACTGAAAATGGGTGATAAGAAAGGTGCAGCACAAACAGCTGAAGAGGGATTGAAGATTGCTACAGAGATTAAAAACCCTGAGTACATCAGGTTAAATACCGCATTGATCGCGGAAGCTAAAAAATAAAAGTATTGTTAAAAAAAAGCAGGTACTGTTCGTCTCCTCAAAGCATTTCGGAAGGGAAAATCTTTGCATGTCGACCCACAATACCTGCTTTTTTATTGAATGGTAATGCGCTGTTTTCTCAGGAGTTTCTGGATAATGACTGAAAACACCACCACCAGCATACAACCTATCACATTGAGCCATAAATAAGCTACCAGTTCCAGCTGACCGATCACTATCACCAGCATCTCTGCCGCTAAAGCCGCAAAAAACACAGCCCTGCCATTTACATGGCGCACATAGAACGCCACCAGAAAGACACCCAGTATAGTTCCGTAGACATAGGAACCTAAAATATTGACCGCCTCCAGCAGATTTCCAATTTTACTGGCATACAGTGCCATAACGATACATATTACTCCCCAAAATACCGTCGCAATTCTGGAAGCCTGTAAGTATTGATGGTCTGAAGCATCCTTCTTGATCAGCCGCTTGTATATATCTATCACCGTAGTAGACGCCAATGAATTTAATGCGCTTGCCGTTGAACCCATAGAAGCCAGAAAGATTATGGCTATCAATAAGCCTATAAGTCCCTGTGGCAGATATTGGGTCACAAAACTCAAAAATATGTAGTTATTGTCCTTGGTATTCGCATGTTCATCATTCTTTACCATGAGGTCTGTAACCTTAGTCCTGATGGACTTTTCCTTTTCATCAGCAACTTGTAAGGTCTTTCTATGCGCATTGATCATCGCTTGATCATCCTGTTCAAGCGCCACATTCATTTGTTCTACCACCACTTGTTTCTCTTCAAATGCTTTTTCGAAATCAGCTTTGATCACACTCAATTCGGGTGCATACTTACTTTTTTCCAGTTTATTCAGTTCAAAACTGTTGAAGAATATCGGTGGGCGGTTATACTGATAAAACGTAAAGACAAGCACACCTATTAGCAATATCAGAAATTGCATGGGTATCTTTACCAAACCGTTCATTAAAAGCCCCAGCCTGCTCTGACTGATGGAAGCGCCCGACAAATACCTCCCCACCTGACTCTGGTCTGTTCCGAAATAAGACAATTGCAAAAAGAACCCTCCTATCAGTCCCGTCCATACGGTATACTGGTTGTTAAGATCGAGTTTAAAATCAATGGCATTGGCCCTGCCCATTTTACCTGCAATGCTGATCGCCCTGCCAAAGCCTATATCGGCAGGTAGTAAATGTACTACCATCACACCCGCAGCAAACAGACCACAGAAAATAATGCTCATTTGCAGCATCTGTGTATAAGAAACGGCCTTTGTGCCACCATATACGGTATAGCATACCACCAAACTACCGATGAACAAAGTAGTATAAGTAGTGTTGATATCTAAAATAGTAGACAGAATAATAGAAGGTGCATAAATGGTTATGCCTGTAGACAAGCCCCGCTGTATCAGGAAAAGAAAGGCTGTTAAGGCCCGTGTCTTGAGATCAAAACGCTGCTCCAGGTATTCATAGGCAGTATAGACTTTTAATCTGTGAAATATAGGCACAAAAGTAATGCACAACACAATCATCGCCAGGGGCAGGCCCAGATAAAACTGGACAAAACTCATCCCTGAGGAATAAGCAAGGCCTGGCGCAGACAGAAAAGTAATGGCGCTGGCCTGGGTGGCCATTACGGAAAGACTTACATGATACCAGGGCAGGGATTGATTGCCCAATAAATACCCCTGTATATTGTGTGTACCGCGACTTTTATAAATGCCGTATACTACTATGACAACCAGTGTCAGGATTAAAACTACCCAATCTATAACACTCATTCAAAATATTTTGTAAAAGCATAAAAAAGTAACACCAGCAGCACTAGCCAGCCAATAAGCAGGGCATAGAACTGCTTCCAGGTCTTCACAAAAGGTGGAAGCTCCTGCTTTTCCGGTTGTCCTGGCTGCTTATCCTGTTCCATAAACTATTTTTTAGCGGATAATAAGTTTACAAATAACCTGTAGGCCCCGGGAACACCAGCCGGCAACTGTCTGAAGAATGACAAACCTGTGTATACAAACCTTCCTTTACCATAATCGGCAACGATCAGGGAACCATTTTTAGCTGCCTCTCCGTTGTCGTTCATGCTTAAAATGGGTGTGTATTTTTCATCGAGGCTACCTACGAAGTATAATCCCCGTTCCTGGATCCATCCATCAAAATCTTTTGAGGTAATCTTATTTGGAAAGTTTAGCACAGGATGTGCAGGCGCCAGCAGGCTTACCTTTGCGTCTTCTTCAGTCACCCGATCTCTCATGATCCCAAAAGAATAAGGCCCGATATTGTTCAATTTTAAGGGCCCGTTTACATTGTACTGAACCAACAGTACTCCGCCGTTTTCCACATACTTCATCAGCTTTGGCTGCATGCCCTTCACGTCTTCACTCACATTGTACAGCCTAACGCCAGTAACGATCGCATCAAAACCCGTCAGATCAGTATGGATGACCTGAGCAGCACTTAGGCTTACCACATCATATCCGACCTGCTTTAATGATTCAGCCACCAGGTCTCCCGCCCCGGCTATGTAGCCGATACGTTTGCCGGCCAGTTTCAGATCTACCTTATTTACCATGGCTTCGGCAAATGGAAACAGCGTCTGGGTTGGGATATGCTCATAATCAATTACCTTAAGACCATGATGATAAGTCTTGTCCTCTACTATCACATTTAAGGACAGTATTCCGCCTGTGGTATTACCAGCAGGTGTGATGGTCAGTTCCACAGCCTGTTCATCACCCTTTCTGGCCAGATTAAAATCCAGCTTCTTTGGGGATACGATCCATCCTGCAGGTACTTTTGGTTCAAGTACTCCGGCAGCATTGTCTTTAAAGTTCCTCAACTGCAGGGTAATCTTTTTAGGCTCATTGCCATTAAATACAAAAGCCTTATCTGCCAGGGTAGCGGTTACCGGCGGTGCAATCACCAATGGCTGATAGATTTCTCCCCTTACCTGATCCGTGTATTTATACACTACAGGACGTTTTTTTTCTATTACCTGGTCACCTATCGTAACCCTAAAAAAAGCATGCAAGCCTATCGGGTTCTCTGCCAGGCCTATTTTAGACAAGGAATCTACGGTATAAGTACCTGATACATGAGGCTTTTCCAGCCAATATGGCTGCGTTATCACTGAAGAAGCCTTTATCTGCCGATCGTGCGTGATAAACTTATTAGGAGGAAGAATAAAAGAAGAGCCGCTCACTATTTCTTCTATATTTACCGACATTTGGGATTCATCCTTAAGCCTGGAAATACCCTGTATCCTGACATTCACCATTTCGCCCAAAGCATACGAAGGATTTACAGCGGCACATTCCAGCCAGATACCGGCACAAGCCAGGATCAGCTCGTCCAGTTGCTCTTGTTTGAAAGGCTTACCTTTTACCAAGGCTTTCAGCTTCAATAATTTTGCTATCGATTTGGAAGGATCAGAAACATCATATTCGGCATTGATCTCTTTCAGTAACTGCTGAATGGAGGTACTGCCCGGTATCCTGTTGAGGCTAAAATCTATCCCGTCAAATATATCACCTGAGGCTTTCTCTCCTGCGACGGGAGTAAAGTATTCAGTAGAAGATCCACGCTGCCTTGCAGAGCCAAAGCCCTGACTTCTATGATTAGACCTGCTTTCTGCTGCTATTTCGCCATAACTTTTTCCCAGCAAAGAATTATAAGCACCTACTTCCATTTTCAATTGCTCGTCAGAAGTGGTGTTGTTGCCACCAAAGTTAAAGGTGTTCCAGACAACGCGTTTTGCCTGCCATGGCTTCACAAAAGCCAGTTGCTCAGGAAACTGTTTAGGATCGGCAGCCGCAATAAAACCTTCACGTGCCAGGATGCCTGAGCCTGAATGGTGCCCATGCCCGGCACGTCCATCTTCCGGAAACCGCGCAATGATCACATCAGGCTGAAACTTTCTGATCACCCATACCACATCAGCAAGGATCTTTGCCTTGTCCCATATTTTAAAACTTTCTTCCGGATTTTTAGAGAAACCAAAGTCATTAGCCCTGGTAAAGAACTGTTCTGCACCATCGGTGCGACGCGCTGCCAGCAGTTCCTGCGTACGGATCAGACCTAGCACTTCTGCCTGTTCATTACCTATCAGGTTTTGTCCCCCGTCTCCCCTGGTGAGTGACAAATAGCCGGTTCTCACCTTCTTTTCTTTTGCCAGGTAGGCAAGTAAACGGGTATTTTCATCATCAGGATGTGCAGCAATGTAGAGTACACTGCCATACACATTCAGCCCTTCCAGTCCCTGTTTGATTTCAGCAGCATTTAGCTGCTGCATATTCTGTGCCTTCAAACAAACCGGTAAAACTGCAATTAACAAGAACAGGTATAAATGAAACTTCATATTTTGTAAATATATAACCTTAATGACGGTTTCGAAATTAATTAAAAAACATCACTCTACAGTTAAATACCTACTAAAATCGGTAACAATAATGCAAAAATACGACCCTTTTTATAGGAGATTTTACAGCAGGATTTTACTACTCACTTCTTTATCTATGGTGATATAGCCAGGGTATTTCACCACTGAATTGCCTACTTTTATACTCGGTTTGATCTTTAAAGTCAATATACCCTTCCTTTCAGGGCCACCTTTGCCTGCCTGCAAAAATTCGTTTATCTCCTGCATTACTTTACTATTGGACAAGAAAGGATAAAGATTGATCTGCATATCTACAGGCACAACAGTAGCCTGCCCTGCCCCAATATTTACCTCCTGGTTTACAATACCATCTGCCAGCTCCTGTTTATTGATCAGGATCTTGTATTCAAACTGATTGATGGAGGCTGCATCGCCTGTTGGATTTTTAACTTCCAGGTTTAAACGGGCTTTAAGCGGAACATCCTGCCTTAGCAGGCCCAGTGCTAGACCAGGCAGACTTGCCAGGTTAATATCCTGATCTTTAATCAGTTTTTTTACATCCGCACCGCCAACAGTAATCTGATCAGCAGAGATGATCCTATAGGTACATTTTTCAAGCGCTTTAATTTGCTGCGCTTGTTTGTTAATACCACAACCTGCTATCACAATGGCAATCAGGCATCCAGATAGTATTTTTCTCATTTTTATCATCTTCTACTACTTCTTCTTCTACGGCCGGAACTTTGTCCTGAACTACGGCCAATTAAACTATCAAAACTATACTTACCCGGGCCTGAGAACAACAAAAATACAAACACCAGCAAGTAATGAAATGCCATTTCCTTTGTTCCAAAATCATCCTGGGCATGGACAATAAATGCCGCTACGAGCATTGTAATGATTAACGGTATAATAGCCAGTCTGGTACATAGGCCCAGTATTAATAAAACCGAGCAACCAACTTCAGCAAAGATCGTCAGATAAAGTGAGGGTTCCACACCAATCCCAATAGGATCGCCAAACTTTATTTCTCCTCCAGCCAGCAGGCCCTGTAGTTTTGGAATTCCATGAGTTAGCATCAAAGCAGCAATACCTATGCGCAGAAAAAGCAGCATACCATGAACGGTTTCATTGTTAAAATTGGTATTAAATAATCTTTTCATGTAGATTCTCGTTTTTTAGTAATCGGTAAACATATATAAAAACTGTGCAAACCCAACAATTTTAGTTCCACAATTATTATTCAGTAGTTAATTTATTTAATAATCAGCGACTTGATAAATCCTGATATTGCATCCTGAAGGATCATTCTTTTTTCCTCTGCCGGCTTACCCTCTTTTTGGATCATCTGAATGGACACGATACCATGAAGTATAGAAAAATAGGTGTGATATTTCAAAAAATAATCAGCTTCCCGATTCTCACTGCCTTCAATTGCTTCCTTGATGGTGGAAATCATGATCATCGTCATCACCTTCATTTCAGCAATTTGATTGACCATCTCACAGGCAGGGATGCCCAATCCGAACATCAGCTGGTAATACTCTTTATGTTCAAAAGCAAAATCCCAATATGCATTTGCAATGGCTTCAAGCTGTACCGAAGGGTCTGAATGCTGGTCTTTGACCCCTTGAAGCTGGTCTGCCAGCTTCTGAAAACCTTCTTTTGTGAACTCTAAAAGAATAGCCTCCTTGTTTTCAAAGTGGGTATATATAACCGGAACGCTATATTCTATTGCATCCGCGATCTTACGGATGGATAAAGATTGCCATCCATCAGCCAGTACCTGCAGCCATGCTGCTTCCAGAATGCTGGCTTTGAATTCCTCTTTTTGTCTAATTTTACGTTCTGCGATACCCATAGCACAATAGTTAACGGTGTTAACAAATGTAACAAGGAGAATTAGATTTACAAAATAACGAAGGCTTTCTGACGCAATAGCTACAATCTAAGCAGTAGCCAGCTTGGCTATATTCCTGTATGGAAAGGACCCAAATATATGACGGCGTGCAAATCTACCAGGAGAATCGGCATTCACCAGCTTTACATAAATTGCTTTGGGAACACCAAAATATTCATATGCACTTCCATCCAGGAAATGAACAGTCAATACCAAACCAGCCCAGTTATAGTCGGCAATACCACAGGTAGCAGTTGTTTGCGTATACTCATCAAGAGAGATGGCAAGTGTTTCCGGAGCAATACTTACCAGAAAATGGTAGGCCTCAATGATCTCCTTGCTTTTGGTCTCTGCTTCTGCTTTGGCTTCTTCACTGTCCTGAAACTTATCCGGGTGCCAGTCTTTCATTAAATTCCTGTAAATGGTTTTTAATTCTTTCAATTCGGCATCCTTCTGTACACCCAATAACTTCCTGTAATCTGCTATCTTCTTCATAAAATTTGCGCAAAGGTAATGCAAATTTTAATGTAATCACATTATTTTCAATTAATTATACATTAAACCTTTGGACTCAAGAGCTATACCTATGGCGCTGTGGGTTTTGGCAATGGTGGTGCGAGATAAACCCCTATCTCAGACAGCACTGGATCAGCATTAGGCTCAGTAATTATTATTCGTATTTTACTGCTGGTGATGGTAGGAAAAGCAAGGATTCTTTTGTGTCCGATAGTGGTTTGCTGATCAAGAAGCTTATAAGCTTTACCATCCCAATACATTACCATAAAAGAACTAATCCTTTGCCCCAATGAAATGTATTCCTGAAGCACAATGCGATTGAGCTGGGTGGGCTTGCCTAAATCTATGGTGATTGTAGCATTTTTAACCATTCCCCCTGTAGTCCAGTAGGTATTGGCATTACCGTCAGTCAGGTTTTGGGCACCATATTTTTTTCCCGCCTCGGTACTGGCTATCACTTTCTTTCCTTTGGCTAGATTGGTCTTAAACGACGCATCCAGATACCTGCGTAGTTCCATCAATCGTGTAGAATCATTTGGATGGATCAGGCCGTCCCTGTCTACAGGTACATTGAGCAATAAATTACCATTGCGGCCTACTGAAGTATGGTAGATCGATACCAGTTGCTCCAGTGTCTTCACTTTATCATCCGTGCTGGCGCTGTAGAACCATCCCGGCCTGATGGAAACATCCACCTCTGCAGGAATCCAGTACTTGCCATCTTCATTACCGGTATTCAGCACTGTCGCTTTAGGTGCGTCGGCCCCTACCCCAAATCCATCAGTATTCAGTGTAGACCAGTTGGTCTCGCCAGCTACCCCATTTTCATTACCCATCCAGCGGGCACCCGGGCCAATGTCACTAAATATAATTGCCTGAGGATTATGTTCATAAACTACGCTGTTAAACAATTTAAAATCATAGTCTTGCTTTTTCTCTCCCTCTCCTTTTGCACCATCAAACCATTGTTCAAATATGGGGCCGTATTGGGTATGCACTTCCTTTAAGGTTTTGGCAAATATCTCGTTGTATTCGGCTGTACCATACTTAGGGTGGTTTCTGTCCCATGGAGAAAGGTATACGCCAAACTTAAGACCATATTCTTTACACGCTGCCGAAAGTTCCTTCAGCACGTCACCTTTGCCATCCTTCCAGTTGCTTTCCCTGACAGTATGTGTACTGTACTTACTGGGGAACAAACAAAACCCATCATGATGTTTTGCTGTGATTATTATAGCTTTCATACCTGCAGCTTTTGCGGTACGCGCCCACTGACGGGCATCCAGTTTTTTGGGATTAAATACTTTTGGATCTTCATCCCCATGTCCCCATTCCTTATCAGTAAACGTGTTAGGCCCAAAATGGATGAACATATAGTATTCCATATTCTGCCATTCCAGCTGATGTGTTGTAGGGATTGCGCCATAAGGAGCGGGTGCTTTTTGTGCAAGCGCTGTTGAAGTAGTCGAAAGAGAGAAGAGTCCTGCTGCAATAAGGTAATGTATGGTTTTCATATGCCTGGTTAGTTGCCTAAAATTGCAATATAACAACTATTAATAATTATCTTAATTTGTCATTAAGCTAAAGGATTTTGGCATTATTTACATCCTGCAAAAACTTAAGCACCGTATATCTGTTATTGAAATAAAATAGCAGCTATATGGAACTACATCGACATAACTTAAGGCTAAAATCAGGCAATTTCTCTATTGAAAAACACCATTATGAAAACATCGGACTTACGGAACGAATGATATCCATGTTTTTGGGCGGAGTGTTAATCAGTCGAAGTATTACCAAACCATTTAAGTCGCGATTTTTGTATGGGGCTTACCTTAGCTACCGGGGTCTAACCGGCCATTGCCTGTTTTACGACCGTCTGGGAATAGATGCTACCAATCCAAAAGCCATAAATATAAGAGGTGAATTTGAGATAGAGCGCAGTCCGGCCGAGGTGTATGCCCATTGGCGGAATGTAGACAACCTTCCGGGGAGTATCAAGTATTTATTGAATGTGAAAGTTAGAGACGAAAGTCTTTCAGATTGGAAGTCCAGGATATTGAGCAAAGTATTTTCTATGAACTGGGATATAGAGATCGTCAAGGATGAGCCAGGCCACCTCATAGGTTGGCGTTCTGCCTATGGAAGCACCCTTGGACATGTTGGTAAGGTAACATTTGAGGAGAGCAAACATGGAGGAACAATGCTTAAAGTTGTTTTATCTTATCATCCACCTATTGGCGGGGTTGGTATTGCCTTAGGGAAATTCCTTAATCCATATCTGGAACACTTGTTAAAAAAAGAGATCAAAAATTTCAAGCATACTATTGAAGACAGGGTGCTGAGCTGACAATAGAATAATTCATTAAAATCGATATTTAGTTCATTGTTTGCTAAATTGGGACGGCTTAATTTAGGTGTTCTAACCAAAAACACACACAATGAAGCTATTATTCAATTCACTGATCTTTCTATTGCTCTTTTTCCAGCTAAATGCACAGGAAAAATCTGCCACTTCTTTAATCAAAACCCCTAAATCGGTATTGGATGATTTTATGGACCAGCGGTTCGGAATGTTTATCCATTGGGGCCCTGTAACACTTCGCGGTACTGAAATTGGCTGGAGCAGGGGCTTGGGTGTCCCAACTGAAGAATATGACAACCTGTATAAGCAATTCAACCCTCTTTTGTTTAGCGCAGATGCCTGGGTGAAGACCGCCAAAGATGCTGGTATGAAGTACCTGACAATTACCGCCAAACACCATGACGGTTTTTGCCTGTGGCCTACCAAATTCTCAGATTACAACATCATGAGTTCCCCTTACAAAAAAGACATATTAGGTGAGCTGGCCAAAGCCTGTAAAAAATACGGCATCAAGTTCTGCGTGTATTTTACTGTACTTGACTGGCATGACCCAAACTATCCGATACATATTTCAGGAGCTAAAGCAGATCCCAATGCAAATATGGACAAATTCGTAATGACCATGAAAAACCAGTTAGAAGAGATCATTACCCAATATGACCCTTATATGCTTTGGTTTGATGGCAACTGGGAAAGTCCCTGGACTCCGGAACATGCTGTAGATGTGTATAGTTTCATTAAAAAACTAAATCCGAATGTAATCATAAACAACAGGCTTAAAAGCATTTCCACAAATGTAGCGGCAGGCAATGATCATTCTATATTGAGTCCGACGGCCATTGGCGATTATGCGACCCCTGAACAAAAGATCGGTACTTTAAACATGAAAGACCCCTGGGAAACTTGCATGACCATATGCGAACAATGGGCATGGAAACCAAACGACAACATGAAATCCCTAAAGCAATGCCTTCAGACCCTTATCAAAACTGCTGGCGGAAACGGCAACCTGCTCTTTAATGTAGGCCCTCAGGCAAACGGACAAATTGAAGAGCGGCAGGTAAAAAGACTTAAGGAAATGGGCGACTGGCTAAAGATTTATGGTGAAAGCATTTATGGCACCAAGGGAGGACCTTTTGTGCCAAATGAAACATACGCTGCTACACGCAAAGCTAAAAAGCTTTTTATCCATGTTTTTGAAAGAAAATCTGCTACCCTCTCTTTGCCTGTATTGCCAGGAATTAAGGTCAATAAGGCTTATTTTCTGAAAGGTGCTAAAATAACCTATACACAGGATACCAATGGATCGGTCACGCTCCAGTTGCCGGAGCAACTGCCCAATGCTGATGCTTCTGTAATTGTTCTGGAACTCAATACCAATGCAGGGGATATCCCGGTATAAAACATTGCAAACATATGTGTAGGTATCGTTCAAATACGTACACGTACTGTTCAAAACCGCACACCAACAGTTTAAATTCCTTATCTTAATGCCGTTAGCCGATCTTTATCTGAAATGGCATACGGATTGAATCCGTATGCGAAATAAACCCTGGATATGTTCCGACATCACCTTTTACTTGCCTACAGAAATTTTAAAAGATATAAAAGTTCTTTTTTCATTAACCTCATAGGTCTCACCGCCGGGCTCTCCTGCACCTTGCTCATTTACCTTTGGGTAAATGATGAAGTACAGATGGATGGGTTTCATGACAAAACCGTATACCAGGTAATGCAGAATGAACACATTACAGAAAGGGTCAATACCGTAGATGGTACGCCCGGAATATTGGCAGAAGCACTTGCTAAAGAGGTGCCTGATGTAGCCACAGCTGTGACCACCTCACCTGCTTACTGGCTGGCCAAAAGCAAAATAGCATTGAATGGTAAACCTCCGGTCAATGCTGCCGGTAAATTTGCAGGCAAGGATTTTTTTAAAGTATTTTCTTATCCGCTGCTATCAGGAAGTGCAGACAAAGTACTGGCAGAAAAAAACACAGTAGTCGTATCAGAAGCACTGGCTATGAAACTATTTAATTCCCTTGACGTCATTGGCAGAGAAGTAATATGGACCAATGCAGAGATGGAGGCAGAAAGCCATGCGCTGATCTCGGGCGTATTTAAGAATGTACTACGCAATTCTTCTGACCAATTTGATTTTCTTGTGTCACTGGATGTATTACTGACTGCAGGAAATGCAACCTATGCAAAATGGAATAATTACGGTCCAAATACATTCGTATCGCTCAAAAAAGATGCGGATCCTAACTTGTTTAATACCCGGATCAGAGATTTTTTAAAAGAAAAGGGTGTGAAAGATTATACCTTGTTCATCAGGCCATATGCAGATAGCTACCTCTACAACCAGTTTGAAAACGGGGTGGTAGCCGGGGGCAGAATAGATTATATAAAGCTGTTTTCCCTGATTGCTGTATTTATACTGATCATTGCTTGTATCAATTTTATGAACCTTTCTACTGCAAAAGCATCTAGAAGGCTAAAGGAGATTGGGGTTAAAAAAGTGATGGGTGTATCCAGAAGATCACTCATGCTGCAGTATCTATCAGAATCTATGATGCTTAGTTTAATAGCGATGTTCGTTTCATTGCTGATTGTAGAACTGGCGCTACCACAGTTCAACAACATGACAGCAAAGCATTTATCTCTTAGTTTTAGTCCGGGCCTTGTATTTCCACTACTTGGGATTACCATTTTTACGGGTTTAATTTCTGGGAGTTATCCTGCTATATACCTCTCAGGACTTAAACCTGCTGCTGCGTTGAAAGGAAAGATCAGGTTAACCTCAGGAGCCATGTGGACCCGGCAGGGACTGGTCGTATTTCAGTTTGCTGTTTCAGTGATATTGATTGTGGCAGTACTGATCATCCATAAACAAGTGGAATATGTACAGACAAAAAACCAGGGCTATCAAAAGGACAATGTACTATACTTTGAAACGGCAGGAAAATTTAACGGCAATGCAGGTTTTGCAGTTGAACAAATAAAGAAAATCCCTGGAGTGGTCAATGCGTCCAGCATCAACCGGGAGTTTTTGGGTGATCTGAGCTACACTACCGGTGTTTTCAACTGGGAAGGCAGAGATCCTAAGGAAGTGATTAAATTTCAACGTGCCGATGTCAGCACAGGGCTGATAGAAACATTGGGAATACAAATGGCGGCAGGCAGAAGCTTCTCTGAAAAATTTACATCAGATACCTCAAAGATCATTATTAATGAAGCAGGTATAAAAGTGATGCGTTTAAGAGACCCTGTAGGTAAAATATTTACCCTTTGGGGAGAAGATATGCAGATCATTGGTGTGATAAAAGATTTTCATTTTGAATCCATGCACCAGCAGATCAAACCAATGTTTATAAGATATAAACCAACCGGAACCAACAGGATCATGGTAAAGATCGCTTCCGGAAAAGTGAAAGAGGCACTGGCAGGACTTGGGGAGTTCAATAAAACTTATAATCCTGGCTTTCCACTTGATTATAAATTTCTGGATCAGGATTTTCAGGCACAATATGTGGCTGAAACCCGGGTCAGCCTCTTGTCTGGATACTTTGCCGTATTGGCTGTACTGATCTCGTGTTTAGGATTATTTGGTCTGGCCTCATTTACCGCCGAACGACGATTTAAAGAAATCGGTATCAGAAAGGTACTGGGTGCTACAAATTTAAGTGTCGTTTATATTCTATCCAGAGATTTTACCAAGCCTGTGTTGATAGGAATATTGATTGCCTTGCCCATAGGGTATGTATTCAGCAGGCTCTGGCTGGCTTCATTTGCCTATAAAATTGAGCTGCAACTTTGGTTTTTTATGGCCGCAGGATTTATGGCCTTGTTGATCTCGCTGATTACGGTAATTTTTCAGGCATATAAAGCTGCGGGAATAAATCCTGTACAGGCCATCCGTGCAGATTAAAAAGGACTGACATCCATTAGCCCTTTTTAAAACCAAATTGTATATTATTGAGTGACCTGGCAAAAGTATACAAGATCTAAAAAAACTAAGAAGCCACACCCGCAGCCCCTATACCTGCTATTATCCCAAACAAGAAGATGAGTCCGTAAAATGCAAGAACCACTATCATCAGGATGCCCCAAAACTTAAAAAAAGACTTCATCTTGCCCATTGCAATGCTTAAAGTGGCCTGGTCTGCAAAAAGTACTGCTTTCTTTGCAGCATTTGCATACTTAAACAACAGCAAGCTCGGATAGAAATAGATAAGTGCACAAAACAGCAATACTACGGTAAGTCCGGCTGTACCCAAAGCGGCGTAAGGGTTTGCAGCTCCCATGGCATTGTTCATCAGCGACATAAATGCCCCCACACCAAATGTACATAACACCATCAGTGCAGTGAACACAAATCCAACTATCGACAGAAAATTTGCCCATTTGGCAGTCTCATAGATGTAACTGCGAATGTCTTCGGTGATAATCAAAACTTCAGGTTCTTTTTCTTCAATATTTTCCATGTTGTGTTATTTTTTTTAGTTTATTGGTTCCCCTAAACATAAAGAATATTTTTAAAAAATTGATACCTTTGCGCCAAATCAAGAAAAAAAACATACATGGCATTACAATGTGGTATAGTGGGCTTACCAAATGTTGGTAAATCTACCTTATTTAACTGTTTATCAAACGCAAAAGCTCAGGCAGCTAATTTTCCTTTCTGTACTATTGAACCGAACATCGGGGTAATCACCGTTCCGGACGACAGGCTTACTAAACTGGAAGAACTCGTTAAACCCAAAAGCGTAGTGCCTAACACCATAGAAATTGTTGACATTGCAGGTCTGGTAAAAGGTGCTTCCAAGGGTGAAGGACTGGGCAATCAGTTTTTGGGCAATATCAGGGCTACCAATGCCATTATCCATGTGCTTCGTTGTTTTGACGATGGCAATGTCATCCATGTAGATGGTTCGGTAGATCCGATCCGCGACAAGGAAATCATTGATACAGAGCTTCAGCTTAAAGATCTTGATACCGTGACCAAGCGTATCCAAAAGGTGGAGAAAATGGCTAAAACGGATAAAGAAGCCAAAAGAACTTTTGATATCCTTTCCGTAATCAAAAGCCATGTTGAAAGCGGAAAATCTGTACGTTCCGCTGCGGTTTCTGCTGAAGATTTTGAATTCATACAGGACCTTGGGCTGCTTACCCAAAAACCCGTGATGTATGTATGCAATGTGGATGAGGAATCGGTGATAAATGGCAACGCTTATGTAGACCGTGTTAAAGAAGCTGTAAAAGATGAGAATGCTGAGGTATTGGTGATATCGGCTAAAATAGAATCAGAGATTGCAGAGATGGACAGCTATGAAGACCGCCAGGAATTTTTAGCTGATCTGGGCTTAACGGAATCAGGTGTTAATAAACTAATCCGTGCAGCATACCGGTTACTTGACCTATACACTTATTTTACAGCTGGAGTACAGGAAGTAAGGGCGTGGACCATTACTAAGGGCTTTACGGCCCCACAGGCTGCAGGTGTAATCCATACTGATTTTGAAAAGGGATTTATCCGGGCTGAGGTGATCAAATACGAAGATTTTGTGACACTGGGTTCTGAAAATGCCTGTAAAGATGCGGGTAAGCTGGGCGTAGAAGGAAAGACCTATGTAGTAGAAGATGGCGACATCATGCACTTCCGCTTCAATGTTTAATGAAGAAAAGCAGTGAAACACTTGTTCTGTCGAGGAAGATATTGCTGGCCTTCCTGGCATTTGTAGCAATTCTTGCGATAGCAGCGCTCCTTGTTCGTAATAACATCACCAACAAGCTGGCAATGATCTCTGATCTTACCCAGAGTTATAACGACAAGGTGAATCCGGAAGATGCGCTGCTGCTGCTTCATCAGGCGGAGGATGATTTTCAGGCTTCCTTATTAGATACCAATAGTGAGAAAAGCACGGCCTACAAGCGCACTCTTTTGCTGGCTTTCAACAAGATTGATACTTTGCTTACACAAAGTTCCGATACTTCACAGCTCAACCGCTCACAGCGAAAACAAGCTGGCCTATGGTATCAGAGAAAAATATATTTATCAGAGCGCTTGTTTGTGCTAAAGGATGATTTCGATTCTCTGCTGACGGTATATGGGGCTTATAATGTTGCTTCTAAAGAGGGGCAAAAGCCGGTTGTTGTCAATACCCCTGGCCGCAATCAGACTACTCAAAAAACCGACACACTTAAGAAGTTATTTGATACAGGTAAGAAGAAAGGGCTTTTTGGCAGAATAAAAGATGCCATTGTCAATAAACCAAGTACTACCACGGGCATTATTGAGATCAATCACAACAAGCAGACAAAGATATACGCGGAATCTGCTCAGGGCTTTGGGCGCAAGGGCGACAAAGCAACAAGGGAAAAGCTCCGGCGGCTACAGCAGAGTTATGGAAATTTACTTGATATGCAGCGTCGTTTGATAATCCTTAATTCAACTATTACCAGTGAGCTGGAGAGAATTGTCAATGAATTAAGAGATATTGACTACCAGATGACAGGCACCTTTAAAGACATGGCCTTCAAGAACTATAAGGAAACTACCTTATTGCTGAATAAATTTTATCTTGCCGCGCTGTTCCTGGTGCTCCTATTTGCCCTGCTGTTGATTGTGTTTATTACGCAGCTGAACAGATCTGAACTGCTGCTCAGGAAAGAAAATGAAAGATCGGTAAACACCGCAAGGCAAAAGATGGATTTGCTGCTGCATATGAGCCACGAGATTCGTAACCCGCTCACTGCCATTCAAGGCCTTTTGAATGTTTTTAGCAAGACCAGCCTCTCAGAACGCCAAACACAAATGCTCAAATCTATTAGAAGGTCCTCTGACATGCTACTGCATACTGTGAATGACACACTGGATGCGGCAAAGATGGAAGACAGTCAGTTAAAGATTAATACAGTAGCTTTTAATCCTGATTTTACCATCCAACAGGTGATAGAAAGCATGAGCTACAGTGCGGAGAAAAAGAAGCTTTCATTGTGCTATAACTTTGCAGGAGATAAAAACGCACTGGTACTTGGCGATGATTTCCGGTTAAAACAAGTTTTGGTCAACCTGCTGAGCAATGCCATAAAATACACACCTAATGGTGGAATTACTGTACAAGCCGAACTGCAGAACGGAGACGCACTCCAGGTTGATATAGTTGATACCGGATCAGGGATCTCTGCTGATCAGCTACCAAACCTTTTTTCTAAATATTATCAAACCAGTTCGTCTAAAGGACAGGTAGGTACTGGCCTTGGCCTATATATATGCAAACAGCTTATTGAGATGCAGGGAGGTAAGATCAGTGTAAAAAGCGATCCATCAAAAGGTACTACCTTCAGCTTTTTCATCCCATACAAAAAATAAGGATACCTGAAGACCTGCTACAGCAATACACCCTTTAGAAACAGCAGGGCCATGCTGAAGTAAATGATTAGACCTGTTACATCAACCAGCGTTGCCACAAATGGTGTAGAAGATACCGCAGGGTCAGCACCTAGTTTTTTCAAGAGTAAAGGAAGCATAGAGCCCATCAAGGTTCCCCAAAGTACTACACCTACCAGTGAACAGCCAACTACCAGGGCAATCCGGGTTGGTTCTTCCAATGATCCTGAGATCAATTGCCAGCAGATAATCACCGAAAAGCTGAGCAGGCATAGGGTGGTTCCCAGAAAAATGCCTGAAAATATCTCTCTGCGCATTACCCGCCACCAGTCCTTAATGGTGATCTCACCGAGTGCCATAGCCTGTATGATCAATGTGGCAGCCTGCGACCCGCTATTTCCTCCACTGGAAATAATGAGTGGTATAAAAGTAGCCAGAATCACTACTTTTTCAATTTGGCTCTCAAAATTAGACATCGCAAATATAGTGAGGAGCTCTCCAAAGAACAGCACGATTAACCATACTACCCGCTTTTTATAAAGTTCAAAAACAGGCACGTCCAGGTAAGGTTCGTCGAGTGCCTGGGTACCTCCAATCTTATGAATATCTTCTGTATACTCCTCATTGGCCAACCAAAGAATATCATCTACCGTGACAATGCCAAGCAGTATATAATTGTCATCTACTACCGGCAGTGCCACCCTGTTATTCATTCTAAATACATTGATGGCTTCTTCCTGTGGGTCAGTAACTTTAAGCGCTATAAGCCGCTGATCGGTCAGGTCGCCTATTTTTGCCTCGGGATCTGCAAGAAGAATTTCCCGTATCCTGATATCATCAAGGAGTACACCGTCTTTGTCAATTACATAGATGACATCAATTGTTTCAGAGTTTTTGCCATACCGCCTGATGTGAGAAAGTACCCGGTTTACCGTCCAGTCGATCTTTACCGCCACATAATCCGGTGTCATCAGCCTTCCCACACTGTCCTCTTCATACCCTAAAAGCGAAAGGGCTTCTATCCTGTCTTTGGCCGGCAATAAAATGATGAGCTTTTTAACTGCATCACCTTTCAGCTCGCTGAATAAGGAAGTACGGTCATCAGGAGGCAGGAGGTTAATGAGTTCAGTTAGCTTATTTCCAGGGAGTTTCTTAATGATCCTTTCCTGAGTTGGAAAGTCAAGAATCCTGAATACGTTTACTGCTCTTTTGCTGGATAATGTTTCAATGAATTTAACGGCATGCTGTGGAAGTTCATCTATCAGGTGTTCTACATCTGAAATATTCAGATCGTCCAGATATGCCTTTAACCGGGCATCATCTTCCTGCTCTAAAAGCGCTGTGATCTCTTCAACAATCATTTCTTCCATATGCGCGTTATGTTTACATCGTTGTACTGATTTACGGGAATGCAAAAGTGCCTTTTTATTTTTAAAAAAGGCACTTTTATATGAGTTAATTCCTTAGCAAAATTATTTTGTAGTAATACCTGTCAAAAGAGTGACAGCATAACTGCTCAGGTCATATTTCAAGTTCAATTGTATAAGTGTACTAATTTATTTTAATACAGAGGCCAGTTTTTGCTGCAGTTCTTCACCCCTCAGGTTTTTTGCTATGACCACTCCGTCAGGATCTATCAAAAAGTTTTGAGGGATAGCACTTACACCATACAATTTGGCTGCTTCGTTGTCAAAAGACTTTAGATCAGACACCTGTGTCCAGTTTAACCCATCGTTCTCGATGGCCTTCAACCAAGCCTGTTTACCACTTTTTGAATCAAGCGAAACACCTAAAATGGTAAAATTCTTATCTTTATAGGTTTCATAGGCTTTGACCACGTTGGGATTCTCCGCCCTGCATGGTGCGCACCAGCTGGCCCAGAAATCTATCAGTACATACTTGCCTTTAAAAGAAGAAAGGCTGACCAGTTTATCATTAGTATCATTTTGTGTAAAATCTTTTGCCCTAGAACCCAATGGAACCATATCATCGAGGGCTTTTCTTTTCGCAGCTGCTTCCATTTCTGCTTCTCTGCGTTTAGCGAGCGTTGTATCGATGGCAAGGCCGAGTTTTGAAGTCTTTAGCTCAGCCGGAAAAGTACTATACAGCGTATCTATCATAGCGGGGGTCACAAATCCGGATGCAATCAGTGCATAGGTAAAATAAGGGCTGGCAGGAGATGCAGGGTTTTTTCGCACATAAACGATCATATTAGTAAGAGCGCTCCCCAGCAGGTTGTTTGACTTGGATGTCACCTCCTTTTTTAATGCTTCATCTGTTTTGTATGCTTCGCTCTCGATAATTTTCTTTATGGCAGCAGATTCATTAAATGAAAACCTAGTCACTTTAAGGTATTCAGTATGCGCATTGCTGCCGGTTCCTGTAACCATAGCATTGCTGATGGTCTGATCTGAAACAATATTGATCACACCCTTGTCAAGCATCAGGTTGTATTGGTCAGCCGGTGATTTCACACCGTCTTTAGTTAAGGCTATCATGGCTACTACCGAAGCATCCACATCCCCTTTAAAACTATACTTACCGTTGGTAACCACACTGCTATCTGCAGATTTTCCCGTTACCTGATCATATCTTAAGTAGACTTTTGTGGGTGTCATGTTTGTCAGGCTGCCATTGATGATAAAACTCTTTTTTTCCTGTGCTATCGTCTGCAGCATTATCAGGCAAAGAAAAAAAGTACAGTATGCTATGTTATTTTTAATTGAAGTTTTCATGAGTTTCTAGTTATTGAAGAATGAAGCAATCATGAGTCAGGCACCCCTACCGGTATCTGGCCCATGATGGCTTTAACAAATAAGTGTATGTAGATTAATTATATTCAGGTGCCTGTGTCAAGTTTGGATTGGCAATTACATCAGTAGCCGGGATAGGCCAGATCTGTTTAAAGCCAGACCAGGTTCCGCCCTTTAGCGGAGCGGCTACATTCATTACAGCATCAATCAGCCCTGTACGCTTAAGGTCGTAAAAACGATGGCCAAATTCTGAGAACAACTCTGTCCTGCGCTCTTTGAGAACCGCATTGATCATTTCTGCCTGTGTAGTTGCTGTAATGCCACCTAATGAGGCCCTGTTTCTTACTGCGTCCACATCAGTCTTGGCCCCACTCAGATTGTTCAGCCGGGCCCTGGACTCAGCTCGGATAAGGTATTGCTCTGCCAGCCTTAACACGATATTGAATTCTGCACCCACTACATTTGTTTTGTATTTATTGGGAAAGTAGAAACGTCCGGCTGTTGGCGATGCCGTTGTGATAGTCAGTCTCAGCCAGTTGGTAACCCTGGCATCATTGGCTTCAAAGGAATTGAATAATGACTCACTGATAGGCGTCATGGAAAAAGTAGCCATATTAGCTGATGTTGGTGCTTGTGCAGGCATACCTGCGTTGTACAGACCATAATCCCTTACAAAAGTAGCCCCTGTATTGGCCATTGGTGCCAGTGCCCAGAGCGTTTCCCTACTATTTGCCAGGAAGGCCAGACCCGGAGCTACCAGTTCATAAGCCGTAGTATTATTGATGACTTTAGCAGCAGCAGCTTCCGCATTGGCCCATTCCCCATTGTACAGGTACACACGGGCTAGCAATGCACTTGCCACAAATTGATTCGGCCTCGCACGATTAGGTGTTACCACGCTCAGTCCGTTCAGATAGGTAGTACCCAGCAGGCTTTCTGCCTGTTTCAGGTCATTGATCATTTGAGTCACCACAAGCGCTTTAGAACTCCTTGCCAGCACATTATTGGCAAGATAATTTGAAGTAGTGGCCAATGGCACATCACCATACAAATTTATCAGGTCAAAATAAGAAAATGCACGTATAAACAATGCTTCTCCCAGCCATTGGTTCTTATTCACCAGTTTACCCTGGTTTGCCGTGATTCCTTCTATCGCCAGGTTGGCATAGTAAATCTGCTTGTACAGGACGCTCCATTGTGTAGAATAGGCAGCAGTAAGCGTGTTGGCATGAAATACCCCGCTTGTTAAATAGGCTGTGTTTGAGGTACTGTTTGGATTGATCAGCTGAAAATCATCGATGTAGAGTGAAGTACGGTAACCGATAGATTCATTGTTGTTGCTTCCGCCATAAGCGGAATTGCTGGCGGCACTACTCAGTATGCCGGTGATCACCGCCCCTGCCGAATTATCGGTCAGATAGGCTCCATCAGCAGCCAGTTTATCAGTAGGCAATGGTATTTCCAGGAAGTTTTTACAGCCTGAAACCAGGATAAGGCACAGCATCAATGCTAAAGCTAATGTGCCGGTATGGATTATATTTTTTTGTTTCATTGTTCTTTCAGTTAAAGCGTAAAATTGAGGCCAAGGTTAAACACACGCAATGGAGGCATAGAATTCAGTGAATTGTTTTCCGGATCAAGGTCATGATACTTCGAAAAAGTCAATAGATTCTGTCCACTCAGTACCACACGCATATTGTTTACATTAATCCGTTTAAAGAATGAATTGGACAGGTCATAAGCGATGCTCACGTTTTGTAGACGCGAATAGATAATTCGTTCATAGGCACCTGAGCTTAACCTGAATGTATTTTGGCCTAGCAGACTGTTTAGGAAACTAGTAGTCGCCTTTGGTACATTCGTCACCTGCCCTGGAGTAGTCCAGCGGTCCAATGCCCATTCTGTAGTATTTTGATTGAGCGTGCCCGGAAGATACATTAACCTTCCCTGATAGTTGAAGCCCATTTTATTGATGAGGCTGAAAGTAAAGTCTACAGACAGTGATTTGTAGCTGATTGTATTGGAAATGCTGCCAAAGTATTTGGTGGCAACATCTACATTTCTGATCTTATCGGCTTCAGTAAGTCCAGTCAGATACGGTCCCTGTACTCCTGCGGCATTGATGAAATTGTATACCCCTGTTTCAGGGTTTACCCCTGCATAGTCAAATACCTTCATGTTTGTAAGTGATTTGCCCACAAGGTAATTGGAAACAGTCAGAATCTGGCCTTCCGGAAAAGCAACGAGTTTAGTCTGCGGCACAGTCATTACCGCAGTAGTAGTCCAGTTAAAATCCTTTCCTCTCAGATTGGAGCTGGTAAGGATTAGCTCCACACCCGTCGATTGTGTTTTGGCAGGCGAATTCTGGGCAATGGAAATAAATCCTGTAGTACTGGCTAGCGGCTGTTGTACCAATGACTCAGTAGTAGTATTTTTATAATAACCAGCATCAATGGTTAGCCTGTCTTTAAAAAAGCCCAGAATAATGCCAATATCGCGTTTATCGGTAGTTTCCCAGTGCAGGTCTGAGTTGGCCAGACCATTGTTGAGGAATGCCGTATTGCCCAGGTATGCGGTTGTGGTGGCATAAGTAGACAGGTAAAGATAATTAGGGATACCATCGCCGCCACTGGTCCCATAACTGCCCCTCAGCTTACCAAAGCTAAGGAAGGACAGGTTGTCTTTGATCCAATTCTCCTCAGTAAAAATGTAACCAAGGCCGACAGAACCAAAGAGCCCATAGCGATGTCCGGGGCCAAACCTGGTTGAACCATCATACCTGGTGCTTAGATTAAGTAAATACTTATTGTCCCAATTGTAATTGATACTACCAAAATAACCCTCGTACCTGAATACAAACTGGTTATAATTCTGCGTAAGCGTAGTACCTGCCGATGGATTGTTCAGCCTTGCATCAGCAACAAAGCCCGTACCCGTAATGGTGGTCTGGTTGTTCAGTTTATCTTGTAAAGTTGCCCCTGCTGTAATATTCAGCGTTCCTTTTGCAATTTTAGTTACATAATTGGCAAAGGGTTCAAAAGACCATGTCCGGATGTTATACGCATTATTCGCACTGTTGGTACTCTGCCCGTTATTTGCGCCTACCGGATTAAATACCGTGGTGGGAATAGCCCTCAGTTCGTTACCAGTAAGAAGATTGTATCCCAATACTGCCCGCAGCGTAAGTCCTTTAACTGGTTTATAGTTCAATGAAGTGCTTCCAAAGAGGTTATTGGTCAGCCCTTTATAGATTGCATTGATGTAGGCATATGGATTAGACCCAGACTCCCAGTTTAGCGAGCCATCAGGCAGGAAGAAAGAAGGTGCATTTGGTGCCCTGAAGATAGAAGCCTCACCAGTAAAATCATAGGGAACCATGGTATTTACAGTAGAACTGTAATAGCCGGAAAGGTCTATACTGAACTTTTTATTTGGCGTGGTATTGTTGATCTGAAACCTTAAAGATCCGTCCCTGTTATAGCCTTTGGCTTGCAGCACATTACCATGGTCATTATAACTTCCGCTCAGTGAGAAACTGGTCAGCTCCGTACCACCGCTATAGGTGGTATTTAAGCGGGTGGTAGCCGCTGTATGCCCGGTCAGTTCCTCAGACCAGTTGGTATACGCATCCTCAGGATAGGTTCCATTGAGATCCAGATCAGTAGCCGTTACCGTCAGTCCGTCATTGCTGATCGCTTCACGTCTTAGCATCAGGTAGTCCTCAGTTTTTAGCAGCTCTGGAAAAGAACCAGGTGTGGCTACACCACGGTTCAGGTTAACGTTTAGCTTAGGCTTTCCCTGTTTGCCCTTTTTGGTGGTAATGAGGATCACCCCATAAGCCCCTCTCGAGCCGTAAATGGAAGTTGCATCAGCATCTTTTAGAATGTCAATACTTTCAATATCAATAGGATTAATATAGTTCAGCGCGTTTCCGCCCTGTTGTGCCAGTGTACCTGAACCGCGGTTGTTTGACAAAGTAGGGAGACCGCCGGACATGCCATTCGGGTTGTTATTCAAACCACCTGCCGGGAAAGGGACACCATCTACTATGTACAGCGGATCAATGTTGTTCAATCCATTTAGTCCCCTTACACGAACCAGGAAAGACCCCCCTACCTGGCCTGTATTTTGTGAAATAGACAGCCCTGGAACCCTGTACTGCATTACCTGCAGGATATTTGGAACAGGGTTTTTCTCTATTTCACTGCTTTTAATGGTATAAGAATTCCCTGTATTTAATCTTTTTGTAGTAGAGCCATAGGCTAAAACCTGCACCTGGTCCAGAGCACTATTGGCTACTACGAGTTTAATAATTATGGGCGCTTTTAGTTCTGAAACGTTTATTTCCTGGGTGACATAGCCAACGTAGCTAAAGATCAGCACCGCCTCCGGATCGGTAATTACTGGTGTGGTAAACCGGCCTTCCACGTTGGTGGTGATTATCAGATTACTATCTTTTACTTTAACACCCACGCCAGCCAGTGGCTTATCATTTTCGTCCAGTACTATCCCAATGTAGATTCTTGGCTGTATTGAATTGCGGAATATGCCTATACTAACCTGTTGCTTGACTACTATGATATTATCATCAATTCTGTAGCTGAGCTTCTGGTCGGCCAGACATAATTCCATTACTGTTCTAAGATCAGCATCTTTAACATTGATGTTTATCTTTCCGGCATTCTTCATCGCCTGGTCAGAATAAAAGAAGTCATACCCTGTCTGTTTTCTGATCTCTTTAAAAACAGCAGTCAGTGATGCTTTATTCAAATTAATTGTCACGCGCTGCGCAAAGCTGCTGGCGCTTACCTGTAAAATTGCTGTCGTTAATAAGAAAATAATTAGTTTCATAACACGCAAAATTTGTGTGATACAGGCTATCCGCCTGTATAATTTTCTAGTATAAAAATTCATACATTTGTTTGAGTTTATTTCGCTATGCATTTACTGTACAACCAATTGGTGCATATCGAAAGGGTTCATTAATAAATTGTTAACTCAATCACCGGTCATATACCGGGATTAATGATGAGGCCTAAACTTTTAGCCGGGTTCCGACGCCATCGGAATCCGGCTTTTTTATAGCCTTTCTTACACTTGCGCCTTAAGGACTTTTGTGGTAGCTTTTTTTCATGTTGATTTAGTTAGTTGGTTTTAGTTTTTAATTGATATGTTGATTTTATTAGGATGCTAATTAATTACAGTGATGTTATTACCCTTTATTCTAAATCTGAACTGGGTGGTTAATTCCAGCATTTTAAGTACAGCCGACAGATTACGCGAGCGCGACACCGTACCGCTAAATGTTTCCTGTGGATTTGCAGCCTGCTGATAGTCGATCTCTACATCATACCACCTTGAAATCTTTCTCATGATCTCAGGAAGTGTCTGATTTTCAAATACGAAGTCCCCATTTTTCCAGGCAATGGCTTCTTCCGTATTTACTACTACTATGTTCAGGCGCTTATCAGCCAGCACTGATTGCTCACCTGGCTTTAAAATCCTGTCATTATTTATCTGCCCGTCTACCGCTATACGCACCAAACCTTCAAGCAGGGTAGTTTTTATCGCAGGCTCATCCGGGTAGCTGTTTACATTAAAATGCGTACCCAATACTTCTATCTGCTGGGCAGCTGTTTTTACCCTAAAAGGCATGGCTTTGTTGTGCACTACTTCAAAATACGCCTCACCAACTAAATCCACACTTCGCTCAGTGCCGGCAAACCTTACAGGATAAACCAGCTTAGAAGCCGCATTGATCCACACGCGAGAACCATCGGGAAGAATTACCGTGTACTGTCCACCTTTTGGAGTTTCAATCGTATTAAACACGAGCTTACCCGCAACATCTTTATCTGCAGTGTAGATCAGCTCTCCGTCTTTAGTTTTCGTAATGGTGATACCTGCCTGTTTCATCAGCTCACCATTGACCGCACTGTCCAGAAGAACCTTCTCACCATTAGACAAAGTCAATATTGCCTTATCGCCTCCCGGTGCAATGTCATTAGAAGCAGTGATCGCTTCACCTGTTTTTATTTCCTTCTGATAAAAGTAAAACCCAATCCCAATGCAGATCAGCAAAGATGCTGCTACGGCTAGTTTCCTTAACAATGGAATAATACGCGAAGGTAACTTCAATTCCGGATAAGCATCTTCCTGATAGACAGGAAGCCTGCTCCACACCGCATCACTGGCCTCAGTTATTTGTTCACTATCGACTTTTATACCTTCAGGTATCCATTGCAAGTACCAGTTTTCCAGCAATGCTATTTCCTCAGGTGTGCAATCGCCAGCATTGTATTTCTTAGTAAGGGCTATAATGTCAATGTTTTCCATAATAAAAGGGCTGGACTAACCGGCCTGTTTTATATAGACAGCAAAGACCTAGAGGTGGGGGTAGATAAAAATAAAATAAATAATAACGCCCAGTTTTCCGCGCAGGATCCTGAGGGCATTTTTCACCTGGGTCTTCACCGTCAGCTCTGATATCCCCAGTCGCTCTCCTATCTCTTTGTGACTAAGACCCTCTACCCGGCTTAGCAAAAATATTTCACGCATCTTCTCCGGCAATTCACCTATTTCCTTCTCAATTAACGCAGCCAGTTGCCGCTCCCTGGCCAGATGATCTGTAATGCATTCGCTGGGTTCAACTTTATCAGGCAGTTCGCTGATATATCTGGAGGCTACTTTCTGATGGGCAATGAAATTAAACACCCCATTTCTCACCGCAGTAAACAAGTAGTTAGACAGATTAGTTTTAGTCGTAAGCACCTCGCGTTTCAGCCACAGCGTAGCAAAAAGATCCTGGATCAGATCTCTGGCAGCCTCTTCATCCCTTAGTCTCTTTAAAGCATGCAGGTACAAAAGTGAAAAATAGCGGTTGTAGATTTCGGTATATGCCACCTTATCACCCGCTTTTAGCAGTGTGTAAAGCTCCAGATCCGCAAGTACATTGTATCCCGACATAAGTCTATTAATCCCATGTCAAAGATAATCTTTTTTTAGTATGTCACTATATGACAAAGGTATATACCTTGCACAAAGCAAAGTATATACCTTTTAATCTATTTGCAGTAAAAACTACTTATTGACCATGCTGATCGCTTTTATCTTTGCCTCAGCCTCTCCAAATACAAAGAAAACATGATGACGCCCACTGGTAGAAGTGATCTGTGCAGTAGCGTTTCCATTACCACCTGTACCGCTGGCTTTTCCTATCATAGTGCCATCCGGCGAACCGATCCGTACCTCAATAGAACCTAAAGGATTGTTGCCCGCCCCTGTAAACTCCATGCTCTTAATATCCGTCAGGTCTACATTGCTCAACTGCAGATAGGCACCCTTGCTTTTCGCAGTAGCTACCGATCTGTCGCCGTTAAACGCGATCTCGTTAGACTTAGCCGTTTCGTTTACCAATACCGTCGGATTGCGCAATACCACGATACTTTCGCCAAACTGTGCAGGAGCAAGCTTGGTTCCCTTATCCTGGTAGGCCGCTCTAAAGATAAAGCTTCCTTTATTCGTCTGCTCAGCCGGCAATTTGGTCATATAGCTACCCGTCACCGGCAGGCTTTTCTGCACCTGCGATTTATTGCTCAGGCTCAATATATATTTTACAATAGTATTCAGCTCAGCATTAGGCATCGTAGAGTGCGCAGGCATCATTGCATCGCCCCATACTCCCGAGCCACCTTCTTTTATCTTTTTAACCAAAGCAGCCTGTGCAGCATCGTTTCCTTTATATTTTAGTGCCACCTCTGTAAATGACGGGCCTAAAGATTTGGTATCCAAAGCATGGCAGGCATTACAATCGCTCTTGCCTATCAGCCCCTTTGCCACAGCATACTGTGCGCTGGCGTCAAAGGTCTTTTGCCTTTGTGCTACCACCGTCATGTCATACCCTTCAGAAAGGTAATTGATCGATACAGACACCTGCGATGGCGTGATGCGCTTGTTGGCCAGACTACCATCTTCCTTGTCCGATACACTCACCACATAGTCGATGGTATTATCAGGGAAATAATAGCTGCTATTGCCCCTGGTAAAAGCAAAACTCACTACCGGGACCGCATTACCCGCAGCGATCTCTACCGACTTGCTATTGGTTGCTCCCTTAGGATCAGTCACCGTCAATGTGGCTTTATACACACCAGACTGTGCCAGTATGATCTGAGGATTTGCTTTAGTACTGCTCTGAGTTACCACCCCGGCCTTAGTTATTTTCCAGGCATATTTCAGCACATCTCCATCAGCATCAGTGGTACCCTGAGAAGACAACAAAACCTTCAGCGGCAATGCACCTGCCGTCTTATCAGCAGCTACCTGTACTGTCGGCTTTCTGTTGCCCCCGTTGTATTCTATTTTTATCAGTTCAGCTTCAGGATTGTCCTTAAAGTAACCGTTACCATATTCCAGTACATACAAACTGCCATCCGGGCCAAACTTCATGTCTATCGGACCGCGCAGGGTCAGGTTGGGCAAGAAACGCTCCATCGATACATAGTTTCCCTGCTCGTCAAATGTCACAGACAGCAGCCAGCCACGCACCCAGTCAGTGATCAGCCATTTGCCTTCATAATAGGCAGGGAACAAGCCCTTCGCGTTCTTGAAATCACTTTTATGGAATATCGGACCACCTACTGCACTCCGGCCGCCGCTTCCCATTTCCGGAAACTGCTCGCTTGCTGCATAAGGATACCAGATAAAAGGATCTACCGTAGGCGGCAGCACATTCAGTCCTGTATTGTTAGGCGAATTATTCACAGGTTTCAAAGGATCATACCATGCACCCGATTCTTTGGTCGCAAAGTTATAATACCTGTATGCCTCTTTACCATTGAAATAAGGCCAGCCATAGTTGCCCGCTTTTTTGGCGATGTTAAACTCGTCATAAGACTTTGGCCCTCTCAGTTCAGATGAGTTAGAACCATCAGGCCCTACCTCACCCCAAAACAACCAGTTGGTTTTAGAATCGATCGTCAGCCTCCATGGGTTTCTGTTGCCCATCGTATAGATCTCCGGCTTCGTTTTAGGCGTTCCTTTCGGAAACAAATTGCCTTCCGGGATGGTATACGAACCATCCTTTTCAGGATGGATACGCAATATCTTGCCCCTCAGGTCATTCGTGTTACCAGACGATTTCTGCGCATCACGCGGACCCTCTCCCGGACGTTCATCTATCGGCGTAAAGCCATCAGATGACCTGGAGAAAGTATTATCGCCCGTGCTCAGTAGCAAGTTTTTGTCTTTATCAAACAACATACCCCCACCTACGTGGCAGCACTCCTCGCGCTGTACAGGCACATCCAGTATCTTTTTCTCTGTTGCCAGATTTAGTTTACCACCTGCCCAGGTAAAGCGCGACAGCCTGTTTACCGACTCAGTTTTAGGAGAATAGTAAATATAGATCCAGTGGTTTACCGCATAGTCCGGATCCAGGATTACGCCCTGCAGGCCATCCTCCCCTTCAGAATGCTCACCAGTTTTGCTCACATACTCGCGGCTTACGGAAAGTTCGGCCAATACTTCCATTTTATTCTTTGCCGGATCGTAGAGCTTCAGTTTACCTTTTCGCTCTGCGTACAGCACCTTGCCATCAGCCAGGATCTGAAACTGAATGGGCTCTTCCAGTTTTTGCTGAAGCACCACCTTGGTAAACCTGTTTTCATCAGGCTTGGCCGCCGTTTGTGCATTCCCTATAAATGCTGAAACCAATAACAGCGCTAGGGCCGTTACTGGTTTCAAAAATGATAATTTCATCATGTTATTCTTTTACTTATTTTCTCAACAACTCACGGAAATTCACCACACTTGCAGCTACATCCTGGCTATTGCTTTTCCAGTTGTACTCATACTCCGCAGAGATCATTCCTTTAAAATTCTGTCTCTTCATCTCAGCTATTACGCCAGCAATGTTGGATACACCTTCACCCCAATGCACATCATGGCCACCTTTGCCTTTTTCATGCAGGTCTTTCATATGTGAATGAAACACATGGCCTTCCAGTTTTTTCAAACATTCTACGGGGTCCAGACCAGAGCGTACCCAGTGGCCTATATCAGCACAAGCACCGATGCGGCTGCTTTGACCTTTGATGGCGTTCAATACCACATCAGGATTCCAGTAGTGAGATGGATCAGGGTGGTTATGGATAGCCATTCTGATATCATATTTATCACATAGTTTAGATATCAACGGCAAATCTTTTTCATTAGGCTCAGACGTGATCGTCTCTACACCCATTGCTTTACAAAATTCAAACAATTTAATCCAGCCAGCCTCATCACCAGCTCCGGTTACACCAAAAGCTTTCATTTGCACATTGCTTTCTTTTAATTTAGCTAACACTGCTTTCCTGGTAGCATCGTCCATATCCGGACCCATTTTGCCTGCTATACCACCACCGATGGTCTGTCCAGGGAATGCTTCTACAAAACGCAGGTCGCAACTGTCTATCTTCCTTACCGCATCAAAGAAAGTAAATTCTTTGAAGGTATAAGCCTGCGAGCCCAGTTTCCAGCCCAGTTTAGTTTCAGGATGGCCTGAAGCAGATTTGCCGCCCGGTTTGGTGCTCGAACAAGCATAAATACCCACCGCTACAAAAAGCGCCAGGCCTAGTTTAATTGTGTTTTTTTGATTGAAAAAGTTCATATTGTGTGTTAAATAAAGATTCACCCGTCTACGGTTTGGCCTAAAGGCGAGGTATATCTGGTTAATTTTTGTAAAGTTATTACTGCAATTTCTCGTATCAATAGACAATTGATTTAAAACGATGGACAAAAAGACCATAGTGTAAAAATTACATTATCTAATAAAAGTTGAAGATAGTAAAAAAACAAACACAATTATAAAAATGAAGAAACAGTACCATATAATGCAAAAATTTTACCAAACACTGCTATGCCAGCTTGTTCACACTACCTGTATACACGCTGTCTGCCACCTCATTATTACCTACCACTATAAACGAAAGATAAGTTTCCATGTATTCTCCTTTCAGATCCTGCGGAATGTACAGCAAGTCCACACCATCTTTCCTTTTAGCGCCAGCCAGGCAATACACTGCCCTGTTTAGCAATGGAAAATAAGCCAGCGTCATGGCTAGGTGTCCTTGCTCATTCCAGTCCAAATCCGCAGGTACATCCCAGGTAAATTTCAGCCCTTCGTTTTCAGCTGAAACCGCAGCACCCTCAGCCATAGCCAAAGTACCCTCCGCTACCCTTGCCTTAGTATAGTCCATCACAACATCCGGATATAAATTCCACCATTGGCCTAAAAAAAGCTACCACTACCGCCATTTCCATCCTGCATGCCAATTGCCTTACACTAGGCGGGGCGGTATTCTTGCCCGCTATTCTTATTATTTATCTAATCGCAGTAAACATCGACACCTTACTCTCGCCACCCGTAGAGGTCAGGCCTTTTTGAGTAGCAGTCACACCCCAGGCATACTTCTTACCTAATACCTAGCCTGGCGATGCTGCACTACGAGGAAGCACAACAAGCAGTTCTTTTAAGCTGTCTTTTTCAAAGTGGGGTTTATTACTTCTATAAGCCTGTTCCGGAGACTGATCTGCTGTTATTTCAACGATCTTGATTTTGTGCATTATCTGGACACTATTATCTGAAGACGAGGAAAACCAGGTAAATGGAACTTCACTGCCTGTTTGAACGGTAGCACCATCAACCGGCGAGGTAAGCATCACCTTCAATGTCGATGTATTGCTATTTTCATCTTTTGTTTTTTTGCATGCAGATATAGCAAATACCAGCACAAACAAGATCGTTAGTGTCCTCATTTTCTTTTTGTTTAATGAATGCTTATCAATAATAACTAATTCTAACTCAATATCCTAATGCTCATTCTCTCCTCAGCGAAGATTTCAAATACCTCCATTTACCCCCACACTATAGAGTATCGCAGATTGAATTATTTATTTTTTTTGTCTATCACTGTCACTTAATATAGTTGACGGTACGGCTTTTAACAATTCTTGTGGAAGATTAAATCAGAAATTCTTTATAAGAATACCGATGACCGCAGCCAATAGAATAATCTGCGGTTCTTTGATTTTTTTGATATAAATCAGTGTCAGGCCAGCACTTATTGCGATGATGAAAGTAGGGATGTCCACAATCGCCCTGCTTGCTATGATGACTACCGCCCCTACCAGGGCGCCAACAACCACCGCGGTAATCCCGTTTACAAATTCCTTAATACTGGCATTCTTTGCTATTTTTTTGAAAGATGGGGCCAATGCCACTGTAAAAAGATAGCAGGGTAAAAAGGTTGCGAAAGCGGCTACGCAAGCGCCTGGAAAACCCGCAACTAAATAACCGATGAAAGCGACTGTGATCACCACCGGACCGGGTGTAATCATGACAACAGCCACAGCATCTACAAACTCCTGTTCATTAAGCCAGCCATACTGGTCAACAGTATATAAGGCATCGTAAATAACCATACCGGCTTTTAACAATTCCTGATCGTCTTTGATGTTGTGCGCCATTCCTGCTGCAATAGCCCATAGCCCCGAAGCCTGACTGGCGAGGCCGTGTTGATCTGTATCTGCACCTCTTACAATTGGCGCCATGAATCAAAAGGCACATAAAAAAACTTCGCTTCCGCATCAATGAAATTCGTGATTAGCCAAGGACAGGCAATGCGGTCTATCTTTGGTCTTTCGCGGGTGATCCAGTTCATAATTCAAAACTAATTAAAGTTTCCTCTTTCAATTCTATATTTAATCTAGCCACTGTACCCGCTTATGCTTTTACCTCATAATCCCTCAATCCTTTAAGTTCGCCTTTGTAAGCAACTCTATTACTTTTTGCGAGTTCCTTTAATCGCCAATTCAAAAACCCATCACCAACTTGAAAATTGATAGCCATCAGAGTATATCCTACAGTTAGGGCTGATGGTTTAAATTCAGTGTTGCAATGTTCTATCAAAATCTGATCGAAATAGCTAACCTGCTCCTCTTTGAGCGTAAAATCATCCTGAAGTATCCTCAATTCACCTTTACAGTCCAGAAGGTATTTTCCGATCATTTTAAAACTGGAATATTCTTCTGGTGTCAAAGGATGAAAGTTATCAATGAGTTGTGCAACTTGAGTTACTTTTACACAATGTAATAGATTTATAAAATTATCTCTTTCACTAAATGATGGAAGTTGAGCGCCAGGAAAATCCACCTTTAAAATGTTAGGCAAATTATTTGGCAGGTAATTTATTAATCTACCTGTTGCTGCTATTTCAGCACCATCCATACCGGTCCATAGGTAAATTTTGTTACCCGCCAGAGCATAATTAATTATGGTAGAAATGGAATGTAAATCCTCCTCTACAATGTAAAGAACTCTCTCTTCATATGGATTCAGATAACCGCCGTAAACATCCCACAACCACTCAGTTCTCAGTTCTTGTTCTTCTTTCGACGAATTCAAACCGCAGACTGGACCTATATTTTGACAATCCCGAAAGACAACAATTTCTGAATTTTCAGGATTAAGAACCTTACTTCGTATTAGTGTGTTTCCGGCAGATTCATTGAAAACTACATGAATGTCTTTATTTATCATGGATAATAATCTGTTGTTGAGCAAGTTGATATTGATTTCTACTCCTCATAAATAGAAAGTAGACTAGGAAAAATAATATCTCAGAAAAATTCAATGTCCTGGTCGCTTCAGGATTAAAATAGATAAACGGATGAATGGCAGCTACAATATATAGGAAAGTACTTGCAGCCGCGTCAATTAAGCCTAGCTTATATGCCCAAATCTCCCCTTTTAAAAGACCATAGCTTACTAGTCCTTTCATCAACCAGAAAGAAACAATTAACATTCCAAGTGGAGATAGCAAATTATTAGTTTTGAAACTAGACCAACTAAATTCCACTTCATTAAAAAAACTATAACCAACTGTGACGAAAAACATTCCGCTCCAAATCAAACAAATCCAGGCTAGAAATTTAACGAAAGACGGAACTGCAGGGAAAAGCTTCATATAAAAAATTTTATGAACATACTATTATTTCTGCTATTTCCAGCGATCTTCACAATCGCATTTACAGATTGTTATTGATAACCTTGGTTTTTTAGGATTGCACATTTTGAAGTCAAAAATTGCAATCATTTAAATGTAGCTAGTTTAAGGCTATCAGGCGGAAACTTTGGCCCAGTAAAGATTACTCCGTATATAACTAAATAATTAGTTATATTAGGTTCACAGATAAGAATGGTAGTAACATGACTAAGTTAATCTCTCAAAAAAAACCTCCCCTATTAAAATAGTGTGTGCACTGTTCTTGGTTTCATTCCTCTGTCAGGTTGGATGCACAACGTTCAAGTATAGTGAAGGAGGTAGAGTTGAAAGTACGTATCGCAACTACTATTTTAATGATAGTCTTCGTGTAGGAGCAGTTGTTTATGGTGATATGAACCTGGACATAGGCGATCAGAAAAGAAGTTTGGCAATTAAAATGACGCCCTTCTGTAAAAAAGTGCTTCGAAGGTTCGGTCTTATGAAGTCCCAACCACTCCTATTCACAAGCATGTCTAAAAAATATAATATCGTAGGGTCGATTCGGAATGCTGATGACATTAAGCTAAATGAATATAAAAATGTCCTGGATCGTAAGGTATATTATTTAATGAAATCGATAGTTTATAGAGGAGTAGAAGCTACTGAGGGATTGATCCGTCTGGATACTAATAGGTTTTTATCAATCATTGATTACGGCGAATCCGAAAGAGAGAATGCAAAAGAGGGCTTTCACACTATCATGATAAACAGTGTTCGAAGAATCAGAAGCGGAGAAAGCATGGTGCCAGTTTTGAATCCATTTGAAGATGCTGAAGAGCTATTCGAGAACCATGGTTATCTTGCACCATATATATTACCCATTGGTGGAAATAAGTATAAAGAACAAAGCTTACTAACCCAGGCCTTGGCCACTTACTACTCATTTAGCGGCACTCAAGATTCGGTTAGTAAGGCGGAAAAATCATTCATTGGCTTCAATAATGAAACAATTGCCGTTAAAAATTTGCTTCCCGCAACCGCCGAAATACTTAATCAAACGCATGATAAAGAAGTAGTGATGTTTAACACAGCTCATCATAGACCTGAACATGCTTATTTCGTCGGTCAGCTGCTTCATAGACTTCGTGATCAGGGATTCACACACTTGGCGCTTGAGGCACTAGGAGATTCTTCAAACGTAATGAAAAGAGGCTTTGCAACGCTTGACGATGGATTTTATGTGCGAGATCCCGTAATGGCAAACCTTATCAATCACGCCATTGCATTGGGATTTCAGGTTATCGGTTATGAAAGCAGTTCGGTTGATAGGGAACAGGGGCAGGCTAAGAACCTTGCAGATCAGACGTTAAAATTAAAGAAAGGCCACAGATTGATTGTCTTAGCGGGATATGCCCATATTGATGAAACAATGAGACCGAAACGGATGGCCGCTTTTTTTCACGAAATAACTGGCATAAACCCATTTACAATAGATCAGACAAAACTTATGACCAGTGTTTGTAACGATCTGGAAGTTGATAATCGGCAAGACGTTTACATATATACAAATAAGGACTCAACAACCGGCACTGACCTTCAGCTATGGAACAACATAAATATGCCGGATAAGCCTGTTGGTTTCAAAAGGAACCAAATACCAATAGAAACCAATATCGGGTTACCAGATTCTTTAAGAGTAACTGACAGCCTAATTGCGATATCAGTCTTCAATCAAGTTGATTATCTCAAGAATCAAAATGCCATTCCGATATATGTGACAGTTCTACGGTCTAAAGGCAAAGACCATAAGATATGCCTCTATCCCGGAAAATACCTGATACAATATTCAGGTAAAAATAAGGAACTGACCTACAGCAAGGAACTGATAATTCCAGATTAGCCGTGCTGAGAATTTTTTATTTAGGCCCCTCCACCATCAGATCCTCAATGGCTTTTGCGATCGTGTTATAAGGATATTTATGACTCAGGAAGTAATGTTTAGCACCTCCATCGGCATCCCAGGTATTTGCACCCTGTCGATCAGCAACAAACTTGCCTGGACCATGTACATAAAAATACCTTTCCGGATCCCTCACTGCGCACAATACTGCTGTTTGGTCCCAGGAAGGTCTGTTCGCCTGAACTTGCTTATCGTAAGTCTTCAGATTGTAACTGTACGCCCAAGCCACAGGATTTCTGTAGGCATCACCCTGAGCTGCTCTTGCACCTGTTAAGATATGCTGACCAATTTCGAATCCACTAAAAAGGATAGGTCTTGGCCATTTAGCAAAAGCCTCGAAAGATGCTGCAGCGTCCTGGTCTACATTAAATTCCTTTCCCTGAGGAAAAGCGCCTGCCATAGCAACCCAATTCTTTACTTTCTTTCTAACCAGTTCAGTTCCCGATAATTTCGAAAACTGGTCTGGTCCGGATTTCAATAAAGCGCTTATATTAGAAACAAAACCAACTGTGACTATTGTAACACTATTATCCGCCTGCTTTGCCAATACTTGCCGGTATACAGTCACAGCCGGAAGATAATCGCGGGTATACTGCTTATTAAAGAATCGCGTAATCAAAGAATCATTCCAGTTATTTGATGCAGTAAAACTGGGCGCATTAGCCGGTGCCGATCCTACCGGTATTTCAGGCCGTCCAAAATATTGGTTAAACAAGGCAATGGTTGGCGCTATTGACGGATGTGCATCGCTGGCCAGTGTAGCCAAAATTTCGCACTCACCTTTATTTGCCAATGCATGCAAAACTGCAATAGCACCGACATCATCATAGTCCGGACCCATGTCAGTATCAAAAATAATCAATGCTTTTTTTTGTTGTGGCTTTAATTCATACATTGACCAGCTACCAGTCAACAACATAGCTAAGCCCAATAATGGATAAAAAATCTTAAACCTCTTCATGCAATTGAATATGAGAATTTTTCTCGATTAATAATCATTTTAAGGACAACAATTTTAAAAATCGAAAACGGATTTACATCACCATTTGCACAGCGGCTTCGTAAGTCTTTTAGCAATTTCTAAAAAAATTCTTTCATTAAACGGTACTTTTGTGAATAATCATATCACAATTGAATATAGGAATTTTCACTTACGGAACGAGGGGCGACGTACAGCCTTATATTGCTTTAGCATTGGGACTTATGGACAAGGGGCACCAGGTAACTATAGCAGCTCCTGAAAATTTTGCAGTATTTGTTGAAGGTTTCGGTATCGCTTTTCACCCGCTTTATGGGAATGCGGAAGAAGGGATGAATTCTCCGTTAGGAGAAAGCGTGCTGCAAGCCGGAAACACCCTTAAACTGATGAAATATTTTTTTAAAGTGCTTCACGATATAAAAGTCCCGTTGCGGAAAAGCTATCTGGATGGATTTGATAAGGTTGATTTTATCATAGCGAATGCTGCAACGCTTGTAATTACGAGCGCAATTGCCGAAAAACAAAATAAAAAACTTGTGCTCAGCTATTTTATGCCACCCGTTGTATCCACCGCCGAATTCCCATTGGCTGATTTTGATTTTTTCAATTTCTCCTGGTATAATAAGCTCACTTATAAATTAGCACATACCTTTTACTGGAAATTTGTTAAGGAAGAGACTAATGAATTCAGGCAACAATTAGGACTACCTGTGCTAAAAGAAAACCTTCTTTATCACATCGGCAAACAAAAACCTTTGGTTGTAAATAGCATAAGCCCAACACTGTTTCCTCGGCCAAACGATTGGGAAGAAAACCATAAAATAACAGGCGTTTTAACAATTCCAAACAAGTACAGGGAAAATCATCCATTTGATGAAATTCCCAAAGCGTTAAGTAACTGGTTAGCCGAGGGCGAAAAACCGGTGTACATGGGATTTGGCAGTAACGGCGTGGGCAACTTAAAAAAAATTACAGCTATAATAAACGATATTTTAACAAAAACCAACCAACGGATTTTATTTTGCACCGGCTGGTCGGTGTTTGAAAATTTGCCGGCACATAAAAACCTGTTTGTAACAAAATATGTAAATCACGAAGCTATTTTACCCAAATGTAAAGTAGGGATATTTCATGGTGGTGCGGGCACACTGGCAACTATGCTAAGGAACAATCTGCCAATAGTTATTATTTCATTTTATACGGACCAGCCAACCTGGGGGAAAATTGTAGAACGAATGAATTTGGGCGTTCATATCCCGATCAAAAAGCTTAATGCTCATAGACTGATTTCAGCGCTAACAAAGGTTCAAACAAATGAAATAAGGGATAATGTAGCAATTACTGGCCGACAAATAAGAAATGAGAACGGGCTTGAAAACGCAATAAAGGAAATTGAAAACTACTTTAGTTAATCCCTCAATGCGGCAATTCTTGCTTCCAGGCTACTGAAAGTCACCATGAGGAGATTATCTCCAAATCTTCGTTTTTTGATACAATAATTAAATCTTCCTCATGTCAGATTAGGGATGAAAGGTTGGGGTTAGTAGTGATTGCCGAAATCTTTAATTTCCCACGGCACTGAGACGTGCTTTCACCATTTCCCTGTTCTGCCTGGAAATGGGAACCTTTTGAAGGTTTTCCAATAACAGTGAACCTCCATCCTCTTTCAAATAGCTTTTTATACAATTCATATTGACTAGATGAGATTGATGAGTACGGATAAAATCATGAGGTTTTAGCAGATCTGCAAACTCCTTTAGCGTTTTACAGACCAATACCTGTTCTTTGTTTTGCAAATGGAAAGTCGTGTAGTTGTTGGTAGCCTCGCAACGGACGACGTCACTGATCCTGACATACATAGTTTCCTTTAATGTAGGCAGGGCGATCTTAGCCCCCCCCTTTTGCCCTGCTTTCAGGTACTCGAGCAGGTTGTCTATGTTTCTGCTTTGTTTGCTGAGCTCTATTCTCTGTTTCGCCTTTTCAATGGCGACTTGAAACTCTTCAATGTTGATGGGTTTGAGCAGGTAATCCAGTGCTGAAAACTTGATGGCCTGAATGCCGTATTTGTCGTAGGCAGTAATGAATATGACTTCAAAGTTGACTTTGGGCAATGCTGAAAGCAAATCAAAGCCGGATTTCTCCGGCATTTGAATGTCTAAAAAAACCAGATCTGGCTCGTGTTGCCGAATAAGCTTCGCGCCCTCATCTGCATTATCTGCCGTACCTGCTACAAATACATCTGCACTGTACTTATCGATAATGAGTTGCAGATTCTCTATATTATTAGGTTCGTCGTCTATGATTAAGGCTTTAATCTTCATGATATCCAGTTTGATAAGCGTATAGTAACCAATGTACCAGTATTGCCCGGCTTGAGGTGTAAAGATAGTGGTTGTTCTTTATACAATTGATTTAGTAGCGTGATCCGTTCTTCACTGAGTTTTAATCCATATCCCATGTTATCTTCTTTTTCGCTAAATCCTTTGCCGTTGTCCTCAATGATCAACAGCAAATCATTGCTATCAGCCATCATTTTTATGGACAGTGTACCCAGTTCTTTTAGGCCGGATATGCCATGTTTCACGGCATTCTCCACAAATGGCTGCAGAAGCATGGCCGGGATTTCTATATTGGCCTGATTGAGGTTTTCATCGACCAGGATCTCATATTTAAAATTGAACCTGAGCTGTTCCATTTGCAGGTAGTCGTTCAGGAGCTTGACTTCTTCATCAAGGCTGATCAGCTCTTCATTGTTGCTGTCTAGCACCTGACGGGTTAAGCCGGCAAATTTAGAAAGGTAAAAATTGGCTTCCTCGATGTTGTTTTTATTGATCAGGTTTTGGATGGAGGTTAGTGCATTGAACATGAAATGTGGGTTGAGCTGACTGCGGATGGATTTTAGTTTGAGGCTTGCCAGTTGTTTTTCCTGCGCTGATTTTTGTAGCCTTTCTTTGCTGCGTTTATGATACCGGAGGAAGATTATCCCGCCAATGATGAGGATAACTACTGCGATAATGATGACTACTTCAATGTGTGGTTTCTTAAATTTATAGGGCCGGGGCAATACTTCAAATGGAATACGAAGTGCCTCCTTTTCTGGCAGGGGGTCATAATCGTCCATGCGATTTACTATGATCTCGTATTTACCGGGGTAATCGAAATGATTGTACTGGATGGTTTTAGAATTCTCTAACATCTCCAATTCAAGAAAACCTAAATCTGTTTTCTCGTTCTTATCGTCAATGCGACGAAGAGCGATGGAGAAAGGGAGGCCGAAGTGATCGTTGAAAAACAACTGTAAATGTTCCAGGTCCCCCTGCGTAAACTTGAAATCACTGGGGATATTTGTTCTGGGATTGAATTTTTTTGCAAATTCGGAGCCCTTAAGGCTGCCATATTCTAACCGGCCTTTTCTTCTGGCAAAAATGGCAATTTGCTGAAGAGCAGGTTTTAAGTTAGTCCGCCAGTCGAAAATAATTCCATCCCTAATATTAAAATTTCTTTTGTTTCTCACCTCAACAAGTATAAGTTTTCCTGGAGCTTGGAATCGGCCGATAAAGCCATATGGTTGTTTAGCACCATATTTTTGCTCTAAAGCTGGGATTTTAGACCAAGGAACAAGTTCGGTGCTATCATTCTCGACAACCCGATAAAGGTAGTCCGCTATGTTGTTCTTATTAATACCCATAGCTATAACGACTCCCGCTGATCCATCTGAGATGAAATAACTCGAATAAGTTTTGGAAAGAGACTTTATAGGTGAGGGTATGTTTAATGGCCTATTTGGACTTAATTTCACGCCAAGCATAATGGGACTATTTGGCGTTTTATAATCAGGTTTCACATTCAGCCACTGCAATGCCTGGTAAATGGCAGTATCAGGTATATGAACTGTTGATATGCCATTGAGTTCACCATAAAAGACACCGTTATATTGGAAATTAAAGATATTAGTTTGTTTATCGGTAGACTGCCCAAGGGAGCTCATAGGACACCAGATACCCAGGGTAAGATAAAATAAAAGTAAAGCACAATTTTTCATGATGTTTAAGTATAAGGGTTTATTATTACACCACAAACATGTAGACTAATTGAATTCAATAAAATCGCCATTTAGTATCTGGGAGATTTGACTTAGAATCCGTCGCTAGAGCTGTGTTTGGTGCTGAAACTTTTCGGGACATTGGATTTTTTTGCCATTAGCTCTTGCTATTAATAAGAACTCATAAAAATCTACTGAACGAAATCGACGACCTATCGGTGTAATCTTCCCTTAACGAACTACGTTCAAAACTAAAGAATTACAATTCATATTGCTATTATTATCTTGTTGTAATGTGGGAAACTGGCGCTGGTTCAGCGCTGGGAGTTTTCCATATTTCAATAAGAATTCTACAGGTGTCAGATATCCCAGAGCAGCGTGGGGCCTTTCGTTGTTGTACATCCAGGCCCAGGCCTGCGCATACTTTCTTAATTCAGCCAGACTGTCGAACATATAGCTGTCCAGTACATCCTGTCTGAAGGTTCTGTTAAAACGTTCAATCAGGCTATTCTGTGTGGGCTTACCTGGTTGAATATAGTGCCAGCTAATCCCGTTATTTTCACAACACTCCGAGATAGCGGCAGATATAAATTCCGGACCGTTATCAGAACGGATCGTATCCGGCCTACCCTGCCAGTCTACCAGCATCTCCAGTTCCCGTATCACCCGCTGTGAGGGCAAACTGGTATCTACCGTTACTACTCGGGTGAAGGAGTAAAACTCATTCAGAGCCTTGCTATATACCTATATGGCAAGGATATGCCGGAGCACTTATTCATAAAAAAGCGCCTCTGGATGTTAAGATGCCTCATCCAGATTGACCGAATGTAAATACCTATAAATAAAAATCAATGCATTTGCCCAGTTCTTTTCGCGACTGAAATCCAGATGTCAAGAAACAGAAACAAGCAGCTAAACAATTGATTTTCAGTAACTAATCCAATAAAAACGACATAAAGTACAAAATGCGACATAAAGTACTAATTGCGACATAATGCGACATAACACGACATAATGCGACATCGCCTATTTTTTTTCCCATTACATTTACTTCTGAAGACTAAAAGCTTACCGACTGCTACCTTATTGGTAACGGTGCAGTAACGGTACAGCAACGGTGCAGGAACGGTACAGTAACGGTAGAAGGCATCTGCCAAACATTTTTGAAGCAAAAATATTAAAATTAAGAGTAGTAATTAACAAGAACTCAGAAACAAAAAAAAAGAACATATGGCAATTTTAAAAGGCGGAATCCTTGGTGGATTTACAGGAAAAATCGGGGATGTAATCGGTTACATCCGATTTGGGAAATCTTACATTAAGATGAAATCCAAAAAGAAAAAAAAGAAGGCTTCGGACAAGCAGGTCGAGGCAAGAAAGAGAATGTCGGTAGCAGTCAAATTTATCAACACGGCAAAAACGTTTGTGGCGATA
>NZ_SJSL01000002.1 GCF_004331695.1 Pedobacter psychroterrae | reverse complement strand
GGTGTTGGAGTCGGGAAAGTCTTCCACTATACAAACGGCAAGATTGGTGTGCACCAAAGAGTATATATCCTGAGCGAATTCAATGAGGTTATAGGGAAATACCTTTTTTATTATTTCTCTTCTAAATTTAACGATCGCGTCTCAAAATTGAGTGCAAAAAATTCTGTAGATTCTGTTCGATATGACATGATCGCGAAAATGTCATTAATGTTTCCCAGCATCAAGGAACAATCAAGGATTGCAAACATTCTACCCAAAGCAAAATAATTGAGGAGTTAAAAACATTAAAAGTAGGCTTAAGCAAACAGATATTTTTCCAGAGAAGAAAAATCATAGATTATGAAAAGGAAGGTGTTTCTGGGTGGTCAACTTTTAAGTTGAAAAACTTATGTAAAATATTTGACGGAACACATCAAACACCTACTTATGTAGAAAAAGGTGTGCCATTTTATAGTGTAGAGCATGTCACTGCTAATCAATTCCATAGAACAAAATATATATCGTCGGATGTTTTTGAAAAAGAGAACAAAAGGATTAAATTAGAGAAGGGAGACATACTAATGACAAGAATCGGCAGCATTGGTGTTGCGAGATATATTGATTGGGATGTGAAAGCCTCTTTCTATGTTAGTCTAGCATTAATTAAAAAAAGTGAAAAAATTAATAATGAATATTTGTGCCATTTCATCAAGTCCGATTTCTTCCAAGCAGAATTATGGAAAAGAACTATACATGTTGCATTTCCACAAAAAATCAACCTGAATGAAATTGGTGAGTGTTTAGTTGAAGTTCCGAATATATATGAGCAAGTTAAAATAGCTAATATGCTGTCCTCTATTGACAAAAAGATTGAAGTAGAAATTCACATATTAATTAATCTGCAGAAGCAGAAGAAAATTTTACTGAAAGAACTTTTTATATAAAAAGCTTATTAAGCAGGTAATCCTTTTGTTCTTTAAGTTTAGACAAAATCCTTCTCTCAACATCCATTTTTTTATCAATACAAGATAGGACTGTCATAATTTTAAGTTGTTCATTGAATGATGGTACATTTATTTGAATTTTTTCGATGGTGCTTTTTGATAAACTGGGTACACCAGAAGCTTCGTTGTATTCTTTCCAGTTTATTGCCCGAAATGCATAATATATATATTTAGGAAGCACGTTGAAGTACATTGGCTTATCAATAGTACCCTTCCTTCCAATACATACTGTTTCGCCCTCATAGAGAAAATTATCAACATAAGTCATGATACCGCCAGTACCAAAAACTGGGATATCACCAGAATGTAGATGTTTGTAATCACGCCCACTTCCAATCCGCATCACATCACCTATTGATTTTATCTGCCATTCTTCAAATTCTAAACTGCCAATAGGCTGATACCTTAAAGTTCTAGAAAATAATCGTTTTGATACGTTGTTCAAAAGCGTCCTCAATTATTTTGCTTTGGGTCGTAATTCGCAAATCTATCGAAGCTAAAAATTTTGCAATCTTATGTTGTTCAATTAGGGATGGAAACAATAATTCTACTTTTGAAATTCTTCCAACACTAATACTTAATACTTTTGAACCTTGTGCCTCTTTTTTAATTTGAGCTCGAACACTATTTGATTTAACCAAATAACCAGTAAATCCATTTTTAAAACATTTGGCGATCGGACGAGCTAAAAGAGTATGCAACCCTGCAAGTAGTTTCTCTTTATTAATATTTACAATTTCAATGCTTTTTCCTACATCATCCAAAGAAGCATCGGCAAAAATCACATCGCCCTCTTTGCAATAAAAGTCTTCTGAAATTCTTGTGATAGAAACATCTTCGTTTATAAAGGGTACTTGTTCTTGGGTTATATCGAATAATGTTTGAAACTTGGTGTGAATATCGCCATAATGGATGTTTTTTACTTTCCCAGTCTCATAATTTAGATTTTCTCTAGAAAATGAATTAGTTACTTTAAATTCAAATACGTCGCCCAAACTTCGCTTTGACCAATCATCTTCAAATTCTGAATTAGGAACATTACCTACTTTATCTTTTTTTGCTACCATCTTGAGTACTATTTTGTAACTGCTATAAACATTAAGGATTTAAGAAAACTAAAAAATTAAGCCTAATTCTTTAAAATAAACATCGATTTCTATATCTAGTTCGGCTCTTTTGGCTTCTAATTGTTTAATTTCTAACATAACAGCCTGGATATCAATTTCCTCCTCTTCTTCAAAAGTATCTACATAACGGGGAATGTTGAGATTATAATCATTCTCAGCAATTTCCTGTAGCGTAGCATTGTAGCTATATTTTTCAGTAACAGTTCTATTGCCATAGGTTTCAATAATTTGATCAATATGTTCGTCTCTTAAAATATTTTGGGTTTTTACTTTTTCAAATCCTTTACTAGCATCAATAAACAATACATTATCAGGGTTTTCCCTGCATTTTTTAAAAACTAAAATACAGGTAGGTATACTGGTACCATAAAAAATATTTGCTGGTAGACCAATTACAGCGTCTAAAAAGTTTTTCTGCTCAATTAAATATTTACGAATATGTAACTCCGCACCTCCTCTAAATAAAACACCATGGGGTAAAACTATAGCCATCGTCCCATTTTCAGCCAAATGATAAATCATGTGTTGTACAAAAGCAAAATCTGCTTTGCTGCTGGGTGCTAACTTACCAAATTGACTAAATCGATCATCGCTCGTAAACAAAGGGTTTGCACTCCACTGTGCCGAAAAAGGTGGATTGGCTACAATGGCTTCAAATGTTTGCCCTAAATGTTGCGGACGCTCTAATGTATCATCCTGTTTGATATCGAACTTTCGGTAGTGTATGCCATGTAAAATCATATTCATACGGGCCAAATTGTAGGTGGTACGGTTCATTTCTTGACCGTAAAAATTACCTACATCTTTTACTTCTCTAGCCACCCGTAATAACAGTGATCCTGATCCACAAGTTGGATCATATACTGATTTTAGTTTATGCTTGCCAACTGTAACCAATTTCGCCAGTATTTTAGAAACTTCTTGAGGAGTATAAAACTCACCAGCCTTTTTTCCCGCACCACTAGCAAACTGCCCGATGAGGTACTCATAAGCATCACCTAATACATCTAATCCAGTTTCTTCTAGTCTAAAATCAATTTTATCTAAATGCGCCATTACCTTGGCGATAATAGTATTTCTAGCTTCTGGTGTTTTGCCTAGTTTGGTACTATTCAAATCCATATCTTCGAATAGATTATCAAAGTCTTCCTCACTTGCAGTACCCATAGTACTCAACTGAATGTTAGTCAGTATTTTCTGTAAATCACCTAATATGAAATTTGTACTGTTTTGTTCTGAATCATCGTCACTATTACCACGTATAGCTACAGCAGAAAACAACTCTTCTGGTTTAAGGAAATAACCTAATTTTTCTAATGCTTCCTCTTTAATTGCTTCAAGAAATTCATTAGCATCAGCCATTTGGCTATTTATAGCATTAAAAGATAACTTATCTTGTTTTAAGATCTCATTAGCAAACAGTTCCATTCGCTCGCTGAGATATTTATAAAAAATAAATCCTAAAATATAATCTCTAAATTCATCTGCATCCATCTTGCCACGTAGCGTATTGGCAATATTCCAAAGCTGTTGCTCTAACTGTTTCTTTTGATCCTCAGACATATATATTATTTGTAGTGCTAATTTAACTTTATGCTAATATGATGTTTTTAAAGATTACATTGGAGAACTATTTTTACAAGTTAAATAAATTAAGGGGTCTGAATACCAATCATCATATCAAAATGCTGATCATGCTTTGCATGAACAAATATGCTTTTGAAGACATTGTAGTATTTTTCAATTACATCATCCTGTTTTTCAATAAACAAATCGTCAGGCATTGAATGTGACCCATCATTTATCCATAGCATTAACGATCTGCAAATTTCTTTTTCCTCGGGAATTGAGAATTTATCCACAATATTATCCTCTGAAATTCCACCAAGTATTTTGAAATAATTTTCTAGAATTCGACGCATTGTGTTCTGAATAGATATAGTTGAACAGTCTGCCCTATTTTTTATCTCTTTCCAAAGTAGTTCATAGGAACTTTGTATTGGATTCTTCATTTCAAAACTTTGTAAACTAGTATGCTTTTGATGCTTTCTTAGTATCCAATAGTTTGTGTGCTTACATTCTTTTATTTTACTACTTATAAAAGAAACTTCTTTATGAAAATAAACATTATGTGTCAGAAGAATAATTTGTTTAATATTCCCTTTATCTGCTCTAATATCCTTGATTAAAGTCCTAATTAATGAACTGACAACAAATAAAATACTGCTATCTAAACTCGAGATAGGGTCATCGACAACCAAAATGCGCTCTTCGGAAATATTATCTTCAGTTACGCTACCATGCGCCAGTTGAAGGAAATATAAAAAAGTAATAAACGTTATTTCGCCTTCACTGAGGGTATTTACAGCCATTTCACCATCTTCCCGTTGGATTTGATATTTGTTTTTCTCCACACTGGATGGAACAATCATAAAGTTGTTAAACCCATATGATTTCAGCGTTAGATTTATCTGGTCAACTGATGGTTGTACACTCGTTAGATTTTTACTTCTTTCCACAACTTCTTTATTCACCTTAGTGTGTTCTACTAACAGTTTATCAATCTTTGCTTGCATGCCATCGATACCCTTCTGCGCACCGGATTTGTTATTTAAGTAATTTTGCATTCTAACCGAAAAATCGTCAATTACATATTTCCAGATACATCCTATCAATTCCGCCCTAGATTTTTCAAAATTATTAACGATTATATTGTGTTGAGTGATGGCCTTATTTGCCTCTTCTATTATTTTATTGACCTTTTCCAGCTGCTCACTAGTTGATAGAAGCTCAACAGATCTGCTAGGTTCTTTTATTTTGACAGCAATTAAACTATTGTTTTGCTGTAACTGGGTTTGAAGTGTTTTAAGGTAAGCAGAAAATAATTCGATTTCAATCTTTGAACTCGGATTGTTTTTTTCTTTCTCCTCAATTTCATGTAGAATATTTAATAGATTTGAAGAATCCGACGAATATTCATCTCCCATCTTTTTCAACTGCCTAGTGTCGAAAATAAAGGCTTCATCGAAATAATCCTCAAGTTGTTTTTTAAACTCAACTGTAATTGTTTCTTGTTGGCAAAATGGACAAATTTTATCATTATGAATATAACCACGTCCTTGGTTTACCCAATCGTTTATATTAAGTTTCTGAATTAGATTCGCAATGTTTACATCTACTTTTCCAATAATTTTTTTTAGCCAGATAGCATCCTGTTCAATATTTTCAATATTATCAAATTCTACGCTTATTAGCAATGTTTGCAGAATTGGTTTATTCCCAAAAATAGTTGTAGCGAAACCCTGAAGTTTATCCAAGCCGTGGAGCTTGCTTTTATTACTCTGATATTCTTCAATAAGCTTCGCTTTAAAGGATTCTTTATTATTTATAAAGCCTCGAAATCCATCCTTAAAATCATTCTCATATTTTTTATATATCTCAACCCATACTTCTTCCTTGAACTGATTGTCCAGTTCCAATTGAGCTTCAATCATTTTCTTTACGGTTTCCCGTTTAGTATTTCCCTCAGCAATAATATCCTTACGTTGTTTTTTCAGCTGTTCTATTTTTTCGGCTTCTTCCTTTGTAGCCTGACCGAGTGTAAACACGCCATCTATATTTCCTTTACTAAAATTACTTTCTCGAAAGTCCCTATTATAAATCAATAATTTTATGGCTTGATCGTTTGCCCAAAGTGTTTTACAATCTTTATGCAACAGTGGTTCAAAGAGATATTTACTAAGAGTAGTTTTTCCACTTCCATTTGAGCCATAAATGAAATTTATTTTTTTGAGATCATTTATTTCTACACCTGTTGGATCATAGGTAGCAATATTTTTAAGGTGGATAGCGCTAATCATTTATGTTTGAGATTTAATTTAGATTTTTAATATAGTTATTTTTTGTGTAATGATAGATTTTTGGATAGAAGAGACAGCTTTTTTACGCAGAATTCTATACAAAACTAAAAACTTGTTGGAATATTAAATACGGGAAACCGTATAACGACATCTCAATCTAAAATTAGCAAAGTGCTAATAAGTTTTCTTATTGAATATTAATTCCTTATATTAGTATCATAGCATTTGCAGCTAAAACGTATATAAAAAAGGTGAGCGATTCGGTGAGTTCTAAATCCAAAACCTCCCAGATAATGAATAAACGCAGGAAATTCGACTAGGTTCGAATCCCAGCGGGATCACAGAAATTTAAAACCATCTTCAAGGCAACTTAAAGATGGTTTTCTGTTTTTACGGTAATTCGTAGTCTTGTTTGAAATTGAATAAACGAAGATTTTGTGTTCGATGTCGGTGAGGTCAACTTCATGGGAATAAATATCTAGCCCAAAATCGCAAACAAAATCATTGGTTATGAACGTTAAAAACCAATATATTACATTTTTTTTGGGGTTCGATAAATAAACCTACTTGATAAAATATGTAACGATTGGTTAGTCTAGCTTAAATCTAACATTCTATTTTAAAGCTATTTAACATATTCATCCATTACCAATTTAGCTATTTTATCCATAAATTTTAATATCTCCCAAACTTGCTCCCGATTTCAAATAGGCAAGATTTAATTTATCATATCAGCTTTCTTTAATCCAGTGTATCATTTCGTTAAGTGCAATTGGGGAAATAGTTTGCTCAATTTTCTTGTATTCTCTTGGTGAACCTGTTTCACATTCCTGAAATAAATGGTTCAAATTCGGTAGTATAGTAATTTTAAAATTCTTTTTTTCCTTGGCCAGCCTTTCTAATACTGCTGCATTTTCCTTAGAAGGAACCTGTAAATCTTTGCTACCAAATATGGCAAGAAGAGGAACGCTTAATTTCTCAAGTGCCTTTGCAGGGTCATATCTTATATAGAATTGCGTCCAATTTTCTGTATAGAATTTAATTTCTCTATCTATAAATTCATCTTCTGTCATTTTTTCAGGCTTCCTTAGACTAGGATTATCTTTATATGTATTTTTTATGTGTGCCTTTAGGGTCATCTTCTTAACTTCATTAGATGAGCTGTCATTAGCAATAGCATAAGCTTTAGCATTTATTCTGTCAGCTAATTCTATATTGCTTTCCGATTCTCCCAGTGATTTTGAAATTAACCTGTCTTGAAGCAAGAGCAATTTATCTCCCTTGATTGTGGGGCCTGCCATTAAAATAATGTAACGAACATCTTTTGATTTCTCAACAACCATAGGAGCTATAATACCGCCCTCACTATGGCCAACTAATCCAATTTTGTTTTTATCTACCTCTTTTCTTTTCTTGAGATATGCTACAGCAAATTCAACATCCCTTGCAAAATCGATAGAAGTAGCAGTGGCATAAACCCCTGTAGATTTGCTAACCCCTCGTTTGTCAAATCTTAGAACAGCAATTCCGTTTTTTGTAAAGAAGTCAGAAATTACTAAGAACGGTTTATGCTCCAAATAATCACAATCCCTATCATTGGGTCCGCTTCCGTGAATTAGAACTACCGCAGGTAGGTTACTTCCACCTTTTGGATAGGTGAATGTACCAGCTAGGGTGATTCCATCTGTAGAGTTCTCAAATGTTACATCCTCGGAGTGATATGGATATGGCTCATTAGGAGTTTGAGGTCTGTTTAATTTATTTTCTTGACTAAACAGACTAGAGATAGCTACAAGAAACAATAAAATACTAATGGTAAATTTTCTCATCTTTATTTAAATTTAACAGCTAAAGTTTAACTTTGTCCGCGATGGAGAACCTTGTCAGCGGTCAATAAATTGTTCAAGTATTATCTTTGGTTTTCCTTGATTTAAGACCACATTCATTGCCCATTGGCTACAACTTTTTATACCAGTCATAAACATTCTCCAATGCAGCTGTTTGAAGTTGTATTGGAGCCATAGATTTGTTGGTTTTGTATTGCTAATATATTAAATTATAAATCATCAAAAGGACTTTTATCTCTTGTTTGTTTTGGGTGCTCACATACATATAATTTTAGCCGAAATATCGAAGCGTCTTTTTTCATAATCACCCATAAAACATACCTAACTTCAAAGTATTTCTCCCTATTAGAGTATTCCAATATACTCTAGTAGTGAAATCACAAAAAACTCTACTAGAGAACTTTCAATATTTGTCATCTAATTCATCAACCAAATTAATTATACGTTTTAAATCTGACACAAAGTGGTTCGAGAAAATGTCAGTGAAGTTCACAAAAGGCGCAAGAGATTGCGCCTTTTCTATTTAATTCACACTAACAACCGCATTTTTCCCATAAATTTCAGGTCAATATAATCCAAAGATAGAAACAGCTTTACGGAAGGGGTAAAAACAGTATAAATTAATTGTTACCGCTAGCTTTCTTACTTTGCACCAACATTGCATGTAGCACTTCGGTAGAGAAACCATGAAGTAACAACCTGAATGCCGCACCAGCTGTAGGTAACGGTATCATCGGATGCTTATTATTTAATGCAGTAAGTTTTTCTGGACAATCCATAATAGTAGCTGCATAAATACCGATAACTTCATCAAGTTGCAATGAATTGGTAGCACGCCAAAAATCATTGTCTGTTAGGTAAAACTGATAAACTGGAGTAAATACTTCAATTGCAGTACCAAGATCAATAAAATTGGTCCATCCGTCTCTGAATTCTGAAAAAGGAATCTCACCTGTAGTTATGGCACTATAATCAGGATTTGACTTCTTTTGAATTTTTAATCCTTTTTCCTCGATTGCCTTGTTAAGGTTAATGATGAAATTATACAAGTTTAAATCGTGCTCCAGAAATAAATTATCTTTAACATCACTTACCGATAAAGGCTTTAAAGGATTCATTGGAATTTCTTCTGCTCCTTCTACATTGTCCTTTATAAATCTCAATACTTCAGAGCCTAGATAAAAATGTCGCAGAATAACAAAATTCGCCTCAGGTGTAATAAAATACTTCATACCAATATACAGGCATTTGTGTAGCATTTTAGGCGCGTTGATTAAATTAGGAATTAAAACTTTAAACAACTGCATCAACACAATAGAAAGCCTTGCAAACACCTTAACTACAGGGTAAAGAAATTGTCTGCTTTTAGTAGAAGAATCGTACAAAAAAGCAGCTTTGGCATCGGCGTTAAATGGAACACTTTTATCCAGGTACAAGGCATGCCAGTGGCTCGGATTGCGTGGCTCATTCACCATTTGTTCGAAATATTCTTTTTTATGTAACATACCGATTTTAAAAATTATCTATTTCTTCTAATTGTAAGGTATAAAGTTTAGCTACCACTTTGGCTGTTTTAACTATTTTTTCTGCAATTTCCTTTGTAAGTAGTTCAGATTGGATAGCCTGTTCAAAACGTTCGAAATGATTATCATTGGCATCACTTGATTCGTGATAGATAAAAAAGGAAACCTGATCTTTATCAAGGTTCAACTGTTGTTGGATAGCTCTTCCCCATTTACCTGACACCCTATTACCTAAACCTTCAATGATAAACATACCTCCCAGCAAATCGAAGGGATTAGGTTGACTAGCACGATGAAACATATAGGCGCTTAAAGCTTCGCTACCGATATTTTTAATGCCCGTTAAGATTTCGGTCTCTGTTCCACCGCAATTGATATAATTCTTCTCTAAAATCTGATAATCACGATGTTCATCAGAAGAATGTCTAATAAAAGCCGAACGCACAGGGAAATATTCCATGCTTACATTTGATGCCGCACGGGCGATCCATTGTGATCCATCAATTACCTGCTGACGAAGATTTACTAGCAAACGTTTGTACTCTTCCAAAGTAAGCTTGCCTTTAAATATTTTTTTAACAATTGGCACCTGCTGTAATCCGCGTTCAAAATCAAACCAAACACCCGTTAACTGTCGTACAAGCCATTCTTGTACTGGTTTATCCTGAACCCTGATTTCTGGAGCCTTAATTTCTTCAATCTTGTCTGAAAAAGAAACTTTTTGGCTCCCAACAGAAGTCCTTACAGTTAACATCATGTATCCTGTAATAAATCTCCCGCTTTCAGGGACTATGCATAATATCTTTTGCCCCGAAGCCAGCTTGCCACTTTTCATTAGTTCATCAAGCATTACAAAAATAGATGCCGACCCAACATTACCCACAGTGTATAAATTGGTAAACCATTTCTCTGGTGCAATTTCAACCCCACCTTTTTGCAATAAATCAACAATTTGAGGTTTAAAGTGATGCGAAGAATAATGACAAACCAGCCAATCTATATCTTGTGGCACAAATCTATCTTCGTCAACCAGCTCAAAAAACCGTTGAATCCCGATTTTCACAATATTATCAACCAAATGCATGTCTTGCTTAAGATTAATCGCACCAGCTGCATTCGCTTCCGCTATCGTATCATAATCAAGCCAAGTTTTTTCTACATTGCCATTTTCGGACTTGTTTGCACCCGTATACATACATACTTCATAAGCATGTGCATAAGATTTAATGTCTACCCAATCAATTTCAAGTGATAGACTTTGCTGTGTAGCCTCATTTTGAAGCAACATTGCCCCTGCACCATCGCTAAGCATCCACCGCAAAAAATCTATCTCTATTGGTAACGTTGTATTCTTCAGAGCAAATGCATTCTGACCAATAAAGCGTTTGGATTTAAACATCCTACTAGGCAATTCAGCAGCACAGCAGATTGCATTTTTACTATTACCAGACTTAACTTGGAGATAAGCATGTTGAATGGCCATCATACTTGCAGCACATACACTTTGGTGCGAAGCAATACTACATCTACCAATGCCACTTTCTGCATGAACCATACTCGCAAAACCAGGAACAGGCAAGTCACTTTGTGTTGTTGCCGTACTCAACATATCAACTTCATTGTAGCTCAATGTACTACAGTCAATGCAGTTTTTAATAGCAAGTGCAGCCATTTCATATGCTTTATGTGTGGTATGCTGTTGCTGATCGAGCGCATAATACCTTGTCTTTATACCATTTTTACGTAAGAAAATATCTTTTGTACGGGAAGGAATATCATTAAGCAAGCCAAGGAAATTCTCCATTTCATGATTGGAAACAGGTTCATTTGGAAGAAAAGATCCAGTAGAAGTTATAAAAACTCTGTTCATTTTAAATTGAGGTTCTACATAATGTGTCTAGCCAAGGTAGCAAAAATCCTAAATTACCCCTGCCTTTTTTATGACGCATACTATGTCTGTAAGAAAATTTCAGCACATGATTTGGATCATGCGTAGCAAACAAATCATAATTACAATGACCGAGCAAATTAATGATCAAACTCATTACTGGTAAAAAGAGAATGGCAGCTGCCTGAAATGGGTAGACAAATAAAGGGAACAAAATCACGGTGCCTAATAAAAAAGCTTCTGCCCAATGGAAACTGAAGGTAGAGTAATCAACCAATAGTGCCAGGCGATTCGTACATTAGCACTATAAACCAACAACAATCCAAACCATGAGCAATTATTTATTGACGGCACTCATTTCCATTCCTCAGGAGGCAGGGTATTATTTTCCTGAAAGGCATTTCGTGAGCATTTCAGGCAGCTCGCTTTACAGCGTGATGATCGATAAGCTTGAAGCAACCGAGCAGGTTGGCAAGATTATTATCAACACTGATTCTGACAGAATTAGAAACAACTACGCCCACTCGGACAAGGTAAAAGTAATCAACGCATACCAGGCAGAACCGCTGGAGATCGAATTGGAGCTCACTTCCGACAAGATGACCGCAGCATTGCTTGAGCATGTTCAAGGCGAACATTTCCTGCAGCTCGGCCCGATTTTCCCCTTCCTGAAACATCAGACGATCGACTATGTGATCGAAACCTACATCAAGTACGTGATTAACCAGGAAGACCGCAGCCACGATTCGATCTTTACCATCAAGACGCTGAACCGGAGATATTACGATAGCGATACAGATTTCATACGTGAAGATCGCCCCAACACCTTTGTAGAAGACGGCATATTACATGTGTTTAACCGCACGGCTTTCATAGCCGGTGGCAACCGTAAGGTGGGCAAGAGCCCTTTTGCCTGCAGTGTTGACGATACCGAGAACCTGGCGATCGATTCGGAGGAGAATTATCAGCTCGCCGTTTTAATCGATAAGAATCGCCACCGCTTTCCCCGTATTTTCGGCAAGTAAGCTAATAGGGTGCTGGCAGGTGGCACCCCTTCTTTTTATCATCGTTAGCGAATGGCTTTGGCACCCATTGCATCTGCCTCTCTTTCCAGATCGCTGCTATCATTTATGGCTTCGCCTTTCAATTGCATAGTTGGTTGTACGCGGCCTTGTTTTTGCTGCACAACATGCCAGGCTTCGTGTGGTAAATGCTGTTCCTGACCAGGGCCAAGATGAATATCAGTAGCTTGCGCGTAAGCGTGCGCATTTAAGGAAGCTGGTTTTGAAGAGTTGTAGTGAACATTTACATCATCCAAATCATGACCCGAAAGGTTTTCGATACCTGATTTTAGAAAGTCGGGTAAACCAGTTTTGTTTCTCCTTAACTGAATTGGGGCTTGCGGGTATTGTGTAACCGCAGCATATCCCCTACTCCCGGCAGACGAATTGCTTCCCGACACGTCTGTCGAAACATTATCTTTCCTGATATCTTTTGTTGTCTGGTACTTCACTGTGTTATTGTCCTTTTGTAAATATACAGAATAACTAAAATAAAATGCCTTCCTTTTGCAGTTCCTTTTTTATGCCAGTTTCTATCAATTGCATCGAAATGTCCTTCTGCTTGTTTTTAACTGCCATTAGACAACAATAACGCACTACGTTTACTATCGAGCCGCCCGCTATGGTGTACTTCTCGGACAGGGCATAAAGGTCAACATCTTTGGCGGGCATCATATCACCAGGAAATGATTCTTTCCAAAGCAAGTACCGTTCCTGAATGCCAGGCACAGGGAAATAAATAACCGACTGAAATCTGCGTAAAAAGGCCTTATCAATGTTATCCTTTAGATTTGATGCCAGTATCACCACGCCATTATGGTCTTCTATCCTTTGCAGCAGATACGCAACTTCCTGGTTAGCAAAACGGTCGTTCGAGCTACTGATATCGGTACGTTTACCAAACAGTGCATCAGCTTCGTCAAAAAACAGAATCCAATCCCTATTCTCGGCTTGGTCAAATACCTTTGAGAGTTTCTTTTCTGTTTCGCCAATGTAGCGCGATGTGATAAGCGAAAGATCGATACGGTAAACATCATGCCCGGTCATTTTGCCGAGCAAGGCTGCTGTTAGCGTTTTACCAGTGCCCGGAGGACCATAAAACAAGGTTTTATAACCAGGCTTTAAGCGCTTTTGCAGCCCCTTGAGATTTAAAACTGTCTTGCTGTTTTCAACCCAATCCTTTATTTCTTCAATGCCTTCCTTGCTAGCTTCCGAGTGTATCACATCATCCCAAGTTAGTTGGGTAGTGATCTGTTTTGCGGGAAAATTCTCATTATGCCCCGGGTTTTTCCATTGGCCGCTGATAAAGTATTCGGTATAATCACTTGCCATTTGCAGCATCGAATTGGATACTGGTTCAAACCTGTTTTCATTGATCAGGTTGATTAGCCTGAGCTTTACCAATGTTTGTTCGGCGCCTAAAAACTCGTAACATTGAAACCTTAGTTTCAGATCACTGCCCGCCCATAAAAATAAGGCTGTTTGAATCGTAGGGATAAAACCAGCGGTTGAAGTAACGATGCCTCCAAATTCTGTAAATTTTTTATCATATGTGGTATTGCGGGTATAAAAGGCATCCAGCAGCTCCGGTTTAAGGTGTGGCGCCAGGCTTAAAATCAATATCATCCTTTCAGCGGTCCCGAGCTTATTGGTCAGCACAAAATCCGAATAGCTGCTAGGCTGGCTTAATGCCGGGGGCATAATATCGGTAAATGCTTCAGCCGGTGGCTCATGATCAAAATACAGGCGCAGGCGCAGTTCTATCAATCTATATAACCAATCCAGTTCGAGCGTTAAAAAAGCTGCGTTCTTATCTATCTGGGGTACTAACTCTGTTGCCATTCCACAAAAATTAAATTGTTCATCCACGGAAGTTTAACGATGCTCACCGACCATGGTAGCCTGTCCAGCAGGATATCATAGGTTTGTCTTTGTACCTGCAAAAGCCAGTTTCCGTCGCGGCTGCTCACTACACCATCACGTTGCAGGTAGGCACTGCGTAAGCCATCGGGGCTCACGGACTTCCACAAAGGCGCATTGCCTATTACCGCTTCAAGTAAATGATCGGCAGCCGCCAGCTCATCTTCCGTTATTTCAACATTCACATCGACAGGTTCAAAAAGATCAATTCCGCATAGCAGTTTGTTCAAGGGCAGGTTAGGTTCAAAACGCTGCCATTGGCTACCCTCGGCAATATACTGCAACAGCAGGCAGGCTTTGGTAGAAGCTGCAGCATCAATAAAACCAGTTTCGCTGATGAGGTGAATGCTTGAAAAAAAGCGATCCAAAAAAGGCCAGAGCAATACCAATCCTGAATAAGGTATATACAACCTATCCGTATCGCTAAACGTACTAATCAAGTTGCCCGATGCCGTCCTAAATTGTGGTTGCAGGTATTGTGGTAAATCTGAACTTTCGTCATTTATAGCTAAATTTATATCTAAGCCATGACCTTCAACTAAGATACCAGCACTTTCTCCAGGCAGTTTCTGTTCCTCCCTCAGGGCTGTATGAATATTTGACAGCACATTTCCGGTATCGTTTATAGTCAGATCTTCGGTAGGATCAGTATGCCGGGCATCACCTGCAGAGGTCTTTCCGACATTGTCATTAGTTGTGAACGAAGCAGTTGCCAATGCGCTATTCTGGTGATCTTCGCGGTATAGCTCTTTACCCTGCCCTTGCTCAGGACTATTAAATCCCTCATAATTTACCTGCCCAAGCCCATGCAAACTCCTTATTTTATTCCAAATATTCTGAATAGTATACAAGCTGTCAATCCGGCTTGTTGAATTTATAGCCACTTCCCTTTCTAACAGTTGTTTGATCTGCTTACTGTATTCTTTTTGTTGGTTCAGATTTTTGACAGGAAGAAGATCAGCTGCGCTTATTAGCGATTGTAATAGCGCTGCTTTTTGCTTATAAAATGTCGTCAGAGTGGTAAGTGAAGTTGCTATTGGTTTTAACAGCGCTGTTTCCTGTGCCGTCATTTTATCAAAATACAGCGCAACCAGCGTCGCCGTGGTTTTACCTGCGATTGCGGGTAAACGGAAGGCGTTGGTCAGTAAAACAGTCCACCAGAGCTGCTTAAACTGTATCTTACTTTGCCTTTGCCCCAGGTAGTGATATAAAAGCTTCAATGACGGGTTTGAGGCCCTGTACCGGGTAACAACCTGATTCAGTATGTTATCGAGCAACTCATCATCAGCAGTAAATATCAGCCGCTTGAGTGCGATATTATCGAGTAACAGCTGGCCAAAAAAGGAAGGAATGACTACACTTTCCTTCGCTAGCAAACTGTGCACAGCATTTTTAAAAGCCTGTTGCTTATCTTCTTTTACCCACCAGGGCAATGTACCGGTTTGCAAAAAGTAACCTATAAGGTCAGTTTCCGGCTGATTGGCCGGGGATAGAGGTTCGCCGGCATCAGGTACGGGTATTGGTTTAGCCTGTGATGTTATTTTAGGGTTAGCCAGAGATAACTGTTCTTCCAGTTTTTCTTCCAGCATAAATTCAATGTCTTCATCACGTATTACTCCAAGATCAATTTCCAGGCTGCTGATCCTGTCAATGCGATCAGTTTCACTTAACGTATCGAGGTACCGGTTCAATATCGGTACCAGCTTGTCCTTGTATATTTGCGATACCCTATCCTGAATATCATTCGCGGTAAGCCGTCCGTCTATTTTCAGATCGATAACCTGCCGTTTAATGATATGAAGCTGCATGTCCATTAACTTTTCGCTGTTATCATTTTAATAACAGCCGCAAAGCCCGTTGTCGACTTTGTAGCCAGAACCTCAAATTTTGTATCTTCGGTTATAGCGCCTGTGGGTAATTCTATGTTATCTTTATCCTCCATCGCATCAACGGCGAACAAACTTTTTACCATCCAATCGGTACCCATCGCATCGCCTTCCTGATATTTGGTAGCCATAAAGTCCTGGCCAATTCGCGTCTTACCTATGCCATAATTGCGGTTGTAAAATACAGGCGGGGCAAGCAACTCATCTGTTTTAATGTTGTGCAGCTGGTATATAATGCCGCGCTGAGGGGCATACACCTTAACAATTTTGCCATTGATACCCGGATCGGGGTTTGCAGCTACTGTAATCTTTTTGCCCCTGTCAGGATAAACTGCTATAAATACCTGCGATTCCAATTCGCCCTGCAAATTGTCGGCTGTTTTCCTAGCGATAACCCTTACGATCATATCTTCGCTGACCCCGGCACTCATTGGAATATCCATGACACCTTTTATTCCTGTCATCCAGTCACATAAGAAATCATGTATGGCGGGGTTAGTGGCATCAGCGTCTATTTCATCAAGCCTGATGCGGTATTGGGTTGACAATTGAGCGTCGATCAACCGGATGCTAACCATACTTCCATAATCTGCAGCGCCGCTTTTGTTGTATTCAATTGCTGGTGTACCACTTACCCAGGTTGATGCAAGTTTAAGATTGGGAGCTACATTAATGGTAGTAACAGCTTTTAACATGCCCGCTAAATCGGTATTTTTATCAATTACTGCAATCCTGAGCTGTATATCTTCGCGCAGGCCGTATAAGGTTTTCACCTGCAGGTCTGCATCATCACCTAATAAGGTCTCACTGATGCGGGTATGGGCTGGCGTGATGATTTTACTATCCTGATCACGCACTTCAGCAACCTTCTCGGCAACAGGGCCAGCGTTAACGTCCATTAACTGCTCAATCTCCTGGTTGTTTATCCCGTTGTCATAGTATATAATAGAGTAATATGCGCCTTTTTGGGCATTCTTTATGGTCAGTGTTATTTTATCCCCATAGTTTATATCGCTTTTCTCTGGTACCACCACTAACCCGGCATTTATACCTACCCTAACATTGGCTACCTTAAACAAACTATTGCTAAGCGGAATTTTCGCCGGTGGTAATTTACCGTCCGCCTCAGGTTCGGGGTATAGAATTTTGGTGGCTTTTATTTTGAAAGCGTGCACCTGTTCTTTCAGCGTATCTGTTTTCAAAACTATATCAGTGCCCCTATCGGAGTGTTGTCCCTTCAATGGTTTATCCAAAGCCTCATAAACCTGGTAGGATACATCCGGCTGCACATAGCTTACCCGCACCTCGGCCGGGTTATCGTAGTACACTACGTCAACATCGGGCTTAACAGGAAGATCGAACAACGGGTAGGTGGCACCTATAGGCTCTAAAAGCATATCAAGCAAGGTGTTACGCGCGCCCCTTAACAGGTAGTTTCCCTCGTTCATGGTAAAAGTTTATTAAGTTCTTCCAACTCGGTCAAAAAGACTTTTAAAGCGTCTTCAAAACGCTTAAGTGCGTCATCACTTAACCACCTGATGTAAACCGTCAAATGGGCAGGTGTCTCTTCGCGTATGGTGGTTTCAATAAATTTTCTAAAGCTATCGTTATTAAACCTGGTGTTGCTTTGCGCAAATACAAATGTTAACTGGAAAGAGTACGGGTCTCGCGTTACGCCTTGGGCTGTTTGTTGACCGTCAAAAGCAAAAATAGTCGAATTGATGTCTCTCCGGATCCAGCGCAACTGGGGTTGTTTATTGACTTCCCTGGTGGCAATGGTGGCCTCATCGTAATCACACTCAATGATAAACCTGTCAACCAGTACGCCCGATACCGTGTATTCTTGTTCTTTGTCCTTATCGTTAACTAATATCACATCCCCATTTTGCAGGCCATGAGCGAGCGAAGTGCAAATAGTGCGACGACCTTTGTCTTTCTTAAAGGCCTTAAAATATCCAGGCACCATAAACCTGTCGATCAATGCCTTATCAGCCGGCAAAGGGCGAAGCAGAATATGCTCTATCATGTGGAAGCCATCCTTTTGTCCTGTTAAACTGGAGCGTGTATAATTGGCAATGCCCAATTTGCCGGCTATGCGTTTTTCCAGGCCCGAAACGTTTTGGTTCTCCCAGCCCGGTATCGCGTAATTAAACCCTTTGCCACGCTGGGTGCTCATTTCAGGATATTTCAACAAGAAGTTGAGCTTATCTCCGATGAGTTTTCGTTTATAAGATTGCAGCCTGCTTTTCTCGCTGTGCAGCGGGTCGTCAGTTGATGATACAGGTTCAGTTCCTGTTACCTCTGCCTTCACGTCGTCGTTTTTAAACCTGTCATTTAACCATAGCGAATAGTCAGCAAGGTTTTCGCCAAACCGCGCTAAAAGGTGGTTTAAAAAACGGTCTTTACGCTCAAGCGCATCAACGTCTGCTTCCGTAAGGCCAGCAATATTTTTGGGGTAATCTTCATGTAACAAGCCCTCTATGTCCGGTACCTTTCCGATCAGCGTTTGCTGAAAATAGGTTGTAATATCTTCATTATCGAATGCAAAGAGGTTTTTTAAACCCGCAGCCTGCGCAAAATAGTTGGCGAGTATTTGTTCAAAAAATAGCAAATAAGCTTTCAATTGTTTTGCCTGCGCTTTACGTGCTTCGGGAGCCGAATCTTGCAGGCCGATCTCACCAATACCATACACCTGCGGGAAATGATTCTGGATAGAATAATAAGCGCCTAAGTTTCGTACCGACGGCATATCAGGGATAATATCGCGCTCATCTTGTGATAATATGGGTGGTACTGCAGTTTCACGAAGTTTTATCAGGTAGCTGAGTACAGCATCCTTATTAATTTTGAGCGGCTGTCCGTTTTTTTGGAATTGAAGGTTATCACTTAGGCAGGCCTCCTCGTCAAGTTCCGGGAAACGCGTAACATCAAGATCAAGTACCCAATTGTTTTCAGCCTGACCGGCGGTTTCCATCAAAAGATTTTCTGTGACCCTCACTCCTGGCTCAGCCATCATTTCGCGTATAAGGTCCGAAGCGTACAATTTGGAGCGGCGGTTAAATGTTCTTAGTTCGTCGTCATCAATGAACCCATGGTTTAATACTGGACCATCCATAATTTCGTCAATAGTTTTGCCTTTTGCAAGCATCTGCTGTAAGGTATAAAAGCTTATGGCCGGAGAAAGCCAATTACCTACCTTATACAAAATTTTGGCAGCCAGTAAGTTGGCATCAGCTGTATTACCAACCTCTATTACACCTTTCAGCGTAACACGCTGACTGCTCATAATGTTTACTTCGTCAAAATCCTCGCATAAGTTTCGGCATTCATGCAACCGGGCGCGCACTTGTTCTTTTGTTGCTTTTTCCGATACCTCACGCCTGGTTTTAGCGATAAATACCCTGTACAGGCCCCTGATATTCACGTGTTCAAAAGGGACTAGTGTACCATCTGAAGCAAGACGCTGCTCGTAGCTCAATGAAAGTGTATTCCTTTCGGGATCAAAATAAATGGGTGGTTGCGGCTTATTTATCTTTTCTATCCAGGCATTTTTCACACCCGGTATATCAAGCAGTACTTTCCTGAAATCCGCTATGGTCACCGGGTTGGTAGTGAGTATCGCCGCGGGGCTGTATAAACTGTTGTAAGTTTTACCGTCAGGCCTGGCCAGCAGGTCTTTTATATCCATGCTGATGCGATAGCTCAGATCCGTAAGGCCGTAGCAAAGCTGATCAAGTATAGTTATCCCTGGATCATGCAGGTTGTGGTCGGTCCAGGTATCGCCGGCCAGTTGCTGCAAATAGCCAATGCCTTCGGTCCGCAGAGCGGTGAAGTCCAGCGCCGTAAATTCTGGCGGATCATTGGTTAAGGTAACAGACTTATTCAGGATTTCCATGGCTAACTTTTCAGACCCGCTAAGTATCTATCCAATCGGCTTACAACATCACTCAGCTGATTCTTAAGTTCTTCATTCTCCTTAGCCAGTTGTTGTGTGGCACTCAGGTTAAGCAGAAATATCCGGTTATATTCGATAGACTTAAAATCGTCAACCTGTTTTCCATAAATTACAACATCGTTCTGATACTCATCAGCCATGCCTTGTACGCTAAAACTGCTGTCATCTACCAGGGTTATCATTTTCTCTTTTTCACCTGCCTGTGTATGAATTTTCACAACATCACCATCACTAAGCAGGTGTGGTTGTGCCATGCTGAAACTAACAACACCATCCTCCTCGATTACGGATATCGGTGCTGATAAGATACCGGGTACAAAATCTTTACGGGTAACAACCGCTTCCGGAAAAATGGTCTCTACTTGCTGGGCTATTAAACCTTTTACAAGCTTATCACCAAAATTTAGGGGATCAATATGCCGGTAATCAGCAATATTCAGACTTTTCAGGATATTTAAACTGGCAGACCCATCACACGAAACGATGTCTTTTTTAATTCGGATGTCGGATGCGGTAGGAAAAGTACCCTTCACAATAAGGGACTTTTCAATAGTAACGTCGTTACTATTTGAAGCAATTACAATAGCCGCATTGTATGTTCTACTGGACTGTCCGTTATATCCACAATCGCCAATGCTAAAATGATAACCATCATTAACCATCATTCCATAGGTGCGGCTAAGACTACCATTGTACTTGCTCAATAGTAATTGTCCACTACTCACTGTTTTATTGTCGTTTCCAATTTGTAATATGGGTCCTACATCTGTACTGCTTTTTTTGTAAACTTCATTTGTACCGATACCAACATTCCTGTTGACATCTATGATCATGCTCATAGTAGCACCACCATATTCGGCCTCATCTTCTTTGGTGTTAAAAAATGCTATCGGGGCCTGTCTGGCTGCGATACGTATCCATCTTTCCTTTATAGTAGAGTAAAGGCCGAGATCGGTATGACCGCTTACAGCGTCGTCTTCTGTAGCGGCAACAAATCTTATTCCACCATTATTTTTTAAATTAATACCGTTTCCTCCCGAAACCTTGCCTTTAACAATTAATGATTGCGGCACGTTTACATTTCTTTTATTCCAATCAATGGTTAATGCAGGAGTGTAAATACGTGTTCCCTCCGAGTTTCCATAATCGCCTATGCTGAACGCAAAATTTTCATCTAATCCCACTTTAAACGAGCGCGTTGCACCATCAGTTTTATGCTTGGTTAGGATAAGCTGGCCTGAATTATCACCGTCGTTATCATTCCCTATCTGTAAAACAGGGTCGGTTCCCGACTTAATAACTTCGAAGGATGTACCGTTACCAATCCCCACATTGCCGCTGGCATCAATAACCAGGCTTGTTTTACCTTCGCCAATTGTCTCTCCACTCTTATTATTGAAGAATGCAATAGCGGCCTGGTTGACAGCAAAGCGCATGTTGTGTTTTTCTATAGTAGAGTATAAGCCAAGGTCAAAACAACCAACTAAACTAATTGAATTATCAGCACTGGCCCTGAAGACAATCTTGCCATCGCCAGTTAAACTTAAGCCGCTACCTACATTAAGCTTGTTAGGGATGGTTACATTCCGGCTATTGTAGTTAATTAATAACCCAGGACTGTAAACCCGTGGGCTAACAACGGATGTGCCAAAATCACCGATACTAAAATTAAAATCAGCATCTAAGCCCATCTTGAACGAGCGGCTGCCAGTATGTCCCCGGCTTAATATTAACTCACCTATACTATCGCCACGTACATCACTTCCAATTTGCAAAACCGGGCCGGTACCTGCATTAAGAATATCGTCTGTCCCCACACCAACATTGCGGCTTTTATCTATCAGCAGGCTTGGAAATACGCCATACTCGACTTCATCCTGCTTATTATTGAAAAATTTTATCGGTCCCTGATTGGTCGCAATACGTATCCACCTGTCCTTTATCGTAGAATAAAGGCCCAGATCTGCAATGCCGTTCGCCGTATCGTCATCACCCTCAGCAATCAATCTTATTGCACCGGCATCTTTTAAATTAATACCTTGCTCCGCCACAGCTTTACCTTTTATAAATAGCGATTTCGGAATGGTCACTTCTTGTTTACTCCAACCAATAGTTAAGGCCGGGGTATATTTCAGATCACCAGAATTACCAAAATCTCCCAAGGTAAAATCACAGTTGTCATCCAATCCCATTTTAAACGAGCGGGTACCACCATTAGGGACATGCTTACTTAATATCAACTGACCCGAACTGGCGCCTTCGGCATCACTACCTATTTGTAAGAAAGGCCCTATCATACCGGGCACTTTTTTCACAGCAGCATTCCCGATGCCGATATTACCGGTATCCTCGCTTATAAATAAGCGGCTATTACCATTCTGGGTATAGAAATTTAACCCCGGACTTGCACCTGCAGGGTTTAAATTGGTATTCCAAGCTGGCTTTTTGGCATCAAACGATTTATAGAACGAAAACACTTCCTGCGTATCTCCACCCGTTACAATAGCTAACGGATCGCCGGGGCTTTTTTTAAGTCCGTCATCAATTTGATTGATACCCGAATCGATCATATCAGCAAAATCGGCTTCGGTAGGCACACTGTTTGTTTTAAACTGTGCTTTGATGTCATCTTTCCTCTTTATCATTTTATTGTCGGTTAATAAGATTATCGGGTAGGTTTAGGTATAATAAAATCGTTTTCAATTTCCATATAGCCAATGCCCGCCATCAGATCTGGCGCGTATTCATCGTCTTTAAGTAAAATTATATCATGGCTTGGTGCCGATATCAACACCATATCCGGGTCGGCGGCGGTTAATGGTTTAAAAGTATCTCCAGCAATGCTTTGCGAAAGGCGGATAGTTGCAACATGATCAACATACGGAAGCTTGGCTATAAAGTTCACAATAGCGTTATTGTAAACTGTACCTCCAATAATGATATCGGCATTGCTATCATAAGCCCATGGCGACAGGAATTTTTTGAGGTCTTCTTCCAGTTTCACCTGGTAAAATTTTTCCCTGTAACCCTTTTTTATCCGCACGCCGGTTCGCACTTCCAGCATCACATAAACCGGATTGCGTACGGTTACGCTTACAAATGGCGGTATGCGTTCTTCCAGATATTGGGCTATTTGCAACAATACATCCGATGATACTTTGGGCTGAAACTGATCGAACGCGAATTTACCCTTCCTATTAGGCAGCACTATAATATTCACATTCCCGATATCATCAGATGCGTTTGCCAAAAAATTGCCCGGCATACACTTCACCTTATAAATCTCAGGGAATTGGGCCAGTATCAGCCGCTCATAGTCCCATAGGGTTAGTGCACGGTTCTTATGCCTTAAACGCTCACTTACACGCACATAGAACATTCCGTCAGTTTCCTCGGGATTACCATTGGCTGATGCGAAAGGCTGCGCTATTTTCTTTATCCCCGGCACGGCATCCACCGTCTTTTTTAGGTTCTCAGGCTCAAGCAGCCCCGTAAAATGGCTTGGTGCATTATTGTGGTCAACAAATATGGCCTGAACACCCTGAGTAATAATATCAATCGTATCCGGAATTGCAGTGGTGTTCTGCGCTATGGAGGCCTTTAACCAGTACAGGTTTTCGTGAAGCAGGTTATTGGAATTGCTGATATCATCCGGAATGTTAAATTCAATGATGCCGGTGTTAAGCAAACCCCGGGTAGTATCCGTTACTATGCCCGCAACGCCGAACCTGGTCCATTGGTCATCTTTTAAATAACTCCAGGTAATGGTGGGCTGTGGCAGGTCAGGATTAGCTGTGCCTTCTGCCATTTGAAATAATATGGATAGATTTTGCTGTTTGGCCAAACCGCTTAAACCGATGTACAATTCACCGGCGTTGGTATAAGTTGGTACCAGGGTAGCATTGCTATTAAGCCCAACATCACATGCAGCAAAGCCAAATGTACCGACATTTAAGAACTGACCACCAGGTGCTGTTTGCCCTGGCAATAGCTCAAATGATGACGAATACCCTGCAGTAAATTGCTTTAATTTGGGGACATAGGGAGTATTCAGGTTAAAAGCCTTTATATTGTCAGTATCATAAGCCTGGGCCTGTTTTGCCAATAACTTAGGATATGCTGCCTGGTTAAAATCCGTTACCAGCTCCAACCGGAAATAACGTTTCCAGTTAATAACGTCCTCGGCCGTATTCAGTTCACCGGCAGGTATATGATTATAATCCTCAGGCAAAGCTCTTGCATCGTTGGCTCCAAAGAGTTTAATAGTCTTGAGACTTACCGGCCTGTCATTGGTCACTACATCCAGATCAGCTGCAAAATAGTCGTTCCCTGTTATTTCTTTGTTCGACCCGTTTAGTTCATTGTTATACACCTTGCGATAATCTGCATAATAGGCCTTAAAATCGCTGGGCGCATTCATCCATTCAAAATTCAGATTTAACGAATCAATAGCTTTACCGGCCAGTTCAGGATGTGAAAAATAAAACCGGTTGCCTGGTTGCGGTGTAGGCCCAAACGGCTCAAAGGGTGTTTTCGGGTTTAACGTACCAAAATCGTTTTGAAGGCTTAACGCTTTTATTCCTGTTACGGTTACAACTGCTTTTATCTTTTCAATTTGCAGATGGTGTAATTGCTGGTACCAATTGATCAAGCCATAAGCATTGTTTACTTTTTTAGTATTACTTAATACCATAGCCAGCACCGGACCGTTCTGCAAGTTTAGCAATCCGTTCGGGAGTGCCAGTGCCAGGGTATCCAAGGGTTTTAGCACAGCAAAACTTAGCTGTATATGTAATGTATTCAGGTAAACATCACTTGCTTTATATTTTGTTATACCCGCTTGGGCCGATGTGTTTGTGATAACGGTTATTCCAACATTGGTAGGGCTGTTGACGGTATCAATACGATAAACGGTTCCATCAGTCCAGATGATGTAATTACCTACATCCTGTGTTGGCTCAAAATATGGCTTTCGGGTACTTATTGTACCCTTTTTATTCAGGGTAGCGCCTGTAAGATCAGTACCCAGATCTGTTGCTATGTAGTCCTTCAGCTGAATGTCTTTACCAGTGATTTCGTTCCAACCACCGTCAGCACCGATAAAAAACCTGAATGGTGGCGATATGGTACGCTGTGCGTCAAACGCTTTTTTCAAGTTGGCTGCCCTTAATTCGTCTATTTGCATCAACGACAGGTACAGGTCGACGCTGCGCTCCCCTTCGGATAACGCAAATTGTGGTGATGAAATTGCGAAACCAATTGCCGTGTTGGTATCGATGATAGTCCCACCTGTCTTGCCAAACGTTTGAAAACGGCCAACTTCTGTCGCTTTTACGTCACGAGTGATCGAAATATCACGCCATAAGGTAACAGGTGGCACTTCGGGAGCGATACCCTTCTTCTGCAGGGCATTATCCAATATCCCATACACCATCATCCAATCGGTATCTTCAACCGAAGGCTTTTTTGAAATGCCGGCGAGCTTGTCAAATTCGACAACGGTTAACTGCAGCATCCTGATATAGCCTATAGCCCTGGATTTTAAAACGGAATCAGAATTGGCTGCGTCATCGTTTATTTTATCAAGGTTTTCTTCGGTTACTGCTTTCCCATCATAGGCAGGTAAAGTAGTGTCATTGCTTAGCGCAAGTATCAGCAACCCGAATACGGACGATGGATCGTTCGCTGTTAAACGCTTTTTATGCAGCAACCTCAGCCTGTACGCTGCGTTTAGTAGCGCTAAAACTTTTGTTTGATCAGGCTTCACCGTTTTATTTTTAACCAAATCAACAACCAATGCAAGACTGTCAGGGGTTAACTGATACTTTAATGCTTCGCTGCTGATCAGCGCCGTATTTATAGTTTGGTCTTCATTAAAAAATACATCGGCGTCAAAATTATCATAATTGAGTGCTATATTCAGCATCTCCTTTATTGATGCCTGCACATCATCCTTACTCCATTTTTCGCCCAGACTTATGGATCGCTTGTCAACAAAAACGGTTTTAATATTCGCTACAGCCGACTTGGTTAATAGCGTATCTTTTTGTGTTTGGTAGATCAGGTCCTTCCCTTCGCTATCCTTTCCTGCCATTAGGCGGGTACCTTTTTCGAATAACAGAGTATCGAGGTCATCACCTAACTCAACAATAATATTAACCACATCCGGCACCGGTCTTTTTTTGTTTAAGCTTAATAGCTCGTGATAATACAGGTCAAGGTGCTGTTTTGTGAATTGGTTAAGCTGCGTTTTAATATTGCCAAGCAGCTTTAAAAAAGTAATAAAAAGCGCCAGATGCGGGTTAGAAAATAGCTTATCCTTCTCAGGATGACCGGCAAACGCCTCCGGATCATCAGCGTACTGAAGTACATTGGCCAGCCATTGGTCTGCATCGGCCGACCCTGGCCTGGCACTTAAAAAGCCCCCCCAATCGCCGCTAATTTTGTTATCGATATTATAAAAGCGAAGGTACCTGGCAAATTCTTTGGCAAAAACCACAAAATCAGCCAAGCCACGTTCTTCTATATTGATATAGGCCGGGTCGAGCTCACTAGCAAGGCGCTGCGACTGGCTGATGCCGTCACGGTAAACAAGCTTTTGCGGTTTTAAGTGTCCAATCATCTTTGTGTACTGTTAATCAGCTTTTACTTTCGTATTAGTCGTTATAAAATTACCCTGCCCGGAGTACGAACTTGTACTATCTGGCTGCGGGGGCGCCGGCGCAACGCTGGGATCCTTTGCCGGGCTCTGCACTTCAAATTTTGCGGTAAACTGCCCGCCTTTTAGTATAATTCCCTTCCCGGAGTCTTTTACGTTTTTGCTGGTTTGGTCACCCCCCAGGGCATCAATTTTCAATGTTCCGATTCCCGGAATAATGTACTGAGGTGTCGTGTACATACAACCCGGCACCTCTACCTTCTTCTCGTCGCCTTCGAGGCAGATCTTCTTCCCATTAATGGTAGATTTACCCGTACCCGACAGTTTGCCTGGCCCAACAAGAACTATAGCCGCGCCAAATGCGGTCATAAACATGGCTTGATCGCCGTCTATAATCACCAGGTCAGACATATTTGTAGTTCAATTTAAGTGGGTTCATTTGTTAGCTTCATTAATACAGAACGGATATACCAGGTTATACCTGTTGTTAGTTGCCATAATGGTATACTCAACGGATATTAACAACAAGCCTGCCTCATCAGTCCCCCTGGTAATATTTACATTTTCGGTTTTTATACGAGGCTCGTTGTTCAGGATGGCGTCGCTGATACTGCCTTGCAAAGTATTGATCAGGCTCTGCCCAATTTCCTCAAACAAATAATTCGACAGATCGCAACCGTACTCCGGAAACATAACCCGCTCCCTCAATGAGGTCGCCAATAAAATACACAGGCTTTGCTGAATATCCGTCTCACCTGAAACCATTTCTACTTCAGCGCCGGCCGAAAAGAACTCAGGGGGGAAACCCCATCCTCTGCCCAAAAATGCATCGTTATTTGTCATTTGTGTCTTTTAACGATCAATCAGTTGCGTTACTGCCTGTTGCTGCCAACTGCTCTTTGGCTTGCTCCTGAATTTTTGCTATCAATTCCATAACCTGCACGTATGGCAGGTTTCCTAAAGCACCGAGCATGGTGTTTATTTCGATAATAGTAAGTTTTAATGTGATCTCTTCCATTTTATGTTGATTTATTCTAAGTCGATTTTTGAACCTTTAATGGTTATATTTTTAGCTGATATACTGATATCCTCTTTAGCTGTAATTATGATATTCTTTTTGCTCTCCATCGATATTCCAGCCTCACTTAACTTGATGTTATTACCGGTCACATCATTTATTTCGATAGACTTGTTGCCTTCGTCCAACAGTATCTTGTTGTTATCCGATGTTTGAATGAGCACTGTTTTCTTTTCGTCGTCAAACAATATCTTTATGCCTGACTTGGTAATTAATCCCTTACGGGGGTTTTTATCTTCCCGTAAAATAGCAGGTGGTATTTTTGAGCCATATACCGAGCCTAATATTACCGGATGCCGGGGGTCATCGTTCAAAAAGCCCAATATGACCTCATCGTTTTCTTCGGGCCAAAAAAACAGTCCATGTTTATCGCCACCATCTAAAGTGGCCATACGCGCCCATAACATTTTAACAGTCCCGTCGATTCCGGGCATCTTTACTTTAACCCGCGCTTGCTTTTCAGGGTCAGCTTCAAATTTTTGTACAATACCGATCTGCAAACCATTTACACCGGGTAAAAGCCCCGCGGCTGGGGTATCGGTAAGCGTAACCGCTGATGAAAACCAATTTGCCGAAAGGCCGAACTGTACCGTCGTGTACCAGCCATCAGCTGTAACGGTTTGCTTTACCCCTGTTACCAAATTTTTACCCGAAAACTTTTTCCCTACACCCTTTAACTCAAACAAGTTACCGACAACAACATGTCCTGTACCAGCTATGGTAAAGCTGCCCCGCATCATTGACAGGCGTGTTTTTATCATCCGGCTATCGGCCCAGGCTTTAGCTTCTTTCGCATCAACCGGTACTGCTGTTATTAAATTATCCTCGGCATTACCCAGAGCGGTCGCCATGATACCTGGTTTAAGATTACCCTGCTCAAGTGTAAAATCATCAGCCGCAACGGCTTCAGCCATATCGTTAGTCGCAATATCCCATGTTTTACTGTTGACGGCCGAAAACTGGTCCCGGGCATCAGCCTGCACATCAAAATCAAACACATCCTGTTTGCCAACTTCAAAACTATGGTCTGGCGTGGTATTAAACTTCGGTTTTTTCGCCGAAATTTTGCCGTTTACCGCGTAGACCAGTAAACCATTAACTTCGGCACGACTCAGCATCATATCCCAGTTGGTACTATAATACTGCACGATGCGTTTATGCTCAACTGTAGTTGCATCAATTACACCTGCGGCTGCACCACCATCGGTTATCAATTTACGAATCAATGCATCGTCTGTAATGTTCTCAAAAATCTCACTTTTTTTACTGGTGGTCATTTTCACCGCGCTATCGCTCATTGTTACGTACACCATACAGCCTGAACCCGTTTTTTTTAAGGAGTGTTTCATCACTATGCCTTTAAAAATAACCGGGTTATCTGCAGGCAGGTTCTCGTATTTTAAACTGATCTCTATTTCGTTACCCGGATCAAAAAAACCGGTATCGCTTACCGCATATTTCTGAGTCGCGAAATCACCATCTACCAATACAACTTCTGCATAAGGTATACGGTTCATTTCGTTGGTAACGTCAATGCTAACCAGTTCAAACGCCGGGTCCATCAACTCCGAACCCATTTTTATCGTGGCGGTTACTACACTCATTTTTTTACAGGCGGAAAATAAAGTTCAAGTCCAGGGGGTAAATCACGAAAGTTATCCAGCTTATTAGCTCTGGCTACCTGTATATAATAACTTTCGGAGCCATAAACCTCTTTACAAAGCAATGGCAAAGTATCGTGCGCCCTGACAACCCGCTTGTGGGTCAGATCTGGAGAGCTTTTATTCTCCCTCTTCAGCCTTTCGGTTTCGTCTAATTCGCCGATGAACGAGGTATCCAGTTCGGCGCGTAAGGGTTTGCCTCCTTTATCAAAAAGTGTATAATTAATCTTAACGTTTTGGAGCCTGCATTTAAATATCAGTGTTCCCCATTCAATTTTAAGGTATTTAGGTTCGTGTATGGTCCCATCCATCACCGTTGTCAGTTCCAAAAACTTTCTTATTCTTTTCGAAACGTCCAGATCGGAACGCGCTATCGATAGCAGGTATTCTGTAACCCCTGTACCGTCCATAATCAACTTGAGCGAAAGTTCAGATGGCTTGCTCAACGCGTACTTCAGTTTTCGGCCGCTGGTGTTGATGCCCTGTGATTTGCTGTAAACATTCTCATACGACAAGGAATACGACTCTGGGTTGAACATCACATCAAACGTACCCGAAGAGGTATTTCTTTTCTCGTCGGTATACGCAGTTATCTTTAACTTCTCCAATTTATTTGAGCTGATCAGTGCCATATTACCTGTATCTGTTATTTTCCATTATTTTGATCACTTCCCTTACGCATTGACGAACTATTTCGGCCTGGTCTGTCATGCTTCCTACTTCTTCCGAAGCGTTGTCACTATCGTCCTCTTCAACCGTTTCCGGGACGATGGTGGCCCTTATTACCAATTCTTTAATTTCTACCGGCATTTTAAATTGTTATGGTTTGAAAACGTGTATACGACAGCTCCATAGTTTCTATCTCTACTGTGTTTGCATTGGCATCCAGGTCGCCGAACGACCATTTAACTGGGATCGCCTTTAGGAACATCCAGGCCGAGACCGGGATATTTTTATCATTAAATAGCGTAACCAGCACATTTGAAGGTGAAAACTTGAACAGCGAAAAAGTAGCATTAAAGCTTAAGCTCAACGGCGAGAGGTTCACAATACCACGCTCCAATACCAAATTGTTATAGCTTACGCGTTTTGGTATGCGATGCGTGTACAGGTTCTCCCCCCCTTCGGTCACACTATCCATGGTCATTTCCGCGTGCAGGCCCGATACCTTTTGAAAGCGGATATCCATCATGTTGGGTATCACACCGCTCTCAAAAAAGAAGACACCAAACCGATGGCTTAAAACATGCTTAGGATCTAATAGATTCATCTTTATAAATATTCAATGTTGAGGTCGTGCGCTATCAATTCAATGCTTTCGATGGCTATTTCATTTCCCGATGCGCTGAAAGATGGGGCATCAATTTTCAGGGGCATCGCCTTATCCAGTCTCCATCGGATAACAGCTATTCCCTTTTCGTTACACAGGTCAATAAAAATATCCTTAAATGATTTGTCTTGTAACCACGCATACAATTCTTTCCGGTTAGCTGTTATTCCACGTTTAAGGGTAACCGTAGGCTGATTTTTTTGCGCACGAATTATGGTTGGGCCAAATAAATGGCTCAAACCGTCCTTATATATCACCTTCTCGTAATTTATACTAAGGCCCGATACTTCCGAAAATGATAATGTTTGCGAACCTATCGACACCTTATAATTATAAGCAGGCAGCGGATAACCTGTTGTAGTGGTACTCATCTACCTTATCCGCCAGCCATTTCCAGACTACTCGCCATCAGTTCTATCGATTCGATAGCGATTTCGTTAGATCCCGCATTGAAGCTCGGTGCCGACAGTTTGATCGGGAAAGCATCAATAACTTTCCACCGCACAACAGACTCGCCCTTTTCATCGCATAAATGCACGGTGATATCCTTTTTTATGGCCTGGTTGAGTTGCGTAGCGTTAAGCCAGTTGTATAACGTTGGCATGCTTTTGCCTTTAACAAACCCTTTTTTCATGGTAATGTTAAGCGGTTTGCGGGTACCCGGCATATGCATGATGTTAGGGCCGGCAACGCCCGACCCGGTCGGACTTTCTTTATAGGTAATGGTCTCGAACGATAGTTCCAGACCTGATACTTCCGAAAAGGCGATGGTATCGGTACCGATATCCACCTTATAATTATATACAGGCAAAGGGTATTGTGTCCTGATCTGATCTTGTGATAAAGCCATGATTTAATTTTTATAAATAGGTTAAGGTTTGGTTAATTGTTAAGCTTCCTGTAATTTATGGGAAAAACGAAGGACGATGAATTCGGCAGGCCTTACAGCTGCAACCCCAATTTCAACGATCATTTTTCCTTCCAGTATATCCTGTGTATTCATGGTGGCACCCAAGCCGACATTAACAAAGTAGGATGCTTTAGGTGTAGGACCTGCCAGCGCACCTTGTTGCCATAGATTATACAAAAAGCTTTCTATCATACTTTTAACTTTTAACCAGGTGGTCGAATCATTTGGCTCAAACACTGCAAACTGGGTTGCCTTGGCTGCCGAATCTTCTATCATGTTAAATAACCTGCGAACGGGAACATAGCGCCATTCATTATCATTGCCGGCCAGCGTGCGTGCACCCCAGACCATCACTCCGCGGCCGGTAAAGGTACGTATGGCATTAATCGATTTACCGCCAGTGCTGTCAATATTAAGTTTGTCCTGCTCATCGGCAGTAATTTTAATTGCAGGGTTGATCACCGCGTTAAGGCTCACATTGGCGGGTGCTTTCCAAACACCGCGTTCACTGTCAACAGCTGCATACACACCAGCTATGGCTGGTGACGGCGGCAAGGTTATTTTATACTTAGGGTTATTAAGCTCCAATTTTATTGCATTATAAAGTACGGTATTGGTCGCTTTTATGGTATCCAACTTAGCGTTGGTTACTTTCGTAGGGACATTGGCATCAGCAAGGGCCTTATCAAGAACAGCTTTAGCATCAGTAACAGCTTTGGCAGCAGCAGTAACTCTGGTTGCGGCAGCGGCCTTGTTTGCAGCTGCATCTGCAGAAGTACTGGCATCAGCCGCGGTTTTGGCATCGGCAGCAGCCTTGGCAGCGGCAACAGCCTTGGTATGTGCAGCTCTGGCATCAGCCACAGTTTTTGTATCAGGAACTGTGCTGGTATCAGTTACGGTTATGTCGGTATCGGCTACTGTGTAGCCTAGCGAAGTTTTTAGAAAAGGGTAATATGCCGCACCGAATTTAAGGTTATCCGAACCTACACCCGTCCTGAAGGCTGAAATTGCGGGATCGCCAGCCGGAACATCAAATATGCAAAACCTGTTCTTAATCTTGGCACATTGCTCCAAGGCACTTTTGCAAAGCGCATGGTACTCAGCTGCAGTGGCAAGATCAACAGCTTCAGAAAGCACGATCAAAGTTGGTTCTTCTTCTGTTTTTAACGCGGTAAGACCGGCTGAGAAATCGGTAGCTAGTTTGGTGGTTACTGTATGGGTACCAACCGAAACAATATAACAAACGCTTCCACCATTCTTAAAAAACAAATCCAGCGAATAATACAGCTTATGAATAGGTTCCGTTATTTGTGCTGCCAGATCAGGTGCTCCACTATTGCCCGTTGCACTTATCGTGAAGGTTGCGGTTGCAGGCCCTCCAAAGTACTGCTGGTATTCCAGCATACTGGTTATACGCGTCGGTATATTCTTCAGGTCTATTCCATTGTCTGATGCACCGGCAGTATAGCCTAAAAACGCGGGAATTGCCGTTGACGCCTGTACAACGGATGGCGGTAATGTTGAGATCTCTTCAACATACACACCGGGTGTGGAGTAATTTGAAACTGGCATGTTTAAAAATTTAAAGGTTTGGTTTTTGGTTTTTATTTGACAAGTATGTATTGCTAATTTAGTAGGTTAATGATCTGTATCCCGTTCTCGCCGGGACCGGGGTTTGGCAAATTATTGATAACAATGGCGTTGCCGGCAGTTTTTTTCAACTGAATGTTTTTACGTCCGGTATTGATCACGGGTATTGCCCTGTCCGACTCAAAAACCGAAATTATTGCCGCCGGATAGCCTGTAGCTAAAGCAGTCCCTATCTGATCGGCCGCTTGCAAAGCAGTTTGCTTAATAAAAGTGATACCAGTAGCGCTGCCATCGATTACCGGATCTGGAAATGCAGTACCGGTAAGCACATAATACTTCCATTTTAACTGTGGTGCGGTAAAATTTAACATCAATGTAGCCTGCGCCGAAAAACTAAAACATAACCGCAAAATACCTAACATTTCGGACGCCCCGTGGTTAAGGGTTTGCACCTTTGGTATAGTGCTCAATTGAAATGCTGTTTTACCTTTTTTATTGCTGAAAAGGTAAAACTCGTCGTTCTTTTTAATGGGCAGAGTGGTATACTTTAAAAACTGCTGATCATCCAGTGCCAATGAAAAATCGAAAGCCGTAGTTGCAGCAGGTAATTTATCAGTAAAAGCGTCCTTTTCATCTTCATCACGATAAATATCCAAACCATCGGCAGTATTTTTTAGCATAAGCTTGTAATTTCGCAACAGGCGCTGGCATTCCGCTGTAGGTTTTATACTTAAACCAGTTACCTCACCGCTACTAAAGTAGTCGTGCTTAATAATAATGCTCGCCTTTTTAACAAAACTGGTCATATGGTTTCAAACTTAGTTTCTATACCACTGACCTCATTGGCGGCAACCGCTATTGAATCACTATCGTGGAAAGTTAGCATACTTATTTTATATAGTACCGAGGGCTGATATGCAGCCCGTAAAGAACTCCACAATTCATTTTGCTGGTTTATCGGCAAAGCCAAAAGCTCCATGGTTAAAGTACCTATTTCGGGGTTAAGCGCTGGTGTATTATACCGGTCGTGTACCCGGTTGCTCTGAAAAAATTTGATAATGAGCGAGAGGAATTTCATGGTTTGCTCATAGTCGGAAAACTTTACGACAAACAGCACCACCAGGTTAAGCGGAATGCTTGGGTTACCTTCGGTTTTTATGCCATTGCGTACCACGCCCTGGAACCTGTTTGCCGATCTTATGGCTTTCTCTTCCTCAAAATTTACCAGCATGGGTACGATGCTGTTATTTGGAAACTTGGCAGGATCGAGATTGGAACCATCAGGAAAAACAACCTTGTCTTCTGCAGAGCCGGTTTTTAACCTGCAATAAGCATTAAGCTTATCTTTAACCATTACAAGCACATCGTTTATCATCAAGGACAGGGTATTGGTTGGGTTTATAAAATATTCCGTTTACACCCTCATCCTGTCTGTTAGCAACTTGAAATACTTTCTCTATAAAAATGAATATTTAAAACGAATAATCCTATTGCTTACACCGCATATTGTAAATAATTTAAAAAAAAGGCAAAAATAGCTTTTTTTCGACCGGCTGATCGTTCAGTAGATTTAATCTGGTTACTTTCTATATATTATCGATAATTTATTTTACATTTAAAATGGAAAGCAAAATATTATCATCCGGGCTTTAAACCTATCACACTTAAAACAGATACCGTGATCGCTTACGCAAACAAAACGCAGGATAATAAAAGCCACTCTACTGCCGATATTTCGGCAAAGCAAACGGATAGCCGGCCTGTAGCCCAGTTCAAAAATAACCGCCCGGAAGCTATAGCGCAGCGCAAGTTACAGGATGCGGCCGATAACAGTGCACAGGTTAAGCAATTAAAAGCTATACAGCAACTAGCCGGCAACCGCTCTGGCAAACCCATACAAGCCAAGTTTGTGATACAGCGTAATGGGCGCGATAGCCGGGTTGCTGACATGCCGGCCAGGCGATCTTTGCTGGATTTGGAAGAACCCCCTGAGATGCAGTTAGATCCGCAGGAACCAGAAAGGGAAGCACCAGCTTTACATGATTCCCCATTAGTAGATGTAGATTTAGAATCAGCAGGCCTCCACCAGCTGGCGCCAAATTCCTTGCCACGTATGGTGATGGAAAATGTAGTCACGGAGCCTAAACACGAGACACCAGGGTGGAGAAGTGGACGGAGGATCAATACCAGCGGAGTATTGGATTATATTCCCCGGGGCAGAAAGGGCGTCAGAGAGGATGCGGGGAAAACAACCCGGGCCCAAAAAATAGAATACGGCATACTTGGTGGGGGTATCGCAACTGGTAGCGCAGGAAAATATTTCGGTGATTCCAAGTCTCTATGGGCGGCTGATATTTCGCCTTATCTGGGTCTTGCAGGTGGGGGGCTGGGTGTTGCTGGCGATGGTTATTCGGCCTTTAAATATCAAAAGGAGGCACGCGACAAAGCCAATAACGCAAACACCAGGAATATTGCCGGTTTGGATGCTTTAAGTTCGACAGCGAGCGCCGTTAAAACTGGAGCATCTGCCGCGGCCGGATATTTTGATGTAGGCACTGCGGCTTCAGCTACCGCAACAACCCTAGCTGCTGGTGCCGGCATTGCCATGGGCGCGTTCGATATAGCAAGCGGTGCATACGGAACTGTGATGGCAGACCGGCGCCGCGAACGACTGGAACAAAACATGACTGCACGTGGTGATGATAAAAAATTTATATACGCCTCTAAAGTAGCTATTGAAACACAAAAACGCGAGTCACGGAAAGGCTTGGGCAAACTTTACAAAGGCATGTACACTGTTGCAGGTGGCGCTGCATTGCTTGCCGGCGCTACACCTATAGGTTGGGCATTGTTGTCGGCCGCGGCCGCAATTGGCGGAGCTGTGGCAGTATATAACTACTATAAAAAACGCAAGCATAAAAAAGAAATGGCTATTGATATTCTTGGTATACGGGGTGTTAGGGACGAATGGAAAAAAGAAAAAAAAGTAATAGAAAAAAGACATTTCTGGCTGAGTAGTGCCAGAGTGCGGGAAATGCACGACCTTGGCCCTGATCCACTAGAGACCGCTTTAAAACTTAACGGATATAGTGATGCCGGTCATTGCTATAATAATTTTGTTGATACGGCTTCTAAGCTGTTATATAACGAAGGTGTTAAAGGAGGCGATGAACCAAGTAGAAGACTGATACGCAACTTAGGGTTAAAAATAATAGGGGAAAAAGAACCCACTCCTTCAAAAATAGCTGCAAAATTATCTACATAGAACCATGGCAAAATCGGCTACGAGCAAAGCGCATCAAAAACAACTGGAATTAATATACAATTATTTGGAAGAGGACGGTTGGAGCATGGCCGTACAACCTCCCGATACGGATAACCCATACCACCGCATAACTGCCGATATTGATGCAGAAGATGACGATAGCGAGGTGCTTTGGAAGATAGAACTTTCGTTGATGCCGATAACCGCCGCTAATTTAACTGATGTCAGTATTATACAATGCTTTATACCGCTGGCCAACAAATTCACTACTTTGCTGAAGCCCGAGTTATTTGAGATGCTGGTTAAAATAAATACCAACCTGCCTATTGTCGGCTTTGGTTTTATGGATGAATTTAACCTCTTGTATTACAAACATAACCTGATGCTTCCCAACAATTTTACTGATACCGATGGCCTGATACTCAGCGAATCACTCGCTATGATCGCATACCTGATATCTACATTTACCACGCCAATTGTGCAGGTAGCCACCGGGCTAAAAACCATGCGAGATTCCATTGCCCAAATGCAGCACAACAACTCGTTCAGCTAAAACAATATAGTTTCCCTCTTTTTCGACAGCCCTAATAAGATTTTTTACTATTTGCCCTTAAAGTAATATTTTCCTACAATCGTCATAAAAGTGTTTGGAATTTAGACCAGCGGGATCACACCATCAGAGGTTGATTGAAAAGGCGAAGGAAAAACTCTCGACTACAGGCCAATTAATGTGTACTTTACTGCTCTGTCTTCTTCTTTTTCGGCTAGCCAACTAATCAGGAACATTTTATTATATTTATAACTATGAGTCTCAGAAGAATTGGTTTTATGAATATAACCCTGTTGCTTTTATTACTGCATTGCTCAGTAACCTCTTCTGCGCAAATAAAAGTGCCTGTAAAACTGAAAACGAGTCCTGAACAACTATTGCAAAGAATGATTCACAATCCCGCTTTTGCAGAAAGCGCCAAAGGAGAAGATTTTTGCTGGAATGCAGCATATGGCATGGGGGAATTCATAGACAACTTTAATTTGAGCGTTGATACCAGATGGCTGGACGCAGGCATCAGCTATTTTGATTTTTTGATTGGTAAGTTGGATACTGATCCTGATGGCTATTTAGGCTGGATTGGTCCATATGGATACAATAAAAAATTCTGGCAGGATGCACTTGTTGGCGATGCCATCTTATTTAAAGGCATGCTCGACTTCAGTCAACTGGTATTGAAGACAGACAGCTTGAAGAAAACCTATGCTGCAAAGGCCAACAGTTATGTCCAACTTGCTGCCCGCAATTTTGCAGAAAAATGGGATAAGCGTGGTTGCTGGCATGAAGATGGGCCATATGGTTCGTACATCGGCTTCCCGAAGTTCATGGCACCAGGTGGTAAAAGCAAGCAATGGATTACTGACCCAACAGTCGACCGTGCAGGGATCAGTCATCCTTTCAATAAACAATTGGATGCGGCACAGGTATTTCTGCGCTTATATAATATCACCGGGAAAAAGGGTTACCGAGACCGTTCTGAGCGAATTTACTTTACATTTAAGAGTCACTTTCAATATTTCGACGGCCACTATTGCTGGAACTATTTTGAACCCTTAACACCTGCTGATGTAGATTTGCAGAAAAAAGACACCAAACATGGGGTTTGGGTGCATCCTTTCAGGTCCGGTTATCAGGCCGGAGAGGTGGAAAAAATCGCAGAGGCTTATCATTATGGAATTGTATTTGATGAACAGGACATAAAAAGAATTATTCGTACCAATTTGGATGTGATGTGGAATAAAGATAAACTTAAGCCAGCGTTTATTAATTCCAATGGACTAGGTGCTGAAAAAGACACATCAGGCGCTGGCGGTTTTAAAAAGAACTATGGCCATGGTGCGGAAGCCAAAAATACAGGCGAACTGTGGACCGGATTGCTGGATTTTGACCAGACGATCAGAGATTTATATACTGCACGGTTTAAGGCAGATGATCAATCGGATGAATTTATCGCTTTTAAAAATACTGTGCTCAGAAATCCACCAGGTTTCAAGCGGAAATATGTTCAACGACCTGTTATTGTTCCGAAGGTCAATTTTACAGAAAGTAAAGAACTGTACCTGGCTACTGTACTGCCGTATCGGATCTTAAGAAACAAGCCCGCCATTATCATCAGCAAATCCTGGAATCCAGGCTCATTGCAGATCGACTTATATTCCACTGATAATCATTTATTAAGTTCACTCTTTAAAGGCAAAACGGGCCTGCAGACCTTTATTTTTGAATGGGATGGTACTGACCCGGATAGTAAAAAAGTTTACGAAGGAGCATATAAGATCCGCTGGACGCTGGGATCAGGATACCGTGAATTTCCAATTACTATAAATTAAAGGCGGTTTAAGCAGCTAAGCGCTGGAGAATTACTTTACATGGAATTTCAGAAGTGACCAGTACATGATGGGGCTTATGAAGTGGAATCTGGAAATAATCACCGGGTTTTAAATGATTGATCTGGTCTTCAACGTAGATATCACAAGTTCCCTCGAGAATCAGAAAACGCTCAGATTCATGGTCGTGAACTTCCTGAGGTGCCATATGTTTAATCCATACGATAGCCGTAATTGCTTCAGGCGTGTAGCTCCATATCTTGGCAAACACATCATCCTCAAAGTCAATAGGCAAGATCATATCAGGACGCTCCAGCCAGCGGATGTAATCCCCTGCCGTAGCATTACTGTCCAGAATTGGAGCAAGCTCGGACTTTTCACCTGACTTTATTCTGTCTGAGAAATCGATAGTAGCCATTAGAAATGGTTTTACAATCGGATCTGGTTCAATTGCATGCGCCTGGGCATATCGCTCAAGAGCCAAACTAATTTCTTCTATTTCCCGCTTTACCTCTGTATGGGCGACCGCCATTTTCTCAATAAATAAAGCTTCTTCAGTATCTACTTGTCCAAGCACATATAACTCCAGTAAGCCAGAATCCATTAGTTCTTGCCAATTTCCCATATCAAATAAATGATTTGCACAAAGTTAAGATTTTTATTATCATTTAGCTGAGGTTCCTAATTATTAAAATGAATCCTGCTAATTAAGCCAACTGGTTTACATTACCATATGATGATGCGCTTTTGCCCCCAACTTCTTAAAATTGAGTGTTTTAAGTTTTACAGGATTGACCACATCGCTGCCCTCCGTAATCTTTACAAATTGGTTTGGCTTAACATTTTTAAACTTCTGGACCAGGCCACTGCCATGCCATTTGATCTCTATCTCATTGATCACCGTTGCCGCTCCAATACCAATTTCTCTTCGGAAAGGTGCAGATCCAAAGCTCCCTCCGGAATTAACATCTCTATAAATATATCGCATCTTTCCAGCTTCCATTACAGACAGCTTCAACTGGCTACCAATGGCTGCCTTATTTGACTTGATACCTTCCAGGTTGATGCTTATCCAGTTATTCTTGTTCTGACCAGGATTCATATACAATGCACTTGGAAAAGCATCACCCTCATAAGCGCCACCAAGGTCCATATAAATGTCCTGATCTCCATCATTATCAAGATCCGCAAAAGCAACACTATGTCCCTTTTGCAAACTTCCTACACGCGCTGACCTGGTTACTTCGTTAAACCCGTTACCTCCATTGTTTCTGAACATCCTGTTAGGGATGAGCGAATCAAAATTTGGGTTTCCGGTACCAAAAAACATATCCAGCCATCCGTCATTGTCAATATCACCAAAACTGGAGCCCATGGCAAATACCGATTTAAACAATCCAGCTTCATTGGTTATGTTTTTAAATGTACCGTTGCCATTATTGCGGTATAGAAAAGGCTGACCCTTAATTACCAAGCTCTTGCCCATCGCCTCCTCGCCTGCAGTAAATGCCAATGTCTTCTTAAAAGAATAATCACAGACAATAATATCCTGCCAGCCGTCATTGTCAAAATCAAAAAACCAGGTCGCAAAACTACTGTTCTTTTCTTCCGCTAAACCAGCTTTTTTGGTCACATTCTCAAATGCTGGTATTTTGCCCTTAATGCCTTTATTTCTTAAAAGAAACCGTCCTTCCATTGTGCTAACGAAAATATCCTTCCAACCGTCGTTATCATAGTCAGCAGAGGTGACTCCCTTGACAAAACGTGTTAAATCTACTTTCATTTCTGCTGCTACATTTGTAAAAGTTCCGTTCTGATTATTGATATAAAACTCGCATGGATGTCGTAACTGGGCTTCCTCAGGCATACTTTCATTTCCTATAAAGAGATCGACCCAGCCGTCATTGTTGAAATCATTCCAGGTAGCAGTCTGAGTCGGGTGAGCAGATAGTAAGCCACTCTGAATGGTTACCTCAGTAAAAGTACCGTCCCCGTTATTTTTCAGAAGAGAGTTGTGATTATTGCCCAGCCTTCCCTTCCAGCCTCCTCTCAAGACAAAGATGTCTTTGAAACCATCATTGTTATAATCGGTATGGTTGATATTCAAACTACCGGTAAAAGCACTTAAGCCTGATTTTTTGGAGAGGTCGGTAAATGTGCCATCGGCATTATTATGAAAATAATGCATTGGGTCCCTCAAATCCCATGCAGAGGTCACAATGTCAAGGTATCCATCATTGTCAAAGTCTTCTGTAATTACTCCGCCTGCGCGGTCGTTTACATTGAGCTTTAAAATTGCGGCGACATCTTCGAACGGAATCACTTTATCTGTTTCGGGATAAGGATTGAGCAGCAAGTACTTTTTGGGTACGCCATCGGGATATTTCCCAAGTGTCATGTAGGCAATATTTAATAGCCACCTAATATCAGGCTGATCAGGGTTTCTTGCCAGAATTTTCTCGTACATCTCGATCGCTTTGGAAGATCCCGCAGGATCTTTATGCAAGCCCCCTCCCTGAATAGGATAAATGCAGGATTCTGCAGTATGGTTGCTAAGACAGTTGTTGACTTCACCCATTCTGAGATAAGCAAAAGCCAGCTCAGGTTCTAACCTGGTCAGGTCAAAATAAGAACCCTTTACTGTAGAATCCATATGGATCTGGTAGTACAGTTCAACGGCTTTATTGATGTCGCCTTTTTCCATAAAAACACTTGCACGCTGGTAATTTATCCTTAAGGCGGTATAGGCATCGGCCGACTTCAGCTCAGCATCCAGATAAGCAAGCCGGGCATCAGAATTGAATATATTCTCACCGTTATTATCTGCTGCTAGCTCCGTAGCGATGATGGATTTCATTTGTGTCGCAGCTTTTTCGTCAGCTGAGGGTCCGCAAGAGAACATTGCTAAGGCAATAAAAGCCGAAGCGGAAAAATTTGTTAATTTCATTAATTTAAAGCTGAGGGCGTAAGCATCTATTTTTAAAAATTGGTTTTTGTAGAAACGTCATAATGTAATAATTATTTCCGACAAGATACGATTTTCTTAATAGTTGTGTAACTTATTTGTTACTTTATCAAATATTGCTCAAACGATCACCCTGTTTGCTCCGCCTTTCATGTTGTCTATTTTGCTTAAAAACAAGATTGCCATTATATCAGCTTTCTTTTTTACTTCCTCGGCCATCGTTCCTTCAAAATAGGTATCAATGGTTTGTTGGAACAGTAGTAACCAGCGTTCGAAATGATGCTCTTGAAGAGATAATGGCGCGTGCCTTGCAAAAGGATTGCCTTTAAAGCCCGGCACACCGAAAAGAGCGGCATTCCAGAAATTATACATCTTTTCAAGATGTGGTTGCCAGTCTGTAATCACTGAGTCAAAGACCGGCCCGATCAGATCGTCTGACTGGACCTTGTTATAAAAACTATCCACAAACAGTACGATATCTTCGAAATTGGCAAGTTCTTTCTTCATTGATCTTTGATTAGCCATAAAGTTATCCTTTATTGTTGAAAATAAAAGTTAGCCTGCAATTTGCTTCTTAAGTATTCGGTCAATAAAAAAGCCGGTGCTTACGCTACCGGCTTTTTAGTGATTAGTAAATAGTAAATTAATTACAGGTGACTAAAATATTACCTGTAATTTCTAACGTATTTGTACTTTGATTATAAAGCGTTTTTGCTTCAAATCCATTGGACGATGCGGGAATGTTAAAGCCTGCTTTAGTCAATGTAAACGAACCAGTTGAATAGAACTTAGAGTTATTGTAGGTATAAATAGCATATTGGTGACCAACAGCAAGTTTTAAACTTGCACCAACTTTACTGCCATCCACATTAAAGCTTGAGTTGTTATTGCTACTTCCACTATAGATAACCCCATTGCTTACATAGGCATAAATATAACTGAAATCAGTTGAATCGTATAATTGAAACCAGCCTGTTATTGGCGTAACAATATTTTTTGTACTACATTTTCCGGTAAAACTAGCGGTAATATTTACGTATTCAGGTGGAGCTGGTACAGTAACATTCAGCGTAACCGGCCCAGTTGTAGTCGGATTGAATAAAGGACTCTCTGCTACCTTAGCATAATTCTTGTTGTCATATACAACAACTTTGGCACTGCTGATATTTGGCACATATGGTATACTGAAACCATATTTACCTTTAACACTTTTATACGATAGATTATTATTAACCAGCGATCCTTCTTCAAAAAAGTCATACTCAGGTCTATACGAATGTAAACCGGCTAAATAGTTTCCATTTGATGTTTGCAATTGTACTTCGTATGATCCCGCCCAAGGTGTCTGTGAAGGTATTAAATTAATTACCAGAGGACGAACTACTGAGTTATAGCCACCAAAAGCTGACCATGACCAATCAAGATTCCATCCTGAAAGGTGAGAAATAGCATATTTAGCAACAAGTTTACCTGTAACTGCATCTAAACTCACCGAGGCATTGCCTTCAGCTTTCCATTGACCAGTTTCTTCATTCAAACTCCACAAAGGTATTACATCACCTGCTTTTACAGCTGTACCGTTCTGAAAATTAATCAGACCTGGCTGAAGTTCCTGTACAATATCTACGGGTTTAGAGAATTTTTTTACTGGTGTAGTACCAGCAGTCATATTTATACTAAGTAATCCGGCTGTAACAAAATTTACACCACCAGGTATTGCTGCACCAGCGGCATCAACAACGTTTGATGGAGCTAAACCTCCTGGAAAAATATTGGCGATTGCTGGTGTACCGCTACCATATTGAACAATACTTGATTTTAACTGCGCTGCGTTGATCACATTATTGTTCGCGTCCATCACCTGTGTTCCTGCGGGAATGGTAATGGTTGCTTTTTCAGGTAGTGAAGCCGTCGTGGCAGGGATTAAGCTCACTGCTGTAGACACTGTTCCCGATGCGATAGCTGTTTCAGTTTGCAATACAGTGGTTCCGTTAATAGGTTTTGAGTACTCTATCATCGGAACATTATACACGTAAACTGTATCCTTCGTGATCGTAATATTTTTGGTTACAGGTGCATAGCCAGGTATTTCAGCACGTACATTAAATACAATTGGATTGGCAGACGTCGGACTGGCAGAAGCTTTTAATGCCAGCGGTAAGAATCCATGAGAAGCTTTAAAATCATTACCGCCAGAGCCCATTTGTACTAAAGCGGCATCTTTACCGCCGATAGTAACTGTGAAATCACCTGGTTTGTTGGTTGAGGTTGTGTTTGCATTTTCAAAATGCACCAGCACGGGCGCTTTAAACAAACTCGCAGTACTCACTAAAAGATTTATACCTTCAGTAGGCTTTTTACAGCCATTAACAGCAAGAATTATTAAGCCTAGCATCAAAGGAAGTCGCAAAATCGATACCTTAGATTTAATTGTTGAGTATATATTGTTCATCATTTTGTTTTTGTTTGGATGAGTAACGGTTATTTAATCCTGAAATTAAAGTTGAACTGAATTACGGGAAGGAAACGATAACTTTCCATATTTTTATCTAACTGTGGCTCTAACCTGTAATTTTCGGATAGTAGCTTAGTACCGATTACTGTAGTTTCAGGAGCTTTAAGAAAGTATGTTCCAAGATCAACGTTTATATTAAACAATTTTTTGGGGAAACTTTTGAATAAACCCAAACCTAAGTAAGGCGCTATGCCTTTCCATGACACATCAATATTTAACTGGCCAACTTCAGAGCCGGTAAAGCTAAGATCGCCATAGTTATAAGTGCCGTTTGGTAAAAACTCCATCCCTCCACCTGCTTTAAAAAGGTAAGCAGCACCTGCCACAAGCTGAAAAGCATTCGTTTTGAATGGTGCATAATCAGCCATTAAGTGAAAATTTGACATCTCAGCTTTTAATGAATTTTTCGCATCAAACCCAGAGAATTTAACGGCATCATCCATTTTAATAGCCGTACTTGTACTTCCACCAAGTCTTAGCGATAATTTCTGTGTAATACCATATCTCACATCTGCCCCTAAACCTTGGGTCCCTGCATGAAACTGAATTGAGATCGGGTGAAGATTAGCACCGGTGTCTGCTGCCAAAGAAGAATTCTTGTCTGGAAGCACCGCAGGCTGTTGCGAATACGCCACTCCTGAGAGTGCCAGCGCAGCGATAAAGAGTAAAGATTTTTTCATATATGAATTTTTGGGTTAAACTTATGCGTATGTTAATTCAACAACCCTCTAGAGGTTAATTTTTTTCAATAAAAAAAGTGTCTCTAATCGTTAAACAATAAATGTGACACAAATGTAACGAAATATCAATGACATAACAATATTATAATAATTGATTTTTATTAAATAAAAACAAGTGTTAATTAAATCTAGTATATCTTAATAGCTACTTGTGTTAAATTTAACCCATAAAATTTAATCTATCGCTTTCTTAAAGAATTAAGTATTGACAACATCTAAAATCTGAAACCTTTTTAACCCGGCAGGAATCTGCCACTCTACTTCGTCTCCTTTTTTAAATCCTATCAATGCGGCACCCATAGGACTTAAAACAGAGATTTTTTTTGCTGGCATATTGACGTACCTGGGTAAAACGATTGTAAATTCTGAAATTTTTTGTGTTTCTATGTCCACAATGCTGACCTGAGAATTCAGTTTGATGGTATATGGTGGAAAAGCATCATCATTTACAATAATAGCACGCTTCAGTTCATAACTTAGCGACATCTTATTATTATCATCGGAACTTCCTCCTATAAAAGGTCTAATTAAGTCAAAATCTTCCCGGGTTATTAAAACAGGATTTCTCTCATTATTTTCCATAATTGTTTAATTTATTGTGAATTTGAAATGTAAAGCTGCAAATGAAGACCAGTCAAAGTCTTACATTGATGAAATTAATCTTAATTTATCCGGGCAAATCCCCGGCCATTAGAATAATAACTGGACGGGGAAATTTTATTAAAGGCCTTGAAACTTGAGAAGTAATGCATTCCTGAACAAAATGTACTAAAAATATGACGACAGGTGCAACGAGCAACCAACAGATGTATTTTTAATGTAGTCATGGGTCAAATATAAAAAATATCCTTCGATAGTTCAGACTTTCCTTGACATTAGGTGATAATGATTAGTTTCAGGGTATGGTGAAATAAAATGTACTTCCTTTTCCCGATTCACTATGAACCCACAATTGCCCGCCATGTTTGAGTACAAAATCATAGCAAAGGTTAAGGCCCAGGCCTGTTCCTTTTTCTCCGGCTGTCCCATAGGTAGTATAATTAGATGTTTTAACAAAAAGTTGCAGCGCTTTGTCTTTTGGAATTCCCAGGCCGTTGTCAGCAACAGAAAATTTCACTCCTTTGTGGTAGGGTACTGCCTTGATGTTAATATTCCCTCCCTTGTTGCTAAATTTGACAGCATTTGATATTAAATTTCGCAATACCGTTTCCAACATACCTTTATCTGCTGTCAGTGTTAATCCGTCTGCTACCGACTGACTGATCACAATACTTTTCTTTTCAGCCATGGGCAAAATGTTATGAATGCATTTCCGTATCAGACCAGCAATGTCTGTGATTTCATTGGGACTAAAGCTAACAGAATTAAACTGGGCCTTCGCCCAACTTAATAAATCTTCCAGCAATTCATTTGCATTCGAAAGTTCATGTTTCATCATCGAGAGATAATTGTGAACTTCGTCGGCCGAAGTAGATTCAAAGTCAGTCAGCGTTAAATCAAGCAACTGTAAGCTTCCTGATATTGGGTTTCTGAGATCATGTCCAATAATTGACAATAATTTATTCTTTTGCTCATTAGAAGCTGTTAATTCAGTATTTAATGCTTTCAATGCATTTTCCTGAAATTTCCTCGTGGTAACATCCCTCATACTCCCCTCAGTTCCCTTTATTATTCCATCTTCAATAATAAGTCTAGCATTGACGGAAGCGTAGCGCAATTCGTGGTTTTTGGTTTTTAACCTGACTTCAAAGTCAATTACCGATCCGCTGGTACGCAATTTTTCTATAATCCTTTCCCGGTCCTGGGTATAGTAATAAAACTTATCTACATCTCTACCCAGGATCTCTTCTCTTTGGTATCCTGAATAATGTTCAATTGAAGGACTGATTTCAGTAACCAACCCTTCCTGATTGGTCTGATAAAAGACATCCTGCACATTTTCAAAAATAGTACGGTATTTTTTTTCACTTAACTGAAGATCTTCTTCAATCGATTTTCTATTACTGATATCCTCTATTTGTGAAACATAATGAAGCGGATAGCCCATACTGTCTTTCAGCATGGTAACCGAGATCATTACCCATACATAAGAACCATCCTTATGAATGTAGCGTTTTTCTACCTTCAGATTATCAACCTTACCATCCTTAAGCTGTCTTAAATAACTTATATTATCCTCCAGGTCATCTGCATAGGTAATGTCCTGTATATAAAACCCCTGCAACTCTTCCTCCGAGTAACCAAGCATATCACACAGGCTTTTATTTATCCTTAACCATTTACCTTCGGGGCTGATCAGTGCCATCCCAACCAGAGAATGCTCAAAAGCTTGCCTGAACTGCAGGTCACTTTGATATAGTTCATCCTCGAGCCGCTTGTTTTTACTGATATCAAAACTAATCGCGCCAACCATATCATCTTCAGTACCGATCAGCGGAAACTTGTAAGTCTTAAAATAGCGTGGATGACCATGTTCATCTCTGATAGTCTGATAGAATTCATAATTTTGCTTTGTTCGCAATACTTCCAAATTGTTTACATGACTGCCCTGGGCTATATCCTGTCCAAAGATCTCTTCATGCTTCTTTCCCAATACATTTTCAGACAGATTAAAATTTTTAAGAAAATACTTATTGGCATATTTCAGCACATTATGACTATCCGTAATCCAGCAGAGGCCGGGCAGATTGTCCATAAAAATATTTTTAAAATCCATAGGGGCAGATTATATTTGGCAACAGACGACTTGTCTTATGTAAAGATATAGAGAAATCCTGAAAATTAGTAGTTTAAGCAAATATCCAACTCATCGCTAATAACTTTTATTAACAATATCCTTGATAACTTTATCAAGTTCTCTTGCTGAACTATCCAGATAGATCAGCAACTGTGATCTGGAGGTGTCATTCGTATCTTTGTCAAAAAGCAGTTCAGTTATTCCCATAATTCGGGTCAGTGGACCTCTTACAAGATGAGATTGTGCCCACTCAACACTCCTGAGACGTGTTTCGCTGGCCAACAGTTCTTCCTGAATTTTTTTACTTTCCGTAATGTCCAGACAAGCCCCTATCATTTTTTCCGGTATACCTCTATCATCAATTTTCAACTTTCCCCATGATTTAAGGTATCTTATTTCTCCATTGGGACGAACGATCCGTTCTTCAAATTCAACATCATTCCTTGTGCTTAAAACATTTTGTATAATTTTCTGAACACGCTCTTTCTCTTCATGATGTAATAACTCCAGATAACCTTCAAAAGTTGCCTTAAAGGAACTTTTATCTAATCCGTATATCGCAAATAAGCTATCAGACCAGTGAACTATGTTGTTTTTTATGTCCCAAGACCAGTTCCCAAAATGCGCCAGCTCCTGACCCTGTGTCATTAAAAGTGTTGTTTCTTTTAAAATTTCGAGATTCTTCTTATTTTCCAAAATAACCTTCAGCAACGAAACTGCACGTTCTATTATTTTTAACTCTTCAGTATCTGGCCTTTTAGGCTGACGGTAATAGATCGCAAAAGTTGCCATCACTCCACCTTCCGAGTCAATGATTGGATGCGACCAGCATGCCTTGAAACCGGCTTTAGAAGCCAATTCTTTATACTTCACCCATCTTCGGTCTTTATCTATATCTTCAACAATTATTATTTGCTTTAAATATGCTGATGTTCCACAGGAGCCAACATCATCTCCTATTTCAAGCCCTTCAAGTGCGTTTACATAAAAATCTTGTAATGTAGGGGATGACAGATTATATAACCTTTCATTTTTTATTTGGAGAATAGAGCATATTGCATGCGGAAATAATGCTTCTATCCCATTAACATAGCATGACAAAACATCCTGAATGGCATATTCTCTTTTCGAATTTAACTCAAATACAGTCTTTTCCAGTCTTTCGAGTTCTGTTGTTCGCCTGCTATTAATATCTACCGTAAATTCAAGTGGCAATACCGGTAACATTATATCTGTCAGCATCTGTATGATATATGCCACCTCATTGTTTTCATCCAACACTGGAAAAACTTCAATGTCAGTATAGTAAGTGTACGCTGAGTCTTGATCGATCAATCCAAATTTACTCCTGTTAACTCTTGCTCCCCCTGCGGTCTTTAGCGTCAAAACATGATCGAATAACTCGGAAATAGATTTGGTATCCCCATCTTCCAGATTCCGGCCAAATACTTCAAAAAAGCCATTTTCAATTAGTTCTGTAGGTTTTCTATTAAATATTTCTAGAAAAGCAACGTTAACATCAGCTATTGTAAACCGCGGATAATCAGGAATAAGGATAATTGTGGCTTTAGGCGACATCCTTAAAACTGATTTAACCCCGGATAAAGTCATACAATAGTTTTTAGTTTGCTAAATATAACAATATAAAAGTATCCGATATACATGTTGATGAAAGGTTTAATCACTTTTCCTATTGTTTTTTTTAGATTCATAAAGATCTACAGCAGCATCAATAGAATGTGACTGATGAATGTCATTATCTTCTTCAGCAATATCAGAAAGCTTTTGGTAATACTTATGAAGTATATCCAGTTCAGCCTCACTTAAATCTTCAATATCCACCATCCTATTGCTTGCATGTCTGCTAGCAGCAATCAATTCATTTAGTTTAAGTTGTATTGCTTTAGAATCCTTATTCTGAGATTTCTGTATCAGAAAAACCATTAGAAATGTGATGATTGTTGTTCCGGTATTAATGACCAGTTGCCAGGTATCAGAATATTTGAATATAGGACCAGAAAGAACCCATGTGATCACAATCATCAATGCTATTCCAAAAGCAAGTGGACTACCTGTCCAATTGGTGATTTTAGTGGATATCTTTTCAAAAAAATTATCTGATTTCTTTTTCATATAACAATTTATTTCTCGGTAAAAAGATGAACCTTTGGGCTTTCCATTAAAATGACCCAAGATTTAATAAAAGTAATGGTTATTTAACAACACTTGAACAAACCTCTGTTTAATTTGTTCTACACTAAATCTGATTGTATATGGAACAGCCTTTTTACTGGATCTTTATTCTTGCTTTGCCTGTAGCCTGTGTAGCCTGGACCATTACAAAAGAAGAAATTTTTAGAGAGGCACATGAATTTTGTGTGGATAAATCTAAAGCATGTAAGCACATTTTACAAAGAAAATTCTTTTATGTACTCACCTGTGAATATTGCTTTAGCCATTACCTGACTATAATTCTGCTGTTCATCACCAATTATACTTTGTTGTATTCCGGCTGGCGGGGATATATCATTGCAGGTTTTTCTATTGTCTGGATTGCAAATGTTTATATGAGCATTTATAACTTAATACGGATAGATCTGAAAAGAGGAAAGATCATTGCAAACAAGGAAGAAGAGGAGGTGAAAAATAAAATAATTCACTAGTAAAGCAGAACATCCTGTTATTTAAAACTACCCCATCAGTTCTTTCATCAGTTTATCGAAGTTGGTTTTGAGTTCTGCAAGCTCCTCCTCCACTTTCAGCAAACGGCTTTCCAGATCACTCGCAGGCCTCATATAATGTTCATCAGCAATATTCTCTTGTGTCAGGTCTGGTACTCCAGCTAATAAATGCGCATACCTTACTTCCTTTTGTCCGGCTCTTTTTGGCAATTGCAAAATATAGGGCAGCTCGGGTTCTGATAATCTTTCTAAAACAGCCTGTACGTCATCCAACGAGTCAAATTCGTATAACCGGCCTGAATTGGTATTTAGTTCTCCAGGGGTTTGTGCTCCTCTGAGCATCAAAAGACAAATGATGGCAACTTCCTGTGGCGTTACCGGAAAAACAATGGCAAAATTATGTTTATACTTTACACTCCTGCTAGATCCACCCGTAGCAGTGGAAATAAGACTTTTACGCTTTAATGTATCCAATGTCAATGTCACTGTCTGCTCATCATATTGTACAATCGGCTTTCTAGATGTTTTCTGATTACAAGCAGCAGTTATTGCATTGATGGTCATTGGATAATACTCCGGAGTGGTCTTGGATTTCTCCATCAACACTCCCAATATGCGTATTTCTTCAGGATTTAAAATAGGTAAGGTTTGAGGCGTTTCCATTAATTATGAATTTGATAAAATATTTTCAATATTATTTAATTCTTCTGTATTAAAATGAATATTTTCCAGACATTTTAATGAGTCAGCAAGCTGTTCAGGCTTACTGGCTCCTACTAATACAGAAGTAATCCTTTCATCACGCAGAATCCATGATAAAGCCATTTGTGCCAGCTTTTGCCCCCTGCTTTCTGCAATGGCATTTAACTTAAGGAGCTGCTGTTGTTTTTCTGGAGTAATTTGCGCTGCCTGCAAAAACCCGTGTGCTTTTGCCGCCCTTGAATCAGCAGGAATATCTTTTAAATATTTATCTGTCAGCATTCCCTGTGCCAACGGTGAAAAAGGTATACAACCTACACCTTCAGTTTCTAAAAGGTCAAGCAAGCCATGTTCTACCCAGCGTTCATACATGGAGTATTTTGGCTGATGGATCAAACATGGTGTACCCAGCTCTTTTAGAATTGCAATAGCCAGTGCTGCTTCTTCAGGATAGTAATTAGAAATCCCTGCATATAAGGCTTTTCCTTGCCTTACAATCAGATCAAGCGCCATCATTGTTTCTTCCAGAGGTGTTTCAGGATCCGGACGGTGGTGATAAAAAATATCTACGTAATCCAAATTCATTCGTTTTAGACTCTGATCAAGGCTCGATACTAAGTATTTTTTCGAACCCCAATCGCCATAAGGTCCGTCCCACATGGTATATCCGGCTTTCGTAGAAATGATCATTTCGTCCCTGTAGGCAGAGAAATCCCTTTTTAAAAGTTTACCAAAATTTTCTTCTGCTGAACCCGGTGGCGGGCCATAATTATTGGCCAGGTCGAAGTGTGTAATGCCGTTATCAAAAGCCAGTTTCAATATATTACTGCCATTTTCTAATTGGTCTACATGACCAAAATTATGCCATAGGCCAAGAGAAATTGCAGAGAGTTTTACTCCGCTATTACCGCAACGGCGGTATTGCATTTTTGTGTAACGATTAGTATCAGGAGTGTAAGGCATATATCAAAATTATTCAGTAGCAGTTGATAAGTGCTACTGGTATAAAATATAAGTGAAATTTATTTAGTGCGTTTTTTATTAATTTTTACAAGCCAAATATATACTATTTTGTAAATAAACGCATAATTGTAAAACGGATCTAAGATGTGTTTTACAATAACAATAGAAATACCAAATGATATTTCCAGCGGACCGATTTTAGCGTTTTCCTGCCATTTTGATCATTCTCTGCGAGAGGTCTTTACCTAAATAACCATTTATCGTACTATGTACCACATAGAGTATAGGTGTCATTAAAATAGCTACCACAAACTTATAGGTATAATTTACAAGGCCTATCGCTGCCACCATTTGCCAACTCCAATTGTATTGCGGATTGATGTAAAATGCAATAAATATGACCACAAAGCTGTCTATAAACTGAGAAATCAGTGTAGATCCTGTAGCACGAAGCCACAGAGCGCGGTCACCTGTGATTCTTTTGATTCTATGAAAGATCAGCACATCGGCAATCTGCCCAATGATAAAAGCAACAATAGAACCCACTATGATCCACATACCTTGTCCGAATATGCCTGCAAAAGCATTATTCATATTCAAAGACTGTCCATTGATGGTCTGAGTAACCCAAAAATCTGATGGAGTAAGCTCCATTGCCGCGCCTACAATAATAAAGGCATACGAAATAAGCAGTGCAGTTAGTATAGACAAAAAACGAACCTGTTTTACACCAAAGTACTCATTAATGATGTCAGTCATAATAAAAATCAGCGGCCATGTCAACACGCCCGCCGACATGTTGAATGAAAGATTAGGAACACCAAGCAAGCTGATATCAAATTGTTTAATCCCAAGCGTACCTTCTACAGTAAATATTTTTACACCAATAAACTCTGAGAGAATGGCATTGGCAACGAAAAAACTACCTAAAACGAGCAATAATCTACTTTCTTTTGTCTTAAAACTCATAGCAGGCTGAAATTATTAAATAATTCTGATATAACAGGATAAATATTATTTCTATTTTCGCTGTAACATGATATCTATACAATCTAAATTACCCGGAGTAGGCACCAATATTTTTACAACAATGTCTAAACTGGCCGAAGAGCATAAAGCAATTAATCTTTCTCAGGGGTTTCCTGATTATAACTGTGATCCTGTATTAGTAGATCTGGTCAGTGATGCAATGAAAAATGGCTTTAATCAGTATGCACCAATGACCGGCCTGCCTCTGTTGAGAACACTCGTGGCAGAAAAAACAAATAAGCTATATGGTTCGCAATACCACCCGGATACAGAGGTTACCATTACCTCCGGTGGCACACAAGCTATTTTTACAGCTTTATCTGCGTGCATTAATGCTGGTGATGAGGTGATTATTTTCGAACCAGCGTATGACTGTTATGCCCCGGCCGTTAAATTATTAGGCGGACTGGTTAAACCATTTGAACTGGTCCCACCGGATTACGATATAGACTGGGAAATGGTTAAGAAACTTTTTACTGCCAACACCAAAATGATCATACTGAACAGTCCGCAAAATCCAACGGGCTGCATTCTTTCTGACAAAGACATCAAATCACTTATTAAACTTACTAAAAATACAGATATTCTTATTTTAAGTGACGAAGTATATGAACACATCATCTTTGATGGCAGGAAACATCAAAGCGTAGCTTTATACCCTGAACTTAGCGAAAGAAGCTTTGTGATTGCTTCATTTGGTAAATTGTTGCATACCACGGGATGGAAGCTGGGCTATTGCCTTGCCCCTGAAAAATTGATGAAAGAGTTTAGAAAAGTCCATCAGTACAATGTATTCAGCGTGAACACTCCTATGCAGCTGGGAGTAGCCAATTACCTTAAAAATCCCGAAAGCTATACAGGACTAACTGATTTTTTCCAACAGAAAAGAGACTTGTTCCGGACATTGCTTTCGGAAACTAAATTTAAATTATTACCTTGTAATGGTTCATATTTCCAATGCGTTAGCTATGGACATATAACTGACGTAAAGGACACAGAAATGGCTGAAAGGCTGGTTAAGGAATTTGGAGTGGCCAGCATACCGGTTTCTGCTTTTTACACAAAGCATACTGATCATAAGATTTTGAGGTTTTGTTTTGCAAAAAGGCAAGAAACATTGGAAAAAGCCGTTGAGAAACTAATGAATTTATAAATTAGATCAATAAGTCATAAATGGATTATTCCAACCAATCTAACATTAGCAATCTGAAGATCACTATTTTCCAGGCCTATTTATTCTGGGAAAATGTAGAAAAAAACCTTCAAAACCTTGCCTTGAGATTATCCATGGGCATCAAAGAAAAAACCGATCTGATTGTGCTTCCGGAAATGTTCAATACTGGATTTAGTATGAATGCAGAAGTTCTTGCAGAAGAAATGAACGGAACGACCATGCGATGGATGAGGAATATGGCAGAAAAATATGAATGCGTGGTCACAGGCAGTCTAATCATCAAAGAAAATAATCATTATTATAATAGACTAATTTGGATGTTGCCTGATGGAGCCTTTGCCCATTATGATAAGAGGCATTTATTTAGTCTGGGACAGGAAGATAAAAACTACACTCCGGGCAATGATAAGGTGATTGTAACCCTCAAAGGATGGAAGATCAGACTCTCCATCTGCTATGACTTGCGTTTCCCGGTCTGGCTGCGGAACCAAAATGAGGAATACGATATATTACTGACCATAGCGAGCTGGCCAGATATACGTTCTGCTCACTGGAATGCGCTGATACCTGCCAGGGCTATAGAAAACCAGAGCTATGTGATCGCGGCTAATCGTGTAGGTCATGATGGTAAAGAAGTTTACCATAGCGGACATTCGCAATGCATTGATCCAATGGGTAAAACAGTTTATTATAAACCGGAAGATGAAGATCTTTATACCTTTAGTATCAGTTACGAAGACCTGTTAAAAACACGTCAGAATTTTCCATTCTTGAGAGATGCAGACAATTTTAAAATTATTTAACCTTTAAAACGGATCATGTTTGACCGCAGAAAATTTATAAAGGCAACGACGCTGTCAGCTACATTGCTGGCTATAAATAAAAAAAGCTTCGGAACCGTATTGCCAGCTCAGAATTCAACTGCTGGTGCTAAGCCTATTGTGATTTCTACCTGGGATTTCGGCATTCCGGCCAACAAGGAGGCCTGGAAAGTACTTTCCTCAGGTGGTAAGGCCATCGATGCAGTAGAACAGGGAGTGCGTGTTCCGGAGGCAGATCCAACTAACCAGACTGTAGGTTACGGTGGTATGCCTGACAGGGACGGCCATGTTACACTGGACGCCTGCATTATGGATGAACTGGGCAATTGTGGGTCTGTGGCAGGCCTGGAACACATAGTACACCCGATCTCCGTAGCAAGAATGGTGATGAAAAAAACTCCACATGTGATGCTGGTGGGTGACGGCGCACTTCAGTTTGCACTGGAGAACGGATTTAAAAAAGAAAATCTGCTGACTCCTGAAAGCGAAAAGGCATGGAAGGAATGGCTAAAGACCGCCAGGTATGAGCCGGTGATGAATATAGAAAATAAACAATACGAGAAGGCTGCTCCTAAGACATTACCTGGAAATCAATATAACCATGATACGATTGGAATGCTGGCGCTCGACAGTAAAGGTAATTTATCCGGTGCTTGTACTACCAGTGGCATGGCTTTTAAACTACATGGTCGCGTGGGCGATAGTCCGCTGATAGGCGCAGGTCTATACATAGACAATGAAGTAGGTGGCGCTACATCCACCGGTGTTGGCGAAGAGATAATCCGTAATGTAGGGAGCTTTCTGGTAGTCGAGCTGATGAGACAAGGCTATACCCCGGAGGACGCTTGTAAAGAAGCAGTGATGCGGATCATTAAGAAAAAGCCGGATACAGCCAAAAAAATACAGGTAGGTTTTCTGGCCCTCAATAAAAAAGGCGAATATGGTGCGTATGCCATCCAATCGGGATTTAGTTATGCGGTATGTACTGCTGAAAAGGACGATCTCCTGATTCCGGGGAAGAGTTATTACAAATAAGAATATGGTAAATATGGAAGTATGTGCCAATTCTTTAGCTTCTGCCCTTGCGGCACAGGAAGGCGGTGCGGTTCGTGTAGAGCTTTGTGACAATTTGCCTGAGGGAGGTACCACACCCAGCTACGCACAGATTGCACTGGCTAGGCGCCTGCTTTCAATCAAACTTTATCCAATAATAAGACCCAGAGGAGGTGATTTTCTTTACACTGACCTGGAATTTGAACTGATGAAGGAAGACATCAGGATCTGTAAGGCTTTGAACAGTGATGGCATTGTGATCGGCATTTTAAATGCCGATGGAAGTGTAGACATGAAAAGGTGTGCAGAACTGGTGGAACTGGCAAGACCTATGCAGGTAACGTTCCACAGGGCATTTGATATGAGCAGCGATCTTTTTATAGCATTGGAAGATATCATATCCCTTGGATGTGAGCGGATTCTTACTTCAGGCGGTGAAGCCTCGGCCATAACAGGGGCTACTGTTCTTGCAAAACTGATTGAACAGGCGAATGAAAGGATTATCATCATGCCCGGAGCCGGAATTACTAATGCTAACATAGCAGAATTGATTAAAATAACAGGAGCTATAGAGTTTCATGCATCTGCCAGGTCTTCTGCAGCAAGTAAAATGTTATTTAAAAACCAAAAGTTAAGTATGGGTACAGAAGGCAATGAATTTAGCCATGATACAACTAGTCCGAACAAAGTGAGAGAACTGATAGCAATAGCAAATCGTTCTGCTTAAAATTTCCACAAAATAATCCAGTCAAAATCTTATCTTTGCGCCACTGATGAAGCATATACGTAATTTCTGCATAATTGCACATATTGACCACGGAAAAAGCACTTTGGCTGACCGTTTATTAGAATATACTAAAACCATTAGCCATCGCGAGGCTCAGGCCCAACTGCTTGACAACATGGATTTAGAGCGTGAACGTGGGATCACTATAAAGAGCCACGCCATACAAATGAATTATAAGGTAGGTGAAATTGAATACAATTTCAACCTGATCGATACCCCTGGACACGTAGATTTTTCTTACGAAGTTTCCCGGTCCATCGCAGCTTGTGAGGGTGCGCTGCTCATCGTTGATGCATCCCAGGGAATTCAGGCACAAACCATTTCAAACTTATATTTAGCTTTAGAGCATGACCTGGAAATTATCCCTATCTTGAATAAGATGGATTTACCAGGTGCCATGCCAGAGGAAGTTAAAGACCAGATTGTTGATTTAATTGGCTGTAAACGTGAGGATATTATTCCTGCATCAGGTAAAACGGGCCTTGGCATTCCAGATATCATTCAGGCCATTGTAGACCGTGTTCCTGCGCCAGTTGGGAACCCTGAAGCTCCTCTGCAAGCACTGATTTTTGACTCTGTTTTTAACCCGTTCCGAGGAATTATCGCTTATTATAAAGTAGTAAACGGAGAAATTAAAAAGGGCGATAAAGTTAAGTTCATCAATACAGGTAAACAGTATTTAGCCGACGAAGTCGGTATCCTAAAACTGGATATGTCGCCGCGTTCCGTAGTTAAAACCGGTGATGTAGGGTACATTATATCTGGGATTAAAGAAGCGAGAGAAGTAAAAGTTGGGGATACAATTACTACGGTAGACAGACCTTCCCTGGATTCAATTCAAGGATTTGAGGAAGTCAAACCAATGGTTTTTGCAGGCATCTATCCTGTAGATACTGATGAATTCGAAGAATTGCGTGAGGCGATGCACAAGTTGCAATTGAATGATGCATCAATTGTATTTGAACCTGAAAGCTCTGCAGCACTAGGCTTCGGTTTCCGTTGCGGTTTCCTCGGCATGTTGCACATGGAAATTATCCAGGAACGTTTGGAACGCGAATTTGACATGACAGTTATCACAACTGTACCCAATGTATCCTATATCGCACGTACCACTAAAGGGGATGAGGTAATCGTAAACAACCCGTCAGATTTACCTGACCCAAGTAAACTGGATTCTGTAGAAGAGCCTTATATTAAGGCTAATATCATTACGAAAGCCGAGTTTGTTGGCCCGGTAATGTCGCTCTGTATTCAAAAAAGAGGAATTATTGTTAATCAGTCTTATCTGACTTCCGACCGTGTGGAACTCGTTTTTGAAATGCCTATGGGAGAGATCGTTTTCGATTTTTATGATAAACTAAAAACGATTTCTAAAGGTTATGCTTCATTTGATTATCATCAGATCGGTTATCGAAAATCGGATCTCGTAAGACTGGATATGCTGTTAAATGAAGAACCAGTTGATGCCTTATCTTCATTGATTCACCGTAGCAACGCTTACGATTTTGGAAAGAAAATCTGTGAGAAACTGAGAGAATTAATCCCCCGTCAGCAATTCGAGATTAAGATACAAGCGTCTATAGGTGCAAAAGTTATTGCCCGCGAAACACTTAGTGCTTTACGCAAAGATGTTACTGCTAAGTGCTACGGTGGTGATATTTCACGTAAACGTAAACTACTTGAAAAACAGAAACAAGGAAAGAAACGTATGCGCCAGGTTGGAAATGTGGAAATTCCTCAAACAGCTTTTATGGCAGTTTTGAAATTAGATTAATAACATACAAATCATTTAAATGCAGTTACTTGACGGAAAATTCGTATCAGAAAAAATAAAACAGGACATCGCAGCAGAAGCCGCAGATTTTTTAGCATCAAGCGGCAGAAAGCCCCATTTAATAGCAATCCTGGTTGGTAGTGATGGCGGCAGTGAAACCTATGTAGCGAGTAAGATGAAAAACTGCGAAAAGGTAGGCTTTAAATCATCCCTGGTAAGATATGATGTCACTGTAACTGAGGCTGAACTGCTTTCAAAGATTGAAGAGATTAATCAGGATGCTGGCGTAGATGGCTTAATTGTGCAACTCCCTCTTCCAAAGCATATTGATCCGGAAAAAGTAACTGAAACTATCGATTATCGTAAAGATGTAGATGGATTTCACCCTATAAATCTGGGCAGGATGATGCGTAATCTACCTTGCTTTATCCCTGCCACACCTTATGGGATTATGCTAATGCTTGAACAGTATGGCATAGACACAGTAGGTAAACATTGCGTTGTAGTAGGAAGAAGCAATATTGTTGGCAGTCCGATGAGTATTCTTATGGCGCGTAATGCCAATCCTGGAAACTGCACCGTATCCCTTACCCATAGCCGTACCGAAAATTTAAAGGAAATCATACTTCAAGGAGATATTGTAATAGCAGCAATAGGCAAAAAGAACTTTATAACTGCGGATATGATAAAGCCAGGCGCGGTGATCATTGATGTGGGTATGAACAGAGAAACCTCTGCTACTACAAAATCGGGATATAAGCTATATGGTGATGTAGACTTTGATAATGTGGCTCCAAAGGCTTCGTGGATTACTCCGGTTCCAGGTGGTGTTGGTTTGATGACCATTGTGGGATTATTGAAGAATACACTTGCATCCGCCAAAAAAGAAGTTTACAAATAATCAGCTAAAAAATTTCTTCCAGATGCTTTGTTTAAGACCAATGTAAATTCCATCTGCTCTTATTTCAACCGGGTAAGTATCAATGTAATCTCCTTGCCCGGTCGCCCCTCTCCCATTTTCGAGGTTATATTCCCAGCGGTGAATGGGACATATCAGGTAGCCGTTCTTACACCAGCCCCCGCTTAATATACCTCCGGCATGAGGACAGGTATTTTGTACAGCATAGAGCTGCTGCGCATGTTTAACCAGACATAGCTTTTTGCCATCGACCTTAACGGGTATAACAAATTCTTCATCCGGCAACTGCTCTTCGATCTTATACCATTTCATCACTTTTTAACATACATGTTCATCACTCGGTCATTAAACAACCTAATATACTTACTTTGACCGCTGCTTCCATTATTTTATTTAACTTTGCGCCCTTATTATGGCACATCAAATACCAGCAGACGGCACTTTACTTCCATTGATGGAAGAATTTTACACCATACAAGGTGAAGGATTTAACACCGGAAAGGCAGCCTACTTCATTCGTTTGGGCGGTTGCGATGTCGGTTGCCACTGGTGCGACGTAAAAGAAAGCTGGGATGCGGAGCTTCATCCACTTACACCTGCAGATGATATTGTTGTGAAGGCAGATAGTTTCCCGGGTAAAGCCGTAGTGATTACAGGAGGTGAACCGCTGATCTATAACCTCGATTATCTGACTGAAGAACTGCAGAAAAGAAATATCAAAACCTTTATTGAGACTTCGGGTGCTTATCCTCTTTCGGGAAAATGGGACTGGATCTGCCTTTCACCAAAAAAATTCAAGGCACCAAGACCGGATATTACACCATTTGCACACGAGTTGAAGGTAATTGTTTTTAACAAAAGTGATTTTGAATGGGCAGAGAAATATGCTGAAACAGTTTCTGAAAACTGCAAGCTATATTTACAACCCGAATGGTCAAAGTCAAAAGAGATCACACCTTTGATTATTGAGTATGTAATGGCCAACCCTAAATGGGAGATTTCCCTTCAAACACATAAATTTTTGAATATCCCTTAATATATCCTGGTATTTCGCTAAATTAGTTGAAAGGTTAATATAAGATATGAAGATATTTTCTTTATTCTTCTTGTTATATTTTACAGTTCATCAGGTTGATGCACAAACCTCAACAGTAAAAAAAGCGCAAGCGAATTTTGATAAAGCCCAGGCATTCTTAAAAGAGAACGCCTATCAGCAGGCCATTCAGTCACTGCATGACGCTGTAAGCGCCGATCCATCCTTCCAGTTTGCATTTATACAAATAGGCGATATCAATCGGAGAATCAAGTCATTTGAACCTGCCAAAGCAGCCTATAGAAATGCGATCGCATTAAGTAAATCCATAGATCCAAGAGTTTATTATGGCATGGCCGAATCATCTTTAAGAACAGGGGACTATGAAAGCGGACTACTGAATATTAACCTGTTCCTTCAGCAGTATAAGGGTAATGATAAAGAATTCATCAGCAAAGCCAATAAATACTTAAGGGATTGTGAGTTTGCAGTTAAGGCTATAAAGTCACCCTTAAAATATGAACCCCTGAATATGGGAAAAGAGATCAATTCAATTTACAGAGATTATTCTCCGGCTATTACGGCTGATGGGGAGCAGCTGATCTTTTGCAGAAATGTAGCAGATAATGAGGACTTCTTTATTTCTCAGAAAAGACCTGATTCATGGTCTTCTCCTGTGCCTCTCAGCAATAAAATTAATACGCATAATTTTAATGAAGGCGCGCAGTCGATCTCCCCGGATGGATCGTATTTATTTTTTACGGGATGTAACAGACCAGACGGTCTAGGAAGATGCGACCTCTATGTTAGCCATAAAGAAGGAAACAATTGGGGCGAGCCATTTAATCTAGGCTCACCTGTCAATTCAACCTACTGGGATTCGCAACCTGCCATTAGTCCGGATGGCAGCACATTGTATTTTGTAAGTAACAGGCCCGGGGGACTAGGAGGCTACGACATCTGGCGGAGTTCACTCAAGAAGGATGGTTACTGGACTGAACCTACAAACCTTGGTCCGGAGATCAATACACCATACAACGAACAGACACCCTTTGTCCACTCTGATGGTAAAACATTGTATTTCTCATCTGATGGCTGGCCAGGTATGGGCGACAAAGATATATTTCTAAGCCGTATGGATGAATCAGGAAGTTGGGGAAGACCTGAAAACATGGGTTACCCGATCAATACTTTTAATGAGGAAACAGGTCTGATCGTCACTCCGGATGGTAATTTAGGTTTATTTTCTTCTAGTCTCAAGGGAGGCTACGGAGACATGGACATTTACCAGTTTGAGATGCCTGTAAGTAAAAGGCCACTACCCATTACTTATGTAAAAGGTATTGTAAAGGATAAGGAAACAGGGGCATACTTAACAGCACAGGTACAGGTCATGAATGTGGTAAATAAGCAAACCATGTACAACGATCACACCTCAATAGACAACGGCAGCTTTCTTGCCGTAATGCCTATAGGAGGAGATTATGCTTTTAATGTAAGTTCCGATGGTTATCTATTTTATTCAGCGCATTATGAATTAAAAACATCATCGCCGAACAAACCGATCATTATTGAAATCAGCCTGGAGAAACTGAAGGTGGGCAGTAACGTAATCCTCAGAAATATATTTTTCAATACTAATGAATATGTTATACTACCCACATCTTTGATTGAGCTGGCAACTTTAAGAGAATTGCTTGAAAACAATCTCAGCATGAACATAGAAATCCAAGGCCACACCGATAATATCGGCAATGAATTACAAAATGAAAAGCTATCCCTCAACAGAGCTAAAGCTGTTTACGATTACCTGATAGCTAACAACATAGCATCTAAAAGAATGACCTATAAAGGATATGGTGAAACAAAGCCAATTAAAAGCAATGACACTGAAGACAACCGAAAACAGAACAGACGTACCTCTTTTATCATCACCAAAATCTAAAAAGCTTTAAATAACCGCTTTCCTAATTTTAATCAGTTTTACGAGCAACTCCTCAAGCAGATCCAGGTGCAACATATTCGCACCATCAGATTTTGCATTGGCAGGATCCGGATGAGTTTCTATAAAAAGACCATCCGCACCTACAGCGACTGCGGCTTTAGCAATTGTTCCAATCAGCTCAGGCTTTCCTCCCGTAACCCCGGAACTCTGGTTGGGTTGTTGTAGTGAATGTGTACAGTCCATTACAACCGGCACATTAAAACTTTGCATCTCAGGTAATCCCCTATAGTCAACTATGAGGTCCTGATAGCCAAATGTATTGCCCCTGTCTGTCAAGATGACTCTGTTATTGCCAGCCTCCACAATCTTATCTACCGCAAATTTCATTGATCCTGCAGAGAGAAACTGTCCTTTTTTTACATTGACCACCTTATTTGTCTTTGCTGCTGCAACTAAGAGGTCAGTTTGCCGGCATAGAAAAGCAGGAATCTGAAGGATGTCTACATAAGCAGCGGCCATGGCTGCTTCTTCGTGAGCATGAATATCAGTCACTACTGGAATATCAAATGTTTTACCTATTTTCTCCAGGATCTTAAGTGCTTTTTCATCTCCTATCCCGCAAAAAGAACTTCCTTTGGAGCGGTTCGCCTTACGATAAGAACCTTTAAAAACATAAGGTATTGCCAGCTTATCTGTTATACTAACTATTTTTTCTGCTATACGCATAGCAATTTCTTCACCTTCGATGGCACAGGGACCGGCCATTAGGAAAAAGTTACCAGATTGCTGATGTTTCAGTTTATCTAAAGGAAAGTTGATCATTTTAAATTTTAATTACCTAGTTCAGACATGAATTTGATACGCATAAGCTGTATTTCTTCACGTGAATAATCTGTTTCTCCTAATTCTCTTAATGCTTCATCTATAGAGTCATTTTCGGCAGATTGAAAGTAATCGAATACTTCCTCCTGGCGGTCTTCATCTATTACTTCGTCCACAAAATACCCAAGATTGAGCTTTGTACCTGAGTTTACAATGGCCTCTATCTCCTTTAGTATATCATCATAAGTAATACCCTTGGATTTAGCGATATCTTCCAGTCCAATCTTTCTATCAATGTTTTGTATGATGGAGACTTTTAACTGTGATTTATTGGCCTGAGTTTTTATGATCAGGTCTATCGGACGTTCAATGTCATTGTCTTCAACATATTTTTTGATGAGTTCAAGAAATGGCCCGCCAAATTTAAGGGCCTTACCATGACCAACTCCGGATATTTGTTTAAGCTCATCCAAATTGATTGGATAATGCGTACACATTTCATCAAGCGAAGGATCCTGGAATACCACAAAAGGCGGTACATTTTTTTGCTTTGCTATTTTCTTTCTAAGGTCTTTGAGTAATTGCAGCAATTGGGTATCTACCGCACCTGTACCATGCTTTACGTCATCTTCATCATCATCTGCAGCACTTTCAATAGGCTCATTTAACACAAATTTAAGTGCGTATGGACTTTCAATAAAATTTCGTCCTGCGTTAGTAAGATGAAGCAAACCATAGTTGTCAATATCTTTTGACAGGAAGTTACTTAATACTGCTTGTCTGATGAGAGATTTCCAATGATTTTCGCCTTCTACCACTCCCAGGCCAAATTCAGGAATTTTTCCGTGTTCATAAGCAATTGTCTGTGCAGTCTCAGCTCCCATAATAACGTTCAATATATGGGAATCGTCAAACTTCTCCCCTATCTTATCGATCAGTTTAAGTATGACGCTAAGTGATTCTTCAGCTTCAAATTGCTTTTTAGGCTTTTTACAGTTGTCACACATGCAATTACAGCCTGTCTCATTAAAGTTCTCTCCAAAATAATGCAATATCTGTTTTCTTCTGCACACTCCGGATTCTGCATAATCTATTACTTCTTTTAAGATCTGGGTACCTATTTCACGTTCAGAAACAGGTTTATCTTTCATAAACTTAGCCAGTTTATCTACATCTTTTTGTGCATAAAAAGCAATGCAGATTCCTTCACCCCCATCTCTCCCGGCTCTTCCAGTCTCCTGGTAGTAACCTTCCATGCTTTTAGGAATATCATGATGGATTACAAAGCGAACATCGGGTTTATCAATACCCATCCCAAAAGCAATGGTGGCAACAATCACTTCAACATCTTCCATTAAGAACTTGTCCTGGGTATCGGCCCTTACTTTAGGCTCCAGACCTGCGTGGTAAGGCAATGCCTTTATCCCATTCAGATTTAATGTCTCCGCTACTTCCTCTACCTTTTTTCTGCTCAGACAATAGATAATCCCGGATTTGCCGGTATTTTGCTTGATATACCTGATGATTTCCTTAATCACATCCCTTTTGGGTCGAATTTCATAAAACAGATTAGGCCTGTTAAATGAAGATTTAAACAAGGTCGCATCAGACATTTGAAGGTTTTTAATAATATCCTGCTGCACCTTTGGCGTCGCCGTAGCCGTAAGTGCTATAATTGGTATTTCATCTCCCAAGCCCTGTATTACTTGTCTGATTTTACGATATTCAGGTCTGAAATCATGACCCCATTCAGAAATACAATGGGCTTCATCAACCGCAACAAAAGATATTTTAATCAGCTTTAAAAAATCAATATTATCCTGCTTGGAAAGCGACTCTGGTGCTACGTACAACAATTTAGTCTGTCCATTTAACAGATCTGCTTTTACCTGGGTAATTTCAGATTTATTTAAAGACGAATTTAAAAAGTGGGCTATGCTGTCGCTACCTCCAAAGGCCCGTAGCTGATCCACCTGGTTTTTCATTAAAGCAATCAGCGGAGAAATTACAATAGCAGTACCTTCCTGCATGAGTGCTGGCAACTGATAGCAAATGGATTTACCCCCACCTGTAGGCATTATAACAAACGTATTTCTTTGTTCAAGAATATTGGTGATGATAGACTCCTGATCACCTTTAAAATTATCAAAACCAAAAAAGGTTTGTAAGTTGTCAAACAACGACTTTTTCACATCCATTTCGTGTATAAAATATTCAGTGCTATTTTTACTTCAAAATAACATAATTTTGCACAAATACAAAGCATCAATATACTAATTAATTCTGTTTGAAAAGTAAAAAATCTATTATCAGTTCGGCAATCAACACTTTACAGTTAGAAGCGGAGGCAATTCTGGGGCTGATTGAAAATGTGAATGATGATTTTGTTAACATAATTAACTTAATTGTAAAGAGCAAAGGGCGTGTGATCGTAACTGGAATCGGGAAAAGTGCCATCATTGCGCAAAAAATTGTAGCTACTTTTAATTCTACCGGCACTCCTGCTATATTTATGCACGCTGCAGATGCTGTACATGGTGACCTTGGTATGATCCAAAAGGATGATATAGTTATCTGCTTATCAAAAAGTGGAAATACCCCAGAAATCAAAGTACTGACCCCCTTGTTGAAGCAATCTGGGAACATCATGATTGGTATGGTTGGTCAGTTGGATTCAGAATTGGCTATGCAGGCTGACTATGTTCTAAATACAGCAGTCGAAAAAGAAGCCTGTCCACACAATCTTGCACCTACAACCAGTACCACCGCGCAACTAGCTATGGGAGATGCACTGGCGGTTTGTCTGCTGCATACCCGAAAATTTAACGAGGCTGATTTTGCCAAATACCATCCCGGAGGATCATTAGGTAAGCGGCTGTACCTCAAAGCTTCAGATATTGCGTTAAAAAACCAGAAGCCTCAAATTCATCCCTCAGCTTATGTAAAAGATGTCATAGTAGAAATTAGTCAAAACCGTTTGGGCGCTGTGGTTGTTGTAGATGGCGATGTCATTTTAGGAATAATTACCGATGGAGACATCAGGAGAATGTTAGAAAACCATACAAACTTAGCCAATATAAGAGCCAGTGACCTCATGAATGCTAATCCCAAAAAAGTAGATAAAGAAGTATTGGCTATGGAGGCTTTAGAAGTCATTAGAAAAAACAACATCACGCAATTACTGGTTACTGATTCTGATAAATATTTTGGGATAATACATTTACACGATCTTTTGCAGGAAGGAATAATTTAAAAAGACACATAATACCACATAATGAATAAAAATAATTACGCCTTGATAATGGCCGGAGGAGTTGGAAGCCGGTTTTGGCCAGTCAGCAGAACAGAGTATCCTAAACAGTTCATTGATTTTTTTGGAGTTGGTAAAACATTAATACAAAGTACTTACGAAAGGTTTTTAAAGATCTGCCCAGCTGAAAATATCTTTATAGTAACCAACGAGATCTATACAAACATTATAAAAGAACAACTTCCGGATATTAGCGACAATCAGATTCTGGCAGAGCCTATTATGAGAAACACAGCTCCCTGCGTTTCTTATGGCTCTACAAAAATTGCCCAGCTCAATCCAGATGCAACTATCGTAGTTGCCCCATCTGACCATACAATTACCGACCAGGAAGCTTTTATAGCCGCTATTGAACAGTCTTTAAAAGCTGCCTCAGAAAATGACTGTCTAATCACACTTGGAATTAAACCAAGCAGACCCGACACTGGATACGGCTATATACAATATACAGAAGATTGTCTTCCTACTGATGATCAAATACATAAAGTAAAGATTTTCACAGAAAAACCCAATCTTGATCTTGCTAAATCATTTATTCAAAGTGGAGACTTTTTGTGGAATGCGGGCATCTTTATCTGGTCTGCAAAAGCCATCAATAAATCATTTTCCGTTCATCTACCGGAAATGCATGAGATATTTCAACAAGGCAGCGCGGCATATAACACGGATAGTGAATCCGAATTTATTGGAGCTGCTTACCAGCAATGTATCAACATCTCTATTGATTTCGGAATTATGGAAAAAGCACAAAACGTATACGTCCTGCCAGCCGATTTTGGATGGTCTGATTTAGGCACATGGGCATCTATATATGACATAGCAGAGCATGATTATGTAGGCAATGCTGTTATTCCTGCTGAAAAAGTGATGATGTTTAATTCTTCTAACTGTATGGTGAATGTCCCTGAAGACAAACTGGTAATTCTGCAGGGTCTGCACGACTATATTGTTGTAGAATCAAACAACACCCTGCTAATTTGTCCCCGGTCTGAAGAGCAGAGTATTAAGCAGGTTGTTGCTGATGTCAAGTCCAAATTCGGAACAAAATATATTTAAAAACCGTTTGATTCTTTATGAACGCTGTCTGATGGCTTCATAAAGAATCACTCCCGCAGAAACAGATACATTTAGCGAACTGATTTCACCGATCATTGGAATTTTAGCCAAATGATTGGCCATCCTGATGATTTCATTAGATATTCCCTCATCTTCTGCTCCCATTACAATTGCAGTTGGCACTGTATAGTCAGGTTTATAAATCAGATCATTCGTTTTTTCTGTGCAGGCAACTATTTGCAATCCGCATTCCTGTAAAAATAAAGCCGTTTTATGAAGATTCGGATGTCTGCAAACGGGAATCGTAAACAATGCCCCTGCCGAAGTCTTTATCGCATCGGCATTAATCTGCGCAGAGTTTTTAGTAGGAACTATAATTGCATGTACACCTGCGCAAGCTGCTGTTCTTGCAATGGCACCCATATTCCTGACATCAGTGATACCGTCAAGTATCAGCACCAGAGGTGTCTCCCCCTTTTCATAGATGACCGGAATGATGTCTTCAATTTTTTGAAAGGTAATCGCTGATATGACCGCGATTACACCCTGATGATTCTTTTGTGTCATCCGGTTTAATTTCTCAACAGGAACTGTATGCACCGGCGCATCAACCTCTTTCAGCAGGGCTTTAAGTTCAAGGATAACAGCCCCTCCCAGCCCTCGTTGAATATAAATACTCTCAATATCTTTTCCAGCTTTAATTGCCTCTATTACAGCACGTATACCAAATATAAATTCATTATTTTCTTTAGGTCTTGAAGGCCTTCTGAGATTTTCCATGTCTTATCAATTGTAGCGCAAAAATAGCGCAAATATTATGATTATGTAAACCTTATTTTCAGGGGCATTTACCAGAGAGCTTATCCACATGTCATTGTTAGTAATTCCTGTTAAATCATTAAAACATCATGAAGATTGACCTATTTATGTTTTATCGAATGTGAGTAAAGAATTTGATAAAGCGGCTGATTTTTGTATATTTTTGTATTATGAGTATGGAGAAAGGAACACAAGGACAAGACAAGTCAAATTTTGCCGCAAGAAAAAATAGATTGAGCAATTCTATGAGTACCATGGGCAAAATCCCACCTCAGGCTGTAGACCTGGAGGAGGCTGTTCTTGGTGCACTGATGTTGGAGAAAGATGCACTTTCAACTGTAATTGACATTTTGAAACCCGATGTATTCTATCATGAGGCTCATAAAAAGATCTTTGAAGCAATACAGGGACTCTTTCAAAAATCCAAACCAGTTGATATTTTAACTGTTACGGCTGAATTGAGAACATTAGGCTTGTTGGAGATGGTGGGTGGTGCTTATTATATTACCAATTTAACCAACCGTGTAGCCTCTGCGGCAAATATAGAATACCATGCAAGGATCATATCTCAAAAATATATTCAACGTGAACTGATCAGAATCTCCTCAGAGATTATTCAAAATGCATACGAAGATACTACAGACATCTTTGATCTGCTAGACCATGCAGAAAAGAACCTTTTTGACATCGCACAGAACAACCTGAGGAGAGACACCCAAAAGATGGATGAGATTGTAAAGCAGTCTTTGGCTACATTGGAAGCGCTGAGAGGCAAAAGTGATGGACTAACTGGTGTACCATCAGGTTTTACCGATCTGGACCGCATCACCGGCGGATGGCAGCCATCAGATTTGGTAATCATTGCTGCTCGTCCGGCTATGGGAAAAACGGCCTTCGTTTTAACCTGTGCGCGCAATGCGGCGGTTGATTTTAAACGGCCGGTTGTAGTATTTTCCCTCGAAATGTCTTCTGTTCAGCTGGTTAATCGTCTGATCTCGGGAGAAACAGAAATTGAACAGGAAAAGATCAGAAAGGGAAATCTGGCAGAATGGGAATGGCAGCAACTCCACAGTAAAATAGGGACTTTAACGGAAGCACCTTTATTGATAGATGATACCCCTGCCCTCAACATCTTCGAATTCCGGGCCAAATGCAGAAGATTAAAGTCGCAATATGACCTTCAGCTCATCATCATAGATTACTTACAGCTGATGCATGGTAAAGGTGAGGGTCAAAGCGGTGGCGGCAACAGGGAGCAGGAAATTGGTAGTATTTCAAGAGCCCTGAAATCTGTAGCTAAGGAGCTGAATGTGCCGGTGCTTGCTCTGTCGCAATTAAGCCGTGCCGTTGAAAGCAGACCCGGCGCAAACGGCAAACGTCCTATGTTGTCCGATTTACGTGAATCAGGATCTATTGAGCAGGATGCAGATATGGTTTTGTTCCTGTACCGTCCGGAATATTATGGGATTACTGAAGATGAACAAGGACGTTCACAGGCAGGAATTGGTGAAGTTATTATTGCTAAGCACCGTAATGGTGAGACCGGAATCGTACCGCTGAGATTCATCGGTAAATACGTGAAATTCACTGATCTGGAAGAGAATTTCTCCGCACCTACCTCTTTTTCTATGGACAGTCCTGGTGCGGGCATGCATCCTTCAAAAGATTTTGACCGGCCTGCCGGCAATGTAATTATAAAACCATCTAGAATGGATGATATGCATGATGAAGATGCTCCATTTTAAAAGCTTGCTATAGAAAATAACCCAGAAGTATACCTGCGATCACAATAAACGGCGGACTTATCTTAGTGAAATTTAGGATGAGAAAGGTGATGACAAGTATGGCTATTGCCAAATAGTCAAGTCCGATCGGTTTAACCAGCAATATAAATGCCGCCAGGATAAAGCCTACACTAACTGCGTTGATTCCGACAAGGGAGTATTTTATTCTGGTTATTTTTTTTAGGTCTTCCCAAAATGGAACTATAAATAGCACAAGGATCAATCCTGGTAGATTTATTCCCAACACTGCTACTGCACCACCTAGTATCTGACCTGGCAATCCATATCCGAAATTTCTCATACTAAGGGCTCCTACATAACTCGTAAAAGAAAATGTGGGACCTGGCAAAGCCTGCTGTATGGCAAAACCAGAAAGAAAACCAGAGGCATGGAGATATTGCTTCATCTCCACAAATTCTGTATACATCAAAGGTACAAGTACCTGTCCTCCCCCAAATATTACGATACCATTTCGATAGAAATTTTCAAATAGCCTTATGGGCAGACTAAATGGAGATGTTCTGTTGATGATAGCCCCCAGTAAAGCTAACAACAACAATACACCAAGAAAATAAATCAGCTTTTTGGGGTTGACATTTGAAAACAGCTTAACCCTTATGTCTGTCTCCTCTTTTGGTGCTTCCAGGGCAGAGGAGATCATCCCTCCTATCAAAATCCCAATTGGAAATACATAGGCATTCCGGAGCACCAACGTAGCGATTACCGCAGCAATAGCTAAAAACACCGACAATTGCGAAACTAAAACCCTTTTTGATAAATTATATGCACCAAATGCCACTATCCCCAAAGCTATTGGTTGTATATATTCAAGGATTTCAGCGAATTTCTGCTTTTGATCCAGCCTGCCAAACGTGATGGCAGCAAATGTCATGATAGCAGCTGATGGTAGTATCCAAATCAAAAAAGTTATGATAGCTAATTTCAGTCCACCTACTTTATAGGCGATGCCAACCAGGGTCTGGGTAGATGCCGGACCAGGTAATACCTGTGCCAGTGCGTTCAGTTCAAGCAATTCCTCTTCCGAGATATACTTAACATTTTTCACGAAGTACTTTAACAATAAGGCGAGATGAGCCTGAGCACCACCAAAAGCCGTGAATGTGAAGAAAATCACATCTCTAATAAACAGAATTTGCTTTTTACTGGTCAATGCTTCTTATTTAATCATCTTCATAATCCAATCCCGCTGCCGAATTATAAGCTCCCTGCAATTCTGAAAAAGCGTGCATATCCCTTTTCTCTCTTGCTCTCAGCATGCCTTTTTGATAGGTTTCGATAGCAAGGTCAGTTTTGCCGGTTTTTTCATAAAGTTTGCCAAGATGATAATAGGTGCCCACGTAGTCCGGATGTTCCGAAACAAGCTTTAAGTAATATTGAAAGGCTTGTTCATGATCATTAGCTACATTATATTCTGTCGCGAGTGCATACAACACGAAAGGATCATTAGGATCGCTCTCTAAAAAGTTTAATAGTTTGGCCAATCGGGTATTTTGCATTTTTTATACCTGCTTTTTTAATTAGATTTGCAAAAAGACAATTATAGCTTCTGTAGCTCCATAACCTTTTAAACAAATTTAAACGTATGAAAATATTAGTTTGTATCAGTAACGTGCCCGACACGACAACAAAAATAACTTTTACCAACGATAATACACAATTCAATACAGCAGGAGTACAATTTATCGTGAACCCTTACGACGAAATCGCGCTGTCAAGGGCGATTGAACTTTGTGAAGGCGGTAAGGGAACTGTTACTGTAATCAATGTTGGCGAAAGTCAAACAGATCCTACCATTAGAAAAGCGCTGGCTATCGGTGCTGATGATGCAGTCAGGATCAACAGAGCACCGAGAGATGCATATTACACGGCTTATCAGATTGCTGAATATGCGAAAACCACTGAATTTGACATCATATTGTGCGGACGTGAATCCATTGATTATAACGGATCTCAGGTAGCTGCAATGATCGGCGAGTTTCTTGACATCCCATCGGTTTCAATTATTAAGAAATTGGATTACGATGGTATTTCTGCAACGCTTGAACGCGAAATAGAAGGCGGTAAAGAGATCATTTCTATCACAGGCAAATTTGTAGCTAGTTGCTCTGAAGGTACAGCAGAACCGAAGATCCCTAACATGAGAGGAATTATGTCTGCCAGAACAAAGCCTTTGGTAGTAGTAGAAGCTAAAGAAATTGAGCAATTAACAAAAGTTCAGCAATTTGAAACTCCCGCTCCACGCGGAGCTGTTAAGCTGGTACCTGCTGAGGAGGCGTCCAAACTAATCGACTTATTACATCAGGAAGCCAAAGTTATCTAATTATAGTGCTATTACAGTTTAAAAATATTTAATCAAGATCGTATGTCAGTTTTAGTATATGTAGAACAAGTAGAGGGCAAATTTAAGAAGTCTGTTTTTGAAGCAGTATCTTATGCAAAAGCCATTGCAGATCAACAGGGTTCCAGCCTGGCCGCTATTTCAATAGGTAATGTAGCAGAAAGTGAACTCAAGGCACTTGGAACTTACGGCGCCTCAAAGGTGTTGACTGTTTCCAATGATCAGCTGAAGAACTTCGTTAACCAAGCTTATGCCTCCATTATAGCCGAAGCAGCAGGCAAGGAAAATGCGACTGTAGTGGTGCTTTCCAATTCATTTTCAGGTAAAGGCCTTGCTCCTCGTATAGCTGTCAAACTTAAGGCAGGACTGGTAGACGGTGCGGTGGAACTACCTCAAACAGCTAGCGGTAAATTTCTTGTTAAAAAAACAGCTTTCTCAGGCAAAGCTTTTGCCATCACTGAACTAACTTCAGCTGTTAAGATCATCGCGTTAAACCCCAATGCTTTTGGGGTAAAAGAGGCTTCGGTTGATGCGGTAGTAGAGGCTTTCAGTCCAGAGGTTAAAAGCACAGATTTAAATGCCATCGTAAAGGAAATCGTAAGGGCTACAAATAAAGTCTCCCTGCCTGATGCTGAACTGGTAGTATCTGCCGGAAGAGGCTTGAAAGGCCCGGAAAACTGGGGAATGATTGAAGAATTAGCCGGACTGTTAGGTGCGGCTACCGCTTGTTCAAAACCTGTTTCTGATGCAGACTGGAGACCGCATTCTGAGCACGTAGGCCAGACAGGAATTGCAATTAGTCCAAACCTGTACATTGCCATCGGAATTTCAGGTGCCATCCAGCATTTGGCCGGTGTGAGTTCCTCAAAAGTAATTGTGGTAATCAATAAAGATCCGGAGGCTCCTTTTTTCAAAGTCGCTGATTATGGCATTGTTGGTGATGCATTTGAAGTTGTTCCAAAATTAATAGAAACATTAAAAGCACATAAAGGTTAATTAAATGAGGCTGTCCGAAAAGGTAATGTTGAACTATTTTTAAATAGCATGTCTGGGGTCCTGAAATAAATTCAGGATGAAGAACGTACCTTTTCGCATAAGCCTTATCCTTAATATGAAAAAAGTAAAACTAGATATTGTTGGCTTGTCGTATAGCCAGACTCAGTCAGGAGCTTATGCCCTGGTACTTGGAGAAGTAAATGGCAGGAGGCGCCTACCCATTATCATCGGTGCGTTCGAAGCACAGGCAATTGCAATAGAAATAGAGAAGATGACACCAAGCAGGCCATTAACGCATGACTTGTTTAAGACCTTTGCCCAGACCTATAACATTCAGATACAGGAAATTTTGATCTACAACCTGGTAGAGGGTGTTTTCTTTGCTAAGCTTTTATGTACAGACGGCACAACTACTCACGAAATCGATGCACGTACTTCAGATGCAATCGCACTTGCAGTTCGTTTTAACGCAACCATTTATACCTATGAATTCATACTATCTTCAGCAGGCATTGTGATAGAAGGCAACGACTTTTTGTTTCTTGAAAATATGGACAGCATAACAAAAGAACAGGGAACGGAAGATATCAGCACTTCTATTCCCGGTAATGCTTATAAGTCGATGAGCTCAGAAGAGCTTCAGCAAAAGCTTCAGGAGGCCATAGCCGAAGAAGCGTATGAAAAAGCAGCAAGAATCCGTGATGAAATAAGTAAAAGAAACATAAAATAGTTCTATATTCATCTATTAGAAGATCAACTAAATTAGTATTATGAACGTTAAGTTTCGCTTAACCCTAATGAATTTTTTGCAATTCTTTATATGGGGTTCATGGCTTATAACCATTGGGGTTTATTGGTTCCAAAACAAACAATGGTCTGGTGCCGAATTTGGAGCGATCTTTTCTACGATGGGTATCTCGGCTATTTTTATGCCTGCACTTACCGGAATTATCTCAGACAGGTTTATCAACGCAGAAAAACTATACGGCCTGATGCATATTTTTGGTGCAGTTACGTTGTTTTCGCTTCCTCTGGTTAAAGACCCCGGAACATTTTTTTGGGTGATCCTGTTGAATATGATCTTTTATATGCCTACGCTGTCTCTATCCATTACAGTAGCGTATTCAGCTTTAAAAAGTGCAGGTAAAGACGTAATTAAGGATTATCCGCCAATTAGAATCTGGGGAACAATCGGCTTTATTGCCGCATTGTGGACAGTCAGTCTTTCAGGCAATGAAGCATCCTCCAATCAATTTTATATTGCTTCTGCCGTATCCCTTGCTTTAGGCATCTATGCATTTACACTTCCTAAATGCCCTCCTTTAGCAAATAGAATCACGTCAAAATCCTTTGTAGATGCATTGGGATTAAGAGCATTTACTTTATTTAAAGAAAGAAAATTTTCTGTATTCTTTGTGTTTTCTATGTTCCTTGGCGCAGCGTTACAGTTGACAAATGCCTACGGAGATACCTATCTCCATGACTTTAAAAATATACCTGCCTATCAGGGTTTACTTGCCGTAAAATACCCTGCTATAATTATGTCTATCTCTCAGATATCAGAGACACTTTTCATTTTAGCAATCCCTTTTTTTCTTAGGAAATTCGGGATAAAGTACGTCATGCTTTTCAGCATGCTTGCATGGGTATTAAGGTTTGGCCTGTTCGCCTTTGCGGATCCTGCAGGTGGTTTATGGATGATCATTTTATCTTGTATCATCTACGGCATGGCATTTGATTTTTTCAATATATCAGGTTCTTTATTTGTCGAAACACAAATAGATGAAAAAATAAGAGGCAGTGCCCAGGGATTATTTATGATGATGGTAAATGGCTTCGGAGCGCTATTTGGCAGTTTTACAAGTGGACTTATCATCGATCAATTCTTCACTTATGCCGATCAGAGCAAGGATTGGCAGGGCATCTGGCTTACTTTCTCCGCTTATACCCTCATTCTGGCGATTGTATTTCCATTCATCTTTAAATATAAACACAACAAAGCTGAAGCAGCTGCAATTGAGGCCATGAGCCACTAAAAACAAACAGCACAATAAAAAAGCCATTTAGCTAAAAACTAAATGGCTTTTTTATTATTAAATTTAGCAGATTACCTGCTTTTGATGTCATTAAATTCTCTGTTGGTATGACCTACGTACACCTGACGAGGACGGCCGATCGGTTCTTTATTCTCATGCATTTCTTTCCATTGAGCAATCCATCCGGGTAAACGGCCTAATGCAAAAAGAACAGTAAACATATCTGTAGGGAAGCCCAGCGCCCGGTATATAATACCCGAATAGAAATCAACATTCGGATAAAGCTTGCGCTCTACAAAATAAGGGTCGCTCAATGCTGCTTCTTCCAGTTTCTTGGCAATTTCCAAAACAGGATCGTCAATACCCAATTTTTCTAAAATATCGTCGCATGCCTTTTTGATAATCTTGGCCCTTGGATCAAAGTTTTTATACACCCTGTGTCCAAAGCCCATCATACGGAAAGGATCATTTTTATCCTTGGCCTTGTTGATCCACTTCTCAGTATCTCCACCATCTTCCTTAATGAGTTCCAGCATTTCTATCACCGCCTGGTTTGCGCCTCCATGCAGCGGGCCCCACAGTGCCGCAATACCAGCAGAAACAGAGGCATACAGGTTACAATCTGACGAACCTACCATTCTTACCGTAGAAGCTGAACAGTTCTGCTCATGATCAGCATGCAAGATCAGCAGGGTGTTCATCGCACTTACCACCACCGGATCTATCACTGTATCTTCAGTACGCTGACCAAAAATCATGTTCAGAAAATTGGTTACATAATCGTATTTGTTCTTAGGATAGATCAGCGGATGTCCTAATGATTTTTTATAAATAAAAGATACAATGGTCGGAAATTTAGCCAGTAATTTAATCATAGTTAAATCCATTGTCTCTGCCGATGAATTGGCATTTAAAGACTCTGGGTAGAAAGTAGACAAAGAGCAAACTAGAGAGGCCAGTTGGGCCATAGGATGAGATTTAGAAGGATATCCGTCCAAAAACTTTTTCATATCCTCATGGATCAGCGTATGCCTGCTAATCTGGGATTGAAAACCGTCCAGTTCACTTTGGTTAGGCAGGTCGCCATATATCAGTAAATAAGCAACTTCAAGAAATGTTGACTTTTCGGCCAGCTCTTCTATTGCATATCCGCGATATTTCAATACTCCTTTTTCACCGTCCAGGAAAGTAATGGCACTTTTAGTAGACCCTGTATTTTTGTATCCAAAATCAAGCGTTATATGGCCTGTTAAATCTCTAAGTTTAGAAATATCAATAGATTTTTCACCTTCAGTACCTGTAATTATGGGAAACTCGTATACCTTACCGTCTATCTTAATTTCTGCAATATCTGACATATATCTTCTAATTTTTATAATAACAAAAGTAACTAATCTATTTAAAAAGCACTGGCTATAACTATAACAAAACTGTTAACTAATTATTTTTTTATCTGCGTTATCACTGCGCCACACTCCATCATCTCATCTCCGTAATATGGGTTTTGGATCTTCTCACTAGAAGATAGCCAGTCGCCACCATCCCCATTATTTGCCATTGGGCAATGCTGCACATATATTACACCGGCAGTCAGGTCAGAATGCTTGAACATCGCAATTACATCTGCGCTTAAAAATGTAAATTCCTTTCTTTGGGTCGCTATATCTTTAGCCGAACTGATTTTCTCTGCGATTAGCGCTGTGTTTTCACAGCCTTGTTTTTCCTTTAAACTGGTCATTAATGTCTTAGCTGATAATTTAGCAGCATCATAATTAGTTGCCACCAAATCGTCCTTCAACACAATATAGGCATTGTATATACTTTCTACTGCCGCATCGTTTAATTTAACAGCCGGTGTTTTAGCAGAATCAGCAAGCTTCACTGTGCTGTCTGAACCATCGATGCCTTTTTTTTCTGAATTAGCACATGCCATCAATGTACATAAAACAGCTACTCCTATATATTTTCTCATCTGTATAAATTTGTTTGCAATCACCATGGTTTCCTCTGTTTGCTTTGGTGCTCAAAATAGCACTTTATATTCAAATTAAATAAAAAAAGCCCCTGTAATTTCAGGGGCTTTTTTTTAAATTGAACTAAATCTTACAATTGGCGCATATTTAGTGACAATTTAAAAACAATTATCTTTGCTTACAAGCTAAAACCATAGGCCACACGCAAAGCAATCTGACCTAAAGAGCCACCTCCTTTAAATTCAGCGCCTTCATAACGCAGACCCAGATCTAATCCGTTGTCCCATCCATATCCGATACCCGGAGCCCATAAAAACGCAGTCTTAGATCCTTCGTTGGTACCAATTCCCGCACCAAGCTCACCTGAAAAATATGCACTTTCCGCAAAGAATATCTTTGCACCTGCTTTTACAGGAATGAAGCTAGCATCTCCTGCATCCGTTACAAATCTGTTATATCCGGCAGACAACAAACCAGAAATATTAGAACTAAAATCTTTTTGTAAACGAAGGTCTGCACCCAATGCCACATCATATCCTTTGGTGGTTGGTATACCCCCACTCAGACCGATGCCCAGGCGTGTTGCTTTAGAATCTTCAGATTGCGCATTAACATTAGTAGTAAAGAATAAAGCCATAGCAGCTACTGCTGAAGCAAAGAATTTTGTAGTTGTTTTCATCTTATGTGAATCGTTTAAATTTAAAATCTCAGATAATGTTATCTGCTGATACGGACTTTACAAATTGTATGCCACAACAAGTAAAACTATAAATCAATAATTTTTGTGATGCTGTATCTAACGGCTTCAATACCCTGATCCGTATCAAGCCAATGAATCTTAACTCCATCTTTTTCCATTTTTCTGAAAAACGTCATTTGTCTTTTAGCAAACTGATAAATGGCGATTAACAATCTTTCCTCAAGTTCAGCCAATGTTAGCTCATTATGCAGGTACCAGCTGACAAACTTATATTCCAGTCCGTAGTATTCAAGTGTTTCCCTGGGTACACCATTTTCCAGTAAATTCTTTACTTCTGTAACCAATCCGGCACTTAACCTTGCCTCCAGCCTTTCATAAATTCTTTTTTTCCGTAGCGATATGTCCGAGGTCAGGCCAATCACTACTGGATTAAATAGCGGTCTTTCTTTGCTTATCAATAAATTCTCTTTCAGAAACTCCCCTATCTCTATAGCCCGTATCAGCCGCTTGTGACTGGATTGATCTGCTTTCATCACCAGCTCTTCCGGATATTCCAGCAACAATGACCTCAGCTGCTGTATGTCATATTGTGCCAGCCGGGCCCTCAATGATTCATCTGCAGGGATCGCTGTATAATCCTGCTGTTGGAGCAAGCTATGGATATACATTCCTGTACCCCCACACAGTATTGGAAGGCGTTTGCGATCCGAAATATCCTCAAATACTTTAAAGAAATCTTCCTTAAATTCATTTACATTATATTTTTCTCCTGCTCTCCTGATATCGATCAGGTGATAAGGAATTACCTGCCCTGAATATTGATATTCCGCAAGGTCCTTTCCGGTACCAATGTCCATCCCCTGGTAAACCTGTCTGCTGTCGGCACTAATTATTTCTCCGCCCAGCTCTGCAGCCAGTCTTACAGCCAACTTCGTCTTTCCTGAAGCAGTAGGACCTAAAATTATTATTAGTGGGTTCTGCTGCATTATAAATAATAGATGTATTTAAGGTTTCCTGTATTAAAAACTTTTATAAAATCCTGACCTGGAACATTTGTAGAAATCATACCAGCCTGACCCGGCAAGCGGTGCGGAAAGTAACGGATCAGCGATTGCGGATGTACATAGATGTCCGATGGCGGCGTAACGGATACCTGTTCAAATCCCGCCTGTTCATATACGCTGCCATTAGACCAGTCGCGGTCTGCATAGCTCATGATATCGTTAGGAGCCAGTTCTGCATTAAAATGCTTTAGCAACTTACTAAAACCACCGGTTACCGTAAAACCTGAAAGACTTGCAAACCTGATCACTTCTGCTGATCTGTATCCTGCCGGTCTGCTATGCTTCATCAGCCGCAGGCCACTAAAACAAGCCACCGCCACCACCTCTTCATCGGCTATCAGTGCAAATCTGTACTTTGATCTGGCAGATGCCTGAATATGGTTAACTGCTAAAAAGACGTCTGCCTGCTCCTGGCTAATCGCCAATACCTGGGTTTTGCGTGCATGTACCCGTTTATTTAAACCTAGAAGTGATTGTACCCTACCTGTTACCTGGATACTTCTAGTGGCCCAGATATCTTCCCAGAGCTGAATGAACTTTACGCCCTCCTTCAAATATGCTTGCTGAAGCGCTATCAGCTCTTCGGGCTTATAATCATTGTTTAAAGAAACCAGGTTGATCACCAAATTCTTTCCGGTGAAGGAAAGAAGGGCGTATTTTCCTGAACTGGCGTCACTAAGCTCAACACCAAAAGCTCCAAAAGCACGCACAACAGCTTCCTGCCACAATGATATTATACCCAACCTTTTTCTTTATATATCCTAAAACCTTCTGCCAGCGCATCCTCAATTTGACCCATTAGCAGCTCATCCAGCTTCTTTATATGGAAGCAGGACTTTCCCTTCAATAGCTTTAAAAGATTATCATCAAATACATTTTTCATATCCGGCTCGGCATAAACCGGCATAAAATAAAAGCCTACATGCCCTTTTTTAATAGCAACAGAAGCAAAAAACACTTCATTTCTTTGCTTGCCCTCAATCACCACATTCTTGTCACTCCATAGGTCATAGGTAGTTTCACTGTTTGCTCTATTACTAAACCCAAGTGTGGCATAAGGCTGTAATGATGCCCTAACGGTTTGAAATATCTCAACAAAGTCTGTCTTCATGATAGGTATTTATGAATTACTGTTTGATGAACAACATATGATAAATGATATTGTTTATTAATGATCCTGCATGCTCAGCCACCATTCTTTCTGGGGATAATTTTCATCTAATATAACAGATTCACCCATTATTGGCGTAGTGATCTGAAAATCTACTGCTTTAGCCTTTTTCACCACCCTGATAATGGGGTCATCCCAGTCATGCCAGGCCAGCAAAAACTTACCCCAGTGAACGGGCATCAATACCTTTGCCTTCAGGTCTGCCGCAGCCTGTACCGTCACTTCCGGCATCATATGGATCAATGGCCAGTAGTCATTGTACTGACCACATTCCAGTATAGCGATGTCAAATGGCCCGTGTTTATCTCCCGCTTCTTTAAAATGCTTGTCGTAACCTGAATCTCCACCCAGGTATAGCTTATTCTTCTCAGTCTGAAGAATAAAGGCCGACCATACCGTCTGGTTCCGCTTAAATCCTCTTCCGCTAAAATGACGTGCAGGCATTGCAGTAAATTTCAGCGACTGATAGCGGGCCTCCTGACCCCAGGATAGCTCAATGATCTTATCCGGAGAAACGCCCCAGTGCGCTAAATGAGCACCAACACCCAGAGAAGTAACAAATTTTTTAGTCTTATCCTTCAACTTCAAAATGCTCTCGTAATCCAGATGATCATAATGATCATGTGTGATCAGTATCAAATCCAGTTGGGGAAGCTCTTCTGCCTTGATAAAATCCGTTCCTTTAAAGCTCTTAGCACCCAAAAAGGAAAAAGGAGAAGTACGCAGGCTAAACACCGGATCTACCAGAATATTCAAACCGTCTACCTGTATTAAATAAGACGAATGGCCAAACCAGATGATCTTGGCATTCGAAGCCGGACTAAAATCAGGTTTAACAGTAGGAACAGGATTTTTGGGCCTGCTATTTTTATTTCCCTTAATCATGCCTGCTATAATATTCAAATAGCTCACACCATCCGGCAATGTCGGTGTAGGTGATTGATTTTGAAGTTCCCCATCTTTATAGTTTGGCAATTGCTTAATAAGTGCCAGACGTGCACCTTCAGGATGCCGGCCAAATGGGGCACTATTGAGTGCCACTATTGTAACGATTACAAGAATGGCGACAATGGTCAATATGGAATACATGGTTTTTATTTGATGTGGAATTTTATTTTATCTAATAATTCATCCATATCAAAAGGCTTCTCCAGAAAATCATCCGCACCGGCCTCCTTCGCTGACTTTTCCAGCTCGGTGCTGGCAGAAATCATGATAATAGGCATATCTTTGGTCTTTTCGTCCTGTTTCAGTAATTTACAAACGTCTCTCCCATCAGTTCCGGACATCCATATATCCAGCAACAATAAATCAGGGAAACCCTCTTTCATTTCAAGTAGTGTTGCGCCATTGCAAGTAGTACTCACGTTATAACCACCGAATTCCAGCATTGCTTCTACAGCATCCAATATGCCAGGATCGTCATCCGCGATCATTACTCTTTTTTGTTTAGTCATTAGCTAATATAATTGACTCATTAAATAGACAATTTATATGTTTTTCAGGGAGGTAAACTCTAAGAGCAATAATAATACCATGATCGGTGATAAAAGCCATATTATGTAAACTTTTCGGCCAGTCCGGCGCCCGCCAGCAACAGCTCATCCGTGATCACCCTTGTGTAATCCGTAATTTCTGCCTTAAAATCCAACACAGAAGCGCCTGACCGGATCTCTTCCAGTCTCTTCTCCCATTGTCCGGTCAATTCTGACTGCGCTATTTTTTTGTCTTTTACCACATCATACACCGCCAAACCTTTAGTAGTCGGTACCAGATTTCTTTTTTCCCGGACAATGTATTCTCTATTGAGCAATGTCTCGATGATCGCCGCCCGCGTAGCAGGCGTACCCAGTCCGCTGTCTTTCATGGCATACCTCAGCTCCTCATCTTCTATATCCTTGCCCGAAGTTTCCAGTGCCTTTAGCAAAGATGCCTCATTGTATAGTGGTTTGGGCTTGGTCTGCTTCTCCAGCAAGGCCTTATTTACCACCGGAAGCTCCTCTCCTGCCTTTACCTTTGGCAGTGAAGGGTTTTCTTCATCCTTTTTTTCTTCGTCTTTTTCATTAAACACCGATCTCCATCCCGCCGACTGGATCACTGTTCCATTGGCTACAAATACAGACCCTGACTCGACAGTAATCTTAGTGATCTCTTTTATGCACTCTTCATGAAAGGCCTCCAGCATACGGCCCACTACCATGTCGTAGATCGCCTGTTTGTCATCACTCATCTGGTATGGCGGCTCTCCCGTACTCAAAATAGCATGGTGATCAGTTACCTTCTTGGCATTTACACTCCGCTTATTGAGTTTAGCACTAGAAAGATATTCGGCCTGCCGCCCAAAATCCTTATGCCCCTTCAACTTTTCTATCAAAGCCGGAACACCGGCAAATACATCGTCTCCTATATACCGGCTACCGGTACGGGGATAAGTAATCAGCTTACTTTCATACAGCCCCTGCAACAAATTAAGCGTCTGATCGGCTGTAAAGCCCTTTTTCTTATTAGCCTCTTGCTGCAAACTGCTCAGATCATGCAGCAATGGTGGCGGTTCCTTTCGCGGCTTGGCTTCCACAGTCAGTATCTTACCTCCATTGGCAAAGCCAGATCCTACATCCTGGATTTTAGCAAACAATGCCTCAGCATCTTCTTTTTTATCAAAATTGCTTACAGACATGGCCCTAAACAGCTGTCCGTCTTTGTCCAGCTGTATCGCCAGCTGATAATACAATTGCGGTACAAAATTCTTAATCTCCAGGTACCTCGAACAGATCATGGCCAGCGTAGGTGTCTGAACCCTGCCCAGCGACAATACAGAGCGCGAACCGGCAGAGATGCTCAGTGCCTGTGTAGCGTTCATGCCTACCAGCCAATCAGACTCCGACCGGCAATGCGCAGAATTAAACAACGTATCGTAATCCGTACCGGGTTTAAGGTTTCTGAAACCGTCTTTGATCGCCTCATCGGTCTGCGAGGAGATCCAAAGCCGCTTAAAGGGCTTTTTACATTTCAGAAAATAATAGATATACCGGAATATCAGTTCTCCTTCCCGTCCCGCATCCGTTGCTACTATAATCTCCGTGGCCTCGTCAAATAGCTTTTTAATAATATCCAGTTGCTTTCTTACACCCGGATCTTCCACCATACCATCCTTCGTCTTAATCTTGCGGATACCAAGCTTAAACTTTTTGGGAAGCATGGGAAGGTGCTGTCTCCTCCAGCCGATGTACCCATATTCCTGTGGAGGGGCCAATTGGAGTAAATGCCCAAAGGCCCAAGTAAAACTATATCCCTTGCCTTCTATGTATCCGTCTCTTTTTGTCGTAGCTCCGAATACCTTGGCCAATTCACGTCCCACTGAAGGTTTCTCTGCTATTACTATCTTCATCCTGCTCTTACTATTAATTACTCAAAAATATATACGCACACCATGCAGTCCTTATCATACTACCTAAGGATCTCCCCAACATGTTTTTCTATGTTATCGCATATCTCATCTACCGGAAGGTCATTGGCATCTACCCCAAACGGATCTTCAATTTCTTCTGCTATCAGCTCTAAACTGGCCAGTACATACAGGATAAACGGTACAATTGGCACTACAAAATACCCCAGACTAAACACCCATCCGAAGGGCAGTGTGATCACATAAATAAAAATAAACTTCTTAATAAAAGCACTATAAGAAAAGGGAATAGGTGTTTTCTTAATACGCTCACAGCCACCACATATATCTGTAAACTGCTGAACATCTGAATTAAGTATAATGAGTTGCTCCTGACTGATAATTCCTTTGGCCTGCAGTTCGTAAACCCTCGATATCATACTTGCTGCAACCTGATTAGGAATGTGCTTACCACCATCCACTTCAATCAAAAAACTGTTCTTTCCAAAACATTGCTTTTCCCGCATGTGTTCCTTCAGCGCAAACGCATATTTTGGAATGGCATACTCAAAAAACTCAATATGTTCTTCCCCCAGCTTCAATGCTTTAATCTTCATCGCAAAATTACGGGATACATTAGTCAGCGATCCTAAAAGCCGCCTTCCTTCCCACCATCTGTCGTATGAAGTATTTGTCCTGAATACCAACAACATAGAGATCACAAAACCAAGCAGGTTATGCATCATGCCAATGTTCTTTACATAGGTAGTCTCAGCCAGTTTCAGATAGTTGAGCTCCAGATAAGCAATCATTCCCGAAAAAATGGCCACACTAAGCATCAATGGCCAAAGTTTCCTGATCGTATCTGCCTTATGGATATGAAAAATAAAGGTAAACCAGTCTTTAGGATTATAATTTATCATATTCAGTTTAATATATAGGTGTTAAAATTGACTTACTTATTGCCAAAAGATACTCACCTGTCAGGAAGATATCTTCAAAAGAATTATAAAGCGGGACAGGACTCAAACGTATCACATTCGGTTCTCTCCAGTCGCCCAGCACATTTTTAGCTACCAATTGATTAAATACTTCTTTACCTCCTTGTTTGGCGATGATGGAAACCTGCGCCCCCCGGTCCTGCTCTGTAATGGGTGTTATCATCGTATACTGCTCAAAACCCAAAGTTTTATTGACCTCATTTACAATGAAAAACAAATAGGCAGTTAACTTTTTACTTTTATTCCTGAGAGGCTCCATAAACCCGGCCATTTCAAAGATTTGAAGCGAAGCAAAGTACAATGCCATGGGCATTACCTGTGTACAGCTTACCTGCCAGCCATCAGCACCGGCCTCAGGCACAAAACCCTTTTCCATCTTAAACCGCTGCTCTTCCTGATAGCCCCACCAGCCCGCAAAGCGATTGAGCGTAGTATCCTTAAAATGCTTTTCATGAACAAAGATCCCACTAATGCCACCGGGCCCGGAATTTTGATACTTATAAGAACACCAGCACGCAAAATCTACTTTCCAATCGTGCAATTGCAAAGGCACATTGCCCGCAGCATGCGCCAGGTCAAAACCAACTACCGCACCTGCTTTGTGACCTGCCTCGGTGATGGCCTGCATATCAAACCATTGCCCGGTAAAATAATTTACTCCCCCAAACAGCACCAGGGCAATCTCTGCGCCATTATCTGAAATCGATTCAATAATATCTTCCGTCCTTAATGTATACTCCCCCTCACGTGGCGCCACTTCAATGATCGCATCCTTTGGATCATAGCCATGAAACCGCACCTGACTTTCAATGGCATACTGATCTGAAGGAAAGGCTCCGGCCTCCATAATAATTTTAAACCGGGTAGCTGAGGGCTTATAAAAACTCACCATCAATAGATGAAGATTTACCGTTAGCGTATTCATGGGACATACTTCAGCTGCGCTGGCCCCAACCAACGGAGCCATCAACTTCTTTAACGCTTTATGATAGAACATCCAGGGGTTATCGCCCTCAAACCATCCTTCTACTGCTAGGTTTTCCCAGTTACTCAACTGCTCATCCAATACTTTACGTGCTGCTTTAGGTTGCAATCCTAAAGAATTGCCGCACAGATAAATAAAAGGTACATTTTTCTGCGTAGGAAATAGAAATTCATCTCTTAAATGACCTATTGGATCTTGCAGATCCATGCTCCTTGCAAAGGCTAAATTGTTCTCAAAGTTCATGACTTCAAACTTAGAGAAAATTGTGAAATAAATTAATTTTTATCATCAGCTATTGGGCCTGCTCACATATTTATTGCCTTTCACATAATACCTCCATGGCAGCAATGCATGATCGCCAGCATAATTTACACCCACTCTTGGCGAAGCGACAAGCTGATCTTCAGTATAATAAATTCCATTTTCAGCTATCCATATTTCGTCTCCAAGTAAATCTTTGGCGTTTAAGGTCCTGTCAATGCCCAGCGCCTTAGCCAGTGCGCCAGGACCCGCGGTCAGGTTCGGCTTCAGCATGGACATATTTCTCCTTTCCAGCATAATGCTCAAGCCTTCTAACGGCTCCAGTCCCCTGATCAGTACTGCATGAGGCGTACCCTGAGGGGCTGTCACTACATTAAACAGGTGGTGTATCCCGTAGCAAAGGTAAACATACGACACTCCACCAGACTGGTACATCGTTTGCGTACGAGGTGTAAAGCGACCTCCATAAGCGTGAGAAGCCTTATCTTCTACTCCTTTATAAGCTTCTGTTTCTACAATGGTACCCCCGGTAAGCTGACCGTCGATAAAAGTAAACAATTGCTTGCCCAGCAATTGTACCGCAAGCTCATTTACGTTGGAATTCTGATAAAAAGAATAGGGTAATTTAAGCACGGATCAACTTAATTATTTCATTGAGGTATTTAGCATCAATCTCATCAAAATGAGCTAAGTATTCACTATCCACATCCAACACAGCGATCACTTCATTGTTTATAACAACTGGAAGCACGATCTCCGATCTGGATGCCGAAGCACAAGCAATATGCCCGGGAAACTGGTCTACATCAGGCACTACGATTATTTCTTTCTGCTCCCATGAAGCACCGCACACTCCCCTTCCTTTTTTAATCCTGGTACAGGCAACAGGCCCCTGAAAGGGCCCAAGTACCAGTTCTTCATTTTTAACCAGATAAAATCCTACCCAAAACCAATTGAACTGTTCTTTCAAAGCAGCCGCTATGTTTGCCAGATTGGCTATAAGGTCCTCTTCTCCGTCTAAAAGCGCTTCAAGTTGAGGCAAAAGCGAAATGTATTTTGCCGCTTTACTATCCGTCTTTATTATTGTTAAATCTTCTGGCATAACTAAGGTATTGATAGTACAAAATTACGACAACTAAATGAATGTTCAGGCAAGGTAAATGGCTTTGACTGGGTTTTCAATTAATAGGGTTTTGATAGGGACTTTATAGGGGGATTATAGGGAGATCATAGGGACAAAATCCCTATTAAATCCGTATAAAATTTCTGTAATACTCCTGTTATTTCCAAATTAAATCGTAACACAGTACCTTGTTGATTTGCACTTGGTAGGAAACTTGATTTTAGACCTGCCGCAGCAATTTAAAGCCGTTAAATAATTAAATAGTAAATTTGCCAGTTCAGATTAGTCATTGACACAACCTAACTTGATAATTATGAATAAAAGAACACTAGCCGCTTCACTTTTAACTTGCTCATTAATTGCCTTAGGAATAACACAATCAGGCTATAAACCCTGGGAAGAAGGCATGTTCCCGCTTAGCGAAATAAACAAGCTTGACTTGAAAAAGGCGGGTTTAAAAATAGACCAGAACGAGATATATAACCCTAACGGAACCAGTCTGATAGACGCGCTGGTAAACGTAGGGGGCTGTACGGGCTCATTCATATCTGATCAGGGACTGATCATCACCAATCACCATTGTGCATTTAGCGCAGTGCAACTGGCAAGTACACCCGAACATGATTACCTGACCAATGGATTTGTAGCCAATACACATGAGCAGGAGATCGAGGCAAAAGGCCTTACCTGCCGTATTACGGACAGCTATGAAGATGTATCGGACAAGGTACTGGGCGCCGTAGCTCAGATTGATGACCCTGCTTCGAGATTAAAACTGATCAATGAGGTCATGAAAAACATCGTAATTGAAGCAGAGAAAGAAGATCCTGGTATCAAAGCTGAGGTTTCTGAAATGTTCATTGGTAAGACTTATGTGCTATTCAGGTACAAAATAATACAGGACGTACGACTGGTATATGTACCCAATCGCCAGATAGGCGAATTTGGAGGAGAGACTGATAACTGGGTATGGCCGAGACATACAGGAGATTTTTCTTTCATGCGCGCATATGTAGCTAAAGATGGTTCCCCGGCCAAGTTCTCCAAAGACAATATACCTTATACGCCAAAAAAATTCCTGAAAGTGAACCCAAAGGGTACGAATGAAGAAGATTTTGTATTCATACTTGGCTACCCGGGCAGAACATTCCGCCACCGTCCGGCTGAATTTGTAGCCTATCAGCAGCAATTCGTGCTGCCGTATGTATCAGAACTGTATGATTTTCAGAATACAACCATGGAAGCAGTTGGCAAAAAGAACAAGGCTACCGAAATAAAACTCGCTACCCGCATTAAAAGAAACGCCAATACGTTGAAAAACTACCGTGGCAAGTTGCAGGGAATGAAAGGAATAGATCTGGTAGGTCAGAAAAAGAAAGAAGACAACGAACTGGCCCAATTCATAAATGGAAATGTAGACCTAAAGGCCCGATATGGCAACCTGATGACGGACATAGACAACCTCTATAAACTTATCAACGGTGATGCACAGCGTGATCTTTGGCTTGGGCAGATATATAATTCGACCAGTTTGCTTTCCGTAGCCCGAAATATCAATAGTTTTAAAGAGGCACTCAATGCACAGCCAGCGGCGGATAAACAAGCATTCTTTGACCAGAACATCCCAAGACTTAAACAAGTTTTAAATACAACTTACGAAGCCTATGAAATAGATGCTGACAGAAAAATATTCAAAAGAATGCTGACTGACGCTGTGGCTTTCAATGTGAACCAAAAGGTTACGGCGGTAAACAAGATTAGCAGCAAGCATGCCAACAACAATATCGCAATCGACCAGTATATTCAAAACACCTTGGAAATCACCAAACTTAAAGATCCGGACTATGTAATGAAAACGCTGCTTCAGTCTGTAAAATCGATCTCGGCGTATACTGATGGTCTTCTGTTATTTGATCTGGATATCACAAAACAGATTGCAGTATTGAAACCGGAAAAAGACCGTAGAGAAGGCTTGCTGAATAAATTGATGGGTGATTATGTAAACGTAAAGGAGAAATTCAAGAAAAAGGATTTTATACCTGATGCAAACAGCACATTGAGGCTCACTTATGGGTATGTGCGTGGCTACTGGCCGGCCGATGCCTCGTATATGTGGCCATATACTACCATAAAAGGGATTTTAGAAAAAGGTGCAACAGGAAATCCAGACTTTATGTATCCAGATCAGATCAAAGCATTGTGGGAAGCAAAGGACTTTGGTCCTTTCGCAAAAAAAGACCTCAATGATGTACCGGTTTCATTGCTTTATAATATGGACACTACAGGGGGTAATTCTGGTTCACCGATCATGAATGCTTATGGCGAACTGATAGGCGTAAATTTCGACCGTGCCTATGGTGCTACGATCAACGACTATGCCTGGAATGAAAGCTACAGCAGGTCAATTGGTGTCGACATCCGTTATGTATTGTGGGTTGCCTCAAAAATAGATAAGGCAGATTTTTTAATAAAAGAAATTGGTGTTAAACTTTAATATCTTATGAGAGTAATTGCAGAACTCCCACATCCTGAATGCCGGATCACTTTGTTCAATATGAACCAAAAGTACATTGTAAAATTTGAGCAGGGCACCCTGGAGCAAAGTTATAAACTATCCGAACTCGACCTGAGTGGAGGAGGGGCAAATGAGATTTTTGAGATACTGGATGAAGCTTTTATCGGTACAGTTATTGAGCGGTTTAAGCTGATGAGAAGTGATTTTTCAGCAGCTTATAATCGTCAGCAGTATTGATGCATATGATAGTCGTAACTAACTGTACAATAATATCTTTATTACTTAAACAAAATATTATTCTGCATTTTAAGCGTAAAATAGCTGTAGTAGCACTAATTAAGTAAATAAATAATTTAACTAAAATAATATAATAGCATTGAATATCAATAATTTAAATATATAAACAAAATATAATTCTAACTTCAGATTCAGCCAAATATATGGTAGGTTTGGCGGTTATTAAAGCAAATATATGAAAATTAAACATACGTTATTTACAGCATTTTTCATCGCAGTTTCTGCAACAATTTTTTCTTGTGGAAAGATCAAAGAGACCTTACAAAGGGACATCGTAGTTTCACCTGCTGAGGTTGATTTTGATATCCCTATTGTGACCACTACCAATTCAAGAAGCAGTCTTGGAGAGATACCGGTAACGATGGATTTTGATTCTTTAATAAGAAGCCAGACCAAAGACCTTGGTATAGAAAACGCCCGGAACTTTAAACTGACTTCTGTTAAGATCACCCTGGATTCTCTAAGAGACGATAACAACTTCGGAAATTTTGAAAACATCGATGTTCGCATCGTATCGAGCAGTCAGCCTGATACCCTTGTGGCAAAACTGGAAGCAAACCTCAATACCAAGGCCATAAGTGTGAACATCCCTATCGTTCCTGCTAATCCGGAGCTAAAAGGGTTCTTATCTAATTCCTCGTTTAAATTTGTGCTGACCGGAAAAGCGAGGACACCGACAACAATGGTACTGAAAGCACAGGCCACACTCACTTACTCTCTTACGGTCGGTATCTGATAAAAGTTGGATTTTCAGTCTAAATTTAGTATATTTGCATAAAACGGGATATCAAACACTATTCTCTACTATAATACCTACTCAATTATCTTATATTGGGTTTAGATTCTAAAGGGCTGACAGCCGTTACAGCCCAGGAATTATTCATATTAAAACCAGACAATCTCTTTGCGGGATTAGGATACTGGCAGAACAGGTAAACTGGAGAAAAGTTATTTATTAATTAATACATTGAATTTATGGCTAAATCTCAGGCTACCTTCATGAAGAAGCAATTGGAAAAAAACAGACAAAAGAAGAAAGAAGATAAAGAACAACGCAAGCAAGAGCGCCAGCAAAACTCCACAGGAGGAGATCTGGACAGCATGATGGCTTGGGTAAATGAATTTGGAGAGATCGTTAATACTCCTCCGGAAAAGAAATAAGTATACGCGATTTACGTTTATAGTTGTTCAATGTCTTTAGCCGGCTCCGAATGGTCGGGATCAGCTGAAGACATTACCTCTTTTTACTTCCTTTCTGCTTTTTCCCAGATCACTGATTGGGTTCCAAAGAAAAACCTGATAAGGCCGGCAAGGATGGCGTAGTTCATTACGCAAAAATAATACGGTATAAAGAGCACCTTAACCCTGATCTTTCTTGTCTCCATTACCTTACCCAAATAAGCAGAGACATAGAATAATACCTGAGCAATCAATATAAAGCTATAAAAATCCGAAGCTCGGGAAAGTACCATACCAATATTCATCATCAACACCGCGATCATCAGGATTGGAGTAATCGTCCAGCGCAGTACCCTGTGGCTTATATATTGAAAAGAGAGCAGTGGGTATCTAAATGGGTTGAGCAATGAACTTAGCCATAAAACCGACTGAATCCCTCCTGCCGCAATCCTGATTTTTCTTTTAAGTTCTTCTTTAATATTGGCGGAAGATGTTTCCATAGCATATGCTTCGGGTTCGTATACGATGACAAAACCTTTTTCAGCAATCCTCATAGAGATCATAAAATCGTCCAACACGCTATCTGCAGGTACCGGCTCATAAAGATCTTTGCGGATGCTAAACAATTCACCGGCTGCCCCTACTACAGAGTAAAGTTCAGAATCCCAGGCTTTAAGTTTTGATTCGTATTTCCAGTAAAAGCCCTCTCCTGCCGTGGCATCTGCTTCAGCTTCAATCATTACCCGCTTTTCGCCCGCTACGGCGCCTACCTTTGCATCTGCATAGTGCCTGCAGATCATGGTAAGTGCATCCTTATTTAAAAAAGTATTTGCATCGGTGAATACGATGAGCTGTGTGTTTACCGCTTCAATGGCCCGGTGTACCGCAGAGATCTTTCCCTTCCTTTCGGGAGTATGCAACAACCTGATCTGTGGATAATTGCTGATCAGCTCGGCTGTGCGGTCTGTGGAACCATCCGTTACAAAAATAAGCTGAAGTTTATCTGCAGGATAATCCAGAGATAAGGTATTGGCTATTTTCTCTTCTATAAACCCTGCTTCGTTGTATGCAGCGACAATCAGTGTACAGGTGGGTAATTCATCATCCGAGTATATTTTTCTAGGAGCAGGCCTTAAAATGCGTTTGATCCTGATTAAGACATAAAGCAATATCCCATACCCAAAAAAGGTATAGAAGATTAAAAATATAGAGATCCAAAAAGCTATAATCATAATTATTTCAATGTAAAGCCAAGGTAGGCACTGTTTGTTTTATTCGTAACGTTCCACCAGATGGCACGAAAAAGTACTGGTATAAAATGTGGCGTACCTGTCATGAGGTACTTAATTATATTACGCGGGGCAACAAACAGCATAAAATAAAAATAAAAGAACATACGCTGATGTATTTTTGCATTGCGCCGGATAAACAAAATACGGTTACGGTTCATGAAAAATTCTTTAAGTGCACTGTTCTTCCCTACCGATATAGATTCCTTATGGTAGATCAGCGCATTGGTATTGACCCATACCTGATAACCCGCTTTTCTTATTTTGTCGCACCAGTCTGTCTCTTCGTAGTAGAGAAAGAAATTTTCGGCCATTGGGCCCGCTTTATCCAATGCTTCTTTCCTGATCATCATAGCAGCTCCATGTATGTATCCGGTGGGCTGTACCAGGTCGTCATATTGCTTATTATCTGTTTCAAACTGACCAACACAGCTATTTCTGCAGGTATAATAATTCATTGGAGTAAATCCCGCATACTGGATCATTGATTTATCATCAAAGTAATTGATTTTTGGGGAAATTATTCCTATGTGTGGATTTTCTGCCAACGTTTGAGCAAGCTGGTCCAACAATCCATTGGTAATTTCGGTATCATTATTAATTAAAAAAAGGTAATCTCCTTTAGCTTTCCTGATACCCAGATTATTGCCACCTGCAAAACCAAGATTTTGTTCTGAACGGATATAAATAAGCTCAGGGCAATAATCCTTAAAATAGGCTTCATTGTTTTCTTTACTTCCGTTATCTACTAAAATTATCTCTATATTAGCTTTAGCAGGATGTAAGTTGATGGACTTGAGTAACTCAATGGAGACGTTTGGCTGGTGGAAATTTACAGTGATGACTGATATTAAAATCATTCTTAATTTAATATATTATTAGAATTATCAAAATAGCACATTTTGGCCGATAAAAAGAAAATTACTGATGAATTAATAAATTTTGAAAACCTTGAGAAGGAGGAACGTGATTTACAGGACAAGCTCAATGAGTTTATTCTATTACTGAATGAAAGTAAACTAGATTCTGATAATGTAAAGGACCTGAAGCACCGCATCAATACTGCTATCGACGAAAAACTAAGAGAACGACAACTAAAGGGTGTAAGGAAACTGGTCAGGGCAGAAATGGATAAGTTGGACCAATTGGATCAGCTGGAACTTATGCTGAAAACCAACCACTTTGACTCACGTGATTTAAGGCCGGTTAAGTTTACACAAGTACTCTATAGAGGAATAAAAGCTATTATTGGCTTACTATTTGTAACACTGGGCTTTGCGATGATTATAATGCCCGCACCGCCTTACTTTGAAATGTTTACGATTTTTCATTTCACACGGGACGATGGTGTTACATTGATGGACCTAATTTCATTAATTATTGTTGCTGTTGGGATATATATTATATTTAAGTCTTTGTTTAACCTAAAACAGAATGAGTAGAACTATCTTATTGGTGGATGATGATATTTTTCAATTAAAACTATTTGAAAAATTACTTTCATCTAGTGGCTATAACTGCAAGATAGCTCTTTCAGTGTATGAGGCAGAAGAGATCCTGAAGATTGAAAAACCAGATCTTATCATCTCTGACTATGAGATGCCTGATAAGAACGGCTTTGAATTCAGGAGCAGGCTTCTGGAAAAGGATATGTTTAAAAACATCCCCTTTCTTTTTCTTACCTCTGTAAATGATAAAGATTCAGTGCAAAAGGGACTGGACCTTAAGGCCATTGATTATATTGCTAAAAATACTCCTTCCAAGCATATTCTATCTAAGATTGACAATCTGCTAATCACTGTAAAGGAACATTATGAACGCTCCCTGAGCGAGATAAAAGATGTAGCGGAAAAGTTAAATCTCCGAAACATACCTAAAGCAGCACCGGTATTAAAAAATTTCTCGATCAGCTATTTCAATCAGTCCTACCAGGATCAGCCAGGTGGAGACTTTATAGATTTCATTAAAGTAAACGACCGCTATACCTTTATCATTCTGGGTGATGTGATGGGGAAAAAATGGGGGGCCTGGTTTTTTTCTTTTAGTTACCTGAGTTATATCAGGTCTGCAATCAGGTTGTGTGTATACGATGAAAATTATGCGCTTTCAGAAATTTTGAATAAATTAAACCGTGTAATCCATGCGGATGAGCTGTTGAATGATATATTTTCTACCCTCAGCATCGTTTTACTCGATGATGAAGAAGGAAAGGCAGTATATGCAGGGGCGGGTGATTTACCTTTGCTGAAATATGCGAATGAAAACAATGAACTGCAATCATTTCAATCAACCGGTATCCTGCTTGGCTTTGCTGAAGTTGGTGTGTTTGACCAGATCGCTATAAATTTGAATAAAGGTGATGAATTGTACATGATCTCTGACGGCATGATAGACTTTGAAATTGAGGGAAGAAAGAAATCTGACATCAATCTTTTAAAAGAAAAGATCTATAATTTAAAAAAGAATGGTGAGACAGCTGAAAGTATAAAGGATCATTTATTTAACAAACACGTGTCACAGGTAGATGACTGCAGTATTATAATTTTAAAAAAAATATAAATGGACGTAGAAAAAGAAAACTTTAGTGATGTCATGGTACTTACTCTAGTAGCAAAAGACGCCAACTTATCCAGATCGGATATTTTTAAAGAGTATGTATTTGAAGAAATTGAGTCAGGTGAGAGCAATATAGTGATCTCTTTTGAAAATGTGGAATACCTGGATAGTTCATTTTTAGGTGCTTTGGTCGCAATATTGAAAAAACTGACCCCTATTGGAGGTAAACTTGTATTGGTGGAACTCAATAATGATATTCAAAATCTATTTGAACTGACAAGGTTGGATAAAATATTTATTATAAGGAATTCAGTGGATAGCGCTTATATAGAATTCAAAAAATGAATAAACTCCCGATAACTATTGATGTGGAAATACCCAATGATTCTGACAAAATATATGATTACACAAAACATATATTGGACATCATCATGGAACATTTGCATCTGGACTTGTCGTATCAAAGAAGGATTAAATTGATTATTGTGGAATTGATCACCAATTCCATAAAGCATTCAAATGGGCTTCCCACACAAATTCAATTAATCATTGACCATCCGCAGCTGAGTATTCTAAAACTCGAAAAAGGTTTGCAGATAGAATTTAGTTCGCCTCAGCAAATTCCTTTTGAAAATATTGAGCAGAAGTTACATGTTAGTTTTTCGGAAAGCAATAACCACGAAATACAGCCTTTAGATAGGTATAAGTTTAGATTTCTTAATCCTATCAGGAAAGATGAACTGAGCCTGGACAGGCTGCCTGAGCATTTCGGATTTTATATTATTACGCTGGCTTCTGACAGCTTTATTTATCAGTACGATCCTGAGATGAAGGAGAACAGGTATATTGTGAATATAAAGATTTGATCTTTATTCTACGGCCCCTATTGAAGGCTTCGTTCTGCTTCTTGACTGACCGTAAAAATCTTCAAGAAGTGATCTAGCTGGTAATCCTTTGTTTTTTGCCGCAGAGCTTGTGGTAAGGGTATAGGTAGTCTGGTCTGAAAATCCTACTTCAGCTGCAGTGTTAAAATACAGGTTATTTGAATTCTGAGGAGTAGTTGAAGATTGTTGATTAATGATCTTATCTGCCGGGTTTGGCGCCGGAAAATTGAATGCAAGGTTATTGAATACTTTGCAGTATCCACCCTGAAGGTTGTAAACATCCACGACATTGCCGTACCAGTCTTTGCTGATATTCAGGTTTCCACAAGTATTGTTGTACACCTGTGCATTTGCATAGGTGACTTTGGGGCCCATAAAAAAACTGAAGGATTGGGTTTCAAATGCAGAGTATTTTCGTGAATTAACCACGATATTGTTATAGATCAATACATTTTTTGGTCTGGAGCCCAGGGTGAACATCCAGGCACGTAAGGCATTACCTGAATGATTGCTTATGAAGTTATCATGAAATTTACCATTGCCACCGCAATGAAATACCCCATTATGTGTATTTGTTGTCCTGTTTATATCCATGACCCTATTATGATGTATGTCATAGTCCTCAACATTTCCAACATTTATAATATCTCCAACTTCAGAATTCCGGTAATCCAGATAAGCAATTTCAAGTCCTTTGATATACCCAACAATCTTATTATTTTCTACATTCCCCATCACTCTTAGGAGCGTTGCTGTGTTTTCGCAAGAGATACTCAAAAACTTCAGATCTTCAGCATATGAATTTTCTGTCCCATCGTATTCAGAACTCTCATTGAATGTAATAACATAATCAAAAATATTTTTGAAGGAGGCGTACTGGAGTGTTGCCCTGCTATAAGGCTTACTGATAACCACAGACCGGTAGATATTGTCATGAAACTGAAACCCGTATTTAATATTTGGATCCCCGTTTCCTGTTATATTAACCCCTCTCAAATTCTGAAGGTTCATCTGTTTGAAGTTGCCGTTTATCTCCACCAGCCCAGTATTTATGATAGTGACGGTGCAGCCATTCCGGGATTTTATATTTTTTATATTGATGCTGTTGTATGATCCCTTAGCAATACGTATAGTGTCATTGCAGTTAAGGGACATCCCTGAACCATCTATAACAAGATTTCCGTCGCCTGTACCCACTTCAATTATCTTATGAGTTTTCTGAATTTCCTCCACTGTATCTTTATCAGTTACGTATTCCGCCTTCAGTGGTTTCTTTTTACAGGTGCTAAAAAACATAAAGACTAAAGCAAACAAAAAGTATAAGTATAACTTCATAAGAATTTACAGTTTAAAATCTATCTGCTTTTTTTCCATAAAAGCATGGTTCTTTATCGCAATACAATAGTACGAATCTAAACCTGTAAAAAAAAATGAATATATTTTCAGGGCTGAAATTAGAAGAATATCAATTTAAGAAAGGGATTAGGTCCCGGGTAAATTCTTCGGCACCTTCATTATTCAGATGAAATACGTCAGCGAATTTTCCGTACATCATATTGTAGTCTTTATCATCAGAAAAGTCGATAAACTTAACATTTGGATATTCCTGTGCTATCTTTTTAAGGAGCTTATTTCTAGCATCCAGAGGCTCCTTTAACACTTTGGGGGAAATTACCACGTAGGTTTTGATATTGTGAGTATTCGTATTAGCTAAAAATTGCCTGTAATAATTCAGTGCTTTTCGATCTATTATTTTATCGCTTTCAGCACTCGCCTGACTGTTGAGTTTGAGGCGGGAGGCATAATCATCCAGCATCGCCGACGTCATCTTTCCTGTAAGAGGTGCAAAACCATGTTCATCCGCAATCAACTTATTAGCAAAGAGAAAATTATAAGCTAAAATAAATAAGCTGGAATTGTAGGGATATGTTCTCGACAATAATTTAATTCCTTCCCATTGCCCGCTTTGTTTGAGATAGGGTGCCAGTTCCGGATGGTGACGATAATATGGCAATAGAATAGACAGCTTTTCGTACTTAGCCTCTCCGGGCGCAAGTTCCCAGTTATTAACGTCAACAATAATCATTTTGGGCTTGTATCTGGTAAATATTGCTTCTTGCATTGCAGCATAGTATGGTAAGGACTGTGCGTCCCTTCCCACGTTGTAACACGACATGTTCAATGCTTTCGACAATACATTAGGTGAGTAATGCCTTACTGCCCTTGAACTTCCAAAAATAAGAATGTCTTGTGTAGTATTGTCTATGGAAAAGGTGGTTTGCGCAAATTGCCCCTTCTTCTGGCCGAAATAAATTGTTTCTAATCCGTATCCGATGATATTATCAGCAACGATCAACAATGCCATAAACAAGAATAAACGTTTTATAAAAACTACTACACTCTGGTTCATGCCGCTAGAATTGAAAATAAATAAACTGACCTCCGCTAAACACCCCAAATAGCAATATAACAAAAACACTGATTACAAGAAAAGACCATCTTACCCAGATTATTTTGTGTGTAAGCAGGTTAAACCTGTCACTGAGGTATTCCATTTTATACTCGACCATAAATAGCAATGCAATAGCCAATACACAATGTGCCATATTGCTGATTCCATCCCCAAGAAATGGTACTTGCCCGATCGTTTTGAGGTTCGTCACCAGAGTAAAAGCGTCTTTGATGGAAGTTGCCCTGAAAAAGATCCAGGCAAAAGTTACTAAAATAATAGTTAGAACAATACTGAGCAAATTATTTACCCGACTACTTATATGCAGTCTATGCGTAAATCCCGACCGGAGCTTGTTGAACTGAAGACCACAAAGCAAATAAAAACCATGCAGTGCTCCCCAGAGAATAAAGGTATAATTGGCACCATGCCAGATGCCGCTTACCAGGAAAACAATCATTAAATTTAGATATACCCTGTATTTTGGCACCCGGTTTCCTCCTAAAGGAATATATAAATAATCCCTGAACCAGGTGGAAAGCGAAATATGCCATCTGCTCCAGAATTCGCTTATTGATTTTGAGAAATATGGCCGCCTGAAATTGATCATAAGGTCATATCCCATTATCCTGGCACATCCAATAGCAATATCGGAATAGCCCGAAAAATCACAGTAAATCTGAATGGCAAAAAACAGAGAAGCAATTGCAACCGACGATCCGTTGTGAAGCTCAGGATGACCATAAATAGAATTAACATAGATTGACAGGCGATCGGCTACTACCAGTTTTTTAAAAAAACCCCAAAGCATTAATTGCAATCCGGACACCACCCTGTTGTAGTCAAATTCATGCTTTGCATGCATCTGGCTGAGTATGTTTTGAGGCCGTTCAATGGGCCCCGCCACCAATTGAGGGTAAAACATTACATAAAGGCTATATATACCGAAATGCTGCTCAGCTTTTTGGTTACCCCTATATACCTCAATTGTATAACTCATGGCCTGAAATGTATGAAATGACAAGCCAATGGGTAGAAGAATACTCAAATATGGGACAGGATTCTGATATCCGGCATTGTTCAACATATATCCTAAGCTTTCATTTAGAAAGTTGTAGTATTTAAAAACTACCAAGACCCCGATGTTTGCAATCAAGCTGCAGATCAGCAGCATTTTCCTTTTCTTACCCTCGGCCTTCTCTATGTAAATACCGGCGAAATAATCTATCACTATTGTGAATCCGAGAATCAAAATATAGATCGGAACAAACGCCATGTAAAAATAGCAACTTGCAGAAAGTAATAGTATCCACCTGTATCTATGCGGCAACAGAAAATATGCAACAGTTACTATTATGAAATAGAAAGCAAAATCAATAGAATTAAATAACATGCAGAAAGTGTATACGGTACCAAATATATAATAATCACTTGTTAATAGATAATTTATTTTGAATGCAAAAAAACTCTCCTGTTCCAAGCAGAATTGTGGCACAATTTCCCCAAATAATTATAAATTGGGGAAAATTAGATAGATTATCTGGGCTGGCCATGTTTTCTTTTCGAATATAAAAGTGGCCTTATTACGCAGAAAGCTTGTCAGAAGCAATAATACAGCTATCTTTGATTAAGATAATGAGTTTCATGGTTTTGGAACGAAAATTGAATCCTATATAATCAAAAGAAATAAATATCATGAAATTAAAATTACTCGGTTTATTGTTGGCTACAGGAGTTGCAATATCTTCCTGCAAGAAAAACGATGCGATAGACACCATCATTAATGATCCGATTAGCGAGATTAAAGCACCTGATGGCTTTAACTGGTCAGGGTCAAGAGATGTGAGCATGAGCATCGGCGTTACTGACAATAGATTCCAGAATGCAATTCATGTAATTAAAGTTTATTCAGGTGATCCTGCCAATGGCGGTCAGCTGATATCTAAAGGTTCAGCGAGTTTAGTAGTTCCTTTCAATTCTAAGATAACTTTATCATCAATGATCAAAGAAACTTATGTTGAAAAGATCGCACCAGACGGGACTACCATGATCGAAAAAGTAGTGCTTAACTCTGATAATGTATCGGTAGCAATGAGTGCCACCGGAATTACCCAGACATTTGCTGCTGCGAAAGTTGGAAAAAGAGGAGGTCTTTCTGCTGTTAATGAACCGAACCCTACAGTACCTACAACAGGTGTAACTACCGTACCCGCGGGAGCAAACAGTTATGTGATGTCAAACAATGGCGTATTTAAAATCACTTCCATCGGCAGCTACCACTTCAACGATCCGGGATCAAATACAACACTTTATATTACTGCAGGGACAGCTAATTCACCTGTTACGATCAGCAATATCAAACTTCAAAATGGTTTAAAGGTAATTGTCGCAAATGGCGCAAATGTGGTATTTACAACAATGGGTTGGGAGTCTAACGGAACATTCAAAAACTTTGGAACCGCAAAAACAACCCAAAGTGAATTTAAAGTAAACAACGGCGGTATTTTCTTAAACCAGGGAAGTTTTACCGCAACCGGTAAATTTGTGGCCATGAACAGCACTTTGACCAATACAAGTACAGGTAACATGTTGATTGGCGGACAATTTGAAACTGAAGGTGATTTTGAAAATGATGGTACCATAAATGTAAACGGCGCGAGCAGCGCATTAAAAAATAACCAAACATTCGCTAACGCTGGTACTTTAAACTTTAATGGTTCTGGATTGACCATCAGTGGGGTTCTCCAAAACTCAGGCAATTTTTACGTTGCTTCGGGGGAAATTAGCTTCAACGGCAACAATCCGGTTGTTACTAACTCAAACAGTTTCCTTGCTGAAGCTTCCAAAGTAAACACTATAGGTACTTTTACAAACAGCGGAACAGTAATAATAAGAGAACTTCAACACAATAGCTCAAATGCACTAATTGTAAACAGTTGTAAGTTCATTGTTAAAGAGAATGCAGTAATCGACAAACCAATAACAAACTCGAGCTATTTTCAAGTGGTTGGAAATGCGCAAATGAATGCCAATGCGACGATCAATTTGTCAAGTGGCGCAATGTTTCATGTTGGAACTGCTAATGTAATTGACAATCAAGTAAAGGGCCCAACAAGTGGTGGAAGAGCATTTTTCAAATCAAATGGCGCTGTTGATGTAAATATTTTCTTGAATAATGGCAATGGAGAAACTCACTTCTATGACAGACTGGATGTATGTCTGGGTAGCAGCCAAACATTGGTGCCAAACAATTTAAGTGGTTCTGCGGCACAATCATGTTCATTGGTAATCCCAACAAACTCTTGTAACCCAACAGGTAACAACTATACTCCCCCTACTACTGTCCCTGATTCTGATAGCGATGGTGTCCCTAACTCAGGAGACGATTATCCTAATGATGGGGAAAGAGCTCATAACGTTCCTTCCGACAACTATGCCAACGGAGGTTATACTATCGCGTTTGAAGATAACTGGCCTTTACAAGGTGATTATGACCTGAATGATGTAGTGATTACTTACCGTTATATGGTGGTAACAAATAAAGACAATAAAGTAGTTGATGTGAAAGCTGATTACACTTTAGTGGCCACAGGTGGTAGTTTCCAGAATGGTGCCGGTATTGAGTTCCCAATTGCAAGGACAAGCATAACAGGACAAAATTATAAACGTACCATCAATGGCACGACTACTACCCAGACGCTTGAGGCTGGTCAGGCCAAAGCAGTTGTTATTCTGTTTACCAATGGCCGTGAGCAACAAGTTACCTGGAATACCGAAACCGGACAAGCGGTATCGCCTGTCAAAACTTTTGGTATTGAGTTTACTATTAATTCCGCTCAACGTCCGGCTTACGAGAACTTTGGCATAAGCAGCTACAATCCGTTTATATGGAATAATTCAACTGGATTTGGAAGGGGCTACGAAACCCATTTGTTTGGTAAAACTCCTACCAGCCTTGCAAATACTGCCTTGTTTTCAACTGGACATGATGCTACTGCGGGCACCAGATATTATGCTACTTCAGGCAACTTGCCTTGGGCGATTCAATTGCCGGTTGCAAACTTTAAATATCCGTTAGAGAGGACACCGATTCATGCAGGTTATAAAATGTTCTCTACCTGGGCTAGCAATGGTGGAACAGTTAACGCAGATTGGTACATCACTACTACTGCTGCCTACAGAGACAACACTAAACTTTACAATGCTAATTAGAGTTAGAATAATTTAAATATTAGAAGTCCAGCCCGATCAGGCTGGACTTTTTTTTACCTTGCAACACTGCTAAATGTAGATATTTTTCCCCGAATTGGGGAAAATCAACATTCCTCAATTTTACATATCCACATTAAATCATTGACTATCACACAAAAACAGGCATTGAATTTTTGGAACGATTTTTCTTTAAACGTTAGTACCAATAAACAAACTTTCGCGATGAATAAAAATTTACTTTTAATTGCTGCATTTGCTTTCTCATTTTGTGTTACAAGTTGCAAGAAACAACCAGACATAGCTTCAGACAAAATTATTCCAGACGGGTTGAAAGCAGCTCCAGATGGATTTGACTATTCTTCGACTAAAAAAATTGATGTTAATGTAAGACTTATATCATCGACTGACAAGCCAATGAAAAGCGTGCTGGTTTCCGTTTATCACCCTTCAAACTTAAAAAAGGGATCAGAATTAACGAAAGTCATGTCTGACAATAATGGTTACATAAAAACAACGCTGACGGTTCCTTCTTTTATGGATACATTAGTAGTTGATCCTGCATATTTTGGATTAATGAGGAATGTAAAGTTATATGCTAAAAACAATACCGTAAGCGCAATAATCGGAGGACAATCCGGTGCAAGTGGAAATGTCGTAATTGAAAGAACAAACACAGCAAAACCTTCAAGAAAAAATAAGCTTTCTGCAAAAAAAGGAATTCTAAATGCAGGAGGAAGCACAGTGTTTGCTTACGATGCAAATGACTACGACGACCTTGGGCGTCCGAAAGATCTATATCCAAAAGATGACATAGATTGGGATGAATTAAAAGCCAGGATAAACAATTCATTACCTGAATCACATTATGTTAAATCCAAATACATTAGTACTGAATCACCGTCGAATTTAACAATTACCAAACTTTCTGATGTGTGGATAACTTTTGTGCATGAAGGTGCTGACTACCGTAATTCCTTTGGCTATTATACTTATCCTACTGGCCATCCCCCACTTTCTGAGAATGATATCGACACCGTACATATGATATTCCCTAACGCATCATTGGCAGGTCATACAGGAACTGGTAGTATGCGAATGGGTGATAAAGTTAAGATAGGAAGGTTTCCGGCAGGTGTATCACTTGGGTTTGTGTTACTTCAAAATGCCTATACCGATAAAACGTTCAGTACATCAGCGACTAAATTCTATTCGAATGAAGATTTGAATCCGGAAAATGCAAAGCTTAAAAGACATAATGTGCTACTAAATAATGCCCCTCAAAAAACTTTCTTAATCGGATTTGAAGATATCGACAGAAGAGAGGGATATGGAAGTGACCAGGATTTTAATGATTTAGTAGTGTACGCACAATCAAACCCTGTAGAAGCAATTTCACCACTTGATATTCCTTTTCTTGATGAAAAAATTGAAGACAGGGATGGAGATGGAATTTCTGACGATCTGGATGAGTATCCTGACGACAAAAAACGTGCTTATGACAGGTACTATCCAAGTCAGTCGATCTGGGGTACCACAGCTTTCGAAGATCTATGGCCTAATGAAGGAGATTATGATTTGAATGACCTCGTTATTAGTTACCGTTATAAGTTTGCGATGAGCTCATCTAACGGGGTTGTGGACCTGACGGCAGAATTCAAGCCGCTGGCTGCAGGTGCATCCATGCAGAATGGATTTGGACTGGAATTACCTATACAACCTTCAGCTATATCCAGTGTATCTGGATACAATTTGTCTTCAGGATACATCAAATTGGATGGGAATGGTGTTGAAGCCGGGCAAGCAAAAGCTGTAGTAATTCCCTTTGACAATCATAGAGCGGTATTTGGTGGTACAGCAGGTTTCGTTAATACTTTAAGTGGTGCGCCAACCATAAATGGACAGCACATCACGTTATCCATTCAATTTTCTTCCCCTCTTTCTGAAGAGTTTACCACAACGGCTCCGTTCAATCCGTTTATGATCAGTAACCTTGATCGCGGAAAAGAAGTTCATTTGGTAAACCATGAGCCTACTTCGCTTGCTAATTTGAACTTGCTTGGAACGGGTTCTGACAATTCTAGTCCTGATAAAGCACGTTACTACCTTACTGAAACAAACAGACCTTTTGCATTAGATATCTATGGCACTTTTGTCTATCCGAAAGAACATACTTCTATAACCCTGGCATATATGAATTTTGTAGAATGGGCGTTATCAGGTGGTACAAAATATACAAATTGGTACGACATCTCCGTAAAAGGGAATACCAATGAATCGCTCTTATTTATTAGCAAATAATACATAATTATTTTATCTTCACTGCATTGATATTGTAAAATATATCAATGCAGTAGGATTATACGGATGATCGGTAGAAGAAGCGCATTAAAGGCCATATTTATGCTGATATCAGCATTGGTATCGTACTTATTCATTTACAAATGGATAAATATTATTTCCAATCCGAATCTTTCGCTGTTGCATAAAAAGAAATCACTTATTGCTGAAATTGCCGAAATAATGATTCCCAGAACCGAGACTCCCGGGGCAAAAGATGTAAAAGTAGAAGATTTTATATTAGGAATGATTGAGTTTTGTACTGACATAAAAACGCAAAACAGCTTCATCAATGGATTGGAACGATTCGAATTGCATTGCCTAAACAACTACCATCATTCTTTCTTGAAATGCTCCCATCAGGAACAGATCCAAATCCTCACTTATTTTGAAAAGGATGCAAAATTCAGATATAATATTATTAACAAGATCAATAATAAAATCCTCGGGAAACCATTCATCGTTAAATTTAAAGAACTGGCCGTTGAGGGCTACTGTACTTCAAAATTAGGTGCAACGATTGGCCTTGCTTATGATTACCTTCCTGTAAGGTATGATGGATGCGTTATTTTGCAACAAAATCAAAAATCATGGGCAACACGGTAGCTGCAACATTTGATGCCATAGTGATCGGCTCCGGCATCAGTGGCGGATGGGCCGCAATGGAGTTGTGTAAAAAGGGTTTAAAAACCCTTTTACTTGAGCGGGGAAGAAATGTTGAGCATATAACTGATTATGGTACTGCAAACCTTAACCCCTGGGATTTTAAGTTTCGTCTGAATAAAACTGACAAGGAAATTCAGGCTAACCCATTACGCTCACAATATGCTGATGAAAGTAATAAACATTTTTTCGCGAGCGATGTTGACCATCCTTATGTTCAGGAGAAGCCATTTAGCTGGGTAAGAGGTTATCAGATAGGTGGGAGATCATTGACTTGGGGCAGGCAATGCTACCGCTTAAGTGATCTGGATTTTGAGGCGAATTTAAAAGAGGGGATTGCTGTAGACTGGCCCCTGAGGTACAAAGAAATTGCACCATGGTACGATTATGTTGAGAAATTCATTGGAGTAAGCGGCCGGGCAGAGGGATTGGCACACCTGCCGGATGGACATTTCCTACCTCCTATGGAACTGAATTGCATAGAAAATCACCTGGCAGACTCTATTAGAAAAAGTGATCAGAACAGATTATTAACTATTGCAAGAGTTGCTAATCTGACGAAAAATCTGGACGGCAGGCAGCCATGCAAAAATCGGAATTTATGTTCGAGGGGTTGCCCTTATGGTGCATATTTCAGCAGCAATAGCAGCACTATCCCTGCTGCATTTGAGACTGGGAACTTAACTTTGCGTCCGTATGCTATCGTGTCGGAGATTTTGTATGATTCAAAATCACAAAAAGCAATTGGTGTGAGGATTGTGGATACGCTGACTGGAGAAAGCTTTGAATACTATGCTCGGATTATTTTTGTCAATGCCTCAACTATCGCAACCACCGGATTATTATTAAATTCTACCTCTACCCGATTTCCAAACGGACTGGGTAATGACAGTGGTGAATTAGGTCATAATCTGATGGACCATCACTCTTCCGCAGGTGCATATGGAACCCATGAGCAGTTTCAGGATCGTTACTATAAAGGAAGAAGGCCATGCGGATTTATAATACCTCGCTTTAGAAACCTAATGCCTAATTCTGGTTTAAACTTCCTGAGAGGCTATAACATCCATGGAGATGGGGAAAGGCAGGAATGGCAAAATAGCATGGAAGCTAATGGTTTTGGAGAAAGCTTTAAAAAACATATTACAACACCGGGGCCCTGGACTGTATGGATGGCGGCTTGGGGCGAATGTCTTCCATATAAAGACAATACAGTTAGCCTGCATGCTACAAAAAAGGACAAATGGGGCCTTCCTCAGATAGTGATTGATTTTTCTTTTAAAGACAACGAACATAAAATGATGGATGATGCCATGGACACATCACAGGAAATGCTTCTTGCAGCAGGATTTAAGGGTGTCAATAGTTTCAACTATAGAAAACCAGGTGGGGCAACGGTTCATGAAATGGGGACATGCCGAATGGGAAGAGACCCAAAAAATTCTGTTCTTAACGGGAATAATCAACTGCATGCTGTTAATAATGTTTTCATTACAGACGGAAGTTGCATGACCTCCTCTGCCTCTCAAAACCCCTCACTAACTTACATGGCTTTGACCGCCAGAGCATGCGACTTTGCGGTTAAGGAATTGAAAAAAGGAAATATTTAGCGTTGTTAAACTAATAGGGATGGATTACCTGGAAAAGCTAAGTTTCTTTTGGATAACATTCATTAGCTTTTTGACATACCTCTTCCACTCGTTAACAGGTTTATAATCTTTCCAGGGTGTCTGACCTAAAAATTGATAAAAGATCTCTTTGTATTCCTGATTTTTATCATAGGTTTTGTAAATAGGCTTTCTGTGGAAAAAATGGATGATATACGGACTTTTTACCGGCAAACTGGAATACGTATTCCATAGAGGGTTTAATTCGTGCCACTTTTTATATAATACCACATTAAGCCCATACTGATCTGGCAGGCTCGCAAAATTTGTGTTGAGTTCAACGCAATGCAAAACCTTCTCAGTGACACCATAATCAAGCCATTTTTTTCTGTCTATTATCAAAAGGCCCGTGTTAAAATATTTGGCATTTTTATCCATTCCAAGCTCATGGTAGTTTCCAATCCCCCCTTGAGGGTCACCCACAGTTTTTATCAGGTCCTGAACCGCTCCTACTATGTTAGTGCCGATATCGATTGTCCATAGTTCACTTACATCTCTTAATGCAATCATATCAACATCAAGATAAATTATCTTATCGATTCCAGCAGGTAAGAAATACGGAATAAACAATCTCATGTAAATATTTGAAGGATACGAGCTTTTATCCTTTGGGAGGTTCATTCCTTCCGGAATGATTTTATCCATTTCCAGCCAGTGAACAATAATTTTATCTGAACTGACGGAAGCGTTTAGTCTATTGATATTCCTTTTGGATAACTTATCTCCAACAATATAAAAATCAATATACTGCTCAGTAGTGTGATTGATCTCAATTGACTTTATTAATGCAGCAAGCAAGACCATATAATGATTGTCTGTTGCTGTTACAATGGTAATGTTATCTGTTGATGCCATCGGATTTTATTATTACTATACTTCTTCAGATCGGGAACAAATTTACAACATATTAGCTCAACATCCGTTTTATTCTTTTAGCCGATCCTTTCCATAATCCCCCGTCCAACTGGATCCTTCTGTCAGTTGTCCAGACCAAAGCTTTTACATCAGTCACCAGGTGGAGTTTCCCAAAACCTTTTGTCTTTAACTTTAATGCGAGCCACCCATCTTCATTTGTACCGGGAGGATGATCAAAACTGTCAACCAGCAATCCCTGCTCTCTGCGAAATCCAGAATTAAAACCATAAACATTGACAGATTCCTCTTTGAATTTCTTATTGATCCACCTGGAAAATTCCGCAAAGTACTCGTAAAAAAAATATGTCAAACGTCCGGTCGCACCGATCGGTATCAAGGCAAACCGACCATAAGTAAGTGCTATGCCAGCATCCTCGAGTGGCTGTACCATTAGCTCTATCCAATCTTCCGGATATATTGTATCCGCATCAGCGTTTAGTATGTATTTGCCCGTTGCGTGAGACAATCCCATATTTCTTGCGAATGTAATGCCTTGAAGAGGTTGAAAAATACAGGTCACACCACATGATTTTGCCAATTCATGGGTCCGGTCTTTGGAATTGTTGTCAACCACGATTATTTCTACGCTTCTGCCTGTCCTGTTTTGGCAAAGTGAAGTTAAAGTGGGCACAATATTACTTTCCTCATTATATGCGGGAATGACAATAGAGACCTCCGGAAGCATGCCTTTACTCAGCGATTTATACCCAATCATTGCTTCCACGCACATCTCCTCATGGGAAGTACGGTTAGTGATGTACCTTGCGATATGATACGGAATATTTACTGGTCTCATATTTAACATAAGATATTTTGATCAATATAGTTTAATACTTCCGGTTTATCGTCGAACTTTCTTGCAAAAAAACAGTCGGATAGTTTGATTTTTTTTAAATCTGATAATGTTAATGTTTTAGGGCTTGCGCTTCCTTCAGACCAATCAATATACCTTAAATTATTATTTATTAATCTGCTTTTAAGTGGAGAGTTGTAGAGAATGCTTTGAAAAAACAATTCATCAGCACCCCAGCTGAATTTAAACTTGGCAACTATGTCTTTTTCTCTTTTGACAAAATTTAAAATATACCTTACACTATCTATGTCAATCGTAAACCATTGAGACCTGCCAACGATTTGAAAATTAGAATGTTCGTTTCGTTTTGGTAAAATTGCATTTACTATTTTCTGTATTTTGTATTTGCCAGGAAACATTAAATCCGTGAAATGATACTGGCTAAGTCTATTGTGGGCCTCCTTAAGCCAGATGCTATTGGTGTCATCAATATATTCCATAAATGCAGATCTGGGATGATCTGACAGATATTTATAAAAGTCTTTGAGCTTTTTGACTGGGTAATCCTGCCCGCTTAACAGGTTTACATATAGAAATGGTTTATCTGCCTCAATCACTTCCGACATGCTGTTAAGTACCGCCCGGACCTGGCTGAACCCTCCCCAGTGGACAGACACTCTTTTTTTAACAAAATAAACATTGCTGCAGCCTTTGATTGTATCAAAATCACTGATATCCGATTTTAGGTCGATATGAATATAGATGTATGAATCCTTATGGTAAAGACTTTTCACCAGTTGCCGGAGCTGTTCAGGACTTTTGTGTGCTAATATGATATGAGCTACTTGCATTCAGCCACGCTAATAGTTTTTATCTGTAAATGTGTTAATTAATAAGATTTTAAAACCAACATAGTTCTTCCACCAGATGTTTTTTAGTGTACGCCCTTCAATTGGAATATTTTTGAATGGTGTTAGTTTGTGGTATTTCCAATAATAAGATTTGTACGGATTGCCGTTCATATATTGCCATGGTTTTGAGGGCCCGGCATAATGAATGATAATGGGGAGTTTTATCAGCTTCCTTCGTAAGTGAAGCGCGTTATATGTTTTATCAAAATACTTCCAATTATCATAAAAACAGATATTTAGAATATCTTGATCCCACCAACTCAATTTGTCCATGTACATATTTGCTATTTCAAGCAGTTTCTTTGAATAGTCCCCTGACCTCCAGAATTTAAGATTAATGAGCATGACTCCTGCATTAAAATATTTCTTAACTGGGAAACCCATGTCATTCAGACGTTTGATATTTATATCCAACTCTATATCATCTTGTGCGAGTAAAGCCTCATCTGCAAAGCAGTAATCAGCCAATTCTGTGAGCGAGCCAGTTACAACCAGGTCTGCATCAAGGAATAAAATCTTGTCAATATCTACCGGGAGAATTTCTGCGAGAAACAATCTGAAATAAACTGCCTTTGATAGATGAAGAGATACTTTATAATCTGCGAGCAGGGAATTATCGAGTGTTAAAAACTCAATAGAAAACTTGTACTTTTCCTTGAAAAAATCAACTGTTGAATGTAATTTTTCAGGATTGACAATGTCATGGATTACATAGATATGGAGGTCAAGGTTTCTGTTATTTTCCAGAACAGAAACTAAGGCGACTGAAAAATGCCGTACAAAATTTTCATCAATTGTAAAAACTATATTTATGTGTTTATTCATTAATATGTGCTTAAGAGATGGAATCTATGATTAACTCTGCTTTTGACTTTACAATACTATTGCCTCGAATAGATTTATATATAAGACAGTTGGCTCCTATTATAACATTGTCACCTATTTCCACACCTTTCAATATGGTTACATTACTTCCTATCCAACAATTTTTACCAATTGTAACAGGAGCGGTTGAGAACAGATCTGGATGAACTTTAAAATCTGGATTAGTAACATATTTGTGGTTGTGGTCGTATATTTTTACACCCTCCCCTATGATGGTGTTTTCACCTATCCTGATGCTTTCCAGACAGTTTAGTGAACAGTAGTTATTCATAAATACTCTTCTTTCAATTACCAGCTTAGCAGAATCTTCTACTATTATACTACAGAAATTTCTAATTGAGACCGATGAATGAATTTGGATTTCAGAATGGGATGAGATCTTAAAAAGATTATTCTTACCCATGGAAAAATCATGTGACACTGTAATTGCCTTACTTGCAGGAAAATTCTTTGATATATACAATCGTGTTCTGACTGTTCTTATATATTCTTTTAAATTATCAATCCACCTCATACTTTAAAGTTCCTTTCTGACTTAAATAAAATCCTTACTATCCAGTAGGATTTAAGTCCTAATACCTTAAAAATTTTCAATGCGGCATTAATATAGCGCGATGGGATAAGTACCATCAACTGGACAAGAATGTTCTTTGTCTGTTCAACTTCACCATTTCTAATAAGATCCAGTAAAACAGAATGGATCTTCTTCTCAAACTTTACAACTTTACCTTTGGAATTTAAGATTGAAGTATCATAGTTTTTTAATAACACATAGCCTTCGGCGGTAAGCATTTTAACCGCATTATTAGAATAATTGCTATCATGCTTGCGGTAGTAAAAAAGTTGGTCCTCTACGCTATGAAAAACTGCCTTTTGAATCGCCATTCTAAACCAATAATCATAATCATCACATCCCTGAATGAGCTTTCCTTCCTCCCAGGGACCTATCCTATCGATAATGTCCCGTTTGACAATGACAGCCAGTGTAGCGATATAATTTTCTTCCAATTGCCTGAGGTAGAGGTCTTCGGGTTTAAATGTCCCAATTAATGTCCGGTAGTCCGTCACATTGCTTAAATCATTATTGTAAAAAAACCAACCGTTGGAAAATACTACATCTATTCCGGGGTCCTTTGAAACAGCAGACATTTGCTTTTCCAACTTGAGTGGATGCCATAGATCATCATGATCTAAGAATCCAATCCAACTGCCCGAAGAATACCCATAACCGTTATTTCTACTGGCGCCTATACCCTGATTTTTCTGATTGAATAATTTAACACGGCTATCTGTCGCTGCAATTCCAGTGACAATATCAGCGGTACTGTCAGACGAGCCGTCATTAATGACAATAAGCTCCCAGTTGGGATAAGTCTGACTAATTACAGAATTGATAGAATCTTCAATCAGCTTTTCAGAATTATAAGCAGGCATTATAATTGAGATCAAAGGTAGGTTTGTTTTAGATTCCATTTGTTTATTAAAATTAAGCGGCAGATTTTCTAATGAGTTTTTGTCTTATGTCATTTAACATATCTTTATTGTACCAAACTAAAGGAATTAAAATTAACAAGGAAAAAATACCTGAATATAATACAAACTCTATCCAGTTATTAATTTTAGTAAAAAAACCTCTGAATAATACATAGACTACTCCGTCAAAAACAGAGCAGAATAAAATTGGTTTCAATAAGGAGAAAATATATGATTTTACTGAAATCTTCATAAACTTACTGGTTAGATAAGGAACATACCAGAACGAGGTTAATAATCCTGCAGATATAGTACCTATAAGAACCCCGATTAAACCCATGGTCTTCGCCAAATAAATAGATAGACCGAGATTAATAACAGCTTCGAGTATGGACATCAATGATAGCTGACGAGCGATTCCCGCGCCATTCAGGCACATTGAACTTACATGTATGAAGGTAAGTTGAATTAAATACAAATAAGATATCATGAAAATAAAATTCTGACCAGCAAAATAATCCTTCCCCACCCAAAGGGTTATAAAGGGTGCTGTTATGGCACATATTATCCAAAAAGCTGAGGTAGAAAGGGAAATTGTAAGCTTCATCAATTTATTGTGTACGATAAGAAACGGACTGGTTTCTGTCTGCTTTGACAATTCCACCATACCGGGAAAAGAATTGTCCGTTATCTTCCATATCAATTGTGAAGCCATTTCCGGTAGTTTTGATGTCAAAGCGTAAATGGATACCGCAGATAAAGAAACAATTGAACCAATAATCACTCTGTCTGTCTGAAATACAATCTGGACCGCAATCCCTATAATGAACAGATAGAACCCGTATGAGAACATATCTTTCAGAAGAGACATCTGGAAATCAGCTATTTTAAACTTGATATATCCATAATGTTTCCTAAAAAAGAACAATGTCAGCATCGTATTAAATAAGAAAACAAGTATTTGAGCATAAACAAAACTCCATAGCTCATAGCCCAGGTAAACAAAAAAAACAGTGAAAATGATATTACTTATATTGAGTATGAAAGAGAGTGTATTGGATAAAAACTGGCGCTGGTGCGCAAAGAAAATTCCAGAAACTGCCCGAAGTAAAAATTGAAGTCCGACCAGGATAGATAATACTACAACAATTGTTTGAACATCGTCGCTGAAATTAACAGGTACCTTAAAGAAATCGCCTACAAATGGTGCAAATATGCTTCCAACTACTACAACTAACAACCCCATGAGGGCATAAACTACAAATGATGTGGAAATAATCTGTTGAATTTTGCCTTTCTCCTCTTCACTATCACCTCGTGTACCCGCCAAAAATCGTTCTACTCCTGCGGTGAGTCCGAAGTCAAACATTCCAAGATAAGTAGTTATCTGAAAAATGATGATAGACAACCCGTAAATCGACGAGTTAAGATGGTGGAGTATAAATGGGGTTGTAACCAAATTTATTAAGATGGCAACTATGGTAAAAACTTGTGAGGATATAGCTCCTATAAAGGCTGATCTTGTTCTATTCATATTTATTAACTACAAGCAATACCCCATAATTTACTAACTGCATCATAGATTTTCTGAACACTTGCTTCCCAGGTGTGTCCGGAAGCAAATTCCCTCCTGGATCTGGTCAATTCAGAATTATCCTCATTTAACGCGAGGTCGATAAAATCAACATATTGTTCTTTTGTATCGGCAAGATAAACATATCCCGAGAAAAGATCCATACTTTCGGTTTTAGTTGCCACAACAGGCTTTCCTACCGCTAGATACTCATCAACTTTCCTTGGATAATTACCGATAGTCACTTCGTTTAAGAGCTGAGGATTTACGCATATTGTAAATGAATTGATAAATGAAGGTAACTCGCTCGGGTTTTTCGATCCTATAAAATGTACATTTTCAAGTCTATGTAAATCGCTATTTTTAAAATCCTCATCTTCAGGCCCTACCAGCACAATCTTCCACTCGGGTCTTTCAACTGCCAAATGCATTAGTATCTCTATGTCTAATCTGAGAGATTGAAGCGCGCCAACATACCCTATTATTGGCTGAGAAATACCTGTCATATCCGTAGGCATTGGCTGCTTGTCGGCATCCAGGAACATATCTACCTCACATCCCTGTCCAATATCATATGAATTGGTATTGTATTTTTTACAGATTGCAGCAAGATAGGCAGAATTAGCCACACAAATGTCGCTTTTTGACATCAAAACAGGCTCTAATCTGGAACCATGATACCTCCAGTATTCAACCGCCAGCAGGTAATCTCTGGAGTAATAGATGCTCAGTGAAGGCTTTAGATATTCTTTGAGATAAAAACTTCTAAAGATATCATTGTCATTGAATAAAATAAATTCTTCAAAACCCAGTTTTTCAACTGCACGTAAGATAGCACCAGCAAGCTTCTTGTTATTTAATTTGTTTAATATATCAAAGACAAAATTAATCTTGATCCAATTTATTGATTCAATAATCACATCAGGATAAAATATCCATAGATTGGGATGAACCAGTTCTATGTTTTTTGTCTTGGTCTTTAAAATATCCAGTCTTTTTTTAACGGCATGATCGTCTTTTCTAAGAAGACTGGTAATTCTATCCATTGGAGAATTAACATACAGTACCTTATTATGCTTAGAAAATTCCAAAGCAATGTTTTTACAATTACTGCCAATTTCTGTGTCCCATGGCTGCAGCCCAACAATAACGATATTCTTTCCTCTAATTATCATTGATCAATAATTTATCTGACTGAATCTTTCTATCCAATCTAAGTGTAATGTTTATCAGGGCGACAAATAAGTAAAAATACACATTTGTTGGAAGCTGAACTAATGCTTCCTGAGGATAATTACCAATGTGGAGTGCAAATACAATGAGCGTCATTGCTAAACAATAGTTTTTTAGTTCAGGATCTTTAATCAGATAGTAGTTGCTGATACCCGTAGCCAATATGATAAACATTAAGGTACAAAACAAAAATAATCCGACATAACCTAACTCCACTGCAACCCTTACATAGCCACTATCCGGCGGGAATTTAGCCAGATAAGAATTTGGGGAAAATCTTTCCCCCCATGTTCCTGTAGCACCAAGGCCTCCTCCAAAAGGGTGTGATTGTATATAGGGCTGGATTTTTTTCTGATTCACTTTCCGTACATTAAATGATGCGTCATCGGATGGTTTAAATGCCGTCTGAAACCTATATAAATTATAGTTTGAAGTTGGAATATTTATCAATATCAAAAAGAAAAACAAGCCGATAGCAGAAACAAATAAGAGTGTTTTATTTAACTTCAGCACTATAAAAAGCAGAAGTGCAGCAGGTATCAGCACATATGCTGCTCTGGTACCTGAATAAACCATAGTTAAGGCGAAAAACATGGCCAAGAATCCGTACAAAATCTTTTTTTGTACCGAAATATCTGAGGTAAGCATTACTATGGAAAAAACAGCACCGATAACCATATTAAAGGAAAATGCAACCGGATCTGAGAATATTGAAAATTTACGCCACTGTCCTCCTATAAACAAAAGGGACATAATCAAAGGGTCGGAGGCCAGATAATCTTCCTCAAATTTAAAAAACCCGAAATACTCTTGCTTAAATGCATAAGCAGCGGCAAAAAAAGCCAGCCCTATCCATACATTTAAAATTAATCTTATAAATTTAATGGATTTAATATGGTACATAAAAACGAAGTACATCAACATGACTATCGCCGTAGATCTTATCGTATAAAGCCAGGCCAATGTAGATTCTGCAACAGGATTTAGGGCTTGCAGCAGATTGTAAACAACCCAAAGTATAATAATAAATGTGATCGGATTTTTATAAATGGCCCAGTCTGGATTTCTTTTTTGCGCAATAAAAAAACCCAGGATCAATAGAAATTGCAGGCCATCTATCAATGTTCCTAAAGGAAAATTAACCCCGATCCTGATAATCAGCATCAAAATATAAGAAACAATGAGGAGAGTCATAATCCCGACTTTAGGATAAACCACAACAAAATACATAATGGGAAAAGCCACAAGGAGAATGATCAATGCTACACTCATGACCAAGCCATAATTGACCAGAAGAAATGCATTTAAGAGAGAAAACAGGAGAAGTACGGCAAATACTGAGGACTGGGAAACATGATTAAACAAACTAAAATCCTTCCACATACAAATTAGATTAAACTATAGTTTGGTTAACGGCGCTCATTATAAAAACAATAACTTGATAAAAAAATAATAAACTGACACAAAAGCTAAAAGCAAGGCCAAATATTTAGTCAGGTCCTCAATCAATTCCTTCGTACTCTTATCTTTTCTTATTTTGGAAGGGTCTACTCTCATCTCTTTTCTTTCCCATTAGGTTTATCAATGATCTCGCTATGATAGTGTTTCGTGGCAACAGACCTCTGATTTGCATTTCTACTTTGAACTAATGACACTAGCTGAAGCACCATAAAGCGGGGAATATTCAACAATGAATGGTAAAAAATCTTGTCCGCCTTTGAATTATATAATGCAATTAGAAAGCTTAAAATAAATAAAGTAAAAGCAACAAAAAACATGAAAAAATAGGTGATGCTTACCCATATATTTATGATCATAAACAAGCCGGACAAAATAATAAAAATAAACAATGGGGGTCTTAATAAAGTTATTCCGAACAGTAATTGGTTAATACTGAAGTTTTTTATTCCCAAGCCAACCAAGGAAAATCCATACTTGAAATACTTAAACCAGGTATTGATCCATCTGGATCTTTGTTTAATTAATTGGTCAGCTTTTGAAGTTTTTTCATCATATACGATAGCATCTTCCGAAACAGCAATTCTCAAATCCTTTCTTAATAGGAAATATTGGAGTACCTTATCAAATCCGGCACCACTGACGTTGTATTCAGCTAAAAATTCTTTATATAGATCAGTCCGGAAAGCCATACCAGATCCGGAAAGGGTAGCTGAAGATCCAAGATCAAACAAGATTCTTCCGTCATAAAAATGATAGTAAATATCTCTTATCGCATCTAATCTGGATAATACTGTATCCAGGTTTTTAGCTTTTCGCTGTCCTTGAACCGCAATAAATCCATTATTGATAACTTTATTCAATTGGTTTATATATTCCGGATGAAGCAAATTATCACTATCAATAATAGTGATATATTCATGCTCACGTCTAAAGTTATTGATTGCGTACTGATGAGATCGGGTATTACTGGCCAGGGTAGATGGAGGCTTCAATACAAATACCCTAGGATCATTAAATTTCAATTCTGAAATATCACAGTTATCGGCGACGATGTAAACTAAATATTTTGAATAATTACTATTTAATATTGAATCCACCACAGCTGCCAAGGTGTGTGTTTCTTGATATGCTGTAACGACAATAGCGTAGTCAATTTCATGTATATCATACTGATTAGCAACGCCTTTGTCAGTCTTACTGAATATTTTCCATAGAAGAAATAGCAAAAGTGGCAATATCAGGTTATAACCTGCAGTAATTTGCAATAGCAACCAAAAGATATCAACCATGTTTGACATATTAGTATTTGTTCATTACCCAACCTTTAAATAAGCCAGTACTTCTAAAGTACTTAATATAAGCTGAATTCTCTCTATTGTATGCTCTTCCGCATTTAAACACACCTAATATACCATCGGAATGTGACACCCATTCTTTAAATTGATTGCTTGCTTCAGTCGCCGCGGTGTCAATAAGAATAATATCAAAAACATTTTTTAACAAATCAAATCGCTCTTTGATCTGTTGTTCAGTCGCTATTTCCAATAAAGAATTGTCTCCACCGCGGTTCTTCAATATCGAAATGACTGCGCTGTCTTCAACATTCGGCAATTTAACCTGATTTGTAAAAAAATCTTCCAGAAAAATTTCTGAAGTATATTCTTTACTCAGGTTCGAGTTGATAAAGTTTCCATCAATAATTAATACTCTTTTTGATGTAATAACCAAAGATGCAGCTAGATTCATGATAATGAAACTTTTACCCTCATGGCCCTTAAGGCTGCTAACTGTAAGCACACGCCCTGAAAGATCATTCTCAATTTCATTTCGCAAAGAGCGGAGTTGATTTTTAAACATCATCAATTCCGGAGAAATTGATTTGGAGTCCCAAATCTCCCTCAAGCTAAGTGATGATAGCTGCACATCATTTAATACACCTAAAACAGGAAGTCCTGTTCTATTTGCCAATTCAATTGGAGCTTTTATGGAATTGTCCAGGAAGTATAAGGCGAATAACAGTAACAGACAAAAAAATACACTGAAGAGTCCGCTTAAGATGACCAGCAGCATCTTTTTGGAAGGCTTTGTCTGCCCGGGAACAGCTGGTTGAATTAAATTTAGTTTGTTTGAAAACGCTGACTCCAAACTACTTTCGTTATACTTACTTAAGATTTCTGTATATTCCTTGGTAGCTATATCTATATTCATTTCCAATGCCTGCACTTCAGCCTCTTTTGGAACTAGCATATCAAATTGCGCATTTAACTTATCTAATTCACGTTCAAGGGCATTGATAGAATATCTGGAAAGGTCTAGTTCTATTTCCAGTCTTATTTTTTCTGAAACCAACTGTTGCTTTGTGGTTAACGGATTTAAAAGGTATTGATCTGATGACTTATGAATTTCCTGATTCAGGATTCTCTGAAGAGAGTCAAGCGATGATTTATATCTTGGTTCAAAATCTGATTGAAGATAGGCCTCATAAACTCCACTAATTTCATTCTTGGTGGCAACTATATCCTGATTGATTTTTGAAATCGCTGCCTCAATATATTTACGTTCTTCAGGATTGAATTTTCTATCAATTTCATTCAATGCGCCCGCATAAGAGGAAGTGTTTTGTATGGCCGCCTGCTTCTTATTATCAAAATCCAGAATATTTGTGTAAAGTTGTTTGGATTGTTCATCAAGATTTAATACCCTATTCTTAATCTTATAGCTTCTTAAATCCGTCATTCTTTTTGAAAGTGTATCTGTTTTCTTAACCAGAAGTTGGCTTAAAAAGGTGTTGGCTTTTAATTGATTTTGACTCACTACCAGAGAATAGTATTTAATGAATTCCTGAGAGAGCGTATTGGCTATAAATTCGGATAGCTTTGGATTTTCAGTTTCGCACTGCACAATCAAAAAATCACTGTTTCCTGAACGAAAAACCTGGACTTTACCCGATATGCCCTGGCTATGGTAGTCCATAGATTCAAGGACTCTGTTAAGTCCATTCTGATCCTCATCATTTAAGTTAAGGCTTTCACTATTGTTGTATTTTGAAGTATACACCTCGATGGCATGTTTTCTGGCATCCGCATTTAATGTATTAAGTAAAGGGCTTGGTGTCTTAAAAGGTTCTTTAGAAGTAAGGTCATGGATTATTAGCAGATAGGATATCTGATCTAACACCTTTTTCATTTTAAACATTTCGATCAAATTACTAAAGCCCTGATTAACCTGATCATTAGGAAGTATTTGATTTATGATATTATTTTGCTTTTCGTCTGCGATGCCGGTCGATAGCTGAGCCTGAGAAACGTATGTACTTGGGAGATTCCTAACGAGGAAGAAAGTAATGATTACGGTAATTAACGGAACTATTACCAACAAAAGTTTATACTTGTTAATAAGCGTTAAAAATTTTTTAAATTCCTCCATCTACTTGATTTCTTCTAATTTCTTGACAGTAAGTTCTTCCAATGAAGCTTTTGCTGATACATAATTGGCTTCTCCCTGTAGTTTAGTTTGATATGCCTGACTAAAGGTAGTAGATGCTGCGTTGTACTGTTCGAGAGTTGTCTCAGCCTTCTGATATGCAAGTTTAACAACATTAAAGTTATTTTGAGCATCCAGATATATATTATTTAATGAAGTCAGGGAATTCTTATATTGAAGATAAACAAAATATCTCTTCTTAACCTCAGCTTCAAGGGTAAGGTTATACTCTTCTTTATTATAACGAGCTATATTAATTTGTTCTTTTGCTTTTTTTACATTTCCTGGCTTTGATAACAAAGAACCCGGATTTACACTTATCCCAAATTGGTATCCTGTTAAAATATCAGCTGTTGTTAAATTCACTGCATTTGCATTCGCATCGTTTGAACGACTAACATACTGAAATGAAAAGGGATCAAGCCAGGATGTTTTAGCTATATTTAAATCTTTTTTTGCTATTTCAATCTCGCTGTCTAATGATTTCAATCTGGGATAATTTTCTTTAGCCGTTGCAATTAGTTTCTCTACATATAAATAAGATATATCTTGCAATATACTTTCTTGAGCCTTAAGATTATATGAATAAAGACTAACTGATATTATCAGAAAAAACGACAACAAGCAACATTTATGACATTTCATACATAGAGGTGGTAAAATTCAAATATAGATTTCTTCTTGAAAATAAACTAATATTGTACCATATAATAGATTCAAACAATGAAGTCATTTCTACAAAGAATAAAAGACAATCCGAAATTGAAAAACATAGTGCACTGGATGATTATTCCAACGAATGAAGCCAGACCAAGACTTTGGATCAAATGGTTTGTTAACCCCTTTTTTCACAAAAGAAATAAAGGAAGCAAGGTCAGACGCAGGACGCGTATGGATGTGATGCCTTTCAATAAATTCGAATTAGGTGAATACTCTATTATTGAGGATTTTAGCACAATAAATAATGGAGTGGGAGATGTAATTATCGGAAATCGAACTTTGATTGGAATGAGCAACGTCATTATAGGCCCCGTTAAACTAGGAAACAATATTATAATCGCTCAAAACGTAGTTATAAGCGGGCTTAATCATGGTTATCAAGATATTAATTCTCCAATTGCCAATCAAAAAATCAGTACATCAGTAATAACTATCGAAGATGATTGCTGGATCGCTGCAAATGCCGTCATTACAGCAGGAGTAAACATTGGCAGGCACTCAGTTATCGCTGCGGGGTGTATAGTTACAAAATCTGTTCCTGCATTTTGTGTTATGGCAGGAAATCCTGGAAAAATTATTAAGAAGTATGATGCGCAAAGAGGGGTCTGGGTAAAAGTCTGAGCTAACCGTAGAATAGCTTTCGGCTATTGGGACTATTTTCCACAGTGTGCAAGATAATCACTATCTTTAAACCATCAGCTTACAATTGCTTTATCGAAAAATGGCATTTTAATCGACTTCAATCGCATCTTATTTAATTTTAATATGCTTCTAGGTGGTGTGTTACTTATAATGGTCTTATTTTTGGATATTCAGAGGGTGGTTGCAATTCAATATAGCCAAAAACTATGATTAAAATTTTACGATTCTCTATATTTATTGTTCTTTACTTTGGTATTACTTCGTCATCTTATGCTCAGTTTCCTTATACGGAAAGTTTCAGGAGCTCAACTGCTAGCGGAATCCTTTTTGGAGGGGCACCTTCTGCATTTTTAACTGCTTCCGGGAGTTCAGCAAATGGAGGTACTCCGATTGACGCTAGTGGTTCTGGATATTTACGATTAACAAACGCAGCATTAAATCAAAAGGGTTATGCTTACAGCACATCAGATTTTCCATCTAGCAATGGTCTGAAAGTAGAATTTGAATATTGTATTTACGGAGGAACGGGAGCAGATGGGATAAGTTTTTTCCTTTTTGATGCAACGGCAAGCCCTTTCACCATTGGAGGATTTGGCGGGTCATTAGGCTATGCACAGATCACTACAACTCAACCCACATCCCCTGGCGTTAGCAAAGGATACTTAGCAATTGGGCTGGATGAATTTGGAAATTTTTCGAATCCAAATGAAGGAAGGCAAGGTGGGACTGCTCAGGTCCCTGGCTCTATAACGCTAAGAGGTAAGGGTAATGGAACGGATCTGACTCCTAATAATTATAGGTTTCTAGTATCTCAGCAAACAGATATCAAAGGAGTTTCTCTGGTTGGCGATGGAACAACCAGGGTTATTGACCCTACTTCCCCTTCTTACAGAAGGGTTTACATAGAGTTGATACCAAATCCGTCTGGGGGATACAACATTAATGTTAAAATCGCTAAAGGTGGCCCATCTATAGTTTACACAACGATCATTGACAACTATTATTATCCTGATATTGCACCTGAAAACCTGCGTTACGGCTTTGCATCATCTACAGGGGCTAATACAAACTTTCATGAAATCAGAAATGTGGCAATCGATCTTTACAGTTCGGACCCTGTAGCAATAAATGATATCGCTAATCTTTGTTCAGGCACAACTGCGCTGATTGATGTGACGGCTAATGACAGAACGATAATTAACCGAACTATTGACAAAACTACGGTTGACTTAAATCCTTCCTTAACTGGCATTCAAAATACACTGGCTCTGAACGGGAAAGGTACTTTCACTGTTGGTTCTTCAGGTATTTTACAATTCGTCCCGGTTTCGGGATTCACTGGTACGGCATCCATTTCCTATACGGTAAAGGACTCTGGAGGTGCAACATCTACTGCTGCTGCAATTACATTAAATTATTCTGCCCCTCCAGTAGCGACAAACGCGGGGACTAATCAGTTACTTAACATAACCACCTCAACTGGAAGCTATGTATTACAGGGAAACAATCCAAATCCGAATACAGGGGTTTGGACTCAAATCTCTGGCCCTAACAATGCTATTTTTACATCTTCTACGGTATATAATACCACCGCCAACAACTTGACTGGAGGAGCCTACGTATTTAGATGGACGGTTACTTCACCTGCTGGTTGTGTGGAGTCTGATGATGTTCAGATTACCGTTAACCGCAATCCAATCGCTTATAATGATGCGGCAAATACATCACTAAACACCTCAGTTCCGATTGGTGTGCTTAATAATGATATTGATGAAGATGGTAATCCCACGATTAATAAAGCCAGTATTATTATACAAACCCAACCACCAAATGGAACATTGTCGATAAACTATACTACCGGGATAGTAACCTATTTCCCTAACACTGGTTACTCCGGGACTGATGTATTTAAATATACTGTCAAAGATACAAATGGTGCAGAATCTAATGCAGCTACCGTAACCGTATCTGTCAATAAAGCCTTGGTGGGAGTCGACGACATTGCGACAACGCTTGTGAATACGCCTGTTGTAGTTCGTGTTCTGGATAACGACCCCAAAAAAAATGGAGCTGATATCCTTAAAATTTCTGATCCTGCCAATGGCAGTATAGTAATTAATTCTGATGGGACAATAACCTACACACCTGTTACAGGATTTAGCGGGAAGAATTCTTTTTCTTATAAATTAACTAATTCAGTTGGTGATGAATCTGATCCGGTTACCGTAAGTGTCATTGTTAAACCCACAGGACAGGTAGATGCAGGAAATACAATTACAAATACATCGATAATAATTCCTGTTAAGGACAATGATTTAGGCAAAACGGGCACAACGGTCAACATAAATATTCCTCCGTCAAATGGCACTGCTTCCGTTAATGGGTCGGGGAATGTTGTATATATACCCGCCCCGGGATTTTCAGGAAAAGATACTTTTAATTATTTTCTTCAAACTCCGGATGGCGTGAATTCGGACCTAATAACCGTAAATATTACAGTAAAACCTATTGGAACTCCTGATGCCATTAATCTGCTGCCAAATACATCAGTCGTGATTCCGCTGAAAGATAACGACATAAGTAAAGCTGGAACTTCCGTGATCTTAATCACCAATCCAACAAACGGAACAGCTACTCCAAGTCCGGATGGAATGGTAGTATATCTGCCTAACAGCGGTTTTTCTGGAAGAGAAAATTTCACTTATCTCTTGCGCACAGCGGACGGCGTGGAATCTGACCCTATTAATGTTAATATAACTATTAAGCCAGTAGGTGCCATAGATTATGTAAATACTATTACAAATGCAGCGAAAGCATTTCAGGTAAAAGACAATGACTTAAGTAAAGCGGGAACTGTTGTTGATATATCCACTACTCCATCTAATGGTACGTTATCACTCAATAGTGCAGGAAATGCAATATATACTCCAGCGGTTGGTTTTTCTGGAAAGGATGTATTTACATATATCTTAAGTACCCTTGATGGTCTAAGTTCCGATGCAGTCACAGTTAATGTGTTGGTGAAACCTGTAGGAAGTCCGGATATGGAAGGTTACAACGTAAACACACCGGTAAATATCGCTGTTAAAGACAACGACCTGAGCAAAGGTTCTACAACTGTAGTCATTAATACCAACCCGGCCAATGGTTCGGTAAGTGTAAATCCATCCGGAGTGGTCACCTATACACCCACCACAGGCTTTAATGGAACCGATTCGTTTACCTATCTGTTAAGAACTACTGATGGATTAGATTCCGATCCTATAACTGTCTCACTTACTCCTATTTCTACCAAACCTACCGGAACTGTAGATCTGGCCAATACAACTACCAATACACCTGTCACTATCCCGGTAAAAGACAATGATGCAAGTCAAACCGGAACGACTGTCGTAATAGGTAGCAATCCTGCAAATGGTACTGTCACTTTAAATGGAAGTGGGGTTCCCGTATACACGCCTGCAGCTGGCTTCTCAGGAAAAGACACATTTACTTATAACTTACGAAATGGTGGAGGCCTAGAATCTGATCCCATCACTGTTACTGTAAATGTTAAGCCAACAGGAACGAATAATAACGCTACAACCCCGGCTGCTACGGCTATCAACATTGCAGTGAAAGACAATGACCTGAGTAAAACAGGAACTACCGTTATTATTACCAATTCACCCGCAAATGGTACAATCTCTGTAAATGCCGCTAACGAAGTATTATATACTCCTTCATCCACTTTTTCCGGAAAAGACAACTTAACTTATGTGTTAAGAACTGCAGACGGACTAGAATCCGACCCGATTAACGTGGTAATAAGTGTTAAACCTGTGGGAAGTCCAGACAATGAAGGCTATAACTTAAATACGCCTAAAGCAATTGCGGTAAAAGACAATGATCTTAGTAAAGCTAATACAACTGTGGTTATCAATAGCAATCCTGCTAACGGAAGTGTAGTTGTAAATGCTACAGGAGTCATTACATATACCCCAAATACCGGATTTAACGGCATAAATACATTTACATATATTTTAAGAACCACGGATGGCCTGGATTCAGATCCAATCACCATAACTGTAACGCCGGTCACTCCTCAGCCGACTGGTGCAGCTGATATAGCAAACACGACTACTAATACTCCAGTTACTATCCCTGTAAAGGACAATGATGTGAGTAAAATAGGTACTACTGTTGTAATCCAGGACAACCCAACGAATGGTACTGTAGTGGTAAATGGTAGTGGAGATCCTGTGTATACCCCAGCAAATGGATTTTCAGGAAAAGATACTTTTACTTATAAGCTACGAAATAATAGTGGAGGTCTGGAATCAGCCCCAATTACGGTTACCGTAAATGTAAGACCTTCAGGCAGCCCGGATAATGGTATATTCAGCGTAAATACTCCACTTACTATAGATGTAAAAAACAATGACCTGAGTAAAGTGAACACGACCGTTGTGATCAATTCTACCCCTGCTAATGGTACGGTATCTGTAAACGGTTCAAACATAGTCTATACTCCTAACTCCGGATACGTAGGCAACGATGTCTTTACGTATGTGCTTAGAACAGCAGATGGCCTAAATTCAGACCCTATAAATGTTACGGTAACTGCAGTGCCACTACCTGTGAGACCCTCAGGATCACCAGATATTGCCACTACACCTACTAATGTACCTGTTACTATGCCAATCAAAGACAATGACGCCAGTAAAACAGGTACTACTGCTGCAGTCCAGACAACGCCAGCACATGGAACTGTAACTATTAATCCTACTGGAGAGGCAATATATACACCAACTCCAGGATTTGCAGGCAAAGACACATTCACCTATGTACTAAGGGACAACAATGGTTTAGAGTCTGATCCAATATCTGTAACAGTAAATGTCAAACCGGTTGGAACTAACGATAATGCTTCAACTCCAATTAATAAACCTGTAACGATCAATATTAAAAACAATGATCTGAGTAAGGTTGGTACAACACCAACTATTAATACCAATGCTGAACATGGCACTTTCACGATCGACGCCGGAGGGAATGCAGTATACACACCTGCTACAGGCTATACAGGAACTGATTCATTTACTTACAGGTTAAAAACGGCAGACAATGTTGAATCTGATCCAATTATCGTAGTCGTAACGGTGACACCCGCTACACAGGTACCTGATATCACCGTTACAGTACCTACGGATAAGCCTATAGCTATTGATATCACAATTCCTCCTGGAGGAACTGTGATTATCACCACTCCACCAAAACATGGAACAATTACTATTGATCCTTTGACTGGCAAACCTATCTATACCCCTAATCCGGGTTATACGGGGCCTGATGATTTTACCTACATCATAAAAGATGGAGATGGAAATGAAACTAATCCCGGCAAAGTAACTTTAACAGTAGTGAAACCCGCAAAGATTGGATTGGCCAAAGCACTGGTATCAAGTATAAAAGGAGAAAATAACAGTTTTAGATTGACCTATATTTTCACTTTGAAAAATTATGGTGATGCTGCAATTAACCAACTTAGCTTGACCGATAACCTGTCGGCAGCTTTTCCTGCCAGAATCTTTACCATTACAAAACTTACTAGCACAGGTACTCTCAGGGTAAACCCCGGATTTAACGGAGCTACCTCTACCGAAATGTTGCTTTCATCCAGTATCCTGGGAGCCAATACAAGCGAGACAGTAGAACTGGAAGTAACCCTTACAGTTAATCAGCAAAGTGGAACCTTCTTAAATACTGCTACCGTAATTGGTAGATCTGTTGGTGACGGATCTACCACATCTGATGTTTCTACAGCGGGACTAGTGCCTGACCCGATTACAGCTGGTGACGTGAGCCCATCTACTCCTACTCAGGCGGTAATTCTTGTTGCGCCAAATATTACAGTTCCTGTAAATTCAGGTCAGCCTATTACTATTGCCATCACCGTGCCTCCCGGTGGATCGGTGATTATTGTTAAGCCGCCAACTAACGGCACCATAACATTTGACCCGATAACAGGACAACCTATCTACACCCCAAATCCTGGCTATAGCGGCCCTGATGATTTCACTTACATCATTAAAGATGCAAATGGAAATGAGTCGTCACCTGGTAGTGTCAACATTACTGTCACAACACCCGCCAAAATTGGACTTGCTAAGGCACTGCTTTCCAATGTTAAAAATATTGATGGTAGCTTCAACCTGACTTATCAATTCACATTGGTTAATTATGGAGATTATGCTATACAGAATTTAAGTCTGACAGACAATTTGACCTTGGCTTTTCCCGGTGCACGTTTCGAAATACTGAACATATCTACAACAGGAAATCTTAAAGTAAACACTCAGTATAATGGTGTTACTAATATGAATTTGCTGCTGCCTACCAGCACTTTAGAATCTAAGAGTAAAGAGTTTGTAGAAATGCAATTGAAGATAGTGCTTGATAAAGATAAAGCTACCTTTAATAACTTTGCCGTAGCTGAGGGGGCGTCTGCAAATAACGGCAGTATAACTACCGATCAGTCTACAAATGGCTTTAACCCTGATCCGGATGTACCTGGAAATGTAACCCCTTCAGTACTTACACCTGTTACCCTGACTAAGGAATTGCTAAAAATACCTGGCGGTTTCTCTCCAAACAACGACGGCATTAACGATTTCTTTGTAATTGAAAATTCACAGGGTAAAAAGATCAATCTGGAGATCTTCAACCGATGGGGAAATCGTGTCTTCCGTTCGAAAGACTACCAAAATACATGGAGCGGAAGAAGTAATGAGGGTATACGAATTGGGGAAGATCTGCCAGTGGGTACTTATTATTATATAATACAAATAGCCGGTGAAAATAAACGTGTGGGATATATTACAATCAACAGATAAAATGAAACGAACTATAAAAATTATAATCATCTCCTGTATAAGTTTCATAGGATATAATGCAACGGCTCAGCAAGATGCAATGTACACTCAATATATGTTTAATACATTGGCAATTAATCCGGCATATGCCGGCAGCAGAAATGTAGGGTCTGCTACTGCCCTGTTTAGAAACCAATGGACTGGTATTGAAGGTGCCCCCAAGACTGGTACAGTGACTTTTGATGCCCCAATTTTAAATAAAAGATTTGGTGTCGGAATTCAATTTTTAACAGACAAATTAGGGGTAACGCAAACAAACGGAGGCGTTTTAAGTGTAGCCTACAGGATTAGAATGGATGAAGGCACGCTTGCTTTTGGAATTCAGGGAAGCGTGAGTCAATACCGGGCCGATTATACAAGTGTCGATTTGAATTCTGGTAATAATTACGACCCCGCATTTGCAACCAACGTAAATAAAATTCTGTTTAATTTTGGAACGGGCGTATATTACAATTCTGACAAATTCTTTATCGGACTGTCGGTACAGAATCTAATGAAAAATAGATTAACCAACGCCGAATCAGCTAACGTTGATGTTAACAGCAGGCAAACTCCTCATTTTTTCTTTTCCTCAGGCTATGTATTTCCTTTGACTGATGAGTTTAAGCTTAAACCTTCTTTTCTTATTAAAGGTGTTAAAGGTGCCCCGATCGAAGGAGACATAAACGCTACGTTATGGATTAAGGATGTGATAGGAATAGGCGCACAATATCGTACAAGCGCAGATGTAGCGGCATTAATAGAGATACAAGCATCACCTCAATTCAGAATTGGGTACAGCTATGATTACAGCACCACCAGTTTAAGAACATTTAATTCCGGAAGTCATGAAATAATGCTGAGATATGAGTTTGGTTTTGGAAGCAGTAAAATTTTATCCCCAAGGTACTTTTAGAATATTATGAAATTAAGAATCTATAATGCGCTCCTTGCAGTTCCCTTTTTAATGATTGGAATAGCTCCATCTTTCTCCCAGTCTAATGATAAGATTGCATTGGAAAAGGCAACTACTGAATACAAATCATTACGCTATATTTCTGCTATCAAAGAACTGAGCCGTGTACTATCCAAAGATACAGGCAACGTTAATGCCCAGGAAATGATGGCCCAAAGCTATAAGATGGTCAAAAATTACCAGGAATCACTTTACTGGTACGAAAAGCTGATGAGACAGACTCCATTAAAATCAGAATGGATTCTTAACTATGCCGAGGTGCTGGCAAATAATCAACAATACGAACGTTCTGAAGGTTGGTACAGAAAATATTTAAGTCTTATCCCTACCGATAAACGCGCTGAAGCTTTTTCTAAAAACGACGCTACGCAGTTAAATAAAAATCTGGGCAATTGGATAATTTCTTTTACAAACTTGAATTCGCAAGGTTCTGATTATGCACCCACATATTATAAAGACGGGCTCATATTTTCAAGCAACAGACAAACCCAAAAGATTTCAAAGAGGATCTTTCAATGGGACAATACTCCCTTTTCAAATTTGTATGTATTACCTGCACTTAAAAGTGTAAAAGCGGTTGACCCTGATAGTTTAATGACCGTTGCCCAAAATGAGAACAATAAATTATACAGATTTAATGACGACGACACCGCTCCTACTAGTAATGACACAAAAACAATAGGCCAATTTAATACTTCTTTAGAAAGGGATACACTTGGCGTCTTACTTGAAAATGGGCTCAACTTAAATCTTCTAAAAGGAACGCTAAATTCAAAATATCATGATGGACCGGCGGCAGTATTCCCAGACGGTTCAATTATCTTCACAAGAAATAACTATTATAAAGGAAAAACGCAGAAAAGTAAAGACGGAATCATTAAATTGAAAATGTACATAGTATCAGGAAATACCTTGGGACGTATCACTGAATTTCCTTTTAACAGCAATGACTATTCAACAGGACATCCTACATTAAACAAAGAAGGAAATATTCTAGTATTCGCTTCAGATATGCCTGGGGGATATGGTGGGTCTGATCTGTATTACTGCGTTCGCTCAGGTATGGGGCCATGGACAAGACCCGTAAATATGGGCAAGAAAATAAATACTGAGGGCAACGAACTATTCCCATATATCTATAAAGATATTTTATACTTTGCGTCAACTGGTCACCCAGGCCTGGGTGGACTTGATGTCTTTGAAATGGCATTGAAGGAAATGAAGCCTCAGGGAAGCCCGGTTAATCTGGGTAGTCCGATAAATTCCAGTAAAGACGACTTTTCTTTTATCATTAGTGAAGATGGAAAAAATGGTTTCTTCAGTTCCAACAGAAGGGTCAATGATGACATTTACGCCTATAAAAAGGCAAGCCATACAATTATTTTGCAGGGAACTATCAGAGATGCCAGAACCAACTTACCTTTAGCCGGAAGCCGCCTGCTTATGCGCCATCTGGATGGAGCAGATACTATCCGCACCAATGCTAAGGGAGAATACAGAAGGGAACTCCCAAGAGAAGTGGATTACGAACTAACTGCACAAAAACTAGGGTATGTAAATGAAATTGGTTTTGTAAGTTCTATAGGCATTGCACGTGACACTCTAATTAATCTGGATCTTTTATTAAGCAAAACTGAGAATGCACAACAGTATGTGCTTAACAATTGTGATTCATTAAAAAAGGTATTTGCAGTACAAAATATCTATTATGACCTTGACAGATCGGAAATCAGAAATGACGCGCGTCCCGCTCTGGAAGAGTTAGCTGCTTTAATGGAGAAACACACGCAAATTTCTATTATCACATCCAGTCATTGTGATAGCAGAGCTTCGGAAGCATATAACAGAAATCTCTCCATTAGAAGAGGCGAGGCGGCAAAAGCATATCTTACAGCAAAAGGAATAGCTTCTTCCAGAATAAAAATAGAATATTATGGAAAAACGCGATTGGTAAACCGTTGCTATGATGGCACTCCATGTTCAGAGGCCAATCAACAACTTAATAGAAGGACGGAATTTGATGTTATGCTAAATGGAGTGAATATAACCAGGCAGAATTGCAACGACCAATAGCTGATCCCCTTTTTTATGATCAGTTTGCAAATAAGTATTAAACTTTTTCTTTCTGAACCGCGGCAGGAAGCGTCTTTAACAAGATTTTAATATCTAACCAAAATGAATGATTCTGGGCATAAAAGTTATCTAACTTCTTTCTTTCCCTTTCAGACATTTCAGCCTTACCCCGTCTTGTAACCTGCCATAGACCAGTTAAACCTGCAGGGCCTAAAAACCTCATAGACCATTCATTAGATGTCAGCATTTCTGCTTCATATAATGGAAGAGGCCTGTTACCAACTAAAGACATATCACCTATGAGCACATTAAAAAGCTGAGGTAATTCATCTATACTATAGTTTCTGATAAAATGACCAAATTTTGTAATTCTAGGATCGTTTTTAAGCTTAACAAATGTGGTAGATCCTGTCTCAGATTTATCATATTGATTTAACTCAGATAAATTTGCAAGCTCCTCACTTGCTCCGGTTCGCATCGAACGAAATTTATAGAAATCAAACACACGATAGCCAGTACCAACCCGCTTACTTTTAAATATAACAGGCCCTTTAGATTCAAAAGCAATTATAATAGCTACAATAAGAAAAAATGGGGATAAAAACAACAAGGCCAGCCCAGATGCTATGATATCAAAAAGACGTTTGGTAAAAGGTATCTTATAAGTAAAGTCAACATTTGATAAGTCAGAGAGCTGAGGCTTAAAAAGCTTAAACTTCACAAGGAAAAAAATCCTTTCACAAAGATCATCCAATGGAATCGGTGAAATATAAAGATCATTAACCTTATATCTCATGGCAGTCTCACGAACTTTGGCGTCCTTCTTTTTGGCAAGCAAAATGATCACCAGCCCTTTAAGAAGAACATTTTGCTTCAATTTATCAATGTATTCGAAACAATGGCCATGCTCATCAACTTCTAAAATGATCACATCAGGAAGTGTATAAATAGATTGATCTTTAAGATAATCATCCAGTCCTTCAATATCAGGTTCAGCATGAACAGAAAAATGGGCAATTATTTTAGGAAGCAATTCAGCTTCAAAGGAAGGAGCCGAGCACAGTAAAGAAATAGATTTGTGCTGACTAATCCGCGAGTTAGCTTCCAATGGAGTCATATTTTCTGAAAACATTTAAAATAGCTTCTTTTAACTTTGCAGGATTGAATGGTTTTTCAACAAAGTCATCTAATTCAAATGGCATTTGCGACACTCGTTCTGATAAATTACTGGCTCCAGATAATATAATCACTGGTGTATCTCTATAAAAGCCACTTATTTTCAAATTGTAAATAAATGAACTTCCATCAAAATAAGGCATTTCTAAATCAGATAAAATGAGTGAAGGTGAATGACCTTCTTCCAGCCAACTTAACGCCTCAACCCCACTCGTTTTTATAACCAGATCATACTCAACAGATAAAACAAAATTCAACAGTTTAAGAATACTTACCTCATCATCTACTACGAGTATTTGCCTTTTAACCATTACTGTCTTTTAACCTAGTTTTTTATTACCTAACGAACATACGAAATATTTACAAAAAGAAACCTAAGTATGCAATAATATATTATAAAATAATGTGTTCTGATTAAACAAAAACAGCCATTGCAAATACAATGGCTGTTTATCATTTAATTTTTAGGCTGAACCCTCCCTGATTTTCGGTCTTTGTCACGCCCAATAAGATAACCAGTGCCCGCACCTACTACTCCACCTATTATGGCACCTCTACCATCTTTTTTATCGATCAGGACACCTCCTAAAGCTCCTGCACCTGCACCGATAACAGCACCTTTTGCTGCAGCACTCCATCCTTTCTTTTTGGCAGGAACGGCCTGCTCACTATATTCTCTCGGAGCAGGAGCGCTTGCAGCTTCATTTCGTTCGGATAAAAGAAGCATTCGTTTTTCTTCATTTACTCTCGCAGCAACTTTCTGATCCTCTTGCTTCTTAACTTCTGCCCTCTTAAAGCTATCAAGTTTCAAACTATCTTTAACTGCAACTATAGCTTGTTGTTTTATAGCGGCATCTTCCTTTGCGTTGTTAGTACATGCAGACAACAAGACCGCAGATACAAATATTAACAATGTGTGTTTCATAACTATATATTTTAGTTTAACATAGTTACTTAAGAAAAAATGATGCCAGAAAAATTATTTCTGGTCTAATGGGCTACAAATAGCGTGATTATCTTCATCTTTAATATCGTTTTCACCACCAGGATTTCCTGTAATTCTATTATTATCATCATTTAATCTACTATTTAAAGTATCTCCCTCAGATGAGTGATCAGCATCCAACCCCAGGTTTTCAGATGATTCCTCAGCTTCATTTTTTATCACCTGATTACGTTTATTTATTCTTTTCATCCCCATTCTTTATTAACTAAACAAAATCAACAACATTAAGTTTCAAGCATAACTCCATGGCTAAGTACTTAGATTACATTAGTGTAGCCCCTTACATTTTGTTTTTAACATACTAATCGCTACTTTCACATCGAAATATATAATATTACTATGCGTACAACAGGAAAAGTAAAATGGTTTAATTCTGCAAAAGGATTTGGATTTATAACTCCAGAAGATGGAGGAAAAGATATTTTCGTGCATTTTTCTGCGATTGCAGGAGATTCATTCAGAGAGCTAAGTGAAGGAGATAATGTAGAATTTGAATTGAATGAAGGCAAAAAAGGCCCGGAGGCTTCGAATGTAAAAGTTCTTTAGTCCATTCTCATTAAATCAAAAGAGGGGTGAACCAAAAGTATCACCCCTCTTTTGATATACCAGTTTTTTCCAATGGATAAAAATAATAGTAAGCATAATACCATAAGTATATTAGGTTGCGGGTGGTATGGATTTGAATTAGCCAAACACTTACAATCCAAAAACTATCAAGTAAAAGGTTCCACTACCAGTCCGGAAAGACTACACCTTCTTGAACAAGCGGGTATAGAGCCTTACCTGGTAAATTTCCAGGAAGATCAAATTAGCTATCACCCTGATTTTTTTACCAGCTCCACGCTCATAATCGCTATCCCACCCAAAAGAAGCACGGCCGAGCAAGCCACTTTCCTAAAAAAAATAACTGCCATTGCAAATGCTGCTAACAACCAGATAATTGAAAACATCATATTTATTAGTTCAACCGCCGTATATGCAAATGAGAATGAAACTGTAACTGAATCCACCTCACCCAATCCTGAAACTGAATCAGGTAAGGCCATATTGGAATCTGAAAAATTACTTCAGTCCCGTCAGGAGTTCACAACTACCATTCTCCGTTTTGCTGGCTTGATAGGTCCAGGCAGAGATCCTGGACGATTTTTCGGCGGAAAGAAAGACATTCCAAATGGAAAGTCCCCAATAAATTTAATTCACTTAAAAGATTGTGTAGGAATAACTATGCAGATCATAACACACAATGCTTTTGGTCATATTTTCAATGCCTGTGCTCCCCACCATCCTTTAAAACAGGACTTTTATAGCCAGGCATCTCTTAAATCCGGTTTAGCGGGTCCCATTTTTATAAATGAACTCAAAACGTGGAAAATCATATCGTCTGAACAGACACCCTCCCTGCTGAAATATAAATATCTTATAGACAACTGGACAGATTGGCTAACAGAAGATAAATTATAGCCTTATAAGTTAAAATGATAACTTGCCTCCTATTAAGGATAAATTAGCTTATGAGATTAACCATTTGGGGTGCAGCGCAACAAGTAACCGGCAGCATGCATCTTTTGCAATTATCAGACTACAATATACTGATAGACTGCGGATTGGATTATGAAAAAGATACTTTTCAGGAAGAAAACCAATACTTTCCTTTTGATCCTTCTTCTATAGATGTGGTTATCCTTACCCATGCTCATATTGATCACTCCGGCAACCTTCCTACATTGGTTAGAATGGGCTTTGAAGGTCAGATACTGGCTACCCCCCCTACGGCTGACCTAACCGAATTGCTCCTGCTCGATTCTGTAAATGTATTCATCAGCAAGCAAACCAAACAATATAAAGGTGCAAGACACAGGTCCGGGCCACAACCACTATACCTCCAAAAGCATGTAATGGATACAATGGATCGCTTTGTAACAATTGCTTTCCACAAAGAGTTCAAACTAAATGACGATGTATCCGTCACATTTATTCCGATGGGTCATTTACTAGGAGCAGCTGCAGTAGTGCTTACCATCAATGATCAGGATCAGGAAAAGAAAATAGCATTTACAGGTGATGTAGGAAGAAAAAACTACCCTGTACTTGTCAATCCCGGTGCGATACCACGAGTTGACTACATAGTTTCAGAATCCACCTATGGCGGCAGGTTCCACAGTACTGATACTACGCTCCAGGATAAGCTAATAGAAACAATAAACGAATCATGCATTAAATTCCCGGGAAGATTAATTATCCCCGCTTTCAGTATCGGTCGTACACAAGCCCTGGTATATTCACTTAACAAGATTTTTAGGAGTGGCCTGCTTCCACCTGTAAAAATATTCGTAGACAGCCCATTAGCTAGTTTTGCTACCGATATTTATCGCAAACATCATCATCTGCTAAATGAAGAATCACAGCATTTTTACAGCACAAAGGGTGACGAGTTTGAATTTGACGAATTATCATATGTCCAGGATAAACGTGAAAGTCTCTCCGTTTCTAATTATCATGAACCATGCATTATTATATCATCTGCGGGAATGCTTGAAGGTGGAAGGATTCAGGACCACTTATATTACAACATTCAAAATTATTATTGTACAATATTGTTCATTGGATATTGCGCTAAAGGAACATTGGGCAACAGACTTTTACGCGGCGACCCTATTGTTCGTTTGAGAAACCGGGATTTGATGGTTTATGCAAGTATCAAACAAACTGATTTACTAAGCGGTCATGGCGATCACAATGATCTCGTAAATACAATCAAGAGTCAGGATTCAGCAAAACTGAAGGGAGTTTTTCTTGTTCATGGAGAACCAACACGAATGACTGCGCTTAAAGATGCTTTAGTTGGCGAAGGCTATCGGGTAACTATTCCCTTAAAAGGGGAAATCTACGAATTATAGTCTTTAGTTAGCTTTAAATTGTAGTAAATACTATACATAACATCAGATTTCCCAATAACACAGCCTAATTTCATCGCCTCTCCTCATTCAGAACTAAACTACTGAATACTAATCGTTTCAAAATAATCCCGGGTATTACCAGGCTTTGGCAAGGTTATTACACAAGGTATGCAATCGGTTGAACTAACGCCGATACATCATATCTAACTACAATAAAATGAAATCAAAGATTACAAAAGCAGTGATGGTACTTTCCTTAGTAGGATTATCATCACATCTAGTAGCACAGGACACAGACGCTCAAACGTCTGAAAGATTCGCTAAAAAATACTTCCGTACATGGTCGATCGGACTGAACGGCGGTATGCTCACTCATTATACTCCATTTAATGGATCCTCAAATGGAAATTTTAGCACTCCTTACGAAGAATGGGGATACGGTGGGTATATCAAGAAACAGATAGTCCCAGGATTTGGCATTCAGGCCGATTTCCTTGCTGGTAAAGTTAGGGGCGGAAGACCAAATGCAGTACCTGGAAGTGCAGCCACCTTCGAGTCAAAAATTGAATGGTCAGCGGCAGTTAGCGGTAATTTCACTATTGCGAATATGAGCTTAAATCAAAAACGCAATGTATTTTCTCCATATGCTACTGTTGGAGCTGGTTATATGTCCTCAGCGGCCACCACAGATGCACCCAATGGAGCAAACACCGGTTATCATGAAAACTTCTTTGTACCAGTGGGCGCTGGTTTCAAGTTAGGCGTATCCAAAGGTGTTAACATCGACTTAGGATATACAGTGAGCTTTCTTAAATCTCAAAACTTTGACGGTGTAACAGGCGGAACTAATGATAGGTTCTCTTATGCACACGCAGGTCTTGAAATTGCATTGGGCAGAAAAGGAACTTCTCAATTACAAAACTACAGCGCTATCGCTGCTTTACGTGAAGAAAGTGCCGCTGAAAGCGAATCATTGAGAAGAGCTTTATCATCAGCTGAAGAAAATGCCAGAAGAGACAGAGAAGCACTTGCTGCTAAATATGCTCAGGAAATGGGCGATGATGATGGAGATGGAGTAGCTAATAAATTTGACAAATGTCTTGGTACAGCTGCAAATACCGTAGTTGATGGTGCCGGATGTCCACTCAAAACTCCTGCTCAGATAATCCGGGAAAAAGTAATTGTAACAGAAGCTGACCGTAGAGTAGTAGATGAGGCCATCAAAAATCTTGAGTTTGATTTGGGTAAAGCTACTATCCGTTCAACTTCATATGCCACTTTAAACAAAGTTGCCGCGTTATTGGTGGAGAAAAATTTCAGTTTAAAACTAGCCGGACATACTGACAATACTGGATCAATGGCTTTAAATCTCCGTCTTTCTAAAGACAGAGCAGAAGCTGTAAAAGCATATCTTGTATCACAAGGTGCAAATGCCTCTCGTATTGAGGCTACCGGATATGGACCCAATCAACCGATTGCGTCTAACAGCACGCTTGAAGGACGTCAGCAAAATCGTAGGGTAGAATTCTCTTTATTCTAACACCTAAGTACATTAAAAGGAAAGGCCCGTGATACATCACGGGCCTTTCCTTTTAAAAAAATATTACTTTTAATTCTTCGCTTCTTTCGGAGCAAATATCAATGATGCAATTACAGACAGAATTAGCACACCCCCTACTATCGAAAGCGATAACGGAGAGGAGATATGATAAAACGGCGCTATGACCATCTTCACTCCGATAAATGTAAGGATAATCGCCAATCCGTATTTAAGCAGGCTAAACATATGAATGAAGTTAGCCAGCAAGAAATATAAAGCCCTTAAACCAAGAATAGCAAATATATTCGAAGTATATAAAATCATAGGATCATCTGGTGCGATGGCAAATATAGCTGGAATAGAATCCACTGCAAACAGCACATCGGTAAACTCGATCACCGCTACTACTACCAATAGCGGAGTAGCCATTTTCACACCATTTTCAATGGTAAAGAACTTTTCACCATCAAACTCCTTACTAACCTTAAAGAACCTGTATACAAGGCGTGCACCGGCACTCTTACTGAAATCTTTTTCCTCATCATCATTGTCATCAGGCATACCTGATTTAATACCTGCATACACAAGAAACAACCCAAACAACAGCAATACTGCATTTATCCTCACCTCATAACCAAATATGGTCATCTCCGGCAGATATGTCAGGTTAATCAGTCCTACTCCTGCAAAAATAAATATAGCTCTAAAAATCAGCGCACCTATAATACCCCAAAACAACACTTTATGATGCAGCTCTTTAGGCACATTAAAAAAACCAAACACAAGGATGAAGACAAAGAGGTTATCTACTGACAGCGCCTTTTCAATCCAATATGCCGACTGAAACTGAGTGAATTTTTCAAAACCAGACACAGAGTATATCACCGCGCTAAAGATCATAGACAATGAAATCCATACCACAGACCAAATAGCAGCCTCCTTACTGCTAACGGCATGCGCCTTTTTATTAAAAACACCAAGATCGAGCAGTAACATTATTACTACTACAACCGCAAACCCTATTATTACCGCAGGGTGATCAATCAAATTATCCATTTTCTATTATTATATGTTTTACTAATTTTTATTAAGATGAAATTTGCTTAAAAATGCTAAAAAAGATCGGTTTTAAGCATTGCTTTTAAAATATTGGCCTGCACATCAAAATTATTCAAATGATCCAGGAAGTTAATATCCGAAATCTTTATGTAATTCTCCTCCAGCAGCGCGATGATTTCAGCCGGAATATAGGTTTTCAATGCAGCGGCACCACTCACGAGCTTATCATTCTTATAGGTCAGCTCTTGCACCATCCTCGCCTTTTCCGACAAATTATTCGTCCAGTCTACCTCTGTCAGCTCAGTAAGCTCAAAAAACAGGAACAAATTACGTGATGGAAAGAACAAAAAATACCGTTCTATATCGATAAACTTATACAGTTCTATCACCAACTGGCCCGATCTCAGACCAAAAAAAAACTCCGTTCTGAAATCGTACTTGCACAACAACCCCATCAATTTTCGCTGTATCACAGCATGCGTATCAGTATACACCTCCTTAGGAATGTAGTCAATCAGCACACCCAGTTGCACTGCAGATATTTCATAGAAAAAATCCTTTGCATACCTGGCACTAAAAGTAGTGATGTTCTTCGCAAAAGGAAACTCCTCCGTATGGTCAGATAGCACCTGATATAGCTTCCGCAGCGATTGGTTTATCTTCAGTGCCTGCCGCTGCTTGTCCAATCCATAATTCTTCTCGCTAAACACTGAACTGCTCATTTTCTCAATCAGTTCCTTGTTGAGCTGAATTTCATCATAGATTACCGATACATTCTTCTCATTACTTTTCTTGATTTTCCGCAACAGCTCGATCAAACTTGCGGTAAACTGCACATGAAACAACTCCAGCTTATCAATATCCAGCTCTTCATTGTTTTCAAACAGCTGGTGGATCACCTGGCTCCGTAAATAAATCTTATAGACAGCCTCTTCTTCAAAAAAAGCAGAGAGCAACTGTAACCGGCTGATCTCTGCTTTAGACTCCTTTAAAATATTTAGGTGGCGTTCATCCATTTGTTAAATTTAATTAACCCTGGTCACATTTTTCTTCAGTTCCGCTTCCAATGTTTTCAGTTCACCATCCAGTACGCGTCTGCTCTGTGCTCCGGCCTCATGAATCTGTTTCACCTCGTTCAGTGTCTCAATCAGCGATTGGGTAGTCATTTTCAAAGTTTCAATAGACACCACTGTTTTCTCATTTTCCCTGGCCACATCAATACTGTTTTGTTTCAGCATATCTGCATTCTTCTGTAAAATGGTATTGGTAGTATCCGATATCTTCTTCTGCATCTCCACATTGGCCCTTTGCCTTTGCAGCGCTACCGCAAGTGTCAGCTGATTTTTCCAAACCGGAATGGTGGTCGACACGATAGATTGCGCCTTTTCAGCGATAGAAGTATTGTTATTCTGTACCACACGGATTTGAGCCAGCGACTGCATCATGATAAACCTTACGATTTTCATATCAGCCAGCCGCTTATCCAGCCTGCTCATAAAATCCCTCAGATCAGCTATTTCATAATCCTGATAATCAGCAGGCCTGCCTTCCATTTCAGCTAGTTTCAATCCCAGCTCATTGTATTTCAGCTGACCAGAAATAATCAGTTCCTCCATCTCGCCAATGTACACTACATTGCTATCAAACATCGTTTGCAGCGAACTGTTATCCTTTATCGAATTCAATCGGCCAGCTTTCACCTTATTCACGATCTTATCGATGTTGTTCACCACCACATCGTACTTTTGAAACAGCTTTTTAGCGTCTACCACCAGCTTTTTAAGAAACGGAATCTTAGAAAGAAAAGACTTAAACCCACTCTGCTCCAACTCACTTACATCAATATAGTTCAATTCAGTAAGCAGTTCATTGATCAGTCCGCCTACCTCGCCGCTGTTGTACGTACGCACCGACGACAAGAAATCATTACTGTATTTCTCCATCGAATTCTGCGTCTCCACACCATAGTTCAGTATCGAGTTCACATCAGATGGCTCCAATGCCTTACCTATTTCCTTATATTTTTTCTCGTCTTCCGGATTTAGTACCGTCAGGTTTACATTGCCTTCCTTATCCAGTTTCAGTGAGGAGGTGGTTTGTACCTCAGTTTCTTTAGGTTCCATAGTTTCTTTATTAATCAGCGTTTAGACACTATAAATAGCTCTGTGTTACGGTCCTTACGGTTTCCTCCAGTTTTTTATCCTTAGTAGGCTCGCCGATGGCATTAAATTTCCATTCTCCATTTTTCTTATAGAAAACACCCAGTACCATAGATACATGTCCCGCAAATCCGGCACCATTGGCAATATCATATTTCGCAAATACCTCATTCACTTGCTTAGGTGAGCCTTCATAGATCCTGATCGATGCAAAAGGGATCGTTCCAAAATCATGGCCCCTAAAGCTGTTCAGCACAAAAGCCACATAATTTACAGCAGCGTCCAGACGTGAGAAATCAACCGTAATTACCTCATTGTCCAATCCATCATCACCGCCCATATCTCCTGTAAGATCATCGCCGCTATGCTTTACCGCGCCGTCTTTAGAACCCAGGTTCCCAAAATATACCACCTCTGTCAATTGCTTGCTCTCGCTAAACATCGCGCAACTGCCGTCCAAATCCACGGCTTCTTTAGAAGAGCCAAAACCAAACATGCCTTTTTTCTCAATAGCACCCCAGTTTATCCCTACACAAATCTGTTGAAGCTTCGCACCATTGCTTTTTTCAAGACTGATGCGCTGTCCCTTTTGAAGATTAATTGCCATAATTATTGATATTTATTTAAGTAATCCTGCAGTCCGCCCTTCATTCCCATTCCTACAGCTTCAAATTTCCATTTATTATCACGTTTGTAAATCCTGCCAAACTCAATTGCAGTCTCTATCGAGAAATCCTCTTCCAACTCATACTTTAGCAATACTTCATTCGTTGCCGCATCAAAAATACGGATAAAAGAATTCCTTACCTGGCCAAAATTCTGCCTTCTGTTTTCAGCGTCATGGATGGTCACCACGATGCAAATTTCGGCCACACTTGCACCAGCCTTTGTCAGGTCTACTTTAATTTGCTCATCATCACCGTCACCATCACCAGTCAGGTTATCACCAGTATGTTCTACAGACTCATCAGGAGATTTAAGATTGTTATAGAATATCAGGTGACTGTCGGAAACAAGCTTTTTATTTTCATCCAGCATAAAAATCGAAGCATCTAAGTCAAACGCTGTTCCTGTAGTCGAACTGTTAGTGTCCCAACCCAAACCGATCGTAAATTTCGGGGCGTCAATGTTTTCTCTCTGCCCTTTTTGTAAGTTAATGGCCATATTAAATCAATTTATAGTTTTTATTATTCAGGTAGTTTTTCAAAAAATTAAAGTTCTTCGCATAGCTTTCTATTTCATGATAGCTATTCCCCAATGACAAGTTGTACAAGCTACTGATAAAATCCTTATCCTGCCTTTCCAGGAAGGTAACAAAGCTATTAAACTCGCAATTTAAGATATATTTGACAATCCTGGTATTAAAACGAAAATAACCGTCTTCAATAATATTATCCAGATCAAACACAGATTTTACACAGTGATAATTCAGAAAATTCTCAATATTCGGATGGATATCAGGGTTGGCAAGTTCTGCAAAATACAGCATGAAAATATCGTTTTTCAGTCCATACTCCCTCACCATCTTCAATATCATCCTTTCATGGCTTCCTGTTATTTTTATATCATCCAGAAAAAACAGCGTCTTCCCTTTCAAAAAGTCCTTATCAATATGAAATGAATCGTTCCCAATCAGTTTCATCCTATCCTCCGCACTAAGCGCTCCGTAGTCTTCTTTGTAGGTAATCGTCCGGTGTACCTTTGCTTCCTGCACTACAGGTTTGCCCTGCTCGGCCAGCCAGTGGTTTAGCTGATAGACAAAATAGTCTTTCATTGCAAAAGTCGCAGTAGGAATAAAACAATACGGGCTTGATATTACTACAATTTGCTCCGTAATGTCATCATTCTCCAAAAAATCCCTGATAAAACCAGTAGCCAGTTCGCGGCCAAATTGCTGAGCCACCAGGCCGTCTCCAAATTTGAAACGGCTATAGTCATCGGCGTCAAATCCAAATTCCTTCGGATGATGGATTTTATGTAAAGAATAAGAATACGGGATCATACAAGTAATTCTTTAATAGATAAATGATTAGAGTTGATTAACAAGCTTTTAATTCCCAAAGCTTCGGCGCCTTTTACATCTGCATGCGGGTTATCCCCTATATGTATTATTTCAGAAAGATCGAGCTCAATATGCTTATTTCTGTCGATTGTATCAAGCATCAACTTAAAAAACTGCGCATTTGGCTTTGACATCCTTACTTCATCAGAGTACAGCTGAAAATCCAGCAACTCCCCCAGCCACAGTTCAGTCAGTATTTTTCTCAGTGTCACTCCTTTTATAAACCCCGTATTGCTCAGCAGGCTCGTGGTACTCAGTCCTGATTCCTTCAACTTATACAATACACCCAGGCTATCTCCACAATACACCAGAGGCATATTTTCCAACAGCAAAATCTCCATATCCGAATAAAGCCCTTCAACATCTATATCAGAAAAATCTGTAGCATAATCATTGATGATGCTGATCACCATCAGGTACATCTCCTCCGCATCCACATTTTTTCCGGTCTTTTCATTGATGCTGTTCACCATCAGATCTACCTGTCTGAATACAGCAGACACCTCCTCCAGGCTCTTGCCTTTCCTGTTGTAGCGCTCATGAAACACCCTTGCCCGCTCCTGTTTAAACAAAGGATTGGATTTAATCAATGTCAACCACAGATCAAAGGAATAATGTTTATAAAAAGGCATCTTGCTCGAATATGTTTTAAATCATTAGTACAACTTTTACTGCCAATGTTACAGAAAATCTGCTAAATCTTATCCGTCACCACGCTGTAATTGGGGTCTTCCACAATGTTCACTTCTATCACATCCGCAGCATTTTTGAGCAACAGCCTACAATCAGGGCTCAAGTGTTTCAGACTTAACTGCTTGCCAGCCTTACGATAACGTTCGGTCAATTTGTTTAGTGCTTCAATGCCCGACATATCTGCCACCCTACTATCTTTAAAATCAATTATTACATTCACAGGATCATCCTTCACATCAAATTTCTCGTTGAATGCCGTTACCGACCCAAAAAACAGCGGCCCAAACAGCTCATAATGCTTCACACCTTCCTCATCTATATACTTCCTGGCGCGTATCCTCTTCGCACTTTCCCAGGCAAATACCAATGCCGAAACGATTACCCCGATCAGCACCGCCAATGCCAGGTTGTGCAGCCACACGGTGATCGCGGCCACCAGAATCCCTACAAATATATCCTGCCTGGGCATCTTATTGATGATCCTCAGGCTCATCCACTCAAATGTACCAATCGCCACCATGATCATCACCCCCGTCAGCGCTGCCATGGGTACCCGCTCTATCACAGGTGCACCAACCAATACGATCAGCAAAATCGTCACAGATGCGATAATGCCCGACAGCCTGCTTCTGGCCCCTGCCGATAAATTTACCAGCGTCTGCGCAATCATTGGGCAGCCTCCCATCCCGAAGAAAAATCCGTTCAATATATTGGCGCCCCCCTGGGCGATGCATTCTTTATTACCCCTGCCCTTCGTACCCGTTATCTCATCTACCAGGTTCAGCGTCAGCAAGCCTTCCGTCAGGCCCACCCCGGCCATGATGATCCCATATGGCAATACCACCTGCAGCATCCCCCATGTCAGCGGCACCTCAGGAATATGAAAAGGGGGAAATCCACCACTTACCGCAGCAATATCCCTCACCGTCCTGGTATCTATCCCAAAGCCCAGCACCAAACCAAACACTACAATAATCGCCACTAATGAAGCGGGAATGGCCTTGGTAAACCTTGGCAATATCAGCACGATCGCTACCGTCAGTCCTACCAGTCCGAGCATGGTCCACAGTGCCATGCCCGTCATCCACACTGTTTGCCCATTCACCACAGTCTTAAACTGTTCTATCTGTGCCATAAATATTACTATAGCCAGTCCGTTCACAAATCCAAACATCACCGGCTGGGGCACCAGCCTTACAAACTTGCCCAGCCTGAACAAGCCTACCAGGATCTGAAAAACACCTGCTACCACTACGGCTGCGAATACATATTCAATTCCATGCGAACGCATCAGCGCGATCAGCACAATCACCGTAGCGCCTGCACCACCCGATATCAAACCCGGTCTGCCGCCAAATACCGCTGTCACCAGGCCCATGATAAACGCAGCATACAAACCCGCCAAAGGAGGCAACCCAGCCAATATCGCGAACGACAAAGACTCCGGCATCATCGTCATGGCTACGGTCAGGCCCGCCAGTATTTCTGTTTTATAGTTAATCTTTTGAGAGAAATCGAATAAAGACTTAAAGACCTGCATAGACAAGCAAATGTAAGGAAACCTGATAGAATTTGAATATGATTTTAGACTGACAACAAATCCCACCGTGATCTGTTATTTAGCAAAAAAATATCACAAGATGACAAACAAAGTATGGCTGATCACAGGCTGTTCTACCGGCTTCGGTAGAGAATTAGCAAAACAAGTATTAAAATTAGGATATAAAGCAGGAGTTGCCGCACGCAATATTGCAGACGTGGAAGACATCATAAAGGATTACCCCGAAACTGCAATCGCGATCACACTCGACGTTACCAAAGACGATCAAATAAAAGATGCAGTAAAACAGATCACTGAAATATTCGGTCGCGTAGACGTGCTGGTCAACAATGCCGGCATTGGCTACTTCGGTTCTGCTGAAGAAAGCGATGATGCAGAAACCAGAAGAATGTTTGACATCAACTTCTTCGGCCTTGCCAACGTCACAAGGGCCATTTTACCCCTTATGCGCAAGCAGCGCAGCGGGCATATCCTCAATGTTGCTTCCATTGGCGGCTTAGTAGGCTACCCTGCCCTGTCCTATTACAATGCTACAAAATTTGCGGTAGATGGTTTTTCAGAATCACTGTCCAAAGAAGTAGCACCTTTAGGCATTAAAGTGACCATCATTGCCCCAAGCGGCTTCCGTACCGATTGGGCAGGAAGGTCTGCCAATGAGGCCAAAACCGAGATCGAAGACTACAAGACCACGGCCGGTCAAAACCAGGAAACGATCAGAGGCTACAGTGGCAGTCAGCCCGGCGACCCGGTAAAGGCAGCAGAAGCGATCATTAAAGCAGTAGAAACAGAAAACCCGCCGCTCAGGCTATTGCTTGGTGCAGCAGCATTACAGAATGCACGCCTGAAGCTGGAAAATCTAAAACAAGACTTTGACGCCTGGGCCGAAACCAGCATAGGTGCCGATTCGCCAAAAGTTTAAAATACAACGATGTTCTGCTCCTCCGCATTCATAAATCCTATATCATTAATATTGACCAGATAGATTACATCGAAAAAAATGAGGCTGTGCGCACAGCCTCATAAAAATCCTACAACACTGTTATAGTTGCTACAAACACACTGTCGCTAGACACTTGGCCATCAGCAGACAAGAGGCTCATATAGCAATGCACTTCATCGCCTGAATACGAAGCCGGCAATTGCATCGTATAGGTGCCTGCCACACGCGTAGCTGCACCCGTAAGCAGTGTAAACAAGCCCTTGTCCGGATTATAAACCACTATTGTAGCTTTATCCGTATCCGCACCAAACCCCACGTTAAATTGCGAGTCCCAGTCAAACTTCAGTTCAGCACCTGCCAGGCTGGTCACCATTGCATCCAACGGTATGCTCAATTCCCCTTTGCAAAATTTTACAATTGGATAATTGATCTCGTAGTTTGGTGCTACACCGGTTACGGCATTGTCCAGGTTATACTGCACCGCAGTACACCAAGGCGAGATTGTTACCTTGTGGATGTTATATCCTGTCCGGATAACACCCTTTACAAGTCTGAGCCAACTGGTTACCAAAGCAAACTTAGCACGCTGATTGACCTGAGCTGTAGTAGCATCGAAAAAGGTGATTCGGCCAACAACTGCGCCAGATCGTACAATCTAAAACACGCCATCAAAGGCGAATATCCTGATCAGGAAATAGACTATCCTGCTCTGAGGTTGTCTGAAGGAAATTTGGCTTTGCCTTTGAACGCTTCAGTAGAAAGCACTGCCGAGGGATTTAGATTACATGGGACTACTACGATCAACAAGATCCCAACGGCAGCCCCTACGACCGTACCATGCTAATAGTTTACTTCCCTGATCACGATCAGCCCCGCTTCTTTCAAATGATCAGTGGCGCGCAAAGGTCGGAATGTGAGGAGTTGCTAAAGGTGACGCCCACTATGAAAGGCATTATGCCGAAACATACATCTCTTTGATCACAAATGACAGAAGCGCCATCTCCAATAGCGTGTATACAGGGAGGATAATGTTTTAGTGGATTGCTTGCATTGAATGGATAATTAAGAATTGACTTTTTATCTTAACTTTAAGAGTGAACAATCGTACTGAACCTATGAAAATATTAAAGCCGGAAGAGGCCTTTGACAAATCGGCCGAACTATACCAGGACAAATTTATGGATGTCAGTTTGTATGCTGAGCCATTTAATGTCTTTTTCGAGCACATAACATCCGATAATGCAAGCATTTTGGACATCGCCTGCGGCCCTGGAAACATTGTTAAATATCTACTGGACAGAAAACCGGACTATGATATATTGGGAATCGACCTTTCTTCAAAGATGCTGAGCTTGGCCCTTATAAATAACCCCAAGGCAAAATTCGAGCTTATGGACTGCCGTGACATTGATCAGATCGAACAGAAATTTGACGGAATTACCTGTGGCTTTTGCCTACCCTATTTGACCGGGGAGGAAGCTGCAGACCTGATCGCAAATACCGCTGGATTATTAAAACCAGGTGGTGTTTTCTATTTGAGCACCATGGAGCAAGATGAGGACAATAAATCGAGATATCAGGTAGCCAGTACAGGTGATCAGGTTTTTGTAAACTATCACCAGGAAGAATACTTGTCAAATGCCCTACGTCAATCCGGCTTTGAGATCCTTTCAATAGACAGATTTGATTCTCCTGGTCAGGGTGAGTTGAAGATTACAGACCTTGTATTGATCGGAAAATTGAATTGATTGTCTTGAATTAAGTCATAATTAATAAAAAACGAACGCTATAAAAACGTTCCTTTAACGCTTTTCAATGCCACCCTCCTACTCAACTTTTCTGAATGAACGTTTTGTACACAAAAAGTACCAGCATGCCTAATAACGACAGCATTGCAATACCCAATAATGCGGTACTGAGAAATAATGAGACATGTAAAATCTTAAGCAAAAGACCCGCAACCGTGCATACAATAAAGATAGCTAAAGACCGTCTGTAGAAATTTTTACTGCTCATATATTTATCATTTAGTTACTTAATAAAGGCGGCAATCTTCTCATTTACATCTGCCCCTCTCAGATCTTTCGCAACAATCATTCCATCGGGATTGATCAAAAAGTTTTGAGGAATGGCCGTGATGCCATATTGCACAGCAATATCAGTTTTGAAACCTTTCAGGTCACTTACCTGTATCCACGGCATACCATCGTGCTTCACTGCATTCTGCCATGCTGCCTTGGTTTCGTCCAGCGATACGCCTACTATCTCAAAGCCCTTATCTTTTAGTTGCTTATAAGCTTTTAGCAAATGTGGATTCTCTGCGCGGCAAGGCACACACCAGCTGGCCCAGAAGTCTACCAATACGTATTTACCTCTAAGCGAAGATAACTTAAATTCTTTTCCTTCGGCATCCGGCTGAGTAAAATCTACAACCTTGCCAACGGCTATTTTTTTGGCTTTATCATACTTATCCGTCAGTTTCTGACCTGTAGGACTCGCTAAAACCCTTTTGCTGAGCGGGTCATAATACCGGCCGAAAGTAGCAGGATCTATCACCGCAGTTTTGTTCTGACGGATAAGGTCCAGCGTTACATAAGAGTCCGGGTGACTGAATATAAAAGAGTCCAATGCTGCTTCTATTTTAGCATGCACAGGTCTGGCTTCTGCCTGAATCGTTTTTATGGCCACTGTGTCTTTTACTTTTGCATAGTATATTTTAGTAAACCGCTGTGTGATGTCTTTAAACTGTGTCAGGAGCGCCTTTGTTTGCGCATTATACTGTATGAAGTCTGATTGAGCCTGAGCGCCAGTGATACTTGCGGTTGCGATGCTGTCCTTACCTGTCACTTTATACTTGCCCTTTTCCAGATAAAACTCCTGATAATCTGATTGCCGTTTGGTAGTGTCTTTTTTCAGCGGCACCAGTGAGAGGTAGGCTTTATTGCCGTACAATGTTGTGCCTGCCATAGTAAACTTGCCATTTTTAACCACAGCACTGTCTTTGGCGTCCTTTCCGTCGCTATTTTTGTAGCTAAGCACTACTTTTTTATCGCTTCCTGCACCAGACAGCTTGCCTGCTATTTCAAATTTGTCCTGGGCCATGCTGTTCATTGCTGATAGCATCAGCACAAGAGCAACGGCATATCTTATATTTTTCATGTTTTCTCTATTTAATCAATTCCTTCAATTTTTCTGTCAGCGCCTCACCCCTTAGGTTCTTCGCGATGATCATTCCGTTCGGATCGATTAGCAGGTTCTGCGGCACAGAATTTATGCCATACATCAATGCTACTTCATTCTTCCAGCCTTTCAAATCGCTCACCTGAATCCATGGCAATCCGTCTTTTTTTACTGCATCTGCCCAAACTGCTTTACTGCCAGGATAATCAAGCGACACGCCTACGATCTCAAAGCTCTTGCCTTTCAATTCGTTATACGCTTTTACTACGTTGGGATTTTCAGCCCTGCATGGTACACACCAGCTGGCCCAAAAATCTACCAGTACATATTTACCTCTTAAAGACGACAGCGTAAATGGCTTATCATTCAAGTCATTCTGAGTGAAATCGGTTGCTTTGGAACCAGTCTGGCGGCGCTTGCCAATTTCAATCTTCTCAGCAGTACGCAGGCCAATCGGAGAGGATTTTAACGCGGCAGAAAAACGATGAAACAATGGCTCTGCTATTGCAGGATCAAACTTACTGTCGAGCACATACATGTTAAAGGTATATAGCCCCGAAAAAGAATTCAAGTGTGTCTCAGCAAATTTTTGGTTGATCTCCTTATTTAATTTCACCAGCATCTGGATACTATCAGCTGCTACCTTCCTTTCTTCCAAGGGCTTTACATAAGCGCCATCCGCAGTCTTAGCTCCGTATTCATCTTGCAATTTCATGATCTTGGCGGTAACGGGCTTCATTAATGCTTCTCTTTCAGCGTTTTCTTTATCAGCCAAGGAACCATCTATTTTAGCGGTGCTGATAGCATCTGTACCATTGAAAACGATTTTCGAGTTTTCTATAAAGAAGTCCTTGCTGTCACGCTTTGCAGCCGCACCCGTCCCCCCCTTTTGCCTAACCGTGAGCAAGGCGCCTTGGGGCTCGTCAACACTACCGGTAAACTGGAACTTGCCGCCTTTAATTTCAGCGGAATCTACTTCTTTCCAGGCACCCTCTTTAAAAAGTACCAGGTAAGCCTTTGCCTCACCTTTGACAGCAGGCAACTTTCCTGAAATGGTATAGGTTTTTTGTGCTGCTGCCAATAGCGGCAGCAGCGACAAAAACAAAAACAATGATTTTTTCATCTGTAGTCTCTTTTAAAGATTATCCTGAAGTGTTGGATTTTCAGCCAATACTTTAGGTGAAAACTTGAACACAAAACGCTCAGGTTTAAAATTGTAGGTCTCTGACACAACTCCGTCGACGTTATAGACCTTATGCTGGTAAACTGGTATTGTAAACAGTGGATCTACAGATAACCTTCGCATATCAAACCAGCGGTAACCTGTCACCGCAAATTCACGGATACGCTCTTCCATGACGAACTGTAGCAATGGCATTTTAGCAGCAGCAGTTAGTACGGGTACCCCGGCATCTGCTGCTGGCATGCGGTTCTGACGCAAATAAACAAGGTCAGCAACGGCGCCCGAAAGGTCATCAAGCCTGGTTTTTACTTCTGCTCTTAATAAATATAACTCTGGTACTTTTAGTCCGATGTTATAAGAAAGTGTATTTGTTCTTTTATAAAGCTTCAGGCCATTTGGGTAAGTAGTAACCAGAAACTGCCTGATCAAACGCGTATCGGTAGGACCGAACAAGGAAGCCGCTTCTGGTGTCAGCCAGATCAGCCTGTTGCTAGCCCCTGCATAACCGTAACTCATGTTTTTGGAATACACATTCTCCAGGTCATTTACCGTGGTCGGAGACCCTTGAAAGGAGGTATTATAGTTCACCACATTTGTTATCACAATAGATTTGGCCAGATTGGCGATCGACTCATCAAGCAATGGCAATGCCTCCGCATGCCTTCCCATAAATACATATACTTTGGCCAATATGCCCTGAGCGGCTGCTTTAGACATCCTGCTGCGAAAAGGTACACCATCACTAATAATATTGGGAATGGCAGTAGTTAAATCACTTATGATCTGATCATAAATTTGCTGCACACTCGATCTAGTAAAGTTCTTTCCATTGATATCGGCTTCTGTAATCAATGGAAAGCCCAGATCTGTAGCAGCAGTAGCTGGATTATAAGGCTTACCAAAATATTGGATCAAAAGAAAATTTGTCCAGGCACGGCCTGCGTAGGCTTCTGCCTGAATAGACTTTTTATTTACCTCAGTTCCTTCTGTGGCGTCCATCACTTCATTAATGATTTTGTTATAGACATACAGATTCCTTGTGGGAATTAACGTCTCAGATGCGTCCTCATCACTGTTGTAAAGATCGCCCTCCCATTTGAATAATTGCTTTTCCTTATAGGTAGCCCCTGTCCATCCTGGTTCTATGAACGAAATTTCGTCGCCCAAAAGCACCTGACTGGTAGCAGGTATGTTGATCAGGTCCAGTTGATTTAATAAAAGGTCATAATCTGCGGTCTTAGTAGCGATTACCTTTCCTTTAGGCAAGATCTCCAGGAAGGATTTTTTGCAGGAACCCAAAACTGTCACCAACATGGCAATCAGCACAAAATTTCTTGTTTGGTTATATATCTTTTTCATCTGCATTAATTTTTAAAATGAAACATTAGCACCGACAGTAATGGTGTTTTGATTAGATGGCGCTATCACACCTTGAAATTCAGGGTCGATGCCATACTTATTGGCCTTCCACAACATCACGTTTGATAACTGTGCCCTGAAAGTGACACCCTGGGCTTTGATCTTATTTACCAAAATCGTTGGAAGATCATAGAACAAAGTAATATCTCTCAGTTTGACAAACGAAGCGCTCACTACGTTTACATCTCCCATAATGAAATAATCTGCGTTATAAGTACCCGCTACTGCATTAGGATTCGCATTGGTGATATATCCAGGAATATTGGTGCTCGTTTCATCACCCGGCTGTCTCCATCTGTTAAGGAAATCAACTGAGACATTTCTGCGAAACTGTCCGCCATAAGTTAAATAGCGTGGTCTCCTCATTACATGCCCCATGTTATATACCATATTTGCTGATAAACCGAAGTCTTTGTACCTAAAGTTGTTAGACAAGCCACCATTCCAAACAGGCTGCATAGTGCCCATGTAGACGATATCGGCTGGTTTAGTCCCCAGATTGGCCTTGGTCAGTGTTCCATCTGCCAAAACCGCCTGCGGAGCTCCTGTATTGTCAACACCACCATATTTATAAGCAAATACGGTGTAAGCCGGATATCCTTCCTGCACGTTGGCCACTACTTGCTGAGCACCAGTAGTTACAATAGTAGCTACGGTAATCTTGTCTACCATACTTTTGTTGTGGGCAAAATTCCAGGTCGTCGACCAGTTAAAATCATTGCTTCGTACGTTGATCGATGATAGGCCCACTTCAATCCCTTTATTGGTGATGTCGCCCTGGTTGCCAACTATCCCAGCCGGGAAACCTGTCAAACTGTTTGGATATACCAGTCCCAGAAGGTCTGTAGTTTTCTTTTGATATACATCCACGCTTGCTGACAAACGGTTACTCAACACAGAGAAGTCCAAACCCGCATTAATGGTTTTAGTACTCTCCCAGGACAACTTAGGGTTGCCCGGAGTAACGATCAGCATACCAATACTTCCCGGGAAAAATGGACTGCCCGAAGGCCTGGTGATATCCCTTGAGGCTGCCACTCCCACTTCCGGTGAGTTGCCGGTAAGGCCATAAGTAAGTCGTAGCGCCAGGTTTTGTACCCACTTTACTGGTTTCATAAACGCTTCATTGCTCACATTCCATTTAGCACCGGCACTCCAGATAGGCTTGTTTTGCGCAGATTTGTCTTTACCAAATAAGTTACTCTGATCTATACGCCAGCTTGCATTAAATGCATATCTACGGTCAAACGTATAGGCAAAATTTGAATAGTATGAGGTAAAGCGGCTAGTCGTTTCATTGGTAGAAAATGTATCATTGATCATCGAACTACCGATGGTACTTAAATTAGGCAATATAGTTCCCTGAATCAATGAGGCAATGGCCACATAATCTGCTACCCCGGGAGTGAGTAAAGTTTCATCAAAACCTCTGATACGGGTCCGCAAGAATGTGTTGAATTGTTCCTGAGCTTCTTGTCCTGCCAAAACAGTGATCTCATGTTTGCCAAAAGTATTGTCATACGTCAGTTGGTTTCTAATGTCCCATTTATGCTGATCCCCATTGGTGGTCGTCATGCGACTACCGGTAGCAGGAAGATAGTACTTAGGCACAACTGTCGGACTCGCGGCCACTGCAAATGTAACCACTTCTCTCCTTACAGCATAGCTCTGTTGGCTATCGATCTCACGGAGCTTGTTTTTGCCTTTGATATAACCGTAGGTTCCGTCAAAGGTTAGACCGTTAATGATCTTCAACTTCACTCCACCGTTGATACGGGCCAATAAACCGTCCGACTTAGTGCTGCCATAGTTAAACTCATCCAGCGGATTGTAGTTTAAACTAATACGGCTACGTGCCTGTGCATCCTGAAGTATTTCGTTTGACATATTTGTCATAAAAGGGATAGACAGGTTACTGCCGTTACCATCGCGAAACATCTGGTATGGCGTAAAAAAGTAATCTACCGTATTGTTTTCTCCAATCTCCAGGTTTCTTTTTTCTGAACTGTTATTATTTGAAATATCACTGATCACGTGAAAACTTAAGTTTTTATTTATCCTAAGATCCTGACGCAGGTTTATTTTGATGTTTTCATTTTTATCGCCGGGCGTGCTGTTCATCACATTGGTATAGCTCGTCGAAGCATAAAATGCGTATTTATCACCGCCACCGGAGATGGATGCCGTGTGGTTGCTTAATAAAGCATTTCGGTAAAACAGATCGTTGATCTGTCCGCGGTTGTCCATACCGGAAAGGCTGTCTAGACTAAAGGCCTGCTGTGCTGCACTCCGCCCTTTCGGGTTGTACAATAACAATTCCAATGGGGTGATTCCGCCGCCATTGTAGCCTGACACAGTAGCATAAGGATACTGCGAAGAATAACCTGGGGTGTTGAATATCTCCGTCCCGGTTTCCACAAATTGCTGCGGGCTCAACACGTTGTTGTAGTCAAGATCAGGCTTGCCCTGAAAATTTACAAATCCGCTGTAGTTCACACGCAGTTTGCTATTTAGTTTCCCGCTTTTAGTTTTAATAACAATAACCCCATTACTGGCGCGCGCACCCCAGATTGAAGCCGCCGTCGCATCTTTCAGCACCGTGATACTTTCAATGTCTTGTGGATTGATCCCTAAAATCATATCCGGCAATTGATCATTGGCATCTATTTTAGGCATTGCCAATCCATCTACCACATATAAGGGTTGCGAAGTGGTTCCTACACCGGTTGTACCTCCTGTAGTAGATAGCCCACGGATCAATATCTGGCTTCTGTTGGGAACATTATTTACCACCAAACCCGGTACCTGACCATCCAGGCTCTGCAATACATTCATTGAAGTGGTACGGTTGGATACCACATCCATATCTACCTTCGTAAATGAACCTGCACTTCTTTCTTTAGAAAGGGTTTGGTAACCGGTAGATACCACGTTTACTTCAGTCAACTTATTAACCTCTGCAGCCATTACAATGCGTACATCTGAGGCATTTTCTGAAGTAATAATGATTTCCCTGGTATTATAACCCACATAAGTAATCACGATTACGTCTCCTGGCTGCGCATTAGATAAAACAAACCGACCCTGACTATTGGTATACACACCTTTCAGACCGCTCTTAAGTTTTACACTTGCACCCTGCAAGGGGGTTCCGGTCGAATCTACTACCTGTCCATTTACATCTACCGCTGTAAATGCTGATTTAACCCGGTCCAAAATCGAGACTTCCTTAAGTTTGATCGTAATATCTTTATTATTGATCTCATAAGTGATCGGCTGACCCGCTAAAACCAGCGCCAGCACCTGCTCTACAGTCGCTTCTTTTAAAGAAACATTGACCTTAGCGATGGGTATATTCTTCACTTCATAAATAAAATCATAGCCGCTCTGATCATGGATATGCTTGAAAACTTCCTTAAGCTGAGCATTCTTCATATCTATCGAAACACGCTGACCGAAACTCGCAGCACTTACCTGTATCAAAGACGCTATTAACAACACGGTGGTTAATCGCATAATAAGCATTAGTTTATGGCATAACCTCTTGGTTACACCTCGTTTTCTGGTTTTAATTAAATACATTTGTTTAGTTTGGTTCTATGCAATTTGCTCTTGTCGTCCAAAACTGAAGCATCATTGCGGTTAAAACAGTTAATAATTTGATTGTCCAAGCTAAAACCATTCCCGCTTAAATGGGGATGGTTTGCTTTTTATTAATTTTGCTTTCGTAAAAATTCTTCCATCTTCCTGGCTATTTTTAGGTTCATAAATTTGTTAATTGCGGGTTATTTAGTCACGATTACTTTTTTATCTTCAATCTTAAAGTGAACGGCTCCGGAGGACTCAATAAAGTTAAGAACCTGCGACAGTTTTTTATCTCTCGATATCCAGCCACCAATTTTTATATCTTTCAAAACTGACTGCTCATATACCACTTCCACGTCATACCATCTGGCAATTTTACGCATCAATACGGTAAACGCTACTCCTTCCAGGTTAAAATCACCTGCTTGCCAATCTATCACATTGTCTACATTCACTTCCTGTACATTTAAGCCGCCATTGGTATTCAAGGCTTGCTCTCCGGGTTTTAAGACCTGCTTGCTACCGGCCTTTGCTACAGTAATGCTAACCGATCCTTCGTATAAAGTAGTGGATATAGCGGGCTCATCCAGATAGCTGTTGATATTAAAATGCGTACCCAAAACTTCCACCTCCTGACCTGCAGATTCTACCACAAAGGGATGCTGTGCGTCTTTGGCGATTTCAAAATATGCTTCTCCAACTAATTTAACCCTTCTTGTTCCGTTGTCATTCAGTGATGATCTATAGGTAATACTCGATGCGGCATTAAGCCATACATTCGATCCATCAGGTAATTTAACCCGGTACGTCTCGCCGTTACTGGTGGATAGCGTATTCATATTGTTGCTCTCGGCAGTACCGTCCATCACATATACCAATTGTCCATCGGCCGTTTTTGAAACGCTAACACCAGCTTCTTTGGCCAACTCACCATTAATAGCTGTACTCAGTTTGATCTTTTCACCATTAGCCAGGGTTAGTGTAGCCCCCTCTTTTCCGGGCGCAGCGTCACTCGCATATTCAATCTCACGCTTAGCGCCGCTCGTCATATTCCTGTTTATGAACCACACTGCGCCTAGTACCATAAGCACAACGGCAGCAGCTATGGCGATACGGGGCCATAGCCTTACTACTTTTGGTGCAGCTACTACTTGCTGCTGATCCTTTATTCCCTCAGTGATCTTATGAAAAATGGCTATACTATTAACGTCAAAGTAATCCTTGACTTTTTCCTCAAGTTCCTTTTCATCAATATATTTACGGTATTGCAAAGTATTGCGCTCACTCGCATTCACCCAGGCATCCAGTTCATTCTGCTGTGGCTCGGTGATCGTACCCTTTATCCGGGCAGCAACCAATTGCGCAATATAAATTTCATTTTCAAACATTGTCATTCTTTTAATTATGCTCTTTATGGATAAGCCATGGCGATCCTTCAATGAGCATATACAATAGAAACCCCAAACTCTGACAAACAACCAAAAGAAATTTAACTTTTTTTTAACGCTGTGATTTTGATTGCTTAATGATGCCAGTAATTATCAGGAGCTGACTAGAGATGTCTTCCCATAAACATCAACAAAAATAACTGCAAGGTGGCCGAGAGACCTTTTTTTAAAAATTGTGTTTTTAGCAATTCAATTGCACGGCTTTTATGATTTCGCACCGTCTGTACATTTAAATTAAGTTCCTGCGCAATTTCCTCAGTATTTTTACCTCCAAGATAGATCAGCTTAAAGACCTCACGGCATTTATCTGGCAGGCTTTCAATTTCTCTTGCCAGAATATCCACTATCTCTGTGTCGATGATCTCATAAAAGATCTCGTCGTTGTGCTGATCCATCTGCCTGAGATAAAGTTCCTGGGCAGCAGTTTTACGTTTTTCATTACGCAGGTAATTGAGGCAGTTATTACGGCAGGCGATATATAAAAAGGCCTTGATCTTATCCGTATTTTCAAAGGTTTCTCTTCGATCCCATAGTTTAATGAAGCAATCTGCTACAATATCCTCTGCCTGACGCTCGTCTTTAACAATTTTTGATGCAAAATAACACAATGACCGATGGTGTTCTTTAAAAAAATACGCAAGCGAAGACTCATTCCCTCTCTGAAACTCCTCTATCCATTGCATATCTTGATTAACCCTTTCTCTCATTTATGTATTACTCAATAAATGTTAGCTGAAAACGTCGACAATATACTGATTATTCATTTTAACTTCTCGCTAGCCCGTCAAAATCATTGGGCTGACCTGTTATAGGCAATTCCCAATAGTTACTTGGCATAAGCTTCTGCTTTTTGCTTTATAACCTGATTACGATGTTCTATGAGTTCCTGCATATATTTCCTAAGAAACAGCGCATCTGCAAGTTTGCCAAGTATACCGAGCGGCGACTCATATGTAAATTCATCTGTCATCAAGGTATACCCTGCTTTCTGTTCAAATACATGCTGATGTATCATCATTTTAAAAGGTCCAGTTACCATTTCGTCCGTAAATAAGACTGGGATTTCACATGCTGTTATCTTGCTAGTCAATTTCATCATTACTCCGAAATGCTTTGCTTTCCATGTAACAGTTTCATTAAGTCCGATCAATCCAGTTGTGACTCCAGCGATGGCACGCTCACCCGTATGCTTCATGGTGTCAAGATGAAGATCGATACTTCGTGCAAGATTAAAGCAAACATCAGGTGTGGCGTAGATTTTGGTCTTTAACACAAATTTCGGCATAATTAAGTGGTTAAATTTATTGTAATGCCAGCAAGTGGCCATAATATGTCATTAATAAACTGTGCGTGGAAAAGTAAAGGCATTGGTAATACTATCCAAAAGAATACCCATATTCGGGAAAGAGCTGTGTTCTGCAAAAAACCAACTTTATAATTAATTAGCCTCCGCTCTATAATAACCAATGTTTCCATGAGCTTAATTTGCAATGCTTATAATATCCTTAATTGCATGTTCAGCCCTTGGGAAAATAAAGGAATAACCAGAATCCACCAACCGTTTCGGTGCAACCCAGCGACTTTTTAAGATTAGTTCTGTCTCGGTTCCGATAACAACCGCTCCCATTTCCAGCAACCATGCTGGTGATGGGAGTCCGAACGGCACACCATAGGCATTACGGATTAGCTTCATGAACGTTGTGTTTTTTACTGCTTCAGGCGCCGTGCAGTTAATAACACCACTCAACTCCTTGTGTTGCAACAACCACTCAGTACATTTGGCAGCATCCTGCTCATGAACCCATGATACATATTGCTGCCCATCGCCTTGTTTTCCGCCAAGACCAAATTTTACCAGATTAAGCAGCCGTGGAAAAGCGCCGTCTCTACTTCCCAATACTATTCCCATCCGCAAAGCAATTTTTCTGATTTGAGGAGTACTTGTTTCGAAAAATGTTTGCTCCCATTGGCGACATACATCTATCGAAAATCCATAGCCTATTTCCCCTGTTTCCTCATCCTGCGGGCGGTCTTCCGCATGGCGATAGATCGTCGCAGAAGTGATATTAATCCAGAGTTCTGGAGGGTTCTGCAGTTTAGCGATGACCTTTCCCAAAAGTATGGTCGGGTTGACCCTTGAAGCAATGATCTCAGCTTTGTTCTTTGCAGTGTATCTGCAGTTTACATTCTTCCCACATAAATTGATCAGGAGATCAGCTCCATCCAGACTTTTGCTCCATTCACCTTCGTCCACGCCGTTCCACACTAAAGTGGTTATATTTCCTTGGCTTGCTGCTGGTTTTCGGCTTAAGATGATAATCTCTGTAGCCAGATTATGGTAATATTCTGCAAATACCTGGCCCAGGTATCCGTTTCCACCTGCCAAAATGATCTTATTGTATTTCATAATTATGCATTTAAAAGTATAACTAATAGGACTGCAATTCGGTATAGTACCCAGGTGACCGTCAAGGTCCAGCCTATTTTTAAAAGGCTACTTCTGCGGATATGCTCCAGTAACATCAGGCCTGCAACGCCCAAAAACCAAATCAGATAAAATATTGGATCAAGGTCGACCCAAGTGGCCAATAGCATTGGTGGCAGGAGCAATAATGCTCCTGCAAATGAAATAGTCATCATGTTGCCAAGATAGGCCCAGGCTTTTTGCGGGTTAAGCAGGGTGACGATGATGCCCTGAAAAACGATCTGTCGACAGCAAATGAAGTACTCTCGATAGGCATGTCCTGCCGGAAGGAGTTCTTTCATTAAAACTGTATAATTAGATAAAATACAGGCAGTCAGAAACCAGGTAAATACCAGATAAGCAATGCGGTAATGAAGTTTAAAGGCGGGCTGAAACTGATAAGCCTCTTCCTTTACCGGAGGTATAATAACCCGCCTGTTGTAGGCAATAAATGCATATACTTTGCTCATCAGCCAGATAAAGGGTTGGAAACTAAAGAGCGGACGGAAAACCGGCATGGCCAAGCCAATGATTTTAAACAGACTTTTGATGCCGTAGGTGACCTCACCCGTTTCCTGGTTCACCAGTGCTATCTCATTTGCTGCACGCTGCCTGTCTACCATCGGGCAAGCACGGGCAGACAATTCCTGATAAGCTGACCTCCCCTGCTTTTCTAAAAGGCCAGTACTTACAAATGCACTGGTATACATTCTGCACATTGGACATTCTTCGTCGAATAGGATGAGGTGGTTTTTCAGCGTTTTCATATTGTTTATTCTTATTATTTATTTCTTATGGAACTTTCAGTAAAAAATGAAATATCTAGTTAAAAAAAATAGGCTTATCTGGACATTTTAAAAATGGTTATTTGAATATTGGTCATTTGAATAAATTAATTACAGACTATTTGAACATTTTAAATATCGAGCCCCAAAACCAGCTTTCCTCTGCTTTTAGCATGGTATCGAGGGTTTTATCTACATTTTTAGCCAGCTTATTGATATCGGCAATGGACTTTTTGAAAGTAGCAAATTCAGGATCTTTATCTTCTCCTTTTACATTGGCAAGTTCGTCAAGCACCTTCAACACCGGATCTAGTTCCCTTTTTCTGCGTTCCTTGGCCACTTGTCTTGCAATATTCCAGGTGTCTTTATCTGCATAAAAATACTCTTTGCGCTCCCCTGCCCTATGCTGTTTTTCTATCAGGCCCCAGCCGATCAAATCCCTTAGAGTCATGTTGGCATTGCCTCTGGAGATACTTAGGGTGTCCATGATCTCTTCGGTAGTAAGTGCGTCGGCTGAGATGAGTAGTAATGCATGAACCTGCGCCATGGTGCGGTTGATCCCCCATTCTGAGCCTAATTTACCCCAGGCCTCTATGAATTTCTGTTTTCCTTCTGCTAATTCCATATACAAATATAATACAAGTTATTAAACTTTCAAAATATATTGAAAGTTAAATTAGTTTGTTTGATAGAGAGGGATATGCTGGCCGACTAAGGGTTTTCCCTGAGTTTTCTCAATTAAGGTTTACACCGATTTTATGCCTGATTTTTATGTAGAATTTGGTCTCAATCAATAAATGAAAAAACCACACATAAAATCATTCTTAAAAACTTAAAATTAAAACTATGAAATCAACAACACTCCTACTCGCTATCTTATCATTCAGCTTTATCCTGTCCTGCAAGAAAAAAGGTGCTGAGGGCGAACCGGAAGGCAATGGAAATGGCAATGCCGGCAACGTCAAAGAATTTATGGTAGGCGCATTAAATAATGCTCAGCGTAAGGAGCCTGTGGTCTGGAAAGATGGTGAACTGACAGCACTTCCTTTTGAGTCCTCACAAAACACCGTAGCCAAATCGGTGACCATTGCCGGTAATGATGTCTATATTCTGGGGCATGAAACAAGCCCCAACGGATTTATCCGGACTTCAAGGATCGTAACCTGGAAAAACGATGAACTGGTACCAGTTACTGATGGAAGCAAAAAGGCCGCACCGATCAAAATGGTGGTTGACAATGGGAATGTTTATGTATTGGGTACGGAAACAGACCAAAGTCAGGGAAGCAGTACTACGCTTTATAAATACTGGAAAAATGGGGTGGTTACACCGCTGAACACAAGAGACGGACAAGCGACGGATATGGTGGTGATAAATAACGAGGTATACATCTCCGGAAATGAAACAAATGCAGCTGGAAGGGTCATCGCAAAATACTGGAAAAATGGTGTAGCTGTAGAAATTACAGATGGATCAAAGGATGCTTATGGAGAGTCTATCTCGGTAGAAGGATCTACTATAACGGTACTTTTCAATCAAAAAAACAGCACCCAGTTTGGAAATGACCTAAAGGTTTGGAAAAACAATGTGGTAAGCATTCTGAATAGCGGCAACTTCAATACTTTTGGTAAGAAAATCATTCTTAAAAACAATGTGGCACATGTGCTGGGCCGCCAAAACATGCCAAATGCATCGCAACAGGTAGTTTACTGGGCAGATGCTGCTAAAAAAGAAATTACCAATGGAAACCGCAGCGGATACGAAATCGATATGCAAATAGCTGGTAGCGATGTTTACGTCCTATTTGAAGAGGACAATGCGAGCAATACGCTAATTGCTAAAATCGCTAAAAATGGTGTCGCAAAAGAGCTTTCAAATGGCAGTGATGATGCGAGTGCCGCCGCTTTCACCATCGTAAATGGAATCGAATATGTTGTCGGCAATGCAAACAAACAAGCCTTCCAATGGAAGAACGGGACAGAAAAGGTTGTTAACCTAAATGGTTCGGTTAACGGCATATTTGTTAAAAATAATTAGTAGTTTCATCATGAAAATTCAAGGAATTATGTTGCTAAAAATCTGTGTGGTGATCATCTCTTTAATTCCAGGCACAGAATGGGCCACTCATTCTAATAGCAACGTACAGAGACCAGCACAAACAGTGGCTAAGACAGTTAAAAAACCGGTAAAAAAAGTAGTTAAGCCGGTCATTAAAGCAAAACAAAATGTAATCAGCTTTAGCGGGACTTATACCGGCGAAATCAAAGGAATACCCTTATCTATCCAGCTTGTACAAAAAGATAAAGCGGTTACTGGTTCTTTTACCATCAACGGTGAACAGGCAACCATCAATGGTACGGTCATTAGTTCAATTTGTTCGGGAAAGATCACAGAGGACAATACCAATATTACCTATCGCTTCTCCGCAGAAAAATCCGGTCAAAATCTCAACTTCACTTTACTGGATCCCGGCCAAACTGTGCCTGGTGTCAAAATTGTATTGAAAAAGAGTCCTGTTGCTGCTGCCAATACTGCTGTTATTAAGAACACCTCCGGTCTTTCAAGGAATCCTTCCCTTATTGGTACCTGGCGGAATACAGAGGTGATTAGCAGCGGAAGCGGTGAGTTTTATTCCTCTTTCTCGACAGATTATTTTGTAAAATTTGATGGCAATGGAAATGCTTCTATCTGGACTGGCAAAAGTGCCGGCGGTACCAGGGATGTGACTATAGATGCGCCGCAGGGAACGCAGGTACAAAGAATGCAATGGTACACTGAAGGCAAGGCGCTGATCTTTGTAGATCCGAAAACCCATCAGAAAGAAGCGATTAGCTTTTATGCTGAACCAAACCGGATGATGCTTACAGGAAAAAACAGTAAAAAAGTATATCAAAGAGTAAATTAGCAGTTTAAAAGCCCAACCCGTATAATACATGAAGATCTACGTCGCCCTCCTGCTCTTAACCACGATGTGGGCAATGACTTCTGTGCCGGCCCGGGCTCAGAAAGACTCTGCACGTATCAAAGAATTACTGGACAAAGCGTATGTATTTGAAGTTTCTGAACCCAGGAAGGCTTTAAAAATTTATCAGGATGCTTACCAATTAAGCCTAAAGGAAAAATACGAACTTGGTGCCTTTAAATCCATGCAATACAGCGGAATAGTACATAACGACATAGGCAACTACGATTCTGCACTCTATTACTACCAAAAATCAAAGCCCCACAGTGAAAGAATGGGATATAAACGCGGTCAGGCTCAAACCTTTATCAACATAGGAAATACGTATCAGTTTAAAGGCGATTACGAACTGGCGGTATCCAATTATCTTTCAGGTTTAAAAATCTTTGAAACCTTGAAGGACAGTGCCGCATTAAGCCAGAGCTATCAAAACTTCTCCGCTATATATGCTACCATAAAAAACCCAAAACTGGAAGTATTTTACCTCAAAAAAGCAATACAATATTCCAGTCCCGCCCAAACAGCGCAAATAGCTGAACTTTACGGGGATGTAGGACTCACCCTTTTAAGGCAAAACAAGCCGGATGAAGCCCTCATTAATTTCAACAAGACTGCAAAGTCTGCGGAGAACTCTACTGACATGCATCTACAGTTTATTGCAAAAAGAAACCTTGGCGATTATTATAGTTATATTAAACAGTTCAATAAAGCAATTGGGTATTATGAAACGGCAAACCGGATTGGTGAACCGACAATCATTGAAAAGAATGATTTGATGTATATCCTGTCTGGACTTTATCTTGAAATGAAAAATTATGCCAAGGCCCTGGATTATACTCAGCAAACCATCGCTCTCGCCAGGCAAATCAAAGCAAGGGAAATTTTGTTTAAGGCATACAAAAGGCTTGCTGTGATTTATGACAACACCAATCAGCCTGCAAAGGCATTTAAATTCCTCGCCCTAAGCGATAATCTGAAAGATTCCGTGATGGATGAAAACTACCTGAAACAGATTTCCCTGATACAGACGCAATACGAAACGGAGAAAAAAGATAAATCCATTGCTGAACAGCAAAGCCAGATTAAAAAAACGGAGATAGAATTACTTAAAAAAGAAAACCAAACCACGATATCACTGATCGTAATCTTGCTTTTGGTGATACTTTCTTTCGGGATATGGCTATTTTTCAGTCAGCGACAGCGGCGAAAAAACAAGGAAATCCTGAGCTTAAAGCAGCAGCAGGAAATAGCGCAACTAGAAGCTTTGATAGATGGAGAGGAGAAAGAGCGCAGGCGCATTGCTCAGGAATTGCATGATGGCATCAATGGCGACCTGGCGGCTATTAAATATCGCTTGTCAAGTCTGGAGGATGCGGGACTGGTTTTGGATGACCAGGAAAACCTTAAAAAAGCCATCGAGATGATCGATAGTTCCTGCACACAGATCCGCAGTATTTCTCACAACTTGATGCCCAGTTCCATTGTAGATTTTGGCCTGGTAGAAACGGTAAGGGAGTATTGTGCCAGAATAAACCAGTCGCAAGCCTTGAGCCTCGATTTCCAGTACTTTGGAAATCCGGCAGTATTGCCTAAAAAAGCCGAAACGGTCATCTACAGGATCATACAGGAACTGATAAATAACATCACCAGACACGCCGGGGCTACTACTGCGATGGTACAGATGAATTTTCATGAAAACGAACTGTTTATCACCGTGGAGGACAATGGAAAAGGCTTTGATACTTTGGTAGTTCAGAAAGGACTGGGCCTAAAGAACATCCGCTCACGCATAGAGTTTTTAAATGCGCAACTCGATATTACCAGTACCGAAAAGGGAACATTTTTTAACATTACCATCGACCTAAATACCTTGAAAGATGATTGAAGTAGCCATAACCGATGACCATACCATCGTGATTGAAGGCATCCGGACAATGTTGAAGTCCAACAAGGAAGTAATGATTTCTCAGTCTTTTACAACCATAGCAGAGACTTTTGAAGGATTGCAGCCAAACATACAGGTACTGCTGCTGGACATCAACCTGCCAGATGGCAATGGCATTACCGCATGTAAAGAACTGCTGCAAAAGTTTCCGCAATTGCGCATTATTGCCCTCAGCAACTTTGAGGATGTAGCTTTTATCAAGCAGATCATTAAAAATGGGGCAATGGGCTATCTTTTGAAGAACACAGACAAAACGGAACTGGTAGTGGCTATTAAATCAGCCCTGGAAGGGCAACGGTACCTGCCGCAGCGCATCAGCCAGATGCTGCTCAATGAATCGCTCGGGAAATCTAACCCTTCGGCCTATTTCATTCCAAAGCTGACAAGCCGGGAGAAAGAAATACTGGACCTGATCATTAAAGAATATACGACAGAAGAGATCGCCGAAAAGATATTCATCAGCGTAAAGACGGTGGAATCGCATCGCAGTAACCTGATCCAGAAATTGGGGGTTAAGAATACCGCGGGCCTGGTGCGCATCGCTTTTGAAAAAGGCCTGGTTTCCGGTAGCTAGCCAATTTTATCTAAAGACTTCCTGTTCTGATCCTTTGCAGCTTTGTACTTGCTGGGTGAAAAACCGGTTATAGCTTTAAACTGAGCCGATAAGTGGGCACTGCTGCTATAACCCATTTTATAAGAGATTTCATTCAGGTTGAGTTCTCCATATTCCAGCAGTTCTTTTACTTTTTCTGTTTTTTGCTGTATGATATAGCGTTCGATGGTAATGCCTTCAGCGTCTGAAAATGACCTGCTCAGGTAGGCATAATCTTTATTTAACCGGTCTGCAATTAAATGCATGAGGCTCTGGTTGATTTCGTTGAGATCTGAATAATGTACCAGGTTGATCACCTCTGTTTTAATTTGCTCTATGAGCTGATCTTTTTCCTTGTCGATCAGCTCAAAACCCAATACCTGCAGGGCAGAAGAAATGTCCTGCAGTTTTGCTGCATCAGGATCGGGCTGCACAGTAACCTTACCAAGGGAGATTTCCCCGACCTCAAAACCAAGGTTCTGCAACTGCTGGTTGACGATCATGATGCAGCGGTCGCAAACCATATTTTTCACATAAAGTGTCATATCTTTTCTGCCTTGTAACCGGCAGTATCCAATACGCTGATTACTTGTTTAGGATTTACAGGTTCATCGGTATCGATGCTCAGTACTTTGTCCGGATTTTCTGTATCTACACTCCATTTGCTGGATATCGCGTTTAGAAAAGGGGTCACGGTAGCTACACAGCCTCCGCATTTGATATTTGTCTTGAATTTTATTGTATGCATGATGATGTAAATTTATGAAATTAAACTGGCGAATTTTAATCTTAAGCTATTGCTGACTACCGACACCGAGCTAAGTGCCATCGCTGCTCCGGCAATCATGGGATTCAACAAGAATCCATTAAAAGGATACAATAATCCTGCCGCAATGGGTATGCCGATGAGGTTATAAATAAACGCCCAAAACAGGTTTTGGCGGATGGTTTGTACTGTTTTTTTAGAAAGCAACAGTGCTTTGGGCACCTGCTCCAGATCAGAAGACATCAGGGTGATCTTGGCTACATCAATGGCAATGTCTGAGCCTCTTCCCATGGCAATGGACAAATTGGCTTGCGCCAGTGCCTGACTGTCATTGATCCCATCCCCTATCATGGCTACTACTTTCCCTTCCGACTGAAGCTGCTTAATGAAGTCTGCTTTGTCTGAGGGCAGTACTTCTGCTTGAAAACGATCGATGCCAACTTCCCCCGCCACTGCAGCCGCGGTCTGCTGATTGTCTCCGGTGAGCATATATACAGTTATTCCTTGCTTCTGCAGGGCTGCAACGGCTGACTTTGAAGCTTGTTTTATCTTATCTGCAATTGCAGCTACTGCCAGGACCCGGGATTCGTCGAAAAAATAAATCACCGTTTGGGCCTTTGCCTGTAATGATTGTGCACGTTGCTCCAGCTCGGAACTGATCGTTTGTCCGGATAACAATTTGTGGCTCCCTGCCCAATATAGCTGACTATCATAATCTGCACTTACGCCTTTTCCCGTCAGGCTTTCAAAATTTGTAATGAGAGCCGCTGTAATGGATTGCTTTTTTAGTTCGTCGACGATCGCTGCTGCAAGCGGATGTTCAGAATTTTGTTCCATCGCCAAAAAGATCTGTTTGTACAACGCTAGCGCTGCAGCCGGGCCTTCTACCCAGATCAACTCAGTCACCTCAGGCTTGCCTTCCGTGATCGTGCCTGTCTTATCCAGTACAATAGCATCGACTTTGTATCCGGATTCTAAGGCATCCGCATCTTTAATTAATATCCCGTTCTCCGCTCCTCTCCCTATCCCTACCATAATGGCAGTCGGCGTAGCCAGGCCCAGCGCACAGGGACAGGCGATTACCAAAACGGTAACCATGGCCAGCATACCTTGAGAAAATGCATTTTCTCCTCCCAATAACAACCATACACCTAATGTAACAACCGCGATCAGCATCACAATGGGTACAAAAATACCTGCTATCTTATCTACCAGTTTCTGCACCGGAGCTTTTGAACCCTGGGCTTCCTGCACCAGCTTAATAATTTGTGCCAGCATGGTTTCACTACCCACCTTCTCCGCAATAAACCTAAAGCTGCCCTTTTGATTAATGGTACCGGCAAAGACTTTATCGGCTTCTCTCTTCAGTATTGCTACCGGTTCGCCGGTAATCATGCTTTCATCTACATAAGAACTGCCTTCATATACCTTTCCGTCTACCGCAATTTTCTCTCCTGATCTGACCAGTATCTGGTCTCCGCGTTTTACATCGGCTATGGAAATCTCTTTCTCTCCCTGATCGGTAATCAGCAAAACAGTTTTAGGCTGCAGGCCGATCAGTTTCTTAATAGCGGAGGAGGTATTAGACTTGGCCCTTTCCTCCAGCAGTTTACCCAACATGATAAATACGATAACTACAGCAGCTGCCTCATAATATACATGCGGATGCAGGCCTCTATGGTGCCAGAACTCAGGGAAAAACGTATTGAACAAGCTAAATAAAAAGGCTATTCCTGTGCTGAGCGCTACCAGCGTATCCATATTGGCCTTGCTGTGTTGCGCCTGTTTGTAGGCGTTGATAAAAAAGCTTTTGCCGAAATAGAAGACTATCGGCGCAGTAAGCACCATCATCATGTAATTGGCATAGGGCATATCCATAAAAAACATACCGATCATTACTACCGGCAGGGCAAGGATGCCTGAAATAATGGTCCTTTTTTTAAGCGAGTTGTATGCACCGGCCTGTACTTCCTCTTGCAGTTCATCCCCTTTTTCGGTATCCAGAATAAGGTCGTAGCCGACTGACTGCACTGCTTTTTGGAAGTTTTCGGGCTTTGTGGCCTCCTGATCATAGGTAACGCTAACCTTTTGCGTAGCATAGTTTACAGCAGCTTGCTTTACTCCCTCCTGCGCCCCGATCATAGATTCTACACTTACGGCACATCCGGCACAGGTCATACCCAATACCGGAATTGAAATTGTCTTTATATTTTCGTGTGAGTCCATTCTTCTATTATTTACTGTACAAAAGTACGGCATCACCGCCCTTAGCATTTACATAATCCTGATTAAAAGTTATACAATTTGGCCTATATTTGCGCCCTAAATTTACATATGACACAAAAACGATACGTCTTTCTGATCCTTATTTTGGGTTCCCTCACTGCTCTGGGGCCTTTCTCCATAGACATGTACCTGCCTGGTTTTAAAGCCATTGCACAGGACCTAAACACCACCGAGGGTAAGGTAGCCTGGTCGCTGTCTAGCTATTTTATAGGTATCTCGGCCGGGCAACTGCTGTACGGCCCCTTGCTGGACAGGTTTGGCCGTAAGAAGCCTTTATACATTGGTCTGCTGGTATATATCCTGGCCTCTATCACCTGTATCTTCGTAAGCGATATCGATTCATTTATTGCATTGCGCTTTATTCAAGCGGTAGGAAGCTGTGCGGCAGGTGTAGCCTCGATTACTTTGGTAAGGGACCTATTCCCGGTAGAACAAAACGCTAAGGTTTTTGCCTTGCTGATGCTTGTTCTGGGGGCCTCACCAATGATTGCCCCTACGCTGGGCGGCTATGTAACTGTGGCATTTGGCTGGCATTCTATATTTATCGTACTCACTGGATTGGGAATACTTACATTACTGGCGAGCTGGCTATGGCTGCCTTCCGGCTATAAACCAGATACCAGTATGTCATTAAAGCCGCGTCCCATCATTACTAATTTCCTCGCGGTACTTAAAGTTCCACAGTTTTATACTTATGCATTTACCGGTGCGCTGGCCTTTGCCGGATTATTTGTCTATGTAGGTGCCTCACCGGTATTGTTTATGTCCGTATTTGGAGTAGAAGAAAAAACCTATGGATGGATCTTTGCTGGATTGTCGGTCGGCTTTATTGGTTCCAGCCAGGTGAATACCCTGATGCTTAGAAAATTCAAAAGCGAACAACTGATCTATGCCGCATTAATTGTACAGACGATCACCGTTTTTATTTTCTTAATAGGCAGCATGAACGGATGGTTTGGACTGGGCGGAACATTGGTAATGTTATTTATCTTTTTAAGTTGCCTTGGCTTTTCCAATCCTAATGCAGCGGCACTTTCTATGGCGCCGTTCACTAAAAACGCAGGCAGTGCCTCTGCCCTGATGGGAGCTTCCCAAATGGCAATAGGCTCTATAGCTTCGGCATTTATTGGTTTTTTTGTACAGGAAAGTGCTGTCCCAATGGTCTGCATCATGACGGTAACTACCGTTATGGCATTTGGAATCCTGCATTTCGGCAGAAAGATAATTGGTAAAAAAGCAAAAGATCCTCAGCTAATTTAACTTATTTTTATTTCCTGCGTAGGGGTGAACCCTGATCTCGTTGTCTTACTCTCAAATAAGACACGAAATGAAAACAATAATTACCTCAGTTTTAGTTGCCGCAGGATTAACTGCCACTGCACAGGATCAGCAAAGTACCACAAAAGATAAGTCTGCTGATTCACGCTCAGTAACCATTTCCATTCCGGGAAAAATGCACTTGGGCCTGGTATATCCGCTAAGCACCAATGGAAGCCATGCTGCTTTGGACACCAATAGTTTTTCACTGCACCTCATAGCAGGTGTGTCAGCTGCCGAACGCGGACCATCCTTTGCCGGTCTCTCTAATGTAGTAGTAAACGATACCAAAGGTTCACAGTTTGCAGGCTTTTCCAACCATATTGGCAAGACAGCAAACGGGGCTTTGGTTGCTGGATTCATGAATACCTATGGTGGTGGCATCGGATCTGCATTTGCAGGATTTACCAATGTTGCTGCAGGAAATGTAAAGGGTGCTCAGTTCTCAGGCTTTGCAAACGTAGCAAAAAACGTAAATGGTGTCCAGTTTGCTGGTTTCAGCAATACCGCTAAAAATCTGAAAGGATCTCAGTTTGCCGGCTTTGCCAATGTAGCAAAAGATGTTTCCATCAGCCAGATGGCAGGCTTTATCAATACAGCTAAAGACGTAAAAGGCTCACAGTTCGCTGGTTTTATCAACATTGCTAAAAAAGTGAAAGGCGCACAGGTAGCCGGGTTCATCAACATTGCCGACAGCAGTGACTGCCCTATCGGGATCATCAACATTATAAAAAATGGCGAAAAAAGCATTGGCCTTACCATTGATGAAAATCAAACCAGCATGCTGTCTTTCAGATCGGGAGGAAAGGTGCTGTATGGCATCCTGGGCATAGGGTACAACTTCAAAAACACAGATGAGGTCTATGCTTTTGAGGCAGGCTTAGGTGCCCATTTCTTTCAATCACGTAGTTTCAGGCTGAACGCCGAAATCACCAGCAGCATGCTGGAGAGCTTTAAAGAAGGCGACTATATGAAAGCCTCTTTAAGATTAATGCCAGCACTCAGGATCACGCCTTTCCTGGAAATATTTGCAGGTCCTTCATTGAACTTCATCAGCACCAATACTACTGAAGGGATTGCATTGACGAAAAAAACAATCAAAGAATGGCCGGGCGACTTGGACGATGACTTCAGGGCATTGTACCTGGGCTACACAGGTGGATTGCACATCACATTTTAATTATCAAACCAACACAATATTAATAACACATACAAATGAAAACAATTAATCATCACAAAATGAAAGCATTAATTCTATTCGCACTGAGCAGCCTGCTGCTTATCTCCTGCTCCAAAGACAGGCTTACGGCCAGTGGCGACAAAACTACAGAAACGCGAATTGTAAGGGACTTCACTGGAGTAAAATCAAGCGGGGCAAACGATGTGCACATCACTTATGGCACCGAATTTAAGGTGACGCTAAAAGGATCGGACAACCTGATCCCCTATTTTAAAACAGACATCGTAGGCAATACCTTGCACCTTGGATACGAACGTGTAAATGTGCGCCGAGACGACATCGAGGTATTTGTTACCCTCCCGGAAATACAATATGTTTCGTTAAGCGGCAGTGGATCGGTAGATATTTACGGAGCATTTCCAGCGGTTGATTTCTTCGATCTGTCGATCAGCGGTTCGGGGGAAGTGGAGGTTGAGGATGCTTTTAATGCAGATGAAACCGTTGTCAAAATCTCCGGATCTGGTGAGGCTGACCTGGAAAAGTTAAGCACCAGACATGCTGATATAAACATCTCAGGCAGTGGCGACGCAAAGCTTAAAGTACAGGAGTCACTGAAAGCAAGAATCAGTGGCAGCGGTAAAGTATACTACAAAGGCAATCCGCAGGTAGATTCGCAGATCAGCGGGTCTGGTAAGGTTATAAAGCTATAATCTTAAGACCATGGCAACCTTGCAGTTTATATTCGGCGCATCCCCTATCCCACTGGATAGCATTGCAGACCTGGAAAAGGCAGCGCCAAACTTGATGGTCTATGCCCTGCCCGCTGTATTGTTATTTACTTTAATAGAATATGGTGTGTCTTATTTCTCTGAACACAAGAGTTACGAGAACAGGGAAACATTGGGCTCCGTGATGATCGGGCTAGGCAACCTGGCGGTAAACCTACTGATGAAAATGGCATTGCTGTATGCAGCCGTGTGGATCTATAACTTGTTGCCATGGAGAATGGAGCTGAACTGGTGGACTTTGATCGCATGTTTTGTAGCGTACGACTGCTGTTCTTACTGGTCACACAGGATCTCGCATTTTAACCGCTTCTTTTGGGCCACGCATGTGGTACACCATTCGGCTGAGCATTATAATTTGACTGTTGCATTCCGACAAAGCTGGGTGCAGCATTTCAAGACCCTGTTCTTTATCCCAGTAGCACTGATGGGATTTCATCCTGTGGTATTTTTTGTTGCGAGTCAGTTGAGCACGTTATACCAATTCTGGGTGCATACGGAGCGTATCGGAAAGCTGCACCCGTTTATAGAGCGGCATTTTGGTACGCCATCCAGCCACAGGGTACACCATGGCAGTCAGGAGAAATACCTGGATAAGAATTTCGGTGCAGTGTTTATGATCTGGGACCATATGTTTGGTACTTTTCAGTATGAGGAAGAAAAACCGATATACGGACTGACTACTCCTGTGGCCAATAAAACCAATCCCTTTGTATTGAATTTTCATGAATACAGGGACATGATAGCCGACATCAGACAGAGCGATGGGATCAAAGAGCTGCTGTTCTTTATTTTCGGGAGTCCAGGCAAGATCTATCAGCATAAAATAGCAAACATCAAGAAAGGCATTGAGCCGGCCGGCAATGTACGAAAGGAACCTCTACTGATGCGGTTTTTGAAGGCAGCAATACTGATTCTGGCGCTGATTTTATGCCTGAACGAATCCTCACCCGCGCAGAAAAGCAGCATGCCTGAACCCCTGCCTGTGCCCAAAGGGGAAAATCTGCTGTTCTTTTTACAACGAAACCCGGATGCCAATACGGTGATCTACGAGCTGAACTTTGAAAAAGATGGAAAACTGAACGATAGAAGACCGGTAAAGGGGTCATGGATCAGGTATGAAGAAGAAGAAAAGTTTAAAGAGCTTACGTCGATAGAACAAAAGTTTGCCTATGGGGTGAAATGTAAATCACTCGGTAATGAGGAATACGAGATCAGACTGGTGGCTTACAAAAAGCTCCCGTTGTACCTTAAGAAATCTGAGTCCGACCAGAAATACCGGATTTATATAAAAGATGAAGGGAAAGATTTATTGCTAAAAAGGGTATTTGTAAGGGTAAATGGCGGGTCATTTTGGTTCCCTAAGGTTCAGTATATTGATTTGATTACTACCAATAGCACAACTGGAATAGAGTTTTTGAAAAGGATTAATATTTAAACTTGACAACATGTCATCTCGACTCAAGTCAAAGAAACTAATATATTTGAAGTAGAATTAAACAAACCGTGACCGATACATTAACACTTTACGATGACAGTGCTTTTGAACAGATGTTCAAATCCCATTACAAAGCCTTGCATGCCTATGCAAGCGTGATGCTGAGGGATGAAGACACTGCAGAAGAAATTGTGCAGTCTATGTTCCTGAAATTCTGGGAGAAACGCTCGCTGATGAATGTCCAGACTTCCATCAAAGCGTATTTATACAAATGTGTACACAACGACAGCCTGAACTACCTGAAACATCAGACCATTAAAATAAAGTACCAGGATTATGCCGTACATAGTATGAATGACCATTATGAACCAGCCTCATCCAAAGTGGAGTTAACGGAACTTGAAACCAGGCTGCAGGAGGCGTTAAAGGAACTTCCGGAACAGTGCAGGACGATATTTCAGATGAGTAGGTTTGAGGAGCTGAAATATAGGGAGATCGCAGACCAACTGGGCCTTTCGGTAAAGACCATAGAAAACCAGATGGGCAAAGCACTAAGGATATTGCGCATCAAACTGGCAGATTTTATAACGGTGATTGCCTTAATGGTCAGCACCTATGCCGGCTATAGCTTGCCGCAAATAATAACGTATTACAAAGATTTTTTTAAATAGGGAAAGCAGATGAAAGATGAATTATTGATAAAATATCTTCTAAAAGAAAGCACTGAGGAGGAAAACGCAGCAGTAAAAAACTGGCTGGCCGAAGATGCTGCGAATGAAGTTTATTACCTGCAGTTTGAAAAGATCTGGGATGCCGGCAAGAGCCTTGCTGTGAAAAGTAAGGTAGATGAAGAACAGGCCTGGCAGAAGTTTAAAGAAAGAACAGCCGCCGTAAAAAAAGAGGCAATAGTACGTCCGCTGAAGAAATATACCTGGATGAAGGTGGCCGCTATGATTACATTGGTAGCGGGTATATGGCTTGGATACAATTTATTAAATCCTGTAACCTACACCGACTTAACGGCTAAAAACCAGATTATTAAAGAAAAACTACCCGATGGATCTGAAATCACATTGAATAAAAACTCAGCGATCAGTTATGCCAGCAATTTCACCAGAAACAGAAGTTTGCGCCTTAAAAAAGGTGATGTGTTCTTCAATGTGGCCCATGACGAAAGCAAGCCTTTCGTGATCGATGTAGACCAGGTATCTGTTACCGTAGTGGGTACTTCATTTAATGTCAAGCACCAGGCGGGTGAAACGGAAGTAAATGTGGAATCAGGAATCGTGAGGGTTTCCGTGGGTAGAGAAGAAGTAGAATTGCGCAGGGGAGAAAAAGTAGTGATCAGAGATAAAAACCCCGAACTGCTGAAAGAAAAAAACACAGATCAGGTATACAATTACTATCACAGCGGGGTGATCATTGCAAATAATACGCCTATTTTAAAAATAGCAGAAATACTGGAAGATGTTTACGGTGTAGATATTAAGACCGACGACCCTTCCATTGATGCGATGACGGTAAAAAGTACTTTTCTCATTAAATACTCGCTGAACCAAAATCTAAAAATACTCCAACAAACAATGGACCTGAAAGTAACACGTAACGGAAACCAAATACTGTTGTCTAAACTGAGATGAAACTACAATTAACGCTTATCCTGCTCTCACTAACCTGCTTTGCCAATGCTCAAAAGGCATTTCAGCACAACCTGGACAAACTGGTTAGTATGAACATCAACCAGGAAAAAGTGGGCGATGTGCTGGAGAGGGTAAGCAAGGCAGGTGATTTCTATTTCTCTTATAACGGTGCGTTATTCAAGCAGGACAGCCTCGTAAGTTTGAAAGTAAAAGAGGCTCCCGTGAGGGATGTACTGGACAAGCTATTTGACGGTAAGGTAGACTACAGAGAAACCGGTGAATACGTTATCTTACGCTATGCCGCCTCAAGGCTAACCATTGAGCCAGAGAACATTACCACTGCAGAAAACCTCTACATGATCAGCGGATATATCATAGATACAGAAACCGGCAAAAAAGTAAAACAAGCCAGTGTCTATGAAAAGCGACTGCTGCAATCTACACTAACTGACGATGAAGGATATTTCAGATTGCGTTTTAAAGGCGAACACAGCACGGTGATCCTTACGGCAAGTAAGGAGTTTTACAGAGATACTTCCCTGGTCTTCCTGTCTGACATTAAGGTAAAGCCCGAAGGATATAAGGACAAAAACAGTGAGTACGTAAAAGGGTTTTTTAACTCTATTGAAAACTCGGGAATCAGCAGGTTTTTTATTTCTTCAAAGCAGCGGTTCCAAAGCTTAAACATTCCCGGTTTTTTTGCTAATAGTCCCTTTCAGGCTTCGCTGATACCGGGGCTTAGTTCGCATGGCATCATGAGTTCACAGGTAGTAAACAAGGCTTCTTTAAATATACTAGGTGGCTATACTGCAGGAGTTAATGGAATTGAACTGGCAGGATTATTTAACATCAGCAAAGGCGACGTTAAGAAATTTCAGGCCGCAGGTCTGTTTAATACCATAGGAGGTTCAGTAGAAGGGATACAACTCGCAGGACTGGTAAATGATGTACGAACCGATATGAAAGGGGTACAGGCCGCCGGATTGGTAAATCATGTAGTGAAAGACGCAGAAGGTGTACAACTGGCAGGACTCGGAAATATTGTTTCTAAAAATATCAGAGGCACGCAGGCAGCCGGACTGGGTAACATTGTAAGCGGCTCTATGGATGGCGTACAGTTGGCCGGATTGCTCAATTTTGCTTCCCGTAAACAGAGAGGTATCCAAATATCAGGCTTACTGAATTATGCAAAAGAGATGACCGGTGTGCAATTTGGCGTAATCAACATTTCTGGCACTAACACAGGTTACAGCATAGGCCTTATCAATTATGCAAGCCATGGATATCATAAGGTCAGCCTATCCTCCAATGAGATTTTTAATGCAAATGCTGCATTTAAAATGGGCAATGCCAACCTCTACAACGTCCTGTTTGTGGGTAAGAATTATTCCGATACCGCCCGACTGGAAACAATGGGCTTTGGCTTTGGACACGATTTTATCTTTAGCAATAAAGTTTCCATAGCCGGAGAGTACTCCTCACAATATGTCTACATCGGCAACTGGGATTATGCAAACTTCCTGAACCGGTTTCAGGCCAACCTCCAGATACAGATTTTTAAAGGGCTGACTATTTTCGGCGGGCCGGTTTACTCTGTATATACCAGTGAAGCGCCTGTTGGATCAGCTGCAAAGGGATACAAGCAACAGGTAGCGCCTGCTAAACATCATGCTTATACAGGCGACATTAAAGGTTGGTGGGGCTGGAATGCAGGGATTACACTATTTTAAGCAGATCGCGAGAATTGATCTAAACGATCGTCATCCTGAAATAAATTCAGGATGACGATATTATTTTGGAGTTGCTTATCTTGCAGTAACTCTTACCAGGCTCAATGCAGGATACTTCACTTTAAGCAGTTCAAAAGCACCAAACATTACGCCACCGTAAATAACTGTACCATATAAAAATTTCAGTTCAAAAGGAATCGCTGCTACCAGGCACTTCCAATAACCTGCAAGTGTAGGCTCATATAATCCGGGAATATACATGGCGCTAATGTCACTTACAATCCAGTGGATCAATACAATAGCAATTACAGAAGTAACAAAATTTAGTACATTAATTTTTGCCAGCAAAAACTTAGCTGCAAATACCATCAGTATAAAAGCGATATACGTCCAATACCAACCCGCATAAAAAAAGCCGTACCCGGAAGTCTGCGCAATGAAAATATCACTTAACAGCAAAATTGCCAGTGGAAAACCAAAAGCCTTGAAATTAGTATTGAAGTAAGCACCACCAAATAATGCGATAGCCCCTACCGCAGAAAATCCAGCAATGCTATCAAAATTATCAGAATAAGGCATCACAATACGAATAACACTTATAAAGACAATAATCAGTAAGACTACGAGAATACGGGGATTAAATTTGATATCAGACATGGTTATTTAATTATGTAGCAAAGTTATGTATTTCATTGGTATAAAAACAAGCTAAAATTCCGGGTTGGTACACAAACGATTTATTTAACAAGGCTAAGATCGGCTACGCCCACTACTTCGGTGGACAATTCACCCAGAACACCCAAATTCGCCTGTATTCCTGTCTGGATTTTAATGAAATCAATTCCTGAAAGCGACTTCGCATTTCCGTTTTTATCCATTGCATTTGCAATGTCCAGTTTATCGCCATTAACTGTGTTATCTGCATAACCAAAGCCAAAAGGCATACTGGTAACCAGTCCGCCAGGTTTAATACCGGTAGTAGGCAGTAAAGATCCTTTTAATGTATATTCCGTACCTGTTAGCCAGTTGGGAAAAGATTGAAAAGAAGCACTAAAGATATTGACAGTACCAGTTTGACCTTTGTTGTCTTTCCATGCTATACTACCCCCTACCGCAGGTTTGGTATAAGTTACTTCATAATTGCGCACATAGCCTTCCTTTCCAAATTCACTTCCCTTCAGTTCATACCAGGTATCATCTGGCTTGGCATTGCCATTCTCGTCCTGCATTACCCAAACCACAGCTGGCTCAGCAAAGTTAGATTGCGCATTGTTGTACACTATGATATCTTCCTTTCCTGGCTCATTGATCACCGTATGATCAAAACCCAGCACGATATAACCGCCCCATGCACCAAGAGATACCAATCCTTTTTTGCCTTTCAGACTTTCAGCTGCTGTAATAATTCCAAGAGTTTTGTTGGTATTTTGACCAGGAGCCGGCAAAAACTCGAACATATTGGTCACATACATATTGCTGGTAGGTGTAACCGGAACAGTAGGTACACCTACATTCACCGTGTATTTAAAACTGGCACTACCGGCGCTGTTCGTAGCGGTATGCTCCACTATAAATATTCCAGACTGTGCAGGTGTAAAATCATAAGTAGCTGTCGTACTTTTCACTGTGCCATCCAACTTCCACTCGTGTTGATACGATTTACCACTCGGGCTTACCGCTGCAAAGGCGATTTTCTCGTTGACTTTACCATTCAGGGCATTGCCTTCGATGGACATAGTCACTTCAGGTACTTTTTCAGCGGGTTCATCTTTTTTACAGGCGCTAAACAAGGCAACGCAAACTAAGGCAGCGGACAGGTATTGTTTTATTCTCATGGGATGTTTGTTTAATTGTAGCATTTATGATTATTTGTAACTGTAATGAAAAACTCCAGCTTTAGGAGCAGTACCGGTAGGAAACTCTAAAGTTTTTTTACCATTGGAATCAAAACTAAAAGCCTTACCGTCGCCCGAATAATCAGTGGCATCAAATACAAATATGTCATTATTTATTGGATTGAAAGTCAGAGCATAAAGAGAGGTAATATGTGTTGCGTCTGTAATAAATTCTGCATTGAGGGTACCAGTATTTACGTCTATCGCTTTTAAGAGATTAGGATAATTAGTAATGGCCAATGTTTTGTTTGCGCCAATTGCAAGAGCACTAATCCCTAAATCATATGTCTGAGTTTTTGTATCTGAAATGGTGTTGATCCTTTCAAAAGCTGGCTTGATCTCAGGCAAATACTGTCCGCTGGTAATCACATAAACATCTCCATTAGATGCCGCTGCAAGCTTAGTTGGGTTAAAACTAACGGGAATCTCTGTCTTCTTGGTAAAAGTGCTTAAGTCTAAAACAGAAACCGACGAATTGTTTGGATCTATAATAAAAGGATGGCTAGAGTTAGCAACATAAAGTTTATTATTCACAATAGCCATTCCTTCAAGAGCACCACCAACTTTTACCCTTGACTCAATTGTCAGTGCAGCGGTATCGATCTTACTGATATTCCCGTCATAGCTAGATACATACGCTTTATTTTTATTAAAGACAATATAGCGAGGATGAAAATCGCCTATGGCATCCGAAAAAGAAATTCTTTTAATTGATTTACCAGTAGTAATATTGATAACTTCCACATAAGCATCGTTTATGATACCGGCACTTCCGGTGACCACACAATACATTTTACTACCATATTGCTTTAGGTCGTTAGCGTCAGTCCCCAAATCAATACCGTTCTTTGTCTTAAAATAGTCTTTATCTACAGCTTTACTAGCAATATCATAATAAGTAATGGTACTATTATTTGGCCGACCGAAAGCACCCTCTGCCAAGACATATACTCCAAGTGTAGACTTTGGAAGCGGATCACCCACAGGATCCTTCATTTTATCTTTCTTACAAGAACTTAAAACTGCTAAACTAATCAGCCCTGCTGCTACAAACCTAACCGAATTGAAAATTGATTTATTCATTGTTGTTTATTTTATTTTTCTATTTATATACAAATGCAAATTGTGCCGGAATATCACCGGTCTGTACAGACCATTTCTTCTTACCACTAACATCAAAGCAATACAGCACTCCCGGGGTGACGTAATCCGTAGCATCGGTCACAAAAACTTCCTTGGTAACAGGATGCACGGCTATCCCATAGGGCAGTTTAATATCAGTGCCATCAGTGATGAATTTTGTAGTAAGTAAAGTTTCATCTTTGACGTTCAGCATGGTATAAGAAATGGAATTCATTCCCGTACTGCTGTTAAATTCTGCACTATAGATGTAAGCAAGATCATCATCGATAGCCAGGTTACCCGCCGAAATATCAAAGACTTTTTTCACCTGTTCAGTTTGTGTATTGATTACATACAATTTGGACGGTATATTTTTAGTATCGCCCCTGGAGGTTACATACAAGTCTCCATACTTATCTGCTTTTAAGCGGTGCAGATTAATGGCAACATCAATGGTATTGATTTCTTTTAAAGTTACCAAACTCACCACAGAGATCGTCCGTTCATACTTCTCCGGACTATACCCTCCTGAATTGGCTACATACAGTTTACCGCCAACCACCGCCATTTCTTCAGGTTGCCGGCCTACTTCCGTTCTTCTTATTTCTTTTAAAGTCAGGGTATCTATTTCAGCCACAATGCCTTTAGGCGCATTCGGATCCCCAATTTGCCCCAGATAAGAACTTACATATACCTTGCCTTGGTTGAAAATGATATAGCGGGGATTCAGCAGGTCAACCTGACCCAAACGCCTACCTGTCTTCACATCCAATACCTCCACCTTGTTAGAGCCGTTTACCACGATATACAACTTCGACCCATATACGCCTATATCATTCGCTACATCACCCAACCCTTTGGTAATCTGAGGGTTCGATTGATTATAAATATTCCTTCTATATTGACCCGAAGTAAAGTCCACATAATCCAGCGAAGCCTTGTTCATGCTCATATTTCCTTCATTAACCAGGTAGAGACCTTTAACAGCCACATTCAAATCCGCCGGAAAAAGCGTTTCTACTACCTCCTCCGGAACTGGCTTAGGGTCTTTACGACAGGATGCCAGGAACGCCACTGCGAACAACATAACCACTATATATCTCAAATTATTGATGCGCATATTAATAACTATAAATTAAAGTGAAACGGAAGGAACGTCCAGGCATTGGAAAATTAGCGATCACGTCATAATACTGGTTGAGCAGGTTGTTTATTTCTGCACCCACCCTAACCTTGCTTTTTGCAACCTTCGTCAAATAATTCAACGCTAAATCATGTGTGTACCAGGGCTGTATATAATTTACCGGAATATTTGCTTTCTGGTTATAACGCGCTCCTGTATAAATAAAACTGTAATTGAGTGACAGCTTTTTTAAAGAGGCTGCAAAAAGCACCGATCCACTGTGCTCAGGCGTATACGGGATTTGTCGACCGTAATCTGGGTTTATCGACAAGGGCGTTACATCCAGTGCTTGCTGCCAGGTATAATTGATACCTACATTAAAATCAAGAGGTTGTACTTTCCAATTGGTCTGTATATTCACATCAATACCTTTTATCTCCACTTCTCCAATATTTTCTACGCTCCATCGCTGCGAATTATTGCCCGGAACGGCCACTATCTTGTCTCTTACTTCATTGTAATAGGCATCTGTTTGTATAGATACCTGCTGTAAGTAGCTCTTATGAAATACTTTAATATAGGTAACACCCAAATCGTACTGCCTGGCAGATTCCGGACGGATATAAGCTCTTCTAAAATCTGTATAATATAAATCGTTAAAAGTAGGCATCCTGAATATTTCCTTATAAAACGAGCGTATTCTAAATTCCTTACCATTAAAAGGCTGCCATGAAACCATCAGTGTAGGGCTTAACTTCTGCTTCGTACCAGCAGGTGTCCCGTCCTCCACCCTGTCGTGGATATATGTACCCAATAGATTGGCCTGCACATCCAGGTTTTTAAAATTAAGGTGCGTAGCCAGTGCGGTTAAAAAAGTATTTCTGGTGGGGTAAGAAAATAAGTAAACATCAGCATCCAACGAATTCATCTGGTAATCGGCAGAAAGCACCAGATCCCAAAACTTAGTAAGATGGTACTGGTTTGCAGCCGACAGATAAACTTCCTGATGGTGATAGTGGTTGTCCAATAGCCCATTCAGCGATACATTTTCTGGATCAAGGTAACGGTTATAGTCATACCCATACTTTGCATTGGCCATCAGGCTGTACTTTTTTGTAATATCCTTTTGATAGGTAGATTGTACAAACAGGTTCTGGTTCCATGTCCGTTGCAGGTAGTTGAATTTGTTGCTAACGATGGCACCGGGAAGGCCCATCTCATCACTATATAGGTATACCCTGGTGCTGAGTGTACTGCTATCGTTCAATACTCCGTTTAGTGCCAATTCCAGTCGCATTCTTTCTACATCTCCGTTATTTCTCACTGCAGTTGTATCATACACGCCATTGGTATACCTAAACTTATATTTGCCGTCTGCCCGGGTATATTCAGCATTTACGCTGCTGTTAAAATTGCTACCAAGCTTGTTCTGCCATAAAACAGAAGGATTGATTAATCCAAAAGAGCCCGTTTTTAAATAAGCATTTATAAGATAGGTTTTATCTTTTTCAAATACCGGCTGCCGCGCCTTTAAGTAAAGTGAGCTAGCCGTCGCAAAACCCTTTGCCGGCTGAAATATGGTGCTTTTCTGACCATTGTAAAGTGCTATTTCTTCAATGTTGTCCAGCGAATATTTACCAAGATCTACCTGTCCGTTCTGTGCATTTCCAAGTTGTATACCATCATAAAAAACACCGGTATGGTTGGTACCCAAACTACGGATGTTTAGCGTCTTCATCCCCCCTATGCCCCCATAATCTTTCAATTGCACCCCTGAAAAATACCTGACAGCATCGGCAACTGACAAGCTATTTAACTTTTGAAGTTCCGATCCTGATAATATTTGTAAGGGTGTTGAGGATGTTTGTCGCCTGCTTACTTTGATCTTCCTGATCTCTACCTCATTCAGTTGATTTATTTTATCAAGGGAATCTGGCTGGGCAGCTACCTTTTGGGCCGGCACTGTTTGAGCCTGTAAAATCACAGGTATACCTATACCACTCAGCAAAAGCGTAGTTATTAAGGTTAAAAAAACACAATTTACACCTGCAAAGGCATTTTTGTTTCTTCTCATTTTTGTTGTGAGTTATTACCCACAGCAAACAGTTGGATCAAGGAAATGAAATACAAATAAAAGCACTCACTCCAAGCTTCAGTCCCCGAAAGCTATGAAATATACTACTTATGGCAGGTCTTCTGACTTACTTCCGGTTGTCCTGCCTTCCCAATCGCTCTTCTTTTGAAGATTTGACAAGTGGCTATGATTTGAACACCGTTATGAAGCTTACAGCAGCGGGTCTGTTCAGGATTTACACCTGATTCCCTTTTAATCTTATCCCAACATTGAGAAAAGAACCAAAAGCGATGCAAAGCTAAACAAAAAAAGAATGACAGGTATAGATGATTGAGAAAAAGAATACATTCAGTTGTTTTTGCAGCTATAATCTTGCGGCAGCTTTTCTATTTGCCTTTTGTCTGTGTGTGTTCTGCCTACGGATGGGCAACTAACCACCATCGGGTCAGCAACGGCTCCCAGTCGGGTTTTTCCGACCCTGGTCCGAACCTGAGCCGAAGCTGGCCCGAAGCTGGTCCGAAGCTGAAAGGGTGTCAGATCAAACGCAAATCGAAGACAGGTCCTTGTCTTATACTGAATTGTCTGTTGTCTTACCCTTCTATTTTATATTCCTCGATTTTGCGATATAAGGTAGTAAGCCCTATACCGAGCAGGCGGGAAGCTTCTGTTTTGTTGCCTCCTGTAAATTTTAACACTTTAATTAAGTGTTGCTTTTCCATCGCTTGCATGTTCATAGAATCGGCTCCTTTGGACTGGTGATGAAATTCAAACGGAAGCAGAACTGGAGAAATTACTGCATCATCAGCGAGGATCACTACACGCTCCATAATGTTTTTAAGTTCACGGATGTTTCCTTTCCAGCTGTGCGCAGTCAGGAGCCTGGAAAACTCCTTATCGAGGGTAAATTCCGGCTTATTCACTTTGGCTGTAAACTCTGACAGATAATGCATTGCGATCGGAAGAATGTCTTCACGCCTGTGCGATAAAGGTGGCAGTTCAATGGAGAATACAGATAGCCTGTAGAAAAGGTCAAGCCGGAACCTGCCGGCCTCTGCCTCGGTTTTCAGATCCCTGTTGGTAGCGGCAACAATCCGCACATTCACCTGACTGGTCTGGGTATCACCAACTTTGATATAAGTCTGGTTCTCCAGTACCCGTAACAACTTTGCCTGCAGGTCAAGGTTCATTTCACCAATCTCATCCAGGAATAGGGTTCCTTCATTGGCTTCTTCCAGTAAACCTCTTTTATCTTTTATTGCCCCTGTGAAGGCACCTGCTTTATAGCCAAACAATTCACTTTCCAGCAGCTCCGGACTAAAGCCACTGCAATTTACTGCTACAAAGGGTTTTAATTTTCTATGGCTTTCATAATGAATGGCCTGTGCAAATACCTCTTTGCCCGTTCCGGTTTCCCCCAAAAGCAACACCGTGGTAGTCGTGCCGGCTACCTTTTGCGCTAGCGTGATGGCATCCTTTATAGCCTTGGACTTGCCGAGGATAGAATCAAAATTATATTTCCTATGGATCTTATTTTCAAGTTCATAGACACGGGCTTTTAGCTTGGCTTTGTCCATTGCTTTATAAACCAGCGGAATAATTTTATCGTTGTCGTCTCCCTTGGTGATGTAATCAAAAGCACCATTTCGCATAGCCATTACACCATCAGCTATTGTACCAAAAGCAGTCAGGTTGATCACTTCGGCACTGGGCCTGATCTTTTTGATTTCCCTGACCAATTCAACTCCATTGTAGTCAGGAAGCTTGACATCACTCAGCACGACGAGGATATCTTCTGTCTTAAGGATTTTCAGTCCCTCCTTACCTGTATAGGCCTGAAAGACTTTAAAACCTTCCAGTTCTATGATACGGGCCAAAAGGCTGCATAACTTTTTCTCGTCATCGATGATCAGAACGGTATCTTGCATAGCTGATAATTTCAACAAAGCTACAAATCTACAGGCAGTTTTTAGTCTGGTTGTTTATTGCAACTTTATTGCAATAACAATAGTTTTTAGTATTTTTGCCAAATGAGATACATTTCCCAATAGGAATCAAGGTTATGTATTCCGCTAAATTCATTTATAAAATCAAGTTTTATGGCAGACAATAAAGATTATGACGTAATCATCCTTGGTGGCAGCTATGCAGGGCTTTCTGCAGCCATGGCACTAGGCCGTTCCTTGCGAAGCGTGCTGATTATTGACAGTGGTTTACCTTGTAACAGGCAAACGCCCTACTCGCATAATTTCATCACGCATGACGGAGAAAAACCAAACGTAATAGCTGAAAAGGCTAAAACACAGGTTTTGAATTACGAAACCGTAAAATTCCTGGATGACCATGCAGTGGGCGGAAGGAAAACCGATAACGGCATCGCTATCGTGACACAATCAGGGAGGGAATATAAAGCGAAGAAGTTGGTTGTTACCACAGGTATAAAAGATCTGATGCCTGATATAAAAGGCTTTGCAGCATGCTGGGGCATTTCGGTAATCCATTGCCCTTATTGTCACGGATATGAATTCCGCAATCAAAAAACAGGAATTATGGCAAATGGTGAAAGAGCCTTCCACATTGCTTCTTTGGTTAATAACCTCACGGATAAGATCACAATTTTGACTTCGGGCAAGGCTGACTTTAATGAGGAACAGATCAGTAAATTGCAAAAAAACAATATAAAAATTATAGAAAAGGAAGTTGCTGAAATGGTGCACGAGCATGGGCACATCAAACATGTGATTTTCAAAGATGGCAGCGAGCACAGTTTTGACGCCGTTTATGCAGCAATCCCATTTATACAGCATTCGGATATTCCGGTTGCCCTGGGTTGTGAATTGACAGAGCAGGGTTATATAAAAGTAGACATGCTTTATAAGACAACCATAGCAGATGTTTTCGCGGGCGGAGACAATACCAATCCAATGCGTTCTGTATCTAATGCAGTAGCGGCAGGAAATATGATCGGAGCTGTAGTAAACAGCGAAATAACCCAGGAAAGATTTTAATGGTCTCAATAGCCAAGGGCTATTCGTTCCTGATAAAAAATAGCAGTATATTTAAGCAAATGTATATCAGATTCTTGCTTTTTATCGCTTTAATGATCGTGGCAACAAGCTTCAAACCACTGGTGAGTAGTAAACCGTTTGCTATTTCTGATAAATATCTGAACGATATTGGCATAGAAGATGACCCTGACGTCTTGTACACGGAGCATTTTAACGACGGTACAGATAAAATCTTCAGCAGGTATCCGGATATTAAAAACCGGGAAGGCATGTCGCTGGACACAAGTGATACACCACCCGGTAGCGTCACACCTGCAATTAAAATGACTAATAACGGCACAATAAACGATGGCGGTCATCTTTACAAGCAATTCAAACCTGGTTTTGACAGTACGATTTACCTGCGTTATTATGTGAAATATCCTTCGTCGTCCAAAGGATATATACACCATGAGTCTGTCTGGATTGGCGGGTACAGTCCTGGAACCTCCTACCCTCATCCCCGTGCTGGCATTTGCGGACTGGGTGACAAACGGATTTCCATAGCGTACGAACCGGTAAACGCTCCTGCTATGGATACCTATCTTTATTGGGGTGATATGAAATATGGTGCAAACAGCAAGTGCTATGGAAATGACCTAGTGAATGGCAGCCCCAGTGCGAAAAAACTGGAATGGGATAAATGGATGTGTGTTGAACTAATGATTAAAATGAACAATCCTGTCTCGGCATACAATGGTGAACTCAAGGTATGGCAGGATGGAAAAGAGGTAGGCCACTGGGGACCGGGTTTTCCAAATGGCTATTGGGATGCAGATTCCTGGATAAATGATCCTTCTAAGTCCCCTTTTCAGGGCTTTAGATGGAGGACAGATCCCGGTTTAAAAATAAACTACCTCTGGATTGAGTTTTATGACGATACGACCCCTGCCGGGCAATCCCATCATATTAAGTTTGCGAATCTGGTAATAGCTAAAAAATATATCGGGCCGATAAAAGACTAAAGCATACATTTCAAATAATGTTCACAATCACACAAGTAAATAACCTGTGTCATATTTGTTTCTGCAGCCTTTAGGGATCTTTAGGTTAAGAAATAAGCGCATTATGATACCTAAAACAATGAAAGCCGCAGTTCTCTATGAATTTGGCAAACCATTAAAAATTGAACAGGTTCCGGTTAAAAGTCCAGGCGAAAACCAAGTGCTGGTGAAAGTAATCTCAAGCGGTGTATGTCATACAGACCTCCATGCCTGTATGGGCGACTGGCCGGTCAAACCTAAATTACCGCTGATTCCCGGACATGAGGCTGTTGGTTATGTAGTTGCGCTGGGTCGTGGTGTAACCAATGTGAAAGAAGGTGATATTGTAGGCGCACCGTGGTTGTTTAGTGCCTGTGGACATTGCGAGTATTGCATTACAGGATGGGAAACGCTTTGCGAATCCCAACAAAACGGAGGATATAGTGTAGACGGGGGATATGCAGAGTATGTGGTAGCAGACGCACGCTATGTAGCACGCTTTTCTGAAGGCATAAATTTTATGGAAATGGCCCCAATAACCTGTGCGGGTGTGACGGTTTATAAGGGTCTTAAAGAGACGGATACGAAACCGGGAGAGTGGGTGGCGATTTCAGGAATCGGGGGTTTGGGACATCTCGCAGTGCAGTATGCGAAGGCAATGGGCTTGCATGTAGCCGCAATTGACGTAGCAGATGACAAACTTGAACTCGCTAAAAAACTTGGCGCAGACCTAACTGTGAACGCGAAAGAGGTGGATGCCGGGGCTTTTCTAAAAGAAAAAACAGGTGGAATGCATGGGGTATTGGTTACTGCTGTTTCCCCTATTGCATTCAGACAAGCCCTTACTGCATTGAGAAGAAAAGGAACAATTGCCTTAAACGGTCTGCCTCCGGGCAGTTTCGACCTGCCAATATTTGAGACGGTACTAAACCGGTATACAGTAAGAGGTTCCATCGTAGGCACTAGGAAAGATATGCAGGAAGCGATTGCCTTTGCTGCTGAGGGAAAAGTAAAGGCGACCATCCATTCCGCGCGGCTGGAGGATATCAATGAAGTATTGGAACAGATGAAAAGAGGAGAAATTGAGGGTAGAATAGTGCTGGATATCGCGGGGGGATAAAACGAATTACCTTATTATTTGTTAAGTTCAGGTAATTTCAATTGATAAATCGGTTCATTGCCGATTATGGCAGAAGCACATGACATTAACGAACAGCAAGGGGTATAAACAAGTAATCAAATGGCTGAAGCTGAACAAGAAAAAGCCTTTTAAATTTCAGACGGATGCCTGGCAGTATTATGCGGAGGGATACAGTGGTCTTGTGAACGCTCCTACGGGCTTTGGCAAGACCTTTTCTTTATTTTTGGCAGTCGTGGTGGATGAGCTAAACAAGCGTGCTGAGCGGGAGGCGATAATACTTAAAGACAAAACAGCAAAGAAATCCGACAAAAAATTCAAACATGAGACAGGCCTTAAGCTGATCTGGATCACTCCGCTGCGCTCGCTGGCCAAAGACCTGGCGCGCGCCATGCGCGAGGTATGTGACGAGCTGGAACTGGACTGGATGGTAGGTGTCCGAAATGGTGATACTTCACAAAGTGAAAAGCTAAAGCAGAAAAAGCAAATGCCCGAGGTATTGATCATCACGCCTGAGAGTATGCACCTGCTGCTGGCACAGAAGAGTACTTTCAATTACTTTGAGCATTTGCAATGCATTGTGGCCGATGAATGGCACGAACTACTGGGCAGTAAACGTGGTGTAATGGCAGAACTTGCTATTTCAAGGATCAAAGGTCTGTTGCAGGAAAAACAGCCTGAAAGGCTGCTGAGGATTTGGGGGATATCGGCTACTATTGGCAACATTGACCAGGCACTGGATGTGCTGGTGCCCTACGATGACCTGCCTAAAGCTATTATAAAGGCCGATATAGAGAAAAAAATTGTAATCAAATCTATCTTACCAGATCATATAGACATGCTGCCCTGGGCGGGTCATTTGGGCCATAAACTGGCCGAAAAACTGTTGCCTATTATTTACAAAAGTAAAACTACATTAATCTTTACCAATACCCGCGGACAGGCGGAGCTATGGTACCAGACGCTTTTGGCGAAGGATGAGAACCTCGCCGGGCAACTGGCCATCCATCATGGCTCTATCGATTATGAACTGCGCAACTGGATAGAAGACTCGATACATTCAGGTGTTTTAAAAGCGGTGGTTAGTACTTCATCACTGGATCTGGGAGTCGATTTTAAGCCAGTAGATACAGTAGTACAGATCGGGTCGCCTAAAGGGGTTGCGAGATTCCTGCAGCGGGCCGGACGTAGCGGACACTCTCCTTATGAGACTTCCACTATCTATTTTCTGCCCACCCATGCGCTGGAACTGGTGGAAGCTGCAGCAATAAAAGAAGCGGCAAGGACACAAAACATTGAAAGCCGTGAACCGATGGTAATGTCATTTGATGTGCTGATCCAGTATCTTGTTACGTTGGCTGTAGGCGATGGATTTGACGATGAAAAAATCTTTTTTGAAGTAAAACAGACGCATGCGTTCAGGGAATTACTTCCACAGGAATGGAACTGGATCATGCAGTTCATTACTACAGGTGGAGACAGCTTAACCGCTTATACAGAGTTTAGTAAAGTAAAGAAAATAGAGGGACTGTGGAAGGTAGAGAGCCGACAAATGGCCATGCGGCACAGGCTCCACATTGGTGCGATCGTAAGTGATGCTATGATCAAGGTTAAATACCTGACAGGTGGATTTGTAGGCATGGTGGAGGAGTCGTTTGTGTCTAAGATGAAGCCTGGCAATAGTTTTACGCTGGCAGGCAGGGTGCTGGAGTTCATCATGATTAAGGAAATGATGGTGATGGTGCGCAAAAGCAAACAGAAAACAGCGATGAGTCCCAGCTGGATGGGTGGCAGAATTTCGCTTAGTTCCAATCTGGGTAGTATTTTGAGAAAGAAATACAATGAGACCCTGGATAAGACACATGACGATGAAGAGCTGGACTTCGTATTGCCCTTGTTTGAACGCCAGGCAAAGGTATCGCATGTACCAAAGGATGACGAGTTTCTGATTGAGCTGATCAATACCAAAGACGGTTACCATTTCTTCGCCTACCCTTTTGAAGGCAGGCAGGTAAATGAGATCATGGCTTCGCTGATTGCTTATAGGCTCGGCAGGGTTAAACCCATCAGCTTTTCGATAGCCATGAATGATTATGGATTTGAATTGCTTAGCGAGCAACCGATTCCTCTGGATGAGGCTAATATCAAACAATTGTTTAGCCCTGTTAATTTATCTGATGATATCATCGCCAGCATCAATGCTACTGAGATGGCCAGGCGCAAGTTTAGGGATATTGCCTGTATTTCAGGACTGGTGTTCCAGGGCTACCCAGGAAAGTATGTGGCCAATAAACACCTGCAGTCTTCTGCCGGATTATTTTTCAACGTTTTTACAGATTATGATAAACATAACTTATTATTGCGGCAGGCTTACGATGAGGCATTTTATCAGCAGATAGAAGAACCCAGGCTGGCGGCTGCGCTGCACCGTATACAGGCAAGCAAGGTGGTGATCATCAACACAGACAGGTACACACCGCTCTGTTTTCCGATTAAGGTAGACAGTCTGAGGGACAACATGAGCAGCGAGGAACTGGGTAAGCGAATTGAAAGAATGACCGCTGAAGCAGAAAAGAAGAGCTCCGCGAGAAAAACAAAAAGATTTAAACAAGAGGACGAAGAGACTTAATAAAACCGAATGACCATTAATTGCAGAGAAGAAGCGTTGATATTAAGTAAGGAGAAAGCAATTTACTGGGCAGCAAAGAGGATGCTGATCATCAGCGATCTGCACATTGGTAAGTCTGCACATTTTAGAAAGCATGGATTGCAGGTACCCGATGCTGTGGGACATACTGATCTCCGGCGGCTGAGCAGGCTGATGGCTGAATTTGATGCTGAAACGTTGCTTGTTACAGGCGATATGTTTCACAACAAGATCAACAGTGACGCCAATGCCTTTCTGGAATGGAGAAAAAGCTATCCTGAGTTAAGGATAGTATTGATAAAAGGTAACCATGATGCGTTGAAAAACGAGGACTATGAGGCGTTGGATATAGAAGTATATCAAAAGGAGCTGCTATGCGCTCCCTTCAGGTTTATCCATGATAAGCCAAAGGAATTTGATGAGTACTACAATATTTCGGGACACATTCATCCTGGAGTAGTTTTGTACGGTAGGGCCAGGCAGCAGTTGAAATTTCCTTGTTTCTACTTTAGTGATACCTGTGCCGTGCTGCCGGCTTTTAGTGTATTTACGGGGCTGTTTATGATTAAAAGGGAAGTTGGTGACAGTTTCTATGCGGTGACGCCGGAGAAAGTTGTTAAGGTTTAAGTGATTTGTTTGCCCAGATTATTCATCCAGTCGTCAAACATTTTTTGCTCTATACGGATCACAATCTCTGCATGCTTTTCCCAGTCTGCCGAAAATGTCTTTAACTGGTTGAGCATCTCTTCCAGGTGTCCCTCCTCTTCAAGGATGATGGACTTTACGTTAACTTTACTTCTGGCAGCGGTCAGCACATCCTGGTAGATAGGATACAGCTCGTCTGCGCGTACTTCGATAGCGTAAGTCACAAAGAGATAGGCCGCAAATTTGAGCTCATAACCGCTGAGGTTAAACTGCTGTTTCAGATAACGGCAAACTGCTACATCTAATGCATTCAAATAGAATTTTGTCTGATTTGGTGTAAGCAACTCGTCATTGGTATAGGTTTTACAAAGATTGCCTCCCAGCTTGTCCAGTTGTTTTTTCAGATAGTAGGCATGACGGTGCTCTTCTGCTGCATGCTTGAGAATGATCAGGTTTACATTTTCTTTATGTTCTGATGCAGAGATCTTTTTGGCCCCCGCGTTTTCCATGTAAGACAATGTATTTAACCATTTGGCATGCAATGCATTGTCATCGACTATACTCTGTAAAATTGATTTGATCTGCATCTGTTTATATTTCGTTTAGTGCTTGCGTTATTGTTTTGTAAATGTAATCCAGATCATCATTACTGATGACATAGGGAGGTAAAATATAGAGAATATTTCCCAATGGCCTCAGTACTATCCCACGTTCCAGAAAATACAGATAGAGGCGGTTTCTTAATCCGCTCAAATAAGAACTGTCATTTCCTGTCTCCCATTCCATTGCTAAAATGGTACCTGCCTGTCTGACGGCTTTAAGCTTTGGGTGACCTTGTAGTGTAAGCGCAAATTCCCCATGTTTAGCGGTGATACGCTGCAGATTTGGTAAAGTCTCCGCACTTAATAAAATATCCATACTTGCCAAAGAAGCTGCACAGGCGACCGGATTGGCAGTAAAAGAATGTCCATGATACAAGGTTTTAAGTTGATCATTGCTTAAAAAAGCACCAAAAACCTGCTTATTACAGGTGGTAATGCCCAAGGGCATAGTACCGCCTGTTAAGCCCTTGGAAAGGCAAAATATATCCGGGCTGTTAGCCAGCGCTTCACAGGAGAAATATTTACCGGTTCTTCCAAAACCCGTCATCACTTCATCTGCGATGGTGAGAATGCCGTGTTTCTGGCAGGTTTCTATCAACTGATCAAGGTAGGCAGCTTCATACATCAGCATTCCACTGGCACCCAATACCATGGGCTCAAATATAAAGCAGGCCACCTCATTAGACAGATAGTTGATCTTGGATTTCAATTGCTCAATATTACCTGCATGGGGCAAGTCCAGAAATTCAACGTCAAAAAGCAATCCTTTGAAAGGATCTGTAAAGATACTCCTGCCGCTCACGGACATAGCACCGAAAGTGTCGCCATGGTAGGCTTCCTTAAATGCAATGATCTTTGTCCGCCCCTGCTTGCCGGTATTCACCCAGTACTGCAGGCACATTTTTAAGGCTACTTCCACTGCCGTCGAACCATTGTCGCTATAAAAAACCTTTTCCTGCTTTCCTGGAAGCAATGGTAGCAGGCGTTCAGCTAGTTCCACAGCTGGCTCGTGTGTAAAACCGGCAAATATCACATGCTCGAGTGTTTTCAGTTGTTCGGATACCCGGGCTGCGATGTGCGGATGGGCATGTCCGTGGATGTTGACCCACCAACTGGAAACAGCATCAATATACCGTTTTCCATCTTCATCAAACAGGTACACACCCTCTCCTCTTACAATGGGGATATGCGGCAAGGCATCCTTCATCTGTGTGTACGGGTGCCATATTACTTTTTTATCCCTTTCAGCTAAGCTCATTGGTCTTTTTGTTTATCAATAGTTCTATTACGGTCTTGTCGGTCTTAAAAGTCACATCATCAGTGCTGAGTAAAGTCAGATCCACCCATCTGAACGCCTGCAGCATACCTGTATCAAAATCAAAAGCCACAGTCTTAAAATTAAGCTGCAATGGGAGGATTTCTCTAACTATATAATAAATGCTGATGATCTGACTGTCATTAAAGGAGGATTGTTCGTAAAAATCTGTGGTGTAAAAATGACTGATCACTTCAATCTCTGCGTTACATTCTTCCATAAATTCCCTTTTAAGCGCATCTATCAGCCCCTCTCCCAGTTCCAGGCCGCCCCCAGGGAATTTACTGAAGCTCCTGCCTCCCGACTGCTCGTCGCTGATCAGCACCTGATTTTCAGAATTGATCAGCAGTCCGTAAACCCTTATATTAAAATAGCTCATTGGTCAAAATGTTTTTGGTTTTTGGTGGCATTTTCTATGGTCCATTTTATCTCGTCACTGAAAGGCTCTGACCTTACCGGACATGCTTTCATATGGCAATAATTGCAGCAGGCAGGCAGACAGGGGTCAGCATGAATAAAAAGCTCTGTTTTGCGCTTTGCATTTCCATTGATTATATGATCTATGGCAGAAATTTCCTGGTGAACATGGTTAAGATCGAAATAATAAGGTAGGGTAAAATGGCAGTCAATGTGCAGATCAGCTCCATATTGCTGCGCACGCAGGTTGTGGACATCTATCCAGGGCGCTCTCCTGTTTTTCTGCATGCAATCGATAATGTCTTTTACCAGTTCGATATCACTTTCATCCATTAGTCCGCCTACCGAGCGTCTGGTCAGCTTATAGCCGTTGTATATAATATAAACGCCTAATAAGATAGAGATGACCCCATCCAGCCAGTACATTCCAGTCAGTTTGATCATTATCACGCCGACAACCAGTCCTGCACTGGTTACGGCATCAGTAAGCAGGTGCTTCCCGTCGGCTTCAAGGGTAATGGAATTTTGCTGTTTTCCCGTATTGATCAGGTAATATCCAACCAGCATATTGATGAATCCGGTAAAACCAATGATGGCGGCACCTTCAAATAACTTAAGGATCGGTTTTGGATAGATCAGGTCGTACCCTGATTTGAAGATGATAATCACTCCTGCAATGGTAATGAGTGCCCCTTCCAAAAAGGCAGAAAAATACTCTACTTTTCCATGCCCGTAGGGATGGTTGGTATCTTTAGGAACCGTAGCCAGGTAAATACTGTAAAATGCAAAGCTACTGGCCAGTACGTTTACAATACTTTCTGCTGCATCGGTAAGTATGGCATTGGAATGTGTGATAAAATATGCGACAAACTTTGCAAGCATAAGCAATATGCTAATGCATAAAGCGATGAGGATTGCTTTTTTCTTAGGTTGCAAATTATTGAGTTTAGCCCCCAAAAATACATTATAACCATTGAATTACATTAAAAAGTATTTTTTTTAGTTTATAATTCCGTGAGGTTCATATATTTGCATCCGCACAAAATTTTATTTGCATCCGCACAATTATTATGACATTTTTATCCAAAAGAATCAACAACCTATCTGAATCGCAGACCATTAAAATGGCCAAGTTAGGTAGAGAACTGTCCGCAAAAGGGATAGACGTAATTAATTTAAGTTTCGGTGAGCCGGACTTTTTTACCCCTGAATTTGTAAAGGAAGCTGCCAAGAAAGCGGTAGATGAAAACTATTCATACTATACTCCTGTATCAGGCTACCTTGATTTGCGTAAGGCTGTTGCCGACAAATTACTGAGAGAGAATGGACTAACATATAATTTTGACCAGATCGTTGTATCAACTGGTGCAAAACAGTCACTTGCCAATGCGGTGATGTGTCTGGTAGATCCGGGAGACGAAGTAATCGTACCTACACCTTACTGGGTTTCATATTCTGAAATGATCAAACTTGGAGAAGGAGAAAGCGTATTTATCAACGCTACTGTGGAAAATAACTTTAAGATCACCGGAGCGGAACTGGAAGCAGCAATCACGCCTAAGACCAAACTGTTCATGTTCTCTTCTCCATGCAATCCAACAGGATCTGTATACAGCAAAGAAGAACTGGCTGATCTGGTAGCGGTATTTGAAAAACACCCGAATATTTATATCATTTCTGATGAGATCTATGAACACATCAATTTTGTGGGCAAACATGCTTCAATAGCAGAATTTGACGCTATAAAAGACCGTGTGATTTTGATCAACGGATTTTCTAAATCATATGCGATGACCGGCTGGAGAGTGGGCTACATGGCTGCCAATAAGGAAATTGCCAATGCATGTGATAAACTGCAGGGACAGATTACCTCGGGAACTTCTTCTATCGCACAGCGTGCGGCTTTGGAAGCTTATAAGGGCGGACTGGACACGGTAAACGAAATGGTTGCTGAATTTAAAAAACGCAGGGACATCGTTCATGAATTGCTTTCTGCCATACCGGGTGTAAACGTAAACCTTCCTGATGGTGCCTTTTATTTCTTCCCTGAGATTAAAGCATATTTTGGTAAAACAGACGGCACGACTGTAATCAACACGGCAGAAGACCTTTCTTTATACCTATTGAACGAGGCACATGTTTCTACGGTAACAGGTGAAGCATTTGGAAATGAAGATTGTATCAGAATTTCTTATGCAGCATCAGAAGAACAATTAAGAAAAGCAGTTTCACGAATAGCGGATGCGTTGGCTAAACTGAGCTAGTTTTTTTTGAAATACTCTTTATAAAACCATCATGACTTAATAATTCATGATGGTTTTATAATATATAGCTTTTGATGTAACCTTTTTGGGTACTTTTGGTCTAAACTTTAATTATGATTATTTTAAAACTAATAGGCGAAAGTTTTCGGTTTGCATCGGATGCACTGCGCCAGAATAAGCTGCGCACCATGCTTTCCCTGTTAGGGATCACAATTGGTATTTTCACCATCATATTTGTCTTTTCTGCCGTTGATTCACTAAGGGCCAAGCTCCAGGAGAGTATTGACAAACTGGGTTCAAAAACTGTTTTCATACAGAAGTGGCCCTGGGGAGGTTTTGGCGACTACCCTTGGTGGAAATATGTAAACAGGCCTGAACCATCGTTGAGGGACCATGCTTTATTAAAAGATAGGCTAGAATATGCTGAGGGTGTTTCCTATGAAATATTTGCCAATGAAAGAACGGTAAAATACAGGAGCAATTCTGTGGAGGGTGCCGGTATCAGGGCTGCATCACAGGATTTTAACAAAACGTGGAACCTGGAATTTCAGGAGGGAAGATATTTTACAGAAAATGAAGGTAGGGCCGGTTCGCCGGTGGTGCTGGTAGGCGCGGTAGTAGCCGAAGGTTTGTTTGATGGAGAACCTGCCATAGGCAAAACAATTTCAGTAATGGGCAGAAAGCTAACTGTGATCGGCGTGTTTAAAAAAGAAGGTGAGGACATGATGGGGATGTCGCAGGACAAGAACATCATCATGAATTTGAACTTTGCAAAAGGCATTATGGACGTCGAGAGCGGGAGGTATGATCCTACTATAACGGTACGTGGACTTGAGCACATAGCACTTGACGAAATAGAAAGCGAAATAAGGGGCGCGATGCGTTCCATCAGGAGAGCAAAGCCGGGTGCTGAAGATGATTTTGCTTTGAACAAAAGTACCATTGCATCCAACCAGTTAGACCAGATGTTTGATATGGTTAATATTGCAGGCTGGGTAATCGGGGGATTTTCAATTCTTGTTGGCGGCTTTGGAATCGCAAATATTATGTTTGTTTCTGTAAAAGAACGCACCAATATCATTGGTATACAAAAGTCATTGGGTGCTAAAAACTATTTCATACTGCTGCAGTTCCTGTTTGAATCTATTGCATTGTGTTTACTAGGTGGTATATTAGGTCTTTTCCTTGTTTATCTCGTCACACTTGCCACCAAGGCGGGTGGCTTTGAGATTACGCTGTTTATGGATAATATTATACTGGGCATCGGGGTTTCAGTTGGTATTGGGACAATATCAGGTTTCTGGCCGGCATATGCAGCATCCAGACTTGATCCGGTTGAGGCAATAAGGTCGTAAATGCAAGCATCTTCTAGTATGAATTTATGCAAATAAGTTAATTGTAAAAAACACGATTATATTTCATAAATTTGCGCCCTTAATTATCACATCGAAAAATATGAAGTTATCTCAATTTAAGTTTAATTTACCTGAATCATTAGTTGCCAATACCCCTTCAGAACAAAGGGATGAAGCCCGTTTAATGGTATTACACAAAGACAGCGGCAAAATTGAACATAAAATTTTCAAGGATGTTTTGGAGTATTTTGATGACAAAGATGTAATGATATTGAACAACACCAAGGTTTTTCCTGCCCGTTTGTATGGCAATAAAGAAAAAACAGGTGCTACAATTGAAGTATTTTTATTACGTGAACTGAATAAAGAACTACGTTTGTGGGATGTGCTTGTTGATCCCGCACGTAAGATCCGCGTTGGTAATAAGCTATACTTTGGTGATGACGATCTACTGGTTGCGGAAGTGGTTGACAATACTACCTCCCGTGGACGTACCATCCGTTTCCTATTTGACGGCACCGATGAAGAGTTCAGAAAAAACATAGAGATACTGGGTGAAACCCCGCTTCCTAAATACATCAAAAGAAAAGCTACTGCCCAGGATAAAGAACGTTATCAAACCATTTTCGCAAAGCATGAAGGTGCTGTTGCAGCTCCTACAGCCGGCTTGCACTTTAGCAGGGAACTGATGAAACGTCTGGAACTAAAAGGTGTTGATTTTGCAGAAGTGACTTTGCATGTCGGCCTTGGCACGTTCAGAGCTGTTGAGGTAGAGGATCTGACCAAACATAAGATGGACTCAGAGCAATTTATCATTGAGCAAAAATATGCTGATATGGTAAACAAGGCGCTGGAAGAAAAAAGGAAAGTATGTGCTGTTGGGACTACGTCTATGCGTGCCATCGAATCTGCTGTTTCCTCAAATAAAACCCTTAAGGCGGCTAATGACTGGACCAGCAAGTTCATTTTTCCTCCATATGACTTTAGCATTGCCAATTCAATGATCACTAATTTCCACACTCCTGAATCTACTTTGTTAATGATGGTAAGTGCATTTGGAGGTTATGATTATGTTAGGAATGCTTACGAGGTAGCCCTTAAAGAAAAATACCGCTTTTATAGCTATGGTGACGCCATGCTGATCATCTAAATGAAATATTATGCCATAATCGTAGCGGGAGGATCTGGAAACAGGATGCAAAATTCTGTACCAAAGCAGTTCCTCCTGCTGGATGGCATACCAGTGCTGATGCATACCCTGCGGGCCTTTTGCAGATCAGCATTAAACCCTGAAATCCTTTTAGTACTCCATCCAAGCCAACAGGCTTACTGGGCAGAATTGTGCAAAACTTATCATTTTACCCTACTTCATCAGGTTATAAACGGCGGAGAACAAAGATTTCATTCCGTTGAAAACGCTCTTTTAACCATTTCTGGCGAGGGAATTGTAGCCATCCATGATGCGGTGAGGCCATTGGTATCGACCCAATTAATAGACAAATCTTTTTTAATAGCTGAAGAAAAAGGCAATTGTGTAGCAGGAACAACACCAACTGATTCGATCAGAAAGCTGACAGGTCCGGATAAAAGTGTAGCATTTAACAGAAAAGAGTTTATTTTGGTACAGACACCACAGACATTTAATGTCAATATCATAAAAAATGCCTATAAACAATCTTATAGAGATGAATTTACAGACGATGCATCTGTAGTTGAATTTTCTGGCATTGAAATACATATGATAGCCGGAGAACGGGAAAATATCAAAATCACCTACCCCGAAGATTTGGAAATAGCTACCATCTTTTTAAATAAAAAAAGCTCCTGAAAACCATCAGGAGCTTTTTTTATAATTAATTTACAGGATTATGCAGCCCTGTTGATCACTTTAAGTATAATTGCGATAACGGCAATTACCAATAAAATGTGGATCAGACCGCCAACATTAGGACCGAATCCTTGGAAGAAAAAGCCAATAACCCATAGTATTACTAATACCACAGCGACAAGATAGAGTAGATTTCCCATAACTTTATATTTTTAGTTTTTAGATAGAAGGTTATGCTGTATGCACTCCCATGACATTTCATAAACAATCATCGTTCCAAAAAAAAGCCCCGGATATCCGGGGCTTTATAAAATCATTTTAGTATTCGTCTTCGTTGAAGAAAAAATCATCCTTAGTGGGATAATCAGGCCATATTTCTTCGATGGTTTCATATGGTTCCCCGTCATCTTCCAGGGCCTGTAAATTTTCTATCACTTCTACTGGTGCTCCTGAGCGGATACCATAATCAATCAATTCATCTTTTGTTGCAGGCCATGGAGCGTCTTCCAAATGCGATGCGAGTTCTAATGTCCAATACATATTTTAATACTATTAAGTTATTCTAATTCAGTTTCGCAAAAGTATATTAAAAAACCTGAGCAAAACAAACTTTTTTTTCAACGATTTTAATGTTATAAACGAGGGAGCCAAATATTCTCTTCTGTTCCGGCATCCCAATTTAGTTTACGGGCCAAAACAAATAAATAATCGCTTAAACGGTTCAAATAGATGGTCATTTTTTCGTCAACAAAACTCTCTGATGCCAATTGCACCGTAAGTCGCTCTGCCCTTCTGCAGATACACCGGGCTACATGACAATAAGAAACTACTGTATTCCCTCCGGGTAGGATAAAATGCTTCAACTCGGACAATACTTCATTCATACCATCCATCTCAATTTCCAGCAATGCAATGTCCTGATCATGAAGGTCAGGAATTTTCATCCTGGACTTTTCAGGGTCGGCAGCCAATGATGCGCCAACTGTAAATAACCTGTCCTGTATTTCCTTAAGTGTCTTTTGATAGTGTGCACCAATGTCCTGACAAAGGATCAAGCCTATATAGGAATTAAGTTCATCTACCGTACCATAGCATTCAATACGAAGGTGAAATTTCTGCACCCGCGTCCCTCCTATTAATGAGGTCAGTCCCTTATCTCCTGTTTTGGTATAAATCTTCATGTAAGAATTTAGCTGATTTTCTCGAAATCACCACCTTTTTCTTCCAGATTTGTCAACCGGGGTGAGACCATTTTTATATCTGTATTTTGATAGTCCTTTTCAATCAGCCCATCACGCATACGTACTATTCTATGGGCATGCTGTGCGATATCTTCTTCATGGGTTACCAGGATAATGGTATTTCCTTTACTATGTATCTCCTCCAGCAGCCCCATAATTTCTATGGAAGTCTTAGTGTCCAGGTTTCCTGTTGGCTCATCGGCGAGGATGATAGAAGGGTTGTTGATCAAGGCACGGGCAACAGCAACACGCTGACGCTGACCACCTGACAGTTCATTTGGCTTGTGTGTGACCCGATTGCCAAGTCCTACATTCTCCAAAGCTTTTTGGGCCCGTGCATCACGTTCTTTCTTATTTGCACCGGCATAGATCAATGGCAAGGCTACATTGTCTAAGGAAGTAGAGCGCGGCAGCAGATTAAACGTTTGAAAAACAAATCCAATTTCTTTATTTCTTACTTCGGCCAGCTCATTGTCCGACATCTGGCTTACGTTGATGCCATTCAGCACATATTCACCTTTACTTGGCGTGTCCAGACATCCAAGGATATTCATCAGTGTTGATTTTCCAGATCCTGAAGGGCCCATCAATGCAACAAACTCTCCTTTATTGATATCCAGCGATACCGACTTTAAAGCATGGATCACTTCAGAACCGATAACATATTTACGGCCTATATCTTTTATGTGGATTAGCGCTTTATTTAATTTGGGCTCCATGGCTTTTTTTCTTTTTAGACGGTCAACAATAGCTGTATGTTACAAGCCGTTTATTTTTCTATTATTTTGGGGACAAAGAAAAAGCTTTCATTGTGCTTTGCCGCATTTTTCAGTCCGTCAGCTACAGAGATCTCCTGTTGCACTACATCTTCCCTCCAAACATTCTTTTCAGGGTTCATGTAGATCAGTGGAGCGATACCTGTTGTATCCAGTTCGTTCAGCTTCTCCATAAAAGTAAGGATCTTATTCATGTCGGCAATTAATGTATCAACTTCTTTATCTTCTATTTCTATCCTTGCCAGGTCTGCTACTTTATCTATCGTCTGCTTATCTATAATCATTTATGAACAAGTTTACTATTTATTATATCAAAAACACGGTCTTTCAGCTCGTCAGAATCATCAATATTCAATTCTTTTGTGGAAATCGGTTTATGGATGTAAATATCGCAAATTCCGGGAGTAGTTCCATATTTAGTCCCGTCATCCCACATTCTTTTCCAGATATTGACCAGGCTGACGGGTACAATCGGGATGTTCTTTTCAATGGCCAGTCTGAAAGGCCCATTTTTAAAAGGGGTCATTACCGGAGGAAACTGCACGTCATTGATTCCTCCCTCGGGAAAAATAATCAAGCTCATTCCTTTATCGAGGTTTTCACCAACTCTTTTAAATGCCCTGAAAGCAGAAATTTTGCTATCCCGGTTTACCGGCACGTCAATAGTTTTAAAAAATAGCTTTAAGACAGGGTTATTCAATAGTTCTTCTTTTCCCATAAAATGAAAACGGCCCTTTGCAATAATGCACATGATCATAATATCAAGATTAGAGGTATGGTTGGCACAATAAATATAGGTCTGACCTCTTTTTAAGGGCTCTGCTACTTTAAAACTAAGCCTTAAGCCCAACAGAAAACTGCAAATGATACTCTGGCTCCTGCGAAGCTTATTTAAAATAGGGTAATGTTTTGGATTTCTTGAGCCCAGGTAATAAAACGGCCAAAGTAACGCCGAAAATATAACGATAACCAAAACTGCATATAAATAGTGTATTCGCCTCAAAAGGTTATTCATCGGCTTCAAAATTACTAAAGTTTTTTATTAATTTCGGCCTCATGAAAGAAACGGTAGTTAGTGGCATACGTCCGACAGGAAAATTACACCTCGGGAATTATTTTGGTGCAGTCACCAATTTTGTAAAAATGCAGTACGATTACAACTGCTATTTTTTTATCGCAGACCTTCATTCCTTAACTACTCACCCTACTCCGCAGGACCTGCATGGTTATGTCCGTCACGTTTTGGTAGAATACCTGGCCTGCGGGATTGATCCTGAAGAAACCACTATATACATACAATCGGATGTACCTGAGGTAGCAGAATTATACCTGTACCTCAACATGAACGCCTATATGGGCGAACTGGAGAGAAGTACTTCATTTAAAGACAAGGTACGTTCACAGCCTGACAACGTAAATGCAGGCCTGCTGACCTACCCCACATTAATGGCTGCAGATATATTGATCCATAAAGCCACAAAGGTACCTGTAGGTAAAGATCAGGAACAGCACCTGGAGTTTACACGTACCTTTGGCAACCGCTTTAACAGGCTATACAATTCGGATTACTTCCCTGAACCTTTTGCCTTCAATTATGCGCAAAACCTGGTTAAAATACCCGGGCTGGACGGTACAGGTAAAATGAGTAAATCGAGCGGTGATGGCAACTGTATCTATCTTTCAGACAGCCCTGAGATCATCCGGAAAAAGCTGTCGCGGGCAGTGACAGACAGCGGACCAAGTGCAGAGAACCAAACAAAGCCTGAAGCAATCCAGAACTTATTTGACCTGATGAAAATCGTTTCATCTGAGGATACACTGACTCATTTTGATGAGCTTTACAATAAGATGTCTATCAGATATGGCGACTTTAAAAAGCAGCTTGCTGAGGACATGATTGTCTTTAACACACCGATCCGCGAACGTATAGAAGAACTTTCAAAAAACAGTTCTTACTTACGTCAGGTAGCAAAACACGGTGCATTGAAAGCCAGGGAAAGTGCACAAAGAACAATAAAGGAAGTAAGACAACTAATTGGCTTCAAATCATTCTAAATCAAGAATAAAAATAGCTACCTTGATCAAATAAACATATGCATATAGCGATAGTTGGAAATATAGGAGCCGGAAAAACCACATTAACAGGTTTACTAGCAAAGCATTACGGATCGGAAGCGCTCTATGAAGCCGTTGAAAACAATCCTTATCTGGAAGATTTTTACAGTGATATGAAGCGCTGGAGCTTTAATCTTCAGATCTATTTCCTCAACAGCAGGTTTCAGCAGATCGTGGATATCCAGAACTTTAACAGAAATGTGATTCAGGACCGGACCATTTATGAGGATGCCCATATATTTGCAGATAACCTGCATGAAATGGGCCTGATGACTACCAGAGACCATCATAACTATAAGGCTATTTTCGCAAACATTACCTCCTTTATCAAACCACCGGACCTGTTGGTATATTTGCGTGCATCCGTACCTACGCTGGTCAACAATATCCAGCGCAGAGGCCGTGAATACGAAGCGAGCATCCGCATCGATTACCTGTCCAAACTCAATGAAAAATACGAAGCCTGGATTAAAGATTACCAGCTTGGCAATTTACTGATCCTGGACAAGGATAAGCTTGATTTTAGTAATAATCCTGAAGATCTCGGCACCATCATACAATCAATTGACGCAGAGATTAACGGTTTGTTTTAATGAAGATTTTAGGAATCATACCTGCCCGATATGCATCCACCAGGTTTCCGGGGAAACCTTTGGTAATGATCGATGGCAAAAGTATGATCCAAAGGGTATACGAGCAGGCTGTAAAATGTATCAGTCTTTCTGAAGTAGTAGTTGCTACAGATGACGAGCGTATTGCAACTGAAGTAAGTAATTTTGGTGGCAGATTTGTAATGACAAGCAACCATCATTTAAGTGGTACAGACCGCTGTGCGGAAGTTATTTCAGGCAATCCAGGCTTTGATGCTGTCATCAATATCCAGGGTGATGAGCCTTATATCGATCCTCTGCAGATAGATTTGGTAGCCTCCTGTTTTAATAACAAGGATGTTCAGATTGCTACACTAATCAAACCGATCCATACCGATGCAGAATTATTTAACAACAATATACCAAAGGTAGTGATCAACCACAGGCAGCAAGCCATTTACTTTAGCCGACAGACCATTCCTTATCTGAGAAACCAGGATAAAGAACAGTGGGTGTCTGCCCATCAGTTTTACAAGCATATAGGCATTTATGGATACACCTGCCCTGCCCTGCTGGAAATTACCAAATTACCTCCTTCTACCTTGGAACTTTCAGAAAGCCTTGAACAGTTAAGGTGGGTGGAACATGGCTATACAATACAAACTAAGGTAACTGATATCGAGACCATAGCAATAGATACTCCGGAAGATTTACAACGAATAATTGCTGGTATATGAAAAATGGCCTCATCTGCACATTACTTTTAGCAGTTGCGGTATTAACAAGCTGCAGCAATTCAGACAATCAGGATAGTATCAAAATTGATGAAATTGCTGCCATAGCTATCAAACCATTTAGTGATTCTCTAAAAACAGACACCTTCAGGGTAAAATTGATAGGCACTGAGCCAAAGGAAATGTACCTTTCCTTTACAATCACTTCCTTTGAGGGCAAAAAAATCTATGACATCAGGATCGATGCAAAAGAGCTGTTTAAAAATTATGATGTTAAAAACCTCAATAAAAAGAAAACTCAGATCAAGTTCTTAAAAGATGAGGTAGACCGCTTTTTGGATGACGAGAACTTCATGGAACCTGCACTGACAGATCAGGAAAGCCCTGACTCAAATGTTCCCGATAAATCATTTTATGAAGAACTAAAAAAAAGTCAGCTAAATGGCTTTATTTATCGCCTGGGCAAGGAACAGAAACGCTATATAGGCTGGTCTCAGCAAAATAAAAAAGTAAAGCCCTATTATAGTTGTTGTAAATAAAACCCATTATTATTAGCTGCTAAATCGTATTTTGTTTATATTTTTTCAAAATGTTGAAAATAATATTAGGATAAATAAAAATTTTGCATTATGTTTATATAATCAAAGTTTATGAATCAAATAATTATTAATTCATAATCAACCTAAAATATTCTAACCAAATATATTTGAACAAAGTGCCCGGAAAATTTCCGGGCCTTTTTTTATCCGCATTATTCATATCTGCATACACTCAAAAAACGTTATTTTAGTATGCTAACATTTATCATCCGGTAGTTTATGCCCAAGGGAGTACTCGTCTTAATTTTCATAACCTTGTCATCCTTTTCAGCTTTGGCCCAGAAAGCAGTAATAAGAGGTTTGGTTAGCGATACAGTTGAGAATAGAAAACTTCAAAATGCAATAGTCACGCTCATCAGGTCTTCCGACTCGGTCATTGTCAAAACAACACAAACAAATCCCGAAGGGCTTTTTGAGATCAGCAATCTCTACAGAGGTAAATATATGCTGCAGATCTCGTATCCAAAAATGGCAGACCGTCTCATAAACGTCCGCCTGTCAGATACTTCTGTACAATATTTCAACAGCATCTATATGGAACTGAAATCAAAGATCCTGAACGAAGTAGTGATCCGCGGAACTAAAAAACCGATAAGCCTTAGGGCAGATACAATAGTATTTCAGGCAGATAGTTTTGCTGTGCGGAGTAATGCCAATGTACAGGAACTACTAAAAAGACTTCCCGGTGTAATTGTTGATAAAAAAGGTAATATTAACGCACAGGGCCAAAATATTAAAACGGTACTGGTAGACGGAGATGAGTTTTTCGGAGATGATCCTCTGCTGGCAACCAAATATTTAAAGGCAAATGCCGTAGAAGAAGTGCAGGTTTACGACAGAAAAAGCAAAAATGCAGAGCTAACCGGCATTGACGATGGTATTAAAACCAAAACAATAAATATTAAGCTAAAAGAAAATGCCAAAAACGGGTACCTGGGCGCACTGGACATCAACACTGGCAATTCCGATTTTAGAGACTATGGGGCAATGGGAGGTGTATTTAGGGGCAAGTTTAAGGCGGCGGTTTTTGGCACCTATTCCAATCTGGCAAATGAATCTAAAATCAATAACTCTATGCGAAAGCTTAAAGGAGAGGACTACGATATTATTGAAGTCGGGGATGATGGCAGCTCGGTAATGTATGCCTCGGGAGGAGATTATGATGATGATTATGGCTCGCCTACAGGAGGACTTCCAAACAATTTGAATCTTGGCGCTCATCTTTCTGACAGATTTAACGCCAATAGAATGGGGATAAAAATGAATGTCAGGGCCTTTGATTACCGTAGTAAAAACCTAAAAACTTACCATACACAAGAGCTACTCCCAAATGGCGCATTGTATATTAGCTCAGGAAAGAACAACGATCAAACAGAAAACACCGGAGAAAGCGTGAGGGGTACTTATAGTTTCAACATTGATTCACTTTCTTCATTAAAAATAGCCTTTGGGGCAAGGGAGAGTAAAACTTTCAGCAACTCTACCAGTCTGGACGACACTCGCAGCGGGAAAAGATTTTTCATTAGTCAGAACAATCAGGTCAATACCGGAAACGGAGATAATGAAACATTTAACGGAAATATCAACTGGTCTAAAAGATTTAAAAAAAGAGGGCGCACACTATCTATTGATATTCAACCTGAAAGTCAATCGGGGAAAAGCATAGAAAACAGCATCAACAATACCAGGTATTATGACGAATTTGGCATAATAAACCGAATTGAAAACATCAACTTAAATAAAGACAATACCAACCACCAAAACTCTATAGGCACAAGGATCAACTATACAGAGCCACTATCTGCAAAATGGGCTATGGAAGCCTCCTATAGTTTCAAAACAATTTCATCAAGCAGCTTCAGAACAGTTACGGACAACAATATCAGGAAGATAGATTCCTTGAGCAACAATTTCAGATTCATCAATTTCTCCAATGTAGGCCGTGTAATAATGCAATATAAATTCAGCGACTTCTCTATTTCAACCGGCATGGAGGCCACACAAACAAGATTTGACCTCGATGACCTTGACCGCATGAACGATTTTGAAAGAAATTACCTAAACCTCTCTCCCAGTACCAACCTGTTTTACAAGATCAATAACAGCAGTACCATATCAGTAAATTATAATGGTTATATGCAGCAGCCCGATATCACGCAACTGCAGCCTGTAAGGCAACTCAACAATCCACTTTACCAGATTATAGGAAATTCTGCACTACGGCCATCCTTTACCAATACACTGGGTTTGTCGTACAACAGCTTTCAATTTGCTTCAGACCAATACATATCCGGCTCTTTTACCTATGGATTTACCAATAATGCCATTGTTGACACGGAAATTGTAGATGAATTCAACAGAAGGATTTCCAGCTTTACCAATCTCAATGGCAACAATTCCTTATCAGGAGGCATCTATTATTCTAAAGGGTTTTCCAAATTAAACTTCAGGCTCGGAGTTGATCTTGGGTTCAATAATTCAAACAACCTTTCTGTCATAAACTTTACTGAAAACAAAATAAGGAATACCCAGTATAATTTAAGGACATCGTTCAACTATTACACCCCAGCAGCAGACGTAAGCTACACACCTTCAGCTACTTTTATGACAGGAAAATCATCTATTGGTGGACTGAATGACGGCAAAAGCTTAATGCATGATCACGAATTTTCAGGCACGGTACAGCTTCCTTATCAACTGGAATTCAATACCACAGTATCTTTAACATTTCGCCCTGCAAACTCCTCTTTCGGGAGAGATTTTAATATAGCGATCTGGAACAGCTATTTATCAGGAAAAATGCTGAGAAATAATGCGCTCGAAGTGAAGCTACAGGTAACAGATATCCTTAACCAAAAAATAGGTTACAATAGATTCGTAGGTGGAAATGTGATTGGAGAAAGCACCTACAGCTACATTCCGGGCTATATTCTATTGGGGTTAAACTGGAATTTAAGCGGCAATTTCCTGAATTCATCAAGAAAATAACCAACCCGGTTTCCTTAAATGTTTCAAGCCTAATAGCTTACCGGGGAAATTTGTTATTACTTATTATTTATAAAAAGAAAAGTTACGCTTTGGTTTTATTTGTTAACTTTGTATCCCGTACAAAAACAATAAGACTGGCCTCAAAAACCGGCCTTATATCACAAAATCACAAACATGACTAAGTATATTTTTGTTACGGGCGGTGTTACTTCCTCTTTAGGCAAGGGCATCATATCCGCTTCATTAGCCAAATTACTACAAGCAAGGGGCTACAGTGTAACCATCCAAAAGTTTGACCCTTACATTAACATCGATCCTGGAACCTTAAACCCCTACGAACACGGCGAATGCTTTGTTACCGAAGACGGTGCAGAAACAGATCTGGATCTTGGCCATTACGAGCGCTTCCTTAACGTACCAACTTCACAGGCCAATAACATTACTACCGGGCGTATTTACCAGAATGTGATCAATAAAGAAAGGCAGGGTGAATATTTAGGAAAAACTGTACAGGTGGTTCCGCATATCACGGACGAGATTAAACGCAATATGCGCATCCTTGGTGAAACCGGTGAATTTGACATCGTGATAACCGAGCTGGGCGGTACCGTTGGCGATATTGAATCGCTTCCTTTCATTGAAGCCGTTAGACAGTTTAAGTGGGAGGCAGGCGCTAATAATGCCATCGTCATCCACCTCACCCTTGTACCTTATCTTGCCGCAGCGGGCGAACTTAAAACTAAACCTACACAGCACTCTGTAAAGGCTTTACTAGAATACGGCATTCAGCCTGATATCCTGGTTTGTCGCACGGAGCATCACATTAATATGGACATCCGCAAGAAGATTGCCTTGTTCTGCAACGTAAATGTGAATGCAGTAATAGAGTCTATGGATGCTTCTTCTATTTATTCTGTTCCTTTATTAATGATCAAGGAACAATTGGATAAAACTGTCCTTAGCAAACTGAAACTTCCGCAGAAAAATGAACCGGATATGGAAAGTTGGAAAGACTTTTTAGGCCGTCTTAAAAATCCAACTGCTGAGGTACGCATCGGACTGATCGGTAAATATGTAGAACTTCCCGATGCTTATAAATCTATTATTGAATCCTTTATTCACGCAGGCGCTAAAAACGAATGTAAGGTAAGGGTAGAATATGTACATTCTGAAGAGATATTCCCCGAAAATGCAAAAGAGAAACTAGGCCACCTTGACGGCATATTGGTTGCTCCCGGATTTGGAAGCCGTGGTATAGAAGGAAAAATAGATTCCATTCGTTATGTACGTGAACACAATGTGCCATTTTTTGGAATTTGCCTTGGAATGCAGTGTGCCGTAATTGAATTCGGACGTAATGTGCTGGGTCTGGCTAATGCCAATACTACTGAAATTGATGAAGAAGCCCCTCATCCGGTGATAGACATGATGGAAGACCAGAAAGTAGTTACCAATAAAGGAGGTACGATGCGCTTAGGTTCTTATCCATGCGACCTGAAGAAAGGCACTAAAGCTTATGCAGCCTATGGAAAAGCCCATATCACCGAACGCCACAGACATCGCTATGAATTTAACAATGACTACTTAAAACAATACGAAGAAGCAGGAATGATCGCTTCGGGAATGAATCCAGACAGTAATCTGGTGGAAATTATAGAGCTAAAAAACCATCCTTTTTTCGTTGGCGGACAGTTTCACCCTGAATTAAAGTCAACAGTTGCTAATCCTCACCCACTTTTTGTTAAATTTGTCGCCGCTGCGATGGAGTTTGCGAAGAAGAAAATAAAATAATACGCGTTTAATTAACCATAATGGATAGAAATACATTTACAGGACTGTTCCTGATCATGATTGTGCTGGCAGGTTCCTTTTACTTTTTTAAGCCCAGCGAGGCCGAAATAAAGAAAGAAAAAGAAAGAATAACAGCAGATTCAATAGCAAAATCAAGTGCAAACAACCCCGCTGCTCCGGCACCTGTTGCTGCAGCAGCAACCGCATCTCTTATTGATTCTGTAGCATTAAAAGGCCCTTTCGGTACCAACATTAACGGAACCGTACAAAATACAGTATTAGAGAATGAGCGGTTAAAATTAACGCTTACCAATAAAGGCGGTAAAATTCTATCTGTTGAGGTTAAAGGTGAAAAGACATACGAAGGCAAACCGGTAATACTGTTTGACGGCAAGCAGAACAAATTTGGTCTGAACCTTAACATCGGCGGTAAGCTGGTAAGTACAAATGAACTTTATTTTACAGCAGTAAAAAGTGGCAGCAGCATTAGTATGCGTGCAAATTATTCAGGAGATAAATACGTAGAATACCTATACAGCTTAAAACCAAACAGTAACAATGTTGACTTCAACATCAATCTTAACGGACTAAATCAGGTTATTCAGAACAACACCATTTCCCTCAACTGGGAGGCTACCCTGCTGGAGCAGGAAAAATCAGGTAAGAAAGAGCAGGAACATTCTGCACCATATTACAAGTATGTAAATGAAAATCCTGATCACCTGGACATTGCAAAAGATGAAAAAGAAGAACTTAAAGAAGGAAAAATAGAGTGGATTTCATTCAAGCAACACTTCTTCTCAGCGGTACTTCTTCCTGCTGTTCCTTTTGAAAAAGGAGACCTTGAGGTAAAAGTAAGTACCCAGCCCGGTCAGGTAAAATGGTATGGTGCCAATCTGGAACTGCCGTTCAACCAGTTGGCGTCACAGAACTATGCCATGAGCTTTTACTTTGGCACAAATAAATTCTCTACATTAAAAGCACAGGGACACGGTATTGAGAAACAGGTTGATATGGGATACTGGCCACTTAAATACATCAACAGGTTTGTTGTATTGCCGGTATTTAACTTCCTGGAAGGTTTTAACATGAGCTACGGCCTGATCATCCTGATCCTGACCATCCTGCTTAAAGTAGCCATGTCGCCACTTACTTATAAGTCATACATCTCGATGGCCAAAATGAGAATTTTGAAGCCGGAGATGGATGTGATCAAAGCTAAAGTGGGAGAAGACAACCCTACCCTGCTGCAACAGGAGTACCTTAAGCTGTATAAGCAGGTTGGTGTAAATCCATTGGGGGGCTGTTTGCCAATGTTATTGCAATTGCCGTTTGTCATGGCCTTCTTCTTCTTCTTCCCCAATTTATTTGAATTAAGAGGTGAAAGCTTCCTTTGGATGAAGGATTTGTCCACCTATGACGACTTTATTAAATTTGGAGTTGACATCCCTATTATTGGCAATCACCTGAGTTTGATGTGTATCCTGATGACGATCTCTACCCTGATCTATACCTATTATAACAACCAGATCTCAGGAGCTACAGGACAGATGAAATATATTGGATACATTATGCCGATCGTATTTTTAGGGGTACTGAACAGTTACCCTTCAGGATTGAACTACTATTACTTCCTGGCGAACATGCTAACCTTTGCGCAGCAGTTCCTTATCAAATCTATGGTAGATGATGAGAAGATCCACAGAACACTGCAAGAAAATAAGGCGAAACCCGTAGAAAAGACTAAGAAGTCTGGATTCAGTGCCAAGCTAGAAAACTATATGCGTCAGCAACAGCAGGCACAAACTCAGAAAAAGAAAGGAAATTAGTAACAGAACATACTATACCAAAAGGACACTCATTAATAGTGTCCTTTTTTTATGGATGGGACTTTTGTGTATAAGCACTTTATTGTAAAAATTATTGTACAATGCCTGTTTATCTCAAAATTTTTCTAATTTTTAGACTTCTATATTATAGGGACAAAAAACACTTATTCATCATGTTTAAATATATAAGTTTAATACTCTTATTACTATCAGGCGTATGCCTTGCTCAAAAAAAACCTCTTAACCACAGTGTATACGATAGCTGGGAATCCATTACTTCAAAAAGACTGTCCAACAATGGTGTCTGGGCGGCTTATGGCATCAGTCAGCAGGAAGGTGACGCTACGCTATATTTTACAAATTTAACTACCAATGCGGGCATAAAGGTTCCTAGAGCAGAACTTGCGCAGTTTAGTGCAGATGCTAAATATGCTGCCTTTGCCATCAAGCCTTTTTACAAGGACATCAGACAAGCAAAGATTAAAAAGAAAAAGGCGGATGAGATGACCAAAGACAGTCTGGGCATAGCCAACCTTACTACACTTGCAGTACAAAAAATAGCCAGGGTAAAGTCTTTCAAATTCCCGGAAAACGGGGCATTTCTGGCTTACCAGTTTGAAAAACCTATAGATACTTCCAAAAAACAAGCACCTGATGAAAATGCCGCCAACAATAAACTTGAAGGTACTGACTTAATTTTCAGAAACCTGCAGACAGGTACTGAACGTACTTTTAAATATGTAAATGAGTATGGATTTAGCAAAGACGGCAAATTGTTTGCTTTTGTCAGCACCGGATCTAAGAAAGACAAAGCTGCTGCATCAGGGGTTTTCCTGCTAAATACTGAAAAAGGAACAGTTAAAACACTGGTAAACGGGCCTGGTAATTTTAAAAGCCTGACATTTGATGAAGAGAGTGAATCCCTGGTATTCCTCGGCGAAAAGAGCCCGGAGAAAGCCGAGATAAAGGACTATTTTATTTACTATAATTCCTTGTCCCTTGATACTGCCCAGGTACTGGTAGAAAATGACATACCGGGTATGCCGGCCAAATGGGCGGTAAGTGGTGATGGCAAACTTACCTTAAGCAAAGATGGAAAGAAACTCTTCTTTGGGATAGCCCCGGTAAAAATACCTAAAGATACTACACTGGTCGACTTTGAGCATGCTAAGCTCGATATATGGAGCTATAAAGATGATTACTTGCAACCTATGCAATTAAAAAATGTTGAACGCGAGTCTAAAAGAAGTTACCTTACCTCCATAGAGATCTTCAAGGCAGACGTAAAAATAGTGCCATTGGCAAATCAGAACATCCCGGACGCCATACCTATAGGTGAAGGAAATTCAGATTTTGTACTTGCCAGCACGGACTTTGGCAACCGTATACAATCTCAATGGACAGCGGGTTCTGTCAGGGACTATTACCTGATGGATACACGCAATGGCTCAAGCAAAAAAATCATCACTGGGCTTTCCGGCAGTGCCATTCCCTCTCCATCAGGAAAATACGTACTTTATTTTGATAAAAAAACGTCAAACTGGTATACTTATGATATCCTCGCAGGTAAAGTAAGTCACCTGAACAACGCAATGACAGTAAAACTCTCGGATGAACAAAATGACGTACCCGATGACCCTTCTTCATACGGAATGGCAGCCTGGACGGAAGATGACAAATCTGTACTGATCAATGACCGTTATGATATCTGGGAGTTTTCGCCTGATGGCAAAAATGAGCCAGTAAACATTACCAACGGCTATGGCAGACAAAACGGTCTTACGTTTCGCTACATGCAGGTAGATCCTGAGCAAAAGTTTTTGGGTAAAAAGGAAACAATATGGCTGGAGACTTTAAACAATACTACTAAAGAGACCGGATTTTATAGGACTTCTGTCGGAAATAATAAAAATCCGGAACTGGTAATGATGGCCAAAGCAAGGTATTCTTCGTTGCTTAAAGCCAAAGATGATGAGCGCTATATATATGATAAAGGAAACTACACCACCTCACCAAATGTATTTGTTTCCAGGGATCTGAAAACAGAAAGCAAGCTGAGCAACACGAATATACAGCAGGAGGATTACAACTGGGGAACTGCTGAACTGGTAAGCTGGACCACACCAAAGGGCTATAAATCGGACGGAATCCTTTATAAACCTGAAAACTTCGATCCTTCAAAAAAGTACCCAATGATCGTTTACTTTTATGAGAAACTTTCTGACGGGTTATACAGCTATCAGGCCCCTGCCCCTACGCCATCCCGGTTGAATATTCCTTTTTTTGTGAGTAATGTCTACCTGGTATTTGCGCCTGACATTAGTTACGAGAAAGGATATCCGGGCAAGTCTGCCGAGGAGTTTATCAATTCAGGAGTAGAATCCTTGAAGAAAAACAGCTGGGTAGATGGAACAAAAATCGGCCTGCAGGGCCAGAGCTGGGGAGGCTATCAGGTAGCCCACCTGATCACGCGCACAGATATGTATGCCGCTGCATGGGCAGGCGCACCAGTGGCCAACATGACCTCGGCCTACGGTGGCATGCGCTGGGAAAGCGGCATGAACAGACAGTTTCAATACGAAAAAACACAGAGCAGGATCGGTGCAACACTTTGGGAAAAACCCGATCTGTACATAGAAAACTCACCGCTTTTCTTTTTACCAAAAGTAAAGACTCCTTTGGTCATCATGGCTAATGACGCTGATGGCGCTGTGCCATGGTACCAGGGAATAGAACTGTTTACAGGTCTAAGAAGACTTGAAAAACCAGTGTGGATGCTCAACTACAACAATGAGGCACACAACCTGGTGCAGCGCCAAAACCGTAAGGATATACAGATAAGAGAGCAGCAGTTCTTCGATTACTACTTGAAGGGTGCCAAAGCCCCGGTATGGATGGTAGACGGGATACCAGCAGTAGATAAAGGGCGTACCTGGGGATTTGAGCTTACAGATAAAAAGCCTTAGGTAAATATTATTTTAAATTGGTACTTTAACGCCATCAAACAAAACAGCGAATGGCATTAAGCAGAATTTGGTCGGCCTTTATCATTGTAGCAATAGTAGTAGCAGGTGTAAAGTGCGTTTTTATCGATGGTCAGCAAGACATATTTAACTGGATGGTCATTGGCAAGGCAGATGATCCGGCCAATCCGCTTAAACTGGACGGCATCATCCAGACCTGCTGGGTAGCCGTAGAGCTATGTCTGAAACTGATAGGTATCCTGGCGCTTTTTATGGGCCTGATGAGCATTGCTGAGCGCGCAGGCGGCATTAGATTACTATCAAGGATTGTAGGGCCTTTCTTTTCAAAGCTATTCCCTGAAATACCAAAAGGGCACCCGTCTATGGGACACATGATCATGAATTTCTCGGCCAATTTACTGGGACTCGACAATGCCGCTACCCCATTTGGGTTAAAAGCTATGGAAAGCCTGCAGGAGATCAATCCCAGCAAGGATGTGGCCTCCAATCCGCAGATCATGTTTCTTTGTCTGCATGCAGCCGGACTAAACCTGATTCCGGTAAGTGTGATCGCCATCCGTGCCTCACAGAACGCCTCTAACCCTACAGACATTTTTATACCCTGTCTTATCGTTACTTTTGTGGGTACCATAGCCGCCATGCTCATGGTGTCCTATAAACAAAAGATCAATGTACTTCAGCCTGTCATCATCACCTGGATACTCAGTTTGTCTTTTATCATCGCTTTATTGGTGCTGTACATTACTTCTTTAAACGCGGACGGTATCAAATCCTTCTCAGGCATATTAAGCAACGGACTCATATTACTGGTATTCCTGCTGATCATACTAGGTGGGATCTATAAAAAGATAGATGTCTTTGACGCCTTCGTTGACGGGGCTAAAAACGGATTTGAAACAGCCATTAAAATCGTACCCTACCTGGTCGGAATGCTGGTTGCCATTTCTCTTTTGCGTACCAGCGGCACTTTTGATGTGGTCATCAGCGGCATTAAAAATTTCTTTGCAATGCTGGGAGCAGATACCAGATTCGTAGAGGGACTGCCTACAGCATTGATCCGTCCTTTAAGTGGCGGAGCGGCACGCGGAATGATGGTAAGTACCATGGAGACATATGGACCGGATTCTTTCGCCAGCAGACTTTCAGGGATATTTCAGGGTGCCTCAGATACAACGTTCTATGTAATTGCGGTATATTTCGGTTCAGTAAATATCAAGAATACAAGGTATGCAATCGGTACCATGCTATTGGCAGATCTTGTAGGTGTATGTACAGCGATCGGGCTTTGTTACCTGTTTTTCGGATAAGAAAGCAAACTATTCTTCTGATTTACTTAAAGTCAGTTTGCTGATGATCTGATCCAGTATGCTCGGCTCTATGCTCGCATTCTTGGAAAAATGCCAGGTAGATGATCCGTCCAGCCACACACAAAATGAATGATAACCATCCAGGATGACCGCGTATGTTTCATGAAAATCATCATGGATTTGCATGCAGAAGCCGTTAACAGGTTTTCCTTCAATATCAAATTGAATATTCAGGTAAGTGCTTAACATAATTATATATGGTTAGGATTATAATAACAAAGTTATACTGCAAATGTTTCCTCTATTTTAATTTAATGTTATGCTATATTAAATATTTCATATTACTAATTTTATTAGCATATTTACACAATAAAATGTGTCAGATCAAATCATGTTATACGCTGTAGTAGATATAGAAACGACGGGTGGCTTTGCTTCAGGAAATGGGATTACAGAAATTTCAGTTCTGGTGCATGATGGTGAACGCGTCATCAGCAATTATGAAACGCTTATCAATCCTCAGCAGGAAATCCCTGCTTATATTGAGGCACTGACCGGGATCAGCAATGAATTGGTTGCCAAAGCACCCTCTTTCCATGAAGTAGCTTCAGAAATTTATGAATTATTGCATGACAAAGTTTTTGTGGCACATAATGTTAACTTTGATTTTTCATTTATCAGGCACCATCTGGCCTCCAGCGGATACGAGCTGCAATGCAAAAAGTTATGTACCGTACGCCTCAGCCGCAAATTACTGCCGGGATACAGTTCGTATAGTCTGGGCAAGCTTTGCACCTCGTTAAACATAACGCTCAATAACCGGCACCGGGCAGGTGGCGACGCTGCTGCTACGGCAGAGCTGTTGACATTATTGCTACAGGCCGATACCACAAATATCATCGGACAAGCACTGAGCCGTTCTTCCAAAGAACAGGCCCTGCCGCCTAATCTACCAAGATCAGAAGTAGACAAACTTCCGTTGAGTCCAGGTGTATACTATTTCAAAGACCAGAAAGGAAAAGTAATTTATATCGGAAAAGCGAAGAGCCTGAAGAAAAGGGTCTGCTCACATTTTACAGGCAACAATCCAGGCAGGCAGCGCCAGAATTTTCTTAAGGACATTCACCGCATAGACTTTGAGATTTGCGCTACAGAGCTGATGGCACTGATACTGGAAGCTACTGAGATCAAACGGCTGTGGCCGGAAAACAACCGCGCCTTAAAACGTTTTGAACAGAAATATGGCCTCTATGCATTTAATGACCAGAATGGATATATGCGGTTGGGGGTAGACAAATACTGTAAAAATACTGCAGCACTTTATAGCTTTAATACCCTGCTGGAAGGACATAATATTTTGAGGATGCTCATCAAAAACCACCTCTTATGTGAAAAGCTTTGTTTCATTCAAAGAAACCGGGCCGCATGTACAGGCCATGAAGAAGGCAGTTGCGCCGGCGCATGCCTGAATAAGGAGTCTGCCGCTTCTTATAATGTAAGGGTGAAATATGCCATTGATGAACTTACCACCATGCTTCCCTCCTTTGCACTAATAGATAAAGGCCGTACAGAAGACGAGCAGAGTTGTCTTTTAGTAGAGCGCGGGTTGTTTTATGGAATGGGCTATATTTCGCAGTATACAGATATAAATGAACCTGATATGTTAAAATCCGCATTGCAACCCTATCCCTCCAATGATTATGTACTGCATATGATCCTTGCCCATGCCGAAGCGTTCCCTCAAAAGAAGATAACCATTTAATGGCTCTTTTTCTCTATTTTACTATGGATCTTTAGTGTTTCCTTTAAGGCTGCTGAGCCGTACCATGGAAAATACTCAGCTGCCAGCACCTGACTGATAATGGCAGGATCGGTGGTGGTAAGTTTCTGTGCTTCCTCTACAGTTTCAACATCAAGAATAAAAATGCCTCGGTACGATCTGTCATTTTTACCCATTGGGCCTGCCACAATTAGCTTTCCCTCTGTTGCCAGTTTGTTAATATTGGCCATATGTCCTGTAAAGACGCTGTCCAGTTTAGCTTTCGGCAGATCAGTTACCGAGCCTGATTTTAAGATCACAAGTATGTATTTCTTCATCCCATAATCATCAGCTTTTAGCTCCCTGGCAAGCTTCTCGTCATAGTTCTTATTAGTAGTCTGTGCAGTAGCACTGCCAATCCAGCAGCAGCAAATCACTGAGGCTATTATAATTAGGTTTGTTTTCATCTGCACAGCGATTATGAGCCACATTAAAATTAGAAAATAAAACTATTAAAACATCCTGATAGCAATAAAACATTCATAAATAGCATTAAAAATATTCAAAAATAGATTTGCGCTTCTATGTATGATTTTATATCTTTGCCGCTCCTAAAAGGGGAAATGCCTCGGTAGCTCAGCTGGATAGAGCGTCGGTTTTCTAAACCGAGGGTCAGGGGTTCGAGTCCCTTCCGGGGTACATGACCGGAGTAAAATTGAGAAATTCGATTTACTCCGGTTTTTTTATGCGCTAATAGCTTTTCAAATTAAGGCCTCTACACACTTATCCTCACACTATCTATATGAGGATAATTTAAAAATCTTCATATTATATTATGAAATGTGAACGTACTTCTTAGTAATAAATCAATGAAAAAGAAATCTGTCAATTCAGGTTTATAAACAAGATAAAATAAAAAAAGGGTGACTGAATTGCTCAGTCACCCTTTTTCGTATAATTCAAAAATTATTTAGCATTCTTTTTATCTGTAACTTCAGTACGGATGTCCTGAGCCAGACCTTTTAAATCCTGCATTGCTTTACGTACTCGTGTACCAGCAGCACCATTACCTGAGTTATAGAATTTTTCTGCATCAGCTTCAACACCTGCAATCAGTTCCTTAAGTTTTGAAAATTTTTCCATGTTTTTCTTTAGTTTTAAGATTAAAATATTTTGATATAACGCTCTAAAGTTAGTAATTATTGGATTTGCTCCAAATGAATAATGAACAATTTCTATTCTTTTTGTTAACATTGTTCATAGTTACTGACAATTTAAAGCATAACTACCTGCCCGCTTTTTACCGACTCGTCGCACGCAAAAGCAATTTTTAAACTATTAACCGCATCTGCCGTCGGGTCGGTCAGGTCCAGATCTTCCAAAATCGCTTTTAAAAAGTACCGCTGCTCCCGATTGCAAAGCTCCTGATGATCAGGCTCATCACTAAGATCAACCCATTCATCAGGCTTCAAAAATTCATCGTCAGCACCGATAGCTGCATGATGAACCTTTATTGATTCTGTCTTCGTATGCGAGTCGATATCATCTGATTTACCTGCCTTGCTTGCTTGTTTGGCTACTATAGACACGGCACCCTTGGGACCGAACACATCTTTAATAAAAAATGCATTATCGCTCACCATTGGGCCCCATCCTGCCTCATACCAGCCTACCGAGCCATCCTCAAAGCGGATCTGCAGCTGTCCGTAGTTATAATTCCAGTCCGGAATATCGTCTGTCAGCCTGGCCCCTATCGCACTTACCTGCACCGGCCTGGACCTCGTCATCTGACACATCACATCGATGTAGTGAACAGCACAGTCCACTATCGGACTAAGGCTTTTCATCAGGTTACGGTGTACGGTCCATTTCCGCCCATGACTTTGCTGGTTGAGGTTCATGCGCATCACCAGTGGCTTGCCCATCTCCTGCGCCAGCTCAGTAAACTTTTGCCAGGAGGGATGATAACGTAAGATATATCCTACCAGCAATTTCTTTCCGGCTTTTTTAGCTGCTTCAGCTACGCGCTGTGCTCCTTCCACCGTATCAGCCAGGGGCTTCTCAATAAAGACATGACAACCACTTTCAAAAGCTTTGACAGCGTATTGCTCATGGGTATCCGGATAGGTAGAAATGCACACCGCATCAGGCGTTGTCGCCTCAAGCGCTTCATAGTAATCACTGTACAGGTCGTAACCTCCACCCAAACGATCATTCAATACCACTTTACTATTCCCCAATGATACAATACCACAGATCTCGAAACCCTCCAGGCTATGGTATGCAATGGCATGGGCTGCGCCCATATTGCCGCAGCCCACCACTAGTACCCTTAAATTAGTTCCTTTTGTCATATAAGTTTATTATATACCCAAGGTCCAACCAGCACGATAGTTGCGCTTCACAAACTGGTTTACTTCATCAAAATTGGTCACCTTCAGGTTCTCTTTATCCCAGATCAGCTTCATGTCCCTGCCCGGGTAACTGATCTTGCCATTAGCATCCCTTCTTTGTGTGTCTATTCCACGGATGGCCAGGTTGGCGATCAGCAAGGTTTCTGTTAACGGCCCTGCTATTTCAAACGGGGAGCTCAATTCTATCTTGCCATAACCTGCTATAGCAGCCTCGGCCCATTGGGTATAATGACCTGCTTCAGCACCTGGTACCCTGATTGCTTTTGGTTTAGTCTTGTCATTTGCATTTCGTGTCAACGGCAATAACCTTGGGTTTGACCCATACACATCACAGATCATTTTACCTTTGGTTCCTATAAATAGTACTCCGTTTGCGCCAAAAGATTCATTTGGCAACAATTCTTCCGGACGTTCAGGCTTGATACCCCCATCCATCCAGTGGATTTCGATATTGCCTTTTGTCTTCCTTGTTTTTGCAAAGGTCATGATCACATGGCTTGACGGCGGACAGCTTTCCGGGAAATATCCTCTTTTAAACTCATCTACATATACGCTTCCCACACTGCACTGTACATCTATCGGGGTATCCAGTTCCAGTATTCTAAACGGCGGTTCTACCAGGTGGCAACCCATATCACCTATCGCACCGGTTCCATAATCCCACCATCCGCGCCAGTTAAACGGCACCATCTTATCGATATATGGTTTGTAAGGCGCACTGCCCAACCAAAGGTCCCAGTCCAGCTCGGCCGGAACCGGAGCTGGTGTAGCAGGCCATTGGATACCTTGCGGCCACACCGGACGGTCGGTCCAGCAATACACACGCTCTACTTTTCCTATCAATCCGGCATCATACCAGTCTGTCAGTTTCCTTACCCCATCACCAGAAGCACCTTGGTTGCCCATTTGTGTCACTACCTGATAGCGCTTGGCAGCTTCGGTAAGTTTACGTGCCTCATAAATATCATGTGCCAATGGTTTTTGAACATACACATGTTTACCAAGCTGCATAGCTGCCATGGCGATCTGCGCATGGGCATGATCTGGTGTGGACACGACTACCCCGTCTATATTCTTTGCCTCTTTGTCCAGCATCTGACGGTAATCTTTGTAGTATTTCGCTTTTGGAAAGCGCTTTACAGAACCCGCAGCCCTTCTGTCGTCCACATCACATAAATAGGCAATATCCGATTTTCCACCCGCAAATATACCGGTCAGGTCACTCTCTCCCTTTCCACCAACACCTACTCCTGCTACCTGCAACCTGTCGCTGGGTGCCAAAAACCCTTTGCCTCCAAGTACGTGGCGTGGTACAATCATAAAACCAGCTGCCGCAAGGGCAGTGGTTTTTATAAAACTTCTTCTTGAATTACTTGATTCTGAATTTTTTTGTTCTTCAGTCATGATCTATTCTATTGTATAAAATCTATTTCTTTGTATTTTTTAATTCTTTAACCCTGATATTTCTGAACTGCAATGGCGATCCGTGACCCAAAAACCCAATGTGTCCGCTAGCCCTGTGAATGCCCGGGTGATCTAATTTATCCGGAGTACCATTCTTACGGAATGGTGTAAGGTCGCCGTCAAGGATCACAGTACCGTTCAGGATCACTTTGATCTTCGGACCATTTACAATTACTTCCTGATAGTTCCACTCTCCCAGAGGCTTCAAAAATCCTCTCTTTGCAGCCATTGTTCCATATACTGAACCATGGTACTGATACACATGCAGGTCTTTATAGATTGGCGCTTCATTGTCCAATATCTGTAGCTCCATTCCTGTATAGGCAGCATCTCCTTCCAGAGGAGCGCGGATACCCAATCCATTGTTTGCACCCGTAGTTAGTTGAAATTCAAACCTGAATACAAAATCACTGTATTCTTTTTTAGTGAATAAATTGCCGCCCGATCCTTTGCCTGGTACCGGTCTGATAGCAATATTGCCATTTTCAATTACATAATCTGTAGTATTACCCATCCAGCTATGCATGTTGGTACCGTCAAACAACACCTGATAGCCTTCTTTTTTCTCTTGCGCGCTTAGCTCAAAAGGTTTCGGACGAGGGATCTCCCTGATATAAATATCCCTGTATGCTACAGGCGATCCATGTGCCTGCAATTCTATCTGCTCTTCTGCAAAGATTGGCAAGCTTCTGTCCCAAAAGTTTTCAAGGACAACGTTGTCAGTCACCAGTTCACCGTTCAGCCATACAGTGACCCTGTCGCCTTTCATCAAAATGCGGAAGGTATTCCACTCATCCAGTTTATTGTCAGCTACTTTTAATGGTTTGCTTGGGTTAGTCTGGTTGTTGTACAAACCACCTGAACCTACCTGCGCACCTACATTAGTCCTTGCAAGGTCCCATATCTGTACCTGAGGCGTACCACGCAGATAGATACCTGCATCGCCTTCGCCTTTCTTATCGTCGATAATTTTCCAGTCTACCAGCATCTCCATATCGCCATATTTCTTTACTGTAGCCAGGTTATCACCGTGGATCTGGAACTGAAGTTCGCCATTCACTACTTTCCAGCCTTTTTGAGCCACCTCATCAGCTTTAGCCTGAGCCTCTGCCAATGTCTTTGCATCCATTTTACTGCGTTTGATCGGATCTCCTACCAGGCCTTTCCAGCCAGTAAGATCAGTACCGTTAAACACCTTCACAAAACCTTCTTCAGCCGACATCTCAGAAATGTATTTTTTCATTCCCTCTTTCTGGTAGCCACTATCCGGACCTGTTATTACTGTAATGGTCTTGTTTAGCAAATCTTTAACAATTGTACCATTGTATTTTCCCGCCATAGTGATGTTCATCACTGCGTTTGCAGCAGCCTGCTGCAATGCCGGATCATCCAAGTATTTACCTGCAAAAACGATCGCATTAAAGCTTTTTGCTTGTTCTGTCTGTTTTAGGATCTGCTGTTTTTGAGCGGTAGTTTTAGCCACATCCATCGCATTGCGAAGCAATAATAGCTTTTGCTCAGCACTGGCCGGTGAAGCACTGATCAGGCGAAGATAACCTTGCAGTGCCTGATCCAGATACGCCGCATCACTAGTCTGTCTGGCTATTTTGATCAGTTCCTCAGCTGAACCTGCGTCTACCCAGGCAGATAAAGCATCCAAAGCAGCTTTCTTTGAGGCTTCATTACCAGAATTGAAAGCGGTTGAAACAGCAGCCAGTGATTTTGCACCACCTAAACTGCCTAATACTTTATAGAACAATAATTTTTTATCATCAGGGGCAGCAGCCATTTGTGTCAGCACGGCATCTACTTGTTGATCAGCATTCTGACCACTGGAAAGCGCTGCTATCACAGCATCCTGTACTTTGATCAGTTCAGTCTGATCTGTGGTTTCATTGAGCAAGGTATATAATTGCGGCAAGTTATCGCTGCCTGCAGTTTTGCTTAATGCGGCAAAAGCGGCACTCCTTACTTCGGGATTCTTATTGGCAAGCAAGCTAAAGACCGTGGCCGACTGTGCACCCGCTGCACGTGCAGCCAATACATTGATCAGGGCAACCTGTACATTTGGTTTTGCTTTTGGTATATAAGCTGCAATCTTTGAAGTGATGCCATCGCCTTTCATTCTCAATATTGCGTCAGAATAAGCGGTAAGGTCTGCTGCATCTGCTTTAGCTGTAGCTTTAAGGAAATCTTCCAGCGCAGCCTCCTGTCCTATTTTTGCCGCTGCGGCAATAGCAGCATGTCTTACAGACGCATCTTTATGCTTGAGTAATTTCACTATTGCAGGCAAAGCAGTTTGCGACTTACTTTCTCCAAGCGTGCTCAGGATAGCTACCTGAGTAGCAGGATCAGCTTTAGCTATTTTTTTTACCCATTGGGCAGTATTATCTGCCGTTAAACCCGGCAATGCAAATCCCAAAGCCGCAGCTTTATATTCAAAATTGCTATCGTCCATTGCAGCAAGCAGATATTCCTGACTGTTATCAGATTCAGCCAATAACTTTAGCGCCGCGATGCGAATATCAACTTGTTGTTCATCCTTTACATTGGATAGCAACTGTTTTGCGATTTTAGCTGATAATGCTTTATCAGTAGCCAGTGATTTTTGTGCAAACAATAAATAAGCTGCCACCGCATTGGTCTGCTCATATTTATAACCTGCACTTTCAGCAGCTTTGGCCAATACCGATTCCGCTGATGGGTCTGCAATATGTGCTAATGAGAATAAACTCACTTTAGACAGTTCCGCGGTGCTGACACCTGATATCAATTGTTTGATAGCAGTGGCTGCCTCTTTAGAACCTGTATGTCCCAATGCTTCAATTACAGAAACCAGTGCGCGTTCTGGCGTACCTCCCGACAAAGCAGCTATCAAAGCAGCTTTAGCAGCAGGTGTATTAATCTTTACCAATGATCTGGATGCCGGATCTGCAAGATCAGCATCTTTCAGGTATGCAGAAAGACAAGCTACGGAAGCATCATCGCCTACCAGTTCAAACTGACTGATGATGAACGATTTATTTTGCTTATCGCTTAACTGAGGCAACACTTTGCAGTACGCATCTGCTGCCATTTTGCGGAGGCTTTCTTGTCCGGGCTGACTTACATAGCCCGAAAATCCGCTCACTGCATATTCAATTAAGCTATTATTGCCCTTACCCTGAGGTACCAATCCGCTGATTAGGGTCACGTAACCGTCTACCCCCAACTGCGAGATATCCTGCATGTTACTTTTTAATTGTTTGGCGTCGTCCGAAGGCAATTGCGCCAGTAGATCCGCAATGCGGGTTGTCACAGTACGCTGATCCGTATTTTGTGCAAGTGCCACATCATATAGCATCACTATTGCAAGCAGCACAAATAATATTCTCTTTATCATTATTATTATATTGTAATTGGTTCTTTCTTATGGATTATTTAAATAGTATAAGGTGCACGCATTACAGGATTGAGCAATTTGTTGGCACCTTCATCGTCTATAAACTCCTGTTTTACAGGATCAAACTTTAAAGAGCGTCCCAATCGCAGGGCCACCAGTCCAATATTAACAATGTTACATGAGCGGTGTCCATTTTCTTCATTAAGTGCAAACTTCTGCCTGGTTTTTACCGACTCTGTAAAACTGGTGATCTGTGGTTCCGGATCAGGAAAAGCAGCAAGTTTACGCTGCAGATCGGGAATATCAGATTTAAACCCAGGATAAAGTTTACCTTTTGGTCCCTCTATATAAGGTACGTTGGTGTCTTTACCTTCGCCGTCTAAAACAATCTGGCAACCATCAGCATAGGTATAAGTAATACGTCTCCAGGTACCTACCGCATCGCTGTGTTGTTGCGGTGCATCAATCTCTACAGACACAGGACTGTTATTATCCTTACCCAAGAAGTATTGTATCGGATCTATATAATGCTGACCCATATCAGCCAGACCACCACCATCATAATCCCAATACCCACGGAAAGTCTGATGAACCCTGTGTGTACTATAAGGCTTAAAAGGTGCCGGACCCAACCACATATCATAATCAAGCTCCGCAGGAACAGGCTCTACCGGAAGGTTGTCTTTTCCTACCCAGTAAAACTTCCAGTCATAACCTGTATGTTTACCTACTGTAACCTTCAATGGCCATCCTAGCATTCCACTGTCAACCAGCTTCTTGATCGGTTTCACAGTCGTACCCATTCCATAAAAAGTGTCTTTAAACCTAAACCAGGTATTTAGCCTGAACATTCTGCCATGCTGCTGCACAGCCTCCATCACACGCTTACCCTCGCCTATAGTATGCGTCATCGGTTTTTCACACCAAACATCCTTCCCTGCATTTGCCGCATCTACCGACATAATCCCATGCCAGTGTGGTGGTGTAGCGATGTGCACAATATCTACCTCAGGCAGCTTTAGCAGCTCGCGGTAATCACTAAAGGTCTTTACACCTTTATCCAGTGAAGGAAGGGCTTGTGCAATGTGTCTTTTATCCACATCACAGATTGCCACTACCTGGGTGCCTTCATATTCAAAATGCCCCCGTCCCATAGAGCCTACGCCAATTACCGCTTTGGTAAGCTTGTCACTGGGCGCAATAAATCCCGTCCCACCCAAAACGTATCGGGGTACGATGGTAAAAGCGGCCACTCCTACCGCAGTTTTTTTAATAAAATCTCTTCTTGAAGTTGGTTCTTTCGGTATCATATTAGGTTATATTTATGTGTTTGCATGTTTGGTATACTGTTCTGGCAATGGCAATTAAGCATGTAATGTAGCATAAAACAACAACAATTTCATCCTGTACCTACCTGCTCATCACGATCAGACAATATAATTTTAATGCAGCTCCTAATGTAAGAAAACATTTTATAAATATTAAAAAGTTCTAATTCGTTTTTTAAAATATTAAGAATTAACTTTTTTATAATAGCCCAGCCGACAGGTCAGGATAGTTATAAAAGGAAAATAATATAGCTTAGCAAACACCAAATATATAAAGCCACTTATATCAATAAACAATGATGCCTGTCAAATACATCTTACTGCTTAGTTTCGCGACTCAATTCACCAATACTAATGCACAAAAAACCGCTGCCCCTCTTTCTGCGGTAAACCTAAGGACTGAATATAAAGTAAACCCTGTGATCGAGGAACTGAAACCAAGACTGAGCTGGGAATTGGTATCTTCGTTAAAAAATCAGGTACAAACGGCTTATCAAATCCAGGTAGCTACTTCCAAAGCACTATTAAGTACCGGCAAGGCCGACGTCTGGAACAGTCAGCAGGTTAAATCCAACCATACCAATCAAATAAATTATACAGGCAAGCCATTACTTGCCGGCAAAAGGTATTATTGGCGGGTCCGTAGTTGGGACAAGGCCGGAAAAGTGGGTACCTGGAGCAATGTATCCAGCTGGGAAATGGGCTTACTGTCAAAATCAGCGTGGCGCGCTGAATGGATAGGGAGCAATTTGAATGCATTTGGAAAGGGCAAAGATTACCATTTGCCTCCATCACCTTATTTTAGAAAAGAAATAGGAATTAGCAAAAAGGTAATAAAAGCAAGGCTGTATATCACCGCACTTGGCTTGTATGAGTTCTATGTAAATGGAAAACGTGCGGGTAAAGATTATTTCACACCGGGATGGACAGATTATAATAAACGTGTTTATTATCAGGTATATGATATCACCAACGAACTAAAAGCCGGAAAAAATGTATTTGGTTCTGTTATTTCTTCCGGATGGTACTCAGGGTACCTGGGTTATGCACTCCTGGTAGGCAACCCGGTAGTTGATAAATTTTATGGCGACGTTCCATTGCTCAAAGCACAGGTTGAAATCACCTATGCAGATGGTAAAGTCGAGCTTGTCGGTACCGATGCTTCCTGGAAAACCGCCAAAGGTGCACTTATAGAATCGGACATTTTAAATGGAGAAACCTATAATGCGCAACTGGAACTGAAGGATTGGCTCAAACCCGGCCTGAACACAAGCAACTGGCAAAATGCCACCATTTATCCAGATAAGGCTGAAAGAAAGATTGAAGTATATCCCGGCAATCCGGTACAGGTACTGAAAGAGTTAAAAGCTAAGTCTGTAACACCGCGACCTGGCGGAAAATACAACGTCGACCTGGGACAGAACTTCGCAGGGCTTGTCCGTTTGCAGGTAAAAGGTAAGGCCGGAGATACCATCAGGTTAAAATATGGCGAAATGCTGCATCCCGACGGAAGGATCATGACCGAAAATTTAAGGAGGGCGAGGGCTACAGATACTTATATATTAAAGGGCGATCCTAATGGCGAAACCTGGATGCCACAGTTTACCTATCATGGTTTTCAATATGTAGAGGTTGAAGGCTTTCGTTATCAGCCAGCACTGGACGCCATCACCGGCATAGTCATGACTTCAGTCATGCCAGTGGCAGGGAGCTTTGAAACTGATAATAAAATGGTGAACCAGTTGTACCATAACATTGTATGGACCCAGCAATCGAATTACTTTGAAGTGCCTACAGATTGTCCGCAACGCGATGAGCGCCTGGGCTGGACAGGTGATGCTCAGGTTTACATTCAATCCGCATCCTTCAACAATGATATTTCGGCCTTTTATACCAAATGGCTGGTAGATTTAAATGATGCGCAAAGAAAAGACAATGCTTATCCCATCTATGCACCTGCACCAAACATCCGGGTTACCGACACCTATTCCCCTGGTTGGTCTGAAGCCGGAATTATCTGTCCGTATACCATCTTCAAGACTTACGGAGACATTACCGTAATCAAGAAATTCTGGCCGAATATGGTCGCTTACCTCGACTTTTTAGAAAGCAAAAGCGAAGGAAAATACTATTATACGGAAGATACATTTAAAGATATCTCTACCAACGGAGGGTTTGGCGACTGGCTTTCTGTAGGAAAGCAAACGCCTTCCTATTTCCTGGCCACCATGTATTATGCCAATTGCGCCTCGATGATGGCAGAAATGGCCCACGCAATCAAAGTCACGGAAGACGTGAAAAAATATAAGGAGGTATTTAGTAAAATAAAACAGGCTATTGCCGCCAACTATATCAATGAACAAGGTATTTTTCAAAAGAAAGGCAGTTCTGTAGTTACTTCCGGTGAGGATCGTTTATTTGACGGTGACACCCAAACTGCCTATGCAAATGCAATTTATATGGATCTACTTTCTCCCACATTGAAAGCAAAAGCCGGCCAGCGTCTGGCTACCCTGATCAAAGAAAACGGGGGTAAATTGTCTACCGGGTTCCTGGGTGTCAAACCTTTATTGCCGGCTCTTTCTGAAACCGGCAACAGCGACGTAGCCTACCAGCTATTGCTCAGCACAGAATATCCATCCTGGGGCTTTGAGGTGATCAATGGTGCAAACACCATTTGGGAGCGCTGGGACAGCTACATCAAAGACAAAGGCTTCACCAACAATGCGGGCATGAATTCCTTCAACCACTATGCATTTGGCGCAGTAAACGAATGGATGTTTGGAAATATGGCAGGTATTAAACTTGACGAAACCGGATACCGCACATTCAGCATCCGTCCTGAAATCGCACCTGACCGCATCAACTATGTAAAGGCTGCTTATCATTCGATTAATGGAAAGGTAGTTTCCTCATGGAAGAAAAACGGAAAGCAACTCACCATGGAGGTAACCATTCCGGTAAACACTAAGGCAGATATCTATATTCCATCAAATGCTGAAGGAGAGACTATGGAGGGTGGCAAGTCCATTAAAAACAACCCTGATCTAAAGATTAAAAACAGAGTAGGAGGATATCAGGTTATCAGTGTAGGTTCGGGCACGTATGCTTTTAGCACTACGCTGTAGGGAATTGTTTAAATGCCCAGTATCCACCTCACATCGAAAGCATCAGTTACTTCAATTAGCTTTTGCTCATAATCAGTTACAGGAAAGTTCCCTTTATCAAATTCCATTTTTACAAGGAGCTCTTTCCTGTCGCTGGTACTTTTACAAGGCAGAAAAATAGCCATATAGTTTCCCAGCTTTCTTCCTTCATTGTGTACCAGGTCCGAACCATGAATAATTATCCTGTCGGAAACCAATGATCCGCTTACGACAGGCGTTTCGACATATCCATTTACTACTCCTCCAAAACTTTCAAATTGTAATAGGCCCCCGAAACAGCTTTGATAGAAGCTGAGGGCCTTTTTACAATTCCCGGAAAAAGTAATGAAAACCCCGCTGATCAATTTGTCATCAACATGCGCAATCATAGCTGCATAAATTAAGCATCAGGAATTTTATTTTTATACACATACGAAACCGCCAGGATCGCCAATACCACTAGTGGCATTAGCATATACCCAATGTTCTTATCTACACAGGCATGACTGATGAAGGCAAAGATTAAACTGAAAGTAAGCCCTGCATAAGCCCATTCCTGTAGCTTAGCTGGTGTTTTAGGATAAGAAATTGCCAGAACACCCAATACCTTACAAATGATCAGTGTGTAGGCAAAATAATCCGGATAACCCAAAGGTCTCGTACCCACAGTAGCATACTCTGGTGAAAACAGCAGCGTACCCAACGGCATCAGGCCCTCCCAAAGTATGATGATGGCAGTTGCCACCCAAAAAATTATCTTATTCTTTTTCATGACGTTTAAAATTAGGTGGTGTTGACTAATTAGTTGATTCAATATATTTCACAAAGTTGTTGAGTATAGACTGCCAGCCCTGTTTCTGAAATTCAGGTTCGTTCTCTGTTTCCGCGTCAAATGTGGTGGTGATGATCGTCTTACCATTTTCTTCTGCAAACAATGTAGTCGCCTTTCTTCCGTCACCCATGGTATAGGTAATTTCCTTATGCAACTCCACGGTGTCATAAACACCTTCAAAGTCAAACCCAAAACTACCATCTTTGGCTTCCATTCTATTTTTAAACTTACCTCCTGCTCTCAGATCGTTTTCGCTGCTCGGGGTATGCCAACTTGGGTCAGGAGTGTTCCATTGAACAATGTCGCTTGGTGTATTCCAGGCTGTCCAGACTTTTGCTACGGGAACATGTGTTTCTGCTTCTACCGTTATTCTTGTTACTTGTGCCATAATTATTTATTAAATTTTGATATCCAAAGATACATTAGGTTATAAAATCAGGGCTATTGTGAAAATGACAAATTTGGGGTAAAATATGACAAAACTATTTTCGTAGATTAGTACCTTAATCTTTATAATTGATGCGAATTTCAGTCTTTGTACCTGAGTATGGGGTAATTGAAGCAATCACTCCCCCTTTTAGAAGCTTCCATACTGCCAATGAGTTTTTAATTACTTTTGGTAAAAAACCAATTTTTGAGGTAGAGTATGTGGGACTTAACGAGTATGTACCAGCCAATAATGGAGAGTACACAGTTAAAACCGACAGGTTGCTAAAAGATGTGAATGAAACTGACTTATTGATTATCCCCCCTGCGTTTGGCGATACCACCAAAGGGATACAGGCCAATGCAGCAGCGATACCCTATTTTAAAAAGCTATATGAAAACGGTTCAAGTCTTGCCAGCCTATGTATCGGGGCTTTCCTTTTAGCCGAGACAGGCCTACTCAACGGTAAAAAATGCTCCACACATTGGGCCCACATCAGTGATTTTAGAGAAAGATATCCAGAGGTAGAAGTGGAAGATGGTGCAATCATAACAGAGCACGATAACATTTACAGTAGTGGCGGGGCAAGTAGTTTATGGAATTTAATATTATACCTGATTGAAAAGTATGCTGACAGACAAACGGCGGTAATGATTTCAAAATATTTTGCTTTAGATATTGGCAGAGACAGTCAATCTCAGTTCGCTATATTCAAAGGGCAAAGAAATCATGGTGATGCGGAAATTCAAAAAGTGCAGGACCATATTGAAACCCATTACGAAAATAAAATAACCATAGCAACTTTAGCAAATTTAATAAATACAGGCCGCAGAACATTTGAAAGAAGATTTAAAGAGGCTACCAACAATACATCGCTGGAGTATATACAAAGGGTAAGGATAGAAGCTGCAAAAAAGAAATTTGAAGCATCCAGAAAGAATATCTCAGAAATCATGTTTGACGTAGGCTATACAGATACGAAAGCATTTAGAGATACATTTAAAAAGATTACAGGCCTCACCCCCATCGACTATAGAAATAAGTTTGCAAAGGTGGCATACGAGGTGTAAAAATCAATGCAGGTGCACTTTTAGATCAGCATTGATATCTCTTTTACCCATTTTTTCTGCATCAACCACCGCCTCTTGTTTTGGCTCAAATACGTTGTTCCTAACCCTGGCCTTGGTACTGGACACCAGATGAATCTCAGGCCTTTTTTCCCCTGCTTTCATAAAGTCCGTTTTAATGATCTTATTTCCAATGAAAGTCAAGCCACTGGTGCTCTTTGCCGACAGCAAAGGATAATCGTACACTTTAAAAGTATTGTTTTCGATGCTGATGTTCTTGTGCACCCAATATCCTTTGATAATCTCCTTGTTCTGCGGAGAAATATGGATCACGTAATTATTCGGATAGGAATTATACGCACATTCTTCAAACACATTACCCCTGATAGTTACATCTTCTACAGGGCCTGATTCAAACCAGCCGGACGCATCATTCTCTATCAAAATAGCGTGCATGCCTGTCCTGTAAAAAACATTATTCTCAACCAGTACTTTACGCCGTGTGGTGATCAGTATCCCCCTTGTATTTGTACCCTCTATACGTGAATTCCGGATCGTTAAAGCAGGTGTCCAGGTCACATTCTCCAGTACATCGCCTGCTGCCAGCTGCGATGGAACTGGTTTTGCCAGCTCTACCAGCATCTCGCGCTCTGAGATCAGCCTGACCGACTTTACCACTCCTTTTTCAAAGATTTGCAGTGAAGAAGGATGTACATAAGCAACGGTATCCCCGGCTATAAAAGCTTCAAATCCATAGGTCTGCCCATGCATAAACCTTATTTTCATTGAGGTCGGGGATACAACCTCCGTGATCTTCAAATGCGTACCATGCACATTCACGGCATCATCATGAAGCCCTTTAAACCTGCAGTTTTCTATGGTAATCTGCCCTTTGCAACCTGAGAAATGCATGCCGTCGGCAGATGAAGCGATCACCCTGCCACTGCCTTTGGCGGGTTCTGTAAACACACTGTCGTAATGCAGGTTCTCAGAAAACTGAGAAACAATCCCCAATCCATGCATATACTGCATGTGTACATTGTGGAGGGAGATGTTTTTCGACCGGTTTACAAAAGCGCCTATATAGTCCCTGATGTGGTCACGTATGGTCAGCACCTCACCCGGCTCTGCTTTAAACTGTGAAAAATCGCCCGTAAAGCGCACCGTCAGTGGCGCTATTACCTCCGCCTTGCTCTTTAGAAAAGGACTCCAGGAACTGTACCGGTTCAGTCCTTTAGCAGGATTAACCAGTATCGCAAAAAAGTGTTTACTGACCCATTTATCGCCATACCATTGCAACACACCATTCACTATGCCAAATTTTGAATCAGGATGGATGGTTGCAGTAACACTGCCCGGCCCTATTTCTTTTATCGTCATTTCTGACATGCCCGGCCGTTCATAATCTACTTTTATATTTTGAAGGCGCACATTTTCACAGCCATCCAGCACCCAACTAATCATCTTGCCATGAAATACAAACAAAGAGTTATTGCCTTCTACCTTAACGTTCTTTAATCCATTAAACAACAGGCCTACCCGCTGCTTTTTTACCGGAACTTCTTCTTCACTGGAAGAATTGGTGATGTAATAGGTCTGATCTTCTGCCTTGTCAGGCCAAAAATCATATCGGCCTTCCGGAAAAACAAGTGTAGCACCCGACTGGCCCCGACAGGCTTCAATTGCTTTTTTAACCCCCTCTGTAGCATCAGAAAAACTATTTGGTGTTACGCCAAATTTGGTCACGTCAACATTCTGGGCACTAACAACCGCACTACAGCAAAGCAAAAGCAAAAACAGACTTAATCTCATGTCTCAAACTTAAACAAAGTTCTCTAAACAAAGACAGAACATATCACATAAAAAAGGTCTTAAACAAACCTGCATAAGACCTTTTTTATAGAAATTATCTATGGATATTACTTACCTGAAAACTTGTAAACCGATGATGTTTTATAAGTCTGACCAGGATTCAAAATTGTAGAAGGAAATGAAGGCTGGTTTGGTGAATCAGGGAAATGCTGGGTTTCTAAAGCCAATGCTGTTCTGAAATCGTCTTTTGCTCCGGCTTTAAAGACGTTTTTGCTTTGCATAAAGTTTCCGCTGTAAAACTGCAGTCCGGGCTCTTGCGTATAAATCTCCATTACAATGCCTGATTTATCTCCTTTTACAGTAGCTGCATGTGTCATGCCCAGTCCTTTCGTGCCGTTAAGGACATAGTTGTGGTCATATCCACCACCTGCTTTCAACTGGTCATTTGCCTGATCTATGCGCTCGCCAATAGTAGTAGCCGTAGTAAAGTCAAAAGGAGTACCTTTTACATCGGCATGTTTACCCAATGGGATCAAGGTAGTATCTACCGGCGTGTACTGATCGGCATAGATCTGCAGACTGTGGTTCAGGATGGTCCCGCTGCCTTCACCGTTCAGGTTGAAAAATGCATGGTTGGTAAGGTTACACACTGTTTTTTTATCAGTAGTGGCCTCATAGTCCATTTTAAGTTCATTGTCGTCAGTCAAAGTATAAGTTACTTTCACATTCAGGTTTCCCGGATAGCCTTCTTCCATGTCTTTAGACAGGTAGGTAAAGACTACAGTCTGAGGGTTAGGTTGTGCCGCATCCCATACTACGTACTGGAATCCTTTTTTGCCACCATGTAGCGTATTCACACCATTATTGGTAGCCAAAGTATACTGCTTGCCATCTATGCTGAATTTTCCTTTGGCGATCCTGTTGCCATAACGACCGATGGTAGCACCGAAATAAGGCTCAGTAGATTTCTCAAAACCTTCTACGCTATCAAAGCCTACTACCACATCTACCAGTTTACCAGAACTATCCGGCACAAGCAAGCTCACCAGCCTTCCGCCATAGTTGGTAAAAGCAGCTTCCATGTTGTTCTTGTTTTTAAGGACATATAAATTGGTTTTCTTGCCATCAATCTCTTTCTGGAATTTAGTACTATCCAGCTGCACAGTTGTTTGTGTACTATCAGCTTTATTAGCTGTTGACCTGCTGTCTGCTCCGGGAACACAAGCGGCAAAAGAAGATATCATGGCCGCAGCGATGATCAGTTTTAAGGGTTGTTTCATTGAGTATTTGGTTAAATTCTTAAAAGGGTGAAGTTATCAAACTGTTTTAGCATTACCAAATTAGCAATTCTAATCAGAATAATTAAGAGGAGGAAAATTAATCTCATTTCTTATATTAGTATTCTAACCAAACAACAATGAAAAGATTAACACTTCTCGGCATCGCTACAATCCTGGTAATGCTCGTATCATTAAATAAACTCTCTGCCCAGGAAGTGGAGAAAAGCCCTTTCGAAGGCGTTTGGGAGCTAACCCAACTGGCCACCAATGGCTCAGGAAGCCGGATGCCGATTCCGGGACTGATGAAGTTCTTCAATCCGGACGGACAGTTCTTTAACCTCCGTGTTACACAGCATGGCGCAGTCATTACCCATGGGGGAAGTTATCAGATCAATGATTTACAAACATACACGGAGACTGTTAAGAGCGAAGTGAAGGGGGCATTCTATGCCTTGGCAGGAAAGACCTACAGAATAAGGTATTCATTTAATGAAGATAAAACCCTGCTTACTCTGAGCGGCCTGGTAGAAGGCAAAGAAGGTGTGGAAAACCTCTCCTACACAGAAGTATGGAAACGCGTGGAAATGAAGCCCGTAAACCCTATTTAATAAAGAACTTACAGAGGTCATTATTTCATTTTTGCCGCTATTCTCTGCGCTAGAAACAAGGAGGTTGGCTGCAGACCCGCTTTGTTCTGCCCTTCCCATTCGCCATGCGTACGGCCCTTAAGTCTGCCCTGCAATTGCTGGCCTTCCAACCCTACCACATAATTCTTCCCTGATGCCCATGGATTTTGCACCGCTGCACCTTTGGCTTTGCAGTTCCACAGTACCTGTGTCACTCCAGCCCATCCATGGCCCGTGCCCCAGTTGCCGCGGTCCTGCACATTGATCTCTCCATCGGTGGTGATGTTGTCGTATAGTGTGCCTGTGGTCCATCGGTGGTGCGGACCGATATCTGCATGGGTCCTGCTGGATTTACAACTGTAAAATACATTTGGCCCGCATACTTTGGCACCGGTCACATAATCGTGCCTGCCTTCGGTAGTCTCGAGGTTCATGAACAGGTTTTGCTGACCGTCATTGTTGAACGAATACCTCCTGCTGCCGGTGATCTGTGACTTGGCTTCAAAGCATTTGGAATCCGCAACCGTGATGTTCTTAGTTCCCTGTGCCAGGCTGACGCAGGCATAGCCGAAATGATATGCTGATACATTGCGCACCCAGCCGTTCTCAATGTGGTTAAAGCCTACCGCAATCCAGCCATGGTCCTCATCAGTATCCGAAGCAAATTCAGATTCAAAACGCAGGTCCTCTATGCCTACTTCTTTGATCCTGCCGGTATATTCGTATTTGTATATGGCACCACCGCCATACTTAGTTTCCATCTGCATCACCACAGGATTGTCGATGAAGATTTTATTGCCCTGGATCCCAGTAATTTTTCTTTCGTACCTAAGGTGATACTCTTCCGGTTTCCATTGCCTGGTTTGGTCATTTGCAGTGATCTGGTCCATTTGAAGGTCATGAATCCAAGCTTCATTACCCGGCCGGTAAAGTATAATGGCGTCTCCGCGCTTAAAACCGCTTGCAGAACTCACATTGAACGATTTTGCGCCCACAGGTATATAATTATCAGTGATTTCAACCCTGGTACCTGTTATTTCTGTTGGCCTGCCGCTGCCTTGTACATTTATGAGCGTGCGCTGGCCTTTTCCGCTGGCAATCAGCCTGGTGGCTTCCCCCTCACCTCTGAGTACGATGCCTTCGGTACTGATGCACAGAGAGGTACCTATGGAATATGTACCTTTTTTAAGCAGGATGGCACCTCTGAAACCATCCTTATCAGGCTTTAATGCCGCCACTTCATCTATGGCATTCTGAATCATAGAAGTAGCATCTTTATCAATAGCAGTCAATGTCTTAACCACCTTTAACTTTGGTATTTCTCTATATCCGTGATGATAGCCTACCTTGCTAAAATCGGGAATAGTATTGCCATTCTCATCAGCGTGATAAGTGATGCTGCCATCCTTGTTAACTGTGAGGTATTTAGAAACCCAGCCATCCTCGGCACTTGCGAATGACAATAAAAGACCTGTGAAGCCAATGGCAAAAAGTGTGAGAACAAGATGCGGCAATCTATGTTTGGTTATGTTCATAATGATTTGGAAACATTGATACTGATTGTAATATAGCATTTTTACCATATTTTTTCTTTCATTTGCAATCGGACGAATGCCTGATTAAATATTGAACCACCTTTTAACACAAAACTCTTTGAAAAAACTACTGATATATGTATTTGCGGCCTGCTTACTGCTCTCATTTAAACAAAAAGAACTGACCTGGGTGGCTATTGGCGACTCTATCACCTACCTGAACGACCATCCTAACGAGACAGGAAATAGGGTAAAGAAAGGCTACATGACGATGCTGACTGAGCTATTGCCGAACATTAAATACATCAACAAGGGCTTTAACGGATGGACATCGGGAGGCATAGCGCAGAACATAGACGGCCTGGGACTGGAAAAAGCAGATATCTATACCGTGTTTTTGGGCACAAACGACTGGTGGTCGGGCCGCCCGGTAGGTACGCTTGACGACTATAAGAACGGTGACGGCAACAATACAGTGTACGGGTCATTCCGCATCATTATTAATAAGATCCGAAGCCTAAACCCGGCTGCTAAGATCGTGCTGATCACACCTATGCAGCGGGCAGATTTTGTGTACCTCACTCAAGCCAGCAACAATGCCTATGGTTCATACAAAGCTAAAAACGAGCAGACATTAGAGCAATTTGCCAATGCGATCGTGTCTATAGCTGAATACGAAAAGATTGAGGTAGTAGATTTGCACCATGATCCTAAACTGAAGCTGGATAAACTGGTGAAATTCAAGCGCCTGAAAGAGCAGGCTACAGGTAAGTATGTGAATTATCCGTTCAAAAAATCAATAGGCATACCCTTTGATCCTAAAACGGATGAATATCCTTATCCACTTGAAGCGGTTGGCCTGACATACGATGGCCTGCACCCATCAGATAAAGGAAATGCAATCATAGCCAATAGATTAGCAAATAAACTTAAATAAAAAGTTTAAGTTTAGCATATTTTAAGCGGATACGATATGAGTGGGAAACCTGATGGTAAAGGCACTCCCCTTACCCACGACGGAATCTACCTTAACATCAAGCCCATGGTATACCGCAATACTCTTAACAATAGAAAGCCCCAGCCCATAGCCGACATTCTCACCTAGATTGGTTTTCCGGAAACGATCAAAGATAAAGTCGAGGTCTTCCTTTGCGATGCCAATCCCAGTATCGCCGATGCTGATAGAATAACCGGAACGGTCCAGATGGTCGCTGATGCTGATGCTCCCCTTCTCTACATTGTACTTAATCGCATTGTTGATAAGGTTGTAGAAAAATTGAAACAGCAGATCCTGGTTTACGTTTTTAAATGTGATGTTATCAGAAAGGCTGACATTCAGCACCAGTCCTTTCTCTTCCATCCTGTGGCTGATCTCCTCCAGTATTTCTTCCATCAGCTTTGCAGGTTTTACCTCGTCCGTCCTGGCAAACTGCTCGTTTTCTATCCTGCTGATCAGCAGCAATGAAGAAGATATCTTTTTTAACCGGCCCAGTGTTTTCATCATACCAATGATGCTTATGGCAATTTCTTCGGTAACGTGTTCTTCGGCCAGCAGGTTTTCCATCTTGTTTTGCAGGATACTGATGGGGGTCATGAGTTCGTGAGAAGCATTGGCGGTAAACTCCCGTTCCTTTTCAAAATCGACATTGATCTGGTCCATGAGGTCGATGAGCGACTGGTCCAGGTACTTAAAGTCCTGTGTGGTGGTTTTGACCGGAATGGCCGGTTCTTTAAAAGGGAACTTTCTGTTGATGAGTTTGGATTGGATGATCTTATCGAGCGGACTGATCAGCAGCCTGGTAAAGATCAGGTCGGCAACAATGGTCAGCACTATCAGTCCCAATAGTACATAAAGGGCGATCCGCTGTAGGGGTTTATTGTATTGATTGATACTGCTTGTAGTTTTACCGATCTCTAACAGGTAGTTGTCGTTATTTGCTTTGAAGGCATAACTCAAGACCCGGTAAGTCAGTGTATCCTGCTCGACAATCCTTTCCTCGGTCGTGATGGTATCCATATCAAAATGTTCGTTTGCAGGTTGTAGTGATATGTATTCCTCTTTTAGCAGGTTATAACTACCGAAGCTTTCATCTCCCTGCAAGTAGAAATCAATACCTTTCTTACTGATGTCGCTGATGACCTTCCTTTGTTGGTCCCGCAAAGCGTAATTGGTGTATTGTGAGGCGATTCCGGCGACTAAAAAGGGTAGCAACAGTATAAAGAAAATGACTACCGCGATTTTGGAGCCGGCAATGAAGTAAACGAGTTTTACAGATAGTTTCATGATTTCCTGATTCTGTAGCCTACCCCCCTAACTGTCTCCAGCCAGTCTGTAACTGAGTATACATTTAGCTTTTTCCTGATGTTCTTGATGTGGGCATCGATGTAATTGGAGTCGTAATCGTCATCAGCAAAGGTACCCCAAATGTGCTCGCTGAGCTGCATGCGGGTCAATACCCTGTTCTTATGCAGCAGCAGGTAGCTGAGCAGGTCAAACTCTTTACGCGACAATTCTATCTGCTGTGTTTGAAAATAAATGAACCTTGTCTGTAGGTTGACACTAAAATCACCCAGCAAAATCGCCTCCAGATTGACATTGAACTTGCGCCGGGCAATAGCCTGCATGCGTGACTGGAGTTCGAGTAAAGAAAAGGGTTTGGCCAGATAGTCATCAGCGCCCATGTCGAGCCCGGCGATCTTGTCTTCCAGGTTTCCCCTGGCTGTCAGGATGATGTATGCGGCTTCCGGATTGTGCTTTTTAGCTTTTGGGAGCAGGCTCAGCCCATCTCCGTCTGGCAGTCCCAAATCCAGCAATATAAAGTCGTACTGATTCATTTCTAAGCATTCAGTAGCCTTTGCTACATTATGGGCCAGATCGCAGAGATAAAAGGCCTTTTTCAGAAATGTTCTCATTTCAAATGCCAGGGTTTTTTCATCTTCTATGATCAGGACTTTCATGGGTATCTGTTTGGCTTAAAATTGATAATAAAAACTGAGACTGATGAAGGATTGCTGTTTTTTGGCTTCCGTGATGGCGCTGCTGCTGAGTACAGAAAACTGGTAGGCCACTTCTGCTAAATAGCTGGAACGGCTGTAGACCAAGGGCAATTTGAAGTTGTAAGTGAGCAAGTTGAAGCTGGTTTTGGGGATCGTAATGATTTCTGTATTCCCATCTACGTTGCCATTTCCGTTTCCATTATTTGCCCCCTTGCCCTTCCCGTTATTGCGCTTTATTTTTTCCTGCTGATAGGTGGCATAAAAGTGTTGTGTACCGCTCACGATTTCTATTCCCGGCTCTATGGAGAGCTGATCTGCATCATCAAACACTGCTCCAAGGCTTATGTCTTTTGAGTTGTTAATCCCCAGAAAGAAGTCGCGCTCCTTTCCAAAGGCATAATCTGCGGAGAGTGAGCTTTTAAACCATGACCAGGTATAGTTTGCTGTCAGGTTGATATTATTTGTATTGGCGGCCTGCAGCAACGGGGAGTTACCAGGAAAAATAGACCGCATATAGCTCAGGTCTGTGCTTAATTTATCTGTAAAATCATGCGTATATCCTATTCCGAAATCTGTTTCAGAAACACCACTGCCTATATTGAGCAATTTGTAGGTCCCTGCGGAGAAATAAATACCTACAGGCAGTCGGGCAGTAGCATTTGCCAGTATATAGGGTAGCTTTTCTGCAGTAGACTGACCGTAGTAACTGACATTGTTGCTGTATATGGCGGCAAGGGTGAGGGTAGTCTTATTTGATTTTTGATTGTTTGCAGTATCTGTTTGAGCCATCAGCCAGCAAGGTTGCAGGCTGATCAGTAGACAGATCACTGTTGATTTCATATTAGTGCTTTTTGATTTTAGGCTTGACGATCCTGACCGGTTTTACTTTAGGCTTAACAGCAGCGGGCTTCAATTGTTTTCTTGCCTTGGGCACTTGCTTGATCTCTGGCTTCTGCGGAGCCTGTTTGTCGGGATCAACCTGTTGGTTATCTGTTTTTTGAGCTTCCTCTTTTTTTGTTTTATCTCCTTTTTTATCCTGATAGTTCTGGTGACTTACTGCATTCAGGTTGCCTGCAGGAATCGCGGCAGCGGAAAACGCACTGAAACAAATCAATAACAAACTGAGTAAAACACCTCGTCGTGAAATAGCTGAATGTGAAATCGCCATTGTATAAATATAAAGAAAGTTTGCCTCTTTCGAGGCAAACAATCACCCTACCTTAAAACTTACTGTTTTCATCTGCGCCACCAAATCCTTCACAAAGAGAAACAATGAACATGAAATTAAGATGAAATTCTGAGGAAAAAATAAATCTGAAATTTCATGTTCATTTCATGTTGGGTCCAGAGCTTTGACCTATCATTTACAACAATCTAATACTATAAGTAAAAACTCTTACTATGAAAAACAAAACACTTTACTCGATATTAACTGCAATTCTGCTGATCAGCACTTTGATATTTGCGGCATGCAAGAAAGAAAACCAGGATGCCGACGGCACAACGAAAGTAGAGATCCGCATGACGGATGCACCTGGAGATTTTGACGAGGTCAATCTGAATATCAAATCAGTAGTATTGCTGTCCGGTGGCAAGCCATACACGTTTGATGTAGACCACGGGATATTAAACATTCTTGATTTTAGGATCGGGACCAGCAATCCTGATATTCTTGTTGCCTCTGGTGAAATGCCTTCAGGCGAGATCACTGAGATCAGGCTGATCCTGCACGATTCGGGCAATTCTATTGTAATTGACGGCCAGGAACAGGAGCTGAAAACACCAAGTGCGCAAAGTTCGGGCTGGAAGGTTAAACTGACAGAAAATCCGGAACTGGTTCCTGGAGTGACCTATTCTTTATTATTGGATTTCGACGCCGCCCAATCGATTATAGCTACCGGAAACGGGAAATATCTTCTGAAACCAGTAGTAAGGGGCATTACTGCCACAACATCAGGCTTGATCTCCGGTTCTGTCCTGCCTATTATTGCCCATCCTGAGGTATTGGTCATTTCCGGTACGGACACAGTAGGAACAACGACAGACCTGATCACCGGTAGGTTTACTGTAGGCGGTTTGGCTTCGGGCAGTTACAGAATAGAAATTATACCTGTAGAAGGTTACACTCCCGCAGTCATTGACAATGTTTCGGTTACTGCAGGGCAGAACACCAGCATTGGTGTCGTAACCCTCCAGTAATCATTTACCATTTTTTTTACACATATTTAAACACAAATTTAAACACAAAATAAGATGAAAAAGTTAATGTTTCTAATATTGCTTACAACTGCGGGACTAAGCATCAATAAAGCTGTAGCTCAAGTAAACATCAATGTAAATATTGGTTCGCAGCCACTATGGGGACCCACTGGTTATGATCATGTAGATTATTATTACCTGCCGGAGATCGAAAGCTATTATTATGTTCCGGAGCGCCAGTTTGTTTATTTGAACAATGGGAACTGGATATTTTCTACTGGCTTACCAACGAGGTACCAGGGCTATGACTTATATCGTGGTTACAAAGTGGTGATCAATTCTCCGAAACCATACAGGTACTATAGTACACACAAAGTAAAGTATGCCAAGTACAAATCTAACCATTCGCAACCCGTCATCAAATACAGCAAAAGCCCTAAATACTACGTAGTGAAAGGTCATCCCGGCAATAGTGGTAATAAAGGTAATTTTAAAAGCTCTGGAAATTCCGGCGGCAAAGGTAATGGCAAGGCAAAAGGTAATTCCGGTGGCAAAGGCAAGGGGAACGGAAAAGGAAAGAATTAGTCATTCTTTCCTGCTTTGTATCTCAAAAGAGCTTCCAGATAATAGTAATCCGCATAAGATAACGGCACGTCCACTTCGCTCTTAGATGGCTTTGAACCAGTACTATGCAATAGAATAAATCCTCTATTCTCTCCTTTTGGGGAAACGTATTTTGTACTTAAATTATGTATTATCATGTCGGCCTTACTTTTATACAGCTCTTTGTTGCTGCTATATCCGGTTAGCTCATAAAGGCCTGAAGCGATCACCGCAGCAGCGGATACATCTCTTGGTTCATCAGGAATATTTGGGGCATTGAAATCCCAGTAAGGAACCAGGTCCTTCGGCATGTTAGGATGATTGAGGAGGTAATTGGTAACTGCTTCTGCCTGTTTCAGATAAGCCGGGTCTTTGGTATAACGGTAGCACATGGTGTAACCGTACAGTGCCCATGCCTGTCCCCTGGCCCATGCAGATTCGTGGCTATAGCCTTGGTGGGTGTTCTTTTTGCGCACTTCACCGGTTTCCGGATCATAGTCTATCACATGGTAGGAACTGTAATCGGGACGAAAATGATTCTTCATGGTGATGTTGGCATGGCTGACAGCAATCTTGTAAAAGGAAGAGTCGCCGGTAAGGATGCTGGCTTCAAAAAGCAGTTCCAGGTTCATCATGTTATCGATGATCACCGGATTTACCCATTTGTCTGTATTGTGGTCCCATGATCTTATCACACCCGTTTTAGGGTTGAAACGGGTAATCAACGTTTTGGCAGATTCGATGATCACGTCTTTATAGTGCGCATCTTTGGTTAGTCTATAGCCCGATCCGATGCTACAATAGATTTTAAAGCCCATGTCGTGCGTACCGCCATTGGTCTTTTCCTTTTCTATGGGTGCCGAATAAATCTTTGCCAGTTCCAGCCAATCGGCATTGTTGGAGTTCTCATACAAAAACCACAATACTCCCGGGAAAAAGCCACTTGTCCAGTCCCTGGAAGCCACCAGCTTGAGTTGGCCGTTTTCCAGCGTTCTTGGCGATACGAGGTTGGGGTTATTTACCGCAGCTTTGGCCTGTGCTACTTCTTTTAGCATGAGCAGGGTTTGGTTTTCGGCCCGGCTGAATGCCTTTTTCACATCAGGTTTTTGGGCCATTGCTGCAAATTGCAGGAAGGTTAATAGTAGCATTCCGAATAGAGGTTTCTTTATTACAACCATATTAAGGGGTTTCTTATTGGTAAATTTCTAATTACTTCTTCTACTTTGGGGTCATGATTTAACTTTGTCCATGTAGACAACCATTCATTATTTTTATACGCGTTGGCTCCAAACAACAGAAAAGGCTGTGCCACCGGCCATTCATCCCAGTACATCACATCGGGTTTTAAAGGCCATTTGCTTTTGTCGGCTATAAAAGGGTGCAGGTATGCGATGCCTTTTTTTATAGAACGACCATTGGCAGTAGTATAATTCCAGAGATTATCCTCTTTAGTACTCAGGATCTGGCATAGCGCAGCCATGGCATCCAGATTAAAAATCGCATATCCATATGGTTTGGTGCGGCTCATTTCTCTTGGAAAACTACCGTCTTCAGCCATCTGATCCGGCAACAGCACAGTTTTGTAACGCTCGCTGCAGAACTCCAGTAATTTTTCATCTCCTGTAAGCCTGGCAAAAGCCGCTACCTGCATCACGAAACAAGTTCCATGGTTGTTTAAAGCGGTCATTTCCGCCTTTCCATAGGGATGCGTCATCAGCCAGCCCAGATACTCCGTAAACCATGCTTTGCTGCCATTTAAAGTCGCGGTACCTAATACATCCTGCATCACCAGGATGCCCTGTGCTACTTCCATCAGCTGAATGGTATCGATGATACCTATCCCGCGACCTGTAAATCTGCCTTTGATGGCCTGGGCATACTGTAAGTTGGGATTCATCAGGGTTGTCGGATTGATGAACCATGCATTGAGGTGCAACATGGCCTGTTTAGCATATTTCTGATCGCCTGTGATCTTATATGCAGAAGCCAGTGCGCCGATGATTTTGCTGAATCGGATCATGGCCAGCCGGTGCGCTACAAAGTTGTCCGGATTGGTCATACCGTCTTTCTGGATATAAGGCCCATTGGCATTGGAAGGATCAGGCCACCAGTAATCACCCTCTGAAAAGAAGTCATGCTTGTTTCCCGCAGTCCGGGATGAACTGTCGGCCGTGACAGTGACCGGCATCTGCTTCATCGCCCATGATGCTTGCTCCATAACTATGGATTTCAGGGCATTGATCGCTTGCTTCTCCATATTTTCTTTACCTGATTCCGCTGGCTTTACAGATCCACAGGAATGCAGAAATACCATTAAAAAAATGCTGAAGAGCTGAATTAGCCGCTTATATCTTGCCATAAGGATTTCAATATAATATTTATCTGCTTAGCTGTCCGTTCCAGGCTCATGATCATAACTCCAAAAAGGTAGAAGGTAGCCCCTCTGATTTCACACTTACCATACTTTTGCCACCATTTGTTTTGATGCGTATGATGGCCCTGCCATTGTACACTCCAACCTTTCTGGAGCCGCTGGAGGTACCCTGATTGTCGATCAGCTTTCCCTCACCAATCAGTCCGAAGGACACAAAATCTTCAGCATCAAGGCACAACACATCATTGCTATCCAACAGCTTTACCTGTACAGTGGCCACTCCATCTTCTTCTTTGAGCTTTTCAAAAACTAGCTTAGCACGCTTGCCCCATTTGGCCGTTTGGTACTCCTGTGTGATTTCATCTGTCACGATAGTTTTACCTTTTTTGGCAACAACTTTAATATGATTGGTTCCTTCCTGAAAAGAAACCTGCCAGCGTAAACCAGCAGCGGGGAAGTCCGCACTCCTGCGTTTTTTGACACCCTGACTTTTTCCGTTGACAAACAGTTCTGCCTCATCGCAGTTAGAGAATACTTTTACCATTTTCTTTTCATCCTTTTCGCCCCAGCGTACGGGCCAGGTATGGCCATAGATATGGGCCATAGGCGTGGTGATCCAATAGGACTGAAAAACGTAGTAAGATTCCTTTTTGGTAAAATCGCGTTCCACTACCCCCTTCTGGTTCATGTATGGCACCGGATTTTCAGGCCTTACAGGGGTAGAAAAATCTTTGAACGGCCAGTAAGCTGTACCCGTAAGGTTGGGCATGGTTTCCTGCTCCTTCAGGTGCCAGTCGATCAGGTTGACGATATAGCTTTCGCTCCAGTCGCCATCTTTTGATACGCGGGCTCCTCCGCCATATAATGAAGCATCACCGGCACGCTCATCTGCACCATCACCGGGCTTTATCTTAGACAATGCATTATCCGGATTTTCTGAATGGCGCATGGCATGACTGTCGCCACCCCATTCCACGTGCAAAAAGTGCTTTACCTTTTTCATCTCTGTTTCCGTAGTGGCTTTGTATTCCGTATAAATACCACGGTACCAACCCGCCCAGATCGACGGCGAATAAACATCCACAATGTCCTTGCAGAAATCGCAACGGCGGATGGCTGTTTTGCGTGTAGGATCTAATCGGTGCGACAGGTCATTTTGTTCTTTCATAAAGGCACGGATCTTTTCCTTATCAAATTCGGGAAAGTCATTTGGCCAGTCGTTTTCATTACCCAGGCCCCAGATAATGATAGAAGGATGGTTGTAATGTTGCTCGATCATATTGGTCATCATCCTGCGGGCCTGTTCTTTGTATACCTCACCACCCAGGCCTCCACGGCACCAGGGCTCCTCCTCCCAAACCAGTATACCCAGGCTGTCGCAGAGGTTGAGAATAATAGAAGATTGCTGGTAGTGGCCCAGGCGGATAAAGTTTACCCCCATGTCCTTGATCATTTTCATTTCTGTGCGCATCATCTCTTCTGTAATGGCCGCCGCTACCCCCGCATGGTCTTCATGACGGTGCGTGCCACGCAGCAAGAGGCGTTTTCCGTTGAGCAGGAATGGTCCTCCTTCAACAAACTCAAAGTTTCTGAACCCTATTTTGTGGCTGATCTTATATTGATCGGCACCGGTACCGATGCTGAGTTCAACTGTGTATAGATTGGGTTGGTCTGTAGACCAGACAACAGGTGTTTTTACCTCAAAATCGGTGATATCGACATCGCCGCTAAGGTTGCTCAGGCTGGTGTTTTTAGTCAGCACTACTTTGCCTTTCGGGTCGGTCAGCTTTAAGACAGCATCAGTTGCAGTGGCCTTGCCCGGATTGTGAAAGCGTGCCTTTACCTTTAACTTACCGAGTTTGCCTTTGGCATCCACCTCTGCAGTAGCGAATAGTTTATCTACCGAAAGCGCAGGGGTGTATACCAGGTTGAGGTAACGGTAAATTCCACCATACAGGTTAAAATCGGAAAGATCAGAAGGGATCATTTCCAGATCGCGGGAATTATCTGCACGGATAGAAAGCGGAATTTTTCCGCCAAACTGCTTACTGTAGACTTCTGTCTTTTTAAATGCCGCTACGGCATCGGTAATGTCCACTGTCCATTCGTCGTATCCGCCTACATGGGTTCCCACTTTTGTGGTATAGACATAGACTTCGGTCTTTTGCCCGACCCCTTCAAAGTGCAAGAGGATGCGGCCGTTTTGATAGGGATTTTCTATCGTCAGGCGACTGCGGTACCATGCAGGGCCCTGGTAATAGTTTAAATCGGGATCTACCGCATCCTCTGCGTTAAAGCAATGGGGCAAGGTTACTTTTTGCCAAAGGGGCACTGTTTCCGGATCTCCTGCCTTGGCCGGTCTTACCGACTCCCATATTCCGCCCAGATCCTGTTTGAGAAATTCCCAGTCATTAGTGATGCGGGTCTTCTGCTGTGCTGAAATTTGCTGAGCCAATAATCCTAAACCTAAAAACAGTACTAATTTTAATCTCAAATTAAAGCACAAAGAGTAGTTAATCATATCAAAAATATAAAGTAAATCGCAGTTTAATACCTGTATGGAAAGAAAGGAACAGGGGTAGTGCCAGTTGGGGCATATACATGGACCTGCCCGTTTGTTGATATGATCCCGGAGGTAGTCAGGGTGTTATAATCATTTGCCTGCAGGGGTGAATAATCTGAATTGAGGATCTTGAAGTTGATCTTTCCTTCCTGGTCAAATCCGTAATTGACACCCGGTTGCCTGGCGCTTACATAGGAGAGTACCCTTGCACCTACATCATTGTAGTCAGGCTCAGCATTTACAATATACAATCCAAGTCTGGAAGAATCACTGGCACTTACATTGGGCGGCAGCAAAGTTTGCAGGCTGGTATTGGCAACCTGCGCATTGTTAAATCCAAAGTCCCCCAGTGCAATGAGGTAAAGAAAATACTTCCTTACATCGGCCTTGCTGTAATCAGCCCATTTTGTAGCAGGCTTGGTTTCTACCGCACCTGCGGTGCTGAGCTTAAGGCTACCATCAGGGTTTCTGACAGTAACGGGAAAGGTAAACCACATCCCTCCTGTCGGAATACCGCTTGCCGGAATGGCGCGGATCGCACCATTGCCCAGGAAAATAAAGGTTCTGCCCGGTTTTTCATACTCATCCAGATTGATCCCGGCATATTCGAGGCCTAGCTGCATCCATTTGAAAATGGTATCGTTGGCAATGATGGGATTTTTACCCCTGTCTTCCAGGTACTGGCGCGCAGTTTTGTTGATATGCGGATCAAGTACTGATTTTTTGTATTCATAGTCTTCCTGTATGTCCAGGCCAAACATGGAGCAGGAGCTGATGAAAATTGACAAGCTGCAAAGGCCGGTCCATATAATTTTTGAAGTTTTCATGTTTTCGATTAATAAGGTTGATTTTGAACCAATAAACTGTTAGAGAACATAACGCGGGTGGCCAGCGGCCAGTAATACCTGTTCTTGTCAGCACCCCAGCCGATGGCCGGATTGCCAGCGGCAGTCTGACGCGCAATGAGTATCGGGTCCATCACTTCTTTCACGCGGTCTGTACGCACAAGGTCGAACCACCTTACTCCCTCACCGATCAGTTCATACTGTCTTTCTTTAAGAATGGCCATTTCTAAAGCACCTGCATCAGCGAATTGTGCAGCAGTCACCGTTGGTACACCTGCCCTGGTTTTGATGATGTTTAAGTATTTAACTGCATTTGCCTGATCGCCTGTTTTATTCAGTGCCTCAGCATACAACAAGTACATTCCACTTAAGCGGTACATTGGTATATAAACATTGGTTTCGGGAGTATAGGGTAAGCTGCTTACGTAAGAAGCTGCCGGCAGGGTAAAATTATAGCCTGCAGTTGCGGTAGCGGCTGTAAATGTACCAGTATAGAACTTCCAGAACCCCCTGTCACGTATTGGCTGACTGGTAGCAGAGGTAATGTTATAGGTTTGTTTAACACGCCTGTCGACCGTAGCTGTAGTGGTCCCGTAGACAGCCGTTGCTACTGTTGGCCAGGTTGCCCATAAAGGATCTGCCATTCTGATCAGCGGTTCATTGGTAGTCCGTGTTACCCCTGCCATACAAGCACATCCGTTAGAGATATTGTCCCAGTGGATGTTAAAAATGGTTTCTACGCTATTTAATGGGGCAATGAACTGTGTATTCCATGTTGGTCCCGGCTGCAGGTCTGCCACGTCCCCGCCTGCCCCTGTAGCATTTATACCAGCTGCGTTATAAACTTTTCCGGTAGGTGCTTTGGCGGCAAATAATCTTTTAAACCAAACGATGGCTTCGTTGTAATCTGCATTGTTTTTGGTGGTTCCGGCCCTCCACATGTATACATCAGCCAGTATAGAAGTTATGGCGGCTTCGCCGATGTACCAAACAGGTGCATTGACATTCTTTTGAGTAAGTTCGTACGCCCGTGTAAGGTCATTGATGGCTTGTTCCAATACTTTTGCTTTTGGGTCACGCGCCTGCTCTCCCTGCTCAGAAATGCTCAGGTAAGGTTCTGTGCGAATAGGTGCATCACCCCATACCCTGGCAATCCAGAAGTAGCATAAACCTCTCATAGCCAGTGCCTGTGCGGTGTAACTGTTTTCCAACTGGGGAGTCAAGGCCCCTACTGTACCCACCGGGGTATATTGTTTAATTTCCGGCAAGCGCTTGATCAGCAGGTTTGCCCTTCCTATGGTGCTGTACAGAAAACTCCAGTCGGCATAGTCATTGATCTCACTAAGCCCGTTGAAATCAATTTCATTGGTTGCATTGACGGTATAGGTAATTCTCCTTTCCCAGTTATCAGATCTCGCCTCACCCCACCAGGTCATGCGGTTGCGGTATTGTCCGTCGCCGATCATGGTCTGCTGAAACTCTCCATACATACCCGCCACAGCGGCATCCGCTTCAATTTTGTTCTTTAAAAAATCCTTCAGCAAACCTTCTGAAATAGGTTGCTCATCAATCGCTTTCTTACAACTGCCAAACATCAACAGGATGCCTAAAACAGTAATACTTAATATCTTCTTCATGTCTGTAATTAAAAACCTATGTTAAGACCAAACCCCAATTCTCTTCTTTTTGGATATCTGCCTGTATCATCTCCGGGAGTAAGGCCAGAGGATGGGGTAAATTCAGGATCATAGCCAGTGTAATTGGTAAATGTTACCAGGTTTACCCCGTATACGTAAGCAGATAAATTTTTGGCAAATACCTTCTTAGCATATTTGCTGTCGAGTGAATAGGTAAATCTGGCGTTTGACAACCTGATAAAGCTGGCGTCTTCCAGGAAGTAACTGTTGCCGCCCCCACGCTGACTGCCCCTGGTATTCTTGTCGGGATAGTATGGATAGGTAGAGACATCTCCTTGTTTGGTCCATGCACCATAAATAGCTTCAGGCAAAGAAGGATTACCATTGTTGGCAAAGTTGGTCAGGTTTTGTTTGAACTGGTTGTATACTTGTCCGCCAACAGTAGCATTGATGATGAACGACAACCTGAACTTCTTGTAAGTGAAAGTGTTGACAAAGCCCAGATAAACATCTGATTGAGAATTACCAATGATGGTGCGGTCGTTTTCATCAATGAACCCATCGTTGTTTACATCCTCCCATTCAGTATCGCCACCCAGCAATACAGAGCCATCGCTGTTTTTCTTTTTGACAATCTCACCTGAGTATTTTTGTCCATCGAGTTCATAATACTCCGCTACAGATGCCTGAGGATCTGCAGATGTACCGCGAACAGGATATTTAACCGTTACATTTACAGGGGTTAATCTCCTGCCCTCAGGTGTGTAAGCATTAGCAGCGTCGTACTGGTAAACGCCCAGGTTTCTCCATCCATAAAAATCTCCTATTCTGCCGCCTTCTTTGATGAGGTAAGTTGCATTGCCACCACTGATGCCACCAGTACCTACAGCAATGAACTGCTCACCCTGGTTTAGTTTCTGGATGGTTCCCCTTTCAAGGGAAACATTTGCATTGACCTCCCATTTGAAGTTTTTGTTTAATATCGGACTACCGCTTAGCGCAAACTCAAGCCCCTTGTTTTGGATAGAGCCTACATTCACCTTGATGGTATTGAAGCCCGTTTCTTTAGGCATTTGTCTATCGTACAACAGGTCGTCAGTAGTTCCGATATAGGCATCAAATACAAAGCCCAACCTGCCCTTTAGAAAAGTAAGATCCAGACCTAAATTTTGGGTATAAGTTGTTTCCCATTTAAGGGCAGGATTGCTGAAACTCGACGTAGTAGCTGCCCCCGCAAGACCGTTGTAGCTGTTTCCGCCAAGTTCCACACGCGGAATGGATTCATAGTCGCCTATGGCATCGTTACCCCCACTACCGTAGCTGAACCTGACCTTACCGTCCTCGAGGAATTTATTGGTCCATTTCATAAAGCCTTCGTCAGTAAAACGCCAGGCGGCTGATCCGGCAAGGAAGCTACCCGATCTGTTTTCTATACCAAACCTGGAGGAAGCATCATTGCGGTATACTCCCTGTACGATGTAACGGCCTTTGTAGCTATACGTAGCGCGGCCAAAATAAGAGCCGGTTGATACAGCACTGGCAGTAGAGCGTTGTGCAGTCAGATTGCTGAGGTTTGAACCAGTGATGGTTTTGATGTTTTCCAGAATGAAGTTGGTACCCGCCAGGTTTACATTGTCATAACGTACCCTATCTCTTGTAACACCGGCAGTTCCTGAGAACGTATGGTCTTTGATGGTCTTATTGTAGTTTAAGAAAGCCTGGGCTTCATAATAAAACCTTTTGTTGTACTGATTGGTGGCAGCGTTGTTGTCACCATTCTGGTTCTGAATGTACCTTGGTGTAAAGGTAAACCGCTGCCCGTTGTCCTGCTGCGCATTGAGGGCGGCAGTAAACTTAAGGTCGCTGAAGATGTCATAGTTCAGCGTAGAAACAAACTGAGTTTTGAAATCTTCCCGTGTATTTGTTTCGAGCAGCGCATTCGCTACCGGGTTTCTCTTATTGTTGATATAACTGGTCAGTTTACCATCAGGGTAATAGATCAGGTAACTGGAAGGCCTGTCAAATACCGGCCTGATGGAGTTGCCAATGCTGGCAAAATTACCTGTTTGCCTGTAAAAGGAAAGGTTATTGGAAAATCTCAGTTTAGAGGTAGCCTTATAGTCAATGTTGATCCTCGACTGAATGCGCTTTGCATCAGTATTTAAGGCAATACCTTTATCATCCAGGTAATTTAGACTGGCTGAGTATAATAAAGATTTGGAACCACCCGCCAGTGAAACCCTTACATCATGCTTCTGAGCGGTATTACCCAGTAAGAGGTCCTGAAGGTCATTGGCTGAGTTAAGGCCGGGGTTTAAAGAATCAGTTAGAACCCCTAACTGGCCCTGCATCTGTCTGTATCTGCGGATATCGGCAGAATTGGACTGCTGGATGCTATGGGAGATCTCGCCAATGGTATACACATATTGTACATCCAGACGCGGTCTGCCTTCTATACCTCGCTTGGTAGTAATCAGGATTACCCCGTTGGCAGCCCTTGATCCGTAGATGGAGGCCGAAGCAGCATCTTTTAACACCTCTACGCTTTCTATGTCACTGGGATTGATCGAAGCAGCATTAGGTGTAATTACCCCATCTATGACGTATAACGGATTGGTACCATTGCCGTCTGATGAAAAAGTAGATGGACCACGAACGGTGATGGAGCCTTCAGCACCCGGCTCACCATTGTCATTTACCACCAGCACTCCTGCAGCTTTGCCCTGAAGGGCATCAAAAAGGTTCAAAGGCTGTCTTTCTTCGATGTCTTTGGCGCTAACGGATGAAATAGACCCGGTGATATCGCGCTTTCTTACCCGTTCGCCATAGCCGGTTACGATTACTTCATCCAGTTCTGAAAGACTTTCTTTTAAGGTCACTTCTATCGTGGTACGGTTGCCCACGGTAGTCTCATAAGGTTCCATACCTATATAGGAAAAAACCAGGACAGCCTGTGCATTGGGAACTGCAATACTGAATTTACCATTGTTGTCTGTCTGAGTAGTGGCAGTAGCATCCTTAACTTTTATACCCACCCCCGGAATAGTCTCTCCCTTGCTGTCTTTTACTGTTCCGGTAATTTGGATAGTTTGCGAATAGGCTATGGTACTAATCAGTAACAACATAGCCGTCATGACCATTGGAGCCCTGAGGTTGCATAATTTCCTGACGTACGACACTCCCGACAAGAAGTTTGTGTAGCATTTTTTCATACTTGTTTATATTTAGTGGTTATTTGGTTACCGCTTTGACGCACATAGGCGCAGCCATATTTGGATAAGCTAATCTAGGAGGAGGCCAGATGAGAGAGGGGGTAATTTCTTAAATAAATGGGGGTAATTTCTTAAAAAAGCAGGTAAATCAGGTAGTACAGTAATCAGATGGTGTCTGACCAAACTGTTTCGTAAATTCTTTACTGAAATATTTGCTTTCGCTGAAGCCTACCATATAGGCAACTTCATATACGGTATAGGTATGTTGCCGGAGCAATTGCGCGGCCCGTTTTAAGCGGATAGATTTGATAAAATTATTGACCGTTAATCCGGTTAGGGCCTTTATCTTTTTGTACAAAATAGGTGTACTCATGCCCACTTCTGATGCGAGGGTGTTTACATTAAACTCTTCGTTGTTCAGGTTGGCTTCTATAAGCCCCATTATTTTATTTAAAAATTCTTCGTCGGTAGATTCAATCAATATGTTTGAGGGCTGCAGGGTGATCTGCTGACTGAATTTCCGACGCATATTGGACTGAAGGGTGAGCAGGTTGAAAATACTCAGCTGGAGACTGTTTACGCTAAATGGTTTGGTAATGTAAGCTTCTGCGCCTGTTTTTAATCCGTTTACTTCATGAATGTTCCCTGAACGGGCAGTGAGCAGGATAATGGGAATGTGACTGGTCCGGATATCTGTTTTTAGCGTACGGCATAGCTCCAGTCCGTCCATAACGGGCATCATTACATCACTGACAATAATATCAGGGATTTTTTCGATAGCGATGCCTACCCCTTCTTTTCCATTTTCTGCTTCGAGCACCTGATAAAATGGCCTCAATGACTGAACGATGAATCCACGCACTTCATAATTATCTTCCACTACAAGCACTGTAGTAGTCTCATCCTGCTGCTCATCGGGCTCATAATTGATAGCCAGATCGCCTTCCAGGTCCTGCTGATAGAAAACGGGGTTTTCTGTATTGACATAATCCTGTATCAGGTCTTCCGGGCTAAAATGCAGGTTGCCCAGTTTTAACTTAAGACAGAAGCAGGTATGGATATCAGGTGCTGTTATTTCTTCCTGTCTGAGCAAATATAACTTACCGTGATGCAGCCTCCCGATCTTTTCTGCAAGTGCCAATCCTATGCCAGTGCCGGTATTCCCGGAACGGTGCTCCCTGACCTGGTAAAAATTGGTGAATATCTTATTGCGGCTTTCTTCAGGTATCCCTTTCCCATTATCAGAAACAAGAATTTCCACGTAATCAAATCCTTTCTTTTGAATCTGCAGGCGAATAATTCCACGTTCAGGAGTAAACTTAAAAGCGTTGGAAAGCAGGTTGTACACTACCTTTTCCAATTGCTCGCTGTCGAAATAGGTCTCTATATGCTCTTCGTCTGCATGAAAGGTATATTGAATGTGATTTTTAATAGCCAGGTACTGAAAGGACAGATAAATCTCTTTGGCAAATCCTACTATATTGGAAGGGGCAATGTTCAACTTCATATTGCCTGACTCAGCTTTTCTGAAATCCATGAGTTCATTGACCAGCCGGGTTAATCTTCCTGCATTTTTTTTGACGGTAAGCAGTCTCCGGTTTAATGCCGGCGATTCCTGTGTTTGCTGCACCAGATTTTCGAGCGGGCCTACGATAAGCGTCAACGGTGTCCGGATCTCATGGGACACATTAGTAAAAAAATCCAGCTTCATCTGAAAAATCTCATGCTCTCTTCTGAGCAGGGCCCTGATCCACAAAAACCTTAATACCAGGAATACCAATCCGGACAAGAACAGCGCATAAATAAGATAGGCCCACCAGGTTTTCCAGAATGGAGGCTTTACCCTGATGATCAACTGACCTGAACTTGCCGTCCAGACCCCATCGTTATTGGCCCCTTTGATCAGCAATGTATATTCACCGGCAGGCAGATTGGTGAAGGTGGCAGAGGGACTGCTCACATAATTCCAGTCCTTTTCAAAACCTTCCAGTTTATAGGCGTATTTATTCTTTTCTGATTTGATATAACTGAGTATGGCAAAATCTACACTAAAAATATTTTGATGATAGGAGAAAGTAATCCCTTTGGTAAGACTGATATTTTTATCGAGCAATTTGTTTTCATCATTGATCACAACAGGTTTATTGAATAGCCTCAGCTGTGTAAAAACGGCTTTGGGTACTTGCTTATTTCTTTTAATCTGTTCTGGAAAGAAGCTGATCAGTCCGTTGTAACCACCGAAGAAAAGTTCTCCTTTGGTGTCTTTAAAGAAGGAATTATAGTTAAACACATTGCCCGTCAGGCCGTCCTCTACGGTGTAGTTGGTAAATATTATGGAATCAAACTTAGACAGTCCATTGGAAGTACTGATCCAAAGAGAACCGGCATTGTCTTCAATTAGCCCCAGTGCATTGCTAGATGGAAGCCCTTCATCTGTAGTAAAAAACCTGGTGGTCTTTTTGAGCGGATCATATTTGATCAGGCCCGATTCGTAGCTGCCCAGCCAAAGGTTTTTGCGGGAATCTTCCCGTATAAAATTGATGTCATCAAACTTAACTGTACTGTTTTCACTCTTAAACCTGATGAGCTTATTTGATTTTTCAGGCAGTATAAATGTTCCGGCATTCGTTGCAATCCATATGTTGCGGCGCGAATCTTCAAAAAAGCATCTGATGAACTTGAGTTCCTGCTTATACTGCGGATCTGTAAATACGCTAAAATTATCTCTAACCTCGTTGTACAGAAAGATGCCCTGTGCACGTGTTCCTATCCAAAGCCTGCCCTGACTATCATGTTTCAGAGAGACAATCCGGTTGGAGTTTAGTGATCCGGGACTACTGCCTGGCCTATAATGCTTAAATGTTCCCGTTTCTGGTTTGTATACATCCAGTCCTCCTTCATAAGTACCGATCCAAACCCATCCTTTACGATCAATAGAAATGGCCTTCACCAAATTCGAACTAAGCGAATTGGTATTTTCTATATCATTTTTAAAACTGGTAAACTGCCCATTTTTCCTGTCATAGTAATTTAGCCCTTCCGCTTCTGTACCTATCCATAAATTGTTTTTGGCATCTTCTGCAATTACGCTGATGACATTACTGCTTACGCCATTTTTGCCGGGATTTGCCTTGTATTTCCTAAAGGGTGTTGAGTAAGCATGATATACATTGACTCCTCCGTAGTAAGAACCCACCCACATAGAACCTGCGGCATCCTGAAGAATGTCATAGATAGAATTTTGATTTAAACTGGTGGGGTCATCAGGATTATGGCTGAAAGAGGTAAAACTTTTTGTGTCATAATCATAGATATTTAAACCATTGAGCGTCGAGATCCACAGCCTTCCTTCACTATCCGTTTTGATCTTCCTGATTACATTGCTTGTCAATCCATTACGCTGTCCTTTTTTATGGCTGAAATGCTGGAAATTACCTGTTGATCTGTCCAACAGATCAAGGCCTTTATTGTGTGTACCAATCCAGAGGTTGTGATAATGATCTTCGTAAATGGTAGTCACATCATTTTGTACTAAACTGCCCGGATCATTTCTGTCATGAAAGTAAGATTTAAACCTATACTTGCCTTTTTGGAGCGTCATACTTGTCAAGCCACTGTCTGTACCCACCCAGATTACATTGTTATGATCCTGATGAACCGCTTTAACCAGGGAATTGGCCAGTCCCGGCACTTTGCTGGTAGTTTCATTGAAACGCTCAAATTTATTGTCGGCACCTAGTCTATTCAATCCATTTTCAGTGGCCACCCAGATATTACCTTGTTTGTCCTGGTAAAGAAAACGTACTACATCGTTGCTTATGCTATGTTTATTTAGGGGATTGTGCAGAAAGCGCTGAAAGGAATTGGTTTTCGGCAAGTAAAGATTCAGGCCATTTTGAGTTCCTATCCATAAGTTCCCTTTCGTATCTGTCAGGAGCGCATTGATGTTCTGACTGCTGCTAAGGGATGAAGAATCTTTGGTATGCCGGTAAACTTCAAAAGTCCGGGTATTAAATTTATTTAATCCGTCTTTGGTTCCAAACCACATAAAACCCATGCTATCCTGTGCAATAGACAATACACTGCTTTGGGACAAACCATTCTCTACTGTAAGATGCGTAAAGCTTATTTTAGTTTTTTGCCCATTTGCCGTAATTGAAGTCAGCAACAAAACAAACAAAAACAGCTTCCCGACTAAAGTGCCTAAGGTTTTATATTGGTTCATACTTTACTAAAAATACAATTTTTACCCTTATATAAAGGTAATTTTTGATAGCGATCATAAAAAATGCATATCAGGCTGAGTATAATGTCAAGATTGTATTACGAAACGCTTTAAATGTATTGTTTAGCCTACTATCTTTTTAGAATATTAGTACTTTACCAGATATTTATAAAACACCTGTATGCAAGCAATCTTTGGCATTATTTTTCATTTTATTGGAGGCTTTGCCTCCGGAAGTTTCTACATACCTTACAAAAAAGTAAAGGGCTGGTCCTGGGAAAGCTATTGGATAGTAGGAGGCATATTCTCCTGGTTGTTTGTGCCTGTGATTTCTGCATGGCTGACTGTACCCGGTTTCGTGGATATCCTTAAAAATACGGATGGTTCTACCCTGTTCTGGACTTATTTTCTTGGTGCGATGTGGGGCGTAGGCGGTTTGACTTTCGGACTGGCCATGCGTTATCTGGGTATGTCGCTGGGTATGTCAGTTGCATTGGGATTCTGCTCGGCTTTTGGCGCTTTGATACCTCCCATTTATCAGGACATTGTATCAGATGATCCCACCGGAAGCCTTTCGCATATGCTGAGTACCAGTGGAGGACTGGTGGTATTGCTTGGCGTAGTAGTCTGTCTGGTAGGCATCGCGATTTGCGGCAAAGCCGGAGTCAGAAAAGAAGCCGAACTTTCTACAGAACAGAAACAAGAAAGTGTAAAGGAATTTGACCTTAAAAAAGGGTTGCTGGTAGCAGTATTTTCCGGTATCATGAGCGCTTGTATGAGCTTTGCCATTACCGCGGGCCATGACATATCTAACGCCAGTGAAGCTGCTGGTGCTAATCCTTTGTTTAGAAACAACACGACTTTTATTGTAGTGATGCTGGGGGGACTAACTACAAATTTTATCTGGTGTATGATCCTGAATGCGCGAAACAAGAGCTTTGGCGATTATACCAATAAGAAAACGCCACTCACGAAGAACTATATTTTTTCTGCACTGGCCGGAACAACCTGGTTTATGCAGTACTTTTTTTATGGCATGGGAGAAAGCAAGCTGGGTAATGGGGCAAGTTCATGGATCCTGCACATGGCATTTATCATTTTGGTGTCCAACATGTGGGGCTTTTTATATAAAGAATGGAAAGGTGTAAGTAAGAAAACACTTGCCACGATCCTAACGGGAATTGCTATGATCATTCTTTCTGTAGTGCTGGTCGGATATGGTAATTCTATTTTATAGATTTTACAAGATGGGCTGAATCTACCGTACCTTCTAAAAATTTTACTACATTTAGCACAACTTAATTCAGGTGATAAATGTAAGCATCATCACGCTACCACCAAGTTGCAGATGGTCTGCTATCAGGCTAAGGACAACTCCCATTATTTTAGGTCTTCGCTAGGTGTTTCATAGGTCTTTTGTTGGTGTATAGACCTACAAACACCAACGCATAACCAATAAAAGACCTAATTTGGCCTATTATGTGTGCAGGCTTATGTATTTTCATTCAATTCCAGCCTATCAGAAAGACTAATTAAAAACGTCTTTTTACAAGCCTGCGCGTTTTTCAAGGTCTTTGATGGTAATAGTCATCGTCTTGCCTACTGGCTTATTGTTGCGGTAAGTCAGCACACGCAAATGATCTGCACCAACAGGTACCGATAACGTATCCTTGTATTTAGGTGAAAAATTGTCCGGAAAGGTGTTGTCAAATGTATAATAAATGTCCAGTTTCTTTATTTCAGTATCTAGCGCAACGCGTACCTTTTTATTTACGGTGTCCTTTACTGGCTTAATAACAGCGTCATAAGCACTTCTGGCGTAATTTACCTGTGCCATATCATAACGGCCAAAATGGGCTTCCATACGGGGAACAAAGCTATCCCAGTTCATGCTAGCCTTCTGTGACCAGAATACCTCTGACAACGCAAAAGCACGCGGCCAGGTCATGTATTCAGCATGGCGGTAAGTGGGTACAGACTCTGTCCATAAATTGCCTTGTCCGCCTAATATCAGTGATTTATCAGTCACTTCAGGCGGAACAGGATCAAAGTTATAACAATTGGATAAGGTCAGCATAGAATAGGTAGGCGGTTCGGAAATGGGATCACCCTGATATAGATCGAGATAACAATGCGCTGTTGGGGTCATCACCACCTGGCGGTTCATTTTTGCTGCAGCAATTCCTCCGCCCATTCCTCTCCAGGACATTACATTGGCATCAGGGGCTAAACCACCTTCCAGTATTTCGTCCCAGCCCATCAGCTTTTTACCGTTGGCCTTTACCATACCTTCCATTCTTCTGATAAAATAGCTCTGAAGCTCTTCTACATTCTGCAGCTTTTCATCAGCCATTCTTTTCTGGCATTTCTTGCAATCTTTCCAGAAACCCTTGAAACATTCATCTCCACCTATATGGATGAACTGACCTGGAAATAAACCGGCTACCTCTTCGATGACTTTCTGCATGAAGTCGTAGGTCTGGTCATTGCCAGGGCATAAGGCATTGTCGTCAATTGTATAAAAAAGATTACCCACATTTACTTTATAAGCTTTGCCGGTACAGGACAACTCTGGGTAGGCTGCCAGTGCGGCCAGACTGTGACCAGGCACATCGATCTCCGGAAGGATGGTCACAAAACGGCTTTGGGCGTATTTAACAATCTCTTTGATATCTTCCTGGGTGTAAAACCCGCCATCAGTAGCAGCTTCATTTTCAGCCTGGGGTGGACGGGTCCACCACAAGCCTACCCTTGGCGCACGCCATGCACCAATCTCAGTAAGTTTTGGCAGGCTTTTGATCTCAATTCTCCATCCCTGATCATCAGTCAGGTGCCAGTGAAATACATTCATTTTGTATTTCGCCAACTGGTTGATGTATTTCTTAACCATTTCTTTAGGGAAATAGTGACGGCTCACATCCAGCATCAGTCCGCGCCAGCCAAATCTTGGGTAATCAGTTATCTTGACACAAGGTACCGACCATGATTTATTCTTTATCAACAGCGGGCTTTCAATTTCTTTAGGCAACAACTGCATCAGGGTTTGCATGCCATAAAATAGGCCTGCAGGTTTATTGGCTACAATGCTGATTTTAGCCGGCGTGACATGCAGGGTATATCCTTCATTGCCCAGGAGCGCATTAGGCGTTCTGCTGATCGACAACTGAATGCCTGTGGATCCACTAAGCGCATGCTGCAAGTTGAAACCCGTGGGCGCTTTGAACATTGCTGCAAAGAGCTCGGCTATTTCCTTGTTCGAACTAGAGGAAATTAGCTTTGTGCTGCTGTTGAGCTTAAACGTGCCGGCCAGCGCTTCGATTTTTACAGGTTGTGGTATGAGGTTGAGCTCATTTATAGGCGCTGCAGCCTTGATCCCTGCTACATTCAGGAGCACCATGATGCCGAATAAGCCGACTGAGAATAACTTGCTGTTCATATGTGTGTGTTTTATTGTTTCCATTTGAAAATCTGCACATCGCCAGGTTCTACCATGATCGTATCCATGTAAGTGCTTGCAGGTAAAGTTGTACCGTCTTTCAATACTTTTTGAACCGAAGGGTCGCTTTTTACGGTGAGTTTCATTGTTTTGACCATATCCCGGTTTACGATAACCAGGTATTCCTCTTTTCCATTTTTAAGATGAGATACCACCGCTCCAAGTCCTTCCGTTTCTACAGATTTTATAGGTGTCGGCAAAGCGGATAACTGTTTGGTCCCTATGGGAATATTTTTTCCTGTATGTGCCAGGGAAATCACTTTTGCACCTAAAAAAACAGGCGATAGTGCTTTGATTTCCTGGTTCATTGACTTGACCATGTCGTATACCTGATTGCGCTTCATCTCTTTGGTGATGGGAGCATTGTTAAAATCCCACTGGGGATCTGGTGGCGTTTGATAGGTAAAGTATTGGATACCCTGGGCACCATAGGCCAAATCACTATATATCTGCATCCTGAGGGCAGGAATGGTGGGAACGGGATAAGGCCCGTGGGCCACAGTTAAAGCAAAGGCCCAGAATGGTTTATTTACTTTTGCAGCTTCGTCAGCGAAAATCTCCAGGTTTTCGTACCAGATATCCCTTACATCAGCACTGGTAGCTCCCACTACAGGATAGTGATCAAAGGATAGAACTTGCAAGGGTACTTCTTTGATGAAAATATTCACGTGCTCCCGGTAGGTTTCAGTACCCAGGGCACTGGTAGGTGCGTAATTTGGAAACAGGTTTAGATAGCAAAAGCGCTTATTGTCTACTGCCTGAATCCTGCGTGCCCAGTCACCCAGTTCAGGAAAGCTGGAGCGACCAGGTTCATCAGTCAGGTAATAAGCATCAAGCGCTTTGCTTTTCATGAAACGTCTTACTGTATTTTCCGGATCTTTCTTTAGTTCCGGACAGTTCAAAATCATTTTAACCCCCACCTTTTCCGCTATTTTTAGTGCCTTTTCAAAAGCGTCGGCGCTGGTGTAAAAGCTAAAATTGTGTGTAAAGCCGGCTTCCTTAAGTTCGAGGAACCGTTCTATGGTAGTTTCAGATTCTGGAACGCCCACCCATGCCAGGGTGGGGATCTGCGCACTCTCTTTCTTCTGCGCAGATAGGTTTGTTATTAGCGAAACCGCTAAAAAGCAGGATAGAAATAATTTCTTCATCATATAAATTTTGTGTGTTATTTGATGACAATGCCTAGTCCGTTTGCCACCGTGCGGGGATTCGCATTTTGCTTTGCACAAGCGAGTGAAAAAACAAGTAAAAGGAATAATGCGATTTGATATTTGGTTTTGTTCATACTTGGTTTTTTTAAAGGCTGTAATACGCCATGAAATTGGCAACCTGTACACGGACGCTTTATAAATACACAGGCGTCCCTGAATAAAGACGCCTGTGTAAATGCTGGTGTTATTTTGTCCAAAGTTTCATTTCCATCAGATGGATTGCACCCGGGTTTTTGCCGAGCCAGTTTTTGAATACTTTAAACCGGAGATAACGAACGTCAGGAATATTGTCAGGGAATATAAATGATTCACCTGCTTTTGCATAGTTTCCGTCTGCAGTGGTATATCCACTTGCCTGTCCGGATGGTTTGATTGATTCGAACGTACCGAGTTTAGTCCAGCCTGTGAAACTGCCGTCTGCAGGTGGTGCAGTACTGCCCCAGATTTCAAAATTCCGAAGGTTTCCGGCATCATAGAGCGTCAGCACACGCTGCCAAACCTTTATTTCATGTAGTGAAGTCACCACCCCAAGGTCAATGCTAAAATGAGCAGGCATTGCAACATCAAAAGTGTGGAAACCGCTCCCTTCTGCAGTGTTGTTATCCCAAAGCATCGGTAAGGTCCAGCCCCAAGCTGTAGTGGCATCTGTAGGCAACACATACGGTTTGAAAGTACTGCTGGATAACTGAGGATACGCAACTACCGGAGCTGGTGGTGATACGAAAGCTGTTGACACGGTATCAAATGACATGGTATCAGGCAGGAAGAATGTACGGTAACTAAACTGTGTGCCATTTTTATAATTGGTGAGCGTAGTTAGCGTATCGGTATTAGAGACCGTTACGTTTCGTACCATACCGGAATTATCAGTGTATTTTACCTCAACACCGACATCGCTTTGCTCTGGCGTTCCCCAGTAAACTTCTGCTATACCGCTCATTGAGCCTGATCTTTTAATTGGACGATTCAACAGTGAACCTATGAACTCGTCACCATAAACTTTGGTAGCTACTTCCTCTTTGATAGATCTGTTTCCATCGCTATCATAAGAAACTATTTCGAAAATGTAATTATTTTCGGGAAGATTCCCTACAATTACATTAACAGTATCAGCTGTTTCCCCTGTATTTACAGCAGGTACTTCCAGAGAATCCATGCGATTGTTCCAATGGATCACAAATCTTGAAACTTTGGCATCTATCACTACCCAGGAAAGCTTTGCACGGTTCTTTCCGGCAAGTGCTTTAAGATCCAGCGGTTTGCCGGGGTAAATTATTGCACCACCTTTTACGAAATCCTTATAGGCATCTTCCTTTTTACAGCCAAAGATGATAAGCGATAGTAAAACGCAACCGGCAATATGTTTAAATATATGTTTCATACGATGAATTTTAATGGTATGTATACTTTAATTAATTAAGGCAGGACTACTGCTCAGCTCCCCAAAATCCTACCTGCATAATGTAGAAGGATTTGGCGCCGCTCCAAGTTTGCAATACCTTGATTCTGATATATTTTACATCTGGTGTGTTCTCAGGGAATATAAATTCCTCACCTGCTCCTACCAGTGCAATATCTTCTGGTGAGTTGGTACCGATAGGCAAACCAGATGGCTTAACAGAGGTGCCATCCATCAGCTTTGTCCAGCTATCCCAACTGCCATCTGGTGCAGGGTCATTACTTCCCCATACTTCAAATTGCTTGATATTACGATCTGTAAATGACACCCAGGCTCCGCGTTGCCAGTATTTGAAGCGGCTTAGTTTGGATTTTACACCAAGACTAAAGCTGAACCATTGTGGCCATATTCCATTTGGAGAGGTGTGAAAACCAGGCTTATCAATGTTTGAATTGTTCACAATGACACCATCCCAGATATTTGGCATTACCCAACCGAATGCAGCCTGCTGATCTGTAGGAAGATTAAGTTCCCTGAATTTTGTACGATCCAGTTGCTTTTCAAATATCGGCACCAATTCTTTAATCAGCGTATCTGAGTAATTGTTCCATCGATCTTTGATGTACACAGCAAACTTCGTTGGCGTTGGTTCAAAACCACGTGCAGAAAATACTCCGTTTGCTTTCTGGGTGTAATAGGTCTCTGCAGGTTTCCAATCTCCATTAGGCTGTTGAGCCAATATATTGATTACCAGGTTTGCCTCTGTAGGATTGTCGAAGCTAACATTGGCACCGCCAAAAGTCTCTCTCAACTCCAGGCTTTTAAACGCATCTTCGTAAGGGGGCGTAAGCGGATTTACTTTCACCACCAGTGGTTCCGATCTTTTCTCACTAACGCTTACCGAATACAGGTTAACTTCTGCCTCTCCTGCCGTACCAAATCCTTCAATCAACAATTCATTGTTATATGGTGAGGACTTGGCTTCAACCATTCTGCCGTTAATCATACATTCCGCTTTCACATATAGAAGTTTCTTATCATTTGGAAGCCTGTATGTTATTTTTGCAGCACCATGTAGATTTTCAACTTTTATATTGGTAACCGGTTCCGGTGCACCTTTATCCGTATCCAAGGGCGCTGGTCCGTCGACTTTACATGCTGCCAGAGTAAGGCAAGCCATGCATGTCATTAATAAATATTTAAAACTTTTCATAAAGACAAATTTAATTGTGTTACCATCCTGGATTTTGAACCAGATTATTGTTTACAACGAGGTTATTTTCGCTAATAGGCCAGAAATAGTCTTTATTACTAAATTTCTTATTGAAAAGTGTTCTAACCCGATAGTAGTTCTCAGGTGCCTCTTGATCAATATCCCATCCTTTTATTGGTCCATTAAATTCTTCCCTTCCTTTCTTCCACCTCATTATGTCCCAAAAGCGTTGACCTTCAAAAGCCAGTTCAATTTGTCTTTCTTGTTGGATAATAGACCTCAGTCCGTTCTGGGTTAGATATTTATCTTTGATCCTTGAATGTTCTGACCAGGATTTCTCTACTGATTGCAGTCCTGCCCTAGCCCTTACCAGGTTGATCCAGTTATATACTTCGGGAGATGGGCCTGCAGATTCATTCAATGCCTCTGCATACAATAAATAGACCTCAGCCAGTCTGATTACCGGCCATGGGTATGGCTTTATTGTGTATGGACCTCCATCACCAGCCTCTATAATATTCTGAAAGTTTACCAGTTTTTTAGACCAGTATCCGGTAGCAGAGTACAATGAAATTCCTCTCTTACCTGCAGTCTGATTGGTACGACCTTCGATAAACCAAGGTTGTTTGTCGTCGTATTTACCTTGACCATACCATACACCTCCATCAAAACCAAGGTCTGCATAGAACCTGTTTTCCCTGTTCATATGAAGTGAGGCAGTTTTGTAACCGGTTTGCAGGTTAAATCTATCTTTTGCAGTCGCAGTTTTAACAGCGTACCTTCCAGCGTAATCCCAGCTATTGTCTTCATTGATAGGCACTCCATTGTTGGTATAGAAAAGTTCAGCTATTTCCAGGGTTGGTGCAAGCATTGATCTGGCACCCATATTGGATGTTTTGGCTGGATCAATAAAGGCTTGGGACAATGCCTGGATTTGTATTGCCATGCTGTTTGTATTTGCCCAGATTACCTCAGGGTTCCATTTTTCTGTTACACTGTTTCTGATACTCATCTGGATGAGGGTGGTATCAGACAGACCAAAGGTATTTACCACCGGAGCATACACATTTAGTCTCGCTCCTGCTGCATGACATGCATCAATCGCCGCTTTTGCGGCTTCCGCAGCAAGTGTCCATTTCTCCGTGCTCGGAGTAGGATTGAATAGTTGTGTGTTATCTTTATCCCTGAAGTTGGTCATATCCTGGTTTCCATTGAACAATGGGCTCGCCGCCGTAACCAGGATCTGTGCCTTAACAGAAAGTGCTATTGGCTGAGTTATTCTTCCGTTCTCGGATGACTCATTTTCAATGATTGGAGGTAGATCTGGTATTGCCTCGTTTAATAATTCAACTACATAATCGAAACATTCATCAACTGGCGCACGCTTAACTTTAACCTCTTCCGGGGAAGCTGAAACAGGTAAATTTTCTTTAATCAACGGAATTGGGCCATACATTCTTAGCAGCCAGAAGTGATAATAAGCTTTCAGGAATTTCACTTCCGCAATCCAGCGATTCTTTTCACGTTCCTGCATTCCGGGAACTTTACCAATATTTTCAAGAAAGATATTGCAATCCCGGATACCCTGAAACAATGCTTTACCACCTTTAGTGCCATCCCAGTAATTCAAAGTTGGATCTACCATACTTTGATTATCCCTAGCAATGTCCTCAAATGACTGGAAATAATGGAATTGGGCAACCTGAGGAAATGGTAACCAGAACTCATCGCCAGCGAGAAATCCTACTGCATCAACACTAGCATGGGAAGGCATGTACATAAAACAAGTAAACAAGTACTTTTCCGCTGTTGTACGACTACTGAACGCATTCTCGATTGTCGGAATGTTATCAGGAATGACATCCAGATACTTTTTGCACGACATAGATGTGCTCAGTAGTATCAGGACTAAAACTATCTTTAAATTCTTCATAATCTAATTTTTAAAATGAAACATTGAGTCCAACATTCAAGGTCATTTGGACAGGATATCCAAGACCATTCCCGCCCATTTCAACGTCCCATAGTTTAAAGTTGCTGATTGACATCAGGTTCAATCCATTTAGGTAAAACCTTGCATTGGCTATGTTTACTTTCTCAACCAATCTTTTCGGGAGTGTATAGCCGGCTTCGACAGATTTAAGCCTTACAAACGCCTGGTTTCTCATAAACCAAGTACTTGGCTGGGCATTATTCCAGTTGACATTTTGGCTAAGTCTAGGCCATAAGGCATACAAATCCCTGTTTTCTTCAGACCAGTAACTGTCAGCATATGCTTTTAGCAATTGGGTCTGACCTGAAAATGGAGAAGTTGCAACAGGATCTATCCAAAAAGATGAACGGGCAGAACCCTGAAAGAAGCAGGAAAGATCAAAGCCTTTTAAACCGGCTGATAAACCGAAACCATAAATGATCTCAGGATCCGTTGGATGGCCAATCGGCACCCTATCTAGCGGGGTAACCTGGCCATCGCCGTTTACATCACGAAACTTTATGTCACCGCCACCATACTCTCCGAAGTTTTGCTTAGGTGAATTAAGGGCTTCCATGTCATCCACAAAAAGTCTTTCAGCGATATAACCCCATTGTTGCGAAAGTGAATTTCCAACTTTAGATATATAAGATTCTTTGTAATCGGGCTCTTCGTTAACTTCAAACTTACTGGTAGCAAAAGTAAAGTTACCCCTGGCTTTTAACCAAAACGAGCTATTGAAGTTCTGTGTGTAATCAATTGAGCCATCAATACCTTTTGCACTAGCTTCCCCTACGTTGGCTCTTGGGAAATTCGTTAATCCCATGGTAGTGGGAATGAATGCCCTGGTCATCAATATATTAGTACGATATTCCTGGAAATAATCTGCTTCAATATTGAAATTCCTGAACAGGCTCATCTCAAAACCCAGATTGGTCTTTTTCGCTTTTTCCCAGGTGATGTCATTGTTTGCGTACCTGCTAACCCGTACACCACTTCTCCAATAGGCATTATCAGTTCCAAATCCAATGGCACCATAATTCATATCTACGTTAGACAAGTAGAAGAACCTGTCATAGTCATTTCCGATGGCATCATTTCCTACAAGTCCGTAAGTAGCCCTAAACTTTAATTTAGAAATGTAAGGGGAAATCGGCTCCCAGAATTTTTCATTAGAAATACTATATGCTATACCAGCCGATGGGAAAAACCCGAATCGATTTGTTTCATAAAAGCGCTCGGAACCGTTGTATCCGAAGTTCACTTCAGCAAAATACTTGCTTGCAAATGAGTAGGTCAACCGGCCTGATACACCTAAATTGCGGAATGGCAATGAACTTTGCAAATCACCTGCATTTCCTCTAAGGTTATTGCGCATGACGAATACCATCATACTGCTTATGTTGTGTTTTTCTGCAAAAGTACGGTTGTAGTTGGCCGCACCTTCCATGTATACTGTCGAACTTACAACTTTATCTCCCTCTGTGTAACCCAGATATTCTGTACCTCCAGTCTCATTAAGGGCTATAAGTGTGTAAGAGCCATCAGTTTTGTCATAGGAAGCCAGGTTGTAGTAAAATGGGTTATACCCACGTCTAACATCAAAAAAAGAATACCTTGAAGTATTGAATAAACCCCTCAGGGACAAACCTTCTGTCAGGAATGAAAGATCTTGTTTTAACTCAAACTGCGCATCCATCTTAGAAGAAGAATACTCTTTATAACCACGTTGTAAATTAGCATATGGATTTAAGTAATTTCCATTCTCAGCATTACCAAACAGGATATGTTTGGTGAGCATATTCTGCTCGTCCGGCTCATAGAAAGCAGGGAATTTAACAGGGTTAGAACGCATAACCTGTCTGTAAATTTCCGCTCCGCCATCAATAGGACCATTATAATCATCAAAAATACCGGAAAGTCGTACTACAGCTTCGGTAGTCTTAGTTAGATTGATATTGACATTTGAACGCAGTGAGTAACTTTTGAGATCTATGTTGTTATTAAAATTATTCTTACCATTTGCTTTTAGTACTCCGTTATCCTGATTCAGTGTTCCGGCAAGATAATACCTGGCCACTTTACCACCGCCACTCGCATTCATATTTATTCTTTGATTAATGGTATAATCCTTGAATAAAGCTTCCTGCCAGTCTGTAGAAGGATATTGGATACTACCACTACCAATTACGGTATTATCTATCTGTTCCTGACGATAAGGTAACGCACCTGAGGCTAGTCTTGTTGAGACAGCTTCATTTCCTAATTTCATATAGGTTATTGGGTCAGCCAGTTCAACATTCCTTGTTGCAGCTGACACTGAATTTTCCATACGGACAGAAATAGCGATCTGTCCTTCCTTACCTTCTTTAGTAGTGATCAAAACTACTCCATTTGCACCACGTGCTCCATAAAGCGAAGTTGCGGTAGCATCTTTTGCGATGGAAAAACTAGCAATATCATCAGGTTGCAAACGGGCCAGCGTGGTCCTGTCTACTTCCACACCATCAAGGAGTATCAATGGATCTTTTTTGTATCCAAAGGTAGTTACCCCCCTGATAAAGAAATCTGCATTGTCAGCTCCGGGTTCTCCACTGCGCTGATAAGCAATCATCCCCGCTACCCTCCCTGCTAGAGCAGTCGTTAAGTTGCTGGAAGGAATTTTAAGATCTGCAACATTAACTGAAGAAACAGCGCCGATCACGTCGGATTTCTTTTGCTTGCCAAAAGCCACAACAACGACCTCTTCCAATGCTTTAGAGTCTATTTTTAATAGAACATCAACGCTTGTTTTTCCAGCCGTTGGAACCTCTTGCGTCAGATATCCTACCATTCCTACAACTAGCACGGCATTGTCAGGTATTTCCAAAATGAACTTACCATTTGGATCGGTAACGGTTCCCGTTTTTGGCTCACCTTTTACCGAGATCGTAGCGCCTGGCAATACGCCGACAGAATCCCTTACGGTTCCCTTGATTTCCTTCAGGACAACGCTTAGTTTCTTGTAATTTGCGGATTTACTGACACCTTTTTTATTCCCTGGGTCGCCAGGTCCTGAGTCAGCACGGCTTAGCCCAAATGCTGCTGTTGTCAGAAAAACAGTCAGGATCATCACGGTCAGGGACGGTTTAAAAAGCACAGGGATGGTATCCCCGTATTTAAAATACTGGTGAAATTTCATAATACTTTCAAGTGGTTAGGTTTAAATTCTTTTTTATATTTGGTTACTTTGTTCTGGTAAAAATCTTAGTATAATATTAGCCCTCCTTTCTTGTGAAAAACGTTATTAAATTCGGTATACTTTGTTTGCAGTATCGTAGAACAGTTTATGAAGCTCCTCATCTGAATATTCTTCAACAGCCCTGAACAATGCCTGCCGCCATTTATTGTAAGTCCCTGCCAATAAGACTACCGGCCAGTCGCCTCCAAACATCAATCTGTTAGGTCCAAAACAGCCTATGGCGTACGTGATATATTTACGAATTTCCTGTTCTGACCAATGATCCCAATCTGCCTCTGTAATCAGTCCCGATATTTTAGCTGTTACATTAGGTAATGCGGCAAATGCATCCATGTCTTGCTTAAACTGATTATACGCATCCTGCTTTATATCAGGTTTGCCGAGATGGTCTAATATAAACTGCGTATCAGGGCAAGACTGGATCATTATTAATGTTTGAGCTATAGATGCCGGCTTAATACTCAAGTCCATACTCAGGCCATACTGGGGTAACAAACGGACAGCAGTCAGAAAATCCGGATCGGTACAGAGTTCTGGTGTATCGTCATACATTCTCCTGACTCCCCTAACTAGTGGATGCTGCTTATAGAATTCCAGTGCAGGTATAATATCAGTTCCCTTTTCCAACGCTGCATACGCTACAATCCCTTTGATCCTGGGATCTTTTAATGCTTGCTCTTCTACGAATTTAATTTCTTTTATGCTTTGTTCAGGCAAACACTCACACTGAACGAATACCATTTTAGTAATATTAAAATCTGCAGTTTCAGCTTGATAGTCTTCTATGGGAAAAGACCTGTTTATAGCGTTGACATCCAGCAGCCAAGGATAATCCATGAGTTCAACATCCCATAAATGCAAATGGGAGTCAATCATCGGAATATTTTTGATCCTAGATTTCATCTTTGGCGACTAACAATGAGTTGATAATTGCTGATCTGCTTTCCACCTTAAATTCATCGGTAACACATCCCGTAGATGCATTAGATACAGTTAGGCTATACTTATAAAGGATGCCATTTTTATATTTTGGTGCAGGTTGTATCCATTGCGATTTCCTGATGGCTATTTCTTGATAAGAAAGTCTGGCCTCAATGATATTGCTAACGGCATCTATGGAAATGATGTCTCCATCATTGAGCAGCGCAAGCAAACCGCAATCGAAAGCTTCGGGTGTAATATGACCAATTACAAACCCATGTGTACCTCCTGAGAACCTTCCGTCGGTAATAATGGCCACTGATTTGCCTAAGCCTGCACCCATTACCGCAGCGGTAAGCTTCAGCATTTCAGGCATGCCCGGACCACCTTTAGGCCCCTCGTATCTGATTACGATAACATCACCTTGTTGAACTTCGCCCAGCTTTACAGATTCTATAGCATCAGACTCAGCATTAAATACTTTGGCCGGTCCTTCAAACTTCTCCCCTTCTTTACCGGTAATTTTTGCAACAGCACCTTCAGGAGCTATATTGCCGTACATGATTCTTAGATGCCCGGATGCTTTAATTGGCTTGTCAAATGGAACCATGATGTTGTAAGATTTGTCCAGGCTTGGTATATTGGCCAGATTCTCTCCTAAAGTCTTGCCTGTTACAGTAAGGCAATCAGCATGGAGATAACCTGCTTCCAGCAATTCTTTCATTACCGCCGGAATACCGCCTGCGTTGTGAAGGTCTTCCATCATGAATTTACCACTTGGTTTAAGATCTGCAAGCAAAGGGGTAGTATCACTAATGCGTTGGAAATCGTTCAGCTGTACGTCTATGTTTACTGCCCTTGCGATCGCAATCAAGTGCAATACCGCATTGGTAGATCCTCCCAATGCCATAACCAACGTGATGGCATTTTCAAAAGATTTTTTAGTAAGAATATCCGATGGCTTGATATCCTCTTCCAAAAGATGATACAAGTACTTACCCGCAGATACACATTCATCAATTTTCTCCTGGCTAAGTGCAGGATTTGAAGCGCTGTAAGGCAGGCTTAAGCCCAATGCCTCAATCGCAGCCGACATCGTATTAGCAGTGTACATTCCTCCACAAGCTCCTGCACCCGGACAAGCGTTCAGTATGATGCCTTCGAAATCTTCACTTGTCAATTTTCCGGATATTTTCTCGCCATAAGCCTCGAGGGTTGAGAGAATGTTTATCTTTTTGTTATTGAAAGATCCGGAAGCAATTGAACCTCCATAAACCATTAAAGATGGCCTGTCTAACCTGCACATGGCCATTACGGCACCAGGCATATTTTTATCGCAACCCATCACAGGCACTACAGCATCGTACCATTGTGCACTCACAACGGTTTCTATAGAATCGGCTATAATATCTCTGGAAGGGAGCGAAAAGCGCATACCTGTGGTTCCCATAGACAATGCATCGCTGACTCCTATCGTATTAAATATCAAACCTTTCATAGCAGCTTTCTCAACACCCTTCTTGATATGGACAGCCAGCTCATTTAAATGCATATTACATGGATTTCCTTCGTAACCGGAACTGGCAATACCTACCTGAGCCTTTTTAAGGTCTTCAGGGGTAAATCCGATTCCATGAAGCATCGCTCTTGATGATGGTTGACTCTCGTCCTCCGTTAGTATCCTGCTATATCTGTTTAATATTTTGTTCATGTAGTAACTGCAATTATTTAATATTGTTCTTATCTGTATTTTATTTTTGTACTGCCGCCCTCACTGGATTCATAAGCCGCTTCTACTAATTCCATGGTCTGGTAAGCACTTTCGACTGCATTAATGAGCACCGTCTCTGAGCCTTCAGCAAAGCACAGGAGATTGGCCATTGAACCTATGAATGCATCCGGGAACCAGCTTGCGCCAAAATCTACGGACTGCCATTCCCGCTCCCCATTGTCTCCTATTATGATGTATTCAAATGTATCCGGAACACCGTGCGGATAATCAATATTTAACCCAAGTGTGGTTTTTATAGCCCCTTTGGTGCCTTCAAATTTGATGAAAGACTCCTGGTGCTTCAGCCCGAAATCATGTCCGTGATTGGTATGGACATGCGATTTGATCACATCATCATATTCCAAAATAATCATGGAACGGGTAGATGCCAACTGCATCATATGGGGATGTTTCAGTGTCTTTGCATAAATTCCTTTCGGATTGCCGAAGAAATACCTCATCAGGTCCATATAGTGGATACTGTGGTATAACATCTCCATGCGTGGTATCTTGAAAAGGAATTCCCACAAATGCCATGGATGGTAGATGTTCATTTTGATCTCTATGTCATGAAGCGATCCTAATGCCCCGCTTTCTATTAATTTTTTAGCGGCCACAACTGCCGGAATAAACCGCATCTGGAAATTAACCGCAGCGATAAAATTCTTCTTCCTGCAGATCTTTAAAATCTTGTCTGCCTCTGTAATATTTTCTCCCATCGGCTTCTGCATCATCACTACAGCACCTTCTGGGATCAGTTCCAGCACCTCTGCCAACACTGACGCAGGCACTGCAATGTCATAAACAACATTTGCCCGAGCCTCAGCTACCAATTGGGTGATCGATTCAAAGACCAGGGGTATAGCAAATTCATCTGCCAGTTTTTCTGCTTTTTCACCGGAAAGATCGTATATACCAAATACCTCCCAACCCGCTTTTCTATAAGCCGGGAGATGTGCGTCATGAACAATTCCCCCTGCACCTATAATTGCTATGGGTCTCGGCTTTGACGGCATCTGGATGTTATGTGTTAGATCTATTGAGGGTTTCATAATTATAAATTCAGGTTTCTACTATTTAGCTCAAACCTATTTTATTTATCCTTGGTACTGGTTAACTTATGTGTTAAATTCATCTATGTAACTAAATATTTATGTTTCTATAAATGTTATCCCGACATTCTGATTTTTAAATATTTACTTTTGATTATATATCAAACTTATTCCAATTTTCAGGCAAATCCCTACACGAAAAAGGTGTTTAACAATACTATTTTGACTTAATTCTTTAGTTGACAAACATTTTTTTTAAATTCAGTATAGATATGAAAGCAATTCTACAAAAGGTTCCAGAGTCTGTTGACTCTTCATTTGCAGTTCAGGAGTTCCGCTCTGCTTATTTTGATACACCATGGCATTTCCACCCGGAGTATGAACTCGTCTATATTTTAGAAAGTGAAGGGAAGCGGTTTGTCGGCGATAAAATCAGTAATTTTAAACCAGGCGACCTGGTACTTCTGGGCTCAAACCTGCCGCATTGGTATAGAAACGATGCCATTTATTATAATGACGACCCTTCTTTAAAGGCATCATCCATAGTAATCCAATTTACTACCGACTTTCTGGGAGATACTTTTTTGCTTTCGCCCGAGATGTTCGAGATTCACCAGATCCTGCAAAAAGCTCAAAAAGGCCTGGAAATAAAAGGAGGCCTATCCAATAAGGTTGCAAAGATGGTACGAGAGATCACAGATCTTAAAGGGATGGACAGACTACTCCAATTGTTGAGAATATTGAATGCGATATCCAAGTCAGATGAGTACAGGCTGCTTTCTAACAAAGGGCCTTCTATAGGAGTAAACGTAAACGATCCAAAACGGATCAATAAAATTTACGAATATGTAATGAACCATTTTACAGAACCCATTACGATCAATGAGGCTTCAGAGCTGATTCATATGTGTCCTTCCACATTTTGCAGGTATTTCAAAAAAAGAACCCGGAATACATTTACCTTCTTTCTTAATGAGATCCGAATAGGCCACGCCTGTAAATTACTGATTGAAGAAGATCTAAGTATTACAGAAATCTGTTATAAAAGCGGCTTTAACAATATTTCTTATTTTAACAGACAATTTAAGTCACGCAAAAACATGACTCCACAGGCATTCAGACAAGAATATTACAAGAAATCGAGTTATAGTGCCGCGTTATAAAAAAGACATGCTTTTCATCCAAAAGGTGCAACGACCAAACCACTCTTCAAATGAAGGAGCCGTTAGAAACCCATGTTCCCCTTTTGCATAGATGTGTAGTCCGGCAGGTATATTGTGCATTTTGAGTGCCTGATAAAACCCCAGACTGTTTGAAACCGGGACGACATGGTCTGTGCCTGCATGAACAAGAAATGCGGGGGGTGTCTGGTCTGTTACCTGAAGCTCGCCAGAGAAAAAATCTATCTTGTCCTGCAACGGTGATGCTCCAAGCAAATTATCCCTTGATCCTATGTGTCCGATTTTATTGGTGAAACTTACTACAGGATTAATCAGCAACATAAAATCAGGCCTTACACTTACATTTTCGTTGTTTTCAATCCTAACATCACTAAAATGAGTTCCCGCAGATGAGGCCAGGTGTCCACCGGCAGAAAAGCCCATGACCCCTATTTTAGCAGGGTCAATGCCCCATTTTTTACTGTTCTGTCGTACTATCTTTATCGCATGTTGGGCATCCTGCAATGGACCAATTGATTTATCCTGCATGGTAACATCGCTCGGCAACCGGTATTTTAATACAAATGCAGTCACCCCAAGTTTGGCAAATGCCCTTGCAACATCATTTCCCTCTCTTTTTGTAAGCAATACATGATAGCCGCCTCCGGGACAAATAATCACCGATGTTCCGATTGCAGTTCCTTTGGCAGGAAGAAATACGGTTAGCGTTGGAACAGACACCTTAAATGTGAGGCTATCCACCTCCGCGTTAGGAGCACTGCTTTCTTCGTTTTTAGCAATTTTGGAGTTGGGTATTTTACCTGCGTAAAGCGCGATTTCCCGTTGAGCCTTACAATATCCTCCAGATATCATTAACATAAAAAATAGAACTCTGATCATACCTGTCAATTTATGATAAACTGACTTGAAACCGAAATATTTCTAGCATCCTTTAGATAAAAGAATCCATATTTAAACCCTTCTTTTGGTTTGGTTATGGTTACTCTTGATTTTTTAGCATCAATCACTGCTGTTTCCTTCAACCACCCACGGGCAGCATTTGTGGATGTGGTATCATTTGAATAATAGAATTCCGCCTGCGACAGAGAGACCGGCGACTGATAAGTGAGTTTGATGGATGCCCCCTTCATGTTCAATTGCTTAATCCTGGTCACGGGTTTTACATCTCTCAATTCCTGTTCAAAAAAGTGTTGTATTTCATCTGGTTCCCAACCATGCGCATGGCTATGGATCATATCTGGTTTGATACAAATAGTACGTTTATCTTTGTTAACCTGCAAATAGGTTTTATGATAGGGAACTACATTATAATGCGAATCTTTGTTACCGTTTACAAAAAGAAACCTGCTCTTCGCAAATAGAAGATAAACTGAAGGATCAAAATATTGCATCCATGTTTGTTTATCAGTACCTGAAAGGACATCCAGCATTTTACCAAATGACTCAGATTCATCATAGTAGCCACATCCATATACAGGAACGGCGACTTTAAACCTGGTATCAAGACCCGCTGCTATACAGGTCAGGTAACCGCCCCAGCTAATGCCTGTTATACCTGTTTTGTCTGGATCCACTTCGGGCAAATTCAATAAGAAAGAATGTGCCAGGATAACACTGGAAATAGCATGGTATGTCCACATGTTCTTTAGATTCCCTTCCTCGATTTTCTGGAATTTATAGGAATCATCCTGATCCGGACCGGCCTGCAGCAGCTTTTTCCCTGTACCGTCGTTTCCGGACAAGTCCATTGCTATTGCCGCATATCCTTTGGCTGCCCATTTCTCTACCCATTCTTTATAGGCTTTTCCACCGCCACCATGCACCAGTACTACACCTGGAAATTTTACTTTGCCTCCTGTTTTTCCATTCAGCAGATCCGGATTGGAATAGTATGCAAATACTTGCGTAGGCTTTCCTTCATAATCCACGCTGCTATACAGCAAACTATGCACAGGATTCTTTTGGTCTGTCCATACCACCTTTGGCTTGTTGCTAACGGCTTGCAGGTCCCAAAGCAAGTTTACCTTGGCTACTGCATTATTTCTGATCAGGTACTCCTGAGATAGGGAAAAAAAGGGCAATAAGACCAACAAAATAATCAGCTTTTTCATCAATAATTAGTTACATTCAAATTCATATGTTCCGGAAGGAACGGTTAGGATTAATTTCCCATCCTGCTTTCGTACCTGCTTTATTTCCTTAGCCGCTAAAAACTTCAGGCCATTTATTGTTACCTCATCAACTGAAGAAACCTTTAGGAACACCTCAGCACTTGAATTTGCAGGAATTGTTACTTTCATTGTAAATTTCGATCCGGATTTCTTCCATGATACAGAGATGATCCCGTTAACGGATTGATAAGAACTTTTTACCCAGTCCATATCTATTCCCTGAAATTTTGGATCAATGATAAAATTCCTGTATCCCGAATCGTCCTCCTGTTGTCTGATACCTGCCAGTCCGCTATAAAACCATTCCATTAAATGTCCAAAGATCATATGATTTTGTGATAAAAAATCAGCGGTGGGGCCAGACCAGTGCTCTGCCAGTGCAGTAGCACCGTTCTTAATCTGATAGCCATAGCCTGGTACGTCGGTCCTGTTGTTCATTTGATACAACAAATCTGATGCTCCCTCCTGTGCCAGTGCCTGCACCAGAAATCTATGACCAATATCCCCCGCAGTAATTCTTTTGTCATGGACTAGAATTGAATCTTTCAGGTTTTCAAACACCTTTTCCCTATCCGCCCCGTCTTCTACCAAACCTAAATACAAAGGCATGCTATAGGAAGTCTGACTGCCAGATCCGTATACACATGTATTCTTATCAAAGAATTTGGCATTAAAAGCTTTTTTTATATCGGCTGCGAGCAAATCATATACTTTTGTGTCCTCCTTGTTTCCAAGTGTCCGGGCCATTTTTGCAAGCAACATTACATCCTGATAGTAAAATGCGGTAGCGGTCAGTGCAATTGGTGTAAGTTGTGATACACCCGGACTATTCGGGCCAATATCGAGCCAGTCGCCCAACCCATAGGTGATCACATTAGACACTGATTTACGCTGCAGATAAGACACGTATTTTTTCATCATTGGATAGGACTTTTGCAGCACATCGGTATCTCCGTACCATTTATATAAATACCAGGGTAAAATAACCGCCGCACTTCCATACCCGGGATCATCCCGAAACGGCCCGTCAAACTGCACAAATTCCGGCGCTATAGAAGGCATCATGCCGTCCGGCAGCTGCGCTTCGATCATGTCATCAACAATTTTATTGTAGAGGTGAAAAACATCATAATTGAATTTTACTGACTCTCCCATCAGGTGGGCCTGCTCCAGCCAACCCAGCTTTTCCCTGTGCGGGCAATCGGTGGAAACGCTTACAATATTGCTCCTCAGCGACCAGTCTATTAAATGATAAATCTTGTTAAAGAGCTCATTGGAAGAAGAAAAGGAGCCTGCTCCGGGCGCACTGTTACGCGTATGCAAAAGCTCCACTGAAGTTGGCTTTACGCCCTCTATCATCGCATACCTAAAACCATAATAGGTAAACTTTGGGGTCCACTCCTCTACTCCTTCTCCCTTTAGGGTATATTCAAAATAAAAATTCTCTCCCGAACTCTTCTGGGTAATGAAACCTTTATCAGTCAGTAATTCAGAAGGAGTGATCTTAATCTTATCACCACGCTTACCACTTAGCTTTATAGAGACAATGCCCGAGGCATTCTGACCAAAATCATAAATACTTTTACCAGCCTCAGGAACCGAAATTTTCTTAACGGGTATGGTATCCATAACCCGTACGGGGTATTCTATCTGGGCTGCCATTTTACCATCAGGTCCTTTCGCAACTATGGCATTCTTCCAGCTTGCATCATTAAAGCTTTTTTGGTTCCAACCTTTCTGTTCCAGTCTCGCATCATAGTCTTCTCCACCGTAAATACTTGAGTAGACTACCGGTGAGGCCATTGTTTTCCAGCTCTCATCTGTGACAACCCGAGTGCTTGTCCCATCCGTAAAGCGGATCTGCAGGATTAATCTGAACATAGGGTATCCATAGCCAGAGACTACTTTTCGATAGCGCTCTCTGTTTATGTAGAAAAATCCTCCTCCCACTATGCTGCCCAATACATTTTCTCCTTGTTGCAGCTGATTGGTTACATCATAAGTATTATACAGGCAGCGCTTTTCATAGTTCGTCCAGCCGGGAGTCAGGAAATCAGCACTCACCTTTTTACCATTCAGGTATAACTCATGCTGCCCCATTCCAGAAACAAAAACAGAGGCTTGCGCAATTGATTTCTTCAACTGGAAAGACTTTTTAAAATATGGGTTTACGGCACGCTTTAGCAATTTATTACCCAATCCATCCCCACTGCCATGGATACCTGGAATAACTTTTAAAGAATCGGGCAGGACTTCATTGGATATCCAACTGGCTTTTGCCCATTCCTGCTGGGTTAAAATACCTGTAGCAAATCCAGCCACCTCACTCCAATTGGAGGCCTTTCCCTTTGTATTCCATACACGAACACGCCAATAATACTTTTGAGCAGATTTTAATGCTGGTCCGTCGTATAATACCGAAATATTACGGTCTGTATTTCTTCTTCCAGAGTTCCACAAAACAGATTTACCATTCAAAAGACCTTGCTTTGAGGGTGATACCTGAATCTGATAAGCACCTTGCCTGACATCAGAACGGTCTGTATCAATCCACCATCCCAGCCTTGGTCTCGCAGCCTCTATACCCAGTGGATTTTTTTTGTATTCAACAGTTAAATTTACCGGCTGTAACGAGGCGAACAGATCAAAAGAGATGATCGACAAGCATAAAACCAATATACTTTTATAACGGAACCTCATAGCTGCTATTTACTCGCTACAAAAGAATAAATCCCTGAACCTGCCTGAATAACAGCATAACCATTTTCCTTTCTCTGCAAAACAACTCCTTCAACAGCTGAAATGCTTTTCCCGCTTTCGGTGATCTGTTCTCCATATTTAAGCGGCACCCAAATCTCAGCGGTGGTATTCACAGGTATCTCTACATTCAATTTAAATTGCTGATCAGTTATTACCCATGACGACCCTATTTTACCGTACGGCGATGTGTAACTTCCTTCTGCATGTTTCAAATCGCCTGCGGGCTGTGGCTTTATCACCATCTTTTTAAAACCTGGCGCAGCTGAATTGATCCCCAGCAAAGAGCGATAAAACCACTCTCCAACGGAACCAAACATCGGATGGTTTTTAGAAAAAGTATTGTCAGAAGCTGCCCAGGTTTCCCATACAGTAGTAGCTCCGTTAGCGATCATGTAACCCCATCCGGGAAAATCGCGCTGGTTGGCAATGCGATAAGCCATCTCGTTATTCGCTGATTTTCTCAATACATCAAACAGCATTTTTGTACCGAAAATACCTGTCGATAAATGCCAGTTTTTCTTCTCGAATTCAGCGACAAGTGCGGCTATCACCTTACTTTGTGTACCCTCCTTTTCGATGTTCGACCATAGTGCGAAGATCTGGGTAGTTTGTGAGCCTTTTTCAAACTTTCCGCTGCCTGCATCATAGTACTTATTCACAATTGCCTTCTGTATTGTTTCTGCAAGCGCTGCATACCTGGTTTCATCATCCCGCTTTTCAAGTATCCCCGCAAATTCGTTCATCATCCTGGCATGCAGGTAATAAAATATAGAAGCTGTCAAAGGTATAGACCGGTCATCCAGCGACTCGTGATCACCCAAATCCGTAGTAAACAGGTTATCTTTGGTACTTGATTCCAGAAATTTTATATGTTTGGTCAAAGCGGAGTAGTTTTCTTCTATGAGCCGCTTATCGCCATAAAAATCATGTATTTTTTTTATCAGGTAGGGAAATCCAACCTGAAAACCCAGCGGGCCTGATTTATCACCCGGGCCGGCATCTGCGATACCAACAAAAGGTACTGTCTCTGTTATCCCGCCCAGCGGCTGCTGGTCATCGGTAAAATCCTTGACGATTTTACGATAAAATCCCGCCATATCATAGTGGTACATAAAAGATTCGGTAGTGCAGAAAAGATCTCCTCCGTAACCCAGTTTTTCCCGTCCCGGACAGTCCGACTGCACACTGAAGGCATTGCTTAGAAAAGTGAATTTTATATTGGTGTCCAGCTTATTAAACATGTCATTTGAAGAAGAAAAAGTTCCGCTTTCCTGAAGGTCAGCGCTCATCCTCAGCCCTTCTATGTCAGACAAACCTGGCTTACCCGGCCAGCCGGTCACCTCCATAAATCTGAATCCATGAAATGTGAATTTGGCCGACCACTCTTCTATTCCTGAGCCTTTAAGTATATAACTATCTTCCTGCCAGGCTATATGCGGGGCACCTGGCCCTCCATTTCCTCCTTTGATCTGTCCGGCCACCGCAGTCATCACATTCAAACTTCCATCTGCATATTTATCCTCACCATACCTCACCTTAACTTCTGTTCCAGCAGGCCCTTTTACACGGAAGCGTGCTACACCGGCAAAATTCTGACCCATATCAAAAATAAATACCCCAGGCTTAATTTCATTTACTGAAATTGGCTTAATGATCTTCGTAACCCTGATTGGTGGCTGCATCTGCGGAGACAATGTGCCTTTTGGTCCCTCTACTGCAACTGCATTTTTCCAATCTGAAGTATTCGCCTTAATGGTGTTCCAATTTTCCTTTTCTGCCCTTGCATCATGATGCTCACCCAGGAAGATGCTGTTTCTGATGATCGGCCCGCTTGTTGTCTGCCAGCTCTCATCTGTAGGAACTACCGAAGTTGATCCATCTGTATATTGAATCCTGATCATTGCTTTTACACAAGGTTTGCCTGAAACCAATGCATCACGCATATTAATTCCGCCCCAAAATCGCAAAGGAAGCGGATTGTACCATCCATTCCCAAGCATGATTCCCGCCGCATTCAATCCTTTTTTCATGTGAGGAGTAATGTCATATACACAATAAAGTACTTGCTTGCTGTAAGAGGTCCAGCCCGGGTCAAGGACATGATCCCCCACCTTTTTACCATTTACAAAAGCCTCGTAATAACCCAATCCGCTTATGTACAGTCTGGCAGAAGCTATATTTTTTTCTGCATTAATTGTTTTACGCAGCAACGGCATGGGGTCATTTTTATAGAAATCCTCATCTTTTTCGAATTGCTTACTACCATCCCCTATCCATTTTCCCTGCCAGTCTGAAGCATTCAACATAGCCGTTTCAAACCACTGCAGCTCACTCCAGCCTAATGATGCTCCGTTAGTACTGTAAACTTTTACACGCCAGTAATAACGGGTAAATGGCTTAAGCGGACTGCCATCATAAGCCACATGGACACTCTGGGATGAAGCAACTTTGCCCGTATTCCAGGTGGTCCCTTTCATGCGCTTTATGTCCGTTAAATTATCACTAACGATCAGTTCATAAGCCGTCTGTTGCTGATTACGAATGCTGCTCAATAGTGTCCAGCTCAATCTGGGTTTTAAGACCTCAATACCCAGCGGGTTTACCATATATTCGCAGGTCAGCCTGTCTGTTTTTAATCCCGTCTTACCGGCCGCATGCAGAGAACCTAATTGAAGCAGCATTAAGATGGCTAATGCAAAACTTATTTTTTTAAATAATACCATGGAGAATGAAACTAAAATAGATTAAAATGAACGAAGAACAATGTATGGGCATGATACAGTCGTTAAATAAACTGGTCCGCGGGTATAGCCTCCAGGATAAAAACACTCGTATGGCGCACTAAAATTACTACCTTTTCTAAAATCGTTTTCCCTGAGCTCATCGACATACTCTTTTATAAGCTTCGTCGCCGATTCTTTATTGACTTTGGCAATAGCATTGGCTACCCATCCGGTTGGCGTACCCCAGTAAGCACCATTTTGATAGGTGTTTTTTGCTGCAATGCCCGTTTGCCAGGCAGTAGTCTGATCAAAATCCTCACCATGGATAATATGCCTGATACTGCCTTTATGGGCCAGTTTACCGTTTTTATAAGTCTCATCAAGGTGTCTGGCTGCTTTTAGTGTATTTTCGCCGTCGAGAACATTCAGATAAATGGCAAATGCGGTAGCCCATACATCCGGTTGTCCGCTCCTTGCATTGGAGGCCAGTAACATTCCGTTTTTATCCAGAAACATGGGTAATGCAGTTTTGATCTTTACTGCGATGTCTTTATACTGCGCAGCTTTGCTTTTATTTTTCAGTTTGGTAAATATCGCTGAAAGCTGATTTGCAGCCCTGTATTTCAGGATAGAAGTATAGCTCAGGTCACCCGTGATGGCAATGGCATCTCTAAAACCAAAATCTACCCCCCTGAAAGCATCAGTTGTATAAACAATCTCATTATCACTTCTTGCCGGCAATGTCTTGAAAGCGATTTCCAGCCGGTCTATTAAACGAATTCCGTTGATCTCTTTTGACAATACTGCCCACTCTCCGGTTTGCTTAATGTAAAAATCAGCCATATGAATAAAGTAAAATTGGTCACAATAGGCGGGAAAAGTCCCGAATTCATTGGTACCCTGACCTTCGTAATCATAAGTACCCGGAAAATAAATCGGCTTTGAATCGTCCACCCTGATGTGATCAGCTATAGAACCAAATGGCACCATACTTCCACCTTTGGTGATCCAGGTCTGGTCACACTGAGTCGATGCGGTAAGCATCAGCATGTGTTGTTGCTCAGCTTTGCTGATAAAACCCGTTTCAAGCGACATCGCATAATCCCTGATCCAGAATGATGGATAGGTATCCCTTCCCCCCGGCCTGACAAGGGTCTCCCCTGTATTGTTCTTGCCAAAAGGAGCCGGAAGTTCCTGGCCTGGTTTGATTCTTGAGGCGTCCAATACTGCTTTGGTAATCCCTTCCAGGAACACAAAGTCTTCTTTTGAAATGATCCCGGACTTCTGTTGCGCAAATACACAGGTCGTGAGTAAAATATTCAGTAAAATTAATAATCTGAGTCTTAACATGGTTTTTAGCTATTTGGTGTTATCCAAAAGTATCTGAAATGTTCATCAAATCCCTATACTACGTAATGATTTACCAATACTATATTGACTTACTGACTTGAAAACGTATGCATTTTGCAGATTGCAAACGTTTGTGTGATATTGGCACAGTTCCAGGGCTGGGTTATCTTAATACATTTTATAACTTTATTCGGTCCTGCTAAAAATCTACTGTCATAGATTTTTAAGCAAATAAATTAAAACACATATGATGAACCCCTTTTGCAATTCAAAATCTCAAAACATAGTATTAGTTGCGTTGATTTTTACCTTACTGATGTCCTATACAACAGCAAGGTCAATACAAATACCCACTGTAGCGCAACAGACAACACAACAAGATCAGAAAGTAATCAGTGCAAAGATGACGGGGCCAACAGTAATTGAGGTTTTGCTTTCTAACAATCAACGATTAACAGTAGACTTTTATAGCGATCAAATATTCAGGCTTTTTCAGGATAACTCCGCTGGGGTTATCAGAGATCCGGAAGCTAAACCAGCAGCTAAAATCCTGGTAGAAAATCCGAGAAAAGCAGTTACGAAACTGAACCTCAGCGACGAGGCAAATCTCATCATTATATCAACTGATAAGATCATCATTCAGATAGATAAGAATACTACCTTATTTAAAATTATTAATATCGCCACTAAAGCTGTCATTATGGAGGAGGCAACTCCAATCAAGTTTGAGAAAGAAGCAGTAACCATCACATTGAAAGAAAATCCACAAGAATATTTCTATGGCGGTGGCGTGCAGAACGGACGTTTCTCTCACAAAGGAAAATCGATTTCCATAGAGAACCAAAACAGCTGGACTGATGGCGGTGTAGCCTCTCCTACGCCCTACTACTGGTCGTCTAATGGCTATGGTATCCTATGGCACACTTTCAAAAAAGGAAAGTATGACTTTGGGGCAAAGGAAAAAGGATTGGTAAAATTATCGCATGAAACAGATTACCTTGATGTCTTCTTTATGGTTGGCAATGGCGCTCCGGCTCTTTTGAATGACTTCTATCAACTGACCGGAAATCCTGTATTGCTCCCTAAGTTTGGCTTTTATCAGGGCCATTTAAATGCTTACAACCGGGATTTTTGGGTAGCGGATGAAAAGGGGACCTTGTTTGAAGATGGTAAACGTTATAAAGAAAGCCAAAAGGAAAATGGGGGTACTAAAGAATCACTGAACGGTGAAAAAAATAATTATCAGTTCTCCGCCCGCGCCGTGATAGACCGGTATAAAAAAAACGACATGCCATTTGGATGGCTGCTTCCGAATGATGGCTATGGCGCAGGCTACGGACAAACTGAAACGTTAGACGGGAATATTCAAAATCTAAAAAGCCTGGGCGTTTATGCCAGGAAAAATGGTGTGGAAATTGGACTGTGGACACAGTCTGACCTGCATCCAAAACCAGGCATCAGCGCATTACTGCAACGGGATATCTTGAAAGAAGTAAAAGACGCCGGCGTTCGCGTACTGAAAACGGATGTGGCATGGGTAGGTGCAGGCTATTCATTCGGACTTAACGGGGTAACCGATGTGGCCAAAATCATGTCCGACTATGGAAACAATAGCCGGCCTTTCATCATTTCACTCGATGGCTGGGCCGGTACACAACGGCATGCAAGTATCTGGTCGGGCGACCAGACCGGAGGCGTTTGGGAGTATATTCGTTTTCATATTCCAACATACCTTGGTTCCGGTTTATCCGGACAGCCTAATATTACTTCGGATATGGATGGCATCTTTGGTGGTAAAAACAATGAAATAAACATACGTGATTTTCAATGGAAAACCTTTACTCCGATGCAATTGAACATGGACGGATGGGGATCTAACGAAAAATATCCTCATGCCCTTGGTGAACCTGTCGCCTCTATTAACCGAAATTATCTGAAGCTTAAATCTGAACTGACTCCGTACACATACAGCATTGCAAGAGAGGCAGTAACAGGCTTGCCAATGATCAGGGCAATGTTCCTGGAATATCCAAACGCCTATACCATGGGTACGGCTACCCAATATCAGTTCTTGTACGGGCCAAATTTCTTAGTAGCGCCAGTCTATCAGGCTACACAATCAGATAGCAATGGCAATGATATCCGTAATGGAATTTACCTGCCGGAGGGAACCTGGATTGACTATTTTACCGGTGAAAAATATTCCGGAAACAGCATCCTGAACAATTTTGATGCACCTATATGGAAATTGCCGGTATTCGTTAAGAATGGAGCGATTATTCCTTTGACCAACCCGAACAATAACGTACTCGAAATAAATAAAGCACTTCGCATCTATGAAATCTATCCCTTTGGAAAAAGCTCATTTACTGAATATGATGATGATGGAACAACAGAACAATACAAGTCAGGAAAAGGTGCCTCCAGTTTAATAGAATCAGCAATTGATAAAAAGAATGCTGTTACTGTAACTATCCATCCTACGAAGGGAGATTTTGATGGCTTTGTAAAAGAAAAGGCTACTGAACTTAGAATAAATGTGACCGAAAAACCTACAAAGGTGGCTGCCAGAGTAGGAAAAAACAAAGTAAAACTTACTGAGGTAAATTCGATGGCCGAATTTGTGAAAAGAGAAAATGTGTATTTCTACGATGCCACACCTAACTTAAACAAGTTCGCCACCAAAGGAAGTGAATTTGAAAAAGTTGTACTGGTTAAAAATCCTCAGCTCTTGATAAAGTTGGGTGCAACTGACATTACCTTAAATCCCGTTATAGTCACAATAGAAGGCTTCAAATATGAGCCTGCAGATAAACAGCGTATTTCATCAGGAAAATTAACCGCGCCGGTCCATGCAGAGGTTGCAGATGAAAATACTGGGGCATATACGTTGATGCCTACATGGTCGAAACTCAATCATGCTGATTTTTACGAAATAGAATTTAATGATATGCTTTACACCACCATCAAAGACACAACCCTGTTATTTGACGGATTGAATGCAGAAACACCTTATTCACTTAAACTGCGTGCGGTAAACAAGGACGGTTATTCTGACTGGACAATATTTAAAGCAATTACTAAATCCAATCCATTGGAATTTGCCATTAAGGGAATCTTTGCCGAAACAACGGTAGAAAATCAGGGTGGATCTGGTATCGGCAGATTGTTTGATTTTGATGAAGGAAACATGTGGCATACCAAATGGGGTGTTAATGCCATTCCTTTTGATATAATTATTGACCTGAAATCAATCAATCAGCTGGATAAATTCCATTACCTGCCACGTACAGGACGTGGAAACGGGATCATATTGAAAGGTAAAGTGTTCTATAGTGACAACAAAGAAAACTGGACAGCAGCAGGTACTTTTGAATGGGCCAACAGCGACGAGGTTAAAATATTCAATTTCTCAGGTCATCCTTCTGCCCGTTATGTCAAAATTGCCATTGCTGATGGTGTAGGAGGTTTTGGATCAGGGCGTGAGCTGTATGTGTTCAAAGTTCCGGGAACAGAAAGTTTTGTTCCCGGCGACATCAACAATGACCGTTTGATAGACAGGAATGATTTGACATCCTATACCAACTATACCGGACTGCGAAAAGGTGATGCCGACTTTGAAGGCTATATCAGCAAGGGCGACATCAATAAAAATAACCTGATCGATGCTTACGACATTTCTGTGGTGGCTACTCAGCTTGAAGGCGGGGTAGATAATAGAAAAATGGATAAGGTAGCTGGTAAGCTTCAGATAAGTACCTCAAAACAAAATTACAACAAGGATGAGATCATCGAGGTTAAAGTAAAAGGCTTAAACCTCAGCGCTGTAAATGCATTAAGTTTTGCCTTGCCATATAACCCACAGGATTACGAATTTACAGGTGTACAGACCGTTGGCACTAAGCAAATGGACAACCTGACTTATGACAGGCTGCATACGAATGGCACCAAAGCCCTGTATGCTACCTTTGTAAACATTGGAAACAAAGCGTCGTTAAATGGCGGCTCTGAACTGTTTATATTGAAGCTGAAGGCAAAACGGAAACTGAAATTCGATCTTCAGCTCCTTGACGGTTATTTAATTGACAAGCAGCTACATTCAGTTCGCTTCTAGCAATACTTTAGTTTTTAAAAGGATATCTTGTCAGACTTACGTTGCCCACTGCGCTTTTTTCATAAAGCGCAATGCAAGCGGTGTTGTATGACGGGTTGAAATTTACTTTTCCAGGGAATAGCTTTACCGGCCTGGCCGATCCTTCCATAAAAAAGTAAATCTTAGTAGTACCTCCTTTATGATGAGGCTTATAATTGCCATAGGTTTCCAGGTCCTTCCATATAGAATCTTTGACAGTGGCAATAAAAACATATTGCACAGGGCCGGTATTGTTTTCATTTCTGTATTTGCCAACCTCTGTAATTCCTGCCTTCAGGTCATCCGCCGATGGCTGAAAAAAGGTGCCCTTCAACATCCAGATTATCAACCCAAAGGTTAGTACACCAATAAAAACCTTAATCCCCTTATTTTTCATAAAAAGACAAAGCTACATTAAATTTCTTACTCAACTATTCCTTAACTTTTGCGAAAATACTGCCATATCACCTTGTCCTGCCTGTGATGATGTTTACGTACTTCTGTTGTTTGTTAAATCTTCCTTCTTTTTCGTTTTGGTAATCAGGTAATACACTGGAATTCCCGCCAGTGTGATCAATAGTCCCGGCCAGGTAAACTTAGGTTTATAAATAATTAGCAGGATACAAAATGCCAGTCCCATAATGATGTAAAGGATCGGCAGTACCGGATAGCCGAACGCTTTATAGGGACGGTCTACATCGGGCCGGGATTTCCGCAGGATAAAAATCCCCGCAATGGTGAGTATATAAAACATGACCACGACAAAAGAGATCATATCGAGCAGATCTCCATACTTCCCACTTAAGCACCACAGGGAGGCGAAAATGCATTGGATCCACAATCCGAATCCTGGTACGGCATGTTTATTTAGCGTACTGACCTTACTGAAAAACAGTCCATCTCTGGCCATAGAGTAATAAACTCTGGCTCCGGCCATGATCAGGCCATTGTTGCAACCAAAAGTAGAAACCATAATCATGAGGGCGATGACTATGGTACCTGAGGGGCCAAAAATGACATGGGAGGCTGTTACCGCTACACGCTGCTTTTCCGCATGGGCGATATCCTGCAGGGAGAGCACGCTGGTATACATGATGTTGGTAAGGATATAGAGTATGGTGACGATGATTGTTCCCAGCGCAAGGCTCAGCCCCACATTACGCTTCGGGTTCTTGATTTCACCGGCTACAAAGGTCACGTTGTGCCAGGAATCACTGCTAAAGATGGAACCTACCATTGCCGCTGCGATGGCGCCCAATGCAGCTATGAACGTATAATGAAAGGAATCTGAACCCGACGGCCCAGTAATGGGTTTCAGGTCCCATGCATTTGTCCAGTTGCTATTCCAGATATCCTTATCCAGGTAAATCAGACCAAAGACAATCAGGCCGAACAGACTGAGCAATTTTGCTAGCGTAAAAACAGTTTGAATGGCCTTACCGCTTTTTACTCCCCTGCTGTTGATATAAGTAAGGAGTACGATGACCAGGATCGCAAGCAGCTGCGCAGGGGAGATCTTGAAAAAACCCAGGTCGATCGCCACTAAGTCTTCACTGAACTGCGGTATCAGGTAAGCGGTAAATTTGGCAAAGGCAACACCTACTGCAGCAATGGTCGCAGTCTGGATTACGGTAAAAAAACTCCATCCATACAAAAAGCTGACCAGCGGATTGTAGGCTTCTTTCAGGTATACGTACTGCCCGCCAGCTTTAGGAAACATCGAACTCAGCTCTCCATAGCTCAGCGCAGCAGTGAGTGTCATAAATCCGGTAATCAACCACACCATGATCAGCCAGCCAGCACTTCCCACATAACTGGTTATATCCGCACTCACAATAAATATCCCCGACCCGATCATACTCCCTGCCACCAGCATAGTTGCGTCAATTAGTCGTAATGAAGGCTTAAATTCCGTAGGCTCTGATTTCATAAATTACTTTTTGTTAAAATCATAAAATTTCCATTGGGTCTTAAAATCTCGCGGCAATTGTTGTTCGGTGAGCGTAGCACGGACGAGCTCCATCGGGATCAGGTTTTCTTTCATCACCCTTTCATGGAACTCATTGTAGCTCATTTTCCCCTGATCCACCAGCTCGTTTTTCATCGCCATCAACTGCAGTCCACCGATCATATAGGCGATCTGATACAAAGGACTATAACCACCTTCAAAAGATCTGCGCACCTCTCCTTCCGCATTTGCAGGCTCATGGCCTACACGGTCGACCAGAAAATCAACACATTGTCCGGGCGACCATTTCCCCAGGTGGTAGTTCAGGGAAAAGATGATCCTAGCACAACGGTGCATACGCCAGAACAACATTCCGATCCGTTCTTCAGGTGTTTTCGCGAAGCCTTTGTCATACAGGAGCAACTCCCAGTATAAAGTCCAGCCTTCCACACCAAAAGGTGTGGTGAAAAGCTCACGGTAATTTTTGTAGCGGCTGTTCATATAATATTGCAGGTGATGCCCGGGAAGCAATTCATGCTGCACCGTGCCACGTGAAAAGTAAGGGTTATTGCCCCGCATGCTCATCAGCTTATCTTCCTCTTTCATTGTCGATGTAGGATAGGAAATACTGATTTCACGACCACCTGTAAAGAAAGGGTTCACCAGTTGCCGTTCGGCGGACATCATGACCATCCCCCAGGTTTCCTCTGCCAATGCAGGGATCTGGATCAGGTCGTTTTTCCGGATAAAGTCGAGCGCATCATTCTGCAGTCTGACAATCAGTTCCGGCTGTTTACCCGGAGCGACATAACTTTGCTTCACTTTTTCCTGCGCCTTTTTCCAGTCATTTCCAAAACCCATCTCTGAGGAGGCTTTCAGCAGCTCACTGTCGCAGAACGCAAACTCCTTTTCCGCGATTTTGACCAGATCTTCAGGTGCATAAGGGATGAATTCTGCCTTAAGCTGTGCCAGAAGGGCCTGCTGGCCAATTGGCGTTCCTTTGATGCCGTAGTCTGTATCTTTTGCAGCATCAGTTTTCACAACAGTTTCATTTTCAGGTTTCATGCTCAGCGACAAGGCGAATTCATCAAGGGCTTTATCCAAGGCTTCATAAGGTTTCGGAATCCACCAGCTGAAAGCAGGATCATAACCCTGATAAAAATTAAAGAACCCGCTCAACCTACTTTTGAGTCCTTCTATTGCGGCAAGCAGGACCCCCGTTTGTTCTTTTGTGGGCTTTGCGTTCTTTTTCAGCGTGGCTAAAGTCGTCCTCACCTTTTTCAAGGTGACATTGATCCTCGCAGCCATGACTGGCGCATCGATGGTATTTCCCCTTCTCCGCTCCTTCTCCATCGCATAAATGTCCGCCGCAAAAGGAAGGTAGATGGCAATGGAAGCATCTTCCTTTTGCTCCTGCTCCAGACGTACCAGATCGGCTTGGATCTCCTTACTTAACAGGAGATAATCCACTTTACCGTATACACTAAAGCTGTTGAAGTCCATTTGCTGCATTTTTTTCAGGCAGTTGGTATTCAGTTCGATCAGACGGCTTCGTTGTTCGGGAGAATGGTAGACGTAGCGGATTTCAGGATAGAAGCCCCTGTTGTGGTAGGGCGAATAAAAATCCCTTACCGCTTTCAGGTCTTGCTGGTAACAAACGATGGTGGTCCCCATTTCGCTGGTCTGCTCGTATAGCAGTGGATTGATCTTTTGCTGCGCAATACTGCCGACTGGTAATGAACACATGAGTAGTAAATGGTAAAAATATCTTTTCATAAGTATATCCTTGCTTTCAAAGTTAAAGCAAGACGAAACTTAATTATGATCTGATATTAACCAATTTAACCCGGAATTGCACCTAATATGGTGCGCTGAACTTCGTTAATAGGAATCTGCCCTGATTTGTTCTATTTCTGCTGTGGTGATGGCCAGGTGTTTACCTAGCATTCTCGCACCGGTTTCTAAAACCAGGAAGTCATCTTCTATTCGTATGCCTCCGAAATCGCGAAACTTTTCTACTGCTTCATAATTGATAAATTCGGAAAAACTGCCTGCTAAATGGTAACGGTCCAATAATTCTTTATTAAAATATATTCCAGGTTCGACGGTCATCACATAACCGGCCTCAAGTGCTTTTCCCATACGCAGGGATTTTAGTCCAAACTTGGTGGTATTCTTTTTTAAAGTGTCGGTATAGCCTACATATTGTTCACCAAGATCTTCCATGTCATGCACATCCAGTCCCATCATATGTCCTGTGCCGCATTGAAAAAACAGAGTATGGGCACCCGCAGCAACGGCATCCTCTGCATCTCCTTTCATTAACCCCATATCTTTGAGTCCGAGCACTAGCTGCTTACAGGATTCCAGGTGAATGTCCAGGTAGCGCACACCGGGAGTAAGCATGCTTGATGCATGGCGATAAGCATTGAGGACAATATCATAAACCTCCTTTTGATCAGCAGTAAATGTCTTGGATACAGGAAAAGTCCTGGTTAGGTCGCCCGCATAACCCATGGCGGTTTCCACTCCAGAATCATTCAGGACAAGCTTACCTTCCTCAAGGATATTTCCGCGATAATAGTTGTGCAGGATTTCTCCGTTTACAGTTAGGATTACGGGATAGGCCAGGTTTCCACCAGATCGCAGGGCCGCCGCATGAATTTCTGCGGCAATTTCACGCTCGTACATCCCAGGTTTAGTGCTTTGCATCACCATCAGTTGAATATCGGCAGAAATAGATGCTGCTTTGTCTAGCTCGGCTATTTCTTCGACAGCTTTAACCGACCGCTGTGCTGCCACGGCCCTAACTAAATCCGTAGAGAAAAAATCCGCAACCTGGTGTACATTCAGGTCGAGCAATCGCGAAAGTGTAATTTTGTTTTCTGCGCGGTAAGGTGGAAGAAAATGAATTTCCCTCCCTTTCAGTTTTGCTTGCCTCAGATATCCCACAAGTTTTTCCGGAAGAGCAAGCTGCGTTATTCCCGCCTTTGCACATTTACCTTGCAGCGATTCCTGCCGGCCCATCCATACCAGGTCGTCAATGGACATTTCCGCACCAAACACCATATCACGATCTTCATCAAGATCGACAATTGCGATCAGATCGGGATCATTGACACCAAAATAATAGAGAAAGCTGCTATCCTGCCGGAAATGATAAGGATTATGGGCATAATTCATCGGACTTTCACCATTGCCCATAAACAATAAAATACCCGTATGGAACTTTTTACGGAGCACTGCCCTTCTCTGAACATAAACTGTAGAATTAAACATAGCTAAGGATTGGTTTGATGTATTAAACAAATATGTTAAAATGGATTGTTTTATCTAACACAAAGAATACAATTGCTAAAAAATTGCTCATATCGGCAAATAAATGCACTATGTTACCCGGACAGTTTTAGTGACGACGGTCATCAACTCGAACCGGAATTCCTGATCTTAAAAAGAGAATTTTCGATGTTTGCTTTTTTATCATCTAATTTAGCGAGAGTGAGTACAGTGACAACCTCCCGGCAGACGGAAATCATCATCATATCGCATCACTGGCACAATTCATGCATAGAATAAAAGACCTCGTCTGTGAAATTATGAAACAATTCGATGAAATAAAAACCCTGCTCGGGGAATCAGGAACCTACTATCTGATCGCTGTAGATATGCATTCGAACTATAGCTATCTGAATAAGCGATACGGAGACATTTTCCAGCCCATTCATGGTAATCTTGTAGGCAAGCATTATGCAGTAACCATTCACCCTGATGACCAAAACACCTGTAAAATCGTTTCACAGATGGCATTCATGTATCCGGAATCCGTATTTCCTGCAACATTAAGGAAAAATGATGGGCACGGCGGATATATTGTTACCAAGTGGGAATACAAAGCCATGTTCGATGAGCAGGGAACCCCTTTAGGGATATTTTGTATTGGACATGATATTACCGAACTGCTAAAAATCAGTGACGAACTCCAACAGGCAAAAGTAGACAATTCCCATACAATAAGAATACATGTAGCGAACATTCTGGGGCTTGGAAGAATTATACAAGATTCAACGAATGCCGCAGACTTACATGATGCGGCAAAAATGATTGTACAGAGCGCTTCAGATCTCGATTCGGTCATCAGAACCATATATAAATAATCAGTTTATCGTCACGAACAGCAACACCATTTAAAATAATCATAAAGCGATGACCAGCACGAGCAAGTTCATTTTGAAACTCTCATTTTTGATCGTTCCATTCTCCTTTCTAAGCTTGATTCTACATGACGGTGGCAAAAGTGGCGGATATGATTTGTCCGGCCTGGTTTCCGGCTCACTGCTTTTTGCCGTCATCGCCGCATGGCTGATCTGGATGCTAATCGGTTATTCGATCAGTAGTAACCACGTAAATTGCCAGCATAACCACCAACCATGATATACTTAACCTTATATTCCTGAAGAGCTCTCCAAAAATTTAATATATCTTCATCAAAGACATCCACAAATTATTTGCTGATAAATGGTTTATGGGATATAGAAGCCTTACTCATGGTCTGTTGTATTTATACAAACGAGTAGCCATTTCAAAGCATTCTTTATAGCTGCGTTTTAGCCCTTCTTTTAAAAGTTCCAATTCAGCTTGATCAAATGTTTGATTTTTTTTGCCCATTAAATGTTGACCTTAAAACTATATCAAATTTACATAAAACGCTTATAAATAACAAGGCTACCTGATCCTATAAATAGCCTATGAAGAGACATGATAACCAACAATATTCTTCATCATTCCTTTAAAAATAAAAGCATGAAAAGGCAAAACTGCATACCAATATAACCTACCTTTGAGACCTAAAGGTCGAAAAGTAGCCGTTTGTATAAACCTATTTTCCTTATCTATTTTAAATTCAAGCCAAGCTTCACCAGGCAACTTCATCTCTGCATACAACAATAACCGCCTATCCTTTTTATCCGCAAGAATTACTCTCCAGAAATCAATTACACTTCCCGTCGATAGTGTATTGGAATTTGTTCTCCCCCTTTGCAATCCTACTCCGCCAAATAACTTATCCAGGAAGCCCCGAATACCCCAAAGCCAATTTGCATAATACCAGCCCTTTTCGCCACCTATGGCCCAAACATTGTTCAATACGTGTTCCGGATCATCTACCTTCATTGATCGCACATCTTTAAAGCAGCCTTCCTGAGGAACTTCAATGAGTTTTTTAAACCGATCAGGATAAACATATCCATTCATCGCATCCTTCCAGCTTGAGATGACTTGGTTTTGTTCTATTTTATCAAAAGCTAATTCGATCGACTGCTCATAGGTAACGGGCTTAATGTTTAATCTTTCTTGCAGATCGTTTGGCTTTGCCACCACATCAACCTTCATACTCTCCACCAGACTGCCAGCCAAAGGGTAAGAAACTGAGGTCACAAAATATAGCCAATAGGAAGAAAGCTTTGGTGTCATTACGGGTATGGAAAAAATCCATCGCTTCAATCCCCTCACTTTAGCGAAACGCAAGAGCATCGCCTTGTAAGTGATCACCTCGGGCCCGCCGATATCATATGCTTTGTTGAAAGCATAATCCTGCATCAGCACACCTTCAAGAAAATGAAGTACATCGCGAATACCTATAGGCTGACAACGTGTATTGATCCACTTAGGTGCAATCATTACAGGGAGTTTCTCTACAAGGTCTCTGATAATTTCAAAACTGGCACTTCCCGAACCTACAATAATCCCCGCCCGTAAAGTAGTTAAGGCATACTTATGCGATTGCAAGGCCTCCTCAACACTCAGGCGTGAATTTAAATGTTTCGACAAATGTGCACTATTCACAATTCCACTTAAAAAGATAACTTGTTTTGTAGAGCTGCGTTCTATGATGCTTTTAAAATTATTTGCTGTCGACAGCTCAGCTTCAGAAAAATCACCCTTTGTTGCTGACATGGAATGCATGAGGTAATAGGCTACATCAATAGCTGTAGGTACATGGTCAAGACTGTCCTTGTTCAGGAAATCCACCTCAACAACTTCTAAATCAAACCCGGCATATTTACTTTTATCAAATCGGCTTTTATCCCGAACGCAACAAATCACTTGGTGCCCATTTTCAAGTAAAACAGGCAGCAATCGCTGAGCGATGTAACCTGTAGCGCCTGTTAACAATATTCTCATATACTTAAATATAGTGATATTTGTATCCATCCCAATTGGATCTAACTATTTTAATTATAGATCGCCAACACTACTTATACCAGTTTTGGATAAAATCAGTGCGCCAGGATCAAATCTGCAAAGATCAAGTGCCGTATAGTCTAAAAAACGTTTTGCTTCCGGGTAAGCAGTAAGCAAAACTTGGAATCCCCTGTCAAGTAAAAACCCATTTACTTCGTCTGTTTTAATCCGCCCACCTACCTTATCGGAGGCTTCCAATATCTTAATCGATTTACCTGCTGTCTTTAAAACTTTGGCAGCGGTAAGGCCGGCTAATCCCGCGCCAATGATAATCACATCCGCATCCTTATCTTCATGCATTTACCTTATTAATTCTTGAGGTTCTTTTCCTGGTTTCGCATATTCTAACCGGCCGACAATCTCGGGAAGAAAGTAACTATCCAAACCAGAAACGGTCATTGTTCCAGCCTTGACATGATCCAGATTGCCATCTTCTTCAATCAGGAAATCATTAGCTAATATTTGAACAATTTCGCCAATCACGATGGTTGTACCATTCATTTCAATGTCGATGATCTCTACGAGTTCCAAGCCAATGCGAACTGTAGATTGAAACACAAAAGGTGCCTTAAAGCCAGGCACGTAATATTTTTTAAACCCACAGCAATCAAATTCCGATACACCAGAGGGATAGCTTGCACTGGTTTGATGCGCCTGCTTATACCATTGGGGCAATACATTATTTAAAGTATATTGGCCAGTTGACTTAATGTTGCTAAGGGTATCGTTATGTCCACGTTCAGGTCTGATTACCATGCCTAAAAGTGGAGGATTCGCCCCCAAATGAAAAGCCGAACTAATTAAACTCAGATTAGTAACGCCATCATTACTAATGGTACCCAATAAATTTAGCGATTTATAGCCAACCAAACTATTGATCAGGCTGATCCTATAGTGATTCTCCATTTCAGAAATGTGACTACTTTTGATTTCTATCATCTTAATTTATCTTTAATTTAACCAAACCACCATCTATACCGATAACCTGACCAGTCATCCAGCTCGATTCATCGGCCAACAGAAAAGCTATCGCCGAACTAATATCTTCCGGCAAACCATACCTCCCCAGAGGATGCCGTTTACCAGCAGCTTCCCTTCGCTCGGTGGTACTCAAAATTTTTTGTGCTAATGGGGTATCGGTAAGGGAGGGCGCTATCACATTTACCCTTATACCTATAGGCGCCAGTTCGGCAGCAAGTGATAACGCCATGCCCTCTACAGCCCCCTTTGCAGCAGCTACGCTGGCATGGAAACTCATACCTGAGCGTGAGGCCGCTGAACTGATGAGCACTAATGATGCGCTTTGCGCTGCTTTAAGCGATTTGATGGCCTGATAAATAACCTTAGCCGCACCCAATACATTAATCCTGTAGTCGTTTAGAAAATCTTCCTCGGTTAACCGGGCAAATGGCTTCAGGTTAATGCTACCCACCGAATACACCAAACCATGTAATTGCTCAGGAAGAAAGTCTGCTATAGCCCTAACATCTCCAAGAACATCTAGGGACAAGTGCATAATACCTTCAGGCCAACTGACATTCTTAGTTCTGGATATGTTATAAACAGTTGCGCCATTTATAACCAGTAACCTGACCAGCGAAAGCCCTATACCAGAACTCCCACCGACCACCAATACATTTTTTCCCTCAAAGTTCATCATCCTATATGTCTTAAAAAATCATTTTTTACATCAGGATCCAAAAAACGGCCACAATATTCGGCTGTTAATGTACTGCTACCGGTATCCCTTATCCCACGGCTGGATACACAGTGGTGATGCGCATCAACAATAACTGCAACGTCTTCTGTTCCCAACGATTCTTTTATCATGTCGGCGATCTGCTTAGTGAGTCTTTCTTGTATTTGCGGCCGTTGTGAGCAATACTGTACAATCCGGTTCAATTTAGACAAACCGATGACTTGCCCGTTGCTAAAATAAGCTACATGTGCTTTACCAACGATAGGAACAAAATGATGCTCACAATTGCTGTAAACACTTATGTTTCTCTCCACCAACATCTGGTTGTAGCTAAATGGATTTTTAAACAATGTTACAACCGGTTTATTTTCCGGATTAAGCCCCCTGAATATTTCTTTGACGTACATTTTTGCTACCCTTTTCGGAGTATCCTTTAGGCTATCATCGCTCAGATCAAGACCGAGTGTGTGCATGATAGCAGCAAAGTGCTTTTGTATCAATTCGATTTTAGTATCGTCATCTAATTCAAATGCATCAACCCGCATTGGTGTATCGAAGAAAGACGCATGTACAGCGGCTTCAAAGTCAGTTGTTATTTGGATATTGTTATTATTATTCATTGAAAATCATAGTTTGGTATGTGGTATTGAAGTCTGTTGCAACTTGATATTGCAAATTTTAACGCAATTAAATATTAATACAATTATATACTAAAAAACAAAAAATTAGTACACAAATGTATTATTTAGTTTTTAATAATACTATAATTTGATATTATAGTATATTTGTAAACTAAAATAAATTTATTTTTTATCATGAACTATCAGCTCATTAAACAAGTTATCGACCTTATTGAAAAATTTGACACTATGGTGGATTCCAAATCTCATACAAAAGATCTGACAGGGTTTAAAAGTTGGATTTATGATAATGAGAGAAAAACAGACCATTTATACAATGAGCTCGATTGGGAAGGAAAGGAAAATGGCAGGATTCCGGAGAGCGAAATCAGCACCTTAATTGTTCACCTTAACAGATATGCAAAAACCTACTCCAAATCCGCCATACACGATTCGGCATTCAGCACTCAAGAAGATTTTATATATTTAATTAACCTAAAAGCCTTTGGATCAATGACAAAAACAGAGTTGATTAAAAAGAACATCCAAGAAAAACCTGTAGGTATGCAAATTATCAACCGACTGATTGGTCAAGGCTGGATACAACAAAGCGATTCTTCAGCAGATAAAAGGAGTAAAATCATTTCTATTACAGCTAAGGGAATTGAAGCACTGGAAGAAATTATGGGGAAAATAAAGCAAGCCAGTCAAATTGTTACCGGAAACCTTAGTGATGCTGAAAAAACACAATTGATTAAAATACTTCAGAAATTGGATCGCTTTCATCAAGCTATATATGCTAAAAATATAGAACCAGATCAGCTTATCCATGTTGCTTACAATGATTTTTTATTAAAAAATAATTAAAATATAAATTACGTTTAAAAAACTTTCACTTTTAGTTATTTTAGTTGGCTTTTTTACACTTTCTGGTATTGCTCAGAATCAAAAATTTCAATTCTCTAGTCACATACTTGACATATCCCCGGGACTGCCTGCTTCCGGCGTGCTGATCAGGCTAGAAAAACAAACTGCTGATGTCATATGGAAATTTATCGCCGAAAGTAAAACAAATCAGAAGGATGCATACTAAACTTTTTACCTTATGAAAGAAAATAAATCGATTTTTAAATTGACGTATTTTATTGAACCCTATTTCAAAAGCTTAAAACAGAATTCTTTTTATCCTTTCATTGAAGTGGTTTTTGAAATAAAAGATGATCAGCATTGTCATGTACCGATCACCTTGAGTCCTTATGGTTATTCTACCTATAGGGGAAACTAAGAAGCTGAATTCGACAATCGCTAATACACCTTTATGCACATATCAGATTCAAAAAAGACGATAGCTACCATTGGTGCAGGAATCTCCGGTCTTTCGGCGACAGCTTATGCCGCGCAAGCTGGTAATGAAGTGCATGTTTATGAAAAGCATCCTCAACGCGGACGAAGAGCCAGACAGTTTGCAACAGAAAATGGCTATGTATTTGATATGGGCCCAAGCTGGTATTGGCTGCCAGATATTATTGATAATTTCTTCCTCGATTTTGGTCATAAAGCGAGTGACTTTTATGATCTTACTTCCCTTAGCCCCCAGTTTGAGATGGTTTTTGAGGATGGACTGCTTACAGGTCCGGAATGTACCTCTCCCAATAGATAATCTCGTATTTGTGTACCATCCTCTGGCACAATATACTCTACCAATGGCGCCAGTATGAAGCTTTTTGATCATCTCTTTCACGTTATCGAAACTCCGACTTTGGCTACCCATCTGAACAAGTCCTTTATATTTTAAACTCGCTTCTACAAGTATTTCCCCTTCTCTTGGATTATGACTGCAAGGCTTTTCTACTTATACGCTCTTGCCTACATGTAATGCCATAATTGCCGCAGGTGCATGCCAATGATCGGGTGCCGCGATAGCCATGCCATCGAAATCTTTCCTTTCCAACATTTTTCTTACATCGGCAAATCCCTGTGGTTTTTACCAGTAGCCATCTCTATCGAAGCGATGGTCCTGGCTAATACTTTTGTGTCTGGATCACAGACGTACGCGATCTCCATATTGGGTAATTTTGCGAAATCCTTAGCCAAAAAATCTCCTCGACTATTGACTCCCATGATGCCTAAAACTACCTTATCATTTGGCGAGCCGGTAAAAAAGCTATTGGCTGCATAATAGATGGCCCAAGTAACAGACTACTTCCAGCTATAGACACATTTTAATGAATTGCCTCCTTTCTAACATACGACAGCTTATTTTTAAGTCGATTTAATTAATTAACACAGAAATCGTTTTCACCGACTTATTTGCGTCTCCTAAAGGGCCGAAAGCGGTTAGTGTTACATCATAAGTACCTGCGGCCGCGTAGGTATGCGGATCATCCTTTTTTGTGGAAACAGGGGTTCCGTCGCCATAATTCCAAGCGTATGAAACGGCATTTAATGAGGTATTTGAAACGTTGAGAATTTTGCCGCTTGTTGTTGTTGTTGTGAAGTTTGCGGTTGGGCTTAGAAAAGCAGGATCAATTAAAATAACTGCATCACTCAATTTGCCTATGCCTACCGAGCTAGTTGAGATTTTTACCGCAATTACAAATTTTTTTGCCAGATTTGCTCTTAAATGATTGAGGTCTACCTGTAAAGAAAAGGTAGATATATCTGCTCCATCGCCAATGAAAACTGTGGGTGTTAACGCAAATTTATCTGAAGGTAATGCCTCGGTACCAGCTGGGAACTTTCCTTGCACCTGTAACAGTTTCGAAACTGTATCTGAGTTCACCGTTAGGTTAGCGGTAACGGTTCCCTTCCTATCTACACCCGAACGGTAAACGGCTAATGGGATGGTAAATTTATTGTTTGGAAGATCGACAACGTATCGAAATGTTTGACCAGGAACGGCAACCGAATTTACAAAGTAAACACCAGTTGGGGCATTACTTGGATTAGCTGCTGGCAAATAAACTTGTTGCGGGAGGTAGTTTGCATCAACAATACGCTCTTCTTTTTCACAGGAGAAAAGCAGCACAGCGATGGCTGTTAACATCGGTATAACTCTAAATATCTTCATCATTTTCATTCTAATTAATAAATTGTACCTACCAAAGTGGATTTTGAACCAAGCCTTTGGCAATATTTAATTCGTTGAGTGGAATAGGAAACAAGTACATTTTTGGGGTAAATGCTCTAGCTTCCAAATCAAAAGGGGTATACGTTGGAGCAGGACTCGTATTAGCAACGTTTATACCCCTTAACGGAGTATTCAATACCGTTGTAGCGGTCATCCACCTACGGGTATCCCAAGCTCTATGATCTTCAAAAGCAAACTCAATTCTTCGTTCACGACGAATTCGGTCTCTCACCTTTGTCTGAGTTTCTGCTGTACTTAAGCCCGATAGACCAACACCCGCTCTGGTTCTCACTCGATCGTAATACACCTTTATATTAGCATTTCCAGGTGCATATTCGTTTAGTGCCTCTGCGTAGTTTAAGAAAATTTCTTCGATACGAAAGTAGATCCAACTGTGTACCGCGTTTCCGACACCAGTAGTTAAATTAGTCGATTCATTTACATACTTCCGTAAATAGTAGCCTGTTTTAGTTGCGTTTGGCTTAGGCGCTCCATCAACACCGCCTGGAAAGGTTTGGATTGGGACGGCTCTTGATTGAAAAGAGGACCCATTGGTAACCACGGTTAAGGCTAGTCTTGGATCTCTATTGGCATAGGGAGCTGCACGATGGGTCGCATCATTCCAATCAAAATCGACCCATGTGGTGCCAATTCTGATTTCATAATCATCCACAAGATTTTGGCTTGGCGTAATCCCTCCTTGCCCGCGATCGAACCCTACTGAAAAATTAGCAAGTTCAAACTCGTTATTTGCTTCGGTTCTCCTGGCAAAAATAACTCCTGTAGCATAGGGGGTGGTAAATAATGTTCGGTAATTAGTATTAACATTGAGTACGGGAACGGCTTGCAAGTCGATAACGGCTTTTGCTGCGTCGGCTGCTGCCTTCCATCTGAGTTCACGATCGCCAGCTGGCAACGAAATGAGTTGCGGTTGAGCATAGGCAGCAGCCCAGGAAGCATTATTAAACAAATCGCTAGCGGCATACAACAGCACTCTAGACTTTAAGGCCAATGCGGCCGCTTTTGTAGCCCGGCCTTGTTCAACCGTTGCATAAGCACCCGATGAGACTGGCAAGCCGGCAGCAGCCACATCACACTCGTCAACAATAAATTTTATACACTCTTCTAATGTGCTTCTTTTAAGGTTAGCAACATCATTTTCGTCTACTAAATCGGTGATTATTGGAACCCCTCCATAGCGTTTGGTTAACTCGAAATAATAAAATGCCCTCAAAAACCGAGCTTCAAATTCCCAGCGTTTTATTTCATCAATCCGAATTTGATAATTCGCAGTTCCCTTAAATATATCTAAGTTTACCTTTGCTGGATCTGCTGTTTCTAAGAATAGATTGGCTCTTCGAATTCCTTGGTAAAATGCACCCCAAACGTCCGCTGGATTATTAGTTGCCGTCCAAGCACCTTGATTAATAAGTTGAACGCGATTTATCTCATTGGTAAATTCCGCTTCGTCTGTGGCCGATGCCATCGTTGCCCTATCCAATTGGGTTAGACCATATGGGAGGGTCGAATAAACACCCGTTAACAGGCTTTGCAAGCTATTAAAGGTGGTTTCTAATTGATCTTTAGTCAAATCAGTATCTAACTCTCGATCCAATTTTTGGCACGAACCGCATATCAGCAGCACAATAAGAAATATATAGTTGGTATTTTTGATCTTCATTATCGTATTTTTTAATAATAGTATATGTTCAGTGATCCAGTTAACTAAAAATGTAAGTTAAGTCCGAGTGAAACCGTTCGTAAAGCCGGATAACCGCCTAAAGCCTCTACGTCTGCTTCTTCTAAATGATCTAACGAGAATAAGTTAGTGCCATTAATAAATAATCGGGTTTTTTGCAAGCGTAATTTTTTCAATGCACTCGCCGGGATGGTATACCCGATTTCTGCACTTCTCAATTTAATATAGCTAGCATCTCTTCTCCAAAAAGAAGAAAAACGATTGAAGTTATTGGTATTATCGGATGAAGAGAGCCTTGGATAGGTTGCCGTAGCAGCCGTTTCTGGTGTCCATCTGTTTAGCGCGATTTCTGAGACCTTACCATTATTCTGAAAAGCATAATACCTGTTTCCACTTAGATTTAAGTTTATTCCAGTTACCCCTTGAAATATAAGATTTAAATCTACCGCTTTATAGCTCACACCTGTTTGTAAGGAGAATGTCCAATCAGGTAAATTATAGTTACCAATAGGCGTACTATCATTATCGTCGATGATACCATCAGGTACGCCTAAAGGACCACCAATATCTCGGTATTTGATATCACCGGGTTTGATGATCAAGCCAATTGGGCGGGCAATGGCATTATTATTCACATCCGCATCAGTAAAGAAGCCAATTGCTTCCAATCCAAATCCATACCCTATCGGCATACCCGTTGTTATCCTTGCTTTATTTATTTGGGTAAGCTCATCGTTAAACACGATTTCGTTTTCGTTATAAGAGGCTTGAGCGTTAAAATTAAATCGCAGTTTTTTTGCTTCGTTGCTATGGTAAGACAAGAGCGCCTCTAGTCCCTTGTTTTTAACTTTGCCTAAATTAGTCTCTGGTAAACCATTGTAGCCCAGTATGGCTGGGATTGTGGTATTTGGTCTATCCAAGATATCAAACCTGTTGTTTTGGAATACGTCCATGGCTAGCCCAAAGCCATTAGCAAAGTTCATTTCAAACCCAATATTCGATTTCTTTTCCTTTTCCCAAGTAAGATTTGGATTTGCCCTTTGACCTTCTGTTATTGCACCTAGTTTCGAGGTTCCGGTAAAAATATAACCATCAACAAATGGATATCTTTGTGCATATCCGAATCTTAATCCACCTATATTTTCATTCCCCACAAAACCATAAGAACCTCTTAGCTTTAAAAATTCGATAACCTTACTGTCCTTTAAAAAATTTTCCTTAGAAATGATCCAGCCGACAGACCCTGCTGGAGTAAAACCATAACGCTTGCCCTTGGCAAAAGCATTGCTTCCTTGATATGCGCCTGAAAATTCGACAATATACTTCTCGTTATTTACATAGGTAACTCTTGTAGATACGCCGTTTGTTTTATAGGGAATATCATTACCGGCGGCGTTTGTTCCAGGATAAGCCTTATTAATGAGAAAATAATCAGAATTAAAAACAGTCATTGCAGAAACATCGTGTTTGCCGAAAACACGATTATACGTTAATAAGGCTTGCACAGCGTTGTTTGACAATTGGCTCTGTACGCCTTCTGTACCCACTAAGCTCGTATTTTGTCCGAATTGAGTTGAAGTAGTTCCGGTAGAGAAGCGTGCATAGGTTTTTCTTTTATTGGATAGGCCCGAAAAAAAACTATTGAAGGAAATTGCGGCACTTGCTTTCAACCCCGGAGTGATCATATCTAATACTTGATTGAGCCTAAAGGATGCCTGCAAAGTGGTACTATTGGAGGTCGAAAAACCGGTACTCAGTAGATCACCAACCGGATTACTTAAAAGGTTATTTCCCGCCAACGAACCATTGGCCAAGCGTACTGGAAAAGAATTTGGCGTGATCCGATCCAATAGATTTATCGTATTGATGGTCGTTAATTCTCCTGGATTCTTTTTGTCTTCGACCCCTGCTCCTAAGTTCAATTGTGCCGAAAGGTTCTTGTTTAGCGAAATATCGATATTGGACCTGAAATTAAGGCGACTGTATTTAGAATTGCTACTTTCTTCATTATCATCTCCAAAATTCTTATATAAGCCATCCGATACCAGTGCATTCAAGGAGGCAAAATAGCGAACTATGGATGTACCCCCTTTAAAATTAAGGTTTGTATTTGACTGTGGGGCTGCATTCCTAAACACCTCATTGTACCAATCCACGTTTGCAAAATTGATAGGATCTGATTTACTGGAAAAGGTCTGGAGATCGCTGCTAGTATATAACTCGCCTAGGCCGTCGTTTCGCCTGGCCTCGTTTAAAAGAAAGGCATAACTATATGAATCTAAAAAACGCGGGGTAGACACCGGATTTTGAAAACCATATTGGGTGCTAAAATTGATAGCCAAGGGTTGAATTTTACCTATTTTCGTGGTGACTAATACCACGCCATTTGCTGCTCGTAATCCATAAACCGCAGTTGCACTGGCATCTTTTAAAATAGAGATATCCTCAATTTCTTCGGGCACTAGCTGGTCAAAGTCCGACATAAATCCGTCTAACATTACCAGCGGAGCATTACTAAACCCATAGGTATTGGTCCCCCTAATCGTTAGAGAAGTACTACTTGCACCAGGTTCAAATCCGTTCTGTCTAATCGTTAATCCAGGAAGCCTTCCTAGGAGCGCATTCCCTATTCTGATATTAAAGGCATCTCTAAATTCTTCTCCATGTACGGAAGATATCGCTCCCGTTGTATAATTCTTTGGTTGAAAACCATAACCAATGGGTCTGGCGGCAGTTTTAAAACTTATTACTTCAGTTTTAGTGGTAACGGTGTCTTTCTGCTGCGCTATGAGCGGATTTGCAACCGTTACCAATGCGAGGGTAGATAAAATATATAATGTTGGCTTAAGTTTCATTTACAAATTGTTTAGGTAATAATTGAAGATGTAATAGTTAAGGATTAATTACCACCCTGGATTTTGCTTGAGATTTCCTTTTTGAACCTCAGTCAGAACAAACGGATGCAAATAAAGCCTCGTTGGAAATGAACGGGTCATAAACACAAATGGTCTATAGCTAAACGCTGTGGGATAAGGTGTAACATCATTTAACTTATTGATTACCAGCCCCCACACGGCTCCCTTTAAATTTCCATCAATCTCCGCTTCTAACCATCTTCTGCAGTTCCACAGTCGGTGGTCTTCCATATACATTTCAATGTCCCATTCGTTATGAATGCGTTTTCTTAAATCAGCCGTACTTGTGGTGCTAATAGGTGGCATTGCAGAACGCAACCGAATCTTGTTAACTGCGTCTAGCGCTGAATTTGGAATAATAGGTAGTTGTGCTGTTAAAATATTCGCTCCCGTAATATCAAGAGCGGTTGCGTTACCAGGTCCTTCAAACTCATTCATGGCTTCGGCATAGGCCAAATACATTTCGTTAAGTCTAAGAATAGGGCAATTCACTTCTAAACCCGTTCCGCCATCAATACCGTCGTTAACAAACTTTAGGTTCCAATGGCCACCTTGGCAAGAGTTAAGCGCTGACTTGGATGGCGTATGCTCGCCAATAGGTGTGCGTACAACAGCTTTGTGCATACGAGCACCGGTAAATATTACAGATTGCGCGAAACGTGGATCGAGTTCACCATATTTTTGCATCAGGTCATTGCCTCCTGCGTAGTTCCAATCTTGAGGGAGCCCGGTAGATCTCTTCTCGAATTTGCGTACAAAATTGAACGTAATCGATGGTCCATTCCATCCTGCCCCCGAGTTGGGAACAAATTCTGATCTCGGCAAAAGCATGGGTAGTGGAAATTGACCCGCACTTTTACTACCCCAAGTTTTATTGGCAATGATGATCTCGCTGTTGTCGTTTCTTTCCCATGAGTCGCGATAATTACCAACTACTAAATTAACCACAGTTGGTGAGATAGTATTGATTCTTTTTGCAGGATCGTCTATTAATGAGTATCCGGCAGTCTGCGCCCAAATCAAAACTTCTTTTGCTGCATCAGCAGCTAGTTTCCACCGGTTAAGGCTATAATTACCATAACATATTAATTTATCATCTGCAGCATTTCCGAAACTTGAAATCGGACTTGCGGTGTTAAATAATGGACTAGCTGCGTATAATAATGTCCTTGCCTTTACAGCAAGTGCAGCACCTTTTTGTGCCCTTCCTTTGGTTGCTCCAGACTGATCGAGTGGCAAAAATGCAGTCGCATCGTCACAATCTTTTACGATAGAATTCACACAAGTCTCGAAGGTACTTCTTTCAATCTTAGATTCCTCGAGCGAGGTAACACGTTTTAACACTAATGGAAAACCTCCATAGCGCTTTAACATTTCAAAATTATTGATCGCCCTAAAAAAAAGTGCTTCTCCCTTAACTTGATTTTTATACGTTACATCTGCGTCTGGAACTTCGTCTATTCTTTCTAACAAGATATTGGCGGTACGAATGGCCTGCCATCTTAAATAGTACCTTAAATCTTCTTGAAGAATGTTCGCATTGGTAACGCCCCCATTATTCCAAGCCGATGGAGCAGCGTCATTACTTTGAGAGTTGATTGCTTCGTCGGTAATGCCCGCTAAATTTACATAGGTACTTAGAATTCCCAACGTAGATGCAACGGCATTAGTACCCAGTCCCATATCGGCTGGTCGCATGGCAAAAATCGATGGCATGCCCAGTTGATACATCCCAGCTATATACTTTTCAGTTTGCACTTTTGCAGAGAAAATTACATCCTCATTAATATCAACCCCAGGTGCTTTATCCAAAAAATTTTTCTTACAAGACGGAAATAACAAACAGATTAAACAAGCGGTAGTGATAAGTATTTTAATAGTTCTTTTCATGATCTATTGTGATTAAAAATTAACATTTATACCCAAGTTTACAGTTCTTACTAAGCCGTAAGCTTCAAAGTTTCCATTTATGCTAGTGAGGTTAGCAGCTTCTGGATCGATGCCTTTTAGCATGTGGCTCCATGTAATCAAATTGTTAGCATTGAGGTAAATCCTGGTAGTTTTTAACCCAACTTTAGACAAAAGCGACGGTTTTAAAGTGTAGCCAATTTCCACGTTTTTTAAGCGAAGGTATTCAGCATTCGCAATCCATAAGGTTGAGCCCAAATAGTTATTAAAACCTCTGGCACCGTTTCCCACTCCAAAGCGAGGGAAACTAATTGGCAGCCCCTGTTCGTATCTTTCCTGAGTCCAGCTTTCAGATAGGTAGCTAGCGGCTGCAGAGGGATCACCATCAAAGAAAGCCTGATTTGCCCGTCTAGTATACGGTACAGAGAAATGACTTGCTCCTTGAAACAGTGCTGAGAAATCAAGACCTCTCCAGCTACCGCCAACCGATAGCCCAAAAATAATTTCTGGAACAGTAGAAGAATAACCGATGGGAACAGAGTCATCGTTATTTATAAGTCCATCGCCATTAACGTCGCGATATCTCACATCGCCCGGCTGTATCCTATTACCATCTCTAAACGTATATTGCGGCCTATTCTGATCATTTGTTTCTTCCCAAGTATTAAAAAATCCTTCAGCAATAAATCCAAAATTTTGTCCTGCAATATTTCCTGTTCTTTGTGCATAGGCAAAAGTTTGAGGCAGTTCGTCTTGAAAAATGATTTTGTTTCTTGCAAATGAATAGTTGCCCTTAATAAAGTAATTGAAATCTCTTATATTATTTCTAAAGCCCATCTCCACTTCAAACCCTTTGTTAGTCATTTTGCCTAAATTTTCGGCAGCAGCACCAATCCCGGTAAGGGCAGAGACTGTTCTGGGAACTGCCAAAATATTATCAGTTGTGGTGTTAAATGCGTCTAACGTAACGGTTAATTTGTTGTTTAGACCAACAAGATCCACCCCAATATTGGTTTTGATTACCCTTTCCCAGGTTAAATTTGGACTGCTAGCACTTCCCTCTCTTAAGGCTTCATAACTTGCTAAATTTTGTCCAAATACTCCAAATCGATAGCTACCATCAACTGTGTAAGGGCCTCTTCTTGTAAACGCAGGATCGCGATATAAGAATCTACTGTTTGGATCTCTTAAAAAGTTTGCACTTAGCTGATCATTTCCTACCTCGCCGTAAGAGCCCCGGATCTTTAGAAAATTAATTAGTTCCCCCTTTGGAAAGAATTTCTCCTCGCTAGGCACCCACCCGATCGAATAGGCTGGAAAGAAACCAAACCGCTCGCTTGGAGCAAAGTTTTCGGTTCCATAATAAGAAGCACTGATTTGTGCAAGGTAGCGACCCTTGTAATCGTAATCTAAACGACTAACATAACTTTGATAAGAGTTAGGTACTAAATAGGCGAAATCTCTGTTTGTAGACTTTATTTGATTATAAAGCAGCAAACCGCTAACGGTATGACTGTTAAAAGTGCGTTTATAATCTATCGCGAACTCGCCCGTAATTCTTCTGTTTCGTTCAGGATCGGTAGGGTTATAATTGAAGGGCTGATTGTCGGCCAATTGACGATAATCTATGGTACCATCAGGATTTTTTATTGCCCGGTAAGTCACAAATACTCTAGAATATTCACTTAATTTTCGATTAGAATTTTGATAGGCTATTAATGCGTGGCTGGTTAGGCCTTTCGTAATAAAATCCAGATCATGATCTAAACGCAAACTTCCGTTAATCAAATTTCGTACGTCATTTTTATAACCTACCGAATATAATGTAGTAAGTGGACTTCCGAATCCTTCAAATAACACAATCTTACCATCAACCACACCTGGAGAAAGGTTTGGGGCTGCTCCATTTAAAAAATTCATAATGGAATTGGTGTTTGCATTATTTCCAGACCTGTTCTCGATGATACTCGATAAGTCTAATGCTGCGCGAAAACGCTTACTTATTGTATAGTCTAAATTAGATCTGAAATTGTACCGTCCGTAGCGTATTTGAGGGTCGTAATCTGCTTTTACCCCAGCATCATCAAACAAACCTTCTTGATTAAATAAACCCGCTGAAATAGCATATTTTACCTTATCCGTTCCACCCCTTACCGATAAGTTGTGTCGGCGCTGTTGGGAAACATCTTTAACCATCAAATCATACCAGTCAATATTTGGGAAAAAAACGGGGTCTTCGCCAGATTTGTACTTTGCAAGATCACTGTCAGAATAACGCGGAGTATACGTACTATTGCTCACATAAGCATCATTTTTTAATGCCTGATTAAATGAGTTGGCAAAATCAAAGCTACCCATCTTTTCGGGCGTGGCAGTAAAGCTATTGAATGCATTTTCGAAGGTATAGTTAATGGTAGGCGTGCCTATTTTCCCTCTCTTTGTAGTTACCAAAATAACTCCATTTGCTCCCCTTACGCCGTAAACGGCTGTCGTTGAAGCATCTTTAAGTATGGTAACCCCCTCAATCTCATTTGGGTCAATACTATTAAAATTGTCTACCTGTATCCCGTCTACCAGCACCAGCGGAGATGTACTTCCAGTGAAGGTAGATACACCACGAATAAAGATCTGCGAATTATCCGCACCCGGTTCACCACTCGCTTGAACAGCAAAGAGTCCTGGCAAGCGACCGGCCAACGAGTTACTGATGTTCGCAACTGGCGACTGCGTAAGATCTTTGGTCGATATAGACGATTGTGCGCCAACGCTGGTTACTTTTTTCTGGGTACCGTAGCCGACATTAATCGTTACCTCTTTTAGCTCATTACTACTTTCTTGTAGGTTAATGTTTAAAATCTGTGAGTTGCCCACAATTACTTCTTGAGGCTTGAACCCGATAGTGGTGACTACAAGAACCGCATTGTTATCCACTACTTTTATAGAGAATTTGCCATTGTTGTCCGTAATCACACTTACATTAGTGCCCTTTACTATAACACCTGCTCCAGGTATACCGACACCATCTGGCCCTTTTACGGTACCGGTGATGATCCTATCCTTTAGAACACTCGCTATGAAAGAGATATTGTTCTCCTTTGCTAGAAGGCCATTTGCCCAAGGCAAGCAAAAGCACATTAGTAAGAAAATTATTCTCATTACGGAATTGACCGCTGAAAATTTGTTTCGCTTTAATTTCATATTTGGTTAATTGTGTCTTAAATTGAGAAATAAATTGCTTCGCGCGTCAACATTTTAGTAAAATTCATGTTCATATCTATTTGGTTAAATGGCTAGTTTTAAGTGATATAGGACTAATTGACTTCGTATGCGCCACAATCCACTGCATTGCTTTTTGGTCGAGCAACACCCAGAATGTCTTTTAGCGCAAAAAGTAACTGAGTTCCTGCATTTATTGCGGGGCTAGTGGTTTGGAGAGAGAAATTTGCTACCGATGGGTTGGTAGACATATTCATAAATTTAGGATCAGTGGTTTTGTCATTTGTCCCATTTCTAAATGACGGACCAAAATAAATGTTGTAATCGTATACGGCCGAAGCATCATTTAAGTTGCATGTTCCAACTTTGCCATTCACTTGATCTAGTGTAGTACGTGCATACATGATGTTATTATAAATTTTAACGTCAGTACCGCTCTGCGCATCAATTTCGGGATAGCCAACAATTTGTCCGTTATTGTAAGCGGTATTATTAATTATATCTACTCTTGCTGCTTGAAAAGCATGTATACCGCCGCCGCCGTTGAAGTAGCTAACGTTATTTTCAACCAACGTTCTGCCTGTATAAACTGGTGTCCCTTGAGTACCATTGTTTGCATCTATAATAATCCCATTACCATCAGATAAACGATCATTACCACTAGCTGTTCTCCAGTTAACTTGTGTTTTGTTATTGTAACAGATGTTGCCCCGAACAATCATCTTGTATGTGGTGACCGCATCAATTGCTTTAGGGCCTAATATGCTAATCCCACTGGTAGCATACATGGTGAACCAGGAATTGTTGTAAACCGTATTGCCCTCAATCGTTACATAATCCGCTCCTCCAACACCTATACCTCCACCTGGGAAGTCGTGCACTTTGCAATTTTTAATGGTAACATGATGTACATTTTTTGCACTTGCAATAGAAATCGCATTGGTGTTCCAGTTCGCATTAAAAACAGGAGTAGCCGCCCTAGATTGTAAATAAGAATTTTGAGCATCAGCCAAAGTAAGGTTTGCATTGTTCCCTTGAAGTTCTAAATCTTCAATGCTGATATATGATGCATTCACGACAACAGCATTCCATACATTTCCCGAGGCCAATAATTTAGGCGTATGCCCGGGATAAGCTTTGTAGGTGATGTATTTTCCCTCCTCGCCAGATTTTAAGATATTTAGCAACGGTCCGTTTGTAGACACATAATTGCCATTCATAATCATTACGATGTCTCCTGAACTGGTAAGGTCTGTAGCCTTTGCGATGGTTTTAAATGGAGTTGTAAGTGATAAGCCAATATTAGTATCTGAGCCAGTTAACTCAGAAACGTAGTAGGTTTTTGCGGCTTCATTATTAGTCAGCCCACTTGGACGGGGATCGAGTGTGATCGTGGCGCTCTTGCAACCGATTGCAAAAAATGCAAAAAGACAAATTAGTAATTGTTTAGAAATAGTGTTCATATAGGCTATTTGGTTATATTTAGGTTGCTAAATTTGTCACTTTGGCTTCGGATAGTGAGTTAGCAGTTCATTACCTGGGGTTAAATGAAAATTAGAAATAACCCCCTTTTTCAGTAATTTCATGAACGGTCTTACCTTCGTGAACCCATCCAAAAATCTTCTTCTCATTTTCAATAATTTGCTCGGCTCTTAGTAGCACATTATAGGCTATATCTCTTGGTACTACGAGAACGCCATCAATGTCGCCAATTACCACATCGCCCGGCTTAATGGTTACGTCGCCAATTTGAAGGGTAACTTGATAGTGTGTAATTAAACAGCGGCCCAAGCTCCCGTTAGATATTCTGTATTTATAAAATACCGGAAAGTCCGCTTCCAAAATTTGGTGTGTATCTCTAATTCCTCCATCAATACAGGCTGCTTTAACTTTTTTCCCTTTAGCGGTAGCGGTCATTACCCCCCCCCAAAGCGTAGCCTTTGCATCGTTAGTGGTATCCCAAATCACAAAACTATCCTCATGCATCGCATCTAACATTTGTGTTCTAAATTCCATCTCACCACTCACAATGGCATTTGGTGCGCTTTTAACGGTAAAGGCTATGCCTGCAATGGTTCTATATTCTCTAAGGGGGATAATATGACCCGGTAGTGCTTGATTTAGGAGGCAAAATTCGCGAAGTACATCATTAATTGCACCTGTGTAGAGTTGTTCGTACCTATTTAGTAATTCTTTGTTAGAAATTGGAAAATCTACGTTCGATTTTCCTTCACGAAATTCGATTAACCGCTCTAGGTTCATCATCCCTACTTCTTTTTTATATTGATCAACACTCATAGTCTAATTTTAGATATACGTTTCAACTTCTTTAATATTCAATGCTTCCATTATACCTTTCATATAGCCAATGCCAAAAAGGTTTCCTTTCATTTCGTAGCCATGTTGCTGATTGCTTTCTCCTGCCATGGTGGGCACGTGATCTGAACGAATTGGTCCGGTAAAACCAACAGCAGAATAGGCCCTGTACATGTCTACCATATCGGTTGGTCCATTATCATGGAAGGTTTCTCTGAAATTAGAAGCGGTACCCTCTACATCACGAATATGGATGAAGAAGATTTTTCCCTTGCCTCCGAATTCTTGAATCAAACTTTTCACATCCTCACCCATTGTAGTATACGTTCCTTGACAAAATGTAAGTCCGTGTGATGGGCTACTTGATAATGCCAAGGCTTTCCTAATGGAGTTAGCGTTGGTAAAAATCCGGGCAATTCCTTGGAGAATGGGTACTGGAGGATCATCTGGATGAAGGGCCATTTTAACTCCGGCTTTTTCTGCCGCTGGCAACACCCTCGAGAGAAAGTAGGCATAGTTCTCCCAGATCTTGTCGGCACCCACAATTCCATGTTTTGTTAACGGCAATTTATCTGCAACCTCAGCATCGAATCCCGAAACTAAAGCACCCGCTCTTTCCTGCAAATTTTTATCGGTTCGAAACCACCCTGTCGCCATAAAATTATAGCAAAGTAAACCGATGCCCAGTTTGCCCATATTTTCAAGCATTTGAATGTATTTTTCGATATCTTCTTCTAAACCGTCCAAACCTAGCTTAATCCTTATCATATTAAATTGATCTCCTTCGAAACCAATCAATTTTAACCCGTTCTGTTCAAAGATTTCCTTCGAGTTTTTTAACGAATCATAATCCCATGGCGGTAAACCTCCAGTAAGTTCTGGCGCTAATTTTGAAATGGCATATTTAATGCCCATTTGCTTAGCCAAGGCCCACTTCTCATCGGGTTGATTTCCAAAAAACAAGAAACTCAATTTCATCTGCAGAATTATTTTTACTGTGCTTTTGATTAACTTTTTATAGGTCTTTAGGTTGTATTTTCTTATTGTTGAACGTCCACATAACGACGGCTAAAATAATGCAGATTATACCTGCTACAAAAGAGGACATTCCGCTTTTATTACCTATTGAAGGCACGCTCATACCCATAAACAATAGGCCAACTACCAATAGGGCGATCGCGTACAGCCGATTCATGGAACGCTGAAAACCCCAGTCCTCAATTGGTTTTTGATCTTCTCGTAAGGGTGTGCTCAACTTGATAAAAAATGCTTTCACTCGTTGCAGATACCCTGCGTCTTCGCTTCTTTTTATTCCAGAAACCAAGAACACAGTAACACAAACTATAATCTCTATCAAGGTACCTTGCTCCCAGCTAATTGAACTCGTTGCATTCAGTACAAGTCCGGTAATCATACCTACAACTACTGTGGCAATTGCACCTGCTGGACTAGGTCTTTTTAACAGTACCCCCAATATCAATGGGATGGTCATTGGGAGTGCAAATAATCCAGTAAATAGCTTATTTGCTTCAAAAGCACCACCAAAACCACCCACAAATAGAGCGCCAACGGTTATCAATGCCCCTAAAAAAAGAGTCATGCTCCTGCCTACCCACAGCAATTGCTGATCGGTAGCATTGGGTTTGAAAACGCGTTGATAAATATCTTTGGTGAGTACACCTGCAGTAACGTTATATTCTCCACTAAGAACGCTCATGGTGGCGGCAAACATCGCTGCTACCATGAGGCCCATAATCCCTTGAGGAAGTAATTTTAAGCAAATGCTTACATAGGCCATCTCTGGGTTCTGTAAATCGGGAATAATCTGCCGAGCGACTATGGATGGAAACAAAAAAACAAAAGGGAAAATAAAGAAAAATGAAGCGCTTAACAGTGCTTGCTTTCTACCTGCTTTCTCATCTTTAACACTATAAAAACGTTGTATAAATGTCCAATTACCACTGTATTTTATCAAAATCATTAAATAATACACGATGATGTATACTGGCATTCCTTTGGGGCCGTTGAACCAATTAAAATGACTTGGCATTCTGTTAAATATCTGAGTTAAACCGCCACCAGCTTCTATGGTTAACGGCAATAAGATAAGTGTGGCTACGATTAGAATTACAAACTGTACAACGTCGGTAATAACAACTGCCCAAAGACCCCCTGCAATAGTATAGAGGGCAACAATAATTCCACAGGTAAGTATCGATACTTCTAAGCTTATCCCCGTGGCTGCATTAACAAACAACGCTAAAGCATAAAGTCTCACCATGTTATCTAGAATCTTGAATGCAACTCCAGACCAGGACAGAATTTGCCTAACCAAAGGGCTAAAACGAGTCTCTAGATACTCCATTGGTGTTATAATTCCTGCACGCCTCCATCTTTTAGCGAATACAAACGCACCCACTAATGCCGGAACAACAGTACTCCAAATTAGCGTAATTGCTATCATCCCATCCGTGTATGCAATACCAGCATAAGCAACAAATATGAACGTGCTAAATTTCGTCATGAAATTGCTAATCGCTCCCGAAACCCATGGAATAGCATTGCCACCTTTAAAATAGTCGCTTACGTTCTTAACGAATTTACCAAGAAACAGGCCTATGCCAGCCATTAATAGCATATAGATTACGACGGCTAAATAGTCAAGGCTTTGTAGATTTTTCATATTTGGTTAAGTGGTACTAGCAGTACTAAAAAATTGACTATCACAAATTTATATTAAGGTGGCCATAACATATTTCATTTAATTTGCCAAGACTGATACAATATTTGCATCGGGTTCTTAAAATCTATTGTTTTTTGTTAAAATCGATCAATACCGGTCGAATTAGTTCTTAAATTACGTTTAGGACGAATTATATCTTTAAAATCAGCAATATACGCGCTTCGCATTCCGAGATAGGTACCATTAAAAATGACATATCTACTCAATCTATCCCATGCCGGATACGCATCAACCCGGCCTTTCCTGTAGTAACCATTCTAACGTTTTCGGTGAGGTTTGTGCTTGAGAAATCGAACCGATAAGTGTGAGTAGAAAAGGCTGTATAAGTGTTTTCATTTCGTACTTGTTAAATTCCTGCTGATGCTAAAAATCCACCGTCAACAGAAATTGTTATTCCAGTTACAAAACCAGAAGCCTCATTATCTAATAAGTATTTCATAGTACCTATTAACTGTGGTGCCTTACCAAAATCTTTCATTGGCGTGATGTTAATAATCGAAGCACCCCTTTCTGTAAAACCACCTTCAGGTGTTGTTAGAAGTTTAGTACTTCGTTCATTTAAAAAGAAGCCTGGAGCAATTGCATTTACGCGAATATTTGCTGGTGCTAAATAAGCCCCCAACCATTGGGTAAAATTAACCATTCCAGCTTTTGCAAAAGCGTAGGCAGCCACACGAGAGAGTGCTCTAAAGCTACTCATGGAGGCAATGTTGATAATCGAACCCCCACCATTTTTAGCCATGACTTTACCAAACACAAATGATGGGATAATAGAACCCATTGAATTTGTTTTAATGACGTCCAAAAAGCGGATCATGTCTAAATTAAAGAAACCTCTAAAGTCTGGCGAAGGAGTCTCTAATTCTTTTGGATCGAATTGATTTACGGTTGTAATCGCTTCACTCTGGTTACCACCAGCACCGTTGATTAAAATAGAAACCTTACCCAGCTGAGCAGAGATTTGTTTTTCGGCCAGCTCTACAGCAGTTTGATCGGTAACATCTGTACTAATTGAAATAGCTATCCCACCGTTATTCTTAATTTCTTCTTCAACTATTTTGAGCTTATTAAGATCTCGTCCGATCAACGCAACCTTAATGCCCATTGCCGCGAGCGACTTCGCCATTTCTGAACAAAGTGTTCCACCTGCACCAGTAACTACCGCAACCGTATTTATCGTATTCTTCATTTATATTTTTCCTTTTGTAATTAAATTTTTCGCATTCGCATAGCAAACGTCCTTAACTAGTCTAGTCAATACTTGAAAATCATTCGGTACTATTCCGTTATCTACCCACTCGCCTATCAGGTGACAGAGAATTCTTCTGAAGTAATAATGTCTAGAGAGCGATAAAAAGCTACGAGAATCACTAGTCATCCCAATAAATGAACTTAGTAATCCGTAGCTAGAAATCGCGACCAACTGTTTTTTTATTCCATCATAATGATCATTAAACCACCAAGCGGGGCCAAATTGTATTTTACCTCGAACTTCACCTTCTGCAAACGAACCCGTAAGCGTAGCTAGACGCTCGTTATCTGCCGGATTTAAAGTGTATAGAATGGTTCTTGGCAAATGCCCCGCTATCTCTAACGTATCAAGAAAGGTACATAGGCTTGCTATATTTAAGGGATCTCCAAGTGTAGAAAAGCCTCCAAATTTGCCTGCCATTTTTTTTAGCCTTGAGCTGGTTACTCGCTGGGCGCCTAAATGCAATTGCATTGTGAGTTTACGTTTACCATATTCGATACCTAAAAAGGCTAGCGTATTTGACTTTATTGCCAGAACCTCCTCTTGCGTTAAAGTTCCGCCTGCCAAGATTTTCGAAAAAATTTCGGATGCAAGATCATCAGTAGTTGGAGAAAATAGAAAACCGGAATCTAAGCCATGGTCTGATAATGCACAACCTGCTTCTTGAAAATAGTCTAGTCGTTTCATTAACGAAGCATGAAACGTATTAAGGCTTGTAATTTTTATATTGGTGATGTGCTCCAGCTTTTTTAACCATTGTAAGTAGTTTGGTGTTTCGAAAGCAAGGATGGAGTCACTTCTTAATGACGGCAGCACAGTGATCTTGTTTTCACGATCAGAGATGGTACGGTGGGCTTCCAAAGGATCTAACAAATCGTCAGAGCTACACACGATCTCGCTATTCCATTTTGTTAAGATATCGATTACACCAAAGCCTTCTTCGCCTAACATGGCATTGCAATCCTCCCAAATTTTTGAGGGGTCGTCATTTACCAGATCGATGTTAGGGCCAAAAACATCCTTTATTTCGAGTTGCGACCAGTGGTAAAGCGGATTGCCTAGCGTTTTTGGAAAAGTCGTCATCCATGCTAAAAACTTTTCTTTATCGCTTGCATCACCCGTAATGAAATCTTCGTCGATACCGTTAATCCGCATCAGTCTGTGTTTATACTGATCGTCGTGAATCCATAACTCAGTTATATTCTTAAATTTCCGATCTTCTAGAATTGCAAATGGGTCGAGATGACTATGATAGTCTACTATAGGAAGCTTGCAGGCAACCTCATTATATAGTTTCTTGGCTATATCATTGTTTAATAGAAAATCTTCGGCTAATGATTTAGCATTTTTTTTTAACTCCGAATGGTTGATATCAAGCATGAGTGGAATAGAGTGGGTGCCTTGAAGTGTAATAGAATATTTGGTTAATTAATCAAATGTATTCTTTGTTCATAACTTTTGGTTTCATTTTTTTTGCAATGAGTTGAACTGTATTTGCGATTAAATTTAAAAATTTGAACTATATTGCCATAAACTAACCAAATTTAAATCGTTCAGGCATAAATCTTATGGAGCCAAAATTTTTGCAGAAAAATACTAGATCTGCGGAACACTCTTTCTTTTGTAAATATGCGGAAGTCCCGCACACGTATGACCAGTTCCATTATCACAAAGAATTTGAATTGCTTTACACCTTAGAAAACAAGGGAACAAGATTTATAGGAGATAGCATTAATTCCTTTGCATTTAAAGACTTGGTATTAATTGGTCCCGGCCTGCCCCATCATTGGCAGAGTGACAAGGAATATTATGAAGATAACCCACTTTTAATTGCTAAAGTAGTTTTGGTTCATTTTGAGTTAGACTTTGTGGGAAGCGACTTCTTTAATATCCCCGAGATGAAGAACGTGAAGACGATGCTTTCGAAGGCTAACCGCGGGATCCATTTCAGCATTGAACATGCCGTTAAACTCGAGTCCATTATGCTAGGCTTGGCCGGAAAATCGAACTGGAGACAGGTGATCGACCTCATAGAGATTCTATGCGAGATGGCAGAGAAACCGTATACATTGTTAGCATCCGAAGGGTTTTCTGACTCGTACCACGGATCAAATAACGAGGAAAGGATAACAGGTATTTATAATTACATGATTAAAAACCATGATGGAAATATCTCCCTAAATAATATTGCTAGTTATGCCAACATGAACCCAGCGGCATTTTGTAGATACTTCAAAAAGGCTACCTCCAAAACCTTCTCCGATAGCTTGAATGATATTCGGGTGGGAATTGCCTGTAAAAAATTAATCAATACGGAACTGAGCATTGCCGAGATTGGCTATGCCTGCGGTTACCAGAGTATTTCGTACTTTAATAGACAGTTTAAAAAAGTTAAAAAAATCAATCCTTCAGAATATAGATTAAAATACTTACTCACCAAACATCCAACCACCTAGTCACCTCAGCTTTCTTTCAGTTTGAAATAACAGAACAGAGGCCAAGTATGGGAATGCGAACAATAAATGGTGTGATGAACTATAATCTTACCTGTACAGGCAGCGAAGTTTTAGTTAATTTATAGGGTATCCTTACTGATTTACCTTCCTTGGTTACCGTGATCTCATAACGACCGAAATGCCCCTTTTCCCTAACTTTTCCATCATCAGTAGTTACTTTCGTAACCACAGTTCTCCACTCCTTTAAAACGAAGTCCTTCCATACTATAGCGTTTGGCTTTGGGGTCCAATCTTTACGATACATAGCTGCATCTGGTTTCCAATGCGCACTTTCCCAAAACCCCCACATCGTAAATCCGTTCACCATTGGGTGGCTATAACAAGCAATTAAGAAATCCCGAGTGTAATCGGCCTGCAGCTCATCATCTGGTGTATTTACATCAAATTCGGTAATTTGTACGGGCAATCCTAATTTGGTGAACATATCTAAATCTGAAATCACTCGAGCTGGGTCGCGTGGTTGCCTGCCTACATGACCTTGTACGCCAATTGCATCAATTGGCGCTCCTGCAGTACGTAAATCTTCAATGAGCGCAATATATTTTTCTATATTTCTAGGGCTCACCACGCTGTTAAGCATACTGTATTCATTGATGAACATCTGCGCTTGGCTATCAATACTTTTTGCCTGTTTAAACCATTCTACAGCCTGACTGCGGGGCATTACCTTAAAATAATCGGTCTCATGCATCATTTCATTAATAACGTCCCAACCATACACCTTTCCCTTTGTAAAACTCACAATTTCCTGAATATGGTTACGAATTGAGTCTGTAAAGCCAGGACCAAAATCTTTCTGCCTACTATAAAAATCAGGTGTGAATTTTTTACCTGGCCAAACCAGGTTATGCCCTCTCAACCTTAGCTTATTTTCTTCAATCCATTTCATGGCGATTTTCGTTTGCTCCCTTTTTTTAGTATCTCTCCAGCCCGGCCATTTTAGGTTATTATCAATCGTGACTGCATTGAAAAGCGTTCTAAGGGAATCCAGATATTGTTCAGATTGATTATCCTGTTTATACATATAATTTACAGTAGCGGCAGTGCCGAAAATAAATTCAGGATCCACTAAACGGGCAGTAATAGCTGCCCCACTTACAGGTTTGCCTTTCTTGTCTTGTACTTCGATAATTAGCGGTGCGGTTCTAATTTCTTCAATTCTTTTTAATGCTTTTTTCCTCCATTCTGCATTTGCCTCCCTGCCAGCATAAGTGAACTTAGTAGTCGGCAATTTATCTAGCGTGATTTTCTTCTCAAAGTTTAACACTTGAAGGTTGGTAATCTCAACTTTTTGTGATAATGCTCCATACGATATACAAATGGCGGCTTCGCCTGGTTTCATATCATTAGCTGCCTTAAATGGGATTTCAACAGTCTTCCATTCTGGACTGATACTCAATTCGATAGTTACACTCTTATCGTATGGAGGGTTCGATTGTTGCATATAAAAATTAAGTACTGCGTCGCCAGATTCTTGCCTAGCATAAATTGAACGGATGGCTAACCTCGCCAAAAGTACATCACCTTTTTTTATTTCAGTGCTATTGTTCCACGATGATTGAATACTGTAATGACTCTGGGTAGCCGAGAAAACTTCAGCAGTGAATACTGGAACATTGTTCTCGTCATTTCTAGAAGTAAAAAAACTAGCTTGTTTTTCTCTATTGCCATCATTAAATTTATACGCCTTAAGTGCGTCTCTCTGTAAAATTTCGATTGGTTTTAATGATGCTAGATCATTTCTAAGTGGCAAATCTTTTTGACCATAGCAATTGATAAACACCATTAAAGTTAAAAAAGCTACTGTTATCGTTATTCGTTTCATTTTAATTTTTCTTTCAATCTGTTTGAAATTATCTATCTTCTAGTCTAACATTTAACATCTTCAAAAATCTTTACGACCATTTCGTATTGCCAAAATATTACTAGCTATTTTGCTTCTAATACTCCTTTTAGCCAAATATCTTCAACCGAACTTCCAATCATCAGATCAAAACTCCAGTCTCAACCTCAAACCCTCTGTTAATTCCCCAATACGCTAATTTATCTTCGAACAACCCTAAATTAAATTTTAGTGTAGCACCCTAGCCACCGCTTGGTCTATGAATGGCAAAATTGAAGCGTCGTTCTTAACAATATCTTTTAATAGTTTAAAATTTGCACCACTAGATACGTCGAATGGCTGAATGATTCCGTAGCCATCCTTTAATAAATTGAGCCCAGTAGCGTTAGCTAACAGATTCTCATTCAAATTTTTAGCATTTGCATCCAAATGGGATAGCAATTGATTTATTTTCTCATTAACTGTCATCCTTTTTAGTAAGTCTGCTACCCGTAAATGGGTTGCAACTTTTGGATTTTTGTATAAAGAAGTTTTCTGTTGTGCTTTTCCGACAAGGGATAAGAAAACAATCAAAAAGGCAAATTTTATATGTAAATGCTTCATGTTAGCAAGTTAAATGATGTCACTTATATAGGAATATCAATACTATTATTAACGATAGTTGATTAAGCTTTTATCTGCGATTACGATTGGCGCATCATAAATTGGCATATTTGTAATAGTGAGTTTATCTCCTTTTTTATTCCAGTTTGAGTTTGGGATTTTATAAACATTTCCTGTAATTAGATCTACATATACGGGTTCATTAATCTGACCATTGAATATGACGAAATTAATGTTCTTTTTATCATTCGTATTTTTTGGAATAAAATCATCGATCCACAGTGTAAAAAGCTGCTGCTTAGATTTCTTATTTTCATAACCATAAACCGAAACACTACGGTCGGTACCCACGCTGTAGCGGACTTCATTATTCAACGGACTATCTTTTGTATTAAAAGTTGAATGTAAGCTTTCTATTCTTTTCAAGCTTTGATCGAAAATTGAAACCACATTCTGCACAGCATAATAAGCTACTTTTGGTCGGATAGCCCGCTTTGTCGAATCAGATTTAATAAGGCCTTTAACATTTAATTTGGTAATTGGACCACCAGTATACGCAATTTCGATAATGGTAAAAACACTACTTTCGATGTCGTGACCTAAATCGCCTAACATCCTTCTGGTATTCCACTTGGCTTGTGAAAGTTCAGACCAGTTATAATCTCCAAGTGCACCCCCCAAGTTTGGCTCTGATGGAGCTCCATTTTCTCCTTGTCTTAGTTTAACTTTGGTGGAATAACGTTTTAAAGTTTGACTAAGCATTTCAACCTTACCATAATTGGCGTCGGGATTGTAAGAATAATCATGATAAGTCATATTATCAAAAAGATTCAACTTGCCTTTACTAGCCAGAAATTTGAAAAATGAGTCGGCATAAGGAATTGAAATATGGCCCATGGCTAATCCAGAAACCTTTGCCTCAGGCTGTATCTTTTTGATAATATCAATTGTTCTAATATTTAAAGCTGCTGCTTTTTCAGGGGTGTTTTCAAGGTTGTCTCCAAAATTGGGCTCATTCCAAATCTCCCAATCCTTCACTTTATCTTTATACCTAGTTACTAATGCATGCACCCATTTATCCCATGCCAAAAGCGCTTCGGCAGAACGAGGCACTCCAGCTCCTAGATTTGCACCACCACCATCTACATAATTATGATTACCGTAAGAAGTTTGCACCCAGGGTTGAAGCCCTCTTGCCACTGCATCATTGATGATATGATCTAACCAAGTCCAATCATAAACACCCTTCACCTTTTCTGTTTTATCCCATCCACCCTGTAAGCGAATTCGCTTAATGCCTAGCGGATCCAGATAATCTTTATAAGCATCATAATTGGCATAATCTCGATCTAATGTCTCACAACCAATTAACCAATTAGAGGATATAATTTCCTTTATAGATTTTCCATTAACTGAACCTAAATACGGAAAAGGGACTGTCCAATCCGTCCTTACCCGATACTTTGTAGTATCAATAGCTTGAGAAAAAGCATTTTCTGAGCTGCAGAAAGCAAGCAACAGTAAGCTATAAATTAGCGTAAGTCTCCAAAAAACTATTTTTATTCCTATTACATTTTTCATGTCAATATTTAATATTCGGTTTTCAAACCCTAGCCTTGAGTTATAAAACCCTGATAATCCCAGAAGCGGGCACCTTAATTTTTACTAATCCATTTAAACTTATCTTCTCTTTCCTAACCAACTCCCCAGTACAAGTATAAACCATAATGGTTCTAACACCAAAGTTCTTAGTTAAATCGAGTACTAATTTATCTTGATGAGTTCCGTTTATCATCAATGCATTTTTCTCTAACTTCTTGGGACTCAAAATAGTGGGCTGGTAAGCTACGACTACAGTTTGGTCTTTTAAGGAAGTTTCGGACCAAGTATAGTGAGAATCAGCCCCATAATTAAACGCCTCTCCCCTAGTTAATGTTATGCTAAAAGTCCGCCACTGTTTAAGTAAAAAAGTAAGCATCTTAAGGTGCTCGGTACTCATTTTAGTTAAATCAGTAGATACTTGTGGTACTGATAACATAGTATGTAACAACTGTAAAGCTGAAGCTTGAACGTTTTCGTTTTCATTCCAAGCTAGGGGGTCGGCATGGATAACCTGATAATTTAAATTTCTAGTATCTAGGGTGCGTGTCCTGTTCTCCATTACGTCATTTGGGCAGTCTACTGCACGAAACATATTGGCAAATTGCTGCATAACCGGGCTTGTATAAAATTGTCTAAACTCTATTAAAACGTTCAGATTCAATGCTGAGCAACCAGCATGAATATCTGACAACAATTTCACCGTCGCTTCTTCCACACTTTCATAATCACGACCATTTCCTTGGGCCAAATTCTTACCAGCGTACCTCGTATTCATAAGATCCATAAAATCTATTTTAAACCCATCAATACCTGTTTCTTTCATTAATGTAATCAAGCGTTCGGCTAAATATTTTCTAACTTCTGGAAATCTAGGGTCTGCAACCCAAGCTTTTGCCCAATCTGCCCTATATAGCATTTTATCCTTTAATTCCTCGTAGATCTTAGATTTTTCTCCTATCATACTTGGTCCAACCCAAAGCATATACTTCATGTTCATTGATTGTACTTTTTTTACATGAGCCTTAAAATCTGTAAATCTTATCGTATCTACTTCCCAATCCCCATTGTACAAACAATATCCTGCTTTAGCGTCTTGGGCTTTTTGCCAGCCATCATCTACAATAATTGTCTCGCAACCCAGCTGCCTTGCTAATCTGGCTTGTTCTTCTATATTTTTTGCATTCACGCCATCTGCCTTTAGCGCATACCAAGTGCAATAAAACGGCATATGCGCGCTAATCGGCACCTTAGCAATTTTTAAATTATGCACGGCCTTCCACCACGTTAGTAAATCTCTTTGTGCTTGATTGTAATGTATATTTCTAGTGTCGAACCTAAACTTAAAAGTATACGCCTCCATCGGCTTCTTTACATATTCAAACAAACCAATTTTTAAGTCAAATCCGACGCCGTCTTGCTCATTTTCTCCAGCATTAAAAGTTACAGGGAAAATTAACTCGGATGCAGCAATGGTTAATCTATTTTGACTATTTGTATTAAAGAATGTCATACTTGGTTGATCCATTGTTGCAGAGGTAAACTTTGTTTTTGCATCATAACTTACTGGGATCATTCTAGAAAGCTCGTAGTCATATAATGAAGATGTCTCGCTTGCATTCACACCGTGCGGTGTTAAATAACTCTGAATATCTATCGATGGTTGCTTAAATGTAACCACAATAGGTTTTGGAATAGCCAAGCCAACTGCCTGCAAACTAATGGTGAGTTCATTAATTCCAGGTGCTACCAGCCTTACACTTAAACTCCTTCTAAATTGATCATCTTTCCCTTCAACGTTAACCTTTAAATTGCCTACTTGAATGATTTGAGCGCTCGCAGAAAGTGGAATAGTTATGATTAAAAAAGCCCACAGGCATATAGTTAGTTTAGAAAGACTAATGATTTTTTTAGAGGGAAATTTTCTCATGGCATAACTAGCGAATTATAGATTGAGATGATAAGGACGCCTCTACCTACGGTTTATAAATGGTTTAGTACAAATGTATTTTATAATACATCGATACTCTTTACCATAATTTGCTATTTATTGAACTCCATTTGCGAGCATAGAATTACCAACATTAAAATTTTCCTTCGTCCATTTTAGTTAATTATACCCTCGCAAAAATTTTAGTCTGAGTTCTAACAAATTTTTGAGTTAGTTTCTTGCCTTTTATACTCAGTATCAAGCCGGTTTTGTTGTTCTTTAATTCTAACAACGCGATAAAAAAAAGCCTCTTCTGCTTTGCAGAAAAGGCTTTAGCTTTCGTCGGGGTGGCAGGACGCCGAACCAACATTATAAAATCATGATTATTAATCACTTATATTTTTAAAATCAAGTAAGGGAGCCTAATAGGGCACATAAAATTTCATGTGCTTTAGTTAATTATTACCCTTTAGATTTTGTGTTAAATACTAATTATCAATGAACTGTTACAAATGTAGTTAAAATTTGTATTACTAATGAACTGTAAATGCTAATTTTTATGTTCAAATATGCACCATGCTGTAGCTGAACATTTTAAAATGAAACTGAATAGTCAGTAAGATGCAGTGCCTATAAAAACTACGAGTTTTGTTTATTGAAAGTGCCGTTCTCGTAAACACCCAAGCGAGAACCGAAGGTTTCGCAGGCCGAAAATGCGGAGCGGGCATAATTGAATACATGACTCCTATTTTTGATACCGGGATAAATTTAACACACACTTACGCTGAACAGGTGCCCCACCAGCGCAGTTACAGCCATCGCTGCTGTCCCCCAAAAGGCAATTCTCAACACTGCAGTGCGAATATTTGAACCACCTGTTTTAGCGGCTATTGCGCCCAGGATAATTAAAAAAACAATGGAGAGTACATATTGCATATAAACCATGTAAGGTAGCGGCGCTAAAACAGAAACTCCAAACGGAAGTAGCGCGCCAAAAATAAACGATCCAAAGGAAGCTAGCGCTGCCTGCAAAGGCCTGGCCGTAGTTATTTTATTGATTCCCAGTTCATCCCTGGCATGGGTTTCCAGTGCATTATGTCTGGTTAGCTGAACTGCAACTTGATGAGCAAGTTCCAAATCGAGTCCCCGGCATACATAGATCTCGGCAAGCTCCTCCAATTCTGAATCAGGCATTTCCAGCAGTTCCTCCTGCTCTCTTTTTAAGTCTGAACTTTCGCTGTCTGCCTGTGAGCTGACAGAAACGTATTCGCCCGCAGCCATAGACATAGCACCTGCAATAAGCCCAGCAAGGGCGGCCAGTATAATGGCATTTCGATCCGCTGAGGCTGCAGCTACGCCAATCACTATACTTGTGGTTGAAAGGATTCCATCATTAGCCCCAAGAACTGAGGCCCTGAGCCAACCCATGCGGGTTACATAATGTTTTTCGACAAAGTCATTGTTCACTTTCATAAGGTATTAATAAATGGTTTTCTGAAGTTCCCGTGCCCAGGAGATAAGCTTTTCCTTATCGTGAGGGGACAGTACCGCTTTTCTGTGGATCAAAGTATAGGAACCTAAGGGCATTTCATTTTTCTGGATCATTTCCACGACTTCATCTAGCTTATGCTTTCTCTTTTTAGCATCATAGCTATAGAACTCGTCGAAATTTATTTCTTTTTTGCCATCAATAACATGTTTTTTCTGCCACCAGGCAAAGGGCTGGATATAACTATACCATGGATAAACGGTATTGTTAGAATGACAATCGTAACAACTGGTCCGAAGCAGCGCGCCAATCTCTTTAGGAATTGCATAATGAACATCCATCGCATTGGGAGATACTGAGCTAGAGGTATTTTTCTCTGGCCTAAACAATTGTATAACTACTAATAATATGGCAATGGCAAATAGTACTTTCCTGATCATTGTTGTATTTGTTAAGTTTATCAAATAAATTAAAAATTACCACATAAATAAAAACCAGCCTTTCCGTCTCGATAAGATGGCATCAAATTAAATGCAAAGCTATGCCTTCCGTTTATGAGTTTTCTTACCTGGGGATACAGAATATAACTCAGCTTTGTTGACAATATTCCAAATCCGGCGCCAGCAACGACATCGCTTAGCCAGTGACGGTTGTTATACATCCTTAATGCACCCGTTGTAGTAGCTACCGCGTAACCGGCATATTCCAACCAGGGATACTGCTCACCATATTCCTGCTTCAGAAATTCTGCCGAAGCAAATACTGTTGCTGTATGTCCCGAAGGAAAGGAATTAAACACCGAATGATCGGGTCTTTCCCTTTTGGTGATGTGCTTCATCGCAGTTACGGAGCCCGTCATGATGGCTATGGACATCAGATAAATTCCTACGGCATCCCCTATCCGGTGCCGCGTCTTAACTCCGGCCAGGTGTAATCCAAATACTACAGCAGCCGGGGCAAATTGCAGGTAGTTATCTGCATGCGCAGCAAAAAGTGGATGATCTTCCTGGAGCTCATTTTCCGTGGTCAAATCAAGGCTTCTAACTGGATTCTTCCCGGCAAGTGATACTAAACCATAACCGATAAAAGCTGCAGGAAAGACGAAAGCAGCAGCTTTTGGATGATAACCGGAGGCCGCTAAACTGTCTTTGTTCTGGGCAGCACAATTCGATGCAACCAGTGTGAATAGAAATGAAATAATTGAAAACTCGCGCCTTATTTCGGAAATCCTCATTGTAAATGCGTTAGTTATATAAGTAATTAGTTTTAATAGTTGATTCATCTTATTTTAAGGTTTAACGAAATGACATTAGAGACCAGTCCCGTAGATCTGCTGTAATGTCCATAACGCAATTCCAGAAGACTGACGCGCTGCATACCAAATACTCCTGTCGGCGGGGCCAGTCGGATACCTGCACCGTAGAAATCGCTGTTTAAAGTTGAAAGGTCATAGTCACTGGTGAAATAAGTAGTACCAGGAGTGTGTTGTCCGTAACTTGCAAAGTAGCGCGTTCCCTCCTGCGTATTATAGCGGTAAAAAGGACTGATGGAGATAAAAGAACTCAGCTTTACCGGAACTTCCAGTTCAGCGGTATGTGCCCTGATCCCCCAGTTGTCTATGTAGTAACGGTAAAACGTCCTGACCAAAATGTGATCTGTTGCGAAATAATTCAGCCGTGCTGCGATCGGCAGTTTGAACCGCTGATCCGGGAGCGTCTCTGCTTGGAGGGAGCCGTCCGTAAAATAGTCACGCTGATATTTGGTCGCCAGTAAACCCTTCTGGAAGGATGGCTCCACTACGATGACCGCCTGAAGCTTCTGGTTAATGACCTGGGAAAGAGAAAACGAAGAGCTGAATGAATTGCGGGGGCTGGCACCCTCACTTTTGGACTCGTGCCCGTTACCGGTGACTGTCCGCAGCTCTATGGGCAGTATCACTGTCCATGTGTCTAAAAAAGCCTGAAGTTTAAAATCGAACTGGGTGTTTTTGTTCTTCGATAAACGCGTCAAATTAAATCCTACACCGATGGACTGGTAATCGTATTCACCCGAATAAGATCCAGTAAATCCGAAGGAATTACCCGTAGACTCATTGGACTGTGTCCAGTTCAGTGAAGGATAAATCCGGTTATCCGCACTTGAAGCCGAAGAAATCGTATTTGGATCTATTTTATCAGACGATGCAGAGCTGTAGTGATCAATGCCCAGTTCGAACAAAAACGTATTTTTCCGGCCTTTTTTATTGAATTTAGACAGCTGAACATCAATCGTATTGGCAAAGTCAGTTAGTTTCTCCGTGCCAATGCCACCGGTAACAGCGGAATTATTTCCGGTCTGGTTATAATAAGCAGATACCAAGTTGATCTCATCCATCTTTAATTTTCGGCTCTGGTAGCTATTGCTGTCAGCAGCCTCCGGTTTTATTTTAATTTGCCCCTGAGCGCCTAAAACACCCAGAAAAAGCATGATCACATGCAGATAAATTTTTCTCATGATATACTCGAATTAATTACAGCCACAACCCCCACCGCTCTTACCGCCATTTGCGCCAGATGCGCCTTCCCGGTAGAGCTGGAAACTCTGCTCAAATTTCTGGACCTTTCTGGAGGAAAGGGCCATTTCGGCATCGTTCAGCCTGTTCTTTTGATAAGGCTTAACACTACTGCAGGCACTTAAGCAAATTAGTCAGGATTAGTCCTGAGGACAATAAAACCCAGGCACGCTTTGAAAATTTCATATCAGTATTTTAAGTTTATATTTTTTGAGGCATAGATCCGGTCATCGTCATCGATGACCACACATGCCACATTCTGCAATTGATTGATCAGGTCCAGTCCGACCTCAACACCCATCACCATAACCGGGGTAGCCAATGCATCGGCCAGTTCAGCACTTGGACAAATGATACTCACACTTTTTATGCCTGCTGCCGGCAAGCCCGTTTTAGGATCAATGGTATGAGCGTATTTCTTTCCATTAATAACTGCGTATTTTTCATAGTTCCCTGAGGTCGCTACCGCCATATTGCTAATGCTCAACGCCGAAAAAGCATGTTTTTTATGGTCAGGGTCAGCAATTCCAATCGTCCATGGCTGCCCGTCAGGCTGCATGCCCCAGGTCACCAGGTCACCGGCCGCGTTCACAATCCCACTTTTAATGCCCATGTCCCTCATAACCTGCTTGGCCCGGTCGGCTGCATAGCCTTTACCTATCCCCCCAAACCCAATGCGCATACCCTTATTTTTGAGCATTACGGTAGAGTTCTGAATACTGACCCTTACATTTTCATAGTTGATCAGTTCAACAGTTTTTAATGCTGTCTGGGGATCAGGCAATGCTGTCATGTTCACATCAAAATTCCAAAGGCTCTTGTCAATGGAACCGTAGGTAATATCAAACGCACCCTGGGTAATGGAAGAAATTTTCAGGGAACGGACAATCAGTCCGACTACTTCTTCATCGACCTTGACCGGGCTGATGCCGGCATATCGGTTAACTTCATTAACCTGGCTGTTTTCTTTAAATGTACTCAGCAATTCTTCTATGCGTCTGACTTCGGCGATAGCTGCTGAAATGGCTAGTTTGCCTATCACCTCATCATCGCAAACTGCGGTGAACTCGAAACGGTTACCCATCAGCTTTTTGATCTCCCTGAACGATTTTTCTCTGGCCACTTCAGTATTTTATTTTGTTGCAGATTTAGCCACTTGCTGAACGAATTCTTCGGGACGCTCCTGTGGAAAGCCATCCCAGCTCCTGATCACTTTTCCCCTCTCATCTGTCAAGACAGTAAAGGGGAATTTCCCGTCAGGGTTATAACGTTCGGCCAGTGCTTCATTGAGCCTGGTCTGTTCGGCTGATAACCTGTTCTTTTTTTGTCTCGGGAAATCTGCCCGAACTAGGACCAAATGCTGGCCTGCATATTTTTCGAAGGCTTCGGTCTCCAGGATTTCTTTTCTAAGCCTGATACAAGGCCCACACCAGTCCGAACCGGAGAAGTTAATCAGAACCTGTTTGTGGGTTTCACGCGACACTTTTAACGCCTCATCAAAATTGCCCAGCCAGATGGCCGAGGGTACAAATAGATACAAAAATGAGATAAATAGTAGTTTCATAATCTTAAGAATAAACCCGTAAATTATTTCCGGTCAATTGTGTATGGTATGTAGTTAATGCCTCGTCGAGCAGGCTCATTAGCGACCGCCCCGCTTTCGGAAAATGTTGAGCAATGGTTGGTGCAATTGATCATTGCAAATGCCGCCGCGCTCATACTTATACCGTTTAAAAAATCTTTTCTGTCCATTTGAATTTATTCCCCTTAATATCCTAATCGGCCGCAGATTAAGCCGCCAAGTCCCCGTAAATGCCCTGAATGAACCGACTAACCTTATTGGCATAAGACAATATCCAGCTCAATTCTGGAGACATTATGAAGTTCTATGTTAAAAGATGTTAATCTGATTTTTCTGTGTCAAAGCCGCGCACGGTTTAAAATCAACCTTAAAGCAATGCTGCCCGTCATTATACATATAGTTATAGCCAAAGTGAAGACGTACGCAAATTTGCTTTAAAATAGCCAGTCCCAGTCCGGTGCCATCAGAACCGCTGTCCTTATAGAAGCGGTCGAATATTTTATGCTCATCTAAAGCCTTGGCAATGCCTGTATTTCTGAAAGTCATACCATCGCCAGACAAAATGATTTCGATGTGTCCATGCTCATGATTGTGCCTGATCGCATTACTCAGCAGGTTGTTGATCAGAATTTCTAGTAAGTATCTGTTCGTATTCAGGCTTGCAGGATTTAACGTACTGATCACGCTTAAACTCCTTTTTTGAATCAACTCCTGAAAATAAGAAATCCGTTCCACCAGTAATGTCGAGATGTCGACAACTTCCTGCTCGTTAATCAGGTTATTGTCTATTTTTACCAGTAAGAGCAAATTTTGGTTCAGCTTGGTCAATCTTGACGTTGCCTTGTAAAGATCTGCCAGGGTCTCGCTTTCTTCTTTTCCAAGCCGGTCAGATTGCAGCATAGTATCCAGTTTTGAATTGATAACCGCCAGCGGGGTCATCATCTCATGAGATGCATTTTCGGTAAAAAGCTTTACCTCTTTGAAATCTGACCTGATACGAAGCGAAATGTCTAGAATTGCCTGGTTGAGTTCCCGGAATTCCAGAACAGGACTGTCAATTACTTCAAAGGACTTGTCCTGGTTCAAATTGAAAGTTTTGAGGCTTTCCAGGATCTGCCTGAAAGGACGCCAAAGCCTTCTGGTCATGAAGCGGTTAACCAGCAACAACACTGCTAAAAGCAGTAATACCGGCGAAATAATGACCATAAAAATACTCTTAATCTGATCATCCCATTCCACTTTAGAGGTGAAGATCTGCACCTGATAATTCGAGTCATTAAAACTGACGCCGGTTTTAAGATATCTCGCCGCTTCCCTAACCTTTTTTTTAGGATTATAGAATACCGTGTCGGCGAACTTTCGACCGGTATCTGCGTGCCGTGTTTTCTTATACTCAATCACTAAATCTTTGAACTGCTCATGGGCAGGAACAATATTCCGGCTATGTGTAAAATCATTGACCTCCATCAGTTCTTCTACCAGGTTACTGTCGATCTGCTTATTTAAATAAAAACTTAGCGTGCGGTAAAAAAGAAACCCTATGCAGATAAGTCCTAGCGCACTTACTAACAGCAACATTCGGTTATAACTTGTTAGCAGTTTCATATCTATTGAAATTTATAACCAATGCCATAAACAGAATGAAAGTAATCCTTACAGCCAGCGTCTGTCAGTTTCTTTCTGATGTTTTTGATGTGTGTATAGATGAAATCAAAGCTGTCCGCCATGTCTGCATCTTCCCCCCAGATGTGTACGGCAGCAGCAGATTTCGAGATCACTTTGGATTTATTGGTCACAAAGTACAACAAAATATCAAATTCCTTTTTGGTGAGATAAACCTGTACACCTAAGATTTTTACTTCTTTTGAATTTACATCAATTTCAATTTCGTTGAATTCCAGTTGATCGCTCCCGTTAAAATTTCTCCGGCGAACAATTGCCATTATCCTTGCATTCAGTTCAGAGAGATGAAAAGGCTTCACAAGATAATCATCTGCGCCCAGGCTCAGACCTTGGACACGCTGTTCTATGGAATCCCTGGCTGATATGATCAATACACCATCAGGTTTCTTCGATTTCTTCATTTGTCTGAGTAGCTCCAACCCTTCTCCATCCGGAAGTCCCAAGTCTAGCAGAACGCAGTCGTAATCATACATGCCGGTCTTTTCACTCGCCTGATCAAAAGTTGCTGCTATGTCGCAAATATTCCCTTCGGCGGTCAAGTATTGGAGTATACTTCTGCTCAGGCTTTCTTCATCTTCTATAATTAACAGCTTCATTAGTTAAATATCTGATTAAAATCTGAAGACAAACTGTAGCTATAAAATCGCTTAACTATAATCTTAAATGTGATATCGGTTCGCGTTTAAAACCTTTGCCTGCACGATTGGCAATTTATTTAATTGCTGACGTTTAACAAGGGCCAAGAGATCTTCTTTGATTAGCTTTTCAGCATTAATTAATAGGAGGATTTCATCGATGATGGCATCTTCGGTTTTAAACATGGACACCTTTACCTCCATAGAATCACCTTCCAGTAATTTTTTTAATTCACATTTTTGGGACTGTAAACTGTCCTTCAATTGTCTTCGGCGTTCCAGAATAACATTCAGAGTAAAACTGATCATCTCAATTTTCGGAAGACTTTCTCTTTCAACTTTTTCCGAAAGTACCTGATTAAAAATATTTTGACAAAAATGAAACTCATCTTCCGGAAAAAGAAGATCTAATCGCAATTCTTTTTTTTCAAGATAATTTTCCTGAAGTTCAGCGGATAATGTCGAATCTATTAGTGTATCCATATCAATGTTGTTCATGCTCAAAGCTGAACAAAAAATTATTTTGAATATATGATCATGATCAGGGGTTGAATTGATTGTGGTCACCACGCTATCCAGTCAGAACCGGAGCAACTTAAAATTCAAAATAATCGAAGTTGGTTATTCTCCTGAAATTAACATGTCTGTTATGCTTTGTTAAGCTGATTTTTTATAGAGTTGTCTCACAGTTGGTAGTAAGGTAATAAAAAGCATAATCAAGGCCAAAATGATATAGAAGGTATGCAGCCAGCTTACCGCTTGTATAAAGACCATTTCGACTTGTATCCAGATAATTAATCCAAAGGCTATGTATACGCAATAGGTCCAGGACCAGTGCATATCAGAAAAGCAATTTAGCATTTCGGCAAACCAGCTCTCAGGTTTCTTTAATAAAGCGATTATCAGCAGGCACGGGGCCAGGCCCAGAACGGTGAATAGGATGAGGCCAGGTATCAAAAAACTATTGAAAGGTGATGGATCAAGCAATGACAAGGGTAGTCCAATCAGTTTGCCGGTAGGCGAAACGATCAGTGCTCCACCACCTCCAATTGCACCCAAACCCAAAAAAGCCAATAAAAAAATTAAATAAATTAAACCCGTTGTTTTCATTTCCTTTAAATTAATACCTCTAGAGGCGTGATTATGAATACGATAAAATGCAGGTGCTTTACCCTCAGATTGTTTGAATAAAGGATTCAACTGGCCTCCTCAATGAAACAGGTTCAGGATAATCCTTTACATAACCCGCTCGCAAAATAAACTGAACGGGATCATTTATGCCGATAGATGCGTTAAAACGCTGATGAATCGATGGCTCTTCCAGTATCTGGGTCATCGGATGTATGGCTATGTTTTTAGCTCTTACTTTCAGTAGCAACCGTTGCATCCGCCTGCCAGTTTCGATCAGACTAGTTACAGAGGCATCCTTACTTGTAAGTAAAATCCAGGCAGCTGAAGAAGCTACCTGTTTTTCTACCTGGTCGATATTCTGATCCCTGAAGCTTTTACCCATTACATTAGATTTTCCATAAAAGTTTCGAACAACCCAACCAGAAATACCCGCAATTTCCATGCTCCCAGTGGTAAGACCATCCCGGTAAGTTTCAGCATCCTTGCTTGAAAACCTGATCCACTCAGCCAATTCTTTTTGCGCCTGCTCCCTGTTTGATTGAAGCTTATTGGCTTCGATGGTTTGTTCATTAAGATGATGGTATGCCTTATCCGCACGGGGAATGAAGTGAATTTGATCTGGTTCCTTGTCAACCAATAGTCTGATGTCTTCTATTTTTAATTCTTCGGAAAGGATGTTGGAGCGGACTGTCCGGCGTTGTATAATACTTTTGGTATTATACCGGATCGCGTTCCCCGACCGGATTAGTTTTACTTCCATTAAGTCCTCCTGTTGATTAGTGGCTCCGATTAAACCGAACTGACAAACGTACCCCAGGCTATTTGCGGCATACTCCAAATTCTGAATAAATGCACCGATAGACAATATCGTTTCGCGCTGTGTTGGATCGACAGCTGGCAACCATTTACGTTTATCATTGCAGATGACCCAATGCAAAGGTTCAATATACTTGATCATCCAGGGCTGGGTATTGTGGCCGCTAGGTGCCAGGGAGGCAAGATATGCTATCTGCAGTTCCTCAGTTGTTAATGGTGGCAGGACTTTGCTTTCAGCTCCCAGATCGGCCCTGATGAAATTACTCTTATCGCTGAAGGCATAAAAAGTTGCACCCGCAATAAAAACAGATCCACCTGTTACTCCTAAAAATTTTCTTCTGTTCATGATTTGGTATGATTATAAATTCTTGCTTGCGGTCAGTCGTTTTTGCCATTTAAAAAGCTCAAACCATATTACCGATAAGAACCCGATGCTAACACTTGCAGTAAACTCTAAGAGGCTTAAAGGCTCGAAACCAAAGAAATTTGCAAACGGATCAAAGTAGATCAGTAAGCCGGAAATTAACACGGTGATCCCAATGATTATTAATACAAGATTGTTCTTATATCTTATCGTGGTAAACAGAGAGTAGTAAAACGACCTATTAACCATAGTAAGGGAAATATTAGCAGATATCAGACAAGTAAATACCATTGTGCGGGTCAATTGCTCATCTGCTTCCCTGCTTACTGCATAATGATAAATCATTAAACTTCCTGCAGTGATCACAAGACCTTGTATGACGCTTGTTGTTAATTCTTTCCAGGTAAAGAATGTAGTGCTAAACGGGCGAGGCCTTTGTAACATCGCATCTTGTTCCACCGGCTCGTTTTCGTAAATGATGGAACAGGTTGGCCCCATGATTAATTCCAAAAAAATTACGTGTACAGGTAAAAAAATGTTAGGGTATATCCAGCCTAAAGCCAGGGGAATAAATACTGTTAAAATAATTGGGATATGTATGGAAATGATATATTGTATTGCTTTTTTTAGATTGGTGTATATGCGCCTGCCCATAGCAATGGCGTCCACCATCTTAGAGAGGTCGTCTTCCAACAAAATCAACGATGCTGCCTGTTTGGCAATCTCGGTGCCTTTTTTACCCATAGCTATGCCAATATGGGCGGCCTTGAGCGCAGGGCCATCATTGACACCATCGCCTGTCATCGCCACAATTTCGCCTTTCGACCTTAAAGCCTTGACAATCCTTAATTTAGCCTCAGGGAACATTCGCGTAAAAATATTCACTCTTCCCACCGTAGTTTTGAGTTCCTCTTTGGACAACTGCATCAGCTCCTCTCCGCTGATACATAGTTCAAAACCACGAAAACCAATTTGACGGGCAATTGCGCTGGTGGTTTCTGCGTTGTCGCCAGTGATAATTTTAACTGCGATACCCGCCTTGTAAAAGGCTTGCAATACCGCAGTAATATTTTCCTTTGGTGGATCATAGAATGCCACCAGCCCTACAAACTTAAATGCAAACTCCTGCTGGGTAACCGGGAAGTCATTACCCAGAAAATTTACTTCACCTACAGCCAATATCCGATAACCTTCGGCAGCTAGTAACTGAACTGCCCCGGCTATCTGCTTTTTCTCGAGGGCATCTAATTTGCTGTTGCTGATCAATGCTTCCGGTGCACCCTTAGCTGCAATAATGCGTTTTCCCGTGCGATTTTCAAACAAGTGAGTCATCATAGGTGGTTTGCCACCCAGCAGATATTCATGGATCATGTGGTAATCAGGACGTTCGTCCACAAGACCTGTTTTAGAATAAGCATCGTGCAAGGCTATTTCCATGGGATCAAAAGGTATGGGTTCACTCGCCCACATGGCCAGTGTGATCAGTTCCTGAACAGATACATTGGAGACCTTTTCTTGTGTATCTGAGATTCGGTTATCCTGCAGGGAATATACTTTCGCCAAACTCATCTTATTCTCAGTAAGGGTGCCGGTTTTATCGGTGCATATCACCGATGCGCTGCCCAGGGTTTCAACCGTTTTCATCTGTTTAACGACGATCCCCATTTTCATCAGCCGCCAGGCACCCAGCGCCATGAAAGTCGTAAACGCAACCGGAATCTCTTCAGGCAGGATACTCATGGCCAGCGTTAGTGCTTTAGTCAGGCTATCCAAAAGATCAGCAGAATGGAGATAATTAATAGCCCATACGACCAAAAATACGAGTGTCCCGACGATCACCATTTTTTTAACAAAATTATTGATCTGTATTTCCAGTGGTGTTCGCTGCGTCATTATAGACTCCAGGCTTTTGCCAATCTTACCCAGACTAGTTTGATTGCCTATGGCGGTTATGGTTGCAATGGCCAGACCGCTTGCTACAGTGGTACCTTGAAAAATTAAATTATTCGCTGAAAATTTGTCCTTAAAAACAGCCAAAGACTCACCGGTGAGAATGCTTTCGTTGACAGAAAAATCATTGGAGTGAACAATTATGCCGTCTGCCGTTACGGAAGTTCCTTCTTCAACCATCAGGCTGTCGCCGACCACCAGATCCGAGCTTTTAACATCTAAAACCTTTCCGTTTCTGACCACCTTGCATTCAGGTTGCGATATATTTTTTAACTTTTCAAGCGCGTTACGGCTTCTGGAGTCCTGATACAAAGAAATACCTGCAACCACTAAAATTGCTAGAGCCAGAAAAATGGCATCTCCAGATTTCCCACTGATAAAATAAATGCTGGAAGTAACCAGCAGTAAGATTACCATCGGTTCCTTTAGCAATCCTAACAGCGCAACAATAAAGCCGCTTTCCTTTTTAAATGAAAGTTTGTTTGATCCATATTTCGACCGGGAAGTATTCACCTCAGCATCACTTAATCCAAGTATGTTAAAATTATTTATTGCCATCCTTTTTATCGATCAACTTAGTTTCAGCCTAGAATAGGTTTCAGATTCCATTTTTCATAAGGTGTTAACCATGTTAAATCTAAGCTAGGTGTAATTCCAAACAAGAAGAATGATTGTCATCATCTGTATATTAGATACTCGTCATCTAAGGGTAACACACGGCGCCAGCAGTAATCTTAATCATGTCCTTGATTGATGAACATCATTGTCATCGATTCATGCAATAATTACATTTACCCATGCGTAATTGATAAAAAAAATGAAAAGCAGTTTTATGTTGTTGTAGTATTTGCCTAAGGCTACTAGTACGACCATAAATTAATTACCTGACAAGTGTGGGAAGTGAATTGCACTGCAAATTCTTTAGGGTGTCTTTCCAATAAAAGAACAGGCAGGATAGTTAACAAAAGTTGAAAAGCTATACCCAGTAGTGGGTAATGAGACCTTAAGAAACACCAATTTAATTGATATTTACAGAATGGAAAACCTAGAGCAAATCACCGAATTCAAATCTTCACCTGAGCTGATAGAGAAGCTATATAGATACAGCATACACAAAAAGTATGATGCTGGAAGTATTATACTTAATGAAGACGCTCATATCCGATCTATCCCCATTGTGACTAAAGGTGTCCTGAAAGTAATGCGTACCGAAGAAGACGGCAGAGAAATTTTGCTGTATTACATAAAGCCTGGCGAAAGTTGCATTATGTCTTTTTTGGGTGGACTGCATAATGAAACCAGTAAAGTAAGGGCCGAAGTTGAGGAAGATGCTGAAATCCTATTCCTTCCATTAGAAAAAGTTTCTTTATTCATCAAAGAGTACCCACAATGGCTGGACTATATTTTTAGATTATACCACAAACGTTTCGAAGAATTGCTTGAAATTGTTAACGCTATTGCATTTAAAAAAGTAGATGAACGTTTGCTTAACCTGCTTAAAAAGAAATCAGAATTAACCGCGACTAAGACCATAAACATAACCCACGAACAATTGGCGAATGAACTTGGTACGGCTCGTGTTGTTGTTTCAAGATTGTTAAAACAGTTAGAAGATATCGGTTCAGTACAACTGGGTAGAAACAAAATTATTCTTATGTAACTAAAGTGGCTGTAGCATCCTTTGACTCGAACTAGTTTTGTAACATCAAATCAAATTAAATGGATATTACAGGTTACGCAGCATCAATTCTTATAGGTATTTCATTGGGATTAATTGGTGGAGGAGGCAGTATTCTTACCGTGCCCGTCTTAGTATACTTATTCGCTGTTGATGCAGTTTTAGCTACAACATATTCACTTTTTATAGTTGGCTCTGCAAGTTTGGTTGGTTCTTTCTCGTATTTTAAAAAAGGATTAATTGATGTCAAAACAGCATTTATTTTTGGTATTCCTTCAATCGTAGCTGTCTTTTTAACCCGAACTTACCTCTTAACTGCAATCCCTGAACATGTTTTTGAAATTGGAAGTTTTACGGTAAGCAAACGTATTTTGCTAATGATTTTTTTTGCAGTACTCATGGTTTTAGCTGCTTACGGTATGATAAAAAAAGGAGATGAAGAAAAAACAACTGATCAAAAATCTGCGAGCGAGTTTTGGGTGGTACTACAAGGATTTGCAGTGGGAATGGTAACTGGGCTAATTGGTGCAGGTGGCGGGTTTTTAATCATCCCGGCATTGGTTAACCTTCTCAAATTACCAATAAAAACCGCCATTGGCACTTCATTGATTATTATAGCAGTAAACTCACTCACTGGATTTACATTTTCTTTCGAACAAACCCAGATCGAATGGTCATTTCTACTTACAGTAACCTTAATTGCCATTGTAGGCATCTTTATAGGCACTTATGTATCAACCAAAATAGAGGGTAAAAAGCTAAGGCCCGCATTTGGTTATTTTGTACTGGCAATGGGCATTTACATTATCGTTAAAGAAACCTTATTTAAGTAAATCTATTGTGTAACCAAAGTAGCTGTAGAACAAAATAAAACTGACCAAATTTGTATCATCAATAATTAAAAAATAGAAAATTATGTTTTTTCAACATGTATATGATAAAAGCTTAGCTCAAGCGAGCTACCTAATTGGTTGCCAGGCAAAAGGCGAAGCCATTGTAATTGACGCGCGACGTGACATGGATGTGTACCTTAAAATTGCAGCGCAAAACAATCTTAAGATTACCCACATTACCGAAACCCATATCCATGCAGATTTTTTAGCAGGATCCAGAGAATTGGCTGCAGTAACTGGCGCTCAATTGCATTTATCAGACGAAGGTGGCCCGGATTGGCAATATCAATTTGACCACATCGGATTAAAACGTGGCAACAAAATAAAAGTCGGCAATCTTACCTTTGAAGTATTGCATACTCCTGGACATACCCCAGAAAGCATTAGCTTCTTGTTAACTGATCACCCTGCCACTAGCGAGCCAGTGATGATTTTTACCGGAGATTTCGTTTTTGTTGGAGACATTGGTCGACCTGATCTATTAGAGAAAGCAGCAGGAATGATCGGCACTCAAGAAGAAGGTGCAAAGCAGATGTATGAATCTATTAAACGTTTTACAGAACTGCCGCCTTTCGTTCAGGTTTGGCCGGGGCATGGTGCTGGTTCTGCCTGCGGTAAAGCACTAGGCGCCGTACCAAGCTCGACGGTAGGTTACGAAAAAATTAGAAACTGGGCCTTCCAATACGAAAATGATGAAAAAGGCTTTGTAGCGTATCTATTAAACGGACAGCCTGAGCCACCAAAATATTTTGCGGTGATGAAGCACCTGAACAAGATTAACCGTCAATTGTTAGTCGAAATTCCGCAGCATCAGCATTTAAGCAAGGCACAGCTTTTACAAGCCCTTAATGATGGCATCAAAGTGATCGACACCCGTAACAAAGTAGATTTTGCCAATGGATTTATACCAGGTAGCATCAACATACAGCACAACAACAGTCTGTCTACATGGGCGGGTTGGATTTTAAATTACCAGGAGCAATTTATCATTGTTGCGGAATCTGCCGAAATGGAAGAAATTACCAGAAAACTCATGAGAATCGGATTGGATAATATCTACGGTTATATCACCGATGTTGAGGATCTGGGCATCGAGCTACAAACAGCGGATGTAATTGACCTGGAAACATTTAAAACCTATTTAGGAAAGGAGGATGTACAAATTGTTGATGTACGTGGCTTATCCGAATACACTGAAGGGCATATTGACGGTGCAGAACATGCTTTTGTTGGTACATTGCAGGACAGCTTAGATAGAATCAGCAAAGATAAACAAGTGATAATCCATTGTCAGGGTGGCGATCGTGCTGCGATTGCCTATTCGATCCTAAGAAGAAATGGTTTCGATAACGTAAAAAACTACTCAGGCGGTATGAAGGAATGGTTAGCTAAAGGAGAAAAAACAATATAATTATGGGAATATTTTCATCAATATTTGGCACATCAGACCAGACGAAATTGGCTGAAGTGATTAATGAAGGAGCATTTTTAGTAGATGTTCGTAGTCCCGGCGAGTTTTCTTCGGGCAGTGTTAAAGGCGCCGTAAACATCCCTCTGGATAGTTTACAACAGCAATTGACCAAGTTTAAAGGCAAGCAAAACATTGTGGTATTCTGCAGAAGTGGAAATCGAAGTAGCATGGCTAAGAGCATCTTATCACAACATGGGTATCCAGACGTGGTAGATGGCGGCACGTGGCAAAATGTAAATAAAGTATTAACTCAATGAAAACGATACTTATAAAAAACTGGAATATAATGCGTCTCCTACGCTTAGGAATGGGTATATTCATCATTACGCAAGGCGTTTTGGCAAAAGAATGGGCATTTATCCTTATGGGGAGCTTGTTATCTTTAATGGCAACATTCAATATTGGTTGTTGCGGTACCAGCGGATGTAGTTTTCCAACGCCAAAGCACAAGGACATCGGTAAAGACATCACTTATGAAGAAATAAAATAATGTCATAACTAAAAAATGGACAACGTACATAGAAAAAATCACTGGGATACAGTTTACGAAACGAAAAGCCCAGGGCAAGTAAGTTGGACACAAAAAATCCCTAAAACTTCGCTTGAATTCATTTCGTCTTTTGAGGTAACAAAAGACGCTAAAATTATTGACATTGGCGGCGGTGATAGTAGACTTGTGGACTATTTGGTCGACAAAGGATTTGAAAATATAACCGTTTTAGATATTTCTGAAAAAGCACTTGAAAAAGCGAAAAAACGTTTGGGCGACAACGCACAGAAAGTAAATTGGATTGTTAGTGACATCACCGAATTTGAACCTACCACAACTTTTGACATTTGGCATGATAGAGCAACCTTTCACTTCTTAACAACGAATGAACAAATTTCGAAATACATGGAAATAGCCAGAAAATCTGTAAATCAGTTTATGACAATCGGGACTTTTTCAACGAGTGGCCCCACAAAATGTAGCGGACTCGACATTAAACAATACACGGAACAAACACTGACAGCTGAACTTAAAAACGGTTTTGACAAAATTCGTTGTGTAACTGAAGACCATACAACACCATTTGATACGACACAAAATTTCCTGTTTTGTAGTTTCAAAAGACAAATTTTATCTGAAGTTGAATTTAAAATGAATAAGTAACATGAAAAACAAAATATTCGCCATTATTGGTCTTTTAGTTGGAGCTTTAAGCGGCTATCTTTACTGGAAATTTATTGGTTGCAATACTGGCACATGTGCCATCACCTCTAGTCCAATAATCAGTACCATTTATGGTGCGCTTATGGGTGCAGTAACAGGTTTAGCAATACAAAAAGATAAAAAACAAACGGCATGACTTTTCAAGAAATCATCAATCAAGATAAACCGGTTTTAATAGATTTTTTTGCCGAATGGTGTGGCCCATGCAAAATGATGTCGCCCATGCTAGAAGATCTAAAAAAGCGAGTCGGCGATAAAGCCATTATCATTAAAATAGATGTAGATAAAAATCAGCAAGCCGCAACAACCTATAGAGTAAGTGGTGTACCAACACTAATTTTGTTTAAGAAGGGCGAAATCCGTTGGCGACAGTCGGGTGTAGTACCCGTTTCCGATTTAGAAAGATTAATTAACGAGAACCTGTAATTCATGTATAAAAGTATTTTTATCTTGTTGATAGCCATTATTTTAAACAGCTGCGGCAATACCCAAACCAATTCTACACCAACTAGTCTTTCGGCTACCGAATTTGCAGAGCAGTTAAAAAAAGACAATACCATTCAGTTACTTGATGTGCGTACGCCAGGGGAGTTTAAAAATGGACACGTAGAAAATGCGATTAATGCGAGCATAGTTGGCAGTGATTTTGAAAATCAAATCGCTGCTCTAGATAAGTCGAAGCCTGTTTTTGTATACTGCCTAAGCGGACCAAGGAGTCATGCCGCCGCAAAGCAAATGCGTGTTGCAGGTTTTAAAAATGTTGTAGAAATGCCCGGCGGGATGATGGAATGGAGAGCAAAAAGTATGCCCGAAACCAAAGATGCAACTGCCATTGACACAAAAGGATTAAGTTTAGCGCAATACGAAGCTTTGCTAAGATCAGACAAAATGGTGTTGGTAGATTTTTATGCCGACTGGTGCGCGCCCTGCAAAGAAATGAAACCATATCTGGATAAAATCGCCATTGATATGGCCAACAATGTGGTTTTAGTACGAATTGACGCAGATGCGAATACGGAGCTATGTAAAGCCTTAAAAATAGATGCCTTACCCGTTTTAAAACTCTACAAAAACAAGAAAATGGTTTGGGATAATTTAGGTTTTATTGATGAAGCCTCGGTACGTAAACAGTTGAAATAAATTGCTTGTGTAACTAAAGTCACTCTTCTACTAATTAGAATGTTGCATGTTTGTAACATTCAAAAATAGATCAAAACATATGTTAGAATTTTTAAAACAACCTTGGCCTTGGTACCTAGCCGGGCCGCTAATTGGTTTAACCGTACCTGCACTTTTACTATTAGGGAATAAATCTTTTGGGATTAGTTCTTCATTAAGACACATTTGTGCATCTTGTTTTCCTGCTAATATTCCGTTCTTTAAGTACGAATGGAAAAAAGAAGTATGGAATTTGGTTTTTGTTTTCGGGATATTTTTAGGAGGCGCGATTGCAATGCAGCTTTTATCTAACCCCAACCCTGTTGTTGTAAATCCAAAATTGGCTGCCGAACTGGCGGGTTACGGCATCACCAATTATGAGAATTTAGTGCCTACTGATGTAATGAATTGGACATCGCTATTTACCCTCCGAGGATTTCTGTTAATGGTTGTGGGCGGTTTTTTAGTAGGTTTTGGCACCCGATATGCCGGAGGATGTACTAGCGGACATGCAATTATGGGTCTGTCTAATCTGCAATGGCCTTCACTCGTCGCAACAATTAGCTTTATGATCGGCGGCTTGATCATGGGCAACCTGATTTTACCTTACATTTTATCTCTTTAGTTAAATCACCATGCAGCAAGATAACAATACAGATTTCGAAATTCGTTCTTTAGACGCCATATGCGTGAACGAAAGTCATTTAGAACACAAATGGTATCACAATAGTAAATACCTAATTGTAGGCATATTGTTCGGCATAGTCTTCGTCAAATCAGAAGTAGTAAGCTGGTTCCGCATCCAAGAAATGTTCCGCTTACAATCGTTCCACATGTACGGCATTATTGGTAGCGCTGTAGTAGTGGGGATGATTTCGGTTTGGCTAATCAAAAAATTCAACATCAAAACCATTTATAGCGAAACCATCGAATTCCATACAAAGAGTTTCAATAAGGGTCAAATATATGGTGGTTTGTTATTTGGATTGGGATGGGCTGTTACGGGAGCTTGTCCGGGGCCATTATTTGCGCAGATTGGCACTGGAGCTACTGTAATTTTGGCAACACTGATAAGCGCTATCGCAGGTACTTGGGTATACGGGTTGTTTAGGGATAAACTGCCACATTAAATTTGCTTCTATGTTTAGCTTAAATCATTACTATGTATAGTGATAAGTTATGTTTTGCCCATAATTCACATGCCGGACATCAACACAGCCTGATAATCGGCTGGGTATCCGATACGATGTAAGCCGAAGACTGACGCTGGGTATCAATGACTTCATACTTTTACAAATAGACAGTGGTTAGATCCCTAAAGGCAGTTTCCAACCGGAATTCTAATCAGCCGCATAGCTCATTTCCATCGAACCATGGATCTATTCAGATGGAGCCAGTTATTTTTTGGAAGAGCAGGAATTAAGACCTGTCAAAGCATAAAGAGGACAAAAGCTCACCAGGCTGGTAAGTACAAACACACCTGCCAAAACCACTAGTGTAATGCCCATCGTGCCGGTAATAGAATTCGTAAAATATAAAACAGCAATGATTGCTGCCACGACGGACCGAATGATGCGGTCTGGATTTCCCATATTTGTTTTCATGATTGTTATTGTTATGTTTTTATAAATGGTATTAAACTTCAATTGTAATTTTGGTGTTGAAGCTTTATTTTCATTCTTACAGAGTTGACAATCAGGCAGGCTTTTTCACTCATTTCAAGAACTCTTTAATCTTTTTTACTTTACCCCGCTAGCCTGATAATAGGGTATGGTATAATTTCGCTGATCATATAGTTCCCAACGACCTTTTCCAGTGTACCAACTGCTTCACATTAAAAGTCTATGAATTACAGCCTGGAGTTTTCCGCTAGCGGAAAAAACATAGTCATAAAACAACTGTTCATGGCGGCAACTAACAGATGCCCAGGTGATCAGATACCTTCCATGCTTTTTGGGAATTCTGGAGGGACAGCTACTTCAGTACTCACTGAAATTTTGTCTTTTGCTTTAGCATTTAATGAATCTTGATCTGTCTTTTTTTTAGCAATACACCCTTTTCAGATTTTTTCAGATTCACCGTAAACAAGCCATTATGGTACTTAGCAGAAATGTGATCCTCAAGAACATTCTCCGGAAGAAGGAAAGAGCCGGTAAATGAAGCATGCGAAAATTCCTTGCGGATATAATTTTCCTTCTGGTCATTCTCTGCCCGGTTCGATTCTGCGGTTACCGTCAGCACACCATTGTCAGTTGTAATTCTGAAATCGTTTTTTTTAAACCCCGGAGCGGAGACTTCAAGCTTATACCTACCCGCCTTATCCTGGATATTTACGGCATATTTAGGCTCGCCAGCGCTAGTTAAAGCTTCTGTGTCCCAGAAATTATCAGTCATCGAAGCTATCTTAGGTAACGTATTGGTTTTTGTGGAGTTAGTCATGTCATCATGTTTTATGTATTCAAAGTTCGCATTCTGACGGCCTTTTAAAATGATCTCTACACACAATTAAAATGATGCTCATCATAACTAACCAAGGCTAAAATTGTCATTTGTTGCTGAGGTCATAACGTTTTGATCCCCTGGTAAAAAAACAGGAGCAACAGAATAGTCATCCGGCAAAATCATAATAGGGATCAGCACATTATCTGCCAATTGCTTACTTATGCTCACATGGAACATCCTGCGCAAAAAACCATAGTTCTTATGGACCAGACATAAAAGATCTACTTTTTTTGATTCTAGTGCCGCTAACAAACCTGACCTTACCTGAGCTGACCTGACTGTATGATAAGTGACGGGCGGGAGATTTTTATCTAGACACGAATTTACCAGCTCACATAGGTCTAGTTCCGAGTGCTTCTCAGGGAAGCCCAGTCTGGAGATATTGATTACCGCCACTTTAGTTTCAAAGCAAGCTGAAAAGATTACGAAATAATGCAGTGCTTTATGATAATCTATCGAAAGGTCTACAGCAAAAATAGCGTGAGCGATCTGATCAATAATAAATTTCCTGGGAATAACCATTAGTGGACACCCAATATGGTCAAGAATGTCATTCATCCTTGTCCTGAACATCACCTTTTCCCAACTCCGAGGCTGATGAGAACCGATCAAAACCAGATCAATAGCATGATCGTTTGTAGTTTCAGCTAAAAGGTCTACAACAGTTCCGGGGTATAACAAACATTTGACAGCCGGCATGAAGTCAGCTTTTCTTGCTGCCTGGACGACTGTTCTTAAATAGTCAGCAATCCCTGACAAAATTTGTTCTTCATGAAGATTGGATTCATAATTTTCCAAATCATGGTTATTGCCAGAATTGTCTTTTTTTGAAGCATGAGCGAGCGTAATATTCGCCCGGATCGTTAGTGCGATGTTCATTGCCGACAGGGCAAGATGTTCGGAATTAACTGAATTGTCTATCAGTACCAGAATATTTTTCATCGGAGTGGTTTTAGCTGGGTATAATATCAATATGATGCATCTCCGGAAATAATCATTGCTGCAAGGCGCGAATCAAGGTTATAGATATCTTTTCTAAAATTCAGCCTGTTTTCCCGGTCAATAAACGCAGTTAAATAAGCAATAAAAACAGGAACTTTTTTCGTGATCGGCACATACCGTTCTTTACCGGAATGCATTGCAGATCTGATCAAACTTTTGCTCCACTTAGGATTATCCCTCAGAAGGAAGGCCGCCAGTTTTGCGGGCTGCTCTATGCGTACACAACCATGGCTGAAAGCCCTATAAGTTTCATTGAACAGTGACTTACTGGGTGTGTCATGCAAATAAATGCTGTAACTGTTTGGAAACAGAAATTTCACCAGGCCCAGGGAGTTTGACGGGCCTGGCTTTTGTCTGACCACCGGCAGACCGTTTCTTTGCCCGGTAATCTCCATGTTGTGTCTGGAAAGGTACTTGGGATCTCTTTTGACTCCCGGTAGAATTTCTTTGGCTACAATCCCCTCCGGAATGTTCCAGTAAGGACTGAAAACCACCTGGTTAATTTCGCCATAAAATAATGTAGTCGGATGCACAGTTTGGCCAACCACCGCATTGCAGCTCCACAAAAGGCTGTCGGCATGGTAAACATGCATTTTAAACTCCGGAATATTGACTGCAATATAATCCCCTTCCGAGGTGACCGGGAGCCATCTGCTCCTTTCCATATTCACAAGGATCTGCTGAATCCTTGTTCTAATCGGCACATTCAGCTCTCCGAGAGTTTCCTTATTGATCTTTCCGCTGGGATCCAGGCCATGTCTTTGCTGGAATCGAACCAGTGCCAGGCTAAATTCGGCATCAAATAAGGTATCTTGCAGCTTCCCCCGGTAATCTTCCAACTGAAGGAGTCTTGTTTTAACCTGACTAGTGACAAGACCGGCATCGGTAAAAGCAATGTCTTTGGAATCACCGCCGATCTGCTCCCAGTTTACCAGGGCATCAAGGTCCCTATACTTTCGCAAATAAGATTTCAGCAATTCATATTGCCTGTACACAGGTTCCTTGGCCGACAACTCATAGACTGGGGATCGCAAGAGGCTGTCCAAATACAATCCGTAAGCAATTTTTTTTCTTGGAAGAAACCAATTGTTTGATTTGCTGACAATAGTCTCCATACCCTCCCATACCAGGCTCGAAAACACAAAATATTCGGCAGTGAGCAACAGTTCCAATTTAATGTTCGTCGTTGGCTCAAGATATTCCTCGTGAGTGAGCGAATCGAGTTTACCTGCATAAGAAAGCTGTTTGTATACGCCATCATCTTTTAAGTTCAGTATCCTGTTGGTTAAATTCCCGGCTTGCTCAACCAGCCTGCCATCCTGAAACCAGGCATAGGAAAAATCCCTACTGCTATAAAATGACCATAAGTCGTCTCTGTATCTTTTCAGCTTAGGATATTCTTCGAAAAATACGTTAATCTGAGTACTGTCAAAGCCGATATTAACTCGCACTGTAGTGCCCTCAAGACTGTGCTTATTTTCTGATTGCCCGCAACTAATGAGGCTAAAAGAAAAATTGATCAGCAGCAGCCATAGCAACTTTAACCATGTTGTGTTCATTAGTTGGCTTAAAAGATGGAATAACGCTGCACTTTTAAAGGTCTGGAGACAATAGGCCCGGTGTTAGCTTTCTGCTGTTCAGCAAGTGTAAAGAGTTCGTCTTTGAGCAACTTTTCAGCAGCCATTAGGGACTTGATCTCGGCTATGATGGCAGCGTCCTCTTCGATCAGTTCAATCTCGATTTTTACAGCGTTTCCTCCCAATAGTTGTTCTAACTGCGATTTACGGCACTCTAAAACATTTTTCAGTTGTTTTCGGCGTTCCAATATTACATTTAGGCTTGCGCTGATCATTTCCAATTGTTGAAGATTTTCTCTTTCAATCTTACCGGAAAGTACCTGGTCAAAAAGATTTTTGAAAAACCGCATTTCATCTTCCAGAAAAAGGATATCTGATAACCATTCCTTGTTTTCAAGATATAATTCCTGAAGCTCATCGGATAATGTCGAATTTATTAGCGTTTCCATATCATTATTGTTTGTGCTCAAAGATGGGTAAAAGCCAATGTCATCTACATGATTGCAATCAAGGGTTTATTTGATTGTGATCATCGCCCGCTGCCGGTGGCGCAAATGAGATCAAACCATTTTTAGCAACCATCAATTCTTGTTGCAGTACATCAATCTGTTTTAAAAGAGTGGCAATCGCATCGATTCCTTCCAGGTTGATGCCCAGATCATAATGCAGACGCGCCATTCTTTCAACATCCCGGATATCGTCTACAGAGAGGTAATGCTCCTGATAAATTTCCAATCTGCTGATCAGCCCAAAATCATGAAGTGCTGAGATAAATGACGGCTCAACACCATAGTGCAAACAGAATTTTGCGATCAATACCAGGTTTTCATTTTCCATTTTTAAGATTACTTAACTCGGTGAACAGTTCAACTTCTCTAGCCGAAAGATTGGTGGGTAACTTAACCTGGTAAGTAACAAAGAGATCACCAAACTCAGCTTCTCTTTTGTAAACAGGAAACCCCTTACCCTTAAGCTTAACCTTTGTACCAGACTGCGTTCCAGGCGGCACCTTCAGTTTGACTTTCCCGTCAAAGGTATCTATCAAAACCTCGCCGCCCAATAGTGCGGTGTACATATCCAGATCTGCATCCGCATGTAGATTTTTTCCGTCTCTTTTGAACCTGGTATCATTTTGTATGGAAAAGCTGATGAAAAGATCTCCATCAGGCCCTCCGTTTGCCCCGGGTGCGCCGTGCCCCTTAATCTTTATAACCTGGCCATTTTCAATTCCGGCAGGAAAAGTCAGACGGATATTCTTACCGTTGACCGTGATGGTCTGCCGCTGACTTTGGTAAACGTCGCTCAGTTTAAGGTTCAACTCCGCATTCAGGTCCTGACCTCTGAATCTTGACTGCCGACCCGTATTTTGCTGGCCGCCGAACATGGATCCAAACAGATCAGAAAAGTCTTCTCCGGAGAATCGCTGCCCCGGGTTTGCTGTGGACTGATTTTGCTGCTGGCTCGCCTGCTCAAACTGATCCGCATGCTTCCAGTCACTTCCATGCTGGTCGTATTTCTTCCTTTTTTCGGGATCACTCAAAACCTCGTTGGCCTCATTGATCTCCTTGAATTTTTTTTCCGACTCCTTATTACCCGGGTTAAGGTCAGGATGGTATTTCCTGGCCAGTTTACGGTACGCAGCTTTGATCGCTGAAGCGTTTGCTGACTTAGGGATATCCAGTAACTTATAATAATCTATAGGGTTCATTTCATTGCGTTTTTACTACTGACACAGCTGTGAACATGATGTTAATATTTAGGATTGAAACTAATATGCATTCGACCTGGGTTGCTCCTCTGCTGTTGCTTGGCTTTACCGTCCATTTAAAAGTATTGGAAGGATATTCTTTTCTGCAATGAATGGTATTCCAAATATCCGCTCCGCATAAGTTGTTTTTATCACATTGATAACTTCTAATTCGGCATGAGCACGACTTTTAAGTAAAGGATCTGAAATACCGGAAAGCATGGCAAGGCTTTGGTTTATTACCCATGCATAGGGTTCAATACCCGCTCTTTTTAGATCCATTTGTAAGGAGGCCGCCTCACGCATCGGTGTCGTTTCTGGTAATGAAACCAAAATTATTTTGGATAGCACCGGATCCTGTAAAAACATATATGGCGTTTTAAGTCGGCTCGCATTGCTGTTGTTTTTCATGATATCTCGATGGTAGCTTCCGGCAGTGTCCAGCAGCAGCAGTGTATGTCCAGTTGGCGCGGTATCAATGACCACAAATTTTCTTTTGGCCATATTGATGGCTTTTGAAAAAGCGTGAAAAACGGCCACTTCTTCTGTGCATGGAGATTTTAAATCTTCTGAAATCAGTTTTTTGGCGTCTTCCGACTTTCCTTGCCCTCTGTATTCCAATATATTTTCTATGTACCGCTGCGTTTCTATTTTTGGGTCAATCCGTTCCACTGTTAATGATGCAGGCAGTCCTCCTAACTGCGCAATAAAATCTTGGAGGTGCGCCGCAGGATCAGTTGTTGTTAAAAGTACTTCAAAGCCCTTTCTCGCCAATAATACCGCAATTGCGGAAGCGGTAATGGTTTTGCCTACTCCCCCTTTGCCCATTGTCATAATGAGTCCGTGATGCTGATTCAAACATAGCTCTTCAGTTAACCTATCTATGCCTTGTAACCTCTGGGGAGAGACTTCTGCATTCGATGGAACCCTTTCGGAAATTGCTTTTTGCAATTCAACATTGAAAAGAGAACGGAGCTTATCAATCCCCAATACGTTGTACGGCAAAAGAGGGAACGTTTTAAGCGGCAATAACTTCAAATTTTCAGGTACAGACCCTAGCTGATCAGTTGCCATCGCTTCGATCTTACCGGCAAGCAGGTCATCTTTTTCAACCGACTTAAATACACCGTTGATCAATAAGCGCTGATTGAACATGCCAAGTTCTTTCAGTTCATTGCTCGTTCGGGAAGCCTCTTTTAACGAAGCTTTGTCCGGCTTTGAAACAAGATAGTAAGTGGTCAGAGAAGAATCTCTTAACTTGCTTACAACCTTGTGGTATCTTTCTCTTCCGCTTTTGAGCGCAGAAGTTGGCCCCAGGCAGGAAGCTCCATTAGGGTTTTGCTCAGTAAAACTTGACCAGGCAGCGGGTAGTTCAAGTAGCCGCAACGTATGTCCGGTGGGAGCGGTGTCAAAGACAATGACATCGAATTTTTCACCTTCTATTTCACCCGATACAAAACGAGAAAACTCGTCAAATGAAGCAATTTCGGTTGTACACGCTCCAGATAGGCCTTCCCGTATTTTCTTTATTTCATCCTGTGTTGCAGTGTCTTCAAAAGACTTTGTTACCCTATTACGGTATTCTTCGGCTGAATATTCGGGATTGATGTTGACCGCAAATAGGTTTTTGATTCCATTTACCGGATTAATGTTTTCATCTACCGCACATTCTAATACATCCTTCAGATTAGATGCCGGATCAGTACTTACCAATAGGACAACCTTTCCTGAATCCGCTAATTCAACTGCGGTAGCACATGCTAAAGATGTCTTTCCTACACCGCCTTTTCCGGTAAAAAACAAATATGTTGTTGAATTTGTCATTTAGCAAGATAACCTCCGTCAATTGGATAATAGCTTCCGGTAACAAATGAGGATTTATCACTGGCCAGCCAAAATATCAGCTCGGCCACTTCTTCGCTCTTGCCAAGCCGGCCAATAGGATGCATGGCAACAAGCTGGTTTTTGACCTGCGCATCAAGGGCATTCAGTAACGGCGTATCAATAAAACCCGGACCAACCGCATTTACTCTGATATTCTGTGCAGAATATTCCAATGCCGCGGTTTGTGTTAATCCGATAATGCCATGCTTTGCTGCACTGTAGCCACCAGACCCCAAAAAACCAACTGCCCCTAAAATGGATGAAATGTTAACAATGCTGCCACCGCCACTTTGCAGCATGGCAAAAATCTGGTACTTCATCCCATAAAAAAGGCTGTTCAGGTTTACGGAAATAACTTGCTGCCACCCTTCAATGCTCATATCCGCAATAGGATTCTGCTCTCCGCCAATCCCCGCATTGTTTACCGCGACATCCAGTTTACCATAAGTTTTTACTGCAAAACTCACCAAAGCTTCCATTTGGGCAGCAATGGCAACATCCGTTCTAAAAAATGATGCCTTGCCGCCTTGGGCGCATATTTCTTCCGCTAGCTTTATTCCTTCCTGTTCATGAATATCTGACACAACTACATTGGCTCCTGCCGATGCAAATAATAGTGCTGCCGCCTTTCCGATTCCGGATGCGGCACCTGTAATGATCACTGTTTTATCTTTCATCTTATGATTTCTTCTTCTCCAAAGCTAGTTCCGTAGGCTTTCATTAACCATGATTTGGATCATCGCATTAAATGATACAAAACATGAGACCCATAAATGTTATGGAAATCAAACAGGTTTTAACATCAATTAAAAATCAACTATGCCTCGCCAGAATTTAAGGCATGTAAAATCTGGTAATATTGTTTTCATAAATGTTATTTATATCATGTTCTGTTTTTCATTTTTATTTGGCTGTAAAGGTCATCTTCAGAAAACAAATACCCATCTCAACTCCTGCAACAAATGATGCTCGTCATGACTATGTCTTGTATAGGATCAATGTTTGCCATGATCTAAATCATTGCACAAAAACGCATATAATCTCAACTTTATAGAAATAGCAAGACTCATGAACACAAAAGATATATTTCACACCAACAGATCAATACTGGTATTAACAGATTTCAGCGGGAGCGCAAAGAATGCTGCTGACTACGCGGTCCTTCTGGCACGGCAGCTTCATGCCAATATTATATTGTTTAATTCCTACCTCATCCCAGACCAGGGCTTTGACTCATGGTCCTCCGGCGATCAGACTTTATTGTCCCAGCAAAGTAAAATCAGCCTTGACAAGGAGGCAGCCCGGCTAGAAAGCATCATTAAGGACAATAATAAGGAATTCAAGCCAACAATCAACAGCCTGAGTAACGAAGGCACCATTGCGGAAAATGTGTGCGAGATCATTACGGAGAAAAAAAACATCCTTATGGTTATAATGGGCGGTTGCAAAGCCAATGGTAATGATGATGTTCTTTTTGGCGTTGAAATCGCCGAGGTCCTCAATAAGGTGAAGTGCCCAACCCTGATTATACCTGAATCAGAATGTCTGTTATGTTAACGCAAATCCTTTCATTTTAAATATAAATTCTACATGCTATATGCTCCCGCTTAAAAAGGTATTTCTGCAATCCATTAATTTAGCAGGTCAGCGATGTGCTTATGCAGCGCCGGCTGATCTTAACTCCTTTGAGAGCTTACCAGAGCTGCTGAAGCAGTTTTTCCAGCGTTGTGGCTATTCTGGAACTGAAAAAGCAGAGTGCGCGCACATCAAATGGAAAAATGCAGCCATCAGGTTTACAGCCGGATCGAAATGGAAATCCATGTCCTGCTGCCAGATGAACTTTTTATGCAGGCCGGTAAGGCTGGCCTATATGAGTATGAAAATGTATGGCTTGGTACCAGTTGAGGCACTTGACAAATTTCAGGATGGCCGGGGCAGTATGTGCGTTAAAATCCTAGGAATGTTTACCGTTAATGACGTCAAAGGAAAAGAAATGGATCAAGCGGAATTAGTTACTGTACTGGCTGAAACTATGATCGTTCCGCATTACGCTTTACAAAAATACATCACATGGGAAGTTCTTGGTCCTTTTAGTTTAAAGGGGATGATCAGCTATAACGGAATAACAGCTGCAGGAATATTTCAGTTCAACTCTGACCATGAATGCACTCAGTTCAGAACCCAGGACAGGTATATGACTAAGAACAACACGTATTTACAAACACCCTGGACCGCGACGGCCAAAAATTATGTAAACAGGAATGGCATCAGGATTCCAAGTGAATTCAGCGCAATATGGCATACCAGCCAGGGAGACTTCGAATACTTTAAAGGGGAGATCGAAGCTGTTGAATTCAATCATACTGCAATTGCTGAGCTTTAACTCCATAATGACTGGCCTATATCCCTAACTGACCAGAAATTTATTTGTGCTCGAAAAGCCAGCTGAAAGGCTTAACCTTGTTCTCCGGCCGCAGTCCGTATTCCTTAATGCTCTTTTCCATAATTAAAGCTACCGCCTCATCTATACTATCAGTAACCAGGAACAAATGTGTATCCTCCGCCCCGATAGTTGAGTTTTTCTTCATGAGTTCAATATGTTCAATTAGTTCCTGGTGGTAGGATTTTCCAAATATAATGATTGGAAAATTCCTGATGGAGCGGGTTTGGATCAGGGTCAATGCTTCAAAGAATTCATCAAGAGTACCAAAGCCTCCGGGCATGACTACAAATGCAAAGGAGTATTTTACCAGCAAGATCTTACGCACGAAAAAGTGCTTCAGGTAAACCCATTTGTCAAGATAAGGATTGGGTTTCTGTTCTACAGGCAGTTGTATATTGCAGCCGACCGACCGTCCGCCCGCCTCTCTGGCTCCACGGTTAGCAGCTTCCATCAGCCCGGGACCGCCACCGGTAAGAATGGTAAACCCCAGTCTTGCGAATGCTGCGCCGGCATTTCTGGTAAGCTCATAGTATGGATGATCCTGCTTAAAACGGGCAGATCCGAATACAGTAATACAGGGGCCGATAAAATGAAGCGCACGAAACCCTCTGATCATTTCTATCAGAATGTTTACGGTGAACTTCAATTCAGTCCACCTGGAGTGGGGGCCGCTCAAAAAAACGATTTCTGATTTATTCATTTAATTATTTTTATTACTGTCTTAAAATACCGGGTATTGGTTTTCCTGGAAAACCAGCAGCGGTATTTCAATATCCCGGGAGAGCTTTTGTGTATGACTGCTGCTGAACAAATTACCAGGAAAATGCTGTTTGCGGTGTACCATAGCAAATATATCAATGAAACCGTTCTTGGCAATCCAGTTTAACCCGCGGCTGGCGTTCTTGTCTTCAACATGACGGTAATAAATTTTGGGATATTTGACTTTACCGGTCACCTCACTTAAAAAGCTGTCCACCTGGGCCTGGTCCACTTTTGTTTCACCGATATGAACGATCAGGATTTCAGCGTTAAAAGCACGGGCAAATCCAGCAAGGGAATTGATCAGACCGATATCTCCTGTGCTTAAATCGCTTGCAAAGGCTATCTTATCGATTTTTTCCGGAAACTTTTTAAAGGGGATCAGCAGCACCGGAAAGTTAGCGCTATTGATCAAATCCTGACTGTTACTGCCTAACAAAATCCTGTTTATCATCCCCGCACCAAACATACCCATGACCACTAAAGTTATTTCTTTTTGCACAGTAAGGCTACTCACCAGATCCGTTATCGGCCCGGGAGCGCTACAACAATCAATTTGCAGCCCTGAAATACCCGATTCCTGCTGATCTGCCCTTAAATCCAAAGCCTGGAATTCGAGTTGTTCTAATGCCGAATTTCTTTGTTCTGCGTATTGATCAGTCAAAACAGGGCTTACGGAGGCAATAACCCTTTTTACCGCATGACACAAAGTAAGGTCTGCTTTCAGCGCATTGGCCAGATATAATGCGAAACGGCCGGCGGTTTGTGAGGGCGCCGAAAAGTCGGTTGTGACCAGGATAGTTTTCATCAGTCTTTTTTAAGATGTATGTTAGGTAGGATCAGCGGAATTTTTTTCTTTGGCTGCTGCTTCGCTGTGTTGTAGAGCGCAGCTTCCAGGGCCGGATCCAGCTTCCTGATGTCTTCATTAAATACCGGAAGCCCATCTTTTATTTTACAAGTCAGGTAAGGTTTTTTTCTCTGGTGGGCATTCTTTCCGCCAAACTCCCACCAACGCAGCCGCTCCATATTGATGGCGACTTTTCTCATTTCCCATTCAGGCACTTCATAACAATCGCCTGCATTCTGTCCTTTGACGAGTCGCATATAGCGCTGCAGATCGGCATAGGCTTTTGATTTTGGCTGCGCAGTTAATATGGCGTCCATAAAATCCCCTTCGCCGTTTGCTTTTGTGAGTTCAGTAATTGCGTTAAAGCCAGACAAATTAATTAGACCATCAATTCTTTTTGCTGAATAATCGGGGTTCAATTTCCCATAATGCAGGTGATTGATTAAAGTGATGATGGCATCAGTTAGAAGTATATCAAACCGCGCGCGCTGCTGGACACTTACCTTTTCAGGTGTGTCGATCATGGTCTGCAGATTGTCATAGATCAACTCATCCGGATGGTAATCCGCATGCGCCAGCCCGAACTGGAGTACACAGTCCAGCAGCATCATGGCCGAAAAGGTCTGTTTTGGCTGATCTTTATTTTTGATCCAGGCAGGCTTAAAATCATTTTGCTGATAGTACCCTTTCACCGATTTACGGTAGTACAATTTGGATTGTTTAGTCCTGTCATTTAGCTGTGCAGACAGTTCCCTGGAAAAGGAAACACTTTGTCCCTGAGAAGGCTTGAGAATAAGTAGCAAGGGGACCAACAGGAAGAAAATGGCCGAAACAGTTTTCATAAGCGTTCGAATTAACGATCAAATATTCTGATTATTAACTCAATAAACCATGATCAGCATCATGGAAGCTTATGATTTGAATCCAGTTTTCCGCTCATTTCTTCCAGTTTCTGGATTTGAATAGCCTGTAGATCATATAATTTTTTAATCTGCTCGCCCAGCAAAAGATCCATTTTCTGATGTAAACTGCGAATCCCCATCTCCGCTTTCAGATTGATCAGGTAATCATTCTCGCTCCTCATCCGGTCTTTTTCCTCTTTTCGGTTTTGGCTCATCATGATGATAGGTGCCTGAAGCGCGGCAATGCAGGAGAGAATGAGATTCATCAGGATAAAAGGATAGGGATCAAATGCCTTGCTACCGATGGCAGTGACGTTATAAATGATCCAAAGGATCAGGATGATCCCAAAAAGTATAATGAACTTCCAGCTACCGCCAAAGCGGGCGACCTGATCGGAAAGTTTTTGACCCCCGGAAAGCACATCCTTTGCGGGATGCAGCAGATTGTTGAGGATGAGATCTTCTTCCTTAATGGTTTCAGCGACAATTTTATGAAGTTTACTCAGAAACTCATTTTCGTCTTTGGAGACCAGATCATCTGATTTATTTTCCATTCTGCATATTTTCGAAAGGCCGTAATACCTCAATGGCAAAAATGCAGCACTTATATCGGGAGGAAAATGACTACAGTCACTCTGTACAATGATTAGCATCATCAGGCTTCGTGCTGCGGTCATGGCAGGGAGTTTTACCCGGCCTTACCTTTACAGCCATGGCGCTAATCGTTAGTTTTAAGAAATTTCTTGATGAGACCGGAAATATAGCCCGTTTTACCGGCCGCTTCTTTTCAGTGGGCATGAAGCCCAGGTATGAGAACAGAGAATTACTAAACCAATGTTACAATATTGGTTACCTGTCTTTTCCCCTGGTTGCATTGACTGCTTTTATTATGGGACTGGTGCTTACTATGCAACTCAGACCCTCTCTTGTTGAGTATGGGGTCGAATCGCAGTTGCCGGTAATGGTCGGCCTGGCCATAGTGCGGGAGATTGGACCAGTAATCACTGCCTTGATTTTTGCCGGAAAGATTGGCAGCAGCATAGGCGCTGAACTGGGTTCGATGAAAGTGACCGAGCAAATAGATGCCATGACGGTAAGCGGCATTAAGCCTTATAAATACCTGGTTGCCACCCGGGTTTTGGCAACCACATTAATGTTGCCCATGCTTACTATTCTTGGAGATGGAATTTCCTTGTTTGGTGCGTATCTGGGCGTAAACATACGCTCGGTAACCAGTATTGATCTGTTCTTTCTCCAAGTTTTTAAAAGCCTGGATTTTAGCGATGTATTACCTGCTATCATTAAAACGTTATTTTTTGGTTTTGCAGTGGGCATCGTAGGATGTTATAAGGGCTTTAATTCGAGCAAAGGCACTCAGGGAGTCGGAGTCTCAGCCAATTCAGCTGTGGTTCTTTCCTCTGTTTTGATTTTTATCATTGACCTACTGGCAGTTCAGATCACTGAATTACTGGGACTTAATTAATACTTATGGAAGCAGTAAAAAGTAAGTCGGTAATTGTGATCAAAGATCTGGTCAAAGGTTTCGGCGATAAAGTCATACTGGATGGATTTAATCTGACGGTAGAAAAAGGCAGCAATGTTGTCATCCTGGGTAAATCGGGTTCAGGTAAATCTGTGCTGATTAAATGTATCATCGGCCTGTTGGCGCCTGATAGCGGAAGCATCCATGTATTTGAGGAAAATATCCCGGGGATGAACGAGGATGAACTGGACCAGGCCCGTTCGAAAATAGGTTTTCTGTTTCAGAGCAATGCGCTTTATGATTCCATGACGATCCGGGAAAATTTAGAGTTCCCACTTTTAAGGCATTGGGTTGACATAAAAAAAGAAGAAGTGGACAGGTTAGTCAGTGAGGCCCTGGAAAATGTAGATCTGCTCCATACCCTGGACATGATGCCCTCCGAGCTTTCAGGTGGAATGTTGAAGCGTGTTGCCCTGGCAAGAACCATGATCCTGCGGCCCGAGGTCATTCTCTATGATGAGCCCACAACCGGGTTAGACCCGGTCACTTCAAGGGAAATCGAAAACCTGATCTTAAAACTGCAAAAGAAGAACCATACTTCTTCCATCATCATTTCCCACGATATGAACTGCGTAAAAAATACCGCTGATGTAGTGGTATTGCTGCTGGAAGGAAAATGCTATATCCAGGGAACCTATCAGGAATTGGAACAGTCAACAGATCAGAATATCAAACAGTTTTTTGAATAAAATCACATAAAATGGCAAATCAGAAAGTAAATAATATTAAGCTCGGGGCATTTGTGCTATCAGGGTTAGTCCTGCTCATACTGGCCTTTTTCATCATCGGCAAAAATAAAAACCTGTTTGGCAACGAATTTAAACTTAAAGTGAGGTTCTCCAATTTGAATGGCCTGACAGAGGGCAATAACGTGCTTTTTTCCGGGCTTCAAGCCGGAACAGTAAAAGAAATTGAACTCATTAACGACAGCACGATTGAAGTGATCATGCAGATCAATAGCAAAGTGAAATCATTTATCAATAAGAATGCAGTTGCTGCTGTGGGTACCGAAGGCCTTATGGGAAATAAAGTGGTCAACATCAGCCCTGTCAAGGGTGTCAGCCAAAAGGTTTCCGAAGGAGATCTCCTGCAGGCAAAGAACATGGCCAATATGGATGAGATCATAGAGAAATTATCTCAGACCAATAACAATGTAGCCAGTATATCGGAAGTGCTTAAAGGAACGGTAATGCGGATCGACAGCAGCGCAATTTTGAAACTGATCAACGATGAAGCTATTGGAATCAGTTTGAAAGGCTCATTGGAAAAGATATATCAGACTACAAGCAATGCCAACCAAATGACTTTTGAATTAAACCAGCTGGTGAGCGGTATCAGAAAAGGCAAAGGAACTGCCGGGATGTTGCTTACCGACACGTTAATGACCGCAACCCTACAGGATGCAGTCCTGCAAATTAGAAGCGCCAGTATTAATGCCAATGAGATGACCAAACAGATGAATGCCACGGTTAAAGATTTGAGTCACACCCTTACAGATGGAAAAGGTCCGGTCAACACCTTATTAAAAGACTCATTAATGGCCAAAAACATCAGCCTGACCATGGAGAATTTGCAGAAAGGTACAGATGGATTCAATCAGAACATGGAAGCACTGAAACATAACTTTTTGTTCAGGGGATACTTCAGAGGCCTGGAGCGTCAAAAGAAAAAGGAGCAGGCCAGATTACTTGAAGTATCACAAAAGAAATAATGCCGGTGGCCGCACCGGGAAAAAATAATTTACCGTATCAATAAACCCGATCAAATGGAATTTCATAAAATCTTAATCGCCATTGACAATAACCCGAGTGCAGAGAGAATTGCAATGAATGGCCTTCAACTTGCCAGACAATTGAATGCGGAAGTCGCGCTGGTCAGTATCGTCGACCCTGATGATCCCACTGATCAAGATCCTCCCACACCAAGGGAGCTGGATGATATGATGGAACATAATTTGAACCGTAGTCAGCTCGCCGTGATTGAAAATGTCTTCAAAACATTTCCGGTAAAAAGCTTTGTGAAGACAGGTACACCCTATAAGGTAATCCTGGAAACCGCTGAAAGATGGGGAGCAAATATCATCGTCATGGGCACACATGGGCGGAAGGGATTGCCCCATTTATTATTGGGCAGCGTTGCTGAAGATGTGATCAGGCATTCCAAAAAAACCGTCATTGTAATTCCGGTCACCAGTTAATAAAAACTTAAATCGTATATTTTGATACAAGTAAAAAAAGAAGGTGTTATTCTGAGAAAGACTGCCCTGGATTTTGAAAGTGAGGCGGTACTCAATCCTGCTGCGGTTGAACTAAATGGAGTGGTCCACCTGTTTTACAGGGCAGTCAGCAAAGGCAATTACTCAACCATTGGCTTTTGCCGGTTGAACGGTCCGTTGGAGATCGCCTATAGAAGCGATTGCCCGGTCCTTTCGCCCATAGGAGACAGTGAATCAAAAGGAATCGAAGACCCCAGGATCGTAAAAATAGATGAGCAATACTACCTGACCTATACCGCCTTTGATGGTTTCAATGCTTTAGGTTCCCTGGCCACATCAGCGGATTTAAAGACTTTTGAAAGACATGGCACTATCGTTCCTGTAATATCATTTCCCGAATTTAAGGCCCTTGCGGAGAATACAGGGAAGCTCAATGAAAAATATTCAAGATTCTCTCACGATAAAACTGAGGTGATGATGGATGTCAAGCTGCTGGTTTGGGATAAGGACCTGGTTTTCTTTCCCAGGAGAATACATGGTCAGCTGTACTTTCTGCACCGCATCAAACCGGATATACAAATCGCCAGTATCAATGAAATCTCGGATTTAAACGAAACATTCTGGAAAAACTACCTGTTAAATTTTAATAGTCATATCGTTCTGGCGCCCAAATATGCACATGAAGTCAGCTATATCGGAGGAGGGTGTCCGCCAATAGAAACAGCTGAAGGCTGGCTTGTCATTTATCATGGGGTTCATGACACCACCGAAGGGTATGTATATTGCGCATGTGCCGCATTACTGGATCTGGAGCATCCCGAAACAGAAATCGCCCGGCTTCCTTATCCCTTGTTCAAGCCTGAAACCCAGTGGGAGTTATCAGGCGAAGTGAATAATGTATGTTTTCCATCGGGTACCGCCTTGTTTGAAGATACCATTTATGTTTATTATGGTGCCGCAGATGAACAAATCGCCTGCGCCTCAGTAAACTTACCCATGCTTATCAATGAGTTACTGAGCTTTAGGCAATAACTTTTCTGCAACCGGCAGGCTAAAATAAAATGAGGAGCCATTGCCGATCTTACTTTCCACCCAGACTTTCCCGTTGTGACGTTTTATAATCTCAGCCGACAGGTACAGTCCCAGGCCAAAGCCTGAAACAGATTTCGTATCCACACTGTTTACCCTGAAATAGCGGTCAAATAATTTTGCCTGATCCTCAATTTTTATACCCAATCCTTTATCTTTCACACATACTTGTGCCATTCCCGCCGTCTTCTCTACGGAAATCTCAATTACCTTCTGATTTGGAGAGTATTTGATGGCATTACTCAAAAAGTTATTCAGTACCTGGCCAATTTTATCCCGATCCGCTTCCAGTGTCAAGTCTGGTCCTTTAGTGAAGACAATATCAATTCCTTTATTTACGAGGATAGACTCCTCAATAATTTCGTCAATTAAACCGTTCATATGGAAAATCTCCGAATCCAGGTGAATTTTTCCTCCTTCCGAACTGGAAACAGTCAGAAACCCGTTAATCATGCTGTTCATCTTTTTAATTAAGACGCTTACCCTGGATAGCGAAGTTTGAACAAAGGAATCATCTGTTTTCTTAACTTTTAAAGTAATCAATTGCAGGTATGCCTGAATTGAAGTAAGGGGCGACCTTAAGTCATGGCTTACCATTGCGATGAAGTCATTTTTTCGGAGTTCGTCCTGTTTATGGACGGTGATGTCGTTTAACACTCCGGTGAAATAGGCCGGACTTTTTTCATGATCGTAGGAAAGATTCCCAATTATCCTTACCCAGCGCAAGCGGGAATCATGAAAATCCCTTATAGGCAGTTCTAAATCGCATTTATCACCTTCGTTTATGCTGTTATCAATCGCGTCAGAAAATATTTTCCGATAGTCCTCCTCGATTCGCTCAATGACTGCCTGATAGCTTAACTCTTCGGTTGAATGGAAACCAAAAATTGTTTTAAAGTGCGCTGAGGGTTGAAACTCCCTTGTCCTTGCATGAATAGAGAATATACCCAATTCCGCGGCATCTATGGTCATTCCAAGCATTTTACTGCTGATATCAAGCTCCAGCTGGGTCTTTTTGAGTTCGGTAATGTCGTTGAAAGTAATGATCGCACCGCTGTTCTTTTGATCGGATTGGCGTAAATACGGCATAGTCATCACCTGGTACCATTTTCCATTATTGGTTTCGATCTCTTTGGTAATGACACTTCCCTCGCGAAGCACGTTTTTTATGTCTTCAATGATCGTCTCAAACTTTATATTGGTCGTAATGTTACTCAGCGGCCTGCCGATATCGGTTTCAAGCAGGTTGATCTGTTTTACCGTGCCTGGCGAAAACTTCATCAAAAGGAGTTCATTATTGATAAACAACTGCCCGTTGATATTGCTCCTGAAATAGTTATTCAGATCATCATTGGTCTCCAATAGCTCCTTGTTTTTCAGTTGGTATTCTGAATTGATCGTATCCAATTCTTCGTTGACAGACTGCATTTCCTCGTTTGTGCTTTGCATTTCCTCGTTGGCAGAGATCATTTCCTCATTAAAGGACTGCATATTTTCGTTGGAAGCATCCAGCTGCTGATAAGCAGAACTGAGTTTCTCCTTTACCTCGTTTAGTTCCTGTTCCAGATTAAGGGTATACTCATCATGGAAGACTTTCTCATCAAAATCAGCGCTTTCTTCAACACTGGCTTTAAACGACTTGTCCGTTGTCAAAGTCACCATGAGCAGTTTTTGCTGTTTGCTCTTACTAACCAGAGGACTAACAGTTATATTTACTTTTACGATTAAATCAGCCAGCTTTATTTTTATTCCGTTCAGATTTTCTCTTTCATTTGTCTTGAGTACCTTAATGCTTAAGGTATTGAAGGCCATGCTTAGTTTTTTTGGCAATAAATGCTCAAGATTAGATTCAAAATGTTTAGGTAGCAAATATTTTGTGGTATTTCCGTAGGATTTTATTACTTCTTTGTTTTCATCCACGCAAACCACCAGATAATCCTGCTCGTTAGCCAGGCTGGTATGCATCATCTCGGAGAGTGATTGTAGCGGATTGTTGTTCACTTCCTCCTGGCCCGCATAGATAGGTTTATTTCTGACCTCAAGTGAATCCGGCATTGAAAAAGCATCAAAGCTGACAATCCGGTTTGACTTTATGTTCTTATACAGCTTGTATTGTTTGTTCACCACTTCCAGGTTCTGGATGATCGGCATGGGATTTTCACTGGATCCTAAAAACAAGTAGCCATCCATTTTAAGCCCAAACAACAGCATTGAAAATATCTTTTTTTGCAGCACAGGCGCCATGTAAATCAGCAGGTTGCGACAGCTTATAAAATGCATATTACAATACGGCGGGTTTTTGACCAGATCATGCTGCGCAAAAATGGCCATCTTGCGCAGAACCGGACTGATCCGGTATTGATTCCCCTCTTTTATGAAATACCTTTTTAGCCGTTCGGGCGATACATCCTTAATCGTTTCTTGCTGGTAGATGCCCTTTCCTGCATGAACCAATGCAGCACTGTCAATATCGGTTGCAAATATTTTAACCACTGTGTGCTCGAGTCCATTGGTCAGTTGTTCGGCAATCAGCATAGCCAGGGAATACACCTCTTCACCGGTAGCGCAACCCGCCACCCAGATCTTCAGTTCTTCCTTTGGAGCCAGTTTTTTCAAGATTCCCGGCAATATATTATGCCGTATGTATTCAAAAGCTTCCGTGTCTCTAAAAAAAGAGGTGACACTGATCAAAAAATCCTTTGACAACAACTCAATTTCTTCCGGGGAGGACTCTAAAAATTCCAGGTATTTTGCGAGCGTCTTAAAATCATGGTAAGCCGCCCTTCTTTTGGTGCGCCTTAATATGGTAGAGGATTTATAATCTGAAAAATCAAGAGGGGAACGCTGCCTGATCAGTTCCACTATTGCTTTAAGGCTAACTTCATCGTTATGGCTCTCCGCCTGCAAAACACCCTCATGTTTTACATAATCTTCTATTGCTCCCGGCATTGCCGCGGGCTCCAATACAAAATCTACCATTCCGGTAGCGATGGCCTTAGATGGCATACTGGGAAAAGCGGAGGTTTCCGGATTCCGGGCCATTACCATTCCACCGGCATTTTTGATGGCAACCAAACCATCAGATCCGTCGCTTCCTAAACCGGAAAGAATGATGCCAATCGCTTTATTTCCGCTGTCTGCGGCTAAAGAATTAAAAAATATGTTGATGGTCAGGTGCGCGCCACTGGCTTTATCCTTATCTCTTAAATGCAACCTGTTGTTTTCAATGGTCATGTATTTGTCGTGCGGAATAAGGTAAACCTGGTTGCACTCCACGAGCTTGCCATCGGTAGCTTCTTCTACAACCAGCTTGCTGTGTTTAGCCAGTACCTCAACCATTCTACTCTTAAAGGAAGCGGAAAGATGCTGGACAACAATATAAGACACACCATCCAGTGGGGTATGATCAAAGAAAGAATTGATTTCTTCCAGGCCACCGGCTGAAGCACCGATCGCGATAATGTATTCTGGTTCATTCATAACCCTAAATGGTTACTGGCAATTATATTTTTCATGGATTTGAATGGTGTTAAATCTGGTTTGACAACCGCTAAGGAGAAAAATGACGGTCAAAAAAAGGAAATGTTCCAGTAAGCTAAAGCTTCTTAAAGGTAGGGTTTAATTCTTAAACTGGTGGTGAATCAGGTTCTTTCTTAAAGATCAGTAATGGAATTGTTAGTTCTTCCGCGAGCTTTTGGGTCAGACTGCCCTTTATTAATCTGTCAAAGAAACCTTGGGGATGGTGAACCATAACCAGCAAGTCCATATCTCCATGAACCATTAGCCACTCCAGCCCTTGCTTTTCCTTTACATTTTCAATGGCCTTGTAATGAATCAGGGGGTAATCATTCTCACAGGAAATGTTCAGCATGAGTTTTTGAACAGATTTAGCGTCCTGGCTATTCACACTATCCTTGTAAACATGTGTGATAAAAATTTCCGCCTGGAGTGAGGCCGCCAGCACAACGAGCATTCTGACAAATTTCAAATCCTGGTCAGGATCTATAAAGTCCATAGCGAAGTATATCTTTTTTATCGGAGTTATTTTTGCTGCCGGTGGGATAATAAAAAGCGGGGGGCCTATGTCATCGATCAAAATCCTGCTGTGATTCCCCAGCATGAGCCCGCTTAATCCTGCATGCCCATGTGCAGCCATCAATATATAGTCAATCTGGTTCTCTGCGGATACATTCTCTACAAGATCCTGTAAAACTCCGGTAAAGCTATTCACAATGATGGCGGGATTAACTCCATCCGGTTCATCTGATTTTTGTAGCTGGGTTTTTAGCTTTTCTAGCGCTTGCTCACTTTCTCTTAAAAGAACATCAGATTCTTCCAGTGGCCAAACTAAAAGACCCGACTGAGGAACTTCTGCCGGAACAACAACCACATTGCATAAGGTGACACCCGCCCTCAGTTGCCTGGCCAGGCTATAGGCATAGCGTGCCGCATGCGCTGCAGACTTAGAGAAATCGGTGAGTACCAGTAAGTTTTTCATATCCCTTCCATTGAGCTGATAAAGTTGGGTATTGGTCTTTATAAATTCCTTGAGCAGCATCACATTTCAAGATGTTTTTCGTCATCAGCCCAGCTGACGCTAATCAGTAATTTGCATCCCATTACTTCATCACTTATTAATATGAGACAGAAAGAAAAAATAAAAGTTCTAAATCCCATTGTTGAAATGGATGGCGATGAAATGACGCGTGTCATCTGGAGGTTCATCAAAGACAAACTGATTCTTCCTTATCTTACACTGGACATCAAGTATTATGATCTAGGAATATCACACCGGGACCTGACTGCAGATCAGGTAACTATCGATGCTGCAGAAGCAATTAAGAAATATCATGTTGGCATAAAGTGCGCAACCATTACGCCAGATGAACAGCGCGTGAAAGAATTCAATCTCCTGCAAATGTGGAAATCACCAAATGGAACCATACGCAATATTCTGGATGGCACTGTTTTTCGAGAACCCATTCTGATTCATAATATACCACGGCTTGTCCCAAACTGGACTGCCCCGATTTGTATCGGCCGACATGCTTTCGGAGACCAATATAAGGCTACTGACATGATAATCAAGGGAAAAGGCAGGCTTATGCTAACTTTCAGTCCTGATTACGGGGGACCGGTTCAGTCATTTGAGGTCTATGACTTCAAAGGTGATGGGGTGGCAATGGCTATGTACAATACCGATGAAAGCATTCGTGGTTTCGCTCATGCTTGTTTTAACCAGGCACTAATAAAAAAATGGCCGCTGTATTTGTCCACAAAAAATACCATTCTTAAAAAGTATGATGGCCGCTTCAAAGACATCTTCCAGGAAATATTTGAAAGTGACTTCAAGACTAAATTTATGGAAGCCGGGATTACCTACGAGCATCGCCTGATAGATGATATGGTTGCTTCCGCATTAAAATGGAACGGCAATTTTGTCTGGGCCTGTAAAAACTATGACGGTGATGTGCAGTCTGACACCATAGCCCAGGGTTTCGGTTCATTAGGCCTGATGACATCTGTGCTGATTACCCCTGACGGAGAAACGATGGAAGCTGAGGCCGCCCATGGCACAGTAACCCGCCATTACCGTGACCATCAGGCGGGAAAGCCAACCTCAACAAATCCGATTGCTTCTATCTTCGCCTGGACAAGAGGCCTGGCGTTCCGCGGCGTATTGGACGGCAATCAGGAGCTGATCAGTTTCTGTCATGCTTTAGAACAGGTATGCGTGGAAACGGTTGAAAACGGAAAAATGACTAAAGATCTGGCTGTTTGCATCCATGGGAATAGGGTGGAGCATGGGAAACACTATTTATATACGGAAGAATTCCTGGCCGCGCTGGATGAGAATCTCCAGCACAGACTCAATAGTTCTTTTTACTGCGATGAACCAGATGCGTATAATACCGTTTAACATGCAAACGAAAAACGTCAAAAAACAGGGTGAAACACAACATAAAACATGGAAGTAAAAATGCCCTGAAGCTTAACTGACTAAATGCGTAAGCACCTGATAGGGCGCCCAGCATAAAAAAGATGATGATCGATACACGCAATTTGATTTTAGAGTGCAGCTCCTGTTGTCCGGCCTGATCCCCTGTTTTTAATTGGGCGAGCTCGATTCCCAGGTCCGTGAAAGTACCGGTCAAATGGGTCGTCCTTACAACCGAGCCAGATATAACAGAAACCAATGCATTCTGCAAGCCCATGGCAAAAAGAAGGCTGCCAATGAAAAAACCCTTGGGGAAAACCTGGTTATTCCCGCTGTCGTAAAAGGCACAAAAGATCAAAATACCCAGCTCCAGAAGGATGGGAATGGCAAAAGAAAAGCGCGCATGGTGACCTATCCTGGTAATGATCAAACTTGAACATAATGCGCCGGCAAGAAATAAGAGCATCCAGATGGCAACTGTTCCCGCATCAGCCCAATCCTGCTGGGCAATTCGCTCGGCAAATAACGCGGCGTGACCGGTTACATTAGTGGTGAGGGTAGAAAAACCTAAAAACCCTGCGGCATTTACAAAGCCGGCAGTTAAACACAATAAAACTGCCAGCCTGAGGTTATGCGCATAGGTTCTTTTAGTCCCAAAATGTCTAAGCATTTCCCCTCCTTTTTAAAATGGATCCGTCAGTTCACTGACCCTGATCAATTTTTTATTCACAAACTCCTGTATGCCAAGACTGGACAATTCCCTTCCATATCCAGACCCTTTTGTTCCGCCAAAAGGTAAGTCCGGCTGCGTCCAGGTCGGATGGTTGATAAATACCATGCCTGTGTCAATCTTTTCAGCCAGGCGTTTTCCGCGTTCGATATCATTGGTGAATATACTTCCACCCAAACCAAAAGGGGAGTCATTGGCCAGGTCAATTGCCTCCTGTTCGCTCTTTACTCTGTAAAACGAGGCCACGGGGCCGAATAACTCTTCATGATAAGCAGCCATTCCCGGTTTAATGTCACCTAAAATGGTAGCCTCAATAAATGCTCCTTTTCGGTCAATTAGTTTACCCCCTAACAACACCTTTGCGCCAGCCCTTACCGTACGCTGTACCTGTTCGATCAACTGTATAACTGCTCCTTCTGAGCTCAAAGGTCCTAATTCAGTCGCCTCATCCATTGGGTCTCCAACTTTAAGGTCGCTCAGTTTAGCCTTGAACTTGTCCAAAAACTCGTCCGCAACTGCTTCCAGTACAATGATCCGCTTAGCGGCTACACAACATTGTCCCGTATTGTTCATCCTTCCGACCACAGCCCAATCAACGGCTTTATCAATATCCGCGTCTTCCAAAACAATGAAGGCGTCGCTTCCCCCAAGTTCAAGCACTGACTTTTTCAAATGTTTCCCGGCAGCAGCGGCAATACTTGCGCCCGCGGTTTCACTCCCGGTAAGGGCGACACCTTTAATTCTGGGATCGGCTATGACCTGTTCTATGCGGCTTCCGCTGACAAATAAATTGGTATATAGACCCTTTGGTGCCCCGGCCTGTACAAACAGCTCCTGAATGGCCAGTGCACACTGAGGAACATTTGAAGCATGCTTAACCAGCACCACATTGCCTGCCATAATGTTAGGCGCAGCAAAACGGGCAACCTGGTAAAAAGGAAAATTCCAGGGCTCAACCCCAAGCAGTACACCAATTGGGGTACTCTTGATGTAAGCTTCGCCAAATTCAGTTTCCAGCTTTTGGTCGCTCAGGAACGATTCCCCATTTGTGGCGTAATAATCAATAATATCGGCGCTGAGTGCAATCTCTGCGTAGCTTTGAGCAAGTAATTTGCCCATCTCCAGCGTGATCAGTTTAGCGAGCTCGTCTGTTTGCTTCCGCATTAACTTCGCAATACCATGTAAAAGATCTGCCCGGCGAGGAAAACTGGTTTTACGCCAGCTCTGAAAAGTTTCATCAGCGATAGAAATTTCTACCGCTACTACCTCCGGAGACATTTCCTGAAAACTTTTAATAAGCTCATTACTAAAAGGATTAATGGTTTGTATTGCCATAATATTTGTTATTTATTTAAACTTTGTAACCGTCCTTAGTGAACGGCATCATTTTCCAGAACAGCTTTATTTCGCTGATACTCCTTAAGATCAATCGCGCCCCTGGCAAATCTTTTCTGCAAAATATCCAGTGGCCGCTCTTTCTTATTCCGCTGTCCGGGAATATCATAAGGCACTAAAAATATCCACACCAATATGACTACCCAGATGAACCACCATATGATGTCCATTCCAAAAAAATGATTTGTATAAAACATGATTTATTTATTTTGTTATTTTAATTCAACCTAAAATGAGGATTATTTCAGCCCATTACACTTTTAGCCAGTAGGATGTCCATTTGCTCACTAATCCAATTTGACAACAGATCTTCGGAATACCCGCGAAGATTAGTCACCTTTTTGAATACAGACTGCCGTTCAGAGAAACTTTTACGTTCCCATTTACTAAACTTCTCATCAGACTGGATCATCTGGTCCCGATAAGGAACATTTCCAGGATTCTCAAATAAAGAATTTTCACTTTCACTTAGGTTTGCCATATTGATGATCATTTTATTATTGAGGACTGCATTTGAATACCTCAAGTAGATAAAGCCTAAAGGTCTGTGTAATTACCAGCACCTGAAATGACGGGAATCATCTGTTTAGCAGATACTCATCATCAAATCAACCCAGTCTTACCGGGAAGGGAATTCCCATTTGCTTTTCCCCAAATGATCTTGTACAGTTGTACTAGAATCAGGGGCAGCAAACTTGCCGAAATAGCTACCATCCACGCATCTATAGAAAACACAGACAAATCAAGGGCAAGACGTGTCTGAGGAAATAAGTACACCAAAAAGATCAGCAGGATGCATATCAACAATGCCAGCCACACAAACCTGTTTTTAGTCACCTCGTTTGACCATATCCCAGCATGATTAGAGGACATATTAAACACATGAAAGAGCTGGGCAAAAGCCAGGGTGATGAAAGCAACATTGTTCAGTATATCAGGATCACGGGAAACAAATGAACTGCAATAGAATACAGCTAAAACTACCGAAGCGGTAATCAGCATGGCATACAGCACGATGATGAGCCAGTTTTTATTTGAAATGATAGCTAGCTTAGGGTCTCTTGGTGGCTTTTGCATCACTGTTGGATCCCCCTTTCCCAGCCCCAGCGCCAGTGCAGGAAAGACATCCGTGACCATATTCAGAAAAAGAATCTGCAAAGGAAGTAATATCGTCTGAGGTGCCAGAAAACTTAAAAGTGTCACAATAAAAATTTCACTCAGATTACAGGAAACCAGGTAAATCACAAAGCGTTGTATGTTCTGGAATATTTCTCTGCCATGGGCGACCGCCCTTGCTATCGAAATGAATGAATCGTCCTTGAGCACAATGCTTGCCGCTTCCTTCGCCACCTGGGTACCTCTTAATCCCATCGCAATACCTATGTCTGCCTGTTTGAGCGCTGGCGCATCATTAACCCCATCTCCTGTCATGGCAACCAGATAACCCGCCTTTTGATAGACCTCAACGATCTCCAGTTTTTGTTTAGGTGTGGTCCTTGCAAACACCACTGCCGAAAGGATTCTTTTACGCCATGTTTGGCTGAGTGAACCCATATCAGGCAACTCACCTCCCTTGATCACTTCCTGATCCTGCTGAGTAGCGATTCCGGTTTTCAGCGCAATATTCAATGCGGTCATGGGATGATCTCCGGTAATCATCACCGTTTTAATTCCAGCCGACCGGCAGGTGGAAATGGCATCCTTAACAGCAGGCCTTGCAGGATCTAAAAAGCCAACCATGCCTGCATACACCAGTTTTTCCAAATAGTGCTCTTTTGAAATTCCGGGAGCTTCTCTAAATCCAAAAGCCAGTACACGCAGTCCGTCCGCAGATATCTTTTCAGCAGCCAAAATAATAGCCGCCTTTTGATCAGCGCTTAACGGCAGGGTTTCTTTTCCGGATTGAATTTGTGTACACTTTTCCAGTATGCTTTCCACAGCGCCTTTAGCAGCAACAAAATTCAGATTTTTATGCTGGTTTAGTGTAGCCATCATTTTAGTTTCCGCGCTAAAAGCAGTTTCAGCAATTCTTGGATAGGCAGCGATCAGCTGCGCCGAAGAGGTGCCTGTGGCCTCCGTCAAATGAAGTAACGCCACTTCCACCGGATCTCCAATAGCCTTCTTTCCGCTGTTTTTATCTTCCAGAGACGCATCATTACATAAAGTTCCAACCAGGATCAGCTTTTGCAAATTCTCCTCGCTGCTTTGAGAAGAACCGCTAAGGTATTTCAATACTCCTTGCTCAATGCTCACCCGCAAAATTTCATCCGGAAAGCCAAGTAGCTCCACATAGATCTTATTCTCGGTTAATGTCCCGGTTTTATCGGTTAAAATCACGTTTACCCCGCCAAGAGTTTCTACCGCAGAGAGCTTTTTTACAATAACGTTTTTCCGGGCCATAAGCAGCATACCATAAGCCAGAGCAACGGTAGCAACAATAGGCAGGCCTTCGGGGAAAGCTGCGACCGCCAGGGCAATTGAAGTTTCCAGGATGACTAACCAGGATTTTCCTTCCAGCACCGCCGAAAGCGAAAATAGCCCGGTCATGATCAAAGTGATCCAAATCAACTTTTTAGTTAATTGATTAATTTTTAGATCCAGTGGCGTAGTGGTAACCTGAGCGTGATCCACCAATGAGGTAATTTTCCCCAGCTCCGTATTTTCAGCAGTAGCGGTAACCATTACTTTAGCATTGCCGTTCATTACAGCAGTTCCTTTGAATACCATATTGATCCTATCCGCCAGTACTGCCTCTCCTGAGATAGCTTCGAGCTGCTTCATAACAGGAAAAGATTCGCCGGTAAGGGCAGATTCATCGCATTGTAATTGATTGAACTGAACGATCCGCCCATCGGCAGCGATCATATCCCCGGCCTCCAGTACCATCAGGTCCCCCGGAACGATTTGTTCCGATGGCAACTCTTTAAGCTTTCCATGCCGGATCACCTTGGAAAAGATCTGGTCCATTTTTTTCAGTGCGCGCATGGAGGTCCGTGCCTGTAGCTCCATAAAAAACCCGATGAGCGCATTTAGTAAAATAACCACCAGGATCGAAATGGCTTCTATGGGATTTCCAAAATACAACGAAGCAGAGGCAGCGGCGAACAACAAATACACAATCGGGCTTTTAAACTGTCCGATAAGCATCATCCATATACTTTTCTTCTTTTGGCTTTGATAAATATTTAACCCAAATTTCAATGCCCGCTCTTCTGCTGCTGCATTTGTAATTCCCGATGTTTGGTCGGTGTCAAGTACCTTGCATACCTCAGCGACGTTTAGCGCGTAGCTGAATTCCAACGGATACGTTATTTCATTTCCCATTTCCAGTTTTTAAATTTCAGGCATGTCCTCCAGGTTGGTTGAGATATATGTATATATAGATTTTCTTTTGATAAACCACTCCTGAGTGGGCTAAATGTAGGCGACTGATCACTCACCGGAAATGACAGCGCCCCCGAAAGATCGTGATGGTGATCATCGGTTTGGATAACAGGTCGAAAAGATTATCCAAACAATGCTGGCTTTAGATTGTATCTTTAAAGCACAGATTGAGATAATCTGTAAATCAATTATTTATGGAAAAAGCTGTTCTGCTTAAAGCGATTATCGATAATGCGATAGACGGTCTGATTACCATAGACGAGTATGGAATAATTGAATCTATAAATCCCTCGGCTTGCAAACTTTTTAAGTACACTGAGCTTGAAGTTTTAGGAAAAAACATCTCTATGCTGATGCCGCAACCTGATCGTGCACATCATGATGGCTATCTTTTCCGGTATAAGAAAACAGGGGAGGCTAGTATCATCGGGATAGGAAGAGAGTTGACAGGCCTGACAAAAAACGGAACCCAGTTTCCATTCAGGCTTGGCGTGAGTGAGGTAAAATACTCAGGGAGAATCATCTATGCAGGCTTTATTCATGATTTGAGCAGGGAAAAAGAAGCCGAATCCAAGTTACAGGACTATGCCTCGATGCTGGAAGAGCAGGTACAGGAACGCACACTTTCCTTAAGAGAAACCGTTGCTGTTTTGGAGCAAACCAAAATAGAGCTGAATCTGTCCCTTGAGCATTTAAGGGATACAGTAGGTGTCCTTGAGCAAACCCAAAGGGAACTCAATCTTTCATTAGACAAAGAAAAAGAACTCGGCAAACTCAAAAGCAGGTTTGTCTCTATCGCCTCTCATGAATTCCGCACCCCGTTAAGCTTGGTCCAGTTGTCAGCATCCTTAATCGAACGTCATGCACTTCCTTACGAAAACCAAAATATTGGAAAACATGTGGTAAAGATAAAAGAGGCAGTATTGAATGTGACGGCTATCCTAAATGACTTTCTTTCCCTGGAAAAGCTGGACAGCGGAAAAACTCAAACCAAGCGGGATACATTTAACCTGGAAAATCTCGCCGGTGAAATTACTGATGAAATGCAAATTGCATTGAAGGGCCGGCAAAAAATAATATATAAACACAGGGGGCCAGGAGTGACCATTCAGCTGGATCAGAATCTTTTAAAAAACTGTATTGTCATACTCATTGATAATGCCATCAAATACTCCGGCGCAGAAAGTGAGATACAGTTTTACACCAAAATCAATGAGAACAATTGCACCATCAGAATTTGCGATAACGGTATTGGAATACCTGCTGATGATCAAAAGCATCTCTTTGAAGCGTTTTTTCGTGCCCATAATACTGGAAAAATATCTGGTAACGGACTAGGCTTGAGTATCCTGTCCCGGTACACTGACCTGATGAAGGGAAAGGTAGACTTTAGGAGCAGAATTAATAAGGGCACGCTTTTCATCCTTACATTTCCTATAATATGAACAAGAAAATACTGATCATAGAAGACAATGATGCCATAAGGGAGAATGTTGTGGAGATCCTTGAAATGGCAAATTACAAAGTCTATGAAGCCGATAACGGAAAAATTGGCGTCGAGATGGCACTAAAGCACCTTCCAGATATCATCTTGTGTGACATTATGATGCCTGAGCTTGATGGCTATGGCGTGTTGCACATGCTGAATAAGTATGCAGAAACCTCTTCAATTCCCTTCATCTTTCTCACGGCAAAGGCGGATCACAGCGATTTGCGTAAAGGAATGGAAATGGGAGCAGATGACTACTTAACCAAACCATTTGACGATATGGAATTGCTCAACGCGATCGATATACGTCTTAGAAAAAAAGCTTACACCGAACTTCAGCAGCAAAATAAAACCAATGAATTCAAGGCGCTCATTTCCAAGGCAGATGGCCTAGCTGAATTTACCAAGCTCATAGAAGGCCACAGAACCCGTGAATTTAGAAAGAACCAGATCATTTATTATGAGTCAGACTTAGGCCGAGGCTTGTATCTAATCATAGAGGGAAAAGTAAAAACCATCAAGTTGTCACAGGACGGACGTGAACTGATGACTGGTATGTATATCGCCGGGGATTACATCGGCATAAATGCGGCTTTGAGTAACAGTCCGTATACTGATACCGCCACAGCTATCGAAGACAGTAAAGTCTGTATGATTCCAATTGAGGAGATGGAAAAAGTCCTGAGTTTATATCCTGATGTTGCCAGAAAATTTATTCATCTGCTATCCAGTGATAACCAGGATAAGGAAGAACAACTGCTTCAGCTGGCTTACGATTCGGTAAGAAAAAAAATGGCCGGAGCCATTCTTCGGTTGTATCATCAGCAAAACATTAAAAATGAGCAATTTTCCATTACAAGGGAAGATTTAGCAGCAATGGCCTGTATGGCAACCGAAACGGTGAGTAGAACCTTGTCCGACTTTAAAGATGAAAAATTGATCGACCGGCAAGGGATCACCATTACAATCCTTGATCTTGAAAGGCTGTCAAAAATGAAAAATTAACCACACCACCCAATACCTGAGTTCCTTCCTGATATGAGCACTTTGTTTTTAATTTTCTTATAATAAAAAATGAACGGGAGCCTTAACTCCCGTTCAGTAATTTAGTCAACCAATGAGTAATCATACTCGATCTCAAGCTCATTGTCTACAAACCAGACTCCCGGCGCATTCCATGCCATTCGTTGTGCTTCGTCTTTTTGGTAGATAGAGTTTACCGTTCCGGTTAAGGTTACCCGGTTTCCCGAAACTTTCACCTGAATGTCCTGGGCATTTATTGACCAGTTACGGTCGATGGCACTTTCAATTTGTTTCTTTTCCACGGCATCATGGATTTCGGATTCAATGGTGATGTTATTGGTCACCCCCTTAACGCCCAAAAGATTTTTAACCGCATTTTTTGCGGCGTCTTTTTGATAATTCCAGTTAATGGTTCCTGTCAGTGTTATCCAACCATCCTCAACTTTAACTGTAATTTTTTCCCCGGGAACCTGCCAGTTCCACTTCAAGGCGTTTAAAACCTCTCTGGCGATTTCTTCATCTTCTTTATGGATAGAACCAAGATACTTAACCTCTATTCTTTCAACTACAGCCTTTACACCAGCAACTTTTTTTGCCGCGTCCTCTGCTTCGGATTTCTTGGCATAACTGTCAACTATGCCGGTTAAGGTAACTATCCCATCATTGGCGATTACACCAATTTCAGCAGCATGTAACAATGGCTCCCATTTTATGGCATCCTGAACGTTTTTTTGCAATGTTTCGTTGTTTTTCATCATAAATGATTTTCATGTGAAATATTTCACACTTCAAAGGTTGCTCTATTTCAATCCAACATCCTTACACATTTATAGAAAACAATTGCACAATTCACATAAAATGGAACTATTTGCATCATCTGCAAACATGATGACCATCATCATAATCGTGACGCTGATCATTTCAAAGACTTAACCAAAATCTGACTTTTGTTCCGGACAGCTTCGGTTGTGAAATTAATCCGAATGGTACTACATATTAAGCACATGGTTAGTAACCGGTGTAAAATGGCGGTTAAAAGAGAACTGGATAAGATTGGTTTAAGCTATCGGAAAATAGATCTTGGCGAAGTGGAAATGCAAATAAGTCCAACACCCCGGCAATGTGAGTTGCTGAGGTGTGCCCTGTTGGCGTCAGGACTCGAATTAATAGCAGATAAAAAGAGTATGCTGATAGAAAAGATAAAGAACATTATCATCGACATGGTACATCATACATCCGAAATGCCGAAGATTAAAAACTCCAATTATATCAGTGACAAAATCCATTATGATTATACTTACCTGGCTAACATTTTCTCTAGGGAAACTGGAACCACCATTGAACACTATATTATTAGACATAAAATAGAAAGGGTAAAAGAGCTAATCATCGATAATGAACTCAGTCTCACTAAGATTTCATTTTTATTAAACTACAGTAGCGTTGCCCATTTATCACGGCAGTTCAAACAGATAACCGGACTGACAGTATCTCGCTACAAGGATGCTACCACTATTAGCCGGATTCCGCTCGAAAACATAGATTAGAAGAGCTATCTTCCGGTATTTATTTGGGTTTGCTTCAACCCTATCCATCGGACTAAGGCAGTTTCTTTCAAAAGACCCAACGACAGCAATTATAAGACGGTTTAATACGATCAGCAACTAAATACTGATCCTTTGGCTCTGATCTAAGTCATTGTCCTTACCTCGATCCTTATCCTTAGTTCTGAAAAAGTCCTTTTCCCGTTTTTGCTCACCCAATCCAGGAAACAATTGTTGAGGATGCCTGGTCATTTCACCAAGCCTTTTTTCAACTGTCTTCCAATTGTAACTGTTCCCCAACATTTGAATAGACTCTTGAAAATCAACATCCTGATGGTAATCCAGGGCTTTTACCAACATGACCGGATTTCTTGATCCATATTTTTCACCAAAGCTTTCAATCATTTCAGCGAGTGTAATTGAGGATGACAAATAAGCAATATCAATAAAATCCTTAAGCCTGGTACCGTTTCCTGAAATGGCATTCAGTTTCATAGCCGCAATATCGGAAGCTGAGGCCATCCTAACACCCTCCACGTTCAAAAGTGGACTTACCAAAGGGTAGTTGTGCGTAATCAGGTCAACTTGAACACCCTCTATATTACCTTTGAGTGTATTCCTAGCCTGATAATTCAACTGAAATTGATATTTTGATTCCAATTCTGCAAGCAGTTGTTCCGCATCAAATGTTTTCTGTGAAAACAGATCGAGGTCTATACTTTTTCTATGACCAATTTGCAAGGCTAATGCGGTACCACCTACAAGAAAAAAGTCTTGTAGTAATTGGTCATTCATTAAAGTTATTAGGAGTTCCAGTGTAGCGTCATTGACTGTTTCTTTTCGTAGCATTTCATTTCATTTAAAGGAATATCGAATTGGTGACTAACAAAGTGCATATCCTTGTCATTTAAATAGGCAATTTTTTTGATAGCCCCTTTAACATCTTCGATACCGTAATAGTTCAAAATAAAGTACCAGTCATCAGGTCTGCCACGTTCGATTACTCTTTGGACAACAATATTGCGCATACCGGCCAGATCAATTTTTTTAGGATCAAACTCCCAAAGTAATTTATCGTCTAACTTGGCATCTGGAAATTGTATATAGTTGTCAAAATACATAAGCAGTAATGTTAATCAAAAATACGCAATTATATCCAAAAGCGCAACTTAAATGGGCTTTAAATGGCTGATGACGGTACTCGTTAGTTATAATCTTTCTACAAACCCGAAGGTTTCCGAGGTGTATCTTGCCATGATTAAATCCTTCTGTTTAGCGGTTTCCAAAACAAAAAGACCTGGCTCGGTGCAAAGCTCATTCTTGTAGACAATCTCTCTCTGCTCTATCTTTTCAGTCTCACCGCTAGAAGCAGAAACATACGGCACTTCACTATCTGTAGTCTCTGCGCATAATTTTTGCATCAATAGGTATAGTGGAGACTTTGGGTGTAGCGAAGGACGCAACTTTTCCCAATCGCTTAGTGGCACTGCTACACTTATTGGACGATCATACCGATCCGTCACAATCATTAAAGCAAGGGGTGAAAAATATTCCTGACTGTTTTCTGGTTGAATGTTCATATTTATTTCCTTTTTTTTAGATTTTGTGCCTTGATTTTTTCATCTGCTGCCTTCAGGTATCCAATTGAATCTTGGGCTATCCGCTTATTAATCTGTTTAACAATTTCCGGATAGTGGCCACGTACCAGGTAGAAATATTGTGCTTCGTCTGCGTTGCGGGCACTTTGCTGCTGTAAAGCAAGATTTCTTGCATTGACTTTTTTTAACTCATTGTCCCTGTTAACCCCAAAATAGATTGATCCAAATGTAGATAAAACACACCCGATGATCAGGAACATTAGGGTTTTTGAACCCCATTCAAAATGGTGGTGATTCTTTACATCGAATACCAACGGTATAGATTTAGCATACTTTTCCATCCTGAGTGCTGTAGCGTTTAACACCTGATAATGATCGCTCTCTAAAAATTGCTGTATTTGCCTATTTAGAAATTTGAATTCATCAGTATAGTCAGGAATATAAATTCTAGGGTATACAGGTTCTTGGTTGTGGCCGTCCTGGGCCTGGGTGATTTGGTTACTCATAATTTATGCTTTAATAAATAATAATTACATGCTATGTCCATAGGATTGCTCATGGGATTTGCCTTTCTTTTTCTTCTTTTTCCGTTTAGGTTGTTCAGGCGTTTGAGCTTTTCCCGGCGTATATACCGGCTCTAACATTATGTCAAGGAATTTTCCAACCGTTGATCCTACTACTTCAAGCATGGTAGAAGCGCTTTCAAACATTCCATTCGATACGTCTTGCACAAGCTCCAGTATCAGCTTATTTGGGTCATGATTAAAAGGCACTCCCGCAGATAAGGTATCGAGCTGTATTCTTTGCTCCAAAGTCCCATTCTTTTGAATGTTTGCATAGGCCATTGTCTCCTTTAATCCACGTTCAAACCCAAACTCTTTGTCAAAAAGATGTTCTCCACACTGTTTGAAGGCCACACGGTCAAACTGCCCTATTTTTTTTGAGTGCTCCACATTTCTGCCTCTGGAGCTGTTCATCGGACTTAGCTTAATCTTATTAGTCAAATCCTTTCTGCTTACAATAACCTGGATGTGGCTTTGATCACCCTGCTTAAGTTCGCCACGCTTTTTTGTGCCGTTCTTAACCTCCTTATCATTGTGGGTATAATACCTGTGGTGTTCTAATTTGGCAAACCAAACCAGATCCTTACTGGTTTTAATTCCCGGTCGGTTAAAGTTGCGTGCATATTCATCCATGACTTTTACAGCATACTTTTTAAACATTTCGGACATGCCCTGTTCACCAAACTTGTCTTCTAGGTGCTTCAATTCTTTCTGACTTGGACTGATATTGACTAGGAAAAATTTAGCATCATCTTTTCCCAGCTTCGCAATATTTTTGTCAATCCGGGTACGCACCTGATACGGTTCATATTGCTGGCCAAGATGGTTGAACCATTGTTCCGGTAATTCCTTCAGATGCAATTTGTTTTCTTTCTCCAAGTAATTCACCAATTGCCCACTGCTTCCTTTGTTATCCGCCGTTTTACTGTCTGTGATATTGATATACATGCTTACAAAAGTTTGATCTGGTTTTGTGTCGTGATTAGTAACTGGTCCTTCTCTTTCCTTGATCCAATGCTCGATATGTTATCACGAGCCATAGCATAGCCATCAAAAATATTCAGGAACGAACGTTTGAGGTTTTCCTTAGTTTTAAGTTGGGCTACGATAGCCTTGTAATGGACTTCCAACTGATATAAATATTGATTCTGCTTATCCATTAACGTAGGTATCACCTCATTCTGCTTTAAAAGTCCATTAAAGCCGTTAATAACTTTTCTTTGAGATTCAGTCATGCGTTCAACTTCACGCTTGGTCGGAATGAGCAGGTCATTTTCCTGGGTCTTGATAAAACCTACATAATCTCTATGCTGTTTGAGCAAGGTGGTTTTCAGCAGGTCATCGTTGATGTCCAGTGGGTCTTTCTTAGTCCGATAAAAATATTCTATCATCTGCAAAAAGACCTGTCGTTTTGCCCTGCCCAATTTCAGAGCTATTTTATCCAGCTTTAATCCTTCGGCCTCTGAATACTTAATTGATCTTAATGTGTCGCTACTCATAACTCATTTTATTTACTGTAAATGTTCCTGCCTATTGATAGGCTTGCCTAATACTTGGTCAGCTTACTAATAGGCTATATATCTGCATAGCTATAGATCTGCATAGCTGTATATAGTTATATTGCACCTTCCATGAGGTGCAAAAATCTTATCCTATTGCGCTTCAGTGCGCCTACAGCACCCCAGGAGGGTGCTTCCAACCCCACTGGCGATAGCGTGGGGCGAGAAAGGTAGGGCTTTGCCCAACCTCCGCTCGCTCCATAACCCCGAAGAGGGTATGGACTTTTTGCATATCGCATAACCCCTCAGAGTAGTATAGAAGGGCTATTTTCGATCCTGTCAGAGTTGTGACAGGTAGTTTATTTTTAATGTGAACACACATATTTATCTGTTTAAAATCTACTTCAACTCATTGGGTCAACAGTTCACTAGCTCATTGGGTCAATAGTTCCTTGGCTCATTGGGTCATCAGTTCACTGGCTCATTGGGTCATCAGCTCATTGGCTCATTGGGTCACTAGGTAATCAGCCTATCAGGTCGCTAGCCTATTGGCTATGTGGCCTATCAGGTTATCAGCCTATCAGCCTACCAGGGTACTAGAATTCTGGCGTGAACTTAAAGCTACTGGCCTAATTAGTTCAATCACTCATTGAAATTATAGATGGGCATCTCCAATCTAAAAATGCAACATGAAATGCCCACCTATATTTTTCATCACCTTAAGTTGTCCTCCATAATTTTTTGAATATCCTCCGACTTGTAGTATAGGATGCCACCCATCTTAGTATACCGTAGTGTACCATTGATCCGAAGATTTTGCAGTGTACCTGGAGAGATACTTAGTAGCTTTTTTACCTCAGAGCTTTTTAGCCAACGCTTACTTTCCCCTTCTGAGGGTTTCAACATTGCTTTAATCTCTGTTAAGAGTTCGGATTTAAAATTCTTCAGATCATCTTTAGTGATCAATTCAATTGCTGTCATACGCACCTTGTTTTAAATTGTTAATACTTGCAAATAGCATTTAATTCTTTCGCTGTCATCTCTACTAGTGATCCATAAATGATCAGCCATTAGCAATTAGGCTTGCGGTAAAATTGTGGAATTGGAAACAGAGAACATGGCAAGTAAAATGGGGACTTCCTGCATTTAGATAATACACTGCCATTTGCCTGTTTCCGAAATTAAGATTACACTAGTTCATATCACCTCCTTCTTTGGTAGGTAATTCAATAGCTGTCATCGGCAATAGGAATTAAAAGGTAAAAAATCGGACGATTTGCCTACACCTTACGGGACGTAGTTTGTGTCAAATCGAAGCATCCACTTCGTTTTGCTCAACAAAAGTAAAATATGTTTTGATAAAAAGCAAATTTGTCAAAACAGTTGGTTATATTTGCTGTGTTATTTGTAAAAAAGTGCATATTAATTTTGATGGGTTTTGATGATATTTGTGCTGATAAGGGATAAGCTTTTTCAAAATTGAGTTGCATTTTCAGCTAAAACGCATCAAAAAAAATGTTTGAAAAAAAATCAAAAAAAATTACATACAAGACCTATTTCAATGATCGTTTGAAGCAGGTATTGTTTCATAGTACCCCCACATACCCATTATACATCCAGATTACTTACGACAGAAAGTCAATTTTTTTCAAAAGTTATTATTTTGATCTGCTGGGAAAACCTCGATTTAGATTGAGGATTCCAGGGATTACAGATAAGATGCCAACGGTGGAACATTGTATAGAACAGGAACACAAGGTTATCGAGTACATTATACAAAAACACCAGGATGATTTTTCGCTAGAACTCTTTAAAGAAGAATATGATATTGTTAGTATTGATTTAATCGCCGAGCTTGAACCTTTATTTTTCAAGTATATGTACACATTCTTTTGGGATGATGGCTATCCGGGCCTGGGAGACCTTTCTTTTCATGGCAGTAGGGATGTCATTGCTTTTAATGCTGTCAGAAGTATGAGACGGGCATTTAAACCAGAACTATATAAGAAATTTATCGAAAATTCTCTTTATTATGCCCCCCCGTATCTTCCCTTATACGAGTATATGGACGAAATCAAACACTGGCCATTAAAAATTCTTACGGTAATGGATCTTCAATTAGAAGGATCTGTTGAGGCATTAAAAAAGCATTTGCTTAGACATTATTCGGAGAAGGATACCATCGAAATTATGGATCAGGTGAGCAAATGGCACACCTATATCTAAGTAATGGCGAAATATATAATACAAAACAATTATACAGTTTAACTAAAAGCCATCGAATACACATTTGGATTTTAAATATCCAATTCGTAAAAAGTACCATTGTGCTTTGCAACATTAATATAAGTCACCGACGCATCACCGTTTCGGATCGTTTCAATTTCCGGCACAACTGTATGACCAACTATCTGATGATAGCCAGCCAACATATCTGTTGACGTTTCCGATTTATCAGCCCAGGTAATCCCCCCTTTACCATAACCATACCTTGCATGTCCGGCAGTATGCAAAAGATACCGCTCACTTCCCTGATCAACCTTATTCAACTGGTCTGCCAGCGTAGGGTATTCTTGCTTCATCTTTTCTAGAAAGGGAAATCTTGCGAAATCTGCATACCAGGCATTTGTGATCCCCGCATGTGTGACGATATAATTGCCCCTTTGGTATGCTACCTGAAAGCAATCTTTATGCCTATTAAGCAATCTAGTTAAATCTTTTTGCATGGTAGGGCGGGTATCCGAACATTGGAACTGCGGAAAGTACTTATAAAACACTTCGTGGTTTCCCAATATTAAAATAACTTTGTCCGGGTGCCGTAGCTTAAACCTTATCAAATCTTGTAGGTTCTTGAATAACTTAAAGTCAGAATAAGTTTTATGATCTGCATAGTCACCCACGAATACGAGCTTTTCATACTTGCGGACATTTATTTCCTTCCAGAAATCTTCGCCATGCAGATCACCTATAAAAATATGTTTCATATAATTCTCTTTACGCCGGTAATCGTTCCCGTAACTGCGCCATATCAAACCCGAGTTTGCTTTCTACCACTTTAGCATAGATTTGAGTAGTGCTAAGTTTTTTATGGCCAAGCATCTTGCTAATTGATTCCATTGGTACACCATTAGTAAGCGTAATGGTAGTAGCAAATGTATGCCTGGCTATGTGGAAAGTCAACGGCTTGGTGATTCCGCAAAGATCGGCAATTTCCTTTAAATAGCTATTAAGTTTCTGGTTGGACATAACAGGGAAAACCTTACCTTTTGCATTTGCTTCTGGATGTTTCCTATATTTTTCAATGATTACCTGAGCTTTAGGCAAAATTGGAACCCTTACCGGAGTATTGGTTTTTTGCCTAGTGGTCTTGATCCAAAAATCACCTTCTCCAACCTCCACGATATGACATGGCTTTAAATTAAACACGTCTATATAAGCAAGTCCGGTGTAGCAACTGAAAATAAACAAGTCTTTAATCACTTCGAGGCGTGGAATGGTAAATTGTTTCTTTTCTAAATTTAGCAATTCAGCCCTGGTCAAACACTCACGCTCTACATTTTCAAATTTCAGCTGGTATGCCTGGAACGGATTTCTTTCAATCCAGTCCAATTTTATTGCGAGATTAACCATCTTGCAGAAACGCTCCAGATGCTTCATAACCCCATTGTTCGCCATAGCTGTTTTCCCCTTCTTATTTTTAAGCTGCCTAAGATAGCTTTCAAAGTCAATGATGAATTTATAGTTTAGCTCTGACAAAAATCTGTCTGTGGTAGCATACCGATCCTTTAAAAAAGATTTAATGTATTTTTGGGTCGTCATATAATTCTTCATTGTACCCCATTCTAAATTGTCCCTTTCTTCACTATTATGGTAGTCGATTAGTTTACAAACGGTGAAATTCTTTTGATCCCCTCCCAAAAAAGTATCTTTAATAAGGTCAGCAGTTATTACCTTTTTCTGTAATAAAAGTTGTTGGTAGCATTCTACAATAGATGATCTATACTTCTCAAGGTAGTTATTCAGCATCACGATCTCCTTTTTACTACCCCTGGCCATTCCCTTTTTAACATTCCAGTTTCCTTCTTCAATTGATCTTTTTACTGAAATATCCAAACGCTTACCATCTACTGTAATTCTTGCATAGATAGGTGTCCTACCATCATTGGCGGTTTTGTATCTTCTTAAATAGAAGATTACGCTAAAAGTGTTGTGCTTCATATTCTTATCATTTAATTTGTTTACTGATCAATCTTTTTGGTTCCGTATTTTTGTGCCCCTTGAATACTAGAGGGCACAAAAAACACTAAAAACAACCAAATTTTAAGCACTTAATTAATTGTAAATCAAATAGTTGAACTGTAATTTGTGCCCTACATTTGTAGATAAAATTTAGGGTACAGTTTGGTTCGCTATCTTTTCTTTTGATACTGTGCCCTATGCCCTTTTTCTAAAAACGGGTACAAAACACATCAAAAACACACAAAATTAAGTACGTAATTAATTGTTAATCAGTTATTTAATTCAAAAAAGTACCCAAATATAAATAATAAAATTGGGGCACCGAATAGGGCACATTTTCTTTGATTTTGATTGATAAGTTATGGCTTAATATAAATGAAAAAAGCCCTTAAATCATTGATTTTAAGGGCTTTTGGTGCCTTTCAGCACTAGCTTGTGTCGGGGTGGCAGGATTCGAACCTACGACCTCCTGCTCCCAAAGCAGGCGCGATACCGGGCTACGCTACACCCCGAACTGGTATCTGTTTTTACTGGTCAAAATTAAAATACCTTTCTAAGTATTTTGTCGGGGTGGCAGGATTCGAACCTACGACCTCCTGCTCCCAAAGCAGGCGCGATACCGGGCTACGCTACACCCCGAACTGGTATCTCTTTTCCCTTTTTCGAAGGGATTGCAAAGTTAGTCTTTAATATCACAAATACTAACTTTAATCCATTTATATTAACAAGTCAATATAAATTCATTCAGCGGAGGAAGAGGGATTCGAACCCTCGGTACCGTTGCCAGTACGACAGTTTAGCAAACTGTTCCTTTCGGCCACTCAGGCATCCCTCCAATATCAAAAGCTCCCTTTTGAGGTTGCAAATATAGCAATTCATTGATGTTTGCAAAAAAAAATTACACAGTTTGCAGATAATCTATGCGTACATGATAGATACTCATAAGCATTGTCTTGAATATCAGCTTAATAGTTTCAAGGTCTTTTAATGTAATATCACAATTATCTAACTGCTTTTGCTCCAGTTTGTAGTCAATTATGCGTTCTACCAAGTCATTTATGCTTTGGGCATCCGGATTTTTCAGACTTCTTGAAGCCGCTTCTACCGAATCTGCCAGCATCAGAACACCTGTTTCCTTAGAAAAAGGAATCGGCCCCGGATAGCGGAAAATATTCTCATCTACAAACTTTTCAGGAGAATTCTTTAAAAAAGACTGGTAAAAATAATCTACCCTAGTATTGCCATGGTGCGTTCTGATAAAGTCAATCACACTCTCTGGCAATTGATGCCTCCTGGTGATCTCTATTCCTTTGTGCACATGTTTAATGATGATCTGGGCACTCTGTTCGTAAGGCAGCTTATCATGCGGACTCAGGGCCGTATTCTGGTTCTCGATAAAGTACTGCGGATTTTCTATCTTACCAATATCATGATACAATGCCCCTGCTCTCACCAGCAAAGAATTTCCCCCGATCTTAAATATGGCAGCCTCAGCAAGGTTGGCCACCTGCAGCGAATGCTGAAACGTTCCAGGAGCCTTAAATGCAAGCTCCCTGAGCAGCTTATTATTTGTATTGGTAAGTTCTATCAGCGCCACATCAGAAGTAATCCCAAACATCCTTTCAAACGCATAGATTAGCGGGTACGCCAGTAATGAAAGCAACACGCTCACTACAAAAGGAATAAAATTAACCCATTGGATCTGGCTGAAAGCCCCTTCTCTAAGCAATGCTATGCCTACAAAGGAAATGAAATAGGCAGAAAGAATATACATCGCAGAAAGGAGCAACTGCTCCCGCTTGATTAAATTCCGGATACTGTAAATAGCCACCATGCCAGCAGTGGTCTGATAGAACACAAACTCAAAGCTATTCGGCACAAAAAAACCTGCTATCAATATCACCAGCAGATGCAGGTATAGCGCTAGACGCGTATCAAACAAAATCCGGATGATAATTGGAACAATACAAAATGGAATATAATACAGGCTTGGTAAATTAAGTTTGATGGCCCAGGTCAAAGACAACAACATGGTGGTAGTGACCAGCAATAATAAAGAAAGCTGACGGTTATCAGCAAAAATATCTTTCCTGAATAGCTTTAGAAATACCATGAGCAGGCTAACAATAAAGCCAACAAGCAGGATCTGTCCGAAATAAACCTGCCTGCTATCCCCTATCGTTCTTGTTTGTGCCTCATATACTTCCTTAAAAGATTGCAGCTTTTGATATACCTCATCATCGATTACATTGTTTTTGGCAATGATGAGCTCCCCTTTCTGCACCATACCCCGTGTGGTAGAAAGGCTGTTTAATGCACTTTCCTGAACGGTGGCAGTAAGTTTCTCATCAAACACGATGTTTGGGGTCAGGTGATCTTCTACCAGGTTGAACACAACTTCCTTAGCGTTGAGATTTATAGACTGGTATTGCTGCTTAAAGTATTCAAGTGCCAAATTAACAGTAAACACGTCCTGAGTACTCATTACTTTGGTAACATTGTTGTCCAGCAGAGAAAAATCGTAGTACTTATTGCCATCCTGATGTTTGGCGGTAAGGGCTATGATGCCTTTATTATAAATGGCTTTCAATAATTTAAGCGAAGCGGCCTTATCGGCTTGCTTATCTGTTTCTGAAAGCGCACTGCTCCGCCACTTCACGTCAAACTCACTCGAATACGCTTCTTCTACCTGGTTGATCAAAAATTTATTTAGTGTATAGATTGGCAATACATTCTCAATGGCGTCTTTCCTGTCTGTATCGACCTGTGGATTGGTTTTAAGAATAGCAAAACTAAAAGGCGATACCAGATCCTTATTTTTCCAGATCTCGCCTTTTTCAAACTCATACCTAAACCGGGGCTGCTTTGGCAAAAAGACAGTGATGATCAATACAGAAATGATCATCATGATATACTTGATATTAGATGAATACTTTCGATAAAGTACCCTGTGGGAATTCTTCTTGATTTTGGCCAAAACAATTGCTTTATATACAGATCAAAATTAGCATTAATTTTTGTACTGGCAAGGAACGACCCCGCTTCGTAAACGGCTTATACTGGATTTTCAATTAATAGGGGAATTATAGGGACTTTACAGGGAGATTATAGGGACTTCATAGGGATAAATACCCTACTTTATTTTTATAATATACCTATTAAAAGCGTGTAATATATTTGTTTTATACTAAGGCAGTACAAAGCGTGATAAGATCATTTTAAAACCAAAAACGGATACAGGTAATGCTTTTAAAAAATTCTGATTTTCTACTTGTAAATCCAGAATAAATTCTTTTACTTTATGATATCAAATTAATATCATTATGTATCAGGAAAAAATCATCAGCCCACCCTCAGGCTACTTAACATTGTTCTTGTTTCTTGCGCTCTTAGGAGCTGCAGTTTTAGCCTTTGTAGGAAGACACCATGCTATTGGCGTTGGTGTATTATTGTTCAACTTTATACTGGTCCTTCCGGGCCTCATTATCAACAACCCAAATGAGTCAAAAGTGCTTACCTTATTTGGAAAGTATGTGGGAACAGTAAAAACGGATGGATTCTTCTGGGTAAACCCACTGACGGTTAAGAAAAAAGTATCGCTGAAAGCCAGAAACCTGAACGGTCACCAGATAAAAGTGAATGATAAACTGGGTAATCCGATAGAAATAGCTGCAGTAGTAGTTTGGCAGATCCAGGAAACTGCAAAAGCGATGTTCGCAGTGGAAGATTATTTGCAGTATGTGACCATACAAAGCGAAGCAGCGGTAAGGCACCTTGCCAACATTTTTCCGTATGACAATTTTGAGGACGAGGAAGCAACTATTACCTTAAAAGATGGTGCGGACAAAGTAAGTTCGCTACTGGAAGCAGAACTGAGTGAAAGATTGTCGAGAGCAGGTATTGAAGTAATTGAAGCACGCATTTCACACCTGGCTTATGCACAGGAAATAGCCAGTGCCATGTTGCAGCGTCAACAGGCTACAGCGGTCATTGCTGCAAGAAAACTAATTGTAGAGGGCGCAGTAGGCATGGTAGAAATGGCCCTTGAAAGATTATCAGAGAAAAACATTGTAGAACTTGATGAGGAACGTAAGGCTGCAATGGTAAGCAACTTGCTGGTAGTATTATGCGGCGACCGCAATGTGCAGCCCGTAGTAAATACAGGCACTTTGTACAATTAAGTGTGTAATTAAAAATACAGGACACCGGCAATAAACAATCATGGCGGAGAAAGATAAAAAAGCTTTTGTACTTAGGATCAGTCCAGCTTTACTAAGTGAAATAGAAAAGTGGGCCGGTGATGAATTCAGAAGTACCAACGGACAGATAGAGTTTTTGCTGAGTGAAGCTGTAAAATCTAAAAGGAAAAAGCGTGCCAACAAAAATGATACAGAATGATTTCTGTTAAATAGCGATGGAAATTTGCCCCTCAGGTCAGGAAATATATAACTTTGCTTTCAAAACATAAAATAACGAAATGAAAGAGGTAGTAATTGTATCTGCTATACGAACACCAATTGGAAGTTTTGGGGGTTCTTTATCCGGTTTTTCTGCTACTCAACTAGGTGCCGTTGCTATCAGAGGCGCAGTTGAAAAAGCCGGCATAAAACCTGCTGACGTTCAGGAAGTGTATATGGGTAATGTATTGTCGGCCAATATCGGTCAGGCACCTGCCACTCAAGCTGCTAAATTTGCTGGATTGCCTGATGTTCCGGCAACTACCATCAATAAAGTCTGTGCTTCGGGAACCAAGGCCATTATGCTTGCCGCGCAGAGCATTGCGCTGGGAGAAAATGAAATTGTGGTAGCCGGCGGTATGGAAAGCATGAGCAATGTTCCTTATTATCTTGACAAAGCACGAACCGGCTATCGGTTAGGTCACGGGCAGTTGACAGATGGCTTATTAAAAGATGGCCTTTGGGATGTGTACAACGACTATCACATGGGCTCGGCGGCAGAATTATGTGCCCAAGAATGCGGGATTAGCCGTGAAGATCAGGATGCTTTTGCCATAAGTTCTTACAAAAGGGCACAAACGGCGCAGACAAACGGAAAATTTGATTCAGAGATTGTACCCGTTGAAATAAAAGACCGCAAAGGCAATATTACGGTTGTTGATAAAGATGAAGAGCCATTTGCTGTTAAATTTGATAAGATCCCAGGATTAAACCCGGTATTTAAAAAGGACGGCACTGTGACTGCTGCCAATGCCTCTACTTTAAATGACGGTGCGGCTGCGCTGGTATTGATGAGCGCAGATAAAGCAAAAGAACTCGGATTAAAACCGCTGGCAAAGATATTGGCTTATGCCGATGCACAGCAGGCTCCTGAGTGGTTTACTACCGCTCCGTCTAAGGCCATTCCCCTTGCCTTGCACAGGGCAGGTAAAATTATCAACGACGTAGATTTTTTTGAAATTAATGAAGCTTTTTCTGTAGTTTCACTGGCTAATAACAAAGAATTGGGACTGTCTGAAGACAATGTAAACGTAAATGGCGGTGCTGTAGCTTTAGGTCATCCATTGGGCGCTTCGGGAGCCAGAATAGTCGTTACATTGTTGAGCGTACTGACCCAGAATAAGGGAAAAATCGGTGTTGCCGGAATCTGCAATGGCGGTGGCGGCGCAAGTGCACTGGTAATAGAAAACTTAAATTAATAGATGCATAAAGGGCTGGGTTTTTTAATGATCTTATTATGTTGTGCGGCAGGAAAATTGACCGCGCAACATAGTTTTGCATTCAACAACGGCCCGGTAATGAACAAGTACCAGGATTCATTGCTTAGACTTAACGAAGCAACTTTTAATGCGGATAACAATGAGCAACGGTTTTCGCTAAATGCCCAGTTCATAAAAACACTGGTGAATTCTTTAAAAACCCATGGCTCTTTTGCCTTTCCTTTTGATTCACTAAAAAAAATCTCTGTTGTTAAGTCTGCTGACAATTCTTTCAGGATCTTTTCCTGGCATCTACCGATAGATGACGGTACCTACCGTTTTTTCGGAACCATACAAATGGCAACAAAGGATGGCAAACTAAAATTGTACCCGCTGATAGACCAAACCGAAACCATTGACCCTAATCAGATTACAGCTAATAAAACATGGTACGGAGCTACGTATTACGAGATTGTACCCGTCATAAGCAATGGCAAACAGCCTTACTATATTTTAATAGGCTGGAAGGGAAACAACACCAAAACCTCTAAAAAGGTGATTGACATCTTGTCTTTTGTTAAAGATGAGCCTGTTTTTGGAAAGGCTGTTTTTGGCAATGACAATAGCAAGAACAGGGTGATCTTTGAATACAATAAGCTCAACTCCATGACCCTCAAAACAGATAAGAATGTAGGGATGATCGTGTTTGACCACCTTGCCCCTTTTACACCTGATATGGCAGGCAACTTTGAGTTTTATGCGTCCGACCTCAGCTTTGATGCGTATAAGATTGTAAACGGAAAACTAAAACTGATAGAAGACATAGAACTGAAGAATGACCCGAATGCACAGGATGATTTGTATGCTGATCCGGCAGACAAGAAAAATCAGCCTGTAAAGAAGCTTTAAGTGTAATTAATACACTTTTACTGAAAATTAAAAATTTGGGAGTTTGCTTGCATGTACCTATCTTGCGCGTTGAACTAACTAAAAACTAAACATAAACACACTAAAAAACTGACATGAATACACAAAGTTTGGATACTCCAAATAATTTTTTCGAGAATAAGGTACTCGGGCATCCTGCGGGACTGTTTGTTCTGTTCTTTACAGAAATGTGGGAAAGATTTTCTTACTATGGCATGAGGGCACTATTGGTGCTATTTCTGATTTCTAACCTCGATAAAGGGGGCTGGGCCTGGCCGGAAGAGAATGCACTGGCCTTGTATGGCACTTATACCTCGTTGGTTTATTTAACTACCATTATGGGTGGTTACCTGGCAGATAAGTACCTGGGTTATCGCTGGGCAGTGGTGATCGGGGCTTGTTTGATGACTATGGGTCATGCCAGTATGGCTGTTGAGACCCCTACTTTTTTGTATTTAGGCATCGGTCTCTTAATTTTTGGCAATGGTTTTTTCAAGCCCAACATGACTTCTATTGTTTCACACATCTACAAAGATCATCCTGAGAAGAAAGATGGTGCCTATACCATTTTCTATATGGGTGTTAACGCAGGTGCATTTTTAGGCATCATGCTATGTGGTTATATTGGCGAAACAGTAAGCTGGAGCTGGGGATTTGGTTTAGCAGGTATATTCATGTTCTTCGGCATGCTGCAATTTTACTTTACACAGGGAATATTTGGCGATGTGGGCAGGAAACCGACTAAAGAGGACAACCTAAAGAAAGCCAACAATGATGATGGTGATAAAAGGGTACCTTTTACAAATTTAGACCTTATCTTAATCGTACTTTCTTTATTATTAGGTCTGGTATGGATATTAAACGATCCATATTCTAAAATTAGCGGCAACAATCTGCTTGACTTTACTGCTTTAGGTATGCAGGGGGCAAGTTTTACGATTGTAACAGGAGTGGTATTATTTTTAATCTTACTGATCGGCAGAATTGTCCGGTATGCTAAAGTAACCAGGGACCGTCTGATTGCGGTGACCATATTTGCCTTCTTCACAGTATTTTTCTGGGCCTCATTTGAGCAGGCCGGTGGTTCGATGACCATCTTTGCAGATAAATTTACACAACGTGATTTTTCAGGGGGTGCCGCTACTGCCTTTAAGATTGTAAATACTTTACTTACAGTTGTTCCGCTTGGAATTATCACTTTTGTTTTATGGAAATTATTTACGCAGACCTTTAAAAAGTTTGCTACTGGAAATATCATTCTCGGAGCCAGCTTTGTAGTGATCTGGGGCGTGGTGATCTGGATGCTGAACAATGAGTTTCAAAAAGAGACCACTACTGTTGCAGCCTCCTGGTTTGGTATTTTAAACTCGTTTTTCATTATCTCTTTTGCACCATTGGTATCCAAAATATGGGAAAGTAAATACAACCCTCCTGCTGCATTTAAATACGGAATCGGCATGACACTATTGGGACTTGGATTTGCTTCACTCGCTTATGGTGCCTCGACTATTGTGGGTGGAGAAGTATCTGTAAAAGTGAGCATGGTCTGGTTGATTTTTGCCTATCTGTTCCATACTTTAGGCGAACTGTGCTTATCACCGGTAGGCCTTTCTTACGTAAGTAAATTAGTACCTGCGCGGATGATCGGTGTGATGTTTGGCATCTGGTACCTGGCCATCGCCATTGGTAATAAAACCGCCGGTGCAATGGGCGGTATGATCAATGAGATCACCCAGAAATATTCACTTTCTACTTTCTTCCTGATCTTTACATTAGTGCCTATAGGCCTGGGTATATTGGTTATACTTTTACATCCATTGCTTAAACGTCTGATGCACGGCGTTAGGTAAGCGCCTTATATAAAAATAAACAAACTATGGCTTTTCAACCATCGCTTCAAGAAATTCAGAACTTTAAAGGCAAGTATCCAAAGCAACTTTGGTCCTTGTTCTTTTCTGAAATGTGGGAACGGTTTTGCTTTTATGGAATGCGTGGCATGCTTACGTATTTCATGGTTACCCAGCTCTTGATGAGTGATGTGGATGCCAATTTGCAATATGGTGCTACACAGGCTTTTGTATATGCATTTACGTTCATTGGGGGTTTATTTGCAGATAAAATCCTGGGATTTAGAAAATCCCTCTTCTGGGGTGGTATCCTGATGATTATTGGAAGCAGCATCCTGGCATTCGACCCGCATCAGTTCTTTTTCCTGGGGATAAGTTTTACCATTATCGGTACCGGTTTTTTCAAACCCAACATCTCCACCATGGTCGGCAAGTTGTACAAGGCAGACGATCCACGCAGGGATGCTGGTTTTTCTGTGTTTTACGCTGGTATTAATATCGGTGCCTTATTGGGCGGATATGCCTGTATTGCCATTGGAAAAGAATACTCCTGGCACCTGGCGTTTGGCCTGGCAGCTATTGTGATGACCATCAGTTTAATCACATTTGTTTTTACCCAGAAAAGTCTGGGGCCAATAGGCCTCCCACCTTCCGGTGAGGAAGAAATGAATGACATTGTGGTTGCTGGAATAGAAGATAAAGTGCAAACTGAACCGGTTACCGTTAAAGTTAAAGCAAACAATAAAAAATGGTATGATTATGCGGTATATGCCGGTTCTCTTGCTGTGATACCTGTCATTATGATCATGGTAGCCAAAACTCAGTATACAGATTGGTTTATGTACATCATTGGGCCGGCTACGCTTGTTTATATAATTTATGAAATGTCTAAATATGGATGGGCAGAGCGAAAGAAACTAATTGCGGCTTTAATATTCATCCTGTTTTCTATTATTTTTTGGGGGATATATGAGCAAAGCGGCGGTTCTTTAGCTTTATTTGCCGCAAGGAACCTGGATTCTCAATTGCTGGGAAGCATAACCCTCGACCCTAATGGCGTAAACAATTCAGCAAACTCACTTTTTGTCATCATCTTCGCCTTCCTCTTCAGCATCATCTGGATAGGGCTGGCAAAGAAAAAGATCGAGCCCAATACGGTAATTAAGTTCGGACTCGGTTTTATATTTCTGGCTGGCGCCTTCTTTATTTTTTACAGTACCAGGTTTTTTTCCAATGGCGCAGGGATTGCGTCTCTGGATGTATTTATCATCGCATATCTGGTGATGACCTTCGGAGAGCTTTGCCTGAGTCCTATCGGTTTATCTATTATGACCAAACTTTCTCCTGTAAAACTTCAGGGTGTAATGATGGGAATGTGGTTTTTAGCAAGTGCTTATGGTCAGTATGTAGCAGGTATTTTAGGTGCGGGTATGGCACAGGCGGGTGAGCACGATACCCCGCTGCAGAAGCTAATGTCCTATACGGAAGGTTATAAACAATTAGCGATCTATTCGTTAATTGCAGGTGTAATATTAATCGCGATCTCTCCGGTTGTAAAAAAACTAATGCAGGAAGTAAAATAAAAGGAAAATTCAATTAGATTACATAATTTCGCCATTTAATTTATTTTACGTGTCAGACAGCCTGGTTATCATTCCTACCTACAATGAAAAAGAAAACATTGAGAAGATCATTAGAAAGGTATTTTCTTTAAGTTATTTTTTTGAAATACTGATCATTGATGACGGATCACCGGATGGCACTGCAGAGATTGTAAAGCAACTTCAACTGGAATATCCGGCACTTCATCTGGAACAAAGAAAAGGAAAACTCGGGCTGGGAACTGCCTACATCCATGGGTTTAACTGGGCACTGGCCAGGTCACAGTATGAATTCATTTTTGAGATGGATGCCGATTTTTCTCATAACCCTGATGATCTGGCACGCTTGCGCGAGGCCTGCGTAAAGGGTGCAGATGTTGCGATAGGCTCACGTTACGTAAAAGGGGTTAATGTGGTCAACTGGCCGATGAGCAGGGTGCTGATGTCTTATTTTGCGTCTATGTATGTACGCATCATAACAGGGATAAACATACAGGATGCAACTGCGGGTTTTAAATGCTACCGCCGTAAGGTATTAAAGACCATCCCCCTCGCCAAAATCAAATTTGTAGGTTATGCCTTTCAGATAGAAATGAAATTTACTGCCATCAACTACGGATTTAACGTGGTAGAAGTACCCATTATCTTTACTGACCGTACAGAAGGCACTTCAAAGATGAGCACAAGGATCTTTAGGGAAGCTTTTTTTGGCGTGATCCAGATGAAAGTATGGAGCTGGTTTAGAAAATACGACAGGCCGGCTTAACCTTCTTCACGTGGCTTGCCATCGCGCATCATAGTTCCAAAATCCCATCGTTTATCCATCGCATTTATAATTTTTAAGATCCTTTTAGTCCTTGTCGGTTCCGTCTTTGCGGAATTGAGCCAGTTGATATACCAGTTTCGGTGAGACATCGGCAGTTTGAGGAAATTCTCCAATAGCTGGGCTTCGTCAGAAAGGCATAGTTCCAGATCCTCGGGAATCTCTATCTTAAAATCCTTGTCTTCTTCCAGCTGCACTTCTACCACTGCCCCAGCCTCCTTCCTCAGCTCCTTTCTTAAACTTGCTTTTAGCGCAATGATGAAATCTCCTTCACCTATCGGGACCATAGCCATGCCACTTATGGCAACCTGGTCTATCTTCCCCTTCACCCGGAAACTTTTCCTGCAATCGGCTTTTATCTGATGGGCAATGGCCTGTGGAATGAATACATAGCTCCATCCGGTCTTCTCTCCCATTTCCCCATAGCACTCTATTTCTGCTTTTAAAGTAATCATACAGGATTAAAGTTATTAAAAATAATAAGATGATACCTGCTCTATACCAAAAAAGGCTCGTTCATGTGAGGACATAGGAACAAGCCTTTTAAAACTTTTCTTCTACTCCAAGGCCAAACAGTGCAAAATCATATTTAACAGGGTCTAAAGGATCTAATTCCAGCAACCTGTCCGTCAGCTCAACTGCCGTACGCCAATCCGTCTGCTTCCTTTCAATGAGCCCCAGTCTGCGCGCAACCCTATCTACATGCACATCACAGGGACAAATTAAATCAGCAGGCTTAATCGTTTTCCAAATACCAAAATCTACTCCTTTATCGTCGCTGCGGACCATCCACCTTAAAAACATATTCAGACGTTTACAAGTAGACTTCTGCAAAGGCGAAGACACATGCTTAATGGTCCTTCCCGGGTACTCCGGTAAAGAGAAAAAATAAGCCCTGAAATAATTGAGAGCCCTTTCAATTTTAGGCGTTTGCTTATTGAGTTCAGTAAGCATACAACTGGAAGAAGCATACGATCCGCTCTGGTAATTACCTAACACCTGTTCAGATAAAAAGTCAGTCTGAAACACATCTCCCGGTGGCAAAAAAGCAGCCTCCAAGCTGTCAAACTGTTGGTAATGAGACTTAAAAAATGACACAAAATACAACAGATCGGTATCATTAAAGGTTCTGTGCTTGAATCCTAAAAGCCTTTTCAGGTCCTCATCCCCATGATGCATCATAAATTCATAGGGCTCGTGATCCATTCTCGCAAACAGCTCATTGCATTTATTGATAATGGTCTTCCTTTGCCCCCATGCTAAAATAGCCGCAAAAAAAGCGGCTATCTCTATGTCTTGTTTTTTAGAAAACTGGTGTGGAATGCATACCGGATCGTTCTGAATAAAATCAGGTCTGTTGTACAATGCAACTTTTACATCCAAAAAATCCTTAAGTTCGAGGAATTCCAATAGCTTATTTTTAAATGATCAGATTAAGCAAGCGCCTGTTCCAGATCTGCCAGCAGGTCTGAAATATCCTCTACCCCTACACTTAAGCGTAGCAAGTTATCAGTTACCCCTACCTTTTCACGCTCTTCCTTAGGAATAGAGCCATGCGTCATAGATACCGGATGGTTGATCAGCGACTCCACCCCACCCAGCGACTCTGCCAGCGCAAATACTTTAAATGAAGAAGCAATACGGAATGTCTCCTGCAGATCAGCATCTTTCAAAGTAACCGATACCATGCCACCAAAACCACGCATTTGCTTTTTAGCGATATCGTGATTGGGATGATCTTCAAAGCCCGGCCAGTAGATCTTATCAATCTTAGGATGGGTTTTAAGGAATTTAGCTACCTGTTCGCCATTTTCACAATGTGCTTTCATGCGCAGATGCAGGGTTTTAATTCCCCTCAATACCAAAAACGCATCCTGGGGGCCAGGTGTCGCACCACAGGCATTGTAAATGAACCAAAGATCTTTATATAACTGATCATCGTTGACCAGCAAAGCTCCCATTACCACATCCGAGTGTCCGCCAATATATTTGGTCACTGAATGCATGACAATATCCGCTCCCAGGTCCATTGGGTTTTGCAGATAAGGAGAGGCAAATGTATTGTCTACTGCAAGGATAAGATTATTCGCCTTGCTGATCTTAGCTACCCCTTCAATGTCAATAATCTGCATTGTTGGATTGGTAGGTGTTTCTATCCAGACAAGTTTAGTCCGCTCATTCACATACGCCAGCATATTTTCCGGTTTAGAGAAATCTATGAAATGGAATTTAATCCCATATTTCTCATAAACTTTGGTAAATATGCGATAAGAACCTCCATAAAGATCATTACCTGTGATTACTTCATCGCCAGGCTTTAATAATTTCAATACCGCATCTGTGGCCCCCATTCCGCTTGAAAAAGCGAGTCCGTACTTGGCATTTTCCAATGCGGCCAGACAAGCTTCCAAAGCTTTTCTAGTAGGATTAGTCCCCCTTGAATATTCAAATCCCTTATGGTCGCCCGGAGATTTCTGCCAGTACGTAGAAGTCTGGTATATCGGTGTCATAACAGCTCCTGTAGTAGGATCAGGCTCCTGTCCTGCATGTATGGCTTTAGTTGCGAATTTCATAGCTTATCAATTAATATGCACGTGCAAATAATACTCTTTGTGTAGACGGTTTTCCGGAATAGATACAAACCCCTTCTTCGAGTTTATTATCTAAAGGTATACACCTGATGGTTGCTTTGGTCTCCTCTTTGATCTTTTGCTCTGTTTCCGGTGTTCCGTCCCAATGGGCTGAAACGAAGCCTGCTTTACCATCCAGAATCGTCTTGAACTCCTCATAAGAATCGGCATCAGTAATGTGTTCAGTCCTGAAATTCAGTGCTTTACTATAGATATTCTGCTGGATCTCTTCAAGCAGTTGCGGAATAAAAATATCCAGGCCTTCCTGCTGTACCGTCTGCTTTTCGCGCGTATCCCTGCGGGCCAGCTCTACCGTACCATTTTCCATATCCCTGCCGCCAATCGCCAGTCTGATGGGAACACCTTTCAATTCATATTCTGCAAATTTAAAGCCCGGACGCTGTGTATCACGGTCGTCATATTTCACTGAAATACCCTGGCGTTTTAATTTAGGCATGAGCTCATCCACAAATACAGAAATCTTGGCAAGTTCTTCTTCACTTCTGTAGATCGGAACGATCACCACTTGTATAGGCGCCAGTTTTGGCGGAAGCACAAGACCCGCATCATCGCTATGTGCCATGATCAGCGCACCCATTAGACGGGTAGATACCCCCCATGACGTTGCCCAAACATGCTCTATCTTGCCTTCTTTATTGGTAAACTTAACATCAAATGCCTTGGCAAAGTTCTGTCCCAGGAAATGTGAAGTTCCTGCCTGCAAGGCTTTTCCGTCCTGCATCAATGCCTCTATGCAATACGTATCTAAGGCTCCTGCAAAACGCTCGTTAGCCGTCTTCACCCCTTTTACTACAGGTACTGCCATCCAGTTTTCTGCAAAATCTGCATACACATCCAGCATTTTCCTTGTTTCTTCTACTGCTTCCTCTGCTGTAGCATGTGCAGTATGCCCCTCCTGCCACAGAAATTCTGTAGTACGCAGAAATAACCTGGTACGCATCTCCCACCTTACGACATTAGCCCATTGGTTGATTAGCAAAGGCAGGTCCCTGTACGACTGGATCCATCCTTTATAAGTATTCCAGATGATCGTTTCAGAAGTAGGCCGAACGATCAGTTCTTCTTCCAGTTTCGCAGTTTCATCAACGATGATGTTGCCATTCCCATCATTTTTAAGACGATAGTGTGTCACAACGGCACATTCTGTCGCAAAGCCCTCTACATGTGACGCTTCCTTGGAGAAATATGACTTAGGGATGAATAATGGGAAATAAGCATTACTGTGTCCGGTATCTTTAAATTTTTGGTCCAAAACCGCCTGTATCTTCTCCCAGATGGAGTATCCATAGGGTTTTATGACCATACACCCTTTTACAGATGAATGCTCGGCCAGGTCGGCTTTTATAACAATGTCGTTATACCACTGGGAATAATCTTCGTTTTTACTTGTAATACCTTTGCTCATGTCTCGTTGGAACGTTTTTTGTGTTAAATAACTTGTATCGTAGGCTACAAATTTATAAATTTATACCTACAAAAAAATTGCAACACACAAACAACACAAATAGTTATGAAACCTATCCATTTATTGACAAGTATGCTTGCCCTGACAACGATAGTTGTTACGTCATGCTCTGCGCCCAGAATGGCACAGCAATCTAACAGTGATGATGATGTTTATAACACCACGGCGACGGCCAAAGTATATACTCCGGCGCCAGTAGTTGTAGCTCAAAGTCAACAACAAGAAGAACCTGCATATAACGAGGATGATTACTACGGTACAAGTGATCCTTATTACGATCAGGATTATTCTTCAAGGATCAACAGATTTTACTATGCAAGTCCATGGCGGACTTACTACGACCCATACTATTACAGTGGCTGGAATTCTGACTTCGGTTGGGGCGGTTACGGTGGCATGGGCTGGGGTTACATGCATTCGCCATGGGGATATAACAACATGGGTTGGGGCTTAGGATTAGGCTTTGGATGGAACAACTGGGGTTATAATAACTGGGGATGGAACAATTACTATGGTGGCGGCTTTATGGGCGGAGGCTACTATGGTGGCGGATATTATGGCGGAGGCCTCTACGGTGGTGGTTACTATACAGGCAGGACCACCAATGTACCTGATTACCGTTCAAGACCACGTTTGGGAAGAGAAGACGGTGTGGGATATAACTCAAGATATGGTAATCCAAGAAGCTCGGTAGTAAGAACCGATGCTAATGGAAACGTGATTCCTGGCAGAACCAGGTCTGAACGCTACAATCCTGACGCAAATGCGCCATCAAGAGTAGACAGAGGTAGTTCCACCAGACCTTCACGTGCGGAAACTACCAGACCTCCGGCTCAGCAAGCAAGGCCGGCAAGAACTGAAGCTCCTGCAAGAACAGAATCTGCCAGACCGGCAAGAACTGAAAGCAGGCCAAGTTCTCCCCCTCCGGCAAGGACTGAAAGTAGCAGGGGTTCAAGCAGCAGCAGTGGCAGCGGTAGTTCCGCAAGACCTGCAAGGGCTGGCAGAGGCTAATTAACGATCCTGCAGTTACGATACTGCAGGATAATTCAAACTCTTATACATATTAAAATGAAAAGACTGATGCTATCGATAGTAGCAATTGCTGCTACTACAGGCACATTATATGGCCAAAGCTACGCCCCGGATGCGCTAAAATTCTCTCAGACAAACTTTGGGAGTTCGGCAAGATTTAAAGCCATGGGCGGTGCACAAATAGGTGTTGGCGGCGACATGAGTTCTTTGGGCGGTAATCCCGCAGGACTTGGCCTCTTCACTAAATCCGAATTTAGCTTAACACCTGAATTCAACAGCATGATGGGAAAATCTACCTATCTTAACACACAGGTAGAATCCACTAAAGACCGGCTGAACTTAAACAATATTGGTGTAGTATTCTACAGCCCTACTTTCAGGATGAAAGGACAGGATGCCCAAAAAGGGGTAATCAGTACGGTATTTGGAATTGGTTATAACAGGAACAATGATTTTGGTGCAGAATTTAACTACGAAGGCCGAAATCCAAAGAATTCCATTGCTGACTATTTCAGTGAATTGGCTAACGGCACTGGACTTGAACCAGACCAGCTAAGAGCAGGCTTGCCACAGATGGCCTATGAGGGATTCATTATCGGACATGATGCCGATGGATACTTTCCTCAAACAGATGTTAATAATGACCAGGCGAAGAATGAAGTCAGATCAGGATCCACATCCGAACTGACCGCTTCAGGAGCAATAAACATTTCTAATCAGGTATATATTGGTGCGAGTGTAGGATTGGTCAACGTAAGATACATCAATGACAGCGAATTTGTGGAGTCGGGGTACAATGTAACCGAAGCTTCGGATTACAGCCTATCCATGCGTCAAAGCCAGGAGACAACAGGCTCTGGCTATAATGCCCGCTTAGGGGTTATTTTCCGCCCTGCTGATAATTTTAGAATTGGCGCCACCCTGCAATCTCCTTCATGGTTGTTTATCCAGGACAATACTACGCTCGTGGTTGATTCGAGGATCACCACGGGTAGCAACCCAGGGACTTATACCAATCAACCAGTTAATTATATTTTTAATTACCGGGTTCGTACGCCTTTAAAAGGTGCCCTTGGGGCCAGTTACGTAGTAGCAGGTAAAGCCCTGATTTCTGCTGATGTAGATTTCGTCGACTACAGTTCTATTCGTTTTTCAACCGATCAGGGAAGCGAACCTGAAACCATTATGGAAGAAAACAACATTGTGAGAAACAGTTACAAAAGTGCTGTAAACTACCGGCTTGGTGCAGAATACAAAGTAAACAGCCAGGTTAGTCTTAGAGGCGGATATGGATTGAACGGAAGCGCTATAAAAGATGATGACAGCGGTTACTTTGACACCAACTTTTATACTGGTGGTCTGGGTTATCGTGTCAACAATTATTACCTGGATCTTGCCTACCAGCGCATGGAAACGAATACAGATCTATCTCCTTATGAGGTGGGACCTGCAAGTGCTCCGGAAGAACCTGTAGCCAATATTAAAACTATAAGAAACAATGTATTCTTAACTTTTGGTGTAAGATTTTAAATACCTGAATGCTCGTTATAAACAACAAAAGCCGGACATGATCCGGCTTTTGTTGTTTATAGTCAATTGATTAACTATGTATTTCTTCTGATCAACCTGCATGCAATACCGCTCCCTCAACAAAAAATCGCCCGATCTTACGTTCCACTTCCTCATCTTTAATTAATTCTGGCGCATGATGTGGTTTTTTACGGGCGTCAATAATTATAGGACCACTACAGCCCCAATGCTTGTCTTTTATAAAAGCTCCGATACCATGTATGTCCATAGCAGGGTTACTTCGCGTAAAAGTAATCCAAACCAGGTTATTGATGTTTTCAGCAGTAAAATCCGCATCATCACAAAGCACGATCAGTGCCAGACCGCTTAGGTCCTGCCCCTTTAAATTTGTATTCAGCAGATCAATCTCCTGTTGAGTTTTTTCGGCGGTCTGATATTGGTTTCCGCTTAGGGTCAGCACTCCGGGGATGGCTAACCTGGCTATAAATCCTGAGGATAATGTGAGCCCCTCAGGAAGGTGTTCAGCCAATAAACGTTTTACATTTCCTGCCGCAGCAAATACAACCTTAGAACCGCTATTCAAGCCATCTCCACTATAATCAAGCGTATCGATGGTCGTTTGGGTATGAAAGTGCAGGTCTCTGCCAAAATCCATTCTTGAAAGCGCATGCTGCATAAAAGCAGAAAGGTCATGTGTACCCAAACTTTCATCATCTTCCCTTGCCGCAATGAATAAATACTTTGCCAGACTCAATTGGTTTTTCCCAAGTATATGGTTTGCAATGGTCAGTATCTCCTGCGGCCTCCGTTCTTTCAGAAAAGGTGTATATCTTTCACTGCCTATTGCGAACAGCAAAGGGTGCACGCCAGCAGCGTCAACGGCATTTACTTCTTTCAAACCGTGTATTTCTTTGGGCAGTGCCGATCCTGCTATTTCGTGGATCAATGCCCCGAAACTGGTATCTTCCTGCGGAGGTCTCCCTACCACAGTAAACGACCAGATCGCATCTTTTCTATGATACACCTGATGAACCTTCATCAAAGGAAAAGGATGCGTAAGACTGTAATAACCAAGGTGATCCCCAAAAGGCCCTTCAGGCTTATTTTCCTGTGGATAGACAGTACCTGTGATCACAAAATCAGCATCTGCTGAAATGCAGAAGCCCTCTTCATCATAAAAATACCTGAACCTTCTGTTGCCTAAAGCACCTGCAAAAGTCATCTCTGATAAGCCCTCAGGCAGCGGCATCACTGCAGCGAGTGGGTGCGAGGGCGGACCGCCCACAAAAATACTTACTTTCAGCGGTTGCCCTTTTGCATTGGCCTTAGACTGGTGCACCCCAATCCCTCTGTGGATCTGATAATGCAAACCTATTTCTTTATTAGGTATATAATCGTTTCCTCCCAGTTGGATGCGGTACATACCCAGATTGGCATTTAGTATCCCGGGTTTATCCACATCCTCTGTATAAACCTGTGGCATAGTGATGAATGGACCACCGTCCATCGGCCAGTTTACTATTTGCGGCAACTCGCTAATGGTCGTTTTCTCAAATGTGTTCTTAAAAAGGCTTTGTTTCAAAGGAAGTGCCGTCAATGCGGTAAATCCGATAGCAGGAAGCTTAAAAGGATTTTTTAACGCCTTTACGGGATCTGAACGAAGGTTTACCAGTCGCTCCACTTTTGGCAGACTGTCCCGAAACATAAATTTCGATCGCTCCAGTGTTCCAAACAGATTGGAAACTGCCGGGAACTTACTGCCTTTTATGTTCTCAAAATATAATGCCGGTCCTCTTTGCTCATATACACGAAGGTGTATCGCTGCCATTTCGAGATAAGGATCCACTTCTTCTTTAATACGAAGCAAGTGACCATGCTTTTCAAGATCTGCAACGCATTCTGCTAAACTTTTATATCCCATTACAGGTCAAAGATACAAGCTTACTTCTTTCCGGCAAATGATCTCAGCATCCAGGTAGTTTTTTCTTTAAACTGCATGAATTTATTGACCATATCATTGGTACCATCATCCCCCGCTTTGTCACTTTCTTCCATCACATCACGCTCCAGCTGGATCAGCACGGCCATATCTTCCAAAATAGCGTCTACCATATCCATGTCTTTCATGCCGATGGTATTTATTTCTTTTATTTTAGATTCTTTTATATAATCAGCAAAACGGCTGTGTGGTGGTTTACCAAGTGTTAGCACACGTTCTGCAATTTCATCAATAGTTTGCTGTGCATTGGTATATAACTCTTCAAATTTGATATGTAAAGTAAAGAAATTATTGCCTTTTACATTCCAGTGGCAACCTCTTAACTTCTGATAATGAATGTGGTAATTCGCCAGATATTCATTCAGCATATCTACTACGGGTTTTACTTCTTTTTCATTTAAACTTATTTCTTTTGCATCCATGATATTTATTTTTTATTTTGTTGCCTTGATAAGCACATGTAATAACAACAACCCTAAATTGAATTGGTTTCAAAAATGTTCCCTGAAGACAATAGTAGGTCGTACTGAGCGTTTATAAGACAACCATCATTTAAAGGGTTCGTTATATTATTCGTATTATTGCCTATTAATTTTATCAGAACATTAATGTATAAACTTTATATTTTATCTTTTTTTGCTGTACTAATAAACCTAACGATAGCCAACGCAAACACCAGAGATTCTATAGGGATTGAAAATAACAATGGCAAAAAAGTTATCGTTCACCAAACAGTTGCTAAAGACACTTACTATTCTATTGGCAGAAGATACAACATCCCACCGAAAGACATCATGGCCTTCAATGATAATAAATACCTGCAAATAGGGGTAATTATCAAGGTGCCTACCAACCTTCCTTTTTCAGAAAAAACGCCTGCTACCCCAAGTACAGCAACCACACAAGCACCCCCGGAAGGCAATCTTATTGAACATGCTGTCCAAAAGAAAGAAAACCTGAACATGCTGGCTGAAAAATACGGCACCACAGTCAATGAAATAAAAAGGATCAATAACCTTAGGTCTATCAACCTGCAGATAGGTCAAATACTAAAGATACCGGCCAACAATATAGCTGAGGAAACAACGCCAGTTGAAACGGTAACCCAACCTGTGGTGACCACCACAGTAAAACCAGAACCCGTCAAACAAATACAGCAGGTCAGCAAACCTGCTGCTGCACCTGTCACCATAGCAGCCCCTCCGGCAACAGTGCCGTCAGAAGAATTTGTGGAACATACTGTGGCATCCAATGAAACCATTTATTCCATTGCTACCCGCTATAAATTGACCATTGATCAGTTGAAGGCCAAAAACAACCTTACAGACAACGGTCTGCGCGTAGGCCAGAAGTTACTGATCAAGGGACAATATCCTGTCAAACAAGCATACGTACCGCCAACCACGGCAGATGACGACGACAAGACAGACTCCACGCTTAAGAAACCTGCATTAAGGTTGCCTGCCAGCAGATACGGCTTAAATGAGATTGATGAAAAAGGAACTGCCACCTGGATCACTGATCCTGATCTGGACCCTACAAAGATGCTTGTGCTGCACCGCACAGCTCCAATTGGCGGCATCATAAAAATCACCAATCCAATGAGCAACAGAGTGACCTTTGCAAAGGTTGTTGGTAAATTTACGGAGAATGAAACTACAAAAGATGTGATCATTGTAATGACAAAAGCGGTTGCCGATGCACTGGGTGCGCTGGACAAACGGTTTTTTTGCAACATAACATACGGCGGACAGGAGAATGAACAAAAATAAACCTTTCATCATTGGTATTGCGGGCGGTAGCGGCTCAGGTAAGACCTTCTTTTTAAATTGTTTCCTCCACCATTTCAAGAATGATGAGGTGACATTGGTATCTCAGGATGATTATTATATCCCCGCAGGGGAAATGACCCAGGAAGAAAATAAGCTATATAATTTTGATCTGCCATCTACCATTGATGACCATCAGTTCCTGCGAGACATCAATCAGCTGGTGAAGGGTGAGGCGGTGTATAAGAAGGAATACAATTTTAATAACCCACTTGCCATAGTCAAGATACTGGAAATCAATCCCGCTCCTATCATCATTGTCGAAGGACTCTTCATCCTCCATTTCAAAGAGATTGCTGCATTACTTGACCATAAGATTTTTGTGGATGCAGAAGAAAATGTTGCGCTTCGCCGAAGGATAAAACGCGATGGTATGGAACGCGGCTATCCGGAAGATGATGTACTATATAAATGGCACAACCACGTAGTTCCCGCCTACAAGGAATTCCTTTTGCCCTACAAAAACGAATGTAATAAAGTGATCATCAACAACTATGATACTCCCGATGACATTATAAAGATCACCCAGGAGATCTCAGACGATTTAAAAGTACAATACTGTAAAAGAGATTAATCCAGAGACATTTCCGGCGTATTGTCATCAGCATACAGCTTACCTAAAGTAGACTGTCTGATATACTCCACACTCACACCGGGCGCTCGTTCTATCAACTTAAACCCTCCTTCTGGTAAAATATCGAGCACAGCTAATTCCGTCACCACCTTTTTGATACACCTAACCCCCGTAAGCGGCAGAGTACAGGACGGCAGCAACTTACTCTCACCTGCCTTGTTCACATGCTGCATGGCCACTATGATGTTCTTTGCAGAAGCTACCAGATCCATCGCCCCTCCCATTCCTTTTACCATTTTGCCTGGTATCTTCCAGTTGGCAATATCACCATGCTCCGAAACTTCCATAGCACCCAATATCGTTAGGTCTATTTTCTGGCTCCTGATCATCCCAAAGCTCATCGCAGAATCAAATATGGACGAGCCCGGCAAAGTAGTGATTGTTTGCTTACCCGCATTGATCAGATCAGCATCTTCCTCGCCTTCATAAGGAAACGGGCCCATACCCAACAGTCCGTTCTCCGACTGCAAAACTATGTTGATCCCGTCGGGTATATAATTGGCCACCAGTGTTGGTATCCCGATCCCCAGGTTTACATAATACCCGTCTTTTATCTCTTTTGCGATGCGCCTCGCAATTCCATTCTTATCCAGCATAAATAATTTAGTTTTTGGTCCTTACAGTACGCTGCTCGATTCTCTTTTCATAATCCTGCCCCTGAAAAATACGGTGTACATATACCCCTGGTGTATGGATATGGTCGGGATCCAGTTGGCCCGCCGCTACCAGTTCCTCCACTTCAGCAATGGTCACCTTACCGGCCATGGCCATTACCGGATTAAAATTACGGCTGGTAGAACGGTAGATCAGGTTGCCCGCAGTATCGCCTTTCCAGGCTTTTACAATGGCAAAGTCTGCTTCAAAAGCATATTCCATCAGGTAATCTTTGCCATTAAAATTCCTGACTTCTTTACCTTCTGCTACTTCAGTCCCCACTCCTGCAGGCGTATATATTACGGGCATTCCGTATCCGGCAGCCATACATCGCGTAGCAAGCGTTCCCTGCGGTACCAGTTCTACTTCCAGTTCACCACTCAGCAACTGACGTTCAAACTCAGCATTTTCTCCTACATACGAAGCGATCATTTTCTTTACCTGGTGCTTATGAAGCATTAGGCCGATCCCAAAATCATCTACTCCTGCATTGTTAGAGATACAAGTCAGCTCCTTTACATCCTTCTCTACCAACGCATTGATACAATTCTCCGGAATTCCGCACAGACCAAATCCGCCCAGCATCAAGGTATGCCCGTCTTCAATATCTCTTATGGCCTCTTTAGCACCTGAAACAACCTTATTTATCATACTAAAAGTTTTGTTGGCTAAATTATACTATAAATGGGCTTAGACCCTAATAAAAACTAATTAAAATAAACATAGGTGATGCCATCGCCTCCTCTATCAGCATGCTCATCCTCTACCCTGTTTACCTGACTGTATTTTTTAAGGTATTCCCTGATCAGTTTTCTCAGTATCCCATCTCCTTTTCCGTGGATGAGCTTAATAAACGGAAAACCCAGCATGATAGATTTATCCAAATACTTCTCTACTTCATGCAGGGCATTGTCGCCGCGCATACCACGAAGATCCAGTTCGGCGGTAAAACTACCAATTGCTTCAGAAATACTTCCTGTATAGGAATTGGCCTGTACCGCTTTTTTAGCCTGCTTATTAGAGATCTTATGCACCCTGTTCTTTTTCAATACAGAGCGCAGGTCGCCCAATGCCAAAACAAGGTTATCACGGTTGATCTCCAGTACCTGACCGGTGGTCTCCGAATTGTTCAGCTGCACCCAGTCGCCCACCTCAATAGGTGTATTCAGTACCGAAACAGGCTCCGGCTTTTTCTCTTCCTTTACATGGTGCTGCACCAATTGCTTATGCAGGTTTTGGCGCAGCTCTTTAGTCACCACCTTATCTGCTTGCTTTTCTTTAATCTCTGCTATGGTATTCTCTACCAACTTATTGGCATTCTTAATGATGGCCTGTGCCTCCAGCTTGGCCTCCTTGATCAGTATCTTTCGGTTCTCATCCAGGAACAGCTTTAGCTTTTCATTCTCTGCCACCAGGTTCTTCACTTTGTTCTGCTGATTGGCCAGGTGTATTTTCGTATCATAAATCTGCTTTTTCTCTCGCTCTAAGTCCACCAGCAAACTGTCTATCCTGTTCTGATTGGTTCCGGTTTTCAAACGCGCCAATTCCAGCACTTCTTTCTGCAAGCCAATATTTTGTGCTATTTCAAAAGCATAAGAACTACCCGGTTTGCCTATTTCCAGCACATACATGGGCTTCATCCGGTCGTTATCAAACAACATGGACGCGTTTTCCAGTCCGGGGGTATTGCCTGCAAACAACTTCAAATTGGAGTAATGGGTAGTGATTACGCCCCTTGCCTTTTTATTGTTCAGCACTTCCAGTACTGCTTCGGCCATAGGGCCGCCAAACTGCGGGTCGGTACCTGTACCAAACTCATCTATCAGCACCAGCGATTTTGGCGTAGCATGTGCCACAAAATAACGCATCTTCGTGAGGTGCGCACTGTAAGTACTCAGGTCGCTTTCTATCGACTGATCATCCCCGATATCGGCAAAGATCTGGTCAAAAACACCAACCTCAGACGATTCATGCACCGGAATTAGCAGTCCCGATTGCACCATTAGTTGCAGTAACCCAACGGTCTTCATACATACCGATTTCCCACCTGCATTGGGCCCAGACACCAATACAATCCTCAAATGCTCATTGATATGAATATTTAAAGGCACTACTGTTTTACGGTCTTCCTTAAAGGAAAGGTGCAGCAAGGGATGACGTGCATTGACCAGCTTCGTTTTGGCTTCTTTGATCAGCACAGGCATATCGGCCTCCACGTCAATCGCAAACAACGCTTTTGCCCTCACAAAATCCAGCTTGGTAAGAAAACCATGATAAGAAAGCAGTAAATGCGTATAAGGCCTTAGGTCATCTGTCAGTGCTATGAGGATTTTGATGATTTCCCTGCGCTTGTCAAACTCCAGGTCCCGCAACTTATTGTTCAGCGTAAATACTTCCTCCGGTTCTATGTATACCGTCTGTCCGCTTGCCGATTCATCATGTATAAATCCCTTTAGCTTCCGTTTATTTTCGGCCAGAACAGGAATACACATCCTGCCGTCACGTATGGTCAGGCTGCCATCAGCCACCCAGTTGTTGCTGACTGCCTGCTTATAGATGGAATCCATCCGCTTCCTCACATCCTGCTCCGCTTTGGCTATTTCAGCAATTATCTGCTGCAGCATGGGAGAAGCATTTGGCTTGATTTTCCCCTTAGGATCCAGCACCGTCTCAATCCGTTTCAAAATATTCTTCTCTACCGGAAGGTGCTCAAACAGCGCCTCCAGGTTCGGATAAACATCTTTACGTTCATCAAAGAACCGCAAAACAGCAAATACCGTCAGCAGCGAAGCATACATCTGGTGCAACTCCTCCTCTACCAGGTAAGTACCTTCCACCCTGATCTTATCTGCCAGGCTCTTGATGTCAAAAAATGTACTGATTTGCAGCGGTTCCTGATTTTGCAGGATACTTTTAAACTCATAGGTCTGCCTCAAAAATTTATTGATCTGATCAAACTTGTTCATCACCTGCATCTTACCCACCATCTGCTGGCCCATCGGGCTCAGACAATGTTTGTATATAAGCTGTTTTACCTCATTAAACCCCAAACGCTCCAAACAATTCTCCGGATATAACATACTTTACTAATCTTTCTTATTTTAGTTTTTAATCTTTACCGGAACGACACCCTTCAACAGTTCGGTCCGTCTTTTTATTCTCAGTTTCCTGGCTTCACTGGCCTTTTTCAGAGAGTCTGCCTTCTTAATCTTTAATGATTTTTTAAGCGCTTTCTTAAGCGAATCTTTGTTCTTGATCAACAGGGACTTCTTCACAGAATCAGCCCGTTTTACCGAATCTGCCTTCATCTTCTTCTGGCGGATCTTCAATTCCTTAGCATATTCTATGGAATCTATCCGCGTAATTACTGTCTTTTCCTTCGTTAGTTCTGCTGTTACTTTTTCATAGATTCCGTTCATCACCCTCGGGTTTATCAAATAATAATCCAGGCTTTTCTGGTACAGTGCAGAATCGATCTCAAACTTCTTATAAATCCCTCCATAAAAGGCTGATGCAGTTTTCTTTGCCGAATCTGGAACATAAATTGTCTGCAGATACGCATCTGCCAGGTGTATATCATGCAATACAAGCGCCATTTTATCCGGCTCTATGATGTCATTCGGTATCCCGGGTTTACAGGAAGCTGCCAGTAAAAAAACAAAAACTAGGTAGATGAAGTTCTTCATTCTATTAAAACATGATTATTTCTTAGACAATTGGCCTAAGGTTGTTAATTTTACCAAAAATACTGATAAATGAGTATAGCGGATAACTTATTAAAATATAAAAACGAATTGGATGGCGAACAGGTACAATTGATCGCAGTATCTAAATACCAGCAGCCCGATGCCATTATGGAAGCGTACAATGCCGGACAAAGAATATTTGGCGAAAACATTGTACAGGAACTGGTGGATAAACAGGTGGAGTTGCCGGGCGATATTGAATGGCACTTAATTGGCCATCTGCAGAGCAATAAGGTAAAATACATTGCGCCTTTCATCAGCTGCATCCAATCTGTAGACAGCCTGAAGCTCCTGATAGAAATAAACAAACAGGCTAAAAAACACAACAGGGTAATAGATTGCCTGCTGCAGATCTATATTGCCGATGAAGATACCAAATTTGGTCTGGGATTTGACGAAGTCATAGAACTGCTCAGGTCTGAAGAATATGCTGCACTAAAAAACATCCGCATAACCGGACTGATGGGTATTGCCAGCAACAACGCAACGGAGAAACAGACCAATGATGAGTTTACCGAACTCAAAGTGCTTTTTGATGGCATCAAGCTTAGTTTCTTTAGAAAGGACGACACCTTCAAAGAGGTATCTATGGGCATGTCTGGCGATTACAGACTGGCCATAGAAGCCGGAAGCACCATGGTAAGGATCGGTAGCAGTATTTTTGGTAAAAGAGTGATTAAACATTTCAAAGCCTGATGAACATCAATATAAGAGTAGCAGAAGAACGGGATTGCCCGAGAATACTGGAACTGATCAACGAACTGGCGGTATATGAACGGGCTCCCGAAGAAGTAACCGTTACGCTGGAGGAATTTGCAGCTGCCGGCTTTGGGCCCGATAAAGTATGGAAAGCTTTTGTAGCCGAGGTAGCTGGCAAAATTGAGGGCTTTGCGCTTTATTATGTCAGGTACTCGACCTGGAAGGGCTGCCGCCTGTATCTGGAAGATTTTATCGTAACGGAAGTGCAACGGGGCAATGGCCTTGGAACAATGCTTTTTGATACCGTGATCCGGGAGGCTAAAGACAAAAACTACAACGGCATGGTATGGCAAGTGCTGGACTGGAACGAGCCTGCACTTAATTTTTACAATAAATACCAGGCACATCTGGAAGAAGGATGGCTAAATGCCTCCTTATCCAAAGATCAAATCTTAAAGTAGCATGAAGAAATTAGCATTTAATGGAGGTATATAAATTTGGAGGAGCGTCGGTAAAAGATGCACCTGGAGTAATAAACCTGGCAGCTATCGTAGCAAGCCAGGAGCAGAAAGAACTGCTCATCGTCGTATCTGCCATGGGCAAAATAACCAATAAACTGGAAGAGCTGACCCATGCTTACCTGGAGCAGCAGGACAATACCAACCAGTTGCTGGAAGAAGTAAAGGCCTTCCATTTCAACATCCTGACCGACCTTTTCAGCGACCAGAATGACCAGGTTTACAATGACATCGCCAATTCTTTTGTAGAAGTAGAATGGCTATTGGAAGAAGAACCAAACGATGCACCTGATTACATCTACGATCAGATTGTATCCATTGGTGAGATCGTTTCCACCAAGATTGTAGCGGCTTATCTAAAGAAAACCGGCTGCAACGTAACCTGGGCAGATGCAAGAAATTTCATTCATACAGACAACACCTACCGTGAAGGGCGCGTGAACTGGGAAAAGACTGAACAGGAAATCTTCAGAAAACTAGTCCCTTTACTGGAACAGACTATCGTCGTTACCCAGGGCTTCATCGGCAGTACCAGTGAAAATTTTACCACCACACTGGGCAGGGATGGTTCTGACTACTCAGCAGCCATATTTAGCGCCTGCTTAAATGCCAGCAGCCTGACCATCTGGAAAGATGTACCGGGCGTACTAAACGCCGACCCCAAATGGTTTGACGAAACGGAACGTATACCCCGCCTCTCCTACCACGATGCGATTGAGCTTGCTTACTATGGGGCTACCATCATCCATCCCAAAACAATAAAACCCCTGCAAAACAAGAACATACCCTTGTATGTGCGCTCGTTTTTAGATCCAGTAGCCGAGGGTACAGACATTACTTCGGCCGACAACCATCTGCCTGTCCCCTCCTTTATTTTTAAAGTAAACCAGGCGCTGATCTCCATATTCCCTAAAGACTTTTCTTTCATTATTGAAGAAAACCTGAGCGATATTTTCAGCCTCTTTCACAAGCACAAGGTCAAAATCAATACCATGCTCAATTCTGCCATCAGCTTTTCTGTCAGCTTTGACCATGACCCTGCCAAATTAGCCGCACTGATCGCAGATCTTTCCGTACATTACAAAGTGAAGTACAATACCGGACTGGAACTGGTGACCATCCGATATTACAACCAGCAGACCATAGACCGGGTGACGGTAAATAAAAACATCATTCTGGAAGTAAAAAGCAGGACTACCTGCCAGATCGTAATGAGGGATAAAATAATTACTGAATAGATTTGCTCAACAAAAGGATCTTAGATAGCGAAGTACAGGAATACATCAACAGCCACCTGGCCGGCGATGTACACAAAATAGCTATGGGCAAAAGTCCTTTTCCCGGTATTGAAGCCAGGGAACTCGCAGCGCAGATCGCAGCCAAAAAGAAATCCGTACGCAAACTGCCTTCCATTTATGCCTGCAAAGGTATTTATTATCCTGCCTTGCTCTCTATAGAACAATGCTCTTCCGAAACCACCGCCCTATATAAATCTGGTCTTGCTACAGGTGACACCCTGATAGACCTCACCGGCGGGTTCGGCATCGACTCCCTCTTTTTTGCCCGCAAAGTAGTACAGGTTACGCATTGCGAGATCAATGAAGAACTTTCAGGGATCGCTGCACACAATGCCAGCATGCTGCAGCAAAACAACATGCTTTTTATCGCATCAGATGGCCTGGCGCACCTCAGTACAGTCAAAGAAACATTTGGCACCATCTATATAGATCCCGCACGGAGAAGCACTGCCGGAAAGGTATTTATGCTGAAAGACTGTACACCGAGTGTGGTTGAAAACCTCGGCCCGCTATTGGCCAAATCTCAGCGTGTCATTATCAAAACCGCTCCCTTGCTGGACATTACCGCAGGTTTAAAAGAACTAAAAAACGTAACAGAGATCCACATAGTAAGTGTCAGGAATGAATGTAAAGAGCTGTTGTGGGTATTGGAAAATAATGCCCCAGCTGCACCAAAAATTGTTTCCGTGACCTTAAATGATGCAGTAAAAGAATTTTCCTTTTACAAAGGAGAGGAACTTGAAGAAGCAGTCCAGCTTGAAACAACGCCTTCCTCAGGCTTCTTGTACGAACCTGACACAGCACTGTTAAAAAGCGGCGCATTTAACCTGATTGCCTCCAGGTATGGATTAAAAAAACTGCATGGCCAGACGCAGCTGTACCACGCTGATGAGGTAAAACCGCATTTTCCAGGCAGGATATTTAAAATAAAAGAACTGGTCAGCACAGGCGAATTAAAAAAATCCAAACAGGTTAAAGCCAGTGTCATTTCCAGAAACTATCCCGATAAAGCAGAACAGCTAGTGAAAAAGTACAGGATCAAACCCGACGACGAGCTATTTCTAATCTTTACACAAAGCAGTAAAGACGGTTATCTGATCATTGGGGCAGAGATCTTACAGCATTATTAACGCAAAAAGGGTTGACTTTCGTCAACCCTCTAAGTAACCATCTAACTGATTAATTAACGCTCTCGGTACAAAGGTATATAACATATACACGGGAGAGCAAACAATTTCCGATATTTATTTTTATTTATTTGTCCAGTAAGGGATTATTCACTATCCCCGTAAACAATATCAACCCTGTTTTCATTTCACGTATAGCGAAAATAAAAGGTCTGTTTATCATGATCGGAGCTGGCGCTGAGGTCTCCACTATCCCTACTGAAGTAGCTGCAGCCGCTTCAGTTCCCTCTTCATTTACTTCAATAAATGTTTTGTGTTTAACCTCATCAATCTTCAAATTCCCATTGCTCCTCAACCTGGTAAAATCTGCCATATCTGAAAAAGCATTGCCCATACCAAGGGCAGTCAGCGGATCATTTAATTTAATCTCGTATTCAAATTTGAACTTTGGCACCCTGATATCATTTTGACCTTCCCTTAAACCTGACATCCACTGGTTCCATTTTTGAGTAGTTAGTGTCTCTGCCAGTGTACCTGCAGTTGTGGCTCCGGTTGGCATAGCAATTACCATACTGTACCTTTTATTGCCATAAGGCAGCTCAATTACCGAAGCTTCAGCATTAATAAAACTATTGATTTTCAGCATTGCAGTCATAAAATCGGCCTGTACCTTGTTCTGCACAGTCAAATGAAAGTCTCCTTTTGCGGTCTTATTCTTATCAAACTTGGAGCTCCAGTTGCTTTTGAAATACACGGCATTTATAAGAAACATGACCATATCTCCCCTGATCTGATCAATTATTGTTGGAATCTTGCCATTGGTATTGGTGCTTACCCAGTTATTGATCTGGTCTTTGGCACCCGGGCTAGCGAAATCCAGACCCTGAACCTCGGCTTTGTAATGGTCACTATTGGTCTTTAAAAATGCAGGCAACACTTCAAATCCATTACGGTACCAGATGGAATTGGCTACGTTCAATATCGCCTTTGGATCTAATTCCGGTAATTCGGTGATGATTTTTTGATAATAGGCATTCACTTCTGCTTCCGTAAAATCACTGAATTGCATGGTATTTCTGATGGCTTCCAGGGTTTGTCCATTGGCTCCATTGCTGGTCATACCCACTGCCATACTTACACTCAGTGGCGATAGCATCATATTCTTTGATCCCGGCAGGTCTGCTGCTACTTCCTTCAGCAGCTTAAAGGTAAATTCATTGTCTTTATCTGCTTTTTGCTGTTCTTTAGCTGTTAGTACAAGCGATTTTCCGGTGTAACCGTTTTCTTTTTCCTGATTCTTTTTGCAGGATAGTACCAAAAGAATAACTGGAACAAATAAAATAAGGTATTTTTTCATACTTGATGGTTAATTGGTTTCGATACTTAAACGTGCCGACTTTATAATTCGCTACATTCATTCCGTAAAACCTATAGCTGCTGTGCAATGACAAAGCCATTGGCCCATGCCCATTGGAAGTTGTAACCTCCCAGCCAACCGGTTACATCTATACATTCACCTCCAAAAAACAGCCCAGGAATGCGCTTGCACTCCAGGGTCTTTGACGATAATTCATTGGTATCTATTCCCCCGCGCATTACTTCGGCTTTATCATAGCCCTTATCGCCCGCCGGCTTTACTTTAAAAAGATGGATGGTCTGATGGATCAGTTCAAGTTCCGGTTTAGTCAGCGAGGCTACAGGCTTCTCGACCGGAAGGAATTTGGCCATCGCATCCGTAAACTTCTTTGAATAGAAACGGTTAAAAACCGCAGACAACAAGCTTTTACCATTATATTGCCGCTCGGCATCTATCAGGTCTGATATATTATTGCCGGGCAGGAGGTCTATATTGATCTGTTCGCCCCTGCGCCAGTAAGAGGAAATCTGTAAGATGGCGGGGCCACTCAGGCCCCAGTGAGTAAAAAGGATGTTTTCTTCAAAAGAGATCCTGTCATTGCTTAATCTACAGAAAAGGGAATTACCGGACAACTGGGCATACCATTTCTCGTCCTTTCCGGTGATGGTAAGCGGTACTAGTGCGGGTGCTGTTTCTACGATATTCAAGCCATGCTTTCTGGCAAAGCGAAGCGCAAAGTCTGTAGCGCCCATTTTAGGAATGGGCAGGCCGCCGGTAGCGATCACCAGTTTAGGTGCTTTGATAAAACGGGATTTTCCGGATCTGATATATTGTACCGTAAATGCTCCTTCTGTCTGCTCTATCTCTTCCACATTAGCTCCGCAAATGATCTGCTGCTCAAAATCTGTACAGATTGAAGTAAATACTTCCACGATGTCTTTTGCATTTTTTCCTTCGGGAAAGAGCTGGCCAAGCGTCTTTTCTTTGCCTTGTATGCCATAAGTTTCAAAAAAACTGATGGTATCGTCTACCGTCCACTGTGTGAACGCAGATTTGCAGAAGTGTTTATTGGCCGAAATGAACTGCTCGTCCGTAGCATACAGATTGGTATAATTGCACCGGCCGCCACCCGATATCAATATCTTAGCGCCAGGTTTATCCCCCTTTTCCAGCAGAATCACCTTTTTTCCCACGTAGCCCGCCTGCACTGCGCACATCAGCCCACAGGCCCCGGCACCAATAATTATCGCATCTGCATCCATCAATCCCTTACTAATTTTACTTCAATCCGTTTTATATTGTTATTTTTGTGCAAAATAAGCATAACTTTTTCATATAGATATGGCAAAACAAATAAGTGATTTAAAATTAGGTGTGCTGGGCGGGGGACAATTGGGCAGAATGCTGATACAGGAAGCCATCAATTATAACCTGACCACTTTAATTTTAGATCCGGATACCAATGCGCCTTGCAAACACATCGCTAATTATTTTGAGTGCGGTTCTATTACAGATTTTGACACTGTTTATAATTTCGGAAAGAAAGCTGATATCATTACCATTGAGATCGAAAAAGTAAATATTGAAGCACTGGAGCAACTGGAAAAAGAGGGCAAACAGGTCTATCCTCAATCGAGGGTAATCCGCCTGATCCAGGATAAAGGTGTTCAAAAACAATTCTTTAAAGAAAACAATATCCCTACCGCTCCCTTTCAGCTGGTAAATACCAGGGAGGATATTAGAAACAGCAGTTTTGCATTTCCTTATATGCTTAAACAGCGCAGGGATGGCTATGACGGCAAGGGCGTGATGAAAATCAACCATGCAGGTGATATTGAAAAAGCATTTGATGCGCCATGTCTGATAGAGGAGCTGGTCGATTTTGAAAAGGAAATAGCGGTGATCGTAGCCAGGAACCCTAAGGGGCAAATGACGACTTTTCCAATGGTAGAAATGGAGTTCAATCCTGAAGCCAACCTGGTAGAGTTCCTGATCTCTCCTTCTACTTATCCTGAAGCGATACAGCTGAGGGCAGAAACGATAGCGAAGAACATTGCCTCCAGTTTAAACATCACCGGTCTGCTGGCGGTGGAAATGTTCATCACCAGAAATGGTGACATTTTGGTAAATGAGCTAGCCCCGCGGCCCCACAACAGTGGCCACCATACCATTGAGGGTAATTACGTATCGCAGTTTGAGCAGCACCTGAGGGCTATATTTAATTTGCCATTGGGCGATACCCGTTCTATTAATAATGCGGTGATGATCAACCTTCTGGGTGAGAAAGGGCACGAAGGGGTAGCGAAATACCAGGGGCTTGAAAAGATTATGGCCGTAGAGGGGGTATATGTTCATTTGTATGGCAAGAAGTATACCAAGCCTTTCCGCAAGATGGGCCACATTACTGTGGTAGACCAGAACCGGGAAGGGGCCATTGAGAAGGCAAAATACATTAAAGAGACTTTAAAAGTAATAGCATAACAATCAAGCAATATCCTGATGAGCATTAAAGAGAACGTTAAAGAGAGCGTTAAAGAAAGCGTTAAAGAAAGCATTAAAGTAGGCATTATAATGGGCAGCAAGTCTGACCTTCACATCATGCAGGATGCTGCCGATGTGTTTAAGGAGTTTGAGGTAGCGTTTGAAATGACGGTAGTTTCTGCACACCGTACGCCCGACAGGATGTTTGATTATGCAAAACAGGCGGCTTCCCGTGGGTTAAAAGTGATCATTGCCGGTGCCGGCGGTGCAGCGCATTTACCAGGTATGGTAGCTTCTATCACTGTATTGCCTGTAATTGGCGTACCTGTAAAATCGTCCAATTCTATAGATGGTTGGGATTCTATCTTGTCTATCCTGCAGATGCCAAATGGCATTCCCGTAGCTACAGTAGCCTTGAATGCGGCAAAAAATGCAGGTTTACTGGCGGTACAGATCCTGTCTACTGCTGATGCTTCATTAGCAGCGAAGATGCAGGAGTATAAAGATGAACTGCGCAGGAAAGTAGAAGATAGCGCTGCAGAACTGGAAGGTTAATTTAAATTAGGATTGCTGGGGAAATTGCTGACATGGGCATATTTAGGCCCCAAGTTGATGATCACTTCGCGCCACAGGTCTTCTTCATTGTTATTGAACACCACATCCGGGTGGTACTGATCTGATACGATCCAGGTATTTTCTTTAATTTCACGTTTCAGCTGTTCCATTCCCCAACCGGAATAACCTATGAAGAAGCGGATTTCATCCTGTTCGATACTGTTGTTGGCCAGCAGGATCTTCAATGCTTCAAAATTGCCACCCCAGTAAATACCTTTAGCGATTTCTTCACCATCATTCAACCTGTCATGACAACGGTGAATAAAGTGAACGGTGTCAGTTCCGACCGGTCCGCCTATATACACAGGAAAATCGGTGTCTTCCAGTTCGGGGATCAGGTCCTTCAGGAAAAGCGCACTTGGCTGGTTCAACACAAAGCCAACAGTACCTTCTTCCTGATGCTCGGCAATCAAGACTACCGACCGTTTAAAGTTAGGATCCGTTAAAAATGGTTCTGAAATTAGCAATCTGCCAACTGAAGGATCTAAGCGACTTAACATTTTGGAAATATAAAATAAAAATTAATTAACTAACCCTATTTTTGTTGTATGGAGCTAACGAGAGAAAACTTACAAAACTTACGCCAAGATTACCGCAGTGCGCAACTTAGCGAAAATGAAGTACATTCCGACCCGATGCAGCAATTCAAAAAGTGGTTTACCGATGCGCTGGATTCACAGTTGTACGAGCCAAATGTGATGACACTGGCTACGGCCGATAGCGACAGCAAGCCGAGGGCACGCATTGTACTGCTGAAAGGATTTGATGAGAACGGCTTTGTTTTTTTTACGAATTATGAGAGTAAAAAAGGACAGGACCTGATAGAAAATCCACAGGCAGCACTGGTATTCTTCTGGGCAGAACTGGAAAGACAGGTCCGCATAGAAGGCGTGGTAAGTAAGGTTGATGCCCAGGTATCGGCCGATTATTTTCACTCAAGACCTGTCGGCAGCCAGATTGGCGCACTTGTTTCCCCGCAAAGCAGGGTAATCAGCGACAGGGATATACTGGAAGATAAAGTAAAAGAAGTTAGCGCCGAATATGAAGGCAAAGAAATACCCCGCCCGGCACATTGGGGTGGCTACCTGGTAGAACCTACCTATATTGAGTTTTGGCAGGGAAGGACAAGCAGGCTCCATGACCGCATCGCCTACGACCTGACAGAAGGCGAATGGATGATCAAAAGACTGGCCCCATAAAAAAAGATTGGGTTTGAGTTGTTGTTAAAGGCAGGGATTAATTAGTTTTGGCGATACTAAAGAAATTACATGATCAAGAAAATTACAGTAGTTGGCTCTGGAACGATGGGCAACGGAATTGCGCATACTTTTGCACAGTTCGGGCATGAAGTGAACCTCGTGGATGTAAGCGACAATGCACTATCAAAAGCTTTGGGCACGATCAATAAGAACCTGGACAGGCAGGTGGCAAAAGGTACCATCACCGAAGCCGATAAATCCAATACACTGGCTAACATCACAATTTTTACTGATCTTAAAAATGGTGTGGCAGACGCCGATCTTGTAATAGAGGCTGCTTCGGAAAACCTGGACCTGAAGCTTAAAATATTTAAGGACCTCGATGCCTTTACTAAACCAGAGGCAATCCTGGCGAGCAATACGTCATCCATTTCTATAACCCGGATAGCAGCGGTAACAGGCAGGGGCGATAAAGTAATCGGCATGCACTTTATGAACCCTGTACCCGTTATGAAGCTGGTAGAAGTGATCAGGGGTTATGCCAGCAGTGATGAAACGACAAACAAGATCATGGAGCTTTCCGCGAAACTGGACAAGGTTCCGGTAGCAGTAAACGATTATCCGGGTTTTGTGGCCAACAGGATACTGATGCCGATGATCAATGAGGCGATCTTTACTTTGCACGAAGGAGTAGCTGGTGTTGAAGAGATTGATACGGTAATGAAACTGGGAATGGCGCATCCTATGGGGCCATTGCAACTGGCTGATTTTATAGGACTGGATGTATGTCTGGCCATCTTGCGTGTCCTTCATGATGGGTTCGGAAACCCAAAATATGCTCCATGTCCGCTCCTGGTCAATATGGTAATGGCAGGCAATAAAGGTGTTAAATCAGGTGAAGGCTTTTACAATTATGCAAACGGGGTTAAAGAAGCTACGGTAGCTAAAAAATTTAGTTAACTTTACCTTATGAACGAAAATCTTGATCCTTCTTCAGAAAGCTTATCCCCAATAGAGCGCGATATAGAAAAAGTGCTGCGCCCGCAGGCTTTTGAAGATTTTACCGGACAAGAGAAGGTGATGGCGAACCTGAAGATCTTTGTGCAGGCTGCAAAGTTAAGAGGTGAACCTTTAGACCACGTACTTTTACACGGCCCTCCCGGACTGGGCAAGACTACCCTTTCTTACATCATTGCCAATGAGATGAATGTAGGGATCAAGGTTACTTCAGGGCCAGTGCTGGATAAGCCGGGAGACCTGGCAGGACTGCTGACCAATCTGGATTCAGGAGATATTTTATTTATAGATGAGATACACAGATTAAGTCCGCTGGTGGAAGAATACCTCTATTCTGCCATGGAGGATTATAAAATTGACATCATGCTGGAGAGCGGCCCTAATGCCCGCTCGGTACAGATCAATCTGAATCCCTTTACCCTGGTAGGCGCTACTACACGCTCGGGCTTGCTGACCGCTCCGCTGAGGGCAAGGTTTGGCATCAACTCCCGCCTGGCTTATTACGATGCGAAATTACTGACTACGATTGTCCTGCGTTCGTCTGATATCCTGAAGACACCGATCACAGACGAGGGTGCATTTGAAATAGCCCGTAGAAGCAGGGGCACGCCCCGGATTGCCAATGCATTGCTAAGGCGTACCAGGGATTTTGCACAGATTAAGGGCAATGGACAGATCGATACAGAAATAGCCAGGTATGCATTGAATGCCCTGAATGTGGATGAACACGGACTGGACGAGATGGACAACAAGATCTTGCTGACCATTATTGATAAGTTTAAGGGTGGGCCTGTCGGCCTGAAGACCATTGCGACTGCAGTGGGTGATGATGAGGGCACCATAGAAGAGGTATATGAGCCCTTTTTAATACAGGAAGGTTTCTTGATGCGTACATCCAGGGGCAGAGAGGCTACAGAAGCAGCCTATAAACACCTTCAAAAGAATTATCCCGGACAGAGCGGGCGGTTATTTTAATAAAAGGTTTGTCTTCCGGAGGAGAATTAAAATAACAGCAGGTTCACTCTAGAAAAACCTGCTGTCTTATCTACCTTATTTCCTGATTATAAACCAATAAACAAGCAAAATTACTACAATTAGCGGTATGATCCATTTCATTACCGGGCCTGCTCCGTTCTCATTAGATTCCTTTATAGCCTGAGGTGATGGTCCCGGATCATCCTCGTGCTTTGCATAGTTATGTTCAATAGGTTTGTGCGGCTTATTTGGGTCTTCTATATGTGATGATTCTGTATTTTCCATGATAATTCCATTTAATCACCTATATAACAGTGATGGGAACAAAATGTTTTTAATACTTATCTTTGTAGTTAATGTCAGAAAATTCCGTTAGATATAGCAAACTCATTAAAGATGAAGCCATGAGGCTTGGTTTTATGGCTTGCGGTATCGCTAAAGCTGGGTTTTTAGAAGAAGAGGCCCCAAGGCTGGCAGCCTGGTTGAACCAGGATATGCATGGAACGATGGGCTATATGGAAAATCATTTTGATAAGCGGCTAGATCCAAGGCTGCTGGTAGATGGTGCAAAATCCGTGATCTCCCTTTCGCTAAACTATTTTCCGAAGGAAAGGCAAGACACAGATGCACCAAAGATCTCTAAATATGCTTATGGTATGGATTACCATACTGTGATCAAGGACAAGCTGTTTGAACTGCTCAATTTTATATCAGAAACCATCGGTGAGGTCAGTGGCCGTGCATTTGTAGATTCGGCACCTGTGCTGGACCGTGCCTGGGCCAAGCGTGCGGGCATTGGCTGGATAGGAAAGAACAGTAACCTGATTAGCAAAAAAAGCGGTTCATTTTTCTTCCTTGCAGAATTAATAGTAGACCTGGAGCTGGCATATGACCAGCCATTTGATACGGACCATTGCGGAACCTGTACCAAATGCATAGATGACTGCCCTACTGATGCCATACTAACGCCCTATGTAATCGATGCAAAGAAGTGCATCTCGTACCTGACAATTGAACTGAAGGAAGAAATACCCACAACATTTAATGACAAGATGGACAACTGGATGTTTGGATGCGACATTTGCCAGGACGTTTGTCCCTGGAACAGGTTTTCAGTCCCGCATACAGAACCTGCTTTTCAGCCAAATGAAAGCTTACTAAATATGAAAAAAGAAGACTGGCAGGACATCACTGAAGAGGTCTTTAAAGGAATATTCAAGAATTCTGCAGTAAAACGAACCAAGTTCAAAGGCCTTGTAAGGAACATTGACTTCCTGAAAAACAAACCGCATTATTAATATGGTTGTCCTGAGATATAGCGCATCGTCATCCTGAATTTATTTCATGATGACGATGCGCATAAAATAGGTCGTATCCTACTTTCCGAATTTCATTTTTAGCTGTTCCAGCATATCATTGGTGACATCTACCACAGGTTTTTCTTTTCTAGGTTGCACCTGCTGGGGTTTGTTTGCTGCAAAGTTTGGTTTATTTACCGTACTCTGTTGTTGTTTAACGGCAAGTGGCTGTTGCTTAAACGCAGGTTGCTGTTGCTGCTGCTTTACCTGTTTTAGCTGATCTTTCTTCCTGTTCCACCGCTCCCATATTTCGGTCAGCTTTTTCTTGGTGTACAAAGGGAAATCACCTTGTCGCATCCATGCGTAATAGCTTGGCTCTATGTCAAACACCTGCTCAACGGTCTTTCCTTTATGTTTACCAAAATTGAAGATTTCCTCACCTGCTTCGTTAAATACCATTCGCCCGGCAAAATCTACCGGTTTGTTCATATTGGTAAAAGCATGCAGCGCAGCTACATCATTTAGTACTGGCTTAGACACATTACCCTTTTTATCTTCAAAGTCAGTGTCTTTATAGCGTTCTATCTGGGCGAGCAGCACATGATAGGTAGCCGTGATGTCTGCTTCTGCTGAATGTGCATTGATGATATCCTTATCACAATAGAATTTGTAAGCGGCACGCAGGGTACGCTGTTCCATTTGGTGAAAGATATTTTGCACATCGACAAACTTACGGTCTGACATATCAAAATCTACCTCTGCCCTTAAAAACTCTTCCAGCAGGACCGGGATATCAAACCTGTTTGAATTGTATCCGGCAAGGTCGGCATCGCCTATAAAATCAGCAAGCTCCTGTGCTACATCCTTAAATGTTGGTTCATTAGCAATGTGCTCATCATAGATTCCATGTATCAAAGATGACTCCAATGGGATGGGCATTTGCGGATTGAGGCGTAATGTCTTTATTATTTCTGTTCCGTCTGGCATCGCTTTTAAAATAGCAATTTCCACTATACGATCGGAACCTACGTTAACACCTGTAGTTTCTAAATCAAAAAAAGCAAGCGGACGGTTTAAATTTAATTTCATTTCTAACATATTGTATCATTTCAAAAGTCGGAAAAATGATTCATTAATCCTTAGTTTATTTAGCATTCTATCAACAATACTTTTATTTCTTATTATAATTTTCAATATTAGGCGAACTAGCCATATCTTGTTTGAATATTATATGAAAAAAATTTATCTAATCGCTTTTTTTATCCTTTGGGTATTTACATACGCAGGCGCCCAGGACTTTGAGTATGGAAAAATAACCGGAGATGACGTAGAATTAAAGAATGCAGCGTTTGATAGCAACGCCAATGCAGTGGTTATCAGAGAATTTGGCACTTCCAGAATAGACTTGAACGATGGTGTTTTTTCGGTGGTGTTCATGTATCACGTTAAAATTAAAATATTTAACAAGAACGGCTTTAACCATGGAAATATTGTAATCCCCTTAAGAATTCATAAAGAAGTTGATGATGAAGTGCAGGAATTAAAGGCCACAACAAACAATTTTGTCAACGGCAGACTGACCAAAACTGAACTCGACAAAAAGAATACATTCAAAGAAAAAGCCAATAAATACATTACGCTATACAAATTCACGATGCCCAACTTGCAGGAAGGCAGCATTATTGAATACAGTTACCGGCTGAATTCTCCGGGTATTTTCAATTTCAGGACTTGGGAGTTTCAGGGAAATATCCCTAAAATACACAGTGAATATGAGGCCAATATTCCAGCAGTATACAATTACAATGTAGCGTTGAGGGGCGCCCGTAAACTTACCTCCCAAAAATCTGTATTGTTTAAGGAATGCTTTCAATACGGGCCACATAAAGTAAACTGCTCTAAAATGACCTATATCATGAAAGATCTGCCTGCATTGATAGAAGAGGATTATATGACTGCAGCCAGCAACTTTAGATCGGCCGTCTATTTTGAGCTTTCGCATTATACTGATATGAGGGGCCTGGAACACAATATCACCAGAAACTGGAAAGACATAGATAAGGAACTTAACGACGACAAGTCCTTTGGGGCGCAGATCAAAAAGAAAGAACTTTTTAAAGATATACTGCCACAAATGCTGAACGGGACAACGGATGAGACCAGCAAAGCCAGGGCCATCTATGCTTACATCCAGAAAAACATCAAAAGGAACGGCTACATAGGAATCTATAGTGAAAACACCATTAAGACAGCACTTGAAAAACATGCAGGAAATACAGCAGACATCAACCTTGCGCTGGTTGCCGCCCTCAATGCCGCAGGACTGAATGCAGAAGCACTGATCCTGTCGACCAGGAACAATGGTACAGTAAATAACCTTTATCCTGTGATCAGTGAATTTAACTACGTAGTGGCCAAAGTAAACATAGGCAATACCAGTTACCTGCTGGATGCCACCGTACCATTGCTTCCCTTTGGGCTGCTCCCCTTGCATTGTATCAATGGAAAAGGCAGGGTGATCAACCAGAAGAAGCCCTCCTATTGGTATGATATCGTAGCCAGCCAAAAGCAGACAACAAAATATGTGCTGACCGCAAAGCTTACTAATGAGGGCGTTTTAAAAGGGAAACTGACCACAGTATCGGGCGGTTACAGTGCATTAAAAAAACGTGAGCGCATCAATGAAGCAGGTTCGATAGACCAGTATGTAGAACGGCTGGATGAGCAGATGCCTAAAATAAAGTTAGCAAACCATAGCATTGAAGGGCTTGATAGCCTGGAAAATCCACTGATAGAGAGCTATGATATAGAAATGAAGATCTTTGACAACATGAATAATAAAGAATTCTATCTAAATCCTTTCTTTATCAGCCGGACAGATAAAAACCCTTTCAATCTAAACGACAGGTCATATCCAGTGGACCTGGGTGCAGCGGTAGACGAGCGGCTTACGATGACCATAGAATTACCCGACAATATTGTACTGGCAAATGAACCTAAGAATATGGGCCTGGCACTGGCAGAGGGCGCGGGCAAGTACCAAACATCGACTTCACAGTCTGGCAATAATCTGATATTCCATCAGGTGATGCAGCTCAACAAACCAATTTATAGTCCGGATGAATACCTTTCGCTCAAAGAATTCTATAGCAGGATCATACAATTCCAAAAAACAGACCTTATTCTTAAGAAAACCAACTAATAATATGTTTAAAAAACATTTGTTCTTATTGATTTTCTGCAGCTGCACAATAATCGTGCATGCTCAGGATATGCCTGAATATGCTACGGACCGTATTTCGGCCTCCTTAAAAAACCGCGCTGATGCGGTAATCAGGAATATGGAGACCACCCTTGATATGCGCGCTCCTGACAACATGGTACTTAATGTAAAAAAGGCGGTCACTATTTTTAATAAAAGCGGAGACGACAGAGCTGCCCTGTCCTTGTATTACAATAAAAGCACCTCCATCAAAAGCATCAAAGGACTGATCCTGAATTCATTTGGGCAACCAACAGGCAAGTTCTCCCAAAGCAACTTCAGGGATGAAAGCGCTGTGAATGATTTTTCAATGTTTGAAGATGCACGAATTAAACATTATGTTCCAAATGTCATTGCCTATCCATACACCATTATTTATGAATATGAGATCAGGTACAAGCAAAACCTGATCATCCCCGACTGGTATGCCAACCCATATCCGGATGTGGCGGTAGAGAAAAGTACTTACGCTTTTATTTCCAAACCTGATGATCAGGTAAGAATCAAGGAATATAATTTTAAAGGTGTACCAGCTGTGGTAAAGTCCGACAAATACATTACCCGGACATGGGAAGTGACCAACCTGAATGCGTTTAGGATGGAACCCTTTGCACCAGACCCCAATAAATACCTGACCTACATTAAAATAGCCGCCGAGCAGTTTAATTATTATGGCTATAAAGGCAATTATAAAAATTGGGATGAACTGGGAAAATGGGTATTTGATGCACTGATCAAAGACAGACAGGCCCTCAGTCCGCAGACCGTACAGGAGATTAAGACCCTTGTAAAGGGGATCAGTAACGATAAAGAAAAAGCCAGAAAGATCTACGAATATGTGCAGAAAAAAACTAGGTATATCAGCATCCAGGTAGGCATAGGTGGCTTTCAGCCCTTTCCGGCTACTGACGTGCAGACCTTGTCGTACGGCGATTGCAAGGCATTGGTCAATTATACCCAAAGTCTGCTGAAAGTAGTAGACATACCAAGCTTATATTGCGTGGTCTACGCAGGAGACTTAAAAAAGAGTGTAGATACTGAATTTGCAAGTATGGACCAGGGCAATCATATCATCCTGTGCATCCCCTTGAAAAATGATACTACCTGGCTGGAATGTACCAGTCAGGACAGTCCTTTTGGCTATCTGGGCAGCTTTACGGACGACCGCACAGTGCTGGCATGCACAGCTGAAGGTGGAAAATTACTCAAGACCCCTTCACTTGCTACTGCAAGCAACTTACTGAAGCGCAAAGCTGAACTAAAGATCGAAAACACAGGTGATGTGAGCGGGCAACTAACAACAGATTTTAGTGGATCACAATATGACAATAATCAGCGCCTCATCAATGAACCTTATGCTGAACAGCTGAAACTGCTGAAGGAAGAATATGACATTGACAACATTGATTTTGCTGATTTTAAGCTGGTACAGAAAAAAAACGAACATCCTGTCACCTCTGAATCTATGCAGCTTAGCATTCAGAAGTATGCCCCAAAAACGAATAACCTCGTTTACCTGATTCCCAATGCTTTTAATAAAACCAGGTCCATTCCCGAGGTCAGAAACCGTACACTGCCTGTATACATTAACAGGGGCTATACCGATGAAGATGAAATCGTGTATCAGCTCCCTGATGGTTACTCAATTACTGCCAGACCACCAGATCAGGAAATTAAGTCGGCATTTGGAACATACAGCATGCACATCAGTATGGAAGGCAAAAAACTTACCTACAAACGAAAGATGGTTTTGAATAACGGCACTTACCCAGCAGATAAATACGAAGACCTCACCCAATTTTTTAGTACTATCAGCGGACTTGACAACAGCAAGGTGATCTTTAAGACCAACTAACTCAGTATAATAATACCCAGTGCTATTCCTATGATCATGATCAGGTACATCAGGATCTCTGTAGTAGCAAAGCCCTTGTATTTGGTCCAGAAGGAATCTTTTTGATCTGACATATTAGTTTTTTAATGAACCTGCTTTAACAATGGCTTTCTGATAAACAGGCAGTCTCAGATCGTCTACTATTACCCCTTTACTGGTAGAAGCATGTACAAAATAATCATTGTCCAGGTATACCCCCACATGGTCTACCGCCCCGCCGCCAAAGGAAAAGAAAATCAGATCACCTTCCTTCAACTGCGATACTTTACGCTCGTTTACAGCATCTGCCTGGTCTCTTGACCTCCTTGGCAGACTGAAGCCATAAATGTCTTTTTGCAACAGCAAGGCAAATCCGGAACAGTCAATACCGCTTTTATCCAGTCCGCCCAGCCGGTACCTGACACCTGTCCAGTCGGTAATGAACCGGTACAGCTTTTTACTTTTTAAGTGGGACATGGCTTCTGCTATCCCCGCTGCCTTGGTATTTGAAATAGCTGCATGCTTTCTAGAACTACAGGAATACAGCGTAATCACCGACAAGAGGCATACTAAAATAAAGCTATGATGGGACAACCTGCTCGTCATAAAGCTATTGTTTAATGATCCGCTGGATTTCATCCAGTTTCAGCAGGGCCTCTACCGGTGTCAGGATATTTACATCCAGGTTATTCAGTGTATCGCGGATTTTGATTAGCACCGGATCATCAATTGCAAACATCTGCAGTTGATAGGCCTGGTTTTGTACTTTTTTAATGCTGTCTTTTATGCTCTGACCTTCCGTCCTGTCTATTTCCAACTTCTTCAGGATCTCGTTGGCCCTGTTGATCAGCTTTGGCGGCATACCGGCCATCTTGGCCACATGGATACCAAAGCTGTGCTCACTGCCCCCGGGTATCAGCTTGCGCAGGAAAATCACCTTATTGGACACCTCTTTGATAGACACATTAAAGTTCCTGATACGGCTCATGGTATTGGCCAGTTCGTTCAGTTCATGATAATGGGTAGCAAATAAAGTCTTGGGTTTGGCAGTTGGGTGCTGGTGCAGGAACTCTGCAATGGCCCAGGCTATGGAAATACCATCATACGTACTGGTGCCACGGCCTATTTCATCAAGCAGGATCAGACTGCGGTCGGATATATTGTTCAATATACTGGCCGTTTCGTTCATCTCCACCATAAAGGTACTCTCGCCCGAAGAAAGGTTGTCAGAGGCCCCTACCCTGGTAAAGATCTTATCGATCAGGCCAATGCTGGCGGCCTTGGCCGGGACAAAACATCCCATCTGTGCCATCAGCACAATCAAAGCTGTCTGGCGTAATATGGCCGATTTACCAGACATGTTGGGTCCCGTAATGATGATGATCTGCTGGGTATCATTGTCCAGAAAAACGTCATTGGTAATGTACTCTTCGCCTATCGGCAATCTCTTTTCAATTACAGGATGCCTGCCGCCCTTGATATCCAGGGTTTTGTCTTTGGTAACCTGAGGCCTAACATAATGATTTTTAATCGCCAGTTGAGCAAAACAAAGCAATACGTCCAACTGGGCTATTAAAAAAGCGTTCAACTGAATCTGCTTGATATAGGCCGATACCTGATACATCAGCTCATTATATATACGCACCTCAATGTGCTGAATCTTTTCTTCCGCACCCAGGATCTGCTCTTCATATTCTTTAAGCTCGGGAGTAATATAGCGCTCGGCACTCACCAGGGTTTGTTTCCTGATCCAGTCGGCCGGCACCTTATCCTTATGCGTATGGGTCACCTCCAGGTAATAGCCAAAAATATTGTTGAAGGCTACCTTTAAGGACGGTATCCCGGTTATCGCAGCTTCCCGCTTCTGAATCTCCACCAGGTAATCCTTACCGCCAAAGGCAATCTTACGCAACCTGTCGAGCTCCTCATCAATGCCATCAGCAATCACATTGCCCTTGATCAATAAAGCAGGCGGATCTTGCTGCAGCTCACGTTCCAGCTTCTCTCTGATGGTGAGACATGGGTTTAACTGATCAGCAAGCACAGACAGAAAAGGGTTATTTGCTGCTTCTGCAATCTTTTTAACTGCTTCAATGTGATACAATGCCTTTTTCAGCTGACAAAGTTCTCTCGGGCCCACCTTTTGTAGCCCGACCTTAGAGATCAGCCGCTCGAGATCACCAATCTGCTTAATGTGCGACAGGAACTCTTCCAGCAGACTTTCATCTTTTATAAGAAACGCTACCATACCCAACCGCTCTTCTATCGGCTTCAGCTCTTTCAATGGCATGATGATCCACTTATGCAGCAGCCTTGCCCCCATAGGCGTGGACGTTTGGTCCAGGATCTCAAACAAGGTAACTGCATTTTCATTGGCAGAGCTTACCAGTTCGAGATTGCGAATGGTAAAGCGGTCCAGCCATACATACTTATCCTGTTCCAGACGGGAGATAGCAGAAATATGCTTTAAGTTGCGGTGTTCCGTCTCATTCAGATAATGCAGCACCACCCCTGCTGCTACGATACCAGATTGTAATTTATCTACTCCAAACCCTTTTAAGGAAGTGACCTCAAAGTGTTTGGTCAATATCTCAGTGGCATAATCGTTGGTAAAAGCCCAATCGTCGAGGTGATAGGTATAGAATTTATCACCAAAGACCTCTATAAATTCCTTCCTTCTGGTCTTTTGAAAGACCACTTCAGTGGGCTTAAAGCCCTGCAACAGTTTGTCTATGTACTCAGCATCGCCTTGTGCTACCAAAAACTCACCGGTAGAAATATCTGCAAAAGCGACCCCTATGGCGCCTTTGTCAAAATACACTGCAGCAAGGTAATTGTTGGACTTTTGATTAAGGATATTGTCGCTATAAGCTACACCGGGCGTTACCAGTTCCGTCACGCCCCGCTTTACGATGGTTTTTGTAGCTTTAGGATCTTCCAACTGGTCGCAGATAGCCACCCTTTGCCCCGCTCTTACCAGTTTTGACAGGTAGTTGTCTAAAGAATGATGTGGAAAACCCGCCAGTTCCAGCGCCCCGCCATTAGGGCCAGTGCCCCTTCTGGTCAGTACGATACCCAGTATCTGGGATGTTTTGATTGCATCTTCACCAAATGTTTCGTAAAAATCGCCAACCCTGAACAACAACAATGCGCCTGGATACTTTGCTTTAATCGCATTGTATTGCTGCATTAACGGGGTTTCCTTAGTAGTATCTTTAGCCAAAATGATTCAGTTTACAAAATCGTAAAGATACTACTTGACCAGTATGGTTTATGATTTGTTGAAAATTTAAAAAATGTGAATAGCTTAAAGCCTGGCGATATAGCTTAAAAACAAGTCCAATGCCTTTCTTTTTGAATCGCTAAGCTCAAAATCAAGCTTATGCAGGAGGTAGTCTTCCAGGTCAATATCGTCCCGTTCAGGCAGCTCCTTCAGTACCAAAGCACGGCTGGACAGCCCCAAAGACAGCGCCTTATTAAACTCCACAATAAAGGCCTGCGGAATGGGCTTATTGGCCACCCAAGCGGCATACACAAAAGGCAAACCTGTGAAGTTCATCCACTCCTGACCCATATCATACGAAAAGGCATATTCCTTTTGTTTGCCAAAGGTCCTGTCGCCGATCAGCACGATCGCATCCGTTACGGCACCGGCATCTGTAGTAAATTCTACCTCCTTTTTCCAGTGAAATTTCAATAGTACTTTTGCGAGGTTGTTGGAGGTGCGCGACTGAAGATCCAGTTTTACAGTCTTAATTTCTGACACCTCGACATTACTAAATATGAATACTGAATTTACCGCGCCCACAGAACCGATACAGTAATCGGCCACAATATTTGCATCGGGTACATCCGGAATGGCCGCTACCGGTATCAGGCCGATATCTACCTGGTTGGCGATCAGCTTGGCCGCACAATCTGAAGGGATATCCAGGCTCAGTTCTATTTTATCTATGATCGCTGAGTGCATGATCCCATAAATAAAAGGCTTGGTATTGGTATAGGATACTGCAGAAATTTTTATTTTACTCAAAAGGAATTATTTTAAATGATCGGTATTGTTCAAACTAGTAATGATAAATTCATCACCGGTAAGTTCAACTTTATAAAGCGTCGTGTTCTGGTGCGGAAAATCGCCCATTTCAGATAGCGGCTTGTTCATCAACAGGCAGAGCAGCAAGCGCATAGCCCTTCCATGCATACATACCAGCACCAGTTTCTCTTCTGTTTTTGATTTGATGTAGTCTACCGCTTCCTTCAGCCTTAGCATCACCTGGTTGGGGCTCTCCCCGCCTTCAAAATGGGCATCATAATCTCCCTCGTCCCATTGCTGCATAAGGGTCTTAAAAGCCCTGATGGCGTTTTCATCATTCGGTTTTCCTTCCCAGGCACCCCAGGCCAGCTCGTCCAGTCCCGGCAATTGTTCCCATGGAATCCCCGCTTCGATAAAGCCTTTTACGGTCTGATGTGTCCTTACCAGTGCCGAAGTATACACTTTTTCAAAAGGAATGTCTTTGTATTTAGCATAGAATGCTGATGCCTGACTGCGGCCGGTATCATTAAGGTCGCTGTTGATCCCTCTGCCCTGTACGATCCCTAATTTATTTAATTCTGTTTCACCATGTCTGATGATATATAGTTCTTTGTCCATTAGTTAATTACAGGCAGTTTATAGTACTGCGGTTTTACTTCGTCTTCAAATACCACATCGGTAAAATCCGTGACCACATGGTAGAGGGTATCCCTTTCAATCGGTTTACGCTTCACTTGTTTGATCAGGTTTACCAGTTCCTGTGTGCTCATAGCAGGATTTTGCTCTTCGGCACCGGCCATAGAATAGATCTTGGTAGTGTCATCCAGTGTGCCATCTATGTCATCCACCCCAAAATTAAGGGAAAGCTGAGCTGTCTGCCTGCTGATCATTGCCCAGTAAGCTTTTATGTGGTCAAAATTGTCCAGGTAGATCCGGGATATCGCATAGTTTCTTAAGTCTTCAATAACCGAAACCTCAGGCACATCACTCATCTGATTGTGCTGGTTCCGGAATTTTAAAGGAATAAAGGTCTGAAAGCCGCCGGTTCTGTCCTGCAACTGGCGCAGCTGCTCCATATGGTCTACCCGGTGTTCAAATTTTTCTATGTGTCCGTATAGCATGGTGGCGTTAGACCGCATGCCCAGCTTATGCCATTCCTCATGTATCTGCAGCCATTGTTCGCCGGTACATTTGTCTTTGGCGATCTGTTCCCGCACCTCGGGGTGGAATATTTCTGCACCACCGCCGGGGATAGATTCCAGACCTGCTTCCTTCATCAGGCGCATGCCAGTGGCGTAGTCTATTTTTGCTTTTTTAAAGATGTAGTGATATTCTACAGGGGTCAGCGCTTTGACATGCAGTTCAGGACGGTGCTTTTTGATAGCGGTAAACAGCGCTGAATAAAATGCAACATCATACTGTGGCAATACCCCGCCTACAATATGTACTTCCGTGACAGGCTCATGGTCGTATTTCTTTACGATGTCGAGCATCTCTTCCATAGTGAGTGCCCAGCCTTCTTCTTTTTGCTTGATCAGGCGGGAATAAGAGCAAAACTTACAATCGTACACACATAGATTGGTAGGCTCCAGGTGAAAATTGCGGTTAAAGTAAGTATTGTCGCCGTGCTTTTGTTCCCTGATGTAGTTTGCCAAGACACCAAGATATCCGAGGTCTGCATGCTGATAGAGGTGTACACCTTCGTCAAATGTGATGCGCTGCTGGTTAAGTACTTTTTGTGCAATTGTTTTTAGCGGTTCTGAAAGCTCAGGATTGTTTACAATAATTGCCAGTTTTGAAGTAGTATCCATCTGTTGTGTATAATACTACAAAAGTAAGATAAAATAGGCAGACATCCTTTTTTAAAGCTATATAAGCTGTCAGGAATATGTAAAGAGCTTTGGGCATCTTCGCGCAAAAAGCGCAGCACTTACGTATTTGCTTCGCAAAAGGGCACGATTTGCGCAGGAATTGCGAACAAGCTGCGAAGGAGTTGCGAAAGAGCGTCAAATCAGGTACATAAACAAAGAGACCCAGTAGAAACCGGGCCTCTTTTTAACCAAACCAAACCAAAATTATTTTGCTGCTTTCACAAAGTTTAATACAATATAAGCAGGTGAATTTCCATTATCTACAGGTACTTTGATCACCATGGTATCACCATCAGTAGCTGTCAGCACCATTCTGTAACCTGAGGTTACGTTCTTGGCTTTATCTCCTTCAAAAATCTTTTTAAACTGAAATGTCTGATCTCCTGCACTGGCCGACCAAAAAATGGTCTGTGTCTTTGCTGTACAGCCTGTTCCGCCGGGCAGCGTATAACTTCCATTGCCGCTATTTGTCAAATTCCAGGTACTGCCTACAAAACAAGTATAAGGGCCGTCATCAAATAATGATTTAACCGCCGACTGTGACATCCCTTCAAAAGTAATGTCGTTTATTGTCCAGTTGCCAGTTACATTACCTCTTTTTACGCTTGGCGTACTAGCTCCTTTAGGTGAACAACTTTGCAAAACCATTAATGAACTGCATAAAATGGCTGCTATCAGGAATATTCTTTTCATGTCTTTTCTAATTTGTAATACCAATTACATAAATCCTGCCAAAACTTCGGCGGAAGAATATATAACGTTAACTTTGTTTGGATACATACCTGAATTTTAACATTTAAACCCGTAATAATGAAGCCAGAAACTGTAGCAATACATGCAGGAAATTTCTATAAAACGTCCACAAACGATGTGACGCTTCCTATTAATTTATCCACCACTTTCCTGAGAGATGAAGATGGTGGCTATTCTGGCGGACACATGTACAGCAGAGTCAGTAATCCCAACAGGACGGCATTGGAAAAAGCACTGACCGAATTGGAAAAAGGTGCTGGTGCCTGTGCTTTCTCGTCAGGAAATACTGCAGGGATGGCTTTATTTCAGGCATTGAAGCCGGGCAGCCATATCATCGCACCTGATGATATGTACTGGGGATTTAAAAAACAATTACAGACCATTTTTAAAGACACCTTGGCATTTGATTTTATAGACCTCACCAGGGTGGATGAAATAGCTGCGCATATCAAAGAAAATACGGTTTTAATCTGGGCTGAAACACCCTCAAATCCACTGTTAAAAATCACCGATATTGCCGCTATCTCCAGGCTTAGTAAAAAACATGGTTTACTGTTTGCATGCGACAGCACATTTGCTTCCCCCTGCCTTCAAAATCCGATAGCATTGGGTGCGGACATTGTGATGCACTCCTCTACTAAATACATTGGCGGACACAGTGATGTACTGGGAGGAATACTGGTGACGGCAGCACTGAATGAATTTTGGGATAAGGTCAAAAATATACAGGAGACCGGCGGTGCTGTGCCTTCTCCTTTCGATTGTTTCTTACTGATCAGGAGCATCAAAACCCTGCCTTACCGCATGCGCGGGCATTGTACCAATGGCATGGCGCTTGCTTTGTTCCTTGAAAAACATCCGGCTGTAGAGAAGGTATTTTATCCCGGACTTAGCACACATCCTCAGCATGAAATTGCAAAAAGCCAGATGAGTGATTTTGGTGGCATGCTGTCTATCCTGGTAAAAGGAGGAGCTGAAGAGGCGAGGAAAGTGGTAAATAGCGTACAACTGTTTGCACAGGCAACAAGTTTGGGTGGTGTAGAAAGCTTAATTGAACACCGTGCATCGATAGAAGGGCCGACTACCAAAACGCCGCCAAATTTAATTCGGATATCTGCGGGCCTGGAACACATAGATGACCTCATAGCGGATCTGGAGCAAGCTTTAAGCTAAAAACAAGGAAAAAAAATCTCTAAAGGGAGGCGTTATTTAAACTTTATACTACTTATTTTCAGTCATTTATAATAAAATCAAAATAATGTATTGATTGTTTTCGTTTGTTTTCGTATATTTGCAGTATAGTTAGTGATAACTCAATCAAGTCAAACTCCTTTACTTAGAAGGTTTGATTTATAAAGAAGTGGCGAGAGACAGGCTCTGAGACCCACTGGCAACCCTCCCAAATGGAGAAGGTGCCAATTCCTGACCAAAAGGCATGGTGCCCTTTGGAAAGATAAATTGAAACAAAATGAAAACAGTAAGCATTACCCAAAGTCTACTTAATTATTGTTGCCCGCAGCATACCATGTGTATGTGCTGTTGCATACGATAATCTCAAAATCTTCCATTTGCATTTAACTATCATCCGGAAGGCCCTACAAGGGGTACGCAATACAATTATGTACGTTTTGGTCTAAAAAAACCTAACCATTTTTAAAAACAAACCCTTTTTCAACCCTTTAAACTAAACACTATGTCAGCATCACATAAATTTGAAACACTACAAGTACACGCAGGCCAGGAAATAGATCCTACTACAGGTTCACGGGCTGTTCCTATTTACCAGACTACCTCTTATGGGTTTAAAAATTCTGAGCATGGCGCTAATCTTTTCGCACTAAAGGAATTTGGAAATATCTATACCCGCATCATGAACCCTACCACTGATGTTTTTGAAAAACGCGTGGCAGCGCTTGAAGGTGGGGTAGCAGGATTGGCTGTGGCATCCGGACAAGCGGCACAATTCATTGCTTTAAATAACATCCTTCAGTCGGGCGACAACTTTGTTTCCTCTTCTCATTTATATGGTGGTTCGTACAATCAGTTTAAGGTTGGCTTTAAACGCCTGGGCATTGAAGTTAAATTTGCCAATGGTGACGATCCTGCAGACTTTGAGGCAAAAATTGATGACAGGACGAAAGCGATCTATCTGGAAAGCATTGGCAATCCTGCCTACAGTGTAATAGATTTTGAAAAAATATCGGCCATTGCCAACAGACATGACCTTCCGCTGATCGTAGACAACACCTTCGGTGCAGCAGGATATCTTTTTAAACCGTTGGAACATGGGGCACATGTGGTGGTACAATCTGCTACGAAGTGGATTGGCGGACATGGAACGAGCATCGGCGGGGTGATCGTAGACGGTGGAAATTACAACTGGGGCAATGGAAAGTTCCCACAGTTTACGGAGCCTTCTGAAGGGTATCACGGTCTGGTATTCAATGATGTATTTGGCATTGGTGGTCCCTTTGGCAATATACAGTTCGCTATCCGTGCCCGCGTAGAGGGATTGAGAGACTTTGGCCCTGCCATCTCTCCTTTCAATTCATTCCAATTGCTTCAGGGGCTTGAAACGTTGTCACTAAGGGTACAAAGACACGTAGACAATACACTCGCCCTGGCCAAATGGCTGGAAACCCATGAGGATGTTAAATCGGTAAGTTATCCTGGACTGGAGAGCAGTCCATACCATGCCAATGCCAAGAAGTATTTGAAAAATGGATTTGGTGCAGTATTGTCTTTCGAATTGAAGGGCGATAAAAGCCTGGCTACTGCCTTGGTGGACAACCTGAAACTGGTAAGTCACCTGGCCAATGTAGGCGATGCTAAAACACTGATCATTCAGCCTTCTGCCACCACACATCAGCAATTAAGTGAAACTGCTCAAATCGCAGCAGGTGTGACACCAAATCAGTTGCGTGTTTCAGTAGGAATTGAACATATCGACGACATTAAGGCTGATTTTGAACAGGCATTTTCGGCAATAAAAAACTAAACAGGGACTTCTGTCTGAACTGAAAAACTAAAAGATGAGCAATACTGCGATATATACTTATACAAAACCCTTTGAACTTGAGAACGGCAAAAAGCTGCGCAAAATAGAGATTGCTTATCAAACTTATGGCAGGCTGAACGCAAAAAAAGACAATGTGATCTGGGCCTGTCATGCGCTTACTGCCAATTCAGATGTGCTGGACTGGTGGAAAGGATTGTTTGGCAACAATTACCTGTTTAACCCGGATGAGCATTTCATCATCTGCGCAAATGTGCTTGGTTCCAATTATGGTACTACCAACCCTTTGAGCGTTAACCCGGTGACCGGACAGCCATATTATCTTGCCTTCCCGGAATTTACGATAAGGGACCTTGTTGCCGCTCACCGTTTGCTTGCTGCACATCTTCAGATACAGGACATAAAAGTGCTGATAGGCGGCTCATTAGGCGGTCAGCAAGCCCTGGAATGGTCTATTTCGGATAATAAAAAAATAGAAAACCTGATCATTATGGCCACCAATGCTGTTCACTCACCATGGGGTATTGCTTTTAATGAAAGTCAGCGTATGGCGATAACAGCAGACCGCAGTTTCTATGCACAGCAACCTGATGGAGGGCTGAAAGGACTGAAGGCAGCCAGGAGCATTGCCTTGCTTTCTTACAGGACTTATGAGGCTTATTCTACTACGCAACTGGAAAGTGTAAATGATAAAACCTGCTCGTTCAGGGCTTCTTCGTATCAAAATTACCAGGGAGAAAAGTTGTGCAAGCGTTTTAATGCCTATAGCTACTGGTATCTGACCAAGGCTATGGACAGCCATAATGTAGGCAGAGGAAGAACAAGTATAGCGGATGCATTGGCACTGGTTAAGGCGAACACCCTGGTAATAGGGATTGAAAATGATGTGCTTTTCCCATTGTCAGAGCAGGAATTCCTGGCTAAGCATATCCCTGACGCTTCATTTCAAAGCATTAAGTCGGCCTATGGCCACGATGGTTTTTTAATTGAGACGAATACCCTGACCAATATTATTGGCAATTTCCTCAAAGAAAGCACTAATAAGAAAATAATTAAATTACATAAAACAGCTTAGCAATAAATGAGTAAGAAACTTAAGATCGGTTTATTTGGTTTTGGAGTAGTTGGACAAGGATTGCATGATATCATCCGTGGTCAGGACCTGAACCTTGAGATTGTTAAAATAGCCATAAAGAACCCGGATAAGAAACGCAGTCTGGATGCGCATCTTTTTACTACAGATCACGAAGAACTGCTGAACAATGAAGAGATCAATACAATTGTTGAGCTGATTGATGATGCGGATGCAGCCTTTAATATTGTTAAAAGAGCATTGATCAGTGGTAAAAATGTAGTTTCTGCAAATAAAAAAATGATAGCAACCCACCTTGCGGAACTGGTGGAGCTACAGGAAAAACATGGTGCTTCCCTGCTATACGAAGGTGCGGTATGTGGCAGTATCCCGATCATCCGTAACCTGGAAGAATATTATGACAATGAACTGCTTCATGGAATAAGCGGCATTTTTAATGGTTCATCCAATTATATTTTATCTAAAATATTTAATGAAAACCTGCCTTACGGAGTTGCACTGAAGCAGGCACAGGACCTGGGATTTGCAGAGAGCGATCCGATACTGGATGTGGGAGGTTATGACCCTAAGTTTAAGCTGGCAATTGCTACTGCACATGCATATGGATTGTTTATCAATCCGGACAAGATCCTGAACATAGGTATTCAGAATTTGTCTGAAAATGACATCAGGTATGCAAGAGAGAAGAACTTTAAAATAAAGCTGGTGCCTACTGCGCGCAAGATCAGCACCAAACAGGTAGTTACCTATGTATTGCCTAAATTTGTGAAAGCTGAGGATTTCCTTTACAATGTAGAGAATGAATACAATGGGGTTACGGTCCAGGCAGCATTTGCAGACAAGCAGTTCTTCTTTGGGAAGGGCGCCGGCGGCCACCCGACAGGTGCAGCTGTATTGTCAGATATTGCTGCCTTAAGATACGACTACCGGTATGAATATAAAAAATACCACCAGAATAACGGACTGATCCATACGGATAATGTAAACATAGAGGTGTATTTAAGGTACACCCATGAATACACCGTTGAAAAACTGCAGATAGACAATATTGTGGAGCGTTTTTCAAGGGATGATTACAAGTATGTGATCGGAAACGTCAGTTTGAAATCCTTAATTGCCAACAAGGCGCTTCTGGAGCAAAAGGATGTATTTATAGCACATACCGGCAGATATACTTATACAGAACAGCAGATCAGTGTAATAACCGAAGAAGAGGTATTGTTTAATTAGTAGTGTTTGTTTTGATAAATAAAGGCCCCAATTTGGGGCCTTTGCTTATATATCGTCATCCTGAAATTATATTTCTCTATTGACATCCCAGTTCTCCAGATAGTCTGCCACCCTCCTCACAAAAGATCCTCCCAGGGCACCATCTACTACCCTATGGTCATATGAAAGAGAAAGGAACATCATGTGGCGGATGGCTATTACATCTCCAAATTCCGTCTCTAATACAGCAGGTTTCTTTTTAATTGCCCCTACTGCAAGGATAGCTACCTGAGGCTGGTTGATAATTGGCGTACCCATTACATTACCAAAGGAACCAACATTTGTGAGCGTAAACGTTCCGTTTTGGGTCTCATCTGGTTTAAGTTTGGAAGTGCGTGCCCGCTGGGCCAGGTCGTTTACTGATTTGGTTAATCCGACTAGGTTGTACTGGTCAGCATTTTTAATCACGGGAACGATCAGGTTGCCACTTGGCAATGCTGCTGCCATGCCGATATTGATATCTCTCTTTTTAATGATCTGATTTCCATTTACGGAAACATTGATCATTGGAAAGTCTTTGATGGCTTTGGTAACGGCCTCAATAAATATGGGTGTAAAAGTAATCTTTTCCTTTTCCCGCTTCTCAAAGCCGGCCTTAACTTTATCTCTCCATACCACCATATTGGTCACATCAGCCTCTACGAATGAAGTGACATGAGGAGAAGTTTGTACGCTCATCACCATGTGTTCAGCAATCAGCTTGCGCATGCGGTCCATTTCGATAATTTCATCTCCACCACCCGTTTTAATAACCGGCTTGGTATGTTCAACTGAGGGCGCTGCCGCGGGAACAGAGGTCTGATTATCTACAACTTGCGCAACCGGATTTTGAGCTGTTTTTAATGTTCTGTGCTGAATATAATTGATCAGGTCATCTTTTGTGAGGCGCCCGTCTGCTCCGGTGCCGGAAATGGTTTCAAGTTCGGCAGCGGTTATGCTTTCCTGATTGGCGATGTTCCTGACAAGTGGAGAATAAAACCTGATGTTATTACTTTCTTTTACGTCTGCCTGATTACGAATGCTAACAGGTAGCTGCTCTGTACCGGGAATAGCATCAATTATTTCCTGTGCTACAGGATCTGGACTTTCTGCGGCAGCATCAGTCTCTATAATCGCAATTACTGTTCCGACCTGCACAATTTCATCCTCTTTAAATAACTGCCTGACCAACTTACCTGCTACAGGTGACGGGACTTCTGAATCTACTTTATCTGTGGCGATCTCCAGAATTGTATCGTCCAACTCTATCCTTTCTCCTGGTTGCTTCACCCATTTAATAACGGTCGCTTCGGCAACACTTTCCCCCATTTTAGGTAACAATAATTCGTATTGAGCCATTTTTTATTTCATTATTGATATCGGATGCAAAAGTAAAGTATTTTGGACACTTAACCCTAATCTTGGTTAAGATCATTTACAATCATCGTCAAAGCAGCTATGGCAGAGCGTTCTATGTTTTGGATTCTTTTATTCCCAAAATTGAAACGTTTGGCAAATACTTTATCCCTGGTAGCCAATGCAATCCACACCGTCCCTACTGGTTTTTCAGGAGTACCTCCGTCAGGGCCGGCAATGCCGCTCACCGCAACTGCGTAATCTGTTTTAAAATGACTGATCGCTCCGGCAGCCATCTCCTTAACTGTTTCCTCGCTCACAGCACCAAAGCTATCCAGGGTTGTTGTTTTTACGCCCAGCACTGATTGCTTTAACTGATTTGAATAGACCACTGCCCCTCCGGCAAAAACAGCTGAACTACCTGCATGCTGGGTGATCAGGTGGGCAATGTAACCACCTGTACAGCTTTCAGCAGTAGAAAGTGTAAGGTTTCTGCGCTTCATGATATCGAGTATCGCTTTTTCAAGGGCGATATCATCGTCTATGACTACATGTTTCTTTATTTTTGAAATGAGTTTCGCAGCATAATGCTGAACTTCACTTTTTAAGACTCCCTCATCCGTACCGGTTCCGCTCAGCCTCAGGCGAACCTGGCCCAGCCTGGGTAGGTAGGCAAGCTTAATATGTGCCGGCAGACTGTCTTCGATATCTGCTATCTCAGCAGCCAGAAATGACTCGCCAATACCTGCGGTAAGGATGGTCCGGTGTACAATGAAAGGAAGTTTAAACTGCAGCTTAATCCTTGGAAGGATCTCTTCTTCCATCAGGTACATCATTTCATAGGGTACTCCAGGCATGGAAACAATGATGTTTCCGTTATTTTCAAACCACATACATGGCGCCGTTCCGTTCTTGTTTTTGATGACTACACAGCCCTCAGGCACATCCGCCTGTTTTCTGTTGCCTTCAATCATTGGCCGGTTCAGCTTTTCAAAGATCGCCGTAACGTGCTGCAGGGTTTCTTCATCCCTCCTGAAGCCCATATCGAAATACTTTGCCAGCGTAAGCTTGGTAATATCGTCCTTTGTAGGGCCCAACCCTCCTGTGATCAATATAATACCAGCTCTTTTCTCTGCCTGTTGCAGGGCTTCTATGATATGGTCCGCATCATCAGAAACCGAAGTGACCTGCTTTACCTGCACACCGATCAGGTTAAGCTGCCTGGCCATCCAGGCTGAATTGGTATCTACAATCTGACCGATGAGAATTTCATCTCCAATGGTAATGATTTCAGCTAGCATAAGAAACTTAATTTTTAGTACCGTGTATAGTAGTTCTTTCTCTTGCTCAGTTTCAGGTCCTGGAGTACAGAAGCTTTTACTTTTATGTCTACAGAATAAAACTGATATGCACCAAATGGTATCCAGCTAACGCTCATGTCCCAGCAATGAAGGTCGCGGTAGATGGATAAAGAAGTCTGAGAAAAAGTACCGGCCTTAAAATCCCATCCTGAATTGAACTGAACCTTCCATTTAGGGGTGATGTTCGCATCACCATTAAAGTTAAGTGTGTTTGTGATAGAACTTGTCAGTCCGGCATCATTGTATTGAAAGGTATATCCAAAAGAAAAGTTCCATGGAATTTTAAAATCTACAAAGGCATTTGGATCACGGCTTACTTTTGCCAGTGCTTCAGATTGCTCAGGTGTCATTCCGCCTGTGGCCAGTTCATCTTTAAGTTTTTCCTCGTTTTTATTTCTTCTTTTCAGGGCTTCGGGGTTTAGGCTATAATCTGTAGAAAACCCAAAACTGGTAATCCGTGGCAACCTGCCTTCCTGCCAGGTATATCTGTCTATTCTATATCTTACGGGCATTTGGCTGGTGCCAATGATGCTATCTCTATATTGATAAGGGTCGAGCGTACCGAAAAAGTTAATACCCAGCTTCTCTGAGAATTGTGACCGCCCGTTAAAGCTCAGGTTTGACAACTTGTATTCGGTTGCGAGAAAATTATAAGAGCCATTGATGCCTAAACCCTGAATGATCGGTATCTTTTTTTCTCCTGTGCCTGTAGTATCCTTAGGATTAGCGACCTTTGCCTCTATAGTATTGTCTAATCCGAAGGAAAGGGAAGCATTTTGACCGCTTCCAGGCCCTCCGTAAACAGAACCTTCAAAGATAGAATACTTCACCGGCAATCCTCTCTGATCTAATACAGCGCTTCCATCTTCATACATGGCATTTTTATAATATCCTCTTTTAACATCAGAAAAATCAGGCCGGTAGCTGAAACTTACCTGAGGGGTCATCACATGCCTTAACGCTTTAAAATTTCCAAATTTGGTAAACTGGGCCGTGCTATAGATCTTGGTCGAGGTACCCATGCTCAAACTATACTCACCATTACGTCTAAATCCGGAAATGGTGTCGATCTTTTGAACATCTCCACCATTTACCACTCTCAAATAGGTTTTCTCTATGGTCTGGAAAGCCCAGCGTTCGCTATAATTTATCCCAGTATTGAAATTGAAATAATTAAACAGGTTAAAGGCCATATTGATCGGTATAGAATGGTTCACGCCATTCTTGAAATTATTCAAGGCCTCTTTTTTAAAGAGCTGGTCTTCTGTTGTAGTGATGCTGTTACTGGCTTGCATGCTATACCCAACAGTGATCTTTTGGTACCATTTCTGTTCGCCAAGCCTGTCCTTGGAATCAAAAGGATTGAAGGTTGGAACACTCAAACTTAAATCGGGTAAGCGTAAACTAACGGTCTTGGTCTGCGTTTCCTGCGAACCATCCGCAGCAATGCTTAAATTAATTCCGTTGCCAAAAACTTTTCCGTAACTGACAGATGACCTCAAAGTATTTTTAGTAAACTGGCTATAATCGTAAGAGCTTCCCCCGGCAGTATTCTCATTGAAGGAACTGGTTCCCGCATCTACAGAAGCCGAAAAGTTTGTACCCGGCTTGGCATTTGCATTCTGGCTATGGTTCCACATGAGGTTAAAGTCCTTTTTTGGCGCATATTCCGGCGTGCCTTCTACTCCATATCTTGAATTTGAATACCTGAAGTTAACGCTTCCATTGTACTTATATCTTTTTGTATAATTGGAATACAAGGATCCTTCATAAGAACCCCTGGTAAAAATAGTCCCCAAAATCTTTGCATCCCAATAATCATTGAGCCCCAGATAATAACCACCATCTCTTAAGAAAAATCCCCTGGTAGCATCTTCACCCGGATTGGGCAGGATAACCCCCGAAGACCTCTTGTTTGGCTTAGGAAAAAAAGCAAAAGGTAAACCTATTGGTAAAGGGATGTCCTCTATTTTTAAATATACAGGCCCTGTGATGATCTGATTTTCAGTCACAATACCTTTGGTGATAAAAATTCCGAAATGGGGATGCGGCAGATTACAGGTACTAAAGATCTGGCCTTTACTGTGGATCTCATCGTCAGGCTGCTTCTTTGCTTTACCTCCGGTAAAGAAACCACCTTCCTGCTCGGTAAATACTTCCCAAATATTTCCGGCCCCTGTTTCTGTATTGTATCTTATCGAATCTGCCAGCGAAGTCCCCTGACCATCCATCTTAAAAATAGGCCTGCCTATATATTTGCCTTTTGCATTTTTGATACCACGGGCAAACAGCACTTTTGTTTTAGAATTATAGCTAATGTACTCAGCATCAAGTTCAAGTCCCTGGTATACCACCCTCGCCTTTCCATACAAATAGATTATTTCATTTGCCTTGTCAACAACAGTAGAATCCCTGGCAGAATATTCCAGTTTTTCAGTACCAGTTGTATCTGTTCCGCTGGTTTGTGCGTTACGTCTAGAGGTATCGGCCTGAAAACCTCCTGTCTGCTGGTAGGAAAAATTACCAGACGCCAATACCTGATTACCTGTAGCGGATATTAAAACAATGAAATTAAGAAAAATGATATATAGTAAAAGTTTCAAATTCGTGTGTGAATGTTATTTTTGCATTTGTGTTTAATCCAAAACGTTCAAAATTAATGAAAAATATACCATTGCTCAGACCAAATGCAATTTTGATCATATTTATTTCTGCGTTAATCGTTATGATATCTAGTTATCAGGCTTTTACACAGGAATATAAAATAAAAACTATTGTGATAGATGCTGGTCACGGGGGTAAGGACGGAACCACCAGGGGGGAGTATTCCACAGAAAAAGATGTGGCCTTAAAGACAGCTTTAAATCTGGGTGCTGCAATTGAAGCGAGTTTAAAAGATGTTAAAGTAATCTACACACGGACTGAGGATGTTTTTATTCCGCTTTATGAGCGGATTACAATTGCCAATAATGCTAAAGCTGACCTGTTCATCTCCATTCACTGCAATGACCTGGAACCGCGCAGGTCTACGGTGATCACCGGATACAAAAAGGTAAAAGGCAAACGCGTGGCAATAAAAAAAACCGTATATAGAAAAAATACCTCCACAAGGGGTACCGAAACCTTCGTGTCAGGTATAGGAAGGGTGAATGAACAGGATGAAGCAATAAAAAGGGAAAATGCGTCCATCTTTCTGGAAGAGAATTATAAAGAGAATTATGAGGGCTTTGACCCAAACAATCCGGAAAATTTTATCATTTTGTCATTAATGAAGAATACCTTTAGAACGCAAAGTCTAAAGCTGGCGAAATTGGTGCAGGATGAATATGTAAGCGCCGGACGTGTAAACCGCGGTGTGCAGGAAAAAAGCCTTGCGGTTCTGGCCCGTGCGGGTATGCCGGCTATATTAACCGAAATAGGTTTTATGAGTAATCCTGAGGAAGAAAACTACATGAACTCTGCTGATGGGCAGAAAGAAATTACAGACTGCCTATTAAAAGCCATTGAAATTTATAAAAAAAGTATTGAAGGTTAAACAAACAACACATAAATGCACATAAAAAAAGTCATATTCCTGGTATCAGTTTTATTATTATTCAGCTCAAATCTTACATTTTCACAGGTATACAAAGTTAAAACCATTGTTATAGATGCTGGTCACGGAGGCAAAAAGCCCGGTGCGAAAGGAAGTATATCCTTAGAAAAAGACGTAGCACTTGAAGTGGCCTTAAAGCTTGGGAAAAAATTTGAAGAGGAAATGCCGGAAATAAAAGTGCTTTACACCAGAAAAACCGATGTAGATGTTGATTTTTATAAAAGAGCAGCACTGGCAAATGACAACAATGCCGACATATTTATCTCCATACATTGCAATTCTATGCCTGACAGAAAGGTTGTAGCCGGATACACAAAAAATAAAAAGGGCAAAAAAATTCCGAGGTATGCTTATGTAAAGAATACTTCCACAAGTGGCACGGAGACCTTTGTGGCAGGTTCTCACCGTTTAAATGAACAGAATGCAGCAATCAGGGAAAATGCTGATATTAAGCTGGAAAAGGATTATAAGGAAAATTATAACGGCTATGATCCCAATGATCCTGAAACATTTATTATACTATCTTTGTTCAAGAATATATTTAGAGATAAAAGCCTGAAATTAGCTAAATTGGTACAAGACAATTATACCAACAATGAAAACAGAGTAAACAGGGGGGTTAAAGAACAGGGATTGCTGATTTTGCAAAGATGCGGGATGCCTGCCATCTTAACCGAGATAGGTTTTATTTCTAATCCCACTGAAGAAGCGTACATGAATTCTGAAAATGGCCAGGCAGAGATTGTCAACTCCATTTTTAAGGCAGTTAAAACATATAAAAAGGAAACCGAGACTAATTAAATAACTACGCAAACGTGAAGATAGCAAACGAAACCAAAGTAGGCATACTGGCAGCCTTCTCCATTGCCTTATTGATAATTGGTTACAACTTTTTAAAGGGGAATGCCATTTTTTCCAACGAGACGATATTATATGCCAAGTATACCCACGTAGATGGATTAGGGGTATCTAAACCTGTGCTCATCAATGGATTTCAGATAGGCCGTGTTGACAAGCTGCAGCTACAGCCAGACGGATCGATCGTTGCCACGCTCAAAATAAAGGGAAAATATGAGATCCCTAAAAACAGCATTGCCAAACTGGAAAGCACAGACCTGCTGGGCAGCAAGGCGATAGTAATGGACTTAGGATCTGGAAATGACTTTGCGCAGGATGGTGATACCCTAAATGCAAATGTTCAGAAAGGCCTGCTGGAGACGGTACAACCAGTTCAGAAAAAAGCAGAATTGATCATTGCAAAAATGGATTCTATTTTAACAAGTGTAAACACCATTCTGAACCCAAACTTTCAAAAGAATGTGGATAAAAGCTTTAACAGCATTGCTTCTACCCTTAGTTCACTGGAAGCTACTTCTAAAAAAGTAGACAATCTGGTAGGCGCTGAAGGCTCCAGGATATCAGCCATCCTGGCCAATGTGGAAGCTATTTCCAACAACCTGAAACAGAACAATCAAAAGATTAACGGCATTCTTAATAATGTGAGCACAATCACAGACCAGGTAGCAGCTGCTAATTTTAAACAAACCATAGACAATGCCAATAAAGCGATGGCAGATCTGCAGACCATAGTGGCAAAAATCAACAACGGACAAGGAAGTCTTGGCTTATTGGTAAACGACAATAAGATGTATGAGAACTTAAACAACGCTTCTAAAAACCTAGACAATTTGGTGATAGACCTAAAGGAGAATCCTAAACGTTATGTGCACTTCTCCGTATTTGGAGGCGGCAATAAAAAAGATAAATAGTTAAATTGAATAAGTAACTCCTTCTAAAGCAATCTCCGTATGCTCAAATACTGAAATTGCTTCATCCAGCAAAGGCTGTAAGGTCTTGTACCTGGACGAAAAGTGGCCTATCAGTAGTTTTGCAGCCCCTGTCATTTTAGCAATCTGAGCAGCCTGTAAAGCAGTAGTGTGGTGGGTTTGATTGGCACGGTCCAGCATCTCATGAAGAAATGTAGACTCATGGTATAAAGTATCACAATCCCTAATGCTGTTAAAGTACCTTTCATCAAACAAGGTATCAGAACAATAGCAATAGGTTTTCGGCTTTTCGGAATCTATAGTATAATCACTGTTTAACAGGGCTCTTCCATCAGGCAAAGCCAGATCCACCCCTCTTTTAAGTAATGGGTAATATTCAACATCAATATTTTCTGACTCAAGCTTTTCAATGATCAGCTTTCGCAATCTTTTCTTTTGGACAAATTTAAATCCGGTACAAGGGATTCTATGATTTAGAACAATTGTTTCCACTGTCATATCCGCATTCTCAAATATCTGCCTTGATTCATCGGCTTCAGTCGCGATAAATTCTATCGGATACCGGATCACCGTTTCAGAATACTTAAACTGAATGGTCAATATTTCCAGCAGGGCAGCCGGAGCAAAGATCTTGATAGGCTTAATCCGCCCGTTCAGGTGCAGACTGGAAAGTAAACCAATTAAGCCAAAATAATGGTCTCCGTGTAAATGGCTGATGAATACAAAATCAATTTTACTGGCTTTAAAACCAAACTTCATTAATTGCTGCTGTGTACCTTCCCCACAGTCAATAAGATAAAACTTCTCATTGCAATTTAGCAATTGCGCGGTTGGATTTCTATTATATACAGGTGTTGCAGAGCTGCTTCCTAAAATAGTAACCTCAAATTTCATTAATCTTTATCTACACTTCCTAACAGTTCTTTTTCTATTTCTTCCATAAAGATCAGGTCAGTAGCCTCATCTAGTTTCGCAACTATGGTAAGGGACTGATCAAGGTTGGACATCTCTAATATTTTTGCTACGGTATCACCAATCCCTGTCACAATAAACAAACCATTGGCATTTTTACACAACCTGTCCCCCACAAGTAAACTGCTCAGGTCCTGAGAATCGTCACATTGCTCTATAGACGAAAGGTCCAGGACAATATTATGATAACCTTCTGCATTCAATAAAATGAATTCTGATTTCAATTTAGGAGTATTGTCGTTTGTAAACTTTGATTCATCAAGTTTCAAAACCACATATTTTTCATGTTTATCTACCGAAAATTTCATAATACTGATTATAAAGTTAGTCTACGAAAGTAGTGAAAATTTCTCTTTTATTGAGTGGTAACAATGCTTTTTATCCTTTCAGGAACGTTATTACATTTCTCTCTATTCTCGATGCAATGTTTCCTGTCTCGTTCTTAATAAATTTATCGCCGGTGATCTGTTCATATAGTTCGATATATCTCTCTGAGATGGAATTAACTATCTCCGGAGTCATCACAGGAACTACCTGTCCGTCTTTCCCCTGAAATCCGTTTTCTATTAACCATTTACGCACAAACTCTTTGGAGAGCTGCTTTTGTGGCTCATCTGCAGCTTGTCTTTCTGCATATCCCTCCGCATAAAAATAACGGGAAGAATCAGGGGTATGTATCTCATCAATCAGGTAGATTTCATTCCCCACCTTACCAAACTCATACTTCGTATCTACCAGTATCAGTCCCCTTTCGGCAGCCATCTTTGTTCCCCGCTCGTACAAAGCGTAAGTATATTTTTCCAATTCGGAATAATCTACTAAAGAAACGATCCCTTTGGCCAAAATATCGGCTCTTGAAATATCTTCGTCATGTCCCACCGAAGCTTTGGTAGTAGGTGTAATAATTGGTTCAGGAAGTTTACCGTTTTCTTTAAGCCCCTCAGGCAAAGCAACTCCGCATACGCTGCGTTTTCCCGCGCTGTATTCACGCCAGGCATGCCCTGCCAGATAGCCCCTGATTACCATTTCAACTTTAAAAGGCTCACAAATACGCCCTATCGTCACCATCTCATCTGGTACATTGATCACCCAGTTGGGAACAATGTCTTTAGTAGCGGCCAGAAATTTCGCTGCAATTTGGTTCAGCACCTGACCTTTAAATGGTATCGCCTCGGGCAAAACCACATCAAATGCAGATATCCTATCAGTAACTACCATGGCCATCACCTGGTTATCTATCGTATATACATCCCTTACTTTTCCTTTATAAAAATTCGTCTGCCCAGGGAAGTTAAAATCTGTTTCTTTTATTGCTGCCATTTTCAAATGCTGTTACTGTATATCTCCGTAAGCTTTTAATATTCTTTTGACTAATTTGTGCCTCACTACATCCTCTCCTGTTAAGTAGATAATCTCAATGCCTGGTATGTCATCCAATATCCGGAGTGCATTGTGCAAGCCGGACATCTGTTTTCTTGGCAAGTCTATCTGTGTTACATCACCGGTTACGATGAACTTAGCAGATGGTCCCATACGGGTCAGGAACATCTTTAGCTGAAGATCTGTAGAGTTCTGGGCTTCATCCAGTATCACAAAACAGTTATCAAGGGTCCTGCCACGCATAAATGCCAGCGGCGCTATCTCAATGGTCCTGTTCTCCAGATACAGTTTCAGCTTTTCAGCCGGGATCATATCGTCCAATGCGTCATACAACGGTCGAAGATAGGGATCGACCTTTTCTTTCAGGTCACCCGGCAAAAAGCCCAGGTTCTCCCCTGCCTCTACGGCCGGTCTGGTTAAAATAATACGTTTGATCTCTTTATTTTTCAAGGCCCTGACTGCCAGTGCTACAGCCGTATAGGTTTTACCGGTACCTGCAGGGCCTATGGCAAACAATACATCATTCTTATTGATACTTTCTACCATTCTGCGCTGGTTGGCCGTCCTGGCCTTGACCATCAATCCGTTGGTACCAAAAACAATAACCTCACCTCCACCACCTCCTGCACCAGGTTTTTCAGTTTGCTTTTCTTCGCTTGAAACTGTCTTTTTAGTCATTAAAACAGACTCTACATCATTGGCTGTCAATGCGCTGTATTTATCCAACTGAGCGATCAACTGGTTATACTTCGTTTCAAAGACCTTAAGTTCCTGCTCGTCGCCCAGCACCTTAACTTCATTGCCTCTCGCTACAATTTTCAATTTCGGAAATGCATTTTTAATCAGCTCGTAGTGCTCATTATTAGCACCCCAAAATTGTACCGGATCTACCGATTCTAATGTTAATTTTAGTTCGTTCAAAATATTGTTTTTTTGATAGGGTGTATATTTTGATATAAAAATTGAATATTTGTACGCGATTTACCGCTAACGCAAGATTAAGAATAAATATTCAATTTTTAATGGCCATTATTACTTTAACAACAGATTTAGGTTCCAAAGATTTTTATCAGGCCGCCCTCAAAGGCAGTATCCTGAGCATCTTGCCTGCAGCCAATATTGTTGATGTAACACATGAGGTGCCATCATTTAATATTTCTTACGCTGCCTTTGTGTTAAAGAATGTTTATCCCTATTTTCCAAAAGGTACTGTTCACCTCATCGGCATCGATTCAGTTTATAGTGACCATACAAAATATATCGCCCTGCGACATAAAGACCACTTTTTTGTAGGAGCTGACAACGGCATATTCTCCCTCCTTTTTGATGAGAAACCTGAAGAGATCGTGGAGCTAAACATTATGCAGGACCTCAAATATCTCCATTTTCCCCTGGTAGATATTTTTGTTAAGGCAGCCACACAACTTGCCAAAGGTGCCAAGCTTAAAGACATCGGTGTACCTACAGATAATATTGAAGAGCGTATGCTGTTAAACCCGGTAATTGAAAGGGACATCATAAGAGGCAGCGTCATCTATATTGATACTTTCTGCAATGTAATTACAAATATTACCAAAGACCTGTTTACCAGGATTCAACGCAACCGGGATTTTACTTTATATTTCAGAAAAAGCGAGACGATAACCCAACTTAGCTGGCACTACAATGAGGTTCCTGAGGGAGAAAAGCTGTGTCTTTTTGGAATCAGCAACCATCTGGAGATCGCTATAAATAAAGGAAAAGCAAGCGGACTGCTGGGATTGCACCTTAGCGACATCATCCGAATAGAATTTCATCCATAAGCAGGGCATAAAGTTTGCTTGCATTATCAAAACCATACAATATGATCAGGAACTTATTGCTTTTATTATTCATCAGTATAGCCTTTAATGCGAACGCTTTCCAAAATGACACCACCGCATACCAGCTTCAGCGACTGAAGGTCAATGCTTTATTGTCTGAAAGGAGCAATAAATTCGGACAGTATGATCAGAGTCTGGACAACCGAACCGGAATCTTTGGATTTCAGACCAAAGGGGATATAAAAAAATCCAATGAAATTTTAAGACAGATCGTATTAAATGACAACAACATTTTTAAGGAGCTTAAAATATTACTGGATTATAAAGACCAGGAAGTAAAGAGAGTCCAGCTAGAGGCCAGTTCCAGCAACAGCAGGATTCAAAACTACATGCTGTCCATCAAAAAACTGCAGGATGAAAACGAAAGATTAGAAAATGAGACCAATAACATAGCTAAAAGCGGCCCAATTTACTATTTAACCATATTATTGCTGTTCTTGTTCGCAGCCCTTAGCTTTTTCTACTATAAAAAATACAGGAAAGCCAGTGAAGGCCCTTTCGCTTAATTAAAATAATTGGTCAGCAGACCAGTCAAAAATTTGGGCTCTACCCATGTAGACTTTGGCGGCATCACACCTTTGGCATCTGCGACTGCTATTACCTGATCTACTGACACCGGGAACAACGTAAAGGCCACTGCGTACATACCGCTGTCTACTTTGTCCTGGAGGTCCGCAATCGATGTTCTGCCTCCTTCAAATGTAATCCTTACATTTGCCCTTGGGTCCTGGATTTTAAGGAGCGGATCTAATATAAAGTTTTGCAGTATGCTCACATCGAGTACCGCAACGGGATCATGTTCGTCATAAATACCTTTTTTAGGAATAAGCCTATACCATTGTCTATCCAGATACATTCCGATAGTGTGTAATTCAAGGGGCGTTATGGCGTCGGTCAAAGATTTTTCAACAATAAAAGATTCGTCCAGCAGTGTTACAAATTCATTGACTGTCAAACCTCCAAGATCCCTCACCAGGCGATTAAACTCCAGCACCTTTACTTCGGCTGTATTCATGTACACCGTAGTAAAATAATTGTATGCTTCCCTGCCGGTATGCTTATCCGCGTTAAGTGCCTGCTTGTGCTGGCCCATCTTTGCCATAGAAGCAATCCTGTGATGCCCGTCAGCAATGTATACATAGGGCATTGTCGCAAACGCGCTGATTACTGCAGTCAGGTCACCTTCATCCGTAATGGCCCAAACCTGATGCCTGCTTTCGTCGGATAAAACAAAATTAAGTTCAGGACCAAGCCCAACATATTTATTGACCAGTGCCTCTATTACTGCATCAGAATGGTAAGTGATCAACACCGGATTGGCATCTATTCCCGTTTGCTGAAGGTATTCTGCAAGTGATTTCTCTCTTTGCGCTACTGTAGATTCATGTTTTTTGATCCCTCCGTTCAGATAATCTGCAATATGGGTCAGTGTCCATATGCCGGTCTGTGTCAAACCATCATGTATCACCCTGTATACATAAATCGCCGGTTCATCCTGCTTTACCAGAATACTGTGTTCTATAAATGATTCGAGGTTCTCACTGATCTTTTTATAGATCAGTTCTTGTTTTGTACCCCGCAGATATGGATTATCCAGCTCAGGGTTGATCAAATGGAGAAAACTATCGGGATTTTCAGCCGCTATCTGCTTTATTTCTTTGGCACTATAATTTTCAAGCGGTCGCGTTACGACACTTGCTTGTAAGTGCTTTGCAGGCTTGAGCGCACAGAATGGCTTTACTAAAGGCATACTTGATTATGAATAATGGGCAAAACTATACAAAAAATAGCCTTGCCCACTAAACTTAACTGTGCAAAAGCACTATTTATTTTTTGAAATGCTCAATAATTAATGTGGCAAGCTCTGTACCGATGCGTTCCTGTGCTTCGTTTGTAGCTGCACCGATATGTGGTGTCAAAGAGATCTTCGCATGCTGCAATATCTCTGCTCTTGGCGTAGGCTCGTCATCAAATACATCCAGGCCTGCAAAAGCAACTTTACCACTGTCAAGCGCTGCAACCAATGCAAGCTCATCAATGGTACCGCCTCTTGAGCAGTTTACTACACCTACTCCCGCTTTTACCTTAGCAAATTCTTCTGCACCCAAAATAGGTTTATCTGCAAAGGGAGTATGTAAGCTAATGAAATCACTGCCTGTGATCACTTCTTCCAGTGAAACTGTTTTAAAAGGAATATCCAGGGTAGCTCCGCCATGAAAAGTCAAGGGTAAAGTACCTTCTGAAGGATAAAGGTCATAGGCCAGTACATTCATACCTAACCTAAGCGCTACTTTGGCAGTTTCGCGACCAATACGACCAAAACCGATGATCCCCATTGTCTTGCCCTGAAGTTCTACACCACCTGCATACGCTTTTTTCAAAGCATTGAATTTGGTAGCACCTTCAACAGGCATTTTTCTGTTCGAGTCCTGCAGGAAACGGATACCTGTAAACAAATGTGCAAAAACCAGTTCAGCTACCGATAGCGAAGAGGCCGCTGGTGTATTTACTACCGCAATTCCTTTACTGCGGGCATAATCAACATCAATGTTGTCCATACCTACTCCACCCCTGCCGATCAGTTTGATATTTGGAACCTGGTCTATTAAATCTTTACGGAGTTTGGTTGCACTTCTAACGGTAATACCATCATAATTTTTCAAAGCTTCAACCAATTGATCTTGTGGAACAGTTTCTGTATCAACTACAAAACCCGCATCCTCTAATAATTTTTTACCAACAGGGTCAATCCCGTCATTTGCAAGTATCTTGATCATTAATTTATGTTTTATTGGTGTTTTTCTGCAAAAATCTGCATTAATTCTATCAAGGCATGTACACTTGTAATTGGAAGCGCATTGTACATAGACGCTCTGAATCCGCCTACACTTCTATGCCCTTTGATTCCTTCGATGCCATTTTCTTCAGCTAATTTAAGGAATGGTTTTTCCAGTTCAGGGTTTTCCATTACAAAGCACACATTCATTCTTGAACGGTCCTCTACAGCACATGTCCCTTTAAACAACGGGTTTCTGTCGATCTCTTTATATAAAGCTTCTGCTTTTGCCTTATTTTCTTTTTCAATCTCAGCCACACCACCTTTAGATTTCAACCACCTTAAGTTCAGCATTGCTACATATATAGAGAATACAGGTGGCGTATTGTACATAGAACCACCTTCGATATGCACTTGATAATCCAGCATAGAAGGCAGTTTTCTGCCCGACTTACCCAATATCTCATCTTTTACAATGGCGATCGTCAGACCTGCAGGACCGATGTTTTTTTGCGCACCGGCGTAGATCAGGTCAAACTGGGCTACATCAATTACCCTGCTCATGATGTCTGATGACATGTCACAAACTACAGGAACACTGGTGGTCGGAAAGTTGTACAATTCCGTACCATAAATCGTATTGTTTGACGTGCAGTGAAAATAAGCACTGTCTTCAGGGATCACATAATCCTTAGGTACATAAGTATAATTTGACTCTTTTGAAGAAGCTACAATATTTGCCGTCCCAAAGGTCTTTACTTCCTTGATCGCCTTATTGGCCCATATACCTGTCTCCAGGTAGGCTGCTGTTCCACCTTCCGGCAACAGGTTCATAGGAACCATTGAAAACTGCAAACTGGCACCGCCTTGTAATAATACAACCGAATATCCCGATGGTACGTTCATTAATTCTTTAATCAATCTTACGGTTTCATCAACTACCGCTTCAAACTCAGGAGTACGGTGGGAGATCTCTAAAATGGACAAACCATCTTTAAAATCTAAAACTGCCTGTGATGCTTGTTTAAATACTTCTTGAGGTAAAATACATGGGCCTGCGCCGAAATTGTGTCTCATTTTTATGGTTATTTATAATGGCTGTAAATGTAATATTTTTATACCTTTTATCTATTGGAATTCTTGAACTTTATGATCAATTTAAGGTTCAGTTGCCGGCCCGTCAAATAATTAGGAATCGCATATTGTACGTTATCTACGTCCTTAAGCCATAAATATGAAACAGTATTGTCTATATTCAGCAAATTAAATACTTCTAAATGAGCAGAAAACGAACTAAAATACTTATCCAATAGTCTTGGTTTTTTTATGCCCTTATCGTCCAGAAAATCTTTGGAAAAACCAATGTCCACTCTTTTATAGGAAGGGATATTAAAATCATCCGAATAGCGCTGTATGAGCGGCGTGCCCAAAGGCAGTCTTGATCCGTAAAGCAGGTTCAGGTGTACTTTGTAAGCCGGACTGTTCAGCAGTCTGTCCTGAAAATATACTGAAAAGTTTACCCGCTGGTCTGTAGGCCTTCTCAAATACCCTGTGGCATCCTCAATGATATGCTGATTGGCCTTCATAATGGATACCCTGAAATAGGACAACAAGTCCTTTACAAATTCACCGCCGATGCTCAGGTCTGTACCATAAGTATATCCCTCGGCTACATCGCCTGAAAGGTATTTGATCCTTACATTGTCCATCATGTAAGGTATCAGTCTGTCCTGGTATTTAAAATACAGTTCAGAGGTAAACTTTAAGCGAGTGCCCAATCCGTCAAATGCGTAATCGAGGCCCACAGAACTATTGTAAGAACGCTGCGCCTTTTGATCCAGATTCAGTACCCCGTTAAAATCCCGGATACTCCTGTAATCCGGCGCCTGCTGGTATACACCTGCAGAAAACCGGAAGATCTTGGTATTGCTGGGAGGTCTGTAGGCCAATAACAGCCTCGGACTCAACAGCAACTGTCTGCTGAGGGTATTGTAGTTTACCCTTAAGCCCAGCTGCAGGTCAGAATTTGGTGATACCCCATAGCTGTCCTGTATATAACCTGTATAATATTGTATGGCTAGCTTATTTTGGATGTTTATCAGATTGTCCTGATAAAAATTGCCCAGTCGCTCCTGCAAAATATATCCGGCAGAATCTACCAGGCTGTATTCGTTTAAATTATCATTATAATCTTTGCGCTCAAACCTCATCCCCAAAGAAAAAGTGTGACTGTTGTAATTCTGGTCCACCTTGACCTCAGAACTAAAGTGCTGCGACTCCAGGTTATTGCGTGCATAGTTCATATAGCCCCCGATACCCCTACTGGCTTTTACTGCCCCAAAATTCCTGTCTGCAAAATCATTGTTTATTTCATTAAAAATGTACCGGCCTTCAATGTCTATGCGCTCTCTTTCAAGTGTACTAAAATAACTGCTGATCCATTTGATTACCAGATTGGGCTGGGGAAAATAAGCCATCGTAATGGCACCGCCCGCTGTCTGATAATCATCTACTTCCTTTCCCTCATAGTCCGTCTGCAGCCTCAGCAAAGTGCTTGAGGTACCGAACTGAGTTTCCCTGCTTTCGGGTATCAGCTTAAAAATCCCGCTATTGAAGCTTCCTAAGAAATTGAGGCTCAACCTGGAAGAAATGGTCTGATGATAGATGACCTGTGCATCTGTAAAATTAGGCGCGTAGCTGCCCTTATTGTCCTGACGGGTCAGGATGCTCGAATTATTCTTATACCGCAATCCTGTAAGCAGGTAGCTGCTTTTGTTGAGTATTTTGGAACTGAATGACGCCCCCAGCATCCCAAAATTAAGTATAGCCTGACTGCTATCGGGCTTATCATACCTTACATCCAGTACTGAAGACAGTTTATCCCCATACCTAGACTCAAAGCCTCCAGCAGAGAATTTGGCAGAACTCAGCAAATCACTGTTTATGAAGCTCAATCCTTCCTGTTGCCCGTTTCTGATCAGCACAGGCCTGTTGATCTCTATATCGTTTACATAGATCAGGTTCTCATCAAAATTACCGCCCCGCACACTGTATTGGGAACTCAGTTCATTGTTGGTAGAAACGCCGGGCAGTGTCTTAAGGATCACTTCAAAATTACCTGAAACAGTAGGCATAGAGGCAATATCGGTGATATTAATGATCGTACTGTTGCTCAACTGGTTTTGCTTTGTCGTAATTGTGACCTGCTCGAGCTCATTGATATTACTGGTAAGGCTCACATTCTGAACAATCCTTCCCTCTTTGTCGCGCTTTATTTCCAGTAAAACGGGATTGTATCCAAGCAGGTTGTACTTAATCGTAAAGGAAGTCGTGACCGCATAGATGTTGTAAACACCATTATCATCAGAAACAGTAGAGATGTTTTGCCCCATTATAGAAATAGTCACCTTCGGAAGGGGGTTTTTAAGCTGGTCCGTAATCAGACCTGTAACTTTCACAAGAGGCTGGGCATTTACAATGGTAAACCCCAACATCATTAAAAGTAATAACAGGCGGATTTTTAGCATTTAAGCTGATTATGATTTCACTATATCCGGATCAATTTCTTTCAGTTCAGAGATCATTGCCGCAGGCGATGATGCCGCAAATACAGCATTACCGGCCACAAGCACATTCGCTCCTGCATTTACCAGATCAGCAAGGTTGCTCAGCCCCACCCCGCCATCTACTTCTATGATCAGATCAGGTTGTGTAAGTGCTGCCATTGCCCGCAGTTCTCTTACTTTATTGAGTGTATTGGGAATAAATTTCTGTCCGCCAAATCCGGGATTTACAGACATCACCAGCACCAGGTCCAGATCGGGCAGGATATCTTTTAGCAAACCCACGGGGGTATGCGGATTAAGGGCCACACCGGCCTTACAGCCTGCGGCATGGATGGCCTGAACGGTTCTGTGCAGGTGCGTACAGGCTTCGTAATGCACGGTGATCACTGCTGCTCCCGCCTCAGCAAAACGTGCAATGTACTGATCCGGGTTTATGATCATCAAATGTACATCCAAAGGTTTCTTTGCATACCTGGCTACCGCTTCCATTACCGGAAACCCAAAAGAAATATTGGGAACAAAAACACCGTCCATGATATCTACGTGAAACCAGTCAGCTTCGCTGGCATTGATCATTTCCACATCACGCTGCAGGTTGGCAAAATCAGCAGAGAGGACAGACGGCGCAATTAAATGTTTCATATATATCAGCTTGTACCGTTAAGGCGTACATTACCCGTAAAGATAACGAAATAACACATTTTAAACCAAAAAGCCCCGCAAATTGCAGGGCTTTCTATTTATTTTAAAATCATACCGGCTTCTATCATCCGGTATACTTCTTTATCCTTGTGTTGCAGGTGCAGCTTCCGGTCTTGGCGGACGAGGCAACAAAGCTTTTCTGGAAAGTTTCATTTTACCTTGTTTGTCAATATCCAACAATTTAACCTGGATCTTATCACCTTCTTTAAGTACACCGTCCATTGTTTCTAAACGTTCCCATGCAATCTCAGAGATGTGCAACAGACCGTCCTTACCTGGCATAATTTCAACAAATGCACCAAATGGCATGATTGATTTTACTTTACCGTCGTAAGTAGCACCTATGTCAGGTTTAGCAGCGATGGCATTGATACGGCCTACAGCAGCATCAATAGCTGCTTTATTATCAGCAAAGATCTCCACGATACCTTTGTTTCCAACCTCTTCGATAGAGATAGAAGCACCGGTTTCGCGTTGCATTTCCTGGATAATTTTACCGCCTGGGCCTATTACCGCACCAATAAATTCTTTATCGATACTCAAAGAAACGATACGCGGAGCGTGGTCTTTGTAATCCTCACGAGGTGCAGAGATGGTTTTCTTCATCTCATTTAAGATGTGCAGACGGGCTTCTTTGGCCTGGATAAGCGCATTTGTCAGCACTTCCCATTTCAGACCGTTGATCTTTAAATCCATCTGACAAGCTACGATGCCTTTTTCAGTACCGGTAACTTTAAAGTCCATATCTCCCAAATGATCTTCATCACCAAGGATATCTGAAAGGATTGCATATTTACCTGTTTTCTCATCAGTGATCAATCCCATCGCAATACCAGAAACTGGTGCTTTGATCTTAATACCAGCATCCATAAGCGCCAGTGTACCAGCACAAACAGTAGCCATTGATGAAGAACCGTTAGACTCTAAGATATCAGAAACGATACGGATGGTATAAGGGTTTTCTTCTAAACCTGGCAATACTTTCTTCAAAGAACGCATCGCTAAGTTACCGTGACCAATCTCACGACGACCAGCTCCCCTGTTAGGACGAACCTCGCCGGTAGAGAAACCAGGGAAATTATAGTGCAATAAGAATTTATTGTATCCATTGATGAAAGCACCATCAATCATCTGCTCATCATCTTTAGAACCTAAAGTAACAGTGGTCAATGCTTGTGTTTCACCACGGGTGAATACTGCCGAACCGTGAGCAGAAGGCAAATAACCTATTTCACTCCAGATAGGGCGTACCGTACGAGCATCACGACCGTCCAAACGAATTCCTTCGTCAAGTACCAGGTTACGAATGGCATCATACTGTACATCGTGGAAATATTTTTTAGACAGGAAGCCCGTTACATCATCCAGGCCTTCACCTAAAGTAGCGATGAAGTCCATCAATACCGCACCGAAAGCGTCACCACGCTCAGCTTTACCTGTATTGCTTTTAGCAATTGCATACACTTTATCATAAGCAAAAGCATAAACCTGCTCTTTCAGCTCAGGATTGCTATCTTCATGAGAATACGTACGTTTTACTGTCTTACCTACGAGTTCAGCCAGTTCTTTTTGAGCCTGAACCTGGATAACGATTGCTTTGTGTGCAAACTCGATCGCTTCAACCATTTCAGTTTCAGAGATCTCATCACACTCACCTTCCACCATTACGATGTCGTTTTCAGTACCAGCTACCAAAAACTCCATGTCAGCGCGTTCAAGATCACTTACATAAGGATTGATTACAAATTTACCGTCAATTCTGGCAACGCGTACTTCAGAGATTGGCCCGTTAAAAGGAATATCTGAAACCGCAATTGCTGCCGAAGCAGCCAGACCTGCCAAACAATCAGGCATTATATTTTTATCAGATGAGATCAGGGAGATCATTACCTGAGTATCAGAGTGATAATCTTCAGGAAACATTGGGCGCAATGCACGGTCTACCAATCTTGAGATCAAAACCTCATAATCAGATAACCTGGCTTCACGGCGTAAGAAACCACCAGGGATACGGCCTGCGGCAGCATATTTCTCCTGATAATCTACAGACAGGGGTAAAAAATCAACACCAGTCTTAGCACCCACTGTAGATACAACAGTTGCCAATAACATGGTATCACCCATTCTTACTACTACCGAACCATCAGCCTGTTTAGCTAATTTACCAGTTTCGATTTCAATTGTTCTTCCGTCACCCAGGTCGAACGATTTTTTTATTACATTCATTTAAAAGTTGTTGTGGCATGTTTTCCTCTTTCTACATACCGGATTTATATGTGTTTTTTTACTTTTTAATTAAAAAAGCCATCCTAAAGAATGGCTTTTCTTGATATAAGTACGCTTATTTGCTGTCTCTAGAACCAACAGCCTTGATGATATCCCTTAAACCTAAGTTTTTGATGATAGCACGATAACGCTCAATATCTTTTTTAAATAGATATGCCAAAATACCGCGGCGTTTACCTACTAATTTTTGTAGTGATAACTGAGTAGAGAAATCTTTACGATTTTTCTTTAAGTGCTCTGTTAAGTGCGCAATACGATACGTAAATAACGCTACCTGACCTTCTGCAGAACCCGTGTTAGTTTCTACTTCGCCGTGTTTTTGGAAGATTTCGGCTTTCTTTTCTTTACTTAAATACATTCTTGAATGATACTAAAGTGTAATTGATTAATTAATTGTGTGCAAAGATAACGTAAGTTTTAAAGATTAGCAATAGAATAGATGATTCAATTTTGTAGTAAGTTTGTAAGATTAATCTGTCCCTCAATGGAAAAGACACCGTACAGCGTATTTGAAAGTGAATTAAAAGTAAGGCCTGACGACATCGACATGTTCAACCATGTGCACAACAGCAAGTATTTTGATTATGTACTTGCTGCCCGTTATGACCAGATGGCAGAATTCTATAAAATGCCAATGGAGTCTTTTTTGAGCAGTGGCTTTGGCTGGGTGGTCCGCACGGCTATGGTAGATTTTAAACGCCCGCTGGTACTGGGCGATGTCATTGCGGTACGCACGGGTATACTCACCATCAATGAGAAAGGCTGCCGTGTCCAGTTTGAAATTGAAAACAAGCGCAGCGGCAAGATCGCATCCGACGGCTGGTTTGATTATGTAATGATCGACACCACTACTGGCAAAGGCTGCAAGGTCAATGAGGAAATGATCCAAGCTTATAGTATTTAATAACGTATATTTCTGCTTACTTACTGACTGCACTTTCTACAAAAGTTCAGTCCACTATTAGTCCAGCTTTTTCTCAAAATAGTTGGACTAGACTTGGACTCAACCTGGACTGAACTTGGATTCAGTAGGAACTCAGATACAAAGCGTTCCCTTCCCTATCACCGCATTTAACCTCGTAAAACGATGAAAAATATTTACCTCCAATAAGCTGATTTTTATCGAAAAAAATTATATTTGCACACTAAACAAAACCGCAGAACGATGAAAATCTTTGCAGTCCGTTTGAGGTAACCAAACACCAAGGACTCCAATTTCCCGGCTATACAAAACAGGGCAATGCTGCCCCTGAAATTAATTCATCATTATTTTTCCATTTTATGTCACAGCAACAAACAGCTTTATCAAGCAAGTTATCTCAAATATATACACTTATAAAACAATCCCTTAAAGGCGAGGAACTCGACTTTACACAAGGCAGTATCCGCAAAGCGGTAGTTTTACTGGCCATTCCTATGATGCTGGAAATGGCAATGGAATCTGTTTTTGCACTGGTAGACCTCTATTTTGTAGGTCACCTGCACAACAGCAGTCATGCCATTCAAACCGTAGGCCTTACAGAGTCTATACTTACCGTGATCTATTCACTTGCCATAGGTATGAGCATGGCCGCTACTGCTGTTGTAGCCCGTCGGATCGGTGAAAAAGACCCGGTGGCAGCGGCAAAAGCAGGCGTTCAGGCCATCCTCATTGCGGTAGCATTCAATCTCCTCATTAGCATTGCAGGATTTATATATGCTCCTGATTTGCTTTTATTCATGGGCGCATCAGCAGAAACAGCGCAGCAGGGAACTGCCTTTATGCGGATCATGATGGGCGGCAGTATCATCATCGTATTACTTTTTCTCATCAATGGGATCTTCAGAGGGGCGGGCAATGCGGCCATCGCTATGAAAAGCTTATGGATTGCAAATATTGCAAACATCATCCTCTGTCCGGTACTTATCAATGGATTTGGGCCCGTTCCTGCTTTCGGCCTGACCGGAGCGGCAATAGCCACTACTATAGGAAGAGGTACCGGAGTCTGCTACCAGGTCTATCACCTGGTAAATGGCAAGGGAGTACTGAAGGTAAAACTTGCTTATTTTACCCCGCATTGGGAACAGATCAAAGCCTTGCTGAAGATTGCCGCACCCGGTATATTTCAGTTTGTGATCGCATCATGCAGCTGGATTTTCCTTGCGCAACTGGTGGCTACTACGGGTGGTGATCACGGCTCGGCAGGTTACCAGACTGCCCTGCGGCTCATGATGTTCTTTATGCTCCCTGCCTGGGGTATGAGCAATGCCGCGGCTACATTAGTGGGCCAAAACCTGGGTGCCAAGCACCTGGACAGAGCAGAACAATCGGTCATGAAGACTGCTAAATATGTGGTCATTTATATGTTGACCGTCATGGTGATCACTTTTGCGGCAGGCCATTACTTCATTGCCTTTTTTACAAACGATGTACTGATCCAGGAAGTAGCAAAAGATGCACTCCATATCATGAGTATCGGCTACATCTTTTATGGTATAGGAATGGTATTGATCAGTACATTCAACGGTGCCGGAGATACCTGGACACCGACCTGGGTCAATTTTATTGGCTTTTGGCTGTTTCAGATCCCCCTTGCTTATTTTCTTGCCAAATATATGGGTATGGGACCGATAGGTGTTTTTATAGCCATCCCAGGTGCAGAAACGGGAATAGCCATAGCCGGCTATATTTTGTTTAAGAAAGGAAAATGGAAAACCATTAAGGTTTAACCGTTTGTTTTTCCCAAAGCGCAGGAATAAATCCCAATCCTGGTGTAAGCCAGTGAAGCAGGAACACCCGCGAGTAACGGTAGTTGATGGGCGCAAATACAAAAACACCGGCAATGATGATGGTCACGTAGACCCATAAGTTTTCGTAGGTAAGGGCTACGCCAAGTACGTATGCGGCCACACTGATGGCAATCATCTCGGCTACGTTCATTGCATAACTGATGAACATGGCCACATAAAAGAACCCTGGTTCTCTTTCAAAGCGCAGGTTACAATGGGCACAATACTCATTGGTAACCTGCCCCTTGAAGGAATAGGCACTGCCTGAAAACATAGGCCCTTTACGGCATCTCGGACATTTACATTCAATTACAGCCTGTAGTTTTGATATAGGTTTCATCTAAATAAATTTTATCATTCAATTCCCGATGAACTGAATGATACAAAGGTACCAAACCGCGCTGTCTCATTTTATGATGTAGATCATACTGATGTTTTAATGATCTTGCCCTTCAACAGTTTAAAAGAATGCTGGCCTGAGAGGTTTTTAATGATCCTGATGACGGTTTCCACGCGGAGACCGCTCATATCTGCCAGCTGCTGCCGGGTAAAATTAAGCTCCGCACCCTGTTCCAGGTCTTTCATCAGGTATTTTAACAGGGTAATCACCCTGTGCCCGGCCTGCTCATTGGCCAATTCTTCGAGCATCATGGATTTATAAAACAACCTGCTGCTTAGGTTCTGAATGAGCTGCATGTTGAAGCCTGGCACTTCTTCCAGTAATTTTAAGAATTCATCTTTTGACACTATGATGATCTCTGCAGGCTGGTCTGCAATGGTGTAGGCCAGATAAGGTTTGCTGAGCAACAAAGCCGGTTCGCCAAAATACTCATTTGCTTTAAAGATCCCCTGAATGAATTCTTTGCCTTCCTCATTGACGGTGACCATCCTCACTTTACCCGTTTTAATGAAATACACCGCCCGTGGATGAGCACCTGGGCTGTAGATCACTTCTCCTTTGCTGTAGGGTGTAATTTTGAAACCTTTTGATATCAGGTATTTTGTGATCACCCTATCGTTTCCCTGATTAATTTGGTGTAAAAATCATTGAGCTTTAAGCCCATTGCAGCTACCTGCTGGGGGATAAAACTGGTGGCCGTCTGACCGGGCACGGTATTGATCTCTATGAAATAAAATTCGCCTTCATCTTCCTTCAGGATAAAATCTATGCGTACCACCCCGCGGCAGTTCAGTTTAACATACACTGCTTCTGCTATCCGGGCTACCCTGTCCCTGGTTTCAGGCCGGATGAGTGCAGGAGTGGTTTCTGTAGCCACCCCGGGTGTATATTTTGCCTCAAAATCAAAAAATTCTTTGGCTGTTTCCACCTCTGTAACAGGCAATATTGTTATTTTGCCATCCAGCTTTACTACCCCTACTGTAAATTCTCTTCCTGATATAAATTCCTCTATCAACACCTGCGTGTCTTCTTTAAATGCCTTTGCTACAGCAGCGTCGAGGTCGTTTACATGATTGACTTTGCTCATACCAATGCTGCTTCCCCCATTGTTGGGCTTTACAAAATAAGGTGAGTTAAGCTCATTCTTTATATGGCCCAGATCATAGTGGGCGTCTTTAAAGATCTGTACCGACCGGGCTATACTAAGCTGGTCAATACCGGCCGCAATGGCCTTGGTATACCCCTTATTCATGGTGATGGCCGAAGTAAGTGCATCGCAGGTAGTATATGGCAGCTGGAGCATATCAAAATAGCCCTGTAGTTTGCCATCTTCTCCCGGTGATCCGTGAATGGCAATGTATACCCCATCAAACTTAATTTTTCTGCCTTTTATGGTCAGGGAAAAATCGTTGCGGTCTACCTCAATTTTAACAGAATCAGCAGGCTCATAAAACCAGCCCTGCTGACTGAGCATGATCTTATATACGTCAAACTTATCAGCATCCAGATTTTGGGCTATAGTAGCTGCACTTTTAACGGAAATCACCCATTCACCAGTCGTACCCCCTGTTAGTAATGCTATTGTTTTCTTCATCAGTTTCTGTTTACGGACATCACCCTGAATCATTCAGTGAGATAGATTTATTAAAGCACAAATATAAATTAGTTCATGGAGTTGTCATTTTAATTCCAATAAAATATTTTTTTAGCCTAAATTTGGACCATATACCTATTAGCATAGAAAAACTCCATGAGCAAATTCATTTCTTACCTCAAGACTAAATCTTTTAGAAATAATCTGATATCGGCAGTAGTTACGGTAGCCATTCTGTTGTTCGTCGCTTTTTATAGTTTAAGGTATTATACCAAACATGGACAGGGATTGAACGTACCCATTCTAAAAGGATTGTCTTTCACCCAGGCAGTAAGTAAACTGGAAGAAATGGGCCTGCGCTACGAGGTTGATTCTGTTTACATCATGGACACACCTCCGGGAACGGTAATAGACCAGGACCCGAATCCAAACTCTTTTGTGAAGGACAACCGGACAATTTACCTGACAGTGAGCATGAATACTGCGCCTAACGTCAAATTTCCGGATATAGAGTTTAAACCGCTTACGCAAGTGCTGGCCACTATTGAGAGTTTTGGTCTGAAACTTGGTGATACTACTTATAAGCCTGACATAAGCAGGAATGTCGTACTGGAGGCATCATTTGGCGGGCAGCCCATCAAAGCAGGATATGTGATACCAAAAGGTTCCAGAATTGACTTTGTACTGGGAGATGGTGAAGGTAATGCAGAGGTAGATATTCCGGACTTACTGGGTCTGACACAGAGTGAAGCACAGTTTGTGTTAAAAAACGGGGCCAAGCTGAATATGGGCTTAATCACCTATGAAGGCCTGATCACCGACTCTGCCAATGCTGTGATTATCAAACAGGAGCCTTTTGTTACAGATTCAATAACGAAGGTAAAAATCGGCACGCCGGTCAATATTACCTTAGCTAATAAGAAATAGTATTTTAATACAAAATATGACAAACCAGGAAAACAAGAAAGGCTTGAAAAAAGGCACCAAAGCAATCTTATTGGTCTTACTGATCATCTTAATTGCCGGAGGCGTTTATGGGCTTAAATTATATAAAGTGTATTTTGCACCCAATATCACCGGCAAGGAGAAATACTTGTATGTCCGTACAGGATACACGTTTGACGAGGTGATGAAGGAACTTAGTTACAAAGATATTCTGATAGACAAGGGTGCTTTTGTACAGGCAGCGGCCAAGATGGGACTGGCCAGCTCACTGAAACCAGGTAGGTATAAAATGGCAAAAGGGATGAACAACCGCAGCCTGATCAATATGCTGAAAGCCGGTAATCAGGAACCGGTAAAACTTAAATTCCAAAACATCCGGAAGAAAGAAAACTTCGCAACCTATCTGGCGAACAATCTGGAGCCTGACTCTTTAAAATTTATTTCCCTGCTGGATTCTACTGCCCTGCTGGAAAAATACGGCTTCAATAACGAAAACAGCTATGTGATGTTTATTCCTAATACCTACGAGATGTACTGGAATATCCCCGCAGCTGAATTTTTTGAACGGATGCAGGCTGAATATGCTAAATTCTGGAATGCGGAAAGAAAGCAAAAAGCAGCAACTTTAAACCTTAGTCCGATAGAAGTATCGATCCTGGCTTCCATAGTAGATGCAGAGGCCCTTTATGATAAAGAGATGCCAATTATAGCAGGGCTGTATCTGAACCGCCTGAATAAAGGGATATTGCTACAGGCAGATCCTACGGTCATCTACGCAAATAATGATTTTACTGTAAAAAGGGTAACCAATGCATTGCTAAGTGTACAATCCAGGTACAATACTTATAAATATGCGGGCTTGCCTCCGGGGCCGATCATGATGCCAAGCATCAATGCGGTTGATGCCGTATTGAACCGCGACGATAACAATTACATTTACATGTGTGCCAAAGAGGATTTCTCTGGCTATCACAATTTTGCAGTTACCGTTCAGGAGCATGACAGGAATGCAAAGAAATACAGGGAGGCCCTGAACAAGCGTAATATTTTTAAATAGAACATGTATACACACAGTACGAAAATAAGGGTAAGGTATGGTGAAACAGACCAGATGGGGTATGCTTATTATGGCAATTACGCACAGTATTACGAGGTAGGCCGTGTAGAGATGCTGAGAAGTTTAGGCATGGATTATGCGGGTATGGAACGTGATGGGGTAATGCTTCCTGTATTGGCGCTGAACTGTAAGTTTATAAAACCGGCCTTGTATGATCAGGAGATCACTATTAAAACTACAGTAAGCGAACTACCTGGCATTAGGATCCATTTTAAATATGAACTGTTCAATGAAAATCAGGAACTGATAAATATTGGTGATACTACGCTGGTTTTCGTAGACATGGCAAAGAATAAACCCTGCCAACCGCCGGAAGATTTTATGCAAAGGCTAAAGGCCTGGTTTAAATAAATTTGATAAATGGATTGGATACATAAGCAGCTACTGAAAATCAGGCTATATGCAATGTTTATAGACTGGACAAAGGTCTGTATCCTGCCCGGCTTTAGTCCGCTGCCCATATACACGGTTGCCTCATTCTTTTTAAAAGAAATTGGCAAAGATTCCCTGGTAAACAAGGCCTCTTCCCTGGCGTATAATTTTATGCTGGCTATATTTCCAGGTATCATTTTCCTGTTTACCCTGATTCCCTTTATTCCAAAAGGAGAAGGACTTGACTTCCAGCTCCAGCTAATGGATTCAATAAAACTGATCCTCCCACAGGAGGCATTCATCGCTTTTAAGGACACCCTTGAAGAGATAGTACTGCAACAAAACGGAGGTTTGCTGTCATTTGGTTTTATACTTGCCTTGTTTTTCTCTACGAATGGGGTCCATAACCTAATGATGGCATTTAATAAGTCTTCACTCATCATTGAAACCCGTTCCTGGCTTAAACAGCGGTTGATCGCTGTAATACTCACTGTAATTATTGCACTATCCGTGATAGTCTGCATCATCGCCATGACCCTGGGAGAGTTTGCACTTAAGTACATCGATACGGAATTAAATATCCGGGACGGGATTACCCACCTGGTAATACAGCTTACCCGCTGGGCATTGCTGGGCGTACTGTATTTTGTGACCATTTCTATTCTTTACAGGTATGGGCCTGCGCATGCCAAGAAGTGGAAGTTTTTTAGCGCAGGCTCCTGGCTAGCTACCATTCTTGCTTTTTTCACCATCTGGGGCTTTTCTTTTTATATCAACAATTTTAGTTCTTATAATAAGGTCTATGGCTCTATCAGCGTGCTGATCGTGTTAATGATCTGGCTTTACCTCAATTCGCTGATCCTGCTGGTAGGATTTGAACTGAACGCAAGTGTAGATGTATCAAAAAGAAGTGTGAAGATCATCAAGCCCAACTTCAATTTGTTCAAAAAAAGCAGTCCTGTAGAGGGAAACCTGCATAAGAAATAATTTTTTCTTACTCAGTTTTAAGCTTTTATCAATTTTTCATTAAATAATTCACCTCATAATTTGCAGATTCAAGTGGTATTTGTACTTTTGCGCCGGAGAGTTGGCAGAGTGGTCGATTGCGGCAGTCTTGAAAACTGTTGATGTGTAACAGCATCCGCGGGTTCGAATCCCCCACTCTCCGCGGATAGCGATATCAAAATGTATAAAAACCCTGTTAATGTATCATTAGCAGGGTTTTTTGTTTTTTACAAGCACCAAAATATGCATAAAAAAGGGCCGTTCTAACGCGTCTTTCAGTGCGTCTGGTGAAAACGGCAAAAAGACGCGCTGAAACAATGTAAATATCTGTAATACAACTAGTTCAATAACTGAACATCTTGTTGAAATCTGACAATTATTTTAATTTTAAACCGATTTTCAGTGAATCATTATGGACAGTAATTTAAAAACACTTTTCTACCTTAAGAACCAAAGAACCACAAAACAGGGCCAATGTACATTTACATGCGTATAACGGTGGATTTTCAGCCCACAGAATTGTCAACTGGCTGCAGCTGCCTGCCCAAACATTGGGACATCAAAACCGAAAGAGTCAAAGAAAATGATGCGGAGCATAAAAAAATTAACGATCAGCTCAACAAGCTGGAAAATAAAATAAAGGACACCTACCGCTATCTTCGCGAAATGGAACCAGATGTTTCAGTCAGCTCCGTAGAACTCAGAGACAGGCTTAAAGGAAAGGTCAGCAAAGGCAAGACCCTATTAGAGGTTTTCCAGGAACACAATGATAAGGTAAAGGCGCTGGTTGGCCGTGAGTTTGCACCGGGCACATTAGAACGCTACGAAACCTGCCTTAAACATACAGCAGAATTCATAAGTTCAAAATACAAATGCCGCGACATACCATTGAGCCGCGTCAACCACGTATTTATTTCTGAATACGATTTTTACCTGAGAACAGTGCGCAACTGCAACAACAACACAACGGTCAAGTACATTAAAAACTTCAAAAAAATCATTCTGATCTGCCTGGCAAGCGGCTATATAACTACCAACCCTTTTCTTAGCTATAAATCGAAATTAAAGCCCGTGAACCGAACCGCACTGACAAACGCAGAGTTGCGCGCTTTAACGAGTAAGCAATTTAAGATAGACCGACTCAATCTAGTCAGGGATATATTTGTATTCTGCTGCTACACTGGACTCGCCTACGTTGACGTAAAGGGCCTCAAACGAAATAATATCGTTACCGGGATAGATGGCGACCCCTGGATTCAATCGTTCCGGCAAAAGACGGGAACACCAGTGAATGTGCCAATATTGGACTATGCGCTAAAACTGATCGAAAAATATGAGAACCATCCAAGATGTGAATCGTATGTTTTCCCCGTATTGTCCAACCAAAAAATGAATGCCTACCTAAAGGAAATCTCAGACCTTTGTGAGATCACTAAGGAGTTAACCTTCCACATCGCCAGGCATACCTTTGCCACGACTATTACGCTTTCCAATAACGTTCCAATAGATACCGTCTCTAAAATGTTAGGACACACCAGCATCAGGACAACTCAGCTCTATGCAAAAACGATGGAGAAGAAAATTAGTGGGGACATGGCGCTTTTAAAAATCAAACTTGAACAGGAGGTGGTATCATCTTAAGGCACAGTTAATCGTGAATTTGAAATGGATAACACCACCTTTTACAACAAATCATGTTAAATGACTAGGGACTAGCTACGATACTTCAAACAACCTCAACATCTAACAAACTCGAAATATGTAGTGCTGTAATGCAGATTAATCTTTTTTCAAGAAACCAGCGGGCTTTTCACCTTTTTTCTTCTTTATGGCTGCATAAAAAGTCGTGCGTGAATTAAAGCCTGCCCTGATCGAGACGGCCTCCATCTCACCACGTCCATATTTCCCTGATTTCAGTAACCTGATTGCTTCTTCGGCTCGCAAACCGTTAATGTAAGCGTAAAAATTCATTCCAAAGCCTTGATTTAAGACCAGGGAAAGTTCATGGGTATTAATACCGACTTTATCGGCTAAGGTATGCAGGTTCAGTGCAGGGTCTAAATAAGGTTTATGCTGATCAGTGAGTAACGTCACTCTATCTTTCAGTATGGCTATCTGATTCGGAGTAAGTCTTCGTGCAGAGGTGGATTCATTCGGCACATCGCCAGGCCAGTCTTCAACTTCAGATAGCTTACCCGGGTAAACATCGCGCTGTCTAAATGCCGCCGAAACAAAATACAAGCTCAGACCTAAACACAATAATTGCAGTAGGCCGTCCACAATAGGTAACTGTCTGAACGCGAGCCATACCCCGGCTATCACTAATGGTGCGTAAACAAAGTTACGCAGCCAGGTCAGATCAGAAGCTCTGTCGGCCAATACTTGGCGGATATGGCTTTGATGTTTCATCAATATTCGGAGATTTAATACCCCATAAACCAGCCCTTGCGCAAAAAAGAAATAGCGTGCAATGACCCCTGTCCAATTTGGCAACTGTACCTTATCACCTAACGTCAAAAAAATGATAAAAATAACAGCCGGCAAAAAGTGGATCAACAATAGCCGTGGCCGCCGCAGCGGATGGACAAATGTAAAAACGGCCACATATAAACAGGGGAATATGGCCCAACGCGGCCATTCGGTTATTTGGATTAGCAGAGGTTGGGGATGGCCGGCACCCTCCAAAAACAATTCCATTAACAGTAAACTCAGCAGGAAAAAGAAAGCCCCTAACCATTTATTCGCCTTGTGATTTGCCTGCACGACACCTGTCAGCAATAAAAAGGCGGCAAGAAATAAGCTCCCAGCACTTAGCGCCAAAAATAATAATGCGAAAGATTGATGCATAACGGTAGTGACGTTTATTTCGCAAATATACGTCGCGATACAACAGGAAGATACGCCTGGATACAGCCGAACAAACTTTTATTCGCTAGGCTTTACTTTGCAGAAAAAAAAACATACATGAAACTTTATCAAAAACTATTGTTGAGCATGCTGTCCGCATTTGTGATTAGCATGGTGTTTCGGCGAGTAGGTTCTAAATACCTCAGCGCCATTATCCCGATTGACCTTATTTATCTGGTGGCTTACCTGCCCCTGCTTATAGCGGTTGCCATCGTTTTAACCTGGCACTCCCGCGAACGGAGAGGCCTAACCTCCGCACACAAAATGTGGATCAGAGAGGTAACCGCATTTTTCCTTGCTTTGGACCTTGCTATGTTCGGTATTCAAAAATTACAGAAACTACAGATGATCATACCGCTGGGAAAATTAGACGAACCGTTCTCTTCATTTTCGGGCTATGATCTGGTTTGGGGTTTTTTCCATTTCTCATATGGCTTTACTGCGGTAATCGCTTTATTACAGATAGCCGCCGCCGTATTGATATTGTTTAACAGTACCCGGTTAATAGGTAACCTTGTTGCTTTACCCATGCTGGTATTCATAACTTTAATGGATGTTTTTTATGCGATGCCTGCAGGTGTGTTAGCCCAGGGGATCGTTTTGCTGATCGCAGTAAGTTATTTTATTTGTGCACATGGATCGCATCTTTTATCTCAATTAGTTATCCGAACGAAACATAACAATAGTCCGGGAAAATGGCTTTTGCCCGTCTTGTTTATCCTAGTTCCGACATTGTGTATTAAAACCTATGAACATCCAGACAAACACCCTAAGCTTACAGGCAAGTACCGTGTAGAAAATTTGAAAATAAATGGCATTGGCTATCAAGCGAAAACTTCTACTGACAGCATACTGACCCATGTATATTTTGATCTGGGCGACGAAGTCGCTTTCAGTTGGAACGACCATCGAAGAATACGCATAGGTTATTTCAAAATAGATGACCATGATAAGATCGATATGAAATGGCGGTACCCTGATACCAGCGCAGGACATTTTAAAGGAGGACTAAAATACAGAGACACACAACTAAACCTTGATGGAGAAATGGAGGGAAAGCGCTATCAGATGATCTTGACAAAAGAGTAAGTGGTAAAGCTACGATGAAACGGAGTTCGGTGAACACCATTTATCTTGAAAAGCCAACAATTTTGCTGGCTTTTCATTTCTTTCCATCTTTTGCATGAGCCGATATGAACGAATACGAACCGATGATGACCCGATAGTCAATGGGTTTTATATAATTTATCCGCGATGAAATTTCGAAGTCCCACATCTCATTAAAAATTATTCAAATAAAAATTTGGACAACCATTCGGTTGTTTTTATATTTGTCAACCATATGGTTGTATTATGATCGAAAGAAGAGACGTTTTCCAGGCTATTGCCGATCCAACGAGGCGAATGATAATTAATAAATTGGCTAATGGCCCTTTAAACATAACTCAAGTTGGTGAGGATTTTGGGATAAGCAAACAAGCAATTGCCAAGCATATTAAAATACTTAGTGAGTGCGGAGTGATCACAGTTAGGCAACAAGGGCGGGAACAAATTTGTGAAGCAGAACTCGCAAAATTAGACGAAGTGGTCGATTGGGTAGCAGCTTCCAGAAAATTATGGAATCAGCGATTTGAAAAATTAGATAAATTCCTTCATCAAATAAAAAAATAAACATGAAAACTGATAAAAAAGAGCTCCTAATCAGTCATCTATTTGACGCCTCCACGGAAATAGTATTCAAAGCCTGGACTGATCCAGAATTACTAAGGCACTGGTACGCGCCCGATGGCTGTACTATTGAATTTAAGTCCATTGAAATTATCCCGGGTGGCCATTTCCACTCTTGTATTCATGATCCTGTGCACGGAGAATGCTGGGTTAAGGGCAGCTATCTTGAGATAGTTCCGAATCTAAAACTAGTCTTTACAATGGTTATGTCCGACAAAGATGGCAATTCAGTAAGTTCAGTTGCAGCTGGGAAAACGCAGGAATGGCCCGAGGAGCAGATCACAACTGTGTCTTTTGAGCCAATTGGCACACAAACCAAAGTAACCATTCATCAGACGGTTTGTGAAGAAGAGGCTAAAAAAACTGGTGCATATCAAAGCTGGATCAAAATGCTGAATAAATTACACTTTCTGCTAACTGCGGATTTCAACTCTAATAGATAAAGAAATGAAACGAGCCATTATTTACGCTGTCCTTGCAGGAACTATAAGTTTATCTTGTAATAACAACGGGGAAATGAAAAATCAACATAAATCAGAAATGGAAACGAAAAAGTCAAATCTACCTGTAACTAAGGGCTACTCCAAAGTGAATGGTCTTGAGATGTACTATGAGGTTTACGGGAATGGCAAGCCACTCGTTCTAATTCACGGGGGTGGCTCAACAATCCAATCGAATTTCGGTAAGATGTTACCGATGCTTGCAAGAAACAGAAAGGTGATTGTCATGGAGTTGCAAGCACACGGCCGAACAGAGGATCGCGAAAAAGAATCTTCTTTTGAACAGGATGCTGACGACGTTGCATTACTCTTGAATAATCTTAAAATAGAAAAAGCTGACGTTCTGGGATTTAGTAACGGAGCAACTACAACAATACAACTTGCACTGCGTCATCCTAACATCATAGACAAAATGATACTGGGTTCTGCCCTGTACAAAAGAAACGGAGTTCCGGAGCAATTTTGGGATTTTATGTCTCAGGCTAATGTGTCTAGTATGCCTCAAGAATTAAAAGACGCATATATGTCTGTCAATCCTGATTCGGTTGGTCTTAAAACTATGCATGATCGAGACGCAAAGAGGATGGTAAAGTTTAAGGACATTCCTGATCAACAGATTCAATCCATTAAGATACCGACGCTCATTATCATAGGCGATAAGGATGTAATCAAACCTGAACATGCGTTAGAACTGCACAGGAAAATTGACGGTTCCAAATTATTGATCGTTCCAGGGCTACATGGTGAGTACCTTGGAGAAATTACTACATTAAAATCTGGGAACATTGAGTACGCCAAGGTACTTCCTCTTTTAAAAAGCTTTTTAAACAAATAAAAATGAGCGTTCATCTTCAGCCTCTAGGTTGATGGTACCAGGGATAAAACCCCATTCTGCTTGCTGAATCTCAAAATCCCGCCGGTCATCGGTCGGCACGATGATCGCAATCAGGGCATAGTTAAAGCCATTGTGCACCCCCTTATCTAAAAATCATAATCCCTCACCGCTTTTTCCAATTGCTTCAACTGGATAAATTCTGCCCTTGTTACCCTTTGTCCGCTGTAATAGCACATATAATTTCTTTTTAGCACGGATGTACTCCGCAATTAACTTCCCAATTTGTTCCGTTTCAGCTTGCCTACCCTGTGGAATAGACGTCCAGAACTTCTGATCTCGCAGGCCAACGCCTACGGTAATGACCAATAGCTTCTTCCAGCCTTTAAAATCCACATGAAATACCCTGTTAGCACCAATCTCGTGCTCAGCAATTACAATTTTCCTCCCCTCCAGATCCAGTTCAAATGGCGGTTCCAGTTCCCTCATACCTAAATTTGGAAAAAACCCTTTATTTCCCGGCAGCTTTTTTCTTTTCTTCAGGATGATCTTGAAAATACTCCCTTGCCTTTTTCAATCCGGTGGCAATGGCGATTCCCTCATCATCGCTTTCCTTTAACACTTCGTTGGCAATTTCAACCGCTTTTTCACGCAGGTACCTGGGCTGGTTTTTATAAGATGGTGGATATTCTCCTTTAGGCCATGGCATAATTCCTCCTTTTTAAAACCAAACAGCATTTTGAACGGATTGTTTATTTATCGTTACTGTTGCCTGAATTACAATAAGAGTGAATTTGTATGATCATGTCCTCCCCATCAAACTCATATACATCACAGGAATGAACTGCATTCACCAGCTCGCCATTCCTTTTAAACGCTCCGTAACCATAAATCACTACTTTACTTTCACTGGCCACACTCCCTCTTTCTTTGAAATCCGTTTCGACCGAGGCAAAATATTCGGCTATCCCGTTGCAAAACTCCAGTACTTGAGCCTTACCTATCAAATGCTTGTGGTCTTCATAAATATGAAATTCAACCTCGTCAGCTAACCTATCTGCAACCTGACCAAATTTTCCTCCTGAGAATAACCTTGCAATCGCCAACCTATTTTCCATATCCATTGATTAAATGCTGTAAACAAATTTACTAACCAAAGCAAGACACTTGCATCCCATAAAACGACATTTTAGCGGGGGATTCACGACAGGCTTTGACATTTTTCGCGCATTAGCTATCTTTCTAAAAATTTATAGATGAGCATAGTTCTCCAAACGATCCAGTTTAATTTATTAGGCAATCCCTATGAGATCAGTCTCTGGGTTGATGACGAGGAAATGGGAAGCCTGGAAGCGGCATTTCAAAACTGGTCAATCCGCAAGGATGACTATACGGATTACGATTTTGCCCAGTACATCACTTCCAAAGGGCACTTCGCACTAACCGTAAAAGAATACGATCACAGGGAACAACTTCGACAGTACTTTGATCAGCTAGATAAAGGAGTGAATATGGAAACAGTCATCCGCGAAATCCTTCAACGAAAAGGAATGCTGGAAGAAATGGACAAGATCATCGACAGCTATGCATCATCATCTGCCGGATGATTGCGGTATAATTTAGATTTATTTTAGATAGCGGTCCTTATAGAAGAGAACGGTTAGTTTATTGTATGTTTATGCAGAGATAAATTCAAACCTGCTTTTTGTATCTATAACCGTATGATTATGAACTGCTTTAGGAAATTTCTGGTGGCAAGTATCCTCTTTGTGCAGTTTTTCACAACTACACTGAATGCTCAGGAAAATATAAGCCTCACAACGTTCAATAATGGTCAGGGCCTATCACAAAACTCTGTATACAGCATTTTTAAAGATAAGACCGGCTTACTTTGGTTTGCAACACAAGATGGCTTAAATAAGTATAACGGGTACAAAATCACTGCTTATAAACACCGGGTTGATCATAAATATACTTTACCATCAAATTTTATTACGACCCTGGCCGAGGATAAGAACGGCGATTTATGGGTTGGTACACGCATCGACGGACTCAGCAGATTTAACAGGTCCGCCGAAAATTTTAGCAGCTTTAAACATGAGGCTTCTGATCCGGGTTCCTTAAGTGACGATAAAATCAATGTGGTGTACAGGGACCGGGCATCTAATATTTGGATCGGGACCAGTAATGGCTTAAACAGAAGAGATGAAAAGACCGGAAAATTCCTCCGCTACTATCCTAAGCCGGAAAGTAAGAATACTTCAAGTGATAACTTTATCCTGTCGATCTACGAAGACATCAAAAATAACCTATGGGTCGGTACCTCAAACGGACTTTTTCTGCTTGATCGCAAATCAGAAACTTTCGATGCTTTTATTGAACCCCAGGGAGATAAGTATGCAGATAACGCTATAAACGTGATCGCAGAGGATAGTAAACACCGGGTCTGGATGGGAACAAACAAGGGCTTGAAAGTTCTAGAAAGAAACACCAGAACCTTTCGTCACTTCCCTGTTACCCCTGACGAATTCTCAGAAGTGAGTGTCAACCCGGTGTTCTGCATCGCTAAAAAAGGACCGGACAATTTCTGGCTCGGCACCAACACGACCTTACAACTGTTTGATGCGACATCGGAAAAACTGGTCTCAGTAAGCGACCGAACACCGGAAGATAATCTAATGCCGAACGATGGGATCTATTCTCTCCTTGCCGACGATTCTGGTATCCTATGGATAGGCACAACCAGTCAGGGCATTCTTAAACACGATGAAAATTTGCCCATATTTCCATCTTTTAATTCTTCATTGAAAAGTAATCCAAGTGCAAAAAATATAATCCGTGGCATGTCTGAAGATCGAAAGGGAAATATCTACCTGGCAACTGACGAAGGCCTGAGCTACCTCAGCCGGAAGAACAATTCATACCAACATTTCGGTTATAGAAAAACTGATAAAAATAGCCTTGCCAGCAATTACACAACTGCAGTCCTGGTGAGCAAGTACAGCGGAAAAGTATGGGTGGGCACTTTCAATAGCGGGTTGGACTGTTTCGACCCTGCAAGCGGTAATTTCCGGCATTACCGTAAAGGAGACAATCTAGCTGCTCTGTCAAGCGATGCCATTTACGTTCTTTTTGAAGATCATAAAGGCAACATATGGATTGGGACAGATAACGGACTGAATCTCCTCGATCCCAATAGTGGACGAATAACGAGTTTCTTTCACAAACCCGGAGACCCGAACACGGTTGCTGACAATGCCGTTCAAGCCCTCGCTGAGGATAGTAAGGGAAACATATGGGTCGGTGGTTATTACAACGGGGTATCCGTCCTTAATCCACAGACAAAAACTTTTACTCATTTAAACTCTGGTAACAGCGCACTTAAAAAAAATGTAATCAGTGCATTTTATCCCGACAAGGATGGAAATATGTGGATCGGCACGATGGAAGCAGGCCTTGCTTATTATAATGCAAAGACTAGAAACATAACTTCTTACAACGAGAAAAATGGTCTGGTCAACAACACGATAAATTATATTTCAAAAGATAGGCAGGGCAACATCTGGCTCGGCACCAACCAAGGCATTGTGCGCCTGGACCCGAAAGAAAAACTGTTCAGAAATTTCAATATTTACAACGGCCTTAAAACCCTTGAATTTAATTTTAACTCGGGTGTAAGTCTGAAGTCCGGTGAAATAGCATTTGGCAGCATCAACGGCTTCAACCTGGTTAACCCAGATCAGCTGGCCTTCAACACAAACAAACCCAAAATCCTACTAACCGGCCTGGACTTGTTCAATAAACCAATGGCTGTTAACGTTCCTGGATCGCCACTTAAACAATCGATTTCTACTACCAAGACAATAACTCTTAGCTTCCGCGAATCTGTATTCACCGTTCGCTTTGCCGCATTGGACTATACTATGCCGGCGATGAACCGGTACGCATACAAGCTAGAGGGTTTCGATAAAGAGTGGCGTTATGCCGTTGATATCCGGGAAGCAACCTATACAGGACTGCAACCTGGCACCTATGTCTTTCATGTGAAAGGCTCCAACAATGATGGTGTCTGGACTGATACACCAGCGGAACTGGTGATTGTCGTCAAACCACCATACTGGAGGACCTGGTGGTTCAGGATCCTGGTCGCTTTAAGTATAATCGCGATAATGATCGCCGTCTATAAATACCGCATACGGCTGCTGAGCCGGCAAAAAATACAGTTGCAGTCGCTCGTAGAGCATCGGACTGCTGAATTGAGCACACAGGCGGCAGAACTTCATCGGCTGAATTATGAATTACAAACTCAGTCAGAGGAACTCCAGGTTCAATCAGAAGAATTGCAATCACAATCAGATGACCTATGGTCTAAGGCAGAAGATCTGGAGCGGCTTAATTTAGCCTTGGAACAGCAAAAGGCCGAAGAACAGAAGGCCCGTCGCGAGGCGGACCTGGCAAACCTAGCCAAAAGTACTTTCCTGGCAACAATGAGCCACGAGATTCGCACACCGATGAACGGAGTACTGGGAATGGCAACGCTGTTGAAACAAACGAAAATGACGGCCGAGCAAACAGAATATACCGAAGCGATTTTGAATAGCGGGGACTCGCTTTTGAACGTGATTAATGACATTCTGGACTTTACCAAAATTGAATCCGGCCACATGGAGCTGGATCCCCATCATTTCAATTTACGCAGATGTATTGATGAGGTTTTCGATTTGGTCGTACCAAAAACCAATACCGATGTTGAGCTGAAGCTAGAGCTGGACAATTTGGTTCCACTAGAAATTTGGGCCGACAGTTACCGTTTAAAGCAGGTACTGACAAATTTAGTGGGGAACGCTATTAAATTTACCAGCGCTGGACAGGTTTCAGCCACGGTAAAAGGAACAAAAAATCAAGATGATACCTGGCGACTGTATTTCGACATAAAAGATACTGGTATTGGGATGCCATACGACAAAATTTCAGGGCTTTTTACTGCCTTTAATCAAATTGACTCCTCCATCGCAAGAAAATATGGCGGCTCTGGTCTGGGCCTTGTCATTTGCGAGCGACTGATCACCTTGCTGGGTGGGTCAATATCAGTGGAAAGTGTCCTGGGCAAGGGCAGCACTTTCTCTTTTAACATCCTATGCAAAAGCGGAATTAAACAAGAATCAGCATTGAAAACTGAATCAGAAAATTCTAAAAAAGACTTAAAATCCGACCTGGCAGCTGGTGTCGCCGCGGAGTTTCCCTATGATCTATTGGTCGCTGAAGACAACATCATGAACCAAAAATTGATTTTCAAGGTCTTGCAAAAACTTGGGTATACGCCTGATCTTGCCGAGGATGGCCTGAAAGCATTAGATATGATGGAGAGAAAATCATACAACCTGATTCTGATGGACATCCAGATGCCGAATCTGGACGGCTTGGAAACCACACGCCGCATACGGGAAAGGTACGGCGAAAGGCCACTAATCCTTGCCATGACTGCAAACGTACTCACCGAAGACAGACAAGACTGTCTGCGAGTGGGGATGAATGGCTTTTTATCTAAGCCGATTAATATTGAAGTGCTCATCAACACACTTAAAACCATGCATAAATCTTTATGAGACACTTGTCTATTTTAGCCTTTTTTATAGTGATTCATCAGATCGCATCAGCCCAGCCACATGGTACCATCGTCGGGAAAGTTACCGACTCAAACTCACTTCCCATGTCAGGGGTAAGCATTCATTGCGGTGAGACACGGATTGCAACGTTGACCGATGAGCGGGGAAATTTCACCCTTAAAATGCCTGAAGGCAATTATCGGCTAGCCTTCAGTTATGTAGGCTTCAAACAAAACGAAGTAATGGTAGAGGTGTCAGCAAATACCTCTACCCAAATCGGAATCCGCTTAGTAGCCAGCCCATCACAAATGGAAGAAGTGGTAATATCTACGGTTAAGATGCAAACTACTACTGTAACCCCTACACGCGTGCAGGTTCTCGATGTCCCACAGGCGATTTCAGTAATGGGCCAGCGAATGATCCGTCAGCAAGCCGCTTTTGATCTGACTACCCTTACAAGAAATGTTGCCGGTCTAACCTTTACAGGTAATTACAGTGGCGCAGGTTCCACCCAATTTTTCAACGCCCGGGGTTTTGATCTGAACGAGACCCAGAATTACCGCTGGAACGGCATGATGGTGATGAACTGGGGAAATCACTACGCAGACAATATCGAGCAGGTCGAATTCCTGAAAGGACCAGCCTCAATACTTATTGGCGATGCAGCACCAGGAGGGGTGATGAATTTTGTGACAAAGAAGCCACTCGCTGACTTTTCAGCGAACCTAAATTTAAAGACAGGTTCATGGAAGCTGCTTCGCCCATCGCTGGACATCACAGGTCCGATTTTAAGAGACCGGTCGCTGCGATACCGGCTCAATACGTCTTTAGAAAAAAAGGATAGCTTCAGGGACCATGTATCATCTACCATTGCCTTTGCTGCACCAGCTATCGCCTGGGATATATCAAGTAAGCTTACCCTAAATTTGGAAGCAGTATTCAACAATTCAAAAGCAACTGATGATGCTGGGCTTGTATCTCCGGACGGCACCGCCAAAGGCTTAAGGACTTTGCCACCGTCACTCTACCTCGGTGAGCCTCGACGTCAATACCTTTATAACAATAATCACTATTTCGCCACTCTGACTTATGAGCTAACCCCATTGTGGAGAATTAAAGCGATGGCCTTTAACGGCAAGACAACCAATCGCCCGTTTGGCATCTGGTTTGATCAGCCGAACACCGAAGGCGACTTTGTCAGGCGCGGTTACGGCTTTTACAGGAATTCCGCAAACAGGAGTTTTTCTGCCGAAATTTCGGGAATGTTCTTCACTGGGAAGGCGAGGCATAATGTTTCTCTGGGTCTAGAGTATCAAAGTAGCAGCTCTCGCCATACCAATGGCGGAGAATTGGACTCTTTAGATATGGCCAATATATTCTCACCCCCTGGAAGCCGCTCAACCAGCCTTGAACCCGCTGAATCTCCATTACTTCCTTACCAGATGATTATAAAACGAAAAGGCATCCACCTTCACGACCAGGTAAGTCTCCCCGGCGGCCGGGTATTTGTTTACGGAGGACTCAGGCTGGGTTCAACATCTCAAGGAAACCGATACCTGCCAAAAGAAGTAGGCGGCACCGAATATGAAGGGCTCGCAGATGATGTAACTGACAAGTTTATGGTTATCCCGCGCTTTGGTTTGATCTTTAAACCTGCGGACAACTATTCTATATACAGTTCTTTCTCTAAAGGCTTTGAAGTCAATTCACCGGATATATTTGCTAAAAACTATCTCGAATATTCGAGTCCACCAGCTACAACAAGCGACCAGCTTGAGCTTGGAGTCAAAACCAGTTTCATGGAAAACCGTTTTGGCATGACTATGGCCGTGTTCTTAATTAACAAAAAGAAACCATATGGGTATGTTTACCTTGACCCTGAGAACCCAAATTTCGATGAATACAATGTATATTACCAGGGCCATCATAGAAGTCAGGGAATCGAATTTGAGATGGACGGAAGACTTTTCCCTTTTCTCACCACTAACGGAGGCTTAGCGATAATTTCCACCAGAGTAGTAAACGATCCTGGTTATCCAAGTGGGAATCGGCTCCCAAATGCACCAAAATTCAGCTTCAATTACTGGATAAATTATGAGCACCCGGCATTCCTGAAAGGATTCAGTGCCAGTACCGGCGTTTTTTATCAAGGAAATTCTTACCCTGGAATTGACAACGACCCAAACCTGTTAATGCCAAATGCGTACACCTGGGATGCCGCTGTTGGTTATCAGCAAAGGCAGATTGGAGTGCAGCTCAACCTGATGAATATTACCAACCAAATCAGTTACCTAAACCCCTGGCAGTTCAATCTCTTCGACGTGAAACCGCCAAGACAAATGGTTATAACACTAAACTATAAATTCGGGAAGTAATCCAGAGACCTAATAAAACAGGCCAAATGATTACAACGCTGTGAGAGACGAAAAATGAAAAACTTATTATAACGCAATTTTACTAGTCAATAGAGACTTAGTTTTGCGGTTACTAGTCCTCTTTCTGGACCACCTCTTCAATTATATCAAATAGGTGTTCTTTTGTCTTATGCACAGCCTTATAGACATCATAATGATTGCTCCAAAAAATTCCGCAGAGATTCTCTAAATTTTCTGTCTTCCGGGAAAGATCTTGCGCATGATTGCTACGCGTATTGCCATTGGTTCTGATAGGTTACTAATTTAAGGAATCGCATTTATTCAGCAAAAATAATTCGGTTGGGCCGCTTGCTAATCGGCTTCGCTCATTCTGCTTCTCACCAGATGCACTTTTAGGGAAAGTCCAACGGTGTTATAATCCTGCACCACATGCTCGACCTACTCATCAGCGGCAATTCTACCTGGGTTTCCAGAATACTTTCAGAAGACCACCACTTCAATTAGACCTAACAGATGTTTCTTTGTCTTATAGACAACCACGGCAAGGTCCCTCATCCAATAGTCCAGCCTGTTATGTTTCGCGTTTAAGCTCACAGTGTCCTCAGGGATTGAATCGTTGATCATCAGTTCTAGCAGGTTAATGTGCATAAAAAGGAGGGTCTCAGTTTTACCTGCTTGTTCGCTAATCATAAAGAGATCTCTTTTGATTTCGGCGAGCTCAGCGCTATAACGTGGCGCAGTTGACTTCACGAAGTCATCATGCAAACGTTCGAGATAACCTACATTAATCCGGTGCGAATCCAGATCTGTCACCCAACGTTTAGTGATTGCCAAATACTGCAACGATTTGGACGGCTTATTGATAAATACTTTCATAATTTTATAAATAAGCTGCATAGTTGAATATATTAATTCTCAAATCTCACGATTAATTCCCGGCTATAGGATGATAACAATCACATTTTCAGCAAACTGTGGTCAAGAAAATTAATACTCGCTATCATTACATTACTTTGGTGAGCCTACCTGTCGGGGAGCACTACTATTATTTTTTTTTTTACTCAACGGTATATTTTGCAGTAACCGAATTAACAGGTATCTTAATACGCTTTTCGGTTTTATACAACCCAAATATCTCACCAGATATAGATTGTTCCTATGACAAAAAACGATAATTTAAAAGACGGTAATCTGCCTGACTATAATGCCGCCGGTAGCAAATTCGCAGATAAAATTCTTAGCAAAGATAATTCTGCAGATAAACACGAATTGTTCCGGCTTGTTATTGAACATTTGCCTGACCAAATCTATTTAAAAGACAGGCTCGGCAAATTTTTATTATGTAATACGCCGGTCGCTAAAAACGCAGGGTGTGCAAGTCCGGAAGAGGTTATCGGGAAAACGGATTTTGATTTCTATCCCACCGAGGCTGCCGAACGGTTTCTGGCTAATGAAAGCAAGATTATGCAAACGGCTGAGGCGCTAATCAATCATGAGGAACACTATATAGATAAGCAAACCAATGAGGTTAAGTGGAACTTAACAACCAAAATCCCAATCCGCGATCAAGCCAATGTCGTCATTGGCCTGCTGGGAATTAACCGCGATATCACCCAAATTAAAAACGCACTGCTTCAACAGGAACGAACATTAATCGACCTTCAACACCGTAACCGGGAACTGGAAGAATTCACGCACATCGTCTCTCATAATTTACGTTCCCCGGTTGCAAACATCCTGGGATTACTGCCATTAGCAACTGACCGAGATCCCTGTCCGGCTGAAGAGATAATACCCATCTTAGAAAACATAGCTTCATCAGCTAAAAAGCTTGACGCGATGATTCGTGATCTTAACAAAATTTTAGAGGCCCGACAACAACCGACGGAATAAATCTAACTAAAATTCACTGGTGAACTACCAGAACAGGTACTTTACTTCCGCGTTTGCCCTAGCGTTAGCTGTCATTGCGAGCAAAGCAAAAAAATCGCGCACAGCTTTTTTACCCGTACGCTTTCCCAGCCAAGGGGCAAGTTTATCGTTACCAGGAATATACCAATCCACCTGCTCCGCAAACAGTGCCACAATCGCATCGAGATTTCGCGCTCCCATAGCTCCAAGAAAAGCCTGTACTGTTTTTAACGTTGTATCATCTGTTGACAAAGCAGCTTCATTTACAACAAATCTAGAGAAAACTGCCGAACCAATCATATTCCGGATCAAATAGTACCCAAAAAAAGCTGAAGAACTAAAGAACAGCACCGAACTGCAAGACACACCAAAAAACTTTGTGACCATGCTCATTGTTATAGAATCGACAGGAACATCAGGTTCTTTACCCATGCAAAATGATCAACCGAATTAAATCTCTGATCTGGATTATTGTTGTCTTGACCACAACAGGGACCAGCCAGGCACAGTCCAATCAAAAGCAAACACAAAAGCAGGTAGAAAAACTGTACTCTGGCCTGTGGACCGACAAGCAAACAACCAGGCAGCTGGAAATATCCTTTCAGTATGGTTATGCAACGATTACAGACTGGACAAGCAAATTTCAAAAACGAGAAAGCGGAGATATCTATCAAGGCTCTATCAAAAACGGGAAGCTCATCATGCCGGAAGACACCCAGCACCGCGCACCTTACAGTGAAATCCTATACAAAAACAATACACTCATCTACCTGACCAAGTCAATTGATTCAGGAAAAACACTAGAATGGGACAAACGAGTGTTTACCAGAGTAATTTCCAAAAGCCAATGACCAGATTCAACCTATTCATAGCCTCTGCCCTACTCCTTGCTGCATGTAATGGCGATAAAGCTAAGCAGCAAACTCCAACGGGTAGCCAGGCCATTCCCGTCAGCCCGAACCCTAAGCCTCAAATCCATACCGACACCTTGCAATTCATCCACTTTGAAGGCAACTTTGATTACTGGTCCTGCATATTCCTCAACTCCTCAAAAGATACCGTCACCCTGGTCACTGACAGCATGATCAATGAAAAATTCAAAAACAGACTGTTTGAAGTCAAATGGTTCAAAGATACGCTCGTTCAAGCAGGTGATAACGACAGTAAATTTGCAGCAAACCGCATGTCACATTTTAGACCCATCAAAGGAAAACCCTTCGTAGCACCCATTACAGAAGAAAAAATTTTACAGGATATCAGGGATCTACCGGAAGTACAGAGCGGAGCAGACCAGGTGGTCATTGCTGAAAGACCTGCCGACGGAAAAAATTACTACCTTGTTGAAACCGGAACACATGGAGAAGATAATTTTTCCCGTTTATGTATGTTCCGTGTATACACCTATCCCATATACAAAATAACAGTTTTGGTCGCGGCAGAAAATACAGAACTCAGCCTGGAGCAATGGAGAAACCTGAATCATTAACCCAATCAACATTTAAATCAAGCCTAAAACGATGAACAGCACTAAATTCATTTTAAAACTCTCTTTCTTGATCGTTCCATTCGTCATCCTTAGCCTAATTCTACATGACGGCGGCACGAGTGGCGGAGTTGGCGGTGGCGGATATGATTTATCAGGCCTGGTTTACGGCTCACTTCTTTTTGCACTCATCATTATATGGCTGATCTGGATGCTGATCAGTTATTCAATCAGCAAGACTGCGGCAGACAAGAAGCTGCACCTAAGATTGCTCATCACAGGTTTGGTCGCCCTGATCGCAGCATGGTTCATTACTCCGAGAATGTTTTAATCATCGAACTCCACCCATTTCTTCTGGAAATAAACTGTTGCAGGTTGCCTATTTTCCCCGCTAATGTTAGCTACAATAAAAGAGCCCCGCTCACCGGTATATTTGATAACGAGCTCATCTCGTTGCGCAGAATCATAATATGACCCATAAGGACATTGAAAAAGATTGCCTTCTACATCGGATGTAAATACAGAGAACAACACCATCTTCCTGGAATTGGTATCTGGTAACGCATAACCGATAATCCGGTAGTCTGCCCGAATGTTATTGAACACATGGAAAATACTGTCACGCCTGTAAATCACCGCTTTTTGAATAGCCTCCTCACTGATTTCAGGTGGCACATACCTCTGCTTTTTCAGTGTATCCTGCTCAGATGAAACCTGGCGCGGGCTGGAATTGACCTTAGTCACACCTGTATCTATCTGCCGATGATTGGCATCCGTAACACAGCCAGAAAGCAATAAAAAGGCAAAATTGATTAAGGCAAAGCCGAAGGCCTCTGTGCTGCGTTTATACACTTCTATGGCAAATTTACTCATAAGTCCTTTCGGTAATATCAATCAGCAGATGGGTGCCCTCTCGCCACTTGATCCATCCATCGTAGTACTTTCCAGTGTCGAAATTAGATTCCCTGCCAAATCCCTTTTTCACTTTAATCCAATCCCCTTTAACATCAGTTACCGCAAATGGAAGAAAGGTCTGATCCTTAAGCTCAAACAGCACCTTTCCATCGGGAACCTCATAAATGACCAGACTATCTTTAGTAATAAACTCCACTCTTTTCAAATACCGTTCCCAGGTTTCGAACACATACCATCGCGGATTATATTTCGAACCCGGGCAATTGATACAGCTATTATCATACAGCATTCTTTCCTCGGAATAATAAACCGCCCCAGGAGCCTTCTTTATTACAAATTCATTCATATTAGCCTGGTTGCCGATCACCCGGAAAAATTTTTCACCGGTATCCACTACCGCAAATTTCAACTCCGGTCCAAACCGAACCAAACCCATTTTTAGATGTTCTTCTCCCTCTTCATCTGAATCCCCTTCGCTTATCAAATAGGGCTGTAGCTCAATACCTGAAAGAAACAAAGTCTTACCTGATTTACCAATCTCAAATTTCAGGGTATCAAAAGGCAAATCATCCGCCTCATTTTTATACAAAGGGATAGGATATTGGGTATTAACGGTTAACAGCCCAAGCCCGATCGCCTGAGGCCGGCCCTGCTTTTGCCTGGCGCAACTGCATAAAAAACTGAGAAAGCCCATGAGTATAAATAGATTTTTGACCCGTAACATAGCATTTTTATTTATACCAACTCTTTTAACCATCATTTTGATTGCGAAAACGCACAAACAATACTGATAAAATAATAAAATAAGGGATACAGAACAGCACCCCAGTCCATGCTTCCTCTTCCAGCGAGAAAGCGAAATAACACATTATGACAAGCGGAACTGCAAAAAAGCTCAAGGCGCTTAAGAAAAAATTGTCGCTAACCCGTGCCTTCAGATTCAGAAATACAGGAAAAGTCCCTAACGCCAGGAAAAGATTGAAGCCTATGGCAATACCGTAGGGTAGGTTCTTCATATCCGTATCTGCCGTGCCAATTAGACTTGTCGACTGCAAAATAAATACACCTGCAATGCTGACCGCAGAAGCGATCAGGAAACTTAGCAACATTATCATCAGGTATTTCATTGGGTTAATTAGATGGCCAAATTAATCTTTATTTCGAATTAAGGTATTTTAAAGGCGCAACAATTAGGGCATAAAAATTCTACCGCTTTATGATCGCCTCAAACTGTTTCGAGAAGTCCGCCCTTTTAATATCAAGATAACCATTGGCACCTTCTTTGTACTTTTCTTCAATGAGCACCCTTAGTTCCGCAGCAACGCCATCGTCCTTAAACGTATATACGTTCATGAACTTCGAGGTCTGCAAAGATGCGTTTTTATAAATGTCCTTAAAGTATGCTTCTACTTTTTGCTGGTCAGCGAAAGACTTGATCTTGAAAGCAATACCCACCAATTTACCTTTCCAGGATAGTAATTCGATATGTCCCGGAATCACTCCGGCAAATAGGAACTTACCTTCATTGTCGAAACCATAAGATACCATATCCTGCCTGTCACTTAATTTTCCTTCATGGAGCTTAGGAATATCTTTGATCACGGTGCTAATATCTTCGTTGAACTTGACCTTTGCTAAATCCATTTTCTTCTGTGCCAGGCATCCAAGTTGCCAAAAAATTGCCATGGCAAAAAGCATTGCCTTTAGAACTTTATTTAATTTCATATTTGAATGATTGAGAATAAAACGGACGAAACCGGTTTTTTGTTTTATAGCTAAAATAGAAAGCAGGGCAGTGCGTTATTATGGTATGGAAAACAACTGGCTGAAATTAACGATACTGAACTTTCTTGTTGGCCTTTCCATGACATTCGTAAATGTGTCCAACGCCTCAGCAATTTCAAAGGTTGATGTCATTATCGATTACCAAACAGACACCGCAAGGAAGCGATTGGTTGTCGAATATCACCCTAATGGAAAAGTCAGGCTAAAAGGCTATCACGGCCATTACGCAAACAAGGAAATATCAACCGACTATTACCTTGGCACTTGGTACTACTACAACCCAAATGGAACACTTCACCATTCAATCTATTATCATAATCACCTTCCAGGCAAAGCCTTTATCCTTAAAAAGGAATACTATCCCAATGGGAAGGTAAAATCGATTGAGAAATACAACAACTACGATCTATACCAGTCCGAAGAGAAAAAATTGGGGAAATGGCAGTATTTTGATAACAATGGAAAATTGATCAAAGAAGTACAACATTAAATAATCTATCAATATTCTCCCCTAACATTTGGCCGAGTTTGGCTGCTACAATAGATAACAAAGGAAATTTAACAAAGGTCCCACTACAACTTAAACTTGCGTTCTAATCACCGACATACTCTCATATCTCGCACTGCAGCCAGCCTACCTGGAATCCAAGGTTACCTCGCTTTGCGCACGCACCAGGTGGTCATACTTCTCAGGTTCTGAACATTGGTAGTCTTAATGGGTTCATGAAGTTCTCCGCCCAGTTTTTTAGTAAATCGGAGCAGCATTTCCTGATTGAAAAGGAAGCGCTCCGAACCATCAGGTAGCAGATACCTCCCGTTTCCAATAAAACGGACCAAGGATTCGATCCCGATTTCTGAAGCCAGGCGGCAAAAAAAATAGCCTCCGGGCTTGAGCACCTCCCACATGGAATTCAGCATTTCTTCAAAATGAGCCAGGTTTTCTGCAAAATGCAATACTGCGCTGCTGATGACCAGATCAAAAGTTTCCTTCACAAAAGGCAGCTCTTCGACAGAAGCTACCTGAAAATTTTCTTGCGCATCAACCAGGGGAAATGCACTGGCAAGATTTCTCAACTGGGCAATAGCTTCCGGGTTTTGATCAACGCCAAAAACCCGGGCGCCGCTGTTCAACAGGTACAGCAGGTTTCTGCCCGTTCCGCAACCGGCATCCAGAATCATATTACATTCATCATAAGTACCTTTCAATATCTGATCGAACAAATAAATATCAATGTTTCCAAATGTATCCAGAAGCTCCTGTTTTTTCATCGAAGGCAAAGATAACAGAAGGTTAATTGTGATAAACTAAATTGCCGAACAATTTGACCTTCGGATCGTTATTATTACTCAGTTTACAATCCAATCAATCAAAGCACACAACCTGAATGACCGCTAAAGACCGTCTCCGAAAACTGGAATACCCCATACTCTTCAGTTTTCTCAGCTTATGGCTGTTCATCTACATTTTGTCCAGGTTGTTCCTGGAAATGTCTACCGACCAGACTCCAGGCTGGGCATGGATCTGGCTGATGATCATATTCCTTCCTCCAAGCGGGTACGCGGCCCTTCGGCTGGCCTACTCAGCAGGCGGCAAATGGTACCACTCCATTGGATACTGGGTCATGTTCTCTATCGGCAGCATGTTCGCCGGACACTACATCCTCCTTAACGGAGACATCCTTGTCAGCGCACTGATCAAAACTCCTGTCACTACTGAAGCCAAAGTGATCAGCATCGAGAAAGTCATCCGCCGCAAGCTGGGCTTTGACCATACCAAAGTAACGCTGGAATTCAATGGCAGCAAAATCGCCCTGGAAGCCCGGCCTTATAGTTACTTCTATCTTCAGGACAAATCTAAACTCCAAATCAATGCAGGGGCTTCCTTTTTAGGCAACCACTACGTGACCTCCACCGGCATCGCCTCACAGGAAAAAGCCAGCGCCCGATGGCTGCACCTGGAAGACTGGGCTTACCGTCATCGCTGGTTAGGGGTAATCATCCTCTGCATGATCGCCGGTGTAGCCATCAAGTTCAAATTTTTTCCAGACAAACCAGGTGAGAAACCCCGCCCGATCGGATTCTGGAAAATCATGGGTTTGACAATGGGGATTTTAATGGCGATCGCGGTCGTTTTGTATGCAGCCCTACTCATCTACTTCAAATTCTTTATGACCAGGAACTAAAAACATATCTCCAAAGATTTCAGTTAACCCTTAAAGCTTTCAAAATGATCAGCACAGGCAGCAAACACATAATGAATTTCATGTGCTCACTTTTTCTTTTATTTTCAGCAGCATACCCGAACCAAAATGCCGATGCTCAAAATAACACGGATCGGGCAGCATTCAGTCTTGCGATGAAAGATCTCCAGTCTGCGATACGGGCTAAAAATTTTGTAAAAGCCGGAGTGTATTTTCATTACCCATTCTTTACCGCAAAAGAAGACCAGGCGAATGGAAAGGAACTTCCGGTCGATCCAATTGACAAAAAGGAATTTGACAACTATAAAAACGACATCTTCCACAAAGATGTGTGCCGGATACTGCCGAAACTCGGCCTGGAAGCAGTCAGCGAAGTAACAGAACATAAAGACAGTTATTATACGGTCTTACGAGAACACACCGATCCAAATACCAGGCTGTATGAACTATACGCACAGTATGCCGGAGAAAGTGGAGCATCTGAAAGCTATTTTGGATTCGTGTTTGGTAAGATAAAGGGACGCTATAAAATATTGGCCTACTATGGAAAATGGCCGTTGCGTTGACAAAGAAATTGTTACCACATCATCAATAACCTTTAAATGAACATCAAAATAACCGGAATGTTAAGTATTGCAATCAAAACAGCGAAACTCCAAGAAACTATCCTTTTACGGGGGTCGTCTTTAAAAGCAAACATCCTGTAGTAATAAAATACAAATCCAAGTAAAGCAATTTCCGCAAAAGCATAGATCACCCACAAGAAATACCACCATACCAGATCTTTAGCATAATACAGGATATCAAGAGACTGGTCTAAGCTAGAATAGGGCTTACCGGCATGCCGAAGACCGAAAAAAGGAACTGTCTCACCCTTTGCAGATAGTTTGTCAACATCCCCATCCAGAACAAAAAACTGCACCGGCTGCCCGGTACTATCAGCATGATAGCCATCATAGGATGAGGTAAACAAAGCATCGATATACTCAGAAGGGCGATTGACAATCGGCCGGTAATAACTCCGTTTGAAGCTCGCCTGAAAAGGAGCAACCTTAAAGGCGTGCCTTCTGGTACCCTTGTACGAAGAATTCCTGGAATACGATGCTACAGTACCTGTTCTTTCTACAAGTTTGTCTTTAAGAAGATGTGCATACAGAAAAACCGATCCCATCAGCAGTAATGGTAATACAATAGCACCCCATATAAAGCGGTCAAGTTTCGGGAATTTACCCACAGGACTGTAAAAAGTTCCTGCGATAGTTACCTCAGGCAAATGACGTGTTCTATCTATGCCTTTCAGGGTAATGATGTTGCCGGTAACTTGGCGGACCTTGCCTGATGGCGTAAGAAAATTAAGCCGAACGGGCGTATTATAGAAACTTTCGGGTGCACTCAGATCAAAATCGGTCTGCAACAATGCCCGCCTGAATGTAAGTTGAAAAAACTGATGCTCATTTGCCACCGTGTCAAACCGGAAATCTGTTAATTCAGAAATTGTTGTTCCCCGCAAATTTATGCTAACCGGTTTTTCCATCTAAATCTTTTAATGAACTAAGGAATATTGCATCTGCTTATTCATTTACGACCTAGCTGCTTTTTTGACCAGGATGGACTGATATTCAGCATCAAACTTATCCAAAAGCACAGTTAACTTGTGTAGATCATTACCAGTTTTTTTTGTAGCCTGACCGCTCAGGGAATTGGTCAGAAATTTCTTTTCAAGGGCAACGGGTTTGCCGCCAACTATAGTAGCCCTACGGATCGTATATTCCAGTTCGTCGTCCAGTTCAGGATGTAGTTTACTGTAATATCTTTTGCCTGACCCGTTTGACCATTAGCCTAGTTTGCTGAGCAGATTTCATCAATCTTGATGAAGCTAGTAACCCTGGGAATGCTTATTACAGAATATCCCAGTCCAGCTTCATCGTTTTGAAATTTCACCATTTTTGCTTTCAATTCAGTGGCAGAATCCACCTAACACACCTTTAACTTTTTCGAAATGGCGCTTAGAGAATAACCTTGAAAATATTCCGAAAGAATGATACGTATTCCTCCAGGATACAGTAGTAGAATACCAATGACCCTGAAAGTTTATCGCACTAACTTAATAAGCCCATCCCAACTGAGAATGGATGCTTGCAAAATAAAATTATAGACAGGAACGTAGTTCCTGTCTATAGAAAAGTTTATCTAATAACCTTTTGATTGTCTGGCAGCAAAACCACACGAACATAATTCTTACCATCCAGGTAGGTATTTATTGCCGTTTTAAGCGCGGCCCCATTCAAATTCTCAAGATTTTTAGTGTAGTTCAATATGTCTTTAGGATCAAGCTGTTCCTGGTATTGGTTGCTCAAATAGTTCAGCCAGAAACCATTGGTTTCCAATGCATTTGTCATCCCTACTTTTTTCTCTGCTTTGAACTTAGCCAGGTCTTCCGGAAAAGCCCCTTCAGCCTTAATTTTTGCAATCTCTTGCCAAACTGCAGCAATCAGCATTTCTACATTTGCAGGGGAACAGCCAAAAGAAATTCCAAAAGCATAGCGTGTTCTTGGCGAATGGCTTACATTTAAAGATACACTTGGAGAGTACACTCCCCCCTCCTTTTCTCTCAGCCTTTCCAGCATTCTCAATTCCAAAACCTGCTTGATGGCCTGAAGTTGCATGTTATGCGCTTCACTATACTCGTAATTCCCACTAATGATCAATTGCACAGTAGCCTTATCTTCAGCCCCACTGTAAATCGTCTTTTTAATGACCCCTGATGGGATCTGTATACCCAAATCTTTTGCACTTTCTTTACGGCCAGTGGCAGGAAGGGAGCCAAGGTATTGCTCCAGTAATGGCCTGATCTTTACAGGATCAAAGTTACCTACAATTATAAAAGTAAAGTCAGAAGCATCATTAAAGCGCTCTTTATATATTTCAAAAGCCCTGTCCAGGTTAATTTTTTCCAGGTCTGCAAGCGTTGGAGATTTCATGCGTAAATGGTAGTTGCTCATAACAGCAGTCAACGTATCTCCAAACATCTTCTCAGGTGTATTTATAGGATTAGCCAGAGTAGCCTTTGCCCTGCTCATCGTAGCAGTAAATGCAGCAGTATCTTTTCGCGGCTCAGTAAAATACAAATAAGTTAGTTGAAGCGCAGTTTCCAATTCTTTTGCATTGCTGTAGCCGGATATTCCCTCAATACGCTCTCCAATAAACGGATTTGCTCCAGCCTGCTTACCATTAAGCTTTTGCCTCAGTGTTTCTCCATTAAAATCACCAATACCACCTTCAACAATCAATGAAGCAGCGTTAGTTGCAGTCTGGAAGTCAGCATCAGAATATATAGAAGTACCGCCCGGACTAAAAGCCGTAAAACTGACCTCATCATTTTTAAAGGTCGTTGGTTTTAAGATCACCCGTACACCATTGCTCAGCTTCAGTTCAGTAAGATTCAACTCCTTAATTTTTGTAGAAGAAACCACTTTACCCTTAACCGGCGGAACAGCAATCATAGGCATTTTGGCGAGTGCCAATACCGCTTTTTCCTCTTCTGCATTAGCTGCAGGAGCAGTTGTTGTTCCATACTTTGCAAACCATTCATTTACCTGGTGTTCATTCGGCAATCCTGCCTTTGCAGTTTCAGGGCCAATAATGACCACATCCCTGTTTACCTCACTGATGTATTGTTTTGCCATCTGGTTGATGTGGCCCAGACTTATGGCCGGCAAATAAGCTTCAGTAAGTTCAGCTTCCTTAGTTATACCTGGAATTGCATTACCATTAAGAAAATGACGTACATATTCCTGGGCATATTGTGCAGATTGCTTTTTATCTCCTTCGCTTGCCATAGCCTGCATACCATTCAGGTATTGCATTTTAGCAAGGTCCAGCTCAGCAGCGGTAAAGCCCTGGTCCTTGATTTTACTAATTTCTGACCAGAAAGCTGCAAATCCCTTTTCCAGTTCACCTGGTCTAGCAGATAAATTTGCAGTAAATGCTTCAACATTCGCCATGAATGGCGCCAATCCTGCACTCACACCAATATAGCGGCTTGCATTTTTTTGAGAAACAGATTGAAAGCGTGCCGCCAACACCTGGTTAAAAAGATTCATTTTTATATAATCCATATAATCTGCATGAGTAAGCAGCTTTTTATGCGGATGCTTGATCATAATCTGCATCATGGTTCCCTGAACTTCTTTATCAGTAACGGCCAAAAATTGATTCTTACCACTCAGCTCTATCGTGTATTCTGGTCTTGGTTTAGGCACTGCAGGAGCTTTCAAATCTGAAAACAATTTGTGTATGCGCTGCACTATATCTTTAACATCCACATCCCCAACTACAATAATTGCCTGTAGATCGGGCCTGTACCAGTCCTTATAAAAAGAAAGAATAGTTTCCCGGGTAAAATTTTTAAGTACAGCTTCCGTTCCTATCGGTTCACGATCTGCATACCTGGAATGGTTAACCATATAAGGGAAAGTTTGCTGCTGTATTCTTTGCTGTCCACCATTTCTTAACCGCTTTTCTTCCAGTACAACTCCACGCTCCTTATCAATTTCCTTTGGATCAAGCGTTGCTTCAGCAGCCCAGTCCCGGATTACCTGCAAACCGCTATTTAACATTTCCGGCTTATCAATAGGAATAGGCAACTGATAAACGGTCTCATCAAAAGAAGTATAAGCGTTAAGATCAGCGCCAAAGCGAACTCCAGCCTTTTCCAGAAAATCTACCAAGGTAGCGCCTGGAAAATGCGTACTGCCATTAAAGCTCATGTGCTCCATAAAATGAGCCAGACCTCGCTGCTCCTCAGTTTCCAGAATAGACCCTACTTTGTTAACCAGGTATAACGTTACCCGTTTTTTATGATTGGTATTTTTCTGCACATAATAGGTAAAACCATTGGGTAGCTTGCCCCTGGTGACTTCCGGATTAAGCGGCAATTCCTGAGCAAGTAATTGACTAAAAGTGAGCAAGGAAAGACCTATTGCAAGAGTTATTTTTTTTATGTAAGATTTCATTTATTACTTAATGAGTATTTGATTTTCAAAAATGTTATCACTATGGCGCGCTAGTGTCCAAGACTGATGGGAACTCCAGGACTGATGGGAACTCCAGGACCGATGGGAACTCCAGGACCGATGGGAATTCCCGGACCGATGGGAGGCACTACTACAGCATTATTACCTTTAAGTGTATAAATAATGCTTTTAAAGTTTTCTGCAATATTAATCCCATCAGCATCCGTTAAAGAGAAGGCAATAATGTATTTATTTATCCCGCTGATCTTAGCCGGAATCACCTTTATAGGAATTACAGCTTCTTGTGTACCCGCCTCAATCACTACCTGCGTACCGTTCATCTCATAACTATCTGCAGGTAAAGGCAAATAGTTAGTGCCATTGGCAAGGTTATATTGGGCAATCAAAGCATCGTTGCGTGTAAAAGTTATTTTAAGATCTCTTGGCGCCGTCATTTGAAAAGAATATTTGGCCGTTAAATTCAACCTGGTTACCCCAAATGCACTATCTACAGCCGGAGCAGCAAAAATTGCTCTCGAGGGGAAATTGGCTTTTGGGTTAATGACTAAAGCTTCGATGCCCCGGTAATCTAAAATACCATCATCAGTTTTGACACAGCTGGTTAACAGACAGGCCGTAAGCAGCATAAATATATAGGTTTTCATTAATTTCATTTTTTTTAAGATTAAGAATTAAGGCATCCACCAGATTTTACCTGTAAACATGTTTATTTCACCTAACGCTTTCACATTTGCTTCATTGGTGATGATCTCATCATTGGTATATACAAACCGGATCGGTATTGTATTCCCAATTCTTGTTGGATCAACGGAGACCGGAACATCTGGAAAACGTCCGTTCCTTCTATAATCAACCCAGGTCTCTATCGGGTCAATTCCGTTCAATGCCATATATTTCTGAAACATTATCAGTTTGTATTTATCCGGAGCGGCAGTCCAGTTTACCCGTTGATTACTTGCTTGTGCGGTATACCACTGATCAAAAATAGCATCCGAAAGCGAAGGATTAGCTTTGTTACCACCTACATTAAGCCACCTGAACGATTCCTTTAAGGCTGTTTTATAAGCCTGTTCGGGATCGCCCGTTAACCAGCCACGGAAAACTGCTTCAGCCTGTAAAAAGGCATTTTCTACACTGGTAATTACCCAGGCATCCATATTATTGCCCTTAATAATTCCTGCAGAAGCGGCGGATACCACATCCGTATTGCGGGAACCACCAACTGCAGAAATATATTGTCTGTTTTGATAAGGATATTGAATAGAGTTGATTGGTAATCCAAATCTACTGCCTCTAAATGTATTGGGCGCCGGCTGTGGGAATGGATCAGGTGCACCTGCAGGTAAAACTACATCAACAGAAGAGTAGATGAATCCAATCCTCGGATCCTGATCTGCCTTTAATAAATTTAGTCCATATTCATTTGCATGTGCAAAATCAACACTATTTACCCCAGAAAAAATATCGCCCCTGGAACCACCCCTGTTATTACTGCTTGAGTATAATCCGTAGTATAGGGAAACTTTAATGTTCAATCCCCAGCCCGGGTTCACTGCTCCATCCATACCCATAGGTAAAAAACCTGAACCCTGATCTTTAATCGTCTGAATTTCACTGGCGATATAAGCAGCCCTTTCCGGCCGGTTAGACTGGTGGATCAGCAAGCGCAATTTAAGTGTATTGATAAATTGCAACCACTTTACTTTATCCCCATGAAACATGATATCTGCTTCGGCTATCTTTTCATTCTTTGAAACTTCAGCATTCTTAATCAGTGCGCTTGCTGCTGTTAGCTGCTTCATCAGGTCTTCATAGATAGACTTCCCGTCATCATATTTAGGCCTTAAAATGGCTTGCTTAAAAGCTTCAGAATAGGGCACATCATTCAGCTTATCCACGCATCTGCTCCAGGCAATAGCGCGCAATACCTTAGCAATGCCCAGGTAAAAATCCTGTCCCAAAGCAGTAGCTTTCTCTTCTAAAAAAGGAAGTGTCTGGCTTGGCATGCTCCCGCTGGGTACATTAGTATAATTGGTTAAGTTTAATGCCGGAGGCAAAGTCGGGCCTGCCCAGTACCCTAACCACATGGAAAGGATTTCAAACTCTCCTGGAATAGCAGCTGCAACTTCCAGCAAGGGTGGTAAAAGCAGGTTTGAGGTTGCATTGGTATTGGTGAGCTCACGAGGATTATAATTCACATCCAGCCAGCCTTTTTTACAACCACTCTGAAACATTGTGGTCATCAGAAGGGTTGAGACTATAATAATTTTATAAGTTCGTTTCATGTTCTTTGAATTAAAGTGTTAAAAAGATAAACCAAACGTAAATCCATAAATAATGGTTCCTGGTGCAACATTGGTATCGGCTGCACTACCACTAACATTGTTGGACTGACTTTCCTGCCTTTGACCAATTGCCTGAACCTGGTTGGTCTTAAGCCCCGGACCATTACTTGCAACAGGGTCTCCATAAATATTGGAATGCGGATAAAAAGAAAACAGATCACGCGCATAAATACTCCCTGCCATTTTCTTGATCAATTTTGATTTTATCGGCATCTCGTATTGTAGGGCAATTTCCCTGATCTTCCAATAATTGGCACTGGATATAGAATGAACGGTTGCATCAGCAAACCTGGAGAAAAGCTCCTTGCCTGCATTGGAAACAGCAACACTTGTATTCTTTACAAAATGACCGGGACTATCTTCTATCACAGAGTTAGGGAACACAAACACTTCCCTGTTGTTGAGCAGTGTAAGTGCACTGGTACCTTGCAATATGGTAGAAGAACCAAACGCATGATCATTCCCCGCAGAGTAATCTGCCTGTGTGCTAAGCGTAAATCTTTTATAATTAAAGTTAAGGGTAACTCCGCCTTGATATACCGGCAATGTTTTGCCCATTATTTTTGGGTTTTGATAATCAACAGTGGGCATCCCGGTATTTTTATCTACAATTACCCTCCCTTCCGGATCTCTTACAAAGTCCGTAACAGGAAATTCAAATGCAGAACGTCCTACCCTTGCATAAAACGGATTTCCACTGGGATCCCTTGCAATGAAAGTTCCGTTATAAATATCAGAAACCTCCAGTACCTTATTATTATTGATAGAAAAACGTCCGGTTAAAGAAATATTAATGTCTTCACCAAGCTCTACCAATGGATTAAGCCCCAGATCAAATTCCCAGCCGGTGTTTCTGAACTTACCCGCATTGTCCAGATCAGGATATCCGCTCCAACCCGGAACACCAACCCGCATGATAACCCCGTTATTAACCTGGTGATAATAAGCTGCATCAAACCGGATCCGGTTTTGGAGAAAGCCCATTTCTAAACCATACTCTTGCGAGAATACCTTTTCAGGTTTAATATTTGGATTTGGATTGGTCAATATACCGTAACCAAGAATAGATTTACCGGTAGTGGGATTGGTAAATGGATAAGGGAAGACCAGATTTAAAATCCGCTCACTTTGATTAGGCTCAATATTCATATTGGCAGTATGTGTTGCCGACAACCTGAACCTAAAATTACTTAACCAGATTTGATCCTTTAAAAATGGAACAATTTCCTTCATCACCAAGGAAGTATTGGCACCAAAATAAAAGTCTTTTCCTCTTGCTACCTTTGCCCTTTTAGAATCCCATTCATTACGGCCGGTCAGTTCCAGGAATACCTTATCCTTATAGCCAAGCGAAACATTACCCAGTAAGGAAATACTCCTGGTTTGCCTGGTTACCTCATCCGAGCCAATCCCTAAATCAGAACGGTAAAAAATGTTATTATAAACAGGAATAACCAGGATAGCATTAGTTTTCAACTGCTTTTCAAAATTATCCCGGATGGTATTACCTATGTTTGCGCGGATCAGAAAATCACCCGTTTTATGCAGGGCAGTCAATAAAAGATCATTATTGATACCTAAAGTCGTGCCCAGGTAATCTTCGGTTTTTGGCTCAACATCATATCTTTTAAAAGGATCTACCCTTGCAAAATCAGAAAACACTATAGGTGCAGCATTCTTCTTCTGGTTTCGTCCCCAGTAGCTGAGCGAGACCTGATCCTTAACGCTTAGCCAAGGTAGTACCTTTAAATTGCCTGTAATACTACCGGTAAAAGAGTTATCTGTAGTTTTTTGCCTGGTCAGATCAAGTGCAGCATATGGATTAACACCCGACCAATAATTATCCAGTCCACCCCAATAAGAATTTTTATAATCTTTGTAACTTAGCAAAGGAATAAAACTTGGTGTATTTAAAACCTTACTGGTTACATCACCTCCCCTATCACTGGCTATTCTTGAATAGTTAATGTTAATCAGAATCTCTGCATTCTTTCCTATTTTTTTTCCTGAATTGAACAAAACGGTAGACTGATTTTGCTGGTCACCAGGCAATAAACCAGTTTGATCGACATGACCTAATCCCAGGTACAAAGTAGAAGTGGCATCACCCTGTGCAAGAGAAACATTTGTACGGGTATTCCTGGCTACGTTAAAAAAGTTATAGCGGTCGTCCAGATCCTGATAAGGCACTTTCTGAAACGCTCCGTTTATATCAGGATAACCGATAGAAATGATCCTACCATCATAAGCAGGCCCCCAACTGTCTGCTGACTTCCCACCAAAGAAACTGACTTCATCTCCAACTCCAAAAGTGCGCTGATCTGTCCTTTGTCTGAAATCCATCCGGGTATATGAAGAATTTACCCGTGCATTTACAATGAGTTCACCTTGTTTTACCTTTTTTGTGGTGATCAAAATCACGCCATTAATACCTTCAGGGCCATACATAGCCGTTCCATTGGCACCTTTTAATACAGTCACATCCTCAATATCTGCAGGATTCAGGTTATTGATAAATTCAACGGCACGGTCGGCAGATTCGGCATCAGAACCAAAAGATAGCGGCGCACCGTTAAAAACAAACAAAGGCTGGTTATTACTGCTTTGCCCAAAAGAACGAATTCCCCTTAATAACACCCTCATTTTGGGTGACATCTCAGAACTTTGAGTCATGATGTTAAGACCAGAAACCTTACCTACTAAACCATTAAGTATATTACCACTATTCGCTCTGTTAATCTCTTCACCAGTTACCTTAGCAACAGAATAGCCCAATTCTTTTTTACTTCTTTCAATGCCATAAGCAGTAGTAACAGTTACTTCATCAAGTTTGGCAACATCCGTTTTTAGGGTTATCGTACCATTAATTTTTCCAGCTTCAATTTCTAAAGTTTTATAACCAATGAAAGAAATCGAAATGATCGCTTTTTCATCAACGTTTTTAAAGGTAAAACTCCCATCCTTACCAGATCTTACAGAACGGTTTGTACCTTTAATTTTTATACTTGCCCCTAATAAAGGGTTTCCTTTTTCATCAATAACAACCCCATGAAGATCTTGAGTATTAAAGCTATCAATGACTTTATCAAGAAAAGAAGACTCTTTCTCTTTAATCACCACAATCCTATCTTCAATGGTAAAGACCAATGATTGTCCTTTTAAACATTGATTTAACACTTCCTCCACCGATAGGTTGTATGCATTAATGGATATTGGTCTGGTATTCTTCAAGATTTTTACATCTAAAAAGAAGTTATACCCACTCTGTTTCCCAATTTCATCGAGCACAGTTTCGATCCTCACATTCTTTTGGTTAATGGTAATCTTTTGTGCCAGAGTAGAGGCGCTGACATGTACCATCCCGGTTAATAATAATATCGCTATTAATTTCATCGCTAGAATAAGATTCAACCTTTTCCATAGACATTTAACCTCCTGTAAACGAACAAGGTTTAACATCCGAATAGGTTTTTCGATGTAGCCTAAAAGGATACAAAGAGGTTTTGTAAAATTTTTATACATTTGAATACTGATTAAGCTGGGAAGTGCAATGCTTTCATCGGCCAATGTCACTTCACAGCAATTTTAGAATGTTGTTAATTCAAATTTCATTGATCAGTTATTTACAGGAGCGTTGCAAGCGCTCCTGTTTTTTTGATCAGAATTTGGCTCGCCCTTAGGGGTCTTTTTCGTTTCTTTTCATTTAGTTTGTTGGTTAGTTTGTTGATAATTGATTATTTTTCAGGCGAACTTAATTTTTAAGTTTGACAGTAATAATCTTCCCTTTTACCGTAAAGCGAACTTTATCGGTTCTTTCTATAGTTTTTAAAACTGTACTGAGGTTTTTGTCCCGTGAGATTACTCCTAGAAAAGTAAGGTTTGCAAAATCTTTGCGATTACCTTCGTAAACGATTTTGACATCATACCATCTTGAAATCTGCCTCAAAATACTTTCCAGACTTTCATCGGTAAAACGGAAAAAACCATTTTTCCAAGCTGTCACCTGCTGTAAATTTGCTGGTTCAACTGTTATTGACTTACCTGTATTTACTGCTTTCTCACCTGGTTTGATGGTTTGCGAAAAATGATTTAATACTGATAATACTTTCACTGAACCTTCTAATAAGGTAGTTGTTGTAGCCTGCTCATCTGCATAACTATTGAGATTGAAATGTGTTCCAAGTACAATCACATCCTGTTCTGCCGTTTTAACAATAAATGGATGTTCCTGATCTTTAGAAACTTCAAAATATGCTTCACCTAAAAGCTCCACTGTTCGATCTTTCAACCCCATAAACGAAGCCGGGAATTTAAGAACAGAGGTAGAATTCAACCAAACCTTAGTCTGATCGGGTAACACCAATTCATACTGTTGCCCATTAGCTGTAGTGAGACTATTGTATTCTGGTGTAAGGTTTTGTTTTTCTGTTTGGGTTTGATATCGCAATTCTCCTTCTTTGGTTTTAGAAATAGTAACCCCATGCTGAGTAGCTAATTTTCCATTTACCACATCCGATAAATTGATTTTGCTGCCATTGGATAAGGTCAGTGTTGCTGTATTTTTTCCAGGAGCAATATCATTTAAGATTAAGCTATCTCCTGCCCAATTTTTATAAGAGTAAAGTCCGGCACTAACAATTAAAGCAAACGATGCAGCAATGGCAATTGAAGGCCACCATTTTTTGTAGGTATTGCTTTTATTTGTGGACATGATTTTTTGCCACATTTTAAATTTATTCGACTCCAATTCCTCAATAGTGAACGCAGGATTTTCGAGTCCTTCCGATTCCTGTATCCAGGAGAGCAACAAGATTACTTCTTCGTCAGTCGCTTCCCCACTGCTGTATCTTTTTAACAATTTTTCGGACTCTTGGTTAGTCATAGTTATATCATGTAAATTAATTCCTGATGCTTATAACTAAGACGGATCAAAATCACCCAGGGGTAAGAAAAAAATAATTATAAAAAAAACGAAGATTTAAAATCGCAGCAGAAATATCAGATAAACAAAGAGGCCCAGTTTAGTACGAAGAATTTTTAGAGCATTCTTAACTTGTTTCTTTACAGTTTCTTCGCTAACATCTAATTGCTCCGCAATTTGTTTGTGGCTCATATGTCTAAACCGGCTTAATTCAAAAACTTCACGCATTTTTGGTGGAAGCTCTTTAATCTCACGCTCGATAATAACAGTCAGCTGCCTTTCCCTTACTAAAAAATCAGTATTACTATTTTCTGATCGCCGATAGGTTGATAATTGAGAGATGTGTTTTTCATTGATATTCTGATGTGTGATCAGATCAAGAATTTTATGATATATGCATGTGTACAGAAATCCTCCCATATTAGCAATGTCAAGCAATTCCTTGTGCTTGGCCCAAAGCGTTACAAAGACTTCCTGGACAATGTCCTGGGCTTGCTCCCGATTATGTAATTTTTTGTAAGCATGAATATAGAGCAGAGCATTATAACGGTTATAGATTTCTTCATAGGCCGTATGATCCCCCTTTACTAAAAAGGATGTCAGTTCTAAATCTGAAAATCTACTATAAATTGTCATACCCAGTTAAAAGTTAAATTTTGCCTCGATTAATAATTTCAACATATAATCTAATCGAAGCTATTTAATTCTGATGCAATTATAAACAATTATAGACAATTACTGGTGGTTATCCTAAAAGTGTCCACTTCTTTTTATCCAAAGTGGCCACATATTACGCTCCAAAGTGGTTCTTCGTCACTTTTGGTGAATTATGCTGACTTTGCGAGAACCATTTTTCCCAGCAACTGAAAGCCCGCCCTGCCGTACATTTTCCTTTTTATATTTTTGATCCGGTTTACCTGGCCCTCAACTTGCCCATTGCTTATCGTTGTAGTGACTGCATTATTTACCGCTTCGTAGTCCTTTCGTAGATTTTTGGCAAAGTTCTTCAATCCGCACTCAGACTTTACTGCCTCTTCAATCCAATTTTTTAATAGCCCGTCTTCCTTGGCAGTGAACAATTGCTTAAACCCCTTTACCAGTTAGCGGAGAGCTTCGCGGCTACACGGCTGCCAATGTTCCCTGTGGCACCTGCAATTGCAATTTTCATAAGTTCTTCCTGTTAATTATTGTTGATTATTTTCTGTGCTTCTTCGCTGCCGAGCAGAGATTTCAAAACCGGTAATATGTTCCAGTACTCTTTATATTCACTGAATTTTCCATTTTCCGGAGTAAAATAAATTACATAATCCTGCTGGTACAGCGCGTTCGTGTTGGAAATACTGGTCTCGCGGTGAACCTCGGCCCAATAGCTTCCTTTCCTTTAATTCATAAACCTTTAATCCGTTCAAGGAGATACCGGACATACTGCCCAACATATGGCTAAATGCTTTTTATAATCATCCATAGTAAAGCTGGAAGGCAGCCCAAGTGAAGCTGCATAGGGGTACTGTACTATTGCATCCTCATTGTACAAATTCAGAACCTCATCGGTTCCTTGGTTGAAAGCCGTTAAAAGTGCTTCCAGGTGTTGATATCCATTGTTTTTTTTGACTGTCATCATTTTCTGTTTTATGGTAAATATGTCTGTATACCTATCTTCCCATAGAAATCTTTATCACCTTCTCTGAATTCAAGCAGACTATGCGCGTTTGCTATTTCCGATAATGGGAAAACTTTGCCTAGCAGAGGCTTTAGCTTGCCGGACTCTATCAGCTTTGTGAGTTCGTCCAGTTTGTTTCTGCTCTGCCTGGTAAATACAAAATGGTAAGTGGCATTCTTCCCCCACGCATGGATCAGGTTTTGGGGCTTTTCAATATCAACTAATGATACGAACTGTCCCCGTTGACTTAAAATCTTACCACTGTCCTAAAGTGTGTTACCACCTAGTGTATCAATTACAACGTCCACGCCTTTATTGTCTGTCAGATCTAAAATTGCATCGATATAATTTTCTTTTTCATAGTCTTCATCAAATCCCGGTTTTGGGGTTGGGACATCTAATATTTCAAACTTTTCAACCGAGCCGAACTCGTTTAAGACTGCTGCTTTCATAATGTATTGTATTTAGCCGTTTAGGTAAATTCCTAATTTGATTTTTAAAATTTTTATAAGTTATCTCTGATGAACTTAGCTAACTGTTGGATTGCCTTAGATTAGACTGAAACCCTAGAAAAAGATAGGATCTTTAAGCAATATCTGAAACCCAGACACCTGTTATGTTCTGTAGTCAGCCAACTCCGCGTCCGGAAAATAAGCAGAGCTATACTCAAGTGGCTTTTATTGAGTGTTTCAGTTTGCCTTATATATAGAAGGTCAGCATCAAGATGAATTATTTCACCACAGTGGATTCTATTTCCACATTCAACGTTTCGTTCAGGCCAACTACCTGTAGCAGCGTAAGTGCGGATTTTATTCCGTGCTTTCTTACGAAATCTTGGAACAGGTCAAAACAGCTATTGATAAACTCATCAGAGGAGGTCGTGTAAATCGCCAGCCTAACTATATTGCTGCATTCGTAACCGGCTTCACTAATCACTGTTTCGAGGTTTTGAATCGCCAGTCCAAGCTGGGTCCGCATATCAGCATTGCTGGATTTACCATCGGTATGTACAGCCGCCTGTCCTGAAATGTAAAGTGTGCTTTCTGCATTTTTTACTTCTACTGCCTGAACATAGCTGAGTTGTTCCTGCCAGGTCCAAGGGTTGATTATTCGCTTTTCCATATATATATAAATTAATTGTTTTAATTTGTAATTTTTGATATGGAACAAAGTTGCGTGTTACACTTCAATACAGCCTGTGACATCGGTCACGATTTCATTGTGCGGCAGATCACTTTGGACCCAATCGGCTCAAAGCTTCTCTTGAAACACCCAGATAGGCAGCAATCTGAGTTTTGGGTACCCGCTGTAAAAGGGCAGGATGCTGAACAATCAGCTGTTCGTAACGTTCTTGTACGCTAGTTGTTAGCAATGACAGGATACGGCGTTGTGAAGCGAGAAAGCCTCGCGTGACCTTTTCCAGAAAGAAACGCTCCATTTTTGGCAGAGCGCCACAAAGTTCATGAAAGTCGCTGAGCGTAATGCACAGTGCCTGGGTGTCTTCAAGGCATTCCAAGGAGAGTGTTGCTTTGGTTTGGGTAAAATATGCTTGATAGTCAGTATCCCACCAGTCTTCCATGGCGAAAGCAAGTATGTGCTGCTTGGCAGATGCATCCGTATACACCAGCTTTGTCAGCCCTGAAACTAAATAATAATTGTAAGATGTCAATTCTCCTTCGGTCACCATGAACTGATGTTTTTTAAAGAATTTTATCTTAAAATAGCTGCTCACTAAGGTGTATTCCTCGTCTGTAAGCGGTACAATCGATTCAATATGGTTGCGGAGATTTTTATACATACTTAAATATATAGTATTTTAATAGCAAACGCTTCGAAACGCCATAATCTTCGCTTATTTCTGAAAGCTATAAAGCTGATCAGAGTGATTAGAAGAGTCAACTTTATTGAAAGTACAAAGACAGAAGATAACTTTTAAATTAGGTGCCGTTCCTGAAAGTAAAACAATCTAACATGTTTCGGTTACAATCAAAGGTAATTCGGCCACCTGTCACATTTTACGGCAAGAGATCTTTGCGTCGAAACATAACTTACCCTTTGGAGTTGAATTACGACCAGCTCGCTGAGGTCGGAAACAATCTGTTGTCTGCCGCAGCCTGTTTTAAAAACTGATCCAAAGTATCTGCTGATTTCATAATCTGGATAGTCTAGGAAACGTTGTCTTCCAGCAATGTCGTAATGTCTTCTGATTTGTAATAAGTCATGCTGCCGACTTTTGAAAATCGCAGTTGTCCGCTGTTTCTAAGGTTCTGCAGGGTTCCGGGTGATATGTTGAGTATCTTTCTGACCTCAGCACTTCGCAGCCATTTTCTTGAAGCAGCAGTGTCGGCAGTAGCAGGCAATATGCTTCTAAGTTCCGCGAACAATTCAGCTTTGAATTTTTGCAGGTCTTCACGAGTTATTAAATCTAGTGTTGTCATAGGCTCCTTTTTTTTGCATTAAACTTTATATGGCAGTATGCCAAGTAAAAAATAAACGGCAGCAAAAGTCGCCAGATGCTGTTTCGAGCAGTCCCAACAGGGGACTTTATTGGGATTGTTTTTATGAAAATTCATTAAATAATTTAGCCTGGAATTTGGCCGTTTTACAGGAATATCTTATCTTTAAATAAGAGATCAACAAAGTATCGCACAGTGAGTTCTTAGTGAGTCACTTGTAAAATACATAAATATAGCCTTTAAGCGGCATTAAAGCGGGTGGTTCGAATCCCCGCTCTCCGCGGATAGCAATATCAAAATGTATAAAAACCCTGTTAATGTATCATTCAAATTTTACCTTAAAAGTTCCAAAACCCCCTCTTCATAATTAACAAATTCGTGTCCTCAGACTAACACTGAGTTAATATGCGTATGCGTATTTGCCGACAAAAAAATTACTAACAAACAAACCCTAACTATATGAGGAAAGTTTACATTTATTATTTTAAGTATCTAAAATTATTTTCCGTTGCGTTAATAGCTTGCTGTTGTGTTTTAAGTCCGCAGCAAACATTTGCAACCAGCCCTACGTCGAAAGTTGTTAAGCAAAAAACGGTTACCGGAACCATTTTGGATGCCGAAGATGGAAAGCCATTGCCTGGTGCAGGTATTACGGTAAAAGGCGGCTCCCAGTCGGTAATCACTGATGGAAATGGTGCTTTTACCATCAGTATACCCGATGACAACACAATCCTGCTGATCAAATATGTAGGCTACGTAACTCAAGAAATCTTAGTAGGCAATAAAACCAGGATTGAGGTAAGACTAGAAGCCAGCGCATCCAGTTTATCGCAGGTGGTGGTAGTTGGATACGGGTCCCAGAACAAAAGGGATGTAACCGGATCTGTAAAGTCGTTGAAAAGTGACGACTTTAACCAAGGTATCATTAACACGCCACAACAACTGTTACAAGGAAAGGTATCTGGTGTAAATGTTACCTCTGCAAGCGGTGAGCCGGGAGGTATTACTGGTATCAACGTTAGGGGACCTGGTGGTGTAAGATCCGGCAGTTCACCGCTATTTGTAGTAGATGGTTTGCCTTTGGACAATTCAAGTACTGGAGGTGGCGATCCATTGAATTTTATCAATCCGCAGGACATCGAATCGATCGACGTGCTAAAGGATGCATCTGCAACTGCTATTTATGGTTCCAGAGGAGCAAATGGAGTCATCCTCGTGACTACAAAGAAGGGTAAAGCAGGTACATCGACTCTTGGTGCGGTGGTAAGCTATGGCGTTTCGGAACTGGCTAGATCAATACCGGTTTTAACAGCAGATGAATTCCGTACCGAAGTACCAAAAGCAGGGGGAGTTCTTGATGATAAAGGCGGTAATACCGACTGGCAGAAAGAGATCACCCGAACTGCCAAAACTCAGAATTATAATTTAAACATGAGTGGCGGATCAGATAAACTTATCTATTTCTCTTCACTTGGCGTGCAAAAGCAGCAAGGTATTATTAAGAAAAATGACCTGGACAGGTACTCAGGAAGGTTCAATGCAACCCAGAAATATTTGGAAGATAGATTGGTGATAGACCTTAATCTAAGTGCTAACAATACGAAACAACAGCGTCCACCAATCACAAGTATAATCGGCGATGCGCTTGTTAATAACCCGACCTATCCAGCAAAGGATGAAAACGGCAACACGGCGATCTATCAGAATATTAACAATCCATACTTGTTTTTTGATCTGGATAAAGAAATCACAACTACCAACCGCGTATTAGGTAATATTTCACCTTCTTTTAAAATAATTGAAGGACTTGTTTTTAAGATGAATGTCGGTGTTGACAATTCTACGGCTACACGCGATGTAGTTAATCTGCCTAATGCAGTTCCCCTACGCGATGGAAGATTAGAGACGTTCTATAACACCAACAGAAATACGCTGATCGAAAACTATCTTACTTATAACTGGACCAACACGGTGCATAATATATCTGCATTGGCCGGGCATTCTTATCAGAAAATCTTTGTACAGCAAAGAAATAACAGCATCAACAGATTTCTAGTTGGTGGAATAGACCCTATCTATAACCCAGGTGTTGGACAGGATTTGACCTTAGGTAACAACCGCCCAGGAGGATTTGCCTTTATCAATGAGTTGCAATCATTCTTCGGTAGGGTAACGTATCAATACAACAACAAGTATTTATTCACCGCTAATTTCAGGGCTGATGGTTCCTCTAAGTTTGGTGCCAACAACAGATATGGCTATTTCCCATCTTTCTCCTTGGGATGGAACATTGCTGAAGAAGATTTCATGAAGAATTCTGTATTCAGTACTTTAAAACTAAGAGGAGGCTACGGAATTACGGGTAACCAGGAGATCCCACCCAAAATTACCCAGGCCCTGTTTACCTCTATTGCCTCTGCAAGTTATCCGCTTTACCCAACAGGAGCGTATCCGGCAGGAACTACTTATTCCCGATTGGCGAACCCTGACATTCAGTGGGAAACCTCCAAACAAACAGACATAGGTTTGGACTTTGGTTTGTTTAAAGGCGCGCTTACGGGAACGGTAGATGTGTTTAACAAAGTTTCAGACAATATTCTATTGCAGGTAATTCCGGCAGATCCGGTTCAGCCGGCAGCAGAAGTATGGTCGAACGTGAAAGACATGACCATCTCCAATAAGGGAATAGAATTCGAGTTAGATTACAGACATACAGCAGATAACGGCATCACGTATAACATTGGCGGTAACTTAACCTATTTGAAGAATAAGGTTAAAAATTCACCATATTCTGTTATTCCTGCAGGGTCGGTTTCTGGTGCTGGTATTACTTCGTCAACGATTAACGGATACATCAATGATCAGCCGGTAGGAACATTTTTCCTAAAGGAATTTACTGGTTTGGATGCCGCAGGTATGAGTGTTTACCGTGATTTAGATGGAGATGGGCTGATCACTGATAAAGACAGGATATCTGCCGGTACAGCGATACCGAACACCATTTATGGTTTTTATGGAAGTGTTGCTTTGAAAGGCTTCGATTTGAGTGTCAATTTTAACGGTGTAGCTGGCAACAAGATCTATGATTACACGCAGAACGTAAGCTTCTCAAAATTGAGATTGGCGAAAAATACGAATACCACGTTTGAAGCTATTTCAGATCCTACCGAATCGCTAAACAATGCTACTCCGGTAACCACCAGATATCTTAAAAGCGGAGCCTTTTTAAGGCTTAACAACGCTTCGTTGGGCTATACTTTTAATACCAAGGATTTAGGAATCAACAAATGGTTTTCTAACATCAGGTTGTCGGTAACCGGTCAGAATCTCTTTGTTGTTACTGATTATACTGGTTATGATCCTGAGGTAAATGCCGATAGAGCTATAAACGGTGTGTCTTCTTACGGAATTGATTTCTTAAGCTATCCGAAAGCAAGAACTGTAATTTTTGGTCTAAATTTCTCATTGTAATACGTTTTAAGTCATAAAGTATGAAAAATAAAATATTGATGCTGTTGCTAGCTTTTATAGGCTTGACAGCAACTTACAGTTGCTCGAAACTGGAAGAAAAAGTACTCGACGAATCTTCTGTTGCCGGGCTTAATGATAAACAACAGGCCGAAGGTATCATAGCTCCTGTATATGCTAAGTTAGAAGACATCTTTATCCATACTAACTATTTTGCCCTACAGGAAATTTCTACAGATGAGGCGATCCTGCCTTTCCGTGGCGGAACTGATTGGGGAGATAATGGTATCTATCTTCAATTGCATCAGCATGAGAATATCAGTACCGATGTGAACGTAAGGAACACCTGGAACAATATCCTCATTGGAATATCGAGGAGTGTGACAGCAATTAATGCACTTCCAACTAATCCTGACCCTAGCGCTAAGCTTTTCGCAGCTGAAGCAAAAGGTATGAGAGCCTATTATAATATGCTTTTGTTAGACCTTTATGGGTTGGTGTTTGTGAAAGATGATGCTAGTGAAACATCGAAGATCTTAAGAGGCGATGAGGCTGTTGAATACATCAAGTCTGAGTTACTGTCAATAGAGCCTGTTGTTGAGACAACTACTGGTCCGGGTAGAATTACAAAAGGAGCGGTGTGGGGCTTGCTTGCAAGACTACACATGAACGCAGCCGTTTACAGAAATGTATATGCTCCAACTGTTACGTTTACCAACGATGATTTAGATAAAGCGATTGACTATTGTAATAAGATTATTAGTGCTGGCCAGTATAATCTATCACCAGATTACTTCTCATTGTTTAGCGACAACAATCACACGAATAAGGAATTGATTTTTGCGGTAGACCAGCGTGCTGATTTAAACGGGCATAACCGTTTAGGGTACTTCTCCATCTCTGGCGATCAGTTTCCATTGCCCGCATATACAGGTGCGAATGGAACAGATGGTCCGGCTATTACTTCAGATTTCTACAGAACTTGGGTTGAGGCGAATGGCGCGGTGGATCCTGCCATTGCAGATCCTCGTTTTTTCAAGCAAAATCTGCCATCAGCTACTGGTTGCGTGGATGCTGCTAGCTTTAATATCAATCGCGGGATCTTACGTGGACAACAATATGGCTTAATCAGACGTAATGGTGTGTTTTTAAAATGTCCAGATGGAAAGATGCAAGTGGACAAGCTTTTCTATGATACGCGTAGCAGACCTACCCTGGCCGTGGATTTCACAGAAATTGTGGACTACACAGTTGCTGGAAGTAATTACAACACGGGTTATCGTGTTTCAAAATATGAGTTTAGTAAAACTTCAGTAAGTGGTAGAAATTTTGGAGAGCATGATATCATTATCCTGCGTCTTGCAGATATTTATCTGATGCGTGCTGAAGCAAAGCTTAGGAAAGGCGATGCATCTGCTTTAGCTGATGTTAATATGGTTAGAGCAGCTAGAACAGCGACTACGCCTGCGGCACCGCTTACTAATATCACACTCGACCTTTTATTCAGGGAGAGGGGATTTGAGTTCTATTGGGAGATGGTCAGACGTACAGATATGATCCGTTTCGGAAAATACGAAGGTATCTGGACAGAAAAAAAGAACACTGATGTGCGAAAAAGACTTTTCCCTATTCCTCAAACGGCAATTGATGGCGCATCTAATTTGCCAGGGTATTTGGTTCAAAACCCGGGTTATTAAGTACGGGTGGAGTTAATTGCGCCCAGCAATATCCACCGAACACATTATTGGGATGTTTAGCCAGGGAACGAACCCCTGGCTAAACATCCTCTTTTACATTCTTGATCACTGCATTTTTGAATCATCCAGATTGATGAAATGCTTCAGCATCTTCGCCAGTTCCCTCTCTAAAGTGTATGAATTTGCATTAAGGCAGGACGTTGTCTCCAGAAATTTCGTATCTTTATAGTAAGGCCACTAGGATATCCCGGGCCAGTTCTCAGCGCCTCACCTGAAAACTTATGCTAGTCATTACTCCTATGAAACAAATATCATTGCTGTTTTTTGCGACCATTTTGCTGTTATCAGGCTGTAAAAAGCCTGATCCTAAAGCACCAGCACCTCACGCTATAGTGATTTTTGCAATAAATTCTTCCGACAACTCCGGAACCACAATAAAGGCGGACAATAAGGAAGAAGTGAATTTAAAATGTAGCGTTAAAGATATCAATGGAATAGAGATAAATACTTCCTGCGATATAATGCTCAATGGTGAAAAATATAACGGAAGTTCTTTTAAAACTGGCACCCCTGGAAATTATGTCTTCCAGGCCTCAATTGGTAAAATTGTCAGCAACACCTATACTGTCACCGCTATTGGCGATCAGGCCGGCAGTGCCCACAAAATTGAGCTGAGTGCAGACAGGGCTGAAATTATGGCCAACGATGTACAGGAAGTGATCTTCCATTGTAAGGTGACCGATATAAATGGGGTAGTTCTACCTGTAATCTGCTCTTTCACAGTGAATGAAACTCCAAGTGACAATACCTTTAAAACTGCTGTAAAAGGAGAATATACTGTTCAGGCTTCTTTCGGCAGCTTGCAAAGCAACAAAATTATGATCAGGGCCACTGATGAAGTTGAAGGAAAACCGTTCAAAATAATTCTTGATTCAGATCGATATCTGGGAATCATTAAAGCCAACAATAAAGACGAAGCTGTGTTTAGAGTGAGGGTTACTGACATAACTGGTAAAGTGTTGAACGACCCCTATAAATTGACTATTAGTGGAACCCCCTTTTCAGGAACTTCCTTTAAAACCGATAAACCCGGCGATTACGTCTTTCAAGCTTCCATAGGTACGCTTACCAGCAATTCTTACATCGTGGCCGCAAAAGAAATTGCAGATTCATATATAACACTTCAAAACTCCAAGATCAGTAATGTAACTTCCGCGGGTATTGTCACCGTTGACCTAACATTTAAAAATAATTCTACCAAGACATTAAAGTATGTGACATTCGATGTTTCATGCTATGATAAAGATGATCAGATCATTAAGGAAGCAACACAAGGCAGTACGTTCATTGGTTGTCAGGCAACCGGATTTTTCGATCCCGGATTAGTAAGCACATCAAGTTTTCAACTGGGCTCTTTCCCCGGAGTCGATCACATAAAAGTAATCTTAAGATCTGTCACATTGGAAGATGGCACAGTCATAACGGCTGGTTGAACCACGAACGACAGTAGACTATAGCGTATATTCTTCCACTTTAATATTCCGGTAATATACCTCAGCACCTTCAGACTGCAGTAGTATCCTGCCACTGGTTACACTCATGTATTCACCCTCGTTCACCAATATTCCGTTTACTAGAAAACTAAACTTGCCTTTTTTTGAGATCACCTCTACCCTGTTCCATTCCCCATGCGGCAACTCTCCATCTCTTATTTTCTTTACCTGTGCATAATCTTTAGGTTCGGTGCTAATTCCGTCCACAAATGCCGTTACGCTATCTATTAACCACAGGTCGCCTACGTCACCCTCTTGTATCTGGCACTCAACAGACTTCGGCCAGATTTTATTGCCCAGCATTTCCACATTAAAACAGATCCCGGCATCTCTCTTGTCGCGCTCACGGGGCGGATATTTCTTTTCACCCCATTTAAATTCCAGCGACAGGTGAAAGTCCTGGTAACTTTTAGTGGTCGCCACATAACCAAACTCCTGTCCTGAAACATGAAGTTCACCGTTCTCCACTTTGAAAACATTTTGAGGGTCTTTAGTGGCACCTTGTTTCTGCAGAAACTTTGTCCAGCCTTCCAGATTCTTACCGTTAAAGATGGGTTTCATTTTATCACTTTGTGCATTTGCTAACCAGCATGGAAAAAGCACAAATAACAGGAGGGTTCTTTTCATAATTGCATCAATAAAGTTAAACTATTTATTCAAAATCAACGATATTCAGCTGACAAAAACATACTTAATAAGTATCTTTATCGCTGAAATAAATTAACAGCTTCTAACCAAATCTATACCTTTCTTTTGAACCGAAAAGCAACTTATAAAATCGCTCCCTGTCTATACAGGTCTATACACCATATATTTACCCTTCTTTTATTATGCTGGACAGTTTCTTCCAGTGCTCAGTCTGCCAATAATAATTATAGCAGCAGCAAGCAGGTCATTTCACAAGGTCAGCTACTTTTCCAGGAAAACTGCGCCTCCTGCCATAATTTCAAACAGCAGGGTATCGGGCCAAATCTGTCGGGCGTTACGGCGGAGGTATCCTATCAATGGCTAACTAAATTCGTCCGCAATCCGCAACAACTGATCTCTTCCGGTGATAAAAGAGCGGTAAGTCTGTTCAATAAGTACAAAATTCCTATGCCGGCGCAGACACAATTAAAAGACACTGAGCTCAAGGCTATCCTTAGCTTCATACATACTCAGAAGCCCGTCTTAACTACCAGTAACAATGACAGTACCCTGGGAATTGTATTGGACAACCCTATTCCCGAAAAGATAGCCCAATCGGCTTTAACCCTGCAACTTGAAGAATGGGCTACCGCACCAAGGACCGCACAGCAAGGTCCTGCTGCCAGAGTAAACAAGATGGTTGTACTGAAAGGCAAAAAAGAAAAGGTATTTCTGGAAGACATCAGGGGCATCCTTTATGAGCTTAGCGGAAACAAATTCCGTAAGGTAATGGACATGACCAAACTCCTTCCAAATTTTATTCATGTTCCCGGCCATGCCACTGGCTTTGGCAGTTACGCCTTCCACCCTGATTTCTATCGCAATGGACTTTTCTATACCAGTCATGCAGAAAAGAAAGATGCCGCAATGGCTGATTTTGGCTATCCTGCCGACATCAGGGTGACCCTGCAATGGGTGGTATCAGAATGGAAAATTGATTTATCCAAAGCAGACACTGTCTTTACAGGCACTTCCAGAGAGTTACTGCGCATTAACATGCCAGGATCTGTACATGGGATGCAGGAAATAACTTTCAATCCACTGTCCGGCCCTGGCTCTCCGGATTATGGCCTGTTATATATTGGTATTGGCGACGGCGGATCAGCAGAAGACGGACTTTCTCAGCTCTGTAATTCCAGCAGTACCCTATGGGGATCTGTACTAAGGATAGACCCCAGAGGCCGTAACAGCACCAACGGAAAATATGGAATACCGTCTATCAATCCATATGCGTCAGACAATAATCCAAAATCTCTTGGAGAAATCTTTGCAAGAGGATTTCGCAATCCAAATCGCATATCCTGGACCCCTGATGGCAAAATGCTGATTACAGATATAGGACTAAATAATGTAGAAGAATTAAATATAGGCATAGCGGGTGCCGATTATGGCTGGCCATACCGGGAGGGTACTTTCCTAATGAATTATCAGGGAAAAATGAACAAGGTGTATGCATTGCCTGCTGATGATAAAGGAATTACCTATCCGGTATTACAATATGACCATGATGAAGGAAACGCAATATCAGGAGGATTTGTGTATACAGGTAAGATCGCCAGCCTAAAGAACAAATATATATTTGGAGATATTGTTCAGGGCCGGATCTTTTACGTAGCTACTGAATCCCTTATTCAGGGGCGTCAGGCAACTATTCAGGAATTCGGCCTTAGCTTTAACGGTACATCATCTACTTTCAGGGAGATTACTAAGCAATCAAAAGCAGATTTGCGCTTTGGAGCCGGTACCGGAGGAGATCTGTTTATCTACACCAAAACAGATGGAAAAATGTGGAAGCTAAAAGATTGCCTTTTAAAGGTGAATAGCCAATAACGTACCTTTCCCTATAGCCGAGTCAATATCCACTGTCCCGCCCAACAAGGCAATACGGCTCCTGATATTATTCAGGCCAATGCCGTCCAGATCGTTCATGGCCTCTTTGTCAAAGCCTTTCCCATTATCTTCTATCGTCAATGACAAACCTTCTGCATCCCTGATCAGCTGTATGCTGAGTTTAGATGCATCCGCATGCTTTACCACATTGTTGACCGCCTCCTGGATCACCCTGTACAGCACTGTTTCAGTATGCTCATCCAGGCGCTCATCCAAACCCACTACATCCAGCGAAACCTTAAGCTGACCAGCTCCTATTTTCTCCAGGAAATCTTTTACAGAAGATGCCAGTCCTGCTTTAAGCAACGCATTGGGCATCATCTGGTGTGATATACTCCTCATTTCGTCGTAACTCTCAGTCAGCAGTATCTTCGCTTGTTCGGTCGCCTTCCACGCTGCTGAATGCTCCTCTGTCTGGTTGTGTGCCTCTCCAATCTTCATCAATGCGGCAGAAAGCATTTGTCCTACCCCATCATGGAGGTCAGTAGCGATGCGGCGTCTTTCCCGTTCCTCCGCATAAAGCAGCTCTTTTGTCGCCTGCTGCTGCTGGTCGTAAAGCTGCTGCTGCAACCTGGACTCGGCTTTAAGCTTGCGCCTGTTCTGGATCAGGTAAATGGAAAATGCAGCGCCAAGCAGTATCACTATAGCCGAAGCAAAGACAATGCTTCGCTGACGTAACTGCAGCTTCTGTATGGCCGTTTCCTGGTTCAGGATCTCTATTAGCTGCGCCTTCTTTTCATCTTCATATTTGGCGCTCAGTTCTGCCATTTGCTCCGTATTTTTTGTATCGTACAGCGAATCAGCATAGACCTTGCTTTTCAACAGCATATCGAAGGCCTCCCCGCTGCGCCGCAATCCATGGAGCGATACAGCATAATTTTGCAGGTATTCAACTTTATCTTCCAGCGTACCCTTCTGCAGGGAAAATTCAGCCGCAGCTTTTGTATAGGGCAGCGCATTTGTAAACTCCTCCAGTGAATTGTATAAAAACCCAATATTGTTTTTCACAGTAAACAGCTGCCCCTCCTTGCCCTCAGCTATGCAGATGGCCTGTGCCTGTTCATAATAGTTTATTGCCTTGCTGTTTTGCTTCGTCTGCCGGTATACCACCCCCAGGTTGATCAGCGGATTGATCTTATACCTGTTCATGCCGGTAAGGGCGGCAAGTCTTAGCGACTCGTTATAAAAATAGATAGCGGAATCGGGCTTTCCGCTATTCTTATTCACAATTCCAAGGTTGTTATAGGTATTCATCAGACCTACGGTGTCTTTTAGTTGCTCCCTGATCTTAACGGCCCGTAAATAATAGGCCTTTGCCTGTTTCACCATGTCTGCATAGTCATACGCCAGCCCAATCCGGAAATAGGCATTGCCGATCTTCAGCGTATCCCGCTTTTTTTCGTAATAACGCAAGAATTGCATATACAGTTGCGCAGATTTCAGATATGCGCCCTTATTCAGGTAAATCTGCGCTATACCACCTATCGTGATGATATACTCTTCCCTCTCCGGATAGTTCTTAAAATAGTTCAGCGCCTTATTTTTGTACACCAATGCCTCATCAAACTGGTTTAACGCGATATGCACATTACCTATATTACTGTTTACCTTGGCTACTTGCTCCAGGTCATTAGCAGCCGTATAGATGGCGAGCGACTTTTCATACTCTTTCATCGCTAGATTATGCGCTCCCTCAGCATTATCCGCTATCAGTGCTTTTACAAAATGATAGCGCCCATTTTTACCGGACAACTTTGCCGTGTCATATGTAGCTGTAAATTGTTTAAATTCTTTCGCAGCCTCACCAATCGATTTGGCGCCTACCAGAGAATCAATTAGCTGCAGCTTCCATGTTATTTTCTTTAGGTTCTGTCCATTTGCAGATAGAGATAACATGATGAAAAAAACAACAAATATAGATTTAGTAGCACAAAGACCGCATTTACTGGAAAATAGACACATAAAGATTTACTTGGCTGTTACTTAGACATAAAAGATCGTATATTTTTTAGATATTTACATCAGGGATATTAAATTATTTACTCAGGATTTTGGTTATGACAAAAGTGCTGCTGGTAGACGACCATGCCATTATGATAGACGGCCTAAAGTCGATGCTTTCCACACGAACTGATCTTAGGGTTAGCGCAACGGCTTCTTCTGCCGGATTTGCACTTGCTTACCTTGCCAAAGACCACATAGACCTGATGATTACCGACTATTCCATGCCCGATATCGACGGACTGGAACTGGTAAAAAGAGCCAAATCTCAGTTCCCTGATCTTAAGATCATCATGCTCAGCATGCACGACGAGCCCGCCATCATCAATGCGGTAATGAAAGCCGGACTGGATGCTTACATCTTAAAAAAATATGCACTGGAAGAGCTTTCTCATGCCATAGATGCGATACAGGCGGGCAGGCAATATTGGAGCCCCGAAGTAACCCGTGTATTGTTACACGAAGAAAAGTCCTCAGGCCTGCATGCTAATGAACTCACGAGCCGGGAAATTGAGATTTTAAAACTCCTGACCCAGGAGCTCAACAGCCGGCAGATAGCCGAAAAACTCTTTATCAGTGAGCGGACAGTGGAGACCCACCGCAAAAACCTGCTCCGTAAAACACAGTGCGCCACCACAATAGGCCTGATCAAATATGCCTATCTGCATAAGCTGATCTGATATATCCGTATTTCTACTGATATCCATATACCCAGCTTTTGGGATAGCAGCCAGCTATTCATGGTACTACTTTAGTATAAAATTTTAAAACCATGAAATCTAAAAATTTTAAAACTATGAAAACAACATTTATGATCGTGCTGCTTGTCGCACTGGCAGCGGCAGGCACCAAAGCACAGACATTGGGCGAATTTAAACCCAAAGACAACAGCTATGGCGTAAAGAAAACGAAGGATGCCAGCAAGATCTACATTGCAAATTTCACAGTGAATTACCAGATCTACAATGAAAAACAAAAGTTTAAACAAGGAGGTTACCAGCTTGGTGGCGGCTATAAAGGAGATGCCACCGCTGAAGCCTCCATTGGTTTGGCCGGACTGACCGAAACAGATGTACAGCAGGTGACAGATAAGTTGTACCAGGATTTTCTGAGCCAGATAAATGCCAGTGGCCTAACCATCATCAATGCCGACGAGGCCGCAAAATCAGGCACCTACGAAGATTATGAGCGCATTCAGGGCGGCAAAGTAAGCCTTGCACAGTTTCCGGGCACTATGACCACCGCACCTACAGACTATGAGCATTTTGTGAAGAAAATAGACAAATCAGGCAAGACCAAAAGCGGTGGCTTTTTAGGTAGTGTAGGGATGCTCTATCCTAAATTATCAAAGGAGCTTGGTGATGCCATCATTGCTGACGTAAACGTGTACGTCATGTTTGTTGAAGACAAAGACGCCTTTCAGGGTGGCGGGGCAAATATCAAGATCAAGACTAATCTGAGGATAGCAGATTCGGAAGCAATCGTTATGGCCGATAAAAAATCAGCCATCAGGCTAAAGGGTCAGAACAGCATTACCATGATCAATAGTGCGGTCAACTTCACGCATGGAAAAATGGGTCTGGGTGCTACCACCAGTTATAGCGGTATTTTAAGCAAACCTATCGGTATTGGGGGCGCCATAGAAGACACAAAAGTAACCAGCTTTGCCCGGGGAAGCGTTGATGCAATCGGCACAAAAACCATGTATGGTACCTTCTTCACACCTGAAAACAGGTCCAGCGACACCAATAAAGTCGTAGAAGTAGATGCAAAAAAATACACAGAAGGCGTATATGCAGCTGCTAAGAAATTCATCGATTTCCACACAGCACAGTTCCTTGAGGGCAGAAAATAAAGACATGGCATCAATTTCATGGACCTTTTTTAAGGAGTAAAAGATGCTAAAAGAGCGCCTTTTTGGGGCGCTCTTTTTAATCACAACGTATTACATATTCTTACATACCATGATGTTCATGCCCAGTGGCAGCAGGCTTAGCTGGCTGCAGGCTATATCCTTCCAATATTTTCTTCGATTCAGGCGTGTTGATTGCGCCTACTCTTCTCATCATATACTCCATTAGTTTAGGTGCTTTCGCCTTCTGGGCTATGGTCAATGCCTTCGCAGCATCTATTTCAGCACAAGGCTCCAGTCCATACCACAGCATTAGCGGCAGGTTATGGTCAGTTGCATCTTCAGCATGCTGTACCAACGCTTCCATTACTGCCCATCTCTTAGCAGGGTCTGTTCTTTGCATGGCCGATGCAAGGTATAACCTCACCATAGCAGAATTGTCAGAAGCTGCTAGTTCCGCAAAACGTTTTAAAGCCGCGTCAGACAGGTTTTTATCTTCCGCCAGCAATTGTATTGCCCAACTCCTGATGTATTCACTTTCGTTGCCCAGCAGGCTCAGCAAGTCCTGCTCTACCAGTCCTTTGGTTACATGCAGTGTCCACAATGCCCTTAGCTTGCGCGTCACATCAGGATTATTGGCCAAAATCTCTTTCAGCATTTTTGCCACTTTCTTATTCGGGCCGCGCTCCTGCAGTATTAATCTTGCGTTGCGTACATACCATTCATTTTTATTAAGGTGATAGTTTACCAAATCTTTATCCGATGCTTTAGCCAGGTCTATCTTAACCCATTTATCGGTTTCATGGCTGATTTTAAAGATCCTGCCCATCGTTTTCTGGTGCACATCCGGATTCGGGCTATGGCATTGGTTTTTATCATACCAGTCGATTGCGAATACAGAGCCGCTCTGATCGTATCTAAAGTTTAACCATTGCGACCAGGAGTCGTTCGTCAACAAGAAATCAGCTCCATGACTCACAGTATAGCCAGAGCCATTTCTTTTAGGGATATCCACATTCACACGGCTACCGTGTATGTTGTTCATAAAGATATTGTTCCGGTACTCTGCAGGCCAGTTTTCATTACCCAGGTAGATCATCGCACCTGCGTGGGCATGTCCTCCTCCAGCAGAATTAGAACGGAAGTTACCCGCATGCGGCCCGCGGTCGCCTATCCAGTGTACATGGTCGCCCGACTCTTTGATGTCATCATAAGTATATGGGTTAAAATGGTTCCCTGCCTGGCGCAGGTACCTTGCTCCCTGTATCACATGAAACATGTGAGGTATCACACATACTGTCACAAAAGGATTGCCATAGTCGTTGAAATCTATACCCCATGGATTACTGGTTCCCTCGGCAAACAGCTCAAATTTCTTACTGGTAGGATGGTATCTCCACACACCTGCATTAAGCTTTGTACGCTCAGAATCAGGTGCACCCGGCTTCCCAACATTCGATTGCGTAAATACACCATGAGTACCGTACAACCAGCCATCAGGACCCCATTTTAGGTTGTTCAGCATTTCATGCGTATCCTGGTAACCAAATCCGTCCAACACTATCTGAGGCTCACCTGCTGGCTTATCTGTTTTTTTATCAATAGGGATGTACATTAAATATGGCGCAGCGGCCACCCATACCCCGCCCATACCAACTTCCAGACTGCTGATCAGGTTCAGCCCTTCTTTAAAAACAGTCCTTTTATCCAGCGATCCATCGCCATTGGTATCTTCAAAAATAAGTATCCTGTCTTTACCCTGTCCTTCAGCAGCACGGGTTGGATAAGTATGCGCCTCTGCTACCCAAAGCCTTCCGCGATGATCTATCGTAAAACTGATCGGCCGTACAATATCCGGTTCAGCAGCAGCCAGCTTCACTGTAAATCCATTCTTTGGCGACATAGCCTTAGCCGCTTCTACCCCCGAAAGTCCGGCATTCAATACCGCATCCAGTGGCGGAAGGATGATGATATCGCTGGGTTTTAATTCATTAGGGAAATTTGGTCTGGCAGCATGAAATACGAAATCATCAAAATTGATGTGGGCCCATTTATCATCACCTATATAGGGGATCTGGGAAATACCTGTCTCGCTGTCTACAATCCTGATAAAGATTTCTTTGTTCAGATAAGCCGCCAGGTCCACCACCACAGGTTGCAGGTTAGCCCTTCCCGTTCCGGTGATCTGAAATATTACCTTATTGTTATCCGCCTGCACCAGCTCCACACGGGTATCGTGCAGTGCGCCTCCAGATATCTGGAACGAAGCAAATGACTGCGTTACAGTAAATGGAACCGAGGTAAGCGTGCCCGTTCTTTTGTAGTTTTTTGTACCACCACTGCTGATGAAATACTTCCCTACAAATCCAATTTTCATATCTTTTTCATGCATTGGGGAAGGATCCTCAGATACCACCGGATCAGTAAATGCATCACCGGTAGCTTTCCAGTCTTCAAGTGTCCCTTTTTCGAAGTTCAGGTTTAACGTTTTTCCGCCTTTCTTAGCAAGGATACCCGCAGCAGCCACCTCTTTCTTAATCGGCCCTTCTACCACTTCTATCTTACCCACCATTCCTGCCATTCTATGACCTGGTACGGTACAATAGTAAACATCATTTTTATCTGCTTTAAAAACGATACTTGCCGTATCGCCTTTCTCTACCAGCACCCTACTTTTTATGGCCGCTTTCTCAAGCGCAATGTCATGCGTCATCAATTCGCCATTCACGATCTTAATGCGGACCATTTCACCGCGACTAGCCTTAATAACAGGATTGCGTTTCCCGTCTGAGCCTATATAGCCTAGCATGGTTGCTTCAAGCGTATATTCCCGGTCATACTTCCCGGTTCCGGGTTGCTGGAAATAGGCAGCTTCCGAATAAGCATAACTTCCGGGAATGAAAATTATGGCAACAAGTAGTGTAGTAAGTAAACGTTTTAAATTCATAATTTATATTTGGTTTATTTGTGTCTAGTTGTATATACCAGTTAATAAAGGTAATAAATGGTTTTAGCAAATTAAATTATTTTTTTGAATGCGGATAGAGCACAATATTCCTATAGGCTACCAGCGCCTTTCCGCCACCATGGATCTGAAAAGCGATATGTCCCGACTGCGGGATACTCTGGTCCTCTTCCGTATAGTCTACCGTTTGTTCTCCATTCAGGAATATTTGTATCCTTCTTCCCTGACTGTGTACTTCGTAGTCATTCCATTCGTTGCGACGCAGCAAACGTTCTACCTTTGCAGGATCTGCAATGGCCATGAGCTTGTTCCGTCTGGATTCATCATATAGCGATGCCCAAAATCCATCACCAATATCTGCCTGGTACCCGATCATTTCAAAATCAGGATTGGCGATCCGCTGACTGTGAAACTGAACTCCACCGTTTATAAAACCTTCGGTACCTGTCAGTTTAAATTGTAGCTTCAGTAAATAGTTGCCATATGTACCTTCTGTTTTAATAAACTGATTATGAGGCACCATTTCCGTCAGTGATCCACCGGTGATCGCACCATTTTCCACCCACCAGGTTTTAGCAGTCTCGCCTTCCCAGCCCTTCAGCGTCTTGCCATCAAATAATTTGATCTTTTTCTTCACGTCCTGACCCTTAGAAAAGGAAATACAGGAAAACAACATTGCAAGCGACAGATATAAAACTTTCATGATAAAGGTCTATTTTGGTTAAATAATTAGCTACCGAAAGGTAGGAAAAACTATTAGATTTTCAACTTCAAACCCATAAATCTACTTTAGCTTTTTCGGATCTATCAACTGTGGCTGCCAGGTCGTATACAAGGTAGCCTGCTCATTATTTCCGGCCGATGCATAATCACAAAGATCTATCGTGACGGGCTTATCACCAGCTTCCTTGTACGATTCAGGTGTAAAAGTAAGGCTGTACTGAAGCCAGTTCTTACTATCCCGTTGCTTACTTGGAACAAGGTTCACATAGCCTCCTTTACCTCCCGGGTTTACGATAGCACCCATACTTACCCCCGGCAAAGCAGCGTCTCTGGAAAGCAGCAGAGGCCCCCGCATGATCGCAGCGTACTGCGGCCTGTCACCCAGGTATTCCACCCTGCCCCTCATGTCCAGTTCAACAGAAATGCGGTCAGTATTTTTCCAGTTGCGCTTAATCGCCACATACTCGCCTGATTTTACACTTTTCACTTCCCCACCGTTTATCATCACCACATTTGCTTTACTCCATGCCGGTATGCGTACATATAGCACAAAATCTTCCGGTTTGGTCACCTTTACCGACAGGTTTACCTTACCAGATTCAGGGTAATTTGTCTCCTGTACCAGTTCCAGCTTTCTTCCTGACGGAGTACTCAACGTGTAATTTCCTTCAATAAAGTAGTTCACATTCAGCCCGTCAGCAGATTTCATGGCTACATGCTGGGGAAGGTTAAACAAGCCACGCGGGCCACTTGCCTCACAGCAGTTCAGGTTCATCCCACATTGCCCGCTTCCGGGCATGCGGTGTCCGCTGAGTGGTGTATATTTAGCCCAGTGTACACCATCCGAACTCATAGAGCCCAGCAGTGCATTGTAATAACTCCGCTCTACCGCGTCGGCATATTTAGACTCACCCTTCAACCTAAGCAACTGCTGGCTTAGTTTTATCCAGGTCACCGTCACGCATGTCTCCTGAAAATGGTTTACTGGCGCAGTCTGCAATAGGCTGCCTCCAAACCACATCTCTGTCGAAGCCCCCGATCCGGCCACATTGATCTCTGTTTCCAGAATATTCTGCCATGTTTTCTCTACAGCCGATTTATACGCTGCTTTTCCTGTCAGCCGATACAATTCCAGCAACCCTTCATAGCAGGACATCATCTCGTAGGCTTTTTGTCCCTGCTCGTACGAGTACCAGTTCACCGGCACAGGATACCGTTTCGACACATCCACATCAGCTTTGCTGATCAGTTGCGGCCCATTTGGCGTTTCCCACTGGCGAACAATCTCTTCTGCAAACTCCAGGTATTTTTTATCTTTAGTATGCGTATATAAATGACATATAGGTTCCAGCACTGATGAAGCCGCCATACCACGGTAGTTACCCTTGGTTACGATCAGTCCGTCCCCATCCTTCAAATCTGCCATCAGGTTATCTGCCACAGCCCTTGCGGCCTGAAGGCTTTTTTTATCTCCCGTCAGTGCATGATAATCCAGCAGGCCAAGCATACAATACTTACGGCCCCATATGTCCCATTGCTGCAGCCTGCTTTCCTTTGCATAGTTGCCGATATAGCCATCAGGAGTCTGCGTGCTGATCAGGTCTTTAATCGTTGCATCCAGTTTCTGTTTCAGTTCTGGGGTCGGTTTATACCTATAGGCCATTACCGCCGAAGTGAACCATTTTCCCCAAAACTCGCTTTGCCACAAGCTCTTCTCATTTCTGCTCCTGAAAGGTGCTACCAGGTAAGGCGCATCCTGCCGCAGTATTCCGTTTGTATAAGAATTGTCCAGCCTTTGCCCAATAAATCCTTTGATCGTTTCAGACTTAGCTACCGAAAGCCTGTCCTGCCCTACTGCTATATCGCCAAATAATATAGAGCCTGTTAATAAAACGAAGCGTAGTTTTGTGTGTTTGTGTGCCATAACCTAAAATTGAGTCCAATTTATAAAAGATATTACAGACATTTGATTTTAAATGAATTAATCAAACAACAAAGCTATGCTTAGAACCAGATTATCCGGCTACCTATTCCTGTTGATCCTGCTGCTCAGCTTCAATTCCTGCAAAGTTGGCCGTTTCATATATTACAATTTCGCTGACATCACAGATCATAAAATATTCCCTTCCCGTCCATTGCAAAATGAAGGCAGCAAATTCAGCTTTCCTACCTCCCCGTCCGGAAAATCCCCAAAGATCACCCAGATAGAAAACGGTAAGCAAGTAACGTTTGAAAAATACCTGGAAGACAACAATACCGTGGCTTTTCTCATAATAAAGAATGATACCATTCAATACGAAAACTATTTTAAAGGATACGACAAAACCTCCATAGTCGCTTCCTTTTCTATGGCAAAATCAGTGACATCCATCCTGATAGGCTGTGCCATAGACGACGGACTGATCAAATCGGTACAGGAGCCCGTTACTAATTACCTTCCTGAGATGAAAAAGAACGGTTTTGACAAGGTGACCATTGAGCATCTTCTTCAAATGACTTCCGGATTGGATTTTAATGAAAGTTACCACAATCCATTTGGCGATGCCGCTACCTTCTACTACGGCCAGACCCTACGAAAAGACATCCCAAAAATGAAACTAAAGCGCCAGCCGGGCCTTGAATTTGAATATGTAAGCGGCAATCCGCAGATCCTGGGGCTGATCCTTGAACGGGCTTTAAAAGGAAAGACTGTTACCGGATATCTCCAGGAAAAGATCTGGCAGCCGTTGGGCATGGAATACGATGGCAGCTGGAGCACAGATAAAAAGAACAACGGACTGGAAAAAACCTTTTGCTGCATCAACGCCCGCGCACGGGATTTTGCCAAGATAGGCAGACTGTACCTAAAGAAGGGCAACTGGAACGGCAAGCAGCTCATCAGCGAAAGCTGGGTAAAGCAGTCTACCAAAATAGATACCGTCAACGGGAGTTCCTGGCGCTACCAGTACCAATGGTGGCTGCCCAGTAAAAACGGCGATTTCATGGCACAGGGCATTTTAGGTCAGTACATTTATGTAAACCCTGCAAAAAACCTGATCATCGTCAGGCTGGGCACCAGTGTGGGCAATACCAATTGGAGAAGTGCATTTACACAAATTGCGGAAGGATATTAAGATTTTTTAGCCAGGTATGTTTCCAGAATGCTCTTTAAGTAAAGTTCAGGCTTAGGCATCGTGATGACCGTACCAGGCTCTTTATCCTGTGATTGCTTAATGTAATTCGCTTTGATCTTACCCCAGTCCTTAGAATAAAGCTGAATGAAAGTATCTACAAATTGTTTGTCGGTATATTTCTTAGGAAGCTTACTTAGCACCACTTCAATCTTTTCTTCTTTATTATGTAATACTGCCATTGCTGTTTTATTTTATAGCTGGCAAAGGTACGATTAAAATTGAGCTTCCAGCTTTTTAGCGAGGAACCACTTTCAATAAGCCTGGCGCTGCGTCCGTTGCCATTCCAGGGATGGATCTTTACAAATTCCCGCACACCAAGCGGATTCTATGAACAGCGCAAGAATAAAAATCAATATCCTCAACGAACCTGAACAAGCAGCACCCAATCATGCTGCCCTGCTGGTGGCGAAAACATCTTCAACCCTCTCTTATCTATTTTTTCAGCCTTCCCTTTCAGCCCTGATATCGGGTTAAACCAGGTAGCCACCAAACTCCCGCGCATGTATTTTCCCAAATCTATCTCGAGCGTTATTGGACTGGGCAGGTAAGAAACGGAAAAGCTCCCGTCATTAGCAATAGCTGTCGTTGAATAATTGTTTGATGCAAAGTCACCATTTCCCGAAACAGCAATGTGCTTGTTCGTATCTGGCACCAATTTTTCCCACTTCAAGGCTGAGAAAAACCTGTGAAATTGCCTCAAAGAAACCGCCCCCGGCAAATCCATATAATCTCTCCAATTCGCTTCACACTTCCACACCGGTGAGCCATAGGCATTGCCCACACCTCCACCCAGCACCGCCCAATAAGCCTGCTTTCTTGCCTGAACAGCAGATCCCCAGGAATCATGCTCACCCTCATAAGTAGACTCACCAAGAATAAAGGGCTTTAAAGGTCTTTTAGCATACTCCTTCCATGCCACTTCATAAACATCGGGCTGATTCGGGTTCCAGGCCTTATTAAACCCTCTGAAATAAGTATATACCATACTAAAATCCAGCCAGGGTTCTCCTTCCCATACATCAGTACTAGAATGAGAAGAAGAAGCATGATAAGTGATCAGCTGCCTTGGCGCATATTTTTTAATGCCCAATGCCAATTGGCGATAATTGTTTTTATCCGTATGCGGGTCATTGTCCCCGCCCAGAATCCAAAGCATATTTTTATACTTAGCAAACCGCTTTCCCAAAAACTCTCCAAACTTAAAGTTGCCTTCCGGCTTGTTCGCAGCCATTGCCTTGTCCTTACCCGCCCAGCCCTCACTGCAGCAGCCTGCCCACAATGGCGCAATACTAAGTGCCAGGCCCAAAGAATCTGCCCTCTTAACTACCCATTCTACATACTCAAAGTATGCCGGATTAGTGGTATTAAAATCATTTCCCTTTAAAAAAGGCCTTTGTCCATAGCGATTGATGGGAGTTTCTTTATTAAAATCTGCAAATCCGGTGAGGATGATCTGGATCACGTTAAAGCCCTGGGCTTTCCTTTTGACCAGGTATTCGAGTGCTTCTTCCCTTGTCAATTTAAGGAACAGCATCCATGCGGTATCGCCGTTGTATAAAAAATATTTTCCTCTTTGGTCTACGAGGTGCCTGTTATCTTTTGCTATTGCCAGTGGGAAGGCATATTCCTTTTGCTGCGCTGATGCTATTCCGCATACGAAAAGAAAAACGAGGGTCAGCATTTTCATACCTTAATCATTTAGCCTCGGCAAGGACTCCCACCATGTTGATAATTTTAACTTTAACCGCCTTGTTATTTCTGGTTTTTCGGCTTGTAGATTTTTAGCTTCATTCTTATCCATCACGATATTATAAAGTTCTGCGCCAGAACCATCACTATTCATCAACAGCTTCCATTCACCTGACCGCACAGCCAGGTTTGGGCTTCTGTTGGGCTTTTTTGGATAATTATACGCAAGATTATTCCGACCATACTCCCAAAACATATCCTTTTTACGAAGCTCCGGTTTTCCGGTCAGCACGCCGCTCCTGTCCTGTCCATCGCTCTTATAACTGGAAGGAAGTTTAACACCGGCCATACGGGCCAGCGAAGGCAATAAATCTATTGCGTTGACTTCAGAACGTTCATCAGTTTTACCAGCAGGCGTGTGTCCCGGCCAGCTGATGATAAACGGCATCCGCGTTCCCCCTTCATAAAGGGACAACTTTGAACCTCTCAAACCGCCAGTACGGCTCCCTCTGAAACTCGGAAGCGGCCCGTTATCACTCGTAAAGATGATGATCGTATTCTGATCCTCCCCTATTTCTTTCAAGCCCGCCGCAAGCCGGCCTATCTGTACATCATATTCCTTCAACACCAGTTTAAATGCGGCCTCTTCCTCCGGTCCTTTCGGGAATTCCCCAGCATAGCCATCTCCCTTATGGGGTACCCATGGCGTATGCATATCATCAGGCCACAAGTTAATGAAACAAGGCTGGCCTTTGCGCTTTTTCATAAACGCCAGCGTTTTATCTACAAAATACTTTGTTCTGTCCCATCTTTTTATACTATCCTTTTCAGACCAGATCCAGTTGGTAGCTGTAATCAGCGGATCAGGATCCGGACTTTCATACGTACTCGCATGCGCATCAAAACCATACTTTTCAAAGCCCGGGGCATCTTTCACATCTCTGCCGCCTCCCATATGCCACTTACCAAAATGACCGGTAGCATAGCCTGCAGATTGAAAAAACCTGGCCATTGAGGGTGCGGCCGGATTTAAGAAATCAGTCTGTTCCGCATTTTTATTGTGCTTCTTATTATCCAGATAGGTAGTGAAATTCCACTTACCCGGATACATGCCGGTCAGCATACTTGCCCTGGAGGGTGAACATATTGGTGCCCCGCTGTAATATTGGGTGAGCTTTAAGCCATTTTTTGCAAGACGGTCGATATTTGGTGTAGGCACAAAGTGACCCCCAAAAGTACCGATATCACTAAATCCCATATCATCGGTGAGTATAATAATTATATTAGGTTGCTTCTTTTGTGCAATGACAGAGAAAGAACTGGCCAACAGTAAAATAAACATCAATTTACAAATTACTGTCCTCATATTAATAATATTATAAGTTCTATCAAATTATAAGTTCTACCAAAATCGAACATGGACTCTGATATTTTTTCGTGCTTAGGCATTAAAAGTACGCAATTATTTTATTTGATGCCAACCGGAGCTGCTATACAGACAATAAACACCTCTAAAATCCATGAAGAAATCTAGTATCACAAAGCACTATTCCGATATTGTTATTAATTGCCTTGCTGGAACGCCCAGCGACTTTGAGGCTCCATCATAAATCTAGCTGAGAATAAAGCATCTATTGCATTTTCAAACCTTGTTCACTATATTTAAATTACCAAATATTTCAAACAACGGTTATGAATCTATCTCGCTCTGCAATAGCCACCGTCTTTACCGCTGCATTCCTTCAAATCAGCTGCCTATTGAATGCCAACGCCCAAACTGACAAGCAATCATTTGATAGCTATTTCAGAAACATGAGTGAATTCACCAGTGCTGGATCGTACATTCAATCGGAATTTTATAGAACTGGTGACAGCCTGATGAACAAAATCGGGATATCCATTTATAAGCATACTGACCTGCTGAAACTTATCAAATCATCGCGCAAAGGAGAAATCAAGATCCTCAGTCTGTCAGTAAAAGATTCAGCGAATTTTGAAAAGAACATTGGCTTGCTGGCTGAACTTCCCAACCTGGAATTTTTAAGAATCACCGACCACGATAATTGGGATAAAGAACATAAAAGAACTACCGCCTACCGCTTACCGGGGTCTTTCACGCAACTCAAAAACCTAAAAGTAATTGAATTGCTCAGCACCAACCACTTAGACCTTAATGATGCCATTGCCAAATTTTCTGCATTGCCCGGCCTCAGGGGAATTTCCTTTCAGGGAGAGTTGGGAAAACTGCCGTCTAGCCTCGCTACCCTGCAAAAAATCACTTTTGTAAAACTGTCTGACTACCGAAGCCTGGACGATGTCGACCTAAGCAAAGTAAGCTGGCAGATGATTTCTATCCTTGGGATTGGGGCAGATTCAGCAAAAGCTGTCGCTGGTATAATCAGGCTTGCAGCAATTGAATCGCTTAGGGAACTGGAATTGATCTATCCAACGAAAGACTACCTGCTTTCCTTGCCAAATCTTCAACAACTGACTGCGCTGACCGTCCGATATCCCCAGACCAAAAATAACTTCAAGCTATTTCCTATTTTATCCCGACTCAGCAACCTTAAAGATCTTCAGATCGACATAAGTCTTGAAAGCCGTCTAAACCTAAGCGGGCTTGCTGAACTAAAACAGCTAGAATCGCTTAAATGTAGCGGATCAAAAAATTTACATGAAAATCCTGAAACTATAAAACAGATTGCGAGCCTGTCCAGACTTAAACACTTGGAAATCAGCTACGGTTCGCTAACAGATGTCAGGGAAATATTTAGCCCAGCTGCCTTACCCAACCTTTTAAGTTTAAGCCTGATGGGCAACCGCATTACCGAGCTTTCCGATGTGGAAGGCTATGGCTTCACTAGATTACAGTCCTTAAATCTTTCAAAAAACCAGATCCGGTCAATTCCAGCAGGATTTAAATCCTTGGCGCAATTAGAAGAGCTCAATTTGTCTCGCAATATGCTAACCGATGTTTCAGTGCTAAAGGATCAGAATCTGGACAACATAAAAAACATCAACCTATCCCACAACCAGATCACATCTCTTCCCCAGGCTATACTAGCCGCCCCAAAAATGGAGGTATTGACGTTAAGCTTCAATAAAATCAAGGATCTACCTGATTTAAAGTCTCCCAACAATACCCTTAAACAGCTATATATCAATAACAACGAGTTGACTTCATTGCGGGAAAGCATCGGGGATTATCGTTCACTGACCGTATTCAACGCAGGCGCCAATAAACTTACTTACCTGCCGTCGAGTTTTACGAAGCTCAGCAAACTGCGCGGACTGGTACTTGAAGACAATAATATTTCCAGCCTGCCCCCCGAGCTGGGTAAAGCAAAAGAACTAACTGTGCTCAGGGTTGAGGGCAATGTCCAAATTGGCAATAGCGCTCTCAATCTGATACTTTCCAGTCCAAGGAAAATGTTTTGGGCAGATCTGAGAAATACTGGTATCGATGCCCTTCCTGCTACCGATAAATGGGCAAATATCCATTTTATCCGTCTTGATCTCCGCAAGAATAAAATAACCGGACTGCCTGTTGAATTTGGTTCCAGCCGTACAGACTTACTTGCTTTGAGGGACAATCCCTTGAAAGCAGACTCGTCCTATACGTTAAATTTGGTCATTGGTCAGGCCGGTCTCAAAGTACTCCTTGAAGGCCATGGCATACCGGCAAACCACATTAAAGTGAGTGATTATGATTACGTAGTGGCCATGACTGAACGCATAGTTTCCATGGGTCAATATCTAAACCAGGGCGCTGCACTCGTAGCCTACGCAGATAAAGCCCGATCGCTCAACGAAACGGCCTATAACGAAAATATTGATTGGTTTTTACTCGGGCTACGCCGTTTTGACCAGAAAGATTACCGCGGTTCCATACGGGACTTTGAAACCTTCATGAAAATCCCCAGAGCACCAACCATAGGTGGTAACATCAACGAAACTGTTCAATATTTTAAATCAGAGTCCCACCTTGCCCTTGGCGAAAAGGAAAAAGCAGCTGAGACCCTGCTGCAGTTTATTCCACGTGTGTACCCTGGCGCCAATTATATCCAGGCTGCATTGATCTACCGGGAGCTTGGAAAAGATTCCATCGCCAATGAACTGATGGGCACCATGCTTAAACGATATGATAAAGACCAGGCCGGTGTAGTGGGCTATGGCTATCCTATGCCTCTTTATGATTATGTGGAAGTGCTAATTATAGCTGGCAAACCTGCGGAAGCTTTAGCATTGCTAAAGAAAGAAAATCAAAAGCTATTTGAAACAACAAGGTCTCTTAGAGATTATCTCGAGGCAACGGCTAACTACCTTATAGATCGTACGACATTTGAACAATCAAAAAAGCAACTTTCGGCCAGCATCTCGAAAAACGGTAAGGTAACAGACTGGAGTTATCAACTGTTCAACAAGTGGGTAAACCAGACAGACAGACCCGAAAAGGAAAAAGAGCAACTGTATGCGCTTCAAAACATCTGCAAGTGAGGCCACAATTGCTTTAGCCTACTTACCTTCAGTTACTTGAGTGCAACCCTAATTTGTTCCCTTCGGTATCAATAAATAAAGCGAAGTACCCCATTTCTGGGCTAATCGCCGTTTTCGGCACAACCATTTTCCCTCCGTTTTGTGCTACTTTGTCCAACACAGTTTGCAAATCGGCACCTGCATTCAGGTAAACTAGGGCACCATCGGTAGTAGGTGTATAATCATCCCCCTTAGCGAGCACAACACTTACGGTCTTCCCATCGCTTGGTAATACTCCCATTTGTACACCGTCCATTTCCATCTTTTCAATGCTGACGTCTAAAATTATCTCATAAAATGCGATTGCCCTTGTGAGGTCCGCCACAGGAATTTCAATTATTGAAGCTAAATTTTTCATCTCTTTATTTAATGTTTGATTTGCAGTGCCAGATTTTTCTGTTTGTGATTTTGTGTCAGCATTATTATCGCATGCCGTAAATCCAGCTCCCAGAAATAGCAGGGCAATTAATATGGGTTTTTTCATCTTTGTTTAAATTGATAACACAAAATTACTGCAACTCTGAAACATAAAATTGTACAAATGCGACACGTTAATCTTCTGTATAGAAAATAGCAGAAAGCAGCATCTTATCACTTTCTAAAAATTCTTTAGGGTTGATGCCGGTAAACTCCTTAAAGTCCCTATTAAAATGCGCCTGATCGTAATAGTCACTCTCATAGGCAATCCTGGTGAGTTTTTCAGGTTGCTGGTTCAACAGCAACTTTAATGCGCTTTGCAACCGGATCACCTTCCCCAATTGCTTCGGGCTAAGCCCTATCAGTTCCACAAACTTTCTTTCCAACTGTCTTCTTTTTGTCGGATCTTCTTTAAGCAAATTTGCTATTGAGGTATTACCTTTTGTTGCCAACAGGGCTTCAACTGTTGATTTTACAATATGGTCAATGGTTACTTTGTGTTCATATTTCTGCAAAAGAAACGTCTCGATAATTTTAATTTGTTCATCGGTATTAGCTGCCCCGATCATTTTCTGCGCTAACTCCTTTGCTGCCTCCTCACCAAAAAGCATTCCTATCGGAGTTTCTTTGTTCGCCAGATTTTTAAGCGGTGTGGTTACAAAATTTGCAAATCCCAAAGGGTAAAAACGGGCTGCGAAACAATGAACATACCCCGTAGGTTGAATGATAAATGGCTCTGTAATTTGCCCGACTACTACTGCCCTTGGCTGGATGATGAATTCATGCTCTGAAGTGTATCTTTTTATATCGTCACCCAGAATAAAGATCAATTCAATGCAGCCATCAGGTAAGATCCGCTGCTTTTCTTTTTGGGCCTCAACAGGCACCTCCAGCCTCCAATAACATTTTACAAGAGATGCTAAATCTGAATGCGGCTGAAATGTTTGATAGTCCATGGAGGTTACCATTTTAGAATCCAATATTAGGGATTATTCAGGGATTTTAAAACCGTAAATTCGAGTATGGTTCCTGGCAGTGATGCTAAATCAGTAAGCGGCATCCTCATCCAAGGAGTTGCCGCTTACTTAAACCAAATTTATCAACCTATGCCACGGATTTCCCCGTGAATCATCTGATGTCTAAAATATGTATACCTAAAGGCTTCCGCCAAATTTTCCAGCTATTAAAATCCTATTCGTTGATATTTCTACCAAATCTTCACCCGCTTATCTGGTGCCAGATACAGTGAATCTCCTGGTTTTACCTTAAATGCTGTGTAAAACTCCGGGATATTCCTCACCACTCCATTCACCCTAAACACTGCTGGGGCATGCGGATCGGTAGTTACCATTCGCCTCAACAATTCTTCTGTAGACCCAGTTGTCTCATAAAAGCATTATTTATACTTAAAATTAACAAACTAAATCATGAAATAAGCCTGAATTATTAATTAAAGAATTTTATACATTTGATTTTGGCTATGAACACAAGAAGTTTCTATAAAATCTACATTGCACTCTTCTGCATCTGCTGCGCCATAATCATTGCAGGCTGCGCGCAGGAGAAAAAAGCAAAAAAACAAGATCCGGAAAAATCTAAAGCTATTAAAGAATGGAACAAAACCATTCCCGGCAACTTTAGTGCGGAGCAAAACAGATTCCTGGATTCTCTGGAAATAGATAGTTTTATAACCAAATACCCATTATTTCAATCCTATGCCGCCGCAATCCGCGAATTTTATGATGGCCGCAAACTTGCTTATGCATGGTATGCCGATAACCGGTTGATAGAGCAGGCCGGAAACCTGTCCGATCGTGTAAGAAACCTTCAAAATGAGGGCATATCTAAGGAAACCCCTTACAGAAATATCCTGGATTCGCTTTTGTATGCCAAAGCGACGGGGACACCAGATGTAAAATTAGAATTGATGCTGACGGCCAATTATTTTGTATTTGCAAAACTAGCCTGGGAAGGCATGGACCCAGCCATCAGCAAATCTTCGCAATGGTATCTCCCCAGAAAGAAAATGTCTTATGCAGCTTATCTGGACAGTCTGATCAGCACCCCAAAAAAGGCATCGAACAGCGCCGCACCAGTATATAGGCAATACGACCTCTTGAAACAGCATTTGTCTCACTATCGGGACCTTCAAAAGGAAGACCCCTCCTGGACTCCCATCACCAGTACTACCAAATCTTACAAACCGGGCGATTCGGCAGCGCCAATAGCCGCAGTAAAAAAAAGACTTTTTAAACTAGGTGATTTTAAGGGCGATACGCTCAACTACTTTTATGACCGAGCGCTGGAAACTGCCATGAAGCAGTTTCAAAGCAGGCACGGTCTACCCGCCGACGGAGTGATAGGAAAAGGTACGCTGAATGAAATGAATGTACCACTCACTAGGCGGATCAGGCAGATCCTGGTCAATATGGAAAGAAGCCGCTGGCTGCCGGTGCATATTGATTCTGTGTATTTAGGGGTCAATATTCCAGAGTTCAAGCTGCATGTATATCAATCAGACAGCCTGCTGTGGAGCTGCAACGTAGTAGTAGGACAGTCGGTGCACCGCACGGTTATATTTTCGGGTGATATGAAATATGTGGTGTTCAGTCCTTACTGGAATGTACCTGAAAGCATAGTCCGCAATGAAATCATACCATCGATGAAGCGAAATCCGGGTTATATAAAAAGTCATAAAATGGAGATTACGGGGTATAATGGTAGAATCCCTACTGTACGGCAGAAACCAGGTCCCCAAAACTCATTGGGACTCGTAAAGTTCTTGTTTCCTAACAGTTACAATATTTACCTTCACGACAGCCCGGCCAAATCACTTTTTAATGAAAGCTCTAGAGCATTCAGCCATGGCTGTATCCGGGTAGGCGAGCCATTTAAACTAGCTGCGTTTCTGTTACAGAACTACGACAACTGGGACGAACAGAAGATCAAAAACAGCATGAACCGAGGCGTAGAGCAGTACGTAACGCTGAGGCATAAAATACCTGTCTTTATTGCTTATTTTACCGCTTTTACCGACCGCAAAAACCTACTTAATTTCAGAAAGGATATTTATAGCAGAGACGAGGCCCTGGCAAAAATGCTGATTGAGGATTAAAACTGTCACTTATAGCCTGCCTAATACTCCAATCCAAGATTTCCTCTACTCAGCTCCTCCAGCAAAACCGAATCCCTACCCAAATCCTCACTCAACTCCAGCAGTAGTCCCGAAACCGGCTCCTTCAGCGACACCTCATGCCCCTCCGAGCTATAATAATCACTGCTAAATTGCAGGGCTTCATCATATACCTCCAGCCGGCCAAGCTCCAGCTGCGTAATGCAATACCACAGCAGCATATATATAGATGTATAATACATGACAAGGTTATCCAACACATTACCATAACTCCCATCCTCAGCCAACTCAACAGAATATGCATCAAATATTCCTCCGGCCTCATCATGAAGATCTTCTTCCTCCAGCAATTCGTCGATATCCGGGCTGCTTATTAACGCATAAGTATCAACAGTCTTGAGAATCCTGCTGATCGAGATCATCAGCCGTTTTACCGCCGCATCATCCAGCGTATCCAGCAAGTCCAGATCATCATCCAGACAGATCAGCCCGGTCTCTTCATTCGCCTCCGGCCTCATCCATTTATCCGCGTTTGTATTGATCAGGTCCTTCAGGTCCGCCAATTCATTCTTCACAGCAAGCTTATATCCGAACCGCATCAGTTCGATCACGACATAGTTCATTACATGTATTACTGAACCCCTTACTATTTTTTCCGTGTCCATTTTGCTATGATTAAGTTAGTTATGCCTTTATAGCCTAGTCTAATTTAATTATTTTTTACAAAAAACAAGCACAGTCGTCATTATATTTACCAGCATAATTGCTGTTATTCAAGTACAAAACCTATATAAAACTACTTCTTATCACCCACTATCACCCAACCATTCAGGGTATTATCAGGTGCTTCAAGCACAACTTTATAAAATGAAGAAGGAAATTGCTTTACATCGGCAAGGAAATGTCCCTGTTTTAAATCTACTTCTCCCAAAAGTTGGTAGGCATCCTTCCCTCCTGTCTTGAAATGATTGGTAGTCGTCAGCCAGACTTTCACTTTTCCTGTTTGCTGCAATGCTTTCCAGCTGATATCAATTTGATTTTGAAAATAAATAGTTTTTAACGCAGCAACAGACACAGGACCTATGAATGGCACCCCGTCTACTTCTCTGGCTACACTATCCGGCAACTTTACATTTAAATAATTTGCAATAGCGGGCATAATGTCTACAATGCCCATGTCAAAATACTGCCCGTAAGTATTCAGGTTTTTATAATTGCTGATCATCCAGGTAGATCGTTGTCTGTCAGACTGACCACCATGCCCTCTTCCGCTCTTTTCGTCACGGCCATGATCGGTAGTAATGACGATCAGCCATTCTTCCTTAAATTTCTGCTGACGGTAATTGATCGCATCCCATATTTTACCAATTTGCTTATCCAGCATGTCTATAGATTCGTAAAACTCCGGACTGTCGCCGTAGGCATGGCCCATGTCGTCGGTGTATTCCAAATACACCCAGGAGAGGTCAGGTGCTTTATCACGAATGGTGTTGGATGCGTCTGTTACTACCTGCTCGTCTATCTGGTGCATGTAGTATGTTTTCTTATCATGCTTGAAACGGACGGTATCCAGCTCATAGCCATCAAAAAAATAATCGACTTTCAGATTTCCCGTTTCCGGAAGGTTATGCCCCAGCAGTTTGGTACGGTTGTCTGTCCAGCTGGAAAATATTCCGGTCTTTTTATCCGGATACTGCTTATTAAACAGCCTGAAGATATGCTGATAGTGATAATTAGGTTCCTTTATGTCATTGTCCGGAACATTATGCTTATTTACCCAGGTGCCGGTAAGCAAACTGTTATATCCCACGGCCGAGATGGTAGGCGTTTCGCTATACGTCCCTTTCCCGCCGCCTACATGCATCCTTGAATAAGATCCCGCTTGTACGATCTTTTTAAAATTAGGAAGGTTCCGGTTTTCAATCACATCGGCCGAAATGCCGTCAGCAATAATGTAAACTACTTTACGTGCCTTCTGCTGGGCATTTGCTGCCAGCGACAGCAGCAAGCAGGCTATCATAATAAATGGTGTCTTCATATTTTCTTTAATAAGCGTGTGGGAAATACTCATTTTCTACTGTTCCGTCCTCATATAATTTAAGCATGGCATATCCGGGAGGTGTTTCTAAATAATAACCCGGACCTGCTGATTCTTTATCGCCCTTGCCCCACCAAAAACCACTCATAGCTCCGTTGCAGCAATATAAAACGCCATTGTATTTGGTATTGTCCGACAAATGGTTGTGGCCGCTTAAACATACCCTTACCTTGTCCTTGTGTTTGTAAAACAGGTCTTTCAGCTTTTTGCAGTCTGAGTGGCCACCGCCTACCAGTGCCTGTGTAGTGCCAAGAATAGGGAAGTGCGACATCAACAGTACAGGTGCCGAGGCGGGTATTTTTTCCAGCGTTGTTTCCAACCAGGCATATTGTTCCGGATCAAGGGAAATTTTGTCATTGTTTCCATCCAGGACAATGAAGTGCCAGTTCTTTCTGGTAAAATGATAGTAGCGGGCCGGAATTTTAAGGCGCTTTGCAGCATATGCTTTTCCGTACATCTCATGCTCATTAGAGGGGGCTTTCCACCATGAATCGTGGTTACCGATGCAACTATGAATTTCATACTTGTCCAGCTGCTTGATGCAGTCGTCCCAAATACCCCATTGCTCTATAACCTGGTCATAGGTGACATTGTCGTACGATACATCATTCACAGAATCGCCTCCGTTCAGGAAAAAATCTGGTTTATGATGGCCTATGATTTGCTTTAAGCAGTTTTTAAATCTTTCGGGTGCATTTTCAGACGCTTTGATATGTACATCGGTGATATGGGCAACCCGAAGCACCGGCTTTTTCTCGCCGGCAGACTGCTCGTCTGAAGTGGCAGCCAGGGCAGGTAAACTGCCTGTTACCACTGCACCTGCCGCTAGTCCGATTGCTTTTATTAAGGATCTTCTTTTTATTTCTGTCATTTTTATTTAGCTAAAAATACATTAAATTACCAACCAAATATCTGCGTCAGCTTTGGGTTTAACAACACCTGTTGCTGCGGGATGGGGCGATAGTAATATTTCGGCTCTTCAAACTGACGGGTTACGGCTTCTGTTACGATTGCCCCGCCACTGGTTCCGTTTTTCAAAAACACAGTTGCATCTGTTCCGATTGTCCCGGTCCTGTAATAGATCAGTTTTACACCCAATGAATTTTTTTCCTTTTGCTCTTCGGCAGGGATGGTCTGGGTTCTGTCTATCAAAATGATGTCATCTACACCGTCTCCGGTCATATCGTATTTTCCCAGACCGGCAAAGTACATTCCCTCCGGGCTTTTCGTAAGGAGTTTGCCCGATTTCCAGCGCATCAGGTCGTCATACCGGCTGTTTTCAAATGCAAATTCTACCCTGCGCTCACGCCTGATTTCGAGAATTACCCCAACGTTTGATGCAACGTTTGTAAACTGGACCTGCATGATTGGATCTGGGTTTGCGTTGGCGGCAGCAAGGTTCAGGTCAGGCAGGCCAGCCCTTCTTCTCAGCAAATTCAATGACTGATCTAATTGCGTCTGGGTCAATGTTCCGTTCTCTGCCAGGGCTTCTGCATAATTGAGCAACACTTCTGCGTAGCGGTAAACCGGGAAATCAACGCCGTTTAAGGTATTGTTGTCGGTACTGTTTACGTATCCTTTCAGCTGGTGGTAGCCGGTAAAGTTTTTGTTGAGACGTTGTATATAAGGTGTCGCATCCGGCACCCTCACCCATCCCGGGTATACCATGGTCTGGGCCAGACGGGGATCGCGGTTTTCAAATTCCTTTACGAAGCCCAGTTTATCGTAGTTGGGCTGACTGCTGAAACGTGTGCCGTCCTTCATCAGGTAAGTTTGGATCAGGTCTTTTGCAGGTGCCTGCTCATAATCTCCGAATACTACGCTGTTAACGTTCTGCCCTTTTCCTTTGCTCAGGTCAAAAATATTGGTAAGGATCACTTCTTTGTTTCCGGTCAGGTCCTGACTGTTGAACAATGTGGCATAGTCCTGAGTCGGCTTTCCTGTGTTGTATATGGTAAATTTGTTGCTGGAAATTACCTCTCCTGACACCTTTGCGGCCGTTTCAAGAAATGCTGTGGCAGTTGCCGTCAGGTTCAGTTCAGTATGGTATTTGCGGAATGTACCTTCATACAGCGCAGCACGTGAATATAAAGCAGCTACCGCCCATTTTCCAGGGGTACCGTTGGGTACACTTTCCCTTACGTTTTTGTAGGCAAAGTCCAGGTCGGCCATTACGCTGTCCATCACGAGTGTGCGTGGGTCACGTGCTTTATATAGTGCTTCACTGCCTGGCTCCAGGGTACCGGAATACCAGGGCACATCTGAAAAGCGCTTTACCTTGTCCAGGTAAAATTCCGCCCTGTAAAACCTTGCCAAGCCTACATAATGTGCTTTAATGGTACTGGATACCTGTGCTTTGTTATAATTCTCGAGGAAGTAATTGATGTCCCTAAGCCTGCTCCATCCCCATCCGGTAGTAATATTTTGCGCATTGGCATTGCCGGCCATAATATTTTTCACTTCCACAGCAGCTGTAGTGGCCACATTGTCGCTGCTTTGATCATTCAGGTAGCTGTTGCGGTCTGGCTGGGACAATAGCCCGTTTACATATAGCGACAGGTCTTCTTCTGACTTGAAGAACAGGTTTGGTGAAATCGTGGTTTGCGGAAAACGGTCAAGGTTGCCTTTTTTGCAGGCACTCATGGCCAGTGTCGTTCCGATAAATAAGATATATAGATTCTTTTTCATGACTTTTTTAATGATACTTTAAAACTATTGCTTAAAAATCCAGGTTTACACCAAATGCATACCTTCTTTGGAAGGGATAGGCCCAGGCACTAGCGCCCTGGTTGATGGCTTCAGGATCTACATACTTTTTGATGCTCGAAAATTCGAATATATTCTCTCCGGTAGCAAAAATGCGCAACCTGCTTATGCCTGCTCTTTTAGTGAAGGTTGCAGGTATCGTATATCCAAGTGAAATGTTTTTGATTCTCAGGTAAGCACCGTTTAGCAAGTATTTAGTCTGCGGGATGTCCAGTCCGGATCCGTAGTTGTTGTCGGCCAGCCATGATTGTAATACCGGGTAATGCGAATCGACGTTTGCATCAGCTAATCCGGCAGCGATATATGACTGGGAGTGTTTTGCCCGCTGCTCTGGTGAATCGGCTGCTCCACGGTAAAAATCTAAATTCCATGGATAAACGTTAGCATAAGGCTGTTGGTATGGTCCCCAAAACAAATAGTGGTGCGGATAAAAATCTTTTTTGAGCACTCCCTGCAGGAACACGGAAAGGTCAAGCCCATTCCAGTCCATACTGAAGTTTGCACCGAAGGAATAGCGGTCGCGGCTGTTTCCGATGATCTTCAAATCCTTTGGATCATCAGAGCTCAGTCCTGTTTCGATTTTCTTATTTCCGTCCAGGTCTTTATATTTTGGCCAACCCTGGATAATTTCCAGTGCTCCCCATGGAATTATTGCTGATTCGTCAAGAGCATCTATTTCTGCCTGATTTTGAAAAACACCATCATTTTCGAGTCCCCAGATCTCACCGATGTCCTGCCCTATCCTGTAACTGCTGAACAGGTTCTGGTCGTTCTGGAATTTAGTTATTTTTGATCTTGAATCAGACAGCATCAGTTTAGTCTCAAAATTGAACGGTTTGGAACCTATATCAAATCGATCTCTATAGGCCAGGGAAATCTCCCAGCCCTTGGTTCTCAGATCTGCAGCATTCTGATTTGGAACTGCCGTGCCCAATACTCCCGGCAATACCTGCCCGGCGGTAAGCATCCCTTTGGTATCACGGATAAAATAATCGAAAGTAAGGGAAAATTTATCTTTCAATAAGCCGATATCCGTTCCCATATTTAAGGTAGATACGCGCTCCCAGGTATAGGTATTAGGATCGACAGACAATCTCGGTGCACCGGTGATTACCTGGTTCTGACCGTTACCTCCGATGAGGTAACCTGAAACCCCTGTAGGCAGGGCTTGCAGGTATCCAAAATCTCTTAAGTACGGATTGTTGGACGGATTCTGATTGCCCAGATCACCGTATGAAGTCCGCAGCTTGAAAGTAGAAAGGACAGGTGCTAACGGCTGAAAGAATTCTTCAGCACTGGCTATCCATGCGGCGGAAGCTGAAGGGAAAAATCCCCAGCGCCTTTCAGTAGGAAAACGCGAAGAGCCATCATATCGGCCCGTTCCTTCTAAAATATAACGCTCTTTAAAAGTATAATTAATCCTGCTGAATGCACTTGTGGTGGCGTAGGCCTCATAACCGGCACTTGCAGAGGCAGCCCCTGTGGTAAGCGAAAGATAGGGAAGGGATGAAGAGATGAGTACATCCCTTGAAGCATTTACTGTGGAATAGCGATAGTTCTCACTGTTATAGCCCACCATTGCACTCATGTAATGGTCACCGATGGTCTTTTTGTACGTGGTATAAACGTTGAAAGCATTGTTATATAAGTATCCGTTATTCTCTCCTACCAGTCCGGTCCCGCCTTCTTCGCGGATATCAGTTGGTCCGTAACCAATCTTATATTTTTTGGAATCATAATGCGTTTTCCAAAGTTCTCGTTTAAAAGAAGCATCACCATTCACCTGCAGATCTCCGTTTAAAAACAGGGCCGTACCGCTGGTAATGTTTTGAAATCCAAACATGGTCTGCAGCCTGTTGCCACCGTCTGTCAATTCCGCAGCCAGTCTACCTGCTGAAGTATTGGCCCAGGTGCCATCAGGGTTTTTGGCCACATCTGTTGGCATCAAGTAGTAAAGATCTGTTACGCTTGAATTAGGCAATGCCCGCTTGGTTTCATATATATTAAGGTTATTGTCCAGCTTGAGCCAGGAAATCGGTGAAAATCCCGTTCTTGATCTCATGCCGTAGCGGTCCCAATAGTCGTCAGTTAGTTTATTGAGTCCATTGTCTTTTGAGTAATCTGCAGACAGGTAATAAGTAAGCGGCTTATTGTTTACCGTAGCGCCCCCTGAAAAGGTAAGGGTGTGGCTTTTGGACACGCTTTGTTTGTTGAAGAAGTAATTATACCAGTCATTACTTCCCATATAGGCCCATTTATTAGGATCTGTGGGATCGGTACGGGTATCGGCAATAGAAGGATCATCAGACCGTTCCCTTGCCCATTTATAGTATTCATCTGAATAGTTTACATAGTCCCAAGGGGTATTGTCGGTGGCAGTTTCCAGCACACGAGAAAAAATATAGGGGTCTGTAACCGGCTTTGGAAGCAGCGTGGGCTTTCCCCAGGAGGTAAAATTATTGTAACTAATGACGTTACGGCCTTCAGTACCTTGTCTGGTAGTTACCAAAATTACACCAAAGGCCGCCCTGGCACCGTAAATAGCAGCAGAAGCAGCATCTCTAAGCACGGTGTATGAAGTGATGTCTGAAGGAGTTAACCGCAGCAGGTCATCATTGCTGGTAGCTGGAATTCCGTCGATCACAATTAATGGTGAGCCTCCATTGATCGACGTAAAGCCCCTGATGTTGATAGATGGCACAGAACCTGGCGAGCCTCCGCCATAGGTGATATTTAAACCCGGACTAAGTCCTTGCAGACCTTGTAATACGTTGGAAACAGGTCTCGATTCAAGGACTTTTCCAGAGATCTGATCGATGGCGCCAGCGATGTTGATCTTTTTCTGGGTACCGAAACCAACCACCACGACTTCATCCAGTTTACCAAAGTCCGAGATTAAAGTGACATCTAGTTTTGTTCTGCCATTAACAGCGATCTCTTGCTGCTTGTAACCGATATAGGTAAATATCAATACGGCGTTGGATTGGAGATTACTGATGGTATACTGCCCCTCAGAATTGGTGGCGGTACGGAGGTTGGTTCCCTTTACGCTGATGTTGACAGCAGGTACCGGACCTTTTGTTTCTTCATCCAGGACCACGCCCTTCAGGGTGATATCCTGGGCGGACGCCGTGGCGCAAATTGCCAGGAGACAAACTGTCCAAAAAAAGGACCAGCATGTTTTGCCTCCGGAAATAAAGTAGTGTAGCTTTTTTTTCATTGTGGGTTCATTAAGTTTCTTTGATTTGGACGGTTGTCATAAATGCGCTGCTAAGTTCTATCTATAATGTTAACCGTATGTTAGAACTAAATTAATAAATTAATTGAACATACATTCAATCTATTAAAATATTTTTTCGTAATCACATTACTTTTATGTAGTTTTCACCTTTATTAATTACTAACAAATGGGCAGAAAAAGTCTAAAAGGAACAAGGCAACTTGAAATCATTAAAGTATTTTATAAAGTGGCCAAAAAAGAGGGCTATGAAAATACCTCTATTGCAAAAATCGCGAAGGTGATGGACATCAATCCGAGCCTGATTATTCATTATTTTGAAACAAAGGAAGACCTTACTTATGGTTTGATAGATTATATTCTTGAACGATACCTGCTGATCTATACTATAAAGCAAAAAGACGGGATCACACTCGAAGACCTGCACCATACCATTGAGACACTATTCTCTAAAAAATGGAATTTACTGTTTGACGATGGTCTGTTTTATACATTCTATGCATTGGCATTTCGGGAAAAAAGGATTAAGGAAAAGTATAAGACCATTCTTGACTCCCTGCGACAGGGGTTGGCCGCGTTGATTGTTCAATGCAATGAAAAGAAATTGATAGCTGTTAAAGATCCGCAGATTACAGCGGATCATATTTTTGTGCTGGTAGATGGTGCGTATTTCTACCTGTCACTCGAAAATGATAATAAAGCGTACACGGAAAGACTTGAGTATTATAAAAATCAGGCTTTTCAGATTTTAGGCATCGAGCCCGCTGTCCTTGCCGCTCTTAGCTCCGCTTCTTAACTGGCGGCCAAGTGCGTAAAGACCTATAAACATCCACAGTACATTAGCTGCTGCATTGGGAAGATCCCGGGTTTCCAAGGCAGTAGCTACTAAACAAAAGCCTCCTGTAATGTTTAACATTTGAAAGCTTAAAGATTCTGCTTTGATGACCTTCATGCTTAGCAACAAATAACCAAGCGTACAAAGCACTACTCCCAGCCAGCCTATAATATTGATTAGAATGCTAAACATACCGTTCCTTTGATAATGATAAATAACGGGCGTAAGTTAAGGCTTTTTTAACGCATCAAAAAAAACTTCTCTATAATGGCTGGATGGGACTTGTATTGTGGTAATTGTAAGCTTGCACAATGGATCACACCGGGTTATTAAAGCCGCTTTAGTATCTCAATACAGGCCCGGCTGTTGTGGTAAGGGCATTTCCATAGTCCTGCTTTATCCTCGCCAGCCATCACCTGTCCGTCTGGTCCTATGCCCCAAAACCACTCACCATTTTCATCGTCGATGATATGCTTTTGTGTGTAGTCCCAGACTTTGCTGAACTGGTCTAAGAATATAGGGTCGTGCGAGATCTGCCAGGCATTATAAAACCCCACCATCGCCTCGGCCTGTACCCACCAGTGTTTTTCTTTGATGATGTGGTCTGCCTTAGGGTCTTTTTCATACCATAGGCCACCATCTTTGTCCATTCCTTCTGTGGTAGCATAGGCCATTTTAACAGCAATGTCTTTTAACCTGGCAATCCATTCGGGATCTTCGATTACCTCTGCAGCCTCCAGCAATAACCAGGCGGCTTCGATATCGTGACCATAAGAGATTATTGCCGATTTGCTGTTCCAGTCCTCATCAAAAAACAACTTTAAATGCCCAGTTTCTGAATCGATCATGTGCGAAGTAAAATTCTTCAATAAATCTGTAATCCGATTTTTCAATTCCTCATCCGGCCAGATACGGTATAAATTAGCAAAGCCTTCGAGCACATGCAGGTGCGTGTTCATGGTCTTTTTTTCATTGGCATCTTTATCGCTAAGGCGCAGGTCGGCTATGGATTCCCATTCCTGCCCAAAGGCTTCAAAATATCCGCCTTTTTCTTTATCAAGGCTATATTTGATCAGGTCTTGATAGAGTTCAACAGCGTGGTCTTTGGCCACTTCCCTGCCACTGGCAATAAAGTATTCGCTGAATGCATAAATGGTGAAAGCGATGGCGTAAACTTGCTTTTTCGTATCCAGTGGGTTGCCTTGCGCATCTACCGTCCAGTACACGCCTCCGTAGTTGTTGTCTACAAAATGTTCGGCTATATAGTGATAGGCACGCTCTGCGGTTTCCAGATACTGTGGCTGCGGATCATGGTTGTACGCCGCGGCAAATGACCATAGGATCCGGGCATTGAGCACGCTGCCTTTTGGCGCATCTGGACTGACGATATTGTCATTGTCTATTTTACCTAGAAAACCCCCGTTTTCATGATCGGGGGTCTTTTCCATCCAGTACTGCAGGATGTCGGTTAATGCGCTATTTATAGATTGCGAATATTTTTCTTTTACCATCCGGGCATTTCATTTAAGGTAATCACATTATTTGCCTGGTGCAGGTTCTTGATCTGATCGTTGGTATTGCTGCTGAACACCAGTTCCGACCAGCCCATAAAAAATGTCCATTTTGGCTGTTCCATCAGCTGCTGGGCGGTAGGCAATTTACTGCACTCACCCAAAGCTATGGGTTTTCCTCCGGATATTGCCAGCATTGCCTGATATTTTGCTACGGTAAATCCATTTCCTTCATATACATCCAGCGCAGCGATGTCCCAATATTCTTTTCCGGGATTGTAGTTTTTCAGATCGGCAGTGAGGCTGCTGAAATCCTGCATGTCCCATACCCAGATCAGGTTCGTAAGGCCCTTGGTATTGCGCATATAATTGTAGGTCAGCTGCCAAAGCTTGGCTGTGCCATTGGCACCAGGTCTGCCACCCCACCAGAATTTGCCCTGGTTCATTTCGTGCAGGGGACGCCATAGAACTTCTACTCCATTGTCTTTCAGAAACTGAAGATAAAAGCTTACTTCGTCCATCATTTGTTTCCATCGGGTGTTGATGGCAGTACCATCGGTCAGCAGTTCGTTCCATTGGGTATCGCTAAGGCCGCTCATTACCCCTTTACCGTCGTCCCATGCACATGGCTGGGAATTGGCAGGGTTGCAGGCATGCCACATAATGTTGACAATCGCCCCTTGCTTCCATTGCTTCAGCGCTTCATCTACCATCTTCTGGCGGTTATTGATGTTGTCTTGCTGAAACAGGAAATCTCCGCTCCAAAGGGCCGGGTACTGTCCCGTTACTGTTTTTACTTCTTCCGTCCAGCGGGCTGGTGTGGCATTGGGCTCCCTGTTGTGGATGCCTGCCAATACTTTTTTGCCCTGGATGCTGTAGAGGTAGTTGAGGGATTTATAAGGTGTGCTGGGTACTTCAACTTCAGGATCCGGCGTTACAGGCGCCGGATCTTTGGTGGTTTTTTTGCAACTGATGCTGGTGATCAGCATCAGTGACAACAATAGGGTGGTATATTTTTTACAGGTCATCGCTTATTTCTTTTTTATATCTATCCAGTATCTCCTTGGCTTTTTAACGAACTTGTCGAGGTCTGAATAGATTACCCCCCAGTCGTCATTACCATTTAAGGTAAATTCAAGTGAATTAAGACCCGCAGCTACGGTTTTGCGGTAAATGTCTTTTTTATTTCCGATGGCGGAATAGTCGTCAGTGTACGTGTAGGCACCAGTTCTGAGGGTAGCTACCTTTGTACTGCCATCTGAAAATTTAAAGGTTATGGTACCATTGGCGTAGCTTCTGGTCCACACGCCTTCGCCTTTTGGCAGTGTACGGTATAGATTGTTGACATCGGTTTGAGGTGCAGCGGTGTACAGGAAGTTGGCATATTTACCATCGGCACCTGCGTTGTTTACAAACTTGCCAAAGGTATCACCATTGTCAGTAGCTCCGGTCAGCTCAAATGCTAGCGTATTGTCCATCTCCGCTTGCGGACCGCTGCCGTCTGCAGGCCATAACCAGGGCTTGTCTGTCATGTTGACCACACCTCCACCGCCCCATTCAGGGCCGGTACCGCCGTATACCACCTGTGCGGTAATGTTGTAGGTTCCGGTGATGGTTTCTTCAAATGGCTCAACAGTTACGGTCCATTCTTTGCGCTCTCCAGATTCGGAGGTAACGGTGTATTTGAGTGTATTGTCTGATGCCGTGAAGTTTACCGGTTCGCCGGATGCAGGGCTTGTTTTTGCTTTGTAAGAAGCCTGCACAAGTGGTGATACTTTGCTGAGGTCAGTATTTTGCTCCATGAGCACTTTGACATTCACTGTTCTGGCTGTTCGGTCTACCACTGCAGGGCCGATTTGTATAAAACCTGTGCCAAGGGTAAAGGCCTCGATAGATTTCTCATTGCTCACTACCCCATCATAAGGGTCTTTCTTGCAGGCCGTAGTTACTGCCATAACAATTGCAATAAAGAAGGCTAATTTTGAATTTAGTTTTGTATTCATTGTCTGTTAAATTATGGTTTCATTAATGGGTTGGTATCCAGTTCCCTTTGTGGGATCGGGAAGAAATAGGCACCACTGGTGATGCTCTTGCCGTATTTCTGAACCAGGACTTTTTCCATGGTGTTGGTACGGCGCAAATCGAACAAACGATCACCTTCAAAGGCTAGTTCCAATGCACGTTCGTCTACCACTGCATCTCTGAAAGCCTGCAGGCTCAGGGTAGGATTTAAGTTACCCAGTCCGGCACGGGCCCTTACTTTATTTACCGCTGCATAGCCTTCTGTAGTAGGGCCTGATGCTTCAGCAAGGATCAACAGGATGTCAGAATAGCGGATCACCGGTGAATTGGTGCTGTGCTTGTCGCCCACCCTTAGCGGATCGATGAACTTGCGGGTAAATGGTCTGGAACTGGTATTGATATCCAGCGTATAAGTAGTTGCCCCGTTGGTGTAAGTAGAGACGATCAGCTCAGTTTTGCGTTTATCGTTTGCTGCGTAGTTGTTGTACACCGCAGATTCCGTACGGAAGTGGCCCCAGCCCTGACCGATATTGATCAAGCCTTTGGAAGGATCAGCTACATCATAAGGGATGCTCATCGGTCTGTCGGCAGGAAGGAACATGTTTGGCAGCTTAGAGAAGTTTCCTTCCACCTCGCCGGTACGGTCTACCGCAGCGTCAAATATATGCTCTGATACAGCCGCTTTTTTATAAACCTCAATGTCCCAGATATCTCTTAGCTTATCTGAAAAAGCATAAGTAGATTGCTCACTGGTCACTTTAGTCGCATAGTTTTTAGCTTCTGCGTACAGTGCATCTGCATTGTCTACAAAGTTGTATCCTGCAGAACCGCTTGCTTTTGAAGAAGCCATGTGCAGGTATACCTTGGCCAGTAATGCCTGTGCGGCTACTTTATTGGCCCGGCCTTCGCTGATGCGGTTGGTACCAATCATGGATTCTGCCTTTTTAAGATCAGCAATGATCAGGTCGTAAATATCCTTTAGCGGACTTTTGGCCATGGGGATTTGTGACACATCGGCAATCGTCTCGGTGCGCAATGGCACCTCACCAAACATCCTTACGAAATTGAAGTAATGTAGCGCACGAAGGAAATGGCCCTCGCCTACTACCTGATTGCGTGCTGCTTCAGGCATGGAACTAATGCCGGGCACATTGTTGATTACCGCATTGGCACGGGCCACACCACGGTACATATAAGTCCAGATGTTGTCCAGATCTGAGTTGTTGGATGTAGTTCTGTTCTCGTCCAACTCAAAGTTGGCCGGACCTGCGTCGCCTTTTTGCGTCAGGTTTTCCGTTGGCAATTCGGTGATGATGTAATACCCGCGAGAATAATATCCAACTTCGGGCAGTACTGAGTAGGCATAAATGATGGCTGATTCTGCATCGGCCGCTGTCTTGTAAAACGAGCCGGTATTGGTTAATCCGTAAGGCTCTTCCGTCATTTTTGTACAGCTTGTGACGCTGAGCATCAGGCAAGCCAGACCGTATATAATTATTTTGTAGTTCATGATTCTTAATTCTTAAAATCCAACATTTAGACCGAAAGTATAGGCACGTGGTCTTGGGTAACCACCTGTATTGATCCCGTTCTCGCCAACTTCGGCGTCAAAGCCGGGATTGAATTTGGTAAAGGTGTACAGGTTATTGCCCGAGAAGTAAACGCGTATATTGCTGATGCCTTTTACCAGGTTTGGTTTGAGGTTGTAACCCAGGGTAACGTTCTGGATGCGCAGGAATGATCCGTCGGTAATGAAGAAATCACTTGCTTTTAAACCCCTTGTAGCATTGGCCCTCGGAAACTCATTACTTGGATTGTCAGGAGTCCATCTAAGGATTTGTCTGCTTGGCGTGATCTTGTTAAAATCCCATACATCATTGCCGTACACGCCATACAATTGTGCGGTAAGGTCAAAGCGCTGATACTTTAAGCTGGTGTTGAAACTGTATACAAAATCCGGATTTGGATTACCGATCATGGTACGGTCGTTGGCATCTACAATACCGTCTGGTACGCCGTCCGGACCTGAAATATCCAGGTATTTGATCTCGCCCGGAAGTGCTTCAGTACCTGTCAGCCCAGCTTCGATTCCTTCTTCCAGCGTTTGGATGATGCCTGAAGATTTGTAGCCATAGTAAGAGAACATGGGCATGCCAACGGTATACGTACTGATTCTTTGTCTTACGCTTTCGTAGAGTGTACCCACTTCCACACGATCGCTTTCTCCCATGGATACCACTTCGTTTCTGTTGAGGGTAAAAGTACCTCCTACTGTCCAGTTCAACTGGGTGCGGTCAAGCACGATGGCATTGATGCCCAACTCAATTCCTTTGTTATTTACAGATCCATCGTTGATCCACTGCTGGTCGTAACCGGCAGATGGGGCAATGGTTTTTAAGCGCAATAAATCGTTGGTTTTCTTTAGGTAAACCCCTGCATTAATCGTCAGGCGCTGATCCATGAAACCAAAATCGATACCAGCATCAAGTGATTGGGTGGTTTCCCATTTCAAACTGTTGTTGCCCAATCCGCCTACTACAGTCCTACCCTGCTCGTCATTTGCTCCTGCTAAACCAGGACCGAAGCCGGTCTGGAAGGCTGCACCTGTAAAGTATTTATACGATCCGAAACGGTCCATGGTCTGGTACGGACTGATGCCCTGATTACCCGTGATGCCGTAACTGGCCCTTAGCTTTAATTCAGAGAATACGTTCAAAGATTTGATGAATTGTTCTTCATTCATCTTCCACGCTACCCCTCCTGATGGGAAGTAAGCCCATTTATTGTTGGCACCAAACTTTGTGGAACCATCGGCACGTGCTGTCAGGGTGAACAGGTATTTGTCCATCAGCGCATAGTTTAACCTGCCGTAGAAAGAGGAAAGGTCGAAACGCGACAGACTGTTGTTTAAGCTTTTGGTAACCGCAGTTTCCAAATTCTCATTTTCCAGGTTGTCGTTTACAAATTCCCTGCCTATTAGCGTGCTGTAGCGGTTTACTGTTTTTTGAATAGAATATCCTGCTACGAAGTTTAAGCGGTGGGCTGTACCAAAATCTTTGTTGGCTGTCAGGTAGTTTTCATTCAGCAGATCTGTATAGTTGCTGTTAGAAATAGATCCATAGCCTTTATTTTCAAATCCGCGGAAAGTTACATCGCGCGGATCGTACTGGTCCTGTACAGAGTTGCCGTATTTAGAGCTCAACTGGGTACGGAACTGCAACCAGTCGGTCAGTTTGGCGTTGATGAATAAGGTACCCAATACATCGATGGTTTTGTTTTTGTTCAGAACCCTGTTGGCGATTGCCAAAGGATTACCGTAATCTGTGCTGCTGGTGCGGAAGAAATTGCCATTCTCGTCGTATGCTGGAAAGATGCGTGACCTGCCTACACCAAGACCACCACCAGTGTTGTTGGTATGTGCCAGAACTACATTCGTTCCCGCTGTAATGGCTTTATTTAGGTTCTGCTCGATGTTTAACCTGCCAGTATATTTATCATAATCATTTTTGATGGCGATGCCTTCTTCTTTATAATAATTTCCCGACAACGCATATTTGGTGTTTTCAGTACCTCCATCCGCGCTCAGTGTATAACTTTGAGAAATAGGATTACGGTATACCAGGTCTACCCAGTCTGTATTGTGCTGCCAAGATCCTTTGGAAGGGTCTAAACCACGCAATTCAGCAATAGAAGGGTAATAAATGGTCTGGTCGCCAACACCGAACGGGCGTGTCATGCCGATATAGGGAATATCTGTAGCTATGGCACCACCATTGGCAGCAGCCTCATTGGCATAAATAGCCTCTTCAACCGGGTCACGCCATAGATCGGGCTCATTGGCACGTGTAGAAAGGGTATTCAGGGAACTGAAGTTGATCCTTGACTGTCCTGCTTTACCTTTTTTGGTGGTGATGATGATGACACCATTGGCTCCTCTGGAACCATATATAGCTGCTGAAGAAGCATCTTTTAGCACTTCGATAGATTCGATATCTTCCGGGTTGATCTGTTTCAGGTTACCTGCGTCGCCCCAAGGGAAACCGTCGACCACCATCAGCGGATCTTTGGAGCCATTGAGTGAGCTGGCACCACGGATACGTATAGTAGCACCGGCACCCGGCTGACCACCAGAGTTAATTACCTGTACACCGGGAAGTTTTCCTTGCAGCAACTGATCTACAGATGATGCAGGCGTACGGTTTAGATCGCTGCCTTTTAAAGTAGAAACTGCACCGGTAAGGTCACTTTTCTTTACGGTACCATAACCTACTACCAGTACCTCATCCAGGTTTTGCTGATCATCTGAGAGGGTAACTTCGATAGTCGTTTGATTGGTAGAGATGCTCAGCTCTTTAGTCTGCATCCCTATAAAAGTAAACACTAGGGTCTTTTGTCCGGCGGATAGCGCTATTGAAAAGGTTCCTTTAGGATCGGTAGACGTGCCTGTATTTTCGCCTTTAACCGTTACCCCTACTCCTGGGAGCGGCGCACCTGTTTCATCATTTACTGTCCCTTTGAGTATTCGCTGCTGGGCATATAAACTACCTGCCAGGAATATGCTCAGGAACATACATAAACATGCTTTGTAGAATGTTCGTTTCATAAGATTTAATTTGGTTATAATATGATTTACTGATATCTCAAAGATAGATTGGCAGGTAAATAAATAATAATACTTTTTTATCAAATGATAATATAAAATGGATCTTGATTAACAAATGGAGACGTATTGAAAATTCGGTTCGGTTAATATTTTTTTACCCGACAATACATATAAAGCTACCGAAATGTAAAGCAGCTAATGCCAAACAATATTATCTCAACAAAAATTAGCGGCATAGTTTTGGCAAGAAATACGCGTAATTAATTCGTGACATAGGGTTATCGAATTTAATCACTATATTTGTGTGTAAACATATGAGAGCAACCAGCTAATATTCAGTATTCCAGGCAGGCATTGAAAAGCAGAAGATTAGTAGATTTTTAACAAAAGCCGATAGTATTTAATCATAATTAATTGAAAAATGGCTCATTTGATAACCAATACTATTTTAACCAAGTAAATTGATTTTGTTATGCATAAGAATGTAAGCAGAGAAATTACGCCCTTAACGGTGCATGATTGTTTTATGATTTTTTCTCGTGTAAAAACGGAATTTGACTTCCCTTTACACAACCATGAGGAGATGGAGTTAAACCTGATCATGAATGCTAAAGGCGCAAAAAGAATAGTAGGTGATCACATAGCTGAGATCGATGATCTGGAACTGGTATTGGTCGGGTCGAATTTGCCGCATGGCTGGTTTAACCATCACTGTGAAGGTAAAGAAATCAAGGAAGTTACCCTGCAGTTTCACAAAGACCTGCTGGACGATAAATTCTTGAGAAGGAACCAATTGTCCAACATCCGCAATATGTTTGAAAACGCCAAACGGGGTGTGCTGTTTTCCAGCGAGACCGCAGAAAGGATTGCCCAAAGACTGATGAACCTGAGTACGCAAAATGGCTTTGCATCGATATTGGAATTGCTGTCGATACTCGACGACCTTTCTCTTTCTCCCGACAGCAAGATGCTTTCTGATGCGAGCTTCACCAATGAGGAATACAATTACAACAGTCGCAGGATAGAGAAGGTATTTGAGTACATGAATGCCAATTTCAGCAATGCGGTGACGCTGGCCGAGGTATCAAAAATTGCCAATATGCCCGAAGCTTCGTTTAGCCGCTTTATTAAAAAAAGAACAGGTTATACTTTTGTAGACAGCCTGAACGAGATCAGACTGGGCCATGTATCGAGAATGCTGATTGACACAACGCAATCTGTAGCAGAGATTGCGTATAAATGCGGATTTAATAACATGGCAAATTTCAACCGGACATTTAAGAGCAAGAAAGGCTGTACGCCTAAGGAATTCAGAGAAAATTACCTGGGCAAGCGGGTATTTGTTTAGAGCGCATTTTCCTAAAACAGCTTCTGCATAAAATCACGGAGCTGCTCCCGCCAGAAACGCCATTCGTGTCCGCCTGCACTTTCATGACTTTCAAACTTAATTTGCTTTTCTTTTAGGGTGTACACCATTGCCTGATGGCCGGAATACCTTGGATCATCTTTGCCGCAGGCAATCCACAGGAGTTTAAGGTTATTGTTTACCAACTGAGGTTCGTCAAAAACTCCCGGCACACGCTCATTGATATCAAACTTAGCATCACTTAACAGCCCCGAACTGAACTCGCCGATGTAGCTGAATTTGTCAAGGTTTTTGAGTCCGATGATGTACGATTGTCCGCCGCCCATTGAAAGGCCGGCAATGGCCCTTGCATTTTTAGCAGCATTGACACGATAGTTTTTTTCTACGTATGGAATCACATCTTTCAGCAGCTCCTGTTCCAGTTGCTCCACCCCTTCTTTGGAACTGCCGCCTGCCCAGGTACCATCAATGAGGCCATTGGTCATGACGATGATCATCGGCTTTGCTTTTTTGGTAGCTATCAGGTTTTCAAGGATCACATCTGCACGTCCCGCAGCCTGTGTCCAGCTTGTTTCATTATCTCCGCCACCGTGACGCAGGTAGAGCACAGGAAATTTCTTTGAGGTTTGCTGATTGTATTCAGCAGGTACAAACACGACCATGCCCCGCAGCCTTTTCAAGGCGGAAGATGGGTATTTGATATGGTGCAGCACACCATGAGGCACCTGCTGGATTTCATCAAAACGGGGCTGATCTGCACCAAGCACTTCTACTATGCTGCCATATACTTCTGTTCCACTTTTGACAACAGGATTGGAGGGGTCTATGACATTGACCCCATCTACGGAAAACTGGTACGAATAGATGCCGGGTGCGGTCGGCCCTATCCGTATTTCCCAAATTCCAGCAGTGTCTTTCTTCATAAGCTGAGGCTTAATATCCCATTCACCAAACACCAAATCTACTTTATTGGCATTTTTGGCTTTGAACCTAAACGTAATGCTTCTATCCTGGTGCACCAGCGGAGAGAAAGGTTCTGCCGATGCGCCCCACCAACCCTGTACAGTATAGTTATTCTGAGGCTTTTGCGCAGAAGCCGCATAAACTGAAAGCAGAAGTAAAAATAGAATGGCCGTTTTGTTCATATGTATGAATTGAAGAGTTTATATTCCAAAAGCTTGATTCTTGTCTACCAGATTACATATATTCTTCACAGAAGCCGATGAGTTTAACCCATCTTCAGGAGTATTGACTACATAATCAAGGAGGCGTTCTACAGATGATACTGCCACGTGCATGCGGGTATCTGAAGACGCATAATAAATGAATACTTTACCATCCTCATCAGCGATCCAGCCGTTGCAAAATGCTACGTTTGACACATCACCTACCCGCTCTTCACCCTCTGGGGCAAGGAAATATCCCGCAGGTTTGTGGGTTACCCTTGTCAGGTCATTCAAGTCCGTCATGAACATATACAAAGTATAGCGCAATCCAGCCGCTGTATTTCGAACTCCGTGGGCCATGTGCAACCAGCCCTTTTCAGTTTTAATAGGCGCAGGGCCCAGTCCGTTCTTTGCTTCATAAATGGTATGGTATACACGTTTGTCAAGTACTGTTTCTACCTCCACCTCTGCATGCTCTATGCTAGCTGACAAGCCAAAAGCTATGCCTCCGCCCTTTCCTGCCTCAATAAAACCATCCTGCGGACGGGTGTAAAAGGCGTATTTACCATCAATAAATTCAGGATGAAGTACCACATTGCGCTGTTGCGGTGACCTGGTCTTGAAATCTGCCAGACGCTCCCAGTTTACCAGGTCTTTACTCCTGATGATCCCGCACTGCGCGATGGCTGAGGACTGATCTGCTTCGGGCATAGATGAATCACGGCTTTCTGTACAGAATACACCATAGATCCAGCCGTCTTCGTGCGCTACAAGGCGCATGTCGTACAAATTTGTTTCCCCTTCGCGATGCGGAATGATGGAAGGCTTGTCCCAAAACCTGAACTGATCGACACCATTGGGACTTTCTGCTATGGCGAAAAAAGACTTGCGGTCATTGCCCTCTACCCTCGCCATCATCAGGTATTTGCCATTGAACTTTATCGCTCCTGCATTGAATACCGCATTGATACCAATCCTTTCCATCAGGACGGGATTGGAAGCAGGATTGAGGTCGTACTTCCAGAAATAAGGCACGTGTGCACTGGTCAGTACCGGGTATTTGTAGCGCTCAAATATCCCGTTGCCTAATTCTTCTGGGTTATTGGCACGACCGATCAATTGCTCGTATCTTTCTTTAATGTTCGTTAATCTATTATTGAAATTCATTGTATTGTTTAGTTCGGTTCTTTAATTTTCTAATTTATTCCACCAGGTTCTTTTAAGAATAATGGCGATGGTACCGATGGTGGCAAGGGTAATTACCAATGGCAGTTTCATCCACAGGATCAGGAACATAGGCAGCACGGTGAGGCACAACTGTGCGATGATGCCCAAGACTACATTGAACATATCCAGCTTAAACCTTTTATTCTCTACAAAACCTGTATCATCTGCCTTCACCAGCCTGTCTATAGGCTGCCAAAATCCCCATGGCTTTACCGTACGGTAAAAGCTTTTGAGTATTTCGGTATCTGTAGGCGGTGCCGTATACGTACCAATGAGACAGCCTGCCATGGAAATAAGGAACAGTAAGGGGAAGTAAAACAGGAACTCTATGCCACTGAAAAAGTGGGAAAATACCAATGCGCCGGCTATACCAGAAATCATACCCCAGAAGAAACCATTGGCATTGAAGCGCCACCAGTACCATTTAAGCATATTGGCAGCAATATACCCGCCATAAAGACCAGATACGATCCACTGAAGGATGCTGTTTACGTCTTTGGCAAAGAACCCAAGCATCACCCCTACGGCTACCACTACCACACCGGTAAGGTAGTTCATGGAAATGATCTGTTTGTTGGAAGCTTTGGGATTGACGTATTTTAAGTAGATGTCGTTTACAATGTAAGCCTGAGCCGCATTTAAGGTCCCGGAAAAGGTACCCATAAAAGCGCCCATCAGACCAGTAAGCACGATACCAAGGATACCTACCGGCAGGAAGGCATTGACCGCACCCGGAAGGATCTTTTCGAAATCAGTACCGTTGGCTGAACTCAGATCAAGTTCTTTATAATATAAAAGTGCAAGCACGGTAAGGCCGATTACCATGGTATAACGGATGGGCAAGAGGATAATCGACACGAAGCCAGTCATCTTGGATGCTTCTTTTGGCGAACGGGTAGAAAGTACCTTTTGCATGTCATAATTGGGCGCCGGACCAGCGAGACTGGCAAAAACACCTTTGAAGAGCATCATCATGAAGAAGATTCCGAACAGGCCATAACCATCGTCGGAGATTTTCTTATTGGCATCGGGGATCAGGTTTGACCAGTCTAGATCAAGGTTCCATCCAAAAAACGGGTTGTCCCAGCCCTGTGGCACCTGCAATGTTTGCGTTCTCAGGTGCAGGAATGCTATGATGCCAATTGCCACGCAGCCTACCGTCATGATGGCATACTTGATGGCATCGCCCAGCACAATACTGTGCATACCGCCAAGAATAGAATAGAAAGTAGCGAAAAGCGTAAACACAATACCATAGAAATGCGGCACATACTGCGGGGCCACCTCGAAGGGCACGTAAGCCTTTACCAGGTCCCAGGGCACAAAGATCTCCACAAACTTACCCAGTCCCACGAAACCATAGGCGAGAAAGCCCAGACAACCGATCAAAGCAAATACCACGGTGATATTGTGCGAAGACTTGACACCCTTGCCTTTCAGACCGAAACGTGTGGCCAGCCACTCAGCACCGGTATCGGCATTGGACCTTCTGAGCCATTTAGCCAGAAACATCATATTAAACACCTGGTTGAACACGGGCCATAGCCATGGAATCCAGATGCTTTTGAGTCCGTACACAAAGCAGAGCGACACCATCCACATGGTACCGCTGATATCAAACATATCAGAGGCATCACTCAGGCCCAACATATACCAGGGCAGCTTCTTGCTCCCCATCAGGTAACTTTCCTTATTCTCTTTGGCTTTATTGCGGTAGTACCAGCCGATGAACACCATCATTACGAGGTAAAACACCAGGATCAGTACATCTATTAATTGTAGCTTCATTTATCGTATTTGGTTTATATATTTGATTATAAGCGAAGATACGGGAAGGGCAAAGCTCATATATAATAGTATTTTAACATTTACTTATATAATCCCATTGATTTTAATTTTAATCAGGATGTGCTCTATCGCTCAAAACTTATTGTATTGAGTTTAATAAGCGCATCGTCAGGCAATTTACTGCCTGTGATGACAAAATAAAGGTGATGTTTGCCACTAATCTTTTTTAACAGGTTAGCTTCCAGATCTTTGAATTTTTCAAACGAACCGGTGGGTGTAAACGCTACGCGGCTAATGATGGGGCCTATCTGTGAATCCATGCGTACAAGGATCTCACCGTCCCTGTTTTGGGAAGAATAGTTGAAGATAAATTTGCTGATATTGCTGAGGTCGATGTCCTTAAACAAGAGATATGACTTATTTCCTGCTTCAGAAAGACTGTTGCGGAAGCGTGGGAAGCCGGGATGCGCATCTGCGAAAACCGCTTGTTGGGTGGCATTACGAACGAAAATCCGGTCGGTACTGCTGAGCGGACCTGCCGTTTTATAACCCTCATCCGTATAGGTAGCTGTTATTTCATACCTACCCTGTGGTTCATCTTTGTAGTACTCCAGCGGCAGCGCACCCATTTTGGCAATCTCAATTTTGCTAATCGGCTTCTTCTTATCTGTAAGGGAGAAAATGTATTTGACCATTTCCCTTGCGTCGTTTTCGGAGATCTGGGGGTGGGCGCTCATGATGTGTACCTTACCCCAATTGCCGCCGCCTCCTTTTATAATCTTACCGGCCAGCTGGTCAAGAGATCCTTCTTTTTCTCTATATCGTTTTGCAATGTCTGTGAAACTAGGTCCGACTGCAGCTGCATCCACCTGGTGGCAAGCTTTGCAATCGCTGGCTGCAAGTAATGATTTGCCAGAATAGGCAGGTTGCTGAGCTTGTTGTCCGGTGATCCCTTTACCGGAGCTTACAGGTTCAGGGTGATATATATACGAAGCAGTCATATATTTAGGGGTAGTGACCGGATCCTCTGCATCTGAAAAATCTATATAGAAATGAAAAGGCTGATCTTTCCAGAAGAAAGAAGTATTGACTTTGCTGAGAATCCTGACTTTGGGAGGCGTATTTCCCGCTTTTACGATCAATGTATCCCTTGAGATACTTCCATGATTGTCTGTAATTTTCAATACTACTTTGTAAGTACCAGCCTTGGTAAATATCTGCCGTGTTTCAGGCGTAGTGATGCCTGTAGATACACCATTGATGAGCCAGTCATAGCTCAGGCGGTCATCATCATCCGGATCATGACTACCTTGACTGCTGAACTTAAGTGTCAGCGGTACCGCACCAGCAGCAGCTTTATGTAATTCGAATATTTTTTTCTCTGCGGTAAGAAATACCCTTTTGTCAATTGCAGCCATCTCTGCCGTATCCACAACACTCGCCTTTGCGATCGGCGCACGGTTGCCGGTATTGTATTCAATTTTAACCAACCGCGCATCGGCATTAGCCACACCGTATACGGAGCCATATTCCAGCATATAAAGGACGCCATCCTTACCAAAGGACATATCAATAGGTCTTCTGAAATCACCATTGAGGGTCATAAAGGCTTCGTTCCTCAAGTAATTCTCTCTTTCGTCAAACCTGAGGGCGAACACCCAATTACGCATCCAATCTGCAATAAACAAAGCGCCATCGTAATATTCAGGGAATTTATTTGGGGAAGTTGAACTGCCATCGTAACTGTAGAAAGCACCGCCTATGATACACCTGGCACCGGTACCCAATTCAGGAAACTCTTTGGAAGCAGCATAGGGATACCAGATCATAGCCGGTTGCGCAGGGGGAAGATCTCTTAAGCCTGTATTGTTAGGTGAATTATTTACCGGTTTTAAAGGATCGAACAGTGGCCCTGCCTGCTTCTTTTCAAAGTCCCAGCGGGCATACGGATAATTATTGCCTGCAAAGTATGGCCAGCCATAATTGCCCGCCTTTTTTGCCTGGTTTACTTCGTCATAACCCCTTGGTCCGCGAATACCATCTACACCCGCGTCGGGGCCGATATCCCCCCAGTACAATACTGAAGTTGTAGGATTGATGGCTATGCGATAAGGATTTCTTACGCCCATGACATAGATTTCGGGCTTTGTTTTTTCCATTCCCGGAGGAAAAAGATTGCCCTTAGGGATGGTGTAAGTACCGTTGGGCTCTGGATGTATGCGCAGTATCTTGCCCTTAAAATCATTGGTACTGCCGGCCCCTCTTTGTGCGTCTTGACTATAATACTGAGGATCGGGGCGTTCGTCTAAAGGCGAATAGCCTTCTGACGGAAAAGGAATGCTGCTGTCTCCGGTAGAAAGGTATAAGTTGCCCTCCTTGTCAAAGGCAATAGAACCTCCATGGTGCGAGCCACTGCTTTTCTGAACCGGCACTTTTAGCAACACTTTTTCAGAAGCAGTTTCCAGTATGCTGTTTTTATTGAGCACAAAGCGGCTCAATTGAAAGTTTATGGGTTCTTCTGTTTGCCCGGCGGCTGCGTAATACAGGTAGATGAACTGGTTGACATCAAATTGTGGGTCGAGCGCTACGCCGATCAGGCCGGTGCCGCCAATATTGCTGATCGGGATTTTGGCAGCCAGGCTTTGCTTATTTGTCTTAGTGTCGTAGACATACAAATTGCCAAGGAGTTCAGTATAGATGATCCTGCCGTCATTCGCTATAGCCAGTTCCATAGGTGAAGCAAGTTGCTCCCTGAAAACTGTTTTTATAAAGCGGTTCTGCTCAGGCATTACTTTAGCATAAGCTTTTGAATAGTCAAGCGGCTTTGCATCGCCTATGGCATATTTGATACCGCCTGTTAACTGCTTTAGAAAGGTCTCATCTGTATAGCTTTCATCAGTATGGCCTGCACCTGTGTAAAAAGCCCTTCCGCCATCGTATTCATGATACCAGGTGATGGGGTGCTTAGACCCATTGGTGCCCCCATCGTAAGAGTTCTCGTCCAGATTGGCCAGCACTTTAATGCCGGGATAAAAAGAGGCATAGTTGTACCATTCGTCCATGCGCTCCCACCGGTCGGGCAGGTTTTCTGTAGCAGGATGTTGCTTGTCTACAATGTCAATAGCGCCTTTCCGCACATTCGGATTGTTGGGATGGTGGGCAAAGAAGGCACCCATCAGCTGCCCGTACCATGGCCAGTCGTATTCTGTGATCGCGGCACCATGAATGCCGACGAAACCACCTCCAGCCTGAATGTACCTTTCAAAAGCTGTCTGCTGCTGGTTATTCAGCACATTGCCAGAAGTACTGTTGAAGATCACTGCACTGTAGTTTTTAAGCTGTGCGTCGGTAAAAAGCGCAGCATCTGTAGTGGTGTCTACTTCAAAACCACTTTCGGTACCCATTTTTTGTATGGCGGCAATGGCATAAGGGATGCAGCTATGCCTCCAGCCCAGTGTTTTTGAAAATATCAATACACGCGGTTTCTGTATTTTTTGACGCAGGGTACCCACAACAAGCAATAAACCTGTGATAAACAACAATAGGTATTTCATGATTAAAAGCCTTTTAGTTCATCCAGACTCAATACATTGGGTGCGCTCATCAGCTTGATGATCTCTTCGTTTGTATTGTATTTGTATACCAGTTCAGACCATCCCATAAAGAAGGTCCACTTATTCTGAATTTGCAGCTTTTCTGCGGTAGGGTATTTCTGGCATTCGCCGATGGCGATGGGTTTACCTTTAGCTACATTGACCATGATGTTATATTTCTCGCGACTAAACCCTGTTTTATCGTCATAGATATCCAGGGTAGCGATGTCCCAATATTTATCACCTGGGTTATAGGAAACGGCATCGCTTTCCAATGTGCCAAAATCCTGTATGTTCCATACCCAGATGAGGTTGCTCAGCCCCTTTGTTTTGGTGAGGTAATCGTGCGTGATCTGGTATAATTTCCGTGTACCACGTTCGCCAGGGCGTCCGCCCCACCAAAATACACCCTGGTTCATTTCATGCAATGGCCTGAACATCACCTCTACCCCTTTGTGTTCCAGTTGCTGAAGATAAACTGCTATCTCATCCATCATCGCCTTCCATCGGCTGTTTATTTTGCTGCCATCGGTAAGCAGTTCATTCCATTGTTCATCACTGAGCTTACTAAGAACCCCTTTTTTATCCCATCCGCAGGGTTGCTCCAACGCCGGATTGCAGGCATGCCACATGATATTGATCATGGATCCTTTTTTCCACTGCGTCACAGCTTCGTTGATCATAGTCTGGCGTGCAGCAATGTTTTCTGCCTGGAAGAGGAAATCTCCGCTCCATAGTGCAGGATACTTTCCTGTGGTCTTGAATATTTCATTGGTCCAGGTAGCCGGTTTTTCATTTGGCTCCCTGTTGTGGATACCAAAAGCGGTAGCCTTACCGGATATTTTATAGAGATAATTCAATGTTTTGAAACGGGTATGCAGCTCCGGATGCTTTTCAGCAGCATGCCTGGATGCAGCCTTTTTCTGAGCAAAAGCAGGAAGGGAGATAAGCACTAGTAAATAGAAAAAATAATTTCGTTTCATACTTTGATTTATTGATGCTATCAGATAGCCGTTTACATTTGGTTTAAGGTACGGAATGTTAAACCAAAAGTACGCGCTGCGGCATAGGCATGTTAATCTTTTTTTAACAAAAGATTGTACGTTAAGGTAACATTAAAGAAATGTGACAGGTAGTATACCTAGTTTTTAAGCGCTTTGCGTCCCTGAATCTTGTAACGGATACCGAAGGCCTGCTGACTGTCTACTGTACCCTCCAGGAAGTGAAAAGAGAGGGTAAACTGGCCTTCAATACCTTTGTATATTTTTGGTCGCCAGCTTAGATCAGTTCTGTTGTATGTTTTGGCGGTGTAAAACTGATCGCCGTTTACGATATGGTGGCCATCACCTTTATAGAATGAATTGGTAACCCCAAATCGCTTGTATTCCATAGCCGTCTCTAAAAGTAGACCTTTGGGTGTCTGCCAGCTTCCGACGGTCCGGACACGTTCAAATGACATCAGGCCTCCAACATTCAAGGTAAGTGAATCCAGAAATGTTTTGCCCGAAAGATCCAGACCAGCTTTGATCGCAATTGCGCCATTGTCTTCAATGTGATCGCCAGGGATATCTATGGCCGGTCCTGCATTGTGCAGCATCATGGCATAGTGGGACAAGAAGAAGAGGTCCTTTTTGTATTTTCCTGAGAGGCCAAAAATGAAGTTCTCCCTGTCAGTAGTAGTCTGGCGGCTGGTCCAGTCGATAAAGAACACTTGCTTCCAGTTTTCATTTTCATATTTGAGCAACATCCCTTCTACATTAGGTCTGTAATAACTTAAGGTATCATTGAGGACGGCCCTTGGGTAATCAGACAGCAAATTGTGCCTTGGAAACACACCCATATAGAAATTCCAGTCCTGTTGTTTAAATTCGTAATATGCTACAGGGAGGAATTCGTTGGTAAATCTAGGAGATCCAAATTCATGGAGCGCATTGAAACCTACCCTAAGGCGATGGGTACTGTCTAGCAGCAAGCCTATCTCAGGTGAAAACCTTAAACCGAATATAGTTTGTGAAAAGCGATGTGTACGGGCATACTCCCTGTTATCAGCAAAAGTATGCAAGCCAAGGCTACCTTCCAGTTCCTGTGCATGGAGGGTCTTGAAGGTACTGGCGATCAGGATAAATAATACAAGAGCTTTAAATCTCATCATGTTTGTAAGTTGGCCGCTAAGCGCATCATAAATTGAGGCAAAGATTAAATAAAATTTCTGATTTTAAAGATAAAATTCCAAAGTATTAAAGCATTGTGATACTGTCCGTACAGTGTAAATATTTAAAAGGTATATAACAGGGAAACTATAGGGACTTCATAGGGACATTATAGGAATTTATCCCTGTTATATCCCTATGAAGTCCCTATAAAACCCCTATTATACTAAAACACAGTCAAAACCCTCCCTGAGGTTTTTCGGTTTCATTTCAGCACAATATCAAACCATAAACTATGCATGAAAAATGCCTTTATGTTGTCAGTCCTTTTTTATTATATTTAGCTAATTTTCCGAATTGCTCATAAGCTGTTTTCGAAGGAAGAAAAATATGGACAACGAAATCTCCCTGACTGGTTATATTAGTATTTTCAATAGTAGTCCAGTGGCAAAGCTCATCATGAAGACTGATGCGCCTACATATACCATCATAGATGTGAATGATGCGTACTTGTTGGCCACAAACAGCTCGCGGGAAAGATTGATCGGGAAATCGGTATTTACCGTGTTTCCCGGTAACCCAACAGATCAGGAATCGAAAAACATAGAACTGACCATGCGTTCTTTTGAGGCTGCTATTCATACCGGTAAACCGCATACGATGAGCAACTACCGCTATGACATTCCGATACCGGGCACTGAGCAGTTTGAGGAACGCTACTGGACAACCACCAATATCCCGGTATTAAATGAAAAAGGAGAAGTGGTATTCTTCATTCATTCACCTAAGAATGTAACGGAGATATATCGCTTGGAGCAGCGGGAAAAAGCAGGTATTGAAGCACTTAAAACACAGCGAAAGCAACTATATTCATTACTGATGCAGGCACCTGTAGGCATAGGGATTTTTAAGGGGCCGGACTTTATAACAGAACTGATCAATCAGCCACTATGCGATCTGTATGGCAAGTCATCAGAAGAAATGATGGACAAAAAGATATTTGAAATCCTGAATTTTGCAAAGGGACTTGGTCTTGAAGAACTAGCCAACCGGGTAAGGCTGACAGGGGAATCGTACCAGGGGAAAGACCAGCCAATCACCCTGATCCGGGATGGAGTACTGCAAACGATTTATGTTGACTTTGTATTTGAACCTTTCAGAGATGACGACGGGACGATAAGTGGCATTATTGCCATCTCCATAGATGCAACCGAACAGGTAAATGCGCGGCACAAGCTGGAAGAGGCTGAAGAAAGGGCAAGACTGGCGGCAGAAGCTGTAAACATGGGCACATTTGACATCAATCTGGTGAATGGAGAGATCATAACTTCTACCCGGTTTGCAAACATTTTTGGCTTTGAAAAACCGGTTCACCGCGACAGGTACCTGGAGGTTTTTCACAAGGAAGATCTGAGATCCAGGCTGGTGGCACATCGCAATGCGATAAGAAAAGGAAACCTCTTCTATGAATCGCGGGTGGTATGGGAAGACGGATCTGTTCATTGGGTAAGGGTAGAGGGGAAAGTGTTTTATAACAGTGATGAAATGCCCCATAGAATACTGGGCACCGTACTTGACATTACGGAAGAGCAGAAAAATCAGGAGCAACAGCAACAATTGGAAAAGGCCCTGGCTGATAGTGAGCAGTTGCTGAGAAAAATCACGTCTGCCTCTCCTGCATGTTTATTTATGTGTAATGAAAATGGAGCCATCACTTATGTAAACCAAACCTGGATAGACTGGACCGGTATCTCTTATGATGACAATATGGTGTCGGGATGGCTGGAAGCAATCTATCAGGAAGACAGAGAAAAAGCGATAGAAGAATTTCAGGTAACCCTCAATAACCAGACACTTTATGGTGTGTCCTTCAGGATAAAGCATATAGATGGTACACTGCGGTGGTGTACGGCATGCGGACAACCGCAGTACCGGGATGATGGCAGCTTTTGCGGATATATTGGCTCCTGCACAGATATAACCGAACAAAAAGAACTGCAACAGCAAAAAGATGCTTTTATAGGTATAGCGAGTCATGAATTGAAAACACCGGTGACCAGTATAAAAGCTTATACACAGGTACTGGAAAGAATATTGATAAAAAAAGGGGAGCATACAGAGGCAGGAATGATGCGGAAAATGAATGACCAGCTGGACAGATTGACCAGCCTGATCAGTGACCTGCTTGACGTGACGAAGATCAATTCAGGAAAACTACAGTTTAATCCGCAGAATTTTGACTTTGAACTGCTTGTAAAGGAGTTGGTGGAAGACCTGCAGCGAACTACCGACAGGCATAAGCTGATTGAACAGTATCTTCCGACGGGTGTAGTATTTGCTGACAAAGAGCGGATTGGCCAGGTAATTACAAATTTGATAACCAATGCTATTAAATACTCACCTAAAACAGACAAAATCATCATTTCTACTGAAATGAAAGATGAAGAAGTATGTGTATGCGTGGAGGACTTTGGCGTGGGAATTTCTGAAGAGAACCTCAACAAGGTATTTGAGCAGTTTTACAGGGTGAGCGGAGACATGCAGCATACTTTTCCGGGTTTGGGACTGGGATTGTACATTTCATCTGAGATCATTAAGCGTGAGGGCGGTAGGATATGGGTAGACAGTCAGGAAGGTGCGGGGTCCAGATTTTGCTTTAGTCTCCCCGTAAATAAAACTGAAACTGGTCTGTAATTTCTCTAAACCTAATGGCAGTTAAGATTGTTATTCATGAAGTGTATTAGAATTTCATCTTAAAAACAATGATACAGCTATGAAATCTCCAAAATCAAATCCTGAAAAAACTGAAATTAAAATTCAAAGAAAACCTAAAGGTGCTGAGCCTGAAAATGCCACCTCTGCTAAGGATGCAAAGAAAGTCCCGGTGAAGAAGAAATAAGTTTGATTACTTGGTACCGAAAACTTTGTCCCAGATATCTGACGTTACCCCGTATTTTTTTGTGGAGTCATCGTAGTGATGGAGCATGTGCTGCTGCTTTAGTTTCTTCCAGAAGCTATTTTTGAACTGGGCATGGTGCAGCAGGTAATGTGTCATGTCATAAAACAAATATCCTGCGATAAAGCCGGTAAAGAACCCATCTAGCAGGGCTGGACTGAGCGACCATTTAAAAAGCTGGTAAAAAGCCAGTGCCAAGGGGATGCTGGCCGAGGGTGGCATCACCAAACGCCTGGCATCATTGGGATAATCGTGATGAACACCATGAAATATAAAATGGATTCTTTTACCCCATTCTGAGGAAGGAGAGAAATGAAATATAAACCGGTGCAATATATATTCAGTCAGTGTCCATATGTACACGCCAAGCAGCAGGTGGGCGATGAATAATGCAATGCCGTTTAATTGTGCTGAACTCCAGGAGAAATAAATGATCACAGGAACATATACGACCAAAGGAATGAAATAAGGCACTTTAGACAATTCTTCTAAAATTGGATTCTTAAACATTCTCACAGATTCTGGAGAATTGGATATAAAATTCTTCTTCATCGATACAGATTTTGAAACTCCTTTATCGGACATCTAAATTACAGCTTTCCCGGTATTTTTTAAATATGCATTTATTGATTTCGGGTCATATTAATGATTTGCATTTCTTAATCTATGGTAAGATTTATGAGCTGTAGAGGCCGTAAATTTGTAGTGTAATTAAACAATTGAATTATGAAAACTGAAATTTTAGGAATTCACCACATTACTGCCATTGCAGGGAATGCACAAAAAAATCACGATTTTTATACCCGTGTACTTGGGTTGAGGCTAATCAAAAAAACTGTGAACTTTGATGACCCGCATACTTATCACTTTTATTACGGTGATGAACACGGCAACCCGGGCAGCATCCTGACTTTCTTTCCATGGGAAGGTATGGCACAGGGAAGAAGGGGCACCAGACAGGTAACTGAGATTGGCTATAGTGTACCAACAGGAAGCCTTGATTTCTGGCAAAAACGATTTGAAGAGAACAACATTATCTATAATAAACCAGCAGAGAAATTTGGCGAGCGATACCTGACCTTTTTAGATCCTGACGGGTTGAAATTTGAACTGACAGAAGCTGCGGCACCTGATAAAAGGGCACAGTGGACCACAGATCAGGTAGGGAAGGAAAATGCGGTACACGGATTTCACCATGTAACGATCACGACCAATAAAAAAGATGGAACAGCTGCGGTACTGACCGATGTATTTGGTTATAAACTTGAGAAAACTGAGGTAAACCGCTATCGCTACATTACTGATACAGTTGAATATGCTGCAATAGTAGACCTGGTAGAGGCTCCGGGAGAAAGTGTAGGCCATGTAGCAGGAGGTTCGGTACATCATGTGGCGTTCAGGGTGAAAGATGAAGAAACACTGATGTACTTCAGGGATAAGATAGTGGCACAGGGATTGAACATTACGCAGAAAATAGACCGCAATTATTTCTACTCTTTATATTTCCGTGAACCGGGAGGTGTGCTTTTTGAAATTGCTACTGATAATCCTGGATTCACCATAGATGAGCCGCTTGAAGAATTGGGAAAAGGACTTAAACTTCCAGCACAGTATGAAAGCAACAGGGCGGAGATTGAAAGCATATTGCCTAAAATAAACTAAGATGTACACACATGACCATAATATTGTAACGGCCGGGGTAGCCCTGGCCGAGGCCAAAAGAGCTTTCATTTTCCTGCATGGAAGGGGTGCCTCTGCAGAAGATATTCTTTCACTGAGTGATCATTTTGAACTGGCAGGTACCGCATTGCTGGCTCCCCAGGCCAATAATAACAGCTGGTACCCTTATAGTTTTATTGCGCCGGTTGAGCAGAACCAACCTGCGCTGGATAGTGCGCTGGGAATAATCAAAAGCCTGGTAACAGCGGTAGTCAATGCCGGAATTCCTCAACAGGAGATCTATTTTGTTGGATTTTCACAAGGAGCATGCCTGGCATTGGAATATGTAACCAGAAATGCTGCACAATATGGTGGCATTGTGGCTTTTACAGGCGGACTGATCGGCAAGGAGATCAACATGAAGCATTACAAGGGTGATTTTAAGAAAACACCTGTGTTAATTACTACAGGAGACCCTGACCCGCATGTACCCGTATCAAGAGTAGAGGTATCTGCAGGGATCATTAGTAAAATGAATGCTAATGTTTCCCTGAAGATCTATCCGGGTAGGGTGCATACGATCAGTCAGAAGGAAATTGACCTGGCAAAGGAATTGATCCTTAGCTGATCATTTGCCACCAAACTGATAAGCCGTGATACCCCGCTGATTGATTCCGAAAAGCAATTTATCATTAAAGGGGATGATACTTTTAACATCTCCTTTAAGCTTAAATCCGGATTTTTGTTGTGACACATAGGTAAAGCCTCCCTTTCCATCATTCCTGAGCAGTATACCATAGTTGGCGTCACTGTTGCCAAATTTAAGACGTGCGCGACTTACATTCCCACATAGGAGCAGGTCTTTATGGCCATTTTGGTCATAATCCAATGCTGCGATGGCATATATGGGTGAACTTTGTACTTCAATGGGTAATGCTGCTTCTTTAAACCTTCCTTTTCCATTGTTGATGAAGACAGCGGTTTTCAGGTAATTGGCTTTTAGTTTTGTTGCATCTTTTAGTTCATCGGCAGTAAATATTTGGGTGATGGTGAGCTCAGCATAGCTTTTGTAGTCCGGATATCGGGTACGCATCATGCTCATCTGATCTAAAAGTTCATCACGGGTCACATGTGGATAGGTTTTTCCCTGAATGTATAGGCACAGAATGGGATCTACAGAACCATTGTCGTCAAAATCTTTATAATACATTTCGGCTGGTTCCTGATCACTTGCCTTGCATTGGCTGTTGAGGCCGTTATTCCCAATTACCAGGTCCGGCGTTCCATCTCCATTGAGATCATCAATCAGTAATTTATTCCACCAGCCTGAATAAGATTTATCAAAATAATTGCTTGTTTTGTCAACTAATTTGCCGTTTTCGTTGATCATAACAGTAACAGGCATCCATTCCCCCACCAGAATTAAATCCGGCTTTTTGTCGTTGTTAAGATCAGTCCATCCAGCATCTGTGATCATGCCCGATTGCTGAAGAACGGGAGCTATGGTACTTATCTGATCTTTAAAATTGCCGCTGCCATCATTGATGAGCAAATAGCTTGGTGGTACTTCGGGATAACGACCAGGGATTACCCTGCCTCCGATAAACAGGTCCTGATGACCATCCCCGTTAAAATCTGCTGCGCTAACACAGCTTTTACTGCTGTACATTTTTGGTAAAGTGGTAGATTTGGTAAAACCACCGCTCCTGTTATTGATGTAAAGGCGGTCCTGCAGCAATGGATCGTCTACCGTGTAGCTGCTATATCCCCCACTTGCTACATACAGATCTGGAAAACCATCGCCATTGGCATCAAAAAATAAGGCATCTATGTCATCGCTATTTTTATCTGTTTCAAAAGCCGGAACAAGTTTGTTCGTAAAAGCTCCATTTTTATTCTGCAGGAAAAGTGCCCCTGCCTGATTGTGCCCTCCTCCTATATACAGGTCTTCGAGTCCATCCCCATTTATATCTGCTTTTGCCAGACAAGGCCCATTAAATGACATAGGATTGATTAGTAATGGCTGGCGTTTAAAATCATTGATTGCATTCTTTTGATGTTTAAATGCAACCGGTGAAGTAATTTCTTTAAATAAAGGATCCGTTGGAGCAACTGTATGATAAATCGTTGAGGCGTTTTTTTCCTCGAGTGTGAGCAGCTGGTCTGGTTTGATATTTTTCAGCACCTGCTGTTTTCCCCCCTGCCAGACGATGCGGACTGAGTCGATTACATCCATCTTGCCAAGACCAAAATGCAGGATGGGCGATACGCTGGACTGGTAGCCGCGAGATGGATTTTGCTCCAGGTATTGCAACTTATTTTTAGCAAACAGCCACACTTTAGCTCCAATACCCAGGGTATTCTGTCCGGCACCATGAAGTTTAAGCTTCAAATACTGGTTCTTTATTTTTCCTTGTGACTGATTTTGATAGATAAAAGCTGGCAAGTTGATGTTGTTGACCACCAGATCGAGGTCACCATCATTGTCCAGATCTGTATAGGCAGCTCCGCTACTGTTAGATGGCAGGTTTATCCCCCACTCTGCCCCTTTATTGCTGAATGTAAGATTGCCGTTATTCTTGTAAATATAATTATTGACATTGGATGCCGGTATATTGTTAATCAGTTCAAGCAGATTTTCTTTAATGATGGCAGGATCAGTTCCGCGCAGGAAATCTCCCTTGAATTTAAGAAAATCCATATTTGTATAATCCCTTAAATATCCGTTGGTGATAAAAAGATCCTTCCAACCGTCATTGTCATAGTCAGCAAATAATGGTGCCCAGCTCCAGTCGGTATTGGAAACGCCAGACAATTGTCCCATTTCGCTAAAAGTACCATTTCCATTATTGATATGCAGCATATTGCGCATGTCCTGATGATGAAAACCCAGCTTTAAACGCAGATCGTTATACTCATAATTATCAGGGGAAAAGAGTAATTTTTGACGGCTGTTCTCTTCCGGAAGCATATCCAGCGTAAAAAGATCAGCGAGGCCATCATTATTAATATCTGCGATATCATTACCCATGGAATATAAAGAAGTATGACCCATCTGGGTTTGAATCTGATCTGTGAAAGTGCCATCTCTGTTGTTTATGTACAGATAATCTGGTGCTGAATAATCATTTGAGATATAAATATCAGGCCATCCATCATTATTTACATCAGCAATTCCAGCACCCAAGCCGTAAGTAAAAGAAGAATTGTACAGGCCTGCGCGATCGGAAAAGTCTTCAAATTTTCCGTTTACATTTTTGTAAAGTTTGACACGGATCATAGGTGCCGGCTCTTTCAAAATTGCCGGTGCAGAGACTTCTTCCAGTGTAGTGAATATCTTGGGATTGTGATTGAGCAGGAACATATCGAGATTGTTATCTCCGTCATAGTCGAAAAAAACCGCATGGGTACTATATGCATCATCATTGAGGCCGTATTTTGCCGCTTCTTCCTTAAATAGCGGAATACCAGAAGCGTCATTACCTTGGTTGATGAATAAAGTATTTTGCCTGTTTTTGGCAGGTAAGCCGCCGGAATAACATTGATAAATATCCAGTTTACCATCGCCGTTTACATCTGCAAAGGTCACCCCTGTTTTCCATGACAGTTCAATTTCAGTGATACCTGCTTTAGCAGTAATGTCTTCAAACTGCATACTTCCCTTATTGAGGTACAATTTGGCTTTGGTCATATTGCCTGAGAAATAGATATCGTCCAGCCCGTCATTGTTAAGGTCGCCCGTAGCTACTCCGCCGCCATTATAAAAATATTGGTAAGAGATAATATTTGCTACTCTGCTCTCTACAATGGTATTGTTAAAATCCACATGCGTTTGTTCTGTAGGAAGCAAATAAAAGAGGACATCTTCGTTAGAAGATCCCTCTTTTATTTTAGTGTTGCACGAAGCCAGTGCGATGACGCAGATAGCCCCAATGTATAGTGGCAATTTCGATAGTTTTAACATTTGGTTAGAAAGTTTGGTTTAGTCGTATTGAAGATAGAACTTTATTTCTTTGTAACCAAAAAATTACGCAACTACTTTTTGTTTTTCCAGTTAAGCTCGAGCATTTTTATAAAATAGCCACCTACCACACTTCTTGCTTGAAAGCCAACCATCTTACCGTCGGTTGTTTCATGCCAGTCGCTCAAAGGTACACGTGAACTAGTTTGTGTAGCAAACTTATAAACCGGATCTATTAATGCATTGAAATCCTGCTGCTTGTCTGCCAATACAGAAGTCCAGATGATCCAATCAGATTTCGTATAGGTTTTACGGCTGTCTAAAGGAAGTCCGAAGCTGTTTTGTTTGGTCAGATAATACTTAATCTCTTTTTCATATACTTCTTTAGGAAACAGATTTAAGCCTAGTAATTTGTCCCAAACCAGGTTATATTTTTGACTCCAGGTTCCTTTCTTATCAAATGTAAGCGCGTAATGATCGCCGTCATCCGCCATCTGCATCCATTTTAGCGCCATGCCTTTTGCCATGGCCGTATATTTCTCTGCTTCAGCAGTTTCTCCAAGTTGAGCAGCAAGCTGTCCATAAGCGCCCAGGGCTACGATAGCCTTCACAGATAAGTTTGAATTTCTGGCCAGGTGGCCGGCAAAATCATCAGTACATAACTGATTGCCCGGATCAAAACCTTCTTTGCTCAAATAATCAGCCCAGATACCCATTGTTTTCCAATGCTTGCGTGCATAGTCGGCATTGCCTTCTGCTTTTGCTACCGCTGCCGTTAGGATCAACATATTTCCCGATTCTTCCACAGGCATATCTTCGCCATAAGTCTGTCCGTTGGCCAAAGGATAGGTACCAAGGTCATGCGCGGCAAAAGGTTTTTTCCATTTACCACTTTCACTGTAATAAAAGATGCCGTTCAGTAATCCTTTTACCAGTTCAGGATTATAAGCTAGAAATAAAGGTGCCGAAGGATAAGTCACATCTACTGTATAAATGGAGCCGTTACTAAAATTCTCTTTAGACATGAATAGCAGATCTCCGTCAGGGCTCTTCACAAGCTTATGAGCAGAAATAGCCTGTCTATAGGCCAACACGCATAACTTAGCATATTTTTCACCACCTGCTGACAATGCATTCTTGTACATGGAGGCATCAAAATCATTACATTTTTTGATGATCCCTGAATATTCGGCAGCCGCTTTTCCTAGTTCGCTTTCAAAAGTTTTGGTTCCCTCATTGTTCCAGTAAGCCTTGAGGTTTTTACCAAAAAGCTGTACAGATTCAAGATCGTCATAACCCAGCATTACATATTGTTGTTTAGCGCTGATTCCCACCTTTCCAAATTTAAGTACCGTACTTAAAGAAAGTTTGGTACCTGTGAGTGAGGATGGTCTTTTTATCATTGCTTTGCTATTAAAATCTGCAACGGCATTCTTTTGTGACACAATGTACTGTGTAGCGCCATTCGCACTTGGGCTGGCTACATACATATATCCCCAGTCGATTCTAAGATCGTCACCACGTTTTTTCAGTACCGGTTGTTCTACTGTACCTGCTTTTAAAATAGATAAGCCGGGTGCAGCGGTGATATCAGCTTTCACTTCCTGCGAAGGTGTATTTACAGCGATATCTGTTGAAGCATTAAAAAGCACTTCAACGTCGTGTAGTTTCTTATCATTGGATTTTACCTGGTAAGTAATGTACGAAATGGGGCGTGATACCATATGCAGATCATCCAACAAAAGCGGAGAGGTAAAAGTCAGGGACAGATCTATTGCACCAGCAGTAAATTCATACCTGGTCTGAGTTGCAGTAATATTTACACTTTTCTGGTTTGCCATCAGAACAGGATTTGCTACAGGCGCTTTAGTGACCAAACCAGCGTCTAATCCTTGTCCGCCTGCAGTATTTATAATATGGATGGCCAACACATTATTTGTTGCCTTGAGCATTTTTATCACATCTTGTTTGACAGGAACAAACACAAACTGGTTATTTGTCCAGCCTTTATGTTCATAAATCAGTGCTCCATTCAGATAAACATCAATGTTGTCATCATGATTGATTTTTAAAGCAAGGTCTTTTAGATTAAGATTGCCCAGATCGAATGAACGCCTCACCCATAGGTCTTTACTTTTCCATTCTGTTTTTGCGTGGTGCTCTGCATCACCAAATGGAGCAGCACCTGATTTCCAGGCAGCATCGTTAAAACTTATACTGTTCCATCCTTCTGGGGGAGCGGATTCAGTATACTTAAAATTGTACGCTTTGTCATCAGAAGCAGGGAGTACATTATTAAACTGTTGTTCCATTGCACCTAAAAAACCATAGGACTTACCATCTACTTTGATGACTCCAAGAAGAGACTGCACTTTACCCGTCCAGTGTTTAGTGGGCGATTGGTTAAGCTGGTCAGTAGCAGACCAAATGCTGAAGTAAGCGTCGTGAGTGATAAGCGGATAGGAAGGCGCTTTTTTTTCCTGTGCCATTCCTCCGGCAATACCAGCAATAGTAGCGGACAGCAAAAGGCTTATTTTCTTTGTTATTTTCATCCTCAAATATGTTTTAAAAAAAAACCAGCTGCGTTCTGCAGCTGGTTGATATTAGTAACTGATGCAACTAACGTTTAAAGGTCAAGTTGATACAATTTAATCGATCGAAGTCTGAAGTATTGATCAGGTTGTATGAAGGTCGCGACAAATCCGAATGTCACATTACCAGTGGTAGGATTTACAAATGATGTAGTAAAATTGGTAGGTGTGCCTCCCAATCGTTTAGAAAATCCAAGAACATTAGGGCTAGTTTCTACTTTATCAACATCAGGTAGTTCATTACCCTTTGCTATGGTGATGTACATCTGATCTTTCCATTGATATCCAACAAAATCTAATGTATAATAGTACGTACCTGCAGCAAGCGGCTCAATGCTAGTCTGTTCTATCTTTCCGTTTACAATATCCGGCTCACCACCCCATGATTCCATGGACATACTGTTTCCATCCCACTCATCCCAGCCGCCCATGCCACCATCACGTTGTTTCACTGCATCATTAACTCTCCAGTCCTTTACAATACCCCATCTGCTACCAAATCTGGCTGCAGTGGCGAACTTCGGACCTGGATTTAACAGATACTTTAAAGTTACGTCATTAACGGTACCATTTCCACCAACAAGTTTTATAACCTCTGCTACAGAACCTTTTTCGGTCGTAATTAGCGCTCTTGCCGTGAATAATTTTCCAGCTTCATAAGCTTTTTCCGGAGAGAGTTCCGTAGATTTCTTACCGTCTCCAAAGTCCCATGATACAGACTTAACCGGCACCAAAGTATTTACAGTAAACTTTACTGTATTCGGGGTTGCGGTAGGTTTGGCAGAAATCTTTCCAACTGATTCAGCAGCTATATCCACAACATACAATTTCATTGCTGTTGAACCATCAGCAGCAGTAGCTTTAAGGGTTACTTCAAACTTTCCATTTCTCGGAAATACGTGCGTAGGAGAAACTTCAGTTGAAAGACTGTCGTCTCCAAAACGCCATTCTAAATCTTTGTACTCTTTGGACTTATTTTCAAATTTGAAAGTGAACGGATCATCTCCGGCAACAACTTCATAGTCTACACGAGGCCTCGCCTGTTTTTCTTCCGGTGTTGTAGACACTTCATCTTTGGAGCAGGATATTAATACTCCTACAGATAGAAAGAATAAAATTGGCATTAATATTTTTCTCATAACTGTAATTTTTTATGTTAGTTTTTTATGTTAATAGTCGTCATTAAATGAAGCCTATTTTTTTCTTGTGAAAATGTAACCTTGTACGTCATAAGCTCCAACATCCATGAAGAACCTCATTACATGTTTACCTTTTTTGAGGTTAACAGTACTCAAGTTAGGCTGTTGGTCACCATAAGATCCCGGAGTTTGTTTAGCTGATAAAATACCAGTAACACGCTCGTCTCCGAAGAAAAGACTATACCTTCCATTCGTACCTGGTGCACCTATAATTGCATTAAATTCATATTCACCATCTTCCTCTACTACCACAGTATAAGTAAGCCATTCGCCACTATTACACCATCCCACAGTTACTTGGTTGTCTGCAATATCTACGTTATCCGGTCTTCTAAATGGCCCGCCATCTCTTCCACCGTCATCGTTAAATGCGATTCCTTGCCCACCAAAATCATAGTTAGATGCTGCGATTCTAGCAGAAGCCTCCCCTATAGTTCCTTTTATAACGAAAGGAGCTGCGTTGAAAGGTTTTCTGAAATAATCTGGATCAATTACGATAATTGCGTTGTTATTTGTCTTTCCTAACTGATATTTCGAAGGATTTTTAAGGCTAACTCCAATGGCAAACTTTTTACCAGTTGAGAATATAATTGATGACAACCTTACATTAATATCTAGCGGAGCAGTATTTCTGTTCGCTTCAAAACCAACTTTTGGATAAGGAATTGACCAACCAGCGGTAGGAAGCGGAACAACATTGGTCAACTTACCACTTGCAATTGCTTCATTAACGATTTCAGCGCTCTTGCCTGCCTCTACAGTAAATGCCGGTCCGGCTTGTCCTGATAAAGTCAGTTCCAACGGGATAACCATATCTTGCGAAGAAAGCGAGAATCCTGATTTCTCTGGCAGAAATGGAAATGGAATATTTACCACGCCGTCTTTACTACCTACTGTAATGTAATGTACATCCTCAAGTGCAATCGTTTCACCTGTTTTAACTACCACAATGATGGAATTCTTTCCTGGTGTTATAGAATTTCCTTTAGCAGCATCAACCATCGTTACAACCAGGGCTACATCTTTTCCATGGTTTTTCTCCAGAAAAGTGCGTCCCAGTAATAAATTCCATGTTACGCTGGTAACGCCATAAGGAACGTTTACTACAGGTGGAATATCATAAGTATCAGGCTCTAATGCTACAGTACCTGCCGGTAACGTGTTATTTGCTATTAAACTGGCAATTATCTCAGTATTTCCTACCATCTGGACAGTAAATGCCCTGGAAGTAGACCCACTAAAATTAATGGTGATTGGAACTGTCAGCTGATTGTTATCCAGCGTAAAGTTATTACCTCCAGCTACCTCGACTTTTTGATCTAAAGCAACGCTTACCGGAGGAAGGTTTTCTTTAGACATTACCTCGTCCAGCTTTTCGCGCTCACAGGATATGGTAAATATTGCAATTGCAGTCAAAAGACCTAATTGCAGTTTTGTAATTGTTCTGTTCATATTTTACAATTTATATAAGGCTACTTAATAATCCCGGTAATCTGTCTATGACAGACTACCGGAATAAAAATTAATTTGCTATCCAAACTCTTCCGTCTAATCCCCACTTATCCTGACGTGCTATATTGAAGAAGCTCAAGATCTGAGTAGGAATGTCCGAATTCTTAGGAACCAATGTTCCAAGATTTGTATTACTTGGTGAACAGATAAGGTTGGTGAAATCTTCCCACGCATACACTCCGCTAAGCGTCATATCAGCTTCATAAGGACCGCCTACATCTTTCAATTTATTTCCTGAACCATCAAGCATCGGCCAGTAACCTACCAGGAAGGAATAATACGGATGACTTTCATCCATCGTTGCATCGCAAGAATAAGTCTGAATGTCTTTTTCAGGAATTGCAGCCTTCCATACCTTAAGTTCAGCCAATTGAACGTTGATATATCCTTTACCACCATTTAACTCACCAGGAGAAAATCCTACCCTCATTGGTGCATTGTTGTCAAAGTTAGGTGTTCCCGGAATTCTGTAATCGTCCATATTAGGAGAATTTCTTGACCCACCGTTTCTGTTGGTTAGTCCTTTTACCCCATCGGTATACATTCTCAGATATCTGAATCCATCTGCTTTACGTTCCACAACAAACGTAAGGTCATGCCAGGTATCACCACTAAATGAGCGGCCAGCTGGCTCTTCACCGTTAATGTTTCCTTCGCCACCCTGTATCATTAGTCTCCATTCATTGTAGAATAAAGCGATGTCCCAGCCCGGATTACCTGGTGCAGTACTACCGCCCCATCCCTGGGTATTTCTTTTACCCAGAATAGACGGCCATTCATACCAGTAATCACCACCACCTGTATCTTTAGGCTTACCCTTCTTTACTTTTATCGAAACCGTAAAATCCTGGTTAGTTCCAAAGTTAAAGTTGGGAGAAAGCGCAGCACTAACCGTTCCTACACTTTTCTCAGGATCACCTTTGAACCTAACTGCTTTACCTGTATAGGTATTACCTAAGAAAGGTTTTCCAATGAAAGTGAACTTGTAAGCTGGGTTATGAAAAATTGTAAAAGTATTTGCATTTGTATTACTAAATAATGTTTTATCATCCTGTATTGGAGGCAGGGTAAACTGTCCACCTCTATTGGAGGTAACAATGATCAGCCAATTCTCTTTGCTGTAGTTGGCTCTGCCCCTCAAAGCGGTAAGAATTTCTCCCACTTGAGTATCGAATTTTTCTATAGCAGCTTTATAAGCCGGAAAAGAAAGGTCAAAACCAGAACCGGCAAGCCTACCTGCGGCATCAACATTACTGAACTGACCAACAACGATTGATGCGCTGTCGTTGGTTAGAAAATTCACTATACGGTCCTTAGTAGCGTCATCGTTGTTATTGAACGATTCAGAAACAGATGCCCCATTCGTAAGTTTTTCCTTAAATAGATTAGAGGAAGCAAAAGAAGCCGTACGGAAATCAGGTTCAACACTCTTTACCAAATCAAAAATTACCGGAAACTGATCTAGTTTGTTACCTGTAAAGGTGTTGTTAAGGACATTGTGCTTTTCCTTTTTAACGCCCGTCATCATATCTGCCCAGTTGGTCGCATCATTTCTTGATGTATCACTGATCGACGTCCAGGTGTGTATAGAATTTGGGACCAAAGACTTTATATTAGTCGTGTTAGCCGCATCTCTTACTGAAGTACCACGCGCGCCATCCACAATAAGATAAAGTACCTTAGGGGCTTTATAGTCTAGATCACCAGCACCATCACCCGAATCCGGCACCAATTTTTTGAAATCTTTATTACAAGAGGCAGCTACTATCATGAGTAATGCTGTCCCAAAGTAATATAGTGCTTTAATTTTTTTCATAATTTTAATTTTATTTATCATCTGGTCTTTACACAACATTCATTACTCCATTGTAACTCTTACGATATTATTGATGGGTTGGTTGTCAAATGTTGAAAACGAACCTACAATCAATAACGCGCGTTTGTTATCAGCCGATTTTGTTTCTACTACGTCTAGGATCCTTCCTAAGAGGTTACCTATTGTATTATAACCCTCTGCCAGCCCTCCGGTTTTATCTACTATCAAAAACCCTGGTCTGCTTACGCCATCATACGTATTGAAGAAGCCACCCACAACAGATAAGCCATCGTCTAATTGTTTTACATATGTAGGGAATCCACCACCAAATACTTTAGGTTTAAATGACTCATCTACAGTACCATCATAATTCAACGTCACCATGCTTAAAGTAGGCTTTCCATTAAACGATTTGAAAATACCCACAGCAACATATTTGTTCGTTGTGGCATTAAAACTAACATAGTTGATGTAATAATCTGCATTTGCAGTAAAGCTCTGGTCTCTTGTACCATCCGCATTTAGACGAACAATATAACCTGCAGCCTGATCGTCAAACTTCGAAAATGTACCCCACACCAATAACTTGCCATCCGTATGCATCAAAGTCTGAATACTTCCTGTTGCGCCAGGAAGACTCTTTCCTTTATAACCACCATAGCCGATAGCTTCAGGGTCAAATCTCCAGGTTCTGTCTAATGAACCGTCAGTATTTAGTCTGGCCAACTGGCGAACATCCACACTGTCAATCACCACACTATCCTGTAATTTCCTGGTAGGCATATTATATCTTCTGGATACATAGTACCTGAAATTTCCAGCAGCTATGATTTTATTATTAAAGGCATACACATTATCAACAAAGCCATCAAATCCACCGTTGAACGTAGATATGTTTTTCTGCTTAAGTGTGTAAGTAGTCACAGCTGTTGTATCAATTACTCCAAGATTACTGATCTTAGTGATGTTATTTATACCGTCGCGCTGTGCATATCCACTAAAACCTCCGGAGATGTAAAACTGACTTCCAATAGTTGCCATACTTGAAAGTTGACCGTTTGATCCGGTAGCTGACAAAAGACCTCTGTCATAGGTTCCATCAGGAAACATTCGCAAAATCCTGCGAATTGGTTTTACCGCACCTTTATTGTCAAAATCGGTAAAATCTCCCAACAACATGAATTTGCCTTCCGCTATAGGAACTGCTCTGTTAATCAAACCATTAGTACCAAGCACCACCTTGAAGGTAGGGTCCCTGTTAACCAATCCGAACACGGTAAAGTCTGGTCCAAACACAATCTGCTGATTTACTACAAACGCAGTAACACCAGAACTAGCCCTATTTGGTACTCTCGCTTCGATACCTGTCGCAGTAACATTTACAACCTCAGCAAACTCCCCATTGAACATAAATTTTAGGGAATCCTTGTGCTTTTCAAGTCCTGTTGCAGCGATTTTAACAATTGTTCCCGCCTGACCGGCTGCCGGAACAGGAATCTGCTCTTTATTTACAACGATGCCTAAAGGATCTCTTCCCCCTTTATAGGGATCCTCGAACACCTCTGTCTTCTCTTTACAGCCGCCGATGAGCATCCCCATCGCCACTACTAGTAAACTGATATATTTAAATTTCATATGCTTATACAGTTATATATTATTTACTCAATATTACATCGGTCAAAAACTCACCGTCAAATCCATACATGTTAGCTGCAAAAGATTGCATCGTCTCGCCAATGAAATACGAGCCTCCGGTTGCTACAGCGATTACATGAATTACTCCGTTAGTTGGCTGTATATCTGACGAAGCTATAGCAGCTGGTAAAAAATTGTCTGGATTAGCCGGGTCTGGTATATAGGAAAAGCTTAACTGGCGGTAGCCTATGTAATTTACCCCATTTACAGGATTGTAAACTACACCGATATTAGCAAGATCCCTGTTATATCCAGTGTAAAATCCGCCTGGATAGAGTGGTTTTAACCTAAAATCTAATTGAGGATAATCCTTCGCCGTCATTTTTCCCTTAAACAAATACCTGTTAAGGTATTTTCTCCAGATCTCTGGCTGAACATCTGCAAGAACTTTAATGGTATCTTTACCTAAATCAAACAGCAATGTATTTAAGGTCCCTGTAGCATAGATCCCAATTGTGCGTCGGATTACCTCATCAGTAGGAGCAAAAAAAGTAAGCTCCTCATTTTTGAAAGCTTCTTCCATACCGGCCAACTTTACTATCTGAGCGATCGTGTCAAATTTAGGATTAGACTCCAGGTATTCCATCATATTGCCCTTAAATTTTGGATCAGCTTTACCACCATCAACATAGTAATCGTCTTGTTTACAGGAAGCGACCATCATGGTGAGTAATACAGAACAATATATGATTGGTTTTATGTATTGGTTTATAATATTTTTCATCTATATATATATTAAATTAATTAAAGACCAGATCCAATCCAATATGTATTCAAGGTCATATACGGATTATTAAACCTTGCGGATTCTTCAATTGGCCAAGTCCATCCGCCCCTGTTAAATTTATCAGAAGTCAATGGATTATCTGTCCATTCCCGGCTTAAAACCCTTCTCGTACGAACAAGGTCAAAATACCTGGCTCCTTCACCCATTAGCTCTTTAGCACGCTCAAGGAAAATTGCATCCTTCAAGTTAGTATCATTAGATCCAGCACCCCACAATGGTGCGTCAGCCCTGTCTCTAATCAAATTTAATGAGGAAATTGCTTTTGTTTCCTGTCCAGGAAGGTTAGCTGCTGCTTCGGCATGTAATAAAATCGCATCCGCATAACGCATGATAAGATACGTATTATCTGGATTTAAATCAAGATTAGGATTATTAGCATCAGCAAAAGTATTTAAAGCGAATTTTCTCAATTGAAAGGTCTCAGGATTTTGATCAAAAGGAGCTACAAACCAAACAGTTAAGCGTTGATCACTCTCATCCGGATACAATTTCTTCATATAATCTTCAGTAAATACTGAGAAACTATAACGGTGGGTGTATTCAGGTTGCTTGTATGGAAAGTGGATAAATGCATCCCCAAAAGGTGAGTAAGCATTTGCCTGCTGAAAAGGATCGTCCAGGTTGGTATTGTAATTTAATGTCCTGAACAATTCAAATAAACTCTCATCAGATCTACCTTTTACTACGGTTGCCCATTCTGTCAATCTAAGTAACCTAAATGCACCACTTCCGATGATTTCATCACCTAGCGCCAAAGTTTCCTCATAGTATTTCGTTCTGTTTGGAATATCAAAGCCGGCATTCCACATATTCATGTTCATCAAAAGGCCTATTGCAGCGCCACGGGTTGCACGAACACCTTTTTTTGATGGATCTGTGAAGTTCAAAGGCAGGTTATCCTTGCCTGTCTTCATATCAGCAATACATTTAGTGATCACACTAACCATATCTTCTCTTGGCAGCGGATCTTTCTGATAACCATTGGTATAATATACTACGTCTCCGTAAAGTCTTACAAGCATAAAGTAGCAAAGGTTACGGATAAATTTGGCCTCCCCATCGTAGCGCTTAGCTTCCGCATCAGATAATGACGGGATCCCTTCAGCGATTTTCACAATCAAAAGATTGGCCGCTTGTATAACTCTATAATATTCAGCCCAACGCGTTAAATCCGTAAAGTTATAACCGCTCCATCCCCTATTGGTCTGAATGGCCTCTAATAACAATCTGTCATTTGAGGTGGATCCAGTAGGGATATTCAGCCTGTCAGTACTTCCGCGTGGATTTGGCGCAACTCTTGTGTGCCCTCCAATCCTTGCAGATCCGGCACGGCCTTCACCACCTTGCTCAGCAGGTATTACTTCTCCAGACCGAAATTCACCCGTAGCACCGGCAAATGACGTCCTGGTATATTTATCAAACAACTGCCCGTACATATCTGTGATATTTGTTTCAATATCATCAGCATTCTGGTAAAAATTATTCCCTGTCAATTTATCAATAGGAGTAATTTGAAGGAACTTCTTGCAGCTATATTGGGATGCGCTTACAATAAGCAATAAGCAAATAATAATCTTTTTCATGTCTTTTCTTTTTGTTACCTCAATTATAACTCTATGTTGAAACCAAAATTGTAAGTGCGAGGTACCGGATAACCATTCGATCCATCTCTACCTAATGCAGTCACACCCTCAGGATTTGGTCCTGAATATTTGGAAAATGTTGCAATATTAGATGAAGAAAGGAAAGTCCTTATGTTATTCAGCCCAACTCTCTTCGCCAGTTTCTTATCAAATTGATAAGACAATGTGATCTGGTTGATTTTAAGGTAACTTCCTTCTTCCTGCCATAAAGTTTGCTCATAACGGAATGGATTGGTAAACTGGTTATGCGCATAATCATAAGCATTTGCATAAACAGCATTGTCGCCAGTTTGTCTCCACATGCTCAAGTCATCTAACGGAACTACAGCCAAAGGCTTTCTACCAGCAACACCGCCATCAATTCCAAACGGATTAGCCATCAATCTCAACCTTTCTGCCAGTGCATTGTTTAGCACAGAACGCTTGGCAGTGAAAGATGCATAAATATTTAAAGAGAAGTTTTTGTAGCCAACGGTATTAGATAAACCACCTGTAATCAATGGCTGTGAATTACCTGACACCTGCATATCTCTGGAATCCAAAATGTAGTCACCGTTTGCATCGTAGATGATAGGATCACCACCCTGGAATGAATTCAATTGACTTCCAGCACTATTATTTCGGTACCTTAAACCTGTAACAGGATCAATTGGCACATCTGCTGTTGATTTGTAAACACCTTGATTCAGGTATAAGAAGTTAGATAGTGAGTTTCTTCCAACCCTTTGAACAATATGCTGATTTAAACCAGACGTACCATCAAATTTAATAAACTGCCCATTGTATTCAGCAGGTAACTGAGTTAATACATCTTTGTTAATTGCACCGTTTACTGTGATATTCCAGTTCCAGTCACTTGTTTTTGATAAAGGGCGACTTGACAGTGCCAATTCGTAACCATAATTCGCTACACCGGCATCATTACTTTTATATTCATTAAATCCTAAAGTATTTGACAAGATGTTCGAGAATAGCAAGTTATCAACGTCTTTGAAATAAGTATCAAAAATTACGTCAAGCTTGCCATCAAACAAACCAAGGTCGAGTCCGAAGTTGTATTGCAACACGGTAGTTGGCTTCAAAAGTGGATTTGGGATCTGTCTATAATCTATACCAACCCTTGGGTAATTGTTGTAGAACGAATTTGGATTATATCTTCCGTAGATATCGGTTAAGCTACCATTTGGATAGATATTTTTACCAGCAGTAGCCCTAATTGCTCCAAAAGTAAGCCATTTTGAGTTCTCAAAAATTCCTTCTTTGTTAAAGTTCCATTTCAAACCAATCGATGGATTTTTTGCATACGGATCACTACTACCACTGTTAGAATCACCATCGATACGATAGGTTACGTCTAAGATGTATTTCTTTTTATAAGAGTAGTTGAAAGCCGCCGCGAACGAAGCAGTTCTCTGATCGAGGAAACTTTCCAAAACACCTCCCCCTTTAGAGAAGAAACCATCATATCCAAGCGGCCCCTGAAACTGGTCATTTGGAGAACGCTCCAGCTGAGTGATGCTTGACTGACCGGCTCTGATGTACATCTCACTGAAGACACTCACAAAAAAATTATGTGCTTCTCCTTCACCTAAAGATTTACTATAGGAGATGTTATTTCTGTTATACAAGTTAGATGTGTAACCATAGTAAGAATAAATCTTTGCAAACTGGCTATTCGCAGCAGCAGGTGTGAATGTATCCTCGGTATCAATGTTATAGTCATAACTACCGGTAACAGTTACATTCAGGTTAGGGAATAATTCATAATTACCCTCTACGTTTGCCCTGATATTTTTCGGGCCCGCATCGCTTTTAGTCGTTAATGAAGATAATACACTACTGGTAGCCTGGAAGAATGAAGGACCAGGAAGTAATGAAGAGTTTTGACCATTAGATGCAACACCTGTTTGTAACAGCCCTACACCATTTCCTTTTTGTATTTTGGCCAAAGAGCCGAACATTGCACCAAAGAAACGAAGTCTGGTAGATGGCTTGAACTCCATGTTCATGTTCAAGCTATAACGATCGAAACCAGTATTCTTAATAACCCCGCTTTCACCGTAGTACCCTACGTTAGTTTTATAGTTGAATTTCTCGTTACCACCATCCAAAGCAAGGTTATGACTCTGATTGTAAGTGTTTTGATAAAAAACACCTTGCCAGTTGGTCGAGTTGTTAAAATAACCATTTAAACTATCCGCAAGGAAAGGTGTGTTTGATATACCATATAAATCCTGGAAACGACCAAAATTCTCAATTTGATATAACTTTGTCTGACGTTCAAGTGAACCTCCTAAAGTCTCTCTCAATTTCGGTATAGAACGCATGAAAAAGTTGGTAGTGTAACGTATCCTCGGCACTTCAGAGTTACCACGAATGGTCTGAATCAAGATTACTCCATATGCACCTCTTGAGCCGTACAATGAAGTTGCAGTCGCATCCTTCAAAATCTCAATACTTGCGATATCCTCCTGAGGAATCAATGAAAGCGGACTTACACCCGGGCCTTGCTGTTGAAATCCAAATTCTGATGCTTTATCCGCATCCATCGGCACACCATCAATTACATATAATGGTGATGTAGGCTGTAAGAATGATTCGTTACCTGCACCAGTTACGTTTAGTGTAGACAGACCACGAATGTTGACAGATCCACGCATACCAGGAGCACCAGTATTGATCTGAACGTTCAAACCGGCAACTTTACCTTGAAGCAACTGCTCAATATTGGATACCGGAGCATCCTGAACTTCCTTACCCGTTACAATAAATGATGACCCGGTTGTCACCTCGCGGCTTCTTTTTTGGTAACCCCTGATTACCACCTCATCCATAACTTTCTTATCTTCAGATAAGGTGACATTTACGGTAGTTTGTCCAGGCTTAAGCTGAACTTTTTTAGTTACATAACTTACATAAGCAAAGGTTAACAGTGAACCATCATTTACTGAGATGCTAAAACGCCCTCTGGCATCGGTACTTCCTACTCCTTGTGGTTTGTCCCCAGCACCGACATAAATGTTGGCACCGATGATTGTTTCCTTGGTGACTGCGTCAATCACAGTACCAGTAACGGTTATCTTTTTAGTTTGCGCTATCAAATCTTTGCATAGAAAAATGCAGCTGAAAAAAATTGATAGAAAAATTAGTTGTCTTTTCATTTTATTAATTTTTATCATTAAGATTCTATTCGTTCTCAAATTTTGGATTCACTGTTTTGAAATGGAACACAATCTCCCAATCTCCTTTAGAGAATATTTGGAAATCCTGCCATATCCTTCCAACAGCGCGTTGTCCACCAAACCCGATACGTGAAAAGCTAAATTCTACAAATGCACGCTCTCCGGTACCATTTATACCACCACTGGTATAACGGGTCGGGATTGCAGCCACCGGAATTGGATAGGCTACGTCATATTGTACATATTCATTGGTCATGGTCATATTGAAACCATGTACCAATCTATCCCATTTCGTTTCATTAAACCGTGCTGGGTTAATTGCCGCTGAATCTTTGTTTAAAAATTTAAATCTTATGGTATTGCCCGGACCATTAGGTACCCGTCTGATGTAAGTATAAACTACCCCATTTGCTCCGTCATTCAATTTCAACTCGCGACCGGTAGACTCGCCCACCATGCCCGCAATACCCGGAAATATGTGAACCAGTACTTTACTCCTTGGACCTTCAGTCATAGGTTGACCAGTATAAGGATTCAAATCCACGTCAGGAGAATATGGTCTTTCTCTCCAGGGTACAATCGAGATGTCTTTAATTATCCTGGTACCACCGCTATTTGTTATTTTGATATCAAAATATCTTTTATCCTGAGGCAAGATGATTGAGTCACGCGGTGTCAAAATATCGGCGCTAGCGGAATTCCAAACCATAACATCACCTGAAGCACGCAGTTCAACCATTGGACGCGACTCCACCTTACGTTTGGCTTCTATTTCGGCCAAACTTTCTTCCCTCCCGGTATATTCTGCCGTCCAAACAAGTACATCACGCTTCGTCAACATGTCATCCGCGTCTCTACCATCACCAAATCGAGGATTGATGATTTCAAACTTCATAGGAAAAGAAGAGTTATCAGCGTTAAATTTACCACCAAACACCGTAGTTCTACCCAAGATCGGCTCATAAGCCATTTGAGCGTAAGATATCTTAGTACTTAAGTAATCTTTCTCCTCCGGAAGATCAAATATTTTCTTACATCCCGAAGACAAGACCAGGGTAGCCAGAAAAATAAATGCTATATATTTATTATTGTGTTGCATATCTTTTAATTTAAATCTCTGTGTAATTAGTTAACTGGTGCTCTGTAGTTCATCGTCCATTCAGACAACTGCATTAGTGAACCATCTCCCCAGTTCGTCAATATGATCACCCTGTAATATTTGTAAGCTACAGTATTATCAAAATCGAATACTTTCATCTGGAAGCGAGATTCCCAAACTACATCCTGACGACTATCCAGTCTAACATAGTTTACACCATCTAATGAGCCTTCAACCAACCAGCTTCTTGGATCCCTCGGGGCTGAATCGTTGGCAGTAGAAAGGGTATAAACATTAGAAATAACCGGTTCAGGCGCCACCCAGTTCATGGTAATTCTATTACTGTTCGGATTAAATACAGCAATGAACTTAGTCAACACATTACCATCGTGTACTTTAATAAATTTCTCACCCGGATCCACACTTCCATCTACTGCGTTAGGGTCCTGGAACTGCATAAACCAGGTACTACCAGGCGTCAGGAACAAATTTGGTGGAGGTGGGATATAAGTTAAACGACTTGCAAACTCATCATAACCAAACACATGATCCGGCTCCAATAAATGTACTACGCCATTTTTGGTCTTAATGTTAACTGAACTCGTTGTTGCCAATGCCCAGTTTGGTGTAAATACACTTCTTTTGGTGTTGGCAAATTCAATGATTTCAGAACCACCACCTTGCATTCCTTCCGCATCTGCATACAAACGCCTGCCGTGCATAGGATAACCACCTCTCACTGAAAGGATACCTAACCCATCACCAACAGCAAAATCACTTGTTTTGAACTGTCCTCTAACAATATAACGGGCGACCATGGTATCCAGATTGGCACTGTCACCAGTAGCTTTAACTTTCTGACTTGGAATACTTGAAAACCCTGAGGCTAGTTCTTTAAGAAAGATTGAACGTTGTCCTTTAGCTTTTCTAGTATTATTCAAGTTTTTCAAGGCAATTTGAAAACCCTGATTAGACACAGCAAACAAAGTAACATTGCTGTCCCTCAAGATGTCCTGCATTCCCAATTCATCTATAACTAACAATAGTGAGTCATAAACACCTGGTTTACTTTTCAAATAATCATAGGTATTCAAATCGGTTCCCACAATTACATTTGGTGTTTCGTAATATCCCTTCTCTTTCGTACAACCGATTAAGAAAATTAGCGTACTGCAAAACAATGCTGCTACGTACCCTTTGTATAAATTTGATCTTTTCATGTCTATAGTACTTAATTACTTCCAATAAGAATTCTGTGTAAGCAATGAGTTCTGGTTAAGAATCTCACGGGAAATCGGCCAATAAATCTCTCCACTATTAATCATTGCAGTCCATTTAGCATCACCCTTAATTTTGTGATATCTAACCTGATCATACCAACGGTGTCCCTCTCCCATTAACTCTTTCTGACGTTCCCTGAAAATTGCATCGATTAATAATCCGCTTTTAGCTTCGCTGTATGCCACAAAAGCGTTATTATTTGTCGCCTGACCCACATTATCTACATTGTACCTTCGTTGGCGGACTGTATTAAGTGCAGTAATCGCTCCATCTCTCTCTCCCAAAACTGCAAGAGCTTCAGCTCTTAACAATGTAATATCTTCCAGTCTGGTGAATACAACAGCGCTCGAATAAATTCTGAATGTCGGATCGGAAGATCCACCCTGCATCACCTTCACCTTACTGAAAATTGGATATTTGCCCTGGAAATTGGTGAAATAACGCTCAGAGTGGGTAACACCAACCGTATCAATGTTAAACCTCGCATCACCAACTTCTTTAAAGATTGATAGAATTGAATCTTTTGGAACGAAAATATCCGGAAGACTCTTATTAACGATAGGCTGTGCCAGTGTCAACGACTCTAGATTCCCTACGAATGTAGCATCCTGATGTCCGAATACAAAAGCAAACGCCAACAAATGCTCATTTCTTTTGTCAAAAAAGAATCCGTTTCTGGATGTTAAAAAGTCAGTAGTTATATAATTGATACTTCCTCTTGAAATATTATCCAAAACTATCTTGGTATAAACTGATACATCACCATATTTTCCTTGCCAGGCACAAACATGAGCAAGTACAGCATATGCACTTAATTTTCTTACTAATGTTCCATCCCACCTTGATCTTGATTCATTATAATAAAGACCAGGTTGCTGTATATCGTTAGCACTATATAAATAAGGCAGGTCCTGAATTGCTGTCTCCATTTCCTGTTGCACAAATTCAAGTATTGCTTTACCATTTGTTTTAGGTTTGTTTTCAAAACTTCCATCCCGGGAGCTGGTAACAAATGGAACATCACCCCATATTCTAACCATGTAGAAATATGCGAATGCACGTAAAAACCTTATCTGTGCTACATCAACAACCATGTTGCTTTCAGTATAGCGTTTGTCATTTGCTTTTACCTCACCAATTCTTTCAAGGAATATGTTAGCTGCATTTATTATTGCATAGAACTTTCTCCAATTAGAAAGTGACTCTACAACAGGGTATTGCGCGTTCAGGTCATTATTGATAATGGCCTTCAAATCCTGACGGATAGGGCTATCAAACGTACCCATACGTACATCACCATACAGCCAATGTCCATTATTATCAGCCATTGCTGACCTTGTTAATCCATATACACCTACCAGCGCAGCCCGTGAATCTTCCAGGGTATTCCAGAAATTCTCTTCACTCACCACACGGGTCGAGTTTATCTCTAATGCCTTGTTACAGCTTCCTGCCAAAAGGCTAAAAAAGATAAGACTCATCAAAACTATTTTTTTCATCTCTTAAAATTTAAATCGTATTCAATGTTATTACCTGTGATAAAGAATTAAAATTCCATTTTAACACCTAATATGTAGGTTCTTGGCATTGGTATTCCGTAACCAGTATCATAACCAGTATAGTTTACCAACTCCGGATCCTGACCAGTATATTTAGTCAATGTAAAAACATTGTTTACACTAGTATATACGTAGAAACGCTCCATATTTTTTACCGTCTTTTTAATAGATTTTGTAAAATCATATCCCAATGAAAGTGTACGCAATTTTAAGAAAGAAGCGTCTTCAAGGAAAATATCCTGATTAACCTGGTAAGGCGCTACCGAGCTCCATGGGTTATATAAAGGATACTTTGAATAATCTCCTCTCTTTTCCCAGAAAGTGATCTCTCTCACAGAACTCATATCATTAAGACCCTCACGGTTGATAAAGTCAAACCTGTTTGCCATTTCCTGGTTCATCAAATCACGACCAAGGTTGTAATAGAAATTAACACCGATATTCCAGTTTCCAATTCCGAAATCATTGTTAAAACCGCCGGCTACGATTGGCATGCTATGTCCTTGCAATGTTTTGTCTTTGTTGTCTATTATATTGTCACCATTGATGTCAGCCCATTTCGGATCACCACCTTTTAAGTCAATTCCATTGTAGCTCAGTTTCTTGCCGCCAACAGTTGGAACTTCCGCATCACTATTATAGATACCGTTATTCGATAATAAGAAATAACTGTCAACTGAACTGCCAACCTTTAACAGTCTGTCACCAATTGCAATTTCAGATAATCCACCTGGCAAAGCTGTCAGCTCGTTTCTATTAAAGTTAGCGTTAATGGTAGAAGTCCATCTAACGCTTGAAGTTGACTGTAAGATGTCAGCACTTAATACAAGGTCAACACCAGTATTTACGATGTCCATTCCGTTTTGGATAATGTTGCTGTAACCATACTCAGAACCCGATGGAATACCTAGTAATTGATTTTTGTCACCTTTATAATATACATCTACGGAACCACGTACGCGGTTGTTGAAAAATGCACCATCAAGACCAAGATTTAACTGATCTGAATATGCCCACTCCAGGTTATAACCGATTGAACCACTTGAATAAGGACGTGTAAGTGTCGCAAAACCATTGTATCCAGGTGCAATCAAGTTACCTGTAAATCCGATAAAGGCCGTATACTGCGGGCCTTGGGCATAATTGTCAAAATGCTCATGTCTGCCCATTCTTCCTGCGCTTGCACGTAGGTTTAAATCAGATATCGTAGCACTTTCAGTAAAGAATTCTTTCTTCAGATTCCATCCTGCTGATAATATCGGTGAATAAAACCAACGACTGGTTGGTTGCTGACTAGAAGCACCATCAGCACGTAAGTGGGCTGATATAGTATATTTATCTTTGAAATCGTAATCAACTTTAGCATTGAAAGAGATCAGATTGTTTCTTGTTTTATCTAAGAATTTGTAAACAAGGAACCTGTTAAATACAAAAGGCTCTAAATAGGTGGCCTGATTCCCAGGATCTGAACGCAACAAGTTCAGTTTGATAAAATCATTACTTCCCTTATAAGCATATGCATAGTTATATTTATATGCATCATACTGGAAAGACGATCCCAGCGTAAAGTTGAACCGGCTATCTTCATTTACTTCCAGATCGTAGGTAGCAACATTATCAAAGAATGATCTTTGATTGTATCCATAATAATTAGAAGCATAATTTGTAGTTTGAAGCAGCGTTCTTGCGAAGAAGATATCACGGTAACCCTCATTATAATCTACTCCAAACGAAGAGTTAAACTTAAACTTTCCAAGGTCGACACCAACATTCGCCAATCCTTGTACAAGATTGCTTCTGTTATCATCAAACCCTTTATCAAATTCGGCTAAATATTGTCCGTATTTCTCTTTACTTGGAGCGATCGGAGAACTCAAATCCGGAATGTAATTAACCTGAGCCAACCTATCTCTGACATTTCTATTACGCTGACGGTCAAGGCGGTTAGCATTAACAGTTGCAGTAAATGTTAACCACGTTAGCGGCTTCATATTAATCGTAAAACGCGTTGAGTAGCGATCTAAGCCTGTATCATCAGCAATACCCTCGTTACGAAGACTTCCTAATGAAAAGCGGAAGTTGGCACGATTAGTTCCACCTGATATACCAGCATTTACAGAATAATCGAGTCCGTTTCTATAATATTCATCATTCCAGTTGGACGGTCCATAATAGGCATTGTTCAATGAATCACTTAAGTACAATGGATAAACGTCGTTTTCAGAATATTTACCATTAGCGGTATATTTATCGTAAAACTGTCTTCTGAAATCATTTTCGAATTTACCGTTGATGGTCGTAACCGAATTTTTCTGAGCCATACCTACATAAGAATCAAAAAAGATTTCTCTTTTTACACCGGCTTGCTTAGAAGTCAATACAATAGCGCCATTTACGGCTTTCGGACCATAAATAGCTGTTGCTGCCAAATCCTTCAACACCTCAACAGATAATATATTATCCATATTGATCATTGAAAGAGGATTTGTAGCAGGTCCGATCCGCTCAAATTTAAATTGCTGGATATCCAAAGCAAAAGGATGGTCTCCAGTTAGCGGTACACCATCAAGTATAACCAATGGTTGTGTTTGGAACTGCTCACGTGCCGAAATTAATGGCTGTGAAGTTCCGTGAATAAAATAGCTCTGAACTGATCCCGGCTCACCTGATTGCTCCTGTACATATACACCAGCAGCGTCTGATTTCAAAAATTGTTGTAACGAAACCGCAGGGAACAAAGCCAGTTTTTTAGGATCGATGTTGTTGCTTTTAGACTGAAGCTTTTTAAATACAGCATTTTGAGTCTTAAGCGCGTCAAGCTTACCCAAATTAGCACTATCAATAGCAGTAGTGTCATTAGAAGCAGTATCTGTCTGTTGAAATGTTCCCGTTAAAAGGAACTTATTCGAAATACAGGCAGACCGGGCGGTATTGCCAAAAGAAACTGTTGTAGAACACAACAATCCCAGGAAAGTTATAGTTGCAATAATGCGCATAACAGATAATTAAGTATTAACTGATGGAAAATCCTATTAATTGATTGTAGATATATTTAAAAACATACTAAAATTTACCCCTCCTGTATCCGACACAGGTTGCGTAAATCGTATCTAATTTAAATTAAATTTAAAACGTTTTAGCTACGATACTTTGTAGTTAATTCGTAAGCAAAGAGTTGATTTGTCCCTGGACAAAAGCAAGCAATTTCTAGGAAAATAATCGGGATAAGGAGTGGAAAGTTCGCTCCCAAGATTTTTTGTAAAAGTTTGGTTCATAGTTTGGCTTATTAAGTATGCATTTGGTTATCTATAACGACCTATAGTTGCTAAATCGATTATCTATAACAATAATACGAAAGAAAAACCACAATCCAAATTTTTGTTTAATTTTTTTTTTAAAAGTATCACTTGTCATAATTCGTTGAAAAATAAGCATTTAAGCGGATATAAATTCCATCTACAACGTTATAGTATTGCTATCTACAACGTTATAGTATTCTTAACAGATTTATAATACGCTTATTAGTATTTTTATACCGCTAAAACATTATCAATTAGCAGTAATTATTGTAAAAACATGTCGGGTTTAATGAATGAAAATTTGTTATTTTGACGGATGTTAAATAATAAGGTCTTTATCCCATAAAAAGATATGTCAGTTAAAAACAAAAATGAGCGCAATAACAATATATTATCTATAGATGTTGGCGGCACAAGTATTAAAGCCTGCATTTTAAGTCAGGAAGGCGAATTGCTATCTGAATTTAAAAAACTCCCAACCCCGGAAGAGTCTACTCCACAAGCAGTACTCAAATGTATTAAAGAGTTGGCTTCTGCATTAGAAGACAGTTTTGAAAGGATATCAATTGGCTTTCCAGGCTACGTGAAATTCGGGAAAGTAGAAACTGCACCCAACCTGGCTAAAAACAAATGGGCCAATGTTGACCTGGCGCAGCAGGTAAGTAATCTTTTTAACAAACCTGTTCGTTTGATCAATGATGCAGACCAGCAGGCTCTTGGAATCGTAAGCGGAAAAGGATTTGAGATTGTCTTTACAGTAGGTACCGGTTTCGGTACCGCCCTTGTGTTTGACGGGGAACTCCTTCCCCACCTCGAACTGGCCCATCTCCCTATTACTAAAAATAAGGATTACGACGATTATATCGGAACAAAAGCATTTGAAAAACTAGGAGAAAAAAAATGGAACGAACGCTTACAGCGGATCATCGAGATTTACAAAACAGTTTTCAATTATGATACCTTATATATAGGTGGTGGAAATTCCAAGCACATCAATTTTGAACTTGACCATAATATTAAACTTGTAACTAATAAAGATGGTATAAAAGGCGGTGCCAAGCTGTGGGAAGTTGCAGAAAAATATCATGTATACACCAACCATCCTAACAACAAAAAATAACAATGAATAAATTTACTTTAGGAATGATAGGCCTTGGAACCATGGGCCGTAATTTATTGCTCAACATGGCCGACAATGACTTTAAGGTAACCGGATATGACAAAGATCCTAAAATGCTGCAAAAGCTTGAGGAAGATGGCAAAGCCCATAATTTAAAAGGCTTCGCTTCTTTAGAAGATTTTATACGGAGTTTAGAATTGCCAAGACGGGTAATGCTATTGGTACCCGCCGGTCAGATTGTAGACAGTGTAATAAAGGAACTTGTTCCTTTGCTGGACAAAGGTGACATGATCATTGACAGTGGAAATTCACATTTCACAGATACCAGCCGCCGGGCCACAGAACTATCAGAAGAAGGCATCCATTTTTTTGGTATGGGTATCTCCGGCGGAGAAGAGGGCGCACGTTTTGGACCAAGCATGATGCCAGGAGGGGATAAAACCGCCTACAATGCAGTAAAACCTATTCTTGAGGCGGTATCAGCCAAAGTAAACGGCGATCCCTGTGTAGCATATATCGGTCCGGGTGCCGCGGGTCACTTTGTAAAAATGGTGCATAACGGCATCGAATATTCGATGATGCAGATCCTGGCCGAAACCTATGACCTTTTAAAGAACGGTGCTGGTTATAACAACGATCAGATTTATGGCTTATTTGAAAAATGGAACAACGGCAGACTAAAATCATTCCTACTGGAAGTAACACGTGATATTTTCAAAGTCAAAGACGAAAAAACCGGAGGCTATCTCTTAGACCTTATAAAAGATGAAGCCAAATCTAAAGGAACCGGTAAATGGACCTCCCAGGTATCAATGGACCTTCAATTACCGATTCCAACTATTAATGAGTCAGTAAGTTCTCGTGATCTTTCTAAATTTAAGGCTTTACGTGTTGCTTTGTCAAACGCACTTCCTCATAAGCGCATAGAAATTACAGACAAAAAAACCTTTGAAGTTCAGCTGGAACAGGCTTTATATTTTGCCATGATCACTTCCTACGCCCAGGGGCTGCACCTTTTGGAACAGGCATCAAAAGAGTTCAAATACGAACTGAACCTAAAGGAAATATCACAGATCTGGCGTGGAGGATGCATTATCCGTGCAGAACTGCTGGAAGATATTTACCAGGCTTATTCAAAACAAGCCGGACTACCGCATTTATATTCAGATTCGGGCATTCAACAGCAGCTGGAAGAGATTATACCAGCTACCAGAGCCATTGTGATCAGCGCCATTCAAAATGGCATAGCTGTCCCTTGTTACGCTTCTGCCTTAACCTATTTTGATTCACTCAGAACCGATAAATCACCTTTAAACTTAACCCAGGCACAAAGAGATTTCTTTGGCGCTCATACATTTGAACGCATAGATGAAGAAGGAATTTTTCATGCAGACTGGAATTCTAATAATTTGTAAATAATGAAGACAAGCATCAGCCTCAGTCCAACAATAATTGTAATTTTTGGTGGTACCGGCGATTTAAATCTGCGCAAACTAGCGCCCGCACTCTACAATCTGTATTCAGAAGGCTATATGCCCGAGAAATATGCCATCATTGGTACTGCCCGCAGACCATTGGACGACGACAAATTCAGAAACACGTTAATGGAGGGCGTAAATAGCTTTTCCCGTACTGGTAAAGTGCATAAAGATAAATGGGAGAGTTTTTCAAAGAACATTTATTACCAGTCCAGTGATGTTAAGGATTCTGCATCGTTTGATGAACTTCGGATAGTAATTGAAAAGTTTAAAGATGAATTCGGCCCGGAAACCCAGATCGTTTATTACCTGGCTGTATCTCCGGATCTTTTCCCGGCTATTGCAAAGCGTCTTGCTAAATTCAAACTGGCAGAAAACGAAGACAACTGCCGCATTGTAGTCGAAAAACCCTTTGGTAAAGATCTTGACACCGCCCGTGAACTGAATGAACTTTTAAAAGAGCGTTTCAAAGAAAAACAGATCTACAGAATAGACCATTACCTGGGTAAGGAAACCGTACAAAATATCATGGCTTTCCGCTTTGCCAATTCATTTTTGGAGCCTCTCTGGAACAGAAACTATATAGACCACGTACAGATCTCTGTTACTGAGCAGCTGGGCGTGGGCGACCGTGGTGGTTATTATGACGGGTCAGGAGCACTTCGCGATATGATCCAAAACCACCTTTTGCAACTCCTTTGCATTATCGGTATGGAAACCCCAATCAATTTTGACGCTGATGAAATCAGGGATAAAAAAGTAGATGTACTGAAAGCAATGCGTCCTTTCTCTGCCGAAGATATCCGTTTTAACACGGTTCGTGGCCAATACAGCAAAGGCTGGATCAAAGGCACTGAAGTACCCGCCTACAGGTCTGAAAAAGACGTACCGGATGATTCTAACACTGAAACGTTTGCTGCTATTAAGTTCTTTGTGGACAACTGGCGCTGGAAAGGCATCCCCTTTTATGTGCGTACCGGAAAATGCCTTACACAATCTTCTTCATTGATCACTATTCAGTTCAAAGATGTACCACACCAGGTTTTCCCGGGTGGAGCTGCTGAAAATTGGCAACAAAACAGATTGATCATCAGCATACAACCTGAAATGAGCATCCGTTTACAAGTTCAGGGAAAAAGACCCGGACTAGACATGATCCTGAATCCTGTTGATATGGTATTTGATTATAAAGGCACCTATACTACCGAATCACCGGAAGCCTATGAGACACTCCTGCTGGACGTGATGACAGGCGATCAGACTCAGTTTATGCGTGCCGATCAGGTAGAAATTGCATGGGAACTATTAATGCCGGTAATCAATGCCTGGGAACAAAAAAAATCCCTGAGCTTCCCTAATTATACCGCGGGTTCAGTTGGGCCAGAAAATGCAGAAGCGCTGATAGCAAGAGACGGATTTCATTGGTTTACTTTGCCATTAAATAAAGATTAACTAAATGAACCTACTCATCTACCACACCCAGGCAGAGCTTTTTGAAGACCTGATAGATTACATAGTTTCGATAGCTGATAGTGCCATAAAAGAAAACGACCGGTTTAATTTTGTACTCACCGGTGGTAATTCTCCTAAAGCACTTTATGAGCTGCTGGCTACCACTCATAAAGACAGGATTGACTGGAGCAAAGTATATTTCTTTTTTGGCGATGAGCGCAATGTATTGGCCACTCATGAAAGTTACAATGGCTTAATGGCCAAAAGATCCATATTGGATCCACTGGGAATCCCTGAAGATCACATATTTTACGTTAATACCACACTGGCCCCCGAAAAGGCAGCCATAGAGTATAACAAAGCAATCTCTGCCCATTTTGACGGTGCAGATATTGCTTTTGACCTGATATTGCTGGGTATGGGTGATGATGCCCATACCGCATCATTATTTCCGGACACCAGCATATTGACCAACAAAGAAGTCGAGATAGATTCTGTATTTGTAGAAAAACTAGCTACTTACCGGATCAGTTTTACAGCTCCGTTGATCAATAAAGCGAAAAACATTGCCTTCCTGGTATTCGGATCATCAAAAGCTGAAGCAGTGAAGCATGTGATAGAAGATGAAAGCAAAAATCCGCAGCTTTACCCTACCCAATTGATACAGCCTGTTGATGGCAGTGTTACCTGGTTTTTGGATAAAGCTGCAGCAAACCTATTGGAAGGTTAGTTGGACTTTTTCAGATATTGATAGAGCTCGCTGTTGGTAGACAATATCACCGAGGTCTTTTCACTAAATGTCTTGTCAAGTGTTTCCATCGACTTTAAAAACCCATACAAGCTCTTAGACTGAGCGGATTGATTATAAGCAGATGCATAGATGGATGCCGCACTGGCATCCGCTCTGCCTTTTATCTCCTCAGCTCTTTTAAAGGCCGCAGATTGAATATTCTTTAGTTCCCTATCCTTATCTCCATTTATCTTGGAAGCCTCGCCCTGCCCTTCCGACCTGAACTTATCCGCAATCCTGAAACGCTCACTTTTCATACGCTCGTAAACTTGTGTCTGTACTTCCTGCACATAGTTGATTCTTTTAAACCTGAAGTCCAGGATTTTTATGCCCAGTTCAATGGCTTGCTTATTAGCAGATTTAAGTATCATTTCCTGCATTTTGTCCCGGCCTACATAGACTTTTGTTAAGGAATCGCCCAACACCTCCCCTATCGAATCCAGTTCTGGCTTTCTGTTACTGCTTCTTACCAGTTCCTCAATGTTGTTCTTGGCCACAACATTTCTTGTCTCCCCGTCCAGGATATCGTCCAATCTGGATTGAGCTCCCCGCTCGTTTGTAAGCCTTTTAAAGAACTGCAGCGGATCGGTAATCTGCCATCTGGCATAAGTCTCTACAAAAATGAATTTCTTGTCCTTTGTAGGCAACTGGTTGGGATCACCTACCCATTCCATAAAGCGCTTTTCAAAAACATTAGCAGTCTGTATAAATGGCAGTTTAAAATTTATTCCAGGTGTAGTAATGGCATTGCCAATAGGTCTTCCAAATTGGGTAACCACCACTTGTTCATATTCCTTAACAGTAAAAGTACTGGTCAGCAAACACAACAGCGCAAAAAAAGCAAGTAATCCCAATAGTATCTGTTTTCCCCTCATCTTAATTCTTTTTAGTGTTATCCTTATTCAGTTGCATCTGGAGCAGCGGCAATACATTCGCTCCATTTTGATCAGTGACGATCACATTACCCAGCTTGGACAATATGGTTGTCATATTTTCCAGGTAGATCCGCTTTTTAGTTACTTCAGGTGCCTTTATGTATTGATTGTAAAGGTCATTAAACCTGGTTGACTCACCCTGGGCATTGTTTATCCGTTCTATCGCATATCCTTCAGCTTTTTGTATCGTAGCCTTAGCCTCTCCGCTTGCTTTTGGGATTACTTTGTTGTATTCAGACTTGGCCTGGTTGATCAGTGTTTCCTTTTCCTGCTGCGCCTCGTTTACCGCATTAAATGCTGCTTTTACAGGATCAGGTGGATTCACATCCTGCAGCACCACCTGTTCTATTTTAATCCCTATGTTATACTCATTACAGATCTCCTGGATCAGCTGATGCAATTTTACGGTAATCTCGGTTCTGCCTATGGTCAACACCTCATTGACAGTCCTGTCCCCTACTACCTGCCTGGTGGCGGCTTCAGATATATTCCTGAGTGTACTTTCCGGATCCCGCACCTTAAATAAATAATTATAGGCATCATTGATCCTGTACTGCACTACCCATTCTACATCGGCAAGGTTAAGATCTCCGGTCAGCATCAGCGATTCATCTCTTAAACCATCCTTTGAATATTCAGACTGATTGTCCACTGCACCCAGCGACCGGAAGCCAAACTCCAGCTTTTGCTGGCGTTCTACGGGTACTTTATGCACCGTCTCTATAAACGGCATTTTGAGGTTCAATCCCGGGTCTACTGTTCTGGTGTATCTACCCACCCGGGTAATAACTCCTACTTCTTCAGTACCTATCTGAAAAATAGTTCCCCAAAGCAGGATCACCACCAATATGGCAATTAAAATAAATCTTAAATTTTCTCTGATCCTGGTCAGGATCGTTGATTGGGTAATTTGGTTTGTAAAGTCTCTCTCCTTAAATTCCATAATGATTAGGTAGTAAAAAAATCGGTTCGTTCTCTTAAATCGGCCTGCGCCGCAGAGAAAGATACCAAATTTCTACTCAAAAAACGAATGTTTTACCCGATCTCTCCAGCTTCTGCCAGTGCTGTTCTCGCTCTCCGTTCGCTTCCTCCAGGGGGTATGGTAGGGGTACTGACGTATCACGCAGGGGGTTAATTGGACTGCAACCGAATCAACCTCCTGGCAACCCTCTGGTAATAGCGAACACAAAGCAAACAGACAAATAACAGATACAATAAAAATCTGACAATAAAACATAAATAATTACGCACCTTTATACAAAAAATCGGATAAACAAATTTACATAATGTTATCTCACCGCGCTATCAAAAAATTATGGGCCAATTATAAACAGTTGGTTGAAAGACTAATGAAAGATAGTTCGGTAAGCGCTGAAAAAAACCTTGTATACTGGCAAAACAGACTCTTTGTAAAAGCAATCATCTATGCCCTGCCCACAGGTCTGCTGATATTAATCCCAAGTGTTATACTAGAACTTAAAGCCGGCCATCCTTACGTAGCCATAACTGATATCTGTATGATGGCATTCGTGATAACAATAGCTTTGAATCAAAATCAGACACTGCATTCACGCAAGGTATGGGTGTTGATAACGGTTGCTATTTTCGCAATATCGATGATCATGTTTATGGGAATGATAGTGATGGGATTTATCTATTTATTTGCATTAGTAGTCTTCAGTTCGCTTCAGTTTTCGGACAAATGGGCCTATGGTGTAGTCGGGCTCAATTTTCTAGTCTTCGCAATAATTTCGTTAATCCTGTTTTTTGACCCCAGCATCCTGTTTGTTCTCTCAAAAAACCTCGATTTAAACAGATGGCTGATCTTTTCAGTTAATTTTATATTTGTAAATTTCCTCATGGCAATCCTGATCCGTCAATTATTAAAAGGTCTGGACAAAACAATACTCCAGGTAGTTTTCCTATATCGGGAACTGCATAGAGAAGTAGCTGAAAAAAATAATAAGGATGCGAAATTAACAGCATCTGAAATCGAGCACAACAAAGCAATTGAGGCCAGAAATGAGCAACTAAAGGAGATTGCTTATCTTCAGTCTCATATCATACGTCGCCCGCTGGCAAATATTAAAGGCATACTGGAGTTGCTAATGCATAAAAATAATGTAGCGTCAGAACAGGAATTGTTAATTAATTTAGATGTATCGGTAAAGCAACTCGACGTTGTCATCAATGAAATAGTCAGACACTCAAACGAAGACTACAAATATACTCATGGATAGTTAGCTAATTATTTTAGTAAATAATACTATAAAGCTAAATATAATAGTATTATATTTGCTTGCTGTCAATCATGGAACTAAGCAATACTAAAAAGGAAATCTTCAGCCGTCTGCAACAGGAAATTCTTTTGCTGGAAGGTTTTAAGCCGCTCTCAAAAGGCAGTGGCTCCCGCTTTGGCTTAGGAAAAATTGAAAATGCATTTCCCAATTCCGTATTTCCAACGGCCGCCATTCACGAATTTATTAATACAGAAACTGAACATGCAGCGGCCTGCAGCGGATTCCTAGCAGGCATACTAAAAACCCTGATGTCACAAGGAGGTGCATGCCTATGGATCAGCACTTCAAGAAAACTTTTCCCTCCATCCTTAAGCATGTTTAACATCGCACCGGAACGGATAATTTTTATAGATGCCAAAGAAGAAAAAGAAGTGCTTTGGGTAATGGAACAGGCATTAAAATGCGAAGGCCTGGCCGCGGTAATTGCTGAAGTACAGGAGATCAGCATAATTCAGTCCCGCAGGCTGCAACTCGCTGTAGAAAGCAGCAAAGGAACCGGCTTTATATTGCGCAATGACCCACGAAAACTGGGAGCCAATACTTGCGTAGCCCGCTGGAAGATCAGTCCCTTACCAAGCGAACCTGAGGATGAATTACCCGGAGTGGGATTCCCCCGCTGGCAGGTCGATCTGCTGCGTGTTCGCAACGGAAATCCGGGTAGTTGGGAACTGGAATGGGCAGCGGATCAATTCATTACCATAGAAGAAAAGACAGTAACTGAAATAATGGAAAGACGAATCGCAGGGCATTACGCATGACAAATCAACGCTTTGTATCCCTATGGTTCAGGTATTTGCTAACAGATTGGCTAACACTTAAACGACCGGAACTTAAGAACCTTTCTTTTGTGATAGCTGCTCCTGTGCGTAACCGTGTAGTTGTGGTAGCAGCAAATTCCCTGGCGGAAGCAGCTGGCGTACATACGGGAATGGCCCTGGCCGATGCAAATGCAATTATTCCGGGTTTAGAAGTCGTATCCCACGTATCCGGTCAGGAAGCTAAACTGCTCAATGCATTGGGTGAATGGTGTATCCGGTATTCTCCGCAGGTCGCTATCGATTTTCCAGAAGGCCTGATACTGGATATTTCAGGCTGCGCACATCTATGGGGCGGAGAGCGTGAATATTTAAAGGAAATTGTAACCCGGTTGATCTCAAAGGGATACCATGTCCGTGGAGCGATGGCCGATACGGTTGGTACAGCCTGGGCTGTCGCACGATATGGAAAGGTTAGGCCAATTATAGCGCCTGGCGAACAAGAACAGGCTTTATATCCCTTACCACCGGCAGCTCTGAGGCTGGAAGCTGTCGTGGCAGAGCGACTCCTGAAGCTGGGCTTCCATACCATCAAAAGCTTTATTCATACAGGTCGCACGGCATTACGCCGTCGTTTTGGTCAGGATTTTATATTGAAGCTCGACCAGGCTTTGGGCAATGAAGATGAACCTTTGCAACTCTTACAGCCTATTGAGCCATACGCTGAACGCCTGCCATGCTTAGAACCTATCCGAACAAGGGAAGGAATAGCGCTTGCCATTAAAGAACTACTAGAGCGCTTATGTAAGCGGCTATATACCGATAAAAAAGGCATCCTTACCGCTGTTTTAAAATGTTACCGGATAGATGGGGGAATGGTACAGGTTCAGATTGGAAGCAATCACCCGGCTAATCAGGTAATGCGATTGTTCAAGTTATTTGAATTGAAAATAGAAACAATCAAACCTAAATTAGGTATTGAACTCTTTACCCTTGAAGCACCAAAAGTAGGAGAAACAGACACCGAACAGGAGTTCCTTTGGTCGCCTGAAGGTTGTGGATTAGCTGATAAAGGTTTGGCTGAGCTGCTGGATACGCTGGCCAACAAGATTGGAGCAGACAAGATCCACAGATATTTGCCGGAAGAACGGCATTGGCCGGAGCAATCTATCAGACTGGCCTCATCGCTTGACGAGCAGCCAGCTACGGTATGGCGGAAAGACCGGCCCCGGCCCTCCCTGTTATTACCAAGGCCTGAAAAGATCGAAGTATCATCTATATTACCAGATAATCCTCCTATGCTTTTTATCTATAAAGGGGTACGGCATATCATCAAAAAAGCGGATGACGCCGAACGGATCGAAAGGAGCTGGTGGGAAGATCAGGGACAGCATAGGGATTATTATGTAGTAGAAGATGAAGAAGGCAGAAGGTATTGGGTATTCCGGTCCGGGCACTACAATGACGAACGCGCCGGATGGTATTTACATGGTTTTTTTGCTTAAACATCATGGATTATGCAGAACTACAGGTAACCAGCAATTTCACTTTTATGAGGGGCGGTTCACATCCCGAGGAACTGGTGAACCGTGCCTCAGCATTGGGTTATACCAAAATAGCCATTACCGACCGAAATAGCATGGCTGGCGTAGTACGCGCGCACCAGGCTGCTAAGATCAAGGGAATTGGCTTTATTCCAGCCTGCAGACTTGATTTGGTAGACGGACCGAGTTTACTTGCTTACCCTACCGACATTACCGCTTGGGGGCGCTTATGCGCTTTGCTGAGCTTGGGCAACCTGCGGACTGAAAAAGGTAAATGCGAGTTGTATAAAGCAGATGTATATGCACATAAGAAAGGAATTAAGTTTGTCGTCATCCCGCCTTTAGCGCTCAATAACAGGTTTGATTTTGATGATGACTTTAAAACTAATCTCCAACAGTATCAAAAAATATTTGGCGACGAGCTGTATATATCTGCCTCCCGCACTTATGGTGGGAATGACAATAAGCGCTTCCATCGCATGGCAAATCTGGATATCCCTATGGTAGCCACCAATGATGTACATTACCACATCACTCAGCGCAGGGAACTACAGGACGTACAAACCTGTGTGCGCGAGAAATGCACCATCAGCAATGCAGGCTTTCACCTGCATGCCAATGCAGAGCGTCATTTAAAATCAAAGGAGGAATTGTTGCGGCTTTTCAATCTGTATCCTGATGCGATACAAAGAACACAGGAGATTGCTGCAGTCTGCAATTTTTCGCTGGATGAACTGAAATACCTGGAGCCTGAATGGCCTAGTCCGGATGGACGAACAGCAGATGAGCATCTTGCTGTACTTACCTGGGCTGGCGCAAATAAGATATTTGGCAATACGCTTACTAAGAAGATCAAAGAGCAGATTGAATTTGAACTCGACTTCTTTAAGCGCCGAAAACTGGCGCCTTATTTCCTAAGGATTTATGAATACACAAGCAAGGCGACAGAACTAGGCATTTTGCATCAGGGACGAGGTTCCGCAGCGAATTGTACGGTCTGCTTTTGCCTGGGAATTACCTCCGTAAATCCTGCTAAATCACGATTGCTATTTTCCCGGTTTATGTCCGACGCCCGGGATGAATGGCCCGATGTGGATGTCGACTTTGAGCATGAGCGACGGGAAGAAATCATTCAATGGATTTATGAAACCTATGGGCGTGATCATGCCGCCATAGTGGCTACTGTTACCCAGGAAAGGCACAAAGGGGCCGTCAGAGATGTAGGTAAAGCGATGGGCTTATCTGAAGATACGATTAAAAGGCTTTCAGGTGTGTTCTGGCATTATTACGAAGACTCCTTTGACCGGGAACGGGTCTTGGAACAGGGATTGAATCCTGATGATCCTTTGCTAAAGAAAGTACTGGAACTTACAGAAGCTATGGTGGGTTTTCCGCGGCAGCTGGGGCAGCATACCGGAGGATTTGTAATTACCCAGACCAAACTTTCAGATATCTGTCCGGTTATGAATGCGCGGATGGAAAACCGTACCCAACTGGAATGGAACAAGGATGACCTCGAAGCGCTGGGCATCCTTAAAGTAGATGTGCTGGCATTGGGTATGCTTACCTGTATCCGCAAGGCTTTTGACCTGACAAAAGCACATTATGGGCGAAGCCTAAGCCTTGAAAATGTACCTCAGGATGATACTGCCGTCTACGACATGATATGCAAAGCAGATACTTTAGGCGTGTTTCAGATAGAGAGCCGTGCACAGATGTCTATGCTACCGCGATTAAAACCCAGGGTATTCTATGATCTCGTGATTGAAGTGGCCATTGTAAGGCCAGGGCCGATACAAGGGGATATGGTACACCCGTATCTAAGGAGGCGGGATAAAATTGATCCTGTTGCGTACCCAAGCGAGGAACTGGAAAAGGTCTTGAGCCGGACATTGGGCGTACCTTTATTCCAGGAACAAGCGATGGAAATAGCCATGGTTGCTGCAGATTTTACACCAGCAGAGGCCGACCAATTGCGCCGTAGCATGGCTACTTTTAAAGCTAAGGGACTAGTCAGTGAATTCAGGGAAAAACTGGTCAATGGCATGGTAGCAAAGGGTTATGAACAGGCGTATGCCGAAAGGGTATTCAAGCAACTGGAGGGCTTCGGTAGCTATGGATTCCCTGAAAGCCATGCCGCCAGCTTCGCCCACCTGGTATATATCTCCAGCTGGCTCAAATGTCATTATCCCGATATATTTGCTGCTGCATTACTCAATAGCCAGCCCATGGGTTTTTACCGCCCTGCACAAATTGTGATTGATGCAGAGCGGCACGGCGTGGTCATGCGTCCGGTAGACATCAACCATTCCCTATGGGACAATACCCTTGAGGAAAAGGATGGAAAATACTGTGCTGTGAGACTAGGTTTCAGGCAAGTTTCCGGGCTTAGCGCAGAAGATATGCATATACTGATCACCAACAGACCTGTCCATGGATATAGCAGCATTACCCAATTAAGCGAAGCAGGCGTGCCGCAGGATGCCATCGAGGGCTTAAGTGATGCAGATGCTTTCCGTTCGCTCAACCTTGACCGACGTGCGGCTTTATGGGAACTTTCTGCGCTACAGGACCAGCCCATCGCATTGTTTGCCGGACAACCCTCTGAAAGCGTTCACGAAGGACAGGTATTACTTCCATTTATGACTGCTGCCGAACATGTAGTGCAGGATTATTCTGCCACAGGACTCTCTTTAAAAGCCCATCCGGTGAGCTTTGTGAGGGAGCAATTAAATCTTTTACATGTTACTGAAACAGCAAAGCTGCAGCAACTCAAAAACGGTGACACCGTTAAAGTAGCCGGCTTAATCACCGTAAGGCAACGTCCCGGCACTGCCAAAGGCGTATTGTTCATCACTATAGAAGATGAAACCGGTTTCGCCAACCTGGTAGTTTGGGAAAAAGTATTTCTGCAGTACAGAAAAGAGATCCTCCAATCCCGGCTCTTTATGGTAGAAGGTAAAGTCCAGATCGAGGGCTTGGTGATCCATGTAGTAGTAAACCGTTGTTTTGACCTCAGCAAACTTCTTAAAGGACTTACCGTAACCGAATCTGCTGATCAGTCTGAAAAATCAGTCTTTCATGGTGGCAGAAACTTCAAATAGGCAAAAGTATCTTTTTGATTGTTTTCTCATAAGCTTCGGCGTAGCGCATCATTCCAATATCATTTGGATGAGTACCATCTACCGTACTTTCGATATCTTGATTAATCTCTTCTTTAGTCAGGATGAAAATATTTGTTACTCCTTTTGCTTTTAACGCAGTAAAAGCAGCTTTTAAAGCATGATTTACCCGCTCATAAGACTTCTTCCTCTCCAGGTTTATCCCATCATCGGTATAACCATCATGCTCAGTAAGCAAAATAGGCACACCTGGCTTTTTCAATTGTAAATAAGCCACTGCATCTTCAACTCTCTTTTTAATTTCAGCATTTGTGAACGCTTCACCCGTCAAATTAGGTAAGCAATCTAATACATATAGTTTTGCGTCTATCTCAGGAAGCAATTCTATTAGCTCTTTCTCTAATCTTCCATTACCAGAAAAAGCAAGGTTAACCATAGGCGTATTCAATTTACGACCTACAATTGAAGTCCAGGCTAATCCAGGGCGACTGGCACAGGCACCTTGTGCAATGGAGGTTCCATAAACTACAATTGGTTTTTCTTTATTTACAGAAGGCGTAAAATTACTCTGTTCAGGCACACTTATCTCCATCCATTTTACAGAATTATATAAAGGCAGATATAAGGTATAGTCCCTCACCTTACTATCAGCTGTTTTTAGATTTATAAAACGGTACACTATAGTATCTCCAAAAGAATACTTTCCTGCCGACCAGAGCCACTTACCATCATTAGCATCTTTGGCATATAAATCAACTCCGCTTACCCCGGTTGCAGGCATGTGAGGCATCTGTACAGATCCGGAAACCATATACCTCACAACTATTTCGGGTGCATCTGACTTAAATTGCAGATTTAATCCACTACTGTTTTTAGATAAATTCCAGACAGGTTTACGGACTAATTTCTCTGATTTAAAAGGTAGCCGATCATAAAAATCCTGTATTCCGGCATGCCAACCTTGTCCTGCTACAACACTGGTTTGATCTTTAGCAGGATTCCACGTTTTATAAACGGCTTCTTTCTGCGCAAAAGCAGAATTTGCAGCTAATAATAGCGCAAAAAAAGTCAATGATATAATTTTTTTCATTACTCACTATTTCAATTTATAAGCCAGTCCGAAGGTAAGGCTGGCCTCCGCCAATTCCCGGCTATTATACTCGCTAAAACTTGCTAAGCTATGAAGTAGCACCTGTGGGTTGACAAACACACCTATTTTATTTTTATAAAAATACTGGCCCCCTACCCTAGCATAGCTCCTATACCTGAAAATTTACTGGTGCTCGTGTTAGAAAGTTCCATATCCAAATTCAACCCGCCATTCAGGTACATATAATTCCAAAAAGACATTTTAATACTTACAGGCAGGTTCAGCATGGTGAAGTTATTTGCAAAACGCTGATTGGATCCAGTGGAAGAGAAATTGGAGGTTTCATAGTCATGATCATAATAGGTCAACCCTGTTTCCAAAGCAAGCCGTTTATTCCACTGATAGGTATAATTGATTCCAAATTTTGAGGTCGACTTCCCGTAATATCCACCCGCACCAACTACTCCCGGGAGTGTAAGTTTTGTTAAGGCGGCTGCCGCGTTTGAAAGACCGATGTAATGCCCTTTACGCTGTTCCTGCGCCGTTAAAGACAAACTAAATAATAAAAAAATAAGAGTAGTTCCTGATTTGAGAGTTGAGATTACGTTCATGATTATAGATTTGATCAATCCAAATATAGGTAAAAACACCGAATCACTTAATCCTCAGGCAATTTATTGCTTTTACCCATTTGTCGTGCTGACACTTTTTGCAAGCATGGCGTTCTTTTGGCACAAGATCTTCCACACTACCGCAAAAGCAGCAGGAATATTTCCCGGATATTGCTATTTCGCAACAACCCGCTTCAAATAATGCCGGCAAAATTGGAAGCCCAAATTTGACCGCTTCATCAGGGAAGAAATAAACACTCATCGAACCGGAAGTTTCCAAAATTGCGGTATCCACCTGACCCAAATGAGATATGCTGTACTGCCTTAGTTCAGAAAAAAATTCATCGTGGGCAAGGGACTCTTTCGAAAAATTCTCAATAGAAAATCTTCCGTCCTCAATCAGATAAGTACATTTCCCTTCTACAAGGTCATCAATTTTAGTACTCTTTGCAGTAAGATAGGTAGTTGCCCGGTACGCCCCTACTATCACCGCAAAGATCACAACCGGCACCATCAGTCCCACCTCCTTATAAAACATCGGATCTCCTGCCGCTGAACCCAGAGAAATGATCACAACCAATTCAAACACAGAGAGCTGCTTCACCCCTCTTTTGCCCAACAATCGAAGGCCCACAAGAATGATTATGTACATAATCAGCGTACGGAGCGCTATCTCCATAAGAAATTCCCAATCCTCTTCTCCGATGAAAAATGCAGACCAGTCAATAGCTAACAATCTTGATGACATAAGGTGTTGTTTTAGTAATCAAAGAACACGATAGTAAAGAAAATGTTTACAATTTACTCAGATATAGTCCTAACCCTTACTCCGGCTTGCCAGGCGATACCTCACACCTTGCCGCTATAATTTTTTTAAGGAAGTAGGATAGGTTAAAAGCAAAAATAACGTAGCCAACGAAGATGATATATCCGGGCTGCAAAGCCGTGTAATTAACTGTAGTCGTGGTAAGAAACTCATTTTTAATATTCAGGTCGGTAAGCTGGCTTTTCAGGATTCCGTTCAGGCCGATGTAGGTCATCGCAATACCTACTACCATGACATCTGCCATGTCCCATTTGCCAGAGTCAAATGCGAAATACCTGGTAATGCCGTTTTCAGCTATCGGAGGCTTGCACAGCAAGTGTATACCTCTGGCCGTCATTCTAATAAGTGGCAGGATAATGACGAATAATATAATCAAAATACCCACGGTAATAGAATCAGGCTTTGGTTGCTGGATCAATACTTCTGCAATCCCGTAAATGCTTTTGCTCTGGAAAAACAACACCTGATTATTAAAAGTAAGTTTTTCTCCCATCAAGAAGATATCCAGCGAACTCAGTCGCGCATCCACCTCGATGATCGATACCGTCACGCCTACCACCAGCAAGGCAAGGGCAAAAAGGAGCGACATGACGAATAAGGCAGTATGCAGGTGTGCTTTTTTCCTCAACATCAGCCAAATTAAAACAACAAAACCGACACAGCCCAGCATAGCGTAGGCATAATTATAGGTAACTTTTCTAATGTTTTCCAAGCGGGTTTCCAGGTATTTGTTAAACGCAGGGCCGTCTTTTACACCATGTTCTTTAAACAAATGCCGCGTCATTTTTAGGTAGGCCGTCTCGGTGCTATCGTAGGTTTGCTCCGCCAGTTCCTCAAACTTGCTGGTGGCAATACCCTTCAATTTTTGCGTGGCTTTCGGACTGTTGATCCTGGCCATAATTGTTCTGGCAAAAGAAGGCACTTGAGCGTGCAGTTCCTTAGGTTCCACAAACTGCTTAAATGCAAATTTCTTTAGTTTGCCGACAATACCCTTTTGTGGTTTGTTAAACTCAGCCACCACCTGGTCTACCATGCCATGAAGCTGTTTCTCAACCTGCCGGCGCATTTCTTTTTTCTGCTCGTCAGTTACTTTAAATCCTTCTATTTTTTGGGTGATGATATCAGCTATCTTTTCGCGCCACAGGTCTACAGAAAATACCCCAAAAGTAATGTTATTAAACATCGCATAGTCTTCCTTCAGCCGTTCCTGCTCGCTGGAGAGCTTCCTGAGCTGGTAACCGCAATAGCATTCCCCAGCCAGCACTACAGTAAGGCCCAGTATAAGCAGGATATTGGCAAGGGTCGCTTTTTTTGCAAGTTGGTTCATCAAGGTTTCTTTTGAGTTGTTAGGGTTGTTGCTGGTAAATTAGTGTGAATCATGCGGGCTGATAAATTTAAGGATCGTAGAAAGTACCAGTCCGAAAAGCACAAATGCGATAAATATGATGTAACCTGGCTGCAGAGCGGTATTGTGGGTAGAGATCAGCGTGAGCGAGGTAGCCTGAATGTCCAGCTCCTGTAGCTGTGTTTCCAGCAGTCCGTTCAGGCCAATATAGGCCATCAGGATAGCAATGATGAATACATCTGCCATGCTCCACTTGCCCGACTGAAAAGCGAAGTATTTGATCACCTTGTGCTCTGCCAGTTTCTTTTTGCCCAACAGGTGAATGCCTGTCGAGCTGAGCTTCATTACCGGAAACAGGATGCTGAAAATTAATATCAGCACGCCTACCAGTATCGAATCAATGGCCGTAGCGCTAATCAGAATCATCACCACGTCCAAAATACTCTTGCTCTGAAAAAACAGTACCTGGTCGCGGAAGGTGATATGTTCGCCCAACAACACAAAGTCGAGCTCACTAATCCGCGCATCCACCTCGATCATCGATGCGGTAAGGCCCACAGCCAGTAAAACAAAGGCGAAGATCAGCGACAGGACGAAAAGTGTGGCGTGCAGTGCTTTGCGCTTCCTGAAGGTCCACCATGCCAGCAGAAAGAAGATGATACCGCCGAGCATGGCAATACTGTAAGTATAGGTAGCATCTTTGATCTTTTTCAGTTCAGCTATAACCTTAGTATTAAAGTCTTTTCGGTCTGACACGTTATATTTGCTATACACTGCACTTATTTTTTTGGCATTGGCAGTAAGGGTGCTGTCTATAAAGTCAGTCTCTTCCATTTGGTGCAGTTTATCCATAGCCATAGTACCGAGCTGCTTTTTCATTGCGGGATTGTCTACCTTGTTGATAATAGTTCTGGCGATACCGGGCACCTTTTTTTTAATGGTATCTACCTCCACAAAATTCTTTACCGCAAACTTAACCAGCTTGCCCCTGATGGATTTCTTCTTAGGTTCCGTTACCAGCGCCTCTGCCTTGTCGATGAGCGCTATGATCACCCCCTCGATTTCCTTTTGCAGTTCCTTTTTATGTTTATCGCTAATGTCCAGCCTTTTGGACTGCAGCGAAATGATATTTTCTATCTTGCCTTGCCACTGCTCCATAGAAAACAGTCCCAGCATAATGTTATTCATTTGGGCATAGTCATGCTTCAGTTGCTCCTGCTTTTCCGAAAGCTGATGCAGGCGGTAACCAAAAAAAGCCTCGCCAATAAGCAAAATAGATAAGCCCAGGATCAATAAGATCTTAGGCATGTTCATACCCATGCCGGGAGCGTTTGCTTGTTTTTCTGTCAATTTGTATCGGGTTGAAAATTACATCGATAACAAGCATGGTTGCAGTTTGTTTGATCGTGGGTGTTTTTGCTATAAAATTCATTAATTTGCCAGCATGGGACTACGCTTCATATTTGTAATAATCATGCTCTTTACGGGTATGCAAACCGCCACTTCTTCTCCTCCACAGCAGCAGAAGATTCAGTTAAAACTGAAGCTAAATTCCAGTACTGATATCCATATAAGGAAGGCAGCCTTAAAGTACAATAAGCAGCTGGCACTTAGCTTTACGCTCGATGATGGCTATCGTTCCGCATTTTTATGTGCTTACCCACTACTGAATGGTGGCAAGGTCAGCCCTGCTTTTGTTGACGGATGGAGTAAAGATCAGGGAGGAGACGGGAGTTTGTCAAAAGGCCTTTATTATTCTGACGGATGTGGCAATCGGGTACCTTTCCGTCTAGCCTTAGCTGTTAATGCTTCCAGTTTTAATGACACCAGGCCAGAACGCGGAAACTTGAACTGGGATGAAATGAAGATTTTTTATAATGCAGGCTGGGATATCCTAAATCATAGCTTTAGCCATTCTACCAAACATGGCACCAATTACGAAGCTCAAGTTGTAGAAAATAATCAAGCAATCAGCAAAGGGCTTGGCTTCGAGCTATCCCATTTTGTGGTGCCCGGTGGTGAAGCTGACCCTGGTTACGATATGGAGTATGCCAAAGCAGCTTTTAAGAACGGCTTATTTTCTGTCGCAACGACGAGCGGTGCCGGCCCCGTGATTGATGTGAGCAAACCCCTTGACTTAAACAACCTGGTATACAACCGTACATTCGTCAGAAGTGATACTGTCAGCAATAACTTTGCGCTGATTAACCAACACCTGAAAAATATAGCATCTCTGCTTCAGAAACCTGGTGCAACCTGGTACAACGAGTTTTCACATGGCGTAGGGAATGACAACCTTTGGGGCATAAGTTTAACTTTCCCTGATTTTAAACATTATATGACAAGGCTTGCCGTCAGGCATGGTGCAGCAGGTGATGACAAATTATGGATGGCACCCTGGCAGGAAGTCTACGAATATCTATGGCTCAGGGACCAGGCCGTGCTCAAAACAACGCGCAAAGGCAGGGAAGTATTCATTGAAATTACCCTACCAAAATCCCCACCCTCTTTCAGGCATCATGCGCTTTCTTTAGTTGTCAATACCAATTCGAAATTTGACTTGATTGTCCCAAAAAACGAGGGGGTAAGCATTACCTCAAACGGGAAGAGCAATCATAACCTGATCAATATTTTGTGGTAGTAAATCTGTGTTTTTAAGTAGATCTAGCTATACCGGTTCAAAAAAAGTTAAATCAGCATTGAAATTTTCCATTGATTTGATACTATCTCCACGCAATATGGCTTTGATCCTTCTGTTTCCATATTTCAATGTGATATTGGTTTCCTTAAGATCAAATCTTACACTGATCTTTTTGTTTAATGGGGGATTGGTAATCAGCAAATAATCACCATCGAAAACATAACTTTCACTAACTGTCAGCTTTGACCGGTCTGCAAAAGCCGGGATCCTGATAAAAATCGGGGCCTGTTTCTTTACGTAAACAGAGAGCCCATCATGTGTATAAGGCGATTCGATCCTGACAGACTCCCCATCATAATCAAAAAGCAAATTCACATAATGTGCTGAATGTTTAAAAGCATAAATGCACCTGTACGCTTCGCAGAGCGATGCTACTCCCCCACCTACAATATCCATGTTAAAAGAAATCACTTTATTGCCAAGCGGCCTGTGTCCATATGGGGCCGGAAATCCGAATGCTCCCCTATGACGTGCTGCGATAGCACTTTTCCCGTCTTCCTTTTTGGGGTTCAAAGGCTCCTTAATAAAAGTAATGTCCCTGAGTTGAGCGGGCAGTAAATGGGCACGCAAGGTCCGTTCCGCATAATTATAATATTCAGTGTAGCCCCATTTGGCAAGGATCAATGCAGTTTCCAGGATATCACCCGTGTTGTTGATCTCTCCCCGGTCCGGATCTGCGTCCGGATGACAGTTCTCGACAGACCAGCCTATTGCATTACTGATCTCTGTAAGACCATTATCGAAAAATGCCTTCACCCTGTTCAGCAAATGAACATCGCCGGTCGCATCAGCCAGCTGCGCCAGGGATGACATCACACAGGTCGTAGAATGGGTATGCGTACCGAAAAGATTGACATCAAAACCACCATCCGGAAGGAAAAATTCATCCAGTGCCTTTTGCTTCAACAGCAAAGCCAGCTCCAGCGCTCTTCCATATCCCGTCGCCTGGTAATATTTGACAAGCGGCCCTATCGTTCTTGCTATCCCTGTGATAAACGGGCCCCTCCACTCGATGAGGCTTAGCCCCAGTTCTGTTTCAATATATTGCCTGTTCCACCCTTTTTCCGGCGACCAATTGTCAAATATGAATTCGATGCTTTGTTCCGCAAGTGCCCTGGCCTTTTTTGAATTCCTAAACTTCACCAGTGCGTATAGTGCATGAAAACCCTCTCTAATGTTGTGAGGTAAAAAATTCACAGGCTCTCCGCCTATCTTCTTTCTATTCAGCGGCATAGGAATTTTTCCGCTGTAAGCGTAAAAAGCTGCCGCACTATGCTTTTCAATTACATCCTTCCCGATTTTCAGGCCAAGTACCTCTTCTGCATTCAGCAATGCATTTAAATGCCTGCCGGGGATGTGCGCTTCGGAATGCGAGTCATTGAACCACAAACCACTGGACTGCTCCTCTATTGAACTGCCGAAAAAAGGAATATCATCATCGTCCGCATTAAAAACATGACTCATGGTCCCGCAGCCCAGTGCGATCGCTCCGGCTATATCAGTAGTGTTTACATCGCTGAGCCTGGCACCAGGACTATTTACTGCACTATAGCTGCCAGCACCACCAGCCAGTGTATCCAGATAACTTCCGGCTACAGTAATGATCGTCAAACCTTTTACATGATTCAGAAAGCGCCTTCTTGAAGAATTTAGATTGCCCATAGCCAGGTTGCAAATCGAATTTAATTTTATTGCTTAATCTAAATATAGAAATATTTTTTATAGCATCTAAGATCAACTCACTTTTGCGTTATTCCTCTTTTAGTTTTTTAATGCAGCTATTCTTACATTTCTAATTCCCGTACCTTTTGATCTTAACAGGAGTTTTTCGACCTTTAGATCAGGGCGGAATGCGATCATGGTGCGCTGCCCTGCAATTTCAGTGTCGATCTGGGAACCTCCGAATTTATCCTGATACTTGACTATCATGCGAACGGTAAACGGCTTATCTGTATTTTGCAGGTTTTCAATGGCATAGTTCCTTGCAGCGGTGGGGGAACCACCTTCACGTAATGATTTCTCAGGATTGGAAAAACGCTGGAGATTTCCTTTGGCATATTGTGCTGTTTTTGCTTCTGGGCTAATCTGTATTTCACATGCATTGTTTTCGCCGTCTGCCCCCAGTAATAGCGCTCCAATTTTGTCAGTCATGTCCTGGCTTGGTTCAACATCGAAAGTCAACAAGAAAGAGGACGATCCTGTAGAAAAGGAAGCATCCTCCTTGAGGTCTTTGGATAATGATCTTTCTTTATGGGTTGCGGGGATTATTTCTTTCATCCATTTTGTCCCGATTCTACCGTCGGGAGATTGGATCATTTCGTGGACAATTAGTGTTCCGCCCCAGCCTGCCATAGGGATCCAGCCTGCCAGCAGGAAACGGCGATCGCTTATTTCAGTTACTGCCGGCACGTTGAGGCCATTATAAAAATCTAAGCCAGCTTTAACACCATCTACGAATTTATCTTCGGCGGCGCTTGCTGGTTTTGACCAAAAGCCGGTAAAACCACCGATAACGTAATCATAGTTCCCCCAGCGGAAAAAGAATGTACAGTCGCCCCCGGGAGGGAAATTTGGATTGACTGACCGCCAGCCTCCATCGATAGATTTCGATTCCCAGGTTCCTTTAGCACCATAGTTGGCCAACATACGCAGCCGACCCTCAGGGTCGGTATACACGCTCGGGTTTTCACAGGGGTGGAACAGGATTTTGGTCTTTTTAAAGTTTGCAATGCCGTCCTGACTGATGGAATACGTAGATCCGGCAGGGTAACCGGGAATTGTATCGTAGCGGAAGGAACCCGTCATGCCATGTTTATTGTAATAATCCCATTGCAAAGGAAGGCTGGTTTTTTCTTTTGGATAGATCCGTGTAGTATGCAAACCGTAACTAATTGACAATTTGTTGTTGAAGATAAAAGGTGTACCGGTTCCGAAAGTCTCCCATTGTTCTTCTATTGGGGTAGCTGCCTCATGTTCGATCCAGTTTTTTAAATCCGTTGTGGAAAGGTGCTCGAAGTAATGCGCACCTTTGCCAAACTTACTCTTATGACCTCTTCTGTCAAATAAATAGAAGATATGATAGCGTCCCTCATGATAGAAAGTAGCTACATCACCGACCCAGGTATTATGGCCGGGAGGAGTCCAATATTGAATTTCCGGTGCATATCTCGGTTTCGTTAGCGCCACTTTTTGCGGTTCTGCTCCCTGGAAGAAGATTTCGGCTTTAGAAACAAGCAGCGGGTTTATTTCCCAGGAGCTTTTTTCTCCCCATTTTGGGTAGCCAAGGGGAAAATCGTTGTCGAGCAGTTCATTGTCAACATACAAGCTCCAGCGTACGCCAGAGAAATGAAGTACAATATCGTGCTCTCCTCCTGGCGCTTTCAACATCGCCAGGGGTATTCCAATTGGCATGTCAAGTGCTCCTTCATTTTCTAGTGGAGGATGAAGCTTAAGAGCGGCTTCCAGAACAGGCACAGATCCGTCAGGCATTGGAAAAGATGGGTAATTCTGATCTTTCCGATCTTTTTGGTCGTGTTGAAAAGTGCGCACATTGAGTACACCTGGGATGTTTAGCACATTGCTGCCAACATTCTCCGGGTTTAGCTTTACCCTCATCTTAATTGTAAATCTGCTGCTATCAGAAGGTGCGGTAAACGTTGCATTTGATTGTACTGCTGAAAGCATACTGGTTGCCGGCGTCTCGGAAAAATGCCATGGAGCTGATGCCAGCTGAAGCTGAACAGCGCTACGTTTTTCAGCGCAGCCCATTAATATAAGGCAACCGCAAATCATCCATACCAGAACACGATAATTGCTTAATTTCATTTTGATCATTTTATTTTACTTGTAATGTTTAACATTTAATGGCAACGCAAATGAGTTTATTCGCTTATTAAACCCAAAGCCCGTATTCACCTTAAACGTTCTTTACATGAAGCGCCGCTAACCAATTCTGCCTCAAGACTTATCTGCTTGAGCTGCTTACTTCCGTTCATTAGTTCAATCAGATTGGTTACAGCAAGACTACCCATCTCCATCAATGGCTGCCTGGAAAATGTGATGGTCGTGTAAAAAAGATCAAATGCGTCAGATTCGTCGAAACTGAGTACTGAGATTTGATCCGGGACACTTATTTTTTCCTTATTAAGGTATTTTAGCCCATTTATGGTAAGGGTATCGGTAGCAAAGAACAAGGCGTCGAAAGGTTCAGGTTCCTTCATAAGATCCTTAAGGTTAAGGCTGACGTCATTATGTCCGGCAGAATTATCAACTTGTTGAAGCCATGACTGTTCAAATTGAATCTTGTTATCCTTCAGTGCGTCAAAATAACCCCTGTTACGTTCCAAAAGATGAAAAAGTGTAGTCCGGTAATTTACAAAAGCAATTCGGCGATGACCCTGATCGATAAGGTATTGCGTTGCATTGTACGCTGCCTTATGGTTATCCAGTCCAATATAATTACACTGGACTGCAGGAAAATGACGGTCGATAAGTACAAATGGAATACCCGACCGCTGAAGTAGTTCTATTTCATTTTCTGAACCTTCCGTAGGAACCAAAATCAGTCCATCCACCCTGCGGTTGACCAAAACATTAACCAATTTGGAAAATTTTTCAGCGTTCTCATTAGAGCTGCCGTAAATTACGGTGTAGTTATTTTTTTTTGCTTCCTCTTCTATTGATCTGGTAATTCCAGTACTAAACTTGAAATTTATATCCGCAACAATCAGTCCGATGGTATTTGTTTTTTGTGTCTTGAGGCTTTTGGCAATTTGGTTAGGCTGATAATTTAAGTCCAGGGCGGCTTTAGTGATCAGTTCAGCTGTAGATTTGTTTACCTGCTTTTCCACTGCCTGACCGTTGAGTACATAGGAGACCAGTGCCGTCGAAACGCCAACATATTCTGCGATATCTTTAAGGTTTACCTTTTTCATACTTGGCTAGCTGTGAATAACAGTTCAATATTAATTACTTTAAACGATTAAAGCAAATTAATTTATAATTTGTTTTATCTCATTTACCAGCCGGGGCTAAATTAAAAAGACAGATTATATGCTTTCTTTTAAAATTGAATGCTTATGAACCCGAAACTTCTTCCTTTGGGATAATTTTGTTAATTTGCTGAAGTGGGATTACGCTTCATATTTATAATAGCCATGCTCTTGACTAGTATGCAATCTGCCTTAATGGCTCAGGTTGTGATTACAGGCATTAGTCCTCTTTCAGGCGCTCCCGGCACTACCGTTACCATTCAGGGAAGCGGGTTTAGCAATGTACCTGCAGGCAATCAGGTCAGCTTTGGAGCTACCAGAGGTGAAATTCTGACGGCCACTACCTCGAGCATTTCTGTTATAGTGCCACAGGGGGCCAGTTACAGCGCAATACAAGTGCTAAATACACAGACCCATCTCTTAGCACAAAGTTCGGCTTTCTTTCTGCCAAGAACCCCACCCGGCCGAGCCGCACTGCAGACCAGCGATTTCGGATTTACCTATGGACTCCTGACTGCCAGCGGACCTGTCGACCTTAAAATAGCAGATCTGGATGGAGATGGACTGGCGGATGTAGCAGTAGCCTGCTCCACGAGTGATATGATCACGGTAAGTCGAAATACTTCCGCAGCCGGGAAGCTAAACTTTGTTGAAAAGCAGGATTTCCGGGTGGGTGATTTACCTCAGGCGCTTGCAGCAGGTGATATTGACGGGGACGGAAAAATCGACCTTGTATCAGCAAATGGTAATGCGAATACTGTTACATTGCTGCGTAATACAAGTAGTCCGGGGAGTATCAGTTTTGTCCGCATGGAGATTCTTACGGGCCGGCATTCCGGGGATGTCGCAATTGCAGATTTTGACGGTGATGGCCGTTCAGACCTTGCCGTGGTGAGCAGGGACAAGATGATCATTTTGCTGCGTAACAATGGTACTGCCGGTAATCCAGCCTTCGCTCCCAAGATTGAAATTCAAGCTTATTTTAATCCCCTGGCGATCGCTTTGGGCGATATGGATAACGATGGCAAAGCCGACATTGTCATTGCCGATTTTACAAATTACATTAGCATACTACGCAACACCGGTAGTGCCGGCACGATATCCTTTGCCCTTAGAAAAGACTTTGCTACTGGTGATGGGCCGAGGAATCTTACCCTTGCTGATATGGATGGCGACGGGAGACTGGACGTTGCGACCGCTCATAACGGCACTGTCAGTTTACTGCGAAACACCAGCAGTCCCGGGTCTGTAAACATGGCGCCGGTGCAACACCTTCCAGGTGGCTTAGCTGGTTATGCGATCGCCTCCGGTGATATAGATGGAGACGGGAAAGTAGACCTCGCCAGTGCGAACTGGACTGCACCTGTCGATGAAGGACTTACCCTGCTAAAAAATACAAGTTCTCCAAACAGTTTTAGCCTGCAACCGAAAGTACCATTCAGGGTGATCCGTGCGCCTTTTGCGGTGGCGATAAGTGACCTCGATTCCGATGGCAAACCCGAGGTAGTCGTAGTCAGAAATAGCGACGGTTCCGCTACCATATATCAAAACAAACCTGCCGCCCGACCCACCCTGCAGGCCACAAATATTACCTTCAGCGACATCACCTCTGGGAGTGCTGAAATCAGCTGGACCAAGGGGAATGGAAATTCAAGAGTGGTATTCATTAAGGCAGATCCCAATTCCGGAAGTCCGGTTCCGGTCGACGGAACCACTTATACTGCAGAAAGTACTTACAAGAACGGAGACCAGATACTAAACAGTGGCTGGTATGCCATTTATAATGGAAATGGAACTACAACCGGTGTGTCCGGCCTTGATCCCGCTACCAGGTATCAGGTAATGGTTTGTGAATATGAAGGTATGGAAGGACATGAGCTCTACCTAACTTCTCCTGCTCAGGGCAATCCTGCCAGCTTTCAGACCAGCTATGATGAAACTACCCTGACTTCGCTTATTCTTAGCCCAATGGGGCTTAATGAGGTATTCAATCCTATGATAGTTGATTATACTGCCTTTGCAACATCAAACCAAAGCAGTGTAACCCTTACCGCTACAGTAAGTGTACCTGGTGCAACTATTACGATAAATGGCGAACCTGCCATCAGTGGCAGTCCTTCAAATCCTATCCCGTTAAACATGGGAGACAATACGATAGAGGTATTGGTAACCGCTACTGACGAATACAGTACACGCGCTTATACCATTATTGTCAATCGGGGTAAAACCGCTCAGATCGTTAATATGCCTGACATATCAACCATGACTTTATGTGATGATGATTTCAGGCCTGTTGCAAACGCTGACTCCGGTCTTCCCATCACCTACACCAGTAGCAATCCTGCAGTCGCAGTCATTACTCCTGCAGGCCTGATCCATCTTACCGGTCCAGGCACTACCCAGATTACCGCTAAGCAAGCTGGTAATGGTCAGTATATTCCTGCACAGCAGACCCGGACACTTACCGTCAGCCCGCCGGAAAAAATGCAGATCAGCATTCATGCCTTAGAAAATCCGGTAAAAAAAGGCACTCCTGTTCAGTTTAACGCCATAACTAATGGAGCAAAAGGCATGCTTAGCTACCAGTGGAAAGTCAATGGCATTCCCATGGGAATGAACAGGCCGACATTCGAGCTTAATGACCCTCAGGAAGGAGACAAAGTAAGCTGCGAGTTGAGTTCGGATGCACGGTGTACCCTGCCTGGAGTAAGTAATATTGTACAGGTACAGATAGACCCGCAGCATAAAACATTCCCCAGTGCGTTCACACCCAATGGCGATGGCATTAATGACTTTTGGGAACTGCCATCAGCAGCCGGAGAAACCATCTCTTTACGGATATTTAATAGAAGCGGGACTATTCTTTATCATTCAGATGCTTACGATAACAAATGGAACGGAACATACCAGGGACAGCCGCTCAATGCAGGTACTTATTACTACCTTATAAGGATCAGTCCCAAGGGTAAGCCTCTTTCTGGCTCCGTCACCTTGATATACTAAAGCCTAAGTTTCAGCTTGTCATATAAAAAAAATTAAAGATTGGTAGACACGCCAAAACGCAAATAGCTGTACTTATCTCTATAGTAAATATTGTATGGATCTTCGCCAAAATAGCCTGCTGCAGCCATCAGGTATGCTTTGTGCATGAACGGAAGGCTGTAGTGAAATGAAACCTCTGTATTAAGCCGCTTTTTTACTGCAGTCATCTTATAGTCAGCCATATTGTTAATGGCATAGTTTAAACCTGCGTTTAATCGCCAGTTCTCTCTGTTTTCCAGTTGCTTTCTGAAGGAGATGTTATAGATGATCCTTGTAAAACCATAGTCATCCCTCAATGCCTTTTCATAATCAAACCACTTATGCCATTGCAGTCCGGCATCATGGTTTAATGTGTATCCTTGCTTTCCTTGCTCGACATTGTCGCCGAAGTGATAGGAAAGCACCAGATAATTGGTACTGAAATTCCCGTCGCGGGTGTTAATAGACAGATCCGGATTCAAGCTCTGACCATCTTGACCGTTAGAATGGTGCATAAATTTGAGGCTTGCATACCGATAATTTGTAGCATTTTGTCCCATTTGTACATACCAGACACCTCCTAGTTTTAAACTTGGAGTTCGAACAGCCGCAGACTTCTGATCCAGAACCTTCGCAGTAAAGTCCTGCACTAACGCGAAAAAAACAGGTATTTTCGGGTTAGCCAATAAAAAGTAACTGGTTGTGACCCTGCCTGTCAACACAAATTTCGTTGGCCCGCCCAACTCTCCCTTTGGCGATACGTAAGAAAACACCCTATTGTTCTTGTAAATTTCCAGATAACTGCGCTCATTATGGCTTGAGTCGCCCTGTGCCAGGCCATGTGTCAAAATGGTAAGCTGTAGACAGGTAATGAGCGGCAGTGCTTTTAAAATGTATGCGATCATTCTATATATACGAAGCAAATGCGTTAATGAGTTTAGCTTTCATCGAAACACTCCCGTTTAAAACGGCATTAGTTTTGGTTTAGGATTGTTTCTATTGGCTATTAACTCAGTGTCTCTTCAATGTGTTTTGTAAATGCATCAATAAGTAATTGTGCCAATGGATTAGTTGTTAATACCAATATGCCGCCATGAGAAACCTTATCATTGTAATTTACTGCAGTTGGCTTAAATATTATTCCACTTTCTGTTTCTTGTTTCCACCATTTTCTAAAAGTAATGCTGCGATGTCTCGAAAAATCATCCTTTTGATAACAGAAGTATAACAATCCGCTGTCGACGTTTTTACTAAAGAATTCTTTAATGATGTGTACAACTGTGTTTCTTATCTTTGGGTCATACTCATATTGAAATTTGTCATTTTCAAAAATACCAGCCCGATCAAAACCAAAACTATAAGCTACATGCTCGTTCCCATCTGCATCAGTCAAATAATAGAAAGTAAAAAATACACTATACTCAAGACCAGAATCGGTCTTAAATTGATATACCTTGATCTGTTTTAGTTAAGCTATATCGGAGAGACAAATTTAATACCTTTTAATTTAGATAAATCTTTCCCACTGCGAATTGCTTCAACAATCTTATCCTTATCCTCAATCATCCTAATGATTGGGTTTTTAGGTGTAGGATTTTTATCTTTATTAGTATTGTTCATATCAAACCTGTTCTAGCTTTATCAACTATATAACAAAGGTAATTAAAAATATAATTTATACCCAATAATCATCATGCGTAAGTTTTATATCACTGCTTTTTAGGCGGTACTGGCGGCGGCGGTAACACATCTACGGTGATTTTCTGGCGCTGATCTTTGGGCAAAAAATTTGTGGTGTCACTACTTATTTTACTTAAGACAAAAACAACCTGTTCGTTTCTGACTAGCAAGTCCCCTTTTTCGTTTTGCAAAGTCGGGAACTCCTGCATCATTTTTGGCGAAAGTTTCAAGGTGAATGTCGTGTCGGTTTTGATGTCTTTCAATTCAACAAATAATGACTTATCCACTAAACGGGCAGAATAGACCTTCCTGGGTCTTTCTATGCTATTTGAATCATGCGCAATCAGCTTGTGATAGAACTCCGTCATTTCCAACTGATTCTTTTTCAAATCTATTTTGTGAATTCTCCAGTTGACTGAATGTCTTTCTGGAGGAATGTTATCACTCACAATCCTGGCGGTCATACCTATCCAGGTTCCTAGTAAATAATCTGCGTCGCCGGTGCTTTTAATTTGTGCGTATGCAGGCAATTTTAACAGTAAGGACATAGGAATAAGGACGACGAGAAGCGATATTATTTTCATGGTGGTTCTTTTATGTGAATTTATGCAAAAGAATCTGTAATCATTATTGTTTCTTCTCCGAGGCAGTCGATAATTCACAACATTAGAAGCTATTAAGGGAAGCATGTGTTTTATAAGCTGCTATCAGGTTGTTTCTATTGGTTATTAACCCAGTGTCTCTTCAATGTGTTTTGTAAATGCATCAATAAGTAACTGTGCCAATGGATTAGTTGTTAATACCAATATGCCGCCATGAGAAACCTTATCATTGTACTCAAGACCAGAATCGGTCTTAAATTACATACTCAAAGCTTACCCACCTTTTGTCTTTCAACCGCTGAGTTAAGGAATTTATTATATTTCTCTATAAGAGCATAACTATATTCGTTGAAAAGCTTCAGCTTTGTCTGCATGTTATGTAAATATTGATCCAGTTGGTTTACTTCCGATAGCCTCTTGTATTCCTTACTTCCCGCTTTGTACTCACTTACGTCGTTAATACTAAATCTTCTACTTACTTCTCCTGAGTCCGACGGGAATGTAATACTATAATGCATTACGTGATTGTACCCTACCTTCAACCTGGTTATTTTTTCTCCTATCATTTCCTCACTGGAACTATCGAACAGGTTGTAGAGTGCGGTATCTGTAAACTGCGCAGGCTTGTAACTCTCACAGTCATCAAATTTCTGAACAAAGCATTTGTCTTTATGAAACCATATAAGGTACCTGGTATCACTAAGACTGCACCCTCCTACAACCAGGCTGTGCCCAGTTCCCCCGATAGAGGAAGGTAAATAGATATAATATTGTTCTACATCCAATTGCGCTAAGAATTCAATCTTCTCCCTTAGTTTTTCGCCCTTAGTGCCTAAGGCCATATTATTATACCTAACGGCCAAATTTGTATTGTCACATCGCCAGCCCATGTCTGCAGCCCTGCGCAATACTGATTCCCATTGATCAGCACTTATCTCTACTTGTAGTTTACCAGATAATAAATCGTCAATTCGCGCTTTATAAATTACAAAAGCCCTCTTGAAATGTTTAAGCCCAGCCAGGGAATCGGCCTTCCTGATATCATTTTCAAATTTCGTCCTTGCCATATCAGATTGAATATGTACACTTTGCCCCCTTGCAGGGAAGATGCTGCCGACAACAATAAGTATGAACAATAGACGCATCATCAAAGAGTTTTTATTAAAGATAGTATAATTGCATGACCAAATACTTTAGGTCAAGCTTGATCTAGTTGAGGATTATCTTTTACTGAAAAGGAATGCCATACAGGGCATTTCCTTTAAGTATGGGGAGGTTACACTGAAAGGATCAGCCGTTGACAGGAAAATGAGCCTGCCCGCAATCCAGCAGCAACTTGGTCAGAATCTTTCCAAGAATGTTACAGGAAAAAGAAATGAGGGAAATGTTCAAGAAACTTCGGTAATGGATAAAAATCAAAGTCATAGTACCGAAACGCATATCCTGGATTTATTGCTCAGAAAGGAATACGCAGAATCGGAATCCCTTGGGTCGATCGGTAGGAGAAAAAAGGACAAACCATACGAGCTCGGATTTGGGCTATAAAAAACAAGAACATGGATAAACTGGAGGAAAAGATAGAATCACTGGAACAGGTCATCGAGGCATTGATCGGCAGGTGCAGGAATATAGAAATTGTAGTTGGCGGTCTTGCAGAGAGTGAGCCAAAGGATTATGGAGAAACCCTACAGTCAATAATCACGCTGTTAAGGCGCATGGGCCAGAAGGCAAGTTTAAATGAGGTAAAAAATTCGCTCTCGCAATTACGCGAAAAGATGGAGCTCAATTCAAAAAAGTCGGAGACCATACATTATCACCACTTGGATATTAGAAGCAGGTCAAGGCTATGGTGGCTGTTCGCGATCTTTATCACGGTGTCGGCGAGTTCGGGAAGTTGTATATCAATGCTGATCAGAAACCACCAATTATCTACCGATGCCGAAAAGTATCGGGTAGTAAGGGCATTCTATCCACTGCAGTCCAAACAACTGGACGAGGCCTATCACAATAACAGCGAAGGGTTGTTGGCTGTTGCCGATTCGCTTTTACAGCTGCCAGAACCCAAAAAAAAAGAGGAATAAAAAATAATCCAGATACCTGTTAATGGATAGCTCCTACATCCTTTCGTCCTAGTTTTTGTTGTTATTATCGAGAAAAATGCGTATTTTTGATAGAGGCAAGCCTATGTATTTCGACAATTATAAACAATTTCCCGATGCCCAGCTGGACATGAAACTGCTCTGGGAATACGACCTTGATAAGATCGAACTTAACAGCCTGCGTAATGTTGTAGTACAACGAGTGATCGAACGTGGATGGCCGCAGGATTGGTATTTTATCCTCAACTACTATGGTGTTGCAGGTATCAAGGAGTCAATCAAGAAAATCGGATACCTGAATGACAAGGACATGTATTTTGTCAGCCATCAGTTTGGTATCCCCTTAAGTGAAATGAAATGTTACGAAAAGAAACAGTCAGCCAATCTACACTGGAACTCCTAACCACTTTGATGAAAGATCCTTTATTGGAGGATTTTTTTCTCGTCGGTGGCACTGCACTTGCACTACAGATTGGCCATAGGTTGAGTATTGACATTGACCTTTTCTCGAAGAAACCATTTGATGCCGACCAGTTGCTCGCAGAAATCGAATTCAGGTATCCCTTCCAACTTAACTACCAAGCTAGGCATACGCTAAAGGGAAGTATCGACGGGGTGCAGGTTGACCTTATTACACACAATTACCCGCTTGTCAACGATCTGCTAGTTGTGGAAGATGTCCGCATGGCATCTGCCGAGGATATCGCCGCTATGAAGCTTAATTCCATATCTGGAAATGGTACACGACTTAAAGACTTTATCGATGTTGCCTATCTGTCTTCTTCCCTCAGTCTTTCACAAATGATCGATGCTTTCTGCGAAAAATACGGAAACCGTAACCCAGCCATGTTGGTTAAGGCATTGGATTATCATAAGGATATTGATTTTCTGGAACCAATTCAGATGCTTGGAAGCAAATACAACTGGAAATCGATAGAAACAAGATTGGGGCAGATGACGATGCAGCCGCAGCGCCTTTTTCCCGAAATGGAGATAGGCGATAAAAGTCAAGTGAAGTCAATTCAGACTAAGAAACAACGAGACAATGGTAAAGAACAAGGTGATGGCTTGGGGATTTGATGGAAAGTAGGCTATTCAAAAGTAATCAAAACGTCTATAGACTACCCCTTAAGAGCAAAAGCAAGAACGAACTTTTGCAGGCAGAAAACAAGCGTTGGCATATCTATCGTACGTACTTGAAGTTTGAGTAGACAAATTTACTAAATAAAATCCTCTCGCGCACTTGCGGCCTGTGAAAACGGCCAAAGCTCTTCCCCCTTCGTTTTCACCTTTTCTCCTACGAAGTGAGGATTTTGTGAAAACCGCTCATTGAAACCTCGATCAGTAGATATAGTTCCACGACTGGTGTTATCGACTATTTATTTCCGAATTGCAAAAGGACAACCACAGATTTCATAGGCCGAAATTTATGTATGGAAAATTATTTTTTACTGCGATTGTATGTTTTATAGTGCAAATAAAATGCTCCACTCATTCCGAGTGGAGCTAATTCATTGATTGTGAGCTCTTTTATATGGGCGTTTCTCGTAACAAATTATTACTTTTTTGGCTAAATTAGCACATTCTAGGTAACAACCAATCTTTTCGTTCTTCTTGTTTATGGTGTTTGATGAACTGTACGATGAGGTCTAAATAAAAGCCTTATCAAAAGCCCTGTTCTTCTTATATCCCGCTTTTTGTCCGGTTTGACTAGCTACCCTCAAAGTAAAATAGCATATTTATTTTCGCTTACGACGGATTAAAAAGATCGCGGCGAAGATGAACATTAACCCTGGCAATATATATATATATACTATTTTTAAAAAAGATACACGGTCTGTACTAACTGTTACCCGGTTATCCTTAGGATCAGGGCGCGTGGTATCTACAGGATATTCGCCATAATTTAACCAACTGAATAAAGCGGGGCCGAAATAAAAGTTACTTAATTCCAGGCTTGTGTTTCCTAACCCTGCATTACTTAAAAAGTCGGCATCACCGCTGATGATGATGCGCTGCTCTTTGCCATTAATTTGTCGCGTTAAGCCTACTGCAGTAGTATAGGCCTCTTTCGAAGTACTTTTTCCTACAGGCATTAAAGCGGTGCGTTTTGTGGCATTACCCAGAGACAAAGCTTGCGTTACTCCGGCTGAACCTGTGCTAGCGTTATCTATTTTATTTACCGAATCAAGATCAGGGTTGCGCCTCATGGTATTAGTAACAACTCCGGTTTTAGTGATCAGCAATGGCTGAATATGAAACCCATTGGTATCGTGATAGGATAACCCTGCTACACCATTCATCGAAACAGGCAACGTATCTACCGAAGGCCTATCCAATGTTTTCGAAAAACCGATGGCGATTTTTGTTAAATGCGGCAATACTAATGTGGGTGAAAAATCTTTATTTCCCTGTTCCAGCATACCATCTTTTAACTGTACGCCTAATGTTTTCAGTAAAGGGTTTAATATTTGCTGCCTGCCTGGCTCACCGGCTATCAGCAAATTCCCTCCTTTAGCGATATAAGCCTTTATCTTTTGTATGGCTGCTGCACTCAACTCACTTTGAGGATCGGCAATTACTAAAGTTTTAACATTATCGGGGATATCCTGGGTTTTTAATGAAAGGGAATCAATGTCAAAGCCTTGATTGATCAATGCATAGCGATGAGTCTTTTCAACAGTTAATGTTTTGTATTCCCTATCGTCTTTCTTACCGGTTAATCTTTCCCCATTGCCTGTTGTAAAAGTGATTTTAGGCATTTTAGCTTGCAGGAGTCTTTTAAAAGCAGCCGAAACTTCAGCCTCCATTGGCAAGATATAAAGATCATTAAAAACCCTAAGGAAGGTAGACCTGCCCTTATAAGTTAGTTTCAATACAAACCTATTCAATTCAGGCTTCAGATCAATTTCTTGATGAATTTGTTCCGGGGTCTTAAAAAGAGCCATGTCTAAATCCATCGCCTTGGCTGTTTGTTCCGCTATTTGCTTCATTGTTTTGCCCTTGTAATAACCAAACAGGTCGTAACTTAAGGAATAGGGCATATCATAATAGTTTACAAAATGAAAATCGATATCCGGCTTAAACCGCATATAGGAGTCCCAATTGGATAAATAATCGTTACGTCTATCCGGCAATCCGAGATAAAAATACCTATCTAATAAATTAGTATAGACGGTAACCTGTAATTTACCATCGCCCATTTCCTTAATGATCTGTTGTACATTAGGGGTAAGTGTATTGCGTTGATTTGCTGTAGTGTCCCAGTAACCGGTCAGGCTTGGAAGCGAGCTGATATAACCGATAGCCAGTGCGGAAACAACAATGGCAACGTAACGACCGACAATGATGTGCAATGCCTTTGTTTCACGCCCAGATTGTAATTTATAGATTGTTAATCCCAGGAAAATGTACACAATAACGATGAAATAGATTATATCTTTAGTGGTGATAAATCCTGTCAGCATATGGTTGGTTCGGTTTGAAAGGGATAGAAAATAGGTCAGGTCGCGTACGAAATCTACACTCTGCCACAAGGTGCCGATATAACTGAGGATGCCTATCATTACAAAGGTGCTTACCGCCGCGACGATTTGGTAACTGGTAAGGCTGGACATAAAAAGGCCTATGGCCGAATAAGCACACAATAGCAGGTAAAAACCAAGAGCGCCTGCCAAAAGCATTCCATAATCTGCCGACTTGATGTTCAAAATACCCGCTACCATAAAAATGCCGACCACAGATAACAGTATAAAGCTGTAGACCATCATTGCCAGGTATTTGCCGAAAACAATTTCCCTTATTTTTACCGGGGAAGAATAGAGCAGGCTAATGGTGCCACCATTGATTTCACGACTGATAAGCCCCATGGTTAATAAGGGAATATACAGGTATAAGTTCTGCATAATATCAGTGAATAATCCTTCTCGGCTGGAAAAGACTCTTACTGTTAATTGAGCCATGTATGCCAATCCTCTACCACCCATTTCTTGTGTGATAGCGAGATTGTTTATTATTTTGGTATAGGTAAGTGCGCATTGTACCATAAAAGCGATGGTTAAAAACCAGGCTATAGGAGAGTAAAACAGGTTGCGCAGTTCTGCTTTTGCTATTTTAAAAATTAATTTCATTAAAGGAATAAATTAGGATTGTGTTGATTTGGTAGATAGTTGTTTGAAGATCTCATCAATGGCTGTTTTATCAAGACTGATCTCACTTAAACGCCAGCCGTTATGAACACTTGCACCTATAAGCCTTTCCGTAATTTCCCGGTCGCTGGTAAAATAAACGCGTACTTGCCGTTCTTTTACAAACTCAACTTTATCTACACCGTGTATCTTCAATAGCTCTGCTGCCACCGGCGGGTTTTCCATCTGCATCAATACACTATGTGGTTCTACGTAATTATTAAAGACGTCCATTGTATCGGAAAAAACAATACGGCCATCAGCTATCATTTTAATCTCTTTACATAGCGCCTGCACTTCTGATAAAACATGGGAAGAAAAAATAACGGCATGTTCTACAGCAATTTCTTTGATCAGTGTCCGCACCTCGGTAATCTGGTTTGGATCTAAGCCATTGGTTGGCTCATCCATTACCACCAGTTTGGGTTTATGAATAATAGCCTGCGCAATACCTACCCGCTGCCGGTAACCGCCCGATAAGTTTTTGATCAGGCGGTTGCTGAAGTGAGAAATGCCGCAACGTTCTTTGGCTTCTCCCAGGGCTGGTTTAATATCCCGGTAATCCATTTTCCGTAATTCAGCCGTATAAATGAGGTATTCATCTACCGTAAGGTCGAGGTACAAAGGGGGATTTTGGGGAAGAAAGCCTATTTGCCTTTTAGCCAACTCAGGTTTTTCACGAATATCTATCCCATTGATCAGTACACTCCCTTCCGTCTGGTTTAAAACACCGCACATGATGTTCATGGTGGTTGATTTACCTGCCCCATTGGAACCCAGCAGGCCTAAGATACCGGCCCTGTTTATTTCTAGGTCAATGTTGCGGATGGCCCAGGAAGTGTTATAGCGGTGCGATAGATTTTTAATACTCAAAATTGAATTTTCCATATATAATGTTTAAAGTTTAAATCGCTGTCCACAGTATAGATATACCTCTACAGGATTTTCCTCGTTATTTTCGCTGCACTATACTCGATTAACCCCGACCGGGTTTTTAACAAGGGTATTCGCCTTGCCAAGCGTGGGTCGGGGCTGTTTTGTGTGCGGCTTTAATAGCCTGAATTTTGTTTTAAGGAAGGGGCTGCTTGAATTTGCAATAAGGGAATTGGGTACAAGGCCTGGTTAGGATCCCAACTTCTTCCTCCTTTTTTAGGAGTAACTACGCTCATGATGGCATTTACGGTATTTGTCCTTTTTAGGTCGAACCAGCGGTGGCCAAATTCTGTAAAAAACTCTACCTGGCGCTCATGCTGGATGGCAGCCAACATATCCGGTTGGTTTGTCGCAGTGGTATTTGGCAAACCCGCACGGGCCCGTACCATGTTCAGACTTAAGGCGGCGCCACTCAAGTCGCCTTGCCTTGCTTTTGCTTCTGCCAGAATCAAATATTGCTCGGACAAACGAAATACGGTTTCATATTCGGTTGCGGGCGAACGTAATACATTGTTTTTGTACTTATAAGGATAATAAAGAGTCGTTCCACTAATATTCACATTGTTTATCCAGCTAGTCTGGCGCTGGTCACCCGGTTCAAACGCAGCTAACAAAAAAGGGCTAATAACAACAGGATTAGTCACGCTCGGGCCGGTAACAGGAATTATAAAAACATATGCTTCTTGTGTATACCCACCTACACTCGTTGGCGTAGCTTCTAATTGCCAAATCGCTTCTTGATTATTTTTTAAAAATGCATTGTTTAAAGGTTCCAGTCTAAATAGCGAAGAGTTCTGTATTATCGCAGATGCCTGATCAGCAGCTTTTTGGTAATTAGTGGCGTCACCCATAAGGTTACCATAATACAAATAGGCCCTTGCGAGTAGAGCTGTAGCTGCCCATTTGGTTGGCCGTACCCGCTCTGTAGTAGTTTTTAGCAAAGTTACATCAACGAAATTGGTATTAAGTTTAGTTTGGGCGTCGGTCAGATCAGCTATAATCTGCTGGTAAACCTGGGCCTTTGGGCTTCTGGCAAGAACGGCATTGTCCTTATAGTCCGTTGTTAATGCCAGGGGCACATCGTCATAAAAATTCACGAGGTAAAAATAACACCATGCCCTCACAAATTTAGCCTCACCTATAAGCTGCTGCTTTACTGCAGGTGTAAGTGTAGAAGATTGAGTTAATCCTTCAATTGCGGCATTAGCATAATAAACGTGCTTGTAAAAAGCAGACCAGAAATCCCTATTTCCAGTAGCATCTGAATTCAGGTTATTGCTGTAAGTGAGATTAAAAGTTGCCGCTGAGGTGTTCGATAAGCTAAACTCATCAGCCGAACATCCAGGATAAATAGATAAATCTGTATTGCCCTGCATTCTTATATAAATGCCATTTAATACTCCTATTGCAGTCGCATCTTCTATATACACACTTTGAGAACTGATGGAATTAGACGGTGCTGGGATTTGTAAGTATTTTTTACACCCGGTTATACTAAAAAGTATTATCAAAATGACAACAGTACGTAGTGTCGCCATCCCTTTTACATATATTGATCGTTTCATTGTTCGTTGTGTTAAATGATTATAAACTTGCTTTTATACCCAACACCAATACCGTTAGCGGTGGAGTTCCGGGAATACCGCTTACACGGGTTTCTGGATCAGAGCCTTTGTAATTGCTAAAGGTGAGCAGCTCCTGACCGCGTGCGAAAATCCTTATATCTTTAAAATTCAATTTCTCTGACCAGGTTTTTGGTGCCTGCCAAGAAAGTGAAGCGTTATTCAGTCGGCAATAAATAACATTTGAATAGCTTGCATCAGAATTACCGGCAGCCAGGAATGGAACAAATAAATTGAACCCGTTGGTATATCTTGGTGTTGTAACAACATCCCCAGGTTTTTGCCAGGCATTCAGTACATAAAGAGGTTGATTTCCGGAGCTTTTAGTTCCCGGTCCAAAACCATAACCAAAAGTAGTAGCGTTTTGATTTTGCTTTGTAAAATTAAATGAGATGTCTAGCTGAAAGCCTTTATAGGTAAAGCTATTTTGGAAACCTCCATAAAATTCAGGGTCGGTATTTTTAAGCACATAATTATCTGTTCCGGATTTGGGAGTCGTAGTCGGTTGCCCGTTTTTATCTTCAAACAAATATCCACCTGTAGCGGGATCCACACCTAAATAATGGTATAATTTTTTCACATTTATAGATTCGCCAACAACGAGAGAAGAATTATAAGAACTACTTGAAAGGTTAGGGAAAGCAACAAGTTTATTTTTAGCAAAAGTGATATTAAATGATGTAGTCCAATTAAAATCTTTTGTTTTAATATTTTTGGTGCTTAGGGTGAGTTCCAATCCTGAATTCCTTACAACAGCCGGAAAGTTAGCCGCTATGCTGCCGAAGCCGGTGGTAGCGGGTTGAGTATAAGCTAATAACTGATTTGAGGTGACGTTTTTAAAATAATCTGCAGAAATGAGAATTCTGTCTTTAAAAAGACCCAAATCTAAACCTAGATTTGTTTTTTTAGTTAGTTCCCATTGCAAGTACGGATTTGATAAATTTTGAGGCAGCAGTCCGGTCACGCCTTGATAAGGATAGGACGTTGGATTATATACACTCAACGTCGCATAATCTGCGATTTGATCATTTCCGGTAGTTCCATAACTAGCTTTAATTTTTCCAAAACTTAAAAAAGAAAAATTATCTTGTATCAATTTTTCCTTTGAAAATATCCAGGCTGCCGCCGCTGAGGCAAAATTATGAAATTGGTTGGCTGAACCAAATCTGCTACTGCCGTCTCTGCGAACCGAAAGATTCATTAAGTACTTATCGCCCCAGTTATAATTTACGCGAGCATAAATACCTTCATATTTATATAAATATTCCTTGGAGCTCTTAGCTCCTACGGTTGCCGCAGAACCAAGGTCGGCTAGGTTGCGCTCACTGGCATAACCTCCACCGGTTACGCTTTGATTCAAGCCACTCTCTTGCTGAAACGTAGTTCCAACTAAAGCGTTTATTGTTCCCCCAAACAAAACTCGTTTATAATTAATTTTCGGTTCTATGTTTGAAGAATTAATGTTGCTATTTATGTAGGTAGCTGAGCTTCGGCTAGAGGCCCGCTGTTCTGGCGGAAGTGATGATAAAGGGTTTTTTTGCATTTCGTATGTCTGCTGATAGGTGTAACCAAAATTAGCCGAGACATCCAGACCCGATATAATATTATAGCTGATAAATCCACTACCTACCAAATTATTAGTTTTTGTATTGTAATTTGCTAAGGTAAAAGCAAGCGGATTAGTAGAATAGGGAATCCAAGTGCTGTTCCCAGCCGAGTTGGGTGCAAAATTTAAGCTGCCATCTGGGTTATAAAGCGCCGGAGCGTTTGGGGGTAATCTTATTGCAAGATTTACAAGATCTACTCCAGGCAAACTATTGTCGTTATGAAGAAAGTTCACCGAGAAATTTGATTTTAGTTTTTTATTAGGTGAAGTATTGTTCATATTCATGTGTACCGAAGCATTTTGATTGCTGAAATCACCGGGATAAATGCTGGTCACTTTATTATACGTTCCGCTTACCAGGAATTGGGTACTTTCACTACCACCGCTTATAGTGCCAGAGGTATTAATATTTTGGCCCATACCTCCTGCCAGCACTTTTTGCCAATTGGTATACCTATTTTGGTCATAGATTGTAAGGTCAGGGGCATAACCAGGATTGCTGGGATTGGCGCTGGGAACCAGACCGTCATTTCGTAAAGCTTGTTCCCGCATACCTAAATATTGCTGAGTATTTAAAGTTGGGATAAAACGGTTGTTCCAAGAAAATCCGTCCTGAAAATTAAATTCAACAAGTGTTTGACCGGCCTTGCCTTTTTTGGTCGTGATCAATATGGCTCCGTTTGCGGCCCTTGAACCATAGATTGATGTCGCCTCACCATCCTTCAATACCGATATACTTTGGATATCCATTGGATTGATATAATTTAAGGGGTTAGTGGCACCGGCAAAAGACCCCTGGCTATTCACTTTGGAGTTGTAGGGCACACCATCTATCACATACAAAGGGGTATTACCTTGGCCAATACTGTTTACCCCCTGTATCTGTATGGTAATGGGCGAACCGGGTACACCGCTTGTTTGAGCCACAAAAATGCCAGGCACCCTTCCTTCAAGCGCCAGTAACGGATTAGTTATGGGTTGCCGCTCAATGTCATCGGCTGAAACAGTAGCGACATTTCCTGTGCTCAACCTCAGCGTCGTTGTTCCATACGCAATCACCTGTACCGCATCTAATTTATTATTGGCAAGAACCATATTTATTTTTCCCATACTAGGTGCGGCGGGAAGTTCTTGTTTTTGATACCCAGTGAAGGAAATAACTATTGTGGCATCCTCAGACACATTTTTCAGTGTAAATTGGCCCTGAACATCTGTGATAATAGCTTTGCCAGTCTTCTTTACTGTGGCAGTAGCACCAGACAGCGGCGCACCTTGCTCATCAAGCACAATACCTGTCACATCGATGCTGTTAAGGTTTAGGGCATTTTTTAGCTTTTCAATCAGTTCAACAGGTTTTTTGGAAATGACGACAGATTTGTTTTCAATAGAAAACTCTAGTGCCTGACCAAGGAATATTTGTTGAAGAACGGTATTAAGTTCTTTGTTTTTAACAGTTAGGGTAACAGTTTTTGCATCTTTAAGAATATCGGTAGTGAAGAGAAAATCATAGCCAGTCTGGTTGTTGATCTGGTTAAATACATCAACTAGTCTGGCGTTCTTTACAGACAAAGTGACCTTTTGCGCAAGCGTTTTTGCGCTAACATGCAGCATAACAGTGATCATTATGAGTAAGGTTATTTTCATGACCATCAACAGTTTGCGAATACAGCCACGTGAATGTGGACGTACAATCTTTTTAAAATAAATATAGTACATTTGTTTAGTTTGGATTTAGCGCTTGCCTTGTGTTTTCCAAGACCCTGGGGCCAGCGTGATGACAAATAGTAAGTTAATTATTGATCCATTCTAAAGTCATTCCAGCTATGCAGGAGTGGCTTTTTTTAATGTTAAAGTAGCGTTTATGGCATAACGGTAATCCTCCTTCCTTGTATTTTAAAATGCGCCGTTTTTGTTTTTTCGAGCATTGCAAGCACTTCGCTTATATTTTTAGAGCGGGAAATTTTACCGTAAAATCCATTATTCGTTATCCTTCCTGTGTAGGCAACTTCAATATTGTACCAGCGAGATAGCTGTCGCATGATGTTGGGTAGATCTTCGCCATTAAAACGGAAATACCCATTTTTCCACGCAAGAATCTCCTCTATATCAGCTTGCTGTATGCTCATTTGCTTATTCAAAGTGACAGCTTTTTCATTGGGCTGAAGTACTTTAGAGGTAGTGCCAGAACTAACCTTAATCGATCCTTTGATGAGTGTAGTTTGGCTAATGGGTTCGTCACCATATGCACTGATGTTAAACACTGTACCAATCTCCTCCGTTATCTGCGTCGGGGTGATTATCTTTAACGTTGATTTGGGGTTATGTATGATGTCACAATATATTTCGCCTGAAATTAACTCGATCTCATTGCCTTTATCGTTATGTAGATTTTGCGGGAAACGGAGAGTAGTGGAGGTATTTAACAGGATTTTACTGCCATCAGACAAGATTAGCATTTGCGGTCTACCACCTGCGGGCACCTCAATGGTATCATAAAGAGGGGCGGTTGTATTTCCAGAAACGCTATAGGCCAGCTGCTGACCAGCAATTTTACGTATCATGGTACTGCCTTGCTGGAGAGTAGTATCATTCCCTGTATTACTCAGAACAAAACTTTTGCCGCTAGCTGTCTTTAATATTGTTTGTTGGGTATAAGGTTTAACATCGGCTGTATATAATAGGTTGTTTTTGGAAGGACGACTGCTCAGAAACGTTCCTACTCCGATTAAAATTAAGATTGATGCAGCTGCGATACTAAACCACAATTTCCGTGCGGTTTTCTCTGGATTTAAGCCTATCTGTATCCGTCCATAAACCCTGTCAATATTTTCATGATAATCTACGTTAATGCTTTCCTCTGGCCCTTCTAGTTCAGCGAGGATCAGCTGATTGAGTTCTCCAATTTCGTCAGCATGAAAATACTGCATCAACTGCTTTACCTCGGCTGGAGTACAGTGGCCAGCCACGAAGCGTTCAAATAATTTTTTAATAACATCCAATTCAGGCATACTTGGGCTCTTTTAACTATATACGAATGAGATGCCATCCAACCTCTGCTCTGAAAAAAATAAATATGAAAAATACGCTTTTTGAATTACACCAGGTCGAAGACTAACAAAGTTGCTATTAAGACAATAGAAATTTTTCGATTGGTAGCATAATTTTTTAAAGTTTTAGATGCTTTTACAATATGATCACTAATTGTAGAAACAGAAATACCTAATAATTGGCTGACTTCAACATAGCTTTTGCCTTCTAATTTACAAAGTATATATACTTTTCTTCGCTGTGTGGGCAATGTATCGATAGCTTGCTGCAATAAATGTTTGACTTCCGCTTTATGTTCGCTTTCCTCAACAGGGTTATAAAGTTCCGTCATCCCTGCGATAAGATAATCCAGCAATTGCTTTTCGTAGGCTGCTCTGCGAAATAGATCTGTAACCAGATTTTGTGCTATTCGATACAAGTAAGCACCGAATGGCTTTTCCAAATCGATGTTTTCCAAATTCTCCCATATACGCATAAAAACATCTTGAAGCAGTTCTTCAGCAATAGACTCTTGTTTAACAAGGCGCATCAAACGTCTAAAAATTTGTTCAGCATATAATTTATATAAAGTAGCGAAAGCCTCCCTATCGCCTGATTTAAGGCGAACCATCAGGTCGTGATCGTTTTGAAGAAATTGACCAGTCATGGTGATTTGTATAAATTTAAGTTTATGAAATTATTAATAAATCTACAAAAAAATAGTTAGAATGCAGGGGAACTCAGCTAAAATTCAAGTTATGTTAATTCCTTGCACCTCCCATTTGGTAATCTTTAGGAGGCGTAGCGTTTAACAGATTGGTTACAAAATAATCCCATCTTCTTCGTGTCATGTAAAAATCGAATGCTCCAAAAGTATGTACATTATTAGGAAACAATAGTAAGTCGAATGTTCTATTTGCTTTAATCAATGCATCAACTACCAACATTGTATTAGATTAGGGTACATTACTATCCATCATGGAGTGGGGCTAACTCACTGATTGTGAGCTCACGATACTGTGTATTTTTCTAGAAATTTGCTTGATGATTTGACTAGAATTTCAAAGATTGATGCAGATTATTTGGAATAATAAAACAATAGCACAAAATCATTATTAAGTTTTAAAGCTATTCTGTTAATGTTAGCTTTCAAAATCCATTAAAGAGCTCTTTCAATGTTGCCATTGTTATTGGCTTAACTAAATAATTGTTAATATCATCGTATTTTTTGGCACGCTCAATATCTGCAGGATCGATAGATGAAGTTACAATATAAATTAGAATTTCCTTTTTAGATGGAACTTTAGTGAATTCGTCCAGAAATTCCCAGCCATCCATAATAGGCATATTAAGGTCGAGCAAGATAATATCTGGGAGCTTTTCGCCGATCGAGATGATGGCGGTTAATCGGTCTAATGCTTCTTTGCCATTATGAAAAATCATAAAGGTTTCACAAAAATTAGATAGTTCCATTATTCTTCGTGTACCGAATATATATATTGGATCATCATCTATGATACAGGCAATTTCAACTTTTTTCATGTTTTAAAAATATTTTAAATATGGTTCCCTCATTCACAACACTGCTAACATCTATTTTTCCCCCCAATGCTTCTACTTGGTTTTTTGTAATAAAAAGGCCTATTCCCCTAGCATCTGGGTTTGGATGGAAGGTTTTGTACATCCCAAATAATTTTGCTCCATGCTTTATGAGGTCAATACCTACCCCATTATCTTCTACTGTAAGTACCACCCAATTATTCTCTTTGTGCGAGGATAATTTGATTATTCCAGGCCTATCAAGAGCTCTATACTTGATGCCATTGGTAATAAAGTTCAGTACGATACTGTCAATATATGCAGAAACTCCCAAAACCTTTACCTCATCTTCAACATCATTGGTGATTGTAATTTCAGCATCTTTGATTAAGATGCTCACATTTTGAATGGCAGCGGATACGGCGTGCTTTAGTTCGATCGGAACTAGGTTTTGTTCTACTGCAGTATTCATCAGCACCACCTCATTTAAATTTGCAATTGTTTCTGTGAGGTTGTCTGAGGCTTTTTTTACAAGTTTGATATATTCATGCTCCGCAATTTCCGGTTCCTCTTGTGCTAACAAATCAAGCATCATTGCAAAATTGCCGGCATGCGATCTTAGGTTATGGGATACGATGTGGGCAAAGTTTTTTAATCGTTCATTCTGACCGTTAGTTATTTCCATTAATTGTACTAATTCTTTTTCTGCCTTCTTAATATCACTAATGTCTGTGGCGACCCCCAAAAATCCATAGATTTCACCATTACCATTTCTTAGTGCAGTAACAACTAATTGCACAGGAAAGATCGTCCCATCTTTTCGTACGTAACTCCACTCATGGGAGTCAAAGCTCCCTGTTCGTACGGGTTCGGTAAAAACATCGAAGCCGCTAATTTCTCTTCCGTAATGTGTACTTAGTTCGCTTCCCCTTAATTCAACCTCCGTTTGAAGATGAAGAATTTCTGGGGATTGAATACCAACCATTTCAGACTTTTGATACAATAGCAATTTTTCTGCACCACTACTGAAATGGGTAATTACTCCATTCGGGTCGGTGCCAATAATGGAAACGTGACCAGAATTGAGAACTACATTCAACTCTTCATTTATTCGGATAATATCTTCCTCAATCTTTTTCGTCTTCGTGATATCTTGAAAAATACCTAACCGTCTGATGCAAAATCCTTTTTTGAATTCGGCATCACCAATAATACGGATCCATTTGTTATTCCCTTTTGCCGTTACGAGCTCTACCTCTAAATCGTAAGATTTACCCTTCTTCTTACTTTCTTCTACTGCCAGTAATAATTTGTCTAAGTTTGGGCCTTTTTTATAAAACTTAAGAATAGACTCCCTATCGGGCTGATAATTATCGGGTAACTCATAAATTTCATTTGCAAGCTTGCTCCAAGAAACTTTTCCAGTTTTGGCATCAATCTCCCAGTGGGCTATCTTTGCAACCTGATTACTTCTTTCGAGGATGTTTTCAATTTTCCTTCGTTCAGCATCTTTTTGTTTCGAAACTGTGATATCAGCAGTGTACATAATGATACCTCCAATATGGTCTTCAGATGCATACCAAGGTCTTACATCCCAGGTAATCCACTGTGTCGACCCATCTTCTCTTTCAAATTCCGCCTCATCACAAGTGTGTATAGCTCCCTTCAAGCAATCATTATGGATTTTCTTCCAATCTTCTCCAATTTCTGGGAATATTTCGTAATGGGTACGGCCAATAATTTCTCTATCTTCAATTTGATAGTCAGTAATCCATTTCTTGGAGGCTGCCATTAGCTGCATATCCGCATCGTACATTGCAATCGCATTTGGTGATTGTTCAATGAATATTCTATTTCGCTTCTCGCTGGTCTTTAGTGCAGACATTATTTTTCTGCGCTCTGATACATCTCTGATGGAGGCTGATATAAAGTCTAGTTCGTTAGCTTCAAATGGACTAAGGTTTACTTCAACTGGTATTTCTAATCCATCCTTAGACAAGGCAAAAAGTTCGCTTTCATCAATTACCGAATCAAGTAGTTTGGTCATTGATTGACTATTCCTAAATCGTTCAGGCACTAAGATGTTAATGTTTCTACCAATAAGTTCGTCTTTTGAATAGCCGAAAACCATTTCTGTACGATCATTAACTAATTGTATGATTCCAGACGAATTGAGGATTAAAATTGGATCTGGCGTAGAATTCAAAAAAGCTTTAATCTGGGCAAAGTTGAATTCAGCTTTTGATTTTTTTAAGTCACTTTTGTTCATGGCCTCTGCTGTTCGCCATATCAAGAATAGTGAAACCATAATAAAGGATATGGCAAATAACACAATGCCAAATTCTACACTAACCAATTTAAGTCGATCGGATTCTATTCTTAAAAAAGTGAGAATTAGAACGGCGATCGTCATTTGCATGAATAGTTTCCTTGCCATAACATTGCCGAGCCGAGTACCTGTAAAAATTCCGCTTATACCCAATGACGGATGAATTAAAGAGGCGGAGATAGAGAGGACAAACAAACAAAGTGAAGTATGAACTGCCATTGACGTTAGAAATGACAGTTTATAAAAGACCGGAACATTAAATAAATAGCCAACTATTGCAAGGAATGTGAAGAAGGTCACAAGGTGTGTTGACCATTGTGCGATTAATCTATATATAATTTTCTGGGACAGATGAGCTAGTAGAAATGTTCCCATTGCAACGAAACAGATAGCCGCTATGGGCGACATGCGCCCAGGGTTGGGATTACCTTTTAGTGTTGCATCAAAGTCTGAAGTAAAAATCTCATCTAACTTCAGGTTTATATTGAAAATATCTTGCGCTAACGTTAAAGTACCTAACGCTATGGTTAGTAAAGAAAATATTCTAGCTAAAAATAGCCATTTCTTGTTTTGAAGAACAATTTGAATTAATAAGGCTGAGCCGAGTAAAATTAGACCAAATGCCGTATTTATTTTCATTGTGGCATACCCATTGATAAAACTTGTTAAAATGGGTATATGGGCAAACCAGCCAATCATAACTAAAACACCGATGCCTATCACAAGGGTAGCTGCAAAGAAAACAAATCGATTTTGGCTTGTTCTTATATTAATCATTTTTGGTTTTAGTAACCCTTGAAGATAGGTTATATTATTTAAAAATTAAAATTACTGTAGCGGGCCACATTGAGTCCATCAAAACATCCCTAGTAAATTATTTTTTCTAAATTGGATCACAAGAAATCTACAATACAGAAAAATTATAGACATCGAACCAAAAAAACTCACAGCTTAAATCATAAACAATTTAAAAGCAACAGGTTATACTTCACTTTCAGAAGTTGATTAACGTTTGCACCGTTAGGGTGCGGACACTGGGCTCGAACCAAAAATCGGTCTCCATTTGCACTATGCAACGATTTGAAAATCAGCTAAAAATAGAAATGCCCTTCACGATATCGTGAAGGGCATTGGCTCCAGAGACTGTGTACTTTTCAAGAAATTTACTTGATGACTTGACTAGAATTTCAAAGATTGACGAAGATCCTTTGGAATAATTCAAGGTTTAATTGCCATCATTGCATTTTTGGCAAACCTCATATTCACCTCTCTTATTCATATAAGACCTGCGCCAGCATGATATTGATTTGCCGCATCGTTTTGTTATAGTACCCATTTTCATGGTAGATTTTTATTCAGATCAGCTGAATTTGACTTTTAAAATTATAGTCTTTGAATTTTGCATATAATGCTTTGGATCCTGCATTTTTCCCCTCTGTTTTAAGTAGACCTTTGGTATATCAAAAAGAAACAAAAACTTAAAATAACAACAACATGAAAAATTTAACAGGAAAAGTAATCTTAGTAACCGGAGCATCAAGAGGAATTGGAGCAGCAATTGCAAATACATTAGCCGCTCGCGGGGCCAAAGTAATCATCAATTTTGCGGGAGATGAAAATGCAGTTGAGCAGCAGTTGCAGAAAATAAGAGCAAACGGTGGCGATGCTATTGCCATCAAGGCTGATGTGAGCAAAACTGACGAGGTAAAAAATCTTTTTGATGCTACCATCGCCCGTTATGGAAGAATCGATGTGCTGGTTAACAATGCCGGTATCATGATTACAAAACTCCTTAAGGATACAACCGATGAAGATTTCACCCGTCAGTTTGATATCAATGTAAAGGGAACTTTTAATACGATGCGAGAAGCAGCTACCAAGCTTGCCGACAATGGCAGCATTATTAATTTCTCTTCAACCACCACCCGGGTGATGATGCCTACCTATAGCACCTATGTAGCTTCGAAAGCCGCAGTTGAACAACTTACCCGAGTATTTGCCAAAGAAGTCGGTGCAAGGGGCATAAATGTGAATTCCGTATCTCCAGGACCTACCAATACCGAGCTTTTCACAAAAGGGAAACCACAAGAGGTTATCGACCGTCTTGCCTCACTTTCAGCCTTTAACCGCATCGGTGAGCCCGAAGATATTGCAAAAATTGTTTCCTTCCTTGCTAGCGATGATGCCAAATGGATTTCGGCACAGAATATCGGAGCCAATGGCGCCATGGCCTAACTACGCAATCAATAATCAAATCATAATCCACAACCATTAATCTTAAAATTTATGAAAACGTTTATAACCGCAATCATTTTCGGCCTGTTCGGCGCAGTTGCAGTAAGTATATCCTTCGCCATGGCATGGCCAACGTGGGTAATGTTCATCGCCTGGGTAAGCTATTACCTATTTGGGAAGACGGTATTGTCCTCACTTAAGGTCTTCATACAGATAGGGCTTGGCATCCTGATGGGCGTGCTGATCCAGCTAACTGGAGGCGTACTGGGCAAAGTGATTGGCACTTTGGGCTTTCCGATTGCCGTGTTCATCTTTATCGGATCACTGGCCTATTTCGCCAGAACAAAAACGCTGAATAATATTCCGGCGTGGTTCCTGGGGTTGATCGTCGTATTCGGCGTACATCCACCCTTGGCCCCACTCCCGATCTTACAACTAGCCATTCCATTATTCTTTGGGTTTTTATTCGCCTGGCTTAACGACTCTGCTGTAGAAAAAGTAAACGCCCAAAAAACCAACCATTCTCTTAACCAAAATCATTAACAAACATTTTAACTATTCAAATCATGACAAATTTAACAAATAAAGTAGCATTGATCACAGGATCAGCCAGAGGTCTAGGTAAAGCAATCGCAGAACGTTATGCAGCATTGGGCGCAGACATCATCATTAACTACTCACGCGATAAGGCATCCGCAGACGAAGTAGTGAGCAACATCAAAGCCATGGGCGTAAGGGTAATATCCGTAAAGGCAGACGTTAGCAAGGTAGCAGATGTACAGCGACTTTTTGCAGAAGCGATCAGTACCTTCGGCAAGATAGATATCGTAGTGGCAAATGCAGGTATCGAACTGGTAGAAACGCCGGTAACCGATTTTACCGAAGAGCAATTCGACCGTGTATTTTCCATCAATACCAAAGGCACCTATTTTACGATGCAGCAGGCCGCCAAGCGCGTAACCAATAATGGCCGAATCATTTATATCGCCTCAAGTACAACTTCATATCCAGTCCCAGGAATGGCGGTTTATGGAGGTAGCAAGACCACTCCAAAATACCTTGTAGAAATCCTTTCAAAGGAGATTGGCCACAAGGGAGTTACGGTAAATACGATTATCCCATTCGCCGTTGACCATTCTGGAATCTTTGCGGAAGCCGATAGCTATCCAGAGCTCCGTAAGCAACTGTTGGACAGCTGCCCAATGGGGCGTTTGGCGGAAGTAGAAGATGTGGCCAATGCGGCAGAGTTCTTTGCAAGTGACCTTTCTTCGTTCATTTCCGGCCAGCACCTTTTGGTAAACGGTGGGGCGACCAACTAAGCTAAAATATTAGCGGGCAACTATTTGTTTTGACTGGCATGAAGTAGAATTCATGCCAGTTTTTTTTATGGGAATTTCTGTAAATAGGTGGAGAGTTTTTACCCCTTGGAAAGCTTGAGGATGTGTTCACTGCGGAAGCTAGCAGGGGAAATCTTGGTGTGCTTCTTGAAATAGTTGCTAAAGTGTGCCGATTCAGAAAATCCCAACCTGAAACTGATTTCCTTGATTGAAATAGATGAATTCTGCAAAAGGGACTTTGCCTCCGCTATGGTCTTTTCCGCTATCCAAGTGCCAATTGCCTTTCCTGTCTTTGCCTTGATCACGCTGCTGAGGTAATTGGGATGCAGGTTCTGGTCATCCGCATATTCCTGTACACGGAAGGCACGATCCAACATGCCGCCACTAAGGTCCCGATAGTGCTTTTCAAGAAGTCTCTTAAAATTCTTTACGATATGCGAACTCCTGTTGCCCTCGTATATGGGATTATAATCAAGCCAAAAGTACTCCTTGATCTTCAGCAGCAGCACAACAAAAAGATTTCCGATAAGGCGGTTGCGAAATGGCGAATGGGACAGGTACTCTTTGTGAATCTGTAGGTAAAGTCGTTCAAATTCTTCAAATACCTCGGGGGCCAGCACCCGTGCCGGAAAGGTTTCGGCCAGCAGAAAGGGAAACTCCTCGAATATATCTGCATGCACATTCTCCTTTAAAAAGGATTCGCTAAGGGTGATCAGATAAACCTCCCCGACCTCTGCCCAATCGAATGATCGAGAGTGTCCGGGGTTGGTAAAATAGACAGTACTGGGACGGATATCGAAACGCTGTTCATCGATCGTGTAGTTCCCCTGACCGTTCTTCACAAATGCAAACACAAAAAAATTCAGCCTGCTGATGGGCGGGCGAATGGTAATCATATCCCTGATGTCCGCAAGGTTGAAGATGGTAAAATCGCTCTGTCGGTCGATTAGCGAGACAGGTAATCCAAGATGCTTGTACTGTTCATGGAGATCATTGAAGATCCTTAACTTTTCCTCTTTCATGCGCGTCGAATTCTTGTTAAAATTACCAAGTAATTCCGTAATACACAATCTGCCATGAATTGCCGTAACGAAATAAGGGCTTTGGTCCTTAGAACCAAAACCCACATCTGTCGCTGCTGACTAAATAAATTTGAAAATGAGGGCTGTCGAAGTGCTATTTTTTTACTGTTGGATACTGAAAATAGATCAGTGCAAGATTCATTAACAGAAAAGGTACCTCGATCATTGCACCCCTGATATCCATTATTGAAAGTTGGAGGCACAAGATCAAAAGGATCAGGGAGGCCATCAGTACATTGCCGACCACATAAGTTTGTGGGAACAGCACCATTATTACCGCCAATATGGTCAGTCCCCCAAGTACCTTCACCCAAAACCTGCTAAAATTGAACTTACCGAACATCTCCAACACAACTTCGTTCCCATTGAACATAGCTATGCCCTGCTTGAACCCCATTATGACCACCACAATCAGCAGTACTGCCGTAAAAATTCTTATCATTATCATTTTTCTCTGTTTTTGTTAAACAAAGATCCGGATTGGATGGGCTAAGGGATTGCGAGAATCGAATGAAGTGTTGCAAATAACAAAGGAAGTAGGTTATTTGGAATGATGGTTTCTCTAGTTTGGACCAAAGGAATTCCTATATTCCAATATTATTTTTACAGGAATGCGTTAACCTCAACTGCAAAATCCAAATTATATTGAAACAATGCTCCATGACCGGAATCGCTCCACATCAACAGTCTTGAATTGGGAATGTTCTGCAGCATTATGTAGGAATTGATAGAGTCTACCATGATATCTTCATTCCCGTTAACAATCAGGGTAGGTTGGCTGACTGATTTTAGCTGGCTGTAGTCTTGATGGTCTGCTAAACCATAAGCCACAATGGCCTTTGCCTGATTAGCAAATGTTTCCTGGCTAAGTTGGGGATCCCTATCCTGCTTTCTTTCCGAAAGTCTTGCCAAAAAGGCTTCCCCTGCCTTAATACTGGTCGGCGTTTTGCTGAAAAACAAATTTATAAGTACTCTTTCGGGACCGTCGGCCATGGCTTTTTCCAAGGAGGATTCCAGCTGCGCTATTGCTTTGCCCCCGATCGGTCCGGTTCCAGCCAGGATCAGCCTGTTCACTAGATCCGGATAGTCGGCTGCGATCTGCTGGGCTATAAAACCGCCAAGGGAAAATCCCAGCAGATTTACTTTTGTATATCCCAGACTCTTTATAAAAGCTACGGCGTCCTGCGCCATTTCACTTACTGTTGTGGGCGTGGTGCCCTTGGAATTACTCACTCCCCTATTATTAAAAAGGATTACTGGGTGTTGCAGCGCGATGGCGTCGGTAAGGACCGGATCCCAATTGTCCATTGTACCAGTAAAATGTTGCAGGAAGATTACCGGAATACCTTTATCCCTGCCAAAAGAACGGTAAGCGAAATCAGTTCCGTTTACATCTAAAAACTGGGTTGGTGCTGTTTGGTGGTTGTGGCCTACGACTGTTGAATTAATTTTTCTAGTTTTCATTATTTTTTATATTTTAATTGACTATTTTTTTTTACTTTGCGCCTATTGTAAGAATATTTTTACCTCGGCTATGTCCTGCCTGCTGGTATTTCAAAGCCTCGACGATATCGTCGAATCTGAAATTTCTATCCAGAATTACTTCCAGTTTACCCGCAGCAATCAGATTACTCAACCGCTTAAGTCTATCGGAAGAGGGCTGGTAAAGAAAGTTACCCGCACTTACCCCAAGAGAAGCTGCAAGATCCTGATCAGGTGCTGACGTCAGTGAAATATAACGTCCGCCCTTTTTTACCAGTTTCAGAGTTTGGTCTGCTGAGGCTACACTATCCAGCACTGCATCAAAATCAGATGATAAAGCTTGGTAGCCATTATGGTAATCGAAAACCTCGTCAGCACCAAGTGATTTCAGAAATGTCTCATTTTTTGCTGAGGCTACCGCCACCACGTAGGCACCTGCCCTATGAGCAAGCTGAACGGCAAACAGACCCACTCCTCCGGCCGCAGCCTGTATCAATATCTTTTCTCCTTTTTTCAGATTAAGCTTTTCAAACAGAGCCTCCTGTGCGGTCTGTCCAGCCAAAGGTATTGCCGCAGCTGTTTCAAAGGAAAGCTCTTCAGGCTTTAAAATGGCTAGATCTTCATGTAGTACTGCATACTCAGCAAATGAACCCTGTTTTTTAAGTTCCAGGGTCCCAAACACGGCATCTCCCTTTTTAAACCCTGTCACCTCCGGACCGACAGCTTCCACTATCCCTGAAAAATCGCTGCCCATGATATAGGGTGTCGGCATTCCCAGAACATCGAACATATTATAAGCCGGTGCCATCCAGTCCACGGGATTTATTCCGGCCGCAAATATTCTCACAAGTATTTCCTTGCCCGCAGGCGCAGGCTTTTGAATTTCCCTAATTTGTATATCCTCGATCTGTATCGGTCCTGTTATTTCAATAGCTCTCATATCTCTATATATTATCTAATGTTGAATGATTAAATTCCGTGTGCTTTATCCGAAACTTCTTTCCACTGTTCCCACTCGTCCATTTTCCGCTGATACGCTTCCCTGACTGCCGGATAGGCAACTTTGCCGAGCAGTAGGCGCAAAGGCGGATTTTCCGCATCTGCAAGCTGCAGAATCGCTTCTGCGGTAGCCTTCGGATCCCCGAAAAGATCCGGATTCGGATTACCGAATATTGCATCCTTGATGGGCTGGTATTCTGGCATTGGTATGGTCTGCACAGCCGAGGCACTTCCCCATTCTGTTGAAAAACCATTAGGCTCCACTAAGGATATCTTTATCCCAAAACCTTTCACTTCAGATGCAAGCGTTTCGCTCAGGCCTTCAACGGCAAATTTTGTCGCATTGTAAAGTCCCAGGGCCGGAAGCGTTGTTATGCCAAGAAAACTTGATACCTGGATAATGTGACCGCTTTTTTGCTCCCGCATTACCGGAAGAACCGCCTGTGTTAGCCATAACAGGCCAAAGAAATTCGTCTCAAACAGTTCCCGTGCCTGCTTTTCTGTTGTTTCCTCGACTGCACCGAACACTCCATAACCAGCATTATTGATCAATATATCAATCCTACCAAAATGTGCCCTGGTCTTTACTACAACGTCTATTCCCTGCTTACGATCGTTGACATCCAGTTCAAGTGGCAGAATAAGATCGCCGTATATTTCCTTTAGGTTTGACAGAGCATTTATGTCCCTGGCGGTAGCAACAACTTTATCGCCGCGCTTTAAAAATTCTTCGGCCCAGATTCTACCAAATCCACGTGAAGCGCCTGTAATCAAGATTATTTTTGACATATTTTAGAATTATTTATGACCTTTCGGTCTTTTTTTGTTTAAAAAAATTATTTATTTACGGATACAAATGCGATGATATCAGTGATCTTACCGTCCTTGAACAAGAATATATTTTCTCCGTTCAGCGCGTCACCTAATTTCCAGGTGGCCCTGGCTACATTGTTAAGTGTTTTAACCTCCACTAGCGTAAAATTCTGACCTGGGAATTTTTTATGGATTTCGTTTACAGCGTTGTTGAAGTCTTTACAAGTGAAATGCTCAAAAAAAGTATCTACTATATGAAAATCCGAACTATAAATTTTACCCATTTCGCTTAATCTTCTCTCACTACTACTAATGTTTAAAACTTCGAAATGTTTATATACGGCTTTATCCATGACCGAAACGGGTGTTACCGCAGCATTTTTTGTTTGTATTTGTGTCTGTGCATTTAAATGAGCAGTGGGAATTGTGAGGGAGCCTAAAATTAGAACAGCGCCCAATAGTGTTTGTGTCTTTTTCATTTTAGTTGACTTTAATTATTTAAAAGAGACTTCAGTTAGTTCTGCCGATACCACCAAGAGGTCTTTTATCGGATCATTGTTCTCATCGGGTGGATATACTAGTCTTTTGGTAGGTACCATAATCCCGTTAAACTCCTGATAGTCGTGAACATAATGAGCGCCAGATGCCCCTTTGGAGACCTCCACATCGTAATCCAGCCTTCTCAACAGTCCATTCGGTCCAAAATAAAATTTCTGCTCTTTTGAATGGTAAGCCAGATAATCTGGGAAAGTAGCTTTCAGGACGCGACATTTTTCTCCATTATCCATTCTGCCTTCAACTTCCTCAACCTGAAATCCCTCATAGGTCAGCACAAAAGGAAGTGTGAGATAGGTCCATGTAGCGTAAGCGTTGAAATAAGCCAGATGCAAATCATCCCAAGGGGTTTCCATGGTGTGGCCTTTGAAAGCTTCACGGGGATGGGTTCTCTCTTTGATGACACTTCCGTCTGGAGTCTCGATAGCGATCGTTCCGTTCTGAAAATGGCTTCTCTGACCCTCTTTCAAAAATGGCTCGTTAAAGTAAATCTGCTCATGTAGCTTTGCCCTGATTCTGCCGATTGATGCGAACCCGGGTACCTGTTTGGATTCCCAAAGCACTCCACCGATCTTCATCGTTACAAAAGCCTCGGAAAGCTCATTCCATCTTTTCATGCCTCCATGTGCGTCAACTGCTAATTGAAGTAAATCGTTCATTTTTTTGTTTTTTTAAAAGTGTCAAATATTCAAATTATTTCGTTTATGACCGATTGGTCATTTTTACTGCAAAAAAAATTATAGCTCCCATCTGCTTATTTGCTCCAAAAGGTTGGCTTTAATTACCTGCATCTTTCGATTGTTTCTTGCAACCCTGCAAATGAGCTGCCCGCCCTCTATCATGGCAAACATTACCACAGCAAAATCTTTATAGTTCCACTCGTTGCTGAACTCTCCTTCATCAATACCTTTTTTAATTATATCCGATATGATCTGCTGACTGAAAACAACTCCCTCATTGACTTTTTTGGTTACTACTTCGTTGGTATCATCAGCCTCCATCCCAAAATTGAGCATAGGGCAGCCTCCCTCTACGATCGGATTTACAGGCGTGCTCAGCACGTCGATATACGCAATGAGTTTGTCCCTTGCGGAGCTAGCTTTGCTGAGTGCCTCAAAAACTCTGCTACCTAGCAGCTGCATGTTATAATCTATTACCGTCAGTGCCAATTCATCTTTATTCTCAAAATGGACGTATAGGCTTCCTTTTGATAACTTTGTCGCGTCCATAATATCACTCATCGCAGTAGCTGCAATACCTTTTTTGTTAAAGATAGGTGCGGCACTTTTGATTATCATTTGTCTGGTTTCTTCTCCTTTAGTCATGACAGCAATTATTATATTATTGACAGGGCAAAATTAATTGACCGAACGGTCAATTCAAAATAATTCCCAAGTTTTAACATTTCTTTAACATTTCTACACGAAATAGTGATTTAGATACTTTACCATCAATCGTTACCAAATGGAAGAATCGGTATGATTTCATTTTATGAGCGATTTAATCATTTCTTGGATTAAACAGAATTAACCCCTTTTTAGACGCAAGTGACAGAGTTTAAGTTTCAATTAACTAATTAACAGATCTTCCTCATCTAAAAGAGGTTCGGTTACCAATATATAATTTAGCTCTGCTCATAACTTCCTAAATTTGCTACTTAGGTAAAAATGTCCTCACAACCTCATACATTGCCGGTTCGAAACGGGCAATTTTTAGGGCCTCGATAAGATAAGGTGATGCTAACGGATTTGCACGCATTTGTTCATAATCTTCAATACTTGCCCATTGAGCATACATAGTTACCTTTTTACCATCTATACTGCGATGTAGGCTGGATGAAATAAAGCCCTTAACTTTTGCAACACCGCTTTCCGTAGCTAGGATGAGGAGATCTACCAATTTTTGCTGATTAATAGGCTCAACAATAAAAACATTGATTAATGTTAAGTAGTGGTTTTCTTCGTTTATAGTTGTCATGATGTATTGTTTTATCTTCGAAAGTAAGTAATAATTTAAAAGTGATTAGTGCTAATAGCGAGAATCCACCCCTTCATTTACCTATTGGTAAAGAATCAGTCAATTCTGTCCGAACAAAAGTAGAAAAAATGCACAAAGAGGTAGCGGAATGGGAAGCCATTTCCACAAGTACAGACCGCGAAAAATAACATCATGCGGACGACACTAATAAAGTTGTTAAAAAAAGATTAATAAAGCTATAAAATATATTTAGGCAATCATTATTGATATAATAAAATAGGGATAGATGACGGAGAGTTTAAGCAAGATTGGAATTAAAAAGATTTTGCTACTGTGACGTTCGCCATGATTGAAGATGGGCAGCTCATTTGCAGTGTCTCCAATAGTAACAGCAAACATTTTATTTAGGCGATACTTCTAAAGCTATTTTTATGGCTAATTCAATGAATAATATTAATCTTTTGTTATGAGCTTTTAAACAAAGCATATTTGAGCTTCCTAACAAAACTTGAATTCTCAGTATACTGTACTTTTGTTTCATAAAAACAAAAATTACAACAATGGAAAAAGTTTGGTTCATTACCGGCAGCTCCCGAGGATTGGGACGCAGCCTTACAGAAGCAGTTTTAGCGACAGGCGATAAAGTAGCAGCTACTGCTCGAAACACAGATAACCTAATAGACTTGAAAAATAAATATCCTGGACAAGTTTATGTAATAAAATTAGATGTTACCGATTACCCTGCCGTACATAAAGCCATTGCCGACACCATAGCATGTTTTGGTAAGATAGATGTATTAGTAAATAATGCAGGTTTCGGTATTACTGGCGCTGTGGAAGCATATACAGACGAACAGGTACACAGTCAATTGGAGACGAATTTATATGCACCGATAGAAATAACTCGTGCCGTTTTACCATATATGCGTAAACAACGGTCGGGCCATATTCTGCAGATTAGTTCTATTGGCGGCCGGGTTGGTAGCGGCGGCATAAGCATTTATCAGGCAGCCAAATTTGGCCTTAGTGGTTTTAGCGAAGGTTTGGCCGTTGAGGTTGCACCTTTAGGTATTAAAATAACAAGCGTAGAGCCAGGTGGCTTTCGTACGGACTGGGCTGGCGATTCGATGACTTATGCACCGCGTATAGCGGGTTATGAAACAACTGTGGATGTGCGAATGGATGCTTTTAAAAATGGTAATTTCAAACCAATTGGCGACCCAGATAAGGCTGCCCGTGTAATGATAAACATAGTGAATGATGCAGAGCCACCATTGCACTTGTTACTCGGTAGCGAAGCTGTGGCTATTGTAAAGCACTCAGAAGCTGCTAAACTTAAGGAATTAGAAAGATGGGAAACTATCAGTACATCGACAGATGCAGATGATGCTGAAAATTTTCTGGAAACAGAGCACGGTAAAAGATATTTAAGTTTAAAAAAGTAATTGCTAATTTAATGTTTGATTAAGTGGTTGGTAGATATATTCATATTTAAGACTACCAATCGCTTGATCTACTATATTTTTACGAAAAAAAAGTTAACCAAAATGCAAAATACCGGTAAACCGAAAATAGGTTATTCCTGCCACTATACTAGCAGCAGGGAAGGTGAGCAATTTGTGCCCGAGCATGTGTTTAGCTACCAGATATCTGGTATCCTGACCATTAGCGATGGTCAAAAGCAGTATAAATTCAATCCAGGTGATTACAGGTTCATCCGTCGTAACCATTTAATTAAGTTTAATAAACAACCACCACCAAACGGCGAATTTAAATCAGTTTCCGTTTACTTGGATCAGCATACCCTACTGGAATTTAGCATGGCGTATGGCTTTTCAACGAATGGTCATTTTGATGGCGATGCGATTTTAAATTTGAATCCTCAAACCTTGTATAAGAGTTTTATAGAATCATTAACACCTTACCAACAGAATGATGTACAAATAAATACCAACCTGCAGAACCTGAAGATCCGCGAGTGTATATTAATATTGCTACAAAGCAATCCTGAAATAAAGGATATCTTATTTGATTTTAGTGAGCCTGGTAAAATAGATTTGGAAGGCTTTATGGAGAAAAATTTCCATTTTAATGTGCAGTTAAAAAGATTTGCATATTTAACAGGTCGTAGCCTCGCTACTTTCAAGCGAGATTTTAAAAAAATTTTTAATACTACACCAAGTCGCTGGCTTCAAAACCGCAGGCTACAGGAAGCGTATTATCTGCTCAAAGAAAAAAGAAAAACAGCATCGGATGTCTACCTAGAACTGGGTTTTGAAGACCTATCCCATTTTTCTTTCGCATTTAAGAAAAGATATGGCATTTCACCCTCCAAACTATTTTTACTGATGTAGTACTATAGAACCAAGATACCTTACGGTAATACAATCAATAAATTGCCTTCATAAGTATATGCAAAAGGGGGATCTAAAGTAGGAAACAGTTTAATACAGATGTTCCCTTCGTATGCCAAGTCTTTTGATTTTTGAATTCAGGGTACTTTTCGGAACTCCCAACCTTTCAGCCGCTCCACCTTCGCCACCTATCCGTCCTCGACAATATTTTAGTACGCTTAAAATATGATCGCGCTCATTTTCATCGATTGTCTTTAAGCAAGTAACTGTTTCAGATGTTAAGGGTTTATTTTTATCTCTCATTACAGGAAGCTGAATTTCCTTAATCATGGTTCCGTTAGTTAGCAGAATACTTCTTTCAATGAGATGTTCCAATTCCCTGATATTTCCAGGCCAGGAATATTGCGTTAATTCACGCATGGCATTGCTACCTATTGCATCAATTGGCTTACCAAGCTTTTTAGAGAATCGTTGCAGAAAGTGTGAAGCAAGTGAAGGAATATCTTCCGGTCTGGATCTTAGTGGCGGAAGAGAAATCGGGAAGATATTTATTCTGTAGTACAAATCACTCCTAAACCGTCCCTCCGCCATTTCTTTTTCAAGATCCCGGTTGGTTGCTGCAATAATTCTAACGTCGACTTTAATCGTGCCCCTACCACCAATTCGTTCAATTTCCTTCTCCTGCAGGGCCCGTAATAGTTTCACCTGCAGTTCCAAAGGTAACTCTCCAATTTCATCTAAAAACAAAGTACCCTTATCGGCCAGTTCAAATTTCCCAACTCTTCGCTCTGTGGCGCCAGTAAAGCTCCCCTTTTCATGACCAAAGAGCTCGCTCTCAATTAAATTCGCAGGTAATGTAGCGCAATTTACCTTAATCATCAGCCGGTCTCTTCTGGGAGAATTATTGTGAATTGCTCTTGCAATCAACTCCTTTCCTGTACCTGTTTCGCCAAGAATAAGAACGGTACTATCTGTCGCCTCAACTTGAGAAACCATTTGAAAAGTTTTTTTCATCTCCTTGCTATTGCCAATAATCTCATCGTAATTATGAGTTGTCTGAATCTCTTCCCTTAAATAAACTTTTTCTTCTTCCAATTGCTGTTTGTATTTTTCGATAACTTCTAATTGAGCGACCACTTTCTCGTTTGAGTGGATATTGGAAAGCGCAATGGCTATCTGTGAAGATATACTTTTTAAAAGTAAGGCATTTGCAGATTTATCGTAATCTTGCGGAATACTAAGCCACAAGATACCAATATTGACTTCCCCTAATCGTACCCGCAGACCGGTAAGTTCTATCAGGCCGATTTCCCTCCACCATTTCACATACGGGGGGACGGTCTTCCGCTCATTAAGTTCCTGAATATTGAAAGACAGTGGCTCCTGTGAATCAAGCACCAAGTTAGTAATACCATCATTTACATCACATTGCATAGTCAGAATATGATTAAACCCAGGGTGCTCGGTAAACGCATCCCTGGCATCATACAAATACATCTGGTGGTATTTCTGGTCTGCAGACAAAAGCCTAAGGCTGTAATTACCAATGACGCCAAATTTTCGCAATTCATCTGAAAATTCCTTTGCCAGTTGCTCTTTATTCCTTATTGAGGCAAGTGCGTTGCTAAAGGAGAGTAGTAATGATTTTTCATTTTCGCGTTGCCTGATTTCTGCATTGGCCATGATGTTTGAAACAGCTACGGAAATTTGATTAGCCAATCCCCCTATCAGGCTCAAGCTGCCTGAATTTAATGATTCATTGTTTTTCAGAAACAGCATCCAGAAACCAAATACTTCACCGCCAAGTGAAAACCTTGTAATAATGGCTTGTTTTAGACCGGATTCATCATTGATTTTAAGATACACTGGTAAGTCTTGAGCAGCTTTCAGCTCGTTAAAATCAAAAACAAGAGGAACGGAGCTGCTATAAACTTTATCCATTACCCCGTCATTAATCTGAAAATTGAGTTTTTTAGCATCATTGTAGTCTGGATGTCCCTGGCTCATCGAAGCAGGGTCGGTAATATAAGCCTTGAAGGTCGCGTGGTCACTATTTACAATGCCGATAAGGGTATGGGTAAAGGTGAGCTGATTCTTTAACCTTGAGGTAATCACGGCAATAAGCTCGTGGTGATTTCTTACGGCGGCTAAGTCTGTACTGATTGATAATAGCAGTTCCCTTTCCGACACCCGGCTACTGATTTCCTCACTGGCAAGGATATTTGAAACAGCTACTGCGACCTGTGAGCAAACACCTTTCAATAAGCTATATTTTCTGCCATCATCTTCATTCTCAAGGATATTAAAGAAAATGGTTCCGATGGGAGTTCCACCGACACGCAGTGCGAGACATAATAACTTTTTAAACCCGATTGCCTCCCAAAAATACACATAAGCTGGTGCATCAGCTTCAGCTGCCAATTCTGCGATGTCAAGCATAACCGGTTCGTCCGTTCTAATAACACTGGAGAATGCGCGGTCATTGATGCTGTATTTTAAATTAGTGATTTTTTCAAAGTCTGCGTGATCAATAACAGCCTTACCCATGTCAATCATGAAGGCACTATGGGTTAAATGGTCATCATTGATTTTTGCAATACCGAACTGTGTGATAGAAAATATCTTTTTTATTTTTTCGTTTACAACACGGAAAAGGTCATTCCTGCTTTTCAAGGAGGCAATCTCTGTACTCAAGGATAACAATATTGCTTTTTCCTCTTGCCTTCTTGCAATCTCTTCATTCGCCAAAATATTGGATACAGCAATAGAAATATGATAAGAGACTCCCTCGATCAGTTTTAACTCATGGTCTGAGTAGGCGCTTTTTCGCATAGAATTCACAAAATATGCCCCTATGATTTTATGATCGTCCTTTAGGCAGATGGCGATTTTTTCTTTAATGCCGTTATCGAATTCGAACTTGATGTAACCAGGGGCAGATTCTCTCTGGGCAAGTTTTTCTACATCTAATATTACAAGGCCTTGGGAATGAATTACTTCACGAAGACAGCAATCATCATCAATATTCTTCTTTAAGGCATTTTTTTGATAATGCAGATAACCCGGGCTTTGTTGGCTCAGTGAAAACAGAAACGAATAGTACGTCCTGTCTTCGTTAAATACCATAATCACTATGTCATCGAAATTAAACAGCTTTCTAAGGTTGAGATTAATTGCCTGAAAAAGTTCCGTTTTATTTCGGATGAGAGCGATATGCTCACTAAGCTTGAGTAATAAATTGCTTTCTCTCTCCCTCGATAAAACCGATTCGTTAGCCCGGATATTATCAATAGTAATCGAAAGCTGATTAGAAACTTTCTTAATCAGTCGAATCTGAAAATCGCTGCTAGGTAAATTGTCTACCTGACATAAGCACCAAATACCAATTAAACGATCTCTTGTATACAAGCTTGTTATAATCACACGCTTTATTCCATTTCCATGTAATACCTGAAAATGTTCACTCAAATCGCCGGAAGTTTGCTGATGTTGCAGATCAAATACATGTGGTTCTTTTGAAAAAATTACCTTTTTAATTAAGCTATCACTCGATGAAAATTGTGCCTTTATCGATCTGGTAAACTGAGAGCTCCGGCTCATAGAAGAACTCGTATCCTGAAGATAAGCAAATAGCGCCTTTTGATCCTCGCTAATCAGGTGGATAAAATGATCACTAAACGCAATATTCTGCTTTAGCTTACGCTGTACTAATTTCAGCAGATCCCGTGTGTCTCGTAAAGAAGCCATCTCATGACCCAGGGAGTCGAGAATTTCATTTTCAGTTTCACGTTGAGTGAACTTGTCATAATCTGTTATCTTAGATAGGGTCTTAGCCAACCCTCCCGCAAGCGATTCCAGCAATTTAATATCAATACGTTGATTGACAGTCTTATTATAAAGCATAACCAGACGAGCAATCAGTAAATTATCATCAAATAGCTTAACTTCTATCGGCTCAAAGCCTTTACAGTACTCTGGGATTAAAAAATTCTTTAAATCTTCTTTAGAAAGACCAATATCCCCTGAATCGCAGAATACTTGTAACCCGGCAGAATAAAAAATATCTGAAAAATAATTTCTGAATCCATCCTCCCCAGCTACCCCGGTAAATATGGTAGCGTATGTATAACCCGTATGTCCCCTTAACTTCTCATTAACTAGAACATATAACTGCTGCTTGGAGCGGACATTTATCAAATCAAGAGTAAGAGATAGGAATAATTCATCATTGCTTAGCCCAGGGGCCAAATCGTCACGCCTGTTCACTTTCATTCATTAAAATTAATTCAATATGGCATAAAAAACAAATGGAGTTGTACAGTAATGGTTATCAAATTATATAAGACAGAACGCTAACTAAAAATCAAGTCGACACTTCGTCCAAGTTAAAGCCTATAGGCGATATATCGTCTATGCTTTTGAACAAATATTCTATTAAATAACTTTAAATCAGCAGGTTATGTATGTGGCATTATTTTTATAACTATGTTTACAACCTGCATTTCAGGAAATTCAAAATTTAATTTTTACTTCGATGAAAACATTAACGGGAAAAGTAATTTTAGTAACCGGAGCCTCAAGAGGCATCGGTGCAGCTGTAGCCTTAAAACTGGCTGACGAAGGCGCTAAACTAATTATCAACTATGCGGGAAATAAGGAAGCCGCTGCCGAGATTGTGGCAAAAATCCTTCACAATGGCGGTGAGGCAATCGCATTACAGGCTGATGTAAGCAAGTCGGAAGAGGTAAAAATTCTTTTTGATCATGGCATTGAGCATTATGGTAAAATTGACGTGTTGGTAAACAATGCCGGTATTATGATTACAAAACTGATCAAGGATACCACTGATGAAGATTTTACGCGGCAGTTTGGCATCAACGTCCGCGGCCCTTTTAACACGCTGCGTGAGGCGGCAACTAAACTGGCCGATAATGGTAGTGTCATCAACTTTTCATCAACCACAACCCGCGTAATGATGCCTACCTACGGAACTTACGTTGCATCTAAGGCCGCGGTAGAACAGTTTACCAGGATTTTTGCCAAAGAAGTAGGTGTAAGAGGGATCAACGTAAATACCGTATCTCCCGGACCAACCAATACAGAACTGTTTACCAAAGGCAAGCCACAGGAAGTTATTGACCGTCTGGCTTCTTTAAACCCCTTTAACCGAATTGGCGAACCTGAGGATATTGCCAGAGTAGTTGCCTTTTTGGCAAGCGACGACGCTAAATGGATTAATGCGCAAAACATTGGTGCAAACGGCGGAATGGCGTAGATTATCAATTTCAGTTTTAAATTAAAATTATTAACCATAAAACTCATGAACTCATTAAAAAATAAAGTAGCCTTAATTACCGGATCCGCAAGAGGTTTAGGTAAGGCCATTGCCGAACGTTACGCAGCTTTAGGTGCCGATATCGTTATAAACTATTCTCGCGACAAAGCATCTGCCGATGACGTCGTAAGGAATATCAAAGCCATGGGCTCAAGAGTAATAGCTGTACAGGCCGATGTAAGCAAGGTAGCCGATATTGAAAGGTTATTTGCCGAAGCAAAAAAAGAATTTGGTAAAATAGATATTATAGTAGCCAATGCCGGTATTGAAATGGTAGAAACCCCAGTCGTCGATTTTACCGAGGAACAATTTGACCGCTTGTTTTCTATAAACACTAAAGGCTCATATTTCACCATGCAGCAAGCTGCAAAAACAGTAACCGATAACGGCCGCATCATCTACATCGCATCCAGCACCACCTCATTCCCAGTACCAGGAATGGCAGTGTATGGCGGCAGTAAGACCACACCACGATATCTTGTAGACATCCTTTCAAAAGAGATTGGACATAGAGGGGTAACAGTCAATTCTATTATCCCCTTTGCGGTAGATCACTCGGGTATATTCGCTGACCCAGATAGTTATCCAGCGCTGCGGAAACAATTACTAGATAGCTGTCCGATGGGACGTTTGGCAGACGTTGAGGACGTAGCCAATGCTGCAGAATTCTTTGCGAGTGGACTTTCTTCGTTCGTGTCAGGACAGCATCTACTGGTTAACGGCGGCGCAACAAATTAATTCAAATATTTATTATCAAATATTAAAAAAATAATAATCATGTCAATAAACAAAGTAAAATCGCTGGCGGGAATCGTTGTTCCAGACAGTACCATTGCCAATCAAGCTACGGAATTATTGCTAGAGCACGGTACGGAATTTATCTACAATCATTCATTGCGGGTGTTCTTTTTCTCTTCTCTTAACGGTAAACGGAATAGTTTACAGTACGACCCCGAACTATTGTATGTTTGTTCCGTATTTCATGACCTGGGCTTAACCAAACATTATAGCACCCCTGATCTTCGCTTTGAAGTAGATGGGGCCAATGCAGCCCGTGATTTTTTGAAGGGCCACGGCATAGCGCAAGACAAGCTCCAATTGGCATGGGATACAATCGCCCTCCACACTACCATCGGAATTGCCGAGCATAAAGAAGCGGAAGTTGCCTTAATGTATTCCGGTGTAGGATTAGATGTCATGGGTGAAGGTTACGAGAATCTCAGCGCAGAACATAGAGAAGATATCATAAAAGCATTTCCAAGGAATGATTTTAAGAAAAATATTATTCCGACTTTTTTCAGTGGTTTTGAGCATAAAACAGAAACAACCTTCGGTAATATTAAAGCCGATGTGTGTGCATTTATGATTCCCAATTTCCATCGTAAAAATTTCTGTGATTGTATACTGCATTCACCATGGAGTGAATAAGGCTCAGAAAACATAGCAGATGATTTATGCCCACTCCTTAAGAGAATCTAAGCTATTTAACATTTGATGCAGAGAAACTTTTATTGAATGTGGTTTCATTGGGTTGGTGAGGTTAAAAAAATTAGCGTTACAATGTTGAGGAATGTTGAGATGAACATTAGCAGTTGATCAAATTGATATTAGTTATCTATTTGCCCCTCATCACTTTAGATATTATATAAATTGATAGATTATGGAAAAGACTAAAAATCAAAAAGAAGAAAAAGAAGTAAGCAACAGCGATGTTATCTACACCTTCAAATTTAACAATGAATTAGAAGTTAATCGTTTAGGCTATGGAACCATGCAATTAAATGGTGCGGGCGTGTGGGGAGATTCTTCAAATCGCGATCTTGACAAACGTGTGCTCCATTCTGCAGTGGAATCTGGCGTCAATTTCATTGATACTGCTGACGCCTACGGTCCTCATACCAATGAATTGCTGGTTAAAGACGCGGTAGGTGCGTATTATGACAGCATTGTTATCGCAACCAAAGGTGGATTGGAACGAAGTGGTCCGGGTAGATGGCACGTCAACGGCAAGCCGGAGTATATAGCTCTAGCGATTGAAGGAAGTCTGAAGCGCTTGGATAAACAACGGATCCAGTTATGGCAATTGCACCGTGTTGATCCTAGAATTCCGATCGAAGAAACGCTGGCGCCCGTTGCCGATGCCGTAAGAGCTGGCAAGATCCAGTACGTGGGACTATCGGAAGTTGATATTAAAGTTATTGAACGCGCAAGAAAGATTGTGCCGATCGTGTCGGTGCAAAACCTCTATAACTTATCAGAGCGCGGCTGGGAGCACATTGTAGACTATACCGCGAAAAATAGCATGGCGTTTATTCCATGGTTCCCACTTGCATCAGGTCCAGATAAATTGAAGGATAGGCTTGCACATATCGCAAACAAGCATAATGCCACAACTTCACAAATAGCTTTAGCTTGGCTGCTGAAACGTTCGCCAAATATCCTCCTTATTCCGGGCACTAGCTCTCTGGCTCATCTTCAGGAAAATATGGAAGCTGTACAGATAAAATTGACGGACCGGGAATTTGAAATATTATCCAAATAAAATTATAAACTATGGAAATCAAAGGTGTTTTTAGTTCTAGATATGGCAAGGTATTGGTGATCACCATGCTAAATTTCTTTTTTTTAACTACAGGCGTTTTACACGCCCAACATAAAAAATCAGCCACAATGGAAAATAAAATATTAATTCAAGAAGGCTTTAATAAATGGGCAAGTGGTACCGGTAATTTTTTTGACCTGTTAGCAGATGATATACAATGGACAATAACTGGAAGCACTCCGCTATCCAAAACATACGTAAGTAAAAAGCAATTTATGGATGAGGTAATCATTCCATTAAATGACCGTCTTTCAAAAAAAATTACACCTAAGGTTACCGGACTTTATGCTGATGGTAACATTGTAGTTGCTTTATGGGATGGCAAGGCAACCGCGGCAGATGGAAAACCTTACAATGCTAGTTATTCGTGGACCATGGAGATTAAGAACAAAAAGATAGTCAGGGTAGTAGCCTTTTTGGACGGGATCGAGTTTGCCGATATTATGAGAAGAATCCCAGACCGTAAATAGTAACATTCTAAATTTAAAGTTAAAAAAAATGAATGATCAAAAAACATGGTTTATCACAGGAGCATCTAGGGGCTTGGGATTAGAAATCACAAAGGCAGTACTGGCTTCGGGTGACAATGTAGTAGCCGGAGCAAGAAACCGGGCGCCAGAATTAGAAAAACTTAAGCATGAAAATCTATTTGTAGTAAGTCTGGATGTCACACAGGAAGAACAAGTGATAGAAGCGATAGGCCATGCGATATCAAAATTTGGTAAAATTGATGTCCTGCTGAACAATGCGGGATTCGGTTTATTGGCGGCCGTGGAAGAAGCATCAGATAAAGAGATCCGTCACATGTATGACACTAACGTGTTTGGTACTTTAAACATGATCCGTCACACGCTGCCTCATTTACGCAATCAGCGCAGTGGGCACATTATCAATATATCTTCTGTTGGAGGTCTATCCGGGTCAGCCGGTTGGGGTTTATATAATTCGACGAAATTTGCAGTGGAAGGTTTTAGTGAGGCGCTTTCCAAAGAGCTAACCCCCTTAAATATTCATGTTACAGCAGTTGAACCTGGTTATTTCCGTACGAACTTTTTGGATGGATCTTCATTAAATACCATTTCCAATATTATTGATGACTACGAAGATACTGTGGGAAAAATGCGTTCAAGAGCGGTAATGGTTAATAAAATGCAGCCTGGTGATCCTAAAAAACTGGCTGATGCGCTGATACAAATTGTGTATAGCCAAAAACCTCCTTTGCATCTTCCTTTGGGTAAAGATGCATTAGAGAGTTACCAAACTAAAACTGCCAATTTCGCAAATGATATTGAAGCATGGAAGGATGTAATTACCGGAACTGATCACTCATCATGATTTATAAGTTTATAAAAAATCTGGTATAAGCGAATTAAAAATATACCTTTTGATAAAGAGCGGGATAGCTGTAAATAAATATTCACAGCTATATGAAGAATTTCAATCTGGAAACAAGATTACTGATTGCGAGGCTATACTCATCTAAATCTGAATTGACTATTTTCTTGGTAAATGGGTCGTTAATTAGAAATTCACTCTTGTTTTCTGGATGTTTCTTTAACTGTTTGCCACACAAGAAATGTGAAGTGTCAATAAATCTAGTTTGACTTTTATGGCAAACCCAGATTTTAAGATTGTAGGAACTACCATTTTTGTAATAGTGTACGAAACCTTTTTTGCCGCTTGATGCAAAACTTCCTGTTATACAAACAAAAGTCCCATTCTATTGGTATAAATGGGGCCTTTTCGCGATTTTTAGAATTGAAAATCTGAGCTCTGGAGCCTATTTACTTTTCTAGAAACCCCACTTTATGACCTTAAGAGAATTGCAAGGATTGATGAATATTATTTAGAATAATGGGATAATATAAATCATTCATTGAAAAACCAACAATAATTAGGTTGGATTTCATCGCGAAATCTATTAGTTATTTTCTTTAATAATGTTTTCTCGGATTTGTAAAAGATAAATACTTAGCTCACCAATGTCTTGCTTTTCTTTTAACCACTCGTATTCGTAAGTTAAACTATAAGTTTTACCAAAACCATATTTGCCCATGATTGTAATGCTAATTGGTTCTCCCTCGAAAATTGCTCCGTTTCTAATAACTTCGAGATCATTTAAAGTAGTATTTAAATTGAATTCGATTAATTCCTTAATTTGGTTATATCTGATCATATAATGCTAATTTATTCTAAAAAAAATACTAAGGGCTCGTAATTTCAACGGCTTTAACAAAACCACCTAATAACGAGTTTTGATCGTAAATAACCACTCGAGGACTTCAAAGTCAAAGGCACGAATCTTTCAGAAGAGGAAGCAGAAAAATATATTGATTTAATTTATTTTTTTTCAAACCAGGCATTTAATCTATATAATGCTATTAAAACTTGCAGTCCTGTCGAATTTGACAGCATCGAACCAAAAAAAGCTGAGCATATAAACTATAATCTATTCGCTAAGAAGGTGTTAGTGAAGCAACTTTGAGTTTTTTAGACGCTTTGCACAGTATGGGTGCGGACACTGGGCTCGAACCAAAAATCGGCCTCCATTTAACGTATGCAACGATTTGAAAATCAGCTAAAAATAGAAATGCCCTTCACGATATCGTGAAGGGCATTGGCTCCCTCTGCTGGGCTCGAACCAGCGACCCTCTGATTACCAGTTCTCCTATTTCGTTTTGCAACGTCTGGAACTCCTGCATCATTTTCGGCGAAAGCTTTAAGGTAAATGTCGTGTCAGTTTTGATGTCTTTCAATTCAACAAATAATGATTTATCCACTAAACGGGCGTTATAGACCTTTCTGGGTCTTTCTATGCTATGGGAATCATGCGCAATCAGCTTGTGATAGAACTCCGTCATTTCCAACTGATTCTTTTTCAAATCTATTTTGTGAATTCTCCAGTTGACTGAATGTGTTTCTGGAGGAATGTTATCACTCACAATCCTAGCGGTCATACCTCTCCAGGTCCCTAATAAATAATCTGCGTCGAACAGTTAATGAATTTCATGTTCTCAGCCTTATTGCTAGTAAAGTCGGGATGGCGGGATTCGAACCCACGACCTCCAGCACCCCATGCTGGCGCGATACCGGGCTACGCTACATCCCGAACTGATGAAACTGCAAGATTTGCCCTGGCCAAAAATAAATATTCTTTTTAAAGCAGCAAAGAATTACATTCAATACCATCATACTCACAACAAGCTTTTTGAAATTGATCCAATAATTCCCGTACCTTAAGTGGATAACATGATGAATCATCTATCCTTTAACAAAAAAGATTATGACAAAATTCAACATTATACTTTTCCATGCCTTACTCCTTCTTTCAACCGGGGCGTATGCATGCTCATGTGCCTCAATCCGGGTCGAGGATAATTTCCAGCATTCCCAATTTGTGGCCAAGGCTAAAATTCTAAAAATAACTCCAGATCCCAAAAACAAGAGCTATCATGATGCAGAAATTGAATTGATCACTTTGTATAAAGGGGAGCACCTTAAAAAACTTAAAATATTAAGTACACTAAATAGCTCTTGTCGTTTTTTACCGTCGGTCAACTCAACCTGGCTCATATTTGCTTCTGAATGGCAAGGGGTACTTAGCTTCGGCTTTTGCTCAGGTAGTTTAAATCTAAGTGAAACGTTCGATCCGATTAAGTATACCAAGGCGGAGCGGAATTACAGAAGGGGGATTGCGTTAAAGCAACAGGTTCTTGAATATTTGAGTAAGAAAAAACTGTTTGACCCAAACCCTCTCCATCTTACTGCATTCAACGAGAACTTGGAGATGATTGAAGGCTACAAAAACAAGGACGGATTTGCAGTTTTCCAGGTTGATCTAACCACAGACTTATCGATAGCTTCGATTAAAATCCTTAAAAAGTTCCAAAACCACGCGCTCACTAAGGCTGTTTTCGATAGCATGAAAAAAGATCTTACAATATCTAAGCCCGAGAACAAAACTACTGCTAATCCCACCCGGATGCTTATATTTTGTTATTGCCATCAATTCGATTCCGGAGAAGGGTCCGTGAGTTTATTTTGACGTTCGGAAAGTGCTATTTTTTTTCAAGAAAGGCGGAGAGGAAGTTTATAAATATTATTTTTAACCTTTAAAGTGCTTCTATTTCCTTAAAAGATAGGCTCGTGGCCTCGGCAATAATTTGCATATCTATGCCCTTGTTTTTTAAATTGTGTGCGATTTGCCTTTTTTCTTCTTTGGCTTTAGTACGTTCGCTCTGACGACCTTTGGCTTCTCCTTCACGTCTTTCCTGCATTTTTAATGTTTCGATGATTCCCATATCTATAGTTCCTCCAGTTAATGCTCTGACTTGCTGATCAAATTTAGCATTAATATCTTTATTTTTAATGAAAATGAAATTTTTAATAAAGCCCATAAAGCGCATGATCTTGTCACGATCGTATTTCTGAATAAGTAATGCTTTTACAATAGTCAGTCTTTCTTGGCTCAATTCTTCTTCGGGTATTTTCCCTTCGAGCAGGGCCTTTTGACAAGCTAAGACAATGAGTGCAAAGGGATTTGGTGTTTCAAGAAGAAAAGCTTGACTGTGATCAAACACATGGTAGGTGGTATATTTAAAAGATAGTATAGTGCCAAGCAGCACATCTTTATATTCAGTAGGCTGTTTCTGATTTTTATCGCCAGTAAACACAACTATAGTGGCAGCGGAGGTCTTATATCTATCGCGAATCCTATAGTTATACTGAAGTAGACGAAAAGCGAAATCTACATCATTTCCTCCTTCAATTTCTACATTCAATATTACCCATTTTTCTGTACCATCTTTTAAATACAGCTTAGCCAGTAAGTCGGCCTCCCGCTTGTCGCCTTTACTTTCTCTATTTGGAACAATAGCAAATAATTCTTTATCCATAAATTCAACTCCTTTTGAAAAATCTATGATGTCTTCAGCATCCGGATATACAAAGCGTAAGAAGTCGAAAAAATGATCTTCAAAAGCACCCTTTAACAGTTCATCACTTTTCTTACGCGGTTTGGATGAACGTTTCTGCCTTTTATTGAATATTGGTATGTCTATTTCCTTTTGCATAAATGATAACTGGCGCCTAAGATATAGATCTCATTTCATTTATAAAAGTATTTTTTAATTATTAGGAATTTTAGTTAATCAATAAATTCGTTTTTAATTCATAATTATTAAGTATAGCTCAATATTTCGAAATTTTTGTCAGAATATTGGTTTGGGTGATAGCGGAAGAATTGGCATTACGAGTATTATTTCAGAAATGCAAATAAAAGTGCCAATGATATCTGAGGCGGTGCGAATGAAGTAAAATCTGGTGCGAATGAAATATCACTGGCCTATATTTTCATTAAATATGGCCCGGACATATATGCCGTAAATATGCCGTAAACAAGTCTTAAGAAATAAATAGGTGCTTAGCATACCTTTGAGGCATAAAATTTAGAAAAATGAAAAATATTGAATTAGCTCAAAGAATTAAAGATTTAAGACTTCGCAGAGGACTGAGCCAGGAGAAGTTGTCTGAAACTGCACAAATTAACCTTCGTACTGTACAGCGAATTGAAAGCGGCGAAACAGATCCAAGGGGTGATACGCTGAAGAGAATTGCCATAGCCTTGAATGTCACACCCGATGAATTGATAGACTGGACTGAACAGGAAGACAGGGGGTTTTTAGCCTTTTTCAACTTGTCTGCACTAAGTTTTATTGCATTTCCCTTACTCGGCATCATCGTGCCGCTTGCCATATGGATTTTAAAGAGAGATAAAATAAAGTATGCGAATGAAATGGGAAAACGCCTGCTGAACTTTCAGATATCATGGTGCCTGTTGATATTCTTTGTGTACGCCATTATATTTATAGGACTGATATTTCCGGTAGCCTTCAAACATCCGGATATAACATTTTTGAACTTTGGAGGAAAAGAAATTGCTTTAGTGCTCCTTACTCCGATCTTATACATTGTCAATGGCGCATTCGTTGTCATCAACAGCATCAGAAGCTATCAAGGGAAGCGTGTGATTTATAAGCCTGTTATCAGGTTTTTGAGGTGACGGGAAAGCATCGAGCGGTCAATGAATGTCATGTTCTCGGAATTATTGTTACTAAAGTCGACCTAGCAGAACATTTATCGATCCATTTTTATGAGGATTTAAAAAAGCTTACCGCCATGTAAAACTGCGCTTATGACGAAATTTAGCCGTCTTTTAATAGACAATTGAAATTTTCAGAAATATCTTTCGAGTAGGTTCAGCCTCGAGTAGTAGTGATTAATAGCAAATATATTTTTGTCTTCGAACCGACACTTTTTCGTTAAAAGTTCAAATATTAAAAGACTTAAGAATTAAAGTTTATAATATGACCAATTCTATGCAGATTACTGAAAGTCTGGGGGTTAACAGTGGGCATTACCACCATAAAAGACCGGACGGGACTCGAACCCAAGCTTCCTGACCATTTAAACGCATATTCCATCGAGATTTCATTCTTAACTCACCGAACTACTCACCGAATTCTTGACAAAAAAATAGCTGCAACCGCTATATCAACCCAAATATAGGGACTCGAACCCTGGTGTTTTTTATCAACAAGTTGACGCTGGCCAACTGTCTACTAGAGTCTTACTTTACCTATCGACATATTATCGTGACTTTTTATTAACATAAAATATCGGCGAATTATCAAACTACCATTAGTGATTACCCGCCCTCGACATTAACTTGCAAAATACTCTCATGTTTTGTTGTACTCCTAAAACTCTGGCAACTAAATCACAATCTCGAATCGCTTCAATAACTTATTAAAGACTATTTTCTGATAGGACTATACCTATCGAAGCTTGGAGATAATGATAACTTTTAGGGATAATATCTACCTCAGCTTTACAGAAAAATATATAGGTTATAAGGATTCATTGCTTAACGGCAAAAGAACTAATTATTGATGTCCAATAGTGATGGTATACGATTATATGTACTTTTGATCATAATCAAAATTTTGAAGCTTAAAAATGAGTAATTATTCAAAGCAATGGAACACAGCAACTCCCGGTTATCTTATCTTTCTGATCGATCAATCTTCGTCTATGGCGAGGGATTGGCGAGATGGAAAATCATTTGAACAAGATTTTGCGAAGTCGGCATGGGGAATTTGTCTAAGGAAATATTATTCTTCGGGGGTGTGCTGGTTGTAAAAATCTGTTGAAGCAAAATTAGTTTGGTCACGGTGATATAAAACTCGGAACAATTTGAACGGGATTTCTTCGTGGCCATCAGACTTGAAGAGGATCCATTTAACCCTCTTCCACTAAGTTTAGCCAGTCTTTGGCTCCTTGTACAAGGGAATTAGTCAACAATAAATCGTAATATATGTTGTTAAATCTATCATATAAATTGATATGGGCCAGAGCGAATACAAAAATCGTGAAAGTGTCGATATGAAAAAAACTGCAGCTGTTGCTTATGCAGCGCATGAGGCTGGAGTAAGGACGGAGGAAAAGGATATTTCATCTGGAAATCTAAGTACGAAGTACAAGAATGTCACGCAGACAACGGCGAAGAATGTGCGTGGGGTTTTGATGAAAATTGTGGAATTGATTGTGATAAAGTTACAATATTCATAGATTTATCAAGTTTTTTTTTTAGTTTCAAGCTGTGTTTATAGTTGTATGCATATGTGATCAGTAGTTTAAACATGAATTCTCTTAGTCTCTAGTAAATTAAATGATTCCGAAAATTATACATCATATTGTCGGACCTTATACATCGACTTTAATAGACTCATGCTTATGTTCTTGGAAGATCATGGAGTCAGAGGGTTACCAAATCCTTATCTGGGATGATGAGAGCATTGGCAAGTTCCTCCTTGACAACTACGAGTTTGCTTTTGATAGCTTTTATTATGCAAGAAATCATGCGGAAGCTGCAGATGTGGCTCGATATTTAATAATATACACTTACGGTGGGTACTATATAGATTGGGATGTTGAGCTTTTGGACATGAAAGCGTTTACTGCGTTGTCATTGAAGCATGTAAATGGTTATATGCTTGTAGATGAATCTAATGAATCGATTGCTTCAGAGTTTTTTTGCGCGTGTCTTAAAGACGAATTTCTTCTGAACTTAAGCAAAGACATAGCGTATTTATATGAAAGCGGAAAACGCGACCGGTATACTACTCCACAATATTCTGGTCCTTTCAGGATGCGTGACAGTTTGCAGGTTCATCCTCAAACCAGTATGGAGAGTATTTCTTTAGCCGAGGTTTTTGCTTACTCTTACGATGAAATAGCATCACGCCCAAATAAAATAATTACGCAACCCTGCATACATTATTGGCTTCATTCTTGGATGTAGCAGATAATCAGCATCTATTTGGCCGTTAATTTGTATTTTAGATTATCAAAAAACCGTTCCAACAAACGCCTGTCATTTGTTATAATATCTCCAGTTCCTTTAATTTCAAACTTAAAGTCGAGTTGTGTGCCAAAATTTGTCGTCAGTTTATTTGGTAAGTCAACATTCACAAGGTAAGTCTCTACTTCACCATTTTGTGTTCTTAAATTATTGGATGTTTGCGCAATAGACGCTACCCTTCCATTGATACTGCCATACTCGAAATATGGATAATCTCTAAGTTTGACAATTACGCTTTGTCCAACTTTAACTTTTCCCGCTCCAGCTGAAGGAAGTGTCATCTGTCCTATGATAGAACTATTTACAGGGATAATAGTAAAGACTGGCTCCCCAGTTTGTATATATTGATTATCATTCCAAAATTTCAAGAATTGTATCGTACCGTCAAATGGAGCTTTGAAAACGTATCGTTGTTCCCACATATTAATGTTATCCTGTAAGTCAACAAATGATGTGATTAGTTCCAATTCCAGTTGTCTATCTCGTTCAGTCTTCTGAATAGTCATCTGTTGAATGTCGTTTTGTGTTTGACGCAATTGACTTCTCGTATTGCTTATATCTTTCAACAAAGTCTGATAGATGTCTTGTGCGGAAAGAGAAGTCATTTCTGACCTATCATATTCTGACTCAGAAAGAACTTTCTTCTTGAAAAGTATTGAGTCCTTTGACTGAAATTTGTTTACATACTTTAGACTTTTTGCGTTCATTGCCGCCCTCTTTTCTGAAATCGATAATATCTTTTCATATTCAGTGCTCAACGTATTTAAAATCTCAAGCTGCTTATCAAACAAAGATGCCTTTCGGTGTGTATAATACTGGTTTAGAATATTTAGAAACTTGTAATAAGGAACATTAAGCTCGCCGAGTGAAAGGTCGTAAGGAAAAACCTGTTGTATTCGCTTATCGTTTTTCTTTTTCAGGAACTGGCTTGTCAAAGTAATTAATCTTTGAATATCCTCAATGTGAGCTGGATTTTGCATAATCGCAATATATTGACCTTCCCGAATGAAATCTTGGTTTTTATATTTTGCTAGCCTGATTTTTCCGGATGAATTGGCAATTAACTTAACTGGGGACATTGTTGAGTTAATTACCATTTCCCCGGTAACTGAATCTGGATATTTAATAATCCAAGCAAGAGTGAAAAAAATTATTAAAATAATAGAGATGAAAATTGTGATTTTAATTCCAATGCCCGTGGGCATTCGACTAATTATTTCATGGACTTCTTCGGTCCGTTCCGAATTCTTAAGTTCCTTTTTCATACCTTTCTCTTTCGCTTTGTAGCAAGTGGTGTTTGGGATTGAATTTTTTCTTGATCATCCTTGTTGATTTCCAACTCACCTACACTTTCCTTGATGTCTAAATTGAACGCAAGATCATATTGCGATGCTACCAAATTATAATATCTGCCTTTATTTTTCATAAGGTTTTCATGATTACCCAACTCGACGATATGGCCTTCACGCATAACAATAATCTGATCAGCCTTTCTTATGGTACTTAGTCTGTGAGCAATAACTACTACTGTCCTCTGTTTGAAGACGGTTTCAAGAGCTTCAATTATCTTCTGCTCATTAATTGTATCCAACGCATTCGTTGCTTCATCAAAAAAAAGAATATCCGGGTCTTTATAAAGTGCCCGTGCAATCAATATCCTTTGTTTTTGGCCCCCACTTAATCCCCTCCCTCTTTCCCCCATCACCGTTTTGTATCCCAATGGGAGACGTTCAATCTCCACAGATATATTAGCAGTCTCAACCGCATGTCTGAGTCTCTCATAGTCTACTTTTTCTGCATCAAGTACAATATTATTTAGTATTGTATCGTTGAAAATTTTACCATCTTGCATCACTACACCAATCTTATTTCGCCATTGTTTAAGACTAATGTTATTGATGTTCATATCACCAATAAATATCTCGCCGCTGGAGGGCTTATATAGCCGCAGTAATAGTTTCAATAAGGTTGTTTTACCACTTCCACTATCTCCAACTATAGCTGTAATTTTTCCTTCAGGAATCACTATGTTCACAGATCGTAATGTAGGAGGTGCATTAAATGAGTATCTAAAACCAACGTTTCGAAAAGAAATGTCTTTGTTTTTAAGGAGTTCCATATCGTTGGTTCCAGTATCATCATCTTCGTCATCGAGTTCATGAATCTCATTTAGTCTAAGGAAACTCAAATGAGCGAATTGTCCTTGTATGATAAACTGAACGAATTGCTGTACAGGCCCGGCAAGCATTCCAATAATAAACTGAGTGGATATCATAACGCCAAACGTAATCTCACCGGCAATAACAGCTTTAGCACACAAAAAAGTAATCAGTAAATTCTTTACACTATCTATAAATTGTGCTCCTAAATTCTGAGCATTATTAATTGTCAAACTTTTTAAATTTACGGTGTAGAGCCTGGACTGAATATTTTCCCATTTCCACCTTTTAGCTTGCTCATAATTATTGATTTTGATGTCTTGCATCGCTTCAATTGTCTCAACCCAGTAGCTTTGGTTTTTTGATACCAACTCGAAGTAATTCCAATCAAGCTTTCGTTTAAATCGCATGAAACCCAGAACCCACAATACATATAATGTGCTTCCAATAATGAATGTATAGAAAATAGAGGCGTTATAAATTAGGAGTACTATACTGAACACGACAAATGTTAATGCCGAAAAAACCAGATTAAGTGAATTGTTCATAATGAAGCTTCGAATCCGTTCATGATCATTTGCCCGTTGCAGAATATCACCAGTCATCTTATTTTCAAAAAAAGTTATTGGCAGCTTCATTAGCTTCATTAAATAATCGGAAATGAGCGCAATGTTTAACCTAGACGCTATGTGGGTTAATATCCAGTCTCTAACAGCGTTTGACAAGGTTATACTAACAATTATTGCAATGTTTGCAAAAAGTACAATGTTTATAAAGTCTACATCCTGCTTTTGAATTCCTACATCTATTACTGCTTTAGAAATGAACGGCAGTAGAGCTTGCAACACCGTAACAAAGAGCATTACCACAAATAGATTTAAGAAGTTTGTTTTATAAGGTTTAAAGTAACCCATTAGTGTATAAAATGTCCTCCGTCGTTCTACCTGTTCGTCTTGTTGCCTGGCTTTAAAATCAGCCTGAGGCTCGAGTGCGAGTAACACGCCTTTTTCCTGCCCAGTTTTATACCATTTCAAGGCGAATTCGTCATATGAGTAGGAAACAAGGCCTTTAGATGGATCAGAAACGTGAACCTTTGTCTTAGTGACTTCATACACGACCAGAAAGTGGTTATCTTCCCAATGAACTATGCAGGGTAGTGGAATTTTATAGCGGAGATCGTTGATGGTTGCTTTTATAGATATGCATCTAAATCCAATCTTTTCGCCGCCATAGGACAAATCCAACATAGAGACCCCCTCCCGAGAAATTGAGCACATGTCTCTTAAATATTGTAGGGAGTAAAATTTTCCATAATATTTGGCAATCATCTTAAGACATGCTGGACCACAGTCCATCATATCAAGTTGGCGATCAACCGGAAAGCGTTTTAAATTCATACAATGAGGCTTATAATTTATGTGAAGCGCTTCTTGCAAATTATGAAAAATAATAGTAATATTACATAATAACTTTAACCAGATATCCGAGCTCTCAACATGAAAAATAAACTGAAAATTTCATTTTGTACAACTTGTATGAATCGGCTATTACAATTACGCGTTACTTTGCGTAAAAATATAGAAGACAACAAAGACTATGCGCCTCTAGAATTTGTCTTACTTGACTATAATTCGAGTGACGGTTTGGAAAGTTACGTTCGGGATGAGCTTAGTGAATATATTTCAGATGGTACTTTAGTTTTTTACAGAACTACCGATCCCTCAAAGTATAGTATGTCACATTCTAGGAATTTAGCTTTCAACTTAGCTTCCGGGGAAATCATTTGTAATATCGACGCAGATAACTTTGTTGGAAAGGGTTTTGCAGCTTATGTGAATGATCAGTTTCAACAATATAACAATTGCTTCCTAACCACCCAGACATCGTCATCATATGTAAAAAATGATGTGCTAGGTCGAATATGTGTTAGACGAAGTCACTTCTTAAATCTGGGCGGCTACGATGAAGAGATGAAGTTTTATGGCTTTGAAGACAACGATTTTGTTAATAGATTGCAATTACTAGGTTTAAAGAAGGTCTTGATAGATAGATACGAGTTTTTGAAAGTAATTAAACATTCAAATGAGGAGCGCATTATTAATATTTTAGATACTGACGAGTTAACAGCCCTGTATATTAATTATATCTCCCCTTCACAATCAGAAATGATTTTTTTATTCAATAATTATGAATTCATGAGAGGTTCAATTGTAAACGTTATGTCTTATAAAGCTTTCTATGATATAAAAGTAAGAATGAATTCAGATCATAAATATTCGCTGTTAGGCAATGCCTGGTTGAGCGGCCAATGGAGATCATTTGGTGAAGGCTTGACCCTGAGTACCAAATACGGAACATCTCTGCTTCAGTCTCAGGATTCAGGTTCTGAGGTACTTATGGAAAGTAACAATGTTTTATTTTATAAGATAAATAACCGAAAACTTTTGCAGGATGCACTGTTCTTCTTCCATCAAATCTCGAATAGATTAATTATGGAAAATAATCTTTTAACCAAAAAATTGACTGTTAATATCAACGGATCTGGGTTAGTAAATAATTTAACGACAATCAATATTCATTAAGATGAATGCACGCTCTCACAAATTCTCATTCTCTATATTTTACTCTATTCCCAACTGGCATAACCTTTTACTTGAATGCCTGTTCCCCGCTCTTGAGGATAAACTAGATTGTATTCCTGATTCGAAATTTTTCATCCATTTTTCGTCAGAACAAGGTCACCATATTAGACTAAGCATTTTTTGCCACCCAAAATGTGTCGATGCGATTAAAAAGGATTTGCAAAACATATTTACAAACTTTATTGAATCAAGACCGTCTGTAAAGCCCGAGGTCAAATTTCCACTTGACTCATTTTTGATGGACTTCAAAAATAACTCGGTATATAGCAACGTTTACAGGCCGTATCCAAGTTCCACATCTTTACTAAGTAATGATTTTTTACTAGAGTTAAGATTTGAAATATCATTAAAAATAAAGGAACTACTGTGTGTGAGTGAGATAGAGCAAGATAGCGTTTTATCTTTTGGAATTGAACTACAATGCCTGATGGCTACTGCGTTATATCAGGAAAAAGCGAAAAATTTATTTTCTGACCTAACGAGGGTAATTTCGATCTTGGAATCTGGTTTTCAACATTCTGATATTCTTTTAATACATAAGCAAGCAAATGCGATTATAACAGATAACATCGAACATCTTAACTCCTTGTCCGAAACGATGTCCTTATCTTTAACCAATGACCCACTGTATAACTTAGTAACTAAGCATTCTACGCAACACGGTAATACTCAAGCTATTTTCCTACAGCTAAGTTCTATTTTATTTGAACATTTAGATCTCCAAAAGAATTATTTTTTGCTCGTTTCCACGAATATCGTTTTACATACTCTACGCCCATCGAAATCAATAATTTATAACTAAATATAAAACAATGAACAAATTAAAAATGAATTTGGATGCGCTCCTTGGAGAGATGGAGCCCCTTACGCTTGATGAATTAAATTCGCTCCGGGGGGGGTACGGCGGCTATTACGGTTATGACACGTGGAACGAATTTTTAGCTGCCGCGGATAGCGGAGACATTGGGGCTGGTGAGTACCATAATGTGGATGCAAGCTTGCCGTCTGGAGGAGCTTCTGGTGGATCAGGACCTTCTCAATCTGGTGGGGATAATGGTCCCGGGTATGACTATACTGTTCAAAAAATTAGTGGTGGACAGCTCATATATATTGTCGACGGATATGTCATTCCTTGGGATGGTAACGGATTATGTACGTTTGGCGCTGTGGCGAAAGTAACTGGAGGAGATCACTCTAGAAAAGTTGAACTTTTCATGGATTACAAACGAAACGGCGGAATTGTCGCAGCGGATCCCAGCCATCCAGGTATCGATGGACATTCTAATGTAGTGACAGGCGTAGCAACAAGTAATTCCATGGTGTCAGGTTTGCTAAACGCTGCTGGTAAATCTAATACTATCTTGACAAATCAGACTGATAGAGATGCCCATTTAGCTAATGGCAAAGAAATGATTGTTGGCGAAGGGAGCGACCACACAATTATTCTTCAAAGTAAATTGGGTAACGGTGCACCTGGGGGCCCGGCTCTCGATCATTATACCTATTGGGACCCGGTTTCAGAAACCACTGGAGAAATACATAAAAATGATATAGATTGGTCTCTCAGTGTAGGCGTCAACTAATGTCAATTCAATCCAGGGTATTATGAGAAGAATGTCTTTAATTATTTCGTGGTTATTATTCCTGAATCTAAGCGCAAATTCGCAGTCCTTAGATTCTTTAGATCAAGTCTATGCAGATAACTGGATTGCGCGGGCGAAATATGCAAATTTAAAATTTAATGTACCCGACAATTTTAAGATTTTCACAGGCGTTTTCCTAAATAATGCTCGATGGCCATGTGATGACCTGTTCAATATCAATTTTGATCGTGTTTTGGTCAATAAAGACAGTTCCATACTAATTGCCGTTCAAGTGATGGCTAATTATCAACATGTGACTCCTTCTGGAGACAAAATTGATAAAAAAGTGGATTGGGTACAAAATGTGAAAAATCATTACAGTTTTCGAGCTGATACATTGATGCCTAAAGCGGAATTAGATAGCGAAATGTTATCAAGAAGATGGGATGCAAAATATGGAGTCTTGTTTTCTCGAAAAAAATGCAACGTTCCCTTCTTAGGAAGGTACGGCAATAATAAAGTTTTTTTATTCGCAAACGATTATCGGCAAGCCTTTATCGTTTACTTTTATAAAGATGAGAAAAAGCCCCAAATTGAGAAGGTAGTTAACAATACTTTGCATGTACTAGAAAAGCTTTGATGTATGGATAGCGGCCATTAATGTATGATCGCTATCCATTTTTCCAACCAATTTTGGCCAACGTTAATTTTCATATTTAAGCAGATTAACAGCATGAATGTTCAGAAATCTATTGGTGGCTTCATTAAACATATTTTGGACTACTCCTGCTTTTGTGTTATGAAAATCAGTTACATCTGAATATCCGAAATCCTTTTGTCCAGATACGAAAGGGAAAAGAATAATTTTGTTTGTTGTTATCTTAGAATACGTCATATCAGCAATGATCGTTTCATCATACTCCACATTCAGAATTGCATCAAAAAATCGACTGTATATTACCAAAAATTGTGCTGAAAGACAATGGCTTACCCAATATCTATTTTTAGAAACTGGGATTGCATAGTCGAATTTACCTGTTCCGCCAGAAAGAAATGCCGCCTTATCGAAGTCTGCCTCTAAAACATTCTTAAAAAAGAACTCCTTGTTGTAAAACTCAGTGAAATAATGGTCGTCTTCGCAAATTACAATCATCTCCTCCTTTTCCTGCTTTGCTTTTTCAACTATTTGCCTTATGGTTTGCCAGAGACCATAAGCGCCGACCTTATGTTGTATTGCCACTACCAAATTCAAGATAAATTCAGGCTTATCGGCGAATTCAGACATAATATGATTTAGACGGTCCACCCTGTGGGGCAAGTTAATTATATAAGTTGGTACTGAAATTTTCTGAAAAACACCAAACCTAATTGCAGGTCTTGATGATTCCAATTTTTGAAAATGGGTCACTACCTTCGTCAACAATCTTAACCTGTTTTGTGTTGCGTCGAAGAAATTACTGACTCTTCCAGGTATCCTGTTATTTACAGTCGTGTCAGAGTAACCAAACTCTTTTTGTGTTGAAATAAATGGGAAGATGATCATTTTTTTCTGTGTTAACGATCCAACTTTCCAATCAGCTGCACCTTCACTATTCATCTTAGCATCTCTTAAAACAGAATAAAACTGTTTAAAAACTATCATAAACTGAGTTCCTGAGAATTCCTCTACCCAAAAGACATGATCCTGAACACAATTGATACTTGAGACCCAACTAACTCCACCAAGGAGAATATCGGCTTTAAATTCTTGAGCCTTGATTATACAATTTTGCAACAAATTGTGAGAGTATTCAGCAGTAAATATGTGATCGTCTTCACATATAAGAATAAATTCATCATTTTGAGACACATAGGATCTTACAATGTGTTTAAAAGTTAGCCATAAGCCTAGTCCACCTCTACTACTAGTTATCGCGTCTACTAAAGTGACATCGAACTCCGGCTTATCAGAAAATTCTCGTAATATATGCTCTCGCCTATCCGTTCGCGTTTTAAGATTTACAACAAATGTCCTAAGTGCTTTTTGCATAAATTAATCAGCTAGATTTAAATTCAATTTTTCGTTCAATGTAATGTAAAAAAAATTATCGAATCAAGATAAGTGTAAAGTCGATAATTAACCTGACAGCATGATTGGATTTATTACGTCTTAGGAGACAACCTAACTTTGGCACTTCGTAATTCTTCCTGGAAAAATGGCATCGAAGCTAGCACCGCCAAGTTAGCCAAGCATGCGGGTTCAATAGTTAAAAATCCTTTTGGCAAAAGTTTCGTCTTAAAATTGCCACCGAATTTCATATGCTTTCCATGTTTGTCATTTTCACAGAGAAAGTATTTGCGATCTAGTGAACTATCCTGAAAATTAAGTAAAAATTTCCAGATAATCTGTGAAGAATCATTTACATTCCACTTACCTAAATTTCTATGAAGAAAAAGCAAGTTTCCGTTTGGATCATGCTGTGTCATTGTCTTACCAATAAAACCTTCTTTGGAGCAAATAAATCCACAGCTACCTGCATCGAATCCGATCATTTGAAACTTTGATTTAAGAAAATTCCAAGAAAATTTAAATGTATCCTTGTCGCCCAGAAGTAATTGATAAAAAATTCTTTTTTCCTTGTTCATATAGATCGTCAGATTTAACTCTTTCCAACAAATCTCTTTGTTTATCATTATCTGACCGCTTTCCTGTTCGAAATCATTGTATTGATAATTATCTACAATTTGCCATATTGGATTATCTTTAGCTGTCCGCCAATAGTCCGGCCAAAATACCGCGCCAAACTCTTTGTATTTTTCATAATCAAATAAATAGGAAGGATCTTTCAGGCAAAAATTATCAGCATCAAGGTATAGTATTTCCTTGAACTTACTCAATTTAATAGCTAATGGTTTTAGACCAACGCCGTCTAAGTTTTCAATGCTCTGTGAATCAAACATCCTGCATTCTATTCCCAAAGACTTAAAAGTTTGAATAGAGAGTTGAGATAATTCGCCGCTCCTAAACCAAAGTTCGACTGGCAGCTTACACTTAACTTCTTTAAGTCTATTAATTAATATCCAAGCGCAGGTCAGATAAGAAATTCCGCCTGCACAAATAACTATCCCTTTTCCGGAAAAGAAGTTCTGCGGATAATCGGGAATAGTTTTAGTACAGTCATCTAGCATCAATCTAATTTTACTGATTGCACTTGTATCTAAAACGAAAGGAATTTCCCTTACACCATCCTCGTTAAATTTCATATAAGCAATTCGATCATTAAATTTGCCAGACTGTTTTCAGCAAGTTAGGTGAATTTAACAACTAAACAAAATTCGTAATCAGATAGGGATGTTTAGTGCGATATCCAATTACTGGCAATAATTAGCAATTTATTTTTCAGCGTTAAATATCTTGATAGAGTGTAAGATTCTCATATCCCCGAGTTCATCAATGACTGCATTTTTGGATGTGCTGATCATTACTGCCTTGAAGTTAAGATATTTCAACTTTTCCGTACACTACCTTTGGTTGAAAACTATTCTCTAAAATTCAAATCTCTCATCACGCAACAGCATTTACCTACTACTTGATTTCTTCGATAGTACCAAACACAATCCATGTTTTAAATCCTTTTTCCATTTTATCTAAAGATGCTACATAACTTGCCTTGCCATTTTTCAGGGACATTGTAGACCCCTTTCTGTCTAATTATATCACTTAGGTGTTAAAAGAATCAATGGTCAATTGAAACGTCCGAATCGGAAAATATTAATTCACGGATAAGGTCATATCTGGAAGCTCCAATATAAAGTTGCCAAATAAAAAGATGCTTGAAGTTAAATCAACATTAAGCTTTCATAAAAAACTGACTTGAGTTTCTAGGCTGTATGATTGTCATGAAGCCATCTTTGAACGAGTTTACCGTGGATGTCCAACGTGTTGGGCTTCTATGATAAATGCACAATCTATCAGAAGCATTCTATCGTTAGGGGGTTGTTCAAAGATAGTCTGGCTTATGGTGATGTTGCGTTTCCAACACCTTTTATCGATCTGATGTTAGAAGACAACGCATTGACTCTCAAAGAGGGTTGCTCTTTTTGGAGTAACCCTTTCGAAAAATAGAAAAACTATTGAGCCTTGAAGATGTATATAACCGTGGTGAATTGTATGATAATCGGCGCTTTATTTCGGCAATTTACCCGGAAAATATTAGCTACGATGGTTTCAGACGTCGAACCGGAAAAGTGAACTCCGTGGTATACTTAATATATATGATTAACAGCGAGTTAGACAAAAACAAAAAAAACAAATCAAAAATAAATTTGACTTGTCCTGTGAAGTCGGGATGGCGGGATTCGAACCCACGACCTCCAGCACCCCATGCTGGCGCGATACCGGGCTACGCTACATCCCGAACTGATGAAACTGCAAGATTTGCCCCGGCCAAAAATAAATATTCTTTTTAAAGCAGCAAAGAATTACATTCAATACCATCATACTCATGACAAGCTTTTTGAAATTGATCAAATAATTCCCGTATCTTAAGTGGATAACATGATGAATCATCTATCCTTTAACAAAAAAGATTATAATTACAGAAGGGGATTGCGTCAAAGCAACAGGTTCTTGAATATTTGAGTAAGAAAAAACTGTTTGACCCAAACCCTCTCCATCTTACTGCATTCAACGAGAACTTGGAGATGATTGAAGGCTATAAAAACAAGGAGGGATTTGCAGTTTTCCAGGTTGATCTAACCACAGACTTGTCGATAGCTTCGATTAAAATCCTTAAAAAGTTCCAAAACCACGCACTCACTAAGGCTGTTTTCGATAGCATGAAAAAAGATCTTGCATTATCTAAGCCCGAGAACAAAACTACTGCTAATCCCACCTAGATGTTTATATTTTGTTATTGCCATCAATTCGATTCCGGAGAAGGGTACGAGATCGGATTTTTTTCCGATATAAGGCGGATCTTTATGTATAAAGATCCGCTTTTTCATTAGAAATCATAGTTATCTACCATAGGCAGGAGCTTAAAAAATTAAAAATTTACATTCGCTAACCACAAACCCTCCCGTATGCTGGCCCACCTGACGAGGGAAACCCATCATTTGCCCGGTCAGTACAAGCGTTTTTTTCAAATGTGGGTCGTTCGGATTTAAGCCCTGCACAGTTACCCGCTTACCCTCGAACCATTCATCGGTAAATTTTCAGATCGAATTAGATGTTACCGACTCGTTTCTGATAGAGTAATCCCGTACAGGCCCGCTTTTACCAGCCCGTATTCCACATCAATGCCGGGACTTTTCCTTGATAAGAACTCAGCCTTCTAATGGCAAGTGCTTAATACTTAAGTTATTTTTGTAATTTTGATAACCTTTACGAGGATTAGGATGACCGATTATTGCACTTTTACTGATCAACAGCTTACCGACCTCCTTAAAAGAGGCGATCGGCATGCTTTTGATGCAATCTATAACAGGTATGCCGAACCCCTTTTTCGATTTGCTTATTCTGTTCTAAAGGATGAAGATGATTGCCGCGACGCGGTTCAGGACATATTTATCTGGCTTTGGAAACACAAGGAAGATATGAAGATCAGCTTCCTTAAATCTTATCTTTTCGCCGCAGTGAAATTTAATCTTGCCAGTTTAATCAAACAGAGTAAGCGACGTGCAGAAATTCTGGAATTTGCACCCAAGCAGTCCGAGATATTCGAAGACCATGCTCTGGAGCTCAAGGAATTGATCTATCTTATTCAAGAATTTGTTGGCCAGCTGCCTGCCAGATCGAGGGAAATTTTTGAGCTTAGCCGTGGCGCCAATTTAACTAATAAAGAAATTGCGAAACAGCTCAACATCTCTGAGAAAACTGTAGAAAACCAAATGACCATCGTGCTTAAAAAGTTAAAGGTAAGCCTCGGAAAAAATTCATTCTGGTGTACTTTTCTATAAATTAAATTAAAAAAAGATCATTTGTCTTTGGGGGTTAGCCCGGGTTTACTACTCTTATATTAAAAAGGGAGAATAAACCCGTCCTTGAACAAAATGACTGACATCGAATTTATCACTTTATTGGAACGAATTACTGCAAGGACCGCTTCCAGGCAGGATATCGCCGAATATAATACTTTCTGTGACCAGTTTCGTTACGAGAAGATGGACTTACCAGACATGGTGCATATTAAAGGCGTAATGTCGAGGCACATCAATCAGCAGATCGATTCTAAACCGGTTGTTAGGCGTTTCCAACCCTTTAGAATCGCTGCTGCAGCCTCTGTTCTCCTTGTTCTTGGCGCGTCCCTCTCATACTACCTTTACACCAGACAGCATGCTGATAAAGCACCTGTTCAAATGAGCAAGATTGAACAAATTCGTCCGGGTCGGAATAGTGCGACCTTAACGCTTGCCAATGGAAAAGTAATTCAGCTGAATGAAGCTAAAACTGGGGTGATCATTTCTGATTCGAAACTTACTTATAACGACCAAAGTGATGTGGGCAGCAGCAGAGTCGCGGATCCTTTGTTATTGTCCGCAGGTCCGCAGCGCATCGCTACTCCAAGGGGTGGCACTTATCAGATTACATTGGCAGATGGAACTAAGGTTTGGCTCAATGCCGCTTCAAGTCTTACTTACTCCAATGGTCTGGACAGAGACAAAGAACGCCACGTCCGTTTAGAAGGAGAGGCTTATTTTGAGGTCGCAAAAGACAAAAAGCGACCATTCATCGTTTCTACGAATACCCACGAGGTACAGGTACTGGGTACCCATTTCAACGTCAACAGTTATCCGGACGAACCACTTCAGAAAACGACATTGTTAGAAGGCAGTGTCAAAATCGTCACTAAATATCAGTCCAACATACTTCAACCAGGCAGTCAGGCAGCTGTTAATGCGGAACTCATCAGCGTCAGCAAAGTCAATACAGAACTGGCCATAGCCTGGAAAAACAAACAATTTCTATTTGAAAGGGAAAACATCAGGGCGATAATGAGAATGATTTCGCGCTGGTACGACGTAGAGGTGGTCTTCCAGGGGCCTGTAACCACAGACACTTTTAGTGGAGGGATATCCAGGTTTAATGACCTCACAAAAGTATTGAAATCCCTTGAATCTGCCGAAGGTGTGCATTTCAGAATAAAAAACAGGAAAATATATGTCACAAAATAAAAGCTAATAATAAACTAGATTACTAACCAAACCAAAGAACATGATTAGATATTTACGACAGAAAAGTTAATTAAAAGCGAACCAGAAATGTATCACACCTCTGGTTCGCGTTTGGAAATGAAATGAATCAATTTTAACCCGCAGTATGCCATTAGTTTTCGACGACCCAGGCAAACTGCACAGAACCAAACTAATCAAATGTACAGATTTTATACTGTAAAACCAGGTATGCGCCGTTTGCTATACCCTAAAATTTTACTTGTTATGCGCCTAACCATCGCTATACTCATCGCATCCCTTTTGCAAGTTAGCGGATCCGCACTGGCACAAAAAATCAGCCTCAAAGTCAGCAACTCGCCGATGTCCTCGGTATTGCAGGAACTCAGGCAACAAAGCGGATACATATTCTTTTATCGAGATAACATAATCGATAAGGCACACCCGGTCAGCATTAATGTTCAGCAAGCTGAATTTAAAGAGGTGCTTGAAAAAATATTTATCGACCAGCCGCTGACGTACGTAATAAATGAAAGGACCATCACCATTAAATCGCGCAACCTGCACCAACCTTTATCGGCAGCAGCTTCTTCGTTGATCCATTTAAAGGGTCAGGTAACCGATTCTCTCGGTGTGCCACTGGCAGGTGCGAGCATATTGGTCATAAAGTCTGGTGTGGAAAACAAGACTAATTCAGGTGAATTAGGTGGCAATTCGGGTTCTGCCAAATACACAACCGACGAAAATGGTTTTTTTGAACTGGATGCAGAGGAAGGCGATATGGTTGTAGTGAGATTTGTAGGATACGAGAGACATGCTTTTGTGATGACCAAAAATATGCCGGAGATAAATAAAATCGTGCTTAAGGTAAGTCTCGAGAAATTAACCGAAGTAGTCATCCAAACCGGTTTTCAGAATTTTTCGAAAGAGCGGGCTACCGGGGCTGTCAGCAAGCCCGACATGAAGGTATTTTCCAGACGCGTGGGTACGCAAGATGTCTTGACACGACTGGAAGGTCAAGTGGCAGGGTTGCAACTAGAATTCGACGGGGAGGGACAAAGCATCGCAGGAAGCGTTTTTACGGGCCCTACTAATACCAGGAAGATGACCATCCGCGGAAAAGGTTCAGTTTATACAGAAACCCAGCCGCTGTATGTTGTTAATGGCGTGCCCGTTGCAAGCTTTCACGCGATAAATATAGAAGATATTCAAGACATTACCGTGCTCAAAGATGCCGCCGCCGGCGCCATATGGGGCTCTAGGGCGGCTAACGGCGTAATTGTTATTACGACCAAATCTGGTAGAATTAATCAAGAACTTACCGTCAATTACAGCGCAAATTCCAATTATCAAGGGAGGCCATTTTTTGGTTACCTTAATGAAATGATTACGGAGCAATACCTGAAAACAGCCCGCGAAACTTTTGACCCTGTCAATTTCCCTTGGCAGACCTTATCGAACAGACGACATGTAATCGCCCCTCATGAACAGATTCTGTACGATCAATACAGAGGTCGGATCTCGGGTACAACAGCTGCCGGCAGGTTAGACAGCTTAGGGGCTATCAATGCGACCGAGGAAACATTCAGGGCGTTATCACAACCTGCATTCACTAACAATCATACACTTAGTGTTTCCGGAGGAACCAAATCATATACTTTTTTTGGTTCTTTAGGATACATTGGCGCTGAAGGGTCGACTATTGGAAACAAATCTAACCAATACCTGCTTAACCTAAACCAGAGTTTTAACATCAAAGAACGAGTTAGCATCAACCTCATCTCCAACATCGCCAATAACGTTCTGAAAGATAAAAACGTTCAGCTGCAACGGTTGCTGCCATACCAGCTCATAAAAGACAAAAATGGCAATGCCATACCAATGAATTATGCCAACGGACTTAACGATTCAACGACAAACCTCTATCAGTCAAAAAGCCGGATCAACCTTGGCTATACTCCCTTAAATGAGTTTGGCCTAATTAATTCAAAAGGCAATTCCACTTATGTTAATTTAACGAGCGACCTGAATGTTAAAATCCTAAAGGGTTTAAAATTTCAGGGTAATTACAGTTTGCAGCGCACCTACGGCAAATCTGAACTATTTACTGACAATCGAAGCTTTGTCGGAAGATCACAGATTGTGGACTGGACGGTGGCCCCATCGCTTAACACAGATCCCATCTACTACCTTCCAACCACCGGCGGGACGCTCACCGCCCAAAATATAAACCTCTCTGCCTTTACCATCAGGAACAGGATTGCCTATGAAACCAATTTGCGTAAGGGTCTGGACATGTTTAGCCTGCAATTGGGTCAGGAGGCAACCTCCAATACTTCGATGTTTGATGGAAATACATTATACGGGTTTGATCGCGAGACTCAAACTTATCCGCAGCAACCTGATTTTGTAAAACTCAGGAATGGAATTTCCGGAACCGTAACTGGCGCAAGAAACGGACTCAGAGGAGATCCTGTATCTAAATCAATTCACGAAAATCGAATAGCTTCCATCTTTGCGCTGGCTAATTACACACTCAACAGTAAATATATGCTGGATATGAGTTGGAGACAAGATCGGTCAAGTATGTTTGGAACTGAAATATCCCGGCAAAACAAACCCTTTTGGAGCGTGGGGGCCAAATGGCTGCTTGGGCAGGAAACATTTATGAGCGATATAAAATGGCTAAGCCAACTGGGAATCCGCGGAAGTTACGGTGTTCAGGGACTGTCACCCTACACCAACCAAGCCTCTGCATATGATGTTTTGAGAAGTCCGTCAGGGACTGATCCCTATGCGATCAATGGAAGATATTTTGATCTTGCTTCTCCAGGAAACATGACAATTAGCTGGGAAACGGTCACCACCGTCAATCTGGGTCTGGATTTCGCTGTCTTGGACAACAGGCTCTCAGGAAGTATCGAGGCATACGATCGTACAAGTACCGACCTGCTGCGCAGCATTACCACCACTCCACTCACAGGTTTTTCTGATTACTGGGGCAATTTAGGAAAGCTTAAAAATCGAGGGCTCGAAATGACGTTACGTTCAGAAAACATTAAAACTCGCTCATTCGTCTGGGAATCGAATTTAACAGCCTCTTATAACAGGAATAAATTATTAGAGTTTGTGGAGATTCCTCCCGGAATAGAAATGGGCGATTTTTATATAGGTTCAGGCGCAATCAAAATCGGTTCTCCACTGAATTCAGTATTCGCTTACAGATATGCCGGACTCGATCAAATGGGCGATCCCCAAATCTATCTGGCTGATAACAGCATCACCAAAACGCCACTTATCACCAAAGTAGAAGATATTGTTTATATGGGCACTGCTGACTCCCCGTTTACTTTAGGGCTTAGTAACGTTTTTAATTACAAGCTACTTTCGCTTACGCTAAATCTGACAGGGAAGTTTGGCGGAATGATGCGCAGGGATGTTTCGAGTGAGTATTTTACTGAGAGATTTACTTCCCAGCTTCATGGAATAGGAGGTAACGTGCCAGCGTATTTTGCAGACCGCTGGAAAAAACCAGGTGATGAAGCCTTTACAAACATTCCTTCCTGGGAACCCTCCATCGAGGAACATTTCACCAGAAGAAGTGTGCAATATTGGACTCAAGGTGACATCAACATGGTTAGCTCAGATTACCTGAAACTAAGGGACGTCTCCCTGGCAATCGAACTGCCACAGACGCTGATTCGATCGTTGAAAATACAGAAGTTCGACATCTTCCTGCAGGCCTCAAATTTTATGTTATGGAAAGCCAATAAGTTTGACATGGATCCGGAATATCAGACTGTTGGACAAAACCGGGCACTGCCACCCTTCCGACATGCCTATGCAATTGGAGTTAACATTACCTTATAAAAAACTGAAGATGAAAAATTTAAAAATTTTAATTATACTGTTCGCAACCCTTTGTTTATTATCCTGTAAGAAAAGCTTTCTGGAAGTAGTTCCCCAGGGGAGAAAATTAGCGACGACCACTGAGGATTATGCAAAGATGCTCAATTCACCGAAATTATATTTTACACCGTTTGCGGGGTGGATTCCTGCGGTTTATATGGGAGACGAAGTAGCGGCCGAAGCCTCTTATTTTTTGAATATGAATCCCATCCGGGAGCGCCTTTTTAAATGGGCTGATACGGTAGAAATGGGGTACGCGGGGGCGGACGTGATACAAAATCCCTCCGGATTGGGGTATTCAGACATGATGTATATCGCTAACAAGATCATTAAGGAAGTGATGTCTTCAGATGAAGGTACACAAGAACAGAAAACAGCATTGCGCGCAGAAGCACTCGCTACCCGGGCCTGGACACTCTTCAACATTTCGAATTTCTATTGTAAACCATACAATTCGGCTACTGCGGCTACAGATATGGGGATGCCCTTCAGTACCGTAGCCGACATCACCTTTAAGGATTTCAAAAGGGGCACACTTCGGGAAACTTACGATTTTATAGTTTCAGACTTAACCCAAGCGATTGAATTATTGCCGAGCCGACTTTCTCACCCTGTCCGGTTCAACAAAGCTGGGGCAATGGGGCTGTTGGGAAAAGTTTATGTTTACATGGGTGATTATGCTAAAGCACTACCTTTGTTAGAACTGACGTTAACCGAATCACTATCTAATGGACAGTCGCTATACAATTACAATCAAACTTTCCAACCCGACGGTACTTTCCAGCCAACGGACCCAATCTCGGGTCCAGGTGGTTTTCCCGGCCAAAACTTTACGGATGTACGTGAATCGGTGTTTTCAAAAATATTTGCTAATACCGCTGCTCATGAGGGGCTAATTTTAGCCCCATGGGCACAGGCCCTATATCAACCTTCCGATTTACGCTTGCTTTTATATACCGATCAAAATCCAGATTTTTCACCAAATGCAAACGGACACGTCAGGAAATATGCTACCTTTTATTCCAGGATGGGCTTACAGTTGCCAGAGGTTTATCTGTTGATTGCAGAATGTAAAGCGAGATTAAACGACCTGTCTGGCGCTGTGAGTGCCCTTCAAAACTTTCGGTCCAACCGCATGCCTTCCGCTGATGCTACTGTTCCATTGCTCATCGCTAGTAACCGGACTGGACTGATTAAATTTATATTTGACGAAAGAGTTCGCGAATTTGCAATGGAGGGCATGCGTTGGTTTGATATGCGAAGGCAGTCTGTTGATCCCTTATTTGCAGGGATTCAGTTTCAACATCTGCTTTTCGACGATATTGGATCAATAACAGAATATACCTTAAACCAACCGAACCGGCTGGTTTTAAAGTGGCCACTATTGATTACATCCATGAGCCCGAATTTGCCAGACAATCCATAAAAATTAAGCCTAATTATTAGCTCACCCAAAGGTTTTCAACCTTTGGGAAGGGAGCCCTTTTGAAAATAAAAACAGAAAACATGAGACCCATATTAAAAATAGAAGGCCTTTCGCACCGCTACGCAACCGCGTGGGCGATACGCGATATTGATTTTGAAATCCATGATCGAGGCATCACAGGATTGCTCGGATCAAACGGCGCAGGCAAGTCTACCACTATGAATATCATTTGTGGTTCGCTCAATCAAACTAAGGGAAACGTTTTGATCAATGGAATAGACACCAGAAAAGATCCGATAGCGGCTAAACGGGAGATCGGATTCCTTCCTCAAAATCCGCCACTATATGTGGACCTTACCGTGGATGAATACCTGAGCTATTGCGCAGATCTGAGATTAATGCCCAAAGACATTAAATCAAAAGCGATCAAAGAAGCAAAGGAACGATGCGGTATAGATCATTTTAGCCACCGACTGATTAAAAACCTCTCTGGCGGTTATAAACAGCGGGTAGGAATTGCCCAGGCTATCGTGCATAAACCTAAATTGGTAGTGCTTGATGAGCCCACAAACGGTCTCGACCCGAATCAAATCATTGAAGTACGCAGCCTGATTAAAGATATTGCACTCGACCGGGCCGTAATATTTTCGTCGCACATCCTTTCAGAAGTCCAGTTATTATGTAGGGATATTAAGATGATCGAAAATGGGCAAATCGTTTTCTCAGATACGATGGATGCTTTCAATAATTACATTGAGCCACATAGCTTATTGCTTCAGTTGGAAAATCCTCCTGCAGAATCGGTTTTGCTGGAAATCCCCGGCGTTAATAAAGTAGAATTTTTAACATCGCGTCAGGTAAGGTTATACTTTTCAGGAGATCAATTAATAATAGAACAAGTAGCAGCAATATGCATTGAAAAGGGATGGGGGCTTCGGGGCCTAAATCTGGACAAAACGGCGCTCGATGAAATCTTCAAATTATTATCTAACCCTAAATCTGCATAATGAAAATCATATTTAAAATTGCAAAAACAGAGCTAAAACTTCTTTTTTATTCTCCCATCGCCTGGTTTTTACTGACTATCTTTTTGATTACCTGTGGCCTTGCCTACACACAAACACTTTATGATTTGGCTGTTTATATGGACATCATGCCTCCAGGAACAAAAAGTGACGATTCGATAACCGCCTCAATTTTTACAGGCATGGACGGCTTCTTTGCCATAGTAATGGAGAAAATGTATCTTTTTATCCCCTTGCTTACCATGAGTATCATGAGCAGGGAAACAAGCAGCGGTACCATTCGCCTACTCTACTCATCACCAATTCGGGTAAGGAGTATTGTTTTTGGTAAATTTTTAGGGATAATGATCTACTCCTTACTGTTGATCCTGATCATCATGATCTTTATATGCTCAGCAAGTGCGCACATTCATCTTGCCGACTTACCAATGTTATTATCAGGTGCTTTGGGAATCTATCTGTTAGTACTTGCTTATGCATCCATTGGTTTATTTATGTCCTGCCTTACCGCATATCAGGTAGTCGCCGCTATCAGCACCTTTGTGATGATTGGAATTCTTTCCTTAGTAGGCGAAGTTTGGCAAAACATCGATTTCATCAGAGACTTAACGTATTATCTGTCCATGCAGGGGCGGGCTAATAGACTGATCGGCGGGCTCCTTACCACCAAGGATGTACTCTACTTTATTGTAATCATTTATATTTTCCTCGGGTTAAGTATCATAAAACTGAAAGCAGGAATGGAGTCAAAATCTAAGCAGATCATCCTCATGCGTGCTGCGGGAGTAATCGGCTCTGCCTTACTGATCGGATATCTTACTTCTTTGCCGTCATTTACAGGATACGCTGACGTTACCGCCACCAAAAAAAACACATTATCGCCGAATTCGCAAAAAATTGTAAAAGAACTAAAGGGTGCCCCCCTTGAGGTTACTATTTATAATAATATCCTTCACCCCATGGCTCAACTGGGGTTCCCTAACCAACGAAATAAAGAACTGGCCCGGTGGGACAAGTATATACGGTTTAAGAACGACATCAGTCTTAAATATGTGCAATACTATAACAAAAATCTGGAATCCAACAGTATGTATGCAGAAGATCAGACAGAGCCGTTACCCTCGTTAGCGGGCAAAATTATTAAGGCCTATAGGTTAGACAGCGCATCGATAAAAACGCCAGCAGACATTAATAAAATTATTGACCTGAACCCTGAATCGAACCGATATGTCGCTCATCTGAAATGGAAGGATAAATCCACATTTCTCAGGATATACAACGACATGAAGACATTCCCTTCAGAATCTGAAGTTATGGCTGCCTTTAAACGTCTGGTGGAGAAAAAGCTGCCTAAAATACTTTTTGTAACCGGCAACTTAGAGCGAAACATCCATCGAAACAGCGGCAGGGACTACCAGGTTATTGCTAACCAAAAAACATTCAGATATTCATTAATCAACCAGGGCTTCGACAGCGATACGATACAGTTAGATCAACAGAACATTCCATCGGGAACTACAACCCTGGTGATTTCGGACCCAAAATTCAATTATAGTGAAACGGCCCTGAGCAAACTAAAACAATACATCAGTAGCGGAGGCAATGTACTGATTAACTGTGAACCTGGCCGGAACACCATCATTCAACCTGTTCTGGATTTATTGAACCTATCTTTAATGCAGGGACAAATCGTACAGCAGAATCCTCAAACTACTCCGGACAATGCATTTAACATCCCAGAAAAAGTAGCCGGAGAAATGTTCCCATTATTAAAAACCTCAATTCAGGATAGCGTCATGACGAATCTGCAAGGCGTTACGGGTATTGCGTACGCCAATAATACCGGATTTAAAATCGAACCGCTGATTAACTCCGATTCAAAGACCGGTTGGCTCAAGCACAACAAGCTCGATCCGGATATGACTGTTGATGCTGATGCCTCCTCTATGAATACGGCTCCCACAAGAAGAGGGAGAAGACCTGTGGGTCCCCCCGCAAAATACACTGGCACACTTACTTTTCAGGCTGCTGAAGGAGACCTCAAAGGCTCATTTCCGTTAGTCGTTCGATTATCACGTCAGATAAATGGCAGACCCCAAAGAATTGTGGTTAGCGGTGATGCCGACTTTATGAGCACTGGTGTGCTTACTGGATCTCAGGTAGAAGTAAACAATTTCCTGTTTACCATGGGAGTGTTCAGATGGCTGAGTGATGACAAATTTCCGATTGATGCAAATCACAAGAGAGAGGAAGACCGGCTTTTAAATGTAAAACTGGAGACTGTAGAAATGTTAAAAATCGGCTACCACTGGATACTCCCGGCCATATTAATTGCCTTAGCGGTGGTGTTACTGTTAAGAAGAAAAAGAAAATAAGTATGTCATTTTCAACAGATAAACAAACGCTTGACGACTTAAACATTTTTGGCCGTCACGGCAGTGATTCGCTGTATAATATGTTTAATAGGTGTTCCACCCGTGGTGGATCGGGTCTGCTAGAGGAAATGTTTAATTATCCATTAGCCGCAGAAAGGGACATAGTTCAGCGGCTTAGTATCTTCAGGTATTTTTGCACTAACGAGGTCTCATTTCCTTTTGATTCAATGAACTTTGATCCAGTAGAAACCTACTTGTCTAACACCGACGCAAGATCAAAACTGGTACATGAAGAAGTTTCGTTGGGTAACCGCCTTGAAAATTTAATTAGCATAGATCCTGTAAAAGCCATCATCTACAATGGAATTAAAGCGCTTGTGGGGCTACTCTCAACGCTAAGTCAGTTTACAACTACCCATTTCGATTTTGCAGCTTATGATTCAGAAAGAGAAGATATCAAGCGTTTACTGGCTACCATAACGTTCCAAACGATATGGAAAAATGGCAAGTTAAAGTTTTCCCATAACGATATGGTAGAGATAGATGCACTGTTAAGATTCAAATATGAAAAGGAGGTTAGAAAATTACTGCATTACATGTACCTGTTGGATATATATACTTCCATCAGATTGATTGTAAATGAGCGGGGACTTGTGTTCCCTGAACTCTGCGGTAAGCACACGTGGCAGGTAAAAATGGATGGTGTATTCCATCCGCAAGTTAAAGAAGCTAAAGGAAACAATATTGAGGTAACAGCCGGCGGAAACGTACTCTTTTTAACCGGAGCTAATATGGCAGGGAAAAGTACATTTATGAAAAGTTTTAGTATCGCTTTATACCTGGCACACATGGGATTTCCAGTTCCCGCTACAAAAATGGAATTTAGTGTACTTGACGGAATCTATACCACTATAAATCTACCCGACAATTTGGGGATGGGCGCAAGCCATTTTTATGCAGAAGTGTTACGTGTCAAAAAAATCGCACAAGAACTTAGTGCGCGGAAAAACTTGCTAATCGTGTTTGACGAGTTGTTCAGGGGCACCAACGTAAAAGATGCCTACGAAGCTACGATTGCAGTGACCAAAGCATTCGCTACAAAGACCAGCAGTTTATTTGTGATATCCACACACATCATAGAAGCCGCGCCGGTTTTGGCAGAACAGTGCACTAATGTTAGATTTTTATATCTGCCGACAAAAATGGAGGGCAATAAACCGATTTACACCTACCAATTGGGTGAAGGCGTGACAGACGATCGCCACGGAATGATCATCGTCAGAAATGAAGGTATCCTTGATATTCTCGATGATGGACTTAAAGCTAATTATAACGCATGAATTTTTTAGCGGATAAACAAACCTTAGACGATCTGAACTTATTGGGTAAGTTCAATCCTCAATCTGTTTTCAGCATTTTCAACAGGACCAAAACCCGGGGGGGCGAGCGTTTGCTGGAGAAAATGTTTAGAGAACCATTGGCAGATGTCCAAGAGATCAATAAACGCAGCCTGTTGTTTGCGTATTTCGGTGGAATAAAACTGAAAATGAATTTCCAGCAGGCAAGTTTCCAGGGCGTAGAAAACTATCTTACAGCAGGAACATCAGACAATTGGCTGTCGATGGCCGGGGGCATAATTACTAAAAAAATACTCGGCACTGTAGCCCTAGACGACAGATATGCGCTGCTGCAGGCCGAGCTAAGCACCACAATCCAGGCGATCGCCCATCTTAAAGAGCTCCTTGCCCAACTTCCGAATATCGCGCTCGCCGCCCGGTCGCAAACGATCCTGAGCGATGAGCGACTGAGGCATTTACTGGCTGAAACAGTCGGAAGGTTCCTGCCGCTGCGCAAAGTGATCCAATACCACTGGCTGCTCAATCATACCCTATGCGACCAGATGAGTGAATTGCTGAAATGTATTTATCATATGGACGTGTTTGTTAGCGTAAGTTATGTGGCGGCTGAGCGGGGATTTACCTATGCAGAGGCGCTGCCGGGTGATGCGCGAATTATTGAGGCCTCAGCCATCAGACATCCGGGGCTCCAAAATGGAGTTGCGAACGCATTGAAGTTAGACGGCGCCGCCCAGATGCTCTTTCTTACAGGCGCCAACATGGCCGGCAAGTCTACCTTTATGAAATCTTTTGGAATTGCCGTCTACCTCGCCCATATGGGATTTCCGCTAGCGGCAGGAAAAATGCGCTTTTCTGTACTCGATGGTCTGTATTCCTCCATAAACGTACCAGATAACATCCAGCTTGGCTATAGTCACTTTTACGCGGAGGTCTTACGGGTCAAACAGGCAGCAAGCGCTATCGCCAGCGGAAAGAATATGGTGGTCATCTTTGATGAATTGTTCAAGGGAACCAATGTAAAAGATGCATACGACGCCACACTGGCTGTCACGGAGTCTATGGCCCGCTACCACAACTGCTTCTTTATCGTTTCCACGCATATCATCGAAGTGGGAGAAGCGTTGAAAAAATCAGCCAATAATGTCCGCTTCGCATTTCTTCCTACTACACTGGAAGCCGGAGTGCCAAAATATAGCTACCAGCTAAAAGAAGGGATTACCAGCGACCGGCAAGGGATGATCATCATCGAGAATGAAGGCATTTTGGAATTGCTGAACTCAGGCAACTGATCAGCGCCAATCATTTCTACAAACACAAATAACAACAATAAAAATGAAAAAGAACTTAAATTGCATGAAAACACTATTATTTAGCTTGCTGGGCATACTGCCTGTGTCACTACAGGCCCAGGAGGCCTTCAGCATCACGGGAATCGTGGAAGGCTTAAAGCAAGGCGACAAAGTCTATTTGATATACAAAACCAAAGAAGGTAATGTAAGCGATTCTGCCCAGGTCAGCGCAGGAAATTTCAGCTTCAAGGGTAAAATCTCAGAACCAACAAAGGCTAATCTGATCGTCAACAAAAGTCCTTTTTCCGCGACTCCCCTGCCGGGAGAAATTGTAGACATGATCTCATTATACATAGAAGCAGCACCGATTAAACTGGAGAGCGCCGATTCATTGAAAAATTCGATAATCCTCGGATCAGCAATCAATGAAGACGACAAGAAATTCAATGCGCACATCAAATCAATTACCGATAAGCTTTCAGCGATCCCAGCAGAATACAACAAACTGAGCAACCAGGAGAAACAGGATAAAACTATCGTGTCAGCGCTGAATGAACGTTACAAGAAACTTTCTGATGAGCTGGTCCCACTTTTTTTAAACTTCATTTCCAATAACCCAAAGTCATACATCAGTTTAATGACCGTTGGTCAACTCTTACAAAATCCTGAAAAAATGGTTGAAGCAGAGAACGCCTATGCTATGCTAGACCCTGTTTTAAAATCCAGCGGTTTGGGTATAGAAATCGGGCAGGCATTTAATGCCTCTAACAACACAAACGTTGGGTCGGTAGCGATGGACTTCACGCAAAATGACGTGAATGACAAACCGGTTAAGTTGTCAGACTTCAAAGGAAAATTTGTGCTTCTTGACTTCTGGGCTTCATGGTGCGGTCCGTGCCGTGAGGAAAACCCAAATTTAGTCAAGGCTTTCAACAACTATAGAGACAAAAATTTTACAGTGCTTGGAGTATCTTTAGACAGGCCTGGAAAAAAGGCAGACTGGCTGGCAGCTATTCAAAAAGATGGTCTAAACTGGGCAAATGTTTCTGATTTGAAGTTTTGGGACAATGAAGTAGCTAAAAAGTATGGCATTAAAGGCATTCCTGCAAATTTCTTAATTGACCCAACGGGTAAAATTATAGCGAAGGACATCAGAGGAGAAGAATTACATAGCAAGTTGGCAGAAATACTTGCAAAGCCATAAGCAACTTCTAAAGCAATATTAACCAATCTATTATGACAAAGTATTTAAATGTAGTTAGCCTTGCGCTAGCAATGTTACTGACACTTAATGTTTCAGTTCATGGGCAAAAGAAAACTAAATTAACAAAAAAAACACTCACAGGAACAGCTAAAAAACTCACTGATCCATTAATTCCTAACGACCCTAATGTCAAAATAGGCAGACTCTCTAACGGCCTTACCTATTACATCAGAAAAAACACTGAACCGAATAAACGGGCCGAACTCTACCTAGCAACCAGAATCGGCTCATTAATGGAGGACGATGACCAGCAGGGACTCGCTCATTTTACCGAGCACATGGCTTTTAACGGAACTAAGGATTTTCCTAAAAATGAAATGATCAACTATCTTCAAAAGGCCGGTGTCCGGTTTGGCGCCGATCTGAATGCGTATACAGGTTTTGATCAAACAGTCTATCAATTACCCATCCCTACTGATGATGAAGAAGTTTTCAAAACCGGATTTAAGATTCTTGCCAATTGGGCAGGCAAAGTGGTGATGGACGGAGAAGAAATAGACAATGAACGTGGTGTAATCATAGAAGAAGACCGTGAGCGCGGTAAAAATGCAGAGGAACGCATGAGCAAACAATTGTTTCCATTGCTGCTAAAAGGTTCACGCCATGAAAACCGCCTTCCTATCGGTAAACTGGAAATCTTGAAGACATTCGCTCATGATAGAATTATAAGTTTTTATAAAGATTGGTACAGGCCCAATTTGCAGGCAGTAATTGCAGTGGGTGATTTTAATGTAAATGAAGCCGAACAATTAATCATAGCTAATTTCTCAGATCTGACTAATCCTGTAAATCCAAGAATCCGTAAGAGCTATGATCTGCCCGATAACAAAGAACCTCTGGTAAAGATCATTACGGATCCTGAGCAAACTTATAACGTTGCGCAAATCATATACAAACAACGTTCAAAGGTAGCCACTACAATTGCCGGCTACCGGAAAACGTTGATATATGCCATGATCAACACCATGTTAAGTGCCAGGCTGCAACAGCTATTGCAGAAGGGAAATGCGCCATTTATTTTTATTGAGAGCAGTTACGGAGCCTATCAGGAAGGGCTTGTTCCCGGCATTAATGCATTGCAAACCACGGTGGTCTCTGCTACAGGGTCAACCCTTGAAAAAGCTTTCACCGCAGGTCTTGCAGAAAATGAAAGGGTACACCAATTCGGCTTCCTGCAGTCTGAATTGAATGTAGTCAAAAAGAATATTCTTGCAGGATCAGAAAAGCAGTATAAAGAAAAAGATAAGACACCCTCATCAGCCTTTGTACAACAGTATCTCAACAATTTTCTCACCGGAACCAGCATCCCTTCAATAGATTTTTTATATGTACAAAATCAGAAAGAAATGGGGAATATTACTCTTGATGAAGTAAATGCACAGGCAAAAACCCTGATTACTAAAGAAAACCAGATTATTGTGGTACGTGCCCCTGAGAAAGAAAAGGCCAGCCTGCCTACCCAAGCGCGATTAATTGCAGCGTTAAACACTGCCGGGAAGGGTATTACAGGGTATGTTGATGATGTTGTAAATAAGCCCTTGCTTACAACGAAGCCTGTTGCCGGTAAAATTATTGCTGAAAGTAAAATTGATGGTATCGGGCTTACGGAATTTAAACTAAGCAACGGCGTAAAAGTATTATTAAAACCAACTGATTTTAAAAATGATCAGATCATCTTCACTTCATTCTCCAGAGGTGGCACTTCTCTTGCAAATGATCAGGATTATAAATCCGTACAAATGGTAAATATAATTCCCGAAAGCGGCGTAGGAGAGCTTAACACTGCACAATTAAATAAACTGCTTGCGGGAACTACTGGACGGGGCAGTGCTTATATCAATGATCTTTACCAGGGCTTTGGCGGGAGTGCCTCATGGAAAGATCTTGAAACAGCCTTTCAGATGGTGTATGCGTATGCCATTAATCCACGTAAAGATGCTGAGTTTTTCAACAAAAACATTAACGATTACAGGGTGAAACTTGCCAATAAAAATACAGATCCCGGTAGTGTATTTGCAGATACCATTCAAGCAGTACTCTCCTCATACCACAACCGGGGTATGCCTATGACGCTGGAAGATCTTGACCAGGCGTCTTTAGACAAAGCTTTTGAATTCTACAAAGATCGTTTTGCTGATGCAGGCGAGCAAACTTTTGTAATTGTCGGCTCTTTTGATGTGAATAGCATAAAACCACTTATTGAGACGTATATTGCTTCTTTACCCGCTTCAAAGGGAACTCAAAATTTCTCCGATAACGGCGTTAGACCTCCAAACGGGAAAATAAGTAAAACTGTTTATAAAGGACTCGAAGATAAGGCAAGCGTAGAATTATACATACATGGAGATTATGACTTCACTCCCGACAACAACATGCAGCTGGCGGCAGTTAAATCCACTCTGGAGATAAAAATTCTGGAGCGCTTGCGCGAAAAAGAAAGTGGAGTGTATAGTCCTAAGGTGGGTCTGCGCTTAACGAAATATCCAAATTCACATTATTATTTTACCATATCTTTTAAATGTTCCACAGCCAATGTTGACAAGCTAATTAACGCTTCATTAGAAGAAGTTAATAAAATTAAGGTTAACGGAGCCACTGCAGACGATCTCCGCAAACACAAATCAGAACAACAGAGGCAAGTTGAACTCGGTCTGCGGGATAACAACTTTTGGCTTAATTACATCACAAGCCGGCTAAAGGATGGCGGTGATATCAGCCAGATACTAATATATAAGGAAAGACTGAATGCTGTAACAACAGAAAGCACCAGAGCCGCAGCGCAAAAATTTTTAAATGAGGATAACTCCATCCGGCTGGTATTGTTGCCTCAAAAGTAACACCTAAACAAACTGACTCTTTACTTCACCTCAGGCACAGTCAGCAAAGCCATAACTATCAATCTGCCCTGCAAGGAACCATACCACCCGCGGAGGCGCCGATTGCTATGATGTGGTGTGGTTTGATAATCGCCATGGTTGTAAGGGATAATGTTCAATCAAAAAACCTTTTGGTAGGTAAAGGATATGGCTTAATTTGACCTCAGGATAATTGTCCCTTAATAGAGGGGCAAATGATCCAATACCTTGTTGTGGGGGATCCTCGGGGAGAAAAGCTATTGAGAAAGTACTACGGGGCTTCTCTCTACGGAATGATTGCAAGGATGCGTTCTTGTCCAGTTCAATCTAACGAAATATTACAAAGTACATTATCTAAGATCCAAACTGATATTGGAAGGTTTTCTGGCAATCTGAGTTTCTTCACATGGATGATGCAGGTAGCCAGGAGGCTTTCAATTGATTATGGTGAAGTTACCGTGACACCCATTGAACAGCTTGATGGGAAATCCGACACGGCATTTGATGATGCCCATATCTATAGTTCCTCCAGTTAATGCTCTGACTTGCTGATCAAATTTAGCTTTAATATCTTTATTTTTAATGAAAATGAAATTTTTAAAGTATGGCCGGGCTAACCAGTATGAACACTAATTGTTGAATTTTATCAAATTAACCAAGCCCGGCCAATTTTTTTATTTTTATAAATAACGTTGATGCCTAAGGTTATTATTTTATTTCGAATTGTGGTAATGATGCTAAATAAATTTTTGTATCACTGGCCTATATTTTCATTAAATATGGCCCGGACATATATGCCGTAAATATGCCGTAAACAAGTCTTAAGAAATAAATAAGGGCTTACTATACCTTTGAGGCATAAATTTAAAAAAAATGAAAAATATTGAATTAGCCCAAAGAATTAAAGACTTAAGATTCCGCAGAGGATTGAGTCAGGAAAAATTGTCTGAAACAGCACAAATTAATCTGCGAACTGTACAGCGAATCGAAAGCGGCGAAACAGATCCGAGGGGTGATACGCTGAAGAGAATTGCCATTGCCTTGAATGTCACACCCGATGAACTGATAGACTGGACTGAGCAGGAAGACAAAGGATTTTTGGCATTTTTCAACTTGTCTGCATTGAGTTTTATTGTATTCCCCTTGCTTGGAATCATCGTGCCGCTTGCCATATGGATTTTAAAGAGAGATAAAATAAAGTATGCGAATGAAATGGGAAAACGCCTGTTGAATTTTCAAATATCATGGTGCCTGTTGATATTTCTGATTTATGCCTTTCTGTTCCTTGGTTTAATCTTCCATGTCGACTTTAGCCTTCCTGGTATTGGTTTCCAAGGTTTCAATGGAGCAGAACTTTTGCTAGTATTGTTGACGCCCATTCTGTATGTCGTCAATGGCGCTTTTATTGTAATCAATAGCATTAGAAGCTATCAGGGGAAGCGTGTGTTTTATAAGCCTGCTATCAGGTTTTTGAGGTAACGAAAAAGCAAAAGTAAAGCTTTCTTGTGCGCTAAAATTTAAAAAACCACTTTCATACTTTTCTCAAAGCAGCGCTATTCCTGCCATGTACGTTTAGCTGTGATCAACTCCCACTTTCCTTTTTTATATTCCATGAATGCACGCCCCCCCTCGTATATTAATTCGTAGCTAATCATGGCATATCTCATCTCTTTATCAAAAGTAATTCGGTTAACCTTAGGTGGGGTTGCCAATTCCCAATTACCTCCCCAGTGTCCGGGAAACACTTTAATAATTTGCTTTAGGAAATTTATTCTCTTTAGACTGCCGCCCGTCGCCTGCGACGATCCTAAATTTCCACTTTGCCCAAAGGTAGTAGTTTCGTTACCAAGAAAGTTCCTCAACGCGGCATCATACTTTTCCGTCAAATATAGTGGTATAACTTCCACAAGCATTCGCGGCCTAAAGTCCAATACATTTTCAACTGATTTGGTCGTCGAGTCCTTAACTTCAAGTCCGTACGGTCCGTAATGTGTCAGGATATGCTCTGCATCCCCTTTCAGAACCTTCCGAATAAAATCTGTTTTATATTTATCCTGGACATATTTATTGATATTTGCAATTGTATATTGCTTGGTCTCTTCTACACTATAATACACTTTATCTGCTTGGTAGATGTTTAGTTGTGGAACTATGACTGCGTAGCGATCATTCAAATAGGCGTCATATCCAATTTGAGATCCTCCAAGCTGAGCCAGGTTTTTTGGATCGAAGAAAGCTTCAAAAACAGCATATCCTTGTCTAACATGCTCTTTAAATGTCGACCTTTCTTTAATAGTTTTTGGACGAATTTCCTTGGCCCATGCTGCTATGACTTTTTCCAAGAAAACGGGAGAATTGCGCTCATACGCCTCTTGAAAACGCGGCCCTTGAGCGTGAATATAACCTGGCATCAGGATCACAAAAATTAGTATGTTAAAAATCTTGTGAATCATTTTTATTCTAGTTTACCATATCTCTAATTTACTATTTTTTCTTTACCTGGGTATTTCGCCAAAAAGTATAATTGATTGGTTTTAGAAACGAAGGAAACACATGGCTTTTGGCAACACATTGCTGGTGTCGCCATTTAAAGTAATGTCTTTCTAACATTGCATTTATGGAAAACCAGAGGATTAATCATCTTTATTTTAACAAGCAAAGACTAATGGCAAAATTCAACATTCTACTCTTAACTATCTTAGTCCTCAATTCTATCGGGGCTTATGCATGCTCCTGTGTAAATCGGGGGCTCACCGAAAATTTCCAACAGTCCGAATTTGTGGCTAAAGCAAAAATTATCAAAATCACACCTGATCCTAAGAATGAAATGTATCATGATGCTGAGCTTGAACTTATAGCGGTTTACAAGGGTGAACGCCTTAAAAGAATCAAGATTACAAGCGAACTTAATTCATCCTGTGCGTTTTTACCCGCAGTGAACTCGACTTGGATCATATTCGCTGCAAAATGGCAAGGGGTACTTAGCTTCGGCTTTTGCTCCGGTGGTTTGAATTTCAGTCGTACATTTGACCCGGTTAAATATCCCAATGGAGGATTGCATTACTTCAAAAGGATGGCGTTACAACAGCAGGTACTTGAATATTTGAGTAGCAATAAACTGCTCAACCCCAACCCTCTCGGTCTTGACACATTCAATCATGAGTTATTGACTATCAAAGGATTTAAAAATAAGGACGAAATTGCAGTATTCGAGGTTGATTTAACCACAGATTTGTCAATCTCTGCGATCAGAAATGTTAAAAAGTTTGAGAACGAAGCGCTCACCAAGGCGGTTTTCGATAGCATGAAAACGGATGTTATATTAGTTAAGCCCCGGAATAAAACGACACCTAAACCTACTCAGATGCTTATGTTTTGTTATTTTTTTGAAAAGGATACCGGTGAAAGCTACGTGAGCTTGTTTTGACCAGCGGAGGAGTGTGAAAGTAGAATTGTATATTCATAAAAATCCATTTAAGATGAGCAAAACAATGCTGACAATCTTCGTTATTACCTTGATTGGGCAATTATCTTTGTTTGGGCAGCAGAAGTCTGACGCTGAACTGTTAGCTTACTATTTAAAAAGAATGGACTTAAATTTCAAAAGCCCGAAGGATTTTGAGCAACTAATACTTCCCCACCCGATTTTTTTACCAACAAAAAACATAAATTGATAGGTGGACTGGACTACAAACTTAAACCTATTGGCTCTGATAAATATCATATAGCTTTTGGGTTTTATGATTCCTCAGGACCTTGTCTGTCTTCGATTTGCGTTTGATCTGACACCCTTTCAGCTTCGGACCAGCTTCGGGCCAGCTTCGGCTCAGGTTCGGCTCAGGTTCGGAAAAACCCGCTGCTGAGCCGAAGCTGGCCCGGAGATCTTCCGCTGCTCATCCGCAGTCAGAACCTACACAGATGGAACACAAACAGCATACAGCTATAAGAAAGATTAGTTAAATTTAGATAAACGTAAGCTGGCAAGTTTTTATAAAATCCAATACCATACCCACCTTGTGCCTGCCAACTACTACTGGTTCACTTGCTTCAGGAAGAAGGTACAGCCGTAGTCCACGGTCCTGTCTTCGGTGTTTGATATATGCCTTGCGGGAAATTATGTAGGACTTATTCACCTGGCAAAAATCCGGGGGACCTAATAGATTTCGCACATTTTTTAGCGGAACTAATTTTAAAGAGACCGGCTCCCCATCGTGAGTTTGTATTGTCGTTTGCTTGCCACGGACAAACACATAGGCAATTTCCGCAGCGTTGAATTTTACCTCCCTTCCGCTCTGCCGGAAGATTAATTCATCGGGATAAGCTTGTCCTTTATCCAGCTTTCCAGCCAAGTGAACGCCGACACGAAAAAAGTAAAGTAAATAGTAGAATAGATAGCCGAAATTGATGAGCAGCGTAAAACCCAACATGGTGATAGACAAATGCGGAGAAAATAAGGTTTTCATTATATCGACACCGATCCATCCGAAGTAGCACTTTCCCACAAAAAATGAAACAATGACTGGAAGTGCCCAGCCAAATATGAGCTGGTAAATCGCTCTTTTGACAAACTCCTCTTCCCATCTGATTTTTCGATCAAGTATTATCGTAATGTAATCCACCATCATGAGCCAAATTACTGAGATTGCAGCCATGCCTAAAAATGGCATGTAAACCCAGGTGCTGGTCATCCCTGACTGCCTGGTTTCCTCCACGGGAAAAACCATCACCAATGCAAATAACATTACAACGAGTGCGACCATGTACATGGAAAGATAGTTTAAGGTTTTTTTAATCGGCTTGTCTGGGTCGTTTGCTTTCATATCAGGGATTTATCTTATCAAATTTAGCTAAACCAATCATCTCATAACCACACATTTATGAGGTTTTAGAAAAAAGTTGGCTATTCGTTGCCAAAAACCTGCCACTTCATTCCAACTATACAGATTGTGCTTTGAAGCGTAGCTTAAACACTTTACTTTGGTAAAAACACCAAGCATATGAAAGTCAGTCTTCCACCTAAAGATGGTATCCTACCATGCAAGAAATATGGCAGATGGATGCGGCTAGCCATTTGGTATCGGCACAACCCCATATTAAAACACCTGGACCCATACTTATTTCTGTGGGTTTTGCTGCTGTTTGCGCTGGTTAGTATTGTACCACGGGGGAATTGTACCTGTGAAGACCAATATCCGGACCAGCAGCTATCTATGTTGGCCAAAGCGGGGAATAAGGAAGTGGCTGCACACCTGGCAGCGCGGGACAACGCATTGCTATGTGAATCGAGAAGACAGGAATTGCTCAAAGAACTGGCACGCAAGAAGCACCTGGAATGAACAAACATATAATTAGATGGACAGGATAGCCGAAATTATTGTATTACACGTCCTCCCTCATTTCGCGGGTCATGAGACCGAACTGCAAAGTTTAAAAATTGACTTGTACAATTTATGCGCGTATCATCAGGTCCTCTCCAGACAAGTGCTGGAATCGCCTGGTGGATTTGAGCAGGGTCGTTTGTGGCTTTCCGTCTCGGCAGTCGTACACAGCTATTACTTTTGCGAAGATAGAAAGGAAAATTGCGGCAGACAGGTCTGGAAAAAGAAAGAATTCATACTGGATACCGTGAGTTTACTCGATAAAGATCAGCGCATCGACTACGTACAGGCGCTGGAAGCCGGGGAATTTATCTCCATCCGATACCCGGATCTTTATTGGCTGATGGAGCGACATCATGTAGTAAGGCAAAAGCTGGATCAATTGGCCAGGTTTCAACAGCGTTATTATCGTGAGCACATCCAATTGCTCAACAAGCCTCCATTGGAAAGGGTTCGGCAGTTTGAGGCAAAAAAACCACTTTTTGCAAAGATTGCCAGCAACAGCATTAAAGCTACACATGTAGTCCTGACCCGGCAGGGTTATGAGAATCAGCTAAAGAAAATCAGGAAGTAAGCTTTAGGCCCTTTTTAAAAAGCAATCCTGTTTGCAAGGAAAATGCAATTACATTGCTCACGGCAGTGTGTCTCTGAGTGTACTTTTGGGTATAAAACAATGCCATGAGCACTACGGATACACGCATATCGCGACAACAAAACAACCCAACAAGGCTAACTCAAGTCTTCCTACATGGCATATGTAGAGTATTTGGTTTATTATTCCTGTACGCAGCTGCAAGCAAGCTAATGGAGTATGACAAATTTCTACTTCAGATGAGTAAATCTCCGATCATCACAGATTTTGCCTCCATTCTTGCCTGGATGATCCCCTCCCTTGAAATTGTCATCTCCATCATGCTGTTTGCAGGCTGGATGAGACTGCTAGGTTTGTATGCTTCACTGGCATTGATGAGTCTTTTTACCGCTTACATCTATGCCATCCTGAAGTTCAGTGATACGGTGCCCTGCAGTTGCGGAGGCATACTGGAAAAGATGGGCTGGAAGGAGCACCTGATTTTTAATATCGTGTTTGTAGTGCTAGCTATAATTGGAATTGTGTTGAAAACTAAAATAGAAGAGAAAAATAGAGCACAAGAGCGCTAAAAATTATTCATTGGCCAATTTGAATCGGGAGACGCCGAAAACCCGTGAACCAAAGAGTAGGCAAAATAATTTAAACACTATAAACGTGAAAAAACAATTTTTAACATTAGCCCTTTTAGCTACGGTAGCCGTAGGCGGGGCAATTGCACAAAACTCTACTGGAACTACATTTCCCTATCAAGAGTACAACTGCGAGACTGGGGTTGATCAGCTATGTTCAGAAATCGGTGAACAGGTAATTCCTGAAGGAGAAACAGAAGCCGTTGATCCAACAGATTTGTATGAAAACTCTCTTCAGAGGTATGATCAGTAAGTAAACCTAGAAGCTATCCTTTAGGGGTAGCTTCTACTATTTGTAATTCCATGAAGAAAATCATTTATACATCCTCAATCCTGTTAATGTGCATAATTGCTTTCTATGTATTGTTCTCAAGCAAACAAAACTCAGCTACTGGCTTCAAAAGAAGAATAGTTCAACCAAAATTGGAAATATTGAACACCTATACATTTCCCGATAAAAAGTTTAGCTTTTTATGGGAGCCATTGAATGACATCTGGTTTTTAGATCATCAAAACCCAATGGTCCTTTTAAAAACCCAATATAGTCTTCAACAGCCTAAGCCAATTCAATTTACACCGTCAGATGGATTTAAACTGGGATCTAAGAGCATGTATTTTGATCGGTTAGATTCTATTATGTATGCTACAAACAAGCTGGGAGATCTATCTGTTTGGTCAAACCATTATGCAAAGAATTATAACCTGTCTCCACTTATTTTTGATGCGGTAAAAGGCTTTTCTCAAAATTCAGTTGTAGTACGGAACTTTAGTATTGATCAAGGACAAAGACAAACGGAGCTTAGTAAAGTTAGGCTTTCTGCAGAGGCAAAAACTGAACGAAAGTTTATATTACCAAAACAGATTGACGGCTTTTTCAGTACGGATGGTAAAATTCATTATGACAAAAAACATTCTAGAATTTTTTACCTGTTCTTTCATAGAGGTGAGTTCTTATGTCTGGATACAAACTTAAATTTAGTTTATAATGCCAAAACCATTGATACAGTCCGGTCTGCGAAAATAAAATTTGGAGCATACAAGGACAAATTTGTAAACGGCATACTCATTAAAAGCCGAAACTTGATTGCCCCCTTGGAGACTGTTAACAGGAGCATTACAACAGATGAAGATTATGTGTACATTCATTCCTACCTCAGGTCAGACAATGAGTCAAAGAGTACTTATTTAAAAAATGAATCGATTGATATTTACTTGCTTAAAAATGGCAAATATGTACATAGCTTTTATCTGCCCAGGTATAAAAATACGAGGCTTCGGGATTTTAAAGTCAGAGGAGAGTACATATTTGCCATCTATGGAAATCATGTCTTATCTTATCATAGCAGGTGACAAGGATTATGGTTTGTTTAGCTCGGTTTCAATTAACATTTGCAGTTCTTTTGACGGCATATTGGGGCTAATCTTTGTGACGATCTTACCTTGCTTATCTACAAGCATGATAAATGGAGCTCCGATGATGTTATAGTGTTTCATAAATGGATGGTCTCTACTTCCATGAGGTATGTTAGATAAATTCAGATAATCAGGAGAGGTATACAATTTGCTATCCATACCTTTTTTCCAGCTGTCCATTGTTTTTCCGCTAAATACAGATAACATAACGAAGTTTGTATGCTTTTTTAAGTCGGGCCATGATTCTTTTTCGAACCGGTCGTGAAATGCTGCGCAAACAGAACAGCCCAATCCCCACATATCAAAAAGAAACACTTTGCCTTTCAGCGATTCCGTATTAAAAGATTTGCCATCCAGTCCCATAAAATCAGCATTAAAAAGCGGAGTTCCTTTTTTAAAGGTCGTTTTCAGCGCGACAATGCGCCGGCCTTCTGTCGAAACCAAATATTTAGCAGCGTCCAATAAAACGGCATCATAACTTGTTGCAATATTAGCAAGCTCATATGTGCCATAACCACCCATAAATAATTCCATTAACATTCTTTCTCTTATCAAACCTGAATAGGTAGTTTTAAGCAGGTTATAATGTTCTTCCAAACTAACACTCCCATCGTCGCTCTTCATAAACTCAGTCCTTTTAAGAAGTGCCTGGATGGACTGATAATACGAGGGGCTTAAAAGAGCTTCAACTTCTGGTTGCTCCGGTTCGCCAAATATACTCAGATAGTATTCTTTGATTCTTTTTTGAAAAGCTGGTTGCGCGTCATACAAATTATAAACGTAGATGATTCTACCCCCGAGAAGGGTGTCATAATGTCCATATTGATAATTAATAATCTTCTTCATAATGGGAGAAACACCGGGATAATTGTCAATTAAGTTCTTTTTTCTTTCTGAAAAATAGATCGTTTTGTCAACCAAATATTTAATACAAGAATCTATACCGCTTAAGGAAGTTATGTTCTGCTTAGGGTAAGCACCTAATGCTTTAACATATAAAAACTTATCTTTAGTTAGCGCTTCGATTAGATTGTACTTCTCTGCCCCTTCTCCGGAAAAGACTAGCGAATCTTTCTTTCCATTATAATTATACCTGATCTCTCTATCAAAAATCTTTACCTGAACGTTGTCATTTGATTCAACGTAAAAATCCCCTAAACTCAATACCTTTTTCTTACCATCTACAGCATCAATTAGCTTTAAAGCATATAACATCGGTTGCTTTATTCCCTCAAATTGAAATTTGAAATGATTTTGGAGGCCAATTTTTACACTATAATCAACTGATCTGTCCCAGAAATTGTTCTTTGGAAAAGTCCAGAACATCACTTCTTTAGGGATTTTTTTCTTTTGGTAATTAAATTCACCTGAAATAACAGGCTTATCAACAGTTCTTTCTTGGGCATTTGCCAAAAATGGACTTAGTAATGGGACCATTAAACAATAGTTTATTAATCTTCTCATAGCACTCTTAATAGCCTTCATTTTGTGTAACATTAGGGTTTCTACTGGTTTCGTTGTACGGAATGGGATATAATACGTCTGTATTCTGCCAATGAGGCTTTATTTGTTGCAGAATGTCACCTGCAGTCCCTGTCCTTTTCAAATCGAGCCATCGGTGTCCCCATTCCGAAAATAATTCGACCCTGCGTTCTTTTTGAATTGCAGTCAAAAGATCCTGCTGGCTTATTCCCGGACTGGTCGCTTTTATTAATGGCAATCCGGCCCGGTCTCTAATCATGTCAAGATCATCGATTGCATTCGACAGATCTGATTGCTGAGCCCTGGCTTCGGCCCTGATTAAATATTGTTCGGAGAGACGCAAAACCATAGAATACTCAGAGACCTCAGGTGAGAGCCGGATTTTATACTTATTGGGAAAATAATAGGTCAGGTTTTTATTGGTATAGCTTCCAATCCATGAAGTCCTTCTCTTATCATTAGCCTCAAAAGCATTTGAGACAAAATTATCCTGAAGTGATACATTGGTAGGGGTAGCAGCCAAAATAAAGAAACTTCCTTCTACTGTATTTCCATAGGATACCGGTGGAAATAATTGCCATATTGCTTCCGCACTATTTTTAAGGAATACAGCATTCAAGGTGCTCAATTTGTAAACGGTTGATTTGCTTATTACCATTGATGAATATTTCTCAGCATTTTTCCAATCTTTTTTAAACAGATATACCCTTGCTAAAAGCGCCTGTACCGCAGCTAAATTGGGTCTGACTTTATCTTTTGTGTAATACTCATCCGTTAGAAAGTTACTTGCAGTTTCGAGATCCAGAATAATCTGCTCATATACTTTCTCGACTGTCGACCTGTATCCTTTCCTGTTAATACGATAATCTGTCGTGAGTTGAAGCGGTATAGGACCGAATAGATTGACTAAGTAAAAATGGCTAAATGCGCGGATAAAAAGAGCTTCCCCCTTTAATTGCGATTGAACTGAGGGGGTTAAGCCTGTTGAAGCACCGATGCCGTCCATGACAGCATTTGCAGCATAGGCATAAGCATAATAGTTTATAAAAATGGAATTATTACCTGCATTGATTGGGCTGAGTTGATTCTCATAAAACTCTGCCAAATTTAAACTGTAGTGTTTGAATTCATCTGCGGATAATCCGCATAGAACATGAACACTTGTGCCTCCCATGCCAACCGACATCTTGCTATAGATCCCTGCCATGGCGGCGGATGCCAGATCGTCATTTGCAAAAGCATTTTCAGTTGTTAAATTTTCCCTTGGAACGTCTATTTCAAGATATTTTTTACACGAAATCTGCAAAAAGCTTGCGGATAATAGGCTGATAATATAAAATATTTTAATTTTCATAAACATATAGATTAAAGAGTAATATTTAGTCCCACTGCTAAGGTTCTAAGCGGTGGCAGAAGAGACATACTTTGCGTTTCAGGATCTAAGCCCAGGTACTTAGTCCAGGTAAATACATTTTGTCCTTGCAAGCTAATTCTCGCACCATCCACTTTAATGTGGTTAAGCCACTTTTTAGGTAAGCTGTAATGAATTGATATATTTTTTAGTCTTAAAAACGACGCGTCCTGTATCGACTCTCCGCCCGATGATCTTGCCCGGGTATAGTTCGTATAGGATGCCGGAATCGTGCTTGCCTTTGAAATTGAAGTCTGATCACCTACCTTCTTCCATCGTTTTAAGGCAATAATAGGCTGATTGGTTGTTGGCCCGATATAGTCCCAAAACCCTGGACTAAAGGATCCATTTAAATAGGAATTGGTTGAATTTTGTTTGCTAAATGAAACCAGGAAATCCAGCAAGAATTGTTTGAATCGCACAGAATTTTGAACCCCTCCATAAAAATACTGACCAGAAAACTTATGTAAATAGCGGTCGATATCGTTCAATACCCCATTATTATCCGAGTCTTCGATATCATATAAGCCAGTCTGACTGTTTATTCCCCTGACATTATAAACCCGGCTTATTGATAGAGGCTGACCAACGATATAGTTATAGGCGTCGGATGAGCTTTCTATTCCAGGATAAGACACTAACTTATTTTTAGGGATCGTGATATTTATTGCCGCATTCCATTGCCAATGCGTATTGTCTACAACTTTAAAATCTAAGACTGATTCCCATCCGCTATTCTCCACGGTAGCTGCCCTATTGGCTGTAATGGTACTACTGCCTGTGCTAGGTGGTAAGGGATCGCCAATTAATTGATTTGAAGAGCGATTTCTATACCAGGATAATTCGACATTTATTCTATTTTCGATGAAACCTAACTGTAAAGCCGCCTCTAGTTTTCTATTTGTTTCCCATGAAAAATCCGGATTTCCTATAGAGCCTAATAAAGGTTGGATAGTCGGCACACCCTGATAAGTACCAGATAGGGAATTCCACAATTGCAGGTATCCATAATTTGGGATTTGATCATTACCGGTTATCCCATAACTGGCTCTTAGTTTACCGAAACTGAGAAAAGGGATGTTGTTCTTTATGATTGGCTCATCTGAGAAGATCCAGCCTGCCCCCACTGCTCCGAAATTAGCAAACTGCTTTCCGCTGCCAAATCTGCTGGAGCCATCCCTTCTAGCGGTAAAGTTCAGGAAATACTTGCTATTGATTTGATAATTCAAACGGGAAAAAACTGCTGTATAACGATATTGAGAGGAAATCATATCCAATGTTGAAAGTGTAGCAGCAGCAGCGATATTTCTCAATTGTTCATCGCTGTTAAAACCCGTAGCACGAATTGACCGAATCTCGTTAATGTTTCCTTGAAATGTCAATCCAACCAAGGCGTCAAAAGTTCCCGGACCAATTTCTTCCTTATAGGTCAATTGAGGTTCAGCCATCAAAGTATTGTTATCGTTATTTGAAAAATCAGCTATCCTGTTTAAAGAGGTTGGATTTAACGCTGTTGATCTTGAAGCCATTGGAGTTTTACGGTATTCGCTTCCTGTGATAGAAGCGTATCCCAGAGAGGCTTTAAGAAAGAGATTTGTAAAAATCCGATACCGAACGGATACATTAGCAATCAGGTTGTAGGTCTCCTTCTCATTTGACTGCATCAAGTATTGCATCGGGTTTCTATATACGGTATTATCTTCCCAATTTAACTTCCCATTTTCATCATAGGGATTTGGAGCATTTGGTGCCAAAAGGATGTTTGACGTTGGATCGCCAGTCAGCAGATCATGCATCGTGTTTGTATAATTCAGCGTGAGACCTACATTAAGCCGATCCTCTATTGCGCCAAAATTTAAACTGGTATTCATTCCAGCTCTTCTATAACCAAATTCACCAGGAAAAACCGTTCCTTCCTGATAATAAGTACCTCCTATTAAAAAGTTTAATTTGTGGTTCCCTCCACTCACATTGGCAGATGCATTGGTAGTAAGTGCATTCCCGCCAATTAGCGTTTTCTGCCAGTCTGTATATCTGTTTTGATCCCAGGCTCCATTTACATCATAATCTCTTACGCCGGGTGTTAAGCCATCGTTTTGAAATGCCTCTTTGCGCATCTCCAAATATTGCTCTGTATTGAGAAGCTTCAAACGTCTATCCACATTACTCCAGCCTTGTGTGGCTCCGGCATTTACTTTTATAGCCCCCGTCGTTCCTCTTTTTGTTTTAATCAGAATGACTCCATTTGCACCTTTAGAGCCATAGATTGCAGTGGCGTCAGCATCCTTAAGTACCTCAATACTTTCAATATCACTAGGATTGATGAAGCTTAAGGGACTAGCGCCACCAATTCCTAGAATACCAGAGGTTAAACTTGAAGAAATACTGGTGGACGGATAAAATACCCCATCAACAACATACAAAGGGTCATTTCCAACAGCTGTATTAATGCTATTTCTCCCTCTGATCTGAACTTTGACCCCACCTCCAGGGGTACCTGTTTGTTGGGTGATTTCTAGTCCTGGCACTCTATTTTGAAGAGCCATTAATGGATTACTTACAGGTTGCTTGCCTATAGTTTCAGATGACACCCTGGAGATTGAGCCTGTTCGTTCGCGTTCTTTTACGGTATAATAGCCAGCGTTTATTTCTACCTCCTGCAGGCTTTGTTCGTCGTTGTCGAGGGAAATGATGAGCAATTCTTTTAATGGAATTTGGACGGCAAGAGTTTTGGCTTTGAAGCTGACGTAGTGGACGGATAAATCATAACTTCCATCAGATAGAATTAAGCTGAACTCTCCCCTATCGTTTGTGACCAGAGTCTGATTTGACGGATTGATTTTGATGATTGCTCCAGGCAGGAATTCTCCGCTGGAGGCGGAGACAACCCTGCCAGTATAGCCCTTTTGAAGGGATGATGATTTGGCTGGCTGCTGCGCTTTGGTGGTCAAATTTAGGCAAAGCGTGGCCAGTACGATAATTTGTATCGTTTTTTTCATTTAGTTTGTTTATGGTTAATTAGTTGATTCAGAAGTATCAGTGGTAAAAAACACCAACCCCTACTATGTCAAAATTTGACATAATGATACAATCATTTGCTTTAACAGAAAAAACACATTACCTTGGAATTGCGACAAACCACTGTACTGCATCTTGGAGCCTGTAAGCTGTAAGGGCTGGTACCAAAGCCAATGGACATAGTGTCTATACGAGATAGACGCTTTTACACTATAGACTTATTTTTTGATAAGTGAGTGTGCCTTTTTGCTTGGAATTTTAGTCAGTACTATGGTGGGGAACGGAGTATGTTCTTTAGGAGTTTAAGGGAATAGCCAAATGTTACCGCTGGGAAGCGGTTGGTCATGGCGGCGTTTAGTTTTTTCGTTTTCATAATCAGTTAGTTGGTTATGTAACGATGTAACCCAATAAAAGCGAGAAGGAAACCAGATTGGAAAAATCCAATAAGGCGAACTCCAATGCTTTTGAAACTGGTACCGTCAAGAACCGCTCAAGCCTTAGCTTGAGTTTCGCAAAAGACTAACATGAAGTCCGCCCTACTGAATCAGTTATCACGAAGATAGCAAAATTCAATAGATACGGCGAACTCACGATCGGCTCATGCGAAAATTGACGGTTTCGTTTCATGAGTGACATCGTAAAAGCAAGGTTACCCCCGCTCTATTTGTCGCATAAATACTAAAACAAATATAATAAAGTTTGTGTACAGCACCAACTTTATTTGATAATTTATTATGAATAAGAAGGTTAAAGCTAGTCGTAGTGTTAATAGAATCAAGCAAGCAACAAAGGAGGCAGGCGCTTCTTCACGCTTAGTATCATTGTGGGTAGATGTTGATTACACAACTGTTAGCAACTGGAGTTCTAATAAATATCAACCAAATGATGAAAATTTAAATCAAATTGGTGAATTGCTTCAAAAAGACAATAGAGACCTTTTAGAACCGCAAGGGCGTGTTAATACAGGCTTAGCAAAAGCGCTTGAGAACGAATTGCGCAGGCTACATAAGGTTGAAAACATCCCTTATGAAATTGAAAAATTCGACGTAAAAAAGGGGGCTAAAGTAAAAGTGAACAACCCGGAATTGGTTAAAAAGTTGAAGGAATTCGAAAAGACATATAAAAAGAATAAATAATTATAGCTTTCAAGGTTGCTAACGAAGAACCTTGGTGATATTATAGATTCATTTAAAAATCAGAGACTAATTTAAAGAGAACTTCAGCATTCGTATAGAAAATAATGGTTGTTAAAATGGATAATAATAATGTTTACGTAAAGATTATAGATATATTTTTTGACGTACCGAAATGTTAAGAAACACAGATTTTAAGCCGCTATATGCTTCTGGTGAAGATGAACCCAGCGACTTTTTTATTGATGGTCTCTGCAACAGTAAGTATCTCGACTTAGGATTAGGTTATTTCCGCTCCACGGGATTCAAATCTTTAGCATTCGGCTTTGCCTCATTTATAAAAAATGAGGGCAAAATGCGCTTTGTGATCAATGATAGTCTAATTGAAAAGGATAAAATTGCTATTCTCAACGGACAACAACAGGAAGAACCAGATGAAGAGTATGAGCAAAGATTGATAAATGATTTACACCATCTCATGAAAACACTTTCAAAAAGAGATGAGCATTTTTTTAATTGTTTATCCTGGCTCATTGCTTCAGACAGATTAGAAATTAAGGTTGTCGTTCCAAAAAAAAACAAAGTAGGAATAGTGCATCATAAATTTGGCATATTCACCGATAGTAACCAGGACAGGGCCGTATTTAATGGATCTGTAAATTTCTCTGAGTTTGCTCTAAAGAGAAACGTCGAAAGTATCTCCTGCGAGTATTCATGGGAAGCGCAGGGTATGGCCAAATTAAGAATTGATCAAATCCGTAATCTCTTTGAGAAAACATGGAGCGGACAGTCCGAAGTGGTGAGAATCATCTCCGTTGAGCAGGTAAAGGTTGCTATTCAAAACTGGTTTCCCAAGAAAACGGTAAAAGAGTTAATAGAGACAGAACGTGAATTACTAGTCAAAGAGGTTATCAAAGCACCAAACAGTTCACAAATAGAGATAAACCGCGCCGAGCAGCTATTGGCCAACTTGACTTTAAATGATTTAGAGGATACAGATAGACAAGACACTATACCGAAATTACGTGAGTACCAGCAACAAGCAATAACAAACTGGAAAAAAAACGGTTATCGTGGGATTTTCGAAATGGCGACCGGTACGGGAAAAACCATTACGGCGTTGGCTGCTACAACAGAATTACTCAAAGATAAGAAGCGATGTTATATTATTATTTCCTGTCCATTTATCCATCTGGCAGAACAATGGATGGACGAAGCACAAAAGTTTGGACTTGATTCTATTTTAGTTGGTGAATCCAAGCTGTTATGGGAAGATGAGGTAGCACGTCAGACCCAGCTGTTCCGCAGAAAGAAAATAAATGTGGTGATGATCGTAACGACAAATGCTTCGCTAACGTCGAAAAATTTCCAGGAAATAATTTCACCTGTGACTTCAGAAACCTTCCTCATTGTAGATGAAGTACATTACGCTGGCGCAACATCTATTAGAGAGGTACTTCCTGAAAACTGTCCATACCGTCTTGGTCTGAGCGCTACGCCGGAGAGATACGGGGACGACGATGGTACCGCATTACTGTTTAAGTATTTCGGAGAAATTGTTTTTCAATTTTCTTTAAAGGAAGCTATTGGAAAATTCCTATGTCCATATTATTATTATCCAATTCCCGTTGAGATGGCTACTGATGAATTCGCAGAATACTGTCGACTGTCCAGACAAATAGCAAAATATTATGCCAGTAACAAAACCAAACTAAAAGAGCTTGCTAAAATGTTATCAATTGAGAGGGCGCGATTATTAAATAATTCCAGGTCAAAAATCGATTGGATAAGGAATAATCTGCAGGATAAACCCATAGATTTTAGCTTGTTTTATGTAGGAGATCAAATATTTGATGACGTCAAGCGCATTCTTGGAACAGAATTAAATATTAAGTTACATGAGTTTACATCGAGACAGTCGCGCCTTAAACGTAAACAGCTTTTGGAAGATTTTTCAAAGGGCGAGTTACAGTCATTGATTGCTATGAAATGTCTGGATGAAGGCGTGGATGTCCCGCCTACCCGTGTTGCTTATTTTTTAGCCAGTTCAGGCAACCCCAGAGAATTTGTGCAGCGCAGGGGAAGAATCCTCAGAAAACATGATGATAAAAAGTTTGCAATAATTTATGACCTTATTTCAATCCCTCCGATGGAATTTATTGAAAAAGGCAAGGAGAGTGATGTCTATAACGCCGTATGTAGTGCAATAACCAAAGAATACAAAAGAGTGCAGGAGTTTTCTTCGATGGCAGAAAACCGTTTTGATTCAATCAATGAAATGTTCACAATAGCTGATAAACTAGGATTAGCTGATATAACTTAACTTATGAATAAACGTGCGAAAATCAACGAGAATACTACAACTAGGCTAAAGGTGCTGGTAAACAAAATCGACAACCCCGAGATCAGAAATATAGTGGAGCAGGTACTCAATGTTGAAATCAGTTATCGCTCTAGTGACAGACAAAATTTTCCAATGAAAAACATTAGAGATATTATCAATAATAGTGCATTAGTAAAACAGATCAGATAGCAACATGAAATTTGATAAACTCAAACTGCAAAACTTCTCCAGTTACTACGGAGATGCTCCTACTTTTGATTTTAGGGTAGAAAAAGAGAAGCCTATAGTTGTACTTATTGGTGATACTGGATTTGGTAAAACTTCAATATTTGATGCGTTAAACTGGGCACTTTATGGGCAAGAATATGAGGAGGAGTTGCCTAAACTCAGACGGGGCAGACACATCATTGATTATGTAAACGAAAAAGCCCTCAAAGAGGCTGCAGAAAAGGGAGTAAGCGTATGCATGTTGTGCACCTTGGATTTTTCGCACAATATGAGAAAATATTACATTACCCAAAGTCTTACCGTAAAACCAAAAAAAAAGGGAGCCGAACTTATTGTAGAGGAAACAGGCAGGACTACAAAACTTTGTGAATACACACCAAGCGGAGATGTTGATGTTATTCCATATAGTAAGACATTTTTGGATGATATATTACCAGGTAATGTTAAGGGATATTTCTTGTTTGATGGGGACCGCATTTATAATCTGGCGAGCCCGGGAAGCTCTGCGGAAGTTCGTGATGCCATCTATAAAGTCGTAGATCTGGAGATTGTAAAAAAAGCGGAGGAACATTTAAAGGAAATAGCTGCTGAGTATTCCCGTGAGGCAAGAAAACTTTCCCATGGAGAACTAGCAGTCGTTGAGGAACGGCATCTTGAAGAGACAAAAATACAGGAAGACTGTAAAAGAACAATCCAAACAAACCAGAACGAGAAGCGAGCATTAGACGATCAAATTAAAGCGTTAGAGGCAAAACTGGTCAATTTACCAGAATCAGAAAAATTACAAAACGAAAAAAACATTAGAGGCGAAGGGCTTGAAACAATTCTGGTAGAACAACAAAAGATTAAACTGTTGATCAAAGATATTATTCCCAAAGCTGCATACAAGTTATCGACAGAACCTGTAGAAAATTTAATCGGCATTATCAATGATAAACGTAAAAAAGGCGAAATCCCCAAGCATATATCAGAAACCTTAATTAACGATCTTTTGAACATGGGCCGTTGCATCTGTGATACAGAATTTGAAGAGAATAGTAAGATCCATAATGCATTGCAAGAAAGACTTCTTTCTGAAAAAGGTAAATCACAGCAAGAACAGGAAGTATTGGAATTATTGTATAACCTTCAGACCTTACAGCAAACTATAATCACTGCTAACCAAGAGCTATCAGAGTATGAAGATAATTTAATTGAACAGGAAAATAAAGAGAAAAAAGAACGGTTGAGGATCGCAGAGATTGACAAGGAATTAAAAACATTGCCGCAGGAAAATATCAAACTAATTACAGAACAATTATCAATAAGAAGGGACAAGCGTGATGAGTGCATACGCAAGGACCAGGAGACTAAGGATAGTTTAAAAATATGCGAAGATAAATTAAAGGAAATTGATAAGCAAAGGAAAGAATTAGGCAAAAAGGAAAAAGAGGTTGCGGTCCTGCAACAAAAAAATGAGCTTGCTCAACAGGCCTCGTTAGAAATCGAGCGCCTTTATAATGATTTTGCTGAAGACAGCAGAAAGGAAGTAGAAAAATTCACAATCGAAGAATTTAGAAAATTCGTTTTTTCCTCATCGGGATACCATGTCGGGCTGAGTAAGGAGTATGATTTACAGGTCTTGGATTCAAATGGAAATCCTGCCCTGCAAAGGCTATCGATGGGGCAATCCCAATGCCTTAGCCTGGCATTTATCCTGGCAATTTCAAAAGTATCACAAAAACACCCACCATTGGTAATAGATATGCCATTTAGCCGCTTATCAAAACATGTAGATGCAGCTGTGGCCACTAGATTACCTCATCTCGCTGAGCAGGTAATTTTATTTCTCATTCCTGATAAAGAATGGAATGATGTGACACAAGAACATCTTGGTAATTACTGTTCTCATATCTACGAACTAGATTTTGACCCAAATGAAAGAATAACAAACTGGACAAAAATAAATTAAATGATGTTTAAATCAAATCACCGCATATATATTGAAGAAGATAATCACTCGATTTATCAACAACTTGTCAAAAGAGGGCATGAAAAGCCGGATGATTTCCCGTTTGCTTCGATGAAAGATGTTTTCATGCTGGCTGTTAGCCTTGGCAGGCAACATAATGCCTATCGTTCGATCCAGGTACAGAAAGATATCTTTGCTGGAGATGTGTTAGACCCTAAAACGGATATCGCAATACTCGTAGCGATTAGCTTTGAAAAACACCAGAAATTTGAAATGCTGCTTGATCCAAAGCTTATTCTTGAAACTGCACAATCGTATGCAAATGGCGGTATTAGTTTCATTGAAGACATGCTTCTTAAACAGCCTGGAAGACCATTAAATAATCTGGTTAACTTAATAGCCTAGTAATTTTCAGAATATGATCAGTTTTAAAGAAAATAATTAGATTGCTATGAACAAAAAATTCGATTGGAAAAACTTTCAGCTGGAAATTAAACGGCGATGGAAAAAAATACTTCAAGACTTGATAATATTCTTTTCATCATGGACTTATCTCATCGCAGCATTATTTAAAAGATTCTACGAAGGATTTAGAAACATTGATTTTATAATATATTTTCTTGTGGTAATTTTAATAGTGGGCGGCCTGGGTATCTCCCCTATAGCTTATAAAATATACTACAAAGGCGAAAATAATCCCGAAAATATTTTAGAACTGGCAAAGGCACTTTCAACATATTTTATAACAATAATTGCAACATCTTCTGCTGATCTAATTTTAAACAAACTTCCTAACCATAAGGAAGCAAGAAGCCTAAGAATGCCTGCCCTCACATTTCTAATTTTAGGAGGAATAGCCATTTTTCTCGTTCAATATGATTTATTGCCAGATTACTCCTTAGAGATAGCATTCTATGCTACTATTAGCGCTTTATTCTTATGGTGGATTACGAATTCAGTAGATAAGAAATATAAACTTGAAGATAAAGATGATGATTCTGCAGCTCCGATTGGCGGTCCCTATGTCGATTTAACAGATAACGCACAAGAAATTCCAAACGTAAAAATGTAAATTATGAGCAGCCCATTTATAGAACTTATCGCTTTCAAGGTCTCTCAGCCATTAGGTGAGTTTTATCTTACAAAAATTCCCGCTGAGGAACTTCTCAAAATTACCTTTTCTTCAGAATTACGTCCAAATGTCGATGATAGTTCAGAAGGAATTGAATTTACTGGAACCCAAAGAGCAAAGAAAGGGGAAAAACTTCGTCAAATTGGCAGATATATAGATTCTGTGGAGTCCGCATTCCCAAACTCAATTATTCTTGCAGCCAATTATCAGAACAATGGACTTTTCGTTGACGATGAAATCATAAAGTGGAGAGTAGAACCAATAGACCAAGGTTTATATAAAATTATAATTCCATCCCGTGAAAAACTGGCATCTATCGTTGACGGTCAACATCGCTTAGAAGGCTTCAGATATGCCGAAAATTCGGAAAGACTTGCTACGGAACTGGTTTGTTCAATTTATTTCGACTTACCACTACCATACCAGGCTTATTTATTTTCAACGATAAACCATAACCAAACACCAGTAAGTAAAAGCTTATCCTATATCCTATATGGTTATAATCTTGAAGACGAGACTCCGCAAGCATGGTCAACTGAAAAATTAGCAGTTTACATCTGCCGCCAACTTAATATTGATCCAAGTTCACCATTTTTTAAACATATTAAAGTTGCACCACAGATAGATCAAATATTATTAGAAAATATAAATAATTCTTGGTTTGTTTCAACGGCAACAATAGTAGAAGGCATCCTTTCATTAATTACGACTAATACAAAGAGAGATAGGGATGAACTTGCAAAAACGTCCATAAAAAACGGGAGAAAAAGAAGTGAACTATCAAGATTTGAGGATGATTCTCCGCTGCGTAAATTTTATCTGAATGAGCAAGATGTTGTAATTAGGAAGGCTGTTGAGAATTTTTTCAGTAGCGTTGTGAGTAACTTGTTCACGGATCAAAACAATGCTGCATTTATAACAAAAACAATTGGTATCCAAGCTCTTTTCGATGTGTTGAAAGAGAATCTTAAAATTCAAAAATATAACTTAGAACTGGATATAACCCAAGATTATTTTGATCACTTACTGAGACCATTTTTTAACATTTCATTCTCTGACAACTTTCTGATGCAATCCTCTGCTATCGGAAGGTCAAGATTGCGAAATTTTATGCTTTATACGTTGGGATATAAACCAGAGTTTGATCCTCGGGATCTTGATAGAGAAATAACACAAAGAAGAAGGTTAATCAAAGTTGAAGATCTCAATGAATATAATAGAATATTAGCTGAAAGAAATTAGGGTTGTGCATTAATAACAATGAGGCAGCAATATGTCTTGGAATAACTAAGTGGAAATTAATGAAAATAATTACATACCATGGACCAAGCTTTTAATCTAAACAACGTTGAGCAGAAAATCTAAAGATTAAAGTATTACTAATCTGGATATTTTTTCAACATGCTTAGCAATAACTGAACTAAGTTTCATGATTGAAAACAAAGAAAATTATAGTTTATGGAATGTAAAAACCCAATAATATGTAAAAAACATGGAATCTTAGTTTCTGTAACTGACCATGCCAATAATATCTACCGCTTTTTACTTGCGGAAAACCCTTATGATGAGGACCCAATGAGAGATTGGTTTAGAATATGTTCGGGAATTACAAAAGTGAACTATACTGAAGGTTTGAATGATAACGCTTGGCTAGTCTGTGGGGCAGCAGCAGATTATGATGATGCTAAATCCAAATATTTAGAAGATCTTTTATTACAACTTACATGGTTTACATATATCTGGGGTGGATTTGAGTCATTAATAGATGGCCTAAGCTTTCAAGAATGCCCGAAGCAAAGAGGTAAAATCAATAAAGTAGGTTTTTACCTGCAAGATAATTACGAGAGCAAGTTTAAACTCCCTGAACATTATAACAATTTGGTAACTTTGTTAGCTAATTATCTAAAGTTAACCCCCTCCTTTCTCGAGGCCGATAAAAATCTATTCACTCCCAGCCAATGTGCAGGCAAATCGGGCACTGGATTAACTTTGGTTTATAAAATCAGAAACGGCTTTGCTCACGGTGCATTTGCGTTTGGAGAACCTGATGAGTACGAACATACGAAATCTTACCATACTAGAATTATCCATATCAGTTGTCGAATAATTCTATTGACTATTCAAATGCTACTGCTAGCTATACATAAAGAAGATGACATTCAAATTGAACCGAATTGGAATTTTAAAGAAGATGAGAGAATTATATCAGCAACCGATTTTTTACAGAACCTGCACCTAAGAGACTACAAATCTTAAAGTCAGATTAAATTGAATTTAAATCTCATTCAAAATATTATCTAAAGCATTTGAGTAAATTGGAATATTATCAGTTTCTACTCCAAATCTTTTTTCAATCATAATATCGATTAACGCATTTCCATCGATCAATATAATAGGAACGGCACCTGGTTTTCTTGTTGCACCGAGAGCATCTTTAGTGAACTTTGAGGTTGTAAAAATAATACCTTGCTCAAACTCTCCTTGGATTGCTCCTCGGAATTTATCTATCTCTGTTCTGCTAACTGAATTATTTTTCCATCTTTTACACTGAAAAGCAACGTTCAGGTAAGTAATGCCTACTTTAAGTTGTCCATGACCGTCAAGTCCTCCATCTTTTACGTATGGAGTTACAACCGTCTTTTTAAAACCATATACCTCTAACAATCTTCTCCCAAAAATCTCGAAAGATGCGGGTCCAACTTGCTGCAATTGATTCAAGATTTGTTGTTTGAATGCAATGGTATGTTTTTTATGAATATCCTTTAATTCTTCAATAACAGATTTTAAATTTGCAGAATCTTTTTTTATGATTATTTCCGTTTTTAAATCAACTTCTGTCTTATTGGGGATAGGTATTTCTTTATTCCAATAAGTGCCATCGGTTAAGAAAAGAAAATGCTTCTTCTTGTTTGCCGTTGGGAAATCCAAATTTTCACTATGCCGCCGCAATTGTGTCCTAACTATATGCTCTGGATTAGCTGCGTTAAAACGATATAAATCATCTTCAGAAATCCTCTTATATATCTCACCTACTCTTAAGGGTTTATTTTCCCTCTTTAAAGCTTCAGCAATGGCTTCGTTAATTGTCTTTTTAGGCATGTAGAAATTGTTTGTTTTATTAAAGCTTTGATTATTATCATATAACTGCTTCTTCAAACTCTATGCATTTATCAATTAAAATTCTTGTCTCCATGTCTTGAAAAAATGTTAAATCATTTAAATAATTCAAAATTCGCTTTCTTTCGAAAATTAAACGATTGTCAATCTCATCATTTCTAAAGAAAATCGGCTTCAAATAGCTTACTAAGCTATAAGGGATAAACATAGAATGCAATGGATTTAACCTATGGAACCTCATGTAGTTATTATACCTGCTCGTTTCGTGAAGCTTTTTATTCCAATCTTTTCCACAAGCGCATTGAGCTAAAATTGCCAAGAAGTTTGGCACAATATCATCAAAAGGTATCCATCCAATTAAATCTAATCCCTTCTCTTGATTCCCTTTTTTCGAAATCTCATTAAAACCATCTTCATCAATTTTTATTTTTAAATCATCAGCTAATGCTTGTATTTTTTGCACAGCAGATCCTTGATAATCGGATTTCTTTCCAAATGATTTTACTATGGCATGGTCAGGAAGGAAATTTTTCAAAACTTCAAAACAGACTATCTCAAATTCTGTGGTAAGTTCTGGTTGAAAAAGGCTAAATATATTTAAAGAAGAAGATAATAAAAGAAAGATATATACTCTATGCCTTTCGGTAATTCTTTTCTTATCTTCTAATATTATTTTATCATTATGTACAAGAAAAGGGTAGTCCGAACCGAATAAATTAGCTCTTTCATTTATTAATCGAAATATTTGATCCATAAATATTTCATATTTATCATTTACTTCGGCTCTATCTTTATCTTCGTCATCTGTATTATTATCCTTTTCTTTAAGAACAAATACTCCTTCATCTTTAAGCCTATCAAGAATATCAGTAGCAGAAACAAAATTACTATTAGAAAATAACGTAACTAATTCAACATAATCAGCATATAAATAGATTAAATTCTCTGTTGGTTTAGGTCCTAACTGTAAGGAAAAATTGGTAAAATAATTATTTAATTTTTCATCAAATGACATCGTCATCCTCCTTATCCTGAAGGGCCCTACCAATTTTTACTGCAATAGCTCTAATCTCCTTTAGCTGAATTTCGATATTAGCATATGTAGCGCTAACCTTAGTAACTATTCTATCCGCATTTTCTAAAGATTGAAGTGCTGAATTGATTAAATTAATAAACTGACTATCATTTTCGCCCGTTAAATCATCAGCTGCATCAAGGCTTAATCCTTTTGTAAAAGCAATTCTTGCAGTTTCATTTCCTAAAACACGATTTAATGAAGTTAGGCTCTCACTATCGCCGATTAATCTTGTTCTGTTTTCAGTATTTTTTTCGAATAACCAATGAACCCATTCTTTTAAATGATTTTGGTTAATTTCTGCAACATAATCATCCTTTTCGTTCCTGATATCTACTCCTAAAAATTCAGCTATATTATTTTTATTTAAGCTATCAGCTATATAATTAAAATAAAATGTAGTATCATCTAATCCTGGGATACGATAGAAAGCTTCATCTTCTATTACCTTATAAACTTCGTAACCCACTAATACTCTTTTGACATAATCTTTCCTGCTTCCAATACTTTTAGCTAGTTCTTTTGCGGCTGAATTAATTGGTTGGTCATTGTATAAACTTTTCCATAAGTTGTATAGATACCTTGCTTTCTCTAGTAATTTCCACTCCTTAATTCCTGTTATATGTCTATAACCTAAATAATTATGAATATCTTCTTCTTTTTCAAATGTTAGACAAGGTATCTCTGTGGGGCGGTATTCTGTTTCTTCTAAAACTTGTTGTATTTTGCTTTTTTGAACTTTAGCAATATCTGGATTATTTAGAATTTTTAGTGCAGAAAGGCGCCTATTGCCTTCAACAACTTTATAGGAGTCGGCTTCGATTTTTACGACTAAAAGTTGTTCACCTGGAAAAAAGTCGTTTTTCCCAATAGCCAGCATTAATTCTATCAACGATGCATCAAGAAGCATATATTCTAATATTTCTGCCTCGCTTTGTCCGTGCAAAGATTTCGGTAAGCGTGGATTAGCAGAATCTAACTGAAGCTGTTCTAAAGGAATTGTGTCAAATATTGGTTTAGTCATATCAAAATGATAGGGCTGATTTTAATGATCAGCCTTAATAAATATAGCACAAATATATATTAAAATTGCTTATAGTGTCAGCGGTAGTAATTGTTGCTCAATCTCATTAATCAAAAAATCACTCCCCGTAACCGAACTTTTATTTTTTAGCTCTTGATATATAAGTTCCAGGCCGTCGTCAATATGCATCTTAACATATTTCGCGATCTCAGGCTGGTTGACATTGATCTGATAGTGTATAGCAATTAAAGAAAGATAAATTTCTGGACAGTTGCCAAACAGCACTTTTATGCTGTATTCTTTGCCCTTTGAGTCCTCCATAAACTTAAGATTCAGTTTTCTTTCTTTAGCTAAGGAATAACTGAAAGCTAAACGTGCAATTATATTTTCAGCACCTAAATTCAGTCTATTAGTCAACTGTGTGACTATCTCTTTATTGGCCTCTGAAGTTTTGATATTACTGAACATGAACCTTTAAACTTTGATTAAATTGACTAAATAAATCGGCAGGCCATAGATCGGCAAAAGTAGACGCATAATTAGATTCCTGTTTAATTAAGTATGCTTTTCCAATCTTCGGCAACAATAACTGATATTCTTCTTGCGAAAGTTCTTTCTCTAATAATGGGAACAATACAACTTGGCTGGATACCGAAGGATAGAATTCTTTAATAATGTTGGTGGCGTGTCTTTTATCTAGTTTTTGCAACGGACTATCAATAAATACAGGGAATTGGATGTTAGACTCGGTCACCAACGCTTTTAATAAGGCTGTAGCATACAATTGCTGCTCACCCTTAGATAATCCTTCCTTGTTGATGGTATTACCTGTGGTATCGAAGAGGTCTATGTCAATTAAATCGCCTTCAATCTTCACCTCTACCCTCTCTACAAAGGCCTGCTTATGCATTAAGCTATTCAACTCTTTTTTGATGTTCTTTTCTAAGGAAGCTTTTTTCTTTAATTTCAATTGAAAAAGGAAAGTTTCAAGTTGTTGAATTAAACGTGTGGTAGTATCGGCCTTTTCTTGATCTTGGCGCTCTACCTTGATGTGTTTAGTTTGTTCAGACAATTGGCGTTGTATTGTAGCTAATTCCTGTTCAGTATTTTTCAACTCGGCTTTAAGATAACCGACCTTCTCATTCAGCTTTTCTACTTCTGCATTTGTTTCATCATAATTGGCTTTTAAAGCTCTGATTACAGGATCTGTTGCTTTTAAATCCGCATCCTGTATTTTTTTATGCGCAATATTAAAACTACTCTGTAAGCGCTTGCCCTCAGCTACTAAAGCCTTAAATTGCTTAGCGTAAGCATTTCGCAAGTTAGAGTATATATTATGAAACTGACTCACTTGGTCTGGAGTAAAATTTAATAAAACATCTATGGATTGATTAACATCCATTTGCAAATGGGCTTGCAAGATCACTTCTATTTCATTTTGATCTGCTTCTTTTAGCGAAGCTAGCGCATTTTTGAGTATCTCATATTTTTCCTTAAGTAGGCTATTGATCAAGTGTACGTGTTGCTGTCGTTCCTCTAAAGCAATTTGCTCTTTTACCAGAGCCATTTTACCCATGAGCATAGCAAAAGGAGCTAATTCTAACAATTCGGAAAAATCCGCTTTGTTTTTGGCCATCGCCTCACGTAAATTGATGCGCATTTTTCGATATTCGTTCAATTCCTGATCCGACATAGAACTACCGGTTCTCACTAATTCTTCCTGCGATTTAGCTAAGTCGGCCTTCTTGATCAGTAAATCTTGTTCCTTTCGTTCGAGATCTCTGAAATGTACGTTAGCAAGTGTTTCCAGTTTATTTTGTCTCTGCTGTAATTCTTCAATTCTTCTGAGATCTCCCTTGGAAGCTGATTTCTTGCTAATGCGCAACATTAAGTTCTCCAGATTCTGCTTAAGGTCTGTATATTTTTTGATACCTAAAACCTCATTGTAAGCTTTACTGAAATATAATTTCTCATCTATGTTTTTAACCTCTGCTAAAGCAGTAATCTTCTCTGCATCAAAAAAGAAGAATTTTGCAATTTCTTTGGGCAAAATGAAGTCGTTAATAAAGATTTCTTGCCCTATGGTTCTGGTTAATTCATTTACCCGACCATCTACTAATATCTCTAATTCTTCTTTCTCTTTGCGTGTATTATAGGTTCTAGTAATCTTTACTTCGTTACAAGACAAATGTGGAATAAAGATATTAGTGAGCACTATGCTGCCGCTAAAGCTATACAAAGCGCCAATTTCTGAATCAATCCTACCTATTTCTAATCTGTTTTGCGTTTTTGCTCGCTCAGCTATTAAAATTTCTTCTTTTGAAGTCGCAACTTGCAAGGCATTACGGTTCATCAATTTAAAAGCATAGCGATGGTAACCGCCACTTTCGTAGACTTCTTTACGATAGCGTTCGTCGACATCGACCATTAACTTACCATATAAAACCCACACCAATGAAGTTAATAGTGACGTTTTACCAAAACCGTTCTGGCCAGAAATGATAGTTACATGTTTTTCGGGGTTAGTGGACAGCGTAAGTTCTTGCTTTCCCTGATAAGCCCTAAAATTATGTAGCGTAATATGGTCTATTAACATGCTAAGCGTTTATTAACGTGATTAGTTAAATGATTATCTAGATCGCTTTGTATACCGTATTTATTGACCAAAATGATCTTAGATTTTTGTAGTTCTAGTAATTCATTGATGAGTTTAAAGTCCTCTTCGCGTTCACAGACTTGTTTTAGCAAATCTTTCTCAAACACTTGATCATCGGAAAACTCTTCTTTAGTCATTTGGGTTTGATATACTGAATTATAGATATCGGCTACATTGTAGTCGAAAATCGAATCTCTATGCCAAGTGACCTGTATAGCGACAAGTTCTTGATAATTGATTAAGATCAGGTTAGGATCCTCTTGCTGTACTTCCTTTTGTACTTCAAGCAATCTCTTTAGCATATACGCTCTTTTCTCTGGTGTATATGGCCCCCAATTTTCTTCGTGCGCATCATCCTCATCCTGGTTGCGACGCCATGTTTGTCGCCAAGAACGATCATTACGATAGTCTACCAACATATCTCTAAACTCTATAAGAGGCTCCATCCATTCTTCTCCATTATCTACTAAGGCCTCCATCGACTTATCGCGTTTTACGACACTACAAACCCAGCAACCAAAGCGGCTTTGTCCGCAAGACGGTGTTGTGGTGTCAATTACCAAAGGACAATCACCTCCAGAAGCATTTCTATATAAGGTGATCAAATCACGGTGTGTCCCCCCCCAAGGTGGGTTTACTTGTAAAAGGTAAGCCCATAGCTCATCGGTTTCTACATCCTTAATAGGTGCAAACACGAAGGCATTTGGTAAAACGTGCTTCCTTAATCGTTCACTCTTGATATAGCTTTGATGATTAACAATACTCTTCGCCCTGGTTACACTTTCATCACTACGGGTACCTAAAAGAATAATAGCTTCTCCAATCTCAGAAATTTTACTTTTAATAAACTGGGTGGTTGGGTCAATCTTTAATCGATCAGTACACCAACGAAAGGAATTATTAGGTGCAGGGTAACCTTTACCCAATAGGTTCACCCAAAAAGTGTCTTCTAAACGAGGACTGGTCTGCTGCACAGAAATTGGTAGGCCTTCTTCCGCAGCAGCTTTTTGAATATGGTCTAAAGTAACATGAATGAACTTGGCAATTCTTGGATTCTCAACTAAAGTATCATTACAGACAACATACACGTGTCTTTGTCTAAAAATTGGATCAATTTTACGTATAGCTAGCCATGTTAGCTGCAAAAGCATAGTTGAATCTTTACCTCCAGAAAACCCCAAAATCCATGGACGAGGATTCTCATCGTTAAGATATTGATCTTGTATTTCTGCTTCTAAAAACTTTAAATCAAGTGCCATAGTTTAAAAATCAATAAAACCACAAAAGCGTCAGTACTTAATCTCAAAAGATAAGGCATTGACGCTTATACAATTAAACAACAATACAACTCATAAAGTCGTTCCTTATTATGTTTAATTTAACAGGTTTAAAATTAGCTATTTAATAAGTATAAAACTATGTCGATTTATCAACAACACATCATATTTTGTTAAGAAGAAAAGACAGTACTATCTGAATTTTGCAAAATTTTGATATATTATCCAATATTTTTCACAACATTACAAGATATAATTTAGTCTCAACAATCTTACGATGTTTGCAATAATAGCTGAAAATGATGTATCCAAATGGAACGATGAAACTGGGGTAAAGTATCACTTTCCAAATAAATACAAACGTATTTTAACACCTGGAACGAAAGTGATTTACTACAAAGGTGGTGTCAAACATTATTTTGGGTATGCGGTAATCAGTGACGTTTATCAAGATGAGGAAAATAACAAAAATTATTATGCAGAAATAATTGATTATTTACCTTTTTATAGCCCAATAAAATTTAAGGACGCTAAAGGTGAGCATTATGAAGATGTTATTAAATTGAATCATTGGCGTGACGGCGTACGGGTTATTAATGAAGAAAGATTCAATAAGATTATTGAAATTTCTGGACTTCTTGTAGGAATAGGCGTGTTAAATGAGCCATCAATAATTGACACCACTTTCCCACAGCTAGAAGAGGTGAATATAAATTTGACTAACAATTCATTAATAACCACCGCAAAACCAAAAGACAAGAAACAATCTGCAGGGAACTTATCTCCTAGATATTCTAAGGAGTCGACTAAAATAGGCAATCAAGGTGAGAAAATTGTCATTGCTCACTTAGAACGTACATTGAGTAAAATAGAGGTTGAAACAATACGCCATCATGCCCTTGAGAATGAAAAATATGGATATGACATATCGTACGTTAATCTTGCTAAACAGACCATTTATTTAGAAGTGAAAGCAACGACCGCTGCGCTATTCAATAATTTTTTAATAACAATTAATGAGTTAAATGCTGCTCGACAGTTCGGTGCAAATTTCAAAATTTACTTGGTAAATAATGTGACCTCCAAGGATGTTAAAATTGAAATTATTGAAAATTTAGCTGAATTACTAGAAACAAAGCAGTTTAGTAGTACTCCAATGAGCTTCAAGATTGCAAAGATGGCATAACTACAATACAAACGGATCGAACCAGAAAAGCAGAGGTCATGAGGACTACTACAAGTATCACTTCCTATTGAAGCCGCTCATCTATACATGAAATATCCGCACAAACTCTTTTTATTCATTATGTTTTTTTAGCAGCTTGTCTTCGCTGGTTAACTATAAACTGCTAACTCTATATCTAAATTGTATTTTTTAAGTAACTCCTTTACCGGAGGTATTATCGTTTCTGGAATTACAATCTTCGTTATTAATTCTGATGTTTTCTTATCACCTATTTTTCGAAGATACTTTGAAAGGTCAACAATTTTCTTTAATCCGTTACCAGTTCTTAGTTCCTTTTCGTAAAAGACTTTATCTAAACCGACAAGAACATCCTTTTCTTCCAAGGTTAAATCTTTAGCTAATGGCACTCCGTTTGACATCAGATCTGAACCTATTCGCCATTCACGCTGTCTATAATAACCCAATTTGCCCGAGTATCGCGTATTCTCCATTGGATAAAATAAACTTGATAATGACCTAATCGCCCCATGCAGCTCTTTAAATGGCCTAACCCCACATTCTAATGCTGACAATATAGGAGACATATCTTTTATTCTTAAGCCAGTATGAATTTCGTCAATAGAATCCCCTTTTAAAATCAGTTCTTCTTCCTGGAGTGTTGGATCTTTAGCCATATTATCAAGAATTTCAAGTCTTTTTAGTACTACTTGAACTTCACTTATCCTAGTTAATAAAGTTCCATAGGGTCCCCAAATTTTTTCTTGAGAATTTTGGGGCAAATAAAACACGGGGCTCAGCCCGCTTTGCAATAGGCTGTCTAGTTCGAATTGAAGCGTAATATCTCCAAAATGGCTGGCATGATCAGCTAACTCGCTTTCCGATATTTCTGTAAAACATACACGCTTTTGTACGACGATGATCTCTTGCCCATTGCTATCATCGGTGAGTGATTCTTGAAGCTTATAAACCTCCGGTGTTATGAGTAGACCTGATTTAAATATAGACTCCAATATTTTAAGACCTTTAGTATGGTCAACATCTCCTTCTCGCCGGCGTGGGAAAGAATGATATAAAAATGCTTTTGAAGGTTCCATAAATAATCTATCAGTATTAATGCAAAATATGTATTTATTAGTGAAAGCACCTCCCTTTTTCTGCACTTTTTATTATTCCCTTTTTAGTGGTCCCTGACAAGGCTGGTCAAATCTGTTTAGAGAATGATTGCAACGCTTGGCATACCCTAACTACTTCAATGTGAGCTTTAAGCAGGATCAATTGCAACGTGCCATAGAGCAACTGATCGTATTGGAAAAGCTGGACGTCGATGCAAAGAAATCAGCAATAGTAAATACCCTTACAGCAAGCAACAATACAACAACCAGAAGATTGCTCAGATACTTTGATGGCGAAGTCCCTTATCGCTTCCTTAGCCCCTGGTTTCCGGCGGCAAAGGGTGACAGGAAACAGATCTATAACCTGTCTCAATCATTTTTAAACGATACGCTATATGCTGTGAATGAGCATGAGATCATCATTAATCCGAAATGGATTCCTTACCTCAGTCAAAACAGCGGTATTTTAAAGTCTTTTTGCTACTGGCACCTGAGTCTATATCTTCAAAAGCACAATCCTAATGTACCCGACATTCCAAATAAACTGATCAAACCGCCGCTAAGGAATAGTTTACTAAAGCAGCGCAAAGACTTTTGGGATATCGTGATCCATCACAACGGGCCGGTGAATTGTATCTATACCAACAGGCAATTGGCCATTGGTGATTACGCGGTTGAGCATTTTGTTCCTTATGCCTTTGTATCGCATGATCTGCTCTGGAACCTGATCCCTGCTGACAAAAGCTTTAACAGCAGCAAATGCGACAAGCTCCCTTCTATGGCACATCACTTTGATCCGTATTGCAATCTGCAGCTCCTCGGCTTGAGCACCATCCTAACCAATGCCCGCAACAAGAATACTGAAAAGCTATTGCAGGATTACCTGACCTTCATTCCGGATTTATCTGATTTTGGTAATTTGGATCCGCAGGTGCTAAAGGCCAGGTTTAAAGACAATGTAGGGCCTTTGATTACTATAGCGGGTAATAATGGATTTGAGTTTATGCCTACTTAGAGAAAGTGGTGTTATTTATTTGCTGCTTCATCAAGCTAACTCTTTGATCACAACTTTCCCCAATTACGTCGACACTGTCGACGCAATTGAGCTGGAATCATTATATGCATTTATTAGGCATTGAAAATCAGAATAGTAGAAATTTACACATGTTCGAAACCGTCAAGCAGAGCGCTAAAAAATATGTTAAAAAAACTCAGGCCATCATGATAACAATTCTGGTCTACATTAGTTAACGGATTTTATGTTTATTTGCTAAGAAATTATTGGCTCATGAAAATTCAATGCCCTAATTGCCAAAGTTTAAAGACATTCTCAGACACCAAGAAAGGCAGATTATTGAAGGTAAAGATAACAGCCGTTCTTATGATACCATTTATTATACTGGCTATCTTTGACTTCAGAACCATTTGGGTATTTCTCTCCTTCTGGTGCTTTTTCATGGTAATCATTGATGGAATTCGTCTTAAGAAGCCAAACAAAAGCACTTGCCTTAATTGCAGGCATAAGTGGTCATATGATTAATTACAAATACGAGCATGAAGGACTTGGGTTTAAAAAAACAAAATATGAAACAAAAGATACTTTGGATAGTGGCTAGTGCGCTTTCATGTGTTACCTGGTTTATCCATATTCGTTACTATTCCAATGATTTCTCCAATTTAGAAAAGCAAATTATATCTCTAGCTGATTCGTGGGCTATGTGGATATTGATTGGAGCATGCGCATTTCCACTGGCCTTTGCAAGCGCATTATTTTTACCAAAACAATTAAGCTATGCCAACCGATTCAATAAAGTTCTGCCTGTCATTATTATCGCCATTGAAATCATATTCATATATGGATTGGGGTCTCTTGCCTACGGCGTAAGGCATGGGTATTCTCAGTAATATAAGGCGTGATCCATCACAACGGGCCGGTGAATTGTATCTATACCAACAGGCAATTGGCAATTGGTGATTACGCAGTAGAGCATTTTGTTCCTTATGCCTTTGTATCGCATGATCTGCTCTGGAACCTGATCCCTGCTGACAAAAGCTTTAACAGCAGCAAATGCGACAAGCTCCCTTCTATGGCTCATCACTTTGATCCGTATTGCGATCTGCAGCTCCTCGGCTTGAGCACCATACTAACCCATTCCCACAACAAGAATACTGAAAAGCTATTGCAGGATTACCTGACCTTCATTCCCGATCTGGCTGATTTTGGTAATTTGAACCCGCAAGTACTAAAGGCTAGGTTTAAAGACAATGTAGGGCCGTTGATTACGATAGCGGGTAATAATGGGTTTGAGTTTATGAAAAATTAGATATGAAAGAAAAGATACTTTGGATAGTGGGCGTTGTTCTGCCTATCGTTATTATCGCTATTGAAATCATTTTCATTTATGGATTGGGATCTCTTGCCTACGGCGTAAGGCATGGATATTCTCAGTAATAGTAGACTACCATGATCCATCACAACGGGCAGGTATTATTTGTACTCTTTTAAAGGGTGTTGATTTCTTCGATTGAAAGACCTGTGGCCTCTTTAATAATATCAATGGGGACATTTTTATTTTTCAACACCGAAGCCATTTCATGCGTCTTTTCCTTCTCAGCTTTGACTATTGCAATTTGTGCTTTAGCACGCTCATCTTCGCGCGCTTTCTGATCAGCTTCTGTAACAGCAGTTTTAACTGCATAATCCAACACGTTCTTATTATCCCACTTACGTTTTAAACTTGTATTGTACATAGCTCGCTCCTCTTTTGTTAGATTGGCATACTTGGCCAGGGTAAGCAACTGATCAAATTCCGGGCCGGATAAATATGCTGGACGTTTCTTAAATTCTGTTAAATGTTTTAAGGCATATAACCATTTGTCCAGCTCGACATCCAAATCCCCGGGCTTCTTCACAAAATTAAGCATTTCGATAAATATAAAACCCAGTTTGTCATAGAATATTTTACCAGTATGCCTGTTAGCGAGGCAGATATCCTGAACATACTCATTTTTGATGCCATCCGGCAATCTGAAATCTTCCAGAAAGGCAATCACATACACCTCATTAAGATCATATGCCCAATATTTCCTATCTCCTTTTGGAGCTTGTTCACTAATTGCCCTGGAAGCATAAAACAAGGTACGTTCTTTGAAATTCTTTTGGTAACCCCGCTGGATTTCTATGATAAAATTGCTGCCGTCGGCATCTGTGCAATACACATCAAATACAGCTCCACCTTCTTCCACATTTTCGCCAGGATGTTCATTTTGTCCATATTCAATGGAAGTAATGTATTTTCTGCCTTGAAAAGGTGGTTTAAAAGACCGATCAAAATCGGTTTACTTTCTTCGCTGGCAAATAGTCTTTTCCATGCGAAGTCCACAAATGCATCAATGTAGGTTGTTGGCTTTGGTTGATCTGGCATAAATAATTTTAGTAGTCGCCTAAGATATGCAGCATCTTAGTTTACTAACTAAAGCAACGTGTGGACTTTTGGCATATCTCTAATATTAATTCTACTTTAGCGCATTAAAGATCAATTATGCTCCTCAGTCGCTCCCAATTTGTTTTATCTTTCGTTGTACTCTCGTTGTTGATTGTTTCCTGTAAAAAGAAACGAAACCCACAACCGGAGCCCAAACCGTCTGTTTATACCTTGACCCTGGCTCATCAGCGAACCGAAACAGTTCAGGCCGCATTTCTATCGATGTCAAGTACGAATGATGGGCAACACTTTTTTGTCTCAGGTGGCCACGATTATGGGCCAGGCACAGACCTGCATATCTACCAGCCAAAAACCCAGCAGTGGCAAATCATCCCGTTAAGCTTGCAACGATCCAACACTGACGTAAGCTATCTAAAAGGCAAGGTATTCGTAGCAGGCGGCACCACAAATAGTGTCGACAAATTCCGAATAGATATCTACGATATGGCTACCCGAACTTCCAGCGTCAAGTTGTTCGGCGACAATCAGTATGTGCATCGGGTCTTTTCGGCCATTCTGGAAGACAGGTATCTGCTGCTGAACGATGAGAGCTATTTTTATCTGTACGATTCCCAGACCGACCGCTGGGAAACCATTGACATCCCCCTAAGCAAAAGAGTGACGGCAACTGATATGGTTGGCGTCGGAACCAAGGTATACCTGAACGACCTGCATGACTATCCCGCGCTTAAAGTATTTGATTTCAAAACGCGCGAGTGGACTACGCTGAACGCAGAGCGGCAAGAGGCACACATCATATTAATGGCGGTGGGTGATTCCATTTATTTCTCCGGCAACCGCTCCTTTGATGCACTAGACCATATTGACGTACTGGACACCAAAACGGGCCTCTGGTCAAAAATTATCCATCCCGGAAAACGTGCCTTCTATGAGATGGCCTTTGAACCTAAATCCAAAAGCTTAATAGTTACGGGCGGCCGTACCGCAGAAATTGATGCCTGGGGCAATCCTTATCTGAAAATGTCAGATGACCTTCTCACCTACAACTTGCAAACTAAAGCATGGCAACAAGGAAAGATAAAACAGATCCGTCATGCCCATACTACGCAAGTCGTCGGAGACCAATTTATTATATTTGGTGGCGAAAGCATATTTAACGGCTATCCGGCCACGCTTCCAATGGAAGTGTATACTCTTAACTATCAACAAGTAGCAAATTGATGTTTCTGCGTTTTCACGATGCCCTAATAGGGTTAGAGGTTCTTGATTCAACAGATACTGGTGCCTTTGACGCACTCAATTTATCTGATTATATTAGGATATGAGCGTCGTAAATACATGTCCATCACAACGGGCCTGTGGATTGTATCTATACCAACAGGCAATTGGCCATTGATGATTACGCGGTGGAATGCGGTGTTCTTATGCGACAAGCTCCCTTCTATGGCAGAGCACTTTGATCCGTATTGCGATCTGCAGCTCCTCGGCTTGAGCACCATCCTAACCAATGCCCGCAACAAGAATACTGAAAAGCTGCTTCAGGATTACCTGACCTTCATTCCGGATTTGGCTGATTTTGCTAATTTGGACCCGCAGGTGCTAAAGACCAAGTTTAAAGACAATGTAGGGCCTTTGATTACTATAGCGGGTAATAATAGATTTAAATTTATGATTGGTAATAACAATTAGCCGACCAAATGAGCTAGTAGATTGTCACGTAGATTTTTTGCATAGCTGACAGTTTTAACTACTATTTCTTCAGTTTAGGTAAGCCTACAGTACGTAACATTTCATTAGCTTTATCAACTTTTGACTGAAAAGCAGGATGATTTCTATACCTATTTAAGGTATTATCAACAATTACAGTTGGGACATTTTCCCTTTTTAATTCCTTGATTTTCATAACACAAATATAATATTTTTATTTTTTTTTATATTGATTGAAGGTTATAACATTATTCGCTTGACCAAAAAAGCTTCATATACTATCCCTATTTCAAACATCTCCCACTCGTTATCTCTCATACCGTATATCATGAAATCATTTTTTATCTCGACCATATATTTTGTAATCCCCATTCTATATAGTCTAGTTCTTGCAGGCGTGCTTCCGGTCGCATAAACCCATGCTTTGGGATATCTATTCGTAAATGAATAAACTGAAGTACATAAGGTAGCTCTCTCACGCCCCCCAACTTGAAGTCGCAAATTGCGACTTCAAGTTGGGGGGCGATCCGGCTAATAAAGATATTGTAGTGAACATTTATTAACTTTGCATTACAATGAAAGCAAAAATCTTACATAAAGAAACTGCAAATAAATCATTGGCCAAAATGGTGGCTGATAAGGACAGTGTACGTTCGTATTTGAAAGGTAAATTAACCTTGACATCACTGACTAAACAAGGGATTAAGCTTGCGAAACCTTTATAATTACACCTTCGACGAGGTTGCGTAACATATAAATCGTTGATGAAAGATATTAAACATGAATTACAGGGTATCATTATCGGAAATGGACAAGATGGCAGCACAAGCCAATTCAAAAAAGTTCACGATTTCCTTAGAGAAAATGAAAAGACAGGCTCTAAACCTGAAAAACAAAAGTATCTCAAAAGTGAAGAAGAACAACTTTAAACCCCTCGAATTCGAGGGGTTTAAAATGAAGCTGTAATTAAGCTTTGAAATAGTCAATTGAAATATCTTCTTCGATAATATTTTCGGATTCACCCTCTCCATATTTTTCTCTCAGCTTAAGTAGAACATCGTCAGTAACATCCGTCCCTCCTCCTTGCTTATCACTATTCACTCTTAACATATCCAGTGTATAAATTGGCCCCCACGGTAGCCCCCACCAGCCAAATAAGAACGAAAGCAAATTGTACTTTGCCCTATATCTGGATGCTTTCTCGGCTCCTCGAATAAGATGAGGAGGCGATAATAACTTGAATGTTAAAAAGATTGTTGAAATGCAATAACCATATATAACAATACGCCCGCCGTTTGAAAGTTCATTATATAGTTGGTTAACAGACATACCCGCAGTTTTCCGGATTTTAAACTGTTTAATCTCTTTAGCAAAAATTGGTTCATGGTTCACCGCAGTTTGCACAGCCACGGGAGAATGCTCCAAATTATTTCTAAGCTTATCATTAACTATTTGTGTAATAATTCCTGTACCAATTACCCGCTCCCCTTCCCTAAATTCGAAAGTAAGGCCTTCGTATAAACATGATGCGAAATGATCTACTGCTATTATCTTGATGGCAGCCTCGATAGTTTCTCCCGGCATGACGAACACCCGGTCTTTAAAAGTTTGTTGCCCTGAGGTCTGCATCTCAGAGAACGGAAATTTCAAAGTAGGTCTGTAGCCAGATCGGGCCGGAGATTTTCTTCCACCTTGATCGATGGATTTGTATGAAAGTATTGCAATGAAATCGGTGTCATTTCTCATAATGGATTGCTAAACTAAGGTTATATCAGGGCATATAATCTACAGGCACCATATCGGCTACTTTTTCATAACCCCAATAGCCCTCAAAAAGTAAGGCATCAGGGTCAAATGGAGTTCCATACCGATAAAAAGCGATGGGGCTTTTCAGCTGATGTACGATAGAGACCTGCTCATCTCTTAGATATCGTGGTCGGCTCACCTTATACGACGATTGCTTTCTATAGGCTTTAGATTCGTTTTCTCCGGAATAGATGACATACAGCTTGTTCTGGAAATTCATCCACCTCAGGTTGTTCACTTCTTTTTTTACCAGTGTATCGGTATCCACCTCCTCGCTGTTGACTTGTACAATCGTATCTGGACTCAATTTCATTTGACTATAGTGTTTAAGTGAGTCTTTCCCGTGGTAAATGATGATTCCCCGAATAGCAGCCCGGGTGAAATAATCTATTTTTTGATCCAGCGTGCTGTCCGGCAGTTTGTAAGGGTTGGGGATTTTTTCCATGTTATAGATCGTGAAACCTTCCCTCATGGTGGTATTGTTGAATAGCGCCCTTAGGAAATGCTGGGAAGAGCCATAGTAGGCTTCGTCTCTCTTTTCTTTGTATTGACGGGATTTTGGCTCGCTTAGGTCTTCAAAAGAAGGGTAGCCGTAATACCTGATCAGGTTTACACTATCGTCCTTCTCAAAGTATTTGAGCAGGTATTTGATCCTGTAGCCCAGCTCTTTGTTTTCCATGAGGATAAATTCATCGGCCGAAGCCTGCAGAACGCGCTTTCCAGCATCATAATTAAACTTTATCACTTCTGGATTGGTAATTGTGGTTTTTTCCGCATTAAGTGACGTGCCTAGAAAGCTCTCCCTGAAAATCTGCAGATACTGACTACGGTTTGGATCTGCCCGGATCACCACCTCCTCCAGCTGTCTTATATTTTGGGTAAGTACAATATCTGCAACAACAGATTTGTCGTTGATGATCACATTGATGCTGGCAGGCAGGTATCCAATCATCTGCACAAGCACCTGGTAATTGCCGGGACTCAGCTTACCGATCAAATACCTCCCTTCATTGTTGGCCACTGCACCAATTTGATAGCCGCTCAGGAGCACATTTGCCCCCGGGATTGTCTCTCCTGTTTTGTCCTTTACTATTCCGGAAATCGTATAACCCGGTTGAAAAGCATAAGCTACGCAGGGCATCATTGCAATCATTAAAAAAAGAATTCTGAAAAAGCGCGTCATCGAAGTAGTGTTAGGTGGCTGATATTTGTTAAAGGCAATTCATGCGCATGAAATGGGGACAAGCCCTGGCAAAATAAATGTTTTAACTCTGTATTGATTCACTAGGGACGCTACGCTCAAAAAGATACTTTATTATATGGAATATTCTTTTTAACTTGATGGTTACTAAGACTATGCGCCTCTATAGAATATTTTACTTCATTGCTGTCCTGCTCACTTTATCTGTGTACGGGTTTGGGCAAAGGGTTCCTGTAGCACCGAGTATGTTGCTAGGTATCGGAGGGTTAGATGCTGCTGTATACTCATCTAGTATGAAGTTTGATGCTCAGGGCAATACTTACGTGACTGGCCATTTTACAGACAGATATGATAGCGCTGATTTTGATCCTTCGGCAGGCGTAACTACCCTGGGGATAATTAATAGTAGTAGTGGGTATGTTGCGAAGTATAGCGCCGCTGGTGCCCTGGTTTGGGTAAAGTTATTTAAGGGTGAGAGTAATGGTCTTGACGTTGACCGCAACGGCAATGTCACCGTGATTGGCGAAAGACATCCCAACATTGCGCCTCCAAACACCATATATGTTGATGCTTTTATTCTGCATCTTGACAACAATGGAAACGTATTGTGGGAAAAACTAATTCAAAGCGGCAGCAAAGATAGACCAATGCCCCCCCCAATTGGACTATTTCAAGATGTACAAGTGGGGTATAAAGTAACCAGCGACGACGCAGGAAATCTGATCGCTGTTTATACGTTTATGGGATCACCTGACCTCAACGGGAAAATTACAGCCAAAGGATATTATGATGGCTTGGTGGTAAAGTATGATCCCAATGGTAATGTGATATGGAAATTTAACCTCGGGGCAACTGGTTCATTTAATAATTCGGCATTGGAAGTTTTGGTTGATAAAGACAATAACATTATTCTTGCGGGTTACACAAGTGGTGAAGTTAACTATAACCCACTGGGTACGGCCGTTAATGTTACCGCATATAATTCTATGTTCTTAGCTCAATATTCTCCGGCTGGCATTTTACAATGGATAAAAAGCATTAAGGGGAGTCAGTCCACATACAACGTCAGGCTGGCGCTAGATGGTCAGAATAATATTTATATAAATGGTGCCTTTACCAGGGAGATAGATTTTGGCATAGCGCCTAAGCTAAAACCCAATGGAAGCCAGGATATATTTATTGCAAAATATTCATCGGGAGGTAATGTGCTGTATTATAAAAGTATTGGTGGTTCAGGTGCTGCTGTATACAATGCTGGAGTGGCAACCGGGCCTGACAACAGTCTATACCTTACCGGTAGTTTTTCGGGAAAAGTCGATATTGATCTCTTTGCATCTGTAACAGAACTCAATTCTGACGGGACGACCGGTATGTTTTTGACCAAATATGATGATAATGGCAATTACCAATGGGGATTTCGCGTGCCAAGAATTTACTCTGGAGATGTAAGAGACGTTAACTCCGTCGGTGGGGATTTGAAGCTTGGCGCCCAGGATATAAACGTAAATAGCAGCAACGAAATATTTGTAACTGGTGGGTTTCAGTCTACCGTTAATTTTAACGGCACGGGATGTGGGGTCAACAGCCTGACTGCCAAAAATGCCAGTGACCCTACAAATGGGTCTACCGATATGTTTATTGTACGTTATACGCCTACGCTGGAAATCCCGGTTACTAATAACACGGTCACGGTACCGGTGATCACCGACATTTGCCCTGGCGTTGACCCGGGCCTTATTACCGGCAGCATACCCGTGGGTAGTAACTATACTTATCAATGGCAACAATCATTGGATAATAGAACCTTTACTGATATTAACGGCTCAGTATCGAAGGATTTTGATCCGCCGGTATTGTCTGCAACAATGCATTACCGCCGCAGGCTCGTTACATCGGAATGTGCGGCACTCAATATTAGCAATGTAATTACCCTAACCCCTGTACAATCTGTAACGGTTAATACCATTACCGCTCCTCCTGTGCTCGGTTTTTGCAATGCTGGTGATGCTGAACTTATTAGTGGCTCTGTACCGCAAGGCGTTGGTACGGTCAATTATCAGTGGCAGCAGTCAACAGATAGTATTAGTTTTACAAATATTAACGGCGCCACTTCAAAAGAATATGACCCGCCGTCGCTTAGTGTCACTACCTATTACCGCCGGCTGATCCTACACGTTGCCTGCAACACTGTCTTAACGAGTAATACAATAGTAATTACCATTAATTCTTTGCCTGAACCGAAAGTATCGGCCGAAAAAACTGTTTGTATAGGCGATGGAGTGACGCTGAATGCTACCGGTGGCATTCGGTACTCATGGTCGCCTGCTGTGGGCCTCTCTGCAACAAATGTTGCATCGCCAACTGCTAAACCGACTACCACCACAAACTACGCGGTGACGGTTTATAACGGTTTTTGCACCAAGGTGCTACAGGTGAAAGTAATTGTGGTAGAAAGTCCAACGGTAAACGCAGGCGCTGACATGGAAATAATGAATGGCGACGAAGTGCAGCTAAATACCGAGGTTAGCAATGTAGAAGGCGCTACCTACAGTTGGACACCAACAATTTATCTTGATGACCCTACTATTGCGAATCCTATAGCAAGCCCCACCGACCAAATCACCTACCTGCTTACGGTAAAATCAGCAAACGGCTGTTTTATAGTGAGTGATGAGGTAGTTATTGATGTTCGCGAGAAAGTAATGATACCCAATGCTTTTACACCTAATGGCGATGGTGTCAATGATATTCTAACCATTCCGGGCTTAGACTCCTATAAGCAAAGCACATTGACATTTTTTGACCGCAACGGTCAGCGCATATTCAAAAGCCTGGCGTATCCGAAACCCTGGGATGGCACTCATAATGGTAAGTCCCTGCCAACGGGAACGTATTACTATGTAATTGACCTCAACAATTCTGAGCGTAAGCGCTTATCGGGCGCTATTTTCTTGATAAAGTAATGCTCTGGAACCTGATCCCTGCTGATAAAAGATTTAACAGCAGCAAGAGCGACAACTCGCAATAAGAATACTGATAAGCTCAAACATAACATGAATAATGAAATGCTAGTTCATAGCACAGGTGACTATCGCCATTGCAGTCCTGGTGCAACGTGCTCCAGAATAGCCGACAGAACATGCACATTATAGTCAACCCCCAAGGTATTTGGTATCGTTAATAGCACCGTATCCGCTTCCTGTATGGCCTCGTCCTGCGCCAGTTCCTTAATCAGCTGATCGGGTTCGGCCGCATAACTCTTGCCAAAGACCGCCCTTTGAGTAGGCTCGATATAGCCAAAGCTATCTGACCCTCTCCCCTGCTGTCCGAAATAATTCCTGTCCTGATCATTCATCAGCGCAAAGATAGAACGGCTTACCGAGACGCGAGGTTCACGCTTGTGCCCCGCTTTTTTCCATGCTTCCTTGTATAGCCTGATCTGTTCGGCCTGCTGGATATGGAAAGGCTTGCCACTCTCGTCAAACTTGAGTGTAGAACTCTGCAAATTCATACCGTTCTCGGCCGCCCAAATTGCGGTTGCATTGGAAGCAGCTCCCCACCAAATCCGCTCGCGCAGCCCTTCTGAATGCGGTTCGAGGCGCAATAATCCCGGCGGGTTGGGAAACATCGGATTAGGACTGGGCTCGGCAAAGCCAACACCAGACAACCTTTCCAGGAATTCCATGGCTTTTTTCCGACCCATATCTGCATCGTTCTCGCCTTCATCAGGCTCATAACCGAAATGTCGCCATCCCTCGATCACCTGCTCGGGCGAACCCCTGCTGATCCCCAGTTGCAAACGGCCACTGGAAATCAGGTCGGCAGCACCTGCATCTTCTACCATATATAAAGGGTTTTCATAGCGCATATCGATTACACCCGTACCAATTTCTATTTTCTTGGTTTTTGCCCCAATTGCCGAAAGCAAGGGAAACGGTGAAGCCAATTGCCTTGCAAAATGATGGACACGGAAATATGCGCCATCCAGACCAATTTCCTCTGCTGCAACAGCGAGGTCAATGGACTGCAGCAAGGTATCGCCAGCAGTGCGCGTCTGGTATGATGGATGGTCGGACCAATGTCCGAACGATAAAAATCCTATTTTCTTCATGACCGTATGATTTAAGACGAAGTTAACAAAACTCCTTCTACGCGCAGGTCACTGTTGGGTCATAACGGAGATGTCTTTGCCATGGATATTCCACTGAATGTTGACCCCTTTTATATCAATTGACCATTGACAAGCTCCCTTCTATGGCACATCACTTTGCCAACTCAAAGTTTTGATAAAAATTTCCATTTTTTTCATAAAATTTAATCATAATGAATTTTTTGTTGGTTTATTGATTAATATAAAATCATAATGATTAATAAATACTTTGCAAAATAGAATAAGCTATATATATTTGGCAACGACTAACTGTTATTTATGTTAAAGACACCAAAGCCGAGTATCTTTATAGATCCATTCGTAGACTACGCGTGGAAACGCTTGTTCGCATCTGAGGAAAGCAAACCGGTTCTAATTGGATTGCTGAACCTTTTATTTAGAGGGAACAAACACATCACTACTATTGAGTACGGAAAAACGGAGTATCCTGGAGAAAATGAAGAAGAAGGTACAGCTATATTTGATGTCAGCTGTACAGATGCTGATGGGAGTACTTTTATCATCGAAGTTCAGCGTGGGTATCAAGAGCATTTATAGACCGGGGTCTATTTTATCTTTCGAGGGCTATCAGTGAGCAGGCTCCCAAAGGAGGTAGAAAAGAATGGGGATACAAACTAAAAGAAGTTTACCTGATTGCTTTTCTCGAAGACTTCAGACTGCCTAATAGTTCCAGAAGCGAATATATACAAGAGATCTGTTTGGCCAACAGGAAGACAGGCAAAATATTTTACGACAAGATGAGCCTGATATTCATGGAGATGCTTAACTTTGTTAAGAAGCCTAAAGATTTGGATTCAGATTTAGACAAGTGGGTATATGCGTTAAAACACTTAAATGAATTTAAAACAAGACCAGATTATTTAAGCGGCCCGGAATTTGATCAGTTATTTAACCTGGCCAAGTATGCCAATTTAACCAGAGAGGAGAGAACTATGTATAATGCAAGTTTAAAACGCAAATGGGACAATAAGAACGTAATGGATTATGCCATTAAAACGGCCGAACAAAAAGGTATTCACCAAGGTGAGCACAAAAAAGCTGTAGAGATGGCTCGTCAAATGCTGGCCGAAAATGAATCTATCGATAAAATAGCCCGTTATACCAACCTCACTGCCGAAGAAATCACCGCAATTAAGAGTTAACAAAATAGATTAGTTTAGCCCAAACTGGCTTGAAATTCCAGAAGAGATTTTTTACGGTTGAAATGTGTGCCATATATTTGAAACTGGGTCAGCTAAGATTGAAGAGGTCGAAGCGCTAAACTAGAATTTGAGTAGCGTTCATCTTCGCTTACTTCCTGGCCCAGCCAATCTGGCTTAGTAAAGCGCTGATCCTGCGAACTAAGCTCAATCTCAGCCAATACCAAACCCTGGTTTGCGCCCAAAAATTCATCCAGTTCCCAAACCAGGCCGCTACCCTCGGGGATACGGTACCTGATCTTTTCAATACCTTCCGGTTGGAATCGCTCTAGCATCTCTTCAGCATCAGACTTGGGAATCTCATATTCATATTCTATCCTGCTGATTCCGTCCCCGGCCCCCTTAATGGTGATAAAACCCTGATCGCCAGCAATCCTAATCCGAACGACACGATCCTCCTTATTCAGTAAATACCCCTGACGATAGTGCTTGCCCTCTGGTTTTTCCAAAGCCTGCCATAAATCCATTTTAACTAAGAACTTACGTTCTATTTCTATACCCATGTCTTATCTTCTTTTACTGGTCAATTGATCCTTATGCAGAGTGGCTAGCGCATAAAAATTTCCGGCAAGCACTTTTACTTTCTCCAGCATTTGTTGCGATTGATCTACCAGCTCAGGAAACTGATCTGCTGCGAGCACATGATCATGCCAGTCGCCGATAGCGGTTTGCATCTGCTGGAGATAATCTTCGTCGAGCGGTTTATCTAACGATCCATGAACCATCGGCAAATTATATATTAAAACCTTCAATCGCTTCCTGCACCCGTGCATTTGCTCCACTCCCGTATTGGAGATCAAACATGTTTCGATACCTCTAAGCTCCGTTTCATAAAATGCGTTAACTTTTTTGTCCTTCACCTTTGGAACACTTCTAAGCAGGCTCTTCCATGCGCGATGCAACATCCTGAAATGGTGGGGTCTGTATTTACTCAATTTATTCCCAGCTTTTTTCATCACCAGCTTTTCCCTTGAACGATATTTTTTATGCGCTCCGGACACGGTCTTCACCAATTTTAAATGCAGGTAACTATCTCTAACTTTACCACTGAGCTTGTAGGTATCTCTCACTGGTTTTAATGCTTTAGAAATATCAATCCGCGCATTTGTCTGCTCAATCATCGAAGCTATCGCACGTAACTTCTTAATGCCTACCCTAAACTTATGCAGCTTATCCTGGTTGCCTTTCTTGATGAATCCGTGTAACGACCGCTTGGCCGCTCTGCCTTCATTCTTGATCTGAACTTTAATTTCCTTTTTTTGCATTATTCCGGTCTTGAATTATCTACCCTTCAGATTAACACATTACATCCTTAAAGGTTTACCAGTATGATGCATGATTGTACTCAGCAATGCCCGCAATAAGCTGATTTTCTCCACGACAGTTAGAGCGGTATCGACACATCGATGGGCGATGGCCTTAGGATGATCTGAAGGGTTGTGTTGGGCTGGAGGAATTGATAGGTGAAATCGTTATGCATGAGTTGTGGTATTCTCCATTTCCAGCCCTAAAGTTGACGTTTACAAATTAAAGAAATATTTCCTGAGTTTATGATTGAATGTGCATCACATACAATATTGAATTCTTACCATTAAGATACGCTGCCCATTATGGTAGCCATTTGTTAACCTAATAGATAAGCGCTTACTTAGATGGCGTTGCCAATAAGTCCTTGGCGGGCACATGCCTTATATTTCCTTCTTTATCAGCGACTACCAATTTTTCATCATTAGCTGCACTACTGATTACAAGGTTACGGACTGCTTTATTTATTCCAGCCATGATTTTATCACTAAGTTCAATATTTTCTGGTTTTAAACTCATACCGCTTGTCTTTTAATAATATTCCAAATATCAGGATTAAAAATCAATTCTGAGAAATCATACTCGCCACGGGCAATTAATTCCGGCTGTTCCGTGGTATTATTAACCACCATCCATAAATCACAGTTCGGTTTATATAGTTTGAACAGATTATTTAATCCTCCATAATACCTTCTCTTAATCACATCTTCCGGTATATCATGCCCTCCTTTAGTGACTCTGGTAGCAACTCGCGCTATAGCTTCTTGGGGCGAATTTAACCAAAAGTAAACCAAGGTAATTTTATAACCTAATGACCTTGCCTTTTTTATAAGAGAAACATAACTCTTTGTGGACAACGTAGTTTCAAATGCAAAATCAGCACCTTCTCGCATTAATTCGTCAATGCGGTTTAACATGATCCTTCCAGCACGGAGCGCGACACTTGCTGGATTAAAAGGTGATATACCAGCGGCTATATTATCTGCATTCACAAATTCCTGGCAATTTAGCATTTCAGGCAGCACAGTATAACTGGCTGTAGTTTTTCCAGCTCCGTTACATCCAGAAATAATATATAAATTGCGTGTAAGAGGCAATGTTTTCATTCCATGCGAATATAGTGAATGTAGAGGAACTTATGTCTCGCTAGGAGTGTTGAACCGATCGATATACTCATAAAACTTATTTCTTTTTCTTTGCCGCTTTCGCCTGGGGATTAAACTGCAGACACAAATCAATCCAATAGGCAAGTTGCCTTCCGCCGGTGATATCTGCTAATGCTACATAGACAAAATCTTTGCTTGCACGCCCATTCATCAACATCTGCCTCGCATTGCCATTTTCCAGCTCCTCCACAACCCGGTCATGGCCAATCCTGCAAAGCAGGTCTTCCTGATTCACACAAACACACAGCTTACCATTAACCAGGAAGCAATGCCCACTAAACATGGTCTTTTCTTCCACATCGGGTTCGTTGACCAGCATTTCCCTTATCTGGTCTCCTACCTGTTCATTGATTACTCTTTTCATCGATTCCACTAAATTACACATTAGCACATTAATTACACACGCCCATTCTTATGTAAAAACTAGTTGTGCTGTCTGGACTAAAGACTAGTAACCTAAACAGTTGCGAGCAAGCTTAATAAAAACTTAAAAATAAACAGAAGGGCAATTATCACGATCCCTAAAAAAGGAACCTGAAGATACCAGGGCTTATTACTGGTTGGTATTTGATCAAGTTTTTTTAGTTCTTCTGGATTCATAATGCAAAGATAGAAATCAAATGAAAACTGCCAAATAACTATTGGCATCCTTAAGGAAAATGCCTATCTTAAACACAGTTTCTAATTCGATCTGAGATGAATGATCTATTAAAAAAACAATATCAGTTAATCATTAAAGCCCGTGAGGTTGTATTTCAGTACCTGGGAAAGGACGTTGCAGAAGATCTTACTACTGAACTACCAGAATTCAATAATAAAAGCATAGCTTACATGATGACACATATAGCGAACACCTATGTCGCCTGGGTTGGCAACTTCGCTTTGTCTGCAAAGCTAGATTATTATGAAATAACAGATGGCTCCAATGTCGACCAACTCAGGGAAATTTTTAACACCGTAAACCAATTAATGGAGCAATTCATCTTCCTCTTTTCTGAAAACCCGCATTCAGAAGTTAATGGATACAAGTGGCCGGATAAATTCGTTGAAACAGATGCATATAGTATCTTCACACATGTGATCACGCATGAATTTCATCATAAGGGCCAGTCGATGACGATGAGCAGATTACTAGGCTACACTCCTCTTGACACAGATATTTTAAGATTTTAAATATGATACGCCAAACGCTGGGGTCTCATCCGGTATAAATTCTAAACAATTGTTGTAGCTTTAGTACTGAATAATAAGTGAAAAGCGCTAACTGCTAATTGATGATCCTGAATCCCGCTCCCTTTATGGTTTTTTGAATCAAATCTAAAATTATGATTCAGAAAATTAAACACTGCGCAGCACTCTTGCTGCTACTCTGGCTCCCACAACTGCTTTTCGCACAGAAAGGTGATGCCTTTTCAAAAATGAAGCCGGGAGACTGGTTTGAAGTCCTGGTGTCGGATACTGCACGTAGGCCAAATGATGAAAGCTACCGATACCATCTCAGGTACCTGCTAAAAAACGTTAAAGCAGAGGGGAGCAGGGAGTATATGCTTACTTTTGAGCGAATAAGAATTACAGTCTCTCCTGACAGGCACACTGCTCTGGGCTACGATTCTTATTATCCACCTTACCTGCAGGGTATTCAGCAAAAGTCGGTCAAACCCGTTTTTTTCATGCTGGCTGATAAAACTGGTAAAGTGCTGAGCATGAAACCTCAATCTGATTTTGCCAAGATGAATCTAAATGAGATTGCTCCACGTAAAAAAAATGCTATAACATCAATGGAATTTGAGCCGGTTCATCCTGAAACGGCCAGTATAATTTCAAAGTTGATTCTCGAAGCTATCGCTAGTGGTGATAAAGATTGGGATAACGGCAGGCTTTACAAGGATTCAGGACTTACCTTCCTGCTTTCTGCGGCCACATTTCCACTGGCAGACAATGTGGTGCTGGAAGGTAAGATCAAAAACATCACTCAGCAAATGCGAGATGGCATGAATCTGTATCTCCCAGGTACTGAGCAGCAATTTCGTATTGCTGAAGACGGCAGTTTCCGGATAACTGCTTTTCTGACGGAAGGGTCCGGCGCCATGCTACAATATAGGTATCCGCCAAAAGAAGTTCCAGGATCAGGAGTTCCCCATATTCCTGAAGGAGCTGACGTAGCTTTAAGTATTCGCGAACTTAATATGCCTTTGTTTTTTCAACCGGGTGATACGCTCCGTATAACCGCTGATGGGAATGACATTGCCAACAGCATTAAGTTTACGGGAAACGCCGCCGAAATGGCTTCATTTGCACTGCACTTGGCTAAATTTGCGCAAAGCCGGAAAACCCCTGAAATTTCCTACGGTGCGCAATCCTTTTCCGCTGAAGCTTTCATGAAAACACAGTCCGGGGATGAAAAAACTTTCCGGCAACTTGTATCTTCTTATCGCGGCCGATTGCCTGCTGCTGTGATGAAATATTATGATATAAAATTTGCTTTCGAGGAGGCAAACAGAAGACTTGATTTTCTAATCAAAACCAATTCCCAGGCCAGTCCTGAAGCTCCAGAAATCTTCGAGGGTTTTCCACTCAACTTTTTTAAAGGTATTGATACGTTGCCGGTATTGATGATTGATTACAATAGTGCCGGATGGTATCGCACATTTCTCAATTCTTTAGATGTGTACCTGTCTTCTAAGGCTAGCCAGTTCAATGGGGGCAGCAATGGCTTTTTTCTGGGCGATTACGTACCATCCTTGAATTACCTGAGACGGTATCCCTTGTATGCGACACTTGCTGACGCTTTTGAAAATAAACTGGGTTCCAGCGACTGGAAGAGCGCCCAGACATTAAAGCCTTATTACGACGATTTTGTCAACAATTGCGGAGATACGACGCTTACTAATGCAGTGAAGGAAAAATGGGTGGCTGTTTCTGCCTGGGCACCGGGAAACTTGCTTCCTTTAAAAAATATTAGACTTGCCGATGGCAGTTTACTGGACATCAGTAAGTTCAAAGGGAAGGCGCTGAGCATGACGTTTAACTTCCATTATCCGGATGAGATGAAACGCTTATTGGAGCGAATCAGGAAACAGGATCCAAATAAGGTTCATTTTCTCGTTGTGCAATTAAAGGAAGACGGGTATGCAAAGTCTACTGTTCTTGAAGCGCTCAAGAAGCTTCCTCAGGTCACCTTCGTCGAGGTAACGCGCCAAAATGATGATTTGGAAGATGTAGTACTGCTCAGCAATTGGGATGTTAAAACATTTGTTATCGATGCGGAACAACGGATTATTCAGGACAATATTGATGATAGTCCAGAACGTCTGCCCCAGGATACGGCGTTTGAAGAAGCTTTGAAGAGGGCTTTAACTCCCAAGCAAATGGGAAAAGCAGAAAAAGCCCAATTGATTAAAACTATAGGATGGAGCGCAGGCTCTATCCTATTAACATTTCTTTTCATCTTTTTCATCAATAAGGGAAGAATCGCCGGCATAAGAAAAAAGGAGGCAGTAAAAAGACAGATCAAGGAGCTGGAGATCAAAGCGATCCGCTCGCAAATGAACCCGCACTTTCTGTTCAACGCCTTGAATTCTATCCAGTCCCTGATCAATAATCAACAGCATAAGCAAGCCAATATTTATCTTGAAAAATTCTCTGTACTGATGCGCAGGGTGTTGAATAATTCAGAAAAGAGTTTTGTTCCTCTAACTGATGAAATGGAAGCAGTAACCCTATATTGTGAGTTGGAAAAGTTACGTTTTGATTTTGATTTCAGCATTCAAATGTCCGGGGAAATAAACGCGGAGCTGATAGAGATCCCCGGGATGATCATCCAGCCATTGGTGGAGAATTCGATTGTTCACGGACTTGCGCAAAAGGGCAGTGCAGGGAAGTTGAGTATCGTCATCCATCAGGACAAAAGCTATCTCCATATAGAAATCAAGGACAATGGAAAGGGTCTAGGTCCTGAACCAGAAAAAGCTCAGGGTTTTGGCTTGAAGTTGGTACGCGAGCGGCTTGCTTTATTAAATGCTGGTGGGGCCCGTGGAAAGTTAACATTAAGCAGTAATTTGGCGAATGAAGAAAGTGGTACTACAGCAGTTTTAATAATTCCTATTGATTAAAGATGATCTGGCAGAAATGATTTTAAAAAGTATACTTGTAGACGATGAGGCCAAAAGCAGGGCTAACCTGAGGGAACTATTAAAGGAATATTGTCCGGCAGTGGAGATTGTTGGGGAGGCAGGCTCTGCCACCGAAGCCTTAAAAATTATTGGACAGCAAGCTCCGGATTTGTTGTTCCTGGACATCGAGATGGGTGTAGAATCAGGATTTGATTTATTGAGGTCATTAAATGGGAATCAGATTTTTGAAGTGATCTTTGTAACGGCCTTTGACAGATACGGAATTCAGGCAGTGAAGGCATGTGCCATAGACTATCTGCTAAAACCCATTAATATTCTCGAATTATGTGCAGCAGTAGAAAAAGCAGCCAAACAAATCTTGCCCAAACGTGACAACAAGCGCCTGCAGGAATTGATTGCCAACATTGACCGGGCCGATGATGAGCAGCGCATCGCATTGCCACTGGCAGATAAAATAGAGTTCATCGCTGTCAGCAAGATCATCAGGCTGGAAGCGGAAGGCAATTATACACATATATACCTGGATGGGGCTAAGAAATACCTGATCTGTAAAACTTTAAAAGAATATCAGGAACTGCTGGAAGGATACAATTTCCTCAGGACGCATCAATCCCATTTGGTTAATTTCCGCAAGATTTCATCCTATGTGAAAACCGAAGGAGGATACCTGGCAATGGAAGATGGCAGTCAGGTTCCTATTTCCAGACAAAAGCGTGAGGAAATCCTCAAGCGGATCCTGAAATAACTACCTCAGCTTTTCTGGTATAGGTCACCTTGGGATGGAAAGATAACTTACATCCGTAACTATACTCCCCTCACGAAGTCTATATCATATGAATTTAATTGGTAATATCATCTGGATTGTTTTTGGTGGAATATTCATTTTCTTTGAATATATAATTGGGGGCCTGATCTTATGTTTGACCATCGTAGGGATCCCATTCGGCATACAATGCTTTAAGTTTGCTATTGTTGGCCTCGCTCCCTTTGGCGTAAAGATTACTGACACCTCCTCCCAAACCGGATGTCTATCTACTATTATGAATGTAATCTGGCTCGTATTTGGCGGTTTCTGGATTGTATTAACTCATTTGTTTTTTGGACTGCTCTTCTGTATCACCATCGTTGGCATTCCATTTGGAAGACAACATTTCAAGTTAATGAATCTGGCATTTTCACCTTTTGGAAAATCAATTGGCTAATCAAATCACTCGCTTACTCAAATTCATAGCTCTTTCTATTCGCGGACGATTATACCGTTGAAGAAGTACTGGATAAAGGTTTAGCAGGACATTTAAGATGAGTAAGGATAAAGATTTAACAACTCCAAACTTGATTGCTACGAAAATATTAAACCCCAGGACTATAATTAAGATAATTAAGTGTTCTAGTTCAGATTTTTTTGTCTGATAATGTAAATTCTCCAGAGCTTTGGAATTGTGTGCTATGGGGAAAGATTTTCTAATTACCTTTTCCCAACCGATCAAAACCAATAATTTTCTGAAAAAATTTACCCCAAGCTGTTCATATATTTTTCCTCTGCGTTCCCAGCTCTTTTCATTAAAGTACGTTGAAGTAAGCGGGCTTTTTAGCGCTCGGGTAAAAAAGACGATAAAGAACATCAATAGGAAATTTAGGATCCAGGCAAACGAAAATCTATCCATTTTAACATAGTGGACCACGGCAACCATAGCGCCAATTGTAATTATTACAATTAAAATTAAAGTAAGGGTTTTCTTCATTGGGCACTTTCGCTTGAGATTCTTAGATGTCGTACAAGTTTCAAATATACAAATAGAAGCGCTTACTAAAAAGCAACCTGGCCTGCTATCCCAGCAGATTTTCAATAGCGGTTTCCTCTAGCACAATTCTTTGCGGAACGTCATTGGCATCCTTCTTCCATTCAATTAACCTGATTTTCCCATTTTCAATTTCGATGCCGGTAATATCCCCATCACTAAAACAACAGCAGCCTGAGTTAAAGTAAGTGTTTTTTGACTGTGTCAGCCTTGGAGAAGTTTCGCCACTGATATTTCCTGCCAGCAGTTCCGCTTCCAGTTTTTGTATAGTAGCGTGATCACCATCTTTTTTAGCCTGCTCAAGTCTGATATAGGTTCTTTCCAGGTGGGTAAGCGAATTAAATACCGGCTGGTGTGTATGGCCGGTAATCAGCGCTAAATTCGTTTGCTCTGCTGTCCAGTCATACATAAACTGGTTGTGCTCAGATTTCAATTGATTATCATAAGCTGGTGTATTGGGATTGATCCTTAAAAACGACTGAATCGGACCCCATATAGTAGACACAAACCATTTACTGAACCAGTTGCCATCACTTTGCAGGTCACCCTGATGCCCGTGTGTAAGAAACAAGCTTAATTGCGATCCCTTTACAGGAATATCAAAGATGATCCCTTCATACACTTTAATCTTTTGACCGAACATTTTTTGAAGCATAAAACTAGCCAGGGGATCATTGTCCCAATAGAGGTCGTGATTACCAAAAAGCTTGATAAAAGCATTGCGGTCCAGAAAGCATTTTTCAGCTTCGAAGGTCTTTTTATTGTGCTTGATCACATCCAGTACCAGGTTTTCCCAAAGCTCCTCGCTATCTCCCAAATTGCAATATAAATACTTGTGTTGATCATAATAAGCGAGTGCCGCCAGATAATTCTGCTCAGCAAGCGTAAAGTCATCACGATGGCTCCTGTCGCCTTTGTGCTGATCAGAAAAGATGATGATCCGATGTTCGCTGCTGAGGTTAATGAGCTGGCCGCGTTTTCCGGGTTGGTTTCGTATATTTTGATACAGGGCCGATAGGGCATCATGAACCCGCTTGCGGTCAGGCCTGCTGCTATAACGGTTGGCCAGGCGGATCACCCAGGAAGAAAATAGCCTCTGTAATAGTTTTCGCATTATCAAAAGAGCTTGTTCATCATAGTATTTTCAGAATCTTTGAGAACGTTACTGTGCATTTTGGAGATTTAAAACACGAATATAGTGACAAATCTAAAAATCACAGACATTCGCGCATAGGGTGTTAGCTTTTTGGTAACGCATGACATAAATTAATCTTAACTTTAGGCCTTATGAGAGTACTTTTAATTGGGTTTACGCTATTAATCAGCAACCTTCTGTCTTTTGCACAAATAAATACGAAGGCCACTGAGGCCGTAATTACCTTTGGATTCCGGAACAATGGAAAGGAATCAAGAGCTGAACAAAAAATGTTCATTAAAGGAGATATGGTCCACTTAGTACCTCAGGGAAACCAAACGGAACAACAGTATCTTCAGATAGCTCAAGAGGCCAGTTATCAAATTCAAAACAGCAACGGAAATATCTATACGTTTAAAAAAAACTTCTCTGAATATGTGAAGGCAGAATTGCTTCCCGGCATGGATACAATATTGGGCATTCCTTGTAAGAAAGCAAAAGTGTTTATTCGCTCGAATACCATTGAAATATGGTATACAGATCTGCTAAAAATAAAAGGCACACCCAACATTTCTATTGCTCCCGGATTGGGTTTGGTACTTAAAACCATTCGCAATGGAAATTCTGAAACAATTGCCAAAAAAATAGAGTACCGCACAGTAACGCCCGAAGAACTTGCCTGGCCTAAGACCTGGGGCACTGTAGTCGATGAGCCTACTTATCAGAGACAAGTGATTGAAAGTCGCTATACCACACTCAGCATTTTTAACAATGAACAGATTAGCTTTGGTAATAAAACGGAAAATCCTAAAGGAGAACAAGCCAACGTCACTTATCATTTTTCTGGAGGCACAATTATTTTAAAGAAAGTAAAGTTGCCGGCTACCAAAGCAGGTCAGCAATTATTTATTGAATTGGTGCAGCGTTCTAATGGCGATGCATATGACCGTACCGGATCTGTATTCATGATCCCTACAGATAAATCCGTTACCTACTTAAATGCGCTGCAAAATGGCATTGAGGCTTTGCCTGTATATTCAGCCAGAAACGGGAAGAAATATCAGGGTGTAACTGCTACGGATGGCTATTTGCCTCCATTGGAACTAATGCGGTTTTTTACATCTTTTGGTGCAGGTCATTTTAATGCCCAGGCAAAAATAAAAGGATATAACTGGGCAGATAGCGTGGTTTATAAACAAGATATAACTGCGCTCTTGCCAAGATTGCGGGGGGAAGTTTGGATAGGCGTGTTTATTGGAAATTATGATAAAGGTGGTCATAAAGCCAGCCTGTATTTCAAATATTATCCTGGTTATGACGGCGAAGGTCAGAAAGAAGAAAAGAAATGGCTGATGCCTGTGTTTAATACCACTAACTTAATGGAAATGTCGGGACAAGAGTATGGAACCATGTTCGATCAGGATTCGCTGACCGTAACTGTTGACATACCTCAGGATGTGAAGAACCTTACACTGCGGTACCTTACCACCGGTCATGGTGGTTGGGGCGGAGGGGATGAATTTGTTCCAAAACAGAATGAGATTTTTGTTGATGGAAAACGTGTTTACCATTTTATCCCATGGAGAACCGATTGTGCCACATATCGCTTCTTAAATCCGGCTTCCGGAAACTTTGGCAATGGTCTTTCTTCTTCTGATCTGAGTCGTTCTAACTGGTGTCCGGGGACAATTACATTGCCTGTTGAAATTCCGCTGCCTGACCTTAAGCCCGGAAAACATACAATAAAGGTTGCCATACCTCTTGGTAAACCCGAAGGTGGAAGTTTTAGTGCCTGGAATGTATCAGGAACATTAATCGGAGATAAGGAATAAACATTATCTGAAAATCTCATCCTTTTCTAAATAGATTACCCCCTTTTGTGCAGACTTCGGTGCTTCAGCCAGCTTCTGCGCCAATATACTAGTTGGTAACGGACGCTGTGATTTAAACATCCCCAGCCGGTTTAAAAATTCTATTACGCGGATTGCGACTTTCTCTCCGATCCGGTCACTGCCCTGACGTTTAAGTATCCCTGGTTTAAAAATTACGACTTGTCTGAACCCTAGGCCGAGGATTCTATTTTCCAATTCACCTTTCATCCTGGAATAAAATATCCGGCTATCTGCCGAAGCTCCATACGCAGACACAAGCACACAGGAAGAAACATTATTCTGCTTCGCAATAGCTGCAAACTTAGCAGGGATCTCAAAATCTATCTTCCACTGGGTTTGTTTCGATCCGGCAGCTTTTAATGTGGTGCCCAGACAGGAAAAGAAGACATCGCCGGTTATCTGGTCTGCATACTCCTCCGGCTTTGACAAATCTACTATGTGCTCAACCAGTTTAGCATTTTGCTTCCCAGTTGATTTTCTAACAAATACGGTTACCTTTTCATAGTCCTGATCAGCCAAAAGTTCATCTACCAGATCTTCACCTGTGGCACCGGTGGCACCTATTATTAATGCTTTGAATTTCATTGTACACTATTCTATTTTGTAGCTTTTTTCGTCTTTGGTAGTCTTAGCCATTGTTTAGCAATTTACTTCTAAATTAGCAATAACAATATCATTGACTACTTAATCGCTAAGCAATCACGATTGGCACTATCTTTAAACGCCAGCAGCTTCCCAAAACCTCTTAGTACAGACGCTGTGGTTTTACATTCCACTTCTTTATTACTCAGATTTCCGGGGATCGGGTTATCTGATGAATGGGAGTTGATCGTGTATTTCTTCTCCAGACAAAGAAGTGGTTTTTCAGCAGCGATGTATATTCTTTGCTCGGTGATGTCATCTTTTGTGGCACCTTCCGCTGCTTGTCCTGATGCAAAGCTCCATACCACCCTGTTGAAATGTGCGAAAAAGAGGCTTCCATCATTTACAAAATACTGGTCTACCGCCGAAAAATGGCTGTACTCATTATAGCTGTGTTTGATAACGGCTAGCTTCCCTTTCTCAGAGAAATAAGTAACGGTGCCGTTTCTTTCGCCCTTGCAATCGTATTTAAACGAGACTGAATCCAATACTCCCTGCTCTAGCTTTTTGTTAATGAGGGAAAAGGCCTGCTTTATCTCAGGAACGGAGGTTGGGTTGGGTTGTGCCTTTACTGAATCGCTACTAACTGAAACTGAATCAACAGAATTAGTATCAGCATCGACCTTAGTTTCATTATTCTGCGTTTGTCCGCAGGAAAAAAGCAATATACACAGGAGCAAATAAATATAATTCTTCATCTGTGTAGACAACCAATAATAGTGCCGTTCTGAAAATTTACTACTCTATTTTATTAAACCGCAGATGCATAATTCTCCCATCATTGACTTCAAAACCCATGATCTCACCCTTAGTGCCGCGCAATACCTTAAGATGTGCCATCCACCAAAAGTCAGTGCGCAGGTGATCCTTTGCCTGTAACGTAATCCTTTTATCTTCATACTTATCATTGGTCAGTATTAACTCTTTACCTTGCAATACAATACCGTATTTGCAATCCAGCTCTGGACTATAGTACATTCCTGTATAAGATTTTAATTGTTGGTCTGTCAGATTGGGCGATAGTGCATATTTTTTAAACTCCAGCCCTCCCGGCCAGCATTCTTTGACCAGTGTATCGCCGCTCTTTGTGGTACTAAACAGAAATTTAAGGTTTGGGGCAGATGCTACCTGAAACGTATCCTTCTGCACCTGTATCAAAAGTTCGTTTCTTCCCCGCTGCTGTCCGTACAATTTGTGGTTGCGCAAACTGAAGTTGTACGGTATTCCTGCATCAGAAATATAATCTCCGGAGAATTTCTTTGCGCTAACGAGGTCTTTTAAAATGGCTTTGCTGGAATCAATAGCTATCACAGCCGGCTTATCCACTTTTGTGGAGATGTCTCTAACAAATAAGCTGGCCATTTCATTGAGCTTACCCATATCAAAATCTCCGAGATTGCTAAAAACAATAAAGCCCATTTTCAGGTCAGGAACAGTAGTCACAGCAGTTCTGTAACCGGCATCTGCTCCATTATGGGCATAAAGTTTCCAGCCTTTGAAGGTATCAACAACAATGCCCAATGCATAGTTAGACTCTTTACCGTTATTCAATTTGCCTTTCTGCGTCAACGATTCAATGTCTTGCTGCGTACCTACCTTAGCAAGATAAAAATTCATGACCCATTTTGCCATATCATTGACATTGGTAAACAGGCTGGTTGCCCCGGCATTGGAATACGATAAAATACTGTTGGTAAAGCCATCGCCACCCTTGCGGTAATACGAATAGGAACGGTTCTTTACCACTTCTGTGTAATCATCATGAAAGTGCGTATGGTTCATACCTAAGGGTTTGAAAATGGCAGAATCGGTAAATTGTCTGAGCGTTTGGCCCGAAACGGATTTTACAATTTCGGCCAGCATGGTATACCCGCTATTGGAATAGCTGTATTGATCTCCGGGTTTAAAGTTCAGCGCCCTTTGTTTACTCAGTGCTTTAACAATGTGATCTTGTTTAATAACATCATCAATTCTCGTACCCGATATGGCCAGCAATTGCCATTGATCTCTAATTCCGCTGGTATGGTTCAGCAAATGGCGAATGGTGATTTTTTCCTTAAGATCGGGAAACCACGGAAGATATTTATGGATATCATCATCCAGTTGAAGTTTGCCCTGCCGGGCGAGTAACACTATAGCATAAGCGGTAAACTGCTTTGAAACAGAAGCCATATGATAAATGGTTTCAGGGCTATTGGGAACGTTGTATTCGATATTAGCCTGGCCATAGCCTTTAGCATAGATCAGCGAATCATTGCGCACAATTCCGATAACGCAACCCGGACTGTTAGGCTTATCCCATTTTGCAAACAGGTTATCTACTTTTTTTGCAACCGAATCCGGCAACGATTGTGCGCTTATTGTAAAGGGCATCCACATGCAAAAAACAGGAACGATAACGCTAAAGAGCTTTTTCATTGTAGTGTTAATTAGTAGGTTAAGATACATATTTCAATCATACGATTATTGGAGAATGCATAAATTTATGATCTTTGCACAGATATGGAATACATTTTTAGAAAAGCAACATTAGACGATTTACCCCCAATATGGGAGATCCTGCAGGATGCAATAAAACGCAGAAAAGAAGATGGAAGTGAACAATGGCAGGATGGTTATCCAAATCCAGAAGGAATTAAAAAAGACATAGCTAAGGATGCTGGTTTTGTATTGACAGATGGAAATACGGTAGCTGGATATTGTGCCATCCTGATCAATGACGAACCTGCATACGCTGAGATTGAAGGACAATGGCTGACAGATGGAGATTTTGTAGTATTTCACAGGGTGGCCATCTCTCAGCATTACCTGGGCAGGGGACTTTCCAAAAAAATATTGAACTGCATTGAGGATTTCGCCCGCGAAAATAAAATATGCAGCGTTAAAGCCGACACCAACTTTGACAATCCTGCCATGCTCGGCATTTTGGAAAAAGCTGGTTATGTATATTGCGGTGAGGTATTTTTCAGAGGAAGTTCAAGAATGGCCTTTGAAAAAGTATTATCAGCGTAATGTTTTAATATTAAGCTAATCTTGCTGCTGTGCGAACAGCCAGTCCCAGAGGCCCGGAGTAATACTGGTTTGATACCAGATGTTGTGCCCTTCATTTGCAAATTCTGTATATTTTGGATGACCTCCTGCCTTTTCTATCGCCTTGATCATCTCACGGGATCCGCTGACAGGAACATTCTTGTCATCCTCACCATGAAAGGCCCAAACGGCTACGTCGACAGCTCTGGCCGCAAATGAAGGATCACCCCCACCGCAAACAGGAATGGCTGCGGCAAACAGATCAGGACGCTTGCTTATGAAATTCCAGGCCCCATACCCTCCTCTTGAAATGCCAGTCACATAACGCCTTTTTACATCCAGGCCCGGCTCACTATTGAGCGAGGTAATGGCTTCATAAACCAATGAATCTACAGAGGGGTAGCCAGGGATACCTCCCCAACCTGATCCGGCGGGGCAATTGGGTACAAAGATAAATGCCGGATATTTCTCCCGGTTTTCTTTACTGGAAAGCAACTCAGCTGCTGCTGCCCCTTCAAGCTGCCTGATCTTGTCTGTACCAGGCTGTCCGCCGTAAGGCAAACTCACCAGTAAAGGGTATTTTTTAGTGGTATCGTAATTCAATGGTTTCAACAACCGGTAATACAAGGTATCACCCTTGCTGCCCACAAAAACCCTTGCTTCAAATTTATCTGCCAGCTCTTTTGTCTGCTTAAAGTTTTGATCTCCCCAATGCCTGGACCAATAGGCATCATGTGCTAACTTAAAGCCAACTGCGAACACTGCAAGCCCCATTATGATCGCCAGTACATACCATTGCTCGGAAAAGGAATTAGCGGCCGGTGTATTTGGATGTTCTTCGAGCCCCCTGGCTTCATCTCTGAAGTTCAGGATTAAAAAAATGGGGCTTAAACTGGCAAATAAGCCCACCCATGGAGCAAACTGCTCTATCGCGGCTGCAGTCTGTACTGATTGATCCTGCAATAGCCAAATAATAGATAGCACCGTAGGCAAACTGATAATAATCAGATAGATCCCCGCCGTCCTGAGCCAGAAGCGCTTACCTGAATTTGAAAAAATAAGACACAAGCCATATAGAAGTGAAACGGCAACCTGAATTTGGAGCGTTGTGAGGTACAAAGGGTGTTGCTGCAAGTTGGAAAGTGTACTATAAATGATGCCCGCATGGATAAGGCTGCAGAGGACTAAAAGACCGGCAGTGAAGAATACCGGCTTATATTGCTTCAGCCAATAGTATTTCATCACGAATGCGGTCATGAAAAGCGACACACCCATTTCCACCACGAAAAAAGTCAGAAAGGAACCTTGTACAAACAGGCTTGACCCGAGTACAAAGCGAAGTGCAGTTTGTATCAGTCCGGCAAAAATAACGATACCCAGCAAGAGGTTGATGAGATTGTAAAAGCGTTTAGTCATAGTACGGATATATTTGGTTAAACCTCATATATGAGACAAAAAAGTTAACAATTAGTTACTTAACAGTGAATCATTGTTTTTATTTCTCCAATAAAAGCTTGTATATTGTAGTTAAGTATTGTTTTTTTTACCAAAATCTCCCCTGATTATGCAGCTGAATCTTCCCTCAAAACTCGCAACTGTTACCTTAATTCTGAGCATTGGCGCCATCAGCGATGCCTTTTCGCAAAAGACTGAAACTAACTATTTCAAAGACGTAACCGCTACTCATTTACCCATCGATCCCGAATCGCATCCCCTGGATGTAGTGCTGGCCGACGTGGATAAAGATGGAGACCTGGATGCGCTACTGGCTTTAGAGAATCTGCCCAACCGCTTGTACCTGAATGACGGTACGGGAAAATTCACCTGGAAAAAAGGGGCCTTTGCTGAAAAATCGCACGACACAGAACATTTACGCGTAGGAGATTTTGACAAAGATGGAAAGCTGGATGTGGTATTCGTTGCAGAAGATGACCGCAATCATGAATTCTACCTGGGAAATGGAGATGGGACTTTCCGGGATGTAAGCGATCGGCTGCCTGCAAAGAGTGAAGCCAACGGACTGGATATTGGTGATGTAAACGGTGATGGCCTGCTGGATATCGTGGTAGGAAATACCGGAGACAATGCGCATAATTTTTTATGGCTTAATAACCCTGAAAAACCCGGGCACTTCATCGACTATACGGAAAAGGGCTTGACTGGACCCGGCTCGCAAACTCAATCCATTAAGCTGATTGATCTGAATGGCGACGGGCACCTGGATTTGGTGGAAGGAAACGAGGTTCCCCCCAATAGGTTATTTTTCAACGACGGCAAAGGACACTTCACTGAAAAAGCAAAAAACCTGGAGCTGCTGGTCCCTTTGCATACAAGGGAGGTCTTGGCATTCAATGCAAATGGGGACAAACATCCGGACATCTTGTTTCTTAACTTAACCAGCAATGGGGGTAAATTGGAGAAAGACCCTACTGCCCGCTTGCTGATCAATGATGGCAAAGGAAACTTTAAAGACGAAACCGCAAAGAGCATTCCCAAACAGGAATACTCCAGCTATGCAGGAACTGTTTTTGACTTCAATAAGGACGGTAAGCCTGACATTTTCCTGAGTGCACTCAAGATCCCTCCTTTCCAGCCAATGCAGGCACAGGCGCTGCAAAATGATGGTAAAGGGAATTTTAAACTGGTGACCACCGATGTGATCCCTGAATCTACAGTAGGCAGAAGCTGGGGCATCTCTGTTGGCGATGTAAACAAAGATGGCAAGCCAGACCTGTTTATCGGACAATGGGGCACACAGGCCAGATTACTATTAGGAAAATAACCTCCGCTTTACTGCGCTCTTATAAAATCCAGTTTCACAGGACCAAACAGTCCGGACGCTCTTAAAGCCGAGTCTTTTCCAGGCCCGGATATGGTCCAGGTTTTACGCTGGCTCTCGGGTTGTCCGGCGTCAAAAACAAGACGATTGAACCAGGTACTTGTGACTTGTACACTTAACGTATTTACACCGCCTTTAACGAAACCCTTCAAGTTGATGCAGTAGGGGGCTGCCCATAATTTACCGACTTCCTTGCCATTGACAGATACTGTTGCTGCCATGTCGACTTTACCCAAGTCAAGGACATATTCCAGTCCCGGCGTTATCTGCTCCACATCGAAAGTAGTGGTATAGGTCGCCGTTCCTGAAAATGCCTTTCCCTCTGCCGGAATATCCAGGTCCTTCCAGGCTTTCAGTTCTGATAATTCTATACCTTCCGGAGCTCCCCAACCCGCAGGAAAACTAAGTTTCCAAGGGCCTGAAATTGGCAAGGGACTCACTGTTTCATGAGCCTTAATTTTCGCTGTGGCACCGGTAACCTTCTGTTTCCTGAAGACGACAAAGTAGGATTCTCCTTTTGCCAGATCAAGCTCGACGATGGTATGCGCTCCATTAGCCTGACTTTCTGCGAGACTGTAAGTGCCGCTAACGGGATCCCACAGTTCTACTTGCCCCTGTGCCCGAAAACTTAGCTCGCCGTTAAAGCCCTTACCACTGGGCGCAGTCACGAAATACCAGTCTGCTCCTTCTATGCGCCGGTGTGCCCACAGGGCATCACCTGCGGTGACATCAGGGCTGATCTTTAATGCCGACAAGGCCTCGTCGATCGACATACCTGATACCAGCGTGCCCTTCCCTACTTTCCTCATGCCTTTACCAGCTCCTCCCCAGATCTCCTTCACCGCAGTGCTGAAACGCTGTTTAGCGGCCTCTCCTCCAGATAATGTAGCCATTCCCACCGGGGCTTCGCCAACAATACTGGCTCCATCGCGCAACAATGAGCGTATTTTTTCCAGTGTTTGGGGCAGCATGCGGGGTACATCCGGCAACCACAGTACACTGTAGCGGATTCCCTCTGGCGTCACCAACATTCCATTTTCCACTTTCAGACGGTTCAGCAGGACATCTGGATTACAGTAATCATATTTAAACCCTTCGGGAAACGCTGCATTCTGATCCGGTTTATGATCGATCTCATCACCCAGGTACCACAGCACATCAGACACCGGCTTTCCCCGCTCGAGCAAGTAAGTACAGCGCGACAAATAGTCTGTGAAGTCGGGCATATATCCCCACCAGGTCTGTCCCCTTAAAAACGGAGTTCCGATCCCCGCACCAAAAGAGGTTCCGGGGGCTTTAAAAGGTGTTTGAGGATTGTGAGTGTAAGTATGGAATACGAAATGGCTAACGCCTTGTATCGCGTTAATATTGGCTACTTCCTTGAGCATATCCAGGTGTTCATCCCAGCTGAGCGAGATGTTTGTAAAGGACTCTGCAGCAACACGTGGTTTACCGTACAACCTCGCTGCTGATGCAGTAGGTTTGATCGGCTTGAAATTGATGGATCCTACAAATCCATCACTCATTGGCTGCCAGAACTCGCACATCGGCACGTTGGCAAATTTGAAATACTCCATGATATCGGCAGGCACCACATCACCCGGGCCCGTTTCATAGGTAACAGATAGCCCGTTGTCCCGTGCCAGTGAGGACATACGGCCATAATAATTATTTACCAGCAGGTCATTCAGGGTTTTGCGCCAGTCGGTCAGGAAACGGGCGGTTGTTTCATGGTCTTTGATGACGTAACCTAATAATGCAGGCAGCCATTTGCGGAGCGAATAACTGGAGACCCGCGTAAATTCCTGCTCCATCTCTTGCGTCCAGCTCTGTGTATGGCATTCCCAGCTATCGATGAGCATCCCATTGAGAAGTCCGCCTGCCAGTGGCCCTCCAGATCCGGAAAGTCTACCGATATATCCTGCAAAATGTGCTTCTGCGCCCGACTTAGAAAATTTGTTTGCTTCCCATCCGGTGCCCTCGGCAGGTGCCGGTCCGTTTGTCTTTCCGGCATTGACATGGCCAAGGCGTAGTATGGTCCAGTTGCCTTTGGGTGCCTGCCAGTTGAGCTTTCCGTCTTTATCGAGCTTATCTGAAAGATCCAGGATCTGATTTGGAGTGATAAATGCTTCGGGCGACTGTTTAGGATGCTGGCCGGCACGTTCAATGCTCCTCAATGTCCAGGCGGCTTCTGATTCCCAACTGTTTTTGCGCGCAGCAGAAAACAGGCGAAGGGAACTGAGTGTCATATGGTATTTGTTGCTGATGGAAATACGGTATTTTTTTACCCCGGCCAACTCGGAGCATGCCAGGGTAATGGGCCGGTCGTCCTGCCAGTTTGACTGCGGCATTCCGGCACGGAGAATGTCTTTCGTTTTTCCATCAGCCAGTATTGCCTGGATGGCAATCGTCACCCCCGGCTCGTAAGACTGACCATGATTAAAGGCCTGTACGCTTGAAAACTCCACACTGCGCAGGGCGACAGCCTCAGGAAATTCAACCTCTACCCAATACGGTTTATCGGTTGCTGCCGGAGCCAAATGAATGGGTTCACTGGCTGTTCCGGCAAAATAGCTTGCCCATTGATGGTCGGTATTACTCTTGATCGTAGCCGGAACAAGTGGCTTTCCTGTATCTCCTGCAGGAGTTGGGAAAGCAAGCACAGTGATGTCTTTATAATCCCGCCAGACTTCGCTATTTGGCGCTGGTCTTGGTATTACCTGATTGATGAGCTTGCCCCCAACCACATCTGTGCGGTTCCATATCAGGTTACGCATTGCATTCTCTGGTGTAATCCATGGACCCCCTGAGGTAGCCCAGCCCGGACAGTTGTTCATAGAAAACCGCAATCCCAGGCGGCGGCATTCTTGAGCCGTATGTTTTACGGCGTCATCCCAGTTGGCACTGAGACTTGTGATCTGGGGTTCAACCCCGGGCCATTGACCGCCAAACTGCCCGTGAAACAACTGAATTCCTGAAAGCCCGGCCTTAGCAATGGCTTCCAGATCTCTGGTAATGCCTTCTTTGGACACGTTTCCGCCTATGTAATGGAACCATGTTTCAGGTTTGTAAACCTTTGAAGGTTTGAGAAAGGACAGCTCGTCATGCTTGCCAAAGGGACGGTCTACCTCCTCTTGTGAAGGCACAAAAGGAACCTTCGATACCTGGGCAATAAGCACATTCGTAAAAGCAGCAGAGAGAAAAACGCCGAGCAGAAAAGTTTTGATCAAGTAGTTATATTTCACGTGGTATGTTCAGGTTATCGGTTATATATTGGTTGAAATCAACATCAAGTTAGCCAAGATTAAGCATGCAACTATCCTGTACTGTCTGCACCTATTGCAAGGCCTTTATCTTGTATTTAAAATAGGAATTATCACCAAACACAAAAAAAGCTGGATACTGGGATAATTTTTAATTAATTTAGGTGAATATTATCTAGAAAACAGCAACCTAACAAATACTATGAGCAGCGAGATTTTAGACTACAACAATGCGCAGACAGATGAAGACAAGTTAATTTGTAATGCACTTTACGAGCAAATCTGCCAACATCTTCCTGATACAGAAAATAAGATCTGGCACCGTCATCCGGTATGGTTCCTTGATGGTAATCCCATTGTAGGATATAGTAAACTGAAAGATAGTATCAGGTTGTTGTTTTGGAGCGGTCAGTCATTTGATGAACCAGACCTTCATGCTGAAGGATCGTTCAAAGCAGCTGATGCACGGTACACCAATGTAGACCAGATAAACCAGGAAAACCTGCAGCGCTGGCTGGAAAAAGGACGCGATATACAATGGGATTACAAAAACATTGTAACGCGCAAAGGTAACTTATTAGCACTAAAAGGTCTCTAGCATCTTTATTTCGTTTAAAATTAATAGCATATGAACATCGTCATTCTTTCTGCAAGTGTACGTCAAGGTAGAAATAGCCACAGAGTAGCCTTATATTTCCAAAATTACCTCAAAGAGAATAATCTGGGAACAGTAGACATGGTAGATCTTGCTGAATATAATTTTCCGATTTTTGAGGAACGGCTGCAGTATATGCCCAGTCCCGAACAAAACGTATTGGATTTTCAGCGAAGGATTAATGAAGCTGATGGCATTTTATTGATAACTCCAGAATACAATGGAGGCTATCCTTCAAGCTTAAAAAATGTAATTGATTTGCTATACAAAGAATGGCAAAAGAAGCCTATTGCACTGGCCACAGTGTCTGCGGGGCCATTTGGCGGCGCGCAGGTCACCACCTCTCTTGTTTTTTCACTTTGGAAGATAGGTGCATGGGTAGTGCCTGCCATGTTTCCCGTACCGCAAGTGCAAAATAATTACGATGAACAGGGTGTGCCCAACGACAAAGCATCAGCCGATAAAAGGGCAAAGAAGTTTATCGATGAGTTAATCTGGTGCATTACCGCAAAACGTAAAATGGAGCAGTAAAAATAATCGGTAATTTTTAACAAAAAGCGGTCTACTGAACAAATTTAAACCATTTACATAATAATTTTCCTGTTTTACAGTTTTTTAGTGTTTTTATTTAAATATTGTGCAACTTTACGGTTGTACCAATTAATGTAATTACCAATTACAAACCAAATATTAACCCTATCCAATATGGAAAATCTCCATCTGCATTTTGCACTGAACGAGGACCGCGAATACTTTATCCAGGCAAACGGTAAAACCGAAAAACTATTATCCTACGCGAAAAACCCTGGCAAATTAGTCGAACACCGGATGCTCAACGCTGCCCTGGGAACTGTACCTGAAAGCCACCTGCATTTAATAACCTATTATGTAGAAAACCTGCAGCTTCCCCAGGATGAGGTATCACGTATTAGCATTGTGTCAACGGCAAAAGATCCAAATGCCATCCTGCCTGATCTGGTAGCTACCTTTATGCATGCCTCGCCGGAGACACATGAACGGGTATTGCTAAAACACGCTCATCAAAACACGCCAATGCCGCTTGTCCTTTCACGACTAGGAATCAAACCCAATCTTTTGCAGTCGCTCAGTGCAGTAGACCGCAGGGCTATAAAAAGAGGCGCAGCCATGCTCATTGACCCGCCATTGGTTAACGCGCAGTCAATCGTTTTTAGCCACCCCGAGATCGGGTCACTTGACGACAACATAATGGTCAGCATTTTTGACAAATACCTGCAGGACCATAATGATTTTACACAGCTGATCAACTACATCAGCAGCAATCCTGATACCACAACCAATTCATGGTACAAAAAATCATACGCGATAAAAGTTGACCCAGTGACTTTGGCCGAATCACCGATGGAACCAACAGAACAGGTTTTTAGTGACGGCAAGCAAATGGAATGGCCTGTAGACCCCCTCACACAAAAGAAAGTTATTCCGCAATATGAATTGAGCGATGATGAATCGGGTTCAGAAGACGGCGGTGTGATCACTGCATCTACAGGAGCAATCTATTCGGTACTCAAAAAGATAAAAAATGATGAGGCATTTAAAGGTTCGTTATGGGCACGGCCGCAAGGTATAATTACGAATAATCAAACTAATGTAGCCTCTGCCACCGTTACAGCCCCTGCTGCTGAATCGGCAAAGGCAGACCTAACGGCAGCTCCTGAAAATTGGTCTATAAAATATGAATCTACGCTGCAGTACGGACTGGAATTAGTAGCAGACGGGTTTAAATTTGAAAACAATACCATCTCATTTCCAGTAAACAACTGGCCCAACAGGATTTTAAGTGTTTATATCGAATACCAAACTGCTGATGGTACCCCGATACCCTGGAGCGTATTGAGCAGAAGTAAAGAGGGAGACAGTCTGGTAGAATCTGACGCCATGATGAGCCAGATATTTGCCACTACATTCGACCGGAGAGGCCAGAACACTACAAAACTTTACTGGGGCTTGTTAGCAGCTGGTAACAACGTGTTTGGGATTCCTTTTCCTACCCAGGATACTGACATCAGGTTTAAATGGCCACACACAAAGGAAACCAATGCGGCTATTGCTTCCAGAGCAAAAATATATCTTGGAGGATTTGGTGCCGGCAAGCACTTCTCGGATTGGGATACCGAAGTTGATCTGGCAGGACTGATTGCTACGGGCATATTGAATTATGGAGTAACGGCAGCGAGCATGGCATTTACTATAGCGGTATTGGGCCCTATGAAGGCAGCCCTGGATAAATCAAAGCTAAAAATGGCCGTCATCGTTTTATCTATACATCTTGGTGTTGCGGCAACTGTCGTATCTATCGGGTTTTGGAAAAACGGAAATTCAAAAATGGTCCTTTCCAAGTTATCTAATTTTGTTGCCAGTTTCCTGTTTGGACAAGTGGCCAACTACCTGGTAGAAAAATTACTGCAGGACGCTATTGAAGACCTGGCTAAAATAGGTATTGGTCAATTGACCACACAACAGTTGCTGCAACAGGTTCCCTACGCCGGCTGGGCGCTTAAAGCGATAAGCGTGGCATCTGATGTTGCTTCTCTGGCCGCAACTACCATACAATGCCTCGGTTCTCCGGCTACGTATGAAATGCAGATCCAAAACACGATGGACCTGACAGTTACTGTAAAACCGGATCCCTCGCATGGTACTGAAAGCCAGGATCCTATCTGGCCTATGGTCGGCAGCCATTACGTAACGACACTTAAATATCCTAAAAACGGAAGTTTTCAGGGAGGCATGACCTATGTAAAAGCCGGGCCAATGCCGGGAAGCAAATCTGCGCCAATTATTGTTACCTTTAATAAGGTGCCTGCGGGCGGACAGGTAATAGTTACTACCATTATTTATTCAAGCGCTGACTGGATTGCTGGTCGCTGGGATAGCGGGCCTAAATCCGCTACTCCTGATTTGCAGGGCAAGCTTGCTTTTACAGGGTCTATCATTGAAAGCCTGGTACCACTTACGCCCTCAACTTCGTACAGTGAAAAGCAAAGGATCGGTTTTGACGCTCCATCCAACAAACATAAATGGATCATTACCTCATTTTCAATAGATCAAAAATATAAGGCCGACCTGGAAAGCGGAATGCTTACTGCCGGCTTCATACAGGATTTTAAAAACAACGGCATCACGCTGCCGCAAAATATTGTAGTAACCAAGGTGGCTACGGGTACAGAATGGAACGTTGATGACCGGACTGCACAAATCACCTATCGCTGTTTATATAAACAGATCTATAATTCGGGAGGAAGTAAATTTTACCAGATTGAGGTGCAAAATATATCAAGGCCGGCTCCGGTATTACCCAATCCTAAAACTGTACCGGATACATCAGGCAGCAACCACAACCTTGCGGAACTGGTTGGCATGACCATCAATAACAAAGCATACCAATTGGGTTATGCCTGGCGTGCATCAGGCATGAATATGCCGCGTGATAAATCAACCAACCCGCCCGAAAATAACCAGCTGTATGCCATGCAGAGTATCTCTACGCTTGCACAGCCTTCGGATCTGATCATCCAATCTAACACTGGTTTTACTCAAATGCCTTTCATCGCTTATAATCAGTTTGGATTAACACCACTGTTTATTATTGATTTTGAAAACCATCAGGTAGCCCTTAACAATGCTGATGGCAAAGCACTACCTGCACCGGTCAAAAAAGAATTTACTGACAGAGGCTTTGAAATACCTGCTACAGCAGTAGTAAAAGTCATTAAAACCGATAAAGAATGGCGGATAATTGACACTACACAAACCGTAATTTATGACCTTGTTTATGGTACCGAAGTGATCAATGGAGGGTGGAAAAAAATAGTTAATATTTATAATTATGTAGTTCCGGAAATAAGCAATTTTTACCTGGACCCAAGACCAGATGAAAAAGGGCACTATCACCTAAGGGCTGTGAGTTTTCATGATGGTCTGCCAGGTTCTTATAATTTCGATGTTGATTTTTCGGAAGATGGCGAAAATAGTTGGGGCGCCTTCCCTATTCCACGTGGCAGCACATTATATAAAATTGGCGTGCATCCGGCCGGTTGTGTAATTGCTATTGATTACGCGCTGGATAAAATATGGAGTCTTCAATTGCCAAATATGGCAGGCAAAGCCAAAACAGCACCGATCGCTATGCCTATGTCAGGCAGCGGTAACCTGGAGGGACTGATAAGTCAGCCTAAGGCAATGACCATATCATCAGACGGACGGATAATTATATTAGAACAGGGAAACAAACGATTTCAGTCATTTGATGTAACCGGCAATCCTGTTGCGGGTTTTAAAGGAGAACTGTCATTCACCCTACCTGATACATTAATTAGTGATTTGAATGGCCGTAAAGTAACAATTGAGTTGCGCAAAGCTTACCAGGCAAACATGCCAGCCAGCTATTTACGCCCACCTATAACGAGCATTGCCACCAACCAGGCAACAGCAGACAATCTGGATAAGGGTATTGTCAACAATGTTATCCGCAAGCGGATGAAAACCAAACTGTGCGACCTGCCTGAAGAAGCAGATGGTGTTGAGGTAATCGTCAATGTGAAAGGCAAAAGCTGGCTGGTTGTAAATAAAACAGAAAAAACTTCGTTTGATTTCCGCTGGAATAGTTCAACAAATGTACTCGATATCAACTACGAAGGAAACCTGGAGATTGATCTGATCGCAAAAGATGGACATTGGAAAGTACGCGATAAGCTGCATATGCTCACTTTTGAAATAAAACCAGGTGCTACAACCTCGGGTATATTGCGGGTTCAGCAGTTAATTGCAACTGCACTGTTAAGGACACAAACCGCAGCGCATATAGAGTATTTAGATGTAGCGGTCGAGGATAAAGGCTATATATACGTATTGTATTTTACCGGTACAGGAGCGAGTGCAAAAGAGTATATGCTGGATATTTATAATCCTGATGGGACCGTATTGCTTCAAAACCCGCTATCGGGCATTGCTGCCGCAAAAATGGCGATTGACAAATGGCGTACCTTATGGACACTTAATTATGAAACATTTTTAGGACCTAATAACAGAACCGAACCGGGTGTAAGCGGCTGGATCCCGTCAACCCCTTCCGGTCCTTCAGACACACGTACTTTAACTGAAAAGGAGGTTTAATATGCCTGGCATTTTACCTCCTAACAAGGTAAACACGAGAGTTGATCTTTCTAATAGTGATTTCTCCGGACAAAACCTTAGTGGTTACGTTTTTATTGGCTGTAACCTAACTGGTGTAAATTTCAGTGGCAGTAATTTTGACTCGGTTACCGAATTTACGGATTCGACATTTGGAGCATCCTCACAAAAAAAGGTAACGAGCTTTGCCGACTGCATCCTTACTGCTGCTAAGTTTACAGAGCCGGCCCAATTTGGCAGGCAGGGAAGCAAAACCCTGCTCACCAATTTGACAGGGGCGACAGTTCCATGGAAGCTGCTGGGTAAGAAATGCCAGTTTACAGACCTCAGCAACGCCAAAATAACTGACCCACCAGCAGATTTTGCCAGGATAGATTTCAAATCTGTTAAATGGAACAATTTTGACTTCAAGGAAAAAAGCATTCGCAATGCCCATTTTACGGAATGCGACCTTCAAAATTGCAAAATGAGCCGTTGCGAACTTGATTTCGCGGTCTTTATCTCCTGTAATCTGAATAAAGTCACAATGGCTGGTGCATCGCTGGATACTGTGGTATTTGACAACAGTGACCTGACCAGCACCGATCTGTCATATGCTTCCAGGTTCAGGGAAATTTCCTTTCGGAATGCCTTGCTTCAGGGCACCCGGTTTGACGGCAATAACATTACTGACAGCAAGTTTAGTATACCTTGCAAAACTTCAACAGATCCCACATATATCACTTCTTTTCAGTTTGCAACTGTTCCGGCAGATTTTATGCTAAAAAACCTGCAAAAAAACTGGCAGTGTTTAGATCTTCGAAACGTAATCATCAATGATTTTAGCAGCATTACAGGACAATTGCAAAATCTGAAGGCTATGTATTCATTTTTCAACAGCAGTCTTTCTTTTGAAAAGGCCATTTTAAATGTTGCCGATTTTAAAAAGGCCAGGTTCAATGGTGTTAATTTTAACAATGCCATTCTGAATGGCTCAACCTTCACGGGGATCAATACCGTACAGGGCACGGAAATGGGAAATGCCGGCGCCAGGATAAATATACTGCCTGGAAACGCACTTTATAGCGGATTTATAGAACTGCTTAACAGAAAGGATGCTGAAGGAATAAAAAGAATATTTACTGCTTGTGGTTTAATACTTCAAAACGTAGAATGCACTCCTGTCAGGGATACTCAAAGCAATTTGCAGACCTGGCATATTATTGATGTTAACAGTAAAAACGGCAAAAAGTATGTCATCATACAATTTCCGGTTTCAGACGGATTTAAGTATGCGATATTTGATAACTCGCCTTCCACATTTAGCTATGCCCGAATGGTAGAGTGCAATCTGCAGGACAGCAATTTTTCCAATTCAAATTTAGCACATGCCCAATTGTACGGATCAAGCATTACTTATGCGATTTTAAGTAATGCCAATTTAACTGCAGCGCAGTTTGGTAAAAACGCAGCCATATTTTCAATGGCTGAAAGTGACACATCGGCCCTTGCTCCTTATGACTATAAAACCTTTTTAAACAGTGTGCAGCAAGGTGTTTTAAAAGATATGATTGATATTTTTCAGTGGAGCGGCTACTCGATCGGCAATATCACTTGCATCATTGCACCTACACCTGCAGGCGCCGAAGCTGCCTGGATGATAACAGATAATTCAACTACACCTGTAAGGAAATTTTTGGTGGCCAATATGGTCGTATCTACCAGTCCTAAAGCACGTGAATTAACTGTTATTTTTGAAAACGGACAAGCTGCTAATCTTTATGGCAGCTATATGCCGGGTGTTAATTTAACCGAAGCAAATCTAACAGGCTGCAACGCCCAGAAATGCCATTTGTACAATAACCAGTTAAACGGATCTAACGCCACACTTACAAAAGCGATATTGATTGGTGCGAACTTTGACGATGCCAATCTTTATAAGGCCGATTTTACCAAAGCCATTTTAAACGGTGTAAGTTTTAACCGTACAAACCTGATGGGTGCAAATTTTAAAGGTGTTACACTTGCGCCAGGTGTGGAACGTGCAATTTCATTTACCGGTGCAAACCTGCAGGGTACCGATTTTTCTGATGCAGCCATTGTAGGCGGGATATTACTTGAAGCAGCTATAAGTCTTCCTAAAGCCAACGCCCCCAACCAAACAAATGGCGTTCAGATACAGCGCGTTTACAACAACTCAGACAATGATTTTGCTGCATATTTACTGGAGCTAACGCGTGCCGAGGCGACATCCATAATTGGATATGATGCAGAAGCTGATGCCGACAAGACCGACAAGGAAGATGATGACAATGATGATGATGAATATGACAATGCATACGTTATAGCATCAAAATATCTGGAGACCGGACCGATAAACAACAACCTGTTGATCAATCTGAACAGGGTAACAAAAACCATTGATGGTAAGCCCGTAACTATTGACGTAACTGCTGGTGCCACAGTTACATTTTTACAAAAGCAGCGGGCATATAAAATTAAAAGTAAAACAGAAGAATACCTTATTGTACCGGGTTATGACAAAGAATTTTTGGTTTCCTATAATGTTTATGCTGCAGGTAATGTACCTGCTTGCAGTATTGACTATTATTCGGTTCTAAAAGAGGGGCTTGTTACTAAAGAATTGTCTGACGCGATAACGGCAAAATCAAAGGGCAAAATAGTATTGGCCCCGGATGCCATGCTTACTTATATTGACAGACCGGTTTCCTGGCGCGTGGAAAGAGAAGGGGTAGCCTATGTTTTATGGTGGGGGGTTAAGCTGGTGAAGAAAAGAGAAAGGTATAAATTAGCAAGCGTCATTTACGTCCGCCGCTCGGTTGATGCATTACAGGGATTGTTTCAAAGTACCAAGATAAGTTTGCGGAACCAAACCCTGTTCAGGAAGCTTGAGCCCGCGGCAGGTGAGGATACGAGCACCTGGCTGATAAATACCGGTAAAGACGATGCTTTGTACTTAAACTCAGGTTACATACAATACAAAATGGTGGCCAGTCCTGCAGCATCCCCTACCAGACTGGTGTTATACGGCTATACCATGCGTATGATAGGATTTGGCAACAACCAAAGGCAGGTGATGCAGGATTTTGACTGCGAACCTACCAGGCTGGATGCCGATGCTTTGGATGATAAGACAACGATGCCCAACAACAAAAAGAAGTTTGAAAACCAGGCAGACAGGACTACTTACGAAGAATGGATGTGGGTATCTAAAGATCATATCCCTGAACCTCCAGTTTGTGTACCTTCCCCTATTTCTTATTGCCCAACCTTGCCAGGTAAAGTTATGCGACTGGCAAAACCGGATGTTTATTATGACTTAACTGAACGATTACCTTAAATCTAACCAAATAATAATGCAAACTACTGCTAATGACTATAAACTGTCTGCCGCCGACCTGACGGCTATACGCGGATGGATGAAATTTCTGGAAACTTTTGGTTCGGGAATGCCCCCGGCTGAAAATGCCATTGGCAAATTTTTTGCAGCATTGCCCCAGCTATCTGACAATTATGATGAAATGACCAATTCAAGTTATAGATGGATGGTCGAGACATTATTTTTTTATCTTAACGAAGTACCTAACAACCAGGAGGTTTCCCTCACAGCTCAATACGGCGACTTTTGTGAAAAAAACATGCATATTAGCCTTCCTGGCGATCCTAAAGATTATGTAACCACAGCAATAGATCTTCCTTTTGAATTTAGAAGCTATTGGGCTATCTTTTTGTTTGGATACGGCTACAAATGGTATCCGAAAAGTGAATCAGATCCTCTGATACGCATAGTGCGGCATGAAAAAGGTATAAAAATACCCGGGGTTAATGAAAACAGGCGCAATGCCATAATTGCTTTATCAAACAATTGGGACCCCATACCTTCCAAAGATTTCATTGTAGATCAAACCAGTATGTATGGTAGTGGTATCCTGGCTATGGAGTCTGCAAAAAAGGTAGTAGCTGATTGGGCATCGGCACACAATATGCCACAAAGTATCATGATACGTTTTGAAGCCCAGCAACGGTTAAAAATGAAGGATATGATTGGAGCCGACCGCGTCCTTAATGCAGACGAGTATCTGTTTATTTTCCACCTGATGATAAGCTTGTGCACCGCTACCAATGCAGACAGGGCTACGGTATTGACTATTGTAAAAGAACAGGCCAATTCTATTGAGTATCCAAATGAGACTTTCATCAATCAGCTGATTTATCTGTCACTACTGCATGCAGGTAATCCAAAGGGGGATATCAGGTATAGTAACCTCATGATGCAGGACATGCTGAAAGGCATGCTGGCTTTCATAAAAACAACTGACGAAGCCTCTATTGCAATTAAGGCAAGCATTGAAATGAGCACCCACATGCTCCATGCCAACGCTGCATATCCCATGCATGATATGTATAATCCCGATAAAAGCTTCAGCACAAGGTTTACAGATACACTCGCAGCTTTAGAGGATGGAAGAAAGATTATAAAAACTAAACTAAAAAAATAATGAAAACCACACTTGACGACTATAAATTATCTCCTGCCGAATTGCCCGGCATCGTTGGCTGGATAGCATTTCTGGAAACTTTCGGCTCAGGAATGCCTGTCATTTCCGATGCCACCCGTGAATTTTTTGTCAAAATTATTAGCGTCTCTGACAATTTCAGCAGGATGACCAATCCAAGTTACAGATGGATGATCAAAAGTATGTTTACCTCGCTCAATAGTATTACGAATAACCAGCAGATATCACTTGCATCGCAATACATGGATTTTTGCAATAGAAACGACATAAGTCTTGCTCCTAATGACAGTGAATATGAGAGTGTATCAATAGGCATGCCTTTTACCTTTACGAGTTATTGGGTTACCTTTTTAGATGGTTATGGATATAGATGGGGAAGAAGAGATGATCCCGGACTTTATCAAGTCACGGAGTACCACAAAGAATTAAATATACCACATGTGGATGAAGACCGGTACAATGCCATCTCGGCTTTAGTTTCCAGCTGGAAACCTACACCCTCCAATGAATTTATAGTAGCACAAACTACTACTGGTAGTCAGGCCAATAAGACACCGGCCGCTGCTGCCAAAAAATTGATAGATGACTGGGCAACTAAAAACAATATGCCTGCAAAAGTAATTATTGATTTTGAAGCCAATCAAAGACTTAAAATGAATGACTTGCTCAAATCCACTGCTGCTTTTAATGGTGATGTGTATTTTTTTATACTTCATTTATTAATAGGCCTTTGCACAGGAACTGCTGCTGATAAAGGTTTGGCCTTGTCTATAGTCAAAGAAATAACAAGCTCAGTTGAGTATGAAAATGAAATTTTTATTAACCAGTTAATTTACCTGTCTTTAATGTACCTGGGCGATCCCAAAGGCGCTTACAAGTACAACAACGGTCAAAGACAAGCTGCGTTAAGGGATCTGCTGGGTGTAATGAAAACAACTGACGATGCCTCTATTGCCATTAAGGCCAGCATCAATACAAATTTGGACATACTTAATGCTGATCCATCATATCCTATGCAGGACATGTATAATCCTGATAAAGGTTTCAATATACGCTTTACAGATACATTGGCGGCATTAGAGGATGGCAGAAAAGCCATAGCTGCTAAACTGCCCAAATAGCGGTATGGAAATTAATACTGTTGCAGCAGATTGAGCATTTTTCGGTCCAGTTTATGACCTTCGTACTCCTCATAATCTACATCTTTTCGTTCACTGTCCAGTATCCCGAAGCTTCCCCTGAAATTCCAGAGCGACCAGCCCCAGCCGTTCTCTTTAAATATTTCCAGGTTGTCTTTCATCCAGGCCAAAGACACATCATGGGGTGTATGCTGGTAGGCACCCCATTCTCCTACATGTACCCCCACCCCCTGATCTGCCAGTTTTTTCCAGGCATCAAAGATATCCTTCTTCAAGCGAGCTTTGTCCCAGCGGTCATTGGTATCGGGAAATAAAGGCCAGGTGGGAACTGCCCAATCTGTTTTAACCCAGGAAGCTTTGTAATGGCTCACCTGCATCGGCCCGTATCCTCTGGTACTTTGTCCGACATTTAAGCCAGCCGCTCCGAATACGGGTTTAGTCCCGTACTGAAGCCCGTCGATGACGATTAACCTACTCGGGTCTTCCTTACGTATCGCCTGGATGATCCGGGTAACTACCCGAACATAATCAGGCTCTTCTACCTGTGATGGTTCATTGATCAAGTCAAAACTGAGTTTACTGCTGCTGATGCCTTTATAACGTTTGGCAAATTGCTGCCAATGGTATACAGCGGCCTCCAAAGCCTTTTCATCTTTCCATAGGTTGAGTGGTTCAGCAGGGGCATTTACACAGTAACCCGGAATCCGGTGCAAATTAAGATTGACGTGGATCTTGTACTTAGCTCCATATGCAACCGCCTGGTCAATTTCCTTCAGTACAGCTTCATCCATCTTCATCCAGTCATCCGGCTTTGACCAGCAATGGTAGGACATCGGTAAACGGGCAAAATCAAAACCCCACTCCGCCATCTTTTTAAAATCCCATTCCTTGAACGGCTGGTTCACATCGCTATTAAACTTCTCGAGCAAATTAAACCCGCGCCATTTTGGTAATTTATTGGATGGTAACAACTCAGCAGCCAAACCTTGCAGAGCAGGTGCAAAAATACCGGCCGCAGCTACTCCCATACCCAATTTAACGAACTTTCTTCTTTCCATGTTTATTTAACTACGTCTTCAACCCTATATAATCACTTAAGTGTAATTCCCCACTCCTTGTTTAGCTTCCTGCTGCAAAGCGCATTAGCCTGGGCATCATTGAATTTTTCCTTCACAGGATCCCATTTTAGTGGCCTCTTCAATTCATAGGCAATATTACCAATGGTACACATCGTAGCTGTACGATGGCCAGTCTCTACATCACATATCGGTTTACTCCGCTGGCGCATGGCATTAAGAAAATCTTTATAGTGATTTTCACTGGTATACACCTTACTTGTACCCGCAGCAGGAACCTTGTCCTTCAGAGAATCCGGTGTGGTAGTCATCTTCCCTCTTACTACATCGATCTGCCCTTCCGAACCAATAAATCTCACTCCGTTGCCGATACCGAAATCTTCATGGGTAACAGGTGTTCCATCTGCATATTTATAGGTCAGGAACTTATGTTCATTGCCATCGGGTGGAATGATTTCTACCGGACCACTGCTGTCTTTGTCCAATGCCCATTGAGCAATATCGAACATATGAGCGCCCCAGTCGGTCATCATCCCTCCACCAAATTCTTTGTAACTGCGCCATTTACCCCAAAAGTCATCTGTCAGTTTAGGGGCTAAATCATTATGATAAGCACTATACTCATTTGGACCAAGCCACCTGTTCCAGTTTAAATCAGTAGGAACAGGCTGACCTTGGAGATCGTAAGGCACGGGAGGGCCACCTACACTTACTTTAATCTGTTTGATGTCGCCGATAAATCCGCCCCTCACCAGCTCTACCGTATCCCTGAATTCCTTTGATGACCGCTGCATGCTTCCAGTCTGAAACACGCGCTTATGTTTGCGTGTCGCATCTACCATGGCCCTTCCTTCTGCTACTGTTAGCGAGAGTGGTTTTTCGCAGTAAATGTCCTTGCCAGCCTCTGCTGCACGTACAGCCATAGCCGCATGCCAATGATCGGGCGTGACAATCACCACCGCATCTACATCTTTACGCTCCAGAATATGGCGAAAGTCATCATAAGATTTACAGCTTTTATAATCGGCCTTGCCCGCTTTGTCTGCGTAATACTTGTTCACTTGATTGGTAAAAGCATCGAGTTTATGTCCATATACATCACAGGCAGCTACAATCTGCGCCTCCGCGGTATCTAAAAAAGCATTTTTCAGGCCAAATGCCTGCTTTCCGCAGCCTATAAAGCCCAATGAGAGCATATCACTGGGCGCAGTATAGCCTATGCCTCCCAACACATGTCTTGGAACAATAAAAAAAGTGGATACCAATGCGGCCTTGCCCAAAAAATCACGGCGGGTAAGTTTTTCTTTCATACAGTTAATTTGGCTAAGTCTCTATTTTGAATAAAATTACTAAATAATTTGAAAGCAAAAAGCATGTGGTTAACATGAAATCTGGCTACATTCTTACAAATCCTTAATAATGCATTGTATTATGCCGGTAAAAGCCTTGTATCTCTTCGTGTTTGGAACGTGTTTGATACATGTTTGGTTCGTGTTTGGTTCGAATGACGATCGTTTCAAACACGTTTTAAATAGGTTTCAAAGACGTATTAATGATGATGCTATTCCGGCATTAGAATAGCCTATAATAAAGATTAATACAGCATTTATAATAGGTAAGGTAATTGACTTAAGTACTGCATAAGATTAATAAACATAAGGAAATGAAGAAAGTTTAAAAAATCAGTATCTTCTCAGCCAAATTACACATCCATGAAATCATTTATTCTTTCTTTTTGTTTGGCCATCTTCTGCCTGCTGAATTTCCAAAAGTCCAATGCGCAAGAGGTGCTTAAGGTGATGACCTACAACATCCATCATGCAAACCCGCCGGCTAAACCGGATGTAATAGACCTTGAAGCCATAGCTGAAGTGATCAGGCAGCAGTCGCCCGACCTGGTCGCCCTACAGGAAATAGACATAAATACCAAGCGCAACGGCGGGGTAGATCAGGCAAATAAACTAGCTGAACTTACAGGAATGTATGCCTTCTTTTCTAAAGGCATTGACTTTGAAGGAGGAGAATATGGGATTGCTATTCTTTCAAAATATAAAATTATCAGCAGCGAACGGTTCCCGTTACCATTTAAAGAAGGACTCAAAGCGGAGCAACGCTCACTCGCGGTAATAAAAGTAAAATTGGCTAATAAAAAGGAACTCTATTTCGCCTGTACCCATCTGGACCTGAAAGATGAACACCGGATGCTGCAGGTGGTGGAAATCAACAAAATTCTCGCAAACAGAAAATTACCAGTCATCCTGGCCGGCGACTTCAACTTTAAAGCGTCAAATCCTGCAATGGCGATCATGGAGCAGCATTTCACACGCAGCTGTATAAGCAATTGTGCTCCTACCATACCTGACGACAAGCCAACAAGTGAAATAGACTTTGTTTTTCTAAAGAAAGGAAGCAAACTAAAAGTAACGTCTCATCTGGTAATAAATGATGTCCATGCCTCAGATCATTTACCAGTCATTGTTACTTATAAATACTAAAAATCACCAGCATGAGCTAAAGTGAGATAGCGCTTCAGCACAGGAATATCTGCCTCTGCCCAATCCAGATCCATTAGCTCTTCTGCAGCTAGCCAGGCATAGGCAAGGTGTTCGCTGAGCTTAATTTCTCCGCCAATAATCCGGCACACGAAAGGAATCAGCCTAATGGTGGCATGAGGATAAGTATGGACATGCGGTTGCATTTCAAAGACAGGTCGGACATCAAGGTTTAGTTCTTCTTTAATTTCCCTTACTATGCACTCATCCGGCATTTCACCTGCTTCTACTTTGCCGCCTGGAAATTCAATCTTCAGCGGAAGCTTCATCTCCGCACTACGCTGGGTAACCAAAACCCGCTTTTCCGGTGTGATAATAATAGCACAGGCAACATCGATCATCCAATACCTCCCTGACTACTTTAAGATTTCTTTTTTGAGCTGGGCTACTTCCTTCAACAATAGCGGAAAGGCCGGAAGCGCCATGCCTCCATGATCAAAACCCTGGAGTTCATATAACCTGGTCGTTTTATTCCCTGCCAGTTTCATCATCCTGTTTAGATAGGCATTTTCTTCATACCTGCCCAATAATTCCATTTCCCGGTCTCCGGTAATGATCAGCATCGGAGGTGCATCTGCTCTTATATGTGCCAAAGGTGCATATTTGTCAATGGTGGGCTGAAGTTCTTTGATTCCCTGCTCCTGCCTTACGGTAAAGTGCGTTATGGCCTGTCCGCTAAAAGGGATAAGTCCGGCAATGCTGTTGGCGTCTATCTGGTATTTACTTAAATACTGCTTGTCTAAAGTTAGCATCGTACCCAGGTAGCCTCCTGCTGAGTGGCCTGACACGAAGATGAGCTTTTTATTGCCGCCATATTGTTCCACATGCTTAAATGCCCAGGCTACTGCTGCTGCTGCATCTTCAATATAGGCTGGTGCTTTGACCTTGGGCGACAAACGATACCCCACCCCAATCACCGCAACGCCTTTATCCATTAGCTCGCGTGGAATTTCTTTTCCACCTCCAGTGATCCCCCCTCCGTGAAACCATACAATGGTTGCAAAGTCTTTCACATTTTTAGGATAGTAGATATCCAGGCGGCATTGCGATTTGATATAAGTGTCTTTCACAGTATTTGAATCAGGATAATAGAAGATGTTGTTAGTCCTGCTAAAATCAGCCGCCTGACCCTTGCTATCACTGCTAACCAGCAGGAATGCCATCAGCAAGATACTGCAATAGCTGGTTCTTAAAAAAGGGCTCATAAAGATTTTCATAGTATTCTTTTATATGGTACAGTTGCAAGATAAATAAAAGATTGTTATCGAATCCTTATGCTGTAGTCACCTTTAAGGTTTTTACCAATGGTTGTTAATTTAATCCGGTATACCGACTTCCCCCACACGCCTGCAATGGAAGTATCATCTACCAACTGCTCTTCAATGGTGGCGGAAAGCAATTTTGGATCGTAACTCATCGATAACAACTTACCAGAGATGGATGAAAGACGGATAATCCCCTCTTTTTCTTTTACAGGAAGTCGACATGCCACAAAACTCAGCGATGAGGCTGCATGATAACCCGATAACTGGTAACTGTCTTTCAATATCAACTCCTGCTGTGCAGGGCGGTAGGTAAATTGCCTGACCCAGCTTTTCACAGCAGCCGCCGCCGGGTAGGCTTTAGCAAGGTTCATCGTAAATACATCAGCGGCCTTTCCTTTAGTAAATTTAACAGCAGTAGCTGAAAAAGTTTCGCTCGCTTGCTGGTCTGCTCCATTTATGATGGGACAATTGTGCCATTGCGATTGCGTATACCATAGCTTGTAGCGGTCCGGACTAAAGGTCTGTTTCGTATAAGTTCCTTTACCAAGGTCTATCAGTACCGGATCTCCATCTTTATAGACCATAAAATTACCGACATCATTGTGGTTATGGCTTTCCCCATTGTTACCACCCTTTGCCATGAATGTTAATCCATTGGAATCCCCTTCCTTACCCCTGAGGTTTACAATCTGCAGATCGGGCAGCCAGTTCTGCATTGGCAAAGGAGCAATTGGTGTGATGGTAGACAGGGCCTTGCTAACCCGCACATTATTGGCAAAGCTAACAATAGAACCTATTCCAAGATACCCTGAGGGGCCGCCGGATATAGAACCCAGGTAGGCCGCAAAATGCTTCATTTTATCATCATCAAACATTTCACCAAAATTATACACCCTTCCCGGATCTGGAAGGATGGCACCTGGTGCATCTGCAAAATTCACAAAGCGATTTCCAGCTATATGTACTTTATAGATATAAGCACCGATGTTCTTAAACAACACATTTTGCGACCAGTCCAGCTTTCCTGATGAAATTCTTGTAAGCACAGCCAGGAACTCACCCAGACAGCCACCTGCGGCACTCCAGTAAGCTGGTCCTTCGTCGCATCCTCCATCTGCGGGATAGTCATCGATAAACCTGTCGGCACTTCTGATCACTTTAGTAATTAATGCAATGCGGAGTTCGGCATCGTCTTCTGTTAACGCCGCCACCTTGAGCACATTGGAATTGATCCAGATGTTCCAGTTATTTTGTTTACGCTGATTTTTGAGACCCATCCACCAGTAACTGTTAGTAGCTAGATAGGGTTGCAAAAGCCTGGTTTGGAGTGCTTCACTAATCCTTTTTGTCAATACAGGAGATACTGCGTCCAGTTCTTCACCGAGCAGCAATTTGACCCAAGCAAGATGGGCTGCAGTTTCTGCAGCAAACAAGTCTATAACCGGGTTTGAAGGATCAGGGAAGTTGACCTGTTTGGTGTAAAGGTGCGCTGGCAGCACCCAGGTGCTTTCTTCCAGCATCAGCCAGATGCCGTCAATTATTTCAGGAAGGTACTTGCCTTTACCTGTAACGAGTTCTCCTGCGCAAAGCACAGATAACTTAGACCTGCGGCTAAGATAAAGATGTTCGAAATTGACCCTGTTGCCATTCTCTTTAAATTCGGCATAATCTGATAAGCGTATGGCAGTCCAATTTTGTTTGAGCGCTTCATCTGCAGCGCGTACCAGGTCCTGCTTTGCATGCTCAGGCAACTCAGCAATACCGCTCAGTATGGCTTTTTTCTCCCGCTGGCGCCAGTTGCTAATATTGCTAAGTATCGCCCCTCCACCGGCTGATTGAAAAGCATTTTGCAAATAGCCGTTTTGTGCATGGACTCCGGCTGCAGGAAATATTAGCAGGAGCAGTAAAAACGCAAGGGTATTTTTTTTCATTTGATCAATGTGTGTTACACCGTAAATTTAAGCTAATCAGCCAGCTATCGGCTATGAAATCTGTAACAAATTTATCAGTGGTAAAAATGCTGAAAAGTAATAGTAATATATTACCTACCTTTAAATTCTATTACATTACTACCCATGCAAAACCCAATGAAAACCGATAGGGACCTAAAACTTGCCGTACTGATTGACGCAGACAATGTGCCGTATGCCAATGTCAAAGAGATGTTTGAAGAGATCGCCAAATATGGCACACCTACCTTCAAAAGGATCTATGCCGACTGGACCAAGCCTACCGTCTCCGGATGGAAAAAGGTACTGCTCGAAAATGCCATTACACCCATTCAGCAGTATAGCTATTCGCAAGGGAAGAACGCAAGTGACAGCGCGCTGATCATTGATGCAATGGACATTTTATACACGGGAAAGGTAGATGGGTTTTGTATTGTATCCAGTGACAGCGATTTTACACGACTGGCTACCAGGCTTCGTGAGGCCGGAATGAAAGTGATCGGCATTGGTGAAAAGAAAACCCTGGCACCTTTTATTACCGCCTGTGATAAATTTATCTATATCGAGATCCTGAAACCCAAGCCAATGCAGTCTGAGGACGCTGCGGTAACAACTACTACAGCAAGCACCAAAACCCAGGAAACCCAACCGCTGAGCAAGGTAGATCCTGAGACCATCAAACTCTTTGCAGACAGTATTACTGACCTCGCAGACGAAGATGGATGGGCCTATCTGGGCGATCTGGGCAGTTTGATGATGAAGAAAAAACCAGATTTCGATTCACGAAATTACGGGTTTTCCAAGTTATTGCCCTTAATCAAAAGCATCAACCGGTTTGAGGTAGATGAGCGGGAAAGCGGAAAGGGCAATGCCAAGCATATTTATATCAGAAAACTGGCACAACCTATACCAGCTGTGCCAAACCCGAAAAGAAAGAGCCAAAAAAAATCAGGCAAGGGAAGCAACCGGACGGCCAGTATATAATATCAAGCAGATATTCTTGCTTTTTACCTTTAAAGCACTAAATTTGTATGTACATACTAAATACAAAATACCAGAATGTACCTACATAATAAACTGCATGCTAAATTCGGGATGATACTTTTCATGCTGGTCATGACAGGAGCGGCTTTCTCCGGTTATACTCAGAAAAAAGAACCAATAGATTATGTAGATCCCTTTATTGGCACTTCAAATTCAAGGTGGATGTTGTTTCCTGGACCAACAATGCCCAATGGCATGGTAAAATTGAGTCCTGATAACCAGGGCAATGTATGGCAGGGCGGTTATGAATATTCTGTGGGAAGCATCCACGGTTTTAGTCACCTTCACGGCTGGACCATGGCCGGATTGCTCACTATGCCCACCAATGGCGACCTTGCCCTTAAACCTGGTAGCCCCGACGAGCCCTTTAAAGGTGCAAATGCGGGATATCATTCTAGATATAGACCTGATGGACAAAAAGCATCGCCCGGTTATTATGCAGTTGACCTGATTGATTCGCACATCAAAGCCGAACTAACAGCTACGGAAAGAACAGGTGTTCAGCGGTATTCTCTACCTAATGATAGTTCCAACAGGATCATGATACAGCTGAACATTCCTGCGGAATATGCCTATGAACTGAAAGACGCCCGGATCACGAAGGTCAGTAATACTGAAATCAGGGGTTACGCAAAATCCTATTCAGGCTGGTTTAATGAATACACACTCTATTTTGTGATGCAGTTTAGTACACCCTTCAAAGACTTTAAGGGATATATGGATCAAAAAGAACTACCTGAAGGCAAAGAGATTTCAGGCAGCAAGGACATTGGTGCCTACGTAACCTACCCTACCTCAAAGGAAGAACAGGTCCTGATAAGGACGGGCATTTCATTTGTAAGCCTGGACCAGGCAGCGCTTAATTTAAAAACTGAACTGAAAGATTTTGACTGGGACTTTGATGCGCTGGTGAAGTACAACCGGGAAGTATGGAACAATCTCCTGAAAACAATTGAAGTGGAAGGTGATTCTGAGACAGACAAAGTAAAATTCTACACCAATTTATATCGCTGCTTTACAGGTAAGATGATCATGAGTGATGTAAATGGCAAATATACCGATGCTGTTGAAAATGTGCAGCAGTTGCCTGCACACAGAAAAGCTATGATCGGGGGCGATGCTTACTGGAATACATTTTGGAACCTCAACCTCTTATGGACGCTCAGCTCACCGGAAACGGTGGTCCAAATGGTAGGCACCCAATTGGAGATGTACGAGAAAACCGGCTGGCTTTCTAAAGGCCCGACCGGAATTGAATATTCGGGTATTATGGAAGGATCGCATGAGATGGCATTGATGACCAGTGCCTATCTAAAGGGAATCATGAAAGATGATGCTGATATTGCCTATGCTGCTATGAAGAAAAACGTGGAGGTAGAGCCGCAGCCCGTAGGCGGTGGACATCCTGGTAATCCGCAAATAGCAGAATACGCCAAAAATGGGTATGTCCCTGTCGAAAAAGGTGCAGCATCCAAGACACTTGACTATGCCTTTGACGATTGGTGCGTAGCGCAGATGTCCAAAATTGTGCATAAAAAGAAAGAATATGATTTCTTTTTGAAGCGATCTCAAAACTGGAAGAATGCATTTGATCTTAAATTGAAGTATGTTGTACCCAGGAAAGCAGCGGGTTCGTTCATCAATAATTTCGACCTGTTTTCAGTGAAGCACTTCGTGGAGGGCAATTCATGGCAGTATTCATTGTACGTACCTCATGATATTCCCGGACTGGTTAAATTTACCGGGCCAGGTCTTTTCATGAGCAGGCTGGAAACCGGATTTAAGAAATCAGAGCAGCACAAGTTTGCTGCGCATGCGCTGGACCGTACCATGGAGCAATCTGCTGAATACTACATCAATCATGGCAATGAGGTAAACATGCAAGCAGCATACCTTTTCAATTATGCAGGAAAACCACATTTGACGCAATATTACACGCGAAAGATCCTGGACACTTTTTATGACGATTCTCCATACGTTGGATGGAATGGAGATGAAGATGAAGGCCAAATGGGCGCTTGGTTTGTGATGAGTTCGCTTGGACTCTTTGAGATGAATGGAGGAACTTCTCCTGATCTGAGACTGGACATCACCAGTCCGCTGTTTAAGTATGCAAAAATTAAACTGGACAATAAGTTTTACCCTGGAAAAGAGTTCATCATTGAGGCACATAACAACTCTTCGAGAAACATTTATATAAAATCAGCCAGTTTGAATGGACATGTGCTAAAAGAAAATAAAATAAGCTTCACAGATGTAATAAAGGGAGGAAAACTGGAACTGCACATGACTGACAAGCCCTAAACATCAGCCAAGAGTTACGCTATTTCGTTGGTTCTGCTTTTCATAAATCTCGCAATTCCGATTAGCGCCGAGCTCAAAACCAAAAAAACAAGCGATACTCCTATAGAATTGATAGCTACTTGTGTATATCAATACTTAGTTTATTCTCCATTAATCTAATTTTAATATTTTATTTAGGGCTTAAATAAATATACTGATTCTTTGTTATATTTAACCTCATGCCACTCAAAAATCCAACTAGCACTAATTGCTACGCTTATGCTTGATCTGCTACATGCATTGCTAATTGGCACCATGTGTTACCAGTTTATTTTTATGCTGCTCCAGTGGTATGTATTCAGACGGAAGGACTATCTCTATTACATCACCTATATGGGCTGTACTTTGCTCTTCCTGGTGATCAGGATAGATGCAAATTCTCCATTTTTACCATTCCACATAAGTGGCATGGCCGAAGAATACCTGGACCAGCCCCTTATCATATTTGCCTTCTGGATGTATATCCGTTTCGGATATCACTTCCTGAACCTTAAAGAAAATCAACCGGGTATCTATAAAGCTACACTAAGGCTGGAATGGATCTTCATGGCGTATATAGTCATAAAATGCATCATCATCCCATTGGGGCTAAGTCCCCAGATCTCCTCATCCATTTACCTGGCTGTCACAGTCCTGATCACAGGACTCGCCGGACCGTTAATGTATAAACTTTTGCGCCAGCGCAACCTGCTTAATAATTTCCTAGTAGTAGGAAGTGTATGTGTTACCCTTGGAGGCCTGTCGGGGAGTGTATACGCTTTTTGCACAGGTCAGCTCGGAGAAAAAAATATGGCAGTCTATGTGGGGCTCGAACTTGCTATCCTGATTGAATTGCTGCTGCTAAATACCGGTTTAGTGATCAAGAATAAACACATTCAGCAGGAGATAATTGATACGCAACAGGAACTAATCGGGCAATTGCGGCAAACAGATATCCTGCGTACCAATCTGAGTTCCATGCAGTCCAAACTTTCTGCAGATCTCCATGACAATATTGGCGCGGGGCTTAGCAGTATTTCCATCTACAGTGAAATTGCGCGGCAAAAACTGGAGCTTCAACCAGCCTCGGCAGCACAAGTGCTCAGGATGATCGGGACCACCGCAGCTGAAGTGATCGGAGAAATGAAAGACACGATCTGGTTCATACAACCCATGAACTCTACTTTCGGACAAATGATAGACCGCCTGAGGCAATATGCAGAACCGCTATGTGTAGAAAAAGAAATAAAACTGCTAATGATTGCGGATGAGCAGGCAGCAATGGAAACCCTTACCCTTGTACAAAATAAGAACATCTTCCTTATCCTAAAAGAAGGCATCAATAATGCCCTCAAACATGCGGATGCCAATGCCATAAGCTTGCATATTGGCATCGTCGCGAGCTTAATGCAGATTAAAATTACCGACAACGGTAAAGGGATGGGAAGCCAGACCGACAGGCCCGATGGCAATGGTTTAAAGAATATACAAAAACGTATCAGTGACATCAATGGTACATTGACTATCAAAAGCGATATGGGACAGGGAACAGAGATTTTGATAAAAGTTCCAGTATCTGAAATCTAGCGCTAACCATATTTGGTGATGTCAGGACAGGATTTAAAGTTTAATTAATGTGTACTTTCATAAAATGACAAGAGTAGCAATTTTTGATGACAATGAAAGGATCAGGAACAGTTTGTATATGTTGCTGGACGGCTCGCCGGGCATTGAAGTAACCGGTGTTTTTGAAGATGCAGAACAGATTGGGCTTAAACTGCAAAAAAGCCTGCCTGACCTGGTCCTGATGGATATAGATATGCCAGTTATAAATGGCATTGAAGCCGCGAAACAGATCAGGACAATCCTGCCTAAGGTGGTGATCATTATGCAGACCATATTTGACGATGAAGAACGCATTTTTCAGAGCCTTAAAGCCGGCGCACAGGGATACCTGACCAAAGATGCGGCTCCACTGAAGATCATTGAAGCTATTGAAGAAGCCATGGCCGGAGGCAGCCCCATGACACCGGGAATAGCACGCAAGGTGATCAATTACTTCACTTCCAATCATTCTGACCATGACGAATTCAACCTCAGCCTGCGCGAAAAAGAGATCCTTCAATTGTTAAGCGAGGGTCTGAGCTATAAAATGATTGCCGCACGGCTTTATATCGCTTATGAGACCGTACATTCTCATATCCGTAAGATCTATCAAAAACTGCAGGTGAACAGCTTGGGTGAAGCGCTTTCACTGGCTTTCCGTAAAAAAATCATTTCCTGACCTCCTGGTTGGTTATCGTCATAACGCTTCACCATAATTGGCGATTGTAGCCCGTTTCATAAGCCGGTAGTTTTACAGCTGATCATTAGTCAGCTTTTATGAAAACTACATTATCTATTTTACTTACCTCATTTAGTCTCATTAGCATTAGTGCTGCGGCCCAGCAAACTAACGCGGTTAATGAAAAAACAAGCCCAAAAGAATTTAGCATTCCTGCTTCCCCAGTATTCGACCTGATGGGCGTAAGTCCGGCACAGGTAACCAACCTTTCTGACATTAAGGACTTTAAGGTAGACTGGTCTTTTAAGTCATGGAAGGTAAGCCCCAACCTGGCGCTTCAGGCGCAGCCTGTATGGGAGTTATTTTACAACAGGCGCAGCCTGGAAAAATACCGGAAGGCCACGCCGCTAATGCGGCTCCTTTCTACTCTGGATGTATCTATAGGTACGGTCCAAAATGAAGAAAATGACCGCCGGATAGGCTTTGCAGCAAAAATTAGTTTGTTTAGAAAACGCGACCCGCTGATGGCCAATATGTATGATGACATTGAAGTCAAATACAAGGAAGAAACCATAAAGGTGGATGAGGACATCAAGACCGTAAAGGAGCAGCTGGACACTGCAGCCAACATTCTGCAAAAGCCCGGACTGCGCCTGCAGCTTCAGCAACTGGAGTCGCAATATTTCAGTATCAACAGCCGCAGGCAACAGGAGATCAATGAACGGATAAAGATCCACAATGAGGAGTATTGGAACAACGCCTACCTGAACCTGGCGTTTGGCGATATCTATACTTACCAGACCGACAGCGCAGGTACCTTAAAAAAACTCAGGGTCAATAGAAATACAGCTTCTGGCATCTGGCTGAATGGTGGCTTGAGTATTTCTAAAAAGCTTTTTCTATCGGGACTGGTACGTTCCTCATTTTATGAAGACCAGCTTGACTTTATGCTGGAAAACAATGATACAGGCGAACAAACCCCACAACAGTCTATTGCAAAAAATACACTCTTCAGTCTTGGTGCCAACATCCGCTATGGCGGGCCCATCTATACTTTTTTTGTGGAACTACTGCATGAAAGAAAAGCATTGAAGACCGCTGCCGATGCATTGAATGATGTGTTTAATCCACCTGTAGGATTTACCATCATCGGTGAAACCGTAAGATGGAACGCTGTACAACCATACACCATTAATGTGGGTGGCGACTGGCGCATCAGCCGAAACGTGATCATTAATTATGGAATCCGAGGTCTGATGAACAAAAACTTTAAAACCACCTCTTTTACTCCCGTTGTCAATATCGCCTGTATGATGCGCTAAGCCTAAAAAAGTCAATCCTCAAAATAATAAACATTTAAAAACTTAAACCTTAAAAAAATGAAAACCACCAGTATTAAATTAATGATCTTATCAGCCATGCTGTTATTATCATTCGAAAATGTCATTGCCCAACCTGCCAGAGAGATAAACTGTTTCAGGAATTTTGGTGCCAGCGACCAAAACCAGCAGAATGTAAATGCTTATTTGCTGAGTTACCTGTCGGCCATGATATACCCGGAACGACTGGCAAGAGAAACGGCTCAATCTGCAACAAGTTTGCAAAACGACGAACGATTTGCCGAGGCTTTTGAAAATAAGTTTAAACACTGGTTTTACGATACAAATGCTCCCAGACCAACGGCACCAACTGCACCCAGGGATCCCTCTACGGCATCGCTTGATGACTGTCCGAGTTTAAAAAAATACTTCCCGGCGGTAAGCAGCAGTACTGCAGTGACCGGCACCGTCAACAAGGCAATAATGGACAAAGTAGCCCTTAGTAGTAAATCCCCGGGACTGAAAGTAAATCCTGTTATCGCAATGAAGGTGCAAAGGGCGGTAATAGCTGACCCTGCGTTTATGGAAAAGCTGAAAAAAGAGGCTGCGTGTGAAGCTAAATATCAGCTATACCTCGAAGAAGTAAAGAAATATGAGACAGCTTACGACAAGTATGAAAGAGATTATACCGGCTACCAAATGGCGATGCAAATATTTAATGACAGGATACCTGAATTTGAATATTTTCACAATCCGAATCCAAGCGACAGAAGGTTCAGAGATCCGGAAGCAATGCTGATCTCAACCCCTACGCTTGTAATCGTTGTATTCAGAGGTACAGACCGTTCGTCCACTTCATGGACTTCATTTGGCAAAGACTGGGGCGAATGGATTGTGACAGATGCAGTTGCTATCCCGCATACACCCGGAAACGGAATAAGAGGAACGGTACATTCAGGATTCTGGAATTCATTAAGTGCAATTCGTTCCAGACTGACCTCCTCTGTGATACGGCATGGTGGAAAAACAAAAAAAGTATGGATCACCGGACATAGTCTGGGTGGAGGACAAGCAGCATTATTTGCTTCACACTTGCAATTTAGTTCAGCTGTAGACGTGCAGGGTATCTATACTTTTGGCGGACCATCCTGCGTAGGCAATTCAGATTTTGCCAATCAAATGAAAGCTAAATTTACAAATGCCTCAGCAGGGATCCATCGCTTCCAGCGGTTTGAATACGTTAGAGATGCGGTTGCATCCCTGCCAATAGACCTTGGCTCCTTCATCTATGCAAAAGCAGGAACCAGAAATTTAATCGATGGCTATGATAAGTATAACTTTAACCGCGGTGAGCGATCAGCTACCTTTGACGCGGGCATACCTTCATTTTGCCACCACCACCCCGAATTTTATATAAATGGCATACATGCTTTGATAAAAAGAGTTAACCCGGGAATGATCAGTAATTTGCCTTTCCCTACAGATTCTCCTGACGATAAATGGGAAGCATGCTCTCCTATTGACTGGGTATTATAAATTTTCTGATTTATTAGGCTGTCCAATTTGCCAGCGATGCAATATTGGACAGCTTTGTTACAAAAAGAATATTCCACAGTATTGTTATTGAATCCGATCGGTACTATCTTGCGGTTATGACCCCTAGAGGATTTTAGCAATTTAAATTATGGAAAAAGAGTTAACAGGCCTTCCACGTCGTGATTTTATAGGTAATGTTTCCAAAATAGGGATCTTAGGAACATTGGCTGCATTTTTACCTGGCAGTACCTCAGCAGAAGTTTTAGAATCTTTAGTAGCTAAACCCGAGGAAGGCCATGTATTTCTTGCCAAACCTTACCTTCAGGCACCTGCTCCGGATAGCATGACCATAAGGTGGATCACGAATAAGCTTTGCTACAGCTGGGTAGAATATGGCGAGACGGATCTGTCTGTCAAAGCACATAATGTGTCGGACGGTCTTGTGGATGCCCACAACAGGATAAATCAGGTATACCTTAGTGGCCTTAAGCCGGGCACAAAATATAATTATAAAGTACTGTCAAAAGAGATCATTGATTTTAAACCTTACTCGTTAAAGTATGGTGAAACGATCAGTAGTGATACTTATTCATTTACCACTCCACAAATAAACCCTTCATCAGTTTCCTGGCTTATCATGAACGATATTCATGACAGGCCGGAGTCTATACCACATCTGATGAACCTGAAGGGAACGGACGATTATGATTATGTCTTTTATAATGGTGATATTTTTGACTACCAGACAGATGAACAGCAGATCATAGACCACATGCTTAAGCCTTCTATTGAAGCTTTTGCCAGCACTAAACCCTTTATGTTTGTTCGTGGGAACCATGAAACAAGAGGTAAATTTCGAAGGGAGCTGAAGAACTATTTTTCCAACAAAGGAGATAAAGGATACTATGCCTATCAGTGGGGACCGGTGTATAACATTGTACTGGACACCGGTGAGGATAAGCCTGATGATGCACCAGTATATGCAGGAATTGTCGATTTTGACAGCTACCGCAGGGAACAGGCCAAATGGGTAGAAGAAGTGATGAAATCAACTGCATTTAAGAAAGCTAAATTCAGGGTGGTGATGATGCACATTCCACATTTTCACTCGGGCGACTGGCATGGCCCTATGCATTGCCGTGAACTTTTTGCTCCCTTATTTAAGAAATACAAAGTGGACATGGTGATCTCTGGTCACACGCATAAATATGGCGTATGGCCACCTTCTGAAGAGCATGCTTACCCTATTATTATTGGTGGTGGGCCATCTGACGGCAACCGGACATTGATAAAGATCAAAGCTGATGCAAAAACATTAAAGATGAGTATGCTTAAAGATGATGGATCGGAAGTCGGAAGCTATACATTGAATAGTTAGCGTGATTAGGCGGGAAATCGCAGTACTTTTATAAGCTTTTGGCCTATTAATAGGCGATGGTAGCTTTGATGGCTAAATCAGTAAAGTCTGGCAAAAAATAAGTGTAGGGTTTCCACTCCCGTTTCATATTTAATCCCCAAATATTAAGTTTTGGCCCCTTAACCGGAGAAATACCGATTGCTGGTCTGTAATTAATATGCTGAACATTTCTACTTAACTTTTCATCATATACTGTTGCATATCCCATATTTCTGAAATCACGTAACCACTCTATGGCGACAAAAAAAGTCTTGTGCGGAAGTATGATATTGTACTGACTAAGGTTTATCTTGAATTGACGGTTGTCCTTATCTTTTATTTCAATCAGCTGGCGACATAGGTCCATCCCAGGCTTGCCGGTAACAGTATCAATATCGTAAATGCGAACTCTGAAGGTGGTAACCTCTAAGCCCGCACTGTTGAAATCCACAGAAAATGCAAGGCGATTGACTACTACTCCCTTTAGCTGTATTCCAGACTGTTTAACGTCGAACCGCTGTGCAAGTTGCAGATATTCAAAAAGGCTTGTTTCTGTATGTATTCCTGCATAATTGACTATATCCTTCCGGTTAAAATCATTCAGCAACGAATCCTGTGGCAAATTAGATAAAGCTGACACAGAATCCACTGACACTTTCATTAAATAAAGAGTATCTATAACATCTAGTTTGTAAAGGGGAAGTTTTAGAGTAGTATAATTCTGAGCAGAAAGTATGAGGGTATCTTTCATTTTGCCAAGATTACCTGGGATGCTAAATATACCATCCTTTTCTGTGGTGATAGCCAGCTTTGCTCTAACGATTACCACTGACACTGAGGGTACAGCTAAATTTGTGGCAATGTCAATAACATGAAAAGTGTTGACCTTTTCCTGCGCATGCGCATAACTAGCTAAAATACAAAACAAAAAAATGATCATTCTTTTCATACTTCTTTCAATGATGAACGGTGGCCGATAAAGCGATTTCTAACCCCGAACTTTTTGTTGCTGAATTGAAAGGCTTCCACCTGTTTCTATCTATTTTAACCCAGGATACAGCCGGCTTTTTTTTATACATCGCCAATAGTACAGGGAGATAGGATATCCTGTAGTCCGAAACATTCTCCAGAATATCACCCCCTTTCTTTGTCACTTTACGAACCTTGGGTGATTGAGATAAACCGATCTTCTCGTTATAGGGTATCCTGAGCCACTCCACAGAGATATAAAACTGACTATCCCGGATTACGACTTTATCATCGCTCAAATCTATCCTTATCAATTTAGCATCGTCATGCAGTGAAACAGTTTTGGTAAACAAAACGCTTCCAGGTGTACCGGTTTGCTGATCTACGCGCAGCACACGCAACAGAAACCTAACATTCACATTCGTTTTCAAAGGCTTATGTTCCCTCCGCTTTCTTCCCAAAGCGATATTTTTCAATACCATGTTGCCATTGGGTGCTGTAAATAACTTGGCAAAAGCATAGTTTGTAGAAAAAGTAGTGATCTCCCTGTCAGTCGCAATATCTGCCCAGTCAAATCGGTTGAGTCTGATATCTTTCAGTTTCCTGTTGGTAATGCTTACCTCATCCAATTCAGTATTACTTGGATGAAGCAACAGAAACAAATTGTCTTTATAGGCCGATACCGGCAATTGAAAGGTATGGTACCCAACAGAACTGAAAACCAGCGTATCATTGGGCACAGTATTAGACGAGTTTAAAACGAAGTATCCCTGGTCATTTGTATTGACGCCAATTTTTTCTTTAAGTAGTCTCACCGTAACACCCGGCACAGCCATCTCCGTATTTTTGTCTACTATTTGACCCTCATAGATAGCTTGCCCTTTAACTATGAAAGGTAAACAACAGGCAATAGAAATTGCCAGCAAGATAATTTTGAAGAGTTGAGAGCTCATTATATCCCTAAAATAGCGATTGTATTTCACAAATACAATCTAAATATCTCAATAGGCTACTGTCGCCTTAATTGCCAAATCCGTATAGTCGGGCGAAAAATAAGTGTAAGGTTTCCAATTACCCTTAAAATCTAAACCCCATATATGAAGTTCTGAACTTATAAGCGGTGAGATACCGATAGCCGGTCTGTAACTGAATATCTGAACCTCTTTCTTTATTTTTTCATCGTACACCATATCATATCCCATATTTCTAAAATCCCGCATCCATTCAATGGCTACAAAAAATGTTTTGTTAGGAATTGCAATTTTGTATGGGCTCAGGTTGACGGTAAACTGACGGTTATCTTTATCTCTAACTTCAATTATCTTGTTACACAAGTCCTTTCCTGGCCTGCCAGTAAGTGAGTCTACATCATAAATGCGAATCCTAAAAGTAGTTTCTTCGATCCCTACTAAGTCGCGTTGTATCGTATCGAAATAATCCAAAACGAAGGCCAGTCTCCCGATCACCACCTGTTTCAAGAGCATACCTGCCCTGCTAACCTCAAATTGCTGAGCCAACTGCAAACACTCAAATCGACTGGTTTCTGTTTGCCTGCCAGCATAAAGGGCAATTTCTTTCCGGTCGTAGTCATTCAGCACCAGTTCAGTCCGCGCATCCGTGACCCCGATCAAAGGCTCAGCATCAATCTTGTTTAAGAAGATTGTGTCTACTCCGCTCAAGTCTTGCAAGGCATACTTGACTGTTTGATAAGTTTGAACGGCAAAGATTACTGTATCCCTCATGCGTTTGAGGTCGCCGGGAATAGTAATTAACCCATCTTTTTCGGTAGTGATTGCCAACTTCGCACGGGCTATTGCAACGGTGACTGATGGTATAGCTAGTTTGGTAGTCCTGTCAGCAATATATATAGCATTCCCCTTCTCTTGCCCCTTAAGGGAAAGTGTCAAAATGCATAGTAAAAACAGGATCATTCTCTTCATAACTTCAATGATGTACTGTAGCCGAAAGTGCAATCTCCAGCCCACGGCCACGTGTTGCTGTATTATAAGGAATCCACTTTCCTTTTTCATTCTGTGTCCAGGAAATGGCACCACGCCTTTGACGCATACCGATCAGGGCGGGCTGATAGGTAGTACTGTATTCAGACACGTCCTCAAGTATTACCCCTCTCCTTTTCGTAACCTTACGTATTTTAGGCGCGTAGTTTAGCCTGACCAGTTCATTAAATGGGATCCTCAACCACTCTACGGCGATATAAAACTGCCTATCGGCAATCACAATCGCGTCTTTGCTAAGGTCGACTCGAATAAGGGTGGCATTGTCATTTAGCTGCACTTCTTTTGTAAATAACACCGCACCCGGACCTCCCGTGGCGGGATTGACTGTCAATAAATGCAGCCGGAACCTTGTTTTTGGGCTATTTTTTATGAGTGGACGCACTTCATTCTTGTCCTGAAATGATCTTCGTCCCAAAGCGATATTTTTGAGTACCATATTGCCATTAGGGGCTGCGAAAAGTTTCGCAAACGCGTACATAGCATTAAATGGCTGGGTCCGGTCATCTTGATCCTGAGCAATATCTGCCCACACAAATTTATTTAGTGTAAGGTCTTTCAATTTCCTGTTGGTTATGCCGACCTCCTGCAAATCCGTAGTCCTTGGATGCAAAAGTAAAAACAGATTTTCTCTGTAAAGAGAAACCGGAAGCTTAAATGAATAATAGCCGACTGAGCTAAAGATCAAGGTGTCGTTAGGCTGTGTATTGTTGGAAGTCAATTTGAAGTAGCCCTGCAAATTTGTACTCGCAGCGATGTTTTCCTTCAACAGTCTGACAGTTACTCCCTGCACGGCCAATTCTGTGTTTTTATCCACTATTTGACCTTCATAGAGCACCTGACCATTACTTATGAAAGGTAAACAACAGGCAATAGAAATTGCCAGCAAGATGATATTTACGATTTGAGAGCGCATTGAAGCACCAAAATAATCATTTATTTTCTAAATAGATAACATTTCGGAATTTAAATTTATTATTCTACATTTAATTAATTAACACTCTCATGGTCTACTATCTACGCAAATATCTGGCTCTTCCTTTATAGTTCGAGTACCAGTTACAGCCCGGATTCCCAAGGAGCTATCCTACAGGAACGCGTTTATGCGTCAAATGGACATATCCTATACTCCAGGGCACTGAGTATGATGATCATAAAAACAAAATAGAAGAACGAAGGTATTCAGCTTCATATCTCATCACCAGATCATTTAATTACTAAAAACAATTTCCATTCATATTTCCTTATATACTTAATCAAATGTCAAATTATGGAAAATTCAGAGAATAAACCTCAAGATACAGAAGCTAATAATCACCCGAAGCCCACAGAAGAAGTTCAGATGAATATTGAAACTGTAACACCTGACACAGAAAAAGAAGGATTACCTAATAGTCAGGAAAATAACCATAAGTCTGAAAAATCGCCCGTACAAGATGCGCCCGAAAAACCAGCAGATCCAGAACCATCAGATCCAGAACCATCAGACGAATCGACTGAAGAAAGCAAAGAAAATTCTTCCGAAAATAAGAGTGAGGAAAATTCAGATGATACTACAAAAAAGGAATCTGAAGAAAGTGAATCTGAAACGACGGAAGACAGTACCGAAGAGACTGGTAAAGAAAATTCCAAAAATGATGATTCAGAAAATGATGAACGGGATAAAATAGAAACAACCAGTCCTTAGTCAATCACTTTCAATAACTTTTCCAGATCCTGCTCATCATTATAAAAATGAAAAGCTACTCTCAGACCTGCACCTCTTTGCAAAGTCAGTATATCCGCAGCATCAATCCTTTTTATCAGCTCAACATCGGCAGTGATATTAAAAATAGCCGAATGATCAGCTCGTTGCGCCACCTCCTTTGAAAGAAGGCCTCTTTCTGCAAAAGCTTGCTTGGCTATTTTACCGACTGTCTCAATTCTATTTTGAATAAAGTCGAGACCGACTTCTTCAAAAAGTAAAATAGATTGTTTCAATGTACCAAAGTTCAGCGTATCCAAATGCCCGGGCTCAAAACACAGTGACAATAGCTTCCGGTCTTTTAAAAATGGCTCTTTTGGCAATGCTAGGCCTACCCTTTCTTGGTACAAATATGGGTAAACAGTATCTTTGATTAATACAAAGCCATTGCCATATCCTGCCAGCATCCATTTATACCCACTGCTGATCAATACATCCAGACCTGACTGTTCAAAATTAAAATCTTCTGTTCCGCAAAACTGAGTTCCGTCAGCTACGATCAGTAAATCCGGATTTTGTGCTTTCAATCTCTTCAAAAAACCAAGGTTTATTTTGATACCATTGATATATTGAACAAGACTAATCGCTAATACAGTTGGCCGAAAGGTTATGATCTTATCTAAGATATTTTGCTCTAAATGTTCATCCAGATCAGCATATGCACAGCTAAAGCCGCGGCTTTCTACAGGGTAATTTACAGAAGGGTAATCGCTGGCTATCAATAAAAACCTATGAGACCGGGCTAACCCATCCAGGAAAGTATTGAAAGCAAGAGAGAAATTTTGCGTAAGAAAAGTATTTTCGATGTTTCCGTGGAGAAATCTGGAAACTGTTTGTCGGACATCCTGTAAAAAATCTGCCTGCTGAACGCGAAACTTACTTCCCTGCATCACAAACTGATCATCGTGTGATCTTCTCCACTGTTGTATAGATTCGGCTATAATACCTGAACTGGCAGTATTAAGATAGGTATAATCCTTTAATACCGGAAATTGCTCTTTAAAGTCCATAAACAAATATAAGCGTTTTTTGGATTGGTCTATACCACTATACGCTCAGCAACGACGGTATTCGTTTCAGGATTTATACCCCTGAGTTCCACATACTTTACGTTTGGTAGCCAAAATGACCCTCCTTCTATGCGTACAAAGATCCTTTCCAAACGCATTTTTTTCTTGTTAACAGTAGTATATACGTGGAATTTATTATTATTATCCTTCACCAGATACAAAGCCAGTTCTTTATGGGAAACGAACCTCAGTTCAAAATGATCTTTGCCTAGTTCCTTCGTCTGGATACCATAGGCAAACTTACGCTGTACATAGCTCAGATCGGCTTTTTTTCCATCAATGTTATAACGCACCCAGTAAATCAGCACCGGCTCTTTTCTGTCTACATCACCATTTTTATCTACGTTGAGTTCGCATATAAAAGTATTGGTATTTGGATCTCTCTGTAAATAAAACAACTGATTTGAAATGCCTTTTGGAATGGGAAACTTTAGCGGAGAAGGATTGCTCTTATCAGCTATTTGCCCATGTGCTATAGAAATATTGCTTACCATGGCGCACAAAATTACCATAGCGCAAATCATAAATTTTCTTGAGAGGAATACTTTAGATTTCATTTGGCAAAGATAATTGCTAATATTAGATTACCGAATGTTGTTTTGTCAAAGCCAGGCCATTTAACAGTTTGACTTATTTAATAATGTTAAATAAAGCTTTGGTAAACATTAAACACATTATCATTGTTATCGTTTGTATGTCTGCTACCTGCTATGCTATTTAAAAATGAGATTATTATTGTCGGCGGCGGATTGGCTGGCCTGGTATGCGCCATTCATCTAAGCAAACTTGGGCACAAGGTATTGATTATAGAAAAACATGGATACCCACATCACAAGGTGTGCGGCGAATATGTGTCAAACGAAGTGCTTCCTTACCTGAAATGGCTTGACTGCGACCCATCTGTACTACAGCCGACGAGTATTCAGCGCCTCTCTTTCTCTTCCCAAAAGGGAGAAACCTTGGAATGCAAATTGCCTCTTGGCGGTTTTGGAATAAGCCGTTATACACTCGACAATTTTCTCTTCGAAAAAGCCAAATCAGCAGGTTGCAAGGTGATTAAAGATAGTGTAATTGATATCAGGTTTGAGAATAATGGTTTCGTCATATATACCCAGCTAAACGGCAGGTTTAACTGCAACATCGCGATTGGCGCACATGGCAAGCGATCTGGCATTGACCAAAGGCTGGGAAGGAAATTTATATTTAAAAAATCATCCTGGCTAGCCGTCAAAGCACATTATTATGGTGATTTTCCAGATGAACTGGTCGGCCTGCACAATTTTGATGGGGGCTATTGTGGCGTATCAAAAGTCGAAGACAACAGGATCAATATATGCTACCTCAGCGACTACCAGCATTTTAAAGGGTATAAAAACATTCCCGACTTTCAGGAAAGGGTGCTTTATAAAAATTCGCAGTTGAAGGCAATATTTGAAGGATCAACAATGATATTTGATCAGCCACTCTCCATTAGCCAGATTTCATTTGAGCAAAAAGAACCGGTATCGCAACACATCCTTATGATTGGAGATACTGCCGGACTAATCCATCCGCTTTGCGGAAACGGCATGGCTATGGCCATTCATAGTGCCAAGATTTGTGCGGAAATGAGTGCTGAGTTTGCTGATCAGAAGATTGACAGAAACCACATGGAAAAACAGTATAAGAAAATGTGGAACCATCACTTCAAAACCCGTATGACAATCGGAAGGATATTATCGGGGATGATTAGAAACAAACGGCTTTTTAGTTCTCTGCTGGTTGTATTAATTAAATTTCCAGCGCTCCTGCCATTAATTATTAAAAAAACCCACGGTAAACCTATATCGACTATATGATATTTCCTGACACTTCAAAAAGAAGCGATGCTCCTGAAACAATGGATGATTTCTCTATGGAGGGAGACATCCTAAAAGATGCCCTGGATAAAATCGCAGACATCAACAGGCTTTTAGGTGGCAATAAAGTGACCTTGCAGGGTGTAAAAAAACTACTGGAAGCGGGTAAATTCCAAAAATATCAAGAAATAAGCATACTGGATGTGGGCTGTGGAAACGGAGATATGATACGCACACTGGCAGATTATGCTGCAGAAAACGGATTAAAATTCAAGCTGACAGGTATGGATGCCAATGCATTTACTGTACACCATGCGCGGAGCTTATCGGTCTCCTATCCTAATATTTCGTACCTATGTGCAGATATATTTGAGGAGATTAAACAAGAGCGGGTATATGATGTTATTCTGTGTACGCTGACGCTTCATCATTTTAAAGATGAAGAGATAATTGGATTGATTAAGTGTTTTACATTAAGGGCAAGAATGGGTATCGTGGTCAACGACCTGCATAGAACGGCGATTGCCTATTACTTGTTTATAGCTATTTGCTTCGTATTCAGGCTCAATAAAATGTCGCGTGATGATGGGCTGGTGTCGATATTGAGAGGCTTTAAAAAAGCCGATCTGATCAGGTATTCAAAGCAAATAAAATTAAAAAAATATACCCTCCGTTGGAAATGGGCCTTTAGGTACCAATGGATCATCAATACCAGATAAAACAGATATGAGCCTAGAGAATGTTAAAAGCGCAGAGCGCACAGCGTGTGTTAAAATAATCAGCGTTAACAAGTTATTGCCGCCTTATTCCCGACCCACGGAAGACATCATTCCTCTTTTGGACTCCTGGCTGGTAGGTCAGGATGAGCGCTTCGTGAAAAAAGTGAAAATGATCTTCGCCAATGCAGGAGTAGATAAAAGATATTCGATCATGTCGGCCGAAGAGATTTTTAGCGATATGAGTTTTGCAGAACGAAATGATATTTATGTCAGGGAAGGAATAAAACTGGCTGCAGATTGCCTTGAGATTGCATTGGAAAAGGCAGGATGGCAGCCGGAAGACCTGGACTATATCATTACAGTGAGCTGTACGGGCATTATGATTCCCTCACTGGACGCCTATCTGATCAATAAGCTTAGGTTGAGGCAGGACATTGTGCGGCTGCCGGTAACGGAGATGGGCTGTGCTGCAGGTGTTTCGGGGATGATCTATGCAAAGAATTTTTTAAAGGCCAATCCGGATAAACGTGCGGCTGTGATCGCATATGAATCGCCTACAGCTACTTTTCAGCTACAGGACTTATCTATGGCCAATGTGGTGAGTGCGGCGATATTTGGCGATGGCATTGCCTGTGCCCTGCTTTCTTCTTACTCCGGGGACGAGGGCCCTGAGATCATTGCCGGGGAAATGTACCATTTTTATGATGCTGAACAAATGATGGGCTTTAAACTGAGCAATACTGGATTACAAATGGTATTGGATGTGGCCGTTCCTGATACCATTGAAGCACATTTTCCGGATATTATTTATCCTTTTCTAGCTAAACATGGTGTGACACTGGCAGATATTGACCATTTAATCTTTCATCCGGGAGGAAAGAAGATCGTACAGCTGGTAGAAGGGCTGTTTGGTGCATTGGGTAAAAACATAGATGATACCAAAGAAGTACTGAGGCTGTACGGAAACATGTCAAGCGCTACAGTTCTGTATGTGTTAGAGCGTTTTATGAACGGGCCTGTCAAAAAAGGCGATCTGGGTTTGATGCTCAGCTTTGGCCCCGGATTTTCTGCACAAAGAATATTGCTAAAGTGGTAAAGAAATTTGATAATTTAGCCTCCTAATAAAGTTGACATGAATAAAGAAGAGATTTTAGCGTACCTGCCCTATACCGAGCCATTTCTCTTTGTAGACGAACTGTTGGAAATAGACGAAAACGGAGCGACAGGCACTTTTACTTTTCGTAAAGATCTTGATTTCTACAAAGGGCATTTTAAGGACCATCCGGTAACACCTGGAGTAATACTTACAGAGACTATGGCCCAGATCGGCCTGGTATGTCTGGGTATTTATTTATCCGGGACTGCCGTTTCTGGTGCCCCGGGCCATGTGATGCTCACATCCACGGCGATCGATTTTATGAAGCCTGTATTTCCCGGAGAACGGGTTAAGGTGGTGGCGGAGAAGGTTTATTTTCGATTTAAAAAATTAAACTGCAATGTACAGATGATCAATGAGGCCGGCGAAGTAGTATGCAGGGGTAATATTTCTGGCATGGTAACAAATAAAATGAATGGATAGCAGGGTGGTGATTACCGGAATGGGGGTGGTGGCTCCAAATGGAGTTGGACTGGATGCATTTAGGAAAGCCGTTAAAAATGGTATTTCGGGCATCAGGCATGATCCCGATATGGAACGGCTGGACTTTTCCTGCCATATAACAGGCAAGCCCGAGTTATCTACCGAGCTGATCTCTGAATATTTTACCAACCTGGAGCTCAGAAACTTTAATGCCTCTGGCATTACTTATGGGGTGATGGCTGGTATGGATGCATGGAAAGATGCAGGTATGGAAATATCATCGGGTGAAGAACCTGACTGGGACAGCGGAACGATTTTTGGCGCCGGGACTTCGGGCATAGCCAGGTTTCGCGAAGCGATCTATAAGACTGATGAAATGCAGGGACGCAGGTTGGGCAGCACGGTAGTGGCCCAGACAATGGTCAGCGGAGTAAGTGCCTATCTGGGAGGTAAACTCGGACTTGGAAATCAGGTAACGACCAATTCATCGGCCTGCATCACAGGTGCAGAAAGTATTTTATTGGCTTATGAACGCATTAAAGCTGGCAGGGCCGTAAGAATGATTGCCGGCAGTACAAGCGACAGCGGGCCATATATATGGGGCGGATTTGACGCAATGAAGGTATGTAACTATAAGCACAATGATGATCCGGAGGCGGGCTCAAGACCAATGAGCGCTTCTGCAAGTGGATTTGTACCGTCAAGTGGTGCGGGAGCTTTGGTACTGGAATCACTGGAAAGCGCCATCGCCAGAGGCGCAAAAATCTATGCGGAAGTGCTGGGGGGGCATATAAACTCAGGCGGACAGCGGGGAACAGGGTCTATGACTGCTCCAAACAGCACAGCGGTACAGCGATGCATTAAAAACGCAATAAAGGAAGCAGGGATTACAGCTGCTGAAATTGATGTAATTAACGGGCACCTTACTGCCACTTCAAAGGACGCACTCGAAATAGAAAACTGGAGCATCGCACTGCAAAGAAAAGGGGCAGATTTTCCATACATTAATTCGCTTAAATCTACCATAGGGCATTGCCTTTCTGCATCTGGAAGCATAGAAAGCGTCGCTTCTGTATTGCAGATCAGTGAAGGCTTTATCTTTCCAAACATTAACTGTGAAGACCTGCACCCGGAGATTAAAACAGTAATAGATAGCCAGCGGATCCCAACTAAACTGCTCAACAAAGACATCAATATTCTAGCCAAGGCCAGTTTCGGCTTTGGAGACGTAAATGCATGCCTCATCTTTAAAAAATACTAATATGAACAACTCAGAATTACTAGAAAAACTTAAGCCTATCGTGGCAAACTATGCACACAACAAAGAGGCAATTGACGACATTACTGAGCATACAGATTTCATCAACGATCTGAAGATAAATTCTGCAAACCTGGTGGACGTGGTATTGGACATTGAAGAAGAATTTGGCATAGAGATAGACAACCTGTCTATGGAAAAAATGCTGACAGTAAGTGCTGCCATCGAGATTATTGAAGGCAAACTAAAAGAAAAGAATGATCGGTAACGACATAGTTGATCTACTGCAGGCCGACAAGGACAGTAACTGGAAGAGAAAGGGCTACCTGGATAAGATCTTTACCGAAGAAGAGCAGTTCCTGATCTCGTCTGACATGCACCCCGCATTAATGGTGTGGTTGCTTTGGAGCATGAAAGAGGCTGCTTATAAGATCAATTCGAGGGTCACCAAACTGCGTACGTTTGCCCCTATTAAATTACGATGCAATAACCTGATCATCCGTAAATGCGGAGCAACAGGCAATATACTATATGAAGATGAAATGTATTTTACTTCAAGCGCATTCAACGAGGATTATGTACATACCATAGCCGCTATCACTGAAAAAGACCTGTTGCTAACTGATATTAAAATTACCGAACATACGAGTAACGAATACAGAAGCAGCAACCCGGCCTCTGTAAGTCACCACGGCCGCTTCCTGGCACTGGCTTATATATAGGTTTCGTTTTTTAAATTCTCCTCAATCAATAGGTTAATAATACCATCTACCATCCCTACTTTTGGCACATAGATGTGTTTTATACCAGTCCATTTCATTAAGGTAATGAAGATCTCTGAGGCAGGTATGATCACGTCTGCCCTATCTGGGTTCAGATCGTAAATTGTGATCCGTTCTTTTAAAGAATGTGCATTCAGCTCATTATAAAGCCCTTTTAATTTCAAAAATGACATTGGACTTCCTTCCTTCTCACCAGACATCCTGAAAAGCTTATTGATGTTTCCGCCAGTACCGATACCGGCCACATTTTTAAGTGACCTGGTATGTTCTTTAACCCAGTCTTTCATTTCCTCCCAGGTTTCTTCCTTATCCTGATTGTCCAGAATTCTAATAGTGCCGATATCAAAGGATCTTGAGGCCACAGGAGCTTTATTGACAAATACGGAAAGTTCCGTACTGCCACCGCCTACATCAATGTACAGATAGCTTTTATTGGCATCCAAATTTTCTTCTATGTGATTGGAATAAATGATGTTTGCCTCACGCTGTCCTTCGATGATCTCGATGTCCAAATTGGCCTGCTCTTTAATTCTCCTAATCACCTCTGTACCATTTTTGGCCTCACGCATTGCTGAGGTAGCACACGCAAGATAGGCCGACACATGGTATACATCCATCAGGTTTCTGAAAGCGGCCATCGTTTTGACCAGGTCTACCACCTTACGCTCTGATATTTCTTGATCCAGAAAGGCATCATCTCCCAGGCGCAGGGGAACACGGATGAGTGTGTTTTTTTTAAAACCAAAACCTGTTTCCCTTGCAGAGATATCTGCGATTAGCAACCTTACAGCATTTGAACCTATATCTATAGCGGCATATCTTAACATTACTGATGCTTGTTTTTTAAGTAATTATAGGTTTGCACTTGCGCCCTAACTTTTGAAGTGAGTCTGTTTTTATGGTATTTATTGTTATTTAACCGGGTAACGTCCCTGGCCTTTACATTATCCTGCAGCTGAAAATCAATGATGTCTTTAATTTCTTGGCGTACCTCATCGTCGAGTACGGGAAAGCCTACCTCTACCCTGTGTTCGAAGTTGCGGCTCATCAGGTCTGCAGAAGAAAGGTACATTTCTTCTTTGCCGTTATTGCCAAATATGAATACCCTGGCATGCTCCAGAAACTTATCGATAATACTGATGACCGTTATATTTTCACTAAAGCCAGCTACTCCTGGCACAAGGGTGCAGATACCACGTACGATAAGTTTTATTTTGACCCCTGCATTGCTGGCTTCGTACAGCTTCTCTACGATACCCTCATCAGCCAGGCTGTTGACCTTTAGGATCATATAAGCAGATTTTTCCTGTCTGGCATTCTTGATCTCCCTGTCTATCAGACCATAGATTTTTGAGCGCGATTCCAGTGGTGATACGATCAGGTGTTTGAATCCTTTCGCCACCGTCTTCTTATTTAAGGCAGCAAATAGTTTGATCAGGTCATGCGTGATCTCCTTTTTAGCAGTAAAAATGCTATGATCGCAATACAATTTGGCTGTACGCTCATTAAAATTACCGGTAGCAAGATTGGCATAATAAACTGCCCTGCCCTTTTCCATTCTTTTAACCAGGCATATTTTAGAATGTACCTTATAATCTGTCAATCCATAATTTACATAAACCCCTTCTTCCTGCAGTTTATTGGTCCAGGAGATGTTGGCGCGTTCATCAAATCTTGCTTTTAGCTCTACTATACAATTAACTCTTTTGCCATTTTTGGCAGCGTTGATCAACGCATTGATGACCCTGGAGTTTTCTGCAAGCCTATATAAGGTAATATTGATTTCTGTTACCTTAGGATCAATTGCAGCCTCTCTAAGGAAAAGTATGATATAATCGTAGGACTGATAAGGCAGATTGACCAGGTAATCCCTTAGGGCCAGCTTATTAAAAATACTTTCTGTGCGGTGAAGTCCGGAAACTTTGAGTGGTACATTTGGCAAATATTCCAGGTCTTTTGACCCGACATTCGGAAAGGCTATAAAATCACTAAAACGGTGATATCTATTGCCCGGTATTAAACTTTCTGCTTCTATTTTCAATTTGCTTACAATCACTGTAAGCATGTCAAAAGGCATCTCGGTATCATAAAGCAAGCGCATTGGCTTGCCCTTTTTACGTTTGTCCAGACTGCTTTTTAGGTCTTCAATAAATTTATCGTTGATATTTTTATCGATGTCCAGTTCGGCGTCACGTGTAAGCTGAATGGAAAAGGCATCAATGATGTCATAATTAAATACGTAAAAGATATCATCAAGGCAATATTTAATGATATCTTCAGCCAGGATGATGAATTTCAGTCCGTTGGTTTCCGGCAGCACCAGAAAACGGGGGAGATCAGGTGGAAGTTCTATCAGGGCATATTTCTCGTTTTTCTTTGATGAGGCCTTTGAAAGCCGTACAAAAAAATACAGATACCTGTCTTTAAGCTCTGGAAAGGGCTTGTCCAGATCTATCATTATCGGCACCAGATTGGATAGAATGCGGTCCCTGAAATGATTGCGTACAAATTCCCCTCTGGAAACATTTAGCTGTGTCTCATTCAAAATAAAGATCCTGTTCTGCCCCAGCTCATTGATCAGGGTAGCCTGAAAAAGCTGTTCAAATTTTCTTTCCTGCTTTACAACGATATTTTTGATCTCGTTCAGTACTTTTTTTGGATTGAACCCCAGCAGCTCCTTGGCCTTATCATTGAGATTGGAGAGCCGGCTCATGGTGGCCACTCTAACCCTGTAAAACTCCTCGAGGTTTGAGGAAAAAATAGATAGAAATTTGATCCGCTCTATTAACGGGACAGTTTCATCAGCAGCTTCCTGTAAAACCCGTTCGTTGAAATATAACCAACTGATTTCTCTATTCAGGAAAGGCGCTTTTTTTTTCGTCATAAATAAAAAATAAAAAAATCCCCGTAAGGAACAGGGATGCTCAAAACTGCAAATTCTATTGTTAAATAAATGTTAATTAATTCACAAAATTACAGCCCACAAATTTAATTTATTTAGCAGCTGGTTTTTTTCTCGGTACAGTAGTCGCTTTTACAACGGGTTTAGCGACTGGTTTAGCTGCCGACTTAACAACTGATTTGACTACGGGCTTAACTGCTGACTCTGACTTTGCTGCTGCAGCTTTAGCTACTACTGCTGCTACTTTTATTGGCTTTAAAATAACTTTTGCAGCTTTTTCTTCAGTAGCTATCGCTGCTACTTTTACACTCTGCACTATAGGCTTAGCTTGTGTTGCGGCTTTTTTAACTACTTTTTTAACTTCCCTAGCGTCTTTTTTAACTGCCTTGGCTGCTGCTGTATTTTCTACCCCTGCTTTTGTACTTTTTAGCTTTTTAGCAATTTTCTTCGCGATAAATTTGCCTGCTATCTCAATGTCTTTAGCTACCCTTTCGGCATCATGGCCAAGGTGCTTTACCGCTTCCAGAAACTTGTCGGTAAGGCTTTTCTCCAATTCTTTTTTAACTGCCTTTTTTGTGTCTTTTTTTTGCACCTTTGATTTATTGGTTTTCATAACTTTACTTTTGTTTTTTGTACAGTTGAACTAATATTTATCTAAATCTAATATAATTTTTACTATAAAGCTATAATCATGCCCACTTTCGATATCGTAAGTAAAGTAGACGCGCAAACCTTTGACAATGCGATGAACAATGCCAAGAAAGAGATCTTAAACCGATATGATTTCAGTTCCTCGAAAAGCACTATTGACCATGATAAAAAGACCAACGTAATTACCATCGTTACCGAGGACGACATGCGTTTAAAGGCTATACAGGATGCAATTATCTCCAGGATGATCAAACAAAACCTGGATGCAAACAGTTTGGATTTTGGCAAGGAGCAATATGCTTCAGGCAATATGATCCGAAAAGAAATTTCTGTAAAGGAAGGGATCGACAAAGAAACGGCCAAAAAAATCGTAGCTAAAATAAAAGCCAGCGGCCTGAAAGCACAGGCATCTATGATGGACGATCAGGTAAGGGTACAAAGCAAGAGCATTGATGACCTTCAATCAGTAATAGCCTTGTGCAAAAAAGAAGACTTTGGTCAGCCGCTTCAGTTCATAAACATGAGAAACTAATGGAGATAGCTGACAGTGGCTTTATTTTTTCTGATGACAAGCAAAAAATTGATCCTGCAACTGTCCATCATTACCTCAGTACTCAATCTTACTGGGCACAAAACGTACCTCTGGAGGTGGTTAAAAAGTCCATTGAAAATTCTCTTTGCTTTGGGATCTATAAAGACACCAAACAGGTTGGTTTCGCAAGGTGGATTACCGACAAAGCAACTTTTGCTTACCTGGCCGACGTGTATGTGGAAGAAATCTATCGCGGACAGGGCCTGTCTAAAAAACTGATGTCACTTATGTTGTTTCACAAAGACCTTCAGGGACTGAGACGCTATATGCTGGGCACAGTAGATGCCCATGGGCTATATGCGCAATTTGGATTTAAAGCCATAGATCATCCGGACAGGCTAATGGCCATTGTAATCAAAGACCCCTACAAAGCAGAAAGTTAAACTGTTTTTACGTCGTCTTCACTGTAGTCTTTGATGTCCGTAATGTATCCGTTTATGATCAGGAAATCGAACAATGGTTTTGCATCAGCTGTTACCGGCATATTGGTGGTGGTAATGACTGCATTGGTTTGCTTATCCAGAAATGGATAAGCAAAAAGTTTTACGTTTTTACTAAACATGTCACTTACATAATTCAACAGCTGACTGGAATAATTCTCGCCAAAATTAGTAGAGTTAAAAACGAATTTTAAGTTGTTTATATTAGTAGATATCCCTACACTCTTAGGCCGGCAATGATCAAGGTATTTAGCAAGTTTATTATGTCTTGCAAAATTGGACACAATCACTTTATTGCCGGTTTTACACATCTCTTCTGCTCTTTTGGCTACTGCCTCAAGGTCAATGTCTTCATTTACAGCGTCGTTGGCCGACAGCACATTAGACATCAGTACTTCGATCAGAACACTCAGGTTTTCTTCTTTAACATTTTCTGTGCGGACAAACTGATCTACCGCTTTGTTGAGCATGCTAAAGTTTGGATTTGACTTCTGTGCATATTTGGTACGAAGGATCATGATATCCCTTTTATATAGCAGGTCTTTTGGCAGACGCGGGCGTCCGTCTGCATCGAATATAGCAGCATCGGAGAAGTCCTTGACGATGAGGTAAAGATTTAAAAGGATGTTATTGATGTTATGAAATGCAGGGCCGCTGACTGAGATCAGGTCGATCTCTACTGAGCCAACCGTAAGGTTATCTGCCAGCGACTCGATCATTGTTTTTGGATCTTTATTGTAATAGAAAGCTGCGTAAACCAGGTTTACCCCTATAATGCCCAATACATTTTGCTGTAAGGCGGCATCAGTATCAAGCAGACGGACATGGAAGAATATCTCGTTTGGCTCGCCTTCAGGCTCCAGCTGGAAACGCAAACCGATCCAGCCATGCGGATCATTTGATTTATTATAATTCAACGTGGTAACGGTATCTGCAAAAGCAAAGAATGTGCGGTCGTCATATTTCTCTCCGTATAGTCTTTCCGTTAACAAACCAAATTCATGGTTGAGCATTTTCAGTAAGCGCGACTGACTAACATATCTGCCAGACTCTTCTACCCCATATATGGCATCGCTAAAGGTCATGTCGTACGCCGACATTGTCTTGGCTACCGTTCCCGAAGCTGCACCGGCGGTAAAGAAGTTACGGGCCACTTCCTGCCCCGCTCCTATCTCTGCAAATGTTCCGTAAATTTTAGGGTTTAAGTTAATCTTCAAAGCCTTGCGCCGGGTATCAAGAATTTCTCTTTCCATGCCGCAAAATTAACACAAACTAGCGGATTTGGACGATAAAATCCTATCTTTAATGCATGCTCAATGTTACCGGCCTAGATATACAGTTTCAGAATGAAGAAGACAAGACCTGGATTAAAGCTGTAGAGCAGGTCACTTTTAGTGTAAAAAAAGGCCAGGTGCTGGGCATTGTGGGAGAATCCGGCTCTGGAAAATCTGTAACTTCCTTTTCTATTATGAGACTGCATGATCCTCAGAGTACAAAGATTGACGGGAAAATCGAGTTTGATCGGATAGACCTCCTGGGGTTGTCTGGAGAGGAAATAAGAAAGTACAGGGGAAATAAGATCGCCATGATCTTTCAGGAGCCCATGACTTCTCTAAATCCTGTTTTTACTTGCGGCGACCAGGTCCGCGAAGCGATCATGCTCCATCAAAAGGCTGACAGGAATACGGCAAAAGACAGGACCATCGCGCTGTTTAAAGAAGTACAGCTTCCGCGACCTGAAAATATATTTAACAGTTATCCGCACCAGTTATCTGGCGGACAAAAACAGCGGGTCATGATTGCTATGGCGCTAAGCTGCAATCCAGAGCTTCTAATTGCCGATGAGCCCACTACTGCACTGGATGTTACTGTTCAAAAGACCATACTCGAGCTTTTATTGCGACTAAAGCAGGAACGCAATATGGCGATGATCTTTATTTCGCATGACCTGGCTGTAATCAGTGAAATTGCAGATGAAGTAGTGGTAATGTACAAAGGCACAATTGTAGAAAAAGGACCCGCTGCTGAGCTGCTCAGCAATCCTGTCCATCCATATACCAAAGGCTTGCTGGCATGCAGACCTGCACCGGAGCGAATATTGAAAAAACTTCCTGTAGTAGCTGATTTTTTAGCGGAAAATGCAGCTATTGACATTCCCCGTTTATTAGTCCAGAATGCTTATACTACAGAAGAAATTGCTGCACGCAGGGCAATAATTTATGCAAAAAAACCATTACTGGAAGTAAATGGACTTAGCACATGGTATCCAATAAAGAATGGCTTTTTTAGCAAAACAACAGACCAAGTAAAAGCTGTAGACAATGTCAGCTTCAAGGTATTTCCCGGTGAAACGTTGGGACTGGTCGGTGAATCCGGATGTGGCAAAACAACTTTGGGAAGAAGTATCCTCAGGCTTGTGGAACCTACCGCTGGAGAGGTACTTTTTGAAGGTAGTAACCTCACCTCAATTAGCGCTAAGGAATTGAGAAAAGTGAGAAGACATATCCAGATCATTTTTCAGGATCCATATGCTTCACTAAATCCAAGACTGATGATTGGAACAGCCCTTATAGAACCGCTTCAGGTGCATGGGCTGTTTACAAATGATAAAGAACGAAAAGCATATATCATTAACTTACTGGAACGAGTAGGACTTGAAGCAGCGCATTTCAACAGGTATCCTCATGAGTTTTCAGGCGGCCAGCGTCAGCGCATCGTAATTGCCAGGGCCCTGGCATTGCAGCCGAAATTTATCATCTGTGATGAATCAGTATCGGCACTGGACGTTTCGGTACAAGCACAGGTATTAAATCTGCTAAGACAATTGCAGCAGGAATTGGGGCTGACCTATATTTTCATATCACATGACCTGGCCGTGGTAAAACATATATCAGACAGGATGATCGTAATGAACAAGGGCAAAATTGAAGAAGAAGGATTTCCAGAGGACGTATATAACCATCCTAAAGCTGAATATACCAAAAGACTGATAGCAGCTATACCGGGTACAACAAAGCTAATTTAATGTGCTTTTCTGTTGTTCCTTGTCAAGGTTATGTTCTTTCTTTAAAGTTACCGACAGCCTGATCAGTGCGGTATTGATAGCCCTTCTGATCTCTCTCTCTTTGACCTTATCGTAATGCTTGAGCAGCACCATCGCTTTAAAAATGGCTACATCCTTATTGATAGCAAGTGTCTTTACTGTTAATCCCTTAGGGACCACATTGGCAGCATAATTATCAAGAATCTTGTTGAGATAATTCTCGATGTACTCCGGTGTGTAGCCATTTTCCAGGCTCATATCAAACTCTATGCTTAGTTTTTTGGTGTTCTGTTTAGACTGATTGATGATTACTGAACTAAATGCAATGGAGTTTGGCACAATGACCATATCACTATCCTCATTTTGAAGGATCATATTTATCAGTGTGATGTCAAGAATCTTTCCTTCATTCTCCCCTATCTTGATGTGGTCACCCAGGGAAAGTCTGTCTGAAAACATAATGATCAACCCATTGATCATATTGGTGATATAATCTTTAAAAGTAACTGCAATTGCGGCCGCGACAATAGAAACGCTGAATATGAATTCTTCTATTGCTACATCAAACATGGTAATAAATGCAATTACCAAAAAAACCGTATTTAATATAGATACAATTCTATTGATACCCAATATGAAATTGTCTTTGATATTACTTTTAAATTTGTGCTTTCTTATATACCAGTAGATAATGACCAATCTTAAAACTGATATAACAAAACTAGGTCCTAAAAACACCATTAAAGCCTTTACAGTTATATATAGCCGGGGATATTCTACATAAAACAACTTTGGATATTCAACATACAACTGATCTTTATTGATATAGAAATAAACCAATGCCAGGTAGATCAAAGCTTTAACCAGAATCATCAGCAGTTCTTTACCTGTTTTTCTTTCCCTGTCTTCTATCATTTTATCATGCTATTTATATTGCGCTTAATCGCTTCACTAAAGCAAAGGTATAAATTAGAACAATCTATCGCATCAAATTGTTACCTTCGGGACATTGATATTTATGCTATGGCTAAAAAAAAATCATCTGATCTGGAACTCGTTTTAATACAATTAATTAGCGATGTACTGGAAAAAAGCAAAAATGAAGCACTTAATTATAAACAGGTTTCGGCTAAATTAAACATACTGGATGCTGCTGCAAAGGAGACTATATTAGAGATCTTAAAGGACCAGGTAAAGAAAGGCATCTTCCAGGAACCTGAACGAGGCAAATTTCGGTTGAAAGATTTGAAGACTTTTGTGACCGGAAAAGTAGATATGACTGCTGATGGATCGGCTTTTATCGTGCCCGATGATGAATTTGAAAAGGATATTTTTGTTTCTGCCAGAAAGCTGCACAATGCACTGAATGGCGATGTTGTGAAGGTATACATCTTTGCAAAGAAAAGCGGCCGAAAAAATGAGGGGGAAGTAGTAGAGATTATTAAGCGTGCAAAAACAGATTTCATAGGGGTAATCCGGATTTCGGATCGGTTTGCTTTTGTGAATATCGATGACCGTAAAATGCTGCACGACATATTTGTCCCATTGACTGATCTCAATGGTGCTAAAAATGGTCAGAAAGTACAGGTAAGCATTACCGACTGGCCTGAAGGAGCCAAAAATCCGATAGGAAGAATCAGCACCATACTAGGCGAACAGGGCGAAAACAATACCGAAATGAATGCCATCCTGGCACAATATGGCTTCCCGCTTGTATTTCCTGCCGAAGTAGAAAGAGAAGCAGATGCAATTCCTGAAGAAATCACAGCCGAAGACCTGCAAGGGCGCAGGGACTTTAGAGATACTGTCACCTTTACGATTGACCCTGCTGATGCAAAGGATTTTGATGATGCTATATCATTCAAAATTTTGCCAAACGGAAATTATGAAGTCGGTGTCCACATAGCCGATGTTTCTTATTATGTAAGGCCCAATAGTAAACTGGATAAAGAAGCATATGCTAGGGCTACTTCTGTGTACCTGGTAGACAGGGTGATCCCTATGCTTCCAGAGCGGTTGAGCAATGGAGTATGCTCATTGCGCCCTCATGAAGACAAGCTTTGTTTTGCTGCTGTATTTGAACTGGACGGGGAGGCAAATATAGTAACGGAATGGTTCGGACGTACCGCCATTCATTCCAACAGAAGGTTTAGCTATGAAGAAGCACAGGAAGTAATAGAAAATAAAGCAGGAGATTATGCGGATGAAATCCTTAAGCTGAATGAACTGGCGTATATTATGCGCGACAGAAAGTTTAAAAACGGGGCTATTAGCTTTGAGAGCACAGAGGTTAAGTTCAAACTGGATGAGACAGGCAAACCTATCGGAGTTTATGTAAAAGAACGGAAAGATGCCCACAAGCTAATCGAAGACTTTATGCTGCTTGCCAATAAAAAGGTTGCTGAGTTTGTGGCGAAAAAAGGCAAAGGAAAGATGAAATATACTTTTATCTATCGTTCCCATGATTCCCCTAATTTAGAGAACCTGGGCAATTTTGCACTATTTGCCGCAAGATTTGGCTACAAGATCAACATGAAGACAGATAAAGAGATTGCCAAATCTTTAAACTACCTGATGGAAGATGTGGAAGGAAAAAAAGAGCAAAATGTACTAACGCAACTGGCTATCCGGTCGATGGCCAAAGCAATTTATACAACTAAAAAAACAAGCCATTATGGACTTGCTTTTGACCATTATACCCACTTTACCTCTCCTATACGCCGGTATCCCGATGTAATGGTACACAGGCTGCTTGCACTTTACCTGGAAAATGGTAAATCTGCAAATGAAGAAGAATTTGAAACCGCAGCTTCGCATTCATCAACTATGGAAAAGCGTGCTGCAGATGCCGAACGCGCCTCAATAAAATACAAACAGGCAGAATACCTGGAAGAAAACATCGGCAACAACTTTATAGGGATTATATCCGGGGTGACCGAATGGGGCATGTATGTAGAAATAATCGAAAACAAATGCGAAGGAATGGTAAGGCTGAGAGACATATCTGATGATTTTTATGTGCTTGATGAAAAAAATTACTGTATTGTCGGCCAGCGCAAAAAGAAAAAATACCAGCTCGGTGACGAAGTAAAAGTGAAAGTCAAAAAAGTAGACCTCGCGAAGCGACAGATAGATTTTACCTTAATACAAGAATAGATTAACAGAATGCATTCTCCTACAACGTTATTAAAGCTCATAGAACAATCAATAAACGATATATCATACCCAACATACCCCAGCTCATTATATGAGCCGATAAGCTACATTATGAGCTTAGGAGGTAAACGTATCAGACCTACCATGCTATTAATGGCAACCGATCTTTTTAGTGGAGATATCCAAAAGGCCATCCCTGCCGCTCTCGCCATTGAAACTTTTCATAATTTCACACTGATCCATGACGACATAATGGACAATGCCCCTTTAAGACGGGGCAGGCAAACTGTACATGAGAAATGGGGCACCAATACTGCCATCTTAAGCGGTGATGTAATGATGGTAGAGGCCAACAAACACATAACAAGAGTTGAGCTAGCAGTGCTGAAACCCGCACTTGATACATTTAATGCTACTGCCCAGGGTGTATGCGAAGGTCAGCAACTGGACATGGAATTTGAAAACCGTGATGATGTGAGTATTGAAGAATATATAGACATGATCCGTTTAAAGACGGCAGTCCTTTTGGGAGGGGCCATGAAGCTTGGCGCAATAGTGGCTGGTGCAAATGACCAGGAAGCTGATCATATTTATGATTTCGGAGAAAACCTTGGGATTGCATTTCAATTGCAGGATGATATACTAGATGTTTTTGGCGATCCTGAAAAATTCGGAAAACAAATAGCTGGTGACATCATAGCCAATAAAAAAACCTTCCTGCTATTAAAATTGCAGGAGCTCGTAAGCCCGGAAGACAACCCGAAGCTTACTCAACAATTCAGCAACAAAGACTTCGAGAAAAAGATTCAACAGGTTACCCGCCTGTATGGCAACTATAAAATAAGAGAACTGGCTACTTCGGAAATGAAGGTATATCTGGACAAGGCCTTTAAGGCCTTAAACAACATACAAGTACCGGAATCGCAAAAAACTGAAATCATCAGACTCGCGCGGCAATTGATGAACAGGGAATACTGATTGTCTCAACATAAAAAAACCCGTCTCTAAAAGAAACGGGTTTTTAAATTCTTATACTAAGCTTTCTTATTCTGCAGGTGCAGCTTCAGTTTCTGTGCTTTCTGCTTCTTTAGCTTCAGCTTTAACAGCTTTCTTAGCAGGTGCTTTTTTAGCAGGCGCTTCTTCAGCCACTACTGTCTCAGCAACAGGCGCTTCAGCTTTAGCTACTTTTTTAGCAGGTGCTTTTTCAGCAGCAACTTCTTTAACTACCGCAGGAGGCAAAATAGATACATATGATTTGTTATCTTGTTTCTTTTTGAAGATCACAGTACCATCAACCAAAGCAAATAGTGTATGGTCTTTACCAATACCTACTCCTTTATCCGGATGGTGTTTTGTACCACGCTGACGTACTAAAATGTTTCCAGCGATAGCTTCCTGACCACCAAATATTTTGATACCTAGACGCTTGCTATGTGACTCACGTCCGTTCCTGGAACTACCGGCTCCTTTTTTATGTGCCATCTTGTTTTATATTTTACAGATTACCTGATTAAGCAGTAACCTTATGTTTAACAAATAATTATAAACTGATACCAGAAATCTGGATTTTAGTGAAATACTGACGGTGTCCGTTTTTCTTTTTGTAACCTTTTCTACGTTTCTTTTTGAAAACGATCACTTTATCACCTTTTAAATGAGACACGATCTTAGCTGAAACAGTTGCGCCTTTCAATGCAGGAGCTCCTACAGAGATTTTACCACCATCTTCAACCAACAATACATTGTCAAATTCAATACTAGCGCCTTCATCTCCTTGTAAACGGTGTACAAAAAGGTGCTGGTCTTTTGCAACTTTGAATTGCTGCCCTGCTATATTTACTATTGCGTACATTGTTAAATATTTATTATTTTAAATTGTTTATTTTTAACGAGGTGCAAATATAGAATTTATTTTTCTAAATACACAACAGAGTTATTTTATTTATTGCTGTATCGTTCTTCAGCATCATTAATACTCTGACTGATCAGCTTAATCATTTGTGCTGCAACATCCCTAAGCTTAGGGATCTCATTATAATCCGTCAGATAAATTACTTTTTTTGATTTTCTTTTATAGTTAAACTGAATTTCGTACCGCAGTACTTTAGGAGATTTTAAGTCACTCCCACTGTTTGCCACTACATCAGGGAAATTCCATAGTCCCAGTTCATTTGCTTTGCTATGCAAATAGAGCATGTCGTTACTACGTAGCTTTACACGAGTCTTAACAATAGAGTCTCTGCTGTTCACATACTGATAATCACCAGTTGCAGAGTTATAGGTATTTTCAAGATTACTACCTACTCCCCATTTAAACTGGAAAGATTCAAACTCAGCCGACTTAAACGGTGCATTGCGCAGTATAGGCATATAATAGAAGACACAGTACGCCAAAAATGGGACAATAATGGTTAACGCTAAAAAAATTTTCTTTGTTTTTGAGTTCATAATCTATTACGCTTCTGCTGTTTCTACAGAGTCAGGGTTATACTCCCCTTCCCATTTGGCTATCACCACCGTAGCCAGACAATTTCCAATTACATTCAATGAAGTCCTGCCCATGTCCATCAATTCATCAATCCCCAATATCGCCGCAATAATGAACGTAGGTAAGCCAAACTGGTCCGCCGTCGCAATCAGGATAATAAGCGAGGCCCGGGGTATAGCCGCCACTCCCTTGCTAGTGATCATCAGCGTAAATACGATCATCAACTGCTCGCCAAACGACAAATGCATTCCGGCAGCCTGCGCCACAAATATAGAGGCCAGGGACAAATATAAAGTAGTACCGTCAAGGTTAAAACTGTAGCCGGTAGGGATTACAAATGAAACAATCTTTCTTGGTACGCCAAATTTTTCCATCGCACTCATTGCCTTTGGCAAGGCTGCATCTGAACTGGTGGTTGCAAAAGCAATTGAAACCGGCTCCTTTATTGCATTAATAAATTTTTTGATGGGTAGCTTTATGTATAGTGCTACTGGCAACAATACCAAAAGTATAAACGCAAACAAGGCTGCATAAAGCGTAGCCACAAGCATAAATAAGTGCTTAAGGATATCTACGCCCATATGCCCTACTGTATAGGCCATAGCTGCCCCCACCCCTATCGGCGCAAAATACATGATCACATTGGTAAACTTAAACATGGTTTCCGACAAACTCTCACAAAAATCAACCATGGGTTTCCTTTTTTTCTCATCCACCATTGCCAATCCTATACCAAATATGATAGAGAAAATTACAATCTGTAAGATCTGTGCATCGTAGATAGATTTAGCGATATTTTCAGGAAAAATATTTCGGAAGAAAGCCAGTGTCTTATATAGCCAATGTACATTATCAGGCAATGTCTGAAGAATGCTTTCATCTGCCAGGTCTTTTACAGGCTTTGGTAATTCATTATGCGGCATGTTCTCTATATTTACCCCAGTGCCGGCCTGTGATAAATTAATTGCTGCCAATCCGATGAACAGGGCAATTGTGGTAGCAAAATAAAAGTAAGCCATTGATTTCCATGCCATCCTCCCTACTTGTTTCAGATCCGAATGGCCGGCTATACCATAAACCAGTGTTGCGAATAAAATCGGGCCCACTATCGTTTTTACGAGTTTTATAAACCCCTTGCTCAGCGGTTGGAGTGCAACTGCCACATGAGGATAGTCTATTCCTATAAAAACACCTAAAACCATACATACCAATATCCAGGTAGTGAGGTTCTTTTTCATTAAAGCGTATATAACCAGTTCCAATGCAAGCACCCACCTTGTCGCCATCATGATATTGTCGGGTATTGCTAATATGTTGAAGTCTTTAAGTACTCCCAGGAAGACTGCTACCGTAATAAACATTAAAGTGATTAACCCAACACGGCTTTGCTTCATACTATGAGGTTTTGTTTGATGCAACAAAAGTAATTAATTGCACTAAGCCAGCAAACATTTATTATTTTTGGAAATCATAATGGCTGTAACATTTTAAAGTTATGGCTATCAAATACCCGTCAGCCGTTAATTAATGGAAAATAAGGATCAGTTATTCAAACAAATTTTCGATACAAATTCTAAGAAGATATTCCATTTATGCTATGGTTATACGGGAGATGAAGACTCTGCCAATGATTTATTGCAGGAAACTTTCTTAAAAGTCTGGCAAAATTTAGACAAATTCAGAAATAAGTCCCTGATCTCTACATGGATTTACCGGATCGCTGTAAATACTTGTCTTACCTATCTGCGATCAGAAAAAAGACAGGCAAAGGATGAACTTACTGACAATATTATTGAAAACCAGGTCGAGGAATTTTCAGAGAAAAACGAACAGGTAGCACTGCTCTATAAATCAATAGCTAAATTAGAAGAAAATGACCGTTTGATCATTACGATGGTACTTGACGAGTTGCCCTACCATGAAATAGCAGAAATCTCAGGAATAAGTGAAGGGAATCTCAGGGTTAAAATTCATCGTATTAAACAAAAACTTACCGAACTATACAATCAGCATGCAAGAATTTGATCATATACAATCGCTGTGGCAATCCCATTCTGTTGAGGTAAAAATCTCTTCAGATGAAATGTTGTCGCAGGCAAAGAAAGAAGTAGCGGGGATCAGAACAAGATCACTTTTGAATATTGCTGGGATGATCATGTCTTTTGCAGCCATCGCAGCCCTGCTCATCTTTTTTCAGTTCAACTCCTGGGCCACCCCGGCGGGATTATGCATCATTCTACTCTCAATAGCCATCTCGACTTTCATCTTGTATAAAGATCATACAATCATATCCCGTAATGACTTTACCCAACATCCCAACGACTTTCTAACGCAATTAAAAAAGTACCAGCTAAATAAGTTCACTATTTACAATAAGCTATATTGGTTTTATGCTATAGCGCTGAGTGTAGGTTTTATGTTCTATTTCTACGAAATGCTGGATAATCTGTCCATCTGGATCCAGGTCGGCATCGCTGCATTTACTATATTCTGGATGGCACTATGTGCTACGATACTTCGGAAATCTTATCTGAAAAGAGAAAAAGAACGCATTGACCTACTGATTGAAAAATTCGAAAGAATCAGCAAACAGTTCATAGAACAGCAATAAAAAAGTCATCCGGTTCTACCCGAATGACTTTTATTATTAACTAACCCAAATTAAATTTATCCAAATTTAAGCAAGGGCTTCCTGTTTCAAATATACCTTCGTCTCTTACAATAAAATGTGCGAAAATCACCAATGATGATTAAACATTAAATCTGTTGATCTGGGTAATTTTCCAGTTGCCTTCTTTGTCTTTTTCTAACTGAATATAATTTTGCTGTACAAATTCAGGGAATTTGAAGTCTACCCTCGCCATAACAATGCAATCACATTCAGAAAGGATTTCCTGACTTGCCTCGCAATTCAATAGCAGTTCACCTCCTTTTTTATAGAACCTGACCAAATCTTTCTTGTGATGCTGCACAATTTGATCTTGCTTATTTACTTTTAATACAGCACCATCATCCAGTATCCTATTAAATAATGCCGCATTGTTATGAATGTGTGCTTCTATATAGGCATCTAAAACAGTTACCGCCCTTGCATTCAGATTTTTAACAGGATTATCGTCTTTTGCTAAAGCGACAGTTGCGGATATACTCAGTATCGCCAGCAACATTAGAATTTTTCTTTTCATGATTTCATTTTTTTATTAAAATTCCATCAATAAATTGCATTTGAGTATGCAAATACCACCTTTATTACCTGTATTTACCGGGGGTAATCTTAAATGAATTCTTAAAGAGCCGGATAAATGAACTCGGGCATTCAAAACCAACAATATCTACAATTTCATTAATCGGATAATCTGTATTTTTTAAATAATATTTGGCTTGCTGAAGCCTGAAATTTGTCAGGAACTGATGCGGCGACTGATGGTAAGCCTGCTTAAACGTCCGCAACAAATGGTTTACTGAAAGACAGGCCATCTGTGCGATATCTTCCAGATGGATATTCTTATTATAATTACTGATGATATAATCTTTTGCTATTGATAAACGCTTCAATATTTCAGACTTGGTACTTTTATTCAAAAATTTCAATGACGCCTCCCTGTCTGTGACTTCTGAATGGTATAAATCATAATAATTTAACAGACAATGGTGCAGATACTCGGATAGCAGCAACTGGTCGTCCATACCATTATCTATATGTTTTTTGAGATGGGACAAGGTAAACCTCATATCACCCTGCAACGGATAAATAGATTCAACAAATAAGGGCTTTCCATTTTTATCACTGGCAAAACGATCAAGTAATGTACTGGTTTTGGCTACAACCGAATATTCAAAGTCTCTCACAAAATCTGGATCAAACAATACAGAAAATGTATTTACCTGCACCGCTGAATCAATCTTATTTGAATAACTGGTATCATGATTTAAAAAAATGAAACTACCGGGAAATAAAGTGAGCTGACGTTTGCCTATTGTATAAGATGCCTGGCCACTTGATACAATATTTATCGCATACTTTCCTGTCAGGTCACGATAGTGCGCATCATAAGTACTTTCACTTACAATTTCATTTTTATTAACAACTATTCTGCTAAGGCTCATCCCCCTATTATTTAAGCATCAGTATAGTCTCTTTCTTCAAGTAACATAAACCTGCTTCCCGAAGGATCATTAAAACCGATTGTCAAACCTTTATGATCATATTGCGGCTTGCCCAGTGTCTGTATGTTCCTTTGTTTAAAGAGATAATAGTCTCTCAGGCAATCATCTGTATTCAAAACATTTACTTCGTCTTTCCCCGCATTTTCCATAAAAGCCATCAGGTCTTTATTCTCATTTTGCAGCAACGGATAAACCTTTCCATTTATCTCAATTTTTTGATACATCTTGAATCCTAACTTATTAATAAAGAACTTAACGGAAGTTTCTTCACTTTTAACAAATAAAACTTTGTATTTTAAATCAGTGTTCATGATCTGCAGGCTTAACTGGATGTCTTTTAAATGGTAAATAACTATAACAAATTTAAGCCTCCTAAAGCCTTCTGTCTTCACCCCTTAAGGGGTATTTTTCATGCCAATTAAAAAATCACCCTTAAAGGGGTATTTTTTAATTGTATATTGATAAATATATTTACAATCGGCTTAACCTTGTATTTCCATACTCAGTGCATTACAAAAACATATTATTCTTCCTGCTTTTCCTTTTAGTCTTTTGCGTGAATGGTGTCGCCCAGCGGTACAACTTTGAACAATATGACATAGAAGACGGGCTTACACAGTCGCAGGTTACTTCCATTATTCAGGATGGCAAACACAGACTTTGGATTACCACATTGGGAGGCATTAGCTGTTTCAATGGGAAACAGTTTACCAGTTACAGCAAAACCAACGGACTCAACAGTAACTTTACGCTGTCCCTGGCGGTCAACAAACAAAAGGATCTTTTATTTATTGGCTCAGCAAAAGGCATATCTAAATATGACGGACATAGCTTTTATAATTACCCAAATTCCGATAGATGGGTAAACCGGCTTACTACTGATAAGAACGGTACTACCTATGCTTTAAACGGTAAACGGGTATTCAAAATTAATGACCGGAATTTCGAACTGACTGCTGTTACATCAGATACCGCTGAAACTATTACTACCATAAAAACTGATGCCAGGGGCAAAGTTTGGGCAGCAGTATATACAAAAGGGCTCTATTATTTAGAAAACAATAAATGGACTGAAAGAAAACTGGATAAAACCATACAGGATCTTATTGTCACCAACATACTGGTAGATAATTTTACAAAAGATAAAATATGGTTGCTTACCACAGAAGGCGTTTATGTGGCTAAAAATAATATGCTTAGCAGGGTACTTCCTCAAATTGACATAAAATGCATGTCTATAGAACAGGACCATAAAGGCAATATATGGATAGGAACAAACAGAGGTGCTTATTATATAACGCCTGAGCGGGTCATCTACTTCAATTCAAAGAATGGCTTTACGGACAATGTGGTAAACGACATATTTAAAGATGCTGAAAACAATATCTGGCTGGGCACCGACGGCTCCGGAATTTACAAATTCGATGACAACTATGTCACATTTGATGAAACTCAGGGCCTGAACAGCAAAATTGTGATGACAATAACCAAAGGCCCGGCTGTTGGAGAAATCTGGATGGGCAGCTATAGCGGCATATTTGTATATAAAAACAAAATGGTCAGCAAAGTGAATATGCCTTCCGGCAATGAGGTCTCCAGCCACATTAACTTTCTGTATGCAGATCACAAGAAACATATATGGATAGGAACTCCTGGCGGTGGTTTATGGAGGCACAATGGCAAGCAAATCGAACAAATGGATAAGGGCTACCGGTCTATAGCTTACAATGCAATTATTGAAGACAGCAGTAACAACATTTGGCTTTCTACCAATTATGGTTGTTTTCAATACGACGAATCTTCCAAAAAATTGATAAGGATCACCAATCAATTTGGAGGCGGATTAATGGAAATGGGACGCGACTCTATCATTATGGGTTCTCAGGACGGTGCTTACTTAATTATGAAAAAGAAGAATGCTCGTCGCCTGAACATCAAGGGAATCAATGGATCCAGTATTTTATGCATGCTCAAGGTAAGGGAATACATCATATTTGGAACGGCAGATTATGGCATCTTCATCTGGAACAGCAAGACAAGGGCAACAAGAAACATAAGTTCCAAAACAGGATTGGTTTCAGATCACATTTACAGTCTGCTAAAAGACAGCAGGGGAATTATCTGGGTCGGAACAGGAAGAGGTATTAATAAACTAAATTCCGCAGACTTTAATATCATAAAAAATACGAATGAGAATGATCTCCTGGTTGAGTGCAATCAGAATGCCATGATAGAGACAAATGGTTACATCTGGATTGGCACGACAAAAGGAGCACTCGTTTACCGTGTCAATCCGCTGACGGCCAGTAAAATTAAACCTTATATCTATATCAGTTCAGTAAATATTCCTGCGGGTAATTACAAAGGAAAAGACCTGAACAAGCGAATTATTTTACCCTATAAAAACAATAGCATTACAGTCAATTATACCGGAATCTACCTGAGCAATCCTGCTTCAGTAATGTACAAGTACCGCTTGATTGGGATGGATTCCAGTTATAGCGAGGCAAATAGCAATTCTTCAATGAATTTTACTTCTATCCCGCCAGGCGAATATACATTCCAGGTAAAAGCCATTACAAAACATGGCCTCATATCGGCAAACACGGCTTCTTTTTCATTTGAAATACTGCCACCCTATTACCAGACTACTATCTTTAAATTCTTCACGGTATTCCTGATCATTATCCTGATCATGCTCACTGTATACATCATACTCACCCTTAATGAACGTAAACGAAAACTCCGGTTGAGAATAAAACTGGAAGAGCAATTCAAAATAAGGAAACAAACAGCGGAAGATTTTCATGATGACCTGGGTAACAAACTCACCCGTATTACCGTCTTATCAGAAGTATTGAGCAGCATGATTAGTAAAGATGAAACCGAAAAAAGAGCTATCCTTACCAAAATTAGCAAAAATGTAGATGAACTCTATATCGGCACGAGGGACATATTGTGGTCATTAAATCCAAAAAATGATACCCTGAACCAGCTTCTGGATCATATCAAAGATTTTGGCAATGAAATGTTCAATGAAACAGCGATCAGTTTTAAGGTCGACATCGACACCGGCGATAAAGAAACTAAGGTATCTCTCGATATGAGCAGAAACATTTTGATGATTTTTAAGGAATCAATTCACAATGCCCTGAAACATGCCAACGCACGTAATGTAACTTTCAGTACCAGACTAAACAATGGTCTGTTATTGATAACATTAGAAGATGACGGGCCTGGTTTTGATACAGAATATGCTAAAAACGGACATGGCATAAACAACATGTATGTAAGGGCAAAAAGAATCCGGGCAGACCTGAATATCACTTCAGGAAGTTCAGGAACTGCAATTTGTTTAATAGTAAACTTTTCAACATTAAAGCATTTTAAAAATGTATAACCAGGAAACGGCAAAAATTGTAATTATTGAAGATGATGAAACAATCAGAGATGGCTATGCCTATCTGATCAATCATACCTCTGTTTACAAGGTAGTCAGTACCTATCCATCATTTGACGTAGCAAAGCATAAAATTGTAAAGGATGCACCAGATGTGATAATTTTAGACATTCAATTGCCAGGCACCAGCGGTATTGATGCGCTCCCTGTATTGAAAAAATTATTACCTAAAACCTATATCATCATGCTTACGGTCTATGAAACAGAAAAGATGATACTAGATGCACTTGCAAATGGGGCATCAGGCTATTTTACTAAAAATACCTCTCCGGCAAAGATCATAGAAGCCATTAAAGAGGTGATGCAGGGCGGCGGACCGATGAGTCCGGATGTTGCAAAAAAAGTGATTATGTCCCTCCAAAAGAACCAGGATTCACCACTAACTAAAAGAGAGACCCAAATACTCGAATTAATTGCCAGAGGAAAAGACCGGTCTCAGATCGCCAATGAATTGTTCATTGAAATAGAAACAGTAAAAACCCATGTCAAAAATATATACATCAAGCTTAATGTAAATTCAAAAGCAGATGCGATTAAAGTAGCTAAAGCAAATAAGCTAATCTAAAAGCACTACTCTTCTACAGTAGAGCCTGAAAAACTGTTGCCGCTAAATCGATACCTGATGGTCTTTAAACTTCCTGCTTTCACAGTACTGTCCTTTGGGTTTACAATTGGAAAAGTCCGGTACAGATCTCCGTCCTTAATCAAAAACTTATCATTGCCTGCATAATGCGCTTTCATACTGCTGCTTAGCGGAGGGAAACTGATTTTATTAAAACTGCCCCCTGAGTATTCATATACATTCAGGTCTAACACATTTTTTTTGCTGAGCAGCTCAATATAGATCTCAGGATTTCCGTCATTGTCCATATCCAGGTTCCAGGCATCTGTAATCACTCCTTTACGCTCATTTGACAGCGACTTATAATTATTTCTAATAGAGTCTGACAGCAGTATCAGATAACCGCCTACGCTGTCTACACCTTTCCCCCAGCTTACTACTTCAAAATTTATCCCGGGCCTGATAGATATATCCTTATAAAAAACAAACTGATCAGCCTTTTTCTCTGACGTCTGTGCCTGTTTAACCTCAGCAACTTTTTCTTTATCGCCACACCCTCCAAGTAATAAAAGTAGGGCTAAACACAGTGGCTGCATTATCAGGTTCTTTATCAAAGCTACAATTTTCATATCAGGTTTATTTTGATTTGTGTCGGAGTCGTTATTTCATGCCGAATATAAAAATTCTTAAAAAAGAAAAGGCAAAAAAAAGACAGATTCGCAATGAATCTGTCTTTTAATATATTATTTGTGAGTCTAAGACAAAACTCTGACCTCATCTCCCTTCGCAGCAAGGTAACGTTCTGCATCCAATGCAGCCATACATCCTGAGCCTGCGGCAGTTATTGCCTGACGGTAATAGTGGTCCTGCACATCCCCACTCGCAAAAACGCCTTCAATAGTTGTTTTTGAAGTTCCAGGAATTGTCTTCAAATAACCAGTCTCGTCCATTTCCAGCCATCCTTTAAAAATATCTGTATTTGGTTTATGGCCAATAGCCACAAAGAATCCTTCAACTGGAATGTCCGACTCTTCGCCTGTTTGATTATTCAGGACACGTACAGCAGTAACATTTTTGCCATTCCCCAGGATTTCTTTGGTTTCAGTATTGTAGACAACCTCAATATTGGGCGTATTTAATACCCTGTGTACCATCGCTTTCGAAGCCCTGAATTCATCCCTTCTTACCAGCATGTATACTTTTTTACAAAGCTTAGCCAAATAGGTCGCTTCCTCAGCTGCGGTATCTCCTGCACCTACTATTGCTACATCTTGTCCTTTAAAGAAAAATCCGTCACAGACAGCGCAAGCTGAAACCCCAAAACCGTTGTATTTCTGTTCACTCGGCAGGCCCAGCCATTTAGCCGTTGCCCCTGTTGAGATAATTACGGTATCTGCAGTAATGGTCTTGATCTCGTCAACCACAACTTTATGCGGCAATGAAGAAAAATCAACTGAACTTACATAACCAAAGCGGACATCTGTACCAAAACGCTCTGCTTGCTTGCGGAAGTCTTCCATCATCTCAGGCCCCGTTATTCCGTTTGGATAACCAGGAAAGTTATCTACTTCTGTAGTCTGCGTTAATTGTCCGCCCGGCTCCATTCCGGTATACATAACTGGCTTAAGATCTGCACGGGCAGCATAAATTGCTGCAGTATACCCTGCCGGACCTGAACCTATGATTAAACATTGAACATGTTCTGTTTCTTGTGACATCTTGATATTAATTTATATGCAAAATTACGCTTTATACCGCTACTACACAAACAGCAAATGATAACAATACAGTAATTTGATTTATGGATTATAATTGCCTGTCAGGTCTGTATCACACCTACATTAAATGGCTTTTTTATGGGCGACTGATTGGCTGCTTCTATTCCCATCGACACCACCTTACGTGTTTCCAGCGGATCAATAATACCATCTACCCACAACCTCGATGCAGCATAGTAAGGCGTTGTCTGGTCATTATACCTGTCGGTAATCTCTTTCAGCAGCGCTGCTTCTTTTTCAGGGGTGATGACTTCGCCTTTGGCTTTTAATGATGCCTCATGTATTTGCAGCAACACTTTTGCTGCCTGTGAGCCTCCCATTACCGCTATCATGGCACTTGGCCACGCATAGATCAATCGGGGATCATAGGCTTTGCCACACATGGCATAATTTCCTGCCCCATACGAATTGCCTATTACAATGGTAAACTTGGGCACTACAGAATTAGCAACTGCGTTGACCATCTTAGCCCCATCTTTAATGATGCCGCCATGTTCAGAACGACTGCCGACCATAAATCCTGTCACATCCTGCAGAAACACCAAAGGAATCTTTTTCTGATTGCAGTTCATAATAAAACGTGTGGCCTTATCTGCGCTGTCAGAATAGATCACCCCACCAAACTGCATCTCTCCTTTTTTAGATTTTACTACTTTACGCTGGTTGGCAACGATGCCAACCGCCCAGCCATCTATCCTTCCAAGTCCGCAAATGATACTTTGCCCATAAAGCTGCTTATACTCTTCAAATTCAGAATTATCTACCAGTCGTTTGATGATTTCCAGCATGTCATAAGGCTTTTCCCTATTTTCCGGCAGTATACCATATATTTCTTCCTCATCCAATTTAGGCATCGCCGGCTTAATCCTGTCAAAACCTGCCACCTGAGGTGCACCAAGCATACTCATAATTTTTCGGATGCTGTCCAGACAGGCCTGATCATTGGGATGTTTATAATCTGTCACCCCTGATATTTCACAATGGGTAGTGGCACCACCCAACGTTTCATTGTCCACTTCTTCTCCAATTGCAGACTTTACCAGATACGATCCTGCTAAAAACACAGAGCCTGTTCCCTCTACAATCATAGCTTCATCACTCATAATCGGAAGATATGCACCACCGGCCACACATGAACCCATGATGGCAGCAATTTGCACAATACCATCCGCAGACATGAGCGCATTGTTTCTAAACATCCTGCCAAAATGCTCCTTATCCGGAAAGATTTCATCCTGCATAGGCAGATAAACTCCGGCACTGTCCACCAGATAGATTACCGGCAGCCTGTTTTCCATAGCAATCTCCTGTGCTCTCAGGTTCTTTTTGGCTGTCATAGGAAACCATGCTCCGGATTTTACAGTAGCATCATTGGCTACCACCATACATTGCCTGCCTGATACATAACCTATCCCACAAATTACACCTGCAGAAGGGCAGCCACCCTGCTCCAAATACATATCTTCAGCAGCAAACGCACCAAGCTCTAAAAACTTCGTTTCTTTATCAATTAAATAAGCGATCCGTTCTCTGGCAAGCAACTTTCCATGCTCTTTCTGCTTCGCAGCATTTTTATCTCCCCCTCCTTTATAGATCTTTTTAAGCCTGGTTTTTAATTCATAAACCAATTGCTTATTAACGTCTTCATTCTTATTGAACTCTATATTCATACGGCCAAGTTATACTTAAATTTTATTGGGACAAAAGTCCGTTTCAGGATTTGGTACAAATGTTCGATCTAAAAAGATACGGCCGTCATCCTAAAAAATCAAGGAGTGACGGCCGCAGGTTAAAACTATTAAATTACTATTCAGCAGTATACTTTTTAAATAAAGATGTGGCTGTATGTCCGCCAAAACCAAAAGTATTGTTCAGTACATAATTTACCGGCTGGTGCAATGACTTTCCAATCACCAAGTTCAGGCTTTTTGGAATTTCAGGGTCTATATTTTGCGTATTGATCGTCCCGGGGATGATCCCGTCTCTTATGGCAAGGACACTAATGATACTTTCAATAGCACCAGCACCGCCAAGCAAGTGACCTGTCATGGATTTTGTCGCGCTGATTGCTACCGGCAAGTCTCCAAATATCTTCTTAATTCCCTGCAGTTCACCTACATCACCTAAACCGGTAGAGGTAGCATGGGCATTGATATAATCAACTTTATCTGCCGATATTCCTGCATCAGCCAAAGCCTTTGAAATCCCTAAAGACGCACCCAGGCCATCTGGAGGGGTACCGGTTAAATGATAGGCATCTGCCGCCATACCACCACCTATAATTTCTGCATAGATTCTTGCTCCACGTGCAATTGCATGCTCCAGCTCTTCCAGGATCAATGCCCCTGCGCCCTCGCCAATCACAAAACCATCTCTGTCCACATCAAAAGGACGGGAAGCTGTCTGCGGATCATCATTCCTTTTAGACAAGGCTTGTGCAGAACTAAACCCACCAACGGACGACTCCGTTATAGCTGCTTCTGAACCACCTGCAACCATAATGGTAGCCTTACCCAATCGGATGGTATCAAAAGCACTGATGATTGCCGTATTAGATGATGCACAGGCTGAAACCGTAGCATAATTTGGCCCATGAAGTTTATTGCGGATGGAAATGACACCAGCAGCTATGTCCACTATCATTTTAGGGATGAAATAAGGACTGAACCTCGGTGTTCCGTCACCAAGATGATATTGTTTTAATTGTTCTTCAAATGTACTGATCCCACCATTACCAGATGCCCAGATCACCCCTACTTCATAGCGGTCCACTTCTGGCATGGCCACAAAGTCCAGCCCTGAATCTTTTATCGCCTGATCACTCGCGGCAATTGCATACTGGGTATACAAATCATATTTCTTAAGCTCTTTTTTATCTATGTAAGCTTCGGCATCAAAATCTTTTACTTCAGCAGCAAAATTCGTTTTGAATTTGGCAGTATCAAATTTAGTGATCGCTGCTGCACCGCTTTTTCCTGCAACAATGTTTTCCCAAAATTCATTTACCGTATTTCCCAATGGGGTTATCGCTCCTAAACCTGTTACTACTACTCTTTTCATATTTTAAATCCCTTTTAATCACAAACCACTGAAGGTTCTTTATCATTCAATACTTTGTTGAATCGGCAAAAGTAATTAACTTTTTTCGATCTTGTACTGGGCTTCATGTTTTACAGGAAAATTACATGAATTGGCTATAAAACACATCTTATTTGCCTGTTCGTGTAAGGAGTTTGCTTTTTCAACATGTGCTTCGTTGGTAATCGTGATCACGGGGTTTAACGTCACCTCTGTAAATTGTCCGCTTCCGTCCGCCTTTTCCGTCATTTTCCCTACCGCATTGTCCCTATAATCCAACACAATGATCCCGTTTTGCGAACAAAGGTGAAGATACCACAGCATATGGCAGGACGAAAGTGAGGAAACCAACAGATCCTCAGGATTATGCCTGGCTTTATCGCCCATAAATTCTGAATCTGAGGAACCTTGTATGTCGCTTTTGTGATCTATAGAAATCACATAACTTCTGTCGTAAGAACGGTAATCCATCGTTCCCGATCCTTTATTACCAGTCCATGTAAGTGTCGTTTGATATTTATGTTCTTTAGCCATAACAGATCTGTTTATATTGAGTTGCCACCAATTTAAACAATTCTTTTCTTATTTTTCTGCAACCTTGCTGTTATCTGTGACCAATATTTTCAAACTGGATTCCTCTGCCACCAATAGGTCAGCCTGCCCATTTTGCTTTTTAAATTTAATGCCGGTCAATCCTGATATCCTGGGTGAGACCTTGGTCTGTGAACGATGCACATGCAGGACATATTGATAATTGCCAGATTTATCTTTAAAAAGGTCGCCATGTCCGGATCCGTTAAGATGGAATTGTTTCCTGCTGATAATAGGACTGCCTTCAAACTTTCTCCAGGGCCCCAAGGGCGAATCCGAGGTAGCATACCCTACTGCATAGTCCTTATTTCTAAAGTCGTTAGCTGAATAGATCAAATAGTACAAATCTTTGTGTCTGATCACAGTCGGCCCTTCTGTAACTGCCCATTCTGTATTTTCTGTATTCTCCCAGGGCAGCGTACCTGAGATACATTCCGTCGCTGCTTCCGGCAGAACATCTGAAAGATCAGCTTTCATCGGAGTTACAAAAATCCTGTTACCTTTCTGAAGTTTGACATGATACATATAGGGTTTACCATCTTTATCGAAGAACACAAAAGGATCTATCTGATTACCTGTCCCCGACAAGGGCTTTAAAACTTCTTGCTTAAAGGGTCCAATCGGACTGTTACTTGTAGCTATAGCAATTTGTTCGTCGGCCGTATAGGCCATATAATAAATTCCTTTGTGCTTAAAAACCTGCGGAGCCCAAAACCCTTTAGTACCAAAAGATTCTCCCTTGCTCAGGGCAAATCCTTTATTAGCACCTACAGGGCCCTTCCAGTTCTTCAAATCAGAAGATTCATAAACAAGAAATCCTTTTTCGCTGCTGGTACCGTACAAATAGTAAGTCTCTTTGTCTAGAAAAATTGTTGGATCAGCCAGGAATATCGTATCTTTTTTCATCACGCTTTGCCCAGCTTCACCTGGCAAAAGGCGACCCTTGATCATCCAGATCTCACTGCGGTCTGCATAAGCATTGGTAGCCGTTACTGCAATAATTGTATTATCGCCAAGTACTGTCAAACTGTTCCACAAACAGGATTTATTTGCAGGAATGATAAAGGGGGTTGTTTTCCCGCCAAAATTCCTGGCTTGCCCATCTCCTACCACCACTTTCATATCAGCAAATTGCATTTTGTTGGTTCTTCCCTCTGTTCCCTGATAAGACAATATCGTCTCACCCGTGCCCAGCTGCCTTAAATATGGTGATCCTGCATAGATACTATCCGCTATTTTCTCCGAAAGTGCATAGGTTCTGTTCTCGCTTGAAGCATCTGCAGGACTGGCCCAATTTTCTTTAATCGTGTTTCTGATGAGATATGGTTTGAAGTTTCCAAATCCGTTGTCCTCTATTGCAAACACCATCTCCTTACGTTTATCTAAAAATAGCGGAACAGGCATGCCATCTCTTGAACCCTTCCTGAAACTTACCGTTTCAGGTTTTTTAGTCCAGCTCAGCCCATTGTCTTTAGAACGGAGTAAACTAATATTTTGCTCATTAGATTGGGTATATTCTGCTTCATTTGCGAAAAACACCTGTATTTCTCCTGATGGCAATTGCATCGCCGATGGTTCCCAGCATCCATTTTCAAACTTATACCCTGCTTCATAAAGCAATTGCTCATCCTTCCAGGTGATACCCCCGTCAGCACTTTTCTTCACCCTGATCCCAAATCTTTTACCTGTAGCATTTTTTGACGGCCGGGGGTTATAAAAAGCAAGCAAAGTATGGTCTTTTAGTTCCAGCACATCTGGTACAGCCATATTGACACCACTATCACGAAGCGCAACGGTTATAGGTTCCGACCAGGTACCCCCCAAATCCCTGCTCTTTACAGTAACAACACCACCATCTGCCTCGTAAATACCTAATAATGATTGGTCGTACAACTGAATGATACGCGGGTAACTGGTGTATCTATGATTTGCTTTCACAGAGGAAACTTTGGTCAGGGTACTTTGGTCCCATACAATGCGTTTACCTGCATCTTGTTTAACCGCCTCACCCGCTACTTTGCCTGCGCCTTCTGATCCAGCTTTATTTATCCCACAGGAAATTAAAATTAAAGCGCCAACCACACAAAGAGCACGCAGGGATTGTAAATATAAATTCATGATAAAATGGTAACATTTAATGTGCGGACAAGATAGTTAAATCTTCAATTCCAGAATTCCTATATTTGATGAAACAAAAAAATAATGGACGACTCACCCAAACGATTCGATAGAATTGTCGCTATACTTATCCAGTTGCAGTCCAAAAAGATTGTTAAGGCCCAGGAACTGGCCGACAGATTTGAGGTCAGCCTGCGGACGATATATAGGGACATCAGAGCCCTGGAAGCTTCGGGCGTGCCTATATACAGCGAAGCCGGCATAGGATATTCACTTATGGAAGGATACCGTTTGCCTCCTGTAATGTTCACCCGGGAAGAGGCAAGCAGTTTTATAGCTGCAGAAAAGCTGATGCAAAAATTCACCGATCAGGAGCTTGGCATGCATTACACATCAGCTGCTTTCAAATTGAAAGCTGTCTTGAAAACCACTGATAAAGACTGGGTAAGCAATATTGAATCCAGCGTGCTGATGCAGCCGGCCAACAAGCTGTTTAATGAAAAAGTTCCAAACGTACTTGCCCTCCTCTTTAAAAGTGTAGCAGAGAAAACACAGGTGGTCCTCACTTACCAAACTGTGGAGGCGGATGAGCCTACACCAAGAAGTATTGAACCAGTAGGGATATTTCACGACATGAACAATTGGTACACCTATGCCTATTGCCATTTACGTGGCGATTACCGGCAGTTTAGGGCAGACCGCATCCACGATATCCGGCCAACAGAAAAGCCCTTCAGCCGGGAGCATCAGCCCCTGGAAACCTACCTGAAAAACGATAAAGAAAAACACCCCACCACCAGGGTGAGGATATTGGTCGATAAAAAAATAGCCAAACACCTGGACTATGAGAAGAAGTTTCAGGGCTTTGTTTCCCAAAAAACCATTGGCCATCAAATCGAGATGACTTTCTTTAGTCAAAACGTTGAAAACGGCTTTGCCCGCTGGTACCTGATGTTTGGCGATTCTGCTGAAATCCTGGAGCCGGAAAGTCTCAAAACAAGTATACTGGAAATAATGGAAAGGATGAAGTCCAGGTTATTATCGAGCCGTCAAGCAACCACAAATAGTTTGGGGAGTTTCTATCTCTCCCAAAAGTAGGGCGGCTCTATTCCCAAAGCCCTTAGGTAAACATAGCCCTGACCACGGTGATGGATCTCATTGTCAATCAAATAAAGAATATTCTGGATAACCGGGAACTGATATGCTCCGAAAAGATTGAAAACGGTGTCAAAGTCTTCCAGTTTTAGCTGTTCCCAGTACTTGTTGATCTCCGCTGTGGCTTCATCCCACTTTTCTAAATATTGGGCTTTAGTAGTCAAGACATCACTATTTTCCTGATAGGCTTCTTCCTGACGTTCTATTATGCCTTTCATCGCCGGTGCACCCATTGCCAAAAACTCTGAGGTCAATGCTGAAAAAGGTCTCATGCCGCCAATGGAAAACTCAAAAAAATCCTTCTCCGGAAAAGCTTCAATAACTTTCCTTGTTAAACTGCGGTGTCCTTGCCAGTGCTTTAATAAATCTTCTTTGCTGATTACTTGCGCTTGTGTGCTGATTGATTCTGCTGTGTTGTTCATGATCTTTATGTTTTAATTTGTACACCACAAAGTAAATACACGCTTGTGACAACAGTTTGTCAGCAGGATTTAGATAAATTAAAATTATTTATCAACTTTAAGAAAATCAGCTCTTTGCGGGCTAAAAGAATCTATCAATACACCCGCTTCAAGACATACGCATCCGTGAACAACGTGCGGAGGAATATAATACCCGTCACCCTTCCTGATTACCTTTTTCTCATCTCCAATGATCATTTCAAAAGCGCCACTTTCCACATAGGTTGCCTGAGAATGCGGATGCTCATGCAAATCACCGACAGCACCAACTTCAAATTTGACAACTACCATCATCAGCTGATTATCATATCCATAAACCTTTCTGAGTACACCTTCTCCGGCCTGCTCCCAGGCTATCTCTTCTCCAAATTGATACAAGCCACTACTGCCCATGTTCTATAGTTTATTCAGCAGCCGCTATTTTCACATACTTCAGCTCAGCACCATCTGCCGCAATTTCACCGAGAAAGACAATCAGCGTATCTCCCTTTAACCGAACGAAAGGATTATCTATAGTTCCGTAATCAAGGAAGTGCGTCGATTCAGTTTTATTAATCCTTTTTACACTATCTTGGATATCGAAATTTCTAGTATATAATAAATTGCCATTAAAATATCGATTAACGATCTGGCGCCTGAATTTAAACATATCTCCATTGCCTGGCGCAAAATTCCCAGCACCTCCCCCCATGCCCCCGTACGCGTTTCTCAATTCCCAGTTTCCTTCCAGGATAGAAACTTCTCCGGTTAAGGGAGCTTCGTCTTCGACTTTAGGCTTTTCCTCAGGGATAGCCGATTTCTCGCAACTGGACAAGGTAAGAAACATTAAACTTAATGATAGGTACAATAATTTTTTCATGTGGCTATAGGGTTTAATTCAAAAATAAGAAAATAATTGAATAAAAAATAACCTGAGAGAAATCCATATATTAGTCCTATGACTTCAAGAAGAAATTTTTTATATAAAGGAATGGTAGGTTTAGCTGCCGGCACAGTGGTTGGTACCGTATCTGCATTTGCAAATGCAACTGGTCAAAAAACAGCTGAAAAAGAAGCTTCGAATACAGAAGCATCCAATGACAAGTTCAAACTTGCTATCGCAGGCTTTAGTTTTGTTAATTTCAAACTAGATGAATCGCTTAAAATGATGAAAAAGGTTGATGCTCACTTTCTTTGTATAAAAGATTTTCACCTGCCATACAACAGCACAGTTGAACAAATTGCAGCCTTTCATGCTACATTAAAAGAAAACGGGGTAACCGGATATGCTGTGGGCCCGATATACACTAAAACGAGAAAAGACATAGACAATGCTTTTGACTACGCAAAACGGGTGGGTGTAGACCTGATCATTGGCATTCCCGAGCATGCTGATCTTGAATACCTGTCTCAAAAAACAAAAGAATCCAACATCAGGTATGCCATTCACAATCACGGGCCTGAAGATAAATTGTATCCTACTGCAGAAAGTATTTACAACCTGATAAAGGACCTTGATCCGCGTGTGGGGATATGCTTTGACATGGGCCACAACGCAAGGGCAGGTAAAGATTCAGTAGCTGATCTGCAGAAATATGCCAAACGCATCTTCGACATGCACTTAAAAAACGTCACCAAAGGTATAAAAGAAGGTACAACCTGCGAACTTGGCCGCGGGGTGATCAATATCCCTGCCTTCGTAAGGATGCTGAGAAAAGTAAAATATACCGGGCATTGTGCATTAGAATATGAAAAAGACATGAAAGATCCTCTGGCAGGAATTGCCGAATCAGTTGGTTATTTCAGAGGCATTTGCGATGCCGGCAAATAAATTAAAATTATAATGAATGATTTACCCAAACAACAAGAATGCAATGATCAATGTAATAATCATGTTAAAACCCTGTGCTATTAAAAACGCATAAAGTGGCCTTTTACTGTTCTTACCAAAAAGATCTTTAAAATTGGTCTCCAGTCCGATGCTGGTAAAAGCCAGCGCAAACCATAGCCCCTGAAGGTTCTTTAAACTCCCCTTGACTTCAACGATCGTTTCTGAAGAAAGGAAGAAAGAAAACAGCAAAGAGGCGCCGACAAAACCAATCACGAATTTTGGAAAGCGTTCCCAGATCACCTTCAAGGTAGGTTTTTCTGCTTTGTCCTGACCTGCAAGATGATTGGTATAGGTCCAGTAAACAGATATGGCAAAAGCCGCTATACCCAACAATACATTTTGTGAAAACTTAACGATGGTACTGATCTTCAATGCCTCTTCTCCTACCAGGGAACCTGAAGCTACTACTGCTCCTGTCGTGTCTATACTACCGCCCAGCCATGCACCAGTAACCTGCTGAGGAAAATTGAAGTAATGTGCGATATAAGGCATAAAGATCATCATTGGTATCGCGGTAATGAGCACCATAGAAATCACATAAGACAGCTTCTTTGAATCTCCTTTGATGGCACCCGAGGTGGCTATTGCTGCTGATACACCGCAGATAGATACTGCACTGGAGATCATCATGGTCAGCTCGCTGTCGATCTTCATCTTTTTACATAACCAAAAAGCAAAATACCAGACTGAAAGCACCACTATCAGGGCTTGCATCAAACCGAGTCCGCCTGCCTTCAGAATATCTGAAAAAATAACACCGGTACCCAAAAGCACCAGACCAATTTTAACGAACAGCTCGGTAGAAAGTGCTTCCTTAAACCACACCGGCAGTTTAAGAAAATTACCGATCAGCAAACCTATTGCCAGACTAAATATCACCGCTTCCAGGTTCAGTGCTTTTACCTGGCTATTGCCTGTTAATATCAATGCAATAATGGTCAGTATATAAACTATGGGAAAAGTTTTTAACGTACCTAAAAGGGAACGTCCCGTAAGTACAGCCCCCAAAGCAGCTATTATGCCAACAAAGAGAAATTGTATACCTATTATTTGCAGATTCTTGCTTGACAGCACTTTTGATGTGAGTTCTTCTGCGTTTTCCCAACCAAAGGAAGGAACTGCTAACAGCAATCCGGCAACGGACAAAAGGACAATTAAGCCTCCTAAAATAACGACTACCCAGTCTTCATGAAGACTTAGTTTTTTTTGTACTGACATTATATTTGATTTGTGTGTTTAGTGGTGTAAATGTATTAAATAGAAATGGAGAATATGTCATTGAGGGCCCGCTTTGCGGTATTGTGCCCGCACATTCCATGAACCCCACTACCTGGATGTGTAGAATATGAACAGATATACAATCCTTTAGGAGACGTTCTGTAAGGTGAATTTACCCGGAAACCAAAAAAGCGGGCGACAATCTGCCACCCGCTTTCTATCTGAGATGCGTGTTTACTCTTTCTTTTGTTTATTAAGGTCTGTAAATACAGCTGCCTTATCTTTAGCTACTTTCTTCAGTTTAAATGAATCAAATACTTCACCAGATGCTTTATAAGCAGTATAAGTCAGGTTTTCATGATCGATCGAAATGATCTGAAACAACTGGGTATTCTCGGCAAGTACATCCATCCACCTTGGTGTAACATCTACCTTGTACATCTTCGGGCCGGCCACAGATACCACATACATTGGTCCGCCTTCTTTGCGCGACATGCCTATCGGCAGGTTTTGTCCGCGGCTATAAGTATGGTCATGCCCTTGCAAAAGTATATCTACATGATACTTATCAAACAAGGGCTTAAACCGGTCACGAAATTCTTTGTTATCCCTGCCCTTGGCTGTTGAATACACAGGGTGATGATAAGTAACCATCGTCCATTGCTTAGGATTGTTCTTCAATACTTCCTCCAGCCATTCTGCCTGTATTTTTAAAGAATTTGAATCAAGTACAATCATCTGGGAGTTTAAAGAAATCATGCGAAGGTTTGCATAATCAACATAATAAACAGACTCCTTCAAACCCTCAGGACCATTTTCCGGCAGCGTATATTGTGCCTGCCAGTGCGGATCAAGGGTAAGTACCTTTTGCTCATCTCTGAAATACTCATGGTTGCCAGACGAGGGGATACTTGGAATCATCCCATTGATAAATCCTCCTCCATGATGCCACTCACCCCATTCATTGTCATTGTTAGAACGGTTGATCAAGTCTCCGGCATGTACGATAAACCTGGCATTGCCCTGTGTGGCAAAAGCCCTCCTGATCACCCGCGACCATTTCGACCTGATGTCATTCTGGGCATCGCCCAGGTAAATGAAGGAGAATGGCTTGGTTACAGCAGGTGCTGTTTTAAACTGAAACCATTCACTCCAGTTAGTCCCATCTCCCACTCTATATGTGTACAACTGGTCTGCTTTAAGATCGGTAAATGTCACACTGTGATAATTCGAAAGTTCATATTCCGCACCCTTTAACGATGAAACTACAGCCTCATACTCTTTTGCATCTGGTTTTTCCAGTTTGGGTGAACTACCCTCTATCAGCACTTGCGCAAAACTTTTCCGCACGGTACTATCTGTCCTCCAGGTTACCGACTGGGTAGTTGTGGGAGCTGCAGACCATGTCAGGATAACCCTGTCAGGAAAAGGACCTGCTTTAGGTGTTTGCGCATATACCAGGCATGTGCATACCATCAGGCAAATAATTAAAAAAGCTTTTATTTTCATCATATCATTCATTAATCAAATCAATTAAAATGGGTTATACTTAAACCCGGCATTTGCCCAGGTAGAAAAATACTTATGGTCGTTTGGTCGGCCATCTCCATAATCAAGGATGGTCTGCGCATTGTTCAGGTTGCTGATTCCAAGAAATACCGTTACCCTTTTGTTGATCTTTTGCGAAGCAGAAAAGTCTAACTGGACCCTGCCTTTTTCCATCAGGTCATCCGCCTGCGTTTCTGCCAGTTCGCTGATAAATGTATCATAGAAGTTAACAGATATACGTCCGGAAAAACCATATTTCTCGTACGACAAGGAGGCATTTCCTACCTTCGGACGCATAGACGGCAACCTCACAGTACGCTCACTTTCCAAACCTGGTACCGTGAACTTCGACTGTATCTGCGTGAAATTCCCATAGATACCAAACCCGTTCAAGAACCCTGGAAGGAAGGTCAGCTGCTGCTGCCAGGCAATTTCATACCCATATACATGGGCGTTAGCACCATTCACAGTTTGCGTAACCTGATATTTATCAAATGCGCCGCCCTGCTGTGCATAAATGCTCTGATAAATGTAATTATCAATATTTTTATAAAATATCCCGCCTGAGATCAAACCTAAAGATTTAAGGTAATGCTCAAATAAGAAGTCGAGATTGGTAGAGGTAGACTGGTCAAGGTCTGGATTACCTATTTTCATCCTTTTTCTTCTGGTTTCCACTTCCTGCCATGGTACTAAATCATAATAACCCGGACGTGAGAGTGACCTGGTGGCCGCAGCCCTCACATTCGTGCGCTGATCAATCGCATACTTTAAATTCAAACTAGGGAAAAAACCATCAAACCCGGAATTAACCGCTACCCTGTTGGTACTCACATATGCTCCCTTGTCATCAAAGGAGACGATATTTCCATTGTAGGTAAAACCAGTATTTTCATACCTTAGCCCGGTAATAATATCCAGTTTATTCAACGTAAGCTTACCTTCTGCGTATGCTGCTCCCAGTGTCTCATTACCATAATAAGTATCCGGATCAGTATTCTGACGGATATAAGTCTCGTCTGACTGAAACAAGGAAAGATTTTTCTGGTAATATTCTTCCATTAAATAACCATTTGCTATTGCGCCCGACAGGTCATATTTTCCATTGAAATAATCCTTTCTTGAATAATTGGAAAGGAAATTATCCATAGTTACCTTACCCGTTTTTAACGTGTACTGATAGTAATCTCTCGTGTGGTCATCTTCTTTGTATTTATAGCGCCCACCAAATTTAACCGTGAATTTGTTCTTCTCAGTAAAATTAAAAGTCCGTTCAATATTTAATGATCCCTGAACATCTTTATCATGGGCAATCTGATGCCTGTTTACATAAGAGCTCGTCGAGTAGTTTGCGGGGTTGTCTACGTTAGCTCCTACAAAATTAAACTGCGGTGCACGCGGATCAGTCATATCTATACCGGCCGAAAGACCGGAATTGGTAAAGTAACCATCATAATATATAGGCTGGTCATACAATCCACTGGCAAAAGTAACATCTGCGTTTGCAATCCAGTTGTTAACATTGGTCTTTCCACCCAAAGAAAAACTTAACAGATCCCTGTGATAGTCGCGCGGTGAACCTGCCGAACCAATCGAGATGCCGGTAGCATTGCCTGCATCCGTATAGGATCCTATATTATAACTTTTTGTACCCCTGGTCTGCAGCTCATAAAATTTATTGTAGGAACTTCTCAAATACACCTGACTTTTTTCAGTCGGAAAATAGCTCAGCTCAGCTTGCAAACCAAGGTTCTCTCTGTGCAGGTCACTTCCCTCCAGTTCAAGATTGGAAAGCATGTTACGCTCCACTCCGTTGATCTTATAAGTACCATAATCTTTCTGAACCCTGTCTTCCCCTCTGAAAGTATTGCTATAATTAACGCCAACCAGGTATGCCCATTTGTCTTTCCTGTTGTCAAAATTAAACGACCCTTCAAAGTTCTGTTTTCCGAGCAGGAAGTTATTACCAAACGATCCGTTCACCTGCAGATTTTGCTTACCCGGTTTAGGCGTTTTAGAGATGATGTTTACCGAACCTGAAGTACCATCCGCGTCCATTGAAGGAGTTAATGTTTTGTTTACTTCTATGGCCTCAACAGTAGAAGACAGAATTCCGTTAAGATCTATATCGCGGGAATTGGTCTGGGTAGATGGCAGTCTGTTGCCGTTCAGTGTCACCGAACCCATGCTTTGGTCCAGTCCCCTGATCACTATGTTTCTAGGCAAACCATAGCTATAATCCATAGCGATTCCCGGAACCCGCTGCATCGCCTCGCCCACAGTTGCATCAGGGAAACGCTCGATCTGCTCCTGTGACAACACATACTTGATGTTATCTGCATTGCGCATATTACTCAAAGCGATTGCTTCTCCCCTTCTGATACCGCTAATCGTGATACCCGCCATGTCGGTGTTTTGGCTCTCCAGTTTCAGTTCCTGCTGATTGGTTTTATCTTCTTCAACGGTTACACTGAATTCTGCTGCAGTATAGCCGATATAGCTAACCTGAAGAATGACCGTGCCTGCTTTTACAGCGTTGATCACAAAATAACCATTTGCGTCTGTGATAAATTTACGGCTCGTCCCTTTCACTACCACCGTCGCATAAGGCAATGTCTGATTGCTGGTATGGTCTTTTACATACCCAACTATCGAACCGGGCTTAGCATCAGCAACGAAACGACCTTTCTTAAATACTACAGTAGCACCGTCTTCAATGATAAACAGGTTATTCTTTTTTAATACTGGTGCTATGATTGATCTGGCTGTGACAGACTTATTATTAACCGAAATACGTGAATTGATTACTTCATAGTTGGTATATACAAAGCTTAGTCCCGTTTTCTTTTCTATCTCCTTAAGCAGATCGGCAAATGAAACATTGCTTAGATCGAGATGAATACTTTTGTCAAGGCCCGACTGACCTTTTGCCACCGTTGCCTGCACCATGTTTAAAAACAGCACAGAAATAACGCAAGCTAGTAAACTTATACGCATAATTATTTTGATAAGGTGATAAGCCCCATTACTTTTTTTCATAAATTTGTTTATTGGATTTTTCGAATTTCAATTAATTAGTATTACCTCCAGGTGGCCGCCTGGAGGTTTTCTTATTTTGTATTACTGCTACATACTGCTCCTCCTTCTAGATAAATGGTTGTTCCTGTTTGTTTTGAATTGATGTTCATAGCTAGCTTAAGTGTCTTCAATACCGCAACTAAAGATTGATTCCTGAATCGTGCAGTAAGCCTGCAGTCCTGATAGCGCAATGTTTTGGCTTCGGCTATTTTTACATTATATTTTCTTGATATCGTCTCAAATACCTCATCCAGTGGTGTCTGATCAAATACCAGATCGCCCCTGGTCCAGCCATCTGCTTCGGCCAGCACCGTCGTTTTTGTGAATTTCCCATCCCCGTAGGTCAATTTATCCTGAGGCAACAGCATCCTTGCATTTCCACCTTCCTTCCCACTCGTCACACCCACCTTCCCCGAATTTACCGTTACTGATGTCTCCTCTTCATTGCTATAGGCCCTCACGTTAAAACTGGTGCCATAGACCGTAGTGGTCAACTCAGCACTCTTTACTACAAAGGGGTGTGCGGCATCATGGCTCACATCAAAATATGCTTCTCCATTTAAAATAACTGATCTTGTTTTTTCCTGACTAAAGCTTTTTAAGAACCTGATCTCAGAATCAGCGTTGAGCCAGATTTTAGAACCATCAGGCATTTCCACAAGTATCATCTTTCCAGGTCCTGCTTTTTTAACTACCCATTCCTTGACCTGATCCTGTTTAAAGTTTCCATTACGGTATTGAAATATCGCGGCTACCGAGAAAAGCACGATCAAGCTGGCCGCAATACCATATTTCCAAATTGCCCTTATACCAGCCACCTTCTCTGAAGCGGGTGCTTTCCTATCTTTAATCAGCTCCAGCACCCGAGTATCAGACTGTATATGCCTGACTTCTCCCGTCAGCGACCACAATGAACAGGCTTCTCTATATTGCTGAGCATGACTTGCATCTTCTTCCATCCAACTGTTCAGCGCCTGTTCAGACGCCTCTGTTTCAGATCCGGTCAATCTTTTAATGATGCAATTCCATATTTTATCTTCCATATTATAAGCGTTCCTTACAACATAAAAGACAGCATAAAGCGATTGAAATACGGGCTGCTAAGGTTAAGCTTCGGTTAAGTTTTCGTCAACCAAATGTTTAGCCTTGCTGTGTATAAACTGCATACTTTTGGCCAAATGATCTTCCACTGTCCTCACAGAGATCTGCATAAGCTCTGCTATTTCCGCATAGCTAAATCCTTCTATCCGGAATAGTTTAAATACCAGCTGTCTTCTTTCCGGCAGCATTTCAATTACTTTTTGAAGAAACAACAATTTGTCAGATTCATAGATCTCTGTCGGTTCAATATCTGAAAGATCAGAAACCAGGGTAAGGTCAGACTCGTCCATGTACTCAATCGGAATACGTTTTTGGCGGGTAAGAAAATTAAGTGAAGCATTTTTCACAGCCTTAAACAAGTATCCCTTTAGATTGTCCGGTTCCTTTTTATTAAACCATAAATGAACGAAAAGATCATTCACAATACTTTGCGATGCTTCCTCATCTTTGAGGTAATAATTTGCATATCGCTGAAGCAGTATGTTCCAGCGTTGATATATTGATTCGAATTGGATCAAATCCCAATGATCCAGCTTTTTTTCCGTAGTTTCAGACACTGCGTGTAATGACATGATATCAAACGCAAAGCTTGTCATAACATGTAAATAAACCATTAATGCAATATTATCATATGCTTTCTCTTTGCAATAAATGTGATTAATCCTATCTTGGGAGCTTATTAGAATTTATCAGTAGATCAAATATCATGAAAAGACACATTTTCCTGTATAGCGCTTTATTTCTGTCCCTGTCAGTTTTTGCGCAACAAAAGCCTGCTCCGAAAAACTCGGGCAATCCCATATTCCAGGGTTGGTATGCTGATCCGGAAGTTGCCTTATTTGGTAAAGAATATTGGGTATACCCTACCTATTCTGCAAAATACGAGGAGCAGACTCATATGGACGCCTTCAGCTCCAAAGACCTGGTAACCTGGACCAGACATCCTAACATTCTTGAAAAAGCCAATATCAAATGGGCGCACAAGGCTATGTGGGCACCATCCATTACTAAAAAAGGCAATAAATACTACCTCTTTTTTGGTGCCAATGATATTCAAAACAATAATGAAACCGGTGGTATCGGAGTGGCTGTTTCAGACAAACCTGAAGGACCTTTCATAGACCATATCGGCAAACCCCTCATCGACAAATTTCACAATGGAGCACAGCCGATAGACCAATATGTTTTTAAAGATAAAGATGGCCAGTACTACCTTTATTATGGCGGATGGAAACACTGCAACGTAGTCAAGCTAAGCGACGACTTCAAAAGTACCGTTCCTTTCCCCGATGGCAGCACTTATAAGGAAGTAACTCCTAAAGGATATGTAGAAGGTCCATTTATGTTCATTCGCAATGGCAAATACTACTTTATGTGGTCTGAAGGCGGATGGACAGGACCAGACTATTCTGTGGCTTATGCCATTGCAGATTCCCCTATGGGGCCTTTTACACGTATCGACAAGATCCTGAAACAGGACCCGGAAATTGCGACTGGTGCAGGTCACCATTCAGTAATCCAAAACCCTAAAACTAAAGAATACTTTATTATATATCACCGCAGGCCCCTGGGAGAAACCAATGGAAACCACAGAGTTACCTGCATAGATAAAATGGAATTTGATGAAAATGGACATATCAAGCCAGTAAAAATCACCTTTGAAGGTGTTGCCGCCAGTCCGGTAAAATAACCATATCGAAAAAAGGTTTATGGATACTACCGTAACTTTATCTAAGTTTGATCTATAAAGAATTCTATTCTATGCAAAAAATATATATGGGCGATGCAGGACCCAAAGTTTCTCCTGCTATATACGGCTTTTACAGATGGGATGATGTTAAAGATGCTGCCAGTGTATTAAAAAAAACAGTAGAACTATGCCTTGAATTAGGGATCAATACTTTTGAGCACGGCGATAGCTATGGATCATATAAATGCGAGGAACTGTTTGGCAACTTGCTGCACGAAGGTGCATTCAAAAGAAATGAAGTGATCCTGTTTACCAAATGTGGGTTAAAGGTGCCAAATGTGCAATATCCGGACATCCGTATCAAACACTATGATACTTCAGCCGCTCACATACTAAAAAGCGTAGATGCTTCTTTAAAAAGGCTCAGAACAGACTATATAGACATCTTTCTGCTGGACAAATTGGATCCGATATCCAATCTGGAAGAAACTGCACTGACCCTGGAAAAGCTGAAAGACTCTGGCAAGATCAAAAATATAGGGGTAGCAAACTTTTCTGTATTCCAGCATCAGCTGCTTACTTCTTACCTTACCAAACCCATCGTTACCAATCACATAGAGCTAAATTTACTAAGTACCCAGGCGCTTGACAACGGGCAGATCGACTACATCAAACAGCGATATATGCGCCCATTGGCCTATGCTCCTTTGGCCGAAGGCCGGATAGCGGTGGGTACAGATCCACAGGCTGTGAGGGTTCGTGCCAAACTAGAGGAGCTAAGTGTAAAATACAACACGCATATTGAATCCCTTGCTGTGGCATGGCTGGTAAAACTTGGCGCCCTCCCATTAATCGGCACAACCAATGAGCAAAGGATACGTAACGCGGCCAATGCCATTTCGATAGACCTTGACCATCAGGACTGGTACGATCTCTATAATGTTTCTATAGCAAACCATAATTAATGAAATATGCATTAGTAACCGGCGCCAGCAAGGGAATTGGTAAATCGTTGGCCATACAGCTTGCTGCGGCCGGTTACCATCTTTTATTGGTATCCCGCTCAGATAAAGACTTAAAAGAACTTTCAGCGCTTATTACAGACAGATATCCCGTAACAGCTTTATATCTGCCCTGCGATCTTTCAGAAAATGGTGCCTGCGCCAAAGTAGCGGATTGGTGCAACGGCCTTGGGGCAGAACTGAGCGTACTCGTCAACAATGCCGGATACGGCCTATTTGGCAATTTTGATCAGATACCCCTCAACGGGCAATCTGAAATGATCAGGCTGAACATCAATGCGGTGGTAGAACTGACCCACCTGCTCCTGCCCATGCTAAAAAAACAGACACAATCCTACATACTCAATGTAGCCAGTACCGCAGCCTATCAGGCCATGCCTACGCTGGCCATATATGCCGCTACCAAATCCTTTGTACTTTCCTACAGCCGTGCGCTCAGATACGAACTAAAGGACAGCGTGGTTTCCGTTACCTGCCTCTCCCCCGGGCCTACCGAAACTGCCTTTGCCAGTCGCGCCGGACTGGACATGCTGGCCGACCTTGCAGAGAAATTTAACATGCAACCTGATGCCGTTGCACGCATCGGCCTGAAGGGTATGTTCGCTAAAAAAACCGAAATCATTGCCGGCTTCGTCAATAAAATTTCTGCCTTTGGTGCAGGCCTACTTCCAAAATCACTTGTAGAGCGCATTTCAGCCAACTTATACAAGTAAAAAAATAATTTCAATTTTTTTCTAAATTAATTTGATATTAAAAATATTTGTCTACATTTGTAATGTCTACTAAATTACTAGACTTTATAGAAATGATTAAAACACAACACATATTTTCCGCATGCCGAATGCGAATGCCCATGTCTACATGGGCAGGTTGTTGCTGTTGCTGTTGTTGATCCAAACCTAAAATTCCCGATCAATAACCGCTGATAAACTGAGGCCAAAAGCCGGTTTACAAGCCATACTTATAAACTTACAATTCATTATTTACCCTACATTTTTACCCTTATAATAATTACCAACATGGAAAATTCCTATCCAAGATATATCCTGGGCGAGACAATTACGCCTGAACAACAAGCTTTCTTCAACAAAAACGGCTTCATTCATTTTAAAAATTTCATCAAGACTGAAACCGTTAATGACATCATTGAAGCTTCCGCAAAAGTTCAGCAGCAATGGCTGGACGATAATAAGGTCAAAGTAAACGGCATCCCTATCAAATATGGCAAAGACATTGACGGATCTCCCATAGTACAGCGCTTCGCCTTCATCAACAAGCACCATAGCCTGTTTGGCGAACTTACCCAGGATCCTCGCTTTGAAGTACTCTTAAGCCTGATTGGCGATGGTGCCAGACTGGGAACCGAAGAGAAAGATGGCATGGTACTAAACCATTACATAAACGGCCCGGAAAGTAAATTTACCCAAATGGGATGGCACACAGATGGCCTACGGGACATATTTCATGGTCAGAAGTTAAACCCTATGCTCAATGTGGGCATCCACCTGAGCACTTTAAAACCAGAAAATGGCGGACTAAGGGTATTGGCAGGAACGCATAAGCAAAGCCTGTACAGCATGTTGTTCCGCAAAAAGTATTTCCTGGACAACAAAGCCGATCATCAGGAAATAGCAATTACGCCAGAGGCCGGAGATCTCACCATCCATGATGGCAGATTATGGCACAGGGTTGCACAGTCTTCCGTTATAGGTGAAGAAAGCAGAAGAAGGGTGATCTATCTACCCATCATTGCCGGCAAGTACGAGCCAAAGCATGAAAATAGTCCGACTGCTTTCTACCAGCGCTTTGCTGGCCTGGTTAAATAATTGATATATGCTGATCGCTATCATCATCACCTATCTGGCCCGCAGCGGCAAACTGGAAGTTTTAAAGCAGGCCTACCACACCAGGATCAACCTTTTAAAGGATGCTTACCGCTCCAAAATCAACCTCCTGAAAGGGCTGCAACTAAGTGTAAGAAGAATTAAATAATTGCATAAATAATAAAAAAAGGTCGAATGGCCGAGTGGTTAGGCAGAGGTCTGCAAAACCTCCTACAGCGGTTCGAATCCGCTTTTGACCTCCAGGTATATTGCTCAGTATACTTTAAAGAAGTAGATGTTTGGTTAGATCTATGTTTGGTTATCTTGAGAACCGGGTCGGATGACCCGGTTTTTTAATTTCAAAATCATACAACCTCCACTGCCCCTACATAGAAACTATTACCGGATAGCATTCCGCTATTATTATTAAAGTTCATATAACAATGTAAGGTCTCAGCCTGCCAATCCCTTCCAATTTCCATTAGATAGAAAGCAACTAAAACAAGAATAAACCCAAAAACATAGGCTATATCCCTCTTATACTAAAAGGAATAAGCAAAAAATAAAGGCTCAAAAATCAGAATTAAAACATAATCTACTAATTCCATAGATTTTATTTGTTTTATAAAAATTTGTTTTTACATTTGTCCAGTTATGTAGAAATGACACTTATCAATTGAACACTAATGAAAGCAGATTTTAATCGTATTAAATCAATCAGTAGTCCATCCAAACGTATAACACAGTACATGCGACATCATCGGTGTTGTCGCTGTTATAACAGCCTATAGCGTGTAGCAATCACCGCTGTCTGCATGGCGGCGGGGCGCAAATCGAGATCACTAGCATAAAAGATATTAACGGGCATAATTGGATGTCCCCGGGGAATCTTTGCGTCAAATTTCCCCTAATGAATCCTTAATATAAAGTATAAAAACAAAACCGGCGCTGGGAAAATGCGCCAGACTAAACAAACAGACAAAAACAAGTATCATGAAAAAAACACTACTCATCTTATTTTCACTCCTGCTCCTGGGGAGCTATACCTTCGCCCAGAGAACAATAACAGGTATCGTAAAGAGCGCGAACGGAATTGCAATACCAAAGGCTACTGTTGTGATCAGGGGAACTACCACTACGGCAATCGCAGACGACAATGGTGCATTTAGCATCGTATCCAGTCAGGAGCCGCCATTTTATATTCGAATCAGTTCTGTTGGTTATAAACCTCAGGATTTTCAGGTGCTTAAATTCCAGGACACGCCTTTAGAGCTCACCCTGGTAGAAAGCGCCGATCTTGACGAGATTGTTGTAACTTCGAGAAGACGTTCAGAAGTTTTACAGGACGTTCCAATTGCAATCACTGTGATCGGTGGCCAGGCCGCAGAAAATGCTGGTGCTTTTAACGTCAACCGTTTAAAAGAGCTGGTTCCTTCTGTGCAATTGTATGCGTCAAATGCACGTAACACCACGCTCAATATCAGAGGTCTTGGGTCAACATTTGGTTTGACCAACGATGGTATTGATCCGGGAGTTGGCTTTTACGTAGATGGTGTTTACCAGGCTCGGCCTGCAGCTACTTCCACAGATTTCCTTGATCTGGAGCGAATAGAAGTTTTGCGTGGCCCTCAGGGTACGCTGTTTGGTAAAAACACGACAGCAGGTGCGTTCAACATCACCACAACAAAACCAACTCAGGTGCCAACAGCAAAAGCAGAATTTAGTGTCGGCAACTATAATTTTATACAAGCGAAAGCTTCGGTTTCCGGAGGTATAGCAAAAGATCTTGCATTAAAGTTATCTATTTCTGGTACACAGAGAGATGGAACTATTTATAACGTTACCGAGCAACGCAAATATAGCGGTCAAAACAACCTCGGATTAAAAAGTCAATTGTATTACACGCCTTCAGACAAATTGCAGGTGTTGTTGAGCGGTGACGTGAGCTTCCAGCATCCTGCTGGTTATCCACTGGTTGTTGCAGGCATTACTACAACAGAAAGAAGCGCCTATCGCCAGTACGCTAAAATCGTTTCTGATCTTGGCTACCAGCAACCTAAAGTAGATCCTTTTTCAAGAGAGATCTATACCAACACTCCATGGAAACAAAACCAGTCTATTGGTGGTGTATCTGCAAACATAGACTATAAAATTGGCAATGGAACATTGACCTCTACTACTGCATGGAGATTCTGGAACTGGGATCCGACCAATGACAGGGATTTCAGTGAATTCTCTGCACTCACCAAATCGCAGGGAAACTCCCGTCATGATCAATACTCACAAGAGGTTAGGTATGCCGGTAATATTACAGAAAAAGTAAGCGGGGTAATCGGTTTATTTGCACTTGCTCAAAACTTAAAAGGCCTTTCTCAAACAGAAGAGGTGGGTAAAGACCAATGGAGGTTTGTGCAAACATCTGCTACCGGTGCTCAGGCGGGATACAACACCCCAGGCCTGTTAGATGGTTTCGGTATCAAAACCAATTCGACCATCAAATCTTTAAGCGCTGCTATTTTTGCTCAGGCTGACTGGGAGTTTATCGAACACCTGCATGTTCTGCCAGGTTTAAGGTTTACTTATGATAAAAAAGATGTTGATTATGACAGGACAACTTACGGAGGTCTTCAAACTTCTGACGCAGCTTTATTAGCGTTGAAAGCTGCTGTTTATGCCAATCAAAAATTCAATACAAGTACAGACAATGAGAACTTGTCAGGTAACATTACCTTATCCTACCGTCCTACGAGTAAATTAAATGTCTATGGAACTTTCTCTACCGCTTACAAACCTGTTGGTGTTAACGTAGGTGGTCTACCTACTACTGCAACCGGCGAAGCAGATTTGGCGGTAGCAGTAGTAAAACCAGAATATGTTCAACATTATGAGTTAGGCGCTAAAACGAAACCGGTTAAAGGTGCTATCCTAAACATCACCGCTTTCCAGACAGATATCAAAGATTACCAAACCAATGTTCAATCTCCTCAACTGGGCGTAAACAGGGGTTATCTGGCCAATGCTGAGAAAGTGATTGTAAAAGGTCTTGAAATTGATGGAACCTATCAGTTGCAAAGATTCCTGACTTTAAACGCTGCAGTAGCTTATCTTGATGGTAAATATGACAAATTCACCAATGCACCGCTTCCATTGGAAGAAACCGGACATACTGAACTTGTAAACAATGTGGCTACCCAGGTTGCATTCAAAGATGCTTCAGGAGGCAGATTGCCAGGTATCTCCAAATGGAATACTTCAGGTGGGTTAGAATTGAGCACAGCTGGTAAACTTTCTACAGTTGAAGGCAGATGGTTTATTGCCAGTGATATCAGCTACCGTTCCGAGTACTCTTCTAACCCGACACCTTCAAAAGTGCTGAATGTAGAGGGTTATACGCTGGTGAATGCCCGATTAGGATTCAAGGCTGACAAATTCTCCATCTTCGGCTGGAGCAGAAATATCGGAGATACGCATTACTTCGAACAATTACAGGCTGCGGCTGGTAACTCAGGTTTATATGCGGGGGTACTTGGTGACCCAAGAACTTTCGGCGCTACATTACGTTATTCTTTCTAGTTAGTACTACCAGAGTTTGAAATTAAAAAGAGGGTGTCTATATAAATGGGCATCCTCTTTTTTTGAGCGAAACTTAAATATCTGTCAAGCAGCCGCTTGGCATTTTTGTCTGATATACTTTTTCCCAATGTGATTTTCTTTCTGAAATGGTTGCTGTTTAACGCTTGATACAACTTTGCATCACAAAATTAAGTATAATGCTCACTAAATAGTCTAATTTGATCGAGTTTTATATTTAGACATCTCAAGTATTTATCATTAGATTTTGTATCATTGTACCATGATGCTTAAAAAGCAATTCTTGCTATTTTTACTGATCGGTGTGTTTTCACTGCATCTGGCGCATCAATTGTTACCACATCACCATCATCAGGAAGAAGTTGTTGCTGCACATTCGCATGGGGCGGGCACGAAGCATCACCACCACCATGAAGATTCTGGTACTGAAAAGCAAGACCAGCAACAAAACTGGCTGGATGAACTCCTGTCCTTTATCCATCATGGCCAAACAGATAACCCCGTTCAGTCCGGCAGTCAACTGAAGGCTGATTTTTGTAAAGTGATTACTATAATTCCCTCAGTGTTTGACTACCTGCCGGAATTTTCAATACCTGATTACCAGTTAATCTTACCTGGCTATGCTCCACCTGAGCAGCAATCCACAGAACACGTCATTCTTTTCAAAAGCAGGCGCGGCCCGCCTGAAATTGCCTAATTATATCCATTTTTTTATTTAACCACAATTTACAATCATGAAAAAAACCATGCTTGCTATGGCTGTTGCCATTGGATTATTTGCTGTATCATGCAACAACGAGAAAAAAGCTGATGGTACCCATCAGCACGAAGACGGATCGACTCATGTTGATCACGACAGCACTGCTGTAGATACCACTAAGCAGGAAGAATTCAAAGTGGATTCAGTAGCCACTGATTCCACCACCCACTCTCATGACGGCGGCAAGCCGCATACACATTAACATTTTATCGGTTACGGGCCTAATAGTTCGTAACCGATAAATTATTTAAAAAGGCAATGAAAAGAATATATCTATTACTAATAAGTGTAGTGCTGTTTACGGCCTGCGGGCAACAGGCTGAACACACCGCCCATGAAGCAGAAAATATCAAACTTAGTTTGACGGATCTGGACGGTCAGGTGGAGGTTTTTGCAGAGTATGATCCGTTCATTAAGGATTCAATTTCCAAATTTGCCATTCACCTAACCACTCTTGAAGACTATAAGCCTATTAAAAGTGCAAAGGTGACCACTAGTCTTGTAATTGGTGGTAATGGGATTAGGAAAGTATTGGATTCCGCTACTGTACCAGGTATTTATAAAATTGTCCTTAATCCAAAAGCAATTGGTAAAGGAGCGTTAATTTTTGACATCAATCTGAACGGGAATATACATCAGTTTAAGGTTCTGGCTACAGTCTTCGCCAGTTACGATGAATTTAAAAGACAACACAGGTCTCCTGCTGCTTCGGCAAACGAAATTACTTTTTTAAAAGAACAGAGCTGGAAACTGGATTTTGGGGTAACCAAAATTGCTACAGGTAGTTTCGCTGGTATAATTAAAGCCCCAGGGGCGATAACAGCCGCAGTAGGTGATCAGGAAAGTATAGTTGCTACAGCTGCCGGAGTAATGAAATTTCATGCCCCGCTAACTACAGGAAGTCGGGTGAGTTCTGGACAAGCTTTGTTTTCAATCTCAGGGGCAAGTCTAACAGGTGACAACCTGAATACCGCTGTGCAGGAAGCAAAGCTGAACCTTGCTAAAGCAAAGGCCGACTACGAGCGTGCAAAAGCTTTACGCCCTGATCAGATCATTTCTGAAAAGGATTACCAAAATGCGCTCAACAATTACCAGGGGCAACAATTGAACTACCAGAAACTTTCCCGTAATTTTTCAGGAAATGGGGTTGCTCTTAAATCTCAGGCATCTGGTTTTTTAACTGAACTGTTGGTTAAAGAGGGAGATTATGTACAAGCAGGTCAACAGCTGGCTATAGTATCAGCAAGTAAAAAGATTCAGCTTACGGTTGATGTTCCCGCTTCCTATGCAGGACAATTAAGTCAGGTGAAATCTGCAAATTTCAAGATCAATGACAAGCTTTACGAACTAGGGAACCTAAATGGAAAATTGCTTTCTTATGGACGCTCTGTATCTGCATCGGGATTGATCCCTGTTGTCTTTTCTTTGGACAACCGCCCTGAATTTCTGCCGGGTGTCCCGGTTGAGGCCTATCTTTTAACCAGTTCGGGCAGTACGGTATTACAAATACCTGAAACTGCCATTATGGAGGATCAGGGCAATTACTTTGTCTACCTGCAAAAGGATGGTGAGCATTTTGAAAGACGGGGTATACAACTCGGACAAAGCAACGGTAAAATGGTACAGGTTACCGGCGGGTTGCAGGATGGTGATATTCTGGTTACCAAAGGTGCCTATTATTTAAAACTTGCCGCAGCTCAGGGTTCTGCTCCGGCACATGGTCACGAACATTAATCCCCGAAGATCATGCTAAATCATATTATAAAATTTGCACTGGGGAACCGCCTTGTGGTTCTTCTCACATCGCTGCTGCTCCTGATCGGGGGTAGTTACACGGCTGTAAAAATGGAAGTTGACGTTTTTCCAGACCTTACCGCCCCAACCGTAGCGATCATTACCGAAGCACATGGATTGGCACCGGAAGAGGTAGAACAGCTGGTCAGTTTTCCAATTGAATCTACTGTCAATGGCTCAACGGATGTACGCAGGGTCAGGTCTTCTGCCTCTGCGGGGATTTCTATTGTTTGGGTAGAATTTGATTGGGGTACAGATATTTATCGTGCCAGACAGATTGTTGCCGAGAAACTCGCTACGTTATCCGGGAAATTTCCGCAGGGAGTTAGTTTGCCTGTATTAGCGCCCAATACTTCCATTATGGGCGAGATCATGCTCATTAGCATTACTGCTAAGCAAACTAACCTGATGGAGCTAAGGAGTATCGCAGACTGGAATATTCGTCCGGTATTATTGGCTACAGGTGGCGTTTCACAGGTCGTGGTGATTGGTGGAGATTATAAACAATACCAGATTTTAGCGAAACCCGCATTGCTCAAAGCTTATGGCATCACCATGAATGAGCTTTTTAAGGCTACAAATGGCATCGGTCAAAATGTTTCCGGCGGCTTGATCAATCAGTATGGTAACGAATACCTGGTTAAAGGGGTTTTGCGTAGCAACAAACCAGAAGACATTGGCAACACGCTAATCAAAACCATAAATGGCAAAGCCGTTAAAATAGCTGATGTAGCAACGGTTACCATCGGTGCAGCAGTTAAATTGGGGGATGGTTCATTGAATGCTCAGCCTTCGGTGATCATGACGGTAATGAAACAGCCCAATACCAATACACTGGAACTCACCGAAAAGATCGATCATACCATTGAAGAATTGAAGAGCAGTTTGCCAAAAGATGTCATCGTAAACACGAAAATATTCCGTCAGGCCAGCTTTATTGAAGCCTCAATAGGTAACATTGAAAAAACGCTTATTGAAGGCGCTATTTTCGTAGTGATCATTCTTTCTATCTTCCTGATGAATTGGCGGGCAACAGCCATTTCCCTCATTGCAATTCCAATTTCCTTATTGGTGGCTATCGTGGTACTCAAAATAATGGGTTTAACCATAAATACGATGAGCCTCGGTGGTATGGCTATTGCCATTGGAGATTTGGTGGATGATGCGATCATTGACGTAGAGAACGTACTGAAACGCTTAAAGGAAAATGCACACCTTCCGGTAGAGCAGCGGGAAAACAAATTTACAGTGATTTACAACGCATCTACCGAGATCCGTTCCTCTATCATCCATGCTACTTTCATCATCATCATTGCCTTTACACCGTTGTTTTTTTTAACAGGAATGGAAGGACGACTCCTGGTGCCGCTGGGCATTGCTTTTGTAGTGGCCTTGTTTGCGTCGCTGATCGTAGCGATCACCTTAACGCCAGTACTTTGCAGTTACTTGTTAACATCAGATAAGAATTTATTAAAACAGGAAAAAGAAAGCTGGTTGGTAAGGCATTTGAATCATGGTTATCTTGGTGCCTTGCGAAAAGCAATCACTTACCGAAAATGGCTTGTTACCGCAGTCATCGGTTTATTCATTGGTGCCTTATTCCTGCTGAGTAGTTTTGGACGTAGTTTTCTGCCGGAATTTAATGAAGGTTCCCTGGTGATCAGCGCAGTTACTATGCCGGGTATATCATTGGAAGAAAGCAATAAGATCGGACAGCAGGTAGAACGTGCCATGCTCAGTATTCCTGAAGTCAAAACCACTACCCGCAGAACCGGACGTGCTGAACTGGATGAACATGCTCAGGGTGTTAATGCTTCTGAAATTGATGTGCCCTTCTTTCTGGAAGAACGCTCCAGGTCTGAATTTATGGCTGATGTAAGGCAGAAATTAGCGGGCATTACTGGTGCAAACATTACTATAGGTCAGCCTATCGGCCATCGCATCGACCACATGTTGTCAGGGACGAGAGCGAATATTGCCATTAAGATATTTGGTCAGGATTTGGCAGAACTTTATCGTCTGGGAAATGAAACCAAAAAGGCAATAGCGCATATTCCCGGATTGGTAGACATTTCAGTTGAACAGCAAATCCAAATCCCTCAAATCCAGATTAAACCAAAAAGAGACCTGCTTGCTGCTAAAGGTATTAGTCTGGAAGATTTCAGCCGCTTTGTTGAGGTTTCTATTGGTGGCGAGAAAGTTGGTGATGTGTATGAAGCTGGGAAGCGTTTTGATCTGGTATTGAGGTATGAGGAATCTGCCAGAAGCAAGATAGAAGATTTGAAAAACCTGTTGATTGATGCAGGTGATGGGTCTAAAGTGGCTTTGGGGAGTGTAGCGGAAATCGTTTCAACAAAAGGCCCGAATACCATTAACCGGGAGAACGCGCAACGTAAATTGGTGGTTTCAGCCAATGTTGCGGGAAGGGATCAGTTATCTGCCGTTGAAGAGATACAGGCTGAAATGAAAGCCATTAAGCTACCGCAAAACTATAGAATTGAATATGGCGGACAGTTTGAAGCAGAAGCGGAAGCTTCCCGAACTTTAGTGTTGACTTCAATATTTGCTTTATTGGCGATTTTTCTTGTCCTGTATCATGAGTTTAAAGATTCGGGACTATCGCTGATTATTTTAATTAATCTGCCATTGGCGCTGATTGGTGGTATAGTGAGCGTATGGTTAACAGGAAGCATCATTAGTATTCCTGTAATCATCGGTTTCATAACGCTGTTTGGTATAGCTACAAGAAACGGGATTTTACTGGTTTCTCATTACAGGCATTTACAGCAGGAAAAAGGATTTTATGATCTGGATATAGTGATCAAAGGATCAATAGACCGTTTAAGTCCGATCCTGATGACCGCACTAACCGCAGGTTTAGCCTTGATCCCGCTAGCTATGGCCAGCGATCAGCCTGGAAATGAAATTCAAAGCCCGATGGCTAATGTCATATTGGGTGGTTTATTAAGCTCTACGCTATTGAACCTTTTTATTGTACCCATCGTGTACAATAGCCTGATGAAAAAAAGAAAATTCAAAACTTTAAATCAAGCATAAGATGAGAACTTTAACACACACACTGGTTTTGATCTTAGGGTTTAGCCTGGCAAAAGCACAAACGCTGGATTCAGTATTGAACCTGGTGAAAGCACAGAATAAAACATTAAAGGTGTATCAGTCAGAAACCGAAGCAAATGTAATGGCCTTCAGAACAGGCTTAAATCCTGAAAACCCCACAGCAGAATATGAGATTCTGTTTGGTACACCCAAAGACGCGGGCAATCAGCAGGATTTTGCCATTACCCAGCGTTTTGATTTTCCCAGCAGTTATACTTATCGTAAACAGGCTGCTGGTGGGAAGATAAAGCAAGCTGATTTTATCGCCAAAGCAAAAGGACAAGAATTGCTGTTAAATGTAAAATTGGACTGGTTGCAATGGGTATACCTCAATCAGCTTAATCTCAGCTATACCGAGCGCGTAAAGGACGTTGAAAAACTACATGCTGCTTATCAGAAAAAAATGAGTGCGGGTGATGGGAACGTCCTGGATCTCAATAAAGTTAAGTTGCTGCTGCTTGAAACCAAAACCCAGTTAAAGCGTAACGAGCAGCAGCGGGAACACTTGAAACAAAAATTTGTGGCTTACACAGGGGGAAGCATGGTAACCGTAGATGCGAAAGCATATCCCGCAAATCCCCGGGTACCGTCTTTTGAAATACTGGATAGCTTGATTGAGGCTGGTGATCCATTGCTTAAAATTTATGTTGCCCAACAGACAATAGCCGCTAAAGAAACGGCAATGAATAAAGCTTTGACCTTGCCCGGTTTTGAAGCAGGTTATCACAGCCAATCGATCCTTGGTCAGAAATATCAAGGCATCCATCTGGGTTTGAGTATACCACTTTGGGAAAGAAAAAATACGGTTAAACAAAAAAGACTGGAACAATTAGTCGCTGAAAATCGCGTGATAGACCATCGTTTGGAACACGTGCAGAAAAATAGGGTCTATTATCAGCAATACGAAGAAGCTACCTATTTGCTTGGGGAGTATAAAGCCTTGCTGGATCAGCTCAAATCCGAACCGCTATTAGATAAAGCGCTGCAGTTCGGGGAGATTTCGGTCATCCAGTATTACAACGAAATTTTATCACTTTACAAAACAAGAGATGCTTATTTGGAATACGCCTTACAGCAGCAGCAAGCCGTGTCGCGACTATTCAAATTTACCCTGGAATAGAAGTTGTTCTCGATGTTTATTCTTACTTTTTACTGATTGTACAATGCAAGACGATTTAATGGTTGATTAAGAAAATAAAGATTGTCTAATCATAAATAGGTAGATAAACCAAACTGGATTTGCTCCATAGCCCATCGCTAATGTTCCCCCGGTCGCTTTAGCTGCAGGCAAAAAAGTCCTGTTCTCTCAATTGGCGATGGTGGAATTGTCAAAGCCATAAAGTGACGGTCGTCACTCTTTTCCAAAACAGGCATCATTTTCCTGCGATTCGATTATATCCATTTTTGGGCTTTACTAAATAGGTATGCTTCAGGAAAATTCAGTTCTAATAAAACAACACTGCTTTCATTGCGGAGAGAATATGGCCGATGAGTTTTTCCTCTCTGATGATAAGAAATTCTGCTGCCTTGGATGCAGAACGGTATATGACTTATTGTCAAAGCACAATCTGTCTAATTATTATGCATACAATGATGTGCCGGGCCAAACTCAGCGCAGTAATATTCATCATTTTGAATACCTGGATGTAAAAGAAATCAGCGCTCAGCTGGTAGATTATGAAGACGAAAGGCGTACCATCATCACACTTTATATACCAGCCATTCATTGTAGCTCTTGTATCTGGCTGCTGGAAAACCTCTACCAGCTCCAGCCAGCTGTGTTACAGTCGAGGATAGACTTTCTGAAGAAGCAGGTAAGCATTACTTTCAGAAATCAGGAAATAAGCCTGAGGGAAGTGGCCGAACTACTCGCTGCCATTGGCTACCCTCCCTTGATAAATGCGCAGGACACTGGCAAGACAAACAGCGGCAACAATACCGAGCGCAGCCTGATTACTAAGATAGCAGTGGCAGGGTTTTGCTTTGGGAATGTGATGCTGCTCAGTTTTCCTGATTATTTTGGGCTTGGAGACTTTGAAAGGGAATTTAGCCGGTTCTTTGGCTGGCTCAACCTTGCTTTTTCACTCCCGATAATACTGTACAGCGGTACAGGCTACTTTATTTCGGCCTGGAATAACTTAAAAGCCAGGAGGTTGAATCTCGATTTTCCACTCGCATTGGGTATTGCAGTCATGTTTGTCCGCTCAGTTTACGAAATTGTGTGGGAGACAGGTGCCGGATTTGTTGACACCCTTTGCGGATTGGTTTTCTTCCTGCTGATAGGCCGGTGGATGCAGCAAAGGACTTTTCACCACATCTCTTTTGAACGCGACTACCGTTCTTATTTCCCTGTGGCTGTGACCACAATTAAAGGTAATAAAGAGATCGCTAAACCGCTGGGAGATCTTAAAACGGGCGACAGGATCATGGTGCGCAGTATGGAGATCATTCCGGCAGATGCCATACTACTCAAAGGAGAAGCTGAAATAGATTTTAGTTTCGTAACCGGTGAGGCTGAACCGATAAAAAAAGTACTTGGGGAGATTGTATATGCAGGTGGCAGGCAGTTGGCAGGCGCTTTAGAGATGGAAGTGATCAAGCCAGTTTCCCAAAGTTACCTTACCCGTTTGTGGAACAATGATGCTTTTGTGAAACCCAAAAACAATATCAAGACCTTTAGTGATACCGTCAGCAGGTACTTCAGCATCGCCCTGCTTGCTATAGCGATAGGTGCAGCCCTGTTCTGGCTGCCCACAGACCTTCACAAATCGATCGCCTCTTTTACTGCTGTGCTGATCATTGCCTGCCCATGTGCACTGGCCCTGAGTTCTCCGTTCACCCTTGCTGCTGCTATTAGTATTTTTGATAAATCTGGGTTTTATGTTAAAAACACTTCGGTTGTTGAGGAGCTTGCAAGGATCGACACTTTTGTGTTTGACAAGACGGGTACTATTACCAGTCCGGATGCTGCTTCCCTAATCTTTTCAGGCATGGTCAATGAGGAGCAGAAGCAATTGATAAGCGACCTTTCCAGAAATTCAGGCCATCCACTGAGCAGGGAGCTGAGCAAACATTTAAATAAAGCATCAATATATAGTGTAGATAGTTATACAGAAAAAATCGGAAGGGGCGTCAGTGGTAGGGTCAATGGAAATTATGTAAAATTGGGAAGTTCTGCATTCCTTGGCCTGCCATTGATAAACTCTCCGGAAAACAGTACCGTTCATGTAATGATCAACGATCAGTACCTGGGATACTTTATGCTGAAACAACAATGGAGAAAAGGATTTAAAGAACTGACATTAAAACTTGGTACATGGGCCGACCTGCACCTGCTATCGGGTGATAAGCCGGCAGATAAACGCAACCTTATCCCTTTCTTTTCTGACAGTGCCAACCTCCACTTCGAACAATCCCCGCAACAGAAGCTGGATTACATTCTGCAGCTTCAGAAAAATGGCCGAAAGGTACTTATGCTGGGCGATGGGCTCAATGATTCAGGTGCCCTGAAACAAAGTGACCTGGGAATAGCGGTTACCGACAATGTCAACAACTTCACACCTGGTTGTGACGGGGTGCTGGATGGAGCGGGATTTCACAAGATACCTCAATTTCTGCAGCAGGCCAGAGATTCAGTAAAGGTAATACACATGTCTTTTGGTATATCACTATGCTACAATGCCGTGGGGCTTTTCTTTGCCGTTCAGGGTCAGCTTTCCCCCTTGATTGCAGCCATATTGATGCCGCTGAGTACCATCACCATTATTTCTTTTACCACGATAGCAGTAAGGGCATTTGCACGTAAAAACAAGTTGTTATGAACATGATCTTTTTTTTAATCGGCTGCAGCATTCTGCTGGCCCTGCTATTTTTGGCTGCCTTCTTCTGGGCGAGTAAAACCGGACAACATGACGACACCTATACCCCATCGGTAAGGATTCTTTTTGATGATGAACTGATGGCACCGGAAGCAGAAAAACCCATAGACCAGGCGATAGAAAAACGTGACGAAGATCACACTTAGTCAGGATATTCATCACCCTGTGGCCTAAAAAACCGCGGTAATTTTACACGATAAACGATACAGATTTTTGATATGACCGAAAAATTTTACTACGACAACAAGATCGTCAGAAACTTTGCCATAGCCACCATAGTATGGGGAATAATTGGCATGACGGTAGGCTTGCTCATTGCCATGCAGCTAATTAAACCTGCTTTAAATATGGGTTCTCAATATACCAGCTTCGGACGCATCAGGCCACTGCATACCAATGCAGTAATCTTTGCATTTGTGGGCAATGCCATCTTTATGGGCGTATATTATTCGCTACAGCGCCTGTTGAAAGCGAGGATGTTTAGCGATGTGCTAAGTAAAATCCATTTTTGGGGCTGGCAACTGATCATCGTTTCAGCAGTCATTACTTTGCCGTTAGGACTCTCCAGTTCCCATGAATATGCAGAACTGGAATGGCCGATAGATATCGCTATTACCCTGATCTGGGTCGTGTTTGGGATAAACATGTTTGGCACCATTATAAAAAGAAGAGAACAGCACATGTATGTTGCGATCTGGTTTTACATCGCCACATTTGTTACCGTAGCTGTGCTGCACATCGTCAATTCTTTTCAGTTGCCCATCTCGGCCTTCAAAAGCTATTATATCTATTCTGGAGTACAGGATGCACTGGTACAGTGGTGGTATGGACACAATGCGGTAGCATTTTTCCTGACCACTCCCTATCTGGGGATGATGTATTATTTCCTTCCAAAGATGGCCAACAGACCTGTTTATTCTTATAAACTAAGTATCCTTCACTTTTGGTCGCTGATCTTTATCTATATCTGGGCAGGGCCGCATCACCTGCTTTATACCTCACTCCCATCCTGGGCACAATCTCTTGGGGTCGTGTTCTCAATCATGCTGATTGCACCAAGCTGGGGAGGTATGATCAATGGATTGCTGACACTACGCGGGGCCTGGGATAAAGTACGGGAAGATGCTACGCTGAAATTTATGGTAGTAGGACTAACTGCCTATGGCATGGCCACATTTGAAGGGCCCATGCTGGCGCTAAAGCAGATTAATGCCATAGCACATTATACCGACTGGATCGTAGCGCATGTACATGTTGGTGCACTGGGCTGGAACGGCTTTCTTACCTTCGGAATACTTTATTGGCTGATACCAAGAATTTACCGGACAGAACTATATTCAAAGAAACTGGCTTCGTTTCACTTCTGGATCGGCACACTGGGAATCATCTTTTATGCAGTACCACTTTATTTCGCAGGATTCACGCAGGGGCTGATGTGGAAACAGTTTGGAGAAGACGGCATGCTTAAATATCCTAATTTCCTGGAGACATTAATCCAAATCATACCGATGTACGTATTGAGAGCTATCGGTGGCGCCATGTACCTTACAGGGGTAATTGTAATGACCTACAACCTGATCAGGACAGTAAAACTTGGTAAACTGGTAGCCAATGAACCTGCAGAGGCAATGCCATTGCCTGCAAATTACGAACCGGTTGGTTCTGACAGAAAGGCACATAGATTCCTGGAACGCAAACCAATGATATTTTTAGTACTGTCGCTGGTGGTGATCCTGATAGGTGGAATGATAGAGATGATGCCGACTTTTACCATCCAGTCCAATATCCCAACCATCAGCAGTGTAAAGCCCTACTCTGCGCTGGAACTTCAAGGTCGGGATTTGTATATCAAAGAAGGCTGTGTGAACTGCCATTCGCAGATGATCCGTCCGTTCCGTTCAGAAACAGAACGTTATGGAGAATATAGCAAAGCAGGTGAATTTGTGTACGACCATCCGCATCTTTGGGGTTCTAAACGTACGGGACCCGACCTGGCGAGAGAGGGAGGAAAATATTCTAACGCCTGGCATTTTAACCACTTACTGGATCCGCAGACCATGTCGCCCGGAAGTATCATGCCTGCCTACGAATGGCTGATCACTCAGGAACTGGACACCACCACTACACGCGCCAAGATCAATGCCATGCGCACATTGGGTGTACCTTATGAGCCTGGATATGAAAATCAAGCAAATGCAGACCTAGACAAACAGGCAAAAGCGATCGCTGATGATTTGAAGCAGAATAAAGTACAGGTAAAAAGCGACCGGGAGATCATTGCCATCATTGCCTACCTGCAAAGGCTGGGAACAGATATTAAAGTAAAAGCACAATAAACCGATATACCATGTTTAAGCAATTTTTAGATCAGGCAGACGGACACCAGGGATATATGATCGCCTCACTGGCCATATTCTTCGTGTTTTTCATAACGGTAGCAGTACTGCTGCTGGTGATGAAAAAAGATACCATTAAATACATGAGTAACCTGCCATTAGAAGACGAACAATGATGACCGATATTTTTATAACCTTACTGCTGGCTACCGCAATCATCATGCTGGGAGTGGCCTTTTTACTGCTCAAAGTGATCAGGGTATTTGTAGAGGAAACCATTAACCCTACCATATTTGCTACGCCTGAAGAAAAGAGACTGAGAAAACTAGCGAAAGAGCAAGCCGCTGAAGACCAAACGATTGCTCCGGAGTCCAAACAACCTTCTGTATGGCTTCGATTGATGGGGCTGAAACCTATATCAGAAGAAAAAGACCTGGTAATGGAACATACGTTTGACGGAATAGCGGAACTGGACAATCCCACTCCTGCCTGGTTTATGGTATTGTTTTACGGAACTATCATCTTCGGTATCATTTATCTATTGAACTACCATGTATTTAACTGGGCACCACTACAGGAAGAAGAGTATGTGATCGAGTTAAAGCAGGCAGAAGAGGCTAAAACCGCTATGCTGCTTAAGCCGGGCAATGGAGCGAATAAGATCAATGAGAATAATGTAGAACAATCTAAAGATGCTCCTGTATTACAGGCTGGGGCCGGATTGTTTAAAACCGCCTGTGCCCCCTGCCATGGAGAAAAGGGAGAGGGAATAGTGGGCCCCAATTTGACTGATGAGTTCTGGCTGCATGGTGGCACTGTAAAGGATATTTTCAAAACAATTAAATATGGAGTTCCAGATAAAGGGATGATTGCATGGGAAAAAACCATGCGCCCTAAACAAATAGCAGATATAACCAGCTATATCATGTCTTTGAAGGGAAGTAAACCTGCCGGAGCGAAAGCACCACAGGGAACTAAATTATAGCAACATGTCGCAGGCCCCGGGAGATTTCAGAGATCAGCTATCCACACTTACAGATGATGGCAGCAAGAGAAAATGGATCTACCCTAAGATTATAAAAGGAAAATTGTACCAATACCGCTCTGCATTGAGCTATATTTTCCTTCTATTGCTCTTTTCAGCACCGTTCATTAAACTGAACGGTGAACAGCTGATCCTGCTAAACATACTAGAAAGGAAATTTGTATTCTTTGGCCTTGTTTTCTGGCCACAGGACTTCTATCTTTTCGTATTGGCGCTACTGGTTTTCATAGTTTTCATTATACTTTTTACAGTAATTTTTGGCAGGGTATTCTGTGGCTGGGTATGTCCGCAGACCATCTTTCTGGAGATGGTATTCCGCAAAATAGAGCACTGGATAGAAGGCGATCACCATCATCAGCAAAAGCTGGATGAGGGGCCTCTGACTGCTGATAAATTCTTTAAGAAAGCGCTGAAGCACAGTTTGTTTTTTGGTATCTCGTTCCTAATATCCAATATATTCCTGGCATACATTATCGGTTCGGGGATGCTGGTAAGGATCATGACTGAGCCGATACACAAACATCTATCAGGCTTCATAACCATTTGGATATTTTCCTTTATATTTTATCTGGTTTTTTCCCGGATGAGGGAACTGGTGTGTACGGTGGTTTGCCCCTACGGCCGCTTGCAGGGAGTATTGCTGGACGACGAGAGTATCATAGTTGCCTACGATTATGAACGCGGGGAACCCAGGAACAAGATCAACAGGGATAAAGAAAATCTGCATGGCGACTGTATAGACTGCAAACTATGTGTGCAGGTATGCCCTACAGGAATAGACATCCGGAATGGTACGCAGCTGGAATGCGTAAACTGTACAGCCTGTATAGATGCCTGCGATATGGTGATGACTAAGATCAGCAGGCCCCTAAACCTAATCGGATTTAAATCTGAAAGCCAGATCAGGAATAAGACTTCATTCAGAATCAGCAAAAAAATATATGGTTATAGCGCCTTGTTACTGGTCTTATCCATAATACTGACTTTTCTACTGATCAGGCGCACGGATATTGAGACCACTATACTCCGCGCCAGCGGCACAATTTATCAGCTGCGGGAAAAAGATAAAGCTGTTAGTAATTTGTATACCGCAGAACTGGTCAATAAAACGAATCGAAATATCAGGTTCAGCCTTGTACCGGATGACAAGCATATGAAGATACAGTGGGTGCAGAAAGCAGACAGCATAAAGTATGGCAGCAGCATAAAGATTACCTTTTTTGTCATCATGCCGCAGGAACTGATCAAATCATATAAAACTAAAATAGGTTTCAAACTCCTGTCTGATGATAAGGTAACAGACCAATTTGAAACAACATTTATCGCACCACCAAATAATTAAGCTTATGAACTGGGGAACAAAAATAATGATAGGAATGGCTTCATTTATGGCCTTTATAATAGTGTTGGCTACCTTAATGATCAGAAGTAATCCAGACCCTCTGGTGGACGAAGATTATTATGAGAAAGGTTTGAATTACGACCAGGAAATTAAACGCATGGAAAAAGTGAAGCAAGACAGCATTGCTTTGTCACATAAAATCAGGCAGCATGAGTAACGAAAAGCTAGCCTTTCTGATTGGTCTGTTGGGCTCTGTACATTGTGTGGCCATGTGCGGGCCTCTGGCTTTTGCTGTACCCCTTCATCAGCCTGGCTGGGCAGCACTTTTATGGAATAAGCTGATCTATCAGCTTGGCAGGATAATCTCCTATTGTTTACTTGGAGCTTTGGTAGGATTAGTAGGTGGACAGATCTGGCAGGCAGGATTTCAGCAAGGCGTAAGCATTTTAACGGGTGTACTGATCATCATGGCGGGCTGCTCCAGAATTTTTAAGCAAAGCATGCTAAAGCAGACCAGTTTCGTTTCTTTAAAGTTTTTCAATGCTGCCTTTGATTATGCACTGAAGCACAAGGCAAATCATTTGATCATCGGCATGATCAACGGGCTGCTGCCTTGCGGCTTTGTGTATCTGGCCCTGGCCGGTGCATTAAATACGAAAACCGTATTTGAGGGGGTAAGCTATATGTTTTGGTTTGGTACGGGAACTGTACCTATGATGCTGGCCGCTGCGATTGTGCTGAGCTTCTCTAAGCTATCTTTCAGAAATAAGCTCAATAAGGTGATGCCTTATGCCATGCTGCTGCTAGGAATTTGGTTTGTGTTCAGGGGATTGGAGCTCAATATACCTTATATTAGTCCGCAGCAGCCCAATGCCACTACGGAATGTAAGTAAGCTTCATTTAATCTGCCATGCTGAATAGTTGTGTAGCAGGTTTATGAGCCCATAGCCTTGCATCAAGCGCCATACATATGTTTCTGAGAAAACGCTTACCTAAAGGAGTCACTTTGAGGTCGTAAGGAGTAAGCACTACCAGCGCGTCATCGGCCAGGCTCTTCATACGTTGAATACCCAGTATAAAATTTTCATCCCGCTCTTCAGGAAAAAACCAGGAAGTACCTCCCCTGCACATGATGTTAAGAATATGTTTGCGGATTACCAGATCAGTATTATTTAAGATATGGCCTTTAAAAACAGGAAGCCTGCCAGCATCTACGATGCGCATGTATTCTTCCACCGTTTTGACGTTCTGTGCAAATGCAGTCCAGCAATCGCTGATAGATGAAACACCCAATCCTATCATTACATCACTTTGCTGCTCGGTATAACCCATGAAATTTCTATGCAGCGTGCCTTTCATCTCAGCCTGATAAAGACTGTCGGTAGTAAGTGTAAAATGGTCCATACCAATCTCTGCATATCCAGCTGCTACCAATAATCCCCTTCCTGTTTCATAAAGTTGTTTTTTTAAGTCGGGAGATGGCAAATGAGCTTCAGTATACCTTCTTTGACCTGGTTTTACCCATGGTACATGTGCATAACTATAGAAAGCAATCCTGTCCGGGTTCAATCTAATGACGGCATTCAGGGTTGTGGTCAAACCGTTTAATGACTGCAATGGCAATCCGTATATCAGGTCATAATTTACTGAGCTGTATCCTATTTCCCTGGCCATGTGTGTAACATTTTCTACAGCCTCTACAGACTGAACCCTATTGATGACCAACTGAACAACCGGATCAAAATCTTGTATCCCAAGACTTAACCTCTTGAAGCCAAGGTTATATAAAGTTTTAAGGTGTTCTTCTGTAGTATTGTTGGGATGGGCCTCAAAACTAAATTCAGCATCCTTATGCAATTCTGCCTGTTGGGTAATTCCATCAATGAGTAATTCCAGGTTATCAGGACTAAAAAAAGTCGGTGTACCTCCTCCTAAATGTATTTCTTTAATAACCGGTCTTGAACCAAGCAGGTCTACATATAGTTTCCATTCTTTTAGCACAGTGGCTATATAGGGCCGTTCTACCCCATGATTTTTTGTAATACGGGTATTGCAACCACAATAGGTACACAAGCTTTCGCAAAAAGGTAGATGAACATACACGCTAAGCCCTTCGGGACTATCCCTATAGGAAGCTATTAATCTCTCCCTCCATTGTGTTTCATCAAAGTTGTTTTCGTCCCAGTAAGGTACGGTAGGGTAGCTGGTATATCTGGGCGCAGCTACGCGGTATTTGTCGGCAAGCTGGTTACTGTCCATGATCATGATTTAATGGATCAGACTTAGCCTGATCGCATGCCTTCGCACATACACAAGCATCACCGAGGCATTTTCTTTCCTGCCACTTATCAAGATTATGAATCGTTTCTATAGCCAACGCCATCGGGAGCGCTTCCTCATCCAAATCAGTTAAAGCGCTTTGCGGAACATTTGCAATCTTGAGTTGACGTATGCCTGCGGCGATATGGTCTATATGTGAGGTAGCGGTTGACCGTGTTGCGATGTACTTGACACCAAGATCAGCAAGCTGGTTGATCACCAGTGCTGACACATCATCACCAGTATACACAATAACAGCCTCCTTACCTTTTGCGTAAAAAACAGTTTCAGCAGTTAATGAGTTAGAAATCAGCGTTATTTCGTGCCTCTTATGGTTTGCTAATGCAAGCGGCTCCTTGTCTGCCGATTTTATACTATATGCTACTACTCTCATTCCAATAATTTTATCTTTCAAAATTAGCCGGAATCAGGGCATTAAATAATGAGTCCGATCACCTATGAATAGTGATCTTGATCAGTTTTTCATGTTTTGGAGCTTGACAGGGTTTAGAATCGTGATCTGACTGGCCTTTCTTTCTATTAACCCTTCGTCTTTAAAATCACTCAGGATACGGCTTACCGTCTCGGTAGCAATACCAGCCATTGCGGCAAGATTATCCCTTGATACATTCAGCTGAGAATTTTCAAGATTTTCTTTTGTGTTTAGCCGCATCAATACCTCTGCCATGCGCTTTCTAACAGAATGATAGGCCAACTGTAGTAACTGCTCTTCTTTATCTAAAATATTGTTTGCAAGAATTTTTATAAACTGGGCAGCCACGTCAGGATACTTGTTTAGCAGCTCTTCTAAGGGTAATCTTGGCAGGAGACATAAGGATGTATCTTCTGTAGCTTCAGCGGTATCTTTATAATTCTCATTCGCCAAAAGCGCTGGTATTCCAAAATATTCGTCCGGCCCATACATACCGGTCAATAGTTCCCTACCATCCCCGGCAACTTTTATGGTCTTCACGCCGCCGTTAATGATTAGATAAATCCCGTTTACAGTATCTCCCTCATAATAAATCACCTGCTTCTTTTTTATGTTCCTGATTTTTCGTTCCGATATCAATTTACTAAGTTCTTCAAGGCCCTTATTCTTATCGAGAAGTGTACTTATTTTTTCCAGTGAAGCACTATAGAGCTGTTTATGAGATTCCTTTTTTTTGAGTCTGGATTCTATGGCGTTCAATAATTCCATTTCGTCAAAGGGCTTGGTGAGGTAATCATCGGCACCCATTTCCATTCCTTTTCGCATATCCATTCTTTCTGCTTTTGCAGTCAGGAATATAAAAGGAATTGCAGCTGTTTCTTTGTTCCTGCTTAAAATATGAAGTACACCATAACCGTCAAGTTCGGGCATCATGATATCGCAAAGAATGAGATCCGGAAGGTGTTTATTAGCTTGTTCAACACCCTGCTTACCATTGGATGCCTGGATAACTTTAAAATTACCCAGCTCTAAAATCTCTGCTGTGCTCTCTCTGATGTCATCATTATCTTCAATGATCAGAATGTTTACTTTATCCATGGATATTTTATTTAGTTAGTATCGGCTATTAACAGGCAAGCCATTTATCTTTTAAATGAAAGTGTAAATATAGCCCCTTCGTTAATTTTACTCTCAAAATGCAGTTCTCCGCCCATCAGTCCGGCATACCTCTGGACAATATTTAATCCCAGGCCAGTACCGGGAATGTTACCTGTATTATGTGCCCTGAAAAACGCCTGAAATAAATTCTTTTGGTCCGACTCGGGAATGCCTATTCCATTATCGCGTATTGTCACGATGCACTGAGTATCGGTAACTTCTGTGTTAAATTCAATAAATGTATGCTCACCTGAATATTTAGTGGCATTAGATATCAGGTTGATCATACAATTCCTGAGCAGGTTTTGATCAAGATTGACCATGCTTTCTATACCAGTATGCTGATAAATAATGTTCTGATCTTCTTTAGCAATCATCTGCATTTCTTCAGTAACTTCTTCAGAAAGCTTCACGATATCAAAGGGAGTAAAGGCTGGCTCTACCTTTCCTGCTTCAAGCCGTTCAAGAGATAGAAAATCATTGAGTATGGTCGTAAGATTACCTACAGCATTTTTAATTTTACTGACATGCTTTTTAATATGGGGGTTGTCAAAAGGCTCAGCATATTTCTCGATCAGTACAGATGACAGCTGTATGGAGCTTAGCGGGGTCCTGAACTCATGTGAAGCCATCGATACAAAGCGGCTTTTCATCTGATTGAGTTCCTTCTCCTTTAGCAGCGACAGACTTACTTCTTCCTTTGCCTCACTTAGTGCGTGAAGCATCTTTTTCAAGGATTTAGTACGTTCATTTACCAGCTCTTCAAGTTCGGCTGCGTACTCTTTTAAACGCTGTTCAGCTTCCTTTTCTTTGGAGAGATCGTGAATAAACCCAGTATAGATCACCCTGTCGTCATATTGTACTTCGCTTACCGCCAGGCGAAATGGAAACGTACTACCGTCTTTTCGTAATCCCCTCACTTCTCTTCCCTTGCCGATAATACGTTTTTCACCCGTACTTTGATAACGATGGAGATAGCCGTCATGACTGCTTTTATCAGGCTCCGGCATCAAAACAGAGATATTCCGGCCTATCACTTCCTCCAGTTTATATCCAAATAATTTTAATGCCGCTGGATTAAGACTCTCTACCCTGCCTCTATTGTCAATAGTGATGATCCCATCTATCGCAGATTCTATAATTGCTTTTAACAGTTTACCACTTTCCATATTTTAATTTAACAGCTCATTACAAAATTAATAAAACGCAGTTCACTTATCGTAATGATTGTCATTAGAAATAGTGACTACCGTCATGTTTTAAAAGGCTTAATATAGGCTTCTTTGCCGGATAAAATTTCATTTATGCCACACACTTTTCATATTCCTGTATTAGGACTGGGTTATTCGATAGACACTCCTTTAAAAGTAGCCAGATTTGGTATATCCTCAGTAGTTTCTATTGTAGACGATGAACTTACAGAAAGAATGCGAAAACACCATTCTGAAATTAATCATGAGCCTTATCAGCTGATTACAAAAAGTGACCCCAATAGCAGGTCTGAAAGAATTACTGCTTATTTAAACCTGCTGACGAAACTGGTAAACAAACAGGCTTCTGAAATGACGCAAATGAGTTTTGAGGAGGACAACGATCTGTGCAGGTATTTTGAACTGTTACCTGAAGGATCCCAACTAAGTGCAAAATACCATCACATGCAGCTATTACCAATCGGAACTGAAAAGCATTTTTTACAATGGGAATTAAAAAGAGATATTGCAACAGGTAATATTGATGTAAATATCATGTCGAAGGTGGATAAAGCCAATTACCTTAAGGATGTTTATTTAGGTGACGAGCATACCGATGCATTAGCAGCCATAAGAGGTTTTGCAAACAGCGAACTTAATTCTTCAGTTGTGATATCAGCGGGGTTAAATCCAAGACTGTTTAGCTATATGGAAGAATTTAGCGACTTCTATCCAAAGGAAGATGGTAGCTTTAACAAACAGATCATACTAAAAGTGAGCGACTACCGGTCGGCGCTGATACAGGCTAAGGTATTGGCAAAAAAAGGCTTGTGGGTGTCTGAATTCAGAATAGAATCAGGACTTAATTGCGGAGGACATGCATTTGCCACAGAAGGTCTGTTGCTTGGCCCGATCCTGCAGGAATTTAAGGACAACCGTATGCTCCTTCATGGTGAGCTGCTTGAACTATATATCAATGCGCTGCTGAGAAAGGAAATAAAATTACTTCAATCATTTAATCCTGTTCAAAAAATCACGGTACAAGGCGGAATAGGTACCGCAGAAGAACATCAGTTCCTGATTAGTTATTACCAGCTTGATGCTGCTGGGTGGGGCAGCCCGTTTTTACTGGTACCTGAAGCAACAAATGTAGATGCAGATACACTGGTGCAACTAGCCGATGCTGAAGAATGCGATTTCTATTTAAGTGATGCCTCTCCACTGGGCATCCCATTTAATAATTTTGCAAAAAGCACGGGTGAACAGCAAAGAATAGAGCGGATTGAACGGGGCAGGCCGGGCAGTCCATGCACAAAAAAGTTTCTTGTGAGCAATACCGAATTTACTGCGGAACCTATCTGTACGGCTTCGAGAGAATACCAGAACCTCAAAATAAAGCAGCTGCAATCTATGGGTTTTGAGCAGGCGAAGTTGACCGAACAAATCAGCAAAGTGACTGAAAAAATTTGCCTTTGCGAAGGCTTGTGCGCCTCAGCTTACCTCGCAGATGACCTATTAAGACCAAGAGAAAATAAAGCAGTAAGTATTTGCCCTGGCCCTAACTTAGCCTATTTTAACAAAAAATATAGTCTGAAGGAAATGATTGACCATATATATGGAAAGAATGACTTGCTTGCAGGCATTGCCAGGCCCAACTTATTCATCAAAGAGTTTGGACTGTATATCGACTACCTGAAAAAGGAAATTGAAAACATCCTTGATGATGTAAATTTGCAATGGGAAGACTGGAATGAAAAATTGCAAGAAGTAAATGGCAAAAAATCAAAGTATTTTTCCAAATTTTATGACCAGCTGAATAACGGTATTAATTATTATAGAGAGCTCATTAATAGCACTGATCTGTCAAAACACATGTGGGACACGGAACAACTGCGTCAGTTTAACCTGATTTCTGAAAGATTGAAGGCATTAATGAGCTAACTTGACTACATCCGGATCTGTCCTTCGATAGAATCATCAAGGGTTTTACCCAAGGCAGTTCCGATTAACATTTTAACACCCGCAACCAGGTTTCCATGTTTATTATCCCAATAGTAACCCGTTGACGGTACTATTTTTAATAAGGAAATACGGGGATCATTCTCTCCTTCTGTAAACCACACTTTTAAAAATGGACTCCAGAGTTCCTTTATTTTTGACTCATCTTCATGAATGGTTGCTTCAGCGGTCAGGTAAAGATAATTGGAATGTTTGGAGCCCTGAAAATATAGCTTAACCCTCGAGTCGATGGCTATTTCTGCATTTACATGGCTATCTTTTGCACTAATGATCCACAGGTTGCCATGCTCATCTACCTGTTGTATAGTCATAGGCCTAACCCCTTTAGACGGGCCGGTTGCAGCCTCTGTACAAAAAAAACAGGTTTCAGCCTGTTCAATCAGTTCTTTAACTTTCTTTAAAGCCTCTTCCTGGCTAAGATTTTCATTTGTATCTTCTGGTTGATTTTTATTGATACTGTTCATAGGGATAAAATTTAGGTAAATATATACTCCTACCCTAACAAGTTACTCCGGATAAAAGTTCTGATTTTAACCAATTAGTTTCAGCAATACTTTATTGTGGTAGGTTATTTTGATAACGAGGATCATTATTGTTAATGATGGCTATCATGTCATTAACTATATAAAATGGCAATTTTTGCGGGTGTAGATCCTGATTATGAATCATCTAAAATTATTGTCTGTCATATTGCTTATGCTGCCGTTATCTTATGGATTTATAACCTATAGAAATACTTCTGTGAAATGGGTATTAAATAAAGATTGCTCGGTAAAGGTTAATGGCAGTACAAATGTCAATAAATTCAGCTGTGTAATTCCAAGTTACCCGAAGGCAGATACATTAACTTTCTATAAAACTAACTTAAATGAGCCTGTTAAAATTACCGGTATCATGATGCTTGACATAAGGGCCTTTGATTGTCATAACCCTATTATGACAAAGGATCTTAGAAAAACACTGAAAGCAGATAGGTTCCCAAGCCTGATTATAAAATTCATCAGTCTGAGTAAATATCCAGAGCCATCGGAGAAAGCGCATTTATTAAAAGGGGCAGTGACAATATCTATTGCCGGGGTGACTAAAAAATTTGAGATTGACTACAGGTGCTTGCCAATAGGTGGAAATACCATAACGCTGATTGGTAGCAAGCAAATAACCTTTTCAGATTTTAATATAGTTCCACCCAGAAAATTAGGAGGAATGATCCAGACCAATGATACATTGGCAGTAGAATTCATTTTAAAAATGACCCAACTAAATTAAATATAATGAAGAAAATCTTTTATTCAGGCTTTATTGCCGGATCTATATTGTTTGTCTTATGCTATGGTGGCCTATATATGGCTGTTCGGTTTTTCCCTGTTGTATTTGTAGAATACAACAACCCGCTTTTCAATTCGGACGGAAGCAGAGACCTGTTATTTTATTTACATGCTTTTATCATCAGTTTTGCTTTATCCTGGTTTTGGGACCGGTTTAAAGGTCTATTTCATGGGTCTTATTTAATAAGAGGTTTGGAATTTGGCCTTGTCTACTCAATCGTTGCGCTACTACCTGTAATGTGGATCACATTCAGTGCGTTGGACATCACTGCTACCATGGTATTAAGCTGGTTTGTATATGGTCTTATGCAGGCCATAGCAGCAGGAATTGTATTCGCAAAAACAAACCCATAAATATTTTAAAATCAATAGCTTAAATACACCAATTATGTGATGAGCATCATGAATATTGGTATCAGCAATCATGCCCGGCACCATTAACAGGAGGTACCTTTGAGGAGACAATAAAGTCCTACAAAATGAAAAGAAAACTTCTATACCCCATCGCATTTATGATCGCATTTTCCGTTATCGGAATGCAGACACAAGCTCAATACAAATTAAGTACAGCCAGAGAAAACACAGTTAAGATATCTGGTGGTTCGAATGTTCATGGCTGGACGATGATTGCTCAAAACCCTGTATGTGAAGCTGCTTTTGGATCGCTGACCACTGGGGAAAATACTCCTAAAAGTCTGACTTCATTGAGCTTTAGCGTAAATACTAAGAGCCTTAAAAGCGAACACAGTTCGATGGATGGCCGTACTTATAAAACACTTAAAGCTGAGCAATTCCCTAAGATCACCTTTAAGCTAAGCAATGCTACTATAACACCTGTTAAGAAGAATAAATTCAGCGTTAAGGCAAACGGTACATTGACCATTGCCGGATCTTCTAAAGCTATCACTATGATGGTAAATGGGGAAGTAAAAGAAGATGGATCGATCAACTGTACAGGCCAACAAAAACTTAAGCTGACAGATTTCAACATACAGCCGCCAAGCTTTATGCTGGGTGCTATGAAGGTCGACAATGACCTTACCATTGACTACAATTTTACTTTCAAAAATTAGTATACACTCATTAAATCAATGATCATGAAAACAAATAAACTAATGTTAGCAGGCGCCATGGTGCTTTGCTTCTCTCCATTGCTCTCTACAGCGCAATTTCAAAAAATAGACAATTTAAGAGCTTATGATAAAACTGGAATCAATGTGTTTGAAGATCCCAAAGATACCATCACCACATTTGACGGCCTTAAGATAAAATTTGGAGCAGGCTTTACCCAACAGTTCCAAAATCTGAAACACAAAAACCCTGATGCTTTGAAAAATAATATTGGAGCAGTTGGTACACCAGGAAATAAACTGAGAAACATTACTCCTGGCTTTATGACAGCACAAGCCAATTTATTTCTGGATGTTCAATTAGCTGATGGAGTAAGACTAAACATTACCAGCTATCTTTCTTCAAGGCACCATAACGAAGTATGGATCAAAGGCGGTTACATTCAGTTTGATAAACTTCCCTTCAAAGGTCAGATATGGGAAGATCTGATGGAAATAGCGACTATAAAAATTGGACATTATGAGATAGACTATGGGGATGCCCATTATCGTAGAAGCGATGGAGGAAACACCCTGTTCAATCCTTTTATGGAGAACAACATTATGGATGCCTTTGCTACAGAAATTGGCGGTCAGGTAATGCTTAGAAAAAATGGATTGTTCGGTTTAATAGGAATGACCAATGGTATGATCAAAGGAAATATTGATTCTCTTACTGCAGTAGCAAATCCAGATGGTGACTATACCAAATCTCCTTCGATTTTATTAAAAGGTGGATTTGACAGACAGTTAACCAGTGATATCCGAGTGAGAGTAAGCGGATCATATTATGGCAACCAGGGCGGTGGATCAAACACCTTATTTGGCGGTGACCGTACAGGTTCAAATTATCAATATGTGATGGAACCCAATACCATTTCAGAATCTACTGCAATGGCATTTTCCGGCCGTTTTAATCCGGGATTCTCTAAAAAAATCAACACTTTTATGTTGAATGGTTTCCTTAAGGTAAAAGGGGTGGAGGTGTTTGGCACCTATGAGCAGGCCTCAGGAAGGACTGCAAGAGAAACTGACACACGCGATGCAAAACAATTCTCTATTGACGGTGTGTATAGATTCGGAATTAACGAAAACTTGTTCATTGGCGCCAAATACAACACCGTTTCTGCACGCCTGGCAAACAATGCAACAGGTACTGGTGCAGGTCCGATAGCCTATACTGCTGATGTTAAGATTGACCGCATGGCTGCGGCCGCCGGATGGTTCCTGACTAAAAATGTAATGCTTAAAGGCGAGTATGTGGTTCAGAAATACAAAGATTTCCCTACAGCAGACATACGTTCAGGCGGAAAATTCAATGGTTACGTTGTAGAAGCGGTTGTAGGCTTTTAATCTGCTTCATTGGTGAACAATAAAATAACACATAAGCTAATACCAACAAAAGCCGGAGAATTCCGGCTTTTGCCTTTTATAGAATATTTATCCTTAAATTTCGTTCTATAGCAAATATGAAAACAACAATCTTCCTGTTATTTATCGCAGTTAGCGGTTCTGCCTTTTCCCAATCATTTAAATACCCTATCATGAACGCCCAGGGCAAGACTATAAAAGCATTGATTCCCCCTCAATGGAAAGTGGTTGATTCTGCTTATGGGGATCTCAATAACGATAAAGTTGAAGACCTTGCACTGATCATTGAATTCTATGCCGCTGTAAAGGAAAACAGGGCATATGGCGACAATACTACAGAACTGATCACAGAGCTTCAAAGACCCAGAATATTGGCGGTGTATTTTAAGACCGGCAGGAATTACCGGATTGTTACACAAAACAACAACTTTGTACTGCGCTCCGAAGAAGGTGGTGCTATGGGCGATCCACTAAGACCAATGAGCATCAATGACAATAAGCTCAGCCTTGCTTTTGAAGGTGGGGGTACCTGGAGATGGAAGTTAGGCTATTCATTTAAATACCTGAATAAAGACTGGCAGCTTACTAATGCAAACAACCATACCTATCATAGCACATCAGGTGAAATGAATGACAAGCAGTACGATTTTTTGACAAAAAAACGCGTAGTTACCATTGGAAAAACAGACAATAGTCTTTTAACAAATGAAACAACTGAACAGCCGCTCACGCTAAAAGGCTTGCGCACATTTACCAATTTCAAAAAACCCTGGACCTGGGAATTAGGCCCGGATGAGTATCTTTAATACTAACGCGAATAATTTGGTGCTTCTTTGGTAATGGAAATATCGTGCGGGTGACTTTCTCTCATACCTGCAGCGGTAATGCGCACAAATTTTGCTTTTTGAAGATCTTCTATCGTAGCTGCACCACAATAGTGCATTCCGGCCCTCAATCCTCCTACGTACTGATAGATAACCTCAGCCAATGTTCCTTTGTAAGGAACACGGCCAACTATCCCTTCAGGCACCAGTTTCGTTACTACATCTTCCTCATCCTGGAAATAGCGGTCTTTAGATCCCTGCTGCATGGCTTCAACTGAACCCATACCACGGTAGGATTTAAACTTACGCCCTTCGTATATAATTGTTTCGCCCGGCGATTCTTCTACTCCTGCAAACAGGGAGCCTGCCATGATCGAGCTTGCACCTGCAGCCAGCGCTTTTACAATATCACCTGTTTGTTTGATACCACCGTCGGCAATGACAGGAATGCCGGTGCCAATCAGCGCCTGCGCACATTCAAATACAGCATATAACTGGGGTACACCTACACCTGCAATGATCCTGGTGGTACAGATAGAGCCTGGGCCGATACCCACTTTAACTGCGTCAGCCCCTGCTGCTGCAAGTGCTCTTGCCGCGTCTGCAGTCGCAATATTACCTGCTATAACCTGCAAATCCGGAAATCTTTCCTTGATTGCTTTGACCATATCAATTACACCCTTAGAGTGTCCATGAGCGGTATCAACAGTAACAACATCTACACCTGCCTGCACTAAAGCGGCTACGCGGTCGATATTATCAGCAGCTACCCCAACGGCAGCACCTACACGCAGTCTTCCGCGTTCATCCTTACAAGCCTTAGGATAGTTTTTATATTTCTGGATGTCTTTAAAAGTAATTAAGCCGGCAAGGCGGCCATCGCCATCGATAACAGGAAGCTTCTCAATTTTATAGTCCTGCAAAATTTCCTCCGCCTGTAAAAGCGTTGTTCCTTCAGCAGCAGTAATCAGGTTTTCACGGGTCATAACCTCAGAAACTTTGCGCTGCATGTCTTTCTGAAAACGAAGGTCACGGTTGGTAATGATACCTACCAATTTGCGGTCCTCATCAATAACAGGTATCCCCCCTATTTTAAACTCCTTCATGATCTGGAAGGCATCAGCAACTTTAGCATCTTTACTCAGAGTAACCGGATCCTGGATCATTCCGCTTTCTGAGCGTTTCACCTTTTTTACTTCCTCTGCCTGACGTTCTATACTCATGTTTTTATGAAGCATACCTATACCGCCAGCCTGAGCAATGGCAATAGCCAATCCTGATTCAGTAACAGTATCCATTGCTGCGGAAACTATCGGAACATTAATACGTATTTTTTTGGTAAGAAAGCTTCCCGTATCTACATCACGTGGGAGAACTTCAGAATATGCAGGTACTAATAATACGTCATCGTATGTTAGACCTTCAGCTACAAATTTATTAGGATCGAGTTGCATAGCAAATAATTTAGGAGTTACTATTTGCGAGGCAAAGATACGATTATTATCCAAACGGCGCAACAGTTTTGCTAGTTATGACAGCTAAGCACAAAAGATTACACTAAGATTAATATGCCAACCATCAATGTCAAAGATTGTTAAGGTTGAAATTTTTAAATCATTTTATTTGTAGCATAGCGACATTTAATTTTGTTTATCAGAATGACCAAGGTCTTTTTCAGGACTTACTACATCACGTATCATCTGTTTCAGTTCTTTAACTTCGGGAAAACGGCCTTTGTCTTTTCTATCAAATACAATTTGATCATTGATACTGATAATGTAAACGCCACCTGTTTCACTGGGGATTAACAGTACACCATGGAGGTCATCAGTAAATGTACTCAGTAATTCTTGCGCCATGTATGCTGCCCTGAGCATCCATCCACACCTTGGGCAATATTCTATGCTGACAGTTGGTTTTGATGCTTTCATCTTCAATACAGATCTATTTATAAGTCAACTCAAATGAAGAAAATACTGCTTCCTGATCTGGAATGCCACTAAAGTTAAGACCTGCTCTGGGGCTTCTGTCCCATGGTGGGAGAAATTTAATGGACTGCTCAGCTTCACTGGTCAATTCTTTCCATTCTCCTGGCGTTTGAGTCCAATATACCTTGCAGGTCATGTCTGCCTGCGCGCTGATCTTTAAACTAACAGGATTTATTTTTGATGTCAATGGAGCTGTACCCAGAACATTTCTATTATTATCCTTGATCACCCAATATTCAATCTTATCACCAATAACGCCGATTCCAATAGCTGCATTTGCATCGCCATAGATTGCCAGTCCTTTTAAAGCATCATTTTTATTCACTACAGTGGTGCTCATTTCATATGATGCAGCTGCAGGGCGCTGAGTAAGCACTACGCCTGCCCCATTACCTTTCTTTACCTCACCAGAAAGATGCAAATTACCTTTTTGCTGTTTCACTACCGGAGTAGCATTACGAAAATCCCACTGCCAGCTTATAGCAGGTGTTTTTGCTGTAAATGAGTCCTTAAAGTCATTGCTTTTAACGTCGGCACTTTGTTCTTTAAAAAGAGGCCAGCCATTATTCTCTGGCCAGATTAGTTCTGCAAGCATGCCTTGTCGACCTGTGAATACAGTTGACGCTTTATTATAAGCATGATAGAGATAGTATGTTTTGCCCTCGGGAGTATTTACAAAAGTTCCATGTCCCGAACATTTCCACTCCGCATTTTCCTGTAAGGCAGGATTTTTCTCATAAAGTTCGTAAGGGCCTTTAAAGTTTTTGGACCTTGCTATCCTCACATTATAATCACAATTAACACCGCAGCAGTTTCCTGCTGAATAAAAGAGATAATAATAGTCGCCTTTTTTCAATATACTTTGTCCTTCCAACCCTATCCTTGGCTCGTCTTTCAAAAGACTGAAGGTTTCACCTTCGAGTAAAAGTCCACTGGCCGAAAGTTTACTTCCCAGTATTTCAATAGGCCTGGTATCCAACCCATAAGCTTTCCATGTGATGTACAACTGCCCATTGTCATTATATACAAAAGCATCTATAGCTTCTTTTCCATATTCAATAATGATTCCGTGATCTTTAAATCCTTTATCAGGAAATTGGGATGTCGCTACACCTATATAAGATACATTGTCAGACTTACGGCGGGCAGTATAGTAGATGAAATAAGTGTTGTTGTGAAAGTAATATTCTGGTGCCCAAAATGACCCTGAGGTCCAGTCAGGTGCTTTATCAAATACATAACCGGTTTGTTTCCAGTCTTTCATATTTGCAGACTTAAATATCGGAAAATGCGGTGCCCATTCAGACGATGTTCCAATGGCAAAGTATTCATTTCCTTTTCTGATCACGGAAGGATCGGCAAAATCCCCTGCAATAACAGGACGGATGTTTTGAGCAGTCACCAGTGTCATGGCTGTAAAAACTTGACACAGAATCGTTAGGAGGATATATTTGAAAGTAGATTTTGCCATTGCAGGATTTGGTTTAATTCTATAATATATTGATAGTTAAATTTAATAGACCGCAATATATAAAATTGAATCATTCTTCTGGTTCAGTATGTTGCCTTAGTTGTTTTGGTCCCTGTGGCCAGATGTAAGAAGTGGACTGCTTTTTCCAGCCAATGCTTTTATAAAACTTGCCCTTTCCGGGAGCAGCGGTAAGGGTTACGAAATGATAATTATCGCCGAGCTTCTCATTCAGGGCATTGACCAGGTATTTACCAAGTCCATTTCCCTGATAATCCGGATCTACCACGATATCGGCGAGCATTGCGTAATATCTGCCATCATCTACCGTTCTTCCAAAGGCTATGAGCAGGTCATTTTCATAGATAAAAATAGTCCAGCTACTTTGTCTGAAAGCAGTTGAAATCTCGGCTTCTGTACGTGTTCGCCATTCCACTTTAGAAAAAAGCTCACACACCCTTGTCCAGTCTACTGCATCCAGATCCTGGTTGATTTTGTAAATCAGTTCGTTAATGTTAAGTTTAGTAGCTGGCATAATAGCTGTCAATTTTCATATCAACATATGTACAATTTCTTTGTTTTATTTTTTTCCAACCACCACCTTAACAAAGTTTTCAGTATTAAGATATCGGATTGCAAGTTGCTGTAATTCAGCAGGTGTGATATGCTTAACAGTTTGTATGTAATTCTCATAGTAGCCATAATCAAGCCCTGAGAAATATACATTTTTGAATTTATCGGCATGAGAAAAAGCATTCTCCAGGCTGCCTAGCATAGAACCTAGCATATAATTACGTACCAGATCCAGTTCAGCCTCAGGTACCAGTACAGTTTTAAGGAGATCTATTTCCTTCTCTATTTCTGTAAGAGCGCTTGCACATACATCTGCGCCAACTTCTGTAGCGATAAAGAAATAACCTGCATCTTTTAGAGAAGTAACAGCTGAGCCTATGCCGTATGTATACCCTTTATCTTCACGGATATTAGCCATCAATCTGGACCCAAAGTAACCACCCAGCAGGCAATTTAACACCTGGAAGCCTGCGAAATCAACATTTTTTCGCGTAATTCCTAATGTACCCATCCGGATAGCCGACTGTAAGGCTTCGGGCTTTTCGATCAGCAACTCTGCTCCTCTTGTCTCAGTAAAACTAAACTGATTAACAGTTGACTGTCCGTGGTTGCTCCATTTTCCACCGATCACACTATTTAGTATATTAAACTCAGCTTCCTCAAACTTGCCCGCTACAAAAATTGTACAGTTTTCCGGTTTATATGCGCTTTTGAAATAAGCGAGTAAGTCTTCTCTTTTGATGGCATCATAATCTGCAGCATCAATATTAGATCCGTATGTTGTATCTCCAAAAAGGGCATTTGCAAAAGTTTTCCTCGCCAGATAATCGTTTTTCTGAAGACTTACCTGCAGCGATTGCTTCTGGTTCTGAACAAAGATAGCCAGTTCCTGTTCAGGAAAAATACTATCGTTCAATATGGAACGCAGGATGGGCAATACCGAGACCAGGTGCTTGTTCAGTGTATAGAGTTTTACGGTACTCTGGTCTGCGCCATATTCTGTTTGCAGGAATGCCCCATAATAATCTACCTGATCAGCAATTTCCCTTGCAGACAGTTCCGGTGTTCCGTTGCTGATTAAATGGCTTACCGAAATGGCCTCAAGCGGCTTTGACGGATTCCAGTTTACATTTTCAAATATAAATTCAATGCGGACAAGTTCCTGTTTACCTGCATTGACAGTAAATACAGATATACCATTATCCAGTTGTTGCTTTAACGGCTCAATAAAATGAATTTCATCGATGTGTTTGGATTCGGGGGCTAGCGTACGGTTAAACATCTTGGGCAGTTAAATAGTATAAAGTAGAACATTGTTCTTTCACAAAAGTAGATTTAGCAGCTTGTAAAATCCTTGAAGGAGTAACAGCCAGGTATTTATCAATCTCTGTGTTTAATCCGGCGGCATCACCAAGCAGTTCATAATAGGCCAGGTTCATCGCCTTATCCAGCAAACTCATTTCTGCAAATACCATGATTGATTCTGATTTGTTCTTTACTTTGGTTATTTCCTCAGCTGTGACTTCCTCAACACGAATCTTGTTTAATTCGACCCAGATAGCGGCTTCTGCCTTCTCAACGGACACCCCTTCTACAAGTTTACCTTCTATTACAAACAAGCCCTGATCGATGCTGCTGGTAATATAAGCATGAATATCACTAAACAGCTGCTGTTCCTTAAGCAGGCTATTGTATAATCTGGATGAGTGACCCTGAGAAAGCACATCTGACATCAAATCGTAGCACTGGTATTCAGGATCTCTGCGTTCCGGCATTTTGAATGCCATATAGATCGCATTTAGCGGTACGTCTGCTTTCACAGTTTCCTTTCTTGCTTCAGTTTGTATGGCTTCTTGCGGCAGGTTCCTCAGGTATTTATCGCCTGCGGGAATCGGTTCAAACCATTTTTCGGCGAGTGCTTTGACGGCTTCAGTTTTAACATTTCCGCCAACTACCATAATGGCATTTTGGGGATTGTAGTGCTTTTTGAAGAATGCTTTCACATCTTCCATTCTTGCATCTTCAATCTGCTTCAGGTCCTGCCCAATAGTAGCCCACTGATAAGGATGGTTTTTATAAGCAAGCGGTCTTAGCTTAAGCCAAACGTCTCCATAAGGCTGATTCAGATAACGCTGTTTAAATTCCTCGCATACTACATTTCTTTGTGTTTCGAGGCTTTTTTCGGAAAATGCCAGACTCAGCATCCTGTCGCTTTCCAGCCAGAAAGCAGTTTCCAGGTTTACTGCCGGCAAGGTGATATAATAATTGGTAATATCGTTACTCGTAAAGGCATTGTTCTCACCGCCGACCCTTTGCAGGGGCTCGTCATAGCTCGGAATATTTATAGAACCCCCAAACATCAGGTGTTCAAATAGATGGGCGAAACCAGTTTTATCCCCCTCCTCATCCCGTGCACCCACATCATATAATATATTTAACACAGCCATAGGTGTTGTATCATCCTCGTGTACGAGTACCCGCAGGCCATTGGTTAATGTAAAACGATTAAAATCTACCATAAATTGAAAATAATGCGCCAAACTTAGATAAAACTCAGTAAGCATTCATGAAAAGCTACAAAAATATTGCAAAAGCGTGAAAATCAACCTCGGTCAACACCTTATATAAATTGCGGCATAGCGCTTTTTTCGCTAAATTTGCGGCATGGAAACTGCCAGATTATTAGAGAGGGCTTTAAATTTCGACTTCTTAACAAAAGAAGAAGGTGTTTTTTTATATAATAATGCTTCGACAGCCGAACTGGCGTATGTGGCCAATGAACTGAGGAAAAAACAAGTGCCCAGCGGTAAAGTTACCTGGCAGATAGACCGCAACGTGAATACGACAAATGTCTGCATAGCTAATTGTAAATTCTGCAATTTTTTTAGAAGACCAGGGCATGATGAAAGTTACATTACGGACATTGAAACTTACAAGATAAAGATAGAAGAAACATTCAGACTGGGTGGTGATCAGCTTTTACTTCAGGGCGGACATCATCCTGATCTTGGTTTGAGCTTCTATAGCGAACTTTTTAAACAGCTAAAAGAATTATACCCTGATTTGAAGCTTCATGCTTTAGGCCCTCCTGAAATTGCCCATGTGGCAAAGCTGGAAGGTTTGACCCATACCGAAGTATTGAGAGCTTTGAAGGATGCCGGAATGGATTCACTTCCAGGCGCTGGTGCCGAGATATTGAATGACCGGGTACGCAGACTGATCTCTAAAGGCAAATGCGGCGGACAGGAATGGCTGGATGTAATGCGTGCTGCCCATCAGCTGAACATTACTACTTCCGCTACAATGATGTTTGGGCATGTAGAAACCATTGAAGAACGTTTTGAGCATTTGGTATGGATCAGGGAAGTACAAAGTGAAAAGCCGGCAGATGCTAAAGGGTTTCTGGCTTTTATACCATGGCCTTTTCAGGATGACGGAACCTTGTTGAAGCGGCTGAGAGGTATCAGTAATAATGTCTCTGGCGATGAATACATCAGAATGCTGGCATTGAGCAGGATCATGCTGCCCAACGTGATCAATATTCAGGCCTCCTGGCTTACTGTAGGTAAGAATGTAGCTGAACTTTGTCTGCATGCCGGAGCAAATGACTTTGGATCGATTATGATTGAAGAAAATGTTGTGTCTGCAGCAGGTGCTCCGCATCGCTTTACCGCAAAAGGAATACAAGAGGCAATCAGGGAAGCCGGGTTTGAACCGCAGTTACGCGGACAGCAGTACAATTATCGTGATCTTCCTGAGCACCTGGAAGAACAGATAATCACTTATTAAGTGCGTTATAGAATTATTTTCAATAAAAAAGGGAAGAAAGCTGACGCCCTCTTCCCCAAACTCAAAACAAATATTTGTTATATAATAGCGTTCAAATTCTAACCCATTAAAATTTGAGCTGTTATATTAAATATTAACTATCTAATGAATAACCCAGCGATCACTAAAACTTTTGCTTTGTCCAACGGCTCATCAAATGATTCCACAGCTGCCGCTTTTGTAACCCCTGTTGCAATGCCCGTAATGGTCACGCCTGTTTGCATTTCCTCATTCTCACCAGCATAAACAGCATCAACAGCCGCAATACCAGTATCATTAGCTACACCACCTGCTCCAAGAGTAATCCAGGGTTTCTGGCCACGCATGGTGCGGATATGCGCTGCGTGACGTGCTTCGACAGAGTGAATCTGCAAAGCAGTAGTCAATACATCCAATCCTTTAAGTACACCTGCCTGTCCTTTGTAGGCTCTAACACCTGTATCTTCAAATGCCTGGGCAACAGCTAAGAAAGTATTATAATTGGTATAAACATCACCAAAAGTTCCACCGGCTGTAAAATCAAAATCTGTATAGGCCAATGCCGGGCGTGCATCTGTAGCCCCTAATGCACCTTTAAGCAAGTTTACGTGAGCCAATTCGTGATCACGGATAGTACTTATAGCTGTTAATGCTGCACCGCTTAACAAGCCTGGTGCGGCTAGTACTGCATGGTTATAAAAATGGTATTCCAGATACTCCAAGGTTAAAGCAAAGTTTAAAACATCTTTAACAGCGGTGGGTAATGTCTGACCATATGCTTTTTGAAACATTGATCCCAAAGCAAGGGGCACTGCCGCAAGAGATACTTTTTTACCCATGTTAACAAAGCTTTTCATTGCTGCCCTTCTCGGGTTCAGACGTTCATAAACTTCTCCGTCTACTTTTTCAATTTCTTCTAATATATTTACGATATTCATAATTTCTAGTTTTAAGCTGTTAGACCAACTACGTTAATTTTGGTTTTGATATACATACCTGCTGCTGCAAGGACTTGAGTTGGGGTAAATGCCTTGTCCAATCCATTAGCGTCTATCACATCGTTTGCAGCAAAACTGCCTGGAGTGATTAAATCGCGGATGTAAGCAGCATGACGCGCCTCAACCGAAACAATCTTACCGGCCGCCAATAAATACGCCGGAGTGGTAAGACGTTTTCCTGCGCCGTTGTAAGCAGCTACGCCCAGATCTTCAAATGCTTTTGCTGCACCCAATACACTTGCTTTATCTGCAAAATTGATACTTGAAAAATCTACTTCCAAACTACCAACCGCAGCCGTACCAAGCGCCTTTTTTAAATATTCCCTATGAGCAATTTCATGAAACTGAATGTCCTGAAAATATGCCTTTTCAGCAGGGGTAAAAGCTGAAGGCGGAGCAGATGCAACTTTGATGTAAAATGCTGCCTCTAGTTGTTCCAGCGCATATGCATAGTTCAATACACCAAAATCATCTTTAAAATCAAGTGTTACACCCGTTTGGATCGGGGTGTCGTTTTTGTCTTTTTTACATCCGGCTGCAACTAAGGCTATGCCTGCTACACTTACCCCTGCAAATTGCAGAAAGGAACGACGTTGTAATGGAGAGGTAAGTATACTGCGGTCCTCTAGCAGTATTTCTTTCTCATTTTTTTCAAGTAATTGTTTCATAGTTTTAGAATTTGCTTTTAAAATTTTATTAGACTGCTTTAAGAACAGCTTCATATTGCTTTATAATGACACTTACGATGGAAAAATGGATTTGGATTTGTAGTTTCGAAGAAATATTATTAAATAATTTATTTTTTGATAAATTCACTATATAAAACCAATCGATGTGCTGAATGCTATTATTGTAGACGATGAAGAGTTTGCCCGTTCTTCATTGTATTTTTTACTACAGGAAAACTGTGAGAATATCAATATCTCAGGTATTGCAAAGTCGGTTTCTGAAGCCAGAACACTTCTTCAACAACATTCCGTAGACCTGATCTTTCTCGACATTGCCATGCCGGGAGAGAATGGATTTGAACTAATCCCACAGGCAGCACAAAGTAAATCTCATGTTATTTTCACCACTGCTTATGATCAGTATGCTTTAAAGGCCATTAAAGCCAATGCGCTGGATTATTTATTAAAGCCTATTGATATAGATGAACTTAAAGAGGCGGTAACTAAAGCTTCCAAATACATTGAACGGAGCAAAAATGAATTTAGCAGAGTGGAGAGTTTACACAACCTGGCCGCCAACCTTTCAGAAAGAAATGAGATCCGTAAAATCAGTTTACCCAACGGACAGGGATACAGCTTGATAAATATTGACGACATTATCCATATTGAAGCTGACAGCAATTATTCTATTTTCTATCTGGCCAATAATGAAAAAATAACGGTTTCCAAAGTACTTAAGGAGTATGAAGAAATATTACCCGATCATCAGTTTGTACGAATTCATAAATCAAGTATTGTAAACCTGAATTATCTAAGGGAATATAATTCTAAAAACGGGCTGGAGGTAATTTTAAAGAACGGTGATAAAATTGCTGTATCACGAAGGCGTGCAAGTGATTTTGCAGAAAGAATTAAATTATATACCAGTTTTGACAGTGATAAATAACGGACAATATTTTATAGGCAGGTTTATAATTATACTCTTTTTATCAACCATTTGCTTTTTCGGATATTCTCAAAGCACCTATCTTCAGCACTTTAGCACCAAAGATGGTCTTCCCAGCAATAATTGCTTTTATACCATGCAGGATACCAAAGGATATATCTGGGTAGCTACTGATGCAGGTGTAAGCAGGTTTGACGGAAAAATATTCGAGAATTTTTCTGTAGATGACGGACTTCCTGACAACCAAATCCTGCAGCTTAAAGAGGATAAAAAAGGAAGAATATGGTTTTTGGCGCTTAACGGCCAACTTAGTTATTTTTACAATGGTAAGATCTACAATGAAACCAACGATAAGCTACTTAAACTTTTAAAGTTCAATGCAGTAATCGTCTCATTTTTTGAAGACAGCAAAGGTCGTATATGGCTGGGAACAAACAAAAATGTATTGGTAATGTGGAATGGACAAACCATTATGAAATACATTTCTGCAAATGAGGACAAGAAATTCATCAATACATTTGTTCACGAAGACCGGTATAAACAGATCTGGGCATTCAGCAACCGGTGTGTAAGGATATTTGACGAAAAAGCCTTTACCATAATACCACATAACACATTACCTATTTCATACAAAACTGCATTGAATTTGCCCGATAACACAATGGCGTTCATTGACAACAGGGGGCTAAATATAAAAGACGGAGAACAAGAGTATTTAGATCTGAAAATAAATTCGTCTTTATTGAACAATGACCTTGGATATTTTCATCTGGATAAAGATAAAGAATTGTGGATCAGTAACGGAGCCGGAATATACCACATCCAAAGTAATGGTAAAACCGATAAATACCTGAGCAACATATCTTCCAGCCAGGTAATCAAAGATGCCAAAAACAACATGTGGTTTACCACCAATAACGGCATATATATGCTGCCTCAAAAAAATGAGCGTCTCTATATTATAAACACCAATAATGGATTAAGCAGCGATGTGGTGAAGAGTGTTATCAAAGATGGTAAAAACAGGTTCTGGCTTGGATTTAATGACGCGAAGATTGACATTCTCAGCCCAAATGATTTCTCTGTTGCCCATATTTCATTGCCTGATCATAGCAAGTATAACATCATTAAGCAATTAAATTTTGATCAGACAAACCAGTCTGTATATTTTGCTTCAGACTATGGCCTGGGCAGGGTCAGCGATATTTACAGTGCTAAAAAACGTATTGAATATCTCAGGGAAGCAAATAATTCGATGTTTGTAATTAAGAGTTTCAGCATATCAAAAGACAAAAACCTCTCTCTCGCATTATCTTCCGGAGTAGTGATTATACCCGACAGGGTGAATAATTTTGGCTTTAATTCGCTGTTTTTCAAAGTAGGGACTGACTTTTTTAACGACAGGGCTTACTGTGCATTTTATGATAAAGATCAAAACCTCTGGTTTTCAAATATCAATGGACTATCCAAACTTTCCAAAGGTGTCTTGCATCGATTTTATGAGAAAAGCCCGCTGCTAACTAGAAGGATCAATGACATCACTGAACAAAATGATGGTACGATCATACTGGCTACCGATGGGTTTGGTTTGGTATACATTAAAGACCAGAAGGTCGTCAAGGTAATCACCCAAAGAGACGGCCTGGCTGATAATATTTGTAAAAAACTATATGTTAAGGACAACAATGTATGGGTGGTCACAAATAATGGCATCAATAAAGTTTCATTGAACGGAAAAGCAGCTGCTGTAGAGACATTTGAATACACCAATGCCTTATTAAAAGATGATGTAAACGACCTTTACATAGATTCAGCTTATGCTTACTTCGCCACCAATAACGGGCTGATCTATTTTCCCGTTGTTAAAACAAAAACTGCCAGCGAAGCACCTAAGGTATTTATATCTTCGATTATAAACAATAAAGTCAAACTAGGGCTGAATGAAATAAACCATACACTTGATCCTTCAAACAACAACATCTCATTTTATTACAGTGCCATTGATTTCCAAAACAAGAATATTGTATACAGGTACAGATTAAAAGCAGACAGGCCCTGGACCGAAACCAAGAACAGAATGCTGGAATTTTCTTCGCTTGAACCGGACCATTATGCTTTCGAGATAAGTGCTAAGTCCAACAATAGTGCCTGGAGCTATCCTGCCAAAGTAAATTTTATTCTTGAAAAGCATTTCTGGCAGACCGGCTGGTTTCTGGTAACTATCTTTATAATTGCCGGGATTACTTTTTACAAAGTGGCAGTTATCGTCACAAAACGGCAGAAAAATAAAGAACAGGAACAACTGCTGCTCAAAAACAAAATCCTGATGCTGGAGCAACGCGCCTTGCAGGCGATGATGAATCCTCATTTCGTTTTCAATGTAATGAATTCCATACAGCATTATATTAATACAAAGGATACCACATCGGCCAACAAAATATTAACTGGATTTGCCAGGCTGATCAGAAAGAATCTTGAAATCTGTACCAAAAGCTTTATTTCACTAGAGGAGGAACTTGAATATCTGGAATTGTATCTGAGTTTGGAGAAGAAACGATTTGGAGAGAAGTTTAATTATATTATCCGTGTAAACAAGGCGATAGACAGGGAAGAAACAATGCTTCCATCCATGTTATTGCAGCCCTATATAGAAAATGCCATATGGCATGGAATAATGCCAAAAGATGAAGGCGGAAAAATTGATATCCACATAGATCTGGGAGATAAAAATCATTTACTCATCCAGATCATTGATGATGGGATAGGAATAGACAACTCCATGAAAAATAAGAAAGTTCACCATTTTAGTAAAGGCATGGACCTGACGAGAGAACGCATTAACCTATTGAACCAGGTAGAAGTAAATCCTATACAGATGAAGATAAAACAAAACGGTGCATCCGGTACATTTGTATCAATCGCTATACCTTTAAAGCATTAAAATACCGTTTACTCAATTATTTATACCACTCACTAATTAATAAAAAATCGTTCTGTAATTTGCATTAAACTTGTTATAGATATTAAAACAAACAGAGTTTGTAAAAAGCGTTCTTATAGAATTGATCAAAGATATTTTACCTAACCTAAAACTATATCTCAATTCAGGTTTCATTTGTGTGTTAAAAAATGGTAAAGTTCAAAGCTTTACCATTTTTTTTGCTCAACTTCTTCCATTACGCATAGTAGTTGGCATTTTTTTCAAATAATCTCTTCCAAAAAGTGTTTTTTATATTATTTTTGAAGTAATGAAATGCTTGTGAAAATAAGTTTTACGCAAGCTTCATAACAGTAAAAGATTTTTTGTAAATTTATCTTGTAATAAAAAACCATTAGGAAATTAATTTTTGTAATGAAAACTCCAAAGAAACCAATTAAGAAAAGTCCGTTAGTTGACCAGGATGCAGAGATGGAAGACTCAAATGAAGAGACCAGCACTAGTAAAAAAAAATTTGATGATGACGATGATGACTTCGATATGCCATTAGATGATCTTGATTCTTTCGATAGTTATGGATCTGATGATGATGATGACGATTATTAATAATTGAAAATATATTTTATATATAGGAGCATCCTTTTGGGATGCTTTTTATTTTATATACAAAAGGAAACATGCTTATAATACCTGTATCTGACAAGCAAACCAAAAACGAATTTCTAGCAGTTGCCCGTTTTATTTATAAAGATGACAAGAATTGGATTTGTCCGCCAGACAAAGATGTAGAAGCCACCTTTGATCCAAAAAAAAATCCTTTCTTTGAGCATGGTAAGTGTGTAAGATGGATCCTAAAAGACGACAATAATCTTACCATAGGTAGAGTTGCAGCCTTTATCAACGAAAAAAAGGCCTGGCAGTACGATGAGCCTACCGGTGGATTTGGATTCTTTGAATGTATTAACGACAAAGAAGCCGCCTTTAAGTTATTTGATACAGCCAGATCATGGCTCCTGGATCAAGGGATGAAAGCGATGAACGGACCTATTAACTTTGGTGAGACTGATTCCTTCTGGGGACTTTTGGTAGAAGGCTTTACGCCTCCATCTTATGGAATGAATTATCATCCACCTTACTATTATGATTTTTTTAAAGCATATGGGTTTGAAACAGAATACGAACAAATCACCAATTTTCTTGCGGTAAGAAAGCCTTTTCCAGACAGATTCACCAAAATAGCCAACTGGGTAGCAAATAAACCTGGGTATACATTTGAACATTTCTCCAAAAAGAACGCAGCAAAATATGTGAATGACCTAATGGAGATCTACAACGATGCCTGGCAAAATTTCGAAAACTTCGTACCGATCAAGAAAGAGACATTAGAGGAATCATTTAAAAAAATGGAAACCATAATGGATGAAAGACTCATATGGTTTGCCTATATAAATGGCGAACCGGCTTCTTTTGTTGTGATCATTCCCGACGCCAATCAAATGATAAAAGAATTTAACGGCAAATTAGGTCTGTTGCAGAAACTTATATTCTTATATAAGCGCTGGGTAGGGGTAAACAGGATGCGGGCGGTAGTAATGGGCACCAAGAAAGCTTATCAGAAACACGGGCTGGAATCTGCACTCTTTATCAAACTTAAAGAATATGTTCTTCCACTAAATCAATATGATGAGCTTGAGCTTTCATGGGTAGGTGACTTTAACGACAAAATGCTGGCTATCCATCAAGCAACAGGTGCCACTTTTGGGAAGCGGCACCTGACTATGCGTAAAACTATCTGATAAATTATTTTCCTCTTATCTCTTCATAAAGATCAATTACCTTCTTCTGAAGTTTGATAATCTCCTCTTCTCTTTGAGAAAGTTTATCCTTTAAGTTGTTTATTTCCTCAAAATTAACCGACTGTGGGTTTTCACCTTCCTTTGATATAATGTCCATAGTAGAGACTTCAAATAAATTTGCAATTTGTGCTAACCTTGAAATATTAATATCAGTTATTCCTGTTTCGATTTTTGAAAATGCAGGGATAGAAATACTCAGACGTTTAGCCACCTCGCCTTGACTCCATCCGTTCTTTTGGCGCAACTGTCTAATGTTTTTACCTATTACGTTCATGTTTTAAATTTATGTGTATTACTTTATTGTTCTTTTAAGTTATTGTATTCAACTCGCGTGCCAATTTAACAAGATCAAGTCCTCCAAAGTTACCCGAACTCATCAACAATAAATTCGTATTGTAAAAATTAATGCCTGACAGGTAACTTTCCAATAGGGAAAAATTATTAAAAAACTTTATTCTACTATCATTAAATGCCGTTTGAACATCTATTATTGTAAATGGCTCCAATTTTTTATGCTTAAAAGTCTCTTCATCGATGTAAACAATTGCCACATCTGCATTTGTCATAGTATTGGCATATTGAGAAAGGAATGCTTTATTCAAGCTGCTAAATGTATGTAACTCTATACATGCCACTAGTTTTCTTTCCTCAAATTGGAGCTTTACTGCCTCAATTGTGGCCTTTAATTTTGAAGGGGAATGGGCAAAATCTTTATAAACATTGGTTTTATTTATACTGCTTAGCAGTTCCAATCTCTTCGAAGCTCCTGTAAATGAAGCGATAGCCTCATTAAATTCCTGGCTATCAATACCCAATTGCGCACAAACAAGCTTAGCCGCATTGAGGTTCATTAGGTTATGATCACCAAATATCCTCAGGGGGATATCACCGGGTAACAAATAGGTTACACCGTCCTTCACCACATGATCCGGAATTTCATAACCTATTTTTACTACAGAATTGTCAGTATCCTGAACAATTTGGCACAAGTCCTGATCGGCGCTGCAATATATTAAACATCCTTCAGGTTGAACTGTTTCTATAAAAATCTCAAACTGTTTTACATATTCCTGATAGGTAGGGAAAACATTGATATGATCCCAGGCTATACCGCTGATGACTGCAATATTTGCTTTATATAAATGAAACTTTGGCCTTCTGTCTATTGGAGATGCCAGATATTCATCACCTTCTATAATGATCACCGGAGCTGAATCCGTCACCTTGACCATTGTATCAAAACCCGCTAACTGCGCACCTACCAGATAATCAAAATCCCTATTATAATAATTAAGGACGTGCAATATCATAGAAGTAATGGTAGTCTTACCGTGACTTCCACCAATCACAACCCGTAATTTGTCTTTGGTCTGCTCATAAATATATTCAGGATAAGAGTATATTTTCAGTCCGAGCTGCTGGGCCTTCAACAGTTCCGGATTATCTTTAAGCGCATGCATCCCCAATATTACTGCATCCAGGTCGGGAGTGATATTAGCAGCATCCCAGCCCATTTGTTTTGGCAAAATACCATGTTTTTCAAGCCTGCTTCCTGAAGGCTCAAAAATAACATCATCCGAACCAGTGACCTGGTAGCCCTTTTTATGTAAAGCTATTGCCAGATTATGCATAGCACTACCTCCTATTGCAATAAAATGTATACGCATTTATTAATATATTTATTGATTTAAGCTATTTAATCCTGATTCTTAATTGTGCGCTACCCTTCTTTTCATTATTCCCTGACAAACCGGGCAGCAACCCAATCATCAATCTTCTTATGGTCTGTATAATTTATCCCAAAAGGCTTACAGGCTGATTTGATCATGTCAAGATCAGGAGATTCATAAAACCCACTAAAAAAAATACTCCCTCCAGCCTTTAATATCTTGGCATAATCTACAATCTGATCCAGCAAGATATTGCGGTTTATATTAGCTAATATTATATCAAAGTCTAAATGAGGGATTGCCTCTTTGCCCCCGCAGGTAGCAGTGAGATTGCCGATATTATTCAAAGCAGCATTTTCCAGGGTACTTTGATAGCATATATCATCATTGTCAATGGCTATCAGTGTTCCTGCTCCGGCTTTGGAAGCCAAAATAGCCAGGATTCCGGTACCACAACCCATATCCAATATCAATTTGCCACTAACGTCTGCAGATAAGATATATTGCATCATCATCGTTGTGGTCTGATGGTGCCCGGTACCAAAAGCCATCTTCGGATCAATAACGATCTCATATTTGAATTGTGGCTGAGGCTGATGAAATGTAGCCCTTACATAACACTGATCATCTATAATCAGCGGTTCAAAGTTTTTTTCCCACTCTTCATTCCAGTTTTCTGCAGCAATCTCCGTCACTGTATAGCTGCATGCCATCTCGTCATTGTAGCGGTCAGTAATCTCCGCAAGGTCCGATTCATGATAATCTGCAAGTTCGATGAATGCAGCAAAACCATCCGTTGTATCCTCAAATGTGTTATAGCCTATACCTGCCAGTTCGTCTATCAACAGATCCTTATGATAATCTGCAGCATTGCCAAGGCTGAATGTGACCTGGATATATTGCATTAAGAATTGAAAGTTTTAACGATGTCTGTAAAATCTCTTGATTTTAATGAAGCACCACCTATTAAACCACCATCAATGTCAGGCTGGGCAAATAGCTCAGCTGCATTTTTAGGATTGCAGCTTCCTCCATATAAAATGGTTGTCGCCTCCGCTGTAGATGCATCATATTTAGCTGCGATCTCTTTGCGGATAAAAGCATGTACTTCCTGTGCCTGATCTGATGAAGCAGTCAGTCCTGTTCCGATAGCCCAAACAGGCTCATATGCGATCACAATTTTAGAGAAATCTTCCGTACTTAATCCAAAAACCCCATTCTCCAACTGAGATTTGAGCACGTCAAAATAACTGCCATTGTTTCTTTCATCCAGGGTTTCTCCTATGCAGAAAATTGGCACCAAACCATTTTGCAATGCGATCACAGTTTTCTCTGCCAAAAGCTCATCGCTTTCTGCAAAATACTGGCGTCTTTCTGAATGTCCAATGATTACATACTCACAGCCAATTGACTTAATCATTTTAGCAGATATTTCGCCAGTATAAGCACCGCTTTCTTTTTGGTGACAGTTTTGGGCACCTATACTTACCGTATCACCACCCAGCTTTGCAAGACTGTTTAAATGAACATATGGAGCACAGATAATGGCCAGCTGATCACCATTTTTCTCATCTCTTACCATATTTACAATTTCTGAAAACAATGATATGCCTTCTGCATAATCCAAATTCATTTTCCAGTTACCCGCTACTATTTTTTTTCTCATAATATAATTATTGTGGTTATTATAAAAGCTTTAAGCCCAAATATATTCTTTTAAAAATGTCTGAAGGTTTTTGTATCCTCAAAAACCTTTGTTAAAATAGCTCTTTCTATTTCATCAAATTCCAATCCTCTGCGCTCATACACTTTTACAGCTGTTTCAAACATTTTATGCAGCGCATAAGTTTCAAACCCCTGGGCACCTCCCCATGCAAAATCAGGTATAAAATTTCTTGGAAAACCGGGACCAAAAACATTCGCACTTACACCGGCAACTGTACCTGTATTAAACATGGTATTGATACCGCATTTAGCATGGTCAGCCATGATCAATCCGCAGAATTGCAATCCTGTTTCCCGAAAAATTTCATTGGAATAATCCCATAATTTTACGCCTGCATAGTTATTTTTAAGATTGGAGTTATTGCTGTCTGCCCCAATATTGCACCATTGGCCCATTACAGAATTCCCAAGATAGCCTTCATGGCCTTTCGAAGAATATCCCCAGATCACGGCATTATTGATTTCTCCTCCTACCCTGCTGAATGGACCGATGGTGGTCTGCCCATAGATCTTAGCACCCATTTTTACCTGCGAATCATGGCAAAGTGCAAATGAACCTCTGATGTGAGATCCTTCCCAAACCTGGGTATTTTCTCCAAGATAAATCGGGCCATTTTTGCTATTGAAGGTAGCACATTCGGCTTCAGCACCTTCTTCTGCAAAAATATCATCGCCTATGAAGGTATTGGTGTTGCTCAATTTTACTGAAGTCCTGCCTTTGGTAATTAATTTAAAATCCTTTTTTAATTCTGCGTCATTAAATTTAAAGAGGTCTTCAGGCATGGCTATCCTTATAAACTCACCGGAATATTCTTTAACAGATAGTCCGGTCAGTAGCTCAGGACTTATAGGTTCATCTGTCTCTGGCTTGTAAGCTATACTAAGCCCCTGCTTTACCAGCACTTCGCCTTTCCCAAGGCCCATGATGGCCTCTGTAAGATGTTCATCCGGACAGATTGAACCATTTATGAAGAGCTCAGCATTATCTATGGCTGGATACTTCACTGCAAGATAAGGAACAGTCACAAAACCAGACCGGGCATTTAGATGCTTTTCCCATTTCTGGGCTATGGTAAGGATTCCTATACGGAGATCGGCCACAGGCCTGGTGAAAGATAGCGGACGCAGGGACTGCCATGCGCCATCATCAAATAAATTGATCATCATAAGCCACAAAAATAAAAAAAGTCCCGAAGCTATAGCCCGGGACTTTAAAATAATTTTTTTATTTTGGTTAAATTATTTCTTAGCGTAACGAGTTTTGAATTTATCGATACGACCAGCTGTATCAACCAGTTTCATTTTACCAGTATAGAAAGGGTGTGAAGTATGCGAGATCTCTAATTTATAAAGAGGATATTCATTACCATCTTCCCACTGAACAGTCTCTTTAGTATCTACACAAGATTTTGTTAAAAAAGAATACTCGTTAGACATATCTTTAAACACTACAAATCTATAGTTTGATGGATGCAGATCTTTTTTCATATTGTTATATACTTATTTGTCGCTTATTTTTAAGGATGCAAATATCAGAATTTTATTTTTCAGAAACAAATAATTACTAAAAACAATTTCAATCGCTCCGTACAACCTTTTTTTAAACAGGCTATAATTCCAATTTTTGCTTTACTTGTTGTTTGTCTGTGTACTTATCACCCTCGGACGGGCGACCGACCACCAACGGGCCAGCGACGGCTCACAGTCGGGTTTTTCCGAAGCTGGCCCGAAGCTGAGCCGAAGCTGGCCCGAAGCTCGTCCGATGCTCAAAGGGTGTCAGTCAAAGCACAAACCGAATTTAGACAAGCTATTTTACATCCTGACAGAGCTCCACCAATACGCCATTAGTCCCCTTAGGATGCACAAAACAAATAAGCTTATTGTCTGCTCCCCGTTTAGGTGTTTCATTAAGCAACACAAACCCTTCCTGCCTTAAGCGTTCCATTTCTACAAGGATATCATCCACATTAAAGGCGATGTGATGGATGCCCTCCCCTTTCTTTTCCAGGAATCTTGCAATAGGACTGCTTTCTTCCGTTGCAGCTAGCAGCTCAATTTTATGCTCTCCGGTCCTGAAAAAAGCGGTATTGACACCTTCCGATTCCACCATTTCTTTTTTATAACAGCCAGTACCTAACAACTTCTCATATAAATCGCAGGAAGCATCAAGATCCCTTACCGCAATACCAATATGTTCTATATTCTTCATAATCACACCAAACCGTTAAACTAATGTAAAAATGCGGGTTTTACCTATACCATCATAGCTATTATTTATAATTGTTGGTAATCTTTTTTCGTATCTTTGTGTTATATAAAAGAATAAACAAATAATGGAACTTCCTATTTACTTAGATAATAATGCTACTACGCCTTTGGATCCAAGGGTATTAGAAGCTATGCTGCCTTATTTCACCAACAAATTCGGTAACGCTGCAAGCCGTAACCATGCTTTTGGATGGGTTGCTGAAGAAGCGGTTGATTACGCCCGTGAGCAGGTTGCCAAACTGATTGGCTGCACAGAGAAAGAGATCATTTTTACATCAGGTGCAACAGAAGCAGACAATCTGGGTATAAAGGGTGTTTATGAAATGTATCAGGACAAGGGTAATCACATTATTACGGTGACTACTGAGCATAAAGCGGTATTAGATACCTGTAAACATCTTGAAAAACTTGGAGCAAATATCACTTATCTTAAGGTTAAGGAAGACGGACTGGTAGATCTTCAGGAGCTGGAAGCGGCTATGACTGATCAGACAATCCTTGTGACCATTATGTATGGAAATAATGAGATCGGTGTAGTTCAGCCTGTTAAGGAAATCTCTGCAATTGCACACAAATTTGGTGCATTATTTATGACCGATGCAACTCAAGCTGTAGGTAAGATACCCGTTGACGTGAATGCCGATGGAATAGATATAATGGCGTTTTCTGCGCATAAAATGTATGGCCCTAAAGGTGTAGGTGCATTGTATGTGCGCCGTAAAAACCCAAGGGTTAAAGTAACTGCCCAAATGGACGGCGGTGGTCATGAGCGCGGTATGCGTTCAGGCACATTAAACGTACCCGGTATTGTTGGTTTGGGTAAAGCATGTGAACTTTGTCGCCTGGAGATGGATAGCGAAGCTCAGCGCTTATCGGGATTAAGAGATAAACTGGAAAGTGCATTGACCCAGCTTGAAGAAAGTTATGTAAACGGAAACGTACAACACCGCCTGCCTCACGTAGCCAATATTTCCTTTAAATATGTGGAAGGTGAAGGATTGATGATGGCCATGAAAGACCTGGCTGTATCTTCAGGATCTGCTTGTACCTCAGCTTCATTAGAGCCTTCCTATGTATTGAAAAGCCTGGGCCTGTCAGACGATCTGGCACACTCTTCTATCCGTTTTGGATTGGGTCGTTTTACTACAGAGGAAGAGATCGACTACGCAATTGAAAACACTAAAAAAGCTGTTAATCATCTGAGAGACCTTTCTCCGCTTTGGGAAATGTTTAAAGAAGGTATTGATTTAAGCAAAATTGAGTGGGCTGAACACTAAAAAGAGAATTACGATTTTAGATTGACGAATACGAATTCAGCCTAAAATCACAAAAAATAAAGTTTACCAGGTTTTAGAAATTGTAAAACTAAAATCCTAAATACAAAATATCATGGCATACTCAGAAAAAGTAATGGAACATTATACCAACCCAAGAAACGTTGGTACATTAAACAAAGATAGTAAATCAGTTGGAACAGGTCTTGTTGGCGCACCTGAATGTGGCGACGTGATGCGCCTTCAGATTGAAGTGGATGAGAACAATGTGATCACCGATGCTAAATTTAAAACTTTTGGCTGCGGTTCTGCAATTGCTTCTTCTTCTTTGGCTACAGAATGGTTAAAAGGTAAAACTGTGGATGAAGCTTTGACGATAGACAATATGGACATCGTTGAGGAGCTTGCTTTACCACCAGTGAAAATTCACTGCTCTGTTTTAGCAGAAGATGCTATTAAATCTGCAATCAATGATTACAGGGTTAAAAATGGTTTAGCGCCTTTTGAATTAGCTAAATCGCATCACTAGGTAGCGTTATATCGTAGTCTAACTACTCTATAGAAATTACTAATACTAATAAGATGATTACAATAACAGATAAAGCAAAGAGCAAAATAGACCACCTGATGCAGGATGCAGCTATGGATGAGCGCTATTTTTTGCGTGTTTCGGTTAAAGGCGGTGGATGTTCAGGTTTATCTTACAACCTCGATTTTGATAATGAAGAACAAAAAGGTGATCAGTTTTTTGAAGACCGTGGTATCAGAATAGCACTGGATATGAAATCCTTCTTATACCTGGCCGGAACTGAGCTGGATTTCTCCGATGGACTGAATGGAAAGGGCTTTAATTTCCATAATCCAAATGCCAGCCGCTCATGTGGCTGTGGAGAGAGTTTTTCTGTTTAATAGATATTGTTATATTTGTAAGGGACGCTTTTAGCGTCCTTTTTTAGTATATAACCAACGAACACCATATGGTAGTATTTAACGAGTTTTCTACTGTTCCGAGTCTGCTTAGGAATGTGGTAGAAAATATCCATAAGCCGGATGAGACTTTCCTGATTGATAAGAAAAAATCGGACTGGGAAGAAATATCTTTCAAACAGACCCTGGAAAACGCAGATGCTGTTGCTGCATTCTTTTTAGAAAGAGGCATTGTAAAGGGCGACCGAATGGGCTTGATGATAGAAAACTCCCCTGAATATGTATACTACGACCAAGGAATTCAACAGATCGGCGCCATCAATGTATCGATATATCCTACGCTTTCAGAACATGAGGTGGAATACATCATTAATGATTCGGGCATTAAAGCCATTCTGATAGGAAATACATTCTTATTAAAAAAAGTATTAAAAATAGCCGACAACTGCAGGCAGCTTCGCTATATCATTCCTGCTTTTGAAGAATATACTAAAGTTGCCATTCCTGCCGGGCTGGATACAGAGATCATCAGTTTTGACGAAGTCCTTGCTACTAAAAACAGGATCAGTAAAACCCAACTTAATGAAATAAACATACTTCGTGAGGCTTTAAGGCCTTCAGATCTCTCTTCATTGATCTATACTTCGGGTACTACCGGTATCCCAAAAGGAGCAATGCTTTCACATGGCAACTTTGTAGAAAATGTAAAGGTTTGCCTGCAGCAGATCCCGGTGATAGATGAAACAGAGACCTTCCTATCCTTTTTGCCCTTATCGCACGTATTTGAACGTACTGCGACCTATCATGTGTGCTGTGCCCAGGGTTGTAAAATTGCGTTTGCACAGAGCCTCGAGCTATTGGCCAAAAACATGGGCGAAGTGAGGCCTACAGTGATGAACTGTGTGCCGAGGCTGCTCGAAAAAATTCATGATAAAGCAATCAAAAGCGGCACTGCCGGAGGTGGATTAAAAGCAAAAATATTCTTATGGGCATTGGAAACTGGCCAGGAATATCGTAAGGAAAAGGAAGCAGGAAAGCATCCGGGAATCATCATGTCTGCCAAAAAGGCTATTGCAGAGAAGCTGGTATTCAGTAAGATCAAAGAAAAGACAGGTGGCAGGTTGAAATTCATGATCTCAGGCGGAGCGGCATTACCAAAGAATGTGGGGGAATTTTTTGGGAACCTTGGTATAAAGATACTGGAAGGCTTCGGACTTACGGAAACATCGCCGGTAATGGCTGTGACTGAATTTCACAGGCAGGTTTATGGAACGGTAGGGAGGGTAATCCCGGGAATCGAGATCGGCATTCAGCATGTCGAGAACAAAGAGATGATCAGTATCCAGACCCATGAAACCTTTAATGAGGATTTTGACTGTGCCGAAGGTGAGATCATTGTACGCGGACATTGCGTAATGAAGGGATACTTTAATAAACCCGCAGAAACCGCAGAAGCGATTGACAAGAATGATTGGTTTCATACCGGTGATATAGGAAGATTTTATAAGGGCAACCTGCAGATTACCGACCGGTTGAAAAACATGATCGTAAATGCCTATGGCAAAAACGTCTACCCTACCCCTGTTGAAAATGTGTACCTGAAAAGTCTTAAAATAGACCAGTTATTTTTAATAGGAGATAAAAGAGAATACCTGACTGCCATCATCGTCCCTAACAAGGAAAACATGCAGGAAGAATTTAAACTCGCTGAAGCATTTTTTCAAAAGCCTGAACTATTTATTGAAGATCAGGAGATCATAGACTGGATAGGCAAGGATATTAAAAAGCACTCAGCAGAGCTGGCAAAATTTGAGCGCATTAAAAATTTCAAGGTGAAAAGAAATCCTTTTAGCATGGAGGAAGGTGAAATAACGCCAACATTAAAAGCAAAAAGAAAAGTGATTGAGCAAAAATATGCCGAAAGCATCAATCAAATGTATGCTGAGTCTGTTAAAGCAGACTAAAAACACTATTTTTGCATAATTTTAAAAATAAGCTATTACGGCATCCGCCGGATATAACAGATATATGAGTACAGGATTATCAGAACAGGAACAATTGCGTCGCAGTTCACTAAATCAATTGCGTGAACTGGGCATCAACCCATTCCCTGCAGAAGCGTTTGAGATCAACGCCAATGCAACGGATATTTTAGCGAATTACGACAGGGATAAGACAGCCTATAAGAACATCAGCATTGCCGGCAGGATCATGACCCGCCGGATTATGGGGAGTGCTTCTTTTGTAGAGCTTCAGGATTCAACAGGAAGAATACAAGTTTATTTGAAAAGAGATGACCTTTGTCCAGAAGAGGATAAGACCCTCTACAATACGGTATTTAAGAAACTGATGGATCTGGGTGATTTCATTGGGGTAAAGGGATATGTATTTACTACCCAAACCGGTGAGATTTCTGTGCATGTAACTGAACTGACCTTGCTTTCCAAGTCATTAAAACCATTGCCAATTGTAAAACGAGATGAAGAGGGCAATATCTATGATGGTTTTACTGATCCTGAATTGCGCTACAGACAGCGCTATGTGGATCTTACGGTAAATCCTGATTTTAAACAGATCTTCATCAACCGCTCAAAAGTGATCAATACGATGAGGGCATATTTTGATGATCAGGGTTGGATGGAAGTAGAGACACCAATATTACAGCCCATTCATGGCGGAGCAGCAGCACGCCCTTTTGCTACGCACCACAATACATTGGACATGCCTTTGTATCTGCGTATTGCGAATGAACTTTATTTGAAAAGATTGATCGTGGCCGGTTTTGATGGTGTGTATGAATTTGGAAAAATGTTTAGGAATGAAGGCATGGACCGTACACACAATCCTGAATACACCTCGATGGAGATATATGTGGCCTATAAAGATTATATCTGGATGATGGCCATGGTAGAAGAATGTCTTGAAAAGATTGCTGTAGCCATTCATGGTGCTCCTGTGGTACAAGTTGGCGAGCATCAGATCAACTTTGAGGGTCCGTATGAAAAACTGACCATGTATGAGTCTATCCAAAAATATACCGGGATAGATGTATCAGCAATGACAGAAGATGAGCTTAAGGAAACCTGCAAAAGCCTTAATATAGAAATTGACTCAACCATGGGTCGCGGTAAATTAATAGACGAAATCTTTAGTGAGAAAGTAGAAGCCAACCTGATCCAGCCAACTTATATTACCGACTACCCACTGGAAATGACGCCTCTTGCCAAAAAACACAGAACCAAAGAAGGTTTGGTGGAAAGGTTTGAGCTGTTTATACTGGGTAAGGAAATAGGCAATGCTTATTCAGAATTGAATGATCCTATAGACCAAAGAGAGCGTTTTGAAGATCAGTTGAAACTGGCAGCCCGCGGAGATCATGAAGCGATGGCGATGGATGATGATTTTATTCGTGCATTGGAATATGGCATGCCGCCTACATCAGGTTTGGGAATCGGAATAGACCGTTTGGTGATGCTGATGACTAATCAGTCGACCATTCAGGAAGTGCTGTTCTTTCCTCAGATGAGACCAGAGAAAAAAGCAAAGGTAACTACTGATGATGATTTTGTGAATGCTGGTATTCCTGCTGAATGGGTTCAGGTAATCAGGAAAATGGGCATCAATACAATTGAGGAATTAAAAGCAGCCAATCCTAATAAGGTATTTAATGACCTTGGAGGTATGCGCAAGAAGCTTAAATTAGAGTTAGTGATGCCTTCTAAGGAAGATGTAACTGCCTGGTTCTCTTAACAGAAACATAACGTAAACTTAAAGACCTGTGTCAGATAATGATCCAGGTCTTTTTTATTTTTAGGCATTATTAAATTATAGAATTATATGAATCACTCAAGTCTGGAAATAACTGAAAACGAATACTGCATAAAACTGAATAAAGACACTTTTGACCTGACCCTGATCCGTCAACTGATCACCAGGATACAATCAGAACAATTGTTCTTTAGCAGGAAAAAGGACGAATTAGAAGGCGATATTATCAGCAGAGCTGACTATGATAGAGATGAAAACTTTGATAGGTTGAGCGAAAAATAAGGGTATAACTACCTGTATCTTACCTGCTGCTGCCTGTCCATCATTCCCATCTGATCTTTCATTTGCTTGATCTGGTCTGCAAGCAGTTTATTCTTATCTGCCTTTTTAGCTTCTGAAAGGTACATTGTCGCTTCTCTCTTATTTCTCTTGGCCATTGCAATACCCGCCAAACTCAGTTTGGCTAAAGCAACATTATGGTCCATATGTAAGCCCAAAGAAAGGGATTTCTTAAAATACTTCTCAGACTGCATTGGTGCTTTTCTGGATTCTATCAGGCCAATCAATAGATTATAATAACCATGCTGTACCCTGATCAGTTGCTTTTCATAATTGGTTATTTTTCCTAAGAAGACTTCAGCCTTATCCATATTGTCTTTTCTTAAAAACCATTGTGCCAATAACATGTTTTCATTATAGAAGAAAGTAACAAAAACAAGTATGCTAATAAATACACCTAAAATACCCAGTCCCCAAAAGCTTGTAAACATAACGGCGATTGAAGCTCCTAACACAACAAAACCTATAATAAGACGAACTAAATTTGGCATATCCTTAAATAATTTTTTGCAAATATCGTGTTTAAATACCAAAAAACAGATTTAAATTGATACTTTCAACAAAAAAAACAAACCTCAATATCTGGTTATGAAACATATCAGTACATTCCTATTAATCCTTTTTGCCTTCACGGCAAATGCGCAAAAGATGAACAAAAAAATTGAAGACCCAACAAAGCAAAGAGCTATTCTGATCAATCAGAGTACAAGAGAAGGCTTGGTTACCTTCCCCGAAATGAAGGAAAGATATGATGTGGAATACCCCGCTTACCAGCCTGATTCCTTAGTTATTGATTCATTAAAACCGCTTGTTAAGGATCAAAAAATCACCATTGTACTGGGTACTTGGTGCGGCGACAGTAAACTGCAGTTACCACATTTCTTTAAAATTATGGATGCACTGAGTATTCCCGAAAAAAACATCACCCTTATCTGTGTAGATGGGCTAAAAAAAGCGGAAAACGGATTGACAGACAGCCTTGACATACAGCGTGTACCTACTTTTATTTTCTATAACAAGGATAAGAAAGAAACAGGCCGTATTATTGAAAGTCCTCAGACAAGCCTTGAAAAAGATATGTTGTTAATACTATCAAAAAAATAAATATGTCTGTTGCTATTGAAGAAAGCTGGCTAAATGTACTAAAAGAGGAATTTGAAAAGCCTTATATGAAAACCCTCAAAGCTTTTCTATTGGAAGAAAAACAGAAAGGCCATCAGGTATACCCTAAAGGTCCGGATATCTTTAACGCCTTAAACCATACACCATTTGATAAAGTTAACGTGGTTATTTTAGGACAAGACCCTTATCACGGGGTCGGGCAGGCCCATGGATTATCATTTTCTGTACAAAAAGGTGTAGCTATACCACCTTCGCTAAAAAATATTTATAAGGAACTCGGCACAGATATTTCCGGATTTACGGTTCCCAATCATGGCAATCTTACCAAATGGGCGGATGAAGGTGTCTTGTTGTTAAATGCGACCTTAACTGTAAGGGCGCATGAAGCTGGTTCACATCAAGGCAAAGGATGGGAAATTTTTACTGACAAAATAATCAGTACACTATCTGAGAAACGCGAAGGAATAGTATTTCTACTCTGGGGCAGGTATGCACAGAACAAATCAGCATTGATAGACGGCAGCAAACACAGTATACTTACCGCAGCACATCCTTCTCCATTTTCTGCTTATAACGGTTTCCTGGGAAGCAGGCATTTTTCAAAAGCAAATGAGATCTTAACAAAAGCAGGTAAAGCATCCGTTGACTGGCAAATAACTTAGTATTCCAAAGGTACTATCGGTTCTTTTTTAGTAGTGGACATGATCATCATGGTTTGAAAAGTTTTAACCACCGAGATTTTACTTATTTTATCCATGATCAGGCGTTCATAAGCCTTAATGTCATTTACATAAACCTTCAATAGAAAGTCTGCCTGCCCGGTCACATGGTGACACTCAGTAATTTCCTTTATCTGATTTACTTCGTCCAGAAATATTTGAATGGTGTTGTTTTTGTGAAAATCCAGCTGAACCTGGATAAAGGTTTTAATACCCAAACCTAATTTTTCTTCATCAACAAGCGCATGGTAACTTTTGATAAAACCGGACATTTCCAATTTACGCACTCTTTCTAATGTAGGTGCAGGAGAAAGTCCTATTTCCTGGGATAAAAGCAAATTTGTTATCCTTCCGTTTTCTTGCAATAATCTAAGGATCTTAAAATCCGTTTTATCTAGTTCTGCCGCCATTTTAATTTATATGTGACCCAAAGGTAATAAGAATGCGGCATCTGCCAAATTTAATTCTAAAATATTTAGAATTAATTATAGTTTATTTCTTTATATTTTTTTAGATTTGTCTAAATATATAGTTAGATAAACAAAAATGCAGTCTTTTACAGAAGAGAACTACCTTAAAATAATTTACCATTTGTCGCTGGGCAGTACCGCCAGCGTACAAACAAATGCTATTGCAGAAAAGATCCAGACAAAGCCCGCCTCTGTAACAGACATGATCAAGAAACTGGCAGATAAGCAACTGGTCAATTATAAAAAATACCAGGGTGTTACTTTGACTGAAAAAGGGAAGTTAGCTGCGATCAACATTGTAAGGAAGCACAGGCTCTGGGAAGTTTTCCTCGTAGAAAAATTGAATTTTAAATGGGATGAAATACACGATATTGCAGAAGAACTTGAGCACATCAACTCGGCAGAACTTATCGAGCGGCTGGACGAATTTCTTGCATTTCCTAAGAACGATCCTCATGGCGACCCAATCCCTGATAAAAACGGGAATTTTGACAATATCATATTTAATAAATTAAACAAGCTTAAGCCGGGAACCAGGGGTTTGATAATGGGGGTAAATGAACATTCTCCCGCATTCTTAAAGCACCTGGAAAAACTTGGGCTGACGTTGGGTAAGCAAATAGAAATCATAGAGATCACAGAATTTGACGGGTCTATAGAACTTGTTGTAGAAACCAAAAAAATCAGCCTGAGCCGTGAGATTGCCAAACACATTCTTATTAAAATTTAAATATATTCCTTCGATAAATAGTTTAAAAGTACCATGAAAAACCCTGAACATAAAAATGCCGAATCATTAAGTGAGGTCCACCAAAGTGTTGATACCAGTAAACGCACCGGCTGGAGGCGGATACTGTCTTTCATTGGACCCGCATATCTCGTTAGCGTTGGCTATATGGATCCGGGCAATTGGGCTACAGATATCGCCGGAGGTAGTAAGTTCGGCTATCAGCTAATATGGATCTTATTAATGTCCAATCTGATTGCCTTATTGTTGCAGTCGCTCAGCGCACGTTTGGGTATAGTAAGAGGTCTGGATCTGGCACAGGCATCAAGAAATGGCTATCCTAAATGGGTAAATATCCCGCTTTACGGATTGGCGCAAACTGCTATCGTTGCCTGCGATCTTGCCGAGGTTATCGGGATGGCCATCGGCCTGAATCTGTTATTTGGTTTGCCATTGATCTGGGGAATCAGCATTACCATTTTTGACACGGTTTTACTACTCTTTTTACTTAACAAAGGAATGCGCAAGATGGAAGCATTCATTGTTTCAATGGTGTTCATAGTAGGTGTTTCTTTTTTAATAGAAATGTTCATCGTAGAGCCCTCTCTTAAAGAGATCGTAAAAGGCCTTGAGCCCTCGGTGTTATCCGGAGAAGCACTTTATATTGCAATAGGGATCATTGGTGCTACCGTTATGCCCCACAATTTATATCTTCATTCCTCCCTGGTGCAGACCAGGAAATTTGAGCGGGATGACAAAGGCATCAGAGAAGCAATAAAGTTCAATTTTATTGATACTGCAGTGGCCCTAAACCTTGCTTTTTTTGTAAATGCAGCCATATTGATCCTTGCAGCAGCAGCCTTTTATAAAAATGGATTGCATGAAGTTGCCGAAATACAGGATGCACACAGGTTACTCCAGAATATATTTGGGGATGTGGCTCCGGCACTTTTTGCCATAGCGCTGATTGCAGCAGGGCAAAGCTCTACCGTGACAGGAACACTGGCCGGACAGATCGTAATGGAAGGACATTTGAAGCTTCGCATCCAGCCCTGGTTAAGGAGATTAATTACCCGCCTACTCGCCATCATTCCTGCTTTTTTTACAATTCTATGGTTTGGCAACGATGCTCTTGGAGGTTTATTGATCCTGAGTCAGGTTGTATTGAGTCTGCAACTTGGTTTTGCGGTCATTCCGCTAATCCATTTTACATCAGACAAAAAGACCATGAAAGGATTTGCTATCAAGCCCTGGGTAAAGATCCTTGCCTGGATCAGTTCACTGATCATTGTTTTGTTAAACGTGAAACTTGTACTTGAGGAGATTAAAGGATGGGCGGCAGATGGAGGGTGGTATATTTATGCAATTGTAATACCAGTGGCCGTGCTAATAGGCTTGTTATTGCTCTACATATTCATCTATCCTTTGGTTAGTTCAAGAAAACAGTCTGTCGATATTGCACCTCATGGCAATGCGCTCAATATCCAGGCAGTTGAAAAGATTCATTATGCAAGAATCGGCATAACAGTAGATTTCTCTAAAAATGACCGGAATACCATCCGGCATGCCTTGATACAAGGGGGCAAACAAGCTCATTACTTCCTGATACATGTGGTCGAAACTGCGGTAGCACGGTACCATGGCGACTCTGCTCTTGATTTTGAGACACAGAGCGACGCTGAAAACCTGGAAAAATACCGAATTAACCTAGCCGAACTCGGATACAAATCAAGCACGCATATCGGTTATGGCGGTACTGTAAAAGCAATCGTAAATATAACAGAGGAAAATAAGCTTGAACTGCTGGTCATGGGAGCTCATGGACATAAGGGATTAAAAGACCTGATACTGGGCACTACCGTCAATTCTGTTCGTCACAGGGTTTCAATTCCAGTGCTTATTGTCAGATAAAATTGAGATATTAGCGGTTCCTTATGAAAAACGACATTCAAATAAAAAATAAAAGAGCTTACTTCGACTACCACATCATTGAAAAATTCAATGCTGGCCTGGCCTTGCTGGGTACTGAAATAAAAGCCATCAGACAGGGTAAAGCCAATATGTCTGATGCATTTTGCATGTTTGTCGGCAATATATTATACGTAAGAAACCTTCATATCTCAGAATACAGTCACAGTTCCTTTCACCATCACGATATCAAGCGTGACAGGGCACTCCTTTTACAGAAGAAAGAACTTAGAAAGTTAAAAGTAAAAGGGGAAGAAAAGGGATATACTATCGTTCCCCTTCGCATTTTTACAAATGAAAGAGGCTTTGCTAAGATAGAAATTGCACTGGCTCAGGGAAAGAAAGAATTTGACAAAAGAGACAGCATTAAAGACCGGGAATCTAAACGCGAGATGGACAGGGCAATGAAAATATAGGTGTGATCCAGGCTACCAGGCCTGATCTCCCACCAAAGGGACAAACCTGAAAGTATCCAGTTCTATTCGTTCATAGTCAGTTTCACTCACACGGATTACGGTCACCATCTTCTGCGAATTTTCATCGCCTACAGGGATCACAAGTATACCCCCAATTTTAAGCTGCTTGAGTAAGATTTCCGGCACAAAGGGAGCACCGGCCGTTACGATGATTTTATGATAAGGCGCGTAATCTGCAATTCCCTTAGACCCATCGCCAAAGAAAAAATGTGCATTGTAGCCCATGCCTGGCAAAACCCTTATGGTATGGCGGTAGATACTTTCCTGCCGTTCGATAGTATATACATTGGCCCCAAGTTCCATTAATATGCAGGTCTGATAACCAGAACCGGTACCAATTTCCAAAACTTTATCGCCTTTTTTAATATGCAGCAGCTCACTTTGATAAGCAACGGTATAAGGTTGTGAAATGGTTTGCCCATCTCCTATCGGAAACGCAATATCTTTATAAGCCTGGTTCCAGAAAGTCTCATCAAAAAAGAAATGACGCGGAACCTTGCCTATGGCTTTGAGAACATTTTTATCTTCAATACCGCGGGCTTCCAAATGGGCGACTAACTTCTTCCTTGCTCCCTGTTCCCTGTAATTATCTACAAACCTATATGCCATACCATCCCAAAAATAGCTTTTAGAAAACTAATCCTGATATAAATTTCAAACGTATCGCTATAAAAAAGCTAATCTGCACAAAATCAATCTCAATAAATTAATACGGATCTACATCAATTTGTATATTCAGCGACCTGAACTCCTTTTCTGACTGGAACTGTAAAACGGTATCCTTCAAAATCGATTTTACTTTTTGTATGGAAGTACTTTTATCACACTTTATAATAACCTGCTTGATATAATAGTTTCTGATCCGCGACACAAGTGGCTGCTCTGGTCCCAATACCCTGCCGCCCAGCTGACCTTTTAAGACATTTGCAAATTTTACAGAAGCTACGTTCAACAGATCCGCATCCTTATGTTTAATATTAACAAAGATCAGCCTGGTAAATGGAGGATAATTAAACTGTTTACGCTCGGCAAGTTCTTCCTGATACATTTCCAGGTACTTATTTTCAATAACCTGCCCAATGATCCTGTGATTGTCATCGTAAGCCTGTATGATCACTCTACCCTGCTTATCCCGTCTGCCGGCTCTTCCAGCTACCTGTGCCAGCAGCTGATAGCTCCTTTCAAAAGCCCTGAAATCAGGATAATTCAATAAAGTGTCGGCATTGATCACACCTATTAATGTCACATTGTCAAAGTCCAGTCCTTTTGCCACCATTTGAGTGCCAATCAATATATTGGTCTTTTTATCCTGAAAATCAGAGATAATCTGTTGCAAACCGTTCTTTGTACGTGTACTGTCTACATCCAGCCGGGCAATTTTTGCCTCAGGAAAGATAAGGCTTAGTTCCTCCTCTACCCTTTCTGTGCCAAAGCCTTTTTGTTCAATGTGTACAGAACCGCATGCCGGACAGATATTGATACTGCTTTGGTGATACCCACAATAATGACAGTGCAGCTTACCGCTCGTTTTATGATAGGTAAGGCTCACATCACAGTTCACGCATTTGGGAGCATAACCACAGGTAGCACATATCAAAATGGTAGCATACCCCCTTCTGTTCTGAAATAAAATAACCTGTTCCTTATTTTCAAGTGTATTGGCAATCTCGTCCACCAGCTTGCTGGAAAAATAAGAAACCATTTTTTTACGCTTAGTCTCTTCAGCAATACTGATTACCTCCTGTACCGGAAGTTCGACTCCACCATAGCGCTCCATTATCGTCACCAGCCCATACTTACCTGATGCCGCATTATAATAACTCTCAATAGCAGGCGTTGCAGATCCTAAAACTACTTTGGCACCATGTAAATGGCCAAGATAAATAGCTGCATCTCTGGCCTGATACCGTGGGGCAGGTTCTTGTTGCTTGTACGACGACTCGTGCTCTTCATCGACTACAATGAGTTTCAACTCTTTAAATGGCAAAAACACTGCACTTCTGGCACCCAAAACTACCCTGTACTTTCCATTCAGCACTTTATTCCAGATCTCTACGCGTTCATTATTGTTAAATTTTGAATGATAAACCCCAATAGCGTCACCAAAATACCGTTGTATCCGCTCTACAATCTGTGTGGTCAATGCTATTTCTGGCAACAAGAACAATACCTGTCCTCCTTTTTCTATTGCCTTTTCTATCAGCTTTATGTAGATCTGGGTCTTGCCCGACGCCGTAACGCCATGCAATAACACCACATCTTTCACAGAAAATGACTCTTCTACTTGTTGCAATGCATGGTTTTGGGCCTTGCTCAACTCAAAATTTAATATAAAATCATCCGTATTATCTTTGAGCCTGCTTACTGGTTTTTTAGAAACAGTAAAAATCTCTTTATCCAGCAGTGTTTTTAAAGCCGCCGTGCCACATTCACTTTCTTCCACTAATTGTTGCTTAGAAACAACGGGCTGCAGCCGTGACAGTTTTAAATAAGCCAGCAGTGCATTTAATTGCTTAGGTGCTCTTTCCAAAATAACAAAAAGCTGTTTCAGGTTATCCTGATCCTGATAAAAGGAACTTAATGCTATAAATGACTTTAATAAAGGCTTATATTTCTCTACCACCTCCTCAGCTATGTAAACCATACCTTTGTCCAGCAGGGAATTAATTACCGGATAAACGGTTTTCTGTCCCAGCAAAGCCATGACATCATCAATCGTTAACCGGGGCCTGCTTTTCAATGCATGGAGGATAGTTTCTTCTTTTCCGGTATGCACTCCCTCTGCCCAGGTGGCTTCTTCTTTTAACACTATGATCGTCTCACTTGCCAGTTTTAAACCTGCGGGTAATGCTGCGGACATAACATCTCCTTCATTACACAAATAATAACCGGTCATCCAATCCCACAACTGCAGCTGTTCCACGGTGATAATCGGATAAGAATCTACCACATCAATGATATATTTCGCTTCATAGACCGATGGCGCAACAAGATCTATGCTTCTGATTAAAGCAGTATAGATCTTGTTCTTGCCAAACTGGACAACCACCCTCTTTCCAACAGCGATCTGGTCATTTAGCTCAAAAGGCACCCTGTAAACATAATTCTTTGCTAATGAAAGCGGCAGAACTACCTCTATAAAAAGGGTTTCTCTTTCTTCAAAATCCGGTTCATGGAAATCAAGCATTGTCATTTTTTAAAGCCGCAAAAAATAAGGATAGCCAACCACAGATGAATAAAAGACCCCCGACGGGTGTTACCGGGCCTATGTAATTTACAAAGCCAATATCCAATATGCTGCGTGTGGCAAGCAGATAAAGTGACCCGGAAAACAGTAAAATACCGAAGGTAAAAAACCCATAGGCGAGTTTAACAAGCTTACCAGCTCTTTTTGCAGCAAAGAGGTACAGAAACAGCAAAGCAAAAGTATGGTAAAACTGGTATTCCACTCCTTTTGTCCAGATTGCCAATGCATTTTGATCTATTAAACTTTTTAAGCCATGCGCCCCAAAGGCACCAAGTATTACAGCTGTGGCACCAAATAATGATGCAGTTACCAATATACGTTTACTCATTACTCCAGGCATTTTATAAAGCAAACTTAACAAACTTTTTTCAACTGAACCCATGATTGCTGCCTGCTTTTGTCTAAGTTTGTCTATACAAGTCATGAAAAGGATCCTAGTCGTAGTTATCGTATTATTTACTGCCATCATCACCATGGCATACCTCTACTTTAGCAGGCTGAATACTGAACGGGAAAATAATGATAACGATCTGCACGCTGCTGTGAATAATTCTGCGGTGATATTATCCTTTCAGAATGACAAAAGTATTCTTGACATCCTCAAAAGCCAACCTTTATTTTCTGAAATAATTGGTGAAGAAAATTATAACCAGATGGTTTCATTAAAGAATCATTTGCTAAATGTTCCGGCAATTAACAGTATAATAGATCAGCAAGGCATATATATAAGTCTGGTACCGGCAGAAAACCGAAAAATAGATTTACTCTACACCACCCAGATTAATCAGGAAGCTACCATCACCCAGTTACTGGCTGCATTAAAATCCAGCAAGGCCTTGCTGCAAGAAGAAAAGGCAATCACCCGGATTACACTGACAGACAGCTCTGTTTTTTATTTCGGTGTGAAGGACAATTTATTACTGCTTTCAAGTTCGGACAAACCTATCCGGGATGTCATTGCTGCAAAATTTGAAAAGAACAATGAATTTGTCGAGTACATTAAATTAAACAGCAGGCTTTCAAAGACAAGTCTTGCAGAACTGTATATTAACTTTGCAAAACTTCCGGTACTGCTCAAATCAGTAATACCAGGGAAATTAACTGGTGAGCTTTCCATACTCAATAATCAAAACTCATTTGCCTCTTTGGTTTACAATTATAGCAAAGATAAAGTGTTGCTAACCGGAACCACGAAAGCAAATGATGCCAATAACTATTACCAGTTATTTGCCAAACTAGCCCCTCAAAAAATCACTATTACTAATATTTTACCGATCAATACGGCAAATTATTCAGTTTTTACCATTGACAACTACGCCAATTGGAAACCATTATTAGATAAGTGGTTGCTAACACAAAAGACTGATGAAGCCATTGAAAATACCACCGAAAAGATTAACCAAAAGTACCACCTCGACCTGGCACAAGTATTTCCAAAATACTTTAAGGACCAGATCATAACATTCCAGCTCAGTACTACCGAAAGGCTAGGTGCAATTAATTTGAGCAATGGTGATAAAACAGATCAGCTTCTTTTGGAATTGAGTACAGAATACAATGAAGAAATAAGGCTTTTCCGGGAAGAAACCCTATTGTATGCCTATTTTGGAGAACCATTCAAAAAATTTAAGCGGCCTTATTATACCATTATTGACAATTACCTGGTATTTGCCAACAATGCAAGCACAATACAATCATTCTTAAACAGTTATAAGAATAACCGGTTATTAATTAATGACAAAGGGTATAGCTATACCATAAATCTGCTTCCCAATACAGCATGCATCAGCTTTTTTGTGGACCTGCCGCATTCCACTGATATTTTTAGAAAAAACAGCTTTTCAACTTATTACAAGCACATGATTTCAGAAAATGGGCTGAAGAACTATTCCTCTTTCACCTACCAGCTAAATGGGGACAATGGCAAATTTCAAACAAATATGCTGATCAATAAAAACCAGCAAATAATCACAGATTCTTTAGCTATTAACATCGATTCATTAATAATCGCACCCTGACATATAAATTTAATTCATTAGCTTTATTGGGTTACGTCTATATTATGTTAAGAAAATTCACCTTTCTCTGTTGCCTGGTATTTTTTGCTAACCAATCAAAAGCGCAGCAATATGGCTTATTTAATACCAAGACCATGTTTGATGGATTTGAAAATACTGCCCAAAAAACATTTGTACTGGACTATTCACGCCAATATGCCTCCAATTTCTTTTTACCTAATCTGACTATAAATGCAAATACTGATGGCAATGACCAACTATTTCGTTTACTTGCCAGGACCGGACTTTCTACCACCAAAGACAGCTTGTCGCAAAACAAATATTTAAATATGCTGCTGCAGAGCCCCAATATATATTTGTTTAATTATAAAATATTTAAATCCTATAAGTATCACAAAGAGCTGGGTTTTTCATGGCAGTTGCGTACCGACGTCGAATTTAACTACAACAGAGAAAGTCTCGACATTCTGGACAACTATAAAACAAATCCCAATTACATCAATATCCCTTTAGCAAACTCCTTCAATAGCTTTGACAGGGTGCAGTCATACCATCAGTTTAGCCTGAGCTATAGAGAAAACTATAATAAAAAACTGGCTTTCGGTGCCAAAATCAGTATCCTGAGCGGCATATTATACAATAGCCTCAACCTGGCCAATACCAGTTTTACCTTTGATCCGGTACAGGACGAAATAAGAATGGCCCTTGAGGGTGACTTTCGTACAAGTTTTGTAGAAGGCAGTAAGCTAAGCAACAAATCCTTTTTGCCGAGCTTTAAAAATCCCGGCCTTGCTATAAGCCTGGGCACTACATACACCGCAAAAAGCGGTGTATTTATCATGGCCAATATAAAAGACCTGGGCTTTATCAGATGGAAAGAAACCTCCCTTCAGCAATTTGATACACCTGTGAGGATCACATCGGCGGCTGAGAGAGATGTTGCTTACCTTGAAAACAGGATTGCTGCTGAAGTAGCTAATCCTAAAGATGACAATACCGGCTTTTACAGCCCCACCAATGCCAGAGCAGATTTCCTCATTTCCAAATCCTATGGCAGCTATACCCCCAGCTTGGTATTGTCAAAAAATCTATTCTTTAAAGGTGGCGATGCAACACTGGTAAATAGATTTAATTTTAATAATTTCTCTGCCAGCATCAACCCTTCCTACAATTTGGCAAATCTTTTTATGCTGGGTGCCCAGGGAATGTATCAGACGCCAAATTTTGAAGTCTACCTGGGAACCAACAATGCGTTTAATACCATAGATCAGACAAAGATAAACAAGCACAACGGAGCTATCGGAACCGGCTATAACAGTTTTGCAGTATATGCAGGCATAGGGATTAAGTTTGGTTATTTCGTAGAACATCCTCAAAACAGCAGCTATATGCCCGGACTGGATGAGGAGGAAACTAGCTTCTTTAGACGTCTTTTCAGCGTATTTTCCAAAAAGAAGTAACATTACGGTTAACTGGGTTTACTACCTCTTTTTAGGTGTGGTCAGCACGAAATCCTTTAAATAAAAAGGTTCAAAATAGGCTACATCTACAAATTTAGCAGCAGCAAATGCCTCATATGAAAGTTTGCTCATATTGGTCGCAGAGTTAAAATTAACATCAGAGAATGATGCATGCTCATGTTGCAGCACTGCTTTACACTTTTCAGCCCCGTCACCTATAAAGCTTACATTATTTGATGCCAATACTTCTGCAAAGCTATGCTCATCAATAATCTGCGCAGCAACAGGCGTTACTTCTTTCAAATCCTTATCATATAATCCAGTAAACACTTCCATTCTCCTGGCATCGATCATCGGGCAGACCATCCCTGAATAATATGGCTGATCAATCATAAATCCGGCTGCCATCATTTGAAGCGTATCTATGGCAATTAATGGTTTATCCAGCGCAAAGCACAATCCTTTGGCAGTGGATACTCCGATCCTCAGGCCTGTATAAGAACCCGGGCCTTTACTTACGGCCACAGCATCTATATCCGCAAACTGCAGGCCTGCAGTATCCATAACCTCTTTTATAAATAAAGTCAAGCTACCGGCATGGATATTACTCGCCTTTTCTTCCTTCAGGGCAATGGTCTTGCCATTTTCAGAAATAGCAGCAGAGCAGACTTGTGTAGCGGTTTCGATTTGAATTATAATAGCCATAATATTAATTGTTAAGGGACAGGATCATGGCCATGGGCTCCCCAGGGGTGACACCTGCCGATGCGCTTTAAAGTCAGCCAGCCCCCTTTAAAAGGGCCGTGCTTTTTGATCGCTTCTATGCCGTATTGCGAACAGGTGGGTGTAAACCTGCAACTTGCTCCGAGCAAAGGTGATAACAGCCATTGATAGCCTTTTATCAGGATCAAAAAGATCCAGCCTAATAAAGTTTTAATTAATCCCATCGGTATTGCTCAGTTCAATGGTTGACACCAGTCGTTTAAAAACAGCTGACAGTTTTTTCTCAAAAAACGAATAATCATAAATCTGCTTCCCAACAAATTGTAATGAAAGCAACAGCAGATCTTCGCGATCTGTAAGCAATGAATAAAGTTGTATTTGTTTTTGTAATCTATAAGCCTCTCTTGATCTGCGTTTGATCAGATTTCGGTCTACCGCTCTCCTGAATCTCTTCTTGGAAGCATTGATCACAACCTGTACAGGGAAGGAATGTGGTGTATCCGTAAACAGATAGGATACACGAAAAGGGTATAATAAAAAAGAAGAACCGTCTTTAAACAGCAAGTCAATTAACTTCCTGCTGCACAACCGTTCTTCTTTATTAAATGTGTTCATGTTCTTGATAGCTATCTTGCAGATTGTTTTGATCTGCTAACACTCAGCAAAGTGCTGCAATCAAAAACTATGCTTTATGACGGCCTTCGCTTGAAACCGTTAATCTTTTTCTTCCTTTTGCACGACGTGAAGCTAATACTCTTCTACCGTTTGCTGTAGCCATTCTTTCGCGGAAGCCATGCTTGTTTCTTCTCTTTCTTTGCGAAGGTTGGAATGTTCTTTTCATAACTGTATTATATCTTAGACTATTTTTTTAATTAAGAGGTGCAAATATAGTGTGATTTTTTAATAATTGCAAGTAATTATTAAAAGGTAATTATAAACCTAATGCGGTTTTTAATTTTACATAACCTGTTTTACTTACCGGCAACCATATATCAGACTTCAAAAGTACGATATAACTGTCCTTTTCTTTTAGTTCTATGCGGGTTACTTGGGCAAGGTTTATGATATAGGAGCGGTGTATCCGGATAAACTGCCCAGGATCTAAAGTGTGCTCAAAAAAGCTCATGGTCTTATTTTTGTGAAAAATTCCCTCTGTAGTACTCATTTTCACATAATCATCATCTGCTTCGAGGTAATGGATATCTGTTACCGCAATGATCTTAATGACTCCATTTTTCTTTACCACTACCCTATTATTCTGTGCCGGACTCATCGCAGCAGAATCCAGCAATTCCTGTGTGGCCACTCCTTCGGCATTGGCCAGCCTTAAGGGCAGCTTCTGAATAGCCAGGTCAAACCTGCTTTTTTCAATAGGCTTTAGCAGGTAATCTATGGCATTTACTTCAAAAGCTTTGATGGCATATTCATCAAACGCAGTCGTAAATATTACTGCCGGGGGCTTTTCTACCAGCTCCAGCATTTCAAAACCATTAATTTTTGGCATCTGTATGTCCAGAAAAATAAAGTCTGGCTGATGTTGGGTAATTGCTTTTAAACCATCAAAACCATCACTGCACTCGGCTACCACCTCAATCTCCGGAAAATCACTTAAATAATGCTTCACAATATCTCTGGCCAGAGACTCATCATCAATCAATATAGTTCTTATCATTCTTTTGAGGTATTTTAAGCGTAGTTATAAAAAAATTATCGTCGGTAGCTTGTGTTTGCAGTAAAGTTTCATCGGCAAACAGCAAATATAATCTTCTTTTAATGGCCGACAAACCAAAACCTGTACCTCCGGTTGCCCTCATCTCAGGATCATAAGGATTCTGAACCTTTACTACCAGCACGTTATTCTCTACCTTTACAAACATAGAGATCGTTATTGCAGACGAAGTATTGTACAATCCAAACTTTATGGCATTTTCTACAATGGGTTGCAGTAAGGTACCCGGCAGGTATAATTCCATGGTATCTTCCTCTACTTCTACCTGTATATTTAGTCTGTGGCTAAACCTGACTTTTTCAATATCCAGGTAGAGTTGTATGTACTCCATCTCCTCGCTCACGGCTACCCATACTTCATCATCACGTTTAAGTGTCCCTCTCAAAAAGGCGGCTAACTTAGTAATCATCGTACCCGCCTCTTTCGGATTTACAATGGTCAGTGCATATACAGAGTTCAAGCTGTTAAATAAAAAATGAGGTTGCAACTGGTGTCTCAACTTATTCAATTCAGCCTCTTTACTTAAGTTTTGAGCAGTAAGCAGGCGGTCCTGCGTAGCTGATTGCTCTTCAAGCCTGTACCATAAAATATTGGCCAGGGCACACCAGGCGATAAACACAAACAAGATCACAAATCTTATCAGCAAAGAAAGGTTTAGAAAACTGAGATAAGTCTTGTCGTCCATAAACAGCATGGCCAGCAAAAACTTACTCGCAAAGGTAATAATAAGCGCAAGCATCAAGGTTAGCACCAGTATAAACAAAATGGTTTCATTCTTAGGCTGATAATAACCAAGCAGATTACTCAAACTTATACAGGCCACAGCAAGCAGGCCATTGGTAACCAAGCTATCCGAAACCGATATCATGATACTGAAATTCAGCGTATAATAAAACAGAAAAATGAAAACTGCTACCCATACCAAAAATATGGAAGCAGCTATCTTTTGTATCTGAATAATTGATAAAGGTCTGGTTGTCAAAATATATCAGGATCTAATAATGAGTTTGAATTAAAAATTTCTTATCTCTACCCCACCAAACATGGCTACTCCTTTGATGATCAATATTTTCTTTGGCTGATCATTGGCAGGCCCTACGGCTCTTTTATCATCCATCCCTCCAAACACAGCAGTAACTTCAGATTTTACTTCCCAGCTGGGAGGGACAATAATTTTTACCCCACCAAATACGGCCACAACCTCTATAATTATAATACCCTCAAAGTCAGTCTGCGTAAGGTTGAGATCACATCCACCAAATATGGCGACCACTTCACCACCCTTAAAATTTTTAGAATACACATTTTGATGCGTTCCTGCAAAAACATTTACAGAATCCAGGATATCATGCTTGTCTATATCTGTGTACACCTTTTCAGCTACTGGTTCGGCAGGATCGTTCAAATTACCAAAATCTGCATTCTTTGAATCCCATTTATTTTTCCATTGGGCTTTAAAAGACTGTTTTCTTTTAGGTTTAAAGATCAGATACAGCCCAAGAATGATAAAAGCCACAGCAAAATAATATTTTGACATGTCGTAGTTAGTGATGTCTTCAAGGGTGAAGAAGCCTCCTATCAGGACCATAATCAGCCAGCCGCCTCCATCAAAATTGCGTTTATATCCCACAAGTAATCCAATCACGATCAGCAATGTATGCCAACTGATCACCCAGTGAGGGATATTTACACCGATGTTATCTAAAAAAAACACAAGTCCTACCAGTAATAAGATCAAACCACTCCACAATCTGCTGGAACTATTGCTATTTGTTACGTTATCCATTTTCGTTATGTTAATCAATTCTTAATGGTGACTAACCATTAGGAATTATAAATTTAATTATTCCCGTTTATTTCTTCAAATGTAGGCACAACCGGAACACCTACCAACATCGTGCACCCATATTAGGTCAAAACATCGGTAAAGTATATCATTCTATCGGTAAAAATATGCAGGAATAAAAAAGCACTTGATCCATTGTCCGTTATCTTGACAAAGATCAGGTGCCAATCGTACGGAAAGCTAAAGCCTATTTAGATCTAAGCGCATCTCTGATCTCTGCCAATAAAACTTCTTCTCTGGAGGGAGCCGCAGGTGCCGCAGGAGCAGCTTCCTGTTTACGTTTCAAAGAATTAATCCCTTTTACCAACATAAAAACTGCCAGCGCAAGCAATAAAAAGTTAATGGCAACGGTAATAAAATTACCATAAGCAAATATTACTGTATCAGGGACTTCTCTGGCCTTATCAAGCGCCAGGCCATTGTCAACGGTACCTTTCAGTACGATATACATATTGCTAAAGTCAACCGAGCCTATTACAGCAGATATTAAAGGCATCACTAAATCTTTAACAACGCTGTCAATTATTTTACCAAAGGCACCTCCGATAATAACACCCACAGCAAGATCCATTACACTGCCTTTAACAGCAAACTCTTTAAATTCTTTAACAAAGCCCATAGATAATTGATTTGATTTACCTAAAGTTATACAATCCGGCAGCAAAAGCAAAAGAATTCCGAACATTTTACTTAGATACACACCTCTATATCCGTTCGGGATGCGGTTACGCTTGGGTAAGTCTTCGGAGGGCATTGAGTAAGGGTTGGAAGGGCTGTGGGGTATACCAACCCCTAACCAACCCTTCCTCAACCCTTAGCCAATACCCTGTCAACAGCGAATGCATAGCGAATGGGCACCAAATCGTCTACTTGAACAAGGTTGCAAACCTACTTTTCTTTCCGTTCTTAACTCTATTCTTAAAATGAACTAAATCCCAGATTGTTTTACTAAATTTATTGATCAACCAAATATGCAAAATATGACAACCAACTCCAGAAGAGATTTTATTAAAAAAATAGGTATTGGAACAGCAGCCCTGTCCATTGGAGGCAATGCATTGGGAAAGAACGTTTTTGGAGGTACCGGATCAGGATTTAGTGCAAAGAGTTACAGAAATATAATAGGTGCCAACGAAAGAATTAATATGGCTACGATAGGTGTAAACAGCAGGGGCAATAGCATGGGCGGCACTTTCGCCCGCCAGAAAAACACCCATATTGCTACAGTCTGCGACGTAGATACAAGAACAATACCTAAGGCCATCAAAACCATTATGGATGCAGGGCAGACTACTCCTCCAAAATCTGAAAAAGACCTGCGCATAGTTTTGGAAGACAAAACAATTGATGCTATCTATACTGCCACACCCGACCATTGGCATGCCCCACTTACCATTATGGCCTGTCAGGCAGGTAAACATGTATATGTGGAAAAACCCTTAAGCCATAATCCAAATGAAGGTGAGCTGGCTGTAGCTGCTGCAAGAAAATACAACCGCATAGTACAGATGGGTGCACAGCGGCGCTCCGCGCCTACACTTACAAAAGGGATTAAATTATTACATGAAGGAATAATAGGCCGTGTTTATATGGCTAAAACCTGGTATACCAATGCGCGAAAAGAGAACTTTCTCAAACCCGGAGATGTACCGGAGTGGCTGGACTATGATTTATGGCAGGGCCCTGCACCCAGAATGCCTTATAAAGATGGTCTGATCCATTACAACTGGCACTGGTTTTGGCATTGGGGAACGGGCGAAGCGCTAAACAATGGAACACATGAAGTGGATGTGGCGCGTTGGGGTCTTGGTGTCGACTATCCGATCCGCGTCAGTTCTTCAGGAGGTATATATCAATTTAAAGACGACTGGGAAACTCCTGATACACAAATAGTAGCCATAGACTATCCGGGCAATGTGTCTTTGGTGTGGGAAAACAGAAGCCGAAATGGAAGAAAGATTGAAGGACAGGAAAGAGGAATTATCTTCTATGGTGAAAAGGGAAGTCTGGACACTGGTGAGGATGCCTATAAAATTTATGACTTACAGGGCAAACTGATAGCGGATGTTAAGCCAGGTACCGGAGCTGAAACTATGGAAGGTAGAAATACAGCCAGTCCAAGTCTGGGAATGGATAATTTGCATGTAATGGATTTCCTGGATGCGATAAGAAATAACAGACGCCCTAACTGTGATGTAGAACTGGGTCACAAAAGTACAGTAGCAATGCAGCTGGGTAACATTTCACTAAGAGTAGGTCATGATTTAAAGATTGACGCTAAAAATGGCCATATTATTGGAGATAAGGATGCGCAAAGGTTATGGAGCCGTACTTATGAAAAGGGTTGGGAGCCTAAAGTGTAAAACAGGTTTAACAAATTTCTGTTATCTTAACGAAAATACGTATTTTTGACATTGGTTAATACCATTTCTGCCACATATGCTAAAACAACATCTACAACAAAAACTACTTCAAAAATTATCCCCTCAGCAAATTCAATTTATAAAATTGCTGCAGGTGCCAACTGTCGCATTAGATACACGAATTAAAGAAGAACTTGAGGAAAATCCGGCCCTTGAAGATCCAAGCCTGATGATTGCTGAAGAACCGAAAAATGAATATGATGACCTAAACGACGGGCCTGAGGAATATGATGCTGGCTCGAAAGAAGAAAACACTGATGAGTTTAATGTAGACGATTACCTTCAAGATGACAATGTCAACGATTATAGCACATCTTATAACAACAATGATGATGACGAAGAAAAAAAGGAAACTCCTATTGCAATAGAAAGCACCTTTTTTGAGAGTTTGCAGGAACAGCTGGATCTGGTTCCTTTGTCAGATCATGATTTCATAATAGGAAAGCAAATAATAGGAAGTTTGGATGATGACGGATACCTGCGCCGACCAATAACCTCGATGATAGACGATCTTGCCTTTTCTCAAAATGTGATGGTCGAAGAAGAAGATGTATTGGACATGCTAAAGGTGATCCAGAGTTTTGATCCTCCGGGCATTGCTGCCAGAGATTTGCAGGAATGTCTGACATTACAGCTGAAACGTAAGGACCCAAACAACCCGATTATCCGGAAGGCGATTGAAATAGTTGAACACTATCTGGATGAGTTTACCAAAAAACACTACGATAAGCTGGAGAAATCTTTAGGCTTAAACAGTGAAGACCTAAAAGAAATCATTGCTGAAATCCTAAGACTCAATCCTAAACCAGGAGATTCTAATCAGGTTACTACCAAACAATTACAGGTAATCCCTGACTTTCACGTTTCTAATAACGATGGCATTCTAATCCTTACATTGAATTCTAAAAATGCACCTGAGCTGAGAGTAAGCCGTTCGTATATAGATATGTTTGATCATTACGATAAGGCTTCTCAGAAAGACAAGAAACTTAAGGAAGCCGTACAATTTGTGAAGCAAAAGCTGGATTCGGCTAAATGGTTTATCGATGCGATTAAGCAAAGGCAGCAAACGCTGCTGAAAACAATGAATGCTATTATGCAATACCAGTACGAGTACCTGCTTACTGGTGATGAAAGAAAAATGCGTCCGATGATATTGAAAGATATTGCTGACAAAATAGATATGGATATTTCTACCGTATCCAGGGTAGCCAATTCTAAATATGTGCAGACTGAATTTGGTACGTTTCTGTTAAAATCGTTTTTCTCTGAAGCTATTCAGACGGAAAGTGGTGAAGAGGTATCCAATAAAGAGGTTAAAAAGATCCTGGAAGACTGTATAGGCAATGAGGATAAGCGTAAACCACTTGCAGATGAGAAATTGACTGAAATACTTAAAGACAGAGGTTATAATATCGCAAGAAGAACAGTAGCCAAGTATAGAGAGCAAATGAATATTCCGGTAGCGAGATTAAGGAAAGAGCTTTAAGAACATCTTTATCAGGAGGCTTTTAATCTGCTACCACATTTTATTGGAGCTCAGCACTTCATATACATTATTCAGCTGCAGCCCTAATACGATTTCGTGGCTGCCATTACTTACTGTATTTAATTGGGATGTTACAAAATCATATGCATAGGTAAGATTCACTAGCTTATTGATATTTACCCCTACCATACCGGAGTAAGAATCATTTTTCCGGTAGCTACCCCCTACCCAAAGCCTGTCTTTGAATGAAATCTTTAAATTCGCATCCAGAGACATTGGTGCAGGACTCGCATGCTTTACCATGACTGAAGGCGTTGCAGCAATATCTTCAGCAATGAAGAACCTGTAACCAGTAGTCACAAAAAAATGGGGAATCTCCTTTCCAGTACTAAACTCAGTAGGCACACCAGTAAACACCAGTTTCTGAGGCAGGATCTGTTGTATGGATGCCCCTGCAAAAAAACTGGATCCATATAGCCATAGGCCTACTCCAAGATCAGGTTTGATCTGACTTACGATCGTATTTCTAACGGCAGGATCCTCAATTGGCCCAAAATCTAGCGCATTAATATCCAGGCCAATTCTGGAAATTCCTGCAGCTACGCCTACGGACAAATTAAGCCGCTGGCCTAATTGCAGATGATATGCGTAAGTAAGGCTTGCATCTATTCTTGATAATGGGCCTACATCATCCATAACTACTACTACTCCCACCCCGTGATGTGCAGGAGAAGCTGTATAGTTTTGCATATAATTCCTGCTCATCGGATCTTCACCCTTTTCAGGTAATGAAAGTGCATTTCTCCATAGATACTCGCCCCCAAGGCTCCAGTTGGCCGACACAAATGAAGTTTTAGGTGCATCATCAATACCTGTCCACTGTTTACGATAACCCAATTTTACATCAGTATAATTCTCCATTCCGCTCAGGGCAGGATTGAGCAGGTAATTATTAAATATATATTGAGTGTAATGAGGCCTTTGTTGTGCATCAGCATTGATGCTCAGCATCAATAATAGGAATATTATATAGCTTGAAATTTTCAATTTACCTTAATATAGTTAATGATCCCGTTATGCTTTTCTTTTTATTATTTGGATTGATAATATAGTAATAAGTTCCGACAGGTAAAGCTTCATTTTTAAAATTTCCATCAAAAGGCTCAGCATAACCCTTACTGTAAAATATACGAACACCCTGACGGGTAAAAATCTGAACGGTCACATCGGGGTAGGTGTCCACATATTCGATCAACCAGGTATCATTTGCACCGTCGCCATTAGGGCTAAATGCATTAGCTGGTTTTAGTCCCTCCAGGACATTTAGTTTTATAAGCTTAACAATGTTACAACCTTGCGCAGTAGATACCGTAAGGGTATACACCATATCTTCTTCTCCGGTTACTGTTGGGTTTAATACATCGTCTCTATCAAGACCGATTGAAGGTGACCATTTAAATGTCAGACCATCGCCCGTAGCACTGGCAACTATCTTCCTTTTTCCACCGGCAAGCACATAAATTTCACTATCTATAGTCAGAATGGGGATTGGGTTAACGGTGATGGTTTGTCTGACTGTGTCTGTACAGCCATCAGCTGTGGTAAAGTTAAAAGTTAAGGTATGTGCCCCCAAGCCAGCCAGCATCGGGTCAAATTTACCATCCGTATCCATCCCCGGTCCACTGAGGGAACTTTGGCCCGGCACCCCAAGTGTTTCTTTTGCTTGTACAACAGTCAATTTTCCGGCGTTCAGACAGACATCTGGCATATTGTCAAAAACAAGTATCGGCGAAGGTTGGAGTGTAATCTGCTTTTCGATGATTTCACTGCATTTTGTACCCGAATAAGCTACTAACCGGACGGTCACTACTTTGGGAAAAGGTGTCGTAAAGTTTGGATAAAGGTATTCGTATGCTTCTCCCGGTTCAGGTTCTTCGTCAATTATTACTTCATTTGGCCGGTTTACAACATCCATATACCAGGCTATTTTTGTGATCACCCCGGAGTTTACACTTGAATTATTTTTTACCATGACCACTTTGTTGCCGCAGGTAGTAGTGGGACTAAGTATGTCAAAACTGGCGGTGATCTGTGATCCATTAACTGTAAAGTTCTTTTTTAATATAGTGCTGCAGCCACTTGTATTTCTCACTGTCAGCGTTACAATATACTGACCAGCCATCCCATACTTGTGAGCGCCGTTAACTTGTGTAGAAGTGTTGGCCGCTCCAGAAGCAGGATCACCAAAATCCCAGGTAAAAGTCAGGCCTGCTGTATTCCCTTGTTGATTTCCTGATTTATTGATAAAAATCGCGAGGTCATCTTCAGCACACACTTCGGGGAGCAGGAAATCTGAGTTGGAAAGATCGTAGATAATCACTTCTTGCTGTGTAGCCAGGCTAACGCAGCTATTGGCTGTCTCGGCGACAAGTGTGATGGTATAGGTGCCTGACTGCGTATATTGATAGCCAAAAGGTATTTTGCTGGTTCTGACTACAGGAGTTTTACCATCTCCAAAATCCCATGTCCATTTTACTATGGTACCGCTAGCTACCGAAGATTGGTCTGTCAACAGCAGATCAGTATTTACACACCCCTGGGCCGCAACTTGAAAACCCGCGTTAATTTTTGGTAAGATGGTGATTTTTTTGACTATTTCATTCATACAACCGTCATCTAGTCCGGCAAATAAGGTAACCGTATATTCTCCACTTTGCTTGTATAAATGCACAGGATTCTGCTCGGTAGAAGTCTCGCCATCACCAAAATGCCAAAGCCATTTGTTTATAGGTTTGTCAGCTATATTGGAATTGCTTCTGTCTGTAAAGGGAAGTTCAGCATCTGGACAAGACAAGGCATCCAGACTAAAATCGACGCTAGGAATGGGATATACCTCAAACTCAAAATTATATTCTATATCACCAGCCAGACAATTATTGGCATTTGGTGCTTCAGCTATGACCTTTATCCGCTCGGTACGTAATTCAGTAAATTTTCTGTCTTGATTAAGTGAATACTGGTACGCTACTTCACCTGAGGTTGTGATCACTTCTTTATAAGTTAGTGATCCGGGTATGGCTGCTTCATTATTCAACTGCCAACTAATCCTTTGAGCTATATAAGGAAGAATGATCTTAAAATCAGAAGGCTGATCAATGCAGGCATTGGGGGCATCAATATTTGTTATCGTATTGTTTATGAGTAAATAATTATTTGCCGCCAGATTGGTACCGGCAGAATATGCATATGATTCTGCATCTCCGAAACCGTAAGCTATGGCATTGAAACCTTCTGCGGCTGAGAGGTTGGAGCTTATTTCTGTAATAGGCAACTGCTGGTAAGAATAGTCGGGATTTGAAGGAAAGCTCTTCCAGCCATTCTGTACCAAAGCACCATTTATCCTAAACGTATTTCTAGCTTTGGTTTTTATAATCACATTGATATAGCGTTCGGCTATGGCCTCAGCAGTTGACGAAAACATAGTAACTGCTTTGATATTGAATTCTATGGGATTAAGCAATACCATTTCGGGGTCTCCATGTTTCAAAAAACCATCTATACCTGAACATTTTTGGGTAAGTGAATATTGAGCAACACTTACCCGTTTTGATGCAGAAACAAAAATACCCTCGATCTTTTCTTCAGTCGTATAAAACTGGCCTTTCCCAAGCGTAGCAATGACTACACCGTTAATTTTGACCACAGTATTATTTTCTTCCGCAAGTATCCGGGCAATGTACCGTCTGTCAATAAACGGGGCAACGCCATATTCTTTCCCCCAACTGACGGTAGGATAAAGCTGCTGAAAAAGCGGATCCCTGGAGAGATCTGGTCGCTCGACGCAACCAATTGAGACAGAAGTACTCCCTGAAAAAGCAGCAAAACGTTTAGTACAGTTATCCGGAGACGAAGGATCGACTTCCACGGTAACTCCTGTTAGATCACGTCCACTTACCGCCATATATTCGAATATTTCTCCGGCTTTTTTAAAATCTACTTCCTTTACATTCCCATTATCATTAATTAAAAGCCGGGTATTGTCCTCGGTCGCTACGAGGGTAAGTAAATTATTTCCCCCCAGCGTCTGAGTATAGTTCATGGACATGTATTTCTGGCCCAATGATTCTACGGGAAGTATTAATGACGCAGCAGAACGGAAGCCTGCAAATATATGCGCATAGACGGCAACTTTGGGAAATCCATTGCGTACTTCTATATGGATACCACGATTATTGTAGGGGGCATCAGCATTGGCTTCAGTCTGGTCTATGTAGGCCTGTGAACGATTGACCACAAAGGGTACCGCAGTATTTGCCGGAATGGGCTTGGAGATAGGGGCAGCAGAGCCACACCTTACTGTCACGAAGGAAGCAGATTTTGCAGTTACATAAATTGTAATATTAGCAAGTGCAGGAAGTCTAGTTATAAGATCGAGGGATGGGTCATGAGATGGAAATACCGCCCAAAAGTCTGTTCCTTCATTAGAAATATTCTGAGACTTTGCTTCTTTTAAAAAGACAGTAAGACAAAATAACAAGAAAATCAATCCCCACTTATTCATAATTTTCTTAATATACGAGAAGGACTAGCTAGGAGGATCTTGCCTCAAAAGATATTCTAATTGTTTATTTGCTATCAGGAGCTTTTCTGTTAGTTCTCTATTTTCTTTTCTAAGCATATAAATTTCAAAGGCTTTTTCAATATTGATCTGCAAATCGTCTTCTCTCCATGGCTTTTGAATATACTTATAAACCTGCCCTCTATTTATCGCATCAATAACAGCATTAATATCGGCATATCCGGTAAGCAATATACGTATTGGTTCAGGAAAATCAGGGATGATTGATTCAAGAAATTCAATTCCGGTAGTTACGGGCATGCGCTGATCCGTAACGATAACATGGATATCCTCAGTTTCAAGAATCTTCCGCCCTTCTACCGCTGATTCAGCTGTAAATACATTAAATAGTCGCCTAAAACCCGCCTTAAAGGAATTCAGATTATGAATCTCGTCATCTACATACAAAACATTTACTGATGCATCGGAATTCATATAATGCGATTATAGTTTTGGCCTAAAAAATATTTCTAATTAAATCTATGAAATTTTTTGAAAAACTACAATAATGAAATTGAGCGATGCTAAGGGGTTAAGGTTTTACTGCCTCATATCTGTATTAAAACCACTAAACTGCGCCTTTAACGTTCCCTGATATAATAATTTTACTATGCGATTACACTAGATCAGGACAATAATTTTTGCCGCAGCATAAATTCAAGCTGTTCGTTAACCCGCAATAGATCGGCATTCAACTGTTTGTTCTCTTTTCTTAAAGCAAATATTTCGTAAGCTTTTTCCAGATTAAAGCGCAATTCTATCTCCTGCCATGGTTTGGTGATATACAGGTACACTTGCCCTTTATTGATGGCATCTATTACAGCAGAAATATCTGAATATCCGGTAAGCAATATCCTTATGGGATCTGGATAGGTATGGATGATCGACTCTAAAAACTGCACCCCTGTCATCTGGGGCATCCGCTGGTCGGTAACAATAATATGAATATCATTCTTTTCCTGCAAAATGGTAAGCGCCTCAGCTGCCGACTGTGCAGTATATACATTAAATAATCTCCTGAATGAAGCTTTGAATGCATTTAAGTTGTGTTCCTCATCATCAATATAAAGTATATTTATTACCTGCTTTTCCATAAATGCCGTAAAGTTAGCTAATTGATAATTCTATTGAGAAGTTAAATTACGGCTAAATATAGCTATTTTTGCAATAAGTGATAAAGTAATTAAAATAATTAGGGGTTAAATTCTTATTTCGTAAAATGTTATTACCTGAAAATCAATATACCAAGGTCGATCTTTCTGTTGAACCATTATTTTTCAGAATTTATCTGGAAAAGGATAAAAGCAAACTGGAAGAATTATTAAAGCAAAAACCCCACATTAAGATATATGATCAAATCAGTACACAATTAGATGACCTGATGAAATCTAAGTTTCCAAAGAAAAAACCTGAGCCCGATGAAATGGAAGCGCTAAAGGCTGCGCATGTCGGAAATTTATCTATGCAGGAATATGGTGTATGGGTGTACTATCCCTGGGTAGAAAGATTGCTGCATTTGCTGGATGAAGAAGAGTTTGTTGAAATGAGGACAAACCGCAATATTTATAAAATTACACGTGAGGAAAGGGATGTGCTTGGTAGACAAAAAATCGGTGTTGTGGGCCTTTCCGTAGGTCAGTCTATTTCCGTCACTATGGCGATGGAGAGAAGTTTCGGCGAAATCAGACTTGCAGATTTCGATCTTTTGGAACTTACGAACCTTAACCGCATAAGAACGGGATTGCATAACCTGGGACTTCCGAAAGTAGTAATTGTAGCCAGGGAGATCAAAGAAATTGATCCTTTTTTGAAAGTAACCTTGTTTAAAGATGGGATGACTGAAGAAAATATGGACCGCTTCTTTTGCGAAGGTGGTAAACTGGATATTATTGTAGATGAGTGTGACGGACTGGACATCAAAATTTTACTGAGACATAAAGCAAAGTCGCTGGGAGTACCTGTAGTTATGGATGCAAGTGATAGAGGTACTTTAGATGTGGAAAGGTTCGACCTGGAGCCAGACAGACCGATACTTCATGGCCTGATAGACCATCTTGACCACACCAAGGTGAAATATATGAAAACCAATGAAGACAAAGTACCCTATATGCTGCCTATGGTAGGCCTGCACACCATGTCTGAAAGATTAAAGGCATCTATGGTAGAGGTAGGACAATCTATAAGTACCTGGCCGCAGCTGGCCTCTGCAGTAACGCTCGGTGGTGCCCTGGGTGCTGATGTATGCCGAAGAATTGCATTAGACCAGTACCATGATTCGGGAAGGTACTTTGTAGACCTTGAAGAGTTGGTGGGCGACAAAAATCCCTCACCTGATGAGCGCTATGTAGTTAAGGATTACTGCGCTAAACCCCTTCTGCCAGAAGAAATGCGCGATACTACAACACCTCTGGTAAACAAGTCTTTTATTTTGAACAAACAGCAAATAGAACAATTAGTGTCTGCAGCAATACTGGCACCCTCGGCTGGCAATAACCAGCCATGGATGTGGTATGCTAACCAGGGAAATCTGTTTCTATTTCATAACCAGACTGTATCTGTATCCTGGAGCGATTTTGATGAAATTACATCAAACATCTCTTTCGGTGCTGCTATAGAAAACTTAAAAATAGAAGCCGGAAAACTGGGATTGCAGGTTGCATCTTCTTTCTTTCCAGTTAAGGAAAACAAAAGACTGGCAGCCGCCTTTACTTTCTCCACAAGTGAAATCGCTTATGGTAAAGAACTTGCTCCGGGAATAGCACTAAGGCTTACAAACAGAAAAAAGGGAAACGGTCAGAAATTAAGCAGGGAAATTATTGCTTCACTTAAGTCTGTTGCAGAATTAAGTGACGGGGCTGTACTGGAGATAGTAGAAAATGATGAGGACGTCCAGAAAATTGCCGACATTGTTGCGAAGGTGGAGCGCATGCGGTTTTTATATCCGCAAGGTCACCACGAATTTTACAACAGCGAGTTGCGGTGGACAGATGAGGAAGCGCTAGAAACAAAAACAGGGCTGGATATTAGGAGTCTCGAACTTTCAGAATCCGAAAAGGCTGGTTTATTTGTAGCGAAAAGTCCGGGCGTAATCAAATTGCTGAACGAATGGGGAGGCGGGGCAGCATTTGAAAAATTATCAAAGACTGCGGTCCTTTCTTCGGCAGGAATTGGTCTTATCACTATGCCTGAATACAGTGCGGAAAATTTTATTAAAGGCGGCGAAGCGGTTCAAAGAGTATGGCTAACCGCTAATTTAAATGGTTTGTCTATTCATCCTGTATCTGCCCCAATATTTTTCCTGGCAAGATTAAATGAAGGGAATGGTGCTGAAATGACGACAGATATGATCAAAGAACTAGAAGAGTTGGAAGCAACACTAAATAAGATATTTTCTTCATTAGAAAAAAAACAAGGTATATTTATGTTTAGATTATCCTATGCAGATGATGCATCTGTAAGGTCGTTCAGAAAACCAGTAGAAGAAATTCTCCAGTTTAATTAATATGGTACTAAAATTTAGAGCTTTTAAGGCCACACATGATCCTGAAACTTGCAAGAACTTCCTCAAAGGACATGTGAGTGTACTTGAGGATTATGGAATTACCAATATTACTACGAATAATAATTTGTGGATGGACATGGACTGTGTATGGGGTGTTGTTGCGGAAACTGAGGATGGAGAGATGGTAGGTGGCATAAGGGTACAACTAGCTGATGGGATTCACCCTTTGCCGGTCGAAAAGGCTGTGGGTTATATGGACCCTACGCTCTACGACATGGTAAAACAGTTTATTCCCGAAGGTGTTGGCGAGCTTTGTGCACTATGGAATGCCAAGAAAGTGGCGGGTATGGGTATCAGCATCTTACTTACCCGTGCAGGAATAGCTATTACCAACCAGATTAAGTGTAAAACATTAATGGGAATTTGCGGGGGGTACACCTTGAAAATGTTTAAAAAAGTGGGATTTGTAATTGACAATACACTTGGAAATGGCGGAGAATTCATTTATCCAAACGAAGAGTACATAGCATGGGTTCTAGGTATTTTGAATGCAAAGGAACTGGAAACTGCCGAAGATTATGACAGGGAACGCATGCTTAGCTTAAGGAATACTCCTGTACAAGAATTTACAGAACCTTCAAAAAATAATGAAGTCGTTGAAATAAAATACAATCTCTTAATTCCAATTAAATCAACTGGTAATGAGTAAAAAGTGGCTGCTGATAATTTTCCTATCCATTAATATTTCTACAGTATTATGTGCGGATATTGTCATAAAAAAGAATGACAATAAGGTAACCGATGCTAGGCTAAACATAGGAACAGAACTATATTATTATAAGGATAAAACCAACATACTGAAAGTTGATGAGGTTGCCACAAGAACAGATTTTGTAAAAAGCGAAAAGTCGGTACTTAACTTTGGTGTGCACGATTATTCGATCTGGATTAAGTTTTCCGTTAAAAATGACAGCGATAATGCAGACCTCACGTTGCAGATAGAACAGCCTCAATTAGATGAAATAGCGCTATATAGAAAAACAAACACAGGATACGAGGTCACTAAAGCCGGTGAAAAACTGGATTTTAAGGAAAGGGCTTACAATGATCCCTCCTATATTTTTAAACTTAAGGTTTTACCTGGCACAAAAGGTGACTATTTTCTCAGGATTCAGAGCAGTGATAACATGCAGCTCCCTATTTTTTTAGGCACGGAAAAAGTAATCCTGGAGTCTGCCAAAAGCAAATATTTAATATCAGGCTTATACCTCGGTATTATGATATCCATGCTGCTCTATAATCTTTTTATCTATTTCACTGTAAGAGACAACAACTACTTATATTATGTGGTTTATCTTACCGTTGTCATTCTGACGCAGGCAGGACTTCAGGGCTTCACTTTTCAATATCTATGGCCTGACAGCAGCACGATGGCCATTTATAGTTCTTTCATCTTCCCGGCACTTGTGGGGATTACAGCCCTACAGTTTGAACGGCATTTTCTTCGAACTAAAGAATGGCTTCCTCGCACGGACAAGTTTGCCATCATCTTCATTCTTCTGTATGTATCGGCAGTTATACTGGCTTTCTTTTCGAAGTTTACGATTGCGTTGAATATGATTGACATAATCGCTTCTGCTACATCGTTGTATATGCTTTATATGGCTATCAAGATTAGTATAAAGGGTTACAGACCCGCCACATTCTTCCTAGTCTCCTGGTCGGTATTTTTAGTGGGTGTTGTTGTATTTATTTTAAAGAATTTTGGGATTTTACCTTATAATAATTTCACCAATTACACCATGCCTTTTGGCTCTGCACTGGAAGTAACCCTCCTTTCTTTTGCATTGGCAGATAAAATCAACATTTTCAAAAAAGAAAAAGAAGAATCACAGGCAGAAGCGTTGCGCGTGTCATTAGAGAACGAAAAACTGATCCTTGAACAAAACGTTGAATTGGAAAGAAAAGTAAATGAGCGTACGCTGGAATTACAGGAATCAAACAGTGTACTTGAAGTTACTTTAACTGATCTTAAAGAGGCCCAAAGTCAGCTGGTAGACGCTGAAAAAATGGCGGGATTGGGTCAGCTTACCGCTGGCATAGCTCATGAGATCAACAACCCAATCAACTTTGTTACTTCTAACATTAAACCTCTGGAACTGGATATCATCGACCTTAATTCAGTGATTGACATGTATGAGAAACTTGATTTGAATGATGACTTGCGACCTCAAATATCCAAAATCGAGTCTTACAAGAAGCAAATTGATATTGAGTTTGTAAGAGAAGAAATTAAATCACTACTTTCTGGAATAGGAGAAGGCGCTAAAAGAACGGCAGAAATTATCAGAAGTCTGAAGAATTTTAGCAGGTTAGATGAAAACGACACCAAGCCTGTAGACCTTAATGAAGGACTGGAATCTACACTGGTACTTGTTAAGAGTACATTTCCTGACCATATGAAATTGGATAAAGATTTTGGAAACATTCCAAAGGTGGAATGCTTACCAGGAAAAATTAACCAAGTATTTATGAATTTAATAACCAACGCAATACATGCCATTAAATCTATGCCACAAGCTGGTGAAGGTACTTTGTCAATTAAAACATGGGCAGAGGATAATCATGTAAAAATCAGCATTAAAGATACAGGAACTGGTATGCCGGAAGAAGTGAAGCAAAGAATATTCGAACCATTTTTCACCACCAAAGATGTTGGTGAAGGAACAGGTTTGGGTTTATCAATTGTTTTCAGAATTATAGAAAATCATCACGGAAATATAGATGTTATCACAAAAGTAAATAAAGGTACAGAATTTATTATTACCTTGCCTGTAAACTCACAATAACAAATTATATTATGAACGCGCCAACAGTCAGGGTTCTGTATATTGATGATGAAGAAAACAATTTACATGCATTTAAAGCAAGCTTTAGAAGGCAGTATGAAATCTATATAGCCAATTCCGCAGCCGAAGGCTTGAAAATTCTTCAAAATGTTTCTGTCCATGTAGTTATTGCCGACCAAAAAATGCCCCAAACTACTGGTGTGGAATTTTTCAAAAACATAGCTGAAACCTACCCTGATCCGGTCAGGATATTATTAACGGGTTATACTGATATTGAGGCCCTTGCTGATGCAATTAACCATGGAGATATCTATAGATATATTACCAAACCCTGGAATGACCTGGAATTGCATAATTCTATTAAAAATGCATATGACGCATATAAAACAAAAATAGATCTTAGAAATAAGATTGCTGAGCTGGAAAAAACGAACAATGAACTAAATAGATTTATCTACAGTATTTCTCACGAACTGCGCGCGCCACTGGTTTCTACACTTGGAATTGTAAACGTAGTAAAATTGGAAGGCTTATTTGATGAGAATGAATATTGGCGTCTGATTGAAACCTGCTCCAATAAACTTGATTATTACATCCAGAAAACGCTCCAGTATTATAAAAATAACAAAAATATATCTGAGATTACACCAATAGATTTTTCCAAGGTTGTACCTGAGCTGATTGAGCTTTATTCGTACGTAGATAAAGAAACCAATTTTCACGTAGACATTAAACAGGAGGAGACCTTTTATGGGGATGCTTTTAGAATTGAAGTAATATTAGGCAATTTGATATCCAATGCAATAGCTTACCAGAAGGAGAGTGAGGAGAATAAAAAAGTAAATATTACTGTATCGGTGAACCGCAGTAGTGCCGAGATTACGATCAGTGATAATGGTATGGGTATTTTAAATGAACATCTTGAAAAAATATTTACGCAGTTCTTCAAAAGCAAGACCAACCATGGCAGTGGATTAGGACTGTTCATTGTAAAAGAAGCACTGAATAAAATCGATGGAAAAATATCTGTTAGTTCGGATACAACAGATGGTACAACTTTTATAATCACTATTCCAAATGTTAAATAAGTACAGAAAGGTAATGTTGATAGATGATAATGAAGTGGATTTGAAGATCAACTCAAAAATCATTACTATATCTAAATTATTTGATGAAATTATTTTATGTAAATCAGGAGAAGAAGGCTTGTCTTATCTCAACAATCACATTGACGATGAGGAAAATTTACCAGATTTTATTCTGCTGGATATACAAATGCCAGAAATGGATGGATTTGAATTCTTAGAAGTTTTTAAAAAATTCCCTAAACCACTAAAGGACAAATGCTTAATTGCCATACTATCCTCTACACTTGATTTTGGTGATATTAAAAAGGCAGAAGCAAGCCGTTACGTAATTAAACTATTAAAAAAGCCCCTTTTTCCGAAGGAGCTTGAAGAAGTCTTGAACAGGTATCTAATTAATTAGCCGTTTTTTCTGCTGGCATGTTTAATGGGGTTCCAGTCTTAACAGGGATACCAAAATTTGGAGTACCATCTGAGTTCCATGTAAATTTTTGAGCTCTTGGTGAACGAAAACCCCCACAACCCTGACCCGGTTTATCATTGGCATGGTACAAGATCCAATCCTCTTTTCCATCTGGAGATTTAAAAAAAGAGTTGTGTCCAGGGGCATATACTCCATTTTCTAAAGAACTCTTAAAGACAGGCTCGGCAGATTTTGTCCAGGACTTAGGATCTAATAGGTTACTTTTGATTGATGCAGTCAGCATCCCCAATGCATAGTGATCGGTCCAACAACCGCTGGCAGAATAAATGATAAAGATCTTATTCTTATGTACTAAAAATTGGGGGCCTTCATTTACATCAACATGCTTCAAGTTGGGCTCATCCAAATCTCCATGCTTTTCCCATGGATATTCAGGGCTAGACAATTTTACCCTGGGACGATCTACAGTCCACGGATTTTTAAGTTTTGCAATATAGATCTCTTGTTTACCATTGGCATCCCCCTCCCATCCAGACCAGATCATATATAATTTTCCTTTATGTTCAATTACATCTCCGTCTATAGCCCATTTATTGGTCTCATCTGTGATCTGTCCCTTAAAAGTCCATTCTCCCTGCATGGGATCCGCCGAAGCATTCTCCAGTACATACATTCTGTGATTGATATTATTGCTGCCATCTGCGGCGAAATAGGCATACCATTTCCCCTGCAAAAACATGACTTCAGGTGCCCATAAATTCTTAGAATAAGGGCCGGTTTTTGGAGGGGTCCAGATTACTTTATGAGGAGCTTCCTTTATACCATCAATGGTTTTAGATTTGTAGAGAACTATATTTCTTCCTGTTGTATGTGTGTAGTAATAATACCCGTCTTTATAAAAACTATACGGATCTGCTCCGGATGGTAAAAGAGGATTGGTAAAGGTTTGCGCTTGTAGACTTGTAATAGCAAACACTACAAAAAGTATCGTTAGGATTCTATTCATTTGATTATTGCTATTTATTGATGTAGAAAGATTGGCTAAAAGCGCCATTAGCAGCAATATCCCAGGCTTCTACTCTCGCCCAAGTACGTCCTTTAAGCATTGTTTTGAATTGGAACAACTGTTCTCCAAATGCCTTGGTTTTAGCTAAATCTATTTTATGACGGTAAACTTTATTACCATCCCCAGAAATTACTTCTATGTAGTTCATTGGAAATGTCCAAAGCAACTTTAAACTTACATCTACATAACCATCTTTATCTAGTGAAAGTGTTTCGCCTGAGCGCTTATGATTAATACTGAGTTCAGCCATAAGCACCTCCCCTGTAGACCCAAAAAATTTACCTTTCTGCATGGCATCCACAACAGGTTGCCAGCCATTTTTAAACTGAGGCAATTGATCCATCATCAGATAATTCACATTCATATGCGCGTACATTTCATTTTGAGGTGTAATGGTAAAAAGATCAGCCTCTGTAATCACAGTTTTTTTAAAGCCCCAATTATTCATGTCATCCATAAGATCAAGCACCCTCTTCCCCAATTTAGGTTCCGACAGATCGGCCGGCATTGCTTTCCACGCTGCCCCCATAAATCTGTCTGATTTAAAGAAATCTTCATGATTATATATATCTGGTGCATTTACAGATCCTTTAGTACGCGCATGCGCCGTCCATGCCAATCCCTTCTCTTCTTCCAAAAGTTTTAACATATCTTTCTTATCACCTATATGATAAACTTTTCCATAGCCCGGTTTATCTTCGACAAAGGGATCTTCGTTTTTTCGCGACATAATCCAATACACGGGCTTGGGAAAGATCTGCAGCCAGTGGCCGCCAAAGAATTCATTAGGTTCCTCTCCCGGCATCAATAAAAATTGTCCGTCCGACAATCGTTCACACTGTTCAAACAGTGATTTTAATTCTAATAATCGCTGAGGGTCAGGGCCCCTTGGATGCGCTGTATAATGAAATTCGCCCAGGTGAACCATATCTACCCCCATTTTTTTAAAAACCTTCACAAAATCCGGAGAATCAGGAATCGGCTTATTAGCCAGGACCACACTCATGATAAACTCGTTATGAAAATGACTGGACATAGTTTTGAAGCCGGGTAACTTAGCGTAACTATCATTATTTGTAAACCGTTTTACAGAAGCTATTGCATCTGCATCACCAGTTTCACTAAGCAGGCAGAAAAAATTCAACCGTTGTTGGGTATTGGGAGGTGCATTAAACCAAGGCACAAACCTACGGTCACCCTCAAGTTCCTGACGGATACCTATTCCATATCCATTAATCATTTTCCGGTATTTGTCTCCATGCCAAATAAATTTTAAGTTAAAAGCCTCATCCAACGGATAAAAGTACTGATGTGGGGCTGGAAAAAGGGCCAGGCTGCCATCTTGGCCTTGAGCTGTGATGGTACGGTACTTAACAGCAAGGTTTTGAGCGGTATCGCTATATTTTACTGCTGCACGCTTAAGGCTATCATTTGTATTTATCCAAGAAATATTTTTCCAATTATTTGCTCTGCTAACCAGACCGGCATCGTAAACAATAGCAGTGGCATCTACCTGTGTAGCCATCACTGCAGCAATATTGAACAGCGGACTACCATTGTAAAAAGTTATCTCCAAATTGCCGGAAAAGCGATCGGCTGTCAGGCTGCTTATCGTGACTATTGTACGGCTCCCAATGGTTTTAACAAACGCAGAAGACTTTTTGAGAACAATATTGAAAGTTTTGTAAGGCCTGATGGGTACCTTATCGAAAAATATGTTCCAGCCGTTCTGAGACATTAAATCTCTTTTGCCAATGCTAAGCAGGAATGCAGGATCAAGATCTGTAGAGATTACCTTTTGTGTTGCACTCTTGCTTATTGATATAGATTTAAATAGTGGTTTACCGCTTTGTAGGTCAAAATCAACCATCCCAAAGCTATTATTTCCAACTGGCCATTTAATCTTCAGAATTTTTTGTTGGTAGGTTACACTAGCCTCACCTCCAGTGTTGAATTTTTCAAGATTTACAGGAATCTGCGCAAATGCAATTGACGAATAGCATAGACCAGCTATTAGTAGATAAATAAATTTAGGTTTCATTCAATTAAGGTACTATTACTTTTTTAATAATTGGCAACTTAACCATTAACCAGCATATTTTTTTGAGATTTTCTTGATTTACTGATAGCCAAAAACATTCATTATGGACAACGGACTGGTACGGGCATGCTCAGCAACTTTAACAACATTTCCTATTATTATAATCGCAGGATTGCTCAGTCCGGCAGTAAATGATGCATGAGGCAGGTCCTTAACCTTACAGCTCAGATGCTGTTGTGTAGATAGACTGGCATGTTGTATAACAGCTGCAGGCATATCCCCCTTACCTGATGTGATATAAGCCGTGGCTATTTCCATCAGCTTCTTCATTCCCATATAAATGACTACTGTAGCTTTACTTTTTATGGCCAACTGAAGATCCGACGACAATGAACCATCTTTTTTAGTCCCTGTTATAGCCCATACACTTTCACTTACTCCGCGATGTGTAAGGGGAATATCACATAACCCCGAAGCCTGCATACTACTTATTCCAGGTATAAACTCCGTTTCAATGCCTTGCTTACGCGCGAAAATTACTTCTTCAAACCCTCTTCCAAAAATAAAAGGATCTCCACCTTTTAAACGTAACACATTTCCCCGAGTAAAGGCATAGTGTTTTATTAACTGATGAATAGTATCCTGAGTTGTATAATCTTCATAAGGCTTTTTACCAACATAAATTTTTTCACAGCGATCAGCAGCAAGGTCAAGCAACTCCTTACAAGCAAGATTATCATATAATATCACATCTGCTTTCTGCAATGCCTTATATCCTTTAATGGTAACTAATTCCGGATCTCCTGGGCCGGCCCCCATTACACATAAATACGGTTTCATAGAGAAAATTTTAATAAAACACCAAAAAACAAACAATAATCAATAATTATACTATTAATTTTCAATAAAAGTACAAATTAATATGACATTAATCATTTTTTAACAAAAAAATGCAAGAATATCACAATTTAATATCACAAAATGCATAACTAAACACAAAAACACATATTAAAATTGAATATTTTATTATAAATATCATATTATTTTATGTTTTTATATATAAAAAACTATATTTGACATAAATAAAATCATAAAAATAATATTTAAGTAAATAATAAAACAAAAAACAACCACAAATGGAACAAAAAAATGTAGTTATCATAGGAAATGGAATGGTTGGGCATAAATTCTGCGAAAAATTAGCAACAAAATCTACATCCTTTCGGTTAATTGTATTTGGTGAAGAACCAATAAGAGCATATGACCGTGTTCATTTAAGTGAATACTTTAATGGAAAAAGTGCTGAAGACCTTTCCTTATGTGCCAGTGACTGGTACAAAAATCAAAATATAACCCTACACCTCAATGATCCTGTAAAAGAAATTGACAGGATCAACAAAACAGTTCACTCAAGCAGAGGATTAACTGTTAATTATGACTATTTGATTTTAGCTACGGGTTCTTCCGCTTTTGTACCTGACATTCCTGGTATTGAAAAAGAAGGGGTCTTTGTATACCGTACAATCGAGGATCTGAAACTCATCAGAAATTACGCTGCCTCTGCAAAAAAGGGAGCTGTTTTGGGGGGTGGGTTATTAGGGCTGGAAGCGGCCAAGGCACTAATGGACCTTCAGTTGCATGAAACACATGTAATAGAATTTGCTCCACGTCTGATGCCTAGGCAAATTGATAGCGCAGGCAGTCACATGCTTCAATCAATGCTAACCGACCTCGGTCTTTCAATCCATCTAAATAAAGGCACAAGTAGCATCGAAGGGGTCGATCGAATTGAATCACTAAAATTTAATGATGGAAGCGAGCTGTCTGTAGACATGCTGGTAATATCTGCCGGCATCAGACCAAGGGATGAATTGGCTAGATTGTCGGGCATCGATGTTGGAACCAGAGGTGGTATCATGGTAAATGAATATATGCAGACAAGTGATCCAGGGATTTTTGCCATAGGTGAGTGCGCGTTATTTGACCATAATATATATGGTTTAATTGCACCTGGTTATGAAATGGCAGAGGTTGTGGCTAACAAAATATGTGAAGGAACAGACAGAACTTTTAATGGCTTTGACATGAGCACCAAATTAAAACTTATCGGCGTTGACGTAGCGAGTTTTGGTGACCCTTTTATTACTGAGCCTGATGCACGGACAATTGTATTTGAAGATACGCACAACGGGGTTTATAAGCGCGTTAACATTAGTAGTGATGGGAGATATCTACTGGGCGGAATCCTTATAGGCGATGCCGAGGCTTTTAACATGCTTCTGCAGACTGTCAACAACAAAATTATTCTGCCTGCAAATCCTGCTGACCTTATACTGGGTGCTCGTGGTGGTGCTCAGTCAGAAACTGCTGGAATAACTAGCCTTCCAGATGAAGCCCTCATTTGCAGTTGCGAAGGAGTAACTAAAGCGACGATTTGTAACGCTGTATCGGACGATGGATGCGAAACAATAGATGCCTTAAAAAAATGCACAAAAGCTGGAACCGGTTGCGGTGGTTGCGTACCAATGATGAAGGACTTGATGCTTCATACTATGAAACTAAATGGTAAGTACGTAAGAGATGTGGTGTGTGAGCATTTTCAATTGAGCCGACAAGAACTATATGACCTGATAAAGATCCACAACCTAAAGAAATACGAGCAAGTACTGGACACCCTGGGCAAAGGTGATGGTTGCGAGGTATGCAAACCAATGGTATCATCGCTCTTAGCGAGTATCTGGAACGACATGATTCTAAAAAAGGGCAATGATACCGCCCAGGACAGCAATGACCGGTTCCTTGCAAACATTCAGAAGGGCGGCACTTACTCCGTTGTTCCGAGAATACCTGGTGGTGAGATTACTCCTGAGAAATTGATTGTCATTGGTCAGGTAGCTAAGAAATATAATTTGTACACTAAGATTACAGGTGGACAGCGTATAGATATGTTTGGCGCACATTTAAGTGATCTTCCCCTTATATGGGAAGAACTTATAGCCGAAGGCTTTGAGAGCGGACATGCATACGGTAAAGCACTGCGAACTGTGAAAAGCTGCGTAGGAAGCACCTGGTGCCGGTTTGGTCTGCATGATAGTGTCACGTTTGCCATTAGAATAGAAGAACGCTATCGGGGCCTTCGTGCACCGCATAAATTCAAATCTGCAGTAAGTGGTTGCATCCGCGAATGCGCAGAAGCCCAAAGCAAGGATTTTGGAATAATTGCGACCGAAAAGGGATGGAACTTGTACGTATGCGGAAACGGCGGAAGCAAGCCACAGCATGCGCTTTTACTGGCAACAGATCTGGACGGCGACACCTGTATCCAATATATTGACAGATTCTTAATGTTCTACATCAGCACGGCTGATCCACTAACCCGTACAGCTACCTGGCTAAACAAAATGGAAGGCGGCATTGAATATCTGCGCAATGTGGTAGTCTATAATAGCCTTGGTATGGCTGCGCAGTGGGAAACAGAAATGCAAATCCTCGCAAATACCTATGAATGTGAATGGAAAGCCGCCGTAGAAGATCCTGCCATCAGAAAAAGGTTTAGCCATTTCGTAAATGCACCGGAAGAAAAAGATCCAACTGTCAAATTTGATGAAATGAGGGGACAAAAAAAGGCAGCCGATTGGACACTAGTTTAAATATAACATATAACCTATTATCTGAAGATTATGATAGAAACAACGACAAACTGGTTTGCAGCCTGCCGAGTGGAGGATGCTGTTGAAAATGGCGGAGTATGTGTTAAATGTGGCGACGAGCAAATCGCCCTTTTCTACTTCACCCGCAGAAATGAATGGTATGCTACACAGAACTTATGCCCGCACCGCAAGCAAATGGCCCTTAGCAGAGGTATGATCGGATCAGCAGGAGAAGAACCTAAAGTAGCCTGCCCATTCCATAAAAAAACTTTCTCTCTTGCTACCGGTGAGTGCCTGAGCGGCGATGAGTGCGCTCTGCAAACCTACCCCGTAAAAGTAGAAAATGGAATCGTCTATATCGATCCTACGCCAAAATCTTATTAAAACAACCCGACTACCACAAATCAATAAACCAAACCCACATGAAAACTTACCATTATTTCGCTTGCCTAAGCTGCCTGACGCTCGTTCTATGCTTTTCTTCGGTCAAATCACAAACCAAAGCCGTTTTATTTGAAGGCACAATGGTTGTGGGATATGTCGATAAGGGCGGATTTCTCAATTGCATCGGACCGAGTGTTAAGTTAAATCAAAAGGCTTATGCAGTGTTTGCAGGACTGTTGCCCAGCTTAAGAATTAAAGAAGATAAAGTTGCCGCTGGCGCAACAAAGAATACTGATCTGACACCAGGTCTCGGCTTTGGATTGACTGCAGTATTTCGGCACATAGCTGTTCAGCTTCCTTTTTATTATAACCCTAAAACCTCCATCCAAAATGGAAAATGGAACCCTGGCATCGGCTTAGGCTATAAATTTTAACACAAACCACTGTTTACTTATTTACGCTTAAATTATTCGGCATGACATTTAATTCGGCTACAAAACCCTTAGAGAAGCTTAATATATTTTCACTTAAGGGTGTTCAAATGAAAACTTTTCACATCACTTGGCTCACATTCTTTTTCTGCTTTTTTGCATGGTTTGGAATGGCACCTCTAATGAAAATAGCAAGAGAGCAGTTACACCTCACCAAAGATCAGGTCGGAAATATTCAGATTGCCTCAGTCTCGGCAACAATTCTAGCAAGATTATTGATTGGACGACTCATTGATAAATTTGGGCCAAAACTTATCTATACCTGGCTTCTGGTACTTTGTGCCATTCCCGTTCTATTTATTGGAACCAGCCACTCCTATACTTCATTTTTACTTTTCCGACTGGCAATAGGAGTCATTGGCGCATCATTTGTAATTACACAGTTCCATACCTCTATTATGTTTGCCCCCAATATCAAGGGAACTGCAAACGCTACTGCAGGGGGCTTTGGAAATGCGGGTGGTGGTGCGGCCAACCTATTTATGCCACTTATCGCTTCTGGTTTTACGGCTCTTGGTTTTTGCAGCACTGAAGATAGCTGGCGTTTTGCAATGATCTTCCCCGGAGTAATGCTTTTAATCTGTGCATTTCTATACCACCGATACACATTAGACACGCCAGCCGGAGATTTTAAAAACATAAAAGATGAAAGTATACAACACGGCAAAAACACTTTTTTGCTGGCCGCTAAAGATTATCGTACATGGATTTTAACAATTGCTTACGCTGCCTGCTTCGGCGTTGAAATTACTGTAGACAACTTCGCACCTATCTTCTTTACTGACTCATTTGGCGCAACAATAGCGGTAGCAGGAATGGTTGCCGGAATCTTTGGATGGATGAATATCTTTGCCAGGCCACTGGGAGGGATTGTTGCCGATAAAATTGGCAAAAGCTGGGGCTTTGATGGCAAAACACTGCTACTTGCAGTATTACTACTTGTAGAAGGAATCGGTTTAATCTGGTTTGCAAAATCAGGCAATATTGGAATGGCTATCTTTATGATGTTTGTTTTCGGACTGAGTCTGAAGATGGCAAATGGCGCAACTTATAGCCTTGTTCCTTTTATCAATCCGCAGGCAGTAGGCAGTGTAGCCGGCATTGTTGGTGCCGGTGGAAACATAGGAGCCATGCTAATCGCCTTCATGTTCAAAGCCAAAGCCAATCATGCAACGCAAAATGTAGTAGAAAATGGTGCAGGGGTTCAAAAAAATTTAATTGATTATACTGATGCATTTATGTTGCTGGGTTTCATCATTCTGGGAATTGGTGTCGCTGTATTGATTTTCAGAACGGTCATGGCGCATAAAACATCGAATATAAAAGAATTTGCACTTACTCCAGGAGAATAAAAAAATCTGTTAACCCTACTACCTACCATTTGAAAGAGCAGAAGAAAATATCGCCAAAAAAAACCACGACCTGCTGCTACTGCGGAGTAGGTTGCGGTATTGTGGTCAATAAAGATGCTCACGAGCGAATTATCGTAGAAGGGGATAAAAGTCACCCAGTAAACAAAGGAATGCTATGTAGCAAAGGCTTAAATCTACATTACACAGTAAATGATAAAAGTGATCGCCTCCTTTATCCTGAAATGCGTTATAATAAAAACATGCCACTGCAAAGGGTCAGCTGGGATGTGGCTCTGGACAGAACTGTAGCAGTCTTTAAGGCGCTTATTAAGAAGTACGGGCCTGACAGTGTGGCTTTTTATGCAAGCGGACAATGTTTAACTGAAGAATATTACGTGGTAAATAAACTGACAAAGGGCTTTATCGGCAGTAACAACATTGACACTAACAGTCGCCTGTGCATGAGCAGTGCAGTGGTTGGATATAAAATGAGCCTGGGCGAAGATTCTGTACCAATCAGTTATGATGACCTTGAAATTGCTGACTGTATTTTCGTTGCGGGGGCAAATCCTGCCTGGTGTCATCCTATTCTCTGGCGCCGTGTGGAGGCTGCAAAACAAAAGAATCCGGATTTAAAAATTATTGTTAGCGACCCGAGAAAAACACAGACCTGTTCAATTGCGGATATTCACCTGCAACTTAATCCTGGTACAGATATTACGCTCCATCATGCAATAGGACGATGCTTAATTGAAGACGGCAAAATTGACCATGAATTCATCAATAACAAGACGAATGGCTACGAAAATTATCGGTCTTCAGTTTTTCAAACATCATTAACTGATGCAGCAGGAATTTGTGGCATTAAAGAAAGCGACATTCGTTTAGCTGCTTCTTACATCGGCAATGCAAAAGGCTTCATCACCATGTGGACCATGGGCCTCAATCAAAGTGTGATTGGCACTAACAAAAACCTATCCTTAATTAACCTCAACCTAATTACAGGCCACATTGGTAAACCTGGAAGCGGGCCTTTTTCACTTACCGGACAACCTAATGCCATGGGTGGAAGAGAAGTCGGCGGTCTAAGCAATCTGCTTCCCGCCCATCGTATTCTGGCTAATGAGCGCCACCGAAATGAGGTTGAACAATTCTGGCAAATCCCGCTGGGAACCATTAACCCAAAACCAGGGTTAACGGCCACTGAAATGTTTGATGAGCTTAACACAGGCAAACTTAAGGCGATATGGATTTTATGTACCAATCCCTTAATTAGTTTACCCGATGTCCGCAATGCAGAGCAAGGATTAAAGAAAGCAAAGTTTGTGGTTGTTCAGGACATTAGTAATAAAGTAGAAACGCTACAATATGCTGATGTAGTGCTGCCTGCTGCTGCCTGGACAGAAAAAGAAGGCACTATGACAAACGCAGGACGTTATATATCTTATCTCAGTAAAGTAACAAATGCACCGGGAGAAGCTTTAGCAGACTCCGAAATTATTTGTCGCTTTGCCAGAAAAATGGGCTACCATGGCTTTAATTTTAAAGATGCCTCTGAAATATACGCCGAACATGCTGCCCTTACGGAAGGAACAAACATTGACATCAGCGGACTCAACTATCAGATTTTAAAAGAAAAAAGAGCTGTTCAATGGCCATATCCAAAACTTGAAAAAAGACCTGGGACTGCCAGGTTATTTGAGGATCATGAATTTTACACTCCAGATAAAAAGGCAAACATTTTGTCTTTCAGCGACAAAAACCAATCTGAAGCATTAACGCCACAAAATCCCCTAATACTGACCACAGGGAGAATCAGGGATCAATGGCACACCAGAAGTAAAACTGGAAAGGTGAACAAACTTAACCAGCACATTAGTGAGTCCTTTTTAGAAATCAATCCCGACGATGCAACCCCCAGAAACATTAAAGATGCAGATATAGTTGAAATCTCGAGCTTACGCGGAAATGTTCGTGTAAAGGCAAAACTCTCTACCGATATCAAACCTGGCGTCGTCTTTATGCCAATGCACTGGGGTCTGATCCTAAAAAGCGATTTAAACAGGGTAAACAATCTAACAAATAACCTGATAGACCCAATTAGCAAAGAACCCGATTTTAAATATAGTGCTGTCCAGGTAAAACTGTACAAAAAAGAAAGACAAAAGATTATTGTTATTGGTGCAGGAGCCGGCGCATGTGGCTTTGTTAAAAGCTATAGGGCATTAAATACAGAGGATGAGATTGAAATTTTCAGCAAAGAAAGCTTTCCTTTTTACAATAGAGTATTACTGCCAGACTACATTATAGGCACTTTACCATGGCAGAGCCTCATTAAAATGAGTGATATGGAGGAGCTGGACTACAGGATTAAACTCCACCGGGGGTTGAGTATTGAAAAGATCAATAAGGAAGATAAAACCGTAATAGACAGCAACGGAGAAAGCCACCATTATGATGTGCTGCTGCTCGCGACAGGAAGCAGGGCCTTTGTACTTAAAGATGTACCTGCTTTGAATGGTATATTTACAATGCGCAACCGCAATGATGCCGACAATTTCAAAAAACATGCAGATACTACAAATGGAAAAGTAGTAATAGTGGGCGGTGGATTACTTGGAATAGAAATGGCAACATCGCTGGCAGAGAGGGGCTCAAAAGTGACAATCATCCAAAGGATCTCCAGATTGATGGGACGGCAGCTGGATGCCCTGGGTAGTCAGTTACTGCATGAAGAATTGATCAGCAAAGGAATAGAAATCTTTTACAATGATGAAGTAGACCGGGTTCTTGGGGAAAAGAAAATTTCTGGTATTCAGTTGAAAAGTGGTCTGGTAATCGATTGCGAATCCTTAGTGATTGCAATAGGGACAGTTCCGAACATTGAAATGATTAAAGAGGCAGGTATTGACTGTAAAAGAGGTGTAGTCATAGATGAATACCTTCAAACCAGTGCAAAAGATATATATGCGATTGGTGAAATCGCAGAATTTAAAGGGCAACTATACGGCATTACCGCTGCAGCTGAGCAACAGGCAGATATTGTAGCAAGGTTTCTATGTGGGGACATTTCCAAATTTTATCAGGGTAGTTTACTCATGAATATTCTAAAAATGCACAGTTTAGAACTCTGCTCTTTAGGACTGGCTGAAATACCTAACAATGACCCTACATACGAAGAAATTGTTTTTATTGATAAAGCAAAACGGTACTACAAGAAGTGTATTGTACACAACGACCGCCTGGTAGGCGCCATATTAATAGGTGATAAAAATGAGTTTTTAGAATTCCGTAACCTGATCGAAAACAAAATGGAGCTAAGTGAAAAAAGGCTTCAATTGTTAAGAAGCGGAAAAACTGCAGAGCCCATAATCGGTAAAACCGTTTGCAGCTGTAATAATGTAGGCGAAGGCAACCTGATCAACAAAATTAAAGAAGGGTGTAAAGATCACCTGCAACTTTGCCAGCTAACAGGTGCAGGAATGGGCTGCGGCAGTTGCAGACCAGAAGTTAAAGCAATTTTAGATTCATGGACAGATACTTTAAAAGTAAAAACTGTAGCTGTATTAGCATAATAGTTGTTAAATTGAAAGATTATGATGAAAGCAAAACTTGGCCCTTCAGAATTTAAAAACGTAAAAGGGATTGAATACTTTAAGTTCGAAGAAGATTTTATTGAAGAGAATGTTCGGTGCATTCCGATGATTGTACGTTTTAAAATGGACGAGACCGGAATTAAATTGAAGCTGTCTGCCTGGAGCAGATTTCTTCCTGAGGAAAGGATAGAACTTGCTTTGATTAAAACAACTACTATTGCAGAAAAAAAATACTATCGCCGGTTCCTGATGGAACTTATTGCAAAATACACGGATAGCGGAGCAACCGAACTTGTTATTGACCCCTTTCCGGCATGGAGAAATTTGCAGCAGATTCCTGCAATGCTTATCGAAAAATCTGAAGAATTACATTTGAATATTTCAATATCCCAATGGCAAAACCTAACAGACATTAAACGTTTTGCACTTTTAAAACTATGCAGACCCGGACATGAGAACAAGAACTTTCCAAAAGCAGTAACAGAATTTGGCCTCTTGACCCATTAAAAATGCAGCAAACCATCATCATCAACTTTGCCGGTGGAATCATATCTCCAGGTAACCTGTACAACATCCTTGTTGCAGCAACTAAAGTCGGCATACGGTTTGTACGTTTTGGCCTGAGACAGCAATTACTGATTGACATTACAAACTATAACATTCCTCTATTTACCAGAGAATTGAATAAGCTTGGAATCGATCATGAGATCGATGTTAATAAATATCCCAACATCATCAGCTCCTACCCTGCCCAAGAGATATTTATCCGTAACACCTGGCTCACTGAAGGCGTTTATAAAGACATCCTGAACAATATTGACTTTAAACCACTAACAAAAGTCAATATTTGTGATGGCAACCAGAGTTTCACACCTATGCTAACTGGGAACATTAACTGGATTGCATCGTCGCAGGCCGATCATTATTGGCATTTGATTATTCGATTTCCTAAAACCAATGTGATCTATCAATGGGACCAGCTTTGCTATACCAACCATATTGCACAGCTGACAAAAGCGTTAGAGGAAATCATCAAAGACAATTCCGCTATTTTCATTGACAATCAGGACGCTAAAGGTGAAGAACTTTTCTCATTACTAAACCAGCAGAATTTCATTCTCAGACCTGCTGAAAAACCCGTATCCCTCTCATCCTTCAACCTGCCCTACTATGAAGGCCTAAACCGCTATGACAACAAGTACTGGCTGGGTATCTATAGGCGGGATGAATTATTCAGCGTTGCTTTCTTAAAGAAATTATGCCAGCTCTGCCTGGATACAAAGCTTGGTCAACTTTGTTGTACCTCATGGAAAACAATCATTATTAAAGGAATTGAGGAAAAAGATAAAAAGCACTGGAATACACTGCTCGAAGAATTTGAATTGAATATGCGTCATGCCGCCAATGAGCTTAATTTCCAAGTTGAGGACAACTGCGGTGAAGGTCTGGCGCTAAAACATTTCCTTGTGAATCATTTTAGCAATGAGGACATTAGAACTTTCGGCATCTGTTTCGGCATTAAGACACGAAAAAAAAGCGAGGTATTCAGTAGTATTCTCATTCAAAAACGGCATTTGATAAATTTTTTAGGTTTAAAGATATTCCCGGTTTATGATATTTTGTGCGCTAAAGATTTTAACCCTAACGAACGGACGGGTGAGGTATTTAGTCGAAGCAATCCCCGCTTTATCCTTCCCGAACAGGTGAGACGCTCCATTCTCAAGTTCTATAAATACCGGTTGAATACCATCCAATCCAGTCAGCAAAATCATGGCGCTCAGTCCGGTCTGTCCCGGCCTCAGGACGTTGCTTTCTTATATCAATGCAACACATGTCTAACAGTGTACAACGAACTTATTGGAGAAATTCAGCATAACATTAATCCTGGCACTCCATTTAAAGATCTACCTGAAGATTATTGTTGTGTCCTTTGTGAAGAAAATAAAAGCAATTTTGCTAAAATTGATCAGTCTGCACTGCAGCTGTTATAGTCCGTTTATTTCAGAATGGGAATTAAAATTCATAAAGTACTGGTAATCTTTCTCATCGAGGACGGTTTCACAAACATGCAACTTACTCAGGATAAATTTCATACTATGTTTTTCAAGGCCGGCGCTGTGCAGCATATCCATGATTTTTCTTAAGCCCTGCGACTTATAAATACCACACAAAGGTTCCTGCTGACCATTTTTGGTAAAGATATAGACATCAAAAGCATCATCCATGATAGAGGAACTGAAAAGCAATTTAAGCAGCCTGCTGTCCATCAATATCAGGTCACAGGCAAGCAGAAACAAGTCTTCGTCCTCATTAAGCAAATGTGCTGATAACACACCAAGTAAGGGGCCGTTTATACGAAGGTTTGGTTGATCGACAACTAGTTTTTCTTTTCCGAAATAGGCTCCATATGTCTGTTGCTGAGTTGAATTAACAGAGAATACTGAAGAAATACCAAGGGTACTTAATTTTTCAGCTGCCGACTCTGCCCAAATTTTATCCTTATAATTCATCAGGCCTTTATCAGCACCCATCCGCAAACTTTTTCCCCCACATAAAATGATTCCCAGCATGTAATCTTATTTTATTTAACGCTCAATTCTTTTAATCCCTCTTCATCATGAATACCAATCTTTTTCCCATCTACAATAATCAACTTTTCTGCCAGCAATTCATTCATTGTCCTAAAGACCGTTTCGTAAGTTGCCCCGGTGAAAGCTGCAAGATCCTGACGGCTTAAAGTCAGGTCAATAAAACCTCCATCAGTTTGCCCAAACTGATCTTTAAGTTCTAAAATAGCGGCAGCCAGCCTACTTTTAACAGACATCAACGCTAACGCCCTCATCTTTTTTTCCGAAGTATGTAATTCATCGGCATAAAACATGAGTAAGTTATATGCAAATTCGTGGTTTACCTTTACCGTGGTCTTGAAAAATTCGATATCAACAAAACATAGCTCTGTAGTTTCTAAAGCTGTAGCGGATATAGGGTAAATAGAGGTCGTACTGCTGATCCCCCTGTGCCCGAATATTGCACCTTTATTTGCAAAACGCAAGATCAATTCTTTATCACCCCATTGTTTATGCACTTTTACATTACCTGATATGACAAAATAAACACCGTTAACCACATCCCCTTCACTGATAATCACCTCACCTTTTTTTGCAATAAAATTCTTTTTATGTCCTGAAATTGCAGGAAGCCATTCTTTCAAAGAAAGCCGGCACATGAAACAACTTTGCAAGTCACAACCCTTAGCACTCTTTTTCATAATTGTCAGTTCAGGTCCAATTTTATATATCTGCTATTTAAAGGTTCTTTAAAATCGCTATAAATGATGAAGACCTTTCTAAATTCATCATCGCTTAAAGCCGGTATTTGAGTTTCGCTTACCAATAAATTAAAAACCAGTTGTACTGTATTTGAATGCCCTACCACCACTACTATTCTATCTCTTGATCTTTTAATTCTTTCCAGCAATTCTTTGGGATTATCCGGATTATATTTAATAATACTAAGTTCATTTTGTTTTGCCAAGGGCGTTACGGTCTGTGTAGTTCGCTTATACTCCGTAGAATAGATTGTGTTAATTTTAGTTTCCTTTAGTATATCTGCTAGTTTTTGGGAAAATCCCGCTCCTTTGACGGAAAGCGGGGGGTCTTTTGTCCCATCGTCTGCCTTTTCAGCATGGCGTAGCAGAATAACCGTTACGGGCCTATCTTGAGCATACGCAAAACCAGCAGGAAGCGTTAAAAATAATAAAATTACGCGTAAATATCTTTTCATAAAGAAGCCAATATATTTAATTATTCATCTGATAAAAATCATGCATCGTTTCCTTCAGATCTAAATAAAGCCGCTTAAAGATGGTGAAACGCTTTGAATAAAACGCTGAGTTTGATTCATTAGGGTGGATTATCTGCAAATCCTGACTTCCTGAAACTGGATAGTCATTAATAATACCCAATGCTTTCATCGCCATAATTGTGGCGCCTATAGTCGAAGCATCTTCAGTATGTACGATTACCAATTTTTTTCCGGTGATATCTGCAAGCATCTGTAACCACACTTTAGATTTTATAAAACCTCCGCTTACATTAATTTGCGCTATAGAAACATCATGGACTGACATTGCAAACAGCACATCATTCATAGCATAACAGATCCCTTCCAATATTGCTTTAGAAAAATGTGCGTTATTATGAGGCAGTCTGATCCCAAAAAAAACCCCGCAACTTTCACTATCCCATATTGGAGCCCGCTCGCCGGTAAGATAAGGCAAAAAAATCAGGCCATTACTTCCTGCGGGAACATCCGCTGTCTGCGCTAATGCATACTCATAGTCCTCCTCTTCCAGACCAGGAACCACGTGATTTTTCAACCACCATTGCAAAGCGATACCACCATTATTTATTGGTCCGCCACATATGAATGTACTTTTATCAAGAATATAGCTAAAGGTCATGGCACTTATGTCCTCCAATGGCCTATTACTTGCTATCCTAACTGCTCCACTGGTGCCTATTGTCATAACGGCTGTACCTGGTTTATTGGCCATACTACCAAGATTGGCAAGACAGCCGTCACTGGCACCAATGATGACCGGTACCCCCACATGCAGAAAATCCAATAACTTTCCTTCGTAATATTTTGTATAATTAGTCGGCACAGGGTCTGAAAGTTGCTGATCCGATATTCCAGCTAGTCTAAGCGCCTCGTTATGCCATGCATATTGATGAATATTATACAATCCCGTGCAAGAGGCGATGGATTCATCTACTTTAAATTCATTAAAAAGCCTGTACCATATATACTCTTTAATGGATATAAATTTATAGGCATTTCCGAAAAGCTCATAATTATTTTCCCTGATCCAGATCAACTTACATAATGGAGACATTGCATGGATAGGAGTCCCTGTTGCCTTGTATATAGCTATACCTTGTTCAGAGGCGCGTAATCTTTTAGCTATATCAGCACTTCTGCTATCTGCCCAAGTAATCATAGGGGCCAATGCGCTACAAGTTTTATCTACCGCTATCAAACTATGCATTGCGCTACTTAAGCCAATCCCCAGAGGCTGGGCGCCTATTTTTGCAACAATTTCCTTTATCGCTTCGATAAAAGCCTGCCAAACCTCGTCTGGATCTTGCTCATGAAACCCCACTTGCGGAACATCATAGTCATAATAATGCTGGCATACTTCAAATGACCTGCCTTGAAGATCTACTGCTACAGCCTTTACACTCCCTGTTCCTATATCAACACCTAAAACATATTTCATTAACGGGCTAGCCTTTTAAATTTATCTTTTTGCCGGTACTGGCAGCCAGATAAATCGCATCCATTATTTTCATATCTTTTACTGCTTCTTCCCCGTCTACCGGGACCACAGGCTGCTTGCCTTCTAAAATAATCTGTGCCATTTCATCCATTTGAACCGTTTGGTGTGTTAGGTGCGGATGTGTGAGTTCTCCTTTATTTGTCCTGCCTTTTATTGGACCGTAGCCTGTCGAAGGCTGTAATTCGGCAAATCCTTTCTCCCCCGTTAAAAAGAACTTATCGAGGTAGTTCATATTATAAGTAGATAAACATGACGCTACTGCCCCACTCGGAAAACCCATTTGAAATTGTATGGTCTCGTCCACTCCTTCTTTAAATACCACCGGGTTTGTCTTGGTTTCCTGCGCAGTAATCCATGTTGGCTCTTCCCCTACCATATACCTTGCCCCGTTTACTGCATAAATACCGATATCCATTAAAGAACCGCCACCTGCCAGCTTCTTATTCAGGCGCCATTGGGAGGGATCACCTATCTTAAAACCACACAAGCCCTGAAAAAACATTACTTTCCCAAAATCACCATTCTTTCTCATTTTGATAATTTCCAATGTTTTGGGTTCGAAATGCATTCTGTATCCAACCAATAGCTTCACATTGTTTTTCTTACAGGCATCGACCATTTCCTTTCCCTCTTTGGCATTTAGCGCCATCGGTTTCTCACAGATCACATGCTTACCTGCATTCGCAACTCTGATTACCTGATCATGATGTAGCGCGTTTGGAGTTATTACATAAACCACATCAATATCTGCATTGTCTTTTATTTTATCGAAATTCTCATAATTATAACAGTTCTTTTCAGGGATATTGAACTTGCTCTGCCAGGTGGTAATTTTACCTGGTGTACCACTGATTACGCCAACTAACTTAGCCCTTACACAGGACTGCATCGCCTCAGCAACCCGGTTTGCATAACCACCAAGTCCCATAATGGCCACCCTTAAAACCGGACCATCATAGCGTTCTCCAAAATTTTCGACACTACTGGCTAATCCAGATAGCGGTATCAGGGGCAGGGCAATTGCCGACAATCCTAATTTTTGTAAAAAGTCTCTGCGTGAATCCATAGTTAAACAGTTTTGATTTCCTAATTTATAAAAAATAAAGCTACCTGCACCAACCAAGGGCAATTTGTCTTATGTAATTGATAAATATTTCATTGCAAAAGAAAAACCCGCTCTGATAGGGAGCGGGTTAAGTGGAGCCGAAGGGGTTCGAACCCTTGTCCAGTCGTGTGATAAATTATGCCTTCTACATGCTTATTTTCCAATTAATTGTAGGGATCTGGCGGGCTGGAAACCGACCTTACCGTTCACCTTAGGTGCTTTATCTCACAATTGTACCACACCTTACAATTGCCAGCGTCGTTATTTCGATGCCCCATATTCTAACCTAACAACACGGCAGTCAGAGGGACAAAAGCTAGCTAATTCTAAATTAGGCAGCTAAGGCGTAGTTATTTTCGCCAATCAAAGTGTGAACGTTCTCTTTTAAGTGCTCTCCGTACAACGCACTGCATGCTAACATACTCAGCGCCACCCTGTCAAATCCAAAACGGCCCCATTGTAGTATCAGCATATCCAGCTGACTTTACAAAAGTACTAAAATTATGCCATAATTCTACCAGGATATTGCTTTAAAGCCATATCTAAACAGTCCATCGCACCATTAAGGTCGCCTATATTAAGCACATAAGCCATCCTAACTTCATTTTTCCCAGATCCTTCGGTAGAATAAAATCCTGTAGCAGGCGCCATCATGACAGTCCTTCCATCATAATCAAAACTTTCTAGTATCCATTGACAGAATTTATCGGCATCATCTATAGGCAATCTTGCAACCACATAAAATGCACCACCTGGATTCGGGCAAAAAACGCCCTCAATGGCATTTAATCTTTTAACAAGCGTATTTCTTCTTAGTGTATATTCTTTATTCACAGCCTCAAAATAGCTATCTGGAGTATCTACTGCTGCAGCTCCAGCTATTTGCTCTACCATACCCGGGCTCAGTCTTGCTTGTGCAAACTTTAATCCTGATTTGATCACCTCTTTATTTTTCGTGATGATACAACCCAACCTTGCACCACAAGCACTGTATCGTTTGGAAACTGTATCCAGCACAACCACATTTTCATCCAAGCCATCTAAGTGCATAGGTGAAATGAACGTTTTTCCATCATAGCAAAACTCGCGATAAGCCTCATCAGAGAACAGGAACAGGTCATACTTCAGGCACAATGCCTTTAATGCTTCTAATTCTTCTTTAGCATACAAATATCCGGTTGGGTTATTCGGATTACAAATAATGATCGCTTTAGTCTTTTCTGTGATCAGCTTTTCAAATTCAGCAATAGGAGGCAGTGCAAAACCATTTTCAATATGCGATAATATCGGCTTCACAACTACATTGCTCATGCAGGCAAAACCATTATAATTTGCATAAAAAGGTTCAGGAATGATAATCTCATCTCCTTCACTGACACATGTTTGCATAGCAATGGTGATTGCCTCAGAGCCACCGAGCGTCACCAGTATATCTTCCGGAGTGATGTCATAGCCAAGTTTGTTGTAATACTCCGCCAGTTTACTCCGATAAAACAAAGTACCCTCAGACGCAGTATATGCCCATACATCAAAATCTATATTCTTAATCGCATTGAGCATACCCTCAGGGGTCGCTATATCTGGCTGCCCTATATTTAAATGATATACTTTTTTACCCTCCTGCTTAGCTTTATCAGCATATGGAGTCAGTTTTCTTATGGGAGAAGCGGGCATTTGAATCCCCTTTTCTGAAATGTTTGGCATAAAATGAATAATAAGTCCATAAAAGTAAAAAACCTCGTTAACTAACGAGGTTTTTTACTAAAATTCTTTTTTAATTTTTTTATTTAGTACTCGTATCAGATTTATCTGCCGCCGCAACTGTAGTTCCTTTTATATAAAGAACTTTGGTAGTGGTCTTGGCATTAGAAGAAATGGTAATGGCTTTCACAAACGGTAGCGGTGTTGCTCCAGGATTATAAGTTACTTTAATAGTTCCCATTCCACCTTTTTTAACCGGGGTCTGGGTATATTCAGGTACTGTACAACCACAAGTACTCTCAACTTTACTAATGATCAGCGGCTGGTCTCCTATATTAGTGAATTTAAATTCCACTGTTGCCGGCTTATTAAGCGGAATGCTGCCAAAGTCAAAAGTTTCCTTCTCAAATTTGAACTCAGCAGGTTTCACCTGGGCGTTTACAGCGACACTTATTCCTAAAATCAACGCAAATAACATTATAGCCTTTTTCATCTTATTGGGGGTTTTAAACAAAAATAACCTTTTAATTATGTAAATCAAAAAGTATTCCAACATATAAATTACCCAACACCGTAAAGTCATACTTTAGATTTTATGTATCTTTGCAGCAAATCAATTTGCTTATGATGCCAGATGCTACTGTTACCACCAACCCTATGGACGCCTCAGAGTTAAGTTTTGATGACTTCAAAACAATTGTAATTAATGACTATAAAATAGCCTTTGAGAGCAGACAGGCGAGCTTATTGGGTAGAAAAGAGGTACTGACAGGTAAGGCTAAATTTGGAATTTTTGGCGACGGAAAAGAAATCCCGCAGATCGCAATGGCTAAAGCTTTTAAAAATGGCGACTGGAGATCTGGATATTACAGAGACCAGACATTTGCTTTTGCAACAGGTATCTGTACACTCAAAGAATTTTTCGCCCAATTGTATGCAAATCCGAGCATCGAGGCTGATCCGGCCTCAGCGGGCAGACAAATGAACTGTCATTTTGCCACACGCTCTATCAATGAAGACGGGAGCTGGAAAGACCTCACTCAAATCAAAAACTGCTCCTCAGACATAGCACCTACAGGCGGACAAATGGCCAGATTGGTCGGTCTGGCGTATGCTTCTAAATTATTCAGGCAAAATAAAAACTTAAGCTATTTAAAGAATTTCTCAGTAAAAGGAAATGAGGTAGCCTTTGGTACCATTGGAAATGCATCTACATCTGAGGGTGTATTTTTTGAAGCCATCAATGCAGCAGGGGTATTACAAATCCCCATGGCGATCTCTGTTTGGGATGATGGTTATGGTATATCTGTTCCTGCTAAATATCAGACTACTAAAGAGGACATCTCTGAAATTCTTAAAGGCTTTCAAAGAGACGAAAACGCAGCAGGTTACGAAATCTATAAAGTCAGAGGCTGGGATTATCCTGCATTATGTGAAATATATCAGCAAGCCATAGATGTTTGCCGTACCGAACACGTTCCTGTACTGATCCATGTTACTGAAGTTACACAGCCTCAAGGACATTCAACGTCCGGTTCACATGAAAGGTACAAAGACAAAGCGCGATTAGACTGGGAAAGGGAGTATGACTGCATCCTTCAGATGCGCAAGTGGATGATTGAATCAGCCATAACAAATGAAGAAGAACTCGCTGAATTAGAAGCAATCGCCAAGAAATTTGTTCGTGATACACAAAAAGAAGCATGGAATGAATTCCTTGCAACCATCAAAACAGAGAAGGAACTGGTTGTTGACCTGGTTAGCAAACTAGGTAAGGGAAACCTTACGCTATTAAAAATGGCTTCTCAGTTGGCCGGCACCCCCGATGCTATGCGTAAGGAGGTGACATCAACTGCCAGAAAAGCTTTACGCCTCAGTTTACAAAATCCATCAGATGAAAGGAACAATCTGCTAGACTGGTATCATGCACAGACACCACTAAATGAGGACAGATACCACTCCAAATTATTTACTGATGGCAAGGAAAGTCCGTTCCTTGTAAACATGGTAGCCGCCATATATAGTGAAGAAAGCAAAATGATAGATGGCCGTGAACTACTAAACGCCTGTTTTGACGCCAATTTTTCCCGAGATGAACGCTTGGTAGCCTTCGGTGAGGACCTGGGTGCTATTGGAGATGTAAACCAGGGCTTTGCAGGACTACAGGCCAAATATGGCGATCTGCGAATTACCGACACAGGAATCAGAGAAATGACGATAGTGGGCCAGGGAATTGGCCTTGCATTACGTGGATTAAAACCTATAGCTGAAATTCAATATCTCGACTACCTGCTCTACGCTTTAAACATCTTAAGTGATGACCTCGCCAGTTTATCCTATCGAACCAAAGCCGGACAAAAAGCCCCATTAATTATCAGGACCCGAGGTCACCGACTGGAGGGTGTATGGCATTCCGGATCACCGATGTCAATGATTCTCGGCTCATTGAGGGGACTGCACATATGTGTACCAAGAAATATGACCCAGGCTGCCGGCATGTACAATACTTTATTCAGATCTGATGAACCGGCCTTGGTTATTGAATGTCTCAATGGATACCGTCTGAAAGAAAAATTACCAACAAATGTAGGAGAATATACCGTTCCGCTTGGCGAAGCAGAAGTTATCAAAGAGGGCACAGATATTACGATTGTTTCTTATGGCGCTACATTAAGGATTGTTGAGGAAGCAGCAGAAGAGCTGGCCCAATTCGATATCTCTGTTGAGATCATAGATCCACAAACCTTATTGCCGTTTGATAAACAGCAAATATGTGCAGCATCATTACAGAAAACCAATAAATTATTGGTGGTAGATGAAGATGTACCAGGCGGCGGGGCAGCATATATACTACAGCAGATTTTAGAAGAGCAAAATGGGTACTATCATTTAGATGCTCAGCCCAGAACAATAACAGCTAAAGCACATCGTCCGCCATATGGTTCTGATGGTGATTATTTTAGCAAACCTTCTGTAGATGATGTGGTAGAAATGGTGTATCAAATGATGCACGATCACAACTCTACGAAATTTCCTGCTATATTCTAAAATACACGTTTAGATAAAGTAAGCAGGTTAAAATACCCTGCTTACTTTATTTCTTAATAAATGATCTGCAAGTACCAATGCAGCCATCGCTTCTACAATCACTACAGCTCGCGGTACCACACAAGGATCGTGACGCCCTTTGCCTTTTATTTCCGCAGCTTCTCCGGCAGCATTTATCGTTTGCTGATTATGCATGATCGTTGCAACAGGTTTAAATGCTACAGTAAAATTAATCTCCATTCCATTTGCAATACCACCTTGTATACCACCGGAAAAATTGGTCAACGTCTTAGGCTCCCCTTCGCCATTAGTCGCCAGAAATACATCATTGTGTTCAGATCCCCGCATCTCACTTCCTTCAAAACCCGATCCATATTCAAAACCATGTACAGCATTGATGCTCAGCATAGCTTTACCAAGATCCGCATGTAATTTATCGAATACTGGCTCACCCAATCCTACCGGACAATTTTTAATAATGCAGCTAACCTTTCCTCCTACGGTATCCCCATCTTTTCGGATACCATCAATAAATTCGATCATCTGATGTGCAGTTGCAGGATCAGCACAGCGTACAATATTTTCTTCGCGTACAGCAAGCAGTTCTGCCACGTCATTACTTTGAAGATTGGGTGCCTTGATCGTACCTACCGATGACACATGGGCAAATATTTCAATACCGTGGTGCTTCAGCAGCAATTTTGCTATTGCTCCTGCTGCTACTCTTGCAGCGGTCTCGCGCGCAGAGGAACGGCCCCCACCTCTATGGTCCCTGATGCCATATTTTGCATCATAGGTATAATCTGCATGTGAAGGGCGGTACACATCTGTATTGTGACTATAGTCCTTGCTTCGCTGATCTTCATTGGGAATAAGCATGGCAATAGGTGTCCCTGTGCTTTTGCCTTCAAATACTCCTGATAGGATCTGCACAGTATCGCTTTCCTTGCGCTGAGTAGTGATTTTGGACTGACCAGGCTTACGCTTATCAAGCTCTGATTGTATAAAGTCAAGATCAATCGGCAATTGTGCCGGACAACCGTCTAAAATAACCCCAATAGCTATACCATGCGACTCACCAAAAGTACTGATGCGAAATAACTGTCCGAATGTATTACCTGCCATATAGATTTAAATTTGATTTAAAATTCCCTTACTGTAAAGCCTGCTTTCTCCAGGTCGTTCCAAAAATCGGGATAAGATTTTTCTACTACATTCATTTCTTCCAATACCACTTCTTTGATCATCAAACTAAGCGGGGCAAAGGCCATCGCCATCCTGTGATCTTCATAGGTAGCAAAAGTAACGCGATCTGGAAAGTGCAACCTTTCACAGTTCAATGTATACATTAAATTATCTTCTGTTAAGGTCACTCCTATTTTTGAAAGTTCATTCTGCAAAGCCAAAACCCTGTCCGTTTCCTTAATCTTTAAAGTTTCCAGACCAGTAAACGTCAGGTTCTTTCCAAGCGCAGCCGCACATACTATAATGGTCTGCGCCAAATCAGGGCAATCTTTCAGATCCAGTACCGTATCGTCAAAATTCTTTTCAGATGACTTAAGTACGATTCCATTTTCAGATTTAGTAGTTGCCACCCCAAACGCCTGCATTATTTCGCGTATTCTGCTATCACCCTGCAAACTTCTGTCTTTCAAATAAGGCAGCGATAGTTCTGCATTATCTGCCAGGGCAACAATACTATACCAATAAGATGCCGCACTCCAGTCCGGTTCCACACTTAAAGTTGCTTCTTTAAAAGACTGCGGACCAACGGATATCTCATTTCCAGACCAACTATGCGTGATTCCTGCTTCTTCCAGCATATCAAGCGTCATCTTTACATATGGAATAGAAGTTAGCTCGCCTTGTATTTGCAAGGTCAGTCCCTGTTCCAGTACTGGTGCAATCATCAGCAATGCAGAAAGGTACTGGCTGCTGATATCTCCCTTTATTTGTACCGTATTGGCATGTTGCTTTAGTGGCCCGGATAGCTGCAATGGTGGATAACCCTCCTGTTCTCCGTAACTAATATCCGCGCCGATCGCTTTCAGCGCTTCAGCCAAAATACCAATAGGACGTTGTTTCATCCGCGCTGTACCGGTCAGAAAAAAGCTCCCTGGCAATATCGAAAGATAGGCAGTCAGGAACCGCATCGCAGTACCAGCAGGCCCCACATCAACTGTTTGCTGATGTGGATTACCCCTTGATATATTTTTTAAAATATTGCCTAGCGTGACAGTATCTGCAGCGTTCGACATATTGTCGACCTTCACCAGCCCTTCACTCAAAGCACTGATGATCAACGCCCGGTTACACTCACTTTTCGAACCAGTCAGTACAACTTCTGTATGTATATGTTTGTTTCCGTTAAAGGAAACAAGCGCATTTTTACTCATTATTAAGACTTAACTTCAGTGTGCGCTTCTGCAGCAATTCCTTTTTCAGCTTTTCCTGCATTCATGATCTCAGTTTGCTTACGGATAGATTCTCCGTGTACAAGCTCCAAAAATTTCTCGGTAAAGTTTAGGTCTAATTTCAACGCTTTGGCAAATGAAGTACCTTTTTTAATGATGGCATCCCAACGGTTTACTTGTAAGATCGTAACCTGGTTATCACGTTTAAACTCGCCTATTTTACCTACGATGGACATACGCTCGCCCAATTTTTGCAATAAAAGGTCATCAATCTTATCAATTTGTTTACGCAGTTCAGCCAGCTGATCTACAAAAGCTTCATTTTTCGATTCAGGTTCACGTACCGTCAAACGCTCAGCCAGTTCTGCTAAAGCAGCAGGAGTTACTTGTTGTTTGGCATCAGTCCATGCTACCGAAGGATCAACATGAGATTCAATCATCAAACCTTGCATATCCAGATCCAGCGCTTTTTGAGAAATGTATGGGATCAGCTCTCTGTTACCACAAATATGGCTTGGATCATTGATGATAGGCAATTCAGGACATAATGTCTTTAACTGAATAGCCAGTTCCCACATTGGTTCATTACGGAACGAGCTTTTCTCGAAAGACGAAAACCCACGGTGAATGGCACCTAATTTGGTTATACCTGCACCATTGATACGCTCCAATGCGCCAATCCATAGTTGCAAATCAGGGTTAACAGGATTTTTAACCAATACCGGGATGTCCACACCTTTCAAGGCATCTGCAATTTCCTGAACAGTAAACGGATTTACAGTAGAACGTGCACCGATCCACAAAATGTCTACTCCGGCAGCTAAAGCCTCTTCTACATGCTTTGCATTGGCCACTTCTACTGCTGTTGGCAACCCAGTCTCTGCTTTTGCTCTCTTTAACCATTCCAGACCAATACTGCCTATACCTTCAAACTCTCCCGGACGGGTACGTGGCTTCCAGATTCCTGCTCTCAATACAGATACTTTTCCAGTAGCGGCAAGCAAATGTGCAGTAGTTAATAACTGTTCTTCAGTTTCTGCACTGCAGGGCCCGGAGATAATAAGTGGCTCATTGTTGATGTTAAGCCAGGTATTTAATGGCTGGATGTTTAATTGTAATTTCATTTTTTTGGGGTTATGTATGTTTAATACTTTATTTTAAGAGGGTATATTTTTATACTTTTTCATTTTTCTGGTACTCGCCCATGATATTAAAATTGACCGTGTATTTCAACGCCTGGCGAACGGCTTTATCATATTCTTCCATGTTTTTCCAGTCTACATCTACATAAAAATAATAGTCATTTCTTTTTCCTAACACAGGCATACTCTGTATTTTAGTTAAGTTCACATTTCGCTCAGCGAATATGTTAAGTACCTTAGATAAGGCACCGACATGGTTCCCTACCTGAAAACAGATAGAGGCTTTACTGGTATCTCTCATTTCTTCAGTCTTTTCTTTTTTTAGAATCAGGAAGCGTGTATAGTTTTTTTTATTAGACTCGATTCTTCTTTCAATGATGTTCAGACCATACAGCTCAGCTGCCAGGGAGTTAGCTATTGCGACGGTATCGGTAAGTTTTTCGTCGCTGATTTTTTTGGCACAGGCAGCAGTATCACTACCTTCTATAACCTGGATATGAGGGTAATCGTCCAGAAAGTCTACGCACTGACGCAGGGCAATGGGATGCGAGGTAGCAAACTTAATATCCTCAAACTTTACCCCCGGCAAGGCCATCATGTGCAATTGTATCGGCAGGTAAACTTCTCCCACCACTGCAAAATTGTATTCCCGGATTAAAGTATAATTCGGCAGCAGACTCCCTGCAATAGAGTTTTCGATGGCCATTACCACAAAATCGCATTCACCTTTGTCCAGTACTTCGCAAGTATGCTTAAAGGAAGTACACTCAACTGGTTGAATATCCTGGCCAAAGAATTTATAAGCCGCTTGTTCGTGAAAGCACGCTTTAATACCTTGAATTGCTACTTTAGGTCCTTTTTTCATTATTATTTTTTCTTTTCTATTATCTCGTATGCTAAATAAAACAAAAAAGTCCCGGCTTTAGGCCGGGACTTTTCATATACATTTATCTCATTTGATGTTATTGCATATCAGTCCCGGCTCTTACTAAAGTAGTAAAAGTAACCAAACCAATATGTAGTAGTATTTTTCATCAATGTGTCTCGTTCTTTTTTGTTTTTTGAAGCTTGCATTAACCTGCACGATTCAAAATTTCTTTTTTTCGTTTTCCAAATGTACTAACAAAATTTAATTTGTCAATAGCTATTTAAAAAAAATATTATTATAATAATTCAAACTAGCTAAAATATCGCCTGTCGCTACCCTGCAGTTAAAGTCGCATACACCAATACTGCTCAATAAAGAAAACATAATCTGCCCGCCTTCATTCTTCTTATCGCTCTGCATAAAGGCCAGCAACTGTTCAAAACTCTTTTCCTTTATATGGTATTTCGGATAAAGGCTTAAAATATAGCTACTGATGTCGTCCAGTCCTTCCTTACTCAGGGTGTTATTTTTATGGGACAGGTAGGCCTCACAAACCATACCTATAGCGATTGCCTCGCCATGGGTTAATGGAGATTTGTCATTTATCAGCGCATATGTCTCCACTGCATGGCCTATCGTATGACCAAAATTCAGGATCTTTCTCAGCCCCCGCTCATGCGGATCTTCAGTCACCACTTCATTCTTAATTTCTACCGAACGATGAATTGCCTCGGCTGTTATGTGTTCATAATCACAATCTTTTAACTGCGCATAATATACCTTATCTACGATCAGTCCGTGTTTGATCATTTCTGCAAAGCCTGAAAGCAGCTCTCTTTTTGATAAAGTAGTAAGAAAATCAGTCTCAATAAATACCGCCTTTGGCAGGGTAAATGTTCCTACCATATTCTTGACATTGTCGATATCTATACCTGTTTTCCCTCCTACAGAAGCATCTACCTGAGACAATAACGTAGTTGGAATATTGATAAAATCAATTCCCCGTTTATAAGTAGAAGCTACAAAACCACCCATATCTGTAATTACCCCACCACCTAGGTTGATCATCAGGCACTTACGGTCGGCCTCAAAATCCAGCAGCGTTTTCCAGATACCTATACAAAAATCTATGTTCTTATTCTCTTCTCCCGGATCAGTTTCAATCAGGTCAAATCCTGTAAAATCCCCAAGCATTTCCTGAAACACCGGTAAACATGACTCAGCAGTATTTCTATCTGCAAATACAAATACCTTACTATATACCTCCGATTCCATAATTTTAGCAAGCGGTGCAAGCCTGGTTTCAAAATAAATGGTATGTCCGGAACTTTCTATGTTGTTCATTAAATTACTGTTATTTTCTGACCCATAAAATCAACAATATCGCCTATACGGACTTTCAATCGCTTACGGTAATCAACTTTTCCATTATATTTTACAAGCCCGTCTTCTACAACAGTCTGTGCCTCGCCGCCGCTCTGCACCAGTCCGGTTGCTTTCAACAACTGGATAAGCGGAATGAATTCCCCTGTTAATTTAAATTCTATCATTGTATGGCAAACTTAGATAAAATTGCTCCTTAATGCAATTTTAGAATTATTTATAAAGGTTTTAATGCTGATAACACAGGAATTCATACTTTTGCAGCCAACTGACTAACATATTGAACTGATGAACGTATCCCCCAAGGAAAAGCTGAATTTTGACAATACAGAAATCGCTTTTCGCAATAAATCTAATGGTGAACTAAATGCTGCATACTGGCTTTTTAAAATTATCAGCAGCAATTTCCTGACTAAAGTTGGCCCACCAGTCACCAATTTTTTTTTAAACATAGGCCTGCCAATTAAAGGGATAATAAAAGCTACCATTTTTAAGCATTTCTGCGGAGGGGAAACCATTGCCGAGTGTGAAAACACAATTGCACAGCTGCATTCAGGAAATGTAGGTACCATACTCGACTATTCTGTAGAAGGAGAGGATGAAGAGGCCGTATTTGATTTTACCTGCGAAGAGATCATCAGGACGATTGAACGTGCTGCGGGCGATAAAAGAATCCCTATCACTGTATTTAAGGTCACAGGGATTGGCCGCTTTGCTTTATTGGAAAAACTAGATACAAAACAGGAGCTCAGTGCTGCTGAGCAGACAGAATTTAACAAAGTTAAATCACGCTGTGAAAAGATCTGCAGAAGGGCCTATGACAAAAAGGTACCTGTCATGATTGATGCTGAAGAAACATGGATACAGGACACCATAGATGCGCTTGCGATCGATATGATGCTGCTCTTTAATAAAGAAAGTATCATCGTTTACAACACCTACCAAATGTACCGCCATGATAAGCTTGCTGACCTTAAGGCTGATCATCTGATCGCCAAAGCACAAGGGTTTATCCTGGGAGTAAAAATGGTAAGGGGTGCCTATATGGAAAAAGAACGCAAACGTGCAGAAGAAATGGGCTATCCTTCACCAATACAGCCTACTAAAGAGGCTTCCGACATTGACTACAACGAATCTTTAAAATATTGCGTCCAACACATTGAAGACATTGCTTTTGTATGCGGTACACATAATGAAGAAAGCAGCCGGCTGTTGGCCGAACTGATGGACCAGCATAAAATAGCTCATGATCATCGTCATGTATATTTTGCCCAACTATTGGGCATGAGCGATAACCTGAGCTTTAATTTATCAGATGCTGGGTATAACGTAGCCAAATATGTTCCCTATGGTCCTATCAAAGCAGTTATGCCTTACCTATTCAGGAGAGCTCAGGAAAATACGTCTATCGCCGGACAAACCAGCCGGGAGCTGGGGCTGATCATTAAAGAAAAACAAAGAAGAAAGCTGTAGTTCGCTATGCGTTAACCTCATGCAGGGGGTATAGTAGGAGTATATACATATCATGCAGGGCGTTGATTGGATTTCAGTCGAATCAACACTTTAGCAAGCCCCTGGCGACCCTCTGTCAATAGCGAACACAGAGCGAATGAGCAACTAATACGGACAGATAAGGAGCTGATTTCTTATAGGAGGTTATGTTCGACCAAGAACTGTCTTAGATCTTTTGGGTTCCTGTCCATCAGTAAAGTATTCAGGCCAGCTTTTTTAGCTCCGACAAGATGCTGCGGGCTATCATCTATAAACAACGTTTCGTCGGGTACCAGCCCATTTTCTTTGATCACTCTTTCAAATATTTCCACATTGGGTTTGCGCAGCAACATCAATTGAGAATAATATGCCTTTTCAAAAAGACCGTCATTGTTTTCAATTTTATAAGCTCTTTTCAAGTAATCCAAAATATAGTTGTAATGGATCTCGTTGGTATTACTTAATAAAAATGTCCTGTACTTTTGTTTTACCTCTATCAATACGTCGTGCACATTTTCTGGCACGCCGATCAGCAAACTGTTCCAGGCGGTGTCTATTTCCTCGTCTTTCAGATCCGGATTTTGTGCTGCCAGCCTTATCCCATTCCGGAATTCTGCGGCAGAGATCGCTCCTGTTTCAAGTTCAGAGAATAAATTATTATGCCCTTTATGACCAAAAAAAGTTTCAATATCAGGGATACCTAATTGTAAAAGAGCATTTTGCGCCTTTGAAAAGTCTATTTCGAATATCACATTGCCATAATCGAAAATGATGTTTTTTATTTTTTGTGCTAAAACTGTTTCCATAATTCGATACAAATATGTAACATTGCACTCGCAAAATCTAATAGATTTTTCAGGGCCATTAGCTCAGTTGGTTAGAGTAGAAGACTCATAATCTTTTGGTCGATGGTTCGAGCCCATCATGGCCCACAAGCCTCTCAGTATTCTGGGAGGCTTTTTTATTCTTTAAATTTCATTTACGGCAACTGACTCAATCCAGCCGATATTTCCGTTAGGAAGTTCAATCTTAACCCAGCTACCCTCTTTTTCCTTAATATTTACTTTCAGTCCTTCATGAATAACAAATAGTGTCTTCATACTTGCCTGGGGGCCGCTTTTCACATCCACTGAACCATTAAATACGATAGCCTGATTAGCACGCTCAAAATAATTGCTTTGCGAATTGGCCATAAACAGACTAAACAAGCCTAATATCACTAACGAGATCCCCGCATAAAATGAAGCCTTTTTTATGTTGATTACATAGACAAAAAGATAGACAATAAGTAAAGCAAAACCTGACAAAAGACCCAATATACCTGAAACAGCCCAGGTATTTAATGAAACAGACATCACAAATCCCCTCCACCATTTAGCCAGAAAGAATTCCGGAACCGCTTCAATCTTATCGGTAATCTTTAGATTGGCAAACTGAAGGTTTACTTTGATATCCTCATCACCGGGTGTTAATTTATAGGCTTTTTCATAGTACCATATGGCGGATGATAGCTCATCCAATTTATAGTATGCATTGCCGAGGTTAAAATATACCGATGCAGTACGGTATCCTGAATCAACCAATAGACCATAGGTCTTCACTGCATCTTTAAACTGTCCTTTTGCATATTGCTGATTACCTTCTGCCAACAACTTAGCCGGAACTTCCTTTGCTGCTATAAACAAAGGGAAAGCAATAATTACCAATAAATAAAAAATACGCTTATACATGATTCTCTATATCGTTTATAATTCCTTTGGCTTTATCAAATACTTCCTGCTCTGAAATCCCCGAAACGGGTGCATACCTTGCCATTTCACAAAGATCCAGCGTATCGGTAAGCTGATTGATCAATACCTCTCCAATATTTCTGGAAAGCAGCTTCTCCCTGATATTCTCCCGGTTCAGATCCGCTGCTGCGATGTTTAGCTTGTCGCTCAAATACCCGTACAGTCCTTTGTATACTGCCTCATAAAAGTTTATTTTATCACCTGCCAGCAGCTGCTTTTGTGCAGTTGCCAGATGCCTGGCCGCCACTTTATTAGCATTTCTACCTCTTACCGCCACCAGGTCACTGTTGTTTTCTCTATGTCGTTTTCTATACATAAAGGCACCCACAAACAATAAGGGCCCCATAGAAAGCAGGATGTAATACCATGCAGAACCATAAAACTCAGTACCTGCCTTCACAAAATCCGGCTCAGCGGTTTTGATATACCTGATGTCTTTATCAAGCATTTTCACCTCCTGCTGGCTGCCCGGAGCAAAAGCTGTAACATTTGATCCAGGTGCTCCTTTGGCCACCTTTACCGCAAATTCATTGGAAGACAGGGTAACGTATTTTTGAGTAGCGGGATTAAAATAGGAGAATTCAAACGGTGCTATCTTATAGTCACCTTCATGTCTGGGAATTAGCAAATACGTGTATTCCCTTGTTCCGGATACCCCAGTAGTGCTTTCTGTGATCTGATCACTGATCTTTGGATCGTACTTTTCAATATCGGCAGGAAAGGCTACTGAAGGTGCTTTTAATAGCTTAATATTTCCCGACCCCGTGATCCTGACTGTATAATTTATCGCTTCATTGGCCTTCACTGCTGTCTTATCCAGGCCTGCTCCCATCCCAAAGTTGCCCACGGCACCCTGAAATCCTGCAGGCTTCCCTGCTTCCGGCAAGGGCTTCACATTAATGGCAACAGGAGTACTTTTGATCTTGTACTTTACATCTTTGTACGAACCAAAAAAGGCTTCAATGGGATCGTCTGAAGGAACACTCTGCCTTACCACAAAGGTCATCGCCAAGGGATCAAGGCTCAGTTTGCCATAACGTTCGGGAAACAAGATAACTTCTTTCAATACCGCCACATTGTACCTTACCCCATTATAGATTTCAGGCTTCCAATCCACATATTGATTGTTCTTTTTCATCTCCTGGCTCCAGAAACCATTAAAGTCGGGCAATTTGTCCATCATATTGTCCACCAGGTCAATATTTGCATATAGCTTGTAGGTTACGGCCAACTGCTCTCCTTGAAATACATTGGTTTTATTGGCAATAGCTCTAATAAATAGTCGTTTGGAAATATCGAAAGAAGCCCCATAGTCACCACGACCATTTCCTGACCCACCAGAAGATGGGCTATTCTGAGCAGAGGCTGACCCCTTAACAACCTTGACTTTTATAGCTTTAGATTTGTACTGCTTGCCCCCTGCAGTGAGGGATGCAGCACCGATGGTATATTCCCCTTCCCTTGTCGCCACAAGAACATAACTAAGCGAGAAACTCATCGTGGTCCTTCCGTTGATAGAAGTCATACTGCTGGACTGATTAGGCCCGGACAATACCTGAAATCCACTAAACGAAGGCGGGTCAAATGATTCTGCATTTCCATTTACCGTAAATACAACCTCAAACTGCTCAGCAACGATCACCGGATTTTTACCAACAGATGCTGTAAAGGCGATATCCTGCGCAAACAATGCAGTACTCCAAAATAACAATACCGACAGTATATAATGTTTGATCTTCATTCTTATAAAATCAGTTTACCAATCTTTAACGATCTTTCCTTTTCCACCCTTGGCCTTTTTATTTTTCAGCTTGTCCTGGGTGTTCTTTTCTTCATTATTTAATGCTTCCAGCATACGCTCCGCATCTTCTTTAGACAACTTATCAGGCTGTGGCTGCTGATCTTTCTGATCCTTTTCGTCCTGGTCCTTATTCTGGTCCTTTTTATCCTGATTGTCTTTATTATCTTTATTTTGATCCTTGTTTTTATCCGGATCATTCTTCTGATCCTTGTTGTCTTTGTCTTTATTGTCCTTGTTATTCTTGTCCTTATTCTGCTGCTGTTGTTGCTGTTTCAATTTTTCCTGGGCATATGCAAGATTGTAACGGGTCTCGTCATCTTTGGGATTGTTCATCAGCGACTTTTTATACGCTTCGATGCTCTCTTCCAGTTTTTTTGATTCCAGCAGTGCATTGCCCAGATTGTGATAGGCCTGCGCTTTTACCGCTTTATTTTTGGAACTTCCGGCTATTTCAGTAAATTTCTGTGCAGCATTGTCCAGTTTTTTTTGCTTATACAGCGCATCACCCAAATTAAAATTACCTGCTACAGATTCCTTAGATTTCTCTACTGACTTTTTATACAAAGCTTCGGCTTCGGCATACTTCTGCTGCTGATAAAGCTGGTTTCCTTTATGGATATCCCGCTTCTCCTTTTGTGCAAACAGCAATGAGCCCTGCAACAGCAGATACGTAACAACTATTAATCTTTTCATGACTTTTTCACCTCAAACAAATTCACCTCACTCAGTTTTAAATTTTTCTTACTGGAAATAAAGAACTCTATCAGCAACATAATCAGCGCAAAGGCCAGGAAAAACTGGAACCTGTCTTCGTAGTTTTTAAATACCTTGCTGTCATATGTCTTCTTTTCCATTTTATTCACCTGGTCCATCACAATATTCAGTCCGCTGCTGGCATTAGTAGCCCTTACATACACACCATTGCCCGCAGCTGCTACTTCCTTGCACATCTCTTCATTCAATTTACTGATCACCGTCTGACCGGCCTCATCTTTCCTAAAGCCAACCGGACTGCCATTCTGATAGATGGGCAGCGGACTTCCTTCCGGTGAACCAACACCGACTACATGGATGTCCACATTCTTAGCACTTGCGCTCTTTGCTGCAATCACTGCATCATCTTCATGATTCTCACCATCGGTCATCAATATCATTGCCTTGCTCGTTCCATTTACAAAATCAAATGACTTCATCCCCATATCAATGGCAGCGCCGATAGCCGTTCCCTGGGTAGGGACTATATCGGTAGTAATGTTATTCAGAAAAAGTTTTGCTGCAGAGTAATCGGTAGTAATCGGCAGTTGCACATATGCCTCTCCTGCAAAAATAATGATCCCTATCCGGTCATTGTGCATGTTATCGATCAATTGAGAAATCGCCCGCTTCGCATTTTCCAGCCTGCTGGGTGCCAGATCGGCGGCCAACATGCTATTAGACACATCCAGCAGGATCATCAGGTCTGCGCCGCTCTTTTTCCCCTCCTCTATCTTGGTGCCGATCTGCGGATTGGCCGCGCCGAGTACCACTGAAGCAAAGGCAATCAGGAAAAACACAAACTTAATTCCCGGCCTTTTAAAAGATACCTCAGGAATGATTCCCAGTACGGTTTTTCTATCGCCTAAACTCGCCAGGGCCCTGCGTTTCCAGCGTCTTACTACAAAAAAAAGCATGATGAACAGCGGAATTGCCATCAATGCCCATAATAATTCTATATGTTCAAAACGTACCATATGATTAAGTTAAGGCTCCTTTCAATAATGTATTTCTTATCAGGAACTCGACCAGTAACAATGCTAGTGCCATCAGCACAAGCGGCAAAAAGCGCTCAGTCTTTTTATGATATTGCGTTACGGCGATCTTAGCTTTCTCCAGCTGATCTATCTGCTGATAAATCTGTTTCAGCTTTTCATTGTTGGTGGCCCTGAAATACTTACCACCAGTGATCTTTGCAATATTGGACAATACACCTTCGTCTATCGTAACTGGCACCTGCTGGTACTGTATGCCATAAGGAGTCTTCACAGGATATGGTGCGTAACCTTTTGTCCCCACACCCACGGTGTACACCCTCACTTTCATTTGCTTGGCTATTTCTGCAGCCGTAGCTGGAGGAATAGAGCCGGATGTATTAGAGCCATCTGTTAGCAATATTACTACTTTACTCTTTGCTTCACTGTCCTTTAGCCGGTTTACTGCTGTAGCCAACCCCATCCCTATTGCCGTACCATCCTCTATCATTCCATTACTAATACCCTTAAACAGGTTGACCAGCACATCATGATCAATCGTAAGCGGGCATTGGGTAAAGCTCTCTCCGCTGAATACCACCAGTCCGATCCGGTCGTTGGGCCTGTCTTTTATAAAATCTATGGCAATATTTTTACCTGCTTCAAGGCGGTTAGGCTTCAGGTCTTCAGCCAGCATACTTCCTGAGATATCCGTCGCGATGATAATGTCAATTCCTTCTGTGGTAGAATCCTCCCAGCTCAGTGCCGACTGAGGCCTTGCCAGTGCTACAATCATGGCAAACAGTGCAAAAGACCTTAAAGCAATCCCCAAATGTCGCAGCCAGGAATAGCTGCTTTTTTTTGCTTTCAAAAAACCGTTCAGCGACGAAATGCCAAGCGTGCCCTGCAGCCGCTGATTTCTCCATATATACCAACCTATCATTAGCGGAATAACGATCAGCAGCCATAAAAATGCCGGATTGGCAAATTCTATTTCCTTATACCAGCTCATCATTCGCTTTATTATCGGTTACCCTAGCGGCCTCTTTCGTGGCCATTACAAAACTGACTGCATTTTCCATGCTCTGCTCATTGTCGGACGATTGAGGAATCCCTTTCGCAAACTTTACCAGATCGGCAATAATCAGGATCTGCCTTAACTGATTTCTGCTTTGCTCCCCAATTTCCAGCTGCCTGGTACTGGCAAAGATCTCATCAGAAGTTTGCTCCAACGCTTTCACACCATATCTTTTTTCCAGGTATTCCCTAAGGATATCAGACAGCTCTACATAGTATTCCTTTACCAGGTCCATCTGCCAAAGTTTTTTCTCTCTGAGCGCATTTAACCTGTTTACAGTGGATACATGCAAGGGCACCTCAGGTTCTTTAGCCCTTTGTACTTCAGGTGTTATGATCTTCCTTTTTTTCAAATAGTAAGCCAGTCCGGCCAATAACAACAAGGCAGCGATCCCACTAAGCACCCAGTACCAGTTGTCTTTCAGCCAGTCCATAAATGAATAAGAAACCGTCAGTGGCTGTTTAATGTCATAGATGGCTTTAGTCGTATCTACCTTAACCGCATTTACTTCCAGCGGCAATGCCTCCGTAGTCAGTTTACCATCTTTAGTCTCAAATGCAAGCGCAGGGATCATATGCAAACCGGCCTCAAAAGAGGTGATCGTATATTGTCTGTTGAGGGTATGCACCGAAGGATTGTTTTGATCCACAAGTGTATCAATTTTACCAGTTTCCACAAGCTGTACTTTTGACGATAATGTATCGGCAAGTACAGGGAATGTAACCAGCATCTTTAGCGGACTGACAACACTGAGTCTCAATATGGTCTGATCGCCCAGGGCAATCGTAGTTTTATCCAGTTTTGCACTTACTTTTATATCCTGTGCCCTGCTTTGATAGGCAAAACACAATAAAGCCAGCAACAGACAATAGCTAAAATTCAAATACTTCCTCATCTTCTAGCCTCACGTTTTTTAAATAATGTCATCAGCGGTTTAATGTACGACTGATGCGTACCTATTTTAGTAAAGTCAACACCCGATCTTCTGAACAGATCTTCCAGCCGGCCGTTCCTTTCCAGAGCAGCAGTCTTAAATGCATGGCGTACTTGCTTGTCCGAAGTATTGATCCATTCCAACTGCCCGCTTTCTTCATCTTTTATCGGTATCAGGCCTAAATCTGGAAACTCCTCTTCATGCAGGTCAAACAGCCTGAGTGCAACAAGGTCATGCTTCCTGTTGGCAATCTTGATCTCGTTTTCAAAAGTATCACTCATAAAATCGGACAGCAAAAATGCAGTACACCGCTTTTTGATTACACTGGTAAAATACCTCAGGGCCTCGGCCACATTCGTCCCTTTATGCTTTGGTTTAAAATCTATCAGTTCCCTGATGATCATCAGGATATGGCTCCTGCCCTTTTTGGGAGGGATAAATTTCTCTACCTGATCACTAAAAAACAATACCCCTACTTTGTCATTGTTCTGAATGGCTGAGAATGCCAGTACCGCACAAAGCTCCGTCGCCAACTCCTGCTTTTGCTGGGTCTGCGTTCCGAAGTTTTTGGAGGCACTCACATCTACCAGCAGCATTACCGTCATTTCCCGCTCCTCGTCAAATACCTTCACATAGGGATGGTTGAACCGGGCGGTCACATTCCAGTCAATCGTACGGATCTCATCACCCATCTGGTATTCGCGCACCTCGCTAAAGGCCATACCCCGGCCCTTAAATGCCGATTGGTATTCACCGGAGAAGATCTGATTGCTCAAACCCCGCGATTTGATCTCAATCTTTCTTACTTTCTTTAAAAGATCTTTGGTATCCATAGACTATGGTACTTCTACAGCATTCAATATTCCGGTAATGATGGATTCAGTGGTTACATTTTCAGCCTCTGCTTCATAAGTGAGGCCTATACGGTGCCTTAATACGTCCTGACAAATAGCCCTTACGTCTTCAGGAATGACATAGCCCCTTCTCCTGATGAATGCATAGGCTTTAGCAGCCAGCGCCAGGTTGATACTGGCCCTTGGTGAAGCACCGTAACTGATCAGGTTTTTATAATCTGCCAGTTTATATTGTTCAGGAAAGCGTGTGGCAAATACAATATCGATGATGTATTGCTCAATTTTCTCGTCCATATATACCTCTCTTACCACCTTCCTTGCCCGGATGATGTCGTCCGTATGAAGAATGGCAGTTGGCTTAGGCATTCCCTGCGGGGCAATATTTGCCCGCATGATTTTCTTTTCATCCTCTTTTTTAGGATAGCCGATCACTACTTTCAGCATAAAACGGTCTACCTGCGCCTCAGGCAGCTGATAGGTACCTTCCTGCTCAATCGGATTTTGGGTAGCCAGCACAAGGAAAGGCTTAGGCAGGTCAAATGTATTGTCGCCAATGGTCACCTGACGCTCCTGCATAGATTCAAGCAAGGCACTCTGCACTTTGGCAGGAGCACGGTTGATCTCATCTGCCAAAATAAAATTAGAGAAAAGCGGGCCTTTCCTGACAATGAACTCCTCTTTTTTCTGGTTGTAGATCATCGTACCCAACAAATCGGCGGGCAAAAGATCAGGAGTAAACTGTATACGGCTGAATCCGGCATCAATGCATTTAGCCAGTGTATTGATGGCCAGTGTTTTTGCCAGCCCGGGTACACCTTCCAGCAAAATATGTCCATCCGCCAACAGACCGATCATCAGGCGTTCTACCATATATCGCTGACCAATAATGACTTTATCCATCTCTATAAAAAGCAGATCGATAAAAGCACTTTCTTTCTGTATCATTTCGTTTAGTGCGCGGATATCTGTTCCGTACGAAGCACTTTCAGTAATGTTATTTATATCTTCCATTTATACCCTTTATTTTCGCTGCGAAAATTAGGTAAAGGTTATTTTTTTCGCAACAGTATGGGCGCAAGTATAGTGTTAAAATATGTTAAATCCCAAAGTCCCCCAGATACTGAATAAATCCTATATGGATACTGGCAGATCTCCCGATGAATACCTAGCTTTGTAAAAAACATACATTATGCTAGCACATCACGTTCTATTCTGGCTTAAAGCCGACACTACTGAAGATCAAAAGAATGCTTTTAAAAATGGCCTTTCATCACTGGAAAAAATTGAAGGTATCAAAGCCTTTCATATTGGTACTCCGGCCCCGATTGACCGCCCGGTAGTAGACATCACTTATACCTATTCATTAACGATCTTTTTTGAAGACCTGGCCGGGCATGATGTATATCAGGTGCATGACCTTCACACAGCATTTCTGGATGAATTCCGTATCCTGTTTGATAAAGTTGTTATTTACGACGCAAATTAGTCCGCCACTTCAACAGTGATCATATCACTGTTGCGGCCTCCCGAAAAGGGATCGGTACGAACAGAAAATACCAGCTTATATTTGCCTGGACTATCGGGAGCTGTAATGGCTCCCGTTACATGCACCCACTGTTTAGCCCCTATCTTAATATTTTCTGTATCTGTTATAAAAGGCTTAAATTCTCCAAACTCCGCATCTTTTTTAAAACCATATTCCACGTAACATTTCCACTTTTCACCAGCATTGCCCAATGAGATAGGTTCATTATATGGATTGGAAATATATACAGCGCAAGAAAACTGCTCTCCAGGCTTCAGGCGATGGATGCCGTATAGTGGGTTGATCCTTACCTTTTGGTACATCCTAACATTATCCAGCCATCTGCCATAATAGACTCCCTTACTGGTATTAATCGTATCCTGCGCAATGGAATCGCCAAAGCTATCCTGTATTACATAGTAGGCTTTTTTATTCCGTAAGCGATCTTCCAGCGGCCAGATATCGTACTGGTTCTTTCTGTAATACCTGGAGTCATAACCAAAACCCAATGTACTGCGTGTATAATAGTTGTATCTTGAAGGAACCTGGAAAGAATCGGTGAAAATTACCGGGCTAGTGCCTGCTTTTTCCCTAATCTGTCCGGCCCATTCTTCAGTACCGAAATAATAGGCTACAATCTTTACCTTCATCAGGGCATCTACAGGAAAGATCAGGATCAGGCGCACCAATACCACCAGTGCAATATTGATAATGGCCAGTTTTTCAAACCATTTAGGCACCCCTTTTTGTGCTATGGCGACATAAGCCAGCATAAAGAGGCAAAGCATGGCCGGCAAAGTCCAGTGTGCTTCTACCCTCCCTTTAAAAGTACTGAGCAGGAAGAAGATGAAGATGCCAACACAGTTGTATTTAATGGCGCGCAGAAAAGGATCGCCTGCTTTGGTAACCACCACTGATTTATACAGGTACCAGCCAATCAGCGGACCTGCAAGGGCCAGTTGGGCAATAAGGTAGTCGCCTGTAAAGCTCCACTTATATGGAGCGGCAGAGCGGTCAATAACATGATAGTAGAATGAAGGGAAATTGTTCTGAAACTGCCACCATAGATGGGGCAGAAAGGCAATCCCGGAACCGATAACAATCCCCCAGAAAGATGGCCTTTTTAACAGCTTAAGATTCGACAATATGGTAAAGAAAAGCACCAGGACAGCATGGTATTTACTATATAGCAGACAAGCTATTACCAGCGTCAGCAGTACAGCCCATTTCAGCTTATCTTCCTTTTCATAGCGCTGATAGATATAAAAAAACAATACGATAAAGAAAGATAAAGGCGAATCAGGTGTAGTGATGAAGCCATATACATGAAACAGCACAATGGCAGAAAACAGTAAAACAAAAAGACGGATGTTATCTGCATATTGCTTCAGCATTTGCCAGAGCAGGTATACAGATAATGTACTGGTAAGTACTGTAAATAAGCGAAGGCCCAATGTTGACGCGCTTAAAGCATCGCCAAGTTTGATGAACAGTGCCACCATCGGAGGATGGTCAAAATAACCCCAGTCCAGAAACCTGGAATATACCCAGTAGTAAGCCTCGTCAGCGTGCAGTTCTACAAAGCTTGCCTGGATGATGTTGATTAATGTCCAGACACCCAAAAATATAAACAATACCTGTTCAGGTCTTTTTTTCTCTGCCATCAGGAATAAAGGTTATCCCGTAAAGGTATAAAGATAATTGGCAAAGAAATTCCATAAAGAAACGATTCCAATGGCACAAGCTTTGGCAAGGTAAAAATTAAATTTCATCCGGTCGTTCAACAAATAAATAATGGCATTGCTGAGAACAAGGCCAACTACAGCCACCACGAAAAACTTGCCAAACTGGGTAATACTGGCCGGATCATGATTGTTAAATGTCCAGTAGCGGTTCAGCGTATAATTGGTACCTGTAGCAACGACAAAACCAAGGGAACTGGAAACGTATTTATGGATCTTTAGCTTTTCCTTACACAGCCAGGTAACACTAAAATCAACTATAAGACCCGAAAACCCAACTAATCCGAACTTCAAAAACTTCAAAAAAAAGGCTCTATTAAATTCAATAGCTGCTGTAAGGGCCATAGGGTTGTTTTTTAGCAAAAATAGGATTTAATAACACAACTTCATTTCCTTTCCTTATTTTTGTTTCAAAACCAATAAGATTGCTTAATCTTTTAAAATATAAAACGCCCGAGAAATATTCCTCAGATTTTAAGGAAGCTTACAGTTATATAAACGTAAAGCAAATTAAAATCCTGAGTAGTGCGATCTTTGCGCTGGCCGCAACGCTAAGGATATTTTCAGTAGTTTTCTATAAGGAAATGGGAAGTCTGCCCAATTTTGCCGAATACAATATCAGCAATATGATCCAGATCACTGCGGGTCCTATATTTATTATTGTGAGTACGATCGCTGCAAAGCCCAATTCATGGACAGTACGCCAGCGAAACATACTGACCTTGATATTTAGCATGTTTTTGCTTAGTATTACTTTTTATATCAGCTTCATTTACTCTCAGCACAACACTAAAAATACGATGACCGTTTTTTTGATCGGTATTGTTATGGTCAGTATTTTCTTCTCTCTTGAGTTTAAATATATATTGATACTTTCCTTACATGCCATCCTGTTGTTTATCATCGGGATGATCATACCAAATTTAGATCTTGATCAAAAGATATTAAATACCGGTGCTGCCATCATTTTGGCTTTTGTACTTTACATCTGTTCCAGGTATAGTTATTTCTTTAAGTCACAACACTTTACCCAGCTCAGGCAGCTCGAAGAAAAAAACATAGAGGTGCAGGAGCTCAACCGTCAGAAAAGTGAGATACTTGGCTTTGTAGCCCATGACCTGCGCAACCCGCTAAACAATATTGAAGCCCTTAGCAGAATTATCCTGGAAGAAAACAAAGGGACAGAAAATACAGAAGCAGCACTGATCTTAAGCTCTTCCAGACAGGCTAAAGACATCATCAATGACCTGATAGAAGTAGTACAGGAAGAAAAAATACCTTTTCAAATGGTAAATATCAACATGGTTGACTACCTGAGCGGCATTTGCATGAGCTGGCAGGCCAATTCAGAAGAGCAAAGAAAGATCAACTTTATTGCGCACGAAAGTGAGCTTTTATCTTCTGTAAACCCATCAAAATTCAACCGTGTAATAGATAACCTGATCGGCAACGGACTTAAATTTTCTGAAACCAATACTCCAATTGATGTGGAAGTATTAAAAAAAGACACGCTATGTATGATCCGCGTTAAAGACTATGGCATCGGCATTCCTGACAATTTAAAAACATTGCTGTTCGACCAGTTTTCTAAAGCAGGAAGACAAGGTCTTAAAGGTGAAAGATCTATAGGATTGGGCTTGCATATTTCTAAAGATATTGTAGAGCAGCACGGCGGTACTTTGTCGCTGGAAAGTGAAGAGAACAAAGGCTCTACGTTTATCATCTCTATGCCGCTGGCCGGCTAGTTTAAATTAAACTTTTCATTGGTGATTTTCACCACGTTGGAAGTGAACACTATACCGACTATCAAAATCCCTATTACAATAGCCAGCGCGATCTGTAGCGACGAATAAAGTTTGCTTCCCGACACCATATAGTCAGAATCCCTGATCAGCTCCTCACCTACCCTGGTCTGGATGCCCATCAGTTCTGACAGCTTTTGTATGGTCCTGTCTGAAGACACCCTTCCGGCGTTTTCATACAGCTTGCCCGCACCGGCAAAATCCTTATTGCGCAGCAGCAGCAAAAGCTCAGTATCCAGTTGCTCCGTATGGGCCAGCCTGTCTTTCAGTTCTATCAGGTGCTGTTTTTCCTGCTCTACCAGAAAAGTCTTCTCATACTTCTTTATCAGTGAATCGATCACGGTATTGAAAACATTCAACTGCTCTGTCAGGCTCCCTGGACTCAGGCTGCCAAACTGTGTATACAAGGCGCTTTCCAGCAATGAACGCTTAGCATAAGAATTTTGAGCTACATAAAAGAGATCAGTAGCCGGAATAAGGCGGTCCTTGTACATGGAAACAAATGATTCGTTCATGTCCTTGACGCTTTTGTCTTCCAAAAAACGGATCAGGATGCTGCAGCCCATTACGCAAAATAACAGCGTGGCAATTTTTATCTTTTGTTTAATCGAGTAAGCAAATCTCATAATTGGTCAGGCTTAATGTTCGGGTCAGTAATATAGCTGTTTATTCCTCCGCGGGAGTAACAAACAGGTTCGGAGCAAAATTTACTAAAAATAATTCTCTTTTTGCCCTTGTTACCCCGGTATATAACCATCTTAAAAAATCAAGGTCTACCATATCCTCAGTCAAATAGCCCTGATCTACAAATACGGCATCCCATTGTCCGCCTTGCGCCTTATGGCAGGTTACGGCATACGCAAATTTAATTTGCAGGGCATTATAATAAGGATCTTCCTTAATGGCATTAAACCGCTCCCGCTTATTAGTCAGGTGTTCATAGTCCAGGTTTAGGCCCTCAAAAAGTTTATTACTTTGCTCATAAGGAAGGTTCGGTGTTTCAGCAGTCAGTGTATCCAGCATCACCTTACAGGTGATCAGCCCTGCTTCCGGAAAATCCAGAAACTCCAGGTTTACTTCACAAAAACGCAGACCATACCGCTCTTCAGTACCCCTCACCCTTTTGATCACCGCCATATCGCCATTGGCGATGAATGCTGCCGATTCATTTTCCGGTAGCCAGAAATAATTGTTTTTGACCACCATGATCTGGTCACCTCCGGTCAGTTCCTCTTCGCGATAGAGCAACCTTGCCCTGATCTGCTGGTTGTATACATTGGCTGATTTATTGGACCGGCATACGACCAGCGAGTTTTCAATTCCGAACTTACTGTAAGCATATTCCAGTCCTTCCACCAGTTTCAGTCCCGTCATCCTGAAAATATCCTTATAGTTTTTGGTCAGGAACTTAGGGAGGTCGGGCTTGTCATCCTCCTTATTTTTACTTTCGGCATCGTTGATGAGTTTACGAAGCATGGTTGCATTGGCCAGTATGCCCGATTTCTTTTCCTGTCGCACTACTTCTTTCAGTTCCACCGCTGTCACCTGCATCCCAAAGTTTTTGCTTATGTAATCCTTGTTGAGTGCAGGACTATCAATACTGCCTACCGGGGGTAGCTGTGCGGTATCGCCTACAAACACTACCGCACAGTTCTTGCCATTGTATACAAATTCCATCAGGTCTTTTAAAAAAGAAGAACCGGTTTTGGTGTTCCATTCATCGGCAATCATAGAGGCCTCGTCTACAATAAACAGGGTGTGCTCGGCCAGGTTTGGCGCCAGTTGGAATGACATGTCCACACCTACCGCAGATTTTTTCCTGTAAATCTTTTTATGAATAGTCAGTGCTTTACGCCCTGTATAATTACTCATTACCTTGGCCGCCCTTCCCGTTGGCGCCAGCAATACAGCGCGCAGGGAAAAGCGTGGTAGTGCTTTTACCAGGGCACCCACCGAAGTCGTCTTTCCCGTTCCGGCATAGCCTCTCAGGATAAAGCATTGCTTGTCCAGTTGCCGGCTTAGAAATAAAGCCATCTCCCTGCAAAAAGCAAGCTGCTCAGCCGTGGGACTGAACTGATAAGATGATGCGATTATCGATGCTTTATCCATTTAACAAATATGCGATGGTGATGTTATAGAAAAAAGGATTAATTTTGTTAATATGAACAGCAAAAATAGCATATTATTAGTTGATCCTGATTTTGATCCTGCTGCTGCCACAGATTGCATTTTGTTACTTAAGATTACTGCAGACAGTTTCTCCTATGCAATTATCGACAGCAATACCAAACAGCTGCAGGCAGTTTATGATCATCAGGAATGCCGGGATGTGCCTGCGGAACTATCACTGAGGCTTAAGACGGACAGCTATTTAGCTATCTCGTTTAAAGAAGTTAAAGCATCGGTATATACCGAAAACGCTATTGCTATTCCCAGCGAATTGTTTAGCGATCAGACCCTAAATGATTATGCCAAATTCTTTCCGGTAGTACAATCCAATAATTTATATACCCAGTCTGTCGACAGCTTCGGCTTCAAATCCATCTTTACGTTAAGTGATGTAATGGATGAGACGATCAGTTCCTCGCTTAGCAACTGCAGGATATTTGACCATTCCGCACCGGTACTGACCATGGCATCAGGTAAAACAGCCAGCACCCTACAGTTAGACTTTACCGCATGCTCCTTTAATGCAGTATATACTGCCGGAGGGAAACTGATCTTTCAGAAATACTTTGAAACGGAAAATGCAGAGGAATTCAATTACTATTTGTTGTTCATCATCAACCAACTGAAGATCAGCACGGCTGATACAGCCATCTTTATTAGTGGTATCATCCACCTGGATGATGCACACTATAACTGTATCGCCAAGTATTTCAAAACAATCAATTTCAATGAAGCTCCGGCCCTTGAAACTAACAATAAGATTCTGGACGACATGCCTGCTCATTATTACAGCAGCCTATTAGCAATCGACCTATGCGAATAATAGGAGGCAGATTGAAGGGTATCCGTTTTAATGCGCCGGACAGCTTACCTGTAAGGCCTACTACAGACATGGCCAAGGAAGCACTGTTCAACATCCTGTACAATACTTACGATTTTGACAGCTGCAATGTACTGGACTTGTTTTGTGGTACCGGCAATATCAGCTTTGAATTTGCCTCAAGGGGTGTCAAACAGGTAACAGCCGTAGACAAGCACTCAGGCTGTGTATACTGGGTAAAGTCTGTGATCGAAAAACATAAGCTTGATGAAATTGATGTGCAAAAGGCAGATGTATTCAAGTTTCTGGCCAGCCATGACCAGCCTTATCAGATTATTTTCGCTGATCCGCCTTACGACCTGCCCACCATACCGCGTATTCCGGAACTGGTAATGGAGCGTAACCTGCTTACCGACAATGGCATGCTGATCGTAGAACATCCTTCCCTATTAAAGTTAAATAACCAGCCCGGCTATACCGAAACCAGGAGGTATGGCAATTCCTCATTTAGTTTCTTTGAAAAACCCAACCTCTGACCATGAAGATCGCATTGTTTCCAGGCTCCTTTGATCCCATTACCATTGCCCATGTGGACATTCTGAAGCGTGCCCTGCCCTTATTTGACAAGATCGTAGTAGGTATAGGGCTCAATAGTTCCAAACAAAGTTTCCTGTCTGCCGCTAAGCGTGAGGAAATTGTGAAACAGGTATTTAAAGACTTTCCATCTGTCAGTGTAGCGTTATACGAAGGCCTGACGGTAGATTTCTGTAAAAAAATAAATGCCACTTATATGGTAAGAGGAGTACGTTCAGTTGGCGATTTTGAATATGAAAAGGCCATTGCCCAGATCAACCAGACCATGATGCCCGAAATGGAGACCATCGTCCTGCTCAGCAAGCCCGAATATTCTGCCATCAGCTCTACCATTGTACGCGACATATTGCGCAACAATGGCGATGTGAGCAAGTTCCTGCCAGAACAGGCCATCCCGTTTTTATAGGAAGTCTTTTTATAGCAGTTCCCCTGCTTCCAATACCTGTATTATAGAAGGATAGGTATTCTTTAAGACAGGGTTCAGTTCAATTTCAGACAGCCATACAGCTTTGGTAATGCCTTCTTCCTTTTGAGGGATCAGCTTTGGTTCGCCTTTTACCGTCATACTGTACCAGTTGGTCTTTTTAAGCACCAGCTTATTATTAAGTACATACACATGAAAGGTTTTACAGAGCTTCTCATCGTTGGTATGGATCTTTACACCGCATTCCTCTTCTACTTCCCTGAGCGCAGCTTCTTTCATCCCCTCTCCTTTTTCTACCTTACCTTTTGGCAAATCCCACTTTTTATTTCTGAAAATAAATAAATAATTGCCTTCAGCACTCTTTACCAGTCCGCCTGCCGCCTTGATGAGTTCACAGTCCTTTTGGATCTTTGTAAACAATTTTTTAGGGCGGTCGACCAGTAATATATACTCTTTTGCAGACACCTTACTTAAATTTTTATGGAATGTTTGAAAATCAAAATCCTGTATGTCAAGTTGTTGAATTTTCTTAACTCGTTTAGGCATCAAATCTGCTATAAACAAAGTATTATCGTTGATATAAATTCTGTAATTTTGGGACATGTATAATAAAAGTGATATTGAATTAAAGGTAGCTGAATTTTTATTACAAATTAAAGCAATAAAGTTACAACCTAATAATCCATTTACATGGGCATCGGGTTGGAAATCTCCTATTTATTGTGATAACAGGATCACTCTCTCTCACCCGTCTGTAAGAACATACATCAGACAGAAGCTTACACAGCTGATCCAGGAGGAATTCGGATCGGTAGATTTGATAGCAGGTGTAGCCACTGCAGGCATCCCTCAAGGTGCTTTGGTAGCCCAGGAACTTGGATTGCCGTTTGCCTATGTAAGGGCTAAAGCAAAAGAACACGGAACAGGAAGTTTAATTGAAGGAGAAATAGTGGAAGGCCAACGCGTAGTGGTGATCGAAGATTTGATTTCAACAGGAAAAAGCAGCTTACAGGCTGTAGCTGCTTTAAAAGCTGCAGGATTATCTGTTGCCGGACTGGTAGCTATCTTTACTTATGGATTTGACCAGGCAGAGGAAAACTTTAAGGAGGCCAAATGTCGCTTTGCTACACTTTCCAATTATAGTACACTGATAGAATACGCTGCAGAACATAGCTTCATTGCTCAAAACGATGTTGACATGCTGACCAAATGGCGCAGAAATCCATCAGAGTGGGGAAAAGAAGAAGAACAATTAAGTTAATTATACGATGACCGTTATTGAAAGTACTACCGAGCTAAATGTCCCTGTAGAAAAAGTATATACATTTTTAGCTGACCTGAGCAATCATAAGCAGCTAATGCCCGAGAATATCTACAATTGGTCTGCTACTGAAGACGAGGCCAGTTTTACGATCCAGAATATGGCAAAACTAGCCATTAAGATTTCCAACCGTATTGAAAATAAAGAATTAACTGCCATCCCAACTGAAAAACCGCCTTTTGATGTTGAGCTGAAATGGACGGTAGCAGATAATGGAAAGGGCGGTACAATAGCCAAACACATCATTTCTGCAGATTTGAATATGATGATGAAAATGCTTGCTGCAGGTCCTCTGCAGAAGCTGGCAGACCATCAGACTAAAGCGCTGAGCGCAGCGATAGGGTAAGAAATAGTTTATTTGACTGTTTGTTTACCAATTCGGCTGTCAGTCGAAGGCTGCGCCTGCTAAGCTCCCTGCGGTCACATACCAGCCAAATGCCTTCTCTCTGACATGCCTCATTGGCATGAAGCCGACGTGTTTTCGCGCCGCATCACCCAACTAACGACTCCGAATAGACCGACATCGCTTCACTAATAAATATCCTGAAATTTTCATGCGGTACGCCACAATCACTGGTAAACCTTTCATCTGTCAGGTACAATTGCCCTAAACCCTTATACGCCTCGGCTTGTTTGTCCACGGCCTGATGTGTACCCCAAAGTCTCCTCGTATTTTGGTAATGCAGGTGAACCAGCTCCTGAACACTTTCACTAGCAGGATCTAAATGTTTTACCTGATAAAGCGCCTTGCCCAATTCCTTTTGTCTTTGTACCAATGCCTGCATATCTTTTTTGCTAAGGCTTTTCAAATGGTTTTCTGCAAGGGAAACAACTTCTTCACCATAGTTGCTGATGGCCTGGGTTCTGTAGTTTCGGGCTTCTTCCTGACTCAGCCCATCGTATAAATCTTCTAAGTTTAACATCGTCTTATTTTTTAATGAATGAATAGTTTGATTTAATGTTTTCATCAAGGTGTTGATTCTTACCTTTTTGACTCTCAATAGCCTCTCATGGCCTTCCAATGCCTTTATCAACTCGAAATTTGGATCATCCAGGATCTCCTTAATTTGCTTAAGTGGAAAGTCAAGCTCCCTGTAAAACAGGATCTGTTGCAGGCGCAGCAGTTCGGGTTCCTTATACAGACGATATCTAGAACCAGTCCTTTCAGCCGGCTTCAGTAAGCCTTTCCGGTCATACAGGTGCAGGGTTTTGACCGTTACCCCAGCCAGTTTGGCGAGTTGCTTTACAGAATAAGTGTTTGAGTTGCTCATGTTCTTCTTATTATGAACACAAAGGTAGGCTATGACCCTAGGTAAGAGTCAAGAACTATTTTCAAAAAAATTGGAAGTAAGCTATTTCACCAAGTCCGGCTTAATTTCCAAAAACGATCAGACAGAAATTTGCTTAAAATACTGACCTTTGTATTTCCTCAATAACATGGGCCTGAAGCCCTCAGTGCATGCAACCTAACAGCAGGTTCAGGAAGGGCTCTTAAGTAATCAGATTTTTAGTCGAAAATTAATCGAAAATGACCCGTTCTTTGCGCGTTGCTAAACGGGTGAAAAGCGCGTTAAGAGCGCGTTGGTACCGTGTCGGGAACGTGTTGTCACAAAGCCTGATATAAAGGCAGTACTAAGCTGCCCTAGACTTGAACCATCCTTACCAGAAATTTAGTCAGTAATACCTAAAACAACCCGACAAAATTTCCGGTTTTTCCTAAAAAACCTTCATGGCACCTGCTTTGTTTACCTTGTACCATGAACTTCAACAACTTTACGATCAAGGCCCAGGAAGCAATTCAACAGGCTTCCGAAATAGCGCAGGGAAACCAGCAGCAAGCTATTGAGACGGCACACCTCCTAAAAGGTTTGCTTACTGTTGATGAAAATGTAGTCTCCTATGTTTTAAAGAAATTAAATGTAAACCTGAATGTATTAAACCCGCATTTAGATACTCAAATAGAGAAATTTCCCAAAGTTACCGGCAGCAGTCCCTACCTTACCTCCGGAAGCAACAGCGCATTGCAGAAAGCACAGTCTTACTTAAAAGAATTTAAGGACGAGTTTGTGTCTGTAGAGCACCTTTTGCTGGGTCTGCTCTCCGTAAATGACAATACTTCAAAGCTGCTAAAAGACAAGGGCGTAACTGAAAAAGACCTTAAAAAAGCCATCCTTTCATTAAGAGGTGATAGCAGGGTAACTGATCAGAATGCGGAGGCGACTTATAACGCACTCAATAAGTATGCAAGAAACTTAAATGAATATGCCGAGTCTGGTAAGCTGGATCCGGTAATAGGCCGCGACGATGAGATCAGAAGGGTGATACAGATTTTATCCAGACGTACTAAAAACAACCCGATTTTGATCGGTGAGCCCGGAGTGGGTAAGACGGCTATTGCCGAAGGCATTGCATTCAGGATCATAAAAGGTGACGTCCCTACCAACCTCAAAACCAAAACTGTCTTTTCACTGGACATGGGTGCGCTAATAGCCGGGGCCAAATACAAAGGTGAGTTTGAAGAGCGCCTAAAAGCGGTGGTAAAAGAAGTAACCCAAAGCGATGGCGACATTATTTTGTTTATCGATGAGATCCATACTTTGGTAGGCGCAGGTGGCGGCGAGGGTGCAATGGATGCGGCAAATATCTTAAAGCCGGCATTGGCACGTGGTGAACTGCGCGCTATTGGGGCCACTACACTGGATGAATATCAGAAATACCTGGAAAAAGACAAGGCCCTGGAACGCCGTTTCCAAAAGGTAGTGGTGGATGAACCGGATACCCAGGATGCCATTTCTATCTTAAGGGGACTGAAAGAACGTTATGAGACGCACCATAAGGTACGGATCAAAGACGAAGCCATCATAGCTGCTGTAGAAATGTCACAGCGCTATATCGCCGACCGTTTTTTGCCGGACAAAGCCATTGACCTGATGGACGAAGCGGCTTCCAAACTTCGTTTGGAAATGGATAGCGTGCCGGAAAAGGTAGATGAGCTGAACCGGAAGATCATGCAACTGGAAATAGAGCGCGAAGCAATCAAAAGAGAGGGCGATACCAAAAAGGTTCAGTCGCTGGCTGAAGAAATTGCCAATATTTCCGCAGAGCGGGATGAAATAAAAGCCAAGTGGCAGGGAGAAAAAGACCTGGTAGATGGCATTAATACGGAACTGGAAGAGATTGAGAATTATAAGCTGGAGGCGGAACAGGCGGAACGTGCGGGGGACTATGGAAAAGTAGCCGAGATCCGCTATGGCAAGATCAAAGAGGCGCAGGATAAAGTAGAACAATTGAAAGTGCAACTTGCAGCCCAGCAAAGTGAAAGCAGGATGCTGAAAGAGGAGGTCACTGCTGATGACATTGCTGGTGTAGTGGGCAGGTGGACTGGTATTCCGGTAACGAAGCTGATCTCCAGTGAACGCGACAAATTGCTGAACCTGGAAAATGAACTTCATAAGCGGGTAGCGGGACAGGATGAGGCCATTGAAGCGATTTCAGATGCGATCAGGCGTTCTCGTGCCGGTCTTCAGGATAAAAAAAAGCCGATCGGATCATTTATTTTCCTGGGTACTACCGGCGTGGGCAAAACGGAACTGGCCAAGGCGCTTGCTGAATTTTTGTTCAACGATGAAAATGCCATGACCCGTATAGATATGAGCGAATACCAGGAAAGACATGCGGTATCACGTTTGATAGGGGCGCCTCCGGGATATGTGGGCTATGATGAAGGTGGACAGCTGACTGAAGCGGTACGCAGAAAACCCTACTCGGTAGTTCTGCTCGATGAGATCGAAAAAGCACATCCGGATGTGTTCAATATATTGCTGCAGGTATTGGATGATGGCCGCCTGACGGACAATAAAGGCCGGGTGGTTAATTTCAAAAACACGATCATCATCATGACTTCCAATATCGGATCACATTTGATACAAGATAATTTTAAGGCACTGAGTGATGAAAACCGGGATGAGGTGATTGCCAAGACCAAGAATGAATTGTTTGAACTGTTGAAACAGACCATCAGGCCTGAGTTTTTAAACCGCATTGACGAGCTGATCATGTTTACCCCCTTAAACCGCAGCGAGATCAGGAACATTGTAGACCTTCAGTTTAAACATGTGCAGGATACACTGGCAGAGATGGGTATTGAAATAGAAGCTTCTGTAGAGGCGCTGGACTGGCTGGCAGAGCTGGGTTACGATCCGCAGTTTGGTGCAAGGCCCTTGAAAAGGGTGATCCAGAAAAGGATATTGAACGAGTTGTCTAAAGAAATCCTGGCAGGTAAAATAGACAAAGACAGCAAGATCAAGCTGGATACGTTCGACCACAAGTTTGTATTTTTGAACAACAAATAACCAAAGGCTGTCCATCTTTTGGACAGCCTTTTTATTTCTTCTTTGTTTCAATATTCGGAAGGAATGCCGTAAGCATCCCGATCAAAGGCAGGAAAGAACATACATGATATACATATTCAATACTGGTATTATCTGCCAGTTTGCCTAACAGCGCAGAGCCTATCCCTCCCATTCCAAAGGCAAACCCAAAGAACAGCCCTGCTACCAGCCCTACTTTGCCCGGTATCAGTTCCTGTGCGTACACAAGAATAGCAGAAAATGCAGAAGCAAGTATCATCCCGATGGGGACAATTAATACACCTGTCCAGAATAAATTGGCGTAAGGCAATAGCAACGCAAAGGGCGCTGTCCCTAATATAGAAAACCAGATCACGTACTTACGGCCAAAACGGTCGCCCACCGGGCCACCGGCTAAAGTACCTGCCGCTACTGAAACCAGGAACACGAACAGGTATACCTGCGAGCTCTGTACAGAAACATTAAATTTATCTATTACATAAAATGTAAAATAGCTGGTCAGGCTGGCCATGTAAAAGTATTTGGAGAAAATTAGGATCAGCAGGATAATGACTGAAAAAATCACCCTTTTCCTGGATAATGTTGGGACAGCCGATACTATTTTACTGCCTTTACCGGATTGCAATCGAAGTATATAACCTTTGTACCAGCTGCCCACGCGGCTTAAGATGACAATTGCAACCAAGGCAATGATAGAAAACCAGATGATGCTGAACTGTCCATAAGGTACAATGATCCATGCTGCGAGTAAGGGACCGAGTGAACTTCCGAAATTACCACCCAACTGGAAGATAGACTGCGCCAGCCCCCTCCTTCCCCCGGATGCGGCATGTGCCATACGCGATGCTTCGGGATGAAAAATAGAAGAGCCTGTGCCAACCAGGGCCACCGAAACCAGCATCATATAAAATCCCGTCGACAAGGAAAGGGTGATCAGGCCGCAAAGTGTAAACCCCATCCCCATTGCCAGTGAATAAGGCTGGGGTTTTTTATCCGTATAAAGGCCTACAAAAGGCTGGAATAATGAAGCAGCCATCTGAAAGGTAAGCGTAATCAACCCAATTTGTGTGAAAGTAAGTCCATAACTGTCTTTTACAACGGGGTAAATAGCAGGAATGAGCGACTGGATGGTATCATTTAATAAATGAGAGAAACTGATGGCAAAAAGGATGGGAAATACAGTCTTTTCAACTGTATTTTGTGTGGCACTAACGCTATTCATCGTATAAATCAATAAAGTTCAAAGATAGCTAAATACTTAATAGTGTTTTTGTCATTATTTTAAACTGAATACTTTAAAGCCACTATTTTGTTTAAGATTCCAACCAAATAACATCGATAAAACCCTTACTTAACAGAACATTTATTCCTTAAGATTGTTATACCAGTCAACACAGAATTTTTTTTCCATATGAAAATCGCTTATATCTCAACTTATCCGCCACGTGAATGTGGTATTGCAACGTTTAACAACAATCTTTTAGGCGCTATTGGTCACAATAAAAAAGCAGTATCTGAAGATAGCTTTGTTGTGGCGATGAATGATTCTGATAATATTGATGAGTATGAGTACCCTAAAGAGGTGAAGTACATTATCAGACAGGAAAACCAGAAAGACTATATCCGTGCGGCCGATTATATCAACACCAGTTTGGCTGATGCCTGTATACTGGAACATGAATACGGCATTTTTGGAGGGGAAAGCGGTGTATATATTCTTCCTTTGCTGGCAAGGCTTCAAAAGCCATTGATCACGATATTCCATACGATTTTAAAAGACCCCAATTACATGCAACTGACCGTAATGAGGGAAGTGGCAAAGTACTCATCCAGAATTGTGGTAATGAGCCACAGGGCAGTAGGGTTTTTGACTAGTATATATGGAATCCCTTTTGATAAAATCCAGTTGATAGAGCACGGGGTGCCTGACCTGGAACCTAAGGAAGATAACCCCATTAAAAATTCAATCGCCTTTAAGGGCAAAAAAGTATTGTTCACCTTTGGTCTGATCAGCAGAAATAAAGGGCTAGAAACGGTAATAGAGGCCCTGCCTAAAATAGTGGAGCAAAACCCCGATGTGATGTATGTGATTTTGGGAACCACACACCCCGGAGTCATCCGTAATTCGGGGGAGGAGTATCGGGACAGCCTGAAGCGGCTGGCCAAGAAACTAAATGTAGAGAACAACCTTACTTTTGTCAATAAATTTGTATCCGAGCAGGAATTATATGATTTCCTGACGGGCTGTGACATGTACATCACCCCATATCTGAATGAAGCACAGATTACCAGTGGTACCCTATCCTATGCCATTGGTGCCGGCGCGGCAGTAATCTCTACTCCTTACTGGCATGCGCAGGAACTACTGGCCGACCATAGGGGAAGATTATTTGATTTTAAAGACTCAAACACATTAGCAGATATCGTAAATGAATTGTTTGCTGATGAATCTAAACTGCAGCAATTGAAAGCGAATGCCTATGAATATGGCCTGCATTTGCGCTGGCCAAGTACCGGTGATGTGTTTATCGATGTGCTGGACGAAGCGATCTCCAAGTTCCTGTCTGAAAAAGAAACCGGGGGCAAGCCGATCATAGATCCGGATATGATGCCTGCGTTTAGCCTGGCACATATACAGCGACTGACCGATGATACGGGAATTGTGCAGCATGCAAAATATGGTATTCCCAATTTAAAGGAGGGCTATTGCCTGGATGACAACGCACGTGCGCTGACCCTAACCATCCTGGCCTACCAGCAGAATAAAAGTAAAGCTGCTTTAGATTTGCTGCCCATCTATCTAAGCTATATCCAGTATATGCAGTGTGATGATGGTAACTTCAGAAACTTCCTCAGTTTTAAAAGGGAATACCTGGATGAAGTGGGTTCTGAAGATTCATTTGGCCGTACCATCTGGTCGCTTGGATACCTGATCAATAATGCACCCAATAATTCCTATCGTGAATTTGCAAAAGAACTTTTTCTCAAATCTGTGCCACACTTTAAGAATTTAAAACACTTGCGGGGCATAGCCAATACCATGATCGGCCTGACCAATTTCATGAAGGCCCATAGGTATGATGAGCACATCAGGACAGAGCTGAACCAGCTGGCAGCACCCCTGAAAGCTGCCTACCATGCTAACAAGCAGGGACACTGGCTTTGGTATGAAGAAAAGATGACCTACGATAATGGAATTTTGCCGCTGGCTTTGTTATGCCATTACGAAATTACTGGCGATCAGGAGTCTATGGACATTGCCCTGGAGAGTATGGAATACTTGTCGCAGAAAACTTTGATACACGGCTACTTAAACCCTGTCGGAAATGACGGCTGGCTGTACAAGGACGGCCCTGAAATGGCTATTTATGATCAGCAGGCGATAGAAACAATGGCTATGGTGATGATGTATTTCAAAGCATACGAAATCACACATGACCTCACATACATCAAGCAGATGTACCTGTGCTATCAATGGTTTCTGGGTGAGAACAGCCTGCACCTCCCTTTGTACGACTATGAGACAAAGGGCTGTGGAGATGGCCTGCAGACGTATGGGGTAAACCGCAACCAGGGTGCGGAAAGTACACTGGCCTACTGGATTTCTCATTTAATTGTGCTGAAAGCATTGGAGTCGGAGTATGAATTCATACAGAGTGCTGACCTGATGGCTGTACAAAAACAAGTATGAAGATAGCTGTGCTGGCCCCAGTAGCATGGAGAACACCTCCGCGCCATTATGGGCCATGGGAACAAATGGCATCCAACCTGACTGAAGGTTTGGTCCGGCAGGGCTTGGATGTCACGCTTTTTGCTACGGGTGATTCTGTTACTGCAGGTAAACTTGATGCGGTAATAGCACAAGGTTATGAAGAAGACAGAACACAAGATGCAAAGGTAGTAGAATGCCTGCACATCAGTAACCTGATGGAACAGGCAGGAGAATTTGACCTGATCCACAATCATTATGATTTTTTGCCTTTAAGCTACTCAAGGCTGTCAAAAACGCCATTCATCACTACCATACATGGGTTTTCATCTGAAAAAATCCTTGCTGTATACCAGAAATACAATGTGCATGGACACTACGTATCCATCAGCAATGCCAACAGGCATCCTTCCTTAAATTATCTCTCTACTATCTATAACGGTATAGAAACAAAGAATTTTGACTTTAACGACAGTCCAGATGATTACCTGTTGTTCTTTGGAAGAATACATCCTGATAAAGGTACTGCCGAAGCCATACAAATAGCCTTGCAATCAAAAAAGCGTTTGATTATAGCCGGAATAGTGCAGGACGCCAATTATTTTAGAGAAAAAGTTGAACCTTACCTAAACGGAGACATTGAATTCATAGGCGCTGCGGGGCCAGAGCAAAGAAATGAACTGCTTGGCAATGCATCCGCATTGCTGCATCCTATAAATTTTGAGGAGCCATTTGGCCTGAGTGTGGCAGAGGCCATGCTGTGCGGCACACCTGTCATTGCCTTTAATAAAGGTGCTATGCCCGAACTGATAAAGGACCGCGAGACAGGCTTTTTGGTAAAAGATACAGTTGAGGCTGTCGCTGCTGTAGCTGAACTGAAAGGGATTGAAAGATCTGGCTGCCGCGACTGGGCACTATCGCAGTTCTCACAAGAAAAAATGGTAGCTGACTATATAGACAGCTACCATAAGATTTTATAACGATCCGGTACCGCTTGACTAACTTATTGCAGAACTGGAGCTTTTCAGTTTCGCCAATAAGACATCCATTTTCACCCCTGCAAATGAAGAGCAATAATCTGACAGGCCATAGGGGATGATCAGTTCACCATCGTGGATAAGAGAGCCACATGAATAAAGCACATTGGGTACATAACCTTCACGCTCATCATTGTTGGGAATTACCAGTGGCTCCCTAAGCCTTCCTATTTCAATCGATGGGTCCTCCAGGTCAAACAAGCTTGCTCCAAGGCAGTACTTCCTCATCGGGCCTACACCGTGCGTGATCAGCAACCAGCCGTCTTTTGTTTCTATCGGCGAACCACAGTTGCCGATCTGAATAAATTCCCATGGGAATCTAGGGGACTGCAACTTTACAGGATTGTCCCATACGGTGAGTTTTTCTGAATACATCAGGTAATTGTTGCAGCCATCAATACGGGACATCATTACATACTTCCCATTTATTTTACGTGGAAAGAGTGCCAGATTCTTGTTTTGGGCCCCTACGCCATGCAGCGGACTGATCTTAAAATCGTAGAAGTCGGTGGTCTGCAATAACTTGGGCATGATCATAGCACCATCAAATGCTGTATAGGTAGCATAATACACCACCGATCCGTCGTCTTTTACAAACTTTACAAATCTTGCATCTTCTATACCCTTACGCTCAAATTCTGAAATGGGAAAGATGACCCTATCGGAAATATCTGTATCTCTTGAAAAGCTGATTTCATGATAGGTGTCTGACAGCCAAAGTATTTTATCATACTCCAGCTTCTTCAGATCACTCTCCTGCAGGTTCTTTGAGTCGAGGATCATCTTCCTGAGTGTGGAATAATCAAACCGGTCTTCCAGTTTAACCCCTACTTCATCCAATACTTCAATATCAATCTTGGAATCAGCAGCCTTTTTTAAGAAAAGTTTTTTGTTATATACCGCATTTTTAATTACTTCAGCCTCGTCAATGTAATTTCCCGCAGGTATGACAGTGATGTTATGATCCCTGTCTATTAGTGCCCTTCTGAATACTACAGAAGAGATGTGCCCCTCGCCTACTGCTCTGAAACTGATAATCACCCTGCGCTCACCCTCTACCAGATCGCTCTGATCAGGGTCGTCTACCATAGAGGGATTAAAAAAGGCAGCCGACTCAATGGAATATTCATGTGTAAAATAAGATCCCAATAATAACCTGCGGTATTTCTCCAGGTCATCAAAATCTACCTCTGCCGATTCAATGATCCTTTTGATCTTTTTACAATGCCTGGTTAGTATTTTGGTGATATTTCTATGTCTTTTGGAGTATTCCTGAAGCAGGGGGGAGATGATCTCAAAAACCTCTTTTTCCGACAAACCCATCACATGCTTGACAACTTCTAAGGCCCTTTCATCTCCATTAAAAAAAAATCTGGCAATAACTCGCTTTGGATCCGGATATACTTTGACCGGCTTTCGTTCTATTAGTAATCTCATGTGGCAATAACGTATTTATGGTCGTTTTTGTTCTATCTCCCTGTCAATTTCCACGATATTTACTTCGTCGGATTTAGAGAAATCCCCTATCAGGTATTTATTGAAATGATCTGCCAGTTTCCAGAAGGCGTATTCTGTAAGGTCGCCAAATGCATGGCGCTGACCCGGAACTATCACAAAATCAAATCTTTTGCCTGCTTTCATCAGTGCATTGGCTACTCTGATCGTGTTGGCAGGGTGTACATTGTTGTCCACATCACCGGTCATCAGCATCAGGTGCCCTTTGAGGTTCTTGGCCAGATCAGGGTTTTTATCAATACTGTATGTAAAGGTAGTGTCGCCTTTGGCGGAGATGATCTCCTTTACACCATGGTGCTTTTCGCTCCACCAGCGGTTGTAGATACTATTGTCGTGATTACCAGCATTGGAGACAGCCGCTTTAAAGAAATCGGGATATACCAGCATGGCTGCAGTGGACATAAAACCACCGCCCGAATGGCCTGTGATACCTACCCTGCTGGCATCGATATAAGAATACCTGTCGGCAAGCTGCTCTACCGCTGCCTTTTTATCTGCCAGCCCGTAATCCCTCAAATTGCCGTAGCCATAGGTATGGTACCATTTAGAGCGTGCAGGATTGCCGCCGCGGTTACCCACCGTGACAACGATATAACCAAATTGCGCAAGTCGCTCAGTCCTGTCCATGCTTTTGCTGAAAGATTTATTTACAGCCTCTGTCTGCGGACCAGGGTATACATATTCTATAATCGGATATTTCTTGTTTGGATCAAAATCAAAAGGCTTGTACATCACACCATAGATATCAGTAATGCCGTCATCAGCTTTCACTTTAAAGGGCTCAGGGAATTTGTAGCCGGTAGCCATTAGCAGCGACAGATCTGCTGTTTCCAGGTCCATCAGCTTGCGGCCATTATTGTCCATCAGCACAGACTTGGGCACAGTATTGACCCTTGAAAAGTTGTTAATGAAATATTTGTTCTCATCATTCATACTAACGGCATGGTCAAAATCTCCCGGATTCAGCAGCTTTATGCCTGTACCATCAAAGTTGATGCGGTAAAGGTGGTAATAGTAAGGATCTTCACCAGGCTCTCTGCCATTTGCAGTAAAGTAAAGCACACGGTTCTTTTCATCGATATTGACGATGTTCTCGCAGTGGAAGGCGCCCTTGGTGATCTGGTTTTTTAGCTTTCCATTGCTATCAAACAAGTAGAAGTGAGCCCAGCCATCACGTTCAGACCAGTGGATAATTTCTTTTCCGTCATTAACAAGTCCCGGACGGTTGACCTCTACATAGGTATTGAAGCGCTCGTCTATCAATGGGGCAACAGCCCCGGTATTGATGTCGATGGTGCATACATCGATTCTTTTTAAATCGCGGCTGGTACGCTGGAAGTAAATCTTACTGTTGTTACCCAGCCAGATCGAAGGCCTGAACTCATTGTCGCGGTCTTTGTTTAAAGATGGCGCCCCCCAGGCAGAAACCGTCTGGTCTTTAAAGGCAGCCGTGTTCAGCTTCTTGTATGTTTTGTCGGTAAAGTTGAACAATACCATTTCATCAATAGGTGCCTCGGCCTCGCCGGGCATCTGGTATTTATAAGTTTCCAACGTAGGTCTTCCTGGGGCTACATTATTGATCACCCAAAGGTCTTTAACCTTGCGCGAGTCAGATCTGTTGAGCACAAAGTATTTGGAGTTTGGCGACCATAGTACATAAGCCCTGCGCCTTTTTTTATTATTTTTCTCGTTCTCCTCATTGTTTTCTCCGTCACCGTTGCTGCCGTAAGCATAGAATTTCTCACCGTTTTTGGTCAACTGGTGTTCTACAATAGTGCTATCTTCCTCATTTTTCACTGCCTTTTTGTAGTTGTCTTTGTCCATCCAGTAGAGGTTATAGTTCCTGCTAAAGATGATTGCAGAAGAATCTGGTGCTACCGACCCCCAATTGGGTTTAGCCTTTGGCTTGGCATAGTTCGGCACTTCTGTAAGCTTCGCAACAGCGATGTCATAATTGAAATAAAATACCTTCTTTTGCATTGAATCAGCATCTTTCTTATTCTTCCGGTCCTTTTTCAACTCGTCTATGGTACTCCTAACTTCAAAGCTGATACTTTTCTCATCAGCTGAGAACTTCAGGTTCTCCAAAGGTAAATGCTGTGCATCAAACGGGTCACGGATGATGGTAGTAATCTCAGCAGCCAGTTTAGCATTATCAAACAACTTCTTTTTATTCCTGGAAGCAGGGTCTACGATATACCATTCCTTGCCCTCAGGGCTTTCATACTCATACCAGAACCTGGTGCTAAGTTTTAGCCAGTGCGGATCTACCGCCGTTGAGTAAATGATTTTCCTCAATTTATTGGGTGAAAACCTTGAGGCCAATTGGTAATTCGCCTTCGGCGCAGCGGCTGCCGTCTCCGTAAGGGTAAAAGTTTTGCTTTGCGAAAAGGCCGTAAAACAAACGGAAAGCATTAATAAAAACAGTATATAAAGTTTCTTCATGAGTGATTTGTTTGATCGGACTAAATTATCGAATAATACATTTTAGCGCTGCATTTATTTGTAATAAAAATGATAGCTAATCTGATAAAAATACCAGCCGTTTTCATAGTTTTGCGCCAAATACTTTCCTATGAAACGAGCATTTTTATCATCACTGGCTATTGCCTTAATTCTTGCTGGGGGTTGCCAGTCTAATTCGCAGACAAATAATGCGAATACTGACACTAAAGATACTGTGGCAAAGACGACTACAGATGTACCGGCAACTAAAATAGACATAAATGGCATAAAAGTAGCAGATGCTGCAACCATACTGGCACGCAAGCAGGTACCTATTTTGTGCTACCACCAGGTGCGCAACTGGAAGCCTTCTGACGGAAAGGTGGGGAAAGATTATATCGTAGAGGTCCAGAACTTCAAAGATCAGGTAAAGATGCTCGCCGACAGTGGTTACCACTCGATCCTGCCTGATCAGTTGTATGCCTACCTCAATACGGGGGCACCATTGCCAGACAAACCCATCATGTTTACCTTTGATGATACAGACCTGGATCAGTTCACTGTAGCCGCCCCGACGCTAAAGAAATATGGCTTTAAAGCAGTATATTTTATCATGACGGTGACTATTGGTAAAAAAGGCAAGTTCGTTCATTACATGTCATCAGATCAGATCAAACAACTTTCTGATGAAGGAAACGTAATCGGCAGTCATACTTATGACCATAAGAATTTCAAAAAGTACCAGGGCAAGGACTGGGAGGAGCAACTGGACAAGCCGACCAAAAAACTGGAAGAGATTACAGGAAAGAAAATAACTGAATTTGCTTATCCCTTTGGGTTATGGAACGCAGAAGGTATTCCCGAACTGAAGAAACGTGGTTTCAAGATGGCATTTTCTTTGGCTGACAAGCGCGACCAGAATGATCCAATATTTACCATCAGGAGAATCATTGCAAGTGGGTACTGGAGTCCCCGAACTTTGCACAACAGCATTAAGAAAAGCTTCTAAAGGCTTTTCTTAATACCTATATTACATTTTTTATGATGTAGTCCCTGGTGTTAAAATCAAATTGACTGCCCTTCTTTTTATTCAGCAATGCCTTGCCTATAGGTGAGGCTGGTGATACTGCGAATATAGATTTACCATCTACCGTAAGCTGTCCTGCGCTGACACTAATGTAAAAAGAACCCTGACTGGTTTCTACAAGGCTGCCATGCCTTACTATTTCTGAAGGATTTGGGGTTATATCTATGGCTTTTAACACCCTGAAATTCTCCTCTGCATCTATAAGAAGCCGCTTATTACGATCAATTTCCTGTTGCATCATCTCCCTGCTGGTTTCATATTTATCACCAGCACTACTTTTTGTATCATCATTACTTGATTCTCTGGCCTGTTCAAGGGCAGTCTCAGCAGTTTGTATTCTTTGTTCAATAAAGCCTAAACAAAGCTGATATAAAGTTTCTTTTATTAGTTGCATAAAATTAGGTTTCTATCCATTTTACCTTTTCCTCCATCGGATTGCGGATGGCTTCACGCGGCTCATCATTGTGATACCCCATGTAAAATATGCCATAGCATTTTTCCTGTTCCTCTAAGTTAAGATAATCCTTGAGATTTGCAAGCATTCCGGGAGAACTCCAGTATGCACCTACATTTAATACCTCTGCAGTCAGCGCCATATTCTGAACGGCACATGCTAAAGCAGCCAATTCCTCCCATTCCGGTACTTTATCGGGCTGCAGTTTCACATTCAGCGCAATTACACAACTTGACTGCGCCACCTTTTCAATAATGCTGTCGTATTTCTTTTGCAGAAATTGATTTTTTGGAGTGATCTCCATGTATAGCCTCGCCAGTTCATAGCCCAGCTTCAACTTTCCTTCGTTTCTGAATACAATGAAACGCCAGGGCTGCGTCAGCTTATGAGTCGGTGCATAGTTTGCACTCTCCAGTATCTGGCTGATGACCTCAACGGGAATTTCCTGCGAAGTATAGCTGATGGGAAATATACTTCTCCTCCGTTTTATAATATCGGTTAATATCTCTATTTCTGTTTTCATTTCGTTTTCTTTGATTATTCCATTCTTATTTATCCTGCTTCTTCAACTGCTTCTTTACCATTTTGGCCCTTGCAAAGAAAGCTATACTTTCTATGTCCGTCAAATAATCAACGGTTTGTAATAAGTCATCTTTTATCCAGTCATAGCGGGGCACCAGGTTGGCCAGTGCCTGCATGCAGTGCACTTTGGTAGCCACCAACATTTCGGTGTCTATCAGCCAGGTAAATAAGACTTCAATTACGGGTTCAAAATCTATGGCCTTTGCCAGCTCTTTGTACACCGGATCAGCATTTTTTGCGGTAAGTAATGCGATGATCTTGGTGTAATGCCTCATGGCCGAATGGTTTTTCTGACTGGGCAACAACTTTAGCAGTTCTTTCACATACAAACTGAACTGCGCTGGTTGGTGAATCATCATGTATTCCAGCATCCATGCTGCCCTAAAAGCGATCTCCTTTTTCTTATGAAAGCTGATTTCCAGCAAATCATTAATATCGAGGTCACTGCTTTCTATGATGGCAGTAGAATTGGCTACCATCTGAAACTTCATTGGCACGTCAAGCCTTGCTATTAATTCGTCCTTTTGCACGGTATTTTTATTTGAAACTCAAACTTATAGAAATCTGTTATCAATCATCACAGCAGTTAAAAAATAATTTTATAAATAATGACTACCTTTGCGGCTTATTTTTCAGCAATATGATTTCAGTTTCTAATTTATCCCTCCGTTACGGAAAAAGAACTTTATTTGAAGATGTGAACCTAAAATTCACCCATGGCAACTGCTATGGAGTGATTGGTGCTAACGGAGCCGGTAAATCTACCTTTCTTAAAATTCTTTCTGGTGAAGTAAACCAGACTACCGGAAGCGTAGCATTTACACCTGGCGAACGCATGGCAGTTTTAAAACAAAACCACTATGAATTTGATGAGTTTAGTGTAATTGAAACCGTAATGATGGGCCACAAGGAATTGTATGACATCATGAAAGAGAAAGATGCCATCTATATGAAAGAAGATTTTTCTGATAAAGATGGTGAGCGGGCGGGTGAACTGGAAAACAGGTTTGCAGAAATGGATGGCTGGAACATGGAGAGTAATGCTGCGACCATGCTGAGTAACCTTGGCATCAAAGAGGAGCACCACTACAAGCAATTGAAAGAACTGGATGGTAACCAAAAAGTACGTGTGCTATTGGCACAGGCGCTGTTTGGCAATCCTGACATCCTGTTACTGGATGAGCCTACCAATGATCTGGACATCGATACTATTGCATGGCTGGAGAACTTCCTTGCAGATTATCAAAGTATTGTATTGGTGGTATCTCACGACAGGCACTTTTTAGATGCCGTATGTACGCATATCGTTGATATCGATTTCAGTAAGATGAATACCTATTCAGGTAATTATACCTTCTGGTATGAATCAAGTCAGCTGGCATTGAAACAACGCAGCGACCAGAACAAGAAACTGGAAGAGAAAGTTAAAGAATTACAGGAGTTTATCCAGCGCTTTAGTGCTAATGCTTCAAAATCCAAACAAGCTACCTCACGTAAAAAGGCTTTGGATAAGATTGATATCTCTGAGATCAAAGCTTCAAGCAGAAAATATCCCGCTATACTATTTAACAACCTGGGCAGAGAAGCAGGCGACCAGATCCTGCAGATAGAAAACCTCTCCTGCACTTTAAACGGAGATGTGATGTTTAAGAACATCAATTTCATGGTTGGCAAAGGCGATAAAATAGCGGTAATTTCTCAAAACAGCTTAGCCACTACGGCGTTCTATAACGTGCTTACAGGCCGTGAAAAGAACTATACAGGCGAGTTTAAGTTTGGCGTTACTATTAACGTCGCTGACATTCCTAATGACAATACACCCTACTTCGAAAATAAAGATGAGAATCTGGTAGACTGGCTGCGCGAGTATTCTGGCACTGATCAGGATGAGCAGTTTGTAAGAAGTTTCTTAGGCAGGATGCTTTTCTCAGGTGAAGAGGTATTAAAGAACGTAAAAGTGCTTTCAGGAGGTGAGAAGATGCGCTGTATGTTCTCCCAGATGATGCTGAGACATGCCAATTTGCTGTTGTTTGACGAGCCAACCAATCACCTTGACCTGGAATCTATCACAGCCTTAAACAATGGCCTGAAAGACTTCAAAGGCACGGCATTGTTTACTTCACGAGATCATGCCCTGACAGAATCTTTGGCTACCCGTATCATCGAGTTGACGCCAAATGGCTCGATCGATAAGATGATGACGTATGATGAGTATATCAGCAGTGATGATGTTGCAGCATTGAGAGCGTCGTTGTACAAGAAGTAATTAAACAATACACAAACTAAGTAATAGACAAATTAAGTGATCTGTTTTCGGGCTGCATTACTTTCGATGAAAAATCGAAAGAACGCTATGCCCTCTCCCAGACACTGAATTTGTTGGGCGCAGACCGAGAGGGCGCAGATACAGTGACTCCATCAACACTGAACTTGTTGGGTGCAGATCGAGAGGGTACAGATACAGGAGACTTATTAACCACTTGTTGAGCATCCTGCAAAAAAAAGACCATTACTTATTCCTGACCTTAGCGTTCTTTGCTCACCCTTCGTGAGCCTAAGAAATGCAGTCAGGAATAAGTAATGGTCTTTTTTTATGTTAACTAATAACTAATCAGCAACAGCTCTGAACATCAATGCCGCAGCAGTCAGATTTGTCCTGCTGTCAATTAATATCGCAGCACCGTTGGCTTTATTCTCGGTATAGAAATCGAACGCTAGCGCATCAGCAGTCTTCAAAACAATCCTGCCTATGTCATTTAGCTTAAAATCATACGCATCCTGTTTCTCCAAAGTATTGATATCTACTTTGTAAACGATCTCACGGATCTTACATTTCGTAACCTTACTGTTGTGCTGAAGCAAATAAGTAATGCTGTCATCCAGCGGACGTGCATCCATCCAGCATACATCAGCTTCTATCAGTTGGGAGCTCTGTGGCAAATGATCAGAATTAACCAATACATCGCCTCTGCTGATGTCAATATTATCTTTCAAATGAAGCGTTACAGATTGCCCTGCATGTACTTCCTGAAGGTGCTGATCGAAGATCTCAATCCGTTCAATCACAGAACTGCTGCCAGAAGGCAATACAGTAACCTTATCATTTACATTAAAAGAACCACTCAATACACGTCCTGCATAGCCACGGTAATCGTGCAGTTCATCAGTTTGCGGCCTTACCACCCACTGCACCGGCATACGGGCAAGGTTATACGCAGGGCCAACCTCCACATCAACTGTTTCCAGAAAATGCAATAAGCTGCGTCCATGGTACCAGGTCATGTGCTCAGACTCGTTCACTACGTTGTCGCCTTTCAGCGCACTGACCGGAATGAAAGTAACATCGTTCAGCTTTAGTTCAGCAGCAAGTGCTTTATATTTATCTACAATCGCGTTAAAAACCGTCTCGCTGTAGCCAACCATATCCATTTTATTCAGGCATACCACCACGTGCTCAATACCCAATAACGAAACCAGGTACGAATGTCTGATGGTCTGTTCTACCACCCCGTTACGGGCGTCAATTAATATAATAGCCAGTTTAGCAGTAGAAGCACCAGTAACCATATTACGTGTGTACTGAATGTGACCAGGAGTATCAGCTATGATAAATTTCCGCTTTTCAGTCTGAAAATATTTATAAGCCACATCAATGGTGATGCCCTGCTCCCTTTCAGCCCTGAGTCCGTCTGTAAGAATGGCCAGATCTATTGTCCCGTCATCATTCTTACGGTTGCTCTGTTGCAAAGCCTCCAGCTGATCTGCTAAAATAGAATCCGTATCATAAAGCAAGCGTCCGATAAGTGTGCTTTTACCATCGTCAACACTACCTGCAGTAAAAAATTTAAGTAAGTTCATTAAAAGTATCCTCCTTTTTTGCGGTCTTCCATTGCAGCCTCTGAAACTTTATCGTCCATGCGGGCTCCGCGTTCACTAATCTTTGATGCGCTGATCTCAGCAATAATATCTTCCAGTTGGTCGGCATCCGACTCAACTGCAGCCGTACAGCTCATATCGCCAACTGTACGGAACCTCACCTTCTTGTGTTCCACTACATCCTCATCATCCATGTTTAGGAATGGAGACGCAGCCATCAGCTGACCGTTGCGTGTAATCACATCTCTATTGTGCGCAAAATATATAGTAGGTAGTTCAATTTGCTCTCGTTTGATATAATTCCATACATCCAATTCCGTCCAGTTGCTGATCGGAAACACACGAACATTCTCTCCTTTATGGATCTTGCCATTGTATATATTCCAAAGTTCAGGGCGCTGACGTTTAGGGTCCCACTGTCCGAATTCATCTCTTACAGAAAAAATCCTTTCCTTAGCCCTTGCTTTCTCCTCATCCCTGCGCGCACCACCAATACAAGCATCAAAACCATGCAGTGCGATGGTATCCAGCAAGGTAACTGTCTGCAGTGAATTTCTGCTGGCATTTTTACCCTTCTGCTCCACCACTTTACCCTGGTCTATAGAATCCTGTACATGCCCGATGATCAGCTTTTCACCGATGCGTTCCACCATTTTATCCCTGTAGGTAATGGTTTCTTCAAAGTTATGTCCGGTATCGATATGCACAAGTGGAAAAGGAAATTTACCAGGTCTGAATGCCTTTTCGGCCAGTCGTACCAATGTAATTGAATCCTTACCTCCTGAAAACAGCAGGGCTGGTTTTTCAAATTGCCCTGCTACTTCACGCAATATGTGAATCGCCTCGGCCTCCAGTTCATCTAAATAATCTAAATTATACTTACTCATTTTCTTGTATTACGTTGTGGCATGCAATCCACATTCCTTTTTTGACTGATCTTCCCACCACCATCGGCCTGCCCTGAAATCTTCACCTTCTCTTACTGCCCTGGTGCAAGGCGCACAACCTATACTAGGGAAACCCTTGTCATGCAATGTATTGTAAACAATATTATTCTTTTTAATAAATTCCTTTACCTCATCCAGCGACCAGAAGAATATCGGATGGAACTTAACCATTTGGTTTTGCTCATCCCACTCCAGGTTACTCATGTCATGCCTATTCAGCGACTGCTCAGCTCTGATGCCTGTTACCCATAGCTGATTACCTCCCAAAGCCCTTTTCAGCGGCTCCAGTTTGCGGATATAACAGCACTGCTTACGGTTTTCTACCGACTCATAAAAACTATTTGGCCCTTTGGCATTTACCATATCCTGCAGCAGTTCTGCCTGGGGATGATAAGCCAGGATAGGCTTTTTATATATTTCCAGTGTACGGTTCCAGACATAGTATGTCTCCGGAAACAGTCTGCCTGTTTCCAGCGTAAACACATCAATAGGAATATCATTGGCAAAGATCATGTGCGTGATCACCTGGTCTTCCCAGCCAAAGCTTGTAGAAAAAACGATCTTTCCCTTATACGCTTCGGCAAAATACCGTAAAGCCGCTACAGGGTCCAGATCCTTAATTTTATCAGCTATTGCTGTCAATTGCTCTTTCATTTTATTACTTTAAATCCCTGGTCAGAATCTCTGTTACTTCATTCAATTTCTTTACTTTATCGCTAAAATCACCCTGCAGGGAATTACGTAATGAATTCATTTGCTGCAAAGTAGTATCCAGTTCCTCCGGGATGCTTTCATTCAGCACTTCCTTCAGGCGCTTTGCGATGGTGGGCGATTTACCATTGGTGGATATCGCAATCTTCAAGTCTCCTTTTTGCACGATAGACCCGAGATAAAAATCACACAATTCCGGTTTATCCGCTACATTCACCAGCAATCCCCTCAGCTTTGCAGCCTCCCTGATTTCTACATTCAGCACATTATCATTCGTAGCAGCTACCACTATATTCGCCCCGTTCAGGTCATGCGGTTCAAAAGACTTTTGCTTTATTTCCACTAAAGGAAACGCAAGAGTAAATTCTTTCAGTTCATCAATTATTTCTTTGGCAATTACCGTTACCTTAGCCTGGGTACTGTTGCCCAATATAGCAGTCAGTTTCTCCAGGCCTACAGGACCGCCACCAATCACTACTGTGTGCAGTTCATTGAGCTTGATAAATACCGGAAATAACTGATTGCCTTCCATACTATTAAATCTCTTCTTTCAAAGCCTGATAAAAATCTCTGATCGGCAGAAAAGACGGATGTAAAGATACAACTTCACCAAAAATTAACAATGCAGGTGCTTTCATCTCTTTCTCCAGCACCACTTCTACTATCGTATCTACTACGCCTACCGCAAATTTCTCATTCTCCGTAGATCCGCTTTGAATAGCCGCCACAGGCAATAAACCTTTACCTTCATTTTGGAACAACTTCACGATCTCCTTAAGTTTACCCAAGCCCATCAGTACTACTACCGTAGCCTTTGACCTCGCTGCCTCATAGAGATCATTAGAGATTTTTCCAGATGAAGTGGTTCCTGTTACGACCCAAAAGCTTTCGCTCAGCCCCCTGTGCGTCACAGGGATCTGCTGCAAGCCCGGCACAGAAATAGAACTCGACAAACCCGGAATCACGGAAACAGGAATACTGTATCCCGCCGCAAAATCAAGCTCTTCATATCCCCTGCCGAAAACAAAAGGATCACCACCTTTCAGCCGCACTACATGTCCGTAGTTCAGCGCGTAGTCAACCATCAGCTTATTGATCGCATCCTGTCCAAAGGAATGCTCCCCAGACCGCTTACCTACATATACCTTTATAGCCTCAGGATTGGCATAGTCCAGCACGCCTTCGTTTACCAATGCATCATATAATACCACATCAGCGGTTTTCAACGCATTTGCACCCTTCAAAGTGATCAGTTCAGGATCACCCGGACCGGCACCTACCAGCGTTATCCTGGGTTCTTTATCTATATTAAATACACTCATTAAAATGCTCCTCCCCTGTTTACTTTGATCTGTGCGATGAAGTTTTCCACTTCAGCCAGATAAGCAGTTGCAAATTCTTCTGTTGGCTCATTTTTATTGATCTGCAGTACCAGGTCGTTAAACGTGCCATTCAGCGAAAACTCGCCTGTTTCTACATAGTTTTTATCAAACTCCCTGATCACCCCTATCTGTGTACTGCTGCTCACACCTTTATCTAGCAACAATGCTTTGGCACTGCTTACAAATACTGCATAAGTATGATAAATGGCATCAGCCCATGCGCCACCTTCATAAGAAGCCTTTGCCCAGTCCAGTTTCTCTTCCGCTTCCAGTAGCAAGGTAGCTACCAGGTCAATGATCACACCAGCACATTCACCTACCCCAATGGCAGTTACAAATGTTTCCTCATGGCCCCAGTCCACATATTCTTCATCTTTCAGGTTGCTCAGGTCAGCCAGTGGTTTTAGCAATTGATAGAAATGGTCCTTAGTCTTCCTGTCATAATATTGGTGGAAGCTTTCAGCTTGTTCTGAATTTGCACTAAAATCGTTCAATATAAACCTCAGCACATCAGTAGCACGCTTAGAAGGAGCTTTAATCACTCTATCCGCTACCCTTCCTTCACCGTCACCTACAGTACCACCACCCAGCATCACCTGTACAGCCGGTACTACTTTGCCATTTGCTTTTACCGAACTTCCGTGAAAACCGATGTGTGCAAGGCCATGCTGTCCGCATGAATTCATACAGCCGCTGATCTTGATCTTGATGTCCTTTTCATAGATCAGTTCAGGATATTCCTCGTAGATCACATCTTCCAGCGCCACCGAAAGCGACATGCTGTTAGATATACCCAGGTTACAGGTATCCGTACCCGGACAGGTAGTCACATCAGCCACACTGTCAAAACCCGGTTTGGCAAAGCCTAAAGCTTTCAGTTCCACATACAAAGCCGGCAATGCGCCTTCTCTCACATATTTCAGCATCAGGCCCTGATTTTGGGTGATGCGGATCTCATCAGCAGCATATGGACTAATGGCGTCTACCAGCTTACGCGCCAGTTCAGTAGGGATGTCACCTTTCGTTACCTTGATGTATACCGCATAAAAGCCGGCTTGTTTCTGCTCGTTTACGTTGGTAGCGCGCCAGTGTTTATAATCCAGCGAATTCAGCACCTCATCCAGTGCTGGATAATCCAGCAACTCAGGCACATTCGGCTGAGGAACCGTATCGCGGTCTATTTTAAAAGTCTTTACTTTATTGGCAATACGCTCTTCATCTATCAGTCTCAGTACTTCTTCCAGACCTAGTTTTTGTACAAGGTATTTCAAGCGTGCTTTATTTCTATTGGTTCTTTCACCGTAACGGTCAAATACCCTCAATACCGACTCAGCATATGGAATGATCAGGTCTTCATGCAGGAAATCGTGTACCGGTTCAGCCAGAAAAGGCTGCGCACCGAGGCCACCGGCCAGTACCACTTTAAATCCACGTTCACCCTGCTCGTTGATCTTCGGAATAAAACCAAGGTCATGTATATAGCTGAATGCTGTATCCGTTTCATCAGATGAGAAAGAAAATTTCATCTTCCTGCCCATTTCCTGACAGATCGGATTGCGTAAGAAATATTTAAAGAAAGCGTGTGCATAAGGCGATACATCAAACGGCTCGTTAGGATTGATGCCCGCATCAGGAGATGAAGTCACATTACGAACAGTATTACCGCAAGCCTCACGGATGGTTACATCATCACGCTCCAGCTCCTCCCACAATTGCGGGGTTCTGTCCAGGCTCACATAGTGGATCTGGATATCCTGACGCGTAGTAAGGTGCAGGTTTCTGCTTGCATATTCGTCAGACACATCAGATATGCGCAGCAATTGTTTAAAAGTTACTTTCCCAAAAGGCAGTTTGATGCGCACCATTTGCACTCCCGGTTGCCTTTGTCCGTAAACACCACGGGCCAGGCGAAGGCTTCTGAATTTCTCATCATGAATTTTGCCATCACGAAATTCCCTGATCTTTCTTTCAAGATCGATTATATCTTTTTCGACAATAGGATTCTCTAACTCTGTTCTAAAGCTTTGCATCTGTGTTAGGTCTAATTTAAAAAAAGCTCCTTTGTCTGGGAGACCGAAGAAGCTTTTAAAAGTTTTGTTTCTAAACAGTCTATAATCTTACCTGTACATGCAAGCATGGATCAGACAATTTGGGCTATAGTTTACTGTTTTCATGAAGCAAATATATAAAGTATATGGGTTTGGTAGTGTATAGAAATGTAAAATATTTGCAATTATCTTGTTATCAGTTGCTTATTTTGCAATATGGAATGATTCTACTGAACATATTATTTGTTCAAACTACCTAAATACGAGCTGTCTGAGTTGTATTGACACAATTTGACACCAACTTTGTCACGGCATCAGAAGAGATTCCTTATTACCTAAAAATTAGAGATTTTTAGTGGCTGCTTCGAGAAGGAAATAAATTTTTATATTTGATTAACATCATTGAAAGGAGTTATTATAGCTGCATTAAAATATGTAAGAGTTACAGAACAAGGTTATCCAAAGGCTACTATTGTGGAGACTGGCAAAAGTCATGCAAATGACCCATATGTTCTAAAAAAAGCAGCAAAATCAAAAGAAATGTTGAGGAAGGTTAAATTTCCTGATCATCTGAAAAAGTAGTGCTTCTCCATTAATGAAGTCACCGAACTTTAAGAGTTACTTCCTCAAGTGCTCATCCCTAAAGCCACCAGCAGTCCTGATTCTACTTAACCCCTCAGCACTCATGCCTCATATCCTTTTATTCCTGCTGGTCTTTTTTTACCGCAGCCAAAATCCTGTTGGCCAAGTAAATACACCTCAGACATCGTCTTACCCCATCAGCATAAAAGAATCATAACCGAAGCTGATCATGGTATTCCCCTTCTCTATGATCATATAGAAATCGGCAGGCTTTTGACTCATAGTTAGTTCCTCAACCTAACACCCATCCGGTATAGAAAAGAACATCTTCAGCGAAATCTCAATATCATCCTCGATCAATTCATCTTTCAGGTCAGTAAAGAAACTTCCGGACTTGTAGTTGATCCCCCATTTGGTCCGGTCAATTTTAAAGTCGGCCACAGCACTAAGGGTTTTGCCAGACCTGGTAAACATCGCCAGAAACTCCAAAGGCTTAGTCACGCCTTTTACTGTCAGGTCGCCCCTTACCTTGTAATGGTTCAGCTTGCCGGTAGGAACGATAGTATACACACGCATCCTCGCCATTGGGTAGAGCGCTACAGCAAAGAAATTATTTGCCTTTACCACACCTTCTACTTCCCTGTTGTCCTTTGGCATCAATTGATCGACTACCACAATTGAGTTCATGTGAATATTAAAATCACCGCTGTCATATTTGCCCGGAGACAGTGTTTTTATCTCCCCCGACCGGAACAATACATACCCATTGTGTCCGCCATTGACCTTTTTAGCTTTCCACAATAACTTGCTGTTCTTAACATCAAGCCGGTATATAAACGGCTGCGGACCAGCACTCCGTACACTGTCAGTTGTCGCTTTTTGCGCTACCGCCTGTTTCGCAGATAGCAGGATAAAAATAACTAAGATTACATACCGTGTTTTCATATCGTTGTCTGTTTAAATAATACCTCGCAAACCTACAGCACGCAAATACGCAACTACCACGAAATGATGTAAAAAGAATTGTAAATTTTTGTAAATTGGCTATGGCAAGCAATTTAAGCCCTTAAAAAAACGCTAATTTTATGCCATGAACAAAGCTGTCCTCAGAGTGATACTTCCTTTTACTGTAGTACTGTGCCTGATCATAGTAAGTGGCGTACTGGCAGGTAATGTCGGTCTGGAAAATAGTTTTTCCGCTACCAAACAGATCATCGCCCTGCGACAGGTAGGCCATGAAGTATTGCTACAGTCAGGTGATAGCACGTCAAGGGTGTTGCCCGTAAGCAAAATAAATGAAACAGAATACCAGATCAGGTTTGAAAAGAAACTTTCTTTCCAACCCGACTCCCTGGTCAGCATAGTAAAAAGATCGCTCTCTGTGAGTGGCCTGAAAAACGATTACATAGTTTCTGTACTGAACTGCAAAAGCATGGAGATCGTATTTGGCTACGCCATATTGAAATCCGAAAAGAACGACATAGTGCCCTGCCGGCAAAGGGTACAACCTGCCGATTGCTATCTGATCAATATTAAATTTCAGGAAAATGCGCTAATCAGCAACAACCAGCAAAAGAATCTTTTTCAGGGTATGCCTATAGTACTGGCGCTTGGCTATTGTGTGTATGCTTTTGTTATCATCCGTAAGAAAAAACAGAGCAAATCGGAAAAACAAATTATTTTAGGTGAAACCACCTTCAATCCGGAAGCTCATTATCTCCTTCTCGACAAAATCAAAACCGAACTGACTGCTAAAGAGACCGGTATCCTGCTTATTTTCGCAAAGAATCCGAATGAGGTCATTGACCGCAGCCGCCTCCAAAAAGAGATCTGGGAAGATGAGGGCGTGATAGTGGGCCGCAGCCTGGATATGTTTATCTCTAAACTGCGCAAAAAACTGGCTAGTGATCCTTCCCTCCAACTCGTAAACATCCATGGTAAGGGATATAAGCTCGAAGTTCGCGACTTAACAATATCATAATCTTAAAATCAGATACCCCTAACTTTACGGTAATACTTTCGTGGCTTATTTAAATACGACATGAAAAGAATTTTACTATTTAGTTTATTGCTGACAGCGCTATATAGCTGTAAGAAAGAGAAAGCCATTGAGGAGCCTGAATTTTTTGTAAATGAAGATGCAAAAACCTTTGCAGAAATAGGTATGCTTGACATTGGTGAGATTGGTGCAGCTGAGATATCTGCTTTTGATCCGCTTACCAATAAGCTTTTCGTAGTGAAGAACGAAAATGAAGGTACACCAACACAGGACAACAGGATTGCGGTAGTGGACTTTAAAAATCCTGCTGCTATGACGGTGATAGGTTCTATCAGCATGACACCATTTGGTGGTGCGGTAAATAGTGTAGCAGTATCTGAAGGGAAACTAGCCGCAGCGATCCAGAATAATGACAAGCAGGGAAACGGCAAAGTCGTAGTATTCAAGACTTCAGACCATAGCGTTATTGCTGAGATCAACGTGGGGGCCTTACCTGATATGGTCACTTTCTCACCGGATGGCAAATATATTATGTCTGCGAATGAAGGTGAGCCAAATGCAACCTATACAAATGATCCTGAAGGTACAGTGTCTATTATCTCTGTAGCAAATAACTATGCAGTTACCACCATCAACTTTTCTTCTATGACGAGCCAACTGCCTGCATTAGCAGCTAAAGGTTTCCGTATTTTTGGCCCTGGAAAGAACTTTGTGAAGGACATCGAACCTGAATACATCACCATCTCAGCCGATTCAAAAACTGCATGGGTAACCCTTCAGGAAAATAACGCTATCGCCAAAATAGATATTGCTTCTAAAACCATCACCAATATCTTCCCCTTGGGTTTTAAAGATTATAATATAGCTGGAAATGAAATAGATCCAAGTGATGTACCTAATCAGATTGGAAAATATACACCTGCCAAATGGCCGGTAAAAGGAATGTATTTACCCGATGGAATTGCAGTACTGGAATCAAACGGCACTCCATACCTGTTCACAGCCAATGAAGGTGATACAAGGGAATACGAAGGCTTTTTTGTAGAATTCCTGAGGGTAAAAAATAAAGATATTAAACTGGATCCGACTATATTTCCAAATGCAGCCGACTTGAAAACAGATGAAAAATTAGGTCGTTTAAACGTTACTACTACCCTTGGCGATACCGATGGCGACGGCGATCTGGATGAACTTTATTCTATTGGCTCACGTTCATTTTCGGTATGGAACGGGAATACCGGTACACAGATCTATGACAGCAAAAATGAGCTGGACGTCAAATGCGTGGCCGCAGGTGCATATGATTACCTCCGCAGTGACGATAAAAGTGTAGAACCTGAAGGTGTCGCGCTTGGTATTGTAGGTAATACAAAAGTAGCCTTTGTAGGGATGGAAAGAGCGGATGCAGTAGCGGTTTATGACGTTACTGTGCCGACAAGTCCGGTTTTCCTGCAACTCTTAAAATGTGGTGACGCACCAGAGGGTGTGTTGTTTATTCCAGCCAAAAACAGCCCGACTAAGAAAAGCTTGCTGATAGTAAGCAGCGAGAATGATGGCGTATTAAAAGTATATACCCCAAATACCATATAGATTATTTTTAAAGCCGATTGAGCCTGTGCCTTTTTTTTATTAGGTACAGGCTCTTTTGTTTTTAAGCTTATACTATCTTAGTAATGTCATATTGAGTAACATCCCGGACTCTTAATCATCCAAGCTGTACTTTTGAGCCCAATTAATTAAATGAAAAGACGGATCAGCTTGTTATTCATTGCCATAGTGGCAATATTATTTTTCTTATTGAACCGGTATGTTTTGGCCGGACTTCAGGTTTACACCCCCAATCCCCTTCTTAGCCTCAGCTTTTGGCTGATAGTAGCATTGATCGTTCTTGCGCTTATTTATGCGGTCAACAGGATTAATACTTTGGGTATGGGTACATTTTTTAAAATCGCCACCCACGCTTTTTTAATCTGGCTCACTGCCTCATTGGTGTTTGCCATTGTACTTGCGCTAGGCGATGGCTATCGGCTCTTCACAGGTAACCCACGAAGCCTCTATTGGGTAGAATTTGCCACTGCACTCTTCGTCATTACTATACTGATATTTGTGTACGGCATGATCCGCGGTAAATATGCTTACCGGGTCATTAAACATACCTTGTATTTTGATGATCTTCCCGAGGCATTTGAGGGCTTTACCATTACCCAGATCTCTGATGTGCATTCGGGTAGTTTTAGTAACCCTAAGGCTGTGCAGAAAGGAATTGACATGGTAAAGCAGCAAAATTCTGATCTCTTCGTATTTACCGGCGACCTGGTCAATAATAAAGCGGAAGAGATCAAACCCTGGATCAGTTATTTTAACCAGATCAAAGCACCATACGGACAGTTTTCTATACTCGGCAACCATGATTATGGCGACTATGTAAAGTGGCCAAACGACAGTGCTAAAAGGGCTAACCTCGACTTGCTAAAAACCTATCATAAAGAACTTGGATTTAAGCTGCTGCTGGATGAACACATCGCACTTCATAAAGACGGACAAAAGATCATCCTGGCAGGAGTGGAAAACTGGGGCATTGGCTTTGGAGAGCGCGGTGACCTGAAAAAGGCCCTGAACGGGGTTAATCCTGCTGATTTTAAAGTATTGCTTTCTCACGACCCTTCCCACTGGGAAGCTGAGGTGGTAAAATCTCCATCAAAAGTACACCTGACACTGTCCGGCCATACGCATGGCATGCAATTTGGACTGGAAGCTTTTGGTATTAAATGGAGTCCTGTAAAATACCGCTATGCACATTGGGCAGGTGTAGCAGGACAAGATGGTGTATTCCTGAATATCAACCGGGGCTTTGGCTTTCTTGGATTTTCCGGAAGAATAGGTATCTGGCCGGAAATAACTGTTATTGAATTGAAAAGAACGTCAAGAGTAAGTTAAATTATTACTTTTGTACCGCAAATAAATCCTTGCATCTGCAAAACCCGAATGGAAGAAAGCAAAACACTGAAAAGAATATTTCAAGATAGAAAGAGAACAAATGTTTTAAAGTCTGCGGAGCAGGCCACGATTTCTTACCTGGTAAAAAAAGTACCTTCATTTATCACTTCAAATATGCTGACCTTTTTAGGTACAGTCGGTTCCGTCATCGTACTGATCAGCTTTATACTGGCTGCATATATCAGTAAAGAATACTTGGTGATTGGCGTGGCAGGTTTGGCCATCAACTGGCTTGGCGACTCACTGGACGGCCGTATTGCCTATTTTCGCAACACCCCCCGCAAGTGGTTTGGCTTTTCGCTGGATATCATCATGGACTGGGTGAGTACCGTATTGATCGGCATGGGCTATATGGTATACGCCAGGAACCAGTACGAACTCATCGCTTTTGTATTTGTTGCCTTATATGGCTGGGCTATGATCATTTCACAATTGAGGTACAAGATCACCGATATTTACAGCATTGACTCCGGATTGGTGGGCCCTACCGAGGTGCGTGTTATCTTGTCGCTGATATTTATTATGGAAGCCTCATTCGGGCATTTGATAGAATATTTTGCAGGGGTCATGTGCTTAGTGCTGTTCATCATCAATATTATAGATACAAGAAAGCTGCTAAAACTTGGTGACACACGTGATGATGCCGAAAGAGCAGCAAAACTGGCAAAAGAAAAAGCTGTTTAACACCTGGTACCGTTTGGATGAAAAAAACTAACCGGATATATGTTTTCTTAAAAGCACAGCTTTCTGCCTTTGCGGGAGGGATCATTGATTACCTCATCATGATCTTCTGTACGGAAGTATTGGGTATCTTCTTTCCTGTTTCTATAGCCATCGGCGGCGTCATAGGGGCGGTATTTAACTTTACGGTCAACCGATACTGGACTTTTGAAGGCAGCAAAGCAAGCCATTCACCTGTGGGCGCTCAGCTTGCCAGATTTGTTTTGGTAGTAGCAGGCAGCATACTGCTTAAGTCATCAGGAACCTGGTTATTTACAACATACCTCCACATCGACTACAAGATCAGCCGGATTATTATAGACATTGCCGTATCTCTTGGTTTTAACTATGTATTGCAGACTTACTGGGTATTTAAAAAGAACCCGATATAAAATTATTGCTTTATATACCTGTAGGCGAAACGTGCATTTGGCGCCGTATCTCCATTATCCAGCCAATTCATGACATTTTCAAGAGCCGGACTGTTATCTGACCATTTAAAGTCGATGGTAAATTGCTTGCCTTTTATTCCAAGCAGTTTTTTCGGCACTACCAGCTCCAGTTCATTGCCTTTGCTGTTCATGCCGATAGTTCCCAGTCCAGACCACTTACCACCTTTGTATACCTGAATATCAGTCGCTATGCGGCTCTTTGGTTTGCCATTTATCAGGAACTGAAAACCCTCCCAGCGGGGAAGATTGCTTTCCCCAATGCTGAGGTACAACTGCATCCAGTCTTTATCCGTCCAGGAAGTCAATTCTCCTTTAGTCTTTACATAAAAATATACGTTTGCGTCATCACTGGTAATCCTTGATTCGATGATGTCATTCCTCCCGGTATTGTTGGTGTATTCTTTGATCCTGCCCCAGCCTGCGTGCTTACGGTGAAAAGTATCACCGGGGTCGTCGGCAAAGACCACTTCCGTATTTGCCCAGTCGGCAAAGTTGCCATCAATCCGGATCTTGTTTGTTTTATGATAGACAGTACCCGGCAGGGTGCCTTTAAATTTACGAATGTTAGCTACCATCTGGTAGTAATAATTATCGTTAAAAGCACCCATTACCGGTTCTGCGTCTCGGCTATATTCGTCATTGTAAAGGTCCACAAAATAAGTTTCCCCTTTTGGTATCTTCTTTCCTAAAAAGTACGCTGAAGCCCCGTCATCAAAGCGCATGGCAATCCATTCGTTCCACCCGGTGATAAACACAAACTCCGGATCTACTTCCAGTGCGCGCTTCCATTGCTCTGCAAAGTACAGCCCTTTCTCAGGTTGCTTCAAATCCGGCTCTTTACCATCGTGAAAGCTCCTGCCTATATTCGACATCGGGTGTTCTGCTACAGCCACACTGATCTGCTCCGGCTTATTTTTATCCTCATGCCAGCCATACGACTGTGGGGTATGGTCTAGCCAGGTCCACTTATCCTTTCCGTCTCCAAACCATTTCTGGTCTTTGCTCCAGGCCCAGGATTGCCTTGAAGAAAAGAAAGTCTTCATTTCAGGGGTCAGTGCTTCAGGCGGACAAAGCAGCAATGGCTTGCCTTTCCAGTAAAACCAAAAATCTTTAAACAATTCCTTTTGGTAGATATATTCGTATAAGCGCTGAACTGTTTGCGCGGGTGCACTGTTTACAATAAAGGAGATATTGGGGACTTTGATTCCCTGTTTTCGCATGCTTCTGAACGTTTCTACGATCTTTGTAACCTGCGGCAGGTAGATTGAAGCATTGGTCACATCAAGGATCAGTACATCAATGCCCGCATCACCCAACATCTGCCCATGCTTCCTGATCACCCATTCATCGTCCGACAGGTAGTAACCGAAATAGGGTTCTCCCCAGTGATGAAAAGCGTGTATAGGCCCATATTCAGGCTTCAATGGATTCTTTGCCAGCATCTTGCTGATGTCGTACGGACTAATGGTATCTGCAGGAGTCTTGTCCTTTACTCCCCCGGTAGCATTTGTTCCATTGTTGAGGTCGTAACCATGCGCACCCTGCCAGATAAAATAAAAAATACCTACATACCGATCCTTTTTAATTCCTTTTCCTTCGGGCAATACTTTTCTGCCCAGTGCATCGGTAGCTACCCAGGTATCAGCCTGAGCATAGACAACGAGACCTTGTGCACTGAGCAGTAAAGCAAGAACCAGTGATTTCATATTATCTGATGATCTTAACTTGTTTTGGCCCGGAAATCACGGACTTAATCTTGCCATTGGCCAGTTTGGTATGCTTTACTTTTACTAGTCCATATGGAGTTGGGAAGGTCCCTTCAGCAAACTGAAGGTCGCCCAGATGTGGGGTTACCTTAATCACTTTACTGCCAGCCGCCATCACTTTTATACCCAGTACATGCTCTGTAAGCCAAGCGGTTGGGCCTGATGCCCATCCATGACATAAACTATGTCTGAACCCTACGTAGCAATAGGCACCGTAGTCGCCATGTATATCTACTTTGCCAGCCGGCACCAGTTCATCTATCCGCGATGCATTTGGCACCCATTCCATATTAAAATCTTCCCAGAAGGTAGTGGCTCCAAGATCCAACATGGCTCCCCAATATTCCCTGATCACATCTATCGCACCCTGATGGTCTCCCGCCTGAGCTTTGGCCTCCAGCATATAGTATCCATAAAAAGTAGAGAAGTTTTTAGCTCCGCCCACCGACAGCACTTCTTTATTTGCCTTATCTGCAGTAGTAATGCCTGCTATCGCCATTAAAGCTGCGGCTTGCTTAGAGTTATTGGCATCAGGGACGTATCCCTTCATTCTATTCAGTGTTAGCTGGCAAAGCGCTTCCGTTTCTTTATCTTCCACCAAAACGCTTATTTTGGCTGCTGTAGCCAGCGACCATACCGTCATGGCCTGCAGACCGGCATGGATACCTTTAGGGTTTTCGCTGGAAGGCCAGTCAAGGAAACGGGTACCGTCCATATTCTCTTTATTATCAGCTCCCACTCTGGATACGATCTGTTTTACCAAACCATTCAGATAGGTTTTTTGCTCTTTCAGGTAGGGGAGGTTTCCATTTTTCATGTACCAATCGTAGTGAATGATGATCCACCACATGGAGTAGGTACTGATGCCGTTCATCCAACCTGGAAGCGGGGTAGTCTCTTTGGAAAGGTCCAGACTTTTAGGTACCACTTCATTGTATCCGAAAACCGCGCTCAGTGTAGACACCTCAGGATGCAAATCACCCACCCATACCAACCTGTCTCTCTTGATACCGTCCCATAAATATTCCTGCATGTTCAGGTGTACGGTATAGGCTCCGGTCTGCCATATTTTGTTCAGGCGCTCGTCACTGCTTTTAAAAGACCCCAAATATGGGATGTCTCTATACGTATAAATGGCCCTTACCTCTTTTAACTGAAGTTCAGCACTTTCATCTTCCAGGTCTATCCGCACAAAGCGGAAGCCGCTTTCGCCCAACTGGATCTTGCCCAGCCATGGCACCAATGTTTTAAAATCACGGATGGCGTGGTCATTGGTCGCTCCTTTTTCTCCTATGCTGGACATGGCTTCACTGGCCGATTCACCATAGCGAACGCGGATGGTACGTGGTGTATTTCCTCCACCCCACATGCCGGTTACAATCTCCAGGCCGCCATGCAGTTCTTTACCGAAATCAAGCAGGATACTTGCCTTCTTGCCGCCTTTAGTGTTATTAAGGATGATAACATTACGGTTCGCCAGATCCCCCTGGCCAATGCCAGGCTGCAACAACCGCTCACTGTTTCTTACATCACCATCCTGCCAAAGAATTTTTACAGGAGTGATGTACTCGCGGGTAAGCACGCTCTTTTGCTGCGCTACTGCAGTCTGAACAAAAAGACAAAGTAATACTACACGGGGGATAAATTTATTTAGTTTCATGTGCTTCTAGTATTTTATAGATTTTACAACTACCGCACCTGTCAGTCCTGAAGGCACGAGTTTACTATCCGGTTTGTATGGGTTATTATTGGTCCAGGTCTTACGCTGATCTGCAGGAAGTTTACTATCTCCTATCAATCGGTTTACCCAGTTATTTACCACAGAGATCTCTAAGGTATTTACTCCGCCAACAACGGCATCGGTAATGTCCACACGCCATGGTGCAGTCCAAACGCCGCCTACTTCAGTACCGTTTACCTTGACTTTGGCCATTACACTTACTTCAGAGAAGTTCAGATAAATCCTTTCTCCTTTGGCAGGCTTGGTAACCCTAAATGTATTGCTGTAAACTGCAGTACCTGCATAATATTTGATGCTTTCTTCAGGCCTCATTGTCCAGTCGACCAGGGTATCAAAGATGACCGGCTTTTCAGGGCCTCTCATCTTAGGATCGAAAGTAACTTTCCAGGGGGTATTGATTTCTTCAAGCAACTTGGCTTCAGGGAAATTCACAGCACCAATGTTATTGGCCACCACTGGATTTCTGAACACAATAAACACACTTTGAAGGGGCTCCAGTGTGAGCGGCACAGTAGTGCTGCTGCCATTGGCCGATAACTCAGACAATACCCGTGTTCTGCCTGTCACTGGGTCCCAAAGCTCAGGCTGCATAGCAACTGAGCGGAAAGTCGGTGAAAAAGAAACCTGCTTTTCGCTTTGATTGCTGAGGAAATAGATCTCCGACTGTGGAGCTGTCCTGTGTATAAACAAGATCGGATCAGTGGTATTTGATTTAAAATCAGGAATGATATTTAAAGTATTTAACGCAGTCTGCATATCCATACCAGACATTACTGTTCCTTTTCCCAGTGTTCTGGACTTGACTGTAGTACCATTTACATCGCCCCAAAGTTCAGCCGCCATAGTTTTAACCTTAGCATCTGCCTCAGGGAAATTAGCCAGACTCGGCGAACGTTCTGGTGCAGGGCCTAAAATATTAGCTCCCTGTGCTACCAGTTCTTTAATTTTTGCCAGCAGTTCAGGTCTGATGGTCTTCAGTTTTGGCAGTACTAGCAGTTTATAGCTCATTCCATCAGGAAGTACCATTCTGCCATCCTTTACTTTTACCCTGTCGTGGATCACCTCGGCATTGATGTAATCAAATGAATAGCCAACCGGAAGTTCCGGATCGGTAATACCGGTCATTTTTGGTGCATCTTCACCAATAAAGTAGGCCACATCTGCTACATATTTTCCTTGCTGCAACATAAAGTTGGTACGCTTAAGGTAGCCAATAAACAAGTCCATATAGCTAAACCAGGTATTGTGACGGTTAAATTCGTTCCCGAAATTGGCATTGATGCCCGGTACCTTATCGTCCGAAGGCTGCTGTATAAATAAGTGCAGCAATGTATTGTTGATGCCTTCCGTAAAGAAGCGGTCGCCTCTTTGTTTCATGACGTACGGATATCTTTGGTATGGCTTATCACCGGCAGTAAATGACTCGGCAGATACTTTGACTTTACCATAGATGTGTGCAGCAGAAGATGCAGCGCGGTTCTCAATATTACCGAGTTCACCTTCACTCCAAAACTCGCCGCCAATCTCGTCCGACTGACCGCCATATTGCAAAAACTCTCCGGGAAAGCCCCAGTGTCCGTAGTTTTCCAGCCAGGTGGTAAGGCCATGTTTATGGCTCACCTCTCTCAGTCCGCCTACATAGTCGTAAGCCACTCTGTCTGCAATAAAACGCCTTAGATCCCATAAAAAACGATCTGATTTATTTTGGTCGCCCACTACCTCTCCCTGCATTACCGGCAGGAATGGAAGGGGATCATAACCATAGTTTGTTTTGAACTTCTCAATCATGCCGTCCGTCCAGTTCTGTCCGCCGGTTTCATAACTGTCTTCTACCACGATCTTCCAAGTCTTGCGGTCGGCAGCCGGAATACGTCTCAGCAACTCGCCCAAAAAAGCATCAAAGTGACTGGCCACATGCTCCTTGCTCATCTTATCGATCTCCAGTCCAATACCCTCCGGAGAGGCCGGGCCATTCTGAACGCCCGTAGGCAACATTCCTGTACGCATGATGATCCAGTCGCCCGCAGGAAGATCCCAGTTCAACTGCCCTCTGGCAGACATATGCTTTGTGATATCCACTACTGTCGCAGGGTCGATCACCAGGCTATTGTCATCGATTACCGCCTGATCCGGCCATTGGTATTCATGCCAGTAAGGAAGCGGGGTTTGAAACATCTTAGCCAATGTCTTTTCTATATAACTCTCCACTACAGGTGTTTGAGAAAGCAGAATTTCTGCCAGTCCAAATCCGTTGGACTTACTGAATACCAGACGGAAAGATTTTCCAGTGGTGGCCGGAATAGAGACTGCTACCGGACCGTAAGGCTTGAAACCAACATTCAGGCTGGGATTGGTACGGTTTACCAAAAATTCTTTGACGGTAACATACGCTCCATCTTTTTTAACCTGCAACTGTATATTAAGATGTACAGGCTTGTGTGCCGGATAAATTACCAGGCTTCTGGCAGTAAAATCCGAGTCGCTCTCCAGATCTATTGAAAATGAATCTGAAGCAGGAATATCTGCAGTAGTGCTTTCTGAACCATCTATCAGATTGCCTATATTTTGTACCGCAGCTGAACTGCTCAGCTTAGGTTTCAGTACGGCTATTGAATTACCATAGCCTTTAGGTGTTTTATATGCAATGACCCTTACATCCTGGAAATCACCTTTTGGCTGTTCCAGTTGCACATCCAGCTTTTTAGGGCCTGTGACAGTGGTCTTAGAAGAACTGAGATAACGCATGGACTGTGAGGGTTTTACCCATGGGCCTCCGCTCTGGCTCCATCCGGGACTGTTGAAAATACCTATTTCAATATTGAGCGCAGTTGCGGTTTTTAATGCGGTATGCATAATGTCCCACCACTCATCCGAAAACAGTTTAATCTTACCATAAGGCGTGGTCTCATAACCTATATTGCCAATAAAGGCCCTGTTTATACCCACAGATTTCATAGCCTGAAGGTCTTTCACTACTCCTTCTTTAGAAATGTTGTCTGACATCCAGTACCAGTATATAGAAGTTTGAATGCTATCCGGAATTGTTTTAAATGACTTCTCCAGGTTCTTCTGGGCCATACCGAATGAGCATAGCACAGCACTTAGGATGAATACCAGGCCAATGGTTTTTAACTTCATTACAGTTCAGTATTGTGTGTGATGGAATAATATTTCAATTCAATAATGTCGTTTGGTAAAGCCTTGGTATTCCAATGGTTGTGAATAGCCAATGCGGTACCAACAGCAGTAGCCTGTGCCATAGAAGCCGCAAAAATCTCCATATCAGAGAAAAACATGGCCAGCAGGTTCATATAGATGGAATTCTTGCTAAATCCCCCATCTACAAAAATCCGCCTTACCGCTGTGCCTTTTGCTACCAGCATGGTCGACTCGTACTGCTGGGTCACCAGGTCAAATATGAGTTGGTGATAGGCATGCACATCTGATTCAAAAGCATCCAGATTCCGCGCTGCAAAAGCAGATTCCTTCATCTGATTACTCGCCCAGTCGGCCTCCTTACGTTCCTCAGCAGCATACAGCTGGTGACCAATAGCCGGATCAAACTCCATATTGCGGTAGCTAACCGTATTTTTATCGAAATGGGCTGCGATCCTTTTTACCTGTTGCTCATGCTCAAAGCCGGCAAAAAGCCTGGAGGCCTTAACCGGTTTGCCTTTATATTGCATATAGCACAAACAGTCGTGCTGCAATTCTTCATCTGTCAGCGGCTCATGATTGAACGGATTGAGCGATATACACCAGGTACCGGTAGAAATCAGTATAAAAGGTTCATGGAAATTAGACAAATACGGTATCAGTGCAGCGGAACTATCATGCAGACCAACCCCTACCCCATAGTTGTTGCCAGGAAATGCTGCCGGAACTACGGAATCAGATGCGATAATTGGTGCCAGCTTATCAAAGATCCCTTCTGCTTTTACCCATGGATGATAATCATTATTTTCAAAATCCCACAGGTTGGTATGACACCCAATGCTGGTAATATCGGTATGTACTTCGCCGGTGATCAGGTAATTAAGGTATTGCGGTAAATGCAGGGCATACTTAATCTTGCTGTAAAGTTCAGGTTTTTCATACTTGATCCGGTACAACTGCATGCCAGAATTTAAGCTTCCCAATACGGGTGATGCAGTTCTTTTGGAGAACTGGGCTTCCCCGCCATAGGTGTCGTAAAACTGTCTCTTCAACTCTTCAGGATAATCCTTGAGGTAATTATACAGCGGGGCCACCGGTGCACCGTCCTCGCCGATGTACACAAAGCTGGCCCCATAAGTAGAAAAGTTGATCGCTTTGATGTCATACTGGGGCAGTTTAAACACCTCTCTTAGTGAATCAAAAACTGACAGGCGCAAACTTTCCAGGTTTTCACATGTATCGCCATCTTCGTCCACCGTTTCAATAAAACGCGCAGATTTCTCAAAAACGATCTTATAGTTTTCGTCAAAAAGAAATAACTTTTTATTGGTCTTGCCTACATCAAATATGGCTATTACAGGTATTTTACTCATCGTTTACAATCCTGTAGCCACTGTTTTCAATCCTCTTTCCTGGATTAGATTTTCTCTTACCTTTAGTTTGCGGAACAATTCTAAGGGTTGCAGTGCCGCACCACCACGCAAACGTGCTTCAGCTACCAATGGACGAACATCCGTACGGAAGGTCTCCTGCAAGATTTCCTGACAACGCGCCACATCGTTTTGTGCCTGTGCTTCGTTCAATGCTTTGCGGTCAACCAATAAGGCTTGCGCATAAGCGATCATAATCGCTTCTACAGATTGTAAAAGGTCTTCTAAAGGATCTTTCACATTGTGGGAAGCATCGATCATCCAGCCAAGTCCGGTCGTATGGTCCATACCTTTTGCATCCATACCTTCTACCAGTTCATTAAAAATTAAGAACAACTGGTACGGTTTGATACTGCCTGCGGTAAGGTCATCGTCTCCATATTTGGAATCATTGAAATGGAAACCACCCAGTTTACCCTCCATCAGCAATAAGGAAACGATCTGCTCAATATTTGCATTTGGCAGGTGATGCCCAAGATCAACCAGTGTATAGGCTTTTTCGCCCAGTTTGCTGGCATATAATAAAGATTGTCCCCAATCTCCTACAGTAGTAGAATAGAAATTAGGTTCAAATGCTTTGTACTCTACAAACATTTTCCAATTAGATGGTAAAGCCGCATAAACTTCCTGCAAGCTTTCCAGTGTATTTTGAAAAGCTTTTCTGAAGTTTAACTGACCTGGGAAACTCGATCCGTCTGAAAGCCAAACCGTTAATGCATCCGAACCGAGTTCAACCCCATGTCTGATAACTTCTATATTATGATCTACTGCCTGCTTGCGAACGGCTTTATCCACATGCTGCATAGAGCCAAATTTGTAACTGTGTGCCTGCCCCGCCTGATCCTGAAAAGTATTAGAATTCATCGCGTCAAAGCTTAGCCCGTGCTGTGCTGCAAGTGCTTTAATATCCTGATAGTTTTGTGGGATATCCCATGGAATGTGCAAAGAAATAGCTCCGCTCGATTGGTTTAAGGCATGTAACAGACCGATGTCCTCCATTTTCTCTTCCAGACTGCCTGGTTCACCCCCACCTGAAAAACGGCCAAAGCGGGTACCGCCTGTGCCTAAAGCCCAGCTTGGAATGGCAATCTGAAATGCTGCAAGCTTGCTGATCACTTCTTCTGCCTGTGGAATATCTACACTTAAATTGTCCAGTTTACGCTGATGCTTTCCCTGTAGCTGACTGTTATGGTCATCTATTTGATATTTCTCTACTCTCATGGTTTATATTTTTAGCCTCCCTTGCGGGAGGCTGTGGTCAATGGTTGATAATTTACTAAATTCTTTTTAAATGTGGTACTGATCGCCTAGCGCACAAAAGCCGTCGCTACACCACCATCTACGTTCAATACATTGCCGGTCGACTTACTCAGCAGGCCTCCCGCGAACGAGAAACAGGCATTGGCGATATCTTCAGGCAGGATAATCTTATTCAGTAGTGTACGTTTTGCATAATAAGCAGGTAGTTCTGCTACAGTAATTCCATAAGCTTTTGCACGGCCTTCGGCCCATCCTCCTGCCCAGATATTACTATCGCTGATTACCGCATCAGGGTTCACTACATTGACGCGGATACCGTCGGCACCCAACTCTGCTGCATTCAATCTGCTTAAATGCAACTGAGCAGCTTTGGCACTGCCATAACCTGCGTTGTTCGGGCCGCTAACCAATGCATTTTTACTTACAATGTTTAGCACGTCGCCTCCAATATCTTGCTTCTTCATCACCGCAGCTGCAGCCTGAGTTACGAAAAACTGTCCTTTGACCAATACGTCGTACAACAGGTCCCAGTCTTGTTCGGTATGATCAGCTATGGTCTTTGAAATAGAAAGACCTGCGTTGTTTACGATGATATCCACCCCGCCAAAAGCAAGTGCCGCAGCATCAAAGGCAGCAGCGATCTCATCGGCACTGGTTACGTTTAATACTGCAGTAGTATAACTATCAGCACCGTATGCAGCTTTAAATTCTTCGCCCGCACCTTGCAGACGTTCTGCATTCATGTCGTTCAGTACGACTACTGCACCCTCATCTGCAAATTTCTTTGCAATGGCTTTGCCTATACCACCGGCACTGCCTGTCACCAATGCAATCTTACCAGATAAAGCTTTAGGTTTTGGCATACGCTGAAGTTTTGCTTCTTCCAGCAACCAGTATTCAATATTAAATGCTTCCTGATGTGGTAAAGAGGTGTATTCAGAAATGGCTTCTGCACCTTTCATCACATTGATGGCATTGGTATAAAACTCTGCCGCTACACGCGCAGTTTGTTTGTCTTTAGAAAAAGAGAATAGGCCTACTCCGGGATATAAAATGATCACCGGGTTTTTGTCGCGTACAGCCGGACTGTTAGCATGCTTGCAAGCCTCATAGTAATCTGCGTACATTTGACGGTAAGCTTCAAATTCTGGCGCGAGTCTTTCTTTAATAGACGCTATGTCAGATAAATCTTCATCTGGAGCCAGATTCAATACCAGGGGACTGATCTTGGTACGGAGAAAATGGTCAGGGCAACTGGTACCCAATGGAGCAAGTCGGCCGAGTTCATTTGAATTGATAAATTCAAGAACCCTGGCATCATCGGTAAAATGTCCGATCATGTGTTGTTTGCTTGAACAGAATCCTCTCAATACAGGCGCCAATGCAGCTGCTTGCTTTTTGCGGTTCTCTGCATCAAGGCTTTCTATTTTTTGTCCGCCAAATACCGGCCCTTTTTTTCCGTAACTGCTTTCCAGGTATTCTGCACACTTTTCAATTACTTCAAGCGTATTGATATAACTTTCGTATGCAGTGTCACCCCAGGTAAACAAGCCATGTGATCCGAGCATGATACCACGGATTCCTGGATTTTCATCCAGACACTGGCGTAATTGAAGGCCAAGGTCAAAACCAGGCTTTTGCCAGCCTACCCAACCTATTGTACCTCCGAATAATTCTTTAGTTATTTGCTCACCATCCTTAGCAGCAGCAATGGCTATGGCTGCATCCGGATGCAAATGATCGATATGCTTAAATGGCAAAAAGCCATGCAGTGGTGTATCGATGGAAGGCGCCTTAGAGCTTAGATCATATATGCAATGATTGAACAGCTCTACCATCTCATCCTCGTGCGCTATGCCTTGGTATATATTTTTTAAATTTCTTAGCCGATTTACATATAAGGCCGCAAGGCCGCTTTTTTTCAGCGTCCCAAGATCACCTCCGGAGCCCTTCACCCACATCACCTCAGTTTCATCACCCGTTAGCGGATCTTTAGCCATGGCTTTGCAGGAGGTATTTCCACCACCATAATTGGTAAGCCGCAGATCAGCACCTAATAAATTTGACCTGTAGATGAGCAGCCCTACTTCATCTCCCGCCAGTTTTGAAGCTTCTGCTTCATCCCACAAATAGCTTACATGTTTAAAATCAGTTTTTGTTGTTAATGCTGACATCGTTTGAATGGATATTTGGATTAATTAATTTTTATAAAAATAAATATCCAAATCCGTATAGCTGTCATGCACTGTCATGCAAACAGCAAAATGATCGTTATATTTATAAAATGATCAGACTAAATCAGGAAACACCACCGGAATTATTAAATGAGATTAAAAGGATAGTATTTGGTACAATACTTTTTTTATTTCTGTCACCTGCCCTAAATGCACAGGATCAGGTATTAAATTCATCACTCAAAATAGCAGGCCATCCGCGTTTATTGCTGTTGAAAGGAGAAGAAGCGTCATTAAAAGCCAGTATAATCGCCGATAAGACCTGGAGTAACATTCACCTTATGATTTTAGCAGAATGTGATGCGCTGCTAAAAACGGAACCTGTTAAGCATATCAAAACAGGCAAGAGACTGCTCGATGTATCAAGAGAAGCCCTGCGACGTATTTTCTTTCTCTCTTATGCCTGGCGCATGAGTAATGATGAAAAGTATATGAAAAGGGCCGAAAAGGAATTATTGGCTGTCTCGAATTTTGAAGACTGGAATCCTTCACACTTTCTTGATGTAGCAGAAATGACCATGGCTGTCGCCATTGGCTACGACTGGCTTTATGATGTCCTGCCCAAAAGCTCAAGGGACATTATAAAAGCCGGCATCATGAAAAACGGCTTAAATCCATCTATGGAAACCAGGAATAATTCCTGGCTTAAAGACACGCATAACTGGAACCAGGTCTGTAACGCCGGCATCAGTTATGGCGCCCTGGCAGTTTATGAAGATGAGCCGGAACTTGCTGTAAACATCATAAACCGCGCAGTCAATTCCATTAAAATACCTATGAAAGAATATGGCCCGGACGGCGCCTATCCCGAAGGATATGGATACTGGAATTACGGAACCAGCTTTAATGCAATGTTTATAAGTGCTATTGAGCAGCTATTTAAACAGGATTTTGAACTGAGCAAGATTCCGGGCTTTTTAAAGACTGCCAGCTTTTTAGAAAACATGACCGGACCTTCCGGCAATGCCTTCAACTTTTTTGATTCAGGGGTCAAGTCTTATGTTAACCCCGCGATGTTTTGGTTTGCCGGAAAACTAAATGATCCTACTCTGTTATGGGTAGAACAAAATTATTTGAGCTCAGAACCAGGAAAACTTAAGGCAGACCGCATTCTGCCTACCCTGATGATCTGGGGAGCCGGGCAGAAATTAAACAAAATAACGCCGCCAAAAAGCCTTACTTACAAAGGCGATGGGACTAATCCTGTATTTATGATGCGTACTTCATGGTCGGATCCCAACGCCATATATATAGGTATGAAAGGAGGATCTCCACGCCTCAACCACGGACATATGGATGCGGGCTCTTTTGTTATGGATGCAAATGGCATACGCTGGGCGATGGATTTTGGAATGCAGGGTTACGAATCATTGGAATCTAAAGGGGTCGACTTATGGAACATGAGCCAAAACTCCCAGCGCTGGCAGGTATTCAGGTATAATAATTTTGCCCACAATACACTTGCTATAAACAATCAGCTTCAAAATGTAAAAGGCTTTGCACCCATCACAAGTTCCTCTTCTGCTCCTGCATTTATGAACGCAATTGTTGATCTGACGGCTGTTTATCAGAATGACATTAAAAAAGCAACCAGGGGTATCGCTATTTTAAATAAGCAACAGGTAGTGATCAAAGATGAACTGGAAAGCCTGTCCAAAGAAACCACTGTCCGATGGTCACTGTTAACCGCAGCAGAAGTTAATCTTATCGGAAAAAATAAAGTGGTGCTACAGAAGAACGGAAAAAGGCTGATCATTACAGCACCGGAAGGCGTAATATTCAAGACCTGGTCTACCGCTCCTGTTCATGATTATGATGCACCTAATCCGGGTACCAGCCTGGTTGGCTTTGAAATAGTGATACCTCCTGACAGCAAAAAAACTATTACAGTGTTATTAACACCAGGCGAGTTTGAAAAAAATACAATTAAAGATCCGGGAATACTGGCCAAATGGCCCCATTCGTTTTAGACCCTTACTTTATAAGATTTGTATATAAGCTGTTTATTGTTTTCCTCAATACCGTGTTCATGCCGTTTGTATAGCCTGGATCGCAACCATTGGTGATCACCACGATCCCAAACTTTTCCCTTGGATGAAAAAACATGGCACTGTACAATCCGTAGGCCGATCCGGTGTGTCCCTTCATAGCCTTACCTGGTATAAGATTGTCACTGGTCCACAATGCCAGTCCATATGCTTCATCATCTGAAACTTTGGTCTGCATCAGTTTTGAACTTCTCTTGGAAATAATCCTGGTCTTTTTATATTTACCATAATTCATATGCATGGTCATATACTTTGCCAGGTCAGGAGCAGAAATCTTCATTCCACCTGTTGGCGAAAACTGAGGGGTGCTGTATCCCATCTGATAATCCTTAAACCCATCTTTTCGCAGTACATAGGTCAGGGCTGTAGTATATTTACCCACCGCCCTATCATCTTCATATAAGTTGCTAAACCTGGCACTGTCGAGAGAATCTGTATTATAACCGCCATACAAACCTAAAGGATCCAGAATATGCCGCTTTACATAGGTATCAATTCGCTCTCCCGAAAGCCTTTCTATAACCGCACCTACCATATTATAATTAAGATTGCAATACCGGTATCCTTTTCCCGGAGCATAATCACTGTAGCATTTTTCCCAGCTGCCTCCTTTGGCCGGATTGATCGCATCGAGGTTAAAGTACCCCTGACTGTCATTGATACTCGAAGTATGCGACATCACCATTTTTAAAGTGATCACCGTTTCCGGATATTTGGGATTGCGCACTTTAAAGCCTACCAGGTCACTAAAATCATCATCAAGCGACAGCTTTCGTGCCTCTGCAAGCTGCATGATCGAGGTTGCACAAAAAGATTTGGAGATAGAGGCTATCCTAAACACATCATTTTCCTGAAGCGGGATATTCTTTTCAATGTCTTTCTGCCCAAATGCATGTGTATAAATGATTTCATTGTTTTTTACAACTGCTACAGAAAGCCCCACTACGTTCAGCTCTTTCATAATATTCTGTATCTCGGCTTCAGCCTTCTCCACTTGTGCGTAAGCGGATGCGGCAAAGCAAACCAGCAAAATAGTGGTAATAAAATATCTTATTTGCATAATATCAGAATTAGGGAAGCGTTATAATTAATTGAAACCGGTGCTTAATATCGTGCTTTTAAGGAGCTTAACCTAATTTAACACCTGGTAATAATATCTATAAAACAATTTTGTTATTCCTTGAATTAACTAAACAAACATCTCAATATCACAATAAACTGTAAATCAAATTACTAATTATTTTATCCGTACCTTACACCTCCCTATTAACTTTATTCAAAAATTACTATGATCGAATTAGAAGAAAACGAATCCATTACTAAAAAGAAACAGGCGTTTGAGCAGCAATTAGAAATGATTGGCATAAAATACGAGAGATGGTTCGGTGGTAGGATTCATCCGTTTACCGGCGATACAGACCGTGTTGACAATTATTTCCGTTATATCAACAGTAATGATGGCGGCGTTAAACTATACCTGAAGGATGGCCTTCCAATCGAAATAGGTAAAGACTGCAGACAGGCATTTAGTGCCACTTTTGAGAATCTGATAGCAAGGTAAAGTATCCCTATAACAATATAGTTATACTGTGTTTAGTACTTGACAGTACCGTTTATATTTGGTAATCTTGGCGGCTTAAACCAGCAACACGGCTCTTCAGCGGTGAATGCAATCAGGCACCAAAAATGAACACAACCACGCTAAATCCCGAGATCCTAAAAACCAAACAGCATTTTGAAATTCTGGACGGGCTAAGAGGCATAGCAGCTATAGCAATCGTAATCTTCCATTTCATGGAGATGGTCTATGAATTTAAGCTGAACTTCATAGGCCACGGTTTTTTAGCAGTAGATTTTTTCTTTTGCCTCTCTGGTTTTGTAATTGCATATGCATACGACGACCGCATCAGTAAGATGGGCGTCATGGAATTCTTTAAATCGAGGTTGATCAGGTTACACCCATTAATTATTTTTGGGGGTGTACTTGGCCTTCTGGCCTTTTTATTTGATCCTTTTGGTGGTCAGCCTGAGCTATACAGTGCAGGAAAGATCATCCTGATGTTCCTTTGTACGATCTTTCTTATCCCTTTTCCTGTAATTGAAGAGCGTTCTTTTAATTTGTTTGGATTCAATGCACCTGCGTGGTCATTATTTTGGGAATATGTAGCCAATATCTTCTATGCTTTTATCCTTTACAGATTTAACCGCAGGATTCTGGTAATACTGACCATTCTATCAGCAATGGCGCTATGTTATGTATCTTACCGCTCCGGAAATATTCTGGGGGGATGGGGAAGGGATAGCTTTTGGGATGGTGCTGCGCGTGTCTCGTATTCCTTTTTAGCGGGGTTATTAATTTACCGGTCTAACTGGATCATTAAAAACAGCCTGGGTTTTGCCGGATTATCGGTATTACTTGTTCTGGCTTTTATAATGCCTTATAGTCAATGGAACTGGGTTATGGAACTCTTGGTAGTAATAGTTTATTTTCCGCTCCTCGTTTCTCTTGGAGCCGGCAGCCAGCTGAGCCAGGAACTGCGAAAATTATGTGTGTTTTTCGGGAAAATATCTTACCCGCTCTACATGACACATTACGTAGTAATCTGGATGTTCCTGAATTACTACACTGCCAATAAACCCGGCACGCCACAACTTGTATTGATTATTGTGACAGGCACCATGCTATTGCTAACTTTTGCTTACCTGGTTATGGTTGTTTTTGACATTCCTGTAAGAACTTACCTGACTAATAAACGGAAAAAAAGCCAATTCTAATTGCGTGATCCGTCTATAAAAATGGGGCCGCTTTAGCAAGCTGGCCCCATTTTCGTTCATTCAGCAAACGCTGATATATTACTTGTCTTTCAACTGGTCAGAAAACATTTTCATATAGAAACCACCAACCACGCTACGTGCCTTAAAGTTATCACGTATACCCGTATTGGTATCATAAAAATCATTAAGCGGAACTCTTGACTCTGTTTCAATAGCATGTTTATGAACAGGATTGATCAGCGCTTCAAAATCCTTTTGGTTGCTGGTGAAGGTCGCTGTCCATAAGATCCAGTCGTTCTTTGTATAAGCTTTTCTACTATCTAATGGCAACCCATACCGGTTTTGCTTGGTTAGGTAATACTTAATCTCTGTATCGTATACTTTTTGAGGAAACAGATTAAGATCCAAAACTTTATCCCAAACCAGGTTATATTTCTGGCTCCAGGTATTCTTATCATCAAAGGTCAGTGCATAATGGTCGCCCGCATCTGCCATCTCTATCCATTTAGGTACCATGCTCTCGGCAATGGCCCTGTATTTTTTAGCAACATCATCATAACCCAGTGTCTTCGCCATTTGTGCATAGCAGGCAATACCTACGATAGCTTTCACTGATAAATTTGCATTCCGGGCAAGGTGGCCTGCAAAATCGTCCGTACACAACTGCGTTTTAGGGTCCAGACCTTCCTTGGTCAGATAATCTGCCCATGTGGTCAATGTTTTCCAGTGCATTTTTGCATAGTTTGCATTTCCCTGAGCTTTAGCAATTGCAGCCGTTAAGATGATCATATTGCCAGATTCTTCAACAGGCATAGGCTCTCCATAGGTTTGTCCGTTGGCCAAAGGATAAGTACCTAAATCGTGGGCAGCCCATGGATGAGGATATTTACCGCTCTCACTGAAATAGAAAATCCCGTTTAGCATACCCTGCAGCAATTGCGGATTGTAGATCAGGTACAAAGGTGCCGATGGATAAGTTACGTCGACGGTGTTGATAAAACCGCCGCTATTGTTTTCTTTAGATAACCATAGAATCTCCTTTTCCGGACTTTTAACCAAAGTATGTGCAGCGATACTCTGGCGATACGCCAAAATACACAGATCAGCGTATTCTTTACCCCCCGACTTCAATGCATTAGCATATACAGCTTTGTTGAATGCCTCACATTTTGCCATCACTGCTTTGTATTCATTTGAAGCATCTGTAAGCTGCCCTTCTATGGTCTCTTTACCCGATGTATTCCACCATGGCCTTAAGTTCTTCTGGAAATATTGTATAGAATAAATCTCATCATAACCCAGCTCAACATACTTTTCAACCGGAGTTTTTCCTACTGTGCCAAATGGAATGATGGTATTCAGGGCAAGCGACTTGCCTTGTTTTGCGGTGGAACTTACATTCCCTTTTCTGAATGCATCACTTGCATCCTTCTGAGGAGTGATGAACTGAATGGTATTACTTGTTTTTGGTGCGGCTACATAAAAATAACCCCAGTCAATGCGCATATCATCTGCAGCTTTCTTAAGAATCGGTTGCTCAAGTGTCCCAGTCTTCAAAATAGAAAGCTTGGCATTGCTATATTTTGATGCAGAAACTTCTTGTGATGGCCTGTAAACAGCTATATCAGATGAAGCACTCAGGTAAACCTTCACCTGGTGTGTTTTTTTATCGTTGGCCTGTACCTGATAAGTGACATAAGAAACCGGGCGTGCTAGTAAGCCTAGATCATTCATCAGCAAGGGCGAAGTAAAAGTCAGTTTTAAATCAACCTTTCCGCAGGTGAAATTATAAATGGTTTGGGTGGCATTGATGTCAACGCTTTTTTGTTTGGCAACCTGTACCGCAGCTGAGTTATCCTTCTCTTTGTTTACCAACCCAAAATCCAGGTAGCGGCCCCCTGCTGTGTTGATCAGATGAATGGCAATAACATTTTTTCCGGCCTTCAAGGCAGATTTATCACTGCTAATTAGCGGGATATAAACGAAGTTGTTAGTCCAGCCTGCTTTGGTATAGATCTTTTTTCCGTTCAGATAAAGTTCAATGTTATCATCGTGGTTGATTTTTAAAAATAGTTCATTTATCGAGGCAGGATTCGTTACATTAAATGTTCTTCTTACCCAGATATCATGAGACTTCCATAGTGTCTTTACATTTTTTGCATCGTCGCCTATTGGCGCTGCACCCGTTTCCCAGTCGCCGGCAGTGTAATCAGCGGCTTTCCAATCGCCCTGAGGTTCCTTTTCTGTATAGCTTACTTCATATGCTTTTTCATCAGAAGTAGGTACAATCATTTTAAAACTTGGTGTTTCCTTGCCTAGAAACCGATATATTTTACCGTCAACATTAATCATTCCTAAAAGGGAATGGTCTGCCCCTGTCCAATGTTGAGTAGCGGACTCATTCAATTTATCGGTACTGGACCAGATACTAAAGTTAGGATTGTGTGTGATTAAAGGATAAGATGGTGCCTTCCGGTCCTGCGCTTTAAGCGTGCCAGCTGCAACGATGCAGACCAGCATACCCAGGAATTTTAGCTTGTTAATTTTGTTCATAATTAATCTGTGTGTGAATTGTTATACTTGATTAGGGTTAAATTACCTTTGATAAAACGTTTTACTAAAGTATAAATTTTTTATTATTAAAGCTTTCAAACTGGACAATCTTTAAGATTTACTTGCAAATTACGGACTACAATGCTTACTTAAATGGTAAAAAAATAAAAAAACTGATGTTGCAAAGTCGTTCAATGGGTTATGATAATGTCAAAATGTCAACTATAAATTTCAGTATACATCCTTAAGTGTATTTTAGCGGCAAATCATTATATACATGAATACAATATCTTTATTTAGAAAAATCGCGGTTGCAGAGGGTATTTCCTACATCTTATTAGTCTTTATTGCAATGCCTTTAAAATATTGGGCTGATCTGCCTTTAGCAGTAAAGTATACCGGATGGGCACATGGCGTTTTATTTATGCTGTATATTGTTTTACTGATCATGGCCTGGCTGGAATATAAATGGAGCTTTAAAAGAGCAGCTTTATTTGGCTTTGCCTCATTGATCCCTTTTGCCCCTTTTTGGGTAGACAAACAACTGAAAGAAGATAAATAAAATAAATCTTGTTATTTAATACGGCAATTGATACATTTGCAACCCGCTGAATAAGCAAATGCCCAGCTGGCGGAATTGGTAGACGCGCTGGTCTCAAACACCTGTGGGAAACCGTGCCGGTTCGACTCCGGCGCTGGGTACTAAGCCGTGCACATGACGTACAATCGTTGTGGCACGGCTTTTTTTATTGCCAATTCGTTATACAGTTCGATGTCCTATCTAACCATTTTGAACAATCTCTCCTAATTTACCCACGTCCTCTAGATTATAAGGTGTTTCCTGGTAAACAAAGTAGTTGAGCCAATTATTGAATAGTAAATTCGCATGACTTGTCCAGCATACCAATGGCGCATTCTCTGGATTATTGTCCCGGTAATAGTTTTTCGGAACTGGCACATCAAGACCTTTCTTCCGGTCTCTTACATATTCCTCGTGAAGGGTTAGCGGAGCGTATTCTGAGTGACCAGTAAGGTAAAATTCACGCCCGCCTCGGGAAAATACAATGGCGACTCCTGCATCCGAAGATTCTGACAGGATACAAAGATCTTCCTTATCCGCTAAATCCGATTTCAATATTGTGGTATGTCTGCTATGGGGAATAAAGAACTCGTCGTCAAAGCCTCTTAACAAGGAGTGCCCCTTTTCAGTGGCAGTATGCTTGAAAACCCCGGATAATTTTTCGTTTAATGGCTTTTTTTCTACCCCATAAAAATGATAAAGCGCAGCCTGAGATGCCCAGCAAATATAGAGCGTAGAGGTAACGTGTTTTCTAGCCCAGTCGAAGATTTGAGTGATCTCATTCCAATAGCTTACTTCCTCAAACTCCAGCATTTCTACAGGAGCGCCGGTAATGATCAAACCGTCATAGTAGTTTTCCTTTATTTCGCCAAAACCTTTATAAAACATTTCCAAATGTTCTTCAGATATATTTTTAGAAGTGTGGGAATCGAGTCTTAAAAATTCAACTTCAACCTGTAAAGGATTGTTGGATAATAAACGAACAAAATCCGTTTCAGCAGATATTTTAAGAGGCATCAGGTTAAGGATAAGCACACGCATTGGGCGAATATCTTGAGTATCCGCTCTCAGATCACTCATAACAAATATATTTTCCTTCTTTAAAAGTTCTATCGCTGGCAGATTATTCGGAATCTTAACTGGCATTTATCTTTCCCTCTTTATCTTGTTTAAGCCACAAAAATAAGAATATTACCATGAATCCTGCTATAGCTTTACACCAGTCCTTAGCCGCTGGCGTTAATGATAGCTATTATTCCTTCATTTTCAATAATCGTCATCCCATGTCTGTCTTCTGTAATTCCCTCGGATAGCTTGTAGGTATACCTTGGCTTTACTCCTTCCATTATCGTAGGCAAGTAAACAAAAAGAAAGTTATCACATCGCTCCATCAAGGAGTCGCCTACTTCGGTGATGTGGGTGGAGATGACAAAGAAACAGTTACGGTTTTCTGAGAAAGCCTCTGTGATACTCAAGGTTGCATCGTATGCATCTTTGACATTGGTGCCTTTAAACAATTCGTCGAAGATTACCACTAGGTTTTTATCGGCTGCCACCTGCTCTGCTATTGTTTTTACCCGCAGCACTTCTGCGTAAAAATGGCTATAGCCCATGTCCAGGTTATCGGGCACGTTGATAGAGGTATACAGTCCATCTTTTATAGAGAATTCCATCATGCTGGCAGCAACAGGAAAACCCATATGGGCCAGGTATATGCTGATGCCTAGTGATTTCATCAGCGTAGATTTGCCGGCCATGTTTGCCCCTGTTAGAAAGATGACATTGTTGCGCTGACTGAGCGACAGGGTATTGCCTACCGCATTTGCTACTGCCGGATGAAACAGGTTGGCAATCTCCAGGGTATGTTCTTCTTTGGATAAGGCGTTGGCATAGCTAAAGCCTTTCTTTTGGCCTACCGCCGATACAGCAATATAAACATCCAGATGGAAGATCAGGCTGTTCAGGACTTTCATCTGTTCATGCAGACAGTTACGTAACAGGTAGTCGTATTTGATCAGTTTGGCCAGCGACAATTCCTTTACGCCTTTCTTCTGTTTTAGCCATCTGAGCCTGGGATGGGAAAAGGTATTGATGATTTGGGTCAACTGCACCTGGTAAGGGCTTTCTTCTTGTGGCAGTGCGGCTGCAAATTCATGGAACCGGTTTAGCAGTGCAATGGTATGGCATACTTCTTTGTTCAGCTGCGCGTATTCAGTATCCTGGGCGGCTAGCTCCAGTACTTTACTCCAGATAATATTCCAGCCTCCGGCCAGCTGTTTGCTGCCATTACCCGAGGCCAGGTAGTTTTCCATGATGCTGAATTCTTTATCGCTAAACGGAAAGCTGATGCCCAGCTTCCCAAAGTATTTGAAGATGTTGCTGCGTTTATTAATGTCTACTGCGCTAACCAGCGGCCGACTAAACAGCTCGTCCATCACTTTTCTGCCCCCTGCAGTAACTACCGCATCAAAAAGGCGGGCGATGGAATTATTTTTATGCCGGCCTGGTATGTTTAAATCGTCCAGGGTTTGTTGGTCTGCAAATGCATTCATGATTGTGGTATTATATTTTTTCTGCTGCGGATGATCTCCAGTATCCGCTCGTTATTGATGATCACCATCCCATGTCTGTCGGCTGTAATACCGAGCTCCAGCTGATAGGTATAAACGGGTGTATTGCCATTCATCCGGGTTGGCAGGTATACAAATTGGATGTTGGGGCAACGCGCTTTCAGTACTTCGCCTGCTTCGATGATATGGGTAGATACCACAAACATACAATTGTGCTTTTGGGCGAAGGCTTCTGTAATGGCGATGGTTCCTTCATAGGCGTCTTTTACATTGGTGCCCCTAAACAGTTCATCAAATATGATAAACAGGCTTTTGCCAGCCCCCAGTTCCTTGGCGATCTTTTTTACCCGCAGTACTTCTGCGTAGAAATGACTGTTGCCACTGTTGAGGTCGTCTGCCAGGTTGATCGTGGTATAAATTCCGTCTCTTACAGAAAACTCCATTTCTTCTGCGGCCACGGGGAATCCCATGTGCGCCAGGTATAGGGCGATGCCCAGGGATTTCATAAAGGTGGATTTGCCGGCCATGTTGGCCCCGGTGAGGAAGACGACATTGTGACTCGGACTGATTTCCAGGCTATTGCCTTTTACGTTTTTTACGAGGGGGTGCCGTACTTGCTTCAACTTTAGTACCTGCTCTTCTTTTGGCAGGGCTTTGGGAAATAGGTATTGTTTTTTAGCGGCTGTAGCGGCTACGGATATCAAGACATCCAACTGGTAAATAAAGCTGAGCATTTGCTTTATCCTTTCTCTATGTCCAAAGCGAAGGAGCTTATCCAGATCCACCAGTTTGGAATAGGGCAGCCTTTCTGGCTGCCTGTCTTCCAACAGGGATTTAAAGTATTCTTCTGCCAGCAGGGTCTCTATTTCTGCAAGATTACTTTGATAGGCGCTGACTTCTGCCGTTGCTTTTATTTTTAAGGTGAATTCCTGAAGGCTCTGCAGGATACCGATAACAGCGATAATGCCGTTGATGATCAACTTTTGATCGCCGTCCACTGCAATCAGCTGACTGAATTTACGGGCCAGGGTATCCCCGCTTTGCGACAGCATGGTTCGCTGGTCGGTCATGCTCAAATATAGCTCTGCACTGTCCAGGGCTACCGTAGAAATAGGGAACGCCAGATTTAGCGAACTGAAGTACTGGATGCTCTGGCTGCGCTTGTTAATGCTTTCCACATCCCCAAGGGGGTAAAGGAACAGCTGCTCCAGGATGTCTGCACCACCACGTGTATGGGTATTGTTGTAAAGCGCATACACGGAATCACCACCCGGTTTGCCCAGTATGTTCAGGTCTTCTAACGTTTGCTTATCGGTACTAAAATTCATGTTATAAATTTTTTATTGAACAGCTTTTGGAGAGGCCCATCCGGGTGCTCTCCAAATGTTGCTGCATGGTTAACTAAACCTAAAAATTATTTTCTTCTTCTTTTAAATAACACTATTGCACCCAGTATGGCAATTACAGCAGGAATAATTCCCTTACATAACCACATCAGTGCGGTAATTTGTTCGCGTGAAACCTTCAGGTCCGTATCTTTTGGCGCTGGCCTACTTACGTCTACAGGAAAATCTCCATTGCCCAGCCAGCGAAATACGCCATTGAGGTAGTATTGGTTTTTCCCTCTTGCCGTCCGCGACAATTCCCCGTTGCTGATAAAATCGGCGTCGCCAGATACCACGATCCTTTGTTCTTTGTTGTTTATCTTCCGGCTCATGGATATTGCGATTGGGAATACACCCATTTCATCGCCCTGCGCGGCGTTAAAACTAAGATTGGCTGTAGTCAGATCGATATTGCCCTGAGCTGCTGCCAGCTGTTTGTTCCAGCCCCCGGGAGTGCTGAGCAGCAATGGTTTGATGCTAAAACTTATTGAAGGCGTATAGCTGATTGCACTGGCACCCTGTACCGCTACGGTAGCCTGGCCCTGCTGCAATCTGGTAAAGTTAGAATCGAGTGCGGCCGACAATGGGGAGAATGTTGCATTGATGAATCCTGGGGTAAGTGCCTTGTCTGGCTTAACCAATATACCCTGTTTTAGCTGCAGGCCGATAGTGGCCAAAAATGGATTAAGTATGTCTTGTCTGCCGGGTTCGCCGATGATCAGCATATTGCCTCCTCTTTCGATATAGGCACTTAATTTATGTTGTTCTTCTGCGGTAAAGGGCTCGGTTGGATCGGCCAGCACAACGATGTCTACGGTTGCACCTATTTCTTGTGTGCCTAGGTTTAGGGTATCTACATCAAAGCCCTGATTAATCAATGCCGTTCTCTTCGTTTTTAAGCTGCTGATCAGGTGGTAATCTCTGTCGCCTTTGCTGTCTGTAGCGCGCTCGTTATTGCCTGTTAGAAAAACCACCTTAGGAGCATCTATCAATAAGCGCTTTAAAGCGGCGCTCACTTCTGCTTCTGTAGCATAGGGATCCATATCTCCCATGAAAAACCTTAGGTATTCGCTTTTACCTTTGTATTCGAGTTTCCTTACATGTAAGTAACCTTCGGGCTCCAGATCTATTTGTTTTTTGATCTCAGCAGGCGGGATGAAAGGTCTTGCGTCTATGCCCATATTGGTGGCCATCTGCTCTGCTATTTTGTCGACACTGGAATTTGCCTTTATGTTTGGGTTATATTTGTATTCGGTATAATTGGTATCTACTGGCTTTTGGTAATAATAAACGTACTCCTGTTTCATGCCGGGCAAGAATCTTTTGAAATCTTCCATCCTGCTCAAATCGTTGTTCCTGGACAACGGCAAAAGGTACCATACATTGGGCGCCAGCATGTTTACATAGGTGGTAACCTTCAGGTCTCCGTCCAGCTTTTTAATGATATCGCGACTGGTCTTCGTAAGGGTTAATGATTGGGCTGATGTAGCATCCAGATAACCTGTAAACACAGGCCTGGAAGTAATGTAGCCCAACAATAGGGCACCAAATAAGAGCGCTGCATAGCGACCGACTTTGACCGACAAGGGCTTTAGCTCCCGCTCTGATTTCAAGCGCAGCACGCATAACGACAGGAATGAGGCGATGATGATTAGGAAATAGAAAAGATCTTTCGTAGTGATGAGTCCGTTCACCATTTTTTCTGTACGACCGGATATGGAAAGAAAATAAGTAAGGTCTCTTACGAAATCAATTTCCTGCCATAACACACCTACATACCTTAAAACCGCAAATACCGCCAATGTGCTGATGGCCGCAACCACCTGGTAATTGGTGAGGCAGGACATGAACAAGCCAATGGCAGCATAGGTGCAGATTAGTAAATAGAGTCCCAGAAGACCTGAAAAGATGAAACCAAGGTCTACATCCTTAATGAAAAAGCCTCCTATGATCACAAAGATTAGCAATACACCGATCAGCGTTAAGCCATAACCAATGATGGCCAGGTATTTGCCTAAAATGATCTGCCTTAGTTTTACAGGAGAAGACAGCAGCAGTTTAATGGATCCGCTGCTGGTTTCCCTGCTCATCAGGCCCATGGTTAATATGGGAATATACAGGTAAATATAACCTTGAATGGTTGTAAATAAGCCGGAATTGCCAGCAAAAAGTGTACGGGTAATGGGTCCGGGATAATAGCCTAAAGAGATTCCGGTGCGGGTCCCCTGCATATTGTCCAGAAAGGAAAGGGCGCATTGCACCATGAATATGGCTAGTACCAGCCAGGCTACTGGTGAGTAAAACAGGATGTTGAGCTCTAATTTGGCTATTTTGAATATTTTTCTCATTGCGGTGTTTATCGTGATTTTTTATTGGACAATTGGGCGAATACTTCATCCAGTGAACTTTTCTCGAGCATGATCTCTTTCAACTCCCAGCCTCGTTGTACGCTCATGGTAACTAGCTGCTTGGATAGCTCTGATGATGCAGTAAAACGCAGCCGGAAGCTACCGTCGTTCAGCAACTCCAGTCCCGTTATGCCTGATATAGCCATTAATTCTTCCTGCGGTGGAGGATTGTCCATCACTACCCGCATGGTATCTGGCATGATGTAATTGTTGAAGGCATCCATGGTATCTGCAAATACCATACGTCCGCTTTCTATCATTTTAATGTCCTTGCAGATGGCTTGTACTTCCGACAAAATATGGGTGGAAAAGATCACCGCATGTTCTTCAGCAATTTCTTTGATCAGCTTACGCACTTCCAGAATCTGATTGGGGTCTAAGCCATTGGTAGGTTCATCCAATACAACTAGCTTGGGTTTGTGGATGATGGCCTGGGCAATGCCCACGCGCTGGCGGTAACCGCCGGAGAGGTTACGCAGCAGGCGATTAGCAAAATGGGCTACGCCACATTTTTCCATCACTTCGTTTACGGCTTGCTTGATGTTAGCCGGCTCCACATTGCGGATCTCTGCACAATATATCAGGTACTCTTCTACGGTGAGTTCCAAGTGCAGAGGCGCGTTTTGGGGTAGAAAACCCAACAGCTTTTTCGCTTCCTCCGGCTGCTCGCGGATGTCGATCCCGTCGATATACACATTCCCTTCTGTTTGGTTAAGCACGCCGCAAAGAATGTTCATGGTGGTGGATTTGCCTGCGCCGTTTGAGCCCAGCAAACCGAGTATCCCTACCTGGTCTATCTCAAAGTTTATATCGCGTATGGCCCAGTCTCTGCTGTAGCGGTGCGACAAATTTTCTATTTTTACTATGCTTTGTTTCATTTTCTAAATTTTTTTGCATGGTTTTCCTTGTAGGGATGGCTTTTGGCCATCCCTTAGGAGTTTTTGGGAACGTTTATGTTGATTTTAAGGATTATCGGTCATTTCCGGATGTGCTTTTATATAAGCTGCAGGGATACGGAGTGTCAATCTTTCTGGTTTTAAATTAAACTGGGTGGTTCCCCCATTGGTTAAGAATAATGTATGCGATGGCAGTGGTGTGCCGGAAAAAATCGGGTCTACGGATAGGCGGCGCAAGTCCCACCAACGGTATCCTAAACCGGCATATTCCCTGATTCGTTCTTCTAATATGAATTTAATTAAGGCGTTTTTATCAGCTGCAATTGCTATTGGCACAGCAGCATCAGTTGCTGGCATACGGTTTTTACGTAGGGTTTCTACATCGCTTACTGCCCCACTGAGGTCGCTGGTTCTTGCCTTTGCTTCTGCTCTTAGTAGATAAAGCTCCGGAAGCTCCAGTCCGATGCGTGCGTAAGAAGAATAAGGCGAAGTAAAGCGGCGTACCCGCCCGCCTGGAATGGTCGACTGGTCTGGAAACAGGTCTGTGAAAAAATTAAGTCTCAGGTCTGACGCACCAAATAATGCCTTTGCTTCTGGTTTGATGCTCAGGAAATCATTCCCAAACCCATTGCCATCGTAATTCCCTGCATAACTAAAAGCCGCAACTACAGATTCGGTATAATCGGTCTGGTTGTTAAAAGGAGAATTGGGACCGAAAACCGGGTCTAAGGGTAAAAATGAGCCACCCGGACCGAAGGTTTCATTGTAATTGTACAAATGCGGTGCGGAGCTCATTTTTGTGAGATCGGCGAATGAGGCGTTGAACTGCTCCAGTGCGCCGGTAGCGTTACCCATAAATAAATAGACCTTGCCCAGAAAACCTTCTGCAGAAGCCTTACACCAGCGGGTACGGAAGGAAGGAGAAGTGTTTATTGCCGGCAGGGCTAAGGTGAGGTCGCGGATGATAAAATCATACATCTCCTGCACAGTACCACGTTTAAAATCGGTCTCCGTAATGTCTTCCGTAGTAATGATGGGAAAACCCGGATCTGAAGCCGCTGTAGCAGCAGCATAGGGTTTTGCAAAGTAATTGATCAGCTGGAAATTGGTATAGGCCCTGGTAACCATGGCTTCGGCGGCAATTTCCTGCCTTTGTTGCTGTGTGCCACCATTGGCCGAATTTACTTCGTTGATGATCTTATTGAGCGTATAAAGGTTTTGCAAATACCGTTGAAGAAACTGGGGGTTTTCGCTGGTAGCCGACTCGACATTTGACGGAAGAAATATCGCATCATCGTACTGAAACAAAGCCCTTGACTGCGCAGAGTTTGCGCCTAAAAAGGCTTCTTCTGCCGATACCTCATCTCCCATAATCATGGCGGCCTGCCACATCCCTGTATTGCCAAACTTGTAAAAACTGGGACCGTTCATCAGTAGGTTATAGTCTTCGTAATCTTTAGCCACCAGCTTTCCTTTAGGTACAACCTCTAAAAAGCTTTTTTTACATGATGTTGCTGTGACCGTTAACAGGACAAAAGCAACCACTGTGGTATGAATATATTTTCGCATGGTGTTTTCGATTGATTGGATTAAAAATTAACGTTTAGCGCAATGGTAGTGGCATGCTGGCCGCTTCTTGTATTGCGGTAGCCATATGAAAAGTTTTGAAACTCAGGATCTATACCATACTTATTGGCCTTCCACAGTAAAATATTGTTGACCTGAAACCTTAAACTTGCGCTTTCTATTTTTAGCAGATTGGTTACATTTTCCGGTAAACTGTAAGCCAGGGAAACGTCGCGCAGTTTAACGTAGGATGCGCTAACCACATTGATATCGGCCATGGTGTAATAATTGGTATTGCGCTGGCTGTAATTTGTATAGCCATCGGAAACATAACGCGGGATGTTGGTTATATTTTCATCTCCCGCCTTCTTCCACCTGTTTGCGAAATCTTCAGAGACGTTACCACTAAAACTTTGGGGACTGCTAGTAAGGCGGTCTCCCCCGTAAAACTGATTTACATCTCTGCGCATTACTGCACCGAAACTATACACCATATTACCTGTAAGCTCCAGGCTTTTGTATTTAAAACTGTTAGAGAAACCACCATTGAATTTTGGGATGATGGAACCTTTATATACCAGGTCATCTCCGGTAGGTTTTTGAGGGTCTTTGGTAATGGTGCCGTCTGCCAGTTTAATTTGCGGATCGCCCATTGCATCTAAACCTGCATATTGAAAAGCAAAGAGCGGCATAACGCTATAACCTAAAACGTAATTGGCATAGGTTATGTAGTTTATGCTGTTCATATAGGGCTGTGGATCGGAATAGCTCACCAGTTTATTGTTATTTAACGCAAAAGCGACAGCGGTAGACCAGGTAAAATTACCAGCGCTGACATTTATACTGTTTAGGCCTATATTTAGCCCGTTATTGGTTAAATTTCCCACATTTGAAGTGGTAGAGCTTGCTCCTGTAAAGGGATCTACGTTAACTCTTCCTATTAAATCGGTGGTGTTTTTATGGTAATATTCTACAGTACCGCTCAAACGGTTGCCCAGCAGCCCAAAGTCTACACCAATATTTGTGGTATGCGTAGCTTCCCAACTCAATTTGCGGTTGGCATATGAGGAGATAACGTATGATCTGCCGGCAAGGTTGGGCGAATAAGAAGAAGTGGGATCATACAATACGTCGAACGAAGATGCTGCACCAACAAGAGGTGAGTTACCGGTAATACCATAGGTAACCCTTAAAGCCAAATTATTGACCCAAGTTACAGGTTTAAAAAAATCTTCATTGCCGACATTCCATTTCCCGCCAAAACTGTAAACCGGCTTATTTTGCGCGGATACATCACTGCCAAACAGGTTGCTGTGGTCAACCCTCCAGCTGGCATCAACACTGTATTTATGGTTTAATGTGTAACTCGCTAAGCCGAAATAGGAATTGAACCGGTTGAGCTCCTCTTGCGTCTGGTAAGGCGGATAGCTGTAATAACCGTAGCCTGTTACGGTGCCGGGTACGCCTTGCGACAACGAATAATAGTCTAGTAAAGAATAAGTAAGCAGGTTTTCATCATAACCCACCACGGCGGTGCTTCTGCTCCGCTGAAAGTTTTCCCGTGCTTCCTGACCACCTTGCAAGTCGAGCTGATCATTGCCATCTCTCAGCGACAAGCTGTACACCAACTGGTTACGGAGGGTCCAGCTGCGTTCTACGAAGTTGGAACTCAGGAACTGTCCGCCTGTGGCCGGAATAAGGTAGGTTGGATCAGATCCGCCAGTGCCCGGCATGGTTAAACTTACCAGCTGTTTACGCTGACTATAGGTTTTATGGTCGTCGTAATTTGTGGATTCTCCTGGCGACCTTAGGTAGCCATAGGTGCCTTGATAACTCAGTCCTTTAACGAGTTTTAAAGTGGTATTGGCAACTAGGTTCAACGACAGGTTATTGTTATTGGAGTGTGCATAATTGATTTCATCCAAGGGGCTGTACGTCTCCAGGTCTATACCACTTTGCTGCTGGTAGTCTACACGCAGTCCGGGCGAATATCCATAGATATAAGGCATATTGATGTTGTTGCCATTGGCATCCTTAAATAACTGATAAGGTATTGCATCCGCACCAATGGTAATGGCGTTTTTGTTGCTGCTTACGTTATTTGCCAAGTTTGTGTTTAGCGAAAAGGAGAATCGATCGCCCGGATTAAACGTCTGGTTAAGGCTAAGCCGATAGGTATTATTGGTTTGGCCGATGGTATTGCTTTGGGAATTGGTGTAGCCCATTGAGCTGAAAAAGCTGTAATACCTGCTTCCGCCAGATGCGGAAACGGAATGGTTGGTGGTTAATGCATTCCGGTACCATAGGTCTAAAATCTGCTGCTTATTATTAATGCCGGCAAGACTGTCTAAACTTTTGTTTGCCTGCGCTGCAGTAATTACATTCCTGTTTTCGTCGTACAGAATTTGATCATGCGGAGCCACAGTTCCGTAGTAGAGAGAATTATAAGGAAACGCATTCGGATCAAATGTTTCCTTTGCGGCCTGTATGTATTGGGCACTGGTTAAGAAGCGCTGGTAATTCAGATCGGGTTTACCCTGAAAATCCACAAAACCCTGATAGTTAACCTTTATCTTTTGGTTTTTACCACCGTTTTTGGTCACCACAACAACTACCCCATTTGCGGCCTGAGCACCCCATATTGCCGCTGCAGCCGCATCTTTTAATACGGTAATGTCTTCTATGTCGTCTATATTGATAGAACTAAAATCGCTTACAATTACTCCGTTTACCACATACAATGGCTCAGTAGGCAGGCTGATGCTGCTGGAACCACGGATCAGCGCTCTGCGGGAAGAGGAACGGGTGATGGAGCTCATGGTGATGTCCTGACTGACGGTTAATCCGGGGATGAGTCCGTCCAATCTGCCTATTACATCCATAGTTCCGCTGCGTTGCGCGAATTTCTTCATATCAGGCTTTGAAAATGAACCTGTAGCACGTTCTTTGGATAAGGTCTGGTAGCCTGTTTGCACAACGATCTCTTTCAACTCTGAGGTACTGCTGTGCAAGATGATGTTTAAAAAAGGCATGTTCTTCTTTACCTTGAATTTGTAGGTTTCATAACCTACGTAAGACACACCCATTTCATCGCCTTCTTCTGCATCTATAAAGAAAAGACCATTGTCGCTGGTCACATAACTGATTTCACCGACGGCATAAGCAACGCCATCAGCGTTTACCGGTGCTACCGCGACCGGGTTTTTCTTTTTAATGAAAAAGACGGTGGCACGACTTAACGGCATTCCGGTACTGTCGGTCACAATTCCCTTTATTTGTATAGGATCTTCGAAAGCTTTCTTTAACCTTTCAAAAAAAGTTGGTTCAGCAGGCTTTAGGATGATGTTTTCACCTACAATATCATAAGTTACCGGCAGATCTTTGAAGCAGGCATCCAGCGCTTTTTGAACAGAGACGTTCTGCACATTGACATCGATATCGGCTAACTGCAAGCGGGTCTCATCGTAAATAAATACATATTTGGTTTGCTTTTCTATTTTTTCAAGTACTTTCTCAAAAGGCGTATGCTTTTCATTTAGTGTAACCTGACTGTACACTGTGGTGGCACTTGCTTGTAAGAAACCAATGATGATAAATAAAGTGGTCAGCTTCATAATTTTCAGGGTTTGGTTAACGTTTGGCCAGGCCAGGGGCATGGCTATCGGAATAGCTGTGAATTTCATTACATTTGTTTGTTTGGATTAATACATAAACTCAGTTCAGATTTTGTTTATCCCGTTTACGGGAAAGGATTGGTCCAAAGATTTACCGTGGTTGTGCGTCAACACTTCCACGGTTTTTTTTGAATACCCTGAGGCTGTTTAAAGCTATCGTCGTAAAGAATACACCATATTTTAGCGTTTTAAAAAATGAATAATTTGTTAGTTAGCGCTCGGTTATTTATTTGGTAAAACAATGATCTTTTTCCCTTCTGCTTTAAACTTGATTCCAATCTTTACAAGTATTTCCAGCACCTGTGCTGCATTCGCACTCCTGAATACTTTTCCGGTAATCGACACCTTGGGGATACCGCCTTCATAAACTACTTCTACATTATACCATCTGGCGAATTGCCGCATCACCGTTGGCAGATCTGCGTGTTGAAAGCTGAACATGCCAGCCTTCCAAGCCAGGGCAGTTTCCAGTTCGGCTGGCCCAACGTTGACTTTGTCGTTGTTTAAGAATACAGCAGATTGTTCACCAGGTTTTAAAACAGCATTATTGCCGGCCTTTGAAACTTTTACACTTCCTTCTATCAAACTTGTTCTGGTAACCCCCTCTTCGGCATAGGCATTGACGTTAAATATAGTGCCCAAAACTTCTACCGTTTGTCCATTGCTGCTTACTTTAAAAGGCCTTTCTTTGTTATGCGCCACTTTAAAGTACGCCTGTCCGGTTATTTCAACCCGGCGTTCCTTACCCTTGAATGCCACCGGAAACCGCATGGATGAGGCTGCGTCTAAAGTAACCATCGTTCCATCGGCCAGTACCAGCTCATACACTCCTCCGGCAGGTGTGGTGATGGTATTATAACTAAGTTCACTTTCTGTATCTGCACCAACTGCATTATATACCACTTTTCCATCTTCAGTTTTTTGGATCTCGGAAGTTCCCTGCACCGCCAGTGTCCCGTTTTTTGCGTCAGTTAAGGTAATCTGATTTCCATTGCTTAACGTTAACACCGCTTTATTGCCACCTGGTTTTGCGATTTGAGCAATGGTTTGAAGAACCTTCTCTTGATCTGGTTCAATCTGGGTGATATAATAGGTTCCAACTGAAAGGAAAATCAACCCTACGGCAGCTGCTATTTTAGGCCACAACTTAATTCTTTTGGTGGGCTGTGGTAGCCTGTTGCCAATTTGATTGTACCAATAGGCATAATCCGGTTCAGGTAATTCATCGCCAATACTGTTGCTGCGGTGGTTGTACCAGCTATTCAGTAAGTCAGCCTCTTCAGGACTGCATTTGCCATGTAAATATTTCTGGATCAGTTCTTCTGCTTGATGGTCGTTCATATCTGCTAATATTAGGGCTGATATGGTTATGACTAACGAAAGTTAATTGGGTGTAAGATTTATATGAAAATAATGTCACCTTATTTATCTGCAGGTTATCTTTTCCGCTAAATAAGAGCAACAAAGTAAAAAACAGATTGATTTTGTCCTTTAATATTTTTAATGCGTTGCTTATCTGTTTCCTTACTGTATGGTCAGTAACTTCCAGCCTGTCAGCAATCTCCTGATAGGATAATTCTTCTTTCCTGCTCAGTTCAAAAATTTCACGCATCTTTTTCGGAAGTTTATTGATTTCAGATTCAATGCTATCTGCTAATTGTTTTAGCTGGATGTATTCATCCGTAGAACTCACACCCTGATCAATAAAATCGGCCAACGAGTTTAAATGAGCTGTTTTGAGTTTACTTTTGTTGACCAGTGTAATTACTTTATGTCTTACAGCTTTATACAGATAAGATGAGAGACTCGTATTAATCATCAAATCAGGTGCTTTGTGCCATAATTTAGTGAAGATTTCTTGGATTACGTCTGCAGCTTCATTGTCATCATATAACATCTTCCTGGCATGACGAAATAGAACTGCCCAATACCTATTGTAAATTTCGGTAAATGCAGAATGATTGCCTTGCTTCATTAAAGCCAGAAGTGCTTGGTCAGTAAGAGTTTTATAATCCTGCATTTTGTCCCTTTCCCAACTAATTTATAAAATATAAATAGTTGATCCCGCCAAGTTTACATAAAAAAAATGATTTTATCTTAAAGTTAACCCTCCAAATTGTTTACAAAATAGTTGCCTGTCAATTCAAACGCTGTTTGGTATTACTAACTTTTTCGTCCTGATTTTAGTTGTCGTTTGACCTCATTACAGAAGGTGTACGGTAACCACCTTAAAAGGTTTGTACGTAGAACCGTCACCATACAACTCCCATCATTAAGGACAAAATTGAAACCGGAAACGCGGGGTTCCGGCTCTCCTCATCCAACAGTGTACTCTTCTTGATGAAAGAAATAGTAACCCCGTTCCCCGCCAACATAAAGTACAAAAAGCGACATAATACGACACTACACGACATGATGCGACATAACACGACATCGTCTATTTTTTTTCCCATTACATTTACTTCTGAAGACTGAAAGCTTACCGACTGCTACCTTATTGGCAACGGTGCAGTAACGGTACAGCAACGGTACAGTAACGGTACAGCAACGGTAGAAGGCATCTGCCAAACATTTTTGAAGCAAAAATATTAAAATTAAGAGTAGTAATTAACAAGAACTCAGAAACAAAAAAAAAGAACATATGGCAATTTTAAAAGGCGGGATCCTTGGTGGATTCGCAATGCTTGCCAAAGGCAACATGCCCGGAGTGCAGCAAGCTGAAATTGTGCCCTTGGCAAACGGCGTTACATTTAATTGGGAGCCTGAACACATGGCCAGCATTTATCACATTCAGTCAAGGGCGATGTTGTTTGTGCATTGTGAAGATCTCGGCAAATCGTTTTACAACTTAAATGCAGCGAGAATTATGGACAAGACGGATTTTATGGAACTACCTTTGAATTTTAAAGGACATACACTTCAGGCCTACATTGCTTTTGCCAGCGACGATAGAGAAAAGATCAGCAACAGCAGGTATATAGGTTCGGTTGATTATTAATGTGTGGCAACAAACTGCCCGCACTTCTAGTCCTTAACTTGGTAGCGAGACGTCGGACAACGGAATGTCACTCTCTCCATCGTGAAAGCCACGCAGACTTTATTTACAAAGTTTACATTTTTATTTACAATCCAAATCCTCCACTCATAGAAATATCAAAGTAGATTCGCTGAATCAATTCTAATAGGATAAATAAATAGAAGATTATGAAATACGTAAACGTGTATGTTTTGTTCTTACTGTCTGTTTTTCTCAGTTCCTGTGGACAAAACCAAACAAACGTACCCAAAGATAACGTCAAGTCTGAGGTTAAAGACATAGGGCCTAATATAATGGTTCGTAATATAAAAAAAGGCGGAAATGGTGCCATTTTGATTGCTGGGCCGAACAACTCATCATTAGGTGATGTTTTTCGATATGATGGAAAATCTTTTACCAATCTCACCAATAAAATAGGTCCGCACCGATTCTGGGATGCCCTGGAAGATCGACGAGGAAATATTTGGTTCACTTCTACTGATTCAGGCGTTTATTATTACAACGGGAAATCCATTCAACATTTCACTACCACGGAAGGACTTGCCAATAATCGGGTGATGTCTGTTTATGAAGATAAAGCCGGGATTATTTGGTTTGGCACCGGAGATGGGATAAGCCGCTACGATGGGAGATCTTTTCGAAATCTTAAAAATCCTAACCCCTCGCGTGTTTATAAAGGAGAAAATTGGAATAATGATTTTACTTGGAATAATGATATTACTACAATCATTGAAGATAAAACCGGAAGATTGTGGGTTGGCACAAGAGGCGCCGTCTTCGTTTATGACGGAAAAACATTTACCCCGTTAATCCATAAGGGCAAAACTTTTACAAACGTTTGGAGTATAATCGAAGATAGAAAAGGCAATATTTGGCTTGGTGACGTGACCCATGGCCTTTGGCGATATGACGGCAATATTTTTACTCAGGTATCGGAGAGAGGTACTTATGCTATAATCGAAGATAAAAAAGGAAACATCTGGACTACTGGTCCGGTAAATACTGCTCATGTGGCGGTCTGGGCACTTTCCCGTTATGATGCAAAGTCCTTGTATAGTAATAAGCCCACTGTAGCCGAAATTATGTTAGGAGATGCTTTCTTCGGACTTATGGAAGCCAACGATGGAAGTATTTGGTTTGGATCTGCCACCGGAGTGTATCGTTATGATGGAAAGACCATCACGGACTTTTATAATAAAGAAGGTCAGAAAAAATATATCATAGATACAAAGCAAAGTGCTGTAGTGTGGAGGGGTTCTATGCTATTGGGTTCATGGGAAGGTACTAGGTTTCTTGGTGATGGTTCCCATACAGGGGACGTCGATATATTAAAAGGAGAATTGTTAATTGAAAACCGTCGCTTGGTGGGCGGTGCAGTTGAGGTCGACATGAATACAATTGAAAATTTTGTTGATCAACGTTCATTCAATCAATTACCTGCATTTTTTGATGTCAAAAAATTCCCTGTTTCTACATTCTCAATTACCAAGGTTGAAACAGTGAGTGATGGAAAAACTGAAGGAAGGAACGGGAACATGACCATTGAAGGTGTCGCAAGTATAAAAGTTACAGGCAACCTGTCCATTGAGGGGATCACCAAAGCAGTCACTTTTCCAGCCAATATGCTTTTTAAGGATGGAATGGACGGAACTGTCGTGATGAATGGCACGCTGACGATTGATCGGACAGATTGGGGTATCGGTTATAGATCCGAAAAGCACTTTGATTCAACTTTTTCGGACGACGTTAAAATCTTCATTAAAATCGTAGCAAAGAAATAATATCTGAATCCATTAGACTTTAAACTAATCAGATTATTTAAGCTGTAAAAAACCCTCTCTACTTTTGTAAAGAGGGTTTTTTATTTAGTGTGTTGTTGTATACAATAACGCAGAAGACCTTATTTTAAAAGCTCCCCAACCTTGTTGTATAGCGCTTCTGCTCGTAGGTTGGTAGCCACTATTTTACCTTTATCATCCACTAAAACGTTTTGTGGAATTGCTTTTACATTATAGAGTGCCGCAGCAGGCTCCTTCCAGCCTTTCAGACTTGATACATGATACCAAGGCATTCCATCTTTTGCAATCGCGTCCTTCCATTTGGTAGCATCCTCATCCAGAGAAACACTCAATACCGTAAATCCCTTATTCTTAAACGCATCGAACGTTTTAACCACATGGGGATTTTCCTTTCTGCAAGGACCACACCAGCTGGCCCAGAAATCTACCAATGTATATTTGTTTTTAGCAATAACCTCTTTCAGGCTAAGCTGTTTCCCTTCAGGAGTAGTTGATACAAAGTCTACGTATGCCTCTCCAGTCAGCTTACCCTTTGTTGCTAACAACCGCTCCCCAAATTGCTTTCCTAAAGATGTAGCCTTAACTTCAGGACTAAGTTTCGAATAGTGTGGATAGGTCGTTTCATAATTCACCAATCCTCCCGGAGCATTCTTATCTAAATAATAAAGCGAAACATATGAAGCTGGATATTCCTTTACGAACTGATGAACGGTTTCTCTTTTAAATAGCATATAAGCGTCCAAACCCGACATCAATTTAGTTAGATAAGCTTTTTTATCTTCGCCCTCCGGCATGGTTTTCCAGAAACCTATCCCATTGTAAAATTTGTCGTCGACTGGTCTGAGCTTTTTTGCCAATTGTTCGTGTTCGATCGCTAATTTTGTGCCGCTGATACCGGCATAATGGATAGAATCCTTAGCGGAGACACGAATTGTTCCCTGTGATAGAAACAGGTCAATCCGGTCGCCATTTTCCTGATTGCCCAGGCTCAGCATTGCTAAGGTAGGCGAACTGATGGTACCCGTCAGTTTAAAGGCGCCTTTATTTATGCCTACACTGTCCACTTTTTTTGTCTTGGCATCTTCATAATAGAGTTTTATGAATTGTCCGTCTAGTTTCCGGTTTACTTTACCTTCTACAGTAAAATTTTTTGATTGCGTAAATGCTGTTAAGGTTACACAGGACAATGCCATAGCACCTATTATCGGTTTTAAGTTCATATACTTTAACTTTTTCTACGATTAAATTTATATTAGTTAACTGCTCTCCAGTTGATGTCTTTAACTTTAACTAGTCCCGACCAGCTGCTTTTTGGAGCCAGTGTCAAGTCTACCACGTTCGGGTTGTTTCCCACTACGAAGCGTCCTAGCGTACCTTTTGTGTTCGTATTGTAGCTCGCTATATACAGGCTGTTTGCCGCATGATCTACCTGTGTATCAAATTTCAACATGGTGATCTGATCGCCTCCTGTTAAATTGTATTCATAGAACCGTTCATTTCCTGGATTGTAATCATAACAATATAACTTATTGCCGACTGAATAAAACACCACCGTCCTGTTAGAAGAAAAGGCGTAGAAGTTCGCTTTATCAAAATCCCTGGCTAACGGTGATACTACATAAGCCGCCCGTTTAGCGGGAGCCGCACCGTTTGCATAAAATTTATAGATATGATGCACATTAGCAGGATCTTTCATGATTGCAAAAGAATTTCCATTGGTAGAGCCTCCGTCTGTATTACGGGTATTTTCCGCATATACGAGTTTTCGACCGGTTGTTCCTTGATTCCAGGGAAAAGCAGCTCCTGCAACATCCGGAAGTACTGTCGAAGATGTACCAAAGCCAAAACCGGAGTAATTAAGAAAACGATCGTTCACTGTGTCATACCACATCGCCGTGGTCATGCTACCAGTAGCGTAAAGCAAATAAGGAGCAGCTGGAATGCGAACTTCCTGTGCCGTTGCCACACGGTTAATCGGATTGTTATAAAAATCACCTCCGTTTATCGCTAAAAATGCAGCGAAGATATCACCTGCTTTAGTGAGCATCACACGGTAATTACCAGTACTAGTCGCTCCGGCTGCAGTTCGCATTTGTGGTGCGATTACTATCGGATGATAGGTTTGTGGATCGACAGTTTCAGAAACATATAATACTCTGCTCATGTCATTGGCTGGTGTCGCTTTCATAGTCACGCGATCCAGGAAATAAGATCCGCTTTTAGTCATGGTCCACAGCTTTATATAAGCGTCAAGTCCACCGCCTGTATGTTGAAAACTTACCGGATCCTGAAGTTTCGGCAAGCCGCTTTCAGAAAGTATGTGTTTCAGGTGAAGGGTGTCATTCTGTATCGAAAGCATTTCAGCCTCCGCATATCCCTGCTCGTCCTCGCCCATGATCAGCCATCCTCGTGAATACGGTGTTCCGATTATCAGATCAGCATTTGACTGCCACTCAACCCCGGTCTGTTTATCCCGTACCCGATAAAAGAGTTTGTATGCCAAAGGCTCAAGCGTTACCGGATATGCCAGATCTTTATGGTATCCGATGGTGTCCAGTACATTCCCTTGTCTCACAATCCACAGGTATTGATACCTGCTGGTGTCGCCTTGATCCATTGTTGCTGCAAGGGTTGGCTTAATTCGCAACGTATCCACGCCGCGACGGGCGGTATATGCACCCAGCAACCCCGTTATTTTAACATCATTGATGTCTTTATATTCGTAGTTTCCAAGGTCTTTAGCACAGGACCCGAGAAACAAGGCTGCCATTAATAAAATGGTATATTGATATATTTTCATGTGTTTAAATCTTAAGTATACAATCAGAATTAAGGAGTATATGGCACTCCAATATAAGACGTCCATGGTACTGAACCCATCCACATCAGCCTGCCGTCAGCCTCCAAAACTGGGGTTCCCGCATCTTTAAGCCTTACCAGGATGGCGGTGGCATCACTCCCGATTAACAACTGCCTCGCCATCGGCATAGTAGCGGTGCTGGCGAAATCTTCATATTTTAAACCGAGATATTGACTTAGAAAATCCATTTTTTGCCTTGAAAATATGCCGAAAAGCCCGGACTCACGGTTGCCGGCCTGTATCGATCCGGACCATACGACAGGACGAACCATGATATCATTCAAGCGCAGCGTATGTAGACTGGCGTCAAATTCAGGAACTACCACGCCAGCGCTGTATTCAGGAATAGCATCCCATTCAGGGAAGGATAAGGAAAAATCCTGTGTTGCCACCAAACGTAAACCCACTGCTTTCATCGTCACCTGCAGGTCTGGTGTACGTTTTAGCTTTACCGTGATATTGGTGGAAATCGCACCCGCCGGAACGGTCCACAACTCCTTCTCTAAGGTATAATGCTGACCTGCGACTGCAGTCGTAGAATCAGGATTTATCACCACGCCAAATGTCCGGTCGTAATCCTTTACCGGACCTGTAATCATCACTTTTACGATATAATCCACCTCATCTTTGGCGATACGGGTGAACTGAACATCGCTATATGGCATAAAAGGCCATAAGTTAGGCAAAAACTCGTTCCCGGATTGCACGGCGAAATATACACCTTCCCGGCCTTTGTAACTCATTATTTCCTTTTCACAGCCAGAGAAAAAAACCAGCAAATGAAGGCAAACTATATATGTTAGTATTCTTTTCATCTTTTTATATTTTAATTCCTTTGTGACAATTCACTATCTGGCAGCGGCACCACATAATTTGTTAATACCATAGCTTTAGTACCTGTTACCGCAGCATGATTCGGAATGGTTTGCTGAGCAGTCCGTTTATAAAAATAAAACTGCTGTCCCTCTCCGATCGTCTCTTTTCTGAATTCGTTCATGATCGCAGTAAGCAGCAAGGCACTCGAAGTTGGATTGAGGCTTAAGCTATTCCGACTGGTCCGCACCTTATTCAGATAAGTAATACCGGTAGCCAGATCCGGATGGCTTTCCGCAGCAATCAGCAATACCTCCGATAGTCTGATCAAGGGAATCATGTAGCGCCCGGGGACATTGTTCTGATCAAGATATTTCAGATTGGTTAAAGCGGTAACTGTTCCTGATGAGGCGTTTTGCCAAATCCGGCGACGATAATCATTGGCATCATCGTACAGCGCATTCACCCGCGATTCATTGCTATCCCCATTGCTAAATGAAAGCTTGTTATTGTTGTCCAGTCCTACGTGAAACTGACGGTCAAACATTTCCGATCGCTTAATGTCATAAACTCCAAACATCACTTCAGAAGTAAAAAGACGGTCAGCGGGAATCACGGTGTTTCCTTGGGTAAAACCAAGTGCGGCAGTCGGAGTAACAAAAGGGAACACATTCTTCGGCCCCTGCACCTCAGCTAGTAACGCTTCCGATTCTATCAATGCGTTAACTTTATCCCCCTGCCATAAATATGCCCTCGCCAATAATGCCTTAGCAGCATAATAATTTAAACGGTATTGGCGATAGTACAAGTCATTAGGTCCGCCCGTGTTATTTCCATTTCTAACTCCTGAGGTCCTGATCGGGTCTGTATTCTCTAACAGAGCAAGCGCCATCTTCAGATCTTCAGTGATGTGCTTCATCACTTCTTCGGTACTTAAGAAAGGCAATACTTCAAAACCACTTTTAGTCACATAGGGAATCGCAGGCTTAGCCTTATTTTCGTCATTATAGATCGGGCCGAAAAGACGTAGCATATCCAGGTGGAAGAAAGCACGCAGTGCGAGCGCTTCTCCTTTGATCACACCATAATATAGCTCTGGTAGTTTCTCACTGGGAGCATCTCCACATTTTTCGATAATCACATTACAATTTGCTACCAGCTCGTAAGATTTTTTCCAGGCATCATCAAATATGGTTTTCATCTTGGTTCCGGTATATACAAATGTGGTAGCTTCGTAATAGCGGTGTGTAGAAGAGGTCAGCACATAGTACTGCGCCATGACATCCACTGTGCCTGTAGTCATTTCCTGCCCGTAGAGTGCCGTATTGGCCATCTCCACATAAACACCATTGATTGCTTTTGTATAACCGGCAGGGTCTACAAACAGCTGGTCTTCGCCCAGTCGGTCTGTAGGCTTTACATCAATCCATTTTTTGCAGGAAAGTGTAAGTATGCTCAAGGCCAGGCAGAAGAATATTTTATAAGTTATTTTCATCTGTGATAGTATTATTGGTTAAAAGCGGACAGCTGCTGAAAAAGAAACGGATCGGGCAAAGGGATAATCCAGACCGCGCTCATTTTTGATGGTGGACACATAGAATATATCGTTCATATAAGCCCTTAAAGTAATAGAAGAAGCACGCACAGACTTCAGCCAGGCAGCCTTGCTCGTCTCATACCCTAATGAAAATGATTCTCCGACAAGCATATTGTTGTCTTGCACGAAACGCGAAGACATAGGGGTATATTCCGTCCTTGAAATCGCCTTGAAACGGGCATTGTCACCAGGCTTTTGCCAGCGATCATATAAAGCGCGCTTGTCCTGATTCAGGGGAACATTAGCCGTGGTGATATTCTCCACTTTATCATACAGCGTCTGCATGAAGGCTTGTCCACCAATGCGATATCGTAAGTTTACCGAGGCCAGAAATCCTTTGTACATAAAACTAGTGCCGATCACGCCGTCCAGATCGGGTTCCTTATTTCCCACTACCACTTCATCCTGATAATTGTAAACAAATGTCTGCTCATTATTTTTATTCAGGAAAATCTCACGACCGGTAGCGGGATCTATTCCTACGGAGCGTACTGTCCAAAGGTCTGAGGGACTACCGCCATCATAATAACGGGCCATATTGCGGCTTCTGTTGGCAAGGTTAAAATTATCTAAACGGTTCCCCATTTTGCGGTATTCTGATTTTATCCTTCTCATATTGAGATTCACACGCCAGTTTATTTCATTGCGACGCAAAATGTTATAATCTGTAGTAAGCGTGATACCATTGGTCTTCTGCTCACCGATATTCTGCGCTACGCGCGATACACCCGTGGAGGACGGTAGGGTCAACAATACAAGTAGTGGATCTGTATTCTTCACGAAATAGTCAGCAGTGATCCGGAATCTATTATCCATCGTCATAAAATCCAAACCGATATTTCTATCGAGGGTGGTCTGCCAGCGGAGATTGCTATTGCCCATATTGCTGATAATCGTACTGGCACCAAACGGATTCCGGTTATCATTGTTATAGCGATAAATCCTCATCGAGATGTAGTCGTCAAAATTCTGGTTACCGGGGTTACCGATAGATCCTCTCAGGCGCAATTGATTGATCCATTTGGACGAACTTAAAAAAGATTCCTTATGGATGTTCCAACCTAGTCCGAATGACCAGATGGTTGAGAACTGTCTGCTTGCTCCGTAAATGGAAGAACCATCCGAGCGCAAAGTGGCATCCAACAGGTAGCGTTGATCAAACGCATAGCCCATATTCATAAAGAAACTAGCCCCGCGACGCATGGATTCCTGGTATCCCGCACGCTGCCCTTCTCTAAAGCCCAAAGCAAAATTAGGATTGGAAAACTCATCATCGATAAATCCTGTCACTCCAAAGGCGCTTAGGCTACGGACGTTCTGTTCCATGCGCATACCTGCTACGGCATTAACGGTATGCGTTTCCGCGAATACCTTTCCGAATGTTAAGCTTAGGTCTCCGTCATAATTCACATCCTTGCCGTTATTTTCATTATACCTACCCCTTTGCAATGCATCGGTGTTAATAAATTCGGTATTGAAGGGTGACCTGAATATTACATCTTGTGTTTTGAAATTGCGTAAGCCAAAGCGTGCGCGTGCGCGAAGAGATTCTATAATCCGCCATTCCGCTTCAAAATTATTCGTGAAACCCTGAGATTCCTCTGAATCAAGATTTAGGTTATTTTGATTATACAAGGGACTGTATATCGGAGCTAATGTCGCATTACCAAAAGGCTTGTAATCTTCCAACACCATTCTCACCGTACCGTCTTCATTGTATTTCCGGTAGTAGGGATTCGCCCTCGAGAAAGCTGAAAAAGGCTGTGCTTCCCGGTTTGCGACCACATTGTCAATGCTCAACGTGTTGTTTACTGAGACATTTCCTTTTCGGTAAAGCAACCGAACGTTACCATTGGTCGCTGTCCTGTCCGAACCTTCCATCATACCGGGAGTAAGTCCGTAATTCAAGGATACGCTATAGCGGAGGTTAGCGTCACCACCCTCTGCAAATAAAGTATGCCGCTGTGAAATAGAGGTACGCAAAGGTTCGTGGGCCCAATAGGTATTTACTCCTCGGCGCACTTCTTTCAACCGTTCAAAATACCTTGCTTCATTATCAGGGTTTGGCCCCACTATAATATAGCCGTCAGGATTTAGTAAGCCGTAAAACTGAGACAGACGCTCAAATTCAAGTTTCTCTCCTGCATTCATCAGGTTATAGTCACTTAGGTCGGCGAAATTAACACTTGAGTTGAAATTATAGTTAACCCGCAGCGAGCCTGCGGTAGGCTTTTTAGTTTCCACTACAACCACGCCATTTGCAGCTTTCGAACCGTAAATAGCTGAAGCACTCGCATCCTTCAACAAAGTAATCGATGATACCCGGTCCATACTCAGATCACTGATGATGGCCAGCGTGCTTTCAAATCCATCGAGAATAAACAAAGGCTGGTTAGGGTTAGAGCCAAACTCATCAGTAAGCCCGATCACACTACTTTTTCCGCGTATTTCAATATCCGGCAATCGGTTAGGATCAGAACCAAATAGATTGTTCTCTACAACGGCAAATGAAGGATCCAGTGTTTTTAAGCTTTGTATGATATTCTGGTTTCCAACAACTTGAAGATCTCTGGCGGTATAGGTCACGGAAGATCCGGTATGTGCTTCGCGGTCACGCTGATAAATACCTGTCACAACCACTTCATTCATTGCTGCGTCGTTTGGTTCCAGTTCAATGTTTAAGCTTGTCTGTTTCTGATAAGTTATTTCCTGCGGTTTCATGCCGACATAACTAAACACCAGAATCTGCTTTTGTTCAGTCAAAGGTATGCTGATGCGATATTGGCCTTTTTCGTCGGTTGATGTGCTCAGGCTTGCACCCTTCAATTTCACCGTAGCCCCTACCAGAAGCTCCTTCGTTTCAGCATGGCGAACCACACCACTAAGTGCTTGCTGAACTACTGTCGCGGTCTGAATGGCAGGTAAAGGCGCGCTGGAAAGGGATATGGTCTTGTCTTCAATAACATAAGTTATCGGCTGACCTTGAACTACCTTATTCAAAAATTGCTGCAATGGCATATTTTTGACATCAATGGTAACGGGCCTGGCAGACTCAATAATCTTTTTTGTACCAAAGACGGCATATCCACTTTGTTTCCTAATGACTTCTATCACAGAGGAAAAGGGAATATTTTCTCCTTTCAGTGTGATCTGCTGGGAATAGCTGGAGGCGCTTACTGTCGTAAAGCCTGCTATAAATAAGAACATGATGATTTTCATCACTCGTGATAAGTAAAGTTTATTCATTAATTTTACGTTGGTTTGTTGATGTGTAATGTCTACTTCTACGTTTTGGTCGACTGCAACAATTCAAATCGCTTTAGGGGAAAGGATGGCAGTCCTTTCCTTTTTTGATTTTAAAGGAGTCTTTTTTGTGGTTGGTTTTTATTTCATGTGGTGGTTGGTTTGTTTTAGGTTTACATTCTACTTTTTTTTCCATTTATGATAAGCTTCCGGCGCTTCACGTCCAACTTGTAATCTATTTCCGCAACCTCCAATAAGCGCAATACAAAGCTGATATTCTGGTTACGAAAAGCATCACCTGTCAGCTCTTCCTTTGGTATGCCGTTTATATAAACAATGTCCAGGTCATACCAGCGGCCGACTTCGTTCATCGTTTCTTCAAATGTCTTATTGTCAAAACCGAATTTGCCCTCACGCCAGGCTATAAAATTATTTACGTCAACCTTTTTCACAAGCGTTTTCCCTGTTGTGGTAATGGCCTGTTCATTTGGATGTATAATAATGCGGCTGTGATCATCACTCACCAGCACTTTTCCCTCCACAAGCGTAGTTCTATCAGATAGTTGCTCAGGATAGTTTGCTATATTAAATTGGGTCCCGACTACCTCTACTTCCTGTCGTCTACCCTTCACTTTAAATGGTATCCTGTCTCCATTTTTCTGATAGGCAGGCTTAACATTGAAGTAAGCCTCGCCATCAAGTTCTACTATACGTGCGTCTGAAGCAAAATGCAATGGATACCTGATCGTGGAAGCTGCATTCAGCCAAACATCCGTTCCATCTTCCAATGTTATTTTGTAGGTACCGCCCCTGGGGGTTTGCAAAGTCAATAAGCTATTAGAATAGGCCGATTCATCTATTGATGTTTGCACCACAGGTGCTCCGTCTGCATAGGTGATTTCCTTTCCGGTTACTATTCCTGCCTGTGAGGTACTTAGCACTATCGTCCTGCCATCAGCAAGGGTCAGCGTAGCTTTATTGCCTCCGGGTTGGATGGATGCTTTTTTCTCAACCCCAAAATCCCTGACTTGCACTTCACGGTCTAATACCACCCAGGCACCAATTGCCACAAGCACAGCGGCAGCTGTCGCCACTATCCAGCGAATCAGTCGCACACTTTTAGCAGGTTTTCTTCCTGCATCTGCTACTTTGGCGAGCAAGCTGCCCAGAATACGTGATTTTACCTCCTCGGATGATTCATCTTTTCCTGAAGTAATGACAACATGCTGGTCATCGTGACTCATATACCACTCCTTCAGCAGCTCCAACTCTTCAGCGGAAATGCTTCCATTGTTAAATTTAAAGACCAACAATTCTATGTATTCAGTATTCGGGGACATTCTTTATGCTTTTCTATCTATATAGACAGAAAAAAATGCATTAGGGGTGAGTGATTGAGATTATTTTTTACGAAATAATAAAATATAGGCCTTTATTGAAACAAAGTATAGATAAATATCGCCGTAGTTAGCGTCTTCACATTATCCCGTAGATCTTTATTGGCTTTTTTCAGATGTGATTTGATGGTATTCTCCGATAAATTCAATTTTTCCGCAATTTCTTTATTTGACAGACCTTCCTGACGGCTTAGTTTAAATATTAGCTGACATTGGGGCGGGAGTGCTGCTATCGAATTGTCTATCTGTTCCTGTAGCTCCCGCAGCATCAACGCCCTTTCAGGCGATAGTAAGTTGACATCTTCTGCTGGAGCATAACCTTCAGATTTCATGCGTTCCCGGTGACGTCGGTCTAATATATTGAAGGCCTGATTGCGTATCCCGCGGGCCAGATAGTTCGAGAGCTCTACTTTTATCAGAGAAAAATCATGGCGCAGATTCCATAATTTATAAAGCACATCCTGCACACACTCTTCGGCCTCCTCTTGGTTACCCAATCTGTTAAACGCAACCGAAAGCATTTTGTCCCAGTAACGGTCGTAAATCTCCACCAATACGCGCTCGTCACCACTTTGCATCAGCTGAACCAGCTCCTGATCTCCGTATAACTTGTATTGCGCCATTACTCTATGTCCCTCGCCTACAAATATATAATTTACCAGCGTTATTTAATGCGGCAAGCGGTCTCTATATATCCCGTATACATAAGTCCCCAGCAAAGAGCCCAATATCACTACAATCATTAACAGATATCCCTGACCCAGCAAGACAAATATAGGGCCCGGACATGCACCCGTAAGCACCCAGCCAAATCCAAATATGATACCCCCAAACAAATACCTGCGCCAGCCTTTTTCCTTCACAGGAAAAACTATTAAAGACCCCTCGGTATCCTTATAGCCAAACCGCTTAATCAGCCATACCCCAATCACGCCGGTCAGGACAGCCGTGCCAATAATACCAAACATATGAAAGGACTGAAAACGGAACATTTCCTGTATCCTGTACCAGGAAATGGCCTCTGATTTACTCATCACAATGCCAAACAGGACACCGGTAAGTATATATTTTAAAGACTTCATCATGGCTTACGAGAATAAAAGTGGGAAAATAAGGTGTGTCATAACCAGTCCGCCAATAAAGAAGCCCACCACTGCGATCAAGGAGGGCAACTGCATGTTAGACAATCCACTTATGGCATGGCCTGAAGTACAGCCCCCAGCATACCTGGTCCCAAAACCAATTAAGAAACCTCCTCCTAAAAAAATAAACATCCCCTTAAATGTAAAAAGATACTGCCAGTTGAATATAGCAGATGGCACCATCTCGCCGTCAAACGGAATATCCAACGATTTAAGATCTGCAATTGTTGCCTCAGATAAGGCCAAAGGCGATCCGGAACCAAGCCACTGCTTAGAAATAAAACCGCCAATCACAGCTCCGACAAGAAATAAAAGATTCCAGCGCTGGGCCTTCCAGTCAAAATCAAAGAATTTAACCCGTTTTCCAGCTCCCATCATACTACAGATGTTCCGCAAATTAGAAGAAAACCCAAAAGATTTACCAAAGAAGATAAGCAGCAACATTATTGCGCTGATTGCAAGACCAGAAGCATACCAAGGCCAGGGCTGTGTCATTAAGATACTGATTTTATGCTATCTCTTATTCTTTGCAAATATTTGTTGCGATAATACAGATCTTTGATAGCAGCAAGTGAATCCGACTGTCCATCCCCACCCTGTTCGTCAAATTTAGCCGTCAACACAGCAATTTCATCAAAAATTTGCTGCTCGACCACAGCAACATCTGCTTTCAAAGCGCTTAACCGCCCTGCGTCAAGTTCAAGCTGCAAATCCATCAGTGCCTCATTGACGTCCATCATGTCCATTAAAAACTCCTGGGGCAGGGAATAATTTTCACCTTCTACCAATACACCCTTAACTTCCAGGATATAATGCAGCCGTTTAAAAGGGTCATTTAATACCTGGTAGGCTTTGTTATTTACCGTGCTTAATTCGAGTACTTCAGCCTGCTTAGCTTCACTTTCGTTGATATAAAAATCAGGATGATACTTCTTACTGAGCTCATAAAACTTCTGCTTTACAAGTGCAGCATCAGGGTTAAAGCTAACCGGCAAACCATAAAAAGCAAAATAATCAGTCATAATAACGCTAATGCATTACCGCTTTAAAAATATCATTCCCCAGTACAAATACCATCAGGCAAAGCAACATTACAAAGCCCACTATTTGTGCGCGTTCCATAAACTTATCACCAAGCGGCTTTCCTTTCACCATTTCTACCAGTAGAAAAACCACATGTCCGCCGTCCAGTGCAGGAATAGGCAGTAAGTTCATAAATGCCAATGCGATTGAGATAAAGCCGGTCGAAGCCCAAAACCTTTCCCAGATCCATTCACCTCCATATACCTTACGCGCAATCTCCACAGGGCCAGAAAATGCCTTATTAGCCTGAATCTTGCCGGTTAAAACCTTCCAGATGCCCTTAGCATTATCGCTAAATGTCTTCCAGGCCTGGTTCGCACCAATAGGTAAAGCTGCAAACAGACTGTATTTTATCGTCTCCTGTTTAATTTCATTAAAATTGAACCTGATACCAATCGTTCCTGCAGTGTCCACCGGAATGTTGTACGCCAGGATCTCTGAGCCACGACTGATGTTAAACAAAACAGACTTACCTTTCAGTTTTGTCATTTGCTCCCTAACATCCACGCTATATTTAACAGGTACATTGTTTACAGAGACAACCTTATCTCCAATCTGCAGGCCTGCCTTTTTTGCATTGCTATACACACTGTCTATAGACGAGGTAATCAACGGTACCCTACTGATAAACGCTTCAATTCCAAGGTCAGAAACTTTGTTCAATATATTGTCAGGCACTTTAATGTCCAGTGTTCTGTCACCGCGGATCACGGTCAGATTAGTATTGCCCAACAACACTTTCGAGCTGATCAGCTCCTCAAAACGGATTACTTTATTTCCGTTTACTGCTACCACCCTGTCCCCTTTTTTCAGACCGATCTCTTTACCGATCTCACCGGGATTAATTCCGTTCAATACAGAACTGTTCGCTATGAATGTCTCTCCATAAGTGAAAGCGAGCATCCAGAAAATAAAGATACCAACTACTATATTCACCGCTACCCCGCCCAGCATTACGATCAGGCGCTGCCATGCTGGTTTAGACCTGAATTCCCAGGGCTGTGCAGGCTGGTTCATTTGCTCAGTGTCCATAGACTCGTCTATCATACCTGATATTTTCACATAACCACCCAATGGAAGCCAACCAATACCATATTCGCAGTCGCCCCTTTTAAAACTGAAAAGTTTCACTCCCCATGCATCAAAAAACAGGTAAAATTTCTCTACTTTAATCCCAAAGGCACGCGCCGCTAAAAAATGTCCTAATTCGTGTAAAATTACTAGTATCGATAACCCCAGAAGTAACTGGGCCGCCATAATCAGTCCGCTCATATATTATTTTAATATTTTTAATTTTGATTGTTTAATACTTGTTTTGTTACGAGTTGGTTGGCAAATATACGTGTATGTTGGTCTGTTTCTAAATAATTATTTAGTGTAGGCGCTGCTATAAAAGCCACGCCCTCCATACAGGCTTCAATTACCTCACTCATTTGTAAAAATCCGATCTGGTCATTTAGAAAAGCATTGACCACTATTTCATTGGCTGCATTTACAATACAGGCCATATTCCCACCCTTTCTCAGCGCACTGTAGGCCAGTTCCAGATTTCTAAACGTCCCGCTGTCTGCCTGTGAAAAGGTAAGTTCAGGATAATCCATGAAACTGAAACGCTTAAAATCGCTACTTATTCTTTCAGGATAAGCAAGGGCATAATGAATGGGCAATTTCATATCAGGCAGGCCCATCTGTGCTTTTATGGAGCCGTCGTTAAACTGCACCAGCGAATGTACAATAGACTGGGGATGCACAATTACATCTATCTGATCTGCCTCCAGGCCAAACAGCCATTTCGCTTCGATCACCTCCAGGCCCTTGTTCATCAGAGAAGCGGAATCAATGGTGATCTTGGCGCCCATTACCCAATTTGGATGCTTAAGCGCCTGAGCTTTAGTAACCCCTGCCAAAAAAGCAAGGTCTTTGCCCCTAAAAGGTCCGCCAGAGGCAGTGAGGTATATTTTCTCAACCGAATCCGGCGCTTCTCCTATCAGGCACTGAAAAATTGCCGAATGCTCTGAATCTACCGGAATGATCTTTACCCCATGTTCCCTGGCCAGCCTGGTAATCAAATCTCCTGCCACCACCAGCGTTTCCTTGTTTGCCAGCCCGATATCCTTCCCGGCTTTAATGGCGGCAATAGTAGGCTTCAATCCAACCGAACCCATTACAGCGGTCAATACCAGGTCTGCTTCAGTTATACTTGCCGCTTCACAAAGGGCATCTTCCCCGGCCAGAACTTTAATCGGCAAAGCTCCTAACGCTGATTTTACCTCCAGGTACAGGCTTTCATCCCCTATCACTACCATACCCGGCCTGTATTTCAAAGCCTGTTCTATCAGCAGCCTGGCATTTGCCTGGGCGGTCAATGCCGAAACTTTGTACAATCCCGGATTTGCGGCAATAACTTCCAGGGCTTGTGTCCCGATTGAACCAGTAGCGCCTAATATTGATATGTTTTTCAAATCGTAAAATTCCTTAATTCATCTGCAATCTTCCTGTCGTTTGATAACCTTGGGACCTTATTTTGTCCACCCAGCTTACCCTGGCCCCGCATATAATTTACAAAAGCATCTTTTTGCAAAGACCGGACGATCAAAGGCTGCAGTATCTTCCCTTCAATGAGGTCAAAATAGTAAATATTCTTCTCTTGTAGCGCTTTATCTACTTTTTTAGTGAAATCAACCATGTCCAGCGGCGGACTGGAAAACTCTACAAACCACTCATGATAAGGCAATTCTCCCGCTGCAGGAGCTACCTGCGGCGCTACTGTAAACTCGGTGATACCTACCCCTTCTTCATTTGCTACACTTAATATCGCATGCTCTACCTCTTCACCTATTACATGTTCCCCAAAGGCAGAAATAAAATGTTTGATCCTTCCTGTCACAAGGATCTTATAGGGGTTTTTAGACACAAACTTTACGGTATCACCAATGCTGTAAGCCCAAAGTCCGGCGTTGGTGTTCAATATCAGCGCATAGTTTTTGTCCAGCTCCACCTCTTCCAGGCTAATCCTCAAAGGGTTATCATTATAATACTCGTCTGCAGGAATAAACTCATAAAACATACCTGCACTGACCAGCAGCAATAGACTTTTGTCCTGCTGACTGTCCTGATAAGCAATGAATCCTTCCGATGCGGGGTAGGTCTCGATGGCATCCACTTTCCGGCCTATACTAGACTCTATCTTGGCTCTATAGGGCTCATAATTGACACCTCCATATACAAACAGGTTAAAATTCTTAAAGATGTCTTTGATCTTTTTGCCTCCTGATTGCTCCGTTAGCTTATCAAAATACATCTGTACCCATGGTGGTATCCCGGATATCAGGGTCATGTCCTGATGAATGGTTTCCGACACTATCGCGTCTACCTTTTCCTCCCAGTCTTCAATGCAGTTGGTTTCATAAGATGGCAGGCGGTTTTTCTGTAAGTAAGCAGGCACCAAATGCGCCACTATGCCCGATAACCTGCCTATATTAATCCCATTTTTCTTACTAAGTACAGGACTGCCCTGCAAAAAAATGATCTTGCCATTTACAAAAGAAGCATTTCCTGTCTCGTGGATATAAGTAAGCAATGCATTTCTGGCGGCCTTTACATGCTCCGGCACAGATTCTTTAGAAAGCGGAATGTATTTTACACCCGATGTGGTGCCGGATGTTTTTGCAAAATAAAGGGGCTTGCCTTTCCACATCACGTCTTCCTCTCCGGCCACAACCCTGTCTATATATGGTTTCAGGTCTTCATAGTCCCTTACAGGTACACGTTTTTTAAAATCCTCGTAATTGCGAATAGACTTAAAGTCATGGTCCCGGCCAAAAGCAGTGTGCTGCGCATCGCGTACCAATCCTGCCAAAACATCCTGCTGCACGGCTACCGCATTCTTTTTCCACTTGTTTATGCCCTTCACTACAAAGGCAGCAAAAGGTTTACTTAATGCCGCTTTTAATCCCATAATGCTACTAAACTATGTTGTGTATAATATCTGGCTCTTCTTCTCCTTTATATTCACCTATCATTTTACGGTAAGCAATGGTCAGCGCCACACTAGACAGTGGAACGATGATAAAGGAACTCAAAACATTCACAAAAAAAGCCACTACCGGCCAGTGGATAAAGCCGAAGAAAAGGCAGAGAATATAAAACCCACCCAGTACCAGCAACAGCAGAAAGATCTTTGTAAAATTACCTCTTGTGGTTGCCAGGCTGTATTTTATCGAAGCAAAAGGCCCCAGGTTCTTATCGATGATAAAGAAAGGAAAAAACGAAATGCGTATCCAGGTAATGAACACCGCTACCATACCTACAGGAATGGCGACATTGGATACCTTCTCTACAGCTATACCCGCCAGTACAAAGGGAAACCCGATCACCGTCACGAGGATATACACGCCCAAAATGCAGAGCATAAAGTACAGCGTAGCTACCAAAAAGCGGATAATCTGTCGTTTGGTCGGGATGGTGCTCACAATGCTTACATCATGATCTTCATCATCCAGCAAGTGAAAAATGTACCTGAACAAGGAAAGGTTAATCGTAAAATAGAACATCACAAAGATGAAAGCCATCAAAATGCTCAGACCCTTACTTACATCATTTAAAAAGAAGGCCATCAGGCCCGACGCATTTGAAGTAATGAACATCAGAAAACAAAGCGTTGCAATAGAGAAGTAGTTGCGCTTGGTTACCCCAACGGCTTTGCTGATCACCTCATTTACAGTAAAGGTACTATCCTTCAAAAATTCTATCATTGTCGTTTAAATACTACTCTTTTTAAAAAATCCTGCATGAAACCCAACCCGTAAGCGGTCAGTTGTATAAAGGAAGCAATAATGCTCAAAAATGCAACTTTTAATGACTTATTAACCTGCCATGCGTGAAAAAATATCAACATAAAGTATACCAATATAAAATAGTTGCATACATAGGCCAATGGGGCATAAAACAGGTTGGCAAGTATAGTAAATATTACACCACAGGTGAATACAGCCGGAAAGAAATGTATCAATTTTAACTCAGCAGGAAAATGTTTATAAATATTTATCCTTGCCCTCCCAAAAAAGTGCAACTGCTTATAAAACTGCATAAAACTTGTCCGCCTTTTATGAAAAACCCTCGCCGCCGGGATCAACCCTGTCTTAAATCCATGCTGCTGTATCCTGATGCTGTATTCTATATCTTCGCCCAGTCTGGTCAGTATAAAACCACCTGCCTTTTCCCATACTTCACGGGAAACACCCATATTAAAACTGCGGGGGTGAAACTGTCCGACGTGTTTTTTATTCCCCCTGATGCCCCCAGTCGTAAATGGCGAAGTCATCGCATAGCTGATGGCCTTTTGGATTGGGGTAAAACTCTCATGGGCGGCATCAGGTCCTCCATAGGCATCGAGCTTATGCTCAAATAAATAATCGCGTACTATTTCCAGATAGTCGGGCGGGATCAGACAGTCAGAATCAAAGATGATAAAGAAATCGCCATCCGCTCTTTCAAATCCATAGTTACGGGAAAATCCCTGACCGGAGTTGGGTTTAAAGTAGTACTTGATGTCCAGCCTGTTGGCATATTTATCTACTACTGATTTGGCGTCGTTTACCGAGCCGTCTTCTATTATTAGCACCTCAAACTGCAGGTAGCTTTGCTTCACCAAACTGGCCAGCAATTCATCTATTTCCTGCGGACGGTTATAAAGGGGTATTATGATCGAAAAGAACATTGGTTAACTAATCTCTTTTTCTACCAGATAATTATTGCGTTCAGGTGCGCTACGGGAAACAAGCTCTGCTACAAATCCCGTTAAAAACAACTGTGAACCCAAAATAATGGCTACCAGTGCTATGTAAAACAAAGGCTGGTCGGTTACATCTCTTTTTATAGGAATACCTACAGAAATATCATATAGTTTTTCTGCAATCAGCCATATGGCAATGAATGTTCCTATTACAAAGCTCAACACACCCATTGTACCAAAGAAGTGCATCGGGCGCTTGCCAAACTTCCCAACAAAGAATATGGACAGCAAATCTAAAAGCCCATTAATAAACCGGCTCATGCCAAATTTAGTTACCCCGTACTTGCGTGCACGGTGTTCCACTATCTGCTCTCCTATCTTGGTGAAACCGGCCCATTTGGCTATTACAGGAATGTATCTGTGCATTTCGCCATATACCTCTATATTCTTAACTACTTCCTTCCGGTAGGCCTTTAGTCCGCAGTTAAAATCGTGCAGGTTGTGTATGCCCGACATCCTGCGTGTGGCGGCATTGTATATTTTAGTAGGAATGGTTTTGCTCAAAGGATCGTAGCGTTTGGCTTTCCATCCAGATATAAGATCGAATTTTTCCTCTTTAATCCGCCTGTAAAGTTCCGGGATCTCATCCGGACTATCCTGCAGATCTGCATCCATGGTGATCACCACATCACCATGAGCAGCCTCAAAGGCAACATTTAAAGCGGCAGATTTACCATAATTTCGCCTGAACTTAATAGCCCGTAATGCCGGATATTGCTGTTTCAGGTCTTCTATTACTGCCCAGGAGGTATCTGTACTTCCGTCATCTATAAAAAGTAGTTCATAAGTAAACTTATGCTCCTGCATTACCTTAGCTATCCATTCCGTCAGTTCAGGTAAAGACTCCTCTTCATTATATAACGGGATTACTACAGAAATATCCATGTATGATTACAACGCTTAAAGAATGCAAACTTAGATAAATTTCTATATAATTGGTAAGAAGCATATTTTTTATCTAAGTTTGAATATACTATTAACCGAAATTATCACAATGAAATTAACTAAAACACTTTTTGTTACCTCTCTTATAGCAGGAGGAATTAATATGGCTGCACAAGCCCAAAAACCGGAAGATACCGAGTTTTACACTCCGGTACCCAAAGTAGTCGCAACTAAAGAGGTTACCGTTGCCCCACCTTCAGACGCTACCATCCTTTTTGACGGCAAAGACCTGAGCCAGTGGGTGAGTTCGGGCGACAGGTCTAAGCCTGCCCTATGGACTGTCAAGAATGGCGTTTTTACCGTCGACAAAAAAACCGGCAACATTGAAACCAAGCAGTCTTTCAACAACTATCAATTGCACATTGAATGGCAGGTACCTGCCAATATCACCGGCAAAGGTCAGGGCAGAGGAAACAGCGGTCTGTTCCTTGCTTCTATCGGCAAGGGCGACGCAGGTTATGAATTGCAGATCCTGGATTCTTACCAGAATGATACCTACACCAACGGACAGTCTGCCAGTATCTACAAACAGACTGCGCCACTTGCAAATCCTACCCGCAAACCGGGAGAATGGCAATCTTACGATGTCATCTGGACTGCACCGACTTTTAATGACGACAAAATGCTAAAAACCCCTGCCCGTGTTACCGTATTATTCAACGGCGTATTGGTTCAGAACAACTTTGAATTAAAAGGCCCAACCCAATACATCGGCCAAGCAGCGTACAGAGATGCCCACGGCCCATCGCCTATCAAGCTTCAATCGCACGGCGATCCAAGCGAGCCATTAAGCTTCCGCAACATCTGGATCAGGGAACTTTAAAAACCTGACGGCATAAAAAAGGGCAGAATGCAACGACATTCTGCCCTTTTTTTATTCTGTCTCCTTCTGCATTCTCTGCTCCCTGCTTTCGCTACTCCCTGCAATCTCTCCTCCCTACATTCTCTCCTCCCTGCAATCTGCTCCCTGCTACTAAAAAATTACCTTCTCTTAGAAGGCATTGTCAGGTTTGTGACCGCAGGGAACTTAGCTGGCGCAGCCTTCGAAGAGAACGGTCATTTTTCACTCTTCGGTTTTAATAAAGATCGGCTCTGGCTTTTTCATAATCGCAGCCAGTATTAGTGCAAGCACCCCGTAAATAGCCAGCGATACACCAATGCCAGTTACCAGGTTTTTCCCGGTGATTTCCAATTTAGATTGGCCAGATCCCGATTTGGCAAGTGCCTCTTCCAATTGATCTTCGTCAGTAATGAATTTCGCCATCATTGTTCTGGTGTTTTCATCTATTGCAGCACCTGCACGTGCAGGCAGGTCAGGATCTATCACCTTCATAAGCATAACATTATAAACGGTTGAGATGGCTGTGATGATTAGGCCCATAATCAGAAATGATTTGAAAGCCTCACCAAATGTCCAGAAACCACCTACTTCTTTCCGTATGCTTTGACCGGCATAGACAAGCAGAGCCAGAAATACAACAATCAATATTAAACCCACCCACCAATTGGTAAATGCCATTAGTGGGTCTATAAAGTACATCACCAATGAGAGTACAACACTAATCGCTCCAATGATTAATCCATTTTTTAGCGATAAGCTGTTAATTAGTCTTTGTTTTTCTTCCATAATAGTTTGTTTTAGTTTAATTTATTATTAAAATTAGCAATTAACGTGTAAACTGCAATATCAAACTCTTTATTTGCACTAAATTCATCCAGTTCCTTAACAATCTGCACAGTCGCAGCAGGCTCATGAAAGAACACCATAAACGGCACAAACAGCTCTTCCATTTCCTCACTTAGGTCGATCATACCCGCGTGACTGCAGATATCTTCCACACTGCTCTCTACCAGTTGCTGGTTACTGATCAGGTCTTCATAAATATGGAACTCATCCTGAAACTCATCCTCCTCTACCAGCAAAAACTCTTTTAAGAAGTCGCCCAGTTCAGGCTTGATGTCTTCATCATGGCACTCATTGATGTAGAGCAACAAATTAAGCAATTCGGTACCACGGTCTATTGTATCTTCTTCTATGTCAGACCATTCTTCAGAATCCAAATAATCCTCTTCCAGCTTCTGCACATCATTCGCAAAGAAATTGATCATCAGCAGGTCAAAGAATACTTCTCTAAGCTCTTCAAAAGCGGGACGCTCATCAAACACCTCATCAAATTCAGCTACTTTCTCTAAAAAACCCAGGTCTTTGCTAAATACCTCTACTAAATCCTCTTCCAGTTTTACTGAATCATTTCCAGAAACCTCAGCAAACTTATCTAACGACGCGATCAGCGCAACTTTAACATGATTATCCATATGCTTGTAATTGTTTGTTGTTATATACCAACCGTACCTTGCCGGTCAGGGTTTTATTTAATAATGGAGTATTAGCAGATTTTGAATAGTTGCTGGCCCTGTTGTACTCCCATTTTTCTGAAGGATCATACACCGTAAAGTTGGCCACCGCCCCTTCTTCAATCACCGGAACTTCAAGTCCAAGCAGCTTGCGTGGGTTTATGGCCAGTTTCTCTGCAATCTGCTGGGCATCCAGTCCTGCCTGCAGCAGCAATGGCAGCACAGTCTGCAGTGCGATGATCCCATAAGCAGCAATCTCAAACTCTACGTCCTTAAATTCTATTTCATGCGGACGGTGCTGAGATACTACCGCATCAATCGTCCCGTCTTTCAGTCCGCCCATCAAAGCCTTGATATCCGACGACGCGCGCAAAGGCGGCTTTACTTTATAATTGCTATCAAAATCATTCAGCAGCTCTTCGGTAAATACCAGGTGATGTGCCGCCACATCGCAACTGATCTTCACCCCATCTTTCTTTGCTTTTTTAATCAGCGCTACCGATCCGCTGGTAGATATGGTACTGATGTGTACTGGAGCATCATGGTAAGTGGCCAAAAATATATCCCTGCTGATGTGCATCTCTTCTGCCAGTGCCGGCAATCCTTTCATGCCCAACAGCACACTTGTGCCGCTTTCATTGATCTGCGATTTACCGGCGATAGACTTGCTTTCAGGATATACCATCAGCAAGCCATCAAAACCTTTTACATACTGCAGCGCCCGGCTCATAAAGCCATCATCAGCAATCACCTTATCCCCATCTGAAAATGCCGCTGCACCTGCCAGTCGCATATCATATAGCTCGGCCAACTCCTTCCCTTCCAGATCCCTGCTCACCGCACCCACCGGAAGTACATCTACCAGCCCGCCTTTAGCCCTGTTCAGTATATACTCCACCTCACCTTTGGAATGAACCACTGGCCTGGTATTCGGCAAAACAGCCAATCCGGTAAATCCACCTGCCTTAGCAGCATCCGTAGCCGTCTTGATATCTTCTCTTGTCTCATAACCCGGATCACCAATGGAACAGTTCAGATCAAAGAAGCCCGGAGATAAAACCAGGCCCGCACCATCCACAACCTCGCCTTTATCACTTTCAGACAGGCCATTTCCTATGGCAGTTATCTTTCCCTGTTCTACACGCACATCACATTTCTTTGAATTGAAGGGACTGTTTGGGTCGGCAATGGTTATGCCTTTGATAAGAAGATTCATGCTTTTTGTTTGCTTTTTGTATGATTAAAAAATCTGATCAATAGTATTTCAGCGAGTAAAAAAACAACAGTTAAAATTATACAAAGTTTCCACAATTCTATACTGTTATTTTTTATCGCGATGTTTAATGACAGGGCGTCTTTCTTAGCGCTGTAAACCGCAACCTGCTGCCCGCCAAATAAATCCTTTAGTTCTTTTTCTGTGGTGTAGTGCATGTCCGACTCCATCCTGTGGTCGTTAAACGCTACCTGCGCCAGTAGAGAGTCTCCGCGTTTCAGTGCATAAAACCCGGCCTTTTTCACCTGGTCGGCTACATAGAGCAAAGTCTTGCCTGGAGTTTGCCGCAGTTCCGGAATGATCTCCGCATCTGCCGACACCAGTTTCAGCGACTGGTTGGCCAACAGGCTGATCTTTTCTGCTTCCAACATGTTGTCTGCACCCAGTGTATAATACAGCGGCTGTTCTTTGGCACTCGCAAAAGCGATCTTGTACATCAACGGCACGAACACCATATGCCTCGGCAGGTTGCTGTCTTTAATGTCCAGCGAGGTCGCACTTAAATATACCTTACCCTGTCCGATGTCAAAGCCTGCAAAAAGAAACCTGTTCAGCGGCAAGGTGATAATAGGCGTCATCGAACTCGAGTTTCGGCCGACATAACCAAAATAACTGTTCACCACCGGCAGGTCCATGTTTTTAGGCACCTGATCAAACACATCTTTAAACAGCGGGTTTTTCAGGTCGATGTTACTCGATACCGGTACCCCAAAGTTCAATTGTTGTACAGCAGGCAATGATAAGGCCGTCAAAAAGGAAGAATATACTTGCGGAGCAATGCTCAGGTCAGGAAACAAAACCACCGAGCCCCCGTTTTGCACATAGGCTTTTAGTTGCTGGGCCAGTCCGCTGGATGGTTGCTTCAAATCACTCAATACGATCAGGCTATAATCAGCCAATGCCGTATAGTTGATGTTCGACTCAGACATTTCTGTCAGCCTGAAATATTTATCTGAAGCATACAATGCTTTTATAAACCTATCTGAGCTGCTGCCCGCAATGTTCAGCACCCTGAGCTCATTGCTTACCTTAAAAGTAAAATTCAGTTCATCATCAAATGTGAGCGGAAAATCTTTGATCGTCACCACTCCCTTCTTCCATCCGCTTGCAGCACCCGATGGCAACTGCAAACCACTAAAAGACAAGGTGTCGTTTACCGCCTTACCGGCCTTTACACTAATATTGCTAATGGCCTTTTGCTGATCGTTGATGCGCAGCTTCAGCGGTATTCCGGTGGCATCTTCCCCGCCATAATTCCTCAACCTTACGACAAGCTTTTCATCTCCTCCGGGACGGTGGATCGGCGATAAGCTCCATATGCTGTCTACCGAGATATTTGGCAGCGTATTGGCATTCAGCTTAATGAAGGTATACCTGACGTCAGGCTGTGTCTTGATATTTGCACTGCCTGTAAATCCTTTTTGAAAGTCGGAGATCAGATAGCTGATCTGGTTCTTATTGCCCGCAGTGCCAGACTGTTGCCTGTTGATCACCTGCTGCAAGGTTCTGCTCACCGGCGATATCTTAATCTCGTCCAGCAATTGTATAAATTCTTCTTTGTTCAGCAATCGCTGGTGCCTGCCTTCAAAGTCATTGGTGACCAGCCTGAACTGATCATTCAATCCATAACCCTGCACCAGCTCTTTGGCCTTACGCCTGGCCTCGTCCAGCAAACTACCCTCTTTGTTTACCGTTTCCATGCTGTAGGAGTTGTCGATATACACACTCACCACATTTGTAGCAGAAGGATTGGCTGCAGTTTCGGAAGGAATAAACGGACGTGCAAAAGCGAGCACCAAAAACGTTACGGCCAGTATACGGCAGGCAAGGATCAATAAATTCTTAAGCTTTTCTCTGGATGAATTTTGCTCTTTTGCTTCTTTCAGAAACTGGACATTACTGAAGTAAATCTTCTTAAATCTCCGGAAATTGAATAAATGGATTACAATAGGAATGGCTATTGCCAGCAGCGCAAAAAGAAAACCTGGATATAGGAAATTCATTAAAAAACAAAGTTAGCACTTTTATCATAATATCTCATATCGGCAGGATGATTTCTCATATTGGCAGGATCACTTCTCATATCAGTTTTGACTTCATAGTTCCTACATAAATTTCCTTATCACAGCCCACACAGCCTCGTCGTGTCCGTACACATCAGGCCGGTACTGTATTTTTCCATGATCAGCCCAGGCTGTAATGTAGTTAAGGATCAGCGGCACCGGCTGCTTCACCCCAAACCACGAAGGCTTAAGTTTAAATAAATTAACTGTATCCGCTTTTTTAGCCAGCTTTCTTTTATAAAACTCCATCCGGGTAGTATCGAGAGGTGGCAGGTTTACCTCCATCCTCAACTGATCGTACTGGTATTTATCTTTCACCAGCTTCTCAGCAAACTCCAATGGCCGCTCTACCCGCACACAACCATGACTGATGGCCCGGTCTGCCAGCTTAAACGCAGTTTTATTATTCGTATCGTGCAGATAGATAGTTGAGCTGGCATCGTAAACGAACTTAAACTTACCCAGCGCATTTCCACTCCCCGAGCCTTGTTTAAATTTAAACGGAAGCTTTTCCCGCTTATACTTACGCCATTGTATTGTATCAGGATCCCTTATCAACCTGTCTTTATAATACACCTGAATATTATTATTTGATAAATAATACCTGTCTTTGAGCGCCAGATAGTAGATCTCGCTCCTCGCAATACTCACAGGGATGTTCCAGATCGGATTGACCTGTATCGAATTGAGCTTACCAAACAACATAGGTGTCTGGTGGTTTTTAGGCTTATCTTCCAGTTTTCCAGTCTGCAGATACAACTTTACCTTCTCTTCAAATCCTTCCTCACGCTTGCCGCCCACACATACTTTCATGTACGACACGGTGTCTTTACCATCAAACCAGGTCAGCGTAAAATCAGGAATATTTACCTGTATGTATTCAGCGCCCTTTTCCGGCAATTTCCACCTCAACCGCTCCATACTTACCAGAATGGTCTTCAACCTATTCCCTGCCCCGGCTAACTTATTATCACCCGCAGGTAAAGTACTGTCGCCTTCGATGGCAACCAACCAGCTTGCACTATTGCTTGCACCCGCAGTTCCGGTTTTTTGTGCCTTTGCTATCCCAGCCCTTTTCATCCGCTCTCCGCGCGAAATGGTATCAAGATAACTTTTCAGCTCCTTCTGAAACATTTTATAATCCGCAGAAGCCGGCTGGATGTCCCTCAGCAACTGAACCATGTTCTCCGTAGCCAATACTTTAATGATCGACAAACTATCCGGCCGCTTCACCGGTATATTGTATTTACTTAATATTTTGCGCGGATTTACAACACCATAGTAAACGAAGTTGTGGTACTTCACCAGTGCCTCCGCAGTGTTCAATTCCAGATCTGCTATCACAGGATACACTTCCTCTATGTTTTTAAACTTACCGGAATCCAGCAGAGCCAACACTTTGCTTAACTGCTCATATCTAAAGTTATCTTTACTAAATCCATGAAGCTCAGCCTTCTCAATGTATGCTTTCAGCGTATCCAATCCTCCATTATCAAAGTATTTGATCACCAGCATTGGCTCAAAGTCTTTAGAATAATAGTAAGCCTTCAAAGTTTTCGGATTTAACAACTGCTTGCCAATAGAATCCAGGTGCCTCCTGACTACCACATTATACGCTGCCGTATCAAATTTCTTGTATAGCTTATTGTTAAAATGCTTTGACAGCATCAGTCCCACAGGCGGAGGTTCCTGAAACCACTTGCAGGAGGAAAGCACAGCCACGAACAGGCCAATAAGCAACAGCGTTTTTTTCAAACCAATAAGTTTGTTGCAAAGGTAACCCTTATTTTAGAATTCGCTATATTAGAACATGGCATTTCTAAATTATCAACTCTTACTTCCCATCGTATTCTATTTCCTTGTTCCGGGACTTGAACGAGCAATGTCTACTTCCCACTCAGTCGTTCGTTCTATTGAAAGCAGAGCTGATGAAGCACTCGCCTATAGCAAAGCGCATAAAATGAACACCTCTTATTGCATCCTGATAGATATGGGGATACCCTCGGGCAAAAACCGCCTGTTTGTCTACGATTTTAAAAAGAAAAAGACGATTATTAAAGGACTATGCGCACATGGCAGCGGAGGTGGCAGCACTGCTTTTAAGGTCTTTTTCAGTAATAAAGTAAAAAGCAACTGTACCTCATTGGGTAAATACAAAATAGGTAAAAGGGCCTACAGCAACTGGGGTATCCACGCCCATTATAAAATGCACGGACTGGACAGCACCAACAGCAATGCCTATAAAAGAATCATTGTGTTGCATTCTTATTCGCCCGTACCCGAACACGAAATCCATCCTTATGGATTGCATGGCGTAAGCATGGGCTGCCCTGTCATAGCAGACATCAACATGCTGGAAATAGATGCACTGATCAAAAGCGGAGAAAAAGATATGCTGCTCTGGATTTACGATTAGTTGCAAGGCACAATCCTATTAAGCTAAAAACCAATACTGTGAATCACTTCTTTCCGGCAGTGATCACTATAAAATCCCGGCTTATGGTTTCTCCGGCATTGCTTCTTACTTCTTCATCATACTTGCCCACATTGACTATATCAAAACCCGCACTGGTCAATACGGCTTGCGCGTCTTCCAGTGAATATAATTTAAACACATACCCGGTAAAAGGCAGCTTTACCATAAATTCTTTAGGTGCAAAGCAGAGACAAAACATACCTCCGGGTTTTAGCACTTTGAGTATTTCACTGGCATAGCCAACCGGATCATTCCAGAAATACAGTGTATTGACGGTAAATATCTTATCAAATGTATTGTTTTCAAAATCCAGTGTCTTCCCATCCGACAGGAAGAAGCCGGCCTGTCCATTTTTAACCAGCGCGGTATTGTTTTTCATCGCTTCGCTGATCATCAGGTCAGATATATCAGCGCCTGTGTAGCTCAGCCCCGCTGCTTTCACAAACAGCTTATCCAAATGAGTGGCACTGCCTGGACCAATCTCCAGTACTGCATCAGCATTTTGCAGCGTTAACGCATCTATGGTCACGGAGATCATATTGTCATTGTGCAGTGCCATGTTTTCAGCAGTCTTCAAGCCCCCCTCCCCTGTCGGGCAGCTCAACTGATTGGCTATTCCTTTTAATTGTTCTTCGCTTAATGTTTCAGACATGATGGTAAATTATTTGATCGGTTTATAAACCACACAGCCAATTTTGGAAGGATGGTCCTGTATGAGGGCATTAAAATTCTGGCTCCAGATAAGCTTTATCAACATGAAATCTCCCCCTGCGGCCATGGAAAAGAAAAGCCCAAAGGTCAGCCACCCAAGGCTTCCTGAAATGAGTGCATAAACTAACGGAACAACACCCAGTACAATTCCAGGCATGATTGCGCCGATCAGGTAATGCTTCATCAGCAAGGGCTCATTACAATGGCAATACGGGGTGAGCGACTTCCACAGCACCCCAAACCTGATCGACCGGAAGCCTGATTTGGCGAAAAGAGACCAGGTGGCCCCATGAATTAATTCATGAACTATAATCCCGCCAAAATAGGCCAGCAACAACAGGCCTAAGCGCCAAAAACCGTTTGAAAAAGTAGCGCTGAGCGATTCTTCAGTCAGCTTTCCTGACCATAGTAAAAAATAAGGTATGCCAAAAAGCACAGCAAAAGGGATAAAAAACAGTAATGCCTGTACCTGTACCTTTACGGCATCTATGGTGAGTTCTTCCTGCCGGTAACCTGCTATATCTTTAATTTCCATATTCAGATACTAAGATAGAAAATTCCAGATGAAATGAGGGGACGTCAAGATTTTCCAGGTAGATCACAATTTAACCTTAATTATTTGGATTTGCGGTTTCAATCTATATATTTGCATCTCCTTAAGATGCTTGTCATTATAGATCAGGATTTAAATAAAGATATGAATAACGTTTTGAACCATCACTTACATTTGCACCATCGCCTGTTGGCGATGTATATGTAATGTTTTGTACTTCAAAACTTGTTTCCGACCTTATTTTCCTGTTTATTAATAATTCTAAAAGCACAAATTGAAAACACTTAAAATTGCTATCCAGAAATCGGGTAGATTGAACGAAAAATCAGTAGAGATCCTTAAAAATTGTGGTTTATCTTTTGAAAACTATAAAAGCTCCTTAATTTCTACCGTTACTAATTTCCCTTTGGAGATCCTCTTTTTGAGAGACGATGATATCCCTGAATATGTACAGGATGGTATTGCCGACCTGGGTATTGTGGGTGAAAATGTGATCGTCGAATCCGGCTCACAGGTTACTTATCTGCAAAAGCTTGGCTTTGGCAAGTGTACCTTGAAAATCGCGATTCCTAATGAGAGTACTGTTACTGATATTTCGCAACTGGCGGGTAAAGCGATCGCTACCTCCTATCCGGTGATCCTGGAAAAATACCTGAAAGACAATAATGTTGATGCAGAGGTGAGAACGATATCTGGCTCGGTAGAGATTGGGCCCGGACTGGGACTGAGTGATGCGATCTGCGACATCGTGTCGACCGGTGGTACACTGAAAAGCAATGGGCTAAAACCATTTGCCGAGGTGATGAAATCGGAAGCGATACTGATCGGTAAGGCGGGTTCGGATCTGCTGCCTGAAGTTCAGGAATTGTTGCAAAGGGTCCGTTCGGTACTGCGCGCAAAAGAGACAAAATATGTGGTATTGAATGTTGCGAAAACCAACCTTCAGAAAATAGTAGACTTGCTGCCAGGTGTGAAAAGTCCGACGGTAGTTCCCTTGTTTGATGAGGAGTGGGTAGCTGTGCATTCGGTAATTGCGGAGTATGATTTTTGGGAAAAGATCAATAGCCTGAAAGCTGCCGGTGCGGAAGGTATAGTGGTGATGCCGATTGAAAAAATCATCGCGTAATAGCAGATTGGGGTAAAATCTCGCATATTCTATCATTAACCAATAGTTAATACTAAAACATAAGATATTGAAACTCTACAGTTATACAGATTTATCTGAACAACAGATTGAAGATCTTTGCTTACGTCAGCTGGAAGACGACAACACCATACAAGAACGGGTAAAGGAAATCATTGACCGAGTAAAATCGGCAGGTGACACCGCACTCTACGACTATGCGCTAGCGTTTGACAAGGTACAGTTAGCGCAGTTGTACATAGGGAAAGAGGAGATCTTGGAGATCGCAGCTACTATACCTGAGGATGCCAGCAAGGCGATTGATACTGCATACGACAACATCTATAAGTTTCATGCTTCGCAGGTCAGTAAGGAAGGTAAAGTGGAGACCATGCAGGGTGTAACCTGCTGGCGTGAGAGCAGGGCAATAGAACGGGTGGGGCTATATATCCCCGGTGGATCTGCTGTACTGCCAAGTACTTTTCTGATGCTCGGTATTCCAGCTATGCTGGCAGGCTGTAAAGAGATTGTGGTGTGCTCACCTCCTCAAAAAGATGGCAAGACCAATTGTTATGTAGCTTATGTGGCACTGAAACTGGGCATCGAAAAGGTATACCTGATAGGTGGTGCGCAGGCGGTAGCAGCCATGGCATTCGGAACGAAAACTGTGCCTAAAGTTTACAAGATCTTCGGACCTGGAAACAGGTATGTGACACAGGCTAAGCAGATGGTGCAGTCACTGGCGGGAACTTCGATAGACATGCCGGCCGGGCCATCAGAGGTTTTGGTGCTTGCTGATGATACTGCCAATCCGTCATACGTAGCTTCAGACCTGTTGGCGCAAGCCGAACATGGCGCTGATTCTCAGGCTATTCTGGTAGCTACATCAAGGGAGATTATCACAGAAACACTTAAAGCGCTTGACGTACAGTTGGCGGAACTTCCAAGGAAAGAGGTAACAGCCAGAGCGATAGATAATTCGTATGCAGTGCTGGTTTCTGATCTCGCACAGGGAATGGCGTTTAGTAACGCTTATGCTCCTGAACATTTGATCCTGGCGACGGAGCGTTTTGAAGAGTTGATTCCTTTGATCAGCAATGCAGGTTCGGTCTTTTTAGGCAACCTGACTCCGGAAAGTGCAGGTGATTATGCATCGGGCACGAACCACACCTTGCCAACCAGTGGCTTTGCGAAAGCGTATTCAGGGGTATCATTGGATTCATTTGTGAAGAAGATCACTTTTCAGCATATCAGCCCGCAGGGCTTGCAGAATATCGGCAATACAGTAGAAATACTAGCCGAGGCTGAGGGGCTTAGGGCACACAGGAACGCGATAAGTATCAGATTGAAAACACAATAAATAATCCTTACAATGGATATTAACGATTTACAAAGAGAAAACATCAAAAACCTGAAGCCGTATTCTACGGCCAGGGATGAATATAAAGGGCAGGCCAGTGTATTTCTGGATGCCAATGAGAATGCGTTTGGTTCGCCGTTCCTCAATGAAGTCGACGATGCCGGCGACAGAGGAATACAGAAAAACTACAACCGCTACCCTGACCCGCTGCAACTAGACCTTAAAGACGCGATCAGCAAGATCAAAGGGGTACCTATAGAGAATACTTTTTTGGGAAATGGCAGCGATGAGGCAATAGACCTATTGTACAGGGCATTTTGTGAGCCGGGCCAGGACAACGTAATCATACTCCCTCCTACGTATGGGATGTATGAAGTATCGGCCAATATCAACAATGTGGAGATCCGTAAAGTTGATTTGCTTCCCGACTTCCAACTGGACCTGGAAGGGATAGCAGAAGCCATCGATGAGCGTACCAAGCTAATCTTTATCTGTTCGCCAAACAACCCGACCGGCAATTCCATCATCCGCACGGATATGGAGACCATACTGGCCAATTTTAAGGGTTTAGTAGTGATAGACGAGGCCTATATCAACTATGCTAAACAACGCACTTTTATACAGGAACTGACCGAATATCCTAATCTGGTAGTGATGCAGACGTTTTCTAAAGCATGGGGACTGGCGGCATTGCGCCTGGGTATGGCATTTGCTGCGAGACCGGTAATCGATATCCTGAACAAAGTAAAGCCGCCTTACAACATCAACCAGGCTACACAGGATATCGCTTTGAAGGCTTTGGAAAACATCGGACAAGTCAATGAGTGGATCAAAATCACTGTGGCGGAAAGGGAAAATTTGTCTGAGCAGCTCCTGGCATTGCCGATGGTGAAAAAAGTATATCCTTCTGATGCCAATTTTATACTTGTGCAGGTAGCAGATGCTTTGGGTACCTATAATTCATTGGTAGACCTTGGTATTATCATCAGGGACCGCTCTAAAGTGGCGCTGTGTGAAGGTTGTCTGCGTATTACAATAGGAACCACAGAAGAGAACATTAAGCTACTGGAAGCGCTTAAATCTTTTTAACTTTGGATATTATTTAGATCATGAAGAAAGTATTATTTATAGACAGGGACGGTACGCTGATAAAAGAAACTGAGGATGAGCAGATAGATTCATTTGCTAAACTGGTGTTTTACCCGAGGGCCTTGTATTATTTATCGCGCATAGCTGCCGAACTGGATTACACACTGGTGATGGTGACCAATCAGGACGGATTGGGAACGGACTCACATCCTGAAGCAAACTTCTGGCCGGTGCACAATTTCATTATGGATACATTGAAAGGCGAAGGCGTGGTGTTTAGTGAGGTGATCATTGACAAGACCTTTGCGCACGAGAACGCGCTAACACGCAAGCCAAATACAGGTTTGCTACAGCATTTTCTGAATGAGGGCTATGATCTTTCGAACTCTTTTGTGATAGGCGACCGGCTGAATGATGTGGTGCTGGCAAAGAACCTGGGTGCTAAAGCCATTTATCTGCGCAATAATGATGGCTTAGGCTCCGCGGAGAATCTGGGCAAAGCCGAGGAACTGAGTGAGTACATTGCCCTGCAGACTTCTGATTGGGTGGACATCTATACTTTTTTAAGGGCTGGAAGCCGCACCATACACCACGAGCGCAATACCAATGAGACCAAGATCAGCATTGATATAGATCTGGACGGGACTGGTAAAGCGGAGATCCATACAGGCTTGAACTTCTTTGACCATATGCTGGACCAGATAGCCCGTCACGGTAGCGTAGACCTCCGGATTAAGACGGACGGCGACCTGCATATAGACGAGCATCATACGATCGAAGATACGGGAATCGCTTTAGGCGAGGCGTTTGCTAAGGCCATAGGCAATAAACTGGGACTGGAAAGATATGGGTTTTGTCTGCCAATGGACGACTGCTTAGCTCAGGCAGCGATTGATTTCGGTGGCCGCGCATGGATTGTTTGGGATGCGGAGTTTAAGCGCGAAAAGGTAGGTGATGTGCCTACAGAGATGTTTTACCACTTCTTTAAATCGTTTAGTGATGCAGCGCGCTGTAATTTGAATATTAAAGCCGAAGGCGATAATGAACACCATAAAATAGAAGCGATCTTTAAAGCTTTTGCAAAGGCGATTAAGATGGCTATAAAGCGGGATGCAGAAAAGCTGGTCCTGCCGAGTACTAAAGGAGTCTTGTAATGATTGGAATTGTAAACTACGGAGCGGGCAATATCTTTTCGCTGACCTCGGCACTGGACAGGCTAGACCTGCCCTATGGCATGATCAATGAAGAAGCTGATCTGGATAAATATACGCACATCATCATCCCCGGGGTCGGGCATGCGGGTACTGCAATGAAGAAACTGGACCAGACCGGACTGGTAGCCCCTATCAAAGCATTGAAGAAACCTGTACTGGGTATTTGTGTAGGCATGCAGCTCCTCACGCAGCATTCTGAAGAGGGTGATGCCGATATGATGAGCATTGTACCTGTCAAAACAAGGTTATTCAATAAGGATCAGGGGATTAAGATTCCCCATATGGGATGGAACAATATCACGCACAAAAACAATCCGCTGTTTGAAGGTGTTAAAAATCTAACACAATTTTACTTCGTTCATTCGTACTTTATTGAATATAACCCTACTTTTGACATCGCAACAGCGGAGTATGGCATGCCTTTCTCCGCTGCGGTGCAAAAAGATAACTTTTATGGCGTCCAGTTTCATCCTGAAAAGTCAGGTGCTGCTGGTGAACGTTTATTAAAGAATTTTTCAAACTTAAAACATTAAAATGTACATAATTCCTGCAATTGATATATTAGATGGCAAGGTAGTCCGCCTTAGAGAAGGCGACTACGACCAGAAAACAGTGTATGATGTATCTATCGCTGATATGATAGACACCTACAAGTCGAATGGTACCGAGTTTATTCATATCATTGATCTGAACGGTGCAAAAGGTGATTTCAGCAATCAAAAGGAGCTTTTTGAGATCATTAAAAAAACAGATATGCGGGTGCAATATGGAGGCGGTATCCGTACCATTGAGCAGGTAACGAACCTGCTGGATGCTGGTATCCACCGTGTGATTGTAGGAACCCAGGCCATCACCAATCCGGATTTCCTTGCGGAACTGAGTGCTGAAGTGGGTAAGAAATATGATTATGCCAATAGGATTGTCATTGCCATAGATGTACTGGATGAAGTAATCAAGTATTCGGGCTGGATGGAGAGTTCGCCGATAAAACTAATGGATTATGTGGACAAATGCCTGCAACTGGGATTTTTCAGGTTCCTGTGTACAGACATCAACAAAGATGGAAAACTAGGCGGAGCTGCGATAGATCTGTATAAAAAATTGCTGGACCACTCTCCTTTTATCAAACTGATCGCTTCAGGTGGGGTTAGCTCCATGAACGATATCGAAGAACTGGATAAACTGGATATCCGTTCGGTAGTAGTAGGAAAGGCTATTTACGAAAAACGCATTTCGATAGACGAGATTAAAGAGTGGAATTTAAAGCAAATGACCTCTTTGTAATGCTGAATTCTAACAAACATGCTTAGTAAGCGCATCATTCCCTGTCTGGATGTAAAAGATGGACGCACCGTGAAAGGTGTCAATTTTGTCGATCTTAAGGATGCGGGCGACCCGGTGGAACTTGCCTGGCAGTATGCACAGCAAGGGGCAGACGAACTGGTTTTTCTGGACATCACAGCTACGCATGAACGACGGGGCACCACCATTGAAATGGTTAAATCTGTAGCCCGGCAGTTGAATATCCCCTTTACCATAGGTGGAGGGATTACTTCGGTGGCAGATGCTGAAGCTTTATTAAATTCGGGCGCCGATAAGATCAGCATCAACTCTGCAGCGGTGAGGAATCCTGCATTGATATCAGATCTGGCTAAGGCATTTGGGGTACAGTTTGTAGTGGTTGCGGTAGACACTAAGTTCGTGGAAGGGCGTAATATGGTGCACCTGAATGGCGGGCGTTTGATTACAGAACTGGAAACAGAAGACTGGATTCTTCATGCGGAAAGTTTAGGTGCAGGAGAGATCCTATTGACCTCTATGGATCATGACGGCACCAAGAACGGATTTGATTGTTTGCTATTAGACAAGATTGCCAGGAGTATTAATATTCCGGTTATCGCCTCTGGCGGAGCAGGAAGGATGGAACATTTTACAGAAGTATTTTTACAGACAGGTGTGGATGCTGCTTTGGCTGCATCGGTATTTCATTTTGGTGAGATCCCTATTCCTGTGCTGAAAGAAGAATTGAAAAAACACAACATACCGGTAAGGTTATGAAAATAGATTTTGAAAAAACACAGGGTTTGGTTCCTGTTATCATACAGGATGAGCAGACCCTGGAAGTTTTAATGCTGGGCTATATGAACCAGGAGGCATGGGACAAAACACAGGCTGAGGGAAAGGTGACTTTCTTCTCACGTACCAAGGACCGCTTGTGGACCAAAGGCGAGGAAAGTGGCAATTTCCTTTTTGTGAAGGAAACGCATATAGACTGTGACAACGACACTTTACTGATCAAGGTAAGCCCAGTGGGCCCAACTTGTCATACAGGTTCGCGCAGTTGCTTTAAAACTGACTTTAATCACAACTTCATCTTTGAACTGGAACAGATCATTAAAGACCGGTATGAAAACCCTGCTGAAGGATCGTATATAAACAAACTCCGCAAGAAAGGCCTTAACAAGATCGCACAGAAAGTGGGTGAAGAAGGGGTAGAAACTGTAATAGCAGCATTGGCTGAAACAGATGAAGATTTTGTAAATGAAAGTTCCGACCTGATGTTTCACCTGCTGGTATTGCTGAGGGAAAAAGGAAAGACCCTGGCCGATATAGGTTTGAATCTGGAAGGACGACATAAATAGTCTTCTAAACAAAACATACCTGCGATGCTAAAGCACTTACATACACTTAGCGGTCATCAGAACCCAATATATACCCTGGCAAATACTGCCGGGGGAAATGGATTTTACAGCGCAGGCAATGACAAGGGCGTAGTGGAGTGGTCGCTGGACACGATGACTTTTGTAAAGGTACTAGTGCCGGTGCAAAGTTCTGTGTATGCATTGCATCGCTATGAAGACCTGCTTTTTATAGCCCAGAGAAGCGGACTGATCCTTGTTTTTGATACTTTGTCTTCAACATTAGTATCCACCCTAACTTATCATAAGAAAGCTGTATTTGACATCAAGACCATTTCATCCAAGGATGAACTGATCAGCACAGGTGAGGACGGCACAGTGGCAGTCTGGTCGCTCAAAGACTTCTCTTTGCTATACACCTTCTCTGTGATCAGCGACACGGTGCGCACCATTGCCATTAGTGGTGATGAAAGTGAGGTGGGCCTGGGTTGTAAGGACAGCGTGATCAGGATCTATAACTCTTCAGATTATGGACTGATAAAGGAGCTGCGTGCCCATAAAATGCCGGTTACATCGTTACAATACTCGCCAGACAGGCGCTTTTTAATTTCAGGAGGCAGGGATGCACAGTTGAAGGTTTGGGAATTGCCTGATTATGAGCTGGTGAATAACATTGGAGCCCATATGTTTGGCATTTATGCCATAGCCTACCACCCTACCCAGCCTTATTTTGCTACCTGCAGCCAGGACAAAAGCATAAAGCTCTGGGGCGCCCATGATTTTAAACTCTACAAGATACTGAGCCTTGAAAAAAACACAGAAGGCCATTTTCATTCCATCAATAAACTGATCTGGAGTGCGGATGGTAAATACCTGATTTCTGCAGGTGACGACAGGCAGGTGATGGTGTGGGAGTTTAATTCTTAACTCCGTTTTCAACCATCTTCCCTCAGTTTGCGTATTTGTTCTAAAGCAATTACATCAATCTGATCTTTAGGGCGGTTAACGGCCTTTTTATTTTCAATCAAATGGTTTATATGCAGAAAGGGAATCTCAATTCCTTCCAGATCGGCAATTGAGGCAATCTCTAAGCATTCTAAAAATGAGAGATCTTCCACTCCTTTCATTGAAGTCATTATATCAAGTTCGATTTCGTTGTCAATGTAGAAACTAGTCCAGCCAGGCACAAACTGCATAGTTTCCAACGAAGGAAAATCGCCATATTGCAATTCATTAAAGGCTTTGCGAAGATTCTTGCGATTTTCTAAGGTATCACCCAGCCAAATATCAAGGTCATCTGTATTACGGTTAAATCCGTGAAATCTGGTAGCGAATCCACCGACCATTATATATTTAACACAATGTTTATTTAGTACTTTCCAAAAGCGAAGCAAGCCCTCATCTAGAACATCCATAACTATTTATGAGTAATTTTAGCTTTCTTGAGTACATTATTCGTCCGCAGCATCTTGGTAAATAACAGAAATTTTTCCATGTCAGGCCTAAAAACATCATGTCGGAGTTTTTCTTCCTCAGACAAATGTCTATGATAGTCTTCCCGTGGCTCATTAAGTATATTTTGATCTTCTTTCTTCATATTAGAAAACACCTTGACCAAAATTACGTATAATGTAAGCCATTACCAATGGGTATCTTCATTAATTGACACTAACTTTCTTTATTCCCTCTCTGCCATAAAACACAAAATACATCATTTCAGCCTTTGCAGGATTCAAGATATAGTTGCCCGAATATCTCGGCATAGTTCGATGTTAAGAAGCAGCAAAAAGCATAGAAGTTTAGTTATTTTTATCGCATTGTTAAGTTACATCACACTTTAAATAAAAGATATATGCTTCATAATACGCCCTAAAACAAATAATTTCTTGAGCCAAACATCCGGGGATAATAAGCTAGAGAAAACATAAAATATTGCTGCAAAACATTAACTGTCCCCTGCGTTATACTGTTCCCATTGCCCGAATTTATCACACTTTTATTTTGCCGCAACAGATCCAATGCAGAAAACTTCAGCTCGGCATTGTCGCCCTTCAAAAATCTGTAGGCAACATCTGCATTCCAAATGATGAAGTTGACATCTCCGGAATAACTGGAGGTACTTCTGTTATAGTTTACTATACTGCTCCAATACACCTTTTTCGGCCAGTTAACTGCTGCATTGGCCGAAGTGCTGAAGTTCTTGTAACTACTTGATATGGAATTAGTCTGTCTGGTAGAGAAGGTATTGAGCGACTGCCCGCCTCCGAACTTAATCCAGTGTTTGTAGGTATAGGACAGCGAAATATGATGACTGGTACTAAAGCTCTTTGTCAGAATAGGCATAGCGTTTACGTAAGCGGGATTGTGAGCATAATTTAAATCGGCCTGGAGGAATGTCGTTAACTGGTTTTTCTTTAGCTGATAGGTTTTATACAGAAACCCCGAATAACCTGCATATTTATTTCCCGACAGGTTAACGTTGTAGTGGGTGTTGCGGCCGACAGCATCATATAAACTGCTATCACCAATAAAATTTTTTATAGTCCCCGCATGAATTGAAAAACTTCCATTGCCGCTATTCTTACCGCCCATTAAATAATGTTCCAAGCTCAGGGAAATCTCATGCTTTGCTGACGGGGTTAAGTCGGGGTTACCGACATGCCGGTAATAAACATTTGAACTATCCACCAATGGAGCAAGCTGATAAATATTGGCATAGATAAAAGATTTGGCATATTTCAACGTATAATTACTTTGGTAATGCCCAATTCGGGAATTTCCGAAACTGATACTTGATTCGGGAATAAACCTGGTATAATTAAGATCTACCTTTTGAAAATCCTTATCTGATGTATGATGCTGATCAAACAACTGACCTTGCAAAAGCAGGTTAAAGCCAAATGTGTTGTGATAACGGTTAGCAAGTCCTTTAGTGAAACTTCTGCTAAGTGACAGTGCCGGCTTTTCATTGATCGTTTGGTAATTGCTGTTGTTGGTCAAATAGTTGTTAACTACCAATTGCCCGTTTTGATTGAAATCACCGACCTTTGCCCTTTCATTAGAATTATAGGCAACAAAAGTATTCTTGAAATTGATATTGACCAATTGTGTACGTAGTTTCAAAAGCCGCTTGATATCTGGCAGGTTGGCATTAATCGTATGTGTGGTATTATGGTAATCTGTTTTATATTGTCTGTCGAAGAATTGATCTTTACCCGCTTCTGTTGAAGAAAAATCAGTTTTACGTCTGCTGTCATCGTTACCCTCCGAATTTTTCAGAGTGTACTGAACATCAAAATTAAATGACTTTGAGTCTCTACCTTCATCGTACCTTCTGTTGTCCAACTTCAGGTCTAAATCCATCGCTGTTTGCCATCCTGAATTATCCTGTCGGGCATCGCTCCTGCTTTCGATTCCCGTCCCAGTATTAATAGATTCTGCAAGCTGTGTATTGATGCTATTTTTATTACTTGTATTTAAAGCGTAACGTGTCGACAGACTGCGATGTTTTCCCTTGAGTTCATAGGATGAATTGAAACGATGACTGTAATTGCCATTACTGGAGGTGCCTGTTTTATCCTGAACTAACCGATTGTCGTTGTTGAGGTTATCTACTTGCCGCACTTTTTCCAACACCTCATTCTGCGAGTTGAAAAATAAATAATCAGACCTCAACTTGTTACTTTTATTAATCTCATGCGCCAATGTATAACCTGCGGAACTGAAAACGTTTAATCCACGCTGCCGGAAATCAGAGTGATAATCTACATCAACGCCAACTCCTTTAAATGAACTGTACCTCATAAGTGTACTTACATCATATGCAGTCTTGTTAACATTGTTTCGTGCCCCCACTATGCTAAGCTGGGTTTTAGGACCATAAGCACTAAGCATACCATCGATTGCAAATCGTTTGTCTGTTCCATAGCCACCACCAATCTTACCAAACATTCCGCTTTTCTTGTCCTTTTTCAATACAATATTCATGTTTAGCGGGGGATTTTCATTTGCATCTTCATTCGGTGCCCCTTTGTCTTTATATACCTGAATCTTATCTACTATATTTTTAGGAAGGTTTTGCGTGGCAATCCTGGAATCACTACCAAAGAAGGGCTTTCCTTCTACAAATAAATTGTTCACCTTTTGTCCGTTGACTGTAATAAGTCCATCACTCCAGATCGTCACTCCAGGAAGTCGGCGTAAAAGGTCTTCAACCACCGCATTAGTGTCCAATTTGAAGGCGTCAGCATTAAACACCAAGGTATCGCCACTCATCTCCATAGGAGGTTTTGCGGTAATATTTACCTCCTTCAGGTTATTTTCCGCCCGCTCTACATTCAAGTTTTTTAAGTCTATAATCTTCAAATCTTTTGGAATCAAAAATTCCCGTTGGTGCGGCTGATAGCCCACATAAGTCGTTATCAGTTTTAGCTTAATCCCAATTGGGATCTCTTTGAAATGAAACTTACCGAAGTTGTTTGACAACTGATAACTTAGCAACTGATCATTATCAGCTTTATAAATAGACAGCGTGGCCGAACGCAGTACCCTATTGAACGCAGAGTCACGTACAGTGCCATTTACTTGTCCTACATAGGTTGAATCTTTCTTTTGGGCATACAGCTGTGAAGCAAAAAGAAATAAGAAAAGAGTACACAGGTGCTTAAAAGTCCTTGTGGTCATTGATATTGACTGAAAGAGTAGTGGAGAGCGTTTCGGATTCATCAAGTGTTAAAGCTGGTTTTTAAATTTAATTCTCAACAGTACAGGATTATCACGATCCGATCCCTTGCTGAAATAGTGCTTCAATACCTCATTATATACAGGTTTTTTATCTTTATTCTGTTCCCAGGCCCTAAACATCTCTACAGATGAGAATTGACAATAAACCTGCTTTCCATCTGAGGCCAAAAAGCCTCTGACAACTCGAACTGCTTCGTGGATGGGCAAAAAGAAAGTCTTATCGTCAGTAAGAATATTGTCATACGAAAAAAGCATGCCCGACTTTAGATTGTAGAGCAAATTGGATTGTCTGTCATTTCCATTCCAAGTGTGGGCCTTAAAGACCAAATTATCCTCTAGCAAATAACAATGATTCAGCATGTAGATGATATTCTTATTGTTCTCAATAAATTTCCTCCTGTTATCACGAAAAGCGCTGTCTCTGACATACCCCGCTGGAAGTGAACTGAACATAGGTAACAAAATCTTAAACAGTTGCCGAACCGTGTTTGGTGTAACCTTATAAATATTATATTCACCAGGTTTGGTATAAAGAAATGAGGTATCGTTCCCCGCATTGGTGAATGTTGGGTATGAGGGATAGTTGTCCTCTGCATATTTATATTCCTGTACATCATAAGGGTAAGCTGCAGCATACTTTTTCTTAAAATCTTTAACATATTCAACAAGATACCTGGCTTTGACCCTGGATGTGTCTATATTATAGCCTAAGGAACTCACCACTTCATCTGGCCCAATAAATTCATAGTCGGACAAGTAAGGGTCCTTTTTATAGTCAAAGGGCTCTTCCTTTAATTTTTTACCATTAAAATCATAGATAATATACTTGCTTCCTGTTCTGCTCCCCTTATAATATACAATTTCCTTTTTCCATTTATTGACGTTGAAGCTGTAGATGGCATTTTCGCGATTCGCATTTATACTGCCACCAGCTACTTTGGCATGATACTTACCTTCTTTAGTAAATAAAAGAATGCTGTTGGTATTTTTATCGAGGATGATAAAATACTGATCGGTCACCTCCATTTGATCTATACTTCCAAATATACTTTCCCTGGTAGTTTCCAAGGGAATATATTCAGCGCTTTCAAAAACTTCTGATGCACTTCCACCATATGAGTTAGCAGGATCTATACGAAGTTCAACTACCATGGAGGTATCAATGGGAATAACCCGTTGGGCAAGTATGGGTAAAGGCAGTGTATAAAGCAGCCCAAAGAATATTAACCGGCTATAAGTTTGAGAGTAAGAGCGCATATTTGGTTGATTTACACAATAATAAAGAATATTTTTGAATTACACTTGCCTAGATTTTCTTTATAAATGGCTTGTGAGAAATAGATGCGTTTTTCATCGTCATGTGAATCTTATACAGTCTTGTTGCGAACTCAAAACGTTCTTTATAACTGCGGCTCAAGCCATCTTTAAGTAATTGTAATTCACCTTCAGCAAAGTCTGAAAGGTAAGCTTCCGAAGGCTCACTAAGCATGTTCTTATTTTCTTCTTTCTTCATTGAGGATACACAGTATACAATTTTACTCAAAAATAGCGTTCAGAAACAAAATGGCAAACAAATTTAATTGATCCCTACTTTCTTCATTCCTTCCCTTCCATAAAACACCGGGAAATACATCATTTCGGCTTTGGCTGGGTTTAGTGTATAGTTCCCAGAGTACCTTGGCATGAGTTGAACGTTAAATGTATATTTTCCCTGTTTCAATTTAGTGCAGAATATTGAGGTCTTATTTTTAAAATACTCCCGATGCGTTTCTACCCCCCAAAAGCTTTGTACCTTATTTTCATAGGAACAGCCTGCGGGGATGGGTATTTCTATCATTACATAATCTGCATCGGCACTGACTTCGACTTCCACTTTTAAGTAGGCAGTAGTTCCTCCTTTTAGACTTTTAACTTCCTTCTCATCTTGCTGGAAGATTGACTTGACCTTAAAGCCTTTATTCACATTTGCTGGATTGGGGTTATTGAATTGCTGATAAGCGCTGAAATAAATCGGTGCAATTCCTTTTTTACTGATGCTCAGTTGGTTTGGAGCTATTACTTTGGTAAAAGGAAAAGTGATGACGGTTTCTTCATTGCCCAGCACTAAGGTTGGTGCTTCAGGCTTTTTTCCTTCTACCATCAGGTCCGGAAGTATGGTTTCCATGATCAGAGAAGATTCATATGTATTTCGCCATTGTCCTTCCTTACGCTGTTCCAGAAAGTAACGGGTGATTTTATCCAATTCATTTGGGTATCCACCGTTTGTTTTCAGAACTTGGTAAGCCAGCAGCGTATTTTGGACACTGTTATCCCAGAAATTGGTGTTTAATTCGCCCCAGTATATATTCCCAAATACCGTCGACTTGTGTTGTTTAAGCAACCACTCAATATCTACTGGCTGATTGGACTGTTGTTTAAGTTGCATAATCATCAAACGGTGATAAAGAGCAGGCTCCTTTTCAGCGTTCAATTGCCTCTCGGCTGATCGAATCCAGTCACCCAAATCATATTTTGGATCGATGGTCCGCATTAGGCGAGCAGAAAACAATTGGTCTATATTTTTTCTGGCCCCCAACTGACCACTCACGTAATTAATCAAAGAAGCTGTATTCAATTCCACATCAAAACCGGCTTGTCTTGCCATAAGCAATGCTTCCACTACGTGTCCGCTGATCCACATCTCTGTATCGCTATCCCTCCACCAGCCCCAAGCACCAAAGGCCCCCTTGCTATTCTGCAGATATTTGATGAGTTCCCTGACATTCCTTTCACCCTTGAAATTTTCACCTAAGAATTTCCTGAGCTTTTGTTCCAACAACAGCCCCTTAAGTTTGGAAGCTACTTGTTCGTTACAGAGGTATTCATAGTTGCGCAGTTTTTCCATTTCGTCCAGCAGTACCGGGAAAACTGAAGTTTCTGCATGTAAAGTCACCTTTCCTAACGCTGGATCAAAAGAATAAGCTACAGTCGTATCGCTGGTCAGCGCATTAAAGTACCCTTTGGTTTCAGTTACACCCTTAGGCAGCAAGGGAATTTTGCGGAGCTCACCGTCAAAATAACCGCTGTCCTGCTGCAAAGTATACTGAAATTTCAGACTGTCGCCCTGCTCAGGGGATGTAATAGAAATGGTATCAATGTGTGCATTTTTAAAGGCCAGCTGCCCCTTCAGCAATTCCTTGTCGTTGTACACAAAACTCCGTACCATCCGCTCCTGGCGGTCGTTGTAGTTCATCAACTTTCCAATCACACTGATTTGATCACCCGCCAGAGCAAACTGAGGTGCGACAAAATTAGCGCTCAAGCTTTTGAAAGACCGGATGAAGGTTTTAAAAAACCCAGACTGTTTGCGATCATTTACAGCGTAAACCCGGGTGTTCCAGCTGGTAATGTCATCTGGAAACTTCACTTTAAAAGTTGCAATTCCCTTTTTGTCGGTCAGCAGTTTCGGCTGCCAGAATGCAGCATCAGAAAAATGACTGCGCATGGTCTGCTGCTGTTCAGCAATCTCATTCTCTGTTCCAAAATACTGGGTACCATTGGTTTTAAGCAAAATCACACCATTTTTTCCGAGATCTCCATACATTGACAACGCTGTTTGGTCGCTCAGTACTTCAATGGAAATGATGGCGGATTGATCGATGTCGGCAAGATTTCCTTTAAACGGCTTACCATCTACAATGAACAAGGCATTTGAAGTTAGTTTGGTTTCGTTAAATGAACTCAACCCTCTTATATTTACCGAGCCCCTCATTCCGGGTGCACCGGAATTATTATCTATGTTCAATCCGGCTACCCTTCCCTGTAACAGTTGTTCAATATTGGCCACAGGTGCATCTTGCATCCTTTTATTTTTCCTATTCCCGACATATCCACGAATAACGACTTGTTCCATTTCCCCACGGCTCTCTGTCATTGCAATGCGCAGGTCTGCACGATTGGTGATCTTTACTTTTTTGTTGTCATAACTCACGTAAACAAATGTGAGAATTCCTTTCTTCGGTAACATCAAATCAAAAAAACCATTGCCATTGGTGTGGCAAATGGCTACGGGTTTTTCTCTAGCGGTTTTTTGATAGTAAATTGTCGCCCCAATGATGATTTCAGAAGTACTTGCATCAACTACCACTCCACTCATCCGGTTAACAAATTTGGTCTTTTCAAAGATATTCGGAAAGATCTGCCTCCCAGGTATTTTATAGTTGTAAGCATTAATACCCGACTTTCCTGTATATACCTCTTTAATACTCCTATCCAGCTCATTACTCAATTCATCAGCAGGAAGTAATGGCTTGCGCTTCAGCAATAGGTAATTGCTGCCACCGCCTTTAATCAAATAGTTGTCCAACACAAAATACTGGTTGTCTTTAAACAAAAATACAATGCGGTACCTACTTTCGTCTAATGGCGGGAAATACATATTCTGGCCTCCATAAATCTGCCTGAATTGTGCATCATCTTGTTTGTAAATGACAATATTCTTGAGATAATTGCTCATTCGGGTAATCGAGGTATCCAGTTCGATCTGTAACTGTCCGGTATTGGTACCAATAGTTTTCGTGATATTGGGATAACTACGATTCCGGCTCGACAGATCCATATAATCATTCCAGATGCTATCGATCTCTCTACGATTGATCGGATTCTGATGATACTGACGTGCCTTAGCGCTGGTATTGACATAAGGAATCCAGTTATTGGCAGAATCGAGAACTGCAGTCTTTACCCCATCGGCCATAAAAGTATAAACGACACCTGACTGCCATAAGAATGGCAAATTTAAAAGCCCTGATTTAAATACCAGGTTCTTTTCTGCAACCGGCCCAATCCGCAGCACTTTCCTTGGAATCGTATTTGGAGGAGGATTCAACAACAAGTCTTCTTTTCCACCGGAAATAATCGCTTTATTACGCTCAAAATTCTCCATGACATAGAGTAGGTGTTTTTCCATTTCCTGCAGGCGCCTGGTAAATTCAAGAATTCCTATCTTTCTTACCTGTGCTTTGGTATTTGCAAGATTGGAAGCAATTCCCATGATGGTTTTGAAGCCACTCTTAAAATCATGCTGCATAGTAATATGATGTGTGAGTGTTAGGATTTCAATTTTATGGCGGCCAGGACTAACCTGGAATGCGTAGTGACTAAGCTGGTCTGCATTGACGTAATAAACAGGTTGGTCATCGACGTAAACAATATATGCAGGATCTATTTGCCCTTTTTCAATCGCAAATGGAACGACCACCGCCTCATTGCTTTTAATACTTTCCTGACCGATATACAGTTCATCGGGGTAACTGAACTGATAATAAACGATGCTGTCCAATCCGAATTTCTGATGCCATTTACTCCATTCCAGCGGCACATTGCCTAGTTTTTCCAACGGGAACGGACTGGAAGGCAATGATTTTGCGGGCCTTATCTGGGCTGCTTCGTTAATGGCCAGTGGATATAAATCACTTTCCTCCGGGAACTTTGCTGTATAAGCATAAGCGGTAAGATCTGTATTGGCTACTGGTTTTGCCTCCATATCGGTGACCTTCACTTGCATTTGTACAGTCTCACCCGGATAAACCACCTCGGGTGCCTCCAGGCTAATTTTTAGGTCTTGTTTGTTATAAAAAGCCTTCCGATTGGCGTACTGCATATTTCCTTTCCAAAGGTAGCCTATACTGATTTCGGCCATTTCATTTTCATGGAAAGCCATGGCTGTATCCAGTTTGATGGTATATCCCCTCTCTACTGCCTTGTCATTAGCAAAAACGGTATACCAAAATGGAATGTGCTGTGCATTGCTGATGTTGAGCTTAAGAGAATCCTTGCTATGAGTCGCGCTAAGTTTGAAATCAGCCATAAAATAGTCAAAATTTGAAGAATATTCCGTCCCATCGACTAGCTTTACAGAGTACCCGAGCGCCTGGGGGTTGAAAGGAAGCCTTGCAGGAAGAATAACCTCTGCAGAGTCCTTATTTTCAAAGTTGCTAATTGTCGTATAGAGTTTAGCCTTTTGTTGCACCGTTTGCCCATTGTGGAAGAAGTCGATGAATACACTATCAGCTTCTAGTCTGGTTACCAGTTCTTTCTTTTCATAATTGTAGTAGACGTATCTTTGTGCATTTCTTACTTCATTGTTACTGTTCCGAAAAGTAAAATCTACCGTCAGGCCCATGTTTACTTTAGGAAAGATACTGTCTGGCAACACCAATTTGGTTTCTCCCAGGGGATCCAGATTCAGACTAGTCGTCCACAATACCGACTTTACAAAATCAGAATTAGCAAACCGTTGGGTAACATTTCCTGCATTGACAGCAACCGCTACTCTACCATCTGGAATGGCTAAGCCGTTTTCATCTGTGGCTTTAAGGTAAAAGGTAATGGGTACACCCGGATACTGCTGTGTTTTATCAGAGCGAACAAAAAAGGAAGTAGAATTGAGTTCATAGTCTTCATAATTAATTGTTCCGGACGAGATCGTCGCCCATTTATTTTTATTCCAAACCTTAAAATCAATTGTATAACTATTGTCCAACTTTAGTTTCATGCTATCGGCCAATACAAAACTGCCTTCGTAGCCCCCTTTCCAATACGGCTTTATAGTAACGACCAGGATACTATGCTTACCATCATGTCTCAACTCGACTCTGAGCGGCTTATTTTTCAGCGCCTTTCCCGTTCGGGCTACCAAGAAAGCCTTGAATTTAACACTATCCCTTGGTTTGTATTTGGGTTTGTTAAAGATCACTTGGCCAATGTATTTGTCGTTAAATGCCTCTTCATTCCGTTGGGAATTGGAATCTTTTTTCTTTTTGCGGGCAGGCTTTTGATAATTATATGTAAAACAATTGTATACACCTTCATGAACCACGCTGAGTAGTTTGATCTTGGTATTTAAACTTCCGATGTAAGATCGAGATATGGGATCGAATCGCAACTTTTTACTCCCTCCCTGAAGTACATCAGCATTATCGATCGGTTTGCCATTCAAATCTGCAACAATAAGCCTAAAATCGTCTCCGTCATTGATAAAACTAATCTTTACATTCTGCACTGCTACCAACCTGTAGTCGAAGTAATTTTTAACGACCTTCACATAAAGGTAATTCCCATAGGGAAGCTTTTTGGGATAATCGAACTTAAGATCATGCTTAAAAGAGTCGACCAAGCTATGCAGCATGTCCTTTTCCACGTTTAGAGCAGGATCAGCAGCCATATCAAACGCTTCCTGATTGGTCAATCTGTAGACATAGGTATATTGGCTGGAAGTTTGGCTGGAACTGAGTTTTTTCTGACCATAAGAGCTGCCGATACCACAGGCCAACAGAAAAAGAATAAAGAAGAGTCGTTTCATTAAAGTGGCTTTATGTGAACTACAACATATTTAAATTAATATCATTTGATTATTACCTTCTTCATTCCCTCTCTGCCATAAAATACAGGAAAATACATCATTTCCGCCTTTGCGGGATTTAAAATGTAATTACCTGAGTATCTAGGCATCAGTTCAATATTGAAAGTATACTTCCCTTGCTTCAGTTTAGTGCAGAATATGGATGTTTTGTGTTTGAAGTATTCGCGGTGTGTTTCAACACCCCAGAACGCTTGCATCTTATTTTCATAGGAGCAGCCTGCGGGGATAGGTATTTCTATCATCACATAGTCGGCATCGGCGCGAGCCTCTACTTCCACACTAAGAATAGTCAATTTACCAGGCTTTAAGTCTTTGACCGACACGTTGCCTTGTAAAAAAGTAGTTTTTACGTTAAAGTCTTTGCTCACTTTCTCAGGTTTAGGATTATTGAACTGCTGAAATGCAGTAAAGTAAACCGGAGCATCCCCTTTTTTTGTTAATGTTATAGCCTTTGCGGGTTCGATGATGCTGGTATATGGAAAAGCTGTTATCGTTTCTGAATTGTTCAACGCTATGGTGGCGGGCTCATGCTTCTTACCTTCGGCAATAAGATCCGGAAGTATTGTCTTGAGGATCAGCGAAGATTCAAATGTATTTCGCCATTTCCCGTCTTTTCTTTGTTCCAGAAAATACCTTAAAATAGCATCCAACTCATTCTTATGTTTGTTTGTGGCCTTTAGTATTTGATACGCCAAAAGCGTATTCTGAATGCTATTGTCCCAGAACCTGTAACCGGAAGCACCCCAGTAGATATTGCCAAACATGGTTTGCTTTTTTATAGAAAGTAACCAGTTGATGTCTACAGGCATGTCTGCCATCTGTCTCAGTTCCATTATCTGCAATTTCTCATATAGCGGCTGCTCATACTCAGGATGCTGCTTTTTTACCACCAGGCTTTGCTTTTCTATAGCTTGGATCCAATCTTCGATATAATATTTCTCGTTCAGCATCTTTAAAAGTCTGACCGCATAGATCTGGTCAAAACTGTTTGTTCCTGCCAATTTATTGACCAGGTAGGCGTATAACTTATCCTTATCCAGCGAAATGGTATATCCTTGCTTTTGTGCTTCCAAAAGGGTTTCTACCACATGCAGACTGATCCACATTTCCTCTCCGCTATTTTGCCACCAGCCCCAGGTACCTTCAAGGCGTCTGTTTACCTGAAGCTTTTTTAGTAATTCCTTGATGTGCTTTTCTTCTTTAAAGTCCTGACCAAGGTATTTACGAACTGTTTTCTCTAACAGTAATGCCTTCAGCTTTGAGGCGAGTTGCTCATTGCATAAATACTCATAATTGCGCAACTTCTCCATTTCATCCAGCAGAGTTGGAAATACTGAAGCTTCTGCCCTCAAAGTCACCTTGCCCAGATCTGCATCAAACTGATACGTGATGGTGGTATCTTTCGTCAATGCGCTAAAGACCCCTTTGGTTTCTGTCATTCCGGCTTGAAATAATGGAATCTTTCTAATTTCCCCGTCGAAGTAGCCATTGTCCTGCTTCATGGTATATTGAAATTTCAGGCTATCGGCTCCGCTTTTACCGCTTCCCCTGGCTAGTACAGCCATGGTGTCTATGTGAGCGTTTTTGAAAATCACCTCGCTGCTAAGGAGCGCAGTATCGTTAAAGCTGAATCTGCGGACGGCCTTTTCATTCATATTGGTGTAGTTCATCAGTTTGCCGATCACATTTATGGAATCTCCTGCTATAGCAAAAATTGGAGATACAAAATTGGCACTTAGGGTCTTGAATGATTTGATGTTTGTTTCCAATAGTCCTCCTTGTTTCCTACCATTCATGGCCACCAATCTGGTAGTCCAGTTGGTGATGTCATCAGGGAATTTTACAGTGAATGATGCTTTACCTTCATTGTCGGTGATCAACTTAGGCTGCCAGATAGCGTAGTCAGAGAAATTGGTACGCATGATAGAATTGTCCGACTGACCTTCCAGAGGTGTAGCCTGCAGCAGGTTACCTCCTTTGGTTTTGATCAAGATTACCCCATTGGCAGCCTTGCTACCATATATTGCTGTGGCGTCGTCCCCTTTTAAAACATTCATTTCTGCAATGAGATTGGGATCGAGGCTACTGATGTCCTTGTCGTATGGCAGTCCATCCACAAAAATCAGGGTTTTAGTTGAGTTTGAAGCGGTAGATAAGCCTCTTATACGGACGGCAGCCTGAGAATTTATATTAGTGCCATGTACTATAAAACTTGATCCGGTGGTCACCGACCTGGTCCTGGGCGACTCGCCCGCTACTACCACTTCCTCCAAAAGGTTATTCATTTCGTTGAGCACAATCTCCCCGACGTCCATGTTAGCTATGTCGATTTCGACGCTTAGAAAGCCAATATTTGTAAAACGGACTTTTCCCTTTTTAGGAACTTTGAGCTGGAAATAGCCAAGGTTATCTGTAGTGGTCCCGTGATTGACAGCTACAAGTTTGACAGATACACCAGGAATTGGCTGTTTTTCTTGATCCAAAACACGGCCCTTCATTGTGAGGGTGAATACTGAAGGGTCAAAGTATAACTCATTGAGCCTTTCAGAAACCAAATCTTTGACATAACCCGCATAAATATTATTGAAACCAACTGATTTGATGTATTTGTCTAGCTTGACACTCAAACTATCTGCGGCCTGAACTTTAAGATCTTTCCATTGAAAATAATTTGTTCCGTTAGCAAAGATCTGAACATCATGTGCCACGAAATAGCGGTTATCCTTAAAAAGATATAAAACCCTGTACCTACCCTCGTCAAGTGGACTGAGGTAGCCAACATTTCCAGGATGTACTTGTAAAAATGATGGCTCATCGTTCTTATAAATAATGACATTTTTCACAAAAGGCATTGCTTTTACAATGCTTGAATCTAATTTCATCTCCACCTTCCCGGTTTTCCCTATGCCATGACGATTTACATTATTGAAGAGCGGGGTTGTGTGGCTTCGAAGATCCAGATATTCCGACCACAAGCTGTCTATCTCCCCATTTTTTAAGGGATATTGCTTGTAGTCATCAGATCCGAGGGCCGATATCCCCAAACCAGGATTGAAAACATATTTGCCTCCCCATGACTTTTGCTTAATCAGGTTTGGGGAAAAAGTATAAACATAGTCAGGTTCTTTTATGAAATTCTGGTAAAGACTTCCTGAGATAAAGTTCAGGTAGTTCTCTCTAATGGGACCAATTAGCAGATCTTTTTTCGTGGCTACATTAGGTGGTGCATTTAAAAGATACTCCACGTCATCCGTTCTAATTACCGTCATGTTCCCGTTAAAATTATCTTTTACGCGAATCATGTATTTGTTGAGCAACGAGGCTTCAAAATTGGTAAGTTCAGGAGGTGCAGCAGTAACTTTTACTTGCTCATTCAGCAAATCAGCATGGGCACTTATTATCGTCTTAATCCCTTTCTGAACTTCTACGTTTTCCAAAGTAAGTATGTATTCGCTGGTTCGCATGCGGATGGTATGGATACCCGGCCTTACAGAAAAGGCATACCTTTTAAGCTGATCGGCCTGATTAAAAAACACAGGTACTTCATCGATATACAGGATGTGGACAGGCAGGACTTTACCATCCTTTACCGCAAACGGCGCAATAACAGCAGTTGTATCATTATTACGCTCCTCAACGGAAAACAAACTTTTTGTTTGAGTAAACCTGTAGTATTCAATGGTATCCAGGCCAAGCTGCTTACTCCATTTATCCCAGTCCAGGTTCATCCTACCGACTAGTGATAGGTCTTCAAGCGCTCCTCTTTCCTTGAGCATTCTGCCCTGAAAAGTTTTGTCAAAATCCGGGAGGTACACGGTATTCAGTTCTTTAAATTTCGCGGTATAAGCATAGGCTGTCACGTCAGTTCCTGAAACCGGCTGATCGTCAACATCAGTCACTTTGACCTGCATATTTACTTTTTGACCGGGGTATACAATCTCGGGAGCAGTAAGATTTACATTTAAGTCGTAAGGGGAATAACTGGCGCTTGCCTCCCGGCTGAATGGCCACCCATCCAAAATGTCATCAATGCGGATATGGGCAGTCTTACGTCCCGTATGTTTTACTATCGTATCCAGTGTATTTGTATAGCCCCTTAAAAAGATTTTGTCGCCTGAAAACAGTGTATACCAGAAAGGAACCCTATGCTTATTATCTATAATGATCCGGAGTGAATCTTTGCTCTGTAAAGCTGAAATACCTAAGTTGATATTCAAATTTTTGAGCGTCAGCTGATGGGTAAGTCCGCCTTCAGTTTTTATCAGGTAATCACTTGCTGCATAATTTAATTTAATACGCTTGGGAAGTGTTAACTGAACCGAATCCTTGTCATCGCTATATGGATAAGATGTATAGATTACAGCCCTTTGTGAAGTAGAAACACCGTTCACCAGATAATCGATTTGCAAGCTGTCTTTTTTATGGTCTATTTTTATTTCCCTGTTTTGCGTGGTATACTGCAGGCCTATGCTATTTGTGCGGCTTTCATTATTACTGTTTAAAAACCTAGCTATCACAGTGTAATACATGTTTGCATTTGGAAAAATGGTATCCGGCAATATCAACTTGGTTTCTCCGATGGGATCCAGGTTGATGCTTTTGGTCCACAAGCTGTCCTTTACAAATACTTTATTGTCATGGTAAGCAGTCACGGAGCTGCTCTTTATGATTATCTCCACTCTCCCATCCGGTACAGTGAGTTCATTTTCATCACTTGCCTTCATAAAAATAGTTACAGGGCTGCCCCGGCGATGAACCTCCTTATCTGCCCGTATTTTGAAGTCTATCGATTTAAGTTCATAATCCTCATATCTAAATGGTTGCCCTATCACTTCCTTCCATTCCTTTCCTTTATTTTCAAACAGGGCAATAACATAATGATTGTCAAGCGTCAAATCCAAACTGTCACCCAGCACAAAACTGTATTCATAACCGCCTTCATGATAAGGATTTAGCACAGTAAGTGTCTTCCCCGGCCTATCCCCATATTGAGCTAGAAGGTCTACCCTTAGCTGTTTATTTTTTAGCGCTTTCCCTTTCTTAGTGACCAAATAAGCTTTAAACTTTACTGTATCGAGCGGTTTATATTTAGGTTTATTATAAACCATGTACCCTTTATAGTCAGCCACTTTTGACTTTTCCAGAACCGGCTTTTTATTTCTCGGACCCGATACTTTCTTTATCCGATTTCTCTGATATTCGTCCCTTTCAAAGTGAAAGTAATTGCTGATATCATTGTATTTCACAACGATAACTGCTCCATCCGCCACCTTTCGTGTCAGGTAAAGTTTGCTCGCTTCATCATATTTTATCCGCTTTCCTTTACCTTCAATCACCTCAGCTCCGCTGATGAGATTTCCTTTTAAATCCGTTACTGCAAAAGAGAAGTCGTTTTTGTTATCAATGAGCTTGGTGTCTACATTATACACTGGAACAAGCTCATAGCTCAGTTCGTTTTTTATTGCTCTTACATGCAGGTAATTACCGTAAGGTAGTACCCTGGTATATGGTTTTTTAATGTCGTTGTAAAAGGAATCAACTAACGTATGCATAAAGCTGTCATTGATAACAGAACCTGACTTTGAAGCAATCAAATAGGTTTCCTTATCCGTCAAGCGATAAATATGTGTATAATGACCCGCAACGCTACTTGCCGTTAGTTTCTTTTGCGCAAATAAGCTGTTTGCCACAAGGCATAGCAATAACAGAGAGCGTACAAGTTTATCCATTTGGTTAGTTTTTTATTGCACGCGTTAAGTTACAATAAAAAACTTTTACATGTATCTTTTTATAATTCTGAGTTTGTGCGTGTACTTTCCTTGCTCCACATTATAAATTCCCTGATTATCAATTGGATCAATGTGCACCTTTGCTGATGCATGGATGATCTCGGAAGGACTCATCATGATACCCACATGGGTGATCCTGCCATCTGCATTGTCAAAAAAGGCTACATCCCCAGGTTTTACTTCCGTCAGGAAATCCACTGTACTGCCTTGTTCAGCTTGTTGCCATGCATCGCGGTTTAACTTTATGCCGTTTAGCTTAAACACCGTTTGTACAAAGCCAGAGCAATCCATACCAAACATGTTTTTTCCACCCCATAGATAAGGTACATTCTGGAAAAACAAAGCGGTATCGATGATCGTTCGCTCCGCTCCTGCAACAACTATATGTGGCTTAAATACCACCTCATATTTAGTGCTATCCAAATAGCAAAATCCTTCATGGTACAGCGGCAAGTTACTAGATGGCGACAGGTAATACTTACTGCCTTCTGCATCTATCAGCATATTATTTATCTGTGCGGGCACAAGGAAATTACAGTTATGATTGGCTACAAAGGCTTCCATTGATAGGGGTGCCAACTGTCTGAAGTCCATCCATCCCTCATAGTGATCATATCCATTACGTATCTTCCACCACCTCTCTTCCTTCTCCAGTATCTCCACATGATCTCCAAAAAGTAGTTGTGTACTGATTTCTGACTTATCTGAGGGCTCAGGGCGAAGAGGCGCAACAGCTACCCTGCATATTCCATAATATTGTTCCATAATGCAAATTAACCTTATAAAATTAAACTTTTATGGGGTTAATTTGTTATTTTTATAGTATAAACTTTAATCTATAAGAACATGAACCTCAAGAAGATTTTAATTGCTGTAGATAATAGTACCTGTTCTGAAAAAGCTGCCAGGGTTGGCTATGAGGTAGCCAAGACATTTGGCGCTGAGGTTGCGCTGGTCAATATTATTGAGCCGGCACCGGCCAATATCAATCCTGATCTGACACTGGCACCCGTTTTCTTAGAGACATATGACAACAGTGAAGAAAACAGTCATTTGCTATTGAAGGAAATGGAAACTAAGTATAGTCATGGCATCCCTACTACTTATTTAAGCATTGTGGATAGCGCCGCCCATGGCATCATTCAACAATCTGATGAGTATGGATCTGACCTGATCGTAATAGGTACGTATGGAAGAACTGGCTTGTACCACTTTTTAATGGGTAGCGTGGCTGAGCACGTAGCAAGGAAATCTGCCTGTCCGGTTTTGATTGTGCCCAATAAGTATGAAGAAAAGGGTTAAACATAAAAAAGGCGCTTGGCAGCGCCTCATAATATGCTATAAATCGTAACTAAAACATCTAAAATCCGTAAATCGAACTATCCTTCCTGGTGTAACCAAGCCTTTTTAGCCAATAATTCATCTTCAGTTTCGCGAACATCTTCATCATCCACACAGCAATCCACCGGACATACGGCAGCGCACTGTGGCTCATCATGAAAGCCCTTGCATTCCGTACACTTGTCTGAAACTATATAATAAACCTCATCAGAAACAGCATCCTGTGCCGATTCTGCATCGATTTGCTGATCACCAAAATCAATGATACCGTTTAAATTGGTGCCATCTGAGAATCTCCATGCAGTGCCTGCGTCATAAATTGCATTATTAGGGCATTCAGGCTCACATGCTCCGCAGTTAATACATTCGTCTGTTATTTTAATAGCCATGTCTTCGTCTAATTCTATTGCTAAGTTTACCTTTGCATCGCAAATATAACACTTAAACTTTAAAATTGTTGAAATTATGCCAATCCTAAATGCGGAAAAACTAATTATTGCATTCAATAAACTTAGCAGCTACCTGGCAGATCCTGACTCAGCGCTAAATATTTTGATCCTTTCGGCTCAAAATAACAATGCATGGTTTACTGCAGATGAGGTTCAAAGATCATTAAATGCACTTCAGCAAATGCTAAATGCAAATGACCTTGAAGCTTGGTTCAAAGACATAAAAGTAACTGAAAACCCGAAAAGAGTAGGGCTGATTTTGGCGGGCAATATCCCAATGGTCGGCTTTCATGATGTACTTTCTGTACTTGCAACAGGAAACATCACCCTGATTAAGCTGTCCTCTTCTGATGACAAACTGCTGCCGCTCATACTGGCCAAGCTCATCGAGATCGAGCCTCTACTAGAGGATCGCATTGTGTACATAGACAGACTGAAAGATTTTGATGCGGTTATCGCAACTGGCAGCAACAATACCTCCAGGTATTTTGAGTACTATTTTAGCAAGGTGCCCAATATCATCCGCAAGAACAGAAGCAGCGTAGCAGTGCTGACAGGTGAGGAAACTACTCAGGAAATTGCGGAACTTGGTCACGATGTATTCGATTATTTCGGATTGGGGTGCAGAAATGTATCCAAGCTTTACATCCCCGAAAACTACGACATTAAGCACTTCTTCGAGCCCATAGAATCCTTTAAAGGGATCATCAATCATTTTAAATACAACAACAATTACGATTACAACAAATCCATTTATTTGGTAAACCTGGCCCCGCATTTTGACAATGGCTTTTTGCTGTTAAAAGAAGACACGGCCATGTCCTCCCCGCTGGCTGTGCTCTATTTTGAAAGGTACAACAATATTGAGGACGTGACCACCGCTCTTAAAATAGAAGAAGACAAGATTCAGTGCGTTGTCAGCAAGGCGCCTCTGTCTATAGCCGCAGGAACTGTTGATTTTGGACATGGCCAGTATCCAAAACTGTGGGACTATGCTGATAATGTAAATACCCTGGATTTTTTAAATAGTCTTTAAAAAAACAAAGTAATCAGCATCCATTAAATATTCTTTCCACAATAGGGCATTAACCTGTCTGACTGCCTACTTAATGTGACTAATAAACGTTATCTTGAACTTTTAATAAAGATTTTGGGATTTAGACACATATCTTATTATTTACTATTATCCATATTATTAATAGTATCAGGTACTGCAAAGTCGCAAGAGTGTGAAGGATCTTTGGGAGATCCTGTGCTTACTTATGATTTTGGCCGTGGCTCCGCAGCATTCGGCCCAGCCATACCAGATAAAACAAATTATAACTATGTAATAGGCCAGCCTTCGGATGGCAGCTATACAATCATAAAAACCACCCAGGGGATGGGACATGTCAGTGCCGGCAACTGGCTTTCAGTCGGCAATCATACCCCTAACCAATCTAACGGGTACATGATGCTGATCAATGCAGACGACCGGCAAGCAGGAATCTTTTATCAGGGAGAAGCAAGCGGCTTATGTCCAGGTACTACTTATGAGTTTGCAGCATGGATTATTAACGTAATGGCAAAACCAGGAATCAGGCCCAACGTCAGGTTCTCTATTGAGTCAATGACCGGTCAGGTACTTAAAGAATTTGATACAGGTGAAATCCCGGAAGGATCTAACATAGATTGGAGACGATATGCCGGAACCTTCAGGACCACAAGTTCAAGGGTTATAGTTAAAATAAAAAACAATGGCCTTGGTGGAGGTGGAAATGATTTTGCAATAGATGACATCACATTCAGGGCATGTGGTCCGGTAATTATCCCTTCTATAAATACGGAACGGGTATCTACTAAAGAATTGTGCGTGCTTATAAAAAAGACTTTTACTTTTTCTGCTGAAGTATCACCAGGTGTGTACACCGATCCTGAATATTTATGGCAGCAAATGGCTGCAAACGGCTCCTGGTTTGATTTACCCGGACAAACCACGACTAACCTTACCCAAACATTTGACCATCCACCGATTGGCGCTTATAAATACAGACTGCTCATTGCTGAAAGAGGGAACATCAATGAAGAAAACTGCCGATCAAACTCTCCTGATTATACGATAAATGTGGTTGAACCGCCTGTTGCTGTAAGCTTGAGAGCTCAAGCAGTTTGCCTGGGTGATGTAATTGTCCTTGATGCCAAGACAAATGGCGCTACTTACCAATGGACAGGGCCAAATTCATTTGCATCGACAGAGGAATCGCCAAACATTCCGAATGCAGGAAACAATATGTCGGGTAGATATACTGTAGTCGTTACAACCAGTGGAGGCTGTATTGAAACTGAAGAAATAGATTTAGCTGTGATACCGGCTCCCCAGCCTAAAATAAATCCCATAACAGCTATCTGCAAAGGCTCTTCCATCCAGCTTCAGGCCAGTGGCGGACTTACTTACAGATGGTCGCCCGGAACTGGGTTATCCCAAACAGACATTTCAAATCCTATTGCTTCGCCATTGCAGACAACAACTTATAAAGTTTATGCGTCTAACGGGGCATGCGAAGTTCCTACCGAAATTACCGTCATCGTCTTAAAAGATCCTTTGGCAAATGCCGGTCCGGACAAAAAAATGATGAAAGGAGAACAGGTGCAATTAAACGCTGAGGCCACAGGTGATGAAATCATATACCAATGGTCACCGTCTACCTATCTTGACAACCCAAATATTCTAAATCCCGTTGCCACTCCCCCATCAGACATAACTTATACCCTGACTGTAACATCTACATTTGGCTGCATTGTTAGCACGGACGAAGTATTCGTAAGAGTGTATCAAAAAGTGGAAATACCCAATGCTTTTAGTCCCAATGGTGATGGTGTCAATGACCTCTGGAAAATCACGGCGGCCGACATGTTCCCTACAGCAAGTGTGAGGGTGGTAAATCGGTATGGTGAGGTTGTTTTTAGGTCTACCAACTACGATGACAAACCCTGGGACGGGAAATACAAAAACAGCGATGTCCCCCCTGGTGTTTATTATTATGTGATCAATCTAAATACCGGCCTAAAGCCTTTGTCCGGATCCTTGACGGTGATTAGATAAATCGGGTAGCTTAAATCTCATTTTGAAATACTATTTTTGGCCTTATGTATGTTATTAAAGTAAAAGGCATTGCCAAGATCCCGGATTACGTACAATTACGGGATGAAAAGTTTACTTTACTGGCATATTTTAGGGTAGACAGGCCTGAGAAATCGCTTGAAAAGTTAGGCCTCGGAGATAAGCTGCCTTATATAATGAAGTTTGTAAATGATTTGCCTTTTGGACAAATTGCTAAAATAGATATTTAACATGACAGGAAACGCAGTTATAAATTTAAGAAATGTAGATGTTTTTCAACAAAAACATCTGGTGCTGTCCAATGTGAATTTAAACGTTGACAAAGGGGAGTTCGTCTTTTTAATTGGACAGACAGGTTCAGGCAAAAGCAGTTTGCTTAAAATCATTTATGGAGACCTGCACATAGGCAATGGAGACGGCCTGGTGGCAGGATTTGACCTCAAAAACCTGGCGATCAAGAATGTGCCTTTTCTGCGGAGAAAGCTCGGAATCGTATTTCAGGATTTTCAGTTGCTGACAGACCGTACCATCGAAAAGAACCTTGATTTTGTACTGAAAGCCACAGGCTGGAATGACAAAGCACTGATAGAAGAACGCATCAAAGACGTACTTGAAAAAGTAGGCCTGAGATCCAAGATCAGGAAAATGCCGCATGAACTGTCTGGTGGTGAGCAGCAAAGAGTGGTAATTGCCAGGGCATTGCTCAACAATCCCGAAATCATACTGGCCGATGAACCTACGGGTAATTTAGATCCGGATACATCCGAAGAAATTGTGCTGCTACTGAGACAAATCAGCGAGGGCGGAACTGCGGTATTAATGGCCACGCATGATTATCACATCATCCGTACCTTCCCTTCCAGGATCATCAAATGTGAAGGCGGCGTAGTGCATGAAGACGCACAGATAGTCTAACGACAAAGTCTGACAAAACTTTCTTTATCAGCCATTCTGGTCAGTGTTTTACAACTAAAACTGACAGCATGACTGATATATTTCATTGGCAAAACTTTTGAGTTTACATCCAAAAAATTCTACTATACATGTTTAGCAAGAAGAAAAAAAACGATAATCAGGATCCAGAGGTGGAAAATAATGCCGAAGCGCAGGAAAACACGAGTGAAGAACAGATAGATACAGTTGAAGAAACCGTACCTGAACTTACTGCTGAAGAAAAACTGCAGGAAGAAAACGCAGCTTTAAATGACAAGTACTTAAGGCTGTTTGCAGAGTTTGACAATTACAAGCGCCGTACCCAAAAGGAGCGGATTGAGTTACTTCAAACTGCAGGAAAAGATGTAATCGTTTCACTGCTTTCAGTACTGGATGATTTTGACCGTGCCAATAAGGCAATGGAAACCGCTACCGACGTCAATCCTATCAGAGAAGGCATTGCATTGGTACACAACAAACTGAAAAGTTTACTAGCCCAAAAAGGCCTAAAGGAAATGGAAAGTATCCACACTGTATTTGACACAGATAATCATGAAGCAATTACCAATATACCTGCGCCTAGTGAAGATCTGAAAGGAAAAGTAGTTGATGAGTTAGAAAAAGGATATACACTGAACGACAAGGTAATCCGCTTTGCCAAAGTTGTAGTAGGTAGTTAATATTATGAGCAAAAGAGATTTTTATGATGTGCTTGGCGTAACCAAAAGCGCATCCGCCGAAGAGATTAAAAAGGCTTACCGCAAAATGGCCATTAAATATCATCCGGATAAAAACCCGGGCGATAAGGCTGCTGAAGACAACTTCAAGGAAGCTGCGGAAGCTTACGAAGTACTTAGCAACACGGAAAAGAAACAGCGCTACGACCATTACGGTCATGCGGGTGTTGGCGGTGCTTCAGGCGGTGGCGGATACGGCGGCGGCGGCATGAATATGGAAGATATCTTCAGCCAGTTTGGGGATATCTTTGGCGGTGGCGGCGGTAGTCCGTTCGACAGCTTCTTTGGTGGTCAGCAATCACGTGGTGGCAGAAGAGTAGCCAAAGGCAGTAACCTGCGTATCAAAGTCAAACTAACGCTTGAAGAAATTGCCAATGGTACAGAGAAGAAAATAAAGGTCAACAAACAGATTAGCTGTAAAACCTGTGACGGAACCGGAGCTAAAGACCGTTCTTCTGTAAGCACATGTAATACCTGCGGCGGAAGCGGCGCAGTACGCAGGGTGACCAATACCATACTTGGACAGATGCAAACTACAGCAACCTGCCCTACTTGTAACGGAAGCGGACAGCAGATCACTGCTAAATGCACTTCTTGTCACGGTGACGGAGTTATTCGCGGTGAAGAAACCATTACCATCAACATCCCTGCCGGGGTGAGCGACGGTATGCAACTGAGCATGAGTGGAAAAGGTAATGCAGCACCTAACGGTGGCATACCCGGGGACCTGATCATTCTGATCGAGGAGATCGCCCATGAAACCCTAAAACGTGAAGGCAACAATGTCGTGTATGACCTGCATGTCTCTATCATCGACGCAGCGCTTGGCTATAGTGTAGAAGTGCCGACCATAGATGGTAAGGCAAAGATCAAAATAGAACCGGGTACACAAAGTGGAAAATTACTTCGCCTGAAGGGCAAAGGTATTCCTGAAGTCAATTCTTACCACAGAGGTGATGAGATCATCCACGTAAATATCTGGACGCCTAAAGCATTAAGTTCAGAAGAAAGAAGCATGCTGGAAAAACTGAGGGAATCTCCTAATTTCAAACCTCAGCCGGGTAAGAATGACAAGAGCTTCTTTGAAAAAATGAAAGAATACTTTGAATAATCTATAAAGCTACATGACCGCTGCTGTTATCGACCTTGGCACCAATACTTTTCATTTAATTATAGCTGAGGTTGTCGACAGCAGCGTCCATGTACTTTACAAAACAAATGTCCCTGTAAAACTGGGCGAAGGCAGGATAAACGAGCACATCATTATCTCTGCAGCATTCGAAAGAGGCATACAAACACTCAAGACTTTCCAGAAAACCATTAAAGCATACGGAGCCACTACCGTCAAGGCCATCGCTACGTCGGCAGTAAGGAGTGCATCCAACGGTACTGATTTTGTTCAGGCTGCGAGGGAACTGGCCGGTATTGATATTGAAGTCATCACTGGCGATCAGGAAGCAGTATATATTTTCAATGGAGTGAAAGCAACGGGGGTCATCAGTGGTCTTTCATTAATTATGGACATAGGTGGCGGCAGTACCGAATTTATCATCTGTGACAACGAACGGCTGCTATGGAAAAAGAGCTATGACATAGGTGCTGCCCGTTTAATGCAAGCTTACTTTAACACTGACCCCATCAGCCAAAATGATCAGGAGGCCATCACTGACCACCTTGATAAGGAATTGACAGGCCTAAAAGAAGCATGCGAAATATATCAGCCCAGGCATCTCATAGGATCTGCAGGAGCATTTGAAACTTTTGCCGCAATGCTGGTAAAAGAACTGGATATAAAATCTATTAAATCAGTTCCTCTCGACCTTAATGCTTATCATGAGCTTTCCCAAAAACTGATCACATCTACCCATGATGAACGTGATGCCATGCCTGATCTGATAAAACTGAGGGTAGACATGGTCGTTATCGCATCAATACTGACCAATTACATCATAAGACACCTAAATATCGCTGAACTAAGCCTCTCAACTTATGACCTTAAAATGGGTGTATTGTACACGTTGACCGGTTCAAAACCCTGATAAAGCTGTATAAAGTTTTTCTGTGGGCAGGCCCATCACATTGGTATAAGAGCCTATGATCTTCTTAACTGCCACCGCTCCTATCCAGTCCTGAATGCCATAAGCACCTGCTTTATCAAAAGGATTGTAATTAGTCACATAATAGGCTATTTGTGCTTCTGTAAGCGGGCTGAAGAACACCTCTGTAACATCATAAAAGGAATGCAGGATATCTTTGTGCGCAATACTCACACCAGTATATACCTGATGATTGGTGCCTGATAGCTTATTGAGCATCTCAATAGCATGCGTAGCATCTTCAGGCTTACCCAATATCTCATTGTTATAAGCCACGATGGTATCTGCCGTTATGACCATGCTTTCTGCACTTTCCTCAGAAAAGGCTTCTGCTTTCTTCTCTGCAATGTACACAGCTATTTCTGCCGGGAGGAGCTTTTCAGGATAACTTTCATCTACCTCCTTCAACAATACTTTGAAATCAAGGTTCATCGAAGTCATCAGTTCCTGTCTCCGCGGAGATTTTGATGCCAGTATTATAGGGATTCTTTGCTTATACATTCCGCTAAAATAATAAAAGCGACCCAAAGGCCGCTTTTATTATTACAATTAGGTAGTATTAACGACGGTTGTTATTACCGTTGCCATTAGCATTAGCTTCCTGGCGTTTTTTCATTGCTTCATTACGCTCTTTGATCCAGGCAGTAAAAGCTTTTTTCTGATCATCAGTCAAAACTGCAGCAATTTTAGCTTCGTTTTGCGCATTAGATTTCGTCATAGCTGCTCTAAAGCCCTCTCTGTTATCTCCCAGTGAATCACGTAGCTTTCTCATTTTCGGGCCTTGCTCCAGATAAATCGCATGCACTTTTGCCTTTTGATCGTCGCTCAATTTCAGCTTCTCGGCCAATTGCTCAGATTGTCTCTTAGCTCTTTCTTCAGGAGTTCCGCCACGGCGTCCTTGCCCGTCTTGTGCATTTGCAAATGTTACTACACTAAATAACAATCCGCAGATAATCAATAATTTTTTCATACTGTTGTTTATGTTTTGTAGGATATAGAGGAGAAAAAGCACTGGAGGTTTAATGGGCTAACGTAACATACTTGTTGCAGTAAGCCGCCCTATTTTCCTGAGTCGGCCGCCGAAGGGTTTTCATCAAACCACTTCCCCTGTACCCGCATCACTTTTTCAATGATGTCGCGCACAGCCATTCTACCCCCTTCATGAGGAGAAACATATTCTGAGACCGCTTTGATCTCCGGAACCGCATCTGCGGGACAGGTGGGCAGGCCTACAAGCTGCATTATTTTAAGATCTGGGATATCATCCCCCATGTACAAGATCTCTTCATTGCTGAGGCTGTATTTAGTCAATAGCGTATCATACACACCAACCTTATCAGATACTCCCAAAAATATTTCGGGTATACCAAGGCCTTCAAATCGCCTTTGCATGGCCAGACCATGACCACCCGAGATCACACAGACCAGATAACCACGTTTCACAGCCAGCTGCAATGCATAACCATCTTTGATGTTAAAAGTCCGCAAAAATTCACCACTATCTGATGCAAGGATGTCCCCATTGGTTAGCACACCATCAACGTCAAATATCACTGTAGTAATGTCTTTGAGCTTTTGCAGAAACATAGTGCTAGTCCTGGTTATCTCTCCATTCGTACACCCAGGCAGATTGGATCTGCTCCAGATGACCTTCACTGCTTTCTTCTCTGGTTCCCTTAAAATTAGGTAATTCCAATACCCATTCTATCAACTCGGTAAACCTGATCCGGTATATTTTAGCTTCATTAAAATCGTCACCAAATTTCTCATATAATTCCTGAGCTATATCCTCATGGTCATTCCAGTATATGGGTAAAGCAAATTTATCTTCCATCATTCTCTTATTGATTTAGTGAATTTAGTGACCTAAAAATTCTGATTGGTCTGGTATGGTTACTTCTATATCGCCGTCTATTACTACACACTGACATCCTAGTCTAGAGGTAATCCTTGGGCGCACTGCCCTGTCTATAAAATCTTCTTCTTTTTCAGAGATCTCCTGGATATTGTCCATTCCCTTCAGCACATATACATGGCAGGTACTGCAACCGCAAACACCACCGCAATTATGCTGCAGCTCTATTCCATTGTCCAGACAGGCATCCAATACTGATTCCCCACCGGCTATTGGTAGTTCGAGAGGTTCCTTGCCTTTCTCTTCAAAATTTATTTTTAATTTAAAAATACTCATAATTCGTGTTCAAAAATAAGCACCTAAACTCGCAATTGATACTATTAATTCGATTTTTTAATGCTTTCGCTCAAAGTTTGATAAATCTCTTTCAAATGCGGTGAGCTTTCCAATAGCTCCAGGTGTTTTAATATCGTTTGTTCATCATCACGCACAGCGGGTCCTGTCTGTACATTGACCGGCATTTCCGTCTGAACTTTCATTGCTGTTTCCATAATCAGCGGCCTTAACATTTCAAAGTCCAGATCATGAGACCTAAGCACCTGCGCGCCCAGATTATACATATGGTTTACAAAATTACAGGCAAACACGGCCGACAGGTGCAATATTTCACGTTTATCACTGTCTACTTCATATACCAGCTTACTTAATTCCGCTGCAATAGTTCTTAGTTTATCTAAAGAATCAGCATCTGTCGCTTCTATACACAAAGGGATATCCTTAAAATCGACAGCTTTAGCCTTCGAAAAAGTCTGCAATGGATATAACACACCGTGCGAGCTAAAGCGATCCAGTTCAGCAATAGAAGTAGCTCCAGAAGTATGGACAACAAGACCATTTACATCACCTAATGCCCTCACCACTGAAGAAATCGCATTATCTTTAATAGCGATCAGGTATAGGTCTGCATTTAAATCAATTTCAGCTAAATCTGTCATCGCCATTGACGCCAGCGAACTTGCTAAAACCTCAGCATGAGCTGAATTTCTGCTCCACACCTGGATCAGGTCATGGCCTTTTTTCTTAAATTCACCAGCCATATGTGTTGCCACATTTCCAGATCCTATGCAAACGATTTTCATCAGGGCGTCTTAACTTCCTTTTGTCTTCTGAATATGGAAATGATAAATCCTATTACCATTACAATTGTACCTACCCAATAGAGGTTAATAAAAGGGAATTCTATAGATTTAAATACCACCCAGTCTTTAGCCTGCTGAGGTTTTTCAAACACCTGCAGTTCCACTTTCCCTACATCAGGAAGCACCTTAGTAAATCTAAACCGCATACCCAGTTCATCAATATTACGCGCAAAATCAAACACATTATTGCCCTTTATCAGGAAGATCGGCTCGGTCTTGTATATTTTACCGTTTACGTCTATTTCCAATGGCATCCCAACAGCAATATCACTTTCAGCCAATACCAGGCTTTTAGCCTGGGGCTTATTGTTTAGCGCTTTTACAGTCAGCACACCACTGCTGGTATGCAGCGTATCTCCCTCACTTACCTGCATTATCCTCGGTGCTTTATAATTCTCTTCTTCGCTATGCCCTTCATGATCTTCATGCGCAGCTTCCGGCTCAGGCGCACTGGTAATGTGCGTGTAAATGTCCCTGGTCAGGTAATGCTTGGTATCCGGCGAAGCAATTAGTCCCATCGTTTCGTTCGATTGGATATGCGGGTTCAATTCAAAATCTTCTTTAATCTTTCCGCTCTTCTCATCATAAACTTTAAAGTTCAGCTTAAAGAAAGTATTCGGTGCTACAAGGGTATCACTGATATAGGTAACTGTATATTTACCCATTTTCTTAGGCTCATTCTTGTAAAGCACAATATTTTCACCCGGCTTGTCTGCTTTCTCAAAATCTTTTACTGGAATGAAATTGGAGGCATTCAATGAAATAGGCTTACTGGTTGCCGCGGCTACCAATGCGCCTAGGAGCAATAAGGCAAAACCTATATGTGCAACTGCAGCGCCGACCAACTTACGTTTTCCTCCAAAACCCTGAGAAAGGATCTTGGCATTTGACAATACTGCAAACACGCAGCTAAACGTCAATAATATATACATCAGGTTGTTATACACAGCTGTTATGTAAACAAATGCCGCTGTAATCACGATAGCCAGCACCAATGTAGCTACCAATGAACTATAAAACTTACGTACATCCGTTCTTTTATACTTCATAAACTGGGTAAAGCCTGAAATGATGGTCACCAATATGGCAAAGGGAGCCTGCCACTGGTTATAATACTTTATCGCATCTACCGGAGGAGCGAAGTTGGTTCCAAAGGCAGCATTAAATACGGGTACTGAGGTAGAGAAAATCACCTGGATACAGGCTACAGTAATTACCAGTGCACCAATAAACATCCAAAATTCACGCGAGTAAGTCTCTTCGTCTTTATTGGTAATCGGCAATTCCTTCCAGCGGACAATCAGCAGTACCACTGGGATAGCCAGAAACACCACATTATACAATATCAAATGGCCAAACATTCCCAAATCAGTAAACGAGTGAACCGATGTATCGCCCAAAATACCGCTCCTGGTAAGGAACGACGCATACAATACCAATACGAAACTTAGGATAATCAATACGATAGCCGTAAAAAAAGCATGTCCCGTATTTTTAAAAGCAATCATCACATGCACCCCTGCAATCAGCATCAGCCATGGAATAATAGACGCATTTTCTACCGGGTCCCATGCCCAGAAACCACCAAAGTTAAGCGCTTCATAGGCCCAGAAAGAGCCCATTATAATACCGGTACCCAATATCATTACGGCAAACAATGCCCAAGGCAAAGCTGGTTTTACCCATTCTTTATATTTACGCTGCCACAATCCAGTTACGGCATATGCAAATGGAACGATCATACTCGCAAAGCCCAGGAATAAGGTAGGCGGGTGGATCACCATCCAATAGTTCTGAAGCAGTGGGTTTAATCCCTTGCCGTCAACTATAAATTTCAAATAATTCTTAAAGTTCTCAGGATCAGCAAATACTACCGGAGCCATCGATTTCAAATCCATAGCATCCCTTAGCAGGATAAAAGGCGAGCTTCCTATTCTTGATCCGAAGATTTCCACGCCCAGCAGCATTGAGGTCAAAAATGCCTGCGAAAACGCAACCACCGTCATCACTCCATTTTCCCAGGTCCTTGCTTTCCAGATTAAAATACCTCCCAGCAATGATTGCCAAAAGGCCCAAAGCCAAAAACTACCCTCCTGCCCTTCCCAAAAGGCAGAAACGATATAATATACCGGCAGCGCTTTGGACGAGTGCGCCCAAACGTAATAATATTCGTTATAATGATTTAAGATCAGATAAAACAAGGTAGCTCCGATACCCAATATGGCTACCCAGTTTACCAGGAAAGATATACGACCAATACGTGTCCATGACCGATCAGAAAGGTCTTTATTACGTGTGGCAAAAAAGTAAGAGATGGTAGACAACAAGGAAGCTCCAAAAGCTAAGACAATAAAGAATTGGCCGATCTTACCCGCCAGGAGGTTCTCTCCAATAAATTGTATATCCATTAAGATTATTTGTATTTTTCGTCTACTGTACCGTCCTGCTTCACCTCTACAAGGTCGTCATTGTATTTTGAAGGACATTTCATGAGTATTTTAGAGCAGTAAAAAGTACCCTCTTTCATTTCACCTATCAATACCAGTTTCTCCGAACGCTCAAAATCCTGGGGTTTAGTACCATTATAAACCACTTTATTTACAGTGCCTTTCTCGTCTTTCATGTAAAATCCAAAATGGTTGGGATCTTTCTGTGCATCATACTGAGTTCCCTTGTCTTTCTCCCAGTATCCCATCACATGAAATTCCCTTGAATCTTTAGTAGCCTCAGAAAATGTAGCATAACTATTTGTATCTGCACTCAGGCTCACAAGGAAACCTACACATATCGCTATCGTAATTAAACCAATAATTGCACTCTTTCTCATGGTCTTAATAATATTATAGAAAGGGACAAAGATAAAAATTATAAGCACCTAAAATCCTTTAAGGCAGCCCAATTCGGGATGATGACAGTTTATTGACTAATCCACATACTCCTTCTTTATCAAATCTGGGAAGGTTTTTTTGAGTTTCATGACTTTAGCCTTCGATACGTTCCTGATGTACGGGTCAAATATATTGAGTTGATAATAATCCTGATGTGCTATTTCAGCTGGATAAAAAACACTGAAAGGAGCAACTTCGGTAGCGACCGGATTGTCATATCCTCCCCCGGCATCTATCTTGGCCATCAAGCTGAAAATGATGGCCCGCTCTTCTACACTCCGATAATAAGCCACAGACCGGTAGTCAGACCCCCTGTCAGGGCCCTGTCCGTCAATCTGCGTCGGATCATGTGAATGAAAAAATGCTTCCGTCAATTGCTCAAAACTGATAATAGCAGGATCATAATATACCTGTACCGACTCAGCATGACCGGTTTTTTTGGTCAATACCTCCTCGTAAGTTGGATTGGCTTTAGTGCCGCCGGCATACCCGCTCACCACAGTATTTACACCCTTTAGCTCAATCATACATTCATGCATTGCCCAAAAACATCCCCCGGCAAAGTTAGCAACCCTTTCTCCTGGCTTTGGAGCACGCAGTACCGCAAAGCCATTTTTACTTTCCAGATTTTGTCCCCCGCCGCACGCCACGAAAAGAACCGATAACATGCTCCATATTACTACCTTAATCTTCATAGATTCTGCTTCTTACAATATACGGTATTTAATAAGCATTGATTTCCTGCTTTTCAACTAATAGCAAAACTCTGACAATAAAAAAACCCGCATTACTTTTTAGTAATACGGGCTAAAAATCAAAAACAAATAAATTCTTATGGCCAAACGCCAAGGTTCATGTAGGAAACCGCAATTTTATCGATAGAGCCCACAAAGGCTGCTGTTCTCAAAGTCTCAACCCCTGGCTTAGTAATCAAGTTTTCCCTGATCTCGTGATAAGAATGGATCATGGTATCTTCCAGTCCGGAGTTTACCAATTCCATTTCAGAAGCACCCTTAACAATCATTAAACGGTTCTCTGCAGGAATCTTTTTACCTGTCAGGTTCTCAAGGGTATTGATCAGATTGGCATTTGAATTCTCCGCATAGCGATTCTCCATGCGTCCAAAAGCCACATGCGAAAGATTTTTCAGCCATTCAAAGTAAGACACCGTTACCCCGCCTGCATTGCAATACATATCAGGGATAATCATGCCACCCATTTCTGTAAACAATGTCTCAGCCTCCGGAGTAGTTGGCCCATTTGCTCCTTCTGCAATAATCCTGGCCTTAATATTTTTTATATTATGAACGGTCAACTGGTTCTCCAGTGCTGCCGGCACAAGAATCTCGCAGGGCTGCTCCAAACCTTCCATTGAGTTCTTAAAATCAGTCGCACCCGGAAAGCCCAGTATCGAACCTGTATTTTTACGATGTGCAAATACCTCATCCACATTTAATCCATTTGCATTATAGATAGCACCTTCAAATTCGCAAAGGCCAACTATTGTGGCACCAAACTCTGCCAGAAACTTAGCAGAGTGGTAACCCACATTACCCAAGCCCTGTACAATCACCCGCTTATCACCCAAACCGGCTTTGAAGCCGATCTTAGCCATATCCTCAGCCACATTTACACATTCTCTAACGGCATAGGCAACCCCGCGACCGGTAGCTTCCTTACGTCCGCGGATCCCATGCAAAGCGATAGGCTTTCCTGTCACACAGCCCAATGCATCCAGTTGGCCCGGATTCATAGTCATATAAGTATCTGCAATCCAGCTCATTTCACGTTCACCTGATCCATAATCAGGAGCAGGAACATCAATGCCGGGACCAATAAAATTCTTTTTGATCAATTCTGTCGTATAACGACGGGTAATGGTTTCCAGTTCAGCTACCGAATAGTTTTTCGGATTGATACAGATCCCACCTTTTGCGCCACCAAAAGGAACGTTAACAATGGCACATTTATAGGTCATCAAAGCCGCAAGCGCCATCACCTCATCTTCATTTACCATCTCACTATAACGTATCCCGCCTTTGGTCGGGCTCATATGATGAGAGTGTTCTACGCGCCATGCATCAATAACTTCAAACCCATTCCCCCTGCGAATTGGAAACTGAAAACGATACACACTGTTACAAGCTTTAATCTGAGTTAACAGACCTTCCGGATGGGAAGTGTACTGCGCTGCACTGTCAAAATTTTTGCATACGTCTGCAAAAAAATTTGTGTCATTTGCTAAATTAGCCATTAGTTGTTTTTTATGAATTGAAATAAGTTACTATTACAGTGCAAAATTGCACTAAAAAAAGTGATTAAAGCAAATCGCAAAGCACTTAGTGTAACTGACACACTACGGTAAAAAACTACTAAAAACGACGATTAAACAATTTAAAATTGGTTTTTATCTCAAGATTTTTTTTCTATTTTTTTTAATCTTTTATCCAAAGAGAATAGATAAACCAACAAACCAAGCAGTATTATTACCACACAGGCTACCACAACATATATCTTACCATTGCTGCGCATCACCTCTGCCATCTCTACTCCAGTCTCACGGGCAAACAACTGTACGGTATTCAATACCAAAATTAATGCGATTATGAACTTCTTCATTTTATGAATTTTGTTTGTTTTCTATCTTACGAATCCTGTATCTGAGGTTATAAATCCAGCAGCCTATCAATATCCAGCCCAGGCAGGCAGGATAAAACACCGCCCGCATACGGCTATCCAGGTCATAACTGTTAAAACCAGGATTACCGCCATTGCCCGGATGCAGCGAGTCTGCCATACGTGGCAACACAAACAGCAGCACCACCATTATCGGAAACGCAAAAATGTTATATATAGCAGAGATCTTGGCCCGCTTCTGTTCCTCGTCTATCGCATTGCGCAGTACCAGGTAAGCAAAGTACAGCAACAGCGCTATCGCCGCAAAGTTTTGCTTTACATCAAAGCTCCAGGCCTGTCCCCATGTATACTTGGCCCAGATGGATCCGGTCACGATGCCCAATATACCGTATACCACCCCAATATTGATACTTTCTACCGCTTTCAAATCATGATCAGGATCGTTGGTGCTCAGGTATTTCACACTGTAATATACAGATATGCTAAACAAAACGATCATCCCAAACCACATCGGAACATGAAAATAAAGGTTTCTGATGCTTTCATTCAGAATAGCCAAACTAGGCACACCAGCTAAAAAGCCGCATACCGTGCTATAAACTACCAGCACCGCGCCCAATATTTTCCACCAGTTCTTATACATCTATATTGATTTAAACAGCGCCAAATATAATAACTGGGTATTGTATTTTCATCATAAAGATGTAAATGAGGGTTTTGCTGATCTCAAGTGCTACGTTCTACCATCTTTCGATCTTCCTTGGAGTGATAAAAAAGGAATAAGGGGTTTTATTCTTTTTAATAATCCTGACAATCTCAGGCCAATGCTTTACAACTAGTTCCACTTTATGCCAATATCCATATCCTTTAGGGCACTTAAGAAAAAAGGCACCAATCTTATGCTTTTCCAGTAATAAGGCCTGCTGTTTAGTGGTCACTATCCTAATGTCCTGTGTAATGAAAATACCTGACAGATCACCCCATTTAGGTATCCATTCTTCATCCTTAATACCTTTGTGAAAGGCTTTCGCAATTGAAGTCACCTCAATACCATCGCCCAATGGATATTGCAATTGGTTTAGACCTTCGGCAAAATACTCCGATAAATTCTCGTCGAGCAATACCTTAATCATGCAGCTGACTTAGGGGTATAAAACGTTATTGCATCTTTGATTTCCTTTATAGGCAGTTGGTACAATCGTGCTAGAAAGTCAATAGACTCGCCTGCCTTGAAAAGATCAAATATCGTTTCTGCCAAAATATTGGTATTCTCAATGGTTGGTTGCCCAAATTGATGATGCGGATCGACAACAATGTGCTTATCCCTCCCCATTGGATAAAAACACTGCGCAATATCAGTAGAAGAAAACTCAATTTTCTTACAAAACGACTCAATAATTTCCTTAAAAACAGACTGTTTACTTTCATCAGCATTCACAAGTGTGCCGTCATTCAGTTCAAACAAAATACTTTTGCCATCAGAAAGCACTTTAGAAGAAGCAAAAGGATAGGCTGTATTCAATTGCGATGAAATATCCCTATGTGCCAGAAATATTTGCTTGGTACTGATGCCCAATTCCCGCAACTGATAAAAAACATAAAACTCAATAAGCGTATGAAACTTGGTTACCTTCTCTCTCCCTTCTCCATGCGAATATTTTACTTCATAATCTTTCCCCAGTCTCCCATCCCAAAACTCTTTCATCCAGCGACGAACTTTAGCTTGCGGCAGCCTTAAAATAAAAGCCACATCCGGAATTGTATAAATTCCGGCACCAAGTTCGGGATCAGATATTTTGGTTTCTTTCATTGTATCCAAGCAGTTTTAATATAAGGTAATTGTACAGGACTGACCAGGTTAATCCGAATGCAATTTAATGAAAGACAAAGGTAATCACAAATGCGACTGGTAACCAATATCCAAAAAGAAAATAGTTCCTTTGTAAATATGGCCATTGAAAACACACATACTCCAAAACCCGCAGAACAAGCACCAAAGAAAAAACTGCTAAGCTTTTCTAACCTTATCACAGCATTGTTAATCTGTTTCGCACTTGCGATGGTCTTTATCCCTGATTTCAAAGGATGGACGATGCAGGGCCTGATGAAAGTAGGGCTATTTCAGCCAGATATTCCGGAGAATGTATCACAAATCCAAGACTCCAATACCCGTTCTACTAACAAAATCAAAACTTCTTCAAACCAAGCCGCTATCCCTGATGCAGCATTTCTTGATGGCGCAAACAATACAATCAAACTATCCGAATTAAAAGGTAAAGTAGTTTTTTTAAACTTCTGGGCTACCTGGTGCCCACCCTGCATCGCCGAAATGCCTGCTATACAGAAGCTCTACAATCAGTTCAAAGACAACAAAAACGTACAATTTCTACTAGTAGATGCAGATGGCAATTATGCAAAATCTTTTGCATTCATGAAAAAGAAAAAGCTAACTATGCCGGTATTCATCCCTGCCTCAGCCATCCCTGATGTGTATTTTTCAGGTTCCCTACCCACTACCGTTATCCTCGATAAAACCGGAAGAATCGTTTTCTCGCATTCGGGCGCCGCTGATTACGGCAATCCCAAAGTAACAGAATTCATCAATAAGCTTCTCAAATAAAGAAGCCAATTTTAATAATTAATTGGCAGTGCTATTAAATGTCTTGACCGCCTAGTCCTCCAGCTCTATCCACACAGGACAATGGTCGCTAGATTTTTCCCAGCCCCGTACATGTCTGTCTACAGCAGCATTAACAAGTCGCCCTTCGAGTTGGGGGCTTAATAAAAAGTGATCAATGCGCAATCCTGCATCTCGGGCATAGGCATTGCGGAAGTAGTCATAAAAAGTATAGATCTTTTCGGTTGGATACAGCTTACGGATGGCATCTGTCCAGCCTTGGGCTATTAGGTGGTGAAAGGCTTCACGGGTTTCAGGGCGGAAAAGCGCATCATCTACCCAGCGCTCAGGTTTGTATACATCGAGTTCGGTTGGCATCACATTATAATCGCCTACCAACACTACGGGCAGGTCATGTTTTAAGAGACCTGCAGCGTGGAGTGCAAGGCGCTCAAACCAGGCTAGTTTATAATCGAACTTAGGGCCAGGTGCGGGATTGCCATTTGGCAGATACAAGCAGCCTATTACAATTCCATTGATGAAGGCTTCTATATATCGGCTTTGCAAGTCTTCATCATCTCCGGGCAAGCCTGTCTTCAGTTCTTTGATCTCGGTGCGGGACAGGATTGCTACACCATTCCAGCTTTTCTGTCCATGCCAGATAGCATGATAGCCGGCATCATTGATGGCTTGCAGGGGAAATTTCTCCTGCGGGGCTTTTAATTCCTGCAGGCAGGCTACATCTGGTTTGGTTTCTTCAAGCCAGCGAAGGAGAACGGGAAGCCGGCCATTTACACCGTTTACATTGTAGGTAGCTATTTTCATGTATACTAAAATCGTCTTTGACGTTAAGGTAGCCATTTTCCTTTAGCCCCAAACTAAAGGGCAAACTAATTTTTGCCTCCCTTTACAATCACACCTTTGATAGGGCCTATTGGGCGTGTTGTTTTTGTCTCAGATTTATAAAGAGGATTTTGTACTTCAAGCCCTTGTGCATCGTACAATGGACTTGTATTGCCGGATGCTTGTTTGGTTGAAGTTTGTAATGATGTTGAATCTTGTTTCACTGATGAACCCTGAGCTACTGCTGACTCTGCCGCATGCAGGCCTGCATTGACTTTTTCGCCAAAAGTAGCGCCCTGGGTTTGCTTGCCTACAGTTACATTCATCGAAATTCTGTTGCTGATCACTGCGCCGCCCGGTAAAGCGCCGCCCAAGAGAGATGCACCCTGGCCTATAATTCCTGCTGGCTTGGTTTTGCTGGCTTCAGTTGATTTTTCATTGCTCTGTGCCATGGTTACTGAACTTACAAATACTAATGCGATGATAGATAAATACTTTTTCATGATCTGGTTTTTTAAAGGTTTAAAACTGTTTAGTTATTAGTATATCAACTAAAGCAGAATTTGTTACCCCCAGAAGTTTAGAAATTATTCTGACCTATATTTTAATCTCTCCAGAGATATGGGAACAGTAAAAGTGTCACTCCTGCAACGAGTCCGTTGATGATGAGCAGGAGGCCTATTTCGTCCAGACTAACACTTCTGTCCAGTCCATCTACGGCGTTTTTGGTGAGTTTGATGAGTACAATCAGCACCGGAATGATCACAGGAAAACTCAATATCGCCATCAGCATACCCCCGTTACCTGCCTTTGAAGCGATTGCGGAGACCATGGTAAAGATGGTGGAAAAGCTTAAACTACCCAGTATAGTGGCGACGATATACAAACCAAGATCCTGAGGGACGTAGTCGAAAACAAGCATATAAAAAGCTAAGGCTATGACGGTCAGCACCATCATTAGCATTACATTATAGATGGTTTTGGAAATGATGAGTGCCAGCGGACTGGCCAGGGTATAAATATACAGCTGCCGGCCTTTGCTTTCCTGCAGAAAGCCTTTGGACACTGCATTGATAGAGGCAAAGAGCATAATGATCCAGAACAGTGCATTCCAGGTGACTGGGATTACACTTACAAAGGAAAGAAAGCATACAAAAACAGTGGACACTACGTAGAGCAGTACGCCATTGATGGCATATTTGGAGCGCCATTCGAGCACAAGTTCTTTCTTTACCAAATATTTTACCTGATGTAATAACTGCATGTAGCGGCAAAGATAATTTAAATCAGATATTTTTATCCGCTGGCGGATATTTATCATTTAAAATATCAATATTATTGTATTACAATGATAAACAGAACTGGCCATGAATGAGTACGTTGATATAGTATTAAGAAGTCTGGCGGTGTATGCGTTTATGCTGGTGGCGATCAGGCTGACGGGCAAAAAGGAGCTTTCACAGTTGAACACTACGGATGTGGTGCTAATCCTGCTGATCAGTAATGCGGTTCAAAATGCCATGGTGGGCAATAATACGAGTTTAGCAGGAGGTTTGGTAGCTGCCGCAGTGTTGTTTGCTTTGAACTTTGCCTTGAAGAAACTGATGTTTAAAAGTAAGCGGTTTAGGGACCTGATATCGGAGCATCCGGAGATCTTGATCAGGCATGGAAAGTTGAATTTCGACATGTTGAGTAAATTGGAAATCACCAATGGGGAGCTGGAAGAAGCGATGCGGGAGCACGGGGTGGAAAAATACAAGGACGTAAAACTGGCCATTATGGAAGTAGACGGCAATATCAGCATCATTACCGGAGACGAGCAGTTAAAGCAATCAGTTTATAAGCGCAAAAGAAGGCACAAATTTATTCAAAGTATTTGAACCGCGGTTGTTTACAGGTTGATTTTCTTAATAGATTTTTTGCGTAATGCCTATACTTACATCGGGTTTACGGCTATTACTTTTGGCTTTCTGATGGTGATGAGCAACAATGAACCCGCCAGTATTACAAACCAGCCCCATTTGTATTTTACCAGGCCTGCAGCCAGGTTTACCAGTTTCCTGAAATGCAGGAAGCCAAATGAATCGTGGGCCTTGAAATAGATGCCCGCAAGGGTGATTAAGGCAAGCACAATAGCACCCCATCCGGCAAATCTGATCAATCCGGTTTTATTGGCTAAAGAGCCAACCAAGGCTATTACCACTAGGATATAAAACGCGATGGTAAGCCGGATGTCGATGTCAAAATAGTTCCAGTTGCCCATAATAGGGATGTGCATCAGTGGGCATAAACCACCTGCTGCCAGGATTACAGATCCTGCTATTCCTTGTGCTTTCATTTTATCGTTGCGTATTTATCCTTGAGTGTTGATGCCCATTTTATCTGCAAAGTGCGCGCAGTAGTCACGCAGGTCTTCTACGATCAGCTTCTCTCCTGTTGCTTTTAAGAAGCTGTCGCCCATGGTCTGCAGGGTTTCGTAAAAGAACCGCTTCATCTCGTCTACCGGCATGTCTTTAGTCCAGAGATCTATGCGCATAGAGTTTTTATAATTGTGGTCCCACAGGGCCAGCATCATAGATTTAACAGGTACTTGTTCCTGGGTTTTTGCATCTGTAGATTCCCATAGGATGTTTTCAGGCACATTGTTGTCATCTAATTCTACTGTGATTTTGATCTCTGCTTGTTTCATTAATTATAGTGCTTTTTATATGATTATACTGGGTAGTGTTTATGTTTTTTTGTTTTTTTTCTTTCTTTATCCTGTATTGTCCTTTACTTTAAACTGGAGGTGATGATCAGTATTAAAACTATGATAAACGTAACCAACACCCCCTCTACTATCCAAAGTTTCTTCAGACTGAGGATAAACCTCCTGAATATTAGATCGGATATAAAAAAGACCACGGCCGAAAGCAAGGATAACCAGGCCAGCATAGGTGTAATATCGATGTGCTGTGGGCGTGGTGCTTGTTTACTGGTGAACAACAATACACTGGCTACGAGGCATATCGACGATACAATATTGAGCGGGGTCAGCTTTACTTTCAAGGGTGTTACTTTTTAAATTTCTTGGTCTTCCAGGCCGGTTGCTTGTTCGTTTTATTTCGTGCGGCAGCGGCAATAGCGGCAGCATGTTTTTTCTCGTGAAAAGCACCTTTAAAGTCGGGATCATCCTTACGTTTCTGATCGTCAATGGCACGGTTGATGGCCTGCTTCTCTTCGTAAGGGGTTTCTTCCACAAAAACTTCAGTAGGCAAAGGTACAACAGGGATTTCCTGTCTGATCAACTTTTGTATTTTCTGAATGTAATATTTTTCAGCCGGACTGCAGAAGGTCAGGGCATCTCCTTTGGCGTAGGCCCTCCCTGTACGGCCTATCCTGTGTACATAGTCTTCGATGATGATGGGCACATCGAAGTTGATCACATGGCTTACTTCAGATACGTCGATACCTCTGGAGGCTACATCGGTAGCTACCAGCACCCTGATATTTCCTTCTTTAAAGTCATTGATAGAATTGATGCGGGTGTTCTGGCCTTTGTTGGCATGGATCACACGCACCTGATCGGCACCAAAGCGGCGCTCTATGAAGCTGAATATATTGTCGGCCACCACCTTGGTTTTGCAAAAGATGATCAGCCTGTTGAAGGCTTCATCGTCTTTCATCAAATGCTGGAGGAGGTTGATCTTGGTTTTGAAATTGGGCACCTCGTACAGTGATTGTGTCACGGTAGCGGCCGGGGTGGCTTGCTGGGCAACCTCTATTATGGTTGGGTGCTTTAAGAAATCGCCGGCTATCTTCTGTACCAGATCACTCATGGTGGCAGAGAAAAGCAAGTTTTGACGTTTGCGGGGCACTACCTCGAGTATTCTGTGGATGGAGCCAATAAAGCCCATGTCCATCATTTTATCGGCTTCATCCAGCACCAGAAACTTCAGGTACTGGGTGTTGATGTGTCCGGCCAAGTAGATATCCAGGAACCTTCCTGGCGTAGCTACGATGATGTCTACGCCTTTCTTTAGCTGTTCGATCTGGGTCTTGGGCCCAAGGCCGCCATACACGACTACAGTGCGCAGGTCGGTGTATTTAGAAAAGAGTACTACGTGCTCGGTGATCTGCATGGCCAGCTCCCTTGTCGGCGCTAATATGAGCGCACGCGCAGAATCATGCTGGGCATATTTCAGCTGCATCAGGATTGGCAATACATAGGCAGCGGTTTTTCCGGTACCTGTTTCGGCGATGCCGAATATATCCTGTCCTGACAATACCGGTGCTATGGCTTTTTCCTGTATCGGGGTAGCTATGGTAAACCCTGCGTCTTCTACAGCGTTTAAAATCTGTCGGTTTAGGTTAAACTCTTCGAATTTTTTGGGCATTTGGCAAAAATAGGCAAAATTTATTTGATCGGGTTTCTTTTCCTGTTGGCATGCCGCAGGTATGCAACTAATGCCAGCAGGAATACTGCTGCCACGGTAATATATACCCAGTCCGGAACCGGTACCGGATCGCCCTGAGCATAAGAATGCAAGCCGGACAGATAGTAGTTGACACCGAAATAAGTCATGATTATGGTAGAGAAGCTAATCAAAGACAACAGGTTGAAGAGGTATTTGCTTTGCATTTTTGGGATGAGCCTAACGTGAAGAACAAAGGCATAGACGATCACAGAAATGAACGCCCAGGTTTCTTTAGGATCCCAGCTCCAATACCGTCCCCAGCTTTCATTGGCCCAGATTCCACCCAGGAATGTACCTACTGTCAGCAGGAACACGCCGACTGTCAGAGAAAGCTCATTCACAATACTGAGTTCCGCAACAGAAGACTTCACTTTGGCAGCTATTTTATCGTTATCGATGATAAACAAGATCAATACCACCGTGCCGAGTAAGGCACTGAGGCCGAAAAAACCATAACTGGATGTGATGATGGCCACATGGATCATTAGCCAGTAGGACTTCAATACGGGTACTAGCGGGGTGATTTGTGGGTTCATCTGCGAACCTCCATGCGCAAAGCCCATGAGGATGACGGCAATCAAACACCCTGCTGCCAGAATGAAAGCATTGCTGTTGCGATAAAGCAACATCCCTGATAAAACACCGATCCAACTGATGAAAAGTACCGCTTCATAGCCGTTACTCCATGGCTCATGCCCGGAAATGTACCAGCGTACACCTAAACCCATTGCCTGAAGGGCTGCTGCTGTTCCGATCAATATTAGGAGCACCAGCACAAAACGGTCCAGCAATTTGTTTTGTTTGAATAAACGGATAAAAGCGAGGGCCAGGATGATAGTTCCCAATATGGAATAAACGATCATGATCTTCAGGAAAAGGTTCCATGAATTGTACCTGATTTCCCATTCAATCTTTGCCTCGGAAGGGACAACATCCTTACCGTGCTTTAGTTGCAATTGTTTTATGTGATTTAGTTTATCATCTACCCCCTTCCAGTTGTTGGCAGACTGTGCGGCAACCACACTGGAGAAATAAAGTGCTACGGGATTGTTCAATTGTCCGCTAACCGGATCGTAAGGCATGGCTACCCAGGTATTGTTCTTGTCGCCTGCAAGGGGCAGAATCCGTAAATAATGCCCATCTATCAACTGTTGCATGGCATACAACTTGTCATTCAGCTCGAGTACAAACTTATCGTAAGTACCCTGATCTGCAGGTTTTTTGGCGAAGGCCTTCCTGTAGTCATCAGCCAGGATGAATTCCGCAGAGCCATCCCCGCCAATAGTCAGCAAATTGATCATGGTAGTGTAACCATTCTCATCTGCTTTCAATTTCTTCAAAGCTTCATTTCCACCCTTGGCAGAAATCTGAATCAAGGGTACAGTGAGCCATTTGAGCGGCGAACTGGAGATAGCTAGCAAAAACTGATTGGCATTTAAGGAGTGAAAGCGCTCTTTGCCATGAATCTTTCTTAAGATCTCTAAGGCAAGTGTATTGATGGGCTCAATCCTTCCGTCAAAGTCCTGGACCAGCAAACGGCCAAAGTGTTCTGCATGGGCAGGATCGATCTGTACCGTTGCCGCAAAAGATCTGGCATCCACTGCTTGTGCGGCCAGCATTTGCTGCATGTTTGCCTTTTCACTTTCGGAAGCAGGCAGTGCAGGTCCGTGATCATGTCCGGAATGGTCATGACCATCATTTGCATGGTGCTCATGCTCCTTAGCGCCATTGGTGCCATGCGTATCAATCTCCTCGCTATATGCCCCCTGCCCTAAAGCCAGGAAAGACAAGCAGAGCAAGGTCACTTTTGTAGTTTTTGACAGCTGCTTCAGTTGCTCGTTGAGCTTTGAGAAATGGGTGCCTCTCCAAAAAAGGGTGACAAACATGCCGAGAAAAAGCAAAGTATAACCAATGTAAGTAATGTTGGTGCCCCAGGCATCATGGTTTACCGAAAGGATGGTACCTTTTTCATCGGGATAGAAACTAGACTGAAAGAAGCGGTAGCCTGAATGGTCCAATACATGGTTCATATAAATCTTGTATGGGGTTTCTTTGCCATTGTCCTGTATCATCACGTCTGAGGAATAGGATGACGGGCTTTCGCTACCCGGATATTTTTCCATTTTAAAATCAGTGAGCTTCAATGAAAAAGGAGTTTCATAAATCTTGGAGCCATAAGCCAGCGAGAGCCTGAGGTCGCCCACCTGGACTTGTTGCTGAAAATCAGTGAAGCCCCTGCCTCCGTAGAATGACACGGTATCGGTGGCTTTATTCGTAGTGATGGCGAGCTGTACCAGGTCCGGATCGTTTTCATGGGTCTTTTTATCGCCTTCCAGGTGGATGATCCGGGCCGGGACTGGCGCTTCCGGAACTACGAAAGCCAGGGAGCCATAGGTGTACAGGCTTCTCATATGAAATTCATTTGCTTCACTATTGCCTGAAACAGTTTTGCGCTCCTGGGTAGCCATAATCATGTAATTGCCTTCATAAGAGGAGGATATCTGTAAACTGCCGCTTGCGTTAGAAATATTGATAGCCCCCTCAGTTTCCTTATTGAACCCTACCAACAGGTTCTGAATGAGCAGCACACTACCAGAAGTAATGTATTTGTTGACGCGCTTTCCGTTTTCAAGTACAACCAAATGTAAGGTAGACACGCCACCGGCATCTTTGATCAGGGAATCTTGTGCACGGGGATAAAAACCAATAACTTTCAGCTTGACCCGCTCGCCGTAAAAATCATATTCTTCTTCGAAATCTCTCTTAAAGGGCTTTAGATAAAATGGCACACGGTCTGAGAGCAGGGTCACCGGGAGATCCTTATAAGCAAGCGCATTATTTTCATTGCCTATGTGGACTTTAAAAAACGTCTTATCGGTCACAATCGAATTGCTGGATTCACCTTCCCCGATTGACATAGATCCTTCAAAACTGATATACCGGGTGACGGCGCCACCAATAAAAATCAGCACAAACGCAAGGTGGAATACCAATAAAGGCAGTTTTTTTCTTTGGTAAAGCCGGTATCTGCTGATATTACCCAGAAAATTAAGCACCAGGATGATCATGATCAGTTCGAACCACCAACAATCGTATATTAAAGCTTTTGCAACTGGTGTACCATAGTCATTTTCTACAAACGTACCCATTGCCATGGCAAAAGCAAACAAAATCAACATGGTGCCCGTAGTCCGGGTGGAGAACAGTATTGCGCCTAACTTTTTAATCATCTCGTATTATTTGGTTTGGTAAATCTAAGGAATCCGCTGCGAAGTTAAAGTTCCGGGGGTTTTAAGTACTGAAGTTGGCGGACAATCTCTCGGTTATGCCACAGAAATGACAGAGAAATAACTATTTATGATTGACAAAGCTTATAAAAGCATATTTTTTTTAGCTTTGACTGTATGAATACCATATTGATAAAAGGCGCTTCAATAGTGAATGAAGGGCAGATCATTGTTGCGGATATCCTGATTAAAGGGGGATTTATTGAAAAAATTGCTGCCGGTATTTCCGAGCCGGGAGCTACTGAGGTCAATGCCGAAGGCTTGCATCTGTTTCCGGGTATGATAGATGATCAGGTGCATTTCAGAGAGCCGGGACTGACGCACAAGGCGGATATCTTTACGGAGAGCATGGCGGCTGTGGCGGGTGGGATTACTTCCTTCATGGAAATGCCCAATACGGTACCTAATACGCTGACCCAGGAGCTGCTGGCAGATAAATATAAGATCGCTTCGGAAGTGTCGCTGGCCAACTATTCCTTCTTTATGGGTGCTTCCAATACGAATATCGAGGAGGTATTGAAAACAGATCCCAAGAATGTTTGCGGGATCAAGGTATTCATGGGTTCTTCTACAGGCAACATGCTGGTAGACAATGAGCAAGTACTGGAAAACATCTTTAAGGAAGCACCTATACTGGTTGCTACGCATTGTGAAGATGAACAGACGATACAGCAAAACATGGCAGCGTTTAAGGCGCGGTATGGAGAAAATATTACAGTGGACATGCACCCGCTGATCCGCAGTGCGGAGGCTTGTTATAAGTCCTCTTCGATGGCGGTAGAGTTGGCCAAAAGATATGCGACAAGGCTGCACATCCTGCACATTTCGACAGCTAAGGAAGTGGCTTTGTTTGACAACATAACCCCATTAAAAGATAAAAAGATTACAGCGGAGGCTTGTGTGCACCACCTTTGGTTTGACGACAGCGACTATGCCACAAAGGGCAACTGGATAAAATGGAACCCTGCGGTGAAGACTGCTACAGATAAGGATGCGATATTGAAAGGCGTTTTGGACGGGCATATTGACATCATTGCCACCGATCATGCCCCGCATACCATTGAAGAGAAAGAACAGCCTTACCTGCAGGCACCATCTGGCGGCCCGCTGGTACAGCATGCGCTTTCTGCACTTTTTGAAATGTACCATCAGGGAAAGATCTCGCTGGTACAGATCGCAGAAAAGACTGCTCATAATGTGGCTACCTGCTTTGAAATAGAAAAAAGAGGATTTATCAGAGAGGGCTACTGGGCTGACCTGGTGCTGGTGAATCTGAATGATCCATATAAAGTAACCCGACAAAATGTGCTATACAAATGCGGCTGGTCGCCTTTTGAAGGCCAGACTTTCCAGGCAGAGATCACCCATACTTTTATATCAGGAAACCTGGCCTATCAGCGGGGTAAGTTTATGACCAATGAGATAGGAAAGAGACTTCAATTCAACCGCTGATCTGATGGCGAAACTGTCCGGATTGCACAAAACATTACTGACTAAAGTTGGCATTACTTGTCTTGTGGCAGGTCTGGTGTTTTTGCTTGGCTTCTTTCCTTTATTGGTAGAGTCAATGTATTCCAATGGATTATATGTATACACTTCCATCCTTCAGCGTTTTGTTAGTTCCCTGTTTCCATTTCCTATTGGTGATTTCCTGTATGCTGCGCTGGTCATTTATGTGCTGGTAAACGTAGTGCAGTTCTTTATTAAGTTGTTTAAAAAGCGGCTGGTTATGAGCGATAGTTGGGTGATTCCTTTGCAGGTAGTCAATTTTTCATTGATACTTTATATCGTATTTAAGTTGAGCTGGGGATTGAATTATTCAAGATTGCCGGTGGCATACCAGTTGGGCATCAGCAACCAGAAATATACAAAGGCCGAATTGCTTTCTTTAGGCAACTTCCTGATTAAGAAAATAAATGCGCTGCAAAAGGAAAGAAAACCACGTGCTAAATGGAATATAGCCGCACTGGAGAAAACAGCTGATACGGCATATAAGAATATGGCCCGGTTGAATCCATTTTTTCAATATCCGGTGCCTGCGGTTAAGTTTGTCCTGAACGAACTACTGATTACCCGATTGGGCGTAGAGGGTTATTATAACCCCCTATCAGGCGAAGCCAATGTAAACATGCACCTGCCAAATACGAGTTTGCCTTTTGTGACCTGTCACGAGATTGCCCACCAGCTGGGTATAGGCCGGGAGGACGAGGCCAATCTGATCGGATACCTGGCTTCGATACATAGTGACGACATAGAGTTTCAGTATTCGGGCTATTATGCGATGCTGAGAAGCGTATTGGTTGAGCTGGGCAAAGCCTTTCCTGAGATCTATGATATCGTGTACCGTACGATCAATAAAAAAACCATTGCCGAACTGGACCGCGACAGGGCCTTCTGGCTGAAATACAATAGCGAGATGTACGGTTATATGGACATGAGCTTTGATAAATTCCTGAAGCTCAACAACCAGTCAAAAGGTACCGACAGCTATCAGGATATAGTACTTTGGCTTTACAATATCCATAAAAAAGATTTGTAAATTTGCCGTACTATGGCAAAGATATCCATCAACCTGGCTACAGGTTCGTTTCAACAAGAAGAGATTATCGTAGGAATTGATCTGGGCACTACCAATAGTTTGGTTGCTTTTATCAATCCGGAGAAGAACCCACAGGTGATCAATGATACCGGAAAGGGACTTTTGGTGCCTTCTGTAGTACATTTTAATAACATGGGTGATGCTTTGGTAGGAAATGAAGCTAAAGAATTTTTAACTACTGATCCTTCCAATACGATATTTTCGGTAAAGCGGTTATTGGGCAGGTCGTACAAAGATGTGGCCGGTCACCAGGACACGTTTTCCTATAAGATCATTGATGATGAGAATGATTCATTGGTAAAGATCAAAGCGGGGGATAAATTTTATACGCCGATAGAACTCTCTGCCGAGATCCTGAAAGAACTGAAAGCGCGTGCGGAACATGCGCTGAAGACTCCGGTAAACCGGGCTGTGATCACCGTACCGGCCTATTTTAATGATAGTCAGCGACAAGCCACACGGGATGCCGGCCGACTGGCTGGCTTGGATGTATTGAGGATAGTAAATGAACCTACCGCAGCGAGTTTGGCTTACGGACTGGGTTTAGACCCTACCCAGCAGAAGACCATTGCGGTATATGATCTGGGCGGCGGTACCTTTGATGTTTCCATCCTGGCTATACAGAACGGCATATTTGAGGTACTGTCTACCAATGGCAATACATTTTTGGGCGGTGATGACTTTGACCGGGCTATTGTCCATTACTGGATAGAAAAAAACGGGTTAAATAAAGAAGAACTGGCTACTGATCCCATTCTGATGCAATCACTGCGACTTAAAGCGGAAGAGGCAAAAATAGCGCTGACCACACAGAATATTTACAATGAGAAGCTTGGAGAAATCTGGTGTTCAATCACTAAAATAACATTTGAAGAATTAATAGCTGCCAGGGTGGCGGAAACGATAGACTCCTGCAAACAGGCACTGAACGATGCAAAACTGAGCATCTCGGATATTGATGAAGTAGTATTGGTGGGTGGTTCTACCCGCACGCCATATGTGAAGCAGGCAGTAGCGAGTTTCTTTGACCGCAAGCCACATGACCAAATCAATCCGGATGAGGTAGTGGCATTAGGTGCAGCCATACAAGCCGATATTCTGGCAGGTAACCGCTCTGACATCCTGCTGCTGGATGTAACACCTTTGTCGCTGGGTATTGAAACCATGGGCGGCCTGATGGATGTGATCATCCCAAGGAATGCTAAGGTCCCCACTAAAGCCGGCCGACAATACACGACTTCACTTGACGGACAGGTGAATATGAAAATCTCTGTTTATCAGGGAGAAAGGGATCTGGTGCAGGAGAACAGAAAACTGGCTGAATTTGACCTGAAAGGAATTCCAGCGATGCCTGCTGGCTTGCCTAAGGTGGATATAAACTTCTTATTGAATGCGGATGGCATCCTGACGGTACAGGCGATAGAGCTGAGATCGGGCGTGAAACAGGAAGTAGACATTAAGCCTAGTTATGGCCTGACCGATGATACTGTAGAAAAAATGCTGATAGACAGCATTACGCATGCAAAGAGCGATGTGGAACAACGTATGCTGATAGAAGCACGCAGCGAGGGTGAGCAGTTGGTATATACCGCAGAACGCTTTATAGAAAAGCATGGGGTTTACCTGACTGCTGATGAGATCAGCAATACTAAGGAACATATAGCCGCATTGAAAACTGCTTTGGGTACGGCAGAGAAGGATGATATCCTGAAGAAAGCTGATGAGCTGAATGAGTTTACCCGTCCGTTTGCAGAGCGTGTGATGGATGTGGCCGTTTCATCGGCTATGAAGGGAAAAAGCATAGACAAATAGAGCTGTTTGGCGTTACTTGTATAATTTAGCGGATGAAATGTTTCATCCGCTATTTTTTTGCGCTTATTGTGCTGTTTTCCTTGGGGTCATGGGGCTTTTTTGCACATATGCGCATCACCCGGTATGCGGTTTTTTCACTGCCCTCCGGGATCAGCAGGTTTTATAAGGCCAATATCCAATACCTTTCGGACCATGCGGTCGACGCCGACAAACGCAGGTATGCGGATACTTCTGAGGCGCCACGGCATTATCTGGATGTGGAGCTCTACGAAAAAGATATAGACAGTATACCGCGGAAGTGGGATGATGCGGTAAAGAAATACGGGATAGCGCGACTGAACGAGAATGGGATTTTGCCCTGGCAGATCCAGGTAAGTTATTACAAGCTGGTAAATGCTTTTAAAACCCGGGATTCTTTAAAGATATTGGTTTATTCGGCCTATCTGGGCCATTACCTAGCCGACGCACATGTACCCTTGCATACCACACAAAACCACAATGGCCAATTGACAAACCAAACCGGCATCCATGCGTTTTGGGAGAGCAGGCTGCCCGAGTTGTTTGCTAACGATTATAATTACCTCGTGGGCAAGGCAAGGTATGTAAACAATCCGCTGAAAGAGGCCTGGACAATCATTACGCACACACATAGCCTGGTAGATTCCGTGCTGAAGTGCGAATCGCGGGTAGACAGCAGTTTTGCTTCGCATAGGAAATATGGATTTTCTAAACGCAACAACCTTGTGGTCAGGCAATACTCCGTAGCCTATTCAAAAGCGTATCATCGTGCGATGAATGATATGGTAGCCCGGCAAATGCGCGCAGCTATACTAGCGATAGGATCCTATTGGTATTCAGCATGGATTGATGCCGGTCAGCCCTCACTGGAAAACCTTGTCAAAATACCGATCGATACGGCTGACAAAAAAGCCCAGGATGAAGCCTATAAAAAATACGAAAAAGGCCATATAATTGGCCGGGAAAACTAGAGATTACCCTTCGATATCTGTTGTAGTCTTTTCTTCTGCGGCTTTCTTCTTACCCATCCTGGATTTTACAGCAGCAAAAATAGCAGGGAAGAAAGTCACAACGGCGATCACCACGATCACAATATCAAAGTTGTTTTTCACAACAGGGATTTGTCCGAGTAAGTATCCGGCCAATAATAAACTAACGATCCAGGATACCCCACCAATGATATTGAACAAGGTAAAACGGCCGAATGGCATTTTGGCTACTCCAGCCACAAATGGCGCTATAGTCCTGAAAATAGGCAGGAAACGACTAAATATTACGGCTTTCCCTCCATGTTTCTCAAAAAACATATGCGACTGGTTGTAATATTCCAGCTTTAATATCCTGTTGCTTTCTTTAAAGACCTGGACTCCAAAATAACTGCCAAGCTTGTAGTTGAGCGAATTGCCCAATATGGCGGCAATAATTAAGAGGATCATCATGATCCATATGCTCAATCCTGTATTGCCACCGGCAATTAATGCGCCCATTGCAAATAACAACGAATCACCCGGCAAAAATGGGGTGACGACAAAACCAGTCTCAGCAAAAATAATTAGAAAAAGAATGACGTAAGTCCAGCTCTGATAGTCCCTGATAATTTCTTCGAGGTGCTTGTCAATGTGGAGGAGAAAGTCTAATAAAAAAGAGAAAAATTCCAAGTCTTATAAAATTAAGCCCAAAATTAAAAATATCATGGCAATAACCATGATATTTTTAAACTTAAAAATGTCATATTAGTTTAGTTTTGCAGGATAACATGACTTGTCAGTTGCGTCGTGGTACCGTCAAACCAGATGGTATAGATTTTTCCAGCTTGAATATTAGCGTCAACAACGGTCTCGCCAACCAGACCAGTTGCAAGTAGGTCAAACTTTGCACCCGGGTCTACATCAGCGTATGCATTGCTGTTGGCAAATTCAAGAGAAGCAGTTAAAACAGCACCGCCTTGAAGTTTGACTGAAAATTTCTGAACAAACAACGGATTTAAATTCAGAAACCTCACCCTCGCCTTACCTGCGGGAGGAGCAGTCATGTCATCTACAAGGAAGCCAACATTCTTCGCCTCACCGCCCGTTGAAAAATAAATTACAGTAAAATGCTGCCCTATTTTAATCGCCGCTGCGCCTTCATAATTTGAAACTGTAGAGCCGTTGTCTGTAAATCCGAAATAAATAGGTCCAGATGTAATGGTCTGATATGCAGACACCTGACCATATCCCAACGGTGCAATATTCATCTTGTTGCTGTTGTAATATACATCCTGGGGAGGAGAAGTCGAAACTGCATTTAATATCCTGACATTTGCCGGGCCAGTAGGCTCAGGCTTGGGCTCTTTAAAACATGAGCTCAGCAATATCATTAAGCCAAGCCCAAAAAAAGATAATTTTTTCATAACTTATATCATTAATTGTGGAACAATTCAATTTTATACAACAATGGCCTGGTCAAAAACCAAGCCATTCCAGTATGTAATAACCGAAAATTAGTTGTAATTATTTAACATTACCGGCATTACCAGCATCAGTACATCTTCATTTTCATCATTGGTCTGCGGTATTAACAAGCCTGCGCGGTTAGGTGTAGAAAGTTCTAACGTCACCTCTTCGCCACTTAAATTACTTAGCATTTCAATCAGGAACTTGGCATTAAACCCTATTTCCAGGTCTTCACCTTCATATTGGCAACTCAAACGCTCATGCGCTTCATTTGCAAAGTCCAGGTCTTCAGAAGAGATGTTCAGTTCACTTCCATTGATCTTCAGGCGTACCTGGTGTGTAGTTTTATTGGCAAAGATCACCACCCTGCGCAAGGTATTGAGGAACAGCGCGCGGTCGATAACCAGTTTATTTGGATTATTGGCAGGAATTACAGCTTCATAATCAGGATAGCGCTCATCAATCAAGCGGCATACCAGGTTGATATTCTCAAACTTGAAGAATGCGCTGGTAGCATTATAATCTACTGATACATTGACATCGGTGGATGGCAATGCAGCTTTTAACAGGGTAAGCGCCTTTTTTGGAAGGATGAAAGAAGAGGTTTTATCTGCTTTGCTATCCATTCTTCTGTATCTCACTAATTTGTGGGCATCTGTAGCGACGAAAGTGATGAACTGATCAGACAGCTGACAAAAAACACCTGTCATGGCTGGTCTGAGTTCATCATTGCTGACTGCAAAAATGGTCTTCGTAATGGCTTCAGTCAATACTGAAGCAGGCAAATTAACAGAAGATGCATTTTCAACTACCGGAATTTTAGGAAAATCATCACCGTTCTCTCCGCTGAGTTTGTATTTACCGTCACCGGCACTTATTTCAATAGAAAATGAGCTGTCATCAATATTAAAAGAAATCGGCTGATCTGGTAACGTTTTTAAAGTATCCAGTAATATTCTGGCCGGTACGGCAACTTTGCCACCTTCTCTTGATTCTACCGGTAAAGAGGTAGTCATGCTGGTCTGCAGATCAGTAGCGGATATCGTTAAGTTTCCATCTTTAATCTCAAACAAAAAATTCTCCAGTATAGGCAACACAGTACTGCTGCTTGAAGCACCGTTTACTGTTTGCAAATGTTTTAATAACGTTGATGTGGATACAATGAATCTCATAATATGATCTAGTCAGTTCTCAAAAATATAAAAATTACCTTGCATACTTATGCTTGCGGTAATAATGTTGAAAAGTTGCAAACAATATTAACATTAATAATGGCCCTGCTACATTAACCAGTTGCCAGTTTAACCTTTCGGCACGTATTTTTGCCTTGTCCAACAACCTGATCTTAACCTCCTTATTGCGCAATGAGATCAAATCGGTATCATTAGTCAGAAAATCTGCAATATTTAATAACAATGCCTTATTTCCGTAGTTTCTTTGCGTATATCTGTCAAAACCCAGGGGAAAAGCAGAGCCATCCCTGCTGCTTACCTGATTTTTAAACACATCTCCGTCTCCGATGACGATCATTTTATTGGGTTTGCTCTGTGCAGGCACGGAATAACTACCTGAAATTCCGGCAGGGACTGCCCTGTTCAGAAATACCGATGGGAATACACCTTCCAGTAATACACCTACTGTATGCGGAACACTGGCATAGCTCTTTGGATCTGGCTGCTCTGATACCATCTGCAGAGAAAGTAATTTTGGTGTGGGGTGTACTTTATTAAATGCAGAACTTTGCAAGAGGATTTTTTTGGTAATTCCCCTTACGCCTATCGTATCCACAGTACTTGCAAATTCGCTTCTTACCCCGTCTATATTTTTCACAATGTTGTTCGCTGTATCGGGCATCAATAAGGGATAATACACCCAGGGGGCCATCTGGATCTGTGCATCCTGCCCTCCCATACTGAGCGGAATCTCAGCACAGTTGGCATCAGCTATCAGGTTATAATTTACCCTTGCACCATACATAAACAGCATATCGTCCAGGTTAAGTGTCCTATTTAGGGCCAGTTGCTCGCCCGACCTAGACATACTGTCCAGGTCTGCACTCGTCTGATCTATACACCAGACCACGCTCCCACCATTCATGATGAAATAATTGAGCTTATACTTTTGCGCTTCGGTAAATTGTTTTTGCGGCTTTGCGATGATGAGTAGCTTAAGCTTGTCCAGCCCGTCATTGTCAATCAGGTCCAGATTTACCCTGCCCGCTTCATAACGCTCAGAAAGGCTTTTGAGTGCATCACTCAGGTACAGATCCGACAATTCCCCGTTTCCTTCTGTAAAACCTATCCTTGGGCGGTCGCCGCTCAGGACTTTTTGTATGGCAGCGGTAAATACATATTCCAGGTTCTGGATAGAATGATTAATATTTTGTTCGTAACTACCAGCGGCATCCAGATTTTGAAGCAGTTTTACGGGGATGTGATGATCCCCTGCCTCTACTATAGCCATTGGAAATACCACCTTCTGTGCAAATCCATCCTCATTTTTTATATTGAGTGTAGTGGGTTCTATACCCAGTTGATACAGGTTATTGACTACCGTATCACGCTCTGCGCCAGACAATCCCGAGATCGGGTCTGTAAATACTACTTTCATTTCTACACCTGCATATGCTTTATAATCTCCAAGCAGGTCTTTAGTTGCATTCCTTAAGCGCTGGAAAGCTGCAGGCAGTTCCCCCTCTAAAAACACGGTGATGATGATCGGTTTACCGGCATTTTGGAGCAACTCTCTGGATACTGGCGTGAGTGTAAATCGCTGCTCCTTAGTAAAATCTATCCTGGCATAAAAGTATTGGGATGCTATATTTATTGCAGTTAGCGCCAAAATAAACACCAGCAGGCTTAGCCATTTTCGTTTAGGAGCTGCTGTTACCATTTTCGCCCCCCTGTAACTGCTTTGGTAGCGATCAGAAATAAGGCTACAAAAGTGATGAAATAAATCAGGTCACGCGTATCGAGTACGCCCCTGCTGATCGACTGATAATGCTCATTGACACTTAAGCTCAGAAACACTGTTTCAAAATAACTCAGTACGAATAACTGACTAACTGCATCAAATCCGCTGTAGGCAATGAAACATATAAACACGGAAAGCGCAAAGGCGACTACCTGGTTTTTGCTAAGCGAGGAAGTAAAGATGCCTACGGCAACAAAAGCACTGCCCAGCAACAATAGACCGATATAGGAGCCTGTTACTGCACCGCCATCTATATTTCCCTGGGGCAGGCCAAGCTGGTAAATGGTATAATAGTAAATTAATGTAGGTATCAATGCAAAAACCACCAATACCAAACAGGCAAAATACTTGGCCAGAATGATCTGCCAATCGGTAACAGGCCTTATGGCCAGCAATACATACGTTCCCTCGCGGCGTTCTTCGGCAAAAGAGCGCATGGTAATGGCGGGAATCAAAAACATAAACAGGAAAGGTGCCAGACTAAAAAACCCGGTGAGTTCAGCATATCCATATTCCAGTATGGATGTATCCGGAAAAAACCAGAGCAATAATCCTGTGGCAAGCAAAAATACCCCGATGGTAATATATGCCATCAGCGAATTGAGCAAACCCATTAACTCCCGTTTAAAAACAGCGTACATGCCTATTAACTATTTAGCATTAAAAATTGTATCCGGCCCTGAGTCCGATAAATGATTCGTTACCGCTGTTCCGTAACCAGCCTTCATACCTGACACCAAAATCCAGACTGCCTTTGTCAGACACCGGAAATTCAAGGCCCAGATTAGGGCCATAGGCAAAAGCCGTAGTGTTTCCGCTGGTAGCGGGAAGTATGGCTCCTATTTCAGCACCACCGTAAAGGTAATCACCCAGGAAATACCTTGCACCTCCTTTTATGGGAATATAACTTTGCCTGTATTTGAAGGTGGCAATGGTCTTTTTCCCATTAAATCTTAAGTATCCAATGTTGACAGTAATGTTTAGATTGGGTGCCACGGGCTGCTGATAGACGAGTGAACCGCCCAGGCCGTATGTGGCGTTTTCGTCAAAGCCTGCCATAGGAAAACCGAAATCTGCACCAATACCCAATTTAGGCTCTCTTAGTTGCGCATCCGCTTTTGCGAACAAAAAAACAATTGCGATAATTAAACTTACTTTTTTCAATGCGTTGGATTTTTTAAATGTTCAGCGATATTATAAAAAATATACTCATAAAAAAAGGCCTTCCCGCAGGAATGCCCTTTTTTAATATTAATATGTCTTTTACAATCCGAAATTGTAGGCCAATCTTAAGCCAAGGAAGGACTTGGCAAAGCTTTGATCAAGGGAATTTTTTGAACTCCAGCCTTCATAACGTGCGCCTAATTCAATAGCGCCATTATCTGCTACAGGAAATTCAATTCCTACACCAGGAGCATAAGCAAATGCTGTTTTACCACCGTCTTCTGTCGGAAATGCAGCACCTAGTTCACCACCTATATAGAAGTTCTCGGCCACAAAGAACCTCGCACCTGCCTTTACAGGAATAGCAGCTGAATTTACAGTTACTCCCGCAACTTCCTTAGATTTGAAAGACAGATATCCTGCGCTACCTGTGATATTCAATCTGCTGGCTACCGGAAACTGCACACCTAATGAACCTCCGTATCCGAAGTCGGCAAAGTCTCCATAATCACCCATTGGAAAAGCGAAGTCTGCTCCGATACCTAATTTTGTACCAGTCATTCCCACGTCTTTAGTTTGTGCATTAACATTCGAAAATGCAAAGAAACCTGCCACTGCTGTTAATAATATTAGCTTTTTCATTTTGTCTAAATTTAAATGTGTTACTTGTTTAATTCAGATCAGGAAATGCAAAAACTTTGCCAAGGGTTACAAAAGCAAACTTAGGCAGGTTAAACAACTAATTTACAGCACGATAAATTGTCTACCTTTTAAAATGAAAAACCAACACCGAGTGAAAAGTGCCTGTTTTTGACTTTTGTTTCAGGATCGTCAGGGTCGTTGATGACAGATTTTAGCCCTAAATTATATCCAGCATTGATGCTTAAGCCACTATAAAATCTATAAGCAGCAGTGACATTGACTCCATAATCTATACGGCTTAGGCCTTCTTGTCCAAATCTCAACGGTTCTTCGTCGATGTCCACATCTTCCATATCTTCCACATTCTCTCCATTGAATTTGAACTCATAACTACTACTAGTTCTAATGCCATACCCAAAATACGGGCCTCCTCCAAGGACGATGCTCCCATCTCCGGAGGGCATGGTAAAAAGTGCATTTACCGGCAGCTCAATGTAGTCCAGCCCTAATGTAGCGGACCCGGAAAAATTCAGGTCGACACCAATCCCTTCCAATTCATCCAGACTAATATCAAAAGTCGTTTTAGCGCCCTTGCTTACATAACTCAATCCCGATTCGATTGAGAAGCTTTCAGAGAAAAGCAGTTCCACAGTTGCCCCCGCAAAGAACGATGGACGGTATTTCATCTGGGCCTCATTGCCCCCATCTGAATAGCCGGAAAAGGTAGCATAAGTACCGCCGGCCTTAAAGCCGAATTTAACAGGATAATACTGGGCACTGGCCATTGTAGCAGCGCCTGCAAGTAGTAAAAGGAGGAAGAGCTTTTTCATCTTTCTAAAATTTAGTTTGTTTGTAATGCTTCGGCAATGCCGAAGCGGGTTACATCAAATGTAAATTTATTTCTTTAGGAAGCAGCATTATTATCTACAGAAAATATAACTATTAGCACTCAAACCGTTATATTTCGAAATATATCTTCCAGTGACAAAGGACCATGCTGTGCGATTAATGATTCAATAGATGTATCGGCCACTATTTTCCCTTTATTAATAATGATCACATCGTCGCATATTGCCTCCACTTCCTGCATAATGTGTGTGGAGAGGATCACTGTTTTATCTGTGCCAAGGCTTTTGATCAGGCTCCTGATGTCAAGGAGCTGGTTTGGATCCAGTCCGGAGGTAGGTTCATCCAATATCAGCACTTTAGGATCATGGATGATGGCCTGGGCCAGTCCCACGCGCTGCTTATAGCCCTTGGACAACATACCGATTTTTTTATGCTGCTCTGACTGAAGGCCTACCTGCTCTATGACATCATTAATCTTTTTAGCAGTCTGGCTAAGCTGGTAGCTATTCGCTACAAACGACAGGAACTCCTTTACATACATATCCAGGTACAGGGGCGTATTTTCAGGAAGGTAACCGATCAGGCGTTTTACCTCCAGACTTTGCCCTTGCGTATCATAACCACAAATGCTTGCGCTACCTGAATCAGGCATCAAATAACTGCTGAGCATTTTCATGGTAGTAGACTTACCAGCCCCATTTGGTCCTAAAAAACCCAGTATACGGCCAGGCGCAGCGTCAAAACTGATGCTGTCTACTGCCTTTTGTTTTCCATAATGTTTAGATACAGACCGGACCTTTACGCTCATTTAACAATATTGAATCATTGTCCGATTAGAACTAGTTTGAGAAATTATTAGTGGTGAAAAGACGGAAATATTCTGCGTCCAGACTGATAGGCAGGCTCATTTTTATATTAACTGCCTTATCACCCTGCATCCCCGGAGACCATTTTGGAAGTGATTTTACTACCTTTATGGCTTCCATATCCAAATAAGGGTGCAATCCTTTAGCGACAGAAGCTTTCACAACTTTTCCTTCAGTATTGACGATAAAATTGACAAGTATGGTACCATATACCACCGGCTTTACATCAGTTGGGTATCTGAATTTCTTTAAAACATAATCATTCATCGCTTCCTGCCCCCCGGGAAATTCCGGCATTTTACTGATGCTCAGCGAATCTGTAACAACATCACCATCCACGTATCTCAAAATTTTAATGTACTGCCTTTTAGGGTCTTCTTTTTCTTTGGTTTGTGCACATACGAAAAGTGTGCTTAAGCATAATACCGAGGTAACAAAGAGATTTTTCATAGGTTTTTAGACTTTGAATTTTAATACCAGTTTTTTTACGAATATACTAATAATTCATATTTTTTTTATGGTATTCCTGATGCTGTTCGGCTTTATGTGAGTTTCCTCGTTTAAATTGTTAAAACATTTTATAAGTTTGCAACATTATGGCTAAGAACACTAACGACGAGCAATTTAAAAATGTAATATCACATGCTAAGGAATATGGTTTTGTATTCCAGAGCAGCGAAATATATGATGGCCTGAGTGCGGTATATGATTACGGACAATTGGGTGCGGAACTGAAGAACAACATCAAAACATACTGGTGGAAAGCCATGGTACAGATGCATGAAAACATTGTGGGGATTGATTCCGCAATATTTATGCATCCAAAAATCTGGAAGGCCAGCGGACACGTTGACGGCTTTAACGATCCGATGATCGATAATAAGGACTCTAAAAAACGCTACCGTGCCGATCAGCTACTGGAAGATAAAATAGCACGTTACGAAAAAGACGGCAAAACTGATAAAGCTGCAAAGCTCCAGGCAGATATGGATGAGGCTTTAAAAGCCGAAAACCTTCCAATGTTAAAAACGCTTATTGAAGCGCATGAGATCGCCTGTCCGGTAAGCGGAACAAAAAACTGGACGGATGTACGTCAGTTCAACCTGATGTTCAGCACCCAGTTTGGCGCCATGGCCGAAGGATCTGAAGAAGTATACCTGCGTCCTGAAACTGCTCAGGGTATTTTTGTAAACTTCCTGAACGTACAGAAATCGGGAAGGATGAAAATCCCTTTCGGTATCGCGCAAATTGGTAAAGCATTTAGAAATGAAGTGATCGCACGCCAGTTCATCATGCGGATGCGTGAATTTGAACAAATGGAAATGCAATTTTTTGTACGTCCGGGTGAGGATGAAAAATGGTTTGCTTACTGGAAAGAGGCACGTTTGAAATGGCACAAAGCACTGGGCACTCCTGCTGAAAAGTACCGTTTCCATGACCACGTAAAACTGGCGCACTATGCCAATGCTGCAACCGATATCGAATTTGAATTTCCATTCGGATTTAAAGAAGTAGAAGGTATACACAGCCGTACAGACTTTGATCTTTCGCAACACCAGGAGTTTTCTGGCAAGAAAATGCAGTATTTTGACAATGACCTGAACGAAGAAGGCAAGCCATATGGAAATTACATTCCATACGTGATCGAGACCTCTATAGGCCTGGACCGCATGTTTTTACTGACGATGATCAATGCATTTGAAGAAGAAGATTTGAGTACTGAAGAAAAGCAGGACAGCAGAACGCTTTTACGCTTGCATCCTTGTCTGGCGCCAGTTAAAGTAGCGATCTTCCCGCTTACAAAAAAAGATGGTCTGCCTGAAAAAGCAAGAGAAATCATGAACAGTCTGAAGCTTGATTTCAATTGCATTTATGAAGAAAAGGATGCGATTGGAAAGCGCTACCGCAGACAAGATGCCATCGGTACACCTTTCTGCTTAACCATTGATCATCAAACTTTGGAAGATGATACCGTAACCATCCGTCACCGCGATACGATGGAGCAACAGCGCATTGAGATCAAACACCTTCAGGAATTGATTGAAAGCAAGACCAGCTGGAAAAATCTATTGCGCTAAAGCGCAAACATTAAAATATCTAAACCCGCTTTTTTAAAAGAGCGGGTTTTTTTGTGGGTAAAAATCCAGGGATAGTTAAGATTTGCCGGCAGGCAAGTTCTTCACAAAATAAGGGCGTCTTCACACCTCCTTCACACCAAAGCCACAAAGAGGTACCTTTTTGTGAAGAAAGTGTGGACAAGGTGTGCAGGAGGTGAGAACATGCATGCAGGGCTACTACTTTTCCTCTCTATAACAACCAGATAAACTAATTAATATGGGGAAATATAAAAATGGCATACTTGGAGCCTTTTCAGGGAAGATAGGCGCTGTAATTGGCGCATCCTGGAGAGGGATCGACTATATGCGTGGCTTGCCAAGAATTAGTAATAAACCCGCAACACCGGCACAACTTTCACCGCGAATGAAAATGGTTTTGTTGAGGGGCTTCTTGCTAGGGATCGAGAAAATCATTGAAATATGCTTTCAAAATTATTCACGGACCTCCGCAATGAATGGCGCACTTTCTTTTAATATGAAGCATAGTGTTGCAGGAGAATATCCGGATATGAATATAGATTTCCCAAACCTCATAATAAGTAAGGGCGACCTGCAGGGAGCCTGGTCTCCCGGCGTATCTGCTACGGAAAGCAATAAAGTAGATTTTCGCTGGACAAACGGGCCTTTCAGCAAAACGCGTGCGGCGAATGATCAGGTATTACTGGTGATTTATAGTCAGAAGTTTGAAAGTTTTGTCCTATTTACAGACGCTGGTACCAGGGAAAGTGGCTTTGCACAATTAAAAACAGCCGAAGAATTTAGGGGGGATACGGTTCATTGTTACCTGAGTTTTTACTCCACGGAATTAGAATTTGCCTCGACCACCGAATACCTTGGCGAGGTAACTATTCTGTAGCAACGGCATCTCGCTTTCAAATTATTTAGACCGCCTCATAAAATAAGGCCCGCATTTTGCGTTATTGCCAGTATGAGCACAATCAGTCTGATCCTATTCTTTACCTATAATCTGCTTCTCCCTTTTGGCAGTACGTCCAGATCACAAGCGGAAAACAGCTGGTCGAAAGAGGAATTGAAGAGCGCCAATACTGCAGGAGACGTTAAATACCTGAGCGGCGAGGAAAAGGACATGATCATTTACATGAACCTGGTACGGATGGACGGAGAGAAATTCTTTAACACCTATTTTCAGGATTTTGTAACCCGGCATAACACAAAAATGCAGCAATACAGTAATTACAATGAAGTAAAGATCAGCAGAACTGATAAATACTACAAGAGCCTGGAAAAGGATTTGAAGGAGGTGAAAGGATTACCGCCGTTCTGGCCCGACGAGGCCATGAGCTGGGTGGCCAGGCAGCATGCCAAAGACATGAACAGCCGCAATTATGCTGCCCACAGTTCACTGGACGGCAAGACGGTAAGGGACCGCATCGGCAACATGTATCCGCGCAAAGCTTGCGGTGAAAACCTGGCTTTTGGCTATGCCGGAGGAATGGACAACATTTGTATGCTGCTGCTTGACAAGGGTGTAGCTAATCTTGGCCACAGGAAGGTTATCCTTGATACTGACTACAAATTTAACTTTGTTGGCGTCAGCATACAGCCGCATAAGGGGTATAAATACTGTTCGGTTACGGATTTTGTTTCGCTTCCAAGGTAAAAAACCTAACTTTACGGCTTTAGACCAAATTGATGCGCAAGGCTTTATTAAGAATCATAGACTTTTTTTATCCCCCTTTTTCACGCTGGCTATCTTTACATACCTTTAGGTATATGGCTGCTGGTGGTTCGACTGCTGTATGTGGCATTATATCCTATTACATTGCCTACAACTGGATCCTGCACCAGGAAAATTTCGAGGTTGATTTCCTGTTTTTACCCAAGCTCATCACCGGACACTCGCTGGCACTTGTCATCAGCACTTTCGCCTCTTTTTTATGGGGTTTTGTATTGAATAAATACCTGATCTTTACTAAGTCTACCCTGAAAGGAAGGGTACAGATGTTCAGGTATGCTGCAGTAATGACCGTTAACCTGGGGCTAAACTTCGCTATGCTGAAATACATGGTGGAAGGCCTGGGTTTTTATCCCTCAGTTTCTCAGGCTTTCATTACCATTGTCCTGTCGCTCTGCAGTTACTTCCTGCAAAAACACTTTACATTTAGAATTAAAAAACATTAGATCTACAATTAAAAACCATTAGATCCAGATCTCGTTTTAGGGTCATAATGGGATTTTAATTTGTTATCCGGAGCATATAGCATTATCTTAGGCAGTAACTAACTATTTTCGTAATGAGTGATTTTAATGATTTTAATAATCCGCAAGTAGCGAAGCTGCCCAAGCATTTAAGGCAATTTATTGTGGAGCAGCATTATGAAAAATATACGCCGGTAGACCAGGCAGTCTGGCGGTATGTGATGCGTCAGAATTATAGTTATTTAAAGCATGTGGCCTATTATCCATACATCAAAGGGCTGCAGCGTGCCGGACTAAGTATAGAGTATATCCCAGATCTGCAAACGATGAACGATAATCTCGGCAAAATTGGCTGGGGTGCGGTTACCGTAGATGGTTTTATTCCCCCTGCGGCCTTTATGGAATACCAGGCGTATCAGGTACTGGTTATCGCGGCAGATATCCGGCAGATTAACCATATTGAGTACACGCCTGCTCCTGATATCATACATGAATCTGCCGGTCATGCGCCTATCATTGCAGACACGGACTACAATAAATATCTGAGTTATTTTGGATCGATAGGTGCCAAAGCTATGTTCTCTTCAAAAGATTTTGAACTGTACGAGGCCATTCGCAGCCTTTCGATATTGAAGGAGTCGGTTGATACAAATGAACAGGAAATAAGCAAAGCTGAGCAGCATTTGAAACGAATAGCGGAGGATATGGGTGAGCCTTCTGAAATGGCTTTATTAGGGCGTCTGCACTGGTGGACAGTGGAATACGGATTGATAGGGACATTAGAAGATCCAAAAATATATGGTGCAGGCCTGCTCTCGTCTATCGGTGAAAGCGCTTCCTGCATGAAAGAAGATGTCAAAAAACTGTGGTACAATCTGGATACGATCAACTATACTTATGACATCACCAAGACTCAGCCTCACCTGTTTGTGACAGCGACCTTTCAAAACTTAATAGATGTCCTGGAAGCCTTTGCTGATACGATGGCTTTCAGACGGGGCGGATCGGAGAGTATCCTTAAAGCCATTGAGTGTAAGAATCCGGCTACGGCAGTATATAGTTCGGGATTGCAGGTAACCGGGGTATTCACCGACCTGGGAATGGACCGGGACGATGCGCTGACCTTTATAAAGACTTCTGGGCCATCGGCATTGGCGCTGAACGGCAAACAGCTGAAAAATCATGGAAAACATCATCACAAGGATGGATTTTCGTCGCCGGTAGGTAAATTGAAAGGGGTGTCTACTCCAATTGAAAACCTGACACCTGATGAACTGGCAAAATGCGGAATTGAACTTCAGAAAGTTGTATTTTTAGAGTTTGAAAGCGGCATTACGATAAAGGGATTTATCGGGTCGATCCATCAGGATGAAAATAAAAGAACATATATGATCACTTTTGAAGATTGTACGGTAAAAGAAAGTAATGGCAATGTGCTGTTCCAGCCGGACTGGGGGGTATATGATATGGCCGTGGGCGAAAGGATCGTTTCTGTATATAATGGTGCGGCAGATAAAGATGCGTACGAGGAAATCACTCCTATGAGCACACAGCCTACGCATAAAATTGTATACGACGGAAAAACACAGCAGCTTCATCAAATTTACAGGCAGGTGCGTGCCATAAGAGCCGGTGAGAAATCGGATGCGCTACTGCCCGGCTTGTTTGGGGAATTAAGGGCTGAACACAGGTATGACTGGCTTTCGGCTTTGGAAATATTGGAAATTTTACACCACAGGCAGCTATATCCGGAGCTGGAGAAAGAAGTCCGGATTTATTTGGAGCTTAAGTCAGCAAACGAACCCGATCATAACAAACTGATCAATGACGGGCTTCATGTGATTCAAAGCCCTGTTGCGCAACTCATAACAGAAAAAGACTAATGAATATAATATTAACAGGTGCAAGTAGCGGAATTGGCTTTGAAGCCGCTTTGGAATTTGCATTGAGCAATGATAATAAAGTCGTGTGCATAGCGAGATCGGCAGATAAGCTGCGTAAACTGCTGGAAATAGCAAAAGGTATCAACCCTGACTGTACCCTATTGCCTGTAGAATTTGACATCGTAAGGGACGACTATGCAGTACTGGTCCCCTTTCTGATAGAACGGTTGGGTACGGTAGATATACTGGTCAACAATGCCGGTGCTTTGGTAAATAAGCCATTTATGGAAACCGTTGCGGAAGATCTGTACCAGATGTTTGAAAGCAATCTACTCGGACATTTTAACATGATCCAAAACATAGTTCCTTTGATGGCAGGCGGCGGACATATAGTAAACATTGGCAGTATGGGCGGATTTCAGGGGAGTGTTAAATTTCCAGGCCTTTCGGCTTATTCTGCTTCAAAATCTGCCCTGCATACATTGACAGAATGCCTTGCATTCGAACTGTCAGAAACAGGGATTAAGGTCAATTGCCTGGCTTTGGGTTCTGCGCAAACGGAAATGCTGGAACAGGCGTTTCCAGGTTACGAATCGCCGGTGATGGCTTTTGAAATGGGCAAGTATGTGGCTGACTTTGCCAGAACAGGACATCGGTTTTTCAATGGAAAAACCCTTCCAGTTGCAGTAACAACGCCATAGACAACAAGTTATCAACATTTCGGTGGTTAAATGATTTTTTTAAATACCTTTAACCAAATCGATATGAAGAAAGTCATTATTCTTTTCAGCATACTATTTTCTAATGCACTTTTAGTAAGGCCGCAGTCGACTATACCGGTGCAATATCAGCAGATGGTACAGACACTGACCAAACAGCTGCCGCTAGAACAGCAGCAGGAGAAAGCGTTTACCTCGGCTGACCGTTTGCTTGAATTTGCTAAATCGATGCTTGGCGTCAGGTATAGAGTGGCATCTAGGAGCCCAAAGAAAGGTTTTGATTGCTCGGGTTTTGTAAACTATGTATTTAATAACTTTGGTTTTAAAGTTCCAAGATCTTCCAGAGACTTTGCAGCAAGCGGGGAACCCAGGCAATTATCAGATGCCAAAATTGGAGATGTAATCGTCTTTACAGGCACCAATAGCAGGAGCCGCACTCCTGGTCATGTTGGCATCATCTATTCAATAGACGGAGATGAAGTGAAGTTCATACATTCGTCATCCGGAAATGCCAAAGGTGTGACCATATCCAGTCTTGAGGAAGGGTTTTACAAGAAGCGTTTTATGAAAGTAATCAGCATTTTATAACAATACCGCCTTTAAAGCATCCATCACTTTTTCCTGAGCCAGTAATTGTTTGCCCAACTCATGCAGTTCTCGTTCGCGGTTGTTTGCATCACCGATGGTGGCATCAAAGATATCTTTTACGCCCGAGGTATTCCTAAAATCATCTATTTCTTCATCAGTAGGGAACTGCTCCACATTGCCTAATCTGCCAAGATCATTTCCTGTCAGCACGGTAGAATTTCTTACTCCTGAAGGGAGTGAGTCTACCCCTATTCCAAGTGTGGAAAGCGGTTTGGCAACTTTAAACAGGTTTTCGGGTGTGACCCTGCAGTACCAGTCTCCGCCAAGGCGGGCTACAAGATCAATTTTGGCCTGATCGATTTTTCCTTCCTGATCCAGTATTTCTTCTTTGATATGGATGAGTTTTATCTCTGCAAGGACCAGGTTTCCGGCACCTGGATTTTCTCCGAGATGGACTACTTCTGTAACGATGCATTCCATTTGTACAGGCGCTTCTGCTACCCTGGGTGGCCTGACCAGTTGGGAAGGTAGCATGGTGAAGCCCGCCTTTTCAAATTCATTGATGCCTTTGGCATACTCCGTACTGGCGAGGCTGGTCTGCTGGACCATTGGGTAATTTACGATATTGATGACACACTCTTTTACTTCCAGTATGTTTTCCAGTGTGTGTTTGGTGGTATTGTCGCGCACCCTCCTGGCCGGTGAAAATATGCAGATTGGGGGATTGGTACTGAACATGTTGAAGAAGCTGAACGGGCTCAGGTTGATATTACCAGCCTGATCTATGGTAGTGGCAAAACAGATGGGCCGCGGTGCAATTGCATACTGCAAATAGTTTTGTAACTGTACCGGGCTGAGGTCTGAAGTGTTAATGGTAAGCATTGTTTTTATGGAAATTATCTGTTATTCTAATGTACTCGTGATGTTGCACTCGTCATGCTGAAATAAATTCAGGATGACGACCGTGTTATTTCTTCTTTAATGCCAGAATTGAAAAATCCGTGTCAACAGATTTGATGGTATTGCTCAGGTGGCCGAGTCCGGTGATTTCCATTTCTACCACATCGCCGTCCTGCAGCCATTGCGGTTTAAAATCAGGATTATTAAGCAATCCGGTACCATTCAGTTCGAGGAAACATCCTGTACCTACTGTACCAGATCCGATTACATCGCCGGGCAGGATATCTGCGCCATAAGCACAACGCTCAATGATCTCGGCAAAAGTCCAGTCCATATCGGCCATATTGCCTGCCGATACCACTACCCCATTCACGGTACAGCTCATTTTTAAATTATAGGAATTACCTGTATGTCCGGCTTTGGCAGGTGTCTTATACTGCTCAAGTTCATCAGGGGTAACCAGCCATGGGCCAATTACGGTTGAGAAATCTTTTCCCTTTGCTGGGCCAAGGTTTAACAGCATCTCCTCCAATTGAAGCGTTCTGGCACTCATATCATTCATGATCATATAACCGGCGATGTAGTCATCAGCCTCTGCAGCGGTAATGTTCCTTCCTTTTTTTCCGATCACGATGGCTACTTCCAGCTCAAAATCAAGCTTTTGGAAATGATCAGGCATACATGCGATCTCACCAGGCCCCTGAATGGCATTGTGGTTGGTAAAGTAAAAGATCGGATACTGATCAAACTCGGCAATCATATCGGCCTTACGATTTCTGCGGGCAGCCGCTACATGCTGACGGAATGCATACCCATCTCTGCAGGAACTTGGATGCGGCACGGGTGCAAGCAGTTCGAAAAAAGCCTCCTGTTTTGGTTGGATCTCTTTTGCTTTGATCTGTGCATCAATCTTTTTGGCCCGTTCTATCAGTACCTCTCCGCCTTCTAAGAATGCTTTCATTCCGTCGGGAAGCTGCTTGTCGCAGGAGTTTAGGTTATAAATATGTCCGTTTACAAAAACACCCAGGTGTTCTCTGTCTTCTGTTTTATAAGATACCAGTTTCATAAAGATCAGTCATTTTTAAGTAGTTATTCAAAGCTATATAAAAATACAGCAAACATGGTTATAAAATATTTTATGAAGATATTTATTACTGAAAGTTTGTTGTTTGGTATCATAAATACTTAATTTAGCTGGCGTAAACAAAAATGACACAAAGCAAATTTATATATCAGGATCAAATAGCGAGACAAGCCCTGTCTTCGTTTAGATATGCGATGCTTTCCAAACTCATCTTTGCCCAGTATTCCTTATAGCATTTTCTTTTCCGGCAATTCAATTTAAAACGTTTTTCACGTTTCAACGTTATTATTATTCCATTCAACTTAATTAAGTTATGCCTATTTATCATACCCTGGGAATTATTCCTGCTAAGCGGCACACAGTATTTCGTAAACCCGATGGAAAGCTATATGCAGAAGAACTGGTATCGACTGAGGGTTTCTCCAGTTTATATTCACTGGTATACCACTGTCATCCGCCCACTATGGTGAAAGCCCTGGGAGAGCCTTATTCTGTAGAACCTAAAATTGCAAGGGCCAAACATTTGCGCCATACCAGTCTGATAGGCTTTAACATCAAACCCGAAGACGACTACCTGCAAAGCCGTAAACCTGTATTGGTAAACAATGACCTGCATATTTCATTGGCCGCACCAAAAAGATCGATGACTGATTATTTTTATAAGAATAGTCAGGCAGATGAGGTAATTTTTATTCATGAAGGTACCGGGACCTTAAAAACAGGATTTGGCAAGATCCGTTTTGCATATGGGGACTACCTGGTAATACCAAGGGGAACTATCTATCAGCTGGAGTTTGACAACGAGCAAAACAGATTGTTCATTGTAGAAAGTTTTAGTCCGATTCGTACTCCTAAACGTTACAGAAATTCATTTGGCCAACTGGAAGAGCATTCACCGTATTGTGAACGGGATATTAAGCGCCCTTCAGATCTGGAAACGATAGACGCCCATGGGGATTTTAAGGTATTGATCAAAAAGCAGGGTATTATGTATCCGTATATTTATAGCACACATCCTTTTGATTTCATTGGCTGGGATGGCTTTCATTATCCATGGGCATTTTCTATTCATGATTTTGAGCCTATCACGGGCCGCTTGCATCAGCCACCACCGGTACACCAGACTTTTGAGGGACATAACTTCGTGATCTGTTCGTTTGTACCGCGCAAATATGATTACCATCCGCTGTCAATTCCTGCTCCGTATAACCACAGCAATGTGGACAGTGATGAGGTGCTGTATTATGTAGATGGGGATTTTATGAGCAGGAAAAGTGTAGTGAAAGGCCAGATTACGCTGCATCCGGGAGGCATCCCACATGGCCCTCACCCGGGAACGGTAGAGCAATCAATTGGTAAAGAAAGTACGGAGGAGCTGGCTGTTATGATAGATCCATTCCGGCCGCTAATGCTCACGGAAGATGCGGTAGCGATTGAGGATGAGGGATATTATAAGAGCTGGCAATCGTAAAAAATACAGATGCGCTTCGCCTCGCCAAATCTTTTGCTGAAGGGCAAAACATTTGCATGTCGTCTCTGAGCACTGAATTTTTAAGTAAATAAGGTGGAAATAGCGAAGGTGGAATATCAGGTAATAGCGTAAGGATGTGGCGGGTAGCCTAAAAAGTTTTAAACTAACTTATTATTTATAAAAAAAACTAAAATGTCAACACAAACATTTGCAGAAAAGATAGCCCATGCGCAGGATTTTCTTCCCATAAATGGAACGGATTATATCGAATTTTATGTGGGCAATGCCAAACAGGCTGCGCATTATTATAAAACTGCTTTCGGTTTTCAGTCGCTGGCCTATGCGGGGCCTGAAACAGGTGTCCGGGACCGCGCCTCCTATGTATTGCAGCAGGGAAAGATCAGACTGGTATTGACTACGGGATTAAAATCCGAAGGCACCATAACAGAACACGTTAAGAAGCATGGTGATGGTGTAAAGATACTGGCCCTCTGGGTGGATGATGCTTACAGTGCATTTGAAGAAACCACCAAACGGGGTGCTAAGCCCTACCTTTCGCCTGTTACCAAAACTGATGAATATGGCGAAGTACGCATGTCAGGAATCTACACTTACGGAGAAACGGTACACATGTTTATAGAACGTAAAAACTATTCAGGCCTATTTATGCCTGGATATGTGGCTTATAAGAGCGACTATAACCCAAGCGAAACGGGTTTGTTATACATAGATCATTGCGTGGGGAATGTGGGCTGGAACAGGATGAACGAGACTGTGAAATGGTATGAAGAAGTAATGGGTTTTGTAAACATACTTTCTTTTGATGATAAACAGATTAATACGGAATATTCAGCACTCATGAGTAAAGTAATGAGCAATGGGAACGGTTTTTCAAAGTTCCCGATAAATGAGCCTGCTGAAGGTAAAAAGAAATCACAGATTGAAGAATATCTGGAATTTTATGAAGGCGAGGGGGTGCAGCACATTGCTGTAGCTACTAAAGATATTTTAGCGACGGTGAAGGACTTGAAAGCTCGAGGGGTTGAGTTTTTAAGTGCACCTCCGGAAGCCTACTATAATATGATGCCCCAAAGGGTTGGGGAAATAGACGAAGAGATAGCACAACTGAAGGAATTGGGCATTCTGGTAGATTGCGATGAGGAAGGGTACTTGCTGCAAATTTTCACGAAGCCGGTAGAAGACCGCCCTACATTGTTCTTTGAAATCATTCAACGAAAGGGTGCCCAGTCGTTTGGTGCAGGCAACTTTAAAGCCCTTTTTGAGTCATTAGAACGTGAGCAAGAGTTAAGGGGTAATTTATAGCCTCTTATTCATTTAAAAAACCGGAGCGGGTATGCATATATGTATACCCGCTTTTTATTTGTTACACACGCTGATCAATTTAAAAAATTTGGGTACTTTCGAGTTTTAAATCCAAGTAGTCCAGTAATGGAAATCAATATCATCAGCAGGATCTCAATTTTTTTAACACGCTTCAGAGCTGCATTTAAACTATTTCAAAGAAATGATCCCTTGCGCCTGGCTGGTGCTACTGCATTTTTCACAAATTTTGCGCTTCCACCTATTTTATTGATCCTTATCAGGCTTTTTGGCTTTTTCATCGACAGGAAAATTCTGGTATCAAGAATTTTTGAACGGCTCACCAGTATTCTGGATGAGGAAAGTACATCGCAGATCAGGCAAACATTGAGGAACATTAGAGGAATAGATCACCAATGGTATGCTACCTTGTTAAGTTTTGTTTTTTTCCTGTTTGTAGCGACTACATTATTCACTGTGATAAAGAATTCAATGGACCAGATCTGGTCTATAGCCAATAAAAGGCATACAGGCTTTATGTTTAAGATGAAATTACGGGCACGGTCAATGGTCATTATATTACTTGCAGGTATGTTATTTATCATTGGCTTTCTGACCGACAGCATACAAGCATTTATAGGGGTTTATCTCAACAATGCATCACCCACGTTGGGAAAAATATTTTTATCAATCCTTAACCAGCTAGTATTTGTTGTGATAGTAACCATTTGGTTCACAGTATTGTTCAGATTTCTAACGAACGGCCGCCCTACCTGGATCACAGCGGTCAGAGGCGGATTGCTGACCGGTGTGTTGTTTACGGTTGGTAAGTATATCTTAAGAATCATGCTTCCTTTGAGCGGCATCGGAAATATTTACGGTGCTTCAGGCTCAATCGTACTGATCATGCTATTTGTATTTTATTCATCCTTCATTTTCTATTTTGGAGCATGTTATGTAAAAGTACTTAGTGATGCCCGAAATACTCCCATACGACCGATAAAAGGGGCGTTTAACTATGAAATAAAGGAGATCCTTAAGAACTAAAGTACTCCAGGTCTTAATACCTGCTCAAATCCCTGCATTTCAAAAACGGCCAGCTTGTTAAATAAGTTATAATGCAGTGTTCCAAAGAAATTAACGATTCCATCTTTATTTTTTCCTTCAATACAGATGCTTTCTTTTACAATTTCCTTATGTTCTAAATTCTGATCAGCCAGAATAATCTCTTCGTCCTGAATTTTGACATCTTCTGCTGCAATAGAGAACTGTTTTAGCAATTCAGAAAAGCTTTGTCCGTTTAGTAGTAGTTCTTTGATATTCATTATAGTTTTACATTAAGTAAGGCAATTTGAATATCAATTTTAAAGCCAAAAAAAGAGGCAAACGGTTTATTTTTGCCTCTTATCAACAGAATGTTGAAAACTTACATTTCTTAGAATAATCTATAGGCCAGGCCTAGTGTAAAGAGATTAAGTTTGGTATCATCATAGCCATTTTCTCCTATTTTAGAAAGTCCTTGTTCGTATCTTAGGTCTATCCCCAATTTCCCTAAATCTAAACCTGCACCGAACTGCCATGCAAAAGACTGATCTTTAAAATTGCCTGAAAAGGCGCTTCCCGTCGCCTGGCCTAATGACTGATCTTCATTTAAAAGAAAAGACACAACAGGCCCTGTATTTAACCGAAGACCAATACCGGCAGCTCCCAGCTTTGTTCCAACTAAAATAGGAATGTCCATACTAGTAAAATTTACTTTATTTTCCTCACCGGAACTATTTTCCTGAAGCGTGCTATTTTTTCCGCTAAGATAAATTTCCGGTTGCAGATGAATACCTGCCGCACCAATACGTGCCCATACGCCACCGTAGTAGCCAGACCGGTTCGCACTGCTAAAAGTATTTTCCGTACTTAATTTGGAAAGATTGGCCCCGGCTTTTAATCCAATCTGGAAACTTGGCAGAACCTGGCTAAAACCAGTAAACGCCAATGTTGCAAATGCCGCTGTTATAATTGCTTTTTTCATAGGTATATGATTAATTTATAAATACTACATGTAAAATTAAGAATATTTTCAATTTTAAAACTAAATTATGTATTTTTATCATAAATATAAAAACACAGTTAATTATTTAGAATTCTACCGCCTGCGTTAATTAAGAATTAAGTTTAAATGGACTTTACATTTAATATTTTTGCTTTCATTTTAATATTTTTTGGCACCCTTACGCTTTTTCTATCTTATTATTTGTATAGGAAAGAAGGAGAAGCAGTAAGATTTTTTGGCATCATGATGCTCTCCAATGCAGTCTGGTCATTGGCTTATGGATTTGAACTGGCCAGTAGCTCCATTGAACAGGTAATGTTTTTCATTAAAATCGAGTACCTCGGTATAACAACACTTCCACTAAATTGGTTTTTATTTTGCCTGAGATTTTCGGGTAATGATAAATGGTATAAAAAACCACTAAACATGGGCATGCTGATTTTTGTGCCCATTGCAACTACCCTGTTGGTGTGGACAAACGATTATCATCAACTGCATTATAAAAGCTATTTCATGGATTTAAGCGGTGATTTTCCTATGCTTTCATTAAATCCGGGAATATCATACAGGCTGTTCACCGTGTACTTTTACTTGCTGCTGGCGCTGGGTAGCTACCTGCTTATTGTCAAATTCCGTAAGTCTGACCCCATCTACAAGCGCCAAAATTATAGCATTATTATTGCTGCCATGATTCCATGGGTGGTTAATATTACTTATTTACTGGGTTTCAGACCATTGGGCAATCTGGATCTTACACCCTTTGCCTTCATCTTAACAATATTCATGATATCTCTTGGAATCTATCGCTTCCAGCTTTTTGATATTTTGCCGGTTGCGAGAGAAAAAGTATTAGACCTAATGCAAGATGCATTTGTGGTATTGGACAGTAAAAAGAGGATCATAGACTATAACCTCTCCTTCAAGAGGTATTTTTCTATGTCAAAGCACACTAAGGTAATCGGTATTCGCATTCAAGATCTATTACCAGGACAGCCAGAACTGATGCATTTCCTCAAGGAGGGGAAATCTGGAATATTGGAGTTGAAAGTGGAGACCGAAGCTGGGCGTTTTGACCTGGAAGCGGACATCAGGCATCTTAATGAAAATCAGATCAACAGTGATGCAACTATTATAAAACTGCTGGACTTAACAAAGTTAAGACAGGAAGCATTGACGTCTACACTTCAAAAAGAAGAGCTTCAAAAGCTTAATCAACTTAAGGACAGGATATTTTCTATCATCGCCCATGATTTAAGAGGTCCGCTGGTAAACCTCTCAGAAATTTTAAAGATGATTTCCAATAACCTGATCACATTGGAGGAATTCAAAACACTATCACCATCCTTGAGCAAAGATATAATGTATACAACTGACCTGCTTGAAAACATATTGCACTGGTCCAGAAGCCAGTTAAAGGGTTATGGTATCAACAAGGAGCTATTTGATCTAAAGATGCTGATTGTTAACGAAATAGATTATCACCAGCCTTCCGCGAATGCAAAAAAAGTAAAAATTATCCAGGATGTTTTTCCTGGTGAAATGGTGTATGCAGATGTATTGATGATTCAGATTGTAGTGAGAAATCTTTTGAGTAATGCCATAAAGTTCTGTCATGAAGGCTGTACCATAGAAATTAATGCGGTACATACTAAAGACAACATGATCAAGCTTTGCATACTGGATAATGGTACCGGAATTGAAAGTGAGGTACTGAAAAAACTATTTAGCGGAGAGAACTTGTCCACACGGGGAACTATGAATGAAAAAGGAACGGGATTAGGATTAGTGGTATGCAGGGATTTTATTGAAAGAAATAATGGTAAGATTACTGTTGAAAGTAAAAAAGGTGAAGGGTCTATATTTTCTATTTTTCTTCCGATAGAATAAAATTAAATATGGGCGCTATTTTACAGCACCCATATCATAACTAGTGTCCAGTGACCTGATCAATTGCCTGTTGCTCTTTCAAGGCTTCAACATTATTCTTATTTCCAAAATTTTGCGTTTTCTCTGCAAAATATTCCATGATACCTACAATCGTGTCCAGATTATCAGCAACACGCTGATGCATGTCAGGCAGGTCCTTTTCTAATTTCTTATCCCCCAGTTCAATATTATCAACCTCAATTTTACCAATTTTTTGGATAATAGCCTGCTGTGAATGCTGTAAATCCTCCAATTCTCTGACAATTTTTTGCATTAATTCAAATTTCTTTAACGTATCCATATCTATTTTATTAAGATTAACATTCTGTTTATATACATATATGAACCAATTATCCTGCCATTATGTTTTAAATAGCTTTTACATGCATTTGGTTTACGCAATTCTTCGTTATAAATGCGGTTTTATTTGCTTCGTTAATAAATAACTAATAATTTAGTTGTTTTATTAAACTGGCATCATTATTAAGCTTTAATGTATATATGAGAAATCTACGCTTCCTGTTGTTAATTATATGTTTTTATAACCAGGCTATTGGGCAGTCGGCCAATACACTTGATAACGAAAAGTTATTAGAACTTTACCAGACCCAGCGCTATGCTGAGGCAGCACAATATCTGGAAAGCACCTATCAGCCCGATACTAATGACCCCAAAGAACTTTCACAGCTGGCATACGTTTACAAAATGGCAGGCAAGCTCCCTGAAGCTGAAAAAAACTATCTAAAGCTCCTGGAGCTTGATTCTGCGCAGATAACGACCTTATTTAATCTGGCTGAAATTAACAATAGAAGAGGCAATAATGAGGCTGCCAAAAAATATTACCTGGAAATTTTGAAAGCAGACAGTACTAATTTCAATGTGTATAAGCAACTGGCTGCATTGAGTAAAGAGGAGCTTGACATAAACAAGATCAAATACTTAAGAAAAGCGAATGAGCTCAATACTACAGATGCTGATGTGGCATTTGATCTTGCTGAGCTTTATTTTAAAATGAATTTCTTTGACAAAGCAAACAGTGTGCTGGCACCCGCCCTTGCTGCAGACAGTGCCAACCTGCAATTGTTAAAAATGAAAATGCCGATCAGTATTGCCACCAAAAAATACAATGAAGCGATAGAAACAGGACAGAAACTATTGAATTATGGCGATAGTTCTGCTTTTGTACTCAATAATCTGGGCAAATCCTATTACCTCACGCTGGATTATCAAAATGCCTTAAAGTCATTTTTGATGGTCAGGCAAAAATCAGGGGAAGGGGAAGCGTTGTATTTCAATATAGCAAGAAGCTACCGAGGGGTGAAAGATTACAACAATGCGGCCATCTATCTTCAAAAAACAATAAAAGAAGCTGTTTCGCCTTCAACAGCGAGCTATTATGGACTATTAGGGGATTCTTTTGAAAACGTAAACAAAAATGAAGAAGCAAATAAGTCTTATAAAAAAGGACTCGATTTTGAGAATGACGGAAGCTTGCTATACAACATTGCTTTGGTGTACGAAACAAAGTTAAACGACAAAAAAAATGCAATCAATTATTATGAGCAGTATTTAAAAACCATAGACAAAGACAAGCAACCCAAATTAATCAAATTCATCAATACCAGGATTGAGGAACTAAAGCGATAAGGATTTACCGGCTAGCCTGGCTACGTATTTTCCGATAATGTCAAATTCTATATTAACTAAATCATCTTCCCTGACTTCATGCAGATTGGTGTGCTCAAATGTATAAGGTATGATGAAGACTGAAAATTCATCTGTTTCGGAACCCACTACGGTTAGACTAATGCCATTCACGCATACAGAGCCTTTTTCGACCGTCACATTGCCCTGACTTACATCGTATTTAAACCGGTATTCCCAACTTCCATTCAGTTCAGCACGCTTTATACACAAGGCTGTCTGGTCTACATGGCCCTGTACAATGTGACCATCCAAACGGCCGTTTATTTGCATACATCGTTCAAGATTTATCTGACTGCCGGTCTTTAAGTACTTCAGATTGGTTTTTTGAAGTGTTTCGGCTATTGCGGTCACGGTATGTGCGTTTTCAGATAAAGCAATTACCGTCAGACAAACGCCATTGTGTGAGACACTTTGGTCTATCTTCAATTCATTGCTCAGGCTAGATTTTATTGTAAAATGCAGGTTTGTATCTTCAGCTATTCTAGCTGTAACTTCTCCTAATGTCTCTATTATTCCGGTAAACATGTTATTTAAAATTTAGCTCTGTTCCTTTTCCAATTACTGATGGCACTTTTACTTTCCTGGGTAATGCGCAAATTGTCTCTCTTTTTAAAGTTGATAGCGGCAATCATTGCTGCAATCAATGCTTCCTCCTCAACATCAGCCTTTAAACTATCCGAATTAAAGTATTTTCCTACAAAATGTGTATCAAAGTTGCCGCTTCTGAAAGCTGCATGCTGAATTACAAACTTCCCAAAACCTAGTGTTGTTTTAATACCAGTAATGTCATATTCATCAATAGCCCTTACCATCCTGTCCATTGCTTCTTCTCTATTTTTGCCGTATGTAATCAGTTTGGCTATCATAGGGTCATAGTAAATAGGGATTTCCATGCCTTTTTCAAAGCCATCATCAACGCGTACGCCATTTCCTTTTGGGATGTTGTAAGTCTGCAATGTCCCTATATCCGGCAAAAAATTGTTGTCCGGATCTTCTGCATAAACCCTTAATTCTAATGCGTGCCCATTTATTGTCAGGTCATTTTGCTGATAAGATAACTTTTCACCCCGGGCTATTTTGATCTGTTCTTTTACAAGATCCAGGCCAGTGATCATTTCGGTAACCGGATGCTCTACCTGAAGCCTGGTATTCATTTCCAGGAAAAAGAAGTCTCTGTTTTCGTCCAATATAAACTCTACAGTACCTGCTCCCACATAGTCTACTGAACGGGCGACATCAACGGCACAAGCTCCCATCTTTTGCCGGAGTTCGTCGGTCAGAATGCTTGAGGGCGCTTCCTCGATGACTTTTTGATGCCGGCGCTGTATCGAACATTCTCGCTCAAAGAGATGCACAATATTTCCATGCGTATCACCCAGTACCTGTATTTCTATATGACGTGGTGAAGAAACATACCGTTCTATAAAAACGGATCCATCACCAAAGGCAGAGGTAGCCTCGCTAACAGCAAGCTGCATCTGCTCTTCAAAATCTGCAGCCTGATTTACTATCCTCATCCCCTTACCTCCCCCACCTGCCGCTGCCTTTATTAAGATTGGAAATCCTACCTCCATCGCCCGCCTTTTGGCTTCAGCAACATCAGTAATAGCCTCCTCGGTACCGGGAACCATTGGGATATTATATTTTAAAGCTGCGGCTTTGGCTGATAATTTATTGCCCATGATTTCCATAGCCTTGGGGGTTGGCCCAATTAAGATCAATCCTGAAGCTTTTACCGATCTGGCGAAGGCTGCATTTTCCGATAAAAATCCATATCCGGGATGTATAGCTTCTGCAGCGGTTATTTTACATGCTTCAATAATTTTATCTCCCAGCAAATATGACTGACTGGAGGGCGAGGGCCCAATAAAAACTGCCTCATCTGCGTAACGCACATGAAGCGACTCTCTGTCTGCCTCAGAATAAACTGCAACAGTCTTTATTCCCATCTCACGCGCAGAACGCATTATTCTTAAAGCGATTTCGCCTCTGTTGGCAACCAGAATTTTATTCATTATACTTATTTATTCGCTGACGGATACAAATGTATTATGTTTTGGATAGCCATCTCTATCATTTCAGAAGAAATATCTAAGTGCGTCACCATTCTAATGGTATTTGGCCCGGTGCTGCTGCAGGCAATACCTTTTGCCAACAGATCATGTACTATTGTACTGGCTTTAAAGCCTTTTGCCACTTCAAATACAACAATATTTGTCACTACAGGCAATATTGAGCTTACATAACTTACCTGATGTAAAGCATCAGCCAGTGCCAGCGCATGCTGATGATCAACGGCTAGCCTGTCTATATTGCTATCAAGGGCATAAATCCCTGCAGCGGCAAGAAAACCAGCCTGTCGCATTCCGCCGCCAAATGCTTTTCTAACTTTTACAGCCTTATTGATCAGCTCATTTGAGCCCAGTAAAACTGATCCCACAGGGGCACCAAGTCCCTTGGAAAGGCATACCGAAATGCTGTCAAAATATTTACCATAATCCTTTGCATGATCTCCGGTGGCAATCAATGCATTAAATATTCTTGCACCATCTAAATGTAGCTTTAGGTTTTTTATATTGCATAAAGTATGAATGTGTTCTATTTGAGATAGGTGATAACAGGCACCTCCACCTCTGTTGACTGTATTTTCCAGTACCACAAGGGTAGAATTTGGATAATGAATATCTTCTCCATTTATTTCAGGTTCAATCAATTCCGGAGTCAGGATTCCCCTTTCTCCATCCAGCAGTCTCACAGATGCCATAGAATGATAAGCGATCCCCCCTGCCTCATAACGGTAAACATGTGATCTTTGATCGCAGATTACCTCATCCATTGGTAGCGTATGGCATTTGATTGCAACCTGATTGGTCATTGTTCCTGAGGGACAAAACAATCCAGCCTCCATATTAAACATTGCTGCGAGCTTATTTTCAAGCTGATGAACCGTTGGATCTTCTCCTAGAACATCATCACCTACTTTTGCACCAAACATCGCATCCAGCATTCCAGGACCTGGTTTTGTTACCGTATCGCTTCTAAAATCAACTTTTATTGTCATAGGTTGTTACTTAATACAAAGATTAATTTTTTCTGACTTATAAATTGCTTTTATTTGATCAAAAACTCTGATAATAGCATTTATTATCCCTTACCTGAGCGCCTTAATTTTTTAAAATTTGGATTTTAAAATAACAAGCGTATTTTAGCTTAGTGTTTTTTTAACAATATGGTAACCTAAAATGCATGAGCAAAACTAAAAAAAACGCCTTAATAATACATTTAAAGGCTATAAATTTAAAATCAACCAAAAACTAAAATTAAACTTATGAAAAAAACCTATACAAAAGTGCTACGATTATTTACATTTATCCCGAAAAAAACGAATTAAGATGATAGTTATTGCAGACGGTGGCTCAACCAAAACCAATTGGTGTTTAATTAACGAAGCAGGCAGAAAGATCCTTTTTAATACAGAGGGTTACAACCCATATTTTTCGAGTACAGCATATATTGTTGAATCGTTAAACAAAACCTTGCCTGATCATTTGGAAAAAGAAAAATTAACAGAAGTACATTATTATGGTGCAGGCTGCTCGACAGATGCCAAGCGTAAAATTGTTGCTGATGCAATGAAACAGGTATTTGTCAATGCTGAGGTAAACATAGGGCATGATTTATTGGCATCCTGTAGAGCATTGCTTGGTAATGAACCCGGCTTTGCTGCTATATTGGGAACAGGAACAAATAGTTGCTTATACGATGGGAAAGACATTACTTTAAATATTGATTCATTAGGATATTTTCTGGGTGATGAAGGTAGCGGCTGTTTCATTGGAAAAAGGATACTGTCTGACTACATGAAAGGATATATGCCAAAAGGGCTTAGAGAAAGCTTTTATGATAACTTTGCACTGACCAACGAAGATATTTTTGACAACATATACAACAAACCTTTACCAAACCGCTTTTGCGCTAGCTTCAGTAAGTTTTTATATGATTTTAAAGATAATTATGAAGACTATACATTTTCGACCATAGATTATGCATTTACTGCGTTTTTCGAGAACCTTGTAATTCATTATCCTAATTATAAGGACTATACGCTAAACTGTGTTGGTTCCGTTGGGTATAGCTTCAGGGATATTTTGAGTGTTGTAGCAGATAAATATGAGATGGGAATCGGTAAGATCATTCGTTCTCCTATAGACGATCTGGTTGAGTACCATTTGCAGTCTGTAAACAAATAATATAACAGACTTTATTAAAGAAAACATAGTATAAAACAAGAGCCCCCAAAGTTATTTTGGGGGCTCTTGTTTAGAAAGATATCTCCTTTCCAAACAATTTGGCATATTTCCGCTTGTCAAATTTATACAAAGTTGCAGCCCTGAAAGAAACTCCTTGTTGCTTTTCATCCAAATCTCTCAGGACGCCAAAGCTTAACATTTTCTTTCTAAAATTCCGCTTATCCAATTTCTTATTCAGGATAATTTCATACACATTTTGTAATTGTGTTAGGGTAAATTTCTCTGGCAATAGTTCAAATGCTATAGGCTGGTGTTTGATTCTTCTCTTGATCTTTTCCAGACCTTTATCAAAAATCTGTTGATGGTCGAAGGCAAGCTTTGGAAGTTCTTTCACATTTATCCAATGAGCCTGCTTGGCATAAGGTATAATCGGCTTTACAAATTTATCTCCTCCCAGACGTAAAAGTGCATAATATGCAATACTCACTACCCTTCCCTGTGGATGCCTGTTTACATCACCAAAAGTATAATATTGTTCCATGTAGATATTACTTAAGCCGGTAAGTTCATGTAAAATCCTGGAGGCGGACTGATCTAAACTTTCTCCTTCCCCAACAATATTACCTGGTAATGCCCACCAGTCTCTAAACGGCTCCTCGTTCCTTTCGATTAAAAGAATCTTCAACTCTCCTTCATCGAATCCGAAAACCACACAATCAATCGAAAAAGTGGAATTAAACTTTGGTAAGATTTCTTTCAAAATATTAAATGTTAAGTTCGCTAACTTCTCTCTTTTCACATTGCCATCAACGCAGGGGATATGTACAAATAGAAATGAAATTTTTCATAAAGATATATAAGAATACCAATTTCGCAATATCCTGTCTCGCTAATCCATAAATATTAATACCTAAAGTGAAGAAAGACACTCTTCTAAAATCGAAGGAAAAACTTCTATTTTTTGTTAACAGTAAAAAAGATACTTTTAAAGCGATTTAGCGTAACAAGATAGCTGCTTCAGTATATTAAATTTTTAATTATTAAGGCAAATAAATATACTTGCCTTCTAATTATCGAGGAAAATTAAAATAAATTACTTAGTGTAATTAATACACCTTATATTCGTATAAATAAATCATGAGACCAAATATCAAAAATATAGCGGTATTAACATCAGGAGGCGATGCTCCCGGAATGAATGCCTGCATAAGGGCAGTTGTAAGAACGGGGATATACAATGGAGTAAATGTATTTGGGGTTTTGCAAGGATATCAGGGATTGATAAATGACAATATTATTCCCATGGATGCAAGGTCCGTAAGCAACATCATTCACCTTGGAGGTACCATATTAAAAACAGCGCGTTGTCTTGAATTCAAAACAGATGAAGGAATGGAAATCGCTTTCAGAAACTTAAAATCAAGGGAGATCGACGGACTGGTTGTAATTGGTGGGGATGGGACTTTTACTGGAGCTCAAAAGCTTGGCGAAAAATATGGAGTTCAGGTAATTGGTGTTCCCGGAACAATAGACAATGACTTGTACGGATCGGATTTTACGCTGGGATATGACACAGCCATCAACACAGTTATTGACGCTATTGATAAGATAAGGGATACGGCTGATTCGCATGACAGGTTATTTTTTATCGAAGTGATGGGAAGAGATTCGGGATGTATAGCATTAAGAAGTGCGATTGCAAGCGGAGCTGAAGCTGTTTTGTTGCCTGAAAAAGCAACCAGTCTGAACGAACTGATTGCCCAATTAGAAACTGGAGCTTCTACTAAAAAATCCTCCAGCATCGTAATCGTATCTGAGGGCCATAAACATGGTGGGGCTTATGATATCGCAAAAAAAGTTAAGGAAAGGTTTAACCATTATGATACAAAAGTAACTATCTTAGGCCACCTTCAGCGAGGGGGCAGTCCGAGCAGTTTTGACAGGATTCTGGCAAGCAGGTTAGGGTTTGCCGCGGTAAATGAACTGTTAAAAGGTAACACCATGCAAATGGTTGGCCTGCGTGGCAATGAAATCAAAACTACCAGCATCGAGGAAGCCCTTACAAAACATGCTTTTAAGCTGGAGAGTGATTTATTAGAAATGACTAAAGTATTATCAATATAGAATGATTGCAGTAGTATACAGTGGATCGAGAACAGCCTTCTGGAAAATAGCCAGAGATGGAAAGACTATTGCCGAATGCACTATGCCGGGAATAAATCCATGTTTTAACGATCAGAAAGCTGTACTGCAATATTTAAATAAAAAAAGCATACTTATTAACCACGCAGAAAGCATAAAAAAAATATATGTTTTTGCGGCAGGGGCCTCTTCTGCAGAACGAAGAAATGAGCTGGCAGAAACATTAGGCTTATTTTTTAAGTACAGCAAAATAACTGTCAGAGACGACCTGTATGGTGCGGCTATTTCAGCGTGCTACAACAACAGTGGCATAGTGGGGATTTTAGGCAGTGGTGCAAACTGTGCATATTTTGATGGAAAAAATCCGGAAAAGAACAATTATGGACTTGGTTTTATACTGGGAGACGAAGGTTCATCTACTTATCTTGGTAAAATTCTAATAAAAAGTTTCATACAGGAAAAGTTGCCAAAGGACCTACATAAAGAATTCGAAACAAAGTATAATCTTGACAGACCTCAGATTCTTGAAAGAATGTATAAAAAACCAATGGTTCAGCATTTTTTAAGTTCCTTCTTCGATTTTTTTCTTGAAAACAGGAACCATAAATATGTATTGGGACTTATAGACATGGCCTTTGAAACATATTTTAAAATCTATTTGTTACCTACTACAAAATTACATCCTGGCAAAGAAATACATTTTGTTGGCCTTGTAGCTGGAAGCTTTCAGGATCAGTTACGCCAAACAGCAAAAAAATACAATCTGGAAATAACATCAATTACTAAAGAACCCATATACAATCTTTTAAACTACTATTCAAATTAACAAAATGAGCAAAATTGGAATAAACGGCTTTGGCCGTATCGGCAGACTGGTTTTTAGAGCTGCTTTAAAAAGAGGACTAGACGTTGTTGCAATCAATGACCTGGTTGAGCCTGATTACATGGCATACATGTTAAGATACGATTCTACACACGGTCGCTTTGATGGTACAATAGCAGTAGAAAATGGTAATCTTGTTGTAAACGGAAAAACGATCCGCATTACTGCAGAAAGAGATCCGGCAAATTTGAAATGGGATGAAGTAGGTGTTGAAACAGTTATAGAATCTACTGGTCTGTTCTTAACCCAGGCAGACGGACAAAAACACATTGATGCCGGTGCAAAAAGAGTTGTTTTCTCTGCTCCTGCAAAAGATGATACTCCTACTTATGTAATGGGTGTAAATCATCACAAATTGACAGCTGATCAAACGATCGTTTCAAATGCATCTTGTACTACGAACTGTTTGGCACCTATCGCTAAAGTATTGAATGATAATTTCGGTATCGTAGAAGGCTTAATGAGCACTATACACGCGGTAACCGCAACACAAAAAACTGTTGACGGTCCTTCAGCTAAAGACTGGAGAGGTGGGCGTGGTGGTTTCTCTAACATCATTCCTTCATCAACTGGTGCTGCAAAAGCAGTAGGTTTGGTTCTTCCTGAATTGAAAGGAAAATTAACCGGTATGTCTTTCCGCGTTCCTGTAGCCGACGTTTCCGTAGTCGATCTTACTGTACGTTTGGAAAAACCTGCAACTTATGAAGACGTTAAAAAAGCCATGAAAGCTGCCTCTGAAGGTGAGTTGAAAGGCGTTTTGGCATATACTGAAGATGAAGTTGTTTCTTCTGATTTTATCGGCGATCCACACGCTTCAATTTTTGATGCAAAAGCAGGTATTTCATTGAATGACAATTTCGTGAAAGTAGTTTCATGGTATGATAACGAATGGGGCTATTCTAATGCACTAGCTAAATTCGTAGAATACTATGGCACTTTAAAGTAAAAACCCCTTTATCCAAGTTATATATTTGGTTAGAAAAGGGATGCTTCGCAAATGAAGCATCCCTTTTTTTTTAAGACGTTATCTCTTTGCTACTCATTTTTTAAAGAATATATTTTGTTCATGCTTACCGCTCACTATCGTTCTCGTAAATAGGCATAAAGCAAACTAAAAATAAATAATTAACAGAATATTTAGCCGTTGCCTTGGAATTTCACTTACAAAATTTAACTTTACAAAAAGCTTAGTCTCGATTTTAAAAACCAAATATGAAAACAACAATCTACGTTGCATTACTGTCTGTAATTCTTTTTAGCTGTAAAAACAATGAGAATTCAAAAACTTACATACCAAGAGAAATCACAAAGAATGAGAGTTTTAATATATATTCTGAACGCAAAGACACAGCTATAAAAGTTATTCAGCTAAATGCCGATTCAAAAGACAGTGGCAAACCCCAGGAATTGTTTTCTGTTAAATTTAGAGATACCACTATAAATATACAGGCTGGCAAGGCCGACTCAGCTTCTAAAATTGATAAATTTTCATCTGCTACCTTTGTAAACACTCAAAGAACTGCCTTGCTTGTTCAGGTTGCAGACAGTTCAGGGCTTGTAGCACCATTTTATCTGATTGTGAACAGAGACGAGCAGCCGGAAATAGTGAGCTTGTATAAGCCCTCTAGTGGCAAAGAAGATATTAAATTTACCAAAGGATTGGTTAAAGTAGGTCGAGACGGATATGTAGTAAACAATGACTTTTTCATAACCAATGTCAACGCGAAAGTATATGTGCTAAAAAGACAAAATGAGGGAGAAAGAATTCAGGGTGAGTTCTTCATGAAATCTCCTGACAAGCAAACACTGGTATTCCTGGAGCAATCAAGCTTTTATCAGGTAAACTATATTACCGGACAGACATTTACCCAGGCACTATCCCCTGATGCAAGAAAATCAGCCGATATTTTCACTTTTATACAACAAAACTACATGTGGCAAAAAGAGAAAAATGGCACCAGTTTCTTAAAAGCAATAAATGGCGACAGAATTGTAAATATCCAGGAATTCAAATAGTTACAATTTTAAATCGGCTTTTCCGTTGTTCCCGTTTTCTGGCTGCTTCTGAAAGATGATTTTCAGAAGCAGCTTTTCTATTTAAAGAGGTTTTACCTCGATAGTATCTTTCTCCAGCGTAGGTACAACATAACCGCCAAAATCCAGATTTACCAGCTTACCAAACATCCTTATTAGTTTTACTTCATCTGCCCTGCCTATACCTGTCTGATATAGATAAATACTGTTCAATTTCTTTAATACGCTCAACTGCCCCACACCGGAAGTGGTAATTTTAGTGCCTACCAGGTTGATGTATTGCAAATGAACAATTCCTTTAAGTAACGCAAGTCCTTGATCTGTGATGCTAGTTCTGCTTAAATTAATCCGGATCAAATTATCCAACTTCGAGATCGTTTGCATATCCTCATCATTCAGCCCTGTATTGGCAAGATTTAGCCAAACCAGTTGTTTTTTCAATGGCTCCAGGAGCTTTAATACTTCCGGGCTGGCTTTTGCAGTAACAAAGCTGGCTGAAAGGTAATTGCTCGTGCTTAATACAGGTATAACTACGACGCCGGCCTTTTTAAGTTTTTCAATAGCTGTAGCATCCGCTTTGGTAACCTTCCCCGCTGGAATCTCTTCCTGTTTATGTTCTTTTCTTTCTGTACCGGTTTGAAAACTTAACAAAACCACTTTTTCTTTTTCTGACTGTTTTAAATCCTGTACTTTTCTATTAAAGTCAGCCCCCTGATTTACCCACCATTTCAACAGTTCTATTTCCTCTGGTGTAAGTTGTGGTTTTTCTTTAGGAGGCATATGATCTTCATTAGATGGTGGCAAAAGCAATCTTTTTATCAGCTCACTTTCTTCGGCACTTCCTGGCACCAGCGTTTTACCATCTTCTCCACCCTTAATTATCAAATCCTTGCCATCTAACCTTAATTTTCCCTTTTGCTTTTCAGCACCATGGCAATTATAACACCGGTTCTGCAATAGGGGCTGGATCATATGGGTATATGCTACTGCTTGCTGCACATTGACTATTGCTGGGATTGCGGCTTTTCCTTTTCCATTATCTTTTAATGCAGCGCTGAGATAATCCGCCCCGTGCGTAAGTGAACCACCATAATGACCGGTAAGTGTAATCAGCACAATTAAAAATATAGCTGTGAAATTCAGAAGTGTCTCTTTTATTTTTGTTCTGCACATTGCATAAACGCTCAACGAAACTATCGACACACTTATGCCCAGCCATTGATGTATCCCAACCATATCTCCATCGTAATCTCCGCTTAAGGATAAAAGGTAGCCACTGATCGAAGAAAAAACAGCACCTAATCCACCCAGCAAATAAATTAAAGGTATTGCCGGACGAAGTGCTGAAAATTTAGCATTTATTGTAAGCAACTGAAAAAGGCAGCCCAATAACAAAATACCTATTGGCAAATGAACCAAAACAGGGTGAAGCCGACCCGTAAAATCCCAAATCGATAGTAATGTCATTCCCTACAATTGATAACGCTTACGCAGCAAGTTCATCATATAAACATTTATCGCCCATTGGTCTGCCACAGGTTGCCTGGTGTAGGGCAATGTTTGTAAATAATCGGGCGGGCCAAATTCTGTCAGAATGGTCATTCTTTCTCCTTTCAGCTTCTTGCGCGCTATTACGCTATCCCACCATGCAACGTGTGCTTTAATGGCTCCTTCCCATTCAGGCGCTCTGGGGTCATTAACCTGTGCACCCTGAGGATGCCCTACCCTTGAATGGATATGGCTTACCTTTTCCAAAATCATATCGATCGTATCTTTTTGATCTGCCAGCAAACTTTCGTGCACGACGCACCAGTGAGATATATCTAAGGTTAGTCTTAAATCAGGATTGTTTTCTATAAAATTTCTCGTTATCGGGGCAGAATAAAGCATCCGGCCACGATGTGTTTCATGGTAAATGGGAATACCTGTTTCCTTACTTTTTTTTGTAGTATAATCTATGAACAGCTTATTTTGATCGTAATTAAAGTAGTCTTTACCAGAATGACAGTTAATGTAAACAGGCTTTTGAAAATCATTGGCCGTTGCGGCATCCAGGTTCTTCTTAAAGATATTTAAGTGCGCTGTTACATCGCTTTGACTTCCCCCGCAAAGAAACCCTACCTGCAGATCATGTTTCTTTAATGCGGCAAACAAATCTCCCTGCGCTTTACTGTTATCAGCCGGCCACCAGGTCTCAATACCTTCATATCCTTCTTTCTTTGCCGCTTCACAAAATTCATCGACTGTGCCATCAAAGCCCCAATCGGTAGCCATAAATAGCAATTCATAGCCTGCCTTTGCTTTTGTATATTCCATTTCCTGTGCGGCAACTTCACTCAGTGGAATGAACAATCCCGCCGCGGTTACTGTAGCTGTAGTTTTTAAAAAATGTCGTCTGTTTTGCTGCATTATATTTGCGGTAAAAGTTCTCTAAGTAAAATGAATTAAGCAATAATATCATGTATAATCTTACCTCCCACATCAGTAAGACGGAATGGCCTTCCCTGAAAAGGATATGTAAATTTCTCATGGTCAAAACCGAGCTGATTTAATATAGTTGCCTGTATGTCAAAAGCATCTACCTTACCACTTATGCCACTATATCCAATTTCATCAGTTTCGCCATGCGTATACCCTTTTTTAATGCCTCCTCCAGCCATCCAGATAGTAAAGGCATCTGTATGGTGATCCCTCCCATTATAAGGATTTTGAACACCATTACGGTTCTCCATCATTGGCGTACGACCAAATTCTCCGCCCCAAACTACCAGCGTTTCTTCAAGCAAACCACGTTGCTTCAAATCCAATAATAAAGCTGTGATTGGCTTATCAATACTGCGGCACTTATTTTTCAGGCCAATATTTAAAGAATTATTCGGCCCGTCACCATGCGCATCCCATCCCCAGTCAAACAATTGCACATACCTGACACCTTTTTCCACCAGCTTACGTGCCAGTAATACGTTATTGGCAAAACATGATTTACCCGGCTGTGTGCCATACATTTCATGGATGTATTCAGGTTCATCATTGATATTCATCACTTCGGGTGCCGAGATCTGCATGCGGTACGCCATTTCATATTGGGAAATACGGGATAATATCTCCGGATCGTTATAAGTTGCATATTCCAGCTCGTTAGCTTTATTAATTGCATCTATTGATGCCTTTCGCAAATCCCGGCTCATTCCATGAGGGTCTTTAATAAATAACACCGGGTCGCCTTCGCTCCTGCATTGTACACCCTGATATACAGAAGGAAGAAATCCGCTCCCCCATATACTTTTACCAGCATCAGGAAAACTTCCCCCACTGGTAAGCACAACAAACCCAGGCAGGTTCTGATTTTCAGTACCAAGTCCGTAAGTAGCCCAACTACCCATGCTTGGTCTTCCCAGACGCGGACTACCTGTATGAATCAGCAATTGCGCAGGTGCATGATTAAACTGATCAGTAGATACTGCCTTTAAAAAACTTACCTCATCTGCCATGGTAGAAAAATGAGGAAGGTTTTCACTGATCCATGCTCGGCTTTCACCATGCTGCGCAAACTTCGCCTGCGGACCAAGCATCTTTGGCACCCCTGTTATAAAAGCAAATTTCTTTCCTGCCAATAGAGATTGCGGACAATCCTGTCCATCCATTTTCATGAGTTCCGGTTTGTAATCGAAGAGCTCCAGTTGAGAAGGCGCACCTGCCATATGCAGGTAAATAACACTTTTAGCTTTTCCTAAAAACGGAGGCGATTTTGGCAACAATGGGTGTGCGGGATCATACAGTATATCATTGTTGCTTTTACCACCAAGTCCGCAGCTCCCCAGTAATGCACCCATTGCCACGGCTCCAAGTCCCATTGCGCTTTCTTTCAAAAAATGTCTGCGGGTAAAGGCCCTGAGTTCTGTTTCCTGAGCTTCCTTCACCAACCGATATGCATTCAATTCATCTCTTGTCATTACAATTAGTTTTTAGTTACCGCTTCATCCAGGTTTAACATTGCATTGGCCACTATTACCAAAGCGGCTGTTTCCGGATATTTATCTGTCAGCTGTCCCCCGAGTATCTGTTTGGCTTTATCAGGATGTATTTTATAATCATTTAATGCAGTCCGGTAAAGGTTGTCCAAGATCTTAAGTTTAGCACCCGAAATAGGTTTATACATCATCCATTCATATCCTTTGGCTATCTGCTCTTTCACTCCTGTTCCCCCTTCCTTTTTCATTCTGAGGGCAAAATATTTTGCTATGTCTATGTACACAGAATCATTAAGCGTAACGAGGGCTTGTAAAGGTGTGTTCGTCCTAATTCTTCTCGGACTGCACACTACCCGCTGTGCCCCGTCAAAAGCAATCATTGACGGATAAGGGGCAGTTCTTTTCCAATAGGTATAGATGGCGCGTCTGAACTGATCCTCACCGGCAGAGCTATTCCATGTAGCGCCGTTATATGGCGAATTCCAAATACCAGCTGGCTGCCATGGCATTACACCAGGCCCATACATCTTAGTACTCAATATTCCACTTACCGAAAGATGCTGATCTCGTACCTGTTCCGCACTCAATCTGATTCTTGGCCCGCGTGCATAGAACTTGTTGAACAGGTCTTTCTCTTTTGCTTCTTCAGTAACCTTTGAATCCTGCTTGTATGTAGCACTCATCACCATTTCTCTGATCAGCCTTTTCATACTCCATTTGTAATCGTTCATCAACTGCCACGATAGGTGATCTAACAACTCTTTGTGCGTTGGGTTCATCCCCTGTGTCCCCATATCTTCAAGGGTTTCAACAATACCGGTTCCAAATAATTGCTCCCAAAGTCTGTTTGCCATAGTTCTGGCCAATAGTGGGTTTCTTTTGTCCGTTAGCCACATAGCAAGTCCCATTCTATTTTTGGGCGCATTGGCAGGCATGGCATAGGCTAAAGTTTTAGGTACTCCTACCTGTACTTCTGCACCATGCGAGGTCCAGGCACCACGCTTAAATACAAATGTTTTACGCTGTCGGTCGGATGGATTTTCTACCATTATCGGTATAGATTGAACATTTGCCTCCAATAATGTCCAAAACAGTGTTTTATTTTCTTCATAGCCCAGCTTCCCTTTACCTGGAAACTGCTGCGAAAAACGGAACCAGTCAAAATACACGATGATCTCATCCTTGTTGGTAACTGTAGCGTTAGTGTAACTCAAATAAACATCATGCACTCCTTTTTGGGGTTTAAAATCCACAGGCAGGTTACGGTATTGAGGGCCTTCAGGTACTTTCCAAGAGGCTATAACCTGTCCATCAGGCTTATCCAATCTCAATTGCATACTTCCTCCGGGCTTACCGGAAGAATATCTGTAGATCAGCTGATCCACATTACTGAGATTTACCTGAGGTATTCTCGCTATCGCATTATTTTTAAAAAAGAGTGCGATATTGTTATTCCCAATAATGGCATTAACCATGCTATCTGCTACAATAGAATTGATAACCGGCTGTCCCGTTTTTAAAAACTTATGGATTTCTTTTGCTTTCTCTTCTGATGCGTTAGTTTTCACCCAGGCTATTAAAGAAGTTAGCTTTAGTTGTAAAGAATCGTCATATTGCCTTAGCAAGGGATATTCAGATGAAATATCCTCATCCCTTGTATTGTTAAAGTAGGCCATAAACTTGTAAAACTCATCATGTTTAAAAGGATCGTAGGGATGACTATGGCATTGCACACATGCAAACGTAGTACTCAATAGGCCTTCCCATGTTGTATTTACACGATCCAGCACTGCGGCAACCCTAAACTCTTCATTATTAGTACCTCCCTCGTCATTTGTCATGGTATTCCTTTGAAACGCTGTGGCGATATACTGTTCATCCGTTGGATTTACAAAAAAATCTCCAGCTATTTGTTCAGTAATAAACTCGTTATAAGGTTTGTCGTCATTGAATGCCCGGATGACCCAATCACGGTACTGCCAGATATTTCTGCCAAAATCAGCTTCATATCCTTTAGTATCTGCATACCTGGCAACATCTAACCACATGGATGCCCATTTTTCTCCAAAACGCCGGGAGGCCAGTAAAGAATCTATTAAAATTCCGTATGCCTGATCCCCGTCCTTAGCATTTAAATACTGTTCAGCTATTTTTTTAGATGGCGCCATACCAATCAGATCAAGACTGGCTCTTCTTAATAAAGTAGGCCTGTCTGCCTCAACAGATGGATTTAGATCTTGTTCACCGAGCTTTTCAAGAATGAACTTATCAATATCAGTCTTTGCCCAGTCACTCTCTGTATCTGGTATTTCTACCTCCTTAACAGGGAGATAAGCCCAATGATCACCCCATTTTGCGCCCTGCTTTATCCAGCGTTTAAAAATATCAATCTCATCAGCATTTAAAGCTTCGTGCTTGTAAGGCATACGTTCCTCCGGATCTTTGCTCTGTAAACGTTTTATGAGCTCACTCCCATCAGGATCTCCAGGAATAATGGCCGGCTTACCACTTTTTGTAGAGGCAATAGCTTCTTCATGAAATAACAAGCTGAACCCACCCTGCTTTTTCACACCTCCGTGACAGGAAATACATTTCTTATTGATGATGGGCTTTACCTCGGTATTGAAATCTACCTTTTTATCATAGGACATCAGTAATGAACACAAAACGACTACCCCCAAAAGTACAAGCAGAACAATTAACTTCTTGTTACGGAAAAATTTCATAGGTCATTATAATATTTGGTTTCAATGCGTTACTCTAACTTACTAATTTTCTCACATAAAAACCTAAGAGCCAATCGAAAATTCTTAGTTCAAACTTTAAAAAATAAACAAAAAGCCACTTTAATTAGTTAAACAAACCTTTGCACAATTTTTACAATATTTCCCTTACTATCTTTGAAATAATAAAACTAAGACGAAAGTTCATCAGAATCTGATCTTCTGAATTCGCACTGCATTCAAAATAGCGAGCAGCGCCACCCCAACATCTGCGATCACTGCTTCCCACAATGTGGCTACGCCTCCGGCACCTAAAATAAGAACTGCTAGCTTTACGATCATCGCAAGTGAAATGTTCTGCCACACAATGCTTCTCGTGATTTTGCCAATCTTAATAGCAGTTACAATTTTTGACGGTTGGTCATTCTGTATCACAATGTCGGCAGTTTCAATAGTGGCATCGCTGCCTAACCCACCCATAGCAATCCCTGCATCCGCCAGCGCCACTACGGGTGCGTCATTTACACCATCGCCAATAAAAGCAATTTTTAACCCCTTATCCTTCAGCTCCTGCACCTTTTGAACTTTATCCTCAGGCAATAAATCTCCAAATGCCTTATCGATACTCAGAAAAGAAGCTACTTCGCTCACTACACTTTGTTTGTCGCCACTTAGCATTACCGTTTTGATATTAAGTTTATGCATGTCAGCTATAGCTTGTCTGGCATCTTCTTTTACTTCGTCAGCAATGGTTATATAGCCCGCATATACATTGTCTATGGCAATAACCACCACACTATCAGTAATCCCATCGATAAAGCTATCGTAGTCGACATTAAACTTCTTAAGTAGCCGGGCATTGCCAGCAAGCACTTTCTTTCCATCGATAACGCCTTTTAATCCATGACCTGCAATTTCTTCAACATCCGCTATGCCTGCTTCTGAAATATCATTACCGGCATATTGTTTTATTGCAAGGGCAATCGGGTGTGTAGATTTGCTTTCCAGTGCAGCTGCAAACTTTACCAATTTTTTTTCATCGTATCCTTCAGCAGCAACAACCTGCTGAACATTAAAAACACCTTTTGTAAGCGTACCCGTTTTGTCCATTACTACCATATTAACTGTAGTAATCACATCCAAAAAATTAGAACCTTTAAATAAAATCCCATTTTTTGATGCCAGTCCTATACCTCCAAAATACCCCAATGGTATAGAAACCACGAGTGCACAAGGGCAGCTGATCACCAGAAACACCAAACCTCTGTACAGCCAATCACTAAAATTATAATCTGCTATAAAAAAATAGGGTAAAACAACAACCATTACCGCAAGTAAAAAAACTATGGGCGTATATACTTTAGCAAATCGTGAGATAAACAATTGGGTTTGAGATTTTCTTGCAGTAGCATCCTGCACCATTTCAAGGATCTTACTCAGCTTACTATCCTTAAAAAGGGCAGTGACTTTTAATTCTGCCAATTTGTTCAGATTAATCATTCCGGCAAGTACCGTTTCACCTCTATACTTATTATCCGGTTTACTTTCTCCAGTTAATGCAGCAGTATTAAATGTGGCATTTTCAGATGTCAGCACTCCATCCAGTGCAACTTTCTCTCCCGGTTTTACCTGTATAATTTCGCCAACTTTAACCTCTGAAGGATTCAGATTAACTATCTTTCCGTCCCTGATCAAGTCTACACTATCGGGTCTGATATCCAGCAAGGCCTTAATGCTTCTTTTTGCACTGCTTATTGCGGAGTCCTGAAACCACTCTCCTATTGAATAAAACACCATTACTGCGACACCTTCGCTATAAGATCCTATAGCAAATGCTCCAATAGTGGCTACACTCATTAAAAAGAACTCATTAAAGAAATCCAACCTTAATGCTTTTTTAAATGCGAGTTGCAAAACATTATATCCGGCAAGTAAATAAGCAGGAATAAAAACTATAAGCTGACCAAAGGTGTCAATATGAATGTTGAAGCCATATTCCAAAACCATCATTGTAACAATAATAGCCAATGCTGTCAATAATGGCCAATGTCCCAACATGCCAGAAGGTGCTTCTGCTCCATGATTATGTCCGTCGTCATCAGCATGGTCCTTCAGCTGATGATCATGTGTATGTTCTTCTGCCGCGCAGCAGTTGTTATTTTGTTGTTTTATGCTCATATTTATGTATCCGCTATCACAATTAATGACTATGTTCTGAGGGTCCTGAAGATTTAGACTGCAGATAAAAGGCCCCTTTGGTCACAACTTTTACATCAGCAGGTAATTTTTCTAAAGCAGTAACTTGTATATAGCCAAGCTCGGTCACCCCAGTACTTACCTCAATCTTTTTAAAATGTATGCTTTTTCCACCACTATGCGCTTCTTCGTGTACATTTTCTTCAGTTTCATCTACCACAAAGATAAAGGATCTTGCTTCGGCACGTATTACTGCATCAACAGGTACCGCACTGCTAAGTACCTTACCTACTCCGATCAATCCGGTTACGTACATTCCCGGAATCAGATTAGCCCCCGGCTTTTTAATCACGACATGCACCACTACACCTTTACTGTCATTTTCAAATGATTTATTGATTCCATAGATCTCTCCGCTAATTTGTTCATTTTTTTGATTGGTCAGCTGAAAATCAACTTTCTGTCCTACCTTGATCTGAGAAAGATCTTTCTCAAATACGATCAGATCGGCATGGATCTTCGAATTGTCTACAATATCCATGATAGCTACCCCTGGTTGTGCATAGGAGCCTGTTTCTGCACTGATCTTTCCAATAGTTCCGTTTATCGGTGCGCTTACAGGCATTTGCGTAGTGATATTGCCGGAGGCTACTTTGCTTACCGAAATACCGTATTGTTGCAGCTGGTAGCCCAACGCTTTTATCTTTGAACGTTCTGCGTTATAATTTGCTTCAGCCAACTGATGTGATTTGCCTGTTCCGGCATTAGCCGCCTTCAACTGCTGTTGGCGGCTATATTCTGCCTCTACATAACTGAAGCCGCTTTTAGCCGCAAGGTATTCTTGCTGCACCCTGATCAGATCCTGATTTTCTACAGTTACCAATACTTGACCCTTACTAACACGCTGACCTTCAATTACATTGATCTGTCGGATTATACCACCCGACAACACGTTTATTTGTGCAGCATTTTGAGGAGGAACGGCGAGCTGTCCGCTTGATTTGACAACTTCAGTAAGATTCTTTTTTTCGATACTCCCCATTTCAATCCCTACAGCCTTTATTTGTTCAATGCTCAGTTCCATTCCCCCTTCATGATCTTCATGCCCAACCTCCTCAGTCTTTGCTTCAGTGGGCTTGCTGTCACTACCACAGGCCGAAAGCACTAACATAAAAAAGGCAAGGCCTGTACAAAAATTTAAACTTCTCTTAATATATATACCATTCATTTTAATTTCCTTTTAAAAATTGTAAGCGGATAACTGATTCATTTAGTTGCTGAACAACCTGAAGATAGGCAAGTTTACCCTGTACAGCCAAAGCCATATTTTGTATAAACTCGATGTAACCTATTTCGCCCAGATCATAGGAAATCTGTGCAATACGGAGCTGTTCATCAGCCTGCTTTAAGCCCTCAGAAGTATAGTAATCTGCCATACTTTTATGTTTCAAATAATTTTGCATTTCCCTTTCATACTGAATATTCAGCTGATGCCGCATTCTTAGGTAGTCTGTTTCGGCTATCTGCAAGGCTACTTTTTCACTATTGACTCTCGCCCGCCCTGCGTTATTAAAGATGGGTATACCAACGCCAAACTGTATGCCGGCAATTCTTGTTCCCGGAGTATAATCCCTGTTCAGATTTGCCGGATCAAAAGACCTGATCACCAGCTGCTGTGCATAGCCAATCGTAAAATCAGGCATTTTCTTTGACCTTTCCAGTCCTATTTTAGCCTTCGCTACAGCTATCTGTTGTTTGTATACTTCAGCAAGAGAACCCGAATCGGTTTCTTCATGAGCATCCGGCTGCAACAGTGGCAATGCTTTATCCTGCACAGTAAATTCCATTTCCATATTCATCAACTGTTTAAGGTTCAGGTACTCCATTCTTAAATCTGCTACTGCTGCCTGTTTCAATGCCTGCACTTCCTGATATTTATTTCTGGCAGTGATCAGTTCCAGGTTGGAGGTCTCACCTACCTTAAACCTAAGTTCAGATTTCTTTATAAAGTTTTGATAAATACTGTCCTGCTGTTTTAATACCTTCAATGCATGCATGCTAAACAGGTAGCCATAATAAGCCAATCGTGTATCCCTGATTACTTCAGCTTTGGTATAATTACCAGATTTTTGCATTAGATCTGTCTGTGCCTGATATACCTTTTTCTGGTTTTTGTATAATCCTGGCCAGGCAAAACTTTGTGATACCCCCAGCGAATTGTCATTACCACCACCACTGCTTGGATCCTGAGACAAGTTAAAATTAGTTTTGCCAGGATCGAAAGCCGATTTCTCCAGATATCTTGACTGTTTGACGGCCAGTTCTGAAGACTTTATCAATAGATTGTTTTTAAGCGCCAGCGCAATCGCCGTATCTGCTGAAATTACTTTCTGCTGCGCCCTGACATCAAACTGTGTAAAAATACCTATCAATAAAAGCAATATCACCACTACTGGTCTCACACTTAACCTTTTTCTGCGGCCAGTAACCAGGATATACAAACATGGCAATACAAATAAGGTAAGCAGCGTAGCTGACAGCAACCCACCAATTACCACTGTAGCCAGTGGCTTTTGAACCTCTGCCCCCGCTCCGCCAGACAATGCCATTGGCAAAAAGCCCAGTGATGCGACCGCAGCAGTCATGATGACCGGCCTTAGCCTTACGCCCGTACCCTTTATCACTCTTTCATAAACATCTGACATACCCTCTTCTTTCAACTGATTAAAATAAGAGATCAATACAATTCCATTTAATACTGAAACCCCAAACAGGGCAATGAAACCTACTCCTGCAGATATGCTGAAAGGCATGTCTCTAAGCAGCAAAGCAAAAACACCACCTACGGCAGATAAAGGGACTGCCGTAAAAATTAAAATGGTTTGCGTAAAAGAACGAAATGTAAAATAGAGCAGTCCCAAAATCAACAGCATAGCAAAGGGTACCGCAATCGCCAGCCTGCTCTTTGCTTCTTTGAGGTTTTGAAACTGGCCACCATACGTGATATAGTAACCCGGAGATAGTTTTAATTGTGCATCAAGTAACTGTTCAATCTCCGCTACAGTTCGCTCCACATCGCGGCCTTTGACATTAAATCCTACATAAATCCTTCTTTTTCCGTCTTCTCTGGATATCTGGGCAGGAGCTTCTTTCAATTCCACCTTAGCCACTTGGTTTAGTGGCACTTTATTTCCCGAAGGCAAGGGGATGTACAAGTTTTCAATACTGGAAATATTCTCTCTCAGATTGCGATGCAGGCGCAGCACCATATCAAAACGCTTCTCTCCCTCAAAAACTACCCCTGCTACGCTACCGGCAAAAGCTGTTTTTAATATGTTGTTTATTTCCGAAATGCTCAATCCATACTGCGCAATCTTATCGCGGTCATATTCTACCATCACCTGCGGCAGTCCGGTCACCTGTTCTACAAATGGCTCACTCACCCCAGCTACCGGGGCTATCAGTTGTGCTACTCTGGCAGCCTGACGGGTCAGCACATCCAGGTCTTCACCGTAGATCTTAATGGCTACATCCTGCCTCACACCCGTCATGAGCTCATTAAACCGCATTTGCATAGGCTGTGTTAGTTCTACATTTACACCCGGCAGTACAGACAGTGCTGCTTCCATCTTTTCAGACATTTCTTCCTTGGTAGAGGCACTGGTCCACTCGTCTTTTGGAAGCATGGCAACCATCATATCACCCCGTTCCAGTGGCATGGGATCGGTGGGAATCTCGGCGCTGCCTATCCGGGTAACTACTTGTTTTACCTCAGGAAATTTATCTTTCAATATCTTTTCTGCTTTACTAAAAGTTTCCACAACCTGGCTCAGTGAAGTCCCCTGTGCCATAGCAATCTCAACAGCAAGGTCTCCCTCTTCCAGTTGGGGCAAAAACTCACCACCCATTCTGCTGAACACCCAAAGCGTAAAAATAAACAATATCAATGCTGCTGCTACAACCAATTTCTTAAACCGCAGTATCCATTCCAGCGCAGGCAGGTAGGCACCTTTTACAAATCCTATTATTTTATCAGAAAAATTTGGTTTATGAATGGTACTCTTACTCAAAAACAATGCACTCACCATAGGCACATATGTCAGCGAAAGTATAAATGCCCCAATGATGGCAAACACTACAGTCTGTGCCATTGGCTTAAACATTTTACCTTCTATACCCACCAGCGACAATAAAGGCAAGTAAACGATCAGTATGATAATCTCTCCAAAAGTGGCACTTGCCCTGATCTTTGAAGCAGCTGTAAATACCTCACTATCCATTTCCTGCTGATTTAGCAATGCCTTATCTTTAAACAGCTTACTTTCGGTAAGCCTGAAAACAATGGCTTCTACAATGATCACTGCACCGTCTACAATAAGCCCGAAGTCTATCGCCCCCAAACTCATCAGGTTGCCCGATACACCAAACAAGCGCATCATCGCAAAAGCAAACAACATAGACAACGGAATAACCGAGGCAACGATCAATCCTGCCCGCCAGTTACCGAGCAACAGCAGCAGCACAAAGATCACAATCAGTGCCCCTTCTATCAGATTCTTCTGAACTGTGCTGATAGAACGGCCAACCAACTCCGTACGGTCTATAAATGGCTCTATCACTACACCCTCAGGCAATGATTTTTGAATCTGCACGATCCGCTCCTTTACATTCGCTATCACCTCGTTAAAGTTCTCACCTTTGAGCATCAGCGTGATTCCCGCCACCACCTCTCCAGTACCATTTCGCGTTACTGCACCGTACCGGGTGGCACTGCCGAACTGTACGGTACCCACATCTCTAATCAACACGGGCACGCCACCAACGTTCTTCACTACTATTTTCTCAATATCATCCAGCGACTTTACCTGCCCTATGCCCCTTATGGCATATGCGTTACTTTGCTGTTCTATATAGGAACCTCCCGTATTTTCATTGTTATTTTCCAACGCTTTGTAAATTTGGGAGATTGTGACGTCATTGGCGTTTAGCTTGTCATTGTCAAGCGCTATTTCATATTGCTTTACATAGCCCCCCCAACCACTAACCTCTGCTACGCCTTTTGTTCCGGCCAGTTGGGTCTTGACTATCCAATCCTGCAGTGTCCTAAGGTCAGCAGCACTATATCTATCTTCATAACCCTTCCTGGTATGCAATACATACTGATAAATCTCCCCTAGTCCGGTAGTAATAGGCGCCAATGACGGTTGTGCAATACCTTTAGGAATATCGGATTCAGCTTCTTTAAGTTGCGCTGCTACCTGCTGCCTAGCCCAGTAAATGTCGGTTTCATCTTCAAACACGACTGTAATCACCGATATTCCGGACCTGGATATCGACCTCTTTTCAATCACATTCGGGATGTTGGCCATAGCCAGCTCTACCGGCGCAGTGATGAACTGCTCTACTTCCAGCGTACCGAGACTTGGAGCTTGAGAAATGATCTGGACCTGATTATTAGTAATGTCAGGTACGGCATCAATAGGCAGGTGTTTTACCGAATAGACCCCCCAGGCAATAAGTATCATTACCATGGCCCCTATGAAAAGTTTATTCTTTATCGAAAAACGAATTATATGATCTAACATGAATTTTTAACCTGTTAAAAATGAATAATACAGAAAAATGTCACTGCATGAATGCTACAGTGCTTACAATAATTACTGAATTATACCAATTTAGGCGGTTGCCAGATGATATGGCTGATGGTAGAATAGCTGTCTTCCATATAATAAAGACCAGCAGTTTTAAAAGAATGAAACGGAGCTTTTAAAGTCGCTCCCATTTTAAGAGTTGTAGAAGCGGCACAGCAGGAACAATGACAGAAAGGCGTGCAGGCATCTGCACTTGTGCGTTTGTGTGAACTTTGCTGCTCAGCACAGTAACTGCTGACATTTTCATTATTAATATCGTGCGTATCTGCACAAGGCACTAAATTTAGCACTAGTACAACGATCACCAATATGTATGCAAATATCCGCACCTGTATTAATTATTTGTCATCATTTACTTCCAGCCAATGTCCATCGGGGTCTTTAAAATAGACCTGCTTTATGCCATCTGCTCTATTGGTGATACCCTTAGCGGTGCCTCCCCAATCTTCAAAGTTAATGTTTTTTGAGTTGAGTTTCTTTATGAATGTCTCTATAGATGGTACGCTAAAACACAAATGCTCATTTTTGTCATGAACGGTACTGGCCTTTGCACCTTGGATTAAATGGAGTTGTCCGGCAGGCCCTAATGTAAACCAGGTATGTCTGCCATCTTTAAAAGGTTCAGGAATGATCTCCAGATCAAATATGCCATGATAAAAATCAGTAGCCTTTTGAAGATCTGCTACATATACCGCAATATGGTTCAGTACCGCAGTCTGCTTTTTCTCTTTTTGTGCCATGGATCTTTGAAATGGAATTGCCAGTAAAACTAAAAGTAAAAATGCTCTCATAACCTGAATTAAGATTTTTTTAGCAAGATGGTTAAAATTCTTGGAATCTGGCTTCTGTCATTGTCATCAAAATATTCATCCAGGTATACCAGGCTCAAACCATGCTTTTTGCCAGCATGAATAAAGTCCGACACATTGTGGTTAAAACTATCAATTACCTGTCTGCCTTCTTCAGTTTCAAATCTGGCTTTTATACCATAATATTGTTTAAAAGGATGCAACTCACCAATGTAAACATACCCATTAGGATTCAGTGATTTGGAAACTTCATTAAATACATAGTCAAGATTGTCTATGTGCTCCAAGACCAGGCTAAAGGTAACCAGGTCATACAATCCATCCCTGAAATTCCAGCGTGAAGTAATATCTGCCTGTTTAAACTGCACCCTGTTAGAATTAATCTTGTCTTTAGCTCTTGCCAGCATTTGCTCAGAAAAATCAACTGCTGTAATCAACGCTGCTTTTTCAATTAACCATTCTGTATTTTTCCCTGTTCCGCAACCTATTTCCAATACTTTATTAAAAGGAATACTTGCCAGGGAAAGTTTTAACGCCAGGGCTTCTATATCTCTTGTTTTGTTGTCTTTGGTATCGTATTCTGCAGCCCAAATATTATAAGCCTGTTTAGTATTCATCACAATTAAAGTAAAATCAGCTGTAAATCTAAGAATGTTGAACGAATATTAAAGCGCTTATATTAATTATTGCAAGTCTGTCTTTTCTATAAGCGCACTATAATCTCCCCCTGCTATCTTTTTTGCAATTTCGTCGATCACTTCAATCTGCCTGGCTGTTTTTTCTCCTTTATCCTTCAGCTCTTTCTGCAGGTTTATTGCAATTCTGGCATCTTTACTAACTCTAAAATAAAAAAGAATGGTTATTCCCATTGAAAGTAAAGACGCTATTCCAATCATGATTGGTGTAAAGGCAGCGAATTCATTCATTGTTGCATTTCTTGATATCAGCAACTGATTCTCTCTGCTGATCATTGCGGCAACCACAGATCTTACTGAATCCATAGTTTTTTTGCCAACTCTCAGTGCCGGTACTGTTGGTGGAATACCGCGTTTTTTATCATTAATTGATTGATCGATCAAGTCAAATTTCCTTTCAATGAACTTTTCAAGTAGTGGAAAATCCTTTTGCTGATATTGGTTATCAACGGTTAGCAACTGTACATGGTTAAAAAAAACATTTACCTCAGCTTTTGCACCATTATATGGCTCCAGAAAAGATTCATCACCCGTCAGCAGAAACCCCCGTTGTCCTGTCTCCGCATCTTTCATCCTGGAGATCAAACTATTAAGATTATTCTCTACCTCTGTGGTATGTTCTACCGCCTGCTGACTATCCAAAAGCTGATTTATACTAATATAGGATACTATAGAACTAATGATTAATATAAAGAGTGAGCATCCAAATCCTATAAGGAGATTACTTTTTGAACGTTTAGTTAGTTGTGTCATGATATACATATCTTTATAGCGATAAATATAAAATAAAAAAGGTAGTCTCATCCAAGCACCACCTTTTTCTAACCAAATATAAACCTGTATGAACGGGTCTTTGTCTTAAGATAAATTATTTATCTGTTCTAATCATTTTTAGAACGGCTTTAACCGTTTTGATACTCCAAATATAAGAAGAATGATTCAATAGTGTAAAAAATACACTAAGGTATTTTAACTAAACCTCAATTATTGCAATTCCATGATAATAGGTCGGCTTTTCATGACCAGTACTTAATTTCATTTGAGGAGCATAAAAATGTTTTTCCATATTAATTATCATTATATATACATTGTGGATATAATATTCGTTATTATTATTCATTCGCACTTGTATTTTATAATTTAATTAATTTCTTTTGTGGACACATAATAAAGAAACCAATTCAAACTAATAATGAAAATTACAAAACACCATCTGTTAGCATTTGTTATCGCTCTTTTCTCGGTAACCATGTATTCTTGTAAAGCTAAAAAGCTTGTTGCAAAACCAACTCCACCTCCTGCTGTAAAGGAAACTCCACCGGTTAAAGAAGAACCTGTAAAAGAAGAACCAAAACCTGAACCGGTAGCACAACCTGATTTCAACTTCCAAAACATCCAGTTTGAGTTTAACTCAGATGTGCTAAAAACTTCTGCATATCCTATTTTGGATAAAGCTGCTGCTGAGATGAAAAAAGACCAGTCTACTTCATTTATCCTTAACGGTCACTCATCTGCCGAAGGAACTGCAGCACGCAATTTGTCGTTATCAGTAGACAGGGCTAATTCTGTTAAGTCTTATTTAGTAAATGCAGGACTTAGCGCTTCCAAATTTGAAGTTAAAGGGTATGGTGAATCTATGCCAATCACTTCAAATGATACAGAAGCAGGAAAAGTAAAAAATAGAAGAGTAGAAATTAAGCTTGCCAACTAAGCAGCTTAACTTTTAAATACTACACAAAAAAAGAAGGTAGCCAGCTAAGGCTACCTTCTTTTTTTGTGCCTTTCTGATACTGAGATATCAAATACTTTGCTACCTGATTGTAAGTATCAACCTAGATGTCTTATATGATCATTTTCTACTTCAATTTTTGTATTAATGATTGTGCTTTTTCATAGTTAACATTCTCCGTTGGAATCTTCAACAACCATGCTACAGCCTGCTCCTTATCATCTTGCTTTACAAAGCTAAGTGCCACATAAAAAGCTGCATCATATTTAAAAACTGATTCACCATTGTGTAAATTAATCAATACCGTTCTGGCTTCATATTCCTGACCGGTTTCTATCAACGTGATAGCAAAGTAATAGGCAAGTAAGGGGTTCTGGGGACTCATCATATATTCCTGTTGCAAAATCTTTCTGGCTTCGGCATAATCTCCTTTGTTGTAAAGCGCAGCGGCTTTAGCCATTGGGTTTTGCTGGTCCGCTCCACGTTCTGCTACCGACATTTGTTTACTAAAACTATACTGATTATACAGACCGGAAGACCATGGCGCCCAGACAAAAAGGCCAATAATTAGTACCGCAGCTATAGTGGCCCATTTAAGATATGGTTTCATTGACACAACTTTGGCTACTTTAACCTCATCGGCAGGTTTCGGTAACGGATGGTCTTCTCCTTCTGCGGATGAAGCTTTGAAATATTGCTCATTCAACGCAGACAATGTACTTTGCAGTTGCAGGTCTTCGACTGTTGGTGCTATTTTCATTTTAAGGGTCTGGTGAATATCTTTGTAACTGGCCTGCATTTCCCGCAGTTCTGCATCCTCTTGTAGTAGTGTTTCAAAATCCTGTCTTTCTTGTGGCTCCATATCCCCTTCCAGGTAGCGGGCAACGGCCAATAGTCTATCTTCGTTCAGCATTAGAATTCGGTTTTAGTAGATTGAACAATTTTTACCAGAGAAGCCATACATTCAGATTTCTTTTTGCGCAGGTAACCATAAGTAACGCCCAGGGCTTCAGCTACTTTTTCCTGTGCTTCGCCTTTCATGCTCCATGATATGATCTCCTTACAACGATCGCCCAGTTTTTCGAAAGCTTCGTAAAATAGTTTAGACTGCTGTTCCTGGCTTTCCAGATAATCTGCATTTGCAAAAGTATCTTCTCCGATTAGTAATAAATCTTCCTCACTATTTGTTACCGGTAAAACTGATCTTTTTTTAATAGCATTGAGCCATTTGCGCTTGCATATCAATAAGATGTAAGGTTCAAATGGACAGGTCAGCTCCAGCGACTTGTATTTTGCCTGCCTGTAAATATCCATCAGCGACTCCTGAAAAATATCGGCAGCATCGTCATCACTTCCATTGTTGAATGTGATCCATGACCTGACCTTGCCTGCACAGCGCTTATAAATATCATTGATGATAGCAGTATCATTATTTATCAGTCCGATAATATAGCGCTGGTCTGGATGTATGTTCTTGGCCATTGGCAGATTAGTAAAATGGATACGTGGCCTAATTTAAAACTTCTTTTAATAGGGTTGTAATTTTTTTTTCGAAAGAGGGGGTAACAAAACTGCAATGCCACTGATATCTATTCAAATCATCAAAAATTAGATTTTAGAAAATTAGCAAACAGATTAAAAAACTTAAAAATTAGAAATCATGAAAACATTAAACTTAAAATCAGCATTATTAATCGCAATCGCTTCATTGAGCATTGCTTGTAAAAGAGAAAATCCCGTAAAAGACCATACGGTGAGCGCAGCAAAAGAATTTACTTCCAAATTTGGCGCACAAAAACAAATCCGTGAGATCAACGCTTCAATATTACCGCAAACATTAAGCTTTCTGGATGGCACGAAAATAACTTTCCCGGCAGGCTCTCTTACCAAAAGTGGTGTAGCGGTAACTGGAAACGTAACGGTAGAAGTTTATGAAGTTTTGAAAAGAAGTGCTGTGCTGTTTAGCGGTGCCAATACCAATCACGCATCGGGTGCGCCGCTTGCATCTGATGGATTTATCTTTATAGATGTAAAATCAAACGGGGCTAGCGTAGACCAGAACCTTGCTGTGCCTGTTAAAGTATCTATACCTGCTAAAAGAGAAGGTGTTACCCAGCTATGGGTGGGTGTAGACCAGAATAACAACCCACTGGTAGCGGCCGGCAATAACCAAATGGGATGGCAAGCACCAAAACCTGCAAATGGAGTGGGCCAGAGAGAAGCAAGCGTAACAAATGCCGCTTTTACCTTTGATTTTGGCAACCTTGGCTGGATCAATTGTGATGTATTCTACAACTATTCCAATCCTAAAACTACAGTTACTGTAGACGTAGCAAATAATCCAGGTACTTTTGCAAGCTTCAGAGGCTTCTCCGGTGAGACATTTGTATTCTTCTGTGCCAAAGGAAGCAACGTAGCTGCACAATTGTATACTCCTGATGGTACCGGCAAAGTAAAAAGCTATGACAATATGATGCCGATCGGATCAGAAGGCCGTATGCTTTCCTTCTCTATCAAAGATGGCAGATTCTATTATGCCGCACAGGAAATCACCATCAGCGCCAATCAAAATGTCACGCTTACTTTGAGCGAAACTACTGAAGCCGCTGTTCAGGCCGCCATCAATAGCCTTGACAATTATTAACCTCTGCTTATGAATACAAATTGGATAGGGCCCCTACAAGGGCTTTATCCTTTTTTTGTTTCTATTAAATTATATCGGGTTTATTGTTATTTTTATTAAGAATATGAGAAAACGGCTACGTATCCTCCTTCCTGCTTTGACAGGCAGTTTATTTGTATTGTATGGACTGCCAGCGAAGGCACAGGCTGTACCTGCAAAAGACAAACCTGCGCCAGGCCTGATTGTCGCAACAGATACTGTTCCGGCAATTATCAACTATACTGAGACAAACGGGATAGTTAAGTTTAGTTCGGTCCTGCGGCCTCTCAGGCAGATCGCAGGTGCGCCTGAACCTTTTTACACTTACTTCTGGGAATTTGGCGATGGCCGGTTTTCTTTTGATAAAGAGCCGCAGCATATATTTCCAGACGCTTTGGTTTACAATGTCCGCTTGTTTGCGACCAACAGTTATGATGACGGCAAGCGTCCTCCTACCCGTCCAAAGCCTTTGAAACCAGGCAGCAGCAGACCAGTTCTGGCTTCCAATAATCCTGCAGGTGCAGCAGGAATGGACGCTGATCCTGCATTTTTTAAATCTGGAGGTGCTATTGAAATGAAGACCAATTGCATGCCCAAGCCCGGCGAAGAGATGATGCTGGTATTTGGATATCAAAATAAGCGGGAAAACGGCCTTGCCAATTTGAACGGTACCCTATCCATTTTGTACAACGATAAGGAATTTACGAAGGATAATTTCGTATTGGAGGAAACACGGTTGTATCATGGGGAGAAAAAGACGGCATTTGAAAAGACAGGAACTTTTGCCGCCTTGAAAACCACTGCTAGAAATGAGCCGTTCTATGGATATGTAGCAGGCCCAAATGACCTTAAAGCCAGCACTACTGTTCTGGATCCGGTAGCTACAGCTATGATCGAAGAAAAGATGGCTGCTTTTAAAACCGGAGAAAGCTGGAAGTTTGAGAACCTGAAAGCTGGAGAAGAACGGTTTATGTTTATGCAGTTTAAAACCACACCTGAAATGATCAAAGACACCAATGCGGTGGTAAAACTGACAGGTATATTTGTTCCCGATGATCCGCTGGCGGCTACTGAATCATTTACAGTAGAACTGCAGATTGTTGCCTCGCATGACCCTAATAAAATGATGCTAAAAAACAGCCGGATGAATTTCCGCTTTACAGGCAAAAAAAAGAAGCTGACTTATAAAGTTCGGTTTCAAAATACGGGTAAAGGCCCGGCAAAAAAGGTAAGTGTGGGCGTGGCAATAGCAGAAGTATTGGATATGGGCAGTATTAAAATCCTCGACTCCAAACCTAAACTGGTGATGGCCGATTCGGCTTATGCAAATCAAAGTAGTTTGGATACAATACGGGGTACAGACAGTATACATTTCGTATTTCAGAATATCTACCTTCCTGGTATGCAGCAGAAAGGAGTGAAAGATGCTGACTCCACCATGGGCTATATTGAATATGAGATCGGATTTAAGGACAAGCCAAAGAAGCTGCCTTTTAAAAGCGGTGCAGCTATTGTATTTGATAAGAACGAACCAATCTATACCAACAGGTCGGTAGCTAAGTATAAGATGGGTTTGTCGCCGGGAATTATCGCGGGTTACGGCTTTCCATTTGAAAATGGCGGCACGCCATATACCGGGCAAAAGAACCTTTACTTTGGAGCCAGTATAGCACCCTATGCTCCTCACCGCTATTTTCTGCAGGCAGAGCTTTACATGAGCACCTATGCCGAAAAAGAATACCTGATAGAAAGAACTCCGGGCAATGGAAGAATTGTGGCACTGGACAATGCAGATGGACGGAAAGAAGAATTCAGACTCAATTATATAGACAGTACAGCAGTAATAAAGGTAGTTACTATAAACATTGTGCCGCTCCAACTGAGAAGGAACTTCAACAAGTTTATTGGCGTAGGTGTGGGTTCTCTTGTTTCATTTACCCTCGACAAGCAGTCGCTCCCATCGCGGCAAGGCTTTTTTGAATCGGTCAAATCTCCGGGTACAATGAAGATAATGGCTGAGAGCTATGATAAGGTAAAGCGTAGTTTTAATGATTTTCAAAATACCATGTTTGCAGATTTGCAGCTAGGAAAGGTACATGTAGGCCCATCCCTTGGCTTTAGATACCTGTATACCCTGCAGGACAAGGGCAACAGGATAATCACCTATGCTACCTGGAAGTTTTAGCATAATTACGATGTTAGTCGACCAAAGTATGACTAAAAGAAGTAATTTAGCTAAAAAGTGTCCATGTATATTGCCAGGTGGTGTAGCTTACTGATCTTAATGATTATCGCAGACAGCGGCATCAGCACCGCTGTGGCACAGACTGTACAGCCTTATACCGGACTAGATAAAAAGCTTGATTCTTTTAAAAAGGAAGATGACCTGACCGAATGGCTTTACCTTAGGATAGATCACAGTTACCATAATCCGGCGCAGAGCCTGTCTTTTCTGATGCGTACGCAAAAAGAAATCTGGAGGAAACCAAAGCGTACAGCAGAAAAAGAAGCCTGGCTGATATTGCTGAGCAATCAGGCGTACAACCTGCTTTACACTGGCAACATACTTGAATCCATCAACTATTATGAACATTCGTACAATTATTTCACAGAGAATAAACTGAATGTTGCCGGTATAGCCGAATATATATTTAAACCCTGGGCCAACAATTACACGCGGCTGGGGGATTATGAAAGGGCGTTATTTATACAAAAACAGACGCTGGAATATGCGCTGAAAGAAAATGACCGCCAACTGGCTGCTGCTACGTACAACAATATGGCCATTTCCTATCGCTCACTTGGTGATTATAAGAATGCGGAAAGGTGTGTAAAATCTGGTCTGGAAAGACTGGTGGACGGATCAGAGACTGAAATATTGCTAAAAAACACATTGGCTGATATCTATAAAGACAACGGGAATATCAAGCTGGCAGAGCAGACAATAACTGAGAACATACAGCAGCAAAAGAAGCGCAAGCCTGATTTTGAAACGGCCTATTGGCTGCTGAGCAGTTATATTACTGCAGGAGACATTGCATTGCTTAAAGGCAATTTTATTGTTGCTCAGGAATTTTATCATCAGGCACTAGTGATTAATGATCGATACTATAATGGCAACAGACGCCGGGAGCAAGCCTATGCCACCACCCAGCTAGGCAATGTAAAGCTAAAACAAAACAAATCTGCTGAAGCAGAAAGGTATTTTAACCAGACACTCCATGTTTTAGGACTAACAGGAAATGGCCGCCTGGTGCGGGATCAAATCTTTGGTGACAATCGCCTGATAGATGTATTTTATCAGAAAGGGCTAGCTGCCCTGCAGACCGGCAACCAGAAAGCGGCGCTGGAAAACATTGAATTGTCACTACTCGCCGCTGATAAGGTCAGATTTGAACTGGCAGATGTGAGGACAAAGCAACGCTTTCAGGCAGAAACCAAAGAAAAGGCAGAGCAAGCAATTGGGATCGCATACAACCTGCTTGAAAAGACTGGTCAGTATCAATATGCCCTGACCATCCTGGATATCATGGAGCAGGGTAAAGCCCGGACATTACTGGAATCGATCAGAAATAACCAGCAGCAGCTTACACTGCAAACGGAAGATACTTTATTTGCAAGCAAGCAAGGCTTGGAAAGGGCAATTGCTTATAATGAAAAGGAACTCATGCAACAGCATTCAGGGGCGCATGGGGAGCATAGAGAACCAAGAAAGCAATTGGAAAGGGAAACGCTCAATAAGAACAATGAAGTGCTAAAGTTCAGATTGGAAAACCTGGAAAAGGTATTGAGAGAAAAATATCCTTCTATAACAAAAGCCGGCAGATCGGCCAAATTAACTGTAGCAGGCCTGCTGAATAAAATACCGCGCAAGAGCCGAGTAGTACAGTTTTTTGTAGGGCAAAAAAATATATATGTCCTGGAGGTAAAAAACCAAAGGATCAGACACATTAAAAGAATTACCAATGCGGGCAGCATAAAACAGGAAATCGCAGATTTTGTGAGGATATATTACCACGACGGCCCTGCTGCAATGATGAACAACCCTAAAGTCTTTTATGAAGCCTCTCATCACATCTACCAAACATTACTGTCTGAACTGGGAATTGACAACAATGAGCAGGTGATCATCATAACCGATGAAGTATTGGGCAACTTGTCTTTTGATGGACTGATTACTGAAAAAAAATACAGCACTGCAATCTCTCAATGGCCCTACCTGATAAAAATGGCCAGCATCTCTTATGCCTTTTCTATTCAAACTCTGATAAACCAATCGCAGGTAAGACAAAATGCCGGACACCGATTCGCAGGACTCTTCATTACCCATCAAAACAGTGATAAGCAGTTCATCCCCGCGGTAGCCAAAGAAGCCTCATCAATTAAAAAGATTGTATCCGGCAGTTTTCTGATGGATGAAGCAGCAGGCATTAAGGATTTTTTGAATGCATTTGACAATGCCTCGGTACTGCACATCAGCACACACTCCTATCTGTCGGGCGTACAGAAAGAACCTACCCTGGCCTTTAATGACAACGATGTATTTCTGTTTGAGTTATCAGCAAGGAAGAACGCACCATCATTGGTGGTGCTCAGTGCATGTCAGACTGCTGATGGGATGATGGCTAAAGGAGAGGGTATCATTAGCCTTAGCAGGGGTTTTGCAGCCATTGGTGCTCAGTCCACTATAGCAGGACTCTGGAATGTAAACGATGATGCAGCAGCGCGTATTACTGCCGATGTATACCATAATATTCTAAATGGGAATACGGGTAGCAATGCCCTGCATCTGGCTAAAATGAACTGGCTGAACGGCACCAGAAATGGCGAACAGGAGTATCTGCCCTATTATTGGGATGCACTGATCTTTATGGGCCATGACCAGAAACTGATACTCAAACCCGCTGCAAGCCCAATGATCGCTTACCTGTTGTACATTGGCCTTGCAGCGTTTATCTCATTTACTATTTGGTTTGTTTTAAGACGATTGCGCCTAAAGGCGGAATATCTATTAAGGTAGAGTATTCCCGGCCGTTACATTCTTGCTTCTCAGGCTTTAGCGTGTTTAAATTTAACTTGCCGCTACCAAAAAACTCTGTCGCATCCGTATTAAAGATCTCTTTCCAGTTTGATTTAATAGGCAGGCCAAACCGGTAATTTTGCCTGTACACAGGTGTAAGGTTTAAGATCACAACCAAAGTGTCCTTTGCCTTTTTACCCTTTCGGATATAGATAAATACTGACTGATCAGCATCGTCGGCCGTGATCCATTCAAAACCCTCATGCGAGAAACTATGTTCATATAAAGCTGGTTCAGAAGTGTACAACTGATTCATCGCCCTCACGGTTTTTTGCATACCCAGATGCGGGGGATGCTGCAACAGGTGCCAGTCGAGCGAGTTTTTAAAGTCCCACTCATGTGTCTGCGCAAATTCATTTCCCATAAATAACAGCTTAGTACCGGGCTGGGTAAACATATAGGCATACAGCACACGAAGGTTCGCAAATTTCTGCCATTCATCCCCAGGCATCTTATAGATCATGGAAGACTTTCCATGTACTACCTCGTCATGAGAAAACGGCAGCATAAAGTTTTCACTGAATGCATAAGTGACACTGAAGGTAAGCTGATGGTGATGGTGCTTTCTATTGATCGGGTCGTTTTTAAAATACTTTAATGTATCGTTCATCCATCCCATCATCCACTTCATCCCAAAGCCCAGTCCCCCTGCATACACCGGATTGGTAACGCCTGGATAGGTGCTACTTTCTTCTGCAATGGTCTGTACTCCCTCAAAATTGCCATAAATAGCTTCGTTAAGATCTTTGAGAAACAAGATAGCACCCAGGTTTTCGCTTCCGCCATACTCATTAGTAGCCGCTTCTTCTGCTTTTCTGGAGAAGTCAAAATAGAGCATGGATGCTACGGCATCCACCCTGAGGCCATCGGCATGAAATTTATCCAGCCAGTACATGGCGTTGCTGATCAGGAATGAGCGTACTTCATTTCGGTCATAGTTAAAAATATAAGACTTCCAGTCGGGATGAAATCCCTTGCGCATATCGGCATGTTCATATAAGTGCGTACCATCAAAATGGTATAATCCATGTGCATCTCCCGGAAAATGAGAGGGAACCCAGTCCAGTATGACACCTATATTGCTCTTATGTAGTTCTTCGATCAGAAACATGAGTTCCTGTGGAGTCCCGTGCCTTGAACTGGCTGCAAAATAGCCGGTGATCTGGTATCCCCATGACGGATAGTAGGGATATTCCATGATGGGCATCAGTTCTACATGGGTAAAGCCCATATCAAGAATATAAGGCACCAGACTTGCTGCAATTTCCTTATAGGTCAAAACCCGCTTAGGTTCGCTCGGGTCACGCTGCCATGAGCCCAGATGCAGTTCATAAACTGACATGGGCATATTTAGGGCGTTTAATTTAGGGCGTTTCTTAAGCCAGGGCTTGTCCTTCCAGGTATAGTCAGTATCCCAAACGATTGAAGCAGTTCGGGGAGGATGTTCCCATCTGCTTGCATATGGATCGCCTTTTTCTATTTCCTTACCGTTGAAGTCCCTGATAGAATATTTGTAAACAGTCCCTTTGGCAACATTGGGAATAAAACCCTCCCAAATTCCGGAGCTATCTAGGCGCCTGTTGAGTGGGTGGGTACTGCGGTCCCAGTGGTTAAAATCTCCTATTACACCTACAGCCTGCGCATTTGGTGCCCAAACGGAAAAATAAGTTCCATCGGTATTATTTACGCTGATGAGATGTGCACCAAATTTCTCATACAACCGAAAGTGCTTGCCTGAAACAAATAATGAGATATCGAAATCACTGAATAAGCTGTATGCAAGCACTTTCATTAGTTGGTTATTTTTATAGTGGTGAAATTTTTATTGGACTTAAAATGCAGGCAACCGAGTTCATCAATGGTAAAATCAGCCACCTCTTTTTCGTCGACATAGATCTTACTTACTTTAAATGGCAGGCCAACTACATTGTAGTTATACAACGCATAGTTGGGTGTATACAAACCATCTCTGGTCTGCTCGATGGTCAGCGCTGCTGAAGTACCTTTAACGATGAATTTTTTCTCCGAATAGATGTCCTGTTCGTAAGCAAATGTATCCCCATGGTCTTCGAACAGGAATGAATTTACCTCGTAATCAGAAAAATACACATTCAATTTTACTTCATCAACATCCTTTTCACCCACATATTGCATTACCGGATATTCAGGAATGACAGATCCTGCCCTTACAAACAAAGGCATATGATCTAGCGGGGTAGCAATTTTGTGTTCACTCTCACCGTCCAGTATTTCATGTGTCCAGAAGTTATACCACTTACCTTTAGGCAAGTATACTTGTCTTGAAGTTGCACCTTGCTCCAGAACCGGACATACCAGGATCTTATCGCCAAAAGTAAATTCATCCTGACGATAGCTATTGCTTACGTTTTCCTGATCCAGCATTACTAAAGGCCTAAGGATCGGGAATCCGTAACGGTGATGCTCCCAGAATACGGAATAAAGATATGGAAGCAAACGGTATCGTAATTCTATGTAAGTTCTGTTGATACTGGTGTATGGCTCACCAAAACTCCATGGTTCTCTCTCGGCAGTATCACCAGCAGAGTGTGCACGCATAAACGGAGAGAATGTACCCAACTGTATCCATCTGGTAAATAATTCTGCATCCGGCTCTCCGCTAAAGCCACCTATATCTGTTCCACAGAAAGGAACTCCGGAGATCGACATACGCTGACATTGGATATTACCTATTTTAAGGTGTTCCCAAGTGGCCACGTTGTCCCCAGTCCATACACATCCGTAACGTTGCATACCAGAATAACCCGCACGGGTAATGGTAAACGGACGCTTGTTGCGCATTAATTTCTTTAGTCCATCGTAAGTAGAGCGCACCATCTGCATGCCATACACATTGTGTGCCTTGCGATGGGAACCACGGTAACCGTCATAATTGTGCCTTACGTCATTTGGAAAAGTACCTGATCCGAATACCGCAGGTTCATTCATATCATTCCATACGCCCGCCACCCCTATATCAACCAGCTCTTTGTATAAATTCCCCCACCAATCTCTTACTGCCGGATTGGTAAAGTCAGGAAACTGGCATCTTCCCGGCCATACATGACCTTCCATAAAGTAGTCATCACTGCGGCGGCAGAAATAGTTGTTTTCTTTTCCTTCTTTAAAAACCCAGTAGTTATCGTCGACCTTGATCCCCGGATCTATCATCACAACGGTCTTGAAACCATCATTAGCAAGTTCCTTAATCATTCGCTTAGGATCGGGGAAATGGCTTTTGTTCCAGGTAAAGCAACGGTAGCCGTCCATATAATCTATATCCAGGTAGATCGCATCACAAGGAATATTCCTTGATCTGAAACCATCGGCAATTTCCTTTACTTTCTTTTCAGGATAATAACTCCACCTGCACTGGTGATAGCCTAAAGCCCATTTAGGAGGCATGGGATGGGTACCTGTGAGGGTTTGATATCTTTTTACCACATCCATCATATGCGGACCGTGGATATAATAATATTGCAGTTCACCGCCATCAGCCCAGAAACTGGTCTTATCATTATCCTCCCTTGCAAAATCAAAATATGAGCGAAAGGTATTGTCGAAGAATATCCCATATGCTGCCTGTTGGTGAACACCTGTATAGAAAGGAATGGTACGATATAAGGGATCCTGATCCCAGCCAAACGAATAAGCATCCGTATTCCAGTTTTGGAAGTGGCGGCCACGCAGGTTCATATTGCCCGACTTATCCCCTAATCCAAAAAAGTTTTCTTCAGCCTGACACTTTTTGGTTGCATAAACATAATAACCACCAAATTCAATATTTTCTTCCCAGTGCATCGGAACAGCATCCTCACTCATCACCATCTGGCTCTGGTTATCGACAAAAGAGATATAGAAATCACTTTTCCGTATCTTGCAGGTTATGGTATTGGTAGATACGGCATAATAATCCTGCAGTTCTTCCAGTTTAAATGTAGTAACCTTCTGATCCACGACCGGGACTGCGTAAGAAAAATCCTCCAGAAAAACACCATGTGGTGCAAGTCTGACCCTGATAATTTCATCGCTTACCACCCTTACCTCCACCTTGGCACTGCCGTCCGCAAAAAAGAATTTATTGCCATCGGCAATTACCTTTTGTACGGAGCTTAAGTATTTTTTTACGATTGGCTTAAGATCAGTAACCGGATTGTTGAGATGTTGAACCGTTTCATCAACCTCGGCCTCTAAAATTATATCTTTTGCGATTTCTTCTTTATTGTTGTTTTCTTCAGGATGTAGTTCTTCCATTTAATTCTCTTATATGTGAGTTTATTACAAAACGTGATCGATAAAAAGCTTCATGACTTACTTCGTGTAGTTTGTACAACTAAGGTGTTAAAAAATTGTTTAAAAGAAAAGCTTTATTCAATAAAAAAGCCGTCGCGGTGTATGTTGCGCGACGGCTTTAAAATTATTATGTCAAAGATTATGGATTATAGGTCAGCGACACATAATATAGACCACCTGCTTCAGGGTTACCAAACGAGGTGCTGTAATAACTATTGAGCAAGTTGGACCCGCCAACTTTAATCACCGACTTGTAAGCCGGAATCTTGAAGTTCACCTGCGCATCTACGGTAGAGAAGGCTGGTATTGGTCCGGCGGCAAAAGAAGAGAACCAGTTGTATCCATCCTGCCAGCGATACTGAACATTAAAGCCGAAATTTTTCACGATCTCCCGGTTGCTAAGTCCTAAGTTGTAACGTACGGTCGGTGTATTGAAATCATTATCATAGTCGGCCGGAAGGTCGCCAATCTGGTTGTACGATACGTTACCCGTTACCGTATATTTTCCGATAAGGTAATCGACGCCCAATGCCGCGCCATAGGTATTGACTTCGCCCCGTGCATTCACCGGCATGCTATAGCTGCCAGTTCCTGTGGAAGGTCTGAATAAGGTAATTGCAGTTATAAAATCAGAATAAGTATTGTAATAGCCATACGCATCGATCAACAATTTATTATTGACCAAACCTTTGTACCCCAATTCAAAAGACTGAACACTTTCTGGGCGCAACCCCTCGGAGTCGAAGGTATAAGGTACCAACAGGGCTGGATTGGGTGTGCCAGATGCCGCAGATGCAAGAAAGGCATTGTAATCTTTTCTTAACACACCTTTGTTATTATATAAGTCATATTTATTTAGGCTCTCTGGAATACCACCGATAAGTCTTGACTGCCCACCCAATACCGATAGGTCGATGTACTGATTTTGAGTGGTCGGGTTACGGTAACCGGTTTGGTAAGACGCACGGATGTTGTTGTTTTCCGCTACGGTAAATACCGCAGCAATCCTCGGCGTAAAACGTCCTTCAAAATTGGTGCTCTTGTCGAAACGGCCTGCTAAAGTCAGTTTCAACTTATCATTTAACAACTTCTTGCCTAGTTGCGCAAAAGCGCCATATTCATTGATGTCGATTTCTCTGTTTTGATCATCGAAGATGGTTCCGTTAGATCTCAATTGATATAACCTTGACGAAGCACCTACCTGCAATTCAACTACATTGTTAAGGAAATTGGTAAAATTGTACATTCCTTCGTAGTGGTACAAATTGGTTTTATCATCAAACCGGGCACCATATATACTTTTGGTAGGGTCTGCATCATTGATACTGGTGGAGCTGATATTGGTATTCATAATCTGCTCTTTGGCGGCATTAAACTCTGGTGAGCCGGCTGCAAACCTTCCATTTCCGCTGGCATTCGCCGCTGCTCTGCCTGCCGCATGGGCAGCCTCACTGCTTGCGCCCTGCACGCTCGCACCTACGTAGTTACCGATATAAGCTGGAAACCAAGCAGAATTGGGACTAGACACCTCATTGATAGAAAGACCTAACACTGCAGCGATGTAAGAATCACCAGAACGTTCCTGTGTAGTATAACCCCTCAGGAAGAAGTCTTTACCTTTTAGTTCCAGTTTGTACTGTCCAATATTGAAATTGCGCAGTGAGTAGCGCTCCGTACCGGTATATACTGAAGTACCTGTACCCCAGTTTGCCTGTGCAATTGCTTCTAGGTTGTTGTTGAATTTGTAATGCGCTGCACCGGACAATTTCAAAGAACTGGCATTGTAGTCAACCAGGTTGGCCTCACTATAACCATCTCTGGATATAAATTGGTCTGGCATTGCGGATGGGTTCCTCAGACCATAGAAAAATGGCAGATATTGCCCCGCAGCTGCTTGCAGCGGCGCAGGTACATTTTGACTAATGAACGCTAAATAACTCGGATAGGTAGCATTGGCCGGCACATTACTCAGGGCTGCCCTCGGATCAAACGCTCCACCTGAAGCGGCCAGAATACGCTGACGGATACCAGGCTCAATACTTCCCTGCGTGATGTTCCTCATGTTCTGGCTTACCTCATCACCGTAGACGTTGATCCCGTCATAGTTCGGATCTGATGTACGGTCACCGGATTTCACAACGTTATTTTTCCGGTCAAAGTTTCTGGTATCACTGGCATACCAGTCTTCTGCTTTCAGGTAGGAAAAACTGGCCTTGACACCGAATTTATTGTTCCAGGATTTGGCTAAACGGGCGTCAAACTGATTATATGGCTGAACGCCGGTACTGTTGTCGTTTACGTGGTTCAACCCGGTTTTGTACTGGAAACTTACGCCTTGATAGTCGAAAGGGTTTTTAGAGTTCATCAGCATCGTACCATTGATACCACCCGCACCATATAAAGCAGAAGATGCGCCCGGCAACAATTCGACATTGTCTACATCGAGATCTGAAAGGCCTATTATATTGCCCACCGAGAAGTTTAGTCCCGGGGCCTGATTGTCCATACCATCTACATATTGATTAAAGCGGACGTTACCATTAGAATTGAACCCTCTGGTATTGATCGATTTAAAGGTAAGGCTTTGGGTACTTATCTCCACGCCTTTCATATTGATCAGCGCGTCATAAAAAGAAGGTGCGGCCTGTTCCCTGATGGCCGCCTGTCCCATCCGCTCTATAGATACTGGCGATTCAAGGATTCGTTCCGGGGTTCTGGATGCTGAAATTACTACCTCATTTCCGAGGATTGTAGCTGATTCCAATCTAAAATCAAGATTAGAAATGCTTCTAGTAATTTCCTTCTCTATTGATGTGTAACCAACATAGGAGATGACAATGGTGAACGGGGCTTTTTCAGTGGTTGTAAAAGAATATTTACCACTATTGTCTGTAGCAGTACCTGCGGTTTTGCCTTTAACTGTAATCCCAACACCAGGTATCGGCGCATTTGTTGCATTGTCCCTGACAGTACCACTAATTAGTACACTCTGTGCTCTGACTATCAGCCCTGTGAAGCATAGCAAAAGAAGTGTAAAGATCGCTTTTGTAAAAGTTTTGCTCATATATTAAGATTTATAGTTGGTTAACATCATCATAAATCTAACACATTTTTTCAGTTATCCAAACTCTATTTTGATTAATATTTCATTTACAAAATCTAATTTTCATTGTGTTTGACTTAACTTTTATGTTAAATTGCAAAGGCGAAAACCAAACATTTTAGTTTACAGGACTTAATGCATTAAATGGGTTATGATAAATAAAACAAAAGCAGCAGTTTGTATAATTATACCAATCCTGCTGGCATATTCTCTCAATACAAAATTTGGCAACACACCACCACTTCTTAAATTTCTCAATCCCTTCACAGGGTTTTGGCAAAATGCAGAAAGCACTTCCTTGAAACCAAATAAGAAAATTTCCCTGAAGGGAATGACAAAAGAGGTAGACATTTCATTTGATGACAGAATGATTCCGCATATTTTCGCTCAAAATGACCACGACGTCTATTTCGCTCAGGGATATGTTACGGCAATGCACCGTTTGTGGCAGATGGATTTTCAGACACGGTTTGCCGCAGGCCGTCTATGTGAGGTAGTTGGTCAAAAGGCGATTGAACTGGATAAATATCAGAGAAGGATGGGCATGGTTTATGGAGCAGAAAAATCTCTTGAGGGCATGATGAAAGATCCCGAATCAAAGCGGATGATCAATGCCTATACAGCCGGGATCAATGCTTACATACGTTCTTTAAGCAAAGCAAAATTACCAATCGAATACAAATTACTCGATTTTGAACCTGAAGAATGGACACCGATAAAATGCGCATTGCTATTAAAGCAAATGTCGGCCGTGCTGGCAATGGGTTCTGACGAATTTTACATGACCAATATCAGAAAGAAATTTGGGAAAGAAATAGTAAAAGATCTGTTTCCCGACTATCCATTTAATGAAGACCCCATTATTCCTGCAGGTACTAAATGGGATTTTAATCCGCTGATTCCCCCCTATGAACCGGACACAGAAGAAGAACTGGGTAATTCTGATATTCAGACAAAGCAAAAAGAAGAAGGCATAGGAAGTAATAACTGGGCCATATCTGGTGCTAAGACTGCATCCGGATACCCAATTCTGGCAAATGACCCCCATCTGGACCTAACGTTACCTTCTATCTGGTACCAGATACAGCTGCACACCCCAGGGCTGAATGCATATGGGGTTTCACTCCCAGGTGCTCCGGGAATAATAATAGGTTTTAACCAGCATATTGCATGGGGAGTAACCAATGTGGCGGCAGATGTCCTGGATTTTTATCAAATTAAATTTAAGGATAGCTCACATAATGAATACTGGTACAACAATGAATGGAAAAAAACAACACCACGTTATGAGAAGATCAAAATAAGGGGCGGGAAAACAGTGACTGATACTGTTTTTTATACACACCAGGGTCCGGTGGTATATACCCAAAAACCAGATAATTTTACTAAGTCGGGCAATATACCTAGCGGAAATGCCTTGAAATGGATTGCCCATGAAGAATCTAATGAATTAAAAACATTTTATGTGCTAAATAGGGCAAAGAATTACGCTGATTACAGAATGGCACTCACCTATTATACTGCACCTGCACAGAATTTTGTTTTTGCATCTGCTGAAAATGATATCGCCATAACTGCAAACGGAAAATTTCCTTTAAAATGGAAAGATCAGGGAAAATATATTCTGGACGGCAGCAATCCTAAAAACGATTGGCAGGGCTGGATACCTGCTTCACAAAATCCAACGGTAAAAAACCCACCCAGAAATTTTGTAAGCTCAGCCAATCAATCTTCTACTGACACCACCTATCCTTATTATATAAATTGGGAATTCAGTCCTTATGAACGCGCCAAGCGGATCAATAACAGGTTAAGTGTAATGACCAATGCAACTGCTGACGGCATCCGGCTGATGCAAACGGACAGCTACAGTATCCATGCACAAAATGTGCTTAATCCGCTGCTGCAGATGATCGATCAGGAAAAACTAAATGCTACTCAGAAAGAGGCCTATCGCATAGTGTCGAAATGGAATAAACATTATGATGCAAAAGAAATTGCTGCCAGCATATTCGATATGTGGTATAGCCGATTACGATATAACATTTGGGACGATGAGTTTACAATAGCCGATATACCTATGCGCTATCCTTCAAGAGACCGGACTGTCCAACTTATTCTAAAAGAACCAAACGCTAAGTGGTTTGACAATATCCACACACCACAAAAAGAAACTTTAAACGATCTCGTGAACGAAGCATTTGGATATACCTGCGATAGCCTGGAAAGAAAATATGGAGCGATTGGAAAAGCATGGGAATGGGCGAACATAAAGGGCACCCATGTGCCACATCTTGCGAAGATACCGGGATTCGGGTCGAAAAAATTAATGATAGGTGGAGGAAAAATGACCATCAACGCATTGAGTGAAACAAATGGACCTTCATGGAGAATGGTGGTAGAACTTGGAAAGAACCCAAAAGGACATGGAGTCTTTCCCGGCGGCCAGTCGGGAAATCCCGGAAGCAAATTTTATGACAACATGATTGATGTGTGGGCCAAAGGGGAACTGTATGACCTATATTTTATGAAGTCTCCTGATGACGCTTCTGCAAAAATTATTTCAAAATTGAAAATATCTAAAAAATAATAAGGATGGTTTTTATTGTAATTATTATCGCCTCTTTCTTGCTTCAAATGGTAATGCCCTGGTGGATCATTGTGGTCATATCTTTTGCCACATGTGGATTAATTGGTAAAACAGGCAAGATTTCGCTATGGTCCCCATTTTTTGCAATATTAGCATTATGGACAGGCATGGCCCTTTTTAAAAGTATACCAAACAATCACCTGCTTGCGCTCAGAGTGGCGGAAATGTTTGGAATCAGATCCTGGATGCTCATTCTGATATTGAGTGCAGTACTGGGTGCATTCTGTGCAGGCATCAGCGGATTTTGTGGGTATCACTTCAGAAAAGCTATTCTGTCTAAGAAAACCAATTCCTAATTAAAAAGAGTTCCGTATTTTTGCATTCGTGAAAGACCTAGTAAATCAGATTTTTTCGACACTCACCGATAAGAAATTTGAAGAAATATGTATTGAAGTTTTTAAATATCAGGCAAGGAACTGTGAGGTATACAAAAATTACATTTCTAATCTTAAAGTTGATATTGATGGTGTAACATCCGTAAAACAAATACCCTATTTGCCTATTGCTTTCTTTAAATCTCATGACGTCTTGAGTTCAGCAGACAATGCTGAAATTGTATTCAGCAGCTCAGGTACTAGCGGAATGGTTCAAAGTAAACATACTGTTACTGATCTATCTGTTTATGAAAGGAGCTTTAATGCAGCATTCGAACATTTTTATGGCCAAATAGAGGAAATCTGTTTTTTAGCATTGCTCCCCTCCTATCTTGAAAGAGACGGTTCTTCTTTGATCTATATGGTTGATTCATTAATATCCCAAAGTAAGAATAAAGAAAGCGGCTATTATCTTAATAACCACGCTGATCTTTTAAAAAAACTGCAACTTCAAAAGGAAAAAGGAAAAAAAACAATCTTAATGGGCGTTACGTATGCCCTGCTTGATTTTGTGGAAAGATATAAGATAGATTTTCCTGAGCTAATAGTTATGGAAACTGGAGGTATGAAAGGCAAACGCAAGGAGATGGTTAGAGAAGAACTTCATCAGGTACTGAAAGATGGATTTGGCGTAAATGCAATCCATAGTGAATATGGAATGACTGAACTTCTGTCGCAAGCCTATTCAGATGGGGAAGGAATTTTCAAATGTCCGGGATGGATGAAAATAAATCTTCGTGATACAAATGATCCTTTGACATTACTGGAACTGGACAAAACGGGCGGTATTAATATTATAGATCTGGCAAATATCAACTCATGCTCTTTTATAGCAACCCAGGATCTTGGCAAGCTTTATCCTGATGGCTCTTTTGAAGTGCTTGGACGCTTTGACAACAGTGATATAAGAGGATGTAATCTACTTGTCAGTTAGGCGTTACGTATCCATGATAATATATTAATGAAGTCGCTTATCGAAAATAAAAGGCTTGCTACCTAATATTTTTACTTCGCTCAAAAGCGGATGATTGATATTGACAATGTAATTGTATTCATCTTCAACAATTGCAGAAGGTACTTTTAACAACAGGGAAGTATTTGCTTTTACAAAAGCATCTCCTTTCTTTTTAAGCGAAGATGGTGCTGGATAGCTGTTCCAGTTTTCGGGCAGCAGATACTTCGCTATTTCCTCTATACTAGATTCAGGAAACTCGAAAACGGTAATGCAAAAATCCTCAGGGTCTTGTATCGGTGTCAAATGAGCCAAAACTTCCAGCGCTGCGAGTGCCCTGCTGCTTGCCAGATATAGCATCGGAACCCCAATGCTATTCCATCTGCCTCCAAACAATTTTGCTCCTGTGCCGCTAAGATCTGATGCTCTTTTGCAAAGCGAAATCCTATAGAGTAACATTAGCTAAAAATACCGTATTCAATGCGGCCCAGCGTTTGAATGATCAAGTCAAAACCAATAGATGTATCTAAAAGATTAAGAGGAGCTTCGCCATTTAAGGTATAATTTGGAGTTTTCATCCAGTCATTAAAATTATCTATTGTCCCAAACACTTCAGTACCACGCTCATAAAGCTTTGCAAGCTCAATGGCTTTTTCTGCATATTCGGTTTTGATTAACGTAGCGGGGGTATAACGCTGTAGCGTGCGCTCTGAAATATGCATAATACCCGCAACTTCCTGTATGGTAAGAGAAATTTGCTTTGCCAGACTAACCAGCGCCTTTTTTGAAACACCTTTGCGCGCAAGGTTTAAAAGATCAAAATCTGTAGAAGTAGCATAATTACTACCTAATAAACCCAACAAAGATGCAGGATTTACCACACCATAAGCAACTGCCGGCTCAGATAAATTTTGTGTAGATTCAACTTTCCTTTTCATACCAATCAGACATTATACACAAATGTAATACATTTTGTCTGAAATATCAACACTAAGAAAAAGTTTCCCTTAATAAGTAAAGAAAAAATCACTATTCGGCAATTAACAGAAAATAATTCTTTTTACCTTTTTGGACGATGATAAATTTATCATTCAAAAGGTTTCCTGTGCTTAAAATGCCCTGAGGATCATTTATTTTTTCTTTGTTAACAGATACTCCGCCACCTTGAATAAGCTTCTTAGCTTCGCCTTTAGAAGCAAATACAGTAGATTTTTCTGCAAGCAGGGTAGCTGCGTCAAGTCCTGCTTCCAGTTCTGACTTTAAGATATTAAACTGAGGGATACCTTCAAAGATTTCTAATACCTGATTGTCACTTAATGTACCAAAAAACTCAAGCGATCCGTTACCAAATAAAAATTCCGAGGTCTTGATTGCAGTTTCAAGGGCTGCATCCGAATGAGTTCTGACAGTAATGTCTTCAGCCAGTGCTTTCTGGAGTATTCTTAAATGTGGTGCCACATCATGTTCAGCTTCCAGGCCTTCTATCTCTTCTTTAGTTTTGAGTGTAAAAATACGTATCCACATTTTAGTATCGGCATCAGAGGCGTTTAACCAGAACTGATAGAATTTATACGGTGAAGTCTTCCCTGCATCCAACCAGACAGCGCCGCTTTCTGTTTTCCCAAATTTAGTGCCATCAGATTTTTTGATCAGATGAGTAGTAATGGCATATGCAGTTCCAGCATCTTTTCTGCGTATTAACTCTGTTCCGGTTACAATATTTCCCCACTGATCAGAACCACCCATTTGTACAAGGCAATTGTGATGCTTCCATAAATAATAAAAGTCATATCCCTGTATCAACTGATAACAAAATTCGGTAAATGACAATCCAGAATCTCCTTCCAATCGTCTTTTAACACTATCTTTTGCCATCATGTAGTTTACAGTGATGTGCTTACCTATATCTCTGATAAAAGTGAACAAGCTCATGTCTTTAAACCAATCTGCATTATTGATCATAACCGCTCCGTTCCCAGCTTCTTCAAATTTCAGAAATCTGGCAAGTTGTTTTTTAAGCTCTGTAAGGTTATGCTCAACCATTTTCTCTGTTTGCAGGTTTCTTTCTGCAGATTTACCTGAAGGATCACCTACCATTCCGGTAGCTCCGCCAACCAAAGCAATTGGCTTATGGCCCGCACGCTGAAAATGAATGAGTGTCATGATCTGCGTAAGGTGACCGACGTGTAATGAGTCAGCAGTCGGATCAAAGCCTATATAACCTGAGGTCATTCCTTCATTCAATTTCTCTTCAGTGCCAGGCATTATATCCTGCAACATTCCCCTCCAGCGTAATTCTTCAACAAAATTGGTCATACTCATGTGCTTTTGCGGCAAATATAGGAAAAGCATCAAACCCTTCCAGCTTCATCTCCAAATATTCCATATCTAATTACTTTATTATGCTTATATTTAGAAAAAAGGTTAAAATTGACAGGTATCTTATTAACCTGAATAACCAATAGAACGATGTTACCTACAGCACATGCTGTATATGGGTTAAGAGTGAGTCCGCATTGAGTCCGCCTTTTTCCTTAAAAATGCGGACTCACCCTAAACTTATTGAGCATAAGATCCTTTATATGGTGCTGCCCATATGCAAGGTAGGAGCAAACCAAACAAAAAATGGCTACTTTTGAAGCAATGAATTTTTTATCTCACTTTTATTTTGATAAGGATAGCGAGGATGATTACCTGGTGTTAGGAATAGTTTTACCAGATCTGATCAAAAATGCAAAGAAAGATGGAAATTTATACCCTTTAAAATCAAAAGATCTTTTTCAGACAGACCCCTTCCAAAATTCGATACTTAACGGATGGGAACGACATATATCGGTAGATAATATCTTTCATTCATCTGACTTTTTCAAGGTGCAAACGGGCATACTAAAACAACTAATCCTGCCTATACTAACTAGCAGCCCGGTAAAGCCTTTTTTTCTGGCGCATATCGGCCTCGAACTCATATTGGATCATCTACTGACAATAAACAAGATCGTCAACGTCGATAAATTCTATGATCAGCTTTCAAAAGCAGATAGAAGTGTCATCAGAGAGTTCCTGACTAACTGCATGTTTGGCGAAACCGACGCATTTTTTAGGTTTTTTGACAACTTCATCTCAAGCAAATATCTGTTAAGTTATGCTGAAATTGAAAACATTACTTATGCACTGAACAGGATTTGTATGCGTTTGTGGAACAAACCTTTTAATGATCAACAACTAAAACTGCTAACTGAGCAACTAATTGTATTCAAGGAAAGTATGACTGACAATTACCTGGAAATTTTTAATGATATGGAGTTTAACTTAAATACTAAAGGCCTTTAAAACAATTTGTATCTTCGCTCTTATGTCAATATTTGCTATAAAAGACAAAATGGATGATCTGGTTAAGGAACTTAATCAGCACAGTTACAACTACTATGTATTGGCAATGCCTACGATTGCTGATTTTGAGTTTGATAAAAAACTAGCCGAACTTGCCAGGTTAGAACAGGAACATCCTGAGCTGGCAGATCCAAATTCCCCGACATTAAAAGTGGGCGGGGACATTACGAAAAATTTTACTACCGTAAAGCACAAATGGCCAATGCTTTCATTAGGAAATACTTATAATGAGCAGGACCTACGTGATTTTGATGAGAGAGTAAAAAAAACCATTGGAGAGCGCTTTGAATACGTATGTGAATTAAAATTTGACGGATTGTCTATCAGTCTCACTTATGAAGACCTGAAACTTGTAAAGGCGGTTACCCGAGGTGATGGAACAAAGGGAGATGATGTAACCACCAATATTAAAACCATACATAACATTCCTCATAAATTAAAGGATTTGGCGGCACCTCCAATTTTTGAGATAAGAGGAGAAATACTTATGCACCGTGCGGCCTTTGAACGACTGAATAAGGAGCGTGAAGAACTGGGTGAGGTACAGTATGCAAACCCTAGAAATTTTGCAGCAGGAACCGTTAAAATGCAGGATTCAGGAGAAGTAGCCAAACGCCCGCTCGACTGCTTCCTATATTCGTTAAATACTGATAAAAATTATTTCAAGACTCATTGGGAAAGCCTGCAGACTTTAAAATCATGGGGCTTTCATGTTTCTGAACATTCAGAACTTAACACCAACGTAGATGATGTCTTGTCTTTTGTTAGAAAATGGGATGAGGAGCGCTTTAATCTATCTTATGATATAGATGGCATCGTCATTAAAGTTAACAGCTATGCTCAGCAGCAAGAACTGGGCTTTACAGCTAAGTCCCCAAGATGGGCTATTTCTTTTAAATACAAAGCCCAGGAAGTAGAGACCATTCTTGAAAAAGTAACTTACCAGGTGGGGCGAACGGGTGCTGTTACCCCTGTGGCAAATTTGAAGCCCGTTCAGTTGGCGGGAACTACAGTAAAAAGGGCCACTTTGCACAATGCGAACGAGATTGAGCGTTTAGACCTGCATGAAGGCGACAGTGTATTTGTGGAAAAAGGCGGAGAGATCATTCCGAAAATAATTAATATTAATCTAAAAAAACGCAAACCGGGAGCCAACCGGATCATTTATCCTTCAATATGCCCTGAATGTAACACCGGTTTGATTAGAAATGAAGGTGAGGTAGCTTTCTATTGTCCGAATGACGAGGCATGTCCGCCTCAGATAGTTGGTAAAATCCAGCATTTCATTGGGAGAAAAGCCATGAACATAGATGGCCTGGGTGATGAAACGATTGAAACATTTTATCAGAAAGGACTTGTGAAACATATCAGTGATCTCTACACCTTACATGAGAGAGCGGATCAATTAAAAACTTTAGAGCGCTTTGGCGAACGATCTATTGAAAATATGCTTAAAGGGATTGAAGATTCAAAACAAATGCCTTTTGAAAAAGTATTGTTTGGACTGGGAATACGATATGTTGGTGAAACTGTTGCTAAAAAACTGGCTTATGGCACCAAAAACATTGAAACACTGGTCGGTGCAACACTGGAAGAGCTGGTTAGCATTAACGAAATTGGTCAGCGTATTGCAGAAAGTATTATTGAATACTTTAAAAAACCTGAGCATTTACAGCAAATAGCCCTGTTAAAATCATACGGATTAAAGCTTGAAGTAGTAGAAAATGAAATTGCATTACAAAGTGATAAATTAACTGGAAAAACATTTGTAATTTCGGGCGTTTTTGAAACCTATAGCAGGGAGGAATTAAAAGACCTTATAGAAAGCAACGGAGGTAAAATGCTAAGCAGCATTTCGGCTAAACTAAACTTCCTGTTGGCGGGTGATAATATGGGGCCTTCTAAACTGGATAAAGCTAAAAAACTGAATATCCCACTAATTTCAGAGGGTGACTTATTAGAGATGTTGAAGTAATAATTAAAAAATGAAACCATCATGATTTTTTAAACCACCCAGTGGTCAAATAAATCTGATAGCTTCATCACAAATGAAAACAATTTTTTACAGATGAAAAAATTTCACGGTACAGGTGTAGCAATGGTTACACCATTTAATTCAGATGGATCAGTAGATTTTAATGGCTTGAAAAGCCTGATAAATTACTTGATTGAGGGAAAGGTAGAATATCTGGTATCATTAGGTACCACCGGAGAGGCATCGACACTTAATAAGGAGGAGAAGAAGAAAATTTGGGAGTTCACAGCAGAGATTAATAATGGACGCTTGCCTTTGGTAGCCGGTATTGGAGGCAATGACACAGCGAGTATAGTAAAAGATGTAAGAGATTTTGAATCATTAGGATACGATGCAATTCTGTCTGCAAGCCCATACTACAATAAACCTACGCAGGAGGGGATATATCAGCATTATAAAGCAATAAGCGAAGGTAGTTTGTTGCCTATCATCCTGTACAATGTACCGGGCAGGACAGGTAGCAACGTTAGCCCTGAAACAACATGCAGACTGGCACATGATCTTAAAAATGTTATTGCAACAAAAGAGGCATCAGGAAGTTTTGATCAGTTTAATCAGATCATGCGTGATAAACCGGAGGACTTTCTATTGATCTCGGGAGATGACCCTATTGCAATACCTATGATTTCATTGGGCGCAGTAGGAGTGATTTCTGTAATCGGGAATGCATTACCAAAACAGTTATCAAATTTAGTTAGGTTAAGCCTGGAAGGTGATTTCAAAGCAGCCCTTCCTATTCATTTAAGTCTGATAGAATTTACACGCTTAATGTTCGCAGAAGGAAATCCTGGCGGCATTAAAGCAGCATTAAAAAACCTGGATATTTGTGACGACCATGTACGTTTACCTTTGGTACAGGTTTCGGATTCATTAAGGCAACAAGTAATAGTTGAATTGCAAGGTATATCATAAAAAAAGGTCCCGAGCAAGTCGGGACCTTTTTCATCAAAACTAAAAATAAGCTTATTAATCCTTATTTTTAGTTTCTTGAATCTCCAAACGAATAGCTTGAGCTAGATTTTTGAGGTCTTGCATACCTTTTCGCACACGAGTTCCTGCAGCACTGTTTGCTTTGTTGTAGAATTTGTCAGCATCAGCTTCTAAAGCTGCAACAAGCTCTTTTACTTCATTGAATTTTTTCATCGTTAGTTCGCTCCTTTAGGTTTAAGGTTTTGATTAATACTCTGTTACTAAAGTAAGATGTTTATTTTAATAAAAAAATTTTTGGAAAGATAAATAAACTACCAAAACAGTGTTTTTTTCCACAACACAATCGCTTACACACACTTTATGAGTGGTTTATTTTTACAACACACTGATTATCAAATGCATAGAAAGATGTAATTTTAAAAAACCACCTCCAATTAATACTAGAGGTGGTTTTTTATAATTATGTTTTACATCATTGTAATCTGGTTTTCCTTGTAATACCCAGCTTTTAATTTATCAGAAACTTCACTAAATGCATCTAACGTACGCTGTACATCTTCTAGTGTATGAGCAGCAGTAGGAATCAACCTAAGTTCAATTAATCCTTTTGGTATAACCGGATATACAACGATCGAGCAAAATATTCCATAATTCTCTCTGAGGTCCATAGTTAGGGAAGTGGCTTCCAGCAACTCTCCCTTTAAAAATACCGGAGTTACCATTGTATCCGTAACACCAAGATCAAATCCACGTTCTCTGAGTCCTTTTTGTAAGGCAGTGGCAATATCCCATAGTCTATCCCTTAATTCCGGACTATTTTTTACCAATTCTAATCTCTTCAACAGGCCGATAACCATAGGCATAGGCAATGCTTTGGCAAAGGTCTGAGAACGCATATTGTAACGAAAATAGTTTGTTAGTTCTTCTGTAGAAGCAACAAAAGCGCCTATGCCTGCCATCGACTTGGCGAAGGTACCGAAGTAAACATCTACTCCATCAATACAATTCTGCGCTTCATGCGTACCTGCGCCAGTAGGGCCCATTGTACCAAAGCCATGTGCATCATCTATCAGCAAACGAAAATTAAACTCGCTTTTTAAGGCAATAAGTTCTTTAAGCTTTCCCTGCGCTCCTGACATTCCGAACACTCCCTCTGTGATCACTAAAATTCCACCTCCGCTTACTTCAACTAGTCTAGTGGCCCTTTCTAGCTGCTTCCTGGCACTTTCGATATCATTGTGTTTGTAAACGAAGCGTTTGCCCATATGTAAACGCAATCCATCAATGATACACGCATGTGATTCCCCATCATATACGATAACATCATTTCTATCAACAAGGCTATCTATGATGGAAACCATGCCCTGGTACCCATAGTTGAGGAGAAATGCATCAGGCTTACCTACAAAGGCGGCAAGCTCTTGCTCTAATTGCTCATGATATTTGGAATTACCAGACATCATACGCGCGCCCATTGGATAAGCCATACCAAATTCAGCAGCACCTGCTTCATCGGCTTTTCTGACCTCAGGATGATTTGCCAGACCCAGATAATTATTTAAACTCCAAACCAAATGCTCTTTCCCCCTAAACATCATATGAGGAGCAATTTCTCCTTCTAGTTTAGGAAATGAAAAATATCCATGAGACCATTTATGGTGCTGCCCTATCGGGCCCATATGCTTTGCTATCTTTTCAAAAATATCCAATTTTATATGCTTTTAAGTTTTCTTATTTTTTGCGAATTTAAGTTTAATATGTCTGATATACAATCTTTGTAGATTGATTGAAATGTATACATCATTCTTTCTATCAAGCAAAAAGAGCCGTAACAAATAATTGTTATGGCTCTTTTTGTTTAAATTGACACAAGATTAGTCAACATTATCATGTAAAAATGAGTTGTTTGGTCTTATTTCTGTTGAGCCGTCTTCCTCATTACTTAAAGTAAATCTTGAAACTTGCGACTCTGATGAATGCTGAACCTGCTGAAGCTGCATCTGCTTACGTTTGTAAGCCGGTTCATTTTCCAATTCTTGTAAACCATTGCTGGTTCTCAATTTCATGCTGAGGTCTTTTAACCTCAAAATTCTTTCTTTGGATTTCTTAAGCTGGTCCTCTATAGATTCATCATTTTTATCATCATCAGCACCAACCTCTGCGATTTCCTCTTGCAGAGGTTCTACACTATTGTGAAATACTTCAGCTGGTGTTTCAAAAACAAAGTCAGTTTCCGCAACTTTGATTTCAAATTCAAATCCCTGCTCTATCTGGAGATCCTGAACAGGCTCCTCTTCAACTAAGGCATGCTTTACTATAATATTCTCAGGCTCTTCATTTCTCCTGCTTTTATTAACATTAAAAAGGTCGCCAAATAAATCAGACTGTTTCACTTCTTCTTTGGTCTTCAATACAGGCTCTAAAGACTGAATTTCGGCTTTAGGCTCGATAAATGAGTTCACGGGTTCAAGCGGTCTGATTAGCGGTGCTTCTTCCGGAGTTAACAGTGATATTTTCTTAACATTCTTTTTATCTTCCTCACGTTGCTCTTTAGTTTGGAAACCTGTAGCTATTATAGTAACAGACAATTTATCACCCAGATTTTCATCTATACAATTACCCCATATCAAATCAGCAGAAAGTCCTGCTTTCTCCTGAATATAATCTGTTATGATGGTAACCTCATCCATTGTCACTTCACGCAATCCTGAACTAATGTTAAGCAAAATATATCTTGCTCCTTCTATTTCATTGTCCTTTAATAAAGGAGAAGCTAATGCACCTTCGACAGCGTTGAGTGCTCGTTGTTCACCTTCACATGCAAAGCTTCCCATTATAGACACGCCACTGTCTTTCATTACAGTACGTACATCTTTAAAATCCACGTTTATATAACCGGGCACTGTTATAATCTCGGCAATCCCTTTAGCAGCAGTTGTTAAAATATCGTCAGCCTGTGCGAATGCAGAGCCCAAAGTTAAATTCCCAAAAATCTCCCGAAGTCTGTCGTTAGAAATAACCAGATAAGAGTCTACATATTTTTTCAGCTCATCCAGTCCGTCATTGGCCTGCATCTTCCGCCGTTTTCCTTCAAAAGCAAAGGGCGTGGTGATGATTGCCACAGTGAGAATATCTAATTCCTTAGCAGCCTTTGCTATAATCGGACTCGCACCTGTTCCGGTACCACCTCCCATTCCTGCTGTAATAAATAGCATTTTGGTGGTACTCCCCAACATTTGTTTGATATCATCAATATTCTCTATAGCAGAATTTTTTCCTACTTCTGGAATAGATCCAGCACCCATACCTTCAGTTAAGCTAGCACCTAATTGAACTTTATTAGGTATAGGGCTAAATTCCAGTGCCTGCGCGTCAGTATTACAAATAATAAAGTCTACACCTGTAATTCCCTGACGGTACATATGGTTTACCGCATTACCTCCACCGCCACCAACACCAATTACCTTGATGATTGATGACTTATCTTTTAACATTTCGAACTGCATATCTTTATGAATCAGTGTTTTAATAATAGGGTTTGCCTGTTCATCTCTCTATGTAATATTAACACTTTTTTAACAGGCGTTTTCCACATGTGTTAAAATGTGGAAAAATCACCTTTTGTTGAAAAATATTACGGTTTTATATAATCTTCATCACTAACATTCATATCATCTTTAATAAAATCTTTGGTTTTAGCCAAAAGTTTATCAAATAGTCCGCCTCCCGATCGTTTTGCTTTTTCTTTATCCTTAGGGCGCTCCACAAAAACTCCGGGCTGCTTCATTTCTTCAAGTAGTTCTTCTGCTTTCTGGATACCTTTTATAAGCAGACCAACACTTGTTGCATACATAGGGCTCTTTAGATCGTCGTAAACTGTTTTGGGCATATCCTCATATTTCGAAAGGTGCTCATTAGGATAGCCAACTCTGCAATCCAAACCGGTAACATATTCGACCAACTGTGACAAATGTTTTAACAATGCACCACCGCCAGTGATCACGACTCCACCAATTAACTTCTTCTCATAACCTGAAGATTTAATTTCATAATATACGTGCTCTATGATTTCTTCCATTCGGGCCTGAATTACATAAGCAAGATTTTTAACGGAAATCTCCTTTGGTTCCCTGCCCCTTAATCCTGGCACACAGATGATTTCATTTTCTTTATTCTCTTCAGCTAATGCCGAACCAAATCTTGTTTTTAGCAGTTCTGCCTGATTTCTCATCACGGAACAACCTTCACGTATATCTTCGGTAACACTGTTACCGCCAAAAGGTATAACAGCAGTATGTCTGATTATCCCTTCATGAAAAATTGCAATATCGGTAGTACCTCCACCTATATCCACAAGTGCTACTCCAGCTTCCTTTTCTTCATCGCTCAACACCGATTCTGAGGAAGCCAGGGGCTCTAATATTAATTCCTGCGTTTGCAGGCCGGCATTGGTTACACATCTCATGATATTTTTCACCGCAGTTACCTGACCGGAGATAATATGAAAATTTGCTTCTAACCGCACTCCCGCCATACCTATAGGGTCCTTTATTCCAGGTTCATTGTCAATAGTAAATTCCTGAGGTAAAACATGAATAATTTCTTCACCTGGGGGCATCACCAGTTTGAACATATCATCAATTAATTTATCTATATCTTTCTTTCCAATTTCATTATTCAATTCCCTCCTTGTCAGGATACCTCTATGTTGCAAACTTTTGATATGCTGTCCTGCAATACCAACATTAACAACGCGGATTTCAACATTTGATTGTCCGCCTGCAAGTTCCACAGCCTGAGATATGCCCTGCACAGTTTTTTGGATATTGGATACGACCCCCCTGGTAACTCCAGCAGATTCGGCTTTCCCTATGCCCAGTACTTCTATTTTGCCATGCTGTGTTCTCCTGCCAACGATTACACAAATTTTAGTTGTACCAATGTCCAATCCTACTACTATTGGAGACTGAATCGTTAATTTTTCTTTGCCCATAACTATATCGATTTGTTGAGATTTTATTAATTGTTTTTCCTGGTATTTGATTGACTATTTTTTTTATCCTTATTATCTTTCTGACTAACATCTGCCTTCTTTTCCACAATACCAACGGTTGATTCCTTTGCGATTTCTTCCATCATTGGTTCTTTTACAAGGGGGTCAATAACAGTGCTTGTTTTAACAGCACTGTCAGATTTAGAAGTATTAATAACCTTTCCCGAGAGAGAGTCTATTTTATTCTTTTCACAAACAACCTGATTGATATACTTAATGTTGATCGTTTTATAAGCATCCCAACCTACTTTTGGCATTGCCTTTTTATAGAATGCACGTAAATTCCTCATTTTTATTTCTAAGGAATCTGCATTTCCCAATATAATACGCTGGTTACCTACCCTGGGTATCAGTTCTATATCAGTTTTTTCATTTACAAATGCTTGTTCAATTTGGGAGTTCCATAAAGTATCCTGGCTGATATAAAGTGCTGTTTTATATAAATCGGCCGCTAGCTTGGTAATCAATGTATCTACTTTACCGCTAAAATGTTCAAGAATTTTTCCATTCGCAACCAATACATTGGCCGTAAAGTTGGGCGATACAGGCATTTTCAGACCATTTTTGTCAATATAAAAATCCTGATCGCCGGCGTTGATCACCCTCAAGATGGGTTGCCTCTGATCTATTCTGATATGAATAATTCCATCCATATCAGCGTACACCGTTGCATAAGCTATATAAGGGTTAGCTTTAATCTTCTTTTCTATCTCCTCCAGATTAACTTGCTCAAGATCCCGTCCGATTAATACACCCTGACTTTGTTTTAAAATCGCATCAATTTCTTCTCTTTCAATAAAATTATCTGCACCGGGAATTAAAATCACGACATCCTTGCAGCTTATACTTTTTTTCTTGACACCGATAAAACTCATGAGCACAATCAGCCCCCCCAAACAAATTGTCCAGGTGAAAATCTTAAACACAAATCTCCAGTTAATCCTGCTAAGCATTTGTCAATAATTTTTTAAGTGGCTCGATCAACGTATCAATATCTCCTGCCCCCACCGTTAATAATAATTCAGGCTTTTTTATCTTTATACATTCAAGTACCAAATCCTTACTACATATTTCCTTATCCGTCAGGGAGACCTTGTCCAATAGCATTCGAGAATTTATCCCTTCCAGTGGTAACTCTCTTGCAGGATAAATATCCAATAACAATAAATCGTCCGCAGTACTCAGTACTTTTGCAAAATCGTCTGCAAAGTCCCTTGTACGGGTAAATAAATGAGGTTGAAATATTACCGTCAGCTTCTTATCCGGATATAAGTGCCTCACTGCATCAAAACATGCTCGCAACTCTTCAGGATGATGGGCATAGTCATCTATATATATATGTTCAGGAGATTTTACAATGTATTCAAATCGTCTTTTAACTCCCGTAAATGAAGCTATCGCTTTTTTAATAAGTTTAGCCCTAATCCCTAAACTCAATGCCACTCCAATTGCCGCCACTGCATTCTCTACATTATGTTTTCCGGGCAACGAAAGGCTCAGGTCTTTAATCTTAGTATAACCATCTTCAAAGTCAAAAACAAAGTTGCCGTTTTCAATATGGATATTAGTGGCCTTTAAAGATGAATTTAAATCTGCGCTGTAAGTAATGCCTTTTAAAGGCAATTCTTCTTTTACAAATAATTTACCACCATCTTTTAACTGACCCGCAAACAACTCAAATGATTCATTTAACTGAGCCGCATCTCCGTAAATATCCAAATGATCAGCATCCATAGACGTAATCACCGAAATATCCGGGTGAAGTGTCAGAAAAGAACGATCATATTCGTCCGCTTCGACTACGACGACGTTATTATCACCAATCAAAAAATTACTATTATAATTTGTACTGATACCACCCAGGAAAGCTGTACAGCGGTAACCGGTATGTGTTAATACATGCGCAATAATACATGAAGTAGTAGTTTTGCCATGCGTACCCGCAACAGCAATACAAAACTGCCCTTTACTAATAATCCCCAAAACTTCCGACCTCTTTTTTAAAATGAAGCCATTGTCCTTAAAATAATTTAATATTTGAGAATCCTTAGGAATAGCCGGGGTATAGACAATCAGGGTATCATCATTCTTATCACGAAATGAAGCAGGCAATGCAGCATGATCATCTACGTAAGACATTAAAATCCCCTCATGCTCCAAAGTAATAGTAAGATTGGTAGTTGTTTTATCATACCCACAAACCACGCAGCCACGATTTATAAAATATCTGGCAAGTGCGCTCATCCCTATCCCGCCAGCACCGACAAAATATACTTTTTTAATATCATCTAGTTGCATTCCTTCCCCCTTTCCTTTGCTAAATCCAGGACTTGCTGAGCAATAATATCATCAGCATCTGATAACGCCATCTTACCAATATTATCAGCAAGTGTTTTACTTCTCTGCTTATCCTGGAGTAAACTTAAAGCCTCAAAAACGAGTGTGTCTTCAGCTGATCTGTCTGCTATAAGGAGTGCAGCATTGTTTTTTACCAAGGCTAAAGCATTTTTAGTCTGATGATCTTCGGCAACGTTTGGAGACGGAACTAAAATCACAGGTTTTTTAATTATACACAATTCCGCAATTGTTCCAGCACCAGCTCTTGATATAATTAAGTCGGCTGCTGCATAAGCCATATCCATTTTATTTAAAAACTCCAAAATTCGAACATTGGGATGAAAATCCAGCCCTAAACGGTCTATGATATCTTTATAATAAAATTTGCCTGTTTGCCATATTATCTGTACGTCTTGCTTTAACAATTCCGGCAAGTGCTTTTCAATACTTTTATTAAGTGTTCCTGCGCCCAAACTACCACCGGTTACCAGAATTGTCTTTTTTAACGGATCCAGTCTCAGTAATTCAGCACCTGCGTGATGCTTGTTTAAAATATCTACAACTTCCTTTCTTACTGGGTTGCCTGTTTTCAGTATCCTGTCAGCCGGGAAAAACTGTTCCATATCATCAAAGGCCACACAAATCTTATGCGCTTTTTTCCCCAGCCATTTATTAGTGACACCTGCATATGAATTTTGCTCCTGTATTAAATAAGGGATGCCTTTTAATGAGGCTGCAAACAAGATTGGTCCAGAGGCATATCCGCCAACTCCCACAACTACATCAGGCTTAAATTCACTTAACACCTGCATCGACTTTCTCATACTTCCAAATAGCTTAAAAGGAAGGCTGAGGTTTTTAGCTATAGACCCTCTTTGGATCCCGCTGATATTTAGTCCAACAATTTTATAACCAGCTGCCGGAACCTTTTCCATCTCCATCCTCCCTATAGCTCCAACAAACAATATCTCGCATGCAGGCTCAATGCTCCTCAATGCCTTTGCAATAGCTATTGCCGGAAATATGTGTCCGCCAGTGCCTCCGCCCGAAATAATTATTTTTGTTGCTTTCATTATTATATCATTATGCCATTGCAGGTATCTCTCCTACAATGACCTTTTTATTGACGCCGTTTTCTTCAATGTCCTTACTTACACTTAAGATGATTCCAAATGCTATACTGGTAAATAAGATTGATGTACCACCCATACTAACAAGGGGCAGTGGAACTCCTGTCACAGGCCCAAGGCCAACCGCTACAGCCATATTTGCAAATGCCTGTATCGTCAAGCTAAAACTTAAGCCTGCTGCCAGCAAAGCACCGAAAGCTTTTGGACTTTGGGTTACTATTCTAACACATCGGTAGAGCAACGCCAGATACAGAACAATCATTGTTATTGCTCCTAACAGACCATATTCTTCCACGATAATTGCAAAAATAAAATCTGAATATGGATGCGGAAGGAAGTTTTTCTGTGTACTGTTTCCTGGCCCTTTGCCAAATGCTCCACCAGTAGCCAATGCTATTTTGGACTGATCAGCCTGGTACGTTTTATCGGAGTTCTGTAACTCAGGGTGAAGAAAAGAATTTACCCTCGATTTATATGTTTCAGACCTGGGCCCTAAGAATACAATAAACAGCAATAATATACCACCTCCAGTGCATACCAGTAAAATTTGCTTAATGCTAATCCTTCCTATAATGAGCAACAATATACTTACACCGAATAGCATAAGTGCAGTTGATAAATTTGCCCAGGCTATTAATGCAAAAACAACACACACCGACCCCATTATAGGAATAAATGCTTTTTTGACATCCTTTATATTATCTTGTTTTCGGGTCAACATTCTGGCTAGAAATGTAATCAACGCCAATTTTGCTAAATCAGAGGTTTGAAATGTTAATCCTATACCAGGAATCTTTACCCAACGGGCGGCATCATTAATATTAGTACCGAAAATTGCGGTATAGATCAACAAGGGAATTGTAACCAGCATCAACACTTTGGAAATACCCGCATAATACTTATAATCAAGTAAATGGGAAATATAGATCATTCCGATTCCAAGAATCACAAATATAACATGTTTGTATAATAGATATCTCTCTACAGCAATGCCCTTATTATAGGCGATAGTACCAGTGGCACTGTAAACCGTAAGTATGGATATTAAAGACAAAAGGATAATGATCAGCCATATCCAGCGATCTCCTTTTGTTTTATCCAGAATTCTATTAATTGCTACCATCTTATAACTCCTTTACTGCAATTTTAAACTGATTACCTCTATCCTCGTAATTTTTGAACAGGTCAAAGCTCGCGCATGCCGGAGACAGTAATACTGTATCACCCTTTTTTGCCAGATGGTAGGCTACCTGCACAGCCTCATGTGCAGAAAACGTATTTACAATAATGTCTACGTCATCTTCAAATGCCTCATGTATACGTTTATTGTCCTTACCTAAGCATATAATTGCCTTAACTTTCTGGCGAACCATATCCTTTAGCATATTATAGTCATTGCCCTTATCTACACCGCCCATAATCAGCACAACACCTGTACTTACACTCTCCAAAGCGTACCAGGTGGAATTGACATTTGTAGCTTTGGAATCATTAATATAATTAACACCGGATATTTTAGCCACATGTTCCAATCTGTGCGCTATATTTTTAAAATCACCCATACTTTCCCTGATGGTAGTATTTCGAATATCCAATACTTTCGCTACTATGCCCGAGGCCATAGAGTTATAAATATTATGCTTTCCTTGTAAGGCTAACTCTGTAATAGACATGGTTAATGGGTCGTTTAGGTTTATATTTATGTGTATGTTGTCATTTAAGAAGTATGCACCTTCTTCAATCTTTGTTTCAATGGAGAAGGGCATTTTTTTTGAGTGGACCTGACTTTTCTTTAACACCTTTATGATCTCTTCGTCATCGGAACAATAGATAAAGACATCACTATTTGTCTGGTTTTGGATAATTCTCATTTTTGAAGCTGCATAATTATCCAGCTTATAATCGTACCTGTCTAAATGATCTGGTGTAATATTTAATAAGACAGCAATATCCGCTTTAAAGGAATACATATCATCAAGCATGAAACTCGATAACTCAAGGACATACCATTCAAAATCAGCGTTAGCTACCTGAGCTGCAAAGCTGTTTCCTACATTGCCGGCCAGTCCAACATTAAATCCTGCATTTTTCAGTATGTGGTAGGTAAGCAACGTTGTGGTTGTCTTACCGTTTGAACCGGTAATACAAATTGTCTTAGCTGATGTATATCTTTTAGCAAATTCGATCTCTGAAATTATTGGTATGCCTATTTCTTTAATCTCCTTAATTATAGGAGCGTTATTTGGTATCCCAGGACTTTTAATAATTTCTGAAGCGTTTAGAATGTCTGAAGCAGAATGCCTGTCTTCCTCAAATGTTATATTTAATTCAATTAATTGCTTTTTGTAATGATCATCTATTCCTCCAAAATCAGACACAAAGACATCAAAACCGTGCTTTTGTGCAAGTATCGCTGCACCAACACCGCTTTCTCCAGCCCCCAGGATCACTATTCTTTCCTTTCCCATTACCTTAACTTTAATGTGATAATAGTGATGATGGCCAGCAATATCCCAATGATCCAGAAGCGGATCACAATTTTCGCTTCATGGTATCCTTTCTTTTGATAGTGGTGATGTAAGGGAGCCATCAGAAAAACTCTTCTGCCTTCTCCGAAACGCTTTCTTGTATATTTGAAATAACTCATCTGAATTATTACAGATAAATTTTCCAATAGAAATATTCCGCAAAGAATTGGGATTAACAGTTCCTTTCTTATCATAATTGCAAAAGCAGCGATGATCCCACCAATTGCCAAGCTTCCTGTGTCACCCATAAATACTTGTGCAGGGTATGAATTATACCATAAAAACCCAACGCATGCACCAACAAAAGCTCCGGCAAAGATCATCAACTCACCAGAATTTGGGATATACATAATATTCAAATAATCTGCTATTACGGTATTACCTGATACATAGGCCAGCAAGCCCAGTGTTATCCCTATAATGGCAGAGGTTCCAGTTGCTAGACCATCTATTCCATCAGTAATATTTGCGCCGTTGGATACAGCAGTTACTATAATTATAACGAACAGTAAGAAGACGAATACGGCATATTTTTCATAGCCTTCGCCCATAAATTTGAGCACTTTTGCATAATCAAATTCATTGTTTTTGTAAAAAGGAACATTAGTAAGTGTCGATTTTACATCCTGTGTATAATAATGACTTTTATCAGCTTTATTCTCCCTTAAAATCATCGGTGCAGTTGATTTTGAAACAACAGTTTCATCCACAGTCTGCCGTACAACAATATTTGGGTTAAAATACATCGTCCACCCAATAATCAGTGCAAGTCCTACCTGGCCTACAATCTTGAACCTTCCGGCAAGTCCCTCTTTGTTCTTCTTAAAAACTTTGATATAGTCATCAACAAAGCCTATCACACCCATCCATATTGTCGTAACGATCATCAGGATTACATAGATATTTGACAGATTTGCAAACAATAACGTAGGCACAAGGATACCAAGTAAAATAATGATACCACCCATTGTTGGCGTGCCCTGCTTTTGCATCTGGCCTTCTAATCCTAAATTACGCACAGTTTCACCTACCTGCATTTTTTGCAGATAATTAATCAAGCTTCTTCCATAAACCGTCGTAATGATTAATGAAATGATTACAGCCAAAGAAGTACGGAAGGTGATGTATTGAAATAGCCTCAATCCCGGGAAATCGTAATGCTGGTTTAAATACTCAAATAAATAATATAACATTAGCCGATTAACTTAAATTGTTCCAATAAAATTTCTTTATCATCAAAATGATGTCTCACACCGTTTACTTCCTGGTATTTCTCATGACCTTTCCCTGCAAGCAAGATAATATCACCTGGTTTTGCTAAATGACAGGCAGTTTTAATTGCCTCTTTTCTGTCAGAAATACTCAGCGCCTTGCGCATATTCGTTGGAGAGACCCCCTTTTCCATCTCTTCTATTATGGTCAAAGGATTTTCTGTACGGGGATTATCGGAAGTCAAAATCACCTTATCACTCCAGTCGCAAGCTACCTGCGCCATTACTGGTCGCTTAGTTTTATCTCTATCTCCACCACAACCTATCACAGTGATTACCTGTTCTGTACCTTTTCTAATATCCTGAATAGTACTTAACACATTTTGAACTGCGTCGGGAGTATGGGCATAATCTATTATACCGATTACATTTTTTGAGGAAGTAATGTATTCAAATCTTCCTTCTGCACCCGTAAGGTTACTTAAAGCTGTCAATACACTTAGCTGATCCTGCTCGAGTAACATCGCCGTACCATAGACTGCCAATAAATTATAGGCATTAAAAGAACCTACCAATTTAAAGAAGACATCAGCATCATCAATGTCTAAATGCAGACCACTAAAGCTGTTTTCAATAACCTTGGCTTTAAAGTCTGCCAGTTGTTTAAGGGCATAACTCTTCTTGGAAGCTTTGGTATTTTGCAACATTACCTGACCGTTTTTATCATCCAGATTTGTCAGCGCAAATGCGGATTTAGGAAGCCTGTCAAAAAAACATTTCTTGGCCCGGATGTAGTTATCAAAGGTTACATGAAAGTCCAGATGATCATGAGTTATGTTAGAAAACACACCTCCTGCAAAGGTCAATCCTTCAATCCTGTGCTGAACAACAGCATGTGAACTTACCTCCATAAAACAGTAGCTGCAATCAGCCAATACCATGTCACGGAGCAAACTATTTAAGACTAATGGATTAGGTGTAGTATGAGTAGCAGGAACAATACGCTCATTTATTTGGTTCTGAACCGTGGAAATCAACCCTGTCTTGTAACCTAATTTGCTGAATAATTTGAACAGTAAAGTTGCAATTGTTGTCTTGCCATTTGTTCCGGTAATACCTATCAACTGTAACTTATCAGAAGGATTGTTATAGAAATTAGCTGCCATTTTACCAAGCGCAACAGAACTTTCGGCCACCTTAATATAGGTTACTAACGCATTGACCTTTTCGGGAATACTTTGACAGACAATTACAGAAGCACCGGCATCAATAGTAGTGGCAATATAATTATGCCCGTCTGACAGCGTCCCTCTGATGGCAAAAAAAACATCATGCTCTCCCACCAAACGTGAATCAAATACCAATGCATTAATCTCCCGGTTGGTATTACCAACCAAAGTTTCTATTGTTACACCATATAATACTTCCTGCAACTGCATCTTATTGTAATTCTATTTGTACAAGCAATCCTTTTCCTATTCTATTCCCAGCTAAAATAGACTGGCCAATTACTATTCCACTGCCTTTAACCCTGGTCTTAAGACCAACATTCCCTAAAATATATAAAGCATCTTTCAGCCCCATCCCTTTCACATTTGGCATAATTCCCTTTACTGCATTTAAATCTTCGTAAGCTACTCCGTTGTTGGTGTCCACAGTATTGGAATAATCAGATCTTGAGGCATAGAGCGCCTTAATTCCAAGTGCATTATAAACTTGTTTAACAGCTTTACTCTGACCGGCTTTAGCCTCAGGATTCTTTGTATTCCCTACCAGGTGGTCAGCAAGGTTCCCGTACATTTGCATGTCACTGGCATAGATCCGGTCAGCAATCTCTTTAAATACCGGGCCAGCTACCGTAGCCCCATAATATCCATTTTTAGGACCATTGATAGCCACCATGATAGAATATTTAGGCTTGTCAGCAGGGAAGTAACCACAAAATGAGGCTTGATAACTTTTCTTGGCCTTATAGCCCTTATTACCATCAGCCACCTGTGCTGTCCCAGTCTTCCCTGCAACTCTATATAGAGGCGAACCCATCAATTTACCAGTACCTTCTGTAACCACACCTTCCAGCATTGCCTGTAATTTTTTAATGGTCTTGGGCGAGCAAATCTGATCATCAATAACCCTGGCTTTAAACTGTTTTATTGGATTACCTAGTCTTCTGATTTCTTTTACAAATATTGGTGCGATATATCTTCCGTCATTGGCAACAGCATTATAAAAGCTCAGCATCTGCAAGGGTGTTATCAGCATTTCATAACCATACGCCATTTGCGGCAGCGTCATGTTTTTATTCCAGCTCTTGAAGCTGGGATTCTTTATAACTGGGCTTGCTTCTCCTGGAATTTGCAAATCAAGTCTTTCATTCATATGGATTTTATATAAATGATCAGTAAATTCTGAAGGATTATTTTGGTAGTGCATGTTTACCAGTTTGGCAACAGCAGTATTGGCAGATTCTTCAAAAGCCTTTTTAACAGTAACTGTTCCTATTCCACCATGTGAGTCTTTAATGGTATGGCCTGGAATTCTGTAAAACCCATCACCCGTTGCGACAAGGGTATTGGTATCGACCTTATTATCTTCAAGTAAAGCCATATAGGATGCCAGTTTAAAAGTAGAACCAGGATCCTGGCTCCCACCTATGGCATAATTAAATTGTTCAGTATAAACACCCTCGCTTACACGTGTATAATTTGCAACGGCCCTGACTTCACCTGTATTAACTTCCATCAATATTACTGTACCATGGTCAGCATCACTTAATTTCAGCTGTCTTTCCAATGCAGTTTGCGCCAGATCCTGCATATTGATATCAATTGTAGATATAATATCTGCTCCTTCTTTTGGGGCAACTTCAGCCTCATCATTAATCGGCATCCAAACGCCTCCTGATATACGTTGAACTAGCCTTTTGCCACTTTCACCATTAATATATTCTCCATAAGCACCCTCCAATCCAACGCCATTACTTACATTCTCATTTTTATAACCAATTGTTCTTGCTGCCAGGTACTTAAATGGCCTGATCCTTTTGTTTTGCTGAACGGCGATTAAACCACCTGTATATTTGCCAACATTATACAAAGGAAAGGTTCTGATAATTTTTAAGTCCTGATAGCCTACCTTACGTTTGATCAGCAAATACCGTACGCTATCCCGCCTTGCAGACCTCAGATAACGTGAATATTCTTTTGGAGTTTTATCCTTAAAAAATTGTGACAGCCTCATTGCAAGGGAATCAACTTTAGCGTTGAACAGGTCATTATCTGCTATTCCTCCAGCATATGTATCCATACGTAGCTCATATTCAGGGATAGACGTAGCCAATAAGCTGCCATCAACAGAATATATGTTTCCCCTTGCTGCTTCTACGTTGATATACTTTGTAGAGAGACTATCGGCCATGGCACGCCATTTATGTCCCTCCACAAACTGTACATCGCAAAGCCTGACAAATACCGCCACGGCAAGCAACACTATCAGCCCAAAAGCCAAATAAACACGCAGTAAAATGTTTGCCCTAATATTCATTACTGTTTATTATAATTTTTTTTGGTGGCTCTGTTAATTCTTTAATACCAAGGGTATCTACTTTTTTAGCAACTTCAGTAAGTTTACTTTTAAACATCAAATCAGCTTTAAGAGACTTATATTCCCAGCTGAGTTCTTTTACTTCCTTATTTAATTTGTCTATATTCCTTATATTCTTCACCGCCATATGACTATTTGCTATATACAGCATACATAGCACAGACAGAAATATCAAAAAAGGCAACATCTCAGTTGCAGATTCTTTACTTACAGCTCCTTCGGTAAATAATTTTTTAAAGAATTGATTCTCAGGTCCAGGCTCTTTCTTAGCTTTAACCTTAATATCCATTTCTTCGTCCAACTCAGGTTCTTCATCTATATGTTCTCTAAAGTGGTTATTCATATCTTCTCCCCTATCCTCAACTTAGCGCTTCTGGCTCGGCTGTTCCGTTCTAATTCATTTACATCTGCTATTACGGCTTTTCTCGTAATTACCGTAAAAGGCTTCTGCTCATTCCCATAAAAATCTTTATCCACCTCTCCTCTAAACTTACCTTTTGCCAAAAAATTTTTCACAGGTCTGTCCTCCAGCGAGTGGTACGACATAACCACCAGTCTGCCACCACTTTTCATTACTTCGGCGGTTTGAACTAAAAAATCTTCAAGAACATCAATTTCTGCATTCACTTCAATTCGAAGCGCCTGAAATACCTGGGCCATATACTTATTTTCTTTGCCTTTGGGTATATGAGTTCCTGCAGCTCGTTTAAAATCAGCTAAAGTCCGGATAGGTTGATCTATGCGACCAGTAACCACTGCTTTTGCCAGTGATTTTGCGTTTTTAACTTCGCCATATATGCCAAACAGCTTATGCAATTGATCTTCTGAGTAGGTATTCAGCACTTCAGCCGCTGTTAATTTACCAGCTTTATCCATCCTCATATCCAGATTAGATTCAAATCTTGTAGAAAATCCCCGTTCAGGCTCATTAAATTGATGAGAAGAAACACCCAGGTCTGCAAGAATTCCATCTACTTCTTTAATACCCAGTAAACGAAGATTATTTTTAAGAAAAGCAAAATTTTGATCAACAAAATGAAAACGGGAATCCGCTATCTTGTTTCTTTGTGCATCAGGATCCTGATCGAAGGCCACTAAAACCCCATTTTCACCTAAATGCTTTAAAATTTCCCTGGAATGACCACCTCCACCAAAAGTAACATCAACATAAACCCCATCAGGTTTAATATTCAATCCTCCAATACATTCCTTTAACAATACAGGAACATGGTAATTATTCTCCATCATCCCTCCTGTTCTTATTACCCATCACTTCAGCAGCGAGCATTGCAAAATCTGCGGGGTCCTTATCAAATAAAGCTTCATAAACTTTTTTAGACCATACCTCAATCTTATCAATCTGACAGGCAAGCACCAACTCAGCATTAATTTCAATCCCGGCAGATTCCATCAAAGTTTTTGGCAAATTAACCCTACCCGTGGCATCCAAGGTCAGCTCAGTGGCCCCACGGGTAAACAATCGTACGAATTCACGCGTTTTTGGTTCGTAAGGATTTAACTTACTCAGGTCCTGAACAATTTTCTCCCATACTTTTTTAGGATAGATCACCAGATGCTTCTCAAAACCACGATTAATCACAAGTCCCTCTTGCTCAACGTTTGGCAGTTGCTTTTTTAGACTCGACGGCACCATCAGGCGACCCTTCGCATCTAATTTACAATCAAACTCTCCTAACAGTTGAACCATTTTAATACGTGCAATTTTATGTAATGTAAAAATAGGTACTTCTACCACTTTTTACCACATTACACCACAAAAAGTTTTCCACATATTAAAAGACTACCATTTTCTTCCGTTTTACCTCAAAAACACATAAAATTGTGGTGGTAGAAAGTGGCAAAAAAAACAGGCGTTTCGTTAAAAACGAAACGCCTGCCCTTAAAATTAGTCAAATTCGTTATTCATTTATTGCTTTTACTCCAGGCAATTCTTTACCTTCCATATACTCCAATAATGCTCCTCCTCCTGTTGAAACATAACTCACCTGGTCTTCCAGATTAAATTTTGCTATTGCTGCCGCCGAATCGCCGCCACCAATTAAAGAAAAGGCACCATTGCTTTGGGTGGCATCAACCACTGCTTCAGCAATTGCGCGGGTACCTTGTTCAAAATTAGCCATCTCAAAAACACCCATTGGCCCGTTCCACAACAAGGTTTTAGATTCTTTGATCGTTTTAGAAAACAGATCAATTGTTTTCGGCCCAATATCAAGACCCATCCAGTCTGCTGGAATTTGACCGGTATCAACAGTGTCCTTATTCGCTTCATTGTCAAATTTATCGGCAATAACTGTATCAAGTGGCAGGATCAGATTCACACCCTTTGTTTTAGCCTTATCTAACAGTTCTAAACATAGTGCCATTCTATCTTCCTCCAGCAAAGAAGTACCAATCTCACCACCAAGAGCCTTCGCAAAAGTATAGGCCATTCCACCTCCAATGATCAGATTATCAACTTTATCCAATAAACTTTCTATCAGCAATATCTTATCTGAAACTTTAGCACCACCCATAATTGCTGTAAAAGGCTTAACAGCTCCATGATTTACCTTTTCTGCATTTTTCAGTTCTTCAGCCATCAAATAACCAAAGTACTTATCGGTAGGAAAAAATTCTGCAACAATAGCGGTAGATGCATGTGCACGGTGTGCGGTACCAAACGCATCATTTACATAAACATCGCCAAACTGAGATAGTTTCTCCGCAAACTCCCTGTCTCCTTTTTCTTCTTCTTTATAAAACCGTAGATTTTCCAACAGCAACACTTGCCCCGGAACTAGATTTCTTCCTTTGTCGATCGCTTCTTTACTTATACAATCTTCTGCAAACTGAACCTCGATATCTAACATTCTCGACAGATCTCCAAGGATATGCCTTAATGAATACTTATCTTCTGGTCCGCCTTTGGGTCTGCCCAAATGCGACATCAAGATTACACTGCCTCCGTCATTTAATATTTTATTAATAGTTGGCAATGCTGCCCGCATCCTCTTATCATCGGTTATGTTAAAGTCCTTATCCAGAGGAACATTAAAGTCTACTCTGATTAGAGCTTTTTTATCTGCGAAATTGAATTGGTCTATTGTTCTCATATTTAATTATTGTTGTAATAGTTTTTAGATTAAATGCCTAACCATATTGTAATGCGGACTGATAAGGGTTAATCAAAATCAGCTAGCAGGACTTCTTGCGCTGCACCAAATATAAGCAGCATTCGCGGATGTAAGTACTTCAACTGCAAAATTTATAATTTCTGCATGCTGTTTCTTACCCAAAAAAGCAACGTCGTAGCTACCTCACTAAATTTGCTTCTTGGTGACGGTGTATTTTTTTTCAGATATACAGCTATTCATTAAGGTTTATAATTTTTTGAACAACATCAACTAACCTTGCAGAATAACCTGATTCATTGTCGTACCATCCAACAACCTTAACAAGATCCCCCACTATAGATGTAAGTTGCGCATCAAATATGCAGGAATGAGGATTGTCCAATATATCTACAGATACTATCGGATCTTCCGTATATTCCAGGATGGCACTTAATTCGTTCTCTGATGCTTTTTTAAACGCCGCATTAATTTTTTCAATGGTTGTATGGGATTTCAAAATACATGTAAAATCCGTTAACGAACCATTTAATACAGGTACTCTGATTCCTGCTCCACCCAATTTATTTTCCAGATGAGGAAAGATATTGGTAATTGCTTTGGCAGCACCTGTACTCGTAGGAATAATGGATGCAGAAGCAGCCCGTGCTCTTCGCAAATCCTTGTGTGGCGCATCATGTAAATTTTGATCTCCGGTCATGGAATGTATAGTAGTGATGTAGCCTTCCAAAATTCCCCACTTATCATTTAGTATTTTGATCATTGGCGCTACATTATTAGTAGTACAAGAAGCATTAGAAAGAACTGAAGAATGTAAGTTCACTTCATCATCATTAACCCCCATGACCAGCATCGGAACATCTTTGTCAGGTGAAGGCGCCGAAATGAGTACTTGCTTTGCTCCCGCATTAAGGTGAAGTTCCGCCCCCGCCCTGGTGGTAAACTTACCCGTAGCCTCCAATACCAAATCAATATCAAGTTCTCTCCAGGGTAATTGTTCAGGATTAGCCTTTGTACATACAATGATTCTTTTTCCATTTATGATCAAATGATCTTTATCGAATTCAATTCTGCCATTAAATCCCCCGTGGACAGTATCATATTTAAAAAGATGGGCCAAAGTTGCTGTATCGCCAAGATCATTGATAGCAATAATATCTATACCTCTCTCGATAGCCTTGCGCAAAAAAACACGTCCAATTCTACCGAAACCATTGATTGCAATATTCATTCTGCTCATTTATTATATGAGCAAAAGTACCTATATTCTCAATAGCAGTCTTATTTTTAGAAGAGAAAATCGGCTTATCTCCTCAATAAAGTACCCATGTACCTCTATTAATTAAAAAACTGATTCAATTTTCTGACTTTTTTAAGCATTAAAGCAATCAAAGGATTAGGTATTTCATTATGAACCAAAACACGATAATCATTAATAATTGCTGAGACTATTTTTTTTACGGACCCATTACTCATCCCACCCTTTCTCATAATAACCATTAGTTTATCCAAAAATACTGCGTTGACTCTATTCTTATACAAAAGCCGCAAAATCATGTCATAATCGGCACATGTACCAAATTTCAATGAATACCGCCCGGCAGTATACAGCACACTTCTTTCAATATATAAAGTAGGATGTGGTGGCATCCACCCGTATAAAAAATCATTGGGGGTATAGGGCTTCGACTTCCAGTTCCTGGTAATTGAACAATCTTTACCGCGCTTTATAAATTTAAGATTTCCATAAACTGCCTCACAGCCCATATTCCTAAAGCAATCCACAACAGAGGAGATCACATCAACACTAGCTAAACGATCATCTGCATTTAAAATTCCAACCAAATCACCCGTTGCCATCCCTATTCCTTTGTTTAATGCATCATACATACCCAAATCCTGATCACTGATAAAATGATCAATGTTGTCCATATATTTTTTTATCACCGAAATAGTACCGTCAACCGACCCACCGTCCACCATAATATACTCAATATCAAGATAATCCTGGGACACTACTGACTCTATACAAGGCCCTATAAATCTAAAACAATTAAAAACCACAGTCACTATGCTAACTTTCATTTGTAATTAATATATTTGACCACAAAAATAATAAAAAATTATAAAATTACATTAATTAATAAAAAATCAATATTTTGTATTAAAAATCAACATTTAATGAAAAGATCCAAAACTCTTATTTCTGTACCAATATTTTGAAAATGCACGCAACTCCGCAACACTATCAGGAAATATACCCCTTGCTACAAAAACGAATTAATTACATAAGTGTAGTTAAAGTTATTTTAAGCAGATGGTATTGGATATTGTCTGCTTTGATCTTTGGGTTTCTAGCAGCATACGCTTACTTAGCTTACATTCCCCCGTTATATGAAATCAGTGCATTATTAAAGTTTGAAGAAAAAAAATCAGAAATATCTGAATTAATTAACGTTAGAAATATTTACGACAGGACTAACAAGGTTGAATCCGAAAAGTCAGTAATAAGATCGAGAACAGTCATCCAAAAAGCTATCCAGTCTTTAAATTATGATGTGTCATTTTATTCTAGCAAAGGGCTCTATTCAACCGAACTCTACCCTTACAAGCCTTTTAAAATTAATATTATAGATAAAAGTAACACTTACCTATATAAAAATTTTGAATTCAATGCCCTCGGAGATGCTAGCTATCAGTTATGTTATACTTATCAAGATAAAAGGTTCTGCAAAGAATACAAATACAAACAAAATATTTCTTTACCTGGCCTAAAATTTAGCATCATCACTTTAGGAAAAAGAATAAAGAAAAGTACATCGTATGTTTTCAGGTTTAATGATCAAACAGAGCTATTTGATAAAATCAATAAATCATTAAAATTTGATGAAACACAAAACAGCAGTTTAGTATATCTTAAAATAACAGATAATAATCCATTTTTAGCCACAGACATACTCAATGCAATTTTAAAAGAGTACCTTGATTTTGACAGAATGCAACGTTCAGTCACGGCCTCTCAAACTGCCAGCTTTATCAGCTCTCTACTTCTAACAATGGCAGATAAAGTTAAAAATTCCGGATTGGCTATACAACAGTTTAAACAGGGCAACGGGTCCTTAACCTTTACAGATAATCTAAATCTTCTTACCACTCGCTTAGTCGATCTGCAAACAGAAAAGCATATGTTAGAGATTGAACACCTTTTGATCTCCTCCATAGAAAAAGCATTGAACACCAAAAGTTCTGATCAATTAACATACAATCATCCGGGCATTACAGACATCCTACTTAATAATTTACTCTCAAAATACAATGAACTGATAATTGGCAGAAAGCAGTCATTATATACCTATACTGAAAATTCAGCAAAGGTTAAACAGTTTGACCAGCAAATAGCCGATCTCAGAATTGCTATCAATGACAACATCAAATCCCAGCGCGAACACAACAATAAAAAATCTGCCTTTCTATTAATGCAGACAGACAGTATCAATCTAAGCCTGACAAATCTTCCTAAAACAGAAAGGGAATATATAAATCTCCAGACCAGATTTGATATAGACCAAAAAGTTTATAGTTATCTGGCAGAAAAAAAACTTGAAGCGGAAATCTCCCGGGCTGCAGTAACACCCGGGGCCGTCATTATTGACAAAGCTATATACCCCGGAAAAGCTATATCGCCAGTTCCCAAAAAAGTTTATTTCCTTTCGGCAGTACTAAGTTTTATTTCAAGCCTTGTAATAATATATGCTGCTCGTTTCTTAAACCCCTACATTTATAACAAAAATACTATTGAGGATTATAGCAAAACCCCGATCATTGGCATAATCAGAAAATATTATGGTAATCTCAGTAAGCACTCAGCTTTTACAACAGACCCCCGCTCTTTATTCTCCGAATCCGTCCGGTCTGTAAGAAGTAACCTAAGCTTTTTCGCCTCCGAAAAGAATAGTAAAATCATCTGTATAACCTCAGAAATTTCTGGTGAAGGCAAATCTTTTATATCCACAAATCTGGCAATCTCACTAACCTTAACTGAAAAAAAAGTATTGCTTATTGCAGCTGACCTAAGAAAATCCAGACTCCACGACAGTTTCAACATCAGCAATCTAACCGGGTTAAGTAAGTTTCTATCAGGACAAGTGGCTGCTAAAGAAATAATAATTCAGACTGAAATAAAAAATCTTGACCTGATCACCTCCGGTCCGGTGCCACCCAATCCTTCAGAATTACTTCACAGTCAAAAAATGCAGGATTTACTAGACGGTTTTAAGGGGAAATACGACTTTATCCTCATAGATTCTGCCCCAATAGGATTAGTAACTGATGGAAAACCCTTACTAAAAATGGCAGACATCACATTATTCATTATACGTTCCGGCATTTCTAAACGTCATTTCGCAACAACTCCAGATCAATTAAAAATAGAACTGGGATTATTAAATATAGCTATTATTCTGAATGATTATGTAGATAGTAACTTCCATAACTACTATTACTCCGGTAAACCACTAAATATGGCCGACAGGTTATATTACCATTCAGATCAACATCATTATAAAAACCCAGACTATTTTGAACTATAATATACTATTTCTCACCCTAAGCACATTCAGTAGCACGGGAGGTATTCAAAAAGTTTCCAGATCAATGTCTCATGCATTAAATCGCATCTCAAGTGGTGACCCAGATGTAAGCTTTAAGATGCATGCGCTTAATGATGACATTGCAGACACAAGTTACCTCAGCAAAACAGAATTCAAGGGATATGAAGGCAATAAGATACTATTTGCACTTAAATCTGCCGCTAAAGGAGCAAAAAGCAATACAATTATAATTAGTCATATCAACCTTCTTTCCATAGCCCTTCTTATAAAAATGCTTAACAAAAACGTGAGGATAATCATGATAGCCCATGGCACAGAGGTCTGGCGTGGAATACCCACCTGGAAAAAGGTCTTTGTTAAAAAATATGTTACCATCTGGGCAGTAAGTAATTTTACCAGCGAGCAATTGAGAAAAATCCACAAGGTCAATCCTACTCAAATCGTCACATTACACAACTGCATTGATCCGTTTTTTAAGATACCATCTGAATTCTCCAAACCTATCAAACTTCTTAACAGATATAAACTAGTACATGAGCAACCCGTAATATTAAGCATAGCACGTCTTACTAAATTCGATAAAGCCAAAGGCTATGACCGAACACTGGAAATCATCCCCAAATTGTTAGGTGAATTTCCTGATTTACGTTATCTCATATGCGGGAAATATGATAATCAAGAAAAAACCAGACTTGAGCAATTGATCAATAAGCATCATCTTCAAAAAACCGTTGATTTAGTAAACTTCATTCCTGAAGATGAATTAGAAGAGTATTATCGGCTTGCTGATGTATTTATTTTACCTAGTGAAAAAGAAGGCTTTGGGCTCGTGTTCATTGAGGCTGCCGCGTGTGGATGCAGGATAGTGTCAGGAAATACAGATGGAAGTACTGACGCCATGCAAAATGGAAAACTAGGTATCATGATAGATCCAAACAACCCTGACCACATAAAAGAAGCCGTGGCAAAGCACCTGAGAAAACCCTTTAATTATCAGGAAGCCAGAAATATTCAAAGAATCTGCCTCGATCATTTTAGCCATGACCAATACACTAAACGGGTAAAAAAACTATTATTTCAACATGAATAAAAAGGAATGGACGATAACTCCACACTACAGACTATCTGATTTTGACTTTAAGGTTATTTGGCACTATCGTTACCTGCTCTGCCAATTGATCCACCGGGATGTGGTTGCTTTTTATAAGCAAACTGTTCTTGGCCCCTTATGGTTCTTCATACAGCCACTATTTAGTACTACAATCTACACTTTGATCTTTGGGACTTTTGCCAAAGTCTCAACTGATGGATTGCCTCAGCCATTATTCTATCTTGCCGGAATTATTACTTGGAATTATTTTTCAGAATGTATAAATAAAACGTCGTTAGTTTTCAGAGAAAACGTCAATATATTCGGCAAAGTATATTTCCCCAGAATAATTGTACCCCTTGGTATTGTCATTTCTGTTTTCATAAGGTTTGGCATACAGTTCATTTTATTTTTGACATGTTTAATCATTTACAATTGTATAGGACACGAACTCAGCATCAACTGGGCCATTGGTCTATTTCCTCTATTGGTTTTGTTAATGGCCCTTCAAGGCCTGGGAATGGGCATGATCATAGCTGCATTAACAGTTAAATACCGCGATCTGATATTTCTTATATCTTTTGGCCTCCAGTTGTTAATGTATACTACCACAGTAATCTACCCCTTATCTACAGCACCCCTAAACTTAAAATGGATAATCCAGATCAACCCTATGACCGCCATTATAGAGACATTTCGTTATGCTTTTTTAGGAAGAGGAAGTTTTAGCTGGCAGGCATTGTGTTATTCTACAGCAATTACAACAATAATAATAAGTATTGGGATTATCGTCTTTAGCAAAGCGGAAAAAACCTTCATTGACACTATTTAAATAATTCAAAATCTTAATGAGCGCTATTGTAATTAAAGCAGAAAACCTGTCCAAAGTATACCTGAAAGGACAAATCTCACACGGAACACTCATCCGTGATTTTGAAAGCTGGTTAGCCAGATTCAGGAAAAAGGCAGACCCCTATCAGCAAATAGACAAAGTTAGAAACACACCTGGAAACGATAAAATATGGGTCTTAAAAAACATCAATTTTGAGATAACAAAAGGAGAAATCATAGCTATTACCGGAGATAACGGTGCAGGAAAGAGTACCCTGTTAAAAATATTGAGCAGGGTGACACTACCAACATCCGGGAAAATAACCGGCAAAGGCCGTATCACCAGTTTGTTAGAAATTGGAGCTGGTTTTCATCCCGAATTGACAGGACGTGAGAACATCTTTCTTAACGGCGCAATGCTTGGTATGCCCAAATCACAAATAAAAGATCATTTTGATGAAATAACTCGTTTTGCCAATATAAAAGAACATCTCGAAACACCAGTAAAAAGATATTCATCAGGCATGTATATGCGCCTGGCATTCTCTGTAGCAGCACACCTGGAATCAGAAATCATGATCATTGACGAAATAATGGCAGTTGGTGATTCATCATTCCAACAAAAATGCATAGACAAAATAAAACAGCTTAGTAAGGAAAATGCTAAAACCATACTTCTTGTAAGTCATAGCGCTAAAAACATCAAATCTCTTTGTTGCAGAGAAATAGCTTTAGTAAAAGGTCAAATCAAATAATACATGTCAGTAAACAAAAATACGAGACTTGCAATCATTAGCACTCATCCTATCCAATACTATGCACCCGTTTTTAAATTGCTGGCACGAAAAACCGACTTAATGGTATTTTACACCAAACATACAACATTTGACAAGGGCTTTCAGCAAAGAATACTATGGGACATTCCTTTACTTGAAGGATATAAATACACTTTTACAGGAAAGTCTTCACTAAAAAAGATCAAGAGCTTCCAACCAGATTGTATACTTATATATGGGTGGGCCCATTTTCTACATTTTCGCATTATGCGATATTTTAAAGGCAAGATCCCTATAATATTTAGAGGAGATTCAACCTTGCTGAAACAACAATCAGTTTTAAAAAAATTCTTCAAGAAACTTGCACTGCAGTTCCTTTACAGGAACATAGACAAGGCTTTATATGTCGGCATAAACAACAGGGCTTATTTCAAACAATATGGTCTCAAAGAAGCGCAATTATTCTTTGCACCACATGCCATCGATAATAGCAGATTTGCCACAACTACTAAATCTGAATTAAGAAGTATCCTTAAACTTAGGTCTGATGACATACTGATACTATATGCAGGTAAATTTGAACCGGTAAAAAATCCCAAGCTATTACTACGTGCATTCCTTGAACTCGGGCTACCTCATGCACATCTCTTGTTTACGGGCGATGGTATACTTAAGAACAAACTCCAAGTTCAAAGTCAGTATTGTAAAAAAGTTCACTTTATATCATTCCAAAACCAAAGTAAAATGCCGGGTATCTATCAGTCATGCGACTTATTTTGCCTGCCTTCAAATAGTGATTCCTGGGGACTAGCAATCAACGAAGCCATGGCTGCAGGCAAAGCAATACTGGTTTCTGATAAAGTAGGTGCAGCAGCGGATCTTGTGAAAGATGAAAATGGAAGGATATTCAAACACAAAGACCTGGAAGACCTTAAAAAGAACCTGCAAGACATGGCAACAAATCGATCAGATCTTCAGCAAAAAGGAAAATCTTCCCTTAAAATAATCAAAGAATGGAATTTTGAGGCACAAGTTGATAACATCTTAAATGCAATTAGCAATTAATCGAAATACGTGATGCAAATACCTTCCAAAAGCAGAATATTATTTGTCATTTACCTCCCATGGATCTTAGCTGAATGTCTACAATTTAATCCGGTAGTCTCCTACTTCACTTCCTGGCTAGGATCTTTTATCGTATTCTATTTCAGCTTAATATCCTCCTTTAAATATCATAGCCTCGATCGGCCCATAAAGCATCAGATATTACGTCCTATTGTACTTATACAATTAATATTTGCTGGCTTTATGTGCTGCACTTCTATATTTTATTTTATGGATCATATGGGATATGAATACTTTACAAATGTAGATCTCAGGGATTTTCAACCAGGGGAGCAAACGCAACTAATCGCGAGGTGTCAGCGTATAAGTCTTTTAGCCCACTCAACCTTAGTTGCCGGCATTATTTTGCAAACAAAGCTATACCCTGTTTCACAATATAAAATCACCATAACGAACCGGTCATTTCTGTTTAAATTTTGCATTATAGCTTACACATCAGCAGTACTTATAGGTTATATACCAGGTCTAATCCAGTTCAGATATATGCTCATATGTATTTCAATAAGCATCTCAGCTTATATTCTTGTAAAAGGCCTGGTAAAAAACCACATAGTCTACCTTTTTTTTGGAGGGTGTATTTTTGTTCTCAATTTTATGAATGCTACTCTTTCCGGCTTTAAAGAGAGCATCATCATCAATGTAATATTACTAGGCTTCCTGGCTTTCCCCTATTACAAAAAAACAATACTAGTGCTTTTCATACCCTGCATTTACTTATTGTTATACATCCTGCCTACCTTCACCACCATAATCAGGGCACAGTCGTGGATACAGGGGAAGTCAAATGAAACGGCACGGGAACAAGCCTACCAGACTTTATTAAATGAGGAAAATGACCAGAAGATTATAGATAACAATTGGGAATTCCTAACCAATCGCTTTAGTGAAACAAGCATGTTCACTACTTATCTAAAAACTGTACCCCAGCAATATCCTTATTATGCACTTGATATCCTTATCAATTCATGTTATATGATAATTCCAAGAATATTCTGGGAGGAAAAACCCGATACAGAGAGATTAGCAATGGAAAGGGTATATAGATCTGGGGTAGCACAGAGATCTTCACCCGTTTCTGCCAAAACCAGACCAGTTACTGATGGTTATCTCAGCGCAGGCGTTACAGGTGTGTTTGTTTACATGCTTATCTACGGAATGCTAGCACAAGCACTCTGCAACCTATCAGAAAAGCTCTTCGGTGGTTACCAATTGGGATGCATTGTAATATTCAACAGCATCTTTCAGCAGTTGTGGCGTGGCAATACCCTTGAATTTATGCTCAACAACATTTTTTACGGATATATATTAATGCTGGTCATCCATTTTGTATTAAAACAAACCAAATCACTGCAACGGCTCTATGAAAATCATACACATCACTCCTTCTTATAAACCTGCATATATTTATGGTGGGCCTGTCATATCAGTTGCAAAACTTTGCGAAAAACTGGCCTCTCAACCGTTGGACATAGAAGTTCTGACTACACGGGCGAATGGAAAAACTGAACTAAAAACCCCTGATACTACAGCAATTGATGGTGTAAAAATTCAATATTTCAATCGCATCACAAAAGACCATACCCATTTTTCTCCATCATTGTTATGGAATTTATACAAAATGATTATCAAAACGACACCAGGTACAGTCATTCACATTCATTCATGGTGGAATTTTGTTGCAATCTTCTCCTGTTTACTGGCAAAAATTAAAAAAATACCTGTAGTCCTGTCACCAAGAGGAATGCTGACTGAATATACTTTAAAAAATAACAATTCATTATCTAAGCGATTGATACACCAGCTGATTGGAAAGTATTTAGTTGCATATTCTGCTTTACACGCCACAACAGAAATGGAAAAAGAAGACATTTTAAAAATTATACAGCCTAAAAGCATCAAAGTAATACCAAACTTTATATACTTCCCGGATGAAGACATCAAAAAAAACGTGCATCCAAACTATGAATCCGATAAATCTTTCAAATTACTATTTCTTTCAAGGGTTGATGAGAAAAAAGGATTGGAGCTTCTATTTCGTGCCCTCGCAGATTGTCAGTTTCCTTGGAGTTTAACAATCGCCGGAACAGGTGATCACACCTATCAGGACAAATTAAAACAGCTCACTATGAACCTTGACATCTCTCAATCTATAAATTGGATCGGCTATATAAAAAAAGAAAAAAAATACGAAGTTCTGGCAAGTCATCAGCTACTCGTTCTATGCTCTCACAATGAAAATTTTGCAAATATCGTATTGGAGAGTCTTTCTGTCGGCACAGCCGTAGCAATTTCAGATAAAGTAGGACTTGCCCCTTTTATAAAAGAACAAAAACTAGGCTGGGTGGCTGATCTGGATCCTCACTCAATTACTGCGATGCTAACGAATGCCTATCAAAGTCCGCAAATAATTACACATATCCGTAATAACGCCCCTTCAGTCATAAGCTCACATTTTAACGAGGCAACCATATTAAGACAATATTTAAAACTCTATAAAAATTTAAATTGAACAACCCGCATTTTTCTTTTATTATCCTAACATTCAATGAGGAACAGCACCTTCCCAGACTGCTTGAATCAATTAGAACACTGAAAGCCAGGACCTATGTGTTAGATTCAGGAAGCACAGATCAAACTTTAAATATATGTTACAAATATAATCTGCAGGTCAGGTATCATCCCTTCCACAACCACCCTAAACAATGGGACACGGCATTAAGATCTTTCAACATCCAAAGTCCTTGGGTTATTGGTCTTGACGCCGATCACATAGTTGGCCCTGAACTTTGTGAAATGCTTAAAAATTTCAAAGCCGAAGAGTACACCAACATTAATGGAATTTACTTCAACAGAAAAAACTATTTCAAAGGAAAATGGATCCGCTTCGGCGGATACTATCCCAAATATCTTCTTAAGATGTTCAGATATCAGGTAGGCTATTCTGATCTTCAGGAAAATATGGACCATAGATTTCAGGTCCCATCCAAAACCATTATTTGGAAGAAAGGATTTCTGATAGAAGAAAATCTAAAAGAAAATAAAATTAGCTTCTGGCTGGACAAACATAACCGATACAGCGACTTGGTTGCTGAAGAGGAGATACAACGTCTTACGACAAAGCGCTTTCAAGTAACAAAACCAAACTTTTGGGGCAGTCCAAATGAGCACAATGCATGGCTTAAAAGCTTATGGTGGCAGCTACCCATATACCTTCGTCCTTTTTTATATTTTACCTACCGCATGATCTTTCAGTTAGGCTTTTTAGATGGAAGAACAGGAATTATGTTTCACTTTCTTCAGGGGTTTTGGTTTAGATTGATTGTAGATATTAAAATTGATGAAAAAATAGGCAAGGCCAATCGAAAATCTGCAAATTTTATCTTTTCTTTCCTCTTTTTGTTCTTGCTATTCTACGGCTTCAACCTCATCAATATAGGCATAACCACTCCTGGTAACTATTACATTTCCTTCTTGGACAAGTATTTCAATTATATCAGTAGTTGGAGAAATTTCTGTATTTCTTCCGCAGCCTATGTACTTAAAATACTTGGATACCGGATCTCCACAAGTGAAAATCACCTTATCAATCATGGTTTTTCAGGATTCAGGCTGGTATATTCTTGTCTTGGTTATGGAATTATGAGCTGTTTTGCGGCATTTGTTATTGCTTTCCCTAAGTCCACATGGTCAAAAATGATCTTTTTGGTTGCAGGACTAACAGCTATTCAGTTGCTAAACACTTTAAGATTTATTTTAATCTCAATATATTACCAACCCCATGCATCAGTACTACTTATGGATCATCATGACATGTTTAACTATATATTATATGTAATACTCGGAACCTCAATGTATTTCTGGACAGGTAAATTCTCTAAAAACAACAACCACTAAATGACCCATTTTACTCAGCTAAAAAAAGATTTCGACAAAAAAGGATTTAAGGCAGGTGCCTCTTTTGTCAAAGTATACTGCTGGTATATAATCAGCACATTATTTTTTCACACAGGGTTGATCCCTTTTAGCAGTATGTTGGTATTGATCCTGAAGCTATTTGGGGCCAGTATTGGCAAAAATGTCCGTATAAAACCTGGCATCAGGATCAAGTACCCCTGGAAATTATCTGTGGATGATTATTCCTGGCTGGCTGCTTGTCATATTGAAAATTTAGACCAAGTCATCATCGGAAAGCATGTATGCGTATCGCAGGAAGCAATGTTACTTACAGGAAATCACAATTACAAAACTACAACTTTTGATCTGATAACTCTTCCAATAATACTTCAGGACGGAGCCTGGATCGGCGCCAAAGCAGTTGTATGTCCAGGAGTCATAGTAGCTTCACATGCTATCCTGTCTGTTGGTTCCATAGCCAACAGAAATATGGAGGCTTACATGATTTATCAGGGTAATCCAGCTACAAAAATCCGAAAACGTATTTTTTTATAAGTACTGTTTCATCATCTGTATATTCTTAGAATTCCTGAGTATAACCATTGCCTTGGTTTTGTTCATTTGAATACATTGTTCACTTAGGCCAAAGTGAGCTGCTATTTCTTCAATCAACATTGGCCGGTGATCATTTAATCCAAAATACAGTTGTATAATTTTATACTGTCTGGGAGTAAGTTTGGTTAGAATTATCTGCAGATCGTATCGCAAGCCTTCATTATCCATAGTAGAATCGGGCCGGTCAAACATCTCATTTTCCAGCACACTTAACATTCCCGGTCTCTCATCGTCGTCACCCGCATCGAGTGTCACAGTATGACCGGGGTTGGTGATGTACCCCCTTACTTTATCCAGACTTAAACCACAATGCTCAGCCAGCTCCTCGGTTGTAGCTGGACGTTCAAGAACTTGTTCAAGATCTGATTCTGCTTTCCACACCTGAAGAATATCATTAACCTGGTTCATCGGTAAACGAATCAAACGCTTATGTTCATTAATAGAAAACATCATAGCCTGTCTGATCCACCATACTGCAAAAGAAATAAATTTTATGCCGCGGGTATCATCAAAGCGTACTGTAGCTTTTATGAGACCTTTATTACCTTCAGAGATCAAGTCACCTAGAGGTACACCCTGCCCCTCATATTTTTTAGCTACTGAAACCACGAACCGAAGATTTGAATTGATGAGTTTTGTCTTTGCCGCTTCATCTCCGTTCCGAATTTTGCGTGTCAAAGAAACCTCCTCATCAGCACTTATCAATGCATACTTTGAAATGTCTTGCAGGTATCTTTTTAAGGAATCATCACCCCGTTTAGTAATAGATTTTAAAATCTTCAGTTCTCTCATTCTTAATAAGTTGTCTTTGGTTAAAACATGGTCAAAGATTATTATTTAGATCGACAAAACCTTAAATTTTTGACCAATCGGAAAATTATTCCATACAGAACAGCCTATTCAAAATTAAATTCTAAAGGCGAATACAATGAAAAGAAAATACCGAATTATGTTTCAAAAATCAACCATAATTTGCGTAACCGAAAGGTTTCTTTTATATTAGTAACCGAAAGGTTTCAAATACACTAAGGGTACTACTTTATTTAATTTAACGAACTATGAGAAGAGATGTTTTTCAGGCCATTGCCGACCCCACCAGAAGAGAAATTATAAATCTAATTGCTTACCGTTCATTAAATCTGAACGAGCTTGCAGATCATTTTGATATTAGCAGGCCGGCAGTCTCAAAACATGTTAAGATCCTATCTGAATGTGGTCTGTTGAATATTTCACAAGAAGGTAGAGCGCGATATTGCCAACCTCAATTTCATAAAATTAAAGAGATTGCAATATGGGCAGAGCAATATGAAGCATTCTGGAATAAAAAACTTGACGCTCTTGAAAAATTTCTGGACAAACAATCTAAAGAAAAATAACACATTCATCTTAAACTAAAATTTAAAAGCTTATGGAAACGACAGAACCTTTTATCATCGAAAAAACATTCAATGCTCCTATTAAAATCGTTTGGCAAGCAATAACAGACAAAGACAAAATGAAAGAATGGTATTTTGACATCAAAGATTTCAAACCGGAACTTGGCTCAGAGTCGCAATTTTATGGTGGCGATAAACATGTACAATACCTCCACTTTGTTAAAGTAACCGAATTGGTAGATGGCAAAAAAATAGCATATACCTGGAAATATGAAAATAACCCGGGAGAATCTTTGGTTAGATTTGAGTTATTTGAGGAAGGGAATAAAACCCGGTTAAAGCTCACACATGAAGGTCTCGAAAGCTTTGCTGCAATAAATGATCCTAATTTTGCAAAAGAAAGCTTTGTAAAAGGCTGGACAGCGATCATCGGCACGAACTTAAAAGAATACCTTTCTGTCTGATGTCTAAAAAAGGTTGAATTAATTGCCAAAAAAATTGCTTAATTCAATTTCAAGCGTTACTTTTGCAGTCCGTTAACGAAACGGGAATTGCATTTGTAGCTCAATTGGATAGAGCATCTCACTACGGATGAGAAGGTTTGGGGTTCGAATCCCTACAAGTGCACAATAAAAAGGGATAAGGTTTCAAACTTTATCCCTTTTTATTTTTACTGTATACCTCATACCGGGACACCTTCAAAGTATCAATCCCATTACTTTTAGCCCTTGCAAACCTTACAACACCTCAAAACTGTATACTCCGGATTGAAATTCAATCTCATATTTATCATTTATCTTTTTACCCAGAATATCCTCACCAGAATCATTCCTAATCTTCTGCTTGTTATGAGGCAAAACAAAGCTTGCCGATGTATTTTCCGGTACTTCTATCAATATCTGTAGCTTTCCATCGCTGTTCCTTTTCCATTCTGAACGTATTTTACCGAATAAGCTGTTATAGGATGATTTGCAATAACTTAAATCAGAAATGAATTTTGGTTCAATTGCAAAATGTTTCATTCCTGCATTTGCCGGATCAACTTTTATCCCGGCAATACCGGAATAAAACCATTCCACCACACTTCCAAACATAGGGTGACACCTCGAACCATCCCCATTCCATGATTCCCACAATGTGCTGTTTTTATTATCCAAAAGATATCCAAAACCAGGGAAATCCTTTTGATTCATAATTTGATAACCAATGTCATCCCTGTCATTTTGAGAAAGTACTTTTAACAACAGAGGCGTCCCTAAAATACCTGTATCAAAATGATAATTAATTTTTTTCAGATGAGCCAATAATGAGCCGAAAACAGCATTGAAATTTTCCTCCGGTACTAAGCCAAAAGCCAGGGCAAATACATCAGCACCTTGCCTTCCCTCCCAATAGCTTTGCTTTGAAGCATTATAATAAGCATTGTTAAAATTTACTTTAATTCCTTTTGCAAGGTCTGAAAACCTTAAATAATCATCGTTGCGACCCAGTGTCTTTGCTACCTTTGACATAATATCAGCAGAATAATAAAAGTAAGCCGTGTTTACCAAAGGTGCTGGCACCTCAACGTTAGTCGGCGTACACCAATCTCCTAAACACCATCCATTAGGCTCTTCTCTGGTCACCAACCCATCCTTATCAGTCCTTGTTTCCAGATATTCAACCCATTGCTTCATACCTGCATAATGCCTTGTTAACACCGCTGTGTCAGCATAGTATGAAAAATACGCCCATGGCATAATCACATAAGCCGATCCCCATGCCGGACCACCACCACCACCACCAAAAGGTGCAGTATGTGTAACAAAACCCGTCTTTTTATTCCTGGCATCGTCCATATCGTCCAGCCATTTTCGATAAAACTGACGCATATCATAGCTAAAAATCGAACTTTCCACAATCACCTGCCCATCTCCGGTATAACCCAGCCTTTCTCGATGCGGACAATCGCTGCTCACACTTCCATGAAAGTTTGCATTCTGCGTTTTTATATAGGCCGAGTTTATTTTATTCAGAAATGGATTTGAACATTCAAAATATCCATTTGATGCAACAGCTGTATGTACTTCCTTTATTTTTAAACTCTCCTTATCAAGACTTACATCCTGAGAAATCACTTCAATCCGCCGGAAAGCATGCCAGGTAAACTTTGGCTCCCAATTTTCCACTCCCGAGCCTTTCAAAATATAGCTATCAAACTGACCATAATCCTCACCCTCCTCATTGATATACCTTATTTTAATAAGGCTTCCTGCTTTTCCTCTCACACTTATCGATGCCCAACCTGCCACAGTTTCATCCAGATGGTAGGAATACACCGAGTCTTTCGTTTTACCATCAAAAACAGGAACCAGTGTCCGCATAATTTTATCGAATGGCGCAGTTTGCGGATGTAAACTCCCCGTAGGCGGGCGAACAGAAATTGCATTTTTCCATTTAAAATCAGAATAACCAGCACTATTCCACGCTCCCAGTTCTAATCGCGCATCGTATTTTTCACCGGTAAATATCCCATCCTTTAATAACGGGCCGTCGATTGACTTCCAGCTATTATCAGAGCTGATAATACCATTTGTTCCATCCGTATACTGTATTTCAAGTTGAAATATCAACTTTGGGGCATCATACCACATATCGCCTTCTACCCTTCGGTCGCGCTGATTGTACCACCCATTACCAAGTTGTATCCCTATCGCGTTATTTTTTTGACTAATGTTATTGGTGACATCAAAAGTATTGTATAGCACACGCTGGGTAGATTGATCATCATAAGGATAAAGTAGTTTCTTAAGCGGTCTTTTATCATAATTGGTAACTGCAGGGGCAAGCACGTGGTCTCCAATCTTTTTACCATTCAAGAATAGTTCATAAAAACCCAGACCACTGATATAAACAATGGCTTGTTTGATCTTTTTTTCAACGATGAATTCTCTGCGGAAAAATGGTGACGGGTACGTTATTGCCGAATCAGGATATGGATTCTCGAAAGCTCCAATCCATTTACCTTTCCAGTCTGACGCCTCCAGTAAGCCCATAGACCATGAAGCGTGTTGGCTCCATCCAGATGGCGCATTCTTCTCATCCCAAATCATCACTTTCCAATAAAGCTTCTTTCTGGACCCGAGCGGTTTACCTTTGTAAACTACCTGTTTGGAGTTACCGGAATTTACCTTACCGCTATCCCAGTACGCTCCTTTATTTTGCTGCAACAAAGAAATACTGCTGGCTACTATTATCCGGTAGGCAGTTTGACTTTTGGCCTTTTCTTCAGAAACCAATTGCCAGCTAAGGGTTGGTTGTTTATTTTCGATAGCAATTGGATTAGAAAGATGTTCGCATTCGAGCCGCGCTACTTTTACTTCCAATGGTTTAGAAAAACTGATATATGGAACGAGCAGGAGGAAAAGTAGGTATGCAGGGATTAATTTCATTTAAGTCAGAAGTGTTTATTGCCTAATATATCACTAAAGTAAGTAAATACCACAATAGTTACCTATTTAAAAAGGCGAATCACATTACCCCCACCCGGCACCAGTTTAATGGTGATTACATCTCCCTTCTTATAAACTCCAACGGTTTTGCTCAGTTTATCAGGATAAGCTTCCGAATCCGGCGCATCGCTATAAATCTCCACTTTAAAATCTCCTGCAGGGAGGAAATCAAGCGGAATATCCAGTGTCCTTGCTTTACTGTTGTTTATTGTGCCAATATACCACTCATTTCCATGCCTACGCGCTATGGTTAGGTATTCATCCAGCACTCCATTGATTACTTTTGTTTCATCCCATACCGTTGGCACTTTTTGTAAAAACTCAAATCCGGGCTGTCCCTCATATGCCGCAGGATAATCGGCAACCATGTTCAGATAACTTTCCAGCACCACATACATCGCCAGCATATGGCTTCTTGTCCCAACCATTAACGGGCGAATATATTTAGGCTTAAAATCTTCTGGTTTTACCGCTCTAAAACCACCAAGGTGATAGTCACTGGCACCAGCGATCATCCTCGTAAAGGCGATGTCCAGATCGTGCTCAGGGGTTAGTGCCTTGATCAGCCATTTATTTTGCTCATAGTTGTAGGTTCCTTCCCTAGTAAATTCATTGGGATAGGTCCTGTTCATCCCTGTAGGCTTGTACGCCCCGTGAAATTGTATAAAAAGATGGTGTGCGGCAGCACGTTCTAAAATCTCCTCCTGGATATTCACCATTTCCTGATCACTTCTGTCCAGGAAGTCTACCATCATCCCTTTTATCCCCCATTTTTCAAATTGCGCAAATGCGGCTTCCAATTGGGGATATAGCGCTTTCCAGTTCACCCAAACATGAATCGACACGCCCTTTGATTTTGCGTAATCGCAGATCCTTTGCATATCTAACGAGCCTACAGACCTGGTCACATCAGCGTAGCTGCCTTTTTCGGCGTAGCTGGGCCAGTCATTACTGTACCAGGCAAAGCCACCATAACCTATCACGGAATGATATTCGATGTTGTTCCGCGCACAAAAATCAATATAATACTTATTTGTCTCAAAGTTTACACCAGGTGCAAAAGTCGAATCCGGCACCACATCTCCGTTCCACCAATGAAATGACGTTTTACCCGGTTTCAACCAGGATGGGTCCTTAATCTTTGAAGGTTCATTCAAACTGGTGAGGATATTCGATTCCAGAAATGTGCCCGGACGGTCGCTGACCATCATTACCCGCCAAGGTGTTTTGTGGGGTAAGATGGCCTTAACCTTAATTTCAGATTGCCCCTGCTGAGGAGAAAGCTGACTTCTCAATACACCATTTTCTTTGACCAGGTACATTCCCGCATAATTCCTCAAGCTGGCTTCTGTTATGGCCAGATATTTTTTGCCCGGCAGTTCAAACAGCGCAGGAACGTCCATCAGCACGTTTTCTTTTAGCGCTCTTAGTTCCATTTTCTCGTACAGACCTTCGTGATTGTTGTTATAATCATTTCCAAACAGCAAAGCCCTCATCCGTGCTCCCTCATCCAAATTGAAACAACTGCGTTCCTCTGTTAAAGCATAGGTCGGCCAGTTCTCCTGCTTTGGAAATTCATACCGGAAAGCTACACCGTCATTAAAAGCCCTGACTACAATATTTATCCTTCTCCCGGCTCCACTTTTTTCATACAAAGGAATCGTAAGCTGCCTATAAGGATGGTGAACATTTTTAGTCTTTCCTATCACTAGTTCATACCGATCATCAACGCTTTCTAGTCTTGTTTTCAACATACTGAGATTTGCAGAAAACCTGCCATTCTCTTTGAATACCAATGAAAGCTCCGAATTCTTCACAATCGTCTGCCGGTTATAAGAAACCTGATAGGAAGGCATTTCCTTAGTCAGCACGAAAGAAAACACGATCTGCCCATCCGGTGATTTTACCGAAGCCATCTGCTGAGCGTGTACGCCAACAGCCCGGACACATAGAAAAACGATCAGGATAGTAACTTTTAAATAATTCATGGCATGGGGTTAAAAATCTGGTTAGTATACGGGACCCTCTACTAATTTATCAAAACTTTCCGCAAAAAGGCCTATGTTCAAAGAAAGTTGATTGCACTTATAACGTTGCGCCACACCGAAGAAGCCTCGATAAAATTCAGCAGTGTCAATTTAGTATTGATTGTTGGCAAGGGTGTATTTGTTTAAACCTACAAGTTCCAACTACATTTGATTGAATGAGAACTGCGCATACATTAGGAATGAGCTGCGTACTTATAATGATGAAGTCATTACTGTCAACGGGCTACCTGCTGTATTCCAGGTCCATACCGGTGATTTTCGTTCTGTAGGTCTCAAATAAAAAACCAGAATCACAAATGACGTTAAATTTAAAATATACAATAGGATTATCTGCATTCCTGCTATTGCTATCCTGCCAGTTGCACAAGCAGTCTTTTCATATTGACCAGCTTACGGTAGAAGGAAGGGAGAATTTCATCGGATTGCAAAGCCAGTCGCCCAGGCTAAGCTGGAAAATCACGACCTCCAAAGGAAGAAACACCAAACAAACAGCCTATCGGGTATATGTATCCTCATCTGAAAAAAAAGCCGAAAGCGGCGATGCTGATCTGTGGAATAGTGGCAAAGTATATTCAGATTCCAGCATAAGCATCAGGTTTGCCGGTAAGACCTTAGAAAGTTACAGGCACTTATACTGGAAAGTAAAGGTATGGACCAACCAGGGCGACTCTGCAATCAGCACAGTCAACCAATGGAGGATGGCGATGCTGCAGACCAAGGAATGGAAGGCAGAATGGATTGGCCTCGACACTTTTAGCAAAGGCGATGCGCCTCATCGCCAGCAGACCAGGCTTGCCGCAAGGTACCTGCGTAAAGAGGTAGCAGTAAGTAAAAAAATCCGCAATGCTAGCGCATTCATCAGCGGATTAGGGCTTTATCAGTTGTACATTAATGGCCAGAAAATCGGCAATGACGTCTTAACTCCTACCCCGACCGATTACAACCACGACGTTCCTTACAATACCTATGATATAACTCAAAATCTGAAAAAGGGTAACAATGGAATTGGGGTCATCTTAGGTAACGGCCGCTTTTTCAATATGCGCGATTTTCGTGGCAAGCCTGACCCCATCACACAAATGTCTCATATCAATTATGGTTTCCCGCGTATGATTTTACAAATCCGCCTGGAATATACAGATGGGAGTATTGGATACATAACATCTGATAAATCCTGGAAGGTAACAGATGACGGACCCATACGGGCAAACAACGAATACGACGGGGAAGAATATGATGCACGTAAAGAACTCAATAACTGGAATAAACCTGGCTACGACGATGCTAAATGGGGTAGCGCAGACCTTGTTGCAGCCCCAGGCGGCAAGCTATTTTCCCAGACCAATGAAAACATAAGAATTAAAGAAACTGTCAGTCCTAAAAAAATACACAAAACTACAAAGGGTACCTACATCCTGGACATGGGCCAGAATATGGTAGGCTGGCTTCGCATTCGCATAAAAGGGAATGCCGGGGATACCGTCCGTATGGTATTTGCAGAGCGCATGAAAAATACAGACAGCTTGTACATTGCTAATTTACGCGATGCAAGGGTCACGGACACCTATGTAATTAAGGGCACAGGGAATGAAACCTGGGAACCAACGTTTACCTATCATGGCTTTCAGTATGTAGAAGTCAGCGGATTATCTTATGCGCCATCAGTCGCAGATTTCGAAGGCCAGGTCGTATATGATGATGTCCCAACTATCGGTCAGTTTCACACTTCAAACTCCACAATAAACCAAATCTACAACAATGCTTACTGGAGCATCAGGGGCAATTACCGGGGCATTCCTACCGACTGTCCGCAGCGCGATGAACGTGTGGCCTGGCTGGGCGACAGATTAATGAGCTCTTATGGGGAGAGCTTCATTTTTGATAATTCCAGGCTATATAGTAAATGGATGGCTGATGCCAAATCTGCTCAAAAACAAAACGGCAGCCTGCCAAACATCATACCTGCCTATTGGATCAACGATACAGACAACGTTACTTACCCAAGTGCATTTATCATTATTCCCGAGATGTTAAGGAAGCAGTTTGGCGATGAAAAGACCTATCGCAGCTACTACCCCGACATGAAAAAATGGGTGCTATATATGTGGAATACCTACAACCAGAATGACCTGGTATTGAAAGATAGCTATGGCGACTGGTGCGTAGCTCCCGAGGAAGGCACCAATACAATATGGACCAGCGATCCAAAAAGAACCACCGATGGCGGATTGCTTGCCTCATCTTATTACTACTACTGTCTTTCACTGATGGAAAATTTCGCCAGGCTGCAGGGACTGGATGCTGATGTCAGTACTTTCGTTCAACTAAAAAAACGGGTATTCACTGCATTCAACAAAAAATTCTTCAATCACCAAAGCGGTCATTACGCCAATAATACCACAACGGCAAATCTGCTGCCTTTAACCTTTGGCCTTGTCCCAGAGGATAAAAAAAATGCCATCGTCCAGAAAATAGTAGACCGCACAGCGGAATACGGTAACCACGTCAATTCAGGTATTATGGGCATGATGTGGATTATGAGGGGATTGTCAGATCATGGCCGCCCCGACCTGGCCTACACACTGGCCACCAATACCACTTATCCAAGCTGGGGCTATATGGCCGCAAACGGAGCCACCACCATATGGGAACTATGGAATGGCAATACTGCAGATCCCCTGATGAGTTCCTGGAACCATCAGATGCTTCTGGGCGATCTGTTGATTTGGTATTATGAATACCTGGCCGGAATAAAATCTGACACCCAGGCTACAGCCTTTAAAAAGATCATTATGAACCCTATATTTCCAGAGGGACTAAACTATGTCCAAGCCAGTTACGAGTCAAAATATGGAACCATAAAGAGTCACTGGGTAAAAGGAAATGGAAAATTGTCATGGAATATTGTGGTTCCTGCCAACAGCACTGCTAAAGTATACCTTCCCACCAGCGATATAGGTGCTATTCAGGAAGGTAATACGCCACTGGCAGGGAAAAGTGGCTTTGTAATAAAAGAATCAGTAGAAGACCGAACCGTTGTGGAAATAGGTTCCGGAGTTTATAATTTTATAATAAATCAATAAGTATCTAAGAAAACATTAATATGGCCAATTTTAAGAATATCAAAAGAACAATGCTGTTGTTACTGCTCTGCAGCAATACATTTGTTATTTCTGCGCAGAATAAAAAGGCTTTGCCTAAAGGAGTATTGTACAATAAGGTATTAAATAATAAAACTGCTAACCCGGAATTGATAACCGCTGCGGGCAATCAATATACAGATTTTGGATTATCCATCACCGCACCAAACAGTTTAGTAAGGCTGAACAAGTATTACTCACTAGCAGAACGTCTGATCCGGTACCATGTCAGGTTCTCCGGCGACGCTGTAGGAGTATTTCAGACAGATCAGGGCGATCTCAAAGCATATGTAGATATTCCGAACAAAAAAATATACCTGGGCACGAACCCGGTTACAGAAAAAAAGGTTGAGTTTCTCGATGCTACCCATGAATACGCGGTAGAAATACACCGTAATTATCAGCAATCAAAACTTCGCATTACCGATCTGAAAACTGGTAAATCGTCCGAAATAGCGGGCACAATGGATGGAGGTGGCGGTGTTGGCGCAGGTTCTGTTGGCCCGGGATTTTTTGTCGGTCTTCAGCATGATTACTATTGCTTCGGCCTAAACAGCGGATCATCTATCCGCGTCAAGCAAATCTGTGTGATGGCAAAAGAAACAAATTTAACCCTGTTACTGTATGGTGATTCTATTACTGAGCCTGAAGGTTACTTTCCTACAGCTGACTTTCCCAAATCCTGGACCCAGTTGATCATGAAAAATATCAAGGGCAAAAGCATGGCAAGCGGACGCGGTGGGACCACCATCGTACAGGTGCTGGACCGCATCAAAAATGAGCTTCCCTTTGTAAAGGCAAAATACGTGATGGTAACTATAGGTACCAATGGAGGCAATACCGAAGAGAACCTTAGTGAACTTGTTGAATACATTAAGGCGCAAGGCTCAATCCCGGTATTAAACAATATCCCAAGCAATGAGAGTGGCAGCCAGGTAGCTGTTAACGACGTAATTGAGAAAATCCGTCAAAAATACAACATAAAAGGAACCCGGTTTGACGTAGCTACATCAGTCGATCAAGGCGGTAAAAAAGTAGACAATACTACCATGTATTTTGAAGATTACGATTGGGGCAAGATTTATCACCATCCCAATGTAAAAGGCTCGCACCAGATGTATAGCCAAACCCTGATCGATGTACCAGAAATCTACAAGTAATGCTGGTTCTATTACAAATCCATGGTTAGTGCCCCTAAGATTAAATTTAAAATGATATATTTGCAGCCCGTTGAGATTAATAAATCCTTTAACTTTAAAGACAACCCGAATGCTGAATTTTGTTATCTTTGGCCCTCCGGGTGCTGGAAAAGGCACCCAATCTGAAAAATTAATTGAGAAGTATCAATTGATCCACATATCTACCGGCGACTTGTTTAGGGCGCACATCAAAAATCAATCTCCTTTAGGTCAGCGAGTAAGCGAACTAATTGCTGAAGGACAACTGGTTCCTGATGAGATCACGATAGCCATGCTGGAAGAAGAAGTGGACAAAAACCCACAGGCCAAAGGCTTTATATTTGACGGATTTCCGCGTACCGTACCTCAGGCACAGGCTTTAGATGCTTTTTTAGAAAGTAAAAACGGAAATATTGCAGGTGTCATAGCACTGGATGTAGATCAGGATGAACTTACCAAACGGATCGCACAGCGCCAGCTGGAAACCGGACGTGTGGATGACCAGGCAGATAAGCTGCAAAAACGCATTGCGGAATACTTTGACAAAACAATCCACGTTTTGCCTTACTACGAGGCTCAGGGCAAACTAAGTAAAGTGAATGGAATCGGCAAAATCGACGACATTTTTGCTGAACTGAGTGCCGTAATTGATAAATACTAAATAATATATGTCGCAGGGTTCCAATTTTGTAGATTATGTAAAAATATGCTGCCGCTCCGGCAAAGGGGGGGCAGGCTCTGCACACTTGCACCGCGACATTCGTACCTCTACGGGTGGACCTGACGGTGGTGATGGTGGCCGCGGAGGCCATATCATACTCAGGGGAAATACACAATTCTGGACACTCCTGCACCTGAAATACCGCAAGCATATTATCGCTCCTGATGGATTACCAGGCTCAAGCGGCACCTCTACCGGTAAATCCGGTAAAGATGAAATTTTGGATGTACCATTAGGTACCATCGCCAGAGATGCCGAAACTGGAAAGGTTTTGTTTGAAATAACCCAGGATGGTGAAACCAAGATCCTAACCGCGGGTGGCCGTGGCGGGCTGGGCAACTGGCATTTTAAGACACCTACCCTTCAGACCCCAAGATTTGCACAACCCGGAGAGGCTGGCAAAGAGGAATGGATGGTACTGGAACTTAAAGTACTTGCAGATGTAGGTCTGGTAGGTTTCCCTAATGCAGGCAAGTCTACCTTACTCTCCGTACTTTCCGCTGCCAAACCAGAAATAGCCGATTACCCATTTACTACCATCGTTCCCAATCTAGGCATTGTATCTTACCGCGACAGTAAATCTTTTGTCATGGCAGACATTCCCGGTATCATTGAGGGTGCCTCTAAAGGAAAAGGGCTGGGATTTAGATTCTTACGCCATATAGAAAGAAATTCTGTATTGCTGTTTATGATTCCTGCTGATACCCAAAGAACCATAAAAGAAGAATACGATATCTTAAAGGCTGAATTAAAAGATTATAACGAAGAGCTCATGCAAAAACCGCATCTGCTGGCCATCACCAAGTCAGACATGCTGGATGAGGAGCTGGTAGCAGAAATGAAGAAAGAACTTCCCGCCAATATCCCATCGATCTTTATTTCTTCTGTAGCGCAAAAAGGTATGGTAGAGCTTAAAGATATGCTCTGGTCGGCCATTAATGCCGAAGCCTAACCCTTATCTCTGGCTAAAAAAGCATCCTTCTTCATGGCCTTATAAGCCACCAAAGCACTTAACAGCATGAATACGCCTCCTGCCAGAAATGGTGCACCGGCAAATTTAACGGCAGCAGTCGGCTTTGTAAACCATGCAAAAAGGTAAGTCATCAACAATGGCCCAATGATAGTAGTAGCACTCATCAGGCTTGTCAGTGCACCTTGCAGCTCACCCTGTTCATTTTGTGGTACATTTTCAGACATGATGGACTGCAAAGCTGGCCCGGCAATACCCCCCAGACAATAAGGGATCAGGAAAGCAAACATCATCCAGCTCTCTGTAGCAAAAGCAAATAAGAAAAGTCCAATGGCATATAAAATCAGGCCAATATAAATACTCTTTTCATTGCCAATCTTTGGATTGATAAAACGGATCAGCACACCCTGCACCAGAGCCACAAGGATTCCGACAACAGTAAGAGAAATCCCTATGGTAGTGCTGCTCCAATTGAATTTTTCAATATTGACAAATGTCCAGGTGCTTTGTACAGCATGTCCGGCTATATATACCAGCACAAGTGCAACGATCAGTCCGCCAAGTCCCTTGTACTTTTTAAGCTGCAATAAAGATCCAAGCGGATTTGCCCTTTTCCATTCAAAAGGACGCCTGTGTTCTTTATCTAAAGACTCCGGCAAAACAAAGTAGCCATAGGCAACATTCAAGAGGGTGAGTCCAGCAGCTGCAATAAACGGCACTCTCGGCCCCAACTCACCCAGCACACCACCCAAGAATGGGCCTACTACAAAGCCCAACCCGAAGGCTGCTCCGATCATCCCAAAGTTTTGCGCACGGTTTTCATTGGTACTGATATCCGCAATATAAGCCGTGGCCGTAGTGAAACTCGCACCAAAAACCCCGGCAATGATTCTTCCAATAAAAAGCCACCAAATAGTAGGTGCCAGTGCAAGAAAAATATAGTCTATTCCAAAGCCTAATAAAGACAGCAATAATACTGGCCTTCGGCCATATTTATCACTTAGATTACCAATAATAGGTGCGCAAACGAATTGCATAATGGCATACACAAAGGTAAGCCAGCCGCTCCATTTCGAAGCGTCACTCAGATTACCTTCGATAAGCTGCTCAATCAACTTTGGGAATACAGGGATAATCAGCCCCAGGCCAATCACATCAAGCAAAAGAGTGATGAATATAAAAATTATCGCAGCTTTAGAGGACTTAGCCATAAATAGTTTGATTTTTAAGGGCCGCAAGGTAGGGAATTTGGATTAATTTCGTACTATTTGCGGAACATCAGAACTATACACCTTGTAGTACTGGTTTATACAACTTCCACCATGCGCCATATTGGGCAGCTGTCTCTTCGGTCTTGTAAGGTGTAACTCCGGCAAAAGACCTACCTGTCACCTACCTATTTAACAGCTTTCCTTCCTTACTAGTACTACAACACTCCTGCAAGGATACCAAAGGCTGACCTTGTACTGAAGCAGCTTTCCATTTGTCTTTTATCTGAGTACGTCCTGCCTGCGGACGGGCGACCGACTGGCATCGGGCCAGCGACGGCCCCCAATCGGGTTTTTCCGAACCTGGTCCGAACCTGAGCCGAAGCTGGCCCGAAGCTGGTCCGAAGCTGAAAGGGTATCAGATCAGTCTCAGACAAATTAGGAATAGACTGTCTTATACTGAATTGTCCTTACAAAAATCGGATAGTTAAACGGTTAAATCCTTACAATTATAAAAAGATATACTGATATATCCTTACATCAAATTTTCATCATACAGATATGCCCTTACACTGTTTTTTTGGTATTGGCTAAATTCCTGGTTGTGTCTTTTGTCGGGTGTCATCATTTCACAGCTCATGTGGGGTCTTACGTTGTTATATTTTTCTATTGCCTTGCAGACCGGTCCCACCGCCTTGGAATAAGATTGGAATGTCTGATACAGGCCAAATTCTGTTTTTAAGATGC
>NZ_SJSL01000015.1 GCF_004331695.1 Pedobacter psychroterrae | reverse complement strand
TCTGATAGAACTTAACTTAAAATGTAGTCCAGGTATTCATGTACTTTGAATCTGTACTCAATACCCCGCTACGCTATAAATGACATCTCTTTAATGAACTTATCGAATCACCTCACGGATCTTCTTCTATATATCTTCGCTTACCATTCTCTGTTGCTACCAGGTCTTATTCTTCCCCGTATCTGTTTCGAATCCTCAACGTTTCAATCTTGTTTATCTTTACCAAACTCCGTCTAGTAAATCCCCGTTTTGTTGGGACTGCAAAGGTAAGAATCTTTTTAACATTGTCAAGCTTTTTTTAAAACTTTTTTTCTTTTATCCCCAGGCATTTTTTTACCCGGTATTAAAGTGACAATAACCCCTGCTTTCAATTAACCAATCAACCTTCATCCCCTTCAACCTTCATCCCCTAATCTTCCTCCGAAGCGGGATGCAAAAGTAGAAAAAATTCCAACCCAAACAAACTAATCCAAACATTTATCCCCAAATAATCCATAACACTATGATAAACAACTAGAAAAAATCAAAAGTAATTACAATGAGCTTCATTCAGCAACCAGATGATCACAATAAATCAAAAGAAAAATACCTTAAGCGATCTATTCTGACAAAATCCTATACAATTCCAAATTAAGATAATAGCTGTTGCCCTACATAATTCTCTTCTCAAGAATACCCATATTTGCCAAACGATCAAGATATTTTCAATAAAGGATCTATTGAGCATTTAAAATTATCATTGAGAAAATCCATCAGGTTCTTCAGTTTACTTAAATTGTTCCTTTTCCTCTAGGTGGCATATAAAACACTTTATCTGCATTTGGTCCACTACTACGCCTTCCTTAATATAAATTTGTGTAAATTGAGTATTGCGATGACAGATTCATCCAATTGCTTCGCCCGATCTTCGCTATATACCTTATATAATTCATCATCGGTTGTAAAATATTTCAATTGCACTTGATCCTTTTGCCTCCTGTAAACTTATTGAATTGATCAGCAAACCTTGGTTTGGATAGCGATACTTCTCCGCTGTAGACGAGCCAGAATAGCTTTTGAACTACCTAATAGCCTGTATACGTCAAGATCTTCACTAAGTTTAAGATATCTATGGGTAAATCGGAAAGATCATTCTTGGGCTTAGCACGATCAGGATTTTATATCGCATATCTAAATAAGAAAAAAACCAAGCTAACCTTAAAATTGCGTAATTTTAAGGTTAGCTTGGTTTTTACATTAAATTGAAATTAAAATCTCTTATTAACTTTAAAGTTAGTTTTTAAGGCTAGCTATCAAAAAAATGAGTCCCATACTATTTTCTATCATTTCTTCTACAGACTTTGCATTGTTTTGTTGTGTCTGAATGGATCGGTGTGGTTGGACTTTGCCATTGAAGCGTCTTTAGCAGTGCCAATGAATTACCTTTAAGTCTTTATTCTATTGTCCCTGTTTGGTTTAGGGTTTAGGAGGGGATTTTTATATACAAGAAAAGCCTGTAGTATTTCTACTACAGGCTTTCTTTAAGATTTGGCACCGACCTACTCTCCCACGTGTTACCGCAGTACCATCGGCTCTGGTGGGCTTAACTTCTCTGTTCGGAATGGGAAGAGGTGGACACCACCGATA
>NZ_SJSL01000014.1 GCF_004331695.1 Pedobacter psychroterrae | reverse complement strand
AACAGAGAATGGTAAGCGAAGATATATAGAAGAAGATCCGTGAGGTGATTCGATAAGTTCATTAAAGAGATGTCATTTATAGCGTAGCGGGGTATTGAGTACAGATTCAAAGTACATGAATACCTGGACTACATTTTAAGTTAAGTTCTATCAGACAATACAAATAGAATAAAGACTATTATTAATTAAGTTAAGAATGGTCAGCGTTCAAACAACACATTTTACAATGGAGAGTTTGATCCTGGCTCAGGATGAACGCTAGCGGCAGGCCTAATACATGCAAGTCGAACGATACTCTCTGGCTTGCTGGAGAGGAAAGTGGCGCACGGGTGCGTAACGCGTATGCAACCTACCTTAATCAGGGGGATAGCCCGAAGAAATTCGGATTAACACCGCATAAAAACACAGGGTAGCATTACCTAATGTTCAAATATTTATAGGATTAAGATGGGCATGCGTGTCATTAGCTAGTTGGCGGGGTAACGGCCCACCAAGGCGACGATGACTAGGGGATCTGAGAGGATGACCCCCCACACTGGTACTGAGACACGGACCAGACTCCTACGGGAGGCAGCAGTAAGGAATATTGGTCAATGGAGGCAACTCTGAACCAGCCATGCCGCGTGCAGGAAGACAGCCCTCTGGGTCGTAAACTGCTTTTATTCGGGAATAAACCTACTTACGTGTAAGTAGCTGAATGTACCGAAGGAATAAGGATCGGCTAACTCCGTGCCAGCAGCCGCGGTAATACGGAGGATCCAAGCGTTATCCGGATTTATTGGGTTTAAAGGGTGCGTAGGCGGCCTGTTAAGTCAGGGGTGAAAGACGGTAGCTCAACTATCGCAGTGCCCTTGATACTGATGGGCTTGAATGAACTAGAGGTAGGCGGAATGTGACAAGTAGCGGTGAAATGCATAGATATGTCACAGAACACCGATTGCGAAGGCAGCTTACTATGGTTTTATTGACGCTGAGGCACGAAAGCGTGGGGATCAAACAGGATTAGATACCCTGGTAGTCCACGCCCTAAACGATGAATACTCGCTGTTAGCGATATACAGTTAGCGGCTAAGCGAAAGCGTTAAGTATTCCACCTGGGGAGTACGCCCGCAAGGGTGAAACTCAAAGGAATTGACGGGGGCCCGCACAAGCGGAGGAGCATGTGGTTTAATTCGATGATACGCGAGGAACCTTACCCGGGCTTGAAAGTTAGTGAATTATCCAGAGATGGATAAGTGAGCAATCACACGAAACTAGGTGCTGCATGGCTGTCGTCAGCTCGTGCCGTGAGGTGTTGGGTTAAGTCCCGCAACGAGCGCAACCCCTATGTTTAGTTGCCAGCACGTTAAGGTGGGGACTCTAAACAGACTGCCTGTGCAAACAGAGAGGAAGGAGGGGACGACGTCAAGTCATCATGGCCCTTACGTCCGGGGCTACACACGTGCTACAATGGATGGTACAGAGGGCAGCAAGCTGGCAACAGCAAGCAAATCTCAAAAAGCCATTCACAGTTCGGATAGAGGTCTGCAACTCGACCTCTTGAAGTTGGATTCGCTAGTAATCGCGTATCAGCAATGACGCGGTGAATACGTTCCCGGGCCTTGTACACACCGCCCGTCAAGCCATGGAAGTTGGGGGTACCTAAAGTATGTAACCGTAAGGAGCGTCCTAGGGTAAAACCGATAACTGGGGCTAAGTCGTAACAAGGTAGCCGTACCGGAAGGTGCGGCTGGAATACCTCCTTTCTGGAGTAGATTTGACTACCCGCTGCGTAAATGATATAAATGACAATAATCTCAAAAAGAAAACCCATAGGATGAAACATTAAGAAGTGTTCCATACTGAAGCAGGGCTATGAGTAGGCAAGGATTTGTGGATTGAGCAATCATACTCATGAAGTTTTGCATACGAATACCTAGTCCCGTAGCTCAGTTTGGTTAGAGCACTACACTGATAATGTAGGGGTCAGCAGTTCAAATCTGCTCGGGACTACATTAGTATAATTCTAAGGGGGATTAGCTCAGCTGGCTAGAGCGCCTGCCTTGCACGCAGGAGGTCAACGGTTCGACTCCGTTATTCTCCACCATCACCGGTACCTGTTATAAAAGGTACAGAAATAGGGAGCTGACCTGAAGGAAAGCAACCCGGGATAGAAAAGTTCTTTGACATATTGGAAGAAGTTAAAAAAGAAGAGCAAACAACAATAGAGACGTTGTTTGATTGGAAGGAAGGATGTTGTAAGCAATTACTGCAGACTGACTGAAGGTTTAACAATTTATCAAAAAAAAGCATTTCCATAGGCGCAAAAGGCTATGGAGAGAAGAAAGTAAATAAGAGCACACAGGGGATGCCTTGGCTCTCAGAGGCGATGAAAGACGTGATAAGCTGCGATAAGCTGCGGGGATTAGCAAATATGAATTGATCCGCGGATTTCTGAATGGGGAAACCTGGCTAGTTGAAGACTAGTCGTATATATACGCAAACCTGCCGAACTGAAACATCTAAGTAAGCAGAGGAAGAGAAAATAATAATGATTTCCTGAGTAGTGGCGAGCGAAAGGGAAAGAGCCCAAACCATTAATGTTACGGCATTAGTGGGGTTGTAGGACTACGATATGATTATAATGCAATGAAGTGGAACAGGATGGGAAGCCTGGCAATATAGAGTGAGAGCCTCGTACACGTAAGTACCATTAGTCTAGTAGTATCCTGAGTACCGCGAGGTCGGAGACGCCTTGTGGGAATCTGCCGGCACCATCCGGTAAGGCTAAATACTCCTGAGAGACCGATAGTGAACCAGTACCGTGAGGGAAAGGTGAAAAGAACCCCGAACAGGGGAGTGAAATAGAACCTGAAACTGTGTGCTTACAAGCGGTCGGAGCGTCCAGGTGGCGTGACGGCGTGCCTTTTGCATAATGAGCCTACGAGTTACTCTTCTCTGGCAAGGTTAAGTGTTTAAGACACGGATCCGAAGCGAAAGCGAGTCTGAATAGGGCGTATAGTCAGGGGAGGTAGACGCGAAACCTTGTGATCTACCCATGGACAGGTTGAAGGTGCGGTAACACGTACTGGAGGACCGAACCGATAAACGTTGAAAAGTTTCCGGATGATCTGTGGGTAGGGGTGAAAGGCTAATCAAACTGGGAAATAGCTCGTACTCCCCGAAATGTTTTTAGGAACAGCGTGGTGGTTAAGTTAATTAGAGGTAGAGCTACTGATTGGGTGCGGGGGAGTCAAATCCTACCAAATCCAGACAAACTCCGAATGCTAATTAATATACACTGCAGTGAGGCGCGGGGTGCTAAGGTCACGCGCCGAGAGGGAAAGAACCCAGACCATCAGCTAAGGTCCCCAAGTTACAGTTAAGTTGAACTAACGAGGTCCGATTGCACAGACAGCTAGGATGTTGGCTTGGAAGCAGCCATTCATTTAAAGAGTGCGTAACAGCTCACTAGTCGAGCGATCGGGCATGGATAATAAACGGGCATTAAACTGTACACCGAAGCTATGGGTAATATTTATATTACGGTAGGGGAGCATTCCAGCGGCAGCGAAGTTATGACGTAAGTTGTGGTGGAGCTTCTGGAAAAGCAAATGTAGGCATAAGTAACGATAAGGCGGGCGAGAAACCCGCCCACCGAAAGGATAAGGTTTCCTGATCAACGCTAATCGGATCAGGGTTAGTCGGGGCCTAAGGAGAACCCGAGAGGGATATTCGATGGACAACTGGTTAATATTCCAGTACTTTTTATAACTGCGATGTGGGGACGGAGTAGTGACACTGCCGCGATCTGACGGAATAGATCGTTGAAGGCTGTAGGTATAGGACCGGTAGGCAAATCCGCCGGTCTTGCTAAAGGCTGATAGTACCGCAAACCTTCGGGCGAGTGGATAGTGCAGGTAATCAGACTTCCAAGAAAAACCGCTAAGCTTCAGGTTATAAAAACCCGTACCGCAAACCGACACAGGTATCCGGGAAGAGAATTCTAAGGTGCTCGAGTGAATCATGGCTAAGGAACTCGGCAAAATGGCCCTGTAACTTCGGGAGAAGGGGCGCTGGCAGCAATGTCAGCCGCAGTGAAAAGGCCCAGGCGACTGTTTAACAAAAACACATGGCTTTGCAAAATCGAAAGATGAAGTATAAGGCCTGACACCTGCCCGGTGCTGGAAGGTTAAGAGGGGATGTCATCCGCAAGGAGAAGCATTGAATCGAAGCCCCAGTAAACGGCGGCCGTAACTATAACGGTCCTAAGGTAGCGAAATTCCTTGTCGGGTAAGTTCCGACCTGCACGAATGGTGTAACGATCTGGGCGCTGTCTCAGCCATGAGCTCGGTGAAATTGTGGTCCCGGTGAAGACGCCGGGTACCCGCAACGGGACGGAAAGACCCCATGCACCTTCACTACAATTTAACATTGACATTGGATACAGGATGTGTAGGATAGGTGGGAGACTATGAAGTGGCGTCGCTAGGCGTCGTGGAGTCAACGTTGAAATACCACCCTTTCTGTATTCGGTGTCTAACCCTATCTAATGGGGGACATTGTTTGATGGGTAGTTTGACTGGGGTGGTCGCCTCCAAAAAGGTAACGGAGGCTTTCAAAGGTAAGCTCAATACGCTTGGTAACCGTATGAGGAGTGCAATAGCATAAGCTTGCTTGACTGTGAGACAGACAAGTCGATCAGGGTCGAAAGACGGATATAGTGATCCGGTGGTTCTGCATGGAAGGGCCATCGCTCAAAGGATAAAAGGTACGCTGGGGATAACAGGCTGATCTCCCCCAAGAGCTCATATCGACGGGGAGGTTTGGCACCTCGATGTCGGCTCGTCACATCCTGGGGCTGGAGAAGGTCCCAAGGGTTCGGCTGTTCGCCGATTAAAGTGGCACGCGAGCTGGGTTCAGAACGTCGCGAGACAGTTCGGTCCCTATCTGTTGTGGGCGTTGGAATTTTGAGTGGGGCTGACCTTAGTACGAGAGGACCGGGTTGGACCAGCCTCTAGTGAATCTGTTGTTCCGCCAGGGGCATTGCAGAGTAGCTACGCTGGGAATAGATAAGCGCTGAAAGCATCTAAGTGCGAAACTAGCCACGAGATGAGAATTCCATATAGGACCGTAGCAGACTACTACGTTGATAGGTTACAGATGTAAAGGTGGTGACATCAAAGTCGAGTAATACTAATAATCCGAAGCTTTCAAGAGCATAGAACTGTTGTTTGTTCTTCCTAACTTAACTTCTTTCAATAATATGTCATTGTTATTGTTGCAACTCATACAGCGCGTAAGCGGTGTATAGATATAAAAGCTAAATAACATTAAAAATATTTAGGTGCCTATATCGGTGGTGTCCACCTCTTCCCATTCCGAACAGAGAAGTTAAGCCCACCAGAGCCGATGGTACTGCGGTAACACGTGGGAGAGTAGGTCGGTGCCAAATCTTAAAGAAAGCCTGTAGTAGAAATACTACAGGCTTTTCTTGTATATAAAAA
>NZ_SJSL01000013.1 GCF_004331695.1 Pedobacter psychroterrae | reverse complement strand
ATTATCGCAATAATTATTCTATAATTGTCAGGGTCGCTAATAACGATGCCATTTTGATTCCAATAAGGATTTTTTGCTTTCAATATTGGAATGTTACTGTCCTGACACTTTTTCCTGATTGTTTTTTGTTCTTCAGAACTTACATAGAAAACTAAAAAATCATCTTCATCAGTAATATGGTTTGGTTCTTCCCTCGAGATAGTAAATTCTAAATGCCAGGAAGCATTATGCTTGCCTAAAAAAATACCATCATAACCATTGTGATTATTAAAAGACGATAATAAATCTAAGCCCAATATCGCTTGATAAAAACCTTGAATTTTATTTAAATCTGTTGTATGTCTTGCAAGTCTAAATTTCATAGTCCAAGATAGTGTAATAGATAACTCTTGTCTAATATCACTCAAATATTTACGGACACCAAGAGAATGTCAAAAAAGCATTAAGGAAAACTGAGTTTGGTAACGGGTCCACATAAACGAAGTGCCGATCTTATTAAATTATCAAAAGACGGTGAATTAATAAGAATTAATACATAGCACTAAAAGTTGAGCAAAGCCATGTGGTATTACCCTACGATCTGGAATTACAAATTGACTATAGCTGGTAAATCTATTGCAGCGCTGCTGGGTCGGACTTCAATACTAATTAATGGCCTTGAAGGGTTAATCGCAACTATAAAACAAAATAACAATTGAAAAAAAAATCATTGTATATAGCACTTACTTTAATTAAAATTGTGGTCCGCAAAGCTACAATTGCAAAAAAACTACTTCATATTATATAAAAAGCACTGCTCGAATTTCTTTCCTRAAAGAAATAATATATCTTAGTTCAACCAAATATCTATTATGAAACGTACTCTCCACATCAAAATAATTGTTGCTTTAGTCTTTATGTTAGCAACTTTGACTTTGAACCTACATGCTCAGCACGAGCTGCCAGATAGGAAAATTTCAGTAGGTTTTTCAATTGGAGCAAACGTTTCCGCAGTTCCTGCGTTAAAATCGGCTAGCGAACTGGGGKTGCCATCTGATAAGGGGTATGGTGATTTTATCGTTTTGCCAATAGTCGGTATAAGTGTTGACTTTAAGCTACAAAAGACCTTAACACTGCAAACTGAAGCTAATTATAGTGTAAAAGGTGGGAGAAGAGAACCATATTCTCTTAACTTAAGATATATAGAAATTCCCGCTTCGGTTATAAAAAACTTCAAGATAGGCAAATCGTGGTTCTCTGCGGGAGTAGGAGCATATGCCGCGGCCTTAACATCGTTTGCAAAAAAGCAAAAGTATGTTCTTGATGATTTTACAAGCCAAACTCCTTACGAATTAACAGAGGATGGGATTTTTAGTAATAGTAAGTTTAAGGACTTTGACTATGGTACAAGGCTTAATTTGGGATACAATGCCTCAAGATCTATAAATTTCAGACTGGGATATAATTATGGTTTAACTAATATTTTGAAGGATGATGGCCATAATTATCTAAATAATCAGACTATAACACTTGGTTTAAATGTGAAATTAAACTGACAGTTTGCCGAAGGAACAGGAATAGCGCAATGATAAAGAACAGCATCAGTAAGCCTTCATTTGGATCGCCAAATAGCTATTAATATGGCGAGATACCGTTATCATCGTTGGAAATTCCCTTTTTACTTTTCTTCAGACTTGATTTCAATCCTCCAAAACGATAGTTCAGACTTGCAGAAAAACTTCTCAGATACCTTTGGTTAGTTCTTTCCTGATAGAAGGTTGGGGCACTTGTTGTACCGGTATTGTTTCGATATTTAGAAAATGGATTACTTGCCTCGGCGGTGAAATAACACTTATCTTTCATCAATTCTTTTGTCACACTAAATCCGCACCCACGATAAGGACTATTTTCTATCCCTTGCAAATTAATATCAGCTCCATTCAAATTCACACTACCTGTTGAGCGCCACCCTTTATCAAAACGATAAGAAGAAGATGCTGAAAAATAATACATCAGCCGTTGGTTCCTGACTACTGTTGCAGTTGTATTGTTTACCTTCTTTAGTTTTGTTCCATTTGCATCATAAGTATAGGTGATGCTCAAAGCAGGGGTTGTCTTAGTCACAGTAGCCGGAAGATTCAGGTAGTTATAACCTATATTGACGCCGGTTCTCCCATCTGTGGTCGCATTGCCGTTTACATCATTAAATTTCCTCTTTATTTTAAAAAAACCAAGAAACATCCCATCAGGTCAACAATCTCATAGAATTATTGCGTGCTTAATATTATACATAGTATCACTCTTGTTCAAATTCAATTTTTCGTTTGAAATAGATTCGCTGTGCTTCCTCTTCTTTTTCTACGATAAGCTTATCGTAAGCCAATGTATCAGAACAGAACTCGGGGTAGCCAATCACCATTTGTATATAAGGATAAATATCTTCATCCTTCCCAATTGTTCTAGTATGCCAATTAGCGCTTACCTTTTCATCGGTAACTTCAAATAACTGACAAGGACATACAGAAATCAATCCTTCATCAAGTAAGTATCCCTGATAGGTTTCAAAAATAACAATTCCCATTACTAAATATTCCTGTCCTATAGATATTTCCCCATATATGGAATCGCCACTCGCACCAAAACGTCCGAATTGCTCATTTAATAACGATTTGTTCTCGTACGGACGTAAATCCAATCCGGTTTTATACAAACATTTTACTTTCATTTCTACTTAAATTTAAAGTCATCAACAGCCTTTAACACATCATCAGCAAATTTACCAACATAATGAATAGTTGTTTTAGATCCATCTAATGCTTTATGACTGTATTGCATTTTATTCCAGCCAAACCATCTCGTATCCTTCATAGTACCCAAGCTCTTCACAACAGTTCCCATGGTTGGATTAGCAGTGATTTCGGCCATAGATAACTGCTCTGTGAGAGTTGCAGCAATGTTTCTTCCTGTAGAGAAGCTATAATTTGCTAAGCCAGTCATAAACTCCGATTTCCTAGCAGCTTGGCCTAGTAAATAACTTGTACCACTTTCAGCAGCACCAAGACCGCCAGAAGCTGCTATTGCACTTACCGTAGCAATACCTTCAGCCAGGTTAAGTACAGGCATTCTTTGCTGTATTGACTCACTTAACGAAGGTCCTGTCGAAGAAGGGCCTAACAATGGTGCATTATATTGCCATGTCTTGTCTGAATTCAACAAAATGGAATAGCCATCAACACTCGTGTAGTTTGCTTGTTTTCCCGCATACAATGCACTAGACCCATATCTAGCAGTGGCCGATGCCTGATCTGTTACGTTATCATCCCATCTGGCATAAGAACCCAGATCTGTAGAGTACAAAACCCAGTCTGTGCCCTCCATTCCATCTGGGTCAACAAAACGGAGCGGATTATTATAAACAAAGGCATATGACGAATATCTCCTCATCTTCTCAGCCAGCGGATCAATCACATTCCACCTTCCAATCTCTGGGTCATAGAACCTTGCCCCGTAATCGAGCTGTCCCAGCTCAGTCTGCAACTCCTTGCTGTTATAAAGATACTTATTTAGACCAGTAACTACAGATTTTTGTTTACCAAATGGATAATAATTGTCTTCTTGTAACTTGGTTAATAGGCCAGTCGTGGCGTTCTTGTTAAAGGTATACCTCACATTACCCAAGTGGTCCCTGAGGTGGTACTCATAACTGTAAACTCCAGAAGTGTTCCTGGCGATTCCTTCCTCGGTATGAATAAAATCAATAGTACTTCCCTTATACTCAATCCCCTCAATATACTGCCGCGTAGTTGCAGTTGTATTGTTTACCTTCTTCAGTTTCCTGCCATTTGCATCATAAGTATAGGTAATGCTCAAAGCAGGGGTTGTCTTTGTTACAGTAGCCGGAAGATTCAGGTAATTGTAGCTGAGTGTTGTCCCATTGCGTCCATCGGTAGTCGCATTCCCATTGCCATCGTAGAAGTAGGCATTTGTGACCCATTCTACATGGTTCAACCGGTTTCCAGTGTAAACATACAGCCTGGCCGCACCTCCATCTCTACTAAAGGTGTTAATATTCCCCATCACATCATAATCAATCACCTCACTCATTGCAATTCCGGTACTGGTACCATTTGTCAAACGGTTCACCTTATCATACGAATATAGAAACTTGTTCGCTAAACCGCTTCCCCATTGCTGGGTTGCAATATTGCCGTTATACTGAGGGTCGACCCTATATGCAGCTAAGCGCATACGAAGCCTATCAGATACGACAAAGCCCAACATTTCTGATGGGCTCTGGCATGAAAGAGACAATTTAGGACGGCAACCACTTATCGGACGGATTTTTACTAAAATCCTTTTCTTCTTATGTAGTACAATTCTTGACTATCGCTGCAGTAAAGTAAAAAATACTGTTCCAAATCATTAAAGTGAACAAAACTGTAATAGTTTTTTGGGTTTAATATTTCTTTGTTAAAAGAGCTACAACATTTAACATTGCCAAGATTGTTGGAGGTTAATGTAAAGTTATATAGTTCCATTGTTTGAAAATCGAGAGGGCAATTCTTCCATGTACCGACAATTGTCGCCTTACCGACTTTTTTGTTCTCCCATTCTGTAAACTTCGGAAAGTCATTACCTATTATCCCTCCCTTAATGCTATACCTGTATAACTCAAACAATTCTGCCTTAGTGCGCATACCAAGAAAGTCCTCACTATAAGATTTCTCAAAACTTCCTTGGTATTCTTTGAACAACTTCTGAAAATCATTTTGTTTTAAAGGACTAAACGAAAATTCACTATAAACCCAGTATGACGCTACTATTAATACAATAAACAAGGCACTTAATAACACTTTCTTTATAATCACTATTTTTTTACTGGCACTTTCAATTGTCCATTACCATATATAAAGAAGCTCCGCCCGTTATCTTCTCCGCCAGGCCTTCCTAGCCAAGTTGCAAAATTCCGAAAAGGTCGGCCATCAATTTTAAAATCGTACTCGTCGATATATGTTTGCCCTCCGATATGGACAGCTCCTGTAGCTGCATTCGTCAGCGTTAGTCTTAAAGTACCATACACTCTTCCTGTATTACTTAATCCATAAACAAAATCCTCATAAAAAGACCCACCTATTTTATTATCAAAATCTTGAGTCAACATCGATGAAACGTATTGGGTTATTTAAGGCATAGCTGTAGGGGCTAAAACTTCTTGAACCCTCACTTAATGGATCTTCAGTATTGAAACGCCCAACTATAAGGTCATAGAACCTTGCCCCATAATCGAACTGTCCCAGCTCAGTCTGCAACTCCTTGCTATTAAAGAGATACTTATTAAACCAGTAACCTACAGATTGTTGTTTGCTAAAGGGATAGCAGTTAATGTATTGGAAAGTCAGCAGGCAGCCTACGATTTGGTAGTCTTAAATCCCTTAGCAATAATCTTTATTTCACTTCCTGTAGACAATGTCTTTATTACATAACAGGTCAGTTTGATATCATTTATTCTATTACCCCATAATTTATAAAAAGCTATCAAATCAGAATCATCATCTGTGGAAACAAAGGCTAAATCGATACATTCAGGTGCAACAATACCGAAATTCAGATTTAATTTTGTCCAGTAAACATCCTCAAAAATTAATTTTCCTTCACCACTATCACTCCAATCAATCTCGAACGAAATAGTGTCATTTTCTCCTGGTTGCCTGCGATCTATTTCAATGTTTCTAATTTCAGATCCATGCCAATAATATTCCTCAAATTTCATAACTGCATTTTTATTTATAAGGCCATCTACTCATGTCAAATATATGTTCTTTACCTCCATTTAGGTGAAAATGACCAACCCCGGGACCTTTCATATTAACTGGAGTCGGGGGGTCAATTCGTAACTTTTCAACAAACTTTCCATTTATCATTTCACCGTAACTTGAACTGCGAAATGGATTTTCAACAAGATTATCCGGTATCTTTGTGCCTTTAGGTAACACAACGCCTTCCCTTGTTACAGTAAAAACACTTTTCTCAGCTTTAACTGCGTTACCAAAAATGCCCCGTAATAAAGGTGCTGCTTTTGATAACGCAAACTCTGCCCCATAACTATAGACTACATTTTTCACGATAGCTAGACTAGTTGTGGGCTGAGAACTGTCTTGATAATCAAGTTTTTGCTCTGGTGCATTAGCCGCGGCTCTAGCCGCTGATTCTTCTGGAGAAATCGCAGTCCCTGCGCTTAGCCTAGGCTGATCAAAATTGTTAGCTTTGAGTTCTGGAAGACTCCTTGCGTTCGTGTATATTATAATATCTTCACCCGGCAGTTTAGACCTCCCTACTTCCTTATTATTTAACCAATTTTTATAAATAATATCATTCGTTTCCATCCCATCAGGATCGATAAACCTGATCGGGTTATCATTCCCATAAACATAAGGAGAAAATCTTCTGCTATTCTCTGCTAATGGATCCACCACAATCCATCGTCCAATTTCTGGATCATAAAACCTTGCCCCGTAATCGAGCTGTCCCAGCTCAGTCTGCAACTCCTTGCTATTATAAAGATACTTATTTAGACCAGTAACTACAGATTTTTGTTTACCGAATGGATAATAATTGTCTTCCTGTAACTTGGTTAAAACGCCGGTGGTAGGGTGCTTATTAAAGGTATACCTCACATTACCCAAGTGGTCCCTAAGGTTGTACTCATAACTGTAAACTCCAGAAGTGTTCCTGGCGATTCCTTCCTCGGTATGAATAAAATCAATGACGCTCCCGTTATACTCGATTCCGTCAACTGTACTAACCCCCTAAACAGCTGGACTAAATTTTAAAAACAATTTAGAACCATTAAATTAGGGAATTATGAAAAAGCAAAGACGTGTTTTCAGTCCTGAGGATCGGCTGGCGATTATTCAGGAGGGTCAACGAGAAGGGGCCACTACATTCCACCTTCCAATCTCTGGGTCATAAAACCTTGCCCCGTAATCGAGCTGCCGGCCATTCTCAAAAAATATGGCCTAAGCTAATCTAATACATTTGGGTTAACTTTATTAAAGAGTTCTCTAATAAATTCTATTTTTCTATCTCCCAACTTCTGTTCTTTAGCAATTGAAATTAATCGGTTTTCTTCTTGTAATAGCTTTTCTGATCTTTCAGTTTTCTCATAAACGGAGTACTTAGCCCCCAATCCCTCTATCAATCTGACCTTCAAACAGGAATTAGAATTAATTTGCAAATACTTTAAAAAGTTGTTTAAATGACCATCAAGCAAACTTATCGTAATACTCCCTAAGTATTCGGTCAAATCTCCATCACTGCCGAAGCAAATGCTGTCAAGTTTTTTCACATCAGAAAAAGCAAAATTCTCGTCAAGTAAGCGCACTAAACTGTCGATATTCTTATACGGTGGAAGGGTGCTCTGGTCCATAACATTGGTATTTGAAGACGGCACTTGTGTACTTTCATTTTTTATGGTATCCAGGCTATCTTCTATATTTTGATTCTTCGATTTAGTATCACAACCAAATACTAGTAACTGGAAAATAAATAACAGATGAATTATGTATTTTAAATTTTTCATTTTGTTCCAAAAAGTTCTTTAATAATATTATTCCATTTATTTTTTTCTTCCGTCGTTGCATTTTCACCAGGATTCACATATGTCGTTGAAGTACCTTTAAACGGAATAGGATTATTAGCGGTAACTTCCATTAGATCATCCATAATTGTAAGTTTGCCTCCCTTCTCTTTCTTATCTTTCTTCATCAAATCATCGGTAATTTGTTTCAAAGTTTTAACATCTTCATCTGCACATCTTAAACACCCTTGTGTCTTTTTAAGCTGAGCATTACTTATTGGTTTCCATAGTCCTGTTTTTGCATCATAGACTTCTTGTCTACCTCCATGAATACGGATCAAACCTCTTCCACTTTCCTTAATCTCACCAGATTCCCCATTTAATACTAATCTATGATTCGCACCATATCCTCCTCTATCACCCCCAGAAATCCACATATTCTCATCTGGGATATCATAAACGCCAAGTGGAGTATCCGAATTGGCTTTGCTTCTGTCTCGTCCCCCAACGCCCTCTAATCTGACGTCAAATCGGTACACTTCTTTGCCATGCCGGTCTGTAACAATAGCGATTCCATAACCATACTTCGAACGGTCATTGTAAGCATGTACCGTTATATCCCATAATCCGTGACGGTCAATTCTCAAGGCAGGATTATTCCTAACATAAGCATATGGGCTTATTTCATACAATGTACTGGCCATCGGATCAATCACATTCCAGCGTCCAATTTCTGGGTCATAAAACCTTGCCCAGTAATCGTAAAGGCAATAATATAACTATCTTACCTTTAAACTCATACCTAAACTATCTATTTTACTGTAGAACGACAATGAATCAATTGATTGTATCGAATCTAAAATTGTATTTTTCCTTATAATCCAATAACGAAGTCGTCCTTCTGCAATCTCGCGAGTTTCTGCTATAATATAATGTTCGTCAAAATTATATCTAAGAACCTCAGCAGGGATAATGGTTTTACCAAACCTTGATCTTCCTGAAGGCTTTAAATTTTTTAATATTTGAGATTCTCTCCCATCTCCTAAAAAATAATAGTTATCCCCCAAATCTTCGATATTATTTTGATGATTATAAACCGTTTTCCCCTCTGAGCAAGACAGGACAAAGCAAAACAAAATCTGTAAGGCTATAACTATAACATTTCTTTTCATTTTATTTCCGCAAATTTCCAATTCCATACATATAAACATTGAATCCATGTGAATCATTAAGTCCCGCCCGTTTTCTTTCTCCCCATATCAACCTATCCCTAGTAGAACTTGGTGGACGGGCACTTTCCACGTAATTTCTATCATGATAATCCCAGTCATACCCGTCCGAGTATAACTTAACAGCTCCGGTTTTAGCATTTAAAAGTTTCATTTGTGTATTTCCTAGTGCATAAGTAGTCGCCCTAGATTTAGAATTTGTAAAATCCACGAAATTGAATAAATTAATATTACCTTTAACGCCTTCTGCCAAATCACCCGCGCTTAAATTCCCGAAATCAAGTTTTGATGCATCTAGATAAAGAGCATTGTCTGGCGTTGGATTGTTAAGAGCGCCTGGATGTTGTTTAGCCCAATCTATTCCTTCGCTGATGGTCACAAATCCATCATAATCAGGTCGATTTTTTAAATTAACGTAATGATTTGCATATTTTAATGCAGCCTTTTCATTAGCAAATCCGTAATCTGCATCTCCTCTTTCATATGTACTTTTACTTTTTGCTTCTTCGTGGCTCATTCCTTGACTAAAGTCTTTGCTATTCATCACAATTGCGCGTCCCTTTAATCCTTCATCATCTGTTCCCAAGAAATTACCCATTGGATCATAAATTGGACTTGCGGCAAACATCCCGTCAACATCGATGAAACGTATCGGGTTGTTAAGCGCATAACTATAAATGCTATTTCTTCTAGAAATTTCAGAAAGCGGATCTACCGTAATGAAGCGCGCAATCTCCGGATCGTAAAACCTTGCACCGTAATCGAGCTGTCCCAGCTCAGTCTGCAACTCCTTGCTGTTATAAAGATACTTATTTAGACCAGTAACTACAGATTTTTGTTTACCAAATGGATAATAATTGTCTTCTTGTAACTTGGTTAATAGGCCAGTGGTGGCGTTCTTGTTAAAGGTATACCTCACATTACCCAAGTGGTCCCTGAGGTGGTACTCATAACTGTAAACTCCAGAAGTGTTCCTGGCGATTCCTTCCTCGGTATGAATAAAATCAATAGTACTTCCGTTATACTCAATCCCGTCAATATACTGCCGCGTAGTTGCAGTTGTATTGTTTACCTTCTTCAGTTTCCTGCCATTTGCATCATAAGTATAGGTAATGCTCAAAGCAGGAGTTGCCTTAGTCACAGTAGCCAGAAGATTCAGGTAATTGTAGCTGAGTGTTGTCCCATTGCGTCCATCGGTAGTCGCATTACCATTGCCATCGTAGAAGTAGGAATTTGTGACCCATTCTACATGGTTCAACCGGTTTCCAGTGTAAACATACAGCCTCGCCGCACCTCCATCTCTACTAAAGGTGTTAATATTCCCCATCACATCATAATCAATCACCTCACTCATTACAATTCCCGTACTGGTACCATTTGTCAAACGGTTCATCTTATCATACGTATATAGAAACTTGTTCGCTAAATTGCTTCCCCATTGCTGGGTCACAATATTGCCGTTATATTGAGGATTGCTCAAGGTATCATAGCCAAGGGTCATATTGAATTCGTTGGATATATTCTTTTTCAACCAACCCCTGGCATTGTATTCATATCTGGTATTCTGGAGATAATTCAAAGAATCAGTACTGTGCAGCGACTTTTTAGATAGCTGCCCGATCTCATTGTAATCCAGCTTGCTCAAAACGATCTGTGCAACCCCGTTTACGCCGATCTTACTGGTTTTCCTCCTGCCCATATGATCGTAAGCATAACGGTTTGCTATTGTGGTAACTACACTGCTTACAGTATGTGTCCTGGTAGCAGTAGTAAGCTCACTGGTAAAACTATACGTATTGTCTACTACATCCGTACCAGCTAGATGGTTCCTGCTGTTGCTGCGAACCAGCCTGCCTTCTTTGTCATAGTAAAGTACAGTCAGCAACATGGTGCTGGTACCAAGTACATTTACCCGACTTCCGGTCTGCAGCGATCTGGTCCCTGGGCTGGTTACCTGACTGGTACCGTTTGGTTGCCCAAAGGTATTGTCATAAAAATCATAGTTGTCATAGTAATTGATAGTATAATATGTCAAGGCGCTCAATGGGATAGTACCATTTGTATAACCGGTGCCAGTTGCACTTGCATTTGAATTATCCCTTATCTCCCAAAAAACACTTGCAGAATTCGCTGTGGTTTGAAGCGTGGCCCTGCTGCCGCTATTGGTTGTCATCCCAGTAATGATAATCCTGCCGAATACATCATATTTGGTAAAAAGCCATTGATTGACGGTCCGCTGCACCGCGTCTTGTGTCAGGATAGCTTGGTCCAGCTTATTGTATACTATAAAATCCCAGCCTTTATGAGGTAGCTTCTTCTCAACCAGCCTGCTTTTGCCATCATAACGATACTGGTAGCAGAAGTTATCCAAAGCAGTCTGATCAGGCTGGCCGCTTGCTAGATCCGGGTTTGCGCCTGGGGTCAGCACAAAAGCGAGGTTATTGAAGTCGTCATAAACGTAGTACGTTGAGAGCACTTCTGTAGTTCCTGCTTTTAAGTTATACAACCGTTTTAATACAATACGGCCTTCTTTGTCTTTGTATTCTTCGGATGTCCCTGCCCGCCCCGACACCCAGTTCTCATCCTTTGTAATGGTAACTGATAACTCATTATTTGCGTAGTAACCGTTCCGGACAAGTGTCCTGGACTGGTCGGCAAGGATGGTTGCAGTATAAAAAACAACCTGCTTACTGCTCGTCTGATCAGTAACCCAGGTAATATTATTATTTAGTGAGTAGGCTACCTTTACAGTATGACTTGTTGCGCTGTAAGGTTGCCAGGCATCGCCTTCTGCCCCCTGGTCAACTGTACGGTTCAGCGGAGACCCATCAAAAATCGTCTGGGAAAAAGGAGTAACGATATGGGCAACCCCGCTGGGAAGTTGTGTAACTGTAGAAGGCGTGCCCGCAGGGTTATAAAAAGACTGCTGACTGGCAAAGGGAGTTGTTTGATAAGCTCCCGTAGCAGTAGAGGCTACATATGGAAGGTATCTAACAGCCTCTCTGCCATACTCATCATAACTTATCGGTTGTATTAGGTCTTTTCCCAGTGGAGAGGAACGCACACCTACAGTCTGAACTGGCCGGCCCAGACCATCCAGGTATTGGATGACGACCTGAACCGAGTCTTTATTTAATGTAAGTGCATCAAGTTTCGCATCTGTTGTAATCGCCCTGCGTGGTGTGCGCGTTTGAACATAGTTCTGGCCCGAAGATTGAGCTAATAGGTCAGTATAAACACCTAAGCCCAACAGCAGCATCAGCCAGACCTTATTTATATTTGTTAATTGGTTTAATTTCATGACTTAAGAGGTTAATTATTAACACAAGGTGTAGGAGACGTCTGCGAATATTGTATACTATAGGTGTTATCAGAAAATTGGTACCAGTAGACACAAACGTACTGACCACTACCATTGCCTGTGGAACTTAAGTAAATTTTGGTTCCGGTTTCGCAAGTCCCATTGATCATCTTTTTTCCCTCGCCTGCGCAAGAACATGTACCATTGGTATTCGCGTAAGCCTGTCCATTGGCATCCAGATCGGCAAGAGCAAGCGCATCAGCCGCTGCCTGGGTTTCTGCTAGATAAGTACCTGCCGGCACAATATAGGTGACTGGCGAGCCCAGCCCTTGTTCCGGGGGACAATCGTTTTTAAAGACTTTACGGGACTTCTGCACATTGTAAAAAAGACACCGGCCATTTGTATTTGCGTAAGCCTGTCCATTTGCCGTGATATCCTGCTGCGCTAAAAGATTTGCCGCAGGTTGCGAAGCCGCTGTATATTTACCGAACGGCACTTTATAAGTCACTACTTCAGGTGTACCCGTCGCACATCCTTGTTTGGTGAAATTCTGCTGAGCTGCAGCACTATAGAAAAGAGTCGCAGTAGGTGGCGTGGCGGCTATTCCAGGTCCATAATTATAACTGAAATTCTTTAGGACCTCCTTCTTATCATTCTTTATATTGATCAACCTGCTGCCAGCATCGTATTCATAATATTCAATTTCGTTTGATGCAGAAATCCTAGTATTTTGTCCAATCTCGGGGGTATACGCGAAGGTTTCCATTTGCGAGTCGGCAGGATGTAGACGTACCTCATCAATAATCGCCTGACCACTGGTCACCTTTAACTGAACGGTAGTTGTTCCAATTGGAAAAAGATATTCATAATAAGTCCAGCCGTTCACTGTAATACCCTGCTTACTCAACGTGACTATTGCCCCACTATTACCACTAACCTGAACCTGTCCTGATCTTGACCAATAGGAAAGTAATAGTTGCGAGGGAGCAGAAGTAAATGATTTACTAATTAAGCTAGTAGTTCCAAGAGTGGCGCTACGTTTTCCGCTTAATAAAAAACTGGTATTGACTGTTATATTTACAGTGCTCCAATTTCCTTTAGCATCGGTTTCAAAGCTTGTATAGGCGATTGCGCTTACAGGTGCATTAATAGCGGAGGCCACAGGATATCTGGTATTGTATTCCCAGATATAGGCTGTTAATGGGCCTGCTGCTTTTGACTGTTCGCTCAGCGTTCCATCCGAAGCAAAATTGAAACTGCCGGAAAGCTTGTAAGAAGGGTCAAAAGTAAAGAGACCTGAAGCAATAGTTGTATTCTGTACAGTGGTGAGCGGCGTAACGCTCTCCATTCTATAAACCTTATCGGGATTAGGGGCAAGTGAACCGCTATAAGTTGTGATCATTCCGTCAACGTATCGCCTGTTACTTCCATCAGAATTTTGGCGATATTGTAAAATTTCAATCTCCGTGCCCTTTGCATTGATCGAATTCAACCTGGATATAGCTGTAGAAGCTACGTCCGAAGCACCAGAAGTATTAAAGTCAGCTGCATACTTCTTGGCCGTGACAAGTTGCGTATTGTTGATAGAACTTTGCATAATCCGTGTAGGGTAAGTATGAACTGGATTATCGTATGCATAAGCTCTTGTAAGCAGCTGATACGTATCTGTAGCCTGGTCGTAGTTCTTCTCCTCAGTAGACAGCAAGTTACTATACCTGGAAGGGATATTATAATCCTCTAGAAAAAATACTGTTGGTATAGTTCTAAATTCGATACATCCCCAACTTGGATTGACAGCCTCCCATTCCGCATAGTTTCTGTATACATTATCACTGGATCTACAGTAATATGGCTTGTTAGTTTGATGATCTTCAGGTCTGTATAAATAAGCACTCATGGAAGATACTACTCCATATTCATAGCTATTAATAACCTCGTGGAGTAATTTCCCTGCATTATTGTAAGTGGCAGTCCGAAGCAAATCTCCATTACGGATATCATCATCATGCTCACTCAAGGTTCCGATATTGTAGCGATAAAGTGTTCTGCCAAGCATTAAATCCGCAGGATTTATTAGGCTTTCTGATACTTGTTCGTAACCAATGTGACTACCCTGAAACGTACCGAGTCCGAATATAGAATTCGCTGAGATTGTGTGAATGGTCCAAAATTTATCGTAGTCACGGCAGACTACCGGAGAGCCCATGCTAGGCGCATCATAATCAGTAAATGAAGTAGTTTTAAGATAAACAGGATAACTTGCATGACCACTGCTGGTACCATCATCCTTGGTGTAAGTATATTTCTTTTTTGTTGCTAGCTGACCGCTCATGGCATAATCAGAAATGGATTTTATCCTGATGCCTCCAACATTTCTTACGGTCGCGCCACTCGGCGCTTGGTTTAACTCATATTCAAAATCACTGAATCCACCTGTTGGATACTGCATTCTTGTCATCATCGTGCAACTCGATCCTTGAAGCGAGGGTTCTCTATCAGCACCTCCTCCAAAAGTCACATTTTGACTGCCCCATCCTCCAACGGTAAAGTTGGGAACTATACTGTTTGAGTTTCCGCTATCGTTAAAAAAACCCCAATGGTCAATTTTTGCAGTATACCTGTCCGGAAAAGCAATATCGGTCCTGTAAGTAAATTGAAAAGCAGGCTTTAAACCTGTTCCTGTTGATACGTTCATTTCCTGCACGGCATCAAGTTTAAGACGCTTCTTTTCGAAAGTATTACTATTATTAATAAAATAGCTGTAAGTAAGGTTGTATTGTTTTACCACAGTAGCAACACCGTTATTTACACTGTAAACTTTAACTTGATTAAGCAATCGATCTTCCGCGAATTCCGAATCCTGGCGGCCTACAGCGGAATTAAAGTCGATATAGGCAACTGTTTGCCCATTGCGTACAAGAGTAACCTTACTTAGAAACTTCCTTTTTATCCGATTGGTCGGTGGTGGCACAAAATTGTCCTCTGTATCACTAACAGGGCACAAAAGGTTATTGGTAACAAATTTATAGGTATAAGACTGGTTATTCAATGCATTAACGTAGAGGTTCTGCTCGCCGGTAGTGGTAATATATTCAAAGTTAATTTGCTCCTGTCCATCGGCGGAAGCAATGCTACTAAGAAACCAAGAAGACGCGTAAGTGTACCCATTGGAATGAGGGCTACCAACGTCATCAGAAGGAATTGTAATAGATGTTTCTATCTGAGTAAACGAATATATGTTTCCTTTTTCATCCGTGATATAAAAGCGGCTATCCGGTGAACTGGAGTTGTAGGATATTTGGAGCATATCCTTTTTCTTTTTCAGTATACTGTAATCCGGTTTCATCCAGAATTTACCGGTACGTCCTGAAAAATTGTAATAATAGTTGTCTGGCTGGGTTTCAATTATTGCCTCTCGAATATTGGTTATATAACTAGCCATACCAAATTTATTCCCGTAAGGTGGAGGGGTTAAAGACGTCGAACTCTCAAAATAGTTGGAAGTAATATCCGGGTTGCCCAATACAGACTTGACGACAACCCCGCCTGCATCTAAGGACCAGTTAGCTCCAACCCAAGTAGCAGGATCTTGCGGCCTATAGCCTGATGCATTATAATTTAGCGATACCGGAAGCGAGAGCTTGTTCCCTTTAAGTTCATAAAGGGGGACATTAATGTTAGGTGTCCCAGTAAAAAATCCTACCTGTGTATCACCAAATCTTCCGAGTTCAGCCGCAATAGGTGATGGTTGAACCACTTGCTTAGCACGAAAAGAAGCCCGAGCAATTAGTTCGCCTTGATCGGCAACTTGAGCATCAACATTGACCGAAAGTAAACAGATTATAACGAGTAGAGTGCGAAGTTTCATAGATGAGAGTTGTAGATAAATATCTTAGAATAAGGAGAACGTTTAAAAATAAATTGCGAAATGACCCCTAATACCAAAATTATCAGAGATATAGTAAAGAGGTTAATCGTCAGAGCGTGATCTAATTATAGTAAATATGGTGAATTTATTTTACATAACAAGATTGTGACACAAAAGTTTTTATGAGCACAAGAAAACCAATTTCCACATAAATGCATTTGATATAAGGGAAAAAGTTAAATATAAATGTATTGACACTAGGAATTATTTTAAGGGCGACCAAACCCTCTATCAAACAAAGGATAGGACAGCTATTATAAGAAACTCAACCGGAGTGCAGAAAATTTCCAGACTCGAATATAGAGTTCAATGAAGCTTTTGTTACGGTGGAGGAAAACGATGTGAAATATGGTTTCAGGTAGACATTCACTCGCTATTAAACGATGGTTTCAGAAACAAAGGTATGTCTAACCCTGTGCTCAACTTATCACTTGGTTTATATTATCATTAAACGGTGGAATTCTGGGATCTTGCCTGCCCACAATCTTTATATAATAAGGCTTTGTATATGACTACTCCATTATCGCAATAATTATTCTATAATTGTCAGGGTCGCTAATAACGATGCCATTTTGATTCCAATAAGGATTTTTTGCTTTCAATATTGGAATGTTACTGTCCTGACACTTTTTCCTGATTGTTTTTTGTTCTTCAGAACTTACATAGAAAACTAAAAAATCATCTTCATCAGTAATATGGTTTGGTTCTTCCCTCGAGATAGTAAATTCTAAATGCCAGGAAGCATTATG
>NZ_SJSL01000012.1 GCF_004331695.1 Pedobacter psychroterrae | reverse complement strand
ACCCTGATCAGCATTTGACGCAAGCGGGCTGCCCGACTCCCAAACCTCGGCCTGGCTGATGTACTTTTTGTACCAGTTCACGAAATAGCGAACTACTTCGCCGCTGCTAAGCCCATACTTACGGCCAAGCTGCGCCTGGCTCAGTTTGCCTTCAAGGTATTCCCGGGCAACGGCAATTTTAAAAGAATCCTCATAGGTAACAAATGTCCCTGTCTGTGTCCCTTTTCTCGGTTTTTCCATAGTAATATAAAGTTAAATGGTTAGTCCGAATTTGGTAAGGCAATTTTAGGAATAGACAAGTTGTCTTATACTGAATATTTGAATATATATAAAACAGAATCTGCATATTCTAATGAATATGTTCCAGTTAGGTTCTCAAGGGGCGTCAATAATAGAAGACTTAATAAAGGGGGCTGAAGTTCAACAATGAGTAAAGCTTCAGAACCTCAGTTATTTATTATTCATCGACACAATCGCAATAATGGCGTAGAATGGATTAAATATTTGACGGATAAAGTGTAAATTAACTGCAAAATATAATATGGAGACAGCATCTTAGCTTACTTAAACCAAATTTAATCATGCAGCAAACCTTTAAAACCAACGTGTATTCAATTAGTAGACTGCTTTTAATCCTGTTTATCATTTTTACAGCCAGCAGTGCTTTTTGTAATGGAGATGATCTTTCTATCGTGTTTAAGGCCGATCACAAAGACTGGATTTATAAAACAGGCGAAAAACCGATATTTACCGTCGCTGTATTTAATAATGGGAAAGAAGTAAACAACCTGAAGCTCAAATATACCATTGGGCAGGAGAAAATGCAGTTGCTGAAATCAGATTCAGCGACACTTACTACAAATACATTTGTGCTGCCGTCCTATACCATGCATACACCTGGATTTTTAAGGTATACTGTTATTGCTGAGGTCAACGGAGCTAAAGTTAAAGGATTGATCACTGCTGCATTCTCACCGGAAAGCATTAATCCCACCATTCAATTACCGCAGGATTTTAATCAGTTTTGGCAAAACGCCAGGCAGTCATTATCGAGAATTCCAATGGACGTTAGAAAGGAGCTTTTAACCGCATATTCAACGGATAAGGTAGATGTTTACCAGGTTAGTTTTCAAAATATTAATCAATCAAGAATTTATGGGATTCTAAGCGTACCAAAAAAAGAAGGGAAGTATCCGGCTGCACTGAAAGTTCCCGGTGCGGGTGTGAGGGGGTATCGGGGTGACGTCTCCCTTGCATCAGAAGGAGTGATTACCCTGGAAATAGGCATTCACGGTGTTCCTGTAATTCAGGATCCTGAAATATATAAAAACCTGGGAAGTGGTGCTTTGAATGGCTATCCATCAATAAATCTGGACAACAGAGATAATTATTATTACAAACGTGTTTACCTGGGTTGTATCAGGGCATTGGATTTTCTGGTTGCCCACCATGCTTATGATGGAAAGAACCTTGCTGTATACGGAGGAAGTCAGGGCGGTGCTTTATCAATTGTAACTGCCGCTCTGGATCAAAGGGTTAAATACCTTGCGGTGAATTACCCTGCACTATGTGATGTGACGGGGTATCTGCATAATCGCGCTGGTGGATGGCCGCATCTCTTTGCAGGTAACAATATGGCTAACAATAACAAACCAGATAAACTTTTGACCTGTCAATATTATGACGTTGTAAATTTTGCCAAGCAACTTCGTGTTCCCGGATTTTACAGCTGGGGATTTAATGACGAAACATGTCCGCCTACCTCAATGTATGCTGCATATAATTCCATATCATCTCCTAAAGAACTGGCTATATATAAAGAGACAGGGCACAACACCGTTCCTGAACAACGGGATAAAATGACATCATGGATTTTATCAATGCTCAAACAACAATAACTCAAAAAAATAACGGTATAGCATATTTATAAACACTGACATAAACGACTATAATGCATACATTTTGACAGGTGTAAAAAACAGACAAAAGGATTACAATAGCGCTGTTACAATTTGAGTATGGTCTTCGTATATATGTATAAAGATACGCTAAGGGAATATAAAGGCACTTTTGCTAATCGTAATGTTTTAAGCGCTATAATTACTACCTTAGTTAAAACTTGTTTAGATTTATGAAATAACGTCAGTTCATGCATCATTTAAACAACCAATGGCGTAATTGTTGATAAATTAAAAAAATCTGGGATGTCTTTTATAAAACAATTTTTATAGTTTAGGGCCATCCCGGATTTAGAAAGGTATATATGGAAGCTAAATTTTCTCCACAAGTAAAAGACGTGATTTCTTTTAGCAGGGAAGAAGCCCTGAGGTTAGGTCACGATTACATAGGCGCAGAACATCTGTTGTTGGGTCTTATCCGCGAAGGCGATGGCATGGCAATCAAGATATTAAGATCATTAGGAGTTGATACTTCAAAACTTCGCCGGTCGATTGAAGACTCTGTAAAGGGTACTTCAAGTGTGACGGTAAATCTGGGAAATATCCCTTTGACCAAACAGGCCGAGAAGGTATTGAAGATCACTTATCTTGAAGCAAAAATCTTTAAGAGTGACCTGATAGGTACAGAACATTTGCTGTTGTCTATTTTGCGCGATGACGACAATATCGCGTCACAAATATTATTGCAGTTCAGTGTCAATTACGAAATATTCAAACAGGAAGTTGAAGTAAATAAAAATGGCTTTAAGGATGATCCGCAGAACAGCGCATCTACCGGAGGTGATGACGAATACCGTGAAGAGGAAAGCTTCAGCAGCCCTAAAAAGGTGTCGGATATTAAATCTAAAACCCCTGTCCTGGATAATTTTGGAAGAGACCTGACCAAAGCTGCTGAGGAAGGTAAACTGGACCCTATAGTAGGCCGTGAGAAGGAGATCGAACGTGTGTCGCAGATTCTTTCACGCCGTAAAAAGAACAATCCAATCCTGATCGGTGAGCCGGGTGTGGGTAAATCTGCTATAGCAGAAGGGCTTGCACTAAGAATTGTTCAGCGCAAGGTTTCAAGAGTGTTGTTCAACAAACGTGTGGTTACCTTAGATCTTGCTTCATTGGTAGCAGGTACTAAATACCGCGGTCAGTTTGAGGAACGTATGAAAGCAGTAATGAACGAGCTGGAAAAATCTACGGATGTGATCCTGTTCATTGATGAAATCCATACCATAGTGGGTGCAGGTGGTGCTTCGGGATCGCTGGATGCGTCGAATATGTTCAAACCTGCGTTGGCAAGGGGAGAAATACAATGTATCGGTGCCACGACTTTAGATGAATATCGTCAGTATATTGAAAAGGATGGCGCTTTAGACCGTCGTTTCCAGAAAGTGATGATCGAGCCGGCTACACCCGATGAGACTATCGAAATACTAAATCGTATTAAAGAGAAATATGAGGACCATCATGGGGTAACCTATACGGATGAAGCGATCAATGCCTGTGTGGCACTGACTTCAAGGTATATTACCGACAGGTTCCTTCCTGATAAAGCGATTGATGCGCTGGATGAGGCGGGTTCGAGGGTGCATTTGACCAATATTCATGTGCCGCAGACCATTATTGAGATTGAAAGCAAGATCGAAGAGATCAAACTGGAGAAAAACAAGGTAGTAAAAAGTCAGAAATATGAAGAGGCAGCCAAATTAAGAGATACCGAAAAGAATCTTTTGGAAGAGCTGGACCGTGCTAAAGGAGAGTGGGAAGCTGAAACCAAGACCAAACGTTATACTGTGACTGAAGACAATGTGGCCGAGGTTGTGTCGATGATGACTGGCATTCCGCTACAGAGAGTAGGACAGACCGACAGTGTGAAATTGCTGAACATGTATGAAACTGTAGGCGAAAAGATCATTGGTCAGGAGGATGCGATCAGGAAATTAACAAAGGCTATCCAGCGTACCAGAGCAGGATTGAAAGATCCTAAAAAGCCGATTGGATCATTTATATTCCTGGGCCCTACCGGGGTAGGTAAAACTGAATTGGCCAAGGAGCTTGCCAGGTTTATGTTTGACAGTGATGATTCGCTGATCCAGATAGATATGAGTGAATACATGGAGAAATTTGCGGTATCACGTCTGGTAGGTGCGCCTCCGGGATATGTAGGCTATGAAGAAGGCGGACAGCTGACTGAAAAAGTGCGCCGTAAACCTTATGCCGTGATCTTATTGGATGAGATTGAAAAAGCGCATCCTGATGTATTTAATATATTATTGCAGGTGCTGGATGAAGGTCAGTTGACAGACAGCTTAGGCCGTAAAGTTGATTTTAGAAATACGATCATCATTATGACTTCAAACATCGGTGCGCGCCAGCTGAAAGATTTCGGACAGGGAGTAGGTTTCTCTACTTCAGCCAAGGTCAACCAGATAGATGCTCATTCAAGAGGAGTGATAGAAACTGCGCTGAAACGTGCATTTGCACCGGAATTCCTAAACCGCGTGGATGATGTGGTCGTATTCAATTCTTTGGGTAAAGACGAGATCTTTAAGATTATTGACATCGAGTTGAAATCCTTGTTTGGCCGCGTCCATAACCTGGGTTATGAAGTAAAACTGACTGAGAGAGCTAAAGATTTTATTGCCGATAAGGGCTTTGATGCAAACTTTGGTGCCAGGCCGTTGAAACGTGCTATCCAGAAATACCTGGAAGATCCAATTGCAGAAGAAATCCTGAAAGGTGAAATTCATGATGGTGATACACTGGAAATTGACTACGATAAGGAAAGTGACCAAATCGTAGTAGAGAACAAGAGTCCGGGTAAGAAAAAGAAAAAAGAAGAAGGCAGTATCGAATAACGGATTGCAATAATCATATAAAGGGGCTGTGTCATAAGGATGATGCAGCCCCTTTTTTATGGGTCTTAGTGTTTGATATACACATTTTACAAAATAGATTTTGGTTTATCGATAATAGAGGTTATTTTAGACAATTAAATAGGTTAGGTAACCAAATATATTTATCAGCACACCATAAATGAAATTCAGAATACCCTCGTTAAAAGTGAAATTATCTTTTTTAGTTCCCCTGTGTTTTATAGCCTTGCAAATTTTCGCACAGGAAAAACCGGGCTCATATAAACAACAGATTGACGGCACCAAACTATCCTTCGAAATGCAGGCCATTCCCGCAGGCGAGTTTGTGATGGGAAGTAAAAACGGTAAAGCGGATGAACAGCCAGTGCATAAAGTGAAATTGGACGCATTCTGGATAGGCAAGTACGAAGTGACCTGGGATATTTATGAGCCATTTTTGTACAAGGATTACGAAACTACACATAGCGTAACCGCAGTTCCTGCCAATGTAGATGCGGTAACGCGTCCTACAAAGCCATACCTCGACATGACATTTGGCATGGGCAAGACTGGGCAACCAGCTTTGGCAATGACACATTATAATGCCATTCAGTATTGTAAATGGTTGTATGCCAGGACTGGTGTGTTTTATCGTTTGCCTACCGAGGCGGAATGGGAATATGCAAGCAGGGCAGGGGCAACTACCGAATACTTTTTTGGAAATGAAGAAGCCAAATTGGGAGATTATGCATGGCATAATGCAAACAGTGAAGGGAAGACACATCCGGTAGGATTGAAAAAGCCTAATAAATGGGGCCTTTATGATATTTACGGAAATGTTTCGGAATGGACTTATGACCAGTACATTCCTGATTTTTATACCGACAAGGCTGCCGTTAACCCGGTGGCAGTACCTGAGAAATTATATCCGCATGTAGTGCGGGGAGGATCTTATGACCATGCACCGAAAGATTCAAGATCTGCGAGCAGACTGGCGTCTGATCCTGTATGGAAACAGATTGACCCGCAGATACCAAAAAGCAATTGGTGGATGCCTGAAGCGCCATTTGTAGGATTGAGAATAGTAAGACCAGCTAAGGCACCAAGTAAAGCAGAGATCGATGCATATTACAATAAAGCACCGATAGCAGATTATTAAAAACAGGCCCTGGTCTGATAGTAAGAAACATAATGAACCACAATATAAAACCTATTTACAATGAACAATGAAGAATTGCGTGATAAGCGCCGGGAATTTTTAAAGACTTCTGCTCTTGTGGCAGGAGGAGTAATGTTGAATGGTGTTGCTTTTGCAGGCGGCGGAGCCCATTCATCTGTTGATGATACGATCAAAATAGCTTTGATCGGATGCGGCGACAGAGGTACGGGTGCAGCTTATCAGGCCTTGAGCACTAAGGAGAACCTGAAACTTGTAGCTATGGCTGATGCTTTTCAGGACAGACTTGACAACAGCTATAAAGTACTTTCTGATAAATTCGGTGCAAAAGTAGATGTTCCTCAGGACAGAAAGTTTGTTGGATTTGAAGGGTATAAGAAAGCCATTGCCCTTGCTGATGTAGTGCTATTAGTAACGCCTCCTGGATTCAGGCCTTCGCACTTTGAAGAAGCGATAAAACAGGGCAAACACGTGTTTATGGAAAAACCAGTCGCAGTTGATGCTCCAGGTATCCGTAAAGTGCTGGCTACTGCAGAGTTGGCCAAGCAAAAGAAATTGAACGTAGTAGTAGGTTTGCAAAGAAGATATCAGGCCAATTACCGTGAAACCATTAAGCGTATCGAAGACGGTGCTATTGGTGATATTACCGGTGGACAGGTGTACTGGAACAGTGGTGGCGTTTGGGTAAGACCACGTCAGGCTGGCCAGACCGAAATGGAATACCAAATGAGAAACTGGTATTATTTCAACTGGCTTTGTGGTGACCATATCGTTGAGCAGCATGTTCACAACATTGACATTGCCAACTGGGTGAAAAATGCTTACCCTGTTTCTATACAGGGAACGGGAAGCCGCGCATGGAGAACCGGGAAAGAATATGGGGAAATTTATGACAACCACTCTCTGGAGATGACCTATGCTGACGGAACAATAATCCATAGTCAGTGCCGTCACTTTGAGGGTATTTCAAACCGGGTAGATGAGTCGTTTGCAGGTACAAAAGGTAAGGTTTACTTATCTACTGATAATAGCGGGGAACTTACAGATTATAAAGGCAATAAGATCTATAGCCATGACAGGAAAGGTAATGCCAATCCTTATCAGGTAGAACATGATGAATTATTTGCTGCGATCTCAAAAGGTGAATTTAAATTCTGGGATGCAGAACGTGTAGCGAAAAGCACATTTACTTCTATTCTGGGTCGTTATGCCACTTATTCAGGAGAGACTGTGAAATGGGATGAGGCGCTTAAAGCGGAAAATAGCTTATTCCCAGATAAACTGGCATGGGATGCCAAGCCAAAATTATTGCCTAATGCAGACGGATTTTATCCGGTTGCCGTACCAGGTAAAACTAAGGTGATCTAATACTACGCTGAGTGGTATTGTCCATCATCAGGTGCTATATTTTATTTTTACTGCCGCTGTTCTTTTTTATTAAAGAAGAACAGCGGCAGTATGTAATACAGGGCTACGCACAGGGAACGGACTATACGATTAAGTATTTTGCGGCCGATAGTGTGGTCAGCAAAGCAGAGATAGACAGTATTCTTGTGCTGATCGACTCGTCGATGTCACTCTATAAGCCTTATTCACAAATCAATAAATTTAACAATTCGGAGGCTGGGCTGCGGTTGGACAAGCATTTCCAGAAGGTAATAAAACGGTCTTTCGAGATCAGCAAAGATACCAGGGGGAAGTTTGACGTAACAGTTGCTCCGTTGGTGCAGGCCTGGGGATTTGGTGCTAAGGCTATTTCCGGGTTTCCGGATAGTTTAGAGATAAAAAGATTGCTCGAGTTTACGGGCATGAAATACCTGCGGCTGAAAAAGGATTATTTGAGTAAGTGGCGACCAGAAGTAAAGGTAGACCTCAATGGAATAGCACAGGGATACAGCGTAGATGTAGTAGCTGATCATCTGATCAGCAGAGGGTTGAAATCTTTTGTGGTAGAAATAGGCGGAGAACTGCGTATGAAAGGGCCAAAGCCTGATGGCACTGCTTTTAGAGTGGGCATAGAAGGCCCATCTCCTGTGGCAAATGCAGAACCGGTGATGCGACATGTGGTAGCGCTCAATGAAGGTGCGATTACTACCTCAGGAAATTACAGAAAGTTCTTGCAACGCGGCTCAAAGAAAATTACCCATCTGATAGACCCGAAAACAGGATATCCATTGGAAAATACCATGATCAGCGTAACGGTATATGCAAAGGATGCGATTACGGCTGATGGGTACGACAATGCGCTGATGGGAATGGATATGAAATCGGCTTTGGCTTTTGTAGCCGTAAGAAAGGGGATGGAGGTGTATATGATCTATCATAGGCCTGATGGCTCGGTAGCAGATACACTCAGCAAAGGTTTTAAAAGAATAATTGCAGATTGATAAAAATTAGCTAAGTTTATTACATCTAATACTTTGAATACCAATATAAACCAAACTAATATGAATAGAATAGATTTTTTAAGAAATAGTTTAGTGGCCACCGGGGCTGTTATAGCGGGGTCATCTATGCAAGCTACTGCTGCTGAAGGCAATTCCCCGGCAGTAGCCAATATGGCAGGCAAAACCTTCAACCTGGATTACGCTCCGCATCAAGGTATGTTCAGGGCCCATGCAGGCGATAGTTTTCTTGATCAGATACAATATATGTATGATCAGGGATTTAGGTCTATCGAAGACAATGGCTTCCTTGGCCGTTCTGTTGAGGAGCAGACCAAGATTGGTAACCTGCTTTCAAAACTAGGTATGCGCATGGGCGTGTTTGTAGTGGATGGTGGAGACAACTGGAAAACTTCATTGACTACAGGTAAGAAGGAATTTAAAGATAAGTTCGTAGAGACCTGCAAGCGTTCTGTAGAAGCAGCTAAAAGGTGTAATGCAAAGTGGCTTACGGTGGTGCCAGGCTTTTATGAGCGCAACATTCCTTATGGAAACCAGTTTGCGAATGTGGTAGATGCCATGCGCGCAGGAGCTGAGATCTTTGAACCTCATGGACTGGTGATGGTGCTGGAGACTTTGAGCGACACGCCGGATCTGTTTTTGCAGCAGACGCATGAGACCTTTGCAGTTTGTAAAGCGGTGCAAAGTCCATCCTGCAAAATCCTGTATGATATTTATCACATGCAGAAGACAGAAGGGCAATTAATTGTGAACATGGACAGGTGCTGGGATGAAATTGCCTATATACAAATAGGAGATAATCCAGGCCGGAACGAGCCGACTACTGGTGAGATCAATTATAAAAACCTCTTTAAACATATTCATAAAAAAGGTTTTAAAGGTGTGATGGGCATGGAGCATGGAAATTCTCGTCCTGGCAAGGATGGAGAGCTGCGCGTGATCGAGGCATACCGTGAAACGGATAATTTCCTTTCTTAAAATAGACGGAGCTGAGCTTTGGGTACTTCAAACAATCCTGAGTTCAGCTCTATTCTTTGCTCATTGAGATGGTTGAGCCGGCAATGAAGTTTGAAATTGTCCCTGATCATCTTTGCGATGTTTCCGTCGCCTCTCATTCTTTCTCCAAACCTGCTGTCATTTACATTGCCACCGTGGCAAGACTGGATCATGTGCCATACTTTTTCGAAACGGTCGGGATAGTTCTTGCGAAGCCAGTCTTCAAAAATTCCACCTATAGCCCCATTGAGCCTTACTACTGTGTATCCCGCAGATATGGCACCGCAACCGGCGATGGTCTTTAAAATTTTTGGTATTTCATGATCGCTCAGGCCTGGTACCAGTGGCGCAACCATTACGCCCATAGGTATGCCGGCATGGCTTAACTGCTCTACTATTTTTAGGCGCTGTTTGGCGGTAGTAGTACGAGGTTCCATTTTCTGGCGTAGCTTTTCATTTAAACTATTAATAGACACGTAAACCATGCATAGATTTAGTTTTGCCATTTCCTGCAGGATGTCTATATCCCTTAATATCAATGCGTTTTTAGTGATCATGCCGATGGGCTGCTTGTATTCGAAGGCTATTTGCAAGAGCTGGCGGGTAATTTTGAATTTCCTTTCAGCTGGCTGATAACAGTCAGTATTTCCAGATAGGGATATGGTCTCTGCATTCCAGTTCTTTCGTTCAAGAAACTTTTTGAATAGAGCAGGTGCATCTGTCTTTACAATGATCTTGCGTTCGAAGTCAAGCCCCGCACTAAACCCCCAGTACTCGTGCGCATTCCTGGCATAGCAATAAGTGCAGCCGTGCTCACAACCCTGATAGGGATTTAATGAGTAGGCCATGCCAACATCAGGACTATCAATTTTGTTAACGATAGATTTGGACTTTCCTAAGATAAAGGTGGTTTTCTGGTCTTCTTCTTCCCATTCATCAATACCTTCTTCGTGCTCCTTGACATAGTCGTTTTTGGCAAAGCGGTTGTGTGGATTGAACTGTGCGCCCCTGCCTTTAAAGTAATTCTCATCGTCTAATATCATTAGCTAAAATTACTAATATTATTAGTAATTCTGGTAAGGAATTTTTGTTTTTTGTGTAAGTAGTGTTTATTGCGCTTTTATATGTATTTTTATTGTGACTAAAAAGCTGAGATTGTTCCTATGACAAACGAGTTAAGTTGCATCATTGTCGACGATGATTATTTAGACAGACTATCCGTTGAGACGGAACTTAACAACCTGGATTGTCTGAGGTTGATAGGAAGTTTTGACAATGCAACTGAAGCTGCCGAGGCGATTAACCGCCACAAACCTGATGTATTGTTTCTGGACGTAGACATGCCTGAGATTTCGGGACTTGAGCTTTTTAAGAGTGTGAGTGAGTATGCGCCTTTGTGTGTGATCATTTCTTCTTATCCTGATTATGCCCTGCAAAGTTTCGAACTGAAAGTGTTTGATTATATCCTGAAACCCCTTACTACTGAACGTTTTGGTGAAACGGTAAAGCGACTATGTGATTTTGTGGACATCAAAGAAAAGGCAAAAGCTTATACCACACTGATAGAGAATGAGAAAGTGATATTTAAAGAAGGGCATAATATCGTATACCTGAATATCAGTGATATCTTATACCTGGAAGCTTTCGGAGATTATACAAAAGTGGTGACCAGCAATAAAAATTACCTGACACTAGCTACACTTGGCGGATTTCTGGAAGAATTGCCTTCAGAGAAATTTGCCCGCATCCACAGAAGCTATGCGGTAGCAAAAGAACAGATCAGACAGATAGGAAATGCAACTGTGGGGGTTGGTAATATAAAGCTGCCAATCGGTAAAACTTACCGGTCAACTTTATCACAGATCAGGCCATAGTATGCAGGTAAGAAAATGCTTTTTACTAATTGTATCGCTCTGTGTAATGACAGTTGCTGCACTGGCGCAGAAAAGACCGGACCTTTCAAAGATTACCTCGGCAAAAGATAAGATAGAAGCATGGCGGCTTTACTGTAATGAACTGATGGGCACTACAGAAGAGAATAACAAAAAGCTGGTGAACGAGGCTAAATATGGTTTAAGTATTTGTCCGAAGGATGACATTAAGAGCCAGGCGATGTTTAATCTGTTTATTGGTTGTGCTTATGAACTTACCAGGCAATATAAGCCGGCGATCTATCACATGGAGAAGACCGCTTCGCTGGCCTCCCGCATTCCTAAGAATTCTTATGAGATCACCGCATTGGGGCGCCTTACCAGTTTGTATGAATTTATAAATGATGTTCCGAAAAGGAAAAAGAATGTAGAAAGAATAATAAAACTGGCAGATACCGCTACTGATTTCCAAACAAAAAAGCTCGTGACGGGCACATTGGGTGGTTATTATTACGATACTGATAATTACGAGCAATCAATAAAGTATAAAATACAAGAGATTGAGTTTAGCAAAAAGCTTTATGAGCAAGACCGGAAGGTGGGTTCGAGGATCGACATTGGCTATGCCATGAGTAACCTTGCCGCATTGTACAGCTACCTGACCAGACATCAGAAAGCCATTGATTACCTGGATGAGGCCAAGGGATATATAAAAGACCATATACTTCGTAATGGAGAGGAGACATTGTACCGGAATTATATCATCGCTTATCTGGGTCTGAAAAACCTGGATAGTGCCAAACATTACTACCGGTTGATCTATCAGGGTATGGAAGGAGTTGATACGATCCATTCGCTGCTCAGCTATGCTAATTACTCAATCGGAAATTACTATCTGGATGTAAAAAATATAGATAGTGCGGACAGTTATGCAAAGAAAGCGGTGTATCATGGCAAGAAGGCGGCTGGTGCAGATGCGCTGATGGAATCGAATGTATTGTTTGGAACGGTGCTGTATGAGCAAAAAAAGTATGCGGAAGCGATCAGGTTTTTGCAGCCTGCAGCGGCGGGTTCGTTTGAGTTTGACAAAGAATCGCTGGGAAATATCCACAATGCACTGGCTAAATCCTATGCTGCACTAAAGCAATGGCCCGAAGCGTACAGTCACCTCCAAATTGCGCGCAAGCTCAACGACAGTGTGCTGGTCGCCATAGCAGATAAGAACTTTAATGAGATAGAAGGGAAATATCAGAATGCTCAAAAGATCCAGCAGATCAAAGTGAAGAACATCCAGCTGGATACTGCACAAAAACAGCGTTACTGGCTGATCGCCGGGCTCCTGTTACTATTGACCGTTGTAGTTTTGCTGTTCATTATCTATACGAATAAAAAGCAAATGGCTGATGTGCTGGACGAAAAGAACAAGACACTGGCGCGGCTCAACAATGATCTGGAAGAGGCCAATCAGACTAAGGCTAAGTTGTTCAGCATCATTAGCCACGACCTGCGCTCGCCGATCAGTCAGGTTTACCAGTTTCTGAAATTGCAGCAGCTGAACCCGCAACTGCATACTGAAGCGCAGAAACAGCAGTTAAGTACGAGGATACAGGAAGCCACCGGTTCGCTGCTGGAAACGATGGAAGACCTTTTGCTCTGGAGCAAGACACAGATGAGCCAGTTCAATACCAATATGCAAAGAACCAGTCTGTTGCCGGTGGTCATGCAATGCGAACAACTGTTGAAACTGAACACAGAAGCTAAGGGCATCCGGATTGAAAATTCCATCCCCGATTCATTGGAGGTAGTGACCGACGCTTATTTCCTGCAAACTATTGTGCGCAATTTATTGCAGAATGCGGTTAAGGCCTCACCTGAAAATGAAATAGTCAGGATTGACAGCTTTCAGGAAGAAGCGCTTGTTGTGTCGATAAATAATAGAGGAATACCTTTTTCGCAGCGGGATTATGAGCATATTTTGCAGAGTAAAGATACAGGTAAGGGTCTATCCGGTCTAGGCCTGCGCCTGGTGGATGAGCTATCGGCTAAATTAAATATCAGGGTGACTTTTAGTGTAGACAGCGACCAGTCAACTACCGTAAAAATACACTTTCCAAAAACCCTTTCATAGGTTTTCTTTCCTTCAACGATTATTCAGGTTCGTTCATCGATTGGTGAGGGAACAGGCAGAATAGTGGCTTTATCTTCATGCCATTAATGACCACTAAATCAATCTACCTATGAGAAGCATTAACTTATTTTATTTATTGATCGTATTGAGCTGCGTATTTGGCGGATGTACAGCAGAAGGACTTACCGGTCCTGAGGGACCGGCCGGACAGTCGGGCGCAAAAGGTGAAACAGGTGCTGTCGGTCCTGCCGGAAAAGATGGCAGTATCATGTACAGCGGTACTGGGGCGCCGAATATAGCGACAGGAGTAGCAGGGGATTATTACCTGGACCGTGCTACAGGAAGTCTGTATGGTCCTAAATTAGCTGCTGGCTGGGGTACTCCGCTGACTTTAGTGGGTGCGCAAGGGCTTGCGGGAGCGAATGGTGCCACCGGCGCCACCGGGGCTGCAGGAGCAAATGGGGCTAACGGGGCTAACGGGGCAACCGGAGCAACAGGTTTGAATGGCACAAACGGAGCCGATGGCACAAACGGAACCAATGGTTCAAACGGTGCCACCGGCACAACCGGTGCTACGGGTGCCACAGGCGCTACTGGAGCAAATGGAGCAAATGGTTCGAATGGTTCGAATGGAGCGAATGGTACAGATGGCACCAGGACATTGAGTGGCACAACAGCACCTGCTTTGGCTACCGGAAATATCGGAGATTATTATTTAGACAAAACATCCTACCTACTATATGGACCTAAGAATGCCGATGGCTGGGGGGTACCTTTACTGTTACGCGGTGCGGCGGGTCCGCAGGGCCCTGCAGGTTTGCCCGGTGCAGATGGTACAGTGATTTATGGCGGGGACTATAACCCTGATCCAGCGCTTGGCAAGGTTGGTGATTTTTATTTCGGCCGTTTAGTAGCGACTATGTTTGGGCCTAAAACGGCAGCCGGATGGGGATCGGGAACCCTGCTGAGGGGGCCTGCGGGAGATGACGGTGCTGACGGTGCTGATGGTGCCGATGGTGCCGATGGTGCTGATGGTGCTGACGGTGCTGATGGATCAAAAATACTCACTGGTCTCGGTGCTCCGGATCTGGATACAGGTGTAGATGGTGATTTTTATCTTGACAGACAGACATTCCGTTTATACGGACCAAAAAATGTGGACGGATGGGGGTCAGGGACGTCATTAAAAGGCGCCGACGGGAATGCCAATATTACCGCATTGGAGACTGGCGATGGGCTGAGCTTTAGCTGGGCTTATGAAAACAGTATCAGGGTACTTAGAAAACAAGTTGGTGTGGGAAATGATACCGCTACAGTCTTCAATATTCCTGCGGCCCATGTAGCAGCAGTAAAAAATGGGATTGTGATGGTGTATATCGGTAAAGACGAAGGAGCCGGAAGCTATAGCTGGAAGCAATTGAACTATACCGACTATTCGATGGGGCTAAACATCCATTATAAATATGCACTTCGTGTAAACCCGGCAGACGCAAAAATCAGGATTTTCCATGATGCGCAAGTGGACTATACACCTTTGCAGGTCGATAAAGTAAGGATCGTGATTACACCGGCCAGTTCCACTGAAGTATTGAGTGCCACCAGAAATGGCGGTTCACCTATGCTGAAAACCATGCAGCGGCTCAATTTGCGGGATAGCGACTTTAAGAAATTCTAAGATAAGTTTAGCTGATGGGCCTGAGACGGCACATCAGCTTTATAGATGATAAACTAATATACTGATGAAAAACTTATCCCTGTTTGTTGTGCTGTCATTTTTAATGATGGCAGATGTTAGCTACCTGTCAGCGCAGGATGTAGAACAGCTGATCAAAGCAAAGCCATTTACCGTCAACGGAACATTAGGCATAGGTATTGGTACCTATAGTTCAAATGGCATCCCGGCAAGGCAGCGTGCATTCTCTTACTTGTTTAATGGTGCGCCCACAATGAGTGTTTATGGCGTAGCATTTCCCTTTAGTGTAGTTGTGAGTGATCAGCAGAGGGGATTCCGGCAGCCGTTTAACCAGTACGGCATTAGTCCGACTTATAAATGGGCTACCCTGCACGCCGGCTGGCAGAACCTTGAATTCTCTCCTTTTACACTAGCAGGACACACCTTTTTGGGAGGAGGGGTAGAACTTAATCCAGGTAAGCTAAGGTTCGGTTTTATTTATGGAAGATTTAATAAGGCCATAGAGGAAGATCCCACACTGGCGAATTCATTCGGTCAGACCCCGGCATACCGCCGGACAGGCTACAGCGCAAAGATTGGCCTGGGATCGGATGTAAACCATGTAGACCTGATCTTTCTAAATGCCAAAGATGATCCGGCATCTATCAATAAACCGTCGTTGTCAAGCGGACTTAAACCAGCTGAAAACCTCGTGGCGGGGATCTCCAGTAAGTTCACATTCTTTAAGCGCCTGCTTTTTGACATGGATGTATCAGGCAGCATTTATACCAACGACAGGCTGTCAGATACCGTACCTAATATACAGCTAAAAAAAGTGGAGCTCATTAGGAAACTGGTAACACTAAATACCTCTACGCAATTGCTTGCTGCCGGTCAGACAAGCCTGGGATATCAGGGCAGCAACTATAATGTTTTGCTTAGGTACAGACGGGTAGATCCTGATTACAAGTCTATGGGTGCGTATTATTTCGAAACGGATGTGCAGAACTATACCGTAGAAGGGGGGCTCAGGTTATGGAAAGGACAGGTGCAGTTGAATGGCAGTGCCGGTCTGCAAAACGATAACATCCTTAAAGATAGGGCCTATCAGTCTAACAGAAAAATTGGGTCACTTAATTTGTCGTACAATAAGCCAGCTTATGGCCTAGACCTCCGCTATTCCAATTATGGCATTACACAAGACAGGGGACTGAACCCAATCATTGATACCCTGAGAGTAGCACGTACCAATCACAACATCAATGCGATGCTACGGTATAACATAACCGGTCAGACCATTTCACAAGGATTCGTACTGGTTGGAAATGTACAGTCGCTGGTAGACCTGAACACTTTTACAGCGGCGCAGACGGAGTCTGACAGTAAGACACTGAATTTTTCTTACCAACTGGGCTTTTTACCTTATGCTTTTGGGGTTAACGCCAATATAAATTATACAATCGCTGATGTTTCATTTGGTAAGACCATATTTTATGGCCCTTCTATAGGTGTAGATAAACAGTTTAGTAAAGGTAAATATGGACTCAATGCATCAATAAGCTACCAGCAGCAGCAGAACAATGACAAGGATGCAGGTAATGTGATGAACGGAAATCTCAACGGATCTTACCGGATCAGCAAAAGAAATGCAGCCAATGTATCGCTCAACTATTTAAAAAGTAAATCAAAAGATGCTACCCTGCCCTCATTCAATGAGCTGAGAAGCAGCCTAAGCCTGTCGCACTCTTTTTAACCTATAAAAACAGACCCTATGAAGAAGCTCTATATATTATTACTGATCGCCTTTGTTTTTACAGGCAAAATTGTGCTCGGTCAGGGAGCCAATGTGATAAATATCACTGTAAATATTGTGCCTCCTTATAGTCCGTATTACTCAGACTATTCAGGCTCAAATGCATCAAAGGTACTGCTGACTGTACAAAACATGACCAATACACCGCAACGAATAAAACTGGCGGGGCAACTGCAGGGAGATAATGGAGTGAAGATTACTACAAAATCCAACTATGTGCCGCTGCAGCCCATCATATTAAATCCAAATGAGGTAAAGCAGTTAAACGGATTGGTACTTAAAGATATTTTTGACCTGAATACGCTCAATGTTTATGGTGTAGATAAAGCAAAGATCATTCAGACCTCGCGGATCCCTGAAGGGAATTACAGCTTTTGCATACAAGCATTGGATTATGCTACAGCCCAGCTGCTTTCGTCAAATGCGCCGCTTGGATGTACCAGTATGAGCATCACTTATCCCGATGCACCTGTGCTGGTATCACCGGCCAATGCCGCAAATGTAGAAGTGATCAATCCACAATACCTCAATTTTAACTGGATGAGTACGGTAAGCGGTAATATTCAATATAATATTCAAATGGCGTTATTGCCTGACAGGGTATTTAAAGATCCCAATCAGGTACTGGATGAAAGCTCTTTCCCTTTGCTTTCACAAACCGTCAACGGCTTTAGTTACCCTTATAGCATCAGTAACCTGGCTTTGACTCCGGGTAGCAAGTACGCATGGAGAGTGCGGGCCATAGATCCCACCGGTAAGATCGTATTTAAGAACAACGGCTACAGTGCGGCCAGTGTGTTTACTTATGCCGCACCGGTAGTACCATTGGTGAGTAATCTTCAAGAGATTAAAATACTGCTTCCGAGTCCGGACAATGCCAATAAAACCATAGAAGTCAATAACAAATATGCACTGTACCTGAGGTGGAAACTTCTGAATACAGATGAGGATGTGAGTGCTGTCAATACCGGGATAGCAATTGCTAAGGCTTCAATATTTAGCAATCCCTTAGTGAAGAAAGAGCATGTGCCGTACAAATATGTGATAGAGGTCAAAGATAAGCTTACCAAGAACATCGTTGATACGAGGGAGGCGCTGGATGGGTTTTATTATTCCGAAAAAGCAGGAAAGCCTTCATTATTCGTCAGCGGGAGGGCCTACGATTTTACAGTTAGGGCTTATGCCGTTAAGATTTTGTCGGGTCTGAAAACGATGAAATCTGAAAAAACCGGAGCCGAACTTCCTGCAGCCAGGCCTTCATTGACTGATTATAACGTACTGGTTGGCGAAAGCAGGACAGGGATGTTTATCTACAAAAAGATTGGAGACACCCTGGCTGGACAGAAATACATTACCCTGGCGGGAACCGTGAAGTACAAATTTGAGAAATACCCTCAGCTGTACCCCTTGTCGGGACCATTTCAACTAACGAAATATTTCCGTCAGCTGGATAAAGCAGGCAAGGTCATAAAAGACAATATAAATCCATCAGCAATTTATCCGACGGAAAGGTATCGCTGGGCAGTGTGGCCGGAAAAGGATGGGCGGTTTGAAATTAAGGTACCGGTATTGGTAATGCCTGAGAATACGGTAGCCTATTATAAAATTGAACATACAGGCAATAAATATTATAATAGTCCAGAGAAAGTGATTGAAATAGACTCAACTAACAATGCCTGGAATGTAGGTGAGTTTGTTTCAACCGTTTATAGCTATAAGCTCAATCTGCACATCACGAAAGGATATCAGCCTTATTTTCCAACTGATAAACCAGGTGTTTCAGAGGCTCCAAAAGGCCTTAATGTGGTGATATACCGGGTTCAGAAGGGACTGAATATTCCTAGATATGAAGGGCAGGATACTTCCTTGACTATTTCCCTGTCAAAAGATAATATGCTGAAAATGAATGAAGTTTTGGTAGCACGGGGGAAAGGGAAAGTAGTGAATGTGCCTAATAAGCCTTATGAATCCATCATTAGTTTTGACCGCCTCTTGTGTGCAATTGACGCCAATGACCTGTACAAAATAAGGGTATACGATAGTCTTTCAAAGATAGTAATGGATGAGCCATTTAATTTTCAGCCGGAAAGTGTGGCACCAAATAAGCACTTTGACAGTTTTAAAAGTGCCGGTAAACAGACTTACGAAGTAGAGAAAAAACTGAACTGGAATGTGGTTGAAGCCCCGGCGGCAACTGTGAAAGGGAGGTTACTGTATAAATATAATGATGGAGTAGGTGGTGCCAAACCTTTGGCCGGCAAAAAGGTGAAACTTCAGGCTTTTATAGTACTGCAGGAGACAAGCAGCAATAAGACTTATGCTTTACCAGTATCGAAAATGAACTCGCTAACGCAGGTAGATAAGAATAACGAATACAGAATGTCTGATCAGAAGGACAAAAAGCTGGAGGGTTATTTAAATGGTGCCGATGACAAGGCTATAGATGTGACCACCACCCAGGCAGACGGCTCCTTTGTATTCCCTAAGGTAGCCGTGTGGGATTCTGTATTTGTATCAGACAACTATTATAATTTTGTACTGCCTTATCCGGTGATTGAAGTTCCAAATACCAATAATGATAAAGAAACAGTAAGAGATTTGTATATGGCATCGCTATTGGGTGACAAAGACGCAGCTGATAAGGCAAGAGCGGAGCTTATCAAGCGTTTGCTTGAAGATGCTACTAATCCTGTGGTCAACCCGGTAGAGAAGTTTGGAGTGGCGGAAACAATAGATGTCACACAAGGTATCACCGGAAGTAACCAGAGCAATGGCTATGGAGGATATGATGTAAGAGATGTGAAAGTAACCAATGTCGCTACGCAGGTACAGCAAGGCATCAAAAAAAATGTTAAAACAAATACCGGCGGTCCCAATTTGCTTGCAGAGCAGGAAGTAGCATTGGCCGATCCAAAAGTGATCACCTCGCCTTCACCATGTACAGCCAAGGTGGTTTACAGGTTGGTGGTTGAGGATTCGGATTTGTTTTGTAGTCCGGATGATAACATAGAGATCAACCCCCTGCAAACACTGGATGTGGGTATGCTTTACAGCACGGTAAGGACAATGAGGGTGAAGTCCAAAGTATATAAAGGCGATGAGTATAAAAAGAACGACAACGACCCGACAGTAGATAATATCCCGGTACAGGTATACCGTGAGGCAGAAACATATGGTATCGTGGGTGAAGGGGAGCCTGTTTTGTATCCGCAAAAGAATGATGTCAAACTACTTGATCAGCGTGTCACTAATCCTGAAGGAGTAATATTTACACATTTACTTAGAAATAAGCCATATACGTTAAAAGCCGTGATAGGTAAAGAAGCGAACAACAGTTCGTCTTATATAGCTGATCAGACAGCGATCAACTTCCAGTTTAAAGACAATGAGGTGGATAAAATAAAGGCACTGTACAAAGACTTTCTTTTCAATAGTGATTTTCAGGAAGAAGAGTTTCCGGTAAACCTGATTCTTGCACCTGATGAACCTGTGATTGCCGGAAGGATCCTGAACAGTGTAGGTACTAAAGGGATACAGGCTGCTTTTGTAAGAATAGAGACCGCTACCTCCAGCTTTACTGCCAACGTCAGCCCGGATGGATATTTTTACTATAAATCAGGTTTATTATCAAATGGGGCTACGGTTACCATATCTGTAGATGGTTATACGCCTACAAATACAAGTGACAATACTGAAAACAATGAATACAGATTTCCGGTAGGTATTATGAAAAAAGGGCAAAAGTTCTTTGCCAATTATTACTTCACTCCTGCGGCGTCTTTAAAAGGTTATGTGGTTAATGCAAAAAACGAACACATACCTTCGCTGTATAAAATCCAGGCGCTGGATTTTATACAGGAAACTACAGGCGATTGCAGTCTGGACTATGCTGAACCCAGCAAGGGTGGAGGTACGAAGATGGGGAAGACCGGTATTGGAGTGACCCCGATAGGTGGAAATATCAAATCATTTAACCTGAGCAATGTATCACATACCGCATTTACAAATTACCTGACAAGTACCTGTAAACAATCATTTGTGGCCTACACACCTATGAATACCGGGGCCAGGCTGATCATCATTCCCAATGACCTGAAATACTTTAATGATACCCTTGCGATCAATTATATGACTGAAGCAGAAAATGCGAAGATCTATGAACGAAGGCTTATCACCAGGGAACACCGCATCAGGTTTATCGTTCGCGGAAATAAAAATGGCGTGATGGTAGCACTTCCACAGACAAAAATTGAAATACTAGACACTACGCTGGTGACAGATGCAAGCGGGGTAGTCCAGTATAGCTTCATGAACATCAGCGAAGAAAACTTTACTGTTAGGGTAAAGCCTAAGAACGAGGATTTCATAGCGCGTGAATTTACCTTTACCAATAAAGAGACTAAGAAATTTGTTAACCAGTTTCTGGATATGGATATGGGCGTGATGGTGCAGGGGCAGGTACTGCTGAATGGAGAACCACTGCCCCGTGCAGTAGTGTATGTGGATGATAATAGGTTTGCTTTGCCCGTGACGCAGATAGCCGATGGAAATGGCCGGTACATGCTGACCGGAATAAAGCCAACAAGGGTAGGACAGCAAACTTATCAGGTCACTATCACTGCCTCAGCACCAGAGGGACGTGCTGCCACAGAACGTGGTACGATCCTGGCGCAGAAGCAAAGCATTAACCCTGAACAAACCGTTACCGCAAATTTTGACCTGCAACAGGTGGATGGTGTCAATTTAACAACGCTGCTTGGCTATAACGTAATTCTTGAAGCAGCGATAGAGACCAATAGAGGGTTTGTAATTACAGGAGAAATAGATCTGGCAAACGCAAAGGGAGACTTTCAGTTGCCAAACCCCGAAATGCGGCTGGGTTTTGTAAATCTTCCGGTGGTTTCTGCGGGCAGGGATAACAATGGACTACACTACGTAGTGCCGGAAAATAAACTGGTGCCCCTGGATGGAGTACAATTTAAAGCTAGATTTAAAGAATCATACAACGCATTGATCATGGGTGTAGATGGAAGCCCGATAGCCTTGCAGAATGTAGATGGTAGAAATGGGGCATTGCAGATCAGCGCTAAGATTGTAGACAATTCGTTTGATTTTCCAAGTACCTATCTTTCTTTTAGCGGAACGGAATTTTACTTTGCTCCAAAGACAAAATCTACCTCACCAGACGGCACTGTTAATGAGATTGATACATACAGCAATACTTTCTCAGGTTTCGGTACTAAGAAGCAAACTGAGCCACTTTCCTATCATTTTACCAATCAATATAAACAAGGGATCAATTTTGGACTGTTGAATTTCCCTGCCACGAGCAGTCCGGCAGATACCTACTTTGCCAATGGCAAGATCAGGTTGCTGCCTGTGATCAAACCCTCAGGTATAAACACATTAAACAGCCAGCCACTGTCCATTAGCCTGCCGGAAGTACTGATCGATAAAAGCAGCGTGAGTAAAATCAACGGTACTACTCCGCTTGAGTTTAAGCTGGGTGACAAATGGACGATTTATGTGCCTAAGTGGGAGTTTTCTACTGAAGAGGGCGGAATTGTAGCCCTCAAAGGAAGTAATAATCAGATCAGGACAGGCGCGCTGGATATTCCTTTTGATAAGTTCAGGTTGCGCAATGACATCCTGCTGATAGACAGTGCGAGGCTGAACAGTATTAAGTTGGGCAACATCGTAAACCTGAATGTAGTGCCCGGAACACAATCAACTTTCGGTATCGATTCAAAAATTGGCGTGATATCAGGTCAGCATTATATTTTGAGGATGCTGGGCCAGGGCAATAAGCCCGCAGGTACGCTCAATAACCTGCAGGGATTTAAAGAAGATCTGGAGATCAGCGCGGTGACACTGGTAAGTAATGGTGAGCAGTACGTAGACTTTGCGCCAAACTCCAAAACGATCAATGCTTTTGGTTTTGTGAAATTCCAGCCGTTAATGCTGGAATCTACCAATACCAGTTTTGCAGTTTTAGGCAATGTAGATCTTGGTATTCCCCGTCTGCAAACATTCTATGGTGGCTTTAGATATACTGGCCCCAATACGGTAACACCGGATTTCAAAGGGGTCAAGTTTGACATTGGAAAAGGCTATGTGGTGTTTGAATCGCCAGTAAACAAAAGCAATAAATTTGACAACCTGAAGACCATTACGGATAATGAGCTTAAAATGTACGGCAAGGTGTACGAGCCAAACAACCAGTTGGACTCCATCGGTGTATTGCTAACACATACTCCGACTTCAACTACCATAGGGCAAAACGGACCTGCATCCTTTAGCTATCCGGGCAAGACCCCTGCGGAAACAGTGAATATGGATGTGACAAACACTACTACAAAAGTTGATGGCGGAGATTGGGACTATCTGACATTTACAGGGAAGATGCGGACTTCAGGAAAGCCAATGGCCGGTTTTGATGGAGAAAATCCTATGCCATTTAAGGTATATGGAGAGGTGAGCTGCGATGACGGGGAACTGAAGGTCTCTGGTATGAGTACGCCATTTGGCAGTATGCGGCTGGTGTTTAACTGGGCCAAAAAAGAACTGATTGGTAACCTGCAAATGGAAAACATGAACCTTGGTGGCGTAAGCATGACCGGTGAAGCAGAGATTGCCATGGGCGGCAACGGATTTTACCTGATGGCGGCGGGAGATGTGGATTTTGGAATTCCACCGTTTAGTCCTGTCAGGGCAGGGGTACTGTTGGGCAAATACAATGATATCTCCATGGATGTGCTGAAAAGAACGATGCAGTTTAACCGCAACAAAGAGCTGCCGATATGTGCGGCGGCCAATCAGCCTTACAACCTGATAGGCCTGTTGGTTTCCGGACGGAAAGACCTGTTTAAACCTTTGAATGAACAGATTGACTTGCCGCCCTTGCTTCCTTTGCTGAGTGTTAGCCTGGCCGCTGAAGTAGGCGTGGACGCTTCTATATTCGTAAACTTTGATGCCGCGCCGGCAATCACATTAGCGGTAGGTGCGTTTGGAGAGGTGTCTGTAGCGGCATCATCTATCACAGGTACTTCAGCATCGGGACGCGTATCTGTAGATGTAAAAAGCCGGTTTGCCTATGTCTATGGTAAAGCATTTACAGCAAGTTTAATGGCTGGCCTAAACCTAAGCTATACCGTGGTACAGAAAATTCCGCTGATGGACGATATCCGTAAATCAGGAGAGTTCAACCTTTCTGCGGAAGCCAGGTTTACTACTTCACCTGCAAATGTGAGTTTTGACCTGTCAACAAACAAAGCCGCTGTAAATAATTGTGCTGAAGTAAAACAATAACATTTTAAATGAATTAAGACCATGAAAGCAATCATCATCACTATTGTAACCGCATTCTTTAGTATAATCAAACTATCGGCACAAGAAGCAAAGCCAGCGGCATCGGGAATCTATATTGATCTGGGAAAGTCTATCCCAAAATCTATCAGCTATTCGATTAGCCGCAAGGCGGCGGATAGCAGTAGTTGGGAACAGATTGCAAACTTGCACTTTGATCAGGATTCTGCTATGTTTTATGCAAATCTGGCACAGGCAGGGAGGAAATATCCTACGTTTAAACTGCCCGAAACACGCTTTCATAAAAACATATGGAACCTGGTGCTGTCTTCAGATATTACTGATTCTATTTTTTATTACGGAAATACGCCTGCTTTTAAAGAAGCGCTAAATACGGCATACTATGATGCAACGGCAAAACGGGGCCTGAGCTACACCTACAAAATAACCACTTTTTCCTACGATGGAAAAGTAGCGCTCGGGGAAAAGGTGATTACTTCAAGCTATCCAAAAATGCCGTCGACAGACTATCAGTTGGTTACACAAACCATATCGCCGTTTAATAAGAGCCACGTGCTTAAGTATTATAGCAATGGTATACAACAACCAGCAGGCATTGTTTTAATGCGACAGGTTTACATGCAGACAGCTTTTGAACCCGCTGCGGCTTATACTGGAATCACCAACAAGGCGGATTCTACCATTTATATGGCGGTAGATACCCTGCTGGCACCGGGCCTTACCTATAGATATGTGGCATTGCCCTTCGATGACCTTGGCAATATGGGCTTGCCTTCGGATACCGTAAAAATTGCGAATACGACTTTTAATAATACGGCGATGGTGATGTCAGTGAAAACCACCAGCATGGAGGCGGAAAACGCAATTAAGCTCAACTGGAAGCTTGACAATACGGAAAACGTGAGGACGGTAAACATATATCGCTCCACATCATATGAAGGAGCTGGTTACGAATTGATCGGAACCGTAGCGGCAGCAACCACAGAATTTCTTGACAGAAAGGTAAATCCTGTAAAGACCTATTACTATTCGCTGCAGCCCGCTACGATCTATGGGCCGGGTGTGCTATCAGTGAGGTTTTCAGGAATGCTTAAAGCAAATAAAAAGGCAGTGGCTCCCAGTGGCCTGCAGGCTGAGATCGCAAATGGTAAAGTTAGACTGACATGGCACAGGCCCGATTTCTATACACGTGGGTATTATGTATACCGAAGCGGGAACGGGCAGGATTCATTAAAGCAGATATCTGAACTGATTGTCACGGACAGTACGGAAATTGTATATACAGATAGCACCGCTCTTGCACAAAATAGCCTATCTTATACCTACGCTGTAAAGGCAGTTAATACTTCGTATGCGATTAGCAGTTATTCTGAAAAAGTAAACATAGCAGCCCCCTCGACCGTAAAATTGACTACTCCGGTAAATGTAAATGCAAGAATGATTGACAGCAGTGTGGTGGTATTTTGGGATAATAAATCAGATAAAAATGTGTTGGGCTACAACCTTTTCAAAAGAATAAAGGTGGATGGCACCGCGCCTGTGAATAAGTTTGAGCTACTTAATAGGGATCCACTTAGTGCAGGGCTGAATTACTATAAGGATGTAGAAATAGCAGATGGGGTAACTTATGAGTATGCAGTACAGTCGCTAAGTGTCAACAAGCAGGAAAGTGCCTTAAGTGCGCCGGTAGTAAGCGGATTTAAATCCAAAAGGTTATTGCCTGCTACAGGAATACAGTTAACCACTAAAGGTGGTTCTGTGTTTTTGTCATGGGACAATTCAGCCCAATCGGGTCTTCTTAATTATAAAATTTACAGGTTAAAAGGTTCAGAAAGTACATTGCTGGCCACGATAGACAAGGCCACCAGCTTTTATGAAGACAGCGCTGCTACGCGAACTGAACTAAATACTTACGTGATCACCTCTGTATCTAAAATGGGAGAGAGTGCACCTGGCGTAGCTGTAAGTATCAGAATTAAGTAAGTCAGGTTCCGATTCCCAATAATTCCTGTGCATTTTTTAATGCGGATACACCTGGGTCTTTGCCGCTTAGCATTTCTGCAATTGCATGTATTCGTTCCTGCGGTTGCAGTTTTTTTATACCGGTAGTAGTTCTTTCAGTATCCTCGTTCTTATATACAAAGTAGTGTGCATCACCTTTGGCAGCTATTTGAGGAAGGTGTGTAATGCAGATCACCTGCATGTTCTGCTCCAGTTCGCCAATTACATCACCTACTCTCAGGGCTGTTTCTCCTGATATTCCGGTGTCAATTTCGTCAAATATCAGGGTGGGTAATGCCGTATGTTTGGCCATGATAGATTTAATGGCCAGCATAAGTCTTGACAGCTCACCGCCTGAGGCAACTTTACCTACCGGGGCTGGTGCCTGCCCGGTGTTTGCTGAAAATAATAATGTGATCTGGTCTTTACCGTCTTTATTAAGGGCTTCCTGCAAGGTATGGGCCAGCTTAATCCTGGCATTTGGCATGCCCACTTTAGTGAGGACTTCTGCTACCTGTGTCTCGGTGATTGAAATAGATTTGATACGGTTGGACGACAGCTGATCGGCTATGGCCTCCAGTTCTACCAACATTCCGGCAATCTCCTGGCCCAGTTTGTCTATCTCCCCGTCACTGCTCAGCAGCTGACTAAGGTTATTGGATAGCTGCTCCTGAATAGCCAGCAGTGCTGATATGGTATTTACCCTGTGTTTCTGCTGCAAAGAATAGATGGCATCGAGTCTTGTGTTAATGTCTTCAATCCTGGCCGGATTAAAAACTATGTGCTCATCCAGGGCTACGGTCTCTCCGGCAATGTCTTTAAGTTCTATGAGTGAAGAGCGCAGCCGTTCTGCAAGTGCAGTATAGTCAGGATTGAATTGCTCTATGGATTGAATCTGGCTGACCACTTCTTTCAGCATGGGGAGCACCGCCATTTCCTGCTCACTTAAGAGGCTATAACTATTGCTTAGACTGCGTTTGATGGTTTCCGCATTATTTAGCAATTGCAGTTCCGCCTCCATCTGCTCCTGTTCACCATCTTTCAGCGCGGCTGATTCAAGCTCATTAAATAGAAATTCTTCGTAATCTTGTTTGCTGCGGGCTTCTGCTGCGGCCTCTTTCAAGGCAGAAAGATGTTGCTGGCTTTTTTTATAATGTTTATATTTTCCCCTGTAATCAGCTAAGAGTTCCTGATGACCGGCCAGCGTATCTACTACCGCCAACTGAAAGGCAGGGTCACTCACTTCCATGGTAGCATGCTGGGAATGTATGTCTATCAATTTTTCACCAACCTGCTTCATTACCGCAAGGGTAACTGGGGTATCATTGATAAAAGCCCTCGATTTGCCATCGGTGGAAATTTCTCTTCTTAAAATGCTTTCTTTGTGAAAGTCAATGTCATTCTCTTCAAAAATGGGGTTTAAATTCTCATCCGGCAATAAGAATATACCCTCGATAATGCATTTTTTGTCCTGATTGAAGAAGTATTTGGTTTCAGCTCGCTGCCCCAATATAAGAGATAACGCACCAAGCATAATGGACTTGCCAGCACCAGTCTCGCCGGTAATGATGTTCAGGCCCTTGTCAAGTTCCAGATCGACACTGTCAATCAGCGCGTAGTTACGAATAGAAAGTTTTTGTAGCATATTACTTGGCTAAATTAGGAAAACTAGTCCATACATAACAAGAAAGGCAGAAGATTTCTCTCCTGCCTGCTTACCCAAGTTATTGTGTGGTTTATTCGTTAACGGCAACGTCTTCTTTGGCCGGTTCTAATGATTGGTCATCTATAATGTTAAGGTCATCTCCAGTCGAGAAGTTGAATGTTTTGACATCCGACTTAATGCCTTTTTTCTCTTTCAGTTTCTTAAGATCTTTATCGAATTTTTCTCTTAGCTCTTTGTACTCACTCGAGTTATGCAGCTCTTTTATCTCTTCCATTTGTTTTTTCCATTCAGGTGAATCAAATTTCAACCTTAGCTTTTCAGAGTTTTTCATAAGCTCTTCCTGTTGTTTTTTCCATTCAGGAGAGTTGAAATGCTTTTCCATTTTTTTTGCATTTAGCTCAATAAGCTTGATTTGTTTTTTAAACTGAGGGGAGTTGAATTGCTCGGCCATTTTCGCGCCGTTCAATTCCATTAATTTTATTTGCGCTTTGAACTCCGGAATGTTGTATGCTTTTGCCATTGTTTCCGCATTCAATTTCACCAGTTCCATTTGCGCTTTAAATTCAGGCGATTTGATGTACACCAGGCTTTTGTTGACCAGAGAATCCATGTCAAATTTGAAACTATAATCATTATCGTACAAGAACGTTTCCCTGATCACTTCTTCCCTGATGCTGTCGGGCATTTCCTTTACTGAATTATATTCCTGTTTGTTCCCTTTTGCATCCACTGTGATAATCTTAACTACCTTTTTCTTTTTGGAAGTATCGGCCGGCAATTGTATTTTTTGTTTAGCAGGATTGGTTTTTATCTCGGGTAGATTTAGCATTTTAGATTTGATATCCATGCCATAGATTTCTATGTTTTGCTCACCGGGCTTGCTTTTGTCAGCAGCAAAAACTGTTTTGGCAGGGTTAATCCAAGCAAGCGAACCTACCGTGGCGATGGTTAGCGCAAAGGCAAAGATCTTTTGCTTTGCATTCATGTAATTTGTTTTCATATCTGTGATTCTTTTAATACGTTGATACAAGTGTTGGTTTTTTCCTGTGGCAGCCATTGACAGGGCAGGGCTGGTTTTGTCTTTGAGGATCTCTAGTTTTAAAAGCGCGTGTGCATAAGTGACCGGAGTACCGGTAAACTTAACAACAAGATCGTCACAAGCATGTTCCCTTTCAATACTGATGAATTTACTGCTAAGCCATACAAATGGGTTGAAGAAAAGTACGGTCTCGATACCTGTTTTTACCAGGTTGAGCAGGTAATCATTTCTACGGATATGCGATAGTTCATGGATCAGAATAGCTTCTACCTGTTTAATATCCAGCTGCGCAGCAAGGGCGAATGGAAATAATACTACCGGCTTAAAGTAACCTATTACCAGGGGCACATTGACCTTGTCAGACAAATGGAAACTTATGTGCCTGCGTATGTTGAGCATACTGACCATTTCATTAAATACTAGCTGCCATTCTTCAGGAACGGGGCTGCGCTGTGACCTTTTTAATTGTGTCAGTTTGCCATAACCCGCCATTAAAAGAAATATCTGAAATAACAATCCGACTCCATATACGCTCACCAGGTAGGGAAATATATTTTCCGTACTGCTGCTTATTTCCTGCGGCAAACTGAGCAGGTATTGGTACTGGTCTGCAGTTATCGCCGGGGCCGTTGCAAAAGTTTGGGTGGCAGAAGGCATTTTAAATATTGAGGCGAATGTAATGCAGAATCCGATAAACATAGTGCATAGTGCAGTGAAAGCCAGATTGTGCTTTATTCTGGCGTTGATTTTCGGAAATGCCGACACCAGGAACAATAGTATTCCGTAAATAATAGCCCCCTGCCATAGCGAGTGAAAGATACTCCATCCTGTGGCTTTGATCAGATTGTTAATAATTGCTTCCATAGCTTTATTTATTACCTAGTTCATCTAAATATTTCTTTATCGAATCAATCTCTTCCTTGCTTGCTGTGTGGTTGCCTAGTGCCTGCATTACCAATCTGGCTGCAGAGCCGTTAAATACATTGTCGATCATTTTAGTAACCAGCTGCTGCTCGGTCTTCTGTTGATTGATCAATGCTTTGTATATATGTGTTTTTGAAGAGGTATCTCGTGTTACCAAACCTTTTTCATGCATGATCTGCATTAGCTTTAAAGTTGTAGTATACCCGGCATCTTTGTTTTTTCCTAAAATCTCATGTACATCCCTTACCGTGCAATCACCTTTTTCCCACAATATCTGTAAGATCTCCAGTTCACTTTCCGTCGGTTTAAGGTTTGATAATACTCCCATAATCTATTGTACGAATTGTTTCGTATTCAAATGTACGAATGTATTCGTATAAAACAAATAAATCTTAAATAAATTATTTATTCCTTTTAATATCGGGTTGTAATGAGGCAGGAGCTTGTTTAAGTGCCTCATACTTATTGATGTTTGCCGGATCTATTTCGGCCAATAGATTATAGGCCTTGATCCTGTCGGTAGGGTCACCGGTAGGAATAGAGAATACATTGACTAACTCATCTGCTTTAGAAGCAAAGTAAAAATTGGGGAAAATAGCGCCTACTTTTTGTTTATCCATCTGGGTGAGCGTAGCAAGTATGGCAACCATTTTTTTTACCCCGCGACTGGTATTGTCCTGCAGGCGGTCGAGCCCGTTAAAATGATAGTCGTAAATAAAAGACCGAAGGTCTTCAAAGCTTTTATTGAGCAGGTTTTCATTTAGCCAGTACCTGTTGCGCAGCCCATCAGCTGGCTTCCAGCCTTTACTGCCGGATGCTTGTGCATTGTTCACCTGCGTAAGTGCCTTCTTATAAAAGTTAGTGCCACCAAGGCTGCTAAAACTGTCTTTATCCAATCCGATGATGGTATATGCATAAAACCCCAATAGCGAACTGAGATTGGATATAAAATTCTGATCAGAGAAATCCAGCGACTGCCCTTCTGTATAGGTAAAATCAAAATCTTTATCACTTAAATTTAACAAAGTGGTACTGTATGCTGCGGCATATACCGGCCTGCTTGATTGCAGCTGTGCTTCTGCCTTGTAGTTGGCGTTTCCATCCCAGTCGGTTATGGTGATTACAAAATTGCATTCAATACGTTCCTGAGGAGTGTATGTTTCTGTACTCCATTTATTGTTGTTGAGGAAGTCCCTAATGGTTGTTTGCAGCACTTCTACATTCCTTTTGTCAATGTTACGTACGGTAGGGGCCAGTATTTGCACCCTGGCGTTCAATTCCTGTGCATTCACATACGCAGTGAAAAAGACAAGTAGAAAAACAAGTAAACAATGCCTTTTTTTCATGCTAAAGAAGCTTCAATATTTCATTACAGATATCTTTGGCGACTGCTGTTTTAGATTTTGTCTCAAAAACGGTTTTCTCAAATGATCTATTAAAGATAGTTATTTTATTGGTATTCATTTTAAAACCGGCTCCTTTATCGTTTAAGGAATTGAGTACAATGAGGTCCAGGTTTTTTCTGGTCAGCTTGGCTTGTGCATGTGCTTCTTCATTTTCTGTCTCCAGGGCAAAGCCCACCAGAATCTGATCAGCTCTTTTGAGGCTGCCCAGGGATGCCAGGATATCGGTTGTTTTTTTCAATTCCAGACTAAACTCTTCAGTCGTCTTTTTTATCTTCTGTGCTGCAGTAGTAACCGGTGTGTAATCTGCTACAGCGGCACTCATTACAGTAATATCTGCATTTTCAAACTCCTGTCTGCAGGCATCCAGCATTTGTGCTGCACTGACTATGTCAATTCTTTTTAGCGTATGACTGCTTTTTTCAGCTGTGGGTCCTGTGATCAAGACCACCTCAGCGCCTAGGCGCGCAAACTCATCAGCGATAGCAAAGCCCATTTTGCCTGACGAATGATTGCCGATGAACCTTACAGGGTCTATGGCTTCATAGGTAGGGCCTGCTGTAACCAGTACTTTTCTGCCTAGCAGGGGCAATCCTTTTCTAATGAAATCTTCCAGAAACAAAGCGATCTGTTCCGGTTCAGCCATCCTGCCTTCGCCAAATAGCCCGCTAGCCAGCTCACCATTTCCGGGTGGCACCAGCACGTTTCCATAGGAAAGCAGTTTTTCTATATTTTGTTGTGTGCTGTCATGTTTCCACATGTCGAGGTCCATCGCCGGTGCTACAAGTACAGGGCATTTGGCCGATAAATAAACAGCGGTAAGCAGGTTGTCACACAACCCTGAAGCCATTTTGGCAAGTGTATTTGCACTGGCAGGGGCAACTATCATATAGTCGGCCCAAAGGCCTAATTCGACATGATTGCTCCATACCCCGGTTTCTTCCTCGAAGTATTGTGTATAAACAGGATGTTTTGATAGAGTAGCAAGCGTGAGGGGCGTGATGAAATGGGCCGCATCAGCAGTAAGTATTACTTTGACGTTTGCACCAGCTTTAATGAGCAGTCTAACCAGTGTAGCTGATTTATAAGCTGCGATGCTGCCGCAAACGCCAAGTATAATATTTTTGTCTTTTAGCATGGTATGAATGCATGTAGCAATTTATCCCTATGCCAGTTATTATTGCTGCTCTTTAGCAGGATTTCTGTGATAGATTTTATCGTTCAGGAACTCATCGATCGCGATCAAAGAAGGTTTTGGAAGGCGCTCGTAGTGCTTACTGATTTCGATTTGTTCCCTGTTTTCAAAGATCTCTTCCAGGTTATCATTAGAAGAAGCGAATTCAGCCAATTTGCCATGAAGTTCTTCTTTCATATTATTAGAAATCTGATTAGCCCTTTTAGCAATAATTACTAATGACTCATAGATGTTTCCGGTTTTTTGATCCAGATCATTAACATTTCTAGTAACCGTAGTATTCGGTACAGCGGGTTTATTCGTGTTCATTATTTGATGGGGGTTATATTTATGGCAGAAGTATCTCTTTTAGCCTCTTTTGCAAGCTGTTTTTGATATTTTTCGTAATCGGCAGTCCTTGCAGAAATGATCCGTTTTGCATTGACAATGCCATTCTCACTATCTTTCCTCAATTCTTTTGCCTGATTTATTAATTTACTTTCGGGATGCGCTTCCAGGAATTCATCTGCATAAGCAATGGCTTCTGTATAACGTTCTTCCTGACGCACTTCATAACTGTTTTTTGCGTATTCGTACTGCGATTGTACAATCAGCAGATCCATTTCCTCTGCATATTTTATATCCGGAAAATCAATCTGGGCATTTTTTAATGCAATAACAGCAGCTTTATAATTGGTGATGTCAAAATCCCCTAGTTCATAATACATTTTTGCATTTGCAAACGCTTTATCTTCTAGCTTCGTACGTAGTATAGCAATGTATTTGGTAGCCTCAACGGCACGTTCACTAGTAGGATAAAAATTGATAAACAATTGTAGCGCATCTATTGCCTTTAGGGTATTCTCCTGGTCCAGGCTAGGCTTAGGAGAGTCAAGGTAATAGCAATAAGCACTCATATACCTGGATTCTTCAGCAAACTTACTGGTAGGGTAGGTGTCGGCGAATGCTTTAAACTGATACCTGGCTGTGGTATAGTCCCTCAATTTATAAAGTGTCTGGGCGTAATAATAATTCAATTCCTCTGCTTCTGCTCTTCCTCTGTACTTTTGAGAAAGATCTTCAAATAAGATCAGTGCTTTGGAATAGCTTTTTTTATTGTATAATCTCATCGCCTCCTGATACTTTTTAGCGACATCATTGCTAAGCCTGATCTTCTCAAACTGGCTTTTGCAACCCGCTATGGTAAGGGTTAGAACGGTGAAACTTAATAATAATACGTGTTTAATTTTAAACATTCTGCAAAGATAAGTTAATAATACGATATCGTCAATTAAAAATAATAGGACGCTAAGCTATGTAAAGGCATTCATGCTGACAAACGCTTAACATAATTTAACAATTAATCAGGAGGGTTTTAGCTCCGCGCTTTGAGTGCTGACTGTAGTGACACGTAAGTAGACTTCCGGTATCGCTTCGATACCGCGCTAAGTTTGAGAGGGCCTTGAGTAAGCCTAGCGTATGCGTTGGATAGGGGTTGGTATAGCCTTAGGCATATCCAACCCCTTCCCAATGCCCTCTGAAAACTGGCCTAAACCAACCCACATACCGAGCCGGTATACCGCACATGTCCTGGAAGATGTATGGTATTCAAAGTAGCAGGAGCGCTATCACAAAGGAATGTCCGATCAAATTTTTTAAAGAATTGCTTTGAATTATGAATTCATTGTATATATTTGTAGTGTACTATATATCTAGTACAGTAAATATAACGCTAATGATAGAAATTTCTAATCTCACATTTGGGTACGGGCTTAAGTCGCTTTTATTCAATTCGCTCAATTTGAAACTTGAAAGGGGCCATATCTATGGCTTGCTAGGTAAAAACGGTGCGGGCAAATCTACGCTTCTTAAAAACATTGCAGGCCTGGTGGTTCCTAAAGCAGGTTTTTGTAAGGTAAACGGACATAAGTCGAGTCGGCGGGTGCCCTCTTTTTTACAGGAGCAGTTTTTTATTCCCGAAGAATTGTATTTGCCGGCAGTCAATGCTGCACAGTTTGCAAAAGGTACCGCTCATTTTTATCCTAAGTTTGATCTGGATATGTTCTGGAAGATTCTTGCAGACTTTGATGTGCCACATGAAGGGATGCTGAACAAGCTTTCCTTTGGACAGCAGAAAAAAGTACTCATTGCATTAGGCCTTGCCACAAATACCTCGTTACTGATCATGGACGAGCCTACCAACGGTCTGGATATTCCTTCCAAGATCCAGTTTAGAAAAGTTATTGCTTCTGTGCTTACCGATGAGCGCTGCATCATTATATCTACTCATCAGGTGCGTGATCTGGACAGCTTGATAGATACACTGATTGTATTGAATAATAAGGAGGTCGTACTCAATAAAAGTGTAGATGATATACTTTCAAAAATACAGTTCGTCCCCGCTTCGAAGGCTGGGTCAGCAGATGTGCTTTATCAGGAGTCACAATCTATGGGAGTAAATACGATAGTAGCGGGTAGGGAAGATACATTTGGTAAAGTAGAGACCGAACTGCTTTTTAATGCTATTGTGGATGGAAATAATTCAGTATTAACAGTTTTACGATAAAATTATGAACAATATTTTTAGCATGCGAAGATTTTCGCAATTGTTTGTCAACCATACCATCGCAAGCTATCGGATGTACTCGATGTCTTTCGGTGTGTTGATGGGTATTCTTTTTCTCATGATGGTTTATGCTTCGGCTGAGAATAAATTCATTCTGTCGGAAAATGCCAGGCAAATGTTTTTTACAACATTTATGTTCATTGGAGGAGCAATATTCACAACGGGTATTTTTTCAAATCTAGGTGATAAAAGAAAAGCAATTGCTTATTTGATGTTGCCTGCATCCAATTTCGAAAAATTTCTGGTGGCCTGGTTGTACTCATTTGTTATTTTCCAATTAGTTTATGTAGCCGGTTTTTATCTTATAGATTTAACAGTAATGAGTTTGGGGAAACGGGTGACTAATGAATCGGCAATTATGAATTTTGGTGCTGATTTCCGTTATAGTACACTATTGCTTGCATTTGCTTGGATCCACTCCATGGGTTTTTTTGGTGCGATACTCTTTAAGAAGCTACATTTTATCAAGACAGCCTTTTCGGTTTTTGTACTGTTATTGTTAGTGGTGTTATTGAATAAGTTTTCGATTGACTGGATGATGGGTGCCTCGGTAGAGACTGGTGAGCCATTTGGTTCATTAATGATCTACGAAGGCAAGAAGTCCTATTTTTTGGAAAGATCTGAGATGATTTGGTTGGTCCCGTATTTGACTGCCAGCATAGCGCTGCTTTTGTGGGTGGGTGCTTATTTTAAATTGAAAGAAACAGAAGTTTGATATGGAGTTTAGAGATAAAGAGGCAATATACCTGCAAATAGCGGCGTATGTAAGCGAACAGATCACTCTGGGGAGATGGCCAGCGGAGGAAAAAATCCCTTCGGTAAGGGATTTAGCGATAGAATTGCAGGTAAATCCAAATACCGTAGTCCGTGCTTATGAGTTTTTACAAAATCGAGGAGTCATAGCCAATAAAAGAGGTATTGGTTTTTTTGTAGAGCCAGATGCCCGAACAAAGATAAAGGAGTATAACAAAGAGCGGTTTTTAAACCAGGATTTGCCGGAATTCTTTAAGAATATTTATTTGCTGGATATTAAAATGGAAGACCTGATGAAACGTTATGATCAATTTGTATTGGCGCATTACTCGGGTAAATAGATAACGTATATATATAAGGATATGAAAATAAGTACAACAATGTTGGTAATAGCCATTCTCCTCTTTTTTGGAGTGCTAACGGCATACAATTTTTCGCTAAAGGCGGAGTATTTGAAGGGTACCTTTAGAGACCGCTTCGGTAAGCATTCATTTATGAAGTTGGAAGATGTGAAGCGGCTTCAGCTGAACGCCGCTAATATGATCGGGATGAGTATTGAATATGGAGAGCGGGAAGGTGTTTGGATCAGCAAGGAAGTAAAGGATCAGGTGAAAGTTCGTCAAAGCGGAGAAACGGTGACTGTTGATTTTGTAAATTCTAAACCAAAGACCTATCGCTATATTAATGCTGCCGCGGTAGTATTTATCGTAAATAAGGTGAATAGGGTAGATGCCCGTAATTTTCACTTCAAGGACCAGGGGTCGGAAAACTATGGAGGAGAATTGTTTATCAAAGGTTTGAGTGGGAATTCTCTCGATATGGTAATCCCTGAACGTGCTACGGTGTTAATAGAAGGAAGCCAGTTTAAAGTATTTAAGGCTGTCATTGGTAATGAGAATCACTGGTCCAGCTTTACTGTTACTGGTGATAACAGATTCGATACTGCTTATTTTGACATTAGAAAAAGTAGTCTGGAGTTACAGAATCCAAAGATCCTTGTTCCCCACTACAAATTTGGTGACAGCAGTAGGATTGGGTTATGGGGACATTCAGCAAAGCAATTTGCCAGATAGTATTTTTTTCTAGTTGTTTATCATAGTGTTATGGATTATTTGGGGATAAATGTTTGGATTAGTTTGTTTGGGTTGGAATTTTTTCTACTTTTGCATCCCGCTTCGGAGGAAGATTAGGGGATGAAGGTTGAAGGGGATGAAGGTTGATTGGTTAATTGAAAGCAGGGGTTATTGTCACTTTAATACCGGGTAAAAAAATGCCTGGGGATAAAAGAAAAAAAGTTTTAAAAAAAGCTTGACAATGTTAAAAAGATTCTTACCTTTGCAGTCCCAACAAAACGGGGATTTACTAAACGGAGTTTGGTAAAGATAAACAAGATTGAAACGTTGA
>NZ_SJSL01000011.1 GCF_004331695.1 Pedobacter psychroterrae | reverse complement strand
CCCTGATCAGCATTTGACGCAAGCGGGCTGCCCGACTCCCAAACCTCGGCCTGGCTGATGTACTTTTTGTACCAGTTCACGAAATAGCGAACTACTTCGCCGCTGCTAAGCCCATACTTACGGCCAAGCTGCGCCTGGCTCAGTTTGCCTTCAAGGTATTCCCGGGCAACGGCAATTTTAAAAGAATCCTCATAGGTAACAAATGTCCCTGTCTGTGTCCCTTTTCTCGGTTTTTCCATAGTAATATAAAGTTAAATGGTTAGTCCGAATTTGGTAAGGCAATTTTAGGAATAGACAGACACAAATCTTTGTCAATGATTTATACAGGAAATTTTGAAGGAAGTAGATCAGGATTAGGTTCCAGGGTAATTTCTTAACCAAGAATTTAAATTTCTTATACTAAAGGTTTACTTAAACAATAAATTCTGATAAAAAACCCCGGTTTTTGGTACATTATTCTCTAAAAAAAACGACATACAGGGGAATTTATTGCCCAAATAAGAAAAATATTACCCACACAAAACATCAAACACCTTGCTATTTGACCTTTAATTTAGCTTAAATGCAGTTTTTGCTGACGGCATTTAAATTGCAGCTTTCGTGAAAACCCAACTCTTTAAAACCAAATTAAAATGAAAAAAATTATCCTAGTTGCCGTGATGATGATAGTAGTGCTATCGGCCGGCAAAACCTTCGGACAAGTAACCCGTACAGTTAACTTAAATATCACGTTATCTGATGTACTTGAAATGACAGTTAACCAGGACGGAGCAATGACCATGAACTTCGACAACACCGCTAAATATTCTGATGGTATTGAGTTTACAGCAGTTAACCAGATTGTTGTAAAAAGTTCGGTTGGTTATGTGATTACAGCAAAAGAGGGGAGTATTACAGGTACCTCTGTGCTACCTACTGGAGCAGTAGATATTACTCCTAGCATCGCAACCGGTAACAACGGAAGTACTGCAGACTTTGATCCCTTCGCTACTAGTACATTGTCAGGAACGGAGCAAGCAGTGATTACTAAAACTAGTTCATCATGGAATGGAGCAAATGATTCCAACACATTTGATGTGAAGTATTTGGTGGGTAAAAATGGTAAGTTTGCCAACTTAACATCAGCGAACAACAATGTTATACCAGTGGTATATACAGTAACTCAGCCATAGGCTGAACCTGATACTTTTTTTAACATAAAAGGCTTAATAAGGGCCTTTTATGCTTTAAACACTTTTGCGCTATTTTGATTCATTCCCAGCAATTCATTACATGAAAACTTTGATCAATATTTGTGTAATAGGCCTGATTTTTTTCAGCAATCATGTTTATGCCCAGGCCGGCATAACAGTGAGTCCGGGCAAGGTTTATTTTAAATCTGCCACCGGAGAACCTACAATACAGAAAATTCAAGTAAGTAATCCAAATAACAGGGAACTCCAGGTAGGCGTATCTCTATCTGACTGGAGCTATGATGCTTTTGGCAACAACATTATGCATGATGCAAATACAATTAAAACATCCTGCACCAACTGGATCGAAGTGCTGCCCGGTTCTTACTTTACATTAGGCGCCCGAGAGCAAAGAGAAGTCACCATCTCAATAACTCCCCCTCCTGATACAAAGACAGATGTTGGCGTGCATACTGCGATGATTTTCTTTACTCAGTTGAATCCTGGCGATGCCAGGAGAGAAGATGGCTCTATGATTAAAGTAAGCGTAAGAATGGGTGTTAAAGTGTATCATTCTTTTCCCCAGCCAGAAAAAAGAAATATGGAGGTTCTGAATTTTATAGATAAAATAGATCCTCAACATAAAGAACTGCCTGGCTACCTTGAATTGGAAGTAGAAAACACCAGCAATATCTGGCTCGACAGCAAAATTAAACTTGAGCTGCTAAATACACAAACCGGTGCCAAGGAAAAGATCAACAATGTGGATATGTATTCTTTACCTGGCGATAAACGCACTGTAAGGATAACTCTGCCTGCGAATTTAAAAAAAGGAAAGTATAATGCAACAGCCGTCATCAGTTATGGCAATAAAGATGAATTGAAAGTAGTAGAGCTGGAATTTGAACGCTAAACTAACACAAGTATGAAATCCGGATATAACTTATGCATATTTTTTATCACCATGAGTATGATGGCATTTTCTACTTTGAAAACAAGCGGGCAATGTACGGGTATTGATATGAACGGATCGGCAAGCGGACCAATTTGGAATTCATTTGACAGTTATTCTGATGTACTGGCCGGAGAAACATTTAATGAATTTATCACACTTACCTATAATCTAGCCGCCCCTGTTAACTGTCCAAACTGGAAGATAAAAGTCAGGGCTTTAGGTAATTTTACCAATGGAAGTGCCAATATAAATCCACAGTATATTTCTATTCGATTTAACAGGGTAGATGCCGGAGCTCCTTCTGCCGGCGCAATGGGAGTGTCTAATGTCCTCGTGCCGTTGAACACCACAGAGGTAACTTTAATTAATTCTAATGCAGCATTTGCTACACCTCCCACTTATTATGCTGCACACAAATTTGATATGGTGGTAGCAGGCGGAAGTCACCTTCTGGTGGGTTCAGGTACTTATACCGCGATATTGAGATTTACCTTATATAACAGCAGTAATATCGCAATTTCTACAAAGGAAATCACTACAAGTTTTAACGTAGTTTTCAGCAATACCTGTACCGGCACTGTGATATCCGGATACTCCAATAATCAGTATACCTTTAACAATTATGCACAGCAGATGGCGGGTGCGACTGCAAATGAGGCAGTAACCCTGCAATACGCGCCTAATGGTGCAACCTGCCGCGGCTGGACTGTGAAAGCAAGGGTAGCGGGAAATTTTGTAAACGGTGCGAATACTGTTGCACCACAAAATATATCGCTCAAGTTTAACCGGGTAAGTTCGGGAAGTCCGACGGCAAGCGCGATCGGCGTAACCAATACCCCGGTGGCCCTCAGCAATTCGGATGCGGTACTGATCAATTCGTCTGGCGACTCCTTCAATGGGGGTACGGTACACAAGTTTGACCTGGTTATTGCCGGAGGCATACATTTGCTAGTGCCAAATGGCAGTTATACCGGGGGAATTGTATTTTCGCTGTATAATGCTGCTAACCAGTTGATCAGCACCACAACCATCAATGCTACGTTTCAGGTACAGTCCTCTGCCAATAGCTTTTCCCTTGTATTACAAAATACAGCAGACCTCGTAAACATGAACTTCAGTGCTCCAGGTGCGCTGGCCAGTGGCGTTTCAGTGTCCAAAGTCAGGGGAATGAAGATAGTTGGCTATGGAAGCCATCAGGTGATTGTAAAGACCAGCACAGCAAATCTTACTTCTACATCGAGTTCATATACGATTCCTGTTAGTGCTGTAAGTTTGGAGCTGACGAAATATACTACTACCAATGCGGGCATTGTGGTCTATACCCGATCACTGTCGGCTTCTGACCAGGTTTTTATCACTAATCCGGTCAGTCACCACACCCAGCAGGAAGTAGAATACAATATAAGGTTTTCTACCGCACCGGGCAATTCTGTATTTTCAGGTGCAAACGGAACTTTTTCAACCAGTGTTGTTTTTATCGCCATACCAAATTAACATGCGCTCCGGAGTGTTAAAATATAATTTTAAGTTCCGGTTTATGCTGACGATAATCATTTTGACAGTATTGCAAGGTGCTGCTATGGCACAGCTAAAAAACGATGTTTCTATCAATTTCATTGAAAAAACTCTTACTGGTGGCAATCAGGAGCTGATTAATCTAACTGTTAAAGTGACGAACAACAGTAGCAAAGTATTAGTAGCTACTGCCAAAATCACACACGATGAAGATCTCGAGCTCATCTCGAGGGCTAGCCGTATCATCCGTCTGAATCCGGGTGACAGTCTTTTTTTACCAACGAAATTATTCATTTCCAATAAAGCACAATCTGCCAGAGAATACCTTGTGAACGCGGTGCTAACAGACACAGCAAAAACTACTATCAGTAGTGATATTTGCAAACTACAAGTCATCATGAAAAAAAATGTTACATTTTTTGCCCAGGTTAACAATATTCTGCTGCAGAACATGACGGACTCCATTAAAATTCCAATAAGGGTACAAAATCAGGGAAATACAACACAAAAAATATCTCTGGTAATTAACTATCCCAATGCTGTGGAAACCGGAGACTTTGAGAAAGCTATCCTCCTCACGATACCGGCTGGTGGAGATACGCTTATCTATTCCAGCAGACCAGTGAACAGAAAAATGTTTGGAAATGAAGGGTTTGACATCACAATTGCGGGTTTATATGCAAATGGGGAATTGTTTGAAGCGAATTATGTACGTGTCCAGAACGCTAAAAGTAACCGACAATTTGAGGAACGAGGCATGAACAACAACCGTGACAACAACAGTTTTAGTCTTGGCTCTCAGGGCCTGGGTAGTCCTAATGAGTTATATCAGCTAACAGGCAGGGGGACACTGAACTTACCTCAGGGAAATATGGCCTATAATGTAGACTTGACAGCGTACAAAAATAGCAGTTTTTCACCTACCATGCTCAGGAATACCTACCTGGGGTATGAGGCACATAACATGGGATTAAAGGCGGGGAATATAAATAAATCACTGGATCTCAATATCATGGGTAAAGGCGGAGAATTTTATGTAGCTGACACAACAAATGATAACAGGTATGAGGGCGGGTATGTGAAGAACAGTGTAAATTTGCTAGGAGAAAGATTTCAAAATCTTTTTTCAAGCGGAGAAGCCGCCTGGGGTAGTTTTAGTCACCAGACAAAGAGATGGAATTTTAAAAGCGGAGCCATATATCAGAACAACAACTTTCTGAAAACTACCAACTTTCTTATTCATAATCAATTCGGACTAAACGGCAAAAAATTTCAATATAGTGGCAGCATAAACGGAGGGAGAATCGATCATGTATTAAATGGTCCGGTTTCAAACTATGGTTTTGCCGGCAGCTTGGATTTTGCAGGCAGCTTCGATAAGCTGACAATATCGAGTACAAATTTCGTAAGTACAAAATACTACCCTGGCTCAAGACAGGGAGCGACTAATCTTGCTGAGCGTATCATGTATCGCGGAAATTCGGTGAGTACATGGGCGAGTGTGGATTACTATAATTACGCCCCTGCGAGTATTGGAATGTTATCGTTATTTAATGCTTCATTTAAAACGCTAAGTGCAGAAATTGGATTTTCACATAAACTCTTTAATAAGTTCACCATATCCATTTCCCCAAACTATAAAACGGAGACAAACAATGCCATTGTTCTAAATTCGCAGTTGAATAGTTCAGCCAGTCTGCAGTCGTGGAATGTAAATGCTACGATAAACATACCTATTTCTGAACACCAATACATGTCCGTCAACACTCAAAATGGCTATTATAACTCATCAATGGATTCTAAAAAGCAATTTCATACCCGACTGAATGCCAATTATAACTATCGTTTTTTTAATCTGAACATGTCTGTCCAGCAAGGGTCATTTTACGTTGGAGAAGCGGTGAATAACTTTATAGAAAAACGGGCAAAACAGTCGACAGTGAACATCAGTCCCACCTTGCAGCATACCTTTTTCAAAGGGAAACTGAGAGCTGAAGGCGGCTTCAATTATTTTAGTGACAATAGCTTTGGTAAGAACATGCAGTTAAACTGCCGGACTGAATATGAAATTCTTCCTAAACTACAGCTTTTTGGCAGTGTGAACAGCAACACTTACATGTCAGCGATAGGCGAATATCGGTCGGACGTTTTTGAAATAGGCATTACCAAAAAATTAAAGGGTTCCAAAATTGGGTCCCGCAATGGTACACTACAGGTTCTGATGTTTAAAGACGTCAACCAAAATGGAATTTACGACGCTACTGATTCAGTTGCTTCTAATTTTCTAGTTTACGTAAATGATGTAGCATTTATAAGCGGTAAAGACGGAACCATCAACTATAAAAATCTGCCTCAGGGAGAATACCGGATATCTGTACCAAAAATAAAGGGCTGGTATGCGCCTGACCAGAAAATCAACTTTGAAAAAAAACAAAGAATTGAAATTCCACTGCAAAAAACAGGCACACTGAAAGGTACCATATCCTATGATTACAATGAATTCAGCTACGAAATAGGTCAGCAAAAAGAAGGATTGGCAATCACTGCAATGGGAGAAAATGGCCAAAGTTACCTGACAAGAACCAATACTGATGGTTCGTACATCTTTTTTATTCCTACCGGAAAATATACCATACGTATCAATACGGAAAATTTACCACCTGAAATAGAAAACCTGCAGGGAGATCAACAAACAGAAATCATCTCCGGTGAAATTAAATCTGTCAATCTGATATTGAATGTAAAACAGAGGAAAATAGAAACCAAGAGATTCTCCTCTCCCTCTTTGCGGAAATAATTTATACAAACTGACCCTGCGCTTAGTTGCCGGCCAATTGCTGATCCAAAATCTGCAATCCTTCTTCAAAACTATGTGGATTATATCCCAGCTCCCTGATCGTCTTATCTAAGATAAAGCCGGTTCTGGCGGGTCTTTTAGCAGTCTGATTTAATGTTTCGGCACTTATCTCATTAATTAGTGATTTGTCCAGATGCCAGTAGTCGGCCACCCTCCCTACCAGTTCAGAAATGCTCATCATATCTTTACCTGAAGCGTTGTAAACACCAAATGCATCTTTCTCGACAGCAAGCAGGCAGCAATCAGCAAGGTCTTCGGCGAGTGTAGGCATTCGCCATTGATCGTTCACTACATTAATAGGCGCTCCCTTTTCTAAAGCCCCCTTGGCCCAAAGTACTATATTACTGCGACTCATATCGCTCACGATACCATATACAATGATGGTACGCAGGATAGCCCATTTGCACTGGGCTGTTTTGATCGCTTCTTCGGCTTCGAGCTTGGTCTGTCCATAATAACTTAGTGGATTGGGCGCTGCCATTTCATCATAAGGGCCATGCTCACCATCAAAAATGAAGTCCGTAGACAAATGGACGAGCTGGATATTGTGAATCTGACAGAGTTCGACCAAAGTCCTTACCGCTGTTACATTTAACTGGTAAGCCAGCTCTTTTTGATCCTCACAGGTATCTACGTTGGTCATAGCCGCGGTGTGGATAATGGCATCAGGTTTATGAATTTCAACAACATTTTTTACGGCAACGGGATCGAGGATATCCATATCGGCATATATATAACCACTTCGGACCGGATAACGGTCCGGGCCTTTAGCCGTAGCGATAAGGTTAAACTGCCTTGTTAACAAGACCTGCTGCGTTATTTTCTGTCCTAAAAGGCCATTGCTGCCAGTTACTAATATTGTTTTCATACCCGCTAAAATATCGATAAAAAAACTGTGGAAAAACTTTTTATTTATATATGTAATTCTTGTTGAAAAATTTTAACTTTGCAAACCGAATTGCGGACTTGTAAAACAGCCTTTAACAATTTGATATTTATAATTTTACCCAAAACAATATATGCCTAACATTGGAAAGATAGCGCAGATCATAGGACCGGTAGTTGACGTGAGTTTTGCTGACGATGCTCATTTACCTGAAATTTTCTCTGCATTAGAGATTACAAAAGAAAACGGACAGAAAGTCGTTTTAGAAGTTCAACAACACCTTGGAGAGGATCGTATACGCGCAATCGCCATGGACTCAACTGATGGTTTGGTTCGCGGAATGAAAGCAGTAGATACAGGTGCCGCTATCCAGATGCCCGTTGGTGATCAGATCAAAGGCCGTTTGTTCAATGTTGTTGGTGAAGCAATTGACGGCATCAATGCTGTGGATAAAACCGGTGGACGACCAATTCACAATGCTCCTCCAAGATTTGAAGATCTGTCAACTGAAACGGAAGTACTTTTTACAGGTATTAAAGTTATTGACTTATTAGAGCCTTATGCTAAAGGTGGTAAGATCGGTTTGTTTGGTGGTGCGGGTGTAGGAAAAACAGTATTGATCATGGAATTGGTAAACAACATTGCGAAAGCTTATGCTGGTTTATCAGTTTTCGCTGGTGTGGGTGAGCGTACACGTGAAGGTAATGACCTTTTGCGTGAGTTTATCGAATCTGGTGTAATCAACTATGGCGACGAATTCCTTCATTCAATGGAAAAAGGTGGATGGGACCTGAAAACAGTTGATATTGAAAAGTTAAAAGAATCTAAAGCAACCCTTGTATTTGGTCAGATGAACGAGCCTCCTGGTGCACGTGCACGTGTGGCTTTATCAGGACTAACAGTTGCAGAATATTTCCGTGATGGTGATGGCGAAGGCGCTGGAAAGGACATCCTTTTCTTCGTTGACAATATCTTCCGTTTCACTCAGGCAGGTTCTGAAGTATCGGCTCTATTAGGTCGCATGCCTTCAGCCGTAGGTTACCAGCCAACTTTGGCTACCGAGATGGGTTTGATGCAGGAGCGTATTACTTCAACTAAACGTGGTTCAATTACATCCGTACAGGCTGTTTATGTACCGGCGGATGATTTAACTGACCCGGCTCCGGCCACAACCTTTGCCCACTTAGATGCAACTACTGTATTGTCACGTAAAATTGCTGAGTTAGGTATCTATCCTGCAGTGGATCCATTGGATTCTACTTCACGTATCCTTTCCCGTGCTATTTTAGGTGATGAGCACTATGATACTGCTCAACGTGTAAAAGAAACTTTACAACGTTATAAAGAATTACAGGATATCATTGCGATTCTTGGTATGGACGAGTTGTCTGAAGAAGATAAACTGATTGTATCTCGTGCGCGTCGTGTTCAACGTTTCTTGTCTCAGCCATTCCATGTTGCTGAGCAATTCACTGGATTGAAAGGTGTATTGGTTGACATTAAAGATACCATCAAAGGATTTAACATGATCATGGATGGTGAGGTTGATGAATATCCGGAAGCTGCATTTAACCTGGTTGGAAGCATAGAAGAAGCGATAGAAAAAGGTAAAAAACTATTAGCTGAAGCAAACTAGTATGACATTAGAAATATTAACCCCAGATAAGAAAGTTTTTGAAGGTGAAGTAACTGCGGTTACCGTACCGGGTGTGATGGGTTCTTTCCAGATTTTGAAAGACCATGCCCCCATTATTTCAACTTTAGAAGACGGACCGGTAATTATTAGAAGTAAAACAGGTGAAGATACCTTCATTATTAAAGGTGGTGTGGTAGAAGTTTTAAAAAACAAAATTATTGTTCTGGCCGAAGGGGTTGCTTAATATTTAAATCAGATAATATTGAAAAGCCCTTTGAATATTCAAAGGGCTTTTTTGTTGTTCACAAAGCCGGAATTTCATCAACTTTTGTCAGCACTTTAGGTATTTTAAGAAGAAAACGAGGATATTTATGATGCTAGCATAACACCTATACCGAATACCGATTTCATATTCGGTATACAAGCCACCACTTTAAGACATGAATTACCACTTAAACTAAGAATATTATATCGAATTAATAAAAAATAACAGTATAATATTTTTTTTCAAATATTTTCACTGAACTATTGATAGTTTAAACATCAAGCACTAAATTGGTTTTTATAAACAACAACAAATAGAGAACAAATGAATCTTTCAGTCAACGTCTTATTTACTGTCATTATTAATGTAATTCTCCTGCTGATTATTCAGAAGGAAAAGGCGCTGTAAAAGAATATTTAATACTTATAAATACTCAAAAGCGCCACCCAAAGTGGCGCTTTTTTAATGAAACACCTATTATACAATCATATACCTCAAAATGCAATATTATAACTCAAATACGACACTTTACTTAAACGGGCAGTTTGAGAAAGCAGCAGAAGCAACCACTGATCTATACGGACAGTCGCTGCATTATGGGTATGCAGTTTTTGAAGGTATACGAGCTTACAATACGCACAACGGCACCCGTATTTTTAAAGCAAGGGCGCATTTTGAAAGGTTAAAAAAATCAGCTGAGCTGGTAGCTATGCCTTTCCCATGGGATATCGATGACCTGATCAATAAAACATATAAAGTACTTGAAATTAACAATTTAAAGGATGCTTATATTCGCCCGTTGGTTTACTGCCCGGCCAATATGTCGCTAATTGCCGGCAATGATGCTTCCATTATGATCTGTGCATGGGATTGGGGTGCTTACCTTGGGCATAAATTGCTTAAAGTATGTATTTCAGAATATGAGCGGCCTAATCCAAAATCAACACCTATACAGGCCAAAGTGAGTGGAAATTATGTAAACTCGATCCTGGCCACTACAGCAGCTAAAAGAAAAGGATTTGATGAGGCATTATTGCTGGATATGAATGGAAATATTGCCGAAGCACCAGGTGCAAATATCTTTATTGAAAAGAAAGGCAAACTGTATACACCGGCGCTTGGAAATATCCTGGCAGGGATTACGCGGGCGACAATCATAGAATTATGCCATGTATTGGATATTGAGATCATTGAAAAGCAGTTGACCGTAGCAGATTTAAAACAAGCCGACAGTGCTTTTTTCTGTGGCACAGCTACTGAAATAGCAGGAATTAGTTTAGTTGACGAATATCACTTCCCGCTAAAATGGACTGATAGTGCTGGCGCCACATTACAACGCACCTATAAAAACCTTGTGCTGGAAAAACAGAATTATGAAGTAATTATTTAGTAGCTAGATAGTACGATAAACAGCTTAAAAAAAACAAATAATAAAATTAACACAACACGAATAACCAAGATACAGACCTAATTATGTCACAAACACCAGAAATTAACAGATATAGTAAAACATTTACACAAGATCCTACCCAACCAGCTGCACAGGCGATGCTTTATGGAATTGGACTGACCAAAGCGGACATGGATAAAGCCCAGGTTGGTATTGCCAGTATGGGATACGATGGAAATACCTGCAACATGCACTTGAATGATTTGGCTAAGATTGTGAAAGACGGTGTCTGGAAAAATGACATGGTTGGTTTAACTTTCGGTACCATCGGTGTAAGTGATGGCATGTCTAACGGAACAGATGGTATGCGCTATTCTTTGGTTTCAAGAGACGTAATTGCTGATTCTATAGAAACCATTTGCGGTGGTCAATATTACGACGGACTAATTACCATCCCTGGCTGTGACAAAAACATGCCAGGCTCTATTATGGCGATGGGCCGCTTGAACCGTCCTTCTATCATGGTATATGGAGGAAGTATCCATTCAGGCAACTACAAAGGACAGGCATTGAACATTGTGTCTGCATTTGAAGCTTTAGGGCAAAAATTAGCAGGCAATTTAGAAGAAGAAGATTTTCAGGGAGTAATTAAAAACGCCTGTCCAGGTGCCGGCGCATGCGGTGGAATGTATACAGCCAACACCATGGCTTCAGCGATTGAAGCTTTAGGCATGAGCTTACCTTACAGCTCCTCCTACCCTGCTGTTAGCGAAGAAAAAAAGAACGAATGTCTGGCTGCAGGCAAGGCCATCAGGGTACTGCTGGAAAGAAATATATTGCCTTCAGACATCATGACCGACAAAGCATTTCACAATGCAATCGTACTGGTGATGGTTCTTGGCGGATCTACAAATGCAGTGTTGCATTTAATCGCTATGGCTAAATCTGTTGGCCTAAACCTTACACTGAATGACTTCCAGAGAATTAGTGACAGCACACCTGTACTTGGCGATCTTAAGCCAAGCGGAACTTACCTAATGGAAGATCTGCATAATATAGGTGGTGTACCTGCGGTAATGAAATACCTGCTTAAAGTTGGCCTGATCCATGGCGATTGCCTTACTGTAACAGGAAATACCATTGCAGAAAACGTTGCTGATGCAGTGGACCTTGAATTTGAAACACAAAAAATCATCTTCCCCGTGGAATCCCCGATAAAAGCAACCGGCCACCTTCAGATGTTGTATGGCAACCTGGCAACAAGTGGCGCAGTAGCCAAAATCAGCGGTAAAGAAGGTGAGAAATTTACTGGACCTGCGCGTGTATTTGATGGAGAAAAATCGCTTATGGCTGGCATCCAGAGTGGGCGCCTGAAAAGCGGAGATGTGGTGGTGATCAGACAAGTTGGCCCTAAAGGAGCTCCTGGTATGCCAGAGATGCTGAAACCTACCTCATTGATTATTGGTGCAGGCCTTGGTAAATCGGTTGCCCTGATCACAGATGGACGTTTTTCAGGAGGCACACACGGATTTGTGGTAGGGCACATTACCCCGGAAGCATGGGATGGCGGAAACATCGCACTGGTACATGATGACGACATCATAACCATCGATGCGGTAAACAACTCTATCGATGTACACCTTACTGATGAGCAGCTTGCTACACGCCGGGCGGTATGGAAACAACTTCCTCCACCCGTCACAAAAGGAGTACTCTACAAATATTTGAAACAAGTAAGTAATGCCAGTGAAGGTTGCGTAACAGATGCCTACACAGGTTAGAATTGAAAACCCCTTTAAAAAAGTATAAAATGGATACCATACAAGCAGAAGCAAGCACTTTGACAGCGCCTAAAAAAACGACAACAGTTTCAGGATCTGTAGCTTTATTGGAAGGACTAATAGCCGAGGGTGTTGAAACCATTTTTGGTTACCCAGGCGGTGCAATCATGCCGATATATGATGCACTTTACGATTATAACGATAAACTAAAACATATTTTGGTACGTCATGAGCAGGGCGGTACACATGCTGCTCAGGGTTATGCCCGGACCTCAGGAAAAGTGGGCGTGGCATTTGCCACCAGTGGCCCTGGGGCTACGAACCTGGTAACAGGTTTGGCTGATGCACAGATCGACAGCACCCCTATGGTATGCATCACCGGACAGGTGTTTGCACATCTTTTGGGCACCGATGCTTTCCAGGAAACTGATGTAATCAATATCACTACCCCGGTAACCAAATGGAACTACCAGATCACAGATGCCTCAGAGATTCCGAGTGTATTGGCAAAAGCATTTTACATTGCACGTAGCGGCCGGCCAGGACCTGTACTGATAGACATCACTAAAAACGCACAGTTACAAATGTTCGAATACGAAGGTTATGTTCCTTGCGAGCATATCCGCAGCTATCGCCCGAAACCATTGGTAAGGAAAGAATATGTGGAAGAAGCCGCTGCAATGATCAATTCAGCTAAAAAACCATTTATTCTTTTCGGACAAGGCGTTTTGCTTGGTAGCGCAGAAGCAGAATTTAAAGCTTTTGTAGAGAAAAGTGGTATTCCTGCAGCATGGACAATACTCGGAGCAGGTGCCATCCCGACTGATCATCCACTTAACGTGGGTATGTTGGGTATGCATGGGAATTATGGCCCCAATGTACAGACCAACTCCTGTGATGTGATGATTGCCATAGGGATGCGCTTTGACGACCGTGTAACTGGTCGCCTTGACAAATATGCCAAACAGGCTAAAGTGATCCACCTGGATATTGATCCTGCTGAAATAGATAAGAATGTAAAGGCAGATGTACCGGTATGGGGAGACTGCAAAGAAACCTTACCTATGCTGACTGCATTGATCGATCAGAAAGTACATACTGAATGGCTGGCAGAATTCAGGGCATACGACAAAACAGAAGTTGATACCGTCATTCATGAGGAACTGAACCCTCAAAGTGGTGAAATGACCATGGGCGAAGTGATTAATAAACTGAATTTCCTAACAAAAGGTGAAGCAGTAATTGTAACAGATGTGGGTCAGCATCAAATGGTGGCATGCCGGTATGCAAAATTCAACCAGACAAGAAGTAACATCACCAGCGGTGGTCTGGGCACAATGGGATTTGGCCTTCCTGCGGCTATAGGTGCTAAATTTGGCACACCTGACCGGACAGTAGTTGCCATTATCGGCGATGGAGGATTTCAAATGACCTGCCAGGAGCTCGGCACCATTATGCAAAGTGGCATTGATGTAAAGATCATGATATTGAACAACAGGTTTCTGGGTATGGTTCGTCAATGGCAACAGTTATTTCACGAAAAACGTTACTCATTTGTTGACATCACCAGTCCTGATTTCGTGAAGTTGGCTGAGGCCTATTACATAGCAGGCAAAAAAGTTGAGGTACGTGAAGACCTGGAAGCCGCACTGGAAGAAATGCTGAACCACAAAGGATCGTACCTTTTGGAAGTAATGGTAGCTAAAGAAAACAATGTATTTCCAATGGTACCACAAGGCATGAGTGTAAGCGAAATCAGACTTAAATAATTAGTAGATCATGAGCAATTCAAACGATACAGAAATAACAGGAAAGCAGGAATTTACCATTACCGCTTATACTGAAAACCGCATAGGAATCCTTAACCGGATCGCCATCATCTTCTCAAGAAGAAAGATCAATATAGAAAGCCTGAATACTTCACCTTCAGAAATTGAACACATTCACCGCTTCAATATCCTGATCCATGAAACGGAGGAAGTAGTGCGTAAGCTTTCACGTCAGATAGAAAAGCAGGTGGAAGTACTGAAGGTATATTATAATACCAATGAAGATATCATCTGGCAGGAAATGGCTTTGTATAAAGTACCAACCGACATTGTAGCAGAAAAGGTTTTGGTAGAGCGTCTGCTCCGCGAAAATGGAGCGAGGGTGGTAGTGATCAGAAAAGATTATACAGTATTTGAAGCTACCGGCCACAGAGAGGAAACTGATAAGCTGATTGAGGTATTGCAGCCTTTTGGATTAATTGAATTTGTACGAAGTGCTAGGGTAGCGATCATCAAGGACAGTGACGGCTTTAACAGGAAACTAAGAGAGTTTGAGCGCAGGCAGCCTGGTGAGGATGTGATTGAGAACGAGTATCTGGATAAAGAAAAGAACGTGTTTAGCATGTAACAGACCGTAACAACAAGCTAAAAAAATAGATAAGAAATAAACAAAATATAAACGAACCAATAAATCAAAAAAACAATAAAAACGATGTCAAATTATTTTAACACACTGCCTCTTAGAGAAAAATTAAACCAACTGGGTGTATGCGATTTCATGGAAAGCTCAGAATTTCTGGATGGCGTAAATGCACTGAAAGGTAAAAAACTGGTAATCGTAGGTTGCGGTGCCCAGGGATTGAACCAAGGTTTAAACTTAAGAGACAGTGGTTTGGACGTTGCTTATACTTTGCGTAAAGAAGCCATTGAAGGCAAAAGAGATTCATGGAAGAATGCTACAGAAAACAATTTCACTGTAGGAACTTATGAAGAATTAATTCCCTCGGCTGACATAGTGATCAACCTTACTCCTGACAAGCAGCACACTGCGGTGGTAAATGCAATTATGCCTTTGATGAAACAAGGTGCGACTTTGTTATACTCACATGGCTTCAATATCGTTGAAGAAGGCATGCAGGTCCGTAAAGACATCACTGTGATCATGGTGGCACCAAAATGTCCTGGAAGTGAAGTAAGGGCTGAATATGTAAGAGGATTTGGCGTACCAACCCTTATCGCTGTTCACCCAGAGAATGACCCGGAAGGAAAAGGACTGGCACAGGCAAAAGCTTATTGCGTAGGTACAGGCGGACACAGAGCGGGTGTATTGAGGTCATCTTTTGTGGCAGAAGTAAAGTCAGATTTGATGGGCGAGCAGACAATCCTTTGTGGTTTGTTGCAAACAGGTTCCATCCTGTCTTTCGACAAAATGGTTGAAAAAGGAATCGATGCAGGTTATGCATCTAAACTGGTTCAGTATGGGGTTGAAGTGATCACTGAGGCTTTAAAGCAAGGTGGTATCACTGCAATGATGGACAGATTGAGCAATGTGGCTAAGATCAGGGCATTTGAAGTATCAGAAGAATTGAAAGACATTATGCGTCCATTGTTCCAGAAACACCAGGATGACATCATGAGTGGTGAATTCAGCCGTATCATGATGGAAGACTGGGCTGCAGGTGATAAGAACTTATTAGCATGGCGTGCAGAAACAGGTGAAACTGCTTTTGAAAAAACACCAGCGGGGGATGTTAAGATCGGCGAACAGGAATATTTTGATAATTACACCTTAATGGTTGCTTTTGTAAGGGCGGGTGTGGAACTGGCATTTGAAACAATGGTTCAGGCTGGTATCAAACCAGAATCCGCTTACTACGAATCATTGCATGAAACGCCGCTTATCGCTAATACCATTGCACGTAAGAAATTATTTGAAATGAACCGCGTAATCTCCGATACTGCTGAATATGGCTGTTATTTATTTGACCAGGCCTGTAAGCCACTATTGGCTGATTTTATGTCAAAAGTAGATACAGACCTTGTTGGCAAGAACTTTAATGAAGGCAAAGACGGGGCGGTTGACAACAGAAATCTGATAGCTGTAAACGATGCGGTCCGCTCACACCAGGTAGAACAGATCGGAGCTGAATTGCGTAAAGCAATGACTGCAATGAAAGCAATCAAAACCGCATAATATGTCACAACCCGTCGTCCATATCACCAATCTTAATCTAAGGTACCGTCAAAATACGGTGCTACAGGGTTTGGATTGGGCCATACAACGGGGGGAGAACTGGTTGGTTTGTGGTAAAAGCGGTAGTGGAAAAACTTCAGTGGCCAAAGCCATTGCCGGACAAATCAGCTATAGCGGTAACATTAAAATAAATTTTGACACCTCATGTGCGCTGCCGGCCGCAGCGCACTATGTGGCAAACTGGTATCAGTTTAAAGACCTGGAAGGGCAATCTAACTTTTACTATCAGCAGCGGTACAACAAGCAGTCTACCGAGACAACTGCTTCTGTACGTGCTGAACTAGAAAACTACGCCAGGAAACATCAGCTTCATTTAAGCGAAGTTGTAGCAATTTTGGATGCTTTAGACTTTACAGAATTACTGGATGCAACATTGATCCAGTTGTCTAGCGGCGAGCATAAAAAACTACAGCTTACCAAAGCGATATGGCTGAAACCACAATTGCTAATCCTTGACCAGCCTTACAACGGTCTGGATGCCCGTTCCCGTCAAAACTTAAACATTTTACTGGAGGAAGTTTGCAGCCATGGAACGCAATTGATCCTGATCAGTAACGAACAGGAAATACCTGCTTCCATTCATCGTTATGCAGAGATCAGAGATGGTAGACTGCATGAGATAGCGGCTGGGCAACGCTTTTCCGGCTTGCAGCAACAAGTAACCAGGCCGGTTCCAGAATTTTTAAGTAACCCTACTGTATTTTCTTCTTTCCAGATCATTAAGATGATAGATGTCAACATCAGCTATGGTGAAAAACATGTATTAAAAAACATCAACTGGGAAGTTAATGCGGGTGAGAAATGGCTTTTACAAGGACCTAATGGCTCAGGAAAGTCGACGTTACTCAGCTTGATTACAGGCGACCACCCTCAGGCTTATGCCAACAATTTCTATTTGTTTGGCAATAAGAGAGGCAGCGGGGAAAGCATTTGGGAAATTAAGCAGCGCATAGGTCTGATATCACCTGAGCTGCACTGGTACTTCGATCCTTCTGCCACTGTATGGCAGAGCATTGCATCCGGATTTTATGACAGTTCAGGATTATTCTGCGATCCGGGATATACAAAACGTAAGCAAACCGATGAGCTGGTCCATTATTTCGGACTGGAGGAATATAAAAATGTATTGATGAGCGAACTGCCGCTTGGCCACCAAAGGCTGGCACTGCTGGCACGTACGATCATCAAAAATCCGGAACTACTGATATTGGATGAACCATGTCAGGGCCTGGATCAGCAACAAACAAAGCATTTTAATCAGCTGGTAGATGAGTTATGTGAAAATGGAACCACATTGATCTATGTGGGCCATTTTGAGTCGCAACTGCCAGCATGTATTGAAAAAAGAATTGTATTAAAAAACGGCGAAGTAAAATCTGTAGAAACTCTATTAGAAAATGCATAATGCCATGAAATTATATATAAACCAACACTAAGAATTATGTTACACGATCCGAATAGAGTTTATGTGTTTGACACCACCTTGAGGGATGGTGAACAAGTGCCGGGTTGTCAGTTGACAACCCCGGAAAAAATAGAAATTGCCAAAGAACTGGAAGCACTCGGCGTGGACATTATTGAAGCGGGGTTTCCTATTTCAAGTCCTGGCGATTTCCAAAGTGTTGTAGAGCTCTCAAAAGCAGTATCTGAACCGATTATCTGTGCGCTAACACGTGCCAATAAAGGTGATATTGATGCTGCCGTTGCAGCATTAAAGTTCGCCAAACGACCAAGGATCCATACTGGAATCGGTTCGTCTGACATGCACATTAAACATAAATTTAACAGCACCAGGGAAGATATCCTGGCGCGTGGCGTTGAAGCGGTCAAATATGCCAAGCAATTTGTAGAAGACATAGAGTTTTACGCTGAAGATGCCGGACGTGCAGATATCCATTTTCTGGCACAAATGGTAGAAGCTGTTATTGCAGCCGGAGCCACTGTGGTGAATATACCAGATACAAATGGCTATTGTTTGCCCGACCAGTATGGAAGCAAGATCAAATTTTTGAAGGAAAATGTTAAAAACATTGATCAGGCAATTATCTCGGTGCATTGCCACAATGATTTGGGTTTAGCTACCGCAAACTCTATTGCCGGTTTGCAAAATGGCGCCCGCCAGATTGAAGGTACCATTAACGGTATTGGTGAACGTGCAGGAAATACCTCTGTGGAGGAAGTCGTCATGATCTTAAAGACACATCCGATACTTGGCTTGCACACCCATATCAATACTAAAAATTTCTACGAGATCAGCCGTATGGTAAGCTCACAAATGCGCATGCCCGTACAGCCAAATAAAGCAATAGTAGGCAGCAATGCGTTTGCCCACAGTTCAGGCATTCATCAGGACGGATTCTTGAAAAACCGGGAGAACTATGAGATCATCAGACCAGAGGATGTTGGTTTCCCGAGCGCAAGTATTGTGCTTACCGCACGCAGTGGCAGACACGCTTTAAAATTCCATTTGGAACGACTGGGATTTAACCTTAGCAAAGAGGAACTAGGCGAAGCGTATCATCGCTTCCTGACATTGGCTGATAGTAAAATGGATATTAATGACGAAGATCTCTTAGTAATGATGAGTGGCGCGTTGGTAAAAAACTTATAATAAAAATATAAAAAATGAGCAAGACATTATTTGATAAGGTGTGGGACACTCACGTAGTACGTAAGATAGAAGGTGGCCCGGATGTGCTTTTTATAGACCGCCATCTTATTCACGAAGTTACCAGTCCGGTTGCCTTTTTAGGATTAAAGAGCAGAGGAATCACAGTGTTATATCCTGAACGTACATTTGCTACGGCAGACCATAACACACCAACCATCGACCAGCACCTGCCGGTTGCCGATCCTCTTTCTGCTAATCAGTTAAAAGCACTGGAATCAAACTCAAATGAATACGGGATCAGTCACTGGGGATTAGGCCATCAAAAAAACGGTATCGTTCACGTAGTTGGGCCGGAATATGGCATTACACAGCCAGGGGCAACTATTGTTTGCGGCGACTCACATACCTCTACTCATGGGGCATTTGGAGCGATTGCCTTTGGTATTGGTACCTCTGAGGTAGAAATGGTACTTTCTACGCAATGCATCATGCAGCCAAAACCTAAAAAGATGCGTATCAATGTAAATGGTAAGCTAGGTATAGGTGTTACCCCTAAGGATGTGGCACTGTTCATTATCTCTCAGCTTACTACTTCCGGTGCAACCGGATATTTCGTAGAATATGCTGGTGATGTTTTTGAGAATATGAGCATGGAAGGCAGGATGACTGTTTGTAACCTGAGCATTGAAATGGGTGCCCGCGGCGGTATGATCGCTCCGGACGAAACAACTATTGAATATGTAAAAGGCCGTGAGTTTAGCCCTAAAGGCGAAGCCTGGGACAGAGCATTGGCTTACTACAAAACGTTAAAAACTGATCCTGATGCTGTTTTTGATAAAGAACTAGTCTTTGATGGCTCTTCAATCGAGCCAATGATCACATATGGCACCAATCCTGGAATGGGAATGGGGATTTCTCATGACATTCCTGATGCTGCCCATGCAGAGGGTGGTGCTGCAACATATGCCAAATCATTGGGTTATATGGGTTTCTCTGAGGGTGAATCAATGATCGGCAAGAAAGTAGATTTCGTATTTGTCGGCAGCTGTACCAATGGCCGTATCGAAGATTTCAGGGCATTTACCTCTATAGTAAAAGGCAGGCACAAAGCTGAGGATGTTACCGTTTGGCTGGTTCCAGGATCTCACATTGTTGAAGCTCAAATCAAAGAGGAAGGTCTGCTGGATATATTAAATGAAGCTGGTTTTACCTTGCGTCAGCCAGGCTGTTCTGCTTGTTTAGCGATGAATGACGACAAGATACCTGCAGGAAAATATGCGGTAAGTACCTCCAACAGAAATTTTGAAGGAAGACAAGGGCCTGGTTCAAGAACCATGCTGGCCAGTCCATTGGTTGCCGCTGCTGCAGCTGTTACTGGTGTAGTTACCGACCCTAGAACATTAATAGAGAAAGTTGAAGAACTTGTATAACACACAATAAAAGATTAAAATGGCCTACGATAAATTTAATATACTTACAAGCACTGCGGTTCCGCTTCCAATAGAAAACGTGGATACTGATCAGTTGATCCCTGCACGCTTTTTAAAAGCTACAGAACGCGTTGGATTTGGCGACAACCTTTTTCGCGACTGGAGGTATAATCCTGACAACACACCAAAAAAAGATTTTGTATTGAACAACCCTGTTTACAGTGGTAAAATACTCGTCGGCGGTAAGAACTTCGGTTCAGGATCGTCAAGGGAGCATGCCGCATGGTCAGTGTATGACTATGGATTCAGGTGTGTAGTATCCAGCTTCTTTGCTGATATTTTTAGAAATAACTGTTTGAATATTGGCGTATTGCCTGTACAGGTCAGTGCTGAATTTTCTGAAAAGATCTTTGCGGCAATCTTTGCTGATCCTAATACAGAACTGGAAGTAAACTTACCTGACCAAACGATTACGCTTTTGGCAACAGGAGAAAAAGAAACTTTCGAAATAAGTCCGTACAAAAAGGACAATATGCTGAATGGCTTTGATGACATTGACTATCTGCAGAGCATCAAGCCGGAAATTGAGCAGTTTGCGTTACAACTTCCTCTTTAATAAAGCAAAAGCTTGCACATGGAAAGAAGGAAAATAGAGATAATGGATACTACACTCCGCGATGGTGAACAAACATCGGGAGTGTCATTTTCCATTTCAGAAAAACTAACCATCACCCAGTTATTATTGGAAGAGCTTCATGTAGACAGAGCAGAGATTGCTTCTGCACGCGTATCGGATGGCGAGTTTCAGGCAGTAAAGGCCATCTTAAACTGGGCAACAGCAAACGGATATGAAGACCGGATAGAGGTGCTGTCTTTCGTAGACAACGGTGTTTCGATCGAGTGGATGATCAATGCAGGTGTTAAAGTTCAGAACTTGTTGACTAAAGGCTCTTTAAACCACCTCACTCATCAGCTTAAAAAGACACCTGAACAGCATTTTGCAGAGATCAAACACGTAATTGACCTTGCCGGTTCCAATAATATTGCTACCAATGTTTATCTGGAAGACTGGAGCAACGGTATGCGCAACTCTCCGGAGTACGTTTATCAATACCTCGACTTTCTTTCTACCCAACCGGTAAAAAGAATACTGCTTCCTGATACGCTGGGTATTTTAACGCCATCGGAAACCTTTAAATATATAACTGCATTACAATCCAGGTATCCTGATATCCATTTTGATTTCCATGCACACAATGATTACGATCTGGGCACAGCAAACGTTTTGGAAGCTGTAAAAGCTGGAATAAGCGGTCTGCACCTGACGGTTAATGGCATGGGTGAACGAGCAGGGAACGCTGCGATGGCCAGCGCCGTTGCCGTAATCAAAGATTTCGTACCTGAAGTCGAGATCCAGTTGAAGGAATCGTCTATTTATAAAGTGAGTAAACTGGTAGAAACCTTTTCTGGTGTCAGGATCCCGTCCAACAAGCCAATCGTTGGTGATCATGTATTTACCCAGACTGCGGGTATCCATGCAGATGGCGACAACAAGAACAACTTGTACTTTAACGACTTGCTGCCTGAACGTTTTGGAAGAAAACGCCAGTACGCACTCGGCAAGACGTCGGGCAAAGCAAACATAGAAAAGAACCTGCAGGAATTAGGTTTAAAGCTAAACGATGAAGACCTGAAGAAAGTGACCCAAAGGGTGATTGAACTGGGTGATAAAAAGGAAACTGTGACTAAGGAAGACCTGCCATACATCATATCAGATGTGCTGGACAGCAATCTTTATGAAGAAAAAGTAAGTGTGCAATCATATGTACTCACCAATGCAATGGGCCTTCGCCCTTCGGCTACCATCTCGGTGGTGATAGACGGAGAGAAATTTGAAGAGCATGCACAGGGAGATGGTCAGTTTGATGCCTTTATGAATGCACTTACTAATGTGTACGATAAAAAAAGCAGAAGTCTGCCACAACTAATTGATTACGCCGTAAGGATCGCCCCCGGCAGTAATTCAGATGCATTGTGCGAAACGATTATCACCTGGGAAATAGGTCAGAAGATATTCATAACCAGGGGACTGGATTCAGACCAGACTGTAAGTGCCATCAAATCTACCCAAAAAATGCTGAACATTATTTAAGTATTTATTATAAAGCGGCGTCATCCTGAAGTAACTCCATGATGACGATTGCGAAAAAGAGACCGATTGTCTTTTATTAATGATATAACGTCGATATTACCAGTTAAAAACTAAAATTAAACTATATGAAACTCAATATTGCTCTTCTAGCAGGAGATGGGATCGGGCCAGAGGTAATAGACCAGGCTGTAAAAGTGTCAAATGCAGTAGCAAAGAAATTTAACCACGAAATAATATGGACGTCGGGCATTACAGGCGCTGCGGCAATTGATGAAGTCGGCGAGCCCTATCCGGATGCTACCCATGAAATCTGCATGGCAGCCGATGCGGTCTTGTTTGGCGCTATCGGCCATCCAAGATATGACAATGACCCAAAAGCTACGGTCCGTCCTGAACAAGGATTGCTGAAAATGCGCCAAAAGCTGGGCTTATTTGCAAACGTACGCCCAACATTTACTTTCCCTTCTTTAATTGATAATTCGCCATTAAAAAGAGAGCGTATAGAAGGAACTGACCTGATTATCCTAAGGGAGCTGACAGGTGGTATCTATTTTGGTGAAAGAGGAAGAAAAGACGATGGCAACACCGCTTTTGATACCTGTACCTACACAAGAGCAGAGGTTCAGCGTCTGGCCAAATTGGGTTTTGAAATGGCAATGACACGTAGTAAAAGACTTTGCTGCGTAGACAAAGCAAACGTATTGGAAACATCACGTTTGTGGAGAGAGACTGTACAGGATATGGAAAAAGACTTTCCGGAAGTAACTGTAAGCTATGAATTTGTAGATGCGGTAGCGATGCGTTTGGTACAGTGGCCAAATTCGTATGATGTACTGATCACAGAAAACCTGTTTGGTGATATCCTGACTGATGAAGCCTCGGTTATTTCGGGTTCTATGGGCTTGATGCCTTCTGCTTCAATCGGAATTCATACTTCTTTGTTTGAGCCTATCCACGGTTCTTATCCGCAAGCTGCAGGCAAGGATATTGCTAACCCTTTAGCCACAGTATTGTCTGCCGCTATGATGTTTGAAGATGCCTTCGGATTGAAAGAAGAAGCAGAACTGATCAGATCAGTTGTAAACAAGTCCTTAGCAGAAGGTATTGTAACGGAAGACCTTTCCGGAAAAAATAAAGCATACAAAACCAGTGAAGTAGGTGATTGGCTGGCCAATAACATATAGTAGCTGCAATACATGACCCTATTAGATTCCAAAGCAGCTGCCAAAAGATTAGCGGGTGTGGTAAAACACACTCCGCTAATCTATAATGCTAAACTGTCTGAAAAGTACGAAGCTGAAATATACCTGAAGCGGGAAGACATGCAGATCGTTCGTTCGTACAAACTACGTGGTGCCTACAATATGATCAGCCAGTTGAGTCCTGAGGAATTGAGCAGGGGAATCGTTTGTGCAAGTGCAGGCAACCATGCCCAGGGAGTAGCTTTTTCCTGCGACAAACTGGGTACAAAAGGTGTGATCTTCATGCCTGAAATTACGCCAAAGCAAAAGGTGAAGCAAACAGAGATGTTTGGTAACAATAGCGTGGAACTGGTGTTGGTCGGCGATACCTTTGACGATTGTCTTATAGAAGCCCTGGCTTATACCGCAGCACACAACATGACTTTCATCCCTCCCTTTGATAATTATAGCATTATTGAGGGACAGGGCACCGTTGGTGTGGAGATCTTTGAAGACTTACCGGATGTTGAGGTGGTGATCATGCCTGTTGGCGGGGGCGGTTTGGCAGCAGGTGTAGGCAGCTACTTAAAAAGCAAAAATCCTGACATATTGTTATTTGGTGTTGAACCCGAGGGCGCCCCTTCTATGTTAAAAGCATTTGAGCATGGCGGGCCTTTAACTTTACCTGAGATAAATCGTTTCGTTGATGGTGCTTCTGTAAAGCGAGTAGGCCAGCTGACTTACCAACTTTGCGAAAAAGTACTGGATGACATGCAGCTAGTGGCTGAAGGAAAGATCTGCACCACTATATTAAAGTTATACAATGAGGATGCAATTGTGGTTGAGCCCGCCGGTGCTCTTTCAGTAACTGCGCTGGATGCTTATAAGGATAAAATAAAAGGTAAAAAGGTAGTTTGCGTAATTAGCGGTGGCAATAATGATATCGAAAGAATGCAGGAGATCAAGGAAAAATCTCTGTTGTATGAAGGACTAAAGCACTACTTTATTGTTCGTTTTCCGCAAAGACCGGGGGCATTAAAGCTATTTGTAAATAGTGTACTTGGGCCGCATGATGACATTACCCGTTTTGAATTTATCAAGAAGACCAACCGTGAAAATGGCCCGGCCCTTGTGGGGATAGAGCTAACACAGCCTACAGATTATGATTCGCTAGTTGCACGTATGAAAGAATTCAAATTCGAAATCATCGAACTCAATAACGACCAGACTTTGTTTGAATATTTGGTTTAAGGACTAATTTTACAACTTTGTTTTGCATAACATTTTAATTACAGTATAAAATATATTTTTGAATTATATTTTGTGGCAATGAATTTGCGTTCATTAAATTAAACACACAAATCAAATACTCACACAATGAAAAAACTGCTTTTACTAATCCTTTGTACCACCACGCTGGGCCTGGTGTCGTGCAAAAAAGACACCATTATCCAGGAGCCATTGAACAGGACTTACACTTTCAACATTCAACCTAATCAGTGGGTATTGAGTGGAGATGGTCTCTCCTATACTTATGAATGGGATAGCGATGGTGCTATTAATGGTGAGACGTTAGATTATGATGGCGTACTGGTATATCTGTCGCATCCGATCAATTCCAATAGCGATATCCAATTACCTTACGTATACAATGTAGATGCATACAGCTATGAATTATTTGATGGGGGCATCGCAATCGACATTCAAAGCTCAGATAATCAAGACGTAACCCCAATAAAACCTGCTCGCGTAATTAGAGCTAAAGTTGTTGTAATTAGGTCTGAGTAATTAGCGATAATAAGATATATTAATTGATACCTGAAAAAGGCCAATGTTATTTAAAAACATTGGCCTTTTTTATAATATTACATTCTTCGTTATTATCCATGCCTAACCCTATTCATCCCCAGTTTATGGGTTGATTAGGACTTGCTTTATAGTATAGTTAAACATCGCCTGCTTTACGTCCATAGTCGCAAATCGCAATCTACCACCGCAAATGAACTGGTGCAGCAATGGTCATTAACCTTTTGAAATGTCAAAACTACTAATTGAGTAACTTATTCGTTGCAGGAATACACTTTACTCCTTTAAACAGATCACAAATAATTTATTATAATATTTAAATTAAATATCTTATTTAGAAAATATGTCTTCCTTAATTAAAATATTACATAGGTAGATATATAATTAAAGTTTTGACGCTAGAGCTATAGGCTATTATGCGAATGTTAGTGTCCCAGCTATAATTCTCCATTTGCGCTTTATTTTGAAATAATAAGGGCATCCGTTTTGTAAACTCCATTGGTAATTGAGGGGTTAAAACAAAATCATCCTGTACTCTTTAAATGACCAAATATCGTTGTTTATACCCTCATGAGTACAAATAAATAATCTACACAAAATGAACAAAAAAATTACTTTAATCCAGGGTTGCAGTTCTTTGCGCATGCACCCGCGCTATTCCAAATTAGGTCTTTTGATCTTCTCTTCTTTAGTAGTGCTCGCTACCTTGGTAGCAGGATGTAAAAAGGATGATTTTGAAGGCGAAGTCGTTGGTCTTTGTCCGGTAATTGTTTCGACTGATCCGATGGACAAGGCAGTAGATGTGGCACTTAATAAAGAAATTTCTATTACGTTCAATACGGAAATGGATTCTTCAAGCATTAATAGCACTACATTTACCATCAAGCAAGGGGCAACCCTAGTATCAGGCAAGTATCGTCAGGGTGCAGATGCAAAGACTTTCATTTTTAAACCTGATGTGGCTTTATTGCCATTTGCTGTATACTCAGGCACAGTCACCACGGGAGCTAAAGACATATTTCATACCGCTATGGTCAGTGATTATGTTTGGAGTTTTACCACTATTCCCCTAATAAGTTTATCAGCTAACCCCGCTATCGGAGGAACAACTTCCGGAGGTGGTACATTTGCACAAGGTTCATCTGCAACAGTGGTAGCTACACCAAATACGGGCTATACTTTTACCAACTGGACGGAAAACGGAACGGAAGTATCTACCAGTTCGAGCTATCAGTTCACCATCGCAGCAAACAGAACGCTAGTGGCCAATTTCACAGCAGTGCCTATTGGTAACTTTGCAGTAAACCTGTCATCCAGTCCTGCAGCAGGCGGAACGACCACCGGTTCAGGTTCTTATGCCACTGGTACGCTAGTAACAATCACTGCGTCCGCTAATACAGGTTATACATTTATGAACTGGACAGAAAATGGGGTAATTGTTTCAACCAGTTCGAGTTTCCAGTTTAACTTGACAGCCAACAGGACATTTGTAGCCAATTTCAAACAGGTACCTGCTTCTCAGTTTGCAGTAATCTTATCGTCCAGCCCTGCTGCTGGTGGAACTACTGACGGAGAGGGATCGTATGCTTCAGGTACATCTGTAACCATTCTGGCTACAAAAAATACCGGATACACTTTCACAAACTGGACTGATAAAACATCCGGAACAGTGGTATCAACAAGCGCAAGCTATACTTTTGCACTTACAACAAACCGAACGCTGGTAGCAAACTTTGTCCGCAATACTTATACGTTGACGGTAACCGCCGAAAATGGGACGGTGCTTAAAGTTCCTAACCAGGCTACTTACAATCATGGTGCGACAGTTATACTTACGGCCACTCCAAATGCAGGCTACGTGTTTACCTCATGGAGCAATGACGCTACGGGCTCAGTAAATCCGCTTACAGTGGTAATGAACGCCAATAAAAGCATCACTGCAAACTTCACATTAATCCCCGTAGTTCCACCTCCATCTATATTGGGAAGCGCGGCTCTGTTTGGTGCATTCGGCGGAAGCGCTGGAATAACCAATCAGGGACTCAATACAGTGATCAACAATGGTAGCATCGGCACAACAGGAGCTTCGACCTTGATCACAGGATTTCATGACGGAACAACCGGTGATATCTATACAGAAACTCCACTTAATGTCGGTAATGTAAAAGGCAGAATTTATACGGCGCCTCCCGCTCCGGGAACTGCAACATCGTTTGCAGTAGCTCAAAAAGGATTAGCTGATGCAAATATCGCTTACAACAGTATTTCGCCAGCATCAAAACCTGGTGGTACAGATCCTGGCGCAGGTGAACTGGGCGGATTAACATTGGCTCCAGGCGTATATAAATCAGCAAGCGGAACCTTTAAAATAACGAATGGCAACCTTACGCTTGACGCTAAAGGAGATGCCAATGCGGAATGGATTTTCCAGACAGCAGCAGGTCTTACAGTCGGCATAGCTGGTCCTACTGGTGCTAAAAGCGTTATATTGACTGGCGGTGCGCAGGCTAAAAATGTATATTGGTATGTTGGTAGTGCTGCAGTAATCAACGCTGCAGGCGGTGGAATTATGACAGGAACCATCATTTCATCAGCCGGAGTAACTTTCTCCACAGCTGGAAATGCAGTGCAAACAGTATTGAATGGTAGAGCACTTTCTTTGGTTGCTTCTGTTACCATGGTAAATACAACCATCAATGTTCCTGCTAACTAATCAGATCCTCAACAAAGAAAATAATTTAAAAAACATATGATATCCATAAATAAAATTATTCAAAAAATTGCTATCGGCTGTGTGATGACACTGCTTGTGCAGACAAGTGTATTCGCACAAACTACTACACAGCCAAAATGGTGGTTTGGTATTTCAGGAGGTGCAAATGTTAACTTCTATGAAGGTACTACCCAGAGGCTCAACAGCTCGCTGATCGTGCCCGCTGCATTTCATAAAGGTGATGGTGTTAAGCCATTTGGTTCATTTTTAATAGAATACCGTCCCGGCAATGTGTGGGGCGGCTTATTGAACCTCGGTTATGACGGTCGCGGAGGTAAATTTTATGATGTAATCGCGCCATGTGATTGCCCAGCAACCTTAAAAACGAATACGAGTTATTTGACCATCGAACCGAGCTTGCGTTTTAGTCCCGGTGGCGGTAATTTCTATATGTTTGCTGGCCCCCGTGTTGGCATTAATTTAGAAAAGGACTTTTCTTATACCCAGCTTAAGCAACCTAATACGGATGCGGAGTTTAGTGAAATGCGTAAAACGGTTATTTCCGGACAGGCGGGTATCGGGTATGATATTCAGGTTTCCCCAGCAAGCAGCACTACGAAATTTGTGATCTCTCCTTTTGTTTCCTACCATCCGTATTTCGGACAAGATGTTAGAAGCATAGAAAGCTGGTCGGTGAGTACAGTACGGGCAGGTATTGCGTTAAAACTCGGTAAAGGAAAGAAAGTGGTAAGAGAAGAAACTACGACAGTAGCACCGGTAGCACCGACTGCTGACGTGAGCTTCGCCGTGCGCGCGCCTAAAACTATCCTGATGAAGCGTGTAGTAAGTGAAACACTTCCTTTATTAAACTATGTGTTTTTTGATGAAGGAACTGCTGAGATACCAAGCCGTTATGTCGTGCTCTCTAAGGAACAGGCACAGAATTTTAAAGAAGTCCAGCTGCAGGAAGAGCAATCTGCTACCCTAACCGGACGCTCGGCCAGGCAGTTAAACGTCTACTATAACGTCCTTAATATCATCGGTGACCGTATGAGGTCTAACCCGCAGGCAAAGATCACTTTGAGCGGAGCTTCGCTAAAAGGTGCGGATGAAGGCAAACTGTTTGCTTCCAATATGAAAACTTATCTGGTAGATGTATTTCAGATTGACCCGAGCAGAATTGCCATTAATGGCCGCATCAAACCTTTAGTTCCATCAGAACAACCCGGAGGAAATAAAGAACTAGCATTGCTAAGAGCAGGAGACCGCAGAGTTGACATCCAAAGCACTTCTCCGGAATTGATGATGGAAGTTGGCGGTGGAATGATGAAGCCGGTGCAGATGAATACTACCCAGTCTGATCCTATGGACAGTCATGTTGTTTTCAATGTAGATAAAGCCGAAAATGTACTTAGTGCTTACTCAATAGACCTCACAGATGAAAGTGGTAAAGTACAGCATTTTGGACCATTTACAAAAAATCAGGAAAGCATACCAGGAAAAACCATACTCGGCGATAAAACAAGCGGAGACTATAAAGTTGTGCTGTCAGGTACGACAAAAAGTGGGGCTGCCATCAGAAAAGAAGGCGCTGTGCATTTGGCAATTCAGGAGGAACAGGTAGAGAATGGTTTACGCCATAGCATCCTGTTCAATTTTAATAAATCTACCACTGTTGCTACTTACAGGCAGTTTCTGGAAAATGTAGTAGCACCACTTATAGCAGATGGATCTACAGTGATCATACACGGTCATACCGATATTATCGGTACGGAAGACTACAATACAAAACTATCTGACAGAAGGGCCAGACAGGCGCAACAAATTCTCGAAGCTTCATTAACCAAAGCCGGCAAATCAAATGTAAAGTTTGAAACTTCAGGTTTAGGAGAAGCGGAAGATAAGTCGCCATTTGACAACAATACACCTGAAGAACGATTCTATAACAGAACCGTAATCATTGATATTGTTTCTTATAAATAGTTAAATTTTATTTACTTAAAAAACGACCAATGTTCGCTTGAACATGGTCGTTTTTTTTATGCTCTCCCCTGTTCAGCTGTATAGCCCTAATTTTTACGCCATTGCGTTCCAGGAGCAATTCCTCATAAAACCCTTTATAATACACATCTTTTACCTCAAAACGCCTGCTGTTCCAGGAGCTTTTCAGTTCCACCCATTCAGGGTAAAATACCGCATGGCCTTCATTGATTTCCATACCCAGCTTCGCTGCATCTTCATGCGGCAGTACCACTGCATTTCCAAGAATCTGGGCGGTATAAATATGATCGGGATGATTGTATATATGAGCTGGCTTCCCATGCTGAAGCAAATGTCCGTCTTTTATGATCAGTAATTCGTCAGACAAAAACAAACCGTCTGCAGGATCGTGCGAAACCATGATCACCGTAACGCCAGTTTCTGCAGCAATTCTTTTGATATCGGCGCGCAACTGGTTCTTCAATAAAGCATCTACCTGGCTGAACGGCTCGTCAAGTAGCAAAACCGACGTATCACTTACCAGCGCTTTGGCTATGGCCACACGCTGCTGCTCACCCCCACTTAGCTGGGTAATCTTCTTATCCTTCAGGTGTTCAATGTGCAGGTGCTGCATCATCTCCATGGTCTTATCATGCTTACTCTGCACATTGGTATTGGACAGCATGGAGGCAATATTATCGTATACTTTGGCATAGATGTTCAATGAAAAATCCTGGGTCACCATCTTCATCTCCTTATGACCGGGGATCAGTTGCTCGTCAGGGCCAAGGATTCTTTTACCATTCAGGAGGATCTCCCCTTCGTCTACCTTCAGCAATCCGTAAATGCACTTCAGCAGTGTAGATTTTCCGCTACCGCTTTCACCTATGATGGCTACAATACTACCTCTCTTTATAGCAAAGTTTACATTTCGTACACCTGCATTCTGGCCGGCATGGTATTGTTTTGTAAGGTTTTTAACAACGATGATCTGTTCTTCCACAGGGTAAAGATAAGAAATAAAAAATCCCGTAGCTCCGGGCTACGGGATTGAAATCATTTGTGTGTGTGTGTTTTTAGATTCTAGATATAGCTTAGTTCAAGCCGAAGGTGATACCGAAGGCCATATTTGTCAGGCCTTTTTGGGCTGTCGTGGCAAACATGTCATTGAAATAGAATTTCGTAAACAAGCCTATTCCGTCATATCCAAACCTGGCAGTAGCGCCATATCTTAAGGCCTGGAAATTATAGTCATCTTTAAATTTCTCTTTTCCGCGTTCATTACTTACTTGTTTTACTTTTCCATTTAGTAAAAAGCTAACTTCAGGTCCGGCTACAAAGTAAAATCTTTTACCGTTGCTATTCTCTTTTGTTCTCAATTCAAAGTTTAGTGGGATGTGCACATAACTGCTGGAGAAACGATTTTTCGAGAAATGAATCTCGTCTTCTACATAGGTCAATGTATTTTGGTTTCTTTGGATGGTGATGTCTTTGTTCAGTCTGATATGTGTCCAATCGAAACCTCCTGCTACATAGATCTTAAAGTTCTGGCTAAAACGGTATCCCATCTGTAAAATATCGAAAGAGAAAGTACTGGTTTTTCCGCCACGATAATCTAAGAAGTCATTTTCAGGTGATAAGGTAAAGCTGCCGTTGTCGATAAGCCGGGTATAACCCAAATCTACCCTGGTAAATGTGATACCCCCTACAAAACGTCCTTTATTTGCATCGGCAATTTTTAGGCTGTCTTTTTTAGGTCCTCCAATGTGATCACTGCCAATGGTCAGGGTAAATTTACCTTCTTTTTTTCCATTATTAGTGGTGGTAGTGGTGGTGGTAGTCACTGTGGTCACAGTGGTATCAACCTTTCCCTGTGCATTTGAGTTTAGCGCTGAAGCACCGGCAAGCCCGCTTACCAAAAGTGCTGAAAATATTAGATGTCTCATTATCTTGTTTGTTTGTGTGTGTTATTTATCTGATCTTTTGTTAAACCTTAAAATACCTATGTTGATCGCTACCAAAGATGAATTATCGTCATCGTCTGTATTGAACTTTAAAAACTTCTTTTCTCTTTTATCTACTTTGTCTACTACGTAATTCACTATGTCGCCCACATTTCTGATTCCTTTGCGCTCGGCAGTTTCAGTTTCGGTAATTGCATTACTTTCATCCGGAACATTTGCACTTGCGATCACTATATCAGCTTCAGGAACCGCCGCTTCATTCACTATTTGGCTAACTACCGACTGTACAATTTCAGGCTCCATATTAACAGGATGAACTTTGGATACTTTTGGTTGCATGGCCACAAAATCTTTTTCCACATCAGCTGCCGTCAAACGCGGAGCGATCACTAAAGGAGTGCTTTTAGACACATTTTCATCTGATGATTTATCAGTTGTGATACCTGCATTCTCCGGCTTTACTACTGGCTCAGTAACTGACGTAGTAGTAGCAAAGTCCGAACCCTGCAGTCTGATGGTTTCTTTTTCAGGCATCAGCAGGCCAACCGACACCGCTACTATTGCTACCGCAGCTGCCATCCAGTATATTGGCAATACCCTTTTTTTACGCGGTTCCAGTTCCTGTGCTATATTACCCCATAGATTAGCTGATGGTTCTATTTCAGCATCCTCAAACTTATCCCTAAATAACTGATCAAATTCTTTATCCTGCATGTGTTGCATAATTTATGCCCTCCATTTTTAAAATCTCTTCTTTTAATATTGCTCTTGCCCTCGACAATTGCGATTTACTTGCTCCTTCAGAAATGCCCAGTGTTTCGGCTATTTCCTTGTGTGAGTATCCCTCTATGATGTACATATTGAAAACCATTCTGTAACCATCTGCCAGTTTTTGTATCACTTTCATCAGGTCCTGCATTCCCAGTCTGCTAAAGTCAAAACCTGTAGCCGGCTGTTCATATGCATCTTCAATAGGCACTACATTTAGTGACCTCAGGTTTTTACGGTAACTTTCTATTGCGGTATTTACCATAATCCTTCTTATCCATCCTTCAAAAGAACCGTCTCCCCGGTAGTCTTTTACCTTCTGGAAGATCTTGATGTACCCAATCTGTAATACATCTTCTGCTTCCATCCTATCTTTGGCGTAGCGCATGCAGACAGCCATCATCTTGGATGCAGTTTGCTTATAAAGCGCTTCCTGCATCTTCCGGTTGCCTGCTTTGCATCCCTCCAATAGTTCGTCTATGTTATATTGCGTCAATTTCATTGTGTGTTTGGTATATAGAAGATGGCGACACTAATATAAAGGTTGCATGAAGTTGAAAATATTTTTTTTCTCCGGTACAGAGGGGGAAGGAGATCGCTAGCAGTCGTGCTTTTTGCGGTAGTGTTTGTACCATTTTACAGCGATCATAATTACTGCGGAGAAAAGGATAAGACCTATCAGACCGTAGATCCAGTTGACCGCACTTTTAAGCACAACGGTAAACACAATGGCAACAAGCAGCACAGTCGCCACTTCATTCCATAAACGTAATTTAAAGGAGCTGATTTTGCATTTACCTTGCTTTAGCTGCTTCATGATCTTCTGACAAATGAAATGATAGATCAGCAACAGCACTACAAAAGCCAGTTTTACGTGAAACCAGGGCATCTGCAGCGTGTATGGCCTGATACAGACCATACCTGCACCGGCAAGGACAGTTAGTGCCATCGCCGGTGTAGTAATGATATTCCAAAGCTTTGCCTCTATCTTTTCGTACTCTTTTTGAAGAATGGTACGTTCAATTTCAGGCCTGTCTTCGGCTTCGGTGTGATAAATGAACAGGCGTACACTATAGAACAATCCGGCCATCCAGCTTACTACGAAGATGATATGAACAGAAAGGACATACAGGTAGTACTGCTCCATTTAAATTTAATATTTAAATTCTTTGATTACCTCGATGGCATATTTCACATGATCAAAAGGAATATCGGGCATAATGCCATGTCCCAGGTTAAAGATAAATCCTTTTTCTCCGCGCATGCGCTCAAATAATCTGAGTATTTCCTTTTTAATAACAGGTTTATCTGCATACAGGATATGCGGATCTAAATTGCCCTGCACAGCGATACCCGCAGGAAGGCTGTTTTTAATATTCAGCAGGTCTGCATTCCAGTCTACCGAGATCACATCGGGTTTCGCTTCAGCCATAATCGGTGCAAATACCGAACTGCCTTTGCAAAAAGAGATGACCGGAATATCTTTTCTATTCAGATTGCTGATGATTTCCTGAATATACCTGTGTGAAAACTCCTGATAATCATTCCATGACAAAGCCAACGCCCAGCTGTCAAATATTTGAACTGCATTTACCCCCGCAGCGATCTGCAGATTGAGGTAATCAGCAGTAACTTTGGCAATTTTTGCCAACAGCTTATGTGCCACCTCAGGCTGATTGTGCATCAGCAGCTTGGTCAGCTTAAAATCTTTAGAAGAACCACCTTCTACCAGGTAACTCATTACCGTAAATGGCGCACCGGCAAATCCAATCAACGGGATGCTACCATTCAAACGCTGCTGGATCACCTTAATGGCATCTGCTACATACTGCAACCGATCTAAAACATCTACTTCAAGCGCGTCGACATCTTTTAAGGTGCGTACCGGATTGGCAAACTTAGGACCTACCCCCTGAGTAAAACTCAGATCGCCACCCATTGCTTCACCCGTAACCAAAATATCAGAAAACAAAATGGCTGCATCTATGCCCAACAGGTCAACAGGTAACATCGTTACATCAGCAGCAATCTCTGGCGTTTTGCACATCTCCAGGAAGGAATATTTGTTTTTGATTTCCCAGTACTCTGGCATAAAACGGCCTGCCTGGCGCATCATCCATACCGGTGGGCGTTCTGTTTGCTTTGAAAATGCTGCATCTAAAAATAACGTGTTCATCTATGTCTATTGGGTTTTTATAAGCTATTTGCTTCTTGCTCTATTTTAATAATAATCTCTTGTGCTTTTGGGGTATTGGCCAGTTCTTTTGCTTTGCTTACATAAGCAGTTGCCCTTTCCTTGTCCTTCTTTCTAAGGGCGAGATTGGCCAGGTGTATTAGTACAAAGGCCTTATCATTCTTACCGCCCAAAGGAAAACGGCTGGCTATCTGAAAATGAGTTTCGGCAACATCGTACTCTTCTTTTTTCAGGGCAATATTTGCAAGCATAAACTCATAGTAACCACGTCTGTTTCTCGCCAGCCTATCGGGATTGGGCACTTCAGCCAGCAGGCTTTCTGCCTTCTCGTGGTTACCGTTTCTAAAATGTTTTGATGCCTGTAAAATGGAGCTGTGTTTATAATGGCTCCATACAACAAACGCAAAAAATAAACCGGCCAAAGCCGCCAGTTGAATCTGATCTAAAAAAAGGCATACGATGGCGGCAACCACAAAGAGTGCCATCAGGGCATACCTGCCTCTGGAGTTATACATTAATGAATATCAGTGAATTTATAACCTACGCCTCTTATTGAATGAAAGTATACCGGATTCTTTTGATCAGGCTCAAAGTACTTGCGGAAGGTCAATATAAAGTTGTCGATGGTACGGGTAGACGGATAAACATCATAGTTCCATACTGTCTCCAGGATCTGCTCACGCGATACTGCCTCGTTCTTACGTTCGATCAGTAATTTAAGCAGCATGGTTTCTTTTTTAGTAAGCGGTACGATTACCCCATCATCTTGTTTCAATTCAAATGAATTGAAATAAATGGTTTTATCACCGATCTTGTAGGAGTTCAGTTCTTTCAGATCATCTGCTTTCATGCTGCGTTTCACCAAAATACCTACCCTAAGGATCAGTTCTTCGAGGTTAAACGGTTTAACCAGATAGTCATCCGCACCTTTCTTCAGACCCATTACGCGGTCTTCACTTGTATTTTTAGCCGTTAAGAAGAGAATCGGAACTTCGGTATTTTCCAGACGAATGGTTTCGCAAACCTGGAAGCCATCCATCTCAGGGAGCATTACATCCAGTATGATCAGGTTAAAACGTTCTTCTTTAAAAACTTTCAACGCAGTCTTTCCGTCTTTTACAGCGTGAACTTTATAACCTTCCAATTCAAGGTTTAATTTTATCGCATCCAGTAGGTGGTCTTCATCTTCAACCAGAAGTATTCTTAGTTTCTGTGGCATAATCAGCTAAATGTTATTTCAAAAATTGCACCTTGCGGTACGTTATCTTTAACGCTGATATCAGCGTCATGGTGTTGTAGAACTTCCTTAACAATAAACAGGCCTAAACCTGTTCCTTTAGATTTTCTGACATTCTCATCACCAACACGGTAAAATTTGTCAAAAATCAGCATCTTTTCGTCATCAGGAATACCTGGCCCTTTGTCAGTTACCCTCAAAAACGGATGCCCATCTTTGTTCGTCAATTCTACTCCCACCTCTGCACAAGGTCCAGAATATTTCACAGCATTTTCCACCAGGTTCGTAACCACCGATGAAAGTGTAAACTCGTCTCCCACTACTTTCACACCCGGCTGTATCTTGGGTGTAATGATCTGCTCACAGCCACATGAATGGATCTGCAGGCGGTCAGTGATTTTAGACACCATATCTGAAAGGTCAAATTCCTCCTTAGGAAAGGAATAAGAGCGATTTTCTATCTTAGTCGCCAGCAGCATGTTCTCTACCAGGTCATCCAGGCGCTCAATGTCCTTCAATGAATTGTTTAGTAAAGAAGTTTGCCTGGCTTTATCCAGATCACGTTTTACGATAGTCTGCAAAGATAATTTTATAGCCGCCAACGGCGATTTAAGCTCATGTGTTACAGAAAGTAAAAAATTCTGCTGCTGTTCTCTGAGCTTATCTTCTTTCTTGATCGCCTTATGCAGGAAATAAGCACCTATGCAGAGTAAGAACAGAAATACCGATCCCTCACCCATCACCATCGCCATTCTGGACTTCTCCAACCTCACTACCAGGGTTCCCCATGATATCAGTTGCACCAGTGAGTACAGCAATAGAAAATAAAATATTACGATTGATTTCTTCACGGTTTGTTAATTATTCTGCTTTATAAACTTAGATAAAATTACTCAGATACTCAAAAATTACTTGTTTCTAAAAACTACGTCCAGACTATCAAATATTGCCCTTTTGGCCTTTTCCAGTTCTATTTTAGTATGTGATGCCGATACAAAACCTACTTCATAACCTGATGGGCCGAGGTAAATACCCCTGTTCAGCAGTTCCCTGTGCATTACCTTAAATTTCTCCATGCTTGCCGGATCGATATCCTCCGCGCACTGGATCTTTTCCTTCTCGGTAAAGGCCAGCCAAAAGATAGAACCTATTTGAAATACTTTAAATTTATAGTTTCTGGCGGTAGCAAAACGCTGGATGCTATCGGCAAATTCGGTGGTCTTGGTATTTAGTTCTTTATAAAAACCAGAACGCAGCAACTCGGTCAACTGAGCAATCCCTGCAGCCATTGCTACCGGATTTCCCGACAACGTACCTGCCTGATAAACGCCTCCATCTGGCGATATATGTCCCATTATTTCTGCCGAAGCTCCATACATTCCTACAGGCAATCCACCACCGATAATTTTACCATAGGTAACAATGTCAGGCTTAATGCCATAATGTCCTGCTGCACCTTCAAATCCCAACCTGAATCCGGTGATTACCTCGTCAAATATTAATAAAGCTTTGTTGTCATTACAGATCTTTTGCAGAAACTGCACATATTCTACATCCTGCATCAGCAATCCGTTGTTAGCAGGGATGCCTTCAATGATCACCGCCGCCACCTGATCTTTAAATTGTTCAAATGCTCCTTCCAAAGCTTTTGTGTCATTCAGAGGAATAACAATAGTTTCCTGTGCAAAAGATTTAGGCACACCCGCAGAAGAAGTTTCTCCAAAAGTAACCAGTCCCGATCCTGCCTTTACCAGCAGTGAATCGCTGTGGCCATGATAGCAACCTTCAAACTTGATAATCTTATCTCGGCCGGTATAGCCACGAGCCAGCCTGATGGCCGACATTACCGCCTCCGTACCTGAACTGGTAAACCTGATCTTCTCTACAAACTTGTTGTTCTTAATGATCAGCTCGGCAAGCTCATTTTCCAGTGCAGTTGGCGCACCAAAGCTCATTCCGTTCTGCATTACCTCAGTCACCTTCTCACGGACTTTAGCATTGTTATGCCCGAGTATCAATGGCCCCCAACTGCCGCAAAAGTCTATAAACTGGTTGCCGTCCGCATCCCATACAAAGCAACCATCACCCTTTTGGATGAACAATGGTGTACCATATACTGATTTAAAGGCCCTGACCGGGGAATTAACTCCTCCCGGAAAATAGTTCTTAGCTTTCTCGTACAACTCTGCCGACTTCTCCCTTGATATATCCGGTTTGCTGCCCGTATTTACCGGCACTTCCCCTTCATTTCCCGAAAACATTTTTTTTAAAGACTCTAACATATTACATCCAATTCTTTTCTACAATATCCCTTATATGGTAAGTTGTTATAATGCTTGCCCCGGCACGTGCAAATGCATGCATGGTCTCCATCACTACTTTTTGTTCATCTATCCAGCCTTTTGCTGCTGCTGCTTTTACCATGGAGTACTCTCCAGATACATTGTAACATGCAATCGGCAAATCTGTATGTTGTTTAAGCTTATGGATCACATCCAGATAGGCCAGTGCAGGTTTCACCATCAGCACATCGGCACCCTCGCTCTCATCCAGCAACGCTTCTCTTACTGCCTCATTGCCGTTCCTGAAATCCATCTGGTAAGCTTTTCTATCACCCTTACTAGGCGCGCAATCTGCAGCTTCCCTGAAGGGGCCATAATAAGCCGATGCAAATTTCGTAGCATGCGACATGATTGCCGTATTTACAAACCCGGCACCATCCAGCACACTCCTCATCGCGCCTACCCTTCCGTCCATCATATCCGAAGGAGCCAGCATATCCGCTCCGGCCTGTGCATGGGTCAGCCCCATTTTGGCAATTACTTCTACTGTAGCATCATTCTGCACATAATCATTTTCGAGAATACCACAGTGCCCGTGGGTAGTGTAAGAACACACACACACATCTGTCACTACATAAAGGTCATCACCAAAAGCTTTTTTCAGCGTGCGAACTGCCGAAGGCACCAGGGAATGATCATGATAGGCAGACTTAGCATCTGCACTTTTCTCATCACCCACCCCAAAAAGCATGATCTTGTTTACCCCAAGTTTCAAGCCCTCTTCCACATCTTTGATCAGGGTATCCTCAGAAAAATGGCTGATGCCCGGCATGGCATCCAGCGCATGAACTACATTTTTACCAGGCACTACAAAGTACGGATAAATGAACATGTCTTTTGATAACCGTGTTTCAGCTACCATCTCCCTTACTACAGGATTCTTTCTCAATCTACGTGGGCGGTGCAACATAATTTTATTTTATATCAATTCCGAATACAGCTTCGGACAATCCAATCTCATCAGGAGAATAAGGCAGGCTGTATTTAACACCCATTTCCTCAAACTTTTTACCTGTAGAATTACCGATGGCTATCACCTGCTGTCCGGGATCCAGCAAATTGTCTGCAAAATATGCATCCACATTAGAGGGGCTGGTAAAGATCAGCACATCAGCATGCGTCTGGTCTATATCATCCTCCACCACAGTTTCATATATAGGTAAATCAATAACTTTAGTATCCTCTCCAAGCGACTTCTGAATGCTCAGCAGTGAGTCCTGTGCACGGGGGAACATCACCCGCTGCCCTGCAACCAGTTTAGCAAACTCCCCAGCTATCTCCTCAATGTCCCCGCTTTCGCCAACAAAGCCGGCCAGGTGACCATGCTTGCGCAATGCATCTTCCGATCCTCTTCCCACTACGCCAAACCTGATCTTTTTAGAAAGGACCGGCTCCAGTTTGAAGAAGTAATCTACCGCATTTCTGCTGCTGAAAAAGATCCAGTCTATGTTTTTCAGATAGAAAGGGTCCAGTTTATTTACAATAGGGAAAGTACGGATCAATGACCTGCCTTCTATTTCTATTTTGTGTTTTTCCAGTGCCTTTCTAAAATAACTATGCTCGCCGATCTCTCTTGAAATAAAAACCTTAGCGGGCTTTTTTCTGTCGGCAGCAAACTTACTGACTATCTTTTCTGCCAGGCCTTCCAGGTTATCTACCCTGTAAAACAACCTGTCCGGAAAATGCTCATCGGTCTCCGCTTTAGAAGTCCATACTTCAAACTGCCCGTTTTCTTTTTTACAATAGCAGCCAAGCGGCATGTGGCATCCACCCTCAAACAGGTTGAGCACCTTACGCTCTACCGCTATTTCTTCTGCAGTTTCCCGGTGATGGATCTTCTGGAGTAAATCAAATAATTCCGTATCATTTTCCCTGATCTGTATCGCCAGTGCACCCTGTGCAGGAGCAGGCACCAGTTCAGTAGTATCTACCACCTCCACATGAAATTCAGAAAGATCTATCTGTAAACGGTTTACTCCAGCCTTGGCCAGCAAGATCGCATCATAATCTTCATCGCGCAGTTTTCCGATCCTGGTAGGCACATTGCCCCTTAGGTCTTCAATATTTAAATCAGGACGTAGTGCCAGCAACTGAGCCTTACGCCTGTTAGACGATGTTCCCACCATAGCGCCCGTTTTCAACGAAAGCTTTTGGGTAACATCCACACAATCTTTTAAAATTAGTAATAATTCAGAAGGATCTTCGCGCTCCGGTACCGCAGCAATGATGAGGCCTGCCGGATGATTGGTAGGCAAATCTTTATGCGAATGAACTGCGATATCAATAGTACCATCAAGCAGTTCCTCTTCCAGCTCTTTGGTAAAAAAACCTTTCCCTTCCAGTTTGTCCAACCGTAAGTTCAGTATCTTGTCTCCCTGTGTTTTAATAATCTTTAATTCGGCTTCCACGCCGATCCCTGCCAGTAGATCTTTGATATAATTGGCTTGCCATAAAGCGAGGTCACTGCCCCTAGTACCGATAGTAAGTCTTTTCACGTGATGCTAATTTTGTCGCGAATTTAGCTATTCTTTACCAATATCTCCTTTGCCATAACCATTGGTACGCTGATGTATTTTTTTTCCATGTAGTTCATTACACGTTCCAGCACCAATCTTGAGTTTTCATCAAGGTTATTTATTTCATCGGCAAAGACACCATTGATGGCTTTATGCTTGATTTCTTTAATTTTCTGAGGCACGCTGCTCATCGCAATTTCTATCTTACGGTGGCGCATTACCAGTTCAAAATCATTGATATTTTCTTCAATGATGTGCTCCGCATTGATCAGCTCATCATATCGTTCCTGAATATTTTTGCGGGCTACCTCTTTCAGCGACTCCACCTCTATGTAATGGATGGGGTGATTCTCCAGCACCTCAGGTGCAGTATCATTTGGAATGGCGAGGTCAACAATGACCTTCTTGCCCGTATCGCCGTTTAGAAGGCTTTTATAGATTTCTTCAGTAATGATCGGCTCAGTAGCACCTGTGCAGGTGATGATCACATCAAAGCCATTGGTATAGTTTTGAAGTTCCGTAAGCGGATATGCTTTCCCGTTCAGCTCTTTGGCCAGTGATTCAGCATTTTCCAGTGTACGGTTGAATATAGAGAAATTAGTGTATTTATGTTTTTTCAGGTACTGGGCCAGATTCTTGTTGGTTTCACCTGCACCTATGATGAGCAATTTGGCATCATTGGCGCACAACTTTAAATCGCGTAGCTTACGGTAGGCCAGGGAAACGATAGACACAGGATTTTTAGAGATATTGGTATGCGTATATACCTCTTTAGCCGTTTTCACTACCCGGTTCATGATCATCCGCATATAGTCGCCCGTAAATCCGGCCACTCGGCAAGCCTCATATGCCTTACGGATCTGGGCCAGTATTTCCTTTTCCCCTACTACCAAACTCTCTAAAGAGCATGAAGTGCGGAGCAGATGGTTAAAAGCCTCCCCCTTTTCATATACAGAAACGTTTTCTACAAACTGATCCATATATTCGACTGGCAGTCCCATATCCAGCACGGTTAGAAAACGATGTATAAAAGCTTTATCTACTTCACTTGCAGAAGTGAATACAAATTCGACCCGGTTGCAGGTACCAACGTAGAATATTTCTTTAACGCCCAACTCTGCCTGAAGGTTTCTCAACCTGTCATCCAGCGTCTGCTCACATATTACCAATTTACCCAAAGACTTAAGGTCAATCTGTTTATGCGTAAAAGCAATGATCTTTAAATATTCCAAAATCTGTTATCCTGTTATTTTTAGCGAAACAAAAGTAATAAGACGCCTTTGCTCCACTGTCATTATGCTGTAATTAAGAGCTATTTAGAATGTATTTAAATAAAAGAGGGCGCCAATTAGCTATTGGCGCCCTCTTTATCAAAATAATCAGGTTTATTTTACGTTAAATGGAACAATAACATTACCCCAGAGTAAGCTTACCTTACCAGATTTATCGATCGAAAAGGTCATCTTCTCTGTAGCTGCAGCTGCTTTAGCAGGTTTTACCGCTACTCTCAGCACATCATCAGCTTCTTTGTACTCATAAGAACCCCATTGGTTTGCAGTTTTGTTAAAGATGATTGTCCACTCTTTCTCACCCGGAACCGAGTGCAGCGAATACAGACCTGCAGCAAGGGCTTTGCCTTCTACCTTCACATCTTTGCTTACCTTAAATGTGGTTGCTTCGTTGGCTCCTGTGCGCCAAACTTTCCCATAGGGAGCAATTTCAGCACCAATGGTCCTGCCTTTCACCGATGGCTGGCTATAATCAATAGTGATCTCAGCACCAGATTTTATAGTTCCTGTAGCCACTGCAGGCGGACTTGGCCGCTTGCTTTTATCTTCTTTTTTCTCCTGAGCAGACACTGCCCCTGCCGTAAATAGCCCTGCAATAAGGGTCAATACAAATAGTTTTTTCATAACATTTATAATTTTGCTAACTAATATAGGTAAAATACTTTATCTGATTACACTTATTGCTCCCTTTAACGGCTTTGATACATTCTTTGAAGTAACTACATAGTAATAAACGCCTGCCGGCACCTCTACATTGTGCGACCTACCATCCCATACAGGCTTGCTCCCCTTGGTGCTGAAAACCTGCACACCAAAGCGATTGTATACTATAATTGTGGCATCCGGATCAGCCTCGAGGCCTTCTACCACCCACAGATCGTTGGTACCATCACCGTTGGGGCTAAACGCATTGGGAGGGGCCAGCACAGCGCAGTAAGACAAGACTACATAAACTGTATTTGCCTTGCAACCATTCAGGTCCTCAATTTCAAGTGTATACTGCCCAGGCTGGCTTACGGTAAATACAGTATCAGTACCCCTCAGGCCATTCCAGGTATAAAAAGCATAGCCATCCGCTGCCGTCAATTTCACCTGGTCCTGCCTCAGCACGCAGATCTTTACATCAGGCACCTTGTCCAGCACTATTTCATCTGCTACCGTTACATTTACATATTCACTGACCACCCCGCAGGTGCCCATTTTCACCTCTACCCTATAGTTACCCGTCTTCTTCACATCAATGGCAGCAGTAGTCTCGCCCGAATTCCATTTATAGGTAGCCCCGTTTACCACCGGTATGCTCAGGTTTACGGTTTCACCAAAGCAGAGCGACTTATTGTTGCTTCGCGTGATCACAGGTATATCCATATCAGCAACGTTCACCCTTACCTCCTCCGATTCAAAAAAAGTCTCCATGCAATTGCCTACCTTCACCTTATACATCCCAGGCAAACTAGCCGTATAAGTATTGTTTGTCGCATTGTCAATGTCTACCCCATTGCGCACCCATTGATAATTGTATGAATTATCTGCGGGCTTCTTAGTTGTGAAAGTAGTGCTCCCACCTGCGCAAATATTTATGTCCCCGTTGTTTTTAAATGTTATTTCCGGATCCTCTGCCCTGAGAAGAAAGATATTTCCAAGCTTCGTAAATGCACCGCTGCAGATCTCGGTCAATCTGAATTCGTAATCTCCGTACTCCTTAATAAATACGTCTGCCTTATCTCTTAAATCCATCACCTCCACATTATTTTTAAGCCAGGAGATCTGATATTTGCCGAGGTAATCACTCGGTACGTTGGCCGTTATCCTAATTTCCCTGTCTTTACACATTCTATAGATTGTTATTTGCGGGTTAAGCGAGGGCTCGTAATAGGTTAGCATACCTGGTCTTGCAAGGAGTTCAGAAGTCATATTTGCCGTTAGCTTTCTTATTCCGTTAGCGGTAGCCAGCCAGATCACCTTCTGGCAGAGGTTATTTTCCTCCTTAATTTCCGTAGCAATACTCAGCACCTTGCCCAGAGCAGCATTGGCAGACACTAAGTTTGTGAACTGAAAATCAAACTTCTGGTTTCCTAAAAGCCGGGAAGGTGTATAGAACAAACCCTCACTGGTAGCCACCAATACAAACTTGTCGTTCATCACATCGCGCATCCCGTAAATTTCCTCAATGTCATAGATTGCCTTACCACCCAGCAACTTTGACTCGTCACCAGCGCAGCCATCCGGGGACATGGCATACAAGCCATCCATAGTACCCCAAAAGTTTATCAGGGTACTGCCACCATTCTTAGCGTGATTAAACGGAGCTTCAAAGTAAGTGCAGGTTACCACATCATTGGGCGAAGGCGCTTCAGGTAGTCGCGTTGTCTTATAATTACTACCTATCATATTGTAATACTGATGTGTAGTTGCACCCGCACAGGGATCAGTGCTCTGATGTTTAAATTGAAAGTCAATAGATTTAAAGCCTGAATTGGTAATACGCCATTCAGGATTACCTGCTAATACCGGCATTCCGCCAAGCGGAGCCGGCGCAGAACCAGTTATATCATTTCTAAAGATCGGATGGATGCCCGTACTTGTAGCCGCAGCAAGCCAGTCGCGGTTGTCATAGTAACCCGTCAATGTACTGTTCTGCGAGCCATAAACTATCGCGATATTGTTTATTTTTGTTACGCTAGAAAGGCTCATAGTGGTACCCACCTGATTCTTAAAATAGTAAATGGTGGCCGGGGCCGTCAGAAAATACATTTCATTGTAGCTATATCCATCCAGGTCAATCACTGTGCGCGCACTCATAGGTGCATACAGAGAAAAATCGGAATCCGCAGCACGCTTTACATACACCTTGCCTGCAGCGGACAGCGCCCATACCGATTGGTCGTCTTTACACACTATCACCTTGCCCATCTCCACCCCCTGCATAAAAGGCGTAGGGTCCAGCTGCAATTGAAGCTGAGAAAAGCCCTGCAAAGACATCATCAGCAACAAAAGTGTAACCAGAGAGGATAATTTCATAAGGCAATTTACTTAATTCGCCCGTAATATTTTAAACAAAAATTAGCCTTTGAGAAATGATTTGCAGAATGTTTGCGAATGATTTGGGTATAGCCATATTAGGAACAAATTGAGGAATCGTCTCATTTGTTAACGGTCTGCTACCCTTTCAGCTTCGGGCCAGCTTCGGCTCAGGTTCGGCTCAGGTTCGGACCACGCTCGGAAAAACCCGATTGTGAGCCGCAGCTGGCCCGATGATGGTTAGTTGCCCGTCCGAAGGTGATAAGTACACAGATTGAAGACAAACAGAATGTCTTATACTGAATTGTCCTTACAAAAATCGGATAGTTAAACGGTTAAATCCTTACAATTATAAAAAGATATACTGATATATCCTTACATCAAATTTTCATCATACAGATATGCCCTTACACTGTTTTTTTGGTATTGGCTAAATTCCTGGTTGTGTCTTTTGTCGGGTGTCATCATTTCACAGCTCATGTGGGGTCTTACGTTGTTATATTTTTCTATTGCCTTGCAGACCGGTCCCACCGCCTTGGAATAAGATTGGAATGTCTGATACAGGCCAAATTCTGTTTTTAAGATGCCA
>NZ_SJSL01000010.1 GCF_004331695.1 Pedobacter psychroterrae | reverse complement strand
ACCCTGATCAGCATTTGACGCAAGCGGGCTGCCCGACTCCCAAACCTCGGCCTGGCTGATGTACTTTTTGTACCAGTTCACGAAATAGCGAACTACTTCGCCGCTGCTAAGCCCATACTTACGGCCAAGCTGCGCCTGGCTCAGTTTGCCTTCAAGGTATTCCCGGGCAACGGCAATTTTAAAAGAATCCTCATAGGTAACAAATGTCCCTGTCTGTGTCCCTTTTCTCGGTTTTTCCATAGTAATATAAAGTTAAATGGTTAGTCCGAATTTGGTAAGGCAATTTTAGGAATAGACACATACCCGTGTGTAATTTGTGGATAACTGGTTTTCAGAAGATTTGACAAGGTCGATTCTTTGTTCAATATAGAAATCATCCTATTCAAAAATGCCAGACATCCTTAATGACGGCCACTCTACCATCCCAACACAGCCAAGCAGATGCCCAGACAATCATTACGGCCACTGATATTCTCTAATCAGTCTTAGCACGATTTTGACCTAAAATAATTACCTCTGCCGACTTATTCCATTACCGATAGGCGAACAAAGTGTGGCTGATCATCAAGGAATGGTGCATTTTCGGGCCCGATATCCGCCTTTTTAAAGCCAACTAACCCCCAGTATCCTAACACAAAAAATCAAAGATTTGCATTCGCCCAGGAAAATTAAACGCTAAAAAAAGTCAATTAAGTTCTAAACAATGTTAAAAACGTTCCATTTTCGGGCAGTAAATTGATTCATTTTTGATCACTGGTTTTGCTCGGTAATTTGATCGCTGTAAAATGCGGAAGAGCTTTGACCGACAACCTGATATAACCATGAATAATTTTTCCCCTCAAAACGAAAATCAGCTGTCCTATCGGTACGGCTTTACGGGTGATCGGTCCCGGAAGCCTGTTACTGAAATCTTATGTCAGGAAATGGCGAGAATGAAAAATTACCGGTACCTACCAATTTTGTTGAACCACTATTTAGACAAATTTTAATTATTTGAATGCTTATGAAAAAGACGATTTGCTTTTTACTGCTCTTTACTGCTTTGCTGGGCCCTGGCTGTCAGCGTAATCAGAAACCTACCATTGCTTTCATTGCAGGGGCAGCCACCGACTTCTGGACGCTTGCTGAGAACGGATGCAACCAGGCAGCCAAAGAACTACCGGAATACAATGTTATTTTTAAATACACAACCGATGGGGCCACTGAAGAACAGAAACGACTGATTGAGGACCTGCTGGTCAACAATGTCAGCGGGATCGTGGTATCACCACTGGACCCAGTCAACCAAAGTCCGTTAATCGACAAAACTGCTGAGCAAATCCCGGTCATCATCACCGATAGCGACATTCCGGGAAGTAAGCGTCTGTGCTATGTGGGCACCAGCAATATTGATGCAGGGAAATCTGCCGGTCAACTCATCAAAGAAGCCCTTCCTGCCGGAGGAAAGGTGATGTTATTTGTCGGAAAATCGGATGCCCAAAATGCAAAAGAAAGAATTGCAGGCATTGAAGCAGCACTTAAGGGCAGCAACATTACCATTGCAGGCGTAAAGACTGACAACATTGACAGGGTAAGGGCAAAAGCCAATGTGAACGACGTGCTCGTATCTAACCCGGAGATCAATTGCTTCGTCGGTCTGTGGAGTTATAACGGCCCCGCGATACTCAACGCTGTGAGAGAGTCCAATAAACTCGAACAGGTCAAGATTGTCTGCTTTGACGAGGAAGAGGAAACACTCCAGGGCGTAAAAAAAGGAGATATTGTCGGTACCGTCGTTCAGCAACCTTATGAATTTGGGTACCAGTCTATACATTTACTGGCTAAATACATTTCAGGTAACAAAAACGCTGTTCCTGCCGGCAAACAGATCATCATCCCGGCAACAATTATCAACCAGGCCAACGTGGATGCCTTTATCGCAAAAATGCAAACTGTCAGAAAAAAATAATCACTTGTCTTTCTACTGCTAACTAAAACCATGGCACCAGCTAAAGCAACACCAGGCAACTGTATCCTGGAGATGAAGGGGATCAGCAAAACATTCGGTGCTTTCAAAGCCTTGAATAAAGTCAGCCTCGCAGTTAACGAAGGAGAAATCCTGGCGCTGCTGGGAGAAAATGGCGCAGGAAAATCAACCCTGATGAAAATCCTTAGCGGCATCTACACCGCAACGGAGGGATCAGTTCACCTTGATGACAAAGCCTGTGAAATCAACTCCGTTAAAGAGTCGCAAAGACTGGGGATTATCCTGATCCATCAGGAACTCAACCTGTTGGATAACCTGGATGTCGCCGGAAACATCTTTCTCGGACGCGAACCAGTCAAAGCATTCAAACTGATCGACCTGCATAAATTATATGCTGATGCCGATGAGTTGCTCAAACTTTTTGGCCTGACCATCCCTTCAGCCACTAGTGTAAGCAAGCTGTCGATTGCCGAACAGCAAATCATTGAGATCATCAAAGCACTTTCCCAGCACGCCAGGATCATCATCATGGATGAACCCACCTCCAGCCTGACCCTGAAAGAAACTGACCTGCTTTTTGAGATCATCCGCAACCTGAAAGCAAAAGGAATTTCCATTATCTACATTTCCCACCGGCTGAACGAGATCATCGAAATCGCCGACCGGGTGGTCGTGCTAAAAGACGGTCAGAATTCAGGCGAGCTTCAACGCAGGGAAATCAACCATGACAATTTGGTGCGGTTAATGATCGGAAGGGATATATTCAAATCCCAGGTCGCCCCCTGGCCCTATCATCCGGCGAGCTCATTCGAAATCAGGGACCTGTCCACCTACAGGTACACGCAGCACGGAGTAAATCTGCGGCTGAGCGGCGGAGAGATCCTTGGGATTTCAGGACTGGTGGGTGCTGGCCGGACAGAACTGGTCAACACCATCTTCGGGATACATCGCGCGACCGGGGGAACGATGCATCTGAACGGTGCGGAAATCACCGTGAATAACCCCGCAGATGCCATCTCAAAAGGAATTTTTTTAGTCCCCGAGGACCGCAGAAATCAGGGTATTGTTGCCAGCATGAACATCATCGAAAATTTAACGCTTCCCAATCTGCCCGCAACTTCGGCTTTCAAAATTATCAGCCGCCGGAAAGAGGCCGCACTCAGCACCGCTAAAGTCGAAGAATTAAACGTCAAAGCTCCAACTCTGCGTACCAATCTTAAAGATCTAAGCGGGGGCAATCAGCAAAAAATTGCCATTGGCAAATGGCTTTCCCGTAATCCCAGTTTACTGATCTTTGACGAACCCACTCGCGGGGTAGACATTGGGGCAAAGGCCGAGATCTACAACATATTACGAAACCTGGCCAAAAGCGGGGTGATGATCATTGTTGTAAGCTCCGACATGGAGGAAATCATCAACATCAGTCACAGGATCCTGGTCATGCACGAAGGAAAAATCTCCGGTCAGCTGGAACCTGAAGAATTTACGGAAGAAAATATCATGCGGTACGCAGTAGGCTTAAACTAATTAACAATGAAAAAAGAAAAAGGAATATTTATCATTTTTGTCATACTATGCGTTCTGGTTGCCATAGGTAACCCCAACTTCCTGAGCCCGGCCAACCTAAAGAACACCACACGCCTGATTGGTATATTTGGCATATTCAGCATCGGAAGCGGGATCGTGATCATCGCCCGGGGAATTGACCTCTCCGTGGGTTCTGTATTTTCCTTGATCGGCGTGATCCTGAGCATGTTGCTAGTGAAACACCAGGTCGCCTGGCCCCTGGCAATGTTGATTGTCCTTGCCCTGGCGACCTTAATTGGCTGCTTCCACGGAACCCTGGTGACCAAATATAAGATCCAGGCCTTTATTGTTACCCTCTGCGGACTATTATTTTACCGGGGAATCGCCAGGTTCATCTCTAATGATGTGACCATGGGCTTTGGCTACGGAGAAGGATTCTCTATTGTGCAATACCTGGCCACCGGTAATCTGTGGGGCATACCGCTGCCATTTATCCTGATGCTCATTATCAGCGTACTGGCTTGGGTCTTCCTGCATAAATCCGTTTATGGCAGGTATATATTTGCCATTGGGCGTAATGAAGAAGCGACTTATTTTTCAGGAATCAATACAGACCGTATGATCATGCTAACCTATGCAATATGTGGGCTTTTAGCTGGTATCTCAGGCGTGCTGCTGGCATTTTATACCAATGCCATAGCGCCCTCTTCTCATGGTAATTTTTACGAGTTGTATGGCATAGCCGCCGCAGTACTCGGAGGATGCTCCCTTAAAGGTGGAGAAGGATCAATCGGGGGTATTATCATTGGTGCAGCCATGTTACAGGTTATCCAGAACCTAGTTAATTTGTTAGGGATACCGAGTTCGCTTAACTTCGCTGTAATGGGCATTGTGATCCTCATCGGCGTACTTGCAGACAAATTCCTGGTGAACAGGCAGATGAGCAAATAAATCAACATTTTCTCATCGCCGGTTTTCAGGAACTTTTTTTGCAATCAGGGGGAAACACTGTTTGTAATATTCCTGGGGAGTCATTTTAACGACTTTCTTAAATTTCCTGTTGAAATAAGAACTGTTGTTGAATCCGCTATCAAGACTAATTTGGGCCATGCTCAGTGAATTCTGCTTGATCAGCTCACAAGCATAATTGATACGGAGGTCAATCACGAATTCTGAAAAGGTCTTTCGGGTATACTTCTTAAAATACCGGCAAAATGCTGACGTGGAAAGGCAGGCTATAGAGGCAGCATGCGTCAGATCGATATGCTTGCGAAAATTCTCTAAAAGGTACTGATGGACCAGTCCCATCCTGTTTGAGTCCCTTAAAGAATATTCATGGGCAAGGCTCGGGGTAGATAAAATTTGCAGATCAGGAAGTTTGGTCAGGTGGTCCAGCAGGTAAAGCAGGCTGATCGCCGCCTCACTTGGGTCCATTTTAACCATTTTCCGGAGAATCTCCCCAGCCTGCTTGCCGTTTTCGCCACTGATGTAAAGGCCCTGACCGGAATTCGCGAGCAGGCTCCTAATGCTGTGAAAAGTGGGCTTCTCAAAAAGATTTGGCGCGAGAAAATCCTCCCGAAACTGCAGCACTATCTGGTGTACCTCATTGTCTGAAGAAAAGTCCTTGTTGTAAAAGGTATGGGGCAGGTTTGGTCCGAGCAAATAAATGTCCCCGGACTGGAAAGTCCCGATATTGTTTCCGATATACCTCCGACCCTCACTCTTGATGATATAGATCAGTTCATACTCCGGATGGTAGTGCAGCGGAAAATCATTAAACGCGAAGAATTCCTCTTTCAGCTGGAAAAGGTCGTTGGGACTTGATTTTGAAACATTTTCTAAATAAAGCTTCATGGTGATGGAAACAGTCCTTACTGTCTTGTAAGTTTATTCAAAGATAATGATTAATAAAGAGTTACGCCATCAATAAGAACAGGATTGACTTTCCAGGGGCATGTTTTCCCGCTCAAATGTGATAAACACGCCGTGCAAGCAGGTTGATCTTCATCCAGCTTTTCGCGCTAAATGCGCCTGAAAACCGGTTATTTAACGGTTTCAAGCGCCGGGCCGTATCAACTGCAAGCGCGTCGCGCCGGGCAACGCTGATTGCAAACATTGTCAATATAGTTCTACATCTGGCTAAAAGCGTTTTAATCTCAAGCTAATAATTGACTGACTTTTGAAATGCAGATCTGTGAGATACACGGCTGCAAGAAGAAGCTGTCAGTTCGACATGAGGGGTAAGTTTGGTTAAATGAAAACCGGCCCGATCATGAACGGCTCATCAATTAATCCAACGGGGTACATTCCCGGAAAAAGTTTAAAAGTTAAGTATGAAAGGTTTAGCAGGCAAAGTTGCCATAGTCACCGGCGGATCATCCGGAATTGGAAGAGCATGTGTAGAACGGCTGTGTTCCGAAGGAGTTTCAGTGACTTTCTCGGGAATCAGTGCAGCAGGGATCAAAACTGAACAGGAACTCGCTGAGCGGGGCTTTGCAGTACAGTTCCTGCAGGGGGATATGGCTGATGAAGCCTTCTGTAAATCCCTTGTGGCGGCGGCTGTGTCGAAATGGGGCAGTCTGCATTTTCTGGTCAACAACGCGTTCTCTTTTGTATCAAAAGGCACTGATGTCACCCGTGAGGACTGGGACAGGGTCATGCACGCCGGACCCGTGGCCTATGGCACCATGGCTAAATATGCTGCGCCGCATATGAGCGCCGGCGGAGCAATTGTGAATGTATCAAGCATATCGGCGCATATCGCCCAGCCAGGCAGATGGACCTATAACGCGGCAAAGGGCGCTGTTACCCAGCTTACCAAATGCATGGCGATGGACCTGGCACCGAACATCCGCGTAAATGCAGTAAGTCCAGCCTGGATCTGGACCAAGGAAGTCGAAAAAGCGGCAATCGGCGGAAGGGACAAATGGGAACCGGTATGGGGCAAATTCCACCTGCTAAGACGTCTTGGTGAAGTGGAAGAATGCTCAGGACCGATCGCGTTCCTGCTAAGTGATGAGGCAAGCTTCATCTCCGGCGCAGACCTGTACATTGATGGAGGCTACCTGACCATGGGTGGAGAAGGACTGGGAGAAACCTCTTCATTTGCCGGCAGTTTATAATCTTAGCCTCTGATCAAATGCCAACCAATCCTATCATCGACGCTCATGTTCACCTTTGGGACCCCGGTTTTCTGAGGTATCCCTGGCTGGACGAAGTTCCGCTGCTGAACAAGCCCTACCTGATGGATGATTTCAACAGGGACACCAAAGACCTTCAACTGGAAAAAATGCTTTTTGTGCAGTGCGAGTGCGACCCTATTCAGAGTGAACAGGAGCTCGCGTGGGTAAGCGAACTGGCGGCAAAAGACAGGCGCATCAAGGGTATCATTCCCTGGGCACCGCTGGAGCTGGGCAATGACGCTGCTGAAATCCTGGACCGGTATGCCAAAAATCCGCTGGTCAAGGGCATTCGCCGGATTATTCAGTTCGAACCTGATCCCGATTTTTGCCTCAAAGCTGATTTTATACGAGGGGTGCAGCTGCTCCCAGCCTATGATCTGTCATTTGACATCTGCGTTTCACATACACAGCTACCAAAAATCATCGAACTAGTCGGCAGGTGCCCGGAAGTCAAATTTATGCTCGACCACATGGGTAAGCCCGGGATCAGTACCCGTGAATTTGAAGCCTGGGAATCGGATACCAAACAGCTCTCTACATTCGGGAACGTCGCCTGCAAGCTATCCGGTCTGGTCACTGAGGCTGATCACCGCCGGTGGAAGCTGCACGATTTGAAGCCCTATGTGGATGCAGCCCTCTGCCACTTCGGTACCGAACGCTTGATCTTTGGCGGGGATTGGCCAGTGTTGTGTCAGGCCTCCTCTTATGCCAGATGGGTCGAGACCCTGGACAGCTTATTGTCCGGGATCCCCGAAAATCAAATTCAGGACATCTACCGGCGGAATGCTGAAAAATTCTACCGCATATAAGCATATATAAAAATAGTTAAAGAATTATGGAATTAAATTTCAAAAACAAAGTTGTACTCATTACCGGCGCGGCCGGAGGAATCGGAAGCACCCTGGTTCGTGATTTTAAAAGTCATGGCGCCATTGTATACGGAACAGACATTTCTCCTTCGAGTGACTCAAACTATATTCAGGGGGATCTAACCAATGATCAGTTTTTGTCGGATCTGGTGAACGGTATCCTGGAAAAAGAAGGCCGGATCGACGTATTGGTAAACAACGCGGGTATTTACCTGCGCACACCGGCAAAAGACATAACCCGGTCTGAGTGGGAACGGCTGATGGACATAAATCTGACCTCAGTATTCTTCCTGACGCAACTCGTCATAGACAAAATGATCAGTCAGAAGTCCGGAGCAATTGTGAGCCTTGCTTCAGTGGCGGGAAAAGTGGGCGGACTGATTGCCGGCGCACATTATGCCGCCAGTAAAGCTGCCGTTGAATGTTTAACCAAATCACTTGCCAAACTGAGTGCGGCCCATGGCGTGAGGGTGAACGCAGTGGCACCGGGGATAATTGACACCAGTATGCAGGACGGGGTACCAGCAGAACAGATGGAATTCTTAATGAAAAACATTCCAATGGGCCGTCTGGGTACTGCCGCTGAGGTAGCTGACGCCATCGTCTTTTTAGCATCTGACGCGTCTTCGTACATCACAGGCCAGACGATCAGCATCAATGGTGGAACTTACATGTAACCAGCGATCGGTATGAATCCAAACGAACTATTTAATATAAAAAACAAGGTCGCCCTGGTAACAGGTTCTTCAGGGGGACTTGGCGCTGCATTCGCCAGGGGACTGTGTGAACATGGTGCCAGGGTAATCCTCAATGGCAGAAACCAGGAAAAACTGACTGACCAGGTCAACCAGCTCAGGCGGGAAGGGCATCAGGTCTGGGGCTATGACTTTGACATCAACAACTCCGAACAAGTAAATGAGGCCGTTGAGGCCATATCCCAGGAGGTGGGTGACATCGATATTTTGGTAAACAATGCTGGTATCACCATCAGAGGGCCGCTGGAATCATTCAGTGATGCGGACTGGGACCTGATCATTGCGGTCAACCTCAGCGGAGCCTTCAAAGTTTCCAGGGCAGTAGCTGCAGGCATGATCAAACGAAAATCGGGCAAAATCATCAATATCGGTTCGTTGCAGTCTGAACTCGGACGTCCTTCTATCACTCCGTATGCAGCTTCAAAAGGCGGATTAAAGATGCTTACCAAAGGGATGGCCGTTGAATGGGCCAAACATAATATACAGACCAACGGGATCGGGCCCGGCTATTTTAAAACAGACATGACCAAACCCTTGTATGAAAACACAGAATTCAATGATTGGGTCTGTAAAAGAACACCCGGACAACGGTGGGGATTGACAGAGGAACTGGTGGGCGCATTGATTTTCCTGTCCGCCCGCGCCAGTGACTATGTAAACGGTCAAATGATTTATGTCGACGGCGGGCTGCTGTCGAGCGTCTAACCCAACAGCGCATGAAATACATCCAGGCAAAACAGGAAAATTTCCAGGCGATCTATAAAAATCACTCCACTGCACTTTATTACTTAAAAAACGCTGCAGGTATGGAAATGGCGGTCACCAACTTCGGTGCCAGGGTGGTCGAACTGTGGGCACCGGACCGGGAAGGTAACTTCGCAGACATCGTACTTGGTCATGACCATATCGATCACTACATCAACTTTAAAGGGGAGCGGTTTCTTGGCGCCGCAATCGGCCGCTTCGGCAACAGGATTGCGAATGGCAGGTTCAGCCTGGACGGCAAATCCTACCAGCTGCCACAAAATGACGGAAACAACAGCCTGCATGGCGGCTTTGAGGGATTCGACATGGTGGTTTGGAAGGCCGAACAACGGGGCAATGGGGAAATCACCTTCAGCTATACATCACAAGATGGTGAGCAAGGCTTCCCGGGAAATCTAGCTATCAGCATGACCTACCGCCTGACCGATGAAAATGAATTCTACATCTCCTATCGTGCGACCACAGATCAGCGGACGATCATCAATCTGACCCATCACTCTTTTTTCAATCTCCGCGGTCACGGGAACGGCAGTATAAACGACCATCAACTGATGATCAATGCTGAATACTACACGCCGATAGACAACACCCTGATCCCGCTGGGCAGCCTGGATCCGGTAGCAGGTACACCCATGGATTTCCGCCAGCCTACCGCGATCGGAAAAGCGCTGAATGAAAAATTCCAGCAACTGGATTACGGCATCGGATATGACCACAACTGGGTCCTTGATCACGGTACAGGCAGCCCCAAGCCGGCGGCAACTTTACTGGAACCAGATTCCGGTCGTTACATGGAAGTATTTACCACTCAGCCAGGAATCCAGTTTTACGGAGGCAATTTTTTTGACGGCAAATACCAGGGCAAGTCAGGTAGATCCTACCGCTACAGAGAAAGCCTGGCGCTGGAGACCCAACATTTCCCTGATAGTCCCAACCAGCCAGCTTTCCCTTCTACCGTACTGGGGCCGGGAGAAACCTATGCGCATCATTGCATTTATAGATTCAGCGTAAAGTAATGTATAGCATCAGCCCAGTCCATCCACTAATTTTGTTTAGCCCATGAGCTTTTTAACCTTTGGAGAAATCATGCTTCGGTTAACCCCGAACGAAAAAGCGGCCAAACTTGACAGCAGTCAGGCCTTTGCAGTGAACTATGCAGGTTCAGAGTCCAACGTCGCCAGTGCTCTGGCCACGCTGGGCAACACTGTTCAGTTTATCACCAAAATACCTGATAATCCGATTGGCGAAGGCGCGGTCCGGTCACTCAGGGGCCACGGCGTAGATACGGCCCTGATAAAAAAAGGAGGCCAGCGAATGGGCAGCTACTTTATTGAACTTGGCGCCTCCATCAGGCCGTCCAGGGCAGTATATGACCGCGCGCATTCCGCTTTCAGCGAAATAACACCGGAAGAGTTTGACTGGGCCGAACTGCTGAAGGGAAAGGCCTGGATATTCCTTTCCGGCATCACCCCTGCCTTATCCCCTGGTTGTGCCCAGTCGGCCATCAACCTGGTAAAGGCTGCCAGCGAGCAAAAAGTAAAAGTAGCCTTTGATTTCAATTACCGCAGGACACTATGGAATGACCCCCGGGATGCAAGGAAGCTGTTTGACGAGATTTTAGCCCATACCGACCTGCTGCTGGGCAACGCAGGCAGCCTGGTTGATGTGTACGGGATAGCGCTTAAAGGAACCAGCGAAACAGAAATCACACTTGAAGCCCTGGAAATTGCCGCTGCGCAATTCGGTCTGCGGCAAGTCGCATTTACCATCAGGGAACATAGTTCGGCTTCCAGAAACGATCTGAGTGCTGCTTATTTAAACCAGGGTACACTCAGCATTTCAGCAAATTACACGGTAGACATTTCCGACAGGTTCGGGACAGGGGATGCATTCGCCGCAGGACTCCTCCATGCGCTGCATCTAGGTTGGGATGATCAAAAAGCCGTAGCATTTGCTACCGCTGCCTTCGCGCTGAAACACACCATTAGCGGCGATTATCATTCCAGTAACGAGCTGGAAATCCTGTCAATTATGGAAGGCAACACTTCCGGTCATGTCATTCGATGAATAAATTATGAAAACTAAAACCATAGCGCATATTGAGTCAGCCAAAGTAGTGGCCATCATCAGGTCAGATAATGAAAAAGATGTCCGCCCCATGTTAGCAAACTTAATCGCATCGGGCATCACGGCCCTGGAAATTACCGCCAACACACCAGGCTTTTGCGCACATATCTTATGGGTGAAGCGAGAATTTCCTGAAATACTGGTAGGTGCAGGCACCATCACGACGGTTGAACTAGCAAAACAGGCCATCGGGGCCGGTGCTCAGTTTCTGGTCACCCCCAATATGAACGCGGACGTGATTGGGGCGGCCAAAAATGCAGGTGTAGTGTCCTTGATGGGTGCAATGACGCCCACTGAAATCGCCACCGGGCTCCAGCAAGGTGCAGATTTCATCAAATTATTTCCCGCTGGTACCTTAGGCACTGATTACCTGAAGGCGGTACTCGCCCCTTTCCGGGGCTGTAAGATCATCGCTGTGGGAGGAATCAACGCGGCCAACGCAGCGGAATGGTTGCAGGCGGGTGCAGTTGGCATTGGCGTCGGCGGCACCTTTACCACCGGATCAAAGTCTGAAATCAAACAGTCGGTAGCTGCGCTGCTGGCACAAATCAAGTAAATACATATGGAAAATCAATTGATCATAGAACGTTTCGAACTGTTCAAAGTTCCACCAAGGTGGTTGTTTTTAAAAATCACCACCAAAGAGGGAATCATCGGCTGGGGAGAACCCATTGTTGAAGGAAAGGCCGATACCGTTGCTGCATGTGTGAAAGAAATGGAGCAGTATGTGATCGGACAATCTGCCCACCGGATCCAGGACATCTGGCAGATATTGTACCGTGGCGGCTTTTATCGTGGCGGTGCCATACACATGAGCGCCATGGCCGGTATTGACCAGGCGCTTTGGGACATCAAGGGGAAAGCTTTGAATGTCCCGGTTTACCAGTTGCTTGGCGGCGCTGTACGGGATAAAATGAAAATGTACTGCTGGATCGGGGGAGACAATCCCGATGTCGTGATCCAGCAAGCGAAAGAGAAGGTAGCTGCCGGATTCAGGGCAGTGAAGATGAATGCCACCGGTCCCCTGGAATGGATCACTACCCAGACCGAGCTCAAAAAAGCGGCTGAGAACATCCGAAAACTCAGGGAGGAATTTGGGGACAGCCTGGAAATCGGGCTTGATTTCCATGGCCGGGTACATAAAAGCATGGTCCGAAGACTGATCGATGAACTGGAACCCTACCGGCCGATGTTTATAGAGGAACCTGTGCTCAGCGAACACAATGAAGCGCTGAAACACATCGCCGCCTATACCAGCATCCCGATTGCCACAGGTGAACGCATGTTCTCCCGCTGGGACTTTAAATCACTGCTGAGCGAAGGAAACATTGATATCATCCAGCCTGACTTGAGTCATGCCGGGGGGATCTCAGAAGTATTCCGGATCGCGGCCATGGCAGAGGCCTATGACGTCAGCATTGCACCACATTGCCCGCTGGGACCCGTATCATTGGCGGCTGCGCTGCAGATCGACTTTGCCTGTCCGAACGCTGTCATCCAGGAAAACAGCATCGGCATCCATTACAACCAGGGCTTTGACCTGCTAGACTATGTGAGCAACACTGAAGTATTCACCATCAGGGATGGTTACATCGATTTATTTGAGCGCCCGGGCCTGGGTGTGGAAGTGAATGAAGCCGCACTTATGGAAGCACAAAAAATTGGTCACCAGTGGACAAACCCTATCTGGCGACTTGAAGACGGAAGCTTTGCCGAATGGTAGGTAAAGCATCGGTAGAAGTGTAGCAGGCCGAATGTCCTGCTACACTTCGCTTTTTTTAAGGTCAGATTAATATCTGCGCTGAGTTCCATACCCGATGACCACCACCTCATCCAGGCCTTTGGTTTGCTCTAGAAGCTGCACATTGATGGTTAATTTGGTTTACCAGCGCTGAGCGGAGTCCATACCTGATAGCTGTCTCCCTGCTTTCTGTTGCCCAGTGAATAAAAAGGCACCGCCTGGAATCTGACCTGCTCACCATTTCCCTTAACAGCCTGCCCGGTAATCACATTTACCCCATTCAGCAACTTTGGCTGGTAAGTCATTGTCAATGCTGTTTCCGGGATAATTTTATATTCTCCAAGTGATGGGTTGTCGCCCGATTCCAAACCATAAACAATAGGTCCTGCGGCGATGGCCAACTTCCCTTTGATCGTTTCTACTGAAGCATTTGGGGTCACAAACCGTGGTTCAACCGGAAGCCTAAGTTCCACTACGTCACCTTTTTTCCATTTGCGGGTTAGTGTGACATACCCATTCACCGGGCTGACTGCAATAGCTTCTCCGTTTATTTTTAACAGCGCTGCCTGGCTAATTTTAGACAGATATAAATCAAAGGGATTTTCCTTTCCTGTCGCCCAGCCGGGTATGCGCACTTTTAATGAGAATGTCTTTTCCTGAGCTGGCTTCACTGAGATCTTGATGTCTCCCTGCCAGGGGTAATTCGTGGTCTGTTCCAGCAAAACGTCCATCCCTTCTATTTTGACAGTTGCTTCACTCCCAATAAACAGGTTAACATATATATTTTGTTCATCTCCGGCGTAAATGTATTCCGGAGCAGATCCAATCATTTTTAAAATCATGGGTGGACAGCACGGGCAATCATGCCATGCCCAGCGTTTATGATCTGTAGCCACCAGGGGATTTTCATAATAATAGTGATCGCCGCTAAGCGCCACCCCTGATAGCAGGTTGTTATACAGCACGCGTTCAAACTCATCCATATACTTTCCATCTGCCTGCAATTCGTTCATCCTGGCACTAAAGAATCCTGAAGAAATGGCCGCGCAGGTTTCCAGGTACGCCGATTCCGGGAGGAAATAATTCGGCCCGAATTTTTCCTGTTCCCGTATTGCGCCTTCACCACCGGTGATGAACATCTTTTTGCCGACCATGTTATCCCAGTAGGTATTGGCCGTATTGACATAGTCCCTGTTTTTATTCTCCAGTGCGACAGCGGCCACACCTGTAGCCAGTAATGTCGCCCGCACGGCATGACCCTCAATGGTTTTCTGCTGGAAAACCGGCACATCATCCTGGCCATAAGCCCCGAAATTCATCCTTTTGCCCGCACCGTCTTTTCCTCCATGGTTCCCCCGGTTTTCAATCCAGAATTTCCCCAGGTCGAAATAATCCTGTTCCTTAACCGGAGATTTGATTTTAGCCTTAAGTGCCGGGTCGTTTTTGAAAAGCCAGTACAATTTGACTACCGCTTCTTCCGGGCCACCGTGCCCTGGAACAATATTTTTCCGAGGTGCAGGGCCCATATCCCTGCTCATCAGGTTGGCGATCTTTACGGCTGCTTCCAGCAGTTTGGTTTTGCCGGTAGCACGGTAATAATGGTCCGCTGCTTCGATCAGCATTCCCGCATTGTAAATGTCATGCTGCCAGTTGTCATCGCCGCCATTGGTGCCCCAGCGCATTTTTGACCGGGTCAACGTAGTGTAAGTATTCACGTAACCATCAGGATCAATTGCCTGCGCGGCAGCAATCCTGTCGATATAGCCATCGATCTTTGCTTCTAATGCTTTATCCGGATATTCAGCCAGGATGTCGGCAGCTCCCCGGATCGACTCATAGACCAGCCCGTCATACCAAGGCGGTCCGTCATGGGATTTAATGTCTTTTTTGCCCTGGGCAACGAGATCAAAATTTAAAAATGCGTTTCGCGTTCTGCCCAGTTTTTTCTTTTCTGCAATGATATCCGGGCGGTCAGGCGTATACTTTCCTTCCAGCTTATCGAATACATCGTAAACTGTTGTGGCCGTCCAGACTTTCAGCTTGGGACTCCAGAACGGGTCATTTACCCTTACCTGCTCAAGGGTTAAAGGCTTGATAATTTTCACAGAATGTTCATGCTGGGCAGTAGCGGAAAACGAAGCTGCCACCACACAGGATAAAGCAACTAGCGCGACACGGTTTAAGCGGAGATTCATAAGTTTATATTTTCTATTGGTTTAACATTTGCTGACCAGCCACGCCCGGGAGATTGGCCATGGCCAGGTAATAGACAAAGTGAAATAAAATCAAGAGGTCCAATTTGAATTATCTTGACCATTTATAACACGATGTTGTTATTTGCTGAAATACGCGGCAAGCATCGTTTTTGACCCTTCTATAACCTATATACCCAGGCGATTGAACCCGATTATTTGATTTAGGGGTAAATATGTACCGCTGGATTTTTGGGCCAGCTGGTGTCATCCTTGCAGAGCTGAAAACCCCAATATGCGCAAAGTACTAGAGAAATATGAAGACAATGGCTTTACCATTTTTGGCGTCTCCCTTGACGATAAAAACCACCGGCAAGCCTGGATAAACGCCACAAACAAGACGGGGTAACCTGGACCCAGAGCAGCTCAGCACAGCTACCACATTGATATTAAACAAGTGGGTTCGGCGACCCTGTCATTTTCAATTACAAAAAAAGATACCGGTGATGCCTGCAGATCGGTTGCCTATCCGGTATCCGAGGTTAAAATCAGTGATCATCCTTTTAGCGTGTTCAGTTATGAAGGGAAGAGTTACCCGAACATTTTAATTTTAGAGCTACAGTAGCCGGGAATATGCACCTGTAGACTTTCTCTTGCCCGGAATTTACTTAAATGAGTATTTACTCTGTTTTCTATCTGTCTTCCATCTGTGTAGGTTCTACCTGCGGATAAGCAGCGGACTACATCCGGCTCAGGTCGGGCTCAGGTCCGGCCCATGAACGGGTTTTTCCGGACCTGAGCCCGACCTGAGCCGGAGGTGAGCCGGACCTCAAAGGGTGTCAGATAGAATGCAGATCGAATTCTCCTAGTTTAATAATGCTGCCAACTTTTTACTCAATTCTTCACCACGCAGATTTTTAGCGATGATCTTTCCGCTCGGGTCAATCAGGTAATTTTGAGGGATACTTTTTATGTTATATTGTCTGGCAACATCATTCTCGAAAAATTTAAGGTCTGATACTTGCGTCCATACCAAACCATCTTTTTTTATAGCGGCCATCCAGTCATCTTTTTTCCCAGGCATGTCTAGGGAAACGCCCAGCACGGTAAAGTTTTTATCCTTAAACTGGTTATAAGCTTTTACTAAATTTGGGTTTTCAGCGCGGCATGGGCCACACCAGGATGCCCAAAAATCAATCAGAACGTATTTTCCGCGATAGTCCTTAAGGCTTACAGGTTTATCGTTCACATCATTTTGCGTAAAGAAAGGGGCGATAGCGCCAATAGAGGTATTCCGGGTCGCTTCTATAGTTTTCCCGAATTGAATGCCTTCTGGAGTATTGCGCACACTTGCCGACAATTTTTCAAAAAAAGGTACTACTATGGCTAAGTCGACATTTTGTCCAACCTGTTCCGATAAGGCCATCAGGCTGACATAAGAATTCGGATGTTTCTTTACAAATTCACGCTGCTCTATAAATAGTATTGCTAAAATAGAATCGGCACGTGCCTGCATGTGCTCCTGATATTTTTTATCAGATCTTCGGGATTCCGGAGCGGAGAGGTATTCGGCTTTGATATCGACCATCTTATTGGTCGCAGTCCTCCCTAAGGCCTGATATAATGCGTATTCCTCGTTGACTTTTGAACCTGTAAATACAGCATTCTTAACTGAATCTTTTGCCGTCAGACTAATCTGACCTTGTTCGAGGATCACAGCAGCCACATCTGCAGCAGCGCCTAATTTTGCTAAACCTTCGCCTTTGTGGTCTATCACAAGATTTGCAATTGTCGGTCCCTGGACCTCGCCTTTAAATTTAAAAATGCCCTTGACAAGCGTCGCAGTGTCATTCCAAATTTGGTTACCTACCTGATATTGCAGATAGGCTTTCGCAGGTGCCCCTCCTTGTCCAACCTTACCAGTCAAAGTAAAGTTGCTGTTTTGTGCCAATAGCTGCATGGGTATTAAACCCAGCGCAAGTAAAATAACTCGTCTCATAATTTTTATTTATTTGTTAATTGATAGATTGTTTTTATTAATACATTATTCGATTCCCATCAACGACAGGATCTTTTCATTCCGGATGATCATCATTCCCTGACGGTCTTCTGTGATGCCTTGTTGTAATTGGTAAGTATACAGAGGTACAGCGCCTTCCATCAAAGTAGGCATATAGCGAAACTGGATGTTCGAGTGTTTTTTCAAGGCCTCTCCTACCTCAATAATGTGGGTAGAAACTATGAACAGACAATTGTTGTATTCTGAAAATCCTTCGGTCACCGCCAAGGTTCCGTCATAGGCATCCTTTACATTGGTACCCTTAAACAATTCATCAAACATTAATAGCAAGCGCTTTCCCGTAGCCGTCGCCTCTGCAGCATGTTTCACACGGACTACTTCCGCATAAAAGTGGCTATAGCCTAAGCCTATGTTGTCGCCGACATTGATACTTGAGTAGATTCCTTCACGGATGGAAAACTCCATAGACTGGGCTGCCACCGGAAAGCCAATGTGCGCCAGGTACATATTGATTCCTATGGACTTCATCCAGGTAGATTTTCCAGCCATATTTGCGCCAGTGAGAAAGATGACATTCGATCCATCTTTCATTTCAATGTTATTCCCGACAGCTCCATCAATCGCCGGATGGCGCAGTTCAGCAGCCTTGAACATGTTTTGCTCCCGAGGCTGAGCGACTGCATAGGTAAATCCTTTTGTCTTCGCTACTTTTCCTACCGCTATACTGATATCTATTTCCGATATAAAGTGGAGGATCGTACTTACCGATTCCCGCAAGGCTGACTTGATCAGATAGTCGAAAGACGCAATCGCCTGCGGAGATATGGATTTATAAATATCTACTTCGATGAGCTGCGCCAGTTTTCTATTGCTGAAGATCTGCTTCAAGTGTCCAACCTTTTGACGATAAGATGCCGACATGTTATCCTTTCCATCCAAATCCATCAATAAGACATAACACTTCTTTAGTACCCCGATGGTAGCCTGAAGTCCTTGGATCAGCTGCTTATATTGTACGTCTCTCGCAATTCTGGAGGCAAGTAATTTGAACAATACGCTTGCATAATTTCCGAACTGGCTGCCAGTCGCCGCACCGTCAACGTAATCGTTCATAATGCTCAACTGCTCCGGATCGAAAGGGAAGTTCAGGTCCGACTCTCCAAAGAAGTTGAATAAGGCAGTCCGTTCATTGATGACTGTTTCATCGACAAGTGGTGTGTTAAACATTTCGCCAAGCAGGCGCTCTCCTCCGCTGCTTTTTACCTGTCTGAAAATGAAATAAATGGACCCCGGACTAAACTTGCCGAGGAGGTTGAGTTCGTCCAGTGATTGCTTATCGATGCTGAAATTTGTTGCCTTTTTAGCCATTTTTGTTTCCATTTTTCAAGGTCTCCAGGATACCTTCGTTACGTATAATGATCATTCCATGGCGGTCGTCAGTCACGCCTTCTTTCAGGGTATATGTATATACCGGCATTGCACCGTTCATGACAGTGGGGAGGTAATGAAAGCCTATGTTCTCTTTTTTACAGAGCTCCGCCGCCGCCTCGACAATGTGCGAGGAAATGATAAACCTACTGGTTTTCATCTCAGCAAATGCCCGGGTAACTTCCACCGTCCCCTCATGTGCATCTTTCACATTGGTACCCCTAAATAGCTCGTCAAACAGCACGAAAATGGACTTACCGGAACCTAGTTCGATAGCCATCTTTTTAACGCGCAGTACCTCCGCATAGAAGTGGCTGGCGCCGATACCTAGGTTATCCGGGAGGTTGATGGTCGTGTATATCCCGTCCATAACCGCGAATTCCATCCGCTTAGCGGCCACAGGAAAACCCATATGTGCGACGTATAGGGCCGTGCTAAACGACCTCAGGAAGGTACTTTTACCTGCCATGTTCGCCCCTGTAAGGAAGACCACGGTTTTATCTGCATTCATACTGAGGCTATTGGCAACAGGATTTTTTAGCTCTGGATGGTAGACGCCTTCCAAGTCCAAGACGCCTGAATGCTTGGGCTGTGGTACAGGAAACACAAAATTGTATTTCCCAGCCACATTCGCAACTGAAATATAGACGTCGATGAGGTAGATAAATTGCAGTACCCTGATTACCTTTTCTTTTTCACGAACGCGAAACAATACATCGTATGCCGTCGAGGCGGCATACGACAGCTTTGCTTTCGCCTGTTCTTTAAACACAGGTGTCAGGGATACTTCATTTAAAACCGACATCACCTCTGCCCGTTCATTTTCCAGCCCTGTGATATTTTTCAAATCGCCTTTCTCGAGAAATTCACGCAGCAGATGGAACAATTCAATTACGGCACCTACACCCGCAGCGGTCTCCTTCTCACTCAGATCTGGCTTTTTCCCTTCATTGAGTTCCTTGGCTTGAAGCATGTATTTCTCGACATTGTCCAGCAGCCAGCCTTCAAAAGGAAAGCGCGTTTTTAATTTACCAAAGGCCCCGATGATTGCTGCCCTGCTCCGGATCGCTTCAAGATCTGATAAGGGACCGCGAAACATGCTTTCGAGCAGTTCCTCCCCGCCTCGGGTAAATGTGTTGTTATATAATTCGTATATCCCCTTTTGGTCCTGCCTGGAAAATAGCCGGAGATCCTCAATGGTCTGACTGTCTGTTTGTAGTAACATTATTTGTTTTTAATTCGGTAGGCGATTATCGTCTTTTCCGGCGCAGCCAGATGATCACAAAAGCAGCAATAAGTATGGCCGGTATGACAAATTTATACAGGTAGTTGTAAAACGGCGCGTCAGCTTTCTTCAAAAAGACTTTAGTATCAATCGGATTTGGCCGGCGAACATCGATAGGTACTTTATTATCTGATAACCAGTAGAATAATCCGGCAGCCAGTTTGTTATTGTAGGAGTTAGCATTCTGCAGCATCGCATTACTTAGCCAGTCTGCATCACCAAAAATTGCAATTTTCTGCGTTTTGCCGTGGATATTCCTGGTCAACGCGAGTCCGGTAACCAGTGGTCCAGCTGAATCACCTGTTTCCGGATTGAAATGTGGAACTTCATCATTAAACTCGGTAGGCGTCAATTCGTCCCAGGAACCTACTGAATCTACTTGTTTCAGGTCCTTCAAGGTATCGGTAGTCAGCATCGGAATGTACTTGAAATCAGGTCTAGCTTTGTAAGTTATCCCCACTGCTCCAGGCATACCAAGCCAGATCCTTGGATCGTCGAAAATATACGCTAGTTTTCTGCCTTGTTCTGTAAATGCGGCAGTGATCATATCCATGCTCATTTTTAGGTTATGCTCAACCAGTTGACCTGGCATGAAGCTAACTCCGAAACGGGCCACCAGGGGATTCATAAATTCTTGTCTTTTACGATCACCGGCGATCACCAAATTTCCACCCCGCTCAATGTAATCATTGAGGTTTTTAACCTCTCCGGCAGAATAAGGCGTCTTCGCTTCAGCAATCACCAAAATATCAATGTCTTTAGGAACGGGTGATGACAAATTACATTGCTCTATCCCCATTCCGTTATTAATCAAGGCACGACGCACTTTGATATCGTTCGTAAGGCTGGAGTAGCTGCGTGCGCCGATGTCTTCCAAGAGTCTTTCCTGATGTCCGGTCACAAAAGCTGCCTTGGGCAGGGTCATGACCAGGCTTTTGAAGGCTGCTGTCATTTCCGCCTCATCCGGAAACCTGGAATTGTCGTTATATGTCCTCAATAAGGTAGATCTTCCGTCTTCAGTAGTGATCTTGGCTACAAAGGTATTTTGTTCTGCAACGAGGTCAATTTCTTTCTTGTAATCGGAACCTGGCCTGAAGATGTCTTTTTCGACTTCGTAGGTATTTGCAACCTTCTCTATCGTTTGATCCAATGTTAACCCCTTGAACCGGCTTTTATGTATTTTATTGAAGTAAGGAGCAGTCTGCACACCATAATAATATTTGTATACATACTTGATATTGGGGTAAAAGTAGTTGTACCTGTCAAATCGAAGCATGTCGAGCTTCTGGGTAGAGGGAGAAACAAAGTTCCCCCATTCAAAAAGGTTAACATAGTTGGTAACGGTAACCCTGTCTTTAAGTTTTGACATGACCTTTTGACTTTCCTTCGTCAGCGTATGTACCTTAGTGTTCGTGGAATCATGAAAGGTCATCAGGGAAGGAATGCTACAGATGTATCCCACGACTGCGACAATGGCAAACGCTCCTGCATACCGAAGAAAGGACACGGATTTGCTCGTCTTTTCCCGGATTCCCTTTAACCTGAATGTGGTAAAGGCGATAAACATCATCGGGATGACGATGAGGTATACGATATCTATGCTTAAGATGAGTCCGCTTATCATTGGATTTACACGAGCTACAATGCTTAACCAAAAAGTCACGTCGCGCACAAAGTCTATGTCCTGCCACAGCCTGTCAACATAACCCAAGCCGGCAAGAACTACCAATGTACCTATAGCCGCACCGATCTGGTAAGAAGTTAGGGAAGACATGAACAACCCTATCGCCGAATAAGTGGACATCATCAAATAGATACCTAACAGTGCGGTCAATACAATCGGATAATCAAAATTCTCTATATTGATAAATCCAAACAAGACTTCTGGAATAAGCATTACCACCATCGAGAGATTGAAAATCAGCATACTCAGGAACTTGCCCAAAACGATTTGAAGGTTGGTTACCGGTGAGGAATACAACAGCTTGATGGATCCCGAGGAGAACTCATGACTTAACAGACCCATCGTAACCAAGGGTATATACATGTACAGGTTATTGGCCATTCCAGGAAGCAAGCCCCCATTTGGATTTGCATACAGATCGTATGTGATATTGTCGAATGGGAAACCCAGTTCCGCTGAGTTTATATAAAAATTTACGCCCACCATAAACAAGAGCCCGGCATGTACCGCAAAGGTAATGAGGATTAGCCATGCGATGGGAGAATAGAACATTTTCTGGAGTTCTATTCTGGCGACATCTATTATTGCTTTCATATTTTAGTTTCTTTCTATTTTTATTTTGACAACTCTGAAAAAACATCATTCAGGGAAGTTTTCTCTGCATGTATCGCCTCCATCCTCCAATTCCTGCGAACGCTTTCAGATACGATCCTTTCAGCGATACCGCTGGCATTAACGATCTTCAACCGGTAATCTGCGCCTCCAAGATGCTCGGCACTGTTTACCCCTTCGACGTGAAGAAGCTCCTCGACAGGCGGCGCTGACAGCAGCCGCACAAAAAGGGTATCAGGTTTTAAATACTCATCAAATTCCTGGGTTCTGCCAGAGAAAACGAGCTTTCCCCGGTCAATCATCAGGATATGATCGCATATAGCGTGAACCTCGGTAAGGATGTGTGTGGAAAATATGACTGCACGCTCTTTGGCGATATCCTTCACCAGTTTTCTGACTTCAATGATCTGGTTTGGATCCAGTCCGTTGGTGGGTTCGTCGAGAATAATCAGCGCGGGCTTATGAATGATTGCCTGAGCAATGCCTACCCTTTGCTGATAGCCCCCGGAAAGGTTCCGGATCAGCCGTTTGGAGAAATGAGCAATGGAGACTTTTTCCATAACTTCATTTACCGCCGCCTTTAGCTCGTTCCCGGGTATTTTCCGTAGCCTGCCGCAGTTTGTTAGATACTCCTCTACGGTGGTATCAGGGTGCAAAGGAGCATGCTGGGGCAGGAATCCGATGAGTTTTTTAGCAGCAATCGGGTCTTTGCTTAGACTGATGCCGCCCACAATTACCTCACCTTCTGTCTGCTTCAGAACCCCGCTCATGACGTTCATCGTGGTCGATTTGCCAGCACCATTGGAACCCAATAATCCGTAGATTCCGGTCTTAGGCAGGTCGAAGCTTACGCCGCGAACAGCCCATTGCGTGTTGTAGCGATGAGACAAATTGCTCACGCTAATTAATGATGTGTCCATAAATGGCTATTTTTTAAATGTTGGTATGCTAAGGGTTTTGGGGCCAGCCCGGATTAAATAAGGTTACCTGAACTGGAATTTGGAGGGTGTATCTTTGGCTTCCCGGCGAAAGGGTAGCGATCACATTATTGTTTTTGTCGAGCCGCGAAACCTCCTGCATCTTTCCTTCGGCATCCATCCTGCGCATGTCTATCCAGCGCATCCCGTTGTAAGGGAATTCAAAGCTCCGCTCCTGCATGATTTTCTGCAGCACTTGGTCCCGGTTATTCGAGCTGTACTTTTGGTAAGCGCTTGCCGGAAAGCGCTTTTTGCGCAAAACATCTAAGTGATCGAGGGCAAGCGGTAGGTCATTTCCCCTGGCGGCCGACTCGGCGAGGATCAGTTCCATCTCGGCAACGGTAGGCCCCCAGCTTATGGTAGCCGTCCCACCTTGCAAACCTGAGGAACGGTATTTCACCAAACCTCTGGTTGGATAGGTATAATTGCCCAGGTTATTATAATAGAATTTCAGGCGTAAATCGTTTACATCAAAAGTCTTCAGGAAAGCAATGGTAGGGATTTTCTCCTGATTGTAGGCCACGCTGACCCTTGCATAAAAGACGTCAGGACGCACGGTAAGATCGCCAATTTGACTCGAATTAGTCATCTTGGTGAAATCCATGATGGTACTCGATCCTGCAGTCAGTGCCTTTTGTGCATTCTCTGCAGCCTTTACATAGTCGCCCATAAACTGATAGGTCCTGGCAAGTACGCCATAGCCCGCAGCAATACTCCCTCTGAAACGATTTTTAATGTTACTAGCCGGAAGATCAGGAATAGCTGCGGTAATATCATTGATAATGTGTTCATAGATTTCCTTTACGCTTCTGCGCGGAGGCGTAGGATCATTCAAGTCATGAGAAGTTACGAACGGTACAGCGAGATCTGATGAGGCCGAACCTGGGTTGAAAACCTTCCCGTAGAAATTTACGAGATAGAGATAACAAAAAGCTCTTCCTAACAGGGCCTCTGCCTTTAAACTCTTCTTTTGGGTTTCCGTGCCATCAGTAGCTTCATCGATATTGTTGATTAAGGTATTGTAATAATAAATCTCCCGGTAAAAGTCCTTCCATATCACTGCCTCTCCCGCAAATTGATCCTCGGCAAACTGTGGCTGCCAGGTGAATACCCTTTCATTAACCGCATCTAATGGAAGCTCTACATTTGCCAGGTCAATATTATCTGCCAGCAGGTTTATCGGCTCAGGCAGGTTACCCGTAATTTCCCGATCATTCAGCCATAAGTCGAAATCCTTTACAGTTTTCAGCAACTGAACACCTTTAGGTTCTATGCCAAGATATTTTTTGCATGAACCTAGCATGAGTGCCAGAATCAGCATTGGTAACAACCGCTTGTATATATTTAAGTTCATCTTTTTTAGTGTTTAGGTAATCTAGAAACTGACATTTACAAAAAAACTATAGGTTGGCGTGAGATAGGACTTCGCAAAAGAGCCCGTGGCCAGACTGAAATTCTGTTTATTGAGCGCTACCGTATAGAGATTAGAGGCCTGCAATTTTACTTCGAGATCGCTGAGCCCCGCTTTCCTGGTCCATCCCATGCCTTTAAAACTATATGCGGTGGTGATGTCCCCAAGCGTAAAATAGGCGGCATTAACCGTGTATTTATCTGAACGTGCCAGCCAGCTGGTGTATAGATAACGTTGTTTTGGTAACAGATCCGGATTGGCCTCATCACCCGGTGCTTTCCAAAAATTGTTTACTCCTTCTATCGGCCTCACTGCACCTGCATCCGGTATGGGCAGCTCAGTTACCATGCCTCCAAAATAGTTAACCATCCCATACAGGCAAAACCTGCCAATATCAAAACGGTTACTTAGGCCCATATTGAAAGAGGGAATACGATTTCCTGCAAACAAAATACCTTCATTGTAAAGTTCTGGTGTGAATTTCTGATTGACACCGTTTTTATCCGTGATCAGCATTTCTCCATCCGCATCAAGGCCAGCATGGTGGTAGTTAAAGATGGCCCCCAACGGACGACCGATAGTCCTTGCCCGCAGAGCTGGCTCTACATGGTAGAATTGCAGCACTTTGTTTTCGTTATGTGCCATGACAAGACCGCTGTTCCAATTGAACTTTCGGTGGCTGATCCAGTTGGCATTCAGGTTAAATTCCAGTCCGGTATTCTGAACTGAGGCCTGGTTGATCGTAGCGAAACTTCCTCCCTTTGAAGGATCAATCTGGCTGGTAGCCAAAAGATCGGTACTTTTCTTGCGATAGTACTCAACATTACCGGTGATGTTTTTGAAAATCGAGTAGTCCACTCCGATATTGATGTTGTTCGTTTTCTCCCACCTTAATCCGCTGTTAGCGTGAGACAACAGGAAAAGTGAACGAACGGGATTATTTTGATTGAAAAAATTGTTAGACGCCTGTGCAATTACCTGAGGAAGCGAATTCTTGGCGACATTCCCATTGAAACCATACGCCGCACGAAGCTTAAGCGCATTCAACCAACTAGCCCCTTGCAGGAAATTTTCCCGATCAATATTCCACCCGGCTCCTAAAGACCATAGGGGTTTATATTGATATTTTGGGTCTGTACCGAAAAGGTTCGACTGATCGACCCGTAAGCTTCCTGAGAGTGAATATTTTTCTTTGAATGTATAAATCAGGTTGGAATAAACGGAAACGAAGCGGTTGACATTTTCCGTTAATCTAAACAGATCTTGATACGAGGCGTAAGGGTTAAATGGTGCAAACATAGCCATTGCATAGCCCGTATAGGTATCCAAATACTTATAATCTACAGACTCGTGAATGAGCGTCTGATCGTCATAACCGATGATGGCTGAAGCATGTGACTTGTCTACGATATCGCGTATTTCGCCTCCTGCGATCAGGTTTATGAAATGATCCCCGGCAAATTGCTTATCATAATTCAGCTGAGCCCTTGCAGTATAACTCCGGTTATCAGTCAGCGAATTCCTCAGAAAGCTACCCTTAGGGAAATTGTACTTATAACCTCCCATAAAGTCATCTTCCGCATAGTAATTCATAAACTGACGGACGATGGATGAATTTTCAGTCGCCAGATTATTGGCTTCTGATTTTGCTCTCTCATACACACCACCGATATGAAGATTTAGGTCTTTCAAGATATTATACCTTAAATCAGCAGTGATCCGGGTATTCATTCCGTGTGTTTTCTCCGATACTTCATTCACTTCCTGAAGCGGATAATACAGGTTGTCACTAAGACCCGCGTCAATCAGTGTCTGGTTATAATATGGGTTTACAAAGGAATTACTGAAAACGGGTGAATGGTTTCCATTTTCGTCCTGTAAACGCTCATAAGCATACAGGGATTCTATCCCTGGGACAGGCGCAGCATTTTTTCTGAGCTCTTGGTAACTGGTACCAACTTCAAATGAAATTTTTTTAGAAAGATTGAATAAGGTCCGGCCAGTAACCTGGAAGCGGTTATTGTCATTTTTAATTTGTGCAGATCTGCCGCCTACATAATTGGAAGAGAAGTAATAAAGCGCTTTGTCGCTGCCGCCCGACAGATCAACATTATAGGTCTGTGTGACTGCAGTACGCAGGAATAGCCGACTATAATCTTTCGTGTTATTATAAGCACCCAGTGAATCCAGTTGGCGGTTAACTTCTTCTTCCGTTATTACTCCAGCAGTGCCTTGCGACAAAATGTTTACCGGCGTTGGGAAAGTAAAGTAAGACCCCATATAAGGATCTTTCATGAATTCCCAAAGAATCGGACCCTGGAAGTCAGCAGTTGCCTTGGCATTTTCTACGGTTGCTTTAAATCCGTCTTTATCCCAGCGGTACCTTTCATAGTTTTCTTTGGGCGTAAAACTTGCAGTTGACCTGAAGTTTACAACGGACCGGCCAGCCTTAGCTTTTTTTCGCTCTATGACGATTACCCCATTAGAGGACCGGGCGCCATAGATTGTAGCGGCCGCAGCATCCTTTAAAATGGTGATAGATTCAATTTCGTTTGGATTGATCGAAGCAAGTTCAAGCTCAGTTGGGTAACCGTCTACCACGATCAGCGGCTTGCGGATTCCATTAAATGTTGAAATACCCCGGATTTGAAAGAGTGGCTCTTCTTTGTATTTAATGTCATTGTTAACCAAGAGACCAGGAAGTTTATTTTGGAGTCCGATGATGAAGTCAGTCGTGTTGATTCTGGAGTTGAATTGCTTTTCCTGTAGGGTAGAGATACTTCCGGTACTTTGTTCCGGTTTGATGCGCTGGTAACCTGTAGTAATAAGTACTACTTCATCCAGATTGGAAATACCCATTTCCATAACTACATTGATTCTATTTTGTTCTTTTACCGGCATCTCCTGGGTTTTAAAACCCACATAAGAAAAGATGAGCACACTATTTGGATCGGGCACTTTAATAATATAATTACCATCAATATCTGTAGCTGTACCAACTTTTGTACCCTTTAGGATAACCGAAACATCGCTAAGCGGATAGCCTTGATTATCTACAACCCTACCGCGGATCTCAATAGAAGTCTGTCCGCTTTTAACCTCATTAATTTGTTGTCTTATAGAAATGATCTTTCCGTCAATCTTGTAATCTAGCCCAAGACCATTTAAAGCCTTGTTCAGCACATCATTAATTTCAGCTTCGGTGACTGATACACTTACATTCTTCGCATTATTTACAGCCATTACGTCATACACAAAGCTATAGCCAGTCTGCGTTCGTATATCCTTTAAAATGGTTTCCAGGCTTACATTACGCCGGTCCATAGTTATGCGCTGTGCAAATGTTGAAGCACTGACCTGCACCAGGGATGCTATCAAAATGACGGTGGTTAAGCGCATAATTAGCAGTATTTTATGGTATAACGAGTTAGGTATACCTAGTTTTTTGGTATAATTTTTATACATTTGTTCAGTTTGGTTCAGTCAGTTGCCTTAACTTTCCACGGCAAGGGCAACTGCTTTTGGTTGAGAATTTATTAACTTGAGCCAGCACCAACCAGGCTTTACTATAAGGTCTGGTTGTTTTTGTTTATACTTTATTTACGCGCTATTTACCTTTCCTTTTAATTTCATTCATCTATTTGTTCACATATATTTTCCGGCCATCTACCTTAAAATGCACGATACCTGCCGCTTCAATAGATTTCAGCACAGATGACAGTCTTTCATTTCTTGATACCCAGCCGCCTATTTGCATGTCATCGGGAACCGAGGAATTATAAATTACTTCTACATCATACCACCTGGCAATCTTGCGCATGGCTACTTTCAAGTTTATATGGTTTACATAAAACTCACCATTCCTCCAGTCTGTAACTTTTTCCATATTGGCAGGAACAACTTTAATGGACCCTCTCCTGCTCTCCGCCTGTTCGCCTGGTTTCAGCATTTGCCTTAGGCTCCCCACGGTTACTTTAACCGAACCTTCCACCAGTGTGGTCGCAATTGCAGGTTCATCTTCATAAGCATTGATGTTAAAATGGGTACCTAGCACTTCCACCTCCTGTCCGTTACTTTGCACTATAAAAGGATGCGTTTTATCCCTGGCAACCTGAAAGTAGGCTTCACCTGAAAGTTTAACCTTACGCATTCCATCTTTTATCAATGCAGTAGCGTAAGTTAGACTTGATGCTGCGTTCAACCAAACCAAGGTGCCGTCCGGCAGTTTTATCTGATAGGTTTCCCCATTGGACGTGGATAAAATATTGGTTTTATTCGTTTCAGCCATTGAACCATCAATTTCATATACTAAGTGTCCACCCGCTGATTTCGTAATGGCGACACCAGCCTCCTTAGCGATCTCTCCGTAATGGGCATCAGTTAGCCTGATTTGTTTGCCATTAGCCAAGGTAAGCGTGGCCCCTACTTTGCCCGGGGCAATATCAGTTGTTGCTACAGCATCCATCGCAGGCTTTTCACTCTCCTGTTTGCCATTAAAATAAAATAACCCTGCACCAACAATGATGGTCGCTACCGCAGCAGCAACCGCATATTTTTTATATTTAAAGCGTACGATCTTTACCCGCTGATTACCTGCCTGAATATTGGTCCAGATTGACTGTATTTCAGGTTCCAGGTCTTCATCCAAAGGCTGACCAGCATATTTAGCCGCATAATTGTTATACCAGCCTTCTACCGAAGCTTTTTCCTGAGCTGAACAAGTACCCATTCTATACTTTTCTAATAAGGAAATGATGTGTTCATTTTTCATTTAAAGGATTGCACAATTGCGCATTTGTTGATAGGACACCAAAAAATGGCTCAGGTAGTACGCTGAAATAAAGAAAGTTAATTTTTTTTAAACTGAAGCTTATAAAGAAAAGAATAGACCTGTGCGCTACTTCTGGTTCAGGTATAAAAACAGTAAGGTAGCTGGGATATCCAGCCGCTCCCGTAGAATATGGATCGCTTTATTGATCTGCTTCTTTACAGTCAGATCAGAAATATCCAGTAATGCTGCAATCTCAGCGTGGCTCAACTGCTGGTTACGGCTCAATTCAAATACCTCACGCATCCTGGCAGGTAATAGCGAAACCTCCAGTTCAATCAGTCTTTTCAGCTCATTGTAATTTACCTGCTCGTCCGTACTGTATTCACCTCTTTCCAGCGCCTCACCTATTTCTGTCAAATAAACACTGTCCCTTTTTTCGGTACGGATCAGGTTTAGTACTTTATTTCTTACCGAACGGTACAAATAGCCGTTTAAGCTAGTTGTCAGGTCCAGGTCCAGCCGCCTGTTCCATATCGAAGTAAATACCTCCTGGATTACATCCCTCGCGTCGTCCCTATTGTGAAGCATATGACGTGCATGCAGGTAAAGTACTGCAGAGAACCGGGTATAAATTTCTGTAAACGCAGACTCGTCCCCTGATCTGAGCAAGATCAGCAGTTCGGCATCCGATAATTTACGGTATTTATCCATCTATTTTCCTAAACAGCTAATCTGAAGCACGGTTATTTATCAGGAACTCCATAAAGTAACCTATACCACTACAATAATAATAATTAAATACAATAATCCGCTACCTTCCTTCCTGCTTTCATAGTTTAAATGAAGAATATTACCTGTTTCCATGTGGGGGCATCAACTGGCTTGGATTCTAGAGAGCCCTTTTGGCGAAGATCCCTTTCGCTTTAAACCCTGCTGAAGCAAAGCTTTTCGAGCCACTTAACTGTGACCAGGCTTATTCATTGTAATGATACATATCATTAATTCCGGTAAAATAAACCAATACTTTTGAGCCCTGCCGGTCATGATTATTTAATACTGGCATATTTTCCGTCAATTTTTTGCCTAACTGGGCTAAAAATGAATAGATGAAAGACTATGAAACACTTCACCAACTATAAATGCTATCAGGTTTATAAAAACCAAACTAACGTCAGCGTAGTTTCGATAAATGACTTTACCAACCACCAGGTTCACAGACCAGGCAATATCGGCAAAGTATACACCCTGCCCCCGGAAAAAGAGATGTTTACCGGTTATAGTGACCTGGTTACTGCCCTTGAAAAAGCAAAAGTCGGTGCATTAGCGCACATCACAAAACTGATCAGCCGTAAACAGGCCGGCCTTAGCGAACTACTGCAATACCGGATAGACCACTATGAAGACCTGAACGTAAACCTTTTGGATGCAAACATCCGCAAAATTGAAGACCAGCTCCGCAAGGATAGCAACTTCCAATGGGTTCCTTACAGGATCCAAACACCCTGAAATACCACATTATCTTAAAGCATTTTTGCAGGCGGTCCTATCTTATACCACAAAGAATTGGAGCACATCAAAAGCATAAGCGCTGAACCGGCCACCCAAAGCTGTCGCAGAAAGTAAACTCTCTGCGGAAATTTACCACAGTCTCTCAGAAATCTACCGCCAGCAGGCCAACTTCCGGGAAGCCTGCAGGCAATTACTGACCAGGAGGTTCAAGAGATTATTAGCGGATTATAGGTTTATTTTACTTTATATTAGCAACTTAAATTAAACTCTCAAATGAAAAAAATCCCATTCCTGTATCTGTGTTCTATATTCTTCTTACTTATCATTTCCTGCAAAACAACTATAATAACACCTGAAGATGATAAAGATGATGATCCAAACGACCCAGCTGTTGAGTATTACATCACTTACAAGGCTAACGGGACAGCGATAACCCTGTCTGAAGTTTCTGGATTGAGAGGATCTTCTGTTGATCCAAGGACATTAACTATTTTGGGTAGTTTAAAAGATGGAGTCAATCCAAAATTTAAATTTTATACAGAAGAATCCTTTATTGGATTTGTTCCTGGATTAAATATAGGATGTGATGACTATTCCGGGATCTCGCACTTCGTTGAGTGTATCGACGGAACGGGCAAGCTTTATTCCACAGTTTCTGACAGCGACGGTATGCATGTGTTTTTTCAAGAAGCCTCCTATAAGAAAGACGGCATAATTAAGGGTACCTTCAACGGTCGCATAAAAGCGGTAAATGGCAGTACTTTGAATATAACCGAGGGTGAGTTTCGCGTAAAATTCACAAATTGATCTGCAACCATATGACGATTACAGGACTCGACGAAATCCCTCACCAAATCCCCCTTGCCGTTTTTCCAGGGACTATTTTTTACACTGTAGGCATGAGCAGCGAAGGTCTTTTTATCGGTACATTGGATTTCCATGGCCTTGATTTATAAAATTTATTTGGTCTACCTGGTTAAACTGTTAGCCCCTCTTAGCTCTTCCATTTCGGCAATCGTGCTTTTTAGCTTCCTGAATACCCCTCCAAACATCAGCCGTAAATCAAACCTGTAGATCTTTCTGGAAAAATAGAACATCCCCAGGGTGCCCACAGCACCTACAATAAGCGCTAACATGGAAAGGTTATCCACTAAGATAGAGTGCGGATATTTCTGCTGCAAGCTCCAGGCCACTCCACGGGGCCTATTGAAGGTTGACCAGATCGTACTTATGGCAATCAAAAAATACAGCGGATATAAAAAGCGAACTATCTTTTCATTTTTTAAAAGTACCTCTTTAAGCCACCTATCTACCGAGCTGAGGTAGTCAAAACTTGTCGCGCCCTGGTCCAATGTTCCTATACTGGCCATCTGCCTCCGAGTATACCAGGCGGTAGCCAGCAGCAGCAGCGAAGCAGCAAGTCCCTGCCAAAGCACTCCCAGAAAATAGTACATGACAGGAAAAATGACGGACATCACCAGCATTACAACCAGGTTGATGCGGAACATCCTTTTCATTCTGTCCACCACGTGCATGGATTTTTGGTTGTACAGGTCATTGATCCTGGGAGCGACCAGGGTACTTTCATTTAGAAAACCTTCTTTCCAAATTGCTTCAATTGAATTTTTCATCCATTATTTTTTTTAAACGTTCCTTGATCCTGTTTATCCTTACGGCGATGTTGTTAGCACTTGTTCCAAGTATATCGGCGATTTCCTGATAGGGCTTTTCTTCCAGGTACAGGATGATAAGCGCCCTGTCCACTTCCGATAGCCTCCTGATCGCAGCGTACAACTGGTTGAGCGGCTCGCTTTCAAAGGCACTGTTCTGGGCCGAGCTGGTCTCTGGCAGTACATCCGAAGTGAAATATATCTGGCCGTTGCGCTGCTTTTTTTTGAGCAGGGTCAAACACACGTTCAACGAAATGCGATAGACCCATGTAGACCATTTGCATTGCTCGCGAAAACTCTCCCTGCTCCTATAGACCTGAAGGCAAACCTCCTGATAGTAGTCCTCAAAATCTTCCTGTGAACTGGTATATGCCCGACATATTTTGATAAGGATTGCCGCATAGGGTAAAATCGATAGCTGGTAAAAATCGTTGCTCACTTGTTATGCTTTAGTTTCATTCTAGGATTTCTTTCATTATCCTATTGTTTCCTTAGTTAGTGGCTAAAGTCAGCAAATATTACACGTTCCTCAAATTAATTAATAAGCAGTTGTTTTTTTTGAGCGTAAATCATCACAAACAACCTGAAATTTGCGATGGGAAGAATTGATCAGGAAAAACCTTTAACGATAGCCTTCAGATAAGCTGGCTTATTGGTTTTGTCAAACCTGATATCATAACAATGGTTAAAAGCGACGAATGCCATTAGCGCAGCTATAAATTTTTCTAAAATTTCTTTGCTAAGCTCCACATCCTCAAAATGGATATTGTGTACCAACAGCACCTTGTTCTTTCGGTCCGCCTTGGAATCCATCCTTGCGATAAAGACATCGCCAGCAAGTACCGGAAGCGAGAAATAACCATAAATTCTTTTTGGCGCCGGAACAAAACACTCGATCTGGTAATCAAAACCAAAGAAATCCTTCAACCTGTGGCGGAAAACATTTAAAATATCAAAGGGCGACAGGATAAAAACATCACCCGAGATCTCGACATCGATTTTTTGACCGGCTAGCATATAATGTGGACCTTTCATTCCGTCAACATTTACCAGAATAACCTCTTCTTCTACCACCATTTTCTCGAGTTCAGATTTGACAAGGTTACCCTTTACCCTGCGCGAACGCCAGGTCATCTCTTTTACCGAACAGATACCCAAAGCCCCCAAAGTCCTACCGATAGTAACCCTCGCAAACTCTTCAGCCGAGGGCATGGACAGATCTATTTCCTGGGGTATTAGGTTCAGCGGCACATCATATCGCCTGTGAAATTTGCGGTCACGGCTCACCATCAGTTTTCCTTCCAAGTATAACCTTTCCAGCGCCACCTTTGCAGGCCTCCAGTCCCACCAGCCGGTACTAGCCTCTACCCGATCGTTCTCAAAGTCACCGACCATCACCACACCGTCCCTTTCCACCTGGTCCAGGATCTGCCGCATCAGGTTTTCCATCCGCTTATCTGAGGGCTTCTCTCTTAGTTCAAAAGCTTTCTTAATGGGAAGGGAAAACCGGAAATCGTTCATCGGCAGAAAGCCAGCATCCGAGGTCAGGTATTCAAACACCCTTCCATCCTCGCAAAGTTCAGAAAGCCAGCTGATCTCATAGTCCGGGACTCTTGAAAACATCACATGGTGGTGCGCCCGCTCGACCACATAGTTGGTGTCCAGCTGCACAAAGCCCAGATGGTCGATCAGCTTATAGACTGCCTCAATGCCATAGCCAAACTGTGCAGGGGCTGAAAGCCCAGCTGCATCAAGGATGATTTTTCGTGCTTGGGATCTTGAAAGGTTAAGCTGCGCCATTAGGCTAAAATAATAAATTTCAGCTATGGGCAGTAACAATAAAATATAAAGGATGATAACCTATATAGAACCGGGGATATATACCTACAGGTATTTGTACTTATGGAGGTTTTAAGCGCAGTCCTTGCACACGCCGATCAGCACGCAGTTCATGCGCTCAACCTGATATTGCTTAGGAACCGAAAACTCAAACGCGGTTTTTATTGGCGCGATGGTGAACAAGGAAAGGACTTGTCCGTAAAAGATCTTGGCTTCGTCCAAACTGCTTGACTGGATATTTGGTACAATTCGTAGCACTTTCATACCAATGAATTTATAGATGCAATAGTCCTGAGCACCTGATCGCTTACTCCAGCACTGTTCACCCAAAAATCGATCTTGCCAGTAGGAGATAAATATCATTCATTTGAATAATAATTGACAAATGATTTTAAAATCAGCTATACACATTATAGCTTAACCTCTTTCCCTCTGAAGTATAGCTTACCCTCTTTCCCTCCGTAGTTCAGCTTACCATCTTTCCTTTTGAAGTCTGTGATGGTTTTTCCATCATAACGAAACACGCCACTTATTATAGACCCTAAACCACCAAACCAAATACTTCCATCGTTAGCTTCCAAAATCCCACAGAGCATTCCCGGTCCTTGTACTAATATTATTTCGGTTAACCTGGGTTTTTTATTGTACAAGGACTTTTGATCATAACGGGAAAGCACCCAATCGCCATTAGGTATCACTTCACCAGTGGTCCAGATGTTTCCTTTTTTATCTTCAATTAGAGCATAAGCACCCCTCTTCGAAAAATTGGTAAAGGTACTGCCGTCGTAGCGCCAAAGGCCATCAACGTTACTGAACAAAATATTGCCTTTTTTATCTTCGATTATAGTACCAACATTTGTAAAAGGTTTGCCGGCTTTGTTTTTTAAAACTGTAAATGTTTTACCATCATAAATGCGGGCTCCGCCACCTGTGCTAAACGATAATTTGCCGGTTTTGTCTTCAAGGACAAGCATTTCTTTCGAGTTTTGAAAAGATTTCCCATCGTAACGGCTTGCTCCAACTGAAGTGCCGAACCAAATGTTGCCTTTTTTATCTTCATAAATAGAAAAAACCATATTACTGGCAAGCCCATCTTTTGTTGTAAAATGCTGAAAGGATTTCCCATTGTAATGATAAACACCTGAATCTCTGGAAGAGAACCAAAGATTACCTTTTCGATCTTCCAGAACATCCCAGAAGCTGGGCGAACTTATTTTACTTGTTATATTGGTAAACGATTTTCCATCGTATCGAACCACCCCATTGAAAGCAGCAATCAAAATGTCTCCATTTTTAGCTTGCTTTACATTCCGAACCATATGATTAGGCCCGTAGGAAGTGACTGTGTCTTTGGTTTCGGAGTTGATATTATTTTTTGGCAGGTCTGTTTTGTTTTGTCCTTTACTTCAAGTGCAAAAAACAACCATCAGGAACAAGGTGTAAATGTGTGCGTATCTCATAAGCGTATATTCGTAATCCTATTAAATTTTGATTCAGCGAACTTACTTTGATATATTTCAGTTCGGAGAATTTGGATTGTAAATAAAAATGTAAACTTTGTAAATTGTCTTGAACATCTGCTTAAATTAGCAACAAAAATGCGCAAAAGACTGGCAATATTCCAAGAAAACGGTAAAGTATTTTAAATATAAATTATTAATAATAAGCTATTTAGCTGTAAATACTTGTTGTAATTATTCGTTATTTTTGTGGCCTTATTTGCCGATACAAAACTTACTAAAAATGTTTTCCAGCAGGTCATCTGTAGTTACCTGGCCAGTGATCTCGCCTAAATAATATAGCGCCTGTTTAATGTCCATGGCAAGAAAATCGGAAGTAACCGGATTATTCAGCCCATTGGCTACACTATTCAGCGCCTCGCGCGTTCTCTGCAAAGCTTCTACATGACGAATATTGGTCACCATGGTATGGCTGTCAGATAACTGATCGCCAACAGCAGTGTCATAAAGCAGTTCCTTCAACTCTTCAATATGCTGGTTTTCCTTTGCTGAGATGGATATAAACCGAACATCACTTGGCAGATCAAGGGATTGTAAACGCTCGGTTAAGGAAAGGTCAATTTTATTTGCCACCGCAATAAAAGGAAAACCTGGCTTATGCAAACGGGTAATATCTTCTAAAATCTCTTCAGGAGTGGTATTTACGATATCAAATAAATAGACCAGCAACGCCGATTGACTAATCTTCTGCATGGTTTTTTCCACCCCAATTGCTTCTATAGTATCTGTCGCCTCCCTGATCCCTGCTGTATCTATCAACCTAAAATTGATGCCGTTGATATTTAATACCTCTTCAATAGTATCTCTGGTAGTACCCGCAATCTCGCTAACAATAGCGCGGTCTTCATTTAGCAGTGCATTTAATAAAGTAGACTTACCGGCATTTGGCCGGCCGGCGATCACCGTATTGATCCCTTCTTTGATTACGTTGCCCAACTCAAAAGAGCGGATCAGCTTGTTCAGCACCAACGTAATCTTGTTAATGAGGTCCTGCAACTGATCCCTGTTTGCAAATTCTACATCTTCTTCAGCAAAATCAAGTTCCAGTTCTATCATAGATGCAAAATGGATCAGTTGCTCACGTAATACCGCCAGTTCATTGCTAAAACCACCCCTTAGCTGGTTCATTGCTACCTGATGCGCAGCGGCAGAATCTGATGAAATCAAATCGGCAACAGCCTCTGCCTGAGATAAATCTAGACCCCCATTTAAGAAAGCTCTTAAGGTAAATTCTCCTGGCTTGGCTGCCGATGCCCCATGCCTGATCAGTAAAGTAATGATCTGCTGAATGATATAATTGGAGCCATGACAGGAAATTTCTACCACATTTTCCTTGGTGTATGATTTGGGCGCTACGAACAAACTCACCAATACTTCATCGACAATAATATCTCCATCCTTAATTAAGCCAAAATGAATGGTATGAGAGTCCTGAGCCAGCAGGTCTTTTCCACTAAAAACAGCATTGGTAATGGATATAGCATCCTTTCCCGAAAGGCGGATTACACCAATAGCCCCTATTCCCGGAGGTGTAGAAAGTGCTACTATGGTTTCGTTTGTGATCATATATGCAAAACTAGCCAAACATTTCATACCTTACTGTGTTTAATTGAAAATCTAAATTAGTTTACCAATGACAGACATGCCTCTTACCGTTAAACGGTCGATCGAATTGCTTGGGATAGTGCTTATAGGAGCCGTTTTAGTAATAGGAAATGACATCATCATGCCAATAATCATGGCATTTTTTATCAGTATTTTGATATTGCCCATATTCAGAAAGCTGGTTAAGATTAAATTTCCTGAAGTAGCGGCGATTATCGTTCCCATCTTAATGCTTGCAGTTTTTCTGGGCCTGATTATATGGTTTTTCTCTGCTCAGGTGGGTATGCTGGTACAGGATTTCCCAGATATCAAAAAGAATGTAGGCATCCACGTCAAAGCATTGCAGGACTGGATTGGGAAGATCAGCCATATCTCTACCAATGAACAAGCTAAATTTATACAGGAAAAGAGCGATGATCTGCTAGGTATGGCTGGTAAGGCAGCAAGCGGTGCCGCTGTTACCCTTAGTTCAATTTTTGTATTTGTGGGCCTGCTGCCAATTTACATTTACTTAATGCTCTTTTACAAAGACATTTTACTAAGATTTATATTTATGTGGTTTAAAGCTGACCACCATCCAAAGGTTAAAGAGGCGATATACGAAACTGAAGCAATCATAAAAAATTACCTTGTAGGACTACTTATCCAGGTTAGCTATATGACGATCCTATTGGGTGGCATATTACTATTGATAGGCATTAAGCACGCCCTGCTGATTGGTGTTATTTTTGCCATTTTAAATCTGATTCCTTATGTAGGGGCATTAATAGGCAATTTAATTGGTGTATTGCTTACCCTTACTTCATCGACTGAAATATGGCCCGTTGTAACAGTTTTGGGTGTTATTGCGGCAATTCAATTTTTGGACAACAATATATTGATGCCTAGGATAGTCGGATCTAAGGTTAAAATAAATGCCCTTTTTGCCATTCTCGGGGTTATCATAGGTGGAAGCATAGCGGGTGTATCTGGCATGTTTCTCTCCATGCCTATCATAGCCGTACTCAAAGTTATCTTTGACAGAACAGAGACCTTTAAACAATGGGGAGTTTTGCTGGGTGATGAAAGACCAACAAAAAGCCCGATGACATTTGCCAATTTCAGGAAAAAGCAACCTGTCAATACTAAAGCCGGTGTGGAAAAAACTAAAGAAAAAGATTAAAATTACATTCTTTCAGGTACGCCTATACCTAGCAACCGCATTCCTGATTTGATGACATTGCCAGCTAAGGCACAGAGGTTTAACCTGTTTTGTTGCACTTGACTGTCTTCTTCTTTAATAATTGGGGGTACTTCATGATAAAATTTATTGAAGATCTTGGCCACCTCATACAGGTAATTGGCCAATGTAGCCGGACTATAAGCCTCTGCTGCAGCTTCAAGTTCCTGAGGATATTTGGAAAGCAGCATAATCATGTCGACTTCAGTCGGGGTAATCACCGCAACCGCTGTTTGATCTGTATGATAATTTGCCTTTTTTAAGAGCGACTTAATACGTGCATGTGTGTACTGTATGAATGGCCCTGTATTACCCTGAAAATCGATGGATTCTGAAGGATCAAACAATAAGCGTTTTTTCGGTTCAACCTTCAACAGAAAGTACTTTAAAGCTCCCAGGCCTATATGATAATATAGATTTGCCTTCTCTTCTTCATCAAAATCATTCACCTTACCCAGCACTTCTGTTTTTTGCCTGGCAGTTTCTATCATCTCGGCTATCAGGTCATCGGCATCCACAACCGTACCCTCTCTGGATTTCATCTTGCCGCTAGGCAGGTCTACCATACCATACGACAAATGGTGCAAGCCTTTGGCCCATGTCTTACCTAGTTTTTCCAGGATCAGGAACAATACCTTAAAGTGGTAATCCTGCTCATTGCCTACCACATAAATAGACTCATCCATTTTGAAATCATCATATTTCATTTCGGCCGTACCGAGATCCTGGGTGATATATACGGAAGTGCCATCAGCACGCAATACCAATTTTTGGTCTAATCCATCGGCAGTCAGGTCTATCCATACCGACCCATCAGGTTTTTTAAAGAACACTCCTTTGGCCAGTCCTTCTTCTACCGTACCCTTTCCAAGCAAATAAGTATTGCTCTCATAGTAATACTTATCAAAATCTACGCCCAGGTTTTTATAGGTTACCTCAAATCCATCGTATACCCAACCGTTCATCCTGCTCCATAGCGCCAGTACTTCAGCATTCCCCGACTCCCAGTCGAGCAGCATTTTTTGCGCTTCCTGTATTAGCGGTGCATTTTTCTTGGATTCGTCTTCAGTTTGTCCCTGAGCTTTTAAAAGCTCTATTTCCTTTTTATATTCCTTATCAAAGATCACATAATACTTACCCACAAGGTGGTCCCCTTTTAAGAAAGCAGTATCAGGAGTTTCGCCATTACCCCATTTTTGCCAGGCAAGCATGGATTTACAGATATGGATACCCCTGTCATTCACGAGGTTTACCTTAAATACTTCGTAGCCTACCGCCTTTAGCAGCTCTGCTACAGAGTAACCCAACAGGTTGTTCCTTACATGGCCCAGATGCAGTGGCTTATTGGTATTTGGTGAGGAATACTCTACCATTACTTTCTTGCCATTAGGCTTAAAAGTTCCAAAGTCAGGGTGCAATAATTGTGTATTGAACAGGTTCAACCAGTAACTATCAGCAATACTTAAATTTAAAAAACCCTTCACAACATTAAAGGCAGTAACTTCTTCCAGTTGATCTACCAGGTAGTTACCAAGGTCAATCGCTGTCTGCTCAGGTGATTTCTTAGAAAAACGGACTATCGGAAAAACAACTATCGTAACCTGTCCTTCAAATTCTTTGCGCGTATCCTGTATATTGATCACACCTTCAGCAACCTCTTCATTGTAGAGTTCTTTTATGCCTTGCAGTGCTTTGCTGATAATAAAATTCATAGTCACAAAGATATAAAAAAGTAGAACCGTATGGTAAAAAAGGTTGAACTGCGGATGTTGATACTAACCCAAATTTAAATAGCTTTGCCTAACTACAAACTTATTATGACTAAGCAAAACCAAAATTTCACCATAAACGTCAGCACTGAGATTGGCAGACTGCGAAAATTACTCATCCACAGTCCCGACAGCGGACTGGGCAAAGTGGTGCCGTCTAAAGCACAGGATTGGCTTTTTGAAGACATTGTACACCTGGATACCATCCGCAGGGACGAATATGATCATTATGTGAAATTGCTGATGTACTTTCTTGACCCATCTAAGATCAGCGGCAAACTGAAAGAGATTGATGATGAGCAGTCTGACAGGAAGTTCTTCAAACCTGACCATCCTGAATTTCACAATTCCCTGGCGGTTATCGAAATACAAAATCTACTTTCTGACATCCTTGAAGACGCCTCTATCAGAAAAAAACTTGCTGCTGCAGTCAGCGCCATTGAAGGATGTACCTATAAGTTACAGCTTCAGATGGTAGAAACAGATCCAAAGGAACTGGCTAAAATATTTATCTCAGGAAGCCTGAATGATGACCATATGATCTTTGCTCCTATCCCAAATCTGATATTTACAAGGGACGTAGGCATTACCATTAACAAACATATACTGCTGAATAAACCTGCTAAAAAAGCACGCAGCCGCGAAACGCTATTGATGAGGTATATCTTTTTTAACCATCCGGTATTTAAAGAATATGCGGATAACATACTCGAAATCCCAGATCCGGCACAACATTTCCTGCGACCGGGTGAAGAAGAAGACCACAGGACCACGCTTGAGGGTGGCGATGTCATGATGGTGAGCAGCAACCATGTTTTGATAGGCTGCAGCGAAAGAACGTCTGCCTATGGAGCAAATGAAGCAATTAAACTGCTCTTTGAAAATAATGTCGTAGAAAAAGTCACGGTAGTGAAAATACCTAACAAACGGGATTTTATGCACATTGACACCGTCTTTACCCAGGTTAAACGAAACGTATGGGTGATACTGAGTTCCATTGCTAAAAACCAGATAACGAATGCCGGTGAACCCATCACGTTTCTTGTAGCTCCGGATAATAAGGAAATAACAGAGATCATTCAGTTCAGCAAAAGCGACCTTCAAAGCCCTAAGAATTTTTCAAGTATAGAGGCATTGCTGGATGACATTAGTCAGAATGAACTGAACAGCACAGAAAAAACACAGTTCATTTATAGCGGAAACGACTCTTTTCCATATGACGCGAGGGAACAATGGACTGATTCATGTAACCTCCTGGCTATAAAAGAAGGCGTTGTTTTAGGTTATGACAGAAATGACAAAACTGTAGAAGCATTTAAGCGGCATGGATTTCATGTAGTGAAGGTAAAAGACCTGATAAATGACCTGGAAAGCGGAAAGGCCAATACTGACGAAATTAAAGATACCTTAATCCTAATGCCTTCTGCCGAACTATCAAGGGCGCGGGGTGGTTTTCACTGTATGAGTCTTCCTTTACTTAGAGATGAACTGTAAGCATATGCAAACAACCAATCATATTTTAATGGTACGTCCTGTGGACTTCAAGTTTAATGAGCAAACTGCAGGCAACAATAAGTTTCAGCAGGCTTCTGAACAGGAAGATGTACAGCGCAAAGCGCTGACAGAGTTTGACAACTTCGTAAACCTTTTGACAGCGAATGATGTTGATGTCACCGTAATCAATGATACTTTGAGCCCTGAAACACCGGATTCTATCTTTCCGAACAACTGGGTTTCTTTTCATCACGATGGCCAGGTTTTCCTCTACCCCATGTTTTCAGAAAACAGGAGAGCAGAACGCAGGAGTGATATTTTAGATTTACTAAAAGACAATTTCATCATAAACAACATAACAGACCTTTCCAGTTACGAAGCCAAAGGAATTTATCTGGAAGGTACAGGAAGTTTGGTGCTGGACCGCGACAATAAAATAGCCTATGCCTGCCTGTCTTTGCGCACAGATGAGAAAATATTGCAAGATTTTTGTGCCAGGGCTGGCTATTCATCGGTAACTTTTAATGCGACGGACGCTGATGGCTTTCCTATCTACCATACAAATGTGATGATGTGTATAGGCGACCTTTTTGCGGTAATCTGTCTGAATTCAATACCAGATGCGGCTGACCAGCGCAAAGTAATCAAACAACTCAGAGACAACGGCAAGGAAATCATCCCCATTAGCCTGGATCAGATGAACCGCTTCGCAGGCAATATGTTGCAGGTTGAAAACAAAAACGGAAAAAGGCTGTTGATTATGTCAGAGCAAGCCTATTTATGTCTCAATAAAGAGCAGATAAAAACTCTTGAGAAGTATAGTCAGCTCATCTATTCACCTTTATATACCATAGAAAAAAACGGTGGTGGAAGTGCGCGTTGCATGCTTGCGGAAATCCACCTTCCGGAGCTATAAAACAAAGTGTATTTATGACACTAAAAATATTTATATTAACTGCCATTTCTCAATTTAAAATTACATTTTTGCAAAAAATATATTAACTATAAATGCAGAGTTACTCCGAATTTCTTGATCTAAGTGTTGGTTTTCCTCAGGACGGTTTTGATGTCATAGACGATGAATTGTATTTTCAGGACCTAAATCTTATGGAAATGATTGAAACCTATGGTACGCCATTGCGTTTTACTTATCTTCCTATGATCAGTAAAAAGATCCAGCAGGCCAAGTTGTTGTTTCAGACTGCCATCATTAAGAACAACTACCGGGGAGATTACAAGTATTGCTATTGCACAAAAAGTTCTCACTTCCGCCACATAGTGGAAGAAGCGCTTAAAAACGGCATCCACCTGGAGACTTCCTCTGCCTTTGATATGCCGATGATTGAGGCATTAGAAAAAAAAGGCGCACTGACCAAAGACATCACAGTAATCTGTAATGGATTTAAAACCTATCAGTACAAGCAGTACATTATAGATATGCTGCATGACGGCTATAAAAACATTATTCCTGTACTGGACAATAAAGAGGAATTTAACCTCTTTGATGACGAGGTAGAGATGGATACACCATGTAATTTGGGTATTCGTATCGCTGCAGAGGAACAGCCGGATTCACAGTTTTATACCTCCCGACTAGGTGTGCGTATGGAAGATGTAATCGAATTTTACAACAATAAGATCTCTGCCAACCCTAATTTCAGGGTAAAACTGCTCCACTTCTTTATCAATTCAGGTATCACAGATTCACCCTATTACTGGAACGAACTGGAAAAATATGTAACGCTATATTGCAAATTTAAAAAGATCAATCCTGAACTGGATACGCTTGATATCGGCGGCGGTATGCCGTTTAAAGATTCACTGGTATTTGACTTTGACTACGAATACATGGTAAATGAGATCGTAAAAAGGATCAAGGAAATCTGTGCAGAGCATGATGTAATTGAACCTGATATCATTACCGAATTTGGTAAATATACGGTAGCAGAAGCTTCTGGTATTTTATACAAAGTATTGGGACGTAAACAACAGAATGACAGGGAGAAGTGGCTGATGCTCGACGGTTCATTTATCACCAACCTACCCGATGTATGGGCGCTCAATCAAAAATATATCTTATTGCCGATCAATAACTGGGACGCTGAATACGAAAGAGTCAACTTAGGCGGCATTACCTGCGATGGTCAGGATTATTACAATCAGGAAGCGCACATGAACAGTGTCTTTATGCCTAAGACCCGTAAAGTGCAATACCTGGGTTTCTTCAATACGGGTGCCTACCAGGAAGTGCTAAGCGGATATGGCGGAATACACCATTGCTTATTACCTAGTCCCAAGCATGTGATCATTCGCCGAAACAGAGATGAAACATTCAATTTTGATGTTTTCGGAGAAGAACAAAACAGTAAACAGGTACTGAAGATCCTAGGCTATACCTAGGATCTGATTATAGTACCGCGCTGAAAAGGCTGCCGGTAGTCTCTTCTGCCAGGTAATGGTTAGGAATGTACTATTTTGTAAATGGTAGTATGACTATAAGTCTCTCCCGGCCTTAAAACTGTACTCGGAAATCCTGGGATATTGATCGCATTCGGGTGATGTTGTGTCTCTACACAAAATCCGTCAAATGCCTGATAATCTTTACCGCCCTTCCCATTTTTTACGCTTACAAACTTACCAGTATAGAAATGCGCAATAGGTTCTGTGCTATATACAGTTAGTGTGAGGCCGCTTTTTTCTTCAGAGGTTTCAGATGCCAGGGTAAGTTCTCCATATTCTTTATCTAATACATAAGTTTGGTCATATCCTTCCTCTGGATTCCAATCCCGCCCTATTGGCTTTGCCTCCAGAAAATCATGAATAGTACCTTCCACTGGGATCAAGGTTCCGTCCACTACATAGTTGTCATCCTGCTGCAAATAAAAACTCGCAGGCATTCTGTGCACATGATCTTTAACCGAACCACCATCCGGCGACAAATTAAAATAGCCGTGATGCGTTAAGTTGATCGGAGTAGCCTCATCTGTGGTTGCTTTAAAATCAAGGATCAACTCATCCTCATCAGTGAGTTTAAATGTCAGCTGAACAGTTAAATTGCCTGGAAAATTCTCCTCTCCTGCTTCACTCACATATTGCAATGTCAGCGTTGGATCAATTGTGGATAATACCTCCCAAACCTTCTTATCAAAGCCGCTATTCCCTCCGTGTAAAAAATCATTTCCATTATTAAGCGATAACTGATAGTCTTTACCGTCCAAAGAAAATTTCCCATTCTTAATGCGGTTGGCGTATCTGCCTATAGCCGCACCAAAATAAGGATAACCGGAGAGATATTCCTCGCTTACATATTGATCAAATTCATCAAATCCAAGCACGATATCCTGCTTTTCTCCATGCTTATTGGTCACTATGAATTTATTAATGATGGCCCCGTAATTGTATATTTTCACGTATGTGCCTTTGGTATTGGTCAGTTCAATGCCCAATACTTCTTGTCCATCAATAATTTTGCCTGTATGTACTAGTTTCGTCTTCATTTTGTCTATTAAAATATCATTTTTATTGATTAAAATATGTCTTAAATGTGGTTTTTAAAGCTAATCATTCGCTTCAGAGTCGTATATTAGGAGTTCAATTTTATTTGCAGCAATACTATCAATACTTTATTAAAACTAAAACATTAATTTAAAAAATTACAATGAAAGCGGAATTAACTAAGAAATTCTCTGAGATATATGGACAAGAACCAACGCAACACTATTTTACACCAGGCAGGGTAAATCTGATTGGCGAACATATTGATTACAACGGAGGCCTGGTAATGCCATGTGCCGTTACTTTGGGGACATGGCTGGTACTTGCACCCAATAACGAAAAGGTAATCCGGTTTAAAAGTTTGAATTTTGAAGAAGAAGCTACTATTGAACTAAAGCCATCTTATACAAAAACTGGCCCTGAATGGTTTAATTATCCATTGGGGGTATTTAATGAATTGTTAAAAGACCATGATATCCCTACTGGTTTAGATTTATTGTTTTACGGCGACATCCCTATTGGTTCAGGTTTATCTTCATCTGCCTCTATCGAAGTAGTGATGGCTTATGCTTTAAATGACTATTTCAATCTGGGTCTGGAAAGAATACAGATCCCGCTGCTGGCACAAAAGGTGGAGAATGAATTTATAGGGGTTAACTGTGGTATTATGGACCAGTTTGCTGTTGCTTTTGGTGAGGCCAATAAAGCCATTGTACTAAATTGTGATACACTTAAATATAAGATTGTTGACTGTAACCTGGGCGATTATCTTCTTGCTATCATCAATACCAATAAACCACGCAAACTTGCTGAATCCAAGTACAATGAGCGCGTGGCAGAATGCAAAACTGCTTTATCAGAATTAAATCAGGAAATTACGTTAAACAATCTTTGTGAGCTAAACTCAGAGAAATTTGCACTGCATAGTCATTTGATCTCAGATGAAACAGTTTTAAAAAGAGCCACTCACGTGATTAAAGAAAATGACCGTGTTAATTTAGCAGCCAAAGCATTGAATGATGGGAATTTACCCGAATTCGGACGGTTAATGTATGCTTCACACCAATCATTAAAAGATTTGTATGAGGTAACAGGGGCTGAACTGGATGCTGTAGTTGAATTTTGTAATGACTACGAACATGTAATTGGTGCCAGAATGACCGGCGCAGGATTTGGAGGCTGTGCCATTGCCCTGCTTAAAAAGGGACAGGAGGAGGATTTCGCTAAAAAGCTTACCGATTTTTATGTAGACCGTATCGGCTACCCTGCTGCAATTTACATCAGCGAAATTGGTAACGGAGCAAGCGCAATATAAAACCAGGCATTTGAAAAAGCTAAAATTAGACGAATTAAACCGTGTTGGAATTGAAGAATTTAAAGAACAGGAGAAATTACCGGTAATTGTTGTGCTTGACAATTTACGCAGTATGCACAACATCGGTTCTATATTCCGTACGGCTGATGGCTTCTCTATTGAAAAACTATACCTCTGCGGGATTACAGCACAACCACCACACCGTGAAATAGAAAAGACGGCTTTGGGTGCCACCCAATCGGTAGCCTGGACCCATTTTGAAACTACCTCTGATGCCATCGCATCTTTAAGAAGTGACGGTTATCGGATTATTGCAATCGAACAGGCAGCGGGCAGTATTATGCTAAACACATATAAACCGCTACCCGACAGGAAGTATGCACTTATTTTTGGCAATGAAGTAAACGGAGTTGATGAGGAGGTAATGGAACAAATTGACGAGTGTGTGGAGATTCCACAGTTTGGCACCAAGCATTCTTTTAATGTTGTCATCTCTGCAGGGATTGTTCTTTGGGATTTCTTTGCTAAATTGAGGTTGTAATAACAACAGCAAACAGTTACAGGTTACCGATGAGCATTTAACATAAAAAAAGCACTGGCAAAATACCAGTGCTTTTCATTTGTATGCAATAAAGGAATTATTGTCTATGCGTATGGAATGCCATCTTTGGATGGTAAACTACTATGTCCCATCAGGTATTGGTCTACTTTACGTGCAGCTTCCCTGCCTTCAGATATAGCCCAAACTACCAGCGATTGTCCGCGGCGCATGTCACCGGCAGCAAAGATCTTGGCTATATTGGTTTGGTATTTACCTTCTTCGGCTTTTACATTCCCTCTGTTATCAAGCTCCACTCCTAATTTTTCAATTAAGCCTTCTTTTTGAGGATGAAGGAATCCCATGGCCAGTAACACAAGCTGACATGGAAGATCGCGCTCAGTACCTGGCTTTTCTTTGAAGTTCAAAGGACGTCCAGTAGCATCTATTTCCCATTCCACATCGACCACTTTAACTGCTTTAAGGTTGCCATTTTCGTCTTTAATAAACTCTTTGGTATTTACTCCCCAACCTCTTTCGCAACCTTCTTCATGTGAAGAAGTCACTTTAAGCAGCATTGGGTAGGTAGGCCATGGCATATTAGCTGTACGTGCTGAACCCGGCATAGGCATGATCTCAAACTGGGTCACAGATTTAGCACCCTGACGGTTAGAAGTTCCGATGCAATCAGAACCTGTATCACCACCACCAATCACGATCACATCCTTACCTGTTGCCAGAATGGCTTCATCAGTTACATTGAAATTCTTAACACGTTTGTTCTGTTGTTTTAAGAAATCCATCGCAAAATATACCCCTTTGGCATCCCTGCCTGTAGCAGGAAGGTCTCTTGGTATGGTTGATCCACCGGCCAGTACAATAGATTGAAAATCTCTTAGTAAGGTATTAAGCTCTACATTTACTCCAACATTTGAATTGCATTTAAACACGATACCTTCTTTTTCCATCAATTCAATGCGTCTGGTAACTACATCTTTTTGAAGTTTAAAATCAGGGATACCATAATTTAACAAACCACCCGGAGTATCATCGCGTTCATATACTACTACTTCATGACCGGCACGGTTCAGTTGGGCTGCAGCTGCCAGACCAGCAGGGCCTGAACCGATTACTGCTACTTTTTTTCCGGTACGGATCAGTGGCTGTTCAGCTTTAATGTATCCTTTGCTGAATGCTATTTCAATAATGTGCTTTTCAATTTCTTCAATTGAAACAGGCGATTTATTTATTCCAAGTACACATGCAGATTCACATGGTGCCGGGCAGATCCTTCCGGTAAATTCAGGGAAGTTATTGGTACTCAATAAAATAGTCGAGGCGAGATGCCAGTCGCCCTTGTATACCGCTTCATTAAATTCCGGGATCACATTACCCAGCGGACAACCCGACTGGCAAAATGGCACTCCGCAATCCATACATCTGGCTGCTTCTTTATTTACCTGTTCAATTTCAAAAGCCGTTACAAACTCATTGTAATGCTTTAAACGCTCTTTTGCATCTTCTTTTGCAGGAGCAGTTCTTTCATATTCTAAAAATCCAGTTACTTTTCCCATTTTTATGCGCTATTTGATTTATTAGTTGTGGTCATTTGTTTTGGTCTCTTAAACAGTGGCTTTGGCTTTGTTCAATAATACTGCTTTGTATTCTTTAGGGAATACTTTGATGAAATGAGCTGATTGTGTAGTCCAGTCGTTTAGCAAGAACTTAGCTAGGTTACTATCGGTCAACTGCACATGCTTCTTCAACAAGACATTGATACGCAGTTCATCCTGCTCATCCAGCGGATCAAGATCCACCATTTCCTTGTTGCACTTGCTCGCGAAATCGCCCTTAGCATCAAATACCCAAGCTACTCCACCACTCATACCCGCTGCGAAATTGCTGCCCGTACCACCAATCACCAATACTTCTCCTCCTGTCATATACTCACAGCCGTGATCTCCCAATCCTTCTACAACTGCAGTAGCACCCGAGTTACGTACGGCAAACCTTTCACCGGCCTGACCCCTTACAAATAACTCACCTGAGGTGGCACCATACAATGCAACGTTGCCAATGATGATGTTTTGCTCTGGTACATATTTAATATTGCTGAAAGGATAGATAGACAATCTGGCGCCTGACAAACCTTTACCCACATAGTCATTGGCTTCACCTTCAAGATGTAAGGAAATACCTTTAGCAGTAAAGGCACCAAAACTCTGACCTGCCGAACCTTTGAATTTAAAGTTGATGGTATCTGCAGGAAGTCCCTGACCTTTATAGATTTTGGAGACTTCGTTTGAAAGCATCGTGCCTATTGCCCTGTCAGTGTTTTTGACATCAAACTCTTTATAGATCGGTTCTTTGTTGAACAATGCAGGCTGCGCTGCTTCAACCAGTTTATGGTCTAATATATCAGACAGTCCATGATCCTGAACTTCAGTATTGTATAAGCTTAGTCCGTTATCAGGAGCTTTAAATAAAATCGCAGAAAGATCAAGGTCTTTTTGTTTCCAGTTGGCATCATCTATCGGGCGAACGCTCAATGCATCTGCCTGACCTACCATTTCTTCTACAGTTCTAAAGCCTAATTCAGCCATAGTCTCTCTCAGCTCTTCAGCTAAGAAATGGAATAAATTCACTACGTGATCAGCTTCTCCTGTAAACAGTTTTCTTAAATTAGGATCTTGTGTAGCCACACCAACCGGACAGGTATTCAGATGACATTTACGCATCATGATACAACCCGCAGTAACCAATGCTGCCGTTGCCACACCCCATTCCTCTGCTCCTAATAAAGTAGCTATGGCAATGTCTCTTCCTGTTTTCAACTGACCGTCTGTTTGCAGCACTACCCTGCTTCTCAACCTGTTTTTCACAAGCGTCTGATGGGCTTCTGCCAAGCCAAGTTCCCAAGGCAAGCCAGCATGCTGGATAGAGGTCAGCGGTGATGCACCAGTACCACCATCAAAGCCCGAAACAAGGATCACATCAGCGTGTGCTTTGGCCACACCAGCTGCTATCGTACCTACCCCTGCTTTAGATACCAGTTTTACGTTAATCCTGGCCGCACGGTTGGCATTCTTCAAGTCAAAGATCAGCTGGGCCAAATCTTCAATAGAGTAGATATCATGATGTGGCGGAGGAGAAATCAAACCAACTCCAGGAGTAGCATGACGAACCTTTGCGATCCATTCATCCACTTTATGACCGGGTAATTGTCCGCCCTCACCAGGCTTAGCACCCTGCGCCATTTTTATTTGCAACTCATCTGCATTGGTTAAGTAATAACTCGTTACTCCAAAACGTGCAGAAGCGATCTGTTTGATAGACGAACGCATCGAATCGCCATTAGGCAATAGTTCATATCTTAATTCATCCTCACCACCTTCACCTGTATTGCTCTTTCCGCCTATGCGGTTCATTGCGATGGCCAGCGTAGAGTGTGCCTCATGAGAGATTGACCCAAATGACATGGCACCCGTGGCAAAACGCTTAAGGATGTTTTCTATCGGTTCTACTTCTTCCAATGGAACGGACGGGCGACTGTAGTTAAATTCAAACAATCCCCTGATGGTATAAGCTTGTAAAGTTTGTTCGTTAACAAGTTTTGCATATTGCTTATAAGTATTGTAATCGTTTTTACGAGTGGCATTTTGCAATAAGTGGATCGTCTGCGGATTGAACAAATGCTGCTCACCTTTACGTTTCCATTTATAGTTACCCCCTGTCGGCAATATCGCATCCGGACGGGTAGCCAATCTGAATATACGGTTGTGCTTAATCAGGGTTTCTTTCGCAATCTCATCCAGGCCAAGTCCGCCTATTCTTGAAACAGCACCAGTAAAATACTTGTCTACTACACTCTTATTTAGACCCAATATCTCAAATATCTGGGCACCATGGTACGACTGCAGGGTAGAGATTCCCATTTTAGAGAAGATCTTCAGCAAGCCACTATTGATGGCATAAGTATAGTTTTTGATCAGCTTCTCAGCTTTCATATCCAGTTCTTTTTCAAAACCGGTGATGGTCTCCAAAGCCAGGTAGGGATTAACTGCGGTAGCACCAAAGCCAATTAAAGTAGCAAAGTGGTGAACTTCCCATACATCGCCTGCTTCAATCACAATACCTACAGCACCACGGTATCCTTTTCGGATCAGGTGGTGATGTACAGCAGATACTGCAAGTAATGAAGGAATGGCGGCATGTTCAGAATCCAATGCCCTGTCAGATAAAATAATTACCTGGAAGCCATCTTCAACGGCATCAACAGCGTAACGGCAAAGTCTTTCAATACCTTTTGCCATAGCGCCAGGATTGCCATCAGCCCTGAAATAAGTTTGCAACGTTTTGGATTGGAATACACCCGTATCTATGCTTCTTAATTTTTCTAATTCTGTATTGGTCAATATCGGGTGTTTGATACCCACGCAATGGCATTGCATGGCATTTTCTTCCAGAATATTGCCATTATTACCCATAAAGCCGGCCAAACTCATCACCACTTTTTCCCTGATAGGGTCAATAGGCGGATTGGTTACCTGGGCAAATAATTGCTTAAAGTAGGAAGATAAGTGCTGGGGTTTTTGAGACAATATAGCCAATGGAATATCTGTACCCATTGATCCTATTGCTTCCTTACCTTCGGCAGCCATTGGTTTTAATACCAGTTCGACATCTTCCCTGGTATAACCAAAAACCTGCTGGTAACGGAATATAGACTCCTGAGATAAGCCGCTAAATACTACACGGGGTTCAGGAAGCTCTTCCAGCTTGATCTGGTATTTATTGATCCAGTCGCTATATGGCCTCTTGCCACATACCTGCTGCTTGATTTCTTCATCAGAGATGATACGGCCTTGCTCCATGTCTACTACAAACATCTTACCTGGAGTAAGTCTCCCTTTTTCAATGATCTTACTTTGGTCCAGTGCAAGTGCACCGGCCTCAGACGCCATGATCACCAGGTCATCTTCGGTAATGGCATAACGTTGCGGACGCAATCCGTTTCTGTCCAGTGTAGCACCGATCAGGTTACCGTCTGTAAACGAAACGGCAGCAGGCCCATCCCATGGCTCCATTAAAGTAGCATGGAATTTATAGAAAGCTTTTTTTAGCTCATCCATATCCTCATTACCGTCCCATGCTTCAGGAATCAGCATCATTAGTACATGTGGCAATGAACGGCCTGAATGCAGCAATAGCTCTACTACATTATCCAGACATCCTGAATCCGAGTTTGTCTCATCAATTACAGGCAATAAAATATTTAATTCTTCAGGTGTAAAATAAGATGAGGCGAATGACTTAACACTGGCCCTGAACCAGTTTAAGTTGCCCTGCAATGTATTAATCTCCCCGTTGTGTGCAATATATCTGAACGGTTGCGCCAATTTCCATGAGGGAAACGTATTGGTAGCAAAACGTGAGTGAATCAAGCCGAAGGCAGAAACAACACGCTTATCGCTTAACTCGGTAAAATAGGTCCTAACCTGCAAAGAAGTTAACTGACCTTTATATACAATAGTCCTCGATGAAAAAGAAGCGATATAAAACTCTCCGTTAATACCCTTTACTGTAGTATTTATCGTTTTTGAAAGATAATTTTTGAATACATAAAGCTTCCGTTCAAAATCCGCACCTGCCGCTACCGCATGTGGACGGGCCACAAACACCTGCTCCATTTCTGGTTCTACAGACAATGCCATATTACCTATACCATCCGTATTGGTCAATACTTTTCTAAAACCCAGTACTTCCAGGTTTAGCTTTTCTGCTGCGCGATAAATAATTTCCCTGCATTCTTCTCTTGCCTTCACATCTTTGGGTAGGAATAGCATCCCGACGCCATAATCTCCGGATTCGTCTAAGCTGAATCCTATTTTAAGACATTCGTCATATAAAAATTCGTGTGGTATCTGTATCATGATACCTGCACCGTCACCTGTATTGATTTCAGCCCCAACTGCTCCGCGGTGATCAAGATTTTCAAGAATGGTTATGGCGTCTGAAATGATCTGCTGCGACTTTCTGCCCTTTATATGGGCAACAAATCCAATGCCGCAGGCATCATGTTCAAAACGCTGGTCATATAACCCTTGGTTATCTTGTGATTGTTCCATAAGTCCGTTTAAATATAAGTTTGGTATAGTGTATTTCGGACACTAAGATACGAAAAAAAATCAACGAATTATAATATTGATATATTTTTTAGGAATTATGCAGTACTTTGTAATAATCTGACAACTTAATTACAATATCCATAAATTGCATGGATTTAAATTACAAGATTCACAATGACATTATTTAGAATTATTTTTAACAATGCATCCTTTGAATTTCAGTCTGTTTGTCAATAAATTAATTTTAAACTACAATTGATTTAACATCAACACCTTACCGCTATTTCCCGCAAAAACTTCAAATAATTAGCATTTTCCTTTTTGTAGATTGATGTCTTTTACTACATTTGTGCCGGGCAAGTCTTTTACGATCAGCTCCTTTTGAACTCCCCCAGGTCGGGAACGAAGCAAGGGTAGAAGGTTGTAGCGATGCGATAAGAGGTGCTTGCCCATTTTTTACTTTTCTAACAGGTAAAAATCCAGTCTTTAATAGATAATCCATTTTTTCTTAAAAGAATCACCGATAAATACCTAATTTAGGCGTTTAGATTTAAATAACCTAAATATTTCAACAACAAGTAAATAAACAAACATGAAATTTTTTATTGACACAGCAAATCTTGATCAGATAAAAGAAGCCTACGATCTTGGCGTTCTGGACGGCGTTACAACCAATCCAAGCCTGATGGCCAAAGAAGGAATTACGGGCGGAGCAAACGTAACGGCACATTACAAGGCAATTTGCGATATCGTAGATGACAACGTTAGTGCAGAAGTAATTGCCACGACCTTTGATGAGATAATAGCAGAAGGTGAAGCGCTTGCAGCTTTAAATCCTAAAATAGTTGTTAAGGTTCCGATGATTAAAGATGGTGTTAAAGCGATTAAATATTTTACTGATAAAGGAATTAAGACCAATTGTACGTTGATTTTTTCAGCGGGTCAGGCTTTATTAGCTGCAAAGGCAGGTGCTACCTATGTTTCACCTTTCTTAGGACGTCTCGATGATATTTCTACTGACGGACTTCAATTAATTGAAGACATCAGATTGATATTCGACAATTACGGATACCCTACGCAGATTTTGGCTGCCTCTATCCGCGGACCATTGCACATCGTAGCATGTGCTAAATTGGGAGCAGATGTTATTACTGCCCCTTTGTCTGCAATTATCGCATTGTTAAAACACCCGCTTACAGATAGCGGACTCGCAACTTTCCTTGCTGATCATAAAAAAGCAGCAGGCTTGTAGGTATTAATTTATAACAAACAAAAAGCGGATGATTCTATAATCATCCGCTTTTTGTTTGTTATATGCAACGTCATCCTGAATTTATTTCTGCTCTGCCATCAGTTTCAATAACCCGGCGGAATTAGTTTTCATTTCAGTACCTGAAAGCACCTTTTTCACCAGTTCATAATCAATCTGCTCATCCGGAACAATCTCGATACCCTTCACTCCTGCCCCATTTGCAGCAGCTACATCACGCGGTTTATCTCCAATCATTACCGAAAGTGCCGGATCGATGTCAAACATATCTATTGCATCCAGCAACATTCCTGAAAGTGGTTTCCTGCATTTGCATGCTTCACCTACAGTTGGGTGGTGGGGACAATAATAAAACGCCGCTATATCGGCATTTCGTTTTACAAATTCATTTCTAAGCATTTGGTGCATTATACCAAGTTCCTGCTCATTATATCTTTTTAATGCAATACCGCCCTGGTTGGTAATCACAATTAGCAGATATCCTTCATCATATAATCTTTTCAAAGGAGGAATTTGATATTCTAGTATCTTAAAGTCTTCCACCCTCGTTATGTAGTCGTATATTTCATGATTTAAAACTCCATCACGGTCTAAAAAAATAGCTTTGTTCATGCTGTTGTGTGCTTTGTAAATAACTTACTTTTAATAATTGGCCCAAAGATGGGTATAATTAGCTATTATAGCTAAATGTTGTCTGTTTTGTTCAAACAAACCCTCAGAGATGTTGTTAACAAATTAAAATAAATATTAATACCATGCCGTATATTAGGAAAAATAACGAAAACCCTGCCTCTGTAAATATATTTTTTGAAGACCTGGGAACAGGTAAGCCAGTTGTACTTATTCATGGCTGGCCTGTATCCCATGAAATGTGGGAATACCAGGTAAATGCGCTCGTAAACGCGGGTTATCGTTGTATTTCATATGACAGGCGTGGATTTGGACAGTCTGATAAACCATGGGACAACTATGACTACAACACACTAAGCGATGATCTTCATGAAGTGATTTCCACGCTTGACCTTTGGGATGTTACGCTCGTGGGTTTTTCAATGGGTGGTGGTGAAGTAGCAAGATATTTGGGCAGATATGGCTCGTCTCGGGTATCTAAAGCGGTGCTGATTAGTTCTGTAGTGCCTTTGATGGTTAAAACAGACGCTCATGAAGAGGGCATACCCAGGGAGATGTTTGATGAGATGATCGCAAAAATCCAGGATGACCGTCCTGCATTCCTAACTGAATTTGGCAAGCAATTTTTTAATGAAGGCATCCTAAATAAACCAGTGAGCCAGGAAATACAAAACTGGATGCATCAATTGGCGATTGTAGCCAGCCCGAGGGCCACGACTGAATGTGTACGCTCCTTCTCAGAAACCGATTTTCGGACAGATTTAAGCACCATAACTGTACCCGTAATGATCATTCATGGCGATGCAGACAAGACCGTGCCTATTGATGCAACCAGTGAACTGACCTCTCTGCAATTACCTAACGCTGCTTATTATCGTTTTGAAGATGCTCCACATGGTTTGTTCATCACCAATAAAGACGAACTCAACCGGTTACTAATCAATTTCATTGGGTAATAATCACAGTTTTAGTGCGATACTGCTTTAAGTCCAATTATAGACCCGATAAGGGTGATGATAAAGAAAATGCGCCAGAATGTTGCTGGATCTTTGAAAACAAATATCCCAACCAGCACTGTGCCTACAGCACCCACTCCTGTCCAAACAGCATAAGCAGTTCCGATAGGCAGGGTCTGCGTTGCTTTGATCAATAAGCCCATACTAATTACCAGTGCAATCAGGAAACCTGCATACCAGCCGTAGGCATCATTTCCTGTTGCCTCTTTCGCTTTTCCCAGGCAAGAGGCAAATGCTACTTCAAAAAGGCCGGCAATAATCAATATAATCCAGTTCATAATTAATCTTTTTTGCAAAGATCACAAAACTAAACTTGATATCTATTTTAATAATCATATTTTTGGAATAGGCCGCTCATTGATATTATTAAACCAAGGCGATCTAACTAAATAATAAACGTATGAAACGATGAGAGATATCTGGACTACCCTAATCACCGCAGTAATAATTCTGATAACGTCTGGTTGTTCAGTCGGACAACCTTCACAGACAAAGTCAAAAAAACCCGTCATTGTCTTTGTGACTGGCGATCACGAATACAGCAGTGAAGAGACCATGCCGCTCATTGCGGCAGAGCTGGAAAAAAATTATGGAATGCGTACCGTTGTATTGAAATCATCACCTGATCATACATCGGAAGAAAACATCCCGGGACTATCCATTTTAAAAGAAGCTGATTTGGCAGTATTCTATTTACGCTGGAGACGTTTGCCAGCAGATCAGCTAAAGTATATTGAAGATTATTTAAATTCAGGCAAACCTGTGATGGGTTTTCGCACTACCACACATGCTTTTAACTATCCTGCTGGTCATCCACTGGAAAAGTGGAATGCTTTTGGAGAATTTGCGCTGGGAACGCCTCCGGGATGGGGAAAATCCGGACACACGCATTATGGGCACAACTCGTCTACTGACGTATCGCTGATTCCCGATCAAATTATACATCCGATACTAACAGGTGTGCCAGCGCAATTTCACGCCAGATCATGGTTGTATCATGTGGTGCCTGACTATCCTGCTAAAGGATCTACCCCGCTGCTGATGGGAAAAGCTGTACAACCTGACAAGAAAGCAGTTGACAATCCAGTAGCCTGGACCTGGAAAACAGCTGCAGGTGGAAACACATTCATGACCACACTGGGACATCCTGATGATTTTAAGGAAGAAGGACTTCAAAGGTTGGTCATCAATGCAGTACACTGGACATTGGGCAAGCCCGTTCCAAAAAAATGGGCAGGAAAAATAGAAATGAATGTTGCTTACAGACAACCTTAATTGCCTATCAGCACAAATTAATCAAACCAAATAAAAGCATGGAACTATCAATACATAATTGGATGAGATCCGAGACAATAGACACGACTATTCGGAGGGTCTCTGGTCTTGGTTATACGAAACTTGAAATTGCAGGAAGTCCTGAACAATATGACACCAAACACGTAAGAAAACTATTGAAAGACTATGGGTTGTCCTGCTGGGGATCGGTTACACTGATGCTCGAAGACCGCAACCTTCTGGCAAAAGATGAAGCTCAGCGCGAAAAATCCGTGCAGTATGTAAAAGACGTTGTGCGGATGGTAAAAGAACTGGATGGCCATATGGTGTCGGTAGTACCGGGCACCGTAGGAAAAATAGTTCCCGACGGAAGGCCTGAGGAAGAATGGCAATGGGCAGTAGAATCTTTAAAAGAAGTGTACGAATATTCCGAAAGCTCAGGGATTTTACTAGGTATTGAACCGATTAACAGGTTTGAAACATACTTTATAAACAGAGGCGATCAAGCACTCGTTCTTGCAGAAGCAGTAGGCCCTAATTGTGGTGTTTGTCTGGATACTTTTCATATGAATATTGAAGAGGACAATCTATACGATGCCATCAAAAGAGCAAAGGGAAAATTGGTAGGTTTTCATGTGGCCGACAACAACCGGATGGCTCCGGGGATGGGTACGCTGGACTGGAGCAAAATAATTGATACACTTCATGAGGTAGGATACGATGAAGTGCTGTCGGTAGAATTTTGTTCGCCGCTCGACCGAACTCCGGCAAATCCTTACCCAAATTCCATCGACGAAAACCCTGAAGATTTATCCCGCGAACAGAAGAAATTTTTAGAAGATCACGGCAGTACTTCTGTGACGGATGAATTCTATACAATGCTGACACGTAAATCTTTTGAAACCTTATCTAAATTAATCACTTTACCTAAAAATTACTAAAAATGAAAATAACCAACGTCGAAGCATTTTGGCTACGTTGTCCAATCCCTAAAGAAAAGCAACATTTCTCTGACTATGGGCTGCTGACCAATTTTGACATGGCACTCGTAGTAATTACCACAGAAGATGGACTACAGGGCTTTGGGGAAGCTAAAGCTGCAGTAGGCTCCTCTGGCGTATGCGCAGCTATTGTCAGCTGTGTCGAAAACGAACTTAAACCAGTTTTATTAGGTAAAGATGCCAAAGACATCACCCGTCTTTGGGAGATGATGTATAATGGAACACGTGACCATTATGCCCTTTCAAGAGGCAGAAAATTCCCAATTCTTGGGAGAAGAGGCCTAACCATATCTGCAATGAGTGGTGTAGACACTGCGTTATGGGACTTAAAAGGAAAAGCCTTAAATGTTCCGGTAATGGACTTGCTCGGCGGTGCCTGCAGGGATCAGATGCCCGCATACGCCAGCGGCGGCTGGGCTAATGCAGAAAACATTGGAGCACAGCTAAATGGCTATATAGAAAAAGGATTTAAAGCTGTAAAGATGCGTGTAGGCATTATGGACGAAACGGTTCAAAACAGCATTGAACGTGTAAAGGCTGCAAGAAAAGCAATTGGACCAGATATAAAATTAATGGCTGATGCCCACGGAACCTTCAGCGTACCTGAGGCCAAACAGTTCTGCCGTGGAGTAGAAGACTGTAACCTTTACTGGTTTGAAGAACCAATAAGTCCTGATAACCGGCATGGTACCGCAGAAGTACGGGCGTCAACAGCCATTCCTATAGCCGCAGGAGAAAGTGAGTATACTAGTTTTGACATTCGCGACTTGCTGGAGTTAAGGGCGCTTGATGTTATTCAACCAGATGCGGCCATCATTGGCGGTATTTCCGAAGCGATGCGTGTGGGCCATCTGGCCAATGTACATCAACTGGAACTGGCTCCGCATTGCTGGGGATCTGCCTTTTCCTTTATGGCGGGTTTAAATGTGGCCTTTGCGTCCTCATCAGCCATAATCATTGAATTTTCATTAGGTGGAAACCCAATGATGTATGACTTGGTAAAGGAACAGATTAACGTAACAGATGGCTTTATTTCTGCACCCCGCGCTGCAGGACTAGGCTTAACTCCACAATGGGATTTTGTGAAGGAATTCACACAAAAAATATAAATAATTTTATCACTATGGCACGAGCACTTAAAATTAATCACGTAACAGTAATTGTAGACAATCTGGAGAAAGCAACCGAATTCTATCAGAATGAATTGGGTTTGGAACCATTGGCGGCCTTTCGGTTCGACTATCCGGTTATGTTTTTTAAATTTAACGACGAACAGCAATTGCATATTTCCGAATGGGAAAATGATCCTACCTCCTTCCGGGGGCATATCTGCGTAGAGGTAGACGATTTTAACAGCATTTTCTTTCGCATGAAGGAACTGAATGTTATTGATATAAACCCATGGGGGAAAGTGCGTAAACTCCCTGACGGAGCCATGCAAATGTTTGTCAGGGACCCTGCCGGCAACCTGGTAGAAATATCTTCGGTACCAGGAAGTGAGGTTGACCCCTTAATATTTCAGGACGAACTTTACGAAGAGGGACTGTATGTATCAAATAGAAATGATTTTAGAGGATTCAGATCAGATACTGCCACTTTATACCATAAATAATCAATGAAAAAAAATGTTCTCTTGCTGGAAACAATTGCCGATGAGGCCCTCGGTTATCTTAGCAAACATGTAAACGTCTTTACTGCTTATGATGAGGCATCTCTGAAAACAGCTGTGGATACGCAGGAAATCCATGCAATAATTACCCGTGGAAAAGGCCAGATTGACAAAGCGCTGCTGGAAGCCTTTCCGGCTGTAAAAGTAGTAGCAAGGTGTGGGGTGGGCCTGGACAACGTAGCCGTGAATGAAGCCACTTCCAGGAACGTTATGGTGATCAATGCGCCTGGTTCTAATGCCGCTACGATCGCCGAGCACACCTTTTCCCTGATGCTGATGCTGATGCGCAATATGTATGAATCTGCGCGACAGGTGAAACAGGGCAACTGGAACTGGCGCAATCAGTATTCTGGGGACGAACTGAACGGTAAGACCCTGGGAATAATTGGAATGGGTAACATTGGCCAGCGCGTGGCCAAACTGGGAGAAGCTTTTGGCATGCATGTCATCTATTGGAGCAGATCGGCAAAGGATTCTACTGCCAGCCTTTTGACAATGGATGAAGTGTTGCGCCAATCAGATGTGATCAGTCTTCATTTACCTTTGACCTCAGAAACAGACAAATTAATTGGCGCAGATCAAATTGAATTGATGAAGCCAGGATCATTGCTGATCAATACTGCCCGTGCAGCATTGATAGATCACCAGGTGCTGCTAGAAGCGCTCGACAATGCTAAAATAGCAGGCTTCGCAGCGGACGTATTGCCCGAGGAACCACCCCTTAAAGATGAACCGATCATAAATCATCCAAAAACTATCATTACACCACACTCAGGCAGTTTGACAGCTGCCACTTATCAGAAGATGTGTTACCTTACCGTGCAAAATGTTGTTGCTGTGCTGACAGGCAATGAACCAGACCAAAACAGTATTTTCAATCGTTCAGATTTGCAGAAAAATAAATAGTATATACTTATTTTTCCATAGGATGTTGTTTGAGTAATTCTGCAGGTGCATAAAATCCAGTTTTAGCCTTTACAGCATTCCTGACAGCTTTCACCTTAGCCGGAGATACTGCTGCTGCCTTATTACCAAAATTATTTCTTACGTAAGTGAGCACAGCGGCTACTTCATCATCCTTCAGCATCCCTCCAAAAGGAGTCATAGGTACCTGCCCGGCATATTTTTTCCCGTTCACTTCAATTGGTCCGTGCAGCCCTTTTAATACCAGTTTAATCAGGCGGTCTTGACTTCCGGTTACCCATTTAGTCCCTGCTAAAGGAGGAAAGCCTGAGGAAGGCAGCCCCTTTCCATTCGGTTGGTGACAGGTAATGCAAAAGCCCTCTTTTGCATAGATCGCTTTACCTTTTACATATAAGGCACGCTCCGCTCCTTTCAGATCAATCTCTTCTTTCACAACCTTCTTCTCCGCTGCAGGTCTTCCATTCAGGTGAGCCATCGCTGTTTCATAAGCAGGCTTCATCCACTCGTCAATTTCGCTCTTAGCTGCCTCTTTCAAAACAGACAGTCCCATCTCGGACGGAAGCCATGAACCAGCTACTATTGCTTCCAATCTTACCCTGCCATGTTTATCAGCCGCTGCCTGCATCAGCAATTCATGCTGATCCGTAACCTGGTGTCCGGTATACCTCAGCACCCGTACTGCGGCTGCACGGGCATGATAATCTTTTGCCTGAAGCATCTGAAGCAATAGTTGCCTGTCGACCTTGTTCAAACCCCAACTTACCCACAATGCTTCAAGGACATGGTGTTCGTATTTTGGATCATTTTTATCTAGTGCGGCTACCCAGGTTTTAAGTTGCGGCAATACTTCAGCAGCTTTACGCCCTCGCAATTCTGCACGCGTGCGGTATCTCGCCCTATATTCCGGAAGTTTCAGATTCTCCAGCAAAGCTGAAATACTGGCCCCATCCACTTTAGCAGGGACAACCAGTGGCCTTGAAGGATAGGTGATGCGGTAAATCCTGCCATGCACATGATCCCGCAGTGGATCCCGGGCATTGTGCTGCATATGACCGATCAGTATGTTGTGCCAGTCGGCCACATACAAAGAACCATCCGGGGCAAACTGCATGGCCACAGGCCTAAAATTCTTGTCTGTAGAAACCATCAGGTCCTGCCTATGTCTGCTTTTATATCCTGTCCCCTCATCAGTCAATGTATGTTGCTTGGTTCCAAGAAAACCGATGGTATTATTGATGAGAAAATCCCCTTGCCATTCATCAGGGAAATGCCTGCTGGATACAAATTCCAGACCTGAAGTAGGCCGTACACTGTGTTCCGGCTGAATCAGATCCCTGGAGGCTGGTGTTTCCACACCATATCTTGGTTTTACCGAAGCAGGCATCATCCAGCGCACATCCGGACTCGAGGTGGCTGCGTAAAAATTCTGTCCCCAATCGTCAAAAGCGATCCCCCATGGATTTGGCACATACGGTTGCGCCGTACGCTCAAGTTTATGGAGTTGCGGACTATAACGATAAAAGCCACCATTGGTAGCCCTCACAGGTCCATAAGAAGTTTCCACGTTGGTATGCAGAAATATCCCCTCTCCCATGTAGATAGCGCCAGAAGGATCAACAGTGAAGGCGTGAATGTTATGATGGGTATCGTGGTCATCAAAACCACTTAGCAAAATTTCTTTTTTGTCTGCCTTGCCATCTCCGTCAGTATCTTTCAAGAGCATAAAATTGGTACCCTGCGAAACATATACACCGTCAGCAGTGATTTCAAATCCAACAGGTAAATGCAGACCATCCGCAAATGTAGTCTGCTTATCTGCTTTTCCATCTCCATCCGTATCTTCCAGTACGATGAGCTTGTCATTGGGTTTTGTATCGCCGGGCTTGTAGTGCGGGTAACTTGGCATGGTGGCTACCCAAAGACGGCCCTTTGTGTCAAAGGTTAGTTGAAAAGGTTTGGCAAGATCAGGAAATTCCTGTTCTGAGGCAAAAAGGTCTATTTTAAATCCCGGAGCCATCTTCAACGTACTCAAGGCATCACCTCCCGACAAATAGTCTAGGTTTCCGTTCTTTCCGGCGTTATAATTGGTCTTTACTTCCGGCAGAGAAGTAGTCTTAGCGTCTGATTTTGAAAGGTTCATTTGCTTTCCTTGTACTGCGTGCCAGATTGCGGTGTCCCTGATCAGGGTCATTTCACGGATTTTCTTAATCTCTGCAGGATAATTATCCGGTCCGAAAGGATTATAACGACGCCCGTAAGCGTGTACGCCATTAGGTATTTTTATATCGTTGTGCCACATCCAGTTTTTTTCCAGTACCGCCGAACGTACACCTACCCTATTGGCCTCATTTTTAACCGCAACTTTGCCAAAAACAAGATCGGCAAGCAGTGTTGCGAAACCCGCATATCCTTCCTCGCTGAGTTGCGATCCATCGATCGTCAATGGCTGATCAGCGGCATCAAACCATTTTTTTGTTGGCGTATATACTTCCGCAAAAACTACGTTATTGGCGGCGGCCACTTCTTTCATCGCCGCTGCATAAAGCGCAAGATTGGCATTTTCTTTTTTGCCATCCGGCAGGTCGTATTGTTTTGATAAGTCTTCAAAAGCAATCGGCGATACCACTGCTAACTGTGGCGTACTACGGCCGTTGTATTGTTGTTTCAGTGTATGTTTAATAAAGGCATCCAGCTCGGCTTTGTAGTTTTCAAGTCCCTCGGCACCTTCAAAAGACTCATTGTAACCAAAAAAAGCAATGACCACATCCGCCTTAAGCTTGGTAAGCCACTGGTCTTCGGTATCAAAATGTCCTTCGCTATCGGAAGGGGTCGCCAGCTCGGTCTGGAACTTCTCAGCACCACGAAATGCCCATGGCGATGGTCTGCTGGCATGAGGCCTGAAACCCGGTGTATTTCCACCGTCACACATATTGCGGATAAAAAGATTGTATTCCGGATACCTCAGGTGCAGCTCCGTTTCAAAGTGACCATAGTTCATCATCCTGGATCCTAAATTGTTTCCTATCAGTACGATATGGTTATCCTTTTTAATCTGTAAGGGTGTATTTCCGGTAGGCTTGAACTGCATGGTAAAACCAGCGATTAAAATCACCAGTACAATTCTAAAAACTACCTTGGTTTTCTTGTTGATTGGTCTGAACATTTAGTACACTATTTTTATTTGGCTATGAAAGACTAAATATAGATTTTCTAACGCACAATTGATAAAAAATCAGAAAAGGACTTGGGCCTTATTGATTTTGAGGCCTTCTTTGCAACTCAGATAGAAGAAGTTCACAATTCTGCTATTGGCCCGTACTATTGGTTTATAGGAGATAATGCTAATTATATCAATAAGACAAGGGACCCTAGTGTGATCAATATGGAGATTCTCTATGTGGGAGTTCCCCAGGCAAGGTACAAAGTGTACCCTGAGGCAGGCCGTTTCTTCCAATGGCCTGCCTTTTTAATATTTTAAATGATGCAGACCACAACGATTTCAATAGCTAGCATTTTTCCAGACCGGCTTTTGTCTTTGTTAAAATAAATCATGGATCTTAAACGATCCAATATATTATTCCTGAAATGATCTTAAATATTCCGTAAAGGTAAATATTCTATTTCGCTTATAACCAGTCTGTTCAGATAGTATGCCTAGGTTGCAAAAATCTTTAATAAAAGCATTAGCACTTTGTTTGCTTATATATCACAAATTTAGGAAAAATATCCATTGTCAAAGAAAAGTTAACTTCCCTTGACTATGGATATTCATAGTCAAGGGAAGGTTGGAAAATGTGATCAATCAATCCCAATCGCTACTCCCAGAACTTTAATTGGAGTAGGTTTAAAATAAAAAAGCCTCACATTTCTGTGAGGCTTTTGTGATCCCGCTGGGATGTGAACTTAGTTCAATTTTCAGCGTTAAAGGCTATTTGGAAGGTTTTTAAAAAGTGACTCACCGAATCACTCACCTTTTTGTCTGTATTTTTTAATTGCAATTGCTATAGTACAAAATTAAACATTATCTGTGATATTTCATAATTATCGAGAAATTGCCGTTATATACCTGCTATGCGCTTTTTATACCAAAATACATATTATGGATAATAAAACCATAAAACATTACCTACTTGATCAGTTTAAATTTCTTCTGTAACCCTCCCGGATTTCGAACCGGTTTGCTAACGAGAATTCAAATTTATTGACCTCCCCCCAATTTTCAGACACGCTAAACTCGAAAATCAGGGCTTTAATTGGCTGTTGACCTCTATCGTAAAAGCGTGTGGATTTGGATTCGAGACATTCCCGGGAAAACTATCTCTCACACTGTGGAGAGGTTGGCCAAAACTATTATAAGTATGTAATGTCGTAATTTCTTTTGTAAATTACCGTCCATCTTTTAGGATATTCCTGGGGCTGTCGGCATTTCTTAACAGTCCAGTCAAATGTTCAAGATTGCAATGTCCGTTTAAAGTAGTATCCTGCTTACACATTTCTATCATCATCCGTAAGTTAGCATTCTCTGACAGATGCAAACCATCAAATGCTTCCTGATTGTTGCCACCTATCTTTGTGATATCGCTGAAATCAAAAAATTTGTGATCGTATTTTGCGAATAGAACAGGTAATGTCTTTTGCAATTCAAACATGTACTGATATTTCGATTTGTTTTCGAGAAGCTTATCCCATATAAATGGTGCATATGGTGGCAAAAATGCTACTACGTGGATATTCCTTTTCTTACATCGCTCTAAAAAAATAGTCAGCTCACGAAGGTCCTCCTTGCTTAGTACGGCACCGTGTTCATAGTGATTCGCATCCTCTTCAATGCTGTTGTAGTTTTCCTTAAATATCTGCAGGGAGTCTGCCTCTTGCCTCGATCCTTTGTTGTACTTAAAACTACCATCGTACCGGAAACCTTCATCACGCATGATTGCAAACAATCCGATATTGTCATTTGATGCGTTGATTTTGTTAAACGACGCCTTTCCTCGCAGAATATCAAAGCAAACCCGCTCAAATGAGGAAAGAAAGGTAGAGGTAAGCGAGTAATGCCTTTTGAGACTCATAGGAAAGGCAGAACTTTTAGACCGCTCATTAAACCAAAACTGGTCCAGGCTAACCATCAATATTTTCGGGGATACATCCGGTATGCTATCTAAAAAATCATTAAGCCCTTTTGTACTCTGTGCCCCTCTGCTGGCATTGTAAAATGAGCTTTCATTTTTAAAAAAGAAACTCCTGAAACCCATCACTCTTGATGAACCCAAAACGAGCACCTCAGGTTTTCGGAGTCTTACATTACGCAACTTGATATATCCTGATTCGTCAGTGTAAGCCTGATGAAATAGATTATGTTCTTTACGTTGTCTGTTTATAATCGTGTCGGGGTCAACAAATTCACCTGCCTTGTAAAGAATATAGAGGGGATAACACAAGATGACCAGCAATATTAAGCAGAGCAGCAATATTTTTTGGATAAATAATTTCATAGGCTTGTTTGCCATTTAAAACTGGAAATAAATAAATTGAGACCCTTCTGCAGGACTGAAACAAAAAATGCTGGTTATCAGTACAAGATATAATGCCCAACGCAATACCGGCTTCTTGAAATAGCCTATCTGAAAACCGTAGCTCTTTTCCCTGTGTATCCACTCTATCGAAAGCATTACGACGATACATACAATGGTGGTGATTACAATGGTAGCATCGGTGGCTAATACGGGCTTGGCGATGATGGTCTTCGAAAATAGGCTCATGTAATAATTAAAGGCCTCTGTAATATTTCTAGCCCTAAAAACAACGTTTGTGAACATGACCAGTAAAAATGTCAGCAAGATGTTCTTTAATTCACTAAACGACTGAAACGAAGAAGCAATCCCTGCCTTTTTCTTTTTGTTCATCGTGCCTTTTATAATGAGGGGGATGAAGTAGAGTCCATGCAAAACTCCATACAAAATAAAAGTCCAGTTGGCGCCATGCCATATCCCCACAACAATCAGGTTGATCATAATGGCCATAACAAGCCCAATCTTGCCATAGTCCCTGAAGCGGATTGTTAGGGGCAGAAATACATAATCGGTTACCCATGAAGTCAGTGACATGTGCCATCTGCGCCAGTAATCGGCAATATTTCTGGCAAAAAAAGGATAGTTAAAGTTTTTAGTGATATTAAAGCCCAGCAGGCGCGAAAAACCCGTAGCCATATCCGTGTAACCAGAGAAATCAGCATAGATTTGTATGGTATAAAAAAAAGCGCCGAGAACAAGTGTACTGGCTGGCAGATCATGATACCGATCAAACACAGGATTGGCTATCAGCGCACAGTTATTAGCCACAACCATTTTTTTAAAGAAACCCCATAGAATCTGCCTCATGCCATCAACGGCATTTTCATAGTTAAAAACTCTTTTTGTTTCAAATTGGGGGATCAGTAACCCGACCCGGTCTATCGGCCCTGATATCAGGGTAGGAAAAAAAGCCACGTATGCAAAAAATATTACCCAGTTGGTAGTCGGCTGCGTCTTCCCATTGTAGATATCTATAATATAACTAACGGTACGGAAGGTGTAAAAGCTTATTCCAAGCGGAAGAATAATATTAACCAGGTGCACGTCGATATTCAAATCAAATGCGGAAAAGCCCCTGGTGAATGATTCAATAAAAAAGTTAAAATATTTGAAATACAGTAAGGTCCCCAGCGCTTGCAACAAGCCCAGGTATAACAAAAATCTCCTGCGGGTAAAGGTTTCTGCTTTTTTAATATGGATGCCCAAATAATAATTGAATGCTGTACTGGCGGCCAGTAAAAGCAAGAAGCGCCAGTCCCACCAGGCATAAAACACATAACTTCCAATTAAAATCAGCAAGTTTTGCTGTTTCAAGTAGCGGTTAAATACAAACCAGTAAAGCAAAAAGAAGCCAGTAAAAAAAACCGCGAATTCAACAGAATTAAAAACCATATCGATTCTTTACATTCTTGTTATAAAAACTGGTTTATTCAATTGGTATGTTGCCAGATTAAGCACGTAGCTGTTCTCCTCAATTTCCTCGAAACCCAGCGATGAATAATGTGCTTTAACCATCATATTTTTCTTAGTAGGAAGATATTCAGCTAGTATATTGCTGTAACCATTCCGTTTAGCATCGCCTGCTATGCAATCTAGTGTAAAAAATTCCATTCCTCTTTTTAACACTCTGCAGCTCATAGCCCAATTTTCGATAAACAGCGTGCTTTCTGACACTTGCTTAAGTACGACAAAAGCGATCAGGCCATTTTCACCATACTTATCCTTGAGCGTAAATGAATAAGTATAATATAAACCATCTCCCACCATACTTAATAACTCTGTCTCCGTATACCTGATGGTGCGAAGATTGAATTGGTTGGACCGCTGTGAAAGCTGCGAGACTCTCGGTATGGTAAAGGTGTCGAATGCTTTTACTTCTGATACCATTTCCAAATTAGACAAAAACTCTTCTTCATTTGCGAAACTCTGCTGCAATACACTTCTTTCAGCTTCTTGCTGATATTGTAAGGTTCGTTGTTCATCATCTACAGTAAAAGATGCGATTTCAAACATGTTCAGTGATTTCAGGAAGAGAAGGTAATCAGCAGGATCTTCAGGCAGGTCAGGCACCATAATTTCAGGAATCTCTTTTTTAACCAACTCTCGTTCAAACGGATTATCATCTATAAAAACAATGGAGTCCATACCAATGTTCAGGACGCTTTGTATATGCCGTATATTATCGGCCTTATTTTCCCAATTTGCCACGAAAACTGCAATATCTTCCAGGCGGAGTACCATTTCAGGGTGGGTTAAGAAAGGCTCTTTGGCGATTGAGCTTGTGTTTTTGCTGCATATTGCGACGATAATACCACGTTGCTTCAATTGCTTTACCCAAAGCTGCAGGTCAGAGAATATTTTGCCATGTCCTAAGTCACCAATCTGTATGCCATCTACACCGTCATCACCTATAACGCCTCCCCAGATTGTATTGTCTAAGTCAAGGACTACACATTTTTTAAAGCTACCAGATATAGCGAAGATAATATCAGTGATGTGTTTAGCAAGATTGGGCAAAAAATCAATATTAAAAACCATATCGGCGCTATAGTACATTTTAGGATCAAAAGTATTCCGATATCCGGCTACTGCAATCAGTGAATTCAGGTCAAGCAAAAACAGGAGCTTATTTTCCTGAGCGTGATCCATCAAATTCAGATTGAGTTTTCTTACCTGATATAAAAATGATGAGCTAACCTTTGTGGCGAGGTTGCCGAAGACACTGTCATTTAGCTCAATGTAATTATTGAGTATTATTTTACATTTAATGCGACTGCTAATCTGCTGACACAATGAGATAAGATAAGTCAGCTGGTTATTGGCGAAGGACTCTTTATCTGAGCGATCAAGTGTACAAAACCGTTTATTAAGCCGTTCGGTACTTCGTAATATTAGCAAAAACTCAGGTTCAAACTTATAAAGATCAGACCCAGGGTCAAACACTTGACGGTCAATCTGGTTATAGTCAGCCTCAAAAACTACAAAATTAATGCTGTGTGCAATTCCATACCCCTTTATTGCTTGTACCACTAGTTGAGAAGCCGAATCCGCGAGGATCGCAAGGCGTACCTTTTTGAAATTACCAGAGTCCTTTTTTAGATTCCTCTTTAGTTCATTAAAAGTTTGACTAATCACGATTTTATATTTGCCTGCAATAGTTAAATCAATTGCACTGCGAATTTACCTTTAGCCTGTTAAATGAACATTAATTGTGCATTAAACTCTTAAATTAAGCGCTAGTTATTACTTGACTCTTAACAGAATGTTATCCAGCATCTGGCCCACGTTGTTCCAACTCTGTATCTCTTGTGAGGTAAAGCGAATCTTGAAATTCTTTTCAATTGCAACCACTAGCTGAATATGATTCAAGGAGTCCCAGTCGTCAATATGATCTGCGGTGCTGTCATATTCTAATACAATGTCCTCATTATCTAAAACACTAATAAATATCTGGTTTATCTTCTCTAATAACTCGCGCTTGTCCATTTCCTGTTGTTATGTAATTTAAGTTCCGTAAACGGTGTGTATGTTGTCTCTCAACGATTTAGAGTCAATATGTTCTTTATCAGCCGGCATATTTTTTTTTAACGCCTTTAAGCGCTTCCCAACATATTCAGTCTTTATAAATTTATAAAGCTCATCGTAATTTTTAATTATAATGCCCAGCGATTGCAAAGTTATGTTATAGGTTAAATATAATTCTTCGAGTTCCTCCGTTAATGTTGCGGTAAGGTCGCTAGCACGCTCGCCTTCTCTTTCTACCTTGTCGTGCAAAACACCTTCAGTTTCATTCAACTCGTTTTCAGTTGCCGGCGATAAATTTTTCAATTGCAAAAGCGCATCTATCAGATGTTTATGTTTACTTTTACTTATACCGTGCATACTTTATATCCGAAAAAAATGTAAAATTAAGTGTGGTCTACTATATGTTCAAGGCTGTGTATGTTAATCCCTCCTTTGAGCTTATGCTGAAATTTGTAATGGACATTGCTTTCTTTATTTTATCGTTGTTTACCACAAAACTCTCCGTGAGCTTTTGTAGTTTGTCCGAATTTAATGGTAGTGGAAAGCGATCACCAATTGACGCCAGAATTCTTATTAAACCCGGATTAATTCTCCATTTCACTGCTTTTTTATTTAGTGCCTCTCCCAATGCATCGACTATTTCATTTGTAGAAAGAGGTTCATCATCTGCAATGTTGTATATCCCGCTTGCAATTTGACTATCATTAATCAACGCGTTAATTGTAAAAAGCAAGTTTTGAATAGATAAAAGCGAACGCTTATTTTCAAATGCGGCAAGCGGATAGGGTAGGCTCTTTTTAATAACCTGAAGCAACAGATTTAAATTGCCTTTATTACCGGGTCCATGGATCATACATGGCCTGAGAACATACACACGTTTTCCTTTGGGCAAAATTCTGTGCAGTAGGAATTCTTCCGCCATTAATTTTGATTGACCATAAGCGGTTAAAGGTCTGGCTTCAACGTCTTCATAAAGAATACCCTCAATGCTATCAGCGGCCGCTTTTACGCTGCTAATGTAGATAAACACTGTAGCATCCGATTGCAAAAAAGTGTTAAATATATTCTTTGTCAATTCTGTATTTACCTCGAAATATTCCGCACTACTACCACTTCCTTTGAGGTCGTGCGCCTTACCAGCTAAATGAATAAGGGCCTCACATTTATGAAGAGGCAATTCATCATAAGCAATTTGTTGATATTCAGCATCGGGAATTGTCCTGCGTCCTACTCCAGTCACTTCAAAATTCTGATTCATTAAATATGGTATAAGGTTACTCCCTACAAATCCATTATGTCCAGTTACTGAGACCAATTTCATCTCCCATATTTTTTTAACCCGTTTATGACATAGTTTACCATCAGGTAGCTTGAATACAATGGATCCAGCTTTTCTAAATCCCGGTAAACCTTCCAAACATAGAGCATGGCCTTATATTTATTTCGTGATATTGAATTTTTACGCATCCTGTAAATGGCTAGCGGTTGCTGGATCCCATAAGCAAAGTCAACCTTTCTCAATATGGATAACCACAACCCGTAATCCTGCCTTTTGGCAATATCCGGCATGTAAAACTTGCCTGTTACTCCAATGTTAATCACCGCTGTTAAGCAGGATATAGGACATGTTTTCAATAAACTATGATAAGAGACTTTCTTCGGCACGATAAAATCCTCGTACAATGGATTCAATTCTACATCCACCCTCCGGTAGGATGAAAAAATGAATCGATAATTGTTTTTTTCCATAAAATCTAACGAGACGGCTAAAAATTCCGGTAACCAGAGATCATCACCATCCAAAAAAGCCATGTAGTTCCCAGTAGCCATTTCAATACCCCTGTTCCGCGTTTTAGCCGGACCCATATTTTCATCATTTACCAGGTATTTTATTCTCGTGTCAGCCAACGACGCCGCTTTGATAAAGTCAAGCGTATTGTCAGTCGAACTGTCATCGATAATGATCATTTCCCAGTCTGGATATGTTTGTTGCTGAACAGACATAATGGTTTGTTCGATAAAAGCCGAGCAATTGTATGTGGCGGAGATTATTGAGATCATCGTTTACAAAGATTTGAAAAGAACTTTAACCCTATGTGCGTTTTAAATGAACCTTTTGTAAATTCTGAAGGCCGGGCTTAACACCTACTGAACAATGATGTTATGCTTCTTTTTCAAGATGGCTTTTATGCGGTCGGTTTTATAATATTTGAAGGGCGTTTCAATCATAAGCCCACTCAATTCTACCTTCAAACCAAAGGGGCGCAAAGGTAAGCGGATCGGCATTTTTCTGTTGTTAAGCAACGCAGGGCCGCTTATTCTTATCCGGCCATCCAATACACCGTCTAAAGGTTTACCAATGATACCCAACCCAATGCCTGAACTATCGTCGATAGTCTTTATTAACGTAATGTTACTTTTACCACTCGCTCTTCCCAACAGATGCTGCAGAGATATGACGATGCCATATGAAGCGTGGTTAAATGTTACAGTTTCACTAATGGTGATGCTGTCAATAACATCATGATTATGATTTGGCTCTATGTCTATCCCACTTTTTGGATTTTGTCCGTTCGAATTTGAAATTACACCTCCTATAATCTTTAAACCATTCACCGCTGTAACTGAAAGGCCGTTCCTTCTGTTGTCGTCGAGTAGAGGTTCTATTATAGTAATATTTCTCGCAGGCTTTTTATTCAATTGTCCTATGTAAATTCCATCACCCCAGCATTTAGAGATTTGCGGTTTAACCAGAACTACATTTTCCGATGCCCGGATAGCTATTCCCATACCCCATTGTCCCAACGTATCCAGGTGTTTTCCTTTATCACCAGTAATGACTGGTTGATATATAAATACATTATCTGCGTTATGTACCCGGAGTATTTCATAGGTATTGAGGCGGCTTGGCACCAAAACTATCTTGGAGAGGGTATTGAAAATGATGGATTGTCCAGTTCTCACATTCAGGCCTGAATCGTTTACAAGTACCGGAAAATCAGGCATCAAAACAATCAGGTGAGCATCCATGGCGGCCTGTACGTAACGGGTATAGTCGATGGTGCCGTCCGTTACGTAATTTATTGGTAAAACTGATTCAATGGGAAAGGCCCGACGTTTAAGCTGATCTGCTTTTTGCACCAGCGAGGAAGGTATCTTCCTTTCCAAATATTCAGCGGGCACAGGCTTATAAACATACCCGTCACTTTGTGCATAGCAGCCAAATGCAACTGCCAGCAGGCACATCATTATCAATAGATTTTTAACAGGGCAGGACATCATTATGGGTTTCGACGATAAATTTTGCGGGAGAACCCGAATATATACAGTCCGGTTGTTTGAAGGCTTTTGTCAATACAGAACCGGCAGCGAGTACAGACCGCTCCGGCAGGATGCTTCCTGCGGTTACAGAGCAGTTACCCGCAATCCAGGAGCCCGCTTTAATTTTTATAGGTTTTGGCACATGCGGGCCATTTCGATAAGACGTTTTATAGAATGTATGATTACCACCTGATATCACACAATTAGGGCCAATCATCGCTTCGTCCCCAATTTCAAGATCGGTAGCTATAATTACCACTCTATGCCCCATTCCAACATGATCACCGACAACCAATCCACTTAACGAGTTGATGATGACTGTTGACGGCACCTGAAAATCACGGCCACACTGCTTCATCATAAATGAGTAGAGAAATCCTCGGAACCGCATGAAGACCGGAATGTCAGGCAACCATATGGTTGCCATCCTTACGATCCATGAATAAATAATTGATAGCTTTAATTTCATATTTTCTTTAAAAAAGCCGCATACATGACCGGCGTTTTGTTCTTTTTGGCATAAGTAGTTGATTTATTATCTGATATCGCTATTTTTTCTTCGATGATCTGTAACCCTGCCGAATGAAACAACGTGCGTATTTCTTCTTCGTCATTAAAAAGGTAAATGTGATCGAGCATAGGTGAATTAATTGGGGTTGTGATATAGCATACGCCATTTGGTGACAATAAACTGACAGTTTTTGTCAATAGACCCAGAGGGTCTTCTACATGCTCAAGCACTTCACCCATGGTTATAAAATTGTACTCGTTCTCATCAAAGTCATAGACGTTTTTATGGTAGTAGTTTACCCTGTCGTTATCAATAATGCCCTTGGCAAGATCTATAGAACTTTGGCTGATATCAACAAGATCAAATTGTCTTGCCTGGGGAAATAATTCAATAGCTTCATTGAGGTACAATCCATGTCCGCCGCCAATTTCCAGATAGGTACAGAAATCGTTGAAATACTTATGAAAGTTCGTACTGAAAAACAAAAATCGTGTGTATTGATCAGGCCATAAAAACTGCGCTAGCACTAAGCCATGCATGTGAGACACCATCGCCTCCGGGTTGGCATACACAGATTTTTCTACTTCCTCAAACGAAGTATTTGAATATTGACCGGTTTTGATAAATTGAATACGTTCCTGTAGCATCGTCTCCAACATTATTAAATAACGATTAATCCCAAAATCAATGTTCTCCCCCTCCCGTTGTAGATACGCCTCGTACTTCTTAAGAAAAAGGCTGGCTTTATGGTGATATAAATCTCCCAGATCGTGGGTATTGTTACGCAATTTTACTGCGTGATGTAGATTACGGTCTTGAATTTTGTTCAAGATGACCTCAAGATTAAAAGTTATCATACCAGGAATCTTAATTTAGCCTCTGGACAACACTATCAATAATATCTTTTACCCCAACCCAGCTTTGAATTTCCTGTAAATTGAAGCGTACCTCAAAGTTCTTTTCAATCGCAACAGCCAGTTGCAAATGCATCAGGGAGTCCCAATCTTCAATGTCATAAGCCACTGTAGCTTCAGTTATTTGAATATTTTGATTATCCAGCAACTCTGCAAAAATGATATTGATTTGCCTTAAAATTTCTATCCTATCCATTTTTATTATATAAGTGTAAACAACGTTATCTATTCAAGTGACCGTTTAATTAAAAACTTGTCTGTAACCAACCATAGCATTACCATTACTGGAAATATGCGTTTTATATAAAAGAATATGGCATTATCGAGGTCAGCATTAAACAATGTAATCACAAACAATATCCATAATGGCACAATAAAATTCCTCACATCCGAAGCAGCCAGAGAATAGACCCACTTATCAAGAGCCGCAATAAAAAAAGCCAGAGGCAGGAAAATTAAGAAAGCGGTGTAGTAGCCAAAATTCAAAATATATTCGCCCAAGAGGCCAAAGATCCTCGTGGTATAAAATCCTAACACATCACCTTTATAATTATACAGCAATTCTGTGGCTGCTGTTTTTTTTGTGGTTATTGCGCTTTTGTCGACCATAAATGCCGGAAAGAAATGTATAAAACCCAGATAGGTTTCGCCAAGCTTGGGCTGATAGTTTGAATTGTCGTAACGGTAAACCAGGTAGGGCTGTATATCGGCCCGCGCAAAATCCGTAAGCAACATGTCGAATACGTCAAAATTATATTTGTACTCGGACACGTCCAGCTTACCTTCCGTATATGCAGTAACTGCTTCGGTACCACCTTGCTTGTAAAATTTATAGACATACATAAAGCTGACCAGAAAGGCTACCCCAATTACCATCTCTTTTATCTGAAATTTTCTGATAAAAAAATGTAGGATCAGGCAGGCCTGAACCATAGTAAGTACCGTATTGCTGCGACTGCCCCGAAGCCCCCCAAAAAAGATGCAGGCTACAAAAAGTATCGCCAGGAAAATAAAGATGTTTTTACCATTACGCAGCTTAGGACTGTATAAGGCTTTGATGTAGAATATGAATACTAGTGCTATGGGGAAGAATTCAGATATGATAAAAAGGATTCCATAGCCAGCGAAACTTTGCTCTTCGCCCCGTGCCTCATAGGCAGCAATGAAGCCCGAAATACCGCCTAGTTTACTATAAATGAATATTTGGAAGGCAAAACTGATAAAACACAGCAGATAGACATAATTCAGCTTCTTGTTACTTTGCAACAGATAAATTTTGTTTTGTGGTTTTCGAAGTCCGTAAAAGAACCGATAGGCAAACACAAACAGAATAAGACCTATTGCATTCATGGTGGCTATGATCAGTACATAGGGTTCCCATTTTCCTGGCAATATGAGCGAATTATTAAAGATGAGCCAAAAATTCAAGGCAAAATGCAGCAGTGGGGCGAGATAGCAGCTAAACCAAAGTGTACAATAAAAGTAAAATACAAGCGGCAGCCTTAAACCATGCTGTCGGGTAATGTCGATTAGATATACGATTTGGTAAACGGAAATAATGCCACAAACAGTTAGTGGAAGCAAGTACCAGTCAAACGGTACATTTAGCGCCAAGAGCATAAACAGGTTAATTGCACTTGTGACCGCAATCGCGACTGAAATTCGCTCAATATTATTCACCGGCTGTTACTTTAAAGTCAACTATGTTGTCAGGGGAAGACCCTTCAGTCTTTAGTTTTGTGCGGAGCTTCAATAGAATTATTAAAAGCAATAGGGCGGCGGTGCAAAGGTTAACCGTCAGGAAAGTCCAGCCGGCACCGTTGAGTCCATATCTGGGAATCAAAAGATACCCCAATACAAAGGCCAGGGCTACCAGACTTGCGTAAACCGGCAGCTGCATATGCAATATTTTCATAGCGTTGACGGCATTATTTAGCACAAAACCTAAAAATGAAAATACAGACCCTGCAAAGATCAGACATAGCAGAATATGATTGTCTGAGAAATCCTTGTTAAAAAGCAAAGGAAAAAAAAGGTTACTGAAAGGCACCAATACAAATTGAAGCAAGCCTAATCCTGTTATGATCACCGCTTCTTTTTTTAAGGTCGATATGAATTTGCCGTAGTTGCACGCATCATAGTACTGTGCTAGATAGGGCAGGCTGTTTTGTACAACAGCCTGTACAAATATGCGTGTCATTATAATGAGTGAAAGGTATCCGGAAAACAATCCTAGTTCAAAGCTGCTGCGATATTTGTCCAGTATCAGGCGCGGGATATTGGGCATCATATATCCCAGTAAAAGCGACAAACCTGTAAACACCCCCGTCATCAAAAACTTTTTAACCAACGAGTTATCAACTTTGAGGCTGATATTCATTTTCAGACCCTTTAATAGTCTGAAATCTATAAGCATACTGCACAAATAAGCGAGCGGCATCGATATCAATGCCAGCTGATAAGATTTGACCATGCTAAACATAGCTACGTTCAATAGTATAGATAGGATAGACCTAAAGATTAGCATTTTACCGTAAACCTCGTTTTTCTTGCGTTTATGGAATTCTGCATGGATCATATCGCTCACCAGTTCAAAGCTCTTGAAAAATGCACCAAGGAGAAATATGGTTGCGATAGGTTTGTAAAATAAAAAGCCAATAGATGTTACTGTGACAAAGAATAACAGGGCACAGGCAATCCTGATTTTAAGGAACACGTTGAAGCCGTATTCGCCGGCCTGGTCACTCACATGAATGTTGCGGATCTGAAAGGAAAAGAAGGCAAATAGAGGCAATATCCAGGCCATCGCTAAGGCATAATCGCCCATTTGCGCAGTGCCGTATAGTTTGGATAGGAGCATCAAAACTACCCACTGGCTTGCTGCGCTAGCTAAGTTGCCAAAAAATGAATAGTAATAGTTTTTGGCCTGATCTCCCTTCAAAAACCTTTTAACCATATGTGAATGCTACGTTAAGACTCATGACCGCCAGCTAAATATTCGTTTGAACCACGGTTTCTTTTCATATTTTTTCTCATAACCATAGTTGTACTGGTACCCATAATTATAGGCTGGAACATTTTCGCGTCGCCCGTCATTCATAATCAGCATCATGTTTTTGAGCGTTTTTTCTTCAAATATTTCTTTTACAATTCCCACTTGGTTTTTTAGGGTATAGTTATACCTGATTAAATACAATGTTCGGTCGGCAAATGGAGCCAGACTATAGGTATCAGCGATTAAAGCTACAGGGGGGGAGTCAATTATTATATGGTCAAACTTCTCTTTTAGAATCGTAAACAGTTCATTCATCCGCTCACTCAGTAATAGTTCGGAGGGATTTGGCGGCATCTGGCCGCAGCCTATAACATATAGGTTGTCAATATCGGGTACTTTAGTTATAAGGTCATCCAGCTCAATTTTATTTGATACCAGATAGTTGGTAATCCCCTTGGTTACCGATAAACCAATGTCTGACAGTAATTTTGGTTTCCTTAAGTCAAATTCAAGTAACACCACCTTTTTTCCTGCCAATGCCAATGTTGCACCCATATTGATGCAGAAAAAGGTTTTGCCTTCCCCGCTCATGGTAGACGTAACCAGGATCGTCTTGTTTTTATCTTCTGTCGCGGATATCTGGAGTTTACTCCTTAGTAACCGGAATAACTCAGAAAGAACAGTTCGATTTTCTTTCCTCACCAAAAAGCGCTCATTTTGTACTGCATGCAGGATTTCGCCAAGCACTGGAGCGCCGATTTTTTTAATGTCTTCAATGATCGACACTTTGTTGTTAAACAAGCTGATCAATGATATTCCGGAAACAGGTAGCAGCAATGCAGCCATAAACGCAAGGATAATAATCACCGATCTTCTTGGTTTTACCGGGATATTGTCTACATCTGCTTTATCAATAATTTGTACGCTGGCAACAGACGCGGCCTTTGACAGACTAGCCTCCTCTCTTTTTTGCAAAAGATACTGATAAAGAGTTTCTTTAATACTCTGCTGTCTTTTTATTTCTAATAGCTGCCTTTCAATAGATGGGACATGCTGCTTTAAGTTTTCGAACTTGGTGTTTTTATTCTGCAAACTGTTGCGGGCGATAGCCAATCCCTTTTTAATATTTTTTATGTTTTCTAGAATATTTTGGCGCAATGAAACCAGTTGTTCGGCAAGGTTAACGGCTACGGGGCTGTTTTCATAGTTAGACTTTAGCAGCCGGTTTCGCTGTAGCTGCAGCTGGTTATAGTTATTTATTAATTCTGTTAGGGTCGCGTCCTGTATACTCAGCGAACTTGGTACAAGGTCAGTCTGACCCTTACTATCGGTCATGTAATTTTGTATGGATTGTAGTATGCTGATTTGTATGTCGTACTCACTTAGTTTTTGCTCATACTCAACGGTATTTTGCAGATACTGCTGAGATTCAGAACTGATATCAGTAACATCATTCTTTTGTTTATAGGTTTCTACATCCTTTTCAACCCCAGACAGCTCTTCAACTAGGTAAACTAGCCGGTCATCGATAAATACAATGGTTTTAGCGGCGATCTCATTTTTATTTTCTATGGCTTCCAGATTATGAAGCTCAATCAGTTTGTTTAATAAATCTATACCCTTTTGCGGAACCGTATGGTTTATACTCAATTTCAGTACGTTGCCATTTTTGTTGACAGGGGTGATGCTAAGGCTTTCCAGGCAATCATTCACAAGACTTTTTATATCCCGGAAATGCAGCAAAATTTCCCCCTTGCCTGCTGAGGACAGGTTTGCAGTTGAGGTAATCAAGAAGGATCCGTATGGCTTGTTAACCGTCTCACCAAAACGGTAGACTCCTTTGTCGGCACCGTCATCGAGGCTATACTGTGTAGGAGATAATATTTTTAAGACCAATTCTTTTTCGAAAGCAGCAGAATCGAGGCGCCCAGATGTTACCTTGATGGGTAGCGCAGTTCCGTAAATTTCAGTGTTCTTTAGATTACCACGCTTTTCGTAAATAACCTGAAGATTGAGCTCCCTGACCACCCGTTGCATTAAGGTCTTGCCCTTTAGGACTTCTATTTGGTCATCAATGTTTTTACCCGACTGAAAAAGTTCAAGATCACTGAAAAGTCCGCCCATTTTAGAAAGATCGGATCCGTTTTTATCATCAGCTATCAGAATGGTGCTGTCGATCCGGTATTGCGTTGCCGCATACTTCAGATAGACAACCGCTAGTGTCATGCAAAAGATTAATGACAAGGCAAACCAGGCCCAATTACGCGAGTACTTTAATAAAATGTCCTTTACATTAACAGGCTCCAGCGGCTGGAGTTGAAAAGGATTAGGTTCTGGCATACTTCTAACTTTATTTAAAACAACCTTGATATAATAACTGTGACAATTGTAGCCGCAGCTACCACAATTGATAACGTGCGGGTATTGGTGCGTGCCTGGCGCTCTTTAAGCTTATCCGGTTTAATATAAAGCACGTCATTTTGTTGCAGGTAAAAGGAAGGGGATTGCAGGGTATTTTTACTAGTGAGATCAAGATGAGTAATGCTGCGGCTGCCATTCTCCTCACGCATGATCCAGATGTCTTCACGTCTGCCATATATGGTCATATCGCCTGCCAGCCCAAGGGCTTCAAGCACATTTACCCTCCCGTTGGAAATATTGAACACCCCTGGTTTACTAACCTCACCAATCACTGTGATCTTAAAATTCATGAGCTTTATTGTCACAATCGGGTCTTTGGCATAAGTACTTAAATCAGTCCGGATTTTAGCAACACCTTCTTCCAATGTTAATCCGGCCAACTGAACCTTGCCAATTGCGGGAAAAGTAATGCTACCTGCTTTATCTACCAGATAACCAGATGGATCAGCAGTGCTCATATTGCTGGGTAATGCCGATATATTGGTAACGGGCAAAATTCCTTTATTAAATAAATTACTCGATTCGGGATCAATATTAGATACGGTAATTGCAAGTAAATCACCAGACTGGATACGCGGCTCAGTAATATTAGTGATTTTCGACTGATAATCAGCTGTATCACTTATATCACTGAGATATACCAGATTCCGCTTGCTCGCACAGGATGACAAAAGCAGCAGTACAATGATACAACAACTGAAATGTAAATAAGAGAAACTGATGTTCATTAAATTATGATCGTTTTTGCCCATTGTAATTTTACAAAAAGAACGCAATACTGATGCTTTCTGATGGTTGTAAAAATACGCTATCATTATTAGGGGAATGTTATTAATGTGTTTTAGTAATATATTTTACTGAACACATTTTCAATAAATTAGGGCGGAAACTCTATGATTGTTAACGGCTTGTTATCTAAACATTATCTTATTGATTATGGATGGTTTTTCGATCCTCAATTCGTTCGCTTGCGTAATTTTGGACGATATATTAATATATGAATCTGCTTACAAATTATCCCGGAAACATTAGGGCCCAAAATTTATTTATCGCAGCTGCTTGTTGTCTGTGCAGTTTTTCGGGATGTAAAAAGGACCCGGCCACTCCCGGACCCGAGGGGCCAGTAAACAACATTGAGATAAACACCTGGATCACTGATAGCTTAAAGCGCTATTACTATTGGTCGGATGAATTGCCCCTCAACCCAAATAAAGACCAGGTACCGACATCGTTTTTTAATAGTGTCAAATTTAGTGCAGACAGGTTCTCATTCCTTACTTTGCCCGGTGGTGAATCTTCTCAACAGGCCAGCAGTCGCTCTAAATACGGGTTTGACTACGTTATATTTAAAGAGCCTGTAACTAACCAGCCGCTGGGCCTGGTCACATTGGTATTAAATACCTCTGCCGCACAGGGCGCCGGTTTACGCCGTGGTCAGTACTTTACGAAGGTAAATGGCATTGCCCTAACTGAAGCTAATGGTGCCGATCTGCAAAAGGAGATGCTCAACGGAACGTCCCTAAGGTTGACCCAGGCGCAGTTCGACGGTAAGGTAATTAAAGAAGGTAGCACCACTACCATCAACGCAAGTCGAACTTTAGAGCAAATGGCCGTACAAAAAACTTTTTCCCTGAATGGCAATACAACAGGATACTTATTTTTCACTGCCTTTAATGCCCTTGAGCGCAGTAGCTATATGACCGTATTCGCCAAGTTTAAAGCCGATAACATCAGCGACCTCATTCTCGATCTGCGGTATAATGCCGGTGGTGACGTATCCGCAGCAGCTGCGATGTGCAGTATGACCACCAGGTCAGTAATTGAAGCTAGTCCTTTTATCGAATACCGGGGAAACACCCAGGGCGGCATCAGAAAAGAATCGTTTGGCACTGCTGCGGAAGCAGATAACGGTCCTTCTTTTTCGTCCTTACAGCAGCACAACCTTAATCTTCCACGCATTTACGTATTGACGACAAGTGCCACGGCTTCTGCTGCAGAACTGATCATCAACAATCTAAAACCATACATTACTGTCGTTCAGATTGGTCAAACTACGCGCGGTAAAGATGAAGCTTCTATCACCATAAGCGATAAAAGAAGTCCGAAAAGAATTGATGTCACCTTGTATCCGATAGTATATAAATTATATAATTCGTTAGCTAGCGGAGGGTATTCAGCTGGTATAATCCCAGATGAGCTCTTTATTGAATCTGCCAACCTTCCCCTACAGCCCTTTGGTAGCGAGGGTGATCCAATGATCAGCTATGCGCTCAGCAGGATCAGGAATCAGCCCGCAATTAGTTCTAACAGGAGCTTTGGGCAGCAACCCGAACTGTTTAATTCAGCAGCGCAGTTAAATTCAGTATTGTTAACGACTAAAAAATTAAACTAATATTTTGAATTAACAATTATTTAATTCTACCCGGTGAACCGGTTAATATGTAATCAGTACGTTTGATCGTTTATTACTGTTACATATATCCTGTTTATGCAAAGCCTAATTATTCATGCATGGATTCTCCATAAGGTTAATGGAAAATACTTTATTCCCTACACCCACTGGATTTACTTGCAGGAAATCGTCAAACATTTTTCGAAAATCTGTCTTATTTCTCCTGTCAACTTAGACGGTTTACCGGAAAAAACTGATGCATTGTTCTCACTTCATGAGATGCCATCGATAGCTGTACATGAACTGCCTTACAGTGGTGACAGTTATTTATCTTCCGCAAGACATTTTTTAAGCTACTTAAAAGGATATAAAAGCCTATATCGTCACTATGATAAAGTTTACGTTCGTTATCCGGTGCCCTTCGGATGGCTAAGCATGCTATTCTTTAAGAAGGCAGACCGTACTATACATTTTGTTGGGTACCCAATCGAGGTAACAAGATTAACTGCCGAGTTCAGTAGTGTCAAGAAAGCAATCATGATTTCTATGTTCACTCCGGAGCACTTTCTTTACTTAAAGGCCTGCAAAGGTGTAAGAGTTTTCACTAACGGACATCAAATAAAAGGCAAGTTAGCGAAACACGGAATAAACGCTACAGCCGTTACTTCATCCACGCTTATAGATTCGGATTTTAGCTTTGATTCGGCAAAGCAAATTGATGAAAAAAATATCAAACTTATTCATATCGGACAGTTGCGGATATGGAAAAATATAGATGTGATTATTAGAGCCTTTAAAGAGGTTTTAGTTGCCTGGCCGGGTGCTACCCTGACGATAGTCGGTGATGGAGAGGCCCGGGAGCACCTATCAGAATTGGCCAGGGAACTTAATGTCGCAAGTCAAGTAAGTTTTCTTGGTCACGCTTCGAAGCGCGACGAACTTATTGCTCACTTAAGATCACATGATATTTTTTGCTTCTCCAGTGTCGCGGAAGGCTCACCCAGAGTAATACTGGAAGCTATGGCCAATGGTATAAACATCGTTAGTACGCCTGTAGGATCATTGCCGTTTGATTTCGAGCATAATCGAGATATCATTTTTGCCGATGCCAATGACGATTCAGATTTTTCGAGAAAAATCAACTACCTGATAGACAATCAAAATATAGCTTTTGACATAAGGAAAAAGGCCTTTGAGAAAGTAAAAGAATTCACAATTAAGACCTTCATAAAAACAATATTCAGCAATTAGCACTGTCAGCTACCCAAACATCGGAAAATGATTTTAACACTTTAATAGCTTATAAAAATGAGAATATTGGTTACAGGCAGTGCCGGGTTTATAGGTTTTAATCTGGTTAAGTATTTATTAAAAAGAGGGGATGAGGTTGTTGGCATCGACAACATCAACGACTATTACGATATTGACCTTAAGTTAGGTCGTTTAGCCGATACAGGTGTTAATGGAACCCTAAATTATGGTGAGCCGAAGTACAGTGATATTTACCCTAATTATTGCTTTATAAAACTCGATCTGACAGATTTAGATGGCATGAAGAGATTATTTGGAACAGCAAGATTTGATGCTGTTTGCAATCTTGCGGCACAAGCTGGTGTGCGTTACAGCTTAATTAACCCACAAGCCTATATTGATTCCAATATACAGGGTTTTATGAATGTACTACAATGTTGCAAGGACTCGGAAGCGGGCCATCTGATTTATGCGAGCTCATCAAGTGTGTATGGCCTAAATACAAATATGCCGTTTTCTGTTAACAGCAATGTTGATCATCCTATTTCTATTTATGCGGTTACTAAAAAGAGCAATGAGTTGATGGCGCACTCCTACAGTCATTTGTTCCAGTTACCGACCACAGGCCTCCGGTTTTTCACGGTCTATGGGCCATGGGGAAGACCTGATATGGCTTTATTCCTATTTACCAAGGCGATACTGGAAGGCCGGGGTATTCAAATTTATAATGACGGAAACATGAAACGTGATTTTACCTACGTTGACGATATTGTCATGGGCATCGTAGGAGTAATCAATAATCCCGCTTCACCCAATCTACAATGGAATGGAAATCAGCCTGACCCGGCTACAGCTTTATCGCCATACCGCATTTATAATGTAGGTGGCGGCAATCCAATAAGCCTCCTGGATTTTGTACAAGAAATTGAAAAAAGTACCGGCTTAACTGCAAAAAAGGAATATTTACCTTTACAGGCGGGTGACTTGACCCAAACATGGGCAGAGATTGATGCCTTGAATAAACTATCCGGCTATATGCCGACGGTCTCCCTGGCTGACGGGGTCAAAAATTTCGTAGACTGGTACCGTGTATTTTACAACTCAAACCTTGAAGTCAGTGGTAGCAGAAACGGTGCCGGTGTTCTTATGTAAGCTGCCGATAATGAAATTTGGATTAGTTCAGGTACTAAGAGGAGTAGCAGCCATATTGGTGATAATCTATCATTTTTTAGCACACATCGAGAAGAACTTTCATCAAACTTTATACAACCATATTTTAAAGTTTGGCTTGGTTGGAGTTGATTTCTTTTTTGTATTAAGTGGCTTTATCATTACATACGTTCATTATAAAGATCTGATATCAAAAAAAGGATCGAAACTCTTCTTCAAAAAAAGATTTATAAGGATCTATCCATTGTATTGGCTCATTGCGGCAATGTCTGTAGTGATCTTTATTTTTTTTACCCCCAATCGAATGAAGGCGGAGGGACTGACCATGGACCTTAGCTCACCCTATATACTGACCTCTTTACTCCAATCCTTTTTACTAATTCCGCAAAAAGGACTATACCTTGTAGGTGTTGCCTGGACGCTGTCCTATGAAGTCTTATTCTACCTGCTTTTTGGCTTAGGCATAAAATTGGGTTACCGATTTTCAAAAATGGCGCTGCTTACCTGGTTCTTGCTCATCGTATGCAATGCCTTATTTATACATTCAGCCAATTTCTATATCGAATTTTTACTCAACCCAATTATCATAGAATTCATGATGGGTTGCCTGGTAGCATATGCCATAATACATCGGTTAAAAATTGCCGACTGGTTATTATATATACTTCTTTTCCTACTAATTATTGCTTCAGGCTATTTTCTGCAATTTGACGGCCTAAGATTAGAAAGGAACGTTTGGTATGTTCTTCTCCTCGGCACGATGTTTTCCATAGTCACTTATACTGCTGTCAGGACAGACATCAAATACCCCAAATTAAGGTACCCTGCGATCGCTTTACTTTTGGGCGATGCTTCATATTCCATATACCTCTTTCACCAAACGCTTTACAATATACTTTTAAGGGGTTATCAAAAGATAACGACCATAATACCGCTCAGCTTATCGGTGGTATTGATCAGTATGCTAGTAATTACGCTGACATTGGCCATCAGCATTGCCATACACATTTACATCGAAAAGAAAATCCTTCGTTACTTGAAAGGACAAACCCCCAGGTCAACCCTCAGCTCCTGACACCTCGATCGGTAAGTTAACAGTGGCATAATTCAACCTTTATATATTGTCATTTTTACCGCTTTAACAGCTTGATTTATAATGAAATCTTAACAGACGATTTATGATATAGATATTTTACCGGCGTTAATTTGTAACAACGTCGAGACATTATAAATACCGTCCTGACCGCAATGCCAAAAAATACTGATAGTTAAAAAATAATAGACGTTTCAAATCAATTTATGCTCAATTTCTACCTTTCGAAATTACGGTTTTCTTACGCAAAACAGGCCATGCTCATTGTTGCTGTCCTGTGTATACCAGCAATGACAATTGCAAATGATACTATAAATACCGTTTCATTTGCAAAAAGAGCAGTTGGCGTAATTGCTGGTAAAGTTATAGATGAAAAAGGGGAAAGTATTCCGGGGGCAACCATACGCATTGCCGGACAGACTACGGGGGCACAAAGTAGTATGGACGGCAGTTTTTCGTTTAACGTGCAGCCAGGAACTTATACAGTCGAGGTGAGCTATATCTCCTACCAGACCAAAAGAATAACCGAAGTCGTGGTCAAATCGGGTGAAGTTACCAATTTAACGATTTCCTTAAAGCCGCAAAGCAGCGATCTTAAGGAGGTCGTTATCACTTCGACATATAATAAAGCATCATCAGAAGGGCTGTATACACGCCAAAAAAATGCTGCAAGTATAACCAATGGTATCTCAGCAGAGCAAATTGCAAAAACGCCTGATGCAAACGTAGGACAATCACTAAAACGTATCAGTGGAATATCCACCTTCGATAACAAATATGTGATCGTAAGGGGTATTTCAGAACGGTATAACGTGGCCACATTGGATGGTACTCCACAACCCAGCACGGACTTCACCAGAAGGAATTTCTCCTTTGACCTGATTCCCTCCGAGATCATTGAAGGCATCACTGTGGTAAAAACCATTACGCCAGATTTGCCTGTTGGCTTCGCTGGTGGATTGGTACAGGTTACAACAAGAGATATCCCTACCAGAAACTTCATAAGTTTTGGCATGGGTACCGGGATAAACGACCAATCAACTGGAAGAAACTTTTTATCCGGCAAGCGCGGCAAAAACGACTACTTTGGATTTGACGACGGTACCCGTAAGATGGCAGGTTATTTGAAGGCCACTGAAGGGCATAATGCTCCTGGAAGAGATGGTGGCTATACTGAAGGAGATTATGAATTCAGCAAGCAATTTACCAATAACTGGAACTTGTATAAGTACAAAGCGCTACCCAATCAAAATTATTCTCTTGCATTCGGTCAATCTCTCAACCTTAAGACTCCGGGAAATAGAATTGGATATATTGTAGCGCTGAATTACAGGAATTCTCAAACGATTACACACGTAGAGAACAGACGGGACCTGTTTTCAGTAAATGAAAAATTACTTCCCCTGTTTGGTGAGGGTCCAATCGGGACAGGCAGGGTCTATAATTTCAATACCACGTATGGGGGGATAATTAACCTGGGTTACCGAAGCCAGAAAAATCAGATCAGCTTAAGAAACAGCTATAGCAGGATATTTAATAACCCGCTTACAGATGTTTTTGGCTATGATAACAATCTGTCAGATGAAATGATCAGCCCAAGCGTAGCCCCATCTACTGAGCGGATCATTACCGAACCAGATTTTCTGGGACTGTTGCAAAATAAGCTACAGGGCGAGCATCAGCTTAGCACCGTAAAATTGGTATGGGATGTAAGTAGGACAAATGTTTCCCGTCAACGGAAAGATATGCTCCGCAGACAGCTTGACAATAGCAACCAGGCATTCGGTAATTACTTTTACGATGTGGTCAGTGATCAGGCGACAACCGTATTTCCACTTTCCAGACAGGCCTTTACGCTAGATCAGACAGACTATAATTACTCCGTATCTGGATCTAAAGCGCTGATAAAGGAGGGGCCATTCGCAAATACATTCAAAATGGGGTATGTGGGTTTTAGCAAAAAGCAATCGAACACCTTTGTTACTGCTTACTTACGCCCTACCGGCGCAGTGGCGTCTACTACTTTTAATGCCACTAAATCTCAAATTGAAGATGTTCATGATGCTGATCTCTTTGGTGAGAACAGATTGGTATACGATGTTAATCCCTTTGGGATCAATGAGTATTCAGGAAAGTCAAGTTTTCACGCAGGATATGCAATGATCGACCAAAAATTATGGGGTAAATTACGTGCTATCGGCGGACTGAGGGTCGAGTATTTTAAATTGTTTCTTATTGGCGATGCCATTACATCTATTAACGGTCTTTTTTCTCCAGAAACCAACATCATACCTCAGGAAAAAGATATCGACAAAGCTTACAGGGTGCTACCGTCGGCCAACTTTACTTATGCGCTAACGGATGAAATCAATTTACGCACCGCTTATTCGCAGTCAATGGTGCGTCCTGAGTTTAACGAGCGTTCGTTAACCACCAATTTTAATTCTGATCTGCTTGCAGATATTTCTGGTAACATCATTGTCAGCACCAAAGTAGACAGTTATGATTTTCGTGCAGAGTGGTTCCCGGGAGCTGGAGAAGTAGTATCAGCAGGTGCTTTTTATAAATATATGGACCGTCCATTGGAACTGGTGAAACAAAGCGCACAGGCTTTGTATGCTTATAACAACAGCGAATGGGCGAAAAGTTATGGGATAGAAGCTGAGGTCAGAAAAAATCTGGGCTTTATTAATGAAGATCTGCCCCTTTTAAAAAGGTTTGTCGTTTTTAGTAATGCTACAGTCTTGAGATCTGAAGTATTGGGCGTGTATGGTACGTCATTGGTTCCGGTTGATGCTGTCAACCGTCCTAACGATTACTTTTTACAAAATAAGATATCCAAACAAACAAGGCCACTATACGGCCAAACGCCCTTCCTGGTAAACGGAGGATTAGAATACAACGGAGATATATTTGGAATTAATATAGTTCATAATCACACCGGAAGGAAATTTTATATTCTAACTGATGACCTGAGCTTAAACGAGTATGAGGCCCCATATGATCAAACTGACGTCCAGTTAAACGCCAATATTTTCAACAAGAAAGGTAAGATACGTTTGAATCTAGGGAATCTCTTTAACAATACTAACTTTTTCTACAACGGACAGGCCAGCTATGAAAACATCGATCCTAATGGGCCTGAACTGGGTAAAAAGCTCAAACCAGGTTTTTCAGACGGTTACGAGAAAGAGGACTTTGTAACATTCAAAAGACGCATGGGACGCAACGTTACCGTGTCACTTAACTATTCATTTTAAGCAAGGATCATATCCGAAATAACCATCATAAACGAGCAAACAAGCAAATTAAACATACACCCAGTCAAAAAGACATTAATTAAAACTACAATGAAAAAATTTATCATCTTAGGCGCTGCCGTAGCAACATTTGCAATGAGCAGCTGCAAAAAGGAATCAACAGGATCAGTAGCTGCTCCTGAAAGCTTTAACGCAGTTAGCACAAAAGCAGCTGACTATGTAGAAAGCGCACTTCCAAGAAAAACACTTTCTGGAAACATTTCAACAAACATCAGTCTTGTAAACGACACTGTTTACGTATTAAATGGTATTGTTGCTGTTGATAACGCAACGATCACCATCGAAGCAGGTACTGTTATCATTGGTCAGGTTGATGGTGGTGGTAAACCAGGTACATTGGTTGTTGCCCGTCATGGTCAGATTAATGCTCAAGGTACTGAAAGCCAGCCTATCATTTTCACAAGCTTTAACTTATTAGATGGTAACAGTTTTACTACTGCTGCGCCCGGTGATTTTGGTGGTGTGATCCTTTTAGGTCAGGCTCCAGTTAACGTTGCTAACAAAACTATCGAAGGTTTAGATGCAATTGAGCCGTTTGACAACCGTTATGGCGGAAACGTTCCTACTCACTCTTCAGGTACATTCTCTTTTGTACGTATCGAGTTTGGCGGTTACCTATTGGCTGCTGGTAATGAGATCAATGGCCTTACCTGCGGTGGCGTTGGTAGCGGTACTGTACTTAACCACATTGAAGTTGCTTACGGTAAAGATGATTCATTTGAGTTCTTCGGTGGTACTGTAAATGCTTCTTACCTGGTTTCTTTGGCACCAGATGATGATCACTTTGATTTTGACAATGGTTACAATGGTACAATTAACTATGCAATTGCTTTCAATGATATTTACGCTACACATAGCGCAAGCGGTGCAAACAGTGATTCAAATGGTATTGAAGCAGATAACAACGCGCCTGCTGAAGACGGAACTTTTGCTTTAACTCCAAAAACTCACCCGATCATCAACAACATGACGATCATCGGTGCTCCGGTTAATAACAGATGGGCTGCTCCAGGTTACTTGTATGCTGTACGTATCAGAAGAGGTGCTGAAATTGAGATCAACAAATCTATCTTCATGGGTTATTTGCAAGCTGCAAACTTTGATGCAACTACTTCAGGTTTCTATCCTGCAACTACTAAATTAAAAAGCAACATCTTTCAAGGCATAACCGCTGCTGTTTCTGGTGTTACTTTGGTAGGTGCTGATGCGAATCAAACTAACGTTTTCGCTGGTACTGCGACAACAACCACAAACTTCTTTCCAAAAATTACTCAGCCGTTCTTAAACAATACTAAGGCAAATGTTAACCCTATTCCAGTAAGTACATCACCTGCAACTGCCGGTGGTTGGGGAGCATTTAATAACACAAGCCGTCCACTTTGGAAAAACGCATCTTGGGTTAAATATTATTTTTAGTAGAACCGTTTAACTAAACATTATTTGTTTGTTTGAGAAAATCTACGCCTTAGCTAATAAGGCGTAGATTTTCCATTTATCGATATTAACCCCATTCATATGCAAAACATCAACTTAAAATTTCATACTTACATCTTTGTGCTTTTTATAACTACATTACTTGTCAGTTGTGCTAAAAAAGATTATCATCCCGGTTATAAAAAGGGAACAACATTTCCCACAATCACTTTAAAAGGTTATACTGTTGAGCCATTGGGCGTAAATGCCGGGCCTAAAAGTGTCTTAATCAGAAGCGTTGATGGCATAATTGGCCAGGAAGCAGTGCAGATTCCGTTTGCTGCAGACCGCGACTCAAATATTGTTGTTTTCAAAAAAGATGGTAAGCCATTGCCGGGCAGCAGGATTAATTTTAACACCCCCACTAAAGACACCCTCATTTCAGTATTTTACGATGGCCGTAAATTTGAAAAAAATCCAGTATTCCCTGCACCAGCCGCCGGTAATATGGGCTTGAGGGTGATCTTCAAAACAACCGCATCAACCTACAAAGGCGCTGTTGATATAGAAGTGCATGAAAGGTTTACCTATGTTATAAAAATCCCGGTTATTGATCCTTTAACAGGCAAGCAAAAAAAAGATGCAAAGGGCCGTTTAGTATTTGAAGACAGGACATTATTTGGCATCAGGCCTAAGGTAGCTGCATTGTTTAAAAACATCACGTCTACCGAATTTTCAAAAACATTTGAACTGCCTTTTGGCGACTTAACCGATTTCCAAGGCTACGCTTTTTATGTTTATAAAAGCGGCACACAAACGAAGTTGTCTTATCAGGATAATCCACCGGTATCCTTCGGCTATTTTGGCGATTTTATACCAGATTATACCGGTATATATGAAATTTCCGAGAGTTTTACTATTGAAGGTGGTAAGACCACAATTGGCTACAAGGCAGAAGACGTACGAATCCAGATTCAGTAAAGCAACAAAAGCCATTAGCTGTGATACCAGTATTGCTCTCTGATATCTCGTCAAATTACTCATCCTGCGTGTACGTGCTACTCATGGTAATGTTCAGTATCAAACGATTGTTGCTTATGATTGAGATACTTAATTATTCAGCGATTTAATTTCCAGGGGCAAAAGTTATTAATAGTCGAATTAAACAATGAATAAATGCAATTAGATATTTTGATAACCTTATTCTTATATACTTTTGGTATGCTTTTATGTATGATGGGTTATTTCTGGATGGCAAATAAATATAATATTATAGACAAGCCTAATGAAAGAGGTTCGCACTCAGAAATAACTATACGGGGGGGAGGAATTATCTATCTCGTCGGTGCTATGATTACCCTTTATCTTCATTTTGAGTTTTGGACTCCAATTTTATCCTTTTTTATCATTGGAATAATCAGTTTTATAGATGATATAATCACTTTGTCCAGCCGGATTCGCATAATTTTTCATCTGACTGGTGTTACGCTTTTGTTTTATTATATGAATTTATTTGCGATACTTCCATGGTGGGCTACGATTTTCCTATACATATTTGTAATTGGGATTATCAATGCTTACAACTTCATGGATGGAATAAATGGGATAACTGGGGCGAATAGCTTGGTAGTTCTCAGTGGATTGCAATACGTCAATTTGTATGTTACACGCTTTATACATCCAGATTTAATATGGTTTCCTATCTTGGCTTCAATTGTTTTCTTATTTTTTAATTTCCGTAATAAGGCGAAATGCTTTGCAGGAGATGTAGGGAGTGTTACAGTAGCCTTATGGATCTGTTTTCTACTCATGAAATTAATTTTTGAATCTATGAATTATGCGCTCATTCTTTTTTTAGCAGTGTACGGGGTGGATACGATTTTAACAATTGTGCATAGGTTGATGCTAAGACAAAACATTTTCCAACCCCATCGTCTGCATTTTTATCAGATACTGACAAACGAAAGAAAAATACCACATTTGATCGTTTCCTCTACCTATGCGCTTATTCAGTTGGTTATTATTATTTTAGTAATTTTTTCCAATTTTAACTTGTTTACGTTAACTACTATCTCGATCGTGCCATTAGGTTTGATCTATGTTCTTATTAAGCCTAGATTAATGTCTGAAGATTTAACACATAAATGGTCATTTTAGATGGAAAAACCAGAAATTATTAAAGGTGATACTCATACTGATTCAAGAGGCAAAATCAGTTTTGTGAATGATTTTGATATGAGTGACGTGAAGAGATTTTACGCTATTGAAAATGCACATACCGAAGTGAAACGTGGATGGAGGGGGCATCGAATAGAAAAGCGATGGTTCAATGCCATTGCGGGAAGTTTTAGTGTCAAACTCGTAAAAATTGATGATTGGCTCAATCCAAGTTCCAATCTTCCGATTGAGAATTTTATTATCTCGGCAATAAATAACGAAATTCTTTACATTCCTAGTGGCTATGCAAGCTGTATCCAAGCAATAGAGACAGAATCAAGATTGATTGTATTTGCCAACTTCGATATTGCTAATGCCCCGAATGACGATTATCTATTTCGAGAGGACTATTTTGAATCGACGTATAAGCTGGTTACTGGAAGTTGACCTACAATTGGGATAAATTGATCTGTTTGGTGAGTGTAGAGATGTAGAACTTTCATTGAAAAAATGGCTGAATCCATAGATGTTAAGAGTAATCCTCATGTAGATCGGCACATTTCCACTTACATAGTTCTTTTGCTTTTTCAGATAGAAAAGCAGGCTAAAATTGGTCTTCATAATCTCTCGATTTTAGTTAAACAAACATAGCTTTGCTTCTTAAAATACACAAGATGTTCAGTTTGTAACAACCTGTACAATAATTGATTATGTGCAATTCGCTGAGTCAATTTTGACCGTTTTGCCTTACTCACCGAATCACTCACCAAAGTTTTGTGAATTCATGCGATTTTTGGCAATTCCCTAAAAGCAAAAACCCTGCTAATCGTGCGATTGCAGGGTTTTATACATTTTTACAGTCTTTGGTGTGATCCCGCTGGGATTCGAACCCAGGACCACTACATTAAAAGTGTAATGCTCTACCAGCTGAGCTACGGAATCATTCTCTGTTTGAAGAGGCTGCAAAGATAGAATTATTGATTTATTTCAGTACATAAATCACATAAAAAAATGCGTTTTATTTATGAAACCAAGCTAACTGGCTTATTTACATGTTGATTAATTTTCATTCTATGACCACAAATTTCATACAAACACACTATTAAATTAACAAAGCAGCTTGCCTTAGTTATGGACATACTGATCTATAACATTCAGCCTTTTAAAAAAAACTGTATCTTCGCACAATATGGGTTACGCAAAAGAAAGAGGAAAGTTAGAAAAGCTTTCAGCAAAAATTACCGGTCTGACAATCTATGATGATAAAAGCCTCGCGGTTATAACTGACATCTATGAGCAATATTCACATACAATAAGAATATTGAAAAACAAAGATGCTGATACCTTTATGGAACTTTATCAAAACGAACTGCAACAGGTGAAAGAACTGAAAAAAGCCCTCAAGCTCAGCGAGCATGATGAAGATCGTCAGCTTAACTTCATTAAATATAAAGATGGACTGTCTGATGTATTGGTAAAGACCATTCAGGTATCCATGATATAAAAGCAAAACACCCGACTCCGTAGCTCAGCTGGTAGAGCAACAGACTCTTAATCTGTGGGTCCTGAGTTCGAACCTCAGCGGGGTCACCACAGTACCTTAACAATAAAGCCTCTGATCAACAGACCAGAGGCTTTACTATATATGCTGTAGTAATGTTAGCATCTAAAAGATTTGAATATTAAGCTAAATCAAACCTGTCCAGGTTCATCACTTTATTCCATGCAGCCACAAAGTCTTTCACAAACTTGCCCTGTGCATCTGAACTTGCATAGACTTCAGCCACAGCTCTCAGTTCTGAATTTGAACCAAACACCAGATCTGCGCGACTACCTCTCCATTTTATCTCACCTGTAGCGCGGTCGCTGCCTTCATAAAGCTCCCTGTCGGGAGAAGCCGCCTTCCATGCCGTACGCATATCCAGCAGGTTGACGAAGAAATCATTGGTCAGCAAACCCGGCCGCGACGTAAAAACCCCATGATCAGAACCATCAAAATTAATGTTCAATGCTCGCAAACCACCAATTAACACAGTTAATTCAGGGCTGGTCAGCGTTAGCAATTGTGCCTTATCGATCAGCAATTCTTCTGTAGAAACCGGAATACGCGATTTGCGGTAATTACGGAACCCATCAGCAAGTGGCTCCAAAAAGCCCATAGACTCCACGTCTGTTTGCTCCTGTGAAGCATCCATACGGCCCGGAGTAAACGGAACACTGATGGTATTACCCGCATCACGAGCGGCCTTCTCCACTCCTGCGCAACCAGCAAGCACGATCAAATCCGCCAGCGAAACTTTCTTACCCTCCGCTTGTCCGACGTTAAACTCCTGCTGAATCCCTTCCAGCACACCTAGCACTTTCTGCAATTGCGAAGGATTGTTTACCTGCCAGTACTTTTGAGGGGCCAGACGTATGCGGGCACCGTTGGCACCACCTCTTTTATCTGATCCACGGAAAGTAGACGCAGAAGACCAGGCTGTAAATACCAGTTCAGATATACTCAGGCCCGATGCCAATATCGTAGACTTCAAGCTTTCAATGTCCTGCTCATTTACCAATACATGGTTTACCGAAGGTATAGGGTCTTGCCAGATCAGTTCCTCCTGCGGCACATCAGGCCCCAGGTAACGCTCTTTCGGGCCCATATCACGATGCGTCAGCTTAAACCAGGCTCGTGCAAAGGCATCAGCAAACTGATCAGGGTGCTCTAAAAAACGACGGGATATCTTTTCATATGCCGGATCCATCCTCAAAGCAATGTCTGAGGTAAGCATGGTAGGAAAATGTTGCTTTGTGCTGTCATGCGCATCAGGAATGATTTTACCTGCATTGTTGGCTATCCACTGATGGGCACCGGCAGGGCTCTTCGAGAGCTGCCATTCAAACCCCAGCAAATTCTCAAAGAAGTTATTACTCCATTGGGTCGGTGTGGTAGTCCAGGTCACTTCCAGACCGCTGGTAATGGTATCGCCACCTTTACCTGTGCCGAAACTATTGTGCCAGCCCAGACCCTGCATAGCCAGATCGGCTGCTTCCGGTTCTTTACCAACATGTGTAGCAGGCGCTGCGCCATGCGTTTTACCGAAGCTGTGTCCGCCAGCTATCAGCGCTACCGTTTCTTCATCATTCATAGCCATACGGCCAAAAGTATCACGGATATCCTTAGCTGAAGCAATGGGATCAGGATTGCCATCAGGGCCTTCAGGATTCACGTAAATGAGTCCCATCTGCACTGCAGCAAGCGGCTTTTCCAGATTGCGGGAGTGTATATCACCATCCGCATCATCGTCTGACACAAGTACACCGTGCTGCTTGTCTACACCATCAGAACCATGACCATAGCGGAGGTCACCCCCCAGCCAGGTGGTCTCAGCTCCCCAGTACACATCCTCAGACGGCTCCCATACGTCTTCCCTTCCGCCGGCAAAACCAAATGTTTTAAAACCCATTGATTCTAATGCCTCGTTACCCGCAAGGACCAGCAAATCTGCCCATGAGATTTTGTTGCCATATTTTTGTTTAATAGGCCACAATAACCTCCGTGCTTTATCCAAACTTACATTATCCGGCCAACTGTTTAGCGGCGCAAAACGCTGCTGCCCCATTCCTGCACCACCCCGGCCATCACCTACTCGATAAGTACCCGCACTATGCCATGCCATGCGGACAAACAACGGCCCGTAATGGCCAAAATCGGCCGGCCACCAGTCCTGGGAATCAGTCATCAGCGCATGAAGATCTTTTTTGACAGCCTCCAGATCAAGACTGTTGAACGCAGCTTTATAATCAAAATCTACGCCTACCGGATTTGATAGGGAGGAGTATTGACGCAATATATTCAGCTTTAAATGATTGGGCCACCAATCGTGGTTTTTCGTACCACCACCGCCGACATTGTGCTTCATCGTGCCATTGTGAAACGGACACTTGCTGATATCATTTGATTCTTTTTCCATGTATTTTAAGTTTATGGTTATCGAAATTATTTGCTGCCCATTGTTCGGACCCTAACAAATTTAGGATATTGAATCGGTTAATCACAATCAATTAATTCTATAATCAGATAGGTAGAATCGATTAGGTAAAAGCGGTTTTATTTGGTGATCACCTCCAATGTACCACCGTTCTTAAACAGGTCATGCGGTACAAAATATCCCTCATTCACCTTACCGTTTACCTTAATAGAGGTAATCCCCCTGCCCTTTCCGGGTTTTTTGATCGTTAGGGTTTTACCTGTACTTGTCGTCCATTTCACTTCGTCAAACAGCGGGGCCGTAACCAGGTATTCAGGATCTGTAGCCGAAAAAGTATACAGGCCCAGCGCACTGAAAACATACCAGGCCGACATCTCTCCTGCATCGTCCATTCCTGACAGGGCAAGACCTTCCTCTCCGATACCATAAAGGTTGTTAAGGATATTGTCCAGCACTTTTTGGGTCTTTTCAGGCTTACCAATAAAAGTATAGGCAAATGGGGCCTCATGATCGGGCTGATTGCCATGACAGTACTGCCCTATCATCGTTTCTATGTTGCGGGCGATATGCTTAGGGTTCCATGGCAATGTAAATAAAGAGTCAAGTTTAGATTCAAAACCTTTAGGACCGCCATATAGTCCAATAAGTCCTTTCATATCATGCGGAGCAAAAAATGACACCTGCCAGGCATTGGCTTCCCGGTACATGTATTCGTAATACGGATACTGCGGATCGAAAGGTTTGATCCAGTCACCATTTTCCAGTCTGCCCCTCATAAACCTGGTAGCAGGGTCAAACATGTTCTTATAATTCTGTGACCTTGCCATCAAAATCCGATAGTTTGCCGTATCGCCCAACTTTTTAGCCATCTGGGCCAATGAATAATCGTCATAAGCATACTCCAGCGTTTTAGAAACCCCCGCTTTGGCCTTGGTTTCTACATGCGGATTGGCAATATCAGGATCTGAAATGAATCCTTTTTCTATGTATTCTTTAATATGCGGACGTGCTCCTGGCGAGACATTGGCATTTTTCAGCAGTATTTCATAAGTACCTTTTACATCAAAATCATCAATCCCCCTCAAGTAAGCGCCGGCTATAGAAGAAGCGCCATGGTCTCCGTGAAAAAAAGTAGGGATAAAGCCAGTCTTATCCCCCACATCCTTCATAGACTTGATTACATCAAGGGCTACTTTGGGCGACATTAAGCCGAGCAGCACATCTTTATTGCGGTAAGTATCCCACAGGGAAGGCTCGGTATAGTAATTAAAATCGGTTGACTTTACCTTATTTCTCTTTGCATCTGTATATTCTCCATTTACATCGCTGCGCAATGCCGGCCAGAGCAACGAACGGTACAGCGAAGAATACAGCATCTGCTTTTGCTTTTCAGTACCACCCTTCAACTGGATCTTTGACAGCACCTGTTCCCATGTCGACCCAGCGGCTGCACGCACAGATTCAAATGTTTTATTTCCTATCTCCTTTTCCAGGTTTTCTTTAGCATTTTCTGTACTCACATACGAGAGGCCTATTTTAACCTCTACAGGGCCTTTTTTTGCATCAGACAGCTTTACGCGTGCATAACCTCCCGCTTTTCCGTCTTCTGTTCTTTCAATCCCTGTGATATCAGTGTTCAGGATGGCGTAAAAATAAACACGCTCGCCCGGGCGCTGACTTCCCTTCAGCACATTGCTGCCCACCTGTTCTATTTCCCAATTGGAAATCCTGTTGTTGGACCTGCCCAGATCAAATATGATCTGCCTGCCTGTATTGTTTTCAAAATCATACCGGTGATACCCGGCCCTCAACGTAGAGGTAAGGCTCACATTTACCTTATAGTTTTCCAGGTATACCTGATAAAACCCTGGTGCGGAACTTTCCTTATTATGCGAAAACCTGGAGCCAAAATCTTTAGGATTGCGGCTTCTGCCTTCAATTGTGTTATCAGTCGCTGCTATTACGGCTTTGGCTTCTGCGATCCCACCTTCCCATACGGGCATCAGGGGGATATTGCAGAGGTTCCAGTGCCCTTTATTGGTATGCGTAAAACCATATATGACATCGTCTTCATATTCATATCCGGCACCCGAGCCATATTCCGTCATCGGACTGAGCTGCACCATCGCATTGGGAATAGAACTGCCTGGAAAGGTGAGCCCTGCCCATGATCTCCAGTCTTTTGGAAGCTCATAACCCAATATCTTTGGATCAGTAAGCGGATAGGTACCGATAAAGGTGTTTACATATTTTCCGTACCCATTTTTTTGCTGGGCTTTTGTTGTAGCGCCTGCGCCTAGCAATAAAGCTAAGGCAACCGCTGCTGAGAATTTGGTTTTCATTCGTTCAAATAAATTGTGTGGTCATGTAAATATATAGATTTAACACAACCGCAGTACAAATTATTTTTGTTACAAAATCGTTATAGCAACCTCTTTACCATTCATTTCTGAAGAAACATAACCAGCATAGATCACGGAGATCACATCTGCAGCCAGTTTACTGTCGCTCTCAATATCCCCGCCCTGTGCAGCAAATTTATAAAACGCATCCATCTCATGCTGATAACCTGCAAACCAACCCTCATCAGGAGAAATGGACGACCAGCCTTGCTTGGTTTCCGTCTTTTCTACCACGTAAATGTCTTTGTAATGAGCTTCTGCAGGCGTGTAAGACTGCATGGAAGTATTTGGATTGATCTGGCATATGGTGCGGTGATTGCTGGTATTGACTTCCAGCCAGTTGTGCACCCCTCCCAGCACCAGTTCACTGGCAAAAATATCTGCGATGGTGCCATCCTCAAACATGACATGCAGCATCGCAAAATCTTCGGTATCTTTATAGGTAGTTCTCAAATATCCTTCATCCTGATAGGAAGGCATCCTGGTAATGGCATGCGTGCGTGCCGTGATGCTGGCAGGCCTGATCGCATTGCCGTTTCTGGCCTTTCCTTCTACATGCTTTAAATAGATCGCCGCCGCCAAAGGGTGACAGCCCTTGCCGATCATAGAGCCACCGCCTGATAGTTTCCATTGTCCGTAAGACATGGAATGAGAGCCTGAGTGCGACTGCTCGCCATGCATCCAGATGATCTGTGCGCTAGTCTTTTGGAGAATCTCCCTTTCTTTTTGAATAGCGGGTGCATAGATCCAGTTTTCGGCATACATGATCCTGCCTTCGCTCTGTCTTTCTGCTTCCAGCATGTTCTGAATACTTTTTACGGCATGTTCCAGGCCTTGCTGTTTAGGAAATTTATCGCCGTTGAATTCCGGAGATCCATCTCCGAAGTATCCCGTAAAGGGTTTTTCTACAATGACGTGCTTGTTTTTCTTTAATGCAGCGATCACGATAGCTTCATGGGTAACTGGTGGCGTACAGATGTGCAGCACATCTGAATCGTCTATCAATGCTTCTAGGTTGTCATATGCTTTTAATGACCGTTCTGCTGTAAACTCCCTTAGCCGCTCTGCGGAGGGCGAATATGCACCTGAAAATGCTACCCTTGCACTGAAAACCCGCTGCAAGGCATCGTAATGAAATTTCGCAGCAAATCCGCTGCCTATAAATCCTGCCCGTATCACTCTTAAATCCATTTTTATATTTAGTTTAGCCTATACAATAGTGCTCACAGATGCATTGAAGACACTATTTCGACTAACTTAGGAAGATATCCTAAAGAAACCTAGGCAAATTAAATTTTAATTTACGCTAACGTTATCATACCTTGTATACAACATCTGAAAGGCCTAAAATGACTGGGCAGCGGTCAGGTTAACCCTTACCTAATAAAGGGTTCGTATTGCCATAATAAACAACACGATCTCAACACGCTCCCAACGCGCTTTTAACCCGCTTTATACTCGCTTCCTGAACGAGTGAATTGCTGGTTGCCTGCTTTTAACTTTCCAGAAAGTTTGTTTTTTCCTATACACCCTACTTATCTTTGTATAGAGGGCATGTGCACCATTAAATTTAATTAAGTATGGCTATTATTAAAAGTGGAATCCTTGGGGGATTCAAAGGAAAGGCTGGCGCTGTAGTTGGCTATGAACTGTACGGTCAGGACTGTATGCGTGGATTACCGCGTATACGCAGCAAATTTACTCCAAACGAACGGCTCAACACTTCTAAATTCGGACTGGTACAGGATACCCTTTCGATAATTCTGGATTTTGTGCAGGTTGGCTTTAAAGACTATTACACGAAAACCGGAGGTATAAGAGGTGCAATATCGTACAACAGAAAGCATGCCGTAAGGGAAGATGAAAATGGATTTTACATAGATCCGAATGATTTTGTCGTAGCGGGAGGAGACCTCCCCGGTGCGCTCGAACCTGCATTTACAATCGAAAATCCGGGTACACTCAAATTTACCTGGGCCACTGAGATACCTCAGGATGCTGATGAACTGGACCAGGTGATGCTGATGGCAATAGATCTGAAAGGTAAGAAAGCCAGCTACGCCCCAATTGGTGAATTTAGAAAACGTGGCGAAGCTTCCTTAAGCTTGGACGGAGCGTACAGGGCAAAGTACTGGACATTTATATCGCTTTTGTGGCCAAAGACAGATCAAGGCAGTCAACCAGTCAATATCTGGGCTTGTCAGGTATGATGAGCTTCCCCTGGTTTGCTATATATAAGAAAGATGATTCGTGGAAACTTTCTCATGTGCAGTTTGTTGAACATACACAATAAATTGACACAGTTATGAAAGCATCACATTCCCAATCAGATAGCGCAGACAACGGGATTCCGCCAAAGGATGGGCCAAAAATAATCACAGACCCTGCACTGACAGCAGAGACGGATGACTTAAATACCGATGAGGCAGTATCCTCACCGGAAATTGGTGCAGAGGCGGAAAAGGCAGACAAACCTGAGGAAGATAAGAAAGATTTGACCATTAACAATGCAGCAATAGGACTCAATCATGATGAAAATGATGATTTAAGTTTAAACTGATTTAGGCAATTAAAAGGTCTGGACTACCGATAATGCAGATAATAAAAATAAATAGCTGATATGCAATTAATTATTTGTATGTTTGTATATAATTAAATTACATTATAATGCAACAAGGAACAGTAAAATTTTTCAATGAGACAAAAGGTTTTGGATTTATCGTACCAGCTAATGGTGATAGCGAAATCTTTGTACACACTTCAGGCTTAATTGACAGCATTCGTGAGAATGATTCAGTTAGCTACGACGTTGAGCAAGGTAAAAAAGGCTTAAACGCAATCAATGTTAAGATAAGCTAATCAACTCATTTTATAATTGTTAAAAACATCCACCCCTTAAAGGTGGATGTTTTTTTTGTAAGAATTTTATTAGGTGTTATACTTGAATTTTGTTTCTCGCATATTCAGAGGGAGTTACGCCAAAATGCCGGGTAAAAGACCTGGTAAACTGCGCCTGGGAAGTAAAGCCTGTTTGGGCTGCGATCTGCTGAATTTTCAGGTCTGTAGAGAGTAGTAGTTCGGCAGCTTTTTTAAGCCTGGTGATATTGATCAGTTCATTGGGACTAAGAGTAGAAATAGACTTTATCTTTCTGTAAAAAGTAGCCCTGCTCATGTTCAGGCTTTCGGCCAGCTGATCTACATCCATGGTAGTATTGCTCAGGTTGCGCTGGATGAAATCATTCAGTTTATCCAGCAGGCCCTCTTCAGGTTTTGACTGGGCAATGGAGATGAGGTTGGTAAAAAAATCAACTTTGGCTTCGTAGATCTCCTTTTCCTTTTGAGATTCCATTGCCTGCAACCGCCTTTTATTCTTCAATTTTGCCCTGTCATTAAAATAGCGGAACACTGAATAAGCAATCGCGATAAAGACAAGCGTATAAAAAGCATATGCCCAGTAACTTAACCAAAATGGCGGTGCAATTTCTATCAGCAGTTTTCTGGGGGCATTGTTCCATACCCCGCTGCTATTTGCCCCCTTCACCATAAAGGTATACTTGCCTGGGGCCAGTTTAGTATAAAACACCCTTCTGTTTCCTTTAATATAAGTGTATTCCTTATCCACTCCTTCCAGTTTATACGCGTATTCAGCAGTTTCATAATCTGTATACACCAATGCGGCAAAGTCTATGCTGAATGTTCCCTGGTCATGGTCCAGCTTGAGGTGATCGGTGTAAGTGATTGACTTACTTAATGGTGAACCTTTCTTCCCGATCAGCAATTCCTGATTAAAGACCTGAAAACCTGTAATAAACACCTGTGGTACAACGGTATTTTTGATAAAGTGACCAGGATTAAAGCCTATCATTCCGTTTACACTTCCAAAATACGTCATGCCATTGGGGTCTTTGTAGGAAGAATTATAATTGAACTGGTCGCTGAGTAAGCCCTGCGACTTTGTATAGGTCTTCATTTTTCCACTTTTGGGATGAAAAGCGGTAAGGCCTTTGGAAGTACTGATCCACAAATTTCCAGCCTTGTCCTCTTCAATGCGGTAGATTACATTGCTGGGCAATCCATCTGCTGTACCATACCTTATGAAAGATTTGTCCTTGGTATTGAATCGGTTAAGGCCATTTTCTGTAGTAACCCATAAGTTGCGGTCACGGTCTGTGAACAATGCATTCACAAAATTATCACTCAGGCTATTGGCTTTACCCGGCTCGTTTTTATATATATTGATCTGCCTGGTAGCTGGATCAAATGAGATCAGGCCGCTATTGATGGTTCCGGCCCATATCATACCTCTATCGTCTTCCAGTATAGACATGTAATGTTCATACTTAGGGAAATCCTGGAAATAAGAGAAATCATCCGTGAGCTTATTGTATCGGTATAGTCCGGAAGAGGTCCCGGCCAGTATTTGTCCGTCTTTAGTCTGATAAAGGCAATCCACAAAATTACTTTTAAGCTTGCTCCTTCCATCCCCTTCATCGTAATGACGTATGACCTTGCCGGTACGGATATCCATTACATCGAGTCCCTGCTCGTATGTACCGATCCAGAGTTCATTGCCTATGGGCAGCAATCCATGGATATTGGTATGGGCAATGCTGGTTTTGACTCCGTCGGGAATGAATTTTGTTATTTTGCCTGTTCCCGCGGTGATTTTATTTATTCCTGCATCTTCGGTACCTACCCATAAATTTCCGTATTGGTCTTTGCAGATTTCCCGGACGGCATTGCCGCTGAGGGAACGCGCTGCATTGCGCGGGAAGAACTTATCAAACGAAGTGAAAGGCTTTGGATAGTAATTGACCCCGCCAAAATAAGTACCCACCCATGTTCCGCCCTCTTTGTCCCTGGCCAGGGTGTATACAGCATTGTCTGCCAGGGCATAAGGATCGCCCTGATTCTTACGGATATTGGTGTACGCACCAGTCCTGATATTGTAAACGAACACACCGGATTCTGTAGCGATCCAATATACCTCTCCCTCATAGTGTACAAAATTCTTGGCAAAGATGCTGGTCTTATCGGCGTTGTGGGTCAGCACATCTTTATAGCTGCCCGTAGCAATGTCAAAGAGCTTAACGCCCTGGTGAGAAGTACCTATTAACAGGGAATTTGAGTGGGTAGCATAAATTTTATAAATCCACCGGGAAATAACAGGTGCAGAGTTTTTAAAGACATCAAAAGTCATAAAACTATCGTTTTTAGCATTGTAGCGTTTTATAAGTCCATTAAATGTGGCTATCCATAGTTTACCGTCCTGCGAAAAATCCATAGAGGTAGCCGGGTCTTTCTGGTTTTGACTGTATAAACTTGTCGATTGGCTGCTTTTATTGTATTTATATACATTACCATCGGCAATGAAACAGATATTGCCCTGCTTATCACTCTTTAATGCAGTTACATATTTATTGAGTGTGGCCTTGACAGGGCTGAAAAGCTCGGTAGTATCGTTGTACAGGTATAATCCCTTTGAGGTACCTACCCAAAGTACTTTAGATGGATCTTCAAAGACAGAGAGCGTAACATTGCTGCCAATGCTGCTGGTATCTGCCGGGTTATTTCTGAAAATCTTAAAATTATAGCCGTCAAACCTGTTGAGCCCATCCTTTGATGCGAACCACATAAAGCCTTTTGAGTCCTGGAGAATATCAAAAACCGAATTAAATGACAGCCCCTGCTCTGCCTGATAGTGTCTGAAATAGTAAGATTGCCCCTTTAATAAATTAAAAAAGACCGTTGTTAAAAGTATGGTTATATAGAACCTTTTCACATTATAGATGGCTTATAAAGGGCCAAAATACCCAATTTTATCATATATTGAGACGAAATGTAAAATAATTGAGCTGATTTGTAAAATACAATCTCCTTTATTTGGATATTCTTTTTTGCAACAGCAAATGCGAAGAAGCACACACTTTTTAAACCAAATAATCATTTATGAAATTTACGTCTTATTTAATCGGGTTATGTTTGTCACAGGTCCTGATCGGTTCTGCGCAAGCACAAGATTGGAAACCTGTACCAGGAAAGATTGCTACCCCATGGGCAGAAAAACTAAACCCTGCCAGTCCGTTGCCAGAATATCCGCGGCCACAACTGGTGCGCAGCAACAACTGGAAAAACCTGAACGGTCTTTGGAACTATGCACTGACCCCAAAGAATGCAGCCGAGCCTAAAGCTTATAATGGCAAGATATTGGTTCCGTTTGCAATTGAGTCTTCCCTGTCCGGAGTTGGAAAAACTGTAGGAAAAGACAGTTTGTTGTGGTATAAAACCTCATTCACCATCCCATCAAACCTGAAAAACAACATTTTGTTGCATTTTGGAGCGGTAGACTGGAAGTCGGACATCTGGCTGAACGGGAAAAAAGTAGGTACGCATGAAGGTGGATTTGATCCTTTCACATTTGACATCACTGCCTTCGTTAAAAAAGGCGGCAAACAGGAACTTACCATAAGTGTATGGGACCCAACCGATCAGGGCCCGCAGCCCCGGGGTAAGCAGGTGATAAAACCGGAAGGCATCTGGTATACACCGGTAACAGGAATCTGGCAAACGGTATGGATAGAAGGAGTACCTAAAACCTATATCGCATCGACCAGACAAACACCTGATATTGATGCTAAAACGCTTTCTCTATCCGCTGATGTAAAAGGCGCTCTGGCAGGTGATAAACTAAAAATCACGGCCTATGACGGCAAGACAAAAGTATCTGAAACAGAAACAACTGTAGGGGAAACAGCGCAACTGGCTATCAGCAACCCAAAATTATGGTCGCCAAATAGCCCCTTCCTTTATGACCTGAGTGTAGCGGTAGTTCGTAACGGCAAGGTGGTAGATGAGATAAAAAGCTATTTCGCGATGCGTAAATCTTCTATGGGACCAGATAAAAATGGGATCCAGAGAATGCTGCTCAACAATGAGTTTGTATTTCAATACGGTCCTTTGGACCAGGGATGGTGGCCGGATGGTTTATACACCGCTCCTACTACTGAAGCTTTGATATTTGACATCATCAAAACTAAGGAAATGGGTTTTAACATGATCCGTAAGCACATTAAAGTAGAACCTGCAATATGGTATGCTGCCTGCGACAAACTGGGTGTATTGGTATGGCAGGATATGCCAAGCGGTGACCTAGGAAACCATTGGGAGCCAAATCTGGGTACCATGGGCGGAACTGATAAGGACCGTACCCCTGAGTCTGAAGCCATGTACCGCAAGGAATGGAACGTGATTATGGATGAGCTGCACAATTTCCCAAGCATCATTGTATGGACACCATTTAACGAAGCCTGGGGCCAGTTTAAAACCAAGGAGATTGCTGAGTGGACTAAAGCAAAAGATCCTTCACGTTTGGTAAACAGTGCAAGTGGCGGTAACCATGTGGTAACCGGAGACATTGTAGATTTACACCATTATCCTGAACCGAGAATGCCAAGACCAGATCTTTTTGGTCCAAATCATGCGATTGTTTTAGGCGAGTTTGGAGGTCTGGGTCTGCCACTGCCTAACCATACCTGGCTGGACAAAAACAACTGGGGATACGGTAAAACTTTTGAGAATGCAGATGCACTGTTCGATAGGTATGCTTCTTTTATGGCTACATTGGAGAAATTAATTCCACAGGGACTGTCTGCAGCTGTTTATACCCAAACAACGGATGTGGAAGTAGAGACCAACGGATTGATGACCTACGATAGAAAAGTAATCAAAGTTCCTGTTGAAAAACTAAAAGGAGTTACTGATAAGTTATATAACAAATCACTGGTAGAACTTAAACCATAATTACCGGGTTTTAATCTTTGAATTTTAGTCCCTTGGCCATCCGGCTGAGGGACTTTTATATACCAGGTTGTTAGCCTAACTAGTTGTGGCACAATAGCATCATTGTGTTGGATTTTAAGCGATAGTCATTACCACAATTTTTTTTGAAAAATATTTAGTATAATAATATAATAATTCTATCTTTGCACCCTCTTCAAAAGAGAATGATTCCGTAGCTCAGCTGGTAGAGCATTACACTTTTAATGTAGTGGTCCTGGGTTCGAATCCCAGCGGGATCACAAAATTCAATATCAAAACTACACAAAACCCTGCAAATCAGATGATTGCAGGGTTTTTGTTTTTAGGGAAAACACTAAAATATGCACCAATTCTCATATAAAAAGTGAGCGATTCGGTGAGTAGTTTTAGAAAAGTTCACGACTCACCGAATAAGTTATAACTAATTGTATTACAACTAGTTCAACAACTGTACATCTTGTAAACGTCATTCTGCAAAGCTAATTTTGTTTCACTCTTAATGTTCACATTATGAAAACTAATTTTAGCCTGCTCTTCTACATGAAGAAGCAAAAGAACTACACCAAGGGCGTTGCCCCTATCTACATCCGCATTACCGTCAACGGAAAGAGGGCAGAATCTGCAACTGGCAGGTCATGTGATCCAGACCGTTGGAATTGCAAATCTGGAAGATCTATCGGCACAAAAGAGGATTCCAGATCACTGAATTCATTTCTAGACCAACTGCAGAATATGGTCTATGATGCACATGGCGAACTTCTCAAATCTGGATATGTAATTACCGCTGAGTCCATCAAAAACAAGTTTATGGGCAGGGAAGAAAAATCATTAACGCTGTTACATGCAATTACCGAGCATAACCAAAAGGTAGAAGCCCTTGTGGGAAAGGAGTTTGTACAGGGAACACTCAATAGGTACAAGGTACTTAAAAAGCACTTGGATATTTTTTTGCCATTCAAATATAATGTTAAGGACATCGACATGCGGAATGTTGATATCGCATTTCTGAACGAGTTTGATTACTATCTAAGGTCTGAGAAATCATGCGCCAACAACTATACGGTAAAAATGATCAAGAACCTCGGAAAGATCATCAACATCAGCTTTGAAAATGGACATATACAGACAAATCCCTTCGCCTGTTATAAGGGCAGAACGAAAAAGGTAGACCGTTATTTTCTCAATCAAGAGGAAATACAGGTCATTGCCGATAAAAAATTCGTTTCTGAAAGGCTGGATATAATAAGGGATGTATTTCTTTTCTGCTGTTTTACTGGTCTTGCCTATGCAGATGTTCAAAAACTTCAGAATAGCCATATTAATAACGGCGTTGATGGCGAACGCTGGATTATCAAGAACCGCCAAAAGACCAATGTCAGGTCTGCAATACCATTGTTGCCCTCTGCTGTGACCATCATTGAGAAATACAAAGACCATCCAGCAAGCGTAAACAAGGGCTTGGTATTTCCCGTTCCCAGTAACCAGAAAATGAATGAATACCTAAAGGAGATAGAGGAACGGTGCGAAATTGGCAAAAAACTGACCTCGCATATTGCACGCCATACCTTTGCAACAACGGTAACGCTCTTAAACGGCGTACCGATAGAAAGCGTGTCGCAGATGCTCGGACACACCAATATTCGAACAACCCAGCACTATGCCAAGATACTTGATATTAAGGTTGGTGCAGATATGGCATTATTGAGGGATAAATTAATATTTATTTAAAACTAGAACCTGCTAAGCATGATGATAGTATTCTGGGCTTAGCAGGTCATATTTAACAATAATGGAAAATACCGACAAAATAATGATACCCGATGAAATTATAATGAACCAGATCTATTTTATCCGTGGGCATAAGGTGATGCTGGATTCTGATCTGGCAACACTCTATGAGGTAGAAACAAAACAGCTCAAAAGGCAGGTCAAACGAAATATAGACCGTTTTCCCGAAGATTTTATGTTTGAACTGACCTCAGAAGAATATCACTTTTCAAGGAGCCAAAATGGCGCCTTGAAACAGGGAAGCAACATAAAATATTCCCCCATGGTCTTTACCGAGCAAGGTGTAGCAATGCTATCCAGCGTATTAAATAGCAAACGGGCAATAAAAGTAAACATCCAAATCATTCGAATATTCACACGGATAAGAAATATATTAGCTGATAACACAGATATTAGGCTTGAGATCGAAAAGATAAAGAACAAGCTTGACAATCAGGACAAGAATATGGAGATCGTATTCCGATATCTGGATGAACTGCTGGAAAAACAGGAACGCCCCAATCCTCCCAGAAAACAGATTGGATTTAAAACTGATGGACTCAACCAGTCTTAGATTTTAAGAGACTAAGCTTCAGCTTTTATTCTGTTTTGCTATTAATGCATCTATTCTCTTTTCTGTTATTTCTCCGTCTTCAATCAATAATTCTTGAAATAGCTTTAAATCAAATTGTCTCGGATTTTTTATCTTATTAGATAATAGTTTTAATAACAATTTAGAAGTTAAGAATGTAGTCGAAACTTGTGTATCGATTTTGATATTTTTTATAGCAGATGCCGTAACTAGGTCAAAACCGCTCGATACAATGAGTAAATAAATATTTTTGAATCCACTTTTCTTGAGTGGTTCATAAAACTTATTTATGTATTCGATAAATGTTCTGTCATCGGTGCCAATTTTATAATTTTCTGTTCTCGATTTTGCATCAACAAGAACCGCATAATTATTTTGGCTTGCTTTTGCTATCCCATCTGGATTTCTTCCAGTACCTTGACCATAATTTGTGACTTCAAAACCCAACATTTGAAATACAAGATTCACACCCTTCTCGAATTCTAATGCTTTTTCTTTGTCAGAGGATTGATCAACTAGATCCTGAACTACTGGGGGAATAAATTTTAGGATTTCGTACGGTAAGCCTTCAATTTTTGGGATATTTTTCGAAGTTGTAACTTCATTTGGCGAACGGTTTGGGATTATAGCTACAACATCCTGCCACTCATTTTTATCTGAGAACAATTCAAGAAATTTATATGGAATGTCTGCCCATCTCAGTCCGTGACTTTTTTTTATGTTGGTGATTTGAGGTTTACAGTTGTTAAATTGCCAGTCTGCAATGGCTGGTAATTTTTTGCATTCTCTAGTAAGATTTCCCCACTGCAATAATATATCTTCAATTTCAATCTTGTCTGTAGAAAAATTATTTGCAACGTCGCCACATTCATTAACAAGTTTGCTAAAAGCATTGCTTCCATAGAGCTTTTCTAACATTCTAAGGGAAAGACCCGTTTCAGCATAAAATTTACGGGACGAGGGAGACTTACCAAGATATTCTTTGAGCCTTTTATATTCTAATATGATGTGATCTTTGGTATATTCCATCTTGTCTATCTAAAGTGCCTAGCTTTCAAATATACGCAACTCATCATAATTTAAAACTTTAAACAATTCCTTCAAACTTTTTATTACCCATATAATTATAATCTAAGATAACATATGAATCTTATATTTCAGACAGCCAGAACCGCACTTTGAAACTATCCTTGCCTATTAACGAGCGCACCACTTCCATCTTTTTGGTAAACCACTCTCCTGAACACAATCCATTTTCAAGACAAGGCTTTGCAGAAAAAAATACCTCGCCAGCAGAGCTGGCAGGGAAGATTTTTTTCTAGCAAACCCGAAGGGCTTGGCCTTGTCGGAAATGGATTGTTCAGAAATTTGTGCAACAAAAAAATGAGTGGTAATCACCAACCGACCTTAAACTTTTTTATTCTTTTGTGTAAGCACATAACAAAGGTTCATCATTTCTATCAGTCGGTTATAAAAAAACAGCATATCCTTCATTTCTTCTCCATCAGGGGGTTCTGATGCAAGATGCATCCAGCCCTGAAAGAGTTCCCAAAGCTTTGCCCTTGATTTGTGCAGTGGATGGTCTACGAAAAATTGGTTCATTCCCGAAACGGGATGGTCAATATATCTATCAAGAACATCTGCTGGCTGGTAGTTCAGCACCTTCATTATTTCTTCCATAATAATCTATTATCTGTTTATAAACCTGTATCTACTTCTAAGCTTGCCTACAAATTCCCTGCAATGGTCTTCATAATGGGTCTTTAACATCAGTAGTTGAAAACTGCTCTTGCTAAAAAAAGAAATCAGTTGGCATTCCGTTACCGAGCTTAAGAGAAAGAACCTCTTTGGATCGCCAGATGCGGTAACAAAAAAAGCCGTATCAAAGAACTGTGACACCTCATGCATGTTGCCAACAATAACAAACCGCAGTTCAAGCTTGAAATAATCGCCCTTGTCCTTCCAAAGGAAACAGATTTCTGGAACTTCGTTACTGATGATACAAGGCTTCATATCCTGTTTGGATGGTTTGCCCTTGACGTTCCGCATTCCATAGGTAAAACGGTAATGGATATAGAGCCTACCTGCCAATATTGGGAGAGCCTGATGCCAAAGTTCAAGTAATCTGGCAAAGTTTTCCCTGTTTGCGGCTCTTTTTTTGGCTATTACATCCTCTTCGTCCCGATATTGTGGGTAGTTGACGAGGGCAATCTTTTTCATTTCGATGCAGATTTCGACAAGTTTATCTTGAATGGGATCAACATCTAAAGCTGATATATCTCCATGACTTAGTACATATTTCTTGAATCCCTTAACAAAAGTTCTGTTGTTGTCCAGAATGCCGATATAGGGAACAAGGAAGGGAAAATGGTTGGTATGCCACCTTTCGGTGCTTGTGTCCGCAAGGCAGAAGCCCAGTATTTCCTGCGTATTATTTGGCGCACTCTCTTTGAAGACCTCAACTGCTTGCCTTTTCCCCTCTATTTTATCCGATATTGAAGGAAGTGCCTGTTCAGGCTTATAAAGTCCTTTGTAGCGGACTTTTGGAAAAACAACAAGTGTGCCCTTGTACATCCTGATCATCAGATACCTGCTTTCCCCATTTCCATCGAAGAAACCTGGCCAATAATAGTCCTCAAAATCTGTTTGGTCATAGATCGACATCATGTCGTATAGCGCAAAATAGGCATATCGGCTCAGGTAGCTGTCCGTGGTATCAACGCTACAGCTTACCAATAGTTCCGAAGCGGTAACCTTAATATAGATCTTTTCTTCCTCTTCACTGTCGAGCGTAACCCCGATAGTCAACAGTTCATTATGGAATGACAGCTTTCTGCGTTTAATTCTCAAATAGGGTCTTTTTGGTCTCCTAAAATCCGAATATCTGTTGAGGATTTCAGTCGTTAATATCCTTGTTCCGCTCTTTAATGGTAGCCGAAAGAAATTTTTGTCGGCTATAGCAGGTAATATATCCTTAACCATTTTCCGCCCCACTTTCCAGTTTGTTCTGTTTGTATGCTTCTGCATCCTCGGCAAGCGATTCTATTTTCTTTACGCATAAAATCTCCGTAAGCTTAATGAAGTTCGAGACATTGATAAATAATTGCTCGGCATCTTTTTGGCTTACCCTGAAATCATCCTTGTAACGTGCGGCTGAATAGCTTCTGACCATTATGTCAAACAGCCGTTTTTCATCTTCGCCACCAGATAGGAACAGCCAATGGGGAGCTGTGGAAAAACTGTTGCAAAGGCGAAGTTGCCTGTAGAGGTTATGCATATCCGAACGGTAGGCCAAATAGATCCTGATCAAAAGAATACAGCACTGTTCGGTCACCTGATGTGCCATAAAAGCACAAACTCCATATTGACCATTTTTGAGGCATTCATTTGCGCTTGCCAAAAATCCTGTTGCGAGTGGCATCCTGTGGTCAAAATGTTTCTGCGCCTTTACCGCTCCCTGTGTTGGAATGAAGCTTAACGTTTCGGACGGCTCCAGCATACCATTACGACTATAGATGATCTGTCCGCTGTTGCAAACCATAATAAAAAACCTGTTGTTGGCCTTTATTGCCTGTACTACAGTTTCCCTGCCATGCACCAAAAGGGTAATCGTGCCATGGGGATAATTTTGGTTGGCAAAATCCTGTACCTCGTGCTCTATCCTTGTGATGCTTTCTGTTACCATCAGCAAGAAATAGGTGTACTTTTCTTCCCTGATACTTTGCATAAAACATCCATCGCCAGTTTTCTGCTCGACCATTTTGCCAAAACAGTATACCGTTTCGGGATTGAATTTCTGAACCAGCTCCCTCAGGAACGCTGAGAAATGTTCTTTCTGGGTCTGCCCAGTTTGTTGAGATTGTATTTCCATATCGCTCTATTTTGATTTCCAGATCAAAATTGCAATGGTGGGATGCCGTAACCTACCAGTAAAAGTGGTATCTTACTACAACATAATGGTTCATTACTATTTCAGGAATTTATTATATTTGTGCTTATGGAAACACCTACAAAATCCAACAAGGTTCATATTGGAAGAAAAATCAGCCGTATAAGAGAAATACGTGGTATTAAGCAAGATTTTCTTGCTATCGAACTTGGGGTGAGTCAGCAGACCATTTCTAAGATCGAGCAGAGCGAGGAAGTTGAAGAAGCAATGTTGGAAAAGATTGCGAATGTTCTTGGTATAAGCTCCGAAGCAATAAAGAATTTTAGCGAAGAAGTACTTATTTTTCATATTCAGAATATGCATGATAATGCATCAGCATACCAATACAACTACCAATGTCATTACAATCCATTAGATAAGGTAGTTGAACTTTATGAGCGTTTATTAGCTAGTGAGCGTGAAAAGATAGAATTACTAAAAAACTCCAAATAATATTTTCTATCGACTTAAACCTTGGCTCTGATCAAGGTTTTCTTTCTTTTTTCGTCTACGTTTTTCCGCTTCTTCTATTGGATTTGTTTCCGAAGCCACGTAAACAGGCTCCATAAGTGCAACAAGTAAATCACTGCCCTTCTGTGCAGTTGCATCTATCATTTGTCCGATATTTTCGAAAAGACCATCGGCAACACCCTTGCTTAAATCATTAATTATATCTAGTCGTTCATGTTGGCTAAGGGAAATATCCCTTAACACCTGCATCTGCGCTTTTTGGGCAGTCGTTCCATTTTTCATTGTATTGGCATAGCTAAGCGTATCTTTTAATCCTCTATCGAAACCAAAAAACTCATCAAACAGGATTTCTCCAATCTGTTTAAATGCGGTGCGATCAAATTGCCCCAATTTGGCAGAATGTGCTGTATTCTTTCCTTTCGAAGTATTTTGTGGGCTTAATTTTATGGTGTTGCTGATATCCTTACGGCTAACGATGATCTGAATGTGCATCTGACGACCTTCTTTACGTTCTCCCGTTTGTCTTGTTCCATCTTTCACTTCTCTGTCTGTATGTTTGTAGTAACGGTAGTTTTCAGCCTTTCCAAACCAGAGCAGATCTCTGTTACTATCGATACCAGTTCTCTTAAAATTCTTGGCATAGCCGTCCATTATCTTTACGGCAAATTCCTTCAGCTTTTCTTTTGCACCAGCTTCTCCAAATTTTTCATAAAGGTGCGCCAGTTCCTTTTGGCTTGGGCTGATATTTACCAGAAAAAACTTACTGTCGTTACGGCCGAGCTTGGCGATGTTGCGGTCTATTTTCATGCGAACCTCTTGTCTCCTGATTTGATTGTCCGATCCGTTGAACCAGTTCTCCTGACCCAATGCCCTGCCTTTCTCGGTCTGCATCTGGTTCTCTTTTTCTAGGTAGTTGACAAGCGCCCCACTACTTCCCTTATTGTTTCCCGTTTCTGATGCGGTGATATTGATGAACATAAGCTACAGGTTTTCCAGTGATTGCCTAATGTGTGTTTGAAGTTCCTCTTTTTTGGCGGCCGACACAGGCCAACCAAATGATTCTCTTTGGCTGATGTAGTATTCAAGTATTTTTTTGAACCGCAATTTTAACAGTGCCTTCTCTTCCAGATGGTTTTGGGTCTTTGCAATTGCCCTGTCGAGTGATGTCATACGCTTGATCATCTCCTTTGTATGTTCATCATCATTGATAAGGTATTGTCCAATAGCTTTGAAATACTTGGTGTGTTCTTTTGCAATAACCATCAACCCTTCAGTATCGCTAAAGATGGGAAGCAGAAAATCACCTTCCTGTCTCTTTATGAACGACAATATCCTGTTGATGCCATTAGCCAGCTCTTTTTTCAGCAGTTCGTCGTTCAGGTCAATTGGATCTTTTTTGCTACGATAGAAATAATCCACCATCTGCATGAATACCAGTCGTTTATTCCTGCCAAGCTTGATAGCAACCTTTTCAAACTTCTCGCCAGTTAAGGCATTAAATCTTACGGACTTGTTATTTGCATCTTCCATACATTCATCTTAAAATATCGTAATCGGGTATTCCCAAGGGAATTCCATTTTTTAGGTTTCAGTCACTTTTTAAAGGGCAAAGGATACCTGGAGTATCCTTTGAAGTCCCTCAGCGAAGCGCAGGGCAAGCAAAGTAGGGCGCAGCCCAACTTCCGCTTGCTCCATTTTTTTTGAAAAATGGACTTTCTGCAATTCGCCTATCCGTTCAGTCGCCATAAAAGCTTAGAGCTATTTTAATTGGCAATAGCTCTATCTGACTGGCCAATACGGGGTCGAACGAGGGGCTGTAGACCACACAGCCAATATCGATCAGTTCCTCAAGCCTTTTATGGTAAGTGGTGAATGAACGGATAGAAGATAGTTTCATCAGTTCCCTTCTGGTTATCCGAAAAGGATTGGCAAACCCACCTTTTTGATAGGTCAAAAGCAAGGCGGAATAAAGGCTGATATGGGATGGCAGAAGATGTTTCTGTAAACTAGCCATTTTGATGAATGAGCTAAGCTGGTCGTTGATGTCGATCATCTGTCACCTCCCTCTTCCATGACCCTTAAAATATCATTATAGGCATAGTACATGATACTCCCGATCTTTCTGAATGGAAGCGTTCCGTTTATCCGCAGGTTCTGTAATGTTCCTGCCGAGATTTTCAATAATTTTCTTACCTCTGCACTTCTCAGCCATTGCTTGGTATGTGCAGTTTCTGGTTTAAAGATCTGTTTTAGTTCTAGGATTAGTTCAGACTTGAACTGTTTAAGATCCTCCTTGGTGATTAGTTCCACATTCATAAATTCCCTCCATGATTAATATGGAGCAAATTTCTGGAAGGAAATGGCCAGAACAATGACCATCAGTTTGCGATGGTCATGTACAGTTTATGGATTGGCTATTTTTTATTTTCCAGCGGTATAATTTTGAACAGCTGTTGGTCGGACTTGACTGCTGTTCCCTTGGTAGCAACATCCCCTTTTTTCTCGACAAAATAGTTTCTTGTGGTTTCTGTCGGAATATCCTTTCCACCAATTGAGAAATATTTACTGATCATTTTTGAATAGGGACTTTTGTTATCACATCTAAGCAATAGTCTTCCAGATGGCAATTTGAGTTCACGTATCTGCTTGATCAGATCAACTAAAGTAGCTAAATGCTCTTCCTCTATTCTGATTTTCTGAGCTACTTCAAATTGGTTGAATTGATTAATCTTTTCTTTCAGTTCATCAATTTCTTGTCTTTGTTGTATTATCAACTCTTCTTTTTCAGCTATTACCAACTGTGGAGGACGAGCATTCCATTTATCAATGCTTTGGAGGTGTTTTTGGAACTGTAGTAGTTTTTCGGTGCTTTGCCTATGGAATGCGTGGTTACTCGAAAAGGGATTTTGCATCTCGAAATGCCTTATTCTATTCTGTACTATCTGCCACACATGGCGGAAGAAATCCTCTTCAATGGCAAGTTTATTCTCCAACGCATGGTTAAGGTGATGATTATAATAATCGACAAACTCCTTTTCGTCAATCTTATAGATTTTTAATAGAAAATGGTTGTCGTCATGGCTGTGCCATAAACCCATAAATGTTCCTAGTTCGTATTGATGACTTGCAAATGAGAATGGTTTACGGGGTTTAAAGTAGCTGATTTTCATAGGGCAACATTCTGAATAGAGCTAAGTTAAGATTTTCAAAACAATTACTAAATTGAGAATTCAAAAATGACTTACTATACAGTTGAATACTCACTTGTCCTAAAATTTCGCAACAAAAAGTTGAGTAGACTTATTTAATCAAAAAAACTAATAATGTCTCGACCAACATTAGCATTCAACTTACCTTTTGAATCCAAAACCGTAACTAGACCAATCTTCCCAATATAGTTATTACGAGCATACTTCCCTGTTATTACTATTTTCGTTTCGTTAGGACTAGGGTACAACAATATTCCCTCTTTCGCATTCCAGAATTCATTATACACATAAATTTGCCTAAGATCGTTGATGGAAATGCTATCATAAGTGTAATTTTTCCACTTGGTATCGATAATAAATTGAATTTTTGTCGCTTTATTTTGCAGTACGATATCTGGGCGAATCGTTTTGCCTTCCCAAAAAAGCTTACTTTCTTGTCCTTTTACAATCCAACCTTTAGCCTGTTGCTGCAATTTGATCAGCACGTAGCTTTCCCAAAGCTCATTCATATCAAACAATAAGGCTAGCATATTTTCGGCGCCAAATATCACGTTAGGTGCATAATTCAGGATAATTAATCTGGCTAACTCAAGTACTTTTTTATAAGAGTCATTTTTTCTATTATAAGTAACTTGTTTAAAGGTATTTTCATCTGCTAAAATAGTTTCGACTTCTGGAAAGTTCAGTTGTACAGACTTACAATTCCCGTACCGATAAGTACCTTTGGAAAAACGTTCAACCACAGACAAAGCCAAACTTAAAATTTGGTGTATCAGGTGGTTTTTATCATAAACTTGATGAGAAGTATAAAAGCGTTCTTGATGAACTAGGTTTTTACAGATATGCCCAGCAAATTCCAACTTACCTTTTAATGCCAATGAATTTTTAGTCTCTTTATAATATTGTTTAATTAAGCCCTTATGTATCAGTGTTTCTACCTCCCTTAGAAACCAATCAAAATAAATATCTAAAAGGTGTATACTTTGTTGTTCTACATTGGTCTCGCCAATTTGGTTAACCTGCAATTCTTGGGTGACCTGCAACATTTCAATTAACACGTTGTGCCATTGGCTTTTTTGGCTCGTATAGCCATCTATTTTAGGCAAGACCTCTATCACTAAATCACCAACCTGTAAAACACCTACATAACTATTAAAGCGAATGCCATTATACACAGGATTGAAGTACTTTCCACCATGCAATTCATTTAGCTTAAGTAAGGCATCAAAATATTTAGCTTCAAAACGCACATTATTATAAACGTTGCCTTTATAAAGAGTTTGGTATTCAAAAACCTGTATGAATTGCTGTTGTTTATACACTGGTCATCAACGCTTTTAAAGCAGGTAAAATAGTGAATTCATCAACTCTAGTTAAGCTGAATTTTTTCTTTAAAGCTGGATATCGAAAGTCTACTCCATCAAAATGAGCAAAAGATGTAGAAACATTTTCCACGTCTCCTTCTAGCTGTACAAAACCAGACCCTAATACCATAGCAATCTTTTCTTCATCATGGTAAAAATACTCTTGTAACAATGGCAAAATACAATTATTAAAGGCGTTGGCTAATTGCTGTAAATTTTCCACTGCCATCAAATAGCTATGTCCAATTTGGTGGTCGGCATCTAATAATATTTTAATACGGTTATTTACCGTGGTTAACACATCCGCTAAATTAATTTCTTCGATATTCAATCCAGTTAGCAGTTCAGCTTTAGGCATCATCTCTGTAAAAGCAAAACGACGACGAAGTGCAGTATCCAATGCTTCTACACTTCTATCGGCTGTATTCATTGTACCGATTATATATACATTATTTGGTACGGAAAATTTTTCCTTGCTATAGGGTAAGGTTACTTCTAGAGCCTCGACACCACCTTGTCTTTTACTCTCTTCCATTAAGGTAATTAGCTCGCCAAAAATTGCTGATACATTTCCACGATTAATTTCATCAATAATTAAAACATAAGGCTCTGGATTCGCAAAATGAGCCTTTTTGGTATTTAACGTAGAATGCTTATCTATCCAATTATTTATATAATTTAGAACAGACCAATAAGCAGTAGAGTTCATTCCCCCAATAACACTTCTAAATTCTTTATCAATATTATTGACTTTATTTAAATCTGAAAAAACTGCATGTAATTTTTTCAAGCGAGAGAACGAAACGACATAAGGTTGGCTAGCCCCATCAGGTTGAACCGTAATATTACCATTAGCTGTTATCTCATTAACTACCATAATTTTGGATGTCAATGTTTTCAGTACAAATTTCCCTGTGGCATTAGTGACTGCATCAAGTAAATCATTCCAAGCGTGTTCAAAAGTGATATCACTTTCTGCTGATCCATCTATAATTTTTAATTTATTTGCTTCAGCAACAATGCCCTTAAAAATCCCGTCCTTAACCTCGTAGATTATCGACCTGTTACCATGTTCGTCCTCTTCTATATCAGGCTTTATACCTTCTATGAAATCTTCATAGCTCATGGACTGATGAAAAGTAGTAAAGACAATTTGTCCTTTCTCTTTGTATTCATTAAACCTTGCTAAAATATCCGATCTATTCTCAGCCGTTAATTTGGCTTCATCAACGTCTTCTATAATAGATAGCGCTTTGTTAATCGTATTATATGTCTTACCTGTACCAGGAGGGCCATATAAGATTTGATTTTTGGGATAGTTTATTATTGATTTTTGTGGGACAAGACCAATGTTGTCAATCTTACCAAAAGCCATGGTTCTAAAATCCTTTTTATCAAACTTATAATAACCACTTTTATTGGTAATGGCTAAAATTTCTTTAGCTGCTAATAATAATTCATCGTATTTAGAGTCAATATCTTGACTTAATGGATAGTTTGTTAAATAGGCTTTTGGCTCAGTTTTAAACTCTTCTGCATCGCCTAATGTTTTGTTTTTTGAAATTAGCCTAAAAAATTTACCATCTTCGATATTGAATACATAACGTTGACCTATTCCGAAAATCAGTTTATTTTTATCATAATTAAAATAAATTTTTTCAGAGTTGGAATCTAATTCTAAGTCATTTAGTAGCCTTTTTAACATATTAAAATATACATCCGTCACTTCATTCCCAAAATCAGCTATAATAGTACTTAATGTAGTGCCGTGTTTTTCCAAACGATTATTTAACTTATCTAACAATAATTCAAACTCATCTGTCGTAACCCTGTGCGCTTTAAAAGCTGAATTATTCTTTTTTTCGTTTTCAATAGCAATATCAGTTAAGTCCAATATCTTATCAAGTTGGATATCGATGTCAGAAATCATAATTTCTAGATCACCATAGATCTTCTCAGGGGAAGCAACTTGCATCGTGTACATTTTATTGTTTTCTTGTACAGGACGCTTAAATGAAAATTCCTTTTTCAAAGGATCCTTTAGTGCTTTTATTAAATTTAATGCCGACTGATTTTGACCATCTTTTGGGTCTTGGGTTTGGTTAAACTCGAAATAATAGCTATAACCATTGTTTGAAAGCTGTAAAATCAAACTAATACAATCACCAGAAGATCCAGGAAAGTATACAGGCAAAGTCCAGAAGCTAGTTGCAAAATAATTTGATTTTATCGTACCAATAAAATAATCGGTTTCAGATCCTTTACCAGCACTCTGTCTTACGGTAAAAGTAAAATTTGGATCAGCATTATGTTTGGTCATTAACCAATCAAAAATTTTTTTTTCGTAATCGTGGTAATTGAGCATTAATATATTTATTTAGTAATGGATATTGTAGTGCTAAGTAAATTTGCATAATTACTTAAATATTATTTTTTTTTTAAAAAGAACCTGATTTGAATCTGATTTTACCCAACCATTCCGTTGATAAAAGTCTCTACAAAATCTTTAATTTTCATCAAAATACCATCTCCTCTTTTTTTACGCTGTAATACACTTGGTTTTTCACCTTCTATCAAATCCAGCAAATCATCTCTTAATGGTTCTTGCTCTGCAAAAAGATAATCTTCTATTAATTTTTCGGTTTTTTGTTTAGATAGATGTTCTTCATTAACTAATTTCTCAAAGGCTAATTTTTGTTCCTTATCCCAGAACCTATCAAATTCTGTTGTTATTTCATCGGTATCAGCTATCAATGGTAAATTTTCTTCTATAAATCTTTCTATCAATTCGCGTTTGCTACGTAATGTAGTTTCGGTAGCCAATAGGTTAGCAATCTCGTTTTTCGTTTTTTCGGTATCGCCTTTGTTTAGCGATTTAAGCCTTATTAAGAGTTGAATGATATAGCTCACATTAATTTCATCACGATGAATTAATTCCAACTCAAAATCTATATCCTCTAAAATCGAAACCTTTTCTTTCTTAACGACGGTTTTGTCATATAAGTCAAGATATTTGCTTTTAAAATTTTCAAACTCTTGCTCTTCCATCTGTATATCATCCCAATTAAAATCAGAAAATGAATTCATAATATTTTTTATACGCATTAAGTTTCTGAAAGCCTTTACAAATTCCAGCTCATCATCTTCCGTAACTAGATCATTTACATCATCAGGCGTTGGTGTAATCGCTTTTAGTTTTTCAAAAGCATCTTCAAACTCCTTGGTATAATCTTCATAAGGCTGCATAATGATCACTTCAACTGCATCCTTGTTACTAAACAGGGTTATAGCTTCATCTGTTCTATTTTTTAGATTCCGAAAAGCAACGATATTGCCTTGAGACTTTTGCTCGTTTAATATCCGATTAGTACGACTGTAGGCTTGAATTAAGCCATGATATTTTAGATTTTTATCTACATACAAGGTATTTAAAGTTTTACTGTCGAAACCAGTTAAAAACATATTCACAACTAAGAGGATATCAATTTTACCTTTTTTTACCTGTTTAGAAATGTCGTTATAGTAGTTATAAAAACTTTCGCTGTCTTTGGTACTGTATGCACTGCCAAACATCGCATTGTAGTCGCTAATAAATTCATCAAGTTTCTCTCTACTGTGTGCTTGTAAACCATATAAAACTTTTGGTTCTTCAACAACTGAAACTTCTTCTGGTATAAAACCATTAGCTTCAGCATCATCCTCGTTGCTGGCGTAGCTAAAAATAGTGGCAACCCTTAATTGATGCTTGCCTTCAACTTTTCTCCGCTTAAAAATTTCGTAATACTTAATTAACGTTTTAACACTATCAACACAAAACATAGCCGTAAATCGTTTATTTTGTGTTTTGCGATCATGATGGGAAATAATGTAATCGGTAATTTTGGTTAAACGACCAGCATCTTCCATTAATTCTCGGGTATCGATATCCTCTACTTCGATATCAATGGACGTTTCTCTACCATCTTTATGCTTGTATCTACCAACGTATTCTACTGAAAACTTTAAGACATTTTCATCGCGAATTGCATCAGTTATTACATATTTGTGTAGGCAATTTTCAAACAAATCTTTGGTTGTACGTTTGCCTAATTCATTTTTATTGGCATTATCAGCAAAAATTGGCGTACCCGTAAAACCAAACAACTGGCTATTGGTAAAGAAAGATTTTATTCGATTATGAGTATCGCCAAATTGACTGCGATGGCATTCATCAAAAATAAACACTATTCGTTTACCTTTTAAATCAGCCATTTTACCTTCATATTTTAATTTACTAATAGCAGTATTTAGCTTTTGGATGGTTGTTACAATTAATTTTGAATTTTTATGTTCGCCTTTTTTATCTACATAATTATCTGTAAACTGTTTAACCAAATTATTGGTATTATCTGCACCATCTATACTGCCTTCTTGAAAGCTGTTGAATTCTTTAGTAGTTTGATAATCTAAATCTTTTCGATCTACCACAAAAACTACTTTATGTATTTGTGGCAGTTTCATTAAAATTTGACTTGCCTTAAATGAGGTTAAAGTTTTCCCAGAACCTGTGGTATGCCATATGTAACCATTTTTATTACTCACTTTAACACGTTCAATTAATGCTTCTACCGCATAATATTGATATGGTCGCAATATCATCGGAATTTTATTAGCTTCGTTAAGTACAATATACTTGCAAATCATTTTGCTGATGTGGCAAGGCTCTAAAAAAGCATCTGTAAAACCGTTTAAAATATTGGTTAAGCGTTTGTTGGCTACGTCCGTCCAGTAGAAAGTTTGCTTAAAATCTTGATAACGATTATTAGCGAAGTACTTGGTGTTTACACCATTGCTGATAACAAAAACTTGTACATATTGATATAAAGCATAATTGGCACTAAACGAATGCTTTTGGTAGCGATTAAGTTGATTAAAAGCTTCTTTCATTTCCAAGCCACTACGTTTTAATTCTATTTGAACCAAGGGTAAACCATTTATCAATAAGGTAACATCGTAACGATTTACATATTTACCTTCTTGTGTCACCTGATTAGTTACCTGATATTGATTTTGACACCAATGTTCCGTATTTAAAAACTCAAAATATAGATTATCGCCATTATCGCGAACGATATGTTGTTTTTGACGAAGCGTTTTAGCTTTTTCGAAAACTGTTCCTTTGTTCAAAATATTGAGTACCTTCTCAAATTCAGCAATTGAAAAGCTGGTATTATTGTGCTTTTCTAATTGGGCTTTTAGATTTTGAACCAATGCTTGCTCATTGGCTAATATAACATATTGATAACCTAACTTTTTCAAGTTGGTTATCAACTGTTCTTCTAATATTTGTTCAGATTGTTTTGGCATATTTTTGAGCGTTTGAAGCAAACAAATTTTACCAATTTACAAACTTTAATGAAAATATCTTGCTTATTATTTTAACGCTCTAAACATCTGATCAATAGCTTTTTTCTTCTGCTCTAAATTAGGATGTACATATAAATTTAAGGTGGTAGTGATATTAGAATGACCCAACAGCACACTTACGGTTTTATAATCACATTTGCTTTCAATACACCTAGTGGCAAAACTGTGGCGCAAACCGTGAAACTTTAATTCGGGCATATTTAGCTCTTTCATCAAATTTTTATAAAAACTCCTATAAGTACGAGGCTCTGTGGGTTTAACATCATTTGTGAGCACAAAAAAAGAAGGATTTACAATTTTTTTAAATGGTTTTAGCATTCTAATTAATTCTCTGCTCATTGGTATTTCTCTAATCGAGTTTTTGGTTTTAGGAGTATCCAAAATAAGTTCTGTTTTACGCTGACCATCTTCTATCAGATAAATTCGCTGGATTGTTTTTCTCACATTAATAATTCCATTGTCAGTATCAATATCTTCCCAAGTAAGGGCACATACTTCGCCAATACGGATCCCTGAGCTTAAACAAATGTATACGCCTAAATTTCTAAAAGTAAAATGCTCTTGGATGTAGGTCATCATTTTTTTTTGATTGGATCTACTTAGCACTTCAATATTATGTTTTTCTCTTTCAGTAGGGAATTGTATATCAAATGGCTGGTGCTCTAACCATTTGTTTTTATCTTTAATGGTTTTTTGACTTAGCCCCTGATCTAATTTTTGAAAAACAAAAGTTTGGACTTCTGCTTCTTCGATAAGTTGTTGATCTCCAAATTTGGGCAATAAATGGTTTTCGGTTAAAAGTATATAGGCAGAAAAACTTGACTTTTTCACATATTGCCTTTTGTCGATTTTCCATAGTGCCACTACTTCTGAGAATGTTTTTCGTTTATTCATTTGAATTGAGTTTTTTGAACATCAAAGAAAAGAAATAAACGATTTCTAACCTTAAGGAAATAAATTAGCTAAGGTTCCTAATTTGAGATTTCCTGAGTTTGAGGGAGAATGGAAGAAGGGTGTTTTCGCTGATGTGTGTAAAATTGGAACTGGCAACAAAAACACTCAAGATCGTGAAGAAGATGGCTTGTATCCGTTTTATGTACGTTCGGCTACAATAGAAAAGATAAATACATGCACTTTTGAAGGCGAAGCGATTTTAACAGCTGGGGACGGTGTTGGAGTCGGGAAAGTCTTCCACTATACAAACGGCAAGATTGGTGTGCACCAAAGAGTATATATCCTGAGCGAATTCAATGAGGTTATAGGGAA
>NZ_SJSL01000001.1 GCF_004331695.1 Pedobacter psychroterrae | reverse complement strand
ATATACCCAAAAAAAAGATACGTAACGACTACTATGTCCTTTCACCATTACAGGAAATGGCCTGATATGATCAATCGTACAAGCCCCATCATGGCCGAACAGGTATGGGTAAGCGACATTACTTATCTAAGAACAGGTAAAGGGTTTATCTATCTTTTCCTGATCACAGATGCCTATTCAAGGAAAATTGTAGGCTATCACCTTAGCCAATCCCTAAAAGCCTCTGGATGCATTTCTGCGCTAAAAAAGGCAATTGGGGCAAGAAAATATAAAAAGAGGCCTTTGATACATCACTCCGACCGTGGAATACAGTATTGTTGTGATGAGTATGTGCAGATCTTACAAAGAAACCACATTGCTATTAGCATGACCCAGTCGGGATCCCCATATGATAATGCAGTCGCCGAAAGGGTAAATGGCATCTTAAAAACAGAATTTGGCCTGTATGATACATTCCAATCTTATTCCAAGGCGGTGGGACCGGTCTGCAAGGCAATAGAAAAATATAACAACGTAAGACCCCACATGAGCTGTGAAATGATGACACCCGACAAAAGACACAACCAGGAATTTAGCCAATACCAAAAAAACAGTGTAAGGGCATATCTGTATGATGAAAATTTGATGTAAGGATATATCAGTATATCTTTTTATAATTGTAAGGATTTAACCGTTTAACTATCCGCTTTTTGTAAGGACAATTCAGTATAAGACAACTCGATCTTCGTTTGATCTGACACCTTTTCAGCTTCGGACCAGCTTCGGGCCAGCTTCGGCTCAGGTTCGGACCACGTTCGGAAAAACCCGTCTGTGAGCCGTCGCTGGCCCGATGGTTGTTGGTTGCCCATCCGCAGGCAGAACCTACACAGATGGAAGACAAATAGAAAACCAATAGAAATTATGGCACGGAAAAATTATCGCTTTGCTGCAGGAGTTTCCTGAGGTATGGAAAGCGCATCGGGACGAAATGAGAAAATTGGCTTTACCTTAACCTTGGTCTTTTCGTTTTTACGTCCTTACTAACCTTCGCATATTTAGTAGGCTTAACAATTTTAACAGGCACCTCTTCTGCGATTTTAACAGTAAGGGTATTCCCTCTGAAAGTAATGTCATTCAATTCTGCTACAGCCTTTTCTGCTTCAAGCTGATTGGTCATTTCTAGAAATGCATATCCCTTAGATTTTGCAGTAGCTTTGTCGCGCACTAACTTCACCGTGCGGACTTCAGCATAAATACTGACGAAGACTACCAAATCCATTTCCGAGACCTCCGGTGATAAACCGCCTACAAAGATTTTAATCATATAATAAGTTAGGATCATAAAATTAAAACAATTTGACCTTATTCGAGTATTTATTTAGAATTAATCTACAAAATATCAAACAATTCCTTGTCTTTACTTACCGCCAGATAGCTTATAGACCTTGCCCATGGTATTTCCAGGTCCTGTATCCGGATTGGTCAGTACGTAGATTTCACCTGCCTGGTCTTCCCCAAAGCCAGTTATTTTGGAGCCTTCAGCGATGTTTTGCAAGGTCACTTTTCCTCTCTGCCATACCGCACCCGCTTTTTGCAAATAAAATACAGGGCCTGTCCAGTCTGCAAACAAATATTTACCTTTTAGTGCAGGTATCTGCCGGCCGTTGTAAACATAGCCGGCCGTAACGGACACGCCTTCTCTATGATTGTATTCGGCGATGGGCATCGTAATCCCGTTCACATCACAGTCTTTAGCGGGATTGTAGCAATGTGTTCCTTCTGTTATCCTCCACCCATAGTTTCCGCCTTTCTTAACAATGTCAATCTCTTCCCATAGGTCCTGACCTACATCTCCGGCAAACAATTGCCCAGAGGCTTTGTCAAAGGAAAACCGGTATGGATTACGGAAGCCATATGCCCATATCTCAGGTTTAGTATTTGCTCTGCCAACAAAAGGATTGTCTTTAGGCACTGCATAAGCGGAATCTGCATTGATGTCAACGCGCAATATTTTACCAAGCCAGGTATTTAAATTTTGTCCGTTGCCAATTTCTCCATGCTTGTCACCTTGTCCGCCGCCATCTCCAAAAGATATGTATAAAAAGCCATCCTTGCCAAACTGCAAGCAGCCTCCATTGTGGTTTCCGTCAGGTTTATCGGCTGCAAGAATGATCCTGCCACTGTTGGGATCGGCTTTGTCAGCACTGGCCAGCTTGTATTCTGCCACCACATCTGTATGGTTAAATTTTCCGCTTGATGGTGTACTGTAAAACACGTAGAATTTTTTATTGACACTAAATTTTGGGTGGAGTGCAATTCCCAGCAGACCGCGTTCTTCGTAACTATTGTTTATTTTCGGCAGTTTGCTTTGCAGGTCAAGCACTGCTGAAGGACTCAGTTTCCCATTCCTGATCAGTCGGATCTTTCCTGTTTGTTCCGTTACCCAAATATCGCCATTGCCCGGGAAAACGATTGCAGTAGGCGCCTGCAGGTTGCCTGCGACCTGTCGTACTTTTAAAGTAATCGGTGCCGGCTCTTTAGCCGGATTAATTTTCCGAATCGCATAGGAAGAAAATAGTACAGCGGTGATGCTCAATCCAAACAATAGCGTCTTGTTCATTTTATGGTTGTATTTGTGTATTTGTTTTAATGTCTTAACTGTTAAGTTCTCACTGAAAATCAAACCATAAGGTACCGCTGACAGGCTCACCACTGGCTTTCACCTTCTGGCTTTGAGGACCCATTTGGGTGGCCGACTGAAACTTGTTACCAATGGCACTTATTGCATTAAGGAAACCAATACTACCTTCCGGAAAAGCAGGCTCTACATTGTTATTTTTCAATGCGGCTTTCTCTCTTTCAGGATGCAGCATTTGAAAAAACAGGTTTTTATCTTCCGTGTACACGGTAAATCCAGCTTCCTTATTTTGTATGGTCACCCAGTTTACTTCTGCATGGTATCCTTTGAACTCAGGATAACCAAAGGTTTCGCCCGTAATGGCGTTGTTGTAAGCTTTATGCCATACGCCGATCTGCTGTCCTTTGAGCCTGTTTTGCCATACCTTGTAAGGGCCTCGACCCAGCCATTTCATACCGGTGATCTTTTCTTCCGGATAATTGAACGTAATGCCCATAAAATCGAAATCGCCTTGCTGACTGTATTTGTATTCTAGTTTAACCCTGCTACCTGGTGTAAAAGTCCATTTTATATGTAAAGAGCCAAGGCCCTGGTAGTCGGCTTCTACAACATGCTGGCCGCTGTTCTTATGGTGCTTAAACTGTTTTAGCTCCGTGTTTATCCCCGCCAGTACAGGTCCGTTTGACAGTGATATGGTAGCCGATGGTTTCACCACCTTTTGGATATAGCCAGTCAGCTTGTCAAAATGGTAGCTGATGCCATCGCAGGTTACGATCAGGTTTTGTTCGGTTTCTTCAACTTTTTGGATCGTCTCACTGATCTTCACCGATCCTCTGACAGGTCTGGGTAACGCTATTTTCGCAATCGATGCCGGGGTACTGACGGCCCAGCTCCACGTAAAAATCTCCTTTTTATCAGGCCCGTATGCTGTTAGGTAGAGGGCATCGCTTTGCGCCCAGGATGCAGGTAGCTTTAAGTTGAGCGTTCCTTTCTCGCCTGGTTTGAGGCTGAGCGCGGCAGGAGTGCCGGTTGCCTTTGTAGTAAGTGCGGTGCTTTTGTCTTTTGCAGTAGGAAACTTAACCAGCTTCCATTTGAAAGTACATTGGTTGAGGTTGGTAAAAGAGTACCTGTTCTCCACAGGAATCTGACCTTTGAAAGCAGCATCAATGGGCTGCGGTTCTATATATACCGGCGACCAGACCTCTTTAATGGTATAGTAGCTGGCTTCTTTTTCGCGGTGCGGGCCGACAATGCCGTCTGCACCGTGGTTGCCATCTGAATCGTAAATACCGTTTTTATCGGTACGGATCACAGCCTCGTCAATAAAGGCCCAGATGAAGCCCCCTGCAAAATGAGGATGTTTGAGCATCAACCGCCAGAAATAATCCAATGCTGCACCAGCACCTCCATCATACAAGCCGTGCATAAATTCTGTAGGAAAATAAACTTCCTGGCCGGTAGCCACAGTCTTTTCTACTGCTTTATAATCCTGATAATGCTTTGTATCGGTACCGTTAAACTTCTCCCATGGGTGGATGACGGTACGTTTTTGAGGATCATATAAAGCATAGTCATTGTCAAGCTCGGTGTTCCAGCCACCCTCATTACCATTGTCCCAAAATACTATAGATGGATGGTTTACGTCTCGTATTACGAGTTCCTTAACCAGTTTACGACCCACTTCGGTATCATATTTTGCCTGCCAGCCGGTAAGCTCGTCCAGTACATAAAGCCCCAGGGAATCACATACATCCAGAAAGTCCACATCTGGCGGATAGTGTGACATCCTTACTGAATTCATATTCATTTCCTTCATCAGTTGCGCATCAAGAACGTGAACTTCATGGCTTAAGGTACGGCCTGTTTCCGGCCAAAAGCTATGGCGGTTGGAGCCTTTCATGATTACTCTGGCTCCATTTACATAGAAACCGTCATTAAGTCGAAGTTCGACGGTGCGGAAGCCGAACTTCTCCTTAATCTTATGAACTGTTCCTTGCTTATTTTTTATGGTTAGGACTACCTGGTAACGATTAGGAAATTCGGCACTCCATAAAAGTGGGTTTGTAAAATTGGCTTTTAGTTGCATCATCCCCTCTCCCGCGCTTGCGGGAACAGCAAAGGGTTTACCTACATTTTCACCGTTCAGCTTTTGCACCTGCCCTTCAATGGTTTCATCGCCCTTTAGTTGCTGTGTGTATACGTCTATCTGAAATGAGCCGTCGGCTTTGGCGTTTACAGCTGTCCGCTCAATGAAAGTATTGGGGACAATCTCCAGGTATACAGGCCTGAAAATCCCTCCGAACACCCAAAAATCGCTCTTGCGCTCGGCAGTATTGACAGAGGTATTGGTAGACATTTTGGATACAGTAACCTCCAGCAGGTTCTTACCGCTTGGCTTCAATAAATCAGTAATATCATATTTAAAACGGTAAAAGCTGCCCTGATGTATTGGGCCGGCCTCTTTGCCGTTAATCATCACCTTGGTATCGGTCATGGACCCTTCAAATACAATAAACACCCTTTTGTTTGTCCAGTTTTCTGAAAGAAACTCGTGTTTGTAAAGACCCTGTTCGGCTGCCTTGTCTTTGTCATGGCCATAATTATAACTTCCGAAGCCTTGCAGCTCCCAGTTGGATGGCACAGCAATCTTTGTCCATTCACCACTTTTTCTGCCTGCGGTACAGTAAAAATCCCATTGTACAGTATGGTCTTTATCTGTTCCTGAAAGGTATTTAATAACTGTTCCCTGCGAGAATGCACTGAAGCAGGCCAGCGATAACAATAATTGTAGTACTATTTTTTTCATCCGTATATTTGGTTTTATTGATGAGGGCTATGACAATAAATTCATCTGCATCCAGGACAAGATTAATTACTCCTGATGGACAAAAAAAGAATAAGCTCAACTAAAACTACGCAATCGTTGCCGAAAATGTATTGTCAGACGATTTTTTATTATACTTGTTTATGTTCCAAGCTGCAACCATTAAGCAAATTGCCGAGGCATTGTCCATCTCCCCTTCTACTGTTTCCAGGGCATTGCGAAACAGTCATGAAATCAGCGCCGAAACAAAAAAACGCGTGATTGAATATGCTAAAAAAATAAACTATCAATCCAATCCCATCGCGGTAAGCTTAAGAAACCGCCGGAGCAATTCAATTGGCGTACTGGTGGCCGATGTTGCAAATAGTTTTTTCTCGCAGACGATCAATGGGATAGAATCTATCGCCTATGAAGCTGGTTATCATGTGATCATCACGCAGAGCCATGACTCTTATGAACGGGAGGTAATCAATATTGGACACCTGGCCAACCGCTCAGTAGACGGAATTTTGATCTCTATGTCTTCACACACCACCGATTACAGGCATATTACCCAATTACATGAAAGGGGGCTTCCCATTGTGTTTTTTGACAGGATCATAGAAGAGATACAAACCTTTAAAGTTACTACCGATAATTTTAAATCCGCTTATGAAGCTACGGCACTGTTGATCGAAAAAGGATTTAAAAAGATCGGGCACCTGGCCAATGCACCGCAGCTTTCGATCACCGTGGAACGCCTGCAGGGTTACCTTTCCGCTCTGGCCGATCACCATATTGAATTTGATGAAAGATTGATAAAATACTGCCATGAAGGAGGCAGAAGCCAACTGGAGATAGAAGAAGCCTTAAACCACTTTTTATCAGATTCGATTGGAGCCGAAGCGCTGTTCATTGCCAGCGACCGGCTAAGTACAGTAACCATGCGCATCTTAAACAATGATCCTGATAAAGCAGAAAAGCTGATGATCATCGGATTTTCAAATTCAGACGTAATTGATATTTTGTCGCCGCGCATTTCTTATATACGGCAAAGCGCATTTGAAATGGGGCAAATTGCCGCTCAAATGCTGATTAAACTGATAGAAAGCAAATATCCGGTATATGAATTTGAAACCAGATTGCTTGAAGGACAGCTGCACTGGAGGGGAAATCCTAAAGGCTAATCCTATTACATGTCGTTTACTGAAAAAATTCATAAATTACCTCCCTTTAAGGAAGTATGGCAGACTATGGATTTCTTACTGACGCGGAACTTGTGGATTTACTCGAATCTGGGGACCGGAGTGCTTTTTCAGAAATCTATAACCGTTATAAATTTGTGCTGCACAACCATGCATGGAATAAAGTAAGAAATAAAGAAGAAGCCCAGGATACCATCCAGGAGGTTTTTACTATGTTGTGGTTAAAGCGGGAAAGCATCAGCATAGGGAACAACCTGCCGGGATATCTGTATAGTTGTGTGCGTAACCACATCCTCAATGTGATTGTTCGCAAAGATGTACAGAATAAATACATTTCTTCCATACAGCAATTTTCCGAATCGGCACCCGTGGTAACAGACCACCGGGTAAGGGAAAGCATGCTGAAAGCACTTATAGACAAAGAAATAGCCGGTTTGCCTCCCCGAATGAGAGAAGTCTTTGAGCTGAGCCGAAACCAGCACCTCAGCCATAAAGAAATTGCTGCCATCATGGGCACTACTGAGCAAACGGTAAAAAAACAGGTCACCAAGGCTTTGAAAATATTGCGGACAAAGCTTGGTCTTTGCCTGATGCTTTCTGTCTTTTAATAGCAATAGGGGCGTCCCAATCATTTTTTCTTTTTTTAAAATCTGCGTACCTCCTTGGCATACGTTGTCTTGTCTTACTATCAGACTAAACAAAAAAAATGAATAAAAGTATAGTAAAGATTGAGCACCTCTCTCATCGCTATCATAAAGACTGGGCAATCAGGGACATCAGTTTTGAGGTGGGTCAGCATGGAATTCTGGGCTTGCTGGGTTCAAACGGTGCAGGCAAATCTACCACCATGAACATTTTGTGCGGCGTTCTGAACCAAACCGAAGGAAATGTCTTTATTGATGGGATCAATATCCGCACAGAAGCAGAAAAGGCAAAAAGAAAATTAGGCTTTCTACCGCAGCATGCACCCCTGCACCTCGATCTTAATGTAGATGAGTATCTGAATTACTGTGCTGCGATACGCGATATCCCTGCCAGAGAGATCCGCTTCGCAGTGGCAGCGGTAAAAGAAAAATGCGGGATTGCGCATTTTAGCAAAAGGCTGCTTAGTAACCTTTCCGGCGGTTACCGTCAGCGGGTGGGCATTGCACAGGCCATTATACACAATCCCATGCTGGTGGTACTTGATGAACCAACAAATGGTCTTGATCCTAACCAAATCCTGGAGGTCCGAAAACTCATCCGCGAGATAGCTGAAGAACGGTCTGTCATCTTCTCTACACACATTCTGTCAGAAGTTCAGGCCACGTGTCAGGATATCAGAATGATTGAAGGCGGAAGAATGGTATTTGCTGATACAATGCAGGCATTTAACAATTACATCATGCCTAATTCGGTCCTCTTGTCGATGAAAAGGCCCCCTGCCCTGGAGGTACTTGCGGCGTTGCCCAACATCAAACGTGCGGAAAATGCCAATGAAGGAAACATCAGGCTACATTTTACAGCGTCGGAAGATATTTCAAAGATGATCATTGAAACCAGTATGAACCAGGGTTGGGAACTGACGGAGATCATGCTGGAAAAAAGCTCGCTTGACGAAATATTTGCACAACTCTCCAATCATAAAAAGCCGGAACAAACGAAATGAGAAAAACCTTAACGATAGCCAGACTTGAACTCAGCATCTTATTTTATTCACCAGTAGCATGGCTGGTGCTCATCATTTTCATCGTACAGAGCGGCACCCGTTTTTTGGGCATGTTTGGCGGTTACCGGGAAGCAATTGCTATGGGCAATAACGTAAATGATCTGACTTTTGCCTTATTTCCGGGTACGGGCGGTTTATTTGAGCAGACACTGCAGCACATCTACCTGTACATACCTTTACTTACAATGGGATTGATGAGCAGGGAGACGAGCAGTGGTTCGATAAAGTTACTATTGTCCTCACCAGTGAAGATAAAAGAGATCATTACAGGAAAATACTTGGCCATCACCACTTATGGATTTCTGCTCATCCTTGTGCTTGGAGCTTATGCCATTGCAGGTATGATGGTGATCAAAAATGCAGATGCCGGACTGATCATCTCCGGATTGACGGGCCTATTTCTGCTTACCTGCACCTATGCTGCTATTGGCTTATTTATGTCCAGCCTTACTCCCTATCAGGTAGTAGCTGCCATCAGTACACTTGCAGTTTTCGCAGGTCTGCAATATGTGGGCACTATCGGTCAGGAAATGGCCTTTATACGGGACATTACTTATTTTTTATCGATAGCGGGGAGAACTGACGACTTGTTGAAAGGTTTGCTGAACAGCAGGGATGTGCTTTATTTTCTCATTATCATCGCATTATTTCTATCGCTTTGCATCCTGCGTTTGGAAGCCGCCCGTTCAGCAAAGCGATGGACGCAGCAGATACCCCGATATGCAGTCGTTGTGACAGCTGCACTCCTGCTGGTATATTTCTCGTCAAGACCCAGATTCATAATTTATAAAGATCTGACAGCCAATAAATCCCAAAGCCTTACCCCGAATAGTCAGTTGGTAGCCAGAAAGATAGACGGGCCACTTACCATTACTACCTACGTCAACCTCTTAGACCAGAATGTTTATACAGGGCTTCCGGCCTCGAGGAATTTGGACCTGTCGCGTTTTGATCAATACCGGCGGTATATCCCCGGTCTTGAAATGAAGTATGTATATTATTATGACATCACCGACTTAAAGAACAATAGAAATATGATCTATCAGGGCGATCTGACAGGACTGAGCATGAAACAAATTGCAGAAAAGGTAGCGGACAATATGGGGGTCGATATGGGCGACTTTATGTCTCCTGCAGAAATACGTAAACTGATCAACCTGCAAACGGAGGACAATAACCTGGTGCGGATACTGGAGTATAAGGGTAAGAAAAGTACGTTAAGGCTTTATGATGAAATCGATGCCTTCCCTTCAGAAGCCGAGGTAACGGCAGCTATAAAGCAGTTGCTGGTACCGGCTTCAAAGATCGCGTTTGTAACCGGCCACAATGAACGGAGCAGCAGTAAAACAGGTGAGCGCAACTACCAGCTAATCACCAATGCAAAAAAAACAAGAAAGTCGCTGATCAACCAGGGATTCGAGGTGGCAGATGTAGATTTAAGCAGCCCCGATAAACTGAAGGATGTTGCTGTATTGCTGCTGGCAGATCCTGCAGAGCACCTGAGCAATGCTGAATTGGATATCTTGAAAAAATACATAGATAGCGGAGGAAATGTGATGGTGACTACTGAACCCGGACATCAATCTGTAATAAACCCCGTACTGGAACTGTTTGGCATGCGACTGAAAGAAGGCACATTGGTCATGCCCAGCAAAGACAATGCACCCACGCAGTTGACGATGAACAATCCTAAAGAAGGAATGCCGGTAGCGATGAGCGGTGCATCTGCTTTAATATACCGCTTTGAGGGTGGATTTAAGGCCGACACATTGCTGCTGAGTCCGCCTACCGGCTGGAACAAATACGGAAACATCGATGCCGCTGCGTCTGAATTGAGCTTTGATCCTTCATCGGGCGACACAAAGGGGAGCTATCCGGCTGCTGTGATTTTAAGCAGATCGATAAAGGGAAAATGGCAAAAGATCTTTATAGCGGGGGATGCTGATTTTATGTCGAACGCCGAACTTTCAAAGGCGATGAACAGCCGCTTTGCAACTGAGATATTTAAATGGCTTAGTAACGGTGAATTTCCGGTCGATACCAGCAGACCTGCTTCAAAAGACGACGATATTCAACTGAAAAAGAAAGAGATTTCAAATTTAAAAATGATATTTCTGGGTTTGGCCCCTATTTTAGTGGCATTATTTGGGGCATACATACTAATCAGCAGAAAAAGAAAATAATTTTTATAAATGGATACCTCCTTACCTGTCCCCAGCTTGTCTAACTGTTAACAAACATCCTATAAGTAATCATGACCGAACTGGAAGTCAGAAACATACTAAAGAAATACAGCGAAGGAACAGCCTCAGAAAGCGAAAAGGCCCTTTTGGAAAGCTGGTACCTGGAGTACAATAGTAGTCAACAGGCCGAGCTGCCGCTCTATGAGCGAATGGCCGCATTGGACGAAGTATGGTCAAAATTGGAATCAGCAAACCCGCGTACAAAAAAAATCAGGCTCTGGCCAAAAATCGCGATTGCCGGTTCTTTGCTGTTTATATTGAGTTTTGGGGGATATCTTCTGCTGCAGCAGCAAGGACACTCAGACATTGACCTGCTGGTTAAAAATGATATCCCCGCAGGGAAGAATGCCGCAACGTTAACCCTTGCCAATGGCAAAAAAATATTGCTGGATCAAACGAAGGAAGGACTGGTAGGTACGGAATCGGGAATAGGCATTAGTAAAAGTAGTGCAGGCAAACTGACTTATGCTGCCGAGCTGATAAATGGGGATAATAGCGAACCCAAATACAATACGCTGGAAACGGCGAAAGGTCAGCAATACCAGGTGGTTCTTCCGGACGGCTCTACGATTTGGCTAAACGCGGCATCATCTGTTTCCTACCCAGTGATATTCAGTAAAAAAGAGCGTTCTGTTGAAATCACCGGGGAAGCATATTTTGAGGTAAAGAAAGACCAAACCAGGCCGTTTATAGTAAAGAGCAAAGGACAGCAGGTAGAGGTGCTGGGCACGCATTTTAATGTCAGCACTTATGCTGACGATCCTGCAATAAAGACGACCTTGCTGGAAGGATCGGTAAGGGTATCAACCAATGGGACCAGACAGACCGCAGTGCTTTTACCAGGACAGCAAGCCAGTTTAAACAACGGAAAACTGGCCATCAGCAGACCAGAAACTGAAGAGGTTATCGCTTGGAAAAATGGTTATTTCATGTTTGAAAGCGAGGATATCCAGTCAATCATGAGAAAGATATCCAGATGGTATAACATCGAGGTGACTTATGAAGGAGAAATACCGCAGGACACTTTTAGCGGCACAGTAGACCGATATGCTAAAGTTTCTCAGATATTAAAGAAGCTGCAGCTTACTGATAAAGTACGTTTTAAAATTGAAGAAAGGAGGATTATCGTAACGAAATAAACCCGATCATACGATGACCCAATGATAAGGGCCAGAAGTGCTTGCTACACAACCGGCCCGGTGACTGGATCATATTCATACAATTTGCGATTCTATTCAACAAACCAGACAAACAAACTTAGGCAATATTGCGGAGTATAGCAATATTGAAGGCCCTTCATCGGCTGCCTCTGTCTTTGTCATAAACCAGATGAAATGTATAAAAACCAATTTGATAAACTATTGCTCATTATGCGATTGACTACTTTAATTTTAATAGCCACCATGATGCAGGTCAGCGCCACAGGCCTTGCCCAAAAGATCACGCTGTCTAAAAAAAATGTAAGCCTGAAAACGCTGTTTAAAGATATCCGCAAACAAAGCGGCTACAATTTTTTGTATACGGACGGTCAGCTTACAGCTACCAAGCCTATCACCATCCAGGTGGCGGAACAAGACCTGGAAGAAGTACTGACCCTGATTTTTAAGAACCAACCACTCACCTATACCATAGACGAAAACACGGTTGTGGTAAAGGAACGCAAAAAATCTTTGCTGGACCAGCTGAGTGATTACCTGCAAGCCATTGATATTACCGGTCAGGTTTTGAACGAGGTCGGGTACCCCATGCTCGGTGCAGTAGTGCGCGTAGAGGGAACGAGAAAAAGTACGGCAACAGATGTTACCGGAAAATTTGCATTTACAAACCTTGATCCTGGCGGCCGACTGATCATTTCATATGTTGGCTATAGAACAGATACAGTGGCGATTAGCGGAAAAAGAGACTTTCTGATTAAAATGGAACCCCAGATCAGTCAAATTCAAGAGGTTAGTATAGTATCAACAGGTTATCAGGACCTGCCAAAGGAAAGGGCAACCGGATCGTTTGAAGTGGTCAGCAAGGAGCAATTACAGCACAGTACCGACCCAAATCTTGTAAGGAGACTGGAGGGCATTACCACATCAATGGATTTCAGGAATGACCTGAGACCTGTCAATTCCAGTAATCCGAATGCACAGCGATCGCCCTTGGTAAACCTGACAATCAGAGGTAAAAATACGCTGAATGAAAATGCCAATGCTGACCTGAACGGAAATTACAGCGGACAGGTACTGGTAGTAATAGACGGGATAGCCACGCCCTATTCTATAGATAAGGTCAACCCAAATGATGTAGAGAGCATTACGATACTCAAAGATGCCGCAGCAAGTTCCATCTGGGGCTCCAGAGCTGCAAATGGCGTAATCGTGATAAAAACTAAAAAAGGCGGCTACAACAGCAAGCTGCGTATTTCATTCAACAGCAATGTAAGCGTTTCAGAAAAAGTAGATCTTTTTTACAATAAGACCATGAGTGTTTCTGAATTGATAGATGCACAAAAATCGCAGTTTTTAAACGCGAACAGGCCATTACCGGCTGTTAGCATTACTACTTTGTATGGACAGGAAACCATTTCACCGGTAGCAGAGATTTTGGATGCCTGGAAGTTTAAGGGTACGCTTACTGAGGCACAGGCCAATGCACAACTGGATGTGCTGAGGGGAAATGACATCAGACGTGATTATACTAATTATTTTCTGCGTAACGGAGTAACTCAGAGCTATTCACTTGGACTGGATGGAGGAACAAACGCATTTAACTACCGGCTCTCAGGAGGGTATGACAGGACAGTAAACAATACCCAGAATTCCGGACTGGACAGAGTGGTACTTACTTACAGCGCTGCAGCCAGACCTCTTAAAAACCTCGAATTGCAGGGAAACATCAGCTACAACGTTCAGAACAATAACGAACAGGCAGAGCAAAACAGGATCACCGGAATCTCTAACGGAACATTCTTTCCCTACTCGCGTCTGAAAGATGAACAGGGAAATGCGCTGGAACTCACGAAAACCTACCGTCCCGGATTTATAGACCTCTTTGAGCAAACGTATGACAAAGGTCAGTTCCTGAGCTGGAGGTACAAACCGCTAGAGGACATCAATGAAGGGTACAACAACCTGAAATCACAAAACCTTAACCTTAATTTTAGCAGTAATTATAAAATTATTGACGGCTTGTCGGTACAGGCTACCTATAACTATAATACAGGAAGAAATGAAGACAATTCGCTTTACCGGCAGAATTCGTTTTACATGCGAAACCTGATCAACTATTTTACCACCTCGCTGGTATCTACCAATCCCATGACGGGCAATTCGGTAACACCGTATGTAAAGCAGTTGCCACCAGGCGGTCAGTACACTACGGGACTTACTAAATCCAGCAACCAGACACTGAGAGGCCAGCTGAACTTTGACAAGAACTGGGCGGAAAAGCACCAGGTATCTGCAATAGCAGGTATGGATGTAGCACAAAATTACAGCATCTCCAAGACAGATGGCTATTATGGCTATGATGAAAATACGCTTAGGAGCAATAATAAACTGGATTATAAAACAATGATCCCAATTGTGTTTCAGGAAGATTTTAGTGGCTACAACGGAGAATACATTCCTAATTTATCCACTGGATTCGTAGACAACAAAATACGGACCTTTAGTTCTTATGCGAATGCGGCCTATACCTACGACCGGAAATATACACTTTCGGCCAGCATACGTAAGGATATATCCAGTGAATTTGGCCGTGGCACCAATGAAAAGGGAACACCTTATTATTCTGTAGGTGGTAGCTGGAATATTGCCAATGAGCCTTTTTACCATTCAGATCTGTTCCCGGTATTGATCTTTAAATCAACATTCGGATACAATGGAAATGTAAACCCATCAGTGCTGGCGCGTCCGCTGATCACGTATTCAGACTTCAATGGCGTAAATGACTTGCCATATGCATATACCAGTTTCGGTACTGGCATCTCCAACAGTAAGCTTCGTCCTGAAAAAACCGGTATATGGAATATCGGGCTGGACTTTGGATTGCGCGGCAATCGTCTTTCAGGAAGTTTACAATATTATAATAAGCAGACTACAGACTTATTGTCGAATGGGGCACTCGATCCAAGTACCGGCTATACCAATATCACTTACAATACAGGCAACCTGAGGGGCCATGGTATCGACTTCAACCTGAACTCCCTGAATGTGCAGGCCGGATCATTCAGATGGAACAGCAATTTTCTTTTTAGCTATAACAAAGTTAAAGTCACTAAACTGTATGCCAACGCTGCCAGTGCAGCGGGAAGTGTGGTAACGAACAGCACAGGTTCGTTTAACGAGGGGTATGATCTATCCAGATTGTTTGGCTATAAATGGGCAGGTCTGGATCCTCAGACAGGTGATCCGAGAGGATACGCAGACGGGGAAATTGTCACAATTGCTAACAATGCCGCCGGAAATACTGCTTACCAAAATATACAAAACGCACCGATTGGCTCATTGAAATATTTTGGTTCAGCAGTTCCTGTATATTTTGGTGCTTTCAGGAATACCTTTAGCTACGGGGACTTCTCTGTTTCCGCTAACCTGATGTACAAGCTTGGGTATTACTTCAGAAGGCCTGCATCGCAGGTAGTCAATTATAGCCAACTGAACAGCACCATACCGGCAATACAGGGGGTAGAATATCAGGATAGGTGGCAAAAACCAGGTGATGAGCAGCGAACAAATGTTCCCTCTGCCATATTTACTTCCAATAACCAGAACAGGGACAATTTTTACCGGTATTCGGAGATTAATGTACTGAAGGGAGACCACATCAGGTTACAGGAGATCAATCTCTCTTATACAATTAAAACAATGGGCAACAGGTTTATCAAGAATCCACGGATTTACGCCAATGTAAATAACCTGGGAATTATCTGGAAAGCAAATGATCAGGGAATAGACCCTGAGGTATTTGATTATCCGAACCCAAGATCGTATAGTTTTGGTTTATCCGCTAACTTTTAACATCTGCATATTATGAAATTACATCAATACATAACGTTATTAATCACACTTTGTCTGGTGTCCTGCCAGAAGTATGTAGACATCAAAAAAAGCGGCTCACAGTCTTTTTTGGAAACGGCGAATGACTGTCAGCTGATCCTGGACAATTATGACCTGTTTAACACAAATTATCCCATTGACGGAGAAATTTCAGCAGATGACTATCGCCTGAATGAAGAAAGGTTTGATTCAGACCAGATCAGCATTGAAGACCGCAATCTGTATTCCTGGAAAGCAGATGCCATACGCGCGGCAGGTCAGCAATGGGTAAGTTCTTACAACAAAATTTACCACACCAACCTGGTATTGGAGACGGTGGGGGATCTGGAAGGAAAAGAAGCAGCAAGCGTGCTGAATCCCATTAAAGGTGCTGCGTTATTTTTACGGGCCTATGCTTTATGGAACCTGGCTCAGTTGTATGCGAAACCGTATAATACAGCTACTGCCCCGCAAGATGCCGGTCTGCCGGTACATTTGATGTCAGACATCAATGACACACCGGGAAGAGGCACCGTAAAGGATACATACGATAGTATTGTCAAAGACCTGATTGAAGCCGCGGACTTAATGAACCCGACTTCTACGGTGGCATCACGTCCCAACCGTGTGGCTGCTCATGCCATGCTGGCAAGGGTATACTTGTCGATGGGAGACTATCCAAATGCGCTGATCAGCGCAAATGCGGCTTTGGAACTTAAAAGCACCCTGATTGATTTTAACACCCTGGACAAACAAAGCTTTGCACCATTCAGGAGATTTAATGCTGAAGTAATTTTTCATTCCACTGTCTTCCATCAAAACGGGACTTTAGAGCCCGGGTACGGATACGAAGACCTGGCGATAATAACACCTGAAATTATTGCAGAATATGCAAACAATGACCTTCGTAAAATTATCCTTGTAAAGGAGAATCTGGACGTTCCGGTTCCTTCTGGCACTTACCGTTTTATTGGAAACTATGAAGGCGCGGTCGGTTCGGCAAAGCTGTTTAACGGCCTGGCTGTAGATGAGCTGTACCTGATTCGTGCGGAATGTAATGCCCGGACCGGCAATGCAGCGACGGCGATGGAAGCCCTGAATACGCTCCTCAGAACGAGATGGTTAAACGGGACTTATGTTAACATCACCATAGCAGATGCAAATGATGCGCTCTCATTAATCCTTAAAGAGAGGAGAAAAGAGCTGTTGATGAGAGGGCTGCGATGGACTGATCTGCGCAGATTAAACCGTGATCCACAGTTTGCGAAAGTGCTGAGCCGTAAAGGCGGCACGGCTACCTATACCCTTCCTCCTAACGACATCAGGTATACTTTACTTATTCCGCAGGAAGTAATCACCAATTCAACACTGATTCAAAACGGACGTTAAGTAAATTAATTTAAGGGGGTCTCTGCTTTAAGTGCCCCCTTAAATTAATAAATTGTGCTGCTTTAATCTTTATGACATCGGAATACGAAACTTCCTTAGCTTTCTTATCTTTGCGATGAATACTGGGGCGTTTATATCCCGGTTACATTAAAAACAGCATTCATACAAGGAAATAACCATGTCAGACGAAAAGATAATTTTCTCAATGGCGGGAGTGAATAAGATTTACCCTCCCCAAAAACAAGTTTTAAAGAATATATATCTGTCCTTTTTTTACGGCGCGAAAATCGGTGTGATTGGATTGAACGGATCAGGAAAATCATCACTACTAAAGATCATTGCCGGACTTGACAAATCATTTCAGGGTGAAGTAGTTTTTTCTCCGGGATATACAGTGGGTTATCTGGCTCAGGAACCAGTGCTGGATGAAAGTAAAACGGTAAGGGAAGTAGTGGAAGAAGGTGTTGCTGAAATTACTGCCATCCTTAAAGAATACGAAGAAGTTAATGAAGCATTCGGTCTGGAAGAAAATTATTCAGATGCTGATAAGATGGACAAACTGATGGCCCGCCAGGGAGAATTACAGGATAAGATCGACGCTGTTAACGCCTGGGAACTGGATGCCAAACTGGAAAGGGCGATGGATGCGCTGCGCTGCCCTGATCCGGAAACCAAAATAGCTGTGCTATCAGGAGGTGAACGCAGACGTGTGGCAATGTGCCGCTTATTGCTGCAGGAACCAGATGTGCTATTGTTGGATGAGCCTACGAATCACCTGGACGCAGAAAGTATTGATTGGCTGGAACAGTTTTTAAAGAACTATAAAGGGACGGTTATAGCGGTAACGCACGACAGGTATTTCCTTGATAACGTAGCGGGATGGATCCTTGAACTTGACCGTGGTGAAGGTATTCCATGGAAAGGGAATTATTCTTCCTGGTTAGACCAAAAGGCAAAACGCCTGTCGCAGGAAGAAAAGACGGAAAGTAAGCGACAGAAAACATTGGAGCGTGAGCTGGAATGGGTGCGCATGGCACCAAAAGCAAGGCATGCAAAATCTAAAGCCCGTTTGGCAAATTACGACAAACTGGCTTCTGAAGATGGTAAAGAACGCGAAGACAAGCTGGAATTGTTTATCCCTGCAGGTCCCCGGCTAGGCAATGTGGTCATCGAAGCCAATGAGGTGACCAAAGCCTATGGTGATAAGCTATTGTTTGAAAACCTGAGTTTTTCATTGCCTCCAGCTGGAATAGTAGGAATTATAGGCCCGAACGGTGCAGGTAAAACTACTTTATTCCGTTTGATAACAGGACAGGAGACACCGGATACAGGAACGTTCAGGGTTGGAGATACGGTAGCCCTTGGTTATGTAGACCAGATGCACAATGACCTGGATAGCGACAAAACTGTTTATGAAAACATTACTGATGGATTAGACAATATACAACTTGGAAACAAAGCAGTAAACGGCAGGGCGTATGTGTCTAAGTTTAACTTTAACGGTGGCGATCAGCAGAAAAAAGTTGGCATTCTATCTGGTGGTGAGCGCAACCGGGTACATCTGGCCATTACCTTGAAAAAAGGCGCCAATGTATTGTTACTGGATGAGCCCACGAATGATATTGACGTAAATACGCTGAGGGCACTGGAAGAAGCGTTGGAAAACTTTGGCGGCTGTGCGGTAGTAATCAGTCACGACCGCTGGTTCCTTGACAGAATCTGTACGCACATCCTTGCTTTTGAGGGAAATTCACAGGTTTATTTCTTTGAAGGGAACTACAGTGATTATGAAGAGAACCGTAAGAAAAGACTGGGTGATGTGACACCGCACAGGATTAAATATAAAAAGCTGAGCTAAATTTTCAAGATCCATAAGCGAGTTATTCATCTTGACCCTGTTCAAGATGAATAACTTATATCCAGCCCTTCGTGATTGCCTGGGCAATAACTTCTGAGGTAGACTTGGATGCTGTTTTATGAAGGATGTTTTTCCGGTGGGAATCAACCGTCGATCTGGCAATAAATAACTCATCAGCAATTTTTTGGCTGCTGTATCCCTTTGCCAGGAGCGTAACGATCTCCTTTTCCCGCTTACTAATTCTTTCCTTACTGATATTAAGCACAGGCTGATGGCCTATATCTATATAAGATGGCTCCCCTTCTAGTCCAATAAAAGAAAGGAGGGGAGTTCCGCTTGGCTTTAGGTAGGTGATGTCTGTATGCACACAGAAACTGTGCACGGGCATACCGCTTTCGTCGGGGATTATGGTCAGCATCTGATGCAATAAGCGCATATATTCACCATTTCCTTTTTTCACCCTGTAATCGTAACGTACTTTATATTTACCAATTTTTTCGTTTGGTAAGTTGTTAAAGAATTGAACCACCTGGCTTTCAAAACTCATAAAATAAGGAATATCGTCAGGATGGATAATACTTAAAAAGAAAGGCATGCTGATCATTTCCATTGGATAGTCCAATATTCCTGGCATTTCTGGGCTTATAAAGGCAAACTCCATCTTCCTAACGTTAAAAAGATAATGGTAAAAATCGCCTGTATGAAAGATGTTGAGCAGCTTTTGGTGCAATTCAAGTTCTTTTATGAATCCTTTAAGCTGTGGCTCTGCAGAAATTCCTTTCCAGATCTTTTCGGCCTCTTTATAAACTTCCAGTCTATTTTCGATTTTTAGCATTGATTTCATATCACAATTAGAAACTGATAAAATACCTAATTATAGGTATTTTATTGTGATTTAACGCATTGTATTTTTGCATTAAACTAATAAATTACCTAAAAAATGAAAATTATTTCCAATTTTAAAGCGGCACCCTTTTTATTTCTCTTCCTTGTTTTGTTCTCATGCAAAAAAGATAAAGACAAAGAAGAAGCAGTTCCGACTGTTGTTGCCAAGTGGAATCTCAGCACTCGTATTTATCAGGATTTAAACACGCCGGTGGAAACCGAAGACTTTACCGGTAAGGGATATTATCTGGATTTGAAAGACAATCGTTCTTATAGCGTACTTTTTGACGGCGAAAATGGTTCGGGTACCTACGTATTAAATAATAATACAATCGCCTTTACTATTGTCTCCGGCGATGACGACATAACAGATGAAGATACCTATACAATAAAAACATTGACTAACACAGAACTCATCCTGGAAGCAACAGCTGCAACCAGCTCTCACCAACTTCGGTTTAAAAAGTAGCACGCCAGATGCATGAAGTATGCCCGGTTTTGCGAAAAAGGGCTGTATTAGTTATCCTGATACAGCCCCTTTTTACCCATACCAATGTGGTATATTTATTCTCTAAAATTACTTATACTGCGCTAATACACGCTCCAGCAATACCTTGGTCTTCCTGATTCCTTCTTCTTCAGAAAGGCTATCGCCTTCCCATTCTATTCCTACAATACCTTTAAAGCCGGCATCATGGATAATCTTGAACATCCTGGTATAGTCAATATCTGGTTCTTCGCCCTTTTCGTCGAACTTAAAAGTCTTGGCACTGATTCCTTTGGCAAAAGGCATCAGGTCTTTTACTCCCTGATACATGTCATAAGAGCGTTCATTGCTGATCTTGAAGTTACCAAAGTCCGGCAAGGTGCCGCAGTAAGGGCTGTTCACACCTTTCATTACGTCTGACAGCCATTTTCCATCAGAAGAATAACTACCATGATTTTCTACAACCACATTGATCTTGTTTTTCTTTCCATATTCAGTAAGTCTACCTAAACCATCAATTACTGCAGTTTTAACATCACTTTCAGAGCCCTGACCAAATGCATTTACGCGGATAGTAAGACATCCCAGTGTTTTGGCAGCATCCACCCATTTATAATGGTTCTCTATTGCTTTGGTTCTTTTCTTTTCGTCCAGGTCGCCCAGGTCTCCTTCCCCATCTATCATGATCAGGTGATTTTGTATGCCTTCATTTTTGGTGATCGTAAGCAGTTCTTTTAAATAAGCTTTATCGGTCTCCTTCTTATTAAAGAAAGGGCTCACGTATTCAACGATATTTATTCCGAAATCATTTTTAGCTTTTAGCGGAAATTCCAGATTAGTCATCTTACCACCAAACAGCGCCTTGTTGAAAGACCATTCGGCCAGTGAAATCTTAAAAAATTCTTTCTTTGCCATGGACATTACATCAAAAGGAATTAAAGAAGAAACGCCTGCAGCGGCGGTTAACATTCCCAGGTCCCTGATAAAACTTCTGCGGTCTTTTGTTTTCATAAAATGTATAGTACTAATTTAATTTCTGATCTATTTTTCTAAAATAGTTAATAATTTGATCAGAATATAATTTGTCTGTTATTTGTTATGCAGGAGCCGATAAAGAGGACTAATCTCTTTGAAAGACGAGGAAATGCTGTATGGGCATAAACTGACCATTTTGAATTAAATGATAGCCGTTGGCCTTGAGCTCTTTGCTGACCTGCTTAACGCTCATTTTATGTTCCTCCTTTATGGCAACCTCGGGGTCTTCCTGTTTATATTCTATCAGCAGTAACTTGCCTTTTGGTTTTAAAGCACGCTTAATGGCCTGCAAAAATTCATGGGGGTACATCAATTCATGATATACATCGACCATGATGGCCAGATCTATGGAACCATCAGGTAGGTTTGGTGATTGTTCCGCACCTTTGATAACCATCACATTTTTTGTATTAAGTTCCCTCGCTTTTTTCTGCAGGTAGGTTATGGCATCATCCTGGATCTCTACCGCATAAACCTTGCCTTCTGATACTTTAGGAGCAATCCGAAAGGTATAAAAACCAGAACCAGCACCGATATCGGCAACCACACTATTCTTGGCAACAGGCAATTTTGAGATGGCGAGATCAGTATTTTCTTCCTTTGACCGGGTATTGCGCTCCAGCCAGGACACACCCTCAAAACTCATGATTTCGGCAATTTCTCTGCCCATATACACCTTTCCTGTCCCATTGGCAGAGGGTTTTTTGTTGGTGTATATGGCATTAGGTTTCTGTGCTGTGGCAGTTACAGCAACGATAAGCAGGCATGACACAGCAATCCATTTAAAACGCTTCATACCTAAAGATAACGAATACCCGCTAAAGTTTTGTTATTTCTTACCGAAGAAGTTGCTAAAATACATGAACTGATAGCCAACAGCATTGCCCCAATACTCCCAGTTGTGTACTCCTGGCCTGATGATAAAATCGTGTGGAATATTACCGTACAACAATTTTTCGTGCAGCTGCATATTGACGTTATAGAAGAAATCATCTCTTCCGCAATCTATAATCAGCGCTAGCTTATTGGGAATCAGCAAATGAGTAAGTTCAATAACAGAATTTGCCTCCCATCTTTCAGGATACTTGTCTTTGGCTCCCAGTCTTTTTGCAATATCCCAGTTTAATGGAAAAGGCTGGATATCCACCCCGCCACTCATACTGCCTGCTGCACCAAATGTATCCTGATGCTTAAAAGCCAGGTATAAAGCACCGTGTCCGCCCATGCTAAGGCCAGTAATGGCCCTGCCCTTTCTGTCCTTAATGGTTTTATATTTTTGATCTACCCAGTTTACCAGCTCAGTACTCACATAAGTTTCGTATTTCCAGGCAGGATCTTCCGGGCTGTCAAAGTACCAGCTGGTTACATTACCATCAGGGCAAACAACGATCATCTGCCGCTCATCAGCATATTTTTTTATCGCGGGAACTTTATTTACCCATTCAGAATAATTACCCCCTGCACCATGCAGAATATAAACAGCAGGATAGGCAGCACCCTTTTCATAATTATCAGGAGTGATGACCACAGCCTTGATATTCTTTTTCATGGAGGCGCTGTAGGTGAGAACGGTGTCTACTTTTGCAGCAAGGGCTACCAGCGAGTATATACATAGGAAAACAATGGTAATTAAATACTTCTTCATAGTGCTTAAATTGGCATAAAGATAATATTCTATATCCAGGTACAAGCCGCACCTACCAGCGCTGCATCTTCCCACATTTCAGTTCTCCTGATCACTACAGACTTGTTAATAATCTTTTCTTCCAGTTGGTCGATGAAATAATCCCATGTTTTTGCAATATTGCCTCCGATGATCAGCACCTCTGGCTGCTCATCTGCAATAAAATCATTTAAAAAGGAAGCCAGATTAGTAGCAAACTCTTCAAACAGCTTATTTTTAGTGTCATTGCATTCAGTACCCAGGAGTTCTTCCACATTCCTGATCTCCTTGCCGGTCAATTCTTTATACCGCTTTAAAAACCATCTTGTTGAGATATACTCTTCGGCTATACTGTCCAGAAAAGGTACAAAAGCACGGTTTACATCGATGGTCTCTCCCTTGCAATTGCTGGTAGAACCCAGTCCTGTGCCAAGTGTAACACCAATGGCCTTATCATAATCTGCCGCCGCTCCGGAAGCAAGTTCACCACGAAGGAAAGCTTCCGCATCGTTGATAAAGATGATGTGCTCACGTGGTATCCCCAGTTTGTCCGAAAGTACTGTACGGATATTCATGCCATACAATGCGTCATATTTCTGCATTCCCTTCATCAGGGAAATCCCTTCTTTGTAATCAAACGGACCGGGCATCGCTATGCCAATCCTTGAGGAATCTTCACCAGACTTCTGTACCAGCGAGGAAAGTGCCGACACCCATGAATTGATAATGACGTCAGCTTCGTCCATAGAAGACACACGCTCACGTTTCATGCTGTCTTCTATTAATGTATGTGTGGTGCAATCAACATGCGCTGCAGTAATATGGGAGCCACCTATGTCAACCCCAATAAAGGGAAGTTCAGCCGATTTTTGGTTCATTGTGGTTTAATTTGATAAAAATAGAATCATTCGATTCTACTAGTCAAATTAAAGTGATTTAAACCGTTTTAGCAAAATATATTTGTAATAATTTATAAACTTTTTTTTACGTGGAACCAAGGGCTTCTTTTATCTATTTTTCGGAGGTCTTGGTCCGCGTTTGTAGATCACCAGTCCATTCAGAAAATTCCTTAAAATCTGGTCTCCGCAAGGTTTAAAATTAGGGTGGTCATCGCTCCTGAATATATCACCAAGCTCGGCTTTTGTCACCTTTAAACCAACCAGTTCTGTAATTTTTATGATATCATCTGTAGTCAGTTCCAGTGCTACCCGCAGTTTCTTAAGTATGTCGTTATTACTCATGTTACATTGCTATTTCTATTTTTACTTTTTTATTTTTTATACGCTCGTTCGCAAGTGCAGAAAGCACCTTGTCTACCAGGGTACGTTTTACTGCAACATAAGAGGTCTGGTCCTTGACTTCAATCATTCCCACCTCTTCTTTTTGCAGTCCGCCTTTTTTGATTAAAAGCCCTACAATATCAATTTTGTTTATTTTGTCCTTTTTACCTGCAGCAATGTATAAAGTTTGCCATTCGCTGTCCTTTGGCAAGTCAAAATTACCTTTAAGGTTCTCTTCAGCAATGTTTTCTTTTAAGAACGGATATTTTTCATCATCAGCTATGACCAGATAAGCTGTGCCTTTAGCGTTCATCCTGGCCGTGCGCCCGTTGCGATGGAGGAATGCGTCTTCGGTGTAGGGCAACTGATAGTGTATGATGCATTCAACTTCAGGGATGTCCAATCCTCTTGAGGCAAGATCGGTAGTAATCAAAATCTTAATGCTACCATTTCTGAATTTCAGTAATGCACGTTCCCTTTCGTCCTGTTCCATACCGCCATGGAAAATATCATGGGCAAGGTCTTTATCTATTAACAGATCACTGATGCGGTCTACCGTTTCCCTGTGGTTGCAAAAAATCAGTGTAGTTTTATACCCAATTTTGCAAATGAGCTGGAATAAGGTATCTAATTTATCAGCTGCGGTAGTGAGTACTTTTTTGAGCTGTAGGTCTGGTTTTACTTTGATGTCTTTCAGAAAATCAATCTCCACCGCATTATTTATTCCTGTAAATTCCGGTATTTCTTGCATTGAAGTGGCAGAAGTAAGGATGCGCTGCCTGAGGGATAAAAGCTGACGTATGATATATGACATATCTTCCTGAAAGCCAAACTCAAGTGCTTTGTCAAATTCATCCAGGACCAGTGTGGTAATCCCGGATTCGTCAAAATTCTGATGACGGAGGTGGTATGCGATACGACCAGGAGTACCTATCAGCACTGCAGGGGCTTGCCCAAAGTTATTGCGTTCTATCTTTACTGGGTGACCACCATAGCAGCAGTTGACCTTATACCCGGTACCCATTTGCTTAAAAACCTGTTCAATCTGCAATGCTAGTTCACGCGACGGAACCAATACCAATGCCTGTACACCTTTTATATCTGCGTTAAGGCTATTCAGTACCGGTATTAAAAAACCTATTGTTTTACCAGATCCTGTAGGTGCCAGTAAAACCACGTCGCTCCCCTTTTTTGCTGCCGCAATGGCTGATTGCTGCATTTCATTTAAGGAAGTGATCTTTAATTTCTCCAGTATTGTATCTACCATCATGGGGTCAAAGATAAGGTAATGTGTTGACAACTAATTAATTGTTAGCAATTAAACAATCTATAATTAACACTACTTTAATTTTATACACTTATTTTTAAGCAAGCTGAATATCAGTTTCTTAGAACCAATATTGTATGATATGGAAAAAATTTAGTGGAGAAGTAATCGGCTCTTCCATTCTCGAAGAAGTAGAAAAAGCGATCATCAGGGAAACTGAAAAAGGCTATCGTCTGAAAGTATGTATTGGTACAGATTCACAGGTAAAAGGTGGTATTATTGATTTTGCGACGGTAATTGTTCTATTACGGGAACACCATGGTGGCTTTATGTATATCCATCAGGAAAAAAATCCTCAACGAATGAGCATCAAAGAGCGTATGCTAGTGGAGGTACAGAAATCTATAGAAACCGCTTATGCCATATGTGACCTGCTGGACCTGTACGATGTGGATCTCGAAGTTCATGCAGACATCAATACCAACCCTATGTTTAAATCAAACAAAGCATTAAACGAGGCGATGGGTTACATCCTTAGCATGGGCTTTATTTTCAAAGCCAAGCCCGAAGCTTTCGCAAGCAGTACTTGCGCAGACAAGATGGTGCATTAAACGATAGATATTACCATTTTGTAGTTGAGACGGCAGCGGGTTTTTCTGCTTCTGGCTTGGAAATAGCTTGAGTAGTGTTCATTGCAGTCTTCAATTTGGCTGAAAGCTTACCGGATTCGGTTATGATATACTTCATATTACCCTCCCATTCACCACGGTTTAGTTTTCCTGGTTTATCCTCAAGCCGGTATTTAGTAGTTGAGGGCACAAAATTTGCATAACGGTCGCGTTCGTAAGGAGTAACAATATAATCAGTAAGGATTAGCCTGTATTTGTTTTCTCTAAGCTCCACTAAAATATTGTAATTTACTTCAGCAGTGGGATGTCCTATACCAGCTGTGCTTTTGGTCAGGATCATCTTGCCTGTTCCTGTAAAAGCTGTATCCCCTTTTGAGGAGCGTAATTTTAATGCTTTGGCATTGCTTTTGAAAAAATGCTTAACATTGGCAGGCATTGTTTCTTTTTTTGCCGCACCGAGTTCTGATATCTCCAAAAAAGTATGTACGCCACGCTCATCTACAGGTAAAGAAGCCGTTTGAGCCGATATTTGCATTGCAAATAACCACAAAGGGAAAAGAAAAATTAGTCTCATCATAGAAAGTAAAAAAACCGTCAGAAATATTTCTGACGGTTCGAATTTAATGAATAATAGTTAAAATCTCTTAGAATGCATAAACAGCGGCTAACGAGAATTGCGCAGCTGATTTAGTTGCGGCACCATTGCTTTTCATAAAGCTCTGGCTTAAATCTTCATCGCTGTCGAAACGGATCTCAGGAATGAACGTTAAGCCACCGGCTTTAAGATTTCCTGAAACAGTGATAGCAGTTAAACTTGCGTCTGCTGCACCTCCGGCACCTTTAATATTAAAATACTCTCCTCTAAGACCAAGCGCAACAGCTGGACTAAACGCATACTGAGGATAGATAGCCGCACCGCTATAACCGCCATTGTCGTTGGCAATTGAATAATCAGCAGCGTTTAAACCCAACTTAAATTTTTCAGTTACCTGATAAGCTGTAGTAAGGTCAATAATGGTACCCGTACCAGGAGAACCAGCAGAAGAACCTGAAAGGAAGTTAATATAAGCTGACCATCCTTCTACCGGAGCAAGCATTAACTGCGCACCGATATGAGAAACACCATTAAGGTCCTGGTAAGCATTCCAGTCGTTGAATAAGCCCACCATTAAGCTGGCTTTACCAGAGAAAGCATATGTTCCTTTAATACCCGCATTCTGAAACGGACCGTAACCAAAAAGATAAGATGTAGAGTAGTTGAAATTCGCTACAGGGGAGATCACTTCATAGCCGACAAATGTACCCATGTAACCTGCCGTCATAGTAAACTTATCTGAAAATGCATAGTTTACATACAGGTTTTGAATATGGAATGATTCACCGTCAGCGCTAGGCGCGATAGATTGCGCCTGACCCCTTGGACCGAAAGACAACTCTCCAACGAATGATGCTTTTCCTGTGGTCTTTTTTAAAGCAAGATCGATCATACCTAAAGAAACAGAGTTGTGCTCGTTTGCAAAATAGGTTTTGATGTTTGGTGCCTTTTCAAAATCGTACTTGAAATAGGTGTCAACAGAGCCTGAGATCTGAAGTGCTTCTGAAGCTTCTTGTCCGTAGGTAAGTGATGCGATCGAGATAGCTGCTATGGTTAATATAGATTTTAATTTCATAATTTGTTTATGGTTTAGGTTGAAATTTATACAATTGAATACGCTCGTTTAACAACTGATTAGATTCTTCCTTAAAAAGTATTTTCTATCTCTGCACCTGTAGAAGCTACAATCAGTGTGCCCTGAGAATATTTTTCATTATGTTGACTAGCATCTAATCCTTCTTCTTCTTCTTCTTCAGATACACGGATAGGCTGTACAAGATTGATCAGTTTGAAAATAATGAATGACATTACAAAACTGAATACTACAACAATCACCACACCTTTTAACTGAGTAATAAAAAATTCAGGGTTTCCGTAGAACAAACCGTCAACACCAGCACCATTTACGGTTTTAGTAGCGAAAACACCAGTTAACAACATACCAACGATACCACCTACACCATGGCAAGGAAATACGTCCAATGTATCATCAAGACTTGTTTTTTGTTTCCATGAAACCACTAGATTAGAAATAACCGCAGCGATAGCACCTATGAATATACTTGAAGGGATACTTACAAATCCGGCACCTGGCGTAATGGCTACCAAACCAACTACTGCACCTATACAAAAACCTAAAACAGAAGGTTTTTTACCTCTTGCTACATCAAAGAACATCCATGCCAGTCCTGCAGCACCCGCAGCTGTATTAGTAGTTAGGAAAGCTGAAACCGCTAAACTATTGGCTCCCAGGGCAGATCCTGCATTGAAACCAAACCATCCAAACCAAAGTAAACCAGTACCGATTAGCACATAAGGAATGTTAGCAGGTGGCACTTCTTTATGTTCAATATGTGATTTTCTGCGTTTCAACACCAAAGCACCAGCTAAAGCAGCCATACCAGCAGAAATGTGTACTACAGTACCACCAGCAAAGTCAAGGACACCCATTTTGAACAGGATTCCTTCCGGATGCCATGACCAGTGTGCAAGCGGTGAATAAACCAGCAGTGCAAACAACAAAATGAATAGAATATAAGAAGTGAAGCGGATACGCTCAGCAACTGCTCCAACAACAAGTCCCGGAGTAATAATCGCGAACATCAGTTGGAAAACAGCAAACAATGAAAGTGGAATAGTTGCCGCCAGGCTCCATGAAGGACTGGAGTTTACCCCCTGGAAGAAAAGAAAGGTCTTAGGATTTCCAATCAACCCGCCGATAGATTCTCCAAAAGCCAAACTAAAGCCACACACAACCCAAAGAACTGTGATTACACCAGCCGCTACCACGCTTTTGATCATTGTAGAAAGAATATTTTTACGGTGAACCATACCACCATAAAAAAATGCAAGCCCTGGAGTCATAATAAATACCAAAGCAGCAGAAATTAATACAAACGCGATATCTGGTCCGCTGTATTTTCCCTCATCAAAATTAGGGAGCAATGGAATAAAGAGCGCTGAAATTGCAATTATCATTAAAACTGCAAATGGGCCCCACTGTTTGAATAAAACTTTTGCCATAATGTTAGATTTACTTGTTTTTAATTATGTGTTATTTGATTTTTTTATAAAACTAGCAATTAATTTCAACTTTTGTCATTTTTTATAAAACATTTTTAAAAATTTAGTGTTTTTCTAGTCGATTTTTGTCTTCAAACATGAATTTATAACAAAATAGCGGTTCATTTTTTGATATTTTATAATAATTAGCAATTAAAAGCCTAGTTTTTTTGTTAAAAAAATAAAAATGAAGTGTTTTCAAAGAAAATCACCTGAACACCGAATAAATCCAAGTAGCGATCGCAAAATGTTTTTACTCGTAACAATCCTGCATGTTTAGCTGTATCTTTATATATATAGTATATATACATGAAATCATATCACCTGACTTTTAATCAAAAAATCCCGCTGCCTCTTTTAAAAACCTGGGATTTTTTCTCTTCACCGGCAAATCTTGCTATAATAACTCCACCATATATGGCTTTTAAGGTTACCTCAGATCCAGGTATATTAAATAAAATGTACCCGGGTATGATCATTACGTATAAAGTATCTCCGATAAAGGGCATAAAATTAGATTGGATGACGGAAATCACCCAAATCGCTCCGGAAAAGTACTTTATTGATGAACAAAGATTTGGGCCATATAAGTTCTGGCACCATCAGCATCATTTTAAAGAAATCGAGGGAGGTACTGAAATGATTGATATATTGACTTATGGGTTACCAATGGGAATATTTGGCAGACTGGCAAACAGTATATTTGTCGATGAGAAACTGCAACAAATTTTTGAATACCGAAAGCAAAAAGTAATTGAATTGTTTGGACCTTATATTGAAGAAGCTAAATAAGCGGATCCTTGTACTACTCCCCTGCGCTCTATTTCTTTATCTATATAAGTTTGTATTGAAGACTTATTCAAGCCCCAGTTGGGCGCTATCAATAAATCCCAGTCAGAAATACCAAACAATCTTTGAATAACAATGTCTGGCCTAAGCAATGGGATCAATTTGCAGAGTAAATCTGTATATTCTTCTAATGAGAACAACTTAAAAGGCTGCTTTTTATACTTAGCACCCATTATTGAACCTTCTACGATATGAAGATGATGAAATTTCACGAATTTAATCTGTGGAAAACGATTGATTTCATGAATATAACCCAGCATCATTGCTTCGGTTTCCCATGGAAAGCCAAAAATGGTGTGAACGCAAAGATCCAGTTTGCTATTTTCTAATAATTTTACAGCTTCTACAAATTCCCCATGGCTGCAGCCCCTATTGATCTGATTGAGTGTTTCGTCATAAATAGATTCCATACCCATTTCAAGATCTACATCAAAACGGTCGCAATAGCTTTCCAACAGCGCAACTTTTTCAGCATCAATGCAATCTGGGCGTGTACCGACTGAAAAGCCAACTACATCTTGAGGATTGATAGAAAGTGCTTCGTCATACATCATTTTTAAATAATGTACAGGCGCATAAGTATTGGTATTTGGCTGAAAATATACAATGAACTTGTCTGCTTTATAAAATCCTTTCCCCCGTTCCATACCCTGCTCCAACTGCTCACGTATGGTGGGAAGCTTGCGGGATAACTCAGGGGTAAATGAATCCACATTGCAATAGGTGCAACCTCCATAACCTTTACTACCATCGCGGTTAGGACAGGTAAAACCACCATCAACAATTACTTTAAATACCCGCTGACCCTTATATTTTTCTTTAAGGTGCGTGCCATAATTGTTATATCCTTTGATTCCCTGATCCAGTAAAGTTCCCATAATGGCTACAAAGATACAGATTTTTATGAGCTATGGCATCTCGGCCTGATCAAAGGAAAGCCGGTAATTGCCAGCGCTAAGTTCAAACAGCTTAAAGCCATCTTTTACTCCCTTAGCTTTTACATACTTCGTATCGCCCGACATCGCTCCCGCTTCTGCAATAGGGATCTGTAGTGTTGCCAAAGAGTTTGGCGGAACCGAAATTGAATAGCTGAGGTTACCCATATCACGTTTCCACATTGCTTTAATCCTACCTGACGGAGAATTCATATCTGCCTTAGCCCACTTCATCTGTGCAGCACTTAAAGATGGCGGGCGTAAAATAAAGCGATAATAACCAGGATAATCCAAATCGCTCTTGATACCTGCCAATCCGTCTATATACCAGGCACCAGGATAAAGATAGGAACTATGTAACAACGAATGTCCGGGAAGATCTTTCTCCCACATTTCCCAGATAGTGGTGGCGTCATTTTCTTTCATATAGCCCCAGCTTGGATAGGTGGTCTGTGAGGTCATAGAATAGATCAAGTCGTCACGTCCAGCATCTCTAAGCACTTTGAACAACATCGCACCACCAGTAATGCCTACGTGGATGTGGCCCTTTCTCACATTAAAAATTTCTTTTTCAAGACGTTGCATAACGGTACGCTTTAAATTTTCAGGCATGATATCACCCAGTAAAGCAGCTGCCAGGTTTCCCATAGACTTGTCTGAATAACTAAAATCCTCCGCATTATAATATTTAGCATGAAGGGCCGCACTGGATAGCTCGGCCTGTCGCTGCCATTTTGCAGCAGCGTCAGGTTTGCCGATTATTTTTGCAATTTTTACTGCTGTACGCAGGTTAAATACCCTGTATGCATTGTTGAGAAAAACTGTCTGTGGCTTATTGTTATTCATACCTTCAGCAGTCGCTCCCGGCCATAACCAATCGCCAAGAAAATCCCAGTCGCCGCCATACCTGACAAGCATATTGTCCTGAGTATGGGTATCAAGAAATTCCAGCCAATCGATCATCATTGGAAAATTTTTCTCCAGTATGGTCTTATCTCCATATTGCTGATAAAAGAGCCATGGCAGGATTACATTAATGCCTCCCCATGCCGGGCCACCACCACCCATATAGGTAGGGGCGGTATGAGGTAATATACCAGGATGCAGGGGTCTGCCGCTCATTATTCCATTACGCGCCCATTTTTGATCATGCATATTGCCTACTATCGTCTCAGTACCTTTCACATCTCTCCAATCCTCCATCCATTTGGTGTAAAATGCACCCAGTTCATAGTTAAGCATACCTGTCTCACAGGTAGCGTGGGCGTCACCTCCATACCCCAGGCGCTCCCGCTGCGGACAGTCTACGACATATCCACCCAATGAGAGATTCTCAAAAGTCCAGTTCACGGTATGGTATATCCAGTTCTGCAAAGGATCAGAACTTTCGAATTTAGTAGCAGTGGAAAAATTAGTCCGCACCATCCAACCTTTTATATTGCTCAACGCCGGTTTAGTTTTTAAGCCCTTGATGGTGATCCACCTTCCGGAACTATAATTGAAACGGTTTTTAAATGTCCCCTTACCTCCTTTACCCAGAATAAAAGCACTATGAAGGGAAAACGTCATGTCATCCTGTGCCCTTTCTGAATATAGGAAGTCAATTCTATCTCCGGGTTTTCCACTTACATTTACAGATGTCCATCCGGCAAAATTAACCCCCATGTCTACTCTGTAACTTCCATCTGATCTTGATTCAATCGAAACTGCCTTAATTTCTTCAAACAACCGGTTTGGTTCTACCTGCTGGGCTGACAATATTAGCTTAGGTTTATAAACTACTGCTTGTGTCCAGGACTTTTCGTCGCAGTCTATTGTATTCCAATTATCCATTTCTTTCCTTGCATCCCAAAGTTCACCGCCCATTTTTCCGAAATCCCATACACCCAAAAGTTTATTGGGGCTATCGTGTGTCTTCCAGGTTTCATCAGTTGCTATAATATTTCCGTTTATTGCTCCTTGTCCAATCACAATAGGGGTGTTTGGTCTGTCTTTTATAATATATGGCCCAAAGATAGACCATGAAGTTCCCAGCCAAATTGCAATCACATTCTTCCCTGGTTTTAGTTCGGGAGCAATGTTGTAAGCCACATATCTTGCACGCTTGCTGTGGTCAGTAACACTTGGCGACAAAACATCGTTACCAATTTTTTTACCGTTTACGTACACCTCATGATAACCAACCGAGGCAACAAAAAATGTAGCACGTGCGGGTTTAGTTTTAATCGTAAAGGATTTCCTTAACCAGGGGTCATTGATATTGCAATCTGGTTGTCCAGGGTCAAATATCTGAGCTGTACCTATCCATTTCGCTTTCCATTCAGCCTGACTGAAAAGACCAGTTGTCCAATATACTGGCTTACTCCAACGTGAAATCTGTCCTTTTTCATCTTTTACTGCTAACTTCCAAAAATAGGTGCGATCAGATAGCAGTTTTTTTCCATTATAGTTAATGAGCTGCATTTGCGATGACTTCTGCCATCCTGAATCCCAAACATCACCTTTATTTACTTTTAAATTTGACGAACTACTCGACACCAAAATCCGATAAGCTGATTGCTTTTGCCCGAATGATGCAGTATCTGTTGCGGCTAATGTCCAGCTTAATCGAGGAAGTGACTCATCAAGTCCTACAGGATTTTCCAGATACTCACATCTCATTTGAACTGGGACGACACTTGCCTTTTGTCCGGAAACATGCAGCGCTGCTGTAATCAACGTCAGGAACAATAGGCACCTACAGATGGCTTTATAATTCATAGTTTGGTTTATTTAGATAAGTCCAAGATAATGACTTTTTATTAAGGGACTGTCCTGTCCCTTCCTGCATGGTTTAAAATCTGCCCGGCCATCTTGCGGTTTCCCCAGTATAAAAAATTTTATACCGATTTATGGATTTTAATTATATTTATCAAATTATCATCCTATAGGTTTGCATTTTGCGACATCTTGTAGCATGTAGGCCGATAAATCCTTTTAAATTTGAAAACTGAAAAATTAACGTTATGAAAAAAGCTCTATTGATCCTGTTTATCGCTTTCAGTGCAGGATTTATTTCCTGTACCAAAAGTCCAATTCCTGTTGATGAGGTGAAAGAACCCGAGCCAGTTATTAAAGCTATTGAATTTGATGTTACCAAGCTTTATGGAAAATGGAAAGCTACAGAAAGCCTTATCGACGCCGGAGACGGAAAGGGAGTATGGAAACCGATAGCAGGCGACTCTTTATACATCAAATTCAACTCAGATGGTACCATAGAAGGGAATGGTTTTAGGGATGACCCCATCAGCTACAAAGTACTGCCAAATTCACGTCTGGAGGTCACGATCAAAGGAAATATCAGTTATACTTTTGGCATAAGTATTTCCGGACAAACGCTGAATCTCAGGCCGAATTGCATTGAAGGCTGCGGCACCCGCTTTGTTAAAGTTGAGTAAGCAGTAAGCTGCGACTATTTCCATAGCGGGTTTCATCAGATGGTAATATGTTGGCATTTAAAATAACTATCTGAGGAAAAACAAACATCATTCACCAACTTTTGTTATTAAAATTATACACCTTTATATTATATTCAGTTATAATTTTAATACCATAAGTAATCAATGACTACAAAACCTACAATTTGGAAACGATTGGGAATTCAGGATTGGTTTTTGTCCGACAACGGCGTAGCAGCCTCGGCCAAACCGAAGCCACTAACACCTAATATTGTATATAAATATATCATCGACAAATTCCGCGAGTCAATAGCTGAATTGTCATTTGCCGAACGCATTGTATTTTATCATGAATTTATTATTTGTCTGAACGCGGAAGATTATCGCGAGTTTTTGGATAATAAAAAAGGAATTTTGGGACTGATTTCACAGGAATCCGTAAAGAATTTTTACGACATACTGAACCAGGAAATTGCGAAGGGTAGAAAAGCAGAACCATCTAGTAATAAATGGGTATTCAGGTTTGTTTCTCACCCGGACTACCGGCCAGGCGACTTGAGCTTTATCGGTAAATTATTGCCTGATAGTGTTCAGAAGGAAGAAAACCTCAGAGTTACTTTTATACCAAGGCAGACAGGAATGGCCCAAACGTTTGATATCAACAATGACATCTTAAAAGACTTTATTTTTTACAGCGAAGGTTATTATGAGATCCCCTATGTAGATAATTTAAAGTATGAAAACAAACCCTTAAAAGACTTGCAAAATGCTGTTCTGGCCCGGTTTGAGACCACCCTTCCAGATCAGGCATACGCGGGAAAAAAAGTAGAGTACTTAATGAAAACTGAAGACATCATCGTCTCCGGAAATGAAGAAACGAGGGAGGAGAAGAATATTTTTAAGGTCCCGTCAGAATGGGTAAATACCCCTCACCTAAAAATAAGGTATGATAAGGATAAAGACAAATTCTATTTGGCATCGTTTGGGGAAAAGACCATAGTAAATGAGATCCTAATTGAAAGAAGCGATATAAACGGGCCAAAATGGTTTGAACTGCCGGTGAATTCAAGAATTATACTAAACGGCATTATTGGTATCAATATATTTAAATCCTGACCTTATGTCGAATGCTTTATCTATCGCGCTATTCGTTATATGTGTGATTCTTTTGATCGCTCATTTTAAAGACATTAAAAATCCAACCAAGTAGCATGGAGAAAAATTATTTTGGAATTACTGATACAGGACGAGTTAGAGACAACAATGAAGACACCTTCATTGCCGAAAAGACAAGTGGCGATCAGTATATCATTGCATGTGTAATAGATGGCGTAGGTGGATATTCTGGCGGTGAGATCGCAGCAGATATTGCTAGAAAATCAATTTTGCAGCACCTAAATGAGCCATCTGGAGATCTCATTTCCCTGATGAGACGGGCAATCGTTGATGCAGACGGAAGGATCATGCTTGAAAAGCAAACAGTAAAGGCTCATGAGAATATGGCCTGTGTAATTACACTTGCATTAATAGACCTAAACAGAAATCAATTCTATTATGCACATGTAGGCGATACCAGATTGTATTTACTACGCGACAATTCTCTGGTAAAAATATCCAAAGACCAATCTTTTGTTGGCTTTATGGAAGATAGCGGCCGCATTACGGAAGATCAGGCGATGCGTCATCCTAAACGAAACGAGATTAATAAAGCCCTTGGATTTGGCGTCAACCTTACCGCTCAGGATGATTATATAGAGACTGGCCAGTCTCCATTTCTACCGGGTGATATGCTGCTATTGTGTAGCGACGGGCTCTCAGACATGTTGAATAAACAGGATATTACTAATATTTTAGTGAAGGAGACTTTATTGGAGAAAAAGGGAGATGAACTAATTGCGGCAGCTAATAAAAACGGGGGGCTTGACAATATAACGGTTGTTTTGGTAACCAATAACAACCCCGCTCTAAAACAAGAAGCATTAAAACCCGCTACGGTTACGCACAGTAAAGTTAGTCCGGTAAGTACATTTGAAAAAGTGTCAGCACCTAAATCAAATGAAACGCCAATAATTGAAAACCACACCATACCAGTTCCGGTTAAATCTGGTAAAGGAACCGGATTAATGATACTTGGGACATTGTGTTTCTTGCTAGTCTGCGCATGCATCTATCTGATCTGGTTGAATAACAAAAATGTAAATCAGGAGAAACAGGAAAAGTTAAGCCCATTTAAGAATCCGCGAAATGCACAGGAGAAAAGACTTCAGGACACCCTGAATAATTTGAAAGGGAATACATTGATACTGACCGATTCTTTATTTCAGTCGCCCATTACCATAAGCGAACCACTACAATTAAATAGGGATACCTTGTTTATCATTGCAAAAAACAACCTGGTCTTTAAAAGTGACACCTTATTTAAAGGAAAGGCCATTGAGATACAGACTGCCTGTAAATATATTTTCCTGGAAAATCTGACCTTTGAAGATTTCAATACCGTAATATCTTCACAAAACAATGCACTACTGTTTAAGAATGTAAGTTTTATTAACAGTCCTAATGCGATAGAAAGCATATATCATTTTCCTCTTAAAAAACACATCAGCGGAAAAATACCAAACAGCAGTTTTAAAACGGACTCTTTACCAACCACATCGAATGATTAAGAAGCATTTTTTTATTATTCTGATAACCGTAGTATTAGGCGCATTATTTTGCACGCTTTATAATACTTTGCAGCGCAATTTCACCGATGTAGCAACCAGGCTTGAAAATGGGACTATGGTAAACATGAACCATAAAAATCCTGGTAACCTTATCAAAACATTGTTAGAAAAGGGGTATTATTTTGAAGATAAAAAAGATATCAGGCTGATAGAAAATACGGTAAGCATTGGGATCAAATCATTTGAAAGGCCGATAGACAATATCGGAGAGCTAAATAAGAGTAAATTCTTTGTTGACGCAGATTATGCCTTCACAAATGGTGGCAAAGATTTTCAAAAACGAGCTGCTGACTCAAGGAAATTGTTGGGCTACACAGGCGAAGACGCGCCACGTTTTGCACAGGAAAGAAGTAATCCTCCCCCCATACCTGCTGAAATCGATCTTGGATTGGGTGAACATAATATTGGCGGAAGGATTGTCGGAAAGGACGAAAAAGCTGCCGCAGGAGTACTCGTACGACTCCAAATGATCCTCCCTCAGGACAGTGCGTATACGGAGGTTGAAAACAATGATGAAGAGGCCGCTATAAAAAAAAGAGGGTTAATTGCGTATACACGTACAGACGCAGACGGAAGTTATCTGTTTAAGCGACTACCAGCTGATAAAGCATTTGCTGTATTGCCTTTGAAACCCGGATTTCAATATGGAAGGTCGCAAGGTGTCCAGGAACTAAGTGACGACGCGGAACTAAATTTTAGACAATCTCCACACACGATCAGGCTCTTTTCTGCCAGGGACTTCAAGATCCTCAAAAAAGAAAAGTCTCTTATTGTGCGTAGTCCGCAAGAGTTTAACCAATGGTTTATCATCATTGCAGGGAGTTTCTTTGCAGGATTTATAGCGCTTCATCTTCTGCTGACGTATAAATATCCTCATGCGGATAAATTGATACTTCCTGTGATTATGTTAATGACGGGATTATCTTTCATTGCTTTGCTGAGCCTCCAGGATCCATTGAGGGACCGCTTCCTGGCTCGGGACACTTTGATGTTTTTTGCAATAGGTATTTTGGGTATGTGTTTTTTACTGACTATAAAGTTTAGAAAATTCACCGTAGATTCCAGCCTGTACCGAATGTTTGTCCTCAACAGCAGTAACGGCAAAGCCAATGGATGGCAATGGGCAGTAATGGCACTGGCCTTGCTGGCATTGACAATCGTTTTTGGCAGCGGACCAGAAGGCAGCGGTGTGAAGGTAAATTTATTTGGGATACAGCCAAGCGAAATTGTCAAGTATGCAATCATATTATTTCTGGCAGGATTTTTTGCAAGCAATGAAAGGTTCATTACAGAATACCGGAGCTGGCACAAACGCTGGTATTTCTTTTCTTTCGCATTGGCGGCGATGATTATTGCTATTTTAATGTACCTGGTACTGGGTGATCTTGGACCTGCCATGGTGGTTTGCTTTACTTTTATCATTCTCTTTTCATTTTCACGAGGAGATTTTATGATGATGCTCATAGCCATAATTATTTATACATTGGCGGTTTGGTTCTTAAATATCTGGATTGCAACGCTGGTTACTGTGGCATTAATTGCGCTTGCAATGCTGCTTAATAAAAAGCAAACCAGCGAATCGGCCATTATGGTAGTGATGGTTATGGCGGGTTTTCTATTGATCGATCAGGTTCCTTATTTGGACAGACTCATACCTGGCCCGGTAAACAGGCTTGCTGAACGTAAATCGATATGGCAGGATCCATGGAACAATGAAGTTTATGGCGGCGATCAGGTGGCCAACGGGATATGGGCCATTTCAGGAGGAGGTGTCAGCGGTCAGGGTGTTGGTGAAGGTTTTGCAAAGAACATTCCTGAGGCACATACAGATATGATATTGCCCGCGATCGGAGAAGAGTTAGGATGGACCGGAATTGTCGGGATATTCATTTTATTTCTCGTTTTCCTAAACAGAGCAATTATTATAGGCCGGCAAACGGGGACACCTTTTTTATTTTATTTATGTGCAGGCATTGGGATAAGTATGTTTGTTCAGTTCCTGCTCATTGCCGGAGGATCGACGGGGGCCCTGCCCCTGTCAGGTGTTGCCCTCCCGTTTATTAGTTACGGGGGATCATCATTAGTAGCAAATATGGTGGCAGCAGGTATCTTGCTTTCAATTTCGACAATCCGGGGCACGCCCCTACAAATGGAGTTTATCACCAAACAGCAGGATAAAAATCTCGTACCGGCATTGTTATCGGCAAGTATCGCAGTTTTGCTGCTTACCTTTACTGTGTCAAAATATATCATCGACAATGACAAATGGGTGGTAAACCCGGCCCTGGTAGCAGATCGAAGCGGTCTGCGTATGTTTAGCTATAATCCCCGTATTGGGATCCTGATGAACAAACTGGAAGCAGGTCAATTGTTTGACAGAAAAGGACGAATATTGGCCACAAGTGACCCAGATCTGATAAGAAGACAAAAAAATACACTTAATATTTCCGGAATAACTTATAATCTGGATTCAGCTGTGCATAAACGCGTGGATCGTTATTATCCATTTGAAGCGCATACTTTCTTCTGGACAGGAGATCAAAATACGGGTGTCTTCAATGGCAGTACCAACGGTTATTTTGCGGAATATGAACATGCTGCTGAACTAAGGGGCTTTTACACGCCTACCCTTTCCTTAACTACCAAAGCAAATAAATACAGTGAAGACCGTTTTCTCCCGAGAGGCGTGAAAGAAATGACAGTCAGCAAAAGGGATTATGCTGCATTGGCCCCATTACTTTTAAAAGGTATAAATAGTTCGGCAGTTGATGCCTTTAAAAAACGAAACAGAGATGTTAAACTAACTATTGACGCCCGCCTGCAAAGTACCATACAACATTCAATGGCACTGGATGATTCACTTAAGAATAGCCGGGTATCCGTAGTGATTATGGATGACGGTACAGGAGACGTGCTTACTTCTGCAGTATATCCCTTGCCTCAGATAAACGACTGGGAAATGCTGACCATGACTACTGCTGAACAAAATAAACTGACCGGCTGGTATACCAATGCAGATCTGGGATTTACTTACGCCACCCAACCCGGTTCTACAGCCAAGATCCTTACTGCAATGGCTGCATTCAATAAAATGGGGGTAGCTGCCGCCAAAAAAACGTTTCATGTAAGCATGGCAGAGAGGATCCGAACCAAGGGTATAGAGCCGGATGAAACCGGAACAATAGGTATGGAGCGTGCAGTGGTCAATTCAAACAATGTGTATTTCATTAAACTGGCAAACGAAGAACAGCTACAGGAAGACATGGCTTCATTATATTTAAAGACAGGTATGTTCCTCAGGGGTGTTGGCGGCTACTATTTTGAAAGTGATACTGCAAACATAAAGCAGGAAAATAAATGGCGTGAACTTTGGCGTAAGACTGAGTTTAATACCAAACCCAAGTATGACCCTACAAGAATACGGAGGACCCGGGCAAAAGGAATATCAGGCATGGCCTGGGGACAAGGTGAACTGATTGCTACCCCCGCCGCAATAGCGAGACTGGCATCTGGTGTCGCCAATAAAGGAGTATTGGTTCCAAACAGGTATGTGTTAAAGATAAGTGATTCTACAACCACGGTGAGGTCAGGAATTAAATTGACCAGTGATCCGCAGTATGCTGCGCTGCTAAAAGATTATATGATCAAACAAAGTGTAAATAAGTCGTATGCATTGAAGTTAAAAGTAGCCGGTAAAACAGGAACACCGGAAAGAATTTGGAAGGGGGAGCGGATAAATGATGGTTGGTACGTTTTTTTCACACCAAATAAATCTGGCAAGGGAAATGTAGTAGTCTGTATAAGAATTGAATCGACAAAGGGATCAAGCAAAGCGGTATTGTTGGCAGGCCAACATGTTGTACCAGCTTTAAAGGCCCTCGGTTATGTGACAAATGAAATAGCTAATTGATATGAGCATGTTTAACCTATTTAATAAAAGTAATGAAGACAATAAACCTCAGGATGTAAAGGCCATCAGAGAGGCTATACTTGGTTTTATTAAACAAGAACTGCAGAAGTTGGAAGGCGGAGAAGGAAAGCATATAAAGGGAGTCCAGCTTTACATTGCCTGCTTGCCGGCTGAACGTTTTATGTACGACTCTGCCATATTCTTTGAAGATGAAAGCCGGTTCAAAAATGAAGTGCAAAGGATCGCAGACGACTTTGCAATAGACCTTCCGGAAAAGTGGGTATTGGAAACGTTTTTTGTAGAAGAACTTCCCGCAACTGGTATCAGAATGGCAAATTTAAATGTTTCACTGGGTATCAGAACTCCCGAACACGCGGTAGTAAACAAATCAAGTACTGCTTATATCAGGATACTTAACGGAGAAGCGGAACAGGCAACCTATACCATCAATTCCACAGATGGTAAAATCAATTTAGGAAGAGAAAGAAAAGCCCAGGATGGAGAAGGATTCATGCGGGAAAATCAAATTGCATTTCCTGATGGCAGCGGCAATGCGGCCAATAAATATATAAGCAGACAACATGCACACATCGAATGGAACAAGGATTCGGCATCGTTTATTCTATTTGCAGATGATGGCGGTGTTCCTCCAAGAAATAAAGTAAAGGTCAGGTCAATCACAGATCACAATCCTGTTAAGCTTACCTTTACAGAGCTTGGTCATATCCTCCATGAGGGTGATCAGATCATTTTGGGTGAGTCGGCAGTTTTAGAGTTTAGTTACCATATGAAATAATCAGAAATGGCAAAGGTATTTACAATAACTGAAGGACTCGAAAATATGGGCGCGCTGCGCACCGGTGGGCAGGGATCTGTTTATAAAGGAAAAAGGATGGGTTTCATCATTTCTGCTGTAAAGTTATTGCCAACACCCATCCATACTGAAAACAAGGATGATAAGAATTTCAGGGATTTTCAGAACGAGGTAGAAAAATTAAAAAAGGTAAATGAAGACCCTAGCCCAAATGTAGTTAAAATACTAAACTCAGGCCTTACAGAGAGTGGCTCTTTTCCATTTATTGAAATGGAATACATAGAAGGCCCAGATCTGGAGGAGCTGCTAAAGCCGCCGCATTCAGCAGTTTTTTCAATACGTGAAGCGATTAAACTGGCAGATCAATTATCAGGTGCCCTTGCGCATTGTCATAAGGTGGGTGTGAAACATGGTGATATTAAAAGCAACAATATAAAGTTCAACCAGTTTACGGGTAACTATGTCTTGCTGGATTTTGGCCTGTCCGTAATGTCAGACGAGCAGCGGCGTACCAGTTTACGTCATGCAGGGGCAGTAGAATTTATGTCCCCGGAACAACATGAGGGAGAGATGCTTTTTCAGAGTGACATCTATAGTTTCGGAATTATTCTCTACGAATTGTTAGCGGGTACGGTTCCCTTTCCATTAATCAATAAGTCTGAAAGTTCACGCAATACAGTGATGTTATCGCATATAGAAAAAGCTTTGCCTGACCTACTTGAACTGCGAAAAGCTCATCTTCCATCAGGCTGGACCGAAGAGAAGAAGGCGCAGGAGATGCTGGCGCCAGCATGGCTGTTGCAAATTATCAGCAAATGTCTGGAGAAAAACCCTGGAAACAGGTTTGCAAATGGAATGGAACTGCATGAAGCAATCTGCAACCATCATCAGGTATTTTTTAGTAATGAAGAGGCAGCAGGTATTATAAATGAACTAAGGAATGAAAATGATCGTTTAAATAAACAGCTAATCCAGCTTAATAATACTGGCAAAGTAAAAATTATTACTATAATTGGTATCGTGTTGGTAGCCACGATGCTGATATTTGGATTGAATGCTGCATTTGATAAAAACGATGATATTAAAAGTGACAGTACGGCCGTTGTAGACGGAGATGGCCGGTCAGCAAAAGACACTGTTGATGCGAAAAAACCTGCTAACGCTACAAATACCAATTCGCAACCTGCAAGCAAACCTAAGAAGGGTAATCAAAAAAAAGCTAAAAAAACAAAAGACGGTCTTGTTGACGATGTACCTGAATTCTAATAAACATATACAACTATGAGCAAAGTATTTACCATAACAGAAGGATTAGAGAACATGGGCGCATTGCGAACCGGTGGGCAGGGCTCTGTTTACAAAGGTAAAAGAATGGGGGCTATTATCACTGCAGTGAAGATTCTACCTACCCCAATTCACACTGAAAATACGGATGATAAAAACTACAGGAATTTTAAAAATGAAGTCGAAAAATTAAAAAAGGTAAATGAGATACCAAATCCAAATGTTGTAAAGATTCTTAATTCGGGGCTGACAGAAAGCGGGTCATTTCCTTTCATCGAGATGCAATATATAGAGGGGCCTGATCTGGAGGATTTGCTTAAACCACCGCACAATCCTGTTTTCACAATCAGGGAGACCATAAAGCTTGCGGATCAATTGGCTAATGCGCTGGCCCATTGCCACAATGTAGGCGTGAAACATGGCGATATCAAAAGCAACAATGTAAAGTTCAATGATGATACTGGCAATTATATCCTGCTTGATTTTGGCCTGGCAATCATGTCTGACGAGCAACGCCGTAGCAGTGTAAGACATGCAGGTGCGGTAGAGTTTATGGCCCCCGAGCAACACGACGGGGAAATGTTCTTTCAGACAGATATTTATAGTTATGGGGTGATCCTATATGAACTACTTGCAGGCACCGTTCCTTTCCCACAGATTAATAAAGGCGAAACCTCGCGCAATGCGGTAATGCTGTCACATATGGAAAAGGAAGTTCCTGATCTCCTGGCGCTCCGCAAAAACCAACTCCCGGCATCATGGAGTGAAGACCTTAAAGCTAGGGAGATGAAAGTTCCTTCATGGCTGCTGGGAATCATTAAGAAATGCCTGGAAAAAAGACCGGAACACAGATTTGCTAATGGAGCTTCGCTACAGGAGGCTATATTAAACAATGTACACGAAGACAGACAGGAAATTCCTTCACCTGTACTACCCCAAAAGCCGCAAGTAAAAGAAATTACTGAACCTGATGGGGCCTTTGTGCAAATATCAAGACCAGTTTTTGCAGTCATGATTTTATTAATCATTGCACTGGCAGGTTTTACAGCCTATTCAATTTTAAGAGGGGATGTTAAACCTCAGGTTGTGTATGAAGAGCCAGTCATTGAAGAAAAGACGGATACCTTGGCGAATGTGACAGATTCATCGCCAGATACTACTGCAATAAAACCAATCATTATGGATACCGCAGTGCAGGATACCAATGTAGATAGTCTGCAAAAAGAATTTGAAAAGCAAACTGGTGCAGAGGCTAAGCCTACGCCGCCAGTGAGCAGTCCTAAAACTACGGAGACTACAGTGGCCAGTGATGGAAAGAAATATAAACTGCCTAAAGGAACCCTATATTTTTATGACGGTCCCGGAACGGAATACCCGCGAAGAGGTGTGTTTGGGTTATGGGTAAACGCCAAATTCACTGTTGTGGACGAACAGAACGGATATATTTACGTAACGCACACCGATAATGACGGCATTGTTACGAAAGGATGGCTGGACAAGAAAGACTTGAAAGAGGCTCAGTAAAAGCGCAAAATATTAGCTGAAAATGAATGCCTTAGCACCTGAAATCTTTAGACCAGCCCTACATACATGCTGTTGCCCACCAATTTGCCGCTTTCATTGCAAAAACTCATATAGCAATGCAAATCTGTGCCAATGAGCTGCTCATCCAGCACCACAGAAAAGCCCAGATCAGCGCGATTAGCTGTAGCTATAAAATAGGATGCATGCTTTTTAGCCGCACTATAGATCAAAAAAGTAGCTTTATCTGAGGCCCTTGTATTTTCATTCTGGCCTTCCGGGAGCCAGGAAAATGACACCTTATTTTCTTCTGATAAAGTAACCGTAGGGCAGTTGACCGTTGATACCGGACCCCTGCTGTATACTATTTTCGGATAGTTGATCTTGTCTTATAGCTTAAAATTCATTTTGATTATTATCGGATAGGAACCTATCCCTGAGTTTTCTGAGCCGTCAGGAACAGTCAAAAATAATTTTATAATTATTTTTAATTAAATAAAACTTTTTCAAACTTCCAGACGTTATAGTGTTGGTTTGTTTGGTTTAGGTTGATCTGTGGTGGATCAACCATCTTTAAAACAGGGATAGCATTAAATGCTTATCCCTGTTTCTATTTTATATCCTTACGTAAATGGCTACGCCCGGCAATACAACAATTAAAGACACCTACGCGAGATCTTTCTGCGCGGCAAACTAAGCCTGTTCCTTGTTTTTGGTTAGATAATACACCGGAATGCCCAGCAACATGATCAGTACACCCCAGCCACAAGTACTTGTCTTGTAGATCAGTAAAAGAATACAGAGTGCTGTTGCCACTACGATATAAAACATGGGTAATATTGGATAACCAAACGCCCTATACGGTCGTTCTGCATTTGGCATTTTCCTCCTTAAAATAAAAATCCCGTAAATGGTGAGTATATAAAAGATCAGCACAATGATCACCACGAAATCCAGCAAAGCCCCATATTTACCTGTCAGGCATAATGCCGAAGCCCAGATTCCCTGGATCCATAAAGCCCATTCAGGCACATCAAAGCGGTTGAGAACAGCAGCTTTCTTAAAGAACAGTCCGTCATTTGCCATGGTGTAATAAACGCGGGCGCCAGCCATGATCAAACCGTTATTGCATGCAAAGGTAGAGATCATGATCATTACTGCGATTATAATAGTGCCTGCCTGACCAAAAATGTATTGGGCTGCGACTACCGCTACACGATCAGATTTTGCGGTGGCGATGGAATCTAAAGGTAAAACGGCCAGATACATCAGATTGGCAAGGATATAGATAATACTAACAATCAAGGTGCCTAAGAAAAGGCTTAACCCTACATTTTTTTGTGGATTTTTAATCTCACCTGCTATGAAGGTAACCCCTGTCCAGGCATCCGCAGAAAAGATAGAGCCTACCATGGCCGCAGCGATACCTGAAAGTAAAGCTGTACCACCTATAGATGTCCAGGTCATGGTATCCAGACTAAATGAGCGCGATCCCCAGACGTCTGCCCAGTTGGCATTCCATATTTCTGCTTTGGCACCAAGTGCAAAGCCAAATATTACCAGGCCTAATAAAGAAAGTATTTTGATGATGGTTAAGAAAGTTTGGAGCAGCTTGCCATTTTTTACTCCCCTGCTGTTTATATAAGTAAGTAAGACAATGGTAACTATAGAAACCAGCTGGGCAGCGTGCAGGGTGAAACTACCAGACTGCCAGAGTATATTATTTTCACTGAAAGGTTCATACAGATAAGCTGCAAACTTTGAAAAAGCAACCCCTACTGCTGCAATGGTACCGGTTTGTATCACAGCAAAAAGACTCCAGCCATATAAAAAAGCAATCAGCTTATTATAAGCTTCTTTAAGGTAGACATATTGACCACCTGCTTTCGGGAACATAGCACTTAATTCTCCGTAGCTAACTGCGGCTATGACTGTGATCACCGCTGTGAGCACCCAAACGAGGATGAGCCAGCCCGCCGAGCCGACCTGTCTGGCGATATCTGAGCTGACGATAAATATTCCCGACCCAATCATAGAGCCTACAACCAGCATGGTGCCGTCCAGCAGCCCCAGCTCTCTTTTAAAAGAACCGTCTTGAATTTCTTCTTTCATTTTTTAGTTTGTTTGGTTTATATCAAACTAAATTTTATTTGGTCTGATAGGCTAATATATTAAAAATATTTCCTGATGCACCACTAGTCCGAATCTCCTGCCTAAATTCTATATAAAACATTGCTTTTTTGCTGGAAAATCATAGTTGAAGTCGGATTAATATGAGCATCGACAGCCTAAAAATACGGGTACACATAATGCTAAATCAGTGCTGACAACGAATTGTTTAGAAAAAAACAACAATCAGTTCATTAAAAATTTGGTAATTACATAAACACGCTTATTTTTGCATCCCCCTCATGTTACTAAATAGTTTACCTATTGTATCAAAAGTAAAATGGGAAAGGCGCTTCAAAACAGTTTAAAACACTATTGAAAAACAAATATTAAACTAAAACGATACGATCAACATATGGAGTTTTTACAAAACAATTTAATCTATTTTATTCCCGTACTGGGCCTGATAGGTATTCTGGTAATGGCCGTTAAGAGTGCCTGGGTAACCAAGCAGGACGCTGGTGACGAAAATATGCAGGAACTGGCCGGCTATATAGCTGACGGTGCAATGGCCTTTTTAAAGGCCGAATGGAAAGTGCTCAGCATATTTGTGGTATTCACAGCTGCTTTACTTGCGTATTCTGGTACCGTCCATGAAGTAAACGGCGTGGAACTTCATTCCAGCTGGATCATTTGTATATCTTTTGTGATCGGAGCCGTGTTGTCGGCATTGGCAGGATATATTGGAATGAGATCAGCTACTAAGGCCAATGTACGTACTACTCAAGCGGCCAGAACGAGTTTAAAACAAGCTCTTAAGGTTTCTTTTACAGGCGGTACGGTAATGGGGCTTGGTGTGGCAGGATTGGCTGTACTTGGACTTGGAAGTCTTTTTATTGTGTTCCTTCATTACTTTGATGTAATCGGAGCTGATGGTGTAAATGCTATCCATATGAAAACTGCGATTGAAGTGCTGACCGGTTTTTCTTTAGGAGCAGAGTCTATTGCATTATTTGCACGTGTAGGTGGGGGTATATATACCAAGGCTGCCGACGTAGGTGCAGACTTAGTGGGTAAGGTAGAAGCCGGTATACCAGAGGATGATGTCCGTAACCCTGCTACCATTGCTGATAACGTGGGTGATAACGTAGGTGACGTGGCAGGTATGGGCGCCGATCTTTTCGGTTCGTATGTAGCAACGATTTTAGCAACCATGGTACTTGGTCAGGAAATTGACGCTAAAGCTGATGCTTTTGGCGGCATGTCCCCTATCTTGTTACCAATGTTAATATGTGGACTAGGAATCATTTTCTCTATCATCGGGACTTGGTTTGTAACTATAAAAGATGAAAAATCTAATGTTCAAACTGCATTAAATTTGGGTAACTGGTCTTCTATTGTTATTACAGGAGTGGCATCTTACTTTATTGTTATGTGGATGCTGCCTGAGACATTAAGTCTTAGGGGATATGAATTTTCGAATATCAATGTGTTCTATGCGATCCTGGTTGGTTTGGTAGTGGGTACGATCATGAGTATCGTAACAGAGTATTATACCGCAATGGGCAAAGCACCTGTTAATTCAATTATACAGCAATCTTCTACTGGTCACGCTACAAATATCATAGCTGGTCTGTCTGTAGGCATGAAATCTACGGTTATTCCAATTCTGGTTTTGGCTGGTGGTATTATGGCTTCTTATTATTTTGCAGGTTTATATGGGGTGGCTATTGCTGCTGCAGGTATGATGGCAACTACAGCTATGCAACTGGCTATTGATGCCTTTGGCCCTATCGCTGATAATGCAGGAGGTATAGCGGAAATGAGCCAACTGCCCCCTGAAGTACGTGAGCGCACGGACAACCTGGATGCGGTAGGAAATACAACTGCAGCTACCGGTAAAGGGTTTGCAATAGCCTCTGCTGCCTTAACTTCCCTGGCTTTATTTGCCGCCTTTGTCGGAATTGCAGGTATATCAGCAATTGATATTTATAAAGCCCCTGTACTGGCTGGCTTGTTCGTCGGCGGTATGATTCCGTTCGTGTTCTCTGCATTATGTATACAGGCGGTTGGTAAAGCTGCAATGGATATGGTACAGGAAGTGCGCAGACAGTTTCGTGAGATTCCTGGAATTATGGAGTATAAAGCGAAACCGGAATATGAAAAATGTGTTGCAATCTCGACCGAAGCATCCATTCGCGAAATGATGCTTCCAGGTGCCATTGCATTGATTACTCCGGTTGTTGTTGGATTTATCTTTGGCCCTGAAGTGCTAGGCGGCTTGCTGGCAGGCGTTACTGTGACAGGCGTATTAATGGGGATTTTCCAGAGTAATGCCGGTGGCGCATGGGACAATGCTAAGAAATCCTTTGAAAAAGGGGTTAATATTAACGGTGAGATGTTTTACAAAAAATCTGAGCCGCATAAAGCTTCGGTAACAGGTGATACTGTTGGTGACCCGTTTAAAGATACTTCAGGACCTTCTATGAACATCCTGATCAAACTGATGTCAATTGTTTCTCTGGTCATCGCACCATACATTGCGGTAGGTGTAGGATCTACAACCTCAGCGGTACAAGGAGAAAAGCCCGTGACCACAGAGATCAGAAAAGAAATTGAGACCAGAAGAACGGTCGACGCAGCAGGAACGGAAACAATTGACACCATTAAAAATGTGACCGATACACTTCAAAACTACTAATTTATTGCTGCTATATAAAAGGGATTTTGAATAAAAATCCCTTTTACTTTTAAAAATATTTTCTTTAGGTTTGACATTCCAATTACAAATTAAACGGCACTATACATATACTTTAAACTAAACTTTAAACTATGAATTTTAGAAAGTCAATTGACTTACTTACAAAAGAAGCTGCAGAGAGTGGAGAAGGGTCCCTTAAACGGACGCTTGGTCCTGTAAATCTTGTAGCTTTAGGTATTGGTGCTATTATCGGGGCTGGATTATTCTCCATAACCGGATCCGCAGCAGCCAATAACGCAGGTCCTGCCATTACGGTCTCTTTCGTTATTGCAGCGCTGGGCTGTGCATTTGCTGGTTTGTGTTATGCAGAATTCGCGTCAATGATCCCTGTAGCTGGGAGCGCTTACACCTATTCTTATGCCACAATGGGCGAATTTATTGCCTGGATTATTGGATGGGACCTTGTGCTTGAATATGCATTAGGTGCGGCAACAGTATCCATTAGCTGGAGCAGGTACCTGGTCAAATTCCTCGCATATTACGACCTTCATCTCCCGGCTGAGATAACGATGTCCCCTTTTGAGCATGCTACACTGGTAGATGGAACCATTGTTTCAGGAATGTTTAATCTTCCAGCTGTATTCATCATTGTATTAATGTCACTTGTATTGATTAGGGGAACCAGCGAATCCGCATTTATTAATGGGCTAATTGTGGCCGTCAAAGTGGTGATCGTTTTCATATTTATTCTTTTAGGTTGGAAATACATTAATTCTGAAAACTATTCGCCTTATTTTATTCCTGCCGACAAGCCTGGTCACGAAAGTGTATTTACACACGGATGGGGGGGAGTCATACGCGCCGCGGGAATTGTTTTCTTTGCCTATATAGGATTTGATGCTGTTTCTACAGCTGCACAGGAAGCGAAAAATCCTAAAAAAGACATGCCCATTGGTATCCTGGTGTCTTTATTTATCTGTACTATTCTCTACATCCTTTTTGCACACGTAATGACAGGTGTGGCCAACTACGACTTATTTAAAGGTCAGGACGGTATTGCTCCTGTAGCTGTTGCCATTGACAACATGGGTGTTAAAGATGCTTCCGGAGTAGTCACTCCCGCTTACCCATGGTTAAATAAGCTAATCATCCTGGCCATTCTGGGAGGATATGCATCGGTTATCCTGGTTATGTTATTGGGACAATCAAGGGTATTCTTCTCGATGAGTAAAGATGGTTTACTACCTAAAGTTTTCTCAAAAGTACACTCCAAATACAGCACACCTGCTAAAAGCAATCTATTGTTCATGGTGTTTGTGAGTTTGTTTGCTGCATTTGTACCAGCCACTGTAGTTGGTGAGATGACAAGTATCGGTACGCTGCTTGCCTTTATCCTGGTATGTATTGGTATTGTTATTTTGAGAAAGCGCATGCCAGACTTACCGAGAGCATTCAAAGTTCCTTTGGTTCCCCTGATCCCTATTTTAGGTGTACTGGTATGTCTGGGTATGATGGTATTCTTACCATTAGATACCTGGGTACGGTTAATAGTATGGATGATTATTGGTATAAATGTTTACTTGTTCTACGGAATGAGAAACAGTTTACTTTCTGACAATCTGCACGCAACCTTAGTGAAAAGTACAAAAACAGTATCTTATGTAGGTATAGGACTTTCCGTTTTGTTAGTTATTGTCGCCATAATACACCATAAAATTACCGATGGTGCCGATACCGGACTGTATTATTTCTCGTTGATATTTGCAGCAGCGCACATGTTGCTTTACCTATACCGCTCTATGACTGCCGGTAATATACATACAAAATAAGTGTAGCGTTAAATCTAACAAAAAAGCCACCCCCTTACAGGAGTGGCTTTTTTGTTAGATTTAACGCTACCTTTGTCTGATAAAGATTAACTGCTATGGAATTCAATTTCAGTCAAATTTTGTCAACTTCAATGGTGCTTTTTGCCATCATAGATATCCTGGGATCAATTCCTATTGTTATTGAACTGAGAAAAAAAGCTGGTCATATCCAATCGGAAAAGGCTACTATAGTCGCCACAGTACTCATGATTATTTTCCTGTTTGCAGGTGAAACGCTCTTAAAAGTAATAGGCTTGGATGTGGCTTCCTTTGCCATTGCTGGTTCTCTGGTGATTTTCTTTATCGCTATGGAGATGGTTTTGGGGCTTGCGATATTCAAGGAAGGCGACGCTCCTGAAACGGTATCCATCGTCCCTTTGGCTTTTCCTTTAATAGCCGGTGCAGGGACCATGACCACCCTATTGTCGCTGAAGACGGAATATGCCACTCAAAATATCATTGTGGGAATACTTATAAATATGCTGTTTGTCTATTTCGTACTTAAGAATACCGAACGACTGGAAAAGCTTTTTGGAAAATCGGGATTAAATGTACTCAGAAAAGCATTTGGTATTATTTTACTTGCCATCGCCATTAAGCTGTTCAGAAACAATACCGGATTATAGAGCTGGTTAAAGCTTAATTAGCCTTGCCGCAAACATAGTGTCTGCATTATTGTTATAGCCTTTTATTACTTCCGCTCTTTCAAGTTTTAATGGCAGTTCTTTTATAAGCCACTCAACAACCTCTTCATTTTCTGCTTTAAATACAGAGCAGGTAATATAAATCAGGGGCTTGCCCTCTTTAAGGTATTTAACTACATTGGCCGCAATAGCTTTCTGTAATTTCGAGAAATAATTGATTTTATGCGTGTCAAAATAATATAACATCTCCGGAGTCCTTCCCCAGGTACCGGAGCCAGTACACGGAGCATCCAGAATAATTCCGTCAAATTCATAATGATGCAGGTCCTGGTCATTATTTTGAAGTAAATCCAATACCTTTTTTTGGTATTTCTTTAATCCGGCATCCCGGAAACGCTCTTCAAGATTGTGCAGGCTATTTTCTCTAACATCGCTAACCAATAATTGCACAGTAGGTTCCACGCTATGCAAAAGCAGGGACTTACCACCTGAAGCAGCACAGCAATCCCACCAATAATCCCATTGCTGCGGCTTAAACAAGCCTCCGGTTGCCTGAGAGGAAAGATCTTGTACCTGGTAATGCCTCTGGTCTGGCACTAATTTTTCTAACTTTGTACCATTAGGAAGGGCTAAGGCAGTAGCACTGATTGCCTCGGCAGTTATGCCTTCCTCTTCTAATTTTTTCTTAAGCTGTTCTAAATAATCAGCCTTAACCCTAATGAACAAATCAGGCTGAGTAAAAAAAGAAGTATAGAAATCCTGGTGTTCAATCTCTGCGCTTAGTTCTTCCTGAAAGTGAAAAACATCCCTCAGTTGAAACTCAGGAAAGTACTTTTTTACTAAATCTAATTTCTCCTTAACAGAATTGGTAATAGCATTTTTTAATAGCGGCAATTCTGTCTCTACAATCAGGCTCAAAGTATCATTGCAAAGAAAATCAGCGATCGCCAGTCTGGTAATCTGAGGCTCCTTAATTAAAGCCTTTCCTAAACGAAAAAAACTATAGATATATCGGGTGGCCCAGCGCCTGTCTGAGGAACCCATTTGCTTATGTTGTTTGAAATAACTGAAAAGAAACCGGTGCAGAGGAACTGCTCCGTCGTAGTTTTCAAAAACCTGTTTAAATGCCCTGAGCTGGTGTTCTACCCTCATTCTATAATTTTTAGCGAAAAATCCCGGTAACGTAACAACATCAGACTTGTATTTATATAACCCAATTTTTCATCATAATAGAAAGAAAAGCTATTGTGCAGCCCCTTATATTTTTCTTTAGTAAGATATTTCAGAAAATCCGCTTTATGTCTGGAGATCAGACTGGCAAAATAATAGCCTACATCAAACCCTTTAAAAGAATATTCTCCAGGTTCAAAATTAAATGCAGCCCTATATTTCTTTATAAATGTATTAACTCCAGGACTTGTATAATCCACTTTATAAGATGAACTTACGGTAGTACTAAGTGCCTGTAATTTATCAATATTGTAATTTTGTTTGATCCAGTCAGGATGTCCGTACAGTACCACATTCAAGCCTGCATTTTTCATCTTAATGAGTTTATCTATCGTCGGCACGACAAAATTTCTGTCAGATGAACTGACAATGATCACATAAGTTTTACCCTTAATGAGACTCATCTCCATCGTAAAAACAGAAGCATACTCCTGAAAAACAAATTCTTTGTGATTAGAAAAATAAGCCTTTATCGGGTCAGCCATTACCTGGTCAGGCCCTTTTGGATTAATAAGTACAATGACCGTTCTGGCAGGATTATAACTCCTGGTAATATAATTACCCACTTTAGCTGCGTGCAGGTCAATGTTATTTACAACGGATATCAAATTGGGATTGTGAAATTCATCAGGATGTGTTGCTGCAAGCGGATTTACAACCGGGATTCCTTTAGCTGCAGCAAAATTTGCAATATGCTTCAACCCCTGTGGAAAAACAGGGCCAATGATTATGTTACTTTCAGCAAGGCCATTGTTTTTCCTGATAAGCTCATCTATGTGTGAGTCATTATCACGCGTATCGAATACATTCAGTTTAAAATTTAATCCTGATGCCGCAGCGGAGTCCATACCAAGTTTAAATCCCTGATAGAAATCTATTGCCATTGCAGATTGTTCTATAGTGGCCTTTGTTGCCGATTTCAATTTTACTTCATTCAATCTGAAAGGAATAAGCAGAGCAACATTGGCCTGTGTAAACTTGGTTTCAGGCTTTTTTTCGACAACTTTTTCTACAACCTCAGGAACAACAGGTTTGGTAACGGTCGGTACAATCTTTGGGGAACACCCCGCTAAAAAAAGAAATATACAGACAATGAACCATTTATTCCCACTCAATTGTAGCTGGTGGTTTTGAGCTAATATCATATACAACGCGGTTAATTCCTTTTACTTTGTTAATTATTTCGTTAGAAATTTTTGCGAGTACGTTATATGGAAGATGGCACCAATCAGCAGTCATACCGTCAACAGATTCAACAGCACGCAGACAAATTACATTTTCATAGGTTCGTTCATCACCCATTACTCCAACGGACTGAACCGGTAGAAATATAGCTCCTGCCTGCCAGACTTGATCGTATAGGCCTGCTTCCTTAAGGTTATTGATATATATTGCATCTGCTTCCTGAAGAATAGCTACCTTCTCTGCGGTAACATCTCCAAGAATTCTTATCGCCAGACCCGGACCAGGAAAAGGATGACGGCCTATGATAAAATCCTCAAGTCCCAGGGACCTTCCTACCCTTCTAACCTCGTCTTTAAAAAGCGTATTTAGCGGCTCAACAACTTTCAATTTCATAAAGTCTGGCAAGCCGCCAACATTATGGTGCGATTTTATAGTTGCAGAAGGTCCTTTGACAGAAACAGATTCTATTACGTCAGGATATATAGTGCCTTGTGCAAGCCACTTTACATCCTGCACTTCATGCGCTTCATCATCGAATACTTCAATGAATACGCGGCCTATCGCTTTACGCTTCAGCTCCGGATCTTTCAGGCCTGCAAGCTGGCTAAGAAAACGGTCTTTGGCATTTACCCCTTTAATATTTAAGCCAAGATGCTTGTATTGCTCAAGTACGGCCTCATACTCATCCTTACGCAATAAACCATTGTCTACAAAAATACAATGAAGGTTTTTGCCGATTGCCTTATGTAGTAATATTGCTGCAACACTTGAGTCTACACCACCCGACAGTGCGAGTACCACTTTGTCATCACCCAGCTTCTCCTGCAGGGCGGCTATGGTAGTTTCGACGAATGCATCAGGAGTCCATTCTTGTTTACATCCGCAAATGTCTACCAGGAAATTCTCTAAAAGTTGTTTGCCATCTGTACTATGTGTTACCTCAGGGTGAAACTGTATGGCGTAAGTCTGAGAGTCTTTGACCTGGAAAGCTGCAACTTTTACGCTGTCAGTACTGGCTATCAGTTCAAAATTTTCAGGTACAACAGTAATGGTATCCCCATGTGACATCCATACCTGGGACCCAATACCTATATTCTTAAAAAGTTTATTATTTGGGTCTACGTAGTTTAAGTTTGCCCTTCCATATTCACGGGTTGAAGAAGGCTGAACTTCTCCACCTGAATGTTGTGCTATATATTGTGCACCATAGCAAACTGCCAAAACAGGATAATTATTATGAAATCTTTTTAAATCTATCTGCGGTGCGTCTTCCTGGCGAACAGAATATGGACTACCTGAAAAAATAATACCTTTTACATCAGAAGTGATCTCAGGAATATTATTGAAGGGATGAATTTCGCAATAAACGTTTAATTCGCGAACCCTGCGGGCAATTAACTGTGTATATTGGGAACCAAAATCGAGAATTATGATTTTTTCTAGCATGGCCAAAGTTAAGAAAATTTAATTACCTCCACACCGAACCTTCTTAAAAAATCAACACCTTCATCACTTGGCAATCCTTTGTATGCTGCATAGGAATCTTTGAAGTAAACTACTTTGATCCCCGAAGACAGAATTAAACGTGCACACGCAATACATGGAGAAAGCGTAGTATACAACGTTGAGCCTGCTATTTTGGACCCATTTTTCACTGCATACAAGATCGCATTCTCTTCAGCATGCAAAGCCAGCGAACAACTGCCTTTTGAATCCCGGGCGCAGCCTGTATCCGGCCATTCCTCATCACAGTTGTGCGTAGCGGCGGGCGGACCATTGTATCCGATAGAAATAATCCGCGTATCTTTTGCTAAAACAGCCCCAACATGGGCACGTACACAATGTGAACGGCTGGCCAGATCAGTAGCCAAATTCATGAATATATGATTGAAACTTGGTTTGCTCATATTTTATAAATAAAAAGCTGCCCGTCAGCATTGACAGACAGCTTTTAAATGATGTGTGATTAATGGCCGCCTTCTGCGGATATTTCTTCTATGTTTATCCCTTGTTTTTTCAATTCATTACTTACTTTCCAGGCAAAGAAAACAAGATAAGCAAAGCCAATTACAGGAACAATATAAGAATTATGAATCCCAAAGCTGCTATCTGCCAACTCACCTTGGATTGGTGGAATAATTGCACCGCCCAAAATCATCATGATCAAAAATGAAGAACCTTGACTGGTATATTTTCCTAATCCGGTGATAGACAGGGCAAAAATTGATGGCCACATAATAGAGCAGCATAATCCGCCGCTTACAAAAGCAAAGATAGCGACGTGTCCGGTTGTGAATAAGCCAACCAGCATAGCTAAAGCGCCTAAAGTACCAAACACAGCCAGTGTCTTTGCTGGCTTTTCCTGTCCGATATAAAATGCTGCAATCATAACTACAATACAGATACCGTAAGCGTATAGGTTGCCCACATCTGTACCGGTAGCATGGTTTACCAACAAAATCACACCAAAAGCCACAAAAGGAACAATCACAGTCAATATATTACGTGTGCTTTTAGTTAAGTTAAATGCACTGATAGCACCCGTCCATCGGCCGATCATCATACTTCCCCAGTATAGAGAGATATAAGGCTTAATGTCAGCATTTGTTAAACTTCCAAATTCCGGCAGATTTAACAATGATCCAAGGTTACTTTGTATGGTCACTTCAGTTCCAACATACATAAAAATAGCCAGCATACCCAAAATCAACTGGGGATATTGCATAGCGCCCCATTTGGCTGAATTAGTATCCTTTTTGGCCAGATACCCATACATTAAAGCGCCAAGAATAATAACAAGGGATGAATAAACGAGTGCCGATGCACTGATCCCTGTCATATTCGCAATTGGTCCGGCAGCAGCGACCATTAAAAATCCTAAGATCATGACTACAAGAGGACCAGTAGGTTTAGGGCTGCTTTCTACAGTTTCATTACTGGTTACATCAGGAAGCTTTGAAAAAGCATAAAATATAGCTACAGCCAGGAAAAGACCAGCTAAAATATAATAAAGATTATTAATGGACGAAATCTCTACTGTTTTTGCGACAGCATCATTTGCGGTACCAAATAACACCACACTTACAATTACAGGGCCCATTAGGCCACCAAGGTTATTGATCCCGCCTGCCAGGTTTAAACGGTGTGCCCCGCCTTCAGGATTACCCAAAGCTACTACAAAAGGATTAGCAGCAGTCTGTTGAAGGGAGAAACCAAGAGCAATCACAAAAAAGGTGATAAGAATAAAAATAAATGATCCTGACTGTACCGCTGGAATCATCAGTAAAGCACCTCCGGCAGAAATTACCAAACCGGCAATAATACCATTCTTATACCCCATTTTATTTAAAATATCCACTTTACTGGCCTGCGAAGCAAAGTACAGAATGAGTGATCCGATAAAATATCCCCCATAAAAAGTAAAGTCAATTAATTGTGACTCAAACTGGGTTAAATTGAAATGAGTTTTACAAAATGGAATAAATATCCCATTTGATGCTGCCACAAAGCCCCAGAAGAAGAACACAGTAATAATTGTGTACAACGCGGTACCGTAATTTTTTTGCGATTGTTTTTCCATATTTTTGGTTAATATAAATTTAGTGTGCTAAACATAAATAAAAAAAACTGTAAGCGAAAGTGTAATATCTATACAGCGTTAGAGTTATGTATATGCAATGAAACTATTGGGAAATACTGTTGTTTTATGTTTAAAATTGCATATTAGCGTTTTATATAGGTTTAGCTGAATGTTTGAAGCAATACTACAAGGGATAGGCGCAGGGATATTATTTTCTTTTTTAACAGGCCCTGTGTTCTTTTCGATGATAAAAACAAGTATAGAAAAAGGCTTCAAGGCCGGGTTTTCTTTAGCTATTGGCGTAGTGTTCAGTGATATAATATTCATTGTGTTAACCCTGTTCAGCTCACAATTTGTAGATTATAACGCTGAATACAATCAATACATTAGCATAATTGGCGGACTCTTTTTATTTGGGATAGGTCTTTATTATATTTTTAATAAAGTCAAGGTGAACTATGATATTTCCGAAACTTTAAAAATCAGAAAACGCGGCTACGTCTTAAAGGGCTTCCTTATGTGTCTTTTATCACCCTCAACACTAATGTTTTGGATCATGGTCGGAGGGATCATATCGGTACAGCTTCATTATAACATGTCAGAAAAAATCGTATTTTTTATGATTGCAATGGCAACTCAGGTATCAGTTGACTGTCTCAAGACCTATTATGCCGCCAAACTACGGTATAGGATTAAGGAAAAAAGCATACAAAACTTAAATAAAATAGCTGGGGTAGTCATCCTGATATTCGCCATCAGACTCTTTATAGAAGTGATTATCAAGAATTACTAATAAAACAGCTGCGTATTTTTAATAGGCTCTTTGATTATTTCCTTCTTTCCAGTTTACAAAAGCTTTATTTACCACTTTGTTTCCTCCGGGTGTAGGATAGTTTCCTGAAAAATACCAATCACCCCTATGATTGGGACATGCTACATGAAGATTATCCAAAGTCTGATAAATTACCTCAACCTCTGCATTGATATTTTCAGGTGTAATAATTTTTGTAATCTGAGCTGAAATCTCTTCTTGCTTAAATGGCCTGTAAATGTCCTTAACGTGATTTACAATTTGCTCTTTTGGCAAAAGTAATGAGGCTTTACACTTTTGGTACACCTCTTCTATGATCTGTTCCATCCCTCTGGCTTTCAGCAATTGTATAGCCGCTTCAAATGCTACAAACTGGCCCATTTTAGACATATCTATACCATAGCAGTCCGGATAGCGGATCTGAGGTGCAGAAGAAACAATGATGATCTTCTTTGGGTGTAACCGGTCTATAATTTTTATAATACTCTGTTTAAGCGTTGTCCCTCTTACAATCGAATCGTCTACAGCAACCAGCGTATCAGTATGGTTTTTGATCACACCATAAGTAGTATCATAAACATGCGCTACCATATCCTGTCTGTCAGCATCCTGGGTAATGAAAGTTCGCAGCTTCACATCCTTTATTGCCAGCTTCTCAACTCTCGGGTTCATTGATAATAATTCTTCCAGCTGATCGTCGTTTAGCAAATCCTTACGGTGTAACAACGTATCTTTCTGCACCTGCCTGATATAGCTGTGCAATCCTTCTACCATTCCATAAAAGGAAACCTCGGCGGTATTAGGTATAAATGAAAATACCGTATTCTTTAGATCGGCATTTACTGCATTCAATATTTGCTTGCATAGTAACGCCCCCAGATGCTTTCTTTCCCTATATATCTCTGCATCACTCCCTCTTGAAAAGTAAATGCGTTCAAAAGAACAGGCTCTCTTTTCTTCTGGCTCTCTAAAGATCTCCTGTGTTACTGTGCCATCTTTTTTAACGATCAGGGCATGTCCAGGTTCAATTTCTTTAACATCTCTGAATGCGATGTTGAAGGCCGTCTGTATGGCAGGTCTTTCAGACGCTGCTACAACAATCTCATCATCCTGATAGTAAAAAGCGGGACGTATCCCTGAAGGATCGCGCAGTATGAACGCATCACCATTACCCACAATACCTGATATCGCATAACCGCCATCCCAATTCTTCGCCGAACGTCTCAATATTTTAGCAATATCCAGATTTTCTGAAATCTTATGTGTGATCTCTACGTTGTCCAGTCCTTCTTTCTTATACTCGTCAAATAGCTCCTGGTTTTCATCGTCAAGAAAATGGCCGATTTTCTCTAAAACAGTCACCGTATCAGCCTGCTCTTTCGGATGCTGACCAAGCTCGTACAACTGTTCAAGCAGCTCATCAACATTGGTCATGTTAAAATTACCTGCAATCACAAGATTACGGGTCATCCAGTTATTCTGACGTAAAAACGGATGACAATTTTCGATGCTATTTTTGCCATGTGTACCATAGCGTAAATGACCTAATAAAACCTCACCGATAAAACTAACATTAGATTTTAGCCATTCCGCATCCAGCATCAATTCAGGAGTTTCATTCTGTATGTCTACAAATTTGTGTTGAACATACCCAAATATATCTGCCACTGCATTTTGTGCCATTGACCGGTATCTACTGATATATCTGTGACCTGGCTTTACATCGAGCTTAATGGTTGCAATACCAGCTCCATCCTGGCCCCTGTTATGCTGCTTTTCCATTAAAAGGTAAAGCTTATTCAATCCATAAAGTGCAGTTCCGTATTTTTGCTGGTAATAAGAGAGCGGTTTTAAAAGACGGATAAAGGCTATTCCACATTCATGTTTTATCGAATCACTCATTGGGCTTCTAATTTGAGCCGCAAATTTAGAGTTAATAATAGTCAGAACCTAGAAAGAAATATAATCATTTCATTGAGATTATAATTGAAGCAATTTTAAGCCTATACGATGCCCGTACGAACAGTTGATGAACAAATCTGTGCGCCAAAAAAAACCGAAGCCTGCCTATCAAATGTAGCGATGTCTCCCGATGTAAAAAACTGCCGCTTCCCTTCCCTGGCCAGCAGCGTTTCAATCTCCGGGTGATTTTCCAGGTAAAGCGCCAGGCTATTGGCTACGATCTCACCTTGACCCAGAACAGTAACATCATCCGGCAGAAAAGATTTTATCTTATCCATCAGTAGTGGATAATGGGTGCAGGCAAGCAACAGACAATCAATATTTAGGTTCCTGCCAAACAATTCGCCAATATACTTTTCTACAAAATAATCTGCACCGGGGTTAACATGCTCATTATTTTCAACCAACGGTACCCACATTGGGCAGCTTTGCTGCAAAACATTAATTTCAGGAAAGAATTTATTGATTTCGATTAGATAAGATTCAGAATTTACAGTGCCCCTTGTCCCCATCACGCCAACGACCTTAGAAGTAGTAAATGCTCCAATTATTTCCGCTGTTGGACGAATGACACCCAAAACCCGGTGATGCGGATATTTGAAAGGCAAGATCTTTTGCTGTATTGACCTCAGTGCTTTGGCAGAGGCCGTATTACAGGCGAGAATAACCAATGGGCATCCCTGGGCAAACAGCCATTCCACACATTCCAATGTATACTGATAAACGGTTTCATAAGAATGATCTCCATAGGGAGATCTGGCGTTATCCCCAAGATATATATAATTATACGCCGGCAGTTTTTCGGCAATGGACTTAAAGACTGTCAGGCCGCCATAACCGGAATCAAAGATACCTATAGAATAATTTGTACTCATAGCAAAAAAAACGGGACCAGGTTCTGTCACCTAATCCCGCAATTTAAGTAAAATTTCTAATTACTTTTTTGGTGCGGCTGCAGCAGTTGCAGCAATACCCAGTTTAGTTTTAACTAAAGCAGTGATATCTTCGCCACCATCCCAATAAACAAGTGCCTGGTTAGCTGTATCAAAAACATAAGCATAACCTTTTTCCTTTGAAACAGCTTTTATAGCTGCATCTGCCTTTATTTGGATCGGATTAAACAATTCCGCATTTTTCTGTTCAATTTCTTGCTGAGCTTTTGCTTTTGCATCTCCGATACGTTTTTCAAGATCCTGCAATGCAGCACCCATTGTTTGCAATTCTTTTCCAACTGCTTCTTTGTTGGCTTCACTTAAAGTTTTTTGTTTCGCTTCTGCAGCCTGAAGTGTTGTTTGATACTCAGTAATCATTTTTTCAATCTCAGCAGTCTTAGTCTTTTGCAGTGCTTCAAGCGTTGCTTTGGCAGTTTTAACTTCAGGCATAGCTTCTATGATCAATGCTGAGTTTAAATGCGCCATTTTTTGTTGTGCATTAGCGATGTTGGCAGTGAACAATAATAATCCTGCTACAAAAAATGCTTTCATTAACTTTCTCATCTCTATTTTTCTTAATAATTGTGTTTAAATTTATATATTTTCTCTTTCTATTTCAATATCGATCCCGGTTTGTATCCTAACCTGACAATGACGTCATTACTTACATCATAATTGCTGCTTGCATAAATCATCATAGTTGCCTCACTGCTCTTGTCAAAGATAAAATCAAAGAATTTAGCTTTCGCAATTTCAGCTATTGTCTTTGTTACTTTTGTCTGGATCGGCTCCAGTAATTTGGATCTGTTCTGAAATAGGTCCCCTTCAGGCCCGAATATTTTGCGCTGAAAATCTTTAGCCAGCTTTTCCTTCTCAATAATTTCATTTTCCCTCCGCTTGCGCATGTCTTCTGTCAGCAAGACCTGATCAGCCTGATAAGCTTTATACATCTTATCCAGATCAGTAAAATTATTATCTACCTGCTGTTGCCATTGCTCAGACAGTACATTCAACTGACTTAATGCAGACTTATATTCCGGCAGATGCTTAAGGATATATTCTGTATCAACATATGCAAATTTTTGAGCAAATGTTCCTAAACATGTAAACACCAGAAAGCAAATTAAAAAATACTTTTTCATAGGTCCTAAAATTAAAATCCTCCAAGTTGTTGGGCTATACTGAAATGGAACTGCCCTTTGTTTGCATCTGGTAATCCAGGAATTTTATCAAACCCATATCCATAATCAATCCCCAACAATCCGAATATCGGTAAAAATATCTTTGCACCCAAACCAACAGAGCGTCTTACGTTAAAAGGATTGAAATCCCCAAACTTATCCCAGGTATTACCTGCCTCACCAAAGGCTACCAAAAAGGCCGTAGCCTGCTGACTCGCAATTACCGGGTATCTAAGTTCCATTACGTATTTAGTAAAGATCGGACTACCTGAATTTTGAGCTATCGTAGGATTGGCCCCCACAGGGATCACCGTATTATTAGCATAACCCCGCATAGCGATCAACTCTGATCCCTGAAGGAAATCAAATCCCTGCATACCATCACCACCTAGTTTAAAGCGTTCAAATGCCGACTGTCCAACAGATGGGTTATAAGTTCCCAGGAATCCAAATTGTGCCTGGGCTTTTATGACGAACTTACCCACTAAGCGCTGGAACCACTGTGATTCAAATTTCCATTTATGGTACTCGGTAAATTTATAACGTTCCTTATCCGGAGCAGTAGCATAGTTCAAGTCATTGAACAAAGAGTAAGGTGGGGTAGCCTGAATAGTAAACCTAAAGTAAGATCCGTCAGTTGGGAATATCGGAGAGTTTCTTGAATCTCTGCTTAACTCCTGCGTTAAGTTAAAATTGTATGAAGTTCCTGAACTAAACAAATATCCGGGATAGTTATTCAAAATATACTGTTGCACGTTAATCGCATGACTCAGTTGGAAGTAGTTGTCCGGAAAGTTCAATCTTCTTCCCAAACTAACTGTAACACCATTCAGACGTATCTTTTGGAACTGTGAATTAGTGATACCTAAACCGTTTGATTGCAATGAAGTAAATGCACTCACCCCAAAGCTGATTGGCTTTCTGCCGCCTAACCATGGCTCAGAAAACGAAAAGCTATATGATTGATAATATTTACCGTTTGTTTGTCCGCGAAGGCTCAGTTTCTGTCCGTCGCCTTTTGGCAGTGGCTTATAAGCTTCCAGATTAAACAGGTTCCTCAATGAGAAATTGTTAAAAGTCAAGCCTAAAGTCCCAATGATATTACCACCTCCAAAACCACCGGACAATTCAATCTGATCAGAAGGTTTCTCTTCTACTATATAGCTAATATCAACAGTACCATCTACAGCATTCGGTTTCACATCCGGAACTGTTTTGGATTCATCAAAGTTCCCCAACTGTCCAATCTCACGAACTGTTCGTATCAATGATGCCTTAGAGAATTTTTCACCTGGTCTGGTACGCACATCGCGCAATACCACCCTGTCATTAGTGATCGTATTACCTTTTACAGAAATACGGTTATTCGTATATTGGGGGCCTTCGTAAATACGCATTTCCAGATCAACCGTATCTCCATGGATCCTGGTTTGCACCGGATCTACATTAAAAGTCAAATATCCGTCGTCCATATAAAGACTGGAAACATCATCTCCGCTCGCGCTGCCTCTTAATTTCTTTTCAAGTTTCTCCTCGCTAAATACTTCACCTGTTTCAATACCCAATACTCTTTCAAGATCTTTCGTAACGTACTTGGCATTTCCAGCCCAGGTGATTTCCCCAAAATAGTATTTAGGACCTTCATAAAGGTCTATATCTATGCTTACAGCTTTATCACTAAACTGATAAACAGTGTCTCTGAGGATGGCAGCATCACGATAACCCTTATCGTGCATCTTGGCTATTAGCGTGAGTTTATCCTCTTCGTATTTTTCCTTATTAAACTTACCCGAACCAAATACTTTATAAAAAGCCTGTTGTTTGGTTTTCTTCAGGTACTTCCTCAGTGTCGCTGCAGAAAAGTTTTTGTTTCCGGTAAAATTGATCTGATTTATTTTTACCTTCCGCCCTTTATCAATCATTACTTTCAATACCATTCCGTTCTCCATGTTGGAATCAGGAACTGCTTCATAGTTTACTGTGGTAAAAAAATAGCCCTTTTCTAGCAAAAACCGTTTTATGGTGTTTGTTGTAGAGCTGTACAGATTATCATTGATCACAGACTTGGCCGTTTTTTCGTTCAGCTTTTCCATGATGTCCTTTTCTTGTGATTTGCTAACACCATTGAGATCAAACGAGGCTAACCTGGGGCGCTCCACTACTTCGATATCAAAGTAAACTGTATCCTCTTCAATCTTTACAATATCCAGCTTTACATCATCAAACAGACCTTGTGCCCATAATATTTTTATAGCATTAGCAGTGGATTCACCAGGAAGTATTATCCGCTCACCTTGCGTCAGTTTGGATAGCCTGATGATCACATCTTTGTCTATATACTTGGTACCGGTTAAGGTAGTACCACCAATTATGTACTCTTTAGGATTAAAATAATCCAGGTCCAGACCATTAACCTTTAAGGTAGGCGGAGTAACGCTGGACTGAGGACGGGTGATCTGTGCCATTGTTGGTAAGCCAATCAATAACAATAATATGAGTTGATATATTCTTTTCATTTACAATCTAAAAATCGATGCTAAGTTAATTTAAACACATGTTAAAAAGTGTTAAAAGTAAAATTAGTTCAATTGTTCACTAATTTTACCAAAGCGGCGTTCGCGTTTCTGGTAGTCTACAATCGCTTCAAAAAGGTCTTCCTTTCTGAAGTCCGGCCAGAGGATATCAGTAAAATAAAGCTCGGAATAGGCCATTTGCCACAGCAAGAAATTACTAATCCGATGCTCTCCACTGGTTCTGATCATTAATTCAGGATCAGGGATATTCAATGTTGTCAATTGCGCTGAGAAACTTGCTTCATTGATACCTTCAATAGCTAGTTTCTCGTCTTTGACGAGTTGTGCCATTTTTTTCACCGCTTCAATAATTTCCCATTTGGCACTATAACTTAGGGCCAGTGTCAGCGTACAATGTGTATTATTGGCAGTTTTTTCCATTGCACTATTTAAATCATCTATACATTTTTGAGGGAGAGAAGCAATATCCCCTATCGCATTAAGCCGGATATTATTTTTGTTAAGCGTTTCAGTTTCATTATTAATTGTTGCCACTAATAATTCCATCAATGCATTCACTTCATCAGCCGGCCTGTTCCAATTTTCTGTTGAAAACGCATACAGCGTAAGGTATTTAATACCTATTTCTACACAACCCTCTACGATATCTTTTACTGATACCACGCCGCTCTCATGTCCAAAATTCCTGAACTTGCCCTGATTCTGTGCCCATCTTCCATTGCCGTCCATAATAACAGCAATATGTTCAGGTAAGCGTGTTAAGTCAATTTGTTCTTTAAATCCCATTGATTTTTTGCAAATATGCCTAAAATGTATAACATTTTTGGGACACAAAGGTATAAGATATGCCAATACCTACAAACATATATGTATCTCTTTTTCTAAAATCGCCCCGTTGGGTGCCAGCAGCCCCTATTAATGCATTAGAAGGATCAGAAAGAAATTCACTTTCCTGTGCCCTGTCCCTACCATCCCAGCTTCCCGGCCCCGGATACCTCAGGCTCACATCATCCAGGTAGTCAGTGTTTGTTATCCTGTATCCTATCTGCGTCATCAATCCCCAGCTTTCTTTCAGTCTAAATTTCATGCCGGCCCCGTAAGGTACTGTTATCGTATAGTTTTTATATGCCTTAGTCTGACCCTCAGTGGCATAAAATCTCAGATCATAGTCATTCCCATTATACGTAGCTGTAGGGTTAAATAGAATCCCCCCGATTCCGGTATAAATGTAAGGGGTAAATTTCTTAGCGCCCCCCCCCGCAAAATATTCCAGAAAATTAAAATCAAGCTGCAATGTCAGCTCGTTTACCGGTGTATGAAAATTCAAATTTCTGGCTTTAAAATGTCCGTTATCAGACACTGCATCATCTGCCTTAATCTTACCGTAATTGTAATGAAGCCCAAGCGCCCAATAAGGGTCCAGATTCATTTTAACAAATGCCCCTGCATTGATCCCGCTTATCTTTGCCGGACTATTTTGGTTCAGATCCCCCAGATAACCAGCACCACCGCCCATCAGCCCCACTTCAAGCGTCTGTGCTTTAAGACCGAGGCCAGATAGAAAAAGTGCAAGAAAACAAAACAGATTCTGTGTGTACCGCATGCTAATAATTACGCGTATCAATGCCCCAAAGCAACTTATTTCTCAATGTTGTTAAATAACTTTCATTGTTAAGCCTGATCAAATTTACATGAAATCCAGCTTTGTTCAATGTTATTTTTACAGATTTGTCTACAGTTTCCGTTCTTGAATCGCAGGAAACCAAAAATTTGGAACTTCTCGCTTCTATTTCAAACGTCAGCGATACATTGTCGGGTATGATAAAAGGCCTTACATTTAGATTGTGCGGAGCAATTGGCGTAATCACAAAATTCTCCGAACTGGGATAGATAATCGGGCCGCCGCAACTCAAAGAATAGGCCGTAGACCCTGTCGGTGTTGCAATGATCAGCCCATCAGCCCAATAAGAATTTACAAATTCATCATTCATATACGCATGGATGATCATCATCGCAGAGTTGTCTCTTCTATGAATGGTTATATCATTCAGGGCAAAATTCTCATCGCCAAACAAGCTGTGTTTAGAGGCGATACTAAGTAACGTTCTTTTATCTAAAGAATATTCCTTGTTTTGCAATGCTTCGATCGCCTTTTTGATCTCCCCCTTATTGATACTCGCCAAAAATCCAAGACGGCCAAAATTGATTCCTATTACCGGAATACCTGAATCGCGAATTAAGGATAAAGTATCCAGCAATGTACCATCTCCTCCCAAACTTACCAGCACATCAGTTTGTCCCAAAAGTTCGCCATGGCCATTAAAAATCCGGATATCCGAGGGCAATTTTATTTTATCTTTTATAAAATCGAAATATTTTTGATAGACGAGCACCGGAGTCTTGTAAGATTCCAGCACATCAAATACTTCCTGCACAAATGGCAATACACTGTCATTAAATTCTCTTCCGTAAATTGCAATCCTCATCTATACATTTAAATAATTCATAAAAGAATTATATCTGTCTTCCGTACCATCATCTGATACCGTACCATTAAAAACGGCCTTGACCTGGTAATTATACCGTTCAAAAGACGCAACAATTCCCGAAAGCTCAGTCTTATTGATTTTTAAGGTAATTTCCAGTTTGGTAGAGTCCGGAAAAGACTGGACATAGGAAGAAAGTATCTGCGCATTATCTGCCTCTACAATCTGGGCCATATGCGCCAATGAATTATTTCTGTTACTGATCTCCAGGACGATTACTCCCCCATATTCTTTAACAGCATAAATATCGGCTATATGTTCCAATACACTATGGATCGAGATCAGCCCCAGGTAGTTTTTCTTGTAATCCAGTACCGGCACTACAGATAAATGCAATTGATTAAACAGCCTTATTACGTCATATATATGGGCATCTTCATACACAAACGGGTTCAGGAGTGTTAGTTGCAGACCACCGATCTGCTCTTCACCATCCCTGATTTCTATCAGTTCATCCTCTGCCAGCAATCCTAAAAACTGCTCTTCGTTAACAATAGGCAAATGATACAATTTGAACTCAGTCATCCTGTCCAACGATTTCTGTACTGTATCAGAAGTCTTTAGCGGGGGGATCGAATTTGATATGAGTTCAGCTGCCAGCATTATTTTAATAAGATTCTGTTCAAAAATTTCTCCAGATAAGTGTTAAAATCTTCAGGACGTTCCATCATTGGGGCATGTCCGCATAAATCTACCCAATTCAGTTCTGAATTTGGCAACAATTCATGAAATTCTTGTGCTACTTCCGGTGGTGTTACCTTATCCTGTTTACCCCATATCAGCGACACAGGTATCGTAATTCTTACCAGGTCTTTTGACATGTTATGCCTTATCGCAGATTTTGCAAGTGCAAGGATCCTGATCACCCTCGACCGTTCATTTACCGTTTTAAAAACCTCGTCAACCAATTCTTTGGTAGCAGTGGCCGGATCGTAAAAAGTAAATGCCACTTTCTCACGTATATAATCATAACTCTCACGCCTTGGGAACGAGCCTCCAAATGCATTTTCATACAGGCCCGAACTTCCTGTCAGTACAAGCGCTTTTACATATTCCTGATGGGCTATGGTAAATACAAGACCTATATGCCCGCCAAGGGAATTTCCTATTAAAACAACCTGATTAAGTTTTTTAAACTTGATAAACCTATGCACAAATTTAGAGAGGCTTTTCACTCCCAGTGTAAGAATTGGAAGTTCATAAATCGGCAGTATAGGAACCAATATATGGTATTGGTCTTTAAAATGGTCAATCACTGCTTCCCAGTTGCTCAGTTCTCCCATCAAACCATGAAGTAATACCAGGGTCTCACCTTTACCGGCTTCTATGTATCTAAACCCATCTTCTTCTATTACTTCGTATTTCATATGAATATGTGTATAAAGGTATTGCTACTAAGTTAGTAGACTAAATTTAATTTAAGGTAAACTATTATAATATTTTTACTAAATATGTTTAAACACTTATGTGTTCAACACAATTTATGCCAATTGTGCTTTTACAAGCTCAGCTATTAACTTCCCATCGGCTTTGCCCGCCAGTTCCTTATTTGCCAGTCCCATTACTTTGCCCATTTCCTTTACAGAATTTACTCCGGAGCTCACAATGATCTGGGCAATAATCTTTTCGATCTCAGCCCTATCCAGTTGCGTCGGCATAAAAGCACTGATTACGGCTATTTCTTCCTCTTCAATGATACTCAGGTCTTCACGCCCCTGTTGTTTATAAATATCTGCCGACTCTTTTCTTTGCTTGATCAGGCGTTGTAAAATTTTCATCTCAGCTTCCTCTGTCATCTCCTCCGCCGATCCCTTTTCTGTTTTTGCCAATAGCAATGCTGCTTTGATGGCCCTCAAGCCTCTCAGTTGCGCCTGATTTTTTGCCAGCATGGCCTGTTTTATTTCCTGATCTATGGTGTTAGCTATCATATCAATGTTAATTATCAATTACTTTCTTTCCACTATTGTCGCTGTTGCCTGGGCTGCAGGCATGATCAGCATATCATTTATATTTACATGGGCAGGTCTGCTTACCGCAAACCATATCGCGTCTGCTATGTCATTGGCTGCCAATGGTTCCAATCCGTCATATACTTTTTTAGCACGGGTCTCATCACCTTTAAACCTGACTTTAGAAAACTCAGTCTCTACCATTCCCGGATTTATTGCGGTTACTTTTATTCCGTGTGGGAGCAAGTCTATCCGCATGCTTTTACTCAGCGCATCTACCGCATATTTAGTAGCGCAATATACATTTCCATTGGGATAAACTTCCTTTCCCGCTATAGACCCTATATTTATAATATGCCCTGACTTTTGTGCAACCATCCAGGCAGAAACAATCCTGGTAACGTACAGGAGTCCTTTTACATTGGTATCGATCATGGTATCCCAATCGTCAGTGTTTCCTTTATCAATCGGATCGAGCCCCTGACTAAGTCCGGCATTATTTATCAAAACATTCACCTTCTTCCATGGAGCAGGCAGCGTTTCCAGTCGGTAAGACAAGTCTTCCTGATCTCTTACGTCTGCCAGTATCCGTTTTACCTCCACCGCATACTTGTCCTCCAGCTGCTTACCAATAGTGGTAAGTAGTTGTTCCCTTCTTCCCAGCAGGATTAAATTGTAGCCCTCCGCGGCAAACAAATGTGCGCATGCTGCTCCGATACCAGACGTAGCCCCTGTAATTAATGCGATCTTTGACATAATGATTTATGTTTATTCAACAAATCTATAATTTTTTTGAAAGGCTACATCATTCAAAAAATAAACTGAATGTTAGGTGACGCAGCATCAATTTGTCAAGCGGGGTAACATAGCGGTTCGTTTCATGTTTCAACACGTCATTCATGGAGTAAGACAGCTTTATTTCGGGCGACATTTTAAAATACTCGAAATAAAGATCTAAGCCCAGGCCCGCTTCATAAGAAAGAAAAGCTTTTTTATTGTTTACGAACTTCTCTGCGGGATCAGTCACCAGATCATTATTGGTTTTCTTTTTTGAGGAAATATCAATCGAATACCTGGCCCCTCCTATCACATATGCCCTAAAATTGCCCCTCCTGTCTGACTTTAATTTCAAGCCTACCGGCAAATCCACCAAAGTACTCTGTATCTTTTTTTCAATGGCATCCCGTCCGGAATATCCGTAAACCAATATCCGGTCACTAAATACGAGCGTAGGGGTAAACCTTAAATCCGTGTGCGAGGTCAGTCGTTTGTTCCCGACAAATCCGATCCCAAATCCTGCTGAAGGTTTTGAATAAATTAAATTCAGGCTGTCATTCGACGAAAAGGAACCGTCCAACTCGGGAACAGGATTACGCCACGTTGCCTTTTTCAGTATTTTAAACTCAGACAAAACATATTGGAAGGTAAAGCCATAATGCAGGTCGTCATCGTCTACGCCACCTCCCCAGTTCTGTGCACGACCCGCCGAGCAGGTCATTGTCAGTAAGCATAAAAAAAACAACCTTGTCCTTAATTTCATTTTATGCCTGTATAAATTGCGCTGATGCCAAATGTAAGCCTTCTTTCTTTAGTGCTTTTAAAACCCACTTTATCCAAAAGCCGAGTAAAAGCTTCACCATCGGGAAATGCCGCTACAGATTCAGGCAGGTAGCTGTATGCCCTTGCATCTTTAGAAAAAAGCCTGCCCAACAATGGAGTGATGTATTTGAAGTAAAAATTATATGCCTGTTTTATAGGAAATTGTCTTGGTTTTGAAAATTCGAGCACCACAATCTTTCCGCCCGGTTTCAACACCCTGAACATATCGGCCAGGCCTTTCTCCAGATTTTCGTAATTGCGCACGCCAAAAGCCACAGTTATTGCATCAAAATGATTATCCTGAAAATGTAAGCCTTCAGAATCACCCGTCTGAACAGAGAAGATATGCTCCAGATTACGTTCATGTATCTTTTTCCTGGCCACATCCAGCATTCCCTCAGAAATATCTACGCCAATTATTTTTTCCGGCTGAAGGATTTTGATCGCCTCAAAAGCAAAGTCCCCGGTACCGGTTGCCACATCCAGCATCACACGGGGTTTTAAAGACCGAAGTTCCCTGATTGCCTTCTTTCGCCATATAATATCTATTCCGAGCGACATAAAATGATTTAAAAAATCATATGTACCCGAAATATTATTAAACATAGTAGCTACCTGGTCTTTCTTAGTTGCAGTTTCAGACTGATATGGTGTGATGTTTTCGTTCATGGTAAGTGGCAAAGATAAGTATTGTTGAAAACTAATTTTCTACCTTTGTCAAATGATTATAAAATCAGCAACTTTTATTTGCAGCAATACTAAGGTTTCTATGCTACCTGTTGCCAATATGCCGGAATACGCATTTATCGGCCGCTCCAATGTAGGCAAGTCATCTTTGATCAATATGCTCGTCAATCAGCATGGCCTGGCCAAAACCTCACAGCGACCGGGCAAAACACAGTTAATCAACCATTTTCTGATCAATGAGAAATGGTATATCGTAGATTTACCGGGATATGGCTATGCCAAAGTTTCCAAAAGCAGCAGAGAAAACTGGGAGAAGTTCATTAGAAATTACATTACCAAGAGAGAAAGCCTGCAATGTGTGTTTGTACTCATAGACAGCAGATTAGAACCGCAGAAAATCGACATCGAATTCTGCTGCTGGATGGGGGAAATACAAATCCCCTTTGCCTTGGTGTTTACCAAGGCCGACAAACAGTCGACCGTAAAGACTGACAAAAACGTGGCAGCCTTCAAAAAAGCATTGAATGATTGGTTTGAAGAGATCCCTCCTACCTTTGTCACCTCTGCAGAAAAGGGTCTTGGTAAGGATAAAATCCTTGATTTCATAGAAGAGGTCAATAAGGATTTCCTGATGCCGATACTTACCCCACAAGAAGATTAATTACATGAAGAAGTATTTTTCATTAGTCCTGTTTGCCCATTCCATATTCGCTTTGCCTTTTGCCATGATCGGCTTTTTTCTGGGTGTTACCGCTACCAGTTCATTCAGCTGGTCATTGTTGGTACTCGTGTTGTTGTGTATGGTTTTTGCCCGCAACTCAGCGATGGCGTTCAACAGGTACCTGGACAGGAATATAGATGCAAAAAACCCGCGCACACAAATGCGCGACATCCCAAGCGGAAAAGTATCTGCCAATGAGGCCCTTATATTTGTGATCATCAACTGTATCCTGTTTGTGGTCACTACTGCTTTCATCAACAACCTGTGTTTTGCGTTATCTCCTGTAGCACTTTTTGTAGTCCTGTTTTACAGCTACACCAAACGGTTTACAGCATTGTGCCACATGGTGCTAGGCCTTGGATTATCACTTGCACCAATCGGGGCCTATATGGCTGTTACCGGTCATTTTAATATTGTACCGTTACTGTATTCCTTAGCTGTATTGTTTTGGGTCAGTGGGTTCGACATCATTTATGCCCTGCAGGATGAAGATTTTGACCGCGATGAAAAATTACATTCCATCCCTGCCGCACTGGGCATAAAGAATGCATTAAAGCTTTCTGTTGCCCTGCATGTTTGTTCAGCCGCCTGTGTAATACTGCCTGTCATATTTGCCAGCTTTAGCTGGGTATATTATATTGGTGTAGCTTTCTTTTGCTTCATGCTGATCTATCAGCATTTACTGGTAAAACCCAATGACATCAGCAAAGTCAACCGGGCTTTTGCCACCACCAATGGGTTTGCTTCTGTAATATTTGCCATCTGCTTTTTACTGGATACCTTTTTAAGAACTAATTTTAACTTCTGATGATAGACCTTACCATACCTAAAAAGAAAAGAATATATATCCCTCAAAATCTGGAGATGAAATGGGACAATCTTGAACCCATCTTAAATGAGCTGACACTCCGCCCTATAGAGAATGTTCAGGAACTGGAACAATGGTTAAAGGACAAAAGCGAATTAGAAGCTGCACTTGAAGAAGATTTTGCATGGAGATACATCAGAATGAGCTGCGACACAGCAAATGAAGAACTGGTTAAAGATTTTCAATATTTCGCGACTGAAATAGAACCAAAAATCTCCCCTATTGCCAATAAGCTCAATCAGAAATTTAACGACAGCCCTCTTATTGAGGAGCTGGACCACGATCAGTTTTTTGTCTACATACGGGCCATCAGAAAAGCGATCGAAATTTACCGTGAGGAGAATGTCGAACTCCTGACGAAACTCCAGGTCACACAACAAAAATATCAGTCTGTCACCGGTGCAATGAGCGTAGTCATCAATGACCAGGAATATACACTTGAGCAGGCTGCCAATTTCATCAAAGATACCGACAGACAAATCAGGCAGCATGCCTGGGAAACCATACAACAAAGGCGCTTGGTAGATAAGGATGACCTCAACATGCTCTTTGATGAGCTGATCGCTATGCGCCATCAGGTGGCACTAAACGCTGGCTTTGAAAATTACAGAGACTATATGTTTCAGGCGCTGGGCAGGTTTGATTATACCCCGCAGGACTGCTATCATTTTCATGAAGCAATAGAAAAGCTAATCGTCCCAATCCTGAAAGAACAGGCGGAAATACGGGCCGGGTTATTGGGAATTGAGGCCCTAAAACCCTGGGACATGGAGGTAAGCACTTCCGGAAAACCAGCCTTAAAACCCTTTAAAAATGGAGAAGACCTGATCAATAAAAGCATTGACTGCTTTAATGCCATCAACCCGCAGTTGGGCCAGATGCTGTCTATCATGAAAGCAAACAACCTGTTTGACGTAGAAAGCCGCAAAGGTAAGGCTCCAGGAGGATACAATTATCCGCTTGCTGAGACAGGCGCACCATTCATATTCATGAATTCTGCCAATTCGCTAAGAGACCTTACCACCATGGTACACGAAGGCGGACATGCCATACATACATTTCTAACGGCCAACCTGGAATTGAATGATTTCAAACATTGCCCTTCTGAAGTAGCCGAATTAGCCTCCATGAGTATGGAACTAATTTCGATGGACAACTGGACACTATATTTCAGCAACGAAGAAGACCTGGTACGGGCTAAAAAAGAACAACTGCTGGACGTACTCAAAACACTTCCATGGGTAGCTGTGATCGATCAGTTCCAGCACTGGATCTACACCAATCCTGACCATAACGCGGCCGACAGGGAAGAAGCCTTTAAGCAGATCTACTCCCGTTTTGGTGCGGGTTTTGCCGACTGGACCGGTATTGACAAGGAATTTGGCAATGTATGGCAAAAGCAGCTGCATTTATTTGAGGTACCATTCTATTACATCGAATATGCCATCGCACAGCTTGGTGCTATAGCGATCTGGAAAAACTATAAGGAAAATCCTGAGAAAGCATTAAAACAATATATAGCAGCCTTATCTCTCGGTTATACCAGACCAATAGATGAGATCTATGAAACGGCGGGGATCAAATTTGATTTCAGCCTGAGCTATATTGAAGAGCTCGCTTCATTTGTGAAAGATGAATTGCACAAATTAGGCTAAGTTTAGAAGTTATTCTTTAAGTTTGAATATCAGAACCACCTAACTTACCATGTATGTTTGAAAAACTTTTCAGAAAGAAATCAATTGCTAAGATTTTAGCAGATGCAGAAAAAGGCTATGGTGATCATGAAAGCTCGTTACATAAAACACTTGGGGTAAGAGACCTTACCGCATTTGGTATTGCGGCTATTATAGGCGCCGGAATTTTCAGCACCATAGGAAAGGCCAGTGCCGACGGCGGTCCGGCAGTTATATTTCTCTTTATATTTACCGCGGTAGCCTGCAGCTTTGCGGCTTTTGCCTATGCAGAATTTGCTTCTATGGTTCCGGTTTCAGGCAGTGCCTACACATATTCCTATGTAGCCTTTGGCGAATTGGTAGCGTGGATCATCGGCTGGTCGCTCATTATGGAATATGCCATTGGAAACATTACAGTGGCCATATCCTGGTCAGACTATTTCACGGGCCTGCTCAGTTCCATTAAAATACCCGCGTTTAATATAAATGGCATCCACCTTCCCGACTGGATGACCATGGACTACCTCACTGCCTTCAAAGGCCATCAGCATGCCGAAGCCATGATCAATGCCGGTAAAAACTATGTCAACTTAGATGAAGCCACCAGGATCGCTAACAATGCCTGGCTCACCGCCCCTAAAATCGGCAGCTTGCACCTCGTAGCAGACCTTCCGGCATTAGGCATCATCATCTTTATTACCTGGCTGGTATACAGAGGAATGAAAGAATCAAGAAACGCGAGCAATGCGATGGTGATTGTAAAACTAGCGGTTATATTACTGGTATTGGCAGTAGGTGTTTTTTATGTGGACACCAAAAATTGGGACCCATTTGCTCCAAACGGTGTTTCTGGCGTATTAAAAGGAGTTTCTGCCGTATTCTTTGCTTATATAGGTTTTGATGCCATTTCCACCACGGCCGAAGAATGTAAAAATCCGCAGCGCGACTTACCAAGAGGGATGATGTGGGCCATCATTATCTGTACCGTTCTGTATGTAGCCATTGCACTGGTACTTACCGGAATCGTGAACTCAAGCCTGCTGGCAGTGGGCGATCCCCTCGCCTTCGTATTTGATCAGATAGACCTTAAACTAATGAGCGGCATCATTGCCGTCAGCGCGGTCTTTGCCATGGCAAGCGTGTTATTGGTTTTTCAGATGGGCCAGCCCCGCATATGGATGAGCATGAGCCGCGATGGCCTGTTGCCCAAATCATTTTCCAGGATACATCCAAAATATAAAACCCCCTCATTCGCTACTATCGTTGTTGGTTTTGTAGTCGCAGTACCATCCCTGTTCATGAACCTTACCATCGTTACAGACCTTTGTTCTATAGGAACCTTATTTGCCTTCGTACTGGTATGTGCAGGTGTCCTGGTATTACAAAACAGGCCCGATGTTCAGCGGGGAAAATTCAGGATCCCCTACCTCAATTCAAAATTCATTGTTCCGCTATTGTTTATCGGTGCCCTAACGCTGGCTTTTACGCTTTACAAAACAGAGACGGTAAACTTCCTGTTGAACAAGCCGAAAACAAATGACCCGGTCACCTTTATCACCTCATTAAGCAATGATGAACTGACCATCGTAAAGGGTGATATTAAAACCGCGCAAAGCAAAGTCAACCTGATTGAAAAAAACACAGATGCAGAAGCTTATTTAAACAAGCTATCACCGGCACAATACGAGCAGTTCATAGCCAGTTCATCCATTGATCAGCAAAAAAAATATGAGAGTGGCTGGAGTTTATTTAAACACAAGATCCCGATGTGGATCTTTCTGATTATTTGTATGGTTGTTATCTATTACTCCATTACAAAAAACCTTTCTCTTATTCCTGTACTCGGTCTTACCAGTTGTCTCTACATGATGTGTGAATTGGGCATATCCAACTGGATAGGATTTGGCATTTGGCTGATTATAGGCCTGATTGTGTACTTTTTGTACGGATACAAGCACAGTAAATTGAATGCGAGCTAATTTTTGGGTAAAATATTCCACACAAATCCCATTATTTTGCCAAATCAACAATTATTTTAAAATAAATTCCACATTTTGAGAATAAATATCTACATTTAAATTAATAAGCAGACAGGCCACGTTTGGCCGTCATAATTGCCCTCCTAATTATCCCTAAAAAATTGTATGGTCGGACGACCCCACAATCAAGGCTCCTCCCCGGAGCCTTACTTATTTGTGTGCTAAATGCCATTTAAGGCCCTTTTGAAACACCGACAGAATCACTGCCAAATTTGATGGAAAATTTCCAGATAGCGATGTAATCCGCTCTTTGACTGCTTCTAGTTCCTGCGATTTTTAGCTGCGGAATAAGTAGCTAGAATATCCGGAACTTCATCTTTAGTGATCACCAGATCGTGGGTATAGACGCGCTTTAAATATTCTTTATCTACCTTAGTTAAATGGCTGGTATGCCATTCCATCCACCAAGACCACATAGAACCCTCTGCCAGGCATTTATCAGGGTCTGGCGGAGTACCGCATTCGTGATAGGCAATCGGAATGCGGTCCCCGACAACTTGTTTAACTGCTTTATACATCCCCGTCTGCGGGCTATCGCCTACGCCATAAGTATCGGGGCCTGCAATATCGACGTATGCATCACCCGGGTACCATGCAGCATCGGGCTTTCCCGTATAGCACAATACCCAGATCAGATTGTTCAGCTTACGAGTTTTAGTATAATAATCATACATTGCGATCCAGAGTCTTTTAAACTGATCAGATCCCTGTTTGCCCCACCAAAACCAGTTACCATTTAACTCGTGAAAAGGTCTCCAGAGCACCGGCACATTCGCCTTTTGCAATTGCTCCAATAAATCACCTTTCTTTTCAAGCTCCGCCCAAAAAACTTCGTATTCTTTTGTTCCTTTTTCAAAACATTTATCAATATCGGCGGATTTCTTACTGCTTTCATAACCCTCACCATTACCCGGAGCACCCATGTGCCACATAATTGTTGGGATTCCTCCTGATTTCCACCATTCAATTGCAGACTTTACTTCATTCTGATTGTCCTTATCAGTGATAAAATCAAATCCATTAATGGCAGGTAGTTTTCCGGTATGATCCTGAATGTATTTGATTTCGTCTACTCCCCAGCTTGAGCTCATCTGGCCTGACAATATTTTCTTTCCGTACATATCATTAAGATAGGCATACAGCGCAAGAGCTTCTTTTGAAGCCTTTGGATTCGAAAGACGATGTTGTCCAATTGCCATTATTGGCAGGACAATTACGAGAGCTAACGACAATTTGATTTGTTTCATGATCTTATATTAATAGTTATATTCCTTACTCACCAGGGTTACATAGCAGTTTCATATCCCTTTCTGTTCAATTTACAATTTTTACTGTGATCTGAAGTCAAAATACAGCACTCCGGATTGTGTATCTAAACCACCGTTGGCAAAGGTCAGGTTCGCCTGGCTCTGCGGTCCCAGATCCTCCTTTTTCTGGGTTTTGGTTCCTATTGCCGTTATTCCATGCATAAAAGAGATCCCGGCCGATTTTGGATATACCGCCATCGAATTGGCTCTTTTCAGGTCTTTGGGTATCGCAGGGTTAAACAGGTGTAAAAAAAGATTCTCCGTCTCGGTAAAAATTTTAAAGTCCGACTCATTTGTATGGAAGTTGACTGCGTAAAAATTACTGTAGTAACCTTTGAATTCAGGATAATTCCAGGATTCGCCGGTAACTGTATTGTTGGACACTTTATTCCATGAATTAAATGTCGTGCCTTTCATCCTGTTTTTATACACCCTGTACGGACCATCACCAATCAGCTGAATGGCTTTCACTTTTTCTTCGGAATAATCGAATGAAATTCCAAGCATGTCGTCGTTATTATCAGGTTTATATTGATATTTTAGCTGGAGAATCCCGGAGGACAAGAGTGTCCAGTTGAATCTGTACTGCTGCTTGCCGGAATAAGCAACTTCAACAATTTGTGCATTTTGCTTGTCCACCTGCTTTACAACTGCATCAGTTGCCTCGCCGGTGATCAGTACTGGTCCATTTTTAAAAGAAATTCCACCTGTTGTATTGTTAACCTTAACCAGCTGCCCAGTCTTCTTGTCAATTTCTACTTTTATGCCACTGGCTTCCATTAGTATATTAGCCGACTGATCAGTCACCTGAACTTTTCCTGAAGATTGACTTATAAACCTTTGAGACATTTCCTGAGGTGTGGTCAGCGACCATGTCCAGGTAAAGATTTCCTGCCCGTAAAGATCCTTTGCAGTAATGTATAATACATCGTAATCGGTCCAATTATTGGGTAATGCAACTTTCAATGTCCCAGTTGTTTGAGGAGAAATATCCGGAGCAACGATTTTACCTGAAACCGCAGCTGTGTCAGCCGGACCAAGCCCTGTGATTTTTTTGAGTTTCCAGCTGAATTTGCACTGATTCAGGTTTGTAAAATCATACCGGTTATCAATTGCAAAATTGCCGTCAAAAGCTCTGGTAAGTGACCTCTTTTGAAAATAAACCGGTGCCCAGATTTCTTTGATCGTGTAGAAACTGCCTTCCTTTTCTCTATAGGGTCCCAGGATGCCATCCGCAGCAGCATTGCCTTTCGTATCTAGTTGACCATTTCTATCCTTATTTGCCACTCCCTGATCACAAAAATCCCAGAGAAAGCCACCGGCTGACAGGGGATTGCTCAACATCAAATTCCAGAAATCATCAAGACCGGCTCCATGACCTCCATCATACAGTCCATGAAGAAATTCAGTGGGAAAGAATACATCCTTGCCCTGAAAGAAGGTATTGATACCGTAGTTCCATGGGATGTAATGTTTGGTATTCATGCCATTTATATTCATCCATGGCTGAATTACCGGGCGGGCCTGGATATCATGCTTTGGATAGTCCGGCAACAATTCAAAATTAAACCCTCCTTCATTTCCGTTCGCCCACATGATTACTGAAGGATGATTGACATCCTTTAAGATGAGCTCCTTTACCAGCTTGCGCCCGACCTCGGTATCATAAGGCGGATATTGCCATCCCGTCAGTTCATCAATCACAAATAAACCGATTGAATCACAAACTTTCAGGAAATGCGCATCCGGCGGATAATGTGACATCCGCACCGCATTCATATTCATCTCCTTGATCAGTTTTGCATCCAGTAAACTCACAGACTCATCGGTTGTTCGGCCACTGGTGGGCCAGAAAGAGCCGCGATTAACACCCTTGAACCGCATTTTTTTGCCGTTCACATAAAATCCATCCTGTTTGCGCAACTCTACAGTACGAAAACCTATGGTCTCTGTGAGTGCATGAAGAACCTTTGTTCCGCTCATCAGGCTCACCTCCAGGGTATATAAGTTCGGGAATTCGGGCGACCAGAGTTTTGGAGATAGTATTTTACCATTGAGCTGCACCATTTCCTGCCCCTGACTGACCGCTTTAGATATAGGTGCTCCGACGGGTTTACCTTGCCTTGTTTTGAGTTGTGCAACGATACGGGTACTACCACTGGTATTAATTGGAAAGGTATTGATCTTTAAGGACCCATCAGCCCTGGCATCAACAGCGATACGCTCCAGATGCACTTTCGGATAAGCTTCCAGGAAAACGGGACGGAAAATGCCCCCGAACACCCAGAAGTCGGCAGACCTTTCCGCTTCATTGACCATTTGGTTGGAAGAGACCTTGCGAACTTTTACTTCAAGCAGGTTTTCTGCATTGTATTTCAACAGGGGGGTGATGTTATACCTGAACCTATAAAATGCGCCCTGATGTATAGGCCCGGCCAACACCCCATTAACCTTAACTTCAGTATCGGTCATTGATCCATCAAAAACAATGAAGATCTCTTTTGCAGCCCAGTTTTTTGACACATTAAATTTATGGCGATAAAGACCGGTTTCCGAAGTGTCCTCCTTTGAGGACCCATAGGTCAGGTTTCCAAAGCCCATTGACTCCCAGTTGGATGGAACAGGTATGGTGGTCCATTTACTGCTATTTGTTCCGGCAGTACATTGGAAATCCCAGTTTACCGTGTGATCTTTACCCGTGCCCGAGAGAAATTTGATCTCGGTTCGTTGTGCAAAGGCACTTGTCGCGGAAAACAATAAAAAAAACAGATATAAGGTGTTCTTCAGCATTTTAGTATATGATTACGATTGTATGAACGAAGATAAATTCGAAGCCGAACTGAATAGGGACATCAGTTCCGGCGTAAAGATGACTATTTGGTCAAAGCAATTATACAAAGAACGGTTTGAAAAAGTGCAGGTCATGACTGATATATTTACGCAATCGTTGCCGTGATGCCACCCTCATTACGGTAAATATCTCTCATTCTGAAGCTTGTTTTTCAAATCACTCCAATACCGTTTAGGTACAGAACTCTCCGTTAAAACCTCAATAACATCGATTACAGAAAAATACCATTTCTTGTCAGTTTCGCTCCATTCCGAGCGGATTCGCTTGCACACCCAGTTCAAAGGAAATCTCTCTGCCAGTCATGGTAGTCTGCGACATATAATCTTCCATAGCCAAAACCATTACATCAAGTCTTCCAGGTTCGCCTGCTTATCCCCCGTTGACCATCAGATCTATTCTTGCTATGAGTGCGGTAAACTCCTCATACAATACAGCCCTGATAGAAGGATAGTCTTTCCCTTCTTCATGCACTACAAAGCCACGAAGCCTTTCCGCTTCGGCCATATGAAAATCTAATAAATAATCCAGCCATTCCACTTTCCTATACCAGGCATAACCCAGCTGCATCAGGATTTCCTTGAAGTTTTCCCGCAGATCTTCTATTATTCCCTTTGTCAGTAAATTACGTCCTTTTCTTAAGTCATTAATCAGCATCCCGATCGCCTGAAATTGATTCTCCAAAATATTCTGATTTTTAATTATTTATTTGTTTATCTTTTTTATATTATTCTTATACAATTTTTTGCTTCTCCGGAAAGAAAAGAAACGGAGAGTGCCATAACAGCAGCTCCCCGCATTCTAACCAATTATTCCTTATTTTTACGCTATCTATTCCCTGACAAAAGAGTAAGATAAAAAACCATTTTTTCATCACTGCCTACCTCCGCCGCGATACACCTGCGTTGAAAGATTCAAGCACCGATAACAGATCCCCCGAAGACACCTTTTCCGGGCGGCTGAAAATAAGCCGAGCTTAAAAAGAAAAAAGCCCTGACATCCATCATGGCTTTTCATTATCATCAATTTTTATAGCGAGGGGTCTGGAATAATCTTTTATACCCATTAACTTAACATAACAGCCGTAAATTTGGCCATGATTGTTTCCAAAATATTCAGCGCGCTTTTGATACTATATACAGTTTCCCTTTCCGCCACTGCTCAGGAGCTCACTCCTGTTAAGGGCGTAACAGCACACCGCGGTTTCTCCGCAGCTTACCCGGAAAACACCCTGACCGCATTCCAGACGGGAATCAATGCCGGCGCAGACTGGGTAGAACTGGACATCCACAAAACCAAAGACGGGCAAATCGTAGTTTCCCACGACGGCGCAACCGGACGGGCAGCAGACAAAAACCTGATCATTACAGAATCCACCTATAAGCAGCTACAAGAATTGGACATAGCAACAGCATTCCGCAAATCAAAAGGCCTGACTGAAACGCAGTGCCCGCCTGAAAAAATGCCCCTGCTCAGCGATGCCATCAAACTGATCTTAAAGCAAAAAGCGGTAAAACTTTCCATCCAACCAAAGGCCGATTGCGTGGCCGATGCCATTAAAATCGTTAGGGAACTGAGTGCTGAACACATGGTGGGCTTCAACGACGCAAGCCTAAAATACATGTCCCAGGTAAAACAGCTCGCCCCAAAAATCCCTGTTTTCTGGGACCGCGGGCCAGAGACCAATATCACTGAAGATATCCTTACAGCCAAGGAAAAAGGCTTTGAGACCCTGGTCATCAATTACAAAGGCATCACAGCAGAAAAAGTACGCCAGGTCAAAGCGGCCGGCCTAAAGGTGGGAACCTGGACAGTTAGTGACAAAGCGACCTTACTGGAAATGATCGACCTGGGTTTAGACAGGATATATACCGATGACCCTGCCTTGCTGATCCGTTTGTACTAAACCAGTCCAGGATAGACCGTACTGGTATTCTCATTGCATGGGCTAACTACATATTGAAGGGAATATCTCACTAGCGGGTATATCGGGATAAGATCGGCTGAGAGTTTCAATCATCGTGTGATTCGTTGTGGTTGATTTTTGACTTTGTATTGGATTTATTAGCTTTTGCAGCTGCTGTAATCGCACTGCTAAATTTCTCAATCCAGTGTGTAGCTTTCTGCTGATTATTTTTGTCCGACCGCCTCCCCGGACTGACCTTTGCTAGCTGATCCTTGCCAGACATGCTATTTCTTGTATTTTATCATCAAGACGTTTCTTCATAAAGCAATATAAGTAAAGATTTACGCAAACTTTCGGAATTTTTTCCACAGCACTTGCCATTTTAAACAGGGGTTTACTGGGCTTTTATGGTTTAGTTTTTGTTACTTAGAAAAAAAACCACCTATGAAAACAAACACTACCCTTGGAGTTTTATTTTTTGCCTTAACCATTACTGCTACGATTACCAGCTGTGGATCTGGGGAAAAGAAAGAAGAAACTAATGCGGACACCCTCGCAACAACAACAGAAATCCCAGCAGATCAACCTGCGGGGAGCACAGAATCATTTAAAGATTTTGACTGGAGTACCGTTCCACAATCCAATGCAGAGATCGGCGCATTTCCATTCCTGACTGCTCCTTCAGGCTTTATCATAACAGATAAAGGAAGATCGAATGAGTCTAAAACCGGTTATTCAGAGATGAAGGACTTCAATAAACTGATCATGTTTACCGGAGCGTCCTTTTACAACGCAGAGGGAAAAGTTGCCAAGCTTGTTTTCAAAATGAAGGAAAGAGAAGGAGACTGGAACCAATACAGTTTTGACAGCAGCGTAGATAAATACATGCAAAGTATCGACGCAAAATTGCTGGGCAAGCTTAAAGTCACTCAAGCCCAGAAGGAATTTTTAAATAAAGAGGACGACATGTCTATTTATAATCATATTGTTGGTGACCCTTACAATGACCCGGTTCGGATGTATGCATTGAACCATTCCAAAGGCAAAATCATGTTCCAGGTGTATTCCAATTCAGCCAGTGGAGAAGTTGGCGTGGTAGAGCTGGCTGCTTTCGAGCAAACCATCAAAGCACCAACAGCAGTTCAAATGAAAAAAGACATCGACGCTAACGGAAAAGCCATCCTGAACATCAACTTTGATATCGATAAATCAACCTTGCAGCCCGAAGGCCAAAAAGTACTGGATGAAATCCTGTCGCTAATGAAAGGTAATGCCGATCTTAAAATTGCCATTGAAGGACACACAGACAATGCAGGTTCTGGCGATCACAATAAAAAGCTATCTACTGATCGGGCAAACACCATTTTGAAATTCTTAACCAGCAATGGCATTTCAGCCAGCAGACTCACCGCCGCAGGATTCGGCGCCGAGCGCCCGCTTGTAGCCAATGACAGCGAAGCCAATATGGCAAAGAACAGAAGAGTAGAACTGGTAAAAGAATAATAAAAATACCCTATGAAAATTAAAGCAACGCTCCTGTCAGCATCCATCTTGCTGCTCAACCTTACCGATTTGGCTTAATAGTTGAATCATATCTTTTAAATATAAAATTGCGAGAATTTTACCGATTAGTGAATAGCTGCGCTTAACCTAACATTTCCCCGCCCGGCGAAAACCAATCATCTCAAAAATGGTTATGGAGTTCTAACCCAATAAGAAAAAACACATTGGATGTGGTACATATTGCCGCAAATCCAGGGATTAGGCTTTTCTGAATCCGCCAGATGTTATGGAATCAAAGACCAGAAAACCCAGCGCATACTCGGGCTGCAAGCCTATGGCCAGTAACGGTCAGCCCAATGGCTAAAACTTGCTCACAAAACTGCCAAAAATGTGTTCAAAATTGACATAATCAACATGCATGGTATTAATTAAAAACAATTTAGGCAAAATTTGCATTGGGGTTAATCGTAGAGGTGATAAAAAATTAGCAGGGATGAATATGAAGAAAACGGATTTGCGATGGAGAAGTTAGCTTCTCATAAGACTTTTGATTTGGAATATTTTTTCCAGATCGCACCTGATCTACTGTGCATCACAGGTTTCGACGGCTATTTTAAAAAAATAAACCCGGCGGTTGCTAAAACGCTCGGGTATACCGACGATGAGCTGTATGCAATTCCTATTGCTAATCTGATACATTCCGATGACCAGGAATTAACCGCTCAAAAGCGGGCTGAACTGACTAAAGGACAATCCCTGCTGAATTTTGAAAACAGGTACCTGGCCAAGGACGGCACCATCGTGTGGCTCTCCTGGACATCTGTACCGGTCATGCGTGATCAGCTCATTTTTGGGATTGCCAAAAACATTACTTTCAGAAAGCATGTGGAGGAATATGACCGCATTTCCTCCATACTTGGAATGATCAACGAAGACCATAAAAAACGATTTAAAAAAGTCACCAAACTCCCCCTTCCATCAAGTTCAACCCGCCCTAAGCTCGATATAAGTGAAAGCCGGGCTGAGGGGCCTACCCTTTCGGATCAAATCTGGCTGGACAATTTTGAGACAATTGTCAGAAAGCGTGCAGGTAAACTGGATCTAAGCCTGAATATCATCAGTGATGAACTCGCATTAAGCCAGCGTCAACTTTTCAGACATGTGGATCGGATTCTGGGTATTACCCCAAACAAGCTGGTGCGTGTGATCCGCCTGCAGCTGGCCTGGGAGGCAATAGCATCCGGGAAATACGGAACGATCAAAGAGATATCCAACATCGCCGGCTACAGCTCCAGAAGCCATTTCAGCAAACTATTCAGGGAGGTATATGGCATCCATGTATCCGATTTGATCTAAAAACTAATGAGGACAATAATTAACTTGTAACAAAACCTAAACACATCAAAAACCAAATGGCGAAACGGATATTAGTGATTGACGATGACCCGGATATCCTGTCTATTTTAGATATCATATTCGTAGAAGAGGGCTACGAAACTATTTTATACCAAAGCGGTACCACAATAGAGCACATAAAAATCCTGCATCCGGACCTGATCCTGCTGGATGTGAGGATTATCGGATTTCCCAAAACAGGTGCGCAGATCTGTGCAGAAATCAAGAACGAGCTGGAATTGGAAGCAATACCCGTCTTACTGGTGTCAGCTGAAATCAATGTTCCTGAACTAGCCGAAAGCTGCGGAGCCAATGGCTACGTCAACAAACCGTTTGACATCGAGAATCTTTTAGCAAAAGTGAAAGAATTCATACCTTAGTGGTACAATAAACCGCCATGACTGAACAACCTGACAAACACCGCTCCTGGAAAAGGATAAAACTAGGTTCTGAAAAGCTAAAAATATTCTTTATCAAACACCTTGACCGCATTTACGGTGCCAAATTGCACCTCGTTTCCAAACTGCCCGGAATTGCTGAAGAGGTTGAATTCGCCGACCTGAAAAATGCGATAATCGAAACTGTAGAGGATGTCGAAAAGCAGATTGCCAGAATGGAGGTTATTTATTCCCTCTTAGATGCAGAGGTATCCAAAGGAAGCATCCATGGACTAACCGGAATGATTCAGGATGCATTTGAAGCCATTAACGAGCAACGGGGAGAAGCCGAGCTCCGCGATCTTTCCATCATTTTTTACCTACAGAACATCGAAAGTGTTGAAATGGCCTCTTTTCAAATACTGCAGATGGCTGCAGTAAGACTGAAAAACAAACACATCAGCCAGCTTCTCAAAGAAAATTACGAAGAAGCAAAAGCAGACCGCACCCTGCTATTATTGATTTCATCCAAATATATCACCAACTAGGTTGACTCTGGCCTGAAATCCAGAGCAGGCCAATGCCGGTAAAAAAAAACACCTGCCAAAAGGCAGGTGTCTATTCAATTATGAAGGAAATCTAATTAGCTGATCTTAACATTAATTGCGTTCAAGCCTTTTTTACCCTGCTCGATGTCATAGCTTACTGAATCATTCTCACGAATGTTATCCATTAAACCAGAAGAATGAACAAAGATTTCGCTATCACCATTCGCTGGTACGATAAATCCAAAACCTTTTGTCTCATTGAAAAATTTTACTGTTCCTAATTGCATTGTATTTTATTTAAATTATATCCAAAGATAATCAAATTTTTAAGATAAAGAATTTTATTTCAAAAAATCCTAAAAATTAGAATTATATTTTACCTAATAAAACACTCTCAAAATATTTTTTTGAGCATTATTCTTCAAGATTCCGGTACTTAAACAATTCCCGCAAGAATCCATCGAAACCAATAGCGAAACGGATGATGTAACATTGGATAAAAAGAATAAACTTTTAACCTCCTCCTGCCGGGGAGGAGCAACCAGGTGGAGGGATGTGTACAGCTTCTCCCATAACAACCTCATTTGGCTAAGCTCAGCCAAACAGCAATAATGCATTCTTGTCAATTGCTGCTGCCAGTTTTCCTCTATTTTGTATTGTGCTGCAAAGGATCCCGTCCTACAAACCGCCCTTTGCCTAACAAGAAATCAATCGCTTTATCTACATTCTTGTTTACACTCTCATCTGTTTTTAAATTGTTGATGTATTTGATTATCTCGTTCTTGAGCGAGGGTGTCAGGCCATCAAATACATCTTTTGCCTGGACGTGTCGCTCAAGTGCTTTTGTTAGCGCGGGATGGGCAGTAAATGCTCTCGCAATCGGGTCATAAGCGATACCAACTTCTATTATTTCGCCTATTCTTTTGGGCGAGTTGTCAAGCATCAATAAATTGATGTACAACCGCCATGCGCCCTGATATCTCACCAGGGTTTGCCTATAAGGTTTACCGTTCACCGTACCACTAACAGGAATCGGACTTTTGTTCCTTCCTGCCTGTATGAAAACTGCTAATAAGATATCTTCAGGAAGAAAAACATATGGATTGATCCCAACAATTTGGAGCTCAGCCTTGAAACTGTATTTATTGAAACCTTCCGTCTGCATATTCAAATATACTTTATCACATTTACTTTCCGTATATTTACTCTTTACATACTCACCTTGAAATTATTCCTCTTATATACCTACAGCGCTATAATGATGGTAGCGGGACTGAATCACATTTTCAACCCACGATTCTACAAATCCTTCATCCCAAAATGGCTACCACTGTTAACTGTAAATTACGTCTTTGGTTTGTTAGAATTTATGATCGGATTTGCGCTATTATTTCCGAAGTATAGAACAAGCTCAGCCATGGTATTATTTGGCTTGATGATCTTCTTTCTCCCCTTCCATTTGTCGGATGTATTCAAAGATAAACCCGCAATAGGCAGTAAATTAATGGCATATATCAGATTGCCTTTGCAATTTGTGCTAATCTGGTGGGCCTGGTATCTAATAAGGGTAGAAATAAAGTAAATCTAAGGTCGTAAAGGGCTGAGGCCGTGGTAGCCTCTGTTACTACTAGGGGCCTCGCAATTTTAATACATAAGAGGTTCAGAAGCTATCCTGTAACTAATCTAAATGCAGGAGACATGGTCTCCTGGTCTGCGCGGGATATCCCTAATTTCGATGCTAATGGCCGCCAGTCCTCGGTTACCCTGACGATTTCATCTAGAATTTTATCCATCTGATCTTTATTAAGCTGGAAAAATTGACCAACACTTTTAGCTAGCTCAAAATCCAGTTCATTATTATCCATATCAACATTTAAAGCCAGTCCGTTTTTATCTATCGAGGGATTAATATCATAGGCGGGGGATAATCTCCAACCCTTTTCCTCTAGCAGAAATCCGTGGTTTCTAAAATGATCATCGGTATTGGAGATCGCCATATGAAACACTATACGCCTCCACAGTTGATGTAAGTCTGCCTCTATGTTTGAACCATATGTTTGTATAAATTCTGCTATTTCAAGGTAACTTGGAGTGACGTCTCTAATGGTATCTTCACTGTTCCTTGTCATGGTCATGGCTGATGCGAAATGAATCCGTTGCTCTGCTTCCCTATCAAACCGTCTTGACAAAAATGTATGATATGGACCCCTTACCTTTTCAAGAGTGCAGATAGCCATATTGATTCCTGCTCTGCAGGCCAGTTCGTATGCCAGGTATTCCCATGCTGCTTTGTCAGTTGTGTCGGCTTTTGAAGGAAACTTTGCAATACATAGGTGACCATCTAAGTCAATAACATTTGCTTTCGGCCGAGCTCCACCCAACGATGATCCCGGTGCAAAAAGAATTGGAATCCATTCATCCCCATTTTTTCCGTCCTCATCCTCTTCATATGCTTTAACACTGGCCTGCAGCTCTCTCAAATTCGTGATTGGTGGGGTTGGATTATCCTTGTTGTCATCTAGAAAAGAACCGTTAGGATCCAATTTGAATCGGAGTGCGCCCATTCTTGAAACATCGTGGACGCCTAACAAGAAGTCAATCTCGTATAGTTTTGGTGTTGACTCTCCTTTTACGAGGACTCTTTGTGCAGCACGGCGAAGCATGAGTTTTCTCCCCCATGTATCGGGCATCGAATCCATAAATACACCAAAATTGTCTTTTTTATCTGGATATTGAGTTCCTGGGTATAATCCAATTTCGGGATCAAGTAAGAAAACCTGATCTGACTTTAGCCAGTCTTTATCGTACTCAAAACCGAATATTCTGCTCCCTTTACTTTGCTGTGCAGATATTACACCTATGCATTTCGGGGCACCCATACCTTTCCAATGAGCATACACCCATATATCTGTTTTCGTTGCTGCCATTAGGTTAACAGATCTAAATCCTGAAGTTTTCTACCAAGTTCATCATCGACAGCAAGTTTAAGGAAATCCTCCTGTAAATTTAATGCCCTGAGCACATTGAAATAAGCCCCCATAGATACGCTAGGATCACCTCTCTCTATTTTGCGAAGGGTTAGCCTTTCAATAGCAGCACGTTCAGCAAGCTGAATGGCAGTGAGTTTCCTACGTTTTCTAGCCAACTTGATATTCTCACCAAGCTGATCCCAAATTTTTTGATACTTGGGAAAGATCACAGCCTTCCTTGATTTCATAATGGATAGTATTATATCCAAATATAACTAAAACTTCTATAAAATATACTAAAAGCATAAGAAAGTCGAAACACAAAATGGATAATATTATATTCATTACTAGATAAAATGGGCATAATATTATCCATTTCAAGCAACTAGTGAATTGTTTTAAATAAATTCCTCTAGATATTTACCTAAAGGCATTCTCTTAAATATACAGCAAAAATAACCGTTGCTGAGTACTAGGGGCCTCACGATTTAGCGACAAAATTTCTTCATTACTCTTTACCAGAACTAATTTTTGTCTGAGTCGAGAGCCGAAAGGTATGTCCATCCTTGAGAAACGCTATTTCTCCAAAAATAGCTAGATATCCACTTGCAGGTAGGGGTACCTCTATCAGATACTCTTTATGAAATTCGCTAACATTTTTTGTCTCCATCGGCTGAGAACTCCATCTTGCCTGGCGAAAATCTTTATTCTTCGACACAGCAGTCCACAAAGACGCCTTAGTCGCAGGAGAATCAGCATTTATTTTCAGTACTATGCTATTTTTATGCTTGATATACTGCCAGCTAAGCGTAGGAAGATTTTTGTGCCCAGCGATAGCTCGAATAAAAGCGAACGCAGTTTGGTTGATTCGCGAATCCGAATAAGCCATCACGTGGTTAGCATTAGGAAGGTATAGCATAGACTTAGGGGCCTTCAATCCATCCCAGTATAAATTCAAAGCATCAGTAGTGAAGAAATCATCATTGGTAGCAGATACGATTAACTTAGGTATCGTCAATTGGTCGCGGTAAGTGTACGGGTCTACCATTTGAATCAAAGTCTGGCCTAGTGGCTGCTTTAGTTCCTGTAGAAAATCCCCCGCGGCTTTAGAAGGAGTACTGTATTCTCCAAAAGTTTCCAGATGGTGTGGCAATTGAACACTGGAATTTAATATATCGATAGCGATTGGAATAATCCCTTTTACACGATTGTCTATTGCCGCCGTCAGCCATGTCGTATGTCCGCGTTTAGAATGCCCAGCGACTACAAAATCATTTACAGCCGATTCGCTTTCTTTGGGTGCTAACAGCTGTACAACATCCATGGCCCTTACTACACTTTTCACCATGGGAAATAGTAATGGCCAGCTCTCATCACCCGTTTTGATGTATTGCGAAAAAGTAAATGCTTGTAAGTCATCTTCCTCTTTGCCATTGAACAAAGGCTGATTTGGAATATCATAAAGCATGGCGGCTGGTGTTCCCGTAGAATCACTGATTATCTTTAAGCTTGTCAAAGCATGATCACGAACATATAGGTGTCCATGCATTAAATTCACCATCATAGTGCCAGGGTACTTTGCATGCTTAGGAAAGTACACGATAAGTCTGTGCTGCCAGGGGATTTCCTGCCAGGTTTGGGAAGTGAGGTTTATCTCATAGTAATTGCCTTCAGTAGTCTTCGACTGCTTATAGTCCTTCCAGTCAAGAGATTTGTCTGGCTTGTTAATATAGTTTTTGAGCGCAGGATTTATTTCCGAACGGAGCTTATTGGTTTGACCATAGCTAATTTGGAATGTGGCTAAAACTGTAAACAAAGCTTTGATGATCAAATAATTGCCTTTCATAATGATTATCTTTCAAGACTTCTTTGACACTACTTCGGGTGGAAGTGTTACAATCAGCCACCATGAACACATAACCGCTATCAGTTGTTCAAACAGTGTACGTAATCTTCACCCTGGTCAAACTCTCCCAAATTTATTCATAAGTCCTTTCCGTAATATCGATTAGCAGATCCGCTCCCTCACGCCACTTGATCCAGCCATCGTAGTTCCTTCCAGTGTCGAAATTAGATTCCCGGCCAAATCCCTTTTTTACTTTAATCCACTCTCCTTTTACTTCTGTCACCGCAAAGGGAAGAAAAGTCTGATCCTTATTGACAAGTAATCATCAGGTAGTTCATGGGGTTAATTAGATGGCCAAATTAATCTTTATTTAGATGAACCAGCCATAATGATCAATTGTTTAAAAATCAACGGCACAATAAATGCCAGAGAATAGTAAAACCAAGATTCATGCTAAATAAATTGCCCTCCGTAATCGCATTCCTGTTCCTGATTCTCCAGGCAAAAGCCCAGCCCTTCTCCCTTAAATCCAGCGGCGGGGCGAAGCCTTTCCTACTCGACATTTACTTCGGCACTGAAGGAAAAGGTGCATTTGTCCAGTACCGGGGACAGCAAGGGATCCTCCCATTAAGGATAAAAACCCGGAGCAGTCAGGGAAAAGCTGCCTTATCAAAAGTCACTTACGTGTGGGACGAAGTCATCGCCGGAAAGATTACCGGCAGCTACGGACTTACCCAGAACGGGGTAAAAATATCAGGAACCTGGTACAAACGAGGTAAAGACTGCAAGTCATTTCCATTGGAGCATATCAAAGCACCCGGAGACGAGGCAAAGTTTGATCAGTACCTTCTTCATGGTATCCTGATCTCCTTCCGGCATACAACCGAAAATACCCTCACCTTCAGCTACCCGGACGGCAACACGGTAACAAACCAGCTACCAGAATTCGACCATCCCGATCCCCAGCGCAATGGCACCATTGCCGATTACAACTTCGATGGTTATGATGACGTTGCATTCTCAATCCCAGACGCAGGAATGGGTGTTTACCGGACTTTCAGCATCTATCTCTACCATCCGGCTTCTAAACGTTTTCACATCCTGGCCGAACCAAATGCAGCCAAAGCCAAATGCTCAGACCTTTGTGATGTAACATTGGATAAAAAGAATAAGCTTCTGATTTCCTCCTGCCGGGGAGGGGCAACCTGGTGGAAGGATATGTACAGCTTCTCCCATAACAACCTCATTTGGCTAAGGTCGGCTAAACAGCAATAGTCCGATGAAACCCCTAATGACGACAATATTGAAAACCATCCATTTTATTCTGTGCCAGGCATCCAAGTTACCAAAATATTGCCGTGACAAAAAACATTGCTGTTAAAACTTTATTTAATCTCATATTTAAATGGTTAAGAATAAAACGGAAGAAACTGGTTTTTTGTTTTATAACTAACCTAGAAAGCAATAAAGCATTTAACACTCCTGATGAAAAACGCTACCTCTGGGGAGTGATCATATTTCTTGAAATGTTGGCATCGTAAACTTAAATCCGGTGCCAACCCCTTGTTGGCTTTCTACGGTAATCGTTCCGCTGTGCTGAGATACAAATTCACTTACCAATAACAAACCTAACCCACTACCTTGCTCGCCAAGGGTACCATGTTCAGATTTGTTACCTTTAAAATCGAGAAAAGTGCGCAAGGTTTCGTCAGACATTCCTATGCCATAGTCTGTAATGCAAATTTCAACTTCCTCTGCTAACTCCGTCGCCGTAATTATAATTGGCTCTCCGCCAACAGCCGTATACTTTAAAGCATTCGTAATTACATTCTGAAGAATAGAGCGGAGCATGTATTCATCAGCTTTAATACAGATTTCCGGCTGCACCCGATTCTCCAAATTCACTTTTTTCTGATTAGCATAGGATCTTAGCAGTTCTAACGACTGGTCAATTTCTTTTCTAAGATCTAACTTGCAAGGATTAAACTTCGATTTTTCCCGTTGCTTCATCGCCCAGTCTACCAAATCGTTCAATTGTTGAAGGATCTCTTTTGCTGTTTTGTGGATAATACCTGATAGGCTAAGCACCTGCTTTTCTGTAATCTTTGCTGCATGCTTATTTATAAACTCTGAGGAAACCAGAATACTGCTTAATGGGTTTCTCAGATCGTGTGAGATGACCGAAAGGAACCTATCTTTAGACAGGTTCAATGCCCTTAATTCTGTATTAAGATCCAGGAGTTCGGCAGTACGCTCGTTAACCCTGTTCTCCAATTCAGCATTTAATATCACCAGTTTTTCATTACTTGCCTTTAATCGCTCTTCCTGTCTTTTAAGTAATTGGTTCTTCCTAAATATCTCTGCGAATACAGCTACCTTCGTTCTTAACATTTCCGGATTAAAAGGTTTACGTATAAAATCTACAGCACCAGCCCTGTAACCTTTAAACATTGCCGCCTCTTCGTAGTCGTGAGCAGTAATAAAAATAATTGGAATATCTTTCAAGCTATCCCGTTCATAAATCAGTTCAGCAGTTTCGTAACCATCCATGATGGGCATCTTCACATCTAAAAGAATTAGAGAGAAATCTTGGTCATGCAACAATACCCTTAATGCCTCACGCCCAGATAGTGCACGCGAAAAGCCATACCCGCCTCCTTCCAGCGCCACTTCAATAGACATGAGGTTGTTTGGGCTATCGTCAACGATTAGTATCTTAATATTCTGATCAAGGCTCATTTCGCTATTACTTTATCAACCATATTTTCATCAACGATTGTAATTGGTCAGTTTTTACTGGTTTAGTGATATAATCCGAAGCCCCAGAATCAATGCATTTCTGTCTATCGCCTATCATTGCCTTTGCCGTAACAGCAATGATTGGGAGATTTTTGTGCTTAGGCTCTTTCCTTATCATTTGAATGGTCTCATAACCATCCATCTCTGGCATCATAATATCCATCAGCACGATATCAATTTTTTTACCACCGTTCAGTATTTCTATGGCTTCTCTACCACTTTCTGCAGTAAGCACCTCAATATTAGATCTTTCAAATGCAGCGGTAAGCGCAAAGAGATTTCTCACATCATCATCCACAACCAGAACCTTTTTAGCACTTAAGATATCACCTCCAATCTGTAACTGATTAAGTAAATTGATTTTTTCTACGCTCAGCTGATTCTTATTTACATGCAACAATGTCACCATCGCTTCTAATAAATCGATTTTCGAATTTGGTGTTTTGGTGATGATCCTATGGTTAAGCCGTTTAAGTTGGGTCAACTCATCATGCGTAAACTCTTTAGCCGAATGGATGATCATAGTGGTTTGCGGGCGTTTCAGTAAGTTAACCTTGTTTAACAACTCCATTCCCTTCACATCTGGCAACATATAGTCTAAGATAATACAGTCGAATATTTCATTTCTAAGCAAGGAAAGTCCCTTTTTTGCTGTACTTGAAGAGGTAATAACTATCCCATCATTTTTTAATAATTCGTTTATACTATTCAATTCCGTTTCGTTGTCATCTATCACTAATACCTTTTTCACCTGTTGCTCATGGAAAGCAATGATACCCGAAATAAGATCATCTAATACTTTATTAGACAATGGTTTGAGGCTAAAACTCTTAGCGCCGAGTTTCAGTGCAATAGCTTTATTGTCTTCGCCAGAGATCAAATGAACCGGAATATGCCTTAACGCAATGTCGCCCTTTAGTAATTTTATTATTTTCCATCCATTGGAATCGGGCATATTTACGTCTAGCGTAATGGCAATCGGATTGTATTTCTGGATACTTTCAAAAACCTCAAAATAGCCCATTGCCACCACCACTTTCAGGTTCATATCATGTGCCTTATCCATCACGATCTTTGTGAACCTTAAGTCATCCTCGATAACAATAATCACCTTATCTTCTGCAACGATATGGTGACGGTCATCTTCGATCTGGTGCTCTGTTGTATCTATTAAATTTGTTCTGGAATAATTTGAGCCGGACATTTCTTTTAGCAAACCTTGCGGAGCTACAGTGATACCTTCTTGGTACTTCATTGGAAGTAGCAGCGTAAATACACTTCCTTTCCCAAGTTCGCTACCAACTGTAATTGTTCCGCCCAATAATTCGGCGAAACCCTTACTAATGGAAAGTCCAAGTCCGGTACCGCCATATTTTCTACTGGTAGAGCCTTCAGCCTGTTGAAAAGCTTCAAAAATAATGCCTTGGGTATTTCTGGAAATACCAATTCCGGTGTCTTCAATTGAAAAAGCTATAACCTCTTCACTTTTCTTCAAAGCACTGTATGCACTAGTACTTTGCTTAAAGATATTTAGCTTAACACTGCCTTTCTCGGTAAACTTAAAAGCATTGGAAAGCAGGTTTTTCAAAATCTGGTTTAAGCGCTGGATATCTGTCTCTATCATTTCAGGCAAACCATTTTCTATATTGATTTCGAACTTCAGATTTTTGGTTTCTGAAATCGGTTTGAAGGTCGACTCAACAAAAGAAGCAATTTCTTTAAAGCTTACGGGTAGCACGTCAGCCGAGATCACCCCAGATTCGATTTTAGAAAGATCAAGGATATCATTGATCAGCTGAATCAGATCGTCGCCGCAAGAATGGATGGTTTTTGCATACTTAATTTGCTTTTCGGTTAAATTCCCCTCATGGTTCTCAAATAGTTGCTGGGCAAGAATCAAGAGACTGTTTAGCGGCGTTCTCAATTCATGAGACATATTGGCCAGGAACTCTGATTTATATTTCGATGTAAGGGTCAACTGTTCTGCTTTCTCTTCTAATGATCTTCCCTTGTCATGCAATTCATCATTTGCCCTTCTAAGTTCTTCCTGTTGTGCAGAAAGCTCTCCTGCTAGGGATTGCGATTGGGTTAACAACTCTTCAGTACGGGTATTGGTTTCGATGTTGTTGAGTACAATCCCAATACTCTCCGTTAACTGATCCAAAAAGTCGATGTGTGTATTACTAAAGGTATCAAAAGAGGCCAATTCGATTACCGCCTTTATATTGTTTTCAAAAAGCACGGGAAGAATTACTAGATCCAGTGGTGTTGCACTTCCGATACCCGAACTAATTTGCAGGTTTTCGTTAGGAAAATTAGTAATCCTGATTTGCTCCTTGTCTATGGCACATTGACCTACCAGCCCTTCGCTTAATGAAAATTCCTGATTAATCTTTTTACTGGTTTTATGGGCATACCCTGCAAACAATTTAAGCTTAGGCTCATCCAATGGCTCTAACTGCTCTAGAATATAAAAAGCACCGTAACGGGCATTTACAAGTTCGGCCAGTTCAGACAATACCTTGTTTGCTACCGCATTCCTGTCACGTTGGCCCTGCAGCATCTGTGCAAATTTAGCCAAGTTAGATTTTAGCCAATCCTGCTCATGGTTTCTCAAGGTAGTACCTTTAAGATTAGCAATCATTTGGTTAATAGTATCCTTTAAAGCTTCCAACTCTCCCTTCGCATCAACCCGAATGGTTCGCGTTAAATCTCCTTTTGTTACCGCTGAGGCCACTTCTGAGATAGAACGCACCTGTGTAGTAAGGTTCTGCGCCAACTGATTTACATTTTCAGTCAGATCTTTCCAGGTTCCCGAAGCACCCGGTACACTGGCCTGCCCACCTAATCTTCCCTGTACACCAACCTCACGTGCTACCGTAGTTACCTGATCGGCAAAAACAGCCAGTGTATCAATCATTTCATTAATGGTGTCTGTTAATTGCGCTACCTCGCCCAGTGCATTAATGGATAAACGTTGTTTCAAATTTCCTTTTGCAATGCCCGTTGCCACTTTTGCTATACCACGGATTTGTCCGGTAAGGTTCGATGCCATTTGATTTACCGAATCTGTTAAATCTTTCCAGGTACCACCTACGCCTTTTACCTGTGCTTGTCCACCCAGCTTTCCTTCTGTACCTACCTCACGTGCCACACGAGTTACCTCTGATGCAAAAGAGTTGAGCTGATCTACCATGGTATTAATGGTATTTTTCAAATCCATCATCTCTCCCTTTACATCGATAATTACGGTTTTAGATAAATCGCCACTAGCTACCGCCTTGGTTACCTCGGCAATATTCCGAACTTGTGAGGTTAGGTTGCTTGACATTTGGTTTACTGAATCTGTTAAATCTTTCCATGTTCCAGCCACCCCAGGTACAAAAGCTTGTCCGCCCAAGTTACCATCGGTACCTACCTCGCGCGCAACACGGGTCACCTCTGAAGCGAAACCCCTCAACTGATCCACCATGGTATTGATGGTTTCTTTTAATTGAAGGATTTCTCCCCTAACATCTACCGTAATCTTTTTAGATAAATCGCCATTTGCTACTGCGATGGCTACATCGGCTATATTTCTCAATTGGGCGGTCAAATTACCCGCCATTTTATTTACGCTATCTGTTAAATCTTTCCAGGTACCATCTACACCCGGTACGTTTGCTTGACCACCAAGTTGTCCTTCCGAACCTACCTCACGAGCAACCCTGGTTACCTCAGATGCAAAGCCCCTCAACTGATCAACCATGGTATTAATGGTATCTTTTAATTCAAGGAGCTCTCCTTTAGCATTTACCGTAATTTTTCGCGACAAATCTCCTTTTGCCACCGCGGTAGTTACCTCTGCAATGTTACGTACCTGAGAGGTCAGGTTATCGGCCATTTTATTAACGGAGTCTGTTAAATCTTTCCAGGTGCCACCTACCCCCGGTACGTTGGCCTGACCACCAAGCTGACCTTCGGACCCCACCTCTCTTGCCACACGGGTTACTTCAGAACCGAAAGAGTTGAGCTGATCTACCATCGTATTGATGGTAATTTTAAGCTCCAACATTTCCCCCTGCACATCAACCGTAATCTTTTTAGATAAATCGCCTTTCGCTACCGCTGTAGTTACTTCGGCTATATTTCTTACCTGCCCGGTGAGGTTACCCGCCATCTGGTTTACCGAATCTGTTAAATCCTTCCACGTTCCACCTACTCCCGGTACGTTGGCCTGCCCACCTAGTTGTCCTTCTGACCCCACCTCTCTTGCCACACGTGTTACTTCGGAGGAGAATGAATTGAGCTGATCTACCATCGTATTGATGGTGTTTTTGAGTTCCAATAATTCTCCCTTAGCATCCACTGTAATCTTTCTCGAAAGATCGCCTTTAGCAACTGCAGTAGTTACTCCCGCAATGTTACGCACCTGATCGGTTAAGTTACTTCCCATTTGGTTTACCGAATCGGTAAGGTCTTTCCAAACCCCTCCCACGCCTTTCACCCTGGCCTGGCCCCCTAATTTACCCTCTGTACCGACTTCTAAAGCCACACGTGTTACCTCTGAGGCAAATGAGTTGAGCTGATCTACCATGGTATTGATGGTTTTCTTTAGCTCGAGCATTTCTCCCTTAACGTCTACCGTAATTTTTTTGGAAAGGTCACCATTAGCTACTGCTGTGGTTACACCCGCTATATTTCTTACTTGGGAGGTAAGGTTACCTGCCATTCTATTTACCGAATCCGTTAAATCTTTCCACGTACCAGCAACACCTGGTACTTCGGCCTGTCCGCCTAGCTTACCTTCCGTACCTACTTCGAGGGCCACACGCGTAACCTCTGAAGAAAACGAATTGAGCTGATCCACCATGGTGTTAATGGTGTTTTTAAGTTCTAAAATCTCTCCCTTTGCCTCTACTGTGATTTTTCTTGATAAATCTCCTTTGGCTACCGCAGTGGTTACTGCTGCTACGTTTCTTACCTGCGCAGTTAAGTTACCTGCCATCTGGTTTACCGAATCAGTAAGCTCTGCCCAAACCCCGGCAACGCCCTTAATTTTGGCCTGTTCTCCAAGTTTCCCTTCCGAACCGACCTGACGGGCTACCCTGGTTACTTCCATCGAAAACAACCTCAGCTTCGAAAGCATCTGGTTCGATTCCTTTGCTATTCTAAGAAACTCCCCTTTAAGCGGTTGACCGCTAATTTCTAATGGAATTTGTTTAGAAAGATCACCATTGGCTACAGAGTTAATCATATTGGCAATCTCCAATGTAGGTGAGGTTAGATCCGTTATCAAGGTGTTTAATGAACTTACGCCGTTGGCCCATTCTCCCTTTGCCTCGGGTAGTTCTATTCTCTTAGAAAGGTTGCCTTTTTTACCAATGGTTTTTTCGGCCGAAGAAAGTTCAGCTACAAATCGCTGATTCATGTCGATGATATCATTCAGCACTTCACAAATTCGACCTTCTATACCTGCTTGGGTAACGGGCATCCTAATGCTCAGTCTTCCACTCTTAACAGAAGAAAGCACATTTAAAAGTTCTTTTAGATCAAGGGAACCATTTATGGTCTCTGCTAAATCTGGGGCTGCAATAGTGAGCTCTGTGGCGTTCATAGATTAATCAAGAAAAAAATTCTTACGGCCGGCAATCTGGATCTTGCCAATCATAAAGGAAAATTATAAAGAAATTTCCATTATATCAATAACCTATCCTTATTTAAGAATGTTATAGGAAAGATAAAATTAACAACGTGCATTAAATGCAATTTCATAAAAGCAGTTGTAAGGTTTTGGGTGGTTATTACTACCAATAAGCGAAACCATAAACATGAAAAGAATATTTACCCTCATTCAACTGATTGTCGTTACCTATTTGCAAAGCCTGGCGCAACAGGCCCCGGATCAAAAAAAATTGACGCAGTACCTTGAAATACAAAATCAACGGATTGGATTCAGCGGGACGGTGTCGATTTCTCGCGATGGAACGCCTATACTCAATGCGAGCGTAGGGATGTCTTCAATCGAACACGATGTTCCAGTCTCCAATAAAACTGTCTTCCCGGTAGCGTCAATAAGCAAGAGCTTTACCGCAACGCTCGTACTATTGGCAGTAGCAGAAGAAAAACTTAGGCTTTCTGACAGTCTCGCTATTTTCTTTCCCCAACTCGTAGACCCCTGGTGGCGAAGTATTACTATTGAACAGCTACTCAGTCACCGTTCGGGAATCCCACATAACGACGGAATTGAAGACTACTGGAAAGAAAAGTTTACTGTCTCTTTCGCACGTATACCGGCCATGAAAGAAATGTTTTCTCTCAAACTCGAATCAATGCCGGGTTCACAAGCGAAGTATTCCAGTCCGGGCTATTTTATGCTGGCTTCCATCCTGGAAAACCTTTATAACAAAGACTATCGCGCCCTCCTCAGCGAAAAAATCAGCATTCCACTGAGACTTACGAAGACCGGCCAAATGGACAACAAGACTATCATTGCCGATATTGCTACCGGCTATCTGCAGGATCCAGATCAAATACGCATAGCCCCTTACAGAAGTTATTCCCTAATGAAGGGGTCGGGCGATATGTATACAAGTGCAGCTGACCTAATCAAATTTCTTGACAGCTTTGAAGACCAGAAATGGCTTAATTCGCTGGAAAAAGAATTGTTCATTGCACATTCCAATCAGCCTGTCGCCCGTGGCGATCATTATGGTTACGGTTGGTTCATCCGCCAGGCCTCAACAGCGCATCCAAAGGCGTATTACCATGGAGGGGGCTCATTTGGCGTATCCGCATTAATGGCCAGATATCCGCAAGAAAAACTTTCTATCGTCATACTTTCAAACGTATCTGTACTTCCGGTCAACGAGATTTGGTCTGACATTGAAAAGATCTGCCTTAATAAGCCCTTTGCTTTACCCGTTATTCGAAATAGCCGGCCCATCACTGCAAAAATGATTGACCAGCACTCAGGAATTTATGCTACCGCCGATGGGATGCAACTGCAGGTTTTTTCTGCGGAGGGAAAGCTGTATGCGAAATTGGGCAACCATTCCCCTTTTGAACTCTTTCAGGAACAACCACTAAATTTTTATGGGAAAAAAGTGTCAATAGAACTTATCTTTGACGTAGCAGCGAGCGGAAAATCAAATACTATTAAAGCAACGGGAATGGGTCAGCGGTACACTTTCACCAGAAAATAGCGATGGAAGAAAAACAGTTTCTACAACTAGTTTCGGAAAACCAGGCCATCATCCATAAGATTTGCGTTCTTTACAGGGATACTCCTCAAGACCGCAAAGATTTATTCCAGGAGATTATATTTCAGTTGTGGAAGTCTATCGATAGCTTCAGAAACCAATCGAAAGTTAGTACATTCATTTACCGTATCGCTTTAAATACCTCCATCGCCACCTTTAGAAACGATAAAACTAAGAAGATTATCCAATTTACAGATCAGTTACCTGAAATCCCTATACAAACTGAAGACGTCAACTTTTCTAAAAGACTAGAAGCACTTACCATAGCGATGAAAAAACTCGAAGAAGCGGACCGGGCGATCATGGCGATGCTGCTCGAGGAAATGAGCTACCGTGAGATTGCCGAGATCATCGGAACAAGTGAAAACAATGTTGCGGTCAAAATCAGCCGTATAAAAAACAGAATCAGAAAACTTTTAATCCCATAATTATGGAACTACAGGAAATGCAGGTGCTGTGGAAAACCAGGTCTACTCCACACATCAATACTACAGAGTTAAAAAAAATGACAAGGGATAGTAATCATCCCGTTATCAAAAGAATTCAGCTTCAGCTCCTGGTTGAAATGATCGTATGGGCTGTTATCCTGTTCCTATACTATGATGCATTTGATGGAGAAAAACGCCCGCGCGCCATAAACCTGGTTTTTATAATCGGATTTCTTCAGGCCATCGCATATAACCTTTCCGGCTACCTCGCTGCCAGAAACCTTGTACATGGAACCGACCTCAATATCTCGATCAGTAATCATATCAAAAAACTGAAAAATCTTCGATTCACAGCTATATGTTCCAGAGCAACACTCATGCTAACGATCCTCCTTTTTTTCTGCTACGGTCTTGAACTAAATGCGAAGAGAACAATTGCTATCTCAATTATTGCTGCTATTTCCTGCGTCGTACTATACTTACTATACTGGTCATGGACTATAAAAATCGAACGAATTAGAAAAATAATGACCGAATTATGAAGTTAGAACCGCTTTCCAGCACTTAAACCAAAGGATGGTGAAAATCCATGTTTATTGAAAATAGGATTGAATCCTACCTTCCATAGAAGATTTTTTGTAGTATGATAACGGTATGCAAGGCTGGGAACAAGATTAACCGGAGCGCTTCTGGTATCTTCGTAGCCTTCTTCGTAATCAATTATACGCATTCTAACGTCCGCTTTAGTATAGGTCATTCCCATTCCGAAACTCAGACTGGCGTGCTGCCCACCTAGACCTAAAATGTAATTCAAACTCACAGGTATGGTCAAAAACGTTTTCTCCGATCCAAAAGCTCCTAACCCTACCCGGAATTCAAGCCCAGGATTTTTGGTGAGCTGTCTAGCAAAATTCAAAGACCCCAAAAGGCCGTTGCCTCCTAGTTCCATGAAAATTTCATTTTTTCTGTTGAGATCCTGCCCTAACGCGAACAAATGTGTTGATGCTAGTCCTAAAATAAGAAAGTATTTGCGCATATATTTTTTGGTTGGTTTAAAAGCTTAATATTTGAAATGACATCAATTCATCCGAGGGCTATTTCCCCGCAGCAATTGGTCACCTTTCATTATCAAGTTAGTTGAGAAATATCTACAAATATTACAGAATGTAAAACTATTTTCAACTCGCTGAAATTGATATTAAGTCGACTTCCTCCCTATTGGCTTCAATACGCGATATACTGTTCTGTAAAGGTGCCATCAGCATAAAGGTCAATCAAGCCATAGCCTGGTGCAGTTTCTCTACGCTGTCCATTCCACCAGGCCCCCGATACCGCTCCATTGCAGAGATAGGTAACCTTGTTGTACTCGACCCGGTCACGCATGTGAAGATGCCCACTGAGACAAAGCTTAACGTTTGAATGGGCAGAAAACAAATTAATGATTTTAGCCGTATCAGTGTGCATATCACCGCCAAGCATCTCCCACCTATTTACAATATTGTCCTGGATCATCAGTAGCGCGGTAAGTATGGGAATGTGGCTCATGATGAGCACTGGCATTTCTTCCGGCGTGTTTTCCAATTCTTGTTTCAGCCAATTATATTGTACATTGCCAAGTTTACCGATATACCAAGTATCATCAATATCCAGATGCGTGCTGTCTAATGTAATGAACTTCCAACCACCTTTCGTGAAACTGTTGTAAGGCTTGACCATCCCCAGTCTTTCCAGCGAATAGCGTTTCCCATAATAGACCTGGCTACGGTCCTTTTCATTCCACCATACATCATGATTGCCAAGGCAGTAGTGTACTGGCAGATCAAGTTCGTCCCGATGGATCTGATCAATCAGCGCCCACTGTGCGTTAATGCTGCTGATGTTTTCCTTATTCATCTCAAACACAATATCCCCTCCATTTAAGATAAAATCTACCCCAGGAACTAGCTGCTGCAAATGATGCAGGCATTTAACGTATTTGCCCGGTGCGCCTAAATCATTTTTCAAATGAATATCGGTTAAATGAGCAATTCTTAATACCGGCTTGGTAACCAAACTCTCCGTTGAATAGGAAAGCGCGGGTAATAAAAGCAAGCCGCCCAATCCTTTAATCGCAGATCTTCTTTCCATTAATGCAGTTTCGAACAAAGATAAGACTCGTAAGTGTGTCCATCACGCTCTTAGCATTAAATAATTAATTTCATGGCGAAATGATAAAGAAAAAAGTGCTAACAGGAACCACCCTGCTAGCACATCACCTAATAGTTCGCCAAAACTATATTTTTATAGAACTCTGCCTGACAATCACCTTAGTTTACGACAGAATAGAACTTTAAAGTTCTTCCTGGTTCTTCCCTAAACTGGTTACCACCATCGGTACTAATTGATGCAATACCTTCTTTGTAGGGCAGTTCATCACTATATGCAAAACCATAGCAGCCCGTAGTAGAAGCTGACCTAACTACGATCACATAGCGCTGACCACGGCTGACGGAAACATTAGGGGCAACTTTCACCTGGTTTGGCGACCATGATACCTTATCAGTCTTCACCTGCATTGTTTTCAAAGCACTTCCCTGAGCTAAGCCTCCGGCGTCTGCAAGGTACAAATCGATCGTAAGATCTGCATTCGGATACCCGGTTTTAAAAGCGGTAAAAACCACTGCTGTCAGGATTCCGCTCCTAGCAGCAATAAATGACTGCCCCCGCTGAAGCTTTCGGCTAATGTCACAATGCCGGATAAACCCGAGAAGGCCTGAATGGTTGTCGAGATTTTTTATCATCACCTGACTTCCGGCAGCACCTTTTGCCAGGTCCAGGGATACTTCTGCCTGGCAAACCATTGGCATTATGCTGCCATCTTCCCTGAATGTAAGCGGAGCCCAGTAGTAATTGGCCAGGGCCTCATTTTTCGCTGCATTGTTCCACAAATCACTTCCGTAAAGATAAATAGTTCCCGAAGTAAGCTCGATCGGGGACACAAACGACGGCTGCCCGCCACATGAGTTATCACTTATTTTTATACCTTCCGACCAGGGTCCCAACACTGAGGTTGCCGTCTTATAACTCGTACCTGTCCCCGAACAATAACCACAGTTGGGATCGGAATAGGTTACATAGTAAAGATCTCCGCGCCTAAACAACGACGGAGCCTCTGTGTTGCCGGCTGTCACAGCCTTAACGTGCTTCCCTGTTCCGGAAAGATAATCACCCGTAAGTTCTTCAATTACAATCGTACCTGTAGTCCGCCAGTCAGTATAGGCGATGTATCCTTTACCGTCTTTGTCGACAAATGTATCGTGATCACCATTATTTAATCCGGCAACAGGTGAGTCACTGTTGACCGCCAGCTTTGGTTCAACTACTTCCCTAAAAGGCCCCGTAGGCGAAGCGCTGGTAAACACCCGGAAACCAACACGATTATCATACACATTAATCCAGAGTACAAAAAGGCGGGTTGTTTTGTTATATACCACATGCGGCCTGAAACAGCCATATGTACTGCCATTGCAGCGGCTTTGCCAAAGTGGTGTGCTTGCGTCAAACAGCATTCCCCTGTCTGTCCAGGTAACCATGTCGGTAGAGGAATAAACTTTGAATCCGCAAAAAGGTGCATCTTTTTTACCCCATTCAAATCCGCAGCCATAACTTGTACCGTACAAATAGTAAACCCCGGCAAAAACAGCAATTTCGCCGTCATGAGCATCCATTGCCTCACCCATATTGTCAAACCGGATGGTCTGTTCGCCTTTTGAATTAAAATTCGTTAATGTGGTAGTATATCGTCGGTTCCCAGGTCCCTTCCCTTTGCTTGTTTGTGCGTAAGCACTTCCTATCGATAGACTTAGGACCATCATTAAAAATGCATTCAGATTTGTCCATATTTTTAATTCCCGTATCATGTTTCGTATTTCCAATATAGCGCGCGGCTTCTTCTAGAGTCCATAGGCGCTGATTTCACCCAATACCATATTATTTTCCGGACCCGTAGTGCCTACAAATTTAAAATACCTGACCTTTGGACTATTTGTAAGAGAATATCTTTGCTCGCCATTCAAATTCCTATCGAAATTAAAAATCCCCTGGCTTTCCCAGGTTATATTATCAGTACTGGTTAACAGCTCAAACTTATCAGGCCCACGTTTGTCTCCTCCGGGCGAGTCAAAATCGGTTCTCCAGACACCAAATTGAGTGAGTATTCTGGGTGCGCTCATATCGATTATTATCCAATGGGGATAACTTGAACAACCCGCGCAACTATGCCAGCGTGTGTGATCGGTGCCGTCGATCATATTCGCAGCGGCATTGGCCCCTCCCGGATGCTGAGAGGAGAAGGATACGACTTTCCAGTCCCTTTTGTCAATTGAAAACAATCCGCCATTAGTATACTCGGTATAAAACCTGTCTATACTGAGTGAGTCAGGTCTAAATATCGTCCTGAACTGGTAGTTGGTATTTGCCAGCATATCTGTTATTTCTGTTGTCTTTACCTCTGTTGTCTTCACAATGACAGGGAATATTTGAGTTTTGACCACACCTGAAACGGCGGTGTATTTAACTTCAGACGCATAAGCACCGTTAGCAACATCAGCTCCTCCCCAGTTTATCGTCAACTTACCTGCTGCATTTATTAAAGTAGAATTGACAGGTCTGGTCAATAACTGCGACTGATATCGGGCTCCGTACGAACCACCATTGATCTCAACGGGAACCGACATATTTCCTTGTGCATCAAAAGTGCGGACCACAAATGTATAGTTTTTCTCATCCAGATCGTTCACCATAACTTTCACGGTATCTCCAGGAATTGATGTAACATCGACAATGATGGAATCAGCGAAACTATTCCAGTAAACCTTGGCTTTTACAACACTTTTGTCCACGCCTTTTGGCCATACAAGTTGTATTCTACTTCGGCCAGACTGGGCAATAGCTATTGCCTTTCCAGGATATACCAGGCCCGCAGGCACCACATATTCCTTGTATGGCGCTTCCATTTTTCTGCAAGCAGAAATCAGACAGATGACTGATGATACTACTAAACTGAAATAAATTATTTTTTTCATAATGCTATGATTTTGTATTGAATGTGAGACGTTTATGGAATTATTTGTCCAAATAATTTTAGCTCCATGATAACTACCTGGCCCGGACTGCTATAGGTCTCCAGCGCCTTTATACGAATATACCGTACAGCTTCAGGTTGCTTATCGAAGTAGAAGTCAGCACCCAGGTTACACGCATAGTTGATATCTTCATTCGTTTTTTGCCCCAGGGGTAAGTTCGAAGGTTTAAGTGTGGTAAATTCGCCTAGCAAAGTCCAGCTTCCCCAGCTGCCATCCGGATTGGGTGAATTTGATCCATATAGCTCAAAGGTCTTTAACCCGGAACCTGTATAACAATGGTCAAATTGCTCCATGTATTGTTTGAATCTACTGAGCAGTACTTTCTTCCCGAGGTCTATGGTAATCCATTGCGGCAGCGATGAAGCATTAGAGGAAGCGTAAAGTCTTCTCTCGTTCAGGCCATTCCACAGATTCTCTATATTATACTGAGGTTCTGCAAGCGTGACCTGGTCTGTAGGCAATACCAATTTTTTATAGGTGTCACTTGGTATTTCAATCTCGGGTTTAGGTGTTAGTTCTTTAATGACCGTGTCCGATTTATTATTCCAGCGGTCCCGAATGTACATCGCAAATTTTTGGGGTGTAGCTTCAAAACCCCGCGCCGCAAAATCCCCGGCAGTTGCTGCAGTATAAAAAGTTCTAACCGTAACCCAGTTGCCGTTTCCGGTGGAGTCTTTCAAAATAACAATCGCCAGATCAGCCTTCACCGGGTTTGATATGGCTACGTTAACTCCGCCAAAGGTCTCTTTAAATATAGCAGACTCGAATACTGATTTAACGGGAGGGGTTTTGGGCTGAAGTTCGACCAGTATGGGCTCAGATGCTTTCTCATTAGCCGCCACACTGTAGATCTTTACAGTATGAACCAGCTCATCGCCAAAACCGACCAGGCGAAGTGTATCTGTGTATTTCGAAGATTTTGCTTCTCTGAATACACCCGGTTGTATTTCATATATTGCCTTTACATATGCCAGGTTTGCATCTGAAGGAAGTTTATAGGTTAATATGCCGCCCCCAGGGGTCGCCTCTACCTTTACATCGCTAACTTGCATGGGGGCCGGCGTACTTTCATCAACGAAATCCAGCCGCCCCTCTTTTGCACAACCGTACCATAAGAGCGCAATAAATACTGTGCCTACAAAATATTTTTTTTTCATTTCTATCTTAATTAAAATCATTAATCCTTAGACGATGCGATTACCAACCCAGGTTTTGCACCAGATTTCTATTGTTGACAATGTAGTTTTCGTCGATCGGCCAGAAGTAGTCTTTTGACCCAAATGACTGATTATACACTACCGTAGTCCTGTAGTAAGAAATCGGCTCTGTTTGCGAAAGATCCCAGCCTAAAATCTGTTTATTTAGTTCTGTAGCTGACTCTTTCCATCTGCGGAGATCCCATAGTCGTTGCGACTCGAATGACAGTTCGATTAACCTTTCCTGACGGATAATGGAACGCATGCCATCCTTGTTTTGAAACTTTACCGGATTGGTTGAAAAATTTGCCCAGGCCACCGCCACCTTAGGTAAACCTGCACGTGCCCTTACTAAATCAACATACTTATTTACTTCTTCGCCTGGCCCTTCGAATTCATTTAAGGCCTCGGCATACAATAAATACAAATCCGACAAACGCATGATCGGGTATGGATAGTTTACCACCGAATAATCTGTATTGGAGTTGACCACATTTTGAAAGTGGATCAGTTTTTTCAGGTTGTATCCCGTTACGGTATTGTATCCATATTTACCTTTGCCATTACGCTGTTTAAATTTACCTTCTAAGTAGAACAGGCCCATAAAATCATTGTCATCATATCGCCCGTGGCCATAGTACACCGCTCCATCAAATCCTAAATCAGCATAAAAGCGGGGTTCCCTGTCAAAATGAATACCCACAGTTGTATATCCTTTATGGATATATAACTTATCAGCATCTCCTGCAACCCGTAAATTATAGCGCCCGGTGTAATCATAAGTTTTATCTTCATTTATAGGTACTCCATTTGAGGAATAGAACAGTTCAGCCATTTTTAACGGCGGCGACAGTTCACCTCTGGTAACTACGCCATCCAGATACCTGGGATCCCACCAGTTGGAGATTAACCGCTGTAAATTGTCGGTGTTGGATTGTGTATTGGCCCAGATAATTTCAGAATTCCATTTTTCAGTAACCGCCCCACTAATACTTAATTGGGTTTTGATGGTATCACTAACGTCGAACTGCTGAAAGGATGGGTTGTACATATATAGCTTCATTCCGACATTGGCACAGGCATCAATGGCTTCTCTACAGGCTATTGCTGCTATATCCCATTTATCCTGGGAAAATGTGGTATTAAACAACTGCGTTCCATCCGAATTCTTTAACGCGGACTGATCGGTATTACCATTGAATAAGGGGCTGGCGGCTGTAACCAGCACTTTCGCTTTTAAAGACAATGCAATTGGCAGTGTTATACGGCCCGCTTCTGTTGCCGGACTTATCACTATAGCTGGAAGCCCTATTGCAGCTTCATCGAGTAAAGTGGAAATATAATTGAAACACGAATCCACCGGATCACGGAATACTTTTACCTGATTTACATCTGAGGAAATAGGCAGATTGGTTCTAATCAATGGTATTGGGCCATACATTCTGACCAGGCAAAAATGGTAATATGCTTTAAGAAATTTGACTTCTGCGATCCAACGGGACTTCTCCTCGGGCAGCATATCCGGAACTTTCCCGATGTTTTCAAGAAAGATGTTACAGTCTCTGATCGCCTGATACATTGACTGCCATCTGTCCCCCAACGGGCCTACCTTGCTTTGAAATCCTTTTGCCATATCCAAATAGGCACCTCTTTCGGGTATTTCCCAAAGCTCGTCTCCACCAACCATTGCAGGATCATCTCCAAGTTGGCCATTTCTAGGCATAAAGGAATAGCAGGTATACAGAAATTTCATAGCCTGCGTACGCATAGTGAAAGCGTTATCTATGGTGGCAACATTATCAGGAACCACATCCAAAAACTTTTTACAAGAGTTAAAGGCGATCAATATCATTGCGGCTTGTACTCCAATTATTATATATTTTCTCATAATTTTACTTCAATGATAGGTTGATACCAAAATTGAACACTCTTTGAATTGGGTACCCAAGACCGTCTCCTCCCATTTCCACATCCCATAAGTCAAACTTGCTAAAATTAAGCAGATTGGTTGCGTTGGCGTAAATCCGAAAACTAGAAGTATGTAATCTTCTCTGAATGCCTTTGGGAATTTTATAGCCAATTTCAACTTGCTTGAGTCTTAGAAATGCCCCGTCCCGCATAAACCAAGTACTTCGTTGGTTATTGTTGTCATTGATGTTCGGGCTTAATCTGGGCCAAAGAGCATGAACATCCCTGGAGTCTTCCGACCAGTGGCTGTCAGCATATGCTTTTAGCAATTGCGTCTCATTATCAAAAGGAGATGTCGCACGGGAATCAATCCAGAATGACTCATTTGACAGCCCCTGGAAGAATGCAGAAAGGTCAAAACTTTTAAATCCTGATGAAAAACCGAAACCATAAACTACTTCCGGCAGCCGGGGGTTACCGATAGGCACCATGTCCGCGCCAGTTATCTGTCCATCGCGATTGACATCGGTGTACTTAATGTCCCCTCCGCCGTAAGGACCGAAATTTTGTCTTGGAGAATTCCGGGCTTCCACATCATCCACAAATAAACGTTCCGCAATCAGACCGTAATCCTGAAAAATGGGATGGCCAATGCGGCTTCTGTATTTTTCGTCGAACACCGGCTCTTCATATACTGTAAACTTACTTCTTGCGTAAGTAAAGTTTCCGGTTCCTGTAATCCAGAAATCCTGACCAACGTTTTGAGTATATTCAAAGGAGAGATCTGTTCCCTTTCCTGAAGCTTCACCCACATTCGCCCTTACGTCTGCTGTTAACCCCATGGTTACTGGGATTGCTGCCCTGGTCATCAGGATGTTTTTACGTTTCTCTGAATAAACCTCAGCAGTAATTTTTAGTCTGTCATAAAGACCTATTTCCAAAGCCAAATTCGTCTTTGTGGATTTTTCCCAGCTAATGTCTTCATTTGCATATCTTGAAATGTTAACTCCATTTAACAAACTACCTGCACCCAATCCATTGCCAAAAAAAGCAGCCCTGTAGTTCGCATTCATATCAACATTGGAAAGGTAAAAAAAGCGGTCTGAAGGTGAGCCGATAGCATCGTTTCCTATTAACCCATAAGTTGCTCTCAATCTAAGGTTGTTTACTACTGATTTTAATTTAGTAAAAAACTTCTCGTTTGATACCGTCCATGCAACACCGGTAGATGGGAAATAACCATATCTTTGTTTAGACGCAAACCTTTCTGAACCATTATAACCAAAGTTATATTCCAGGTAATAACGGCTATCGTAATTGTAGGTCGCCCTGCCTGAAACACCCATGTTCCGGGAAGGAAGAGATTGCTGAAGGTCTCCGCCATTCGCACTCAGATTATTCTGCAACATGGCAACCAATAGGGCGCTAACTCCATGCTTACCAAAACCACGGCTATAATTTAACTGTGATTGTGCGTAAAAAACGGAATTGAGTATTCTGTTACCAGGACTATAATTTAAATATTCAGTCCCTGAATCTTCGTTCATTGCATCGATAGCATAGGTATTGTTTTCAGGATCATATCCAATTAAATTGTAGTAATAAGGATTATAGGCCCGGGTAACATCGAAAAAACTGGTTCGGTTGGTGTTGGCCATCATCTGGAAATTTAGCCCTTTGGTGAAAAAAGAAAGGTCCTGCTTGAGTTCTAACTGTGCAAGCATTAGTGACCTGGAAGAATCTTTATAACCTCTAACTAAGTCTGCGTATGGGTTTGTGTAGCTACGGCCACCAACATCGGAATTTCCAAACATGATGTGTTTTACAAACTGATGTTGTTCATCTAACGGATAATATTGCGGAAATAGCACAGGGTTAGTCCGCACCACTTTCCTGTACATTTCTGCACCGCCGTCAATTGGCCCGGTATACTCGTCAAAATTTCCGCTTAACCTAACCACCATCTCCGTGGTTTTGGTAAGGTTTATGTTGACATTAGAACGAAGTGAATAACTTGTCAAATCAATATTGTTATTAAAGTTATTGCGGGGATCTACCTTCAACAATCCATTATCCTTGTTTAAGGAACCAGATACAAAATATTTTGCGACCTCGCCACCGCCGCTCACGTTTAGATTGTAACGTTGATTTGCTGTGTAATCTTTAAAGACCAAAGCCCTCCAATCATTTGCCGGATAAATAATCGGATTTTCTCCTACACCGGTATTGGCAATTTTTTCATCACTATAAAGTACCTGACCTAAAGGGTTACGTGTTAAGATGGCTTCATTAGCCTGCTTCATAAAGGTAACCGGATCCGCCAGTTCGATGTTCTGAACGGAAGACGATATGGAGCTCTCTGCCCGGAATGAAATTTGGGCTTTCCCTACCGCTCCCTGTTTTGTGGTGATTAAGATTACCCCGTTTGCTCCTCGAGCACCATACAAGGCAGTTGAAGTGGCATCTTTCATTACTGAAAAGCTAGCGATATCATCTGTCTGCAAGCGTGCGAGTTCAGTAGTGCCAACTTCCATGTTGTCAATCAATATTAACGGGTCGTTTTTATACCCAAAAGTAGTGACACCGCGAATGAAGAAATTTGCATTATCGTTCCCTGGTTCGCCACCGCGCTGAAAAGCAATCATACCCGGAATACGGCCTGCCAGGGCAGTGGTCAAATTACTGGACGGTATTTTAAGGTCAGATACCTTTACGGAAACAACTGATCCTACAAGGTCCGATTTCTTTTGAGTACCGAAAGCGACAACGGCAACCTCCTCAAGGGAATTCTTTTCGTCTGAAAGCAGTTTAACATCAAGCGTTTTACTACTACCTGCAGTGATCTTTTGTGTGACGTATCCCACATACGAAAAGACCAGCACTTCTGAATCATTATTGATCTGTATGCTAAACTTTCCTTCAGGATTAGTTGTAGCAGCTCTGTTGGGTACGGCTGATTCAACTTTGATGGTTACATTTGGAACCGGAATTCCTGACTCGTCAAGTACCGTTCCTGTCAGCACCCGCTGAAATGCGCCGGCGTTATTTTTAATTACGTAGAAATCATATCCTCTACTGGACACCCCGGCCTTCCCCAAATTTGCGGCAGATACATCATAAGTATTGCCCAAAATGGAGTATACGAGGAGAATAAGTATTTTTTTCATACTTTTACACCTGGTTAAATGTTAATTGTTTTGCAGCTTCGGAACATGGTTCTAGCCTCAACTCCGACCTGCGTTAGAAAATCATATACATTTGCATTTGTCTTTTAGGTGCTTTTATTCAATGGAAGCGCTTAAAAGACTTTTTTAATAGTAGTTATATCATAAAGTCCTTTCTTTTATAAAATACTTAATTTATTTCTGTTGGGGATTGGTTTGTTCTGAGTTAGACAACGTCATTTTATTAGCGCGTAATAAGGGACATTGAAAAAAAGACAAAAACATGCAATGTGGCGTATAATATTATAGTTGGTTACTTTGTTACTTTCATCACTGCCCTAACCATAGTGAGTCTGATTGTTAACCAAAGATAAACGGTGAAATCCTTTTGCAACTGTAGATTTTGACAAATAAAATATACATTCTGATTAATTTACTACCGCGTATGTTTTCTGAGTATGCTGGTCGCCAGGTGTTCAGCAAACTTGTACAGTCTCGATCTTTAACATCTGGCTCAGTTTCTTGATCTTTGAGGCAATCTTACCTTTCCCGATGGCACAGTGATGTGCGGGCCCATAGCTATTCCAGGCTTCAACGAAATTTCTGGCACCAATAGGGAACCGATATCTGCTGTTTGTATTACCGATTTCTAAAATTTCTCCCGGAACAGATTCGCCTTCGGCGACCAGGAACATCAAGCGTCCCTCTCCTGTTTCTACAACTGAGAGCAAAGTCACGGTTCCATAACTAACAGACATCTCAACAGACAGTCCATTTCCAACTTTCCCATGATAAACCTGCAGTGGTTTGACCTTAATTCTGCCCCGTGCTATTTTAGGGTGGCAGGGTCCGTCATGACCCATTAAGACTACATCCTCTGTAAAGTCCATCGCATAATATTCTGTAAATGATCCTCCTGCGCCGAAACTGTCCATGATTTTCATTGCTTGGGCATTTTTAATTTCATATTCGCCTGCAACAGGAATGTTTTTGCTTGTCAATATTGAATTGCCCAGTATTACAGAGGTGGCAGTATTTTCATTCGCATCATTCCCGGTTCCCTTATGATAATAGGCCAGTGATCCTAGCTGGTGTTTTTCGACGAGTTTATCCAGCGCAACTGCGGTCACCGCAGCCCGATACAGTTCCTGGGAGGAACAGTCCTGCTGAACCTCAAACATCGCATGTATTTCCCGGAGCTTATTTTCGGTTTCCATCTCCGAGACAGATTCGCGAAGGGCCGACAACTCGTCGATTTCTATAATTTCCATGTGGCCCCCAAACGTAGCGCATTGCAGGGTGAGGTCGGTGTATATATCCATCATTCCGCCATAATAGTTGCCCATAATACCGAGACGGTTGTAATACATGATTCTGGCAACTTTAGCCGCCTCTACCCATTCTCCAATTTCTGTCCAGACATGAGGATCATCCTGGAGCATACCTGTGATTTGGAAAAAGGGAATCCTGCTTCGGTTGAGTACATTGGCGATTTCGGGTACTGAACATGCTGAACAATAAGCCAACCATTCTCCCGTCATTTTGGTTCTATTTCCTAATCGATTGAAAGCTTCATAATCGATACTTGCGGTTGGGGATAAATTGAGCACAACAACAGGAACGTTTGCCTTTTTTATTACCGGCAGTATAGTGGCTGAAAGCGCATACGTAGAGACATACAAAAACAAAATATCCACATCTTCTTTTTTGAACCTGTCTCCGCAAATAAATGCCAACCCGGGGGTATCGATTAAACCAAGATTGACAATATCAGCATCAAAACCTCCCAGCTTATTTGCGATATCATCCAAATATCCGGTTAATCGTTCTTTTAGCCCATCAAACTGTTCCCAATATGCGTTCAACCCAACTCCAAATAAGCCTACCTTCACTCTTGTCTTTGTATACATTATAATGCTTCTTTCTATTTTCTGAAAATTTTTACTGGACCGATCAGACCTGACGGTAGTAATGGACTATTCTTATTATATTGCTGTGTAGTGGTAAAAGTAAACCTGCCGCTAGTTCTCGGTAGCCCTTTCAGCAACCATTCTGGCCATTGATCTCCAATAACACCGTCGTAGGGTTTATGCTCATCTCCAATCAGCCTGTTCGCCCACAAGTTTACTACTTCGATCTCAATTTCATTTTTTCCCTTTTTGATGACATTTGATATCTCCAGGCTCCAGGGTGCTGTCCATAACGTGCCCAGCTCTTTTCCGTTTAAGCGAACGCTGGCCATATTTTTGACATCGCCCAAATCGATGAACAGCTTACCTTGACTGCCTCCGTCATACTCAAAGGTTTTACGGTAAGTAGCAGTGCCCGAATAGAATTTGATGCCTTCAACTTTGCTTGTACTCCAGTCAAATAGCGAGTCTGTGACAAGCTCTTCAGGACCACCCCATTTTACATTAAAATTTATTTTCCATTCTTTATTCATGGTAAGTAAAGTTTGCTCCCTGCTAGCGGTTACCTTGCTCGGCTGCCATTGATTCTCCTTTGCGAAAACGATAAATGCACTTTCATAAGGAGCTAATTTAATCGGTATCTTGGTAAATCCGCTGTCAGTTTGAAAGTTTTCAATCTGACTTACCCTGCCATCAATGGCGTTCCACAGTTCGGGTGCACCTATTACGCTGCGAAATCTACCATTTGTAGTTATTGAGTTTGCCGTTGTGTTCGAAATGAAATAAATATCCCAGTTCTTTGAGGTTCGGTGAGTATACCTAACGTTAGCTTCAGCAAGGAAATCACCTTCAATACTCTTAGCCTTTAAAATTTTCGTTGTCAGCTCATAGTTGGGATAGAGCTTGTCTTGTGCTTGAATAAGCGGTTTACCCCAAATAATTGTTCCCAGGCCATATTGTCGATGCTGAAGTAAAGCTGATGTGCTCGAATTTCCCCAGATTTTATTGCAAAGCGCTTTTATCTTTGAATCGCATAGAGGATAATCTTTTAAGCTGGGTGAACGTAATGGTGGATTACCCAGGACTGTTGCCCCAAGTTCTGCCAGTTTTCCCACTTTTTCAAGTAGCTCAGGCGTCATGGTCTCGTAAATAGGCAGTACAAGTATTTCGTAAGAAGCACCGCTGGCAAGTACAACTTTTTTGTTCTTCACTTTAGCGGTCATTAGCTGGCTGGGCGCTATACCATCGAAATTATAACGCTTTCTGTCACCAATGGTATCTCCGAGAATAGCGGATGCAGGTGGTACAAAAACATGTGGAGACCCTTCGGGAACGAGATAAAGGATGTCTGCAACTGTTTTCCCTTGCTGTAAAAGATATTGGCACCTTGTAATATAGTCATGGTAGCTGCCAGCCATCGGCCACCACGTTTGACTACGGTCCCAGTGGACACCGTAGGGGCCCATTGTGGCACCTGGTTTTAAAGAGTCAGGTAAAAACTGATTTTGAAAAGTATGGTAAACAAAACGGTTGATACCGGCAGCAAAAGCCCAGTCCCCCTGATTTTTCATAGCTCCGGGGTGTTGTTTCCAGCCTTCATTATCCTGAGCAGTGAATGCTTCTGCAGGCACTAAAGAACGACCCATTACATGGGCGATCGAGGTTGCTTCGATGACACTGTAGGTAGAATTGAATCCATAGCCCTTGCTCCAAAATTCGGCCATCGGTACGTCTGCAATGCTACCAAGCTCAAGGTCAGAAGTTGGGTTCATGTCATATGGTTCAATCGAAAGTGTGAGGTTTCGTTTTGATGCGTATCGTTTAACGTGACCAGCATGATTCTCTAAAACGAGTTCCTGGCTGGTTTGCCTTAAATCCCAAAGGAAGCGTTCGCTTTCTTCCAGGCTACCGACAATATTTCCAGAGTAGACCGGGTAGTATTTTAGCGGGTCATAGCCACGCCTTTTGATAAATTCATTCCTTAAGTTCGCGGTCCAGTTTTGAGCACCCATTTCCCAGCTATCCATGTGCAAGCGCTTTAAACCTCCAGATTGATTTTTTTCAACCCTGCCTATTTTTTTAAAAATTTTACCCAAATACGCGTCCAGGTGAGCATTTATTGCCGTTGTATCGAATTTGTCGGATTCAAAACCAATACCCGGGAAAGGTGCCGGGCGGGTAATCGCGCCATTATTTCTGCTCCCAAACCTCATGATTTTCCATTTTCCCGGTGGGGGTGTCCAAGTCAGGGTCCCATCAGGAAGCAATTTTCCTGTTAAATCAATTATTTTATTTTTTGCAACCACCGATGTTGGTTTGCTGGCAAGGTCACTAGTTGCAGGCAGGTTCGCCCGTACAGTTCCAGAGCTATATGGTGCCCGCTGATAAAGGGCCTTTTCATCTATATCTGTTATTCGTTCATCAGTATCAGGGGCAGGAAATGCGAGTACTGCGACATCCTCGTAGTATTCGAGCCAGTTCTTCTTGAATTCAGGTGTAAACCCGCCTTCACCAAAAAAAGGTCTTTTAGGGGCTGGAAGGGGTAAAATAATTTTCTTGTGATCGGGTGAAGAAACAAGCACTTCGCTTGACACAAGATGTTGCATGGATTGACTCCCTTTGACCCAAGGGCCACCGCTTCCAGTCCAGCCCGGACCGATGCCAAGCGTGATTTCTATCCCCAACCGCCTGGCTTCCTTCTCGGCATGGGCAAAAAGACTGGTCCATTCTTCACTGAGAAAAGTGACCTTGCCCCGCGGCACTCCGACGTTTACTTCCAAAAAAATGAGGTTACCAAGACCAGCCTTTTTCATTGATTCCAGGTCTTTTGTAATCGTTTCTGCGTTCATATTGCCATCCATAAAATACCAGTAGACGCCTGGTTTATAGCGATTGCCAGGGTTAGTAAATCCGGACTTAATTGGATTAATCTGACTGAATGATACAGCACATATGCAAAAAAGAAGGGTAAGTATAGCACTTGTAGTTTTTACTTTCATAAAAGGGCCGGGTAAGGCGAATTAGGTTTAATATTTGGTGTATCAGAGATTTTCTGTGCGCTCTTTTCGTATTTGGCACTAGTTGTATTTGTTAATCAAATATATTTCAATGCGTTGCCCTCAAAAATACAGTATTTGATAAAAAGCCTGCATAATTTGCCACAGGTTTGAGTTTCAGAATTTGAAAAGCAGCACAGTGCAGGACAGAGAGAAAAAAAAAGTAGCGTAACTTAACTTCATCTAACAAATATAAACGGCTTAAAATTGCGGCTTTTTTTTATAGAAAAACGGATAAATTATGGTCAATTTTTTCAAATATCTTCCAGTAAGTCAGGAGGATGAGAACTGGGGACTTACGGTTTTAAATGCTGGTTGTACCCACATTGAACACACCAGCGAATATCCATTCAGAAGTCATCCGGCCCATCATAATTTTAACTGGAACAGCTGGCGTATACTTGATGAGTACCAGATAATTTATATTACCAATGGGCAGGGTGTTTTCGAGTCGGAGTGTTTTAAAAAAACCCTGGTCAGAGCAGGGACGCTGATAATATTGTTCCCTAATGAAAAACATAGGTACAAACCTGATGAAAATACGGGCTGGGACGAATATTGGGTTGGCGTAAAAGGACCTATTCTTGACAATTTACTTGCCACGGGATATTTCAAGACCGATAGCCCCTGCCTTTTCATAGGATTTAATGATAGCGTTTTTGATCTTTACAACCGAATAATCGACAACACAAAAGAAGAAAAGCCCGGATATCAACCCATGATTTCAGGTGCTGTATTGCATTTGCTTGGAGCCTGTCATGCTGCCATTAAAGGAAGCATAGCTGGTGTTAAGGAAGATGAAAACATCATAAACAAGTCCCGGATGTTATTCCGTGCGAACATATGTAATGCTTATACCGCGCAACTTGCTGCAAGTGAGCTCTGTGTCGGTTATTCCTGGTTTAGAAAAGTGTTTAAAAATTATACCGGACTTTCTCCCGGGCAGTATTACCTACAGCTGAAGATAGAAAAAGCGAAGGATCTGTTGAGTAACTCCAACTTGTCCGTGAAACAAATTTCAACAGAGTTGAATTTTGAATCAAATTTTTATTTTTCAAAGATTTTCAAGGAAAAGACAGGGTTAAGACCAACACAGTATAGACAACAAAGTTGACTTGTTATGTGTCAGCCATCAACAGGTAAATGTTCCTTAACTTTTACGCGCCCTGAACCTTAAAAATCGCTTTATCGATTCATTCACAATTAACGGGACCAATCCCAGAAGGATAGCGACCATCCAACCTTTTGCATCCAGCATCCGTAATTTAAATGCTTCCTGCATAGGAGGTATGGTAATTATTAACAATTGCAGCAGCAGACCAAGCACAATAGCACCGATCAAGTACTTGTTAGAAAGTAACCCAATTTGAAATATGGATTTTTTGCTGTTTCTAACAGCAAGCGAATAAAAGAGCTGACACGCTACCAGCACCATAAATGCCATAGTACGGGCGTACTCCACTATATCAGGGGAGACATTTTTATCAAATGGGCTTGCTTCGTGTTCATAGTAGCCATACCAAAAAGCGAAAATGGTCAAGCCTCCAATCATGAGCCCACCACCAAGCGCTTGCAGCACACCCCCACCAGCAAAAAAACTCTCTTTTGGTTTCCGGGGATGCTCTTTCATTACATCAGGGGTCTCCCCGGTCCATACCAAGCGCAACCGCAGGCAACGAATCGGTAATCAGGTTAATCCACAATAATTGCGTAGCGATCAGGGGTACTTGCCAGCCAATCATCAAAGTGGCCAGCATGGCGACCACTTCGCCGAGATTACAGGTCAGCAGGAAAATTACCGATTTTTTGATATTGTTATAAATGTTCCTCCCCTGCTCAATCGCCTCAACGATTGTCGCAAAGTTATCGTCAGTCAGTATCATATCCGCAGCACCCTTGGCCACATCCGTGCCTGTGATACCCATAGCCACCCCAATATCCGCCGCACTGAGTGAAGGCGCATCGTTTACGCCGTCACCCGTCATCGATACCACATTTCCGCTGGATTTAAGCGCGCGCACAATCCTTACTTTATCCTCTGGTGATACCCGTGCAAACACCCTGAATGATTCCACCCGGGCGGTAAATTCTTCTTCGCTAAAATGATTCATTTCCCGGCTGGTGATGGCCTCATCAAGATGCTGTGCGATGCCCAGCTCCTGCGCAACGGCGAAAGCGGTATGCTTATGGTCACCTGTGATCATGATGGACCGAATCCCCGCAGTTTTTGCTTTAAGCACAGCATCTTTGACCTCCTCACGCGGAGGATCAATCATGCCTAAAAGGCCAACAAGAATAAGGTTTTGCTCCATTTCAGCGGTGGAAACGCGGCCTTCGACAGTTTTAAATGCCAGGCCAAGCGTGCGTAATGCCCTGCCTGACATCGAACTGGTCGCCTCATGAAAAGCTTCCTTATGTGCCTCAGTTATCGGCAAAACCTGTCCGTCAGCTAACACATGTGTGGCCAGGTGCAATAAATTATCAATTGCGCCTTTTGTAAACACAGTATATTTTTCGTCCCCCAGTATTAGCACTGACATCAACTTCCGGTCTGAATCAAAAGCAAACTCTTCCAGACGCTCATAATCGAGACCAAGCTGTCTACGGTCTAAACCAAGGTCATCGGCAAACTGCAGCAAGGCAATTTCTGTCGGATCGCCCGTACCACTGCCAGCCGAAAGGGTCGCATCGGAACACAATACCATACCTTTCGCCAGCAATTTCACATCGTCACTCCCCTCATTAAACAGGCCGCTTACCACTATCCTTTCACCGTCCAGGATAAAATAAGTGGTGACAGTCATCTTGTTCTGGGTTAAGGTGCCCGTCTTATCGGAACAGATGATATTTACAGATCCAAGTGTTTCTACAGCAGGCAGGCGTCTGATGATCGCGTTTCGCCTGGACATGCTGGTCACCCCAATAGAAAGCACAATGGCAACAATCGCCGCCAGCCCTTCTGGTATAGAGGCTACCGCCAGGGACACGGAGATCAAAAACATGTCCACCAGATCCCGGTTTTGGAAATAAGCGACAATGAATATCAGCACACATATGCCAATGGCCATCTTTCCCAGAGATTTGCCCAACTCTTCAAGCCTGCGCTCCAGCGGGGTTTTAGCGGGGGCTTCGTTGTCAATGATGCTGGCGATCTTTCCGACCTCGGTAAGCATGCCTGTCTCCACAACGACACCAACACCTCTTCCATAAGTAACCAGTGTAGACATAAAAGCCGAATTTGCCCGGTCTCCCAAAGCGGTCTCCTCCGGATAAATGGCATGTGCATCTTTGACTGATGGAAGCGATTCGCCGGTAAGGGAAGATTCTTCCACCTGAAGATTGGCTGCTTCTATCAAACGAATATCAGCAGCTATAAACCGTCCTGCATCCAGGATCATGATATCACCCGGCACCAGCTGCGAAGCGTCAATTTCCTGAGTCACACCATCCCTTCTGACCAGCGCCTTAGGGGCAGATATTTTCTGAAGTGCTTCAATAGCATTACCTGCCTTTATCTCCTGGACCACACCCAACACCGCATTAAGCAGGATAACCATCAGGATGATGCCTGAGTCTACATATTCTCCCATGACCAGGGTGACGATTACAGCAACCAGTAAAATGTAAATGAGCCAGTCCTGCAGCTGCCCCAAGAGCAGCTGAAAGATTCCTTTCTTTTTTTTACCCTTAAGCACATTCATCCCGAAACGCTCCTGCCTGCCCTGAACGTCAGCCTGGGAAATTCCTGCCAGAGGGCTTACCCCCAATTCCTCTAGAATATCCTCTACAGAAATAGAAAACCAGGATCGACTCATCGTTTCACCTCACCCAATGGTAGAGATTGCTGCTGATTTTCTTTTTTACCGGCGTTACCGCCACTATTTTGCGCTTCCATACCTAAATCAACAATCTGATCACAAGAAGGTTTAGATTAGATCAGACTGTGCCAGATGCGTTATTCGTCGTTGAAAACTTGCACGATAAAAAAGGGAGGGTAATCTTGCCCTGCGACAATCGGTTCTCTAAAGAAAGAAATACAGAAAGGCGCTTCTAGGCCCGAGCTTTTCTTTTAGCTTCTTAATAAACGCGGCCAACTCGCGAACTTCTATCGCAGTTTCTAAATCTTCATTCAAAACCTCAACAGTCGAAAGTTCAGCGAAAAAACCTTTTCCTACCTTATTGTCCCGAATATAATTGGCAGTTTTAAACTTTACAGCGGTTAAGAGATAAGCCCTGCAATTAACGCCCTAAGTCCTCCCTATTTTGCCAAAACCAGATAAAAATGTCCTGCAATACATCCTTGCAACCTTGCCTGTCTCTCAAAATATTATAAGCAGCTCCATACAATGCATCTGCATGCCGCGTGTACAGCTCAGTAAAGGCAGCGTAATCACTTTTCTTTACTAAGTCAAGCAATACATGATCATTGTGTGAACTGTAAGCAGCCATATATGTTTTGGTATCCCGTTTGGCTAAGGTAACAAATCTCCAGCAAGATTATATATGTCGTGTTTGGGCGTTCGATTTTTTTATGGCTTACATCCCAATGCGCCGCACATTACTGGTCTTATCTGCGGATTCCGCACTATGGGAAACATAAGCAGCTATATTTTGTTCATACCATAGCCCCCAGGGTTTAAATCAATGGAATATGGAAAATGTAGTGCAAAAACAATGGGAAGAAATAGATAAGAAGCTATACAAGGTATTGCTTTTTAAAGATTTTCAGGAAGCTTTTGCTTTTATAGTGAGGGTGGCATTCCTGGCTGAGAAATGCAACCATCATCCAAAATGGACCAATCTCTATAATAAGGTAGAGATCTGGCTAAGTACCCACGACGCAGGTGATGTGGTAACTGAAAAAGACCGTAACCTGGCCAGAGAAATTGACAAGCTGCTGGGGATTGAATAATTACAATCCCCATATGCGATGTTAAGCATTTTCCAAATCCGCAATGATCAGCTTTTTCATCTTCATCAATGCAGCCATTGCTCTTTGTCCCCGTTCAGGGTCTGTCATTAGCCTCCCCAGTATTTTTGGGATGATCTGCCAGCTGATGCCGTATTTGTCCGTAAGCCAGCCGCAGGCAACTTCATAACCCCCATTGGCAGTAAGCTGGTTCCAATAACTATCAATTTCAGCTTGTGTATCGCATTCGACCACGATAGAAATAGCATCGTTAAAAGTAAAACCCTGTTCACCTGAACTATCCATTGCCATCAGTACATAATCGTTTATCGTAAACTGTGCATGCTTTACAAAGTCTGTTTGATCACCTTCCCCTTCACTGTAATTCATAATCCCGGTAATACCCGATTTCGGAAATACGGAAGTATAAAAATGTACTGCTTCTGTAGCCTTGCCGGCTTTGTCGCCCGCAAACATCAAAGTAGGAGAGAATTTTTGTAGCCCTGCTTTATTATCACCCAGATACAACTGCCAACTGACCCCATATTTATCCTGCACCCAGCCATACTTAGGGCTCCAGTCGTAGGTATCCAGCGCCATCAGCACTTCACCTCCATCTGTTAGTGAATTCCAGTATTTTTCGACCTCCTCTTCCGTCTCAATGATCACCATAAATGAAATGGACGCATTTGGTTTGGAACTGGGCCCGTCATTGAGCAGCATAAATTTTTGCCCGCCCAACTGAATCTGGATGACAAAGGGCGAGGTCTGTAAAATCTTTCCATCTCCAAAAGCATTGATATAAAAATCAGCCGCTTCTGCCACCTTACCTTTAAGCGTAAGACAAGGATAAATCGAATTGTTCATAATCAGTAGTTTTATTTGAAGTAAACATACCAAACTTACCAAAAATCCGTAGCGTGCAAACGCGACAATTAAAGGGGCTGATTAAGACAAGCAACTGAAATATAAACTATACAGGAAGCCTGTTGAGCTCTATATCATCCGGGGTTACAAAGATCAGCGGAACTTTTTCTACATCTACATAGCTTGAATCCAGGCCAAAACTCCGCTCTTCTGAAAGGCTGAGCCGCTTTAGTATGAAATAATAATCCATGATGCTCCGCTCATAAAAACTCAGTGTGGAGAATTTTGAAAGATGTTTTTCCAGCAATACAAACCTGAAATCCCCTGCTATTTTATGCTTGTTCAGTGAGGTATACTGACTGGTAATATCTACTTCCCCATTTTTAACCAGTTCCTCAATCACCTTTCTATACAGCAGGTTTACCCTTTGCTCTACCCTGAAACCAAGCTTAAAATCTATACGGATCAATTTGCCCGGAATCAGGAACTCAACCTTATAATCTCTGGTAAAAGGCTCATCTACCACATCCACATGCACCAGCCAGTATACATCGGCCCGCTTTGGTTCTTTTTGTATGATGGAATAAATAATCTTCGATTCAATTTCAGTTTTAAAGTTGGCACTGGTCAGGTAAACCAGTTGCGAGGAGTATTTAGGTACAGAGATGTCGTTGCTCAGCTCGCTGATGATCTGATAATAATCCTCAATCTCCACATACTTAACAAACCTGTTTTTGATCTTCCTCGACACATACCAGCACCACATCACGGTAAACAGTGCCGATCCTATCAACACAGTCATCCAGCCTCCGTGAAAGAATTTTGCCATATTTCCGATAAGGAAAGTACTTTCCAGCACAACATAGACACTCATGAAGATGACAATGCCATACAAAGGCACCTTTTTGCGCTTCATATAAGCTGCTACCAGTATCGTTGTTGCCAAAAAGGTAAGGTTAATGGCAAGTCCGTAAGCCCCCTCCATCTTGGCAGAAGTTTCAAATATCATCACAATGATGAGACATCCGCCCCAGAGTATCCAATTGATGGAAGGAACATAGATCTGCCCCTTCTGGTTACTTGGGTAATTAATCCGCACCTTAGGCCACAGATTGAGCCTAACCGCCTCCGAGATCAGTGTAAACGATCCGGTGATCATGGCCTGACTGGCTATCACCGCCGCTACAGTAGCCAGGGCCACCATTGGCAGCAAATAGGCTGCCGGAACTATTTCAAAAAATGGGTTCAAATTGGTATCATAATTACCATGATGTAAAATCCACACTCCCTGTCCGAGATAATTTAAGATCAGCATGGCCTTAACAAAAATCCAGCTTACCCGGATATTTTTACGGCCGCAATGTCCCATGTCTGAATAGAGCGCCTCGGCACCGGTAGTACACAAAAACACACCTCCTAAAATAAGCAGGGCCTTTGGATTGGTAGCAATCAGTTTAACCGCATAATAAGGGTTTAAAGCCTTAAATATGCTAAAATCCTGAACTACGTATAAAATACCCAACAACCCGAGTGTACCAAACCAGAGGAACATAATCGGGCCAAACAGCTTACCTACCAGATTTGTCCCAAACTGCTGTATGATAAACAACGCCGTAATGATGGAAATAACAATGGGTATCACGCTTACATTCGGAAATTTAAGTTGTAAGCCTTCAATGGCAGAGGTTACCGTAATGCTGGGGGTAATGATACCATCAGCCAGCAAGGCACATCCTCCCACCACTGCGGGGATAACGAGCCATTTGGCATTTTTTCTTACTAAAGAATACAGGGAAAAGATTCCGCCCTCCCCTTTATTATCGGCCCTCAGGGTAATCACCACATATTTGATGGTAGTCTGCAGGGTTAGCGTCCAGACGATACAGGAGAGCGCACCTAGTACCGTATCAGGCGTGATCACCTGCGGATCGGGCATTCCAATAACTGCATTAAAAATAGCTTTGAGCGTATATAAGGGTGAGGTACCAATATCTCCGTATACAATTCCAAGACTTACAAGCAATCCGCCGGCTGTGACCGTGTTTAAATTCTTTTGACTCGACACTTTAAAATAATTTGACCGCAAAATTACGGTATTTATCACCTAATTTCATTATCATTAACTCCTTTTTAAATGTTATATCCCCATATAAAGCGTATAATTCAAGCATAGCAGAACGTCATAAGCTGTTAAATATTGTTAAATAATTTTTAATTCAACAAAATCCTTGATTTTTTTGTTTTATTATTTATATTTTTGCCAGCATCCAGACATGAGCACGAAACACAAAATAGCGCTTCTCCTTAATATCTTTTGCATAATTTGCATAGGCATTTTAAGCAGTGCTAATGTATTTGCTCAAAAACCGGACAGTTCTATCAACAGCATCAGGTCTAAAAGGATCAATAAAACCCCGCAGATTAAAGTGACTGTTCCTACCTACAGACCAAACAGGTACAACATTGGGTTTATTCCCTATAGTGATGTGATTTCCAGCGCTAAGCCAAGTACAGGCACCCCTGTTAAACCTGAAAAGTTACTATACGTATTAAAAGTATACCCAAATCCGGTAGATGACCAGATCAATATCATCCTGCGCGTGGACCGTGAATCGAATCTTAGCGTGAAAATTATGGACCTGCTGGGAAATGAAGTAGTCACGCTCTCCAACGAGCGCATCCCTGCAGGTGAGCAGATTAAAAATTACACCATACCAAACCGCTTGAACGCAGGTATTTATTTTCTGAAAATTGTAGCTGGTACAGAATCCGTGGTAAAACGGATCTCCGTTCTGTAAAGTTATCCGTCATTTATTTCCTATTTTTGCTTGCATGAAGATAATCGCTATAGGACGAAACTATGCAGCTCATGCTAAAGAACTCAACAATCCGGTACCCGACAAGCCGGTCATCTTTCTAAAGCCGGATACAGCTGTATTAAAAGACGACAAACCTTTTTACATCCCTGAATTTTCATCAGAAATTCATTATGAACTGGAAGTAGTACTCAAGATCTGTAAAGAAGGCAAACATATTTCGGAAAAATTTGCAGCAAATTATTACGACGAAATTGGCCTTGGCATAGACTTTACCGCCAGGGATATACAAAACATACATAAAGAACAAGGATTGCCCTGGGAACTGGCCAAGGCTTTTGACCATTCTGCAGCCATTAGCAAATTCATTCCCAAAACAGAATTTACGGACATTAAGGACCTGGATTTTGAACTAAAGATCAACGGGGAAAGCAGACAAATCGGAAATACTAAAAACTTGCTGTTCTCCTTTGAACAGATCATCGCATTTGTATCTCAGTACATTACCCTCAAGAAGGGTGACCTGATCTTTACGGGTACTCCTGAAGGGGTAGGGAAAATAAATAAAACGGACAGATTAGCCGCCTGGCTGGAAAACCGGCAATTACTTGATTTTGATATAAAATAGCTTTAATGATTAAACTGAAATTTATTCTAACAATTATACTTCTTTCGGCTTTGCAGGTGAGCGGGCAGCAAATATTCAGCGGCAATAAATACCCACTCGTGGATTTCAGAACGCCGCTAGATATCGTACCTCCTGCCCTTGCCGGATCATTTGGGGAACTCAGGAGCAATCATTTTCATTCGGGCATGGATTACCGTACCAATCAGCGCGAAGGCTATCCGGTCTACGCAATTGCAGATGGCTACATTTCCAGGTTAAGGGTGCAGAACAGTGGCTTCGGACTGGCCCTGTACATTGACCACCCCAATGGTTATACTTCCGTTTATGGTCATTTGCAGCGCTTCAATCCTAAAATAGCGCAGCAGGTTAAAACCATTCAATATCAAAAGCAAACTTACGAGATCGACGAATTTCCCAATTCATTGCTGATACCTGTACGTAAAGGGGATGTCATTGCCTATACAGGAAATACCGGCAGCTCCGGGGGGCCACACCTGCATTTTGAAATCAGGGATACAAAGACTGAAGCCACCATCAATCCGCAACTGTTCGGACTGGAAATACCGGACAATATCCCGCCAGTGATTTCTGCGATGTATGTATACCGCCTGAACCAAAAACCCTTTAACGAATTTATCCCTAAACAGTATTTTCAAGTAGCCGGAGGCGCAGGAAGTTATCGCCTGAACCAGGTAAATACCATAAATCTGAGCGGAGAGGTTGGATTTGGAATTGTTGCAACCGACAGGCACAATGGCGCCTCAGGACTAAACGGGGTGTATTCAATAGAACTGGAACGGGACGGCAACCTGGTATTTACTTCATCGCTGGAAAAATTCCTGTTTGAAAATAGTAAAGCCATCAATTCCCACATCGACTACCCAACCTATCTGCAGACCAAAAGAAGTATTCAAAAAAGCTTCGTCGACCCCGGCAATCCATTGCAGATCTACAGCAGCCTGGTAAATAACGGAAGAATTTCATTTACAGATGGTAAACTGCATAAATTAAAATATACATTAACCGATGGTAAGGGCAACAAAAGCACCTTATCCTTCAATGTTCAGGCCTATTCAAAAGCCATTATCAATGCACCTGAATCCATTCCGGGTAAGCTGCATTTTCCTTATGCAAATGTCAATGAATTCAATAACGAAGAAGTAAAGGTGATCATACCCAAGGGCAGCTTGTACAATGACCTGGATTTCGTTTACAAACAATTGCCCAAACCTGCTGTCAATGCCTATTCTTCTATTCACCAGGTCCATAACAACCTCACACCACTTCATACCGGATTTGAGATCTGGATCAAAGCCGACAGCGCCCTGATGAAATATAAAGAAAAAGCATTGATCGTAAATACCGGCAGGGGCTCGCAGGGTGGTTATTTTGAAGATGGTTATGTAAAGGCCAAACCACGCACATTTGGAAGTTATTTTATTTCAGTAGACACGATTGCCCCCCTGATCATACCTGTTAATATCAGCGATGGAAAACGCATGACAGGTATCAGCAAAGCTTCTTTCAAGATCAGGGACAATATGTCTGGTATAAAAAGCTTTAACGGATTTATTGACGGCAAATGGGTACTCTTGGAATTTGACACCAAAACCGCCTCTTTGTGGCATAGTTTTGAAAGTACACTGACACCCGGCAAACATACCCTTGAGGTGATTGTTGCTGATATGAAAGACAATAAGAAAACCTATTCCATCACATTTTATAAATAACAATATGAGCGAATTAAAAGCAGGCCAGAAGGCCCCTGAGTTTACTGTCAATGACCAAAACGGCAATACGGTAACCCTTAGTGAATTTGCAGGCAAAAAAGTAGTCCTGTACTTTTATCCAAAAGACGACACCCCGGGATGCACAGCAGAGGCCTGTAACTTCAGGGACAATTACCAAGGATTGACCGCACAGGGTATTGTAGTGCTTGGGGTAAGTGTGGATGATGAAAAATCCCATCAGAAATTTATCACCAAACACAACCTGCCATTTCCATTACTCGCTGATACGGACAAGAAAATTGTAGAAGCCTACGGTATCTGGGGAGAGAAAAACATGTATGGTAAAAAATATATGGGCATCAGCAGAAAGACTTTCCTGATAGATGAAAACGGTGTGATCTCACACATCATTGAAAAAGTTGACACTGCCAATTCAACTGCCCAGGTACTCGACCTGCTTAACAGCTAGTTAGTACATAAAAAAAGGAGGCTTGCAGGGCAGGGCCTCCTTTTTTTATTGAATAAATTCTTACTATACCTTCACTGATAAATTTTTCTTGCCGACTTTGTGTCCGGCTGAAGCAAAGTAAACGATATATAAATAAGCTGGGACCATCGCATATAAAAATGCATGCTGGAAGTCAATGTGCAATTCATCTTTCATATAACCATATACCAAAGGCCAGATTGCCCCACCTGCAATACCCATAATCATAATGGCCGAACCTGTTTTGGTAAACTTGCCCAGGCCTTTAATGCCCAGTGGAAAAATAGCAGGCCACATCAACGAATTAGCCAGACCTAACAAGGCTACAAACCAAAAGGAAACCACTCCAGTTGTAAATACCGAAAGAATAGTGAATACGACACCCACAGAGGTACAAATCCTAAGCGCAGCTTGTTGGGTTATAAATCTGGGAATCGTAATGATACCGATTAAGTAACCTACCAGCATAAATCCTAAAGTAAAGGCAGTAGCGTTATCTCTGAATACCTGAGGCACTGCACCCAGTTCCCTTGCGTAAGTACCTATAATATCTCCTGCCATTACCTCTACAGCCACGCAAAAGAAAATGGCCAGCGCGCCTAAGAATAAATGCGGGTATTCGAATATCGTCTTTTTAGAAGTGTTTGATACGTTATCTGAAACGTCTTCCTCCTCCATATTTACTTCAGGAAGTTTCACGAACTTAAGCCCTATAGCAAACAAGGCCAGTACCACTGCCAATGCAATATATGGTGCATGAAGTTGATCTAGCAACTCATTTAAAATGGTTTGCTTCTCTGCTTCTGAGGCAGCCTGTGCCAATCGTGTTTCAGCTGCATTTGCCCCTTTCAAAAGCAGGCTGCTAAGCACAATCGGCGCTACCATACCAGCAGTCTTATTACAGAAACCGGCTATTGATATCCGCTGTGCAGCACTATCAATTGGCCCGATAATGCTCAAATAAGGATTCACCGCAGTTTGCAACAGCGCCATACCTGAGCCTTGTACAAAAATTGCTGTTAAGAAAAGAATGTAACTGCTTTTTTCCGCTGCCGGAATAAACAGTAATGATCCAACACCTAAAACTACCAGACTTAATACCAAACCATTATGAAAGCCGATCTTCTTAATGATGGAGGAACTTGGAAGTGCCAGGAAAAAATAAGCGATATAAGAGGCAAAGGTGACTAAATATGCCTGCAAATCAGTTTCAAGATCAAATGCTTTCTTTGCAAATGGTATTAGAGAGCCATTTGCCCAGGTTACAAAGCCTAAGATAAAAAACAATGCACAACATATCACCATCGGCATTATGGCTGTTCTGTTTTGAGGTTGAGGTTGATTCATGTGGTTGGTTCGGATTTAATTTGTGTTTATTTATTAGCTTATAGTTCAAAAAAGATATACTCTTTGTCAATACAGCCTAAAGTAAAGAAATTAATGAATCAAAACCGTATTAAATATTTACGCAAACGTTTGTGTAGCTTCATTTATTGATAAACACGCACATAATCTACCTCAAAACGATTTGGAAAAGCTGTATTTGAAGGATCTCCCCCATTTTCACCCCCCATTGCCAGATTCAGCAGCATATAATGCGGCTGTTTAAACGGATTGATGCCTTTGTCATCTCTGTTATGCAACTTGTCCATCTTAACTTTGTTCAGCAATATGCCGTCTACATACAAAGCGATCTCTTTTTCATTCCAGTCCATTCTCCAGACATGAAATTGCTTTGCCCATTCTTTTCCACCCAGTTCGGAAACCGGCTTTATCGTTGTATACCATTTCGCTTTATATCGCTGATCTGTGCCCATGGCTATATTTGCCAGGAGTTTGCCGCGATAATATTCCATAATGTCAATCTCTCCATTTGATGGCCATTCTCCCTGTACCCCCAGTGTCCACCATGCCGGCCAAAGGCCTTCACCTATGTCGATTTTTCCCCGCATCTCAAACCGTCCATACTGCCAGCTATGCTTGCCTGAAGTATTGATACTTGAAGAAGTATATTGAATAGTCTCAGGTTTGCTCCTCCAGTCATTGCTACCGGCTTTGAACCGGGGATTCGGCTTATTTTCTTTCCGCCCTTCAATGATCAGCAATCCCTTTTCACACCAGGCATTGTCCTGCTGATACCACTGCAGTTCCTCATTGCGTACAAATCCATGCTCAAACTTCCATTTCGTTGAATCTGGCTTGCCATCCACATTAAACTCATCGGACCATACCAGTTTATAATTTTCAGGCAGCTTTTGAGCGCTTGCGGATACAGCGCCTAAAATCATCAGGCTGCAAAGGGCGGTGTATATATTGCTAAAATTCATGATCTTTAATAGTTAATTCAGCCCTAATATAGCATTTTAGTCAGGATTTACAGGAAATGACCTGCCCCCAAACTTGGACAGGTTGTAACTTAATCCAAGAAAAAAAACACGGGTAGGTTGTTTGCTGCTACTGTCAATTATGGTATTTCCAGATACGATACGCGAAATATTATTACCCTGATCCAACAGGTCGTTTGCACTGATTGACAGACTGAGTGCTTTATCTTTAAAAAATCGCTTTTCAAAATTCGCACTCAGTAAAAGCGGGTTCGCATTGTCCAGTGCATAGCCGTAGCTATAGCGTTTGGTGGAATATACAGTAAGAAAATAGGACTTCCAGACTGTTAACCGGCTTGATAGATTCAAGTCCACATTGCTGTTATTTCGAAAACGCTGATCGCCCGAACCATCGTTACTTTGCTTATCGTAACGGCCTCCACCCTCCAGGCTAAAATTCTTCAGTCTCAATTCTCCATTCAGGTCCACATTGAAATTGGTAGTGGTAAAAAATGCCGGTGCGCTAATTTGTCCCAATCCGAACTGCTGGATTGCGGAAAATCTGCTCATAGATGCATCGTTATTAGTGCTGGTCGAATAAGCCATGCGCATATCCATGCTGAATTTATTCATCCGGACATCGCTTCTTAATTGCTGTGAAAAATTCACACCCTTACCAAATGCTTTCTGATTATTGAAAATAATTGCACGGTTTGAAACCCCAATACTCCCTGAGTAATTTATACTGTATTTCTTTCCGACTGGAATGTTAACAGAATAGTTGCCTCCCACAGCGTAATTTCCGTTTATATTCTCATATCGGGTGATCTGTTTCAGGCTATTTAGCGTATCGGGAATAAGGGTTACATGACTCACAATTTCTTGTTGGGTAGTGGCCGCATTGATACCTGTCCGCAGCGTTATTCTGGATTTGGCATGCATATAATTGTAACTTGCATTGAGGCGGTGATTGAAGGATGGTTTTAAGTCAGGATTTCCTATGATAATGTTTTGAAGATTCTGTGAATTCCTTGTTGGCTGAAGCTGCTCTATACTGGGATTGATGTTGTCTCCCTGATAATAGGCATTGAATGTCTTCCCTTTGGGAAGGGTCTTGCTGATATTCAGATTGGGGGAATAATTCAATGTATTGTTTACAAACTTCTGCTTCAATCTGAGATCATGATTGGTCATGAAGGCCGGACGAACATTGATCCCAAAGTTATAACGCATACTTTTTGTATTGTAATTGTAGTTTAATCCTAAGGACTGATCAAGCGACCGCGACCGATAGGAAGTACTTAATGAATCCACAAATGACACACCGGAACTGTTATTGTCAATTACAAAAGTGGATACCTCATTCCATGAGCTTCTGGCTGATGCATTGTAGCTGAAATTCAGACTTCGATTTGAAAGGCTGTCTTTTAGTTTCTTTACTCCAATGCTATAATTAAAGCCAAAGGATCCACTCTGGCTGCCGCTTTCGTTGACAAGATTACGGTTCAGCAACGAGTCTTTCTGCAGCAGCCCTGTATTCTTATCATAATAAAGGGTATTGGTATTGATTTGCTGAGTGCCGCTATTATTCGACAGTCCAAAGCCGCCTGAGGCTGAAAGCTGGTTTTTATTATTCTTGAGTTTCCTGGATAAATTAAAGCTGCCGTTGAGATTAGGTGTCGAATTTTTAGTACCGCTGCTGTTTTTGAGGTCTTGCCGCAACAGTCCATATTGATTGCTGAAAGCAGCATTCTGGTTATTTAAATGACCGAATGAACCAGCTAAATTTGAGGTAAGAAATACCTTACCATTGTTGTATTGAATGTTACTGTTGAGGTTATGATTGGCATTGCTATTGTCGCCCTTGCTGTCAGACCTGGTAGTAAAATTACCCTCGGGATATACCGTTTCCAAAACCTGTTTGCGCGCAAATGCGCTACTGGAGCTGCTATAGTTGTACGCAATGCCGCCCTTAGTATTTTTACTGATCTGATCATTGTGATTAAATCCGGCATTCATGGAGCGGCTATTTCCAGCTCCATTGTTTTCAGTATTCATGCCTGCATGAGCAGAACTCTGCTTTTTCCCCTTCCAAAACCTCACATTTCCATCGCCACCTATTTTATCATTGGTACCGGTCCTGCCAGACAATTTTCCGAAAGACCCGTTATCCATACCTGGCTTGGTCACTATATTGAGCATTTTTATGGGTTCACCTATCTTGATACCGGTGAAATTTGCCTGATCACCAAAGTCATCAATTATCTGCAATTTGGACACAATCCCGGCGGGAAGCTGGGCAATAAATTCCTGCACATTATTGGTAAAAAAATCCTTTCCATTGACCCTGAGCTTGACCATATCCTTGCCCATTGTGGTCACTCTGTAATTTTCATCTACCTCCACATCCGGGAGCTGTTTAAGCAAATCTGCAACATTATCTCCTTCCTGTACCAGATAGGCTTCTGCATCGTATTCTACAGTGTCCTGCATAAAGCGTACGGGTTTGGGCTTGCCCTTAATTACTACCTCGTCCAGCATCCGGACGGAAGCTTTCAGCTCCAGCGGGCCCACACGTTTTTGTTTTTCTTTGTCGGCAAAGGTGTAGGCTGCATTCAGTGTATGGTATCCCATCATGGATACTACGAGTGAAAACTGCGTAGCCCTGATCCTAGAAAAGCTAAAATTACCATTCTTGTCTGTGGTTGTTTTTATCGTGTCATTGTCTGCGATAAGCTGTACGATGACACCAGGAAGGGTTGTTTTTGCGGAATCGATTACCGTTCCAAGCACTTGCTTGTTTTGCTGGGCCGATAATTGAAATATTCCACAACAGATAGAAATGACGAGAGCGCAAAGTTTTTTCAAAATTAATCGTTGTAATACAAACTTATAAACTTTTGTCGTCCTTTATACACATGAGAAGAATTTATATTAGAGCCCAATACCCTAAGTGCGTAAAGAAATCAGTACTTTCATCAAATGAACTTTACGATCGATGGCCAGACACTCAAAGACTTGAATATTTTTGATGAACGTGCTGATTCGATCTTCCATATGTTTAAAAGCACCAGAACAATTGGAGCAAGGGAAAGGCTGAGAGAAATGATGCACAAACCCTCATCAGACATCAATGAACTGACTTTAAGAAGGGATGCCATCAAATATTTCTATGACCGGAAGCTAATTCTGGATATCAGAAATGAAGAACTGGACCTCATAGAGTTTTATTTGAAATCTGATAAAAGAAAGTCCAAAAGCAACCTCATTGATGCCCTGGGAGATTACCTCACCAGGAATTCCAGTAATGACTTTTATATCATCAGAACAGGTTTAAAATATCTTATAAAATTAACCAGATACATTTCAGATTTTATTAAAAATAACACCTTAGATGAAACACCGGAATACCTAATTACAATCTTTGAAAAAATTGAGTCAATCATTGAAGAAGGGTTGTTAAAGAAGGTTTTGCTATTTGATGAGAGTAAACTGCAGTTTTTGAAAATCAACCTATTGGATCAGGCCTTTAGGGGTAAGGAAAAGAGAAACATTTATACGCTTCTGCAGCTCGTTTATGAGTTGGATGTTTTTGAAGGACTGGCTTATGTTGCCGCTAAAAAAGATTTATCTTTCCCCGAATATGATGAAAGCGAAACCCTCCGGTTTAGCACTAAAGGCCTGTTCCATCCGGGTATTACAGACGCGGTTAAAAATGACATCGTATTTGACCACGATCAGAATATCTGCTTTTTAACAGGCTCTAATATGGCAGGTAAGTCATCCTTATTGAAGTCTGTCGGATTGGCAATCTATTTGGCACATTTAGGTTTTCCAGTTCCGGCTGAATCCATGAAAACTACTATTTTTAATGGACTCATCACCACCATTAATCTGCCTGACGATATCAACAACGGTCTGAGCCACTACTACAGTGAGGTAAAACGGGTGAAAGAAGTCTCGTTAAAACTATTGGAACAGGACAAAATGTTTGTAATATTTGATGAATTGTTTAGAGGTACTAATGTGAAAGATGCTTTTGATGCTTCATTACTGATCATTTCCGAACTTTCTTTCATTAAACGGTCTGCTTTCTTTATCTCTACACACATCGTGGAACTGGCCGAAGAACTTAAAAAGTATGACAACATAGCCTTCAGTTGCCTGGATACGTTTTTTGAAAATGGCAAGCCTGTTTTTACCTATAAACTTACAGAGGGTGTTTCAAAGGAGCGCCTAGGAATGTTTATCGTATTGGATGAGGGGATTGTGGATGTAATAAGAAAAGCAGCCCAAGGTTAAAAAAAACCTGTACGCTTATCGCAATTATAAAACATACAGGTCTTCAACTTTCTTACATACCATTTTAGCAACAGTATACCTCAAAATTACTTTATGGTTTCTTTTACTTCTCCACAGGTCAGCATACTTTCCCCAAAATAAGGGTTCTTTATTTCTTTTTGGTTACTTAACCACGATGCTCCTTTATCATTGAAAGCCATTGGGCAATACTCAACATATACCTCTCCTGAGTTTAAACCTGAAGCTTTTACGCGTTCTATAAAGTTTGTGCTTAACGCTGCAAATACAACTCTTTGTGCATCAATATCGCCTGCAGAACCGATTTTAGCTACCAACGTTGCCAAAGCTGCGCCATTAGTTAACTCTTTTGAACCTAACTCAATTGCATTGGCAGCAACCTTTGCTTCTGCCACATCACCTTTAACAAGCGCATTGGTTAAGTGAACATAATGCTGATAAACTGCGTTTAATTTATCATCCTTTAAACTTACTGCAGAAGCACTCTTTTCCGTGGCTGCCCCATGTCCTTCTCCAGGTGCATGATTGTGTCCCGCATGAGGGTCTGTTTCCGCCTGTTTCTGTGTGTTTCCACATGCCGCAAATAATGTTACCGCAGCCAGTGTAATTACGAAATTAGTTACTGTTCTCATTTTTTTGTTTTTTAATGTTTACTGATTATTTATTTTAAGTTCTTCATTTGGGTTTTTCCCCTTTTTAAGGATGTACTCGCTATATAAAAGATAGGCCCCTGTCACTACAACCTGATCTCCATTTACCAGACCCGCAGTAATCCCGACCTTGCTATCATTCTCCTCACCAGTTTTAACCAGTCTCGGTTCAAAGCTGTCTTTACCTTTCTTAATCCAGACGTGCATTCCCTTACCATCTCGTATTACCGCGTCAACCGGTAGGGTCAATACATTATTATTACTTGCTGATGGTAAAAAAACATTTGCCTGTAGGCCTGGCTGCCATTGGCCTCCGGGATTTGGTATCGAGCCTCTTATCTGCGTAAGCTGTGTTCCCGATTGAAAGGACGGAGTAATAAAGTCAATACCCACTTCCTGAGGCTGATCTTCCCATCCGGCAATAACTACCTTAACTTTCTGACCCAGCTCAATATTTTTTACCTCATTTGGATAAACATCGGCCTCAACCCATAACCGATCATAACCTTCCAATCTTAAAATCGGACTTCCCTCTGTTACATACTGACCCTGGGTTACTGATAGCTCAGCCACCACACCACCCTCGGGTGCATAGAAAACCACATATGGATCTTTCTTTTGAGCTTTAACAAGCTGCTGTACCTGGTTTTCAGATTGTCCGTACAACAGCAGTTTCTGTTTTGCAGCAGCTACTAGCTGTCGCTCTATTTTATCTCCCTGGAATTGTTTTTCCTGCGCGATTGCCATGAGATATTCCTGCTGAAGTGTAGCCAATTGCTCTGAATAAAGTTTGTATAAAGCTTGCCCTTTACCAACCTTAACCCCGGTTTCCCTTATGTACAACTGCTCTATTCTACCAGCAATTCTGCTCGAGATATAACTGCTTTTCTCAGGATTAACAACAAGTCTTCCATTGAGTTGTTTAGCACTTGAAAGGCTGCTTTCACCTATCAATATGGTAGTAATATTTGCCAGGACCTGTCGCTTTTCATCTATTTTAAGCGCCTTTTCATTGCTGTTTTTTTCAAATGGCACCAGGTCCATTCCGCAAATGGGGCAAGTACCCATCTCATTTTTTATTACCTGCGGGTGCATCGGACAAGTAAACGTTTGCTGTTTTCCTTTTGCCGCTTCCCCATTTGATTGCTGTTCACTACTGCAGGCAGCAATGAACACGGATGGAACCAAAGCCAGTAAGGCCATCTTTTTTATAAATAATTTCCGTTCCATAACCTAATTTCCTTTGTTTTCAGTCATTTTTATAAAGCTTTCGCTATCCACCAGATAAGCTGCATTTTTACTTACCTCCCAGTTATTGATGTCTTCCTTAATCTGTATCATTCCGGCAATGGTTATCCCTGACTTTACAACTTTCGGGATTACAACATTGCCTTCCTTTTTAAAAATCACTGTTTTATTACCGAGTGATATCGCAGCAGATTTGGGAAGCCACCATGAGGCCGAAAAGAACACTGGAATCCTGGCAGTAAGCAACTCACCTACGGTAAAGTTTGGTTTATTAAGGTAAATGCGTGCAAGGGTAAAGTTTACCCCATCTCTAAAAACGGGTTGTATCATACCAACACCAGCATTCTGAATAGTACTTTTATCGGCAGTTTTATAGAATAAAAACCGATCTCCCTTTTTTATAAGTGATGCCATGGCAGGCTTTAAGGAGAATTCAGCGATCAACTGATCAGCATTATAAATGGTGAAAAGTGATTGTCCGGCATTTACATATTGTCCGGCACGTAATAGTACAGGAGAATTTGTAGGGACAACACTTACAGGAGCAGCTGCAGATGAGCTTGCACTACCTCCCATATTGTCCATTCCGTCACCCCCGGATGATGGTGCAGCTACACTTGGGGTAGCAACTGGTGCAGCAGATTTTTCAAGTATGTATCCATCAGCATTGCTATACACCGGAATACGGTAATTTACCTTTCCTGTTCTTATCAGCTGATGAATACTGCCGGCACTCATCCCCAGCAATATCAATCGTTGCTTTGCGCCCTCGAGCATGGTCTGATCAGTCCCTGTTCCCTTTAGAAATAGCAATTCCTGCTGTGCAGCAGCAAGATCAGGCGAATAAACCTCCATAATCAGTTGCCCCTTTTTAACCGGCTGGTGATTATACTTGATCAGCAAGCGCTCTATTCTGCCGCTTACTCTGCTGGCAATGCTGCGCTGATTTCTTGTATCGTAACTGATGATACCCTGAGCCTCTTCAGTGAATATTTTGGTGCCGTATTCCGCCTTAATTACAGGGAGTGCAGATACCACCTGCTCATTTGAAGGTTTCAGCAAATGAGAAAGGTTACTGTCAATTTCCACAACACCCGGATCATCATGATTGGCGTGTTTATTATCCTTATCTCTGTTGCAAGCGTTAATTACCAATGCGCCGATCAGCGCCAATGCAACCCATCCGCAGGTCCGCAGCCTAACGATATAATTCTTTCTCATAATCGGCTATCATTAAATAAAGTTTCAATTTCTCATCCAGGACACTGGTTTGCATCATAGTCAGCGCTTCCCATGAATCAATTACCTCAGGCAGTTCCATTTTATTCTCCCGGTAATTCAAAAAGTTAACATCCAGCGATTTTTGCAGGGTTGGTATGATCTTGCTTTCCATAGCATCAATGCGCTTCAGCATGGATTGGATTTCGAATTGCATACCATACAGCATTCCCTGCGTTTCCTGTAACATGGCAGCCTTTTCTTTATCCATCGCCTGCACTTCATATTCCATTCCCCTTACTTCCGATTTGTACATTTTTGAAGACCATGGGGCAATCGGGATGCTTACCATCCCCATTACACTAAAAGCCTTAGGCATCATCCTGGTTAAAGGCGACATATGATCGAAACGCAGCTTAAAATCGGGTCTGCTTTGCTTTTTCATTGCTTCAATATTCAGCTGCATAGATTGGATATTGTAATCCATCTTCTTAATGTCGTTTCTTGCCAGGGACAAACTCCCGGTATCCATAGCATTTGCCTGTACAAACTTTGGCTGATAATTGGTATCAATCGTTATATCCGCATTTCCAGGTTGGTTCATCAAACTGTTTAACCATGCCCTGGATTTAGCTATATCGCCTTCCTGCATACGGATCATGTTTTTGTTTTCCTCCAGTTTTACGATGGTTTTATACACACTCCCCAATTTCGACTGATTAAAAGGATACCTGATCTCTTCAATCTTCTTCATGGTTTCCATGATTTTCTCATTCTGTTTCAGTACTTCTATTTTTTGAACTGCAACCAGCCAACCGAAATACAGTCGCTTTGCCTGCATTTTGTATTCATTTAAGGTAATTCCACGAGTTTCATTCTCTGCCTTACTCTTCGATTCGATATAGCGCTTATTGGCATTTAATTTACTCAGGTTTGGAATATCCTGTTCCAGCTGTACCATTACAGATCCTTTATCCCTATCGTCCATAAGCATCTGGCTAGGATAAGGCGTCATAAACGTACCCACCCCAATCATGGGTGCCATCCAGGCTGTTGCTGCTTTAGCGGCATGCTTATAGCTCTCGGCCTTTAACCCGTATGATTGCAGAAGCAGGTTGTTTTTATCTATACGGTGCAAAATCGTATCCAGCGAAAGCACCTCTTTTTGTTGTGCTGTCGTATAAAATGGCAGCAGCAACAATACCCATGTTAATTTTTTAATGATGTACATCGTGCACCTCCAGTTTTCCATATTTCCTCAATTCATATTCTTTGGACATTAAAAAGATGAGTGGTGTAACCAGCAGGATGTGTGTAGAAGAAGTCAATACCCCGCCTATCATTGGCAACACTATGGGTTGCATTACATCCACTCCCACTCCACTGGCCCATAACACTGGTATCAATCCGAATAGCGACACACAAACCGTCATCAGCTTGGGTCTTAACCTTTTTGCGGCACCGTGAATTACATATTCCCGTAAATCCTCTTTTGTAATTGTTTCACTTGAATTCCCTTTTAATTTGATCAGTTGCTGCATCCCATCATTGAGGTAAATTACCATCACAATTCCAGTTTCTACTGCAATCCCAAACAGCGCAATAAAACCTACAGCTACCCCTACAGACAGGTTCACTCCCCAGAAATAAATCATATAAGCGCCGCCAATCAGCGCAAAGGGCACAGTGATCAAGCTTAAAAAGGCCTCTCTGACAGAATGAAATGCCAGGTAAAGGGAAAAGAAAATAATTAGTAACACTACGGGAGCAATCCACATCAGGGTTTCCTTGCCGCGGATCAGGTTTTCATACTGGCCGCTCCATTCCAGAAAATAACCTTCTGGCAATACGCCTTGTTCTTTGTTCAACTTCTCCATCGCTTCCTTAACGGTACCGCCCAAATCCCTGTCGCGGACATTAAACATCACCGCACCACGCAAAATGGCATTATCAGAGCTGATCATCGGCGGCCCGTCTTCAAATTTCACATCGGCAACTGCAGACAAAGGAACTTCACCAAAAGAGGACGACTGAACAGGGATACGCTTGATCTGCGCTACACTATTTCTATATTCCTGCGCCAAACGGACACTGATGGAAAAACGTTGCCTGCCCTCAATGGTATTGCCTATGGTGGCCCCACCCAAAGCACTTTCTACTACCTGATTTACATCATCTACATTTAAGCCATATCTGGCCAGCTCTTCTCTTTTAATATCAATAGACAAGTATTTACCCCCTGTAATGGGTTCAACAAACAGATCACTGATGCCTGGCGTACCCTGCAGTGCTGCCTTTACTTTTTCCGATACCGAAGCAATCGTATCCAGGTTCTGGCCAAATACCTTGATGCCCACATCGGTACGGATACCCGTCGCCAGCATATTGATCCTGTTGATGATCGGCTGTGTCCATCCATTTACCACACCGGGAATTTGAAGCTTGGAATCCAGCTCATTTACAATATCTTTTTTAGTGATGCCCTTTCTCCATTCGCTTTTCGGTTTGAGTGTAATGATTGTTTCGATCATACTGATCGGCGAATTATCTGTCGCTGTATTGGCTCTTCCTGCTTTTCCCAATACCTTATCCACCTCAGGAACAGATTTAATGATCTTATCCTGTACTTGTAATATCCGTTTTGCCTCCGCGTTGGATACATCAGGCAAAGTTACCGGCATAAACAAAATACTCTGCTCATCTAATGGAGGGATAAACTCTGTCCCTAAATTTTTAAGGAGGGGAATTGTGATCAATAAAGCAATGACATTGATGGCAATGGTTGTTTTTCTCCATTTCAGTACCGTTCTGATCACGGGTTCATACACCTTTTCCAATACCCTGTTTACCGGATTGGCGCTATCGGGCTTAAACTTTCCTTTCATAAAAAAGGAGATCAGTACCGGTGCCAAGGTAATGACCAGCAAAGCATCCACCATCATGATGAATGTTTTGGTAAAGGCTAATGGGTGAAACAATTTACCCTCCTGTCCGGTTAGCATAAATACTGGTAAAAAAGAGGTTATGATAATCACCGTAGCAAAGAATACACCTCTTGATACCTGCTTGCTGGATCTAGTGATCACCGCAAGGCGGTCTTCTTCAGTAATCCAGTCCGGAGATTTTTTAAATATATTTTTAAACCAGTCTTTCATGATATTGTTGTTTTATTTTGATCCTTTTCCCACAATTCGTATCGTTCAGCCAAATGCTTATAGGCATTTTCACTCATGATGATGCCATTGTCTACAATTACCCCAATGGCCAGTGCTATGCCGGTAAGCGACATGATATTTGATGAAATATCAAATGCATTGAGCAGGATAAAACTGGCGGCTATGGTAATCGGAATTTGTATGATGATGCTTACCGCACTGCGCCAGTGAAACAGAAAAACAAACACAATAATTGATACCACAATCATTTCTTCAATCAGGGTATTCTTTATAGATGCTATAGATTCTTTGATCAGCTCCCCGCGATCGTAAACGATATCAAACTTAACGCCTTTAGGCAAGCCTTTCGAAACCTCTTTCATTTTGGCTTTTACCTGATCAATCACTTCAGCAGCATTTTCTCCGTAGCGCATTACCACAATACCCCCCGCACGCTCGCCCTCCCCATCCTGATCAAATATTCCTAAACGGGTTTCCCCTGTCATCTGAACAGTGGCGAGATCAGATACTTTTACCGGTGTGCCGTTCTGGTTCTTTACAGGAATATTCGAAATTTCATCCAGAGATTTGAGATAACCCGATGTCTTAATGACATAGCCCATGTCGCTCATTTCAAACTTTCGTCCGCCCGACTCGTTATTGTTACTCCTGACAGCGGCTATTACTTGTGGCACAGTAAGTTTATAATACAGCAACTTGTTTGGGTCTATCGAGATTTGGTACTGCTTCTGAAAACCGCCAAATGAAGCGATTTCACTTACTCCCGGAACGGTTTGCAAAGCAAATTTCACATACCAGTCCTGTATGGCCCGCTGTTCGCCAAGATCCATATCCGGTGCATCCAGCGTATACCACAGCACATGACCCACCCCCGTCCCGTCGGGACCAAGTTGCGGAGATACACCTTCTGGTAAGGTTCTGGATATGGTACTGATCCGTTCCAAAACGCGCTCCCTGGCCCAGTAAACATCTACATCATCTTCAAAGATCACATAGATGAAACTCATTCCAAACATGGAAGAACCCCTCACATATTTAATTTTTGGAATTCCCTGCAAATTTGTAACCAGCGGATACGTAACCTGGTCTTCTATGAGTTGTGGTGATCTGCCCATCCATTCAGTAAAGACAATAACCTGATTCTCTGAGAGGTCGGGTATAGCATCTATGGGATTCTTTTTTACGGAGATCACTCCCCATATGAAAAGACCGGTGGCGAGTAACAGTACGATCCAGCGGTTTTTGAGTGACCATTCTATAATTTTATGTACCATTTTGTACAGTATTGATATGGCTTAATGCCCCTTTTCAGGTGCAAAAAATTGAAATAAAAAAATTAACAGAAGTTTTGGCTATAGCGATGCTAATGCCAGTGCACGAACGTGCAGATTGAAGCGTAATCTTAAATTCTATAGGTACAGTTGCGGATAAAGACGGGGATGTCCTGTTCCAGGGGTGGTGCTTTGCTCAGCGCAGCTTTTCCTGTTTCAACAGGTATAGCTATAAAACTAAAAGACCAGAGGGCAGTTGCCTGCAATACAGTCGAAATTTGCTTAAAATGATATACCGCAGCGGCATTTTTTTGAGCTTTATCTGTTTTGGCCTGTTTGTAATCATCTTTACAGCAGTTTTTTTTACATGATTTCTTCGCTGGCTTACAAAAATCACAAAGTGGCTTATCGGGCTGGCTGAGTCCCAATTTTACCAGCTGACCCATGCAGTAATGAAAGTGCACAGTAGCACCGCTGGATACTCCCAGGTAAAAAACAGCCAGAATCGTAAGCAGTGCTCTTTTCATAACAATACAATATTAAGAAAATGAACAGCGTTATTTTTATATAATTCCGAGTTTTTTTTACACTCAGATCTCAATTTTCTTTCATTTTGGGTTTGATCTGACAAATAAGACATTTTCGATTTGCGTTTGATCTGACACCCTCTGAGGTCCGGACAAACCCGCTCGTGAGCCGGACCTGAGCCTGACCTCGTCCAGAGCTGAGCCAGATCAGAGAAGTACACAGACAAAAGGCAGATCATTGGCAAAAGAAGGCCAATTTGAAATTGTTTTTATTAAGAACATAAGTTACACGACATTTTTACATAAGTTTGCCATATTTGTAATATAAATCAACAACCCCAATTAATGAAACATACAATAAAAGAGTTAGAAGATATTGCTTCGCAAGTAAGAAGGGATATCGTTAGAATGGTACACGGCTGCCAGTCAGGTCATCCTGGCGGATCTTTAGGCTGTGCGGATTTTATGACTGCCTTATATTTTGAAATCATGAACCACTCTACTGATTTCACGATGGACGGCAAAGGTGAAGATTTGTTTTTTCTATCAAACGGACACATCTCCCCTGTTTTTTACAGCGTACTGGCCAGATCAGGTTATTTTGAAGTAAGCGAAATGGCTACCTTCAGAAAGCTGAACTCCAGGTTACAAGGCCATCCTACTACTCATGAAGGACTTCCTGGAATCAGGATCGCTTCAGGCTCATTGGGTCAGGGTATGTCTGTAGCCATTGGTGCTGCGCAGGCAAAAAAGCTGAACAAGGATAATTCTATTGTATATACATTGCACGGGGACGGTGAATTGCAGGAAGGTCAGAACTGGGAAGCCATTATGTATGCTCCTTTCAATAAGGTCGACAATTTAATCTCCTCCGTTGACTACAACGGACAACAAATAGACGGCCCTACGGAAAAAGTATTGTCGCTTGACAATTTGCAGGCAAAATTTGAGGCTTTCGGATGGCATGTAATCAATTCTGACGGGAATGATATGGAATCAATTGTTAAAGCATTGCATTACGCGAAAACATTGACGGGTAAAGGAAAACCAATCCTGAACCTGATGAGCACACAAATGGGTAGTGGTGTTGATTTCATGATGGGATCGCACAAATGGCATGGTGTAGCTCCTAATGATGAGCAGCTTGAAGCAGCGTTAGTTCAATTAACCAGTTCCCTAAAAGATTATTAAGAAGAATATTCATGAAGAAGTATACATATACAGAAAAAAAAGATACCCGCTCTGGTTTTGGAGCCGGACTGCTTGAGGCTGGACAGAAAAACCATGAAGTAGTGGCACTTTGTGCAGATCTTGTAGGTTCCTTAAAAATGGATGCCTTTATCAAAGAATTTCCTGAGCGCTTTTTCCAGATCGGAATTGCTGAGGCCAATATGATCGGTATTGCAGCAGGTTTAACCATCGGTGGGAAAATCCCTTTTACAGGAACTTTTGCCAATTTCTCTACTGGCAGGGTTTACGATCAGATCCGTCAGTCGGTAGCCTATTCAGATAAAAACGTTAAAATCTGTGCTTCCCATGCCGGGTTGACTCTTGGAGAAGATGGTGCTACACACCAGATCCTGGAAGACATAGGTTTGATGAAAATGCTTCCGGGCATGACAGTAATCAATACCTGCGATTATAACCAGACTAAAGCCGCTACAATAGCAATAGCTGAGCATCATGGCCCGGTTTACCTGCGTTTTGGCCGTCCTGTGATCCCTGTATTTACTGATCCTGATCAAAAGTTTGAGATTGGCAAGGCATGGATGGTAAATGAAGGTACCGATGTAACCATCATTGCTACCGGACACATGGTATGGAAAGCAATTGAAGCTGGTGAGAAACTGGCTGAGCTTGGTATTGATGCAGAGATCATAAACATCCACACCATCAAACCGCTGGATGAAGCAGCCATTTTGAAATCAGTTAAGAAAACCGGTTGTGTGGTGACTTGCGAAGAGCACAATAAGTATGGCGGACTGGGTGAAAGCGTAGCAAGGTTACTTTCTACCGAATTGCCTACACCTCAGGAATTTGTTGCCGTGAATGACAGCTTTGGTGAAAGCGGAACTCCGGACCAGCTGATGACTAAATATGGTCTGGACAGTGTGAACATTGTTGAAGCTGTACAAAAAGTAATAAAGAGGGCTAAAAAATAGCTCGTTGTAACACGATATAGATGAAGCAGGTTGAAGATTCAGAGATTTTAGAAAAATTCTCTAACGAAAAAACTCGTAATGAAGCCTTTAACCTGCTTCTTTCTAAATACCAACAAAAGATCTACTGGCACATTCGTCGCCTTGTCATAGATCATGACGATGCTGATGACCTGGTACAGGATGTATTTATAAAGGTTTGGAAAAACCTCGAAAAATTCCGAAGTGATTCTCAGCTCTATACCTGGATCTACCGTATAGCAACCAATGAATCCATCACCTTCCTCAACAAAAAGAAACAAAGAAATAATATCCCGCTAGATGAGGTATCCGGCGAACTGAACGAGACCTTAGTGGCATCAGATTATTTTAATGGGGATAAAATCCAAATGAAACTTCAGAAGGCAATGCTTACTTTACCTGAAAAGCAGCGGCTGATATTTAATATGAAGTATTTTGACGAATTAAAATATGAAGAAATCTCGGAGATTACAGGAACCAGTGTAGGGGCTTTAAAGGCTTCTTTTCATATCGCCGTAAAAAAAATTGAAGCTTTTATGCTAAATGACGACATCAACTTTTAAACCTTTTGCCAATTAATGCATCAATATATTTGTAATGGGAGAAAATTTAGAAAATAATGAATGGGTGAAGGGAGATTTCCCGGGGGAGACTGGATTTACAACTCCTGATAATTACTTTGCAGGGTTGACTGAACGTATCAACGCAAGGGTGTTTACGGAGCAAATGAAATCCACTGTTCCTGCAAACGGAGGGTACACGGTTCCAGCCGGCTATTTTGAAAACTTGACATCAGCCATTTTAGCAAAAACAACCAATGAAAATGCCTTACCTCAAAGAAAAATTGTCAGGCTATGGCATTCTAAATTATTGAAGTACGCTTCTGCGGCATGTTTTCTGCTAATCGCGGGTTCAGGTTTGTATTTTAATATTCAGCAACAGCCGGTTAATTATGCAGACCTGGCTGCGGAGCAAATGCTGTATGATATAGATGAACAAGTAATTATAGAACATATTGAAGCTAACCAGGCAACTCAACCGAAATCGTCGGCTGCTGATGCAGAACTGGAAAATTACATTCTCAATAACTATTCACAAAATGACCTTGTTACTGGCTTATAATAATAAAAAACTGATGAAATACTTATTAATCGTAACAATGCTCTTTATTTTTCCATTGTATACTTCGGCCCAGAGGAAGGGCGATAGAGGTGAGGAAATTGAAGCTTATAAAATTGGTTTTCTGACACAAAAACTGGACCTCTCTGCACAGGAAGCAAAGGTATTCTGGCCTATATATAATAATTGGCAAAAAGAGCAGCATGAATTCCGTAAAGAGCGCATGCAAAAGATGATCAGCTTTAAGAAAATCGATGAAATTGAGGAATTATCCGATGCAGAAATCCAAAATTTGATTACCAATGATTTTGACTTTAAGCAGCGTGAGCTAAACCTTGACAAGAAATATTACAATAAACTTAAGTCGAGCCTGCCTATCAAAACTGTAGGTAAATTTTATAGGGCACAGGAAGCTTTTAAGAGGGAATTACTGACAAGATACAGAGGCAACGGAGGCGGAAGACAGCAGTCGAATTAATTCTTATCTTTGCGGATGCTTACACAACGCCAGTTATTTCTTCAGCATAACGCCCAGACTACTTTAGAACCCCTTTTGCTGGAATTTGTTAAAGCCAGCGGAATGTATCTGTATGATACGGAAGGCAAAAAGTATATGGACCTGATAGCAGGTATTGGAGTAAGCAACGTTGGGCACTGCCATCCGGCTGTAGTCCAAGCTGTTAAAGAGCAGGCAGAAAAATATTTGCACATCATGGTGTATGGTGAATTTGTACAAAGTCCGCAGGTAGACTTTGCGAAAGCACTTGCTGATGTGCTGCCTGAAAAGCTGGACTGTACTTATTTTGTAAATTCAGGTACTGAAGCCGTAGAGGGCGCAATGAAATTGGCCAAGCGCTACACACACCGAGCCGAAATCGTTTCCTGCAACAATTCTTATCATGGAAGCACACAAGGTGCCCTGAGCCTGATGGGCAATGAGACCTTCAAACAGGCATACAGGCCTTTGCTTCCAAACATTAAATTCATCAATTATGGTGCTCCTGCGGACCTTGATCTGATCACGGATAGAACCGCAGCGGTCTTTGTAGAAACCATCCAGGGAGAAGCCGGGATAAGAGTGGCCGACAAGGCCTGGTTTAAAGCGCTAAGAGCCAAATGTGATGAGATGGGAACGTTATTGGTGCTTGATGAAATACAATGCGGCTTTGGCCGTACAGGTAAGCTCTTTGGCTTTGAGCATTTTGACATAGTGCCTGACATCCTGCTGCTGGCCAAAGGCATCGGTGGGGGTATGCCTATAGGTGCATTTATAAGTTCCAGGGAGATCATGTTGTCACTGGCAACTAATCCTATCCTGGGGCACATTACTACTTTCGGGGGACATCCGGTAAGCTGTGCCGCCGGATTGGCGACCCTAAAAACCATACTTGCTGAGCATATCCTAGAAGGGGTCAATGAAAAAGGTCAGCTATTTAAATCTTTGTTAGTGCATCCCGCCATCAAAGAAGTACGCGGACAGGGACTAATGATTGCTGTTGAATTTGAAAGTTTTGAGCTTAATAAGCGCATCATAGACGCTTGTATTGAAGACGGCATTATCAGCGACTGGTTTCTGCACTGCAGCAATTCGATGAGGATAGCACCTCCGCTGATCATCACAGAAGAAGAAATCCGTTATGCATGCGGTATTATACTGAAGAATATCAGCTCATTTTCTGCCGCTTAATTAAATAAGCCTGCAGCACCGGATAAAATCCTGAAGCTATATCTGCATCGATCATGTCGATTTTATATTGTATACATTTAAGCTGTATGGCCTCCCTGTGTTTAGTGATCCTGCTCTGGTAATCTTCTTTTACTCTTGAGGTATGGGCTTTTAATGTTGCCCCGGTTTCCATATCAATAAACTGGTATGGGCGGTTTTCAAAATTGAAATCTAGCTCTTTCGACTTGTCGGTCACATTAAATATCACCACTTCATGTTTATTAAACTTCAGGTGCTGCAGGGCAGAAAAAAGCGCATCAGTATTGCTTTCATCCTGAAAAGTGTTTAACATATCACTAAAAATGACTACCATAGAACGCTTATGGATCAATTCTGCTACCTGGTGCAATGCCTGGGCTACGTTGGTCTTAACATCCATTTTTCTTGCATTTAGCGCCTGCTCAAGATGCGTATATAAAAACTTCTGATGGGTAGCCGTCGATTTTGCAGGAGTATTCAGCAAGAGGTGGTCGGTAAAGAGGCTCAGTCCGAATGCATCACGCTGCCTTTTTAACAGGTAGATCAAGGAAGCCACCACCTGCACAGAAAAACTAAGTTTATTGTACTCCTGCTCCGGAAAATACATGGAAGATGATACATCTATGATAAACTGACAACGCAGGTTGGTCTCTTCCTCGTACCTTTTACTAAACAGTTTATCTGTTTTGGCGAACAGCTTCCAGTCTATGTTTTTGACACTGTCGCCCACATTGTACAATCTATGTTCCGCAAACTCAACCGAAAATCCATGAAAGGGGCTTTTATGGAGCCCAGTAATGAATCCCTCTACCACTTGCCGGGCAAGCAGTTCGAGGTTACTGTTAAAGTGTGGTTCGGATTGATCAATAGATTGAGGCATAGCGTAAATATAAAAAAAGCGTTCATAACTATGAACGCTTTTCAAATCGGTATATGTTGAGTTGATTACAACTGCTTATCTAATTTTTGTGCAAGAACCGACTTAGGTACTGCTCCAACTTGCTTATCTACCACTTCACCGTTCTTAAAGTACAATAAAGCAGGAATATTGCGGATTCCAAACTGGGTAGAGATCTGAGGATTGTTGTCTACATTTACTTTACCCACGATTGCTTTTCCTTCATATTCTTTCGAGATCTCATCTACTGAAGGTCCCACCATGCGACATGGACCACACCATTCTGCCCAAAAATCAACCAAAACGGGTTTATCTGATTTTAATACAACTTCCTCGAAGTTTGCATCTGTAATTTCCAAAGCCATAATTCTTATTTTTTATTTTACAAATATATATAATCAATTGTAATGCCATCAAGTTAGGAATGCCAAAATGACATTAGTTCAACTTAGGATTGACATTCAATGTAGTTAACTGATCTAACAGCAAATTGTTTGGATTGATTTTAACTGATTTAGAAGGCATTTTGATATTTACATTCTGTTCACGGTCGTAGATCTCAAACAATAACTGACAATTCTGGTGCTCGGTGGTCGCTTTATTATCTTCCAGTATGTCATGTATCTTACGCATAAAATCTTCCGTGATCTTTTCGATAGGAACCTGTATGGTAATACATTTGGCCAGCTTATCCCTCAGTTCTGAAAGCAGGTTGATAGACGTGATCTTAAACTCCCAGTCGCCCTCTTTTCTAAACCGTTCTGCTACCCTGCCCCTGATCTGCAGAAAATACCCGTCGGTGAGAAACTGTTTGAACTTAATAAAATCGTCGCCAAACAAAGCCAGCTCACAGGTATCGTCATAATCTTCAAATACCAGCGTACCAAAGGGTTTTCCGGTTTTGGTCATGCGCTGTGCGGCAATCACCACCAGTCCGCCCACTACCAGTTCCCTATTTTTGATACTTTCAAATTCCATCAGTACATCTTCATTTGTGTCTCCTGTCCTGATTTTATTTACAATTGCCAGATGCCTTACATTGTGCTGGCAAAATTCTTTTAACTCCAGCCGGTAATTGTCGAGCGGGTGCCCGCTCAGGAAAATTCCAATGGCATCCTTTTCATATTTAAGCCTGTCTATCAGGCTCCACTCCGGTGCCACAGGCAGCGTTGGTTCTGAGATCATATCCGCAACTGACCCTCCAAAGAGTGAGGATTGGGAGGAGGATTCATTGTTCTGAAAATCATTGGCATACTTGATCAGTTTCTCGATCCCGTTCATCTTATCATTCATACCCACAAAGAAGTATTGTGCCCTGTGATGGCCAAAACCGTCAAATGCACCGCTGTAAACAAAACTTTCATAAGCCTTTTTATTTACGGTACGGGTATTGGACCTGCGTGCAAAATCATAAACATCCTTATACATCTGACTGGCTACCCTTTCTTCAATGATGCTTTCTACGGCCTTCTCTCCTACTCCTTTAATCCCTGAAAGGCCAAAGCGTACCTGGCCCTGGGCATTCACAGAAAATTTAATATCAGATTCGTTCACATCCGGGCCGAGTACCTGAACACCCATTTGCTTACATTCTTCCATAAAGAACGCCACCTGCTTAATGTCGCTCATGTTATTGGAAAGTACCGCAGCCATATATTCTGCAGGATAATGTGCTTTCAGATAGGCCGTCTGATAGGCGATCCAGGCGTAACAGGTAGAATGGGATTTATTGAAGGCATAGGATGCAAATGCCTCCCAGTCTTTCCATATTTTTTCCAGAATAACCGGATCATTACCTTTTTCAGCAGCTTTGCCAATGAATTTGGGCTTCATCTTATCCAGCACATCCTTTTGTTTTTTACCCATCGCTTTACGCAATACGTCGGCCTCACCCTTGGTAAATCCTGCGAGTTTTTGCGACAAAAGCATCACCTGCTCCTGGTATACCGTAATCCCGTAAGTCTCTTTCAGATATTCTTCGCAGGCATCCAGGTCATATTTTATTTCTTCTTCCCCGTTCTTTCTTCTTACAAAACTCGGGATATATTCTAACGGGCCCGGTCTGTATAATGCATTCATGGCAATCAAATCCCCAAATACCGTAGGCTTTAATTCCTTCATGTACTTCTGCATTCCGTTACTTTCGTACTGGAAGATCCCGATGGTTTCTCCCCGTTGAAACAGTTCATAGGTCCTTACATCATCAATAGGGAAATTATCGGGATCGAGTTCTATCCCATACCCCTGCTTTACAAGCTTAACAGTATCCTTGATAAGGGTCAATGTCTTCAGACCCAAAAAGTCCATTTTTAACAAGCCCGCACTTTCTACTACCGAGTTGTCAAACTGGGTGACATACAGGTTTGAGTCTTTGGCTGTGGCTACGGGAACAAAATTGGTAATGTCGTCCGGAGTGATAATTACCCCACAGGCATGAATACCGGTATTTCTTAATGATCCTTCAAGGATCTGGGCCTGCAAAATGGTTTCGGCACTGAGGTTTTTAATGGTTGTCAAGGCCTTCAACTCCAGTACTTTCTCATATTCATCGGCTCGCAGTGCTGCTTTGAGGGTCTTTTCATCCAACGTAAAGATCTTGGCCAGTTTCATATTTGGAATCAGCTTGGCAATCTTATCTGCCTCAAACAGCGGAAGATCCAACACCCTTGCGGTATCTCTAATCGAAGATTTAGCCGCCATAGTACCATAGGTGATGATCTGCGCCACCTGATTAGATCCGTATTTATTGATCACGTAATCCATTACCCGGCCACGGCCCTCATCGTCAAAGTCGATGTCAATATCGGGCATTGACACACGGTCCGGGTTAAGAAACCGCTCAAACAGGAGGTCATATTTAATGGGGTCAATATTGGTGATCCACAAACAATATGCGACTACCGATCCTGCGGCAGAACCACGGCCGGGGCCTACCGACACATCAAGCTGCCTTGCCATGGCAATAAAATCCTGCACAATCAGGAAGTAACCCGGATATCCGGTTTTCTCGATGGTCTGTAATTCGAAATCAAGGCGTTCAATGATTTCGGGGGCTAATTCACCATAACGTTTTTTTGCACCTACATAGGTAAGATGGCGCAGGAATTTATTTTCACCACGCTTGCCCCCGTCTTCATTATCTTCTGCTACGAGGAATTCTTCAGGAATATCAAACTTAGGCAACAGTACCTCACGCGCCAGCTTATAGATTTCAATCTTATCTACAATTTCACCGATATTTATTATGGCCTCCGGAAGGTCGGCAAACAATGCCTTCATTTCATCCACCGATTTGAAATAATATTCCTGGTTTGGCAATCCATAACGGTATCCGCGGCCACGGCCTATTTGTGTAGCCTGCTTCTCCCCATCCTTCACACACAGTAAAATATCATGTGCATTGGCATCCTTTTTACTGATGTAATAGGTATTGTTGGTAGCTACCACCTTTACCTCATTTTTTCTGCCCAGTGCTACTAAAGACGCATTTACTATTTTCTCGTCCTCCTGGTTATGGCGCATCAGCTCGATGTAAAAGTCATCGCCAAACTGAGCCTTCCACCATTGTAGGGCTTCTTCGGCCTGACGCTCACCAATATTCAACAATTTGCTCGAAATCTCTCCGTATAGATTTCCGGACAACACGATGATGTCATCCTTATATTTTTCAATGACCGTTTTATCTATTCTGGGAACATAATAGAACCCTTTGGTATAGGCAATAGACGACATCTTTGCCAGGTTATGGTAGCCATTTTTGTTCTTGGCAAGCAACACTACCTGGTACCCGTCGTCTTTACGCTTTTTATCCTCATGGTTTTCACAAACAAAAAACTCACAGCCAACTATTGGTTTTATAATGGTCTCTCCAGGTTCTTCACCTTTCTCTATTGCGGCGGCATTTTTTTCGGCTGCGCCTTTATTATGGTTGAGCACCTGGGCAACGAAATGAAAGGCGCCCATCATATTTGCGTGATCGGTCATGGCTACGGCCGGCATTTTCTGGGCCGCAGTAGCTTTAATAAGGTCGGGTATGTTGATGGTCGACTGAAGTACAGAAAATTGCGTGTGATTGTGCAAATGGGCAAAAGATGCAGCTTTGAGCTCCTGCCTGTCGGCTTGGGAAATCTCTTTGGAAGGCTGCTCACTTGTTTTCTGTAACCTTTTCCTGATTTCCTCTGAAGCGGATTTAAGGTTTACATGATTTAGGCCAATGCGTTCAACTTGCCCCGGATTGCGGGCTTTAAACTCGCGCAGGTATTCTGTATCAGCCTGTAGTTGTTCAGGTTTAAACGCATCTATTTTTAGCAACTGCAGGAAGCACCTGGTTGTTGCCTCGACATCGGCCGTAGCATTATGCGCTTCAGAGAAAGGTTCGCCAAAGAGATATTGATGAAGTTCGGTCAGGTTGGGCAGTTTAAACTTACCACCCCGTCCGCCCGGTAGTTTTAATAACTCTGCAGTGATTTCTGTACAAGTGTCCAAAACCGGCATTTGTGACATCCTGCTTTCTACTCCAAGTCTGTGAAATTCACAGCCCATAATGTTTACATCAAAACCGATATTCTGACCAACGATGAACTTTGATTTTGACAGTGCAATGTTGAACTTCTCCAGCACCTCCTGGAGTGCTGTTCCCTGTTCATCTGCCAGCTCCGTAGAAATACCATGGATCCGTTCAGCATCGTAGGGAATATTGAACCCTTCAGGCTTAACCAGATAATCCTGATGTTCAATGAGATTTCCAAAGTCATCATGAAGCTGCCAGGCTATCTGGATACACCGTGGCCAGTTATCCGTATCGGTAATGGGTGCGTTCCAGTTGCGGGGCAGACCTGTAGTCTCGGTATCAAAAATCAAATACATAGCCAAAAATACGGAATTTTAACTGCGATATGGAGGTGTTGATAAATTTTAGAAAGGCTTAGTGGGTCACCTCTTCGGTAACGTTTATCACATGCTGCTGAGAAACAAGCCTGCTGGTATCGTATCCTTTTTTATTGCAGCGATCGAAGATGCCGGCTAAAAGTTCTTCGGGTAATCCTGGTTTGCGGGACATGATGAAAAGATACTTGTGCTTAGGGTGCCCAATCACTGTGTATGAATGATCATCGGCTAGTTCTATCACCCAGTAATCTATCCTGAACGGCCAGATGAACTGTGCCTTAAACATGGTATTTTTTGTGCCGGCTACTACAAAAAGTTTTGACCTGACAAACCTTCGTTTTTCTTCTTCAGGTATGCGGTAAGTAGTAAATACAGCATAGTAACCGTCGGGATGTATGATATAGGTTTCTGTAGTCTGCCGCCAGTGCTTGTCTACCAGCATGGGTATTGAATATAATGTATACCACTTTCCTGCAAAGGCTAGAATATCTACTTTATTTACCGGCACATTCTCCATAAATCCCGCGTGTTAATCTGTTATTACGCAAATGTAAATTCTTTATGATAAAACCAGTAACATAGAATAAAGTTTTAAAAAGCATTTTTTAAACTGAGCTAAATTTATAACTTCGGCAATAATGCATTGGCCACAAATGTGCTTAATTGAAAGCACATAAAGGCAAACTAAAAAATATAAATTTATGAAGATAACGGTTGTAGGTGCGGGGGCAGTTGGTGCTACCTGTGCAGATAATATCGCCAGGAAAGAACTGGCTGAAGAACTTATTTTATTAGATATTAAAGAAGGTTTTGCTGAAGGTAAATCTATAGATATGATGCAGACCGCTGCATTATTAGGTTTCGACACAAAGATCAAAGGGGTAACCAACGATTATGCCAGCACTGCTGATTCTGAGGTAGTAGTCATTACTTCCGGATTACCGCGCAAACCTGGAATGACGCGTGAAGAGCTGATCGGCACAAATGCAAATATTGTAAAAGGTGTTACAGAAAACATCTTAAAATATTCTCCCAATACCATCATCATTGTTGTATCCAACCCAATGGATACCATGAACTATTTGACCTTAAAAACTTCAGGACTGCCTAAAAATCGAATTATCGGTATGGGTGGCGCATTGGATTCTGCCAGGTTTAAATATTACCTGAGCCAGGAGCTTGGCTGTTCTCCCGCTGATTTGAATGCGGTGGTGATCGGCGGTCATGGTGATACGACCATGATCCCTTTAATCAACCATGCTACATGGAACAGCATCCCCGTTACCCAGCTGCTGAGCCAGGAGCAACAGGACAAGGTTGTAAAATCCACAATGGTCGGCGGAGCTACGTTAACCGGGCTAATCGGCACCTCGGCATGGTATGCACCGGGAGCAGGTACGGCCGCTATGGTTGAAAGTATCGTTCGCGATGAGAAAAAACTAATCACTTCAGGGGTATACCTGGACGGTGAATACGGACAAAAAGACATTTCACTGGTTGTTCCGGTCATCATTGGTAAAAACGGTGTTGAAAAGATCCTTGACCTTAAATTGAGTGATGCTGAACAGGAGAATTTCAACAAAAGCGCAGATGCTGTACGCAGCATGAACGCCGTTTTGCACGACATGAACCTTGTTTAAGCAAAGCAATGCTGAAATAAATACATGAGAACAATCACTGTTCCCCTTACCTTAATAAACTTACAGGACGACGGTTTCCACCTATTGGTGGAAATTGTTGTTTTTGGGCAAAAGCTACTTACTGTGGTAGATACGGGCGCTTCAAGATCCGTATTTGACAAAGTTTTTTTAATGAACCATCTTCCAGAGCTTCAGCACAGCGAAGAAACCCAGGCCACTACACTATTTACTACTTCAAGCACCGTACAGGCTACCATACCCAAACTAAAAATTGGCAGACTGGTTATTAAAGAATATAATACTATTGCGCTTGACCTTGAATCTGTAAACCAAACTTACGAATACCTCGGCCATCCGCCCATCATTGGCATACTTGGCAGCGATATACTCCAACAGTACCAGGCGATTGTTAATTTTAAAAAATTAAAATTGTATCTGTACAACTGACCCGCTTCTTTCATTCCATAGTTACTCCCAACTACCGTAAATTCTCAAAACACCCGACTAAACTTCCTGTATGAGAAGTAAAATTCCTGTCTACAACAAGAAAACAGGAAAATTTCCTAAAAAGCGACAATCGGTATAATTAAACAATTAATCCGCAGAACTTTACCCCATCAAGAAACCCAAATATACCTGATGGAAAACATAAAAAAACACAACTTCGGAGCAGGACCATGTATTTTACCGCAGTCTGTACTGGAGGAAGCTGCAAGTGCGGTAGTTAACTGGAACAACATTGACCTGTCGATACTGGAAGTCTCTCACCGGTCGCCGGAATTTGAATCTGTAATATCCAGAACCGGGTTACTCGTTAGAGAATTACTTAAAGTACCTGAAGATTATACTGTTCTTTTTATGCAGGGTGGGGCCAGTACACAGTTTTCTATGATCCCTCAAAGCTTCCTTAAAACCAAAGGACTGTATCTGGATACTGGTTATTTTGCACAGAAAGCAATAAAGGAAGCCCTCTTTTTTGGTGATACGGAGATCATTGCCTCTTCTGCCGACAAAAACTACAACTATATTCCTGATATTCAGTCGCATCATACCAATGCCGACTATCTTCATATTACCTCAAACAATACCATCGAAGGAACAGAAATATTTAACTGGCCGGATATGGGGGTCCCGCTGATTTGCGATATGTCGTCAGACATTTTCTCCCGTGAAATCCGTATCCGGGATTTTGACCTCATTTATGCAGGTGCGCAGAAAAACATGGGCCCTGCTGGGATGACTATGGTTATCGTAAAAAATAAACTGCTTGATTCCATTGATAAACCCTTGCCCTCGATGTCCGATTACCGCGTTTACCGTGACAATCAAAGTCTTTATAATACACCCCCGGTATTTTCCATCTATGTCTCTATGCTCAACCTGTTGTGGCTGAAAAACAATGGCGGAGTATCCGGTATAGAAAAGCAAAATATTAAAAAAGCAAAGTTGCTGTACGCAGAGATAGACCGCAATACCTTGTTTCGAGGAAATGCGGCTATTGCACACCGCTCCAGGATGAACGTTACTTTTCAGGCTGTTGAGCCTACACATGAGCAAGAGTTTCTGGATTTCGCTGCTAAACGCGGCATGATCGGTATAAAAGGCTACCGCACTGTCGGGGGATTTCGCGCATCGCTATACAATGCACTGTCGCTTCAAAGTGTGCAGGCCCTTGTAAAAACCATGCAGGAATTTGAAATACTGAGACAGCCAAAACCAGTTGGGGCTGAATCAGAAATAGTCTATTAACACTTAAGTTTAATGACATGCGTGAACTAAAGATTCTAAAATCACACACCAACCGAAATGAAGAATCTCTTCACCGGTACCTGAGTGACATCGGCAGGATCAGCCTGATCGATCCAGGTGAAGAAATTCTATTGGCCAGAAAGATAAAGGCCGGAGACAAGGCTGCAGAACATAAACTCATTACCGCAAACCTGCGCTTTGTGGTGTCCTGTGCCAAAAAATACCAGAATCTTGGCTTGAGCCTGGCTGACCTGGTATGCGAAGGCAATTTGGGGCTGATCAAAGCAGCAGGCAATTTTGATGAAACACGGGGTTTCAAATTCATATCTTACGCAGTATGGTGGGTAAGACAGTCCGTCATTACCGCCATTAATGAATATGCCCGCATCATCCGGCTGCCTATGAACCAGCAGTTGGGAATGACCGCTATTAACAACGAAGCAATAAAGCTGGAGCAGACGCTGCAGCGGGAACCAACACTCCACGAACTTTCTGAAGTGATCGGCAAAACAGAGGATCAGCTGGCCGATCATATTCGGGCAAATGCGCGCGCCAGGTATCTTGAAGATCACATTCCAGGCGGTGAATCAGAAGACAATGCCTTAATCAATTTCCTTGCCGATCAAAGCGGAAATCATGCAAATGAATGGATCAAATCTGAACATCTTCGCGAAAGGATCTGCATGCTGCTCAATACTTTAAAAACACGGGAGCGGGAAATTGTGATTCATGCCTATGGATTATTTGGCAATCAACAGTTGGAAAACGAAGATATTGCGATAAAGATGGGCTTGTCTAAAGAGCGGATCAGACAACTGCTCAGCAAGTCTATCAATAAACTCCAAAAATTCCCCCAGACCGGTATGCTTAGGGAGTATGCTTAGTTTTTCGGACATTGGATCTATTTTGCTGCTTCTGCTTGTCATAATATTCATTGTGAGGAACAAAGATCTGCACGTAAAATTCAACACAAGGAAGAGATGATGTGTATTGGTAAGGTATAACGATTGCTACTGTGGGAGCTTTAATTTATAAGCGGTTTCGTGCTTGGATTCTGAGATCACAAATAAACTTTCCACACCACCAATATGCGGCACAAGTGACAGACGCTCCATAATGAACAAATTATAAGCCCCCATATCGCTGACCACTACCTTGAGTAGAAAATCCTTAACTCCACTCATATGGTAACATTCCATCACTTCCTCAAAAGCTACCACATGCTGTTGAAACTCTAATAGTGCTTCCTGCCCGCAATTGCTCAGCTTAATTGCGGTAAATACTGCCAGTTCTTTTCCAACTTTGTTACGGTCCAGCAGGGTGACAAACTTCTTAATAATCCCAATTTCCTGTAGTTTTCTTATCCTGACCTGTATTGCCGAAAGCGACTTATTTGTCTTCCAGGAAATTTCTTTATGTGTAAGCTGTGCATCATTCTGAATAAGGTTCAGAATATTTATATCCGTGGTGTCCAGTCCATTCATAAGTTGATTTGTGTTAGTTAAGGCAAAGCTATACAAGTTCCAGCCTGTTCATCTAAACTCCTCCAAATTATTTTTATGGATGCGGTGAAGAGGTCGCGGTGAATCATAAAAAAAGGCCAGCCTTTGAGGGGCTGACCTTTTTGTCTTTTATTTCATTGACTGATTAAGCATCAATCTTGGCATATTTTGCATTTCTTTCAATAAAGTCCCTTCTAGGAGCTACATCATCGCCCATTAACATAGAGAAAGTATGGTCGCATTCAGCAGCATTTTCAATGGTAGCCTGCATTAAGGTACGTGTAGCAGGATTTAAGGTAGTATCCCATAATTGCTCTGCATTCATCTCACCCAAACCTTTATAACGCTGGATATGCACACTTTCTTCTTTACCTGCACCTTTTAGACGCTGTACCGCAACATCACGCTGCTGATCATTCCAGCAATATTCAAACTCCTTGCCTTTTTTTACCTGGTAAAGCGGCGGTGCAGCAATGTAAACATAACCGGCCTCTATCAATGCCTTCATGTACCGGAAGAAGAAAGTAAGGATCAGGGTAGTGATGTGCGATCCGTCAATATCCGCATCCGTCATAATGACGATCTTATGGTAACGCAGTTTTGCTAAATTTAAAGCCTTGTCATCCTCAGGTGTACCAATACTTACACCAAGGGCTGTAAACATATTCTTGATCTCATCATTTTCATAGATCTTATGCTCCATGGCTTTTTCAACATTCAGGATCTTACCTTTTAATGGCAGGATGGCCTGAAAGTTACGATCCCTGCCCTGTTTGGCAGTACCGCCTGCAGAGTCACCCTCCACTAGGTAAAGCTCACATTTTTCCGGATCACTGTCGGAACAATCCGCAAGTTTACCCGGCAGGCCTGAACCGCCCATTACACTTTTACGCTGTACCATTTCACGCGCTTTACGCGCTGCGGCACGGGCTGTAGCAGCAAGAATAACTTTGTTGACAATAGACCTGGCTTCTTTCGGGTATTCTTCTAAATAGATGCCTAAGGCTTCGCCTACGGCAATATCAACAGCACCCATCACCTCAGTGTTTCCCAGTTTGGTCTTAGTCTGTCCTTCAAACTGTGGTTCCTGAACTTTAACAGAGATTACAGCCGTTAAGCCCTCTCTGAAATCATCGCCGGTAATTTCAAATTTAACATTCTTAAGCAAGCCTGATTTGTCTGCATAAGCTTTTAATGTCCTTGTCAGCCCTCTTCTAAAACCGGCTATGTGTGTACCGCCTTCATGCGTATTGATATTGTTCACATAAGAGTGTACATTTTCTGCATAACTATCATTGTACTGCAATGCCAGCTCTACCGGAATGCCATTTTTGATGCCTTCCACATAAATTGGCTCTGAAATAAGAGAAGGCCGGTTGCCATCCAGAAACTGGACAAACTCTTTTAAACCACCTTCTGAATGGAAAAGTTCTGTAACCGGATTGCCTTCAGTATCCAGTTCGCGATCATCTGTAAGTGTTAATTTTATTCCCTTGTTCAGGAAAGAAAGCTCTCTTAACCTTGAGGCCAACGTATCAAAACGGTACTCTGTAGTCTGGGTAAAAATACTAGGGTCAGGGGTAAAAGTAATTACCGTTCCTCTTTTTTCAGTTTCACCAACTACTTTAACATCATACTGGGGCTTTCCTTTCTCATACTCCTGCTCCCATACTTTGCCTTCACGGTGGACTTCTGCCTTAAGATGGGTAGACAATGCATTCACGCAACTCACACCCACACCGTGCAGACCACCTGAAACTTTATAAGTGTCTTTATCGAATTTACCACCGGCATGCAGTACGGTCATTACAATTTCAAGCGCCGATTTTTGCTCTTTTTGCATGATTCCGGTTGGAATACCGCGGCCATTATCTTCAACCCTGATAGAGTTGTCCTTTAGAATATTTACATATATGGTATCGGCATGTCCTGCCAATGCCTCATCAATTGAGTTGTCTACAACCTCGTAAACTAAGTGGTGTAAGCCCTTTATTCCGGTATCTCCTATATACATCGAAGGGCGCTTACGCACCGCTTCCAAACCTTCTAATACCTGTATATTATCTGCCGAATAATTTGACTTTGAATCCTGTTCTTCGCTCATAATTTTAATTAAAACAATTAGACTCAAAAATAACCATTTATGGCCAATTAACCGCAATTGTGGATAACTATTTGACTAAAAAAACAGGAAAAACAGGCTAAAAAACAGAGTTGCTTAGGATACTTGATTTGAAATTTTATATTTGTGCCGAGGTAGGTATTTTAAGGACTTGCTTTCATTCAAAATAAAGGAAATAAAAAATAGAATAATATCATTAACTGATGAAAAAAACAACAACATTGAGCAGTATTGCTACTGCTGTAGCCATAGTATCTGTAATGGCGTCCTGCCAAAATAAAGAAACTACCAGTACTGCTAAAAAATCTGAGACTGTGGTAGTTTCAAACGAAGAGAAAATCGTTTATGTAAATTCTGATTCCCTGCTTACAAAGTATCAGTATTTCAAAGACATTAAAACCAGGTTGGAGGCTAAAACGAAAACAGCACAACAGGATATGGCAGCGAAAGCCCAGGCTTTTCAGCGTGAAGTGGCACAGTATCAGCAGCAGCAAAATACATTACCTGCAGATCAGAGAGCGGCAACGGAAGAACGATTAGGCCGTAAAGACCAGGAGCTAAAAGCGTATCAGCAAAATGCAGGCGCTGCACTTCAGAACGAACAACAACAGGAAAATGAAAAGCTATATGATAAAGTAGCAGATTACCTGAAAGTATATGCCAAAAAGAAAGGGTTTAAAATGGTTTTGACATACTCTAAGGGCAATAGTTCCATATTATTTGCTGACGAAAGCCTGGATGTGACCAGTGAAGTGATTGTGGGACTAAACGATGCTTATAAAAAATAATCCGGCATTTGCGGAAATTTAAAAAGGCCGGAATAAATTCCAGTAATGGCCGGAAGAAAAATCTTCCGGCCTTTTTATTGAATATATTTATTACAATATTTGACTATGGATTATCAGGAGAAAATAAGGATAGAACTGGAATTCTGGAAAAGGGACATGATGAAAAAACCTTCCTTATTTGACAGGGCGACCAATACTGTCCAGAATAAGATAAATAGTTATATCCCCGATAAAGTACACAACGCGGTCACAGCAGTCATCAAAACCATGGTGCAAGCCGTCCTTTACGGATCCCGCTATACCACTTCAGCAATGCCTTCGAAAGCGCTCAGTCTAATGCATAGAGAGGCGCTTGTCCGTGAAAAGATAGACAGCTATGCCAAAACGGGAGCGGCCGAAGGCGGGGTAACCGGTGCCGGCGGCTTTTTACTGAGTATGGCCGATTTTCCTGTGTTGGTAGGCATAAAGGTTAAACTGCTATTTGAAATAGCAACCCTGTATGGTTTTGATGTAAATAAATTCCATGAGCGCCTATATATTCTCTACATTTTTCAGCTTGCCTTTTCCAGCACAGCAGGAGCGACAAAAGTATATTTGCACATAGCAGACTGGGAGAAAAAACTAAGCATACTACCAGATAATTCGGAGAATTTTGACTGGAAGACGTTTCAGCAGGAATACCGGGACTATATTGATATAGCTAAACTGGCGCAGCTGATCCCGGTAGTCGGCGCTGCCGTGGGAGCGGTAGCCAATTATCAGTTGCTAAAAAAGCTTGGAAAAACAGCCAAAATGGCTTATAGAATGAGGTTGCTTGCTACTTCAGACTAGTCATTTTCATCAAACATCCCCCCTATCAGGTCATCCGTTTCACGCCTGTCCTTTTTAGTAGGCCTGCCCGTGCCCCGATCCCGTTTTAAACTCGGCGCATGAAATATAGATTTAAAAGCATGCGTTTCTTCTACTGGCGTAAGGTCCTTGTATTTTGTTACCGCAACCTTACTTTCTACCCTGTTGTACAACAGTTCAACTACCTCAATTACTTTCTTTTCTATCCCTTTTGAGACCTGATATACATCGCCTGGTTTTACGATCGCCGATGGCTTCAGATTTTGGCCTTTAAATTTTACCCGTCCTGCCTTACACGCATCTGTAGCCAGACTCCTGGTTTTAAACAACCTGATTGCCCAGAGGTATTTATCTATCCGTAATTTCTCCTGTTCTGTCATAAAAAACAAATATATTCTGATGAAAACATAGTTCAATACATAAAATTGATTTATTTTGTCAAAAAAACAAAAAAGATAACATGATAGCAGAATTAAAAAAGTTAGTAGAAGCCGCTTGGGAAGACAGAACTTTATTAGAATACAATGAGCATTGCGAAGCAATTGAAACTGTAATTATGCAGTTGGACAAGGGTGAACTACGTGTTGCAGAGCCTGTGCTGAATTCATGGGGTATAAATGAATGGATCAAAAAAGCTGTGATCCTTTATTTTCCTATCAGACAAATGAAAATTACTGAAGTGGGCCCTTTTGTTTACCATGACAAAATGAAGCTCAAAACGAATTATAAAGAACTGGGTGTAAGGGTTGTACCTGGTGCAAGTGCGCGTTATGGTGCGTATTTAGCTAAAGGAGTGATCATGATGCCTTCTTATGTCAATATCGGCGCATACGTAGATGAAGGTACTATGGTGGACACCTGGGCCACTGTTGGTTCATGCGCACAAATCGGCAAGCATGTACATTTAAGTGGTGGGGTAGGCATCGGCGGGGTACTTGAACCTATCCAGGCTGCTCCGGTAATCATCGAAGACAACTGCTTTTTAGGTTCCCGCGCCATCGTAGTAGAAGGTGTCAGAGTAGAAAAGGAAGCCGTACTTGGTGCAAACGTAGTATTAACCGCTTCTACAAAGATCATTGACGTGACCGGCCCTACGCCTATCGAATACAAAAGCCTTGTGCCTGCCCGTTCTGTAGTAATACCAGGCAGCTATACCAAGAAATTTCCTGCGGGCGATTATCAGGTGCCTTGTGCGCTGATCATTGGCAAACGCAAGGAATCTACTGATAAAAAGACTTCACTTAATGATGCATTGAGAGAAAACAATGTAGCTGTATAATGTAATGAAGATTGGTTTTGATGGAAAAAGAGCAGCAAATAACTTTACGGGCCTCGGAAATTACAGTCGCTCGTTAATTGCTCAGCTTGCATCCTTCTTCCCTCAAAACCAATATTTAGTTTATACCCAAAAAATAAAGGACCGAGCCCAGGTCACCGAATTCTTAAAAGACAAACGGATCAGGGTCTGCAGACCGGAAAACCCCGGACTGTTATGGCGGACTTCCGGAATAAAAAAACAACTCCTTAACGATAAGATCGACCTGTTTCATGGTTTAAGTCACGAAATCCCTCTTGGTATAGGTAAAACGGGGATAGCCAGTATCGTTACCATTCATGACCTCATCTTTTTAAAGTTTCCTCAGTATTTTAACCCGATCGACCGATTCATCTACCGGATGAAATGCAGGTATGCCTGCAGACATGCGGATAGGATTGTTGCCATCAGCGAATGTACAAAACGCGACATCATCAGTGTTTACAAAATCAATCCAGACAAGATCGACGTTGTTTACCAAAGTTGTGACGACAGCTTCAAAGCTGAGCCAGATCATGCATTCAACGAAACTATCCGCATTAAATATTCTTTGCCTCAGCAGTACATTTTAAACGTAGGCACCATTGAAATCCGGAAAAACCTGTTAACCCTCATTAAGGCATTAAAGGATGTTGACCCTGTCTGCAAACTGGTAGTAGTGGGCAGAAAAACCAGCTATATGGACTTGGTGAATAAAGAGATCGATCGTCTGGACTTACGGGAAAGAGTAGTATTCCTTGAGCATGTTCCATTTAAGGACCTCCCCGCGATCTATCAAATGGCGAAAGTTTTTGCATATCCCTCGCTTTATGAAGGATTTGGTATACCAATTATCGAAGCGCTATATAGCAAAGTTCCCGTCGTTGCGGCAAAAGGGTCCTGCCTGGAAGAAGCAGGTGGAAACAATAGCTTTTATATATCCCCCTTAGAACATGCCGCACTGGCATCGGCAATCAATCAGATCATTGCCAGTCCGGAATTACAAAATAAGATGGCTACGGAAGGCCTGGCCTACGTAAAGAGATTCGGAAATGAGGTCATCGCTAAAGACATGATCCATGTTTACAACACCACGTTATCTGCCAAAAACAATTAAAGATGTTAAAACAAGAAATAGAAAAGGCACTTACCATACTTAAAAACGGAGGTGTCATACTGTACCCTACAGATACGGTATGGGGACTAGGTTGCGATGCGACCAATGAGGCCGCCGTGGCTAAAATCAACAAGATCAAAGGACGGGCCGAAGATAAGAGCTTCATCATTCTTTTGGATACTGACAATAAGCTGCAAAGTTATGTAAATGATGTCCCTGATGTAGCGTATGACCTGATCGAATTCGCAGAAAATCCGCTGACCATTATTTTCTCCAATGCGAAGAATCTGTCCAAAAACGTAATCAATGCTGATGGAAGTGTAGGTATCCGTATTGTAAAACACGATTTCTGTCAGCAATTAATCCACCGGTTCAGGAAGCCGATCACCTCCACTTCCGCAAATATATCAGGTCAACCCGCAGCGGCGACATTTGATGATATCAGCGAGGAAATTAAAGAAGCTGTCGATCTTATCGTGAACTGGGAACAAGATCTTCGCGAGCCTAAAAAACCATCTACCATAATGAAATTAGCCCCCGATGGCCAATTTTCCTTTATTAGAAGGTAAGTTTTAGTACTTTTGCAGTTCAGCAATGGAGAAACATCTACAACATCCTGTTTTCAAGGTTCTTGCCGATACTGCCGCTAAGCATAACATCGAAGCATATGTAATTGGCGGATATGTACGTGATATCTTTCTTCAAAGACCTTCAAAGGATATTGATATAGTGGTATTGGGCAATGGGATTGAATTTGCTGAACTGGTTGCTGCACAACTCAAAACCAAGGTTGCGATTTTTAAGAACTTCGGCACAGCAATGCTGAAATTCCTGGATCTTGAGATAGAATTTGTAGGCGCCAGGAAAGAATCTTACCGTTCAGATTCAAGGAAACCAATTGTCGAAAACGGCACAATAAAAGATGATCAGCTAAGAAGGGATTTTACCATCAATGCGCTGGCGGTCTCGTTGAACAAAGATTCTTTTGGAACACTGGTAGATCCATTCAATGGCATTGAAGACCTTCAAAATAAACTCATAAAAACACCTTTAGGTCCTGAGATTACATTTTCAGACGATCCATTGCGCATGATGCGTGCGATCAGGTTTGCTTCGCAGCTTAATTTTTCAATAGATGAGCAGGCACTAAAAGCCATCAGTCAGCAAAAAGCAAGGATCAGCATAGTGTCAAAAGAGCGAATTACTGATGAATTAAATAAAATAATCTTGTCACCCCTCCCATCACTTGGCTTCAAATACTTATTTGATACAGGCTTATTACACCTCATCTTTCCTCAAATGGCAAATCTATATGGGGTGGAAATCATCAATGGGAAAGGGCATAAAGACAACTTCTACCATACCCTGCAGGTATTGGACAATATATGTACGGCTACTGACGACCTTTGGTTAAGGTGGGCAGCAATTCTCCACGACATTGCCAAACCTGCTACAAAACGTTTTGAGGAAGGTCACGGATGGACATTTCACGGTCATGAAGATAAAGGCGCACGAATGGTGCCTCAGATTTTCACTCAGCTTAAATTACCACTGAACGAGAAAATGAAATATGTACAAAAACTTGTTCAGCTTCACCTCCGCCCTATTGTTCTGGCACAGGAGGTAGTCTCTGATTCAGCAGTCAGGCGCTTGTTATTTGATGCAGGTGAGGACATTGACAGTCTGATGATGCTGTGCAATGCTGACGTAACCACAAAAAATGAGTATAAAGTAAAGAAATATCGGAACAACTTTGAACTGGTAAAACAAAAACTCAAAGATGTAGAAGAGCGTGACAAGATCAGGAACTGGCAGCCACCTATATCAGGTAATGAGATTATGAAAACTTTTGATCTGGGTGCAGGCAAAGAAGTTGGCATCATTAAAAATGCCATCAGAGAAGCTATTTTAGAAGGTGAAATCACGAATAGCTATGATGAAGCGTTACAGTATATGCTCAAAAAGGCAAAAGAACTGGGCCTGTCACCAGCAACAAATTAATACAATTATATAAAGTATATTTTATTTTTTAATTTTATAGCTAGAAAATAAGCTCAAATGGCAATTTATAGATTTAGAATAAGTTTCGAAGATTTCGATGAGGTAGTTAGGGAAATAGATATCAAATCAACCCAAACATTTGAAGATTTACATAAAGCAGTTCATCGGTCTACCGGTTATTCTCCTGAAAAATCTTCTTCTTTTTATGTGAGTACTGATCACTGGATAAAAGGTGATGAAATAGCTTACCTGCCAAATCAGCGAAAAACAGAAAGAGGAGTTGCGCTGATGGAAAATTCAAAACTAAGCAGTTTCATTGAAGACCCGCATCAGAAATTCTATTATATCTACAATTTTGAACGTCCATTCGATTTTCATGTAGAACTGATCAAGATCATACTGGAAACTGATCCAAATATTGAATACCCTTTCCTTGCCAAAAGTACAGGCGAAGCACCTAAGATTATTGATAAAAATAATTTTGGTTCTATTGCCGTTTCATCCAACCCTGTATCTACAGAATTCGATTTCTTAAATGAAATGGATTTTGTACCTGAAGACACGGATGAACTTGAAGCCATGGGCGGAAGAGGAATCAACACCCAGGAAAAGAGCGAAGATACTGAAGATGAATCGGAAGATGGAGCAGATGAATTTTCAGACAACGACAACTACGAAGACGAGGCTTACAAAGAAGAAGACTATTAAGGCCGCTCATGGCATCAACTAAAACACTGGTTGTCCTGGTAGGACCAACAGGAATAGGAAAAACTAACCTGGCCATTTCACTGGCCAGGGAATTTTCCACCGAAATTATCTCGGCAGATTCCAGACAGTTTTTTAAAGAAATGGAAATTGGAACCGCCAAGCCTTCTATGGAGGAACTGGCCGCGGCTCCACATCATTTTATAAATTCCCACAACATCAGTACTTTGTTTAGTACCGGTGATTTCGAACTGGAAGCCATCCAGCTGTTAGCTGAACTTTTTGAAAAACATGACCTGCTCATCATGGCCGGGGGCTCAGGCCTCTACGTAGATGCTGTGTGTAAAGGCATGGATAGCCTTCCGGAAACTGATCTGAACATCCGGGAGCGGCTTAATCAGCAATTTGCCCTGGAGGGAATTGAACCCATCAAAAAGCAATTAAGCATTCATGATCCGGAATACTATGAAAAAGTTGATCAGGCCAATCCTCAGCGCCTGATCAGGGGACTGGAATTCTACCTTTCTACAGGCACCAAACTATCCACTCATTTTACCAACAGCAAAAAGATCAGACCTTTTAACATCATCAAAATCGGGCTCAATATGGACCGTGCTGAATTGTATAGCCGGATAAATCAGCGCGTTGATAAAATGATGGAAGCAGGTTTGCTGGATGAGGTTAAGTCACTGCAGGCCTATAGGAGTTACAATGCGCTCAACACGGTAGGGTATTCAGAACTGTTCACCTATCTGGATGGCAAAACTAACCTTGAAGAAGCTGTTGATCAGATCAAACAGAACACCAGACGGTTTGCAAAGCGTCAGCTGACCTGGTTCAGAAGAGATGAAAGCACAGCATGGTTTGAGCCAAACCAGACAGATGCGATCATCAACTATATCAACCAGCACAAATAAACTTAAGCCTGAGCCGCAGGTCCGCCAAAGTTCATAGGAAATCCAGGAGGCTCTTCCTGAGTCTTGATACGCCCGTTAATCGCCTCATACTTCTCAATATTATCCTGCATTGCAGCCAGTAATCGTTTGGCATGTTCAGGTGTCAGGATAATCCTGGATTTCACCCTGGCCTTAGGCACTCCTGGCATTACCCTTATAAAATCCAGTACAAATTCTGTATTAGAATGCGTTATAATGGCCAAATTTGAAAATATACCTTCTGCAATTTCTTCCGAAAGTTCTATGTTTAGTTGATTGTCGTTGTTTTGTTCTTCCATATCACAAACTTATATAACTGGGTTAGCATTAGTGAATATTTTTTGAAAAAAATCACTGCAGATTTAAAGCATAAAAAAATCCCCTAACCTCGTAAGGACAGGGGATTTCTAATGAAATATTTAAATTAAGCTTCTGCTTCTTCTTGTTTAGAAGCTAATAATTTATCGTATTCTTCCTGAGAACCAACAATGATTCGCTCATATCCACGTACACCTGTACCTGAAGGAATTAAGTGTCCAACAATAACGTTTTCTTTTAATCCAAGCATATTATCACGTTTACCGGCAATTGCCGCCTCGTTCAATACTTTTGTTGTTTCCTGGAATGATGCTGCAGAAATAAACGACTTCGTACCCAATGATGCACGTGTAATACCCTGCAATATTGAACTCGCAGTTGCAGGTCTTGCATCACGAACTTCAATCTGTTTCAAATCTTTACGTTTCAACTGAGAATTTTCATCCCTTAGTTTACGCAGAGAAAGAATCTGACCAGGTTTTACAGTATTTGAATCACCAGCTTCTACAACTACTTTTTTGTCATAGATCTCATCATTTTCAATCATAAAGTCCCAACGGTCCACAGAGTTATTTTCTAAGAAAATAGTATCTCCCGGATCTTCAATATGAACTTTTTGCATCATTTGGTGAACAATTACTTCAAAGTGCTTGTCATTGATCTTCACACCCTGCAAACGGTAAACTTCCTGAATACCATTTACCAGGTACTCCTGAACAGCCGCAGGGCCTTTGATTGCAAGAATATCAGCAGGTGAAATAGATCCGTCTGATAAAGGCATACCCGCTTTCACAAAGTCATTATCCTGAACCAGGATGTGTTTAGACAATGGCACAAGGTATTTTTTAACCTCGCCGTCTTTCGACTCGATGGTCATTTCCCTGTTACCACGTTTCACACCACCCAAAGTTACCACACCATCAATTTCAGTTACTACAGCAGGGTTAGACGGGTTACGTGCCTCGAAAAGCTCAGTAACACGCGGCAAACCACCAGTAATATCTCTTGTCTTACCTGTTGCACGAGGAATCTTAACAAGGATCTGACCAGTTTGAACTGCTTCACCTTCATCGATCGCGATGTGTGCACCAACAGGAATGTTGTAACCTCTGATCAGTTCGCCTTTCTTATCAACGATCCTTACAGAAGGGTTTTTAGTCTTATCACGTGTATCGATAATTACTTTTTCACGGTGACCGGTTTGCTCATCTGATTCTTCACGGAAGGTTACCCCTTCAATAATTGCATCAAATTCGATCTTACCGGCAAACTCTGAAATAATAACCGCATTATATGGATCCCATGAACAAATTCTATCTCCCTTAGTAATCTTAGCTCCATCCTCAACATACAAGAATGAACCATAAGGGATGTTATTGGTCATGATGATCTTACCTGTAACAGGCTCAACGATCTTAAATTCACCTGAACGTCCCAATACAATCTGTGTATCACCTTCTTCAGTTTTTGTATCTACTGTACGGACATTTTCAAATTCAATGATACCATCAAATTTAGCCATAATCTGAGACTCAGCTGCAATGTTAGAGGCAGTACCACCCACGTGGAAAGTACGTAGCGTCAACTGTGTACCCGGCTCACCAATGGACTGTGCAGCAATTACGCCGACAGCTTCACCTCTTTGAACACGTTTACCGGTTGCAAGGTTACGACCATAACAAAGGGCACAAACACCTCTTTGATTTTCACAAGTTAATACCGAACGGATTTCTACACCCTCAAGCGGAGATTCTTCGATCGCTTTTGCGATGTCTTCATCAATATCCTCTCCGGCTCCTACCAGCAAAGCCCCATCCAACGGATTGAATACATCGTGAAGAGAAATACGACCTAACAACCTGTCATATAATGGCTCAACAATATCCTCATTATCTTTCAAAGCAATAGTATACATACCCCTCAGTGTACCGCAATCAGGAGAATTAACGATCATATCCTGGGCCACATCGTGCAAACGACGGGTAAGGTAACCAGCATCAGCTGTTTTCAACGCTGTATCCGCCAAACCTTTACGGGCACCGTGAGTAGAAATAAAGTATTCCAATACAGACAGTCCTTCTTTAAAGTTAGACAAGATCGGATTTTCAATAATCTCACCACCTGACCCTGATTTTTGAGGCTTGGCCATCAATCCCCTCATTCCGCAAAGCTGACGAATCTGCTCTTTAGAACCACGGGCTCCTGAATCAAGCATCATGTAAACAGAGTTAAAGCCCTGGTTATCATTTGATAGCTGATTCATAACAAACGATGTTAACCTGTTATTGATCCTGGTCCAGATATCAATAATTTGGTTATAACGCTCATTGTTGGTAATGAATCCCATATTATAGTTATTCCTTACCTCATCAACTTCAGCAGAAGCTTGTTGTAATAATGTATGCTTTTCAACAGGGATGTTTACATCTTGTAAATTAAATGACAATCCACCTCTGAAAGCCATTTGGAATCCTAATTCTTTGATATCATCAAGGAACCTGGATGCACGGGCCATACCGGTAATCTTTACAACATCACCAATGATATCTCTTAAAGATTTTTTGGTTAGCAACTCATTGATATAACCCACTTCTTCCGGAACCATTTGGTTAAACAGCACACGGCCTACCGTAGTATCAATTAATTTATTAACGATCACTCCATCCTCACCTTTTACATTCGTTTTTACTTTAATGAATGCATGAAGATCTATTTGTTTCTCATTGTAAGCAATGATTACCTCTTCTGGAGAATAGAATATGGAATCCTGCCCCTTTACTACACGTCCTTCGTCAGTTCTGCGGCCTTTAGTAATGTAATAAAGACCCAAAACCATATCCTGAGAAGGTACAGTAATCGGAGTTCCGTTTGCCGGATTCAGAATATTGTGTGCAGCAAGCATTAAAACCTGTGCTTCCAATATTGCAGCGTGGCCCAATGGCAAGTGTACTGCCATCTGGTCACCGTCAAAATCCGCGTTAAATGCAGTACACACCAAAGGGTGCAACTGGATCGCTTTACCTTCCACCAGTTTAGGCTGGAAAGATTGTATACCCAACCTGTGCAGCGTAGGCGCACGATTCAGTAGTACCGGGTGTCCTTTCAAAACATTTTCAAGGATGTCCCAAACAAGCGGATCTTTTCTGTCTACAATTTTCTTAGCAGATTTTACAGTTTTAACGATACCTCTTTCTATCATCTTGCGAATGATAAACGGTTTGAACAGCTCAGCTGCCATATCTTTAGGTAAACCACATTCATGCAATTTAAGGCTTGGGCCTACAACAATTACCGAACGGGCCGAGTAATCAACACGTTTACCTAATAAGTTCTGACGGAAACGACCTTGTTTACCTTTCAAAATATCAGAAAGGGATTTCAAAGCACGGTTACCTTCAGTTTTAACTGCGTTTACTTTACGTGAGTTATCAAATAACGAATCTACAGCTTCCTGAAGCATACGCTTTTCATTACGCAAAATTACTTCCGGAGCTTTAATCTCGATCAAACGTTTCAAACGGTTATTACGGATAATCACACGACGGTACAAGTCATTCAAATCTGAAGTCGCAAAACGACCTCCTTCCAATGGTACCAACGGACGCAATTCTGGTGGAATAACCGGAACGATCTTAATGATCATCCACTCAGGGTTATTCTCAATACGTGTTCTTGAACCACGGAAAGCTTCTACAACCTGCAGACGTTTCAGTGCTTCATTTTTACGTTGCTGCGAGGTTTCATTCGCAGCCTGGTGGCGTAAGTTATATGATAAGGTATCCAGATCAATACGTTTCAGCAAATCCTCTAATGCTTCAGCGCCCATTTTAGCGATGAATTTATTAGGGTCTTTATCATCCAGGTATTGATTCTCTTTAGGCAACTTATCAAGAATGTCTAAATATTCCTCTTCAGTAAGGAAATCCATATACTGGATCCCTTCATCAGACATCAAACCAGACTGAATTACTACATAACGCTCGTAGTAAATGATCAGGTCTAATCTTTTAGTAGGCAAACCTAATAAATAGCCAATTTTGTTGGGCAATGAACGGAAATACCAGATGTGCGCTACAGGAACTACCAAATTGATGTGTCCCATACGCTCTCTGCGTACTTTCTTTTCGGTTACTTCCACACCACAACGGTCACAAACAATACCCTTATAACGGATACGTTTATATTTCCCGCAATGACATTCATAATCCTTTACCGGACCGAAAATACGCTCGCAAAATAAACCATCACGCTCAGGTTTATAAGTACGGTAATTAATCGTCTCAGGTTTCAACACCTCACCGCTGGAGCGCTCTAAAATAGCTTCAGGCGACGCCAAACTAATGGTGATCGAGGTGAAATTGCTTTTTAATTTATTATCCTTTTTGTAAGACATAGCTCTTTTTTTGGTTTAGTCTAACGTAATATCCAAACCTAATCCACGTAATTCATGAACCAGTACATTGAATGATTCTGGTACACCCGGGGTAGGAAGGTTCTCGCCTTTTACAATCGCTTCGTAAGTTTTAGCCCTGCCGATCACATCATCTGACTTAACAGTTAATATTTCCTGCAGAATATTGGCAGCACCAAATGCTTCCAATGCCCAAACCTCCATCTCACCAAAACGCTGACCACCAAACTGGGCTTTACCACCCAATGGCTGCTGTGTAATCAATGAGTATGGTCCGATAGAACGTGCGTGCATTTTATCATCAACCATGTGTCCAAGTTTCAGCATGTAAATAATACCTACTGTAGTCGGCTGGTCAAATTTCTCACCTGTTAAACCGTTATTTAAATAAGTTCTGCCAGAAGCAGGCAAACCAGCCTTAGCGATCCAGCCTTCAACCTCATCATGTTTTGCACCATCAAAGATCGGGGTAGCGAATTTCACTCCCAGCTCTTTACCGGCCCATGCCAATACAGTTTCGTAGATCTGACCAAGGTTCATACGTGATGGTACACCCAATGGGTTCAACACAATATCAACAGGCGTTCCGTCTTCAAGGAATGGCATATCTTCATCACGTACAATACGGGCTACAATACCCTTATTACCGTGACGTCCTGCCATTTTATCCCCAACTTTCAACTTGCGTTTCTTAGCCACATAAACTTTAGCCATCTGAACGATACCTGAAGGCAGCTCATCACCCACACTGATTGCAAACTTATCACGTTTATACGCACCCAGTTCTTCGTTTACACGAATACCATAGTTATGCAATAACAATTTGATCTGATCATTCTTGTCGTCATCAGTAGTCCATTTGTATGGATTGATGTGCGCATATTCCAAATCAGATAAACTTTTCTGTGTAAACTTGGCTCCCTTAGGGAACAACAATTCCTTGTATACGTTATACACACCTTGCGATGTCTTGCCGTTTACAATCTGGAACAATTTGTCCACCAATTCATTTTTCAGGTTCATCACCACCAAATCATATCTCTTGTCTAATTTCTCTATTGCTGATTTTTCTTCAGCTTTAGTAGTTTTTTTAGCTCTCGAGAACAATTTAGTATCAATTACCACACCTTTAATAGAAGGAGGAGTTTTCAAGGAAGCATCTTTTACATCACCCGCTTTATCTCCAAATATCGCACGTAGTAATTTTTCTTCCGGCGAAGGATCAGATTCACCTTTAGGGGTGATCTTTCCGATCAAAATATCGCCTTCTTTCACTTCAGCACCGATACGGATGATACCATTTTCGTCCAGGTCTTTAGTAGCCTCTTCAGAAACGTTAGGAATATCCGGTGTTAATTCCTCTTCTCCACGTTTTGTATCACGTACTTCCAGTTCAAACTCTTCAATATGAAGCGAGGTAAAGATATCTTCACGGACAATACGCTCGTTAATTACGATCGCATCCTCAAAGTTATAACCTTGCCAAGGCATGAAAGCAACTTTTAAGTTTCTTCCCAATGCCAGTTCACCATTTTCAGTAGCATAACCTTCACAAAGCACTTGTCCTTTCACAACTTTCTGGCCTTTTTTAACAATCGGCTTCAAATTGATACAAGTATTCTGGTTGGTTTTCTTGAACTTGATTAATTTATAAGTTTTGCTGTCACCTTCGAAAGAAACCAAACGATCGCCGTCGTTTCTAACATATTTAATAGTGATCTCATTTGCATCAACATATTCCACTACACCATCACCTTCCGCATTGATCAAAGTTCTCGAGTCACGGGCTACGCGACCTTCCAAACCTGTACCAACAATCGGAGCCTCAGGACGCAACAATGGTACGGCCTGACGTTGCATGTTAGATCCCATCAAAGCCCTGTTCGCATCATCATGCTCCAGGAACGGAATCAATGAAGCTGCAATCGAGGTAATCTGATTAGGCGCTACGTCCATTAAATCCAGTTTCTCCGGCTCAATGATCGGGAAGTCACCCTCATAACGTGCTTTTACACGTGGCGTATTGAAATTACCCTTATCATCATATTCAGCATTTGCCTGAGCAATGGTTTTACCATCCTCATCCTCAGCCGACAAATAGATAACCGGCTCGTCCATAGCGACAATACCATTCTCTACCTTTTTATAAGGAGTTTCAATAAAACCTAAGTTGTTGATCTTGGCATGAACACAAAGAGAAGAGATCAAACCAATGTTTGGTCCCTCCGGTGTTTCAATTGTACATAAACGACCGTAGTGTGTATAGTGAACGTCACGAACCTCAAAACCGGCACGCTCACGCGACAGACCACCCGGGCCTAAGGCAGACAAACGACGCTTGTGCGTAATCTCTGCCAGCGGATTAGTCTGGTCCATAAACTGCGATAACTGGTTGGTACCAAAGAACGAATTAATAACCGACGATAAAGTACGGGCATTAATCAGGTCAGTCGGTGTAAATACCTCGTTGTCACGAATGTTCATACGCTCACGTATAGTACGTGCCATACGTGCCAGACCAACACCAAACTGGGCGTATAATTGCTCACCTACAGTACGAACACGACGGTTCGACAAGTGATCAATATCATCCACCTCTTCTTTAGAGTTGATCAGTTTGATCAGGTATTTAACAATTGCAATGATGTCTGCTTTTGTCAATACCTTTACATGATCAGGAGTATCCATTTTCAACTTACGGTTGATACGGTACCTGCCCACATCACCTAAGTCATAACGCTTATCCGAGAAGAACAAACGTTCAATGATACCTCTAGCAGTTTCCTCATCAGGTGGTTCTGCGTTACGCAAAGCACGATAGATGTTTTCAACAGCCTCTTTCTCAGAGTTAGACGTATCCTTTTGTAAAGTATTATATATAATTGTATAATCTGCCTGACTTGCACCGTCATCTTTAGATAAGATAATGGTTTTAACGCCAGCATCAATGATCATATCAATATGGTCGTCTTCTAAAACAGTATCCCTGTCCAGGATCACTTCGTTACGGTCTATAGAAACTACCTCACCGGTATCTTCATCTACAAAATCCTCCACCCATTTTCTTAGTACCCTTGCAGCCAGTTTACGTCCGATATACTTCTTCAAACCAGACTTGCTAACCTTAACCTCATCAGCCAGATCAAACAGTTCAAGAATGTCTTTATCAGAATCATAACCTATTGCACGCAGTAGCGTGGTAACCGGGAATTTTTTCTTGCGATCAATGTATGCATACATGACATTGTTCACGTCAGTTGCAAACTCAATCCAGGACCCTTTAAAAGGAATTACACGGGCAGAGTATAACTTGGTACCATTGGTGTGACGGCTTTGACCGAAGAACACTCCTGGTGACCTGTGCAATTGTGATACAATTACACGCTCAGCACCGTTGATTACAAATGTACCTTTAGGGGTCATATATGGTATGGTCCCTAAATACACATCCTGAATGATGGTTTCAAAATCTTCATGTTCAGCATCATTACAGGAAAGCTTAAGCTTAGCCTTTAATGGAACACTATAAGTTAACCCACGGTCAATACACTCAGGTATATCATAACGCGGTGGGTCAATAAAATAATCAAGGAATTCTAAAACAAAGATGTTTCTTGAATCTGTGATTGGGAAATTTTCAGCAAATACTTTAAACAAACCTTCAGTATGACGGTTGTCAGAAGTAGTTTCTATCTGAAAAAATTCTCTGAATGATTGCAACTGCACATCTAGAAAATCTGGGTAATCTATGATATGCTTACTACGTGCAAAATTTACTCTTTGGTCGACTTTATTTGCCAATGGACTAAAGTTAATTTACTTTAAGAATAAACTATTTGTTTGGTTAGCCGTTAAACAATATCACCAACCAAACAAGATGAAATGTTTATAAACAGGTATAGACTCCGACTAAATAGTCGGAGTCTATGGTTAAAGTTTTATTAAAATTAAGTGACTACTTAACTTCAACTACAGCTCCAGCTTCCTCTAATTGAGTTTTCAAAGCATTAGCTTCGTCTTTAGTAACACCAGATTTCAATTCTTTTGGTGCACCGTCAACTAAGTCTTTAGCTTCTTTCAAACCTAAGCCAGTTAGATCTTTTACCAATTTAACAACTGCTAATTTAGAACCACCAGCTTCTTTCAATATTACATCAAAAGTTGTTTTTTCTTCAGCTACAGGAGCAGCATCACCAGCAGGACCTGCAACAGCAACTGCAGCAGCAGCTGGTTCGATACCATACTCGTCTTTTAAGATTTGAGCCAATTCATTAACTTCTTTAACTGTCAAGTTTACCAATTGCTCAGCAAACGCTTTTAAATCTGCCATTTTTATAGATTTTAAAATTTTTACGTAAAATAATTTATTAATATGAACTTATAAGGTGTTCCTTAACCTTCTCTCTCTTGAAGAGTTTTAACAATTCCTGCAATTTTGTTACCGCCAGACTGTAATGCCGAAATAACATTCTTAGCTGGTGACTGTAATAGACCAATGATGTCTCCAATAAGCTCTTCTCTTGATTTAAGGCTCACTAAAGTATCCAACTGGTTGTCACCAATAAATACTGTCGAATCGATATAAGCTGCTTTAAGCACCGGTTTATCAGCTCCTTTTCCTTTTCTCAAGGATTTGATCAGCTTAGCTGGACCATTACCTACTGTTGAGAATAACAATGCTGATTGACCTTTTAGCGCAACAAAGATCTCTGATGCATCGCCTTCCAATCCTTCAATCGCTTTTCTGATCAAGGTATTTTTAGCAACCTGCATTTCAATCCCGCTTTCGAAACATTTGCGGCGGATGTTGTTCACTTTCTCAACAGATAAGCTTGAAGTGTCAGCAATATAAAAATTGCCAAATTCCTGCATCTTCGCTTGAAGAGCTGAAACTAATTCGTGTTTTTCTTCTCTGTTCATAATTAGATCCCCGCTACTGATTTAGTTTCGATTGCAATTCCAGGACTCATAGTAGAAGACACGTGAATGCTCTTAAAATAAGTTCCTTTTGCAGCAGATGGTTTTAGCTTAGAAATTACCTGAAGTACTTCCAATGCATTTTCATATATTTTCTCTGCCGGGAATGATACCTTCCCTACTGAAGCGTGTATAATACCACTTTTGTCAACTTTAAAATCGATCTTCCCGCCTTTAACATCAGTAACCGCTTTACCAACTTCGTTGGTTACAGTTCCTGATTTAGGATTTGGCATTAGGTTACGTGGGCCCAAAACGCGGCCTAGTTTACCTACTTTTGCCATACAGGCAGGAGTTGTGATAATAATGTCAACATCAGTCCATCCACCTTCAATTTTCGACACATATTCGTCTAAACCTACAAAATCTGCTCCAGCTGCTTTAGCCTCTTCTTCCTTATCAGGGGTACAAAGAACTAATACACGTACAGTTTTACCTGTACCGTGTGGTAAAGTTGCTATACCACGTACCATTTGATTGGCTTTACGCGGATCTACACCTAAACTAACATCGATATCAACCGATGCATCAAATTTAGTAGTAGTAATCTCTTTTACCAAAGCAGCCGCATCCTTTAAAGAATACGATTTACCAGATTCTAGTTTAGCATGTGCCTTTTTTTGATTTTTTGTTAATTTAGCCACTGTTGTAAACTGTTTTTTGTTAATTAATTTGTCCAGGGTGCATCACCGCTAACGGTAATTCCCATACTGCGTGCTGTACCGGCAACCATACTCATTGCCGATTCGATAGTGAATGCATTTAAATCAGTCATTTTATCTTCAGCAATTGACTTAACCTGATCCCAAGTCACCGAACCAACTTTCTTACGGTTGGGCTCAGCAGAACCACTCGTTAATTTAGTCGCATCCTTTAACTGGATTGCCACCGGAGGGGTTTTGATGATAAATTCGAAAGACTTGTCAGCATAAACAGTAATTACAACTGGTAATACTTTACCGGGCTTATCTTGGGTACGAGCATTGAATTGCTTGCAAAACTCCATAATGTTCACCCCTTTAGCACCTAACGCAGGCCCTACCGGTGGTGATGGATTTGCAGCTCCACCCTTGATCTGTAATTTAACAAGTGCACTGACTTCTTTTGCCATTTTCTGTTTTTGTTAATTTGTAATACTCAATGTTAAAATGTTGGAAGCATGTAACATTTAAGGTCTTTATTCTTTCTCTACCTGCATATAGTTAAGCTCCAATGGAGTTTTTCTTCCGAAAATCTTAACCATAACTTTTAATTTTTTCTTTTCTTCATTAACCTCTTCGATAACGCCGGTAAATCCATTAAACGGACCATCCATCACTTTAACGTTCTCGCCTACATAGTAAGCAACATTCATGGTTTCGCTCTGTTGGCTCATCTCATCAACCTTGCCTAAAATACGGTTAACCTCTGCCTGACGCATCGGTACGGGATTTCCACCCTTATCTCCTAAAAAGCCAATCACACTATTAACATTCTTAATAATGTGTTCTAACTCTCCGTCTAAAATCGCTTCAATCAAAACATAGCCAGGATAAAAATTGCGTTCCTTAGCAATCTTTTTCCCGTCTTTCATCTGATAGTATTTCTCCATCGGAATCAATACCTGAGGCACTAAATGTGAAAATCCTAACCGGCTAATTTCAGAATCGATATACTGTTTTACTTTCTTCTCTTTCCCACTAACAGCCCTAACCACATACCATTTCAACTGATCGTTCATTTAAGCTATATTAATTAGAAAGTGATTGATAAAAAGCATCTAAAACAAATGTAGAACCCTTATCCATTGCAAAAATAACCAACGCAATGATTAGTGAAGCTACTAAAACCAGCATCGCAGAATTTTGTAAATCACCCCATGTAGGCCAGGTAACCTTCTGGGTCATTTCTTCATACGATTCCTTAATAAATTGAACTACTTTAGCCATAATTAATTTTTTGCACGGGAACAAGGATTCGAACCCTGATCAAAGGTTTTGGAGACCTCTATTCTACCATTGAACTATTCCCGTGTATACTTTATGCTCTTAAAGAGCCAAACTTATTCCCTAACAGAGAATACCGATTTCTTTTAGAAAACAAAGTACTCAAGCTATCAAAGCCCAAGTACTTTGTTTCTTATTTCAATCTATCTTTAAGCTAAGCCTAAAGAAACTATTTCAATATTTCAGTTACCTGACCAGCACCTACAGTTCTACCACCCTCACGGATAGCGAAACGAAGACCTTTTTCCATTGCGATTGCGTTGATCAATTTAACAGTGATCGTAACGTTATCACCTGGCATAACCATTTCAGTTCCTTCAGCCAGTGAAATCTCACCAGTAACGTCTGTAGTACGGAAATAGAATTGAGGACGGTATTTGTTAAAGAATGGAGTGTGACGTCCACCTTCTGCTTTTGACAATACATAGATCTCAGCTTTGAAATCAGTGTGAGGATTTACCGAACCTGGTTTACAGATAACCATACCACGACGGATATCAGTTTTCTCAATACCACGTAACAATAGACCTACGTTATCTCCTGCTTCACCATAATCAAGGATCTTACGGAACATCTCAACACCTGTTACAGTTGATTTAAGATTTTCAGCACCCATACCCAGGATCTCAACAGGATCACCAGAGTTGATTACACCACGCTCAATACGACCAGTTGCAACAGTACCACGACCAGTGATCGAGAATACATCTTCAACAGGCATCAAGAATGGAAGCTCAGTCAAACGTGGAGGAATTGGAATATAGCTATCTACAGCTTCCATTAGCTCAAGAATTTTACCAACCCATTTCGGATCTCCGTTCAAGCCACCAAGAGCTGAACCTTGAATAACAGGGATATCATCACCAGGGAATTCATAGAAAGATAATAGTTCACGAATTTCCATTTCTACCAATTCAAGTAGTTCAGGATCATCAACCATATCCACTTTATTCATGAATACTACTAATGTTGGAACACCTACCTGGCGAGCCAATAGAATGTGCTCACGTGTTTGTGGCATCGGACCATCTGTAGCAGCTACAACGATGATAGCTCCATCCATTTGCGCAGCACCAGTAACCATGTTCTTCACATAATCCGCGTGACCAGGACAGTCAACGTGTGCATAGTGACGGTTAGCAGTTGAATACTCAACGTGTGCTGTGTTAATAGTGATACCTCTTTCCTTTTCTTCAGGAGCCGAGTCAATCGAATCAAATGAACGCGCCTCAGAGAAACCAGCATCAGCTAACACCTTAGTGATTGCTGCTGTTAAGGTTGTTTTACCGTGGTCAACGTGACCGATTGTGCCGATGTTTAAGTGCGGCTTGCTGCGGTCAAACTTTTCTTTTGCCATGTTTTTATACTTATTAGTAGGTTAACTTTTTATTTTATTTATTGTTTTGATACAATTCAATACAAAAAACCTTGTTCTCCCTGCTTTTAGACAGATTTAACAAAGTATCCTTTATTCTTTTTGAGCCAAAGATGGGACTTGAACCCACGACCTCTTCCTTACCAAGGAAGTGCTCTACCGCTGAGCTACTTCGGCTATTAATCTCAGCTTGCAATCTTTAATCCAATGCTGCAATGCAGTATCGAATGATTTTTTCAAATCCTGCCGACTGCCCACCTTTTTCCATTTTTGAGCGGAAGACGAGGTTCGAACTCGCGACCTATAGCTTGGAAGGCTATCGCTCTACCAACTGAGCTACTTCCGCTTCTTTAATTGTGGGGGGAGAAGGATTCGAACCTTCGAAGTCTTGCGACAACAGAGTTACAGTCTGTCCCATTTGGCCACTCTGGTATCCCCCCAAAAAAAAGAGCCTCCTATCGGGATCGAACCAATGACCTACTGATTACAAGTCAGTTGCTCTACCAGCTGAGCTAAGGAGGCTTATATCACAAATCACTTCAATTGAAGCAACAAATTCTATAATATTAATCTTTCACAGAACATCCCACTTCTTTACCGGGCCAACGCCCTCTCTGAAATGGAATGCAAATCTACAAGAATTTAAGTACTACACAAAATTATTTTCAAAAAAAAATTGGCGGAAGTATTGCCGCCAATTTTTTATCAAAAACCTAGAAAATATCTGCTTAATAATCAGACACTTCATCAGCATTTAAAATTGCTTTGTGTTCACTAAGCTTTACTCTTGTCTTATCTTTATGTTTCGTAATTTGCTTTCTTAAGGATTCTATCGCCAAATCTGTAGCCTCTTCAAATGATTTGCACTGCTCTTTTGCAAACAATGTTCCACCTGGAACGATCAGTTTAATCTCACTGATCTTATTGGCTTCATCATCTACATTCTCCAATTTTAAATAAACTACCCCACTGATGATCTGGTCAAAAAACTGATCTAACTTATCTACTTTCTTCTGGACGAAATCTAACAACTTCTTGTCTGCATTGAAATGGATCGATTGAACTGTAATTTTCATATTTACCTCCTCTTTTTTATGCCTTTGGATGGGCTTGTTTATATATTGATTTTATTCTTTCTATTGAATTGTGTGTGTAAACCTGTGTCGCAGCCAAACTGGAATGTCCCAGCAGCTCCTTTATTGCATTTAAATCTGCTCCCCTGTTTAATAATGAAGTCGCATAGGAATGCCGCAGTACATGCGGGCTCCTCTTTTCCTGTGTTGAAATATAAGTCAAATAACGGTGCACTATTTTATAAATTAAGGTACGATAAGCCACAGCTCCTGTATTGGTAACGAATAACACCCCTGTTTTGTTATTAAAATTCTGCAATGATTTTAAGTCAATGTATGCTTTTATCTGACTCATAAGGGATTTGCTTACAGGCACCACTCTTTCTTTATTCCTTTTCCCCAGAATCCTGATACTTGTTTCATAAAAATCAATATCTGACTCCTTAATTGAAAGCAGTTCTGCCAGCCTGATCCCGGTTCCAAATAGCGTCTCAATCACCAGTTTGTCCCTCACTGAAGGAAAACTCTCGTCAAAAAATTCTTTCGAATCCAGCAACTGGTCCAGCTTCTGATCGTCAACAAATACCGGGAGGCGCTTAGGCACCTTTGGCGCCTTGGCAAAAGACATCGGGTTGACCCTTACAACTTGCTCCCTTATCAGATATTTATAAAAACTTCTCAGCGTTGAAAGCTTCCTTCCGACAGAATTTTCTGAATTTCCATGATCCATCAGCCAAACCATAAAATCCCTCACATGGATGTATGCAGCATCTTTGAGCTCAAGCTCAAATGTTGTCAGTAGAAAATCGCTAAATTGAAGCAAATCTATCCTGTAAGCTTGTATGGTATGCGGAGAATAGCGTTTCTCGTGCTGGAGATAGGTTAGAAAATGGTCAACAGTCATAGAAACTATTTGTATTGCTCGATAAGTGAATATACAAAACATTATCTAACAAATCCATTTTTATCTAAATAAAAAAGCGTCGTCAAAATTTGACGACGCTTCAATACTATATAATAGACTGCGAGGATTAAATAGTTCCTTCCAGTTGCATATTCTGTTTGTAAATTGCGTGCTTTACTAGCGTACGACGAGCTACAGATTTTTTCTCGTATGCCTGACGGCTACGTAGTTCTCTCAAAACTCCCGTTTTCTCAAATTTCTTCTTGAAACGTTTTAGGGCTTTATCTAGTGATTCGCCGTCTTTAATATTAATAATGATCATAACGTAAAAATACCTCCTCTCGCTGTTTTTAGGACTGCAAAGATACGCGTTTTATTTGATTACCAAAATATTAATCTAATTTTATTCACACTGCTGCCGTAAAAAATCCATCATATTCAAAAGTTTAGGGGTAGTAAGTCTTGGATAAGGGTTGGCATACCCCCTAGCCCTTCCAACCCTTACTCAATGCCCTCGTAAGGCTTAACCAAGCAACCGCTAAGCGAACGGATACAAAGCGGATGTAAAAGGCTATTGAGGCTAAGCAATACAAAAAAATCCGGCATTCATACGAATGCCGGATCCTGGTAATGTTTGGTTTAGAATAAATTTTTAAAAATTGATTAACCCCTTTATTATGAGATATAAATTTAACCTTTTAAAACTTCTCTTGCAATAACTATTTTCTGTATTTCGGAAGTTCCCTCTCCTATTGTACATAATTTGCTATCCCTGTAAAACTTCTCTACGGGAAAGTCCTTGGTATATCCATAACCTCCAAAAATCTGGACGGCTTCTGTCGCGCACCTTACCGCTACTTCCGAAGCGAAATACTTGGCCATCGCTGATTCCTTGGTCATAGGCAGTCCGCGGTTTTTCAAATCGGCGGCCTGTCTGATCAGCAGTTCAGCACCTTCAATCTCAGTAGCCATATCGGCCAGTTTAAAGCTAATGCCCTGAAAATTTGCTATAGGCTGTCCAAACTGATGTCTTTCTTTTGCATAGGCCAGCGCTGCTTCATAGGCTCCTTTAGCGATCCCCAATGACAATGCAGCAATTGAAATCCTGCCCCCGTCCAAAATTTTCATAGCCTGCTTAAATCCATCCCCAATATTTCCAAGAATATTTTCCTTCGGCACCCGGCAATTGTCAAAAACCATTTCCGTAGTTTCCGAAGCACGCATGCCCAGTTTATTCTCTTTTTTGCCAGCGGCAAACCCCGGGGTGCCTCTTTCTACCACAATTGCAGAGATCCCTCTTGAGCTTCCCTGTTCGCCTGTCCTCACCATCACCACCGCTACATCTCCGGTTTTTCCATGGGTAATCCAGTTCTTAGCCCCATTCAGCACATATTCATCCCCATCCAATACTGCCGTAGTCATCATTCTCAGGGCATCTGATCCGGTGTTGGCCTCCGTTAACCCCCATGCTCCTATCCATTCGGCCGTAGCCAGCTTAGGCAGCCATTTTTGCTTCTGTTCTTCATTTGCAAATGCCAGAATATGTCCGGTACATAGTGAATTATGTGCTGCCAGCGACAAGCCTATCGATCCGCAAACTCTGGACACACCTACTATTACGTCTACATATTCCTGGTAACCAAGACCTGAGCCGCCATATGTTTCCGGCACCAACACTCCCATCAATCCCAGTTCTCCCAGTTTTTTAAAAACTTCTACCGGAAAATATTGGGCTTCGTCCCATTCCATCACATTCGGACGGATATTTTTTTCAGTAAAATCCTTAACCATTTCCCTGATCATTAATTGGTTTTCTGAGATACTGAAGTTGTAGCCTACAGAATTATCCATTGTTTCTATCATATTTTTTTGATTGAATTCCAGCAATAATAATAAATTTAACCACAGCTCCCTAAGTTTAAAATTTGCAAATTAATAGAACGAAATGGTATTCAGTTCATTAACCTTACTTCTTCTTTTTAAGTTAAATTAAATACTCCATAAAAAAAATTATTTTTTTTAGCTTTAGCATCTAAATTATCTTAATTCTTCCGCACTCATGGGTTATATCAATAGACAGGCAATCATCGCGCAACTAAAAAAAGACCTGATCGGAAAAGATTCTTATCGTGGGGTCACGCTCACTTATTCCTGGTTAGCCAATCAGTTTGGTCATTTTTCACTGGGGTTCATTCCTACCATCATTATTTATAGTTTTCTCAAATCAAAACCAGGCATACAGCATCCGGAACTTTGGGCTGCATTTGGGGTATGGTCGGCATGGATCCTGTTTGAAACCTACAACTTTCTTGGGCCGCTGTTACTTAAAGTACCTACCAAGCGAACAGCACTCAATAAGGGCAATTATACGTTCAGTCCGGCATGGATGAACGTTGCTTTTGACACACTGACGGATCTTATTTATTTTGGCATGGGTGCTTTTGCTGCCAGCCTGGTATGCCATTACCATCCGGGCATGCTGGCCGCTTTGCTGATCTTGCTGCTTCTGGTTGCTTATCCTGCCTATTACTGGTATACTACAAAAATGTATGTGCAAAATGCAGAATATCCTTTTCAATTGCGCCTTAGCCAATGGAACCAGCAGATAGATGATAAAAATAAAGCAGCCATACAGGAATTTCTGGACAATAAAGAACAGGGCAAGCATATGCTGATCTTTGGATCCCGCGGAAGCGGAAAAACCACACTATCTATAGGAATTGCTACGGAAGCTTCTATTAAAAACAATTGTTGCAGCTATGTCACAGCGGTAAAACTATTAAGCCTGTTCTTTGAGAAAACGGCAAACCCCCGGCACCTGGACAAATTGTGGTACTGGCGCAACTGCAACCTTCTGGTAATTGACGACATCAATCCGGGCCAACCGGTGAAAGGTGACATCATTACTACCAGGCTATTCTATGATCTGCTGAACAATGTGGACTGCGGGCCGGACAACATCAGGCATATCAGGGATAAAAATATCATCTGGGTAATGGGCACAGATGACCCTACAAGCCTGCTGGAACAGAAATGGGAAACCCTGCTGCAGCAGATCGGGGTTCAAAAATCAAATATTGTAACTGTAAACCTGGATTAGGCCTTTAAGGAAGGATATTGTTATCATAAGCAAAACTGACCAGATGGGTCAGGCTTTTAAGATCAAACCTTTTATAGAGCGGCAAGATCCTTTTCTCAATAGCTGAATGTGAAACACTCAGTTCATGGGCTATTTCTTTAAATGAATATCCCTTTGCTACCAATGCCAGGGCTTCTTTTTCTTTGTTTGAAATAGCGAAATGATAAAACAGCGCTTTATTTAATTCTTCTTCAAACTTCTCTTTTTCGGGGCCGTATGCAGCATACCGCATTACCTTACCAAATATCAGGCTCCTGTTGACCTGGAACCTCCCGATGATAGAAGTTATCTTTCCTTCTTCTGAACTATACACGCCCACACGCGCCATAATAGGCACCTCATGACCTTCTTTATGGATTTTCTTTAGCTCTATTGTAAAGCTATATTTCTCCAGGTCTTTTGTTTTGCCATGGATAAATTTTAAGGCTTTGTCATTAAGATCATGCGAAAACGGCGCAAAGTCGGGCGCTGACATATTCACAATGGCCAGCATATTGATCTCATCGTCCCTATATCCCAATACCTCTTCCCATCCTGCGGCAAAGATCATTTTATTCAGTTTAAAAGAATAGATATACACGGCTTCTTCCGGAAATTTTGGAATGGTCTGTTTAAAATACAAGGCTTCCTCGCTTGCTGTATTTGCGGGAACATCACTGATGTGTGTCCGCGAGTAATCGCCAAAATTCTTCTTCGATATCATGATAATAACTTTGCCAGCATTCAAAAAACTCCGTGAGACTGTGCATTTTCTCAGTTGACAGCCTTAACCAGCAATACTAACTTTGCACAATTTAGAAAAAATACTTTTTATTCAGGCAACACTATCAAAATTCTGTATAAAAACTTCTTAACTTTAGTAGGAAACTAATGAAAATACCTTTTGGGTATAGGGTGTTAACCGTTCTCTTCCGTTCAGAAAATCAAGTGAAATGATAAAAGAATAAGCAACTACAGTGGCTTCAAGCTGGGATATCAATTTAGAAGCCGCCACTACGGTTCCTCCTGTAGCCAGCAGGTCGTCGTGGATCAAAACCCGCTGACCTGACAGCAAAGCATCCTGATGGCATTCTATCACTGCGCTCCCATACTCCAGGTCGTATGATTGCTGTATGGTTTTGTAGGGTAGCTTGCCGGCCTTACGGACAGGCACAAAAGGAACGTTTAATAGCTGGGCCAACGAGGGACCAAACAAGAAACCCCTGCTTTCAATCCCGGCTACTACATCGATCTCAATTCCCTTTAGCTGATCGGCCAGGGCTTTACTGATCTCAATGCACAATGCCGGATCTTTTAATATTGGGGTAATGTCTTTAAAGACAATTCCAGGTTTTGGAAAATCGTTTACATCACGGACGGCCTGTTTTATTCTTGCTGAGATCATTACTTAAAATTAAGATAAGGTGCTAAACGGTTTATCGTTTCGGCATCCAATATAAGGACTTTACTTAAGTCTGCAATATTTCTATAATCGCCATGTTGCTTCCGGTATTGGACCAGGGCATTGGCCTGCTTATACTTTATATATGGATGATTTTTAAAGTCCCCCGCCAAAACAGCATTGATATAGATCTTTTTAAGGCCTGCTGTATCAAGACTAACCTGACTGTTGATCTCTTTAAATTTAAGAGAATCCAAACCAAAAACTTCCATCAACTGCTCTTTTTTGTGAAACCCGCCTATCCTTTCGCGGTATTTGATGATGCGGCTGGCAAATCCCGGGCCAATACCCTTTATTTCTACCAGTGCGGTACTGTCTGCATGGTTTACCTCTATGATATTCAAGACATGTTTTTTATGCTCAGGCTTTACTGCATCGCCTCTTTTTACATAAAAAGCAGCATTCCCTGGCTTTGGTTCAATGCTCACATAAGGAAATAACCGCTTGTACATTTCATCACTGATGGTATACATCTTTTGCAGGTCTTCCGCTTTTCTAAACTTCCCACCCTTTTTTCTGTAGTTGATGATGGCGGCCGACTGCCGGGCAGATAAGCCCAGGCTTTGCCATTCTTCAATCCCTATGGTATTGGGATCGAAAACAAACAATTCTTGTCTGATCTTAATATGGTCTTCCACTACCTTACGCGGGTAGTGCCTTTTTTCCCTGCTATTTGCGGGCATTTTAATAGCTACAGGTATGTCATGATCTTTGGTTTTGCGCGCAGGCACCATAATTTCATACACCTTCGGAATTGCCGCAATCCCTGCAATCAGCAGCACCAGTGCCAGCATTCCGTTATACTCGCTCCTGCTGATCCCAAAATAGGTATTTAGTAATTTTCTCACAGGCTAAATTACTATAGAAATCTAAGGTCCATCTATCATATTCATATATTTTTTTTTGAATTGTTCATGAATGCTTCACAGTTTTATCTAAGTTTGAGGTTGGATTAATAATTCACTAACCTGCATTTTAAATGAAGATCATCACAACCCAGGAGTTTGCAAAAGCTACCAAGATTGATAAGCTTGGTGTACCAGGCCTTGCGGCTTTACTAATGGAAGTAATGAAACTGAATGACATCAACAAGGTTTTTTCACAGAATAAACATTTTAACGGACTGGAATTCGTCGACAAAATATTAGAGACCATTGGTGTAACGATTGATTTTGACGACGATGACCTGAAGAACATTCCCAAAACAGGGGGATTTATAGCCATTGCCAATCACCCTTATGGTGGCGTTGAAGGACTGGCCCTGGTAAAACTGCTTTGCATGGTAAGGCCTGAAGCAAAGGTAATGGTAAACTTTATCCTTAAAAAAATTCCCAACCTAAGCGAGTTCTTTGTGGCAGTAAACCCTTTTGAAAATGTACAGCATTCTTCCAGCATCAGCGGATTAAAAGCAACTTTCGACCTGTTACAAAATGACATTCCCATCGGCATATTTCCGGCAGGTGAGGTTTCTACTTTCAGCATTGACAAGCAGGAAATCACCGACAGGCTATGGCATCCGGTAGTAGGCAAGCTGATAGCAAGGGCAAAACTGCCAGTCGTACCTATTTATTTTCATGGCAATAACGGGGTGCTGTTTAATATTTTAAGCTTCATTCACCCTACTTTAAGAACTGCAAAACTGCCCTCCGAATTTTTAAACAAACAAGGGTTAAAAATAAAAGTACGGATTGGTAAGCCAATCCATATTGAAGATATTTCTTACAGAAACAATACCAACAAGCTACTGGACTTTTTAAGGGCACGCACCTATGCGTTGGGGACCGGACTGGAGGAAGAGAAGAAATTGTTTAACCCCATTAATCTGTTTAAAATAAAGAAAAAACCCCAGGAGATCGTTGAGGAAACAGACCGTAATAAAATAGTTGAGGAGGTAAGCCAGCTGGAAAGCTTCCGGGTATGGCAGGAAAAAAATTACGAGGTATACATCACACCGACAGTCGCCATTCCCAATATTTTAAGAGAAATCGGGAGGTTGCGGGAGATTACCTTTAGAGAGGTTGGTGAGGGGAGCAACAAAAAGATAGACCTGGACAATTATGACATCTATTACAGCCATCTTTTTATTTGGGACAAGGACCTGCAGAACATTGTTGGCGCCTACCGCATAGGTAAAGGTGATGAGATCTTAAATACCATGGGCCGCCGTGGTTTTTACCTATCAGAGCTGTTTAAAATCAAAGAGCCCTTTTACCCTATCCTTAGAAACGGCATAGAACTCGGGCGCTCATGGATACGTAAAGAATATCAGCAGAAACCGCTTCCACTGTTCCTGTTATGGAAGGGTATTTTAAAGTACCTTATGGACAATCCTCAATACCGGTATATGTTTGGGCCGGTGAGTATCAGCAATAACTTTTCTAAGTTTTCAAAGTCTTTGATTGTAGATTACATCACTAAAAATCATTTTGACTATGAGCTGGCGCATTATGTAAAGCCTAAGAATAAGTTTAAGGCAGACCTGTCGGCCATCAATAAAGACCTGCTGGTAGAAAGCAGCGACTCGCTAAAGGACCTGGACAGCCTGATTTCTGACATCGAAAACACCCACATTAAAATTCCTGTACTGCTGAGACAGTATTTGAACCTCAATGCAAAGATCATTTGCTTCAATATAGACCCTAAATTTTCAGATTGTCTGGATGGTTTTCTCGTAGTAGATACACAGAATATTCCTGCGGAGATACTGGAAAAGGTGGGAAAGAATTTTTAGGGGGAGATCTTTTATTACCCCCCTAAAAATTACTAGTTTGTATAGCCGGTGTGCCCGCTCTTTAAAGCGATACCGTAGCCGGAAGATACTTCGCTATCAAATCTTCGTAGTAGGGTTTTAACTCGCTGACGACCGGCGCTTTTGGGCTCTTGGAATACAGATCATACGGATTGAATTTATCAACCCATTTAAACATTTCCTGATCATGGGCATTCAAGATGTGGTCGTACGAACGTTCACGGTGCTGTGAATAAAAGGAGTGGTAGCGGATCATGTACAAGGCCTGTTCCGGCAGGTAGTTTTTTGTAATATTGTAGAGGTATTCATCATGCCCCCATGACATGTGTATGTTTTCTAATCCGCACTGATGTGTATATACGCCATATTTTGTATTGAAACGCTCATCCTTACTGTCCGGATTGTCCGCAAAGAATTCAGAGAATACGATGTTTTCAGAAAACCTGCATCCTACCGGAAATGAATCACCCACTACATTCCATTGCGGTTCGCCAAACAGGCACAATACCTTACCCAGATCATGTATAAAACCAGTTAGCACAAACCAGTCCGGATGCCCGTCGGCACGGATAGCCTCAGCAGTCTGCAGCAGGTGCTGCAGCTGATCGAGTGAAGTATCAGGGTCTGAATCATCTACCAATTGGTTTAAGTATTCCATGGCAGACCACCAGGGCATTTCCTTCTTATCAAACTTCAGGAAATTTTCCTTTTTGGCCAATACGTTATCATAGGTCTGGTATTTATGGTTCAGCCTGTAAAACTCCCTTACGGAATCAATTTCGGGGCTGTCATAATTCCTGAACTCTTCCTTGCTTTTGGCCGGAACGCCGGGCTCAGGATATCTTTTCAACACATCGTCTTCCCACTCTTCCAGACTTGACAACGGGTTCTTGTCTTCATTTTCTTGCGCTTTCATCACTTTGTATTTTAATACTTATCAATAATTTACTTACCAGAATACTGTATATAATGCGGTCAATATGCCCATGATAAGGATCGAGCCTATCGCGAAACTGGTACTGACCTTAAACATGGAGGTATCTACTTCAATTGAGTTTTCGGTTGCAGCTTTTTGGGGCCTGCTGAGGCTGATCACGATCATCAGGAGTACTATGACTACAAAATCAATAGCCATCCTGTCGAGGAAGGGATAATCGGGAAAAGCACCATTTGTCCACCCAGGCAGAAACTTTAACACCGTTGAAAGTGGAATGGTGATCAGTGCGCCTGTCATGGCGGCTGCGGTGGTGGTGCGTTTCCAGTAAAAACCCAGCAGGAATATCGCCAGTACTCCAGGCGAAATAAAGCCTACATATTCCTGGATAAACTGGTACGCCTGATCAAGCGATCTTAAGGATGGTGTTACGATCGCGGCAATGGTCATAGAAACAACTACTGCCCATCGCCCTACATTTACCATCTTTTTATCCGAGGCCGATCTGTTAAAGTATTTTTTATAAATGTCAAGCGAGAAAATGGTAGATATACTGTTTGCCTTGCCAGCCAATGAAGCGACAATGGCAGCTGTAAGGGCAGCAAAAGCGATACCTTTTAAGCCTGCCGGCAATAAATTCATCAAGGTGGGATAAGCATGGTCCGGTTTCAACACCCCCGCATCCGACATTTCTGTATGAAACAGGCCCTTATTGTGAAGCACATACATCACAATGCCAGGTAGGACAGCAATGACCGGCACGAGTAGTTTTAAAAATGCTGCGAATAAGATACCCTTACGTGCCGTATTTAAATCAGCGCCCAATGCCCGTTGTACGATGTACTGGTTACAGCCCCAGTAGGCCAGGTTGTTGATCAACATACCACCGATTAATACGGATAAACCGGGAAGCTCTTTATAGTATTTATCAGAAGAATCAAAGATCATGTGAAAATGATCAGGTGCTTCTTTTCTTAAGACAGACAGGCCTTTGAAAATATCTCCGCCAAATCCATATTCGTTTGACAGTAGAGAAAGGGCAAGATAAGTAGTAATCAAACCGCCAAAGATCAGTACCATCACCTGGATCACATCAGTATAGCCAATCACCTTCATCCCCCCCAAAGTCACGACCATTGAAAAGATACTGAGCCCTACAATGCACCATTCAAAACTGATGGGTGATATCGAAGAAATGGCCAGGGCCCCCAGGTAGATGATAGAGGTAAGGTTCACAAAAACATACACCAGCAACCAGAATACCGCCATAATGGTACTAACTTTATCATTATACCGCTTCGATAAAAACTGCGGCATGGTAAAGATCTTGTTCTTCAGGTATACTGGGAGGATAAAAATAGCCACAATAATCAATGTGGCAGCAGCCATCCATTCGTAAGAAGCAATGGCAAGTCCCAAAGCAAAACCAGAGCCCGACATTCCAATGAAATGTTCGGCAGATATATTTGAGGCAATCAGAGATGCGCCAATAGCCCACCAGGTGAGTGAACCTTCTGCCAGAAAAAAGTCTTTAGCGCTATTGGAGGTAGTTTTTTTCTTATGATAAATGTAATACCCATATCCGGCTATAGTAATGAAGTAGATAAAGAAAACTACATAATCTAAAATATCCAGATGGTTCATATTTGGTACAGGCTAATCAGAATCATTACTGAATCTGAGTTCAGATAAATTGTATTACATTTGGTTAGTACAAAACCAAATAATAATCTTGTATATCAAAGCTGTATATAAAAAAATTAAATCTTAGTTTTAAACGACATTATTTTTACGAATACGTTTAAGTTGATTCGGCACCTATTTAAATTAACCTCAAAATTTCCAGTATACATGAAAGGCAACGTTACAGTAAAGACATTAGCGCAGGAACTGAATATCTCAATTGCGACTGTCTCTAAGGCCCTGAACGACAGCCATGAGATTAGTCAGGAGACCAAGCAAAAAGTGTGGGACCTGGCAAAAAAACTCAAATATGAACGCAACCCTTCTGCCAGTAACCTGCGCAGCAATAAAACAAAGACGATTGCGGTGATCGTTCCGGAAATAGCCAATAATTTCTTTTCCCTGGCAATCAACGGAATAGAAGAGATCGCAAGAAAGCGGGATTATCATGTACTGATCTACCAGACACATGAAAACAGCGAGATAGAAATTGCCTTTACCGACAGTCTGCTGAGCGGTCGTGTAGACGGAATACTGATTTCTGTAGCCAGCAGCACGGTAAACAGCGAACATTTCAGAGAGCTGGTAAAAAGAATACCCGTTGTCTTCTTTGACCGGACAATAGAGGACATTGATGCGGTAAAGATCACTACCGATGATTATGAAAGTGCCTATAGTGCCACTGAGCATTTAATTGAAAACGGATGCAAAAAGATTGCCTATCTGTGCGCACTCAACAACCTTACTACCGGGAAAAAGCGCCTGTCAGGTTACCAGGATGCATTAAAGGCGCATGATCTGGACTTTCATGACCACCTCATTGTAAACTACGACAATAACATCGACACCAACTACGAAAACATCAGGAACCTGATAACCACACAAAAACCCGATGCCATTATCTCTTCCATAGAGGAGCTGGCTTTGCCTTGTTATTATGTGTGCAGGTCATTGAATTTAACTATTCCAAAAGACCTTAAAATAATCAGTTTTTCCAATTTAGGCACCGCCCCACTGCTGAATCCCTCATTAACCACCATCACACAACCCGCATTTGAAATAGGGAGGGAGGCTGCAGGGTTTTTATTTAAGATACTGGACAACAAACCTATCGATAGGGATGAAATCCCAATATTGAAATCTGTACTGATCAAACGGGAATCCTCAGGCATCTGTTAAATAACTTCACACCTCCTTAACACTGAGTTTAAAACTTTACAGCATCTTTATGGAAATGATTATTTACCACAAAGATGGCCAAAAGAGAAGTTGAGCTGGTAGTCATATCTGATGTACACCTGGGTACTTATGGCTGTCATGCCAAGGAACTGCTCAACTATCTGAAAAGTATAAAGCCTGATACCATCATTCTGAATGGTGACATTATAGACATCTGGCAGTTTAGCAAATCTTACTTTCCTGAATCCCATATGAAGGTGATCCGCAGGATCATGAAATTTATCACAGAAGGGGTCAGGGTGTACTATTTAACAGGTAACCATGATGAGATGCTGCGCAAATTCAGCGATCTTAAGATCGGGAGCTTTCAGCTTACTGATAAACTGGTCTTGCCCCTTGGAAATAAAAAAGCATGGTTTTTTCACGGAGACGTGTTTGACGTGACCATGCAGCATTCCAAATGGCTGGCCAAAATGGGTGCCGTGGGTTATGACACCCTGATCATCATCAACAGCATTGTGAACTGGCTGCTTACCTTGAGCAACCGGGAAAAAATGAGTTTCTCCAAAAAAATCAAAGCCAGGTTTAAGGACGCGGTGAAGTTCATCAACCAGTTTGAAATCACTGCGGCAGAACTGGCGGTAGAAAAAGGGTATGGATATGTCGTATGCGGCCACATACATCAACCAGAGATACGGAATATTGAGACCGAAAACGGAGATGTGTTGTACCTTAACTCTGGCGACTGGGTAGAAAACCTGACCGCTCTGGAGTTTAACAATGACGCATGGAGCATTTATAAATATCTTCCCGAACATTATGCGCAACAGACAGAAGATAACGACCTGCTGGATACAGAAGACCTCAATGAAAAACTGGATGTGAAGTTGATGTTTGAACGTTTCAGGACTGAGTTTCCTGGCTAAACACTAAGAAAATCTGCATACCACAGTCCGGAGGATTTTACAATGCGCTGCTGCGTTTTGAAGTCTACGTAGATCAGTCCAAACCTGGGGTGATAACCTTCTGCCCATTCAAAATTATCTGTCAGTGTCCAGACAAAATAACCATTCACATTTACGCCTTCCTCTTTTGCCTTTAATACCTGCTCAATATTTTCCTGCAGATACTTCAACCGCAGCACATCATTTATTGCTCCTGATTCAGTAACAAAATCTTCAAATGCAGCACCATTTTCGGTAATATAGATTTCTTTGATCTGCTTATATGCTGCAAATTTCTTTAATACATGATAGATGGAGGGAGGATAAACTTCCCATTTCATAGTGGTAACAGGGACATTTCTTTTGTCTGCCCGCACCAGCTGCGCATGCAGGTAAGGTGTGAGCAGCGAATACTTTATTATTTCCCTTGTATAATTTTGCAAACCTATAAAGTCAAAGTCAAAACTCATCTTATCCTCATCGCCTGGATAGAAATATCTATTAAGCTTTTTTAAAACCGGAATTTCCTGCATTGGATAGCCCATACCCAGAAGCGGCTCTATAAACAGCCTGTTGAACAATATATCTGCTCTGGATGCAGCTTCAACATCTCTTTTCCCGGATGAAAAAGGAGTTACATGCGTACAGGAAAAAGTGGTACCGATCCTTGCCTCAGGGCAAATTGCCCTAAGAATCCTTCCTCCTTCGGCAATGCTGAGCACGGCATGGTGCACAGCCGGCAAAAAATTCCTTAATCCCTTACGCCCGGGCGCATGAACTCCCATAAAATAGCCTGCCCCGGTAAACACCATCGGCTCATTCATTACCATCCAGTGCTTTATCCGGTCGCCAAAATGCAAAGCACAAACATTCACATATTCAGAAAACCAGGAAATGACCTCCCTGTTTGTCCAACCACCTTTTTCTTCTAGTGACTGCGGCAGGTCCCAGTGATACAACGTAGGCCAGGGCTCTATTCCCTGTTCCAGACAATGGTCGATCAGCTCGTTATAAAAATCTATTCCCTTTTGATTTACGGTCCCCGTTCCCTCTGGCAGAATGCGCGACCAGGAGATGGAAAACCTGAAATTGGGAATGTTCATTTTTTTCACCAGGGCGATATCAGCTTTATAGCCTTTATAAAAATCGCAGGCTGTTCTTGCATGGTGACCATCCCTGATATTTCCTTTCCGGTTAGAAAACACATCCCATACAGACGCACCCCTTCCATCTACTGCACAACTTCCCTCAATCTGAAATGCAGCAGTAGATACCCCCCAGAGGAAGTCATTTCCGAATAGCTGTTTATTTAACTCAGGCTCATTTTTACCAGGCATTCCTTATTTTAAAAAGGAAGATCTGATCATTGCCATAAAAAACAACTCCTTGAAATAATTGATAAACAACAGTTGGCTTAAATTAAATTTCATAATATACACTGATTGGACAAACAAATTTACCCATCCAACATGTTGTTATTATTTCATTATCATAAAGATTAGGTTAAGAAAGCGGGTTAGCTCAACTTCCAGTCCGGTCTTTCAAAGTGGCAGGTATAGCCATATGGATTTTTTTGCAGATAGTCCTGATGCTCCACTTCGGCGTTCCAAAAATCAGTCTCAGGTACTACTTCGGTTACAATCTTTCCAGGCCATACGCCAGAGGCTTCCATTTCTGCTATCAATGCTTCAGCGGTATCGCGTTGGGTGTCATCACTATAAAAGATCGCCGAGCGATATGAAGTGCCAATGTCATTCCCCTGCCTGTTTCTTGTGGTCGGGTCGTGGATCTGAAAGAAGTATTCGAGCAGCTTACGATAAGATAACTGAGCAGGATCAAATGTAACTGATATCCCTTCGGCATGCGTACCGTGGTTGCGGTAAGTAGCATTTGGCACATCGCCACCTGTATAGCCTACCACCGTTGAAATGACGCCAGGATAATGACGTAACAATTCTTCTACGCCCCAAAAACAACCGCCTGCCAGAATGGCTTTTTCATGATTCATAACAATTTCGTTTTAATATCTAATAAATAAAGGTACGAATGCTTTTGCTTGATACCTCGGCAGAATTTGAATTTTACTTAACTCTGTTTTCTAACGTACTTTGTAAGAATAACTATAAGCTGACTTTCCACACGACCTTCTATCTGTTCTTTATTATCCTCTACAAGCCTGATATTCTTTACTACAGTGCCCAATTTGGCACTAATGCTTGAACCTTTTACATCAAGGGTTTTTATGATTATAACAGTGTCTCCGTTTTCCAGTATGTTATTGTTAGCGTCTTTATGAAATTCGACTGTCGCATCATTTTCATGATCACCTGTGGCTTTGGCCCATACCAGTGTTGCGTCGTCGAGGTACATCATATCCAGGTTATCTATGGCCCAGCTTTCACTTCTCAACCGGTTGAGCATGCGCCAGCTTAGTACCTGAACACCTGGGATTTCACTCCACATACTGGAAGTCAGACAATGCCAGTGACTGCTGTCAAGCACCTCTTTCTTTTCAATCTGCGCCAGGCACTTACTGCATACCAGCACACATTCTTCCGCTGTATTTTGCGTTTGGGGCGGAACTTCATACACACTCAGATTGTCTTCTGATGCACACAATTCACATTTGTGCTCACTTCTTTTTAGCAGTTGCTCTTCCAGTTTCATAAGTATATTGATAATGGCGGCGAAGATACAAAATATCATAAATTGCTTCACCATAATTTAATGACAGCATAATATAGCCCAACTATCTTTACGCAGTAAGTATCTGGTTAAATACTGAGGCAAAAGCCATATGAAACGTATAAAAATCGCTTTTTTTGCAGAGATTTTAATTGAAGATTTTGATGGCGCATCACGCACCATGTTTCAGTTAATTAATAGGATTGACAAGGATAAGTTTGATTTTTTGTTCATATGTGGGGCAGGACCGACTGCCATAAGAAGGTATGAATGCATAAAAATACCGACGATCCACTTGCCAATAAACACCAATTACACCATGGCACTTCCTTCCCTCGCCAAAAAGGAGCTGAAGAAAAAACTCCATGATTTCGATCCCGATGTAATACACATTGCTACTCCCTCTTTACTGGGAGCCTTTGCACTTAAATATGCAAACAAGCACAACATTCCCGTAATTTCTATCTATCACACACATTTCATTTCCTACATTGATTATTATTTTAAATATGCTCCCTTTTTAGTGGGTAAGGTGAAGCAAGCGATAGCCGGAAGCCAAAAAGCATTTTACAACCATTGCGACAAAGTATATATCCCTGCTGAAAGCATCAGGGAGGAGCTTGAGCACATGGGTGTAGCAGCAGAAAGAATGACGATCTGGAAGCGTGGGATAGATACAAAGCTATTTTCACCCGAAAAATCAGATAAAAAGCTGCTGTATAAACTTACAGGCAATAATTATCCCACCATCCTATTTGCCAGCCGCCTGGTGTGGGAGAAGAACCTCGAAACACTTTTCCGCATCTATGACACCGTTCAAAACTTCGGTTTAAAGATAAACTTCCTGATTGCTGGAGATGGAATAGCACTTAAGGCCTGCAAGGTAAAGATGAAAAATGCTGTTTTCACAGGAAAGGTAGATCATGAAACACTTTCCATTTTATACGCCAGTGCAAGTCTGTTTTTATTTACATCCGTATCAGAAACCTATGGGAATGTCGTCCTCGAAGCAATGGCTTCCGGCTTGCCATGTATCATTGCTGATGGAGGCGGTTCCTCTGACTTTGTAGAACAGGGGATCAATGGCTTTAAGTGTGCTCCCTTTGATGAATATGATTATTATAGAAGAATTGCACAGCTACTGAACAATGAAAGCCTAAAAAAACAGTTCATATCAATGGGGCTCCAGTATAGCCGCAGTATGAGCTGGGACCTGCTTGCTGCAACTTATTTTGAAGACCTGGGTCAAATGGCCGGCAAAATTAAACTCGCCAAGGTATGATCTCAGCATGAAGAAAGGGTTGACTATTTTCCTAACGGTCTGTATTCTGGTCTCACTGTTTTTTTTTCTGCAGGCCACCGATTTGAAGGTAGTGATTAGCTTGATCCAAAAAACCGGCTATAAATTTTTCCTGCTGCTGCTGATTACCTTTATCGCTTATTTTTTTGGGACAATAAGCTGGCAGTTTTCTCTGGGTGAATATTCCAGGTCTGTTTCTACAGGCAGGTTATTTCTAATCCGGCATGTAGGGGAAACCGCAGGCATGCTTAACCCCGCCAGTGTAATTGGAGGAGATGCACTAAAAGCAATCATGCTCAGTAAGTACAATATTCCTGAAAGAAAAATTGTTTGGTCTATGCTTTTCTCACGCGGGATCATGATCATTAGCCAGGTGTTACTTTTAGGGCTGACGGCTTTGATCCTTTTGCTGCCCAATCCTTCAAGCCCTGATAAATTATTTAATGGAAAGCAGTCCGGGTTGTATCCCCTGCTTCTAGTGAGCTGGAAAGCAATACGGGTTAAATTTGCCGGAGTTCTTGAGGAGCTGCCGGTTATGTTGCGCGAGAACAGGAGAATGCTGATGTATGCTTGTTTTTTCGCCTTATTGCACTGGGTTTTCGGCGGACTGGAGTTCTATTTTATACTAAAGTTTTTGGGTGTAAAGGTCAGCATCCTGCATGCCCTGCTTGTTGACCTGGGCGTTGTGCTGTTCAGGGCCGCAGGAGCATTTATTCCAGGGCAGCTGGGTATTGAAGAATATGGAAATAAGATCATGCTGCTGGCCATAGGCCTCCCGGCTGAAGAGATCTGGGTAACCGCGTCTATCCTTAGAAGAGCAAGACAGCTGTTTTGGATAGCCTTTGGCGTAGCAGTCTATTTCCTATTGTTCAAAAGACGGGAAACTAGCGCAATGAACTAAAATGGAAATACTATTTGTAAGTCATAAATACCCGCCGGCTACCGGAGGCATGGAAAGACAAAGCTTTGAGCTGATCAGTCAAATGGCACTGCTAACCAAAGTCCACCATATTATTTATGAAGGTCAGGAAAGCAGGTTTAGATTTTTTAGCCAGCTGGGCAAAAGAATCAGGAGGATTGTTGAAGATAATCCCGGAATTTCCATCATTCACTTTAATGATGGCCTTATGGGGGCTTTCAGTATGTTTCACAGGCGGCACAAGAATCTCAAAATAGCTGTCACCCTTCATGGTCTTGATGTGGTTTTTCCGGGGATCATTTATCAAAAGTTTATCTTTCCCAAATTCAATGATTTTGACCTGATCTTTGCAGTGAGCAGTGCTACTGCTTCAGCATGTAAGGCACGCGGGATAGCAGCTGAAAAAATAGTGGTGGTAAACAATGGTGTTGATGCAGGTATCCGGGCAAATATTAGCAGGACACAGGTTGATGCACTATTGTCCCAAAGGTACCAAGCTGATATTGCCGGAAAGAGCGTTTTGGTTGCCATCGGCAGGCCTGTCAAACGAAAGGGCTTTTCATGGTTTATCAAAAACATCCTGCCTTTGCTGCACAAGGATGTTATCTTATTGCTGATAGGCCCGGTACAGGATAAGGAAAGCGGTCTTAGCCGCCTGCTAAAATTTTTGCCTGCTTTTATAAGCCGAAGGATTGAACTTTTTCTGGGCGCTCCAGGTGATGAAACTGATCTGCGGAAATTACTCAAGAAAACAAATGAAAAGTCCCGCGTTATACGCATGGGTAAACTTCCACAAGATGATATTGATGCCATCTTAGGCATTGCCGATGCTTTCATTATGCCAAACATTGAGGTGCAGGGAGACATGGAGGGATTTGGGTTGGTCTGCCTTGAGGCTTGTATGCGGGGAACTAAGGTATTTGCTTCGGCAAGTGGCGGTATAACTGATGCGATCATTCACGGCAGCAATGGAATACTTTTACCACCCGGTCACATCGCTTCCTGGGTCAATGCCCTGAATCAGACCGTTGGCACTCCGGATTCTCAATTGAGCACTCAGGAGATCATATCATTCACATCGAACCGTTTTGGATGGCAGAAAATGGCGGAAGCGTATTTTCTGCACTTTAAGAATCTTTAATGAGCTGTGCATGTTGCGGTCAGATAATTACTTATAGCTGTAGCGTTTTTCAAACTGCAACCGTATTAGCAAGAAACAAATCATATATGAAAAAGACACTCTTTGCCCTGCTTATCATCACTACAGGTCTTTACCTGTCATGCAAAAAAGACCAGAACGGCCCAACAGAATTTTACGGAACCTGGAAACTCACTGAAACGCTTGCCGATCCGGGCGATGGCAGCGGTAAATATATGAAAGTACAGGGCGCGACCAGATACATCACATTTGATCAATCCGGAAATGTCTCCGGTGAGGCAATGCCGGATATCACCAGCTATAAAGTTCTTGACAGCACGAGGATTGAAATTACCTCGAAAAATTATAGTCAAAAACTAGTTTACTGGTACAAACTGAGCCCAACGACTTTAGAAATCAATCCTCCCTGCATTGAAGGCTGTGGTTTTCGTTTTGTGAGGAAGTAATTACAAAAGGTATTCAAATTATAGAATAAAAGCCACGACATCCATCGTGGCTTTTATTATCAACTAAACCTAAACGTATAAATACTAACCAAATATTTACACTGCAAAAGTAAGGCTAGTGTATTAAGCCGTTGTTAAGTATCAGTTACTATAAAATATTTGTCGCAGAAAACTTAATATACAAGCTATGTTAATAATATGTACATTTAATGTTACCATAATATTAATTAATCTACACAGCTATGGGCCGTTTGCTAAAAATACTCGGAACATTATGTTTCCTTTTGCTAATAGGCAGGCAGTCGTATGGCCAGCAGCAATCATTCAATGCAAGCTTTGAATTTTATAATGACACATTCAACCTGCAGGTAGATTCTTCGATCATTGTGGACCGTTTGAGCGAACTCTCCGAAAAACATATCCAATCTTGCTATAATAAAGTCAACAATGGAAAATACCCGGCTATAGTAGATAGCCTGCTGGCTTATAAAAAGCAACACCAGCTGAATGATTGGCTCTACTATCAGCTGATCAGGAAAACAGCAGAGGCCATTAGTCCTAAAAAAGACAATTATGAACGCTATACTTTCTATAAATGGTTTCTACTGGGCAAATCAGGTTATGATGCAAGACTGACCATTGCCGACAACAGGATCATATTTTATGTTTATAATGATGAGGACATCTCCGACATTCCGTTTTTAATGTTTAAAAATAGAAAGTACATGTGTCTGAACCATCACGATTACGCTTTTGCCGATCTCAATAAGGTACCCCCAAGCAACATGATCAGCATGCCTGATGCCAAAAATGACTTTTCTTATAAAGTGACAAGAATGCCAGATTTTAAAGCTGAAAGCTATCTGGAAAAACTGATCACCTTTAACTATAAGCACAAGGCCTACCATTTCAATGTCAAAACAAACCCTGAAGTGGAAAGCATATTTAAAAATTACCCCGGCGTAGATTTTGAATATTACTTCAATATCCCGCTAAGTAAGGAAACATACGGATCACTCATCCCCCTGCTCAAAAAGAATGTACAGGGCATGAAGCAGAAAAAAGGCATTGATTACCTGATGCGTTTTACCCGTTATGCTTTCTTATATGAAAACGATGATGAGAATTTTGGCAGAGAAAAACGGCTTTCTCCGGAAGGAACTCTCTTCGCTAAATACAGTGACTGTGATGACAGGGCCGCATTGTTCTTCTACCTGGTAAAAGAAATTTATAACCTTCCCATGATTGCAATGTTATATCCAACTCATATCACTATGGCCGTCCAGTTTGACACACCGATAGGGCGTCCTATACTTTACAATGGCAAGGTCTATTCCGTATGCGAGCCTACCCCACAAAAAGAAAATCTTAACATAGGCCAGCTCTCTGCCAGCCTAAAAGACGCGTCATATAAGGTAGTGTATGCCTATGAACCGATAAAACTGTAGTCATCTGAATTCAGATGTTACTAATTGTAGACGAAGTTTGGATAATAATGCTGCTTGATATACAAAGTATCCTTGAAAGGAGATCCCCCGTTTGTATCCTCCAGTATAATTCTGGCTTCAACCAGCCATCTAGCCTGATCTGCCGGCTTCCCCGGATCCAGGTTGATACCTTTTACATAACCATCTTTTATCGGGGTGAGCGGGGCCATCAGGCAAGCAGCACAATTGCGGTACAATAACACCTGGCCTGCTGTAATAGAAGATTTATCCAAATAGAATGAAGTTCCTGTCATAGGTGCTTTAATGTATAGCTTGGAATCCAAACCTTGTTCTGTAAGACCGGCCCAAAAGATCCGGTAATTTCCAGATTTAAAAGTGGGCACTGAACCTTCAACGTCTGAACTTTCGATGTATAAATACTCACAATCGGAATTTGCCGGGCAAGTGGTCAGCATCTTGTCATCAATCCCTAGTCTTTCCATATCGTCTTTTTTGGTACAGGCCAACTGCATTAAGATAATGCCGGACATCAGCGATAGTTTGATAATTGTTCTTTTCATATTCATTAAGATAAGTTTCTAACCAATACGCTCCTGCTCAGCATTTCGCTACAGTACTGATGTTAAATTTACATTAACTTTCTGATTGCTTTCAAACGTAAGAGGCCTTGCTGCAAATGCAGCAAGGCCTCTTACGTTTATTAAAGAATTATGCTTACTTAACAGCTCCAGGAGTTGTGTAAGCCAATACTTGTGGGTTATAACTAGCCCAACCTGAAGTCCAGTCAGTTGTACCAAAAGCTCCTCTATAAGCTACTTTCTCAAAGAAAGTTGCAGAAACTTTTGCGTCAGTAAAGACAGCACCAGATGCTGCAGCAGAACCAGCTACTACAGTAAAATTAGGTGTTCCTTGTTTAGCAGCGGCAACTAGGTCCGGAGCAAACTTGTAAGCATCAGTAAGAACTGAACTTGCATAAGATGCAGGCGTGAATGTATTGTTAAGATTTAGTGCAGTTGTTAGTGCAGCCAATACTCCGGCTCCAGCTTTGATCTGGTTGCTTTTTGCATTGCTTCCCAATACAAGGTTGTTTGCAAAAACAGATCTTCCTGCAGTAAAGTTTGTAGAGGTAGAACCGGCAGTTGTAACCTTAGTATCATCAAAATAAATACCTTCAGAATAACCTGCTAATATTGAATTTAAAATACTGATTGAAGAATTACGACGGATCTGAGCAGCATGCTGATAGTTTGCATTGATGTTACCAGCTCCGGCTACATCATACGGTCCTAATACAGTTACGTTAGAAAATACTGCAGATGTTTGTGGAGCTTTATCAGATCCATCACCATCATTGTCAGACTCAAATCCGTTTGATCCAGAGAAATCGGCTAAAGTAGCAACACGCTGAGCTAAAGCAAACTGAACTTTACCAGAGTATCCGAAATCTGTATCGAAATCATCATCCCACGTTCCAACCGAAATTAGGTGCTTTGCATTTACAGTACCACCGAAGAATTCAAAGGCATCATCACCAGAACGATAAACCTGAACGTAATCAACTGTAGTACCTGAACCAACACTACCGAAAGTAACACCATTAATCTCATTATCCGGACCTAAAGCGATACCTGCAAATTCTACACGGATATACTTTAATGTACCTGAATTATCAGCATCATCTGTTCCACCGTGAAGCGCTTTATCAGTTGCATCAGCTATACCTTCAATTTTAACAGCGGTACCAACATTATTTTTTGCTTTTCCAAGCAATACCAGACCACCCCAATCTCCTTTTTCTCTTGCTCCAACAGGCTGGTTTGATGTGAATACGATTGGTTTATCAACCGTACCAACTGCTTCAATTTTAGCACCACGGGTGATAACTAATGATCCTTTTGTTGCTTTATCACCTTTAATAATGGTTCCTGCCTGGATGGTTAATGTGGCATTGCCTGTCACATAAACATTTCCCTTCAAAAGGTAAATCTTATCTGCAGACCAAGTGGTCGCAGTAGTGATATCACCAGTAACTGTTACCACGTTTTCTGTCGGTGGTGGATTTATAGTTCCTTCATCTGAAGGATCTTTTGAACAACTTGCAAAGAATACAAGTACACTTAACGCTGTTATTAATAATTGGTTTTTCATTTTCATTTTATTTGTTGTTTCAAAGGTTAAACCCCATTTTATTTATTACATCAAAGGTATTAAGCCTGGTTTAATTTAACATTACTACATCTTTAAGTATTCGTTAAGTCTAAACCTCCAGACTTAACGTTTGCTTAACATTAGAACGTGTAAGAGAAGGAAACTGAGTAATTACTTCCTAACTTATATCTGTTTATAGTCTCATCCTGACCGTTCGCCTCGTATTTTTCATTCATATCCATATCATAATAAAATGTAGTGTTGTTATTAAGGATATCCCCCGCATTGAATTTCAATTCTCCTTTTTTGTTGAGAACCTTCATGCCCAACTGCAGATCCACTACATTTCTAGGCGCTTCCCATATACTTGGAAATCTTGAGCCTCCGGCTGCCAATATTCTGCGTCCTACCCTATTGTATAAAACATTGAAATTCATTTTGTCATTTAAGAATGTATGCTGCAATCCTGCGTTAACGGTATAAGGTGCCTGACCTACCATCTGACGGCTGCTTTCAATGAAAGTAACTCCCGTATTTTCCGGGTTTGTCACCTTAGATTTGATCAGCGCCAGGTTAGCATATGCTGTAGTATTCTTCATGAAATCATTCTGAGCAATAAAATCAAGAGTTTTTCTTATTTCAAATTCCAATCCATATACTTCTGCCTTGTTAGAATTGAAATAGGTAATGGTCCTGGTAGAGTTGTAATCCTCATTTAAAGATTCAATTGCATTACTAAACTGTTTATAGAATGCAGAAACTGAGAATATCTGTCCGGCTGATGGATATAGTTCAAAACGCAAATCTGCATTATTAATCTGTGCCCGCTTCAAGTTAGGATTACCTTGCTGAAAAGCCAGCTGCTCATAGTCATAATACTGGAACGGCGCAAGTTCTCTAAATTCAGGACGTGCAAGTGTGCGGTAGTAAGATGCCCTTAAATTGATTTTCTCCGTCAGGCTATAAGTAAAGTTGGCTGATGGAAGAATATCCAGGTAATCTTGTTTTACCGGAGCATTCGCAGGGTCTAAAGTCTCTAGGTTTAGATTAAAGGATTCTGCTCTTACTCCCCAAACCACTCTTGCCTTCTCGCCTAATTTATTGTCTAACATGGCATAAGCTGAATTGGTCAGCGCATCGGCAGTGTAAATATCGCCGGAGTTAGGAATCTCACTTAATTTATAAATGCCTCTGTCAATTAAATCTTTTCCAAACAAAGTACTAAGTGGTCTCTGTCTTATGGCTTCAACATCTTCATTGTTAAATCCTAATTCCAATCCAAGAAACCGCACATCAAAACTACGATCACGATAAGATGAAGCCAGTCCCACTTTTAGTGTAGACTTTTGTTTAAACATATTTACAGGCAAAGAATAGTTTACTGCTCCATTGTAGCCGTTTTCATTGAGTTTAGAGAACAACCTGGTATTTTCTTTACCAATATTAAGTACGTTAGCAGTATATCCTATTTCAGGATTACCTAAATCAGTAACGTTCTTCGTGTAATTGATTTTTCGCTGATCAGGTTGGTCATTTAACACATTACTAAATCCAACTGACCAGTTGATTTTGGAATTAAGTGCTCCTAATTGGTGATTACCTTCAATTGTTGATTTAAACAGTGATTTCTGGATCACATCAAAGGCAAAGAATTTATTATCAGTACCATTGGAGTTGTTAATACCAGTTCTGCTCGTGTACATATCTTCATAGATCCTGTTGTAGATATTTTTAAAGGTAATTTTATTCTTACCTGCGGTATATGCAAAGTTTGCAAGTGCTCCTACGTTGGTAGAAAACTTATAAGTATCGTCGCTGTAGTCGTATTCGTAAAAGTCCCTTAAGGCATCACCATTTATGCTTTGAGAGTTGCGGTAAGTTAAAGACAATATCGCTCCAAGTTTCTTATCGCTTTCCTTGAATTCCTTAATTCTGCCTATGGTAAATTGGTAGTTTTGCGTTGGCAATGCAGAAGAATTGTATATAGACCAGTCCTGAGGAAGGGTCCTGATTGCCCTGATATTTTGTTCAGGAGTTAATCCTGCAGACAACCTGGTAGTTGAAGGGAAAGTCGACTTAAGTTTTCTATTCCCATTATCAAAGCCAAAATAATCGGTAGCATTTCTTGGTCCGCTGTAAAAGTCTTTGAAAGTAGAAACTGTATTATAACCTACACCTCCTCCAATTGAAATAAAGTTTTGTTCCGGAACATCTTTAGTCGTGATCTGAATAGCACCACCTGTAAAGTCACCTGGAAGGTCCGGAGTTGCTGTCTTGCTGATGATCAGGTTGTCTACCAAATTAGATGGAACAATATCAAAGGAGAATGCCTTACGGTTAGGCTCTGTACTTGGTAATGCAGAATTGTCAAGCATCGCGGTATTATACCTATCGCCTAAACCGCGGATCACCACAAATTTGTTATCCTGAATAGTTGCCCCGCTTACTCTTTTCAAAACATCTGAAGTGTTTCTGTCTGGCGAACGTTTAATTGCTTCAGAAGAGATACCATCAGAGATAGATGCACTATTTTTTTGCGTAGCATATAAGGCATTAACACTTTCCTTTTTAAAACTACCCTGTATAACTACCTCGCTCAGGCTTTGACCGCCGGCCTCATCCAATATGATATCGAATATAGTACTTTTTCCGTTGGTAACCTCTACATCGCTGATCTCCTTACCATTATATCCTACGTATTGAAAAATCAGCGTGTACTTACCTGCAGCTAATCCGGTCAATGAATATTTTCCGTCCACATCAGTGGCCATACCTCTGTTCGTATCTTTTATCTTAACCGTAACCCCGATCAGTGTTTCTCCTGATTTCTTATCAGATACCTTACCAGAAATTTTTCCTGTTTGTGCAAATAATGCTGTACCAATAATTACAAATAATGCGGTAATTAATGCCTTTTTAATGTTTAGTTGTGATTTCAATTTGCCGTGTATTAATTTCCAGCAAAGCTATTACCACAATGTTAATTACATGTTAGATGTGAATTACCATTTGTTTACCTCAATGTTAACTAAATGTTAAGTGGTGCTTAGATTAATATTTCAACCCGATTCTTTTACAGATGAAGTGCAATAACCAGATCGGGCCTATTAACAGGAACTTAATATCATCTAAAAATGAAGGCTTCTTTTTTTCTATCTTATGACCTATAAACTGCCCTATCCAGGCTATCACAAAGATAACCAGGCAAACAAGCCAGAATGCCGGACCGCCCGCAGCCTGCCAGTATTCCAACTGGACAATAAAATAACTCATCAAACTCACTACCCACAGCATCAAAAAGGACAATACAGGTGATAATGTAAAATAATAATACAGTGAAAAGGCAATCAGAAAGGATGCCCAGTTTAAAAAGCCATTATACCTGCCCAGGAAATCCATGTGTGGAAAAGGAATGGCCCAAACCAAACCCAATAAGCTAAATACGATCAGCGGAACACAGATCCAGTGAATAATTTCATTGGTATGATTTTGATGACTTTCTGCGTATTTGTCAAATAGCACATCCACTGGTCTTTTTGGTTCAGCTGGCTGTACATTCTTTTGCTGCTTCTTCATATTGGTTTTTTTACTACTGTAAAAGTATAAAAAAAAGCGATGGGTAATCCCACCGCTCTCTTTATTTTAAGCTTTAAAAGCCCTCATGCTACATGTTCCTGGTAGTCCAAAATGGAACACTATTTCGCAAAAGCAACAGACCTTGTTTCACGAATAACCGTTACTTTAATCTGTCCCGGATAGGTCATCTCTGTTTGTATCCTGTTTGAGATATCTGCAGCCAGCAATTCAGCCTGCTGATCAGTTACCCTTTCACTTTCTACTACCACCCTCAGTTCCCTACCAGCCTGTATCGCAAATGTTTTCTCTACACCAGGGTAAGAAAGCGCCAGTTCTTCCAGTTCCTTCAAACGCTTGATATAACTTTCTACCACTTCACGTCTTGCACCTGGGCGTGCGCCTGATATCGCATCACATGCCTGAATAATAGGCGAGATCATCGAGGTCATCTCAATCTCGTCATGGTGGGCACCAATGGCATTACAAATTTCTGGATGCTCTTTATACTTTTCAGCCAGCTGCATACCTAAAATTGCGTGTGGCAATTCCGGATTGTCATCAGGCACCTTACCTATGTCATGCAATAGTCCCGCACGTTTGGCCATCTTTGCATTTAAACCCAGTTCTGCAGCCATCGTAGCACAGAAATTCGCTACCTCACGCGAGTGATGTAATAAATTCTGTCCGTATGACGATCTGTAACGCATACGTCCTACCATCCTGATCAGTTCAGGGTGAAGTCCATGAATACCCAGATCTATCACAGTACGTTCACCGATCTCTACAATCTCGTCTTCTATCTGCTTCTTTGTCTTAGCTACCACCTCTTCAATACGCGCCGGGTGAATCCGTCCGTCTGTTACCAAACGGTGCAGGGCCAGACGGGCAATTTCTCTTCTTACCGGATCAAAGCCGGATAAAATGATTGCTTCAGGGGTATCATCTACGATGATCTCTATACCGGTAGCTGCTTCCAGGGCACGTATATTACGCCCTTCCCTACCAATTACACGGCCTTTGATCTCGTCACTCTCAATATGAAAAACAGATACTGTATTTTCTATGGCTGCCTCAACAGCAGTACGCTGTATCGTTTGGATCACCACCTTTTTTGCTTCTTTTGTGGCTGTAAGCCTGGCTTCGTCTACAATGTCCTTTACCTGGATCATCGCCTGCGTACGCGCTTCCTGTTTCATTGTTTCTACCAGCTGGCTTTTAGCTTCTTCAGCGCTAAGGCCTGCAATAGTCTCCAGCTGCTTTACGTGCTGGTTCTTTAACAAATCTACCTCTTCCTGCTTTTTTAAGGCAATTTCAGTTTGCTTTTCAAGATTTTTCTTTTGGTTTTCTACTTCCTGATCACGCCTGCTTGCATTTTCCATCTTCTGGTTTAAGGATTGCTCCTTTTGCTTCAGTGTGTTTTCTCTTTGGTTGATCTGATTGGTTTTGGTATTTACCTCTTGTTCATGCTCTGACTTCAGCTGCAAAAATTTCTCCTTTGCTTCCAGCATCCTGTCCTTTTTAAGGATTTCAGCATTGGTCTCTGCATCTTTAAGTATTTTCTTGGCTTTACTCTGAACTGCCATCTCCTGCTTTTTAAGCAGGCCGCGCAGCAGGTACCTGCCGACTACTAAACCGATAACCAGACCGGCTAATACATATCCTATTATTCCTAATATTCCCATTCTATTTATATATAAAAATTTGCACGAACCTATCGTTTCCAATGATGGATAAGCTCATGCATGCTATATCAACCATTTCAAAAAAAAACCGCAACTAACTTTATTAAGTCCCATGTTTCAAAACCTCAACGAGTTATAATTAGGATTTAAGTCATTTTCAGGTGCAAATAAATGCAGATGAAATACACCCTCTCAATCCTATAAATATTGAAGTGTTAAGTTTTAAAAAATCTGAAACTCAAAAACCTAGCTGCGGCTAATATCTTTGTTATTTTAAACTAAATTATAAAGAACGCTCCTATTTGGAGAAAAAATCATTTAATAAACTATCCAACTCTTCCACCTTCCCGGCTACTGCAGTATCCTGATTCTGGGCCTTATTCTCTACCCTCAAAACAGCTGTTGCGTAATGCAACACTGCCATAGAGAGCAGATCCTGTTTATCCCTGACCGCATAATTTTCCTGGTAGTCCTTTATGCGTTCATTAATAATCTTGGCTGCACGCCTTACAATTTCTTCTTCCTCAGTATTTACCTTTAAAGGGTAGATCCGGTCGGAAATAGTTATTTTTATCGAGATTTCTCCCATTTTTAGCTTTGTTTCACTTTATCTGTACCCCTTATTTCTTAAGTAATACAACACACTTATCTATTTCACGCACAAAATCGTTAATTTTTTGCTTTATATCAAGAGTCTTTTCACTAGTACCTTCAATACTTTTCGCAAGCTTCAAAACCCTCATCTTTTCTTCAAGGTCTGTGTTCTTGCTTTTTGATGCATCCAGCGCTACTTTTACTGATTCATTCTCAAGCTTTAACAGATCATTTTCTTCCTGTAAGGCGTTACATAACTCTATCAAACGAGCTGTTTTTTGCAATACTAAATTCAATTGATCGGCTACCGCAGACATTTTATATTTTTTACAATTTTAATTATTACTATACTATTTTCTAATCTCCGCCTTCGCTGTTTGTGCTAAGTTATGTATAATCTTTTGCATAACGGAATCAATTTGTTTATCCGTTAATGTTTGTTCATCATCCTGCAAGGTAAAGTTCAATGCATAAGACTTTTTACCTTCCGGCAATTTGTCTCCAATGTATACGTCAAACACCTGGACATTCCTGATCAGCTTCTTTTCTGACTTGAATGCAATGGTCTTCAGGTCATCAAAAGTGATGTTAGTATCTACCAGCATAGACAAATCTCTTCTTACTGAAGGATACTTTGGCACCTCTTTATTGATGATCTTGTTCTTTCTCACAATATCCAAAAGTAAGGCCCAGTCAAAATCTGCATAATAAACATCTTTGTCTATATCTGCCTTCTTTTTATCGGCCGCTGTTGCCGCTCCAAAAGTGACAATCGCTTTATCTCCTCTAAAATACTTAAGCCCGAATGCGAAATTCTCATCTTTCACTTCTTCAGACTGGTAATTGGTAATACCAAGACGGCCTATCACAGCATCAACTGCAGCTTTCAGATTGTAAAAGCTCACCTGGTTTGCCTTATGGTTCCATTGCTCTGACTGGCTGGCACCTGAAAACAAGATCAATAAACGCTGACGTTCTACATATTTTTCATTGATCAGGTGATATGTTTTACCAAATTCATAAAATTTGATATCGGCTGCCTTTCTGTTCAGGTTATAAGCCACGCTTTCCAGTGCGGGCGCCAACAGGTCCTGGCGCATTACATTCAGATCAGAACTAAGCGGGTTCAGGATCTGCACAGCTTCTTCCTGCTTTTTTGAATAAGTCCCTTTGGTCAGTGAATTGCACCAGATCTCCAGAAAGCCATTGGCAGTCAGCATATCCGCTATCACATGCTGCGTTTGTTCAGCATTCGGTTTGTTACTATAAGAAAGCGATGCATTGATCTTACTTGGGATGACGATGTTATTGTATCCATAGATCCTCAATACTTCTTCTGTTATATCACACTCGCGCGTTACATCAACTCTATAAGCCGGCACTTTTAAGTCCAGCGTTTCAGCTGTTTCCCCTACCACTTCTATGTCCAGCGCAGTGATGATCGATTTAATCTCCGCAGCCGGAATATCAGCCCCGATAAGATTGTTGATCCCCTTATAGCCTACCTTCACATCAAAAGGCGCAATGGGATTGGGATAAATATCAGAAACTGAAGAAGAAACCAGCCCTCCGGCAAGCTCCCTGATCAGCAATGCAGCACGTTTCAGTGCGATCACTGGCATTTCAGGATCTGTACCTCGCTCAAACCTGAACGAAGCATCCGTCTTCAAGCCATGTCTTTTAGACGTTTTACGTACCGAAACTGAGTTAAAATACGCACTTTCTAAAAAGATATTGGTAGTGGTTTCGGTGACACCAGAATTTTTTCCTCCAAATACGCCTGCTATACACATAGGTTTCTCTACATCACATATCATCAGGTCTTCCGAAGAAAGCTTTCTTTCCAGCCCATCAAGGGTTACAAATGGGGTTCCTTCCACACATTTCTTAACCAATACTTTTCCGCCGGCTATCTGATCTGCATCAAAAGCATGAAGGGGCTGGCCCAGGTCATGCAATACATAATTCGTAATGTCAACTATATTGTTGATTGGCTTGATGCCAATTACCTTTAATTTATCCTGCAACCAATCCGGAGATGCTTTTACTGTAACGCCGGTAATGGTCAGGCTGCTATATCTTGCACATGCATCAGTATCTTGCAGGGACACAGCTATTTTCAGGCTTTCATTGTCTATATTAAAACCGCTCAGGTCAGGCATCTCAATCCCTGTACGGAAATAAGCAGCCAGATCTCTCGCTACACCTAAATGTGAAGCCGCATCTGCCCTGTTTGGTGTCAAACCGATCTCAAATAGATAATCATCTTCCAGGTTAAAATATGTTTTGGCAGCGATGCCTGTAGCCGTATCTTCCGGCAATACCATGATCCCGTCATGCGACACACCCAGTCCGATCTCATCTTCTGCACAGATCATTCCTTCCGATACCTCTCCCCTTATTTTAGATTTACTGATCTTAAAAGGTTCACCTGCATTAGGGTATACTGTTGTACCTACTATAGCTACCACAACCTTTTGTCCCTGTGCCACATTGGGAGCACCACAAACGATCTGTAAAGCTTCAGCGCCCCCCACATCCACTGTAGTAACCCGTAACCTGTCGGCATTGGGGTGTTGAATGCAGGTTAAAACATGTCCGGTCATCAAGCCTTCCAATCCACCTGCTACCGCCTGTACCGTTTCCAGACTTTCTACTTCCAGTCCGATATTGGTAAGAATCAGTGAGAGTTCCTGCGGAGTTTTATCGGTTTGAATAAATTGCTTAAGCCAACTATAAGATATCTTCATGTGCTAATCGTCGTATAAAACGCAAAGATATAAAATAAAGCTATCTCAGTAAATGTTAAATTAAGCCTTCATCCCCAAAACTGAAGTACAGCCTGTTGGCAAAGATCAGGTGGTCCAGCACATTCAGGTCCAGTATCTTCCCGGCTTCAACCAGTCTTTTGGTAAGATTGATGTCTTCGTGACTGGGCTTCAAATTTCCAGAAGGGTGGTTGTGGGCAAGTATAACATATGCCGAATTGTGCTCCAGTGCCGTCTTAAAAATCACCTTCGGATCAGCTACTGTCCCTGCCAGTCCTCCTTTACTGATTAAATGTTTGCCAATAATGATATTGGCCCTGTTCAACATCAGTATCCAGAATTCCTCATGGTTCAAGTCTGCGAAAACAGGATACAAGGCATCAAAGGCATCTTTGGAGGCGGCAATTTTCACTGCCTTCTTGCTTTCTCCCTCTTTCCTTCGCCTGCCCAGCTCCAGTGCTGCTACAATAGAAATTGCTTTTGCTTCTCCTATGCCCCTGAATTTTGAAAGGTCCTGTACAGAAACTTTGCCCAGCAGATCCAGGTCATTATCGCACGAAGCCAGAATCCTTTTACTCAGGTCTACCGCAGTTTCGTCCCTGCTGCCTGATCCTATCAGGATGGCTATCAGTTCTGCATCGGTGAGATGCCTCCTCCCATTTAGCAACAATTTTTCACGGGGTCTGTCTGCTTCGGCCCAAAGTTTTATTCCCAGTTTTTGTTCGTATGGATTCATAAATATTCAGCAAAGTTTATCACAAAAAAAAACGGGATATGCTAATGCATATCCCGTTTTTAATGTTTTGTAAAGCTATACTTATTTTAAGCTATTAACAAACTTAGTTAATTTAGATTTGTTGTTAGCTGCTTTATTCTTATGAATAACACTCTTTTTGGCCAAACGATCCAGCATAGAAACTACTTTAGGAAGCAATTCTAATCCTGTTTTTTTATCTTCTGCAGCACGCAATCTTTTGATAAACGTACGAGTTGTTTTTGCCTGATACCTGTTACGTAAGCGTTTAGTTGCGTTAGCTCTAATTCTTTTTATTGAAGATTTATGATTTGCCATTTTTTATTGTTAAATATTTTTTGTTTTAGAGCACTGCTCTTTTTTTCTTCTATTTTTCGGACTGCAAATATATGACTAATGTTTTTAATTTACAAAATGATACGTGAAATATTTTTTTCTTTAGTAATCAGTCCATTATTTTTCAGGCACACCATAAAATGACATCAGCTGTTTAGCAGATTTTATCATCTCCTGATCAGTGAGCGGGCGATCGTAAATTAAAAACCTGGCCATTTCCCCTACAAAAGACTCTCTTCCCGGATGCTCTCTCGCATCTCTTTCCTGGCCAATAGCCATACGGGATGAATTTACTTTGGTGTTTACCGGGAAAGGATGCGTTGCAATAGGCGCAGCTCCATCATTTAGATATAATGACAGCATTACAGTATCTGTACCTTTCCCCATCCTACCCATAATAAGGTAATACTGGTCTTGTTTAAGTATTTTATTGGAGGTCACGTACGGATTGTTTTTATCCCATCTGCCAAAGGTAACTGCGTTTCTACTGCTCATCCAAAAGCTGTTGTCGTCTGCAAATCCACCCCAAAACCCCTCATTATTAGGCTGATTGCGCAGGTTGCCAAAAAAGCAGTTCACATCTTTTAATTCGCCTGGCTGCTTTCCCGGCTTCAGCACACAGAACCAGGTATAGCCACCACCCGTAATCAGGTGATCAAATGCATCCTCATCCATATTCAACAGCTCCTGTTGTTTAAACGCAATTGTATTGTGCCCTTTTAACGCGGCTACATTCTTTACCAGTTTCGGTCTGCCAGACCCCGGCACCTTGCGGCCCTCATCTCGGCGGGAAAAATCCTTAGCAACAAATGAGCTTACCTGGTTCTGCCATGTTTCTACCAGATCGCCTTCGCTTACAATGACTCCCTTATCTGGATTTAAGTCAAGAATTAACATTTTCTTATTAATATTTTGAGCATAAGCTGTGCTGATTAGCAGGCAACAAACTAATGCGAATAAATATCTGAGATTTATATTTTTCATGCTTTTAGGTATATTTGGTACAATAAGCTAGCAAACTATTACACTAGTATCTGCTTTTAAGCTAAAGATAACAAAAATCTGGGATTAATCACGTCGTCAGGCTTCGCTGTAGTAATACAATTTTAACAATTCTTCGTAAAATATCACGGCAACAATTTTATCAGACTGGTGTATGACAAAATACTGAGTCCAAGTTAAGTCCAGGTTAAGTCCAAGTCTAGTCCAACTATACCCGCAAAAAGTTGGACTAAAGGTGTATTGATACTATTTTACCATTGCATTCACTACGAATCCTTTTCGTACAATGTCCGAAGAATAATAGTAGGAAAATAGTGATCAGATAGAGATTTCTAAACCGTCTGTAGCACATGTGACATTAAGGTCAGCCAGTCGCTGTAGCATCTCCGTATCGAAGTGGGTCAATAATATTTTTCTGCAATTAAATTGCAGCAGTTTCGGTTCCAGTTCCATATAACTCATGTGTCCTTTTACTACTGTATCATAAAAATTGCACTCACAAATAAAGAGGTCAGCATCCACACTCAATGGAAATAGCACGTCGGTCCATGAGGTATCGCCAGAATAACAAATAATCTTGTCATTTAATTTTATTCTCAGTCCATGCGGAAGGGCTGCTTCTGAATGGATGACCGGATACGCCATAAGGCTAAGACCATCCACGTTCAGATCTTCAGCGGAAGTATATTCGATAAACGCTACATCCAATTTCGGCAGCACTACTGTGCCAGGGTAAAGGAGGTCAAGCAGTGCGCTGATGCGTTCTTTACCTCCCGGCGGACTAATAATATTAATTCGTTTTTTACGTCCTTTACTCATCGCGTCCAGCAAAAGGAAAGGGACACCTCCATAATGATCTCCATGAAAATGGCTAAGCACTATCGTGTCTATATGTTCGACTTCTATACCCCGCAGCTTTAAACCGGGCAAGCTGGTAGCTCCGCAATCAATTAGCAAACCGGTTTTTTCAGTTTTAATATAAAAGCAGGTATTGAGCCTGCCGCCACTGCCAAATGCATCACCGCATCCTATAACTGTTAACTTCATACCTGTAAAAATTAAATTCTTTCTATCAGTAACACCCAGTCATTCAAATCTGGTGCCTCAAAACTGCGCTTATCGTTTGAAACAGCACTACCGGCTTTAAAAATTCCAGACCTCGGATTGAACCATTAGCTAGGGCTAAAGCTAAGATACTAAAATCTATTATCAGATTTTGAGATCTGGACACCGATTTTTTCACACTAAAAAGTTAATTTTGCAAGAAAAAACTATGTCTATCACGTCAGAAGATGAACTTATAGGGATGCAACAGATCAGTCGGGTGGTCGCAGATACCTTACGACAGATGCGTGCGCATGTAAAACCGGGAATGTCGGCCAGGGAACTGGATGATTTTGGCGGTTCACTATTAGAAAGTCAGGGGGCAAAGTCGGCACCGAAGTTAACTTATGGCTTTCCGGGATGGACATGTATTAGTGTAAATCATGAAGTAGCGCACGGGATACCGAGCAGCACAAAAATATTTGAAGAAGGCGACTTGATCAACATCGATGTTTCTGCAGAGCTAAATGGTTTTTGGGCGGACAATGGTGGTTCATTTATTCTGGGAAGAGATCTACAAAACCTGCAACCGCTGGTAGAGGCCTCAAAAAGCATACTACGGAAGGCAATAGCACAGATAAAGGGTGGTGTAAAGATCTCTGAGATCGGCAAATTTATAGAGACAGAGGCCCGAAAATCTGGCTATAGGGTAATTAAAAACCTTGCCGGACATGGAGTGGGCCGTAGTTTGCATGAGGAGCCGCATGATATCCTAAACTGTTATGACAGATCCAACAATCAGCGTTTTAGAAAGAATACTACTGTTGCCATCGAAACTTTTATAGCTACGGACTCCATGTATGCAGACCAGCAGGCCGACGGCTGGACGCTTTTGGGAAACCGTGGCGGTTATGTAGCACAACATGAGCACACCATTATGATCACCGACGGTAAGCCGATGATCTTAACTGAAGCAAACGAAATTTATTAATAAGCTAAAACCGGGTATATAATGCCAGTTGTATAGCATGATTCATGGTGTACCGGCTGGCACCAGCAGATGTTTGGTTGAGGTACCCAGCTTCGAGATCCAGTTGTTTGCCAAAGCGGTATCCGGCAGCAATATAGGCACGGTTCTGATCGAATACTTTTGCTGCGTCTTCATTGTGAAGGTGTATAAAGGCTTCGTTTTGCAGGGCCAGAAAAGCGCCCTGGTCAAATTGTGCCTGTCCTTTCTTTAACGGTACAATGGCCCTGATGAAATACCTAAAACGCTGCGCAAAGAGGTCGTCCTGATTTCTTTCGATAAAACGCTGTTCGGTACGGAACCTGTGGCTGACACTGGCTTTACCTATTTTATGTTTATGAATGTATTGTTGCCAGATCCTGTGTTCCTTAATCTTATTATCGGCAGCACCATCATTTTGATTGAACGTTTCGTTTAAAAGGTAACCGAGTGTTACCTCATTTTTATTATTGAGATAATAGGTTACCCCCGGCCTGAACATGAAATTACGCAGGTAATCCCATTCATCGGCCGACCTGAACTGTACATCGAGGTGGGTACCCCATTTCTCGTTTATTTTAGTGGTATTCATCAGAAAAAGCCAGCCGCTGTTCTGATTTAAAGTTTGGGCAAGACCTGCTGTATTGAAGAGACAAAATAAGGTGAGTAGTGCAAATAAAATACGCATCGGATAAAGTTTTGTTTATGTGTGTCCGCTAAAATAAAAAAAAATTGAAAATTATTTTTAAAAGTAAAACCAGGAGCAGGTATGCTGATCATGAATTGGTATAATTTTTTGTTACTTTTGGGGGTATATATTCTGCCTTTTTATGAAAAAACGTATTGCCATATTTGCCTCAGGATCGGGATCTAATGCCCAGAAATTAATGGAACATTTTAAACGCAGCAACGATGTGGAAATTGCATTGGTGCTGACCAATAATCCTGATGCTTATGTATTGCAGCGCGCAGATAATTTTGAGATCCCTTCGCATATTTTTGACAGGCATGAGTTTTATCAGACGGACAATATCATTGACCTGTTAAAGAACCTGGAAGTAGACCTGATTGTACTGGCCGGCTTTTTATGGCTGATTCCTAAAAACCTGATTACTGAATATCCGGGACGTATAGTAAACATCCATCCTGCTATTTTGCCGAAATACGGTGGCAAGGGAATGTACGGGGATTTTGTACACCATGCTGTACTGGAGGCCGGGGAACCGGAAGGTGGAATTACCATACACTATGTCGATGAAAACTATGATGAAGGAGAGTACATTTATCAGGCTAAATACCGGATCGATAAAGGTGACAGCCTGGAAATGATCAAATTTAAAGGCCAGCAATTAGAACACCAGCATTACCCCCGAATTGTAGAAACTCTTATAAAAAAAATAAAAAAATAGTGTACTTTTGCGGCTCAAAATTTTTCTCTGATGAGTCAATCTATAAAGATCAAAAACGCCTTAATTTCAGTTTATTACAAGGATGGTTTAGCCCCTTTGGTGAGCCTGCTGGCAAAACAAGGGGTCCAATTGTTTTCTACCGGAGGTACGGAACAGTTTATTAAAGATTTAAATTTGCCGGTGACGGCAGTTGAAGACCTTACCGGTTACCCTTCAATTTTGGGAGGCAGGGTTAAAACTTTACATCCAAAAGTATTTGGTGGTATTCTGAACCGCAGGACCTTAGGTTCTGACCAGGAACAAATAGCCCAATATGAGATTCCCGAAATTGACCTGGTAATTGTAGACCTCTACCCTTTTGAAGAAACACTGAAAGCCGGTGGTACTGAAGAAGAGATCATTGAGAAAATAGACATTGGTGGTATCTCGCTAATAAGAGCTGCCGCTAAAAACTTTAATGATGTGGTAATCCTGGCATCTAAAGATGACTACGCCGCATTGCAGCAGCAACTGGAAGAACAAAATGGCGAAACTACACTGGCACAGCGTAAGGCTTATGCCAAACAGGCATTCCATACTTCTTCAAACTATGATACCGCAATATTCAATTATTTCAATACTGAAGAACCGATTGCTGTTTTTAAACAGAGCATTGGCAAGTCGCAAACACTAAGATACGGTGAAAACCCGCACCAGCAGGGTGTCTATTACGGGGACCTGGATGCTATGTTTACCAAACTTAACGGCAAAGAGCTTTCTTATAACAACCTGGTGGATGTAGATGCTGCAGTTGCCCTTATTGATGAATTTGAAGACCCTACTTTTGCTATATTAAAACATACAAACGCTTGTGGCGTAGCCAGTAAAAGCACCATTCTGGAAGCCTGGAATGTAGCCCTGGCCTGCGATCCGGTTTCGGCATTTGGCGGAGTGCTGATTGCCAACCGTGAGATTGACCTTGCTACCGCAACGGAGATCAACAAGCTATTTTTTGAAGTATTGATCGCTCCTTCTTACCAGCCTGAAGCGGTCGAATTGTTCAAGGCCAAGAAAAATAGGGTAATCCTACAGAGAAATGAGGTGGAGCTTAGCAAAAAGCAGTTTAAAACCTTGCTGAACGGTGTAATTGAGCAGGATAAAGACCTAATAATCGAAGGGCCGGACCAAATGAAACCTGTGACTGATAAAGCACCGACTGATCAGGAATTAAAAGACCTGCATTTTGCCAATAAAATTGTAAAACATACCAAATCAAATACGATTGTTTTTGTTAAAGACGATCAATTATTGTCGAGCGGTGTAGGCCAGACCTCAAGAGTAGATGCTTTGAAGCAGGCAATTGTGAAAGCAGAAGCGTTTAATTTTGATCTGAAGGGTTCTGTGATGGCTTCGGATGCATTTTTTCCTTTCCCGGATTGTGTGGAAATAGCGGCTGAAGCAGGTATTACGGCAGTTTTACAGCCGGGTGGTTCTATCAAAGATGCAGATTCTATAAACATGGCCAATGAAAAGGGAATTGCGATGGTTACTACAGGCATCAGGCATTTTAAACACTAATTTATTTGTCAGCGAATACAATAAAAAGACGTAGTTTTACATTACTATTAGTACACAGAATTATTAATACTTAACTAACACCTATAGATGGGTCTATTTAATTGGTTTACACAAGAGGTTGCAATCGATTTAGGTACTGCAAACACCTTGATTATACATAATGACAAAGTAGTAGTTGATGAACCGTCGATTGTTGCTTTTGACAGGCAGACAAACAAAATCATAGCAATAGGCAGGCAGGCCATGCAAATGGAAGGGAAGACGCATGACAATATCCGAACGGTAAGACCACTTAAAGACGGTGTTATCGCCGACTTTAATGCAGCTGAAGCCATGATAAAAGGCATGATCAGAATGCTGAACGGTGGCAAGGGATGGATGTTCCCTTCATTAAGAATGGTGATCTGCATTCCTTCCGGAATTACTGAAGTAGAAAAACGTGCAGTTCGTGACTCTGCAGAAATAGCCGGAGCAAAGGAAGTTTACCTGATCCATGAGCCAATGGCTGCTGCGGTGGGTATTGGGATTGATGTGGAAGAGCCAATGGGAAACATGATCATCGATATAGGTGGCGGTACTACCGAGATTGCTGTTATTGCATTGTCAGGTATTGTTTGCGACCAAAGTATCCGCGTGGCCGGAGATAATTTCGATTCTGATATAGTAAACTACATCCGCCGCCAGCACAACATCATGATTGGCGACCGTACTGCTGAAAAGATCAAAATTGAAGTGGGTGCGGCTTTACCGGAATTAAGTGATCCACCTCCAGACTTTGCCGTTCAGGGACGTGACCTGATGACAGGTGTGCCTAAACAGATTACGGTATCTTATACAGAAATTGCGCATTGCCTGGATAAATCTATTTCTAAGATAGAAGAGGCCATATTAAAAGCGCTGGAGATCACTCCACCAGAGCTTTCTGCAGATATCTACCAGACTGGCATATACCTGACAGGTGGTGGTGCTCTGTTACGTGGTCTAGACAAACGTGTGGCTGCTAAGACTAAATTACCTGTTCACGTGGCTGAGGACCCACTTCGTGCAGTAGTACGTGGTACAGGTATCGCTCTGAAAAATATTGGAGGTTTTAAATTTTTAATGCAATAAAAGAGTTTTAGGTTTTAAGTAATAAGTTTTAAGTACCTGGTGGTTAATCCAGGATTTCAAAAACCTATCACTTAAAACTTTTCACTTAAAACTTAAAATATATGCGTAACCTTTGGATTTTCATAAGCAGATATAACGCATTTTTTTTCTTTATCATTTTTTTTACTGCCGGTATTATCCTTACTGTAAGGAACAATATTTACCAACGGAGTGTCACCTTTAATTCTACCAATCAGGTAGTGGGCGATGTTTATAAAAACCTGAATGTATTGAAAAAGTACATCAATCTGGGGGCTGTAAATGATAGCCTTGCAGCAGAAAACGCAAAACTTAAGACTGAGATACTCTCTATCAAAAACATTGACACCACTAAAGAGACCGTAGTAAAGGACAGCGCAGGCATTCCTCAGTACACCTACCTGCCTGCGAGGGTAATTAAAAATTCAATTACTAACCGCAATAACTTTATTACGATCAACAAAGGTAAGGCTGACGGACTTTCCGCAGGGATGCCGGTTATTTCTCCGATAAAAGGTGTGGTGGGATATATACAGGATGTTTCTGAACATTTGGCGACCATCAGGTCATTACTGCACAAAGAAACTTACATCAGTGTGAGCATCAAAAAAAACAATGCTGTCGGATCACTCATTTGGGGGGAAGGAAATTTTGACTACAGAAAAGCCCAGATAAAAGATATACCCAATCATTTTAAACTGTCGCTTAAAGATACCGTAATCACCTCCGGATTTTCGTCATTTCCACAGGGCGTGTTGGTGGGTACAGTGAGTAATACAGGAATTTCAGCCGGAGAGAATTTTAAAACGATAGAAATTAACCTTTTTAACGATTTCAGTACTTTGCAGTATGTTTACGTGATTAAAGATAAATATGCACAGGAACAAAAGGAGCTAGAAGCAAAATTGACAAATGAACAGTAGGTTAATCATAGCAAATATAATCAGGTGGTTAATACTGCTGTTGTTTCAGATCCTTATTTTGAGAAATATGAGTTTTTACAATATGGCGACCCCATTTGTGTATGTATTGTTTCTGCTGCTACTGCCTTTTGGTATACCCAACATATTGCTTTATCTGATCGCCTTCGGCACGGGACTGACACTGGATTCATTTTATGACACATTAGGAGTTCATACCTCAGCCTGCGTTGCACTGGCATTTGTGAGGATACTGTTTATATCGGTAACCGTAAGGGACGGATCTGATGAGCCTGAACCTACGCTTGGCAATATGGGGTTCAAATGGTTTCTTTTATATGCTGTTTTATGTATCTTTTCTCATCATATTACCTTGTTCTTTTTAGAGACTTTCCGGCTGACGGAAATAAATTACACGCTTTTAAGATGCGCACTGAGTAGTATATTGACTTTATTTGTCGTTATATTGATAGAGTTTGTATTTTACAACAGGAAAGTGCGCTAATGGACAATCTGTTTAACCGAAAATATATTGTACAGGGATTATTTATACTGATCTCCCTTATTTTATTAGGGACGCTGTTTTACATACAGGTATTTAGTGACAAGTATTTCCTTTCAGCCAAATTCAACGTACTTAGAAGAATCTATACTTTTCCGGCCAGAGGGGTTATTTTGGACAGGAATGAAAAGATACTGGTTCAAAATGAGCCTGTGTATGACCTGATGGTCATCCCAAATGAGGTGAAACCATTTGACACGATAGCACTTTGCGACATCATTGGGATTGATACTGTCAGATTTCACAAAAATTTCAGGAAGGCTGTCAATCAGTCGAGGTTTCAGCCTAACATTTTAGAGAAGCAACTTTCAGTTAATATCTATCAGACTTTATCAGAGCAACTTTCGCGCTTTCCAGGTTTCTTTGTTCAAAGCAGGACAATTAGACAATATCCGGACAGTATAGCCGGGCATTTCGTGGGCTACATAAAGGAAGTTACGAAAAAGGACATTGAACGCTCGGAAGGGTATTACCGTTCAGGTGATTACAAAGGTAAGTCCGGAGTTGAACTTGCTTACGAAAAGGAACTGCGGGGCGAACGGGGTGTGGTCAATATGATGTATGATGCCAAGAACGTTCCAAAGGGTAGTTATGCTGAAGGAAAATTTGATACGGCTGCTGTTTCAGGAGAGCAGCTGATTTCTTCCCTTGACATTAGGATCCAGAAAATGGGTGAAGAACTAATGAAGAACAAGATTGGAAGTATCGTAGCGATTGAACCTGCTACAGGGGAGATTCTTGCGTTTGTGAGCAGTCCTGGTTACGACCCCAATTTAATGGTTGGAAGGCAACAGGGAAATAACTATATGGAACTCCTCAAAAACCCCAACAGGGTTTTTAATATCCGGCCTATCATGGGTTACTATTCACCCGGATCTGCCTTTAAGCCTTTGGATGCATTGATTGGATTACAGGAAGGTGTGATAGACCCAAACACTACTTTCTTTTGTCCTCATTACTATAAGGCCGGGAACCTGAAGGTGAAATGTGAGCATTATGATGGAGACATTGCTTTGAGACTGGGGCTTGCCAGGTCGTGCAACACCTATGCCTGTTATGTTTTTCAGAAACTAATCACACAACGAAAATATAAAAACCAGAGAATAGCCTACGACGCATGGCAAAAGAAAGTGAAGCTTTGGGGTCTGGGAGACACACTGGGGGTGGACTTGCCGGGCGAACGGACCGGCCGGTTGTATGACGCTGCCTGGTATTCTGAAAAATACAAACAAAGAAAATGGGGTTATACTAATGTGATCTCTTTGGCTATAGGACAAGGGGAAATGGATGCTACGCCGCTGCAAATGGCAAATATAATGGCCGCAATTGCTAACCGGGGCTATTATATCAAACCCCACCTTGTAAAGTCTATTGGCAAGAACCATGTGATCAGTAAAGAATATGTTAAAAAGAATTATGTAGGGGTAGATACCCGTCATTTTAACCCGGTCATAGATGGTATGCAGGATGCCGTAAATGCACCATGGGGAACTGCAATAGAATCAAGAATAGACGGCATAGTCATGTGCGGTAAGACTGGTACGGTACAGAATCCCAGAGGAAAAAACCACTCCGTATTTATCGGCTTTGCGCCAAGGGACAATCCGAAAATAGCGATAGCCGTAATTGTGGAAAATGCAGGATATGGGGGCTCATACGCAGCTCCAATTGCCAGTTACCTCACCGAGAAATACCTGAAAGACAGTATTACATCGAAAGCAAGATTGGCCCAGGTAGAATGGATGAAAAACCAGGTGATACTACCCCTTCCTCCAAAACCAAAGATAAAAGCAAAGGTTATATCCGGTGATTCAACCGCTAAAGATTCTACTGAGAAAAAGGTTTTGCCCAGACCAAATAATATTAGACAAACGATCAGCACCAAATAATGATTAACCAGCAAAGTAACAGGTTCTTTTTTAATGTAGACTGGATCACCATCCTGGTATATGTTGCATTGTGTATTGTTGGCTTTGTAAACATTTATGCTTCTGTGTTTAATGTGTCGGACACCTCGTTCAATTTCTCAAGCAATTATGGGAAACAACTGATCTATATAGTCGCTGGTCTGGTATTGGGATTTTCTATATTATTACTGGAAGCCAAATTCTTTAGCGTATTTTCTCCAATTGTATATGGAGTTACGATAATTTTGCTGATAGTGGTACTGATCGTAGGAAGAAACGTAGGTGGTAATCAGGCCTGGATCTCATTGGGAGGGGGATTTAGGTTGCAACCCTCTGAATTTGCAAAATTTGGCACTGCCCTTTTACTGGCCAGATATATTGGCAATTTCAACCCCAAATTCAGAGATTTTAAATCAATCGCCATAGCCGGTCTGATCATGCTGATTCCACTGACATTGATCATGCTTCAGCCAGATGCCGGTTCTGCCCTGGTTTTCCTGTCATTCATGTTTCCTATGTACAGAGAAGGATTGTCGGGCTATTTCCTGCTCATCTTTTTAGGGATGATCGTCTTGTTTATAGCAGATTTCCTGGTTCCTATCCAAATTCTGATCCCCATAATACTCAGCATAGGGGGCTTTTTTGTTTATCAGAACCGAAGAAAGCAAAAGCTGATGTTTTCAGCTGTTTTAGTTACGGCTGTAGCCATAGCCTACCTTTTTTTAGTGAAAGTAGCCTATGAAAAAGTCTTGAAGCCGCATCAGCGCACTAGGATAGAGTTGATATTGGGTTTAAAAATGGACCCTAAAGGAGTTGGCTATAATGTAATCCAATCTAAAATAGCAATAGGATCAGGCCAACTAACAGGTCGTGGCTTCCTGGAAGGTACGCAAACGAAATATGGGTATGTACCCGCACAAAGTACCGATTTTATATTCTCTACAATAGGCGAAGAATGGGGCTTTGCTGGCTGTACAATAGTAATAGGCCTCTACCTCTTTCTGCTACTGAGATTGATTAACCTGGCTGAACGGCAACGTTCAACATTTTCAAGAGTATACGGATACTGTGTAGCCTGCATCCTCTTTTTCCACGTGTTCATTAACATCGGTATGGCCATAGGAATTGTACCTGTCATTGGCATACCATTACCCTTTATTAGTTATGGCGGGTCATCATTATGGAGCTTTACCATATTGCTGTTTATATTCCTGAAATTGGATTCAAACAGGATGGGATTTATTTAGTCTTCCGGAAAACGTTGTTTTAGCAATTCATAAAACTGGCTAACGGTAGACTGCTTCACTTCCCAATTATTTTTTATAGCATAGTTATTCTTCAGAAATGTATCAGCTGTTTGCAAATCAGGCATCTTGTTGATCAGGTCTATTGCTTCAGAATAAGCGAGGTTATACCCATTGAACAAATCCTTAATGTAAAGCAGTTTTTCATTGAGCGTAATGGCTCTTTTAAGATCTGTAATAGGAGGTTTGGCATTTTCTTCAGCCAGATTATTGGAATTGTTCTTTCCGGCAAGCAAATCATTTAAAGTAGGCCGCTGTGGAGAAGTAAATGTATTTGCAGCTGTTGGGGTAAATACAGGCTCAGGAGCCTCAGTTAATCTCTGCTTTTCTGCAATAATGAGTTCTTCCTCTTTGCTCAGGGTTCTGTCAAACATATCCACTACTGATTTCTCTTCGAAATCAAATCTATCGGTGGGAGGGTTTTCATTAATTACGAACTCAAAGGCAGGTGGTAAATCATCCTGGTGTAGTTCTTCCCGCTCTATCTCTTCGATCAGCAAATTATCGTTGCTTTGTAACGCTTGCAAGGGTTGTTCCAGCTGTAGGGGTTGTTCCTGATGTATAATTTCTTCCTGCTGTATTGGTTGTATAATATCGTCTTTTGATATTTCAACATGCTGAGGAAGTTCTTTTGTCGTTTTACTGTTATTAAGCTTTCTTACAATCTCCACATGATCGGAAAGAAAGTTTGCGTTCGCAAGAAAAAGTTCCAGCTCCAGTTCACTAAGTTGTTCAGGATTTTCAGACAAAAATTGATACTGATCCTGAAGCTCATTTAAAATGTATCCTATTTTTTTGAAGATATTGCTTTGATTGATCATAGCTTAATAACGAAAGAATTAAGGTTTTATGTTGGTAACTTGAAACCCAAAAGTACTACAAAATTCTGATATTAGCAGTCTACAAGTACTCAATACACATGTTATTTAGCGAACAGAACTATAGAAGGGAAGAATTTGGCGGAAGCATCGAGGTAATTTGCGGCTCGATGTTTTCAGGCAAAACAGAAGAATTATTAAGGAGATTAAGAAGGGCGCAGATTGCTAAATTAACTGTGGAGATCTTTAAGCCAAAAACAGATACCAGGTATGATGAAATGCTCATTGTATCTCATGATCTGAATTCTATACAATCCACTCCTGTTGAAACCTCTTCGTCGATTTTGCTTTTAAGCCCTGACACACAGGTAGTGGGAATAGATGAAGCCCAGTTTTTTGATGAAGATCTGCCTGAGGTATGCAATAAGCTGGCACAAAAAGGGATTAGGGTGATCGTGGCCGGCCTGGATATGGACTTTATGGGTAAGCCATTCGGACCGGTTCCCGCATTGATGGCAATTGCCGAACTGGTAACAAAGGTAAATGCAGTTTGTGTAAGATGTGGATGTCCGGCGATGTATTCATTTCGTACAGCTACCAGTGAGGCCAAAATTTTATTGGGCGAAAAGGACAGTTATGAACCCCGGTGCAGACGCTGTTTTCACCTACCCTAAAGGGCAGTTACTACAACGCTTCCCTCTCAGGTATTTTTCACAGCACTCTTTTTTAAGTTTATCCTTTTTGTGCTTTTTTGGATTTTTTTTATGCTTTTCCTTTTTATCTTTCTTAGACATAATTCCTCCCAACATTTAATAGAACAAAAAAGGTACATATTGTTTGCTTTTGCACCAACATGTACCTTTTAAAATATTAACCGGCTAACTCAGCAGGCTGTCAGAGAATCATCCCTCAGTGTACTCGATACTGCCAACATGTTTATCAATCTGCCATCTGCCTGTTCCTTCTTCTCCTATCACTTCGAATAATTCCAGCGCACGGCGGGCTTTATATTCTTCTTCTCTTTGCTCTTTAAAGAACCAGTTTAAGAATTCGATAGTAACGAAGTCTTGTTCTTTATAGCAGCGCGCAGCGATATTCTTGATAGACTGCGTAACGCTGATTTCCTGGTCCAAAGCCTCTTCAAATACTTCACGAAATGAATTATATTCTCCTTTTACGTTAGTGATTTCAGGAGAAACAGCATTCCCCCCCATATCCAGCAGATATTTAAAGAATTTAAGCTGGTGTAGTCTTTCTTCTTCGGCCTGTTTGAAAAAATAATCAGCTGAAAAATCATACCCATTGCGGTTGCACCACGATGCCATCGAGAGATAGATTGCTGATGAATGGGCTTCTTTTTTTATTTGTTGATTTATAAGTGTCTCTACATCTGAGGAGAGTAAGCACTTTATGCGCATGATATCTTTCATATTTCCTATAGATTAATGGTATTATAACATCAAAAATAATGCAATTAATACACAAAGAGGAATATAAAGGCAATATGGAAAGATTCTAATTCTAAGTAAATCAGACTACTATCCTATAAAGTCGATCAAATAGGATATGATTCAGTTCGAGCATAACAAAAGTTCCCTGTAACAGTTCCTTTAATGCTATGATCTGTAATAAGGACAGTACATAGCAATGGTCGCAAGCACAGATAAAAATAATCTCAAGATCTGGAGCCTTAGTACTGTTTAGCAGCAGTGCTTCTATGTCAATCTGATAAACTGCCTTTTTCAGTTTCAAGAGATTGCGGTAGTCAAACCGGGCCAGCTTGCCTGCAAAATCAATATACCAGCAACATTCATCATCAGATTGATAGATAGCACCTTTGACAGTACTAAACACTTCTTGAAAATGTACGGTAGGTAGTGAAGTTATCTCTTGCATGTTTGGCATCGAATATCGTTGATACGCAAAGATTGTTATTATTTAGAATTAATCCAAATCGATTGCCTATATTTTTTAAAAATGATAAGTTAAGACCTATTTCTCAGACCGGAATGTAATGGTAAATGTAGTCCCCTCATCAACTTTGCTTTGCACAGCAATGTGTCCACCGAGTGAAGTCACATGAGTATATACCAGATGAAGTCCGATACCCTTACTGTCAGAATTGCCATGAAATGTTTGATAAAGACCAAATACACTATCCTTTAATTTTTCTGAATCAAAGCCTGAGCCATTATCTGATATGATTAATTGGTTTACGGCACCATCCTTTTTTGTGTGAATATTAATCAATGAAGGTCTATTAGCACCCCCATACTTTATGGCATTAGTAATTAGATTTAAAAATATACTATCCATATAAATCCTATTAAACTTAACAAAGTCAAAGGCTGAAAAGTCTGAGTTAATCACTGCACCTGAATCGGCAATCAGCGTGCTAATAGAATTTTTAACCGTTTCTAATGATTCGGTCAGACTCAATTGCTCAACCAGTGCATTTAATCTGTCGTTGTTAATCATTACATCCAGAAAGTTATTGACAATATCATTAAGATTCTTACTCGTATTTTTAAGCAGACGTAAAAGTTCTGTAGTGTCCGGATCAGTAATCTTTGTACTATCAAAAAGGTTAAAAATGCTGAGCATATTGCTGATAGGTGAGCGGATGTCATGAGAAGCCATCCTTGTAAATTGCTTAATATCCTGATTGACCTGCGTAAGATTTGCAATAAAATTATTTCTTTCCTCTTCGATCTTCTTTTTTTCAGTAATATTCTTTGCGATGGCAAAAACCAGTTGCTTCTCTATATCGGGCATAGAAGTCCAGGAAAGCCATACTATTTCACCACTTTTGGTAACATACCGGTTTTCAAAACCCAATAAGGGCTTACCCTGGTAGACATGGACCCTGCTTTGCTGGGTGTCAACTTTATCTTCTTTAAATACAAATTCATTGATTGGCTGGGCCATCAATTCCTCTTGTGTATAACCTAAAACCTGAGAAACAGTAGGGTTTATCCTTTTAAAATATCCATCAAACCCAGCAATACAAAGCAAATCTCCTGAAAGATTGAAAAACTTATTCAATTGTTCGTACTCGAAATATTGGGTTTTTAGAATGCTTATATACTCCGTATCAGAAAGAGGCATTATAGATAATTACAGATTTAAATGTTATTTTTTTCTTTGTCTTCGCCTCATTTTCCTGTACCCTGAATTTTACTATCCGGGCAATCAGATCAAGGGGCATTGGCTGGTCAATAGGAAACTGCAATGTGCCCTTTCCTGTTTTATACATCGCAATCTCTTCTTCAAATTGCTTCATACCCGACGGTGCTGGATATAGTCCGATATGATTTTTATACCCGGCAAAATGAACCAGATTACCGTTGAGTATAAAAGTTGGTATGGCATACTTAATGGCCTCACTGGCATCTGGAGCAACACTTTTTATGGTCGACCGGATTTGCTCAAGTATTTCCTGGATATGCTTTGGAAAACCAGAGATATATGCCTCAATACTGTCAGTTTTTGTCGTTATCATAAGCCGGTATTTCGTGTTAAAGATACAAAACCTTTAAAGAACTGACTCGTGCTCCTCAATTTTCTTTCCTATTTCATTGATATAATCTTTATCAATCCAATTAGTACTTTCCCAGACAACTTGGTTGTGCTCTATCTCGGTATATAATTGGGTTATTTGTCGTGATTCTTTATATACATCGTAGGTGCCGTCTTCCCCCGGATATACCGTCAGATTTATTCCATGCAGCCTGATCGAATAAGGATCGTTGGCTGTTGTTGCTTCGTTTGTCATTTACAGTTATTCCAGTTCGTCAATTTTCTACTTATAACTTATCTGGGTTACGAATTGTTTGTAAAACAAGAACAATTCGAATTTATAACCAGGATAGTATTTCCACGACTTTTTGAAAGCTGAGCCTAAAGCACTGTAAAACAAAGAAAACCGGCACAATTACCCTGGTTACTAAAAATATTTATGTATGTTAGTGATAGATACCTACATTTAACTGTTACTATAAATGAAAAGATTTTTTTTCTATACGATTTTTTTGGTTGCCATAACAACTGGCATTATATCATGCAAAAAGAAAGATCCGGTTTCAACGCAGACCGTAACTATTGAGGGGCTTTTCTCCTTAACGGGCAACTGGTCGTCATTAGGCCTTACGTCAAAAGCAGCAATAGAAATTGCTGCTGAAGACATCAATGCTTACCTGATCAGCAAAAATTCTCCCTTCAAACTGGCAGTTTCTGTATCAGACACAAAATTGGAGACCGAGCTTGCAAAAAGCTTGTTCACTAAAGCCAAAACTGATAAAAAGAGTTTTGTCATAGGTCCACAGTCCAGCGCTGAACTAGCAGCTATAAAACCATTAAGTGATGCTGCAGAAATTATAGTAATTAGCCAAAGCAGTACTGCAGGCAGCCTGGCCATTGCCAATGACGCCATTTTTCGCTTTTGTCCATCCGACAAAATTGAAGGAGCAGCAATTGCAGCCACAATTGCAAAAAGGGGGTTTAAAGGCTTGGTCACCATTGCCCGGGATGATGCAGGAAATAGGGGCTTGCAAACTTCTACCGGCGAAGCTTTTGCAGCTAAAGGTGGGCAAACGGTACCCATTGCGCCTTACGGCACAGCATTAACCGACTACTCGACTATTGTATCGAATATAAAAGCTCAGCTCAATACCCTGATTGCTTTGTATGGAGCGAACAAAGTAGGTATTTACCTGGCCTCGTTTGATGAAGGCACTGAAATCTTTAAGCTGGCGGCAGCAGATCCTTTGCTGAGTAGTGTAAAATGGTTTGGCGGCGATGGTGTAGTGTTAAGTACAGCTTTTTTAAATGATGCCACAGTTGCAGAATTTGCTATCAAAACCAGCTTTTTTGCACCTTCATTTGGATTGCCTGTTGCTACAGAATCAAAATGGAAGCCCATTGCAGCGCGGATCAAAGCTAAGACTATGATAGAACCCGACGCATTTGCGCTGGCGGCTTATGATGCTATGTGGACCATAGCCTATACCATTGAAGCAAACAATGGAAGCACAGCTAGTTTTGCGAAAATAAAAACATTATTCGTGGAACAGGCAAACAAAAATAGCGGAATAGTTGGTGCAGAAGCACTTGATGCTGCAGGCGATAGGGCAACCGGCACCTTTGATTATTTTGGCATCGTCAAAGATGGAGGTTCTTATGTATGGAAATTGTCAGGGAAATCAGACGATTAGTTATTAAAATCTGTCAGACCCAGTCGTCTTCGCTCAACACCATACTTCTTAAGGTAAAGAGGTTGGCCACTGCTGCCCCCATTGTATTGTTGAAATAGGCATAGACCGTTTTCCCTTGCGATATCCAATCCCGGATATAGCCCGCGTATTCATAGAGCACCTCATCTTCATAACTGCCTCGGTAGTTCCCCCCAGGCCCATGAAAACGCAGGTAAACGAAAGGGAGCATGGTGTCCAGCATGGGAGTAACGGCCGGTGGTTTGTCCTGAATCACCATACCCATAGCATGCTCCTCCAGTAATCCGTATACTTCATTGTGATACAGTGAAGTATGCCTGAACTCCAGGGCAATATCCCAACATCTGGATGGATCAGATTCATTCAATACATTTATAAGCAACTCAAGTTGTTTAAACTGAGCAATCCGCACACTGGGCGGAAACTGTACCAGTAGACTCCCTTTTTTATCCCCTACCCTGTCAATTACATTCACAAAATGTTTTACTGCTTCGGGATCAAATGCTAGTCCTTTATTGTGTGTGATTTCTTTGGATAGTTTAAAAGTAAACTTAAAATCCTCTGGCACATCAATAGCCCATCTAGCTACTGTTGATGCCATTGGAACCTTATAGAAAGAACTGTTTATTTCTATGCTGTTCATCAGAGACCCATAAAAGTAAAGACGGCTTTTCTCCTTAAATTCTTCGGGATAAAACAGTTTATTAGACACCGGCAACAACAAACCACTGGTACCGGAGTAATAAATTGGAGGACGGCTATTTCGGGCCCCGGTTTTCATAAAAGATGTTTTAGAGATTGAGTATTAACTGAACAGGTCAAATAACTTATTGTTTGTTTAGAAAAACTAGTTTTCCTTGTAAAAGTGAAGTAAAAGTTGAAAACCGATGATGCTCTTTCTTGTTATACTCTTGGCTGCCAAAGGTTAAAACATATAATTGCGAGCAGATGAAGAGGTCTATCTTGAAATTTTGGCAACCATTAGTTACCGCATGATCTGGGAATTGGAGGCTTCAAGTACTCCTGGACGGTCATGACATTTTGTAAGGCAAAAAATTAAGTACCAAATAAATATGGTATTTTTACAGCCGAATCTACTCCCTGCAAGAACAATGAATAAGAATAGCGAAGAAAACGGCCTTAAGGAAGACAATCCAAGAAAGGATAATGAAGAAACATTCTCTGCTGTAGACATCGCTAAAATTGCACTGGATTCCGCGCATGTGGGTATTTGGATCATCGAAACAGTATCCATGAAATTTCTGCCTTCCAAACGCACAAAAGAACTTTTTGGCTTTTCGCCTGATCAGGAAATGTCTTTTGAGGATGCGATGTTACAGGTTGCCGACAAGAACAGAAAAGGTATTCTGCAAGCGATTGAATTTGCTTTCACCAAACATACCGGTTTATATATTGAATGTCCGGTGGTTGATCGTCAGCATCAAACAACCAGATGGTTAAGTGTAACGGGCGGCTTTAGCAATTCTGATATCAGCAACAGCTACTTTTCAGGGATCGTAATAGACATCACTGAGCAAAAACAAAATGACTTGAGAAGGACCAAATTTATCGGCATGGTCAGTCATGAGTTAAAAACTCCACTTACTGCTTTGAAAGCCTATGTGCAGCTGCTAAGTAGCTGGGCTAAAAAACAGAAGGACAATTTTACCATCGGGGCCTTATCAAAAGTTGAAAAGCAGGTTAAAAAGATGCTCAACATGATCAATAGCCTCCTTAATCTATCAGGTGCAGAGGCAGGTAAAATCCACCTGAACAAGCAGGATTTCATGCTGGATAAACTGATAGCCGAAGTCATTGAGGAAACTTTATTTATTACAGCATCACATCATATTGTACTAATTCCAACTCAGGAGATCAGGGCAAATGCTGACCGTGAAAAAATTGAACAGGTATTGGTGAACCTGCTCAGTAATGCGGCTAAATATTCTGATCAGGGCGCAACTATTGAAATCTCATGCACAGTGCTGGAAAATAATATTGAAGTTCAGATCCGGGATGAGGGTATCGGTATAGCGCCGGAAGACAGAGAGAAACTATTTATGCCACATTACCGGGTGGAGCGAAAAGAGACGGAAAAAATAGCTGGCTTCGGCATCGGCCTGTACTTATGTGCAGAGATCATTAAAAGACACAATGGTAAAATCTGGGTGGAAGCTCGTCCGGAAAAAGGCAGCACATTTAAGTTTACGCTTCCAGTATAATAGTATTATACCAGGCCCCTTAGCGGGGCCCGGTATGCTTAAGGCTTTCGTATAATACCAAGGGCAATGGCAAAATATATCGTAGATTCCATAGCGATCCCGATTAGCTAAGGCCTGCATATTGCTTGAAATCTACGGTCTCTACATGCGCTTTAAAGTTTTGGATATCCTCACGGATCATCCGTTCAAATGTGCCATTGAACAAAGAAGTGATGCCCCGGCCGACACTGCCCGCTGGAGGGAAATAATCAATTTCGATGTGCAGCTCTGTGCCTGTACCGTTGAGGGTTTGTTTGAATTCCACTTTTCCTGCGTTGTCGATCATTGAATCCTCCATGGATTGCCATCCGATGTATTCATCAGCCTGCTCTCTGGTGATCTGGGCATTCCATTTCAGATCAATCAGTCCGCCCGGCGTGTTGGCAGTCCATACAGATACTTCCTGGTCTATTTCTTCCACGCTTTTTAAATGTTTCATAAATTTAGGAAGGTTGGATAGATCACGCCAGAAGGCGTATACCTTTTCCACCGGAACATTGACAGTAATGTGCTCAATGATGCTGATCGCTTCAGGATCAGAAGTATCTTTACCCAGCTGTTTGTATACCGGGCAAACTCCTGTCGCTCCGCGGTAAAGCATTAATCCACCTGCAGCGGCTCCCTGAAGTCCGAGAAAGGGATGTCTGCCGATATTCTTCAGGCTCTTATATAACAACCAGCTTCCGGCGAGCACCGAAATGAGTCTTTCTCCCTGGTCGATGTTCTCTTTCCCTGTGGGTGCAAAATTCAGCTCTTTTAAGCTATTGGTGATCTGATCAATCAGTTCGTTTTTCATAGGTAAATCGGTTTTATTGTTTGTATTTCTGTCCTTTAGCAGCTATTGGGTATAACCGGGGTTAGTAATAGCCACTTTTGCAGGTAGAGAACAACATTCTTAGTCAGAAGTTTGCTGATTACGGATTTTGTTTGGTAAAAATTTTCTCCTAATAAACGTTGGTATCGGAACATCTCTGTAATTGGAGTGAAAATGTGCTTTTAAAAGCAAAATAGCCCGATTCAGTTATGAAATCGAGCTATTCTAAGTATGGTGAGAAGTATGCAAATCACGAAACATTTCCAGTCTGATTTACGTAGAATCGTCGATTTGTATATTTAGTTTTTTCCGACTTTTTCCAACCAATCATCATTAATCGAATATATTCAACAACATTCTTAGTCTTTCGATGATACAAGGTTACTTCTCATTCCATAAAGGAACCTAGATCACATTGTTGGGTATTTCGCCAAAAGTTGGAAAGAGCCACATATTTTCCAAAATGCACACTTGAGGTTAGTCAACCGAATTATTCAATTTTGAATAGCTAAAAGTCTGTTTTGTGCATAAAGAAGTCTTTTTTGGGAAAATGTGAGGTTACAATTAATCCTAATTTTACAGGACCAAATAGACCAATCAGACATGAACATCGAAAGAGTATGCTTTTCCAGAGCGCGGTAAGTATTACAAATGCGCAGAATAATGTCCCGAAAGCATTCGGGCCTGTTCCCACAAAACAGCAGACAATATAATATGATTTTAACTGACTGTCATTTAATGATTTATAAAAATATTCACTACCTTAAACTAACCAAATGGGAATGTTAAACAAACCTTCATCTAGACGTAGTATGATGAAAAAAGTTGCTGCTACTGCAGTTGCCGCTATGGTGGGCGAAAACTTATTTGCACATGTATCAGCATCCGAAGCCGCGCTTGGGCCTTTAAAGGGGCGAATAAATAACTCGGTATGCAAGTGGTGCTACAACGCTATACCGCTTGAAGACTTTTGCCTGGCCGCTAAAAAAATGGGTATTACAGGCCTTGACCTTATTGGCCCTAAAGATTGGGCTATAGTAAAAAAACACGGATTAACAGTTGCCCTGGCAGATGGAGCTGGAAAAGGCATAAACCAGGGATTTAACGATCCGTTGTTACATGACGAATTGGTAAAAAGCTATGAAGATTTGATTCCTAAAGCGGCTGAAGCGGGTATAAGTCAAATCATTTGTTTTTCAGGTACCCGAAAGGGCTTAGACGATGAGCAAGGAATTAAGAATTGCGTTGCAGGGCTTAAAAGACTAATGCCGACAGCGGAAAAATACAACGTAACAATAGTTATGGAACTGTTAAATAGCAAAGTTGATCACCGGGATTATCAATGTGATCATACCAAATGGGGAGTAGCTGTTTGCGAAGGTGTTGGTTCAGATCGTTTCAAATTGTTATATGATATTTACCATATGCAAATTATGGAAGGAGACGTAATTGCAACCATTAAAAAATATAATAAATACTTTTCACATTATCATACCGCTGGTGTACCGGGACGACATGAAATTGATGAAACACAAGAGCTAAATTATCCGGCAATTATGAAGGCCATTGTAGATACTGGCTTTAAAGGATTTGTGGCACAGGAGTTTATACCTATACGCGAAGATAAACTGGCATCATTAAAACAGAGCATTGAGATATGTGATGTGTAACGATACCATAATTTAGATATCAATCGAAATCAAGATCACTAAACCTGCATACCTAAAAATATTGATAAAAAACATGAAACTGAATACATTTAGAAGGAGGCATTTTACTAAGATTCTATCAATTCCACTGGTTGTTGCATCGTGTACAATATTGTACTCATACACTTCATTAACCAGGCAAAAAACCATCCAATCGCCAGGAATTAATGGCCTGGTGCCGGCTGTCGGTTTGGACATACAGGTAATGGCAACTGAGCCTATGCTAAAAAATCCAACCAACATTTCGGTAGATGAAAAAGGACGGGTTTGGGTTACCGAAGCCTACAATTATCGCTTTGATATAACCAAAAAACCAACTAACCCGACCGGCGACCGGATTATGATGTTGGAAGACACTAATAAGGACGGTGTGATGGACAAAAGCACTGTTTTTTACCAGGGACCAGAAATGAACGCCCCACTGGGTATTTGCGTTTTAGGTAAACGCGTGATTGTAGCGCAAAGCCCTTATATATGGGCTTTTTATGACGATAACGAGGACGGTAAAGCCGATAGAAAAGAAATTATGTTCCAGGGGATTGGCGGCGAACAGCATGACCATGGCGCACATGCCTTTACTTTTGGGCCAGACGGAAAATTATATTTCAACCTTGGTAACGAAGGTAAACAGATACGGGACAAAAATAACAATCCCGTGTTAGACCAGGATGGTGACCCTATTGATCAAAATAAATATCGCCAGGGTATGGTTTTAAGATGCGACCCTGACGGATCTAATGTAGAAGTTGTTGCCAGTAATTTCAGAAATATGTTTGAAGTAGCTATTGATAGTTACGGTACCCTTTGGCAAAGTGATAATGATGATGATGGAAACAAATCAACACGTATTAACTATGTAATGGAGTATGGCAAATTTGGTTTTAACGACGAAATGAGCAATGCCAGCTGGAGATCACCCCGTACAAATATGGAAAAAGAAACTCCGCTGTTGCACTGGCACCAAAATGATCCGGGCGTAGTGCCTAATTTATTAGCAACAGGTGCTGGTTCACCTTCGGGGATGATGGTATATGAAGGAACGCTGTTACCTAAAATTTATCAAAATCAAATGATACATGCTGAACCGGGAAATAATGTGGTTCGTGCCTATCCGGTTACAAATAAAGGTGCGGGATATACTGCAACTATTGCCAACATATTAACTGATCCAACAGATCAATGGTTTAGGCCAGTAGATGTATGTGCAGCGCCTGATGGATCATTAATTATTGCAGATTGGTATGATCCGGGTGTGGGTGGGCACCAGGCCGGTGATTTAGACAAGGGAAGAATTTACAGAGTATTCCCTATCGGAAAAAATGACTACACCATTCCTGTATTTGATTTTAATAGTGCAGCAGGTTTAGTTAGTGCATTACAAAATGCCAACTTAACTGTACGCTACAAAGCATGGGTTGGTTTACAGGCATTGGGCACCAGGGCCATACCTGAATTAGAAAAGCTGTGGAGACAAAAAACGGCTGATTCCAGATTACGTGCCAGGGCATTATGGGCACTGGTAAAAATGCCGGGCAAAGGTAGCACTTACATACAACAGGCTATTAAAGATGCTGACCCTAATATCAGAATTGTAGGTCTACGTGCTGCCAGGCAGTTAAAGCTTGATGTTGCCGGTACGGTAGCCAAAATGATAAATGATGCTGATCCACAGATCAAAAGAGAATTGGCTATTGCGTTGCATCATAACAAAGATCAAAATGCACCTGCATTATGGGCAACGCTAGCGGCCCAAAATTCAGGCACAGATCGTTGGTACCTTGAAGCTTTAGGTATTGGAGCAGATAACCAATGGGACCAGTTTTTTAAAGCATACCTGAAAAAGGTAAAAAATCCGCTTAAAGATGATGGAAGCAAAGACATTGTTTGGCGCGCCAGAACAGATGAATCCCTGCCCTATTTGTCGCAGTTGGCATCTGATGAAAAAACTCCTTTAGAAAACAGGTTACGCTATTTCCGTGCTTTTGATTTTAATACAGGTACTGCTAAATCTACTCACCTGTTAAAAATGCTCGACCTTCAAAACAAGACTCCTGATTTTACAAGGCTTGTGTTAAAGCATATGGATTCTAAAGCAGTTGGCAGTTCTGCTTCGGTTCAAAAAACATTAAAAGAAGTTCTTCCATCATTATATGGAACGCCAGAATATGTTGACATTATTGATCAGTATAAGATTACTTCAGAAAATCCAAAACTGTTGCAATTGGCTATTGAAAAATATAACATGCCTATAGCCGGAACATCATTGGCCGCACTTACCGAATCAGGTGGTTCGTCTTTAATTACCAATATGCTTGCCGGTAATGATTTAGAAAAGTCTAAACTTTTATTGATAGCATTAGGCAGTGTTGGAACTAAAGAATCGTTAGACTTATTACAATCTGTTGCTTTTGATACCAAATACAACCTAGAAATTCGTAAATTATCAGCAACTGCAATTGGACGAAGCAGAGGTGGACGTGTGCGTGTACAGGAATTGGCTGCCGCTGCCAATACACCTGCAGATGTATTGGCAGAGCTAAAAGCAAATGCGCCTTCGGGACCAAGACCAGGTGGTGCTGTGACGGCAAACATTCCCCCTCCGTCAACCGGCAAAGATCTTTCTTCACTATTTAGAGAGTTAACAGCCCGTAAAGCAAATGCAGCTAAGGGCAAGGCAGTATTTGCCAGAACTTGTTTTGTTTGCCACCAGGTCAATGGAGCAGGCTTGGATTTTGGCCCAAAATTATCAGAAATTGGCTCAAAACTGCCAAAAGAAGCATTGCTGGAAAACATTGTTAACCCATCTAACGGAATTAATTTCGGTTATGAAACGTCTGAGATATCAATGAAAGATGGTTCAATGGTAACGGGTATTGTATTCAGTAAAACAGAAACAGAGGTAGATGTAAAATACCCGGGCGGCACAACAGAAAAACTAAAGGCCTCTGATGTAAAATCAATTAAAGAATTGAAAACATCGTTAATGCCGGAAGGGTTGGATAAAACTATGAATAAACAAGAGTTAGCTGATTTGTTGGAGTACTTAAGCAGCTTAAAAAAGAAGTCATAAACCAATTATAACTAACACCCTGTTAACAACAATGATAAGTGAAAAATATCAGTTATTTAATTAAAACTTCTGCTAGTCTACTTTTTCTTTTTGCTGCATTAAATACAGTGCAGGCACAAAACACAGGTCAAGCGGCGCCCCAAAACCGCCCAGCTGCCGGACGCGGCGGCGGTATTTATCCAAACTATGTTAAAGATGATAGCTTAGGATTTGTGTCTATTTTTGATGGAAAAACATTAAAGGGATGGGATGGCGACCCAACATTTTGGCGTGCAGAGAACGGCGAAATTGTTGGCGAAACTACTCCTGAAAAAGTAGTTAAACTAAATAATTTTCTGATTTGGCGCGCTGGCAAAGTAAAAGACTTTGAAGTTAAATTTGATTATAAAATAAATGGCACTAACAGCGGTTTCCAGTACAGAAGTACTGCAATGCCTGCAAAACAGTAAGCAAATTACGCACTACATAAACGTGTAAAAAAATAATTGAAGATGACAAACAAAAATATCAGTATGATTGCGCTGGTGATAGGCATGGCAGTTGCCGCCCAGGCTCAAGTATCGCCAACAACTATCAAAGAAGACTTTAAACCGTCGTCAGTGAATCAGCCTGGTCACGATTATCCGCAGGTAAACTCACAAGGCTATGCCCGGTTTCGGGTAAAGGCCCCGCAGGCCGATAGCGTAAGGGTGAGTTTAGGCCTTGGTGGCAGGGGTGGAACCAAACTTATTAAAGGAGCAGATGGCTTTTTTACAGGCACCACAGAAGGCCCCATGGATGAAGGCTTCCATTATTATCATCTAACTATAGGCGGCGGCATATTCAATGATCCCGGGACATTAAATTTTTATGGATCCACCCGTTGGGAAAGCGGGATAGAAATACCTGCGGCAGATCAGGAATTTTACGCACTGAAGGATGTGCCCCACGGTCATGTACAGCAGATACTTTTCCCATCAAAAAGCACAAATACCTCGCGCCGTGCTTTTGTGTACACCCCACCGGGTTATGACAAGGAAAAATCAACACGCTATCCCGTCCTGTATTTACAGCACGGCTGGGGCGAAGATGAAACGGCTTGGAGTAACCAAGGCCATGCCAACCTGATCATGGATAATTTACTGGCCGAACGTAAGATCAAGCCTTTTATTATTGTGATGACATATGGTATGACCAATGAGGTGAAATTTGGCGGAATAAGAAGTTTTAAAATAGAGCCGTTTCAAACTGTTTTAACTGATGAGTTGATTCCTTACGTTGATGCAAATTTTCGCACATACGCCGATAAAACTCACCGCGCTATGGGAGGCCTATCTATGGGAGGCATGGAAACGCACACCATTACATTGAATAAGCCTGAGTTATTTGATTACTTCGCACTGCTTAGCGGAGGCACCTACACGCCCGAGGAATTGAAGAATAAACCTAAGGTTAAACTGATATTTATGAGTTGTGGAAGTAAAGAAAAGCCTGATGGTGTCATTAATGCTGCATCAGCACTAAAAACAGCTGGTTATAATGCGGTTTCGTACGTATCGGCAAATACCGCTCACGAGTTTCAAACTTGGCGGCGCAGCCTGCATGAACTTGCGCCTTTGTTGTTTAGAAACTAAGAGATCTGAAAATTACCTAAGCGGTTGGGTAATCATAACCTACTAGCACTATACTTATGAGCAGAAATACGATATTCCCAGTATTTAATGCAAAAATTTATATTTAAGCAACGGTCTAATACGGGTTTTACCTTACACTACCGACTGAGCTACTTTACCATCTTATTTAAGCATGTTTCTTAGCCATACTTCCCTCGGTTGGGAGTGCAAGTTTAACGTCTTTTTCTGAACATAAAAATCTTTTTTCAAAATAATTATCTCCATCCCCGAGGTTTATCCAAAGATATTGATGAGAAGTATAAGTAAAAAATGTTTGTTTGGATAGCGCTTGCCTTTTACATAGCTTTGATGAACAAGCGAGTGTTAACTATCTAAGTTATGGTCATTAATAATTATATTAAGCTCATCCTTTTGCTAAGCATTACGATGAATGCTCATGGGCAAAGCACTAAAAAAACATTAATTAACGTATTAATAATTGATGGGTACAGCAATCACGATTGGAAACAGACTACTGCAGTGACTAAAGGTATATTAGGAGAGAGCAAACTTTTCGAAGTAACCGTAACCCATGCGCCGGCAACAACTAATAAGGATAGCCTGACGCTCTGGGATCCGGATTTTAGCGGCTATCAGGTTATTATTCAGAATACAAATAATATTTTTAATCAAAATTTACGGTGGCCTCCTAAAGTAGAACAAAAACTAGAGAGGTTTGTTGCTGATGGGGGTGGTTTATACATTTTACACTCTGCAAATAATGCATTTCCACACTGGAAAGAGTATGATGAAATGATAGGGCTTGCATGGCGAAACAAGGATACAGGTTATGCCCTGAAAATTGACAAAGACACCAAGAAAATAATTGCTATACCCCCGGGAGAGGGTAAAAGTACTAGCCATGGAGAGCGATTTGATGCAGTTATTCATATTTTAAATCGCCACGAAATCAATAAAGGATACCCGAAAAAATGGATAACTCCATCTATGGAACTATATACCTACGCCAGAGGGCCGGCAAAAAATGTTACAGTATTGTCTTATGCGTTTGATGAGGCCACACAAACCAATTGGCCGGTAGAATGGGTGGTGAAATATGGTAAAGGGTATATATATAATTCAAGCATGGGGCATTTATGGAAAGGGGAAGAATATCCGATCAGTTACAGATGTATTGGTTTTCAAACCACATTAATAAGAACGGTAGAATGGCTGGCTAAGCATAAAGTTAGCTATAAGGTTCCTAAAAATTTTCCGGGAGAAATTGTTAGTACCAGAAGTGAGACCGATTATCCGGCTAAGAACCCATAGCGTTACAAAAATAGACAATTCGCTAACAAATGGCATAAAATTGGCTAAGGCTATGCCCTTTCCATAAACAACATTGCACATCTTTACTATAACATTTAAGGTTTTATTGATGATGACAAAGCGTTTTACTGGTACCATAAAAATGCAATGGTGAACCCTCCCCAACTTTTACGCTTGATCGCCCATACTGAGATTTAAACAAAATATGAAAATAACAAAGCCCTAACTATTAATTAGTTAGGGCTTTTAAAGTGGTATGGGCCGGGATCGAACCGGCGACACATGGATTTTCAGTCCATTGCTCTACCGACTGAGCTACCGTACCATCTTTATTACAACGTATCTTATTACGTTCCCCTCGGTTGGGAGTGCAAATGTAGTGTCTTTTTTTGAATGACAAAATCTTTTTTAAAAATAATCATAAAATAAACCTCTTTTATTTAAAACCCTTCTAAATTTTTAACTTTATTACCTGCATAATAAAAGCTTACAACGTATTTCTGTTAACTTAGCAACTACTATAAGAGATATCCAAATATGGCATCACAAATTATATTTATAGCGATGACGTTGGCAGCAATTGCCTTGTTTAGCTATAATCTTAAAAAAGTAATCCGCAACATCCGCTTAGGAAAAGCGACCGATAGAACCGATCAGCCGCAAAAAAGAGTGATGACCATGATTAAGGTAGCATTCGGGCAAACTAAAATGTTCTTTCGCCCAGTTCCTGCCCTGCTTCACTTCGCCGTGTATGCCGGTTTCGTAATCATCAATATCGAAGTGCTTGAGATCATGATAGACGGAATATTTGGTACACACAGAATATTTAGTGGCCTTGGGGGACTTTACAATGGATTGATCGGCTCGTTTGAAATACTGGCACTGTTGGTATGGCTTGCTTGTATCATATTTTTAGTCAGACGAAACATTCTGAAACTTCAAAGATTTAGTGGAGTGGAGATGACCAAATGGCCAAGATCAGATGCTAATTACATCCTGATCACTGAAGTATTACTAATGACCGCTTTCCTGACTATGAATGCGGCAGACGCGAAACTACAGGCACTTGGAGCCGGGCACTATACCAACGCAGGAGCATTTCCGATCAGCCAGTATCTTCAGGGATTACTACCGGATTCTGAAGGCATCCTGACGGCCATCGAAAGAGGTTGCTGGTGGTTTCACATCATTGGTATATTTGCATTTTTAAATTATCTTCCTTATTCCAAGCATTTCCACATCATATTTGCCTTTCCAAACACCTATTTTTCAAATCTTGAGCCCAAGGGTGAGTTTACGAATATGAAGAGTGTAACCAATGAAGTGAAAGCAATGCTGGACCCTTCATTTACCCCGGAAGACACTGAACCGGGCAAGTTTGGAGCGAAGGATGTAAATGACCTCACGTGGGTAAACCTTATGAATGCCTATACCTGCACAGAATGTGGCAGATGTACTTCCGTTTGCCCGGCCAATATAACTGGTAAACTCCTGTCTCCACGTAAGATCATGATGGATACGAGAGATAGAATGGAAGAAGTTGGCAAAAACATAGACAAGACTGGAAATGGTTTTGACGACGGCAAATCATTGCTGGATACTTATATCACCCGAGAAGAAATATGGGCCTGTACAAGTTGCAATGCCTGTACTGAGGCCTGCCCAATAAATATTGATCCGTTGGCCATTATTACAGACCTGAGACGTTATGCCGTAATGGAGGAATCTCAGTCGCCTGCCAGTATCAATGGCATGCTGGGCAACATAGAAAACAATGGTGCACCCTGGAAGTATTCTCCGGCCGACAGGTTTAACTGGGCCAAAGAAAGTTAATTAATACGAATCTACTATAGCTTAAAGCGAACGTTAAGATGAGCGAGCAACTAAATTTTGAAGTGCCTACAATGGCAGAAATGATAGCAAAAGGAGAAGAACCAGAGATATTGTTTTGGGTAGGCTGTGCAGGAAGTTACGACGAACGTGCACAAAAAACTACGCGCGATATCTGCAAGATCCTACACCACGTAGGCATAAAATACGCTGTTCTTGGCACCGAAGAAAGCTGTACCGGTGATCCGGCAAAAAGAGCTGGAAATGAGTTTCTTTTCCAAATGCAGGCCATGACCAATATAGAAGTCCTGAATGGCTACAACATCAAAAAAATTATAACCGGTTGCCCCCATTGTTTTAATACCATCAAAAATGAATATCCGGGCCTGGGCGGCAGTTACGAAGTCATACACCATACCCAATTGATTCAGCAACTGATTGACGAGGGTAAATTAAAAGCCGAAGGCGGAGAAAGTTTTAAAGGCAAAAAAATCACCTATCACGACCCCTGTTATTTAGGACGTGGAAATGGGATCTATGAAGCTCCCAGGAAAGCACTTGAAGTGTTGGATGCACAACTTGTTGAAATGAAACGTTGCAAATCCAATGGGCTATGTTGTGGTGCCGGTGGCGCACAAATGTTCAAAGAACCGGAAAAAGGCAATAAGGACATCAATATTGAAAGAATTGAAGAAGCCCTTGAAACACAACCTCAGGTTATTGCCGCGGGTTGTCCATTTTGCATGACTATGTTGAGCGATGGCATAAAGCTTAAAGACCAGGAGCAAAATGTAGAAGTATTAGACATAGCAGAGATTACCGTAAGGGCTAATGGATTGTAATACACTATATATTACTTCGCTGAATTCGGGCAGCAATGGCAATTGCTATTACATAGCCAATGAGGAAGATGCCATACTTGTTGATGCAGGTATCTCCTGCAGGGAAACAGAAAAGCGCATGCTCAGGTTGGGTTTGTCGATGACGAAGGTCAGGGCAGTTTTTATTTCACATGAACATACTGACCATGTAAAAGGCCTGTGCACCCTGGCTGCTAAATATAACCTCCCTGTTCACGTTACCTCAGGAACATTAAATGGCTGCAGATTTAACCTGCGACAAGACTTAATCAAGCCTCTTTATAGCGATCAACCTGTCCAAATAGGCCGGCTAACAGTAACCGGATTTCTAAAAATACATGATGCTTCAGAACCACATAGTTTTGTTATAGCCTGCGGAACCACAAAAGTTGGCGTATTTACAGACATAGGAATGGCCTGTGAACCACTGATACATCACTTTAAACAATGCCATGCAGCTTTCCTGGAAGCAAATTACGATGATGAACTATTAAGCAGAAGTGCCTATCCATATTTCTTAAAAAAACGCATCAGCGGAGGAAAAGGCCATTTATCCAATAAGCAGGCACTGGAAGTTTTCATTAACCACAAGCCAAAATTCATGACTCACCTATTGCTATCACACTTATCAAAAGATAACAATGATCCGCAACTGGTACTTGAACTATTTAAACAGCATGCAGGCGACACAGAGATTCTGGTAGCCTCCAGACATGAAGAAACTGAGGTGCTTACTATTTTTGAGCCAATAGCAGCGCATTCATTTTAACCATCCGTTCTGAGATAGAAATCAGATCATGTGCTTCAATGTTTTTTAAGGGAATGGACATATAAGACGCCATACTGTCAATATCCCCCCCTTCTTTATCATTATAGGTTTGAACAATTACATCATCCCCTAGTGTACGGATCAACAATGTGCCTTTTTTATCGTTCCCATAATAATCTAGGTCTTTAAATTTCAGCAGATTAAATGAAAAATACTCTACCTTCCCTTTCGCAAAAAATCGCTTATACCGACAAAAACCAGTGTTAGTAACATTTATTTCATAGCGTTTAATTTGTACTGGGCTAGCACTTTCATCATAGTGCTCCATCAGCATTTTCTGAATAAATACAGTTTGCTCGTCCAGGTTCATCGCGGTTGAGAAGGCCATAAAAACCAAGCACATCATTAATGAGAGGCACATTTTTATGTTTAATGTAAACTTCTTCATCAGGTTAATTTTTTAGTATGATCAAGTATAAATAATTTTGTATTTTTGATTATGAGTTTTTCTCCACAATCCAGAGTTTGGGTATACCAAAGTAACCGTGCTTTCAGCAATGAGGAAGTAAAAGAAATCCAGCAAAAACTGAACGATTTTACGGTTCAATGGAAAGCACATGGCCATCAATTAGCTGCGAAAGCCGAAGTTTTATACAACTTTTTTATTGTGTTTTTTGTTGACGAAGCCTCCGCTGGTGTCACTGGTTGTTCTATCGATTCATCGGTCCGCATCATCAAGGACCTCGAACAAACATACAATATTGACCTGTTCAACAGATTTAACATTGCCTATAAAATCGACGGTAAAGTGATCGTAACCAATAAAGAAGACTTTGAAACCCTGGTAAATATTAAGGCAGTAGGCCCTAAAACGACTGTATTTAACAACCTTGTACAGACATTACAGGAATTTGAAACCAAGTGGGAAATCCCATTCGAGCAAAGCTGGCACAGCAAAGTATTTGCACATCTATTGTAACCATCCCTTTATCTCTATTCAGGAATCTTAAAAATCCAGCGGCCCCAGCCTTCTCATATTTCTCATAATCAGGTATTGCCTGTGCCTTATATATGTAGTAGCCTTCTTTGGCGTCCATCTCCTTGGATTAGGAAAACATGCGGCAATCAACGCAGCTTGTCCACGTGTCATTTTACGGCATGATTTACCATAATACTCCTGAGCAGCAGCCTCCGCTCCGTATACTCCGTCACCCATCTCTATTACATTTAAGTATACTTCAAGGATACGCTCCTTGCTCCAGAAAATCTCAATCAACAAGGTAAAGTAAGCCTCAAACCCTTTCCTAATCCATGAACGTCCAGGCCAGAGAAATACATTCTTTGCGGTCTGCTGAGATATAGTGCTTCCTCCTTTAATCTTCTTGCCCTTCTTATTTGTTTCAAATGCCTTTTCGATGGCCTTCAGATCAAATCCTATGTGCTTTAGAAATAGCTGATCTTCGGCAGAGACCGCCGCACGTTTCATATTATCAGATATATCTTCAAAATCTACCCATTCCTTCTCCATCTTTGAAGACTTACCCTCACTGCTTCGTTCGATATTTCGCTGGATCATCAATAATGTAATGGGGGGATTTACAAAACGGTATACAAGCACCCAAAGCACTGTTACCATCAAAAACCAGAGGAAAACTCTTGTTACTACTGCTGTGATCTTTTTAAACACGGGCGACTTACTGTTCCCTTTTTTTCTACTATTCCCCTTTTTCATTCCTGCAAAGATAATAACGCCTTTTGAACTACAAAATTCAGTCAATTTCCATATATTGTGGAGCTTATTTACATTTCAGTTAAGTTTACACAAAACACAATCTAAGAGCCCGCCAACTTCTAATCAGAATGAAAATATCTGAATTACTTTTTAAACAAAATAACAATTTCGACTTAATACGTATTATACTTGCTTGTTTAGTAATAATAGGCCATAGTCCAGTTTTAAACGGCCTTTCGGGTCACTGGGCAGATCCGATAGGCTATTTTTTTCCCTTTACCTATTCGGGGTCACTTAGCGTCAAAGCATTTTTCTTCATTAGTGGACTCGTGGTCACCAACAGCTATCTTTCCAAGCAGAATGGTGTATATTTCGTCATATCAAGAATTTTCAGGATTATCCCTGCACTCTTATTTCTGTTATTAATCACCGTCTTCATCTTCGGACCGTTCCTAACTACTTTGAGTACCATAGATTACTTTTCTGGTCTTAACAGTTTTTCATATATATACAACAACTTGATTTTCAATACCGAATACTATTTACCAGGACTTTTTGCAAGTAATCCCTATCCTCATGCCGTAAATGGTTCACTATGGAGCCTTAAATATGAAATGGGGTGTTATATCTTTTTATTGGTGACATTTCTATTACTAGGAAGGTTCAACAAATACTATCTAAACATACCTATCGCCTTTGTTATTGGTGATGCGCTTTTAGAAACCCCTATTTTATTCGCATTTTTGGGGATCAACCCAGACATTAGCTTACTCCCTATGTCTTTTGCTCTTGGATGTTTACTGGCTGTTAATGCAGACAAATTGGTGATCAATTTATACGTATTGTTGATAGCAGGGATATTCCTATTTCTTTGCAAAGGTGGTCCATATGCACAGATTGTGTTAATGATCACCTTTTGCTCAGTAATTACCTATATCAGTTCAAGAAAGTCAGTGGTTAAGTTACGGCCAAGGTATGATATTTCATACGGCATTTATCTTTGGGGATTCCTGATTCAACAGACAATGGTACACTATACAGGGACAATATACGTGGGCCTACATTGTTTAATAGCGTTATTGATCTCGATTGCATTGGCCCTGGTTACCAATATTTTTATAGAAAAGCCCTTTATAGCGCTTGGTAAGAAAACATTCAAAAGCCTAAAAACAAAAATGCCGCTCTTACAGAGCGGCATTTAACATCTTGTTAACAAGAGTTTGTTATTATTCAGCTACAACTGCGAAAGGAACTTTAACTTTCACTTCTTTGTGCAAGTTTAAGTTGGCTACATATTCACCAACAAATTTAGGTTCAGTTTCGAAAGTGATACGGCGACGGTCAACATCAAAACCTTGTTGTTTCAATGCATCAGCAATCATAATAGTGTTTACTGCACCAAAAATCTTACCTGTTTCACCAGCTTTAGCACCGATAGACAGCTTCACGTCAGCAAGACGTTGCGCAATGCCTTCAGCATCTTTCTTAATTTTATCTTGTTTAAAAGCAGCCTGCTTTAAATTTTCTGCTAATACTTTCTTAGCTGAAGCAGTAGCCAACTGGCCAAATCCTTGAGGGATCAGGTAGTTACGGCCGTATCCTGGCTTTACAGAAACGATATCATCTTTTTCCCCTAGGGACTTGATATCTTGTTTTAAAATAATTTCCATTTCTCAGCTCCTATTTTAATTGGTCAGCAACAAAAGGCAACAAACCAATGTGACGTGCACGTTTTACCGCTTGAGCCACTTTACGTTGGAATTTCAATGAAGTACCGGTTAAACGGCGTGGTAATAATTTACCCTGGTCATTGATGAATTTCAATAAGAAATTTGCGTCTTTGTAATCAATATATTTAATTCCGTTCTTTTTGAAACGGCAATACTTCTTTCTGTTATCGTCCACTTTTGGAGCAGTAACATATTGTATTTGATCCTTTGCCATTATACTGCAGCCTCCGTTTTAGGTTTTTTATTGAAAGCCCCACTGCGTTTTTTCTCATTATATGCTACCGCATGACGGTCTAATCTAATGGTCAAGAAACGTAGCACACGCTCATCGCGTTTAAGCTCCAATTCTAATTTACTAATTAATTCACCTGAAGATTTGTACTCTGTAAGGTGGAAGAATCCGCTTGCTTTTTTTTCAATCGGATACGCTAATTTTCTCAAACCCCAATTGTCCTCTTGAACAATTTCGGCTCCGCTGTCAGCTATGATCTTGCTAAATTTGGCTATCGCCTCTTTAGCTACTTCATCTGACAACAACGGGGTTAGAACGATAACAGTTTCGTACTGATTCATTGTTATTTATTTGTTTTTTAATTAATCCGCTCTAATTGCGGGTTGCAAAAGTAACAATAATATTCTATTTATCAAACAGATAATAAAAGTTTACAGCTTTGAAAACCGATAATTAATCCCGGCAGTCAATCTTTGAACAGAGGTTACAAACCCGCTATATTCCGCAATGGACGATTTATTTTCCACAAACTCCTATAGCTAGCTAAAAAATTTCTAATTTCGTTGGCGAATGGAAAATTTTATAGTATCGGCCCGTAAGTACCGCCCGGCAACGTTTGAGACCGTTGTTGGACAGCACCACATTACAGGTACTTTAAAAAATGCCATCAAAAATAACCAGCTCGCACAGGCATTTTTATTTTGCGGGCCTCGTGGTGTTGGTAAAACTACCTGCGCACGTATACTTTCCAAAACAATCAACTGTACTAACCTTACAGCAGAACAGGAAGCATGTGGCAAATGTGACTCATGTATCTCGTTCCAAACAGGCCATTCATTCAACTTTCATGAACTTGATGCCGCCTCAAATAATTCAGTAGATGATATCCGCAGCTTAATTGAACAGGTGCGTATACCGCCACAGGCAGGAAAATATAAGATCTACATCATAGATGAGGTACACATGCTCTCAGCAAATGCCTTCAATGCATTTCTAAAAACGCTTGAAGAGCCTCCTTCCTATGCCATATTTATATTGGCTACTACTGAAAAACACAAGATCCTGCCTACTATTTTATCCAGATGTCAGATTTTCGATTTCAACCGAATTCAGGTAGATGACATTGCCAACCACCTTAACAAGATCGCGCAGCGCGAAAACATTGCAGTAGAAGCCGATGGATTGCACATTATTGCACAGAAGGCTGATGGCGGCCTTAGAGATGCACTCTCTATGTTCGATCAGATTGTAAGTTATACCAACAAAAACCTGACTTATAAATCTGTGATCGACAATCTCAACATCCTCGATTACGACTATTATTTCAAATTGATACAACATCTTACTTTTATAGACGTAAGCAATACGCTGCTTTTATTTGATGAAATATTAAATAATGGATTTGATGGTAACCATTTCATAAATGGCCTGGCAAGTCACCTTCGCAATTTGCTGGTAGCAAAAGACCCACAGACCATGAAGCTATTGGAGGTCAGTGAAAACATCCGGCAAAAATATATAAGTCAAAGTCAGCAGACACCGGTTTCATTTATACTAACCGCACTCAATCTCGCCAATCAATGCGACCTGAATTACAAAAACAGCAAAAATCAGCGGTTACAAGTAGAGTTGGCATTGATCAAAATGTGTCATATCCCATCTGTTCTGCAATTATCCCAACAGCCTGATAATACTACAACTGACCAAGAGCAGATTAAAAAAAAAACTAGTGTAAGTTCCGAAGGAACTGCGAATACCCAGCAACCCGGAGCTATTCCGATAGAAAAGCCCCTAATAAACGAAACAAAACCAGAACCAAAAGCACCTGAGACATCAACAGGTGATTTTACCAGGAATATCCCCCTTACGCCACCATCTGGCAGCACTGCACCAACAGGAAAAATTGCTATTAAGCAAATCACCGTTCCAAATGTTGGATTCATGATACCCTCTTTAACCGATCTTGAACGTAAAGCCAGTGGCCAGGATGACAACGAACCCAAATTCATTACTGGTGATGCGAAAGAAGCTTTTACTGCTGAAAAATTTTTATCGCTTTGGAAACAATATGCCGAAAAAGCTAAAGAGGATGGAAAAATAAATGTGTATACGATACTGACAGCCTCTGAGCCTATACTGGAGACACCCGAACTGATCATTGTCCACGTAGAACATAAGATTCAAGAGCAGCAGCTCCAGGAAGAATTAATTGACCTGCTTAATTTCTTACGACCTAGCCTTCGAAACTTTAATATAACTATCAAAGCCAAACAAGTGGCCCGGACCATCGTAAACCGTCTATATACCAATACCGAAAAGTATCAATATCTCATAGAAAAGAACCCAAAGCTGGAAGAAATGCGCAAAAGGTTCAACCTCGAGGTTAACTCCTGACCGGTTTATCCGGCTGGTCATTAACTGGGTAGCCTTCCTCATCCAGATCTGTTCTTTCGTCTTCCGGCGTACGTGCCAATAGCTCATCTTCAGGGTCAACGGCTACAATTTCACCATTGTCAATGTGCATCCCTACAGCGTCCAGTCCTCCTTCTATCTTGTTTTCCCTCTTTGTATATTCATCGCCGATATAAGGATTGGCCTCATCATAGTCAGAATTAAAGTCAGCTCCATTATCAGAAGGTGTTTCATATGGAAATGGATGATCATAATCTTTATCAGGACCCTTCACATCTACCTCAAAAGTATTTTTATCCTCATCAAAAGAAAGGTTATTAAAATCTATGGTCTCTCCCAGATCAGAGTTATGCAGTTTATCAGTTGCCACTTTGTTTGTTGCAGGCTTGTTGTCGTTTGTGCTCATAACCGTTACATTTTATAGCAGTATAACAGTATCAAATCAGCATTTGTTTGAGTTAAAAAAGGCCTGAAAGCCAAAAAACCCAAATGCAATAGCAAATGGGCTTTTCAATCGTTTAAACTGACCTCTATAAACTTGCCAGTGCAGTATTAAATGTCCCGCTTGGGCGCATAGCATCAAAGGCAAGGTCATCATTAGGATGATAATATCCGCCGATATCTTGTGGTTTACCCTGGGCTCCAATAAGCTCTCCTACTATTTTCGTTTCGCCTTCTGCCAAAGCTTTAGCAAGGGGTATAAATCTAGCCTGAAGCTCTGTGTCCTTTGTTTGCGCAGCAAGGCCTTCTGCCCAGTATAGGGCCAGGTAAAAGTGAGAACCTCTGTTATCTATCTGTCCCACCTTACGTGCAGGTGATTTATCATTTGCCAGGAATTTCTCAGTTGCGGCATCCAATGTTTCCGCCAGCACCAATGCCTTTGCATTATGTTGTGTTTGACCAAGGTGCTCCAAAGATACCGCAAGAGCCAAAAACTCACCAAGGGAATCCCAGCGCAGGTAACCTTCTTCAAGGAATTGTTCTATATGTTTTGGTGCTGAACCTCCAGCGCCAGTTTCAAACAGTCCTCCACCATTCATCAGCGGTACAATAGACAACATCTTTGCTGATGTTCCAAGTTCCAGAATCGGGAACAGATCAGTCAGATAATCACGCAATACGTTTCCGGTTACGGATATCGTGTCCTCGCCTTTGCGAATTCTTTCCAAAGTAAACTTAGTCGCCTCAATCGGTGCCAGGATACGGATATCCAAGCCTGCAGTATCATGATCCTTCAAGTATTTTTGCACCTTTGCAATGATCTCTCTGTCATGCGCCCTGTTTTCGTCCAGCCAGAAAACTGCTGGCGTTGCAGATAGACGAGCCCTGTTTACAGCCAACTTAACCCAGTCCTGAATTGGTGCATCTTTAGTCTGACACATGCGAAAAATATCTCCATTTTCTACTGTCTGTTTGAAATAAACTTTACCTGAAGCATCTGTTACGCGGATTGTTCCGCTTGCAGTAGCCTGAAAAGTTTTATCATGAGAACCATACTCTTCTGCTTTTTGTGCCATCAACCCAACATTGGGTACAGAGCCCATAGTGGTCACGTTAAATGCTCCATTTGCTTTACAATCATCGATAGTGGCAGTGTAAACACCTGCGTAGCAACGATCAGGAATAATGGCAATCGTATCCTGTTGTTTGTTATCTTTATTCCACATCTGGCCCGATGTACGGATCATAGCCGGCATTGAAGCATCTACGATCACATCAGATGGCACATGCAGATTGGTAATACCTTTGTCCGAATTAACCATGGCCAGCGCAGGCCCATTGGCAATTGCCGCTTCGATAGCCGCTTTAACTTCTGCTTCTTTTTCATTACCCGCAATCTTAGCATATACATCGCCAAGCCCATTTCTTGTGTCGACATTTAGCGAAGCAAACAGGTCTGCATATTTTGTAAACACCTCTGCAAAGTAAACCTCCACAATGGCACCAAAAATAATGGGATCAGAAACCTTCATCATTGTGGCCTTCAAATGCGCCGATAGCAATACTCCTGCCGCTTTCGCTTCTTCAATCGCCATTGCCACAAAAGATTTTAATGCAGAAAGGCTTAGAACAGAACTATCGATTATCTCTCCAGCTTTCAATGGCGACAAACCTTTTAGTTCGGATACAACCCCATCAGCAGCTACAAACTCTATTTTAAACTGAGCAGCATCCACTACCGTAACGGACTGCTCTGAACCATAAAAATCACCTTCAGTCATAGTGGCAACCTTTGTTTTTGAATCTGCTGACCATGCACCCATAGAATGAGGATTGGCCTTTGCGTAATTTTTTACTGCTTTAGGTGCCCTGCGGTCTGAGTTGCCTTCACGCAAAACTGGGTTAACAGCAGAACCTAACACCTTAGCATACTTGGCTTTAATCGCCTTTTCTTCATCAGTCTGCGCATTATCCGGATAGTCCGGAATCGCAAATCCCTGAGTCTGCAACTCAGCAATCGCTCCAGCTAACTGCGGGATCGAAGCAGAGATATTAGGTAGTTTAATAATATTTGCCGCTGGTGTAGTTGCCAGTTGGCCTAATTCTGTCAAAGCATCTCCAATTTTTTGGTCTCCCTTTAAAAATTCAGGGAAGTTTGCCAAAATCCTTCCGGCTAATGAAATATCCCTTGTTTCTACATCAATACCTGCCGAAGCTGTAAACGCTTGTACAATCGGTAATAATGAATAGGTAGCCAACATTGGCGCTTCATCTGTTTTAGTATAGATAATCTTTGATGTGTTTGACATATTTTTATAAATACGATTATATGAATGAAAAAAATAAAAGCAGCTGGTTTATGATAAACTTGCTTTTGGTTAAAATCGCCTAAAGATAGGATAAACAGATGAATTTAATAAATTATATCCGCCTACTTAGTTTAGCATATTTGTTTTTTTAACATTCATCAGGCAAATTTTAACATTACATTAACAACACTACATCATTAAAATCCCGATCCTTGTCAGATAAAACCAAATATTTATAAAACGGTCAGTACCGCTCTCCAATCTATGCAAAAAATTACCGCTTCCCTCCTGCTAATATTCTTAGCTGTTGGCTCATACGCTCAAAATAAGGTTTCTATTAAGGGCATCCTTGCTGATTCTGCCAGCAAAGCACCATTGGAATACGCTACAGTAGCTGTAGTAAACGCAAAGGACACTACGCTCATATCCTATACGCTGACAGATAAAACCGGAGGCTTTAAGCTAAGTGGCATTCCGTCAGACAGGGCTACAAAACTCATCATCTCTTATATAGGCTACAATACCATCCGGAAAATCCTTGACTTGAAAGCAGGTGAGACAAAGGATTTTGGACAGGTACTCATCTCAGGAAAAAGCCTGGACGAAGTGGTCATACACGGCGAAAGATCACCAGTAGTTATAAAAAAAGATACAATTGAATTTAACACCGAGGCTTTCAAAACAAGGCCAAATGCAGTGGTAGAAGAATTACTAAGGAAACTTCCCGGCGTGCAGGTCAACAATGATGGCTCCATTGAGGTAAATGGAAAAGCGATCAGCAAATTATTGATTGACGGAAAGCAATTCTTTGGGTCAGATCCTAAAGTGGCCACTAAGAACCTCGATGCAGATATGATTGATAAAATCCAGGTGTATGACGACCGTGAAAATGACCCCGATCATAAGATCAGCTCAACTAAGGTCAACAAGATCATCAACCTCAAACTCAAGAGTAAAATCAAAAAGAGCACACTCGCAAAGATCAATGGAGGTGGCGGTACCAGGGACAGGTATGAAGCAGGCGGGATTATCAGCAACTTCAGGGATACCCTGCAGGTCAGCCTGATTGCTCTTGGCAACAACCTAAATAAAACAGGGTTTACTGCAGATGAGCTTTACAACATGGGTGGTTTCGGCCGGTCTGGAGGAAGTCAGATCTGGGACGGCACGTTTGGTGGCAGGGGATGGGGAGGCCTGGAAGAAGTAAAATCTGCCGGTTTCAATATCAATAACGATTACGGCCAAAAATTAAAGATGAACCTCATGTATTTCTATACAAACAATGTCACCAGAAGCACCGGAAATTCATTTGAAGAACAAACTTTGCCAGAAACCAAGTTGACCTCTTTATCTAATTACCAGGGTATATACGACAATAAAAAACATGCAATAAATGGCTTGGTGGAGTGGAATCCAGATACCCTGACGAGGTTCAGATATGAACCTAAATTTGATTATAATCTTGATCAAAACACCTTAAACAGTGTAAACAGTTCATTCAATTCCCAAACTCCGAAGCTCAATGACAATACGAGTGACAATACAGACAATGGAACAGGGCGCAACTTCAGTCACCGTTTTGATTACTACCGCAGGCTCAAGCATTATGGTGAAAGCATGAATTTCAACCATAGTATTACACTAAACAAAGCACTAGCCGATAATTATCAGTACAGCAACCTTACCTCCTATATCAGCGCTATTAATTCTGAGATACAGGACCGCTATGCAGACAAAGACATTAGAGAAAGTTCGGCAAATCTGGGCCTTAATTACACCAGACCGCTCAACAAGAAACTCACTGCTGAAGTCAACACGAATACCAGCTATTCCGACAACTCCAATCAATTATTCACCTACGAGAAAAGTCTGCAATCTGGCACCTACAGCGTCCTGCTCCCCAATCAAAGTTCATCGCTTACCAGGTATACATTTATACAAAGCCTGGGGCCACAGTTCAGTTACAAGTTTAGCGACAAGTTTACCCTAAGGGCAGGCATAAACGCAGAGCTGCAGCATGTAAGAAATAAATTCAGCAATGACGTGGCCGATATTTACGGCAAATACCTCAATTTCTTCCCCTCCCTGAAAATCGACGGCGATAGCTATGGCATCGGCTACAGTCAAAGCATTGAACTCCCTCAGATCGATCAGATGCAGCCCATTGTCAGAGAATATGGCCAGCTCTATAAATCCATAGGCAATCCCGATCTGAAACCAGGCCGCCGCCACAATGTGGAAGCCAACATTTATAAATATAACCACAGCAAGCAGTTCAATATCAATGCATATACTGGGATAACGATCTCTGACAACAATATTGTCCAGAAAACTACCATCGATGCCAATGGTGTCACCACTTCTACCAGTGTCAACAGAAATGGTGGCCTGCGCACCTATTTTTCAGGCAATATCGGCAAGCAGTTTAAAAAATCACAGAACTGGCAAGTCGGATTAAATGCATCTCTGTATGGAAATTTTGAACACAGCGCCTTTTTCCTCAATGCAGACGAAGGCACCCGGAATACCTACTATGTAACTTTGGGCCAGGGCGTCAATTTCAACTACAATGAGTTGATCAGCATCAACACCAAGTACAACCTTAACAACACCATCACTACCTACCAGGAGGTTGATTACAAATCTGTCAACACTTACACCCATACGCTAAGTGCCGACGTAAGCTTAAAGTGGCCTAAAAGTATCATTCTTGACGGCCGTTATGCTTATAGCTACAATCCCCAAATCTCAAATGGGTTTCAAAAGACAGCCAATATCCTGAACCTGGCAGTCTCTGTGCTAATGCTAAAAAAAGACAGAGGCCAGTTGAAGCTTTCAGTCTATGATCTATTTGACCAAAATATCTCCGTATACAGGTATGCCAACAATAATTCTGTAAACATTTCAGAAGGAGAGATCTTAAAGCGCTATTTCTTACTCAATTTTCAGTATAAGTTGAACATCTACAAAAGTAAATAGCATGATACACGCATAAAATCTGGCTCTTTAACTTTAGCTTTGGGTTAACATGAAGAAGATTTTCACGGCCTGCCTGTTATTGACGGCCCTTACAAGTAAAGCACAAACTGTGCAGGATACCATAAAGAAACTAAATGAAGTCATCATCAAGCCTTATTTTGCCCAGCAGCCATTAATCAGGGCAACTGGAACCGTCGGTCTGGTTGACAAAGCAATCCTTGACAAACAACCCGGCAATTCATTTGTTGCCGTCGCAAATACAATACCGGGTATCCGTATGGAAGAACGGTCGCCAGGTAGTTATCGCTTGTCGATCAGGGGAAGTTTGCTCAGGTCACCTTTTGGCATCCGGAATGTTAAGATCTACTATGGTGATTTTCCACTCACGGATGCAAGTGGCAATAGCTACCTCAATGCCGTCGATGTTTCGGCAGTATCGCAGCTGCAGGTACTGAAAGGCCCGCAGGGTAGTATATATGGCGCTAATTCTGCAGGGGTAGTATTGCTACAACCCGAAGGCAGCCTGCCCGAAAGTAACCTGATCAAACTAAATCTTGAAGGAGGTTCATTTGGCGCGTTTCGCGAAAACCTGAGCTTAAATAAGCAGTCAGATAAATATTCCTTTAATATCACCCAGGCCTTTCAGAGAAGCGACGGTTACCGTGATCATAGCGGTATGAAGAGAAAATTCTTTCAGACAGCTCATCAATGGAATTACCTGCCCAACGCAAGCTTAAAAGCGCTGGCTTTCTACTCCGATCTTCACTATAATACTCCCGGAGGTTTAAACGAAGCACAATATGCCGCAAACCCACGCTTATCCAGACCAGCTGCAGGTGCTGCAAAAAGTGCTATCGAGCAAAAGGCAGGCATCTACAGCAAGACGCTATTTGGAGGCCTTTCAAATAACTGGCAGATCAGCGAGCACTTCAAACATGTAATCTCTGTTTATTCTTCTTACACAGATTTCAAAAATCCCTTTATTAGCAATTACGAAACGAGGAAAGAGTTTACCATTGGTGTGCGCTCTTATCTGGAATATGGCAAATCCACCGGACAGGCAAATTGGAAGTTAAACATTGGTCTGGAAAGCATGAAGACCACTACCGATTTTGACAATTATGACAACAACCGGGGCGTACCCGGGGCCTTGCAGGCATCAGACAACCTGGCTGCCAATTCCAACTTTGCTTACGCACAGTTAAGCGTCGATGTTGCAGAAAAATTACTAGTCGAACTATCAACAAGTGCCAACTATTACAAATACAATTATAAAACCTTTGATCCGCAGCTAATGCCAAGAGCTGCAATTTCTTATTTAGCTACTGAGCAGCTTTCCCTAAGGGCATCTGTAAGCAAAGGCTATTCACCACCAACCCTATTAGAGGTAAGGTCGTCAGACAATGTGATCAATAAAGACCTGCAGCCTGAACTGGGCTGGAACTATGAAACCGGCCTGCACTACCAGACTTTAAACAACAAACTAAATATAGACCTGACTGCATTTTACTACAACCTTAAAAACGCAATAGTAAGGCGTGCTAATGACAATGGCACTGAATATTTTGTCAATTCCGGAGGTACCAAACAACCCGGACTGGAGGCAGCATTTTCTTACAATATCATAGAGACAAATAACAGCTGTTTGATCAGGCGGCTCCAACTTAAATCTGCCTATACTGTGAGCCGTTTTACATTCGACCACTACATCGATCTGACCAATGACCATACAGGAAATGAGCTCACAGGTGTCCCAAAGAATACGGTGATCAGTAGTGCCGATATCCAACTGCCAGCCAGGTTTTACCTTTTCATCCAACACAATTACACTTCAAGCATTCCGCTCAATGATGCCAATACCGTGTATGCAAAGAAATACCATCTGGCACAAGCTAAAATCGGATGGCAAAACCTGAAGATCGGAAATATCCCTGTGGAAATCTATGCCGGTGCAGACAACCTGCTCAACCAAAAGTACAGCCTTGGCAATGACCTCAACGCATTTGGAGGCAGGTACTACAATACCGCTGCGTCACGAAATTTTTATGCAGGCCTGGCAATTAAATTCAGCAAATAAAAACCTTATATTAGTCCTCACAACCAAATTAATTACAACACAATGTTCAAAACTGCTTATATATCCCTCATCGCCATCGTATTGGTGCTATTTTCCAGCAATTCCGTTTCTGCAAAAAAGAAACGCATCCTTGTATTTTCCAAAACCGCAGGCTTCTATCATTCATCCATTAAAGTAGGAATAGCAGCCGTTCAGAAACTTGGACTAGAGAACAAGCTTGAGGTAGACACCACTAAAGATGCGGGCAAATTTACTACTGAAAACCTACAGCAATATGCTGCAGTTGTATTTTTAAATACCACAGGAGATGTATTCAATGAAGCCCAGCAAAGTGCTTTTGAACAATACATCAAAAAAGGTGGCGGTTTTGTAGGCGTTCATGCTGCTACAGATACAGAATATGAATGGCCATGGTATGGCAAACTGGTAGGGGCTTATTTTATCAGCCATCCTGAGCAACAGATGGCTGCATTAAACGTCGTCAACCAAAACACCATTGCTACCAAGCACCTTCCTAAGGTATGGAACAGAAAAGATGAATGGTACAACTTTAAAAACATCAATCCGGATTTAAAAGTCCTGATCACCATAGACGAAACTACCTACAAAGGCGGCAAAAACGGCGAGCCACATCCAATGGCCTGGTACCATGATTTTGACGGCGGACGTGCTTTTTATACCGAACTTGGCCACGTAGAAGAATCTTACGAAGATCCCCTTTATCTCAACCATCTGCTTGGCGGCATTCAATATGCCATAGGCGATAGTAAAATGGAGAAAAAGTAGGCGCCACAGCAGCGTCTTATGAGGGAAAACAGCATATCAGCCAAAAGGTTGAAAGCCATTTTTGGAGGTTCTATAGGCAACCTGGTCGAATGGTATGATTGGTATGCCTATTCCGCATTCGCCATATATTTTTCAGCATCTTTTTTTCCCAAGGGAAATCCTACAGTACAACTGCTAAACACAGCAGGGATATTTGCATTGGGCTTCCTCATGCGGCCTTTGGGCGGTTACATTTTCGGTCGCATTGCAGACCGCGTAGGGCGCAAACAGTCTATGACACTTTCTGTGCTCCTGATGTCTTTTGGCTCCCTGCTCATTGCTATAATCCCTACCTACCAAAGCATTGGCATTATAGCTCCGATTGCATTATTAACAGCAAGACTGCTGCAGGGACTAAGTGTTGGCGGTGAATATGGGGTCTCTGCTACCTACCTCAGCGAGATGGCTTCTAAAAACAGGCGTGGTTTTTATTCCAGTTTTCAGTATGTCACTTTAATTGGAGGACAACTGCTGGCACTAGGCATACAACTGATCTTACAGCGGGTATTACTTTCAGAGGCCCAGTTAATGGAATGGGGCTGGCGTATCCCTTTTATTTTTGGGGCCATGCTAGCTATTGTAGCGCTTTACTTAAGGAAAAACCTTCATGAGACAAAGGCTTTTGAAAACCAACGGGAACATACTTCCGAGAGAAAAGGCACCTTAAAAGCCTTATTAAAGCACCCAAAGGCATTAATCACAGTGATTGGGCTGACCCTGGGAGGTACACTTGCTTTTTACACTTACACTACCTATATGCAAAAGTTTCTGGTCAATACTGTGCATATGAGTAAGGAGCAATCTACCCTTATGTCTTTTTTTACTTTACTTATTTTTGCCTGTATGCAGCCCCTATTTGGCGCTTTGTCTGACAAGATTGGCCGCCGTCCGCTCCTGATCGGCTTTGGTGTTCTCGGCACAATCTGCACAGTGCCCTTGCTCAGCAGGTTAAGTCATACTACTTCCCAGTGGGAAGCATTTTTTCTTTTAATGGCCGCATTGATAATCGTAAGCGGCTATACAAGTATCAATGCTGTTGTTAAGGCCGAACTATTTCCAGCCTCAGTAAGGGCTCTTGGCGTTGGCCTGCCTTATGCCCTGACCGTTGCTATCTTTGGCGGTACCGCAGAGTATATTGCCCTCTGGCTCAAAAGCGCGCATCACGAAGCCTACTATTACTGGTACATTACTATTTGCATTTTCCTATCGCTGATGGTGTACATCTTTATGAAGGATACCAGGGACCATTCCAAACTGAACGAAGACGGTTAAACCCTGCGCCATTCAGTTCGATTAGTTCAGTTTATTTGCGATCAATTTGTTCGATCTGATTGCTGCATAATCAGCTACCTTGCTGCTGGTTCTCAGGCTTACAAAACTATCAAGTTTTACATTTTTCATGTTGCTGGCTATTAATGTATGCTGATGAGTTGAGCCGCTCATTTTCAATGTTGCATCATCGCTTACTACAGTATATAAGCTGCCAGACATGGCACTTAATTTTGCTTTAGCGGCTTGGCTCAAAAATACCTGAAGATATTTCACGTCAAAGTTATTGCTCGTTACCACTGTTGCGCTTCCCGCAGCCTCTATTCTCTGAAGATCTTTGATCGAAACATTGATGGTTACCTGGCCGCTTTCAACAGAGTTGATGTAAAGTGTATTCCCTTTTCTCTGGATAAAAGTGGTTTCAGTATTGAAATTCTCACCTGCGATAATCCCTTCTTTTTCATTTTGTGTCAATACCACCTTTACGTTCCCACTCGCCCAGATCCTGTTAACCCCGTTTACCGATGTTTGTGGTATTGCTGCGCTTACGCTGATCTCCCTGTTATTCCCGTTTCCTGCTGCGAATGTTGTCATTGCTGAGCTGGTCAATACGATACCTGTGAATACTGTGGCGAATAATGTTTTAGTTAAAGTTTTCATAATAATATTTTTTTGAGTTTTAAATTTCTTTGTTGTTTGTAAGTAAGACGCCATCCGGGCTAAAACGTTGCACGCCATATCGCCGTATTATACCAGCATCAAGTAACTCACGACAAACACCCAAAAGTTTTCGACGAACAAGATGTAATATTTCAGTCTGATTGTCTATTTGGTATCCGTTCGCTTTGCGTTTGTTATTGACAGGGCCTTGGATAAGCGTTCGGTAGGGGTTGGATAGGGATTGGTATAGCCTATGGCCTATCCAACCTCTACTGAATGCCCTCCGAATACTCAGCCAAACCTAACCACATACCGAACGGATACAGAGAACACAACGCCTGTAACGTAATTGTTGCAGATTAAACCTATGCAATCGTTTACAGTCTTATCATCAACACAAACCAAATGAATACCCTGATGACGGTAAACCTCTCTCCTGGCGGCAGGAAAATAATCTTATTGCTACTCATTTTGCTTGGCATAATTAAAGTTAACGCCCAAAACAACCCCTCAAAACCTGTAGAACCCCCATTGCCTTTACGAGAAATAAGCGGAATCGTAAAAGACAGTACAGATCTCGGTGTGATCGGGGCTACCGTAAGCCTGACCTCTGACAAAGACACGCTGAAAATAGCAACCAACAACGACGGAATCTTTATATTTAAAAATGTAAAATCAGCTACCTATACCATCGTAGTTCAAAGCATTGGATATGTGAAAACACCAGCGATGCTCTTTAAACAGAATGACCGCATACCGAGAATTGTGATGGATCCGATAGTCCTTAAAGAAGAGAAAAATACGTTAAATACCGTAGTCATTAACGGCGAACCATCAATCACTTATAAAACGGATACGATAGAGTACAGGGCCAGTGATTATGTGGTAAGGGAAAATTCAACGGTAGATGAATTGCTGAAAAAGATGGAAGGAATGGAGGTGGGGGCAGACGGCTCTCTTATACACAATGGTGAAGCCGTATTAAGGGCCAAGTTAAATGGAAAAGAATACCTGGGCGGTGATCTGGCAAATGCGATAAAAAACCTTCCTGCCGAAATCGTGGACAAGATCCAGATTGTGGATGATTATGGCGACGAAGCGGCGCGTACAGGTGTCAAGGAAGGGGATCCGCAAAAGATATTGAACATCACTACGAGATTGGATAAATCAGTAGGCAACATAGTGCGGTTAAATACTGCCGGAGGAAATAACAAGCGGTATGACGCAGGTATTTTTGGGACAAGGATCAACGGTAATCAGCAGATTGGCGTCAGAACGGGTTATAGAAATACGGTAAACGGTGTTGCAGGTGGTGGTGGAGGCGGCGGGGCTGGCGGTACAACAACCGATGGAAATGGATCTTTCAGCATCCGCGATAAAATAGGAAAGAAAATTGAAATCAATGTCAATTATGGGTTTAATGAAAATGATGTCAATTCTTTGAACAACAGTTTTACAAGATCATTTACCAACTTCAGAGATCCGGTAACACAAAAGGATACACTGATCGCTACAAACAGCACCAGGGGCAATACCAGCGACAACAATTCAAAAAATCACAACTTTAAGGCGGAAATAGATTTCGAACTGGACAGCAACAATTTCTTTAATTTTTCTCCATCAATCAATTACAGCTCTTCACTCAATTTAAGGTCCGATTCATCTTACCAGACTGGTTTCAGGCATCAAAACCAGATCAGTTCAAATATAAGTACCACCACCAGACCTCAGTTGGGTGCTGCCATTAGTTATACACATAGGTTTACCAATAAAAGAAGAAGGTTGTCTTTACATGCCAATTTAAACAGCAATAGCAACGATGCCGAACAGCAACGGGAAGCCAATATTATTTATTTTCTGAATGAGGAAGAAACGGAGCGAAGAGACTCTCTTGTGAACAGGATTATCGCACGTAAAAACCTTCAAAATAGTTATCGTGGTAGTTTGACCTTTGTTGAGCCACTGTCACTAAACACCCAGCTGGAACTGAATACCCAGATAAATTACAATGGCTACAGCAATGATGCCACCACCAGGAATGTGATGCCAACGGGCTATTCACAGGTGATCGATTCGCTAAGTAATATCTTTGATTATTCCTTTACCCAGGCGCGTGTTTCACTAAATTTCCGATATGGAATTGAGAACACTGCTAAATTTAGATTTTCCGCCGGACTAACGGGGATTCCATCCTTGCTGTCCGGAACAAAAGTAAGTCTGGGTACCACTACAGAACGTAAGAGCTTCAACCTGATCCCGATAGCAAGAATGGAATATTTGTGGTCGCGGCAGCATAAGATTTCCCTTAATTATTCCGGTTCGGCAAATGAGCCTTCGTTTGATCAGATACAACCTGTAAAAGATGTTACCAACCCACAAAACCCCAGAATTGGCAACCCTGACCTTAAAGCATCATTTACACATACTATCCGGTCTGAGTATAATAACTACCTGGCAAACATGAAAATGAACTATTCTGTAAATATGAATGCTTCTTTTTCGCAGAACAGCGTGGTTAACAATACGCTTGATGTGCTGGACCCGAACGTAGTAGTAGGGCCAAACCAAAAAGCAGTCTACATTTCCGAAACAAGATTTATCAATGTGGACGGTTCTTATAATTTAGGCAGCAATTATTCCATCAGCAAGCAGTTCAACAACCGCAAATACAATTTGTCTTTCAGTGGTTCTGCCAATTATAACCACCGCATTTCCATGAGTAACGGTGAGCAAAATGTAAATACTGTCAGGAGTTTTGTGGAACGCTTCGGGCCGAGGATTAATCCTACCGACTGGTTTGAGATTAATCCTTATGCTTCACATAACTATACCAAATCTGAAAACACCTTACTCAAAAATCAAAACGAGATAAGTACACTGGCATTTAATGTGGATGGGAAAATCTACTTTTTAGAAAGCTGGCAGTTTGGCTATAGTGCCAGTAAAAATTATGTAAGCGGAATTAAACCCAATCTGACCAGCAATCCTTTTGTAGTAAACGCTTATTTAGAAAAGGAGCTGTTTCACCGCAGGGGCAGGGTTTCACTTCATGCTTTTGATCTCCTTAACCAGAATAATTTTGTAAGCCGTGATTACAATGACAATGGCGGATATACAGATACCAGGTCCAATGCGCTAAGTCAGTATTTTATGGTTCGTCTGAGCATGCGCCTCCAAAAATGGACAGGAGCTAAAGGGCGTAATGGTCAGCCGATCAGAAGAAGAGGAGATGGTAGTTTTATGTAATGTGGTGTTAAAAGTAAACCAAACATTAGGGTAGGAAAGTAAATATTTATTAAATTTGGCAACTAATCCATTTTCATGATTAAATTGTTTGTGGTGGGCTACCCACTAGATATCCAGGAAACAGAAATGATCGAGCTGTTTAGCACACATGGTATGATCCACAGTATTCATCTTTTGACAGACAAAGATACCGGCAAGCACAAAGGTTATGGCTTTGTTGAAATGGTAGATCAGGCAGGTGCCGAGAGAGCCATCTCTGCGCTAAACAACATGGTGATCAAGGGCAGGAAGATCACAGTTAAACTGGCCGATGAAAGCAGGGTTCAAAAGCCACGTGCTTTTAAAACAAATCGTTTTCAGTCTGAACAAAACCTGCAAAACGATGCCGGGAACAACAGCTTTAACAACAAACGACCAAGAAAACTGGTTACTGATAACTGGAAGACCGGCAAATAGTTGTATTAAAGTTGCGTTAAGGTGTTGCTTCAAAAAATTGGCAGGACTATTGTTTATAGAATAACAAAAAACCATGAAGAAGCGATTCCTACTACTGACAACTTTTGCACTGCTTGCACTGGCCTGTAACAGCGAAAAAAAAGAAGAACAACGCGATGACAGCACTTCCATCACTGCTACTGACACTACACTGGTACCGAGTGTACCCGTTGAAGAAAAAGTAACGGAATGTTACAGCTATATTAAAAACAGGGATACTGCAACGTTAAAGATCAATACAGAAAATGAAGAACTGACCGGCAACCTGGCTTACAAATTGTTTGAAAAGGATAGCAATAAGGGTACTATTGCCGGAGAGATGAAGGGTGATACCATAATTGCAGAATACATTTTTAATTCGGAAGGCAGAAGCTCGATACGGGAAATTGTATTGCTTAGAAAAGACGGCAAACTCTATGAGGGATACGGAGATGTGGAAGAGAGAAAAGGGAAAATGGTATTCAAAGACAGAAGCAAACTCAAATTTGGGGATGCCATCGTGTTTTCTAAAACAGATTGTCAATAATTAAAAATCTTCAAAGCGTTCCCAAAATCCATCGACCGGTAACCTAGCAAAAATATTAACAGGTTCCTTTTTGACTGGATGGATGAACTGTAGTCGGCGTGCATGGAGGCAGATACTTCCTTTGCGGCTGCCTCTTGGGTAGCCATATTTATTATCGCCCACAATGGGACATCCCAAGGTAGATAACTGCACCCTGATCTGGTGTGAACGCCCGGTAAGGGGATCTACCTCTATCAAATAATAGCCGCCCAGTTCACCAATGAGCCTATAGCTGAGTTCTGAGCGCTGACTACCGGCTACTTCGGTATTGTAGGGGGTCACCACATTTTTCTGCGGGTTCTTTACCAGCCAGTGCACCAATGTTCCGGAAGGTTTGGCTGGCTTTTGGCGCACTACCGCCCAGTAGGTCTTTTTTACCTCACGGTTTTTGAATACCGCATTCATTCTTTCAAGGGCTTTACTGGTCTTGGCAAACAGGATTACACCGCTTACAGGCCTATCCAGCCGGTGTACTACACCCAAAAAAGCACTGTTTGGTTTATTGTATTTTGCCGCAAGGTATTTCTTTACCTGCTCATCAAGCGGCTCATCGCCGGTTTCATCGATCTGAACGATATCTCCGGCACGCTTCATTACCGCAATGAGGTGATTGTCTTCGTAAAGTATATCTTTGTCACTTACCGCCATTAATATTGTTCCTTTTCGTTAGGAAAATCTTTTGCTTTCACATCCTTAATATAAGACTGCGCCGCTCCTAAGATGCCATCGTACAAATTTACATACTGGCGCAGGAAACGCGGCCTGAAGCCTTTGGTAAGTCCGATCATGTCGTTCACAACAAGTACCTGTCCGTCACAGTCTGGTCCAGCTCCGATACCAATGGTAGGGATATTGAGGCTTTCAGAAACTTCTTTGGCCAGTCTGGCAGGAATTTTTTCAAGCACAATACCAAAACACCCAGCCTCTTGCAGAGCCAGTGCATCAGTTTTTAATTTTTCGGCTTCTTCCTCTCCCTTGGCCCTTACGGTATAGGTGCCAAATTTATAGATAGACTGTGGGGTAAGCCCCAAATGTCCCATCACCGGAATACCGGCAGTGATGATGCGTGAGATAGATTCAGCAACTTCAGTTCCCCCCTCCAGCTTTACCCCATGGGCGCCGGATTCTTTCATGATACGGATAGCAGAATTTAAGGCTTCTTTAGAATTGCCCTGGTAACTCCCGAAAGGCAGGTCGACTACCACAAATGCCCGTCTCGCACCCCGTACCACACCCTGGGCATGGTAGATCATCTGATCCAGCGTGATAGGTAATGTAGTTTCATGTCCGGCCATTACATTAGAGGCTGAGTCACCAACCAGCAAAACATCAAGTCCAGCATCATCAAGTATGGTAGCCATGGAGTAATCGTACGCGGTTAACATTGCTATCTTCTCTCCCCGATGCTTCATTTCCTGAAGGATATGTGTGGTTATCCGTTTAACTTCTTTATTGACTGACATGTTTCTATCGTTTGGTATGGCAAAATTAGTTTTTACATTCGATATATGAGGAGATTTATTGTTTTTGTGACATTCAATATTTCTTAAAAAATATCTTGAATAAAATGCAGCAAAGCCCTATCTTTGTACTCCGAAATGAAGGAGTTATTTAACAGCACATTTGTTAACTACAAAATCGACCTAAGAGTCGCATGTCAGCATTCATTTTTTATTCCAATAATTCTTAATCATAAAAATGACTAATTACATCAAGTTACCTGCAATCTTGTTACTGGCTGACGGCACCGTTTACTATGGTAAGGCAGCTGGGAAAATCGGCACTACAACCGGAGAAATCTGTTTCAATACCGGAATGACAGGGTACCAGGAAATTTTTACTGACCCTTCTTATTTCGGTCAGATCATGGTGACTACCAATGCGCACATTGGAAATTATGGAATCCACAAAGAAGAGATTGAATCTGACAGCATAAAAATCGCAGGTTTGGTCTGTAAGAATTACAACATCGGTTTTAGCCGCAAAGAGGCTTCGGAATCTATACAGGATTACTTTCAAAATGAAAATATTGTAGGTATATCTGATATTGATACCCGTTCTTTGGTAAGGCATATCAGAAACAAAGGTGCTATGAACGGTATCATTTCATCGGAGATCACGGATCTGGATGAACTGAAAGCAAAACTTGCTGAAGTACCTTCTATGGATGGACTGGAACTATCCTCTCAGGTTTCTACCAAAGAGCCTTATTTCTATGGCTCACCCGATGCTACCTATAAGATCGCAGCATTGGACCTGGGTATTAAGAAAAATATCCTGCGCAATTTTGAGAACAGGGATATTTATGTTCAGGTTTTCCCTGCTAAAACTACTTTTGAAGAAATGGATGCCTGGGGTGCTGATGGTTATTTCATCTCTAATGGTCCCGGCGATCCTGCCGCAATGCCATATGCAATTGAAACCGTTAAAAAAGTATTGGCAGCTGATAAACCACTATTCGGAATTTGCCTGGGCCACCAATTGCTTGCTGAAGCAAATGGCATAGGTACTATGAAAATGTTTAACGGACACAGGGGACTAAACCACCCGGTTAAAAATATCATTAAAAATCACTGTGAGGTGACCTCTCAAAATCATGGTTTTGGAGTAATACCTGATGAGGTGAGAAAGTCTGACAAAGTAGAGATTACCCACATCAACCTGAATGATCAGTCGATAGAGGGTATCCGCGTGAAAGGCAAAAAGGCATTCTCGGTGCAGTATCACCCTGAATCTTCTCCGGGCCCGCACGACTCCCGTTACCTTTTTGATGATTTCATCACCATGATAAAAGGAGAACTGGCCTGGTAACGATCAGTTTACCCATTTAATACCATCATCTTACCGACATTTTAAGAAGGTTTAGTACAATAGCTTTTTCTATTCATCTAAACCTTCTTACATTTATAACATGGATAGAACCAATGCCATTATCAGTGTAAAAAACCTGGTAAAAAAATACGATGACTTTACTGCAGTACAGGGCCTCAGCTTTGATGTTTATGAAAACGAGATATTCGGCCTTCTGGGGCCAAACGGAGCCGGCAAAACCACTACTTTAGAGATCATCGAAACCCTTCGCTTAAAAACTTCAGGAGAAGTGATTGTTGACGGTTATTCGGTCGACAAAGATGCAGGAAGGATCAAGCAGATCATCGGCGTACAGCTACAGGCCGCAGGTTATTATCCAAATCTGAACCTTGTAGAGCTGATGGAATTGTTCTCGGGCTTATATGGCGTAAGCATCAAACCAATGGAAATGCTGGAAAAGGTAAACCTGCAGGATAAGGCGAAAGCCAAATACAAAGCTTTGTCTGGTGGACAGAAACAGCGCTTTTCTATCGCTACTACGCTGATCAATTCGCCAAAGATCGTTTTTCTGGATGAGCCTACTACCGGACTGGACCCTCAGGCGCGCCGCAACCTTTGGGACCTGATCACAGAGATCAGGAACAATGGCACTACTGTAGTGATCACTACACATTACATGGATGAGGCCGAGCAACTGTGCGACCGGGTAGCTTTTGTAGAGCGCGGGACGATCATAGCACTGGATTCACCCGACAATCTGATCGACAAACTGGTGAGTACTGGATTTGAGCGTAAAAAAGAAGTTAAGAAAGCCAATCTGGAAGATGTATTCATCAACCTGACCGGCAAAGAATGGCGCGAGGACAATTAATGAGAACATGAGCAAACCATATAACAACACCAAAGCTACCCTGGCACTTGCAAAGGCGAGCTTCCGATCAATCATGCGCAGCCCCTCGGCTGTTGTTTTTACCCTTGCATTTCCATTGATCTTTATCCTGGTGTTTGGCTTTTTGGGAGGTGGTGGAGTGAAGGTTGACCTGGCGATTGCACCTGGCTCTGACCTGCAAAACCCGATTATTAAGTCATTGGAGAAAAACAATGTGATCCATCTGGTAAAGGGAAAGGGTGAAGCAGAAATTCATAAAGAACTTGAAAAAGGACACATCGCCGCAGTAATAGATGTGCAGAAAAATAAGGCAGGCAGACCTGCTTATGTTGCTAATATAAAATACACCTCCGCTTCAATAGATAAGGGTAACATTCTTAAATCAGTGCTTAGCAACCTGTATTACAGCCTAAATGCGAAAGACATGCAACCATCTGTAGCGCAGCTAAATGAAAGCACTGTTACGGGAAGAATATACCGCACAATAGACTTTATACTACCCGGACAGCTTGGCTTTTCTCTATTAAGCACAGGGGTATTCGGGACGGCGTTTGTGTTTTTTAGCCTGAGGCAAAACCTGGTAATCAAACGGTTCTTTGCGACTCCGGTACGCAGGTCAAGCATTGTATTTGGTGAAGGAATTGCAAGGATCGGCTTTGCCTTACTTGGTGCTGTGTTTATCATCGTGATAGGCCATTACTTCTTTCATTTCACGCTGGTGCACGGCATTGTGACAGTAATAAATATGCTATTGCTCTCTGTAATAGGTCTAATCGTATTTATGGGCTTTGGCTTTGTAGTATCGGGCGTAGCCAAAAGCGAAAGTACCATCCCCCCTATTTCAAATATTATTACTTTACCTCAGTTTTTACTATCGGGAACTTTTTTTTCTATAGATGCTTTTCCGGAATGGTTGCAGCCGATCAGTCGAGCATTGCCCTTGACTTATTTGAACGATGCGATGAGAAAGGTAGCATTTGAAGGGGCAGGATTGTGGGATGTAAAATATCAGATCCTGATTATGGTAATCTGGGGAATCGGCATCTATGCTGTAGCGGTTAAAGTGTTCAAATGGGAATAATCCAAAAAGACAGATTAAATGGTTATGATCTGTAAAAAGATTATTTCTCATTTAGTAATATTCCAGCTATTTTTGAATTAAAGAAAACTAAAACATTAAAGCAGTGCAGGCAACAAAAGCGACCAACGAAGAGATTAGAGTAAGATTTGACAACGATGTCGAAAGATTTTCGAACCTTGACACCGGACAGCAGACGACTATTGATGCCCCGCTCACTATGGAATTGTGTACTGAAGCGGCGAGATATATAAATCCACAGGCAAAGGAGCTGCTGGATATTGGCTGTGGGGCAGGAAATTATACACTAAAGATGCTAAGCAAAGTACCGGGCATGAATTGTACACTGAACGATCTGAGTATGCCAATGCTGCAGAAAGCGAAGGAAAGGATATCACAGGAAACCAGTGGAAAAATAACCATTGTCCAGGATGACATGCGCAACCTTGACCTGCCTGATGAACACTACGACATTGTACTGGCTGCGGCTACTTTACATCATTTGAGAGAAGATGCAGATTGGGAACTGGTGTTTGGCAAAATATACAGCGCATTAAAACCGGGTGGCAGTATTTGGATCTCCGACCTGATCACGCATGATTCGCCATTCATCAACAATCTTTTTGAGGATAAGTACGCTGAATATATTGAAACGCTGGGTGGCCCCGAATACCGTCAGAAAGTATTCGACTATATCGCATATGAAGACACACCCCGGTCTTTGAATTATCAATTGGACCTATTAAAAAGAGTAGGCTTCAGGAGCACAGAAATACTGCACAAAAACTCTTGTTTCGCTGCTTTTGGCGCCATAAAATAATGTGTAATCCCCAGTGTTTATGTTAATTCCAGATTGATTTTGCATTAAGATTCAGCACCCTGCATTTAAAAAAAATGCCGATCAAACCCTATAATTTAAAATTTATTATAACTTTGGAAACTGCCTTAGTAATTGTACCTTTTACACTAAGGCTATTTAACTAATAAAAACGAATAAAATGAGTTTAATAATTGATGTTCATGCACGGCAAATACTTGACTCCCGTGGCAATCCTACAATCGAAGTAGATGTAATTACAGAAAATGGCATTCTTGGTCGTGCAGCAGTACCTTCTGGTGCGTCGACCGGTATCCACGAAGCTGTAGAGCTAAGGGATGGTGACAAAAAAGTTTACCTGGGTAAAGGCGTATTGAAAGCTGTAGCCAATGTAAATGATAAGATCGCTGATGAATTGAAAGGCATTGACGTATTTGAGCAAAATGCGATCGACAGCCTGTTGATCAAGCTGGACGGAACAGAAAATAAAGGAAACCTGGGTGCCAATGCTATTTTAGGTGTTTCACTTGCAGTTGCCAAAGCTGCTGCACAGGAAAGCCGTCAGCCTTTATACCGTTACATCGGTGGCGTGAATGCAAATACTTTGCCCATCCCAATGATGAACATCGTAAACGGCGGATCTCACTCTGATGCACCTATCGCATTCCAGGAATTTATGATCATGCCTGTTGGTGCTGCTTCTTTCTCTGAAGCATTGCGTTGGGGAACTGAAGTATTCCATAACTTAAAAGCAATCCTGCATGACAGGGGTCTTTCTACTGCTGTGGGTGATGAAGGTGGTTTTGCACCAACTTTTGACGGTACTGAAGATGCGGTTGAGACAATTCTTAAAGCAATTGAAAAAGCTGGTTACAAACCCGGTGAGCAGATCTGCCTGGCATTTGATTGTGCTGCTTCTGAATTCTATAAAGACGGAAAATACGACTATACTAAATTTGAAGGCGATAAGGGTGCTATCCGTACCAGCGCAGAGCAGGCAGAATATCTTGCTTCGCTAACCGAAAAATACCCGATCATTTCTATTGAAGATGGTATGGGCGAAGATGACTGGGATGGCTGGAAATTATTGACGGACAGAATAGGAGACCGTGTTCAATTGGTCGGTGATGATTTGTTTGTTACCAACGTGAAAAGACTTCAAAGAGGAATTGACACTGATACTGCCAATTCAATCCTGGTAAAGGTAAACCAGATTGGTTCATTAACTGAGACCATCAATGCAGTTTCATTGGCTCAGAACAATGGCTATACCTCAGTAATGTCTCACCGTTCGGGTGAAACTGAAGATGTAACCATCGCTGACCTTGCAGTAGCATTAAACTGCGGTCAGATCAAAACCGGCTCAGCTTCACGTTCAGACAGAATTGCAAAATACAATCAGTTATTGCGAATCGAAGAAGAACTAGGCGCTGCCGCACGTTTCATCGGCAAAGACTTTAAATACGCTATTAAGAAATAGTCAATTTAAAGAAGGAAAGGCAAACTTAACTCCTCTAAAAATAAAAAAGCCCCGGCGATCAAATGATCACCGGGGCTTTTTCTTATATACCCCCCCCGCTTCTCTCCTCCCTGCTTCTCTCCTCCCTGCTTAAAGAAAATTCAGTGTCTGAAAGAGGGCATAGCGCCCTTTGCTCCCCCTTCAGGGAGCTTAAGAAATGCAGCCCGAAGGCAGATCACTTAATTTTCCTTTTTTAACCTCCCCAACGCTTCTATATAATAATAATCAGCATAAGATATCGCTACATCTACCTCTGATTTTGCCGGCAGGTGCCCAACACTGTTTGTCAGAATAAATCCCCCGTTCGTACCTGGTTTGGCTTTATACTTATCTGTACCTAAATTTATGAGGATCTCTTTAGCGGTAGCACGGTATTTCTGTGCTGCATCTTTTTCAGCATAGCCAGCCAATTCCAGCCATGCAGAAGCCATAATCGTTGCTGCTGAAACGTCACGTGAAGCATCAGGTATATTTGGTGCGTTAAAATCCCAATAAGCTATTTTGTCTTTCGGGAAATTCGGATGATTTAAAATGAAATTAGAGATATGATTGGCTTGATCCAAGTACTTTCTATCTTTTGTTGCCCTGTACATTACCACAAAACCATACAATCCCCAAGCTTGTCCTCTCGCCCATGCCGACGAATCTGAGTATCCTTGTGCGGTTTTTTTCTCCTGAACACCACCTGGATTGTTCCTGTCATAGTTGATCACGTGGAAAGAGCTGAAATCAGGCCTGAAATGGTTCTTAATCGTATTGTCTGCATGGGTAACGGCGATCTTATAATAGCTTGAATCGCCAGTTACCTCTGTAGCCCAGAACAAGAGCTCCAGGTTCATCATGTTGTCAATGATCACCAGGTAATCTGATGGTTTTCTTGAATCCCAAGATTTGATAACGCCAAGTTTTGGATCAAAACGGGTACACAATGATTTGGCACTGTTTATTAAAATTTGCTTATAAGATTCACTTGGCTGTAGTCTATTGGCATTGCCAAAACTACAGAACATCATAAAGCCAAGGTCATGGGTAGTCTTATTGTACTGTTCCTTTTCCAGAACCTTTAGTATGCGGTCCGCTTCCGTCTTTAACGCTGCATCTTTGGTCTGTTCATTAAGGTACAACAAAGTACCCGGGTAGAAACCGCTGCACCACCATCCTGAACCACTAGTGGCTAAAGAATCATTCTTAGGGAAATAGGCCTTTGGAAATTGGTTAGGTTTGAGCTGGGTTTTAAGAAAGTTGTACTGACCTGCAGCATCCGCAAATTCTTTTTCGGCCATTTTAGTCAAGGCATTACCTTTAGTCACTTGCTTCTTTTGTGCGCAGGCACTTAGGGCAACTGCCAGGGATAATCCCAAAATGAATTTCGTAGTTTGTTTGATCATCATGTGCTCAATATAATTTAAAGTTTCAATGCAATGAAAACGTTTTCATAAAGATATAAATCTAAATCTTAAATTAACTAAGCATTTTTATTTAAATTTGTTAGTATGAACCGTATGCTTGGACTTATACGCAATAAATATTTTCTGTCGGTGGCGGCATTCGTGGTATGGATGATGTTTTTTGACAAGAATGACATTGTGGCGCAATATGAGTACAAATCTCAGGTAAATAAGCTCCAGGAGGAAAAAGACTTCTATACTAAGGAAATAGGGCAGGTAAAAAAAGACCTTAGTGAACTGAGCAGCAATTTAAATACTGCTGAAAAGTTTGCGAGGGAAAAGTACTTCATGAAAAAAGAGAATGAAGATGTCTTCGTGATCATTGAAGAAAGATCAAAAGAATAGACCTGATCTGCCGGGCCCGCTGCCTGTCCTTATAATACTCAGTAACCAAATTTAGGCAGCGTTAGCTTGTACCTTACCACAACAATTCTGAAAGCAAAGATAAATGCGATGACCACCACTTTTGCCAGGTCTTCCTTGAGGTTGAAATACAGTAAGGAAAAATAAAGTATACCTCCCATGATACATACCGTAGCATAAACCTCTTTTCTAAATATCAATGGAATGGTATTTAGGAATGTATCTCTGATAATCCCTCCGAAGCATCCGGTAATGGTACCCAATGCGATACAAATTCCGGGACTAAGGCCAAACACAATTCCCTTCTGTATCCCCAGTATGGTAAATAAGCCAAGGCCCAGTGAGTCAAAAAGAAAAAGTGTGACTTTAAATTTCTTGATGTGGGTTTTAAAAAAGATAGTGGCTATGGACGTAAGCAGGATCAGCAGGCAATAGTTCACATCTCTCATCCAGGCTACAGGTGTATCGCCCAGCAGCAGATCGCGGACAGTTCCTCCACCCACAGAGGTAACAAAGGCAATGATGAGCACACCAAATGGATCTAGTCTTTTCTGCATGGCAGCAAAGGATCCTGATATGGCAAAGGATATGGTCCCTAATATTTCAATTGCCTCCATCGTATTGATCTGCATATGCCTGGTATTTAAATTTCGCCGTTCCGCTTTCGAAAAAACCACTCTAAACTGAGCAAAATGATAATCAATGCAAAAAGCCACTTAAAATTAATCAATTCTTCGTACTTACGCTGCTCATAGCTGACAGTTTTAATTTCATCACTGCTGATGACCGCTGATAAGATCTTGTTCAGATCTCTTGGCATATACATTTTACCATTTGTTTGCGCAGACATAGTATTGAGCAGTTGATGGTTGGCTATTGTTTGCTGGTACTCTGCTACCAGTGCATTTACATAAAAAAGACCCTTTGCCAGATGCTCTTTATCCCCTAAAATTGTTCTTGCTGTATAGTTGTACGTTCCTGCAGGGAAAATCCCAGCATCGAGCTGATAGGTAGCACCGGTCCTTGAGAATAAAAATTTATAAATCTTGCCTGCTTCATTTCTAATCTCCATGTTAACATCAGGAGTATTTATCGGTACATAGCTGTCATTGTATAGCACGGCGTTGACCAAAATGTTTTCATTTTCTTCAAAAGTGCTTTTAGTGGTATAGGCTTTAAACTTTCTTTTATCATCTTTTACAGAGAGATACTGAACCGTACCTGATATCAGACGCTCGACCGCATCAGATGGGTTTTCTTCTTTAGCCTCCGCCAATTTCCACCTCCATAACCCCTCACCAATCAGGTAAGCAGTTTTCCTTCCATTGTCACTAATAAAAAAAAGCTGGGGGTTTCCTGTTTTGATCTTTCCTATACGCTGACTTAATGCAACTGAAGCATCTGCATTTACCATGACCCTTCCGAATGGGGCCTGAAGCGGGTCATACCCATCAATTTTTTTGGCGGCAGCGAGATCAAGGTTAAAGGCCGTAAAGTTAGGGTCAGGATAACTAAAGGCGTCCTGCAAGGTTCCATTGCTTCCTATAAAAGTTACACCGGTCTGACTGCTACTAAATGCAGGCAGGTCACTTTGAGCACCCAGTATATACCACAATGAGGCAGTACTTTGTTTCAGTTTACCCATAAAAGTCTGGGTATTGAACTGCAAGCCCGGGAGCTGGTATAAAATGATCAGCCCGTAGTCATTTGGATTTAACGTATCGAGCTCCTCTCCAATCACTATCTTAAGGTCATAATGCTTATTTAAGGAGATCACCTGTTTTAATGCGGCAATATCCGGATGAGGGCCTGCGGCTGCAATCAGGACCTTCTGCCGGGTATCTATTACTTCTACATAGATCTGCTGAATATTATTTAGTTCAGAAATCTCGCCTTGTACTGGACTAAGCTGGATGGTGTATTTTTGCAGGCCAAGTTTTAACGCTTTTAATTTGACCGTTATAGACTTCAGAAAGGGATTGGCAGTGATCTGTATCCTTTCTTCGTATACTTTCTTTCCATTTTCTAAAACCGATAGCAGCGTATGTGTCCCTTTGCTCTCAAAAGCCTGCGCCTGGATATCAATGGTAAATTCATTATCGAGATACACCAGGCTATTATAATTTACATTGACAACCAATACATCTTTTTTAGGCACTGTATCGCCAAGAGCAATGGTGTATACTGGGGCATTCAACTTATCCATATCGTACAGCGGACTGCCCCCACGGTTGAAGATGCCGTCTGTTGCCAGAATTACTGCACCAACATTACGGTTCAACAGTTCATCGTTCAACTGGTTAATGAACTGAGCAGCATTGCTGAGCTTGCCTTTATGGCTAAAATCCAGGCCTGATTTTACGCTGTCGCTGAAACTATAGAGTTTAACTTCATATTTTTCAGATAGCTTGTCGGCCAGGCTTTTCAGGTCATTCTCATATTGCTCCATATTAAATCCTGCAGGGAATATGTTTCCGGCCGATAATGAGTTATCCTGCCCTATTACAATAACCGGCTTTTCCAACTGATAGGAAATACTTCTGATAAGGGGTGAAGACAATAAAAATGCAATGAGGGCGACCACCACAGCCCTGGAAGCAAACAAGCTATACCGCAGCCTCTTATCCAGATGCACAGTATTGCGGTACAACAGCCACGCAAACAGCACTCCGGCAAGCAAACAACCCAATAGCGCAGTTAATATGTATATATTGAAAGGATCGCTCATACGTGTAATGGTAAAGATGCTAAAAAAGCGCTAAAAATATTCAGCGCTTTCTAAAACTTTAAAAGAAAAGGTCTTTGTTACAGCATCCCTCCGCAAACGGAAATTACCTGTCCGGTTACATAGGAACTCATATCGGAGGCTAAAAAAACACATACATTGGCTACATCCTCAGGCTCGCCTGCTCTTTTAAGCGGGATACCTTCTTCCCAGCCTTGTACCACTTTAGGATCAAGCACATCGGTCATTTCGGTGCGGATAAAACCAGGTGCGACCACATTGGTACGGACATTACGTGAACCCAGTTCTTTAGCCAGCGACTTTGAAAAGCCTATGATACCCGCTTTGGAGGCAGCATAATTGGCCTGACCGGCATTGCCCTGCACCCCTACTACCGAACTCATATTGATGATGGATCCTTTACGTGCTTTCATCATCACCTTGCAGGCGGCTTTGCATACGTTAAATACAGATTTCAGGTTTACATTGATCACATCATCCCAGTTTTCTTCACTCATACGCATTAGCAAACCATCTTTTGTGATCCCCGCATTATTAACGATGATATCAATAGAACCAAATTCAGTTACAATATCATTGATCAGTTGCTCAGCTTCGGCAAACTTAGAAGCATCAGAACGATAACCTTTTACTTTGGTTCCAGCAGCTTGTAATTCCTGCTCCAGCGCTTCTCCCTTTTCTACCGAAGACAAATAGGTAAAAGCAACGTTGGCACCCTGCTCTGCAAATTTCTCTGCAATCTTACGCCCGATTCCTTTAGATGCACCTGTGATAAGTGCGGTTTTTCCAGCTAATAATTTCATCTGTTTAATATTTTTGTTTGTTGATTTAATTTCTTCTGTTACTAGACAGCAGGCTCCTGCTGACTCAGGCAATGAAAGCTTCCCAATCCCCAAATGATGTCTGTAGAATCGATACCTACCACTTTTCTGTTAGGAAATACACTGCGGATTATTTCCAGTGCCTTCTCATCATTAGAATCCCTGAAGGTCGGCACTACAACTGCTGCATTGGCAATATAAAAATTGGCATAAGATGCAGGCAGGCGGGTATCTTCATGTATCACTGCTGATGGCATTGGCAATTGAATAATGTTTAAAGGCGTTCCATTGATCAGGCGCATCGCTTTGAGTTCCGCCAGATTTTCCTGTAATAACTGGTAATTCTCATCCAATGGATTAGATTCAACAACCGTTAATACAGTGTTTGGATTTACAAAGCGCACGGTGTCATCTATATGGCCATCGGTATCGTCGCCCACAATGCCATCACTTACCCAAAGCACCTGCAGCGCACCGTAGCATTCTTTCAAATACGTCTCTATCTGCTCCTGGTTTAAATCCGGGTTTCTGTTCTCATTCAGCAGGCATGACCTCGAGGTTAAAATGGTTCCTGCACCGTTAAATTCTACAGATCCTCCTTCCATCACAATACCAGGATTAAATACAGGCAAATCAAAATGATCGCCGATAAGTGTAGGAATGACATCATCCAGTTCATAAGGAGGATATTTATCACCCCATGCATTATAACCCCAGTCTACAATTACTTTCTTATGTTCGGCGGCAGGATTGATCAGGAATGCAGGTCCATGATCACGGCACCAGGCATCATTACTTGGATTAAAATAGAATTCTATCTGCCCCAGATCTGCACCAACATCTTTTAGCTTTGATATAGCAAAAGCTTTAGTTGCTTCATCATTTACATTGATCCTAACCTTCTCTCCTTCGGCAACGATCTTAATAAATTCGCAGTAGGGTTTATAAATGGTGTCTATTTTGCCTGGCCATGAAGCTTCTTTATGAGGCCATGTCAGCCAGGTTGCTTCATGTTTTTCCCATTCTGCAGGAAATCGGTATCCTGCTCTTCTGGGACTATTGTTAAATTTTTCTTCGTTCACGTCTGACATATTTTCCAGATTAATCCCCGTCAATAAACCTTTTAGTAATAGGCTGATAAGAATCTATCCTTCGGTCTCTTAAGAAAGGCCAGTGTTTGCGGAAGAAATCAGATTCGGCTAAGTCCAGTTCCACAACTTTAGTTTCTTCCAGATCATGCGATCCTAAATAAAGTATTTTCCCCTGGGCATTGGCAGCAAAACTGCCGCCCCAGAATTTCATAGCACCGTTCTGCTCAAAACCAACGCGGTTTACACTTATTACGGGCACACCATTGGCCACTGCATGGGAACGCTGAATGGTTTGCCATGCACTATATTGATCTTTGTTCGTTTCCTCATCCTGATCTGTCGCCCAGCCAATGGCTGTTGGATAGAATAGGATATCAGCACCCATCAGTGCGGTGATGCGCGAAGCTTCAGGATACCACTGATCCCAGCAGATCAGGATACCAATCTTTGCGAACTTCGTCTGAAAAACCTTATATCCCAAATCGCCGGGTGTAAAGTAAAATTTCTCGTAAAAAGCTGGATCGTCAGGAATATGCATTTTGCGGTATTTGCCCAGATAGGCACCATCTGCATCTAAAACAGCAGTAGTATTATGGTATAGCCCCGCAGTGCGTTTCTCAAATAATGAGGCAATGATTACTACACCAAGTTCTTTTGCAACCACTTGCAAAGCATCTGTTGAAGGTCCGGGGATAGCTTCTGCTAAATCAAAATTTGCATAATCCTCTATATCACAAAAGTACAAAGAAGTGAAAAGTTCCTGCAGACACACAATCTGTGCTCCTTTCGCTGCTGCTTCCCTGACCTTTAAAATTGCCTTATCTAAATTTTCCTGTTTATTACTGGTGCAGCTCATCTGCACCAATCCAACTTGTACTTTTGCCATTCTTTATCAACAAATAATTTTACGCAAAGTTAGCCAAAAAAAACAAAATGGATCATGGAATATAAAAGGATGAAAACTTACGGCGCTACACTTTGCCGGTATTCTTCCTGTAGTTCAAATAAACATTTGGCACACAGGCAACCATCATGCAGCTCACTTATATACTGAACCTCATTCAGGTCAAGATGAACTGCACTGCACTGGCATTTTGTATAGGCGTTTGCCTTGCATTCTATGGATGTTCCACAACGTTCGCAAGGTATAATTTCATGTTTAGCCATTGACCCTAAATAGTACCGGACAAAGATACGCTTCTTTTAGAAAACAAAAAATGCCGGCTTTTCAGGGCCGGCACTAGAGTTATTAATATATATTTGGTTAGAATATTAGCCTGAACAGCTGATACAGCCTTCTTCCATGGAACAAACGGGGCCTTCTACAATTTCCTCCGCACTTTGTGTGATGTGCTCAGGAATTACAGGTTCCATATTTTTGCCGGCCTGATTCTCCACTGTAAACTTCACGGCTTGTGAAGCTGCTTGTGTTCTCAGATAATACATGCCTGTTTTCAACCCTTTCTTCCATGCATAGAAGTGCATTGAAGTTAGTTTTGACGTATTTGGGGCATTGATGAACAGGTTCAGCGACTGAGACTGGCAGATGTATGCACCTCTGTCCGCCGCCATGTCAATGATGCTGCGCATTTTTATTTCCCATACTGTCTTGTATAACTCTTTGATGTAATCAGGGATTTCTGCTATATCCTGGATTGACCCGTTGGCGAGAATGATCCTGTCTTTCATAGCAGGGGTCCACAATCCTAAAGCTACCAGGTCTTTTAACAGGTGTTTATTCACTACAATAAATTCACCGCTTAGTACCCTTCTGGTATATATATTAGAAGTATATGGTTCAAAACACTCATTATTGCCCAGTATCTGAGAGGTGGAAGCTGTAGGCATTGGTGCAACTAGTAAAGAGTTGTACACACCATCCTTGACTACCTTCTCGCGCAAAGTCTCCCAATCCCAACGATTACTTTCAGGTTTTACATTCCAAAGGTCAAACTGGAATTTACCTTTTGATAAAGGAGATCCTTCAAATGTCTGGTAAGGCCCGTTTTTAACAGCAAGATCATGCGAAGCGGTCATTGCCGCAAAATAGATGGTTTCAAAGATCTCTTTGTTTAATATCCTTGCTCCTTCACTTTCAAAAGGCAGGCGCATTAAGATAAACGCATCAGCTAATCCCTGTACACCCAAACCTATCGGCCTGTGGCGCATATTAGAGTTTCTTGCTTCTTCTACCGGATAGTAATTGTAATCAATGATCTTATTCAGGTTTAAAGTAGCCTGATACGTCACATCATATAGTCTCTGGTGATCAAACTCGCCATTCACTACAAACCTTGGCAAAGCCAATGAGGCAAGGTTACAAACGGCCACTTCATCTTTAGAAGTATACTCAATAATTTCCGTACAAAGGTTGGAACTTTTAATCGTTCCTAAATTTTGCTGGTTAGATTTGCTGTTTGCAGCATCCTTATACAACAGATATGGTGTTCCGGTTTCAATTTGCGAATCCAGTATAGCAAACCATAATTCCTGGGCCTTAATGGTTTTACGCGCACGGCCTTCTTTTTCATAACGCTCATACAACGCGTCAAATTCTTCACCGAAGCAATCAGCCAAACCCGGTGCTTCATGCGGACAGAATAAGCTCCATTCACCATTCTCTTCTACACGTCTCATGAACAAATCGCAAACCCATAGTGCATAGAACAGATCGCGCGCACGCAATTCTTCCTTACCATGGTTTTTACGCAGGTCAAGGAAGCTCAGTACATCTGCATGCCAAGGTTCCAGATAAATCGCAAAAGCACCTTTACGCTTGCCTCCGCCCTGGTCTACATAACGCGCCGTATCATTAAATACTTTCAGCATCGGCACAATACCATTGCTGGTTCCGTTGGTACCACCGATATAAGAACCTGTAGCGCGGATATTGTGAATACTCAAGCCTATACCGCCTGCACTTTGCGAGATCTTGGCAGTTTGTTTCAACGTATCGTAAATGCCTTCAATACTGTCGTCCTGCATGGTCAGCAGAAAACATGAAGACATTTGTGGTTTGGGTGTAGCAGCATTGAATAAAGTAGGCGTAGCGTGCGTAAACCAGCGTTCGCTCATTAAATTGTAGGTAGCGATTGCGCTATCGATATCGGATTTATGGATACCAACAGCTACGCGCATAAACAAATGCTGTGGACGCTCTACAATGATACCATCTACTTTCAGCAGGTATGATTTTTCCAGCGTCTTAAACCCAAAGTAGTCAAATCCAAAGTCACGGTCGTATATAATTGTACTATCAAGTACATCAGCATTGTCTTTAATTACTTCCCATACATCATCAGCAATCAGAGAGGCTGGTTTCCCTGTTTTAGAATCTATATATCTATACAACATCTCCATAGTTTTGGAGAATGATTTAGTTGTATTTTTATGGAGATTAGATACCGCTATACGGGATGCAAGCAAAGCATAATCAGGATGTTTGGTGGTTAAAGATGCCGCGGTCTCTGCTGCCAGATTATCCAGTTCAGATGTAGTAACGCCATCATACAAACCCTCGATCACCTTTTTGGCTACATCAATAGGATCTACCAGCTCAGCATTAAATCCATAACACAACTTCTCTATACGAGCCGTTATCTTGTCAAACCTTACCGCTTCTTTGCGGCCATCTCTTTTTAGTACAAACATATTTTTTCAGGATTTATTATTGCTTATCAGGTTCTAGAGCGGAAAACCCAACATAGGCACTTATATAATTATTTTGTTTTATTAAAAATCATCATCTAACGAAAACGCAGATGCTTTATCTTCCGTGGAGGTCAGTACACCGCTTTTTTGATAATCACCTACTCTCTTTTCAAAGAAGTTAGTTTTACCCTGCAAAGAGATCATCTCCATAAAATCAAATGGGTTGGTAGCGTTGTATATTTTAGTATAACCGAGTTCATGTAACCATCTGTCAGCAACAAATTCAATATATTGGGACATTAATTTAGCATTCATACCGATCAATGCCACTGGCAGTGCATCAGTGATAAACTCCTTTTCAATCTCTACAGCATCTTTAATGATCCCGTGAACAGCTTCCTCACTCAGTTTATTTTGAAGCATGCTGTACAATAAACAAGCAAATTCACAATGTGAACCCTCATCTCTGGAGATCAGTTCATTGCTAAAGGTTAATCCCGGCATCAAACCGCGCTTCTTAAGCCAGAAGATAGAACAGAAACTACCGCTAAAGAAAATACCTTCTACTGCTGCAAAGGCTACCAAACGCTCTGCAAAATTTCCGCCTTCTATCCAGCGCAACGCCCATTCTGCTTTTTTCTTTACACACGGAACTGTTTCTATGGCATGAAACAATCTGTCTTTTTCATCCGGATCTTTAATGTAGGTGTCGATCAGCAGGGCATAAGTTTCAGAATGTATATTTTCCATCATGATCTGGAAACCGTAAAAACAGCGCGCTTCAGGTAACTGCACTTCACTCATGAAATTTACTGCAAGGTTTTCATTTACGATGCCATCACTGGCTGAGAAAAAGGCAAGAATATGAGATATAAAATGTCTTTCGCCATCATTCAGGTTGTCCCAGTGTTTCTGATCATCCGAAAGATCGATTTCTTCAGCTGTCCAGAAACTCGCCTCACTTTTTTTGTACATTTCCCAGATTGCCGGATACTTAATCGGCAAAAGCACAAAGCGGTCTTTGTTTTCCCTTAATAATAATTCTTCTTCCATAAGCCTCTATTTATATAGTGATGATTAAACCTTCTGAATCTTTAATAATTTTAACAGCCTAAGGAAGCCTATTTAATGATGAAGATTAAAAAAATGCAAACCATCCCATAACCTTAAGCAATTAAATATTAAACCTTTAACTAAAAATCTGTGTGTGATTTATTAAAGAATCTTACTATAACAAATATAAAGGAAGCGGTCTTTCTTACCGAACAAAGTTGTTAACACCCGGGCGATTTTAGGCTAATAAATCGCGAAACTGAAGTTAGAATCAAGGTGCAAAAAGGCTAATTATTTCTTTTATAGCGGATAATAAATGTCAAGCAGTGTTAATAAAATTAAAAAACTGACTTTAACCGCGATAAAGTTAAAAGGCTATTCAGTTTCCGGGAGGTAACTGATTTCTAGTTTTGCCACACCTTTTCCATAGAAGCCAAGTGCCTTTGCAGCTGCAGCTGAAACATCAATAGCGAATTTTTTAGAATGAGGGCCTCTGTCATTGATCTCCACGTCAACAGATTTGCCGTTAATGGGATTAGTGACTGTAACTATCGTACCAAATGGTAACGTAAGATGGGCTGCCGTTAGTTTTTTAGCACGGTACCTGACACCACTGGTCGTTTTTCTGCCTTCAAATTTGTTGGCATAATAGGTTGCATAGACCGTTTCAGAAAATATTTCAGACGTCTTGTTTATGACATCTAAAGCATAATTCTTAGCTTTTGTCATACTCCCTGAAAATTCATTTGAGCTTTCTTTTTCAGATTTATCCTGGCCAATAACCATAGAAGAGATGAGCATCCCACATAACAATAAACAATACTTCATATATTTACTTTAGTTGGTGAACCTTGCAAACATAAGTAAACTAAACTGTTATAAACAAATAATGCCCGATAAGTTATCATCGGGCATTATGGTAATGTCATTATAAATAAAATCATTTCTTATCTGGCACAAAACTCATAGAAATAGAGTTTACACAGTTACGGGTATTTTTAGCGGTAAAGCCTTCACCTATAAAAACGTGACCTAAGTGTGCCTTGCAGTTAGCACAAACGATCTCTGTGCGTGAGCCATCGGCATCAGGGACCTTAACTACTGCCCCTTTAATCTCATCATCAAAACTTGGCCATCCGCAGTGTGACTCAAATTTAGATTCTGAACGATACAAAGGCACATTACAGCGACGACAGATATAAGTTCCCTTTTCTTTATTGTTCAACAATGCCCCAGTTCCGGGATATTCAGTACCCTTGCGTACAATTACATCCTCTTCTTCTTTAGTCAGTTTATTCCACTCCATATTTTTGGTTGTTTTCTTCTGTTCTTCTTTTTTTGGTTTCTGGGCGCAGGCCACAAAGCTTGTTATGATCAACAAGGCACCTAAGGCAAATGTTTTATTAATTAAAGCTTTCATCTGGTGTAAAATTAGTTGTAATCATATACGTACAAAGATCGGGAGGCAGATTTTTGAATATGCCATAGTAACGTCACGTCTTAATACCCAAAACTACTAAAAATAAAAAGCTCCAATGAAAAATTCACCAGAGCTTTTTGCATTGTGCAAGAAGATCTTTATTTTTTCAGTAATGCAGCCATTGCTTCGCCAATTTCAGCAGGGCTTTCTACCACAGTAATACCACACTCAGCCATAATCTTCATCTTGGCAGCAGCAGTATCATCGGCTCCACCCACAATAGCACCTGCATGGCCCATTCTGCGTCCTGCTGGTGCAGTTTGTCCGGCAATAAAGCCAACCACAGGCTTAGTACCATTTTCTTTGATCCAGCGTGCAGCCTCGGCTTCCATTCCGCCACCTATTTCACCGATCATGATGATGCCTTCCGTTTCAGGATCGTTCATCAGCAATTCTACAGCTTCTTTGGTAGTGGTGCCTATGATCGGATCTCCACCGATACCTATGGCGGTAGTGATTCCTAAACCTGCTTTTACAACCTGATCAACAGCTTCGTAAGTTAAAGTACCCGATTTGGAAACTACTCCAACAGTACCTTTTTTAAAGATAAAACCAGGCATAATACCTATTTTAGCTTCATCAGCAGTGATCACTCCCGGACAGTTAGGGCCGATCAAACGACAATCCCTGCCAGCAATATATTCTTTAACCTTAATCATATCCTTTGTAGGGATACCTTCAGTAATACAAACAATAACTTTAATTCCCGCCTCAGCAGCTTCCATAATGGCATCAGCAGCAAATGCAGGGGGAACAAATATAATAGATACATTGGCACCGGCTTTGTCAACCGAATCCTTTACTGTATTAAATACCGGCCTGTCTAAATGCGTTTGCCCACCTTTACCAGGCGTCACACCACCAACAACATTCGTTCCATACTCGATCATCTGAGAAGCATGATAAGTACCCTCATTTCCAGTAAAACCCTGAACAATAACTTTAGAATCTTTATTTACTAAAACACTCATGTATCTTTTAATTTTTGTGCAAACTTAGATAAAATACTTCTTAAAACCAATTCATTTCAGGTACTTGTTACAAGGCAATTACTTTTTACGTGAAAGATCTTTTAGCCTGATATTTCTAAAATCAACCGGCTGACCTTCACTTTGCAAAGCAATAAAACCACTACTTAGTAATTTGCCGTCTTGTTTGTATTTTGGGTCATAACCATTTGCCACTCCGCCACCAATCTGGGGTTTGGAATATTGCAGCACCGTATCGCCATTGATGATGTGTTTGATCACTGAATCGCCCAAAACGATGAGCTCACCACTCACCCACTGCTCTCCTTCATAAGTTTTAGAAGTTGAATTAATACAGTGATCTGCTGCTATTTTCCCCTGATATACTATATTCGTACCTGGCGAACACATGTTACCGGTCGGCCTTGGTTTGCCGTCACCGAGTCCCGCCAACAGCTGCATCTCTATCGATATCGGCCAGTCCTGCTCTTTCAGCATGGTTCTTGGATCCTGCGAGTGAAACATCACACCGCTGTTTAACAGTGTATAGCTGGGTGCTCCCTTTTGCAATTTACCTACAAAGCGGTATTCAAACTTAAGGTGATAATAAGAATAGGGAACCTTATAATACAAATGACCGAACTGGTCATTAAAATCACCATACTGATCATACCTGATTTGCACAGTCCCATCCACTACCCTAAATGTATTACCAAAATTCTCTCCCACTTCGTGGTGATGGATTTTCACAAACCAGTCATCCAGGTCCTTTCCGTTGAACAATGCAACCCAGTCTTTATCTTCGCTGGCCTTACCCGAACCCTGCTTCATCCCTCCACAGCCTAAAAACAACAAACAAGAGACGGTAGTGATGTACAAAATAGCTTTCATATACTGATGTTTATAATTTAATTGCGCAAAATACGATAAATAATAGTTTTTTGAAGCCGCTTTATTACCAGCTTAATCTTATGGAAATTCCGTCAGGATTATTGTCAAATGAAAGGTAAAAAGTACCGGAAGTTGCATCCCATGAGCTTTTTACTGCTTCCATTTTCTCTCCGGCAGCATTTGTCGCCAACACTTCCACAGGCTTAACCGGCAGGAAAATGCGCATGCTGTTTATGGTTTTTGCGGGGCTTTTACAGACAAAACTGTATCCCTTTTCATCCCTTACTTCATTATATATTCTTGAAGCACTTGCAAGCACCATCGGTCGCGACCGATCCTTGATCCTGTTTATATTATACAGCAGGGCCTGTTCACCCGGATTTATACTTTTTGATGAAAGCACAGGAAGTGCAGGGTCAAAAAGGTCTATTACCGGCCCGTTGATCACATATGGCTGCTTATCTGCGTGCTCATCCATTACCGAAACAATATCATACGGACCTCGTTCCAGATAAAAGCTGTTTTTAAACTCAAGTCTACCGGCACGCAGGTCTTTTTCATAAGCTTGCTGCACCACATCCAGCAGTACCTTGTCCTGATTTGATTTCAACACAAATTCTTTAGGGTTTTGTCTGATCACATACACAAATCCTTTTCCTGAGGCAATCCTTGTATTTTCATCAGGCTTTATTTTCATGAGCTCAAACAGGTGCTCAGATGCTGCGCTATACTTATTGTTTTTGGTATTCCACCATTCCATTACTCCCTGATAAGGATCATCATCTCTGCCACAGTATACCAGCACTCCGCCTTTCTTCACCCAGTCTGCCAGATATTCATGAACTTCTTCTGAATTTGGCTTCATATTAGAATAGCTCACAATCAGCACTTTAATATCTTTTAAAGCGCCTTTAAAGGATAAATTCTCCATATGTACTGTTTGTACAGGCACCCCGTTCTTTAATAAGGGGAGGGTCTGTCCGTAAAAGTTGGAGAACTGCGGATCATCGTAGCCTTTATGATCAGGGAAACGCTGAAACATCAGACTATTGCTCATCAGCACACCGATCCCATTCTGGCCTGTGACACGGTTATCTGACCTGGGCATATCATTCAGCGCATTGACCATCACCTGCATCTGGGTAGCATAGTATGAAGGAATCAGTACTTCTTCTGCACTATTGGCCAGCTTATAAGGCCTGGTATAAATCCGCTCAGGCCAGGGCATTACCTCATAGTCAGCTACCATTGGATAAAGGAGTTTAGCGGTAAAAGTCGCCTGATAATTGCGCTTATAATCGGCCCAGTCCCGCGGCCAGTCTTCAATTGGATCTGTCAGAAAGAACATTTTGCGACCGGTTGGCGCGGTCATAGACACCATTGATCCGTATTCAAGAAAAGCATTCTCAAATACCCTTTCCTTACTGTTACCATCATAAAACGTGGGTTCCCTGGATGTCCCTGTCCATACCTGGGCAATGTAGCCATCTATTCCCGGCAGGGCCGACAGGCTTGCTTCGGGACTGACGATCCTCCAGGACGAATAGTTGACCAGTGAATGTGTGGCGATATAGACCTTAATATTCATACCCTTTCTCATACCATAAGATTTGGCATAGGCAGATACATCTTTGACGGCATTGTAATACAGTTGGTATTTCAGTTTGCTGGACAGGTAGGTATTTTCAGCCGATTCATGTTGCGGCTTCCAGTCAAACCCATAGTATTTCTTCCACTCCTCTTTAAAAACCTGGCTATATCCTGCTCTCGACCAGAATTCCGGCTCTTCCAGATAAATAGAACTGATGCCGGCATCTATTACCTTTTTGATTATAGCAGTTTTCATATATTCCAGAAAAGACTGCACAGGTACAATATAGGGCACCCCACCACCATGCCAGATGACCTGCCCGTTTCGATCCATCTGCCCTATTTCCTGGTGGTTCTTTCCGTCCCATTTACCCAAAAAATAATCCTGGTATTCTCCCCATGCAATGCCAGTCATAAAATGTGTCTGATATCCATGATCACGCCAGGACTTCACTCTTTGTTCGAATGTCATACCAGGCCTGTCGCCTGCACCATACACAATGGCAATATCAGATCTTACATCTATTTCTGGTCGCCATGCACTCCCCGTCTGGAATGCAGTTTTCTCTTTTAACTGGCTCTGCGCCGAACAAAAAAGTGTGTATGTGGTGAAAGTAATTAATAGCAGCGCATTTTTCATGCATGAAATTTAACAATATTTTTGAAGTATCGTTAATCCTTTACGCAACAGATTATCCGTAAAAGCAGATATAAGCTACGTCATCTTCGCAGATCACGTCAAATGAAGTACCTGCAGCAACTTCAAATTCGTCCTGCTCGTGGTACTTTTTATATTCAGTGTCCTTTAATTTTACATCCAATACCCCTGAAATAACCTTCATTCTTTCGGGTGCAGATGCCGAAAAAGTATAACTGCCTTTTTTCATTACGCCAACTGTAGCTTTACCTTTATCTGTTTGCAGTCCAAGGCTTTGTACCTTTCCTTCAAAATATAAATTATGTTCTACCGATTGCAGGGGTGCTGTTGAATTATCCATAGTTTAGTTCTATCTGATTAATGTTAATTACTTAAAACAAATGTATTGCCAATCATTGTAAAAAAAGAAACATGTTTAAATACTTTCTTCTGCTTTTTCAATGGCTTCTGGACGTATTGCCAACTGATATTTCGCTTCGTCAAATTCATTTTCACTTTTCGCAATCACAATAGTAGCAATTCCATTACCGATCATATTGGTAATGGCACGCGCTTCAGACATAAACCGGTCCACACCCAGCAGTATAGCTATGTGCTCTACCGGCATAATCTTTAATGCCGCCAGGGTAGAAGCCAAAACAATAAAACCGCTGCCCGTTACCCCTGCCGCACCTTTGGATGTAACCATTAAAACTGCAAGTATACTGATCTGCTGGCCAACGGAAAGATTGACGTTAAATACCTGGCACAGGAATATCACCGCCATAGACAAATAGATTGCCGTACCATCAAGGTTAAAAGAATAGCCAGTAGGGATCACCAAACCTACCACCGACTTTTTACATCCTATGGCTTCCATTTTCTGCATCATACTGGGCAGTACAGATTCTGAAGAGGAAGTACCAAGCACGATAAGGATCTCCTGCCGGATGTATTTAAGATATTGCCATAAACTAAATTTATAAAACCTGCATATCGCGTTCAGCACCACAAAAATGAAGAGGAAGCAGGTCAGGTATACTGCTCCCATCAGCTTTGCCATCGGAAGTAGCGTATCAAGTCCGTAAGTGCCCACGCTGTAGGCCATGCCACCAAAAGCGCCAACCGGTGCCAGACGCATCACGATCTTCATGATGTTAAAAAACACTTTGGATATTTTATCAAAAGTACTCAGCAACGAATGTCCTGTTTCGCCCATTTTGTTAAGGCCATAACCAAATAGTATGGCGAAAAACAAAATCTGCAAAATATCACCTTTGGCAAAGGACTCAAATACATTGTGGGGAATGATGTGTGCAAAGAACTCCATCCAGTTGATACCATCTGCCTGTTCCGTATACGTTTTTACCTTATTGACATCTCCTTCTGCTACCTGGATGCCTACTCCGGGCTTTAACAAATTAGCTACCACCATACCAATTATGATGGCCAGTGTGGTAACGAGTTCAAAATATAGCAGCGCCTTCCCGCCTACCCTGCCCACCTTTTTCATATCGCCCATATGTGCTATCCCCAGCACAATGGTTAGAAATATAATGGGTGCGATGAGCATGCTGATCATACTGATAAAACTCTGACTAATCAACTTAGCATGAGGTGCAAAACCGGGAAAAAATGCGCCGACTGCTATACCGAGCGTGATCGCCAGCAAAACCTGAAACGTAAGGTTGGATATTAAATGTTTTACCATACTATATGCTATATCTTTGTGTGGAAGAACGGATGATCAGTTTGGGCTTTATGCTGACTATTTTAGGCACTACATTAACCTGGTCTGACAGCATATTCTGAAAGTACAGGTTGGCAATTGTCTTGCCCATACTCATGCTGTACTGGTCTATTGTGGTGATAGACGGACTGGTAATTTCGGTAAAAGCTTCATTAGAATAACCGCAGACCCCCAATTCGTTCGGCACGTTCAGGCCCATTTTAGTCGCCACCTCGAGCACACCAAGGGCCGAAAAATCTGATGTAGAGGCAAAGATGGCATCTGGCCTGTCCGGGAGGTTCAGCAAGGCCGAAGTAGCCTCGGCACCAAGTTCCTTAGTCCAGGCATTTTCTTTGATCAGTTCCGGCAACACAGGATAACCATGTTTCTTTAAAGCGGCCAGGTAACCGGCTTTACGCTGTTTAAAAATATTGAGGTTTTGCGGGCCTTCCAGCAAAGCGATCCGTTTATATCCCTGTGCAATCAGATGGCTCACCGCTTCCTCCGAAGCTTGTTCATTATCATTCAATACCTTAAAAGTATCCAGGTTATCTGCCACACGGTCAAACTGAATGAGGCGAATGCCCTGGTCCATGGCATTTTTAAGGTGCTGTCCGTCTTCAAAGTCTGCGCTGATGGAAATGATGATGCAACTAACATGCTGGTTGATCAGCGTATTTACACATTTAACTTCCCTTTCATAAGATTCGTTTGACTGACAAATGATCAGGTTATAACCTTCTTGGTATGTAACCTCTTCTATTCCGGCTATTACATCCGCAAAAAAGTTCTGGTTGATGCGTGGCACAACTACGCCAATTGTCTGATTTTGTCCTTTACGAAGATTAGAGGCAAGACTATTTTGTTTATAATTGAGCTCCTTAGCAGTTTTTACAATCAGTTGCCGGGTGGCCTCACTTACGTTCATACCGTTGGTAAGCGCCCTTGAAACCGAGGATGCGTTTATATTTAGCTTCTTTGCGATGTCGTAAATAGTAGTCCTTTTCTGATTCTTCATAAACGAATGTAAATATGATAAAATATTTTTATCGCAATCGATTGCTTAATATAAATATTTGATTATTTTCGTTAACCAAATTAATCAAATTGAACAACAAGTTAAATCAAATCAAATGTATTTATTAGGTATTGATGTAGGCACTTCCTCTATCAAGGTTTCGGTGGTTGATACTGCTTCTGGCAACATTCTGGCAAGCGCACAGTACCCCGACAGCGAATCAGAAATTCTGGCCCCAAAATATGGATGGGCAGAGCAATCTCCCGACATGTGGTGGGAGCATGTGCAAAAAGCGATCATGCGCTGCAACCAGCAACAGAAATATGATCCGCAGCAGATCGCTGCAATTGGTATTGCCTATCAGATGCATGGACTGGTGATTGTAGACAAGGACCAGCAAAACCTCCGAAACAGCATCATCTGGTGTGATAGCCGGGCAGTTGAGATAGGCAACAAAGCCTTTGATGCGTTGGGAGAGGAGTTTTCATTAAGCCGCCTGCTCAACTCACCAGGTAACTTTACTGCCTCCAAAATGGCCTGGGTAAAGCAAAATGAGCCTGAGGTATACAGTAAAGCAGACAAACTAATGCTGCCGGGCGATTTCATCGCAATGAAACTGACAGGCGATATCACTACCAGTATATCGGCACTTTCGGAGGGTATTTTCTGGGATTTTAAAGAAAACAAGCTGTCATCTGAACTGATGGACTATTATGGCTTTGATGACTCAGTGATCCCTCAGATCAGGCCTGTATTCTCAGCGCATGGTTATATTACTAAATCAGTTGCCGACAGCCTTGGATTAAAACCGGGCATACCAGTATCTTATAAAGCGGGAGACCAGCCCAACAATGCCTTGTCGCTAAACGTGACCGAGCCCGGTGAAGTAGCCGCTACGGCAGGCACTTCCGGAGTGATCTATGGAGTGACCGATCACCTGCTGTCGGATCCGCAATCGAGGGTAAATACCTTCGCGCATGTAAACCACGCCATCGAGCAACAAAGACTCGGTGTGTTGCTTTGCATCAACGGCACGGGAAGCATGAACCGCTGGATTAAAAACGTGTTTGGTGCTGCTGTTGACTATAATTCCATGAACCGCGCCGCCGCGAGTATTGCTGTGGGCAGTGACGGGCTGCGCGTATTGCCGTTCGGAAATGGAGCAGAGCGAATGTTGAACAACAAAATGGTAGGTGTACACCTTCACCACATAGACCTCAACCTGCATACACAGGCGCATATATTCCGTGCTGTGCAGGAAGGTATAGCTTTTTCATTCAGATACGGTCTGGACATTTTAAGAGAGAACGGTATGCAGCCCTCTATTATCAGGGCTGGAAAATCCAATCTTTTCCTCAGCGAACTCTTTACCCAATCCTTCGTTAACATCACAGGCGTTCCTGTAGAGCTGCACAACAATGATGGCAGTTACGGAGCCGCCATAGGTGCAGGAATCGGAGCAGGTATATTCAAATCTGCCAGTGAGGCATTCACCAACAAAAAACCTATCCAGCTGGTAGAACCGAACGGAGAAAACCTGGAAGAACATTACCAGAACTGGAAGCAGTTACTGATGCAACAATTAAATACCATAATCTAACATATACACTTTAAAACCTAAATACATTATGTCAACACTTAATTCAGAGAAAGAATACTTCGCGCAGATCGGCAAGATCGCCTACGAAGGACCTCAAACAGACAATCCCCTTGCATTCAGATGGTACGATGCTGAAAGAGTAATAGGCGGCAAAACATTGAAAGAACACCTTCGCTTTGCCGGGGCTTACTGGCATTCGTTTGTCGGCAATGGCGCAGATCCCTTTGGCGGACCAAGTCACATTTTCCCATGGGATGAAAAAAGCGACCCTGTAGAACGTGCCAAAGACAAAATGGATGCTGCATTTGAATTTTTAACCAAGCTGGACATCCCTTACTACTGCTTCCACGATGTAGACGTGGTAGACTATGACAATGACATCAATGTAAATGACAAAAGGCTGCAGACCCTGGTAGATTACGCCAAAGAAAAACAAGCAGAAAGCGGAGTAAAGTTATTGTGGGGCACGGCCAACCTGTTCTCTCACAGAAGGTATATGAACGGTGCTGCTACCAATCCTGATTTTCATGTATTGGCACATGGTGCAGCACAGGTAAAAGCAGCATTGGATGCTACGATAGCGCTGGGCGGCGAAAACTATGTATTCTGGGGAGGTAGAGAAGGCTATATGTCGCTGTTAAACACTGATATGAAACGGGAACAGGAACACCTGGCCAAATTCCTGCATGCGTCTAAAGACTATGCCAGAAAGAATGGATTTAAAGGAACCTTCCTGATCGAACCTAAACCATGTGAGCCTACCAAACACCAGTACGATTATGACGCGGCTACCGTATTGGGCTTCCTTCAGAAGTATGATTTACTTGGAGATTTTAAACTAAACCTGGAAGTAAACCATGCTACCTTGGCGGGACACACCTTCCAGCATGAGTTGCAGGTAGCTGTTGATGCAGGTATCCTTGGATCAATAGACGCCAACAGAGGCGATTACCAAAACGGATGGGATACTGACCAGTTCCCGAACAACATCAATGAGCTGGTAGAATCTATGCTGATCATTCTTGAATCGGGCGGTCTCAAAACAGGAGGTATCAACTTTGATGCAAAGATCCGTAGAAATTCTACCGACAGAGCAGACCTTTTCTATGCACACATTGGCGGCATGGACATGTTTGCTCGTGCTTTGATCGTGGCAGATGAGATCCTCAACAAGTCGGATTATAAAAAGATCCGGACCGATCGTTATGCATCGTTCGATAGCGGCAAAGGAAAAGAATTTGAAAACGGAGCTTTGAACCTGGAAGACCTGCGTGAGTATGCGGTACAGAATGGCGAACCAGCTACGCTAAGCGGAAGACAAGAATTTTTGGAAAACCTAATAAACAGGTATATTTAAGGCCAAACCAAAAACAAACCATTATATGAAGACTCTGGGCACCTTAGACTATGCCGTTTTCCTGATCTATTTCTTTATCGTAGCTTTTTATGGCTGGTGGATATACCGCCAAAAGAAAGCAAACAAAGAAAACTCTAAAGATTTCTTTCTTGCTAAAGATTCTCTTACCTGGTGGGCCATAGGCGCATCACTGATTGCTTCCAACATTTCTGCGGAGCAGTTTATAGGCATGAGCGGATCGGGATTTAAAATGGGACTGGCCATTGCCACCTATGAATGGATGGCGGCAGTGACATTGGTTATTGTAGCCGTATTCTTCATTCCGGTATATCTCAAAAACAAGATCTACACCATGCCCCAATTCCTGCATCAGCGGTACAATGGTACGGTGGCGATGATCATGGCGGTATTCTGGCTGCTGCTTTATGTAGTGGTCAACCTTACTTCCATACTTTATTTGGGTGCATTGGCCATCAACAGCATATCAGGCATCAACCTTACTGCCTGTATGTATATCCTGGCCATCTTTGCCATCATCATTACATTGGGTGGCATGAAGGTAATTGGGTATACAGATGTAATACAGGTCTTTTTCCTGATATTGGGCGGACTGGCTACCACCTATCTTGCGCTGGATCTGGTGGCCAGCCACTTCGGATCGAGCGGGGTGCTCAACGGTTTCAACCTCCTCACAGAACATGCAGACGATCATTTCCACATGATCTTTGAGAAGGAGAACGAAAATTACCTCGACCTGCCTGGGCTTACAGTCCTTGTGGGTGGTATGTGGATTGTAAACCTAAATTACTGGGGCTGTAATCAATACATTACGCAGCGGGCTTTGGGTGCAGACCTTAAGACCGCACGCAACGGGATTCTCTTTGCGTCCTTCTTAAAATTGCTGATGCCAGTGATTGTTGTACTGCCTGGTATCGCTGCCTATGTCCTTTACAAGGAAGGTTACGGTGATTTCCAGAACAGCATGAACAAAGGCGGGGAAGTGGCGCCTGATACTGCCTATCCTGTGTTGTTAAACCTCCTTCCGGCAGGATTAAAAGGCTTGTCTTTTGCTGCACTTACTGCGGCAGTAGTGGCCTCATTAGCCGGAAAAGCAAATAGTATAGCCACGATCTTTACGCTGGATATCTATAAAAAAGTGATCAATAAAGATGCACATGAGGACAAACAGGTAGTTATAGGACGATATACAGTTGTTTTTGCAATGCTTATTGCGATTCTTATTGCCCCGCTATTGGGTATTGACAAAAAAGGGGGCTTCCAGTTCATCCAGGAATACACCGGATTTTTCTCTCCGGGTATTTTTGCTATGTTCATCCTGGGCTTTTTCTGGAAAAAGACCACCTCCAATGCAGCTTTATTTGCTACTGTAGGTGGATTTGTATTGTCTGTATTCTTCAAGTTCCTGCCATTTATCATGAACCTGGAGTTCCTGAGCGCATCAGGCTTTTCCAAACTGGTGGCGCAAAAAGACGGGGCTATGCTGTATGAAATTCCATTCCTCGACCGCATGGGTTTTGTATTTATCATCTGTGTGGTAGTGATGTACCTGATCAGTATATTCGAGACTAGACGTGGCGTTGTTGCGAAAGGGTTGGATATAGACAGCGGCATGTTTAAAACCAGTAAAGGCTTTGCAATAGGAGCTATTATAGTTTGCGGATTAATTGTCGCCCTTTACACCATCTATTGGTAATCAATTATCATAACAAAAAAAAGAGCGGTAGAAAATTCTATCGCTCTTTTTTTTAATTAATAAAGTATTTAATTAAGTTTGGTTAACCAACTATAACCAAACACCATGTACGACGAGATTGCCATATTGATAGATAGCATGGCTAAACGCAATTGCGAGACTTCGTACAGAAGGCTTTTTACGCTATTATTCGGCCCCCTCACCCGGTTTTCTCTTTGCTTTTTAAAATCCCGACAACTGTCTGAAGAGACAGCCAGCGACGTAATGCTGGTTTTATGGCAAAGGCGGGTAGAACTCACAGCCGTAAAGAATGTCAGGTCATATGCATTCATCACCGCCCGAAACCTTTCACTGAATCTGGTAAAGAAAGACAGCAGCAGGAAGTTTACTTCCCTCGATGACCTCGATGTCAGTGTACACCTTAACATCAGGACCCCTGAGCAGTTGCTGATCAATGACGAATTGAGGAAGCGACTGGAAGAAACGATCAATACCCTTCCTGAAAAAGGCAAGCTAGTGTTTAAGCTGGTAAAAGAGGATGGCTTTAGCTATAAAGAAGTGGCAGAGATCCTGAACATTTCAGTCAAGACGGTAGATGCACATTTGGTTGCTTCCATCAAGAAGCTGATGGTCATCCTGAAAGATGAGTTTAATTTGGCTTAAGAAGCCGATTTGTTGTCTATTCCTAAAATTGCCTTACCAAATTTGATTTGTGCTTGATCTGGTACCCTTTGAGGTCCAGACGAGGTCCGGGCCACCTCCGGCTCAGCTCCCAACGATGTCCGGCTCAGAGAAGTACGCAGATAGAAAGCAGACAGTCACTAATTTTTTTTCACCTCCACTAGGGAGTTTCTTAAAAAATATTGTCTTACACATATAACCAGATATAATAAGACCACGCGAGTATGAATGATCATCGCATCATAGAGCTATTGGGCTGTAAAATGGCAGGAGAAATTTCAGAACTTGAGTTAATAGAACTCGGAGAGCTGATGGCTCATTACCCTGATGCGGTCTACTACGAAGAAATCTTTAAGCAAATATGGGCCAATCCGGCAGAGGATACAAACGTAAATGAGCTTTACGAAAAGCATCTGCTGAAACATAAATCGCTGTTCAATTTTGACAAGGAAAGACAAACTCAGAATATGAATGCAATGGAAATTGAAATGGCCATTGACAATGAAGAAGAACCGCGAAGCAAATGGAGTATATCCAGGGTACTTTATACGTGTACCTTGTTTCTGGCTTTGGTAACAGTTGTGTTATTTTACTATCCAAAAACAGCCGAAGTAACGGTAGCGGATACGCAGATTATATCGGGCAAAGGCATCCGGAAAAATATCACATTGCCCGATGGAACGAATATTTGGCTTAATTCTGAGAGCAAACTATCTTACGATAAGGCCATGGTCAACAGAGACCAAAGGGTGGTCACGCTCAGTGGGGAGGCTTTTTTCGACGTAAAACACGACAAAGAGCACCCTTTTATCATCAAAACAGAGAAAATATCTATCAAGGTATTGGGCACATCCTTTAATGTGCGGGCTTATGAAAATGATGAGCGTACGGAAACTACCCTGATCAGGGGTTCGGTAGAGCTTTCTGTAAACAACAGGCCAAACGAAAAGATCGTCTTAAAACCATCAGAGAAATTCATTCTCAACGAACAAGACAACCCTACTAAACAAGATCCTTCCAGCGTAAAAGGCGCTAAAATAATCATAGAATACGTGGCGCCTGTAATTGTGGCCAACAAAGAATACCTGACAGAAACATCCTGGAAAGAAAACTACCTGGTGTTTAAAAATGAATCGATGGAAGAACTGGCCCCAAAGCTGGACCGCTGGTACAATGTGAAGATCAACATCAGAGACCCTAAAATAAAAGACTACCGCTATACGGGCGCGTTTTCTAAAGAAACCATCCTCCAGGCCCTGCAGGCAATGCAATTAACCAAACACTTTAACTTCAAAATCCAGAACCATGACATAGAGATTTACTAAAAAACAAATCGGGTGGTGCGACAACACCCCCCGATTATGAAATCATCCGCAGTAGCTATGCTACTTTTTCAGATTTATTAACTTGTAACCACAAAATTATGAAATATAAGGAACTATGCAACAGCGTTTTCTTAAGGTATTTTTTGTCTAATGTTTTCTCAACCAAACTCCTTTTAATGCTTAATTGGACCATTATCTTAACATTAGTTTTATGCATCAAGGTTTCCGCAAACGGATACTCGCAAAATAATGTGAGCATCGACGCCAAGGAAATCAGGATAAAGCGCGCTTTTTCTATGCTGGAAGAGAAGGGAAATATCCGTCTGCTTTACAGTGAGGAATTTGAAGGGCTAAACAATAAAGTCTCCATAAATGTAGACAATACCCCTGTATTGGAGGTGCTTAAAATGGTACTGAAAGATACCGGACTAAACTACCGCCTGTTTGGCGACGGACTGGTAGTCATCGTGTCTGACCAGAAAGCGCGAAAAGACATCGTGGTAAAAGGACGGGTGACGGATGCGGCTAATTTGGCCATGACAGGTGTCAGTATCCAGCTAAAAGGTAGTACCATCGGTACCACCACCGATAAGGATGGCACTTATATATTGAATGTTCCCCAGGATGGCGTATTGGTATTTTCGTACATCGGCTACCTCAACCAGGAAATTGAAGTAAATAACCAAAGCACTATCAACGTGAAACTGGAAGAGAACCGTAAGGAACTGAACCAGGTGGTAGTAGTGGGCTATGGTACACAGAAGAAAAAGGACCTGCTTTCGGCAGTATCCTCTATAAGAGGTGAAGAAATCGTAAACCTTCCGGTAGCTACCCCTCAGTCGCTGATTCAGGGAAGGGCTTCGGGCGTGCAGGTAGTGCAAAACTCGGGAGCACCAGGAAGTGCAGTAACCCTCAGGATCAGAGGTACTACTTCCATCAATGCAGGCAACGATCCATTGTATATTGTAGATGGTGTTCCGGTTGAATCGGGTTCCCTGACCGGATATAATAGCCGCGGTGGTACTCCCCCATCTGCCCTTTCGGCCATCAATGCCGACGACATAGAGTCTATGGAGGTATTGAAAGATGCAGGCGCACTGGCGATTTATGGTTCGAGAGCTGCAAATGGCGTCGTGCTGATCACTACCAAGAGAGGTAAAAAAGGCGGAACCACCTATAGTTTGAATTACTATACAGGTACTCAACAGGACAACAAAAACACCAGGATTAAAATGCTGAACAGCTCGCAATCGCTGGAGCTAATCCAGGAAGGAAGGGCCAATGCCCTGAATTATGGAACTACTGCTTTGTATGGCTTTATATTGCCGGATACGCTCGGGAGGCTCGCGGATACCGACTGGCAGGACGAAATCCTAAGAGCGGCTCCTATTTCAAACTATGAACTGGCCATAAGGGGCGGCGAGAATAAACTTCGTTTTTCTCTGAGCGGAAATTACTTTGATCAGGAAGGCATCATCATCAATTCCAGCTATAAAAGAGGAAATGGCAGGTTCAATATGGACTATGATGCCACTGATAAATTTAAGTTCGGTTCGAACATCTCCATTACCAAATACATCAATAAAAGGGCTTCTACGGATGACGGGGGATTATCACTCATCCAGGTGGGTTTAAAAAAATCTCCTTCCATGCCCTTGTATAATGCTGACGGCACCTTGTATAACGACGATGTCTCTGGCTTTATCAATCCCGTGATCTATGCCCAGAGGGTAAAGTATGAGAATGAGGTAGCTTCTTTGGTAGGCAATGTATACGGAGAATACAACATTTTGCCGGACCTAAAGTTAAGGGCTACCTTTGGATTAAACTATGCCGGTGTACTGGATACGTTCTTTGAGCCTTCAGACGCCATGCGCAACGGTACTTCTTCGGGTGTGGCTTTCTCTTCTGACGTAAATGGCTGGATCAACGAGAATACATTGGTCTATACCAAGGCATTGGGGAAACACTTACTGACTGGATTAGTAGGTTACAGTCAGCAAAAAAGACGCTCTTTTGCGATGAACGAGTCAGGATCACAATATGCTACCAACAATATTTATACGCTGAATGCGGCTTCTATAGCGGGTAGCGTTTCCTCATCGGTATCCGCCAACGGGCTTTCTTCAGCTTTTGCCAGGATCGGGTACTCCTTTGCTGACAAGTACCTGCTGGAGGGAACAGTGAGGCGTGACGGCTCGTCAAGGTTTGGGGCGAACAAAAAATATGCAATGTTCCCTGCAATCTCTGCTGCCTGGCGCATTACCAACGAAGGCTTCTGGAACAAATCGTCCCTGATCAATGATTTAAAACTGAGAGGTAGCGTAGGCCGCACAGGAAACCAGGATATAGGCGACTATGTAGCACAGGGCCAGTACAATACCGGCACAAGATATATCGGACAGAGCGGTATCAGTCTGGGTATATTGCCTAATCAGGACCTTACCTGGGAGACCACAGACCAGTACAACATCGGGATGGATGTCTCTATACTGAATTCGCGGATTGCACTGAATGTGGATGCCTATGTTAAAAAAACGTCTAATCTGCTGTTAAACGTTCCGCTGCCGGGTACTACAGGATTTGGTTCTGTACTACAGAATGTAGGCGCAACGGAAAACAGGGGACTGGAGTTTAACTTAGATACCCGTAACATTGAAAACCAGAAATTTAGCTGGAGCACCAATTTTAACGTTTCATTTAACAAGAATAAGGTGGTGGCCCTCAACTCGGGCGCTACAGAAATCATCCTCAGTAAAGGGGCAGGGCTGACAGGCTCGCTGGTATCCTATTCGGTGTTGAGAGTAGGTGAACCGATCGGAAGCTTCTACGGATGGCAGTCAAACGGCGTCTATCAGTACACCACAGACAACAGCACAGGCCTTACTTCTACCAGTATTGGAACAACCAACTATGTTTATAGAGGAGGCGACCTGATCATTACAGATGCCAATGGCAATAATACCATTGATAACCTCGACAGGATGATCATAGGCAGGGCACTCCCTAAATTTACAGGAGGTCTGAGCAACAATTTTACCTATCAGAATTTTGACCTGAATGTACTGGCAACCTTTGTTTATGGAAATGATATCGTAAATGGAACCCGTTATACCACAGAGTCAGACCAGCGTTTTAGCGGTAATTACAGCAATCTGAGAAGATGGAGAAATGAAGGTGATGTTACAGATATCCCTAGAGCTAATGCTGCCGATCCTGCGGGCAACAGGCGCTTCTCCAACCGCTGGCTGGAAGATGGCTCTTACTTCCGCATCAAGACCGCAACACTTGGATACAAACTTCCTAATACGGCGCTAAGCCGCACTCCTGTTAAAAACTGCAGGATCTATGCTACGGCGCAAAACCTGTTTACCATCACCAACTATACAGGCTATGATCCGGAAGCCAGTGCAATGGCAAACGGGGTAACAGACATAGGTCTCGACCAGGGCACCTACCCTCAGTACAGATCGTTCATATTTGGTTTAAGCGTTGGATTTTAAAAAATGATGAAGATGAAGAACTTAAAATTAATAGTACTATATACAGTTGCCCTCTCCTTGTTTGCCTGTGAAAAGGTAACGGAGCAAGTACCCGAAAGTCTAATTACCGGAAGCAACTTCTTTAAAACTGCATCCGATGCAGACAATGCAATCATAGGCTGCTATGATGCCATGCAGGGCAATGCAAATGCTTATGTAATGTGGGGCGACGGCCGTACGGATGTATTTGCCAGTACAGACCGTTCATTCGCTACGGAACTCGAAATTACCACCGGAAATGTAGGCTCAGCAAACGGTTATGCCACATGGAACTTTCTCTATTCGGCAATGAACAGAATAAATAACGTCCTTAAATATGTACCTGGAATGTCAGACCCGGCCTTGAATGCACGCAAAGAGCGTATTTTGGGAGAGGCGTATTTTTTAAGGGGGATGGTGTATTTCTACCTGGCAAGGACATTTGAAAACGCACCCTTGGTATTGGAACCTTTTGAAGGTGGGACGGACAATCTCTATCCTTCGCTGAGCAACAGACAGGCGCTGTTTATCCAAGTGGAAACGGACCTTAAAGCGGCGCTGGACAGGGTGCCTGATCTGCCTTTTGGCAGTACACTGGAGAACAAGGGAAGAGCTACCAAAGCTGCCATAAGAAGTATGCTGGCTGACCTTTACCTGTGGCAAAAGAAATATGATGATGCGGCTGAAATGGCCAGGCTGGTCATCATCAGCCCTGCCAATTATAGCCTCGTGGCAGGTAACAATTACGCCAGCATCTTTGCTTCCAAAAACACGACTGAATCCATCTTTGAAATTCAGTACAATTACACTTACCAGGAAGGAAACAGCAATCCGCTGACCGATCTGTTTCTACCGCTGGGTGCGGCATATACAGCGGGCAACTGGCGCTTTCAGCCATCGGTAGCAGTGCTGAATGCATTACCTGCAAACGACCTTCGCAGGGCCGGCACCTTTAAAAACTCAGGCCCTGTACCTGCCCCGTACCGTGATCCAAACCAGACCTATATTGCAAAGTATCCCGGAACAGTGGCCAACAATGTGCTGCAGCAGGATGCCAACCGCATTGTATACCGCCTGGCAGAGATTGTCCTCTTCAGGGCCGAAGCACTTAACGAAAGCGGGAAAACAGGTGAGGCAATTCCTTTGCTCAACCAGATCCGCAGCCGGGCTAATGTAGGCAATACCAGTGCAGCGACACAAGATGAGGTACGGCTGGCCATAGAAAAGGAAAGGTTATCTGAACTGGTATACGAAGGAAAGCGGTACTATGACCTGATCCGAACTGGCAGGTATGCGGCCGTGACCGGCTATACCAATGCAAACTGGGTACGCTGGCCGATCCCTGCCTCTGAATTGATCATTAACCCTAATCTGGTTCCTAATCCCGGCTATTAAAAAAACCTATCATGAACTTACATAAATTAATACCATACGCTGTTTTTTTAATGCTGGGCATTACACTGATCAGCAGCTGCAAAAAAGATGATAAAAACTACCCGCCTATTCCCGATGCGGTCTACATTATTGCCAAATTAAATACCGGACCAAGCCCCACAGCAAGTACTGCTATAGGGAACACGGCTACTGGCAAAGTTTCTGTATCGCCGGCCAGCGCCAGGGTGTATGTAAATACACTGAAAACCTTTGACGTCACTATTCAGTATACGCTGAGCGGTACGGCGGCAGATGGGGTCAATTACAATGCCCCGGCACAGAAAAGTGTAACAATTCCGGCAGGACAGTATTTTGCCGCCATTAATATCCCGGTCATCAATACCCCTCTGATTGGCGGTAACAAAACAATTATCATTACATTAAGTTCGGCCAGCAACAACACGGAACTTGGCCTCGGTGTAGACAAGAACTACAAAATCTTTACGTATACGCTTACCAATTAAAATGTATAACAGAAGAACAGCAGTTAAAAATATTGCAAAAACTATAGCAGGTGTGGTAGCAGGGAATATCCTGCTTGGCACACCTGCTATTGCAGCAAATGATCACCTGGGTCCGGCGGCAGGAAATGATGGCGATTTAGTAATCATCAATGCCGGAATAGGCGGAAATACCACTAAGGACCTTCTGGGCAGAGTAGAAAAGGATTGTTATCTACATAAAGCCGAACTGACCATTTTAATGGCAGGCACAAATGATATGAACAGCGTGAAATACATTCCGCTGAAGCAGTACGAGCAAAACATGCGGGAACTGGCCAAAGGCATACTGGCCAGGAAAAGCAAACTCATTATGATGACCATACTACCCTGTCATGAACCAGATCTTTTGACCCGGCATCCTGCAGCTTTCTATGAACCAGAGGGAGTAGCCGGCAGAAGAAAACAGGTAAATGACGTGATCAAAAAAATAGCGGCCGACTACAAAGCACACCTGATAGACCTTGAACACCTGTTTAATGCCATTGGTAAGATCAGTGACGATAAGGACTCGCTATTGAAAAACCTGGCAAACAGCAATAAAAGGGACGGCATCCACCCTACTGCCAATGGCTACAGGTTCATTGCAGTCAGTGTGTATGATTACATTCTAGATCATAAAATCCCTTACCATAAAACGGTGTGTTTTGGAGACAGCATTACAAAGGGCGACGCAGAAAATTATCCCGGTTATTTAAAAGCATTATTAACTTCGTAAACATGAATAAAAAAAAAATTATAAGTATATCTCTTGTCATAGCGTTGCTTTTCCTGTTCATTGACTTGTCTGCTTTTCAGAAAAAGAACCTGGAAGCAGACATCATCATTTATGGTGGTACGTCGGCAGGAATTACAGCCGCAGTAAGCGCAGTAAAACTAGGCAAAAAAGTGATCGTGGTATCTCCGGAGATACACCTGGGCGGATTGTCATCCGGGGGACTTGGATTTACTGACACAGGCAATAAAGAGGTGATAGGCGGATTATCAAGGGAGTTCTATCACCGGGTCTATATGCACTATCAGGATGATGCCTCCTGGAAATGGCAAATGAAAAGTGAATACGGCAATAAGGGACAGGGCACCCCTGCGATGGATGGAAAAGACCGTACCATGTGGATCTTTGAGCCTCATGTAGCGGAAAAGATCATGGAGGATTTTGTAAAGGAACATAAGATCACGGTATACCGCAACGAATGGCTGGACCGCAGCAATGGCGTGACCATGAAGAACGGAAAAATCCTTTCTGTGAAAACGCTGAGTGGAAAAGTATTTAAAGGAAAAATGTTTATAGATGCCACCTATGAAGGCGACTTGATGGCTACCTCAAAAGTGAGCTACCACATAGGCAGGGAAGCAAATTCGGTGTATGGGGAGCAATGGAATGGTGTGCAAACTGAAGTTTTTCAGCATAAGCATCATTTTATGACACCTGTAGATCCTTATAAAGTACCGGGTGATAAAAGCAGCGGATTGCTGGCGGGGATTTCCGATCAGCCACCTGGCATAAAAGGTCAGGGTGATGATAAGCTTCAGGCATACTGCTTCAGGGTGTGTATGACCAACCATCCGGACAACCGGATTACATTTCCAAAACCGGATAATTATAACGCAATGGACTATGAACTGCTGGCCAGGGTATTCCAGAGTGGCTGGACAGAACTGTTTGAGAAGTTTGACGATATTCCGAACAGAAAGACCGACACCAACAATCACGGCCCTTTTAGCACAGACTTTATCGGCATGAACTATGACTATCCGGAAGCTTCCTATGAGCAGCGCAGGAAGATCGTTAAAGAACATGAGAATTATCAGAAAGGCCTGTATTACTTTATGATCACGGATACAAGAGTGCCTGCTGCGCTGCAAAAAAAACTGAAAACCTGGGGTTTGTCTAAAGATGAATTTAAGGACAATGGCAACTGGCCACATCAGCTTTACATACGGGAATCAAGAAGAATGGTGAGTGATTATGTAATGACTGAAAACGAAGTGCTGGGTAAAAAAGAAGTACCAAAACCAGTAGGAATGGGTTCGTATTCTCTGGACTCTCACAATACACAGCGCTATGTTACGGACAAGGGCTTTGTGCAAAATGAGGGGGATATAGGCGTAAAAGCACCTAAACCTTATAGTATTGGTTATGGTGCAATTGTACCTAAAGCTTCGGAATGCACCAATTTATTTGTACCAGTCTGTTTATCAAGTTCGCACATCGCCTATGGTTCGGCAAGGATGGAGCCCGTTTTCATGATCCTTGGTGAATCAGCGGCTACAGCCGCAGCTATCGCGATTGATGACAAAATCAATGTGCAGGATGTAGAATACGACAAACTCGAAAAACTACTGCTGAAACAAAAACAACGGCTTCGCTAACGGGTATATATAACAAGGATTTTTACTTTCTAGCTCCTTGTGACCTTAAAATTTAATATCTCAGAAAAGGAATAGCGTTCCGATCCTTCATCGGAAATGCAGCCTTTGAAGAGATCATTAGATTTTTACTCCAGCTGAATGGAACTGCAGGTCATACAACTTCTTGTAGTATCCGTTCAGCTTGAGTAATTGCTGATGCGTTCCCATTTCTTTGATCTCCCCCTTGTCCAGCACCAATATTCTGTCGGCCTTCTGTATGGTAGATAAACGGTGGGCGATAACGATAGAAGTACGCCCCTGCATCAGGTTTTCTATGGCAAGCTGTATCAGCATTTCTGTTTCCGTATCCACAGAAGAAGTAGCTTCATCCAGCACTAAAATAGATGGATTGTAGACCAATGCCCTGATAAAGGAAACCAATTGGGCCTGTCCCGCTGATAGCGTTGCGCCACGCTCCATCACATTGTACTGATAACCTCCTGGCAATCGTTCAATAAAGTCATGAGCACCTACTTTTTTTGCCGCATCTACTACCTGCTCCATAGTAATGGCTGGGTTATTAAGGGTAATGTTGTTAAATATGGTATCTGAAAACAAGAATACATCCTGCAGAACTGTAGCAATCTTACCGCGCAGATAACTGAGCTCATAATCCTGAATCCTCAGCCCATCGACTTTTATTTCACCCCTCTGGATCTCATAGAAACGGTTTAAAATATTGATGGTGGATGATTTACCAGCACCGGTTGCCCCTACAAGCGCTATGGTTTTTCCTGCTTCTACCTCAAAGGAAATATCTTTTAATACGTAGTTGTCATCGTTATATGCAAACCATACATTTTGGAAGGCAATGGCACCCTTCATTTTTTCAGGAGCCAGGGCACCTTTATTCTCGGTTACTTCATCGGTATCCAAAACTTTAAATACCCGCTCTGCTCCTACCATCCCCATTTGGAGGGTATTGAACTTATCAGCAAGCTCGCGAATGGGCCGGAACAGCATACTGATGTACAGGATAAACTCTGCTATAATTCCGGGGGTAACGGTAAGGGGGTTGGAAAGAATACTTTTAGACCCATACCATACCAGTAAGCCGAGCGACATGGCCGATATAATCTCTACTACAGGAAAAAAGATGGAATAATACCAGTTGGACCGGATATTGGCATCACGGTACCGGGCATTTATTTTGATAAACTTTTTATATTCCTGGTTTTCTCTTGCAAAATACTGGATGATAGAAATACCGGTGATGTGTTCCTGCAGGTAAGTATTAAGGTTGGACACCTCTGTTCTAATTTCCTGAAAAGCCGATTTTATGGCCTTTTGAAAAATAGATGTGGCAATGATCAGCAAGGGCATGGGCAGCAATACGATGATGGTTAAGGTCCAGTCCTTGTACAACATAACCCCGATGATGACAATAACCATCAGTATATCACCAATAATAACGATCAATCCCTCTGAAAATATCTCAGCAATGGTTTCCAAATCAGAAACTGTCCGGGTGATCAGTTGCCCGATTGGTGTATTGTCAAAATATTTCAGCCTTAGTTTCGTAATGTGGTTAAACACATTGATGCGCAGGTCCCTGATGGCGGATTGTCCGAGTGTATTTGTTAACAAAGTATGGCTGAACTGTATTACCGCCTGCAGTACCAGCAGCACCAGCATAATGATCGTCATATTAAGCAACCCTGAATAATTGCCTTTCATAATATGATTGTCAAGCGTATACTGGATAAGAAAAGGCCTGACAGGCGCAATCAATGCCAGTAATATGGTCAAAACAATTGCCCAGGCAAAGATATTTCTATAGGGCCTTACATACTGAAATATTCTTTTCAGCAGGCCTGAATTGAATGCATCTCCGGTTATTTTAGACATGGCTTAGTTGACATATGGATAAATTACACTAGTAAGGTATAAGCCACAGGCGGGAACAGACTGTCCGGCATTGCTGCGGTCCTTACTTTCAATGACCTCTTTAAACTGATCCAAGCTGATTTCATTTTTACCTATTCTCATCAGCGTACCAACAACGGCACGAACCATATTTCTTAAGAACCTGTCTGCCTTTATGGTAAAGACTAGTCCGTCATCACCTGCCTGAAACCGGGCTTCAGTTACTTTACAGTTGTTGGTAAAAGTCTGGGTATTGGATTTACTAAAGCAGGAAAAATCTGTGTGTACCAGTAGAATTTCTGCTGCTTCATTCATAGCTGCTACATCAAGCTCCCACTTGTACAGCCAGGACCTGTCCAGCTTAAAAGGGTCTTTATGAAAGTGTAAGTGATACTGGTATGCCCTTTCGGTTGCGTCGAAACGGGCGTGTGCATCATTTGCGACTTTAAATATGCGTTTTACAGAAATATCATAAGGCAGCAGCGAATTGATACCGGATACCGAAGATTCGGGATTTGGCATCTTTGACCTGAGTTCTTCAGCTTGGGCCAATTCCAGATCGAAGTGAGCATAGAATTCTTTGGCATGTACGCCAGTGTCTGTCCTGCCGCAGCCAAGCGAGGCTATTGGCTGTCTGAAATAGATAGACAATGCCTTATCCAAACATTCCTGCACAGTAATGGCATTGGGCTGTATCTGCCAGCCATGATATGCGGTGCCATTGTAAGCTAATTCAATAAAATATCTATGCTTGTTCAATGCTACAAATTTATCTTTTTTAAATCATATATCAGATTGCTTAGTTTCTGTCTTTTAATATCTTTGCTAAAATTATTAAATTGATATGATACAAAGGGTTCAATCGATCTGGTTGGTTTTAGCGGTAATAACGCTGATATGCATGTTTTTCCTGCCTTTGCTTAGTAAAAATGTAAACGGTGTTGTACACGGCATTTACACAAGCGGCCTTCTTACGGACATACAGACAGAATCAGCGTCCAGTTATGTTGTTAGGTATGCCTTTGTACCCATAACCTTAAACCTGGCCGCTGCAATACTTTGTTTCGCTGCTATTTTCTTCTTCAAAAACCGCAAGCTTCAGAAAGGGATTATCCTGGTTGCTAATTTTGTCATCGCCGCTTTGGCTGTGATTTGCTTTTATAGTGGGCAGCAATTGCCCGGTGGACTAAACGGAGCATCCATCGCTGCAGGTACGTTCCTCCCTCTCGTAGCTTTGGTATTTAACCTCCTTGCAATCCGCGGAATCCGTAAAGACGAGCAATTACTGAGATCAGCCGACCGACTGAGATAATTAAGCCCCTCATTTTTATTTAGTTAGGCTTCTATAAAATACCGATTATTAACCGTACCTTTGCGGCTTAATAAATTATAATACATGACAAACCCATTTAGTATTTTGGGGATAAGTGATGACGTTGTTAATGCCGTAAAGGATTTAGGTTTCGAAACACCTACTCCTATTCAGGAACAAAGTATTCCTGTACTGTTAGAGGGCAATAACGATTTTGTTGGTTTGGCCCAAACAGGAACAGGAAAGACAGCCGCATTCGGTTTACCTCTGTTAGAATTGATCGACTTTAAAAGCAATAAGCCTCAGGCATTGATTTTATGCCCGACAAGAGAGCTTTGCTTGCAGATTACAAGCGACATCAAGAATTTCTCAAAAAACATCTCTGGTGCTAATGTCGTTGCCGTTTACGGTGGCGCAAACATTATGCAGCAGCTGCGTGAAATTAGAATCGGTGTACAAATAGTAGTGGCTACACCGGGCCGCATGCTGGACATTATTGGCCGTAAGGCTATAGATTTCACAAACGTGAAATTTGTAGTACTCGACGAGGCTGACGAAATGTTGAACATGGGCTTCCAGGAGGACATTAACGACATCTTGTCGACCACTCCTGATGACAAAAAAACATGGTTATTCTCCGCTACTATGCCTCCAGAGGTAAGAAGGATAGCTAAAAATTACATGGACAACCCGGTGGAGCTGACCATGGGCACAAAAAATGCTGGTAACGTAAATATTGAGCACGAGTACTATACAGTACGTGCAAGAGATAAATATGCTGCACTGAAACGCATAGTGGATTTCAATCCTGAGATCTTTGCGGTAGTATTTTGTAAAACTAAACTGGACACCCAGGATGTTGCAGAACACCTGATCAAAGATGGCTACAATGCTGACGCGTTGCACGGGGATCTTTCTCAGCAGCAACGGGATAAGGTGATGCAGCGTTTCCGCGACCGCAACATGCAGTTACTTATTGCAACGGACGTAGCGGCACGTGGTATCGACGTAAACAACGTTACCCATGTAATCAATTACTCATTGCCTGACGAAATTGAAAGTTATACCCACCGTAGCGGCCGTACTGGTCGTGCAGGTAAAACAGGTATCTCTATCTGTATCGTCAACTCTAAAGAGATTGGCAAGATCCGTCAGATTGAAAGGATCATTGGTAAGAAATTTACCAAAGCAGATCTTCCTACAGGCTTTGACGTGTGCGAAAAGCAATTATTTGCTTTGGTACATAAAGTACACAATGTAGAAGTAAATGAAGCCCAGATAGAGCAGTATATGCCCCGCATCATGGACGAGTTTGCTGAACTGAGCAAAGATGAGGTGATCAAACGTTTTGCTTCTTTAGAGTTTAACCGCTTTTTGGAGTATTACAAGAATGCACCTGATCTGAATGCTACGGATGACAAAGGTGGTGAGCGCGGTGAGCGTGGTGAAAGAGGACAGAGAAGCAATGAAGGTTATACCCGCTTGTTTATAAACCTTGGTTCTGTTGATGATTTTACAAGAGGAGATCTTTTATCTTTTGTATGTAACAACGGTAAGATCAGCGGAAAAAACATTGGAAAAATTGACTTAAAAGGTGTTTATTCATTCTTTGAGGTTGAAAATGCTACGGTAGATTCATTGTTCAATAACTTTAAAGGTGTTGAATTTAACAACCGCGGTGTAAGAATCGAAAAAACTGCTGATGGTGATGGCGGAGGAGAACGCAGAAGTGGCGGCGGCGGTCGTGGCTTTGGCGGTGGCGAAAGAAGAAGCGGTGGCGGTGGCGGAGGCTATAGCGGCGGAAGACGTGAAGGCGGAAGCAGTGATAGAAGAAGCAGCGGTGGAAGCGGCAGACGTGAGGGTGGAAACAGCGGTGGTGGTTTCAGAGATTTCTCTGGAAGAAGCCGTGAAGAAAGAGGCGGAAGCAGTGCTGGAAAACGCGAAGGCGGAAGCGATAGAAAACGCAGGTCTTAATTATATAATCTTACAAAAAGCTCCCAACAGGTTATCTTGTTGGGAGCTTTTTTATGCTTTATCAATTTAGCTGTTCAGTAAGTAACCGCATTTCTATATGCGGCGAATGTTTTTCATAAAGAATAGCATAAACAGCCCTGCTAATGGGCATATCTACTTTATATTTCTTATTGATATAATGCATACAATTGGCAGCATAATATCCCTCTGCAATCATATTCATCTCTAACTGCGCAGATTTTACTGTATAGCCCTTTCCAATCATATTGCCAAAAGTCCGGTTGCGGCTAAATTGTGAATAAGCCGTCACAAGGAGATCTCCAAGATAAGCAGACTCTTTAATATCCCTCGAAATGGGATGCACAGCATTTACAAACCTATTAATTTCACGGATCGCATTGGAGATCAAAACCGCCTGAAAGTTATCGCCATATCCTACTCCGTGACAAATCCCGCTTGCAACAGCGTAAATGTTCTTCAGCACCGCCGCATACTCAGTTCCAAAAATATCATCGGAAACATTGGTCTTAATATATCTGGTACTTAACATACTGGCAAATAGCTCCGCAAGTTCCACATCTACCGATGCTATAGTTAGGTATGAAAGCTTTTCAAGCGCTACCTCCTCTGCATGGCAGGGGCCGCTGATCACTACAACATCCTCAAATGGGATATCATATTTTTGGTGGAGAAACTCTCCGATGATCAGGTTCTCATCCGGCACAATCCCCTTTATGGCAGATATAATCTTTTTGCCTTTTAGTTGCCCTGGTTTAATTGCCTTCAATGTTTCTTTAAGAAAGGCAGCAGGTACATTTAAAATAATATAATCGGCTGTATCAATAACTTTTGAAAGGTCATTGGAAATATTCTCTTCAGGAATCCTGATTTCTACTGAACTTAAGTAATTGGGATTGTGTTTATATTTTTGAAGATGCGTTATTGCCTCTGCACTGCGCATCCACCAAAAGATCTCTTTTTGTGTAACATTGTCTGACAGCATCTTTATGATTGCGGTAGCCCAACTACCCCCACCGATCATTGTAACTTTAGGTATCATAACTTATAAATAAAAAACCCCGGCTTAATGTTTTAAAACCGGGGCAATTTACTTATTTAAAATGACTGATGATGTTTACTTTCTATTTGGGAGCAGCAAACAACTGATCCTTAGTCGTTTTTTCTACTTTCATACCGTCCTTTAGTTTATTCTGAATGGCAGAATATGGCCCACTTACCACTTCCTGACCGGATTTTAGTCCTGACTTGACAATGATATACTGGTCGTTCTGAATCCCTGTAGATACTTCAGTACGTTTTACAGTACCATTGTTAAACACATATACGTATTGCTTGATGGCTTTATCAGCAAGTTTTGACTTTTGCTTATCCGCATCAGCGTTATTTCCTTCTTCCGGTTTATCCGATTTTTTCTTGTCTTCCGTAAATACCGATTGTATAGGAATAGCCATGCCGTTTACAGATTCGCTTTCTATATCAACCGTAGCAGACATCCCTGGCCTGAATGGAGAAGGAAGGTCGTTAACACCTTTGATATCCGAATAAGAATCTGACAATATGCGTACTTTAACATTGAAATTAGTCACCTGGTCAACACTGGTAGCTGTTCCCACATCTTTAGAAGAACTTGCTATTTCGGTTACGGTACCTTTAAATTTCTTATCAGCAAATGCATCGACTTCGATTACCGCATTGTCACCCACATTTACCCGGTTGATATCATTTTCATTCACATCCACATTTACTTCCATGGAAGACAAATTTGAAATCCGCATAATCTCAGTACCGGCCATCTGTGCTGTTCCCAGGATACGATCGCCAAGTTCAACTGATAATTTAGAAATCACACCGTCAACAGGGGCAAATATAGTAGCCTTGGCAAGGTTAGCGCTTGCCTCCTGTACATTGGCGCTGGTCTGCGCAAGTTGAAACTTGGCAGCTGTCACTTCTTCCCTTGATCTGCCCAGGTTCGTTTTCGCAGTTAAGTAAGCTGCTTTGGCTGCATCAAACTCTGAGGCTGATATTACCTTTTTATTGAACAACTCAACATTACGCTTGTAAGTAGCCTCGGCATTTACAAAATTCCCTTGATTTTGCTGTAAAACCTGTTGTGTAGCTGCTACATTTGCTTTCTGAGAGCTGTTCGATGCAATAGCCCTGTCATACCCTGATTTTAATACATCGGGCCTTACTTTGATCAGCAGTTGTCCCTTTTTTACCACATCACCTTCTTTTACCAATAGTTCAGTAACCTCGCCCGACACCTCAGAGCTTAATTTTACTTCGGTTTCAGGTTGTACCTTACCACTGGCGGTCACTGTTTCAATAACATTCTTAGTCGTTGCCTTCTCAGTCGTTATCTTTTCAGCTTTTTCACCTCCGATCAGGCCAGTGAATTTTGCAATGGCCAATAAGGCGACTATTATTGCCAGAGCGATTAATATAGGTTTTAGTTTCATTTGCTTTATTTGTTATTTAATATATTGTATCATCAAGCCTTACTAATTAGACTAGAAAATTATTTGTTTGCCTAAATAGTAATCTATCAGCTTGGCCCTGAACAGCAAGTCATATTTGGCCTGGATCATATCTATTTCTGCTTTATTTAAATTAGTTTGTGATGTACTGTAATCCAAAGAATTTACCAGGCCTACTGCATACCGTTGTTCTATTACATTGAATGCATCTTTTTGTGCCAGGAAGGTATTGGTAGTAGATGTGAAACGGCTTCCTGCAGCTTTCAAATCTGCAACCGCCTGATAGATAACTTTGTTTAGGTTATTATGTGCCAGTTGTTCCTGAGTCTGATTTTGCAAATAATTAATCCGCGCCCTCCTCACGGTAGACCTGGCAGAGAAACCATTAAAGATAGGCACCCGCAAGCTTACCCCTACATACTGACCAAAATTATCTCTAAGCTGATCATTAAACCTGTAGGCTTCTGTTAAGGCTGTGAAATCTGGTGTAAGCACAGCTTCGTTTGTAGTCTGAGTCCTGCCAATTTCCCTAAATCCGTTTTGAATAGTATTGAGCACCCGGTCTCTTCCACTTGAATAATTTGTATTCAGACCAGCACCGAACGATAGCGTAGGATAATAGTTGCCCTTTGCGATATCTATTCCAGCTTTAGAAGCTTCAGTACGTATAGCGGCAAGCTTTATATCAGGATTCGATTTCATTGCAGAGCTATAAACGTCCTCAGGATTATAATCGGAAGATGGCTTATTAAAGCTTTGCAACACCGGTGCACTTACCGAATAAACAGTAGAGGAAGGAATGTCCATCAACTGTGCAAGCGTAATATAAGATATAGTCAGGTCATTCGTAGCATTGGTCACATTCAATTCTGCTGTGGCCAATTGAGACTTGGCCTGTGAAAGATCAGCCAGCGTCTTATTTCCCACATCCAGCAATTCCTGTTCGCGTGTCAGCTGCTGCTTTGCTACTGCAAGCTGCTGTTCTGCTGCTCTCAGAAAATCCTTGTTGTACAATATCTGTAAATAGGAGGTCACCACCTGCAGGATCAGGTCGTTCTTTACTTTTTCTGTATTGGTTTTATCAGCATCTAGCAAAAGTTTATTTTGCCTGATCTGGTTGATCTTTTGAAAACCATTAAAAATATCAATACCTGTCGATACGCCGCCATTAAAGGAGGAGAACTTCTGACTGTTAAATTGATTGGTAGAAGGATCGACACTACGTCCAAAATTAATATTGTACCCACCGTTACCATTTAATGTGGGTAACAGTGCATTTTTTGATTGCTTTAAATTCTCGTCTGATAAACTTTCACTTAATTGCGATTGTTTAACCTGCAGGTTATTAGACAGCGTTTTTTCTATTGCCTGCTCTATGGTTATCACCTCCTGCCCTACAGATTGCTGAACAAACCCAACCAGAAAAACAAAAGACAATACTAGGGGAAACTTCTTCATAATTTAATTTTCACACAATAATAACATAAACAACTTACTCAATTTGTAAATTTTAGGGTACAACATGGTATTTTACTACCTTTACATATGTACCTGGTAAAATCTCCACTTTTATTAAAATGGTATTACCCATCGCTGACCTGGAACAAAAGCCGGGAACATAAAGTTATTTATTTGACCTTTGACGATGGACCCATACCGGATGTTACAGAATTCGTGCTAAAAACTTTAAAAAGCTTTAACGCAAAAGCTACATTTTTTTGCATAGGAGATAACATTTGCAAACATCCGGATATATTTAATAAAATAAAGAACGATGGGCACCAGATCGGCAATCATACCTTTAACCACCTGAAAGGGTGGAAAACACCGGATGAAACCTACCTGGCAAACTTCAGGATGTGTCAGGAACTGACCGGCACAAACCTCTTTCGCCCCCCTTACGGCCGCATCAATAAATCACAGATCTCGAAGATCAAATCAGTCTATCCCGAAATGGAAATTATCATGTGGGATATTCTGAGTGGTGATTTTGATCAGTCCATTAGCGCGGAGGCATGCCACAAAAACGTCATCAAATATGCAAAAAATGGATCGATTATCGTTTTTCATGACAGTTTTAAAGCTTCCGACAGGATAAAGCATGCTTTACCAAAAGTACTGGAATATTTTGCCGCTCAGGGTTATCAATTTAATACACTCTGATAATAAGGTACATACCAAGTTTAGACCAAAACACAACAACAAAACAAATATCTGATCGTCAGCCAATTAGCAATGAAAAACAAAAGAAAGCTGTTCAATACCGGACAGCTGTGTCCATAAATGACCGGTAATAATTTATAAACGCGGCAATTCTTGAAGCAACACCCTATTTAGAAAAAGTATAAATAATATAATGATATACATATGATCTCATACCCCTGTTTTTTTTTGTAAATTCGCTAAAAATAACAAAATACTTACCCTTTTAACACTAATTATCAATGGCTTTTGATATAGAAATGATCAAAAAGGTGTATGCAAACTTTGGCCCACGCACAGAAGCGGCACGTAAATTAGTAGGCAGACCTTTAACACTCTCAGAAAAAATACTTTACACCCACCTTTGGGATGGAAATGCAAGTACCGCTTATTCAAGAGGTACAGACTATGTAGATTTTGCTCCTGACCGTGTTGCCATGCAAGATGCTACTGCGCAGATGGCTTTATTGCAATTCATGCAGGCCGGCAGACCTAAAGTGGCTGTTCCCTCAACGGTTCACTGTGACCACTTAATTACTGCAAAAAATGGTGCAGCCATTGATTTGCCTGCAGCAAATACAGAAAGCAAAGAAGTATTCGATTTCCTGGCTTCAGTTTCAGATAAATATGGCATCGGTTTCTGGAAACCGGGCGCAGGTATTATTCACCAGGTAGTGCTGGAAAACTATGCCTTTCCGGGTGGAATGATGATCGGTACAGATTCGCACACGGTAAATGCAGGTGGCCTGGGTATGGTCGCTATCGGTGTAGGCGGTGCTGATGCCTGTGACGTAATGGCAGGCCTTCCATGGGAACTCAAATTCCCTAAACTAATAGGCGTAAAGCTGACCGGAAAACTAAGCGGCTGGACCTCTGCCAAAGATGTGATCCTTAAAGTGGCTGGTATCCTTACTGTAAAAGGTGGTACCGGTGCTATTGTTGAATATTTTGGTGATGGCGCTACCGGCATGAGCTGTACAGGCAAAGGAACTATTTGTAACATGGGGGCCGAGATAGGTGCTACCACCTCAACTTTTGGCTATGACGAGAGCATGGAACGTTATCTGCGTGCTACAGACAGAGCTGAAGTAGCCGATGCTGCAAATGAAATAAAAGAACACTTAACCGGTGATCCTGAAGTATATGCTGAACCAGAAAAATATTTTGACCAGCTGATTGAGATCAACCTGTCTGAACTTGAACCTTACCTGAACGGACCATTTACTCCTGACCTTGCTACACCTATCTCTAAAATGAAAGAGGTAGCCGAGGCAAACGGGTGGCCATTAAAAGTAGAATGGGGACTGATTGGCTCTTGTACAAATTCCTCATATGAGGATCTGTCGAGGGCAGCCTCTATAGCACAGCAGGCAATTGACAAAGGCTTAACAATAAAAGCAGATTTTGGCATCAACCCAGGATCTGAACAAGTACGCTACACGGCAAACCGTGATGGGTTATTGGGGACATTCGAAGCTTTAAACGCCACCATCTTTACCAATGCCTGCGGACCATGCATCGGTATGTGGGACAGAGTTGGCGCCGAAAAACAAGAAAAAAATACCATTGTACATTCGTTTAACAGGAACTTTGCTAAACGTGCTGACGGTAATCCAAATACTTTTGCGTTCGTAACTTCCCCAGAAATCGTAGCGGCAATTGCTATTGCCGGGAATTTAGGTTTTAATCCACTTACAGACACATTGACCAATAACAACGGCGAACAGGTTAAACTGGATCCGCCAAAAGGCGATGAGCTGCCGGTAAACGGTTATGCCGTTGAAGACGCAGGCTATCAGGCTCCTTCAATAGATGGTAGCGGCGTACAGGTACTGGTATCTCCTACCTCGCATCGTCTGCAATTGCTGGATCCTTTTGCAGCATGGGAAGGAACTGACCTTAAGGGTTTAAAACTACTGATCAAGGCTAAAGGAAAATGTACTACCGATCATATCTCTATGGCCGGTCCTTGGTTAAAATTCCGTGGCCATCTGGACAACATCTCCAACAATATGCTGATAGGTGCTGTTAACTTCTACAATGAGAAAACTGACTTTGTTAAAAACAGCCTGACAGGCGAGTATGGCCCTGTACCGGCAACTCAGCGCGCCTACAAAGCCGCAGGCCTGGGTGCGATTGTGGTAGGAGATGAAAACTATGGTGAAGGATCAAGCCGTGAACATGCAGCCATGGAACCACGTCACTTAGGTGTCCGTGCGGTTTTAGTAAAATCATTTGCGCGTATTCATGAGACCAACCTTAAAAAACAGGGAATGCTTGGCCTTACATTTTCCATTAAAGATGATTACGATAAAATACTGGAAGATGATGTGATCGACATCATAGGCTTAACTACATTTACTCCAAACGTACCACTTGTACTGGCATTAAACCATGCGAATGGCACTAAGGAGGAAATTTTGGTAAACCATAGTTACAACACACAACAGATAGAATGGTTCAAAGCAGGTGGTGCGCTAAACATCATCCGCAGAGAAGCAGCAGCTAAAAATGCTTAACCAGCATATGCTACACCTATAGTATTTAAAACTCCTGCTTACGGCAGGAGTTTTTATGTTTACTGCCTTTCGTAAGTTTTTTATAAGGATAGCCCTATCTGCTTCAGCAACAGCGCTGCATTAAATGTTTTGCAAGGCCCATGTTTCAGCTTGTAATCAAACCTCATTTCATCTTCTGCCATCTGGATATCAAAGTGGTAATTTCTAATATTCTGAGGATAGTCCACCTCCATCTCAGAAAGTTGCAAGTCATGAGTAGCAAATAAAGCAGGTGTATTTTGTGATATCAATTTTTCAATAAACACCTTAGAACCGAGGTATTTATCTTTACTGTTTGTACCACGTAACATTTCATCGATCAGTACAAAGGAATTGGGAATATTGCTGATGGCATCGAGAATCATTTTTAAGCGGTTCAGTTCAGCTTTAAAGGTGGACGTGTGATCGTTCAATGAATCCTTGATGCGCATGTAAGAAAATACCTTAAATATAGAAAGTGACATGCTATCAGCACATACTGGTGCGCCTGCAAACCCAAGAACCATATTGACCCCCAGGGTACGCAGAAATGTACTCTTTCCTGCCATATTAGATCCGGTAACAATGTCAACAGTAGGTTGTACAGCGAGTTCAAAATTATTTAAAACACGCTCCTTTTCATTAATTAGTGGATGTCCAAGTCCAACTGCATGTAATTGAAATGTATCTTCGATGACTGGAAAATTCCAGTCTGGATGATTGTGTGTTAAAGTGGCGAATGAAATCAGTTCTTCAAACTGACTGATTCTATACAAACCATGAACAAGCGACACTGAAGACATGGAATGCCAGTCGGCCAACCTGACCGAACATTTAAGGTCCCATAAAAGAAACAGGTTCAGCACCAAACTTACCAGAATATTTAATCGCGCATCAAAGGCTTGTATGATGGAGGTGAGCTGCCTTATCTGTGTGCTGACAGGACTTGCAGCTTTCCCCGAATCCTCTTCCTTAAACATATCTTTTATATACTGACTTTGCCAGTCGACATCTTCTGTCCATTTAATGGTACCTGCAAAGGCGTTGAGCTGATTGGAGCTCCCTGTAAAACCGTAATACACCTTATTAATATCACTAAGGTTAAAGAATGTCAGGCCGGCATTGAATACCGCTATCAAAGCAAACACATTCCACATTACTCCTCCAAACAAAACTCCCAAAACCAGCAATCCAACTGTTAAAAAAGGCACTGCACTTACATATGTTTTCAACAGTCTGCTTCTGGCAAAGCCCAATTGTAAAGGAAGCTGATGCACCAGTTTATCCTTTATAATTTCCAATTGGCTTGGCTTATGATTTTGCAGCTCTGCGCGAAAATGATAGGTTTCATCTATATGAGCGACCAGCTCTTTTATAGCTTCTTGCCGCAATTCTATCGTAATTTTTTCTGCCGGTGCCAGCAAACCTGAGGCCAGCAGGTCCAAACCCGCAGTGGTATTACACCTGTTGACATTGGCATATACTGACCTTGGGCCCAAAATATCTAAATCACCAGTGTATGGGTGCTGTTCATCACTATACAGGTCGCCATCGGCATATCCATTCTTTCCTGTGGTAAGTTGGTCTATTTCGTTCTGATAAACCCACAGGAGCTGTAAAGCATAATCCAGTTCATTCTGGACCCTGGCCTGCCGCTTTATAAGAATCAGGAAGAAAAAGACGGGAACAACTGCAAGCACTCCAAAATACCAGAAAAAACCCAGGCTGATAATGAGTGCAACGATCAGGATCTCGAGGATAAAAAGTCCGAGTCTGGAGAAGGAGATCCGATTCAGCTTTTTTTTAAGGTCATCGATTAGTGATTGTTGCTTATCTGCACTATTTTGGTAAGCGGTTAAGACGTTATATTTTGTTTTTACCATTATCTTTATCATTTTTAGGAAGGGCTATTTTGACAACTCTTCCTCATAGATGTTACGTGATATAAGCACATAAAGATAATGTAAATGAAGATCAGTTTATTGGTAGTTGGAAAAACAGAAGATAAGTACCTGATAGAAGGTATCGAAAAATACATCAACCGGTTAAAGCATTATATTGGCTTCAATATGCTGGTAATTCCTGAACTAAAAAACACTAAGAGCTTAACCGAAGCGCAACAAAAAAGCAAAGAAGCGGAACTGATCCTCAAGCAGGTCAGCAATGCTGATACCCTAATCCTGCTTGATGAGAATGGTAAAACCTATACATCCGTACTGTTTGCAAATTACCTGAACAAACAAATGATCGGCAGTGTGCAGCACCTGGTGTTTATCATCGGTGGGCCATATGGCTTTGACGAACAAATTTACAAAAGGGCCAATGGAAGTATCTCGCTCTCTGCAATGACCTTCTCCCATCAGATGGTCCGCCTTTTCTTTACAGAACAACTTTACCGGGCGTTTACCATTCTAAAAGGTGAGCCCTACCATCATCAATAAATTTGTGGAATTTTAATCTGCCAGTCATCATTATATAAAGGAGAATCAAAATGCAGTTACCAGGAGATTTTAAAAGAAAATATAAGTTTAAAAGCGACAGAAAAAAAGACCGCTTAGGCTATATCATTGCCATTGTTATTTCAGCGATTGCCCTACTGGCATTATGGTATCTGGGGTAATAAAAAAAAGGGGTTGATTAAACCCCTTTTTTACTTGTCATATTTGCCTTTTTAGCTGGCTGTGCAGTTTTAGAAGGAGCTTTTGCATTGGATGGTTTGGATGTAGCCTTTGGCTTTTTCTCCACCTTATCTTCTCCTTTTATTCCTTCCTGATCAGGAATAACTGCCGGGGCATCCTCCACAAACAAAGGAAGATCCTTTAGTATGTGGTACCAGGTAATGATTTTTTTCATATCAGAAGTATACACTTTATCATCATCATGATCTGGCGCAACTTCTTTAAAAAACGATTTTAAAGCATTTACATCTGATTTTGCATCAGGAACATTACTTTTTGCAGCCTTGATATTGGCCAGTACGTCTACCAGCTTAAGATCATCATCCTGACCATAAACAGTAATGTCTTCTAATGACGCCAGCTTAGTTGTAGTAATATTGGTTACAATTTTAACTTTTTGGGCATCCAGGCTTTCAAGAACGTATCCGCCCTTGTTTTGTCCTACCAGCCTATACAATCCCGGCCTTCCCGATACTGCTACTATTCCTCTTAAATTCATATTAATCTTCTATTACGTCTATACCTACAATCTTATCACCCTGTCTGATGTCGTCAACAATATCTATATTTTCTATTACCTTACCAAAGCAGGTATGGTTTCTGTCCAAATGTGCCGTATTATCGCGACTGTGGCAGATAAAAAACTGGGATCCACCTGTATTTCTGCCGGCATGTGCCATAGACAACACCCCACGGTCATGATATTGATTTTCGCCTGTTAATTCGCAATCAATTTTATAACCAGGCCCACCTGTACCTGCCAGGTGTGCTTTGGAAGGATCTTTCGAATTAGGACATCCGCCCTGTATCATAAAATTTGGAATCACTCTATGGAAAGTAATCCCGTCATAAAATCCTTCACTAGCCAGCTTTTTAAAGTTAGCTACTGCTATAGGTGCATCCTGTTCGTAAAACTCAACAATCATGTTACCTTTATCTGTCTTAATTATGGCTTTGCTCATCGTAATTTTTTGTGAAGGGCAAACTTAGATAAAAACTACGTATCATTTATCAATAATCTTGAAATAAATTGATTCCCCTTTCCTATAAAAACGTTAGGCTTAGCCTGTTATTGCGTGTAAATAAAATATTTTTCTCAAATGTTCAGAATACTAACCCTTCCTGTTCATTGCTTGCTGTCCAAAAAAAAACCGCCTCAAAATGAGACGGTCCTTGCTAAAATAAACCTATTATTAATTCACTGACAATGCCTTGTCTATCAAAAATATCAAATTTACACGGTGTGCTTTAGTTTGTTCATCACCACCTGAAGCGCCTGCCAACTGCTCTTTTACTTTGATGAGCGTAGCAAGTGCTGCTGCTTTACTAGGATTATCATAGCCTGCCGGAGCTCCAACAATGGCAATGGTCGCCTTTATAAACTCCGTTTGCAGGTTTTGACGGAATGCATTTACATTGCTTTTAAGATCTGCTTCAAAGATATCCTCCGACAGATCACTCATCACACTTGCAACCGAATATTTATTGCCATACAATCCACTATTGCTAATCCTGTTAAGCGTATTTGGATGCAGAATCTGTGCAAGGGTACTCAACTGCATAGACATAAAGCTGTTTAGCGGTTTAATGTCTTCATTGTTACCAAAGAAGTTAAATCCCCTGCGCTGTATCTGAAGATAAGGAAACAATTCAGTATCTGAATCAAATGCATCAGGTGCAAATACATATTTGCCCAGCAGATCCAGTGCTTTCTTCTGATAAGCTACCGGCACTGGTGTAAATGGTGTTGTTTTAGTATCCTGCCCCACAAAACTCCTGTCTACATAAACCCCGCCAATAAAACGGCTCAAAGCAGCTGCCATACTGTTGCGCTGCCCGTTCAACTGTCCGTATCTGACACGCAGTTCCTGATAACTCTGATTAGGTTTGCTAAACCTTTCCTTTAGCTTCGGCATCATGGTATTGATCAGTTTAAACCTGTCTTCACCATAGGTCACCATATCATTTGTATGGTCGTTTATATTTACCCGTGGATCTATACCTCCACCAGGGCTTCTCATATCGTCTGCATCATTGCCAAAAGCAAGTTGTGGATCTGTACTACGGCTCAGGATCTTGTTTAATCCTGCTTCTTCCTCTGATTCTGTGAAGGGAGTATAGCCATACTCAATTGCCCACCAGTCGTACGGCCCTGCTTTGGTAGTATAATAATCGCCTTGCTTGCTGCGGTCACTGCTCACATTGATGGCAGGGTAATCCATTACAGAACCCTGCAAGCCTATTTTATGGGTAATTGAGACATCATTCATTTCTTTAGGACTAAGCATCTGACTGGCTTTCATGTTATGATTTAAGCCAAGCGTATGCCCCATTTCATGCATGATCAGGTAATACAAAAACTGCTTGTGCATTTCGCGTACCTGATCTGCTCTGACTGCCTCAGGTGCATCTGCATCAAGGGCTTCAATGGCGGTAATACCTGTTTGATATTGCATACCAAGTTCATGTGCCAGATTGCAGCTAGCCATATGACTTTTACTAAAACCATTATTGTGCTGCTGATCTGCAGCTATCGCTGCTGCCGGATTTTCCCATGGCAACTGTAAGCTTGCCTTACCTGCGTTAAACAGGTCATCCAGTACAGGCGTGCCTGCACCCGAACGCCATTCTACAGTAATGTCTGCACCCAGGATTTGGCCTGTCAACGGGTTAAAGAAACTTGGCCCAATGGCACCATAAGAGGGATAAGCAGAAGAAACCCAGCGTATCACATTGTAAGAAATATCGGCAGGATCCCAGGTAGCAGTATCCGGTTGGATTTTCATCACTACCGCATTCTTAAAGCCAGCTTTTTCAAATGCCTCATTCCATTTTTCACCAGCCTCTTTTATAATCTCCCTGTATTCGAATGGCGTAGTATTTTCGATCCAAAAAACGATAGGCGCTACCGGCTCACTGAGCTTGGCATTAGGATCTTTCTTTTTCAAATACCAGCGACTGATAAAATCTTTGTATGGAGTAGATGAAATGGAAGTAAGGTCATCTACCTCAGCCCCAAAATAACCTACCCTCGGATCATCACGACGTGGGCGAAAGTCATTTTTAGGTACTTCAAGAAAAGAATGTTGCATTTTGATACGTACGTAACGCGCATCTGTGATATCCTTTCCTCCTGTGTTCATCGGCACCGGATTGTCATATGCAAGGTCTACTACCACATCTGTATTGTGCGGAAAAGACCTTACTTTAGTGTAGTTTGATTTGGAAGTATTCAAATTTCCCAGGTTAAAAACTGCTCCCGGAGGCATAGTAGGAGGATAAACAGGTTTTATTGGATCCAATTTATCTCCAATAAACAACCCGTCTACTGAGACAAGATACCCGTCTTTGTCTTCTGCGCTAAACTTATCGCTATAAAATACCGCGTCAGAAACATCGACATTGGCAGCTTTGCTTACGGGATTGTTCTTGTCATAATAAAAGCTGGTATTTTTCTGCAGGAATTCAATTTTATCATTACGCTTCTTAACATAAAACAACATGGTATTTCTGATCATATTCTGGTTCAGGTACAGTGTAGTAGGCCCGCCCATAGAAAAGCTCTGATAAATATAATCTTTGTCCAGTTGGCCTTTTTTAATGTACAACTGCAAGCTTCCCGTAACTGTATCTTTATACAGTGTAAAGAGACCGTCAATCTTCTTGCTCGATTTAATTTTTTCGGCAATGCCCACTTTTGCAGGAGGGGCAAGCACTTTCTTTAAGGAATCGGCAGTGGCCAATGCCTTCTTTTTATCCTGGGCTGATACTCCCATCGAGAGTAATACCACAAGAGGTAATAATAAGAGGGTTTTTTTCATGAATAATAGTTTTCAATAAATATATGAATTTTCAGTAAATCTATATTCAATTACGGTCTTTAAGGTCTTAAATTCCATTTTTTATGGCTATATTGTGTGGTTACTACCCCGGTATTGAAAAGGGATAAACGACATAATTTGTTAGCAGGTTGCATATGGGTTCTAGATGACCCCGCATTGAGCCCCCGTTAAACCCGCATTGAGGCCGCCTTTTTCCGTAATAATGCGGATTCATAGCATGCTTATCATTGATTGATTATTGAATAAGGTTCAGGTCTTGTGCAAGGAGGGTGCAGGCCTGACATCGGATGATAATTTACTTTTTTATGTAGCGTTATATAGTTACATTCGCTTCCATACCTTTTTTTATGACTATCAGACAAATCCCTATTTTATTTTTTCTGTTATTCTGTAGCCTGATAGCTAAGTCATCGTCTATTCTCATTTACATGGATGAAGGCCAAAAAAATCACCTCAAAGCATACGGGATTGCTTACTGGAGTATCAAGCAAAGTGCCGACGTAAGCTGGTTACTTAATTATCGTGGTGGCAGCTTTTTAATTGCTTACAATAAAGGCGTGGAAGATGAATGTAAGATAAGAGGTATTTCCTATCAGGTAGTAGCTGACGGCAAGGTAACTGCGATATTAAACGAGATCAGTGATCCGGAAGTAAACATGGAACTGATAAAGCTTGAGAAAGCCCCAAAGATGGCGGTCTACTCTCCAAAAAGTAAACTTCCCTGGGATGATGCCGTAACGCTGGTGCTTACTTATGCAGAAATCCCATATGAAGTGATCTATGATGACGATGTACTAAAAGATAAACTAAGTAGCTATGACTGGCTGCACCTGCACCATGAAGATTTCACGGGCCAATACGGAAGGTTCTGGGCCAATTTTAGAAACGCAACATGGTACAGGGATGATGTTAAAAACCAGGAGGCCGCAGCAAAGAAAAATGGCTTTAAAAAGGTCTCTGAAATGAAACTTGAAGTAGCCAAACGCATCAAAGAATTCTGTGCAGGGGGAGGGTTTCTCTTCGCAATGTGCTCCGGAACAGATAGTTTTGACATAGCACTCAGCGCCGATGGGGTTGATATCTGTGAAAGCATGTTTGACGGTGATGCGGCCGACCCACATGCCCAGGATAAACTTGATTTTAATAAAACGGTTGCTTTCAAAGATTTCAAACTGGATATAAATCCCCGTAATTACGAATTTTCCAATATAGATGCCACACAAACGAGAACCCTTAACCAGACGAATGACTTCTTTACATTATTTGACTTCTCTGCCAAGTGGGACCAGGTACCTACCATGCTTACACAAAACCATGATAAAGTAGTTAAAGGATTTATGGGCCAGACAACGGCCTTTAGAAAAGGGCTGGTAAAACCTAACATCACCGTACTTGGAGAAAATAAAGGTGCTGAAGAAGTGCGCTATTTAAATGGAGAAATAGGAAAGGGACGATTTACATTTTATGGCGGACATGATCCTGAAGACTATCAACATGAGGTGGGCGACCCTCCTACCGACCTTAACTTACACCCGAACTCGGCCGGGTACCGTTTGATACTAAACAATGTGCTGTTTCCAGCAGCAAAAAAGAAACCTCAAAAGACCTAATACTAGTCGTAAAAATTCCAGCTTACCCCAAACTTAAAGAGCGACCGGTCTTGCATTGGGTACCTGTCTACTGTGTAATAGCCGTTTAGCGGATAGCCCTGGTTTACATAATCGCATTTCACAAAAATATTGGCCCTTCTCAAACTTGCCTTAAACCATACATCGATAATTGGTATGCTGGTAAACGTTTCTTCAGAACCTATGTAAAATTGTCCCGCTGCTACTGAGTAGCGGTACGCTTTGTATGGCGTATTGTACCGCACATCAAAACCAATATTAGCTCTGAGCACCTTAAAAAGGGTTTGATCTACATAAAAGCTGTTGAAGGTATAAACTTCCGGTGTTCTTAAAATGTTCTCATTGTCTGTTTTCTGATAGACAACATAAGTATCCAGTCTGAATTTACCATATGAAAACTTTTTGCCTAAAGTTATTTTGAACAGATTGATCGCCGCAGTAGACTGAGCTGGCTTAATCATGCTGGCACCAATTTCGCCTTGTTCAAAATAAAGGTACTTATCTATTAAAAAGTACTGAACCCCGGCATCCAGTTTAAGCTTGTCATTGAGATAGTTGAAAGAAAAATTAATGGTTTTGGTGCGTTCAAACTGCTTATTCACCCAGTCGAGGTGATTTCCGAAATACCTTTCATAGATCTCTTCAGGAGATTTGTTCTGGAAGTAGGCACCTAATACCACCCGCCCAACCGATTTACTCAACAACACATTGCTCTTGGCTTCATATAGGAAGTCTCCTATGTGCCTACCCTGAAAGATTTGCTGAAGATCCAGGTTCAAATCGATTCGGTTACTAAATCTGTATCCTGCAAACCCTAGTAAACTTACATTCTGGAAGGAAGAAGTATAATTATAGTAATTTGTTCCCTCCGGGTAAAGTACCCGCTGTGCGTAATTATAAAAGTCATGTCTGATCCCTGCATCTATTTTCAGCTCATTTTTAATGAGTGCACTGCCCTTTGAACGAAGAAAAAAGCTATAAATAAATTCGTTTTGTATTTGTTTGTAGCTGGTGCTGTCGTTGGTATATGTCTGCAGGGAGGCCCTGCCCAGGGATAAAATACTACGGTCGTCTGATGCATCCTGAAAGGCATAAGAATTGGTATTGTACTTAAAAGTGTAAGAGATCTTATTGGTAGGTAATATTTTCTTTGTGATCTCCTGCGCCAGGCTGTCTATGCGTCCCACAAAAAAAGTTTGTTTGAGCATTAGTGAGTTCTGACGGTAAATCCGCCTCGCATCGGACAAGCGTACTAATTCAGATTCTCTGGCTATATCGAGTGCATTAGCTGAAAAGATGGAATCATTTGTAGTAGATCCATTCTCCTGAGCCTTTAGCGTATTAAAGACGCCGCTGGCCCATAGGTTGTACCGTTTATTGGGACTTTGATACCAGGTAAACAGGGCCGCATTCAGGTGATCACCCCGCTGACGCCGGTATTCTCCATTTGCTCCTATCCTGTTGTAATTGGCCCCGAAATTCCAGTTCTTTTTAATGTTTTGAGAATGGACAACTTTAAAGACCTGTTCCTTTTCACCGGCATTAACATAGTAAAGGCTTGTAAATGGCGCCCTTGCCTGGTAGTACTTCACATCATCCTGTGTCATTGCATAATAGTCAAGGGTGTGGAATCCTGCGTCAAAGCCAATGGTCTTGACAGGCTCGAATAAAAGCGGCAAGGCAGACAGGCCCAGGTTGCCCAGGCCCTGGGTTGGATTTCGTGGTTGTATAAGTACACTGAAATTATGTATACCGGTCAATGAGGTATCAAGCTGTACAGTCTGTATGCTATCTTTTGTGAGCCGGAGTGTGGTATATCTGATATATTTTGAAGTGAAAATGACAGAATCTTTCCCCTCTTCTTCCTTTTTTCTTAAAGAATCCAGCTCTTTATTCTCATTAACCTTAGTCTTCAGATCCTGGGCAAACAATTCACCACTAACAAACATGGCAAGGCAAAAAACAAATAAGGCAATGTTTTTATACATTATATCGTCGAAATTAACTGGCTCAATATTTTAGTCATCTTAGGTTCTGCGGCTTTTGCAGTTTTCAGTATCTCTTCAAGGCTTACGGGCTGAAGCACTTCAGGAAAGCCTTCGTCTGTCAAAACCGAGATCGCAAATACGGGTATACTCATATGGTTGGCTACAATTACTTCGGGTACCGTACTCATTCCCACTGCATCGCCACCAATGATCCTAAGATAATTGTATTCTGCCTTAGTTTCAAGATTTGGTCCTGTTACGGCAATGTAAACGCCCTGATGGCAGGTAATGTTGTGCTCTTTGGCAATCTTTATTGCGCTATGGATAAGTTTTCTGTTGTAGGGCTGGCTCATGTCAGGAAACCTCGGGCCCATATCTGTATCATTGCTGCCACGCAACGGGCTTTCAGGCTGGAGGTTGATGTGGTCATTGATAACCATGAGATCACCCTTTTTAAATTCCGAATTGAGTGAGCCTGCTGCATTAGAGACAAAAAGGTGGGCTATACCGAGCACTTTCATGACCCGTATAGGAAAGGTAATCTGCTGCATGGAATACCCTTCATAATAATGAAGCCTGCCCTGCATGGCAACTACTTTTTTTCCGTTCAATTGGCCAAAGATTAATTTACCTGAGTGGAATTCCAGAGTTGAGATCGGGAAATTTGGGATATTGGCATACATCAGCTGATGTTCTATCTGAATATCATTGACCAGTCCCCCAAGGCCTGTACCCAGAACTATTCCGATTTCGGGAGCGTAATTATTTGTTTTACGCTTTATATATTCAACGGTTTCGTGTAGTGCTTGAAACATATTCTATGATCTTGTTGTCAAATGTAATTCTATCTTCGTCAGTTAACGCTATTTTGACCGGCAAATAATAGACTGGCAAATTTAACAGTAATTCCTTTAAAGTATTATCTAATAAACGCTGCGCATCCTTTTCTGTTGTTATGATGATTTTATCCTGCGATGGATTCTTGTTGAAAGCAGATACAAGCAGCGAAATATTCTGAACGCTAAATCGATAATGGTCAGGATAGTTATGATGAAATATAAGCTGAGTATACTGCTTTAGATAACTGACCAGTGGCAATGGATTGGCAATACCTGTAAGCAAAAATACGCTAGTGCAAACAGAGATAGAAGAACAGGATCTTTTTTCGGAAAGTGTAAGATGGACCAGGTCATGATAGGTAAGGTAGGAGAACGAAAGCCTGTTGGCTGAATCCGTGTCAAACTTTGCCGCACAAGCTGACCGCTGCATTTCTGTGATGCCCTGAGGGGCTTTGGTAACCAGTAAAGCCTGGGCACGGTGGTAACCACTAAATGACTCCCTCAGATTGCCTGCAGGCAGCAGGAACTGTGGATGCTGTAATTTCTGAAATTCAAATAACAGAATACTGAATCCGGGTTTTACACTCCTGTGCTGAAAGGCATCATCAAGGATGATCAGGTCATGTGTTTCTTTGAGCCGATTGATGCCTTTTACCCTGTCTTCGCACACTGCCACAGTAATGTTCGGAAATTTACGGTAAAACTGCATAGGCTCATCTCCTATAGTCATTGATGTAGCAGCCTGGTCTGCAACAATGTAACCCTTAGAATTACGTCCGTATCCCCTGCTAAGCACCGCTATCCGCTTTCCTGCTAATAAATTTATCAGATATTCTGTAACCGGACTCTTGCCGGAACCACCTACCACAAGATTTCCCACACATATCACCGGAAGGTCAAAGCTTGTTTGTTTAAATACTCCCGCATCATATAATTTATTTCTTATCAGGACTATTATTCCATATAGCACGGAAAAGGGGAGTAATAGCAGTCGTAGGTATCTAATCATGTGTCGACTCAAAAATAAGAATTATTACAGATCAATATATAAAGTATGGTAAGTTACAACCAAAAAAACAATTACCTTTGCACGAACTAATTTTTTATACGATGCTTAAAGGATTTTTTAACGTACCGGCTCCGGTAAATGAGCCAATTTTAGCTTACGCACCCGGTAGCAAAGAACGTGAACTTTTGAAGGCTGCACTAGCCGAAGCCCGCTCTGAACAGATTGACATACCAATGTATATTGGCGCTGAGAAAGTCCATACAGACAATAAGGGTAAAGTAACTCCGCCACATGATCACCAGCATATTTTAGGTCAATACAGTAAGGGTGAAAAGACGCATGTACAGCAGGCAATTGATGCTGCCCTTGCCGCTAAGGCAAATTGGGAAAATCTGGCCTGGGAACATCGTGCAGCTATCTTTCTTAAAGCTGCAGATTTAATAGCAGGGCCCTACCGCTATAAATTAAATGCGGCAACCATGCTGGGCCAGTCTAAAAATGCTTATCAGGCCGAAATTGATTCTGCCTGCGAATTGATAGACTTTCTGCGTTTTAATGTAAGCTACATGACTGAGATCTACAAGCAGCAGCCTCCTGTATCACCAAAAGGATCATGGAACAGGGTTGAGCAACGCCCGCTTGAGGGCTTTGTATTTGCTTTAACTCCTTTTAACTTTACTGCCATAGCCGGAAATCTTCCTACATCTGCTGCCATGATGGGCAACGTAGTGGTATGGAAACCTGCAAATACGCAGATTTTTGCTGCCAATGTATTGATGCAGATCTTTAAAGAAGCCGGACTGCCAGATGGTGTGATCAACCTGGTATATGTTTCCGGTCCTGATGCAGGTGATGTAATTTTTAGTCACCCTGATTTTGCGGGAATCCATTTTACAGGCTCTACCGGTGTTTTCCAGAATATCTGGAAAACAATTGGCAACAACATTCATAAATTTAAAACCTATCCGCGTATTGTTGGCGAGACAGGTGGTAAGGATTTCATTCTTGCACATAGCTCTGCGGATGCGGAAGTTTCGAGTACAGCAATCATACGTGGTGCTTTTGAATACCAGGGACAAAAATGTTCTGCTGCATCGCGTGTGTACATCGCAAAAAGTCTATGGCCTCAGGTAAAAGAATTTATGCTGCGTGACCTGGCTACTTTTAAAATGGGTGGTACGGAAGATTTCGGTAATTTTATCAATGCTGTTATTGATGAGAATTCTTTTGACAAGCTGGCATCTTATATAGATGAGGCTAAGAAAGACACTGCTGTAGAGGTCATTGCCGGTGGAAATTATGACAAGTCAAAAGGTTATTTTATTGAACCTACAGTACTTGTTGTACAAGATCCAATGTACACGACCATGTGCGAAGAGCTGTTTGGACCTGTGCTGACGATCTATGTTTATGATGATGCAGAATTTGACAAGATATTGGATATCGTTGATACCACTTCTATTTATGCACTGACTGGTGCTTTTATTGCACAGGACCGCTATGCAATTGAAAAAGCAACCCAAAGGCTAAGAAATGCCGCCGGTAATTTCTATATCAATGATAAATGTACCGGTGCTGTAGTTGGTCAGCAGCCTTTTGGTGGCGCCAGAGGTTCAGGTACAAATGATAAAGCCGGATCAATGATCAACTTGTTACGCTGGGTTTCGCCACGTACAATTAAGGAAACATTTGATCCGCCAAAGGATTATCGATATCCTTTTCTGGCAAATGATTAAACAAAAAACTCCCGGTATATAACCGGGAGTTTTTTGTTTAGCACCTTATCATTTAGCTACTTTCCTGCGTTCATTTTGAACACCGGCGACAGGTCATCGGCACTGGAAGCACTTACCTGCAGGTCTTTGATCAGTCCTGTTTGAAGACTGTAAGCCCATGCATGAACAGAAAGCTCCTGGCCACCAGCCCATGCATTTTGCACAATGGATGTACTCATCACGTTGGCAGCACCTTCAATTGCATTTAGCTCAACAAGACGGTTAGATTTCTTTACAGGGTCTTTAATGGTACTTAATTCACGTTCATGCATACGGATGACATCTTTGATATGCCTCAACCAGTTGTCAATTAATCCAACCTGTTTGTCGCCAAGTGCAGCATTTACCCCTCCGCAACCATAATGACCGCAAACAATGATGTGCTTTATCTTAAGTACATTGACTGAATAGTCCAATACACTCAATAGGTTCATATCTGTATGGGCAACGACATTGGCAATGTTCCTATGAACAAAGATATCGCCGGGCATGGTATTGGTAATCTGATTGGCCGGGACACGGCTATCTGAGCATCCGATCCATAATACCGGCGGAGCCTGTCCTGCTGATAATCTGTCAAAAAATCCAGGATCTTCATCAAGCGTTGCAGCAACCCAATCTTTATTTCCTTTTAATAAACCTTCGTATGTTATTTGATCTGTATGTTGTTTTTCTAATTTTGCGCACATAATATTTTAATTATTGATTTCTTCTATAGCTTTATTATTTAGTTTAGGTACTATGTATTGTTGTTGAATGTTCTCTAAACTAACAATAATACCTTTTGTATAAGCATTATGCTTATAATTAAATATAGTTTCCAGAACGTCCGGATCTATATATCTGGAATTAGTACCATCTATGATGACATTGGTTTCCTTTGGTATATTAGTAAGCAACACTTGTATGGATGCTTTATTAAGGAAGGAAACCTCCTCGGCAAGTTTGATCCGGATATGCTTTTTATCTCCCTCCTCTTGTACTTTGTAAAAGAATGGGTTGCGCATATTGGTACGCAGCAGATAGAATATTGAAAATAGCATACCAATTGCCACACCTTTTAAAAGGTCTGTAAGCAATACCGCAACAATGGTGATCACAAATGGGATAAATTGATCCCAGCCTTTGTGGTACATGTGCTTGAATAAAGCTATTCGTGTAAGTTTATAACCTGTTACCAATAGTATAGCAGCTAAACATGCCAAAGGTATCATATTTATCAGACCCGGAATAAATAACAAGGACAAAAGTAACCAGGTTCCGTGAAAGATGGCTGACATTTTTGTTCTTCCCCCTGAATTTACGTTTGCCGAACTCCGTACGATCACTGAAGTCATCGGTAATCCGCCCACCAAACCGCTAACTATATTACCTGCACCTTGTGCAACCAATTCTCTATTGGTAGGAGAAACCCGTTTGATAGGGTCAATTTTATCTATTGCTTCGATACTAAGCAAAGTTTCCAGACTGGCTACCACGGCAATTGTACCGGCAACTACCCAAACTTTACTATTGGTAATCTGCGAAAAATCTGGCAATGTAAACAGGCTAAAAAATTCACCAATTCCGTTTACGACAGGAATTTCTACCATATGTGACTGTGCCAGCGCATATTCTGTACCGCTAAATGCCAGGGCAAGAGCAACGCCCAAAACCACAACTAGCAGTGGGGCTGGGATCACACTAAGCTTTTTAAATTTCGGCCAGATTATAAGCACTGCAATTGACAAGGCGCTAATAACAATGGCAGCAACACCAAAATGACTAAAAGCATTGCTTATAGCAGAAAAAGTATTTTCATTATCTCCCTGTACAAAGCTCTCGTCACCAAAAAAATCAGAATCTACTCCTAAAGCATGAGGCAGCTGCTTAAGTATCAAAGTAAGACCAATAGCAGCCAGCATACCTTCTATCACGCTTGACGGAAAATAGTTTCCGATCATCCCTCCTTTTAATATACCTAGGATCAACTGGATGACTCCGGCAAGTACTACTGCCAGCAAAAATGTCTCGTAGTTACCGAGCGTGGTAATTGCTCCCAGGACGATCGCGGTAAGACCAGCGGCTGGTCCGCTTACACTAAGCTGAGAGCCACTTATACTGGCCACTACAATACCACCAATTACCCCGGTTATAAGACCTGCAAACAGCGGGGCTCCTGATGCAAGCGCAATACCCAAACAAAGTGGCAGTGCAACCAAAAACACCACTATACTAGCAGGGAGGTCACGCTTTAAATTCTTTTTTAATATATATTTTTTCACTTCCAATCTTGAAAAGACTGAGTTTCCACGTTGCATAAAACTATGTTTTAATGTTTTAACTAATTTTTAAAATTTGCATAATTTATCTCCTGAAAGATCATTATTATGCCTGAAATTAGCAACGGTTAGGGGGTGGTGTGGGAACTGAAGGATGAAACGGGTCAACATACCGCTTGGAATGGTCTATAAAACTATTGTTGAGGCCATACAAATCCAGCACCGATAACGGTGTATTGTTATACTGAAAATCAATTTTGTAATCACAAAGCTTCACTTTTGCTTTGCCCCCTTCACCGTCAGCACTGTGCTCTGCCTCAATCTGCATGATAACAGCATTCATGATCTGTTTATCAATATGGTTGAAAAATACAGGCGCGCCGGAAATTAGCATCTTTGCAAAGAAGATGCTCAAAAAGGCAATAACTATAGGAAGTCTGTATTTACTAACGAACATTTAATTTTCTCTGTAGTTTTATTATAATCACCAAAAATAAGTCCAAACATCCTTACAGAGCAACATAACTTGTAAAAAAAATGTAATTTAGTTGTTGCAACGAATACTTTAGCTTAAAAATTCTAAAAAACAACACCATAATATAGATACATCCTGCTTTTACTGTAATTTAGCGACCTTAAACACTTTTAGCTATTTCATGAAGAAAATTGTATCCCTCCTCCTATTTATGCTTCCGGTTTATGCCTTCTCTCAAAGCAATAATGCACCGTCATCTTATGATCCGCATGAAATAGCCATCACGGGTTACCTTCAAACTCAATATCAACGGGCCCAATCTGCAGGGATATTATCTTTTTCAGGAGGAGATTTTGGAAAGAATTCTGCTGATAGGTTTATGGTAAGAAGAGGCAGATTAAAAATAGATCGTGCTGATAAATATTCAAATATTGTTTTCCAGATTGATGCTACTCAAAATGGGGTTATGCTCATGGATGCTTTTATTCAATTGCATCAACCGGGCTCTAAAACTTTTCTGTTTACAGCAGGGTTGTTCAACCGCCCATTTGGGCATTCAATTGTCTATTCGTCCGGCTACAGGGATTTCCCTGAACGTGCACGGGTGTTTCAGACGCTAATGCCACGGGAACGTGATATTGGCGCTATGGTAAGCTATCATCCTTCAAATGCCTTCAAATTTATCACCGCTGAATTTGCAGTGCTGAATGGAAGTGGGTATAGTTCCAGAGATTACGATTCAAAAAAAGATATAGTAGGGAATCTGGCATTCAAATTTGACAGTTTAGCAAACAAAAAGTTTCATATCGGATTTGGCGGCTCCTTCTATAAAGGAACAGTGAGGAGTAATACGGAGACTTATTTTAGCAGTACGGCTAACGGATATTTAAAAAACACAAGTGCAGATCATATCAATTGGAATGCCGCACGCGACTACTATGGAGTGAATTTGCAACTTCAATATGACAATACTTTTGGTAAAACTTTATTAAAAACGGAATATGTAGCAGGGAAGCAGCCCGGGATAGGATCATCGGCTAGCATAGCGGGGCCTGCATCCAGCATGAGCTTTTCTTCTCAGCCAGAAACAGATCTCTATTTACGACAATTCAACGGATATTACGTATGGTTGACACAGCAGGTAGCCAAAACAGGCTTGACGGCCATGGTCTCCTATGATGTCTACGATCCGAACCAGGATATTAGCGAGATGGAAATTGGCAAAGAAAATAACACTACTGCGGGCGACATTAAGTTTAGCACTCTGGGATACGGAGTAAGTTATCTGATCGGACAAAGAATAAAGCTAACTGTCTATAATGAACATATAGTAAATGACGGCACAACACTGCCCAAATATATTAATGACCTTAAGGACGATGTATTTACCACCAGATTGCAATATCGTTGGTAATATTTAACCAAATGTTATCATGAAAGACAAAATAACCGTATTAAAGGATAAAATTGCCAGCGCACATCTGGGAGGTGGCCAGGCAAGAATAGATCATCAGCATAAAAAGGGAAAGCTAACTGCAAGAGAAAGGATCCACTTTTTAATGGATGAAAATTCATTTGAAGAAATTGGCATGTTGGTCACTCACCGAAGTACTGATTTTGACATGGAGCATGAAAAATATTATGGAGATGGCGTAGTAACCGGATATGGAAACATCAATGGCAGGCTTGTATATGTTTTTTCTCAGGATTTTACTGTATTTGGGGGTTCCCTTTCCGAAACTCATGCAGAGAAGATTTGCAAGATAATGGAAATGGCGATGAAAAACGGCGCGCCTGTTATTGGCTTAAATGACAGTGGTGGGGCACGTATACAGGAAGGTGTGGTGTCTTTAGGGGGATATGCCGACATATTTTACAGAAATGTTCAGGCATCGGGTGTTGTGCCACAACTTTCGGCAATAATGGGGCCATGTGCTGGTGGAGCAGTGTATTCTCCGGCGATAACAGATTTTATACTGATGGTAGAAAATACCTCATACATGTTCGTAACTGGCCCGAATGTAGTGAAGACTGTAACACATGAGGAAGTAACTTCCGAAGAACTGGGTGGTGCTTTTACGCATGCAACAAAATCGGGTGTGACTCATTTTGCCTGCTCAAACGAATTAGATGCCATTAATCATGTTAAACGGCTGCTAAGTTATATGCCTCAGAATTGTGAAGAGACACCTGCTATGCTGCCTTATACAATGGCAGATGAGCATCGGGCATCATTAAACTCCATTATGCCTGAAAATGCGAATCAGCCATATGACATAAGAGGCATAATTGCTGAGGTATCGGATAGCGACAGTTTTTTGGAAGTACATAAAGACTATGCTGAAAATATTGTTGTAGGTTTTGCACGTTTGGCAGGTCGCAGCATTGGGATTATCGCCAATCAACCGGCTTATTTAGCCGGTGTGCTGGACAATAACGCATCGGTTAAAGCGGCAAGGTTTGTTCGCTTTTGTGATTGTTTTAACATTCCCTTACTGGTTTTTGAAGATGTGCCTGGTTTTCTACCGGGTACTGATCAGGAATGGCATGGCATTATTACAAATGGGGCTAAACTATTGTATGCCTTTAGCGAGGCTACCGTGCCACGGATTACAGTAATCACCAGAAAAGCATATGGCGGAGCTTATGATGTGATGAATTCAAAACATATAGGAGCAGATCTAAATTATGCATGGCCGAGTGCAGAAATAGCTGTTATGGGGGCAAAAGGTGCTGCGGAGATCATCTTTAAAAAAGAAATAACCACGGCAGAGCATCCTCAGGAAAAATGGCTGGAAAAGGAGAAACTCTATTCCGACATCTTTGCTAATCCATATCGTGCGGCAGAAAGGGGCTTTGTAGATGAGGTTATAGAACCGTCTCAGACGAGATCGAAACTAATTAAAGCGTTTAAAATGCTAGAGAATAAAGTTGTCAATAGCCCACGTAAGAAACATGGGAACATTCCTTTGTAGATAATGGATGATATTCAGATAGAACAGATAAGATTTGAGCTAACCTGGAGGATTCGGCATGAAGTAATGCATCCCGATTTGCCTTTTGAAAATATTAAACTCAAAAATGACAAAGACGGTATCCATTTTGGTCTATATGCAAAAAATCAGCTTACTTCGGTCATTTCATTATTTGAAGTAAACAATATTTACCAGTTCAGGAAGTTTGCTACAATAAATGCTGCTCAGGGAAAAGGATACGGAACTAAGCTGCTTGAATATATTATCATGTATGTAAAAAAAACGAATGGTAAAAAATTATGGTGCAATGCACGCGTATCTGTTATTTCATTTTACAATAAATTTGGCTTTGAAGAAACACCTCAATACTTTATCCAGGATGACATTGATTTTGTGATCATGGAACTAAAAATTGACCCGGAAGATTGATTTAATTTATTTTTTGCAATATTTTAAAGTCATCCATGAATGCTTAAACACTTTTATCTAAGTTTACCACTGTTAAAAAATAAAAAATGGCAAAGAAAAAAGAAGATAAAAAAACCCATATTAACGTCGTTAATAAAAAATCCCTTCAATTTTTTGAAAAATACATAAACAATCCCTCTCCTACCGGATTTGAATATCCGGGCCAGAAGTTGTGGCTGGACTATTTGAAACCGTATATCGATGAAAGCTTTATAGACAGTTATGGCACGGCGGTGGGTGTAATTAATCCTAAGGCAGACTTTAAAGTGGTGATAGAAGCACATGCTGATGAAATCTCTTGGTTTGTGAATTACATTACATCAGACGGACTTATTTACGTAATCCGCAATGGTGGTTCGGATCATCAGATCGCTCCATCAAAAAGGGTCAATATACATACGGATAAAGGCCTTGTAAAGGCTGTTTTTGGTTGGCCAGCCATTCACACCAGAAGTGGAGAAAAAGAAGAAGCTCCATTGCTTAAAAACATTTTTCTGGACTGTGGATGTACTACGAAAGAAGAAGTGGAGAAATTAGGAATCCATGTTGGCTGTGTGATAACCTATGAAGATGAGTTTATGATACTCAACGACCGTTATTATGTAGGTCGTGCGTTAGATAACAGGGCTGGAGGTTTCATGATCGCGGAAGTTGCCAGATTGCTTAAGGAGAATAAAAAGAAGCTTCCCTTCGGGCTTTACATTGTTAATTCCGTCCAGGAAGAGATTGGTTTGCGGGGAGCTGAAATGATTGCACATAGAATTAAACCCAATGTAGCGATTGTTACAGATGTAACGCATGATACATCTACGCCAATGATATCCAAGATTACCCAGGGAGACCTCGCTTGTGGCAAAGGCCCTGTTGTTTCGTATGCACCCGCGGTTCAAACGAATCTCAACAGGCTATTGATCGAGACGGCTGAGAAGAATAACATTCCTTTTCAGCGTCAGGCGTCATCGAGGTCTACAGGGACTGATACGGATGCTTTTGCTTATTCTAATGGCGGAGTTCCTTCAGCTTTAATATCCCTGCCGTTACGTTATATGCACACAACTGTAGAAATGATTCATAAAGAAGATGTTGACAATGTAATTAGCCTGATATATCATTCTCTTCTGAATATTAAGAATGGACACGATTTTACTTATTCAAAATAACAACTTTTAAAAATCTAATTACTATTTTCGCTAGATGAAACCTACTTTATTAATATTAGCTGCTGGTATGGCAAGCCGTTATGGCAGCATGAAACAAATCGACGGGTTCGGCCCTAATGGAGAAACTATTATTGACTATTCAATTTATGATGCTATTAAGGCCGGATTTGGCAAAGTAGTATTCATTATTAAAGAAGAATTTGTTGAAAATTTTAAATCAATATTCGAACCAAAACTCAAGGGCAGAATTGAAACAGATTATGTATTTCAAAATTTCGACCTGAAGCAATTTGGTATTGAAGAAGAAATTTACCGTGAGAAACCTTGGGGAACAGCTCACGCAATTCTTTCTGGAAGAAAAGTAATTAACGAACCATTTTGTGTTATTAATGCCGATGATTATTATGGATTTGATGCATTTAAGAAAATGGTTGATTTCTTAAATAACGAAGCTGACGACAGTAATTATTCTATTGTTGGCTATCAGATTGGAAAAACACTATCTGATTTTGGCTCCGTTTCCCGTGGTGTTTGTAAAACGAGTGATGCAGGTTATCTGGAAGAAATTACAGAACGCACACAAGTTTATAAAAAAGGAGATGGCATTGTTTATGAAGAAAATGGCACTGAGTATCCTTTGAGTTTTGACACGCCGGTATCAATGAACTTCTGGGGATTTACTCCTGCAGTTTTCAAACTTACCGAAGATCTTTTTAAAGTATTTGCCTTGGAAAATAAAGAAAAGCCAAAAGCAGAATTCTTTATACCTTTAATTGGAGAAAACCTGGTTAGAACTAACAAAGCTAATTTTAAAGTGATCCCAACAGACAATCAATGGTTTGGTGTAACTTACAAGGAAGATAAACCTTTTGTACAAAATAGTATAGACCAGCTTGTAAAAGATGGAACTTATCCAGAGAATCTTTGGAACTAACCTTTTGCAATTAAAAAGAAAAGGCCCTGTCAAACGATCAGGGCCTTTTCTTTTTATAGGACTTATAACAATTACTTTTTATCGTCTTTCACTTCTTCAAAATCAACATCAGTAACATTATCTCCACCATCAGATGATTGTCCACCTGTATTTGGATCCGTGGCAGTACTTTCTGGTTGTGCGCCATCTTGTCCTGCTTTATACATTTCCTCTGAGGCAACATTCCAAGCATTTTGTAACTCTTCCTGAGCTGCATCAATGTCGGCAAAACTACGAGCTGTATGAGCGTCTTTAAGTTTCTGTAACCCAGATTCAATCGGCGCTTTCTTATCAGCAGAAAGCTTATCGCCAAATTCTTTTAGCTGCTTTTCTGTTGAGAAAATTAAAGCATCTGCGCTATTAATTTTGTCCGCCTCTTCTTTTTGTTTAGCATCCGACTCAGCATTTGCTTCAGCTTCTTCTTTCATTTTTTTGATTTCTTCATCCGTTAAACCAGACGAAGCCTCGATACGGATTTTTTGCTCTTTACCAGTAGCTTTATCTTTAGCACTTACGTGTAAGATACCATTCGCATCAATATCAAAAGCAACTTCTACTTGAGGCACACCGCGTGGCGCTGGTGGAATTCCATCTAAAATGAACCGACCAATAGTACGATTTGAAGCTGCCATAGGGCGCTCGCCTTGTAAAATATGGATTTCTACCGAAGGCTGATTATCAGCTGCCGTAGAGAAAGTTTCTGCTTTTTTAGAAGGAATAGTCGTGTTGGCTTCAATCAATTTAGTCATAACACCACCCATAGTTTCGATACCTAAAGAAAGCGGAGTAACATCTAATAACAATACATCTTTAACTTCACCTGTTAACACGCCACCTTGAATAGCTGCACCAATAGCTACAACCTCATCAGGATTTACACCTTTACTTGGCTCTTTACCAAAGAAAGCTTTAACAGCTTCTTGAATTGCAGGAATACGTGTTGAACCGCCTACTAAGATAATTTCGTCGATATCACCAACTTTTAAGCCTGCATTTTTCAATGCCGATTTACAAGGATCGATGGTACGTTTAATTAAATCGCCCGCCAATTGCTCAAATTTAGCACGACTTAACGTACGTACTAAGTGTTTTGGTCCGCTAGCATCAGCAGTAATGTAAGGTAAGTTAACTTCTGTAGAAGTAGTACTTGACAATTCAATTTTAGCTTTTTCAGCAGCTTCTTTTAAACGTTGTAATGCCATTGGATCTTTTGCTAAGTCCATGCCATTTTCGGTTTTAAATTCTTCTGCTAACCAATCAATTATGATATGGTCAAAATCATCACCACCCAAGTGCGTATCACCATCAGTTGATTTAACTTCAAATACTCCATCGCCTAATTCCAATACCGAAACATCATGCGTACCGCCACCACAGTCAAACACAACAATTTTCATGTCTTTGTGTGCTTTATCCAAACCATAAGCCAAAGCTGCTGCTGTTGGTTCGTTAATGATACGTTTAACTGTTAAGCCAGCAATCTCTCCGGCTTCTTTCGTTGCCTGACGCTGTGCATCATTAAAATAAGCGGGAACAGTAATGACTGCTTCTGTCACTTCATGACCCAAAAAATCTTCTGCTGTTTTTTTCATTTTCTGCAAGATCATTGCAGAAATCTCCTGAGGAGTATATTTACGATCGTCAATTTCAACACGCGGTGTATTGTTGTCGCCCTTAATTACTTTATAGGGTACGCGGCCTGTTTCTTTTGAAACCTCGGCAAAGCTACTTCCCATAAAGCGCTTAATTGATGAAATTGTTTTTGTTGGGTTAGTTATTGCCTGACGTTTTGCCGGCTCTCCCACCTTACGCTCACCATTCTCCGCAAAAGCAACAATGGATGGCGTAGTACGTTTACCCTCACTGTTGGCTATAACTACAGGTTCGTTACCTTCCATTACGGCTACGCAAGAGTTTGTTGTTCCTAAGTCTATACCAATAATTTTTGACATGCTATTTATCTCTGTTTATGTTATGAAATCTTATTATTTTACAACTGTTTAACAAGCAATGTGCCAATTGGTTTTTGGCAGATAATCCCTCTGATATGGAATAATTAAAGAATTTTATGTCCGAATGCTGTTACAGAAATGTGACAGTATGACAGAAACAAGACTCACATCAATTGTTCCTGCATCAAAAGTCTCTCCAAATGATGATAGCCGATTCCGAAATATGTTTTAGTTTCCAAAATCTTTTGTTTTATTTCCTGCTTTTTAGTTTCCAGATTTTTACTTTGGTCCTGATCAGCTGATTTAACACCAACAACTAACACATTCTTGGGTGTATGTGCATCTGATATGAATTCAAAAATCTTGGTCTTGTAGCCAAAATATTCCAGGATCAGGGCGCGGATCCCATCTGTTACCATTTCCGCTTGCCGCTCCATAAATATCCCGTATTTTGTCAATACGGAAATTTCATTTTTAACCTTATGTTTTTCCATCTCACGCCTGATCTGTTTATGACAGCAAGGAGCTACGACAATCAATTTGGCACTAGCCTTAATACCTTTAAATATCGCATCATCCGTAGCCGTATCACAGGCATGCAGGGCAATTAGCAAATCAATAGCTGAGACCTCATAATTTTCTATAGTTCCCTGAACAAAATCCAGTTGTTTAAATCCTGATTGCTTGGCTATAGCATTACACAAGAGTACCAGGTCCTCTCGATATTCTACTCCTGTAACTTTAATAGTTTCCTTTAGTACATTTTGCAGATAATCATAAAGCGCAAAGGTCAGGTATCCCTTACCCGATCCCATGTCTACTACCTGCTTAATAGTACCTGCCGGCAATTCTTTGATAAGACTATTTAAAATTTCGATATATTGATTAATCTGCCTGTATTTATCCTGGGCATTCTTAAAAATATTCCCTTCTGAATCGGTTAGTTTAAGCTCAACCAAATATGGCTTTCCGCTGGCCTGTATCAACCGCTTCTTCTCCTTATTGTGGGATAAGTCTGGGGTAACTGCCTTGCTAAGCATCTGTTCCCGCATAGAAATCTGCTGGTTTTTCCCATGCTCCAAAATAACTTCCTTTTCCGTGGTAAACAATGTGGCTATCTTAAAATCATTGCTCATAAAATGTCCTACCAAAGTAATGCCCTCAGCTACAGGAAAGTTTTTAATGATATCACGTGACTTGTAGCGATAAGTAAATGACAGCATATCTGTTCTCTTGATCTTTACCCTTCTAACATAAATATTCTTTAATTCCTTCTCGTTCCCCTGATAATTACCGAGAGAAATTTTAACAAATACATTAGATGAAATGTTATTTGCAAGCTGATCTATAAATTGCTGTAAATGGCGTTGATTAGACATGAGATTTGATTATAGGACAAAGGTACCTTTTTAGAAAATGAATAGTAAATTAGCTTTATGGAATCACTTTCTTTGTCGTCACTTTAGGCACCATATGACATTAAAACCACGTAGAATAAACAATATGCTAAAGAAAGAAACAAGGCTAAAACTACTTCAACCTGTTAAGAATAACAAAAGACCCTGACCGATATCGGTCAGGGTCTTTTGTTATAATGTCAGCAAATAAATATTTATTCGCCTTTATCCTCTTTTGTTTCTTCAACAGCAGGTGCCTCAGGTGTAGCATCTTCTTTAGCAGAAGTCTCGGCTTCAACTGTTGCTTCAGCAGTCTTTTCAGCTTTAGCAGCAGGAGCATCAGCCTTTTTAACTTTGCTTCTTCCACGACGGGTTGTTTTCTTCTCAGCCGATTCAGCTTCCTTACCGTAAACCTCATTATAATCAACCAATTCGATCAATGCCATTTCAGCATTATCACCTAAACGATTATTTAATTTAATGATTCTGGTATAACCACCTGGACGGTTAGCAACTTTCGCTGCAATGTCCCGAAACAATTCGGTTACCGTTTCTTTATCTTGTAAGTAGCTAAATACAATACGACGAGAGTGTGTAGTATCATTTTTAGATTTAGTGATAATTGGTTCAACATACATACGCAACGCTTTCGCCTTAGCTAACGTAGTTGAAATTCTCTTATGTTTAATCAACGATGAAGCCATGTTAGCCAACATCGCCTTACGATGTGAATCTGTTCTTCCTAAGTGATTTACTTTTTTACCGTGTCTCATTTTTCAATTTATTCAGTGTATACCGTCTCTTTAAGTTATTTGAGGGAATTACACACTATTAACAATATGTTATTTATGCTTTTATAGCTTATTATTCTTCGTCCAATTTAAATTTAGACAAGTTCATTCCAAATGATAAACTCTTAGATTTAACCAGTTCTTGTATCTCTGTTAAAGATTTCTTACCAAAGTTTCTGAATTTCAACATGTCAGCTACATCATAAGAAACAAGATCTGCCAATGTACGTATATCAGCTGCTTTCAAGCAGTTCAATGCACGAACTGACAAATCAAGATCAACAAGTTCAGTTTTAAGGATTTTACGCATATGCAAAATTTCCTCGTCAACTTCTTTAGTCTCTTCTTTTGCCTGAGATTCCAATACTAAGTTTTCATCAGAAAACAACATAAAGTGCTGAATCAAAATCTTCGCAGCCTCCTTTAATGCCTCCTCAGGATGAATTGAACCATCCGTTGAAATATCTAATATTAGTTTTTCATAATCTGTTTTCTGTTCAACACGATAATTTTCAATCGTATATTTCACATTTTTCATTGGAGTAAAGATCGAATCAATAGCAATAACTCCAACTACAGCGTCATTAATTTTATTTTCTTCTGCAGGTACATAGCCCCGTCCTTTGTTAATGGTTAGCTCAACTTCTAAAGTAACCGCTTTCTCCATGTTACAAATAACAAAATCCGGATTAAGAACCTCAAAGTTTGTAGAAAATTTAGTGATATCTCCTGCAGTAAACTGCTCTTGACCATTCACCACGATAAAAACTTTCTCAGAATCACCAGAATCTCCTACTTTTTTAAAACGTACTTGCTTTAAGTTAAGAATAATCTCAGTTAAATCCTCTACTACTCCTTTTATGGTAGAGAATTCATGAGATACACCAGAAAAACGAATACTTGTAATGGCATAACCTTCCAATGAAGAAAGCAATATTCTTCTCAAGGCATTACCAATTGTTACACCGAAACCGGGCTCTAAAGGACGAAATTCAAATATACCATCGAAATCAGTCGACTTCTGCATGATTACCTTATCGGGTTTCTGAAATGCTAAAATTGCCATTTATAATGTTTTTAGATCGTTATTAAAATTTTGTAACGCAATTTGACTAATTGTCAATAGACAATTAGTCACAAATATATTACTTAGAGTACAGCTCTACTATAAGGTTTTCTTTGATGTTCTCTGGAATCTCATCACGGTTTGGATAAGCGAGGAATTTCCCAGTTAATTCATGTGCATTCCAATCCAGCCAATTAAATTTATTGACTACTCTTCCTGCTACTGAATTTGTGATTGCCTCCAAAGTTTTAGACTTCTCACGAACTGCAACCACATCACCAGCCTTTAATTGATATGAAGGAATATTTACTACCTCACCGTTAACTGTTACGTGTTTATGGCTAACTAACTGACGGGCAGCCGAACGTGTGGTAGCGATACCTAATCTGTAAACAGTATTATCTAAACGAGCTTCCAATAATTGCAATAAGTTATCACCGGTAATGCCTTCACGAGAAGAAGCTTTAGTAAATAAGTTACGGAACTGGCGCTCCAATACACCGTATGTATATTTAACCTTCTGCTTTTCCATCAACTGAACAGCGTATTCAGATTGCTTACCTCTTCTTTTTGAAGCCCCATGTTGTCCAGGAGGATAGTTCTTTCTGTCTAAGACCTTGTCAGGGCCGAAAATTGGCTCTCTGAACTTACGCGCGATTTTGGATTTTGGTCCTGTGTATCTTGCCATTGTTTTTTGTTTTAAAGTATCTTACAACCTAAAGCTGTAGACTCTTAGCTTTAAAAATTAATAAATTAAACTCTTCTCTTCTTAGGAGGACGACATCCATTATGTGGAAGCGGTGTAATATCTTTGATTGAGGTAACTTCAATACCCGAAACCTGCAATGTTCTAATTGCAGACTCACGGCCTGAACCCGGACCTTTTACAAAAACTTCTACTTTACGTAGCCCTAAGTCAAATGCTACTTTACCACAATCAGATGCAGCTTGGCCTGCAGCATAAGGAGTGTTCTTTTTAGAACCCTTAAATCCCATTTTACCTGCAGAAGACCATGAAATAGTTTGACCATTGTTGTTTGTTAAGGTAACAATGATATTGTTAAAAGTAGCATTGATGTGAGCCTGACCTACAGACTCAATAACAACAATACGCTTTTTGGTAACTTTTTTACTCTTAGCCATAATTATTATTCAGTACTAAATTTTATTTAGTAGCTTTTTTCTTGTTAGCAACTGTTTTTCTCTTGCCTTTACGAGTACGAGAATTGTTCTTAGTGCGCTGACCACGTACTGGCAAACCTTTCCTGTGACGTAAACCACGGTAACAACCGATGTCCATTAAACGCTTTATGTTTAACTGAACTTCCGACCGCAAAGCGCCTTCCACTTTTACGCCGTCGTTGATAATTGTACGGATAGCCGATAATTCATCGTCAGACCAGTCCTGTACTTTTTTGCTTAAATCGATACCTGCCTCTGTTAATATACGTTGTGCAGTTGATCTGCCTATTCCGAAGATATAAGTCAATCCAATTTCGCCTCTTTTGTTTCTTGGTAAATCAATACCTGATATCCTTGCCATATTTATACTAAATGTTGATTATTTGATTAAACGACAGATTGAGTAACCTGTACATTCAATCCAATCATACTTCAATAATTTCTTAACCTTGACGTTGCTTAAATTTAGGGTTCTTCTTGTTGATTACGTAAAGTTTACCTTTACGACGAATAACCTTACAATCAGCACTGCGCTTTTTAATTGATGACCTAACTTTCATTTTATTTATATCTATAAGTAATCCTGCCTTTTGATAAATCGTAAGGCGACATCTCTAATTTTACTTTATCTCCGGGCAAAATTTTGATGTAGTGCATCCTCATTTTTCCCGAAATGTGAGCGATAATCTCATGTCCATTCTCCAGTTCGACCCGAAACATAGCATTTGATAACGCTTCCTTTATTACACCGTCTTGTTCAATTGAGGCTTGTTTAGCCATATAATATTGATTTTTACTTAATTAGCTGCTATTAAACAGGGACGCAAAATTAAATAAAAAATTTTAATTATTTACCTTTTTTCTGTTAAAACTTCTTCAATTAATGAAAAGGTTGATAAAACATCTGCCTTCCCCTTTTTTATAGCAACCGTGTGTTCAAAATGTGCTGACGGTTTATTATCCTTTGTCGTTACTGTCCAACCGTCAGACCAAAACTTAACTCCTGCAACCCCGGCATTTATCATTGGCTCTATCGCTATCACCATTCCCTCCTCTAGCTTGACACCACTACCTCGTTTGCCATAATTTGGGACCTCAGGCTTTTCATGTAATTTAATTCCAACTCCATGTCCCACTAGTTCCCGTACAACCCCAAATCCATTAAGCTCTGCCAAATTTTGAACAGCAAATCCAATATCTCCTATTCGAGATCCTACTACCGCTTTCTCTATTGCTAACTGCAAACACTTTTTTGTTATATCAACCAGCTTTGCCTTTTCCGGATCAACTTCACCTATAGAAAACGTGTAAGCAGAATCACCATAATAGTCATTTTTAATAACACCACAATCTACAGAGATCAGATCTCCTTCCCGTATCACATATTCTCCAGGAAAACCATGGACTACTTTTTCATTAGGTGATATACACAGAGAATAAGGAAATCCATTATAGTTTAAGAAAGCTGGCATTGCGCCATTGTCTTTTATAAAAACATAGGCAAGTTCATCCAATTTCTTTGTAGTCATTCCTGGCTCGATTACTTTAGCTATCTCAGCTAAAGTTCTTGAAACCAACAACGAACTCTCCCTTATTAACTCAATCTCTTCTAAAGACTTGTAATAGATTTTTGACATCTAAATTAAATAACTGCATTGCTACCACTAGTAGCAGGAATTCCTGTTCTGCCAGTTACTCTGCCGGTTTTCATCAATCCATCATAATGACGCATTAACAAATAACTTTCGATCTGTTGCAATGTGTCTAAAACTACACCTACCAAAATTAACAGGGAAGTACCTCCATAAAACTGTGCAAATTCTGACTTAATACCAAATTTCACGGCAATAGAAGGAAGAATCGCTATGATAGCTAAAAAGACAGCCCCAGGAAAGGTAATCTTAGAAATCACATCATCTATAAAAGAAGAGGTAGACAAGCCTGGCTTAATCCCCGGAATAAAGCCTCCGTTCTTTTTCATGTCATCAGACATCTGTGTCGGATTTACAGTAATAGCAGTATAGAAAAATGTAAATGCTATAATTAAAAATGCAAACGTCAAACTATAAGCCAGAGAAGTATAATCACTAAACTGAATTAACCAGGTGTTTTGTAAAGATGGGAAAAATTGGGTGAGCGTAGCTGGGATAAACATCAATGCTTGTGCAAAAATGATAGGCATTACACCTGCAGCATTCACCTTTAAAGGAATATACTGTCTTACTCCGCCAAACTGTCTGTTGCCTACAATTCTTTTTGCATATTGTACAGGCACTTTACGTACACCCTGTACAATCATAATAGTAAACATCACTACTGCAAATAAAGCTACTATTTCAATCAGTAGTGCTAAAGGCCCGCCTTCCCCACCAAATCTAGAAGTAATTTCCTGATATCCAGCGACAGGTAAACGAGCAATAATGCCGACCATAATGATCAAAGAAATACCATTACCAATACCTTTGTCTGTTATTTTCTCACCTAACCACATTACGAATAACGTTCCCGCTGAAAGTACAAACGTAGATAACACAAAGAATAATGTGTGATCGATTATAATTGCTTCTTGCGGCACCTGAGTTTTAACATATCCTACTGCCTGAACTGCTGTAATCGCTACTGTTAGGTATCTCGTAATTTGATTCAGTTTATTCCTTCCGCTTTCACCTTCCTTTTGCATTTTCTGAAACGAAGGAACTGCAATACCCAATAGCTGCACTACAATTGATGCTGAAATATAAGGCATAACCCCCAAAGCCAATATAGAAACCCTTGAGAAAGACCCTCCGGCAAACATATCCAAAAGCCCTAAAAGGCCCGACTTTTGATTATCACCCAACAGATTTGCATCAACACCAGGTAAAACTATGTGCGATACGAATCTATATACTAAAAGAATCATAAGCGTATATACTATACGCTCTTTCAATTCTTGAATTTTCCAAATATTACTTAAAGTAGTAAACAGCTTCTTCATTAATTACAATTTTTCGATTGAGCCTCCAACAGCCTCAATAGCTTTTTGTGCGGTTGCAGAAAAAGCATGTGCTTTAACTTCTAATTTAGATTTAACTTCACCACGACCCAAAATCTTAATCAGATCGTTCTTTGATGCCAAACCATGTTGTTGTAAAGTAGCGAAATCTATACTTGTTAAGCTAAATTTCTCCGCTAAACCTTGTAATACGTCTAAATTAACACCAACATACTCAACCCTGTTGATCGGCTTAAAACCTACTTTAGGCACACGACGCTGTAAAGGCATTTGACCACCTTCAAATCCAATCTTTGTAGAATGTCCTGAACGGGATCCAGCACCTTTATGGCCACGCGTAGAAGTACCGCCACGACCAGAACCAGTACCACGACCAATTCTTTTACTATTCTTAGTAGAACCTGTTGCAGGTTTTAGATTACTTAAGTTCATTTTTTGAAACTCATTGTGCTACCCTTCGCTTTCACTAATCAGGGTAACGGTTAAACAATTTATAAAGGCTGCAAATGTAGTCATATAACTTACATTTACAACCCTTACTATAATAATTATATACTCTCGATGGCAATTAAGTGATTCACTTTTCTTACCATTCCGATAATTGCGGCATTTGCTTCTACTTCAACACTCTGGTTCATTTTAGTTAAACCTAAAGCCTGCATAGTTCTCTTTTGGCGCTCGCTTCTATCGATAATACTTTTTATCTGAGTTATTTTGATCTTCGCCATAATATTATCCGTTAAAAACTTTATTTAAATCTACACCACGCTGTTGAGCGATGGTATAGGCATCACGCATTTTAGTTAAAGCATCCACAGTTGCCTTCACCACATTGTGTGGATTTGATGAACCTTTTGATTTTGCCAATACATTATGCACACCTGCACTTTCCAATACAGCACGCATCGCACCACCGGCAATAACACCGGTACCTACTGCAGCTGGCTTGATTAAAACAAAACCACCTGAAAATTTACCGATTTGCTCATGTGGTACAGTTCCATTCAATAAAGGAACTTTAACCAAATTTTTCTTTGCATCATCAATCCCTTTCGCAATTGCTTCTGTTACTTCTTTCGCTTTACCTAAGCCGTAACCTACGATTCCGTTTTCATCCCCAACAACAACGATTGCTGAGAAGCTGAAAGTACGACCACCCTTGGTTACTTTAGCTACACGTTGTATACTAACTAAACGATCTTTTAATTCGATTTCGCTAGTCTTAACTCTTTTTATATTGATAGTTGACATTCTTATCCTATTTTCAGATTAAAATACTAAACCAGCCTCGCGAGCACCTTCTGCCAACGATTTAACACGTCCATGGTATAAATAGCCATTTCTATCGAAAACAACTTCTTTAACACCAGCCGCAATTGCTTTTTCAGCAACAAGCTTTCCAACAGCTACCGATTGCTCAGATTTGTTGCCTGTACCTGAAAAATCCTTTGATAAAGATGAAGCTGATACAATTGTACTACCGGTTACATCGTTAATGATTTGAGCATAAATACCTTTATTGCTTCTATAAACCGATAAACGTGGACGGCTTTCGGAACCCGTCAATCTTTTTCTGATTCCTTTTTTTATACGATCTCTACGAGATAATTTTTTCCCTGCCATGATGATTATTTTTTAGAAGCTGATTTACCTGCTTTTCTTCTTAACACTTCGCCTACAAACTTAATACCTTTACCTTTATATGGCTCCGGAGCACGTAATGAGCGTATTTTTGCCGCTACCTGACCGATCAGTTGTTTGTCTATACTTTCCAAGATAATCTTAGGAGTCTGACCTTTTTCTGAAGTTGTTGTTACTTTAATCTCTTCCGGCAATTGGAACACATAGTGGTGTGAATAACCCAATACAAGATCCAGGGTATTTCCCTGATTAGTAGCGCGATAACCCACACCTACTAATTCCTGCTGAATTTTGTAACCTTCTGTTACACCAATAACCATATTATTCAACAAAGAACGGTACAAACCGTGCAATGCCTTGTGTCTTTTTTGTTCAGATGGACGTTGTACACTTAATACGCTGTCTTCCTGACTTACAGTGATATCTGAATCCACTGCTTGAGTTAATTCTCCTTTTGGTCCTTTTACTGTTACTATATTATCTTTAGAAACTGTAATTGTTACACCAGCAGGAACATTAATTGGGGCTTTTCCTATTCTTGACATTTTGTTATCCTCCTTTAATTAATAAACGTGACACAAAACTTCGCCACCAATGTTCAGTCTGGCTGCTTCCTTGTCAGTCATTACACCTTTCGATGTAGACAGGATTGCAATACCTAAACCATTTAATACTCTTGGCATATTTTCTACGCCGGCATATTGCCTTAAACCTGGTTTGCTAATACGTACTAACGTGCGAATTGCAGGAATCTTAGTAATTGCATTATATTTCAATGCAATTTTAATAATACCCTGAGTTGTAGTATCTTCAAATTTGTAGTTAGCAATGTAACCTTTATCGAAAAGTACTTTAGTAATTTCCTTTTTAAGGTTTGATGCAGGAATCTCTACAATTCTATGATTTGCCTTGATGGCATTTCTTACTCTTGTAAGATAATCTGCTATTGGATCTGTATTCATTTTTATATAGTTGTGATAGTGGTTTCCTTCCCGACCCATTCGGGACGACCTTCCATCGGTTAATTATAATTGTTACTTAAGACTTTACTTAAGTGCAAAGAAGCTGTATTACCAGCTTGCTTTTCTAACTCCAGGTATTTTACCTGCCAAAGCCATATCGCGAAATGTAACCCTTGATATACCAAAAGTACGCATATAACCACGAGGACGACCAGTTAATTTACAACGGTTGTGTAAACGTACTGGTGATGAGTTCTTAGGTAACTTATCTAATCCTTCATAATCACCTGCAGCTTTCAATTCTGCACGTTTATCTGCATATTTAGCCACCAATTTTTGGCGCTTAACTTCGCGAGCTTTTACTCCTTCTTTTGCCATTATTGCTCTGTTTTAGGTGTTTGGTTTTTAAACGGTAATCCAAATTGCTTTAAAAGTTCCAATGCTTCAACATCAGTAGTAGCGGTAGTCACAAAAGTGATGTCCATTCCTAAAATCTTACTGATCTTATCAATATTAATCTCAGGAAATATGATCTGCTCAGTAATACCCAAAGTGTAGTTACCTTTTCCATCAAAACCTTTATCATTGATACCTTTGAAATCACGGATACGAGGCAAAGCTACGGAAATTAAACGATCCAGAAACTCATACATATTGTTATCACGCAATGTTACACGTACACCAACCGGCATACCTTTACGCAATTTAAAGTTTGAGATATCCTTTTTAGATTTTGCACCCACAGCTTGTTGACCTGAAATCGTGCTCATTTCTAAAATAGAGCTGTCCATAATCTTCTTGTCGGTTACGGAGAAACGACCAACACCCTGGTTGATTGCTATTTTCTCTAACTTAGGAACCTGCATAACGCTTTTGTAAGCGAACTTATCCTTAAGGGCAGTTACAATCTCCTCTTTATATTTACTTTTTAATCTTGGTACGTAAGCCATTATTTGATCTCCTCTCCTGATTTTTTACTAACCCTAACTAATTTCCCATCAGCATTAAGCTTTCTGCCAACGCGTGTAATCTCACCTGATTTAGGATCTATTAACGCCACATTAGAAATATGAAGAGCAGCTTCTTTTTTTATGATACCACCATTTGGTGTAGCAGCATTTGGTTTTGTATGTTTTGATACAAGGTTCACACCTTCTACAAGTATCCTGCTTTTGGTAATCAATACCGAAAGCACTTTACCTTGCTGGCCTTTTGAATCGCCGGCTATAACCTTTACTAAATCACCTTTACGGATTTTTACTTTTGGTGTAGTTATTTTATTTTTCATTTTATAATACCTCCGGTGCTAATGACACAATTTTCATGAATTGTTTTTCACGCAGTTCTCTTGCTACCGGGCCAAAAATACGTGTACCGCGTGGCTCATCTTGTGCATTTAATAATACTGCTGCATTGTCGTCGAAACGGATGTAAGAACCATCTTTGCGTCTGATCTCTTTCTTCGTCCTTACAACAACTGCTTTAGAAACTGTTCCTTTCTTAATGTTACCAGAAGGCAATGCACTTTTAACGGTAACAACGATTTTGTCACCAATAGAAGCATATCTCTTTCCAGTACCACCAAGTACACGGATAACCAATACTTCTTTTGCGCCGCTATTGTCGGCTACGTTTAATCTTGATTCCTGTTGTACCATGTTATTTAGCCCTTTCTAAAATTTCCACTAATCTCCAGTTCTTGTTTTTACTCAGCGGACGAGTCTCCATGATCAGTACTGTATCTCCAATACCGCAATCGTTTTTCTCGTCATGAGCCATAAATTTGGTAGTTTTCTTAACAAACTTACCATAGATCGGGTGTTTCACTTTACGTTCTACCGCCACAACAATAGATTTTTCCATTTTGTTGCTTACCACCAACCCGGTTCTTGTTTTTCTTAATTGTCTTTCCATTTCGACTCTAAAGTTATTTAGTTTCAGTAGCAGACTCAGCTTTACGCTTAGTCACTTCAGTATTTAATCGGGCTATATCTCTTCTTACTTTTTGAATGCGCGAAGGATTTTCTATAGCCGAAATTGTATGAGCAAATTTTAACTTAACTAAGTTTTCTTTTTCTTCTGCAATCCTGGCTACTAGTTCTTCTTTTGAAAGCCCTGTGATTTCTGAGTTCTTCATTTTATTAATTTTTATGTTCTGGATCTAGCGGTTATAATAACAAGTTACTTACAACATTCAATCCATCACTTATTATGCCTCTACGTAATCTCTACGTACTACAAATTTTGTTTGGATTGGCAATTTCTGAGCGGCCAATCTCATCGCTTCTTTTGCTATTTCTAAAGAAACACCTTCGGCTTCAAAAATAATACGTCCGGGTCTAACAACGGCTACCCAATACTCAGGCGCACCTTTACCTTTACCCATACGTACCTCAGCTGGCTTCTTAGTTACCGGTTTATCCGGAAATATTCTAATCCACACCTGGCCTTCACGTTTCATGAAACGAGTTACCGCAATACGGGCTGCCTCTATCTGACGACTGGTGATCCAAGTCGACTCTAAAGATTTAATCCCGAAAGACCCGAATGACAATTCAGCACCACGTGTTGCTAAACCTTTCATTCTGCCCTTTTGCATCTTTCTGAACTTCGTTCTTTTTGGCTGTAACATTTTATTCTAATATTATCGTAAAACGATCTGTTAACTAATTATTTACGAGGACCTCTGTTAGGAGTGTTTCCGCCTCTGTTATCTCTTCCTGGACCACCTTGACCGGGACCACCTTGACCAGGGCCTCTTCCACCACGATTACCACCACCGCGGTTATCGTTTCTTCTGTCGCCACCGCCACGGTTATCTCTGTCTCTGCCACCAGCAAATGCACCTTCTGGTCTGCCACCTTTACCTGGAGCATTGCTCACAGCACCGATGTTAGGGGAAAGATCACGTTTACCGTAAACCTCACCTTTACAGATCCAAACTTTAACACCTATTTTCCCATAAGTAGTCAAAGCTTCAGCCAATGCATAGTCAATATCTGCACGGAAAGTATGCAAAGGAATTCTTCCTTCTTTATACTGCTCGCTACGAGCCATCTCAGCACCACCTAAACGACCAGAAGTCATTATCTTGATACCTTCAGCACCCATGCGCATTGTTGATGCGATTGTAGACTTCATTGCCCTACGGAATGAGATCCTTGCCTCTAATTGTTTTGCAACACCTTCTGCTACTAATTGTGCATCAAGTTCCGGGCGTTTAATTTCAAAGATGTTGATCTGAATTTCTTTTTTAGTCAATTTCTTCAACTCTTCTTTGATCTTATCAACCTCAGCACCTGCTTTACCTATCACAATACCTGGTCTAGCTGTGTGTATCGTAACAGTAATACGCTTTAACGTACGTTCAATTACCACTTTAGCTACGCCGCCTTTTGCGATACGTGCAGAAAGGTACTTTCTTATCTTTTCGTCCTCAACTAATTTATCAGCATAGTTGTTGCCACCGAACCAGTTAGAATCCCAACCCTTGATGATTCCTAACCTGTTACCTATTGGATGTGCTTTTTGTCCCATTTCTGTTAATTAGTTTGAGTTTCAACGTTTTTACTATCTACTATCAAAGTTACGTGGTTTGAACGTTTACGTATTCTGTAACCGCGTCCTTGAGGTGCTGGTCTTAGTCTTTTCAGTTGACGACCACCGCCTACCATTATCGTTTTCACGTATAACTGGTTTTCTTCAGGGCGAGAACCTTCATTCTTAGTTTCCCAGTTCTTGATAGCTGATAATAATAGTTTCTCAACTCTTATTGCTGCATCTTTATTGGTAAACTTTAAAATATGTAAAGCTTTCTCAACACGCTCACCTCTGATAAGATCTACAACCAAACGCATCTTACGTGGTGAGGTTGGACAATTGTTTAATTTCGCTACTGCTTCCATCTCTTAATTATTTTTTCTTTTCAGAGTGACCCCTAAATGTTCTGGTTGGAGCAAACTCTCCCAGCTTGTGACCAACCATGTTTTCTGTTACGTATACCGGTATAAATTTATTACCGTTGTGTACTGCAAATGTATGACCCACAAAATCTGGTGAGATCATCGATCTGCGAGACCAAGTTTTAATTACAGACTTCTTGCCTGAATCATTCATAGAGACAACTTTTTTCTCTACGTTATGGTCAATATAAGGTCCTTTTTTTATCGAACGAGCCATTATTTCTTCCTTTTCTCTATGATGAAACGATTTGAGTATTTTTTAAGCGTACGGGTCTTGAAGCCTTTAGCATACATGCCATTTCTTGACCTCGGCTGACCTCCTGATGAGCGACCCTCACCACCACCCATTGGGTGATCGACTGGGTTCATCGCTACCGGACGTGTTCTTGGACGACGTCCCAACCAGCGTTTACGGCCTGCTTTACCTAATACTTCATTTGCATGATCTGAGTTAGAAACTGCTCCTATTGTAGCCAGACAAGTAGTCAAAATCAATCTTGTCTCGCCAGAAGGCATTTTTAATGTCGCATACTTGCCATCACGGGCCGCTAACTGTGCATACGCACCAGCGCTACGTGCCAATTGAGCTCCACGTCCTGGATGAATCTCCACATTGTGAACGATAGAACCCAAAGGAATATTTGCTAATTTTAAAGCATTCCCCACTTCAGGTGTAGCTCTATCTCCCGATAATACTGCTTGTCCTACTTGCAACCCTTCAGGTGCAATAATATAACGCTTCTCACCATCTGCATAATGTAATAATGCGATGCGTGCTGTACGGTTTGGATCGTATTCAACAGTAGCTACTGTTGCAGGAATGTCAAACTTATCACGTTTAAAATCTATTAAACGGTAAGATTTTTTGTGACCACCACCCATGTAGCGCATAGTCATCTTTCCTGTATTGTTACGACCTCCCGATTTCTTAGAAGATACAACCAATGATTTTTCGGGCTTGGTTGCTGTAATCTCCGTAAAACTGGCACCTACTCTAAAGCGGGTTCCCGGAGTGACTGGTTTAAATTTTCTTAAGCCCATAGTTTATAAATATTCAATTCTTATTAAATGTTCGCGTAATAATCTATTGTCTCACCATCTTTCAAGGTAACAATAGCTTTTTTATATTTCGGGCTACGTCCTGTAACCAATCCGCCTTTAGTATTTCTAGACTTAACTTTTCCATTTACCACCATTGTATTAATGGCTAAAATGTTCACGCCGTACATCTTCTCAATAGCAGTTTTGATTTGCAGCTTGTTTGCTTTATGCTCTACCCTAAAAGTAAACCTGTTAGATTTTTCTGTCAGTGCAGAAGCTTTTTCTGTTAATATTGGTTTCTTTAAAAATTCCATATTACTTGGCAAATGCCTCCTCCAATGTTTTTAGAGAATCAGCAGTCAACAAAAGCTTGCTACAGTTTAATACATCATAAGTATTTAACTGATCTGCAGTGATAACTTTCGCTTTCTGAATGTTTCTACTTGATAAATAGATATTGTTATTTTGTGAAGGCAAAACCAATAAAGTTTTTTCGCCAGCCAAATTCAAAGCGCTAACTAAATTAAGGTAGTTTTTAGTTTTGATTGAATCAAAAGAGAAATCTTCCAAAACAACAACATTTGAATCTTGTGCTTTATAAGATAATGCAGACTTACGTGCTAGCACTTTCAATTTTTTATTCAATTTAAAACTATAGTCACGTGGCTGAGGACCAAACACACGACCACCACCATTAAACAATGGAGATTTAATACTTCCGGCACGAGCACCACCAGTACCTTTTTGTTTATATAACTTACGGGTTGAACCTGCAATTTCGTTACGTTGTTTAGATTTGTGAGTACCCTGACGCTGATTAGCCAAATACTGCTTTACATCTAAATAGATTGCATGATCAACAGGCGATATGCCAAATACCGACTCAGGAAGCTGCACCTTGGCACCTGTCTCTTTTCCTGAAATGTTTAATACTTTAACTTCCATCTGCTTACTTATCTAAGATTACGTAAGAACCCTTAGCTCCTGGTACGGAACCGCTAACTACAACCAGATTTTGATCAGCATAAACTTTCAAAACCTGTAAGTTTTGAATTTTAACTCTGTCTCCACCCATTCTTCCCGCCATACGCATGCCTTTAAATACACGTGCAGGATAAGAAGCAGCTCCCAATGAACCTGGGGCACGCATTCTGTTATGCTGTCCGTGAGTCTGACCGCCAACACCAGCGAAACCATGACGTTTAACAACACCCTGGAAACCCTTACCTTTTGATGTACCAACTACATCTACAAAATCACCTTCATTAAAGATGCTAACCGTTACGGTATCACCTAAATTTAAAGATTCTTCAAAAGGATCAAATTCAACCAGCTTACGTTTTGGCGTAGTGTTTGCTTTTGCAAAATGGCCTCTTAGGGGCTGAGTTGTGTTCTTTTCTTTAGCTTCACCGAAGCCTAACTGAACTGAAACGTAACCGTCTTTCTCTTCGGTCTTTACCTGTGTAACTACACAAGGTCCAGCTTCGATCACCGTACATGGAATATTCTTTCCATCGGCGTCGAAAATGCTGGTCATTCCTACTTTTTTTCCAATAATACCTGACATTTTCTAATTTTAATTTAACACCCATCGAAGCAGTAGGGCTTCGTTCAAGGTGGATACACTCCCGTTAAGGGAGGGCAAAAATAAGAAAGAAATCTTAATTTTCAAATAGTTAGCTAATTATTTTTGTAAATAAATGCTAAAAAGTTATCGAAGGTTAGATAACCCGCGGTTAAACTACTGTCAGTGCACTAGCCTATTACTCAAACTAAATAATATTATACCAAAAACCAGCAGCCCGATGATAACATATAAATAATCCCGTTCAATAATGAAGCTAAAGACAGAAAACACTACACGTGCAACCGGTGTAAATATCAGTAGTAAAATACCAAATTGGATAATGGCCTTAGCATTAAATCTCGAAAGGCCTAACAAAATTGAACTTATCGACGAATACTCCTGCTGTAGCGAATTAAACACATGATAATCGACCAGCTGCTCTTCATGGTGAAGCAAATAGAGCAATCCTCCAACAAATATTACTGTCATCGATACTATTACTCCAACCCTCAATAAGGTGCCTAAAATAACCTGAATATCCTTATCTGCAAAGAAATGCTTCGTTACTCTTTTCATCATTTACGAGAATCTACCAGAAACACCATTATATATCATCTGTACCGCAAGGAATGCAACCACTACAGCAAATATGATCTTCAATCTGTCAGAATTCGTTCTGACCAAAATCTTAGAGCCAACTGTGGCTCCAAGTAATACCCCCAGGCTTACCGGCATCGCTATTCCCGGATCAATCTGTCCTCTATGGAGGTATACGACTGCGCTGGCCGCTGCAGTAACACCCATCATGAAATTACTGGTGGTAGTAGATACCTTAAACGGGATTTTCATGATATTATCCATTGCAATTACTTTTAAGGCTCCAGATCCGATTCCTAACAATCCGGAAATCGTCCCTGCCACAAACATCATCGCAAAACCGCCGGCAACGTTGTGCACAGTATATCTTTTGATCTCTCCACTTTCGGTTGGATAACTACCGTTCAATTTAAAAAAGTTAGCAATATGACCTGATGTTTCTAGATCAACATGATTAGCCTTCTTTTTTAACATCATTAGGGCCGACATAAGAAGAATTAGCCCAAAAAGTACCGCGATGTATCCAGGATCAATAAACACTGTTACAACAGCCCCTATTACTGCGCTGATGGTAGTAGCTACTTCAAGAAACATTCCGATCCTTATATTCGTAATTCCTTCCTTAACGTACGCCGCTGCAGATCCGGTTGAAGTCGCTATCACAGAAATGATAGATGCTCCTATTGCATAATGAATGTCAACACCCAAGACAAGTGTAAGCAAAGGGATTATTATTACCCCGCCTCCAAGGCCAGTTAATGAGCCAAGTAGACCGGCAGCGAATGCACCGAGGAGCACGATGATCGTAAACAGTAAAACCGTCATATATGCAAATATACTTGGAAGTTAGCTTAGAACACTAAATAACAAAGCGTTAATCAAATAATAACTAAGATGGAAGATGTAAATGCATCTTAGCAAAGATCTTGATCAGAAATGAGCTAAAATAAAAAAGCAGCCCCTGTTCAAGGGGGCTGCTTACATTATATATAAAAATAACTCTATTGATTATTATTATTTATTTAATGAGATGTATTTACCAAGCTCAGCAGCGTTGTTTACATCAACACCTTTTGCTTTAGCCGTTTTAATAACATCTCCAGGGATAACAAATACTTGTACTTGAACTAATTTAGTTCCAGAGAAGTAAGATGCTGGACGACCACCGGTTCTCAAAACAAGTTGAGCATCTCCATTAGCATCAAGCTGACCAGCAGGAGTAGAAGTTAACTGAGCTCCTGAATAGAAGTCATCTTCAAAACCACGAGCAACAGCTGGAGCTCTTGTACCTGTGTTACCAACTACAGTTACACTTGGAATAGTTGTAGGACCAAAAGAGTAAGTAGTTGTAGCGTTACCAAAGTTTGTACCGCTATTGATGTTCCAGTTGATTACAACCTCACCATCATTGTATACAGTACTTGCAGTAGTTACAGCAGCAGCAGTTTGATTAGTTGCCAAAGTAACAGTCGTACCTGCATTACCAAAGATGTTAGCAGTACCCATAAAGTTTGGACCACCTGCAAATGGATTACCCATACCACTTGTATAAGCAGGAGCATTAAATGGACCTGGGAACAATGTAGGGTTAGTATCAGAATTATCTACACCGTAAGAAACAGCTTTCACATAAGAATTAGCATATGGAGTGATGTCAACCCAACCTGCGTTAGTTCCTGCGTGATTCTCAGGATTGTTACCTGCAGTATTGCTAGTGAAATATTTGTATTTTACAAATACTTTACCTTCTTGCTTGTATTTCTCAATGTTAGCACCTAAACCTGGAATCGTATTGATGTTAAGTCTAGTTTGAGCAGTATAAGTTGCATTGTAGTTAGCACTTGCACCTGACTCACTAGTAACCGCTACATTTTTAGTTCTAGCAAAGTTCATAGTACCACCTGGAGTTAACAAGCTAGGGTTAGCCGGCATATAGCTATTACCTGGGTTCGATGGAGAAGTAGTTACTTTAGCATAAGTTAAGTAACCAAAAGCAGCACCATTATTAGCAGTTAACCTGTCAATATCAATTTGAGTTAATGCAAAAGTAGTTGTTGGGTTAGCGGTGTTATTTGTGTAAATAAACCTTCTACCTACGCTAAAATCAGCATCAAAAGCACCACTAGCAGGATTTAATTGATTTCCAGAAGTAGGAACTTTATCGAACACGCCTGAACCAGCAGTATTTTCAAAAGCCATCTCTCTGTTATCTGACCAACCTGGATAGTTAGCAATACGAACTTCATCATCAGAATTAATAGTGTAAGTAGTGATGATGTCAAACATACCATAAGACACATTAGCTACCTGACCATAAGTTTTAGTTACTTCTGTTACACCTTCAAAACCTCTAGTTAAATAGAAAGTTTTAGCAGCATAAGCACGACCAATAGGCATTACGTTAGAACCTGCAGAAGCAGCCCATGGAGTAGCACCTGTTCCTTTAGGACCATAAAATACTGAATTAGTAGTGTCAAAATAGAAATCACCTTCACTACCAATTGCAGCACCTGGAGCACCTGCACCAGCAAGGAATTTAGTTCCAGCTGCACCAGTTGAACCGTTAGTTCCAGTAGCTCCAGTTGCACCTGTAGCACCATTTGCACCAGCAGCACCAGCAGGACCAGAAAGTACTACACCTGTTGCAGGCCAAGCACCACCGGCTTTAGGACCATACAAAGATTTCGCAGTACTATCAAAATAAAAATCACCGTTTGCACCAGTAGCGGCAGCAGGAGCGCCAGCACCAGTTAAAATTTTTGAACCGTCAGCACCAGCTGCACCTGCAGGACCTACTTGGCCAGCAGCACCAGCGGCACCCGTCGGACCCGAAGGACCTATTGGACCTTGGTCTCCTTTTTTACATGCATTAAAAGCTAGCAAAAAGCCCACCGTCATTACACTTAATAAAACTTTTCTCATAATCTAGAGTTAATAAAATTTAATTTCTTGCTTACTCTTAACAGTTTTCAGCTTTCCCTGTTGAATCAAAAATGGATCCACGCCACAAATTTAAGCTTAAATAGTAATTAAAAAAAATTTATTTTAATTATTTTAAAATTAATACCTTAAGTTAATTTGACAACAGCGTTCAAACTCTTCTTTTCAAGCCCAAATATAATATATTTTTATTACTTCCAAGTTTTTTTTAAAATAATCTTATTTGCCGCTTTTTTTTATCAAATTCATTAGATGGATTGCCATAACCAATTGATTATCAAAAACAAAAAATAAAAATTAAACTCAAAAAAAAATCAATATAATGAAAAATATAGCACTATCACACGACTCAACATCTTGATTAATCCACCTATATATGGCATATTTAATCAAAATATTATATAAAATATCAAATTTTTGAATTCAAAAAAAAGAGAACCTATTAATAATAGGTTCTCTTTTCCAAAATTTTCACTAAAATCGTTAAACTTTAATCTCGACTTCAACACCACTAGGTAATTCCAGTTTCATCAAAGCATCAACTGTTTTAGAGTTTGAGCTATAAATGTCAAGCAAACGCTTATAGGCACAAAGCTGAAACTGCTCACGTGCTTTTTTGTTCACGTGAGGTGAACGCAAAACAGTGAAGATTTTCTTTTCTGTAGGCAACGGAATTGGCCCGCTAACTACCGCACCCGTAGGTTTAACAGTTTTTACGATTTTCTCAGCAGATTTATCTACCAGGTTGTAATCGTATGATTTTAATTTGATCCTAATTCTTTGGCTCATATCATTTATTTAATTAAGGCACCGGTTAGAGCTATTAATAACCGGTTGCCGATTTATTTACTAGTCTACTGACTTAACTTTCCCTTTTGATTTCGCAATCACCTCTTCCATCACGTTTCTAGGAGCTGGTTCATAATGATCAAACTCCATAGTCGATGTCGCACGGCCTGAAGTAATGGTACGCAACTGAGTTACATAACCAAACATTTCAGAAAGTGGCACCAAAGCTTTGATTACCTGAGCACCCGCCCTTGTGTCCATACCTTGCAGTTGGCCACGACGACGGTTCATGTCACCCATTACATCACCCATGTTTTCTTCAGGAGTAAGTATCTCGATTTTCATGATTGGCTCCATCAATACAGGATTACATTTTGGAACTGCCTCACGATAAGCCATTTTAGCCGCAAGCTCGAAAGACAATGCATCTGAATCGACTGCGTGGAACGAGCCATCTATTAAACGAACCTTCATATCTGGAAGCGGATAACCCGCCAATACTCCATTAGCCATCGATGCTGCAAATCCTTTCTCTACAGAAGGAATAAACTCACGGGGAATTGAACCACCAGATATCTCGTTTACAAACTGCAAACCGCCTTTTTCATAATCCGCGTCAATTGGAGAAATAACAACTTGAATGTCCGCAAATTTACCACGGCCACCAGATTGTTTTTTATAGACCTCACGGTGCTGAATAGTTCCATTAATTGCTTCTTTGTAAGCAACTTGTGGCGCTCCTTGGTTTACTTCTACCTTAAATTCGCGTTTCAAACGATCAATTAGGATATCTAAGTGAAGCTCACCCATACCCGAGATTACAGTCTGTCCAGTCTCCTGATCAGTTTGAACTCTAAATGTAGGATCTTCCTCAGCCAGTTTTGCTAAGCCCATACCCAATTTGTCGATATCAGCCTGAGTTTTAGGCTCGATCGCCAAACCAATAACTGGTTCAGGGAAATCCATTGACTCAAGGATAATAGGATTTTTCTCATCACAAAGTGTATCTCCTGTTTTGATATCTTTAAAGCCTACAACAGCAGCAATATCACCAGCACCTACATTAGGAATCGGGTTTTGCTTATTTGCATGCATCTGGAAGATACGTGAAATACGCTCTTTATTTTCCGAACGTGCATTGTATACGTAAGATCCAGCTTCCAGATTACCAGAATAAACACGGATAAAACATAAACGGCCTACAAAAGGGTCAGTCGCAATTTTAAATGCTAAAGCTGCAAACGGCTCTTTTTCAGATGGCTGACGCATTATCTCTTCTCCAGTGTCTGGATTAGTACCAGTAATACCTTCTACATCCATTGGTGAAGGCAATAGTTCCATCACATAATCAAGCATGGTCTGTACACCTTTGTTTTTGAAAGATGAACCACAAACCATAGGTACAATTTTAGCATCCAATACGGCTTGACGCAGTGCATCTAAAACTTCACGCTCAGTGATTGTCTCAGGAGCTTCAAAGAATTTCTCCATCAATGACTCATCATACTCAGCTACAGATTCCAGCAATTTCTCTCTCCACTCAGCAACCTCGTCAATCATATCTTCCGGAATAGGCACTTCAGTAAAGGTCATCCCTTTATCATGCTCATTCCAAACGATACCACGGTTGTTGATCAGATCAACTACACCTTTGAATGAATCTTCACTACCGATAGGCAATTGTAGCGGTACAGCATTACTGCCCAACATATCTTTTACCTGCTTAACTACTTTTAAAAAGTCAGCTCCTGAACGGTCCATTTTATTAACGAAACCAATACGGGGAACATTGTAGTTGTTAGCTAAACGCCAGTTCGTTTCAGATTGAGGCTCAACACCGTCAACTGCCGAGAATAAGAACACCAATCCATCCAATACACGTAACGAACGGTTTACCTCAACGGTAAAATCCACGTGACCAGGGGTATCAATAACGTTCACATGATAACTTTGGCCTCTGTATTTCCAGCTCACTGTAGTGGCAGCAGAAGTAATAGTAATACCACGTTCCTGCTCCTGGGCCATCCAATCCATCGTTGCAGCACCTTCATGTACCTCACCAATTTTATGGCTTACACCAGCATAATAAAGGATACGCTCTGTTGTTGTAGTTTTACCCGCATCAATGTGAGCCGCAATCCCTATATTTCTTGTAAATTTTAAATCTCTTGACATCTTATTGCTTCAATTAAAAACGGAAATGAGAGAATGCTTTGTTAGCTTCTGCCATTTTATGCGTATCTTCTTTTTTCTTGACTGCTGCACCTTCACCCTTAGCTGCTGAAACAATTTCACCTGCTAATTTTTCTTTCATCGTTTTCTCTCCACGTCTGCGTGCATAAGAAATTAACCATTTCATGCCTAAAGCAATCTTACGGTCAGGTCTAACTTCTGTAGGAACCTGGAAGTTTGCACCACCTACACGGCGTGACTTTACTTCTACAGCAGGCATTACATTAGCCAAAGCACGTTTCCATACTTCCAGGCCGCTTTCGCCTGCTTTCTTCTCAGCTAATTCAACTGCATCATAAAAAATATCATATGCAATAGATTTTTTTCCATCATACATCATATTGTTTACAAACCTTGTCACCTGAACATCGTTAAATTTTGGATCAGGAAGGATAATTCTCTTTTTTGGTTTTGACTTTCTCATTTTTCTTTCCTCCTAATTATTTCTTTTTACCTTTTGTTGGTGCCGCAGCTACTTGTCCTGGTTTAGGACGTTTAGTACCATATTTCGAACGACGTTGGTTACGACCAGCTACTCCTGAAGTATCTAATGCTCCACGGATGATGTGATAACGTACACCTGGCAAATCTTTAACACGACCACCACGGATCAATACGATCGAGTGCTCCTGCAGGTTGTGACCTTCTCCAGGGATGTAAGCATTAACCTCTTTACCATTGGTTAAACGTACACGCGCTACTTTACGCATTGCTGAGTTTGGTTTTTTAGGGGTAGTAGTATATACACGTGTACATACACCTCTTCGCTGTGGACAGCTGTCCAACGCCGGAGACTTACTCTTGAACTCCAGTGCTACTCTACCTTTTCTAACTAATTGTTGAATGGTTGGCATTGTTTCTTTTTTGTTTCTTATTTATATTTAAAACTTTACCCCTCAATAAGGGACTGCAAAGGTAAGACAATACAATTTATAAATCAAGGGGTTAACATAAAATAAATAGCACCTTAATGAAAAGTGTCTAAATACAGCTTTTCCACCTTTTTCCGTGCCCAATCTGTCTTCCTCAAAAACTTCAAACTTGAATTCATCGTCGGGTTGTTGTTAAAACACGCTATCTTAACCAACATGCCCAACTCCTCCCATCCATAATGCCATACCAACTGCTTTAATATAAATTCAAGAGTTTTACCATGTAATGGATTGTTTTTTTGCTCCTCTGCCGCCATGCCGTAAAAATAACTAAATTTGACATGCGTTAAAAAAAATCCAGCATATGAATTTTAAATTAGGAGACTTTGTCCGTTTTGTAGATGAAAACTTAGAGGGATACATTACCAGGATTATCGATAAAGAAACCATTGGGGTTACCGACAGCAATGATTTTGAAATTCCTGTTCTTGCTTCCAAAGTGACCCTCGTCCATGGTGAGATCCCTGACAATGAAATCGTGTCAAACAGACCTGCAGTTCCTGCTCCTCAAATGAAATTCATCCATGACGGTGTGTTCCTGGGTATTGCAACAGATCAGCACATTGCTTATGTTGCTCATTTTCATATAATAAATGAAACATCCTTTCAATTGCTCCTCAGCCTCACCACTGAAAAAAACGGGACTTTTAAAGGAGAATTCGCAAATATAATCCCTGCTCAGTCAACTAAGAAAATCTATTCGGATCAACTCGGAGACATACAGGTCTGGCCAAAATTCAATCTCGAAATATTGTTTCACAGTCCTGCAAATACCGTCCAAAAAGCTCCAGTCGCTATTAACAGGTACATTAAAGGCAAAGACCTTTCGGTTGCCAAAGAAGAAATCCCCGTCTTAAAACAAAATGGATGGCTCATCCGTCTGGATGACCCTGAACCTATCATTGATGCCGAAAAACTAAAGCAGAGCTTCTTCAGAGGCGCTTAACTATTTCTTCCAGGTATTATTCGAATCATTTATATCCGGCAGCACATGATTCGGATCCAGCACTACTGAAATTACCTCTTCCGTAGTTGGGTAGTGAACTGTCCATACTTTATTCCTCATCCACACATCTACAGGTACCTTTACTATATCAGTCTTACCGCTTTTAGTCTTGATCCCCAAAATGATCGGCATGGGCATTTGCTCCAAATTTGCCACTACTATATTATATCCGTTTACCGCAGAACCGGCTTTGGTTTCAGTTACAGAATTAATCGCCTGGTCCATCTTCCAGTTTTCCATAAACCAGCCTCTCCAAAACCAGGACAGGTCTTCTCCTGCTCCATTTTCCATCGAGCGAAAAAAATCATGTGGAGTAGGATGCTTAAATGCCCATTGCTCAATGTAATTTCTAAAAGCATAATCAAAACGATCAGCACCCAGTATCTCGTTTCTTAAAATATCAAGGCCCCATCCCGGCTTGCTATACAGATTTACGCCTATGTTTCGCTCCCTCATCGCATCGGGACTTAGCATAATATATTCTATCGCCGGATTTTGCAGATTCCTACCAATCTCATGCATATCTTCAGCGTCAGCTTTATACTCCCCATTATTGAAGGCAGCACTAGACAGACCGTTGATAAAAGTATTAAACCCTTCATCCATCCACCCATACTTGCGCTCATTATTTCCTACGATCATAGGAAACCAGGTATGCCCAAATTCATGGTCTATCACTCCCCAGGCACTTTCGCCCTTCGCATTCCAGCCACAAAAAACAATCCCAGGATATTCCATCCCTCCTACATTACTGGCCACATTTACAGCCATCGGATAAGGATACTCAAACCATTTACTTGAATAATGTTCTATCGAAGCCTTTATATATTCCGCAGCTCTGCCATACCCGTCTTTTCCATTACTTTCTACAGGATGTACCGCTACAGCCAGCGACTTCTTACCACTTGGCAGATTAATGCGGACAGCATCCAAAACAAATGCTTTTGACGATCCCCATGCAGCATCACGGGCATTCTTTATCTTGAATTTCCAGGTAAGCTTATCCTTAGCCGGACGTGATTTTGGATCATTTACCTCCGCTTCTGAACGCACTGTTACAATTTTATCACTTGATTTTGCAGCATTCCATCGCGACAGCTGCTCTACCGTAAATACCTCCTGGGGATTCAACAACTCTCCCGAACCCATTACGATGTGACTAGCTGGCGCTGTTACATTAAAATCTATATCGCCAAATTCACAATAGAACTCACCTGCACCCCAATAAGGTAAAGTATTCCAGCCCAATACATCATCATAAACACACATCCTTGGAAACCATTGGGCGATGGAAAATATCTCTCCGTTTTTTGTAGTCAGGTGCCCCATGCGGTCTGAACCATTGATCGGGATAATGAATGAAAAATTCATTTTAATCGTTACGATATCCCCTCCTGCTGCCATTGGCTGATCCAGACGGATCTGCATCCTGGTATCTTCTATTAAAGAAGTAAACTTTACAGGTTTTGCCTTTTGTGATACAGACAAGCCTTCAATCTTATAACCACCCTCCAACTTTTCCCCCCTTGCCCCATATCGGCTGCCAGCAGCAATCAGGGCATTACCTCTTGACTCTGGCGCAAATAAATTCTGGTCCAGCTGAAGCCATAAATAAGGAAGTTTATCCGGACTATTATTTTTATAAGTTATCGTTACACTGCCTGTTACCTTATTATTTGCCTCATCCAAATTACTTGAAATGGTATAGTCGACTCTATTCTGCCAGTACCTGGGACCAGGATAACCATTTGCAGAGCGATATTCATTACCATTCTGAGTATAAAACAAAGGGCTAAATGCTGCATGGGGATCATAATTACCGACAATCTGCCCCGATTGCTGTCCATAGCCGGACAGACTGAATGCGCACAATAATAACAGTACTAAGGCTGGTTTATTAAACATATAATATTGCTGATTAAAAAATTTGAAGATAAAGTTATAAAAACCATTGTACTCAGCATATAATAAATTCTTTATTTATTATTCCGTTTCAATTTAGGCATAGCTGGTACACTTTTTTCAACCGACGACAATTTCACCCATTTACTATAAGCCCTAACCGTGTAACTTGAGTAATCAAACGGCTCATCAGTATCTACCAGAGCCACGTCTGGCCTATATAAGGACATAAAATCTTTAAGTTCCTGGCCTTTAAGCTTAGTCCGATCTGAAACAAAAGCTTCCGTAAATATGCGATTAATCTCCGCTTCGTACTTGTCTTTTTGTTCCAGGAGTTCAATTTTTTCCTGCTGTTTCCGGTATTTTCCATATCCCAGGTTAAACTTCAAGCCCCCTGCCCTGTCATTATTACCCTTACCTCTCAATCCATCCGTCTGAACCCGCCTAAATTCTTTAACATCCTTATCAGGAGTGTAAAAACCCGGATTAACTTTTGCCCCCACAATGTTTACCTCTTTTAGATCTGTAGCATTCACAGGAAGATAGATCACCTTGTGCGAGAGATTAATCAAATAAAGTGTATCGATATGATAGCCGCTCAAAGAAAATTCCAGCAGGTCTCCAGTCTTGGCCGCCAGCTTAAACTCGCCTGAAGCCTTGGTATAAGTAAGTTTGTCACTTGTCAAATTCTTTACCAACACGCTTTGCAATGGCATTTTCCGATTTTCAAAATCATATAACTTACCACTGATAAAACCCTGGGCCCAAAGTTCTATGGGTAAAACAAGCAATGTAAAAATCAGTAATTTGTTAGCCATAGCCCAAATGTAAAGCAGTTTTAAACTGCGGATGAGTATTTAACAAACTTTAACAGCAAAAGGTTATAAAAGATGCGACTTAAGTTCGCTGTAGGCGGTTTCAGTAAATCCGATCAGCACTGCTTTACCACTTACTTCAACTACAGGGCGCTTAATGGCACTGGTATGATTTAACAGCACGTATATCGCACTTTCTTTATTGACAACTGCTTTCTGTTCCTTCAGATCTAGCTTTTTCCAGGTTGTCCCTTGCTTATTCAGTACCTTCTCCCATCCAAAAAACTCACACCATTCATTTAATTTCTCTGGGGTGATGCCTTTCTTTTTAAAATCATGAAATTCTGCTTTAAACCCGTTTTCACTCAGCCAGGTCATAGCCTTCTTTACGGTATTACAATTTGGTATCCCATATACGATCATGCAGCAAACTTAGAAAAAAATAATAAATCTGCTGTATAGTGCTCAATTTGTCTGCGTTTGATTTTGATTTGTGCTGATATGATATTTCGATTTGCCTTGTCAGCTTTCTCACTCGATCTTCGTTTGATCTGACACCTTTTCAGCTTCGGCTGACGTTCGGGCCAGGTTCGGCTCAGGTTCGGCTCAGGTTCGGACAAACCCGTCTGTGAGCCGTCGCTGGCCCGTTGGTTGTTGGTTGCCCATCCGTCGGCAAGGCGTACACAGATAAAGGACGGATAGAACCCTGTCCTTCCACCGTTCATCACATTTTTCTATAGTTTCGTCACATTTTAAGATTTGACGGCACAACAGTTTGTACTATTGCCTAAATAAATTTAAACACGAACGATTAAGGCAAATGCTAAAACTAAACGAATCTACAAAAATCGAACTCTGGGCAGCCACAGGGTGCATCACTGCTGCATTATTGTTTTCTATTACTGAAATGACAATAAACGCCCAATACATGGGACAAACATGGATATCTCTGTTATTTAACTATATGGTAACATGCATTTGCTATCTGTTACTCGTTTTGTATGTGGATCAGGAATTTAAAAAGTCAGACAAAGAAGTATCCATTGCTGTAATATTTGTATATATACTTATAAACATCTGCTTCGTCATAGAAATCATTAATGCCTACTTTACAGCACTTCTGGCAATAAAAATTCTAATCATCTACTTCAGGGCCAAGAAAGAAAATCCTAAAAATCAGATTTATGCAGAAGCTACCTTGCTATTTGCATGCTCCATTTTTATACATGCATGCTTGGTATTATCAAACTCCATCAACATATCAAAGGCCTTTTTTACTTTTATTGCTCCGATATCTATATTTCTCTATTTGTACCTGATGTATGCAGCTTTACCACATCTAATAACCAAAAGCCGTCATTTTTTAAGATATCTGGGCTCTTCACTATTATTTACTGCGGTCTCCTTTATCCCGCTTGGAATATTACTCGCTTTTTATTTCTCCAACAATAATAACCAAAACATACCGGAAGTACTTCTCGCATTCAATGCCCCGGTACAACTAATCGTTCATATTTTGGCCTGGAATATATTTAAATTCAGAAACAGAAGAAAAGCTGAAGAGATCCAGACTCTCAAAACAGAACTGGGTAAGTCCGATGCCAATCTCAACTTTCTAAAATCCCAGATCAATCCCCATTTTCTGTTCAATGCACTAAATACCCTATACGGAACAGCACTTCAGGAGCAAGCAGAACGAACAGGAGAAGGTATTCAAAAGCTTGGCGACATGATGCGCTTCATGCTCCAGGAGAATATAGAAGATAAAATCCCATTGTCCCGTGATGTAGATTATCTGAACAACTATATAGACCTGCAAAAGCTAAGGACTTCCACCTCATCCCAGGTAGCTATTGAAATCCAAATAGAAGAGCAGCTAAACAACCTGCAGATCACACCGATGCTACTCATACCTTTTGTTGAAAACGCATTTAAACACGGCATAAGCCTCCTGTACCCCTCTCACATCAAAATCACACTTCAAATAAATAACAGTACGCTATATTTTGACGTACACAATAGCATCCATTTAAAACAAGACAATGATCCGGAAAAACTACAAAGCGGCATAGGCCTTCAAAATGTGAAGCAAAGGCTTGCGCTCATATATCCCGGCCGTCATGAACTCATCATCAGGGAAAATGCAAAAGAGTTTTTTGTTCACTTAACCCTTCAGTTGACAGAAAATCATTAAATTTAATGCATGACTGTAATAGCGATTGATGATGAACCCATTGCTTTGGATGTTGTGAAATCCCATGCATCCAAAGTTCCTTTCATAGAACTAAAAGCCGTATTTACCAATGCATTTGATGCACTTACTTACCTTCAGGAGAACAATATAGACCTCATCTTCCTGGACATAAAAATGCCTGATATAAGTGGCATTGATTTTCTCAATAGTCTCAGTAGTCCCCCAATGGTCGTGTTTACTACGGCATATTCCGAACATGCCGTCAAAAGCTTTGAACTGGATGCCATTGATTATCTCTTAAAACCCTTTTCCTTGCCCCGTTTTTTAAAAGCATGCAATAAGGCACATGAACTTCATAATCTAAGGAACAGACATGAAAATCCGGAAAGCACTTTTATATTCATCAAAGACGGCTATGAACAGATCAAAGTACTGGTAGAAGAAATTTTGTATATCGAAGCTTCGGGCAATTATACCCTGATAAACCTTAGCAACAGCACATTACTCAGCACCCGGGTCCCGCTCAATGAAATGTTGCTGTTATTGCCTGCCAAAAAATTTATCCGGACCCATCGTGCTTTTATCGTTGCAAAAAATAAGATCACTAAATTCGACAGGACACAGCTATGCGTCGGCAGCCATCTAATACCAATAGGAGCTACTTTCGCAAATTGCCTCCAGGATCTTTACTAAAACAGTATCAAAAAATTAAACAAAAACTTGCTAGTAAGATATTATCGTTAATATTGTATTGTTTATTGTCTCTGTCTCATTTATAACATAAAATATGTTTAAACTCACTTTTAAACAACAGGTATTAACAGGATTTATAATCTCCCTGCTTTTCGTTCTAATATCTGCTATCACCTCCTACCTTAGTATAAATGAATTAAATAATGACACCAAATGGCAGACGCATACCTATGACGTAATTAATATGGTGAAAGATATCGAGTCCCAGGTGCTTAATTCAGAGACAGGCGTTAGGGGCTTTATCTTATCTGACGGGAATAAACTTTTTCTGGCGCCATACACTAAAAGCTCTGTCAAAATCCTGCCCTCTATACAAGAACTGAAAAATACGGTAAGTGATAATCCGGCGCAAATAATTAGAATTGATTCGCTGGATTTTTATGCACATGCCAAGGTTGAGGAAATGCTCAAAGCATTGAGCATATTCGAAACACAGGGTCAAGAAGCCGCAGGTTTCCGGGTAATGAACGGTCCCGGCCAGTCGTATAAAAATAAGATCCTGAGGATAGCAGAGCAAATTATCGAAGTAGAAAAAAGCTTGCTTAAAACAAGAAAGAACGCTACCCTCAAAAGCAGCAAACAGAGCGAAATTATAGTCCTGGCCAGCGCTTTTATCATATTCTGCCTGATCCTCTTTCTATTCTCCTATATCAGACGCACATTTGACCAGCAAAAAGAAACTGAAGAAAAAATCAGGGAGTCAAACATCCAGCTTGAGCACATCTCTGCAGAAAATGAGCAGAAGAACTGGCTGCTTTCGGGTGCGACGAATGTAAATGAAGCAATGCGTGGCGAACAGGAAATAGAAGACCTTGCAGTCAGTGTGATCACTGTGATCAGCAACTATGTCCAAGCCTCCGTAGGGGCAATTTATTTATTCGACGAAGCCCGAAAAACTTTCAGATTTCAGGGTGGATATGCTTATAGAAAAACAAAAAATACCCCCAATGAATACCACTATGGTGAGGGTCTGGTTGGACAGGCTGCTTTGGAAAAGCAGGGAAAATTACTAACCGATATCCCCGCTGATTATATAAAAATATCCTCAGGCCTGGGAGACACAAACCCTTCAGCTATATTTTTATTGCCGGTTACATTTAAAAATGCAACCCTTGCTGTAATTGAATTGGGATTAACGGACCAACCTAATCCAGCTTTACTGCTATTTTTAAACACCATAGCGGAAAGCATCGGCGTGGGATTGAACAGCGCAATTGCACGCATCAAGTTGAGGGCACTGTTTGAGCAAACACAACAACAAGCTGAAGAACTGGAAAGCCAGCAGGAAGAGTTACGGACTACCAATGAAGAACTGGTTTATAAATCCGACCAATTGATGGCTTCGGAGGAAGAATTGCGTGTTCAGCAGGAAGAATTAAGGGAAACCAATGCTGAACTGGAAGAAAAAGCACAATTACTGGAAGAACAAAACATACTCGTAAACCAGGCGCGTGAGGCCATGAGCCTCAAAGCAGAGGAACTGGAGATCTCCAGCAAATATAAATCTGAGTTTTTAGCCAATATGAGCCACGAACTCAGAACTCCTTTAAACAGCATCCTGATACTGGCAAGGATATTAAAGGAAAACAGGCCTGAAAATCTAAATGAAGAACAGATCAAATACGCAGGGGTGATCCACAACGCAGGTACAGATCTGCTGACGCTGATCAATGATATCCTAGACCTTTCCAAAATAGAATCGGGCAAAATCGACCTGCAGATTGAAGATATTGCACCATCTTCCATATCAACACACATGCAATCATTGTTTAGTGAGTTGGCAAAAAGCAAAAAGATTAATTTCCAGACCATACTTGACCCCAAACTGCCTGCTTCTTTGAGTACAGACGAAGCTAGAATAGAGCAGATCACCAAAAACCTTTTGTCTAATGCCTTTAAGTTTACACCTGAACATGGCGGAGTTTCCATAAATATCAGGAATGCAGAAAAAAACACCAAATTTTATACAGAACAGCTGCAGAAAACCTCAGAAAATGTAATAGCTATTTCCGTAACCGATTCAGGGATCGGTATTCCAAAAGAAAAACAAAAATTAATATTCGAGGCCTTTCAGCAAGCAGATGGCTCTACCAGCAGGAAATATGGAGGTACCGGCCTGGGCCTTTCTATAAGCAAAGAACTCGCCTACATCCTTGGTGGTGAAATCCAGGTCGAAAGCGAACCGGGTGAAGGAAGCTCTTTTACCTTATTTATTCCGGTAAAGAACAATAATGTAAGCACCGACAGTACCATAAAAGAACCGGAACCAATTGTTCAGAAAGAACCAAAAGCAGGCCTGACACCGGAGCCGCAGTCTGTTAAATCCACCGCAAAGCAAACACTGTTGATTATCGAAGACGATGTGGTCTTTGCTGATGTATTAAAAGATTATGCCATTGAAAAGGGATTTCAGCCAATACTTGCACATCGTGGCGACACAGGGCTTGAAATGGCTATATCCCAGCTGCCAGACGCCATCGTATTAGACATTATGCTCCCGGTAATGGACGGTTGGACTATTCTCAAAAAACTAAAAGCTGATCCAAAGACCAAGCATATACCTGTACATATGATGTCGGCCGGCAATGAAAACGATAGCAAAGCCAAAAAAGAAGGGGCTATCGGATTCCTTAAAAAACCAGTGGAAAAAGAGCAACTGGATCAGGCATTTGATCTTTTGATGGGTGTCCATGAAAAATACAATTTCAACAAAGCGCTTGTTATTGAAGACCAGGAACTTCAAAGTACGATACTAACCCAGCAGCTTACTGAAAAGGGAGTAGAAGTAAAACAAGCCTTTACAGGCAAAGCAGCATTAGAATTATTAGATCAGTATACATTTGACTGTATAATCCTGGATCTCAGACTTCCGGACATATCAGGCTTTGACTTACTGGATATTATCAAATCCAAGCCCTCACTTACTTCTATACCAGTAATCATTAATACCGCTATGGAGCTTGATGACGACAAGATGGCGCATATTTTGAAATATACCGAAGCAATGGTCTTGAAATCAAATAAATCCAATGATCGGCTGATCGACGAAGTAAGTCTTTTTATGAATAAACTTAAAGAGACAGGGCTAAATGATTCTCCTAAGCCATGGGCCGTAGCCGCCAAGTCCAGAGGCATTTCTACTATCGAGAAGGCATTAAAAGGAAAAAAAATATTAATCACCGATGACGATATGCGTAATATCTTTGCACTGTCAAGTGCCCTTCAAGGATATGATATGAATATGGTTATTGCAAATAATGGCAGGCAAGCCCTGGAAAGACTAGCCGACACAGAAAATATTGATCTGATACTAATGGACATCATGATGCCCGAAATGGATGGTTATGAAGCCATGCGGGCAATTAGAAATGATAAACAGTTCAATAAAATCCCCATTATTGCCCTTACCGCAAAAGCAATGAAAAATGACCGTGAAAAATGTATAGAGGCAGGGGCCAATGACTACATATCCAAACCGGTAGATGTAGACAAACTTTTATCAATGCTGAGGGTCTGGCTAAGTTGATATGAATACTAGAACAGCTGAAACAATTACCTACGAGGAACTCGCAAACCTAGTCGATTTTATTAAAAAAATACACGGCTTTGATTTTGGCGGTTATTCATCTGCGTCTTTAAAGCGGAGGGTTACAAGAATTATGCAGCTGCAAAAACTAACTTTATTTGATTTACGTACATTGCTTACAAATGATCATGATTACTTTGAGGCTTTTTTAATAGAAGTCACGGTAAACGTGACAGAAATGTTCAGAGACCCTAAGTTTTACAAATCTTTTTCCAGTAATGTGATCCCTTATTTAAAGTCTTACCAGCGGATTAAGGTTTGGAACGCAGGATGCTCCACAGGTGAGGAGTTATATTCCTTTACCATCCTGTTTTCTGAAGAAAACCTCTATGACAGAACCTTCTTTTATGGAACTGACATCAATGCGGACGTATTAAAATATGCAAAAAATGGCATATATGATCTCCAAAAAATGAGACAATACTCAGAAAATTTTCACAATACCGGAACGATACACACCCTTTCAGATTATTATACTGCCAAATACGATGCCGCTACGATCAACCATTCACTAAAGAAAAATGTGCTTTTTTCTGTCCACAATCTTGTCTCGGATGGAGTATTCAATGAATTTCAGGTAATATCATGCCGTAATGTATTGATTTATTTTAATTCGGAACTACAGAAAAAGATCATTGATCTATTCTATAACAGTCTGGCCAATTTCGGCTTTTTATGCCTTGGCTCTAAAGAAACATTAAGAAATACAGAAATAGGCCGCTTTAAAATAATAGACATTAAAAATAACATCTATCAAAAAATAGGCTAAAACCATAAAACAACCAAAACACCAACTATGGAAAAAATTAACATTTTAATTGTTGATGACAGACCTGAAAATATAATAGCATTAGAGGCCCTTCTGCAAAGGGATGACGTGAACATAATAAGCACCACCAACCCCAATGAAGCATTGAGACTTTCCTGGGAGATGGATATTGCAATAGCGCTGGTTGATGTTCAAATGCCGGAAATGGACGGCTTTGAACTGGTTGAAATATTAAAAAGTAATCCCAGGACTAAAGACATTCTCGTCATATTTGTTACTGCTATTTCAAAAGAAACCAAGTATGCAGTAAAAGGATTGAATACTGGGGCAGTAGATTACCTGTACAAGCCCCTTGACCCCTTCGTTACTTCTGCCAAAGTTGATTCTTTTATTCAATTTATCCGAAATCAGCGTGAGATAAAGCAAAAGAATATACAGCTAGAAAACTATCAGAAAGAACTTATCAAAGCAAAAGAAGAAGCTGAACAAGGCAAAAGGGCCAAAGAAAATTTCCTGGCCAATATGAGCCATGAAATCCGGACCCCCATCAACGGAATAATCGGGCTTTCAAACCTCCTGGAGACTACTTCTTTAACTGAAGATCAAAAAGAGATGGTCAAATTACTGGAAATCTCTTCAACATCCCTGCTCGGTGTCATCAATGACATCCTCGACCTTTCAAAAATTGAAGCCGGTAAATTCAAAATCAACCGTAGTCAAACTGACATAGCTAATGTATGCAATTCAGTAGTCAATTTATTACGTATAAAGGCCAAAGAGAAAAAACTGGAATTGAACACAGTACTTTCACCCGAATTACCAAAATACATCCTGGCCGACTCCCTCAGATTAAACCAGATCCTGATGAACCTAATTGGAAATGCCATCAAATTCACAAATGATGGCAGCGTTACTTTAAAAGTAGAAATCCTGAATACAAAAGGCAATAATATACAGGTCAAATTTACCGTAAGTGATACAGGAATAGGGATAGCACCTCAGAACCTGGAAAAGATCTTTGAAACTTTTGAGCAGGCTGATGAACACACCACTGCTCAATTTGGCGGCACAGGCCTGGGCCTTTCTATCGTGAAAAATCTGGCTAAACTGAAGGGCGGTCAACTGGAAGTGAGTAGTGAGGAAAATAAAGGAAGTGAATTCTGCTTTACAAACTGGTATGAAGTAGTCAAAGAGGTTAAAGAAATTGAAAAACCAGCCAAAGGAATACTTAGGCCGTTCAATAACATCAAAATTTTGGTGGCAGAAGACAACCCGATCAATAAATTTCTAATCGTTAAGATCCTCAAAGATTGGAACATTGAAACCGAAGTTGTCGAAAATGGTAAAGATGCCATCGACAAATTGGTAGACAATGATTACAACCTCATCCTAATGGATACTTTTATGCCCGTAATGAACGGACTTGAAGCGATTAAATTGATCAGAGAAGGTTATGCTCCAGGGAAAGAGCGGGTGCCAGTCATCACTTTCTCCGCGGCAGTAATGGAAAGCGACAAAAAAGTAGCTATAGAAGCAGGTGCCAATGATGTGATCAGCAAACCATTTGACCTGGAGATCCTTCATGAGAAAATAACAAAATATACCGCTACTTATTAAAGGCAGTCATCGTTAGTGCTGGTCCAATGGTAACAAAACTTTTGACCAGCGCTACACTTTTATCTATCAGTGCAGGCAGTTCCGGAAGTTCGTCCTTATCAAAAGGTGCCAGAACATAGTCAACCTGCCTTCCCTTAGCAAAATTATCACCGATACCAAAACGCAACCGCGGATAGTCCTGTCCGCCACAAAGGCCTTCTATACTTTTTAAACCATTGTGTCCTGCGCTGCTGCCCTGTAGTTTAAGTCTAAGTTTACCCAGCGGAATCGCCAGGTCATCCACTATCACCAGTACATTTGACAATGGGATCTTCAATTCCTGCATCCAGTAGTTAACCGCTCTCCCACTCAAATTCATATAGGTTGTAGGCTTAATTACGTACAGCTTTTTGCCCTTATGGGAAAGCTCTGAATAATAGGCCAGCCTTAGATTGGAAAATGTACCACCAAGCTGTTTTACCAACTCATCAGCGATATCAAATCCGATATTGTGCCTGGTATGAGCATACTCAGGTCCTATATTTCCCAAACCAACAATTAGATATTTCATTTCAGCGCAAATATAATAGTTTGAATGAAATTTGGACACCCAAATCTCTCCCCATAAAAAAAGCAGTCCCGGTTGCAGGACTGCTTTTTTATAATACTAATTAAAATTATTTTTTATTAGCTTCTTGCTCTGCTTGTTTCAATGCTCTTGACATACCTACAGAAACGATAGTATCTTCAGGAGTGTTAGTTATTGCATAGTTTCCTTTCGCAAGGTCACGCACGCGGAACAGGTTACCAACTTCTAATTTTGCAATGCTCACTTCAACTGCTTGCGGCATGTCTTTAGGGAAAGCCCTCACACGAAGTTTACGAAGTTTTTGCACCATTTTACCACCCATTTTAACACCTGGAGAAGTACCTGTCAATTTTACAGGGATTTCCATTAAGATTTCTTTGTCATCAAATAACTGAAGAAAATCTACGTGTAAAAGTAAATCTGTAAGCGGGTGAAATTGTAATTCTTTAATAATGGCTTTGATTTTCTGAGTTCCTAATGTGATCTCAATAAAGTTAGCCTCTGGTGTATAAATAGCATCCTTTAATTCGGTTATTACTACAGCAAAATGTGCCTGTTCTTTTCCACCATACAATACTGCAGGAACTTTGCCTTCATAGCGAAGCTCTTTAGCATCGCGTTTCCCTACGTTCTCTCTTGGAGAACCGCTAATTGCGATTGTTTTCATTTCTTGTTTTTTTAAATTGTTTTGGAGCTGTTAAGCTTCCTGTATATATAATTATTAATATTAAACGTTAAAAAGATCGCTGATTGATCCATGTTCATTTACATTGGCTATTGCCTTTGCAAATAATGGAGCAGTAGACAATACTTTTATTTTTGGGCTTTCCTGTTTCAAAGGAATTGTATCTGTTACGATCAGTTCGGTAAGCATGGAGTTTTCAATTGTTTCGTATGCTTTGCCCGATAATACCGGGTGCGTACAAACTGCCCGTACACTTTTTGCCCCTTTTTCCATGATCAAAGCCGCTGCTTTTGCCAGCGTCCCTGCCGTATCACAAATATCATCCATCAGCACTACATCCAGGCCTGCCACATCACCTATTATCGACATCGACTCAATTTCATTGGCGCGTTTACGGCGTTTATCGCAGATTACTACCTCTGCATTAAAAAACTTTGCAAACGTACGCGCCCTGTATGATCCACCCATATCCGGTGAGGCTATGGTCAGATTTTCGAGTCCGAGGCTTTTAATATATGGAACAAAGATTACTGAGCCATCAAGATGGTCAACCGGAATATCAAAAAAACCCTGGATCTGTGCAGCATGCAAGTCCATGGTCATGATCCTGTGTATGCCTGCAGATTTCAACAGGTTTGCTACCAGTTTGGCCCCTATCGCTACCCTTGGCTTATCTTTTCTATCCTGTCTGGCCAATCCATAATAGGGAACAACAGCTGTAATATAATGGGCAGATGCCCTTTTAGCAGCATCAATCATCAATAAAAGTTCCATTAGATTGTCAGAAGGCTGATAAGTAGACTGTATAATGAATACATCACATCCCCTTACAGTTTCATCATATGAAGGCTGAAATTCACCATCGCTAAACCTACTTAAGGTTACACTCCCTAGTGGTTTGCCGTAACTTTCGGCAATTTCATGAGCTAAATCCTTTGTACCGCTTCCGGCAAAAAGTTTAACCGGGTTAAATTGCAATGGCATTATTGAAATGGATCAATACTGGTTAAAAAAAATCGGATTGTGCATTTAAACTCACAATCCGAATATTATTAGTTGCCCGACCAGGATTCGAACCTAGACAAACGGTACCAAAAACCGTTGTACTACCTTTATACTATCGGGCAATCTTCCATCAAAGGTTGCTTTGAAATGGAATGCAAATTTACGCACATTTTTCACTTCTGCAATACCAGAAAGCAAAAAATGTAAAAAAAACACAAAAGATTTTTTGGCCTGAATTCATCACCCAGAATACCAGCGGATTAAAATTGCGTAATGAATTTGCCACGCCCGGTAAAAAGCACAGGTAAAGCATTGTCTTAGCTTAGCCTAAACATTGTATTGCTTCGTGTTTGGAACATGTTTGGAACGTATTTGATACATGTTCGGTTCGAATGCCTGGCGATGTAAACATAATTTAGACACGAATCAAACACGATCTAATGATTTATTAATAGAAGCATTAGATCGGGCTAAGACAATTCTTCACCAATGCTTTATAAAAAGGTTGACCAAACCAACCCAATTGTTAAATTCTATTTATACATGGTAGAACGATCAGGATAAAAAGGGATATGTTAAACTCGTTATTAGATTATACGATTATCAATCTTATTCTTTATTTTCGGCTGCAATTAATAGCCTTATATATTAATAACTACTCGATCAAGAAATGAATTATTTAAAAATCAATAACATCGCCGGTTGGTTTTGTTTTGCAATTGCTACATTAACCTATATCTTAACACTTGAACCCTCAGTTAGTTTTTGGGACTGCGGTGAATTTATTGCCTCAGCACTTAAAATGCAGGTAGTACACCAACCAGGTGCTCCCTTGTTTTTAATGATACAACATTTCTTTTCTCTTTTTGCATTGGGAGACCTTAGCAAAGTGGCCTACTTTATGAACGTTGGCTCGGCTGTGGCAAGTGGTGCTACGATATTATTTTTGTTTTGGACCATTACTGCGCTCGCAAAAAAAGTACTGCTCAAAGAAGGAGAAGAGCTTAGCAAAGCAAACTTAGTTTCCATCATAGGGGCAGGTATTGTTGGTGCACTGGCCTATACATTTTCAGATAGCTTCTGGTTTTCAGCGGTTGAATCTGAAGTTTATGCATTGTCTTCGTTATTTACAGCGATCGTTTTCTGGGCCATATTAAAATGGGAAGCCGTAGCAGATGATCCACGGGCCGACAGATGGTTACTCTTTATCGCCTACATTATGGGTTTATCTATCGGTATCCACTTGCTAAACTTATTAACCATACCTGCAATTGCATTTGTTTACTATTTCAGAAAAACAAAGGACGCTACCACTTCCGGTGTCGTAAAAACGGGTGTGATAGGCGTGCTTATTCTAGCGGTCATACAATACGGCATCATACAGTATATCGTATCATTAGGGGCATATTTTGACTTATTCTTTGTCAATACGCTAGGTATGGGCTTCGGAACTGGTGTAATATTCTTCGCTATTTTATTGATTGGTGGCTTGGTATGGGGTATCAGATATTCTATCAAGCATCAGAAAAAGATACTTAATCTTGCTTTATTATCAACCGTACTGATCATTTTCGGTTATGCTTCTTTTGCCATGATCATCATCCGTGCCAAGGCAAGCCCCAACCTGAACAATAGTAACCCGGACAATGCATTTTCTTTTCTGGGTTATTTAAACAGGGAGCAATATGGCGACAGACCGCTGCTATTTGGTCCTAATTATAATTCAGAAGTAGTGAACTATGAAGATGGTAAAACCATCTACAGAAAAGGTGCTGACAAGTATGAAGAGGCTGGTAAAAAATCAGAAGCTGAGTATGATAAAACTACACCGTTTCCAAGGATGTATAGCGATGATGCAAGACATGTAAGCTATTATAAAGACATGATGGGGCTCAGTGACGACCACTTCCCTACTCTTTTTGATAATATTGGATTTTTCTTTAGCTACCAGACCGGACAAATGTACATGAGGTATTTTATGTGGAATTTTGTTGGCCGTCAAAATGACGAACAAGGTCAGGGAAGTATATATGACGGGCAGTGGTTAAGTGGAATCAAACCTATTGATGCCATACGTCTTGGCGACCAATCCCATCTTCCTCCGTCGATCACTGAAAATAAAGCCTACAACAGGTTCTTTTTCTTACCACTGATTATTGGGCTGATCGGTGCATACTGGCACTTTAAACGCAATCAGAAAGATGCAGGGATCGTAGCGCTGTTATTCTTCTTTACCGGGATCGCGATTGTGTTGTACCTCAATCAAAAGCCGCTGGAACCAAGAGAACGTGATTATGCATATGCCGGATCATTCTATGCATTTGCAATATGGATCGGTATTGGGGTATTGGCCATACGCGACTGGCTGTCAAAGAAGATTACCCCTTTAAACGGCGCCATTGGTGCCACTGTAATTGGCTTATTTGCTGCTCCCATTATTATGGCTGCACAGGGCTGGGACGATCATGACAGGTCGACTAAATGGGTGGCACGTGATATCGCCATAGATTATCTTCAATCCTGCGCCCCTAATGCCATCTTGTTTACATATGGTGATAATGACACCTATCCGCTGTGGTATGCTCAGGAAGTGGAAAATATCAGGCCGGATATCCGCCTGGTGAATTTAAGCTTATTTGATACTGACTGGTACATTGATGGTATGAGGCGCAAGCAAAACGAATCTGCACCATTACCGCTATCTATGAAAGAAGCAGATTATGTACAAGGCGTAAGGGATGTGATGTATTACCAGGATTATAAAGTGGCTGGTTCTGTTGAACTGAGCAATATACTTGGCATCCTGCTTTCCAACGACGATGAAGACAAGCTTACTATGCAGGATGGCAGAAAGGTTAATATAATACCGACCAAACATTTTAAGCTGACCGTAAACAAGGCAGATGTAATTAAAAACAAGGTTGTTGCCACTGCTGATTCGGCAAAAATTGTTCCTGAGCTGGAATGGACATTTAATAAAAATTATGTAACTAAAGGTACTTTGGCAATGTTTGACATCCTGGTGCACAATAACTGGGAGCGACCTATTTATTTTGCAAGTACCGTCCCATCAGAACAATATAATGGGCTGGATAACTATTTATATACAGAAGGTCTGGCTATGCGCTTAATGCCATTGAAACTTGATACCACTGGTACCGAGAAGCAAGACCTCATCAATACTCCTGCATTGTATGACAACCTGATGAACAAGTTTGTATGGGGAAATGTAAAAAATGCCCGCTATCTGGATACACAATCTGCAGATGATGTGTCGATCTTTACAAATATTTTCAACAATGCAATCACAGGCCTGCTTAAAGAAGGAAAGACGGCAGAAGCTAAAAAGGTGGCAGACCGCTATTTTAAAGTGATGCCTAATAGATTTTTTGGACTGCGTTCTACAATGGGAACCTACTTCATGGCAGAAAATCTTTATCAGTTGAAGGACATCAGCAGGGCAAATGCCCTGATGGAGAAATCTGCTGATTATATCGAGAAAGAACTGATCTACCTGGCAGATCTGTCTAAAAGTAAAAATAAGCTGATTGGTTCACAGAATGTGCAGATGGGATGGTCATTCTTAAATCAAATGGCCAAGACAGCTGCTGTAAACAAACAGGATAAGCTGGCTGAAAAGCTGACTCAGAAATTTACTGCGATGGAAGGCAGGTTTGCTCAGTACTTTGGCCCACAATAAATCTCGCATTCTGTTCTCCGGCTGCATAATTTGGCTCTGAAAAAGAGCCAAAAGACGCTATGCCGGTTCACAGAACACTCGATTTTTGTAACGGACAAGCGAAGGAGATTAAATGAAAGGATAAGCATGGAGGGATTGAAGAATTACAGTTAAAGAAGTGATTGATTCAATGACAATAAAGAATACAGGTATTAAAATATATAGCGATAATACAGATTTTACTCAAAAAAAAAGCATTACCAGTATTAAAATACATAGCGTTAATACAGATATTACTAAAAAAAAGGCCTGCAATTTCGAAAAATTGCAGGCCTTTTTTGCTACTATAAACGAGTGTTCTATGAACCGGCCTAGCGGCTTTTGGCTCTTCTTCAGAGCCAAATTATGCAGCCGGAGAATAGTTTAACCTTCTTGAACAACCCCCATCGCACAAAACTTATCAATTCTGGTTGCGATCATTTTGTCGGTCTTTTCTTTTTTAAGTATTTCGAGGTCTTTTATGATCTGCTCTTTAATGGTCTGGGCCATTTCTTCAGGATTCTGATGTGCACCGCCAAGAGGTTCTTTAATGATTCCGTCTATCAGTTTGTTATTGTACATATCATCAGAAGTCAGTTTGAGGCATTCCGCTGCCCTTTCTTTATAGTCCCAGCTTCTCCATAAAATAGAAGAACAGGACTCAGGTGATATGACCGAATACCAGGTATGCTCCAGCATGTAGACCTTATCTCCTATCCCTATCCCCAATGCACCGCCTGAAGCACCTTCACCTACTACAAAACAAAGAATAGGCACCCTCAATATGGACATTTCCAACAAGTTTCTGGCAATGGCCTCGCCCTGTCCGCGTTCTTCTGCTTCCAGGCCAGGATAAGCACCCATGGTATCAATAAAAGAAATAACTGGTTTATTAAATTTCTCGGCTAGCCTCATCAGGCGAAGTGCCTTTCTATAGCCTTCAGGATTGGCCATGCCAAAATTACGGTATTGCCGCTCTTTCGTGTTTTTCCCTTTCTGATGACCAATGATCATTACCGACTGCCCATTAATGGTGGCAAAGCCGCCTATGATCGCCTTATCATCTTTTACAGTCCTGTCGCCATGCATTTCAATAAAATCATCGCAGATCATACTGATGTAGTCCAAAGTCTGTGGCCTTTCAGCATGACGGGACATCTGAACTTTTTGCCATCCCGTAAGGTTGGAATAAAGCGTTTCGCGGGTCTGAGCCACTTTTTCTTCCAACTCTATGAGCGTAGCAGACATATCTACTTTTGTTTTATCGGCAACCTGTTTAACCTTTTCAATCTGCTGAATAAGTTCAGCTAAAGGCTTTTCAAAATCAAATGATGTTTTTATCTGTTCCATAAGCGGGGCTGTAAAAATAAACATTTTTTTAATATAAAATCCGAAGCGCGGTCAAAATCTGATGTAAACGAATTTACGTAGGTAATGATGTATTCTTTTAATAATTATAGTACATTAGCTAAATATCTCAGGGATATATACAATACGAGGGAAATTTGTTCATGGCGAAAAAGCTTAAATTTATAAATGCTAATAAATCGGCATTCTATGGTACAGTACGTGCGCGGGTAGAGGCTTATTTTACGGAGGGAAATATTTCAACGTACGCCAATTCGGCAATGTGGTTCAAAGCACTGTTTTTTTTGACCAGTCTTGTCACCGTCTATTTACTGATCCTGGTTGGAGACTTCAGTCTGTCGTTTAAGTTTTGGCTGGCTATTTTGTTGGGCATGATTGGTGCATTTGTCGGCTTTAACATCTGTCACGATGCCATTCACAAATCCTTCTCCAAAAACCAACAAATAAATAATGTATTTAGTTTTGTGTTTAACCTGATCGGGGCAAGCCCTTATGTATGGAATATCTGTCATAACATTGTTCACCACACCTATACCAATATAGCCGGACATGATGAAGACATTGATGTAGCACCCGGCCTGATCCGTTTTTCTGAGTCTGAAACGGTGAACAAACTACAACGTTACCAGCATTTCTATGCTTTCTTTCTTTATAGTTTCTCTATGTTGTCCTGGGTATTTAGAAAGGATTATAAAAAGTTCTTTCAAAAGAAAATTGGTGAACATGAACTGGTACATCCTAAAATTGAATATTATAAGTTGTTTTTTTATAAATCGATTTATTATTTTCTTTTTATCGTGCTTCCGCTGATTGTCATTGATATAACCTGGTGGCAATTCCTGATAGGCTTTTTAGCTATGCAGTTCTCCCAGGGCCTGGTATTAGGCTTAGTATTTCAACTCGCACATGTAGTAGAGGGTACCAGCTTTCCTTTCCCTGATGAAAAGGGAAATATTGAAGAAGCATGGGCTGAACATCAAATGCGGACTACCGCCAATTTTGCGGTAGACAATAAAGTAGCCGGATTTCTTTGTGGGGGACTGAACAGACAGATAGAACACCATCTTTTTCCTAAAATATGTCACATACACTATCCTGCTATAGGCCATATTGTTAAGCAAACTGCCGAAGAATTTGGTCTTCCTTATATAGAAAGCGCCACGTTTAGTGCTGCGTTGGTTTCTCATTACAAAACACTGAGAAAACTAGGTAAAGAAGCTTATGCGGAAAACAAGTATGTAAACAAGGCCTCCTGTACCTTTACCCGCAAGGTATCTGCCATATATTCTTAAAAGAGATTTGGATAGTCAGTGATAATGCCGTCTACCTTTAAAGCTTTTAAACGATCAATATCTGCTTTTGTATTTGGTGTCCAGGGAACTATTTTGACCCCGTCAGTATGTGCCTTACTAACCAGTTCTTCATTGACCAGTTTCCATTCAGGGCTGTAAATAAATGGTTTATATCCCAAATCTGCAATATTCTCGTCGTAACTCTTTTTGTTAGAAATCAAAAAAGAGGTTTTCACCTTCGGGTATTTTTGATTGATGAGTTGAATTGTTCTTTTGTCAAAAGACTGAATAACAACATAAGGTGTAATTTTCTTCTGCTCAATAACATCCATTAGCAACTTAACAAATACCTCCGGTACCGGGTTAACCACTCCATCTCCTGCAGGGCCGCACTTCGTTTCAATGTTGTAGAAAACCTGCTTTTTATTTTTAACCTTAATCTCTGTTTGTACACTGTCTATTAAATCTGCCAGCAATGGAATATAGGTTTTAACTTTTTTCTGCTGGGTAAATCCTGCATTAACTTTAGTCCCGATGTCAAAGGCTTTAAGCAGATCATAATTCATTTGATAGACCGGATATTTCTTAGCATCACCAGGAGGAATTTCTTTGCCCTCAGGGGTTAGCATAAAACCAGGGCTCAGGTAGTCGTCATGTGTGACCACCACCTGATTGTCCTTGGTAATATGTGTATCCATTTCCAGGGTGGTAATGTTGCCATAACTCATTGCATCCAACATGGCAATGATTGTATTTTCCGGCATTAACCCTCTTCCACCACGATGTGCTTCAGTGCTAAATACCGGGAATTTCGCAGCCGCATCCTGATTAGCTTTATTTATGGTCTTACAAGCAGATAATCCGACCATGGCCAGTGCGGCCACACCAATTAAATTCTTCATCTATTACTGGATTTAGTAATTAAGCATCCTTTGTTATCGTATATTTTTTTCCAAAACGGTCTGTTGCTACCACAGTTACTACTTTAACCTCTGGTTTAAAATGGGCTACAAATATGTGATTGTTCTTTTTCGGTTCTTTAAATTTTCTTTCCCCTTGTTCTACCGGAGTGTTGAACAATTTTACAGCCAGCGGGTCTACCCCTTTTTCTTGTGCCAGCTCACCCATTTCTTTACCATCCAGACTATAGGTTACCTTCCATTCCGGATCCCAGTTCCAGACGTTGGCAATTACCCTTTTTTGATTGGTAAGCGTATCTACTGAAACGCGCAACTGATGGTCGCTATTTTGTCCGGTAGATTTGTAATACCATTTTAGCTGGTTACCATCAACCTCATATACGCCATATCCGCTGGGGGTTCCGTCCGCACAGATCGGCCCGGTCCACCAGGCACCACAGACAGTTCCATGATTATGCTCGTATATACCGTCTTTGATGTTGTTAAGGTTATAGTGCGTATGGCCCGACATGATGTGTACGTTTTTATAGCCATCCAGCAAGGTGTAAAGCGCAGCATTATTTTTTACGGAATTGTGAACCGGAATATGCAGGCAGATGATCAGCAGCTGATCTTTAGCTACATGTTTCAGGTCCTGAGTCAGCCAGGTTAACTGATTTTCCAGAATATAACCGTCATAGGTTCGCTCTACACCAAGGTACCGAACATCATCGAGTACCACGTAGTGTGCTTTGCCCCGATTGAAAGAATAGTAGGTTGGGCCGTATATTTCCTTAAAAGTCTTATCGGAGGCTTCATCGCCACCCATTCTGTAATCCTGATCGTGGTTACCCAGTGCCTGGAAAAATGGAATACCCATCAATGCGATGGCACGGTTATAATCCGGGAACAGCTCATGGTTATCCCAAACCAGGTCGCCCACGCCAACACCATGGATCAATGCATCCGGCCCCATCGATTTAACTAGCTGCTGCACATCAGGTACAGAGGTCTCCATCATTTTTTTGACATCCTTTTTGTTTTGTACCTGCGGGTCTGCCCAAATGATGAAGTTATGCTTGTTGTCGTTTCTTTTAAGGGCCTTAATTGTAAAATCGTATTCATTACGGCTACCCAATGTTTCATATTGCTTTGCTACATGGTAATCGGTTTTAAATTCATAGCCAGCAGGCGTGCTCATGAAGATATTTGTTGCCTTTGCATCGGGAGTAATACTGTAATTCCCCTTAGCATCTGTTAAAACAACTGAATAACCGTCAGAAATGGCCACATTAGCTACTCCCCTCTTGCCATCTTTTACTATTCCTTTTATGGTTTTATCGCGGCCAAGCTTATTAAAAGCATTGCTATGGAGGCTAATAAACGCACTGCCGGTTACAAAACCGACACTTTGTAAAAAGGATCTTCTGTTCATGGATGTATGGTTTTAAGTTTAAAAATTAAGGAAGCCTGATATCCAGGCCTTCTTAATTTCTTTAGTGATTAATATAAAAAAGCTATTAAATCTTTGGTTTTTTAAGACTTGTAGCGTAAACTGTATCTCTTCTAACTTCCTCATTTGTAGCCCTGTCATACCAGATTCGCTCTGTTGGCCCTTCAATCGTTTCAACGGTAGATGTTTTTTCCAACTGGAAAACAAAATGTGAACGTGCTTTTACCCATTTTCCCTGATCGGGGTTATACACACCGCTTACCTTATAAAACCATCCTGCATCTGAAGTTGGCGCATAAATGAAGTTCAAGGTATTTAGGCCCTGGGTAAAGAAGGGCTGCTCAGCAAGTGTCAGTGGATTAATCCTGTCGTAGAAATCGTTGGCAGCTACACGGAACCCCGCAGCTGGTGAAGCCTGGTATAAAGCCCCTCCAGTGCTCACCCAAACCACATCTACCGGCACCGAGGTAACAGTAACTGTAGTTCCATTGAATAAGGCAATACCATAGGCATTTCCACTATTGGCCAACAGATTGGTCGTTGTGTTTCCAAAACTTTCTCCGGCAGAACTTCCATAGTTTCTGGTCTTCACAAAATTTGCAGTGGTAGAAATATTCGTAGAGCCGGTACTATTGATCAATTGGTTGGTACCTCCTACATAGAAATACGTTCCCTTTTTAGCAGTTCCGGTCGTGATGTTAAACTTATAGGTACGTACACCACCGGTAGCCCAGCCATTTAACGGGGCTCCTGTAGGTTCAGCAGTACCTGCATTATTGCTGGTTACCACAGACATCGGTGTGGTTGCAAAATCTATGTCCTGAGTGGCAAGGAACTGTATGTATTCATTATTAGCATCTGTACCCTGAGGATCGTTGATCCATCCGGATATTACCGCCGGGGCAACCTCAATATTGTTACTAAGTACAACAGCGTCACTTAACTTACGCATACGGATTTCCGGGGTCAGCTTGCCTTCAGGAAGTGACCTGTTAACTACTATTCCATAAAAGTTACCTACAACTGGCAGATTGGCACTGTTGGCAAATGTTGCAGCACCAAGCGTAACTAAGGGTATATCTGCGAAACCATCATTTATAAGCTTCGCACCCGAATAAGTATCGGCAGGTGAAGGAAGGGGATCAAATGTGCCTTTGGCAATAGCCACCAGGGTGCTTTCATATTTATCCGGATCTAGTAAAATAAAACTGGAAGGAACTCTGTTTGGCGGGATTACATTTCCACTGGAAATTTTTGTGATCTTATCTGGTGTAATGCCGATAATCTGCAGCATACCATTCTCGCGCTTCAATACTCCACCTACAATATGCACGTGGATAGAATCTCCTGAAACATAATCTTTAGCCGCCGCACCTATTGGTATGGCAATACCTCTCAACTCGTTTAAACGACGCTTGTCCTGAAGTATCAAGTATCCTTCGGGCAAATTACCTCCGGGATGATCAGATATCACCACTCCGGATATCTGGTTGGAGCCAAACATATTGTCCTGCGTTAGGGTCAGGTCAGCGCCCTTATACAAATTCCTTAAATCGTACATCGGAATGAAAGCACTGATTGTACCACCTGGATAATTGTTCTTTTTACATCCAGCAATGGCAAATGCCAAACCAAGTAAAAAGAATGAGTAAATAAATATTTTTTTCATTTTAATATCATTAAATATAAATTCTTTAGAACTTTAGTTTATGGTTTCTGCCACCAAACCTGAGTAGAAATATGATCAGGCCCTTGTGCAGCTACCGCAGCTTTATAATTGGTTGGATTAGCAGATTCCACATATACCGGGTAGGTCATTCTTGCAGGCATTATCCCGTTATTCCTTAGACCAGGTCCTTTTGGCAATACCGGGTATCCAGTACGGCGGTACTCGAACCACTGCTGCAAATCGACCATGAACATGGCATAGTATTTCTGCATATGTATAGCTTGCATTTGTTCCGGTAAACTAGCCCCGAATAAAATATCCCCGCCAGTTAAGTAATCCAGAAATGGCTGAGAAGTAATGGTCATTGCCGGACTTGGAGCTGTATTTAAGGCGGTCGCATTAGGCCAGTTTGGCAACCAGAGGGTGATGTAATTTAACATCCCAGTTTTCCAGAAGGTTTCAGCACTGCCTGCAATCCAGCCTTTGGCCGCACATTCTGCAAGAATAAACTGTACTTCTGAAAAATTCATGATCATTCCGGTCATCGCATCATTTTGCAGAGAAGTAACCGGCTTGGAAGCATTTAATTGCTCATAAGAATAAAAATAAGCATTTTTAGTCTCCCCCTGTCCTGGCAGATAACCACTTGGTACTCCGGTAAAGGTTTTGGCACTTGGGCTGATCCCCAGCCTTGGCGTGCTGTTGATCCCATAAGTTCCGAGATTGATCAATGGAGAGAACCAGTTTCTTAGTGGATCGATAAAGAAAGAGGCGATAGCCGGCGCCCTGAAATCCTGAGCCCTAACACTAATCATAAAAGGGGAAGTATAAGGGCCTGTACCATTCCATTTCAGGATAGCTGATTGGGCATTACTGGTGATTCTTGGGTAATCTGCCGATTTGATGTCTACAATATCCTTGATCTTGGCTATTACATCTGCAGAAATTTCAGCTTTCCCGGAAACCCTAAGTAATAATCTTAAATACAGAGAATTAGAAAACCTGCGCCAGGCGGCCGCTACTCCCCCATAAATTGGGTCACTTGCAGCGTTAATGGCCGCTCCCGTTTTTAACAATTCATTGGCTTCCTCCAGTTTCAGAAAAATATCGGTATAAATGTCTTTCTGTTTGTCAAATTTAGGCTCATAAATTGCGCTATCTCTTGCCATATTGGACTCAAAGTAGGGAACGTCCCCATAAGTATCCGTCAATAAGGAATAAGTCCAGGATTGAAGGATTAAAGATACCGCTTTATAGGTTTTAGCTTCATTTACAGGCAGTTTTTCCGAATTAGTATAGATGTCTTTCAAATTCGTCAACTGCAGGTACCAGTTGTTCCAGGTATAATCAGAAGTTGATCTTCTGAAGTCATACCTGAAGATCGCCTGTTCATCATCATTCTGGCTTACTGTTACCTGCATCAGTTCATTGGTAAAGTTACGGTTGCGGGACATGTTTGTTCCAACAAGACTCACCAACGCAGGTGCTAACAACTGACTCGGAAGTGCATCCGGAGCTCCGTTCGGATCTGTATTGATATCTTCAAAACCATCTTTACAAGACGGGAGTATTATAATGAATGCCATTAGCACACCTATAATTTTATATATTATATTTTTCATTTTTATAGAATTAAAAACCTACAATTAAATTGATACCATAAGAACGTGTGGAAGGGAACTGAGCGGTCTCAAAGCCCTGAACAATATCGGTTCCCGAAAGCGTTCCAAACTCCGGATCAAACATCGGCCATGGCGACCAGATGAACAGGTTTCGGCCATACACACCTAAGGTTGTTTTTTGTAAGCCCAAGCTGGCAGTTATTTTGGTTGGCAAGGTATAGTCAAACCTGGCTTCTCTGAATTTAATGAAATCAGTACTGAAAGTGCTTCCTTCTGCATTATCAGCCCCCATGTGTGAGCGGTAATAATTATCTATATCGAATGTAATTACATCGTTAGGACGGTAAGACCCATCTGCATTCTGGATTACCCCTGTACCTATGATACCGTTGTACCTGCCGGGAAGGGTGCTCTTTAATTTCCCCTGCTCCACCATTTTATAGTTCATCAGAGAGTGGGCAACCCCGCCAACCTGGGCGTCAAACAATACACTCAATTTAAACCCTTTGTACCTTAAGTCTGTTCCAAGGCTGGTTTTGAATTTAGGAATGGTATTACCAATGTAAACCACGTTATCCGTGATCTTGGCAAAACCGGTTCTTTCGTCATAAACGATCTGCCCGTCAGGCGAGCGCACATAGCCACGGCCATACATATCACCCATGCTGCCGCCTACTCTGGCAACGATCTGTCCACCTGCGACCGGCCCTGTCCTTAAAACCACGTTGCTGTCCAACAACTGCGTTACTTTATTGCTATTGGCCGCAAATGTTGCGAACAAATTCCAGTTTAGCCCGTGTTCACTCTTTAGTGGAGATCCGTTTACCGCGATCTCTATTCCCTTATTCTGAACTTCTCCGGCATTGATCAGGATCTGACTAAAGCCTGTTGAACGATCGACAATACGTCTCAAGTGCTGATCTTTGGTTTTTCCAAAATAATAAGCGACATCAAGCCCAAGCCTGCTTTTAAAGAAACGCACATCAGTTCCTATTTCATAAGTAACGGTTTTCAAAGGTCTTAAATCAGGATTGGACAGTAAGCCGGGATTTTGTAAACCACCACCAAATTGACCATTTCCTGCAACAACGTAGTTGTAAGAAGTCAGGTAAGGTGAGGTTCCGCCACTACCAACTTCTGAAGCAGAAAACCTGACTTTAGCAAAGCTAATTTGACTTGGCAATTCGAAAGTCTCGGAAATCAGGAAACTGACACTCGCTGAAGGATAAAAGAAACCGGCATTCTCTGTACGCAATGGCGTAGCCAAAACACTGTTCCAGTCATTTCTTCCCGTCAGGTCTAAATACAAGAACTCTTTATAGGCCGCAGAGAACAGTCCGTAAAAGCTATTTAAGGAATATTGACTTTTATACGGGGAAGATATGATCGGTCCGGCAGCATTTGCTACGGTATAAATGCCTGGAGCATTCAATGAATCTGCCCTGATCTCATCCCTGTTATAGAAGTTTTTCAGCACGCTACCACCTCCGGTTACTGAGAAGTTAAAATCTTTACCTATTTTTTTAGAATATCGAAGTAAAAAGTCACCGCTCGCTTCCTGAGAATAGACGTTTTGTGCCCGGTAGGAACCTTTTGGTAATTTGGTGCCCGCATCAAAAGGACGCTCCTGAGCAGTTTTTGTATAGCTCAAATCAACAGAGGTCCTTACAAGCAGGCTTAGATCTTTGGTAATGTTATAAGAAGCTTGAATATTACCTGTAACTGCATTACGGGATTGTGTGTTGATAAACTCATGGGCTATCGCATAAGGATTTTCAGGGAAGCTACTAAAAGGATACTTAATTGTCTTTCCTTCAGCTCCGTTTACCCAGTAATTTTTTAACCAGTCCAGATCGGCATTGGGTTGCCAGAAGATGTACCAGTACATGATGGACTGGTTACCGTAGCCGGCTCCGGGCAGGTTATCACTAAACCTGTTCTGATATTGTATTTTTGAAGTGATTGACAGTTTATCACTCACTTTAGAATTCAGTGATAGCGAAACAGAATTTCTTCCATATCCTGTATTCGGCATGATCCATTGGTTTTTCACATTGGTTACAGAGAAACGTGCCGTATTCTTTTCCGATCCACCGTCAATACTTACCGAATTGGTTATTGTATTGGCTGTTTCGAAATACTTATTGACTTTATTTTCATATCCAACCCAAGGTGTCCGCACTGCGCCTACAGCCTGTAAGTCAGGGTTATACTGAAAAAAGTATTGCCCGTCAAATTTAGGACCATAAGCAGAACTCGTACCACTGGTACTTGCCCCGTCTAAACTTGCTCCATAAGAATAATAGGCAACGCCATCAAGGCCTTGTCCATATTCAAACTGCAAGTCCGGGAAACGATTAATGGTTTCCATTTCTGCCTTTGAATTGATGGAAATACCTATTCCTTTTTTCTTGGCACTGCCAGACTTTGTAGTGATGATGATCGCACCGTTTGCGCCACGCTGTCCGTATAAGGCCGCAGCACCAGGCCCCTTAAGTACTGTTACACTCTCAATATCTTCCGGATTGATGTCATTTATACTGCTACCATAATCTGCAGGCATGTTATCACTGCTAGTTCCATAAGCAGATTCTCCGGCATTGGCGCTACGGCGGCCACTACCATTGTTCATCACCACACCGTCCAATACGATCAGGGCTTCATTCTCCCCAGTCAGGTTGTTTTCACCCCGCAGGATGATCTTATTTGAACCAGTTGGCCCGGAGCCTGACCTTATCAGGTTCAAACCCGCTACTTTTCCAGACAATGCATCTGTCCAGTTGCTTGAAGCCGCATCGGTAAGTTGCTCGCTCGTAACAGTTGTGGTAGAATAACCCAACGACTTCTCTTCACGTTTTATACCTAAAGCAGTTACAACGACCTCATTTAGTTCATTGCTTGAAGTGGCCATTCTAATGTTTAAACTATTCTCATTACCTGCCGCCATGTGCTTTACAACGGTGTAGCCCAACATGTTAAAAGAAAGTTCAGTTCCTTTCTCAGTGGTAACCGTAAAGTTGCCATCAGCATTGGTAATAGCCAACACTTTCCGCTGGTTGTCTGTAATGGTAACCCCAGGTAAAGGTTGATTGTCAGCATCATCCTTTACAGTCCCCTTTATGGTAACCTTTTCCTGAAAAGCACCATCGCCCATAACTGCAACAGGCTCAGCCTGAAGTAGTTGGAGTGACTGCGCCAAGGTCAAGGCACATGCAAAAAATACGTACTTAGAGAGCTTGGTAAATCTTATGTGATTGGTAAAATTTCTCTTCATACTACTTGATTATTTGATTTTGTTCATTCGGGTTTCTTGCGGCATTTCGTTTCATTTCGATTTTTTTATTTGGCGCAAATATCCGTTTTGCAGTATTAAGCTATCATTATGTCTCCGTTAAATTGATCTGCGTAGAATTCAGGACAATTCAGTTTCATTCGTTTTGCAGCAGGTACTGTTTTGCAAGATCCGTAAATTCAGCAATTTGTTGATTAACCCATTGCTCACTCTTACAAAGTTCATTTGCCATGATAACCGCCACAGCCGGCGCAAGTTCCATCGTTGCTCTTGCGTCAAGAAATAAAAGACGCATCCTTCTTGAAAGCACATCTTCAATAGCCCGGGCCATCTCCTGTCTCACCATCCAAACAATCTCTGCCTTTACATACTCATGCTCTGGGTGCAGCTTCTGTCCCAGTTCAGGCTCTAAATGGATCAGATTCTGAATGCCTTGGGCATCGGCACCATACAAGCCAAGGGGGCCATCCTGCATTTCCCTCGTGTAGCCGTGAATCTTAATATTGGCAGTTAAACATTGCCTGTGATCTAATTTACCCAGTTCAATGGCTTTGTCAATTACGTCCAGCGCCATCTTCCTATAGGTAGTCCACTTACCACCAGTTATCGTAATCAATCCCGACTTGCTGACAATAAGCTTATGGCTTCTGGAGATTTCTTTGGTACTATTGGTATTTTTATCTGGAGCTGCCAATGGCCGCAGCCCTGCAAATACCGATAAGACGTCAGATCTAGACGGTTTCTTTACCAGGTAATTACCTGCAGTATTTAATATAAAATCAATTTCCTTGTCCAGCGGCCTCGGTTCGAGACTATGCTGATCCAGCGGGGTATCAGTAGTACCCACAAGTACCTTTCCATGCCATGGCACAGCAAACAATACCCTGCCATCAGAGGTTTTTGGAATCATTAAGGCACTTTCACCTAGCAAAAATGATTTGTCAAGCACGATGTGTGCACCCTGACTTGGCCTTACAATCGGCCTGCCTGATGGTGTATCCATTTTCAGGATATCATCCACAAATACCCCTGTAGCATTTATAACCACGCTGGCAGTTAAATGATAGGCTTTATCCGTCTCCAGATCCACTACCTGCACTCCGTTAATCTCCTGACCTTTTTTGGTCAGCCCTGTTACTTTCATATAATTTAACAGCACACCACCGTATTCGGCAGCTGTCTGCGCTAAATTCAATGCCAGCCGTGCATCGTCAAACTGCCCGTCACTATAGCTCACACCTCCTATCAATTTTCCCCGTTTCAATCCCGGAATGGCGACCATAACTTTATCTGCAGAAAGAAATGAAGATTTCTTAAATCCACTCTGGCCAGCCAGAAGATCATAGAGTTTTAATCCTATCAAATACTTGTACTTGGATAACCAGGAATAACACGGAATAATGAATTCCTGATCCTTAACCAGATGCGGCGCATTTTTCCGCAATAACCCCCGCTCGTGCAATGCTTTGTATACTAAACTGATATCACCCTGTGCCAGATACCTTACTCCCCCATGCACCAGCTTGGTACTTCTGCTTGAAGTCCCCTTGGCAAAGTCAGATTGCTCCAAAAGCAATGTTTTAAACCCACGCGACGCAGCGTCCACCGCTGTACCCAGTCCAGTAGCACCGCCACCTATGACAATAACGTCCCAATCAGCTTGCGCTTCTATTTTCTTTATAAATATAGTTCTGTCAAATGTCATTTCGTTTGTTTTCAATGCACTTTATTTTAAATTTCACAAACTTCCGTTTATTATCAAATAAATAACAAAACGAAACTAAACATAATTTTATATAATAAAAACAAATTAATTAATATTTTTATAGTGGATTTTTTTAAAGCAAAATTAACCCTGCGAATAAAATATTTACTATCTTACTATCTGAAAATAATTACGCTAAATGATTAGTATAGCCGAAAGACACCAATATATTTTAAATAAGATACAAGCCAACGGGTCTCTTGATGTACAGGGCTTATGCAAAGAACTGGATGTTTCATCTGTCACAATCCGTAAGGACCTGAAACTTCTCGAAGATAAAAATTTACTATACAGAACTCATGGTGGGGCTACTTTACACAATCCATACACGGTAGATAAGCCCGTTAACGAGAAGGAGCATCTTCAATCTGATGAAAAAATGAGGATCGGCAATTTAGGTGCAGAACTGATAGAAGACAACGATTCTATCATCATTGCGTCGGGTACAACTGTGCTGGCACTCGCCAGATGTATCAAGCCAAAAGGAAACTTAACAGTCATCACTTCAGCCCTGAATGTAGCCCTCGAACTGGTACACAATACCAATATCGAAGTGATACAGCTTGGAGGCCTGCTGAGAAAGAGTTCTTCTTCTGTCACAGGCCCTTATTCAGACAATGTACTGAGTAATATATTCTGCAGCAAGCTGTTTCTGGGAGTAGACGGCATAGACCTTGAGTTTGGGCTAACTACCACCAATGCCTTTGAAGCGCATTTAAACAGGCAGATGATTGACTCTTCTCAAAAAATAATCGTACTGGCTGATTCTACTAAATTTGGCAAGCGTGGCTTTGGCAGAATTTGTGGAATTGAGGAAGTCGACCATATTATTACTGATAAAGGCGTCACTGAGCACACTGTTAAAACACTGCAAAATCTGGGAATAAAAATCTCTGTTATTTAGTTTCACACTACCATCGCCATTCCCCGGCAATCTTTAACGGGACTTCTAAATTGTTTTCCTGAAGGAATGTTTTAAGATCGGCTTCAGTTTGCCGGCCAACAGGAATAACAGTCGTATTCGCCAATGCATAGGCCAGCATAGCGCTGTAGCGCACTGTATTCTTTAATCCCTGCTCGTCAACCAGCTTAAAGACATCGCCGTCAGAATGATAGTATGGACCTGAATTGTTAGGCAAACTTCCTCCTGTACCACCGCCTATGGGAATTCCATGAAGCATAAAGGGCTGATGATCACTATGCAGCCAGGCTCCACTAACAAATGTATTCTTAAACCCTGTATCCAGCTTTACGATCTGATTCCCCCAATCGGCAAACAAGCCCTGCATTTCCTTTCGACTTGTTGAAAACCCCTTAGGGTCATTTGTCATGTCATAGTTGAGCATAAACCTGATCTTTCCCAAGATACTTGAATGCTTTGCAGCGTCAACATATGCTTTAGAGCCAAGCAAGCCCTGTTCTTCACCCATAAACAAGACAAACTCAACTGTCCGCTTATTGGCCAACTGTAATTTCTTAAACGTACGTGCCATATCTATTATCGCAAACGCACCGATTCCATTATCAATTGCTCCCGTTGCCAGATCCCAGCTGTCAAGATGCCCTCCTACTATGATCTTTTCTTCTGGCAACTCCGAACCTTTTAAAGTAGCTATTACATTCCGTGCTTTAATAGTCCCCGAAAAATTAGTCATATCTAAACTGCCGTATTGATTTTGTGTTTTTAGTTTTTCTTTGGTACGCATACCGTTCTCCAGGCCAATGCAGACTGCCGGGATGGGAATCAATTTACCTGTCACAGAGGCTGTACCTGTCAGCAAGACCCCACCCTTTACTCCATTTATAATGATGATGCCGACTGCACCGTACTTTGTGGCAATAGCTGCTTTTTCCGAACGGTGTAAGGTTTGTGTACCCGGAGCTGAGCCTGGAAGCACGCCAAGATATACCAGTGCTATCTTACCCTTTACATTACCTGAATCCAGGAGATAATCATCTTCCAATCCATTTCCCATATCTCTGATCTCGGCAGTTACATTAGCCTTTACAGGAGAATGCGCTAATGTGACTGAAGTTATCTTTGTCAGATTATTTATATCATTCCCAATTTTCGTTTCATTCGTAAGTCTGCTCCAGCTTTCGACTTCAAATGGCTGAAATTTCACCTCGTAGCCATATGATTTAAGTAATTTAAATGCATAGTCCTCCGCTTGAGCTCCATTTACAGAACCTGTGAGGCGATGACCAATTGTTTCTGTAGCATTCTTTAAGTTGATATAAGCCTTTGAATTGAGTTGCACTTCATTATAAATAGCACTAAAAGCCGAATTAAAATCGTCCTGTGCATAGGCGAATGTTGCCATACAGGACATGAGTAATGACAGCAAGGTTTTCATAATGGTTTACTTTTTACGTTCAGTTGTATAGCGGACCAACTGCTCCAGTCCGGTTCTGGCTTCTCCTGCTTCAAAACTATACAGGATATCGAAAGCTTCTTGCTGGTATTGAAGCATTTTCTGATTGGCATAATGAACGCCATCTTTTGCATTCACAAAATCTATGATCTCCTGTATTTTTTTTGGATCATCCTGATGGTTCTTTACCAGACTCACTATTCTCTTCTTTTCTGATCTTTCTGCTCTGTTTAATGCATAAATAAGCGGAAGCGTCACTTTCTTTTCCTTGATATCAATACCAAGCGGTTTGCCTACATCATCTGTCCCGAAGTCAAACGTATCATCTTTAATCTGAAAAGCAATTCCCACTTTTTCACCAAATAACCTCATTTTCTCCACTGTCTGTTCATCTGCACCTGCAGAAGCAGCTCCACATGCGCAACAGGAAGCAATCAATGAAGCAGTTTTCTGGCGGATCACATCAAAGTACAACGCTTCGCTAATGTCCATCCGCCTTACTTTTTCAATCTGCAGAAGTTCTCCTTCGCTCATTTGTTTCACAGCCTCCGACACAATCTGCAGCAACCTGAACTCACCATTATTAACCGAAAGCAGCAAGCCCTTTGCCAGCAGATAATCTCCCACCAGCACAGCTATCTTATTCTTCCATAAAGCATTGATGGAAAAGAATCCCCTGCGTTCGTAGGCATTGTCCACTACATCATCGTGCACCAAAGTGGCGGTATGTAACAGCTCCACCAAAGCAGCACCCCGGTGTGTAGATTCTATGATCCCGCCACACAGTTTAGCGGCAAAGAACACAAACATCGGACGAATCTGTTTACCCTTCCTTTTTACAATATAATGAGTAATCCGGTCCAATAAAGGGGCGTCACTATGCATAGAAGCTTTAAACTTTTCTTCAAAGACATCAATGTCAGCGGCTATAGGCAGTTTTATTTGATTTATTCCCGGCATTCGTCTAAAAAATGTGTGTGCAAACATAAATTAAATTCCTTTAAAAGCGTACTTTTAGTAAAAAGTTTAAGGTGAAAATAACTTTAGGAATACTATTCTCGCTGCTGCTGGTTGCAACCACGGTCTACCTACTTGGCCCAAGACCTTCCCATCCACACTATGCAACAAAAATGCTCCCTATACCAGAAATTGGACAATTGGAAGAATACATTGACCATATAGAAAGCCTGCACAAAATAAGACCGGATAATGAGGCAGAGATTGTTTGGGCAGACAGCATCCTTAAGCGCCAAACAGAATATGCTGTCGTTTATCTGCACGGATACTCGGCCTCAAAAGAGGAAGGCAATCCGGTCCACAGGTATCTGGCAAAAACACTAAAGGCCAATTTGTATTTGGCCAGGCTGGCAGACCATGGGATAGATACCACATCGGCAATGGAATATATGACGGCCGACCGTCTTTGGGAAAGTGCAAAACAAGCCCTTCAAATAGGAGAAAGACTTGGCAAAAAAGTAATTATTGCAAGTACTTCCACTGGTGGCACACTGGCGCTAAAACTGGCGGCAACTTATCCTGAGGTTAACAGCCTTATTTTGTTATCCCCCAACATCGCCATAAATGACCCCCTCGCCTTTATGCTCAACGATCCCTGGGGTCTGCAGATTTCCAGAATAGTAATGGGAGGAAAGGAAAGAACCCTCGACTGGAGATCTGAAGCTTACAAAAAATACTGGTATGCGAAATACCGTCTGGAGTCTGTAGTTCAGCTACAGGAATTATTAGAGACCACCATGACCAGAGAAACATTTCAGGCAGTTAAACAGCCCGTGCTGTTGCTCTATTATTACAAGAATGAAAAGGAGCAGGACCCTGTGGTAAGGGTGGATGCCATGCTAAAAATGTATGATGAACTCGGCACGCCTTCACACCTGAAATCAAAGAAAGCAATACCCAATGCTGCAAACCATGTAATGGGATCTTACATTACCTCAAAAGACCTTAAAAGCGTAGCGCAGGAACTTAAAATATTTGCGACTAAGATTTCATCGCCTTAGAGGAACAGGCAAAATCGGTTCGTTCGAGCCCTGTAGATTGAATGGCTTCATATCCCCCTGCAATGTCTATTACATGCTCAGCACCCCTTGCCTTGAGTATTGAAGCGGCTATCATAGACCGATACCCTCCGGCACAATGGATGTAGTAAGTTGCTTTTAGATCGATTTCATTAGTCCATTCATTGATGTAATCTAAAGGACGTGTAAGGGAAGATGCTAAATGCTCAGACTCATACTCACCTGGCTTTCTCACATCAAGGATATTGGTGTTTGCATCTTTTTTTAAGATTGCCTCAAATTCCGAAGGGGACACAGATGTAACGCTATCCAACTCTTTTCCTGCAGTTTCCCATGCCGCAATACCGCCATCAAGATAACCTATGGTGTTGTCATAGCCAACGCGTGCCAGCCTGGTGATTGCCTCCTCTTCTTTTCCCTCATCCACAATCAGCAGCAAAGGCTGCTTAAGGTCAGTGATCAACGCTCCTACCCAAGGGGCAAACTGTCCGTTCAGCCCAATATTTACCGATGATGGAATAAAGCCTTTTGCAAAAATCTGAGGTGGCCTCGTATCTAATATCAACGCGCCTGTTTGATTCGCAAGTAATTCAAACGCTGCTGCAGACAATCCATTCAGGCCTTTCTCATATACTTCATCAAAACTTTCATAACCATGTTTGTTCATGGCTGCATTCTTGGCAAAGTATTGGGGGGGTGGCAATATATCGGAAGTGACTTCACGAATAAACTGCTCCTTTGTAGCCGCTTTAAGTGCATAATTGACCTCCTTCTGATGTCCAAGCGTATCAAATGTTTCCTTGCTCATGTGTTTACCACAAGCCGAGCCTGCGCCATGGGCGGGATATACCAACACATCATCTGGCAAAGTCATGATTTTATTATGCAGAGAATCATACAAAGTTGCCGCCATATCTTCCATAGTAAGCGAACCCTGCTGTGCAAGGTCAGGTCTTCCTACATCTCCTATGAACAGGGTATCGCCGGTAAAAATACAATGAGGCTTACCATGCTTGTCCAGCAATAAATAAGTAGTTGATTCAGGTGTATGACCTGGCGTATGTAAAACAGTAATGGTTAATTCTCCAATGTTAAACTGTTCGCCGTCTGCTGCAATGTGCGACTTAAAAGAAGTTTTAGCTGTTGGCCCGTATATGATTTCTGCTCCTGATTTTTCAGAAAGATCAATATGTCCAGATACAAAATCAGCATGAAAATGGGTCTCAAAAATAAACTTTATTTGTGCATTGGCTTTCCTTGCCCTTTTTAAATAAGGCTCAACCTCACGTAGCGGATCAATTATGGCCGCTTCTCCATTGCTTTCAATATAGTATGCGGCTTCGGCCAGACATCCAGTATAAATTTGCTCAATGATCATACAACAAAATTAATATTAAAATTTCCCTGCGAACAACAAATACTTAAGTTTTACTTTAAGCAGTTAATTCACCCCTTAATGGTTGCTCCATCAGTCTCATTACTTCAGTCCGGGGTAATCCTTGTCCCATTAAGTGCATTAATTTGGCAATAGCTGCTTCAAAAGTCATGTCGTATCCGCTAACAATACCTATTTGCTGAAGTTTTTTACTCGTCTCATACATACCAAGCTCCACAGAGCCTTGTTGACACTGGGTAATCCCTACGATGATCTTACCCTCATCCAGCGCTTCCTGAAGACATTCAATGAACCAGCTGGCAGTAGTAGTATTTCCGGCCCCAAAACTTTCCATAACAATAGCATCCACAGGGGAATGTGTAATTGCCTTTACCGCCTGCGATGTGATTCCGGGATACAACTTGAGTACCCCTATGTTTGAATTGACCTTTAAATGAACCTTTAATGGGCAGACCGGGTAAGGCAAAATATAGTTACGAAAGAAAGATAAAGTAACTCCCGCCTCGGCCAGCAAGGGATAATTTGGAGAAAGAAATGCCTCAAATTTTTCTGAATTGTATTTTATCGACCTGTTGCCTCTGAACAATTGATAGTCAAAATAAATACAAACCTCAGGGATCATTGCTTTCCCGTTATTCTTAGTAGCAGCGATTTCCAGTGCGGTAATTAAGTTCTCCTTAGCGTCTGTCCGGATTTCCCCTATAGGCAGCTGAGAGCCTGTAAGCACTACCGGCTTGCTCAAATTTTCGAGCATAAAGCTTAGGGCAGCTGCGGTAAAAGCCATCGTATCAGAACCATGCAGTATTACAAAGCCATCAAAATCATCGTATTTTTTCTCTATCAGTTGCGCCAGCTCCGCCCAGATCACCGGTGTCATATTAGAGGAATCTATTATGGGATCAAATGAATGTACATCCAGGTTGTAGTTTAGCCGCTCCAGTTCAGGTACATTCTGCTGAATCTGTGCAAAGTCGAAAGGGATTAGCGCGCCTGTTTTAGGATCGTTAACCATCCCGATCGTCCCCCCCGTGTATATAATAAGTATGTTGGTCATTACTAAATATTAAAGACAGCGATAGAATTGGCAGTGGTTATCTCAGCCACTTCTTCTGTACTGATCTGGTAAATCTCAGCCACTTTTTCTGCAATATACAGCAGGTAGCTGCTCTCATTGGGCTTACCTCTGAATGGTACCGGCGCCAGGTAAGGAGAGTCTGTTTCAAGAACAATGTGCTTTATGTCAATACCCTTCAGCACCTCTGCCAGTCCGCTATTCTTATAGGTCACCACACCACCGATCCCAAGATAAAAACCCAGGTCAATTGCATGCTTTGCCTGTTCAGTATCACCTGTAAAACAATGAAATATCCCTCTTAACTTTTCATCCTTTTCTTCGTCCAGCACTTCAAATATCTCATCAAAAGCTTCACGGCAATGAATTACAATGGGCAGATCCAGATCTTTGGCCCAGTTGATCTGTTCCTTAAATGCTGCTTTTTGAAACTCAAGCGTGGTCTTGTCCCAATGCAGGTCTATTCCAATCTCTCCAATAGCATACACCTGCCTGTCGGCAATGCGGCCACAGATCTCGTCCAAAACCAGCTCATAATCCTCCTTTACATCACAAGGGTGCAGACCGGCCATGGCAAAGCAGTTTTTCGGATATTTAGTTACCAGATCATCAATTTTGCTAATTGATGCAATATCTACATTAGGAAGGAATAGTCTTTCTACCTTATTATCAAAACAACGCTGCATGAGCAAAGCTTGTTTTTCCTGATCTGTTTCGTAATAAAGGTGCGTATGGGTATCCGTTAAAAGCATGAGCAAAGTTAATAAAAAAACCTACCCTGAACCAATAAATGAAAAACCCTGCCGGTACTATACCAGGCAGGGTTTTTCATTTATTTAATCCAGGAACTTGTCCTTTATCAATTATTTCTTAACTACCGGTGGTGGTGGCGGCGCTATAGTAGCTCCTGCTTTCGGTTTGATGATATCCACTACTTCAACATCAAAATACAAAGGTGAATAAGGGCCGATCTTAGCCTGAGGCTGGCCACCTTCACCATAAGCAAGTGAAGAAGGGATTAGTAAAGTTGCTTTTCCGCCTTTACCCAATAATTGTACACCTTCATCAAATCCAGGAATTGCATTTCCTACTGTAAATGCACGAGGAGCATATTGGGCCATTGCATTGTGAATACCAGCGTCTTTAGCTACTTTCTCGTCTGTGGTATCAAATACATTATCTTTACCGTCAGACTTTTTAGTCAGCAATTTACCAGTATACTTTAATTTGATGGTATCACCAGGCAATGGTTTTACAGCACCTCCCGGTGTGGTAATCACATACTGTAATCCTGAAGGAGAAGTTTGCAGTTTCAAGTTACTATCACCCACAAATTTCTTGATCTTTCCTGCTTCAGCATCTTTCATCTTAGCTACACCTGCAAGGTAATCTTTCTGGAAAAATTCCTGAGCTCTTTTCTGGAATGTAGAATCAGCTTCATTTGCTCCTTTCTTGAATACCTTTTCAATTTTAACTGTAAAAATCAGGTAGGTATCTTTAGCATTCGTCGGTGGCTTTGGCTGACCGGTATTTTTTGCCATTGTATCAAGGTTCAACTTGAAAGTAGCACTATCGCCTTCACCAAAAAGGAAAAGTACGTCATTCATGTCACCAGGATATGCCATTTTTCCAACCGGAAAGATTTGGCCCTGGCCAACATCATATGTATTGAACATCACTGAATCTTTTTCACTTTTCTGAATAAAGTTCACTTTGATTACATCCCCTTCTTTAATTTTCTCATTACCACCATCTTTGTGGATCTGATACACTAAACCTCCCGGTCCTTTTTTGTAATTGTTACAAGCAGCCAATCCAAGTGTAGCTGCGAAAAGAATAATTATACCTTTCTTCATGTGGTTGTTTTAATTTTTCGTTTATATATATATTTTAAAGTTCTCGTTCCTATTGCAATAACTGGGTTTTATACTCTGTCAGTATTGATTTAAATTCAGCTACTGTTTCTTCCAGATTTTTTTCAGAAACACCTCCTGCAGCATTCCTGTGACCACCTCCGCTAAAAAATTTCTTGCAAATTTCATTAGCCGGAAAATCTCCGGTGGAGCGCAAAGATAATTTAACTTTATCAGTTCTTTCAATAATAAATGCAGCTAGTTTAATACCATTAATAGAGAGCGCATAATTCACTATTCCCTCAGTATCACCCGTTACGATATCAAACCTGTTCAATTCTTCTTTGGTAACCGATATAATTGCCGTATTAAATTCTCTCAATACTTCTAATTTATTGCTTATGCAATGACCCAAAAAGCGTAAACGGTTTTCTGTTGCATTATCGTATACCAGCTGATGAATTCTCCAGTGCTCTGCACCGGCATCTATCAAATCTGCAGCAATACGGTAAACAGCAGAGTTAGCAGAAGCAAACCTGAAAGAACCTGAATCCGTCATGATGCCTGTATATAAGCAGGTAGCGATGTCTTTATTCATGCGTGCTGCATCGCCCAGTTCATTTACAATAAAATCATAAACCAGCTGTGCAGCCGCACACGCATTGATATTCCAGTGGCGGTAATCGTCAAAATCTTCCGGTTCCAGATGATGGTCTATCATCAGCTTATAGGCATCTGAGGACCTGACCAGTTCACCAAGCTGATTGATTCTTGTCAGACTGTTAAAATCGAGACAAAATATCAGGGCCGCTTCAGCTACCAGTTTTGCAGCTTCTTCAAGCTGCTCTGTATAGATAATTACATCAGAATTATTGGGCAGCCAATGCAAAAAATACGGATAATCAGTTGGTGTGATTACCTTTACATGATGTCCTAATTGTATTAAATAAGCATATAAACCTAAAGACGAGCCCATGGCATCACCGTCAGGTTTATGGTGCGTAGTAATCACAATTTTCTGCGGCGTAGCCAGCAATGTTTTTATTTCTGAGATCGACAACATAATTTTCGGTCGCAAAGCTAATGAATTAATGATAAATTGAAGCCTATTAAATTTTTATGTAGGTTTCAACCTTTAATATTATAACTATAAAACGTATTTTTGCACAAAATATCAAAATTTAAAGATGAGTACAAACAGAACTTTTACCATGATCAAGCCTGATGCAGTAGCAAACGGCCATATTGGTGCGATTATCAATGACATTACTACAGCCGGATTTAAGATCGTAGCATTAAAATACACCAAACTTACGGCTGAAACAGCAGGTCAGTTTTACGAAGTACACAAAGATCGTCCATTCTATGCTGACTTGGTAAGCTTTATGTCTTCAGGACCCATCGTTGCCGCTATCTTAGAAAAAGACAATGCTGTGGAAGATTTTAGGACTTTAATAGGTGCTACCAATCCTGCTCAGGCAGCCGAAGGAACCATTCGTCAGAAATATGCAAAATCTATCGATGCAAATGCCGTTCACGGTTCAGATTCTGACGAAAATGCTGCTGCAGAAGGAGACTTCTTCTTTACAGCTGGCGAGCGTTTTTAAGATATTACACACGTTAATTAGCCAATAAGCACCCCAACAGGTGCTTATTTTTTTATTTACTTTGTATCTTTCCACACAATTTTATAAAGATGAAGAAGATCATTATCACATTTTTATTGCCGTTATGCGCTTTTACGGCCATGTCGCAAACCAAGAAAACCACAACCGCAGCAAAAAAAGTAACTCCGGTTAAGACGGCAGTAAAAGCGGGCACACAGCCTATTTTCAAATCAAATCTTGATTCTGCAAGTTATGCATTAGGCGCCAAGATGGCATCAGGCATGAAGCAAGACGGACTTACCTTGTTAAACTACGATCTTTTAGTAAGAGGCTTTAAAGACGCATTTGCAGGATCGGCATTTTCTATCCCTGAGGAGAAATTTAAGCAGGCAATCGGTGATCTTTTCAATAAAGTGACCCAACAAAAATATGCTCCCGCAATCGCAGAAGGAAAAAGCTTTTTAGAGAAAAACAAAACACAGACTGGTGTACAGACCACCCCAAGTGGCTTGCAGTACCTGGTGCTTACAAAAGGCACGGGCATAAAGCCGGCAGCATCCGACACGGTACTGGTACACTATAAAGGAACTTTACTTAACGGAACCGAATTCGATAGCTCTTACAAAAGAGATCAACCACTATCATTGCCATTAAACAATGTGATCCCAGGATGGACGGAAGGAGTACAACTTATGTCTACCGGTTCAAAATACAAATTCTTTATCCCTTACAACCTGGCGTATGGCGAGGGGGGTCAGGGCGAAATTCCACCTTACAGCACCTTGGTATTCGAAATAGAATTGCTTAAGGTAAATGGCAAGTAAATTTAAAACCATTATCATAAATATTTGTTAGGTACTAAAAAAACAAAGTTTATGACAATTAAAAGATACTTTCCACTCGCAATTATTGCTTTCCTGTGCACAACTTTAACAAGTTGTGAAGTAATTGGTGACATCTTTAAAGCTGGTATGGTAACCGGAATTATCGTTGTCGTATTAGTTATTGCCGTGATTATCTGGCTGGTAAGCAAAGTATTCTAAAACAGGGTTTTACAGAAATACAATATCCGTAATCACTTCAGTTCCGGCTCGTTCATTAATTTTTTGAATGATGCCGGTCCTGACCATTAGCAATTCGTTTTTTACTACAGACGATTCAATTCTCACAAAAAGCTTCTTCTGGGCTATATAGATCTGCGTAGTCCGGTTTGCAACTGCTTTTCCCATTAATTCCGGCCAAAAGTTAATAACAGAAGTTTCATCAAATCTTCCTTTTAATTTATAGACATTCAGCAGTTTCCCTATTCCTTCTTTGAGGGTAATGTCATTGGGCTTACGCATGATTTTCAATAGCTAGGTTGAATGTTTCCACCATACAAACCTAAATAATATCCTTCATATTTACCATATAAATTAAATCAGCTATGCATGGTTTACTGATCCATTATTTACCTCAAACAGGGTCACCGGCACATTAATTTTATTAAAGATGAACAGCAACCTTTCCCTGCCTGTATCTGTAATAAATATCTGTCCAAAGTCCTGATGAGATACCATTTCCATCAACTTGTGCATCCTATTGTCATCCAGCTTGTCAAAAATATCATCCAGCAACAGTAAAGGTTTAAACCCCTTGTGTTTTTGGAGATACGCATATTGAGCCAGTTTTAGCGCAATTAGAAAAGACTTCTGCTGGCCCTGCGATCCAAATTTCTTTAAAGGCATGTCCGCAATTGTAAAGATCAGTTCATCTTTATGGATTCCGGTAGTGGTCCGCTCCAGTATTTTATCTTTTTCTACAGACTGTGCCAGCAAATGTTTAAAGGCCGTATCGCTAAGCTGGCTATGGTAATGAAGGCTTACACGCTCAATCCCTTCCGTAAGGAACTCATAATATTTATCAAACAAGGGGATGAAATCCAGCATAAACTGCTGTCTTTTAGCAAAGATCTTGATTCCCGAAGCTACCAGCTGCTCATTGTAAATCTCCATGAGTGCGGGATCATAACTCCTCGTTACGGCAATCTGTTTTAGCAAAGCATTCCGGTTTGCCAGGTGACGATTGTACAAGATCAGCTCATCCAGGTAGTATGCGTCGGTCTGCGAGATAACATTGTCCATAAAACGCCTCCTTTCCTCACTACCTTCCATGATGATATTGGTATCATAGGGAGAGATCATTACCAGCGGGAAAAGTCCTATATGACTGGCCAGCTTATCGTATTCTTTTTTATTTCGTTTAAAGGATTTTTTCTGGTTGCGCTTTACCCCACAGGTGATCTTTTCATTTTTGTCTTTACGGTCAAAATCCCCCTGTATCAGGAACAGGTCTTCAGCAGTCTTGATCTGTTGGCTGTCGATGGGGTTAAAATACCCTTTACACAGGCACAAATAGTGGATAGCATCCAGCAAATTCGTCTTACCTGCCCCATTATTACCTACAAATGCATTTACAGTTTTAGAAAAACTAATACTTGCGTCTGTATAGTTTTTGAAGTTGAGAAGAGTAATATTTTTTAACCACATAATGTATCCCTCCAAAGTTACCGTTTACCTTTGTTATATCAATAGAAAGTGTGATGCTTTATACTCAGCGTATTAAATGTTAAAATTAATCGACAAAAGAGGTTGATACTTTGACCGAAAAATGTATTTTTGCAATCCTTAATTTTTTTAAATAAAATGTCCACAACAGAAAAAGAAACAAATGTAGCCGCAAAAAAGGGCTCTTTTTTACAAGAAAACTCTAAGAGTCTTTTGTTTATTGCAGGCGCCATAGTTATACTAATAGGAATATACATCTGGTATCAAAACGTTTACTTAACAAACAGAGCAGAAGAAGCTTCAGCTAAAATGTACAAAGCAGAGCAGTTTTTGGGTGCAGATTCTTTAGCAAACAAAGCCATAAACGGCGAAGGTGGGTATCCTGGATTAGAAACTATAGCAGACGAGTATGCAAATACTAAATCAGCAAACCTTGCCAATCTTTATTTAGGCGGAATTTACCTGCGTAAGGGAGAATACAAAAAAGCCATTGAATCTCTGGGTAAATATTCAGATACCGGCAGTCCTGTAGCAGATCCATTGGCATTAGGTTTATTAGGTGATGCTTACAGCGAACTAAAAGATTATAAACAGGCAGCCACTTATTATAAAAAAGCTGCCGACAAAGCCAGCAACAAGTTTACCTCACCAATGTTTCTTAAAAAACTTGGTTTAGTTTACGAAGCTCAAAAAAGCTTTAAAGATGCTGCAGTGTCTTACAATAAGATCAAAGCTCAATATCCTGAAAGTCAGGAAGCGACTATGATCGACGAATACATAGCCCGTGCAGAAGCACAAGATAAGTAATCACACCGTATTTTGACAAAAGGTTAGCGTTTAACGCTAGCCTTTTTTTATGCCCAATCATTATCTTTGCACTATGGCAACACAATTAAAAAACCTTTCAGACTTTTCACACACTACCGTACCCAATGGTACCGCATACAAATTTGCTATTGCTGTGGCGGAATGGAACGCAGAGATCACCGGCAGCCTTTATAACGGAGCACTAAAAACACTTTTAGCGCATGGCGTGTTGGCCGACAACATACTTTCTATTGCCGTACCGGGCAGTTTTGAGTTAACCAGTGCTGCAGATATACTGCTGAACAAACACGAAGAGCTCGATGCTGTAATCTGCCTTGGCTGCGTGATACAGGGAGATACCAAACATTTTGATTTTATCTGCGATGCAGTTGCAAACGGAATTACCCAGCTAAGTATCAAACACAGCAAGCCGGTAATATTTGGCGTGCTGACCACCAACGACCTTCAGCAGGCCATAGATCGTGCAGGCGGAAAACATGGCAATAAGGGGGATGAGGCGGCCATTACCGCACTTAAAATGGCAGAACTTTCTGCAATTGCCTAATTAATTTGATTTATTCTGCAAAAACCGTAGCTTAGATAATAGTATCTACCACTTAACCATTTACTAATGAAGAAAGTTGCAATATTGTTGCTTGGCGTGTTTTTTGCAATAACCGTTTTAGAAGCTTGCTCTAGCAGACTTTGCCCTGCGTATAGTTCATATCCCGAAGGCAAAAGAAGAAGGGCATAGCCAAAAACTATTTTAACAATACACCATGCAGTGGAAGAATATAACTAACCTTACACAGGTTAATGAAATACAAAAACAACCCGGTTATAGTTTAATTTTTAAACACAGCACACGCTGCTCTGTGAGCATGATGGCCAAAAGGCGTTTCGAAATGGATTGGGAAGTAATACCTGCAGATACCTCGCTATACTTTTTAGACCTGATCAGTTTCAGGGATGTTTCTGCTCAAATTGCTGAGACCTTTCAGGTACATCATGAATCGCCCCAGATCCTGCTCATAAAAGATGGAGATTGCGTGTTAGATGCCTCACACAGTGATATATCGGCAGATGAAGTTGCCGAAGTCATCAATAATTAAAAGAGACCGCCTTTTTAATATCAGGATGCAGGCTGTACATTACAGGACAAGTATTGGCCGACCGTTCAATAATCGTTTTTACCTTATCTGAATAATCACTGGCAGGAAACTGAAAGTTTACTACAATTTCCGCAACCCTCCTGGGTCCTTCTGCCATGACCTTTGTGATCTCGCATGTAGTACCATCAATGTTAAACCCATGTTCATTTGCGGCAATTCCAACAATTGTCAGCATGCAGTTTCCTAGTGAGGTTGCCAAAAGATCAGTCGGCGAAAAGGCCTCGCCCTTGCCTTTATTATCTATCGGAGCATCAGTTATGATCTCCCTGCCCGAGCGCTCATGTATTGAAGTGGTTCTCAAACCACCATTATAGGTTATTTTAGACGTAGCCATATATGATAAAAGTATGGTTGCAAGAATAACGTTAATTTTTAAATTCTTCCAAGTATTTTAGTAAATTTACTTAGTTACGAAGCGCCTTATATTATGATACTTACGATAAACAATATACGCCACGAGGTAAATATCGATGCTGAGGCGACTTTATTAAGTATTTTGCGGGATGAATTAGACCTTACCGGTACCAAGTACGGTTGCGGGGAAGGCGCGTGTGGCGCATGCACTGTCCACGTAAACGGATTGGCTGTTCGTTCCTGCACAACTTCCGCAGGATCGGTAGTGGGGAAGTCTGTCACCACCATAGAAGGACTGGAAACCAATGGGATACTGCATCCCGTACAGCAGGCATTCTTAAAATCAGACCCCCTGCAATGTGCCTACTGTGCATCTGGTATGATCATGTCTGCCGCCGCGCTGCTTAGAGAAAAACCCGCTCCTTCAACAGCTGACATCAATACCGCCATGAATGGCAACATCTGTCGCTGTGGCACTTACCCCAACATTGTAAAAGCCATCAAGCTTGCATCAACTATCTTAACTGCCAAATAAATGAATGCTACAGAAAACCCGTTGGCATTGCCTAACATCGACCGCCGTCAGTTTTTCAAACTGGGTGGCGGACTTGCTGTAGCAATTATTTTACAGGATGTGATTGCTTTTGCTGCTGACCCTTCCGGTACAATTTTGAGTCCGGTGCCTTCCGGTCAGGTAGCTGCCTGGATTCACATTGGGGAAGACAATATGGTTACCGTTTTTACAGGTAAGGTAGAAGTAGGTCAAAACATCCGTACTTCACTAACTCAGCAAGTAGCGGAAGAACTTAATGTAGACGTATCATCGATCAAAATGGTCATGGGCGACACTGATCTGGTTCCGTTCGACAACGGTACCTACGGGAGCCTGACTACTCCGCAGATGGGCACCCAATTACGTCATACAGCAGCTACCGCGCGCCAGGCTTTGCTTGATCTTGCCGCAAAGCACTTTAGTAGTGAGGTGACGTCTTTAAAAGCGGCCGGAGGAATGGTCTCTGACCAAAAAAGCGGAAAAAAAATCAGCTTTGGAGCACTAACAAAAGGTCAGCAGATCCTGATTCCTATTTCCAAACAAATCCCGCTTATTAACCCGGCTGAGTGGAAAACGGCAGGCAAAACAACGCCGAAGGTCAACGACCGTACTTTTATCACGGGCGGACATAAATATGTATCCGATATGAAGATGCCGGATATGCTCTATGCAAAGATCCTTCGCCCACCGGTATACCAGGCTAAACTCCTTACAGTAGATCTGGATGCAGCCAAAGCTATGTCTGGAGTCACCGTAATTCAGGACGGCACCTTTATAGCCGTGGCAGCCGCCAGCCTAAGAAATGCAAATAGCGCACTGTTGGCAATCAAAGCGACCTGGGAAAGTCCTGATCAACCGTCAAAAGCGCAGTTATTTGAATACCTGGTTAAAAACGCGCGCGAAACAGAGCCGGAAACTTCAGAAATAAAACAAAGTCTTACAGCATCGGAACAGCAGCACAGCGATACTTATACTATTGACTACATTGCTCATGTTCCGCTTGAAACGAGGTCGGCACTGGCACAGTGGATCGGCGACAAACTTACTGTTTGGACCGGCACCCAGCGTCCTTTTGGCGTACAACAGGATCTTGCGGCAAAATTTGACATCCCAAAAGAGAATGTCAGAGTGATGGTGCCAGATACGGGCTCCGGATATGGTGGCAAGCACAGCGGCGAAGCAGCGTTAGAGGCGGCACACATTGCCAAAGAAACAAAAAGGCCAGTAAAACTGGCATGGACAAGAAAAGAAGAATTTACCTGGGCCTACTTCAGACCTGCAGGTGTGATAAAAGTCAAAAGCGGCTTTAAAAAAGACGGGGCAATTAATGCGTGGAAATTTGAAAACTACAACTCAGGCAACGCAGGATTGAAACCACAGTACCGGATTCCGAACCAGCAAAATAACTTCCATCCTTCACTCACACCGTTAAAACAGGGTTCATACCGCGGTCTGGCCGCTACTGCCAATGCATTTGCAAGAGAATCGCATATTAGCGATATAGCAAGAATGATCGACATGGACCAGCTCGAGTTCAGGTTAAAAAACCTGGACGATGCCAGGCTAAAAGCGGTATTGGAAGCCGCAGCCAAATCCTTTGGATGGCATACCAAACAAAAACGAAAAGGTTGCGGATATGGGATCGCATGTGACTATGTAAAAGGAGGATATGTTGCTACCTGTGCCGAAGTGATGGTAACAGAGGATAATTTGGTCAAAATTGTGCGGATTACCGAAGCCTTTGACTGCGGCGCCATTGTCAATCCACATCACCTCGAACACCAGATCCTTGGCGCCATAGTCCAGGGCCTTGGGGGAGCCTTGTTTGAATCAGTCGACTTTGAAAATGGCAAGATCCTAAATCCTAATCTATCGGATTACCGCGTGCCGCGTTTCAAAGACACACCCGAAATCACCATCGTAATGGTAAACCGCACTGACATCGCACCTTCGGGAGCCGGTGAGGCACCAATAGTAAGTGTAGCACCCGCCATACGCAACGCCATTCTGCAGGCTACTGGCACAGCACTCAGATCACTTCCGCTCCTGCCGACAGGTAAACTGGAAAGATCTTAAGTGTTTTATGATCTTATTGTGATGCTAAACTCACGCTGGCTTTATAACAATTGAATCCTATTGCTTAACTTTGTGCCATGATCGCACTTCCGGTTGTTTCAGAAAACCCAGTACAACGTAAACCAGATTGGCTTAGGGTTAAGCTTCCTGTTGGCAAAGAATATGCCCAGGTACGCAGTCTGGTAGATACCCATAAGCTTCACACCATTTGCGAAAGTGGCAACTGTCCCAATATGGGCGAATGCTGGGGTGCAGGTACGGCCACATTCATGATCCTCGGCAACATCTGTACCCGTTCCTGTTCATTTTGTGCAGTAGCAACAGGACGGCCGCTTGCAGTTGATCTTGATGAGCCCAACCGGGTAGCCAATTCAGTAAAGCTGATGCAGGTTAAACATTGTGTCATCACCTCTGTAGACCGCGATGACTTAAAAGATGGTGGCTCCATCATATGGGCAGAAACCCTTCAGGCCATCAGACGAGAATCACCGGAAACGACTCTCGAAACCTTGATCCCTGACTTCAGAGGGATCTGGGACAATCTTTACCGGGTACTCGAAGAACGTCCTGAAGTAATGTCTCACAATGTAGAAACCGTAAGGCGCCTTACCAAACAGGTACGTATCCAGGCTAAGTATGACAGAAGCCTGGAAGCACTAAAACGCATTTCTGAATTTGGCTTAAGAACCAAAACAGGCATCATGCTTGGACTTGGAGAAACAGAAGATGATGTATTGGAAGCAATGGACGATCTTGTTGCAAACGGCGTTCACATCTTAACTTTAGGGCAATACCTGCAGCCTACACGCAATCACCACCCAGTGATAGACTGGATCCACCCCGACCAGTTTGCTAAATACAAGGAAATTGGTTTGGCAAAAGGATTAAGATATGTAGAAAGCGGTCCATTGGTAAGATCTTCTTACCATGCAGAAAAACATTTATTCGATTTTTAGTATTCAAACAACCGTCACATAACAATAAAAACAATTCCCTCTTTTTTCTTGTTGTTGTTTCTGTATATTAGCAAATCATTGGCAACAACTAAAAAAATAACCTTTACAGAGGAAGAGCTGGTCAACAGACTGAAAAGTAGGGATACACTAGCTATGAGGGCGTTATACGACATGTATTCCGGCGCCCTCCTTGGTGTCATCTCAAGAATTATCCCTCAGATAGAAGTAGCGGAAGACATATTACAGGAAACTTTTATTAAAATCTGGAACTCTGCAGATAGTTATGACAATACTAAAGGCCGGTTGTTTACCTGGATGATGAATATCGCCCGCAATATGTCCATCGATAAACTACGTTCTAAAGATTTTAAAAATTCCGGTAAAAACCAGGACATTGAAAATAACGTAGATTTCATTGATGCACAAAAAAAGGTAACCTTCAATGCTGATCTACTGGGCCTGAAGGAACTGGTCACTTCGTTAAAGCCAGAATACCATAATGTTGTGCAAATGATATATTTTAAAGGGTACACACACGTAGAGGCGGCAGAAGAATTGAATTTGCCATTGGGTACGGTAAAAACCCGTATCAGGAAAGCGATTTTGGAGTTAAGAAAGTATTTTAATTAAGTGGAAGAAGTAAAGGCATATATTGAATCAGGCATACTCGAACTTTACGTTTTAGGGCAGTTAGCTCCTAACGAACGCGTAGAAGTAGAAGCAATGGCGGCTAAATATCCTGAAGTAAAACAGGAAATTACTGCTATTGAGATCGCGATGGAACAGTATGCATTAGCCCAGGCTTTGCAACCTACAGAAGGCTTGGATAAAGAAATCTTCAATCGTATTGAAAACACCCAAGCCGGCAGTGACCATACTGAAAGTGTGACTATACCATTTAAAATAGCGGATGACGCAAAACAATACGAATCGAAAATAAAAACCTTGCGCTTTGCACTTGTTGCCTGTATCGCTTTGCTGGTAGTGAGTACCGTTGCACTCTACTCCTCTCATACAGAACTGGGCGCCGCTAAAGAACAAATCGCAGACCTTAGCTCAGAGAAAGACCAGTTTACTTCTACAGTAAACTACATGAAACAGACCAACTCCGATCTGCAAAAAATTGCAGACATGGTAGACGATCCTGACTGGAAGACAGTCAGACTTGCCGGTACTGCAATGGATCCAAAGGCAAAAATGACCGTGTACTGGCATATAAAAGGCAATCATGTAATGGTAGACAATTCCAAAATGAAATTGCCTGCCAATGATGATGCACATCAGTACCAGCTATGGGCACTCGTAAATGGTAAACCCGTAGACCTTGGTGTATTTGATGTAAAGCCTGATACAACAGGTATCCTCGTGAATATGAAAAATATTGCCGCTGCACAAACCTTTGCGGTGACCCTGGAGAAACGCGGAGGAAGTCCAAGCCCTACTATGGATCAAATGATCGTAGCAGGTAATGTATCTATTTAATCGCTTACATACCACCTTGGTACTTTAGGGACGTATTCAGCAACTTCCAAAGCCCTGACGTTGGAGCGTGTTTTTGCCAGTTCCGACCCAGCTGCCCCATGAAAAAAACACCCTAATATGGCGGCTTCTTTAGCTGCGTACCCCTGCGCTATATAAGCAGCGATGATCCCCGTCAGGACGTCACCCATACCCCCCTGTGCCATTGCAGGGCTGCCTGTGGAGTTGATATATACAGTCCCGTCTGCATCTATAATAAACGTATATTGATTTTTTAACACGATCACAATGCCCAGCTCCGCCGCCCTTTCCCTGGCAGTCTGCAAACGGCTATACCATGTTTCATGTATACCAAACAACCTGTCAAACTCTTTCATGTGGGGCGTAAGTATGCTGCCTTTCACCAATCCCTGCATCAGCAAGCTGTTTGAAGCCAGCAGGTTCAGCGCATCCGCATCCGCAATTACAGGTCTTTTCAGTTCCAGTATCCGGGACAATAATGCCACAGCTTCCTCAGTAATCCCTACACCCGGCCCAATCGCAACTGCATTATATCTATTTAATGCCTCTTGTTCAAAGAACTTTTCACGTGACAGGTACATTACCTCAGGTAAAGAAACATTTAAAGCCATTAGTCCACTCTCAGGGATACATGCCGTAGTCAGACCAGCTCCCGCATATAAACAACCGCTTGATGCCAGCAAAGCGGCCCCCATGGTAGCACGTTCTCCTGCGATGATTAGCGCATGACCATAGGTCCCTTTATGAGAAAAATCCAAACGGGGCCTGATCAAAGCGCTTATATCCGACTCCTGAATCAATCTATAAGGAGAGTCAGTCGCAGCAGATAAACCTCTGCTCACATCCTGTATCTTGCTTATTGAATCACTATCGGGCAAAAAAGCACTTAATTTATCAGCCATGACTACATTATAAGCCCATTTCCTTTTTCAAAAACTTACCGGTCAGGCTAATTGGATTCTGGATCAGCCCCTCAGGCGTACCCTCAAAAATGATCCTCCCCCCTCCGGCCCCACCTTCTTCACCAAGGTCTATCACCCAGTCGGCCACTTTCACCACATCCAGGTTATGCTCTATCACCAGCACCGTATTGCCTTTTTCTACCAGTTCATTCAATACGCCAAGCAGCACATTGATGTCCTCAAAATGCAAGCCCGTAGTAGGCTCATCCAGTATATAAAATGTTCTTCCTGTATCTTTTTTAGAAAGCTCAGTAGCCAGTTTCACACGCTGTGCCTCCCCCCCCGACAAAGTAGTCGATGATTGTCCCAGTGTGATATAGCCCAAACCTACATCTTTCAATGTCTTGATCTTGCGATAAATAGCCGGCATATTTTCAAAGAAATCTACTGCCTCCTCTATACTCATATCCAGCACATCGCTGATGGATTTACCGCGATAACGCACTTCCAGGGTTTCCCTGTTATACCTTCTTCCCCCACATTCTTCACAGGGCACCTGTACATCAGGCAGGAAATTCATCTCTATCACCTTCATTCCTCCTCCCTGACAAGTCTCGCAGCGCCCGCCTTTCACGTTAAAAGAGAACCTTCCGGGCTTGTAGCCTCTGATCTTGGCCTCCGGCAACTGCACATATAAGTTCCTAATATCAGAAAATACACCGGTATAAGTGGAAGGATTAGACCTTGGTGTACGCCCTATCGGAGCCTGGTCTATCTCAATTACTTTATCTATTTCTTTCAGCCCATTGATCTTTTCATAAGGCAGCGGATGTTTTTTTGCCCTGAAGAAATGATGGTTCAATATAGGGTACAGCGTTTCTGTGATCAGGCTTGACTTTCCGCTGCCCGACACGCCTGTTACCGCTATAAATTTACCGAGAGGGAAATCAACCGATACATCTTTCAGGTTATGACCATGGGCTTTTATGATAGACAATTTATGCCCTGTCCCTTTTCTTCTTTTTTTAGGCACTTCAATGCCTTTTTTTCCATTCAGATACGCCGCCGTAAGGGTGTCAGATTTCAGGATCTGGGCCGGAGTACCCTGCGCTACGATCTGTCCTCCATGCATTCCCGCCGCCGGGCCTACATCTATCACATGGTCTGCCTCCAGGATCATTTCCTTATCATGCTCTACCACCAATACCGTATTGCCCAGATCGCGCAGGTTCTTCAGCGCACCAATCAGCCGCTCATTATCCCGCTGGTGCAGGCCAATACTAGGCTCATCCAGAATGTACATTACATTCATCAACTGAGAACCGATCTGTGTCGCCAGCCTGATCCTTTGCGCCTCACCGCCCGACAAAGTCCGCGCAGTGCGATCCAGCGAAAGGTAGTTCAGTCCTACATCACTAAGGAAACCAAGCCTTGCCCTGATCTCTTTAAGAATCTCCTTAGCAATGGTATTTTGTCTTTCATTCAATCTGCTCTCTACATCCAGGTACCAGTTTTTCAAACTGGCAATATCCATTTCAGCAAGTTCAAAGATGTTCTTGCCATCTATCTTAAAATGCAGGCTTTCCTTTTTCAACCTTGCTCCATTACAAACCGGGCAGGTCTTCAACTTCCTGAACGACTCCATATCATCCGAAATGCCTTCACTTTTACGCTCCTGCTGCTCTTCCAGCAACTTAATGATCCCGTCAAAAGTGATCTGGTAATTCTGAACATTCCATTTATTGTACTCAACAGCTACACTCAGCAACTCATGGGTACCATTTAATATAATGGTTATATTTTCTTCAGTTAGTTTTTCCAGAGGAGTAGACAACGAAAAATTGTATTTTTTCGCCAATGCTTTTAGCACCTGGAACATCCATATATCCCTGTATTCGCCCAAAGGCGCCAGTCCGCCGTTCAATATGCTCAGCTTAGGATTTGGCATCACCGATTCCCGATCTATCACAAAGATATATCCCAATCCGTCGCAATTTTCACACGCCCCGTAAGGCGAGTTGAACGAGAAACTGTTAGGCTGCGGTTCATCATAGGAAATCCCGGTAGTAGGGCACATCAAAAACCTGCTAAAATGCGATACATTATTGTCTTTATCACTGATCTTGATAATCCCCTTGCCCAGTCGCATCGCGATCTGCAAAGAATCCTGAAGCCGCTTCACATCTTTTCTATCGATGACAAGCCGGTCCACTACGATCTCAATATCATGGATCTTATACCTGTCTACCTGCATTTTAGGCGTAATATCCTGGATATCCCCATCAATGCGCACCTTTACATAACCCTGTTTACGGATCTGCTCAAACAACTCCCGATAATGTCCCTTCCGTCCTTTTACCACAGGGGCAAGTATATTTACCGCCAGGCCATCATATTTTTTGAAAATATTATTGAGGATCTGGTCTTCGCTCATGCGCTCCATTTTCTCACCGGTATTATATGAAAAGGCATCAGCCGTACGGGCATATAGCAAGCGCATAAAATCATAGATCTCGGTAATTGTACCGACTGTAGACCGAGGATTTTTACTGGTGGTTTTTTGTTCTATCGCAATTACCGGGCTCAGGCCCGAAACCTTATCTACATCAGGCCGCTCCATCCCGCCCATAAACTGACGTGAATAAGCACTGAAGGTTTCCATATACCTCCGCTGCCCCTCGGCATAAATGGTGTCAAATGCCAGCGAGGACTTGCCGCTACCACTTAAACCGGTAATCACAACCAATTTATTTCTCGGAAAGGAAACGTCTATGTTCTTAAGGTTATGTACCCTGGCACCATATACTTCTACATCTTTTTGCTCACCAAGGTCAACAGTATTTTTGCTCATATATCTATTAAAAACGAATTCACAAAGGTAGTCCATTATAAGGAAAAAATCCTCTATTTTACTGAATTACAGAACAGAATTTACACCTATATGTTTGGCTCTTCACCACACTATAGTCGTCCCATCCGCTGTAGGGTGACCAGTGCACACCAGCACCCTGCCCGCAGCAATTTCATCATCCATCAATACCTCATTGTAATCCATGTGCACCCCACCTTTAATGCAGGTGGCCGTACAAGTACTGCATATCCCCGCCCTGCAACTATAAGGAACATCGATTTTATTTTCAAGCGCCACATGAAGTATCGTTTTATAGTATGGCACATCCAGTTTGTATTCATGTCCCTTCAATTTCAGCACCACTTCATATGTATTTTTATCCTTCACTTCCTTTTCAGTCATGTCGTCCTCGTCTACCTCATCCTCGGGCAGCACAAAGGTTTCTCTTTTAATCTGACTGATATTAAATCCAAGCTTCAGCAACGTGATCCTGCAGGTCACCATATAATCAATAGGCCCGCAAGTATAGAAAACAGCATCTTTTACCTCAAACTTCATGTCTTCCTGTACGATCTTTTCAATAAGGAAAACATTTAAGCGGGCCATGAGCAGGTTTTTGGTCTGACTGGAAACATAAATGATCTTAAACCTGGCTGGATGCTGCTCCTGCAATTTATTTAGCTGATTGTAGAATAGCGTCTCATCAACCGAACGGCTGCTATAGATCAAAACGATGTGAGAATGCTGTTCTGCCAGCAGGGCAGTCTTGATAATAGAGAACACCGGAGTGATCCCCACCCCTGCGGCAAACAGGAAAACAGTTCTTTTCAGCTCTCGCTGGGGCTCATAAACAAACAATCCGTTTGGTGGCAACGCCTGCAAAACATCACCAATGCGTGTCTTATGGTGCAAAAACCTGGAAATTTCTCCATTCTCTACCCGCTTTATGGCAATGGCCAGCGGTTCATCTGCATCCGGAGCGCTGCAAAGCGAATAAGACCTTCTGATTTCCCTACCCTGTATATTGAATACGAGCGTTAAAAACTGACCAGCCAGATAAGATGGCTTTTGTCCGTCTATCACCTCAAAAGTCAGTATAAGCGTTTCTCCCCGACTGTATTCCAGATGCTGTACACGCAGTTTCATCAATTCCATAGCTGAGTAAAATAGTAAATTTCACCTAAAGCACAAAGCCGCTTCGATAAATCGAAACGGCCTTATATTGTAAATGTCTTTTTTTATTCTACCGTAGCGTCCACATTAAATGGCTTTGCATTGTATGCAAGCAATTCTTTTGGTGCCCTAAAACCATACCTTACAGGATCTTCTACAATTTCTTTCATTGAAATCAGCTTATATACGTAACCCGCGGTTTCTTTATTCAGCCTCATCTTAAAATAATTGTCCTGATTTTGCCTGTTGATCTGCTTCTTCATATGGGTATCACCCACATTGTATGCAGCGGCAACCAGTGTCCAGCTATCAAAAATACCATAAAGTTCTTTGATATACTTAGCTGCTGCAATGGTCGACTTACGTAAATTCTTACGTTCATCAACATTTGAGTTGACTCTCAGGCCATAGCTGCGTGCAGTACCCGGCATAAATTGCCAAAATCCTGCAGCACCTTTAGGAGAAGTGCCAGACTTCAATCCTGATTCAACCAGCGGGACATATTTAAAATCCTCCGGAATGCCGTACGCGGCAAGAATAGGTTCAATTATAGGGAACCATTCTGCAGCTTTTCTGTGTAGCATGTTGGTTTGTATCCGACTATAATTGTAAGCAGCGAGCACTTTTTTCATTTTACGTTCCACTTTGGCATCGCCCAATGGAAGTGTCTCTTCTGCGAAATTTAACTGGGCCATCAGTGAGGTAGGCGCCTTTACTTTTGTGGTGGTAGTGGTGGTGGTATTCTTTGTTTTTTGTACTTCTTTCGAAGTACTTTTAGTTGCTTGGGGCATGTGGTAAGCAAACACTTTTGCCATAACCAGTAATGCAATTATTACCGTACATGTTATTATGTGTTTCTTTATCATTTTCCTCCTTTTTTTGGTTAACAATAATAAACTGCTGCAAATGTACGATTTACTAACCTTATTATCAAGTAATTACGAAACTTTGTCTCAAAATCCACGTTTAAAGAAGCTTAAAGGAAGATTATCTATGCCTGATATTAAGTGTTTTCAGGGATAAAAAAACGCAAATTCAGTTCCTTGAAAAATCAGACCTAGATCTTTTCAAATTGCCTGCTACTACCTGCTGGGTTCACCATGTGTTCGCCCTGCGCTCGCTATTGACAGGGTCTTTGCAGGGGGTATCCAGGGCGTTGGTTCGGCCGAAAGCCTGTCAACACTTACTAAACCCTATATATACCCCCTGCAAAGACCCTGTCAATAGCGACTGCATCTAGAGCCAACCCTAAGGTACCACAAAACAACTTCGCTCCACCCTTTAGTAAACACATATAACATTGTGGATTAAAGCAATTTTGACTAACTTTGCCACCCGCATAATTTGCGGCTAATAGCGTATCATGACAAAAGACAATAACAGGAACAGTCGGGATGACAAGTCCAAACCGGGAAACCGAAGCACAACAGGCAGAAGACCAAATGGAACAGACAGTTCATACAAGGGCAAAAGCAAGTTTGACGATAAAGAAGGAAAAGACAATAAATTTGGTGGATCCAGAGATTTCAAACCTAGGGAGGGAGAGAAAAAAGAATTCAGGCCCAGAACGCCAAGAGATGGTGAAAGCAGGGATTTCAAACCCAGAAGCAGTGAAGGCAGAGAATCAAAACCGAGAGAAGGCGACAGAAAAGACTTCAAACCAAGAGGAGCCAGAGATGGAGACTCCAAAAGTTTCAGACCCAGATCAGATAAAGACAATAAAGATTTTAAACCCAGAGGCGCCAGAGCTGCTGAAGGAGACTTCAAACCAAGAGCACCCAGAAGTGCCGATGGAGACTATAAACCAAGAAGCACTGGTGACAGGGATTTTAAACCCAGAACATCCAGAGACGGTGACAGCAAAGACTACAAACCGCGTGCACCAAGGGCCTTCAAAGAAGGTAGCTCAAGAGAAACCCCTCCGGGCGAAAAAACACGCAGTTATATAAAGAAAGATAATTTTGGGGCTAAAGGCGATCAGCCTTTCAGAAAGTTTGACGATAAAAGTTCGCAGAGCTCAAGAAGTACCGATAGCAGACCATTCAGAAAAAGAGACGAATCAGGTAAACCCAATTTTCAGGACCGCGGGGAACGCATAGAAAATGCGCCTACCATGCGAAACAGGAAAAACGCTCCTGTCAAAGATGACGGACTGATCCGCTTAAACCGCTACATTGCCAATTCAGGAATCTGTTCACGCCGCAAGGCAGATGAACTGATCGCCGCTGGTGTGGTATCAGTAAATGGAGAAGTAGTGTCTGAACTTGGCCATAAGGTAGATCCTTTTAAAGATGAGATCAGGTACAATGGCGAACTACTGAAACGTGAAAAACGCGTATATGTATTACTGAACAAACCCAAAGATTACATCACTACCACAGACGATCCCCAGGAACGCCGTACGGTAATGCAGTTGGTAGAAAAAGCAAGCAGGGAAAGGATTTACCCGGTTGGGAGATTGGACAGAAATACTACCGGGTTATTATTGATGACCAATGACGGCGACCTTGCCGATAAATTATCCCATCCTAAAAACGGAATTACCAAGATCTATCATGTAGAACTGAGCAGAAGTTTGAGCCAGGGAGACCTGAACAAAATTCAGTTTGGTCTGGAACTGGAAGATGGGATTATTAAACCAGATTCTGTATCTTACGTTGCCGGAGCGAGTAAGCGTGAGGTGGGTATCCAGATTCATAGTGGTAAAAACAGAATTGTGCGCAGGATATTCGAACATCTGGGTTATGATGTGGTAAAACTGGACAGGGTTGTTTACGGTAATTTAACCAAAAAGGACCTTCCCCGCGGCAGATGGCGCTTCCTTGAAGAACATGAACTGATACAAATCAAACACCTAATAAAATAACACATGAAACGATACCTGCTTTTACCAGTTGTGCTGCTATCTATGCAAACTTATGCACAGAAACACCAGCTAATTATTGGAACATATACCAATACAGGTAAAAGTGAAGGAATCTACGTGTATGATTTTGATGCCAAAACAGGCGATGCAAAGCAAAAAAGCGTAACTAAGGGTGTGCAAAACCCTAGTTACCTTACTGTAAGTGCAGACAACAAGTTTATTTACAGTGTAAATGAGTCGGGTGCAAGCAGTGCGGCCAGTGCATTTAGTTTTGATGCTCCAAGTGCCGAACTTAAGTTCTTAAATAAGCAGTCTGCAGGTGCAGACCCTTGTTACATCATTGCAGATAAAAAACATGTAATTACAGCCAATTATTCAGGTGGCAATGCTTCCATTTATGGTATTGAGGCTGATGGATCACTGGGTGCATTGAAACAATCTGTGCAGCATACAGGTAACGGCTTTAATCCGAACAGGCAAAACAGTCCGCATGTGCATATGGCTTTATTTACGCCAGATCACAGATTTGTGCTGATAAATGATCTCGGCAAAGACAAGGTATATATTTATAAATACAATGCAGATGCGGAGAAAAACGTACTTACACCGCATGACAGTGTCGCCATTGCTCCGGGAGCCGGACCAAGGCACCTCACTTTTAGTAAGGATGGCAAGTTTGCGTATTTACTGCATGAAATGGACGGTGGTGTTACAGTATTCAGTTATAAGGACGGATCACTGAAAAAGATCCAGGATACAAAAATAACCGCTGATGGGTTTAATGGGGAGAATGGCGCTGCCGATATCCACCTTTCGCCGGATGGAAAGTTTTTATATGCGACCAACAGGGGCAGTGAAAACAACATCACCATATTTTCTGTTGCAAAAAGTGGATTATTAAGCAAAACCGGTCAGGTAAGCACAATGGGCAAAGGCCCAAGAAATTTTGTTATTGATCCTTCAGGAAAGTTTTTATTAGTGGCGCACCATTATACGAATGATGTAGTGGTATTCGAACGGAATGCCGCTAGCGGTGCATTAAAAGATACAGGCAAAAGGATTGCCGTTGGCGCACCTGTTTGCCTGGTATTTGCCCCTATCAAGTAATTTTTACTAAATCATGCTACTACTCAGATGCTGCAGAGCAAAATAAATTAAGAATCACTACAACAAAAGGCCTTTGGAAAATCCAAAGGCCTTTTGTTTATATCGTAAATGGCTAGTTTAAACAACCAATTGTTTTTTCTTCGCAGTTTCAATGACTTCGTTATAATAAGCAATATAATCTGGCAGAATTTTCTTTAGATCAAAATCTTTAGCCCTTATCAATGCATTTTCTTTATACTGCTGAAGCACCGCATCGTCTTTAAGAATGGAAATGGCTTTGGCTGCCATATCATCTACATCACCTACATTGCTCATATATCCGCAGAAGCCGTCAATATTCAATTCTGGCAGGCCGCCTGCATTGGAAGTGATTGCAGGAACTTTACAGGCCATAGCTTCGAGTGCGGCCAATCCAAAGCTTTCAGATTCTGAAGGCATCAGGAACAGGTCTGAGACAGACAGGATTTCTTCTATCGCATCCTGCTTACCTAAAAATCGTACGTGATCACATATTCCAAGGCTGCGGCAAAGTTGTTCATCAGACGCCCGTTCGGGGCCATCCCCCACCATCAGTAACTTGGAAGGGATCACTTCCTGGATCTTTTGAAACATTTTGATCACATCTGAGGTACGCTTTACTTTCCTGAAATTGGAAGTATGGATCAGGATCCGTTCATTATTTGGCGCTATGGCCTTTTTGAAGTGATCTTTAGGCTTTAAACTGAACCTTGTGAAGTCTATAAAATTAGGGATCACCCTGATCTCATTGGTAATATCAAAGTGCTTTTCAGTGTCATCCTTTAAGCTTTGGGAAACAGTAGTAACACCGTCTGACTTATTAATGGAGAAAGTAACAACCGGCTTATAGGTTGGGTCTTTGCCCACCAAAGTGATATCTGTGCCGTGCAGTGTAGTGACAAAAGGTATATTAATGCCATAAGTTTCCAGGATCTGTTTGGCCATAAAAGCTGCCGAAGCATGCGGGATGGCGTAATGTACATGGAGGATATCCAGGCCCTCAAAGCGCACTACATCTACCAGCTTACTGGCAAGTGCAGACTCGTAGGGTGCATAATCAAAAAGCGGGTAGTCCCTTACCGATACTTCATGGTAGAATAAATTGGCAGAGAAGAAATCCAGTCTGGCCGGCTGGCTATATGTGATAAAATGTACCTGATGCCCCTCATCAGCAAGTGCCTTGCCTAATTCTGTAGCAACGACACCACTACCTCCAAAAGTCGGGTAACAAACAATACCTATTTTCATTAATTATGTTTTGTTTAACAATGCAAAGTACACTACTTAAACTGACGTTTGTGTTAAACAATTGCAATTATTTCAATTCGCTTAGCTTCTCATTTCATTCTGGATGACAAGATACATCTCATTTGGCCTTTGGGTACCGATGTAATATTCAAATCCGTCAACATCTGTAAGTACCACAACGTCTTTACCGGACGAATAAAAACGGATGCTTCCTTTTCGGTGCAGGTTGTACACCGCATTGTTAAAAAAATAATTGCTATAAACGTCCTTTCTTACCTTCTTGATAGAATTTAAATCAATCTCTACCCGCTTGGCACTCCACAGGCCATCTATTACTATTTTTTTATTCTCAATAGTGATTTTATACTGAATCAGGAACAGCAGGGCGATAGATACCGCAATGATACCAAAACCAACTACCAGGTAGAGGTCCTGTGTATTGTCTCTGTCGCGTTCATATACATATGCGCCAAAGCAAAACGCAGCCATTACCAGCCTGATACAGATACGGATATAATCCCGGCCGATGTATTGTTTTTCAAAATAAGCGTGACGGTTTGCCATTGGTGTAATTTTTATAAAGTTACTTGTTTTCTATATCCCTAATATAATGTAGGTGTAAATCTTTGGTAAGATATTCTATCTGGACGGTAACAGTTCAAATATGGCAGTTTTTTTTGTTGCCCGGGTTATCTTATACCTGTTGTCTTGCCTCAATCCTGCTATCCATACGATCTCTCCGTTTCCGTTCAGCACCAGCGGAATCTGGTCCTTTTCACTAAGGGGTATCTTTTCGTCAATAAGAAAATTGCTCAGCTTTTTGAAGGTTTTCATTCCCAGGGGTATAAACTTATCCCCTTCCTGACGGCTCCTGACCACCAAAGGGAAGATCAGCTTATCTGCATCTATAAATGCTCTATTGGCCGACCTTTCAAAAAAAGGTACATCCGCATAGGAGATCATGATCTGATGGTTCAAAAGCGGCACTACAGTAGCTAAATCGTATATGAACACAAGGGGCTGCTCCTGATTGCTTAAACTGGAAATGATCAGGTCTTCCCGGTCTATTACTATTCGGTGCGAGGTGCTGTAAAAGGAAGTTCCGCTTTGTTTGTCCAGCGCTGATGTTAGATCGCCCACGGTATGTTCTGAAAAGCCAAATGGCCTGAGCAATTCAAAGAGCAATAACCTAATGGGATTGAGGGCCTTTACTTTAGCGATCGACAAATGTATCACACCTTGTTTGTCAACAAACAACTCCTGTTTTAACGTAGCTATCACATTTTGAAGTACCAGTTCTGTATCCGCAAACCGCTGTATGTTGTGCTCAAAAGTCTCACCGAAATTAGGATTGATCTCTTTTAGCTGAGGGATAACTTTGAGCCTGATCTTGTTGCGTGCATAATTGGCTGATAAATTTGAGCTATCCTCTACATAATCAATATTATTCGCTTCAATCAACTGGTCTATTTGCTGGCGTGAAAGAAACAGCATTGGTCTTACCAGCTTCCCGCGTTTGGGAAGTATGCCGTGCAGGCCAGCAATGCCTGTACCCCGTGTAAGATTGAGCAAGACAGTCTCTATGGCATCGTCCTGATGCTGTGCTACAGCGATCAGGTCATATCCCTGTGCAATGCTGATCTGTTCAAACCAGGTGTAGCGCAGTTCCCTTGCGGCCATCTGGGTAGAGATATTGTGCTCGCTGGCATAAGCCCTGGTCTGGAAATGTATTACATGAAAAGGGACGCCAAGTGTGGCGGCCAGCATCCTTACAAAGCTTTCATCCCGTTGCGATTCGTCTGCCCTCAAATTAAAGTTACAGTGCGCTATACCAAAATCGTATCCTGAGAGTTTAAATAGATGGGCCATCAAAACTGAATCCCTACCGCCGCTTACAGTCAGAAGAATTTTGTGCTGATCTGTAAAAAGAGCGTTTTGGATGATGTAATCTTTAAAATCGGGTAGGGGTAACATTTTTCAAAGATAAAAACTAACTTTGTAACGTGCAGAAAATACGCTTTTTCTTTATTTTATTTATGTTTCCGTTGTGCTTGCTGGCGCAACAGAAGACCAAGATTATTTTACAGCATGCTGAGGTCGGACGTACGGTACAAATTGCGGAAGGCGCCGTCAGATCTACTGCATCTCATCTTAAAAAACCAATTTTCAAGCATGAAAATGCGATACTGACTTGTGACAGTGCTATATTTTTTGAAAGCAGAAATGTTTTTGAGGCCTATGGCAATGTACACATCAATCAGAATGACACCATCAATATCTATTCAGATTTTCTGACCTATGATGGTAACACGAAGATTGCCCATTTGACAAGTAATGTGAGGATGATCGACAATAAGTCGACACTGACCACCAACACCCTGGATTATAACACCGGAACTAAGATCGGAACCTATGTAGAGGGGGGTAGGATCGTCAACAAAGACATTACCATCACCAGTAAAAACGGGTACTATTTTTCTAATACTAAGGATGCCTATTTCAGGTACAATGCGGTGGCGGTATCACCAAAAGTAACCATCACTTCTGACACCCTGAGATACAATACAGGCAGCAACTGGGCTTATTTTTATGGCCCCACCAATATAAAAGGCAAGGACGACAACTTATATACCGAAAACGGCGCTTATAATACCAAGACCGAATACGCTTATTTTGGAAAGAAAAACCTGTATACTACTGACAGCAAGTCGCTGAAAGGAGATAGTTTGTACTACGACGGAAAGGCTGGATATGGCAAGGCGGTGAAGAACATCATTTTCCGGGATACCAGCGACAAAACAGTGCTGTATGGCCAGCAGGGATTTTACTATAAGAAGGATGAACGGGCGGTGGTGACCAACAAAGCCTATGTGGGCATGGGTAGCAACGACTCAATTACGGTAAACAATAAGCTGATTCCCGATACACTCTGGATGGGGGCAGATACCTTAGAAACCCAGATGGTATTGCAGAAAACACTAACATTGATAGAATCCCCTATACTGAAAAAGGACAATGAACTGGGTGATGCAGATGATGAGAAAAAAGAAGAGGTGGGAAAAGGAGGCCGTGTGGATATAAAAACAATCAATGCAAAGAAAGGCAGCACTCCGCCGGCAACTGCCAAGCCCATTGGGAAAAATGCCCCACCTTCCAAAAAATTACCGCCTGGTCAAATCTCTAAAGACAGTACCCTTACAGATTCACTGGTCAGACAGCCCATTGCGCTGACGGACAGTCTGCAAATAGACAGTTTACAGAAGGACGGTTTACCGGCCTCAAACAAGCTGCTGAAGGATAGTGTTAGGAAAGACAGCCTTTTAAAAGATAAAGTTCCTGTCAGTAGGAAAGACCTGAAAGCGGCTAAGAAAGCCTTGAAAACTGCTACAAAGGATTCTCTGACAAATGCAGCAAAGGAATCTCTGATGACTGCTGCGAAGGATTCGCTGAACAAGAGTGTCCTTCAAGATTCGGTAAAGACTGCGGTAAAGGACTCGCTGAACACTATGGCCGACAGCCTGTCAAAAAAGACAGGTGTCATTGCAAAGATCCCCGATAGCCTGGGTAAGAAAAAGGCCGACAGCCTGACTAAGAAAGCGTCGGGCGTAATCAGCAAGGCGACAAGTTTAAAAGATTCTGTCCTGACACCGGCAGATACTATAAAAGTGCGGTCAATTAAAGCTTTTCATAAGGTGAGGGTCTATAAAGCAAACATGCAGGCCATAGCAGATTCATTGTTTTATACTAGTGCAGACTCCACATTACGATGGTATGGAGACCCCATCCTTTGGTCTCAGGGATCACAACAAACCGGAGACACCATTTACCTGAGGCTAAAGGACAAAAAGCTAAATACCCTCCAGGTATTGCAAAAGGGCTTTTTGGTAAATGTATACTCGGATTCAGCGAAATTTAACCAGGTGAAAGGAAAACTGATCACAGCTTTCTTTAAGGATGGCGAACTGAGCACTATGTTTGTAGATGGCAATGCTGAAAGTGTATATTATACCAAAAGCGGCAAGGATAGTGTTTACACTGAAATGAACCAAACGGTGAGTAGCAGGATAAAAATGAAGTTCCTAAACAAAGAGATCACCAATATCCTGACCATCAAAAATCCGGAGGGGGTTAGGATTCCAGTGGAGGAAATGAAAGAAGACGTGCTGTTGACTGGATTTATCTGGAAGCCGGAATTAAGGCCGCTATCGAAAAAAGAGGTGATCAATGGAAAATCCAAGGCAAAAGAACCGGCGAAGGCCATAGCAGCGAAGAGTGCCCCACCCAAAAAGCCTGGCAGTACTGCCAAAAGCATTATTGGCGCAGCCAAGGGACTGATAAAAGATCAACTCAATAACAACAATATTGAAATAGATTCCATCCCCGATAATTTAGCTGACACCAGCAAAATTGACCGTGAGAAAGTTAAACAGGAAATTAAAAAGGCCGATTCGGTGATAAAAAAACTTAGTCCTTTTCCTTTAAAAAAGCCATAAGCTTGTTCATAGCCAATGCCCTGTGACTGATCAGGTTCTTTTGGGCCATGCTCATCTCTGCAAAGGTGACTTCATAACCTTCAGGTTCAAATATGGGGTCATAACCAAAACCCTTTTCACCGGCAGGTGCTAATCTTATATTGCCATATATAACTCCCTCAAACAGGTGTTCTTGTCCTTCTTTGATCAAAGCAATCACTGTTTTGAAGTTGGCTCTTCTGTTGCTTATTCCCTCCATCTTCTTCAGCACAAGCCTTAAATTTTCGGCATCATCCCTGTTACCGGAATATCTTGCAGAAAAAATACCCGGTTCATTATTTAAAGCTTCAATTTCCAGTCCGCTGTCATCAGCAAAGCAGTCCATCCCGTAATGTGCGACTACATAGCTGCTTTTAAGCAACGCATTTTCTGCAAAGGAATTTCCCGTTTCCGGAATATCGACATCGCAACCAATATCAGTTAGGCTCAAGACCTTATATTTGCCAGATAGCAGCTTTTCAACTTCTTCGGTTTTATGTTTATTATTGGTAGCGAATACCAGTTCTCTGATCATAGTCCCAGATTTTTAAGACATCCCCAAAGCGCCTTTTTACCATTTGCATCTTCATTCAGCTGTGGCAGTCCGGCAGAAAAAATAAGCTTTACCACGCCTTCATGTATAATGGTGTTTTCAGGATGCACAGCCAGGCCCAGGGCCGAGGGAGATACACCAAAAGCAAATACCACCCCACTATTAAAATATTCCTTTAATAGTGCAAAACTCGTATTGCTGTATTTTGCATAATTGAGTAGGGCAAAGTCATCAGCAGTCAGGTTTACTGATTTTACTATTTTCCTCAATAATTCCCTTCCTGTTTCATCACTTACATCATGCTGGTCATCATTTACAAGGATCAGTATATGGCGCTTGTTTTTTCCTAAGAATTTAAATTCAATCTTTTCTTCCACAATAGCGGCCTTAAAAGCAACTTGCGGTTCGGTAACAATAAGCGCTTCCGCAGGCACTTCAGTAAAAGACTTAGCAACAGGAGCTTCAATCATGACAGGCTCATTGATGAAAGCCTCATTCACAAAATAAATATCTTCTGTAAAAAATAAACGCAGGGCTTCTCCGTTAGTTGAAAGTTGGCTAACCATTTACTTATAGCTTAGTGGAAATAATTTTTGTGTTAAAATTAGTTAAATATCTCGTTATAGCACCTTTATTTATTACTTTTATGCCTTAAAATTACACTATAAATCTTTTGTGAGAAAAGTTTACTGTATCATTATACTGTCTCTTTTTGTGGGTAGTGCCTATGCGCAAAATGTAGCCGTTATAAATAGTAATGCTATTAGTAATAAGGAATTTATCTGGTTTTACAAGAAGAATCATTCTGGTAACTCCAATGCCAGTTATCAGCAACTGGAAGATTACCTGAACCTGTACATAGATTTTAAACTTAAGGTACTTGATGCTAAAGAATTGGGGATGGACAGGGATACGGCATATCTGAGAGAAGTAGCCAATTATGAAGCTGCCCTGCATGCGCAGAAAAGAAGATCAAAAACAAATGCAGAATACCCTTTGATCATTAATGAGTATAAAGATGCAGTTCTGATGTTTAACATTTCAGAAATGAAGCTCTGGAAACAGGCACAGAATGATGAGGAAGAGAAAAAACTGGAGGCCGAATGGATTAGCGAATTAAGAAACCGCTACACGGTCAAGATTGATAAAGAAGAAATAAGAAAGTTAACTAAGCCATAAATTACATGGCAATAGCATAGATATTAGTAAGTTTGCAAAATAGAATATAATTGAACAACCATATAATGAGGAAATTTTTAGCAGTCGCAGGTGCATTGATCTGTTTGTTTTTCAATACCAAAGCACAACCACCGAAAAAAAACATAGATAAAGTAGTAGCAGTATTGGGCAGTAACATCATTTTATTATCTGAACTGAACCAGCAATATGCTCAGTTTTTAAATGCGGGAAATACTGATGATCAAAAGGTAAAATGCTATATACTACAGCAAATGCTTACCCAAAAGCTTTTGAAACAGCAGGCAGAGATTGATTCGATCATGGTAGATGAATCAGCTGTGGATGAAGAGGTAGACAGACGTATGCGCGCGCAAATACAGCGTGCCGGCGGACAAGAGCGACTGGAGCAGTTCCTTAACCGTTCTGTACTGCAATATAAAGATGAGATCAGACCTGATGTCAAAGAGCAACTGATCTCTAACAAAATGCAGCAAAAGATTACCGAAAACATAAGCGTTACACCTATGGAAGTAAAGCGCTATTTTGATTCTTATAAAAAAGACAGTCTTCCCGATATACCTACCGAATTTGAAGTAGGAGAGATTGTATTTAATCCAAAACTTACCAAGGTAGAAAAACAGCGTTTCTATGATAAAATTGATGCCCTCAGGCTGAGGGTTAAAAGTGGTGAAGATTTCGGGTTTTTAGCCAAATCTTATTCTGAAGATCCTGGTTCTGCCCCTGAGGGTGGAGATCTGGGCTTCTTTGACCGTAAGGGCATGGTAAAAGAATTTAGCGCTATGGCTTTTAAAATTAAACCAGGAGAAGTTTCACCTGTTTTTGAATCAGAACATGGCTATCATATTTTACAAGTTATTGAACGCAGAGGAGAGCAGGTACACGCCCGTCACATCCTTATTCGTCCGAAAACTACACCTGAAAGTTTAGAACGCACTAAGCTGCGTGCTGACACTGTTTATAAAAACCTGGCTTCAAACAAATTACCTTTCTCTGCTGCCGCATCATTATACTCAGACAATAAAGAATCTCAATACAACGGTGGGATGCTTTTGTATGCAGACAACGTTACTGCCAGAACCACGTTTATTCCTGCAGACAAACTTGATCCTAAAGTATTCCTTGTGGTAGACACCATGAAAGTAGGCTCAATATCTCCACCAGTAGCTTTCTCTGATCCAAACAATGGTAGCGAAGGATATAAAATTCTGTATCTAAAATCCAAGATTCCTCCACATAAAGGAAATCTTGAACAGGATTACACCAAGTTTAAGGAAAAGGCACAGCAGGAAAAAATTGACCGCACGATCAGCGAATGGTTTGAGAAAAGAAGAGAAAACATCTACATCAAAATTGACGAAGAGTATGCAGGCTGCGATGAATTAAAGATATGGTCCAGCAATAACATTGCTAAAAAATAAGCAGTATGCAGTATGAGAACGACATCAAGGCAGTGGATGCATTGCACCAGGCATACAACACGATTAAAGCAGAAATTGGTAAAATTGTAATAGGTCAGGAAGATGTAGTCAAATCTGTGCTTATTTCCATCTTTAGCAATGGCCACTGCTTATTGGTTGGTGTACCAGGCCTTGCTAAAACATTGCTGGTTCAAACTGTAGCAAATGTAATGGACCTGAACTTTAACCGGATCCAGTTTACCCCCGACTTAATGCCAAGTGATATCATTGGTGCGGAAATATTGGGTGAGGACAGGAATTTTAAGTTTATCCATGGCCCGATCTTCTCCAACATTGTACTTGCCGATGAGATCAACAGAACTCCTCCTAAAACACAGGCTGCACTTTTGGAAGCAATGCAGGAAAAAGCGGTAACGGCAGCGGGATTAAGGCACATGCTGCCCAATCCTTTCTTTGTGCTAGCTACACAGAATCCAATAGAACAGGAAGGCACCTATCCATTACCTGAAGCACAACTGGATAGATTTATGTTCAACATCTATCTGAGCTATCCTAGTTTTGCGGACGAACTGGAAATCGTTAAGAATACCACCAGCAATCGCGACGTGGAACTTAAAAAAGTGATCGATGCAAAACAGATCCAGTATTTTCAGAAACTTGTTCGGAATATCCCTGTGGCAGATAATGTGGTGGAATATGCGGTTAAGTTAGCCAGCAAGACGCGTCCTAATACCCCACTGGCCACTGAAGAGATTAATAAATACATCAGCTGGGGAGCAGGCCCAAGGGCATCTCAGTTTCTCGTGATCGGGGCCAAATGCCATGCCGCCATTAGTGGCAAGTATTCCCCGGACATTGAAGACGTGCAGGCTGTTGCAGAGGCGATCCTGCGTCATCGCATTGTGCGTAATTACCGCGCGGAAGCAGAGGGTCTGACAGTAGAACAACTGATCAGGAACTTATTCTAAAGCTTTATTATAGATATTCGGATAGTCCGTAACCACTCCATCCACTCCCAGATTTATCAGGTATTTCATGTCTTTAACGGAATTTACCGTCCAGGGTATGATCTTTACTCCTGCCTCATGGCAGCGATCTACCAGGCCCTTGCCTACCAATACCGCATATGGGCCATAAACAGTTGGTTTAAAACCTAGTTCCGCTATATTCACTTCAAAATCGATCTTTTCGTCCACCAGCAATCCCGTTTTCGCTTTGGGATACACCTGATGCACATATTGCAATACACGTACATCAAAAGACTGTAGGGTGAACCTGTTAGCGATCTTCTTTTTGTTTACCACTTCGATAAGCAGTTCAACAAACTCTGCTGGTTCAGGATGAAACTCATTGTCGCCCTTTGGAATAGTCTTCACCTCAATGCTATAGTTGGGCTTTGGCAATTTATTCTTCTTCACATAAGCCTCCACAGCATCTATGGTTTCTTCCAGCAAGGGTTTGTAAGCATCGATTTTTTCCTGGTAAGGAAACCTGCTGTGTACCTTATTGCCCACATCAAATTTCTTTACCTCCGCATAATCCATTTTATAGATGTTGTAATTCTTCTGATCCTTAAACGTAATCGCCTTGCCATCAGGGGTGGTGCTGAATTCATGGTTAAAATAAGGTTCCTGTGACAACACTACTTGTTTATCCTTAGATATCGCCACGTTCATAGACAAAGTAGTCACTCCTAATTGCAGTGCCCTCAGCATCCCCGGGATGGTATTTTCGGGCATGATACCCCTTGCCCCACGATTGCCCTGCAGATCAAATTTCTGTGCGGCAACCTGCAGGAAAGTGAATAATGTTAAGGATAGGATCAGCAGGATTTTTCTCATGCTGATCTAGCGCTCTGCCGGTGCAAACACCATAGCGATGAGGTTCCAGTTATGGTCTGCCTGGCGTTCGTAGACAAATACATAATTAAAGCTTTCTCTCAGATCAGCTTTATAATCAAGGGCTGCAATACCATAAGTATAAGCCAGGTCACCACCTTCTGCTTTATCCACTTTAGTGGTTTTCAAAGTTGCCTTGCTGATCATACTATTGAAAAAAGCAATGGCTTTGTCTTTACCCAGAATGGGCTCATAACCTGGAAATAAAATCCTTACATCAGGACTTATGAAACCTGCAAAAGCAGATATACCATAAGATTTGATAGTGGCATCCAGTGTTTTTTCAGTAGTAGCAATGATATTGGCACCTGTAGCCCTTTCCTTATCATTTAAGAATATAGGTTTGAAGGAATCTTTAGGCTCGATGATCTGGACATCCGCTTTATTGAGCGGTTTATTGTGAGAAACCCCCAGATCCAGCGCCAGTTTCCATCTACCGTCTACGGCTTTCCAGACAGAAAAATACTGACCATATGCATCCTCGCCTACTTTAAAAGGGCCCGTGGTAAACCCCCAGTCGCCACTTCTCGATACCCTTGCATATACCGGTGTCCAGCTTACGTCTTTAGCTTCGGGCTGTGCCCTGTAATAGTCTTTTGCATTTACAGGATTGGGTCTGAATACAAGTCCATCTGATGCAGCAAAATCGCTGTATGCAGACTTCGTGCCTTTTTTCGCCAGTGTTTCTGCAAATTCAGTCTCTGCCTTTACCAGTGATTTAGCACTTCCGTCAGATTTTTGGGCATATGCACCCATGGTGATGCTTGCAGCGATAATTGTATAGATGTATTTTCTCATTGTAGGTTGTTGTAAATGTTATATTTTATTCCAGGTCGTACCTTCTTTGCTATCCTTTAACTGTATGCCCATACTTTGCAATCCAAGGCGGATCTTATCAGAAGTAGCGTAGTCTTTATTTTCCTTTGCCCCTCTCCTGATATCTATTACCAGATCAAGCACCCCATTTAGGTCAGTATTGGAAGTCTCCTCATCTTTCAGGCCAAAAATCTCAAATACGAAATCATTCATCAATTTTTTTAGCATATCCAGTTCCTGTGCAGAGATTACCCCCTTCCCATCATGGACAGTATTGATCACTCTAACGGCGTCAAATAACTCGGCTATCACTACCGGACTGTTAAAATCATCGTTCATTGCCTTCACGCAGTTCAGATAAATTGGTTCGATCTCAAAATCACTTTTTTCGGAAGCAGACAATTTATCCAATAGATCTATGGCAGTCATCAGCCTTCTGAACCCTTTTTCAGAAGCATCCAGTGCTTCATTTGAAAAATCAAGCGTACTGCGGTAATGTGCCTGCAGCATAAAGAACTTTACGGTCATCGGACTAAACCCTTTTTTCAGTAGCGGATGATCGCCGCTGAACAATTCACCGGGCAGGAATCCGTTGCCGGCAGACTTAGACATCCGGGCACCGTTTACTGTAAGCATATTGGTATGCATCCAGTATTTTGCAGGCTGCTTATGGCTGCATGCTTCAGACTGTGCTATCTCATTGGTATGGTGTGTAGCCGCAAGGTCCATACCACCACCGTGAATATCAAATTCTTCACCCAGGTATTTGGCACTCATAGCTGAACATTCAATATGCCAGCCCGGAAACCCAACTCCCCAGGGTGATGGCCAGCGCATAATGGTTTCAGGTTTTGCCTTGATCCAAAGTGCAAAATCCAGTCTTCCGCGTTTATCATCCTGTCCGCCCAGTTCACGCGTATTGGCCAGCATATCTTCCAGGTTTCTATTGGTCAGGATGGTATAATTGTATTCTTTACTATACTTCTCTACATCAAAATACACAGTTCCACCTGCTTCATAAGCATAGCCATTGCTGATGATCTCTTTGATCATCTCAATCTGTTCACTGATATGACCGGTTGCAGTAGGTTCAATGCTGGGGGGCAGGGTATTGAACATCCTCATCACATCATGAAAGCCAAGCGTATACTTCTGCACGATCTCCATTGGCTCCAGCTGCTCCAGTTTGGCCCGCTTTGCAAACTTATCATCCCCCTCGTCACGGTCGCCCTCCAGGTGTCCGGCATCAGTTATATTACGCACATAGCGTACTTTAAACCCGTTGTATTTAAGGTACCTGAAGATTAGGTCAAAAGAAATGAACGTACGGCAATTTCCCAGGTGTACATCGTTGTAAACAGTAGGGCCACATACATACATACCTACCAGAGGCGCATTTAGTGGTTCAAAGGGTTCTTTTTTTCGTGTTAAGGTATTGTATAGCTGTAAGCCTGTATTCATTGTGCAAATGTAAAAATTTTAGGGGTTTAATCTTAAATCACTGCGCACCGGGAAATGGTCTGACAATTTAGCCGGTATTACCCGATAATTAAGCACCTGTATATCTTTGGTTGTAGCAATATAATCTATTTGAAAGTTAGGAAATTTTCCGTTGTAAGTACGCCCAAGGCCTGTTCCCTGTTCCTTAAAAGTATTGTTCAAATCCCTCGTCAACTGGGTCACCGCATAAGATGCAGGCGTATCATTAAAATCGCCGGCAATTAAAAACGGTGTAGTGCAGGTCCGCATATGTGCTTTCATAATATCAACCTGTTCGCTTCGTTTCAAAAATGCCGTCCTCAGCATACTGGCTATTCTTTTAGTAGGCACAATATCAGGATCTATCTTATGTGTGATCTTGTCTATATAGCTGTAATCCTGCTCACCAAAAGAGATAGACTGAAGATGGACATTGTAAATCCTCATCTTCTTCTGGTTTACCTCGATATCTATAAATATGCTCGAATTACCGCCTGTATTTTCTCCGAATTTAATTGTTCCTTTATTTAGGATAGGGTACCTGGAGAAAATAGCCAGGCCCGAAGCTTCATAATCATTCTCTGAAGAAGGTACAAAGTAGTAATGCGAAGTCTTCAGTATTCGCTTCAGGCTATCCGTAATATCAAATTCCCCCTTTCTGCGTGTAAAATATTCCTGAAAACAGATCACATCCGGATTTTCGGTTTTAATCAGCTCCAGCATTTGCTGCTTTACCGGTACAATATTCTTTTCGCCATAAGGTGTAAAGCTGTGCACATTATAAGTCATCATGCGCAAATCCTGCGGATTGACCTTAGTACCTTCGCCTTTCTCACCAACTATACCAAATGTAGCGTTCAATGAATTCCAGCCCAATAGGACCACCACCATGGTTCCAAAGGCAATATCCCATCTTTTTCGAATGCACCACCAACCCAGAAACAATAGATTGAGTAGCATTAGATAAGGATAAGCAAGCCCAAAAAATGGAATATATTTGTAATCGCGTGGATCTAAATTTCCTGCGAGAATGCCCAACGACAAAGCAAGGCCCAGTATAATGGCAATAATGCGTACCAGTACATCAAGAAAAGTCGTTTTTGATCGGGTAACTGCCATACAATTCCTAGTGCTTACTAGCTTTAAATAAAGTCTCTTTTTCTTCCCTCGTCAGGTTATCATATCCTGATTTGGAGATTTTGTCAAGTATGTCATCTATCTCACGTTGCTCCACCGCAGGCCCTTGTCGCTTTACAGCAGGCCTTGCGGTTTCACTTCTCTTTGATTGTTTAACATTGTCCCTGACAACCCTCAATTTAGGCTTTTTCTTAAAAAGATTACTCCAGTCCGTCCCGTTCTGCAGCATTTTTATATAACTAAAGCCTAAAACTGCACCACCAATATGCGCAAAACTTCCTCCTGCATTCATAGAAGTAGTACTTATCAGATCTAATACAATATACGCAGCTGCCAGATATTTCAGTTTTACATCGCCAAGGAACAGTAGTCTGATGCTATAATTAGGTACCAGTGTAGCAGTCGCGATCACAATTGCCATTACTGCAGCAGAAGAACCAATAACGGTAGCACCCGAAACCGATCTAAAAACCGGAAAGACATTAAAAGCCAGGGCAAACAATAGCGCACCTAAAAAACCCCCGCTTAAATACACAAAATGAAACTGCCTGGCGTTTAGAAAGTCCAGAAATATCTTTCCCATCCAATACAGCCACAGCATATTGAACAGCAAATGAAAAATGCCATCATGAAAAAACTGATAGGTGAGGATGGTATAGAACCTTGTTGGCAGTGCCGTTAAAGAAGCAGGAAAGCCAAAATAGTTTCTTATAAAGTCGTCATAAATAAGCCCGCCGCGACCCGACAGGAAAAACGGGACATTCACCAGCCCGACCACCACAAAAACCAGTGTACTTATGCCAATGTATAAATACGACGGGTTATCAGAGTGAAATACTTTGTGCTTTAAATCTTTAAAAAGACTGCTATTCATAATATCTGTAAAATCTATTGTTGTCCTTATCTTTCCAAAGTTTAACCAATATAAAGCCCAGCAATGCACCTCCTAAATGTGCATAATGGGCTATTGAGTCACCCGGTATTTTTGCTACCCCAAGCGACAACTCCATAACGATGTAAACCGGAATAATGTATTTCGCTTTTACCGGCACCGGAATAAATAGGATGTACAGTTCCGTATTTGGGTACAACATGCCGAAGGCGACAAGAAGCCCGAAGATAGCTCCTGAAGCACCTACCATTGGTCCGCCATATATACCCAAAAGCGTGTTGGCCTGTTGCTCTGACAAGCCTGGAATGTTGATATTTGCCTGGATATACCCACCGTTTCTACTGACATCAGTAATGGCGTTATTCATAGCAGAACCCGTAATCTGATATACCTCATAAGCCTGAACCCCCATTTGCAGGGCTACCGCCCCCAGTGCCGTGATCAGGTAAAAGTTAATAAAACGTTTTGCCCCCCACCTGTTTTCTATGACACCGCCAAACGTGAATAAAGCAAACATGTTAAAGAAAATATGCATGAAATCGCCGTGCATAAACATGTAGGTAATCAGCTGCCAGCCTCTGAACAACTCTGAATCAAAATAAAATGCCCCAAATAATTCGGCGAGGTCAAAAGAAGTTAAAATATACTTAGCAGCAAAAAAAATCACATTAATGATGAGCAGGTTCTTAACTACAGGTGGTATATGGATATTGTTTATCATACTATTTGTCAAATTTTTTATCTAGTTCTGCAAGACCAATGGTCTGTATTACAGGCTTGCCACTAATGCTAAAGTTAGGGATTTTACACGCAAAAAGCTGCTCTATCAAGGTATTCATTTCTGCCTGGGCCAATACCGTGCCGCTTTTAATGGCGCTATTTCTGGCCATACTTCTTGCCAGCGCATCCCTTTTATCCAGTTTCAGCTCTTGCTGAGAATTTTTAAAGCCTTCTATCAGGTGCTCAAACAACTGTGTCTCATTAATATTATTGCTGCCCAGATCTACCGGAATACCTTCGATCACCAGTGTATTCCTGCCAAATTCACGCACCTCAAACCCAAGGCTCTTGATGTCTTCGAGCAAGCTTTTGGCCAGTTCAAAATCATTCGGACTCAGCGTTACCGTCTGCGGAAACAGACTCTGCTGGGAGGCTCCTTTCCGGTCTTCCAGGTGCAGTAAAAACCGCTCGTACAGAATCCTTTCATGTGCAGCCTGCTGGTCTATCAGCATGAGGCCCGATTTAATCTGCGAAATGATATAGCGGTTGTGCAACTGCATCAATTGCTTCTGTACCGGCACAAACTCATCTTCTGTCTGCGTACCACCCAGTTCCATACTGCTTTGCATTACAGGCTGGTGATTGGCTATTTCATAAAGCGAACCCCAGTTCTTCGTACTTGGCGACATACCGCCCCCGCCACCATAGCTTCTGCTAAAACTGGCGTAAGCATTTTCCCTTGCTGCTGGTTTCTCTTCTGCAAAAGGGTTAAAATCGGGATTAAAATTAATACTCGGCGGTACAATTTCCTCAGGGGCAATCGGGGTAATCATATTGCTAAAACCTGTCTCCTGGTCAAAATCTATAGTCGGACTAATGTTAAACCTGCCCAATGATCTTTTTACCGCCGAATGCAGGATCGCATAGATGGATTTCTCTTCCAGGTATTTGATCTCTGTTTTTGTAGGGTGCACATTCACGTCAATCTTGGCTGGATCTATGTCGATGAACAATACATACAGAGGGAAATTATCGTCCGACAGCAGTTCCTCATAAGCCCTGTTTACCGCATGGTTGAGGTAAGGGTCTTTAATAAAACGGTTGTTGACAAAAAAGAACTGTTCGCCCCTTGTCCTTTTTGCAAATTCTGGCTTACCTATATATCCTTTGAGATTGATGATACTTGTCTCTTCCTCCACGGGGATCAGCCTTTCGTTATAATTATTGCCCAGCAAATGTACTATGCGCTGCTTCAACACAGCTGAGGGCAGCCTGTAAATCTCCGCTCCATCATGGTGCAGGGTAAAAGCAATGGACGGATTTGCCATCGCCACCCTTTGAAATTCATCAATTATATGGCGCATTTCAGCGGGGTTACTCTTTAGAAAGTTCCGCCTTGCCGGTGTATTAAAAAAAAGGTTTTTTATACAAATGCTTGTGCCGAGCGCAGTGGCTACCGGCTCCTGTTTTATGACAGAAGAACCCTCGATCTCCAGGAGTGTCCCTACTTCATCCTCATGCCTGCGGGTTTTCATTTCCACTTGTGCTATGGCAGCTATTGAAGCCATCGCCTCACCCCTGAATCCCATGGTTCTTATGGCAAACAGGTCTTCTGCTTTGCGCACCTTTGAAGTTGCGTGGCGTTCAAAACACATGCGGGCATCGGTCACGCTCATCCCGCAGCCATTGTCTATCACCTGTATCAATGCCTTTCCGGCATCTTTAATGATCAGCTGAATTTTATTTGCCCCTGCATCTATCGCGTTCTCTAAAAGCTCTTTTACTGCCGATGCCGGTCGCTGCACCACCTCTCCTGCTGCTATTTGATTGGCAACGCTATCGGGCAAAAGTTGTATAATATCTGACATCTATATTCCTCGGGTAAAGGTCGCTAATTTACGTATAATAAGCCTCATTCCCGTGTATCTTTTCAGATAATTTGCGTTCCTTGGCATGCTTTTTATACCTTTAAGGCTATGAAGAAACTTATTGCCGGCCTGCTCACTTTATGCTTTTTTACCGCCTGTGCGCAGGACCACAAACAAAACGAACAGATCCTCACCCTTTTCAACAACATCAGTAGCAATGCCGTTCTTTTGAACAATCACAACAACACCATTCCTTTGTTAAACCTTGACAAAAAGAACATTGCTTCTGTTGAACTTGGCTTTTCCAGTCAGCTGGTTTTTGACAGCCTTTTAAGTAAATACACCAAAATCACTTCGTTTTCATCCGCCAGTTATCAGAACTCGGCTACCTTAAACGAACTGGAGGATGACCTCAAATATTTCAATACAGTAGTCGTAGCCCTACCATCAAGTGCAGCCAACGACGCAAGAAACATCAATTTCATCGCCAGTCTGACGGGCAGCAAGCAGGTTATCATAGCGCTGTTTGGTGATGCCCGTACACTTAATTCTTTTGATGCCATTAAGGCTCCAATTGTGTGGACGGACCAGAACACACCTTTGTCTGCATCAGTCATCCCCCAGATCATCTTTGGCGGCATTGCTGCCACCCGGAAACTGACCACTACCATCTCTCCAAAATATACAGCGGGATCGGGTTATACCACTGCTGCCATCCGCTTAAAATACACGCTGCCGGAAGATGCCGGTGTCGATGCGGACAACCTTAAAGAAATTGACAACATTGCGGCTCAGGCCATAAGGGAACGTGCTACCCCGGGAATCGTTGTACTGGTGGCTAAAGATGGAAAGGTCATCTTCAACAAAGCATATGGAAACCATACCTATGCAGATGGTATCCCCGAAAAAGTGACGGATATATTTGACCTTGCCTCGCTTACCAAGACTACGGCTACCACGCCAATGGTGATGCGGCTCTATGAGGAAAACAAACTGAACCTCGACACCAATGTGGGGGCCTACATCCCAAGGGTGCGCTCATTGTCCATGAACCCGATCAAGGTCCGCGAAGTAATGCTCCACCAGGCAGGCTTCATTCCTTACATCCCATTTCATGACGCGATAAAAACAGGAGATTACAGTACCGATTCGAGCGCTGCCTACCCTACCAAGGTGGCCGATAATTACTACATCAGGAAGAATTATTTCAAAGACGTAATGTGGCCAAAGATGCTGAACGCACCGATCCGGACCAGGGGCAAATATGTGTACAGCGACATCAGTATGTATGTAATGAAAGACATTACCGAACGCATCAGCGGGGTACCGCTCAACCAATATGCATGGGATAATTTTTATAGCCCCTTAGGTATGCAAAGTGCTGGTTTTTTACCCCGTAACAAATTTAGCAGGGAACAGATCGTACCTACGGAACAGGACACTTATTTTAGAAAGACCCTGCTGGAAGGCTATGTGCATGACCAGGGAGCAGCCCTGGCAGGGGGTATTTCGGGACATGCCGGATTATTTGCCAGTGCCAATGATGTAGCCATTATTTACCAGATGCTGCTCAACAAAGGAACCTATGGCGGTCAGCAATATTTTAAACCAGAAACAGTAGACCTGTTCACCAGTCGCCAGTCGGACATCAGCAGAAGGGGCCTTGGATTTGACAGAGCAGACCCTGACCTTACGAAGAAATATCCTTCTGAACTCTCCTCCCCGCAAACCTACGGACATACTGGCTATACCGGAACCTGTGTTTGGGTAGATCCTTCAAGGGGGCTAGTATATGTGTTTCTGTCCAACCGTGTACATCCCTCTGTAAGCGAGAAACTAGGCAACTTAAAGATAAGAGGCCGTATTCAGGATGCGATTAATAAGGCAATTGACAGTAAAAATTGAGTAGGTAGTAAAATTGAGTGATCTCATCGAAGACAGCATCTGCTGAAGCTGCGCAACACCAGCGCTATGTCTTCTCTGAGACACTAAATTTTCAATAACCAGGATGCATAACCAGGACGTTTAAGCAGGATGTACAAGGCAGGACGTATAGGCATGAAGTAAATCCTTACGCATAGATGTGAGGTAACCACTATGCTTATCCACCCAGTTCAATAAAAATTTAGTGCCTCAGAGAAGACATAGCGTTATTCGCTTTTTCAGCGAATCATGCCGTCTTCGAAGAGATCACTCAATTTTTACTATCTACTCAATTTTTACCTTTACAACTGATTGCGGGTTACTTTGCCCTTTACAATAAACATTTTTTTAATAAACTCCTTACCAATCACGGTGTCGCCCTTAAAATTGGGATTGGAAGAACGAAGTATGAGTTTCTTTTCATCAGGATGCTCAAACAGTAATTTGACAGTTGCAATGTTGTTGGCCCGCTCATCCGCAACAACCAGGTACGCTTCTCCCCATTGGATGATATCAAAATTACGGATCTCCCTGATTGCTATGATTTCACCACTTGCATATTTAGGATACATGCTATCCCCGTAAATAGGCAAATAAGCATCACAATCATTAAATGGCCTGAAATTGACATAATATTCAGGCGGCTCCATAAACAGGTCCTGCCCGCCAAAATGCATCTCAGATAAGTTCACATTAAAAAAAGGCACACTTGGATAGCTCTCTGAAACAGCAGCTGCTGACGATGGCCCCGCTTTATCAAACATCTCCCCTTCACCTGTTATTAACCATCCTTCACTGATATGGTGATAATTAATAATATCTTTTGACAGTCTCCTTCCTATTTTACGTTTCCCATTCTCTATAGCAGAACAATTACTCACATGCTCAGTAACGGGACTATAAAACTGCTCTAGCGTCATATTCTTGGCTACTCTCGCTTCCTTTAGACGGGAAGAAAAATTATCTTTCTGTAAATCAATCTGTTTCAAAATACTATCATTAATTTAGTCATTTGACTTTTTTATTATATCAAAAGATCATATACTTGTCATATGATTGCTGCTAAGTCCTCTGACTTTAAGCAGGCCGTAAAAATATTCAAATAATTTAGAAACTATGAAGTATAGCAAATTTTGTTGTTACAAACCACACATCAGTTCCCTTACAAACAAGGAAATCGAAAGTCCTTACCTGGTACTAGACGAACTATTCACAAAAAGAACTATGGAGGACTTTCAAAATAGTCTCTGGACACTTCAAAGAACCATTTTTAAAGATAATGAGTGGAGGAATTATGATCCTGCAGATTTTTATATCTTCTGCTATGACCTAATAAGATTCACAGATACTCTCTGGCTAGTCAATAAATACAGCCCGGGGTTAAGTTCTTCTTTAAACAACATAGCAGATGAAAGTTCAGAACCGGGGTTAATGGACAACCTCAATAGACTGTTTACACACCATGGTAATAAGGATGCGCATGAAGAAAATGATAAATCCAGAACTGTGCTCAGCAATTTCTTTGACTACCATTATAACGGGTTCAACCGATCAGACCTCTATTGCTACCTGCAACTTGCGCTTGATGCATCATACATGCGAAATGATAAGTATGAGTACTTTTGCATGGAAGACCACAAACTGGCCTCAGATTTCTTTAACTTATCTGAACTAATTGAAGAAGGGTATAAAATCTATCAGCACGGAGCCCATATACTTCCCCGCCTGCCTTCCTGTAAAGAAACCAAACTTGCCATAGATTATGACCGCCCCACACTTTTATCTTATGAATGTATCGCTAAACCACATGATCTAGCTGGTGATTTCTTCCTTTATTATCTTGACATCTACCACATACATAGCGGTTTAGATAACTGGAAAGCGCTGCTATATGAAAAAGATTTCTGGAAGAAGGCAAACAATCCGGGCAATCTGATTTATTTATATGAATGTCTTATAAAGCTGATCGAATCGATATGGATGATGTGTGTGAAAAATGATCTGGAAAAGTACACCGGCAACTATAAAATAAAAACCGGAGAGACTGTCAGCTTAGCTAGAAATTGCAGTCTGGAAGAACAAGCCAATCCCCTCCTGGCCATACAGCGTTTTTTTGCCTTTAAAAAAATGCATGAATGGAGAACATTGCTACACAAATGGTTGGTGTACAGCTTGAGCAACTCAGAGAAAAACGTTCCTAAAAACCAATATAAAACAGATCTGGCTTTCAATCAATTGTTAAAATTATTAGAAGCCTCCCATTTGATATTCAATACCCAAAAGGAAGCTGAAGATATTGTCGATCAAACCAATCCTTAACTCATAAAAAACAAACATTCCCGCATGAAAAAGCAAAAATTACCACCTATGGCTGCCGACGGACAACCGACCGCAGAAGCCTCAGAGCTTAAGACCATTACAGATTTTATCCTTACACAATTTAAAATTGAGAAGGTCATCTGTTTCGGAAGTATCATAAACAATGTCCAAAACAGCAGTTGTTTTAAGGATGCGGCATCCGAACCTGAGGCAAAACTACAAAACAGCTATTACTTGCTGATAATTCCGGAGGCCGCAGAGATGCTTGCAGACATCGCCATACAGATGAGACTGGAAGAAGACCTAAAAATCCTGGCCAATGTTACCATTATCGTACACCGGATGGAGGAGATTAATGCCGCACTGGAAAATGGCAGTTCATTTTTCACTACCATCTACAAGAAAGGCACTATGCTATACGATCAGGAAAAAGAAGCTTTTGTGGTTCCCGCCCCCGGCGCTGCACTCAACAAACGGATCATCAAACGGGAAGCATTCTGGCACCAGTGGTTTACCCTTTCTGAGGGTTTTCTGAAAGGAGCGGTCTTTTTTAAGAATGATCATCACCATAACCTGTCTGTCTACATGCTCCATCAGGCATTGCAGCATTGCTATTCAGGAATGCTGCGGGTCCTGACCGGCTACCGCACCAATGCCAATGGACTACGAAGGTTAATGAAACTCATTGACAATATATTACCTGACTCTTCTTTTACGAACGTTAAAAAAACTCCTGAGGATGCCCGGCTGACAGGTCTGTTGCTCAAAGGTTTTGGCGATGCGCGGTACAGTGATAAATTTGAAATAACAGAACAGGAATTATCCCTGATGACCGACCGCATTGATGAAATACTAAAAACCGCAAATATCGCCTGCCTTCAGCACATCAAAAAGATAAAGGAAGGAAAAACACCCTACATTGCCTGAAAATTGAGTGATCTCTTCGAAGACTGCATCTGCTGAAGCTGCGCAACACCAGCGCTATGTCTTCTCTGAGACACTATATTTTCTCTGAACTGGATGCATAGGTATAATGGCTACATCAAAACTATGCATTATATTTATAATCAGGACTATACATAATGGTTACCAAAAATTTAGTGTCTCAGAGAAGACATAGCGTTATTCGCTTTTTCAGCGAATCATGCAGTCTTCGAAGAGATCACTCAATTTTTAATTTACTTCTTAAGCCCAATCTCCCTCAACCTTTCATCAAGATACTCTCCCGCTGTCATATCTTCGTATACCTTTGGATGTTCGGCATCAATACAAGAATCCAAAGAGGTCAGGTCCATACTCATTCTTGGATGCAAAAAGAAAGGCACAGAGTAACGCGAAGTCTTCATGAGTTCGCGTGGCGGATTGACTACCCTGTGGGTCGTAGACCTGAGTTTATTATTTGTCAGCCTTTGCAACATATCACCCACATTCACTACGATATCTGTATGACCTGCTTTGATGGGCAGCCATTCATTACTTCTGGTCAGCACTTCCAGTCCGTCAGCACTTGCACCGATCAGTAAGGTGATCAGGTTAATGTCTTCATGTGCGCCTGCACGTACTGCATCGTCCGACAATGCATTGGGATCTTCTATAGGAAAATAATGGATACCGCGCAATATGGAATTGCCATTGTGTACATACTGGTCAAAGTAGTCGACCGGCAAGGTAAGATAGGTAGCAATAGCACGTAACAGGTGCTTACCGTTACCTTCCAGCCGCTGATAAATCTCCCTGGTCACTTCATTAAACTCCGGGATCTCTGTCACAAATTCATTGTCCGGATAGTCGCTTTTGATCGGATCTCCATCCGTTACCACCTGCCCGATCTGCCAGAACTCCTTCAAATCAGCCGTTTTAGCCCCCTTGGCGGTTTCCTTCCCAGGACTCGTGTAACCTCGCTGACCTGCCAGTTCTGCTCGCTCATATTGTTGCTTTTGCTGAGGCGACAAGCTAAACATAGCTTGGATATTTTTGTACAGCTTATCAATCAGATCCTGGCTGAGGCCATGATTGGTAATGGTAACAAAGCCCGAATCATTAAAAGCCCTGCCCAGTTCATCAGAGAATTTTTTGCGCTGTTCTTCATTTCCGTTGACATATGAGCCCAAATCTAAACTTGGAATATAAGGTGTTGACATATCTGTGTGATTTTATGAGTAATAACGACTAATTTAAGAAACTATTTGCGAATAAATATTAATCTTTACCCAGGCATTTATAAGCTGCTGCTAATAAAAATATTAAGTTATGCACAAAAATTAAACCCCAAAATGCTTTATCAGACAATTGTAAACTTAAGAAAGCCAGCTGCTTTAACAAAACTATATCTCCCAGGCTTGCGTATTTTTATATAACAAATGAAATATAACACTGAATCATCATGAAACATATAGTTATTGCGGCATTAATCCTTCTATCAGCAGGGGCTGCCAAGGCTGAACCTGCAAAATTACAAAAAGCTACTTTCGGCATGGGCTGTTTCTGGTGTTCCGAAGCAGTATTTCAGCGCTTGAACGGGGTAACTGCCGTTCGTTCGGGCTATGAGGGCGGCACTACTGCAAACCCGTCATACGACGAGGTATGCACAGGTAATACCGGACATGCAGAAGTGATCGAGATAACTTACGATCCTGCCAAAATAAAATACGAAGAGTTGCTGGAAGTATTCTGGAAAACTCATGATCCTACTACGTTAAACCGTCAGGGTGCCGATGTGGGCACACAATACCGCTCTGTCATTTTCTATCATACTGATGAACAGAAAGCAATAGCAGAGAAGTATAAAAAAGAACTGAACGCAGCCAAAGCGTTCCCTGATCCCATTGTTACCGGCATCAATAAGGCGAGTACTTTTTATGTAGCAGAAAATTATCACCAGGACTACTTCAGAAGAAATGGAAATGCTCCCTACTGCAAAGCAGTAATCCTGCCTAAAATGCAGAAGTTGGAAAAGCTATTTAAATCCAGGTTAAAGTACTAAACCAGTAACTGAAAGAGTAATGTTCTGATAAAGCCTTAGATAAACCTGGTATAAGGCTTATCTAAGGCTTGTATATATTGTTCATTGCTACAGGATTGATTCGTCTTTAAAACATATTTGTATCGACTTGCATTCGAATCAAACACGAACCAAACATGTACCAAACACGACCCAAACACGTCCCAGTGCAAGGGTTTTTCCGAGCTAACTCAAGGCTTAGCCTGTGATTTTTCCAAGGACATTCGCATAGGCTCCTTAATCAGGGATATCATACCAGCGTCATAAGCAGAATTTAATCTACAATTGCATTTATATCATTACTATATTTGCTAACGCTGTTATTTAATTAACAGGCGTTAATAAATGAAATATTATACCTCGCAATTTAAATAAATATTAACATGAGTTTAATAGACGATCTGAACTGGCGATACGCCACCAAGAAAATGAACGGAGAAAAAGTTCCACAGGAAAAAGTAGATGCAATTGTTGCGGCAGCTCATCTTGCCCCTACCTCATCCGGGTTACAACCTTTTAAGGTAATTGTGATTTCCAATCCTGAACTTAAAGAAAAAATCAAAGCAGTAGCTTTTGGCCAATCGCAGATTAGCGACAGCTCCCACCTGCTTGTTTTTGCAGCCTGGGACAACTACACTGAAGAACGGATAAGAGCCGTATACGCGTACGCCAATAGCGAACGTGGCCTGCCAGAATCTGCCAATGCAGATTTTGTAAACCATATGGTTACTCATTTTACTGCGAAAACAGCCGACGAAAGTTATCAGCACGCCGCAAAGCAGGCATACATCGGCTTTGGTCTGTCGATAGCACAGGCAGCGGAGTTGAAAGTAGATGCTACGCCGATGGAAGGTTTTGACCCTGCCGCAATGGATGAGCTACTGGGACTGAAAGAACTTGGACTGCGCAGTACTACCATACTGCCGCTAGGCTATAGGGATACTGAAAATGACTGGCTGGTAAACCTTAAAAAGGTACGCACTCCGTTTGGTGAATTTGCGATAGAACGCAATTAAACAACATTTTTACATCGTAAACAAACAAGGCCATTCAGAAATGAATGGCCTTGTTTGTTTACGATGAAGACAGATCTAACCATAGTATCTTAAATTGCTGCTCTTTTTCAGCTTTTCCAAGTGTCAAAAAATGTTAAAGATCCCTAACAATTAACCGTTTCCGTCATAAATGAATATATTAGCGAGATTAATACCATACAACCATTTTGATGAGATTTTTAAAATTCGTAGTTGCCGTTATATTGCTTTCTGTCCTTACGCAGGTCTCTGCGACTGCGCAGCAGGATAGCATAGTATTAGATAAGGTACTCAGTAAAAGCAAAGCTTTTTCTGAAAGCCGGCCTGTAGAAAAAGTATACCTGCACATGGACAAGCCTTATTATAGTGTAGCTGATACGGTTTGGTTCAAAGCCTATCTGACTATGGAACAAAACCTGCCCTCCCTGCTCAGCAAGATCGTCTATGTGGATGTGATGAGCAGCCGTGATTCATTGGTGCAAACCATTAAACTTCCGGTGGTAAACAGTGTTGCCATTGGCAATATCCCCTTAAATCAGGGTGTTTATAAGCAGGGCAACTACTATTTCAAAGCTTACACGCTCTGGATGCTGAACTTTGGGGAGGAATATTTTTATAGCAAAACGATCCCGATTGGAGAAGCGATAGACAAACAGTTAAGCACACATTTTAGCTACAAAACTACCCAGACAGAAAAAAACCAGACCATAGAAGCTACTGTACAATTTAAGAACAGGGATGGCCTGGCAATTGCCAATAAACCGGTGAACTGGAATGTGACTTCCAATTTTGACAATGTAAGCAAGGGTAAGGGTACCACCGATGCAAATGGATTTTTGAAGGTTAAAATAGAAGCACGCAAGAATGAGCCCATCACCAATGGCGAACTTACCACAGACCTGGTAATGTCAGAATCCGAGACACTCAGCGCCGCATTTAAATTAAAACCTGCAAAGAGCACGCATGATGTGCAGTTTTTCCCTGAAAGCGGAGAACTGGTAGCAGGCATTGCTACTAAAGTTGCTTTTAAGGCGATTAGTGCCGCTGGTACCGGTATCGATTTGAAAGGTACAATTACGGATGCTTCAGGCGCAGTGATCACCAGTTTTACCTCAGCACACCTGGGAATGGGTACATTCTTCTTAAATGCTGAGAGCAATAAAACGTATAAGGCCAATATTACTTTTAAAGACGGAACGGTAAAAAGCTATGAGCTGCCAAAGGCGGTAGCTTCGGGCCTGGCCCTCCAGGTGACGAATACAGATCCGCTGACTGCCAGCATTAAGATACTGGCAAATGAAACCTATTTGGCTGCAAATAAAAATAAATCTGTCTTTATTGTTGGCACACAAGGGGGGATTATTTACTATGCCGCCAAAACACGTTTAAATGCGCTACTTACCAACGCAAAGATCCCTAAAGATCAATTTCCTCCCGGCATAATCCAAATCACCTTATTCTCGGATACCGGCGAGCCGGTAAGTGAAAGGCTTATTTTCAACGCGCAAAAAGCTACTGTTTCGGTTTCCTTAAAGACAGATCTGACCGCATATAAACCCCGTCAAAAAGTAAAACTAACTGTAAACGCTAAAAATGAAGCCGCGGCGTTACAAGGAGATTTCTCCATTTCTGTAATCGATGAACAGAAAGTCCCGTATGATGAGGACAACGAAGTCACCATTTTAAGCTCCCTGCTCCTGACTTCCGATCTGAAAGGGTACGTGGAAAAACCTAATTATTACTTTAACAAGCCTGATGAAAAGAAAGCTGCTGACCTTGACCTACTGTTGCTGACACAGGGTTTTCGACGGTTTAACTTTAAAGAAGTCCTTGAAAATAAACTGGTTCCGATCACGATTTTGCCGGAACAGGATATGCGTATAACCGGAACATTGAGAGACCGTACCGGGATGCCTGTAAAGAGAGGTGCGTTGCGCCTGACGGTAACAGGATCAAAATATGCTGCAGAGGCAACCACCAATCCGACCGGAGTATTTGTATTTCCCCATGTGGAGATCGCTGATTCATCAGAAGTAGTAATCAATGCAAAATATAGTGCCAATGGCTCTAGTCTGATGATACTTCTGGACGGACAGCCATCAGCGCCACTTAGTAAAAATCTAAATCCGGCTGAAGAGGTCATGAATATAGACAGTGCACTGGCCCCCTATCTGGAAAACAGCGCGAAACAATATAGTTATCTGCGTACACTCAAGGAAGTAAAGATTGAGGGTGCTAAAGTTAAAAGACCAAGTCATTCCGACCATCCAAACCTATCAGGTTTGAGTAATATATCGGGCACAACGATCGAAGGGGAGCGTTTTAAAGGCTGTAATTCCGTAGCTCAGTGTCTGCAAAGTATGGCAGTAGGCCTCTACTATTACGAGAACAATTTTTATGTGACCAGAGATTATCAAAATGGCAACCGGACACCCGTTCAGATCTTCCTTAACGCTACCCCGATTGATTATTTTGGACTGACTGGTGTACAGGCCAGCGAAATTGAATCGGTAGAGGTATTTACCAAGGATGAGCTGGGTACGGTCAACAGGCTGTATAACACCAATGGGGTATTGGTTATCAATACCAAAGTGACCCCAAAGGGCACTAAAATAAGTATGGAAGAGTTTAGGAAACTGATCCCTGAGGCCAATCTATTGAAATTTAAACCAAAAGGCTTTAGTAAGCAGCGGGAGTTTTACTCGCCTAAATATGTAAATGCCCCTGCTACGTATAATTACAATGACCTGCGCAGTACAATATACTGGAATCCTAAAGTAGCTACTGATGCTACCGGAACTTCATCTTTTGAATTCTATAATGGTGATGGCAATGGCACGTACAGAGCGGTCATAGAAGGGGTAGACAAAACAGGTAATATATTCCGCTCTGTCTACCGCTATACAGTTAAAAGATAAGGAGGCTACTGCTCCTTATTTTCTTCTCTTTCATGTTTGCATTTCAGGCCGTCAGCTGTCATGATCATTTCCACATAATCACTGCGGTCATCATGGTGGCAGTCCCAGATATTGTAGTTATTCAGGTAACGGTTGATGTCCCTGTTGATGTAGAATGTAGTACCTACGGGAACCTTTAGCGTAAGCCTCACTTCCTGGTGGCGCCATTTTGCCTGGTGGATAAGCCTCAGAACAGGGCTGAAGGTAAGTAATGAATCCTGCTGTACAAATCTGTAGTGGATATTCTGTGCATTCTTTAAAGCATCTTCGAAAGTCGATCCCTGTGAACTATAGTTCTGGTAAACGGATACTGTTTGATCATTACTTTTTTCGATAGATAACCTTACATTGTCCTGCTCATCAAAACCCCCGTATTGGCTGTAAAGTATCTTTTTGCCCTTATAATTATTTGTATCAATGTGATACTTTACACTGTCTTCCTTAGTAAAAAATCTTGTTTTGTCTATCTCCAGCGTAAAGTTTTGGTAAGGTCTGATCATTGCAGTCTGTGCAAACTCAGCATTCTCCTTAAACTCTGAGGATATCTTGGCAACGTGGAATATGGTGATCCCCATGCCTGCAAGCCAGATGATCAGCAATACAAATGAAAGTGTTTTATTGACACCTCTGTCGGTAAAAGCAACGCGAACCGAAAAGAGCAGCAATGCAAGCAGCGGGATGGCACCTGCAAGAAAGGCCCCAATTGTAAGTGCGGTAAAGTACTCATCATTGACAATGCTGAAAGGGAACTGATTGACCACATCAGAATCAGAAACACCCAGTAGCGCTACGAGGGCTACCATCAAAAACACCAGCCCGAAAGCGCTCATAGCAATGATAAAGCCCGATACTATTTTAAAGATCACCTTTCCGGTTCCCTGAATAAAAGTGCCGAGTACATGAAAAGCTTCGGCAATGAACCCACGTGATTCTTTGACAAAGGGTTGTAAATAGCTGTTGGCAAAACCACGAAGGTTGGCTTCTTCCCCACGCATGAACAGTTTCTCTGATTTGGTAGCTGCTTTGGGGATCATGATCCATAAAACAATATATGCAAGGATTCCTGAACCGCCCAGAAAAATAGTAGCAAAAGCAATGAGGCGAACCCAGCGGGCATCGATATCGAGGAAATGACTCAGTCCTACGCATACTCCTGCAATCATAGCATGGTCTGTATCGCGGTAAAGCTTTTTGACTGTGGGCTGTGGGCCTTCACTATACATTTCGGCAGGCTCGTCATCGGATAATTCAAAGTCCTGAACAGAACCCATTTGCCGGATTACTTCCTGTACATCCTCAATACTTATGACCTTCTTTTGCTGAACTGCCAGCATCTCGCCAAATAGCTCTGCAATACGGTTTTCAATATCAGTGACGATCTCAAAGTTGTCTACGCTCTTTGCGAAATGGAATTTTACTTCGTTTAGGTAAACGGTAAGCATTTCATAGGCATCCTCTTCTATAAGAGTGATGGAATTGCCAATATTTATGTGGAGTGTCTTCTTCATTATTTATTTTTTGAGGTGGTTATTGCATAAGAAAGTTCTTGCCAGGTCATATCCAGCTGCTCAAGTATGGCTTTGCCATCTGCCGTGAGCATGTAGTACTTACGGGGAGGACCTGAAGTGGACTCAACCCAATTATAACTGAGCAGGCCATTGTTCTTGAGCCTGGTCAGCAGTGGATACAGCGTTCCTTCCACCACAAGTAACCTGGCAGATTTCAACTCAGCTATTATATCTGATGCGTAGATCTCCCCGCGGGAGATAATAAGGAGCACACAGTATTCAAGTATGCCCTTACGCATTTGTGTTTGTGTATTTTCTGCTATCATAATACAAAGATATATGCTTTATATAGTAATATGCAATACATAGTACTATAAAAATTCAAACAAACAGCTTATATAACTGATTATCAGCAAAATAATTTACAAAATTGGATTCCGAAAAAACAGACAAGACTTTTATTATGATGGTAAAAACATACAAGTCAATGGGATAACCCATTATGAATGAGGTCAAAAAACCTTTTGAAATGTCACAAAATCAATAGAAAAAGAAAGTTATTAACATTTTTCACTGGATTTTTAAATATGGCTTGTAGTTTGTTGTAGAAAAAATACATCAAGTCATCTACCCTATGATCACTAAATTACCTTTACTTCAGGCTTTTGCAAGGCAAAAAGAAGAAATTGAGCAGAAAGAACTAACCCAGAAGCAATGGATTAATGCGGACCGTATAGTGATGTTGATACTTTTTCTAAGTGTTATTATCGGGGCGATCATTTTTTCTTAATCTGCCTTCGCTCTTACCTCATTACAACAGCAATGTGTCTATACGGTGTGCCTGTACCATATTTTGAAGTGCCGACCAGGTATAGATCGTAAAATGTCCGTCCTGTGAGGCTACTAAAGCAGTAGCATCCCGCTGATCGTGAATAAACTGTGCGGCCGAAAGGTGTCTTGTACCCCCCGACTTTGCCGGATGTATGATCACTGCATCTCCCCCTTCAATGGGTTCTGAAAATGCCAGCTCGTCTATATTATCCTTGCCTTTTGCCCGCCCAATTTTAGCGCCAAAAGCAAGTAATTCATAGTCCGTACTGATGATTGTAGCGCCATCTACAGCCGTCAGGCCTGCCAGATGATCAACCTCACGTTTTAATGCTGTTTGCCAGAATATCTGGCTTGATTCCTTTCTGTCCTGTTTCAACAGCTTTGATAAGCCCGTAAAAGGGGGTTGAATATAATACTGGACTGGCTTAATGATAGATTGAAGCCAGTTGTTGGTATCATTTGGCACCACCAGGAGTGTACCACCCCGGCCATGCGCGCGCATAGAGACCGCCAACTGGATCAGCACGTTGACAGAATCGTTCCAGTAGGTAAGTGCAGTAAGGTCCAGCAGCGACAAAAGCATTGGCGGACAATCTGCATGCCGTGTATTGTAGGGGTCTACCATTTTTACCTGGTCTCCCTTGAGTACGGCTATATTGGTGAACTTTCCAAACCCATAAATCCTGCGGTGTTTGATAACCAGAAGCGCAGGTTCGGATACATCCAGTACAAAACAAAAGTTTGGGATGCTTACGGTAGTACCCCATATGTACAGCTGACCGTCCTCTTCCCATACACCCAAATGGATCCCTGCGCGCTCAATACCCGGTGCCAGCTTGGTAAGTGTACCGGGATTTAATGGAAAACGCTGCTTAAAAAGTAATGGATTGCCTGCCTGTTGTGGTGGCAGATATGCCAATGAAATTTTCGGTGAATGTCCTTCTTCTTTACGCAGGCTGGCCCAAAATGTAGCATCGATGATTGCTTCAACCACATTTTCGGTGGGGAGGGGTGCCAGGTCATCTTCTCCTTTCTCTCTAGCGGCAGCAAGGTGTGCAGCAAAAATTGCCTCAACTTTAGGCGCAATAAGCCGCGCTGCCTGATAGGTAGATTGGTAGGTCATGCCATAAAGTTAATGTATTGGATTTATTTAATTGTAAACCTAATGCCAAAAAAACCTCTGATCCCCTGATTGGGTCCATAAACATATGTTGGATCGAATGTAAGTCCATATGGATTGTCTACCTCAACATTTTTATCAAAGGGATCATTTGCCCTTGCTATGATAAAAGGATTGCCTTTGTTGGGTGTCCAGTTGAGCAAATTTTTAACCCCCCCATAGATCTCGAACTTATCAAATCCTCCATAAGTAAGCTGGATATTTTGAATGCTCCAGGTATCAGAATATTCCTTTCTCGGGTCAAGAGGCCCTAAAAGCGGTAATCGCATGGGGCTATACAGATTGCCGGTATAGTCTACAGCAAGATGAAGTGGCTTGACTTTGTAAGACACCGCCCAGTTGGCCGAGAATTTTTCTGTCAGGATCTGCTGCTTTTTAATTCCGTCTTCGTAAGTAGCTACATCCTGATAGGTTGCGCCCACAATGAACTTAAGGCCATTTGTGAGTGTGACATCCATATTGGCACTCAAACCTTTGCTTACTGCATACCCATTTAGGTTATCATAGATGATCTTGTTTGGATCAGCATCAAAATCACCAATGATCCTGTTGTTGAAATAGGTATAAAATGCAGAGGTCTCTATGCCAAAGAAATTGCCGCTTTCGCTATACATCTTTGTCAGATAATTGAGGTTTACATTATACGTTTTCTCCGGTTTCAGTTCGTGGGGGACTTCAACAATCCTCGCTCCTGTAAGTGCAGCATGGTCTTCAGTAAAAATATTTACCACCCTAAATCCGGTCCCTGCATTTATGCGAAGGATATTGTTTTCATTGATGCTCCATTTATATGCAGCCCTTGGTGTAAAGATATTTCCGTGGACAGAATTGTAGTCGTAACGAAAACCTGCAAGTATTTTGTGTTTGGCAGAAAGGCTGATCTCGTCCTGCACAAATAGCCCGGGCAGCCAGGTATTTTTAGAAAGCACCTGGTTTAATGAAGTTGTAGCCGGAGTATTGTCGTCATAATAGGTGTATCGCAATGCCGTTCCGAAAAGCAGGTCATGATTGCCTAGTTTCTTATCCCAGGTCAGCTGTGCGAAGCCTATTTTTTGCTGTGCTATGTACGAGGTTGTGCCATAACGGCTATCCTGATCGTGTTCATTGTAAGAAAATGCCAGGAACATTTTTTCTTTTACAGGTAGCTGGTAATTACCTATCAGCTCCCATCTATTGGTATAAATACTTTCACCGTATACCTGATCACCTCCACGGTAGGTTTTGTTCCACTGCATTTCGCCCCCCCAGCGGTCTTCGTAAAGATATCTGGCACCAAGGCTGAACAGGCGATCATGCTTCCTTTGGAAGTTCCATTTTTGAAATATAGAAATACGGTCGGCCAGGGTCACATCGGTGAAGTTATCATGATTATGATCTACGGGATTGCCGTATTTAAAATAGTTGATCCCCGTAAGTACAGTTGCTTTTTTACCCGCATTGAGCTTAAAGGCCAGGTCGGCATTATATTCCCCATAGCTCGTTGAAAAAAGATCGGCAGAGATGAGTGCAGCATTCTTGGGCTTTTTGGTAATGATGTTGATGAGTCCGCCTACCGCCTCACTACCATAAAGTGAGGAAGCAGGGCCTTTAACGATCTCCATCTGCTCCACCAGCGAATTTGGAATTCCCGAAAGACCGTAAACAGACGAAAGACTGCTTACAATGGGCATGCCATCGATCAGGATCATGGTATACGGCCCCTCCAGTCCGTTGATATGGATGTCGCCGGTACTGCAGATGTTGCAGTTCAACTGTGGCCGTACACCATTCACATTTTGCAGGGCCTCAAAAATACTTGGAGTAGGGTTTTTCCGGAAATAAGCCGGGGTGTATACTTCTACCGGAACCGGACTTTCCAATCGGCTCACCTCCTTTAACGTACCGGTTACGACCACTTCATTGAGGTCATTTTGTACATTGACCAGGTCAAAATCTATTGTCAAATGCTGATCGGCAGCTACTGTGACCGACTGGATGATTCTTTTATAGCCAACAGCGCTGGCCTGAATCTTATAAGTTCCCGGAGGTACATTATTAAATAAATAATTTCCGGCACTATCCGCTTTAGCAGTAAACTTGGTCTGCTGAACTGCAATGTTAACCAGGGGTAAGGGTTTTCCTTCAGAGATTACGGTTCCTTTAATGCTGCCATTTTGAGCAAGGACATTCAGAGAAAGAAATATCAGAAGGACAAGAGGCAGGTATTTGGTATAAGATATTTTCATATTTATCAAGCAATAATTCTATTTATAGTAATCTAATTTAGATATCAACATTGCAAAACTAATAAAGTTAGGGTAATCTAACAAATATTATTTGACATATATTATTTTGTTGTTTTAAAAGACAATTTCAGTTAAGTTTGTATGATGCTATCTTATACAGAAGAAAACTACCTTAAAGCTTTATTAAAACTGAGCTTTCAGAACGAGGACAAACCAGAGGCAGGCACCAACGAAATGGCGGCTTACCTAGGCGTAAAACCTGCTACAGCAACTGATATGCTGAAAAAGCTGAAGGAAAAGAACCTGGTTAGCTATCAAAAATACGGTAAGATATTGCTTACTGATATTGGCAGGAAAAGCGGAATAGCGATATTAAGAAAGCACAGGTTATGGGAGACATTCCTCTATGAAAAGCTTGATTTTAGCTGGGACGAGGTACATGAGGTGGCGGAACAACTGGAGCACATCCAATCGGCGAAGCTGGTGGATAAGCTGGAAGAGTTTCTTGATTTTCCGGAATTTGACCCCCATGGGGATCCTATTCCTAAAGCGAACGGCGAAATGCCGGTGATTACGAAAACACTGTTATCTGAACTAAAAAACGGTGATGTCTGTAAAGTAGCGGCAATTAAGGATACTTCTACCCTGTTCCTTCAGTATCTCGAAAAGCTCCATATTACCATTGGCACAAACCTTAGTGTGATTGAAGTGATTGCCTTTGATGGCTCACTAAACATTCAGATTGAAGATGCAGACCCAAGGAGTGTATCCATGAAATTTGCAGAAAGTTTATTTGTACAGAGATAATCGTATTTTTGTATTACGCCCGCTTTATCCGATTCTTTTAACACCGCAAATATGTCTACAGAAATAAAATGCCCCAATTGCGCCCATAGTTTTCCTATTGAGGAGGTTATGGCCGAGGAATATAAAAAGGACCTGAGAGAGAAGATGGTTTCTTTTACGAGGCAGAAAGAAGAGGAATTTGCAAAGAAACAGCAGGAATTTATAAGCCAGCAAAAACAACAGGAGCTAGACTTTGAGCAGCAGCAAAAGAGGCAGAATACCGCCTGGGAGCAGAAACTGGCTGAAGAAAAAAAACAGCTGCAGACTGCACTGGAAGAAAGCCTGCGCAAAAGCATTGCTACAGATTTCGAGAATAAACTGAAGATGCTGGACAGCTCCAATAAGGAAAATGAAGATAAATTGCGACTTGCAAGAGCCAAAGAACTGGATTTTCTGAAAAAGGAACAGGCCATGAAAGACAAAGAGGCCGAAATGGAACTGCAGCTGGAGCGAAAACTGCAGCAACAACGCGGGGAAATGGTAGAGCAGATCAGGAAACAGGAAGCAGAAAAGAACAATATAAAAGAAACCGAGCATCAGTTGCGGGTGAAAGAACTGGAAAAGCAGCTGGACGATCAGAAAAAACTGGCTGAAGAAATGAAGCGTAAAGCCGAACAGGGCTCTATGCAACTGCAGGGCGAGGTACAGGAGCTGATCCTGGAAGAGCTGCTGCGCAATACCTTCCCTTTTGATCTGATCACTGAAGTAGGCAAGGGTGTAAGAGGTGCTGATTGCGTACACCTGGTACGCAACCAGTTTGGGCAGGAATGCGGCAAGATCATTTATGAAAGCAAGCGCACCAAAGACTTTTCCATGGAATGGATTGAAAAGCTAAAAAAGGACATGCGCAGTATGGGCGTTGATGTAGCGGTGATTGTAACGCAGTGTTATCCCAAGGGCATGGATTGTTTTGGAGAACGGGATGGGGTATGGATCTGTTCCTTTGATGAAGTCAAGGCAGTTTCTTATATCCTTAGAGATGGGATCGTGAAGCTGTACGGCGCCGGAAAATCCCAGGAAAACAGGGGCGACAAGATGCATATGCTCTATGATTATCTGACCAGCAATGAATTTTCTGAACAATGGAAGGCGATAAGAGAAGGTTTTATGAGCATGAAACTCTCCATCCAGAGGGAGCGTGATGCTATGGAAAAGCTGTGGAAAGCAAGAGAAAAGCAACTGGAGAAAGTAATGCTGAATGCAGCACACATCAGGGGCTCGATAGAAGGCATAGCAGGTACGGACAGCATACAATTAAGTCTGACGGATGATGATGATGCTTTATTGCTCGAATAGTTACCTGATGATACTTAGTGAGCCAGTTTTTCTTGCTTTGCCATTTCCCGGATCTATCACGTAGAAATACGTCTCTGTAGCCAGGTCCTTATTTTGGTATTTACCATCAAATGGCATCGCATATCCCTTACTTGAAAAAACGATTGCCCCATATCGGTTAAAAATTTGTACTGTAGCATTCGGGTAGCTGTCAATGTATTCAATTTTCCATACATCATTGATCCCATCTCCATTGGGACTGAACGCATTTGTAACTTTTATTCCGTCAAGGACATGTACAGTAATGGTATCGATGGTGATACATCCCTCTGCCGTAGTTGCTGTTAACGTATAGACACGGTCTACTTCTCCTTTAATCACGGGGTTTAATACATCATCACGATCGAGTCCGGTAGCAGGTGCCCATTTGTAAGCAGCCGGAGGACCGGAAGTCCTGGCATTGAAAGCCTTGGCCCCATCTACAAGAATGTAAAAGTCCTTCTCTAACTCAACGACAGGTATAGGAGTTACCGTGATTGTTTGTTTTTTTATGTCCTGGCAAAAAGTCTTTCCTTCAGTAATCTGATCACCTATGTATGTATAAGTGATTTCGTGGATACCCACGCCGGCAATCTTCGGATCAAACACACCATCAGGTGTTATCCCAGGTCCGGAATATTGCCCCGCGCCGTTGACTCCCTTTGTTTCACGCGCAGTCTTTACGGTGAACAGCCCCCCGTTGACACAAACTTTAGGTATGGGATCAAAAACTACTACAGGCGATGGAACCAGGGTAACTTTAACAATTTTAGTCCATACCTCAGACATGCAACCATCCGCTGTTGCGACAGAAAGTTTTACTTCGTAGGAACCAGTCGTGGGAAATTTATGAACAGGGTTTTTATCGTAAACCGGGTTGCTTCCATCACCAAAATCCCATAACCACTTTCCGATTGGCTTGGTTAATAATTTTGAATCGCTCAGATCTGTAAAAGTGGTGCCGTCAAATTCACAACCCAAATTGGTAAAGCTAAAATCCGCTACAGGGATAGGTTCTACATCAAAGGTGTAATTATAAATATATTCATTACCTATACAGCTACCGATAGTAGGCAATTTGACCTTTACCACCATATTGTGCTGTCTTAATTCTGAAAATATTTTTCCATAGACATAGGTATATTCATAGGTCTTGATGCCTGAAGCATCGGTGAGGATATCTGTAGGTGTGATGGAACCGTTTACTGGTGGTTCATTATCCAGCAACCAGGTAATCTCTTCGGCCGGAGCTGGCAAGAATATTTTAAAATCAGAACTTTGATCTATACAGGCATTTTCTGATTCCAAATTGGTAAGCCTGTTCTTTATACGGAGGTAGTTATTTGCAGCGAGCGTAGTGCCGGCAGAATAGGCGTAGGACTCTGTTGTACCAAAACCGTAAGCTATGGCATTGAACCCTTCATTAGCAGAAAGCGTAGAATTCGTATCAAAGATCCTTAGCTGCATAAAGGAATATTCAGGGTTTGAAGAAATTACCGTCCAGTTGATCCCGATCTGCTGTCCATTTATTCTAAACGATCCGGTGGCATTGGTCTTCATGCATACATTGATATATCTTTCCCGTATGTCCTGAGCAGTGGAAGAAAAGAGTGTTACTGCCTTGATATTAAATTCTATAGGATTGAGCAACACCATTTCCGGATCGCCCAACAGCTCCTCACCGTTAATTCCTGAACAGGACTGAGTAAGTGAGTATTGAGCGACACTGATATTTTTATCTGCACTAACAAACCCCGCACCTGATAGCTGCGCGCTTTCATAATACTGCCCATTGTTTAAATTGATCGACTGCCCATTAAACTGAACCTTAGTATTGTCTTCCTGTGCTACAATCCTAATGATATGCCTGCGATTAAAAAAAGGGATTATCCCATAGGTCTTACCCCAACTGCTGACTGGATAAAGCTGCTGAAAAAGCGGATCTCTGGAGGGCCGGTTGCAGGAGCCTATTGTATTGGAAGTACTTCCTGAGAATACCGCAAAGCGTTTATTACAATTATCCGGAGAAGCCGGATCAATTTCTACATATACGCCAGTGAGATCCGTACCATTTCCAGGCATATACTCATATACATCCCCTGCTTTTTCAAGCGTAACTGATATTGGTTGGTTGCCATGGTGAATGAGCAATTGCGTATTAGGCTCGGTAGCGGCAAGCACCAAAAAATTATGCCCGTTAACATCCTGTGTGTAATTCATTGAATGGTATTTCTGTCCCAAAGATTCCACAGGCAAAACGAGCGAAGCGGCAGAACGCCGGCCGGCATAGATATGCGCATATACGGCTATTTTGCCTTCGCCATCGTTGACTTTTATTCGAATGGCCTTATTGTTTAATACACTATTTCGCTGATTGGCATCTATATATGCTTCAAACCTGGGCACGAGAATTTCCTCAACTTGGTTTGGCCGCGCTGTAAAAGGCCTACTAAATGTGCCACAAACGACAGTTCCGCTGGAATTTGTTTTAGAAGTAATATAGATCCTGATATTAGCAAGATCTACCTGATTAGTAGGATCATGTGTAGGAAATACCACCCAAAACTCAGTCCCTTCATTAGAAATATTCTGCGAATAGCCGCTAATTTTTGTCAGCAGCAAAACAAACACCAATATGAAAACCCTTCCTGCCCCTTTCATAAAGTTATTTTAACTGAATATATTTGCCATGTGTCCCTTTAGCGAAAGATTTGGATATGATCTACCCTATCGCCTTATAAAAATACAACATTTTTACATTAAAAATTCCACCTTTTTTGTGCCCATGCAAACTGTTCTTCCGGAGACAAAAAAGTCCATGCTACAAAACGGCTGATCTTCTGTCCCTGGGCCATTTCAATGGTCCGGACCTCAGTTGCTTTTACCCCCACGGTCAACATGGTATTGACATAAGGCAGATTTTGGCTTTTGGAAACGAGCGTTGTAAACCAAAGACATTGCTGTGCATACGTTTTACTCTCCATAACCATATTCCGGATAAATGCCGCTTCACCGCCATCATACCAAAGTTCGGTATCCTTGCCGCCAAAGTTGAGCGTAGCAGACCTGCCCTTGTTTTTTCCCAGGTTTCTGAGCTTTCTGTCTGTGCCCGCCTTTGCTTCCTCTGCTGAAGAATGGAAAGGCGGATTGCAGACAGCAAAGTCATATTGTTCACCTGGCTTTATGATTCCGGTAAAGATATGTTGCTTATTGTGCTGCTGCCTGCAACTGATCGCAGTACTGAGCGTGGAATTGGCCGCAGCTATTGCTCTTGCTGACTTGATGGCAAGAGGATCAATATCAGAACCCAGGAAACTCCACCCATATTCCTGATGCCCGATAATCGGGTATACACAATTGGCACCTACCCCAACATCAATCCCTTTTACCGACTTCCCCCCGGGTATTTTTCCCTTATTGGAAGTCGCCAGCAAATCTGCCACATAGTGGATATAGTCGGCCCTTCCGGGAATTGGGGGACATAGGTAGTTGACTGGTATATCCCAATGGGCTATACCATAAAAATGTTTAAGTAAGGCCTTGTTGAGCATCTTCACTGCTCCAGGATCAGAAAAATCCACACTCTGATCACCGTAAGGATTGACGAATACGAAATCATTCAATTCAGGCTGAGATTTGATCAGTATAGGAAAATCATACCTGAACCGGTGCTTATTTCTTGGATGAAGGGAGGTTTTTTCTTCAGACATTACTTAAAAATTAGCCAAAGGTAAGGGTTCTGCGCAAACAATTGGATATATAAGAAAGCATGTCGTAATTTGTATAATGAATGTAACTCTGTTTGATGGCCATGCGAAGATTTTTTAAAAGCTTTGGTTATGCATTTTCCGGCATTGCCTATGCATTTAAAACGCAGCTCAATTTTAAGTTGCACATAATTGCATTGCTTTTAGTGGTTGCGGCCGGCTGGTATCTGGAGGTTACGACTCAAGAATCGCTTTGGCTGATAATGGCAGTGGGCATTGTTTTCATTACAGAACTGGTAAATACTGCGATAGAGGTACTGGTTGATTTCGTATCACCATCGCATCATGAAAAAGCTAAAATAGTAAAGGATGTGTCAGCCTCAGCAGTATTATTTGCTGCATTCATTGCGCTGATCATTGGTATGATCATTTTTATTCCAAAGATATTTTATGCTGCATAAGACCAGAGGTATAGTACTTAAAACAACTCTGTACAGTGAAAGCAGCGTTGTAGTACAAATTTTTACTGAGAAATTTGGTATCCAGTCCTATTTGATCAATGGGGTAAAAAAACCACGGGCCAAGATCAGCATGAATATGCTGCAGCCATTACATTTAGTAGACATGGTAGTTTATCACAAAGCTAATGGAAACATTCAGCGGGTATCTGAACTAAGACCTTCACCTGTTTTTCGAAGTATTCCTTATGACATTACAAAACGGACAATTATCCTGTTTTTAAACGAAGTTCTGTATAAGAGCATCAGGCAACAGATGGCAGATGAGCACCTGTTTGAATTCATATTCAGCTCAATTTGCTGGTTCGACGAATGTGCCGATGGGAACATTAATTTTCACCTGGCTTTTTTACTTAAATTAAGTCGCTTTCTAGGCTTTGCCCCAAATACTAACTTAAATAGTGACCATCTTTGTTTTGATTTGCAGGAAGGGGAGTTTAAATCCCGGATGCCGATACATCCCTATTTTCTCTATAAGGACGACGCTTCTTTGTTCATCGGACTCTATACCTCTCCATTTGAAAAAATAAATGAAATAAAAGCGGAAAATAAAACAAGAAGGCTGGTATTAGATAAAATACTGATTTACTACACCTTACACACAGCCTCGTTTGGAGAAATCCATTCACATCAAGTATTAGAAGAAGTACTTTCTTAAAATCTTATAAAAGTTTTGGAGATTTAAATTAGAGGTGTATATTTGCACTCCCTAACATTTAGGGCAAAAAAAGAACCAAGGGGAGATTAGCTCAGCTGGTTCAGAGCACCTGCCTTACAAGCAGGGGGTCACTGGTTCGAACCCAGTATCTCCCACAAAACAGCGCTTAACTGTTTTAAATAAAAAAAGCAGAACCAAGGGGAGATTAGCTCAGCTGGTTCAGAGCACCTGCCTTACAAGCAGGGGGTCACTGGTTCGAACCCAGTATCTCCCACCAAAGTGGACAACTTCATTAAATCCGAAGTTGTCCATTTTTTTTGCCCTCGGAATTCCCTGTGTATCCACTTTGTGTATCTCTGCAAGAATATGTACTATATTTGTTAGATTAGTAACAGGTTGAAATAAATCATCATACATGACCATAATCAACAGAATATCAACAATATTCGCGTCTGCTTTTATAATATTGTTCCTTGGGATGGTTGCGATTAATCGTGATGATATACCTACCATTTTGCCCGCGGGTGTATCACCTAAAGTTTCCCGTCCGGGCCAGGATCTGAAGATCACCTATAACTGGGACGCTGTGCCGATGGATAAAAACTACAGCGTTTGGGTACATATTAAGGACGCATCTGGCGCCACTGTATTTCAAAATGATCATGAACCTCCTTTTCCTACCGAAACCTCAACCTGGTCGGGCAGGTTCAGTTATACACAAACTGTTTTTGTGCCCGATTCGCTGAAAACCGGCACCTATATTATCATTGCCGGTTTATACCATAAAACCGACAGGCATCAGCTTAATGCCGGTCCGGGCGTAAAGGCGGTGCCGGGCCTGGGATACGAGATCGGTAAATTTTCCATAGACCCGACCGCACCTGTACCCCCGCTGGCATCTGATAAAAAAGCGACACTTGATCTTAAAGGTTATAAAATTACCTTTCAGGATGAGTTTAATGGACCGCTGGATGTTTCCGCATTGGGTCCCGGAACCAAATGGATAGCACATACACCGTATGGCGGAGATTTTGGTGACGCACAGTTTAGCGATCCGAAGGATGGATTTCCATTTTCCATTAAAAACGGCATTTTAACTATCACCGCAAAAAACGAAGCAAACAAGTGGAAATCGGGCCTTTTATCTTCGCTGGATACGGCCGATAACGGTTTTTCGCAATTATACGGGTATTTTGAGATGCGGGCAAAGCTTCCGGCCGGCCCCGGTACATGGCCAGCATTTTGGTTGCTCAAGTCGCCGCGTGCAAAAATGGGTTTTGAGGTTGATATTGTTGAACAATATGGCCAATGGCCCGGAATATTACATACCGCTTTGCATTGGTGGTACCCAGACAGGCGGCATAAAGGTGTGGGCGACAATTTTAGAGTAGAAGACATGACGACACAATTTCATACCTATGGCTTCTTATGGACAAAGAACGAAATGATCTGGTACTTTGACGGCAAGGAACTCTGGCGCAAGCCAACGCCAGCCGAAGCAAATGAGCCGATGTATGTATTGATCGACCTGGCACTCGGATCGGGCTGGCCTATAGATAAAACCCCTAACCCCTCGATGATGCTGGTAGATTATGTGAGGGTATATAAACAAACAGCAAGACAATGATCAATCGTAAATATTATTCTTAATCTTTAGCACCCATTCTGAGGGGATACAGGTAGCGGTAAAACCTTAATGCAATGGCATACCGCTATTTAAGCTGGTATGCCATTACGCTTTTCTTGAAGAACGTAGGAATATAAACAATGCGTTTCGCCGGATCATATCCTATATCAGCGGTATTAATCTTTTCCAGATGGGTATCTAACAATATTTCGCTTCTACCGTCTGCGTACACATAATAAATATATCCTCCCCAGGCAGAAAATAGAAAATCCCCATTTCCTATCGGCTCTATTCCGTCTCCACCCTGAGGCATACTCGCTACATTGACCAGGTTCTTTGCACCATCTGCCTTCAACAGCTTTTTACCTCCACCTGCAATATATAAATGATCACCCACCGCTTTAAGTCCGTTTATGCCGTCGATGTTTTCCATATAGACTTCCTCTTTGTTATCTATGATCCTGTGGATTTTCTTTGTTCTGGAATCAGAAACGTAAACCACTCCTTTGTCGCTTACCGTTGCGTCATTTAAAAAGGCAGCACCTGCAATCGGGATGGTACGCTCTACCTTGCCTCCCGGAATATCTATTACCACCACATCGGTAACATCAGCCACATACATTTTATTTTTATAAATAGCCATGCCCTTCGGAGAATTAAGCCCGCTTACCCAATCCAGGTTAATCACCTTACCGTCCAGTCCTAGCTTACCAATACCACCTATCCCATCTTTTGCATCGGAACTGTTGCCCATGATAGCTACATAAACCACCCCCGCTTTTACATCTGGCAATACCGATTCAGGCATATTAATAATGCTGTCGGTTTCCCATAGTTTCTCCAGCTTATGCTGGGCACTTACATGTAAGCTAAATAAGGCTGCGATGGCCAGGAAGTAATATTTTCTCATACTATTTCAATTATAATTTGACAGTTTGTTTATAAATTTACATAAATACCAGTTAATCTGTACAAATAAATATTTGCCTCAATCAATTTTTTACATTGTGCTATTGCTAAAACGACTTATTTTACTGTTAATTTGTATCTAGGTATTAACACAACACACAAAATTAAATTTCATTACTATGCTGCTTAGCATCTTAAACTCTGTTTTTTGCATTGCATTCATCTTGTTTGCCTATGTAAATCTAAATGACAACGACTCATGGCTATGGGTACCTATCTATATGGTGGCCTCCATTTGTTGTGGATTTGCCATATTTAATGTTTTTTATCCGAGAATATATTTAGGAGCCATATCTTTCTATCTGATTTATGCGATTATATTGTTTTTCGCAAAAGATGGCGTCCGCGACTGGATACTGAAGTACCGAAGGCCAAGCTTAGTGGAAAGTATGCAGGCCACCAAGCCATATATCGAAAAAACCAGGGAATTCTTTGGGCTTTTGATTATTAGTGCCGCGCTCGCTATCAATTATTTTGTGGGTGTCAACTAAAAAAAGATTGTTATGCTTTTAATAGATATAGAAAGGCTGAAAGGCCTTAGTGATCTTTTCTTGCAAATTATTAAGAAAAACCTTACAGCGGAGTCACTGTTATGGTTTGAAAATAAGACGGCTTTAGTCAAATCGGAAGAGAAGTCCCTGCAGCTAAACCTTACTTTTTCACATTTGCCCAAACAGACAGGCAAAACCCCCATACATACGGACGCACAGGAAGCCAAGGAAATAGCTGAATTGTTGCCCGGATTCTCCATTGCGGACTGGACGATCGACAGACTATGCCGTATCTGGCTACTGATGCAGATCAACTCCAGTGATAAAGAAGCCTATCTGAAAAAAATCAACGGGCTTTTCTCTGCTGCAGAAATGAACGAGGAAGTAGCTCTTTACGCTGCTTTGCCTTTTTATGCGTATCCGGAGGAATGGATCGCCAGGTGTGCAAATGGAATCCGCAGCAATATAGGTACCGTGCTCGAGGCCATCATGTATCACAATCCTTTTCCGGCATATTATTTCACTGAAGCCTCATGGAACCAGCTGGTACTAAAAGCATTTTTTACTGAAAAAGACATGAGTAAAATAAGCGGGTTACATGAACGTGTCAACACCGCCCTTGCCGACACACTGAACGATTATGTGCAGGAGCGTATGGCGGCCCATCGTACGGTAGCTCCGGAAATCTACCATTTAATTGAATTAACAAATCAGAAAATATAAATATTTGAATTATGTGCTGTAACGAAAATTTCGAAGAAAGAAATGCGGGTGAGAAAATTCAAACTACGCTTAATCTGAATGACATTAGCGGAATGAAATTCTTTGATCCGCATGTACACATGACCTCTCGCACTACGGATGACTACCAGGCTATGGCCGATGCAGGTATTGTTGCGCTAATAGAACCTGCCTTCTGGCTGGGCCAGCCCCGTACAGGTGTTGATAGCTTTACTGACTATTACAGCAGCCTGATCGGCTGGGAAAGGTTCAGATCCTCACAGTTTGGGATTAAACACTATTGTACCATCGGACTTAATTCAAGAGAGGCCAACAATGAGCGTCTGGCAGAACAGGTGATGGAAATACTTCCAAACTTTATCTTTAAAGAAGGAGTGGTTGGTATCGGAGAAATTGGCTTTGACGACCAGACCGCAGCGGAAGACAAGTATTACCGGTTGCAACTGGACCTTGCCCTTCAGGCAGGGCTGCCTGTACAGGTCCATACCCCACACCGTGATAAGAAAAAAGGTACCCAGCGCAGCATGGACATCGCCATAGAACAGGGCCTTGCCCCGCATATGGTCATCATAGACCACAACAATGAGGAAACCGTAAAGGAAGTGCTCGACCGTGGATTTTGGGCTGCATTTACCATCTACCCTTTTACCAAGATGGGAAATGAGCGCATGGTAGAAGTAGTAAAACAATATGGGACCGAAAGAATCATGATCAACTCTGCGGCCGACTGGGGTATTAGTGATCCGCTCGCCATCCCTAAAACTGCTGCCCTGATGAAGCAATCGGGCATTAGCTTACAAGACATCGAAATGGTCACGTATCGCAATGCGATCACAGCCTTTGCACAAAGCGGACAGATCGACGAAAATGATTTCATTGCAGTAAAGAATATAGATCAGAGCCAGAAATTTGAGAGCAATACTATTCTTCGTGGTGGACAGCAACCAAGAGTAGACAAGAATTCGATCATCATTTCTTAGAATAGTGAGCAAATTACTAGGATACCTTAGGCTGATGAGGCCTGCCAACGTAGTCACCTCTGTGGCTGATGTATTGGCGGGCATCGCTATTTCAGGCTATTTTTTACTACACCAGTCAGACCTGCAGCTGCTTCCGATAATCTTGCTGTGCATATCCACCGTAGGTCTTTACAGCGGCGGAATCATTCTTAACGATGTATTTGATGCAGAACTTGATGCAAAGGAACGACCAGAACGGCCTATCCCCAGCGGACTGATTTCTAAACAAGCAGCAACCATATTTGGAGGCATCTGTTTCTTTATCGGTATTTTCGCAGCAGGTCTATATAGCACTGAAGCGCAATACCTTGCTGTAGCGATCATGGTCTCCTGCCTGATATATGACAAATTCTTAAAGCATAGCGCCATCTTTGGCCCTGTTAACATGGGTTTATGCCGCGGGTTGAATCTATTACTGGGCATTAGCATTGCACCTGCCAGTATTCTGATGTGGTGGTACCTGGCTGTTATACCGATTATTTATATTGCTGCCATTACCATGATCAGTCGCGGAGAAGTGCATGGAGGCAGCAAAAAGACTTTGTATTTTGCAGTAGGCCTTTATGCACTAGTGATTGGAAGTGTGGTTTATTTTGCTTTTGCCAACAACAACCTGCCCCTCTCTCTTGCCTTCCTTGCCCTTTTTGCATTCATGATCTTCAGGCCTTTATCAAGAGCCATACAAAATCCTGTTGGCCCAAACATTGGTAAAGCAGTAAAAGCAGGTGTCATTGCATTAATTTTATTAAATGCGGCATGGGCCAGTGCCTTTGGGGTCTGGCAGGTCGCGCTGATTATTATAATTTTATTACCATTATCAATGTGGTTGAGTAAAGCTTTTGCCGTTACTTAGTCCCGAATTTTAATATATGAGCTATTTAGAACAGTCGTTTAGTGTAAAGTTTGAGTATAAGATCTTTTTTACTTCCTCACTTTTCGATATTGGAAATAATACTTTAAGTGCCTTTTTCAAAGGAAAAGCTACTGAGGCACTGCGCAAAATATTTTTTGTGGTAGACCAGGGAGTTGCAGATGCACATCCAAATTTATTGAACGATATCACCGCATACTTCAATCAGCATAAAGAGGTGCAGCTGATACCTGATATCCTGATAATACCAGGGGGGGAGACTTGCAAAAATGATGTCCCATTGTTCGATCAGCTGGTAGAAGCCGTAAATGTGTATGGCATCGACAGGCATTCTTATATCGCCGCCATCGGTGGTGGTGCGGTACTAGACCTGGTGGGTTATGCAGCCGCTGTTTCTCACCGCGGCATCAAGCACATCCGCATCCCTACTACTGTGTTGTCACAAAATGACTCAGGAATAGGCGTTAAAAACGGCATCAATTACGATGGCAAGAAGAATTTCCTTGGCACCTTTGCGCCTCCTGCCGCGGTATTCAATGATGAACTGTTTTTAAATACATTGACAGACAGAGATTACCGATCCGGCATATCTGAGGCGGTAAAAGTAGCCCTGATTAAAGATCCGAAATTCTTTTACTGGCTGGAAGACCATGCAGATGAACTGGTGGCCCGCAACACAGAAAGCATGAACTACCTGATAAAGGTATGTGCGCAACTGCACCTGAACCATATAGGCGGAGATGATCCTTTCGAAACAGGATCTGCCAGGCCATTAGACTTCGGGCATTGGGCTGCGCATAAACTCGAACAACTCAGCAACTTTAGTGTGCTTCATGGAGAGGCCGTAGCGATGGGCATCGCGCTCGACAGTGTCTACTCTTTCCTAACCGGCCTGCTATCAGAAGATAAATTGCAAAGGATACTAAACCTTCTGGTGAAACTGGGGTATGACATATCCAACCCGCTGATCCAGATTAAGGATACAGACTCTCCTATTTTAAAAGGACTGGCCGAGTTTCAGGAGCACCTGGGAGGAATACTGACCATTACCCTGCTCACCGATCTAGGTACCGGAAAGGAAGTAAACCAAATGGATCATCAGCTTTTGATAGCTTCCAGCAATTATGTGGCTAAATTCATTGAGAACGGGACAAGCTTTAATATCGCTTAATAATGAAACTCAACAGCGGCCACCTTACTTACTGTACCAATATACATCCGGGGAAGAACTGGACAGAAGACTTTGAAGCCTTAAAACTCAACTTACCACTCATCAAGCAGTCTGTATCACCCGGCAAGCAGATGGGACTGGGCCTAAGGTTGTCAAACGAAGCGAGCCTGGCTTTGTCGCAGCCAGCTGCACTTACTGAATTTAAGCAGTGGCTGAAAGACAACGAAACCTACGTTTTTACCATGAACGGCTTTCCCTATGGAGAATTTCACCGTACGGTGGTAAAAGCCGATGTACATACCCCTGGATGGGTTACCGAATCCCGCAGGGATTACACGCTTAGGCTCTTTCATATCCTGAAGGAATTACTCCCCCAGGGAATGGACGGCGGCATCTCTACCAATCCGCTTGGCTACAGACACTGGTATACTACAGAAGGTTCTTTAAAAGAAGCAACTGAAAAAGGCACCCTGCATGTCGTTGAAGTGATCAGTGAACTGATCCGCATATATAATGAAACAGGCAAAGTATTGCACCTCGACATAGAACCTGAACCCGACGGCATGATGGAGACCGGGAGGGAATTTATAGACTGGTTTGAAGGAGATCTGCTTAGCCTGGGTATTCCAGCGATTTCAGAAGTATTTAACCTTAGCGAAGCCGATGCTGAAGCACAGATCAGAAGACACCTGATGCTTTGTTATGATGTATGCCATTTTGCTATCGGCTATGAACCCCATGCGGAAATCATCAGTGAACTTGCCGCAAAAAACATCAAAGTAGGTAAGATCCAGATCAGCGCAGCGCTAAAGGCCGATCTCAATAAACCTGCTGCAGAGCGCGGGCAAATTAAAAAAGCATTTGATCAGTTTAACGAGCCTGTATACCTTCATCAAGTGGTAGCCAGACAGCAGGACGGCAGTTTACTGCGTTACCTTGACCTGCCTGAAGCACTGGAAGACTTTGACAATGCTTATGTTCAGGAATGGAGGGCGCATTATCATGTGCCGATATCCATCCAGGAGATCGGCCTGCTTTCCACCACTCAGCAGGACATCATTGAAGTACTAACTATTCAAAAAAACAATCCTTTTACCAACCATATGGAGGTAGAAACCTATACATGGGAAGTATTGCCTCAGCAGATTAAACTACCCATAGCAGAATCCATTAGCAAAGAACTGCTGTGGGTTAGCAGTAAGTTAGCATAATCTACCCCACCAAAACCGATTAAGATGAAGAAAACCGTAGTAATAGATGTAGTAGGCCTGTCGTCAAACCTGATTGGTGTGCATACACCTTTTCTTGACAAATATACCAAAGAAAAAAAACTGCATACCATAGCTCCTATGCTACCGGCGGTGACCACAGCAGTGCAGTCTACCTACCTTACGGGAAAACAACCATCAGAACACGGTATAGTTGGTAATGGCTGGTATGACCATACAGATGCAGAAATTAAGTTCTGGAAACAGTCAAACAAACTGGTGCTGGCAGATAAGATATGGGATCAGGCAAAAAAAGAAGACCCTAACTTTACGTGTTCCAATATGTTCTGGTGGTACAATATGTATTCAAATGCAGACTATTCTGTCACCCCCCGCCCAAATTACCTGGCAGATGGCAGAAAAATGCCTGACTGTTATTCCGAACCCGCTGAGCTTAGAGATACGCTTCAAAATAAATTAGGTCAGTTTCCTTTGTTTTCCTTCTGGGGACCGGGAGCAAATATTAAATCAACCCGTTGGATTGCAGATGCATCTATCATCACTGATGAGCTGTACAACCCTACACTTACGCTGATCTATTTACCACACCTTGATTACTGCTTGCAGAAGTTTGGTCAGGACCTATCAAAGATCAGCAAGGAGCTTTCTGAAGTAGATGAAGTAGTAAAAGACCTGGTAACACACTATGAAAAACAAGGCGCCAACATCATCATCCTGTCTGAATATGGCATTACACCTGTAAGCGAACCCATACATTTAAACAGGGTATTCAGACAAAACAACCTGCTTCAAATCAGGGTAGAGCGCGGACTGGAATTGCTGGATGCAGGAGCTTCCAAAGCATTTGTAGTAGCCGATCACCAGGTAGCCCATGTATACATCAATAATCCTTCAGTAAAAGAACAGGTCAAAGCCTTGCTGGAAAAAACTCCTGGCATAGCACTGATCCTGGATGAAGAAGGCAAGAAAAAATATGGGATGGACCATCCAAGGGCAGGAGATTTTGTATTGGTTGCATCCGCTAAAAGCTGGTTTACTTATTACTTCTGGTTGGACGATGCTGTGGCACCCGACTATGCCCGCTGTGTGGATATCCACAAAAAACCGGGATATGACCCTGTAGAGATGTTCATGTCATCCAAACCCCGTGCAGCATACAAGCTGCTTCGTAAAAAGGCCGGGTTCAGATATGTAATGGATGTGATTCCACTGGATGCCACACTGGTAGGCGGTTCACATGGCAGCGTAGATACACCGCAGGAATTTCATCCTGTAGTAATCGCCGACAAAAGCTTAAATGATACAGCGTTAAAAGCTACAGATGTATATGGCCTTATCTGGAAGGCACTTCATAGTTAAGGATTAGCAGAAGATTCCGTATGTGACGAAGCTGCCTTCGTATTCTCCGTATCAGCCAGCATTTCTTCATGCTTTTCAGCATCCAGCTGGACCTGACCCTGCTTATCTTTTTTTGCAAAAAGAATGGGATAAAGTGACATCAATGCCCCTGCCATAAGCAGGATGCCAGATACGGTAAGCATCGCCCTGCTACCTTCAACTTTATTACTGTCCATAATGATATATGCGACTAAAGCCAATGCGCCTAATATGAAGGCAACTAATGCTTTTTGTAGTTTGAGGACTTTTATCATGGCACATTTTTTTAGATAGATATACGTAAACAAAAACCAATCCAAACTATGTGAATGACTGCATTGCCAGATATAAAAACAATTGACAGACAGAACTGTTATGCAAAAAGCTCCAAAGCTTATATTTCTTATATTTAACTACCTTAAAGATAAATACACTGAGGACAGTTGCATTAATTTTCATAGTATGAATACCACAGACAAACATAATGAACGCATTGCAAAAATGACTTTTGCCTCCGTCTATCCGATGTATATAGCAAAAGTAACCGCCAAAGGCAGGACAAAAGAGGAGTTGCATCAGGTGATAGCGTGGCTAACCGGCTTCGACGACGAGAAATTAAAAGTCCTGATTGAGAAAAAAGTAACTTTTGAAACTTTCTTTCAATTCGCTTCTCTGCATCCAAATGCAGGCCTCATCACCGGACTAATCTGTGGATATCGTATTGAGGAAATTGAGAATCCCTTAACACAGCAGGTGAGGTATTTGGACAAGTTGGTGGATGAGCTGGCAAAGGGAAGGAAAATAGTGAAAATACTGCGCGGTTCGTGATAACTGTATCTTCCATATTACTTATTCCATACCTCAGTCGTACTTTGTTCGCAAAAAGTACCCCTTTTGCGAACAAAGTACGATCAAGTTGCGAACAAGATGCGCAATAGGCTGAAGTCTGTTATGATCTGCTATAAATACACAACCAATTAACACTTCAATTTCTCGTTCTAATACCTTAACTTTGCATCCTTTAATTTTTGGAGATACTTGATTGATGTATAGGGAATTTAAACAGTTAGACTTAGCTAAAATAGGGGAAGAAATACTTGATTTTTGGAAGGCGGAAAACATTTTTGAAAAAAGCATTTCTACCCGGTCAAAATCAAACCCGTTTACGTTTTATGAAGGTCCACCTTCAGCAAACGGAATGCCGGGTATTCACCATGTAATGGCCCGCGCTATAAAGGATATTTTTTGCCGTTACAAAACAATTAAAGGGTTTCAGGTAAAACGAAAAGCAGGATGGGATACACATGGCCTTCCTGTAGAGCTCGGCACTGAAAAAGAACTTGGAATCACCAAAGAAGACATCGGAAAGACCATTTCTGTAGAAGAATATAATGAGGCCTGTAAAAGGACGGTAATGCGCTATACTGATGTATGGAATGACCTTACCGAAAAGATGGGCTATTGGGTAGACATGAGTGATCCATACATCACCTACAAGTCTAAATACATGGAATCTGTATGGTGGCTGCTGAAGCAGATCTATGATAAAGGATTGCTTTATAAAGGATATACCATCCAGCCATACTCACCAAAAGCGGGAACTGGACTGAGCTCTCATGAGGTAAACCAGCCCGGGGCTTATCGGGATGTAACTGACACGACTATTGTAGCCCAGTTTAAATCTATACCGGCTACCCTGCCTGATTTTTTAAAGGATTTTGGCGACATCTACTTCCTTGCATGGACCACCACACCATGGACTTTGCCTTCCAATACAGCGCTAACTGTAGGGCCGAAGATTGACTATGTATTGGTCAGTACATTTAACCAGTATACCTTCCTTCCTGTAAAAGTGATCCTGGCTAAAAACCTGGTGGGTAAGCAATTTAGTAAGCTGTATTTTGAAAGCACAGATGCTGAAGATTTTAATAATTTTAAAGCAGGTGATAAAAAGATTCCGTATCAGGTACTGGCTGAATGTAAAGGTGCTGACCTGGTTGGAATTAAATATGAGCAATTATTGTCTTATACTTTACCTTACAAAAATCCTGAAAATGCGTTCCGTGTGATAGCGGGCGACTTTGTGACTACGGAAGACGGAACAGGTATTGTACACACAGCTCCTACTTTCGGTGCGGATGATGCTAAGGTCGCGAAAGAGGCTGTGCCTGAGGTACCGCCAATGCTGGTATTGGATGACAATGGCACTCCCGTACCCCTCGTAGACCTGCAGGGCAGGTTTACTTCACATCTGGGCGAACTGGCCGGAAAGTATGTGAAAAATGAATATTATGAGGCAGGCGAAGCTCCTGAAAAGTCAGTAGACGTAGAGATCGCCATCCGTTTGAAAGAAGAAAATAAGGCTTTTAAAGTAGAAAAGTATGTGCACAGTTACCCGCATAGCTGGAGAACTGATGAGCCGCTGCTATATTACCCGCTTGATTCATGGTTCATTAAGGTGACAGACGTGAAAGACCGCATGTTTGACCTGAATGAGACCATCAACTGGAAGCCTAAAGCTACCGGTGAAGGACGGTTTGGCAACTGGCTAAAGAATGCAAATGACTGGAACCTTTCGCGCTCCAGGTATTGGGGTATTCCATTGCCTATATGGCGTACAGAAGATAAGAAAGAAGAAGTACTGATCGGTTCTGTAGAAGAATTGTATAAGGCAATAGATAAGTCCATCGAGGCTGGGGTCCAGAAAACGCATCCTTTTAAGGATTTTGAGATTGGGAACATGGATGAGGCCAACTATGATCTGGTAGACCTGCATAAAAATGTAGTGGACGAGATCATCCTTGTTTCGCCGTCAGGCAAGCCTATGAAGCGCGAGAGCGACCTGATAGATGTGTGGTTTGACTCTGGCGCCATGCCATATGCACAGTGGCACTACCCTTTTGAGAATAAAGACAAGATCGATGAGCATACTGATTTCCCTGCAGATTTTATTGCAGAGGGTGTAGACCAGACACGCGGATGGTTTTATACGCTTCATGCAATAGGGACTTTGGTATTTGATAAGATCGCTTATAAAAATGTAGTATCAAATGGCCTGGTTCTGGACAAAAACGGACAGAAGATGTCTAAGCGTCTGGGCAATGCGGTAGATCCTTTCAGTACGATAGCAGAATATGGCCCTGATGCAACACGCTGGTACATGATCTCTAATGCAAACCCATGGGACAACCTGAAGTTTGACAGCGAAGGGATTGCTGAAGTACGCAGGAAGTTTTTCGGAACGCTTTACAACACTTATGCTTTTTTTGCCCTGTATGCCAACATTGATCAGTTTGTAATAGACGAGGACAACCTTACTCCTGTAGCTGAGCGCAGTGAACTGGACAGGTGGATCTTGTCGCTGCTTCAAAACCTGATTGCCGAGGTGGATGAAAGTTACGCGGCTTATGAACCGACGAAAGCAGCAAGGGCGATACAGTCATTTGTAGACGAGCACCTGAGCAACTGGTACATCCGTCTGTCCCGCCGCCGCTTTTGGAAAGGTGAAATGACAGGCGATAAAAAGGCTGCGTACGAAACATTGTACAGCTGCCTGCTAAGCATATCGCAGTTAATGTCGCCCATTGCACCATTCTTTGCCGACTGGTTATTTAAAAACTTAACGGCCGGTGATGTTAACAATAAACTTGAGTCGGTGCACTTGGCGCTTTTAGCGACTGCAGACACTTCGCTGATCGACAATGAACTGAATGAGCGTATGCACCTCGCACAGGACATCTCCTCGATGGTATTGTCACTGCGTAAAAAAACAAGCATCAATGTCCGTCAGCCACTGGCCAGGATACTGATCCCTGTACTTGACAATAAATTCGCAGAAAGAGTAGAGCTGGTAAAGGAATTGATCCTCTCAGAAACCAATATCAAAGAAATAGAGTACATAACTGATACTGCAGGTTTTATTACTAAAAAAATAAAGCCTAATTTTAAAGCTTTAGGGCAAAAAGCAGGAAAGGACATGAAAGCGGTAGCACAGGCTATTTCTGAATTTACACAGGATGACATTGCTAAAATTGAAAGCGAAGGGCAGGTTATGGTACTTGAAGGAAGATACCAGATCATGCTGAGCGACGTGGAAATCATGGCAGAGGACATCCCTGGATGGCAGGTAGCAAATATGGGAAACCTGACGGTAGCACTTGATGTGACGATCACAGAAGAACTGAAACAGGAAGGACTGTCGAGAGAGCTGATCAACAGAATTCAGAACCTGAGAAAAGAGATGAATTTCGAAGTTACAGACAGGATATCGGTAAGTTTACAAAAGCATCATCTGATAGCCGCTGCGGTAGCGCAGAATAAAGCCTACATTTGCTCGGAAATATTGGCGGATGACATTAAATTGGACGAGAATATAGATAATGGAAACAAAATAGTAATCGATGATGTTGAACTTCAAATTTCGATTGCACAACAATAAATATTATGGAAAAAGAAAAAACAAGGTACTCTGACAGTGAACTTCAAGAATTTAAAGAATTGATTCAGGAAAAATTACGTATGGCCAGACAAGAGTTTCTTGATTTGACAAACTCGTTAAGCAGTCCGAATTCTAATGGTACGGAAGATACTTCCGGCACTTACAAAACGCTGGAAGATGGTTCTGCGACTCTTGAAAAAGAGCAACTGAACCAGTTGGCCGCGCGCCAGAAAAAGTTTATCGAAAACCTGGAAGCTGCACAAGTACGTATAGAGAACAAGACTTATGGCATTTGCAGAGAAACAGGAAAGTTAATTCAAAAGGAACGCTTACGTGCAGTCCCGCACGCTACGCTAAGTATGGAAGCTAAACTGAAGCAATCATAATGAAAGGCTATACAAAACCTTTGCTGATTATTTTCTTTGTATTGCTTGCCGACCAGGTTTTGAAAACCTGGATCAAGACCAATATGTACATGAGTCAGGAGTTTAAGATCATGGGCGATTGGTTTATCATTCATTTTACAGAGAACAACGGGATGGCTTTTGGCCTTGAGTTTGGTGGTGAATTTGGAAAACTTGCTTTATCACTGTTTAGGATAGCGGCCGTAGCAGGAATAGGTTATGGGTTGCATTACCTGATCCAGAGAAAATATCACAGAGGGCTGATACTGAACGTAGCACTGATATTTTCAGGAGCTTTAGGAAATATCATCGACTCTGTATTTTATGGCAAAATATATGGCTATGCGGGATGGTTTCACGGCAGAGTAGTAGATATGTTCTATTTCCCTATTTTGCAGGGACACTTCCCTTCATGGCTACCGATATGGGGCGGCGAAGATTTTATATTTTTCAGACCGGTATTTAACATAGCCGATGCAGCGATCTCAGTGGGTGTGGTGATCATTCTGATCTTTCAGAAAACCTATTTTAAGGAAGATGTGAAAGAAGAAATCAGCATTAATAGTGAGGTAGTTGAGGAATAATCACCAATAATTTTAAATAGGCTTGTGGAATTGGTATGATTTTTACATCTACTTATTAAATACACAAATGAAAATTTAATCTTATGAAAAAGTTATTAACCCTTGCCTTCGTTGCATTATTTAGTTTAAGTGCGCTGGCGCAACAAGTAGATTTAAGAAAAAAGATCAGCGTAAGCGGTTCTGCAGAAACAGAAGTTACTCCCGACATTATCTATATTGCTATATCCCTCAAAGAATACCTGAAGGACAACAACAGTAAGAAAAAAGTGGAGATCACTACCCTGGAGAACCAGCTTTACAGCGCAATCCAAAAAGCCGGTCTTGATAAGGAAAGCCTGACGATCAATAACCTGTCAAGTTATTCATGGGCTACTGAAAAAAAGAAAAACCCTGACTTTTTAGCTAGCAAACAATATCGCTTAAAAGTCTCTGACCTGAATAAGTTTAATGACATCATTGGAGCTGTAGACCCCAAAGGTGTGGCATCTACCAATATTGAGAGCTATGACTACTCGAAGATCGAATCTTTAAAGAAAGAGCTAAAAATAAAGGCATTGCAGGCAGCAAAAGCCAAAGCGGCTTATCTAGTGGAGGCATTGGGAGACAAATTGGGAAGCGTAATTGACATTCAGGAAGTCAACAATGAGCAATATCCGCAGCCAATGTACCGCAATGTGATGATGATGAAGGCGGAAAGTGCTGATGCAATGGCAGGAAATACGGCAGAGATAGATTTCAAGAAGATAAAACTGAACTACATTATGAACACAGTATTTGAAATTAAATAACGTAGTTGACTACAACAGCATACAGTTTCTAGTATAACACTAGAAAACCAGTACAAAAAACCTATCAATTAACTTTGGTAGGTTTTTTGTTGTTTAGAAATATATCTAAAAAACTTAAAACATGAAAAAATTTATTTACTCTTTAGTGCTGGTCTTTACAATGGCCATCAGTGCAAATACAGTTTCGGCTGCAGACAAAAACGATAAAGTTAAAACTGAAATGACTGCAGAGCAGAAGATTCAGCTGAAAAGAATTACTGATCGTGTTGAAGAAATTAAAGCAATGGACAAATCAGATCTTTCAAAGTCTGAAAGAAAGGCGTTGCGTAATGAATTGAAAGAACTGAAACAGCAAGCTCGTGCAACGGGTGGTGGTGTTTATCTTTCTGTTGGAGCGATCATCATTATCATATTATTGTTGATACTTATTCTTTAAGAAGCGCTATATCTTCCCTATTCAATAAAAGAGGGTAGCCATTATAATAATGGTCACCCTCTTTCACTTTACATGCATCCTTAAAAATGCAGCTGCTTTTATCAATCTATGTATTCAAACCCTGTATACCTTACCAGCGCCTCAGGGATTTTAATACCATTCTCTGTTTGATTGTTTTCCAATATTGCGGCAACAATACGCGGCAACGCCAGGGCACTTCCATTTAAGGTATGGGCAAATTGCGTTTTTCCAGTAGCATTCTTAAACCTTAGCTTCAACCTGTTGCTTTGATAAGTCTCAAAGTTGGACACGGAGGAGACTTCCAGCCAGCGCTGCTGAGCAGCACTCCAAACCTCCATGTCATAAGTCATGGCAGATGTGAAACCCATGTCACCGCCACACAAACGCAAAACCCGGTAATGTAATCCAAGCTCCTTTAGCAGGGACTGAACATACGCACTCATCTCTTCGAGTACCTGGTACGATTTGTCGGGATGAACTACCTGTACCACTTCTACTTTATCAAACTGATGCAAGCGGTTTAATCCACGTACATGTGCGCCATAAGATCCGGCCTCACGACGAAAGCATGGGGTATAAGCCGTATTTTTTATCGGTAGCTCTTCTTCTTTTAAAATGACATCTCTGTAAAGATTGGTAACCGGAACTTCCGCTGTGGGAATAAGGTATAGATTGTCAATCCCGGCATGATACATCTGCCCCTCTTTGTCTGGCAGCTGTCCTGTTCCAAACCCTGAAGCTTCGTTTACCAAATGCGGGACCTGCATTTCTCTATAGCCCGCATCTGTAGCGTGGTCAAGAAAGAAATTGATCAGTGCTCTTTGCAAACGGGCACCCTTGCCTTTATATACCGGAAATCCGGCACCGGTTATTTTAGTTCCCAGTTCAAAATCGATGATATCGTATTTAGCGGTAAGTTCCCAATGCGGCAAAGCGCCTGTGGGAAGCTCGGCAGGATTGCCATGCTCCAGCACGATCTCATTCTCCTCTGGTGTACTACCTGCTTTTACCAGATCATGAGGTAAGTTGGGTAATTGTACAATGAGGTTATATAATTTAAGCTCTGCATCAGAGAGCTGATCAGAAAGCTTTTTATGCTGTTCCTTACCAGCAGAAGTCTCCGCTTTAAGCAGCTCCGCGGCTTCTTTGTTGCCGGCACGCATTAATTCGCCAATTTGTTTTGCACTGGCATTGGCAATGGCTGAAAGGCTATCCAGCGAAGTTTGAACCTGTCTGCGTTCTTCATCAATTCTAATAATTTCATCAACCAGTTCCGGTTGCTTAAAATTACGTACACTCAGTCGTTCTAAAACTTTCTCTCTATTTTCACGGATATAACTAACTTGCAGCATTATTTAATTTTTTACACAAAGATAAGATTGATTTACAAATGGGCAAACTATATCTTGTACCTACACCAATTGGAAACCTGGAGGATATTACATTAAGGGCGATCCGGATACTGAAAGAAGCCGACGTAATCCTTGCTGAAGATACCCGTACCAGTGCACCTTTGCTTAAATATTTTGGTATTGATAAAAAGGCATATTCCCATCATCAGCACAATGAGCATCAGGCTACATCTGAAATAATAAAGTTTTTAAAAGAAGGCAAGAATGTTGCCCTGATCTCTGATGCAGGTACGCCAGCCATCTCAGACCCTGGATTTTACCTGGTCAGGGAGGCTATTAAAAACGAGCTGGAGGTGGAATGCCTGCCCGGTGCAACGGCATTTGTGCCTGCCCTGGTCAACTCAGGATTGCCTTCAGATTCATTTGTATTTGAGGGTTTTCTGCCTGTTAAAAAAGGACGGCAGACCCGTTTTAAGAAGCTGGCAGAAGAAGACAGGACAATTATATTGTATGAAAGTCCGCACCGGCTGCTTAAAACATTGGAAGAATTTGCACAGTACCTGGGTCCGGACAGACAGGCATCGGTAAGCAGGGAGCTCACCAAGCTGTATGAAGAAACTGTGAGGGGCACGCTGGCAGAGATAAAATCACATTATGAAAACAATATATTAAAGGGAGAATTCGTAATTTGTATTGCGGGAGCTGAAGTGGTAAAGAAGAAGCGTATCCGTGAAGAGCAGGACTAAATGAGTTTAAAAAGATGACACTAATAGATAGATTTTTGAGTGATGAACAAGACCCTAAGGCTGTAGAACGGGTTTTAGTAAAATTAAACGACATGCTAAGTTCAAATGAGGAACTGCTTTATATGGCTGTTCAGAAGAAGCCGGCGGTAAACTTATTACCTGACTGCATTGCTGTAAGCACCAAACGTATCTTCTATTGTGAGCCTGGTAGCTTTGGGATCACTATGAATTTTAAAGATATTTCCTGGAAAAGCATTAAGGAGGTCTCTTTTAAGGAAGAGTTTTTTGGTTCTAAGTTTATTTGTGTGCCCCAGCATGGAGAAAATATTGTTACGGAGTACATTCCTAAAGTACAAGCGCGTAAATTGTATCAGATATCTTGCGAGCAACTGGAAAATTTCAAGGAGCAACAGCGACTGGACAGTATAGAAGAAAAGCATGCTGTACCTTCAGTGGTGACTGTGAACGCATTCGCAGAAGAACCCTTAACGGATCATAAAACGATGCCATTCGTTGCTGAAGAGCCTGAAGATGAAACTACGTTGAAACTAAGAAAGCTCAAAATATTGTACGACAAACAGCTGATCACTCAGGAGGAATATGAGACAAAAAAGGCTAGTATTTTAGATACTTTATAATCCCCCCGATGAAGATAGTTAGCAATGTTTATTTTCTTGGCCTGTTAAGTTCATTTTTAATGTGGCTGGCCTGGCCACCTATTAATTATACTACCCCGTTACTGCTGATTGGTCTCGTACCTCTCCTTATTGCTTTGTCTGCTATAAAAGCCGATGACCGGTCTAAGAAGGGCAAGCGGGTATTCCTGACTGCGGGGCTAACTTTTTTGGTATGGAACACCGCCTCCATCTACTGGGTGTATAATGCAATAAGTGCTGTCAATGACCCTCTGGTAGCAGCTTTAGTATCTATTATACCCTTCGGTTTAGGTGCGCTCCTGATGACATTTGCTTTTTGGTTATATTATAGGCTAGGCCTTGTTGCAAACAAATACATCGCTTATGCAGGCCTGATATGCTTTTATATAGCTATGGAATACCTGCATCAGACATGGGACCTTTCTTTTCCCTGGATGACGCTAGGAAACGGCTTGGCAGGCATGCATCAGCTAGCCCAATGGTATGAATATACGGGAGTATATGGTGGTTCTCTATGGATACTGCTTAGCAATATTGTTGTTTTTGAAGCTTACAAAGAAATTAAGCAGGCCGGCGGCTGGAAGGCACTGCCGATATTGGTGCCAGCAATAGTTATATTGGTTCCAATAGGATTATCGCTAACCACATACTACAACTATACTGAAAAGGTAGTTCCACTAAATGTAGTGGCGGTACAACCTAACATTGACCCGTATAAAAAATTCGTGGATCTCCCAGTCAGGGATCAATTAGACATACTAATTAAACTGTCAGATTCTGTAGCACAACCCAACACAGAATATTTTATATGGCCCGAAACCGCCATTCCTAATTATGCTGATGAAGAGAAAATTCATAGTAACCCAGAATTTATCATTGTTCAACACTTCCTGGACAAATATAAGAATGGGACTGTACTGACGGGGATTGAAAGCGTTAGATTTTACAATGAACAAAAAACGATCACGGCCAAAAACTGGGGATATGGCATTTTTAAAGATAATTTCAATTCAGCAATGCAGGTGGAGAATTCTGCGAATGTGCAGTTCTATCATAAATCCAAACTGGTACCAGGCGTTGAAAAAATGCCTTTCCCTGTAGCACTTTCTGTACTGGCACCGATTTTTGAACAGTTTGGCGGCAGTAGCGGCGGTTGGGGATGGCAGGATAATCCAGAAGTGTTTTATTCACAAAGCGGCGTTGGTGTTGTCCCCGTTATCTGTTATGAATCTTTGTGGGGGGAATGGATTGGTGAGGCTGTCAGAAATGGCGCTCAGTTCATCGCTGTGATCACCAATGACGCATGGTGGGGCAACACCTCAGGCAAGGAACAACACTTGTTATACGCAAAATTGCGCGCTATAGAGGCACGGCGTTATGTAGTTCGATCTGCCAATACTGGTATTTCTGGCTTTATAAACCAACGTGGAGACATTTTGACACAATCAAAATGGTGGACCAGAACTGCAATGAAAGCAGATATAAACTTAAACGACGAAATAACACCATATGTGAAAAATGGAGATATGATAGCGATCATCTCCTGCATTATCGGAGCCCTACTTGCCCTGCTTATTCCGTTTTATAAAATCTCTTCTGTGAGAAAAAGGTCTGTTTAAGAGAGGTATTTCCCTACGATTGGCATTCTTCTTCCCATACCAAAGGCTTTGGGAGAAACGCGCAATATGGGTGGTGTCTGATAGCGCTTGAATTCTGCATTATTGACCATCTTGATGATTCTCCTAACCAATGTCTCATCGTATCCCTGTGCGATAATAGCACGGGAACTCTTTTTTAATTCGATATATTGAAAGAGGACCTTATCCAGTACATCGTACTCTGGTAAGGAATCAGAATCTTTCTGATCGGGTCGTAACTCTGCTGAAGGTGGCTTGACAATGGAATTTAACGGGATCATTTCAGCATCCTTATTAATAAACTTCGCAAGTTCGTACACCTGTGTTTTGTAGATATCGCCGATTACGCCAATTGCTCCGCACATATCCCCATACAAAGTACCATAACCTACTGCACATTCACTTTTATTAGAGGTATTTAACAAGATATAGCCAAACTTATTAGACATCGCCATCACTACAATTCCCCGGCACCGGGCCTGGATATTTTCTTCTGCCAGATTAGGTGGCAGGTCTTTAAAAGCAGATGACATCATACTATCAAATGAATCTGCCGCTTCTTTGATCGGGATTATTTCATGCTGACAACCAAAATTTTCAACCAGTAAAAGTGCATCATTGATTGAATGATCGGAAGAATACTTGGAGGGCATCAGCACGGCCATTACATTTTCCGGGCCTAAAGCGCGACATGCTAACGCACAAACTATAGCAGAGTCAATGCCACCTGATAGTCCCAGAACTGCCTTAGAAAAGCCTGATTTATGGAAATAATCTTTGATACCAAGGATGAGTGCATGATAGATCTGTTCAATATCTGAGAGAGGTTCGTGTGCCATGGGCGAATAACCACTAATCTCACTTCCCTTGATTTCATATATTTTCAGTTCTTCTTCAAAATATTTCATTTCATCAAGCAGGCTGCCTTTTCTGTCAAATGCAACCGAACCTCCATCGAATATGATTTCTGTTTGCGCTCCTACCTGATTTACATATAGCAAAGGCAGGTTATATTTCCTGGCATTGTCTGCCAGTACAACCATTCTTTCATCATCATGTGCATAAGAGAATGGGGACGCCGCAATATTGATCATAAAATCAGGTTTCTGCAGGATCAACTGATCCATAGGATTTGAAATATACAATGGATTGTCATTGATGTTCCATAGATCTTCACAGATTGTTAATGCTATTTTTCGGCCCTTATATTCGATGCATCGAAATTCACTACCCGGTTCAAAATAGCGATATTCGTCAAAAACATCATAATTAGGAAGTAATGCTTTCTTCACAGTAGACGTAATCTTGCCCTCTTCTATAAAATGGGCCGCATTGTAAAGGTCTTTGCCGGCAATTGTATTATTCTTTATTGGCAGGCCAACAATACATGCTATTCCATGACAATGCTGCGCTATTTCATTTGCTGCTTCTTCACATAGTTCGATGAATTCATCGAATTCGAGAAAATCACGTGAAGGATATCCACAGATTGCCAGCTCCGCAAAAACTACCAAATCAGCTCCTTTGTCTTTCGCAAGCTGAATATGGTCGATGATCTTCTTAGTATTATACTCAAAATTGCCAATGTGATAGTTGAGTTGCGCAAGTGCTATGTTCATTCCTGTTTAGTAATCTTTTTATCTGTCCGGTTGATTTCTTAGAAAAATACCCCAAAATTTACACCTATATAATGATTGCGGATACGGTTATCTTTGTCACCTGTAATATTAGTAAATCCATTGTTGAAAGTCAATCCGGTTGTAACACTCATATTCCCATTAATATCGATCTCAGCTCCTGCTCCGATGATCAATCCTGATCTGTAAAACTTGATACTTTCAGGCGCATATTCAGTATCCGTCTTTTCGTTAACATCCTGCCTGGCACGGATTTTAAAATCGTTTGAAAGACCAAATTGTCCATACCATCGAACGTCGTCTATTTTTACCGTTTTTAGTTTAAGGGTAAGTGGAATTTCAATATATTGAAGCTTATATTTTAACTGCACTTCGGTCTGTGCAGGAGGCTCATTCGATACGGTTCTTGCTTCTTTGGTTTTTCCATTAATGGTAGTAATCGTTAAACCTGTAGCAAAACTGTAATTCTGGGTAAAATTGAAATCAGCAATTAATCCATAAGAAAACCCCATTGAGACACTATTGCTTTTACCAATTTGTGGTTTTACCCATCCTATGGTAGGATGAGCTGTTAATCCTAGCCTAAAGCCATAATAGGGAACCGTCAGATCCTGAGCATAGCTGCTTCCTGACATCATTAATAATACTAAACAGATAAATGTTTGTTTCATGCCAATATATTCTTACGGTTATGAGGCTTATATAAACTTATTTTATATTTGCCTGTAATGATATATAACGTCAAATTCGGTCAAAGCTATCTATTTTTTTTATTATGTGGCCTGCTAATGTTTGTTTCATGCAAACATGACAGCAAACCAGATATTAGCAACATACATCTGGATGTAAAAATCTTACGTTTTGACAAGGAGTTGTATGCTGGAAAATCTAAAGACATCAATCAGACAGCATCAATTCTCAAAAAAAAATACACTAATTTCTACGATGACTATATCCATAGAATGGTAGGCAATTTTGAGTATACAGAACAGGAAGTCATGGAGACATTGTATAAAGATCAGGCTTATACAGATCTGACCTATGAGGTTGACAGTGTATTTAAAACCCTTGGGTCTGTAGAAAGTGAGTTAGACCTAGCTTTCAGGTACATCAGACATTATTATCCAAAAGCGAAGATCCCAAATTTCATTTCTTTTGTGTCTGGCTTTGCCGTTCAGACCCCTGTTGGCGACAATTATATGGGAATAGGCCTGGACATGTTTTTAGGTGATGAAAGCAAATTCTATAAAGCAATCGTGCAAAGTGTCCCTGCCTATCTTTCAAGGCGTTTCAGTCCCGAATATATCATACCACGTGTCACCGAGACCTATGCCAGGGAAGAACTCTTTCCGGAGCTTGATGAAGACAGGACCTTAATCTCAAAGATGATCCATAATGGTAAAATCCTGTACTTTATGGATAGGATACTTGAGGAAAGCGTGCCTGACTCTGTGAAAATAGGCTATACAGGCAATCAGGTTGAATGGTGCAAAACTTTTGAAAGTGACATCTGGGCTTTCTATCTGCAAAACAATTTGCTTTTTGAAACAGACTATCAAAAGATACAGGTATACCTGAGTGAAGGCCCTTTCACTCCCGGATTGGGAGAAAAGAATGAATCTGCCCCAAAACTAGGCATATGGACTGGCTGGCAAATTGTAAGAAAATACATGACTGAAAATAAAGATGTAACCTTACAGCAGCTAATGGCCGAACAGGATGCTCAAAAAATATTAAATGGTTCAAAGTACAAACCTAAATAACTAATCGGTCTCTAAAGCAATCAAGGTATCCCCTATTAAAACCGGGATCGCTTTACATATATCAAGTTGCAGGCAAAACTTCACGTCTTCCTCAATGTTAAGCGCGGCAAGCCTGTGGCTATGAGAAGATTTATGAAGATATTTACGCAGGTCATTTTTTGCGAGTTGATACAAGTCTTCTGCAGCTATAGATGAATCATCAAAATGATCAAAGTCTTTCCTGAGATCAGAAACTACCGCACCGGCAAACAGGGTGTCTTCCAGATTAAATGCATCTTTCCATCCTGCACACAGCAGCAGGACACTTCTATCTTGTGTCTTAAGCCAGGCACATAAGGATTTTAAATTTAAAAAGGATCCGATTATTACCTGGTACGCCGTTTCTCTTGCCATATGAAGTGCCTTTGTACCATTGGTCGTTGTCAATACAACAGTTTTTCCCGCTACTTTTTCTGCAGTATAGGAAAAGGGGGAGTTTCCGAAGTCATATCCTTCAACCACTTCCCCGTTCCGCTCGGCAGCTAATAAATAGCCCTGGCCTGAATACTGAAGGCAATCTTCAACATTGGCTACCGGTATAATTGCACTTGCACCATTGGCAATACCATATACGATTGATGATGTCGCTCGGAGAATATCTATCACAACAACAATGCTGTCCTTTACATCATAAAGATGTAGTAATGCGGGCGTTAAACAAACCTCTATACGTTTAGGCATCGGCAATTAATATTCCTTATTTAAAAAATGGGAATTTAACAACTTTGGCCCTGATCTTATTGTTACGGATATTAATAAAGATCTCTGTTCCTTCTTTATCCATTCCTTTTTCAATATAGCCCATACCTATTGCCTTCTGTAAGGAAGGAGATTGAGTACCCGAAGTAACTTTACCAATATTCCTTCCTTCCGAATCAGTTATTTCATAGTCGTGGCGCGGAATGCCCCTGTCGATCATTTCGAAGCCAATTAGCTTCTTTTTGACCCCTTGTTCTTTTTGTTCGAGCAGGGCTTCTGAATTGGTGAATTTTTTGGTGAATTTAGTGATCCAGCCGAGGCCTGCTTCTATAGGAGAGGTGGTGTCATCAATATCATTGCCATACAAACAGAAACCCATATCTAAACGCAGGGTATCACGTGCGCCTAGCCCTATCGGCTTAATATTAAAGGCTGCACCTGCTTCAAAAATTGCATCCCAGATCTTATCGGCATGTTCATTCTCAAAATAGATCTCAAATCCACCCGCACCTGTATATCCTGTTGCCGAAATTACGACATTCCCCACTCCTGCAAACGTACCTTTTACAAAATTATAATACTCCATTGACCCCAGATCAACATCCGTAAGACTTTGCAAAGCATCTGCCGCCCTAGGGCCCTGAATGGCCAATAGGGAGGTTCTATCAGATATATTATGCATTTCTACATCCTTATCATTATATTTTTGGATCCAGTTCCAGTCTTTTTCTATATTAGATGCATTCACTACCAGCATGTACGTTTTTTCATCTATCCGGTAAACCAGCAGATCATCGATGATGCCGCCTTCTTCATTTGGAAGACAAGAATACTGTACTTTACCATCATAAAGTTTTGACGCATCATTGCTGGTAACACGTTGAATTAAATCAAGGGCATTTTCGCCTTTCAACATAAACTCACCCATGTGGCTAACATCAAATACACCCACGCCATTTCTTACTACAGCATGCTCGGCATTGATACCTTCATACTGGACCGGCATGTTGTAGCCTGCAAATGGTACCATTTTAGCTCCTAGGGAAATGTGCTTCTCTGTTAACGCAGTATTTTTCATTTGATTTATCTATAAAAACGTCGGCAAAAGTACATAAAATTTAAGCACTAACTAACTTTTGATAGACTTTCAGCATTCGTTTAGAGATAGAAGAAATATCGTGATCTCTTTCAACCGTTCTTCTGGCATTCTCTCCAATTTCCCGCCACTTATTGGGATTTGTGATACATTGCAAGATCGACCTGTAAAATTCATCAGCAGTATTTGCAATGAGTATATCTTTACCGTGATGACACCTGATCCCCTCTGCTGCCATGCTGGTAGCGATGATACATTTTCTCATGGCCATTCCTTCAACAATTTTAACACGCATCCCGCTTCCTGATAGCAATGGAACAATCATAATGGCTTTTGAATTGATAAATTCTACGGCATCAAATACTTCCCCTTCTACTACCAGGTTCTCTGAGTCATAGTCAAAAAATTCCGCCTGCATGTGTTTACCTGCAATGTAAAATCGTAACTCACTGCTTAATGTCTCTATATCGGGCCATATTTCGTCTAAGAACCATTCCAGTCCTTCTTTATTAGGACGCCAGTCCATTGCTCCCAAATGAAATAGCGTAGGAAAACTGGTTTTTGAACTATCAGTGACGTATTTCTCAAAATCCAAGGCAACAGGAAAGACCTCCAGTGCGGTCTGGCAACCAAAACGAACAATGCTTTGCCTGTCCTGCTCACTAATGGCAAATACCTGATGAAACCGGTTGATCTGCTCAGTTTCATAGACTTTTAAACGACGGGCAAGGAACTGCAAATATTTTCTGCGGGGAGTAAACCGTTCTGTCATTGCTATTCGTTCCCAAACATCAAATTCAATATTATGGGCACGGTAAATTACTTTTGCTTTGCTGTTTGCCTTCACAATATCCAGATATGGCACTACAAAAAGACCTTCAAACTGAATGATATCAAACTCATTCTCTCTCAGGATCTCTTCCAGCAGCCTGGCAGCATCATCATCAAAAAACCGGGAAACGTTGTAAGATTGATTGGAAAAAATATTAAAGAAAGCTCCCCATATATTTACCTCAGTATCGAGACTGAAGGAATGGAAATTAATACTATCAAAAACGGGGTCATAAATATCATCCACATCAACCCTATGCTTATTGGTGTTGATACTAAACAAAGTAATCTCTACCCCAAGCTTTAGTAGACCTTTCATGGTGTTGTATACTACTATTGGATATCCGCTATTTGGCGGAAAAGGGACCCTATTTGTAAGAATTAATGTTTTCAATCAGGTGAAAATACAAATTAACATTCGCTTTTGGAAAATAGCTGGAGTTGGGGCGCGGTTATAGAAAAAGTTTTACGGTGAAATGGGGACAATCCATATTCAAGAGCAGCATTTCTATGAACCACAGTGGGGTACCCTTTATTCTGCTGCCATTGATAATGAGGATATTGAAAAGAAATATTTTCCATAAACTCGTCCCTGTGAGTCTTTGCAAGAATAGAGGCTGCGGCTATATTCAGGTATTTGCCATCTCCCTTTATAATGCAGGCATGAGGTATATCCGGATAGGCTTTGAACCTATTACCATCAATACTTAAATACGCCGGTTTTACAACCAGTTTTTCAATTGCACGGTGCATTGCTAAAAACGAAGCATTGAGAATATTGATCTTATCAATTTCATAGTTATCCACTTCTGCAACGGCCCAGGCAATGGCTTCCTTCTCTATGATCAGCCGCAGGGCACAACGCTGTTTGTGCGTAAGCTTTTTAGAATCCGTTAATTCACCGGCAATGAAATCAGGTGGTAAGATTACAGCTGCAGCAAAAACAGGTCCTGCAAGACAGCCTCTACCGGCTTCGTCACACCCTGCTTCTAAAAGCTCTTTCTGATAAGCGTGTAGCAACATGATAGCAAAGCTACAAATTACAGTTCATTAAACGGAAATATTTTGAGACCTGACGTCAAATGCGTCACGAAGCCCAATAGCAAGCAAATTGAAGGCATACACTGTTAACATAATCGCTAAACCTGGCAATATAGCGAGATATGCTGCATCCATAATAATGTATCCGTAGTGCTCTTTAATCATCCCTCCCCAGCTTGGCATGGGAGGTTGTGCCCCAAAACCAAGAAAGCTCAGACCGGTTTCCAGTAAGATCGCAGAGGCAAAATTTGCAGAAGCTACTACGAGTATGGGCCCTATTATGTTGGGTAATATATGTCTGACAATAATTCTAGTTGTCGAAAAACCCAAAGATTTGGAAGCCTCTATAAATTCTACTTCTTTTAAGGCCATTACCTGTCCCCGCACTAAACGGCATACTTCTACCCATGTGGACAGTCCAACGGCGATAAATATCTGCCAAAACCCCTTCCCCAGCGCAAATGATATTGCTATTACCAACAATAATGAAGGCAGGGACCAGATGACATTCATAAACCAGCTGATAGCAGCGTCTGTCCTTCCACCAAAATAACCGGCCATAGCGCCGAGGCTCACTCCTATAAAAAGAGAGATGAGTACTGCGATTAACCCCACCGATAGCGACACCCTAATTCCGAGAATTAATCTACTCAAAAGATCTCTTCCATAAATATCTGTTCCAAGCCAAAACTTTTGAGTATAGCTGTAGTTTCCATTTACTAAAGGATACACAACTTCTTCTGCTTGTTCGTCATCACCGATATATTCTCTTGCAAGAATCTTGTTTCCGACTTTGCGAAGGGAAGTGACCGGGATACTTTTAAAATCAGCTTGTTGTCCAAAGAACATCTTTTCAATTATGCCTACTCGCTTGACATTTCCATTTCTGCTGATGATGAGAAAATTAAAAGTACGGCCCGGTTTTTTATTGCTAAGTTGTAAATGCATCGTATTGGCCTGAGGAGTTTGATCCGGAGTTATTAAATATCCTAAAATACCCATCAGCATTAGCAGCAGAACAAACAAAAGTCCGCCAAAAGCAAGTTTATTCTTTTTAAATCGTCTCCAGGCCTTTTGTAAAGGGCTATTAAATTTTTCCATTACCTTACCATTCTCCCTTTCCATTTGTATTTTCCAGAATTACCGGCTATTCCAATGTAAATAATGTAAATAATGTGCAATATGCTAAGCACTGGTACCAATAATAATAATTTTCTTCTGTTTACAAAGCTTGTCACACCATACAGAAAAAGAAACTCAACAGCCATCTTGGTCAATAATTGGATAAAAGCGACCTTTAAATAGAGGTCATTAAGACAACCCATACCTATATTAACCACTATGCTTAAATTGAAGAGCCATATAAAAACCCCAAGAACAATGATAGATTTATTTTTATATCGGGTACTTTTTGATGACCAGCGTTTGCGCTGCTGAATAAATTCTTTTAAAGTACCTTTGGCATGGGTATAGACTATAGCCTCACTATTTTTTAAAAATCCTATGTTATTGGCGAATTCTGCTGCCATTTTGTGTAATAACAGCTCATCATCGCCAGAAGCAAGGTCATCAATTCCACTAAATCCCCCAACTTCGTAAAAAGCTTCTTTTTCATAAGCAAGATTTGCCCCGTTACAAGTTGCAGGTCTTCCATTGCCAATTGTGGCCGCACCTAAACCAATGAGATAGAGAAATTCTAAAGACTGGGCACGTTCAAAAAAACTACTTTCTTCAAAATATACTACTGGTGAGGAGATCATCTTATACTTCTTTATTTCATAAAGCGATACTATCGCCCTTAGCCAGTGAGGCCCCATCCTGCAGTCGGCATCTGTGGTAACGATTAATGTACCCGACGATTCTGCAATAGCCGTTTGAATTGCTTTCTTTTTATAAGAATTCAGCGGTCTGTCCTCATTCAATTGTATTAACTTAACTCCAAACCCATTATATGATTTAATGATCTCTGAGGTTCGGTCAGTGGAGTGGTCATCAATAAAAATTATCTCAGTTAGCTGTCTGTCATAACATTGAGCAAGTAGGTCATCTAAAGTTTTGGAGATATTTCCTTCTTCATTTCTTGCGGCAACAATAACAGATACTTTTGTACTTAATTGATTTGTTGATGGCAAATAGTCTACCAATTTATACCATCCTCTGATAAAAACCACTACTATTATTAAATATAAAGCAGTAAGAATAAAGATTATCAAATTAATTATGCCTGGAATTTCCAAAAAAATCTAGTTTAAAAACAAAATAGGAGCCTAATATAGCTGGAATAATAATATTTATTAGCCAGATTATAGCAATACACGCAATTACCGCTATATCCTGGGTAGTCACAAAACCAAAGAAGTAAGCCGCAGTAACACTTCTGACCCCAATATCAAAAATATCCAGGGACGGTAAAGTGGACTGAACAAAAAACAAAATACTTACCATCATCAGGATATCAAGGGAATGTATTTCCGGTATCAACCAGTTAAACAAAATGAAGTATTGCGTACTAAAAACTATATACCTTGCTAAACAAAACATAAGTATACCTAACAATTCCGCCGTCTGATATCTCGAAAGAACACTATAAAATTTCTTGTATTTTCGTGTAACCCGAAAAGAAAGTAAAATACCATTCAACCATCTAATATTAAAGTAGAAGAGTATAAAAAACAAACAAAACATCATTGATAAAACTACAAGGGCATAAAACAACCGATAATCCATATCAATAAATTTGTTGATGAATAAGCATAAGGCAATAGCACCAAAAATATTTGTCAGTACCATTTGCCCGATATTTCCTACTGCCATTACAACAATCCCTATTATCCTTCTTTTTGGTGACAGAAAAAAAACTCTTCCGCCGTATTCACCGATCCTGTTTGGTGTAAAAACTGCCCATGTTAATCCACAAAAAACTGATTCTATGGCTCTCCATGTACTAATTTTTTCAACCCTGAAAATTAGCTTCCTCCACTTTAATGCTTCTAATCCCCAATTTATAAACATAAGAAAGCCCACCGTAGCGAGGATAAGTATAATTTCCAGTTGTGAGATTTGTTTCAAAAGATCGTTAAATGCCACTAAGTTCTCATTAGTAGAAAGTTTACGATAAATGAACCAAAAGGCAAGCACAACAATAGCTGCCTTAAGCACGTATGAAATGGTTTTTTTATATTGGGAAGTCAATCTTTTTACTTTTACTCTGTACAAATATGCTTAATATTGTCTTATGTTGGCTAATAAAAAGGAACGTGTGATTATGGGCATTGACCCTGGAACTTCAATAATGGGTTATGGATTGATATTAGAGAAGGGAAGCAAGATTGAATTAATAACAATGGGAATTGTAAGAATGGATCACTTAGATGATCATTTTTTAAAACTTCAGCGAATCTTCGAAAAAACAACACTTCTTTTAGAAGAATTCAAACCAGATGTATTGGCCCTGGAAGCGCCTTTTTACAGTAAGAACATTCAAGTTATGTTAAAATTAGGACGCGCACAAGGCATCGCTATGGCTGCGGCATTGACAAGAAACATACCTGTAGCAGAATATGCACCAAAAAAAATCAAGCAATCTATAACAGGCAACGGGAACACCAGTAAGGAACAGGTTGCTGCTATGCTGCAACGTTTATTAAATTTTAAAGAAACTCCTGAGTTTTTGGATGCCACAGATGGATTGGCTGTTGCTGTCTGTCATTCCTTTCAAAGGATCAGCACCACTTCAGGCAGCAAATCTTATTCTGGCTGGGAAGCATTTGCCAAAGACAATAAGAAACGCATAAAATGAATGAATGATACTTATGCATCCAGTATCTTGAATACCGCTTTACAAGCAATCACGGTACCAATAAGCAGAATGGCCCAGGACACTATTGATAAAGTAGTCGAGTCATAAGCAAAACGAAGATAAACACCTAAAATACCAATTAAGATCCCAACAGTCATCAATTTATAAGTTGATACGTCATTAGCCTTTTTCATGCTTTCGGTGTTTTGATTTGGTGTTTGTTCCATTTTAGATATTGTTTATTATGTTGCAAAAGTAGTATTAATTAGCTAAAAACCAGAATAACACAGTCATAAAATTTAAGCTAATTCCATTTATGGATTATCTTAAATTATTACATCCTAATCAAAACACGATCTTATGAAAAGAATCCTTTTATTTTTATTTACAAGTCTTACGGCTATTTACAGTCAGGCACAGTCTCCTAAAACATTTAACAGCAGATTGGAATCAGTAACCGTCTACGGCAGGGGTGCAGAATTAAATCACAGTAGTAAAGTAACCCTGCCAGCAGGCACCAGCGAGATTACTCTGGGAAATATAGCCAATTTGATCGATGAAAACAGCATCCAGATTAGTGTCCCCTCCAACGTAACCATATTGTCAACCAGTTTCACCCGGGGATTTTCTCAGGAATGAAAATAACAGCCCTGCCTACATTAAAGTAGAAGACAGTTTACAACTCGTAAAAAGAGCGCTCAATAAGCTGGAAAATAAAAGGATAGTGGAGGAAAACCAACTTATTTTGCTGGATAAGAACCAAGCTATCGGCGGATCAAATTCTGGAGTAAATGTAACTGAATTGATTAAAGTTGTGGATTATTACAAAAACAAGCAGCTGGAATTGCGAAATAACATAGTTACGCTGAAAGAAGCGGAAGCATTACAGCAAAAGAAAATCGTGCAGATGGGGAAGCAACTGCAGGAATTAAGTCAGGACAAAAGCGGTACTGCAGGACAAATTGTATTACAGTTGATGGCGAATGCAGCAACCAGCGCTGACCTGAACGTGAGCTACTTCAGCCCTAGCGCAACCTGGATCGCATTCTATGACCTTAGGGCTGAAAACACCACCTCACCACTTAAGATTATTTATAAGGCTAACGTAAGCCAGTCTACGGGGCTGGACTGGAAGAAGGTTAAATTAAGTCTGTCTAGCGGTAACCCTACGCAAAATGGAACTGCTCCTCTTCTTTCAGCCTGGTTCCTTCAGTTTGGAGAACCTGAACATGCTTATAGAGCAAAAAAAGAGTTATATCAAAACCGTATCCAGGGGATATCCAGCACTGCTTCTTTGTCGAAGGCAGCGTTGTCCGAAGTGACAATACCCCAAAGTAAAGTAAATGGACTTGTGATTCAGCAAAACGAAAACATGCTAAATACGACGTTTGACATCGAAATCCCATATGACATCGCCTCTAACAGCAAACCACATAGCGTAATCCTAAAAGAGTTTAACCAACCAGCAAACTTCAAATATTATAGCGTCCCAAAAGTGGATGGAGATGCATTTTTAATGGCCGAAATTACAAATTACGACCAACTGAACCTGCTTCCCGGAGAAGCCAATATTATCTTTGAGAACAGTTATGTCGGTAAATCCTTTATCAATCCAAATGCCACTACCGACACCTTAAACCTAAGCATGGGACGGGATAAAAAAATTACCATTAAGAGAGAAAAGGTAGCCGAACAAACGGGTGTTAAATTTATCGGAAACAGTAAAAAACAAATATTTACCTATGAAATCCGCTTGCGAAATGGAAAAAAAGAAGCAGTAGATCTATTGCTGAAAGACCAGTACCCAGTATCGACAGATAAAGATATAGAAGTAGAACTCCTCAATGCAGGTGCTGCCCAGATAAACAAAGAAACCGGTGTACTCACCTGGAAGCTTAATTTAAAACCTGGAGCTACTGAAACCATTCGCATTAGCTATGCTGTGAAATACCCTAAAGATAAAAACATCCTGAACCTCTAATAATAAGAGCTCCTGATCTTTTGGATCAGGAGCTCTTATAGAAAATATGTTTTATAATTAGCCGTTTAATGCTGCTGCACCACTTACAATCTCTGTAAGCTCTGTAGTAATTGCAGCCTGGCGCGCCTGGTTATAAGAAAGTTTAAGTGCCTTCAGCAAATCACCAGCATTTTCTGTTGCCTTATCCATTGATGTCATACGCGCGCCATGCTCAGATGCATGAGAGTCCAGTACAGCTTTGTATACCTGGATCTTGATTGACTTAGGTATGAGTTGCTCAACGATTTCTTCTTGAGATGGCTCCAATATATAGTCAGCATTTGAAGTTGCCAATTCAGCACTAGCCTCAGCCTTTGGCAGCGGTAGCAATTGTTCTGTTGTAAGGATTTGAACTGCTGCATTTTTAAACCTGTTATAAACCAACTCTACTTTATCATATGCTCCATTTTCAAACCCGGCCATAATTGAATCCGTAATTTTGGTAACATTTTGAAAAGTAAGTGCAGTATAGACTTCGTTATTGTTCCCAATTACTTTGTAGTTGCGCTTCTCATAAAAATCCTGAGACTTTTTACCAATGGCCACTATACTTACATTGCCATTTTTATACTGATCACTATATTTTTCGGCAATTAAGTTATTTGCTGCCTTAATCACGTTCATGTTGAATGCTCCCGCCAAGCCACGATTAGAAGAAACCACAATAATTAAGACCTTATTGGGTTCACGCTCCTGTATAAAAGGTGACGAAGAACCTTCCAAACTTGCAGAAAGATTTCCGAGGATTTCTTTAAGTTTAGTAGCATATGGGCGTAATTGTATGATCGCATTAGTAGCACGCTTAAGTTTAGCAGCCGAAACCATCTTCATAGCTTTGGTAATCTGTTGAGTAGACTGAACAGATGCAATGCGGATTCTTACCTCTTTTAAATTAGCCATTTTTTTGGTTGTGTCTAATTAGTATTTACTTGAAAGCTCTTTAGCAACTGTTTCTAGTACTCCAGTTATCTGATCATCAAATTTACCAGCCTTTAAAGCACTCAATGTTTCAGGATGACGCAATTCAAGTTGTTGTAAATATTCAGCTTCAAACTCCTTCACTTTATTTACAGGAACTGAACGCATCAAGTTTTTAGTACCAATATAGATAATTGCAACTTGCTTTTCCACCGTCATTGGAGAGAACTGACCTTGTTTCAAGATCTCTACGTTACGTGCTCCTTTGTCCAATACTGATTTAGTAGCTGCATCAAGATCCGAACCGAATTTGGAGAAAGCCTCCAGCTCGCGGTACTGAGCCTGATCCAATTTTAAAGTACCCGCAACTTTTTTCATTGATTTAATCTGTGCATTACCACCAACACGGGATACCGAGATACCCACGTTAATTGCCGGACGAATACCAGAGTTAAATAAATTACTCTCAAGGAAGATCTGACCGTCAGTAATTGAAATTACGTTAGTCGGGATATATGCAGAAACGTCTCCAGCTTGTGTCTCAATAATCGGCAACGCAGTTAATGACCCGCCACCTTTAACAATGCCTCTTAATGATTCAGGCAAGTCGTTCATTGCTTGAGCAATCTCATCGTTAGCGTTGATCTTAGCAGCACGCTCCAACAAGCGACTGTGAAGATAAAACACATCTCCAGGATAAGCTTCACGGCCTGGTGGACGACGTAACAATAGTGAAACCTCACGATAAGCTACGGCCTGTTTAGATAGATCATCATAAACAATCAAGGCAGGTCTTCCGGTATCACGGAAAAACTCACCTATGGCAGCACCAGAGAATGGGGCATAGAACTGCAAAGGAGCAGGCTCCGCTGCAGAAGCAGCAACAACTACTGTATATGGCATTGCACCGTTCTCTTCTAAAGTACGGACAATGTTTGCTACAGTACTTGCTTTCTGACCACAAGCCACATATATACAGAATACAGGATTACCTGCCTCATAAAATTCTTTTTGATTGATGATAGTATCAATACATACAGCAGTTTTACCAATCTGTCGATCACCAATAACAAGTTCACGCTGACCACGTCCAATGGGTATCATACCATCAATCGCTTTGATACCTGTCTGTAATGGCTCGGTAACTGGCTGACGATAGATTACGCCAGGAGCTTTACGCTCTATAGGCATCTCATAAGTTTCACCTAATATAGGTCCCTTACCATCAATTGGCTCACCAAGCGTATTAACCACACGGCCTAACATACCTTCACCAACTTTAATAGAGGCAATTTTCTTAGTACGCTTAATCGTATCACCTTCTTTGATATTGCTTGATAGTCCCAATAGAACCACACCAACATTATCTTCTTCAAGGTTCAAAACAATACCTTGCAAGCCGTTTTCAAACTCAACTAACTCACCGGATTGAACTTTAGTTAAGCCATAAACACGGGCAATACCATCGCCCACCTGCAATACGGTACCAACTTCTTCAAGTTCTGCTTCTGATTTGAAGCCCGCCAATTGTTGCCTGATAATTGCCGATACTTCGTCTGGTCTTACCTCTACCATAATTTTATATTATTTCTTTTGTAAATCAGTATATGTTATCTTCTGTTATTAATAATGCTGGTTAAACTATTCCCTGGGCAAATTCCTTTTTAAGCTTATTTAAACCACTGGAAATACTGGCGTCAAACTGCCTGTCTCCAACTTTCAAAATAAAACCACCTATTAGTTTATTACTAACTTTTTCTTTGATTATTACTTCATTAGCGCCAAAGTCCTTCTTCACTATCTGTTCTATCTCAGCTCTGTTAGCATCTGTGAGCTCAATTGCAGCAGTTACCTCTGCTGTTACAATACCCTTAATGACATTGTATTGAGATAAAAAAGCTTTTGAGGTTGCAAATAAAATTGCAGAACGTCCTTTACTCACGATTAATTTTAAAAATGCTTTAGTAATTTGATGTACCTTACTACCAAACACGCTATCTAAAATTCCTGCCTTTTTTTCAAGAGGAACAATGGGATTTTTAAGAATAGCTTCCAGTTCGGGGTTCTCATCAATCACCCGCTCTAAAAGAACCATGTCGTTTTTCAACGCTTCCAAAGCATTTTGCTCAGTGGAAAGATCTATTAACGACTTGGCGTATCTTGATGCTGCTTTATTTTCTGACATTTTAATATATCTGGCTAAAAACTATCAACTAGTTTAATTCAACATCTTTTAAAAGGCTGGCAACTAAATCCTGCTGCTTGGCTTTATCCGTTAACTGGTTGCGTAATATCCGCTCAGCAATGTCAATTGACAAAGTAGAAACCTGACTTTTTAACTCGGCTAGGGCTGCTTTCTTTTGATTTTCAATTTCTATTTTAGCTTTTTCAATTAGCTTCACACCTTCAGTATGGGCCTGATTTTTAGCTTCATGGAGAATATTATCCTTTAAAGTCTTCGCTTCTTTCAATATTCGGTCCCGTTCTGAACGCGCTTCTTTCATTAACTCCTCATTTTGAGCAGTTAACCGTGTCATTTCCTGCTTTGCAAGCTCAGCTTTGTTTAAGGCTTCATCTATTGATTGCTCGCGCTCTTTAATGGCAGCCAATACAGGTTTCCATGCAAACTTGGCAAGTAAAAACATCAGCAGTAAAAATGCGATCGTTTGAAGGATAACCAAGCCAATTTCAGGTACTAATAATTCCATTTAAGTATATATTAAAATATTTTATATTTTTCTTTAACAAAATTGTACCAGGCATTACTACCTGGTACAATTATTTTTAGCCATTACCCATTAGGGCGACAACCACTGCGAAAAGCGCAACAGCTTCAACGAAAGCAGCAGCGATCAACATTGCAGTTTGAATTTTAGAGGCAGCTTCAGGCTGACGGGCAATACCGTCCATAGCTGAACCACCAATGCGTCCGATACCCAGACCAGCGCCAATCGCAGCTAATCCTGCACCAATTGCAGCAATACTTCCTGTAATCATGATTTTATATATTAATTGTTGTTAAAAAATAATTCTAATTAATGGTGTTCTTCTATTGCCATACCGATAAATAAGGCCGACAATATGGTAAAAATAAAAGCTTGTATAAATGCAACTAACAATTCAATTGCACCAATAAAAACAGCAAAAGCAATGGAAATCGGAGCAATGTACAAACTGTTAAATACAAAGACCAGGCAGATTAAAGACAAAACTAAAATGTGGCCCGCCGTAATGTTCGCAAACAAACGAATCATCAAGGCAATCGGTTTAGTGAAAATACCAAATAACTCCACCGGAACCATTACTATATACATCCACCATGGCACGTCGGGCATAAATATATGCTTCCAATAATATTTATTTCCGTTAAATACAGTTAGACAGAATGTAGCAATCGCCAAAACCATAGTTACAGCAATATTACCCGTTAAGTTTGCCCCACCAGGAAGGAAAGGCACAAGGCCCAGCATATTGTTAAACCAGATGAAGAAAAATACTGTCAGTAAATAAGGCATAAAACGCTCATATTTATGCCCAAGATTCGGTTTCGCAATATCATCTCTTACAAAAAGAATAATTGGCTCCATCCAGGACTGTAATCCTTTTGGAGATTTCCCCTTACGTTTTTTATAACCATTGGCTACATTAAGGAAAACAGCAAGGATTACGATGATCGAAAAGATCAGCGTACAAACGTTCTTCGTTATTGAAATATCTAATGGCCGTGCATTTGAAGCATGGTGCTTTTCATCCAGATCTACATACTGCCCATGTGAATTCGCATTCGCAGATGCATAATAGATTTTCTCATGAAGTTTTACAAACCCCATACCTTTTCTTTCCACAACAATTTTTGCCTCATCATCATGAAGAAAATCACCGGAACTAAAAGTTACAAACCCATTGGAAGTATATAAAATTACGGGAAGGCTTATATAGGTATTACCTATTACATGCCAGCTATGAGAATCACCTATATGATGTAAGGCAAATTTACCAATATCAAATTTTTTCTCTGCTTTGGTATGACTATTTTCACCTGCATGCGCCGTGTCCGCCTGAGCAAGCGCAACGGATGCATGAGAAAAAAACGCTAAAAAAAGCGCAAAAACAACAATTAACCTATTAACTTTAAACTCAAAAACGTGGCTACAATCCATTTAGTCGCAGATTTTTACTATTTATTTTGGTGGCGCAAGTTACGTAACAAAGAGTATATTTCAAAGAAGCTGAACAATAAATATAAAGAAAAAAAATTCAAGACAAAAACCATCCCCTTTCCTTTACTGTTCAAGCTGTAAATCAGCACAAAAGCCATAGAAAAAATCATCTTCAAAGCTATAGAGCCCATAATGGCCATTATTCCTGTTTCTGGGTTGCGTTTTATCCCAAGATCAGCAACAACATATGCTATAAATGTAATTCCTCCTAAAAACCCGAAAACAACCCAGAAGTGCCTCACCAAAACCATAGAATCAGGAAAAAGAAAAGGAAGCAAATAAGCTATTCCCGCAAGGGCTGCGCAATAGATTAGATAAAATAAAGTGAACCTTGTTAAACTCAAAATCAATGCTTTTTTTTACAAAAGTATACATTTCGGGCTGGTTTAACTTATTCATTATCATTTTTATTCAATTGCCTGACAACCTGATACAAAGATATGACTACACCCATCAGACTTAGTAAAGCTGTTAAGAGCAGAGTTTTATGCCCCATATATTTATCTAGCTTATATCCGCCAAATGCAAACAAGCCTATCGTAGCAAGCATCTGAAAGCTTATAGCAGAATATCGGGCAAAGCTACCAATGTTCCTCTTCTTTTCATTTGGATCTTTCATACAATTATATAAAATAAATGTTTTTTGTTAAGTTATTCACTGAATAAAATACTTTTGCATATATAAGTATACCAATCTACAGCTTGAAAAATTACAGCATTTACAATTTAAAGATAATATTATTTATATTATATGTGTGCATAGGATCTTCCTGCAGCTCACAGAAGGATACTGCGATCAGTAGAAGTATGCAAAATCTTACTGCTCGTTACAATTACATTTATAATTCAAAAGTACTGCTTAATAATCACCAGCTGGAGCTCACTGAAAACTATGCCGACAATTATGATCAGATATTGCCCGTATATCTTGGGCCTGAGGTAAGTAATATGGAGGTTAACCAGGGCTTGAACCTTAAGCCGATGGATGATATCATCAAAAAAGCCCAGCTTATTATCCTTGAAAAAAGTTTCAGTAATTATACAGACGATGCCTATATTCTCCTGGGAAAAGCAAGCTTCTTTAATGGCAACTATTTCAATGCTGCTGAATATTTTGATTATATCACCAAAACTTACAAAAATAACCAGAACACTTATCTTGAGGCATTAAACTGGAAAGCACGTAGTCTAATGCAGCTCAGAAGAATTACTGAAGCAAACCAGGTACTGGATACCCTGGATAGTATACTCCCAAAAGTTAAAGTAAAAAGACAACTTCCCGGGCCGTTGTCCACAATTGCCCAAATGTGCATTTATCTTAATAATGATACCGCTGCAATCTCTTATTTAAAAGATGCCCTCAGAGCTGGCGGCAAGGACCAGAACAAAATCAGGTGGACCTATATTCTGGCGCAACTGTACGAAAGGCAACAGAATTATAAAGATGCAGCCGTTAACTACAGGAAAGTACAGAGAAGCAATGCGCCATTTGAGATGTATTTCAATGCAACATTGAATCAGATAAAATTAAAAACACTTCAAAATAACAACAAAATAGATAAGCATGATCAAGTGCTGGCACTTTTGAAAGATGATAAAAACTTAGACTATAATGACCAGATATATTTTCAGATTGCAGAAGGTCATGCTGCAGACCAGGAATTTCAGGAAGCTTTAAAATATTATTTATTGTCTGTTCAAAAAAGCAATAAAAATCAGCATCAAAAAGGACTTTCCTATCTTAGAATCGCAGACCTTAATTTTAAACATTTCAAAGATGACATACTGGCAAAATCATATTATGACAGCACGGTAAATACTTTACCAAAGAACTATCCGGGGTATGACCTAATACTCAAAAAGAGTATTAATTTGAAATACCTTACAGACAGGTATGAGCTTATTACCCTGCAGGACACGCTGCAATCTATTGCCAGACTACCTGAGGAACTCCGCAAAACCAAAATACAGATGCTTGCAAATCCAGTTATTATTACGCAAGTTCAAAGCAGTAATAACTTGTTAAACCCCAATTCCCAACCTGGTTATAGTGCAAATAAATTACCGCCTCAAAATTCGTTTTACTTTAGTAATACAACGACCATCAGTATCGGCTTCTCCGATTTTAAACGCAAATGGGGTAATAGGAAATTAGAAAATAATTGGCGCCAAAGTGTCCGGACATCTGCGCAGGAAACAACACAGCAAATTACAAATGTCACAAATGCCGGTCCTATCAATCCCGACAGTACCTCGCTGACTTCAAATAAAGAATCGCTAATTGCAGAATACACTGCCGCGATACCACTGAATTCAGCTTTAATGGCGGCCTCCAATCAAAAAATAATAGATGCTTACTACGAGATTGCCAGTTTTTATTTACAGGAACTTGATGATACCGCAGAAGCAGCAAATGTTTATAAAACTTTGTTAATACGCTTCCCTCAAAACAACCATCTGGCCTCAATTTATTATAGTCTATATTTAATTAGTAAACCTAACGACCCGGCAGAGTCCTTAAATTTCAAGAACCGGATCTTAAAAGATTTCCCGAGTTCTATTTATGCTAAGACCATACTCGATCCCACATTTTCGGTAAAGCAGTCCGAAGCTGAAAACGAAGCCAACAATCAATATAATGACATTTTCTCTCAATACGAAAAGAAAGATTTCATTTCTGTTATCCGGCAAGCCAACAAAGCCCTCTCATCCGGAAACCCGAATATACTTTCCCCGCAACTGGCTTATTTAAAAGCCATAGCTATTGGAAGAACAAACAATGCAGACAGTCTTTTAACTGCTTTAAATAACATTATAGAAAATTTTCCAGACGATAAACTGACTACTCCCCTTGTAAAGGAACACATTACTTATGTAATGGCCCATCTGTCTGAATTCCAAAAAAGAAAAATTGCACTGGTAGATTTCGATCCAAACGAGCCTCCTTTTTCAGATCCTGCAAAACAAGCCGTAGTCATTTCTGCAGTTGTAAAACCTAAGCAGCCAATAGTGGTTCTGGAAAAGATAACAACTCAGCTTCCTAATAATACATCTCCAAAACCTGCCGAAACTCCAAAAGCTCAGGAACCGGATAAAGTAATCCCAGCAATTATAACAGACGGCACCTTTAATAACGCTGTATCTGCTACCTATTACTTTGTAGTACACGTTTCCGATGCTGCCCTCACCCTAAGCTCTTCCCGTTTTGGAATAGGTCAGTTCAACAGGGGAAATTATATAGGCAGCAATTTAAAGCATCAATTGAAAGAATTTGACAACGATCAACTGATTTATGTTGGGAACTTTAGTAATTTTGAAGATGTCAAATCTTACGCTGCAGGAATTACTCCTCAGTTGAAACAAATCATGAAGGTACCCGTTAACATTTACAGCAGTTTCATCATAAGCAAAGAGAATTTCGACAAACTTATCAGCGGGGAACTGCTGACCAAGTATATAGAATTTTACCAAAAAAACTATTAAAAATGAACAAACCACTTTTGGCGCAGGACATTAGAAAGTACAACTTTACCTTATGGAAACTATTAATAGGAGCACTCATCATTTTTGCACTATTTATCGTGGCTATTGGATTCGGGTTATTCGGACAACTTCCTTCTTTTAGAGATATCGAACACCCCAAGAGCAACCAAGCTTCTGAAATTGTTACAGATGACGGAAGGATCTTAGGTACTTACTTTGTCCAAAACCGTTCTAATGTAACCTATTCAGAAATATCGCCAAATGCCATTAACGCTTTAATCGCTACTGAAGACATCAGGTTCAGAGATCATTCAGGTATTGATTTCAAAAGGACATTTACCATTTTTTTATATGCCCTGGTAGGGAAAAAGCAAGGTGGAAGTACAATAACCCAACAATTAGCTTTAAATCTCTTTTCGGAAGAAGGCAGACAAAAGAACTTCGCAAAACGCATATTACAGAAATTTCAGGAATGGGTGATTGCAGTAAAGCTTGAGCGAAACTATACAAAAGAAGAAATTATCGTCATGTACTTAAATACCGTAGATTTTGGCAATCAGGCCTATGGCATTAAATCGGCTGCAAGGGTATACTTCAATACTACGCCGGATAAACTCACAGTACCTCAGGCGGCCACCCTGATCGGAATCTTAAAAGGCATCACAAGATATTCCCCTACACGTAATCCGGAAAGATCCATTGCCAGAAGAAATACCATAATGGGCTTAATGGTTAAGGAAAATATGCTTACCCAACAACAGCTTGATACAGACAAAGAAAAACCACTCGGTCTAAAATTTAGTGCAGCTACAGTTAATGACGGCATTGCGCCTTATTTCAGGGCGGTTCTGAAAAGTGATATCCGCAAAATATTTGAAGAAAGGTCAATAACAAAACCCAATGGCACCCCATATGATCTTGACAGAGACGGTCTCAGAATTATTACGACCATAAACTACGACATGCAGGTTGCTGCCGAAGAGGCCCAAAAAGAATACATGAAGATCCTACAGCTCTCATTTATTAAAAGCTGGAAGGGCAGAAACCCTTTTAAAGGCAAAGAGATGCAGATAGAACAAGGTGTTAAACGTTCAGACAGGTATAAAGCATTACAACTTGAAGGAAAATCTGATGCGGAGATCAAGGAAGATTTCAACACGCCTACCAGGCTCACAATCTTTACCTGGAGAGGGAATATTGATACGCTAATGAAACCTATTGACTCAGTTAAGTACTATAAAATGCTGCTCCGCAATTCCATGATGGCCATGGACCCGCAAACAGGATATATTAAGGCCTGGGTAGGCGGAATTAACTACGAACACTTTAAATACGATCAGGTAAAGATGGGTACCCGGCAGGTAGGCTCTACAGCCAAGCCGTTTACTTACGCGGTGGCAGTAGAAAATGGCTATTCACCCTGCTTACCAGTGCTCAACGAACCTGTCACCATTGAAACACCTGGAAGTGATCCCTGGACTCCACGGTCCTCAGGGACAGTCCCTGGATATTTGACACTTCAAAAAGGTCTTGCCCTTTCGCAAAATTTTATAGCAGCTTATCTAATGAAGCAGGTTGGCCCCACCGCAGTATCCACACTTATTAAAAGGATGGGGATCACATCCGATGTACCAGCTTATCCTTCCATTGCCCTGGGCTCATTTGATGCCTCAGTGTATGACATGGTCGGTGCTTACAGTGTATTTGCCAACAAAGGAGTCTGGACAAAGCCCACCTATATTTTAAGAATCGAGGATAAGAATGGCGTGGTGCTGCACAGCGAAAAGCCAATCCCCGTACCAGCTATGAACGAAGAGGTCGCTTACGTAATGACACGTATGCTCAGGGGAGTTATTACAAGCGGCACAGGTTGGAGATTATATTCAAAATATGGTGTAAAAACACCAATAGGCGGTAAAACCGGAACGACCCAAAATAATTCTGACGGCTGGTTTATGGGGATCAGCCCGCAATTGGTTACCGGTGTATGGACCGGCTGCGAAGACCGCGCTTTTCATTTTACCAGCACCGCACAGGGTGATGGCGCTACAACTGCCCTGCCTATCTTCGCAGGGTTTATGAAACGCATTTATGCAAATCCTAAGCTCAACATCTCTAAAGCAGATTTCGAGCCACCAAAAAATGGTGTTTCCATCATTTATGATTGCTCACAATACCAGCAGCAGGAACAGGAAACTGAACTGGATGAAAAATTAGGCTTTTAATAATTTTTAATGAGTGCTTTCGAATATAGAAAGGCATTGGCCGACATCCCTCATAAACCTGGAGTATACCAGTTTTGGGATGTTGATGGTATACTCATTTACATTGGTAAAGCAAAAGACCTGAGAAATAGAGTTGGCTCCTATTTCAATAAGGACAATCAAATGAACGGGAAGACAAGAGTTTTAGTTTCTAAAATCAGAAAGATAAACTTTACCATTGTCGACACTGAGATTGATGCATGGCTGCTGGAAAACAGTCTCATCAAAAAGCACCAGCCAAGGTACAACATCATGCTCAAGGATGACAAGACTTATCCCTGGATCATCATCAAGAAAGAACAGTTCCCGCGCCTTTACTGGACCAGAAAAATGGTTAAAGATGGATCTACCTATTTTGGCCCTTATGCTTCAGTAGGTATGATGCATACTATATTAGATTTAATCAAAGAAACTTATCCATTGCGCACCTGCAACCTTCCGCTCACACCTAAAAACATCGAACAGAATAAATTCAAGGTGTGCCTGGAATACCAGATCGGAAATTGCAAAGGTCCATGTCAGGCCTATCAGGCATTGGATGATTATGACAACGGAATAGAAGAGATTAAAGACATCCTTGATGGCAAAATAGGTAATGTAATCAGAAATGTAAAACAAGTCATTAAAACTGCTGTTGACCAGCTTAATTTCGAATATGCACACCAGTATCAGAAAAAACTATTGGTTCTGGAAAAATACCAGAGCAAATCAACCGTAGTTAACAGTGCCATAACCAATATAGATGTAGTAAGTATTGCATCTGATGAACGCTATGCCTTTGTAAATTATCTCAAGGTAATGAATGGCAGTATTATCCAGACACAAACCATAGAAATCAAAAAGCGCCTCGATGAAACCGACGAAGAATTACTGACAATAGCCATTACTGAATTCCGGACTAAGTTTAACAGCACTTCAAAAGAGATTATCGTTCCTTTTGAAATTACGCTTACAGATAATAACCTAAAGTTCACAGTTCCTAAATTAGGAGAGAAAAAGAAACTGCTGGAGCTCTCGCAAAAAAATGTACTCTTCTTTAAAAAGGAAAAACTAAATCAGTATGAAAAGCTCAACCCCGACCTACGGACAGACAGGATTCTCAGCCAGATGCAAAAAGATCTCCGGTTAACACAATTACCACAACACATAGAGTGCTTTGATAATTCAAATTTTCAGGGCAAATATCCAGTCTCTGCTATTGTCGTATTCAAAGATGCCAAACCCTCCAAAAAGGACTACCGCCATTTCAATGTTAAGACGGTAGAAGGCCCGAATGATTTCGCCACAATGGAAGAAGCGGTTTACCGGCGCTATAAGCGTATGCTGGAAGAAGAGGACACATTACCTCAACTGATCATCATTGATGGGGGTAAGGGACAGCTATCTTCAGCGCTGATAAGCTTGAAGAAATTGGGCATTGATAAAAAAGTTACCGTAATTGGAATAGCCAAGCGTTTAGAAGAGCTATACTATCCTGGAGATTCATATCCATTATATCTTGACAAGAAATCTGAAACCCTCAAGGTAATTCAGCAACTGAGGGATGAAGCCCACCGGTTCGGCATTACGTTTCATAGAAAAAAGAGAGACCAGGGAACATTGAAAACCGAACTGGCCCAAATTCCGGGAATTGGCAGGACTACGTCAGACAAACTGCTGGTACACTTTAAATCTGTTAAGAAGATCAAAGAAGCAACGGAAGCTGAACTGGCTGCTGTATTGAATAAAAAACAATTGCAAACGCTGATCAGTTACTTCAACAATCAGGTGTAAAGATTATTATGGGCTTCGTCATCCTAAAATAAATTCAGAATTACGACGCTTTAAATGCTCACTGTTGTATTGAAAACTAATACTCCCAAAGGCTTTGCTCAAAGTCAGAAATTGATTTCTTTATTCTCTCAGATTCATATAGCTTTTTTGGGTCTTTAGCATCCGTCAGACCGAGTATGTCATTAATATTCTGATTAGACGGATTGGTTTCCTTCACTATATAGCTTGAAAATAACCTTCTTACAAAAAAATCATCAAAAGTTATGGTAGAGGCATCATTTGCAGGATTTATCAGTTTTTTCTTACTTAATAGTTCTCTTGCATCTTCAAAATACACCCAAAATACAGGTTGCCAGTTTCCTTCTACCTGTTTCATCGGCGCTATGCCAACTATCCTGGGTTCAAAAACCGATCTTTTTGAATCCAGAATCCAATCCTCTTTAATCCTATATTTCACAAACTCGTCAGACCTCAGTCTTCGCAAGGTTGGATCAGCGATCTTACCTGTTGCCGAATCTGCGACACCTTCACTTATCCCCTGTGCACTTGATAACGCTTCCTGAGCTGTCAATGCTATCCTAAATGAATCATTATCATCCAGCAGCTTTCCGGCCGTGGTATCCTTATTAGAATATACAGTAAGCTCCTCATTTCTAACAGCTTCAAGTAATACATCTATCAGTTTTGAACCCTCAGCTTTCAGCACTGAGTTAATCGTATCCCTAAGGTCTATCTCCCGCCAGATTCTCTTTGCATAAAACACATCCTCTTCGCGCACATCAGGATAAGGGACCATGATATTGCTATCAATATCTGCCCTTACAGCAAACCCATCTTTAGGTGGAGTCTTTATTCTTGCTTTTTTAAGAGAGTCCGCACGCCCCCTATTCACTTGATTTTGTGCAAAAGAACCTGTTCCTAATAATAACAATACTACAATAACCAAGATATTTTTCATAATAGTCTATTTTGCTATAAACGTAATTCCATCCAAAACCTTTTGTCTGCCATCCGGCCCCTCACATACGATATCCTTAAATATCACAGTTGCACCCGGCTTTAATGAGTTTAGTGCTCCTTTTACTTGTCCGTTAAACCCTGCACCATTACAAGTAATGGTTACTGCATCTGCCTTTGGATTAATAAAAGTAACTGCAAAACGAATCACTGTAAATTTAACATCAAATACGAAATCTTCAAGCTGGGTTTCAATTGCGCCAGAGCTTTCAATCCATTCCAAAGGAACATTTCCTCCAGACTTACCCTTTACATATGCCCGCGGTGTAGGCAAAGCCTTAACCCTGAATGATTGCGACCCTAAATTTAAGGTCTTACCTTCATTGGCCGCAGACACATTGATGCTTAGTGTCTTACCAACCTGATTACCCCCAACATTCACGGTATATTTACCATTACTGCCAGAAATCGAACCACCCTCCATTGATGCATTAACACTTTCCAGCGGAAAGCCTGCAGCTGAAACAGAAAAGGGATTCGGTATACCAGCATAGATCACATTCATTTTATCTGGAGATACGGTTGCAGAAGGTTTAGCTACCTGGTACATCTGTTCAGGGGTCCTGTACTCCTTCACCTGCCCATCAGTCTGTTTAACCCTTATCGTTCCTATCCACTTAAACACCCCGACATTTCCTGTCCCTCCGGTATAAACGCCTTTGCCCTCTTTCATAGACAGACGACTGCCACCTACCGAGATCTCAGGGCTCGATTTAGAATCACTTGCCGTCAGAAAAACCTGTGCAGTATAAGGCTGGCCCTGTATTACATACGAAGTTGGTGCCACCGCTACCGCAGCAAACTGATCTAGGTTCACCAAAGATTTGTCCATATTTCCAAACAGCTTCTTCACTACTTCAGCTTCTGCATTTTTTACGTCAGACTGGATTTTACTCAAAATAGTGTTGGCCGCCGTAAGCGGTGTTCCCTCACCAAAATTGATATCTTCCCATTTTTTGTTCCCGTTAATAGACTTTACAGCATCCTTAGCCTCCATGGTAAAAGTTACACCTGCACGATCCTGGGCATCCAATAGATTAATCAGTTTCTCACGGGTTTCATTGATCTTTACCTTCAGCTTCTGGCCTTCTTTCTGGTTGATCATGATCCCCTGGGCAATGTCAAGGTTAGCCCTTTCTACCAGGTCACCAGTCTCCTCATCAATACCATTCCCTGCTTTGTTAAACCTGTCTTTAAGCTGTTGTACATAGCTACTCAGTTCATCAGCATATGCTCTGGCCTTATTTGCTTTCTCCCAAATTGGTTGGGCCCTCTCAGGTTCATCTTTTAATTTTGTATTCTGAAATGATGTAAAAAGCTGTTCTATACTGGTATTAACATTGGTTTTTGAACTTACCAAACTATCATTAATATTTTTAAACGCATTCAATATTGTATCCGATACATTTAAGGCGAGCATAGCAAGCAATACCAAATACATGATATTGATCATCTTCTGCCTTGTTGTCTCTCTTCCTCCTGCCATAATAAATTAAGTCTAAACTCTTGGTTGGTTCATAGCAGACAACATATTACCATAAATGGCATTCAACGACGATAAGTTTTTAGCAAGTTTTCCTACCTCATCTTTAAACTGCTTAGAATCTTCCATAGACTCGTTAAAGTTATTCATTGTCAGAGATAAGTTTTGATAAAATTTATTCATCGACTTAAGATGTGCACTTGAATCCTGCAATTCCAGTTCATATACCGCATTCAAAGCAGAAAGATTTTTAGCCAGTGCATTCACCTGATCATGATAAGCTGCAGCAGCAATATTGCTTTCACCCAATTCAGATAATTGGGCAGTAGCCTTGGAAAATGCATTATTTAACCCGTCAAAACTTGCAGAAGCATTTTTTAACTTACCTGTAAATTCAGTGGTAGCGGCAGAAGCATCAGCAACATTAGCAATGGAAGAAACCTTGTCACCAAAAGTACGCAGCCCCGCTCCCAGGCTTTCAATTAGCTCCGGACCAATTTTGGCATCAACCAGCATCTTATCCAGGGCTGCAGTAGAAGAAAAGCCCGAAGCATTTCCGGTCGGCCTGGCAGTACTCTTAGGCAGCTCACCAGCAAATTCAGGACTCAGTTCAGGGTAAACGTTCTCCCATGGTAATTCTTGTTCCGGTTGTCTGAGTCCGGTCAAAAAGAAAAGAATGGCTTCCACACCCAGTCCTATACCAATGGCATAGTTACCGAATACTCCGCCAATATGTAAAATTTTAAATAATGCTCCTAAAATTACGATGCTGGCCCCCCACGATATTGCCACGTGTAACCAATCAAATTTTCTTTTTGCCGCCATTTTTTCTTAAGGTAAAGGTTCTAGGTATATGTTATTAATTTCTATATGTGATGTCAGTACCCGGATATGCTGAAACGCATCTGAAACCAATGTATGATCTTGGTTGATCCTGATACTCATAAGTGCCTACTGAATTCTGAAGGAAAAACCCGATATCTTTCCATGATCCGCCCCTTACCACCTTACGCTTTTTATACTTGCTGTCCTGAGTTTTGGCTTCGTAAGTATAATTAGGGTTAAAGTCAAGAAGCATAGGTGCAGCAGACTGATTATATGAGGTTATCGTCCATTCGGCCACATTTCCAGCCATGTTATAAAGTCCGTAATCGTTCGGGAAATAAGACTTAACATTTACAGTATACAATCCGCCGTCATCTGAATAATTCCCCCGTCCCACTTTAAAATTCGCCTGCATACAACCCTTGGTATTCCTGATATAAGGCCCACCCCATGGATATTTAGTTTTTACATTTCCTCCTCTTGCAGCATATTCAAACTGTGCATCACTCGGCAACTGATATTCAGGTCTGGCATTTAATGGTTGTTTTCTGGCTACTGCTACAGACTCATAAAATCTGGTTCGCCATACACAAAATGCAGCAGCTTGTTCCCATGTCACACCTACTACAGGATAGTTATCATACGAAGGATGGTTAAAATATGTTTTTACCATCGGATCATTCTGCGAATAAGTATAATCTACTTTCCATACCAATGTATCCGGATAAACCGGTATAGATGGATGATGATTTGGATTAGTTGGGTCAGGCAGGTCGGTATAGGTAACAATAAAGTCCTGGCGCTTTTTTGAAGGATCTTTCCTTCCTTCCACCGCAAGGTCAGAATTTACATAGCTATAGGCATACCTTAATTTCCGGATATCAATTTCATTTCTTCCCGGAATGGCATCTGCACCGCTGTAATACATATCTGTCAGCTTAGCCCCCATCCCATTCGTCTTGTTGCTCCACAAAAGTGACCCATTTCCTACTTTCTTCCAGTCTATATTCTGCGTCCCTGCTATAGGGGCAGCACCTGCAGCACCCTGAGGCAAGGGTTTAAAGAAGTTTGGAGCACCGCTGGGTCCTAAAAGTGTCACAGCTATTGAATCCCTTACCCAATTTACAAACTGCCTGTATTCAGCATTTGAAATCTCAGTCTGGTCCATAAAAAATGCACTAAATGAAGTCATGCTGCTAGGGGAACTTTGAGAATTGTTTATATCCTCATCAGAAATACCAATCAGGGTTCGCCCTGGTGGTATATATACCATCCCCAATGGAACCCTGTTGTTCTTGAATTTCCTGTTATATACCCCTACAAGCTCACCCTGACCACCTTTCCCGCAACTTGAAAGTAGTATTGTAACAATAAGAAATACAAATATGTAAGCGTTTTTCATAGTATCGTCAAGCAATTTTATAACAATTTTATCGAAAATGATTGAGATATACAATTAATAAAACCAAAAATATGCCAGTACACCAGAAAAAACAAGAGAGAAGCTATTTATTAGACTTCTTAATATAGTTCTCTATCGCCATAATCATAGAAGGGGCTTCAGGTGAAGGTGCCGCAATATCTACTATCAGCCCGACATCTTCCACCGCCTTAAAGGTGTTTACTCCAAATGTTGCAATCCTAGTATTATTTTGTTTAAAATCAGGGAAATTTATGTAAAGAGACTGTATGCTGGAAGGACTAAAGAATCCTAAAACATCATAAAACACCTCCGCAAGATCTGAAAGATCACTCACCACTGTCTTAAACAAGACAGCCGGCGTTACATTGTATCCATTCTTCTGCAAAAAGTTCATGGTAGCTTCCGTCGCCACATCAGAACAAGGGTACAAGAATTTCTCTTCAGAATGCTTTTTCATTACTTCGGCAAGGTCGGCAGCAGTTTGCTTTCCAAAAAAGATCTTACGTTTCCTGTACTGGATATACTTTTGAAGATATAGCGCTGTAGATTCAGAAATGCAAAAATATTTTAGATCGGCGGGTACATCATGCCTCATCTCCTCGCTGATCCTGAAAAAATGATCCACGGCATTCCTACTGGTGAAGACCACTGCTGTAAAATCCGCCAGGTTTACCTTCTCCTTCCGGAAATCACGTGCAGGCACGCCGTCCACATGAATAAACGACCTAAAATCAATTTTAAGGTTGTATTTCTTAGCCAAATCAAAATAAGGAGACTTCTCTGTTTCAGGCTTTGGCAAAGTGATCAGTATACTTTTCACTTTACGCAGCCTATCTTCTGTCTTTTCTTGCATTTTTTCTTATTACCACTTGTTTATCCTTACAATCCTATTGCCTTGATTAATATCAAAATAGGGCAAATTTCGAGGGCACAAAAGTACAAAAACAAATACACTTTTGGAAATCGATTATGAGATAAAATATTCAGCCCTGCCCTGATGAATTGAAACACAAATATCACGCCCAATAAAATAAAAGAGATCACAATATAATAAATGGCGTATTTCAGCGGTGACAATGCAAAAGCTACCACCAACGGAATAAACAATAAAGACAAGTTAAAATAACTTAAATATAATATTACAACGTATTCGTTAACCGGTTTTTGTATGTTAAAAAGATGTCCAAGCAATCTTAGGAGCAGTATCTTAAAAATATACAAAACAAGAATGATCACAGAAATCCCCAGATAAAACTGAAATCCGCTACCGGGAAATGAGATGTGATAATACTGCGAAACCAGGTAGAAAAACATCCCTACCGTAAACCCAAACTGTACGAACAACAATAAAAATGGCCAGGAGGAGAATAGATTGTCCTCCTTATTTAAATTATTCAGCACCCTGTTGCTAAAAAAAGATTGAACAATTGTTTGCAGCTGCTTGGCAAACGAGATCTTCAAAACTGCAAAAAGCAGTACCAGTAGCCCAACTACAACCGGCACCCAGATATTCCCTTTTGGAACAGGTTCTCCTGTCCTGTATTTACCTTTCTTTATATGACTGTAGTCTTTATACCTGTTGATCAGGTTAGAACGTCCGTAAACATTTGCCTTGATGATACTATCCATGATCATGTGCTTATTGATCATCGAGTCTGGAAAAAGCCAGGTATGCGAAATGATAGAATCTGTTACAAATTTTTGCCTGGCCCTATATGCAGAATCCCTTACTATTCTGGTATTTCTGTACGTTTTTTGGTTTGCGGCCGTATCAGGCAATTGCGCCGCAACCTGGGCCATTCCCGTATCCCCGCCCAGAATAAAAATCAAGATTGTGATAAGAAAAACATTCCTCCATTTCATTGCTGCAAACTTAGGTAAAATATGCTATTTACTGATCAGCATTTATGCGACTGAAACTATATTAGTCTGATTACGCCAGGTAAATGCGAAAAGCATATATATTTGCGCTCAAATTTTACAATTATATATATGGCAAAGACATCTGAAGCTAAAGTAGGGAATATTTTACGGTACAATGGTGAACTGGTGACAGTTACAGAACTCATACACCGTACACCAGGTAAAGGCGGGGCTTTCTATCTGGGTAAATTTCGTAATATTAAAACCGGAAGAATCGTAGAGGCCCGCTTAGGGACAGACGAGCAGATTGAGATTTGCCGTGTGGAAACCAATGATTTCCAATACTTATATGAAGAGGGTGATTATTTCGTGGTCATGGACAATGTCACTTTTGATCAGTTCAATATTCCTAAATCACTATTCGGGCCAGCTGCAAAATTCTTAAAAGAAGGAATGGATGTAATCGTTTCCTTCGAAAGTGAAGAACCCATTATGGCCCAGGCACCCAACTTTGTAGAACTGGAAATTACCTATGCTGAGCCTGCCGTTAAAGGCGATACTTCTTCAGGTGCCCTGAAATATGCTACAACAGAAAATGGTGTGGAGATAAAAGTTCCGTTATTTGTCAACCAAGGTGATAAAATTAAATTAGACACCCGTACAGGAGAGTATGTAGAGCGCGTTAAATAGCATTTACAACGCTATCTATTCTCTCCAAAGCGCCTTTACCGTTTTTTCCACGTTGATTCCCACAGGGCAATCTGCAGACCGCGTATTGCCCCTGTTGCGGGTTCCATGTATCCCATTTCCCAGCGTTACAATCCTGGAAATGGGCATTTGAAGCCATCCGGTACGGTCATTTTCCGCAACCCAATGATATGCATAGCGCAACCAATCATTCCTTTTCTTTTCAGGCAGCAGATAAAACCAGCTGATCTCATCATAGCCCCAGATAAAATGTGACGCCGTGTCTGCCACACCTGGTTTCTGACTAATACCAAAATTATCAAATTCTACCAGGTAAGGCAGTGCAGCACACTTCCAGCCACTTGGTGTAATACAGCCCATACTTCGCTGAAAAATAGCATCCAGGTACCCCACTTCCAATACACCTTCCATAGGCTTCGCAGGAATTTCTTTTATCCGGAGCGGAAACGAATTGAAGTCTAGCATACTTTTACCATCCACCACCATTCCTCCCTGTGGCGTATGGGCATCCAGCAATACCCAATTTCGCGGCGTATGGAGCCTTGCATAATCCCTAACCTTGTGGATAAATGTATTCCATACACGCAGTCCCGGATCATTCATTCCCATCAGTCCTATTTGTCCCAGGTGCAGCGCCTCACATCCCAGGTTCATATATACCCCGCAAAGATACATCAGCCAAAGCTGCGCCTCGGGACGGGTAATATCAGGCACACTACTTCCCTTACCCCATTGGTTTACAAATTTACCATTGATATCCAGCATATCTTCATAGCGAAAATTCCTTGTTTCTGCCTGCCTTCCTAGAGCAGCAAAGGCCCATGCAGGCACAGGCAGCTGATTTACCTGTCCGCTCACAGCTTCAAAAACAGCGGCCTGAAAGATCACCTCCGGATCTTTGCTGTGTACCTCCCTGATCAGATCACGGGCTTTGTTCAGAAATTCAGGTTTTGCCAGTGTAGCTTCATTGCCCCATCGATAGATGGCACGGCCAATAAATTTGGCGCCAATATTATGGATCAGTCTTACATCATCTTTTTTATAAGGATATGGACCGTCATTACCATATGGATCTACCGTTAAAAACTCAGCCATCGTTACTGCACGCTTCAAATAGAATTTCAGTCTTTCTCTGGATATACCTGTACTGTCAAACTCCTGTGCCATTCCATTAAAAGACAAGAAGAGCAAAAAGAGCATTATGATTTTATTCGTCCGTACCATGTTTGTGTAAGCGGGTTAATTTTCAAATACTAAGCTAACAATTTATACCGCTATTCAGACAGTCTCTCGAAACTCGGAACGAATCTCCTATCCATCAACCCAGCCGCAATCCCCCCATCAATTTGTCATTTCCACCCCTCCCTTACCAAAAAAAAGATCTTCATATTTGTTCACAACAACAAACACCAAAACACATGAACAACACAAAGAAAGTAGACGATTTTATGTCTAAACTTGAACACCCGCTAAAAGCAGAAATGGATGCAGTCAGGTCAATCATTGTCAATGCCCATCCCAAAATGGAAGAAGACGTAAAATGGGGAGGTCCCAGCTTTTTTTACAAAGAAGACCTCGCCACCTTCAATCCCCGGATCAAGAACTATGTTGCACTTATCTTTCACAAAGGAGAGCTGCTCAATATCAAATCTGATTTTTTAGAAGAAGCCACAAAGGGAAAGGTGTACGCAAAGTTTTATTCCATGGAAGATGTAACAACAAATAAAGAACTGATTGAAAAAATGGTCAATACCTGGATTGAACTGATGGATAAATGATCTGTTTTATTTTAAGCGATTATAAAAGATTGCCTTAGCAAACACCGCATAGCGAAAAAGATCATTCAAAAGCACCCAGAGACCGCAATAAATCTTATTTTAGCGTTATCAATCACTCAGTTAATGATACAAATCTTCAGATTTTGCTTGCCGGCTATTATTTTGATTACCAATTATGTGGCTACAGATGCTCAGCAAACTGGCAAAGCCATCAAAGTTGAAATAAAAAAGACCAGCTCAGGCTATACCTTTACAAGAAATGGTAAGCCGTATTTTGTCAATGGGGCCGGAGGATCTGCCCGTTTGGAAGAATTAAAAGCCGCTGGAGGAAATTCTATAAGAACATGGAGTACAGGAAACGCCGAAACAGTTTTAGACAATGCAGATAAGCTCGGTCTGACGGTTACGATGGGCCTGGATGTTTCCCGCGAACGTCATGGCTTTAATTATGATGATGCTACTGCTGTAAAAAATCAGCTGGAAAAGCTTCGCAAGCAGGTGCAAAAATACAAAGATCACCCTGCCTTACTAGCCTGGGGCATCGGCAACGAACTTAATCTGGATTACAAAAACACAAAAGTATGGGATGCTGTAAATGACATAGCCAAAATGATCCATAAGGAAGACCCCAACCACCCTGCCACTACCATGCTGGCCGGCATCAACCAAAAGGAAATTGACCATATCAAAGCAAAGTGCCCCGCACTTGACCTCATATCTGTGCAGGTATACGGAGGACTGGCAAAAGTGCCTCAGCAATTGCAGACTACTGGATGGAACGGCCCATATCTGGTAACGGAATGGGGTCCAACAGGGCATTGGGAATGCCCGAAAACATCCTGGGGTGCCCCAATAGAAGAAACCAGCACTGAAAAAGCTGAAGTTTATAAAACACGATATGAGGCCTCAATAGTGAAAGATAAAAATTGTCTTGGTTCCTATGTATTTCTCTGGGGACAAAAACAGGAAAGGACACCTACCTGGTATGGGCTGTTTACAGAGGCAGGAGAAACCTCAGAAGTAGTAGACATCATGCATTACCTGTGGAGCAACAAATGGCCTCAGAATCGGGCACCCGGCATCACTTCCCTTAAGATAGACGGCAAAAGTGCACGCAGCTCTATCCACCTCAACCCTCAGGAAAAATATTTGATCGCATTATCAGCTTCAGACCCCGACAATGACAAATTAACGGTGAGATGGGAATTATTACCCGAAGCTACAGATTTAGGTCAGGGTGGAGACAGAGAAAGCAGACCAGTTGCCATACCTGATATGGTTGTGGCCACTTCTTTAACCAATGCAATGCTTTCTGTTCCAACAAAACTAGGAGCCTACAGGTTGTTTGTTTATGTAAGTGACGGGCACAACCATGTCGCTACCGCAAACATCCCGTTCTTTGTTCACTAATACTCCGTTATATTACTTTTTTATTTTCTGATATGAGTTACCATTGAATATTTGCTGATTTAAATTACTTTTGATCATAGGGTCTATTCATAAATGAACAAAGAGTTTGAAATGCTGGATTATGGATCGCTTTCTGATTTTGAATTAACAGATCTGTTAAAAGAAGGTGACGCAGCCGCCTATACAGTTATTTATAACCGCTACTTTGGAGAACTTTTTATCCACGCATCCAATCGTTTAAATGACAAGGAAGAGGCACAAGATGTAATACACGAGCTTTTTGTGACCATCTGGAATAAGAAACAGGACCTGCTTGTTAAATCTGACCTGGCAGCATACCTTTATACTTCAGTACGGAACAGGATTCTGGATATAATAGCCCATAGACAAGTTGAATCTAAATATATTAATTCATTGCAGGGATTTCTTGATCAGGGGTATTGTATCACCGATCATTTAGTGCGGGAACGCCAGTTGGCGGAGCTAATACAAAAGGGGGTTTCTGAACTGCCGCTTAAAATGCGGGAAGTATTCGAGCTAAGCAGAAAACATTGCATGAGCCATAAAGAAATTGCCGTTCAGCTGAACATTTCTGAACAAACGGTAAGGAAACAGGTGAACAATGCGCTAAAAATACTGCGTGGAAAGCTCGGAATAATGGTTTTTATCTGTATTTAAAAATTTCTTTAATTTCTCTACCCCATACCCTGGTGCTTTCCCGTCTATTATTTAAAGGGCGAAATCTCTTTTAGACTATGAAACAACTACAAGCAAAAGAACTACTGAATAGATATAAGAACGGCTCTTGCACTGAAGAGGAAATTGCCTTGCTGGAAAGTTGGTATCTTGAAGCTAAAGATAAAGGCATTGGTTTAACAGAATCTGATTTAACAGAAGCAAAAAATAAGGTCTGGTCTACGCTTCCTGTGCATGAAATGTATGGGAGAAAAACCGTTAACCTTTGGAAAAATATTGCTGCGGCTGCCTCAATTGTAATTGCTGTAGCAGCTGGAATGTTCTTCTACTATCCATATAAAAATACCGGAAAAGAAGGCAAGATGGACAATGTTGCCGAAATAGTTCCCGGCAGCAATAAAGCAATACTGACACTGGCTAACGGATCTAAAATTTCCCTTACTGATGCTGTTAATGGAAAACTTGCCAGTCAATCTGGGGTGGTTATTTCAAAGACAAAAGACGGACAATTGATTTACCATGTAATTCCATCACCTGTATCCCATGGTACTGATAATCAGAAGGTGATTGAATACAACACAATCAGCACCCCAAGAGGGGGCCAGTACAGGGTCATTTTGCCCGACGGAACAGCAATTGTATTAAACTCGGCATCTTCTTTAAAGTACCCTACCTCGTTCTCCGGCGCCAGACGTACGGTCGAACTCACTGGGGAAGCGTATTTTGAAGTAGCCCATAAACCTGATATGCCATTTATCGTGTATTCAAATCTGCAGAGTGTAGAAGTACTTGGTACACATTTCAACATCAGTGCCTATCCCGACGAAGCGGATATTAAAACTACCTTACTGGAAGGTAAGGTACGCATAAATGTGGGTAGTAAGACCCCTGTGATACTAAGCCCAGGTGAACAAGCAACAGTAATACAAAATTCTATATCGGTCTCAGATGTTTACCCCGAAGATGTCATAGCCTGGACGAAGAATGTTTTTGTGTTTAATAACGAGGAACTGGGGAGTATCATGCGTAAAATATCTAGATGGTATGATGTAGAGGTGATTTGTCCGGATGAAATTGCCAGAATAAAGTTTGCCGGTTCTGTATCCAGGGGAAAGAACATTAGAGAAGTACTTAAAATAATGGAACTAACTGAATCAATTCACTTTAAGTTTGAGGAAAGGAGGATTACTGTGATGCCATAACTTTTACTTAATAAGCAGTAATCCGGAACAAAAAAATTCAGGAGCGGTTGCAACGCCCCTGAATTTAGATTTACTCTATGAGTAACTGTCCGGGAAGGCTGTTCTAATAATTCGACTTACTAAACATTGGACCCTAACCCAAACAATCAAATGTATGAATTTTTACATGACATTTAAGCGTCGCTTTGAAGGCAATGCTTATGCCAATATTATATTAAAATTGAAACTCACCTTAATCGTATGGATGACTGTAATTCTGCAGGTAAGCGCCACCAGCTATGCCCAGATTACACTGAATGAGAAATCAGCGCGCCTTGAAAATGTTCTTCAAAAAATCAAAAGGCAAACTGGGTATGATTTCTTTTATAATTCAGATATGCTAAATAAAGCCAGGCCTATCACCATTGTGGTAAATGATGTATCCGTAGAGGAAGCACTTGACCTGTGTTTCAAAAATCAGCCATTGTCATATCGGATTGAGCAGAAAACAATCGTCGTAAGGTACCAGACGGAACGGACTTTAGCCCCACGGGATATCAATATCACCGGGACAATAGTTGATGAATCGGGCAAACCTATCCCAGGTGCCACGATCAGAATCAAAGACAGCAGTCAGCAGACGCTGTCCAGGTTGATTGTCAGCAACAGCGATGGCAAGTTTAGCATCACTGTAAATTCAGAAAATGATATACTACTGGTTTCTTATGTGGGCTACAAGACTCAGGAAGTAAAGCTTAAATCCATCCAAGGTCCACTTATTGTAAGAATGGAGATGTCTGAAACAGCTATGAAAGATGTGGTTATTACCGGTACGGGTATAACACGGAACAAGAATAGCTTTACAGGTGCGACAGCTTCCTATACTGGCGAACAACTAAAAGCTGTCGGAAACCAGAATCTCATCCAGGGACTACGTGCATTAGATCCCTCTTTTCTTCAATTAGAAAACAATCGTTTGGGTTCTAATCCAAACGAATTGCCAAACATAGAAATACGTGGTAAAACCAGTATATCTTCTACATTACAGGATCAGTTTGCTTCTGATCCCAATCAACCTTTGTTTATCCTTGATGGATTTGAAACCTCATTGCGTACCATTGTTGATTTAAACATAAACAGAATCGGTTCGGTTACGATTCTTAAGGATGCCGCTTCTACTGCGATGTACGGCTCAAAGGCTTCTAACGGCGTAGTGGTTATTGAAACGGTTAAACCGAAACCGGGACAGATGCGTTTGAATTACAGCAGTGACTTTAACGTAGAAGCACCAGATCTGAGTGGGTACAATATGATGAATGCCGAAGAGAAACTGGAATTTGAGAGGCTATCTGGCAGATACACTTATTTTCTTGGGGCAAATTCATATCCCCAGGGTCAGATTTACCTGGATTCGATTTACAATGTACGCTTGGCTGAAGTACGCAGAGGTGTAAACACTTATTGGTTAAATGAGCCTGTTCAGACCGGGTTTTCACAAAGGCATTCCATTTATGCCGATGGTGGTGATCAGTCCTTGCGTTACGGTGTAGGAGCTACCTACAAAAAAACTTCAGGAACAATGAAGGGTTCCGGAAGAGAAGATTGGGCAGGAAACGTTGACCTCACTTACAGAAGGGGTAGATTTAATATATCCAACCAGCTATATGTCAATGGATATAAGGGTGACGAATCGCCTTATGGATCTTTTGCCAATTTTGTAAATGCAAATCCTTATTACAGAAAAGACAATCCAGATGCCCGTTATCTTGAAGAAAGCAGGGACAATACATTCATCAATCTTTACAAAGTAACCAATCCTTTGTATAATGCTGCATTGAACAGCATAAACAGCACAAAAAATTTTGCTATCCAGAACAACCTCCAGATCATCGTTGATCTTAGCCAGGATTTACGCTTGCAGGGTGCTGTACAGTTGCAGAAAGGTGTTACTACAGGACTTAAGTTTCTGTCCCCCCTTCATACTTCATTTGACAATGCCAGCATATTTGAAAAGGGCTCTTACAATAATAGCAAAACTGATAATTTCAGTTATAACGCGAATGCAATGTTAACTTATGGTAAGGTATTAAACGAAGTACACTCGTTAACTGCAAACCTTAGGACAGATATCAGGCACAGCAACAACCAAAACATAGCTTTTTCTGTAGTCGGTTTTCCTGCGTCCAGTAATGGTAACCCAAGTTTTGCCTACAGCTATCAACCAGATTCACGTCCGGCGACGGCTCTTAGTACAGCCCGGACTAATTCTATCCTGGCCTCTGCAAACTATGCATATGATGGAAGATACCTGGCTGATTTTTCATTCCGATATGATGGGTCGACAGCCTTTGGTTCCAACAAAAAATACTCCCCCTACTTAAGTGGTGGCATAGGATGGAACGTACATCGTGAAGATTTTATGGAAAGTGTAGACTGGATAGGTACTTTCAGACTGGTGGCCAACATCGGTAAAACGGGTAATCAGAACTTCGCTTCAGTCTCTTCCATTTCAACTTATGGGTATGACGCTTACATTAATATATATGGCCAAGGCGTCACATTGAATTCATTGGGCAATCCAAATCTTAAATGGCAAAATTCAGTACAGACCAATCTTGGTACTGATCTGGTTATGTTCGGGGATAAGCTGGCTTTAAACGTTAACATCTATTCTAAGAAAACCGATCCTTTGGTGGTGGCGGTCGACCTGCCTTCTTCAACAGGAATTAAAGCATATCCGATGAATGCGGGCTACCTGGATACTAAAGGTTTTGAAGCTACAGTTAAATATTCGCTGCTATACAGACCTGAAGATAGGGTAATTTGGACACTGGGTTTAACAGGCACAGCATATAAAAGTACCTATGGGGGCTTTAACAACAGGCTGGCCTCTTTAAATACGGCTCAACAAAACAGCAAAGGATTAATTCGTTACAAAGACGGGTATGGTCCGCAAGATATCTGGGCTGTTCTGTCTAAAGGAATTGATCCTTCAACAGGGCAGGAAATATTTTTGAGAAGTGACGGTCAATACACCTTTACCTATAATACAGACGATATTGTAAAGGTAGGCAGTGAACAACCTCAGCTAGAAGGTGTTTTTAGCAATACGCTGGTTTATAAAGGATTTAATATGGGCGTTAACCTCAGGTATATCCTTGGCCGAGACGTTTTTAATTCTGCTCTTTATAATAAAGTAGAAAATATCGATGTGCAGGGGCTGGAAGATAACCAGGATAAACGGGCACTTTATGACCGTTGGAAAAGACCGGGTGATATCTCTCAATTCAAAGCCATCTCCCTGACCACTGAAACCCCGATATCTTCACGTTTTGTACAAACGGAGAACATGCTGAGTGGTGAGTCGATCAGTTTTGGCTATACTTTCCAGAGTAATGGCTGGTTAAAAAAACTAGGACTTTCTTCATTGCGAATGAATGGCTATGCCAATGATATCTTCCGATTTTCAACGGTACGCAGAGAACGTGGTATAGAATATCCATTTGCCCGTTCTGTATCATTTAGTTTAAACGCAGGCTTTTAATATTATCAGTTATGAAAAAAATATCTAAGAATACCATCATAATCACCGCTCTGGTAGCATTACTTCCGTTTGTGTCATGCAAAAAATGGCTCGATGTTCAGCCGGAGGATAAATTTACAGAAAAACAGATTTTTTCAACCCGGCAAGGTATTGCCGATGCATTAAACGGAATTTACCTGGAAATGGGGAAAGAAAGGTTGTATGGAGCGAACCTAACCAGTACAGTATTGGATATCTTTGCCCAGCGCTACAATGTTAACTCACTCCACGATTTTAGCAAATACCAGACATACACATTTGATGATAAGAATGTTAAGGCAAGGTTAGATGGGATGTGGACGCAGACGTACATAAATGTAGTCAATGCCAATAAATTTATCCAAAACCTGGATGCCTATCCTGGCGTACTGGATAAGCAAACAGATTCTTTGTTCAGAGGAGAGGCATACGCACTCAGGGCCTTCCTTCAGTTCGATATGCTTAGGTTGTTTGGCCCGGTATATCGTACCGCCGACTCTACTAAAACAGCAATCCCTTATTACACAACCGCAGGTACGGATGTTAGTGAAATTTTGCCTGCAAACCAGATCATGCAAAAGGTTATAGCTGATCTTAATACTGCAGAAATACTGTTGAACGGGGATCCAATTAAAAAAGTTGGCGTAATTAAATCGGCAAATTACAATTACCTGACCTACCGAAATTATCGTTTGAATTATTATGCGGTAAAGGGATTGCAGGCAAGAGTTTATTTATATCGCGGAGATAAGGTCTCCGCTCTGGCAGCGGCTAAATCGGTGATCGATAACGCAACTAAATTCCCCTGGATCACCACAGGACAGGTCTTATCAGACAAGATAAACCCAAACCGGGTATTTACCGGCGAGATCCTTTTTGGATTGCAAACGCTTGATCTTTACGATGTACACAGGGACTACTTTGCTCCGGATTTACAGGACAAAAGTATATTGGCCCCATCGGATGCCCGTTTGAAAACAACATTTGAGAACAACGAAAATGACTACCGTTATAACCCCAACTGGATGCTTACCGGCATAGGTGGGAAATCTTATAAAACGTTTTTTAAATATGCCGATATCATCGACAAGAAATTGGACTACAGGTTAACGATATCATTGCTTAGGTTAAGTGAAATGTATTATATCGCTGCAGAGAGTGAGCAAAATGCCGGTTATTTAAATACAGTAAGGAACAATAGGGGCCTGCTAAATTTACCGCCCACTGCTAATCTTACTACGGAATTGTTAAAAGAATATCAAAAAGAATTTTTTGGTGAAGGACAGCTTTTTTATTATTACAAACGGATGAACAGCGCTACGATTCCAAATCCATTAGCGACAAGCGGCAGTATTACAATGAATGCTACCAAATATGTTGTTCCATTGCCTTTGTCTGAATTAACCCCTAGATAATAAGATCCAGATCATGAAGAAATATATATATATAATAGTTGCATTGCTGGCATTCTGTGCCGCATTTGTATCATGCAAAAAAAATCTGAATACCTATGATGGTGTAGACGGTATTTATTTCCTGCCTGCCATGGTTTCTATTAATCAGCTTCCGGTTAATGATAGCTCTATCGTATCATTTGGCTATGCAAAGCCAGAACTAAAAGATTCAGTGTTTTACCTACAAGTAAGGGCCGCCGGCCTTCCATCGAAAACAGACAGGGATTTTAAATTAACTATTGATCCATCGTCAACGGCTATAGAAGGTACGCATTATGAATTTGTTTCCAAAAATTTTGTTATCCCGGCCAATGAAACCGTTGGACGTATATTTTTAAAACTTAATCGTATTGCTGAACTGACCAGTAAGCCGGTCATACTGCGTCTGAATCTGGAAGAAAACGCCAATTTCAAAACGCCAATGGAAGACCGGATAGTGAATGTCACAACAGGGAAAAAGCTCAGTTATATCCAGCATAGTGTCTGGTTTGATGACATTCTAAAAAAACCTAAGTCCTGGCTGGATTTCTATATGGGCACATTCAGCAGAAAAAAGTTATTTCTCTTGGCAGAAGTTGCTGAAATTGAAAAAATCAGTGATCTCGACAATACTGCCCTTACGCCCATCCCAAAATCCCTCTATTACGCAACTTTCATGCAACGATATCTGAATGAAATGAAGGCAGCAGGAAAGACTATTTATGAGGAGGACTCCAGTGAAATGATTATGGGTCCGGGAGTTCAATAATTTAAAAAAGACAAATATGCTTAAAAATCAATATATAAAACATGCATTATGCGTTTTAATGCTGTTAACGGCTCTTTCCTGTAAAAAGGATCTCGGAAATTACAGTTATCAGGAAATCAATTCGGTAGACTTTTCGGGTATCAACCCTGACTATAATACCATTCTCGGTTCCAGATTTCAACTCAATCCCACACTGAAATTTAGCCAGGACAACTCCGGCAATGCAGATCGTTATGCCTATGAATGGTTTGCGATTAATCTGGCCGGTGGCCTGGCTGCTGATGTAAAGAAAGACCTGGCCAAAACACGTAACCTGGATATTGTTCTTCAAATTCCTCCGGGAACATACAGAGTTTATTATATGGTAACGGATAAGGAGAGTGGAGTTACTTACAGAACCACTTTTAAACTGAGAGTAGAAACCTCTATCTATGAAGGATGGATGCTGATGAGTGAGGTGAGCGGAAATGCGCGGGTTGACATGATTTCAAAGATTAATGACCAGTACACCACAATTATTGATGTCCTGGGCACAACAGGCTCAGAGCTGACATTAAAAGGCAAGCCACTGAGTGTCAATTGTTTTAATTACACTCCCGCTATCTTTGGAATTTATTTATCAACTGACCAGGCAACGAACAGAATAGATCCTGAAACGTTCAAATGGAAAAACACTTACAACCTCTCTTATGAGGTGGTGGCAAATGTACCTGCGGGTTTCCATGCTGATTTTTTTGCTCCAATTAAATTGGAAGCAGGAAATTCTTATATGTATTCAGGAGGAAATGTCTATTACTACATGTATTCCTATCAGATAAACTATGGTACGCCAATAAACCTGGTAAAAGGGGAGTCAGTTGGATTCCGCGCCGCACCTTTTGTGGTTGCAGTAAGGCACCCCACAACTTTGGAGGCCATAGCTGTACTTTTTGATACCGATAAGAAGCGATTTTTAAAGCATGGCAACGACGAATCAAATGTATCCACTTTTTCAGCCAATTCTCTTTTTGACTTTAATAATGTTGGAATGGATCTGGTTCATATGGAATATTCTCCATTTAATGGGGGAGATGTATTTGCTGTACTGAAAAACACTGCAGGTAAGATTTTCCTGGCACGGTTTAACGCGACAACCGGCATACAAACCTATTTCCAAGAGATCCAGGCAACGGAAATCGGCCTTGCAAATAAGTTTGCTGTAAGCCCTGTATATGGCTATTTGTTTTATAGCACTGGCGATAAAGTTTATGAATATGATACCTCTTTAAAAACTAGCAAATTAATGATTGATAAGGGTGCTGAGGTGATCAGTATGCTAAAATTTCATGAATTTTCGAGAACCACAGCTTCCAGACCGTATTATCAAACCCGGAGAAATCAACTAATGGTGTGCAGCTACGATCCCGCGCTCACGGCAGATAAAAATGGAAAAATGGAATTATTTGAAGTTCCGTCACTTAATGGTGACTTGGTTAAAGGAGAAAGTTACACTGGCTTTGGTAAAATTGTAAGTGTAGACTATAGAGAGCGTTAATCTAAACACACACATCTAATCAAAATATGATACTAAAAAAAATATACAGTTCGGCAATGTTGTTACTAGCAACATTGCCGTTACTTGCCCAGTTGCCTGTCGAAATTAACGGTCAACTGAACAAGGAAAGAAAGAGTCCCTTAAAGCTATTTAAAATTGTCGAAGGAAAGCCCTTAGAAATTGCGGTATCAACACCGGGAGACAAGGGACGTTTTGGCTTCCTTTTCTACCCGGAGTATGAAGGCTTTTATTTAGTTGGAACCGGTGCCATTAACAATCCGGCTGATAGCTATAAATTCTATTTTAAGCCTGGCGATAAACTTTCTCTTTCCATATCCGATTCGAGTTATGTACTTAACGGGAATCGGAATTCCAAAGAGAATGTAGTGATGGCTCAGTGGCATGATTTAGTGTTTCCATTGGAGCAGAAGTCAATCAACTTTTTTAGAGTTAACAGCACCTTCATCGATTTTTTCCCCGAGTTGGAAGATATTGTTGCTAAATCTAAAATCTTTCTGAATGGAAAAAAAACCGGGAACGCGAAGTTCGATAAGGTAATGATAGAAAACATCAAGTGGGATATGGCCCACTATGCCGTCAGTTTTCTGAATACCCCACGCACTGCGCATCCGTCTGTTGAGGAATATAGCCCCTATTACACTACGCTAACAACACAGGGTTTTGCTAAAAATGCCTTGGAAGTTTACCAACAGCCATGGGGGGCGAGAATACTAGCCGGATTGGTCATGGTGAATATGAGATTGCAAAACGTGAAATTTACGCCTGGTTTGGAAGGGCTTAAAAACGCTCTTTCTTTTATACCAAATGATACCCTCAAGGGCGATGCAGTATTGGAAAATGCCATGCGGTATAAAAACTACACGGACTATAAAGAACTAATGGAAGTATATGGCAAGTATATCTTAACTGCAGCGCAGAAGAAGAGAAATCTGGATATTGCTACCCCCTTGCTTACCTTAAAACCTGGCGATGATGCCTATGCATTCGCTTATCCGGATAAGGAAGGTAAAACGGTCAGCATGGCGTCGTTAAGGGGTAAAGTTGTGCTGGTTGACGTTTGGGCAACCTGGTGTGGGCCCTGCAAAGCCGAAATTCCTCACCTAAAAAAACTCGAAAAGGAAATGGAAGGAAAGGATGTGGAAATTATCAGCTTATCAACTGATGCCCTGAAAGACAAGGAAAAATGGCTAAAGATGATTAAGGATGAAAACTTAGGCGGCACACAATTATTTGCCGGTGGCCCGGGAAATGAGTTTTCTCAATATTACAAAGTGAATTCCATTCCTCGTTTCCTGGTGTTCGACCAAAAAGGAAAGATAGTGTCCGTTGATTCACCAAGACCATCAAATCCTGCACTTAAGGCCCTGCTCGAAAAAACACTGACAGCAAAACAATAAAGCGAAGCCCGGTTTTGATGACCTCCTTACCGGGCTTTTTAACAAGATCAACATATGAATTTAATGAAGCAAGTTCTGACCTTATTGGCGGCCCTGTGTTTTTCAATATTGACGAATGCAAAGGAAGTTGCACGTATCCCCTTTGAAAGCCATAATGGCAATATCATCCTTACCGTAAAACTCAATGAGTTTCCCCGCCCCCTCAAACTGCTTTTTGATACAGGCGCTGATGGAATGGCTGTAGGACAAGGCTTAGCCGATTCCATAGGCTTAAAGATTGCCCGCACACAGAAAACCTCTGTAGTTGGTGGTTCTATAGACATTTCAGTTTCTACCGGAAATACGGTGCATTTGGGCAGCTTTGATTTTAAAAACCAGAGCATCGCTATTTTTAAAGAGCTGCACAAAGAAGGTACAGATGGCATTATTGGCAACACCCTGGCCCGGCATTATATTGTTAAGGTAGATTATGACCGCAAGGAATTATTGCTTTATAACTTTGGCGACTTTGAAGAAAAAGGAGGAACCGCAATTCCTTTCACTATTCCTGCCGGGTTATTTATCATCCCCGGCACTTTAAGCATCACAGTAGATCAGTCTAGTCCCGGGAACTTTGTTTTTGATACAGGGGCTGCTTATGGCCTGATCTGCTTCAGGCCATTTGTAAAACAACATAAGCTGCTGGTCAGCGGATTTAAGGCTGAAAGGCATGGCAGCACAACCAGCATGGGCATAAATACCCCAACTTTTTCGGGAAAAGCTGCTTACTTTTCTTTTTCAAATATGCCCCCCGTTAAAAACATGTCCGTTACCTTAATGGCGGGAGGCGGACAAAATGAAAACTGGAACCCCGGCTTTGACGGCTCTATTGGCGTTGAACTGATTAGCAACTATAATTTTACCATTAATATGCAAAAGAAAGAGATCTATCTCAAGCCCGTTAAAGGAAACCGGGATTAGCTACTCTAAGTCTTCGCTAAAAATGAAGGACTGTTGGGCTGAGTTTTGTTCAGAACAGAAGTAATACTTGCAATAACCCCTGCGATATCCGACAGGTCGGCAGGAACGATCATCGTATTGTTCGTTTTGGCCAGCTTGCCAAACTCGCCCAGATATTGCTCGGCGATGCGCAAGTTTACTGCATTCATTCCACCCTCTTCATTGATGGCTTTGGCAATCGCCATGATACCTTTTGCTGTAGCTATCGCTACCATTTCAATTTCAGATGCAGTACCGCTTGCCTCATTGATCATACGCATTTTCTCACCCTCTGATCTGGCTATCGCCTCCTGCTTATCACCCTCGGCCCTGTTGATCTTGGCTTGTTTATCACCTTCAGATTCAGCAATCAAAGCCCTCTTTTCACGTTCCGCACGCATCTGCTTCTCCATGGCGTCACGGATGCTCTGCGGAGGAGAAATATTCCTTACCTCGTAGCGGGATACTTTTATACCCCATGGCTCACTTGCCTTGTCCACTGCCTCTACAATACTGGCATTCACCGTATCCCGTTCTTCAAATGTTTTATCCAGTTCCATCTTTCCGATAATGCTTCTCATGGTCGTCTGTGCAATCTGAACTACCGCAAATTTATAATTGTCAATTCCGTAGGATGCTTTTTGAGGATCAATGACCTGAAGGTACAAAACCCCGTCTACTTCTACCGCAATATTATCCCGGGTGATACAGATCTGAGGGGCTACATCCAATGCCTGCTCCTTCAGGTTTTGCTTGTAGGCTATTTTGTCAATAAAAGGGATCAGGATATGAAAACCGGCATCCAATGTCCGGCTGTATTTACCCAGGCGCTCAACAATAAATTCTGAGCGCTGAGGCACAACCTTGAACGTCGACAAAAAAGCAATAAAGACAAATACGATTAAAATAATCAAAATAATAGAAGTAGCGTTCATGTTATATTTTTTTAAGTGTTACAGTTAATACAATGCTTTCATAGCCAATGATGGTCAGTTCATCACCCTCATTGATGGGCTCCTCAGCCTGGGCATCCCAGCTTGCCCCTTTGAAATATACTTTCCCTGTTCTACCGGGAAGAAAGCTTGTGCTGGCGACAGCGGTTTTACCGATAATCTCATCTTCCAGCAGGCCCGGACTCGCTGCCCGCATACCCAATTTAGCCTTTATCCAGTTTCTAAACAGGAGCACTGACAATAGTGAGGAGGCCAGGAAAACAATCAGTTGCACGTTGATAGAAACATCTGATACAAGCGTTAATCCGGCAACGATCCATGCTCCTATACCAAAAAAGAAGATAATGAATCCCGGCACAACGAATTCCAGCAGAAAGCATATAAATCCAATGATGAACCAGATAACAGTGATATTTAAGAGATCGTCCATTTCATAAACATATAGAAAAATTCTCAAATATCCTAGTGATAGCAGGACAGTACAGGTTGGTTATTCTAAAAAAAAAACGGATATTTAGCTATTGGGCGAGGGCATTGCCCCTATTTTTAAACACCAAATATAATTTCAACTATGCTACAGGTCAATGCATTTTGGCTTTGGGAATTTTTAGGCCATTTGCATCCACTCGCTGTTCATTTTCCGGTGGGTTTACTGCTATTTGCCGCAATACTGGAACTGTCTACAGTAAAAAATTTCCACTCCAGGTTTAGGCCGGGCATCAATGCCCTTGTTATTGCAGGATCGATTTCTGCACTGATCTCGGCCCTTTTTGGCTGGCTGCTGTTCCTGTATGGCGACTACAGTGGAAACACCATAGACCTCCATCAATGGACTGGTTACGCTACCGCAATTTTGAGTTTGTTCACCTTATCTTTCCTACTGCTGATCAGGAAAAATCATAAACCTGGGTATGTGATTGCTTACCGTTCACTCCTTTTTCTTACAGGTATTGGGGTAGCTGTTGCAGGTCATTTTGGTGCCACCCTCACACATGGTGATCTCTTCCCGAAATCCTCCAGCTCATCCAAAGATGGCGGAGGTATAGAAAAACCATCAGCCAATTTTAACCTGGAGGCGCTCCAGGCAGACACCGGAAAGCTCAGCGTAAAGCAGGTGACAGATCTTAATACAGAAGTAAGGGCCATCCTGGCACACAATTGTTATAAATGCCACGGCCCCGAAAAAATAAAAGGCGGACTCAGGCTCGACGGAAAGCACATGGTGCTGAAAGGGGGAGAAAATGGCCCTGTCATCGTTCCGGGAAATCCTGAAAAAAGCGAACTCTTCATTAGAATTAATCTTCCGGCAGACCATGAAGATGTCATGCCTTCTAAGGGGAAAAAACTAAAGAACAATGAAATTGAGATCATCAAACTCTGGATCGAAAAAGGTGCGCCATGGCCTGAAGATGGCAGCAAGGAAATTATCTATAAAGTGGCCGAACTCATGCCACGCAATCCCATACTTCCTGATGCGCCTGCTGGCCTGTCAGACGGAGCAAAAAGCGGGCTCAGCAATCCTGTAGACCGCTGGACCGATCAGTATTTCATCAAAAACAAGACCAAATGGCCTGCTGTGGTCAATGACGAGCTTTACCTCCGCAGGATTTACCTGGACGTTATTGGGATGTTGCCAAGTCCGGAAGAGATAGAAAAGTTTAGCAACGATGCGCGGCCAAATAAAAGAGCGCTCTGGGTACGTCAGCTCCTGAACCTCGAAGATGATTATGCATTGCACTGGCTTAGTTTCTGGAACGATGCCTTAAGGAATGACTATACGGGCACGGGATACATCACCGGGGGGCGTTTCAACATTACCGACTGGCTGTATAAATCATTAAAGAACAATAAGCCTTATAATCAGTTTGTCAAAGAATTGATCAGCCCGACTGCCGAATCAAAGGGTTTTATAGAAGGCATCAAATGGAGGGGTGTGGTCAATTCCAGTCAGCGGACAGAAATGCAGGCTGCACAAAATGTCTCACAGGTATTCCTCGGCCTTAACCTCAAATGCGCTTCCTGTCACAATAGTTTTATCAGCGACTGGAAGCTGGAGGATGCTTATGCCTTTGCCAATATATTTGCAGATACTACGCTGGAAATAAACCGCTGTGACAAGCCTACCGGAAAGTTTGTAGATGCCAGGATGCTGTGGAAAAAATTAGGGACAATCGACAATAAGGCTACGGTAGCAGTCAAACGGAAGCAATTGGCAGAGAACCTGATCAAACCTGAAAACGGCCGTTTATACCGTACCATCGTAAACCGCATCTGGGCTCAGATGATGGGCCGTGGGCTCATTGAACCGGTTGATGTCATGGACAATGAACCCTGGAACCAGGATTTGCTGGACTGGATGGCCTATGATTTCGTAGCAAAAAAGACCGACCTTAAGGAACTCATCTATCTGATCGCCACTTCCAATGCTTACCAGCTGCCATCGGTTGGGTACAAAGAGCCTGCTATTATCAGCAACCCTAAATATAAGTTTAAAGGAATGGTGCGCAGACGGATGTCGGCCGAACAGTTTACCGATGCGGTAAGTAACATCATCTCACCTGTTTTTGCAGACTCCAACCTCAAATACAACCCTTTTTTAAAAGCGGCATACAACGGGACCCCGGCAAAACCTTCGTTTGTAAGGGCTGCACTGGTTGCCAACAATAGCTTCCTGTCCGCATTGGGAAGGCCAAACAGAGAAACTGTCTCTACAGGAAGGGACTCACAGGCCAACCTGCTGCAGGCATTGGAACTGACCAATGGCGGGCGGTTTAACGCGGTGCTGAAGGAAGGGGCAGAACAGTGGATCAAAAAGTTTAATGACCCTGATCTCCTGATCAAGAATATTTACGAAAGAACACTGGGCAGGGAACCCCGGCAAAATGAACTGGCTATAGCACGTAAATCATTGGGCAAAGCACCTACAGCTGATGCAGTGCAGGATCTGTTCTGGGCAATGGTACTATTGCCGGAGTTTCAAATTATCTATTAACTGAATTATGCTTAAATTGACCCTAATTTTAAAAAGATGAACTGGAACAGAAGGGATTTTTTAAAAAATACAAGTGGAGCTGCAATTGCCGCAATGGCAGCGGGTATACCGGTTACCAAATGGCTAACCGATTCCAATGTCAGAAACAGCAAGGCTACCGCTGATACAGTGATCCTGCTCTGGATGGCCGGAGGCATGGCACATACAGATACCTTTGATCCAAAAAAATATACCCCTTTTAGTAAAGGGATGCAGGCAAACAGTGTGCTCAGCACCTTTAAATCAGTACCCACCATTTTAGACGGCATCAATTTTTCAGAGGGACTGGAATCCATCGGTAAAATCATGGACAAAGGCACCCTGATCCGTTCTTATGTAGCTGCCGACATGGGGCATATCCTGCATTCCAGACATCAGTACCACTGGCATACCTGTTACCAGCCGCCCCAGTCTGTTGCGGCCCCTCACCTTGGGTCATGGATCGCTAAAGAACTAGGCCCTTTAAATCCCGTTATCCCTGCTTTTATTGACATCGGACAGCGGTTTACGCTGGGTGAAGGAGAGGAACTGAAAGCATTCCATACAGCGGGTTTTCTCGGCAATGAATACGGCCCTTTCCTCATTCCCGACCCTTCTTCCGGACTCGACAGCGTAAGGCCTCCTGTAGGCATGTCGGCCAGCAGATTTGAAAAACGAAACCAGCTTTACCAGGACCTGATCAGTCAGAGCCCGGTAGGTGAATATGGAAGCGACTACCAGAAAGAATCGCTAAAAAGGTCTATGGAACAGGCTTATATCCTGCTAAACTCACCCGAAGCAAAAGCTTTTGACCTGAGCCAGGAACCCAAAGAAAGCTACGATATCTACAATACCGGTAAATTTGGATTGGGCTGTCTGATGGCAAAGCGGCTTACGGAACAAGGAGCCAGGTTTATCAGTGTTACCACTGAATATGAACCTTTCAAAGGCTGGGACACGCACGACAATGGTCACACCCGTCTGGCAGATATGAAAAAACAGATAGATGGCCCGGTAGCGCAACTGATCAAAGACCTGGAGCAAAGTGGCCGCCTGGACCGTACACTGGTAATTCTGGCCAGTGAATTTAGCAGGGACATGATGGTGGAAGGTCGCCCGGACCTGAAAGTCCAGGAGCAGGTAGCGCAGCCAGATATCATACAGGACATTAAAAACTATGGCATGCACCGTCATTTTACCGACGGCGGATCTATGCTCATGTTTGGCGGTGGAATCAAAAAAGGCAATGTTTACGGGAAAACTGCTGATGAGCGCCCATGCAAGACCATCGAAAAACCAATCATGATAGACCAGGTACACCAAAGTATTTACCATGCGCTGGGGATAGCGGAAGACACAAACTATTTGATCGAGAAACGCCCTTTTTACACGACTCCTGACGGACTTGGCAAACACGCCACAGGGTTGTTTGTGTAAAATTGCTATCTTTCAGCATGAAATATGCTTTCTTACTGTACTTTTTCTTCGGAATAGGGTTCGGCCCCCTTGTCTATGCACAAAAACCTGTTACTTACCTTTCTCTGGAAGGGAAGCCGCTGACCAAAGGAAATGCACTCAACGCCACAGGTAATGCCGTCAGTTTTAAAGCAGCCCTGCTGCGCCTGATACGCACAACTTCAAAACAACCAAAAGGTACGGTGCTGCTGCTGCCAGGCGGAGCATATAAATCACTGAAGACAAAATCTGAAGGGCTGGCAGAAGCCGCTCTGATAAACAAACAAGGCTTTGATGCCGCCATCCTAGATTACCATGTGGATGCCGTCAAAGACACAAGAGACCTGGCACTAAAAGATGTCATCCAGGCAGTAAAAACCTTGCGTGCCGAGCAAGCCAAAAAAAGCTTGTCTAACGGCTTGCTTGTTGTCAAGGGATTTGAAGCCGGCGCACACCTGGCTGCCAGGGCCTTACAGTATATGAATGAAAATGAGCAGCCAGACAGTGTACACCTGGTTGATCCGGCATACCTCAACGAGACGATAGCTGGTACTGTTTTTCCAAGAGTAATGCCTCCCCTTCATCCTAAAGCTAAACTCCATATTACTTTTTCAGCAAACCCCAATGAAGCCTGGAAGATCAGTGCCTCGGAATACCAGAAAACCTGGAAGGGATACGAGCCGCTTAAAGGCACAAATCCTGCTGCATCTGCTGTAGAAGGATACAGTACAGCGCGTCACAACGCCAAACTGGAAGCGACAGCAAAAGACCAATACGACCTGATCCTGTTAGGGAATTCCATTACCAACAACTTTGAAAAACAGGAGTATCAGCCCATATGGAATCAGTTCTTTGCGCCAAGAAAAGCCCTTAACCTTGGCTACAGCGGCTACCGTACCGAAAACCTCATCTGGAACATCGAACATGGCGCACTGGATGGACAGTCGCCTAAAGTCCTGATCCTGGAAATCGGGACTAACAATGTTGATGAAAAAAATTACCCTACCCGCCACACCGCCGCGCAACTTGCCGGAGGTATAGAAACCATTGTTAAGCTTGTCAGACAAAGACTGCCACTTACCAAAGTCGTCCTGCTCAGGTGTTTTCCCGGAGCTTATGGTGGCCCCAATCCAACCTCACACCGCGCCATTCTCGAACGTGCTTCAGACATCGTATCCAAACTGGCCGATGGAAAAAACATCTTTTACTGCGATGTAAACCATGTGTTCTTAAACTTTGACTGCGCTATTAATAAAGTATTGATGCCCGACTATCTGCATCCCAGTCCGGAAGGTGCCAGGCGCTGGGCCCAGGGCATGGAGCCTCTTCTATCTTCTTTGATGGGCGATCAATCCCTGGATACTCAGCTGCCTGCCAACACAGCAATTGTCCCGGTCTCCAAGCTCGAAAATGACAGCTACAACTGGTGGGACCGACATGCCGAGGTATTGCGCATTAAGGACGCGGTCAATCCGGAAATTGTACTGATCGGCAATTCCATTACTCATTTTTGGGGCGGAGTACCAAAACTTGTAAATGCCAATGGCGAGGCCAGGGTACCTAATGGCCCCAAATCATGGGAGTCTGTATTTAGCCAATACCGGGTGCTTAATCTGGGTTTCGGCTGGGACCGCACACAAAATGTACTATGGCGATTGGATCACGGTGAACTCGATGGACTCACACCACGTACAGTCGTCGTCAATATCGGCACCAACAACACCAGTGAGACAGCAAATGCCAGGATGAATACTGCTGAAGAAATCGCAGAAGGCATTCGTACCATTTGCCTCAGGATACGGTCTAAAGTACCCACCGCTCGAATTGTTCTGATGGCTGTTTTCCCCAGGGAAAAAGACCCGCAGCACCCCAGGCGTGTATTAATCAATGAAATCAACAAACTACTCGAGGCTTTTGCAAAGGAAAACAAGCTAAAGTACCTGGATATTGGGCCAAAACTCTTGGCTGCTGACGGTACTTTACTACCGGGAATGATGCCCGATAATACGCACCCCTCAGATCAGGGCTACCAGATATGGGCAGATGCACTCAAACCCAACCTAGACTCGCTTATTATCAGGTAACCAGTTTTTTATCGATCTTTTAATTTCGTCTGGAGAGAGGTTTTCTTTAAGCGTCCGCTCCATGAGTGCAGCAAGTTCTGCGTCGCTGGCGAATCGCAGAGCAGCAATCTGTCCGAAGCTCAGGCGGTCCTCCACCAGTTCCAGCCGTTCATGCGTCAGCACATAGTAGCGGAACCTCATTTCCAATACCACAGTACGGTTTTGCCCGGTCATGGCATAATGCTGCCTTAGCATGAAAGATAACCAGCCAATCACAAAAAAGGCAAGTGCCAGAAAGATCCAGAGCAGTGCAGCATGGTCTGCTCCTCTAAAAGCAAAGTAGACAGACAGCCCTGCCAATGCCAATATTACAGGGTAAAATACAAAGTGGTGAGCCGTATAAAAGCGGATGTGGTTTTTGTAGTTTTGCATAGGCGCAAGATAACATTAAAAAAAATTTATTACTTTGGCTATTAACCAAATACTCCTTTAGTGTACCACAAGGCAATGAAGACCATAACAGCAAAATTACTAAGCACCACGGCAATTACTTTATCGATCATTACCATTTCTCTGACCAGTCCTGGGCAAGTCCGCGCACAAACAAAAACCGCAAAATATAAATGGACAGGTACCTGGCATTTTACACGTACAAGTAACGGAGATGGCATAACTGCGCTGGACATTAAAATTGGCAACAACGTCCTACTGCCAAACAATCAGGCATATGGTCAGGCCATTTTTAATGCAACGAATAAATTTCCGGGATCAGCTCCCTGGTCTACCCTTGCGGTAGGTGAGCTTTCCAAACTCATCCCCACCGCAAAGAGCCTTTCAGAAAAAGATCAGGAAGCATATTTGAGTTACATGGATAAAATGGGAGTTCAGGTATTCATGGAACTTTTTCCTTTCAAACACCAGGACGTAATAAAGGACATCAGTCAATGGCTGGCTAAATATAAGCACCATAAATGTGTAGCTGGGCTGGGCATTGAACTCGAATATTTCGGTAAAGCGACGGACTCGCTTGCCCAAGCCTGGGATGAAAAAATTAAATCATATAATCCTGCTTACCGCATGTTCCTAAGGCATTACGACCCGTCATTTATGCCGCCTACCTACAGGGGCAGCGGCGACCTGATCTTTATAGATGATGCTTCAGAAGGTCTGCTCGAAGAGCTTAATAAAGGTTTTGCCGACTGGGCCAACCGCTTTTCGCCAACTGCAGTTGCCTTTCAGATCGGCTATCCTGCCGATGAAGATGGCATGAACGGAAGCAAGGAACTTGGCTGGTGGAAACTCAAAGATCCGATCAAAGAATGGGGCAGCGCCATACTGCCGTTGATAAAAAACCCAGATCAGGAATTGGGCCTGATATGGGTGACGGTCAAATCTGGCAAAACCTACCATAAAAGCTGGGACCTAACAAAAGGCGCAAAAATGCCTGCAATTAAAAAGTAATCGCTGATTCGCTAAACTCGCGGATCCGGATAATTTTTGTTCGCATCATCAATGATCAGCAACCAGTCACTCCCACGTCCGGCAGAACCGGGACGGAATTCTTTGACGCCATTGTTTTCAAAAGTTCCCAGTGAGATTGTTCTCCCATCCCTGGGATTAAACCACCATCCACGCAGTGATTTTCCCGTTAGCTTGCGTAGGTCTACTTTCGTGGCAGAACCATAGGGGATGTATACCATCATAAAATCTTTGTCCTGCGAAACAGATGCCAGCTTATACTCCACATTTTCAGGATTATCGCCAACTATCACTGCCTGGTCAGGCACCAGCCGCTGCCATGGCCTGCGCTCAAGTGCCTTACGCATCAAGCCTACCTGCATTGCGCCAGGATGCGAAAGCGCAGTCTTCCAGTGCGTCCTTGCACTAGAGATCGGCGCACGTCCTTCTGCATAAAACTGCCAGATATTATGGTTACCATACGTATGTCCGCATGCACCCGATAGCATACTGGAATAGGCCGTCTGCCGTGCATCAAAATCATCCATCCAGCCAAATTTTACGGGGTTAAATTCATTTGGATGATCTTCATAGCGTGGCTCTCCGTCCAGGTGCGGCCTCGTAGGCGTCAAAGCCCTGTTTTTTATATTGAACTTATAGTTCTGTGATTTTGAAGAATGTCCTGTCTGCGACATATGAAAGTCCATCCATTTATCATCATTCACGAATTCTGATGAACTACGCGCACCTGTTGGATGAAAAGTCATAAGATGCGCAGCTCCATCCACTTTCTTTATTCCCTCGGCCATCGCCCTGATAATTTCAAAGTCCTCGGCATTATCCAAATTTCGGTCTCCGCCCATCACCCAGATCAGCGGCTTGTCCTTATACCGCTTACCCATGTACTCGCCAAATACAGCCGCATTTGCGGGCGTAAAGATCTCTGGGCCTACTCCCCATGCCTTATTCCATTTGTCACCCCAGCTAGGCAACATGGCTATGATCAAGCCCAGTTTCGACGCCTTGTTTACGATGTAATCTACATGCTTAAAATATGCCTCATTAGGTTTCAGCGGGTCATTATTTATCAATGGCCTATGGCCGTAATAATTGGGCGTATCAAGTCCGGAAAGCTCTGCCAGTGCTACTGCCTGTATCACTGTAAAGCCCTTTGCAGCCCGGTCTGTAAGATAAAGATCAGCCTCTTCACGGCTCAGGCGGTGAAACAGTTCCCAGGCAGTATCACCCAGCCAGAAGAATGGTTTACCACTTTTAGTTTCCAGAAATCGATGGTCCGCACTTACTTTCAGTTGCCCGAAAGAATTCATCACCATCAAAACCATTATACCGGTCAAAAAATATTTCAGCTTCATAGAAGCAATATAATATTTTTAATCGTATTTCAGTGCAGGATATCCCAGCAAGCGCCGCCATAAGGCCAATTGCCCAATGATACTCGCCTCACGGTAAATCGTAAAAGTGATCAGGTCATAATAACTCATCTTCATGAAGCCCATGTCTATTTCGCTATCCAGTTTTTCATCATCAATGTCTACTATGGCCTGCCTGGCTGCCGGACTGATCTTCTCCCAGTCCTGAAGATATTCGCTGTTCTCCGGGTATTTTACGTCCTCCTGGATGCCTTTATTGTTTGCAAAAAGTTCCTCACCCGCCTGTGTCAGACCAGGACTGGTTTCCTTAGTCATCGACAGTCGCTGCTGAACCAGCGAGCCTGTAAGCCAGGCCATGTGATTAGCCTGCGTGTTCAGGCGATTGTGCATGTCGGCTTCAGATATACCTTCAATGGCTTTTGCAAAAAAGGTAGTTTGCATATCAAACAAGTCCAATATGCCCTGCATTCTCGTGCTGGCAGTTTTCTTTTCCATAATTTTAGTATTTAATCATTAAATATAAATGGCAGTAAAACAAACTTAACCAATATAACTGAACTTGTGCAGGGTCAAACATGACATTGTAAAGGGTGTATTACGACACAAGTGAACAGCAGACAATTAGGCGATGAAACTCTAAATTCGTATATTGCTGTACTAATCAAATAGTATGAAATTAACCCATCTCACCATCTTGGCATTATCAGGCATAATCTGTGCCTGCTCACAGCCTCAGAAATCGAACGTAGCAGCGCAGAAGCAAACGGATACTGTCAGCACTAAGCAAGATCAAATAGCACCCGTTACAGCCATGCTGAATAATGTACCCGATACGTCTAAATTAGGACTTCCGGTAATACCTGTGTCAGCCATTCTTAAAGATTTTATGAGTTTCTGGGCATATTACTCCGGACAAGTCGAACTGTATGAAGATTTTACGGCCTTAGACCCAAAGGGAGAGGTCATTACTAAAGAGCAATTTTTAAAACAGCTCAACACCGGGCGGTATTTTCCATTGGTGTTAACTTCAAAGCCAGCTGAGCTAAGATATAAACTATCTAAAATACCTGTCAGTGCAGATAAGAGCATTGCAGCTTACATGGAACAGTTTTCGGCACAGGAGTTGGCTTTTCTGAAGCTCGAAGGGAAGAAGATCCCTAAGTTTAATTTTAGGGATGTGGATGGAAAATTGTATACCTCAGAAAATACTAAAGGCAAAATTGTGCTGTTCAAGTGCTGGTTTATTGGCTGCGTTGCCTGTGTGAAGGAAATGCCAGCTTTAAATGAACTGGTTGAAAAGTACAAGGACAGGGATGACATTTTGTTTATCAGTCTGGCGATGGACGGGAAAAAGAAGCTGCAAAAGTTCCTGACCACTACAAAATTTGATTATGCAACCGTTCCTGATCAGACAAACTATATGGCAGATAAGTTGAAAGTATCCGTGTACCCAACCCATTTCCTGATCAATAAAGAAGGAATCTTAGTGCGTGTATTGCCCAATGATGTTCAAGTTGCAGAGTCCTTAGCCAAGCTTTTGCCATAAGGGATCGGTTTTGAGAATCTCGTGGTAGATCTTGCAGTCGGCGGTATGCGCACCCGGCAAAAAACCGATACTCATCAGAAATTCATTAACGATCTCACCACCGGTAAAGCGGAAGGTTTTCTTAAACAGTTTTACCCATTCCTCTTTCGTTTTTGGATGGTGCAGTTCCAGCCATTTCTCAAATGATCCGTGTTGTTTCTGCAGCTCCAGTATAGTTTTGGCATTTTCGATTGCCGCATTGATCTTAAGCTTATTGCGGATAATGCCCGGATCTGCCATCAGCCTTTCCCGGTCGGCCTCCGTATAAGCAGCTACTTTGATGAGGTCAAAATTATCATAAGCTTTCCTGAAAGTAGCTTCTTTTTTTAAGATAGTCTCCCAGCTTAAGCCGGCCTGATTGATCTCCAGGACAAGCCTGCAAAAGAGTTCATTGTCGTCATGGATTGGAAATCCGTAAAGATGATCATGATAAGCTTTGTGAAGGGCCTTTCTATCGCCGGTCATGGTTTCTATTGCGCTGCAGTATGACATGCTGCAATATCATTATTTTTACCAAAATAATTAGCAATTTGTGTCATAAAATTTTGATTAGCCCTTTAGTCTGCCATCCTTTTTTGCTAGCAAATTTTCATATTTAAAAGCAAATCTTTAAATTGGGTGATCAACAGTCGTGTTTCTGTTTATGTAAAAAAAGTAATGGAGCCTACAGAAAAACTCGCCTTTGCCTTGCAACAATTTTCCGGTCTTAGCAGTCAGGATTTTGAGATCTCAGAATCTTATATAGATCTTGTGGCTCCGCATCTTTCTGAGACTGTAGCTTTTCATACTTGTTCGGATCCTTCGCAGCTCCCTTAGGCTATTCCAATGGTCAGGCTATAGTACTCTCGCTTTAAATTCAGCTCATTTGATAACCCTCAAATAACAGAGGATTAACAAACCAGCTTTAGCTTTGCAGCGTAAATATTTGGTTAGTATTTATACGTTTAGGTTTAGTTGATAAATGGAAAGCTCAGATGGATGTCGGAGCTTTTTATGTTTCTTTGACTCTCCTAATATACAAACCCGGTTTTGAATTTATTGTGCCAGATCCAAAATGTTACTTAAATTTAATCTATTCTTAACATCTTACGCTGCACTAAACCATCTGAAAATCCTGACCTCAGAAGATGATGGCGAATAGAATTCAAAAGCCCCTTCGGGGGCTTTCATATCTGTGGAATATCCTATAAACTTTTAATCAATGTCTTGTCAATTGCTGCTGCCAGTTTTTCCTCTACTTTGTATTGAGCTGCATACTTAGGCCAGTTGTTGATTGAGGCTTGAACTTCATCGATTATCTGTTCGGGTTTACTGATTGAGTTTTGTTTAGCAATTTCCAGGAGATCTTCCTTAGTTATATTTGCCCGCTTCCCATTTATGCTCAGGTTGTGCTGGCTTACCCAATCACTATCTGGCCGGTAAGCGTAACAAATGTCATATGCCGGGGCCAAAGTCCATTTGCCGTCGGGGTGCATCAGGAAAGCAAAGTTTTTAGTATGATCGTCACAGTTTTTTGCCAGTACATTAAATACCATTCTACGGAACATCTGTTCGGCTTCTGCATATGTTAGTTTTAACTGACGCATCGTCTGAAACAATTGCTCATAACTATAGCTCAGTATCTGATTAAAGTCGTAGTGGGCTATAGCGCATAAAGTCTGTGTGTGCAATTTTTTGTTGCCGCCGATTCTGTCGAAGCGCTTTGTCATAAAGTGGGCACGACCTTCTTCTTCAATAAGCCTCGACTCCATCATATTCAGTCCGGCGGAGGTTGCCATTCCGTAATACGCCATCTCTACTCTTCCATAGCCATGACTTGCGCCAAATTGTGTGTCATTTACGCCGTCAAACTTCAGTAACCAGTGTTCAAAGCCTTTTGCCAATGTTTGCCCTGATCTTATTGCTCCGGTTTTTTCATTGTAGGCGATGATTGCTTTTGGTCGGGCCCCGCCAGCAGAAGTTCCCATTTTCAATACTTCCAGCAACACATCCCGCATTTCATCATCCGTATGTATTTGAAAAGCTTCCTTGTTGTTCAGCAGTCTTTGTGTAGTTTCTATTAAACTGGAGATTTCCAGTGTATGCAGTTTTGTTGTTGGTGCGATTGATGGCTCGAATTCTAAGGCGCCCATACCTCTTGCTCCAATGAAACACAGTAATTCTACCGGGTTCAATGATCCTTCAGGTCTTCCGTTCTGTGCTAACCAAATATTGATCAGGTCAGTTCCATATTTGTCGGGGAGTACATCGGCCAATAGCCCTGGTAAACCTTTGAAAGTCGGATTGCCCCTGAGATCCGGGAAAGAAAAGATCCTTTTCACTAATGGCATTTTAATCGGGGCAATTGCCAATTGAGATTGCAGGAACTTCGTGTCGTATTCGAAAGACGCTATTTGTTGCTTTTCATCCCAAGCAACTGCACCTACCAGTTCCCCCCATAACTTAATATATGCAGTTCTTACCATCCTAATTCTTCTTCCTCTGGGTTTTCTTTCGCCCTGAATGCCCGTTTACGTTTTTTATGTTCCTCTTTTGCCAGCAGCATAGGACTGATTTGCGGTTCTATTTTAAATCTGTCCAATACGTATAGTGCATCAAGCATCCGTAAAATTTTGATTAAATTGAGCAAAGAGATACTTTCACCCCGTTCTATCAGACTCAATGTAGATCGGCTGATGACTGCACCGCGGGCCAGTGAATCCTGGTTAATGTTTTGTTCAACTCTTTTTTCTTTGATAAACTCACCAATCTGTTTCAATATTGAAATGTCGCTATTGGCGTTCATGTATGAAATATCATTCATAATTAGTGTTTTTTATTAGTTTATGTATGAAATATCATTCAAATGTATGAAAAATTTATTTAATACAATAATGTATGAAAATTCATTCATTAATAGCATAATTAAGTATTATGAATGAATTTTCATACACAATTAACTAAAACATGAAGAGTATTGGTAGTCGTGGCACTTAAGGAACCTCAGTGCTAAATTTTATACATTTGCTTTTAAAACGCGATCACATGACAACAAGTTTCAACCTTCTATGTCCAAAAGCTTGTGGTCAAAACCAATAATCAGCAGATTCAATGAAATACCTCTTAACAGTTCTAGCCATCACCCTAACCCTCAACGCCTGCAAACCAGATCAGGGAAAAGGAATCGCTGTCAGCGTCGACAACAACAGCGAACAAACCATCTATAACCTTATAATAACCACATCAGAGCACCTGTCCTCTTTAAACTATCCCCTAATAAAAAACGGCCAAGAAATAGATGCATTCCTTGACATGAAAAAGAACCGGATAGATGGCCACGATATACAAAGCGATAACACCATCATCTCTTTAACCGGAATTCCCTATTAGATCCGATGCTCCCACACCTACCGCTGTATCTGCCCCTTACATTCATTTTCACAACCTTACTCGCCTTTGGGTGCATAGTCCTGCTGATCTACACGATGTCAAAACCGGTAGGCAAAAAAAATATGCAGCTAACCACCGTTATCATTGCAGTTTGGCTAGCGCTCCAGGCTCTTCTTAGCTACCTGGATGTTTACAACAATTCACCGGAAGCCATACCACCCCGAATTATTCTTTTCGGGGTTCTTCCGACCATCCTTGTAATTTTGCTACTCTTCATTACACGAAAAGGCAAGCTCTTCATTGATAGATTATCCATGCAAATGCTAACTTACGTTCACTTAATCAGAATCCCTGTAGAATTGTGTCTTTATGCCCTGTTCATCAATGGCGCCGTTCCTGAACTGATGACATTTGAAGGGCGTAACCTGGATATCCTTGCAGGACTTACTGCACCATTAGTGGGGTTTTTCGGGATTGCGCAAAATAAAATGGGAAAAACTTCCCTGTTACTTTGGAACATCATTTCTCTTGCACTGCTAGCAAATATTGTAGTTTCAGCGGTGTTATCCGCCCCATCACCATTTCAACAATTTGCTTTCGACCAACCGAACATAGCCATTCTCTATTTCCCATTCAGTTGGCTTCCTTCATTTATCGTTCCACTCGTATTGTTTGCACACCTCGCTGCAATCAGAAAACTAATTATCAAGTAAATCATAAAACCAAAGCTATCTACCGGATTGTCAAAGAAATGTTCTATTTCTACAACTTAAAATAAAAATCAATTATAAAAGATACTAAACCCTAAAACACTCCGTATATATATCCGAGAGCGTTAATTTAGATACGGGGGATGGACACGGAGTGGTCATCCCCCGTTTTTTAAACTTCGTCTCCACTTATTGCAACTGGAAGGAAACAAACTCATATTGAAGGCGTCCATGCCTTCCTTTATAATCACGATTACAGCAATTATCTTTTTCAGCTAGTAAGTATTGAACTATCTCCTGATAAGTATTTAGTAACACTGTAGAATACACCATGAATTCTCAAAGCGTTTTGCCGCTAAATCTTCTTCTTTGATCCAAAAATAGAGCCTGCCAACGTCTCCCCACATCATTTCGGTCTCCTCATTACTGTCTATCTGTAAGAGCAACCGCCAGTCTTTAGCATTGGGTCTGAGCTTTTCTGCCCTTGGATCATTGTAACCTGACGGATCACCGCAATAAAGGCCGTTAGTAACCAGTTCACATTCAAGCTCCATTTCATTCTGTATTACGTCTGGCTGCCCCAATAAAAAGTAGCCAATACCAGGCAAGAGAAATCCGCCTCTCCTGATCCAGCAGGGATACTCCTCTTGATGATAGAAATAGTAACCCCTGACCACACCTTTTTCGATAAAGTAAAGTACAGGTAAAGTATGATCAGGCACTGAAAGCAAAGTTCCCCGCCGGAATGTTACTGGCACAAACAGACCCGTCAGTTTCCTGACCAATTCTGGTGTTGCAGTACGAAGCCTGCTCAGCTGTTCGTATAATGAGGGGTTTTCCATTCGGGGTTATTGCATGATGAAACATTAAGATGCCTCATCCAGATTGACCGAATGTAAATACCTATAAATAAAAATCAAAGCATTTGCCCAGTTCTTTTCGCGACTGGTTGCGACTGGTCGTGACTGGTCGTGACTGAAATCCAGATGGCAAGAAACAGAAACAAGCAGATAAGCTTACCGACTGCTACCTTATTGGTAACGGTGCAGGAACGGTACAGCAACGGTGCAGGAACGGTACAGCAACGGTAGAAGGCATCTGCCAAACATTTTTGAAGCATAAATAGTAAAATTAACAGTAGTAATTAACAAGAACTCAGAAACAAAAAAAAAGAACATATGGCAATTTTAAAAGGCGGAATCCTTGGTGGCGGTTACATCCGATTTGGGAAATCTTACATTAAGATGAAATCCAAAAAGAAAAAAAAGAAGGCTTCGGACAAGCAGGTCGAGGCAAGAAAGAGAATGTCGGTAGCAGTCAAATTTATCAACACGACAAAAACGTTTGTGGCGATAGGTTTTGCCCAATCTGGCGCCAGGAAAAGGCGAACAGCCTATGCGGATGCAGTTTCCCACCAGATACTCTATGGGCTGAAGGGCGAATATCCCACAGTATGTATATTTCAATAAAGATGGCCGCTTCGTTTCGGGCCAAACTGGCCGCTTAAGGCTTGACCAGAGAAACTAAACCTGGTTGGATTTAATAGTTCAAAGGTAATCAATCCTCGTTACTACAATTTTCCGCTATCCAATCCCATTAAAACTCCATTTGAAGACTCAACAGTGACAAGCTTTTTCAGCCACTCAAAATAAGCCGTTTTAAAGCTCAAAAAATCATTAGCAGTATGAGTATTCATCTAAGGCTGAAAACTGAAGCCAGAACGGCTGAAATGCACCTAGACAGAAACAGGATTACTAGTCAATAAGTAGTAAGAATATCCCTTTAAGACTCAAAAACGCCACATTCAGGCGAAATTGACTGGCCAGTTTGAACCGAAAAGTGACGTCAGTTTAATTGCGGAACAGCTGCATCTTTTCGCTGAAATTCCCAGGCAAGGCGTAGGTCCTGGATCATATTATAATCTGTTATAATTCATCGGCCCATTATCGGTTCTTATTGGCTCATATCGGCTCAAGTAAGAAATGAAAAAGCCAGCAAAATACTTGCTGGCCTTGAAAATTTTGGTGACTAAAGCCCCGTTAAACCAGGAGGAAGTGGGTGAAATGGATCATCCTCCAACCAGCCGCATTAAGTAGGTCTTCTATAAAATAGTTCGAGTTCTGTATCGTCGAGACCACTTGGCGATACAACGCTTGAAAGTCAAGCGTTGTATCGCTTTTTAATCCTCTTCGTCCGAGGAAGTAATTGTGGTGTATATTATGATTCATATGTTTCTAGTTCAGGCCGTAGTTTCCTTCATTTTCTCTTTATTGTCCCATCACCAATCTGGTTTGAGCAGCATCATTCGCCGCATCTTGTAATTGAATAGCTAACACCCCATCCTTTATAGCAGAACGATCAATAGCTAAGGTTATTTGCTGAATGCCTTGAGCAAGACCGGTAACTATTCCATTCTCTGTAAACTTCAAAACAGTTTGACCAGCCCATGCCATTACGCCCGAAGTAGTGTTAAATGCCAATTTCACATTTCCTTTATTCAATACCTCCAAATCAAACTTTACAAAACTATATCGCTTACTATTTACATCAATAACAGGCAAGTCAGCAACTAACAATTCACCTGAAACTTTACTATAAAAAGGCACCACTGGCGCTTTAGTATCAGCTTTGGTGATGAAGTCCAAACCTTTTACACTAATTTTAGCACCTAACTCTTTATTTGCTGTTACGGCTCTCCATCTACGTACATAACGCTCATTTGGAACCCGGAATTTTCCTGTTTCACCAATTTTAGATAAGAAAGCTACTAAATTAGTAAACTCTTCTTTACTTAAATTGGTCGTCAATCCTGGCGGCATTAACGAACCTGGCACTTTTTCAATCACTTTGATTTGCGCTTTGGCTATGGCTACTTCCTTACCACTCATATCTCGTACAACTACATCTGCTGCACCATCACTAATCTGATATCCCAAAACTTCAGTTCCATCATTTTTAACAACTTTCTTCAGTTCAAAACCTTCTTTAATGGATTTGTTAGGATACAATATCGAACGGATAATAGTTTCAACAGGAGAGCTTGTTCCTAAACTGCTCAAATCTGGTCCGATACGGCCGCCTGCACCACCAATAGCGTGACAGGTCTGGCAACTTAATGTCGTTTTTCTGTATATGGCTTCTCCTAGATCAGGATTCCCCAAGCCTTTAACTTCATTGGCCAATTTAGCAATTTGCTCATCATTAGGCTGCTGTGGAGTTCGCTCTGGGGGTAAAACTCCGCCTGAAGCCTCCAATACCTTTTTCAGATTTTTCACATCTTGGTCATTGTTTCTATTTGCTACCAACTGACGTTGCATAGCCCCGCGCACTACTTTTGCAAAGCTTGCAGGGATTTTTTTGGCGCTAATTGCAGCAGAAAAGGCATTCACACTTTCTTTATTGGCCAATAGTGCCTGAAACAATTCTTCAACATCGGTTTGGACAGGTAGCGTTTTTAATAAAGTAACGGCCATATTACTGGCCTGAGTGGCATCAACACTCACCAATTGTGCCATAGCCAATATTCTTAAATCCGTAGGATTTTGTACAGTAGTTAGTTCCTGCAATGATTTTTTCGATTGGGCTGAACCTATTGTCACCAGAGAGCTAAGCGCAGCCTTCTTAATATTTTTATTCCCCTTTTTTGCAAGGATAGCTAACCTGGAGCTTAAGCTTTCCAGCTTCCACAAGCCTACTAAACGAATTGCACTTGTCCTTTCAGCTTCATCTTCATTCTCTAAAAATGATGTAATACGATTTAAATTTTGATCGGGCTTTAAATTCCGCTGACGAATAGCATCTTCTAATGTTCCCAACTGTGCCGCTACACTTTTATCACGTTTACCGTTTCCCTGAACAGCTAGATTGAAAAGAATATCCAAGTCTGCAGCCTTGCTATATTTGGCAATCGAGCTCAAAACATCTTTCTCATATTCATCTGGCACCTTACTTTGTTGATAAAGTTGAACCATTTGCGTTACCGCATCCGCATCACTTACCGATTTTAATGCATATACAGTTTTCTTTGCATCACCTAAAAAGGATGGATCAGCTTTAACTTTTTTTAACCATACCGGTTCCAATTCCCTCGTAGTTTGCCATAAGGCAAAATCAAGAAATTCGTCCATAGGCTGCTCTAAAGCCTTCAATGCAATACGTTCTGCTTCGGGCGTATTTAATTTACGCAGGGCAATCACGGCTTCTAATCGTACTTGAGGATGTTTATCTACTATTGCTTTTGACAATATGCCTTGCGCATCAGGAACCTTGTTAAACCAAAGCTGAAGCGCTCTTATGGCAGCGGCTCTGGCATTATGCGCATCCGCATTCAGCAAACTATTCAATAATTTTTGGTTAACCACATCTAAGGACTGATATACCCAAAGTGCTTCTAATTGTTGATGCTCATAGTCTGCATCTTTTTTATCCAGACGATCCACCCATTTTTCCAAAGCTGGAATAACTTCCTTAGCACTGCGATTTTTCAACACCTGCTTAGCCTGTGAACGTGTCCAATCCTCAGGCAATTTCAAAGCATCTAAGAGCTCCGTGATGTTGGCCTTACTCAATTTAGGAACTTTAACCAGAGGCCTGTTTTTAGCTACAATGCGCCAGATACGGCCATGTTGCTGATCACGACGAGGATCATAAAAATCGACCTCCCCATGCTGAATAATAGGATTATACCAATCCGCTACATAAATTGCACCATCTGGCCCTAGGGTAATATCTACCGGGCGAAATGCTACATTATCTGTCCACATCAAATCCTCAACCTGCTTTGATGAATAACCGCTCCCTTGTTCTTCCAGCTTAAAACGATTGATGCGATTGGCTCTAAAATCATTCGTAATAACGCTTCCTTGCCAGGACTCAGGCAAATGACGACCAGAGATTACATCCAGTCCACTGTGTTTAGGCTGCCCTGGATTCAACCCACGTATGGTTCTATCGGCACCGGGGGCACTAATAAAAGTTGCGCCCGGGAAAGAATAATTAATACCCTCTTCACCTGCGCCATCTGTCAGGAAAGACTGCCCCCATTTATCAAACCGCAATCCCCAGGGATTAACCAAGCCCCTGGCATAAACATCTAAATCCAAAGTCTGTGGGTTCAATTTCCAAACACCTCCACCTTCAAGCCTCTTTGTACCCAAAGGAGTTTCGACATGACTATTAATGTAAATAGACTGGTTAAAATAGAGTCTTCCTTCTGGTCCCCAACGGAAAGTATGAATCAAGTGATGGGTATCACCTGTTCCAAAGCCAGTTAGCACCTGACGTCTTAGGTCTGCCTTCCCATCGCCATCAGTGTCCCTCAAATACAGGATTTCTGTTGAATTGGCCACGTAAACACCACCATCACCAGGTAAAATACCCGTAGGCGTCATTAAACCTTCTGCAAAAATGGTAGACTTATCAGCCTTACCATCACCGTCGGTATCTTCTAAAACAAAGATCTTATCATTTGCCTGTTCTCCTGTTTTTAAATGCGGATAAGCTGTACTACTCACCACCCATAGGCGTCCATCTTCATCCCAATTCATTTGAATAGGTTTGGCCACCATCGGTTCTGAGGCAAACAAGGTGACTTCAAAACCATCAGCCAATTTAAAAGATTCCTGCTCTTTCTTAGGGTCCGGATCAGGTTTTTCTCTATCAAATTTGTAAACATAAGCAGTCGCTAAAACAGCCACTGAAATCATTATCATCCCCAAAAACACCTTGAGTGTACGTTCAATTTTCATCTTACTTTACTGTTACGATTTGATATACGATTGACTTTGGTGCACTGGTTAAATAAATTTGATTTTCCAGCCAAACCATAATACATCCTAAGTCAGCCAAACCCTCCTTATGTCTACCTTGCTCATAAGCTCTGAAACCAGTGATATAAATTTCATTCCAAGGACGGTATTGCTGAAAAAACAAGTCATTCTTTTTCTTAATCAAATCACGGACCTGCCCTGCTTGATCAAAAACACCACGCTGCCTAATTTCTACGCCGGCCTCCCAACTTTTTGCTGAAGCAGTAATTATGGGTGCACTATCTGCTGTTAAAGTATAAAAACCTTTCTTCAAGCCAGTAATTTTTATGGTTCGCTTCTGCGCTATTTCAGGCAATTCAGCAGCTGGTAGGGGCAATGGTAAATAAGACTCTTCTATCGTAAATTTCCTTTGTTGAGCTTCTCCAGGGAACATTTTCGCAGGTGCTACAACCTCAAGGCCTGATTTCACGACCTGGATATTTACTGCCTGAGCTAGCGAAGCCAGGCCTAATCCCTGCTCCAGTGCGGTAGCCAAAAGGTAGTATCCGGCTTCATTTAAATGAACGCCATCCTCGGAGATCTTTGTTTGCTTTTGAAAATTGGCCATAGGATTGTATATGTTAATAAACTGCTTTTCCCGAGCCTTAGCAACATCTGCAATAGCGTTGGTATAAAGCTGTAAGTCTTTATTTCTGGATTCCAAAACATCAGCCGGTATCCCAGAAAATACCGGAATAGGAGATAGCAAGATCGCTTTAGCGCCAAGTTCATCGGTTTTATCCAGCAACTTATTTAGACCTTCCTTAAACTTATCCCGCCCAGCTTCGCCATCTTGCGACTCTACGCCACCATAAGCTATAAATATTACCGTAGGCTTGGCAGCGATGATTTGCAGCATTAAGGTTTCGTATGCTGTTGGAGGATTGGTAAAATGGCTACGTGCTTGTCCAAATACATTATCACCTTCCCAACCAAGGTTGCGGAAAGTCACTCTTTTATCTGGCCAACGCGTAGTTAGCGCAAATTCCAGGTAACCATTTTTATCGCTCTCAAACAATGAATTGCCCAGAAAAACGACACGATCACCATCCTTCAATTCAAATCCCCCGTCCTTGCCGGCTTGGTTTTGCGCCAGGACAATAAAGGGCATCGTAAAGAACAGTAATAAGACATAACCAAACTTGGTCGACAGCGTTATCTTTTTCATGTATAGTTTTAAGTAATTTCCTCAGAAATCATTGTTAAAAATGCGGTTTATATAGGTCGCATAATTGTACAAAAAACTTTTCAGATTATCACCCTCTTCTGTAGTTTGCCGATTTTAACTAAAATCGGGAATGCTACTGAGTAACGGTTCGTCTCGGTAAATGAATGAGAAACCCCGCAAGACTTCCCTGTACAAATTTAAAAGAATATTGTGATAGGCAAAATTTGCCATTTCCTATCGATTAGTTAAAACTACTAGGGCTGTCTTAAATTTCGTTTGTATTTTTAATGTTAACTTTTTCTGTCCTAAAGTTTAAAAGAGTTTGAAATCCCTCTCGTCGAGATATTTAAAATCATTCCTCCTGACCAAGGATGTCAATATCATATGCACATAACTTTTTGAATCGTCCGCCGTTAAAAGCAAATATGTGTCACATAGCACATTTGAAAAACGTAACAATGTTCTGAACTAAAAATCATTATATTTCATTGATTTTCAAATATTTGCGTTCAATAAATTAGTTTTGGAAACGTGTTTTTATTAACTAAATCTACATAAGTTTGCCGCAACTAATTATTCATAAAAACCGGCAAAATGCAAACTGATCAAATTATCATTTACCAAACCACGGACGGACAAACAGCAATTGATGTAAAACTAGAAAACGAAACCATTTGGCTTACTCAAGCGCAGATTGTAAGTCTCTTTAAGTCAAGCAAAGCGAACATCAGCGAGCATTTGAAACACATCTACTCAACAGGTGAATTAGAGGAAACATCAACTGTTCGGAAATTCCGAACAGTTCAAAAGGAAGGAATCAGAGAGATAACTAGAGAATCAAATCATTACAATCTTGATGCAATTATTTCACTAGGCTACCGTGTGAACTCCAAACGAGGCACCCAATTCCGCATCTGGGCCAACAAAGTCCTCAAAGAGTATCTCATCAAAGGTTACTCCATTAACGAAAAGCGTTTAAAAGATCAGGCAGAACAACTGGCAGACTTGAAAAACACAGTTGCCCTCTTAAGTAACGTCATCGAAAACAAGGAACTAACCTCTGACGAGGCTACAGGCTTATTAAAAGTAGTTACAGACTACACTTATGCCCTGGACATCCTCGACAAGTATGATCATCAGCAATTAACCATAGAGGGAACGACTCCCAACGAATTATTCATTCTCAATTACATCGACGCCAAACATGCAATACACGACCTGAAAGACAAATTCGGCGGCAGTATGCTTTTTGGAAATGAAAAAGACGATTCATTTCAAGGATCTATTGGAGCTATTTATCAAACTTTTTGGCGGCGATGATCTTTACCCCAGTGTAGAAGAAAAAGCCGCAAACCTGCTATATTTTGTTGTAAAAAACCACTCATTTTCAGACGGCAATAAACGTATCGCTGCTTACCTCTTTGTGTGGTTCATGGACAAAAACGGAATACTTTACGCCATTGATGGCTCTAAACGTATTGCAGACAATGCCCTTGTTGCACTCACTTTGATGATCGCCGAAAGCAAAGCTGAAGAAAAAGACATCATGGTAAAAGTGATTGTGAACCTGATCAACTCGAATAATTAAAACAATATGCATTTTTTTGTGCAATAAAAACAACCGGATACAGATAGAAAGGTACCTCGTTAGCTTGAATCCAATTTGAAATATAAAATCCAATGAAAAATCAACAGATCACAGTAAAGGGAATCGAAATTACAATCATACTTGATTAAAATTTTCGCACAAAAGCTGTATGTGTTCGCTCTGCGTTCTCTATTGGGTAAGGGTAAACAGGGAGTATGCAGGGGCTTGGTTCGGCCACAAGGCTGTCAACCCCCTAAATAATCTGTGCGTAGCCTCAGGCAAGACCCTGGAAGAAGATACCGCAGAGCAAACACGGCATCATTAAGAGAGGCTCTCTTTTTCAGAAAGCCTCTTGTATAGATTTGATTATTCAATTTTAATGCTCAGTCCTTTGATGGTCTGCCATCCTTGCTTGTCAGTCAACCGGATCAGAAAATGATAATCCCCAGGATCTATATCTGCTGGAACACTAATCTCCGCATTGGTCTGGAAAGATTGCAGTCCTGCAGCAATTGGAAAACTTCTGATCAGTAAAAATGGCTTAACTGCGTGCTTTACCGGGCTCATAGTACAATCGCTGACTTCCGTACTATGCGAATGGTGGTCAAAGTTATGGTGTATATCAACACTCAGCGACCCGAGCTCAGCATTATCTGTGAGCAAGGCCCGGAAGGTAAAGCTCTGCCCACGCTTCAGCACACTGCACTGTTTGGGAAATGCATCCTGGATGCTTACATTGATCTCGGGATAGCTGGTGTCTATCGGTTCAGCCTTTTCCTTTTTGCAACTGCTAAGGGCTGACAGCAAGATCGGCAACAGACCAATCAGGGTTAACTTCTTCATAGATGTATCGTATTGTTAAGGATTTATTTGTTTTTTATTTCCAGCTGCGATTCCACTTCTGTAACGTTTCCCTGCTGATCTGTCACGCTCAGGTGGATGTGATACATTCCCAATGCGGCATCTGCCGGAATATCAATGTGCTTATGGAATTCTGCATTCTTCTGTCCTGCAAATCCTTCAGTATATTCCTGCTCATGCTCCCATCCTCCATCGGTCGCGGGATGGATTTCCAATGTTACCTTCGCAATGTTTGCTGCGGCAACGATGGCTGCCTCAATGTGGATATCTGTACCTGGGTAGGCAGTTTTGTTGTTTTCAGGTCCCACTTCCAACCCGGTGATGGTCGGGCCGGCAAGTTCTACCTTGTCCTTTTTACAGGCGGCAAATACGGAAACGAGCAGGAATAATGCGATAAAGATTTTGTTGTTTTTCATGTTGCTTTTGATTTTTGTGTGCGTGTTAGATTGTTTGTAGGTAATTGTTTTCATGTGTTTAAGTTGCTTAATATAAAAGGTGTCGTATTGGGATTTATTTAATTTTAAATGGGACTTGTAAGGACAATACGATGTTCCTGCCCTGTTCCGGCAGTTCAATCAGCCTGTAAAAACTGGTATGATTGAGGTATCTTGTGTCAAACAGGTTTTGTGCTTGCAGACTCAGCATCAGCACCTGCTGCCCAAGCTGTAGCCTGGTGCCCGCCTGCACGTTTACCAGTCCGTATCCGTCTGTCTTCTTCTCAGGCGGAACGATGTTTGACTGAGCGGCAACGAGCCGGTAGTCCACCGACAGATAGCTGTCTGCCAGCGTAGTGCCGGTCTTTGGCGACCAGGTCAGGTTGATCAGTCCGGAAGCGGGTGGAGAGAAGGGCAGTGTATAACCTTTTTTATCTCCCGAAAGCTGCCTTGCATACAGGTATTCCCCCAGAAACTCGGTACTGAAAGCATTCGAGATCTTGTATTTGACGGTCAGTTCTGCTCCGTACCGCATCACTTCGCTCTGCGCATATTGAAATACCTGATTGCCGGCCCCGTAATAATAATCATGCTCCGGCGTAGGGTTCAGATAGATATAATTGGAAAAGTAATTGTAAAAGGGGCTCAATTGCAGGGACCAGCGCGGGCTTGTCCAGCTCAGGCTCAGGTCTGCCTGGTAGGACTGTTCCGGTGATAAATCTGCATTGCCGCGCTCATAGCTGAAGTAGTGATAGTTTACCCCATTGGCACCCAATTCTTTAGCTATCGGCATCCGGAAACTCTTGCCGATATTGGCTTTTATGGCCAATTGTTCAAGGTTATAATTGAGGCCGGCAGACCAGACCAGGCTATTGAAGGTACGCTGCAAATCTGCTGCGCGCGTCAGTTTCTCTCCGTTGCCTGTTCCGCTTTCAGCGGAACCAGACACAAACCAGTCGGTATATTTGTACATACTGATCCGGGCATGGTCATATCTTAAGGCCCCGTGCAGCAATAGCCTGTCGGAGACACGGTACTTATCATAGGTAAACAGGCCGACAGCAGATTGCTTAAAGGCAGGCACTAGAAAGGTCCAGCCGCTAATGGAATTGTCCTGATAGTCTGCATTTACACCCACGCTGAGCGTATGATTGCCCAGTGTGATTTCATCGCGCAAATTCAGACTATATACTTTCTTATCAAACTGCCGCTCCAGATCAGATGCCATGTTTAGGCTATCGGGCAGTCTGGAGGGCATATATCCATGATTGACATATTGACTATACTCCTGCCTGAAATTGCGCTGAAAACCTGCTTCCAGGTCAAACTTATGGTGATTCCATTGAGAGGTATTACTGCTGATCAGCTTAAAATGACTTACTTGCTGATAAGGCGGTTGTATATCGCGACTGGAAGCATCATGAAATTCTTCGTCTACCCGTCGCGGCTCCAGCCCATGGGCATTAGCAAAAAAACCGCTTGTACTGTAAACATTGCTCAGGTAGACAATGGAACGAAACTGCTTTCCAATATACCCTGTATTTAAATGAAGCGCTTCTTCCCTGCCGGCAGTGTTGCGCAGCTGCTGTTTGTGCAGGTTCACCGCATAGTCATACACATACACCCGATCGGCAGGAACGCGGTAATCGCCATAATTCTGATACGTGAACCTTGTATCAAAAAACCAGTGTTTTTGACGGCCAAAGAGATTAGCAGAAGTGCCGTACAAATGGTTATTGGACTTACCGATCAAGTTTACAGAACCCTGCATTGAGTGCTCGGCCGGTACCATCAGGGGCTTCACATTGATGACGCCTGCAATGGCATCAGCGCCATAAATGAAAGAGGCAGCACCTTTAATCAGCTCCACATCGCCTGCGGCAAATTGGTCAAGCTCCAGACCATGATCAGCTCCCCATTGCTGCCCCTCATGCTTCAGGCCTTTTTCTACAACTACTATACGATTGAACCCCAGGCCACGGATCAGTGGCTTGGATTGTCCAGACCCTATACCTATGGTTTTAATACCTGGCAGCCGCTCCAGCGTTTTCATGAGGCTGCCACCAAGGTGACGCTGGATAAACCCGCTGTTTACCACTTCCAGGTTGAGGGATTCTTCCTGCTTTCTGAGGGACTTGGTATTGTCATGCACAATTACCTCTTTCAGTTGCCGCGCAGGAAGACCTTCCAATGTGCTTCTGGAAGTGTCAGTTTTAATCCGCTTGACCGACTCAGACTGGGCATACAGGGTAGCAGAAAGTAATAAACTTAAAAAAAGGATATAAAAGATCTTCATTAAAGACGCTGTCAATGATACATTCGTCCGGAAGGCAGTATGAAACCACCTCGTCCGAAATAATAAATGGATTAGTTATACAGCTGAATAGCTGCTAAGAAAAAGCGAAAATGGAAGGAGGGCCTTTATTGGTAAAGCCCGGCAGCGTAAATGTGTAGAAAGTAATAGTTCCCGGAACTTGCTTGGCAAGGGGAAAGGATAAAACCAGGTGCATCCGCTGCTGGCTTGGCTTTAGAAATTCCTTTTGCTGGTTTCGGGCAAGGAAGTCACAGATCTGGCATTTTTCAATAGCCTGGCTGAATGCGCTAGCATCAGTTTTGTTTAAGTGAACTTCCTCATGGTGAACATGAAATAGTGGAATGGCAGAAATGGACAGCACCAGGATCACCTGTAACAGTGATACCATTCGGTATAGGCGCGGCCATATGTGTAATTCTTTGTTCATTATAACGCATCAAAGTTGCATATAAAAACTCTTATACGCAAGGATATTTGCAATATTGTTGCAAAGAAGGTCTTTATTGATTAAATTTGAGCTAGGAATTATTATCTAATGGAAAACTCTACTGAGCAAGTCTTAAAGAAGCATGGATTAAAAAACACCAGGCAGCGCAATGTGGTGCTGGAAGAGTTTTTTAAAAGCAACAATGCGCTTTCACAGCCGGAACTGGAAAAACGCCTGAAAGGTGAGATGGACAGGGTAACGCTTTACAGGATCTTGAGTTCATTTGAAGAAAGCGGCATTTTGCACAGCATACTTGACCGGCAGGGAACGATGAACTATGCCAGCTGCAATGCTTCCTGCTCTGCGGCACACCATCATGATGAACACCTACATTTCAACTGCGACAACTGTCATAAGATCTTCTGTCTGGATGTGAAAATACCAGCGGTCAATCTGCCAGCGGGCTTTCAGGTAGCTCAGCTTTCTCTCACGGCCACGGGCTTGTGCGATACTTGCAGCTAATTATTGCCTTTGGCCATATCATCCAGGCCCCATAGCGCCATTGCATCCAGCACTGGCTGTAGCCTTGCCCCTGCAGGGGTAAGGGAATAAGTGACGAAAGGCGGCACAACAGGCTCTGCCGTCCGCAGCACCAAATTATCTTCCTGCAATTGTTTCAGATGCTGGATCAGCATTTTCTCTGTGATCTCCGGTATAGCCCGCCTCAATTCGCTGTAGCGCTTCTGCCCTGTGCTGAGATGGTACAAAATAATGGGCTTCCAATGCCCGCCTATCTTGTTCATCACATAGGTAACCGGACAGGAAATGGCCGATATCTGCTTGTTAAAATTGCGGGTAGAACTCTCTTTAATGGCTGTCATGATACATACTTTGGGGTAAGTACTTGTATAAAAGTAAGTACAAATATACCTTTGTTGTCGACAATTAAAAAATAAATCCTAAAAACATGAAAATTACACTAACAGGTTCTCTAGGGAACATAAGTAAACCACTTGCAGAAACATTGGTAGCTGCCGGCCATGAGGTAACTGTGATTACCAGCAATGAAGATAAGGTTGCGGCCATTGAAGCTTTCGGAGCAAAAGCAGCAGTAGGTTCCGTAGAAGATGTCGATTTCCTGACCGGGGCGTTTAGCGGTAAAGATGCGGTATATACCATGGTGCCGCCAAACTTTGGCGCGGCAGACATCAGGAAATTCATCGCTTCTGTGGGCGAAAAATATGCACAGGCCATTCAAGCTTCCGGGGTGAAACAAGTGCTAAATTTAAGCAGCATCGGCGCACATCTGGATGGCGGAACGGGTCCTATTGCAGGTTTATACGATGTAGAGCAGACTTATGCGAAATTAGAAGCCGTAGCCATCAAACATTTACGCCCCGCATATTTCTATGTGAACTTCTATGGCAGCATCGGCATGATCAAACACGCAGGCATTTTAGGTTCAAACTACGATGCGGAAACTCCGCTGGTACTCGTGCACCCGAATGATATTGCGGCTGCAGCGGCAGAAGAATTACAACATGGCTTTACAGGTCATAGCATCCGTTATGTAGTCAGTGACGAAAGCACTGCTGTTGAGGTGGCCAGCGTTCTTGGTGCTGCTATTGGCAAACCTGAATTGCCTTGGGTAGAATTTAACGATGAAGATACGCTGCAGGGAATGATTCAGGCAGGACTACCGGAAGTAATGGCAAAAAGCTATGTAGAAATGGGCGATGCGACACGGAGCCGCAAACTGTTTGGCCATTATTTCGATAACAGACCGGCAACATTGGGCAAGATAAAGTTGGAAGATTTCGCCAAAGAATTTGCACAGGCTTTTTAGCAAAGCGCTTGATCAACTGCTCTTCTTAAATTCTGTAGGTGTCATACCATATTTCGCCTTAAAAATGGTAGAAAAGTAGGTTGGTGAGGAAATACCCACTTTATAACTAATCTCGGCAACGGAATAATCTTCGTTGCTGAGATAATACTTGGCTTTCTTGAGCCTTCTGTTTAAAATATAATCGGTGACACTGCAATTGAGCAGGGCCTTGACTTTGCGGTAGAGCTGTACCCTGGATACACCTATCACCTTGCTGATCTCATCTACGCTGAAGTGCTCGTTGCCCAGGTTCTGCTCCACCAGTCCGGCAAAATCATTCAGAAACTTTTTATCGATGGTATTGGCAGTGGTCTTCCTGCTGCCGGGAACTGAGATGTCGCTGATATAATGTTCTTTGAGCATGGCCCTGTTCCTGATCAGGTTTTCAACATTGGCCTGCAGATACTCAAAATTGAAGGGCTTGGTAATGTAGATATCGGCATGGCTCTGTATACCGGTGATCTGCTGTTCCATACTGCCCTGTGCCGTGAGCAGGATTACGGGGATATGTGAGGTGCGAATGTCTGATTTGAGCTGGTTAGTAAATGCTTTGCCTGAGATACCGGGCATCACGATATCGGAAATGATGAGGTCCGGAACTTTTTCAAAAGCCAGGTTCAGCCCCTCATTTCCATCCGTAGCGGTAAAGATCTCATAGTCGCTTTCAAACTTGCGGCTCAGGTAGTCCAGCAATTCGACATTGTCTTCGATGATCAGTACAGACTGGTCCTTGATGAGGTCCAGGCCTGCCGAAACATTGCCGGCAGGCTCTTTTTCTACAGCCGTGGTATAGATCTTCATCTCATCATAGAGTCTTACGCCCTGGCTTTGCTGAGGGATCTTTTCCTGTGCACTGAGGTGCTCTTCGCCCAGTGGCAAGCGCAGGGTGAATACCGTGCCTTCCCCCTTTTTGCTGCTGGCGCTGATGGTACCTTTGTGCAGCATCATAAGTTCTTTGGATAAGCTAAGGCCCAGCCCCGAGCCCCTGCTGTAATTGGTGTCTGACTGGTAAAAGCGGTTAAAGATCTGCCCCAGTTCTTCTTCGGTCATACCCAGCCCATTGTCTGATACTTCAATGATGGCTTCCGTCTCGGTGCGGCCCAGGGCGATATAGATCCGGCCATAATCGGCCGTAAATTTCAGCGCATTGCTGAGCAGGTTGAAGATTACTTTATCGAGCATATTGACATCAAACCAGACCAGCTGCGGGTTTTCACGTACGATGAGCCGGAGATCAATGTGTCGTTTGCCTGCATTGTGCCTGAAACTGTCGATGATTTCTTTCAGGAAATCCAGCAAAGGATTGGCGCTGGCATGGAGCTTAAATTCTTTATGCTCGATCTTGCGGTAGTCCATCAGCTGGTTTACCAGCCTCAGCAGCCGGTATACATTCTTATGGATCAGGTTTAGCTCTCTGCCCGCCGCTGTACCTGGCTTTTCATTTTTGAGCAGGTCTTCCAGGGGCGACAGGATCAAAGTGAGCGGTGTGCGGAACTCATGCGAAATATTGGTAAAGAAGTTCAGCTTGGCCTCAGTAGCCGCTTCGGCCTTTTCAGACATCTCGATCAGCTGGTTTCGCTGCATTAGGATCTCCTGGTTCTTGTGCTCCAGGCTTCTGTTGATCTTGCGGTTTTCGAGCAGGGCATGAAAAGCAAGCCCGCCAAACACCACCGCCAGCACAAGGGTGATGACAATGAAATTGAGTACCAGGCGCTGGTTCTTGTAAATCTCAAACTGGTCGGCCAGTAGCACCTGCTGCCGTTCGATGTCATTTTGCTGACTATTGATGCGTGCCCACTGCAATTTCATCAGTTGCACATTGCTGCTGTCGATGATCAGACTTTGCAGGAGGTTTTCTTTCTGAAAACTCTGCCTGCCCAGAATCCTGAGTGCCACGCTGATTGCTTCCTTGCCTCCCGTAGGGTACAACACACTTGCTGTAAGCATACCTGAACCTACCATATCGAGCCCTCCGCCCTTCCCGGGCAGGGCATCTACACCGACGACTTTTATACCGCTGTCCAGGCCCAGCTGCCGCAGCACCTGCCTGGCACTCCGGGCCATCATATCATTATGGGCAAATATGGCACTGACATCCTTTAGCTTGTCCTTGTTCCGGAGCAGTTCACGGGCAGTATTCTCAGGAAGCCAGTCGCCATGCAACTGTGCTGAAACCTGCACACCAGGATGGTTCCTGATAGCTTCCATCAGTCCGCGGCCCCGCTCTATCGCCGGAGAAGAACCAGGCAGGCCCATAATTTCCAGAATATTGCCCTTGCCTTTTAATATGTTTACAAGGTATGATCCCGCCATCTTGCCAATCTGGTAGTTTTCGGCGCCTATATAGGCCGTATATAAAGAGGAAGAAGTCTTGCGGTCTATGACGACTACCGGGATCCCCTTTTTATAGGTTTCCTCCACAATTCCTGTCAGCGGCAGCGCCTCATTGGGAGAGATGATCAGGATGTCTACTCCCTGACTCAGCATATCCTGAACCTGTGTGATCTGCCTGCTGCTGCTGTTATTGGCATCGGCATAAATGAACTTGCTGTGCGGATGCAGTGACAGCTCCATTTTCATTTCTTCCAACATGGTTTGACGCCACAGGTCTGAGCCCACGCACTGCGAAAACCCGATGGTGTATTCGGCCTGCTTCGGCTTGTTGGAACAGCCGGCCAGCGTAATCAGCAAGGTGGAAAATAGGATCAGGAAAAAGATGCGGGACCTCATCATAGGAAAGAAATATTTGGCATATCGCTTTAAAGCTATAGAATATCTGCCTGATTTTAAAATGTCTGCTCACAGGTGGGCATATGGAATGTAACGAGCATGAAAGAATCATGTAACAGGATTTAAAGCCGGGAAATCTGCTCATCATTTACTCATCGCAAACGACTGTTTTTCAGTGATTTAATAAATGACCTATTTTTTAAAGAATTTGAAATGATATTCATAGCACCTGCTTTGGTTTTAGCGCCATATTGCCATCCTTAACCATTTATAAATCAATCTTCATGAAAAAGAATTCCGTACTTGCGTGGTCGGTAGTAGTAGCTTTAGGAGGCTTTTTGTTTGGCTTTGATACAGCAGTTATCTCAGGGGCAGAAAAATCAATTCAACAATACTGGAACCTCAGTGTGTTTGAACACGGGCTCACCATCTCTATTGCTTTAATAGGAACAGTGATCGGTTCCCTGCTGGGTTCGAGGCCCTCCGACCGTTTTGGCCGAAAAAACACTTTATACTTTGTAGCAATTGCCTACCTGCTTTCCTCGCTGGGTACGGCAATGGCCGACAACTGGTCTATATTTATGGTATTCCGGTTTCTGGGTGGTCTGGGTGTAGGTGCGTCATCGGTAACCGCCCCGATCTATATTTCAGAGATCTCCCCGGCCGACAGGCGCGGAAGGCTGGTAGGGCTCTTTCAGTTCAACGTGGTACTGGGTATCCTGATCTCTTACTTGTCCAACTACCTGATCAGTCAGGGAGGTGAAACGTCATGGCGCTGGATGCTGGGGGTGCAGGCGGTACCTTCACTGATCTTCCTGATCCTGATCCGCTTCATTCCTGAAAGTCCGCGCTGGCTGATCCTGAAAAAAGGTGCTTACGACAAAGCGCTGGAGATCCTGCGCATCATCAACCCGCTCAACTGTAACCAGGAGCTGGAGGCCATTAAGCAATCGGACAAACTGGGCGGCAGCACCAAAAACAGCGAAAGTTTGTTTTCGGGCCAGTACACTAAACCTGTGGTTTTGGCCGTGCTGTTTGCCTTCTTCAACCAGGTATCGGGGATTAATGCCATCATCTATTATGCCCCGAGGATTTTTGAAATGGCCGGACTGGGCGCGCACTCCTCTCTGTTATCTACCGTAGGCATCGGATTGATCAATTTTGCTTTTACGCTGCTGGCCCTGAATTTCATCGACAAGGTGGGCCGCAGGGCATTGATGCTGATCGGATCGGTCGGACTCATCGTATCGCTCTTCCTGGTAGCCTTTACTTTTTATACGGAAACCTTCAGTGGCATGGCTATACCGATATACATCATGGTATTCATTGCTTTCTTTGCCTTTTCACAGGGTGCTGTCATCTGGGTGTTCATCTCAGAGATCTTCCCCAACCAGGTGCGGGCCAAAGGCCAGACGCTGGGCAGTTCTACCCACTGGGTAATGGCTGCGCTGATCGCCTTCTGCTTTCCCTATCTGGCCGAAACACTGGGCGGTGCAGTTACCTTTTGTTTCTTCGGCACCATGATGGTGCTCCAGCTGGTGTTTGCATGGCGCTTTATGCCCGAGACAAAAGGAAGGTCGCTGGAGAACATGGAAAACAACATCATCTTACACTAAATACAGGAGATCATGAAATCAGGAGCACATACCGCAATTTGTTACGGAGAGATCTTATGGGACGTATTACCGGATGGCCCGCAACCGGGCGGAGCACCGCTCAACGTGGCCTATCACCTCAATAAAATGGGCATAGACACCAGCCTGATCAGCAGGATTGGTAACGACAGCAACGGACGCAAGCTATTAGCACTGATGGACCTCTGGGGCATTGACAAAAACCTGGTACAAACAGATGAACAGCATGAAACCAGCCAGGTGCTGGCCCGGATGGGCAATGGCAACGAGGTAAGCTATGAGATCGTGTACCCGGTGGCCTGGGATTTCATCGGCAAAGCCGAAGAACTAAACGAGCTGAACAACTATTTCGTTTACGGCAGCCTTGCTTCGAGAAACGATACCTCCAGGGATACGTTGTTTACACTCTTGGATACCCCGGCGATCAAAGTATTTGACATCAACCTGCGCCCGCCCTTCATCAACCGGTCGCTGCTGGAAGTATTGCTTGGCAAGGCAGACATCGTAAAGTTCAATGAGGCCGAGCTCGACATGGTACAGGTAATGTTTAAGGGTTCCTATGAGGCGGAAGCCAGCAAGATCAAATTTATACAGGCGCATTTTGACATTCCTGAAGTCATCGTGACCAAAGGTGAGTTTGGCGCCTCCTACTATAAGGGCGATGAAGCCCATCACATCTGGGGCAGCGAGATCAAGGTGACCGATACCATAGGCAGTGGTGATTCGTTCCTTGCAGCTTTCATTGCCAATCACAGCAAAGGTCTCCAGCCCAGGGAAATATTGAAGAACGCCGTAGCCATGGGAGGGTTTATTGCAACCAAAAAAGGAGGCTGTCCGCAATACCAGCTGTCTGAATACATCGAATTTAAAAACCAAATATTTAAACCATAATATAAACGATCATGAGAAAATTCTTCTTGTTATTTTACTTGCTGCTGCTGGCAGCAGGCGAGAGCTTTGGCCAGTCCAGGGTCATTAGCGGAAAGGTCACGGACAATGAATCTGTCCCGCTCGAGGCGGTGACGGTGATTGTGGAAGGCACGCAGAGATCCGTGCTTACCGACCAGAACGGTGGCTTCCGGATCAGTGCCGAAAACGGCCAGGTCCTGAAATTTGGCTATATGGGTGCTGCTCCATACAGCTATACCGTGACGGCAGATTCGCAGAATATCATCATTAAGCTGAATGTGGCCACCACCAGTCTGGACCAGATAGTAGTGACAGGTTATCAGAAAGAACGTAAAAAGGACATCACCGGCGCGGTGAATGTGGTAGATGTAAAAGCCATCAAGGACATTCCTACGGGAAATCCGGTGAAGGCTTTGCAGGGACGTGTGCCGGGGGTGTTCATCACCACCGATGGTTCGCCCTCAGGCGGTGCTACGGTAAGGATCAGGGGTATCGGAACATTGGGAAACAATGATCCGCTTTACGTGATAGACGGCGTGCCTACAAAAAGGGGCCTGCAGGAGCTGAACCCCAACGACATTGAGTCGATCCAGGTACTGAAAGACGCCTCTTCAGCTACCATCTATGGATCAAGGGCCGCAGCAGGCGTGATCATCGTCACGACCAAAAAAGGTAAGGCCGGCTATTCCAGGGTAGACGTGAATGTTTCAGGATCTCTACAGAATTATGCGACGAAACTGCAAACCCTGGATGCAGACGGAAGAGGCCGGGCCTACTGGCAGGCTTCAGTAAATGACAGGCTGAACCCCAATAACCACCAGATCTACCAGTTTGACTGGAACAACGATTTTAACAACCCATCGCTCAACAGCATCATTTATCCTGAATTTATTGATGCGGCAAAGACCATGAGACCTGCCAATACCTACTGGTATGACCTGATCTCTCAGAATTCAGTGATCCAGTCGTACGATGTAGCGGTAAGCAATGGCACAGAAAAGAGCAATTCGCTGTTTTCCCTGGGCTATTACCAAAACAAAGGTATCGTTAAATCTTCTAAAAACGACAAACTGACCAGCAGGATCAATTCGGACTACAACCTGCTCAATGCGAAGCTTAAGATTGGAGAAAACCTGACTGCAAGCTATATCAGGAATGCAATCCCGCCAATTAATGACATCCTGTTTACCTCATTGGTACAGCAGCCGATCGTTCCTGTACATACAGCAGACGGCGGTTGGGGCGGCCCTGCTTCGGGCATGACCGACAGGCAGAATCCCGTAAGGCTGATAGAAGACAACCGTCAGAATGCCAGTCATTTTTTTCGCGTACTCGGAAATGCATTTGCAGACTACAACATCATCCCGGGCCTGAACCTGAGGACAAGCGTGGGAATAGACTATGACGGAACGTATCAGCGGGTGCTGCGCAAGTCGTATACTTCAGGTTTCCTGTCGGACAAGACCAACCAGGTAACCAATAGTCAGGGCTATGGCGGAAATATCATCTGGCAGAATACGCTGAACTATAAGGTGACTGAAAAGAAACACCAGGTAGAGGCGCTTCTGGGGCATGAGCAGATCAAAAACATCAGCCAGGAATTCTCTGCCAGCAGGCAGGGCCTGGCACTGGAGAACATCGATTATGCTTACCAGAATGCAGGAACAACCAATATATTAAATGGCGGCAGCGGCTCGGGAAGTTCCCTGCTTTCTGTATTCGGAAAAGTAAACTATGTGTTTAACGACAGGTATATCGCTTCTGCCACACTGAGGCGGGATGGTTCATCCCGGTTCGGGCAGGACAACAGGTACGGAACATTCCCGGCATTTTCTGCGGGATGGCGGGTAAGCCAGGAGGAATTTATGAAAAAGATCTCCTTCATTTCTGATCTTAAATTGCGCTATGGCTGGGGAAAATCAGGCAACCAGGAGATTCCGGACAATGCCAACAGGGCTTTGTACCGGGCTATTTATGGCCTAGACCCTACCTGGGATTTCGATTCGGGAAGTGCGTACGACATCACCGGTGGCGGTTCGGGACAGCTTCCTTCAGGCTTTACCCTGATCCAAAGGGGCAACGATGCGCTGAAATGGGAATCACTTGAAGAGCAAAATATCGGTATAGATTTCGGCTTGTTTGCCAATAAGCTGACAGGATCATTTGATTATTTCATTAAGGAAACGTCAGATATATTGATCAGTCCAGCCTATCTGGCCGTGTTGGGTGACGGAGGTAATATTTACATCAATGGAGCAACCTTGAAAAATAAAGGATTTGATGCCTTGCTGTCTTACGACACTAAATTTTCTGAGGACTTCTCGATTAACCTGACCGGTAACTTTTCTAAATACCGCAATGAGGTAATTAAGCTGCCCAAAGAAGTACTCACCTCCTATCCGGGCAATGGTACGGACAAGAACATCCTGGGCAGACCGGTGAATTCATTCTTTGGTTATGTAGCAGATGGATTGTTCCAGGACCAGCAGGATGTGGATACACATGCTGAGCAACCGGGCAAGGGTATAGGACGGATCAGGTATAAAGACCTCAATGCGGATGGGCTGATCAATGATAAGGACAGGGATTATCTGGGTGATGCCGGGCCTAATTTTACAGCCGGTCTGAATGCCTCCTTTACTTATAAGAATTTTGATCTTAGCTTTTTTGTGCAGGCGATACAGGTTAAAGTAGTAAATGATTTTAAAACATATACTGACTTTTCTTCTTTGTGGACCGGAACAAACTGGGGCAGCAGGACTTTAGATGCCTGGACTCCGTCGAATTCTTCTTCAGACATTCCTGCATTGACACTGGTAGACAACAACAATGAAGGCCGGTTCTCCACTTATTTTATAGAGAATGGTTCCTACATTAAGCTGAGAAACCTGCAACTGGGTTACAACCTGAAAAACGTGTGGAAATCAAAGGTTCAGAACGCCCGGATCTTCCTGCAGGGCAGCAATTTACTAACCATTAAGCACAAGTCCTTTACAGGACCTGACCCTGAAATTCCAAATTATGGATTCCCGGTGCCGGTGATCGGAACGATCGGCTTGAACATAACCTTATAGACCAAATAAATAACAGAATATGAAACGATTAGTATATATACTGGCAATATTCCTTGTAGGCTTCAGCAGTTGCAAAAAGGCATTGGATGAACCTGGACAGGGTGTGATCTCGGGAGATGACCTGAACACACCTGAAAATGTAGACAAACTGGTTATTGCGGCCTATTCTTCTTTGGGCAATGACCATTATACCGCTCCTTACTCAAGTATGTGGCCTTATGGCAGCGTGCGTGGTGGCGACACTTACAAAGGTGGCGACGGGCCGGGTGATCTTTCGGAATTTCATTTGTTTGAAACCTTTACCGCAAACCGTGTAGACAATGGGCTGATTGACCAGCTATGGTTCAGGCTGTATGTGGGTGTAGGCAGGACCAATGAAGCGCTGCGACGGGTAAATGCCATTGCAGATGCAGATTATCCCAAAAAAGCGGAACGTCAGGCCGAATTAAGGTTCTTAAGGGGGCATTTTTATTTCCTGCTGAAGATCCTGTTTAAATATGTGCCTTATCTGGATGAAACTATTGCGAAGGAAGATTACCCCACGATATCGAACAAGGCCCTGAGCAATGAGGAACTCTGGACAAAGATCACCGAAGATTTTACGGCGGCAGCGGCAGCCCTGCCACCAAGCCAGACTGATGCAGGGAGACCGAACCAGTATGTGGCGAAAGCTTACCTGGCAAAGGCCCAGCTCTACCAGGCCTATGTACAGGACGAGAACAATGGGGTAACTTCGATTAACAACAACCTGCTGAACGAAGTACTGAAGCAGTGCGATGCCGTGATCGGTTCGGGTAAATATAGCCTGAGTGATGATTTTGCTGATAACTTCCTGTCGGCCAAAGAGAACGGCCCGGAGTCGGTCTTTGCCATACAGTACTCCAAAGACGATGGTACGCCAATGGGCAGGCTGGATTATGGCCATGTATTGAACTATCCGATGAACCAGGACTATGGCTGCTGCGGCTTTAACGTACCGAGTCATGACCTCATCAATTCATTTAAAACGGATGGAAGCGGCTTGCCCATGTTCAGCACCTACAACAATGCAGATGTTGCGGCTTCCCTGGATTTTAAAACCGGGACATTTGATCCTCGACTGGACCATACGGTAGCCAAACCAGGAGCTCCTTTTAAGTACAAGACCGACTTCATTTTTGAACGTTTCTGGGCCAGGGCACCAGCGGTATATGATGCTTTTGCCAGTTTGAAAGAAGCCGTGACACCGAATGATCCTGCATTTAAAAAAATCCCGCCCTTTATGTCGAGTTCAAAGAACTGGCAGATCATGCGCTATGCAGATGTCCTGCTTTGGAAGGCTGAGGCACTGATAGAGCTGGGCAGGCAACTGGAAGCAGTTCCCCTTATCAATCAATTAAGTGCGCGTTCAGACAAAAGCAAAGCCCTGCTGGTGATGGCAGACGGGAAACCGACTTCTAACTATAATGTGAAATTGTATGTACCCGGAGTGAATTGCGACTGGACCCAGGACTATGCACGAAAGGCCCTGAGGTTTGAAAGGAGGATTGAATTTGCTACCGAAGGTTACCACTTTTTCGATCTGGTACGCTGGGGTATTGCTGCTTCAACAATGAATGCCTACTTTAATATAGAAAAAACAAGGGCGACACATTTGTCGACCGCTAAGTTTACTGCTGCCCGTGATGAATATTTCCCAATTCCGCTAAATCAAGTTAACTTTAGCTCTGGGCTGTATGAACAAAACAAAGGCTGGTAATCTCTCCCTTTTTAATTAAAACACGAAAACTAATAGATAGCAAATGAAACCAACGATAAAAGTAATCCTGACCGCAGCACTGATATTATGCTGCAATATCGGCACCCAGGCGGCCGACATTACCATTAAAATCACCAAACGTTACCTTAATTTCCCGATATCCCAAAAGACAGACCGGAAGGTCATGAAGTTTGAGATTGGAGGGAAAGAAGCGCGTGAATTCAAAATAAGACTGGCCGGAGATACGCCAGAGTACTGGGTGTTTTCTGACATGACGGCCTATAAGGGAAAAACCATTAAGATCAGCTATGAGGGTGATGCTGCCGGACTGAGCAAGATCTATCAGGACGACAAGATTGCAGGACAGGATTCCCTGTACCAGGAACACAACCGTCCTCAATACCATTTTACTACAAGAAGGGGCTGGATCAATGACCCGAACGGGATGGTCTTTTATGAGGGTGAGTACCACTTGTTCTATCAGCACAACCCTTATGAAAGGGAATGGGAGAACATGTCATGGGGTCATGCGGTAAGCAAAGACCTGGTACACTGGGAGGAACTGCCCGTAGCATTGCACCCTGATAAAGTAGGCACTATGTTTTCGGGCTCGGCTGTGATCGACTATGACAATACTTCGGGATTTGGAAAACCTGGAAAACCTGCTATGGTAGCGCTTTATACTGCAGATAATCCCGACAGAGAGGTACAATGTGTAGCCTACAGCCTGGATAAGGGACGTACTTTTACCAAGTATAATGATGGTAAACCTGTAATTGATTCTAAGGAAAAATGGAACAGCAGAGACACCAGAGACCCGCGTGTGTTTTGGTATAAGCCGGGTAAACACTGGGTAATGGTACTGAATGAGCGCGACGGCCATTCCATTTATACCTCCGCAAACTTAAAAGAATGGAAATATGAAAGCCATACCACTGGATTTTGGGAATGCCCTGATCTGTTTGAGTTAACCATAGATGGAGATCAGAACAATAAAAAGTGGGTGATGTATGGTGCTTCAAACACTTACATGATCGGCTCCTTTGATGGGAAAACTTTTAAGCCGGAAAGTGGGAAGCATTATTTCTCATCCGGTACGCTTTATGCCGCCCAGACGTTTACAAACATACCTGACAGTGACGGCAGACGCATCCAGATTGGCTGGGGCAGAGTAGCACAGCCGGGCATGGCTTTCAATAACATGATGTTGCTGCCAACAGTCCTGACTTTACGCAGTACAAAAAATGGCCCCCGACTGTTCAGTGAGCCGGTCAAAGAAACGGCCCAGCTGTTTGAGCCGGCAAAGCAATGGAGCAACCTAAAATCAGATGATGCCAACCAAAAGCTAAAGGAATTTTATAACGCAGACCGCCTGCGCATCAAAACTACGTTTAAGTTATCGCACGCCACTGAGGCAGGGTTTAACCTTTTTGCACAGCGCATGGTGGGTTATGACATGAACTTCAACATGCTGAATGGCATGTTTTACTCGCCCGACGACATGACCAGCATGGAGATTACGGCTGATATCTACATCGACAGAACCTCTATCGAAGTGTTTATAGATGGCGGTGCTTTTTCCTATTCCATGGAACGTAAACCCGACCTTAATAATAAGGAAGGCTTCCACTTCTGGGGCAATAACATTGACATCAAAAATCTGGAAGTGTTTACCGTGAAATCTATTTGGAAATAACCTGTCCGGGATTTCCCGATGGGATCTTATAAAAAAGGAGGTATGATCATTGTCATACCTCCTTTTTTTATAGAATTCTTTTTAAGTACTATCCGCACTTAGAGGATCCGCAGTCCTTGCAAGTCAAACAGCCTTCCTGATAATGCAGGTTGGTAGAATTACAGTTTTGACATTGCTGCTTTTTGGCTTCGGTACCATCAGGCACATATCGTTTTAAAGCACGCGCCACCCCGTTCTTCCAGGTATTGATGGCTTCGTCCAGTTGGAGGCTGTTGATCAGATCTACCACTTTTTCTATCGCCATGCCATGTCTCAGCGTGCTTGAGATCAGCTTGGCATAGTTCCAGTATTCAGGGTTGAATTTATAGGAGAGTCCTTCAATGGTAGTTTTATGGCCACGTTTGTTCTTATACTGAAAATCATACCTTGAGCCGCCGTCAGCATCTCGGTTTTTGATGATCACACCGTCATTGACCCATCTGGGGATCAGGATTCCATCCTCGTCATCCGCAAATCCGGTAAATATCTCATAAGGCTTGCCTTCTATTAAGCCTATGAATGCAATCCATTTGTCCTTGCTATTTTGAAAACGGACTACGTCTGCTTCCAGTACCGTTGGCCTGGTAGTAGGAAAATCAAGCGTAGTGTTTTCGTCTTCCGCCTCTGGCTTGTTTTCGGTGTTTGCAATCAGCACCCCGGACCGTGATCCATCACGATATACTGTCACTCCTTTACAGCCGGATTTCCAGGCTTCCATATAAAGTTCACCTACCACTTCTTCGGTTACATCGGCAGGCATATTGATCGTTACGCTAATAGAATGGTCTATCCACTTTTGGATAGCACCCTGCATTTTTACCTTTTTGAGGTAATCAACGTCGTTGGATGTCGCTTTATAATACGGAGATAAGGCCACGAGTTCATCCAGCTCTTTCTGGGTATAATTTTTTGTTAGATCTTTACCATTTACTTCCATCCACTGTTTGAAACGGTGATGGAATACCACATATTCTTCCCATGAATCACCTACCTCATCCACAAAGTCTACACGAACCTCTTTATCGTTCGGATTTACCTTCCTTCTCCTTTTGTAAACAGGCAAAAACACCGGTTCGATCCCTGAACTGGTCTGGGACATAAGGCTGGTTGTTCCCGTAGGTGCTATAGTCAGCAAGGCAATGTTTCTCCTGCCATGCTCCAGCATTTCGTAATACAGTTTCGCATCTGCTTCTTTTAAGCGCAGGATGAAAGGATTGTTCTTTTCGCGCTCGGCATCAAAAATACTGAATGCGCCTCTTTCCTTTGCCATATTAACAGAAGCCCTGTAAGCCTCAATAGCAATGATCTTATGAATTTCAATAGCAAATTCCGAACCTTCGTCACTTCCGTACCTCAGCCCCATTGCCGCCAGCATATCCCCTTCGGCAGTGATGCCTATTCCTGTCCTTCTACCTTCGTTGGCTTTAGTCTGGATATTTAACCATAGGTTTTTCTCTGTACGTTTTAACTCCTCATCTTCAGGATCATCGGTGATTTTTTGAAGGATGGCATCTATCTTTTCCAGTTCCAGGTCGATGATATCGTCCATGATACGCTGTGCTGCGTGGATGTGCTTTTTAAAAAGCTCCCAGTTGAAGGAGGCCTTGGCAGTGAAAGGCTGGTCTACATAAGAGAACAGATTGATGGCCAAAAGGCGGCATGAATCGTAGGGACAAAGTGGTATCTCACCGCAGGGATTAGTGGAGACCGTCTTGTACCCAAGATCTGCATAGCAATCTGGCACCGACTCGCGGATAATTGTGTCCCAGAATAATATACCCGGCTCAGCAGAGCGCCAGGCGTTGTGTACAATTTTTTTCCAGAGAACGGAGGGGTCAATGTCTTTTTTATATAACGGATTGGCGCTTTCTATTGGATATTGTTGCTGGTAAGTTTTTCCGGCCTCTACAGCTTTCATAAACGCGTCGTCTATCCTGACAGAAACATTGGCACCTGTTACCTTGCCCTGCTCCATTTTTGCATCAATGAAATCTTCAGAGTCGGGATGCTTGATCGCTACAGAAAGCATGAGTGCGCCTCTTCTCCCATCCTGGGCTACTTCCCGTGTGGAATTGGAAAACCGCTCCATAAAGGGAACGATCCCTGTTGAGGTGAGCGCTGAATTTTTGACAGGAGATCCTTTAGGACGGATATGGGACAGGTCGTGACCCACACCTCCGCGCCGCTTCATCAGCTGCACCTGTTCCTGATCGATCTTCATGATCCCCCCATACGAATCAGAATCGCCATCATTACCAATTACAAAGCAATTGGAAAGTGAAGCGATCTGGTAAGGATTGCCAATACCGGTCATCGGGCTCCCTTGTGGGATAATATATTTAAAGTCTTTGATCAGTTCGAAAATTTCATCTTCTGATAATGGGTTGGCGTATCTCTGTTCAATGCTGGCCACCTCGCTGGCTATCCTCCGGTGCATGTCATCCGGGTTCTTTTCAAATATGCTCCCATAAGAATCTTTGAGTGCATATTTATTAACCCAGACCCTTGCGGCCAGATCGTCGCCTTTAAAATAAACCAATGATTCCTTATATGCCTCATCAGCAGTATAAGTAACCTGATTTTTAGATTGATTAATGATTTCCATAGTCAAAAGATGAATGAACCCAAATCTAATAATTTGTGAACTCTAAATGGTCATTAATAAATAAAGTTTACAGGAAATAAATACAACTAACTGATATTATGCATATTAAAATAAAAGTATTACTGAAAAGTTCACAAATTTTAAAATATTAAAAATGCTATATTATCATCATTATCCGTGTTTAAGCTGTGCAGCAGCGTTTTGTAAGCGGAAGATCTCTATTTGGGTATTTCGCAGTGAATGGCTATGTTTATGGAAATATAGCGATGCATAAAAAAGAAATTGAAACTTTTTGTCCGGCAAACCGGGAAGAGTGGAGGCAATGGTTAATAGAAAACCACGATTCGAGCCAGTCTGTTTGGCTGCTCCAGTATAAACAGAAATCCGCTAAACCAAGTTTATCCTGGAGTGACTCGGTAGATGAAGCGCTTTGCTTTGGATGGATTGACAGCACAAGAAAAACTGTCGATGCCGAAAGTTTCATACAATTCTTCGGGAAACGGAAGCCAAAGAGCAACTGGTCGAAGATCAACAAAGCAAAAGTTCAGCGGCTGATAGAAGAAGGATTGATGACAGAGGCAGGGTACAAGAGCATTGAGATAGCAAAGGAAAATGGTTCGTGGTCTATTCTGGACACAGTAGAAGAGTTATTCGTTCCGAAAGATCTCGAGAATGCATTTCATTTACATCCAGGTGCCAAAGATTATTTCGACAACCTGAGCAAGTCAGCAAAAAAAATGCTTCTTCATTGGGTTGTTGCAGCCAAAAGACCGGAAACCAGGGAAAAAAGAATTGCCGAAATAGCTGAGCTGGCAGGGCAGCGCCTAAAGCCAAAACAGTTTCGATAAATCGCTATCTTTGCGGGATGTCCGGCATCTACATACACATCCCGTTTTGCAAAAAGGCTTGTACTTATTGCGACTTTCATTTCAGTACTTCATTGAAGTATGTCGAGGAGATGACAGATGCAATTTGTAAAGAAATCATCCGCAAAAAAGACAGGATCACCGATCAGGTAGGAACCATTTATTTTGGCGGAGGAACCCCTTCGGTATTACCTGCAAAGCATTTTGAACGGATATTTGATACCATAACACATCATTTTTCCGTCGCCGAAAACGCGGAAATCACTATTGAGGCCAATCCAGACGACCTGGATGCAAAGAAGATAGCGGAGCTAAGGAAACTCCCAGTCAACCGCTTCAGCATCGGCATACAGTCTTTTTTTGAAGAAGACCTGCGCTGGATGAACCGGGCGCATACTGCGACAGAAGCCGAAGACTGCATCAAGCGGAGCCAGGATGCTGGCTTTGAAAACCTAAGCATAGATCTAATCTATGGCTACCCATTACTGACCGATACCAAATGGCTGCAAAACATAAATAAAGCTATTGAATTTCAAACACCGCACATCTCCGCTTATTCACTTACCGTAGAGCCACGGACGGCATTGGCCCATGCCATAAAAAAAGGCAAACAGGTTCCTGTAAATGATGAGCAAAGTGCTGCGCAGTTTATAATACTGACAGATAAATTTAAGGAAGGTGGCTTTGAGCATTATGAGATCTCTAATTTTGCAAGGCCCGGCAAGTATGCTGTGCACAATACCAACTACTGGCGCGGCGTGCCGTACCTGGGTATCGGACCTTCCGCACATGGATTTGACGGACAAACGCGCTATCTGAACATTGCCAATAATGCGGCTTACTTAAGTGATCTTCAAGAGGGCAGACTGGCGGAAACAATTGAAGAGCTGAGCCAGTACGATCGCTTTAATGAATATATCATGACTGCGCTGCGGACCATGTGGGGCGTTTCACTGGATAAGATCGGATCAGATTTCGGACAGGTTTTTTTAAAAGACACACTTAAAAACATGAAGATCTTTGTAGAAAGGAATTGGCTGACCAATGAAAACGGATATTTGATATTGACAATGGACGGTAAGCTTTTTGCCGATTATATCGCTTCTGAGCTATTTATTACAGAAGATGATTATCTTTAAGAAAAAAGACCATGAATTTTATATTAACATTGCTCATCAACGCAGGGATATTATTGGGAATGACCTACATACTCCCTTCTGTAATCATTAAGAATTATAAAACAGCTATTTTGGTGGCACTGGTAATCGGTCTGCTCAATGCTACGCTTGGCTGGATCATCCGTTTTCCGCTAAACATTGTTACTTTCGGATTGCTTTCTTTTATCATCCACTTGTTTGTGACGGCGGTGATGATCAAACTGGCCGACATCCTCTTCTCTGATTTTGAGATTAAAGGATTTGCCCCCGCCATCATCATCGCTCTAGTAATGACTATTGCAGGTGGTTTGCTTGCTATATTTTAGTTACGCAAACGTTTGTCCGCTTTTTAACCGCATATGTTTTTAAGTGTTTTTATATCTTCAATTAATCAAGACAATTAAAGATGAACAAACCTTTATACCTGCTAGCCATATGTTTTCTACTTAGCAGCATTTCGTATGCGAAAAAGAATTCCTCTGTAGAACCGGAAAGCATTACCATACCCCTTGGTGGAAATGCGTGGATAAACAATAATTCAAAGACCAGGATCAATAAAAATGGTGTCAGCAATTGGTCGGCCGACAGTGATGTGATTAGCATTTACTTCAGGACTGAAGCTGCCGGCAAAGCCCAACTCTCTCTCAGGCTCAGTGTCCCGGAAGGAAAGACTAAGATAAGTCTTACTGCTGGCGGAAAAACCCTGGAAAAAGAAGCAAGTAACATGGCTGCAGCTGTGGTAAATATCGGAGAAATTGACATCAGGCAAGCCGGTTATGTAAAAGTTGAGCTAAGAGGAATCTCAAAAACAGGAAATGTCTTTGCAGAGGTATCAGATCTTATCGTGGGTGGAACTTCGCTTTCAGCTGGCACTTCTTATGTAAAGAACAATGAAGGAAATTATTTCCATTGGGGCCGCAGGGGGCCGTCGGTACACCTGAACTACAAAATCCCCAAAGAAGCAGAAAATGTAGAATGGTTCTATAATGAGCTCATGGTACCGGAAGGTGAAGATAAACTGGGCACATACTTTATGGCAAATGGTTTTAGTGCCGGATACTTTGGAATGCAGGTAAACTCGCCTACCGAACGAAGAGTACTGTTTTCCATATGGAGCCCTTTTAACACGGACGATCCTAAAGCTATTCCCGACAGCCTGAAAATTATATTGAAGAAAAAAGGGAGTACCACAAGAACGGGCGAGTTTGGCAATGAGGGTTCAGGCGGACAAAGTTATCTTTTTTACCCATGGAAAGCAGGCAAAAGTTATGCCTTCCTGATCCGCGCGCAAGCAGAGGGAGAAAAAAGAACAACGGTATATACTGCTTATTTTAAAGATATAGAAAAAGGTGAGTGGCTGCTGGTAGCGAGTTTTGAGCGTCCGCAGTCGGGCATGTATTTAACAGGGCTACATTCTTTTCTGGAGAATTTTTCTCCCGCTACTGGCGACCAGTCCAGAAAGGGCACTTATACCAATCAATGGGCAGTCGACAACAAGGGTGTATGGCATGAAGTTACCGCAGCAACATTCACCGCAGACGCTACTGCCAGGATCAACTACAGAAAAGACTATGCAGGCGGGTCAGAAGGCACTTCATTCTTTTTAAAGAATTGTGGCTTCTTTAATGACTCTACGCCTATCCAAACGCTATTGGAACGCAAGTCTTCAGGCAGGAAGCATCCGGAGATAGATTTTAAGACCCTGCCATAACACCGATCGGCTTGCCATCCCAGTCGGGAAAAAGCACCTTGTCATTGTGGATATTCAAGTGCTTACCCGCCACTTCACTGAACACGCTTCTGAAGTCTGTGGTAACGGCCAGGTCACGGCCATCTTCCAGATTTTCCACGGCAAGGGGATTTACCAGGCCATGTACTTTGCCTCCGGTCACGCCATTACCAAGTATAAAATTGCAGGATGCCCTGCCATGATCTGTACCTCCAGAGCCATTCTGTTTCACCGTACGGCCAAATTCAGTCATGGTCATCACGGTTACATCATCTTGCAAAGTCCCCATATCAGCCCAGAAGGCCATGATGCTTTCACTAAGGTCATTGACATTCCTTGCAAATATGCCTGTATCGCGTCCCTGGTTGAAATGGGTATCCCAGCCACCCGACTCTGCAAAAGCCACCTCCATCCCTACATCCATCTTGATCAACTGGGCAATTTGCTTCAGTGAATTACCTAATGCGGTGTTTGGATAGATTGCATTGTTTGCTGGCTTATAGTTTTTGGTATCTGTTTTTTGAAGCATCTTGATGGCATCAAAGCTTTCCTTACCCGTTTCCTTCAGCAACCCCGAGGCAGTCTGATCATACAGGTCTTCAAAACTTTTGGCCGCCATATTGGCTCCTTTAAGATTGCCCTTCATCTGTATATTAAAATCCTGCAGATTACTGATTGCCACTGCGGGGTTGTCGCCATAAAAGGCCCGTGGCAGAGAAGAAGTAAGACTAACCCCCTGAAATGGGGTAGCGGCATCATGACCTAATAAGCCAACTGCTCGGTTTAACCAACCACTCTCCGTTCCTTTTCTGAATGGGGTGCCGGATTCCATATAGTCCTGGGCATCGAAGTGAGACCTCGTGCTGTTTGGAGATCCAATGCCATGTACAATGGCCATGCGTTTGTCTCTGAACACACTTTCAAAACCTGCCATAGAAGGATGCAGGCCAAAGCGCCCGTCCAGATCTATCAGCGATTTACCGCTCGTGTTTTTGGCGGCAGACATAAACAAGGTAGGTCTCGCTGCCTTCAGGTACTGATCGGTAAAAGGTGTAACGGCCATCAGGCCATCCATCGCACCGCGCTGAAAGATGCAGACCATGATCTTTCTTCTCTTGAATAATCCCAGTTTGTTGGTGCCTGCTACGGCGTCCATCAAAAATCCCGGTACCCCGCCCATTCCGATCCCAAATAAGGCCAGTCCGCCTGCTTTTATAAATCCTCTTCTTGAAGTCATGATGATCTCTATTTACGTTGAAATTCTGGTGATCCAATAATCACCCCTACTACCTGTGCCAGCATGGTATTATTGCCCGCTACTGCCTGCACACTTTGCTTTTCCATCTTGCCCTTTTTATTTTTACCAGGCATTTTCTTAACCTTTCCCAATGGATTCCTCATGTCTTCCATAGTCGTACCACCCATCATCACCTCTTCTTGTGAAGACATCTCGGTTTGCTTAGGTTGGGGGGCCGGGGTTTTCTCCGCAGCATTAGCTATTTTTTCTGTTAGCGAAGGATCGTTCAGCATGGGCTTCAAGCGTGCTACTGTTTTTGTGAGATCCCTTTCCGGCATTACCAGTTTGCTATAGGTAGTCAATGCCGCCTCTGCACTTTCCGGCTCGTGGTTGTTATTTAAGGCAATCAGGTTGATTTTTATCCCAGGTATCTTTTCAGCAGCAAGTGCCAACCCAAAGTTCATCCGGTTTAGCAGTGAACCTGTATTGATCCAGTATTGCCCCCTGTCTGGAAAACCTGTAGGTGCCTGATAAAAGTACATCTTTTGTCCCATTTTGTTGATCCAGGTGTACAACTGATAAGGTTGGCTGATGTCGGCATCCAGTCCCCGGACAGCACTAATCGCCAGTTCGAAAGGGGATTTTGTTTTTTCCCGCAAGGCTTCTTTCTGCCAGAACTCAGGTGCAGTAACCATACTGATCATCACTTCCTTAATGTTTCCGCCCGTAGTGCTAAACGTTTTTTCCATCCGCTCTACTAGTTTTGGAGAGGGCTGGTCATTTACAAACCTGACCGCAATCTTCCGCGATATAAATTTGGCTGCCGAAGGATGTTTTGCCAGCATCGTAAGCAGCGCAACCCCTTCTTCATAACCCCTGTTGGCCGCAAACTTCTTGCCCAGCACTGTTTTCTCTCCGTTGTCGTGACGGGTAGGTACAAAAAGAAAGTCTCCTTCCTGTACGAAGCCTCTTTTGGCGAGATTTTCCGGACTAACTTGATCAAGTATTTTCTTCATGCCCGAGCCATAACCGTCTTCTGCCATAGGCGCAAGTGTCCAGCCAGTAAGCACCCTGGCTGCCTGTGTCACGTCGCTCTGCGTATATCCTCCATCCACACCGAGGGTATGCAACTCCATTACTTCCCGCGCATAGTTCTCATTAAGGCCCCCTTTTTTATTTTGCAGGGCTTTCTTTACTTTGGGTCTTTTTGCGTCCATCATCATACCTGTATCTTCAGCGGAAGCAACCGGACTACCGGTGCTGTTAAAATTATCCAGATAGATCAGCATTGCTGGTGATTTGGCAGTTCCAAGTACCAGGTTTTCAAACTTTCCGGTCACATTCGGCCGGATCACATCTCTTTCAAAAGCCGGCACAAAAGAAGCACATTGCCCTTTAGTAAGTGATACATTAAAATGATTGAACCAAAAATCGGTAAGCAGTTCGCGCATCTGATTTTCAGTGTACGCTGCCCTGAGTATTTTTTGATTAATGAACTGACGGGTAAGCTCGGTCTGTGATTTCAGTCCTTTTTCGGCCATATAATTCCTAAGCTGCTGACGATAAAGCCTCTGATCGCCCTTGTTTACCGAATCCTTATTCACCGCACCATCCTTTATAGCCATCCGTACGATCTTTGCTTGCCTTGGATACTTGTTTTCTACTTCCGTATTGGTCAGGTTGATGTCGGGATACTCACTAAGCAATTTGTCAAGCTCATTGTCTGAATATTTCCCTTCCAATTGCCCGATAAACCATTTTTCAAGCCCAATCTTAAGCACCTTGTCCACCTCTCCAGGTCTGGCGCCATAGGTAAACCTGCTGAGCAAGTGGGCTGCCGCCTCCCGCTCAGTAAGCCCGGCCTGTTTAAACGGAAAAATGAGGCTGGCCAGACTTTCCTTCTGAAAAGAAGAGAACAGCAACGTCGCGCAAAAAAGGATAACGAACGATCTGATGATTTTGAGTGATGTATTCATAAACAGGGTATTTGAATATTTTTTGTACAGGTATGACAACCGAAGCAGGAAAAGGATTAATAACAGGGCTAACAATTTCCTGGCTAGGCTCAGATCCATCCAGCGTAGTTTACTGATTAATGAAAGTAAACTTCAGGGAAAAATATCAAGCACTGACAAGAGAAAAATTTATATCTTGCAATAACTAATAGATAAACCACTTATACCAGATATACATGAAACGCTCGTTTAGAATCTTTTGGGCTACCAAACTTATACTACTCATCTCGATCAGCTCCTTCGCTCAAATCAAGTATCAAAAAACGATTAAAGAAGCCCTGGAAAAAGCAAGTGCGGACAAAATGCTGGTATTTGTGCACGCTGGCATAAGCAGATGGATAATGGATATGAAGGTCAGTAGAATATCTGACCAGCCCAGAATTGCAAATTTCTATAATAAAAACTTCGTAAACTATCTGATAACGAGCGACAGCCCTGAATTTGCAGACTATCTGGCCCGATACCAAATAAACAGTTACCCGGCTTTGTTTTTTCTAAATGCTGAGGGCCAACTTGTCTTTAAAGCTCCCCGGGCAGCTATGTCTTCTGACGAGTTTATAGCGTATGGCCAGGAAGCGCTTGATGTTTTTAAGTCTGGCAAATCTCTTTCTGCATACGAGCAAAAGCACAAGGCAGGAAATCTAAGCATAGAAGAGTTGAAAGATTATGTACAAATGAGAATAAAGGCCGGCCTTTTTGATAATTCAGAACTGGCTGACCGCTATGTTGAGTCTTTAACCGTTGGTCAACTTGATAACTATAAAGAGGTACTTTTCATCCTACAGACCGGCCCACTGGCCTACGGCAAAGCTTATAAACTGGCTTATACCAATTTAAAAATCACGGATAGCATCTATAAGAATGAACCACCTCAGGAACGGATTGACATAAATAACCGGATCATTTCAAACACTTTCAACGCTGCAGTGGCAAAAAAAGATTACAACATGCTCAATAATCTAAACAACTTTATAAGAGCCATACACATCAGGAATTATAAGGAAGGCAGTGAACAGGCTACGCTTAAATCACTGGCTTTCTATAAGGCGGTAAATGATACCGCCAACTATTTTTCTACCGCTTCCTATCATTACGACCAGTCATATATGGGGCAAAATGTCGACTCCCTGAGAAAGCTTGCCCTTAAAAATCAGGAGGCCCGCGATGAAATGAATACGAGTATAAAAACCTCAAGAACCCTGGCGAATAAAAAGCCTGTCCGGACTCCACCCTCAGGCAAAAACGTAACCAGGGTCGTAACAAGGACGGTAACTATTAGCGGAACCAATAGCATGACTGCAAACGCGCTAAACAGCATAGCATGGGACTTTTATACCATGGGTACCCGAAATAAAAACTACCTGACAAAGGCAATGCATTGGAGCCTGCGTTCGATAGAAATAGATCCCGATCCTGCTTACTATGATACGCTGGCGCACATATTTTATAGGATGGGCTTGTTTGACGAGGCCATATTGAACCAGAATAAAGCGATTGCTTTGCTAATGAAAAATCCAGAGTACAAAAAGCCGCTGTCAGATGCAAGAACGGAATTAGTAAAAATGCAGGAAAGGAACCTTTAAAGCATTGTAAAGGCAGGAGCCATTCTGATCTTATAAAATCCATCTTTAGATTTAAATAAATTATTCCCGTATTACTCAAAAAGACTTAATCGAGTCCGGACTATACACGTATTCAGAACTCCATCGCACGTTACGTAACTGTTAAGATTTTAATTTACATTTGCTGATAAATAAGATCGGTTAACAGGCACGTAGCCGTTAACTAGGTATCTTATCAGAATATTATGAGCTTTATTTTAAAGCCGGTAGATACCGTGGAAAGCATCAGCCCTGCTGATTTTAAGAAAAACTATTTAGACGCAAGAAGACCTTTGATCATTAAGGGCCTTACCAAGTCATGGCCTGCCAGGGAAAAATGGACGACAGACTATTTAAAGCAGATAGCCGGTGATGTAAATGTAAGTCTGATGGACAATTCAAAAGCTGACCCGTCTAAGCCGATCAATGCTTCGGTAGCTAATATGCGCTTTGGGGATTACCTGGATCTGATCAAATCTAAGCCAACTGAACTTAGAATATTCTTCTTCAATCTGTTTAAGCACCATCCTGACTTGGTAAATGACATCTTGATCCCTAAAGACCTGATGGGCGGCTTTATTGAAAGCATGCCTGCAATGTTCTTTGGAGGCTCTAATTCTGTTACTTTTTTACACTACGACATAGACCTTCCCCACTTGTTCCACACCCATTTTGGCGGAAGAAAGCACATCATATTGTTCGACAATAAATGGAAAAAACGCTTGTATTGTATCCCGAATGCTACCTATGCACTGGAAGATTATGATGTGGCCAATCCCGACTTTGAGAAATTCCCTGCACTGAAAGGTGTAGAAGGATATGAGGTTTTTCTGGAACATGGCGACACCCTTTTTATGCCAACCGGTATGTGGCACTGGATGAAATACCTGGACGGTTCTTTCTCACTAAGTCTCAGGGCATGGGATGCATCGCTTGGCAGGAAGATACAAAGTGTATTCAACCTGGCTATCAAAGGTGGTCTGGACAGTGTATTGAAAATGGCTTTCAAAGCGCCTTATGCCCAATGGAGGGAGCGACTTGCTGTACGCCGGGCCAACAGGGCACTGGCACAGGGCGACCCTAAATAAGGAGCTTTATTTGACAGGGGGATAACATTACTCAGCTCCCAAACTTTTAACTTCGATAATTCGTTTATCATGAATATATGAGGGGTTTCCAATTTTCCAATTACCTGCCTGATGATCTGCCGAAAGGCGGATTTGATGAGATGCTAAAGCTTTTCACCCAACTGCTGAATTATACAGCCGGTGACGCGGGAGAGGCTTTATCATGGATGAATGAACTGGACAAAAAATATAAGTTCAGCACCAATGACTACGGCATGGGCAATTTTATTGATGACCTGAAAGAAAAAGGGTACATCAAAGAAAATGAGCGTGGCGAGACAAGCATCACTGCCAAAACGGAACAGACCATACGTAAGTCGGCTTTAGAAGAAATCTTTGGTCAGCTTAAAAAGGCTGGTAGGGGTAATCACAATACCAATATTTCGGGAGTAGGGGAAGAAAAGAATGCGGACCGGAGGGAATTTGCTTTTGGCGACAGTCTGGACCAGATAGACATCACTGCATCTATACAAAATGCGCAGATCAATCACGGGATCAATAATTTTACCCTGACAGAGCGCGACCTGGAAGTGGAAGAAAAGGATTATAAAACCCTTACTTCTACAGTATTGATGATAGACATATCCCATTCTATGATCCTGTATGGGGAAGACCGCATCACACCGGCAAAAAAAGTCGCTATGGCATTGGCTGAACTGATAAAAACACGTTATCCTAAAGATACGCTTGACATTGTGGTATTTGGCAATGATGCCTGGCCCATTACCATTAAAGACCTTCCCTATCTGCAGGTTGGACCTTATCATACCAACACTTTCGCCGGACTGGAACTCGCGGCTGACCTGCTACGCCGCAGAAAGACACATAACAAACAAATCTTTATGATCACTGACGGCAAGCCTACCTGCCTCAAAGAACCCAATGGCACCTATTATAAAAACAGCATGGGGCTAGACAGAAAAGTGATCAACAAAACACTTAACATGGCTGCGCAATGCAAACGCCTCAATATCCCGATCACTACTTTTATGATTGCACAGGACCCATACCTGCAGCAATTTGTAAGGGAATTTACTCAGATAAATGGAGGAAGAGCATTTTATAGCTCTCTGACTGGATTAGGAGAATATATTTTTGAAGATTACATTAAGAACCGAAGGAAAACCGTAAGATAATACATGGATCACATCAACATAAAAACAATTGGCGAGTTAAAAGCGGCCAACTATACCTCGCTTTCGGTAAAAGAAGAGCTTAGAAAAAACCTGATCATACAACTGCAAAACAAGGATGCAGGCTTTGATGGTATCCTGGGTTATGACGAAACAGTGATACCTGAACTGCAAACTGCCATTTTATCCCGTCACAATATACTCTTACTCGGGCTGCGCGGGCAGGCAAAAACACGGATTGCAAGACTAATGGTGAACCTGCTGGATGAATATATCCCGTACGTAAGCGGAAGCGAAATCTTTGATGATCCACTCAACCCGATCTCCTGGTATGCAAAACAGGAGATAAACATTCATGGCGACAATACCCCGATAAGCTGGCAGCACCGCTCTGAAAGATATACGGAGAAGCTTGCCACACCTGATGTGACAGTGGCCGATCTGATAGGTGATGTGGACCCTATTAAGGCTGCTACACTAAAACTGACCTATAACGATGAAAGAGTGATCCATTTCGGACTGATCCCGCGTGCGCACCGCAGCATCTTTGTGATCAACGAACTTCCCGATCTGCAAGCACGGATACAGGTAGCACTTTTCAATATGCTCCAGGAAAAAGATATCCAGATCAGGGGTTTTAAACTACGCCTTCCCTTGGATGTGCAGTTTGTTTTTACAGCCAATCCTGAAGACTATACCAACAGGGGATCTATCGTAACGCCGCTAAAAGACCGTATAGAAAGCCAAATCCTGACCCACTATCCTAAGACCATTGAGATTTCCAGAAAGATCACTTTTCAGGAAGCACGGATTACTGAAGATCAGCGGGAAAATATCGAAGTAGATGGTCTTTTGAAAGACCTGGTAGAGCAGGTAGCTTTTGAGGCAAGGAAAAGTGAATACATAGACCAGAAATCCGGTGTTTCAGCAAGACTGACGATTTCTGCTTATGAGAATTTGGTAAGCACAGCAGAAAGGCGCATGCTGATCAACAGGGAGAAAACTACATTTGTGAGGCTTTCAGACCTGGCGGGGATCATTCCGGCGATAACAGGTAAAATTGAACTGGTGTATGAGGGTGAACTGGAAGGGCCGGCCAACGTAGCGGGCACCTTAATCGGTAAGGCCATCAAAACCTTGTTCTCCCGCTATTTCCCAGATCCTGAAAAAGCTAAAAAAAGTAAATCTGCCAATCCTTATACAGCTATTGCGGATTGGTTCACAGAAGGAAATACACTTGATCTTTCTGATTCTCTGACAGCGGCAAAATATAAAAAAGCACTTATGCAGGTGACAGGGCTGTACGACCTGATCAAGAAGTTTCACCCTAAACTAAGTGAAAACCAAACACTGGTACTCATGGAATTCGTGCTGCACGGACTGGCAGAATATTCGCAGCTGAGTAAGAAGTACCTTCAGTCGGGATTTGGGTTTTCAGATATGTTTGACAGTCTATTTAGCGCAAGCCTGGATGATGACGATGATGACTTTGACCTCCGATAAACCACATAAAAACTCGATTAAATGGGCCGATTACCCTTACTGATACTCCTTTCTGTTTTTCTTTTAGCTTTTGATTATTATTGCTTCAGGGCTATTTTAAGTGTTTTTAAGAACTGGAAACCCAATACCAAAAAATGGTTTGCAGTTTTGTGGTGGGGGTATACGCTGTTGCTTGTTATAGGTGTATTTACTGCTATTTATGCAAACCTGTTCCTGAGCCTGCGTTCAGTGATCCTGGTGGCCTTCTTCTTAACCGTTACCTGCAAGATCGTCATGCTTCCGTTTTTACTGATCGACGACTTGAGGCGATTGTTCATTTTATTGACTACCGGCAGGAAAAAACAAGTTCTTACTAAAGTGTCAGGAAATCAACAAGTCCAGACTGCAGCGCCAATAAGCCGTTCTGCTTTTATCATTAAAGCCGGACTGATCACTGCTGCTGTCCCATTGACTTCATTGTCATGGGGTATTGCAAGTGGTGCTTACGACTACAGAGTAAAGCGAAGAACATTGGTACTGCCTAACTTGCCTGCGGCTTTTGAGGGCATCAAACTGGGACAGATAACCGATGTTCATTCGGGAAGCTTCTACAACCAGAAAGCGGTGCTTGGAGGAATAGAAATGCTATTGGGGGAAAAGCCTGACCTGATCTTCTTTACCGGCGACCTGGTGAATAACCTCGCCAATGAAATGCGTGATTATCAGGATATCTTTGCTAAGGTAAAAGCCCCGTTGGGGGTATACTCCGTATTGGGCAACCATGACTACGGGGATTACTATTTTGGCGGGGAATCTTCGCCTGCTAAAGTAAAAAACCTTCAGGATCTGATCAGCACGCATAAACGGATGGGCTGGGACCTGCTGATCAATGAGAACAGACGCATTAAAATCGGTAATGAAGAGATAGGTATACTCGGTATCGAGAACTGGGGCATGGGCCGTTTCCCTAAATATGGCAAAATGGAAGAAGCTGTAAAAAACACGGATGACCTACCTGTCAAATTACTGCTCTCACATGACCCTTCCCATTGGCGCGGAGAGGTATTGGAAAAATACCCACAGATAGATGCCATGTTCAGTGGCCATACCCATGGAATGCAGTTTGGCGTAAGGACAGAAAACTTCCAGTGGAGCCCGGTCCAGTATATTTACAAAGAATGGGCGGGATTGTACACTGAACAAAACCAGCAGCTGTATATAAATGTGGGATATGGATTTTTAGGCTATCCGGGGCGTGTTGGAATATTACCGGAAATCACGATATTTGAATTAAAGCGGGCTTAAATATCCGCTGCTGCCAATGCTAAAAAAAGTATTGCTCTCTATTCTGGATTTTCTGCTTTTCAGCAACCTGTTTATTGCTATCTGTGCGGTAGCACAATGTCTGGTTACTTACCATTTACTGCACGTCGAACCCGATAGATATGTATTGGCCTTTACTTTTTTTGCTACGATTGGCCTGTACAACTTTAGCATGCTGCTTGCTAAGCCAAAAAACCCTGAAAACTCACCTTATATACGCGTAAGGTGGATCTTTTCCCACCATAGGCTGATTATTTCAATTACGCTGATCTCCATATTTTGCCTTATTCCGCTCGGATTGTGGTATTTGAGTATCGAATCGCAGTTTTTGATGGCATTTACCGGATTGATCGCCATAGGATATAATGTACCCTTCCTCACATTGAACCAGCAAAAGATAGGACTTAGAAACATCCCAGGCATTAAACTATTCCTGATTGCAATGGTATGGTCTGTAAGTTGCGTGTTACTTCCTATAGTCGAACTGGAACGCAGCTATCAGATCCACATCTCATCTGCCGAAACACTATTGCTGGTGGCCAAACGCTTCCTGTTTGTAGCCGCCATTACTGTACCTTTTGACATCAGGGACCTTTTTCAGGACAAACTGTATGCCCTGAAGACCATCCCGGTGATGCTTGGAGAGAAAAAGGCATATTTATTTTGCCAGCTTTTGCTGATAGGCTATTTCGTATTGCTGCTACTGTTCAGACAAGCCACTAATCAGGATATATTGGCGCTCACAATTACCCTGATCCTATCAGGATGGCTGATCTTTAAATCAACCATCAAAAAGAATGAGTATTATTACTTCCTCTACCTTGATGGTACGATGCTGTTGCAATACCTGGTCCTGATCCTGTTTAGCCTGGGTTAAAACGATAACCAATTCCCCTTACAGTTTGCAGAAGCTGAGGATTATCCGGGTTCAGCTCAATCTTTTTACGTAGGCGCACAATGTGCATATCCAGTGTTCTAGTATTTACGTCAGAGTTGTATCCCCATACTACCAGCATCAGTTCATCGCGGTTGATTACTTTGTTCGGGTTCCTTAAGAAATAAAGTAAAATCCTATTTTCCAGAATGGTCAGTTCTATCTTTTTACCTTCTCTGAACAGGGTATGTATGTTGGGGTGATGCTCCATATTTGCAAAGCGGTGAATCTCAGAACGGTCACTGTTCTGGATAAACTTAACTTTGTTATCAAGCATGGCTACCAGTACATCCATATTAAACGGTTTGGTCACATAATCTGACACCCCAAAATTGTAGGCATCGATCTTGTCTACGTCCTGGGCTTTGGCAGTCATCATGATAATTAAATTATCGAAGCCCTGCTTGCGAACTGCCTCACAGACCTCTGCACCCTGCTTGCCGGGCAGCATCCAGTCCAAAAGTACAATGTCAGGCTTTTCAGTCATTATTGTCTTTTCCGCAGTTTCACCGTCACTTACTTCCAATATTTCGTAACCTTCAGACTTTAAGCGATGAACAACTAAAAAACGTAAGTTCTCATCATCCTCAACGATCAATATTTTTATTCCTTTAGACATAATTAATCAGTATATGGTAGTACAATTTTAAATTCTGTTCCTTTATTTACCTTACTCTTCACCGTGATTTCACCGTTCATAAAGTTAACCAGTTCCTTGCAGAAAGCCAAACCCAGGCCTACGCTTCCATTTTGGTTATACTGATTTTGTATGCGAAAAAACTTCTTAAAGATATTATTAATTTCCGATGCCGGAATTCCGATTCCTTGATCTGTAAATCTGAATACCACTTTCCCTTTTATCAGCCTGGCACTGATGTGCAGGTTTTTGCGGTCTGCCGGAGAATACTTGTAGGCATTCTCTACCAGGTTGTCAAATAAACTGCCCAGCAGCACAGGATCTGTGATAAATGAATTAAAGCCAGAAACCTCATAGCTGAACTTGAAATCGGGATGTTTCAAGGTATGTGATTCTACTGTACTTTCAATAAAATCTTCCATATTTATCTGATCGCGGTTGAGCTGAATGGCCTTGTTCTCTATCTGGGTAAAGGCCAGCAGTTTATTCATTAAGCCATTTAACTTATCGGCCTCTTCATCCAGTATTTTGCCATAAAGCTTTAATTCCCTGTCAGTAAGTCCGGTAGCGCTCCTGATATTATTGCCTGCTATTTTGATCACACTCACCGGGGTCTTAAACTCATGGGTCAGGTTGTTCATAAAATCATATTGCAGCTTAAACATCTTCTGGTTAATATTCAGATTTCGGTATATTAAAAACGCAACCAGGACTACGATACTATAGAACACTAAAATTGCCAGGGCTATTGGCCAAAAATAACTCAGGATCTCTTTATCGACAAAAGACCGGGAAGAAATGAAATAGAGTTTATAATCTGAAAATGGCCCGGGAAGCGTGATCTCAGTAGTAAAGTAGGACGATGAGGTATCTAAAGGATCGTAGGTAAGCGGTTCAATTTTAATGTACTGATATAACCTTGGCCTGGTATTCGTAATCTTTATTTTGTAAGGGTCAAGGTGGAAGGAAAGCATATCCTGCTGGTAAACAGGCTGTGGTTTCAAATCTTTGCGCATCATGCGTTTGTAAGTCTTTAAGTCCTCTATCCGGGGTATATTGAGATAGGTGATCTTATTGGACCTTACATTGCTGAAATTGCTGAAAAGCTCGTCCTGGGCGGGTGTACTACTGGTATCAAGGCTGGCTATATAAGAAGCCAGCTTTATGGCCAGTGCATTAAAATCATCGCCAACTACAAAATTATGTGTATTTGCGATGGTAAACAGCTCAACTGAATCCTGGGGCACGAAGCTGCCAAACTGGTAAATACTTTTGGGACCAAAAGAGAATTTACCGGTATTGAGCCCATCACTCACCGGTGTGTTCCGAACTTCAGAATCATAAAATATTACTTTTGACACAAAGGGATATTCCAGCAGCACGGTGTCTACAAAACGCGAAGCAGTAGCAGAGTCAAGGTAACCATTGTAGTAGGAAACCTCCGGTAATTTTTTCTGAAAGAAATCATTATATGGCTCTATACTCTGCTCCAGCACATTAACTTTTTCAGACACAAATTCATTCTCTATAAACTTGGTACTGAACCTGTATGCCAAAAGCAGTGACAGGACAAAAAGTACCAGCATCAGACTGATGAAAGTAAGGATTAAAGAAAAATTCTTGCGGTAACCACTTTTCTTCTCTGAAGGCATGAGCTTGAATTTACTTCTTTTTGAGATTAACCTCTAAAAATTCCGCCAGAGCGAGGTAGAATTTCTGTCGGCTATCATCATTTTTACTATAAAAGGTGTCCCCATCAGTTTCCAGGTACGTTACTTTTACATTCCTTTTCTGAAGATTTTTAACAAACTGAATGGTCTCTCCTGAATTGATATTCGGATCTTTTATATTCTGCGCAATTAAGACCGGGGAATTGATATTGTTTGCCTGGAACAATGGGGATGACTGCCGCATCCGGTCTACATCCGTTAGCGGGTTGCCTATCACTTCATAAAACATCTGCAGATTTGGTTTCATGTAGGGAGGTACAGACTTCAGATAGGTAAAAAGATTGATCACTCCCGAATTGGAGGCAGCACAAACATACATGCCTTTTCCTGAAGAAATCCCGTTCAATGCAATGAATCCGCCAAAGCCCTTACCATAGATGGCGATTCGTTTAGGATCGGCAATCTTTTTTGCGATCAGCCATTTTACACCATCCTGGATGTCCTGCTGAACTTTACAGTTCCATTGTTTAAATCCTGAGGCAACAAAAGCCTTACCATAGCCTGAAGAGCCCCTGTAGTTGACCTGAAAAACGGCATAGCCCCTGTTGGCCAGAAACTGAACCTCAGGATTGTAACCCCAAAAGTCCCTTCCTACCGGACCATTATGCGGCAAAACAACAACTGGTAAATTTTCGGGGTTTTTATTTAACGGAAGTGTCAGATAGCCCTGGATAGTAATGCTGTCTCTTGTTGTATAGCTTACAGGTTTCATCTCGCACATTTCAGCTTCCTTAATGGCCGAATTAAAATCGCTCAGTTTCCGGATCTCCTGTTTCTCGGCAAAATAAAGATAATATGAACCCGGATTGCGGTCTGTAAAAGTCCTGACCAGGTATACGTTTTCAGCCTTATCCCTGTCGATGATCCTTGTTTCGGTCTTTGGGAGAAGTTTGTCAAGATTATTGTACAGCAGCTTTATAGAATCATCCAGGTAGTGCTTCTCCTTCTTCCAGGTCTCGTAAACCACAAACGACATCCGCTGCTTTTTACGCGAATACTGCGCATCCGTTACATTAATGGTATCGTTGCCGTACAGCACCTTTATTTCTTTTCCTGTGCTGCAATCTATCTCTACCAGGGCTGCCTTATCACGGTTTACATCAGAAATAGCAAAAATAACATTAGATTTAATATGGGAAAAAGCTATCGGCCTCAATGTGGTCTTAAAATTATTGGTCATGATCGGCCTGAATGGTAAGCTCTCCCTTTCTCTGTATAAAAGTGTCGAATTTACACCATCGCTGGTAGTAGCCAGCCGCAGCTTACCTTCTGAATCCGTTATCCAGTCCGTAATATTCCCGGGGTTCTTGGCTGCCATATCCATCGCACCATTACGGACGTTCAGCCTGTAAACGTCAAAAACTGTTGAATCTCTTTTATTTGATGATACCAGCAAAAATTTATCGTCAATCAGCTGATCCTGCAATACCCTTATGCTGCTTTTCTCGTTATTGGTCAGCTGTCTTTCATTCTCCCCCTCTTTATTGATGATAAAGATATCGGCTAATCTATGAACCGGATCCGTCTCTTTATAATAAACCAGTTCCGTGTCACTTACCCAAAAGTAAAAAATAATGTTCTTTTCTTTCAGCTCGGTTATTCTTTTACCTTTTCCGCTTTCAATAAGCTCTACATACAGGTTCTGGTTTTTGCCTTCCTTTCTTAAATACGAAAGGTTCTTTCCGTCTGGAGAAATCCGGTACGCAGTCCTGTCCTGAGATTTAAAAAAATCATCAATCGGCATGATCCGTACCCCTTGTTTTTGCGAACAGGCAAAAACAAATGAAAGCAGAAAAAGGAATATATATTTTTTGTATGCAGTCATATTTCTCTCCAGTTTACAAAGCTACGCAACATGTAGAGTGTAAATTGTGAATTAAGGTAACATTTAAAATACGACAGTGTATTTATCTTGTGGCAAATTGTGGCAAAATAAATAAAATCTACTTCTAAAACGTTATTTTAGAGGCTCCTTTGATCCATGCCGATGAAGAAATTATTTTTAATCATCTCCTTATGCTGTTCGCAACTGGCGGGCTTTGCCCAGACTGATGCAGATAATGCACTGGCATTTCAGTATTTTCAGCAGGGCAAATACCTGGAGGCGGCTACCCTGTTTGGGCAATTATTTGACAAAACAAAAAGTGACACCTATTTTGACCTTTATTACACCTCACTGATCAAAATCGGGAAATTTGATGAGGCAGAGAAGCTGGTAAAAAAACTGGTCAGGCAGTTCCCTCAAAACCAGCATTACAAAATGGCACTGGCAAGGATCTACCAGGAACGGGGGCAAACAGATGCCGCCAATAAAATGTACCTGGAAACGATCAATAGCTTACCAAAGGATGAATTTAAGATCAGGGAAATCGCCAATACCTTTTATAGCTTTCAGGCCTATGACCTTGCAGTGGCCACTTTCGTCCAGGCCAGGAAGATCTTTAATGATGAAAAACTGTTTACCTACGAACTGCTGAGCATCTACCGCTTTAAAAAAGACAAAAACCTATTGGTCCAGGAATACATGAATGCTTTGGGAGGAATGCCTGAGCTGTTGCCTCAGGCAGAAAATGTACTTTCCAATATCCTGGAAGACAAATCGGATTACCAGATCTTGCAGGGTGCCTTACTAAAAAAAATACAGAAGGAACCTCAGAATGAAATTTACAACAAGCTGCTGATCTGGCAATACCTGCAGCAAAAGGAATATGAAATTGCATTGAGGCAACTGATAGCACAGGATAAACGGACTAAAGACGACGGGGCTGTATTATTTAATGCCGCCAATACCTTCCTTGCCAATGAGGCATATACTACAGCCATTAAAGCTTTTGAATACCTGATCAGCAAAGGCAAAGAGGGACCGTATTTTTTGCCAGCCAAGGTTGAGCTGATCGATGCAAAATACCAGCTGGTCATTGCCGGTCAGATCGATAAAGCTGCCATTACAGATCTGGCTGCCCAGTATTATGCACTGATTGAGGAGTATGGCAAAACACCGCAAACCGTGTTTGCCTTAAAAAAATGGGCAAACCTGCAGGCCTATTACCTCAATGACCCCCTAAAGGCAGAAAAAGCACTGGAAGAAGCAGTTAAAATACCAGGTATCTCCGGTAAAGACATCGGTGAAATAAAACTGGAACTTGGTGACATCTACATCCTGACACAGCAGCCCTGGGAAGCTTTCCTGATCTATGAGCAGGTTGCAAGGCAATTTGAAGCTCAGCCTGTAGGCAATGAAGCCCATTACCGCTCTGCGAAACTTTCATTTTACCAGGGTAATTTTAGCTATGCCAAATCACAGGCTGATGTACTAAAGGCCTCTACCTCTCAGCTGATTGCCAATGATGCCCTCAACTTAAGTTTACTGATCTCCGATAATCTGCAATCCACCCTGGACAGCAATGCACTAAAAATGTATGCGGATGCCGAAATGCTCGAATTCAGGAAGCAGCCGCTCAAAGCCCTTGCAAAACTGGACAGCATCGCGATCGCCTTTCCCGGCAACAGCCTGGATGATGATGTCCTGATTGCAAAATCAAAGATCTATATCAACAGCAATGATATCGACAATGCAGTAAAAGCCCTGAAGGCCCTGGTAGACCAGCAAGCAGCTGGCGTCTGGACCGATGACGCCATGTTTATCCTGGCAGACATTTATGAAAACAAACTGAAGGACGAGGAACAGGCCAAAATATTGTACCAGCGGTTGATCAATGAGCATCCTGGCAGTATGCATACGACGGAGGCGCGTAAACGTTTCAGAAAACTCCGCGGAGACATTATTGGCACTTAGTTCCTATATTTGCAATATGTTATTATACAACGTTACCCTAATAATTGAAGATGCCGCCGCCGAACGCTGGCTTGAATGGATGCAGGAAGTCCATATTCCTAAAGTAATGGCTACCGGAAAGTTCGTGTCAAACCGCTTACTTAAAGTACTGGATTCCCCAAATGAAGGAGTCACCTTCTGTGCACAGTACATTGCGGAAAACATAGGTGAATACCAGGAATACCAAGAGCGATTCGCTCCTGCGTTACAGGCTGAACTCAATGAAGCATTTGAAAATCAGTTCGTTGCATTCCGAACGTTAATGGAATATATTGATTAGCAGCTACTGCTTGATCAGATCGTACAGTTCATCCAGTTTTGGTGATAGCACGATCTCAATTCTGCGGTTTTTACTTCTGCCATCTGCAGTTGTATTCGCATCGAGGGGTTGAAATTCGCCCTTTCCGGTAGCGGTCATGCGCACACTTTCTACTTTGCTGATCTCCGTCAGGTACCTGACTACAGAGGTGGAGCGCAATACACTCAGGTCCCAGTTGTCCTTGATCTGACCAAGATTGGTGATCTTTTGTGAATCGGTATGTCCTTCTACTGCTATATTAATCTCGGGTTGTTGTTTTAGCACCTCTGCCAGTTGGGTAAGGGCCTGTTTTCCCTTTTCATCTATAATGATACTACCTGAAGGGAACAGCAACTTGTCGGTAAGTGACACATATACTTTACCATTTTTGATCTCTACAGTCAGCCCATTCTTTGTAAATCCAAGCAGTGCCTGTTGCAATTTCTCTTTGAGCTGATTGGTGGCCTCATCACGTTTCCGCAAGATCTCTTCCACCTCTTTCAGACGCTGCTCGCGCTTTTGAAGGTCACTGGAAAGCTTATTGATCTCTGACGAGCTATTGCTCCTTAATTTTGTATAGTTATTATCCATGTCAGCATACCGGGCCCGCAGGTCATTCAAGGCGCTGCTTAGGCCAGTAGTATCTTTTCTTAAGTTGGAGATCAACTGTTCCAGTCCTTCGTTTTTCAACTGAGATTCAGTCCATCCTTTGCTTAGCGAATCTTGTTTGGCAAGCAGGGCTTTATATTTCTTTGGAGACAACACCACACATGAACTGAATGCACTGGCAAGGAGTCCAACAAACAGAAAAAAAACTGTATTCTTCATATTACGCAATTTACGGGGTTATTAACCATGCCCCACGGCATTTCTTAAAAATAGTACAAACGGATGGATAATTTTAAAAGCAGTTATCAACTTATTAACGATTGCTGCGTCAAAAAATTCTTTATCTTCCAATTTATAGATGGCTATAAAGCTTTTCAATTTTAAAAACTCAATTTGCGGATGGTCAGTTTCATACCCTTTTGGGGCATTTTTCAGTTTGTCTTCTTCACTTAATGTAAAGATTTTTTCAAAGTCCTTTGCATGAATGATCTCCAGAAATTCAGTGGCATTATAGTCTATCTCTTCCCTTATCTTTTTCAGCACTGCGGGTTCAGGCATCCAAAATCCTACCCCCAGAAAACTCTTTCCGGGCTGGATGTGGAGGTAATAATCCGGGGTAGTAATACCCCTTCCTTTTACATCAAATGAAATTCCGTAATTACTTTTATAGGGATTCTTATTTTTGCTAAAGCGCACATCTCTGTAGATCCGCATCAGGCATTTCTTTGCAGGGGTATCCAGCGGGAAAGCAGGATCTATGGCGGCCAGTTCAGGGACCAACTGCTCAATAAATGCAAAAATATCTGCTCTTGCAGTTTCATACCTGGGTTTGTTTTCTGCAAACCATTCCCTGTCATTATTTTCAGCTACATCTTTTATGAAATCAAGAGTTTCCTGTTTAATCATGGCTTATCGTAATAAGGGTTGTACTTTATTTTAGGAGATAGCCAATGTAGCAAAATCACGCGGGAATACCGATAGTTGAACGGTGCTAAAAGTAGACAGCCTGTAAAAATTACGGTGAGGTACAGCCATAGCGATTCAAATTCAAGATTGCCACCCGAGAGTACATACGTGGCTACACCTAAAGTGATCATTTCGGAGCAGTTCATGGCATAACTGACATACATCGCGGCATAAAAATATCCCGGTTCTATCTCAAAGCGCTGTGCACAATGTGGGCAGACCGTATTGGTTCGCTGCACATTAAAGCCGTACAGGCTGCCAGTAAAGATATCGCCTCTTCTGCACTGTGGGCATTTGCCTTGCACCAGTGCATATAGCTTAGCTGTTTTCTGCATAGTCAGCCGGTTTTTTACGGTATTTTAAATACCACAATGCTCCCACTCCTGTGATCAGGAGATATGGAATGGCCAATAGATACAGAATTCCTGAGTTTAAACCCTTACCTTGGGTATTGCCGTTTTTCACACTCTGTTCTGCATTCACGGAACACATCGCACATTGCGCATCGGCTGTATGGATGGAAGAACCCATCAATGCAATGACAAAAAGGAAGACAAAAGCTATCTTTTTCATAGTGCAAAGCTAGCTAAAAACAGGCAGCATTATGAACAGAAGTCAAAATAATACACAAAACTGATATTTTTTGACCTCCGCACCTATGCCAGGTAAATACAACTCCAGACTATTTTTGGGCGGGAGTAAAATTAATCATCCACTGTATCCCAAACTTATCTAAGAAACTACCAAAATAGTCACCCCAGAACATATCTTCCATAGGCATTTCAATTATGCCGCCTTCAGATAAACCATTGAATAACTTGTCAGCCTCTTCACGGCTATCCGTCGCCACATTAATATACATATTGTTGCCCACTTTAAGTACATGACCCGCAGAAGGCATACAATCAGAAGCCATAAGAATGGTATGCTCATTGATAGGCAAAGCAACATGCATCACGCGATTTTTCTCATTTTCAGGTACCTGATCAGCATCTGGCATATCACTAAATTTCATAAGAGCGGCAAACTCTCCTCCAAATACCGATTTGTAAAAAATAAATGCTTCTTCGGCCTGGCCGTCAAAGTTTAAATAAGGGTGCATTGCAGGCATAACTTTTTATGTTTTGTTTATGCTAAGTTAAGTAATCCACTAATTGCAGATGGGGTGCAACTGCGACAAAATAAAGGCATTTAATCACTTCAAAGCCTTCGCGCCCTCACTAAACCTAACACTGCCGGAGGCAAAACCACCTAACACCTTTACAAAAAACCCAGCCCCCGCAGGAATCACCATATTCGGATCATCACTCACCACATAAGTCCCATTTAGCGGATCAAACAACCACACAAAAGGCCCCACATTCACCTTATCCAAAGCGCCCCATTTAATAGGCGAAGCATAGGGATTGCCCAATAAATTAAACCCGGCACCTTCCCCACCAGCATTCCTGTTGAAAACGGGTACGGTCAGGTCGCCAACAAATAATTTCCCTTTATAAATCAGGGTATAAGGAGCAGGATTAGAAAAAGGCTGCTCCTGCAGCTGATCACGGTAAGCGTTCGCCTGCAGCTTACTACCTCTCGAAAACAAATAAAACCCCTTCCCCAGCTGCACAGCTGTATTCATATTCGGAATTGCCACATACTTCTTCGACAAAGTACCAGCTAAAGCCTGATCATGTGTGTAAACCGTCGCCCCGTTATTTGGAGAAGCATCAAAACCATTAACAGCCCCATCCTTTCCAGTAATGAACACAGTACTTTTAATATCCTGAAAACCGTATTGATAGTTCCCTTCTTCACCGGAATGGATAACGGGAGAACTCAGTAAACGCCAGCCCCGACCGGAGGACGGACTGGGAAAAGATCCGTCTATAAAGGACTGAACATTTACATCGCCAGCTATAGAAGTCACATTACCATCCGGTATGGGCAATAATGCCGCAGTATTGCTGTGTGAAAACGACAACAAAGTCAGCTTACCATTTGCATTCAGCAATCCCTTACTGAGCTTTAAATAGTTTGAAACATTTACCTCAGCATCCAAAAACACCTCGGAAGAAGCACTGCTGGCATTAACTTCTAATTCTGCTGTATTGATCGTTCCTGCTCCCGACAAATTAAGACCATTACCAGATAGCGTCAGTTTCTTACCCATATCCATGTTCAATACAGCCCCGGCCCCGAATTTAGCATTGCAGTTCAGTTGCACATTTACACCTGAAGACAAAGTAGCTCCAGGTTCCAGAAATAAAGCTCCGAAAACAACATCTGCACCAGTAATACGGCCAGTCTTACCTGCCGAAATGCGCACCCTACTACCTACAACCGGCTTAACTGAATTCAACCAATTTGCGGTAGTGCTCCAACTGCTGCTCGCTGCGCCAGTAAAAGTAACCCAGGAAGAATTGGACTCTTCCGCACCAATACTGTAAAATGATGACGGATCATTTTGATTTTGGTATTCATTCTTCAACCAATAAGTTGGTTTTGCCACTTTAAAAATTCGCAATTCATCAATCGCACCGTTAAAGTGCTGGCTTCCGTCCTTATTCCTCCCGACAGCCATATAACCACCCGCGCCAAGTTTTAATCCCGCACCACCTGAACCACCTGCCGGGCTCCCATTCAGAAGAGTAGTCACTCCGCTATTGTTAGCCCCATTGACAAAATAGTAACAGACCACATGCGTCCACACACCAGCAGCTACTGCATAAGCAGAAGTCATAGACCAAAACACACCTGAAGTCTTATAGGTACTCATCTCAATTTTACCTTGCGCATTGATGCCTACCCTCCAGCCCGTTCTTCCCGAACCAATACTGTCGGTGCCCGCTATAGTCTGGCTACCAGTTCCCCCATTCCATTTGATCCAGGCCATAAAGGTAAAGGCACCATTTCCATGTCCTGAGGTATGCAGATATTGGTCTTCCCCATCCAGTTCAACTGCATCGCCAATTTTGCCGGGAATCTTGTCTTCCGCAACAAACCCATGTCCGGTTAAACTTTCGGCCGCCAGCCCAGTTTTTACATTCCTGCTGCCAAAGTCCGAATTTTCTCCGTTCATATGCCAAACTCCACTGTATTCCCCATTCCAGGTACTTAGCCCGGCTATTGAATAACTATCATGCAAAGCAGAACCTCCATAATAAAAATAGATTGCTGTGGCAGGGGTACCTGTCTTAGCAGAAGCTAAAGAAGGAATTCTAATCCAACACCGGTATTTCCCCAAAACAGGATCATAACTTTCAATCTGAAAACTCAACTTAACAAGGGGGGCCGCAACTGTGGCAAAAGCTATATTCCTACCTTCCGGATCATAAACAATATCTTCACATGACGTAGCAGCATGATACTTAAATGCCTCATCCTGCAGCTCTACCAGAACTGGAAAATCCGCTACGTCCAGCTCTATCCTTGGAGATGAGCCAGTAAAATCACCTTCAATTTTACTCTTATCAAAAGTAATCTTCCTTCGAAATTCATACCCGGGCATCCAGTTTTGGGCAGACGAACTAAGACAACCAAATAACAAAACAACAAATAAACAACATTTAAATAAATCAGTCATTCCTATAAAATCCAATCAAAAACAAGACAATCATAAAAAGAATAATTAACAAAAAGAAATATATTTTCTTATTTAAAATTGAATGTAGTTTTTTAAAGAAAAAATATTGTATTAAATCTCAATCATTTGAGAAATATCACAATAAATTGAAACGATGATCATGGTTAGTTATGTATAATTAATTAAACCATTTTGTAATATTTGTGCCATGCTATCACCCATTTATTGCTTCCCTCCCAATAATTTTAGTATTTTAACAGAACATCCAATAATTTAATTAAGCCCGAATTTGATGAAGAAAGAATTACAACTGCCATTATGGACCATCATATCTCCAATTGTAGCCTGGCTGGCTTACTTTGGTGTCTCACTGGATTTAGGAATCTTTTATACCTTTTTTCTGGCTGGTGTATTGATTGCTGCCGTGCTTGCCGCAGTTCATCACGCCGAAGTGGTGGCACACAGAGTGGGGGAACCATTTGGTACTTTACTGCTCGCACTGGCCATTACCGTAATTGAAGTAGCATTAATTGTCTCTTTGATGTTAACTGGCGGCCCTGATACCGGAGCGCTGGCCAGAGACACTGTACTGGCCGCTGTAATGATCATTTTAACGGGAATTATTGGCCTTTGTCTGTTGGTTGGCGGAGCAAGGTTTAAAGAGCAGGTATTTAGCCTGCCAGGTGTGAGTGCTGCTGTGGTTACGCTTACGGCAATACTGGTACTTACGCTGATCTTGCCAAACTATACCACCAGTAAAGCGGGCCCTGAATATACGCAGGCCCAATTAATTTTTGTAGCAGTAGTGTGTTTGATACTATATGGGACATTTGTAATGGTGCAGACCATCAGGCACCGCGACTATTTTCTACCTCCTGATGCGGATGGAAATGAAGAAACACATGCCGAGCCCCCTACTAAAAAAGTAGCGCTGGTCAGTACGTTTTTATTGTTGTTATGCCTGGGCATTGTAGTGCTGCTGGCTAAAGCTTTAGCTCCGGATATAGAGCTTGCTGTGATGAATTTCGGCGCACCAAAATCATTGGTGGGCGTGATCATAGCTGCTGTCGTTTTACTTCCTGAAGGGCTTGCAGCTTACCGTGCAGCTAAAAAGAACCGCTTGCAAACCAGCCTTAACCTGGCGCTGGGTTCGGCACTTGCCAGTATCGGCCTCACCATTCCTGCCGTAGCCATTGTTTCTATCGTAACGGGAATGACCATCACATTAGGCATTGACATGAAAGCCACCGTATTGCTCCTGTTGGCTCAGTTCACCATCATGCTTTCGCTGGCGACCGGCCGAACCAATATCCTGCAGGGTGTAGTGCTGCTGGTGATATTTATGGTTTATCTTTTTACTATTATAGCTCCTTAATTAATAATTTTTACACCACCATTCCCATTGCAGGATCTGTCACAGAGGCAGCCCCTGTTTCAACATGACCCGCATATTCCCGGATAGTATCAGGATTGCCTTGTACCTGTACTTTAATATCATACCAATGATGCGATTTAGACAGATCTAGTACTACGCTGTCTTTACTTTTTGCCGCAACCGTTTTCTTTACTTCAGCCATCTTATAGCTCTTATCTGTCAGTACAAAAGTTTGTGGTTTGGGATCATTATTTGTCAGATTAATCCGTAGGTTGCCGCTAAGCTTTGCCTTGTTCAGCCGGTTGCTTTCATAAGCTACAGATACCAACTGCCCCGCACTCTTGACATCACCCACAAACTCCCTGTAAAAACCATTGGGCCCATGTACCCTCAAGTGGTAAAGCTCATTTTCAAATGCATCGAGTGGCCAGCTATAGCTGAACTTGTCTCCTGCCTTAACTGCAAAAGACCAGTTCCTGCAGATTTCGTCTTTACTGTCTTTGTCGCTGTACTTCACCGGTGCATACACGCTAAATGGTGCTCCTGCCGCCAGCTCATCAAATACTACATTGCCTGCAGCAAATTCAACTTCAAAGCTTTTGCCATCAGCACTCAGTCTGCCGTCTACATACAGTTCATACGGCAGTGCACAGGCCTTCCTTGTTCCTTTTTCCTGTAGTGCCAGTATGGATGGTTTTTCAGATATCCTTGCAATCTCGGCCTCCGACAGTTTTTTAAATCCGGAAGGTTCTTCCTTAAACTTCGCATTATAGATCGTCTCTACATTTTTATTCCTGTCCAGAAAAGGAATCTTTTCCAGCTCTTTTTCATTATATGGACTAAAAGCGGATGTCAGGTCGCCGCAGATTGTCCTGCGCCAATCGCTGATATTGTTCAAACGTATATTTTTCTGGTATTTTTTATTCACAAAGCCTTCAAGAAACTGAAGGGTCGACGTATGATCAAACAATTCAGAGCAGACCCGCCCACCCCTGCTCCATGGCGAAGCGATCAGCATTGGCACCCTAAATCCCAGTCCGACAGGTGCCTCTCTGGCCTGATTTTTTGGAATACCCTGTTTTAGTTCATTTTCCAGCCGCACATGCTCTATTTCAGTGGCAATTCCGGCACTTACCTTTCCGGTTCCGGGAATTTTCTCATCAGGGATTGAGAATGGCGGGATATGGTCATAGTAACCATCATTTTCATCATAGGTTACTATAAAGATCGTCTTTTTCCACACCTCAGGATTTTTAGTCAGGATTTCCAGGATTTCAGAAACAAACCATGCACCATACCAGGGGGCACTTGGATGGTCAGAAAAATTCTGGGGCGGGCTCAGCCAGGACACCAGGGGCAGCTTGCCCTCGTTCACATCCTTTCTAAACTGGTACATCAGATCGCCTTTAGGCACAGTGAGTTTGCGCTCCGCTCCGCCATCGGTATAGGTCAGCTCCGTAATGCTTCTAAAGTCAGGATCACCAGAATTAACTACAAAAGCACTGCGATAGAGCGTCTTTTCAAGGTCTGACAACTTATCGTAACTTTCCTTGTTCCAGGCGGTCAGCTCCGAGCGCGCATTGTCCAGCACCGCTTGTTTGGCCCGTATGCTTTCCTGTACTTTCTTTGCATCCGCATCGCTCGATGGAGTTCTTTCCTTCAGTTTATTGATTTCTCCGGGCAGGGTTTCAACTTGGTTTTGAAGACCCAAAACATAGCGCTCAGAGAACTTAACATTGTATTTTTTAAAGAACTCCAGCAGGTTACAACCAAAGTTGGCCAGCCATGAACGCTCCTCCTTCACAAAGCCACCACCGCAACTTAAATCGTTCTGATAAAACTTCCAGGGAAGGTTATTTTGTGTCAGTAACTCCGGAAAGGTTTCCCATTCCATTTTTCCAGAGCCATAATCGGTATTCCTGATGTTGGCTTTAGCGATACCCTCTTCTTCATGAGTGATCTTTCCAGTCCAGAAAAAGGAGCGGTTGGGCGTTGTACTCGTCATAGCCGAACAAAAATTCTGATCGCATACCGTAAAGGCATCGGCCATGGCATAGTTGAACGGAAGGTCCTCCCTTGTGTAATAACCGAGCGTAAGCGGCATATCTGCATACTTAGCATTTCCCGACCGCTTGGCAGGAAGCCACTTATCGTATTTGCCAAAGTTATTCGCATCAACCTGGCTGGCCCTTGAATGTGGCAGATCACCCATCCAGGTTACTTTAGAATCTTTAATATTCAGTCTGAAAGGAGAATAAGTATTTCCTAAAGCGTCTGTCTGCAACCATACCGGCTTTTTATCCGGCAATTGCACGGCTCTTGGATCATTAAATCCCCTTACCCCCTGCAATGAACCGAAGCAATGGTCAAAAGAACGGTTTTCCTGCATCAGGATCACTATGTGTTCTGCATCCTGATAGGTACTGCCTGGGGCAGGATTGATGGCCATAGCTTTTTGTATAGCGCCAGGCAATAAGTTCATCATTGCTGCGCCGCCGGAAAATAATGCAGCCTGCTTTAAAAAATCTCTCCTTGAATTCATTTGGTCAAATCTCTGTGCTTATCTCAAAGTTAAGGTTACCATAATATTAATTTGGGAGGAGCGGCGTATTAAACTTGTTACATCTTTGCCTCTTTGATCAATATTAACACTACCTTACCCTTTATGTATACAACTTCATTTATCGTAGCAGGATTTAATATAGGTTTATCCGAGATCATGCTAATGATTTTAGGGCTATTTGTATTATTCCTTATCATTAGAAACATCATCCTCTATCAGATACGGCCACAGGCCAAATAGTTATCCTTTATTAAATTTTCTAAACAATATGTTTTGCGGTGTGTTATTTTTCCAAAACCTATGATTATGAAATACGAAAAACTAATGGCAAACATATTTGCCCACAACACTAAAAACAATACTACAGTTGCCTTTGCCGTTATTGCAGGATTAGCAGTAGGTGCAGTACTGGGCGTTCTGTTTGCTCCTGAAAGTGGGGCTGATGTTCGCAAAAATGTGAGAAACAGAATAACCGGTTCCGATCCTTCGGAACAATCATTTGCTGAACAGAGAGAACAGCCGCTAACGCATGCTCCTGCCAAAAGGCCAAAATCAGACATTAAAGAACTGATACACGAAGCCCATGTCAACGGAATCCATACCGAACAGAGCCTGAACTAAATACATTATCGTATCTTTATTGGATGATCCGTTTAAATCAAGAGACTCCGTCAGAAATTCTTCAGGAGGTAAAAAAGGGCGACCTGGTGACTGATACTTTCAGTAAAACCGGGCTGGTTGAAGCAATTGACATTAGTGACGACGGGCTCTACAGGATCTATGAGTTTAGCCTCGTAACCGGTAGGACCATCGTCATAAAAATATAGTAAACAGCCAGTCTAAGAATATTCATGGAAGCTAAAAACAATAATACTGCTGTAATTACCATGACAGAGCTTAGTACTCCACTCGGGCCCATGCTTGCCGGTGCTACCTCACAAGGTGTCTGCCTCCTGGAATTTAATAATAGGATCAGGTTAGAAAAGGAATTTGCTGAATTAAAAAAGATGCTCTGCGCCGAAATGAAGCCTGGAAGAAATCAGCACCTGGATCAACTGGAAGAGGAACTTACTGAGTACTTTGATGGCACACGAAAAACGTTTTCAGTGGCACTTCATACTCCGGGAAATGAATTTTCACAAACAGTCTGGCAGTCCTTACTGGATATTCCATATGGCAAGACCATCTCTTATAAAGAACAGGCTACACTGATGAAAAACCCAAAGGCAATCCGTGCCATTGCCACCACCAACGGCCGCAACCGGCTGGCCATTATCATACCCTGTCATCGCGTAATTGGAAGCAATGGAACAATGACAGGGTATGCTGCTGGTGTGGATAAAAAGAAATGGTTGCTAAAATTTGAAAGAGACCATTCTGCAATCGCAGATGGATGCCTTTTTTAAATTTAAAAATTATAGTACGGGGAGATCATCAGGTAAACAACAACACCCGTAACCGCCACATACAACCAAAGCGGAAAAGTAATCTTTGCAATCTTCTTATGTTTATCAAAACGTTCGGCCAAAGCCCGTACATAGGTGATGAGTACCAAAGGAATGATTACAATAGAAAGCAGGATATGCGTCAATAATATAAAATAGTAAACATATTTAATATTACCTTCTCCTCCAAACTTAGTAGAAGGACTGGTCATGTGGTAAGCAACATACATCACAAGGAAGAGCAGCGAACAGCCGATGGCAATTTTCATTAAGTTCTCGTGCAACTTAAGTTTTCCTTTCTTAACCGCCATCACCGCAAGCACTAATAAAACAGCCGTCACGCCATTTATCGTTGCATATATCGGGGGCAAAAAGGTGAGTGGTGTAGCATTGGGTATCTTCACAAAAAACAATACTGCTACTGCTAACGGTATGATTATGGATAGTAAAACGATCCATAAGCTATATTTTTTCTCAATTGTATTCTTGTCGTTCGTCATAATATGTGGATTATCGTCCGTCTCTGGTATTTCTCAGCACCTCAGCTATTAATACCTTAATCTCATCGTCCAGTTTCGATATCGTCTCCTGGTTATACGCTTCATAAAAACCACGTATCCTGTGTTGGGGATCAACCAAGATAAAATAATTGCTATAAGAATATTTCTTTATTCCAGTGTCAGTATATGCTTGATTTGCATCTAGTAAAAGCTGGTCATTTATAAAGCTAAACTGCTTAGTGCTATCCCCGGTAAGCAGGCTCCATTTATCCGGCCCTGCAGACAAAGAGTCGGCATAACGCGAAAGTACCTCAGGAGTATCATAACCAGGATCTATCGTCATACTCACAAAATGGATCAGGTCGTTCTTGGCATAAGCAGCTTTCAGCAGCTGCATGGACTTGTTTGCCGCAATTACCGAAAACTTATCCCCTGACTGAGTATAGAATAATCCGAATATAAGGACCTTATTTTTATAATTTTCCCAGGTAACCGTCTTACCTTTCTGGTTTAAAAATTCAAATCCTTTAATTTCATGATAAATGGTATCTGGTATCTGCTCCCCCCGTACAGCGTGAAAGGTTGAAGCTACCTCTTTAGGCCCATAAAAAGGCAAAGGTTTGTACCTGTTCTTACCCTGGCTCTGAAGCAAATAATACAAAAATCCTGGTACCGCTAATATGGTGACCAGGATTAAGATCTTCTTTATGGAAACTTCTTTCATTTAAAAGGCATGTGAACATGCAAATAATCACCTTCAATCAGCATCAGTACGATAAAGTAAATGATAAAAATAAAAGAAAGTGTCAATGCAAGCTGCAGCCCTACCTTCTCATATTTAAGGTGCATAAAATAAGCTACGATATAATAAGCCTTCAGCAATGTTAAAGCAATGTATATAAAGTTACCAACGCCATGTGACATATAGCCTTTAGGCAATACCCATAATGCGATAAAAAACTCTATTACAGTGATCACCAACAGGATTGCAAAAACCTGCCATATCTTCTTTTTATCTAAACCAGCATGTTCCTCGTGTGCATGCCCCTCGTGTCCGTGTTCAGTATGTATTTCTGACATAATAATATTATTGAATAATTAAACCAAGTAGAAGAATGTAAATACGAATACCCAAACAAGATCAACAAAGTGCCAGTAAAGACCAACTTTCTCAATCATCAGGTAATGTCCGCGTTTCTCAAATGTGCCGTTAATGGTCATGCATAAAATGATGATGTTAATGATCACACCACTGAATACGTGGAATCCGTGAAAGCCTGTTATTGTAAAGAACAGGTTTGAAAACTGCAATGCAGATACCGTAGATACCTCTCCTGTAAATAGATGGTGCAGTGTTTCCATAGGAGGGATTTTGCCCCAACCAAAGCCTTCATGGAATAAGTGTGTCCATTCCGCTGCCTGACAGCCTAAGAACATCAGACCACCGATAATAGTAGCCACCATCCACCAGACAACTTCCTTCTTTGACCGTCTGTGCCCTGCTTCTACAGCAAGTACCATCGTAACGGAACTCATGATCAGGATAAACGTCATCAAACCAACGAATACCAATGGTGCACCACTGTCCGTTATACCGGGAATAGACTGGAACACCAAATCCGGATCAGGCCAAGTGAATTTAGAAAAACGCTGCGCCCCATAATAGATCAGTAATGACGAAAATGTGAATGCATCAGAAACCAGAAAAAACCACATCATTACTTTGCCGTACTCTAGTGACCACGGCGAGCGACCTCCGCTCCATGGAGTGGTTTTTACCTGATCTAATTGTGATAATGAATCCATTTTGTAAATAGTAATAGTTTGTTAAAAAATCTAACTGTTCAAAAGTAAAAAAACATACAGATATATCCATAATATATCTATAAAATGCCAAAATATTGAAGCGATTTCCATCCGGAACTTCTGTCTTTCGGGACTAATCTTAAGATAAGTACCACCAATGGCATTTATGAGGAAGCAAACCCCTGCAAATATGTGTATCAGGTGGAATCCGGATACCACATAAACCATGGAAATTGCGGCATTGTTATTAGAGAAAAATGCACCTGTACTCACCATCACTGACCAGGCTTGAATCTGCATATAACCAAACACAAGGCCAAGCGCCAGGGTAGACCACAATAACGTCCGCTGCAAACTGATGTTGCCGGATTTTAAAGCCCTGGATGCAAGAAACAGGCAAAGGCTGCTGATCAAAAGTACCAGCGTGCTATAAATGAACAGATCTGGCAACACCAGTCCGTGTCCCTTCCCTTTAGAGGCTGAGAATACAATATAGTAACTTGTAAACCCCCCAAACATGATCATCGATGAAACAATAAACAACCATACCACAAACTTTTTAGGCTTCAGGTTATGTTGCATTTCATGATTTACATCATTTTTATCTAATGTATGTACCATATCAACTTATTTACTTATAAAATCAAACAATAAAACCAATTGCACCAGCGGCAGATAAAAGAAAGAGCAAAACATCACTTTTCTCGCACTAGCCAGGTCCATATTCATCCACATTTTAAACGCCAGCCAAGCAAATACCAAACCTGCCAGTATAGATACCCCTGCGATATAATAACCGCCAAAACCATAAAAAGTAGGCAATAAGCTTACCGGGATCAATATCAGTGTACTCAAAAAAGTAATCAATGCGCTGGCTTTATCTCTTTTGGTAGTGGGCAACAGCCTGAAACCTGCTTTTTTATAGTCATCGTCCAGCACCCATGCAATAGACCAAAAGTGTGGAAACTGCCATACAAACTGCACTAAAAATAAGATCACTGCTATCTGATCTATCTTCCCATGAGCAGCTACATATCCGATTAGTGGGGGTAAAGCACCCGGTATAGCTCCTACAAATACTGCAATAGGGGATTTCCTTTTCAATGGGGTATAGGCAAATGCGTAAAGGAAGATCGAAAATACAGAAAGCAGACCCGTTTCTATATTCAGTTTTCCAAGCAACCAAGTACCCAGCATTCCCATTACCAGGCCCGACACCAGGCCCTGGCCCGTGGTCATATGACCGGCAGGCATAGGACGGTCTTTAGTCCTGGTCATCAGCTTATCAAGGTCTACTTCTATCACCTCATTAAAACAGTTCGCCGCTGAAGTAACAAGAAAACCACCTACGATCAGAATGATCCAGTTCGTCCAGTCTATGCCCGGTACCACACCGTTTATTGGAACCTGAGAACCAATTAAAAAGGTAACCGACGCAGAAAACACGACCAGAAAAGTTAGTCTGAATTTAATGAGCTTGGAGAAATCTTTTAAAAACTGTTTCAAATTATATACTTATTAATGCCCCTGCTGGTAGGTCTCCGTTCTATAAACCAATAGATACAGATAATATTGCAGGGTAAATAAAACTGTTGAAAATAAAATGTGCAATGCTTGTGCATAAGGTGGTAAAGCAAAATTAGACAACAAAAGCCCTGTTACGATCTGAATGATCAGGACAATGCCCACTCCGTTAGCTATTGTTAAAGCACCGGCTTTACCGCTAAACTTATCTTTAACCATCTTATAAACAAAAATATTAAAAACAAGCACCAATACAGCCACATCTCTGTGGTAAGAAAAGACATTTCCGACCTTTTCTACCCAACGCTCTCTCCCGGCATACATCAGCTGTTTAGCTATCGCATCTATTTCTTCCCTTACTTCCGTACCTAAAACAATCTGAATAATGCTGGCCACTATAGCCAGAAAGATCAGCAATTTCAAATAACTAAGCCTGGCCATTACGACCGTAGGCTGCTGATACAGCTGCTGTGCATAATAATAGGTATAAACCAGGATAGCAAGGATTACCAGTGCCAGCAACATATGTACGGTCACGATCCATGGCATCAAATTGGTGGACACTACGATCGAACCGAGCCATCCCTGATAGGCAACCACAATCAGGTTCAATACACTCAGTACTACAATCCTCTTTGCTGTTTTTCTGTAGGCAAATGAATAAACCGTGAGGATCAGCAATAAGAAGCCTGTCAATGCCCCCATCAACCTGTTCAGATATTCCGTCCAGGTCTTAGCTACATTGAAAGTTTCAGGCATCAGTATCGACGCATCATGTCTGATGCTGTCGGCCAGATGTGCCTTGCCCATTTTCTCCAGTGTCTTCGCAAACCTTTCATTCTTGGCCACACGTTCAGCTACATATTTCTCTTTATAATCTGCAGGCAGCTGTGAAACAGATGTTGGCGGTACATACTGGTCAAAACACTTTGGCCAGTCCGGGCAGCCCATACCAGAGCCTGTACTGCGTACAATCCCACCTGCAAGGATCAGCAATAAGGTTACAACTATTGTTATAAGGTTTAGCCTGATAAATCTCTTTTCAGATTTAGGAACCATGGTATGTATTAGGTTTAAAAAAAAGAGGTATCTGTTGTAAGTACTTACCTACTGCAGATACCCCATTTTATCATAAACTATATGCTAGTCTAATTTTGTTTCTTTTGTTGCCTCCAGTGCTTCCCATTCTTTCTGGATACGCTCAGATTCTGCATTTCCTTCAAAATCATGAGGCATATTTGAGCTCATTGTCTGAGAGAAAGGAACGGTTTGCGGGATAAAATCCTGCTCAGCTCCAGGTTTGCTGTAGTCATATGGCCAACGGTAAACAGTTGGGATCTCTCCCGGCCAGTTACCATGCAAACGCTCTACAGGAGTAGTCCATTCAAGTGTATTTGCCTCCCATGGATTTTGAGAAGATACTTTACCTTTAAAGATAGAATAGAAGAAGTTGAACAAAAATGCTACCTGTGCCAGTGCTGCTACAATGGCCGACCAAGTTACCAATACGTTAACGGTCACCCATTTCTGCATAAACTCAAATTCAGTAAATGCATAGTAACGGCGCGGAACCCCATCAAGACCCAGGAAGTGAAGCGGGAAAAACACCAGGTAAGCACATGCAAATGTGATCCAGAAATGCAGGTATCCAAGCTTATTGCTCATTAACCTTCCAAACATCTTAGGGAAGTAGTGATAAACCCCGGCAAGCATACCAAATATCGCCGCCGAACCCATCACCAGGTGGAAGTGGGCCACTACAAAATACGTATCGTGCAAGTTGATATCCAAAGATGCGTTACCTAAGAAGATACCTGTCAGACCACCGGAAATAAAGAATGAAACCAGTCCGATGGCAAATAACATTGCTGGAGTAAACCTGATATTACCTCTCCACAAGGTAGCCAGCCAGTTAAACGTCTTAACCGCCGAAGGAACCGCAATGATCAGCGTAGTGATCATAAACACCCCACCAAGCAGCGGGTTCATACCCGTCACAAACATATGGTGCCCCCAAACGATGAATGACAATATCGTAATACCGATCAATGAATAGATCATCGCATGATAACCAAATATCGGTTTCCTTGCGTTTACAGACATGATCTCTGAAGACAATCCCATCGCAGGCATGATTACAATATATACCTCCGGGTGACCTAAGAACCAAAATAAATGCTGCCATAAGATCGGTGATCCACCCTCATTAGGCAATACCTGCGTTCCCATTACTATATCAGATAAATAGAAACTTGTACCAAAACTACGGTCAAATATCAACAATACTACCCCTGCTACCAATACCGGGAAAGATAAGATACCCAACACAGCGGTCAGGAAGAATGCCCAGATCGTCAATGGCATTTTCCAAAGGTCCATACCTTTAGTACGCATGTTCAGGATGGTACTCACATAGTTGATACCGCCCATTAAAGAGGAAGCCACAAAAAGCACCATACTGATCAGCCATAGCGTCATACCCAGTCCGGATCCGCTAATCGCCGTTGGCAATGCAGATAAGGGAGGATAGATTGTCCAGCCCGCACTGGCAGGGCCTGTCTGTATGAAAAATGAGCTCATCATGATCACACAAGCGGAGAAGAAGAACCAGTAAGAAAGCATGTTCAGGAACGGCGAAGCCATATCCCTTGCACCCAACTGAAGCGGGATCAATAAATTACTAAAAGTCCCGCTCAATCCAGCCGTCAAAACGAAGAATACCATGATGGTACCGTGAATGGTAACCAGTGCAAGGTAAAAGTCGGGTTTGATCCTGCCACCTTCAGCCCATTTTCCTAAAAATGTTTCCAACAGAGGAAAGCTCTTATCAGGCCATGCTAGTTGAATACGAAACAAGATAGATAAGCACATTGCTATTACAGCCATGATAATACCTGTTATCAAAAACTGCTTGGCAATCATCTTATGATCCTGACTAAAGACATATTTTGTTAAAAAAGTCTCTTTGTGATGCCCATGATCATCATGGCTATCGTGGTTATGTGTATCGTGTAATGATATAGTTGACATAATATCCTATTCCAGTATTTCTATTTATTTAAAGCTGTTTGGTTTGTGGTAACTGCAGCAGTATCTTTTGATACAGTATCAGCTGCGGCCGGAGCCGGAGCAGCGTCAGCTACAGGCATTTTAAATGCTTTCCTTAAATCATCGGTTAAATAAGTTCCCTGTTCAGCAACCCATTCATCATATTCCTGCTGCGATACTACCCGCACCGGTTTTTGCATTTTGTAGTGACCGTCTCCGCAAATTTTGTTGCACAGGAACAAGTACTGAAACTTAGGGTCCGCGGTCTTAGCTTTCATTTCCTCCGTTGTAATGGTCGGAGTAAATTCGAAGTAAGAAGTCATACCCGGTACAGTGTTTAGCTGAACCCTGAAATGCGGCATGTAAAAACTATGGATTACATCCTTACTGGTAAGGATCAGACGAACCGGCTTGTTTACAGGAATCACCATTTCATCAGCAATCTGGTCATCCAGATTCTTTTTATCATTAAAATCAATACCCAGCGCATTCTCTGAAGTGATTAGCTTGTAGTTTTTCTGTCCCACAACGCCGTCAGCTCCCGGATAGCGGATTGCCCAGGCAAACTGAGATGAGGTAATCTCTATGCTTAAAGGCTTATTGTTCGGATCTTCAATCTTGTAAAAGATAGACCTCCAGGTAAGGAATCCCATCAGTACCAACACCGTCAATACCAATGCAGGGATAATTGTCCAAATGCGTTCTAAGGTATTGTTATGTGGGTAATAGTAAGCCTTTCTGGTTCCTTTATGTCTATAGATATAAGCAAAAAGAAATAAAGCAATATGCGTAAGTATAAATACAATGGTAGTTATGATCAGCGTGATGTTAAACATGCTGTCGATCTTTTTACCATGCTCAGAAGCTGCTTCTGGAAGGATCATCTTTCCATGAACAGTATATTCCCAGTATACACCATACAGCCCTACAATCAGGAACAATGCAAAGATTATCCCGTTTACGTTGTCCCAGTTGATGCCTTTAGGTTTATCCTGGGCCTCACGGGTCAGTTCGTATACTTTAAGCGCTTTACCAAGGATTGCTATAAATAAGCAAATCAGTAAAAATGCCATCGTATAGAATATTGCCGATTTGTAAACCGGGCCCATGTCTACAGGTTTCTCTGCTGTTGACGCAGCGGCAGCTTGTGCAAATGCGCTTGTATTTGCAAATGCAGTTACAATCACAGCTAGTGCCGCTATTGTTTTATTACTTATAAATTTTCTTAAACTCATTTCCTTAAAAGTAGTAACACTGTACTTCTATTATACTATTATTTATTATATGCAATCCCGCTCACCCGTTAAAGATGGTGATTTAAACTCTCTTGTAAAAACGGATGGTTCTTTGCGATCAAAGGTTTCTTACTTAAGCTGCTTAAAACGGTAAAGGTAAACAAACCTACAAAACCTAGTGCAATTCCAATCTCAATAAAACCAAATGCATGATGCTCCGCTACTGTACCAGGCATGATCATCTGATAATAATCTACCCAGTGACCAATCAATACCACTATTGATACCGCCAGTAAAGTATTTTCCTGTCTTTTATTGTCCCTGTCCATCAACAGCAATACCGGCGCAAGGAAGTTCAGGATCAGGTTCAGGTAAAACCAGAACTCATAATGCTCAAACCTGATGTAGAAATATACTGTTTCCTCCGGCATGTTGGCATAGTAGATCAACAGGAACTGTGCAAACCATACATACGTCCAGAAGATAGAGAAACCAAAGATAAACTGTCCAAGGTTGTGCAGGTGGCTATTGTTAACCCAGCTCATGTATCCCGATTTCCTCAAAAGGATGATGATGATCGCTATAGTAGCCAGACTGCTTACCCACATGGCGGCAAAGTTGTACCAGCCAAACATAGTAGAGAACCAGTGTGCTTCCAATGACATCACCGTATCAAATGCAAATATTGGTGTCGTAAATCCGTAGATCACTAAAAATATACAAGAGTATTTAAAGCTCTTTCTGTAAGAATTAAGGCCGCCATGCAAATCCTCATTGTTAGATAGTTTTGCCAGCAATAAAGCGAAAATACTATATACACCCAGGAAGATCACCTGACGGGCCATAAAGAAAGGCACATTTAAAAATGCTGACTTACCGTCTATTAGTTTATCGTAGTTTGGACTGCTTGGATCAGTAAGGCCGTCAGCATGCCAGTGGTGATACAAGTTATGTGTATATAACCCCAATCCCATCACTACGATCAGGATCACTACGGCAATTGGCAATACCTTTGCCATCGCCTGAGGCACGCGAAGTATAGAAGCAGACCATCCTGCCTGTGCTACAAACTGAACAGCTAAAAAGAATGCGCCCGACATGCAAACACAAGCGAAGTAATAAGCCATTAGTAACAGGTTAGCAAAAGTACGCTCATGAAGCGCCTCTGCAGAAAAGCCATACCCTATCGCAGCAATCCCTACCACGATAGCGATGATGCTTAAAGTTTTTGCCTTACCTGTAAACTCAAACTGCTCGGTTAAATTATAATTATGAGTTCCCATTTATTTCTTCTTTACTATTTTGCTTTTTGTAATTCCTGAACATACAATACCACTTTCCATCTTTCTTCCGGTGTCAATTGAGAAGCATAAGAGCCCATCATGTTTACCCCATATTTAATGGTATGATAGATCTTTCCGGCGCTCAGGTCTTTCATCAACCCACCTCTTGAAGAAGCTTTTTCAGGATCGTGAAACGAAGGAACACCACTGAATTTTTCAATTTTTACCAGGTGACCTTGTCCGTCACCTTCCATTCCATGACAAGGACTGCACATTACCTTAAATAAGTGCTTTCCCTCAAGGAGATTCTTTTCCGTCAGTTGCAGGCTGTTTACCAGGTTTATTCCTGCTGCTTCATATCCTTCCTTTGTGTTCGGATAAATGTCATCCTCTACAAATCCAACCGGAGCCGTATTTTTAGGAGGCGTCTGCGCAGTCTGTCCGTTCGCAAAGTTTTTATTTGGTTGATCCGGATTGTAAGCAATCGGATCGTACATATTCCTTGCATATTCTAAACCTGTACTTTGCTTATCCCTGCATGCCGAAAATACAACAGCACTTGCTAGGATACAAAATGAGGCTAAAACAACTTTATTCTTATTCATAGCTAACATACTTCCTTTCATTATACTTTACTTCTAAAGCACCGGCTTCTTTTAATAAATCATCAATTTTACTATGCTCGGCATTCTCTTTTGCATCTATAGCAATAATAAACCTGTCATTTGTAGCCCTTAGGTCCATCACCCTTGGTGCTCTTCCCGGAAACAAATGCGTTGATGCATAATAAGAACCTACCAGACCAAAAGCACAAAACAAGATGGTCAACTCAAACGTGATCGGTATAAAATCCGGCAAAGCAAAGTGTGGCTTACCACCAATATTTATTGGCCAGTCGTACGCAGCTGCGAAATATACAAACGAAAGCATGGTACAGGTCCCGGTTATCCCAAAAAAGAATGCCGCTATATCCAGTCTTGAACGCTTAACCCCAAGTTTTGCTTCTATTCCGTGAATAGGCATCGGTGTATAAACATCATGTATCTTAATGTTATTTTCCTGCAATTTATCGATGCCATGCATCATTTCATCAGGATCACCAAAACTGCCTAAAATATATTTGATATTATTCATTGTTATATTTTTGCGTATTCTTCTTGTTTAACACTATCAAATTTCTCAAGAGACTCAACGTATTCCGCTACCTGCTCTTTATCTAAATGACCTTCCTTAATCTGCTCCATTTTAGACTGCTCACTTGCACTCTTCAGTAATAGTTTTACCTCCGCTATTGCAATTGAAGGCAACACCCTCAAAAACAACAGGAACAAAGTAAAAAACACACCGATCGAACCAACAAACACACTCACGTCCACCCACGATGGATAGAACATCGCCCAACTCGAAGGAAGGTAATCACGGTGAAGTGAAGTTACGATGATTACAAAACGCTCAAACCACATCCCGATGTTTACTACGATAGATAAAATCCAGGTAGCTGCGATGCTGGTACGGATCTTTTTAAACCACAGCAATTGCGGAGAGATCACGTTACAGGTCATCATCATCCAGTATGCCCACCAGTATGGACCGGTAGAACGGTTGATAAATGCGTACTGCTCATATTCTGAACCTGAATACCAGGCAATGAAAAACTCAGTTATATAAGCCACACCGACAATAGATCCGGTTAAGATAATGATTTTGTTCATCGACTCAATGTGGAACATCGTGATGTAGTTCTCCAGTCCCAAAACTTTACGTGCTACCAATAATAAGGTAAGTACCATCGCAAATCCTGAGAAGATCGCCCCTGCCACGAAATAAGGAGGGAAGATCGTAGTATGCCATCCCGGGATTACCGAGGTAGCAAAGTCCATAGATACAATCGTGTGTACCGAAAGTACCAATGGGGTAGAAATACCGGCAAGAATTAAGGACACTGCCTCAAAACGCTGCCATGTTTTAACGTTACCAGCCCATCCGAATGATAATACTGAATAAATTCTTCTTCTCACACCTGTAGCGCGGTCACGTATGGTAGCAATATCAGGCAATAAACCTGTATACCAGAATAACAAGGAAACAGAAAAGTAAGTCGAGATCGCAAACATATCCCAAACCAATGGGGAGTTAAAGTTAACCCATAGGGATCCGAACTGATTCGGCAATGGAAGTACCCAGTAGGCCAACCATGGACGACCCATATGGGATACTACATACGTAGCGGCACAGATAACGGCAAAGATCGTCATTGCCTCTGCAGACCTGTTGATGGAGTTCCTCCAGTTCTGACGGAAGAGTAAAAGTACTGCAGAGATCAGCGTTCCGGCGTGACCTATACCTACCCACCATACGAAGCCGGTGATGTCCCATGCCCAGCCTACGGTCTTGTTCAGTCCCCATGCCCCGATACCAAACCAAAAGGTATAGCTTACGGCTACTACCCAAAGTGTAGCTCCGCAAAGTGAAATGATAAATCCTATCCACCATGCCCTGTTTGGCTTATTCTCTACCGGCAGCAGGATATCATTCGTAATCTTTGCATACGTGATATCTTTACCGGTGATTAATGGCTCTCTTAATATTGATTCCTTATGTCCTGACATAATGTATTTTTCTTTTAATATCAGCTATCTGCTTACGCGTGCACTGTTGTATCTGTGTTTCTAATTTTTGTCATATAACCTATACCCGGCTGTACGTTGATCTCTTCCAGTACGTAGTAGATACGCTCACTACGCAATGCTTTTGATACTTCCGAATCAGGATCGTTGCCATCTCCAAATATGATCGCGTTGGCAGAACAAGCCTGCTGACAAGCCATTTTGATATCGCCATCTTTCAACGGACGTTTCTCCAGTTTTGCCTGCAGTTTACCACCCTGGATCCTTTGGATACACATAGAACATTTCTCCATCACCCCTCTTGAACGCACAGTTACGTCAGGGTTCAGCATCAACTGAGTAAACTCATTGTTCAGGTAGTTGTCAAAACGTGAATCATTCCAGTAGTTGAACCAGTTGAAACGACGTACTTTATACGGACAGTTGTTCGCACAGTAACGGGTACCTACGCAACGGTTATAAGCCATGTGGTTTAAGCCGTCAGACGAGTGTACCGTTGCCAGTACCGGACATACTGTTTCACAAGGTGCGTGGTCGCAATGCTGACAAAGCATCGGCTGGTGCACTACTGAAACATTGTCCATCTGATTAGCTTCCAAATGTGCAATCTCTTTTTCTTTAGTTACCGCATTAATGCCATTACCATGTGCGTGTGCCCCATGTTCTGCTTCTGCGCCCGCTTCCTGGTTAAAGCTGTAATAACGGTCGATACGTAACCAGTGCATTTCTCTGCGCTTGCGAACTTCATCTTTACCTACTACAGGGATGTTGTTCTCCACATTACAGGCAACGATACATGAGCCACAACCTGTACAAGCGTTCAGGTCAATTGCCATTACCCAGTTATTTCCTGGTTTTTCAAATTTATCCCACAGATCGTAGGTTTTATGCTTCGCGTGCTCATTACCTGATCCCGCTGCAGGGTTCTTTTTATATTCTGTAAAAGTAGATTCGCGGACGATGTTCCTTCCTTCAAAAGAATGGTGCGTTTGTGTTTGCGCCAGTTCTTCACGTTTTCCGGTACCTTCCAGTTTCACAGTAGTGGTATATTTAGAAGTACCATTGCTAAAGCTTACAAAAGGATAAGCATTTTTACCCACATCGTTTCCAGCTTTACCTGCCTTGGTACGTCCATATCCCAAAGCAATAGAAGCCGTACCCTTAGCTTGTCCAGGCTGGATCAGCACAGGCAATTCAATGGTATAACCTTTATCGTCTTTGATCGATACAATATCAAATTCTTTATAACCCAGTTCCTCAGCGAATTTCGGTCCAAGGGCAATGTAATTGTCCCATGTAACTTTAGAAACAGGATCAGGAAGTTCTTGTAAGAATGCGTTGTTAGCATGACGGCCATCACGCATCGGGATGCTTTCATACACCTGCAATTCGATGTCTTTAGCCAGTGCTTTGCTGCTATTGATCACAGAAGGAATCACTGCTGCAAGCGACAAGCCGAAAGTATACGTTCCTGCCGGTTTCTGAACACCTGCAAAAACACCCGTCTGCAATACATCTTTCCATGTTTTACCAAGTGATGGTAAAATATTGACTTCCCAGTTATTGCGTACATACTGATAGTATTCTTTAACCGGGCCGTTAGACCAGATCAGCAAGCTTTCCTCAGCCTGACGTGAGTTAAACACCGGATTGATGGTAGGCTGTACGATAGAGTAGTAACCTTCGTATGCATTTGCATCACCCCATGATTCCAGGTAGTTATTATTAATAGCGATCACATCACATAGTGATGAGGTCTCGTCTTTTCTGTCAGAGAAAGATACTTTCAGGCCAACTTTCGCCAGTCCGTCAGTAAATGCTTTATTGTTGGCTACATCATAGCCAGGATTGCTGTTCAGGAAGAATACCGCTGCTACCTCACCTCTGTTCATCTCATTGATGAATTCAGCAAATTCTGCATCATTACCTGCATAGCGTTTGCTAGAATTGTCAAGGTCTATGGTAGTACCGTAACTGCCTATTGCCGAGTTGATCGCGTTTACCAAAATCTGTGTAGACACATCATTTGAACCTGAAACAACCAATGCTTTTCCTTTATTCTGTACTAATTCTTTACCTACCAGCTTTAGTGCCTTGTCTGCAGTCACATTATTTCCTAATGTACCACCGGCTAAACCAGCACCTGTAATGGCATTGTATAAAGTGATCAGCGCAGGCCCTTCTTCCGAAAGCTTTATTGGCACACGTGTATCAGCGTTTGTTCCTGTAAGGCTCATTCCGGCCTCAAACTGAAAATGGCGGGACATTTTACCAGCTTTCAGTGATTTAGCGTCCCTGTTGGAAACATACTGCGAAGTAAACTCTTCACCGCTGATCCAGGTACCTAAGAAATCTGCTCCAAAACTAACAATCAGGTCAGCTTTGTCAAAGTTGTATTTTGGAACTACCGGCTTACCAAAGCTGTTTTCATTGGCTTTAATGATACCAGTATAAGAAATTGCATCGTATTGTATGTGCTTAGTATTTGGATAAGCAACCGTAAAGTCAGCGATTACAGCCTTTGCAGAAGGGCTGCTTACCGAAGATGAAACGATCCTGATTTTTTTGCCCGAAGCCTGAGCTTTATTCAACTCTCCTGTTACAAACTCATCTACTTTAGCCCAGTTGGCCTCCGCATCTTTAATTACAGGAGCTTTAAGTTTGGAAACATCATAAAGATCTAACACCGAAGCCTGCGCCTGTGCATCCGTACCACGGAAAAACGAGCCTGCATTTGGATTAGGTTCTATCTTGATAGGTCGTCCTTCTCTGGTCTTAACCAATACACTTTGACCATTGAAGCTGGATACATAGTAGTTCGGTATTCCCGGAACTATTTCTTCTGGCTTGATCAGGTAAGGTATTGATTTATGAACAGGAGCTGTCTGACAAGCTGCCAGCGTAACCGCACCCAGACCAAAGCCTAAAGCTTTTAAAAAGTCGCGGCGGGGAGTTACTGTACTTAACCCTGCTTCATTTAAAACATCTTCTATTGGAAGTGGCTCAGCAAATTCGTTTTTGTTGTTTTCAACAAAATCCGGAGTGTTTTTATACTCTTCTAAGCCTTTCCAGTATTTCTTATTGCTTTCCATTTAAGCTATATTACTGTTTATCGAACGTTCTTACTATTAAACTCTTATTAATAATGACACTTACCGCACTCTAAACCACCCAGTGCAGCCGGTGTAATTTTCTCGCCTTTTTTAATTTTCTCATGCGCTTCAATGATCTTGTCATAGAATGCATTTCCTTTTACTTCCAGCTGGGTATCTTTGTGACAGTTAACACACCATTTCATGGTCAGCGGAGAGTACTGATAGATCTCTTCCATGGTGTCTACCGGACCATGACAAGCGAAACAAACAGGCTCTTCAGGTTTCAGTCCTTTTTCTTTTCTGATGGCTTCTTCACCCACTACTACGTGCTGAGAGTGGTTAAAGTAAGCGAAATCAGGTAGGTTGTGTACACGGACCCATTCAATCGGCTTCTCTTTAGTTTTATCATAGGTCATCGACGCAGGGTCATAACCAAGTGCATTATAGATCTTTTGAATCTCAGGAGAGATCTCTCCATCATATTTTTCTGTAGCCTGAACCGACTTGTGACAGTTCATACAAACATTTGCTGATGGTATAGTTGAATTTTTTGATTTAAAGGCACCTGAGTGACAGAACTGACAATCAATCTTATTGGTTCCCGCATGCAGTTCATGAGAAAACTTGATCGGCTGCACAGGCTGATAACCTGTATGAACACCCGTATTCCACATGCCCATCCAGCCAAATGAACCCAGGCTGATGATCACACACAAGATAAAGAAAAATACAAATTTCTTGTTTTTGAACAGCCTTTTAATACCTGTTCCGAACGAAACGTTTTCTTCCTCTACCAGCACTACTCCTTGTTTTTGAAGGATCAGGCGCTCCAGTAATTTGATGGCGCGACCCAAAACGACCAATACAATGATCGAAACAATGATAATGGCAATGATACCCGCTAGAGAGAAATCAGAAATACCTTCTGAAGCAGTTGGGGCACCCGCAGCTGCCTCGCCTTCTTTCTTAGGCTCACCCGCTTTAGCATAAGCGATGATGTTTTTAATCTGATCATCTGTCAAACGCGTAAATGCAGTCATCTCCGCAGGAGAGAACTTTGCAGCTTCTACCGCCTGAGGATCACCTGATTTGATCAAAGCCGGCGCATTTTTAATCCACTTAAGCGCATAAGCTTCGTCCAGCTCAGTTAATTTAGGTGTCAATGCAGGCCCCGTACTATTGCGGTCCAAAGTATGGCAGGACGCACAATTGTCCTTAAATAATTTCCTGCCCTCTACTACATCTTGTGCCTGTGTTGCAGAAACAGTTAAAACAGATAGGGCCGCAAATAAAAATGCCGACTTCCAAACTCTTTTAACGATCAATGAGATATTCCTCATAATGAGTATTTTATGCTTTATTTTAAAAAACTTATAAAACGCAATGGATGTTGAAAACTTAATCCTCTCCCAAAACGTCCACAAAAGTAAAATTTATTAACTTACCAATGACAAATAAATGACAGGAAATACAATTTATAATCAATCTAAATAGTTTGTTTTTGATGCTTTAAACAAGGAAAATCAGCAATTTTCAGAAAGCTGCTGATTCTCATTTGTCATTCACTTTACCGGTAAGATTTGGTATTTCAATTTACATTTTTAAGATCCATGCAAACATAAGCGGTGCTACAATTGTTGCATCAGATTCCACGATAAATTTTGGGGTATGGATGTCCAGCTTACCCCAGGTGATCTTTTCATTGGGTACTGCTCCGGAGTAAGACCCATAAGAAGTAGTTGAATCTGAGATTTGGCAGAAATAACTCCAGAACGGTATGTTCTCCATTTCCATATCCTGATAAAGCATCGGGACTACACAGATCGGAAAGTCGCCGGCTATACCGCCACCGATCTGGAAAAAGCCTATGCCTTTGCCATCGCTATTCGCAATGTACCAATTTGCCAGCCAGCCCATATACTCGATGCCGCTTTTCATCGTTGTAGCTTTTATCTCCGACTTCATCACATAAGATGCAAAAATGTTTCCCATCGTCGAATCTTCCCATCCCGGTACTACAATCGGTAGGTTCTTTTCTGCTGCTGCCAGCATCCAGGAGTTTTTAGGATCTATTTCATAGTACTGTTCAAGATCGCCGCTCAACAACATTTTGTACATATATTCATGCGGAAAGTACCGCTCACCGGCATCATCTGCATCTTTCCAGATTTTATGGATATGCTTTTGCAGTCTTCTGAACGCCTCTTCTTCCGGAATACAGGTGTCAGTAACGCGGTTGTAGTGGTTTTCCAACAGGTCCCACTCGTCCTGCGGACTCAAATCGCGGTAGTTAGGCACCCTTTTATAGTGAGAATGTGCAACAAGATTCATGATATCCTCTTCCAGGTTGGCGCCTGTGCAGGAAATGATGGCCACTTTATCCTGACGGATCATCTCGGCCAATGATATACCCAGTTCAGCTGTACTCATCGCACCAGCCAGGGTAATCATCATTTTACCTCCTTCATCCAAATGTGTTTCATATCCCTTTGCCGCATCCATCATCGCTGCTGCGTTAAAATGGAGATAATTGCGCTCCATGAACTGAGAAATTGGTCCTCTTGTTGTACTCATTTTGATCTGATTTTGTTATAGCTGCAAAAATAGGCAAATATTCGTAAGTCTGAAATCATTAGCTCAGCGCCTGCATCCCGACATCTATTTAGCATCAAACAAGCTTATAACTTTTGTCTCTTTCCTGAATCACCTTGTTCTAATTCTTATGTTAAGATATGGTCGATATATGGTTGGTATATCCTTGCCATATCATTTATCTATTAAATGTGATATAGAAACGATATACCAATGATACATTAACCATATATCAATTATATTTTAATTTAAAATTCATAACGAAATAAAACCGAGATCATACACTTGTTATTAGCTTCTCTGGACAGTACCAGTACTACCTTTCGCAAATCAGCATGTGAGCACATACCCTGCAGGCCAGCAAGTTTGTTCTCTAATAAAATGGCCTCAAAATTGTACACGTGCAATAAAATTCTTAAAACTTTATACTATTTTAGGCCAATGAAGAAATTTCCCTTATGCACCCTGCTCGTTCTGATCGTCACGAACGTACTGGGGCAGAAGAAATTTATAGAGCGTTATCTTTCCGATAAAACAGATTCTTCCAGAAAGGCTAGTTTTATGCCTGTTCCTGTATTCAGGTACACTCAGGAAATTGGGATTGAATTTGGTTTAGGCGCATTATATTCCACTTATTTGGACAAAAAAGACCTTACTAACCGCAGTTCCAATTTCTCTGGCGTGGTTTCAGTATCTACCAAGGGGCAATACAATATTTCCTTAAAAAGCGATATCTGGACTAAGGGAAACAGTCACCATTGCATTACCGAAGTACGCTTTAAACGAATGCCTTTTGATTTTTACGGGGTTGGGAATAATACTTTAGAGACCGACAAGGACAGATTGGTGCAGGGTTCGGTAAAGGTTGTTTTGGAGCCTGAAAAGATGCTCGCCCCAAACCTGTATACCGGAATTTCTCTGGGCTTTGAGACCTATCATTTTACTGATAAGGAAGCTGGTGGGATATTTTCTACTGATAAAAGCCTGGTTCATAAAATTGGCGGTTCGGTGATGTATGCGGGCTTTTCGCAGAGTTATGATACCAGAAATTCTAACAATTATACCACCAAAGGGTTTATGGGCAGGGTCACCTACCAGTATGCGCCCGACTTTTGGGGAGGAGAGAACTTTACCGGCAGCCTGATCAAGGCCAATGTACGCAACTTCTGGTCGCTCTCGCCTAAGCTTGTTTTGGGAGTACATGGTCTTTTCCACAGCATACAGGGCAAAAAAACACCCTTTTACTTGCTTCCCCAGATGGGCAATGATGAGATCATGAGGGGCTATTATACTGGGAGGTACAGAGAAAACAATCTTTTGGCGGCGCAGGCAGAGTTGCGGTACAGGTACAATAACCGCTTTGGTGTGGTGATATTTGGGGGCGGCGGACAGGTATTCGGAAACGGCGATTTTGCTGTTCAGAACTTCAAGCCTTCTTTTGGTGCAGGCGGGAGGTATTTCTTTGATCCTGAGAAAGGGCTGAGTATGCGCCTGGACTATGGGATTGGCGAGAAACGTGCCAACGAAAAACGCCAGACTGGTTTTTACGTCAGCCTGGCTGAGGCGTTTTAATTTAGTTGAATGTTAAGTTTTAGACTGACATCTACATCATTATAAATCGGGTATATGCTTTATAATTTGATACGTGCCGTCTTTTAGGTTAAATTTCATGAAGGAAGCGGTGACGGGATTATGATGAAGCTCGCTAGTAAAACTGACATTCTTCGCATAGACGATCTGTCCGGCATCTTCAGTTTTAGCCTTATCAGCAGTAATATTGAGCTTTCCGTGTGTGATCTTAACTCCTCCAAAAAGTGTTGAATTCTTTTTATCATCACTAAGCCAGATAGAGTCCTTTACCTGATAAGAGAGCTTACTACCCGCGTCAGCATTATTTAAATCTCTAAATGGCTGGGGTTCATATCCGACTATATCCCTAACCGAGAATACTTCTATCATTGAGCCGTATCCCTTACCATATTTAATTGCTATTTCTTCATCTGTACTTCTGAAAGTCATGGCTCTTTTCCTGAACTGATCAGCGGTTAGCGCTTTAAATTTCCGTTCGGAATATTGCCTGCCTTCGTATACCAGCAACAGCTTTTTGCCTTTATCAATGCTTACTCCACCGCCACCACTACCCGGCACTTTAATCTCCGCGTAGTCATAGCGGCTACCATCCTGGCTTTTTTTGCGATAGCGGGCATAAAACTTGCCTGCCATAGCTTTGTTGCGGGTTCTTACGTTCTCTTTGTCAATTTCTGTCGCGTACTCAAGTTTGTCGCCCCAAGTGGTGATCTCCAGCCTGCCGGAATCGCTGCCTTTTATTGATTTTATACCCCCCGGACTCATTTTAGTCAGGATGTTTGGGCCGTAAGATTTTCCATTGATGACCACTTCAGAATATTTGCCTAGTGAAGGATAATCGATCATCCATAAGGTGTCAGCGGGAGCATCGCTGACTTCAGGCTTTTCTGTTTTTATTACTTCCTGAGAGGTAGTAGTTTGTAAAGGAGCGGCTTCATTATCGGAAGGTGCAACAAGTGTTTGCTGTATTGCTTCATCGGGAAGGCTTGCATAGACTACCTGAACGGTAAAGGCCCAGGTTAGTGCCAGCCCTACAGGCAGTACTGCGAGATACGTTAACTTTTTCATATTTTTTGATTGATTTGTGAAAAGCATTTTGATTCTTCCTTTTAGCGGGTTACGGACAAAACTGAGCACCAAAGAAGGATTATTTTTCTTCACTGCCATGGCCAGCAGCAGATTGGCATAAGGGGTATCGCCCATGGTCAAAGAAGTTTCTTTGTCGGCTTCATATTCATGTGTTTGTTCCAAGGCACTATCGTAAAGGTAGATGATAGGACTGAACCATAACAGTGCCTTGCAGGCAGAGATGAGGAGTTTATCTACCGAGTGGTATCTGGCAACATGCACTTGCTCATGTTGCAAGATCACGTTCATCTCTTCTTCAGTTAATTCCTGCTGGTTTACAAATACGTAGTTTAAGAAAGAGCAGTTGGTAAAGCCATCTGGTTTAAAAATAACCTTTAACCGGCCGATTTTCAGATTCACCTTTCTGGCATGTTTGAGTAATTTCAATCCCTGGAAGGCAGATACGCAAAGTATAACTGCCGCAATGAGCCAATAACAGCTGAAAAGTATCAGCTGCCAATTTAACTCATTTGTGACTTCCGTTGCTTGAGGATGGTTCTTTGAATCGGGCAACGTCTGATCACGGACATCCGCAAAAGTACGTAAAGGAAACAGGACATCTTCTTTTACCTGTGCAAGGTTTATGGCTGCTCGTTCTACCTCAAACTGAACTGCGGGGATAGCAAAACTTATCAGCAAGGTAGCTACTAAGTAGATTCTGTTGGCGGCAAAAAATGTAAGGTTTCGCAAACAGAAATGATAGAACGCATAGAACAAGGCCGTGCAGGCAGTTACTTTGAGCAGGTAGGTGAGCCATTCCATATATTTGTTTTGTTAATTTAACTTTCACCCGTTATTGGGGTCACTTATTATTTATACCATTGCCGTTCTTTACTCCCGCTGCAAAGCAGTTTACAAAGGGAGAAAAATGCCAGACTAGCCAACAAACCAGTCTGGCTGAGAGAGCGATTGAAATATGCTATTCCGGTGAAATACCGGGGATATCTCCTAATATTTCAAAAGTGCCTTTATAGAGGTCAAAGCGGGCATAGGGAGCTTTACCGGTCTTCCCGTTGACTTTGTAACTTACGTTTTCTGCCAGAGCGATGCGCGACGGCTTATCTAAGCTGATCTTTTCGGCAGTCAGATCTACCTTCGAATTCTGTATTTTGGCTTCTCCGTAAAGTGTCAAAACGCCTTGGTTGTGGTTTACTATGGTTGAATCTTTTGCTGAATAGAAAAATCTGCCTACGGCATCTTCCCCAAAAGAGGATGCCTGATTTCTGGTAACTACAATCTCCTTGTCAGGAGCTACCTTAATTCTTGAAATGTCGAAGAGCACATCACATTTATCTCCATATTTCGCCTTAACTTCCGGATCATCATCCGCGTAGCGGCATTTTAAACCCGTTATGTTAAATGCGGTAATGCCAGGCAAATTTTTGGCCTCCTCCTCAGTATAAACTTTGCCTTCAATGCACAGCATTACCCTATAGTCTTTTGGATAATTAACCTGGAGTGAAGAGGCGTCCGTCCTGATCAATATTTCATCGTAAGTCTTTCCACCCATCGTAACCTTGTACCGGTTGTAAAATTTACCGTTGGCCTTCATCTTCAACCTGATTTTCGCAGTAGCGATGTCTGCTTTGGTGGCAAATTCAATACGGCCGTCTTTGGTGGTGATTTCCGCTTTGTCCCGAGAAAATCTAGAAGATTTCACACATGCAGGGCTGATCCTTGTCAGGATCTCTGCGGTATATTTCTTTCCGTCTATGATCACGAGCGGGTCCTCGCCAAGTACAGCGTAGTCAACGAGTCGCAATGGTGGTTCCTTGTCCGTTACTTGAACGGGCGCTGTGGCCGATGGTTTCGCTGCCTGCGGCTTGGTGTCCGACAGCGCTGCAGATATCAGCAAGGGAGCATTTTTTGAATCCCCCTTTATAGTAATTACTTGGGCTTTAGAAAGGGTACCGCCCTGGGCATACACCTCTTTTACACTAAATAGCCATACGAGTGCCATACCCGCAGGTATAAGGCTGAGATACGTTAATTTATTCATATTTTTTGATTGATTAGTAAACAACATACTGATCCGCGCCTTTATTGGGTTCTTTACAAAAGAATGAACCAGAGGTTCCCGGCGATTGCTGACTGCCATCGTCAGCAAAAGGTTGGCATATACTGCGTTTCCCATTAGAATGGATGTTTCTTTGTCCGCTTCGTATTCATGAACTTCTTCCAGGGCCTTTGCGTAGAAGTAAATTGGCGGACTGAACCACAAAAGGATTTTACATACATTCAACAGAATTTTATCAATGGAATGATACCTGGTGGCATGTATACTTTCGTGATTGACCACTGCTGCCATCGCATCTTCAGCGAGGCTACGGTCGACAAAAACATAATGAAGAAACGAGCAGTTGGTGAATCCCGAACTTTTATAGACCACTTTTAGCCGGCCAAAACTATCAGAGACCTTCCTGCTGTGTGAAATAAGTTGTGCCGCCTGCCAAAGCATTGTGATGAATATTACCATAGCTATTGCCCAATACAGGAACGTTACAAAAGATTCCCAGGACAACTGGTCAATGAATGAAGGCTGAACTGTGTGATGGGTGATTTGTGGCTCACTGCCGGAGATTGTAGTCATTCCCTCCACCAGGCTCATCCTAACTTCCGGCTGGACTACTGCAACTGGTTCCTTGTCGGCTGCCTGACTTATCCTTACCTGTATCTCGAGCAATGGCACTGCGAAACTTAACAGCAGCGTACTCAGCAAGTACCATCTGTTTAAACTAAAAAAAGTGAGTTTCTTTAGTAGCAGGTGATAAACCAGGTAAAATAAGCCCATGCATACACTTACTTTGAGCAGGTAGGTAAGCCATTCCATATTATTTTTTGTTTTTGTTGATGAGCGACTGCAATTCTTCTATATCTGACGCACTAAGCGTCTGTTCCTTTACCATAAAGGAAAGCAGACTGGCCGGAGAGTTGTCGAAATAACCGGAAAACAGCTTGGAAAAAGTAGTGCGGGTATAGTCTTCCTTGCTGATGGCAGGGTAGTATTCGTAGGTTTTACCGTAAGATTTATAATTGAGGTAGCCCTTCTTTTCCAAAAGCCTGACGATGGATGAGATGGTGTTGTATGGTGGCTTTGGTTCCTCCTCCATATCTTCGATGATGTCCTTTACAAATCCCTTCTCCAATTTCCATATGATCTGCATGATGCGCTCTTCTGCTTTAGTTAATTCTTCCATAACGTAAAGCTATAACTTACAATTCAGTTTTACAACTGTTTTTTCAGTTATATGACTGTTTTACCAGTTGTAAAGAGTAACCAGCTGACTAACAGAAAAATAATTTACTTAAAATTTAATCTTGAAATGTTCTTTGACCTGTCCTTTTCGGAAATAAACCAGTCCTATCCAGAAGAGGTCTATGGTAACCGTAACCTGAGGATGTTGTTTTACTTCCTGCCAGGCTTCTTTCATGCCCTTGCTCCAGTAGATATCATCAAAGATCAGTAAAGAGCCTTCATGTACTTTGGGCAGGCACCAGTTGAAGTAGTTTAGGGTAGCATCTTTACGGTGATTGCCGTCTATGTATACGAAGTCGAGTTTTTCCGTCTCGTCAATCACTGCAGGAAGAAGCGTGTCGAAGTTGCCTACTCTGAGTTCTACATTATCGAGTTCCAGTTCCCTAAAGTTCTGGTATGCCTTCTTTGCAGTTTCAGGGCATCCTTCAATGGTGATGATGTCTGCCTCCGGACTAGCTTTGGAAAGGTAAGCAGTAGTTATGCCCAGGCAGGTGCCCAGTTCGATGATATCGGCTGGCTGGTTATTTTTGGCAAGCCGGTAAATAAGCTGGGCCAGTCGCGGGCTCTTGAGCGCATTCTTTGCGATCTGACTGATGCGCTTGGTCTTGTTCTTGTTCAGATGTGAACCTGCGCCCAGGTCTGTAACTGTGATGACAGAATGGTCATTAAAAAGTTTTTTTCGCTGTTCCTCTATGATTTTATAATCATTTGTGGACTGAAAATCGTAAATTACCTCATCCGTTAGTTGATAAACAAATGGTGAATGGGTACCATGCCGGGTTTTTGAGGTAAGGCGATGCTTTAGATAATCACGAATAAAGTTAAAGATCATGCCCGCAAAAATAGGCATTCAGATTTGCATGTTTAATGGAAAACACTAAAGAAATCAATGCATTGGTAAAACTGCTTGATGATCCCGATCAGGAGATCTATCAGCATGTGGAAGCGCGCCTTTTACTGTACGGGAATGAGGTGATCGACTTCCTGGAAAATGTATGGGAGCATTCACTTGATGCCTTACTACAGGAGCGGATAGAAAATATAGTACACAAAATACAGTTTAGCAACGTAAAAGAAGACCTGAACCTTTGGTATCAGAGCGGGGCTTTTGACCTGCTGAAAGGGGCCCTGGTGATCAACAGATACCAGTATCCGGATCTGGACGAGGATAAAGTAATCCTGCAGATAGAAGAGATTAAAAGGGAGATCTGGCTGGGCCTGCAGTATGAGATGAGTTCGATAGAGAAGATCAAGCTCATTAACCACATTTTTTACAATGTATATGGGTTTGGCGGCAACACAAAGAATCACCATGATCCGCAAAATTCGTATATCAACCAGGTGATAGAAAGCAAAAAGGGCAATCAGATCTCGCTGGCCATTATCTATGCTACGCTGGCACAAAAACTGGACATTCCGGTGTATGGAGTCAATTTACCACAGCACTTTATTCTTGGATATATTGACGAAAGTAAACGTGATGAGCAGGAATTTGGCGTATTGTTTTATATCAATGCCTTTAATAAAGGGGCGATATTTGGCAAGCATGATGTAGATCAGTTCCTCAGGCAACTGAATTTGGAACCATTGCCCGGGTTTTATGCCCCATGCAGCAATGTAGAGATCATCAGACGTGTGATCCGCAACCTGATCTCTGCCTATGAGAACCTGGGCTCTGCAGAAAAAGTGGAAGAGTTAAAGCAGTTGCAGGATATCCTGGTCAATTCTGACCTATAGCCATTTATTGGCTTCCATCCAGTTTTTCAGCCTTTCAAACCAGTCGTCTTTGGTAGTCTTGTTGTTCAGTCCGAAGCCATGGCCGCCACCCTGGTACAGGTGCATTTCTGCCTTTACTTTATTTTTGACAAGGGTCTGGTTAAACAAGATACTATTTTCAACCGGAACACCTCCGTCATCGTTGGCATGAACAAGGAAGGTAGGCGGCGTATTGGCGTTCACATGTTTCTCATTAGAGAAGTATTCTTTTTGGGCTGCTGTGCCTTCTTTGCCGATCAGGTTTATTGCTGATCCCTGATGGGCAAAGGCGCCAAAGGAAACCACAGGATAGACCAGTATGGAGAAATCAGGACGTAGACTGAGCTTTTCTTTATTTGCGATCTTTACATCATCATAATGAACCGTAAGCGTGGAGGCAAGATGGCCACCTGCGGAAAAGCCCATGATGCCTATTTTATCCGGACTGATGTTGTATTTGGCAGCATTTTTCCTAACCAGATAAATGGCTTGTTGTGCATCCATGAGCGGGCCAAAGGATTTTTCGGCCATGATGGCGTCGCTTGGCAAACGGTATTTAAGCACAAAACCCGCTACACCGATTTCATTAAATCTTTTGGCTACATTAAACCCTTCGTGGTCTATCGCAAGAATCCCGTATCCGCCGCCCGGACATATAATCACTGCTGCACCGGTAGCTTTTTCCTTGGCAGGAAGGTAAACAATAATGGAAGGATCTGTGACTTTGGCCGTCCTCGTGATCCCGTCATTGCCAGTTGGAGATACCTCTGAGTAATCTGCCGGTGCTGGTTTAGACCCGGGGATTTTACCCTCGTAGAGTTTTACGATTTCCTGTGCGTTCAGGCTGCCTGCTGCTAAAACCATCATTGCTGCGATAAAGTAGTGTTTCATTAGAATTCCATTAAATATGCTTTCAAAAATTCATTGATATCCCCGTCCAGCACTGCCTGCGGATTGGAGGTCTGGTAATTGGTACGGTGATCTTTGACCCTTCTGTCGTCGAGCACATAACTTCTGATCTGCGAGCCCCATTCTATCTTTTTCTTATTGCCTTCTACCAAAGCAGTAGCCTCCATACGCTTACGCATTTCGGCTTCGTACAACTGCGACTTCAATAAGCGGATCGCATTTTCTTTGTTCTGCAATTGAGAGCGTGATTCCTGGTTCTTGATGATGATGCCTGAAGGCTTGTGGTACAAACGTACCGCAGTCTCGACTTTGTTTACGTTCTGACCTCCTGCACCGCCTGCCCTAAAGGTCTCAAACTCGATATCGGCAGGGTTAACGTCGATGTGGATCGTATCATCAACCAAGGGGTATACATAGACCGATGCAAAAGAAGTATGGCGGCGGTTGTTGCTGTCAAAGGGCGAAATGCGTACCAAACGATGCACTCCGTTTTCTCCTTTGAGGTAGCCATAGGCAAATTCACCTACAATTTCTATCGTTACCGATTTGATACCTGCAACCTCGCCCTCGGCATAATCCTGTTCAGTAACCTTGTATCCGTTTTTTTCGGCCCACATCAGGTACATGCGCAAAAGCATGCTGGCCCAGTCGCAGCTTTCGGTACCTCCTGCTCCAGCAGTAATCTGCATTACGGCAGGCAATTGGTCTTCCTTGCTGTTGAGCATGTTTTTCAGCTCCAGCACTTCTACCTCCTGTAGGGCAATTAGGTATTGCTCATCCATTTCTTCTTCAGTAGCATCACCGCTTTGCAGGAAATCATAAAGCACAGCCGTATCTTCTACAACCGCATTCGCTTTTGTAAACCCTTCTGTCCACTTCTTCTTGGTGCTGATTTCGGCCAAAATACCTTCGGCCTTTTGCGGATTGTCCCAAAAGTCGGGGGCCAATGTTCTTTTTTCTTCTTCGCTTATTTGATATAAAAGTTCATCAACGTCAAAGATACCTCCTCAGAGATGTTATTCTATCTCTTAAATCCTGTAACTGGTCTTTTGTCATATAGGCAAATATATGCATTCAAGATAAATTAAAATCATGAAACACCACAATAAGCAAAGATCTCTTCGGTCTAGCCTTTCCTAAAGATGATTATCTTCCTAGCATATACATCACAGGCTATAATTTCGTCCTCCGGGCCAATTGCTATGCCCACAAGTGACTGGAACTGCCCCTGTCCGATTTTCTCCTGCACGTCTCCATTTTCATCGGTTTTGATAATATAACCAGAAGTTGCAACGTACAGATAATCTCCTTTTGCCTTAATGGCATAATAACTATTTTTTGTATCCCAAGTCTTTAAATATTTGCCTGTTTTATCGAAAACCTCAATTCTGCTATTTCTTGTATCACTCACATAGATTTTATTCTTGAAATAGCATATTCCAAAAGGTGCATCAAAATCTCCGTCGGCAGTACCACGTTTACCAAATTTTAGCAATAAATTGCCATTTTGGTCATATTTCTTTATCCTATGGTTTATACCATCTACGATCCAGATATTCTGATCATCATCAATGGTTAATTCTTCTACGTTGCCAAAATTACTATCTCCCGATCCATAACTGCCCCATTCATTTATCAATTGTTTGCTGCTATTAAATAGCTGGACGTAGCTGAACTGTGTCTGAGTAGCAATATAATTGCCATTACTGAAAAACGCTATTGCCCTAGCACCGTAGCCGGAATAAAACTTCTCCAAAAACTTGCCTGTTTTATCAAACTTAAGTACGCGATTGGCATTTTCGTCGCTCACATAAATATTTCCTTGACCATCTACCTCGACGTGCATCGGAAAGCTAAATTGAGAAGCACCGGAACCTTCAGAGCCAAAAGATAAATCTTTATAGTAATTCAATCCCGAGGTATATCCAAAATCGGCATCACTAAACCTGCTGTAAGAACCAGGGTTATTATAAGTCCTGACTTTATAAAACACTTTAGTTAACGAGTTATCTATCGTGAAGTCATCAAATGCTGTGTCAACTAGTTCTTTTAGTAGGACATATTTGCTGCTTGCGTCGTTAAACTTATATAGCTCATACTTTTGAGCAAGTGGCATGGGTGTCCATGACACTGAAATCTTAGTGCCGTATATTCCTTTACTGGCTTTTAGATTAATTGGCCTATCGATATCTAGCGTATCAGTAACTTTTACGGTATCACGTATAATTTTTGGTTCTGGTTCGTTACCTGTTTCTTTTTCGCACGAAGAAAACAGGCAAAAACCAAGCGAGAGAATCGCCATGTTTAATATAGCATAAGTTTTTCTGGGCATGATTTTAATTTTGCAACAAACATAAATAATTATATCAAGTGCACGTTTTATAAAGTCTTTCTTTTCAGTAAATCAAATCATTTCTTCAGTATCATATAATCGAGGGCAAGGTTGCACAGGGCATTGACCCCGAGTATAAACCCGCTTTCATCAATAAAGAAATCTGGCGTATGGTGCGATGGCGCGTTCAGCCGATCCTGCCCTTTGGGCATGCCCCCGAGAAAGAAAAACAGGCCGGACACCTTTTCCTGATAAAAAGAAAAGTCCTCCGCACCGGTAACAGGAGGCACGAGCTTTACGTGATCTGCTCCTGCAGCCGCCTTTAAGCTTGGCAGCATTTTTTCTGTTAGGCCGATGTCATTAAATGTAACCGGATAATGCGCACTATAGGGAATTTTCACTACTGCAGTTGCCCCGCCAGCCTCAGCGGTTTTGGTAGCGATGGTCTTGATCCTTTCAATAAACATGGCTTCGTCTTCTTTGCTAAAATTGCGGACAGTACCCAGCATCTCCACTTTTTCAGGAATGATATTGGTACGTACTCCACCATGGATGGCGCCAATGGTTACTACACCGGGATTCTCTGTTACGTTGAGGTTACGGCTTACGATGGTCTGCAGGTTATTCACAATCTGTGAGAAATCACAATGGGATCTATACTGCTCCAAGGATTGGCGCCATGCGCCTGTCGACCGTTCACCACGATCTGCATATCATTTACCGCAGCCATGATACCCCCGGGCCGATAAGTAATCTCACCAACAGGAGTCTGTGAGTTAATGTGCAGGCCAAAGATGGCCTCCACTTTAGGATTTTCCAGCACCCCTTCTTTTACCATCAATTGGGCACCCCCCTCTTCGCCGGGAGGAGGCCCTTCTTCAGCAGGCTGAAATATGAACTTTATTGTACCCGGGATATCTTTCTTCATCGCGGAAAGCACTTCTGCTACACCCATCAGTATTGCTACGTGGCTGTCATGACCGCAGGCGTGCATTACGCCCACTTCCTGTCCGTTGTAAGTAGCCTTTACTTTGGAGGCAAAAGGTAGATCTACACGCTCCGTGACAGGCAATCCGTCCATGTCTGCCCTGAGGGCGACAACAGGCCCTGGTTTTCCTCCTTTAAGTATCCCTACCACACCGGTCTTTGCCACACCGGTTTTTACCTCTATCCCAAGGGCTGTTAAATGTTTGGCGATGATTTCTGCAGTCCTGTGTTCATTATTGCTCAGTTCGGGATGTTCATGCAAGTCCCTGCGCCATGCGATCACCTTCTTTTCGATGCTCAGTGCTTTTTTTGACACCTCTGCCCTTAAAGTGTTTTTCTGGGCAAAGGCCGCAGCGGGCAATGACAGCAACAGGACAAAGTAAAATCTCTTCATAAATTCCTCTTTTTATGTTAAATATATGATTATCAGCCGATATTTATTTGTATGTTATCATTATTCAGAAATGGATTTTAGGAAATAAAATAAACTACTACATTTACAGAAACACTAATATATTATGCTACCTACAGTAAACTTTACAGAAACAGCCGCCTATAAGTACCTTGCTGATCATTTTATCAGCATCAATGAAAAAAACCTGAAACAGCTTTTCGCAGAAGACGATGGCCGTTTTGAGAAATTCTCTTTATTATTTGAAGACATCCTGGTAGATTATTCCAAAAACAGGATTGATGATACGACCATCGCATTGCTGATCCAACTGGCCAGGGAATGCAAGCTGGATGACGCGATCAAAGCCATGTTTGAGGGAGATAAGATCAACCAGACTGAAGGCAGAGAGGTACTGCATGTTGCTTTACGTGCGCCTGCCGGTGCAGAGATACTGGTAAATGGCAAAAACGTAGTCGAAGATGTGCATGCGGTACTGGCCAAAATGGAGAAATTCAGTAACGCTATCATTTCAGGTGAATGGAAAGGCTATACCGGAAAGGCAATCACAGATGTGGTAAACATCGGTATCGGAGGCTCTGACCTGGGGCCGGTGATGGTGACAGAATCATTAAAAGCATACAAAAATCACCTGAAGATGCATTTCGTATCTAACATAGACGGTACGCACATTGCAGAAACGCTGAAACTGGTAGATCCTGAAACGACTTTGTTCCTGATTGCTTCTAAAACCTTTACCACGCAGGAAACGATGACCAATGCCAACAGCGCAAGAACCTGGTTTTTGGACAAGGGCGCCGCACAGGAAGACATCGCCAAGCACTTTGCTGCCTTGTCTACCAATTCAAAAGATGTAGCTGCTTTTGGAATTGATACCGCCAACATGTTTGAATTTTGGGACTGGGTAGGTGGACGCTACTCCCTGTGGAGTGCTATCGGGCTGCCAATTTCCCTGAGCATCGGCTTTGATAATTTCAAAGAATTGCTGGCAGGGGCACATGCTGCAGACGAACATTTTGAAACCGCAGAATTTGAGATCAATATCCCCGTGATACTGGGTCTGATAGGGGTCTGGTACATCAACTTCTTTGATGCAGAAACCCAGGCGATTTTGCCATATGATCAATATATGCACCGTTTTGCAGCATACTTCCAGCAGGGAGATATGGAAAGCAATGGCAAACATGTGGACCGCAACGGAAAGGAAATAAGCTACGAGACCGGCCCTGTCATTTGGGGTGAGCCCGGCACCAACGGACAGCACGCTTTTTATCAGCTGATCCATCAGGGTACACGCCTGATCCCTTGTGATTTTATTGCGCCTGCACAGAGCCTGAACCCACTGGGTGATCACCACCCAATCCTGCTGTCGAACTTCTTTGCGCAGACAGAAGCGCTGATGAACGGCAAGACAAAAGAACAGGTAGTAGCTGAACTGCATAAGGATGGTAAGTCGACCGCTGAAATTGAAGAGCTTGCTCCGTTTAAGGTATTTGAAGGAAACAGGCCTACCAATTCTATTTTGCTTAAGAAAGTCACTCCTTTTAGTCTGGGAAGCCTGATCGCTTTCTATGAACATAAGATTTTTGTACAGGGCATTATATGGAACATATTCAGTTTTGACCAGTGGGGAGTGGAACTTGGAAAGCAACTGGCAAAAAGCATTTTGCCTGAACTTGGGGATGATAAAGCAGTTTCTACACATGACGGATCAACTAATGGATTGATCAATCAGTACAAGGCCTGGAGATAGTATCAAATATTTGACATAAAATTAGCCCCGGTAAATTAAACTTTATCGGGGCTAATTTGTTCTTATACAATAAAATGAGTATATTTATTATACACTTCATTAATTGTTAAACAGATAAACAAAACATATATGAAAACGCTTAAAAGTATTTTGATGATCGCAGTGCTGCTTACAGGTATTCAGGCATCTGCTCAAACCGACAAAGCAACTACCACTAAACTGGTAAATGCCCAAAATTTTGTATTCAATGCGACCACCGCATTGCCTTTGGCCAATGCTGAGATCAATGCAATCCTAAGCCAGATGCCAGGCGGACAAGCAGGGGGCATCATCCATCTGGGTGGCTCAAGATATCAGTTACTTGTTGAAAAGGATAGCTTATCGGCTTATCTGCCTTATTTTGGCAGGGCTTATGCACCTACCATGAACAGCAATGATTCAGGCATTAAATTCAACTCAACAGAGTTCACCTACGAAACTAAAAGAAAGAAAAAAGGAAACTGGATCATTACCATCAAACCTAAAAACGCACAGGATGCTCAGACTTTGACCTTGAATGTGAGTGAAAATGGCTATGCATCTTTAAATGTAAACAGCTATAACAAGCAGTCAATTTCCTTTAACGGGTATATCAGTGAGCCGAAACAAGATAAAAATTAATAATATCCTTTTAACGTTAGTTGCCCTATTGGGGAACTAACGTTATCTCAAAAAGTTTAGGCCATCTTTTGCCGGTCACAAACAAGCGTTTTCCTTGCTTATCCCAGGCTATTCCATTTAAGACATCGATATTGGCATCTCTTGGGACCTTCTTATACCCTTTGTCCAGCAATCCACTCAGGTCTATGTGCTTTTCTACAATGCCTGATTTGGGGTCGATTACCACGATGATGTCGCTGGTATAGATATTTGCATAAATCTTACCGTTGATAAATTCCAGCTCATTGATGGAATCCACCGGCCCCTTATTGTCGTAAACGTCAATAGCACTTTCTTCCTTAAAGCTTTCTTTATTTAAAAAATATAGGCGGTTTGTTCCGTCAGATTTGATCAGCTGACTACCATCATAGCATAATCCCCATCCTTCCCGGCTGTTCTGGTAAGGAAAGGTACTGAGTTGGTCAAGCGTTTTAGCGTCATAGACAAAACCCATGTTGCCTTTCCAGGTGAGCATTACTACCTTATCACCGACTAAAGTTGCCCCTTCACCAAAATATTGTTTGTCCAGGTCCATGCGCTGCAGCGTTTTGCCTGATGCCGGCTCCACCCATCTTAAGGTAGACTGACCTTCCAGTCCGGTACTTTCGAGAAACCTGCCATTGTGGTATTCCAGACCCTGGGTATACGATGAGGTATCATGAGGGAGAACATTGACCACCTTATAGCTTAGTTGCAGGGGCTTCATGCCTGAGTTCAACACAATATTAATGGTGGCCGTATCTTTTTTACTGCCGTTGTCGGTGATGGCTGTAATGATCTTATAGCCTACCGCCAGTCCGGCCGTTTTAAGAATCAGCGGTTCGGCATTATTTTTTGTTTCAATGGTCTTTCCATCGAGTAAATAAGTGGCCGAAGTGATCACTTCCCCTTTCGGAAGGTCCAGCTCGACCTTTACATCGTCGCCAAGACCAAAGGTCTGTCCCTGTTCGGGATACTTAAAACTCACTGCTGAAGTCACTACTGTTTCATTGCAGGAAGTCATGGTTAGAATGCCTATTACAAGGCATAAAAGGGAGGCGGATTTCAGGATATTTTTAACTGGGCCAGAATGCATCTTCAATATGATTAATTTTATAAAGGTCTTTATTTTCGAAAACAATTGCAATTATGTCAAAACGGATCTCTCCCTGATGGTTGTTCAGTTCTATATAGCCGGAGGATGCATATTCAAGTTGTCTTTCCTGTTTGGGGCTCACAAATTCTTCAGGCATGCCATAGTCTATGGAGGTCCGGGTTTTTACCTCCACAAAAATGATGGTTCCCTGCTGATTGGCAATGATGTCTACTTCTGCCCTGCCGTATTTCCAGTTGATCTTTAAGATGCGGTAACCCAGATTTTCTAAGTATTCTTTAGCGATAAGCTCTCCGCGTCTTCCCAGATCATTGTGACTTGCCATCTATTTTAATATAACTGAGCCTAAAAATTTGGAAATCTCTTTTTCTACCCCCTTAATAAATGAATACCGCTGCATGAGGATTTCCTGGTTTACCGGATCTATCTCGACTTTTATCTCCTGCAAAATATTGAGGAGCATGCGGTCTACCTTGCGCTTCTTCAAATGAAAAATACCACCAAGTATGGTTGCCTTTAGGTTCACCGTTTCATCACGCACATAGATCTGGTGTTTATTGTACCAGTTTTCACTTAAAGAATAAGGGGAGGTAGAGAGTGTGATCGCGAGATCAGCAATCTGCCGGTCTTCGTTCTTGATAAACTGATTGGCTACCGGCAGGTGTCCGTTTTCAATTTCATCCCTGTAAGTTTCAATCACGCGTTTGCATATCGCATCTTCAAAAGTAACATCCGAAAGATTTTGCATGATGAAAGACCCTATATACATGTTGTCTATCTTATCCCAGTTGACCAGTTCATGACCAAAAGCAAGCAGCAGGCGCACAATCTCCTGTTCCTGCAGGGTATCATTATCCGGAGAAGTATCAGCAGCTAAAGTTCCTGGCTCATCCGTGGGATTTTCAAAAAGATTATCAGGAGGACCGTCCTGAGAGGCATTTTGATAAGATGTATAGGTATTATTGTTCCCGCTGGATTTTTTAAACCTGGCAGCACGCATCTTATTGAGTTCGGAAAGTAATATCCTTTCTTCTACCTGCAACAAGCTGCTGCATTCCCTGACAAACAGCGCCGCCTTAATGTCATCCGGAATCCTGGAGATACTCTCTACTATGTCCCTGATAATACCTGCCCTCTTTATCGGATCCGTACCTGCTTCTTTTAATAAAATATCTGCTTTGTACAGAATAAAGTCCTTACGGGTGTTTTCTATATACTTCTTAAACTCCCCTGAACCTACGTGGTGCATGTATGAATCGGGGTCATGTCCGTCCGGAAAAAGAACCACCTTCACATTTAGCCCTTCTTCGAGGATCATATCCAGGCCCCTTAAAGATGCCTTTATACCCGCAGCATCACCATCGTACAAGATCGTCACATTTTCGGTAAACCTGCCGATCAGCCTGATCTGCTCTGTAGTCAATGACGTACCGGAAGAGGCCACTACATTTTCAATACCTGCCTGGTGTACCGCCAGCACATCGGCATAGCCTTCTACCAGGTAGCAATTGTCAAATTCCCTGATGGCTTTTTTGGCATGAAATAGCCCATAGAGGACATTCGACTTATGGTAAATATCACTCTCAGGAGAGTTTACATACTTGGGAACATTCTTGTCAGTCTTCAGTGTCCTGCCGCCAAAGCCGATGATCCGCCCTGTAAAATTATGGATCGGAAACATGACTCTGCCCCTGAAGCGATCATAGAGCTTGCCTTTATCATTCCTGATAGCCAGGCCTGTTTTCTCCAGGTAATCTTCTTTGTGACCGGCTGCAACGGCACTCTGTATCAACGCGTCCCAGATATCGGGAGAATATCCCAGCTGGAACTTTTTAAGGATATCTTCTCTAAAGCCTCTTTCTTTGAAATAGCTAAGGCCTATGGCACGACCATCTTCGCCGGTCCATAGCTCATTGGCAAAGTAATCGGCTGCGTATTCCGACACGATATACAGGCTCTCGCGTGCATTTTGTGCCTCAATATTTTGTGGGGATTGTACTGTTTCCTCGACCTCAATATGGTACTTATTGGCCAGAAACTTCAGTGCTTCAGGATAGGAATATTTTTCATGGTCCATGACAAAGTGGACGGCATCGCCCCCTTTGCCACAACCAAAGCACTTATAGATACCTTTAGCTACCGAAACATGGAAAGAAGGGGTCTTTTCATTGTGAAAAGGACAATTCCCTATTAAACTTGCACCGCGTTTCTTTAAAGCTACAAAATCACCGACTACCTCCTCAATGCGGGCAGTATCCATGATCTTGTTTATGGTATCCTGATCTATCATTTATTAGAATAACTTTTTGATAATCGCCAGCAGATTTGCCGCAACGGTCTGATTTCCTTCTGGATTCAGGTGTACCCCATCAGTAGTTAAAATCCCTTTTTCTTTGTCGTCAGCGTTTTTAGCGATGTTGTAATCGGTAAAGATCTTACGAAGGTCACAAAGCGGCAGGTTGTTCTTTGCAGCGATCTCCCTGATAGCGCCTGAGTACTTATCAAGTTCAGCGTCCATCTCATTGGCACCATTCTTTTTCTCTCCTATCACAGCAGGGGTAACTAAAATAACTTTTGCACCATTGTCCTGGATCTTCTTGATCAGTGCATTGTAAAAGCCGATAAATTTATCATAGTCCGTACCCGTTCTGCTGGATAGTTTATGCCATACATCGTTCACGCCAACGTAGATTACTACTGCATCAGGCTTTTTGTTGAGCACGTCATTTTCCATACGCAAGTAAAGGTCGTATACTTTATTACCGCCAATACCGGCACCGATTACTTCATAATTCTCCGTTCCCAGTCCCTTTTTTATGAGGTCTACATACCCGCCCGGCTGCACGCCTGCCTGTGTAATAGAATCTCCGAAGAAGATGATTTTTTTAGGTTTTAGTTTCATGGCAGAAAAAAACAGTACCATTAGGAAAGCGGACATAAATGCCATTGGTTTAAGATAGGTTTTCATTTGTTTTTTTAGTTGTAAGCTTATGTAAGCCCGGTTCAATTCTTTATACTTTATATACCATTAGGTATACGAAGTTAAAAAATTACTTCCCTTTTCCAAGTTGATAATCTTTATGAACAATTAAAAAACTCGCCCGCTCTTCGTTTTTAAAAGGATAGTCCCAGTTTCCCTGATAGGTAATTTTTGTTGGCAGTTTTTCCTCACCAAAGTAGCTCATTTCTATATTCATCTGCACATCAAAATCAAATACCATGTTGCTGTATTTCATATCTACATAGCGACCAAGGATGGCAAAATTACGTTTGTCGAATATCGTAACCAGGTTCTTGATCATGAGATCATCCTTTGTGCCGCTTCTGAGGTCCTTTTTTACGGCCACCTTAAACCTGTAAACGGGAATAGAGTCGAGGTAAATACCGCTATCGTACGAATAATCATAGTATTGGCGCATATTGGCCGTAAATATGGAGGTTTTATTGCCTATAAAAGGCAATCCTTTAATTGGCTTGCCCGGCGAAAAGATCAGCGTCTTTAACTTGTCTTTATACCCCTCATTTGCACCCTGACCTTTAGCCCCTGTGGTCATAGGCCCCTCTTTAAGAAGGTCAGAATTCTGAGGGTTCATAAAGATATAATCAAACATCTCCATGGTGTATAACTGGTATTTCCCATTTCTTTTATACAACTTACCAGTATCCTGTTTGGCCAGGATTACCATTTTGTATGGGCCGTCGTTATCGTGTTTAATCTTCCTGTAAATACGGCCATCAACCTTATTGCTTTTATTGTAGCTATACACCCGGTTTTCGGCAATGAAGCTATATTTCTTCATGTTTCTGAAGGCCTGATAAAAGGTATCGTCAGTAATAATGGCATTGATAAAAGTTTCAATACCAAACTTCTGAGCGGTTACCGTTACCGTAGAGTCCAGCTGTATGGTTTTGATCGTATCGGGATTAAAGCGATTGATCTCCTGGCCAGAAGCTTTCACCAAAACCGCCATCAAAACCACCAGTAAGAGTATTTTTTTCATCTAATCTAATTTTGTAGTCGGTCGTCATCCTGAATTTATTTTGCTTCGCAGCTTCTTCGAGGTCAGGATCCCGGCCATGTTATTTAATACCTGCTCAAACGAGATGCTGAAATAAATTCAAGATGACGTGTGTATTATTTCATGGTAAAATTAATGGCAAGATCAATTCCCCAACTGCTTCAGCGTGATGTAGGCCATTAATCCTGGTGAGATTTTTAAAGCATCTTCATCAATGTCGAATTTTGGCGTGTGTACAGAATGCATCGTATCCTTCTCTTTATTTCCGGTACCCAACCTGTAAAAGCAGGCATTGGTGACCTGCGAATAATAAGCAAAGTCTTCTGCAGCCATCCATATGTCCAGGTCAATCACATTTTCTTTACCCAGGTAGTCCTCAGCAAAAGCACGCGCATTTGCCGTCAGCTTTTCTTCATTGATCAGATAAGGATAACCATCCATGATCCTGAAATCACAAGTTCCGCCCATGCTCTCTGCCATACCCTCAGCCATCTTCTTCATCAGGCGTTTGGCTTCTTTACGCCATTCTTCGTTCAGGGTCCTGAAGGTACCTTCTATTTTTACCTCATTGGGAATGATATTGGTGGCACCATTGGCCTGTACTTTTCCAAAAGAAAGTACCGAAGGCAGGCGTGGGTCGGCATTTCTGCTCACAATCTGTTGCAGTGCAATGATGATGTGTGAGGCAATCAGCACAGGATCTATATTTTGATGCGGTTGCGCCCCATGGCCGCCTTTACCATGAACGGTGACATACAGTTCATCTGTTGAAGCCATATAAATACCGGATCTGAAGCCAACTTTACCAGTTTCGATCATTGGCATTACATGCTGCCCTAATATCGCCTGAGGCTTAGGATTCTCCAATACACCTTCCTTGATCATGATGCTCGCACCACCTGGTAATAATTCTTCAGCAGGCTGGAAGATGAGTTTTACAGTACCTCCAAATTCAGCCCTCAGGCTACTTAATATATAGGCTGTACCTAGTAGCGAAGAGCTGTGCACATCATGTCCACATGCATGCATTACCCCGGCATTCTTTGAAATATACGGTTTTTCATTCGCTTCCAGTATGGGCAAAGCATCCATGTCTGCACGCAGGGCTATGATATTTTCAGAAGGAAGACCACCTTTGATAATGCCCACAATACCGGTGTTGGCCATTTCTGAAAAAGGGATGCCCCAATCCTTCAGGTGATCTTTAATATATGCAGAAGTCTGAAACTCTTTAAACGAAAGTTCAGGATTGGCATGAATGTGCTGACGATAGCCTACTACCTTTTCAAATATCTCAGTGGAAAGACTTTGGATCTTATCTTTGTTGATCATTATCGTATTCTAAGTTTGGTGCATTGATTTTCTCTCTGAAAATAAAAAGCGTTGGAAATATAGGCCTTAACTCATTCAAAAAATGCTGAGCTTCCAGTCTTGTCCTAAAATCGCCCACCCGCAAATAATAGTTAGGCTCCTTATAGGTGACATAAGTATTATGTTCAGGGAAAAGGGAATTAAACTTGGCCTGCTGATTAAACACCTCGCGCCTGTCAGATCCATAAAATACCTGCACCCGGTATCCCATAGATGAAACTACTGGTGCTGGCTTTGTTACAGCAACCCCAGACGCGGGCTTTGCTGTATTTAGCTGAATGCGCCTGGCAATGAGACTATCTATCAAAGGGTCTTTGACTACGGTGACTACGCCCCTTGTCTGAGCGCATACGCCAATAGCAAAACAACACGATATACAGGTAAATAATAATTTCATCAAAAGGGTCTTAAAAAAAGAATGCCGAATTCTGTTTACAAAAATCGGCATTCTATATGGGTATTACAAATTACAATCCTGCACCGTGACAGTTTTTGAATTTTTTGCCGCTTCCGCAGGGGCAGGGCTCATTTCTGCCGACCGTAACTTCCTTCCGGATTGGCTGCTGAGGTACATGCTCACGGGTATCGTCCATCTCTGGCATTCCTGTATGACTGGACTGGGCAAATTCAGGTTTAGACATCTTCAACCTGTTAGGGGCTTGTCTTGGCGCCTGTGCTTCCCTAACATCACCAGGCTCAGTTTGACCAGGGATCCCTCCTTTATATAAGAAACTAACCACTTCTTTATTTACCGCATTCAGCATGTTTTTGAACAAATTAAATGCTTCCATTTTATAAATGATCAGCGGGTCCTTTTGTTCATAAACAGCATTTTGTACGGATTGCTTTAATTCGTCCATTTCACGCAAATGCTCTTTCCATGACTCATCTATCAAAGCCAGAACTATCGTTTTCTCAAATGACCTGGTAACCTCGCGGCCGCCGTTTTCAATGGCCTTTTTTAGTCCCACAGTAACCTGTATGCTACGCAGTCCGTCTGTAAACGGAACAACGATCTGTTCTACCTGATCGCCACGCTCATCATACACCTGCAATAATACCGGCATGGCCTGTGCAATGATGGCATCAGACTTCCTGGTATAAAAGGCAGTTACCTCTTCAAACAGCTTATCTGTTAAGTGATGAATGCTTTTTGAAGCAAACTCGGCCTGATCGATGGTAGTATCAGCCGAGAAGTTCTTAATCACTTCCAATTTAAACCCTTCGTAATTTCCCGCTTCTTTGTATTCAGATACGATATCCTCGGCCACATCAAACACCATATTGCTCATGTCTAAGTCCAGACGTTCGCCAAACAATGCATTTTTGCGTTTTGAATAGATCACTGAACGCTGAGAATTCATTACATCATCATATTCAAGTAAACGCTTACGTATCCCGAAGTTATTCTCTTCTACTTTCTTTTGCGCACGCTCTATAGATTTGGTGATCATTGAGTGCTGGATCACCTCACCATCTTCAATTCCCATTCTTACCATGATGTTAGAGATCCTTTCTGATCCAAATAACCTCATCAGGTTGTCTTCAAGAGAAACGAAGAACTGGGATGAGCCCGGATCTCCCTGGCGACCGGCACGACCACGCAACTGCCTGTCTACACGGCGCGACTCGTGGCGTTCTGTACCTACAATGGCCAAACCACCGGCATCTTTAACACCAGGGCCTAATTTAATATCCGTACCACGACCAGCCATGTTGGTGGCAATGGTTACCTGTCCTGGCTGTCCGGCTTCAGCTACAATATCTGCCTCCTTCTGGTGCATTTTGGCATTCAGTACGTTGTGTTTAATACCTCTCAGCTTTAGCATACGGCTTAATAACTCTGAAATCTCTACTGAGGTAGTACCTACCAGCACTGGTCGGCCAGCTTGAGTCAGTTTGCCAATTTCTTCTGCCACTGCATTGTATTTCTCCCGGATGGTACGATAAACGTAATCCTGCTCATCTTTTCTTGAAATTACCCTGTTGGTAGGGATCTCTACCACATCCAATTTATAAATAGACCAAAACTCGCCTGCCTCAGTAGTGGCTGTACCCGTCATACCGCAAAGCTTATGGTACATCCTGAAAAAGTTCTGCAGGGTAACGGTGGCATAAGTCTGTGAAGCATCCTCCACCTTTACATTTTCCTTTGCTTCAATAGCCTGGTGCAGTCCGTCAGAATAACGACGTCCGTCCATGATACGGCCAGTCTGCTCATCTACAATCTTGATCTTGCCTTCATCGATGATATATTCCACATCGATCTCAAACAAAGTATAGGCTTTCAGCAATTGGTTTACCGAGTGGATGCGTTCTGCTTTTATAGAATAATCACGCATCAGGGCATCCTTCTGTGCTATTTTCTCTTCATTGCTCAGCGATGATTTTTCAATCTCTGCTATCTCAGTACCTACATCAGGCAAGATAAAGAAATTTGTATCCTCCCCTGATTTAGTAATAAGCTCGATACCTTTTTCAGTAAGCTCTACCTGGTTGTTTTTCTCATCAATGTAGAAGAACAGTTCTGAATCTACCTTAGGCATATTTTTAGACTGATCAGCCATATAATGGTTTTCCGTTTTCAATAAAGTCTGCTTATTGCTTCCTTCACTTAAAAACTTGATCAATGCCTTATTTTTAGGCAAACCACGATGCGCACGTAAAAGGGCCAAACCACCTTCTCCTTCTTCCGTGCCGGCTTTGCCATCATTAATTAATTTTTTAGCCTCATTCAGTGCCTTCTGAATGTATTCTTTCTGTGCAGTGACCAAACGCTCGATGCGTGGTTTCAATTCATGAAACTCATGCTGATCGCCAAATGGCACAGGACCTGAAATGATTAACGGAGTCCGGGCATCATCAATTAACACTGAATCGACCTCATCGACCATGGCAAAATGCAGCTTGCGCTGTACCAGCTGATCTGGCGTTTGCGACATATTATCACGCAGGTAGTCAAATCCAAATTCGTTATTGGTACCATAAGTAATGTCAGCCAGATAGGCATCTCTCCGTTCCTGTGAGTTTGGTTCATGCTTATCGATACAGTCTACCTTCAGGCCATGAAACTCAAACAAGGGGCCGTTCCATTCAGAGTCACGACGGGCCAGGTAGTCATTCACCGTTACGATGTGAACACCTTGTCCGGCCAGGGCATTGAGGTATGCAGGCAGAGTACTTACTAAGGTTTTACCCTCTCCAGTAGCCATCTCTGCAATTTTACCATTGTGCAGTACCATACCCCCGATCAACTGAACATCATAGTGTACCATGTTCCACAGCACTTCCGTTCCAGCAGCATCCCATTTATTCGCCCAAAGTGCTTTATCACCCTGTATGATTACATTCTTTCTGCGTGCAGCATAATCCCTGTCAAACTGCGTAGCAGTAACTTCCAGAAATTCATTTTCTGTAAAACGTCTTGATGTTTCTTTAACTACTGCAAATGCAGCAGGCAGGATATCAGATAACACTACTTCCAGTTCTTTATCGCGGTCTTTGATCAATGCATCAACCTGATCATATAGCGCTGTTTTCTCTAACAAAGAAAGCTCCTGACTTTCAGCATCAGTTTTTAGTCCGCTTATCTTTTCATCGATGCCTGCCAACGATTGAACAATAACCTCTTTAAAATGGGTTGTTTTATTACGTAGTTCATCATTACTTAAAGCAGACAGCTTTGCATATTCTTCATTTATTTGGGTAACTATAGGCTGCAATATCTTGATATCTCTTTCTGATTTGCTTCCAAATATCTTGGCTAAAAATCCTAACATGTTTTATGATTGTGTTTTATGATTATTAATTAATTGTGTGATTTGTTCAACTGACCCTTTGATCTACATCATATTGTGTGCCACGTCATCCTGAATTTATTTAGCTTCGCAGCTTCTTCGAGGTCAGGATGACCTTTAGTTCAGGTCTAATAGCATATCCGGGATCCTGAAATAAATTCAGGATGACGTGTAGCTTAGGATGACTTATAGGATTAGATTAAGGGCTGTTGTTCTTAGGTTTTTCCCGTATGGTAAGGTCAGCAATAACTTGATTACGTGTTCTGAACTTGGCAATGCGAAACTCAGGAAGTACGCCTATACAGGTTAAATCACTGTAAGACAGAAAAAAAGGATAGTGATGGTCGTCAGCTTGGTTTGAATCAATATTGATCAGTTCGGTACCATTCTGCTGCTTATTGCAGTATTTTTCAGTAATGAGCCTTAACCCCTCCACCCGCTCAGCTTTCGCGAGATGGGTGAGACTAAAAAATACAAGGGATAAAGTAACAATGTGTCTCATGTTACAGGCAAATCTACTTTTAATCTTTTATATATAGAAATTTGTGCCTATAGAATCTTACCCGGCAGGGGTATAAAATCGATTAAATTGCTTAATTTCAACCGCCAGCCTTTCATATGTTAAAATTGAATTTACTAAAAACACTTCTTTCCGCTGCTTGTATATGGATTCCCTGCATTTCAATAAATGGACAATCCATCACCTCAAAAATGCATCCCACTGAAAAAATACCACTCAAACATGCTTTTGGAGTTAATGCTTTTGAATGGGACTTTGAAAATGAGAAAGATCCCTCAAAGATAGACCAGGACCGGCTAAATGGCATGAAATCTTTTACCGCCATCCGTCATTACATGGACTGGGAAAAGCTGGAACAGGAGGAAGGCAGGTATTCTTTCAATCCTACACTCAGCGGGGGCTGGAATTATGACGCCTTGTATGAGGCCTGCAAAAGCAACGGCATCGACGTGCTGGCCTGTCTCAAAACCATTCCAAAATGGATGGTTAGCACTTATCCGGCTGATTCCGGGGCTGATCAGGACAATGTGCCCGTAAAGTCCGGAAAAGACTTCTCCGATCCGAATTCCTATATTGAGCAGGCTAAGGTGGCTTTTCAGTACACAGCCAGGTATGGGAGTAACACGAATATCGACATAGTACTTCTGAGCGTCGACAACAGACCCAGATGGGCAAACGATCAGGTGAATACTGTAAAGAAAGGTTTGGGGCTAATCCGCTACATTGAATGTGACAACGAACGCGACAAATGGTGGAAGGGCGCAAAAGCCTACCAGAGCGGAAGTCATTACGCCGCAAATATGTCGGCCTTCTATGACGGACATAAAAATACAATGGGGCCTGGCGCAGGAGTGAAAAATGCAGACCCTTCTATGATCGTAGTCATGGGCGGGCTGGCCAAACCTGATACCGCCTATGTAATTGAAATGGTAAAATGGTGTCAAGAAAACAGGGGTTATAGGGCAGATGGATCGGTCAACCTTTGCTGGGACGTGATCAATTATCATCTTTATTCTGATGATGATGAATCAACCCAGGGCGTCAAAGCTACCAGGGGCATGGCACCTGAAAAGTCTGCTGCAGACTCTATAGCGAATAATTTCATGAAAATGGCAAGGGAACATGCAGGTGGCATACCTGTTTGGATGACCGAAACCGGCTATGACGTCGACCAAAGGAGCCCCTTAAGGGCCATCCCAATCGGCAATAAAACTGCACTGGAAACACAAGCAGACTGGATTTTGAGATCATCGCTCCTTTATTTGCGCCATGGTGTGAGCAGGGTATTCCTTTATCAGACATATGACGAAAACATGGAAAGCGGCGGACGGTTTTCCTCTTCAGGCTTGCTTAATAAAGATCGTAGTCGCAAACCCGCAGCCGATTATATCTTTCAGGCCAACAAACTAATGGGCAATTACACTTACAAATCTGCATTGTCTAAAGCCCCGCTTGTGGATATTTACGAGCTCGAGGGCAAACTGGCATATGTACTGGTCAAACCTTCTGAAGATGGCAGTTCAGTTAAATACACATTGGAGCTTAAAAATGTCAGGCAAGCAAAAGTCTATCATCCGGAAATTGGAAAGGATGAAATGAGCATGAAAGTACTGAAAGTAGTCAACGGAAAATTACCGTTAACCGTAACCGAAACGCCCCTGTTCGTACTTCCTGTAAACTAAATACCGGGTATGGTCTTAAATATCAGAGTAATCTGCCGGGTATAAGAACAGCGAAACATTTTTGGATACGTTGTTTTTATATTCCGGTTTGGCAGACAGCACTTTCCAGTAAGCATCTTTTCCAAATGCATCCCAGTGCTGGTCACGGTCGGCTTTATTTGCAAAAGTTGTTAAATACATCAAATTAGGCATGCGGGGGCCTGATATTACTTCCCCATAAAAAACAGCGTTAAAGCCCAGGCGCTTAAAGAGTCCTATTTCATCCCCTTTATTAAACATCTCAATTTTATTTTTAGAGATCGCCTCAGTATGCCCCTCATAACTTCTGAGCTCATAAATGCGTTCTGCTTTTGGTGTGCTTACAGCCGAAAGATTAAAATTCGGACTACCTTCAAAAGCATTTAACAAGATACTTTCGATCCTGTCGTAAGGAACTGCCGAATATAAAGCATTGAGATAAGCTGCTCCGTCAAGGTGATAGGCTTTATCTTTTTCCAGCTTCTGAGGCAATTTCTGAAAATCGGCCATAGATTTAAAAGGGATAAACACATAGATCAACAGTTCACCTGACTCTGTTCCCGCGATCTTCACTGGCTTAAATACACCGGCTTTAGGTATTCCGGCCCTATGCAACGCTGGTAAATAAGCATTCTTTAAGAAATCATCTACTTTTTGTTCCTGTTCTGCATTCTTTAAATGATAGATTTTGATCTGGTAGAACGCTTTTGAAGCGGCAAATGTCTGTGACATCACAGCAGTAAAAGATAAGACCAATAAAAGCGCAATTGTTTTTTTCATGTCTGGTTATTGTGTGTTGGTTTATACTAAATCAAATCCGATGTCTTCTCTAAAGTATTTACCGTCGAAGTAAATACGGGCTGCATCGGCAGTGGCCGACTGCAGGGCATCAAACTGGCTGTCCTGTAAGCTGGTGATTGCGATCACCCGTCCTCCGTTAGTCTTTACTACGCCACCTTCCAATACCGTTCCGGCATGAAAAGCAGTTGACTGACGAATGTTATCAATTCCTGTGATGGCCTTTCCTTTTTCATAATCACCTGGATAACCACCTGCAACTACCATAACCGTAGCGGCATTTTTTGGACTGATCTTCAATTGATAGCCACCTAGTTCTTTTCCTGCAACGGCAAGAAACAGGTCTACAAGATCATTTTCAATACGCGGGATGACGCTTTCCGTTTCAGGATCGCCCATGCGGCAATTGTACTCTATGATCATTGGTTTATCGCCTACTTTAAATAGTCCGAAGAAAATAAAGCCGGTATAATCTATATTGTCTTTCTTAAGACCGTTAATCGTTGGAATAATGATGCTTTGCTCTACTTCTTTTAAAAATTTCTCATCAGCAAAAAGAACGGGAGAAACTGAACCCATGCCGCCGGTATTGAGTCCGCTATCACCTTGCCCTATTTTTTTATAGTCTTTTGCTTCCGGAAGGATCACATAATTATCTCCATCTGTCAGTACAAATACAGAAAGTTCGATTCCGGTAAGGTATTCTTCTATTACCACCAGCGAGCCGGCATTACCAAACTTACCGCCCAGCATTAGTTGCAGTTCTTCTTTTGCCTCATCAACTGTCTGACAGATCAGCACTCCTTTACCAGCTGCCAATCCATCAGCTTTAAGCACGATTGGCAGACTATGGTTCTCCAGATAGGCCAATCCTTCAGCGAGTGTATCATTGGTAAAAGATTGCGAACCCGGTGTCGGAATTCCGTGGCGGGCCATAAACTGCTTGGAAAAGTCTTTGCTTCCTTCCAGTATGGCGCCTTCTTTTTTAGGTCCTATAACGGGAATACCCGCCAGATCAGCGTCGTTTAAAAAGAAATCATGAATACCGTTTACCAAAGGTTCCTCAGGGCCCACTACCACCAACTTGACCTGCTCTTTAAGCACCAATGCTTTTACAGCTTCGAAATTATTTGGATTGATATTGACATTCTTACCATAAGCTCCGGTACCGCCATTTCCAGGGGCGATAAATAGCTGACTGCAAAGCGTTGACTGACGGATTTTCCAGGCAAATGCACTCTCTCTTCCGCCGGAACCTAATATTAAGATATTCATAAGGGCAAACTTAGATAAATTGTCAGTATAAAACAATCCCAATACCGATGTTCAATGAGGCACATACTCAAACGGAAGCTGGTCGCCAATACGTTTGGTCCCCCATAAACCTTTAATCAGAAAGCTGCGGTAATCAACAATGCTTCCTTTAGCGTCAATAGTTGCTTTATCAAGATAAAGCTCCATAAATGATCCTCTTTTCTCATTTATGGATTTTACTATTCTTTCCTCATCTGCATTGGGGATTTCTGTGGTCACTTTTGCCGTGTCATAAACCAGATACAATGGCTCTAGAAATTTCATCGTGAGGAATGTACTATCGCTGGATGCTAGAAGGTGTTGTCTGCCGGTCTTTTGGGTATCAATTCGTGGGTTTTCCTTTTTTGCATCTTTTACAAAATAAGCGTAAAAACCCTCCTCATCAGTGGATCCGCTGTATAAGGACCGCATATAATGCATTAAGGAACCGTAGTAAGCAAGTTTGCGGTTGTTTTCCCATTCCTGCATTTGCTCTTCAGAGCCCTTCATACCTTCAAATATGCACTCACCCGTATAGCTCGCTATCTGACTGTAACGGTTGATTCTGAAATCCCGGATCAAATACTTAATCCTATAACCCAGATTTCTATTTTCTATTTCAAGAAAATCTTTTGTTTTGGCTGTCACGGAGGGACCCTGCTCCGAAAATTTCAGTATTTTAGGGTTAAGTATCATGCATGAACGGCCATTCTCGGTATCTCCAAGAAAGTTTTGACGAAACATCTGCAGGTATTTACTTGCGGTCGCGGTGTTGGTAATGACTACTTCTTTGAGCGTCTTTTCAGAAGTTTCCATTTTCACATCTACAACTGCTGATTTATCACGGATCTGCACATTCTGTTTCCAAGTTTTGTATCCTATAAAATGCACCGTAAGTTGATAAGTTCCCGGGGATAAGCCGCCCAACCTAAATTCTCCTTTATCATTGGTAGAGGTTTTCTTTTCCGAGCCATCCAGAAATATGGTTGCTGAAGGTAAGGTCTCACCTGACGACTCTTTCACAACTCCCCTAATGGAATAAAAAATCTGTCCTTCTGAAGATAAGAAAGAAACTATCAGCGAAATAATTAGAGCGATTTTTTTCATGCTAATGTTAAATTGATAAAGCGTTTAAAAACAAAAATAACTTTTAACTGGTAAAGTAAAGCCTCGGCAACAACTATTTACCTAATTTTATACCGCATATAATAAACCCCTATGGAAATCTTACCTGATTATAAAAAGCAGGCTGCTGCTGAAGCACTCAAATTAATATCTGAAAGGCAGGTCATTGGTCTGGGTGCCGGGTCATCTGTCTCGCATCTGGCAGATATGATTGCTGAAGATAAAAAGCTGGCTTCATCAGTGATCTGTACTTCTTCCTCTTTTACAACAATCAATAGATTAAAGAAAAATGCGTTAAATGTCCAGCCACCGGACTACTTTAAAAGCCTTGATATATATTTTGATGGCTGTGACCAGTTCGACAGCGAACTGAACGCACTGAAAAGCGGCGGGGGTATCCATACCACCGAGAAGATACTGGCATCTATGGCTAAAGAGTTTGTTCTGATAGGCGATTCAGCAAAAATGGTGGATAAACTTGACGCAAAATATCCGCTGGTTGTTGAGATTCTACCTCCGGCTTTAATGTCAGTTATGGGAAAACTGACAAAACAGTTTCCCGGAGCTATATTAAACCTGCGCAATAGCAGCCAAAAGGATGGGGCGATCATCTCTGATTATGGAAATTACCTGCTGGACGTTAAATTCGATACACTACCAGAGCTGAAAGACTTAAACACGGTCAAGATGATCCCGGGAGTAGTCGATCATTCGCTTTTTTATAAATTGGCTACCAGTGCAATTATTGCCGGGCCTAATGGGATAAACATCATTAAACCCGGCCATAAAAATTAACCGGCTTTCTCAGCCATTTCTTTTACTTTTTGCTGTGCCTGAATCCATGCTTTAGTCATGTATTCCTCCCATTCCTGATTTACGTCAATTTCAACCAGCCATTCGGTCTTTCCATCGACTGGTGTAAGGGTATAGTCTTCATGTGCACCAGCCCAGTCTTTTACTTTGTCGCTTGTTGTATCTTCCACCCCATCGTTCAGCATCCCAACATGTTTAATAGACAAAAACTTATTAGGCTCATGTTCCTCAATATATGCAATCATTCCCGAGCCTGAGCCATCCCCAAATATTGCTTTGCTCCCTTTTTTCCAGTCCGTCTCTACGGAAGAACCCTCGGCAAATACTGATGTCCAAGCCGGATAGGTTTCTTTACCAATAATAATGTTCCAGATTTTTTCGGGAGTAGCGTCGATGGTAATGCTGAATGCTAACTTTTTCATATTTGATTATTTTAATTGTTACCTGATAGATCAAATATAATCATAAACTAAAATCCTGCCCAAGGTTTCATGCGACAATATAACGGGGGATTTGCGACAAAGTCTAGTTAACTACACGTTACGTAGTCTATACATAAGCCAAATAGTATACCTCATTTGGTTAAAATATGTTAAAATCAACCAATTCTGTAAATCCTTCGTTATTTTTGAGTAAATACCTATGAAGAAGAAGAGTCTTTGGTTGATAACCACCCTGATGACCATAGCCTTGCTTGGCGTGTTTGTAATGCAGCTGTATTACATAAGGGAAGCCTATAACCTTAAGTCGCAGCTTTTTGAACAAAATGTAAATCAGGCATTAAATGATGTGGTCAGTAAAGTACAGAAACGCTATGCTGCCAACCACCTAACCAAAAAAGATTTTGAAATCAGGATGAAACGCGAACGCGATTTCAGATTGAGGACCCAGCAGATCGTAGATTTCAAAGAGCAGTATAAAGAAGAAGAAGAAAAGCGCAAGCTTGATCAGCAAAAACGCATCATTGAAGACCTAAATACGCGCGACAGTCTGGTTAGAGTTAACTTCCCGGCGCCGCAGGTAATTAGTGAAGAGATATTTCAGGAGATCACCAATTTCGAACTCAATAAAGGAGTGGCTGCTTTACAAATACAGGTAGACTTGGGGGTTGATAACTTTGGCAAGATGAGAGGAACGATCAACCAGACCATCACCCCAAAAAAATCATCGACATTCTCCATGCTCCCTGGAAGATTGCCAGACAGCATCAGATACTTAGCGTATAATCCTAGAAACCTTACCCCAATAACCATCACCCTCGAGCAGGTAACCACACAGGCTGCAGTGAAATTCAAAGCTGAGGACAAAATCGCCGAAAGAAAATATCAGGAAGCCTTAAAAAGACTGATGAATGATACTGCAGCGACAGAAAATGAGACCGTTTTTGAAGTAAACGGCTTAAAATATCTGGAAGATGTCAGGAATGAAATGCGCCAAGTAAATGTGCCCATTGAAAAGCGGGTACCTAAAGATGACCTGGATACGCTGATCAAAAAGGAATTGCTCACCCGAAATATCAGCCTGAATTATGATTTCTGGCTTAAGCTGGCCAACAAAGATTCCCTGCTTTACAGTCCCGCTGCCCATATCACAGGGGCTGAAAGTAACAACGGCAATATTTATAAAATACCCTTATTTGGCAACGACATATTTCGTGATCCTGGAATGCTGTATTTAATGTTCCCTGACAAAAATTCCCTGATCCTGAGCAATATGTGGGCGACTATGGCCTCTTCAGCCGGCTTACTGTTGGTATTGATCTTTATCTTTTCCTATACGCTGTATGCCATATTAAGGCAAAAGAAGATCTCTGAGATGAAAACAGATTTCATCAACAACATGACCCATGAGTTTAAAACTCCCGTAGCTACCATCATGATTGCAAGCGAAGCCCTTAAAGATCCTGAAATAGCCGATGATAAAAGCCGGATCAGCAGACTGGCCGGAATTATTTATGATGAAAATGTAAGGCTTGGCAATCATATAGAACGGGTACTCAGCATTGCCCGGATAGAAAAGAATCAATTGAAACTGGAACATGAAGAAGTGAATGTCAATGATCTTGTGCTGGCAGTGATCGACAGTATGGACCTGCAACTGAAAAAGAAAAATGCAATAGTCAGCATACAGAACGAGGCAGCACAACCCGTGATTGTCGGTGATGAACTCCACCTATCCAGCGTACTTTATAACTTAGTAGATAACGCGAATAAATACAGCAAAGACATTCCAAAAATAACTGTCCGGACCAGAAACACGGCAAGAGCATTGGTCATCGAGGTAGAGGATGAGGGGATAGGTATGACCAAAGAACATACAAAACGGATATTTGACCAGTTTTACAGAGTGCCTACCGGAAACCTGCACGATGTAAAAGGGTTTGGACTGGGCTTAAATTATGTTCAGGACATTGTGGCCCAAATGGGGGGGACCATAAAAGTACATAGTGAAAGAGACAAAGGAACCAAATTTGAAATAAGCTTACCACTAAACTAAATTAACAGCAAATGAAACGAATCTTATTGGTAGAAGACGATCCAAATCTTGGACTGCTTTTGCAGGATTACCTGCAGCTTAAAGGCAAGTTTGAAGTGGTATTATGTGTGGATGGCGATGAAGGCCTCCGCGCTTTTACAAAGCAGGAATTTAACCTGTGTATCTTTGATGTAATGATGCCAAAGAAAGACGGTTTTACGCTAGGTAAAGAAATCAGAAAGATCAACCAGGAAGTACCTATCATATTTGCTACAGCCAAAGCGATGATGGAGGATAAAGCCTCTGCATATAACCTGGGAGGTGACGATTACATCACCAAACCCTTTAGAATAGAGGAGTTGCTGCTGAGGATAAATGCACTTTTGAAGCGTGTGGCAGTTAAGGAAACTGCTGACAATACACCTGCGCAGACGCTGTTCCAGATAGGTGAATATACCTTTGACTATACCACCCAGATGATTCAGTATAAAGGCCAGCAACAGAAACTGTCGACCAAGGAAGCCGAGCTGTTGCAGCTCCTGTGCCTTAAAAAAAATACCGTGCTTACCAGAGAGGAAGCATTGCTAAGTATCTGGCATGACGACAATTATTTCAACGGCCGCAGCATGGATGTGTTTTTGAGCAAACTCAGAAAATACCTGAGGGAAGACCCCAAAGTAGAGATCCTCAATGTTCATGGAAAAGGCTATAAACTGCTGGTGAATTAAAGCAGGAATGCCTTTAATGCTGACTGCGCATAATCTCCCCAATCTTTTAAAGCGGCATTAATTGTTTCTCTCAAGGTTTTATTGTTTACCGGCTTGCCTTTAGCAGGTATTTTTAAGTCATTTGCACCAAGGGATTTATCGACAACTGTTTTGGCAAACCAGGTGATGTTCTCGTGAGGAAGCGCTACTCCCAATATCATTCCTGGTAAACCGGTAAATGATTCCGGACCTCCTGAAACAGCGATTTTATCTGTATAAAAGGCCACTACGTAAATTGAGTCGAGGATAATGGCATTTGCCCTGCGGCATTCGTAACCAGCTATCGTACGCATCTCACTGGTTATTTTCCAGTTTATCTTTCTTACGGAGTCTTTTACCAGGAATGTTTCTTCATAAACCTTTTTCTGCGTAGTAAACAGCCCCAAAGCGAGGTCTGTATAGGTGGTGTTGCTTTGCTCGGTAGAAGGATCATTAAAGAAAAAACCCCTGGAACTGTTTTCTTCTGCTATCGGCGTATATAAAGTTTTGTCTTTAGAGAATGCCAGCGTGCTCTTTAATACCCTAAACTGGGGCTGGTTCTTGACATAAGCATCATAAGCCTGCTGCATAAAACTGCTGGAATTTTTTTCCATTTGCCTTTTCATGATCGCAAACATATTGGAGCTTTTCTCGAATTCTATGATTCCGTCGGTGGTAAATCTCACATTTTGTGCAAACAGGCTGCTGATGCTGAACAACAGGCAGGCGCTGACCATAATTAGTGTGTGTTTCATCTTCTTATTTTTTTGCTACTGACCCGCCCATCTTGCTGAAGTCCCAGCTTAAGGTGCACATAAAATATCGTTGTATGGTTGTGTAACTGTTTTGGGTAACCATGTTGCCGCTGGCGTATCTGCTGAAGCCGACATTCTGGTTCAGTAAGTCCCTTCCTGAAAGGGAAAGCATCAGATTTTCCTGCTTAAAGAATTTTTTAGAGATCGAGGCATTCCAAATAAAACGTTCCAGGTCCTGATCGAAAGTTTGGGTTTTCCCAGTGTATTGATAGTATCCATCAGTACTGAGTTCAATTTTTCCAGGCAGATAAACATTAAAACTTCCATTTCCCTGAATCCCCCAGCCCTTGTTATCAACCCTGGTTTGTAGCGAGGAACTTATAATATTGTACGAGGGTCCGCCTGAAACCCGGAAGCTGTACTTTTTATCTTTGTATTTTGAAAAATTTAATCCTCCGGAATAATTAGACGATTTAGTGGTATTTAATTCTGTTTTAATTTTATTGCTGACCATGGTATAATTCACATTTCCGTTAGCATCAAGATCAATTCCCACACTGATATCCGGCCCTTTTATTTTCCTGCTGAAAGCACTACTGAAATAAAAATTATAGGGATTTTTGCTGCCTAAATTAATGGATTCATAGGTATTTTTGCCGGCCTGATCTGTAGTAGTAAGGTTGATGATTGGATTTGTAGTAAATGAATAACCGCCATTCATATAAATATACTGATCACTAAGGATCTTGTAGGAATTATATCCCACACTCAAATTGCTTCTGAAGGATGGTCTAAGATCCGGATTACCTAAGGTGATATTTAGCGGGTCTGTGTTCACACGGACCGGTTGAATCTGATCAATACCTGGCTGTGTGGTATTACCATAATAACTGAACCGCATGGATTTTTGCTGAGAAAACCTATACTGAAACGATGCCTGCGGATTCCAGTTTATAAAATTCCTTTTAAAAGTCTTGTCAGTATAGGCGTCGAACTGCTGAAATCTCACCCCACTTATTTTTGTTCCGAAATTTATTGTCGATTTGCTCATTTTCAGGTTAAAAGTTGCACCACCTTGGTTCGAGAGCTGATCGAGTTCAAAATCGTTGCTAAACTCTTTATCGAGGATATCATATTCACCAGATACACTTTGATTAAAGGACTTACGGTCGGAACTGCTGTTGTTAACTCCAAGGCCATAATTCAATATCAGAGACATCATTTTAGATAGGGGCTCCGTATAAGTCATATTGGTATTAAATACAGCACTACTAGTATAGTTTGTTTTATATTGATTAATGACTTGTGTGCTATCCAGATTGTTCTGCTCATTAAAGAACTTATTGGTTGAATTTAAGAAGCCTTTTGTGTCATTGTCATTTATTGCCTGTTTGACATTTACGGATAATGTTCTTCCTTTTTTCTTTAATTTTTTTGTCCAAAGCGCATTTGCATTAAATAATTGCTGATCAGCATCATTAGTTAACGTCCTGATCCCGGAGTTTAAAAACGAATTGTCTCCTCTTAAACTAGCGGAAATAAAATCGTCGCTTGTTTTACTGTTTTTGATCGTTCCATCTATGGAAACTTTTAATGTTGATGTAGTGTCAAGCTTTATGGTGTAGGTCACATCCCCCTTTTGTCTGAACATCATGTTGTCAAACTTTTGATTGGAACTGCTGTTAATAAGTCCCCCTGGGAGATTATTTTGGGTAAGGTTGTCTCTTGCAGCCTCAATACTAATGGAACCTGCTTTATAATTGGAATTAATGCCATGCTTGTCACTATCCCATTTGTTTTCATAATGCAATCCACCACTGTTAGCTGAGGGGATACCCTCGCCATTATACTGGCCATCAAAAGAGTCAAAATCGTCGCCGCCGCCTGAGAAAAACATAATCCCCCCGTCATCAGAAAATTCCATACTGTTGCCGGAACCGCCATATTTATCTCTGTCTTGCCAGCCAAGACCAGTTTGCCCGGTATTACCAAATATACCAAAGGCAGAGAATTTTTGCTTTCCTTTAAAGGCATTAAACATCGCCTGATTATTATAGAATTTATCTGTACCCACACCGCCTTCTAATTTGCCGAAGTATCCGTTTTTCTTATCCTCCTTGAGCTTGATATTGATGGTCTTTGACTTTTCCCCGTCATCAATACCCGTAAAAGTGGCCTGATCACTCTTCTTATCATACAACTGCACCTTATCCACCATATCGCCACGGATATTTTTTGTGACCAGTGTAGGATCGTCACCAAAGAACTCTTCCCCGTCTACCAACACTTTATTGACTGTTTCACCCTGGGCAGTTATTTTCCCATCTTTGTCTACCTGTATGCCGGGTAATTGTTTTAACAGGTCCTCTACCTTTGAATTGGGGGCGATGCTATAACTTCCCGCATTGTATTCTGTAGTGTCACCCTTGATCTTGATGGAGGCCACTTTACCCTGTATGATGACATCCTGGAGCAGGGTTGCTTTTAGAATAAGATTGATGCTGCCAAAATCCTTTGTTGTATTCACAGAATCCAGTATGAAATTCTCCACATAATCGGCGTAGCCCGGATAAGTAACCAATAAAATAAACTTCCCGGATTTCGGACTGTTAAGTATAAAATTACCCTCAGCATCTGCACGGGTATATTTCAGGAGGATAGAATCCTTTTCATTCAACACGGATATACTGGTTTTAACCATCTTGTAAGTGGCCATACTGTCAGTAACAGTCCCTTTAATAAGGTATTGTTTTTGGGCAAATAAAGAGCCCACGCAGATCAATAGTAGGAAATTGAGGAGAGCGAATACTTTCATACAGGAAATTCAGGTTGACCAAATGTATAACTAAAACTTTAGTATTAAAATAAGATGGGTGTTAAAGTGTGTTAATTCTTGTTAACTTTGCTCATGCCGAATTCCGAAACCGCTAATCCTGCTGAGCTTGCTGCCAGATTTGTAAACTATACTTCAAGACATATTTTTCTTACAGGAAAGGCTGGCACTGGTAAAACAACTTTTTTAAGGAATTTAATCGGCCTGACGCATAAAAAGGCGGTGGTAGCAGCCCCAACAGGTATTGCGGCCATCAATGCTCAAGGTGTAACCATACATTCCCTGTTTCAGCTTCCATTTGGAACTTACCTGCCTAAACCACCTGCCGCAGATGGTGACCACTACAACCAACAATACAATACGCCAAGGTCTATAGTAAGGACCCTGAACATGAATGCGGCTAAAAGAAAAGTGCTTACAGACATGGAACTGCTGATCATTGATGAAGTGAGTATGCTGCGTGCAGATCTGCTGGATGCGATAGACATGATGCTGCGCTATGTCAGGAAGAACAATGCTGGTTTTGGTGGCGTACAGCTTTTATTCATTGGCGACCTGCATCAGTTACCTCCAGTGGTAAAATCCAATGAATGGAACTTATTGGGGCAGTTTTATAAAAGCGCCTACTTTTTTGATGCGGTAGCACTGCAACAGGAACCCCCGGTATATATTGAACTGGAAAAAATCTACAGGCAGGCAGACAGCGAATTCATTAACCTGCTGAACAATCTGAGAAATAATCAGGTGACAGCAGCTGATATCGCATTGCTGGAAAAACATTATCAACCTGATTTCATACTCCGCCCGGAAGACAAATTCATCACCCTCACCACACACAATAATAAGGCTGACACACTAAACAAGCAAAGCCTGGATAGCCTAAAGGGAACATCCTATTTATACACCGCAAAAATAGAAGATGAATTCAGCGAATTCTCTTATCCTGCCGAACAGATCATGGAACTTAAGGTAGGCGCACAGGTCATGTTCATTAAAAATGACCCTACAGGTGAGCAGCGTTTTTTTAACGGAAAGATTGCTACGGTTACCGATCTTAGTGCAGACGTAATTGAAGTGCAGGCAGATGGCGCACGCGAGAAAATAGTGCTGGAAAAATACAAGTGGGAAAACTTTAGGTATACCACTGATAAAGTCAGCGGAGAAATAAAAGAAGAGCTGATCGGTACTTTCACCCAATATCCTTTGAAGCTCGCCTGGGCCATCACGGTGCATAAAAGCCAGGGCCTGACTTTTGATAAAGCAATCATTGACATAGGCAGTGCCTTTGCACCGGGCCAGATTTACGTTGCGCTTTCGAGGCTGCGGTCGCTGGACGGGCTGGTGCTTACTTCAAAAATCCCGGGAACAGGCATCAGACAGGACCATAGCGTGTCCGCCTATTCAAAGAACAAGCAGTCGGCCGGCGAGCTGGAATCAAGAATACTGAGTGACAGTGAACACTTCTTAAGGTCATACCTGCTGCAAAGCTTTGACCTGAACCCCCTCGACAATTACTTGTATGAGCATGTACATTCCTACACCAAAGACATTAACAAATCGGCCAAGCAGAAACATGTAAAATGGGCAGCTCAGCTGCTTAAAGACCATAGCGAGTTAAAAGTGCATTCGGGCAAATTTCTGGTACAGATCCAAAGGTTATACCAGGTTAAATCAGCAGAAGGGCTTACTGCTTTGCTGGAAAGGGCCACAGCTGCCGAAAGGTATTTTAATCCTCAGTTGTCTGACTTCTCCAAAAGAATTTTTGAGCGGATGGAACTGGTAAAACAGGATAAACAGGTGGTGGCCTATCTGACAGAGCTACTCGAGATAGAAGCCATGTTTTATGAACAGGTAAAAAAGATCAGCAAAGCCACCGCCTTACTAAGGGCAATGATCAATGGCGAGGAGTTTACAAAAAAAGATGTTACTACGCTTATAAACCAGGCCCAGCGCGCTGCAGAGATGGAAAAAGTATACGCTATGCCCGGCAAGCTTGACTTTACAGATAAGAAAACCAAAGGAAAATCGGCTTCGGCTAAAAACAAAGCTCCTAAAGACAAAGATGAAAAAGTGGATACTAAAGAGCTCTCGCTGGAACTTTTTCAGGAAGGCAAGTCCATTGCGGAAATTGCTGCTGCACGAAAAATGGCTGTAGGCACCATAGAGGGTCATCTGGCTCACTATGTAGCCAAACAGGAAATTGATGCCATCGATATATTGGGAAATAAGAAACTTGACAAAATCCTGCAGGCCATCAAAGTATTGCAAACAGTCAATATGACACCGATACGGTCACATCTGGGAAATAAATTTAGCTTCGGAGAGATTAAGATCGGTATAGCAGCCCACCTAGCCGAGCTGGACTAATCATTAAATCGAGATTTTTCCTTCAAATACCTTTTCCGCAGGCCCACATAAAAACACCTGTGTAAACCGGCTGCCATCATAATCAAATTTGATGTTCAGGTTACCTCCCAGTACCTTAACCGGAGTTTCTACATGACCAGTCTGTCCTTTTCGGTAAGCCATTGACAGTGCTACAGCAGTAACGCCGGTACCGCAAGCATAGGTTTCATCTTCAACACCACGTTCAAAAGTGCGCACAAAAAGATGATCGCCCTGATCCTCTACAAAATTAACATTGATGCCTTCGCTACGGTAAGTCTCATTATTCCTGATCTCTTTGCCATTATGATAAACATCATAAGACTCCAGACCCTGCATTTGAGCTACATAATGTGGTGATCCTGTATTTAGTACATACGCTTCCCCATCTTTGGAAATTGTATCAATATCAATCATCTGAAGGTCAACCCAGTTACCTTCATCTGAAATTTTGGCATAATGAGGACCATCCACTGCCAAAAAATTAGTTTCACTGTCAATAATTCCCAGATGCTTTGCAAAGGCCACGATGCAGCGTCCACCGTTGCCGCACATGCTGCCGGGATTGCCGTCAGCATTAAAGTAACGCATTTCAAAATCAAAGTCCGGATGGTTCTGCAAGAGCATAAATCCGTCTCCACCGATGCCAAAACGCCTGTCGCACAGCTTATGGACAATTTTATTATCCGTATCTTTAAAAGACAGACCGCGATTGTCGATTAAAATAAAATCGTTTCCGGCGCCCTGGTATTTGAAAAATTGAATGCTCATTTTATGGGTAATGTGCTGGTTTAACATTTTTTAACAGTATTCATGACCTTATACAGATGCAAATATCGTTGATATGGTATTAAATTTGAATAAATCAATTGAAAGAAATAATTGTTTAGGTGAATATGAGACTCAGATGAGTTTTCATAAAGAAAAAATAAACTAATATATAAATGAAAAGAATAGGATTAATAGTGTTGGCTGCATTTATAGGTGGTGCAGCTGCAATTGGCGGCTATAAATTATTAGAGCCAAAAAATGAACAATTGTCATTTGCTGAACAACAAAATGTGCTTTTTGCAAGCAATCCAAAGATTTCCTCAGCTGGAGCTGTGGATTTTGTAGGGGCAGCGGCGGCGGTTTCGCCGGCGGTAGTGCATATCAAAACTTCTTATGGAAGTAGCAGCTCAGGAAATGAAAGAGGCGGTTCGCCGATGGATATGTTTGAAGAATTTTTTGGCGGCGGCGGAAGAAGAATGCAGCGTGCGCCACAAGCAGCCTCCGGCTCAGGAGTGATATTAACTCCTGATGGTTATATCGTTACGAATAACCACGTGGTAGACAATGCAGACAAGATTGAAGTGGTATTGTCAGACAGACGTAAAGTAAGCGCGACAGTAATAGGAAAAGACCCTAACACTGACCTTGCCCTGATCAAGGTAGACGCGACAAACCTACCTGTTGTAAAAATGGGTAATTCAGACAATGTACAGATCGGTGAGTGGGTATTGGCAGTGGGCTTTCCGCTGGATCTGCAAACTACTGTTACTGCAGGAATTGTAAGCGCTAAAGCACGTAGTATTGGCATATTGGCCAGAAGTCAGCAGCCTACCGAAGAAGAGTATGAAGAATACCAGAGAACAGGCAAAAGGCCGGCTCCCACAAGCATTGAATCATTTATTCAAACCGATGCAGCCATTAACCCTGGAAACAGCGGAGGTGCATTGGTAAATGCCAATGGTGAATTGATCGGCATCAATGCCGCTATCGCATCCAGAACAGGTACAAATGAAGGCTATGGTTTTGCCATCCCGGTTAATTTGGCTAAAAAGATCCTGGATGACTTTAGAAAATATGGTTCTGTAAAACGCGGATATATTGGGGTTACTTTTGCCGCATTGGATGCTGACAGAGCTGAAGAATTAAAAGTGAATGACATTACTGGTCTATATGTAACTGATGTACTTCCAAATAGCGGTGCAGCATCAGCAGGGTTGAAAAAGGGTGATATTCTCAAAAAGGTAGAAGGTGCTACTATCTTTGATTCACCAGACCTTCAGGAAAAAATCGGGCGCCTGAGTCCGGGCGATAAAGTCCAGCTGACTTACTTAAGAGATGGACAATTGAAAAATGTCAACGTGACACTCAAAGGCGAGAACAGCATAAAAGATGATAATACCGCTGTTGCCAGCAACAGCGGCGGAGCACGGATCGAAAAACTGGGTGCTACATTTGCACCTGCACCCGCTGCACTAAAAGCAAAGTATGGTGTTAAAAATGGCGTGGTAATCACCAATGTAGAACAAGGTAAAACATTTGATTCTTTCAGAGATCCTAAAGGGCTACTGATCACCAGTGTAAATGGTAAAGCCGTTAATAACGCATCCGATGTGAAAGCAGCACTACCGGCATCTCAAAACGGCACAACGACCATTGCGGGTGTAACTGCACAAGGTACATTCAGCTATACATTCTAAAATAAATTCCGTTATAAATAGTAAGGGAGGCAATTTAATTGCTTCCCTTTTTTGCGTCAGATCAATTTCGGTTTCTATTGTTGGTTCAAAATTTCCAGGTAATGAACATTTGTCATGATACCAAGAATATTGCCAAAAGGATCGGTTACAGATGCAGTAACAAATGTCCCTTTCCCCTGACTATGGTCTGTAACAGGCTGATATGCTGTTGCACCCATCTCGATAAGTCTGTCGAGTGTGGCTTTTAAATCGTCCACATGCCAATGTGCAATCGCACCTGATGGTTTTGCCGAATAGCCTTCCGGTGCATAGCTTGCATCAATGATTCCCAGCTCATGCTGATAATCGCCAATGCGAAATTCTGTATAGCCCGGAACATTAAAATAAGGCTCAATACCCAAAAATTCGCTATACCATTTTTTTGCTGCATCATGGTCAGTTGCATAAAAATTGACTGTTGCTAAACCTCTTAATACGTGTGATTTTTCCATGTTTCCTATTTTTAATTATTTATAGAACAAACATAAAAGGGAATAGTGACAGCTATATGTCAGGAGTCAAAAACTATTTTGAAGTTCTTTGAAAAACAAAGATGAAAACATCTATAAGCAGTGTGTCTGCTACTGATCTGCGTTCTGACTGGTACCCTTTCAGCTTCGGCTGACCTTCGGGCCAGCTTCGGCTCAGGTTCGGGCCACGTTCGGAAAAACCCGACTGTGAGCCGTAGCTGGCCCGTTCCTCGTCGGTCGCCCATCCGCAGCTGACAAGCACACAGATAAAAGACAAATAGGGAACAGAAGGTTGTCTTACACTGAATTATAATCGACTTTTTGCCAGGAAATCTTAGAACGTTTCTAAATAGCTTATTTATCCGTATTTTATGTTTGTGATTAACAAATTAATTCTTTTATTAAATACTTTTGCATGACAAAACTAAAATAAACAATAAATGGCTGGTTTCGGAAACGCTTTTTCCTCGTCTATAGGAAAAAAATTGATAATGGGCATTACAGGCCTTTTTCTTATTTCATTTTTAGTAGTGCACTGCTTTCTTAATTCACTGATCTTCTTGAATGACGGCGGGCTCACTTTCAACATCGGTGCACACTTTATGGCTACCAACTGGTTGATCCGGTCAATGGAGATCGTATTGTTTGCAGGACTCCTTGCACATATTGTACAAGGCTTCAGGTTATGGGCACAAAATAACGCTGCAAGGCCGGTAAAATATGCGGTAAACAATGGTGCGGCAAATAGCAAATGGTATTCGCGCTCTATGGGCCTATTGGGAACTTTATTGTTAATATTCCTGATTGTCCATATCTCTAAATTCTGGGTGACATCACGTTTTACAGGCATTCCTACAGTAGATGCCAACGGGCACGAAGATTTATTTGCCGTAATGGTAGAGACATTTAAAAACCCATGGCTGGTAGCATTGTATGTGTTTTCAATGGGATCACTTGCCTATCACTTGCTGCACGGCTTTGCTTCTGCATTTCAGACACTGGGCTGGAACCATAAAAAATATACTCCGATCATTAAAGGTTTAGGGTTTTGGTATTCTATCATCATCTCCGTACTTTTTGCGGCAATGCCGCTCGCAATGCATTTTGGTCTCATTAAATAATTTTTGATCTTAAGTTTAAATATCATGGCAGAATTAAATGCTCATATACCAGAAGGAGAGTTAACTGAAAAGTGGACCAAACTACGTTCGTCTATGCCATTGGTTAATCCGGCCAATAAGAGAAGCATAGAAATCGTTGTTGTAGGTTCTGGTCTGGCTGGTGCTTCTGCAGCGGCTACCCTTGCAGAAATGGGATATAAAGTTAAGTGTTTTTGTTTCCAGGATTCACCAAGAAGAGCGCACTCTATTGCCGCTCAGGGTGGTATCAATGCTGCAAAGAATTATCAGAACGATGGCGATAGTACTTATCGTTTATTTTATGATACCATTAAAGGTGGTGATTACCGCGCACGGGAAGCCAACGTACACCGTTTGGCCGAAGTGAGTGCAAACATTATAGACCAGTGCGTGGCACAGGGTGTACCTTTGGCAAGAGAGTACGGCGGCTTGCTTGACAACCGCTCTTTCGGAGGTACACAGGTGCAGAGGACTTTTTATGCTGCCGGACAAACTGGCCAGCAATTATTATTAGGTGCCTACAGTGCCTTGGAGCGTCAGATAGGAATGGGTAAAGTAGAAATGTTTACCCGCCATGAAATGCTTGAAGTAGTGGTAGTGGACGGAAAAGCGCGCGGGATCATAGCCCGTAACCTGATCACCGGTGAACTGGAGCGTCATTCAGGCCATGCGGTATTGTTGTGCAGCGGAGGCTACGGAAACGTATTTTACCTGTCTACAAACGCTATGGGCAGTAACGTGACCGCAGCCTGGAAAGCGCATAAAAAAGGTGCTTTCTTTGGCAATCCTTGTTACACTCAGATCCACCCTACTTGTATTCCGGTATCAGGTGATCACCAGAGTAAACTGACCCTAATGTCAGAATCCTTGCGTAATGACGGCAGGATCTGGGTACCTAAAAAGAAAGACGACAACCGTAAAGCTTCAGAAATTCCTGAAGATGAAAGAGATTATTACCTGGAACGCAGGTATCCTGCTTTTGGTAACCTGGTACCACGTGATGTAGCCTCAAGGGCGGCCAAAGAGCGTTGTGATGCAGGATATGGTGTAGGTAATTCGAAACTTGCTGTGTATCTGGATTTCAAGGCAAATACTGAACGTTACGGCCGTATAGAAGCCAATAAACATAACATTCACAATCCTGACAAGGAAACTTGTATGAAACTGGGCCGTGAGGTGATCAAAGAGAAATATGGCAACTTGTTTGACATGTACGCACAGATCACAGGAGAAGACCCCTATGAATTGCCGATGCGTATTTATCCTGCGGTTCACTATACCATGGGCGGCCTTTGGGTAGATTATAACCTGATGACCACCGTTCCGGGATTGTATGCTTTAGGGGAAGCCAACTTCTCAGATCATGGTGCGAACCGCCTTGGAGCTTCTGCCTTAATGCAGGGACTGGCAGACGGTTATTTCGTGATCCCTTATACAATTGGTGCTTATCTTTCTAAAGAGCTTTCAACCAAACCAATCCCTCAGGATCACCCTGCTTTTGTTGAAGCTGAGGCCAACGCTAAAGCCATCATTGACAAATTCTTTGCAATAAAAGGAACTAAGTCTGTAGATCATTTCCACAAAAAATTGGGAAAGATCATGTGGGATAAATGTGGTATGGCCCGAAATGCACAGGGGCTGACAGAAGCCATCGCTGCAATACAGCAGCTACGTAAGGATTTTTGGTCTGACGTTCGTGTACCGGGTTCAGCTGATGAGTTCAATCCTGAACTGGAAAAAGCCGGACGCGTGGCTGACTTTATAGAGCTGGGCGAACTGATGTGCAGAGATGCGCTGAACAGAAATGAATCTTGCGGCGGGCACTTTAGAGAAGAGTACCAGACCGAAGAGGGCGAAGCGTTGCGTGATGATGAAAACTATGCTTATGTATCTGCATGGGAATATAAAGAAGGTGTAAACTTCGAACTGCACAAGGAAGAACTGAAGTTTGAGAATATCAAAGTTGCACAAAGAAGTTATAAATAATTGCTAAGTACTAAAATCTCAATATCATGAGTACAGGAAATATGAATTTAACGCTGAAGATCTGGCGTCAGAAGAATAACAAAACCAAAGGTAATTTGGTGGACTACAAGGTATCAGAAATTTCTCCTGATATGTCTTTCTTAGAAATGTTTGACGTGCTGAACGAAGATTTAATTTCTAAGGGTGATGAGCCGATTGTGTTCGACCATGACTGCAGGGAAGGAATCTGCGGGGCGTGTTCTATGTTTATCAACGGAAGACCTCACGGACCTAAAGAAGGAATTACTACCTGTCAGCTGCACATGCGTTCCTTCAAGGATGGCGATACAATTGTGGTAGAACCCTGGAGAGCAAGTGCATTCCCTGTGATCAAGGATTTGACGGTTGACCGTACAGCGTTTGACAGGATCATTGCCTCAGGAGGGTTTATTTCTGTGAATACAGGAAATGCCCAGGATGCAAATGCATTGCCGATTCCTAAAGTCCAGGCCGACTCGGCTTTTGAAGCTGCTGCCTGTATCGGTTGCGGAGCCTGTGTAGCTACCTGTAAGAATGCATCAGCCATGCTTTTTGTCTCTGCTAAGGTTTCTCAATTGGCACAACTACCTCAGGGCCAGCCAGAGCGTTATCGCAGGGTTCAGAGCATGGTAGCCCAGATGGATGCAGAAGGTTTCGGTAACTGTACCAATACCGGCGCCTGTGAAGCGGAATGCCCTAAAGGGATCTCGCTGGAGAACATTGCACGCATGAACAGAGATTTTTATTCTGCAAAATTTGTATCTGAGGAAGATATTTAATAGTTTTATACAACGAGACAAGGGTATTACACACAAAACCCCGGCTAATTTAGCCGGGGTTTTGTGTGTAATGTACTATTGGGTGAGAGAGAATGATATAGGAATATTGAATTTGACCCTGACTGCTTTACCGTCTTGTACACCAGGAATCCATCTTGGAGACTCTTCAATAACCCGTACCGCCTCTTCGTCAAGTCCGGACCCTAGCTTACGGTCTACTTTAATGTCGGTAAGGCTACCATCCTTTTCTACCACAAATGACAGGAATACTTTACCGCTGACTTTATTCTTCTGGGCCTCCGCTGGATATCTCACTGTTTTTTTAAGGTATTCAAAAAACTTTGCCATACCACCTACAAATTCAGGCTGCTTCTGCAGAGACACGAAATCATATACCTTATTAGGATCTTGATTTACCATAGTAGAGTACGTCACCGTGCCTTCGCTTTTAGTAGCCCCCTGTCCTGGCGCACCTGGCTGCGAAGGAGCTCCTTTAGTGAAACTGATAGGTATATTAAACTTAACTCTTACCTGCTTGCCATCTTTCATACCAGGCACCCATTTAGGGCTTGTGGCCATTACTCTAACGGCTTCCTCATCGGTACCTGAACCCAATCTGCGATCAACACGGATGTCGCGTAAATCGCCATCCACTTCTACTATAAATGATAAAAAAACTTTCCCCTGGGTATTGTTAGCAAATGCTTCCGCAGGATATCTTAAAGAGGTTTTGAGGTATTCGTAAAATTTATCCATCCCCCCAGGAAATGTTGGTGCCTGATCTAAAGAGACAAAATCATAAACCTTACTTTCAGAATTGCTTGTGTTCTCATCTTTGCGGACAACTATTTCGTTTAAGGACACAGCAGTGACCTTAGCGGATGATCCATCTGCCTTTTTATAGCCCCGTATAACCACCTCACTGGCTAGGGGAGTATATCCATCTACAGGCTTCAACCCTTTGTTCTTCAAATCATTTTGGTTTACATCAGATCCGGACAGGGTAAATGCGACAATGAGTGAATATTTCCCATCAGGAATGGCCCCGTAGTTGGCATAAGACTTGATGCATCGCTTAACTTCTTCATCTGCTCCGGAACCCAGCTTCGGGTCTGCAGAAACCACCTCTTCGACTTTCCCGTCTTTAACGGTAAATAAAGTCTGTGTGTAACCTTGTACATTATTCTCTTGTGCAAGTGGGGCGTACCTGATTGATTTTTTTAGATGCGTATAAAAATCACCCCAGTCGACATCTATTGTTAAAGTTGGAGTTACGGTCTTAGTTGCCTGGGCTAGGGGTTTCACTGCCTCAGTCACTACTTCTTTAACCATGGTTAATGGTTCCGAAATTGGTAGCTCCTGTGCTACTTCCCGGATTTTTTCGCTATTGCGGATGGTGGCCGAAGACATGATTAATGTAATGGCAAATAAAGGTAAGAACAGCCCATATTTCAGGATAGCTGTTCTTTTCGAGCGTTGTTTGTGTAGCATATAAATTCTTTTTTTAATAAGTGATTTGTTAAAAAAACTATTGGTCAGCTTGTTTGGTGCAACACCAAACGCACTGCTTAATAACAATAAAGCGTATTCCTTTTTATCACCCTGATAGTTCGCAGCCGCTTCATCGGCCAGAAACTCATGAATGTTCTTTACAGTACGCTTGTAGAAATAAATGATGGGATTGAACCAGGTAATGATTCCGATGGCTTCAAAGAACAACACATCCAGGGTATGTAGCTGCTTGATATGGATCTCTTCATGCTTATCTATTACTTTAACCTGTGGCAATTTGCCATCTACCACCTTACTACTGAAGAATGAAAAGGCCGAACCAGCACCTTCTTTTCTAAGCAGCGCGCGCACAGAAAGCAATTGATAAATAAGCCTGAAAATGAAGAAAAGCACGCCGCAAAAATAGACCACTACTATCAAGTTACTTGCTGTTAAGCGGTCGGGCTCCTGCTGTACTACACCTGCCTGTACTATAAACTGGTTAAACTGGTCTACGCCTACGTATACCGGTTGTACGGCTTCCTGCCTGGTAAACCATTCAAACCGGAGAAATGGTATCGCTAATGAGAACAAACCGGCACTGACAAGATAGATCCTGTTGAGAACGAAATAAGTTTCTTTTTCTAACAGCAACTTATAAAAGCCATAGAATACCACCAGGTATATATTGACTTGGATGATGTAGTGTGCCCAGCTCATTTTCTTTTGTCTTTAAATTTGTTGATCATTTTAAGTATCTCATCTACATCCCCCACATCCAGCTTTTCCTCCCTTACAAAGAAAGAAAACATACTCTCCACAGAGTTTTCAAAGTAACCACCCAGCAGCTTTTCAGTTGCATGGCGCTTGTAATCTTCCTTGCTGACAATGGGATAGTACTTATGGGCTTTACCAAAAGTCTCGTGGGCAATAAAGCCCTTCACCTCCAGTATCCTGATAATGGTAGAGACCGTATTATAGGCCGGCTTAGGTTCGGGCAATAAATCCATCACATCCTTAACGAAGCCCTTTTCTATCTGCCATACTACCTGCATAATCTGCTCCTCTGCTTTTGTCAAATCTTTTATTTCCATGAGTTTTTGCTATAACGGTCTTAGTGGTTGAGATACTGCGCAATACCCTATAACTAAAACCTTAGTACTAACTTATAACTAATTTTTTAGTTATCAAAATAAATGTGAAAATATTTTTTTTACAAAAAGAAAATGGCGGTATAAACCGCCATCTCTTACTATTAACTAAAAACTAAATCTACTATTTTATTTGTGGCCGACCATGTAAGCAGGTACATGAATGATAAGGAGCCATTAACAGCACCATGACCGGTCTAATTATTTTGTAAGTGGGCTAACCACTTTTGTCAATACATCTTTTGCAGGTGCAGATTTTAAAGCAACTTCCTCATTCTGATTGTTTACATTACCTGTAGTGAATGTCAATAACATCATGATAAAAACAGGAACCAGTAAAAGTAAAAATGGAGATACGTTTGTTAACCTTTTCATATTCGTTTTGTTTTTTCGAGTGTTTATTTCTATTTTTTTGTTCTCAAGAGCTCGCTTGCTCTGTTTGATGAAACAAATAGAATAATTTAAAAATTCCTGTTAAAATGTTTTAGACCAAGTACATATTATTCTAGATAAACGCCTTAAATGTATAGTTTTGCAATTCATTGGGTTATTTAGGAATTTGGTAGAAAAAAAATGCCTGTTCGTCGAAAGAACATCCTTAAAAGCCCTCAGAATACCTAATTTGGACGTATGAATTTTTTTGCAATAAGTAGTTTTAATGAAAAGTAGAGGCCCTTTTATAGCGCACCTTCTTTTCTGGCTATTAATAGGATTGGTCCTGTTTCTGGAGATCATGAATTTTAAAGGCGAGCGGACAATTTTTAATCTTGCCGTAAACTATGGCTATTCTGCACTGGCAAACATTTCTATCTTTTATATCAACTACACCCTGCTGATCCCCTTACTGGTAAAAGAAAAGAAGAAGTACGGCCTGTATGTCGTAGCAATCATCATTGTGATCGTACTGATGAGCCTCATCAAGATGGCACTCGCCAGTCTTCATACTACTACTCTGTTTTCCTATATTGCTGATGCAGGCGAGGGATCGTACCTAAACATCTTTAAATATGTAGTTAGTACCATATTCGTATCAGGTTTCTTTATCGTAGCGAGTTCATTACTGAAATTTGCAGTGGACTGGTTCGGCAATGAAAGCGTACAGCGCAACCTGGTAATGGAAAAAAAAGAAATGGAGCTGCAGTTTTTAAAGTCGCAGCTTAATCCGCATTTCCTGTTTAATTCTTTAAACAACATCTACTCGCTGGCTTATCAGAAATCTGATAAGACGGCCGATGCCATATTGAAATTATCAGAGATCATGCGCTACATGATCTACGAAAGCAATGACAGCTGGGTTTCTTTAAATAAAGAAATTGAATATGTTCAGAGCTTTATAGAGCTGCAAAAATTGAGATTTAAGGATGGGGCAAATGTAGAATTTACCTTAAATGGGGAAATTGATGATCAACAGATCGTTCCGTTGATATTGATATCATTTGTTGAAAATGCCTTTAAACATGGTGTTGCAAATGATCCAAAAAATCCGATTAAGATCAATATCATTGCTAATCAAAAGATATTACACTTTAGTGTGACTAATAAAAAGAATAAATATAATAAGGATGAAATGGGTGGGGTTGGGCTAAACAATGTTGAACGCAGGTTACAACTGTTGTATCCCGACAGGTATAAATTAAATATCGTAAATTCGGCTACCCATTATACCACAGAATTAATGCTTGATATATGATGAAGTTAAAATGTATTGCGGTGGACGATGAGCCGCTGGCGTTGGATATTATTGAAGATTATGTATCCAAAGTACCCTTTTTGGAACTGGTAAAGCGTACAGAAAATGCAATAGAGGCTTTACAATTGGTACAGGCAGGTGGAATTGATCTTGTGTTCTTAGATATTCAGATGCCGGAATTAACGGGGATACAATTCCTGAAAATTGCCAGTGGCAAAGCTAATTATATCCTCACGACGGCCTATTCACAATACGCATTAGAAAGCTATGACCTGAATGTATCCGACTATCTTTTGAAGCCGATCGCTTTTGACCGATTTTATAAAGCAGTGGAAAAAGTGCACAACCGTATGAAAACCCCAGAGCCTGTTCCTGCCCCGCAGCCGGTTGTAACTTCGGCTCCATTTTCGACAACCAGCCATTCTGTTCAGGATTTTATATTCGTCAAAACAGAACATAAGATCCAAAAGATCCAGCTCGACGAAATCCTTTATATTGAAGGCTTAAAAGATTATATCTCTATTTATACCAAAGCAGAACGGATCATTACTTTGCAGAACATGAAGAAAATGGAAGAAACCCTTCCTTCCGGTCAGTTTATCAGGGTCCATAAATCTTATATTATCTCGCTCGACAAGATTGAAAGTATAGAACGCAGCCGGATCTCTATATGCGGAAAGATCATTCCGATAGGAGATACTTACCGGGATGAGTTTTTTAAACACATAGACAACAAGAATATTTAGGCAGGCAGCTGTTTTAGTTTTATCCTGATCTGGTTTTCGGCTTCAGCCACTACATCTTCAGGCTTTTTATCAGCCGGCTCTATTGGAGACAAAACTGTCCAGCGCAGCTGCGCTCCTGCACTCAATGGATAAGCGCCATATTGGACTATCTTCCATGAGTTTTCAATGGCTACAGGTACGATCAGCGCAGTGGGCACTACCTTCAACAGCGTAGCGATACCACCTATCTGAAAGGGTTTTAACCTGCCGTCTTTGGAGCGCGTACCCTCAGGGAATATCATGGCCGACCAGGTGTGCTCTTTCATTCTGCGGCCCAGCTTGATGATCTCTGAAACTGCCTGTTTGCTATCTTTTCTATCTATATTGGCTCCACCTCCATACTTCAGGTTGAACGAAATGGAAGGAATCCCTTTGGTAAGCTCAATCTTTGAGATAAACTTTACATGGTATTTTCTTAAAAACCAGATGAGGCCGGGTATGTCATACATGCTTTGATGATTGGCAACAAAGATAATTGGCCGGTCTAATGGCAACTGCTGCTGGTTTACAAACTTAACGGAAGCGCCCAGGAAGAAATCGCAATAAGTAAGAAAGAAATTGAGAAAATCTACAGAAACCTTATGGGCTTTATATCCAAAAAAACGGTAACATACCCATTGTATTGGCTGAAAGACCACTAAAGTCAGAAAAAAGAAAAAGTAAAATATGATACTGAGCAGGTATCCTAAAAGTTTATTCATAGCCTGTGAAAATCTGCCACAATTATAATTATTTTAAATGGCCTTCCTGTATAAGAATCTTTGTTTTTAAAATTACCGCTACACTGATGCTGTCGGTAATTTCGCCCGACATGACCATTTTATAAACCTCTTCAAAGGGGATTTTACGTACGGTAAGCTGCTCGGTCTCTTCCGGCTCTGCCTGGCCCTGGATCAGCCCTCTGGCAATATAGGTGATCGAAAGCTCATCGCTTACCGAATTGGAAAGGTGCATTCTTTGGATTTCCATCCAGTTTGAAGCGATCAATCCTGTCTCTTCCAGGAGTTCCCTTTTGGCGCTTTCCAGTGGGTCTATGTCAAGCGGCCCTCCGCCTTCTACAATTTCCCAGCTGTAAGCATTGAGCGGAAACCGGTACTGCCCTACTATCCAGGTATTCAATTCGTCATCCAGCGGCAGGATGCCAATGGCCAGGTTTTTGAAATGCACCACGCCATAGATCCCTTTGCCTCCTGAAGGATTAATTACTTCGTGTTCGGTAAGGCCGATCCAATTATTCTGATAAACTCCACGCTGTGTTACACTAACCCATGGGTTGATTTCTTCCATAGCCGCAATATACTAATTCTGCTTTTTTAAATAAAACTAGGGCTTGGCTTTAGGTGCTGTTTCTGAAGGAGGAGGTATTTTGACCTTGCTGATCCGGGTAAAGCGGTAGTTGAGGCTGAGCGTCACATTGCTGGTGTTGCTGGTATAATAGTTCTGGGACCTGAAGTTTACACCCTCGCTATAAGAAGAATTGCTGCTCCTACCAAACGGATCACTGATGCTGATCCTAGCATTGAGCTTATTCTTCAAAAAAACCTTTCTGGCACCCATCCAGGTAGTGATGGATCCCTTATTTCTGCCCTGCGCGGAGATGTTGTTGTAATAATTCACATTGCCTTCAAAGGCAGTTTTAAATGGCAGTTCCATAGACAGGCCAACATTTCCCCTCAGGTTTTTTCCAGTCCTGTTGAGCGAGCTGTTTATATCCGATTTATAAGAGGCCTGACTAAAGCTGAAATTGGCGTTAGTAGAGATTTTTCTATGCGGACGGTAATTACCGATCAAGAAAAGGCTGTATTCCGTATTTGCGCCTACATTGTCATAAGTTGTTTCAGATACGCCTGTTTGGTCGACCGACCTGTACCGTTCAATAACTGCCCTTCGGTTTGAATAGGCAAGTTTAGGAACAAAAGACCAGCGCTCCCCGTAAACATTGAAACTCACGTCCATCTGATGGGTCAGTTCCGGCAACAGTTCGGGATTTCCATAATTGATATTCAGGGGATCATTGTTATTGACCTGCGGGTTCAGTGAATTTTCTCTCGGTCTGTTGATCCTTACGCTGTAAGATGCGCCAATGTTGTACCGCTTTCTAAAGTTCCTGTTGAGGGAAAAGCTGGGAAATAAGCTTAGGTATGGATCGATATCATAACTCTCTCCAGAAGAAAGGTCGAAATGAACTGTGGTCAACTCCCCTCTTAAACCGGCTTTTGCACCCCAGTTTTTACCCCGTAGATTGTACGACGCATATCCTGCCACTATGTCTTCCTGATATAAAAACTGGTTGCTTACCTTTTCGTTGACAACATATTGCTGGGCATCAAAGTCAAAATTCTGAACACGCTGGTCATTATTATTGTTGCGGAATGTATACATCAGGCCCACTTCAATATGGTCTCTTTTTTTGAATATTGGCCTGTCATAATCGGCCTTGAAGGTCAGTCCGTTATTCGTTACCCCATTGCTGTTTTCCTGAAGCTGCGGATTTCGGTTGGCTGGTACAAACGTTCTGTTTTGGAACCGCTCGTTCAGGTCATTGTTATCATTGTAGGTCAGCCCCACCGACAGCTTCCCTCCGGTGGTATCCATGTTCAGCTCATAATCGGCATCAAAAACAAATGTATGCCGTTTGATATCTCCTGTGGTTAGCTGATTTCTAAGATTGCGCTCTATGCGCTCTTCATCCAGATAATGGTTATAAGCTCCGCTATTACTTCTGCTGATGTTATTTTCAAAGCTGGACGATATCCTAAGGTTCTGATTTTTATTGACATTCCAGTCAAAATTTACCCTATAGTTTCCACCATCGCCGGTATTCCTGTTGCTGTTCAGGTTATTAAAATAGAAGGCGGTATCAGTAAAGAAGTTCTCACGGAAGTTTTCATTGGTATTCTTGCGGATATTATACCGGTAAGCGCCGCCACCATTAATGGAATAAGTCTTGCTTTTGTAAGACGCATTGGCATTCATATTGGTATTGCCCTGAAGCCCTACTGTTGATCCAGCATTACCCCCAAGCCCGATCTTAAAGTTCTTTTTCATCACAATATTGATGATGCCTTCCCCATCGCCAGAGTATTTGGCCGGAGGATTTGTGATTACTTCAATCTTTTCGATCGCATCTGAGGGCAAAATACTAAGCAGATCTGCAATGTTGGAAGTCATGTAGTCTGAGGGCTTCCCGTCGATAAATATCCTGGTGTTTCTTTTGCCCGATATCGTTGCATTGCCATCAAGATCTACCTCCACCATCGGTACGGTTTTTAAAATATCGCTTGCGGTACTTCCTTCTGCGAGTACCGATTTTTCCACATTATAAGTCAGCATATCAGGTGCAAACTGTATCAGCGGTTTTTCTGCTTCGATGGTTACCTCGTCCAGATTTGTTTCGTCAGCAAGCAGTTTTAAAGTACCCAGTCTTTTTTCAGGCTCCTTGCCAGACAGCACTACGTCATTGATCACCACCGGTACAAAACCCATGTACTGTACCTTTACTGTATAACTGCCATACTTAAGGGAACCGATCTTGAACAGGCCATCTTCGTCTGTAGGCGATGTAATGAGCGGTTGTTCAGTCCCGGTTACATATATCGCTACCACCGCTGATGGAATAGGCATTCCACCTACCTGCTCCACAACCTTACCCGAAATCACGCCCCTGTCTGCCGCAAATGTGCAGAATGTAAGCAAGAGTAAGGAGAGATTAAGGAGACAGGCTTTCATTTTCTTTTATAGTCTAAAATGACTCTTCATCCGAACGCATTTCCTGCTGATCAGATTTCTTACTCTTTTTGAAACTAAAGTCGTTCTTTCCAAAACGGTAGGAGTAAGTCAGGCTGGCCATTGTACCCTGCATTCTACGTTTGAAGTCGATGATGGTATTGTTGGCTTCTGTAGTCATGCTCCAGTTGCGGGTATTGAATACATCCCTTACGTTCAGGCTTAAGGACGATTTCTTGTTTTTAAAGTCGTATTTGGCTCCGGCATCTACTGCATACATTGCATTCCTTTTACCCTGGGCCATTACTTCAGGAGCACGGTAATCGCCCTTGATCTGCAATGTCACCCCATAAGGCAATACAAAGTTATTGGTCAGGTTGGCATTCCAGCTAAAGCCTGAATTCTCCACGATGCCAAAGGCCGGTACACCTTCTATTTTACTCTGATAGAGATTTACATTTCCGGTAAAGTTCCATGATTTTGTAGGGTCAACACGACCGATTAGCTCCAGTCCGCTTGAAATATTCCTGGTTAAGTTTTGTGGTGTTGTAATGGTGATCCCATTTTCATCCGGCTCTGTACGTATTCTCTGGATGACGTCATTAGTCTGACGCAGGTATGCACTTGAAGTAAATGTCACTGCTTTCCAGAACTTGCTGTAGCTAAGTTCAAAAGCATGCACATCCTCTGGTTGCAGGTTGGGATTTCCGCGACGGTAGTTTAAAGGATCTGAAACATCCAGAAAAGGATTGGTATCCCATCCTCTTGGTCTGTTTACCCTTCTGCTGTAACTAAGTTGTACCTGCTGCTCTCCGGCAAATTTCTGAGTCAGGAACGCACTCGGATACAACCTGGTATAGGCCACCTTGCCGGGCGTATAGTTCAGTCCGCCGGATGTATTGTACATCCCGAGGCTTGTGGTCAATAAAGCATCTTCAGCCCTCAGACCTGCCTGATATCCGAAATTTCCGATCTGGTTTTGATAATTAAAATACAGGGCATGCACCTGGTCTTTGTTATTAAAATCATTGGTCAGGGCAAAGTTGGTAACAAAGTCGCCTGTAAGGATGTCCCGCTGATCCGCATAGGTACTGTTCTCAGAAAAGCGGATCTGGCTGCGGTATCCGGCCTCAATCTTGCCCATTTTTCCGATTGGCAGTGTATAATCAGTCTGGATGTTGTAGTTCCTGTTGAACCCATCCCCGTCAGTACGCTGTATACTTGGATAGGAACTTACCGCTTCTCCGTTGATGTTATATATATCAGTGTCATAGATCTGATAATTGTCATTATCTCCTTCAGAAAAGCTGAAATTGAAAGTCAATTCTTCCTTAGGCTTTTTAAATTTCTGATTGAAGTCCAGGTTGAGGTCATAACTCCCGCCAGTACCTGAGTTGTCATTATCTCTTCTGCTTAACTGCAGCGGGTTCCTTAACTTGTCCAGCTGATCTATGTTAAGCAGTTCATTTCTGTCATTATCCCGAATGTTAAATCCTCCTGAGAAGCTCAGCACACTGCTCTGAGTGAGGTAATAATCAATACCAGCTTTCGCATTATGGCCCTTGTCCAGTGAACTTCCATCAGTAAGCTGGTTGGCATAGGCAGTGGGAAACTGACTGTTCAGATAAGTAATGTTGCTATAGCCACCGCCGTTTCTATTGCCGTACCGGTAACTATAATTTCCATATAAATTCACTTTACTGTTCTGAAAACTCAGGTTGGTACTGGCATTGTAATTATCCTGGTTGCCCGCCGTCAGTGCCACCGAACCATTCAGTCCCAGCTTCTTGTTTTTCTTCAATACGATATTGATAATACCAGATTGCCCCTCTGCATCGTACTTTGCTGACGGATTGGTGATAAGTTCTACACTTTCAATAGAGCTGGCTGGTATAGATTGCAGGATTTGAGCGACATTCCCCCCTGCGATCAATGATGGTTTGCCATCTATCAGCACCCTTACTCCACTGGAACCTCTCAAACTTACGTTTCCTTCTATGTCAGTTTGTACAGAAGGCACATTCTGCAGGAGGTCTGAGGCAGAACCACCCTCGCTTACAAGGCTTTGGTCTACCGAGAATACTTTTTTATCTATGCCCAGCTGCATGGTACTTTTCTGTCTTGTGATCTCCACTTCATTCAGCACAGTTCCCTTGGCTGTCTTCATTTTAATAGCACCCAGGCTTACCTCTGGCTGCGCATCGGTGATCGAGAGCGAATCCCTGACCATCGTTTGATAACCAACATAACTAACTCTAAAAGTAAATACTCCTTTAGGCAGGCCAGTCATTACCAGGTTGCCATCGGCATCTGTCTGAACACCTTTTATCACCGCCTTTGTTTTCCGGTCTATAATAATTGCTGTAGCAAAAGGGATGGTCTCATTGTTTTGGGCGTCTGTAACTTTTGCGGTGATTTTACCACTACTGCTTGTCTGTGCATGTAGCTTTACTGTTGTAAAACCTATCATCATGGCCAATAGCAGAACTTTTGGCAGACAATTGTTCATCTGGTGCTTTATTTTATTATTCATAATCTACTAAGAGGGACAAAGAAACGATGGGTAAGTTTAAAAACACAGGAGTAACTATTTTATTACAGCGTGTTTGGATTAATCCACAGAAACGGTCAGGCCTTCCTGCTGCAGGATTTTGCGGTAAACTTCCATTTCCGTAAAAGAGCCTTCCAGTACAGCGCATTTGCCCTTGTTGTGTACTTCCCAGGCTATTCGCTCTGCCTGATGTTCAGAATAATCAAGGTATTTCATCATACAGTGTATCACGTGGTCAAAAGTATTTACATCGTCGTTCCAAAGTATCAGGCGGTGAACGGTTTTTAGTGAGGTGAGTATCTCTTCTAATGTAAATGTTTCCTCTTTTGTTTCTGTAGACATCTTACAAAAATAAGGTAATTTAAAATAATGTTGCAGTTAAAGTTATTTTTGCTTAAAATTAATACTAAACCAAATTATTATGCAGCGTTCCAGGATTGCCGGAGTAGGCCACTACGTTCCAAAAAATGTTTATACCAACAACGATCTCGCACGTTTTATGGATACAAACGATGAATGGATACAGGAACGCACCGGAATTAAGGAGCGCCGTTTTGCCGACAGGCTGGAAGAGACGACCACCACAATGGGTGTGGAAGCTGCCAAAATTGCCATAGAAAGAGCAGGCATCACAGCTCAGGACATTGACTTTATCATTTTTGCAACGCTAAGCCCGGATTATTATTTCCCCGGTTGCGGCGTATTGCTGCAGCGCGAAATGAAAATGAAAGAGATTGGCGCATTGGATATCCGCAATCAGTGCTCTGGTTTTGTATATGCACTTTCTGTAGCCGATCAGTTTATTAAAACAGGTATGTACAAGAATATTCTTGTAGTAGGAAGTGAGAAGCATTCCTTTGCAATGGATTTCGAAACAAGGAGCCGCAATGTGTCGGTGATATTCGGGGATGGTGCAGGCGCTGTGGTACTACAGCCTACTCAGAACGAGGGACAAGGAATACTAAGTACACACCTGCACAGCGATGGTGCCGATGCAGAGATCCTTGCTATGTTTTATCCAGGTGCGCATGCCAATAAATGGCTCAAGGACAAACCCGGATACCCGGACCAGGAACTTGGGGGACTATTCATCACGCAGGAACAAATAGAAAGTGGGGCCGCGCTTCCTTATATGGACGGCCCTGCGGTATTTAAAAAAGCAGTGGTTAAATTTCCCGAGGTGATCAGGGAAGCGCTTCAGCAAAACAATCTTGATGAAAAAGACATAGACCTGCTGGTACCTCACCAGGCCAACCTAAGGATTAGTCAATATGTGCAGCAATTGCTAAAACTGCCTGATGAAAAGGTTTTTAATAACATCCAGAAATACGGAAATACTACTGCGGCATCTGTACCAATAGCCTTAAGCGAAGCCTGGGAGCAGGGGTTGGTCAAGGAAGGTGACCTGGTGTGCCTGGCAGCCTTTGGTTCAGGATTTACCTGGGCCAGTGCGCTCATCAGGTGGTAAAATTGAAGTTTAACTCCCTTTAGCAGACCTCGTCATCTGCTCAAAGGCGTCCCACATTTCTCCTGGTATAGCCTCCAGTCCGTTAAACTGGCCGGCTCCCTGCAACCATTCACCTCCGTCGATGGTAATGACCTCTCCATTGATATAACCTGCAAAATCACTGATTAAAAAAGCTGCCAGATTAGCCAGTTCCTGGTGGTCGCCCAGCCGCTTTAACGGAACACGGTTTTTGAAGTCAAACTTTTCCGCCAGCTCTCCGGGCAACAATCTTTCCCATGCTCCCTTTGTAGGAAAAGGCCCCGGCGCAATCGCATTGGTACGGATGCCATACTTTCCCCATTCTACTGCCAGCGAACGAGTCATGGCCAAAACACCTCCTTTGGCACAGGCAGATGGCACTACGTATGCAGACCCGGTATAAGCATAAGTGGTCACTATATTGAGTACGCTTGCTGCTTGCTTTTCCTTGATCCAATGTTTGCCAAAAGCCAGTGTACAGTTTACTGAGCCCTTTAGCACAATGTCTATAATAGAAGAAAATGCATTTGCGGAAAGCCTTTCAGTAGGCGATATGAAATTGCCCGCTGCATTATTGATCAGTCCGTCTACGCTGCCAAATGCCTTAAGCGCTTCAGCCAGGACGTCTTCTACCTGTTCGTATTCCCTTACATCACAGGCTACCGCCAGCACTTTTCCGCCTGTGGCCTGTTCCATTTCCAATGCTGTCTTCTTCAATACCTCTTCCTTGCGGCTGGTGATAACCAGATTGGCCCCAAGCTTTAGAAAATAAGTACCCATCGCCTTACCAAGGCCGGTACCACCCCCGGTAATTACATATGTTTTACCCTTTAAAGCATCATCTCTTAGCATTGGCTGGTTGTACATGGCTATTTCTTTTGAAGGTTATCAATAATTGTTTTGAGAATGCTACGGGTAGATGGCGACCACCATTGTTTCAGCATGGCCTCCAGATCTTTACTTTGATCTGCAGCAGTCGCTGCAATCAGGTCTCTTCTGATATTCAGTTTACTCTGCGACCAGGTATTGCGTTCCATACCCATGTATTTCCTGATCTTACGTTCAGCTGTGGTAACTATGCTTGCAGGATTTGCCAGTTCATCTACCAGTCCGATCTCAAATGCTTCCTCCGGAGAGAACAACTTACCTTCCAGCAAACTTCTGGTAGCATTGGCCTGACCAATCCAAAAGGAGTAAAGTTTAAAAATACTGTTGGGCACAATAATCCCAACGGGAACTTCATTTAAGCCTATAATGTATTTTCCTTCAGCCATGACCCTATAGTCACATGCGAGTGCAATCACACACCCACCTGCCGGACTGTGTCCGTTTACAGCAGCTACCAGTGGCTTTGGGAAGGCGGTGATGGTAGCACTAAATGCTAAAAACAAATTCCAGAAAGCGCTTGCTTCAGACTCAGAATAGTTATACAGCTCTATCAGGTCCAGACCGGCAGAAAAGAAATGCTCCTTGCCGGTGATGATCACTCCGGCAATGTTCTGGTCAGTAGCAATATTGACCAGCATGTCGTTCAATTCGGTAATCATCTCACCGTTTAAAGCATTCGATTTGCCCCTGTCCAAGGTAATAATGGCCAGATGATCTTTTATGGTGACTCTTATTGTATTCATTTCTTCAATTATTTGACTTCGTAAGTATAAACACTGCGTGCTATATTTCCAAGCATATCTATACCTTCCAGCACCACCCTATAGGTTCCTGTTTCGTCCGAATTATAATATTCCAGTACGGCTTCTCCATTTTCTGCCGTCACTACATGCGGGTTCCAGTAAATGGTAGACCTAAAGTCGGGCCTGCTATCGGCCACGTCATATTGAGGGGAATAAAATAGTCTTGGTGTATAAAATCCCTTTGGCGCATAGGTGACGATGCCTGGGGTATAAGAAGAGATACCAGACATGCCGCCCCCTCTTTTTGTGGTGATTACCAATATTCCACCCGCACCGCGGCTTCCATAAATGGTGGTGTAGTTGATAGATTTTAAGACTTCTATGGTCTCTACATCAGAAGGCGGGATATTGTCCAGAAAATCAGCACCGACATCCATTCCGTCCAGCATGATCGTCATCGGAATATTTCCATTTCTAAGCAGGTAGGGAACACCTGCTTTAAACAAAAGGCCGGCCACCCTGCCCTGAAGGCAGATCGTAAGCGTAGGACAGGTACCCAATTGTTCCGCAGTAATTACCGCATCCGCATTTCCTCCCCCATTTAAGTTCGTTGAGTTCTTGGCAGGGTTCTTCTTTTCTACGATGTTCACTTCTTTCAGCATGATTGTTCTTTCAAGCACGCCCCGTTTGGCTAGTTCATCAAAATAGTTGTCGCTCTGCTTCAGGTAACTGGCTATAGATTCATTCACATTCACCGTTACATCCCCTGCATTTTTACTCTTGGTAACCAGCTGCCCTGACACCACATCCACTTTAATCTCCAGATTTCGCTTCCCTTTTTCGGTACGTGCCTGTACTACAAACTTGGTGCTGTCGCCGAAGCTCATGTTGTCAAAGTTAAACTTCCCTTGTGCATCGGTTAGGGTATCGATGGCAAAAAAACCACCGCTGGAAGAAAATAAGGAAACTTTACTATTTGGCACAGGCTTGCCTCCCAAAGTGGTAACAGTCCCGCTGATCTTTAAGGATTTTTCTGCCTGGAAACTGGAAGCAGGCAATACGCCGGCAATAACATTTTTCCACAGCACCCTTCTCCAACCCTGGGTAAGCATCAGGTTGTCAAGATCCTGCTGTGTCTTTGGTTCCTTATTAAGAAAATAATAATTGGGTTTTTCTATATAGCCGGCCAGGTCCGAGCTAAGTAGCAGAGAAGTGAATATATTACTTTCATTTTCCAGATCAGGCTTTACTGAGGCTGTATTGGTCACCGAAACAGAGAAACTGCCCTGAACTGGCTTACCTTCAAATAGGGCCTTAAGGTTTACACTTACTTTTTCCTTCCTTTCGTAGCTTTGCCTTGCCGTGCCAAGCGTTGCACTGATGGCATTCGAATTGTTATTTACAAACACCAGCCTTTCCGCTATCGGCATATTGGTTTCAGAGAAAGCAGTAAACTGGATAATCCCTGCAGGCAGGTCCTTCTTAGGGATATTTGTGGTAATGATCTGCTTCTGGGATGGCGACCGGGATACAAAAAGCACATTGCCATTGTACAGGGCCACTAATTTCAGCTCTCCTTTTCCTACGAGATCTGCTGTCATTAATATTTTGGCAACCACATTGTCGGTGGTACTGTTCACTGTAATGAGATATCCGCTTGCCAACGCCCGCGGAAGATTAAATTTGCCTTCTGAGCCATCTTTGAACTTTACTTTCGCAAAATACAGTTTGCCAGGCTGAGGATTGATCACAAAACTTCCCATGCCCAGGTGCTGTGTTTCGAATTTATTCACCTCCGTTCCCTCTACATCCACGATCACACCACTCACATCCTCTCCAAGGCCTGAAGCATTTACTGCCTTGATGCCTACCTTATTTGGAAGGCCCTCTACCAGGTTGCCGCTTTCAGGAAAAAACTGTACATCCACATTATTTGAGGTTGCCTTAATCGGAATATTCTTCACAATTTTCTTTTTGTCGGGCAAGGTCAAAGTAGCAACAATTTTACCTGATTTGTAGATGGCCGGCTGATTATTTAAGAAACTGATATTGATTTCTCCCTGCTCATTTGTGGTAGCCTTGCCTTTTGCAATGTTTCTGGAATTTAGCTGAACTTCATATTCCACATTATTTGCCGCATAGGCCTTGCCTTCTTTATCTGTAAATTTGATATTTGCTTCCACTTTCTCCGCTGCATTCTGCTTACTGAAAGCATAGTTGGTACTGGTAAAAACACTGTTCGACCAGGAATTACCAATTTTAATGATCTTATCAAAGAAGAATTCGGTCCCCGCATTCTTCATCCACTGTGTGTAGGCCCGGATTCTATAATTTCCTTCTGCCAAAGAATCAGGGAGTTTAAAATCTCCCCAGCTAAGCCCGGAAACAAGGGGTAGTTTCAATTGCTGTTTTATGGAATCCTTTTCATTGAGCAGCTCTACATAAATGGCAGAGCTAATGCTGGAAGGGGCTGAGGTTTGTGCATTCATTACGTAAGCCTTCACCCAGATGTCATCGCCAATTGCATAATAAGGCTTATCCAGATGAATGTGCACCTTCTCTTGCGGATACTTTTCAAGATAGGTCTCCAGCTTTTTAAGCAGAGCAGCAAATGGGTCGTCATCTGATTTATAACCAAGCGCAAAAACAAGGACAAGCAAGGTCAGGAGCGGAAAGAATAATTTATATTTCATCTAAAAGGGCAATAGCGTTACAAAACCCTAATATATATAAAAATGAGGCTAAAACCTATTCTTCCACATCATGCTTTCTACCGGCTTGGTGGTTTTATTATTGTATTTGGCGTTGCTTTTTGCATTGTACATGGTCTCTATTTCACCGGCTACCATAAAGTAGATCAACTGCCCTATCGGCATCCCTGCATACACCTTTACCGGCTGTGCACAGGATATTTCAAGTGTCCAGGTATTACAAAAGCCCACATCTCCTTTTCCTGCGGTAGCATGGATATCTATACCCAGCCTGCCCGTACTGGATTTGCCTTCCAAAAATGGAATATGGGCATGCGTTTCTGTATATTCCAGTGTTACGCCAAGGTATAAAGTACCGGGGTGAAGTACAAAGCCATCCTTAGGGATTTCAAAATGATCTATTTGATTATGTGCCTTTGCATCCAATACCCTGTCCTTATAGGTTGCAAGGTATTTGCCCAGATGAACGTCATATGAATTGGTACCAAGACATTCCGGATCAAAGGGCTCAATTATAATAGTCCCTTTGTCTATTTCTTCCAGGATTCGCTTATCTGACAGTATCATGTTGGTTTATATGGTTTTTAAGGACAATAAAGCAGGTGGAATAATCACTTTAAAGTATTTGGGCGAAATTATGATTAATTTAAGATACTTTTGCATAGTTTTTCTAAAATAGAGATGCCTGTAGTTTTTAACAAAAATATTGACGATGACACCATGCTGGCAGTATGGAAGATCGAAGAGACCGAAGCAGCGTTGACCGCAGGTCTGCAACTGAAACAGCATGAGCTGGATGTCATTGCTTCTTTAAATAATGGCAAGCGTTTATTACATTGGCTGAGTACCCGCGTTCTGCTCAGGACCCTGCTCAATACGGATGAATACATAGATTGCCGAATGGACGATCATGGCAAACCTTATCTCCCTGCTCTTGGTTATGAAATTTCCCTGAGCCACTCCTACGACTATGCGGCCGTGATCATCAGCAAGACTAAGAAAGTGGGGGTAGACATCGAGCTGATCAAGCACAAGATCAAGAGTATCAAACAGAAATTCCTGTCAGATGTGGAACTTGCACAAAAACAAATAGGCGATAACACAAATGGCCTCTATGTATGCTGGTGCGCCAAAGAAGCCATTTACAAATGGAATGGAAGGAAGGGCCTGGAATTTAAACAGGACATACACATCAAGCCATTCAAACTCAAAGATAAGGGCATGCTGAATGCGCTTGTCGACCTGCAGGAAGGCAGCAGGGAACTGACTGTAAACTACTTCAAAACAGATGATGGTTATATGCTTGGGTACGTGGTAGCCTAACCTTCTGCAGCATGAACAAAAAAACTGAATTTATAGACTGGGGACTGACTGATTATCAGGATGCATGGGCCAGGCAGGGAGCGATCTTCGACCAGACTGTCGCGGTAAAAACCCGTAACCGGACGGAAAGCTTACAGTTGCCCACGCCCAACTATCTCATATTCTGCGAACACCCTCATGTCTATACCCTGGGGAAAAGCGGCCAGCCTGAAAACCTGCTGCTGGACGAGGCCGGGCTTGAGAAAAAGCAGGCCAGTTACTATAAAATCAATCGCGGGGGCGACATCACCTATCATGGTCCCGGGCAGATTGTAGGCTATCCCATTCTGGATCTGGACAACTTCTTTACCGACATCCATCTTTATCTGAGGACACTGGAAGAGGCGGTAATCCTGACACTGGCAGATTACGGCATCTCCTCGGGCCGCTATTCCGGTTTTACCGGGGTATGGCTGGATGCCGACAATGATAAGGCCCGCAAGATCTGCGCATTGGGCGTAAGGTGCAGCCGCTGGGTTACCATGCATGGTTTTGCTTTAAATGTGAATACCGATCTTGATTATTTCGGCAACATCGTGCCCTGTGGTATAGACGATAAGGAGGTAACATCCATGCAAAGGGAACTAGGTGCTGCACTTAACATGGACGAGGTAAAAGACAGATTAAAACAGCACATCGCCCATCTTTTCGGCATGGAGCTATATTAGGCAATCCGCATTACTCCCGCTCTCGTATTTATAGGTATGAAGGTATTTACAGTATTTCTGAGTTTATGCTTATTATTGGCCTGCAAAAAAGGGATAATACCAATGAACAATGAGAGACTTCCTGCCGATACACTAGTTAAGGTGGCAGATACGACCAAAAAACCGGCAGACACTGTTAAAAAGCCTATGGATACTACTACAAAGCCTGTCGACCCAAATCTGGGTAAACAGCTCAACTACCTTGCTCTTGGAGATTCCTATACCATTGGTGAATCTGTAGACCGTCCACAAATTTTCCCTGCGCAACTGGTTAAGCAACTTGAAAAAGCAGGCTTGATAATCAACCCTCCAGTCATAATTGCCAGAACGGGCTGGACCACTAGCGAGCTGCTAGACGCCATCAAAGTATCTGGCGGGATACGGAAATTCAATTTCGTAACCCTGCTGATCGGCGTCAATAACCAGTACAGGGGAGAATCAAAAGATAAATACCGCAAGGAATTTAAAGAGCTGTTGCAGACCGCGATCGACTACGCGAATGGCGACAAAACACATGTCTTTGTAGTCTCTATTCCCGACTGGGGAGTTACTCCTTTTGGCAAACAAAGCGGTCGCGACCAGCAAATGATCTCGCAGGAGATAGACGCCTTTAATGCGATCAATAAGGAAGAGACCCTTACATTGGGAATCAGCTATACCGATATTACCCCGGCTTCGCGAAATGCCGCAACTGACAATAGCCTGGTTGCATCAGACGGGCTGCACCCTTCTGGCAACATGTACCTCGACTGGGGAGCAAACGTTGCCCCTGCGGTACTAAAGGTTTTTAAGCGATAAGCTCTTCAGACAAACCGGTTTAGCACTCCGGCAAACTGATAGGAATATTCGTTGCCAGTCCGCCATCAGACGTTTCCTTATATTTAGAGTTCATATCCAGGGCTGTCTCCCACATGGTATTTACTACAGCATCCAGACTTACCTTCGCTTTATCAGGATTGCTCTGCAAAGCCAGCTGGCTGGCAGTAATGGCTTTAATTGCCCCCATGGTGTTTCTTTCTATACAGGGGATCTGTACCAGTCCGCCTATGGGATCGCAGGTGAGCCCCAGGTGATGCTCCATAGCAATCTCCGCGGCCATTAACACCTGTCTTTGCGAACCTCCCATGCATTCCGTCAGCGCTGCCGCAGCCATCGCTGATGACACACCGATCTCTGCCTGACATCCCCCCATTGCGGCGGATATGGTCGCCCCTTTCTTAAAAATACTTCCTATTTCAGAAGCGCAGGCAATGAACTGCATAATCCGCTCTTCAGTAAAACCATCACAAAAAGTAATGTAATACTGCAGCACCGCCGGGATTACACCTGCAGCACCATTGGTAGGTGCAGTTACTACCCGGCCAAAAGAAGCATTCTCTTCATTTACCGCAAGGGCAAAGCAGCTTACCCAGTCAAGGATATAGTTAAAGCCATTACCTCCCTGCCTGATTGCCATTACCCAACTCTCATAATCTGAATATCCAGTGCTACCGATCAGCTTTCTATTGAGTGCCGACGCCCTACGCGCTACATTCAGTCCCCCCGGCAATACCCCGGGAGTATGACAGCCACGGTAGATGCATTCCTTCATAACTTTAAAGTGCTGGATAATACCGCTACGGGTTTCCTTCTCCTGGCGCCAGGCCGATTCATTCTCCATCACCACTTCAGAAACCTTTAATCCTGTGGTCAGGCACCAGTGCAGCAAATCGCCCGCCTTCTCTATCGGAAAGGGCAGATCTACCTGCGTCTTTTCATTCCCGTTTTCGCCTTCCTTAACTACAAAACCACCCCCAATAGAATAGTACGTTTCTGAAACAGCCTTTCCATTACTCAAAAAGGCTTGAAAAGTAACCGCATTGGGATGAAAAGGCAAACTTTCAAAGAAAAGAAAGATCAGGTCCTCTTCGTAATTAAACGTGATAAGCTTTTCATCTGCCAGTTTTAGCAACTGATCATTTTTAATGGTTTCGATGGTGCTGTCTATTGCATTTACATCAAATGTAACCGGATCGGCACCGGCAAGGCCCAACAATATGGCTATATCTGTTCCATGGCCCTTACCGGTCTTAGCCAGTGAGCCATACAGTAAAATCTTTACTTGTTCAGTCTGCTCCATCAGTCCTTGTGCTTTCAGGAATGCAGTGAACTGTTGCGCGGCCCTCCAGGGGCCCAAAGTATGTGAACTGGAAGGCCCGATGCCGATCTTAAAAATATCAAATACTGAGATCTGTTCCCTTTGCATAGTCTTACAAAACTAACAAAAAATAAGGGCAGTTTTGATAACTGCAGCTACGTTTGAAATTAATTGCTACCTCAGCCCGGGCTATGAACCCGTCATCTCGAACCAAAGGAGAGATCTTTGGAAAATACAAGAATCTCTCGTCGCTCCGCTCCGTCGAGATGACGTGAAAGTCAACAATAAAAAAAGTTCATAAAAAAACCCGCTATAAAGCGGGTTTTTTTATGAACTGTAAAGCGAATGATTACATCATGCCGCCCATACCGCCGCCGCCCATTGGAGGCATACCGCCACCTGCAGGAGCATCTTCAGGATCGTCAGCCAATACCACTTCAGTGGTCAATAACATAGCCGCGATAGAAGCTGCGTTCTCTAATGCAACACGACCAACTTTAGTTGGGTCAATTACACCAGCAGCAATTAAATTCTCATATACATCAGTACGTGCATTATAGCCAAAGTCGGCAGTACCTTCTTTAACTTTTTGTACTACGATAGAACCTTCAATACCTGCGTTTTGGCAGATTTGACGTAGAGGCTCTTCGATTGCACGGCGAATGATCTGAATACCTGTAGTTTCATCATCATTGATGCCTTTCATGCCTTCCAATGCTTCAATCGCACGGATGAAAGCAACACCACCACCAGCTACGATACCTTCTTCAACCGCAGCGCGGGTTGCATGTAATGCATCATCAACACGGTCTTTTTTCTCTTTCATTTCTACTTCAGAAGCAGCACCAACATAAAGAACTGCAACACCGCCAGCTAATTTAGCCAGACGCTCTTGTAATTTCTCTTTGTCATAATCAGATGTAGTGGTCTCAATCTGAGCCTTGATCTGGTTAACACGCGCTTTGATGTCTTCAGACTGACCAGCACCGTTGATGATAGTAGTATTGTCTTTATCAACAAGTACTTTCTCAGCAGTACCTAAATAGGTAAGGTCAGCATTTTCTAATTTATATCCTCTTTCTTCAGAGATCACTGTACCACCAGTTAAGATCGCGATGTCTTCTAACATGGCTTTACGACGGTCGCCAAAACCAGGAGCTTTAACGGCTACTACTTTCAGAGATCCGCGGATCTTGTTCACTACCAAAGTAGCTAAAGCTTCGCCGTCAAGATCTTCAGCTATGATCAATAAAGGTTTACCTGTTTGAACTTGTTTTTCCAATACAGGCAACAATTCTTTCATGTTGCTGATCTTTTTGTCATAGATCAAAATGTAAGGGTTTTCTAATTCCGCTTCCATTTTGTCCGCATTGGTTACAAAGTATGGAGACAAATAACCACGGTCAAACTGCATACCTTCTACTGTTTTTACTTCAGTTTCAGTACCTTTCGCCTCTTCCACAGTGATTACACCATCTTTACCTACTTTACCCATTGCCTCTGCAATTAAAGCACCGATAACCTCATCATTGTTAGCCGAAATAGAAGCTACCTGTTTGATTTTGTTATTGTCCTCACCTACAGTTTGCGACTGAGATCTTAAGTTTTCAACGATTGCAGTTACCGCTTTGTCGATACCGCGTTTCAAATCCATTGGATTTGCACCAGCAGCTACGTTTTTAATACCCGCTGTTACGATGGCCTGTGCCAATACAGTTGCAGTTGTAGTTCCGTCACCTGCTATGTCAGCAGTTTTAGAAGCCACTTCTTTAACCATTTGGGCACCCATGTTTTCAATAGGGTCTTTCAATTCGATTTCTTTAGCCACTGTAACGCCATCTTTAGTGATAACAGGTGAACCAAATTTCTTATCTATAATTACATTACGACCTTTAGGGCCTAAGGTTACTTTTACCGCATTGGCCAAAATGTCAACACCTCTTTTCAGGGCGTCACGGGCTTCTACATTATATTTTACTTGTTTTGCCATTGTTATTTAGTAGTTGTTTTTAGTAGTTAATGAGTTCTTTATCCTGATATCAGTTACTGATTATGCAAGTACTGCGTAGATATCAGTTTCACGCATGATCAGGTAATCTTTACCTTCATAAGGAAGTTCTGTACCACCATATTTACCGTAAATAACCACATCTCCAACTTTAACAGTCGGTTTTTTACCTTCTGAATCTTCTTCAGAAACAGATACTACAGTTCCTTTTGATGGTTTTTCTTTTGCAGTGTCAGGGATATATATTCCCGATGCCGTCTTTTCTTCTGCCGCTGCAGGCTCAACAATAACTCTGTTTGATGTGCCTGAAATGGGTTTAAGGTTTAAAGCCATAACTTGATATTAATTTATTTTTTTAGTTAAAATGTAAGTTCGTATTAAGTACGTATCAACAATTACATCAGTTTTTATGCCAATGGCTTCAGCTTGCCAAATTTACACAGCATTGTCAGCTAATGCATTATCACAACATTTATTTCGTGTCAGACTGGCAGTACATAAAAAAAAGAGCCTGATCATGAAAGATGATACAGGCTCTTTTTTAACATTCATCGTCCTACTGACGATGATATATTTATTTCTTTGTTGTGTCTGATGTAGCCGGAGGCGTATTGGCCGGGGCCATATTACCTATTGGAGGAGGGGCCACACTATTGTCCAGCTGCTGCTGGATTTTAGAAGAAGCGCCAGAACCTGCACTTCCGGATTTAGCAATTGTAGTAATAGAAAGTGTAACCACCACTACCAATGCCAACAAAATCCAGGTTCCTTTTTCCAACACATCACCAGTACGCTGTACGCCAAACATATTGCTTCCGGACCCACCTGTAGCCAAACCACCACCCTTAGGGTTTTGTATCAAAACAAACAGCGCCAAGGCAATACAAATAATGACTAATAAAATAATTAAAAAAAGCATAATCGGTTATATTGTTAAATTTTCTTTTCCAAAGATTGAATAAGGTCGGCAAAGTAACGGCTTTTTTCTGGAAACTTCAAACTTAATTTTTCATAAGTCTCTATTGCCTTATCATAAAGCATTTGCTCAATATAAATATTCGCCAGCGTTTCAGACACCAGGTCGTTATGGTCTTCTGCGCTCTTCCTGGCCTTATTCTCGTTGTTTATTGCTTCCGGCTTAGGCGGACTGATCTGCGGCTCATTCTTAATAAAGCTCTCGATGATCTCACTGCCCTTGCTGTTTTTCTTAAATGCCAGAGGTGAATACTCCTGTTCGGCTCCGTCAAAAGCGCTTTGCATATGAAATATATGCTCTACATACTGCTGCTGCAGTTCAGGAGAACTTTTTGCACTTCCCTTTTTTAACTCGCTGCCGGCATGCTCCTGCCTAGGTGTGGCATAAGGCTGAAAGATCTGCTGGTGCTCTTTTCTTGTCTTTGCCAGCCACCACAAAAAGGTATAAGGAAGTTTATCATCATCATACTTACTGATCACAGGTTCTGGTATCGGTTCCGGCTCCTCTTCAACCGCATCTCCCTCCCTGTACTCCTCTATTTGAAAGTTATCCTGAAAAGCGAAGAAATCTGTAGCTACGATGTTTTCAAGAATAGGGCTCCGGAATTCGGCAACATCGACTTCACCGATCTCTTCAAATACTTCCTCCTCATCAGGGATTTCTGAATTTTCAGACTGCACCTCACCGATCACGGCCTCATCCAGTGCTTCAGGCTCGCCTGCATCATTCCCGTACGAAGGATAACTGACTACATTAAATTCAGCATCCAGCAAGTCCTCCGGCGTATGCAGCAGGTTATGCAGCAAAGCCCCGCTAGTATACAAAACTGCTGTCGTCAGCTGCTCATTGCCATCAGCTTGTCCTACTGTAGCCTTAGCCAGCAACAGGTGAGCGGGCTGAAAGTATGGGTACAACAGTACAAGATCCCTGAGCATTGGCGCGTCTTCCGGACTTACCTTCCCGGGATCAGCAATTAAAGCCGCCAGTTGTTGTTTGATCATTGTTTCCTGCTCCACGTTGCTAAGTTAATAAATTAGCTTACCATTGCGCAAAGGCCCTGTTAAAAATATCCTCAGTAAGCTGAGCAGTAACATCCTTAATTAACGGCCCCTCCAGCGACTGAAGACTTCCCACCAGTTTAAAATCTTTGTACCGCTCGAACGACTCTTCAAAACTCAGTTTTGGATTGAGGTTGTTTACATATTTAACCTGAATCCTTATGGTCAGCCTGTTGGCCCCTGCGGTGGGCTGCTTGTTGTCCTGTATCGCTACAGGCGTAATGTCATATCCGGTTATATTTCCAGAGAACACCGCATGCGGTTCGTTTGGCGTTATGCTTAATTTGGTCTGGTTCCTGATCCTCGTCTTCAATTCTTCTGTAAACTGGGAACTCAATGAAGCCACCACAAGCGGGGCATTGTTTTCAAATACCAATACGTTTACTGTTTTCATAGTTCCGGTGGAAGCCCCGTCCAGGCTAATCTTACATCCGCTCAATATAAGTACACATACCAGCACATTTATTAGTTTCTTCATCTTAATTTAAATTAAGTTCTTTAATCTTTCTATATAGCGTACGCTCCGAGATCCCCAGTTCCTGCGCTGCAAATTTACGCTTGCCCTTGTGCTTCTTAAGCGCCTTTTTTATCAGGTCAGACTCCTTGTCGATCAGTGACAGCGATTCCTCCACCTCCTCAACATCCTGATGCGAATAATTGTACTCGCCCGGATTGTTCTGAATTGGCTTCTTGATGGTCAGTGTAGGTTCACCACCTATCGTCTGATCGACTTCCTGGTAAAGCTGGTTGATGTAGTGTGTATTATCGGCCATCACATGCGCGGTATTGCCACCACTCTGAATGATTTCAGCCACCAGCTTCTTCAGCTCCATCATGTCCTTTTTCATATCAAAAAGTACTTTATACAGGATGTCCCTTTCGGTGTAGTCTTCTTTATTGCCATTGATAGCCATTGGCAAATTGGTGGCGCTCTCGTTTGGAATGTAATTAAGCAATGCCGCCGCAGTGACGTTCCTGTCTTTCTCTAAAACACAGATTTGCTCTGCAATATTTTTCAACTGTCTCACATTTCCCGGCCAACTATAATTGCTCAGGATCTGTACAGCATCCGGTTCAAGTGCTATGCCCGGGCTGCGGTATTTATCGCTAAAATCAGCAGAAAATTTCCTAAACAGCAAGTAGATATCTTCTTTGCGCTCATGCAGTGCAGGAATCCTTAAAGGCACGGTATTCAGCCTGTAGTACAGATCTTCACGAAACTTGCCCGATTTAACCCTGTTGTATACATCCACATTAGTAGCCGCAATGATCCGCACATCTGTTTTCTGGACTTTCGACGAACCCACCCTCAGGTACTCCCCGCTTTCCAGTATCCTTAACAACCTTGCCTGGGTTCCAATCGGAAGCTCTGCCACTTCATCCAGAAAGATGGTACCACCATTTGCTACTTCAAAATAACCTTTACGTGCTTCATGGGCACCAGTAAACGATCCCTTCTCATGCCCGAACAATTCTGAGTCAATAGTTCCTTCCGGTATCGCACCACAGTTGACCGCAATAAAAGCACCGTGCTTGCGTGTACTCATCTGGTGTATGATGTGTGAAAAAACTTCCTTACCACTGCCACTTTCGCCAGTTATCAACACAGACATATCAGTCGGCGCGACTTGTCGGGCTATATCTATCGCCCGGTTTAACAATGGCGAAGCGCCAATGATCCCAAAACGGTTTTTTATCTCTTGTATATCCATCAATTAATGAAATCAATAATACTTATCTTTTTAATTCGCTCGTGATGAGCCTAAAGAACTGCAAGTTTATTCAACAACCCTTCCTATCAAAGTAGCAGATGTACAACGTTCTATGTAAACACTAGCATACTCTCCTGGTTTTACTTTATCTGTAACAGGGAATACCACCATTGCATTTTCATCATTACGCCCCCGGTATTCCTTATCAGATTTTTTAGAAAACCCTTCTATCAGCACCTTAACTGTTTTGCCAACAAACTCTTCCAGACAAGCCAAAGAATCTTCCTGTTGTTTTTTAAAGATTTCTGCCAGTCTGCGGGCTTTTACATCCTCCGGCACATCGTCTTTATACTTACGTGCGGCCAGTGTACCCGGACGTTCGGAATAAGAAAAAGTATACGCAAAATTGTAACGTGCATAATGCATGATGCTAAGCGTATCCTGATGCTCTTCCTCCGTCTCTGTACAGAACCCTGCAATGATGTCCGCTGAGATGGCGCAGCCCGGAATGATCTGGCGAATCGCGTCAATCCTGTTCATATACCACTCGCGGGTATACGTACGGTTCATTAATGCTAGTATCCTTGAATTACCGGATTGTACTGGCAGGTGAATATAATTGCAAATGTTATCGTATTTTTTGATGGTATAAAGTACTTCATCAGTAATGTCTTTGGGATGAGAAGTAGAAAAACGGATCCTTAGCTCCGAACTGATCTCCGCTACGCCGGACAGTAACTGTGCGAAGTTTACATCTGCATTACCCAGCCCTGCTTTTAAGCGGTGAGCCGGCAATTCGCTTTCTTTGCTCAACGCATCTAGTAAAGCATCACCCGTCAGCGTATTGATGTCATCGGTAAGGTCGTCATTTTTTACCTGATCTGCCTTAGGCTGATTCCATTGATAGGAATCTACATTCTGACCCAACAGGGTCACCTCACGGTATCCCCTGTCGAACAAATCCCTTGCCTCAGCCAATATCGAATGCGGATCGCGGCTGCGCTCGCGACCTCTTGTAAAAGGCACTACGCAAAACGAGCACATGTTATCACATCCGCGCATGATTGAAATGAAAGCAGTGATCCCGTTACCGTTTAACCTGACAGGACTGATGTCGGCATAGGTCTCTTCTCTGGAAAGCAGTACATTAATTGCTTTATGTCCACTTTCTACCTCGCTCAGTAATTGAGGCAGTTCACGGTAAGCATCCGGACCCACTACCACATCTACCAGTTTTTCTTCTTCCAGAAATTTTGATTTGAGGCGCTCGGCCATGCAACCCAGTACACCAACTATCAGGTTCGGGTTTCTGCGTTTTTCTACGCCAAACTGAGAAAGGCGGTTTCTAACCCTTTGCTCTGCATTTTCCCGGATAGAGCAGGTATTGATAAACACTACATCAGCTTCTTTATAGTCGCTGGTAGTCTCAAACCCCTGGTCTAGTAAAATAGAGGCAACAATCTCGCTATCAGCAAAATTCATCTGACAACCGTAACTTTCTATGTACAGTTTACGGCCACCGCGCACCAAAGGTGCATCGATCACCAGAGCCTCTCCTTGTCGCGCTTCATCGTGTGTCTTATCTGTCAGCTGTAAATCAATCATAAAGTTTTAGCTTTTTTACGGGCTTCAAAAATACTAAAATTTATTTATAAATGACAAATTGGCAGAGTTAAAAGCAATTGTTTGGAATGAAGACCGGACCTCTGCGCTATATAGCTTCGGGCAGATCCGTAATTCTCTCGCATCTTGTTCGCAAATGATGCGCAAAACAGGTACTTTTTGCGAACAAGATGCGAAGGAGATATGGCTGAGATATGTTACTCCATAGAAAAAAGGCCAAATGGATTTCCTTCTGTATCTACACATATGGAGCAAAATCCATATTCACCGATAGAGAATTTAGGCTTACTCACCATTCCTCCTGCAGCTGTAATCCGGCTTTCTTCTACACTGGCATCCTGACAAGGGAAATAGACCATGGTATTTACACAATGGCCATCTCCCTCTTTGGTGCCAGCCATTTCAATTAGGGCGCCTGATACCCCCTGGTTTTCCATTGGTGAGAAGAAGGACATTTTCATGCCGCTAGGCGAGTCACCCATTGCCGGACTGTCTATGAATGCTGTTCCTAATACCGCATTGTAGAATTTTTTTGCCCGTTCGATATCCTTTACATAGATTTCAAACCAGCAGATGATGTTTTGGTTCATGGCCTTAGATTTAATTTGTTTATCAAATTTAAATTTAATGCGCTGAAATGCAAATGGGCAATTGCGTCATATGAAAGGGGGCTTTACGACACTATTCTCTGTCAATTTTATACAATCTTCCCTGGTCAGTAATGACATATAGCGCACCATCGATGCCCTGGGTAATGTCTCTAAAACGCTGTTTTTCGCTTGCCAACAATCTTTCCTCACCGGTAACCTTATTGTTTTCGATCACCAGCCGAACAATATGCATACCGCTAAGAGCACCTATAAACAGGTTGTGTCGCCACTCCGGAATTCGGTCACTACTGTAAAAAGTCATACCGCTCGGTGACACCACCGGGTCCCAATAGTAAACAGGTTGTGCCATTCCATCTCTTTGCTGGATTCCTGTAAGAACTGGTTGGCCACTATATTCCAGTCCGTAGGTAATAGTGGGCCATCCATAATTTGCACCCGCTTGAATGTGGTTTAATTCATCGCCTCCTCTTGGGCCATGTTCAGCTTGCCATATCTCTCCGGTCACAGGATGCACAGCCAATCCCTGCGGATTTCTATGGCCAATGGAATATAGTTCAGCAAGTGCACCTGCTTGTCCAATAAATGGATTGCCTGGAACAACATGCCCCTCTTTTGTAATTCTGATTATCTTACCTATTGAAGCGCTTACTGATTGTGCTTGGACACGGGTAACGTTGTCTGAACGCTCTCCTGTGCTTGCGAAGAGATTACCTGAATGATCAAACACTACCCTGCCACCGTAATGGTTCGTCCCGGCATAGGCTGGATTTGACCGGAAGATAACAGTAGCCCCCTCAATGGAACGCTCATTATCAGCCAGTCTGCCCTTTGCTATAGCTGTTCGGTTCCCCTCGGCACCTGGTTCGGAAAATGACCAGTAGACCATACGGTTTGACGCAAAACCTGGGTCTAAACATAATCCCAATAACCCGCCCTGCCCGGCAGCGTTCACTGTTGGAATTCCTGTAATGGGTTCCCCAACTGTCCCGGTAGCAGTGACGATGCGCATGCGGCCTGCCTTTTCATTTATCAGGAACCGCCCGTCTGGCAGGGCTGCGATTCCCCAGGGTGCCGTGAGCGAAGATGTCACTATGCCTGAGCGAATTTTTGTTGCAGTTGTAACCCCTGCAATGCGGGTCTGCCCGATAAAAGCCGGGGTGTAACTAGAATTAGCCGGATTTTTTTCTACAGGTGGTCCAGAAGGAGTTGGCTCCTCAATAACCACATTCTTTTTTTTTGAACAGGATATCAGCACCATCAGGCAGCTGCCGATAAAAATCAATGTAAGTGTTCTTTTTTTCATGGCTAAGTTCATATCGCGTTGCAATTGGTTATCCTAGGCAATAACAAATTATTTTAATAAATGTTAGTTAAACAAATTCCCCTCTTCCTATAGGACTTTTTAAATATCCTGTTGTCTTGTATGCAAGAACCGCACACCAGATATGTTAAAACAATTATTTTCAAGGCGCAGAAAGAACCGATACGGCTGGTTTGGAGATTATACATCCTGGGAGAAAGTGCGTGAAAAAGCAGCTGGATATGATTCGAATGTCATCCTGGAAAGAACTACCAATGCGCTGCTTAAAGTAAAATTGGGAGAAGCGGTTTATGAACGTGATTCTGTGCTCTTCGATAAAAAAGTTTACCCATATCCGCTGATGGCTTATCTTTCGCTAAGCCGAAATCTGAAAAAACAACCGCTTAACATATTGGATTTTGGCGGGTCATTAGGGAGCACTTATTACCAGCTTAGAGAAATTTTAACCCCCGATGTGTGTGCCAGCTACAATGTAGTAGAGCAAGAGCACTATGTAACCAGCGGGAACGCGAACTTTGCAAATGATACATTAAAATTTTACCGTTCTATTGACGCCTGCCTGGCAGAAAAGGAAATAGACTTCGTATTACTTTCCAGCTCTGTGCAATACCTTGAACAACCCCATCCATTTCTGGAAAAACTGGCCGGGTATAATTTTGATTTCATTTTATTTGACCGTACTGCTTTTAATAAACAGTCCTTCGACAGACTGACCCTGCAGATCGTACCACCGGAAATTTATCCGGCATCCTACCCTGCCTGGTTTTTTCATGAAGAGTTTTTTTTAAGCCATTTTTCCGGCATGTACAAAGTAGCCGCTGAGTTCTCCTCCTACGTAGAAGGGGAAGCGGTAATGTATATAGACAATAAACCTTCTGGAGCCGACAAAGGATTTTACCTGATTAACCGAACCATACATGCTTAATTTTTGCACCCTATTTAATTCGACCTATTTATCGCGGGGATTGGCCATGTACCACTCGCTTGAAAAAAACAGCTCAGATTTTCATCTCTACATCTTTGCTTTTGATGATCACTGCCTTAATTTACTCAACAGGCTTTACCTAAAGCATGCTACTGTGGTAAGCCTGCATAAATTTGAGAATGAAAGTCTGAAAAGTGTAAAACCCGGCAGGACTGCAGGCGAATACTGCTGGACCTGTGCTTCATCGTCTATAAAATACTGCCTTGACACCTACAAACTAGACCATTGCACGTATGTAGATGCTGATTTACTTTTCTTTAAAGATCCGACAGTCCTGATAGAAGAAATGGGGACCAAATCTGTGCTGATCACCGAACACAGATATACACCCTGCTATGATCAATCGGCCACCAGCGGAACATATTGCGTACAGTTCATGACCTTCAAAAACACCACAGAAGGCATGGAAGTGTTGAACTGGTGGATAGATGCCTGCCTGACGTGGTGTTTTAACCGGTTTGAAGACGGAAAGTTTGGAGATCAGAAATATTTGGATAACTGGCATAGCAGATTTAGTACTGTTCATGTGCTGAAACATCTGGGGGGTGGCGTTGCCCCCTGGAATGTTCAGCAATATGAGTTTAGCAAAACTGATAACCAGGTTACCGGCATTGAAAAATCAACAGGAGAAAAGTTTGACTTGGTTTTCTATCACTACCATGGCTTTCACTATACGCTAAACAATAGCTATATCCTTTCTGATCCCTGCTACAAAATAGAAAGAAACCCCGTAAAGAACATTTACAGGCCATATATCAATGCGCTCTCTATTGCGGAAAGAGCAATTGGTGCTTTTAACAAAGGTATTGTAACCCATGAAGTCACCAACGACATCCAATGGGTACGTAAAACAGCCGGGCGTTATATCCTGTTCTTTTTAAGAGGTTATTATAAAAATGTATATACCAAAACTGCATTGAGCTATGGCTTCCTTAATTAATTTAAAAACATTTACGGACGACCGCGGAAATCTTACGGTGATTGAACGTGTAATTCCTTTTGATATTAAAAGGATATTTTACATCTATGGGGTCGATAATTCGCAGCGTGGAGGGCACCGTCATCATAAAACAATACAGGCCGCTATCTGCATCCGCGGGCATTGCATTATCCATAACAATAACGGCAGTGCTGAATCCTCTTTTGCGCTGGATACCCCTGATAAATGCTTGATCATAGAGCCGGAAGACTGGCATTACATGCATAGCTTTAGTGAAGATGCAATACTGATGGTGCTGGCATCCGAATATTTTGAACCGAATGATTATATATATGTTCCATATACATTTGAGAGCCTGTTAGCCGCTTACGAAAAGGTATGATAGCATACGAAGACCTTTATTTGCTGAACCAGCCATTTATGGAGCGCTACCGGGAAAGTTTTTCGGATAGCCTGGATAAGGGATGGTTCATTCTGGGCAATAAGGTAAAAGCATTTGAAGATGAGTTTGCACACTTTTGCGGCAGCAGGTACTGTGCAGGACTGGCCTCCGGTCTGGACGCACTGGTACTGGCACTTAAATATTTTGAATTTCCGAAGGGTGCCGAAGTAATCGTACCCTCCAATACCTATATCGCCACCATCCTGGCCATCTATCACAATGACCTGGTACCGGTGCTGGTAGAACCCGACCTCCATACTTACAATATAGATCCTGATAAAATTGAAGAACAGATTACCAGCCTGACAAAAGCAATCCTGGTGGTGCACCTCTATGGAAAGTCTTGCAATATGGAGCCTGTCATGGCAATAGCAGCACGCCATCAGCTTAAAGTGGTGGAAGACTGTGCTCAATCGCACGGCGCGGGCTATAAAGGAAAAATGACAGGAACTTTTGGTGACTTTGGTGCATTTAGCTTCTATCCTACCAAAAACCTGGGTGCATTGGGCGATGGCGGTGCATTAATGATGCAAAAGGCTGAAATGGACGAAAAGATCAGGGCCCTGCGCAATTATGGCTGTCAGGAAAAATACCACAACAATTATATCGGTATGAACTCAAGACTGGATGAGATCCAGGCCGGATTTCTTTCGGTAAAACTGGCCCATTTGGATGAAATAAACACACATAAACGTGCATTGGCACAGCTATATCAGGAGGGCCTTAAAGACGATTTCATAAAGCCTCAGGTACAGCAGGACTATCATGATGTGTACCATATCTACGCAATAAGGCATCCGCAAAGGGATAAACTGAGAGAACATTTGCTTAAAAACAACATACGGACGGAGATCCACTATCCGGTACCTCCTCACCATCAAAATGCATTAAAGACCAGGCTAAAAGGGGCCTATCCCATATCAGAGAACATTCATCAAACTATATTGAGCCTGCCGGTTTCATATTGCCACAACAGGCAGCAAATAGAACAGATAGTGGATGTGATGAACGCCTTCTAGCAGGCTTATAATATGTTAGAATTTAGTATTTTAGCCCCTGCGTTAAAACACTAAAATGAGTAAGGGTAAAAATAAGCGGTTAATAACAGGTATTGGCATTGTTTTGATGCTGTTTTGCATGGTTTCCTGCAAGAAGGAAATAGCCATGCAGGATGAAGCAAAGATCAAACCACCGATAAGGACTTATATAGTAACCGCCAGGATTGATAAAAAAGGAACCAATACCAACTCAGAAGGAACGGCCGTATTAAAAGGCTCATACGATGAGAAGACTAAAGAACTAAAGTATGGAGTTGAATATCAAAACTGCATACCTGAAGTGATTGCGTTAAGAAGCGGGCCTAAAGGCTCTGCGGGCTCTTTGATAAAAGAATTATACAGAAAGGATACTGAAAGTACTCCTGCCGGACCTCTGACGGGCGCACTGAAGTTGAGCCCCTTGCAGGAACGTAATTTACTGAAAGGACAATGGTTTGTTGCCGTTAGTACCATTTTAATGTCTCCTGAAATATCAGGAGTCCTTACATTAAAACAAAAATAAGGGCAGCAACGGAATGGACAGAAAGCAAATACAATTGACGGAGGAGGATATAGAGCTGATAACAGCAATAAAACAGCGAAATAAGCGGTTATTTGAGGTATTCTATAAAAAATATTATAAGCAGTTATTTGCAATCGCCCACAGATATACAGGCCAGGCGCAAACTGCAGAAGAAATAGTACATGATGTATTTATAACAATATGGAATAAGGCAGACCAATTAAATGTTCAGCAGTCAATGAAAAGTTATCTATTTAAAGCAGTGGTAAACTCATCGCTCAACTTCATCAAAAAAGAGAAGTCGAATGCAGAAAAGCAGCTGGTATATATGAAAGTGCAGGATGAAAGCACTGATGAGGACCATGAAGGGCATGCTGAGGAGGAACTGCTGAACAGACTGGAAGAGGCGCTGAAGTTATTGCCCGAAAAATGCCGGCAGGTGATGTACTTGAGCCGCTTCGGAAAATTAAAACAACAGGAAATAGCCGACCAGATGAATATTTCCATAAAAACAGTGAAAAATCACCTGACCTACGGCTTTCAGAAATTAAGGGAACATCTCGAAAAACGAAAACAGGTCATCAGTATTTTATTAATGCTCTTAAACCTTATCATACGCTAAAATGGCTGACATGGAACAATTTGAAACCACCGAAGAAGTTTACTCCTACATCATAGATGAACTGGAGGGAACTATTCTGCCTGAAAACAAGCTGATACTTGATAAATGGAGAATGGAAAGCAGGGCTAATGAAAAGATCTATCAGGATTTTCTGAGTGTACAGCTAAATATGGACAAGCTTTATAGCCGGGAGGGTTATGATGTAGAGGAATCATGGGAATCTCTCGACCAGAAAATAAAACAGCCAGCCAGATTTTTATGGTACAAAATAGCTGCTGCTGTACTGCTTACCTTATCTGTTGGGTACTATTTTACCCTTGCAGACAAGTACATAACTCTTACTACAGAAGCCAGCGCAGCGGTTTCAAAAGTGGTACTACCCGATGGAACGATCGTAAGTCTCAACACTGGCACTAGCATAAAGTATAACAAAGATAATTTCATGGCCAACAGAAACCTGATCCTGCTGCAGGGAGAGGTATTTGTAAAGGTGATAAACCATGATGGTCCTCAGTTTAGGATAGACCTGGGTGAGGTACAGGCTGCAGATATCGGCACAAGTTTTAATGTGAGCAGAAATGACCGCAAAATATCGGTCATTGTGGAAGAGGGGAAAGTAGCGCTGGAGCATGCTGGCAAATCAGAACAAGTATTACTGACCGCAGGCAAATTAGGGGTTTATGACATAAATACCAAAGCGCTGAGCAGTACCAGCAATCCGGACGTCAACTACAAAGCATGGATGGACAAACATTTCATATTTCAGGAAGTGCCTTTTGAACAGGTAGCCGGACAATTGGAAAAAGTATATAAAATGCCCTTGGAGATTAAAGGAGCCGCATTGAAGAACAGAAAACTAACTGCCAGGCTGCATTATCAAACTTTAGATAGTGTCCTTGCAGTAATTTCTGCATCTTTACAATGTAAGGTAACCAAGGAGAATAACACTTATGTCTTATCGGGCGATTAAAAAACTGTTTTTTTTATTACTTGTATTTTCATTTATTTATTGCGGCAGTTTATCTGCACAGCAAACCGATCCGCTTAAACGACAGGTTACCATCAGCCTTCCCGGCGATTCTCTGATCAGAACACTACTTACCCTGGAGAAAAGAACCGGTGTAAGCTTTGCTTTTAATCCTGACAAACTTCGATCAAAAAAGGTACTGGCTTCCAGATTTGTCCAGGTACCACTGCAGCAGATATTGCGGCAGCTATTGTCGCCAAATAACCTTGACTTCTCCCTGGTCGGCAACGACATAGTTATCGTACCTGTAGAAGCCAGAAGATGGACCATACACGGCCACGTCAGGGACAAGACGAATGGAGAGGAACTGATCGGGGCTACAGTACAAATTCCCGGACTGGAAGCAGGTGTTACTACCAATCAATATGGGTTTTACTCAATATCTGTTCCTGAAGGAAACTACCAGCTGTACATCTCGCATACTGGGTACGAAACACAACAGAAATATATTCATTTGTCCAACGACGTGCAAGAAGAGATAGAGCTTTCTATCCAATCACGCAACCTGGAGGAAGTAGTGATCCAGCCGTCGCGGGTTACACCAAACCCTATATTGCTGAATGAGCAGAACTTCACCGTTAAACAGCTGAACAATGCAGCCTATTATGCAGGAGAAACGGATGTGCTGAAACGCCTGCAGATGCAGAACGGCATTAAAGCCATTACCGAAGGCAGCTCCGGATTGTTTGTAAGAGGGGGGAATTCAGATCAGAACCTCATCCTGCTGGATGAAGCTGTGGTCTACAATCCCTCACACCTGTACGGCTTGGTTTCTGTATTTAATTCAGATGCGGTAAACAACTTGCAGGTATACCGTGATTACATGCCTGCCAATTTTGGGGGCAGGCTTTCGTCCGTAATTGTAAACCGTATGGCAGAGGGCAACAGTAAAGAATACCATATCAACGGCGGAATCAATTTAATGTCGGCAAGGATTGCTGCAGAAGGCCCCATTATCAAGGATAAAGGATCGTTTATCCTGGCGTACAGAAGAAGTCTGCTGGATGTATTTCAAAACCGGTTCAAACTGTTCAACCCAAGTTCTGTGTATTATGACATCAATGCAAAGGCCAACTATAAACTGGATAAGGACAACAGTGTATTTTATTCGGTCTACATAGGGAAGGACAACCTGCTGTCTGAAAATTCCTATACCAATAACTGGGGAAACTTAACTTCTACCTTGCGCTGGAACCATATTTTCAATTCGCGGGTATTCTTAAATTTCTCAGCCATCTACAGCAATTACAGCAATCAGCTGGACCTCAATGCAGATACCCTTTCGCAAAAAAGCCAATGGAACACAGGGGTAAAAGACCTTACCTTTAAGGCCGATTACACCTACTATCGCAATCCTTTCAATCAGATCAAGTTTGGCGTGTCTACAATTTATCACCGGTTTATTCCCGGGGAAATGTTCGGACAAAACGATTTTGAATTTAACATCTCCAGAGATAAATCTATTGAATCGGCTATTTATTATTCTCAGCAGATTGAATTAAACAAATCATTTGAACTGAACTATGGCCTGCGCCTGGGTTATTTCAGAAATGCAGAAGAAAAACGCAATCTTTTTGATGAAAACGGAAATCTGCTGAAACATGATGAGATCAGGATTTTTGTAAAGCCTGAACCAAGGATTAATATTAGCTACCTACCCACCGTCAACCAGCGTTTGTTCATTACTTACAACCGAAACTACCAGTACCTGCAGCTCATACAAAACAGCACACTGGCTTTTTCTTCATTGGAACCCTGGATACCTGCCTCTGTAAATATAAAGCCGCAGCGTTCGGATCATTTTTCTCTCGGCTACCGCTATGCACCGGATAATTATAATTTCCTGGCAAATGCCTACTATAAGAAACTCAACAACCAGCTCGATCTGATGGATCATGTACAAATCATCAGGAACCCATTTGTAAGGAGCCAGCTAAGGGCCGGAAAATCTAATGCCTATGGAATAGAAATGGAGGCAAACAAAATAGCAGGCAGATTTGTAGGAAGTCTGGCCTACAGTTATTCAAGGGTATTTCGCAAGATTGCCGACCTGAATTTTGGAAACCGGTTTGTAGCGAATTATGACATCCCCCATGAGCTAAAGCTGATGGCCAAGTTCGATGTGAACAGCAAGCTTTCCTTTCAGTCGTTTTTTACCTATGCTACCGGCAGGCCACTCACACTGCCTGTCGGGTATTACCAGCATGACGGCTTGAACGTACCGATCTTTGAAGGAAGAAATACCTCGAGATTTCCTGACTTCAGCAGGCTTGACTTTTCGGCACAATACCGGTTGCAAACCAGGGTTTCTGGAAAAAGAAGTCTGTCGCATATTATTTCAGCGGGGGTATATAACCTTTATAATCGTAAAAACCCCTTATATTACCACCTGAATTCGTCTCCCGATGAAAACAAAAGAAGTAGTGTAGAATATGGGTTTGGCTTTTATCCTTGGGTAGCTTATAGTTTTAAATTGTGATATGCGTAATAGTATAAATCTTTTTTGGGTATTGCTTTTGCAGGTGCTTTTATGGAGCGGCTGCCAGAAAAACCCATTTGAAAAAGACATGTTCAATAAGCCGCAGCAAGTCTATGACCTCGCGGTGGAGGGTGGCATAAATACCCTCATACCCTGGCAATATATTCGTCTTACTAAACCTTCCGTTCATCCCGGTTTAGCTCCTGAGCCCATAAGAAATGCGACAGTAATAGTTAACGACAGCAAGTTTGACATAGTTTTTAAAGAGACTGAGGCCGGTGTGTACCAGGGGCTAAACAGAAACGATCCCAATTATAATAAGGCTTACAAACTTACTGTAAAATACAATGATAAAACCTATTTTGCCATTGATACACTCAGGCAGGTAGTAAATATCGTGGACGACTTTTTACCGCTATCTACTCATGCACTATCTGATAAGGTGATTGAAGGAACTATCCCTAAACATACTTTTGGATACTTGAATCCAAATAAATGGTTTATTTCTTACATGTCGATTCCGTTGTGGAACCCTGCCAAATTTGACCAGACCAAATATTACAGCTATACGCACCTTCTGGGCTCGCCAAATTCCCTTTATCCACTTAACAATCTTAAAAGAGATTTCGTACTTGGCGCAGATGACTTTGTATGGCTCTACAAAATTTCACTTTCAGAAAGCTATGCCAGGTACCTCTATTCTGTATTTATGGAAACCGACTGGAGCGGATTATTTTCAAGTGTCCCGGTCAATGTACGCGGGAACATCTCGGGAAATGCGCAGGGTTACTTCTCTGTAAATGACGTCGATGTACGCAGGTACAGGGCCAAAGAGCTGTAGACCTGATTTTGTGGCCTTGATATTGCATATGATAAGCATATTCAATTCTTATGGCAAAGAAAAAAACAGGAAAATACACTATACTAAAATGGGTGGGTGGCATTCTGGGGGTGCTGATCCTTTTGGTGGCCGGTGTGGCTTTATATTTCAGCGCAAAATGGAAGCCCATACTTACAGATAAGGTAAAGGAAGCTGTTTACAATGGCTCTCACGGGCTATACAGGATCAATTTTAAAGACATAAGCATTAATCTGGTTACCGGAAGCGCCACCATGGACAGTGTTTCGCTGATGCCGGATACAGCGGTTTTTAATGAACTAAGGCAACTTAAACTGGCACCAGTTCACCTATTTCAGGTTAAACTAGCCAGGCTCCAATTGAGCCGTGTAGCTGTACTCAGGGCTTATTTCAAAAAGGAAATAGAGATGAATTCTATCATACTTCACAAGCCCTCCATCAATATCATCCACAATAAAGTTCCTAAAAGACCAGATACGGTTAAGGATGAGCGGAGTTTGTATGAACAGATCTCCAAAATCCTAAAATCTATTCATGTAAAGCAGATTAAAATTATCGATGCTAATCTTGATTACATCAATGGCGCTACCTCAAAACCGCTAAATTCTGTAAAGCACCTCAGCATAAATGTTAGTGACCTGCTGATTGATTCAATGGCCCAGTTTGACACTACCAGATTTTACTACACCAAAGACATTGGTTTTGAACTAATTGACTATAAGTCGCTGGGAAAAGATAAAATGTACACGATAAAGGTCGATACTATCTATGGCTCTGCCATTAACAAATCCATTACTGTTAGCGGCTTCAAAATGATTCCCATGCTTCCCGACCTTACCTTTACCCGCAAATACAAATATGGCAAAGACAGGTATGACCTTGATTTTGACAAGATCATTTTTAGCGGGGTAGATTTTATCAAGCTGAATAACAGCGGTGATCTGCACGCAAAGTCTTTGAAGATTGGGCCGGCAAAGGCAGGCATATTTGTGAACAGGGAATTGCCCCCGCAACCAAACCTCGATAAAGGTAGAAACTTTCCGCACCTGGCATTAAAAAAATTGCCCATTCAGGCTATTATAGACACTATAAAATTAAAGAATATAGATGTGGCCTATACGGAATATAACCCAATCAGCATGAGAAGGGGAACCATCTACTTTGAAAACCTGAACGGCAACATCCTTAATGTCACCAATGACTCCACACAACTCATTAAAAACAATCATGCTGTAGCCCAACTGAATGCAATGGTGATGAAGACCAGCCGGATAGACATCAGGATAAACTTTAACCTGACAGATAAAAATGGCGCCTTCCGTTTTAATGGAGAGGTAGCCCCTATGAACATGAAAGTATTGAATACCGTGGGTACCAATATGGGTCTGGTGGAGATTGAAAGCGGGCAAATGCAAAAGACTGCGTTTGACATCAAAGCCAATCTCCAAGGATCTTCAGGAACCGTGCGTTTTCTATACAAAGATTTGAAAGTGAAATTACTCAAAGAGGATGATCAGGGCAATGCACCTAAGAAAAAAGGCTTTTTATCTTTTCTGGCCAACACCCTGCTGATCAAGAATTCCAACCCAACCAAAGATGACCCGCCCCGGACAGCAAATCTTACCTTTCAAAGAACGCCATCTGCTTCTTTCTTTAATTTATTGTGGAAAAGTGTGTTTATCGGCATGCGCGAGATCATTGGTTTGGGAGTTGTTCCGGTAAAAACACCTGAGCAGGCCCTTGAAAAAATCAATGACAAGAAACTGGACCGAAAAGAAAAAAGAGAGAAACGCAGAGAAGAGCGTAAAGACCGAAAGGAGCAGCAGGAAAAAGAGAAACTCCAGGAACAGAAAAAACGTGATGCAGAAAAAGCAAAACAGGAAAAAGACCGGCAATAATATTGTATATTACCAATAAACCAGGGGAGGCCAATGATAAAAAAGGTAAGTAGGAACTACAAAACACTTAAATGGGTCGGAGTTGCCTTGCTTTTTCTTATTGTATTAATGACTATCGCCTCCAGACAATTAAACAGGAAGGTTAAACCAACTATAAAAGCGCAGGTGAGGGAACTGGTACTTGATGCTACTGACAGCTTGTACCACATTGAATTCTCTGATGTAACCACCAATTTTTTTACAGGTGCCGCTTCGCTTACAAACGTTAAGATCACTCCGGATACGAATGTATTCAAAAAACTTATAGTGGAGAAAAAGGCGCCAAACAACCTCTACTATATCGAATTAAAAGAATTGCATATCAAACACTTTCACCCGTTCAGGATATTCAGACATAAAAAATTGAATATCGATCTGCTGCTCTTTGACAATCCGGAAATTAAGATGGTCAACAGGCGCCTGGACTTTAACGAAAGCAAAAGCGCCTATTCAGATAAAGAGCCCTATGAGTATATTTCAAAATACCTGAGGGAACTTAGGGTAAAAACCATAGATTTTAAAAACATCAGCTTTAAGTATGTCAATAATAATCTAACTGTACCTGAAACCGATTCTGTAAGAAACCTAAACATTACTTTAAAAGACTGGCTGATAAGCAAAACGTCTGCCAGGGATGAAAACAGGCTTTATCTGCTCAAGGACATCATCATTAACCTCAACGATTATACTTACGCTACGTCAGATAGTCTTTACCACATCAATATAAGTCACTTTGATTTTAGAGCCTCAACAGGAAAACTAAATATAAAAAGTTTGAATGTCGTTCCGCGCTACGATGAAATGACCTTTGGAAAAGTTGTCGGCTTTGCAAAAGACCGGTTTAATATTCAAATGAGCGACATAAGCCTGGAAGGTATTAATTTGCCATTGTATATCCGCCGACAGGAGTTATATGCCACTGCAATGACCATCACAAACGGTGCTATCAGCGTTTTCAACAACAACGAACTACCAAAGATAACGGCTGATAAAACGGGAAAATTTCCGCATCAGCTAATGCAGCAGTTACAGGCCCAGCTTACCGTAAAGCAGGTAAATCTGAACAATATCGATGTGAGCTATGAAGAGTTTGACCGCGACAGCAGGCAGAAAGGCAGGATCACTTTTGAAAAGACTTCAGGAACAGTGACCAATATTACCAATGCAGAAAATGTCAAAGCCCGCAATCCTTATATGTTTGTAAACCTCAGCACCTATATGATGGGCAAAGGAAAGTTGGATGTCAGATTTAAGTTTGATCTTGATGCCAAAGACGGGGCTTTTTCCTATTCTGGTAAGCTTGGGGAAATGGATGGCGATGCGCTAAACCAGATAACGAGACCTCTTGGTATGATTCTCGTTAAGCGGGGTGAAGTAAAGCAGCTGGAATTTGACATCACCGCCAATGAAGACAAGGCGAAAGGTTATGTTAAATTTGCATTCAATGATCTTTCGGTAGCCCTGCTCAAACGGGAAAAGAACGGAGACCGTCTGGTAAGGAAAGGCCTGATGTCTATTCTGGCCAATGCCATGGTGATCAATTCAGATAATCCAAATGCAACGGGGGTATTGATCCCCGCCCCCATAAATCATCAGCGGGTAAAAACCGCTTCCTTCTTTAATTTTGTCTGGAAAACACTCTTCCAGGGGATCAGGTATAGCGTTGGGATCACTGATAAAAAAGAAGAAGAAATCCGTAAGAAAATAGCCAGCTTTGAAAAGATCAAAACAGACAGGGACAAGCGTAAGGCAGAAAGACAGAAAAGAAGAGCCCGCCGTCCGTCAGACAGGTAAGCTCCTATTCCAATTTATATACTCTAACGTAGTCTATATAATACTTTTGAGGAAAAATCGACTCATCGATTTCGCCTCCCCAGTCACCACCGATGGCGGTATTGAGGAGTAGGTATAAGGGACTATTAAAGGAGTCTTTGTAAACACCAGAATCTGCCTTAAGGGTAAAATAATGCTCATCGTCTAAAAAAATGCTAATGCTATCCCCTTTACGCTCCAGACCGTAGAGGTGAAAGGTCTTGTTGAGGTCTGTCCTTTTAGTCTGCCCTCCTTTAGAAAGCTTCTTCCCGCTTGGGGTGTCAAACCAGTGGATATTTGCGTGAATAACATCAGGTGTGTGGCCTACAAATTCCATAATATCAAATTCGGCGCATTTAGGCCAGCCTATTTGATTTACGTTGTCACCCATCATCCATATTGCAGGCCAGATCCCCTTGCCTGAAGGCAGCTTGGCCCTCACCTCGACACGAATGTCGCCAGCAAAGCTTTGCTTACCGAGCGTATTGATACTTGCTGAAGTATAATTTGCGGCTTTGTACTGCTCTTTCATCGATTCAATCACAAGGTTGCCCCCTTTTACATAGCTGTTTTCCAGTCTAGCAGCAGCATAATACTGTTTTTCATTATTTCTAACAAAGCCTTCTTCATACCCCCATTTGGCAGGATCAGGAAGACCCTTGTAGTTGAACTCCTCAGCCCAAATCATTTTTCCCTTTTTGTGGTTTGTAGTGGGTTTGCTTTGCGACATAGCAGATGCTGACAGGGTCAACAGTATTGCAGTGATGTGATAGCTTATATTCATAATTATTTGCGTGTGGAAGTTTGAAGAACTCTCATATTAGTGATCTCGGCCGGTACAGGCTTGTTCAGCAGGTTCTGGTAGTAAAACCTAAAGCGTTCGGCCATATCATGAGGTGTTTTCGGACCGCCCCATCCATGTCGGCCACCGGGATAAATCATCAGCTCGAAATGTTTGTTTGCATTTTGCAGTTTATCCACCAGTTGGATGGTATTTTGTATATGCACATTGTCGTCCATATCTCCGTGCATGATCCTCAATAGCCCTTTGTAATTGTCTACATAACTTAAAACTGAGGCCTTTTTATATCCTTCCGGATTTTCCTGAGGGGTGTCCATAAAGCGCTCGGTATAATTGGTATCGTATAATTCCCAGCTTGTAACGGGTGCACCTGCATAACCAAAATCAAAATCGTCTGCACCCATAGTTAGCGCCAGACAGGTCATATACCCTCCATAGCTATGCCCGGTAATCAAAAGCTTTTTATTGTCTACCCAGCTTTTCGCCTTCAGCCAGCGGGCAGCAGTAGTATAATCTTTCATTTCCCATTCGCCCAGGTTGCGGTGCATCAAAGCAACACCCTCTTTACCAAACTGGCCTGAAGCACGGTGGTCTACCGCAATCTGTATAATACCCTCACTGGCCCACCACTGACCGCCAATGCCTTTCCATGAATTATTGACCGAACCTGCATTCGGCCCTCCGTAAATACTCATTACTACCGGATACTTTTTGTTCTGGTCAAAATCCGTTGGATACGTAATCACAGCTGGCAGGTTATAGCCATCATCAGTCGGAATGGCGATCATCTCCGTTTTACCAAAGCTGTACTGACCGAAATCAGCTGATTTGCTATCGCCAAGCTCTTTGATTATCGTGCCTTTATTGTTTAAAAGCGTGCGCTTTGGTGGTGTAGTAACATTGGAATAGGTGGTAATGAAATAAGACCCCCCTTCAGAAATCATGACTTGATGATTGTAATCACCAAAAGTCAGGCGTTTCAGATTTTTACCATTATAGCCCACACTGTAAAAATCAGTTCTGGTAGATGCTTCCTTACGTGCAGTAAAGTAGATTACCTTATTTTTTTCATCTACATACTCCAGGTTAGTCACCTGCCATTTTCCACTGGTGACCGGATTGAGCAAAGTACCATCCAGTTTGTACAGGTAATAGTGCGCCCAGCCCGTTTTATCGCTTTTAAGGATATAGTGTTTATTGTCTTTCAGATATGCAATACGCCCATCATGGTCTAAGTCCACCCATGAAGGCTGCTTTTCGTCATAGATCTGCTTTTTTTCTCCCGATAGCGGATTTACAGAATAGAACTTCAGGTTGTCCTGCCCGCGGTTTACCCACTGCACCATCAGGTTGCTGCCATCAAAGCTCCAGTAAGGAGTTCCAAAATACTGGTCATCCTTTTCATTGAAATCTGCCCAGATTACTCGCCCGCCTGTGGTAGGCACAAAGCCCACTTTTACTTCCGGATTGGGATCACCTGCTTTAGGATAGCGCGTTTTTTCAGTATATCCATGCTGTCCTGTAGAACCGTTGATAGGAAACATAGGGACTTTTGTATCATCAAAATGCATAAATGCCAGATGCTTGCTGTCCGGCGACCACCAAAAAGCTTTGTAATTGGTAGCCCTGCCCAGGATCTCTTCGTAATAAACCCAGGAAGACCATCCGTTATAAATCACATCAGTGCCATCAGTAGTATACCTGATCTCCTTACCTGTACTTACTTCCACTGCATACAGATCATTGTTGCGTGTAAAAGCGGCGTACTTACCATCGGGCGAAAGCGTAGGGTTTTTCTCTTCATCCTTGTTATTGGTCAGTCGCTTTGCATCATCCTTGCCATATTGAATGTAAATTTCACTGTCTCTCATAAACAGGCTCACATTACTTTTTGGTGGAGGCGTATAGGGTGATTTTGCACCCGACTTTACGTCTACTGCGTATAATTTTCTATCTGCTCCGTCAACTTCTATATAGTTATTATTATCACTCCAGCCAACAATTGTATTCAAAGACCTGGTTAATGAAGGCTGCCCTTCATATATTTGCTGCAAGGTCAGTTTTTTTTGCTGAGCCTGAACCACACCCGTATATAATACAAGGGATAGACAAAAAAGTACAGTTTTTTTCATGACCGAAAAGTAAGATTATTTGATTAGCCTTACAAGAAAAAAGGCTGCAGAAGAGTTAAATTTCTCCAGCAGCCTTTATCAGAGCTTAATTATAAGCTAGTCAGGTACCTTAAATGTATTGTCATGAGCTCATAATTTTCAGGTCTTGCATGGGGAGATTGGAGAACTGGTTACCTCCCGGAATGACTACATAACGGTACTGCAACAATGTTGACAGCGCCACACTATTAGAATTATCGGCCGTAGTGTCACTAAAGGCCTTGGCATACTACCATCCTGAAGGCAGTACTGCCCGCCGGACCAGGCAAGCCAATTTCACCTTGTTCTCCCTGCGGACCAGCTTCTTTTTTTTAGGAATAAAAAATTGTGCTGCAGCCCAGGATTACCAAGCATAGGACTGTTAATAGTTTTAATGATTTCATACAGGATTGATTTAAAATTTCCTCCAAATCTAGATAGTTTTTTCAATCCTTTTGTGCCAATCTTATGAAAGGGGTGTTTTGATTCGTGAACCGAAAGTAATAATGAGTGAACGTAATGATAAATTAAATGCTCATAAATTAAAGACAGGAAATTAACTCATAAAAAAGGCGCCTGAGGCGCCTTATCTTATCTTAAACTATACAATCCAGTTCCATCCAAATTCGTCAGGGATCACGCCGTAACGGATATCGTTAAGCGTTTTGGCAATTCCTGCAGAAACAGTACGGGTAGAAGCATCAGGTAAAGTATATAGTTTACCTTCATAGCCGATTTCTCCAATTGGGGTTACAGTGGCTGCTGTTCCTGCAGCAAAAGCATCCGTCAGTCTGCCATTTTCTATTCCTTCTATTACCTCTTTCACACTCACACGCCTTTCTTCCACTTCAATACCTGCTTCTTTTGCAAGCTTGATGATGGTATCGCGCGTTACGCCGTCCAGTACGGTACTTCTTACAGAAGGAGTCACCAGTTTACCGTCTATTACAAAGATCAGGTTGGCAGTCCCCGCCTCCTCAATAAACTCATGGGTGGCGGCATCTGTCCAGATCAACTGGTCAAAACCATCTTTCATGGCTTCCGCAAAAGGATATAATGAACGGGCATAATTACCGGCTGTTTTAGCATAACCAACCCCACCATCATCAGCACGTGTATATTCTGTTTCAATTTTTACCCTTAGGGCCTTGCTGTAATAAGGGCCTGTAGGAGTGGTCAGCAATGCAAAAGTATAGGAGTCTGAAGCCCTTACACCCAGGTATGGATCAGTTGCATACATCACAGGACGGATATACAGGGAATAACCTTCCTGCGAAGGGATCCATTTTTCATCTATTTCCAGGAGTGCAGCTATACCCTGCATAAAAATATCCTGAGGAATTGCTGCCATGGACATACGGTATGCAGACTTATTAAATCTTTCCCAGTTTTTTTCAGGCCTGAAGACACTTATTTTACCCCCCACCTGACGATATGCTTTCATACCTTCAAAAATTGCCTGTCCGTAATGCAGGGCAGAAATGGCCGGGCTCATAGGGACAGGACCATAAGGAATCACCCGCAGGTTCGTCCACTCCCCGTTGTTATAATCGGCAAGGAACATGTGATCGGAAAATACTTTCCCGAAGGGTAATTGCGAAAAATCAGTTACCGTTAATCTGCTTTGATCAGCTCTAGTGATAGCTATATCTAGTGTCTCGTTCATGATGATTAATATTTCTTTGGCAAATTTAACTAAAATTATCTATTCTTCCCTAATGCTCTTTAATACGCCAAGCACCCAGCCCTTGCCCCATTCTTCCATTTGTTCGGCAGTCCATAAAAAAGGATAGAATATTCTTTTCTGAAAACGTGGGGGAAGGTATTTTTGCCAGTTGGTTCCCCCTGTAGCCGCAATATCTACAGGATCTCTTTCCAGGTACCTTACAGCCGACTTATAGTGAGATAAAGGCCATTCTACATTGACAAAAAGATCCAGTCTTCTCAATTCTTCAGCGAGGGCCGAAACATCTTCTCCTTCGGCCTGCAGCTTATGATAAAGTGCGGCAAAATTGCTTTCCTTCCTGTCTCTTGCCAGTTGCAGGAATTGTGCAGAATATTTATTAATGAATTGTTTTAGCGTGAGGGTTTGCTTGCCGCTGGCCAGTTCAGTAGCGCCAAATTTCCAGTAAATGAATTCAAACTGCTCTTCAAGTGTGGCATGGGCCAGTTCGGTTCTTTTACTTTTGTCCACCAATTGCAGAAAATCTGCGGCGCAGATCTCAATCATCCGATATTGTCCGGACTGGAAACCACTTGCCGGCAAAAGGGACATCCTGAACTTCAGGAACTGTCCTTTTTCCATCCCGTTTACCATTACTTCAAATGAAGTAGTGAGTGCATTAAAATACGCATTGATGCGCTTTACGCGACTGGTAAAAAATGCGGCAGTCAGTGCCGGCTGCGCTGCCAGCTGCGTAAACTCATGCAGCGCCAGCTTAAAGTACAGCTCCGTAATCTGATGGTACATGATAAATATCTCTTCGTCAGGAAAAGAAGTTTTCGGACTTTGCAGGCTTAACAGCGTATCCAGATGAATATAATCCCAGTAAGTCAAGAAATCGGCATACAACAATCCGTCCAGATAGGCAGACATATCCTGGCCCATAGCCGAATATTTTTCTTGCAGCTGATCGAGCTTTGCAATTATTTGTGGTGTTAATTCCATTATGTAAGTTAGTTACCAACAAATGTAAGTAACCAAACTCTAACGTTAATACAAAACGCGAAACTTTATTGTATACTCTATTTTCTTTAAAGACTTGAACAACTGCTTATCGTACTGGGCATTAATGTCTGTAATTACATAACCGATGCTCGGATTGGTCATCAAAAACTGCCCGACAATATTGATGTCATGCTTGGCAAATATCGTATTTACCTTGGCCATAATTCCGGGCACATTCTTATGGATATGGATCAGTCTGTGTGATTTTTCTATCCTTGGCAATTGCAGGTTCGGGAAATTGGCACTTAGGTAAGTAGTCCCGGTATTCATAAAATCTATCATCCTTTTGGGGATAAAATCTATGTTCCTCGGATTGTGCTTTACATCTTCAAATACCACGATACCCTGTTCGGTACAGGTCGGAATATCAATTTTACCCTTGGTACTACCCAGATAGCCAATCGTTTTTAGCTTCACCGCACGCTTCAGGTCATTGACATCCAGTTTCTCGCCATCAGCCAGCAGCATCATATGCACATCTGCTACATACTTTTCTTCAAAAGACTCCTTATGACGGATAGAAAAACCATCCTTTTTAAGTTGCTCTATGCCCTGTGCGGGTGCATCACCTATCACAAGACATAAGATCCGGTTTTTAGGATACGAAATCGCCCTTGGTAAGTCATTTACATAGAGAAATTCATCAAAACTAGGGGTTACATGGTCGGCCTTTTTTACGATACTCTCTCTCGAAATATTTTCCGTAAAGGCATAGAACTTTTTGATCAGTCCACTTTCCCTTAGTTGGAAATCGGAATAGCCGTCCCCAATACCATAAAGATTACCTTCCAGGTTTAGCTGCTGCATTAGCTTCACCTTACCTCCTTCCTCACTCAAAGGGTTGGCATGGTCATAGTCTATGATCTTGCCGTCACCTGTGGTCACAAAAGTATTGGCATAAATATTTTCTTTTTTAATATAATATTGGCTCACAACAGGAGTGATGAATTCCTTAAAACCGCCCGAAACGATCAGCACCTCATCCGCATGTTTCTTAAAGAATTCCGCATTGCGGGAGAATGAGGCCGATACCTTTTTCTTCAGCCTGGTGATCAGCTGCTTCAGATGATCCTCAGTAGCTTCGAGCAGCTTTACCCTTTGTGCAAGGCTTTCTCCAAAAGAGAGCTTGCCTTCCATCGCAAGGTTGGTATAGTCTTCAATCTTTTTAAAGATAGCTTCCTTCTCGGGGTGCTTTTTAAGAGAGATCCGGGCCAGTTCATCCAGTGCCTCAACCTGGGTAAAGGTGCTGTCAAAGTCGATGATGTAAATGTTCTTTTGCTTCATTTTATAATGCGTTTAACCCCCGGCAAACTTCTTCAATACTTTGCTTAAGCGGTTTAAATTGTATTCCTATAGTATTTTTTATCTTTTCGTTACTGTATAAGCTTTCGTTGAGGCTGCTTTTTGCCGCATCACTGGTCAGCGCCGCGGGCTTGCCTGTAAACATGGAAGCAAAGCGGGCCATCCTCCAGGCAATGCCCAGCATCCAGGCTTTGGCTTCCCTGGCTGGGGACCTGACACCAAATCCTTTGGCGATTTCTGCAAAGAACTGCTGATAATGGCAGTTTTCTGCAGAGATGGTATATCTCTCAGCAGTTTCCTTACTGTTCATCAAGGCAATCATACTTTTGGCAACATCCTCGACATCCACCAATCCTGTTGCCCCTTTTGTATAAAAAGAAAGGCCATCTTTCACTAGTTTAAAGATAGCACCGCTTCCTTCAAATCCCGCAGCCGCACCAATAATTACAGAAGGATTTACGATTACTGCATCCAATCCCTCCGCTATTCCCCGCCATACCTCCATCTCGCCTTCATATTTAGAAATGGCATACGAATGTACACTAGAATCATATTCCCAAAAATCTTTCTCAGTGATCAGCTCTCCTTTTTTGGCATTGCCCAGTGCGGCAACGGAGCTTACATGCAACAGTCTGGCATTGTTTGCTGCACAAAGGTTGACAATATTACTCGTCCCTTCGATATTAATCTTCAGTAGTTTTGCTTTGTCGGCCGGATCAAAAGAAACCAGCGCGGCACAATGATATACCCGGTCTATGTCCTCAAAAGCATCTTCAAGAGCAGAGATCTCATTTATATCGGCACTAAACCACTCTACAAGGGCGTTTTCTTTAATTAAAGCAGGAATTACAGAACTCCCACGCTTCAGTGCCCTTACTGCCATACCCTGCCCTGTCAGCTGATGTATCAATTCTGCTCCTAAAAACCCAGTAGCACCGGTAACTAATATCATTTCACTTTTTTTAGGCTGTTCATTAAAATATGCGCTCAAAAATAGATATTTGATGCCATACATTTATTGCTTTATGTCCTTATCAGATTTTTTTTCACCCTTAAGTATTAGCAAATTTACACCAAAAGCGGGATTTTTCACCAGTCAGTTGGGTTTAAAGACGACTTTTTTTGTAGATAATTTTCCTGAGCTGACAGAAAATTCATTTGATATCGCCATTATTGGTGTGCAGGATGACCGTGCTGCGGTAAATAATGAGGGATGCGCACTGGCACCGGAGTATTTTCGTAAGCAGTTTTATACGCTAAATGAAGGAATCGCTCCTAGTAAGATTGTAGATCTGGGCGACATTAAAGCGGGTGCTGCCATATCTGATACATATGTGGCCGTAAAAATGGTAGTAGCAGAACTGATCAGGTTAAACATCCTGCCGATTATCATTGGCGGTGGTCAGGATCTGACCTATGCCCAGTATCTTGCTTATGAACCGCTCGAGCAAAAAGTCGATCTTGTGGTAGTAGACAGCAAGTTTGACCTGGATGAAGAGGATGAAGAAGGATTGGCGGCCAAATCTGATACTTATCTTAACAAAATATTGCTTCATCAGCCAAATTACCTCTTCAACTTCAGCAATATTGGGTATCAGACTTATTTTGTGAACCAGGAAAGCCTCAAGGTAATGGGCAAATTGTACTTTGATGTACACCGCCTGGGTGAATTCTCAGATGACATTACGCTGACCGAGCCGATCATACGCAATGCCAGTATGATCAGCTTCGACATAGGGGCCATCCGTTCATCAGATGCCGCTGCTAATGCCAATGCAAGCCCCAATGGCTTTTATGGCGAACAAGCCTGCCGAATCACTCGTTATGCAGGAATGAGTGATAAACTTACTTCCATTGGCTTTTATGAATTCAATCCTGCCTTTGACAGCAACGGACAGACCGCCATGCTGCTGGCGCAAATGGTATGGTATTTTATCGATGGCTATTACAACCGTAAAAAAGATTTTCCACTTACACCAAAATCACAATACCTCATCTACCGGGCCACTCTTACTGATGGCAAGGGTGAATTATTCTTTGTGAAAAGTAAGAAATCCGATCGATGGTGGATGCAGGTACCTTATCCTACAGGTATATCTGGAAATGAGCGTTTTCATCTGGTTCCCTGCAGATATGACGATTACACTGCCGCGGTAAACGGGGAAATGCCTGACCTCTGGTGGCGTACCTATCAAAAACTACTATAATTTTACAATGCATTTTACGTTAACACATTACGATTAACATATCTTTGAAAAAAGGAACAACTAACCCCTTAAAAAAACAAAATTATTCGATGAAAAAATTAGTATTATCTGCTATGGCTTTATTGCCGCTGGCAGTTTTGGCGCAAAAACCCTTCAGTATCAATGGTGATATCAAAGGATTGAAAACAGGAGATAAGGTTTACCTTATCTATCAGGCTGATGGAAACACAATTACAGACTCGGCCACGGTAACAAATGGAACCTTTGCTTTTAAAGGCACATTGGCCGATCCGGCAAGAGGTAATCTGTTCTTAAATAAGAATCCCTATGTAAACCGTCCCGAAAAGGGAGAGATTCTGGATGCAACAACTTTATATCTTGAGCCTGTTGCAATTAAACTAGCAGCGGCAGACTCTTTAAAAAAAGTAACCATTACCGGTTCTGTAATCAACGCTGATGACAAAAAACTGAAAGCATTGACCAAGCCAGTTACTGACCGAATGGACGCCATCAATGCAGAGTATGCAAAACTCGCTACAGATGAGGAGAGAAAAGAGAAGAATAAGGAATTTGGAGATCGCTATATGAAGGCTATGGAAGAATTGAAACCGATTCAATTGAATTTTGCTAAAAGCAACCCAAAATCTTATATCAGTTTGTCAGCACTTAACCAACTGGCAACTGACGCTAATTTAGCAAATGATACAGAGAAGGCTTACAATGCCCTTTCACCTGAATTAAAAGCTACTAAATCAGGTACTGCCCTTGCTCAATTATTGACTGCTGGTAAAAAAACTGCGATTGGTGTGCTTGCGATGGACTTCACGCAAAATGATGTGAATGACAAACCGGTTAAACTATCTGATTTTAAAGGTAAGTATGTATTGGTAGATTTCTGGGCTTCATGGTGTGGACCATGCCGCGCAGAAAATCCTAACGTGGTTAAAGCTTACACTACTTATAAAGATAAGAACTTCACAGTTTTGGGCGTTTCGTTAGATAATCCTGGTAAAAAGGAGGCCTGGTTGCAAGCTATTGAAAAAGATGGTTTAAACTGGACTCAGTTATCAGATCTAAAAGGATGGAGCAACGAGGTGGCTGTTCAATATGGCATTCGCTCTATTCCCGCCAACTACCTGATTGACCCTACCGGAAAGATCATTGCTAAAAACATAAGAGGTGAAGAACTCCAAACTAAGCTTGCCGAGATCCTCGGCGGTGGTGCAAAATAAGAATTTGGTAAAATCATACAAAAGGCGGTAGGCTTACACCTATCGCCTTTTGTATGATTTTACCAATTACTACACCATTGCCTGCCGTTTGGCCAGCTGCGGCAGTGTAGGCGGCTTTGCAGTACGCCCTTCTCGCCACCTGTTTGCCATTCAGCATATAATAAATCTGACGCGTATTTTATTATCACCGGGTAAGGTGCTGGAAGGAATTTAAAAAGTTACCTGAAATTTATGAGAGGGGACTACATTTAATATTGTCCAGAACGATGAATCCAGCCTTGGTAATTCAATTCAAATTTAGTTTCTCCATAGGAATAACTACCGACTTGAGTCCAGCCTTGAAGAGAATAGAATAGTTCTGCACGTGTATTTGGTGCTGTTCCCAAAACCACTTTATCTTTAGTTTGCTGAAAATACCAATCCATCATTAGTCGATGCAATTCCTTTCCAATCCCTTTTTCTGCAAACTCAGGATCTACAAACAATGCCCAGACATTCTTTCCCATCAGGTCTATAATTGAAAAACCTACAAACTGACCGTTCACCTCACAAACCCATCCCTTTCCTTTCTCGGAAATGTAATATGCCACATCTTTATCAGGCACAAGGTCTGGATTGCTCAAAGTATTTTCTTTCACCAAATGTCTCACTAACTGCATCTGTTTGATATCTGAAAGTTCCGCTACTCTAAAAATCATATTCACAAAAATATAAATTCTGACAAATAAATTTGTTTATAATATCTAGCCTACCCAAAGATAAGTTTACTTACTTTTATTGCAAATCAAATTTAATGGCACTTCCAAACATTTTTAGCAAAGAGGTCACTGATCAGGTAATCCAAAGAATTGAGCAGTTAAGCCCTGAAAGCCAACCTCAATGGGGAAAAATGAATATAGCACAAATGCTGGCACATTGCTGTGTAGCGTATGAATTGGTCTATGATAACAAGCACCCTAAACCCGGAGCGTTTATGAAGTTTATCATATCGATGCTCGCAAAAAACCAGGTAGTCGGTGAAAAGCCCTACTCAAAAAGCATACGTACCGCACCCGTATTTTTAATTACTGACGAAAGGGAATTCCAAACAGAAAAGAAACGATTGATTGCGTACCTGGAGCATACCCAGAAACAAGGTAAACATACCTTTCAGGACAAAGAATCGCATTCATTTGGAAAATTAAGCGTAGAACAATGGAACAACCTATTTTATAAGCACATTGATCATCATCTTAGGCAATTTGGAATATAAGCTTTAGTAAACTGGTTCGGCCGCAAGGCCCTTCAAGAAGATACCGAATAGCGAACCTGGCGGCATCGGAGCTTTGGGTATACGATAAAACCGTAGAAATTATATCTTTGATCTAAACAAACCGATCAATCTTATGCAAGAAACAAATTCGTTAAACCAGGTAGCCGAATTTCATAAAACATTCAAACATCCAATTCAAGACAGCCCCCTTATCCCTTCAAGAGACAGGTGTAACCTCAGGGTCTCCTTACTTGCCGAGGAACTGCACGAACTTAAACAAGCCATTGACGACAATGACTTGGTAGAAATAGCTGATGCTTTGTGTGACCTGCAATATGTGCTTTCAGGCGCTATCCTGGAATTTGGTTTGGCTGATAAATTTAAAACGCTTTTTGATGAAGTACACCGCTCAAACATGAGCAAGGCCTGCAAATCAATGGAGGAAGCAAATGATACCATACGGCATTATAGAAAAAATCAACAATGTGATGCCTACCATAAAGAAGAAGAATCTTTGTTTTTGGTTTATAGGACGAATGACAACAAAACACTTAAATCTATTAATTACTCGCCTGCTGATCTTAAAGGCATTTTGCTGTAGCAGATTTGTCAGCAACATGCATAAAAAATGCCACCCCTGTAACTGGGTGGCATCACGTTGAAATTTGTTTATTAAAAAAGATCTTAAAAAGGAAGGTCATCTTCCTCGCCCGGTGCGCTGCTTAGATCGGCAGGAGGGGCATATGCCGGAGTAGCTACCGCAGCTGCACTATTTGTAAGTGCATTGATGCGCCATACCACCAAACTGTTAAAATATGATGTCTTTCCTGCTTTATCGGTCCATGGACGACCACGTAAATTGAACGAAACTTCTACATCATCTCCCGGCTTTAAGCTGTCAAATAATGCTGTTTTATCTTGCAAAGCCTCAAACCTGATGTATTCAGGATAGGTAGGGTTTTCGGCATACTCTATAATTAGGTCGCGTTTCTTAAAAGTCTCACTCACCTGCTGTAATGCACCAATTTCATGCACTTTTCCTTTTAATTCCATATCAAATACTATTTTATTCTACTACGATGTTCAAATCTCTATATTTTTATTGATAACTTCGTAGAATTAATTATGCAAGTTTTCCACACAAAAAGTAAGGTTATCATAACCTGCAACAAGCGTCTTTCGGTTTATTTAGCAGAGGAAGTTACTGCTCTGGGTTATGAGATCGTCAGAGAATTTCCAACTGGTGTTGAATTAAACATCACTTTATCTGAATGCATCAGGCTGAACCTGAATTTAAGGTGCGCCAGTCAGATTTTATATAACATTAAAAGCTTTAAAGCAGGTAATCCTGAAGAACTATACCGCGAAATGGTAGATATGCCATGGGAAGACCTGATCGATTTTTCAGGTTATTTCTCGGTTACTTCAAATGTGGATAACCCGACCATTACGACGCCGCTGTTTGCCAATTTAAAAGTTAAAGATGCAATTGTTGACCGCATTAAAGAGAAAAAAGGCATCCGCCCAAATTCTGGCTCTGATGCCAATAAAGCGGTAATCCATTTATATTGGAAAGACAATGATGCCGATGTATTTATTGACACTTCAGGGGAAACCCTCGCCAAGCATGGATATCGTAAAATTCCCGGCAAAGCACCTATGCTGGAAGCCCTTGCCGCAGGAGTAGTGCTGAGTACCCAATGGGACCAGAAATCTCCTTTCGTAAATCCTATGTGCGGTTCCGGGACTTTGGCCATTGAAGCAGCACTGATTGCCACCAATCGCAGGCCTGGCCTGTTTAGGATGAATTATGGTTTTATGCACATCATAGGCTATGACGAGCAGGTATTTTTTGCAGAACGAAGAATACTGAAAGACCAGGTAGTTAAAAATGTGGACCTGCAGATCATCGCCACCGATATTTCTGACGATGCGGTTGACGTAAGCCGCAAAAATGCTAAAACTGCAGGTGTGGACACACTCATCACTTTTGAAGTCTGTGATTTTGCGGAAACGCAGGTACCCGAAGGCGGCAAAGGCGTAGTGATCTTCAATCCGGAATATGGTGAGCGCCTCGGTGTCCATTCCAAACTGGAAGCCACCTATAAGCGCATGGGCGATTTTATGAAACAGGAATGCAAAGGTTACTCCGGTTATATATTCACCGGAAATCCTGACCTAGCGAAAAAAATAGGTTTGAAAGCTACGCGTAAAATAGAATTTTACAATGGCAAGCTCGACTGCCGGATGCTTGAGTACGAACTGTACGATGGTAGCCGAAGGGTCGCTGAACTTGAACAATAAATTCTCAGATCCAAATTTCTTTTTAATTCGTTTATACTGCTAGAGAAATTTAACTATAATTGTTTTATGAAAGAAGCGGCATCACTAAAAGCGAAAACCGTAGCAGGCAACATTAGGAAAGTAAGGGACGTCAGGAATTACACCCAGGATTACCTGGCTGCTAAACTGGGCATTTCTCAGAATGCTTATAGCAAAATTGAATTGGGCTATAGCAAAATAACACTGGAGCGACTATTTACTATTTCGACGATCCTTGAAATTGAGGTAATGCAGCTTCTTGATGCTGACAGCACCGACTTTATTCAGACCTTAACCCGCCACTAAGCACAATGCCAATCATAGATAAAACAATAGCATTTGTTAAAGCTACTTTAGCCGGGGCCGAGGCCGGACATGATTGGTTTCATATTGCACGTGTATACAACAATGCAAAAAAAATTAATGAGTCCGAAAGAGGAGATGAGTTAATCGTATTGCTCGCAGCCTTACTACACGACATTGCTGATCCGAAATTTAATAATGGTGATGAAGAGATTGGTCCGCGGATGGCCAGTGAATTCCTAAACTCTATCGGAGTGGAAGATGAGATTATTGATCATGTACAGCAAATCATCAGAAACCTAAGCTTTAAGGCCAGTCTGGGAACCATTACCTTCGAATCTAAAGAACTTAATATCGTTCAGGATGCTGATCGGCTGGATGCAATGGGCGCAATAGGCATCGCAAGGGCATTTACTTATGGCGGATATAAGAATAGAGTATTGTATGATCCTGAAATTGCACCTAAGCTCCATCAAACGAAAGAAGAGTATAAGAACACCACAGCTCCGACTATCAATCATTTTTACGAAAAACTGCTCCTGCTTAAAGACCTGATGAAAACTGATACAGGAAAAAAAATAGCATCGCAACGCCACGATTTTATGCTCACTTATCTTGATCAGTTTTATCGCGAATGGAAGGGTGCCATATAGCGCTTTAAGGAATGCTTTTACTTCAATAATTTGACTAATTATTTTAGTTAAAATACTATATTTGTTAGCAAATTTAGTAATGTGGCTGAACGAATTAGAGAAAAACTGAACATACTGGCAGATGCCGCCAAATACGATGTATCGTGCTCATCAGGCGGCGGGACAAGAAAAAATGACAATAAAGGCCTTGGTGATAGCCATTCATCAGGAATTTGTCATACCTATACGGAAGATGGGCGCTGTGTTTCCCTCCTGAAAATCCTGCTTACAAATCATTGTATTTTTGATTGCGCCTATTGCGTTTCACGCAAAAGTAATGATATCGAAAGAGCGGCCTTTACTGTGGATGAGGTGGTATCGCTAACCATGAACTTTTACAGGAGAAATTATATTGAAGGATTATTTTTAAGTTCCGGGATTTTTAAAAATGCGGATTTTACCATGGAACGCCTGCTTAGAGTGGTTAAAAAATTAAGACTGGAAGAACGTTTTAATGGATATATCCACTTAAAGACCATACCTGGAGCGAGTCAGGAACTGATTATGGAAGCAGGCCTTTATGCCGACAGGATGAGTATTAACCTAGAAATGCCTACACAAGCAGGTTTAAAATTACTGGCCCCCGACAAAAGCCATGACGATGTAATTAAGCCACTTGGCTATGTACAAAAGCGAATTGTACAGTTCAAAGATGAAAAGAAGCTTATAAAAAGTATTCCCACATTCGTACCAGCTGGACAAAGCACACAAATGGTAATCGGAGCTACGCCGGAAACGGATAAGGATATCATGCATACCGCGGCAGCATTTTACAAGAATTTCTCATTAAAGCGGGTCTATTATTCTGGCTACATTCCTATAAGCAATGATAGCCGGATGCCCATATTAGGTTCTCAGCCACCCTTAATACGTGAAAATAGGCTTTATCAAACAGATTGGCTGATGAGGTTTTATGGCTTTGATGTAAATGAATTGCTAAATGATGCCAACCCTACCCTGGATATCGATATGGATCCTAAGCTAAGCTGGGCATTGCGCAACCTGCAGTTGTTTCCCGTTGATATTAATGTGGCTGCCTATAAGATGATTATCAGGGTTCCGGGCATAGGTGTTACTTCAGCACTAAAAATCGTACAGGCCCGAAAATTTGGCAGGTTACGAATCGACCAGCTGAAAAAGATTGGCGTAGCTTACAACAGGGCCAAACATTTTATAGTTTGTGCAGATACGCCCTATCAGTTGAAAGACTATCAGGGCACCCAGATCAAATCTTTTATCATGGCCGAGAGCCAAAGCAAGTATTTAAAAAGCAGTACACAGCAGCTAATTTTGTTTTGAATATGATCTACCTGATAGATGGAAGCCTGGAGAGTCTGCTCTGCGCAGTTTATGAATGGTTTGAGCGGAAGCCGGGCAAAATATTGATCCAGTTGAAAAGGGAACATCAGCCAGATGCCTTTGCTCCTGTTTTTGAGGTGTCCAACGACGTAAAAAAAGCCGACCGCGTATGGAAAGGATTACAGCAAAAGCTGGATAGAGGTTGGATGCGCAAATCCTATTGCGCCTTTTTGTCAGAAATCCCTGAGGCCTATACCAGTCTATTTGAATTTGCCTGCTACATTTTTTCCAATCCCACGGGCGCTGAAGCAAACTACGGAAATCCCTTTGTGCTGAGTGTGGACCAGACGGCAAGGAAAGTAGAAAGAGAAAAGCATCGCATGGAAGCTTTCATCCGGTTTCAGCAAACAGCGGACGGGATGTATTATTGCGGCATTGATCCTGATTTCAATGTACTACCCCTGATCATGCAGCATTTTAAAAACCGGTATGCGGATCAGCAATGGATAATTTACGACCTAAAGCGACATTACGGCTTGTTCTACGATCTCAATAAGGTGGAAGAAATCCATATGGATGTAGTAGCCATAAGAACAGCTTATAAACCTGCGGAGCACTTGCGCTCTGAAAAAGAAGCATTATATGCAACACTGTGGAAAGATTACTTTAAGAGCACCAACATACAGTCACGTAAAAACACAAAACTGCATGTACAGCATGTACCCAAAAGATATTGGAAATATCTTACCGAAAAACAGGTCCTGTAGTCGGTAATATAAAATATATCTTGTAAATTGCCTTTGTTTAAGGGCGTTATTACCTGTTCTATGATGCATTAGTCATCCTGACGACCGCACCTTTAAGATAAAATTACAAGGGATGAAATTAAGTGTATTGGTTTTAATTGCAGCGCTTGCTGTAGGTATAGCGATTGGTCTGGTAAATTTTTATTTTCAACAAAGCTGGTATGACCTGATGATCTCCTTTGGAGTATCTTTTGCCATTAGTTATGTGGTTTTCTATTATTTACTGCAGAAATATATTTATTCCAAGATCGTACTCATTTATAAGCTGATTCATAATTTAAAATTGGGTAAAGACCTTAAAGATGCTTTGGGAGAATATGTAAGCTCAGATCCGATCAATGATGTCGAACAGGAAGTTAAAGAATGGGCTGGCGCAAAAAAACGCGAGATCGATGTATTAAAAAAACAGGAACAGTTCAGACGTGAATTTCTTTCAAATGTGTCCCATGAGTTCAAAACACCTCTTTTTGCAGTACAGGGATACATTGATACTTTACAGGAATGCATGGTTGATGACCCGGAAACGGCAAATAAATTCTTAAAGAAAGCCGCCACAAATGTAGAACGGCTAAGCTACCTGATCAATGATCTTGATTCTATTTCTAAACTGGAATCGGGGGAGATCCCTATCAATTATCAAAAATTTGATTTTGTTTTGCTGACAAAAGAGGTAATGGATAACCTGGAAGACAGTGCCAGAGTGAGAAATATAAAACTGTCGTTCAAAGAGAAGTACACTTCTCCGGCATATGTAAGAGCAGACAGGGAAAAAATCCGGCAGGTAATGATCAACCTGATACAAAACTCATTGAAATATGGCAGGACGAACGGATCAACAGCCATAAAAATTTTCGAACTGCATGACCAGTACCTGATAGAAGTAACCGATGACGGAATCGGAATAGAAGAAAAACACCTGCCCCGTCTGTTTGAGAGATTTTATAGAATTGATACGCACAGGTCAAGGGAAGAAGGAGGTACGGGGCTTGGCCTGGCAATAGTAAAGCACATATTAGAAGCACATCAACAGATTATTTCTGTGAGGAGTACCCTTCAGATAGGCACTACATTTGCATTCACACTTGAAAAACTCGGATAGCATTGTTAACTATTTTTAAAAAAACACGACACTTAACATTAACTTAACATTACACTCATACTTTTGTATCATATTACATAGATCAATAAGATGAATAGTATTTTTAAGTTCTTCACTCCTCAGGACAAAAAATTTCAACCCTTGTTCGAACAGGCAGGAAGCAATGTAAAGGAAATCTCAGAAGTTCTGCTGCTTGCTTTATCAACAACCGACCTTGAGAAAAGAAAAGAATACACGAAAGAAATCGAACGCCTGGAGCATGTAGGTGACGATATCACCCATTCAATTTTCCTCGAACTTAGTAAGAACTTCATCACTCCTTTTGATAGAGAAGATATCCACGCGCTTGCAAGTGCTGTAGATGACATCGCAGATTACATACATGCATCGGCAAGTAATATTGAGCTTTATAATATTACCCAAATAGGTGATGCGATGATCAAACTTGCTGAGATCCTTGTAGAAATGTGCTCAGATCTTGAAAAAGCCATCAAGGAATTGAGAAGTTTTAAAAACATCAGGGTGATTGCAGATGCTTGCATTAAAATCAACAGTGGTGAGAATCAGGCCGACTATGTGTGCAATCTAGCTATTGCCCGCCTGTTTGAATTTGAAACCAACGCCATTGAGCTAATCAGACAGAAAGAAGTATTGCAGACGTTAGAAATGGCTACTGATAAATGTGAAGATGCGGCAAATGTACTGGAGTCCATCTTGGTTAAAAACGCATAAGATTTATTATGACCTTACTTCTTACAATTATAGCTTTAGCGCTCGTATTTGATTATATCAATGGTTTTCACGATGCGGCTAATGCAATTGCAACCGTAGTGGCTACAAAAGTACTGTCTCCGTTTCAGGCAGTAATATGGGCGGCGTTTTTCAACTTCTTGGCGTACTGGGTATTTGGTTTTGGTGTGGCTGATACCGTAGCAAAAACAGCCAATACGATGGAAATCAACCTGGTTGTAATATTGGCGGGGGTAATCGCTGCAATCATCTGGAACCTACTGACCTGGTGGTTCGGCATTCCTTCCAGTTCTTCCCATACACTCATCGGCGGTTTTGCAGGTGCGGCAATTGCACATGCTGGCCTGGATGTGGTAAACTGGTATAAAGAAGGTAAAGCAGGGGAACTGCCAAGCGGCGTTTTAGTCATTATCGGCTTCATTGTATTGGCTCCGCTGATCGGTGCAATCGTATCTTATTGCATTTCTATTTGGTTATTGCATTCCTCAAGAAAAAGTATTGGGCCTAAAATATTCACGCTGACTTTGATGATTGCCACCATCGTTTTTGTGTATTTACAAATGATTCCTTACGAAAAGATACACAAACCCCGTTTTGATTCTCATTTCTGGAGCGTCGCATTTGAATCTCATAACATCAAGTGGTTTTTAATAGCCTTCATTATACTTTCTATCAGCTCATTTTGTTTGATATTTAGCTATCTCAGCCATCATCAATCTACTAAATGGTTGAAGAAAATGCAGCTGCTATCATCCGCCGCCTTTAGCCTTGGTCATGGAGGGAACGATTCTCAGAAAGTGATGGGTATTATCGCAGCAGCGGTAGTGGTGTATATTCACCAATCGGGAGCCAACCTGGCCGACATGCCGGAATGGCTGCGGGTAGTACTACCCTCAAAAGACGCGTTTGGCAATGAAACTCCGGAACACATGCCTACATGGATTCCTTTGGCCTGTTATAGTGCAATTGCCATTGGTACATTAAGCGGTGGCTGGAAAATCGTGAAAACCATGGGATCTAAAATCACGAAAGTAACTCCGTTTGAAGGCGTAACTGCTGAAACAGCTGGTGCTTTGACCTTGTATTTTACAGAGCATCTGAGAATTCCGGTAAGTACTACACATACCATTACCGGATCCATTATCGGCTCCGGTCTGACTAAAGGGACTTCAGCAGTAAAATGGGGCGTAACAGTTAAACTGATATGGGCATGGGTGCTCACCATCCCCGTCTCAGCAGCACTCGCAGCAATTATCTACGCTATTCTTAGTTTATTTCTTTAGAATTTTAGCACGACACTTACTTCAGAAAGGGTCGGATCGGATAATTTCCAGTCCGACCCTTTCTTTATTAAACGAATGGCCTCTTTGTCGTATTTTTTTGAAATGCCTTTCGCGACACTAATATTTACGGGTCTTCCTTTCTTGATGACAAAAAGATATTCAGCGGTTTGCTCAGGTTTTGTTTCCTTATTGAAACGATTTTCTTTGATCAGATATTCCCTGTATTTCTCCCAGCCAATGGTTGGTTCGGCATTGACGTTATTTTGAATATTCAGCCCCGCTACCTTTCCCTGCAACAACTGTTCGACATTTGACACAGGAACATCAGCTACCTTTTTGCCGGAGACAATAAATGAACTGCCGGTAGTTACTTCTCTTGTTCTTTTCTGATAACCGCGGATCACTACTTCGTCCATAGTGCTCTTGTCTTCATGCAACGCGACTGCCAGAAGTTCGTTCGGCTTTACAGTTATTCTTTTTGTTGTATAGGATACATAACTTACAATTATCTCCTGTTCTTTCGTCAAACTATCTACCTTAATGTTAAATTCACCCGCCTGATCCGTAGCGCCAATTCCCCTGTAAGTTCCATCAGCATTCATCTTATAGATATTAGCCCCTACAATTGGTTCCCCTGTAGTTTCATCTGTAACCTTTCCTCTAATTGAATTACCAATAACAAGGGATGAGGAATAAGGGCTGGCAGAAACGGCTACCTCCATTAATACGGCTTTCTGTTCTGATAATGCTGAAGGCTCGTTTACCCTTGCTTTCATTGTCCTGGTTTTGGCTTTGGTATTCATCGCGACCTCATCTGAGGCCATCGGAGGGATTAACTCGGGCACAGGTTTTACAGGTTCTGTTGCTTTGACCTTGGGTGCAATCACTACATCCACCTTTTTAGACTGATTGTCCCCGGTCTGCTGATAATTGACCTGCTTCATCCAGAATATAATGCCTATCGAGATGAATAATACCGCTGCCGTAGCGGCGATACTTAGTCTTTGCCAGGTAATTACAGTCTTCTTTTTGACATACTGCTGTTCAGTAACACGTTGCTGAAGCTGCTTTTGAAGTAAAGACAAAGAGGCTAATGAACGTTTGGGAGACATACTCAGGCCGGCAAGGGCTTCGGCAACAAAAGGATCTTCCAAGGCAGCGCGTTCCACCCGGTTCATCGACTTGGCATCCAGCTTACCATCAAGGTAATCTTCTAATACGTCTATATCTAACCAATCCTTATTCACCACTGTTCTTCTCTATACAAATTTTTAAGTTCCTCTTTCCGTTCTGTATGTAGCTCTTTACCTTCAACATATCATAACCTGTGATATTTGCCACTTCCTTATAGCACTTTTCCTGCAAATAAAACAAATCTACGCTGATCCGTTGCTCCTCAGGTAGTGTCTCCATGCACTTTTCCATAACGGTGAGTTTATTCTCCTTTGTATCATCTACATCAAGATGCACAAATTCTGTGTTTTCCACAAAAGTATCTTCTATTGAAACCGTTTCATGTCGCGAATTTTTGCGGATCGCCATCAAACAGTGGTTGCGGGCAAGTACATGCAGCCAGCTTTTAAAATTCTGGACTTCGTGAACTTTCAACTTTACAACAAGCTCTTCAAAGATCTGCATCACCGCATCCTTGCTCTGTTCTTCATCCTTCAGGTAGTTAAGACATACCCCAAATACCAGGTGCATGTATTTATTATAAAGCGTACCCAATACCTCCAGACTACCACTTGATTTGTAGCGGCTGATCAGGCTGGCATCGTCCTGCTCGTCAATACGGGTATTATTCTTTATAAACTTCAAGGGTGCTTTTGAGACATTATTATCCAAGTATAAAAATATTTTTTGACACTGTTATGGAAATTCTACAAAGTGTACATCCTGTTAACAAATTACATAGAGATGAAAAAATTATTGTTACTACTATTTGTAGCTATTCTGTCCTCAGGTTTCAGAACCTCAAATAACCGGGAAAGATCCATTTCAGGAATTGTCACTGATAAAGTCTCCGGCGCTCCGATCCCGGGAGCGAATATCTATGTTGTTAAAAAGGACAATAAACCAAATGGGTTGAGCACTACGGACGCAAAAGGCAAGTACAGTGTAAAAGTAGGTAACGATGCCCAGGAACTTATTTTCTCTTACGTGAGTTATAAGACTGTAAGGGTAAAGATAACTTCTTCCGTGATGAACATTCAAATGGAAGAAGACAAGAGCACAATGGACGAAGTAGTGATCCGTGGTTATCAGAAAAGAACAAGAGAAGTAACTACCGGGAGTTCATTTATTGTCACCGGCAAAGAGGTAGCTGATGCTCCTGTGTCAAATGTCGGACAGTTGTTGCAGGGAAAGGTAGCAGGGTTGAACATTCAAAATTCTACAGGTTTTCCTTCCTCCGGAACTGAACCTTCTAGCGAGGCTTATTCTTCTATTGAAGAAAACACATTTAAAACTTCATTAAAAAATCCACTGTCTACGTTCTCTATCGACGTTGATGCCGCATCATACAGCAACGTACGCAGATTTATCAACAATGGGAACTTACCACCTGCGGATGCCGTGAGGATTGAAGAAATGATCAATTACTTTGATTACAAATATGCCCAGCCTACAGGGAAAGAGCCCATAAGTATCACTACAGAAATTTCAAGCGCTCCATGGAATACCAACCATAAACTGGTAAAGATTGGGCTGCAAGGCAGAAAAATCCCTACGGACAAACTGCCTGCGTCCAATCTGGTATTTCTAATAGATGTATCGGGATCCATGAATCAGGCCAATAAACTTCCCTTGCTGGTATCTTCATTTAAGCTGCTCACTGAGCAGTTGAGACCGGCAGATAAAGTGGCTATTGTGGTCTATGCAGGACAGGCAGGTCTGGTACTACCCTCTACCCCGGGAGATCAAAAGATCCGGATAAAAGAAGCATTGAACAAATTAAGTGCGGGTGGATCAACTGCAGGAGGCCAAGGTATTGAACTGGCGTATAAAGTAGCCGCTGAAAATTTCATCAAAGACGGAAATAACAGGGTAATTCTGGCTACAGATGGTGATTTTAATGTCGGAATTTCAAGCGACAAAGACATGCAAACCTTAATAGAACAGAAAAGAAAAAGCGGAATATTCTTAACTGCTCTGGGCTTTGGAATGGGAAATTATAAAGACAGCAAAATGGAGACCCTTGCCAATAAAGGCAATGGAAACTATGCATATATTGACAATATCAGTGAAGCGAGAAAAATACTGATCAATGAGTTTGGCGGAACGCTATTTACAATAGCAAAGGATGTGAAGCTACAGGTAGAATTTAATCCGGCAAAAACCCAAGCCTACCGACTGATAGGATACGAAAACCGCGTGTTAACGGCCAAAGATTTCAACAATGACCAGAAAGATGCAGGTGAACTTGGCGCTGGACATACCGTAACCGCTTTGTACGAAATAATTCCGGTGGGTGTAAAAAGCACTTTTGCCGGAAGTGTAGATGAGCTTAAATATCAGGTTGATTCAAAACCTGCTGTTTTGCTGAAAAACAGCAAAGAGCTGATGACGGTAAAGCTTAGGTACAAAAAGCCAGATGAAAATGTAAGCAAACTAATAACGCAGGCAGTAATTGACACTGCCGTTCCGTTTGGCAACACCAGTGACAACTTCAGGTTCAGCGCTGCTGTTGCAGAATTTGGGATGCTGCTGAGGCAATCTGCATACAAACAAAACGCAAGTTTTGACAATGTAATCAGTACTGCGCAAAAAGCCACCGGAAAAGATGATGAGGGATATCGTGCCGAATTCGTTAAATTAGCGAAGTCTGCAAAATTACTGGCCAAAGATTTGCTGGGCATGAATGAAAAGATCCCATTAAATGAAAAAAATTAATTTTATTTACTTTCTTGCAATTATATCAATATCGTTCAACAGTTGTGATGTACAAACTCAGTCACAGCTGGGAAACATTATAAAGCAGCTACCGGCGGGTGGAAATCCTACCGCATTAGAAATGGGTCTGGGTATAAAACAGGCGCTGGAATTAGGAACTTCAAGAGGTGCAGATCAGTTGTCGGCAAAAGATGGCTTTTTAGGAAACCTGGCCGTTAAGATATTTTTCCCGCCGGAGGCGCAAAAAGTGGAGAAAACATTGCGGACTATCGGCTTAGGCTCTCTGGCAGACAATGTGATCCTGAGCATCAATCGTGCTGCTGAAGACGCGGCAAAGGAGGCAAAGCCAATTTTCCTTTCGGCCATTAAGCAAATGACCATTGCCGATGCTACAAATATACTTTTCGGAAATAAAGACGCAGCAACAGAATATTTTAAAAGGGTAACCACTGCACAGCTTATAGAGAAGTTTAGACCTGTGATCTCAAATAGCCTGAGTAAGGTAGGAGCTACTAAGTACTGGGGCGACGCGGCGAATCAATACAATAAGATCCCTTTGGTGAAGCCGGTATCAACAGACCTCTCCAATTATGTAGCTCAAAAAGCAATAGATGGGATGTTTATCCAGGTGGCTCAGCAGGAACTCCTGATCAGGGACAACCTGGGTGCCAGAACAACTACACTGCTTCAAAAAGTGTTTGGTTATGTTGATAGAAATAAAACCAAATAAAAAGGTTACTTTTATCGCATAGTACGATTAATATAAAAAGTAGATTGGATTTTAAAGATTTTAATTTTAACCCTGAACTGTTTGAGGGTTTAATGGCAATGGGTTTTCGCAATGCCACCCCTGTTCAACAACAAGCTATCCCACTCATTCTTGACAAAAAAGACCTGATAGCATGTGCGCAAACTGGCACCGGTAAAACCGGCGCATATCTATTGCCGATCATGAATATGATAGCGGCAACAGAAAACAGACATAACAATACGCTGATCCTGGCCCCGACGCGGGAACTTGCACAGCAAATAGACCTGCAGGTAGAGGCGCTTTCTTATTTCACCAACATCAGTTCGTTGACTGTATACGGAGGAGGAGATGGCATAGCCTATGAGCAGCAAAAACGTTCTATGCGTGAGGGTGTTGACATCATCATCGCTACTCCCGGCCGTTTGATCTCTCACCTTTCATCAGGACTTTTGAAGCTGGACCAGCTTCAGCACCTGGTGCTGGATGAGGCTGACAGGATGCTGGACATGGGATTCTATGATGACATCATGCGCATTGTAAGCTTTCTGCCGCAAAAAAGACAAACGGTAATGTTTTCGGCTACTATGCCGCCAAAGATCAGAAAGCTTGCAGCTACTTTACTGCAGCACCCGGAGCAGATCAGTCTGGCTATATCTAAACCGGCAGAAGGCATTTCTCAGCAAATCTACCTGATTCATGATGAGCATAAGGTTCCGCTATTGACAGAGATATTAAAAACAGGCGATTTCAAAAGCATCATTGTGTTTGCTTCTACAAAAGACAAGGTGAAGAACCTGGGCAAAGTTTTTAGAAACCTTGGGCTCAAAGCAGAAGCATTTCATTCAGATCTGGACCAGAAAGAAAGGGAAAGCATTTTGTTGAAGTTTAAAAACAAGCAATTACCTATCCTTATAGGAACGGATGTATTAAGCCGTGGCATAGATGTGGAAGGAATAGATCTTGTGGTAAATTTTGATGCTCCCCATGATGCAGAAGATTATGTACACCGTATTGGGCGTACAGCAAGGGCTGCTACCAAAGGTACAGCGATCACGCTCGTGAATGCTAAGGATAAGCGCAAGCTGGACAACATTGAGAAACTGATTGAGAAAAAGATTGAGCGGATGCCACTCCCGGAACGTTTTAGTCAACCACTTACTACGGAAGCAACTGCTCCCGGCAAGCCAGTTCCAAGATCAGCGAACAACAGCAAGCCTAAGAAAAAATTCTGGAATAAAAAACCTAAATCTGCAGGCAGTAAGCCCCTGACTGAATAAATATTCTTTATATTTACTTTCATGCAAAACCTACCTCCTTTAGCTGAACGGATGCGTCCACAAAGTCTGGATGAGTATGTGGGTCAGCGGCATATAGTAGGTCCAGATGCAGTATTGCGCAAAGCTATTCAAAGCGGACAAATTCCCTCCATGATCTTTTGGGGTCCGCCGGGAGTTGGGAAGACGACATTAGCTTATATCATTTCACAAACACTTGACAGGCCTTTCTTTAATCTGAGTGCCATCAATTCAGGCGTTAAGGATATCAGGGAAGTGATAGACAAAGCGGCTCAGTTAAAAAACAGTCTGCTGGGTCTTCCCATCCTATTTATCGATGAGATTCATAGATTCAGTAAGTCACAACAGGACAGCCTATTGGGCGCCGTAGAACGTGGACTGGTTACCCTTATTGGTGCAACTACCGAAAACCCTTCCTTTGAAGTCATATCAGCTTTGCTCTCCAGATGTCAGGTATACATTTTAAAATCCTTGGAGGAAGATGAGCTATCTGGATTGCTCCAGACTGCGATCGTACAGGATGTAATTTTAAAAGAAAAAAAGGTCACTATAAAGGAGCATGAAGCGCTGATCAGATTGTCTGGCGGTGATGCGAGGAAATTGCTTAATGTCCTGGAGATTGCTGTAAATGGTGTGGGAGGAGATAAAGTGGTGCTCACAAATGAGAATGTACTGGCTCATGCCCAGCAAAACCTGGCACTGTATGACAAAGCAGGAGAACAGCATTACGACATTATTTCTGCTTTTATTAAATCCATACGGGGCAGCGATCCGAATGCTGCTGTCTACTGGCTGGCCAGGATGATAGAAGGCGGCGAAGATCCATTGTTTATTGCGCGCAGGTTGCTGATCTTATCCTCCGAAGACATCGGAAATGCCAATCCCAATGCGTTACTATTGGCTAATAATTGCTTTACCGCAGTAAATGTGATCGGATTTCCGGAGTCAAGAATTATCTTATCTCAGTGTGTCACTTACCTTGCCAGCTCGGCAAAAAGTAATGCCTCATACGAAGCAATAAATAAAGCTCAGGCATTGGTGAAACAAACGGGCAATTTGCCAGTCCCACTACATATAAGAAATGCACCGACCAAGCTCATGAAGAACATAGGTTACGGAAAGGACTATCAGTATAGTCATGGATACGAGGGCAATTTTTCTCCTCAGGAATATTTTCCGGACGAGCTAAGCGGGACTAAACTGTACGACCCCGGGAGCAATCCTGCAGAAGAGAAGTTAAGAGAGAAATTAAAATACAACTGGAAGAATAAATATAATTACTAATATGCTGAGTACTTTTTTAAGTCACCAAAGAAAATCATTCTGGCGTTCGCGCAACAAAGGCGGAAGCATTGCTACACAAATTGTAATGGGCTTTTTTATCCTATACTTCGTGGCTATAGCATTGATTGTCGGATTTGGCATGCCTTATTTACTCCCAAAAGTATTTAAAGGTCAGGATCCGCTAAAAATGTTTGACGGCATCATTCTATACTATTTTGCATTTGACTTTCTATTGCGTTTACAACTTCAGGAATTGCCCACTTTGAGCATCATCCCTTATCTGCACCTTAAGATCCCAAAGCAGAAGATAATCAGTTTTATAAATGTAAAAGCACTGTTTTCAGCCTTTAACTTATTGCCGCTATTTATCTTCCTGCCCTTTTGCATTATCCGGATTGCAGAAGCTTATGGTGTGTTTGCGATGCTCATGTATATCATATCCATTCTTTCCATTATGGTATTTAACAACTATACCGTTCTATATATAAAAAGAAAGTCTATTACCAATATACTCTATACAGTAATAGGCCTGGCAGTAATTGCCGGCTTTGCTGCACTCGAATACTATAAGGTGATTTCTATTATGACTGGATCGCATTTTGTATTTAGCGCCGTCGCGGCTCATCCCTACTATGGCTTGTTTTTTACATTAGTGGCAGGGCTGATGTTCTGGATAAATTCGGAATACCTGCGAAAAAATCTTTATGTAGAAGAGCTAAGTACCAAACAGGAGAAAAAAGCAAGCACAGATTATGCGTTCTTAAACCAGTTTGGCAGGGTAGGCGAATTAGCTGCACTGGAACTGAAGCTGATACTCAGACATAAACGGTCGCGCTATTCCATTACCATGAGTTTTTTCTTCCTTATTTACGGCCTTATTTTCTATAAAGAGAAAATCATTGCTGCCGATGAGTTTGGAAAGATGATGTTTGCCGCCATTTTTATGACAGGCATATCTATCATCATGTACGGTCAATTTATGTTTGCGTGGCAAAGCGCTCATTTTGATGGGTTGCTTAGCAACAAGATCAACTTTAAAGACTTTATCAAGGCCAAGTTCCTTCTTTTTACCATAGCGGCTACAATCATTACATTATTGGCAAGTTTTTATGGTTTTTTAAGCCCTAAGTTGCTTTTACTCCATCTTGCCGCATATCTGTACAACATAGGTTTTGGCACCGTAACGGTCCTATACCTAGCCACAATGAATTATAAAAGACTGGATATGACCAAATCTGCCAGCTTCAATTTTCAGGGTACTGGCGCTACTCAATGGCTCCTTATGTTGCCGTACGTACTAGTTCCTTTTTTAGTCTACCTGCCATTTGGTATGCTTGATAAACCTTACTTAGGATTGGTTGTACTTTCTGCTTTTGGCATGATCATGTTACTTATGCGTGGTTTTTGGGTAGATTTCATTACAAAAAAGTTTGAACAGCAACGATATAAGATAGCCGAAGGCTTTAGAGAATAGTTATGATTTTAGAGATTAAAAATTTAAAGAAAGTTTACGGCGATAAAACCGTTGTAAACATAGAATACCTGCAAATCGCTGAAGGCGAAACAGTAGGCCTTGTAGGAAATAATGGCGCCGGTAAAACTACATTTTTCCGGATGCTTTTAGACCTGATACGCCCTTCAGAGGGTTCAGTATTATCCAAGGGAGAAAATGTAATGCAGACAGACGCCTGGAAAGATTATACCGCTTCCTTTTTGGATGAAGGATTTCTGATAGATTATCTTACACCAGAAGAGTACTTCATCTTTATCGGCAGCCTCCACAACTTAAGCCAGGCTGATGTTTCTGCGTATCTGTCGAGGTATACGGAGTTTTTTAACGGCGAGATCATTAACAGCGGTAAATACATCCGTGATTTTAGTAAGGGCAATCAAAACAAAGTTGGCATTGCTGCTGCACTGATGCAAAATCCGGAGTTTCTGGTGTTGGACGAGCCCTTTGCCAACCTGGACCCTACTACCCAGATCAGGCTAAAAACCATTCTCCGGTCTTTAAAAAGTGAAAGACGCCTCACAACTTTTATTTCAAGCCACGACCTCAATCATGTTACAGATGTATGTGACAGGATCATATTGCTGGAAAAGGGATTGGTGATTAAGGATTTCATGAAAGATGAAAATTCATTAAAAGAACTGGAGGAATACTTTTCAGAATGATCATTGTACTGTATTTGGGTCGCTGTAACATTTTCATTGATGTTATAGTTGCCCTTTTCAATATATGTGATTAAAAATCAATGTTAAAGCCGATTTTAGAACACACCCATTAAAACTGGCATTAGGTTTGATTAGTGCCCTTTATAAAACAAATGATAATATTATGATTACTTCAAAATTTAAAATAGCAACATTCAGTATCGCCTTATCCATTGGAGCAATGGCTTTTCAAGGTTGTGATAGTTTAACAAAAACCCAAAAAGGCGCAGGTATCGGTGCTGCAACGGGTGGCGTGATCGGTGCAATAATTGGCAAAAAAGCAGGTAATACTGCTGTAGGAGCTATTATCGGTGCTGCAGTAGGTGGTACAGCTGGTGGTTTTATAGGTAAAAGAATGGATAAGCAAGCTGCAGAGATTCAAAATGCAATCCCTAATGCAGAAGTTATCAGAGAAGGAGAAGGTATCATCGTAAAGTTTGATAGTGGAATCCTTTTTGGATTTGACAAATCAGACCTTACTGCACAGGCAAAAGAAAATGTAAAATCGTTGGCTGGCTCATTAAGCCAGTATCCGGGAACTGACATCAAGATTATTGGTCATACCGACAATAAAGGCAGCGAAACATATAATATGGGACTATCTGAAAGAAGAGCGGCAGCCGTAAAAGCGTATGCAGTTTCTCAGGGCGTTTCTTCAGCACGTTTAATCACGCTAGGTAAAGGTTTTTCTGAGCCGATTGCTGACAACGCTACTGACGATGGAAGAGCAGCTAACCGTAGGGTTGAAGTTGTTATTGTTGCAAACGATCAGCTTAAAAAAGAAGCTCAGCAACAAGGAAAATAAGCGAATATCTACATCTACCTATAATAAATGAGCCCGAAGTACAATGTACTTCGGGCTTTTTAAGATTTATTATTTGCTGCTGTTCATTTAGTCGCCATAGATATCATCAAAATAATGTATCGCCAGTGATTTAAGCAATAGCTCCTGCTCCATCATGGCAAATGAAGGTACAGGTTTTAGCAGTCTCCAATGTGGCCAGCCATCCTGGTCAAGACCTTCCAGTTCATAAAATCCCATTTCGCTCAGCAATCGGCATGTTGCTATATGCATCAACTCTTCCTTTTGACGCTTACTGTATTTACCCGGGCCTTTACCCAATTCCTGTACGCCTATTAAAAACAGGATTACCTTTAGATCCGGAACATCAGAATCAAACTCTTCGGCTATTTTTTGTTGCAAAATTTTCCATTTTGCGTGTATCTCTGCAGGCTTCATACTACAAAGATACAATTAGGCACACAGCTTTATGATAATAAATGAACGGCAATTGAAACCTAATTGTTAATTTTATCCCTATGGAAAAAGCAATTGTAACAGGCTTACTGGCCTATGGTATGTCTGGAAAAGTATTTCATGCTCCATTTATTGATGGGCATCCCGGTTTTAAATTTCATGCGATTCTTGAGCGTAATCAGAAAAAAGCAGTACAAGACTACCCTGGAGTAAAAAGTTACGATACTTTTGAAGATATCCTTGCAGATCAGGAAATTGAGCTGGTTATTGTAAACACACCTAATTTTACACACGTAGATTACACTCGCCGTAGTCTGCAGGCCGGAAAACACGTACTGGTAGAAAAACCCTTTACGCCTACATCAGCGGAAGCCAGGGAACTGTTTGAACTGGCCAGAAGTTTGGGTAAAAAAATATTCATTTACCACAACCGGAGATGGGACAGCGACTGTACCTCTATACAAAAGGTAGTAGAGAGCGGACAGCTGGGTAAAATTAGCGAAGTTCATTACCGTTACGACCGTTATAGAAGAGCAATAGGGGCCAAAACATTTAAAGAAGAACCGCAAGAGGCAAGTGGCTTAATGTACGATTTGGGTCCGCATTTGCTGGACCAAGCCATCAGCCTATTTGGTAAACCGCGGTCTTTTTATAAGGTACTGGGCAAGCACCGTGAACACACGAAAGTAGACGATTACTTTATGATTCATTTAGCATATCCAAATGATCTTAACGTATTTTTAACTTCTAGCTTATTGGTAGCAGATCCTCAGAAAGCCTTTGTATTACATGGCTCAAAAGGTTCTTTTATAAAAGGCCGTTCTGATGTTCAGGAAGAGCAATTATTGAATGGCATGAAAATCAACAATCCTGTTTTTGGCATAGAAGCCCAGGAAAGCAAAGGCCGCTTAACCACTATGGACGAGCAGAGCAATCCGCAGGTAAACTATGTAGATTCTGAAGATGGAAATTATATGGGCCTGTTTGAGGCTATATACCAATCTATAGTGAATGATGTACCATATCCGGTAACAGAAGATCAGATCATTGCACAACTAGAGATATTAGAATCTTAAAACAGGGACCTTACAGACTTCCCAATAGCGCAACCGTAAATTCAGTTGGGATCTCAATATGGGGGATATGGCCACAGGCATCAAATTCTATGATCTTGGCCCCAGGGATTTTAGCTGCAGTTTGTTTACCCAATAGCCGGTACTGTCCGTATAGCGCCTGCTGATCAGTGCTCAGCAGGGCCTTACCGACTATGGTTTTATCTTCTTTGCCAATGAATAATATGGTAGGTACTTTAATGTGATAAAATTCATAGACTACAGGCTGCTCATAGATCATGGCGTAAGTTATCGCAGCAATCCTGGCCAGTCGGGGGAAATCCCCGCTAAAAGTTGTACCGCCTGCTACCCTTACCAATTCCTCATACTGAGGTTTCCAAACAGTGAAGTAGGAAGTCTGATAGTATCTCCTGATGCTCTCGGGTGTGGCCCTGAGTTCTGTACGGTACTGTTCTTCTGTACTTATATAAGGAATAAAGCGACGGTAATCTTCCAGTCCAATCGGATTTTCCAGCAGCAGCTTTTCCGTCTGCTCTGGATACATCAATGCAAAACGGGTGGCCAGCATCCCGCCCATTGAATGTCCAAGTATATTAGCCTTTTTAATTCCAAGTGTGTCTAACAAGGCTTTGTTCCAGCGCGCCATTTGATGAAAACTATAATGGATAAATGCTTTGGATGACTTTCCGAAGCCTATCTGATCTGGCACAATGACCCTAAAACCCCGACTTGTTAATGAATTGATCACATCTGTCCAATAATATCCGCCAAAGTTTTTTCCATGAAAAAGCACCACCGTTCTTCCGTTTGAAAGCTTTGTAGGGCTGATGTCCATATAAGCCATTCTTAGGTTCTGGCCTTCCGTATTTACCGGAAAAAACTTCACTGGATAAGGATACTTGACATTTTCCAGCGTAATCGATATGGTATCTGTTTTTTGAGCAAGCAATTTGCTGCTGCCATATAGAAGAAAGATAGTGGCAAGAAGAGATATTCTTTTTAACATAGGATAGTTTTAAATGAAACAAAAAAAAGCCACAAATGTTCTTAAGCACTGCAGCTATTTATAAAGCCTGTCCTTACTTTAAAGACAGGCTTATATTCATTTATAAAAAAGGAAAACTGATCCCAAATGTAACATTACGTCCGGAATTATAGATACCAGCGAGTTTATATCTGCTGAGATGATTATAATATTGTTTGTTCAGTAGATTTTGACCGGTAGCCCAAATATTAAGCTTGCTTTTTTTTGTATTAACCGAAATACCCAAACCGGCATCAAGCAAGGTATACCCATCGGTCTGTGTTTCAAAACTATCAAAACGTGCCTGCTTAAATACATTGTTGATCCCTATCTTAAGAAAGGCATTTTCAAAACCCTTAATAGATGGTTCAAATCGCAGTTCGTTATTAATACTGGCGGCAGGTATGAATGGCAGCGCCTGATTGTTTGCTTTGTTGATTCCCCTTACATATGCAAAAGAGTTTTCAAAATGAAGTGACCTGATCAGGTGAAAGTCTACAGAAGCTTCAGCACCGATCAATTCTGCATCTGTTTGTACAAACCTGTAAACAGGGAGCGTTTCAGATCCCCCATCTTCATGCTCAACGGCTATTGTTTCATCATTGAAATTACCAGGATATATATAGTTGTAAATGCTGTTTGCATACGCATTAAGACCAAATGTGATGTTCTGGGTAGTATATTCCAATCCCAGGTCAAACTGCAAGCTTGTTTCCTGTTTCAGCTTGCTATTGCCTATTTCATATCTGAAAGTTCCTTCATGCTGGCCCTTTGCACCCAATTCAGCAATATTTGGTGCCCTAAAGCCAGAGCCGGCATTACCCTTGATCACCAGCTCTTTAGCTATTTCAAACGCAAAACCAAGTGATCCTGAAACATTCGAGAATTGATTGTCAAAACTTTGGAATACTTCTTCACCTTCAAACTCAAGATCTTTTCCATTGATCGTCTTATAATCATACCGTATCCCGGCATTTAGAGCTCCCTGTTTAAAATTGCGCTTCAAATAAAAAAATGTGCCTATACTATTGCTATTATAATCTGGTATTAGAAATTCATCCCCCTTATTAATATTGTTTTGGTACATTCCCTGGACCCCAATTGCAGGCTCCCATTTACCCTGATTAGGCAGATAATACTTCAGATCATACGTATATGAGTTCAAATCCAAGTTTAAACCTGCTTCGTCCGTGCTTTCCTCAAATTCTTTTCGCAGATTTCGCTGAAACGCGAAGGTGGTTTTAAGTTGCCCCTTTCCAAGTATAATATTGCTGTTTAGTGCTGCCCGGTAATGATTGATATTTTGAAAAGGAAGCCCAAGAGTCCTATCTTTTGCATCAGCTGCTAAAACAGGCGCACCCGCTTCGTCCAGGTAATTCCCATCATTGTCAGGCCCTTCTTCTACCAGGCCAATATTAGTATGGAACCTGGAAAATGACAGATGAGAATATCCCCAGCTTTTATTTAATCCTACCATGCCGTTCAAATTAAACTCATTAAACCCCGAATTGGGGACTGTTGCATTTTTGTATTGAAAACCATGTGCATTTTTGTAGGATGTACGTCCACGGTACACTAATCCATTATTATTGCCCTGCAACATTAGCGAAGAAGCTGACAGGCCACTATTGGTGCTATACGTAGTAATAAAATCACCCTTAAATTCACCAGGAGTAGGTACCAGGTCATCAATGACATTGATGACCCCACCCAGGGCATCAGAACCGTACAATAAACTGGCAGGGCCTTTCAGAATTTCTATACGCGATGCCGAAAACTGGTCAATTTCAATACCATGTTCATCACCCCATTGTTGTGCTTCCTCTCTTGCACCATCTACCATGGTAAGTACCCTGTTATAGCCCAAACCGCGTATTACAGGCTTTGATATAGCCCCGCCTGTACTCACCTGCGAAATTCCGGGGATCCTGGATATGGCATCGATCAGATTTGTCCCTGCTGACTGAACTAACTTTTCTTTTCCAATTGTAATCACCGAAAGACTGTTCGTTTTATTATCAGAACTGAACGGAGAGCCTGTGATAACAACCTCTGCACTTTCTACTATAGATGGCTCCAAAGATATAATTATACCTTCCGGTTGGGCAAGATCTATTGTTTGGGCCTGTGTTTTGTACCCTACATAACGAACCTCCAACAAAAATCTTCCTTTAGCGGGCACATTTTTAAGTATAAATTCGCCCTCAGCATTACTGGATGTTATGGTCTTAAGGTCATTAATGTAGATGGTAGCACCGGCTAAGGGTGTCTGACTGTCAGCATCTACTACCTTACCCTTAAACTCAGCCATTTTAGTAGCAAAAACATTGGCTGTAAATAATATTTGTATCAGCAGGATCAATAGAAATTGAATCTTCTTCATTTTTAAATAATGTTTGATAATCATGACACTGCATAAATACACAGGTCAATAATAAGTTTATAACTAATTGACATAGAATAGCTTTTAGGCTATTTCAAATAAAGGAAAATAAGATATTAAGCCAGTGGAGGGCCTCTTAGCGCTAAACTTATCAGTTTTGTATAACCACCGCTTAGGACAGCAAATGGCTTTAAAATAGTATTATGTGTCCTATATAAGAGATAATGAAACTGAACTTTATCGTAGTTTTTTTCAAAATGAACAGTACAGATCAAACATTTCTCAGCATGGCTGTGGATATGAAACCGATGTGAACAGCTTTTATTATTTTCCACACATTTTGTGCCCTCTTCCTCATGATGGTGAAAAGCACTAAAAGGTGTTAATGTAATGGCAAATACCATTAGCAGGACAACTGATAAAATCTTTCTTATATGTAAGGCTGTATGATTCAAAGATCCAAAAATAAGCAATACATTATATGTTTAGCTTACAGCATTTGTAAAATTCCTGTATTTTAATTGATAGGATGTATAAAAAGGAAGGGTGCAATCGCCACAATCACACCCAATCCTAACCTAAAACTAAAACTTATATATAGGACTATGCTATATCAAAAAGGTTTGAATTTAAATCTGATTGATTTACAAATAAATTAGATTAAATTCATTTGTTCATATTTTTTAAAAAAACCATAAACAAATGAATCAACTTGAATATATTTGCATTCTATTAATTAACTGATTTTGGCAAAGAGCTCTAAAGTTTACAAAAATATACTTGTTATCGAAGATAATCACGCTATTCTGGACGTCATTACCTTAATTTTACAAAGTGAAGCCTATAAGGTATCAGGCTTTAATAAGAGCGTTGATATGATGTTACATATTGAAAAAATAAAGCCAGATCTCATCATTCTGGATATTATGTTACCGGATGGAGATGGAAGGGACCTTTTAAAACAACTTAGGTCAGATACAAAAACCGAAAATATTCCGGTGCTGATGATCTCAGCAAGATATACGGAACAAAATGTAGAGCATGGAGAGTTTAAACCCAATGGATTTTTAGCGAAGCCATTTGATATAGATAACCTTTTAGATAAAATTGAAGGCATTCTAGCAGGCAAGACCTATTGAATCAGCTAATCAAGTTAGGCACCTTTTTTACCCGATAAACTTTTCATCAACTGTCCGTACAGGTCGTCACTCAGTTCTTCCCTTGGCTTTAGTTTCTTAACCGTTGCACGTTTTCCTTTAGCTTTCGCCTTTATAATCCTCATCAGCTCCTTACTATATTCGTCATGAAAACTTTCAATATTAAACGCTGAGGTATATTGTTTTATCAATGCGAGACCTACGTCAAGCTCCTTTTTACCAATGGCACTAACATCGGGCAAAGTAAGGTCTTCTTTGTAGGACCTTACCTCTTGTGCAAACCTTATTTTAGTCACCACAAGTACATCCTCCAGCGGATGGATGACGCATAAGTTTTCGGTACTGCGCAAAACAAACCTGGCCAACCCCGCCTTATTTGATTTTATAAGTGCCTTTAAAAGTAATGCATATGCTTTTTTACCTTGCTTTTCAGGTTCTGCATAATAAGATGTTTCATAGTAGATTGGATTGATCTCTGCTATATCCACAAAATTTTCCAGCTCGATCATTTTACTTTTCTCAGGACTCGCATCCTTAAAATCCTCATCGTCAAGGATTACATAATTTTCATTCAACAGGTAGCCCTTTACGATTTTTTCATAAGCAACTTCCCTTCCACTTGATTCATTAACACGCTTAAACTTGATTTTTGAATGATCCTTTTCATCAAGCATATCCAGGTCAAGTCCGCTGTTTTGAACTGCCGAAAAAAGCCTGACAGGAATATTTACCAGCCCAAATCCTATAGAACCTTTCCAAATTGCTCTCATACAATGATATATTAGTTTATAACAAGGTATTGTAGCATTTGTTTTTTACAAAAATGTGTATCTTCCTATAAAAATTGTGTTTATGGACGGCAATAAAGCGCTGATCGAAAAATTCTATACCGCTTTTCAGCAAAAAGACGTAGCGGCTATGCAGAATTGCTATGCCGATAATGCAGTATTTAACGACCCGGTCTTTAGCAACCTAAATGCTGAACAAGTGAGGGCGATGTGGGCCATGCTAATTAAAAGCGGAAAGGATATGCGGGTAGAGTTTAAGAACATTACCGGAAGCTGTAGCGGGGGTACAGCAGAATGGATTGCTTATTATACTTTCTCTGCTACAGGCAATAAGGTCACCAATCGTATCAAAGCATCATTCTTTATTGAAAACGGAAAAATAGTGAGGCATACAGATCGCTTCAGCTTTTATAAATGGGCAAGTCAGTCACTTGGGCTAACAGGCATCTTACTTGGATGGACCGGCTTACTCAGAAACAAAATAAGCAGTAAAGCAAAAAACAACCTTGAGTTGTATATGACTGCCCGGCAAACAGTTTAGTCCTTTAACAGCTCAATGATTTCCTCAGCAGACAATTGCCGTTGTTGCCCGCTATTCATGTCTTTTAAAGTAATCCTGCCATTCTGCATTTCATCACTTCCAATCAGGATTACGTAAGGAATATGTTTGTCATCTGCGTAGCTCATCTGTTTTTTAAGCTTGGCAGATGAAGGATACAACTCCGCGGCTATACCGGCATTCCGGAACTGCTGAAGGATCGGCAGCGCGTAAATCTCAGCAGCTTCATCAAAATTACTGATTAGTACTTTTGTACCTGCGGCGGCAGATTCAGGGAAAAGGTTCAGTTCCTGCAATACATCATAGATCCTGTCGGCACCAAAAGAAATACCCACCCCGGTCAGTCCCTTTAGGCCGAACATTCCGGTCAGGTCATCATACCTTCCACCACCACCAATGCTACCCATAGCCACTTCGTTGGTCTTTACTTCAAAGATACAGCCTGTATAATAGTTCAAGCCTCTGGCCAGTGTAATGTCAAGCGTAATATCCGGTTTTACTACCTGGTCCGCTTTCAGCAGTCCTGTTACGTAAGCAAATACTTTTTCTATTTCTGCTATCCCCGCCAGACCAGTCTGAGATACTGCCAGCACAGATTTTAAACTCCCCAACTTTTGCTCATTTGTGCCATCCAATAAAATAACTGGCTTTAACCGGCTGATATCCGCTTCAGTAAAGCCACGTTCCAACAGTTCTTTAATTACCCCCTCCAGGCCTATTTTATCCAACTTATCGATGGCAACAGTCATGTCTACAATCAATTCCGGTTTTCCCACCACTTCTGCAATACCTGAAAGAATTTTACGATTGTTGATCTTAATAGTGAAATCACTTAGGCCCAGGTTGCTCAGCGCTTCCTGGTAGATCAGGATAAACTCCGCTTCATTTAGCAAGCTGTCAGAACCTACCACATCCACATCACACTGATAGAATTCTCTGTAACGGCCTTTTTGCGGTCTGTCTGCACGCCATACCGGCTGCACTTGAAAGCGCTTAAAAGGTAGTGAAATATCATTTTGGTGCATCACTACATAACGTGCAAAAGGAACGGTAAGATCATATCGCAATGCCTTTTCACTGATAGATGAAGTGATGGCATTAGAATTAGCCTGGGTCAGCAGATCTGGTTTTACTTTAGCAAGGAAATCCCCGCTGTTTAATATTTTGAATATCAGCTTATCCCCTTCGTCACCATATTTACCGGTCAGGGTAGCCAAATTTTCCATCGATGGTGTTTGTATTTCAGCATAACCATATTTTTTAAAGACCTTTTTGATGGTATCAAAAATGTAGTTGCGTTTCACCATCTCCTGGGGAGAGAAATCACGGGTACCTTTTGCTAAAGAGGGTTTGATATTCGACATACGCGCAAAAGTACAAAAAGTAACAGTTATGCTCTTCGTCATCCTTAAATAAAATGCGTAGCATTCTTTAAGGCAAAAAACCAATACCTAATACTGAAAAATTCAGGACGACGTAAAATAAAAAAGGTTGTATGCTCATAAAAGCACACAACCTTCCTAATATTTTAATGCTGTCTTAAACCAATAATCTTATAGGCTCTTCCAGCAAACCCTTAAGCGTTTGTAGGAATGCTGCACCTGTAGCGCCGTCTACCACACGGTGATCGCAACCTAAGCTAAGCTTCATTACGTTACCAGGTACCACAGCTCCATTTTTAACCACAGGAATTTGTTGTATAGCACCTACAGACAGGATCGCACCGTCAGGAGAGTTGATAATAGAGGTAAATTCATCAATACCGAACATACCCAGGTTGGAAACAGTGAACGTAGAACCTTCCCAATCAGCAGGTTGTAATTTTTTGGCTTTTGCCCTTTGACCATATTCCTTAACCTCAGCAGAGATGTGAGATAAAGATTTACCATCTGCAAAACGAACCACAGGCACCAATAGTCCATCTTCTACAGCCATAGCTACGCCAATGTTTGTATGCTCATTGAAGCGGATTTTATCGCCACGCCATGATGAGTTAACCGCAGGATGTTGTTTTAAGGCAACAGCTACAGCCTTGATGATGATGTCGTTAAATGAAACCTTAACCGGGGCTACCGTATTGATAGCAGTACGTGCAGTAATTGCATTGTCCATATCAATACTGATGTTCAGGTAGAAATGTGGAGCAGTAAACAAGCTTTCCGCTAAACGTTTAGCAATCACTTTACGCATTTGCGATACCGGTTTCTCTGTATATTTCTCTTCACCAATATATTGAGGGATACTTGGTGCAGATTTATCAGCAGCAGCCGGAGCGGCACCTTTATCAGCACTTGCCGCAGCAGGCTTGAAATTTTCTATATCTTTTTTAATGATTCTGCCGCCATCAGCACTGCCAGCCACTTGCGCAAGGTCTATCCCTTTGTCTTTAGCAATTCTTTTAGCCAGTGGAGAAGCTTTTAAACGGTCTCCCGAACCTAAAGCAGGAGCGTCCTCTTCTTTAGCTTCAGCAGTTTTTTCCGCCACAGGCACATCTGATTTTTTATCGGCAACGGCTTTTGCCGGAGCATCACCCTGTGCCAGGATACCGCTAATGTCAGTTCCCTCAGGACCAACAATTGCAATGATTCCATTCACTTTCGCCGCCTGCCCTTTCTCAACACCGATATGCAATAGCGTACCCGATGCATAGCCCATCACTTCCATGGTAGCCTTATCGGTTTCCACATCTGCGAGGATATCATCATCCTTTACCTTATCGCCTACTTTTTTATGCCATTCAGCAATTACGCCTTCAGTCATGGTATCACTTAACAAAGGCATACGGATCACCGTAACACCCATTTTTTCAATGTCAGCATCAGTAAGTCCACCTGCGGCAGGGGCATCAGAACTGCCTTTAGCTTCCGCAGCAGGCTTATCTTCTTTAGCTGGTTTCTCTTCCTTAGCAGGTTCAGCAGACGAGCCACTTTCTGCATCCAGAACAGCTTTATAATCTTCACCCTCCTTACCTACTACAGCAATTACCGCATCAACAGGAACAGCCTTACCTTCTTCTACACCAATGTAAAGTATGGTACCATCCCAATATGATTCCAGATCCATGGTCGCCTTATCGGTTTCCACTTCGGCCATAACATCACCGCTTTTTATTTTATCGCCAACTTTCTTATGCCATTTCGCCATCACACCTTCGGTCATGGTATCGCTCATTTTGGGCATTCTAACTATTTCAGCCATTCTATATATCTATTGAAATACTTTCTTAATTAATCATGTATATATGGATAGTCCTGCTGCATATACACATCAGTGTATAGTTCAGATACCTCAGGCCATGGAGATTCCTCAGCAAATTTCACAGACTCATCCACCGTCTGTTTCACCTTTGCTTCGATCTCTTCAAACCATGCCTCATCAGCATATTTTTCTTTAACGATCACCTCTCTTACCTGCTCAATCGGGTCTTTGGCTTTATATTCTTCCAATTCGTCTTTAGTACGGTATTTAGCCGGATCAGACATTGAGTGTCCACGGTAGCGATAAGTCCTCATTTCTAAGAACGTAGGTCCTTCACCATTCCGTGCACGCTGAATTGCTTCATCCATTGCATTGTGAACTGCCACAGGGCTCATTCCGTCTACAGGTGCGCAAGGCATGTCAAATCCAAGACCAATCTTATAAATCTCCGTCATATTTGTGGTACGCTCTACGGAAGTTCCCATGGCATAACCGTTGTTCTCACAAACAAATATCACCGGAAGTTTCCAAAGCATTGCCATATTAAAGGTTTCATTCAGTGCACCCTGACGAACGGCACCATCTCCCATGTAGCAAATATTTACATTGTCTGTACCTTTGTATTTCTCAGCAAATGCAATACCGGCACCCAAAGGGATCTGGCCGCCTACAATTGCATGTCCGCCATAAAAGTGGTGCTCTTTGCTAAACATGTGCATCGAACCACCTTTACCTTTAGAGCAGCCAGTAGCTTTACCATACATCTCAGCCATGATACTGTTAGCGCTTACGCCCAGCGCCAATGCATGCGCATGGTCCCTGTAGGTAGTGATCATAGAATCACCTTGCTGCATGGCAGAAATAGCTCCTGCTACAACGGCTTCCTGGCCAATATATAAATGACAGAATCCACGAATTTTTTGTTGTCCGTAAAGCTGCCCGGTTTTTTCTTCGAACTTGCGCATCAGCAACATCGACTCAAACCACTTCAGATAGGTATCCTTATTTATTTCTACTGCACTCATTGTTGGGTGTTGATTTTTATTTACGAGAACAAATTTACTTTTTTTATTGAAAGAAATGGAACAAATGATCGTAAAATCGACACTAAGCTATAGTAAATTTAGTAGTTAGTCCGCATACGACGTCTGGATCAACATACGTATTCCTGCACACAGGCAAATTAAAAGCATACAGTTTAGCAGACCTGCCATCATAAGTTGCAGCTAAACCATTAACAACAAAAATTTATATGGCTTGCCATTTTAAAAAATGAAGAAGATGTCAATAAATAATGTTAATAACTTTTAACAATATACCTGTAGCATTTGGATAAGTTTTACAAAATACATATGTTTGTCACCGAAACAATAAGCCCGCAGTGGTGTACGTTTAAGTGTAAGTGCTTATAACCCAAACTTAACAGTATAACATGATAAAAAAGTTTTTGTTGTCTACCATCATCGTATTGTGCGTCCTTTCGGCTGCAAACGCACAAACAAAAACAAAAGAAAGTACCAAATTAGAAGATCCGGACAACCTTGCCTCACAATATTTTTCTCAGGTGATGGGTGTGGCGATGGATGCAACTTCCAACATAAAATTATATAAATTCATTTACGAATGGATCGGCACACCATACAGATTTGGTGGAAATACACAAAAAGGCATCGATTGTTCGGCCTTTACAAAAGCTATTTACGATAAAGTTTTCAACACTACCATCTTAAGAAACTCACGCGATATCTTCAGTATGGTCAATCCGCTTCCTAAAGATGAACTGAAAGAAGGCGACTTGGTATTTTTCAAGATTAAAAGCAGAAGCATCACCCATATTGGCATCTACCTGGGTGACAATCGCTTTGCACACGCATCTTCTACCCGGGGGGTTGTTATTAGCAACCTAAATGAACCTTATTATTCAAGATATTTCTATAAAGGCGGAAGAATAGTTGAAGGCCTTAAAGAAGACCTGATTGAAGAATAACCATTCTTTTCACACCCTTAAACACCACGTCATGCTGAATTTATTTCAGCATCCTAAAATTTGGTTATTAGCACTTATAATAACACTATCCAGTTGCCAGCTTGGCAATAGTTCCATTGCCTCAGTAGACATTCCTGTTCTCCATCCATACGTCAATCCCGATACCTCCATCAAGTTAAAGGACACAATTAACATTATTGCCGTAGGCGATATCATGTTGGGCTCACCTTATCCTGTTAAAACCAACCTGCCCTCAGACGACGCGGTTCACAGCTTCAGAAAAGTAAATGATTTTTTAAAGGGCGATGTGATATTTGGAAACCTGGAAGGCTGCTTTCTCGACACCGGCAAGTCTGTCAAATGCAAGGACACGCTTAGTACCAGCTGTTATGCTTTCAGGATGCCTGTTAGGTATGCTTCAATTATAAAAAAAGCAGGTTTCAATGTCATGAGTATTGCCAACAACCACATTGGCGACTTCGAAGACACTGGCAGAAAACGAACAATGGATGTGCTCGACTCTTTAAACATCAGCTATGCTGGCCTGCAGTCGCACCCTTATGCATTTTTCGAAAAGGACAGCGTCAAATATGCATTTTGCGCCTTTGCTCCTAATCAAAATACCCTACAAATCAGCAACATCGACAGTGCAAAAGCACTGGTGAGCCGCTTAAAGCAGCAGGCCAATATTGTCATTGTATCCTTTCATGGCGGCGCCGAAGGCTCCCTTCACGAGCATGTACCTAAAAAGGACGAAATATACTTCAAGGAAAACAGGGGCAATGTATATGCCTTTGCCCATGCAGTAATCGATGCGGGGGCAGATGTAGTATTGGGCCATGGGCCTCACGTTACCCGTGCCGTTGAAGTGTATAAAAATAAATTCATAGCCTATAGCCTTGGCAATTTCTGCACATTTGGAATGTTCAATCTCAAAGGCCCCAATGGCATTGCACCCTTGCTCCAGCTTAAGGTAACCAGTAAAGGCGATTTTCTCTTTGCCGATATTGTATCCGTAAGGCAGGATAAGGTAAAACGTCTTAACCTTGATCCCGCCTATGGTGCTTTCAAAAAGATGAAATACCTTACTGATACTGATTTCCCCGGCCACAGGCTCATTTTCTCAGGCAGCGGAAGAATTCAGCAGAAACCGGACTAGGCTTCGTCCTTTGTATTTTTAACCAAGCCTATGCCTGATACAAAAAAGATCAGTCCGATTACGCCAATCACGATCAGCGAAGTATAAGTTGCACTATGGTTGATCAGTGCATATCCTGCATAGATCAGACCAATAATTCCTAGTATGGTAAGGATGGTGCCAAAAGTACGTTTTACATTCATAGGACTATATGTTTATTCTTCATCAAGCAATATCTATGCCCCAAACAAACTATGCCATCAATTGTGGTCATTGATTGATGATATTACTATTTCAAAATAGATGAAAACAAAGGGCCTGCTTTAATCTGCAAGCCCTTTATATTTTTTACTTATGAAAACTTTGCTGGGTTTTTACCAGTCCTGTATTCGGATTTGTAAAACGCATAAAATCAGCTATCACCTGCAAACTCTCATCCTCAACAAAGTCAAAGCTCTCCGCTTTAGTGATCTTATCCCCTTTCTTAACAGCCGGCAAACCTCTTGATGCCCTTAGCAAATTCATGCGTTGAAGGGCTTTCGCTTCCAGGCTGTCACGTTCTGCTTTTAGCTTAGTCTGGTTCAACGAAACCGAAACTTCAGTATCACGTTTTTTAAGGTCAGCCAAATCTTCATTCAGCATTTTATAATCCAGCGACTTCGCCATTCTCTCTTTATGCAATTTCACCAGCTCCGGAGTTACAGTACCCAGGTTCGCCACAGGTGTAAAATTCGATTTCGATACCACATCCCATGGTAAGGCAGATATTTCTGTATCCTCACCTATTTTATCCATAGGATACAGCGAAGGAAACTCGATATCCGGCACGACTCCTTTATGTTGTGTACTGCTGCCGTTTACCCTGTAAAACTTAGCCATAGTCAGGTTGATCTTTCCAAGTTCAGTTGCAGCATCATCTTTGCCTTGTGTACCTTTTACCAATGCGGCCAGCTTGTTTAAAATAGACGGATTTACGATATCGTTCATATTGATGGAAGACTGAACGGTACCTTTTCCATAAGTTTGGGTACCCATAATAACACCTCTTCCATAATCCTGCACCGCACCAGCAAATATTTCTGAAGCTGAAGCACTCAGCCTGTCAATCATTACACCAAAAGGACCACTCCATGCAACACCAGCATTCGCATCATCGCTCACTTCAACTTCATTTTTAAGATTTTTAACCTGTACTACGGGCCCTTTATCAATGAATAATCCGGTCAGGTCGATCGCTTCTAGTAAGGAACCGCCTCCATTACCTCTTAAATCCATAACGATAGCATCTACTTTGTCCAGCTTCTTTAAAGTATCTATCAGCAACTTCACATCACGAGTTGTGCTCTTATAATTCGGGTCTCCCGCTTTCGCCGCTTTAAAATCCGCGTAAAATCCCGGAACTGTTATGATCCCGATTTTATAGGGTTTGCCATTTGAACTGATTGTTCTAACTTTCTTCTGCGCACTCTGGTCTTCCATCACAATTCTTTCCCTTACCAGTTCAATGATAACTGGCTTGGCCGACATTTCCTGGCCTACAGGGATAATCTTAAGCCTTACTTTAGTGCCCTTAGGGCCTTTGATCTTGGAAACAGAATTCTCAATTCTCCAGCCTACAATGTCTTCAAATTCTCCTGCACCCTGCGCTACACCGATAATTCTGTCGCCAGCACTCAACTGTTTGCCTTTAAAAGCCGGGCCGCCTGGAATAATTTCAGCAATTTTCAGGATTTCATTTTCCAGTTGCAACCTTGCTCCGATCCCTTCAAATGAACGGGCCATTTCCTCATCAAACTGCTGGGCATTTACAGGATTAAAATAATTGGTATGCGGATCTATGGCCTCTGTGAAAGAGTTCATGACCATTTGGAATACATCCTGATTGTTAATCTTGCCAGACTGTGATTTTAAATTATCATAGCGTTTTGTTATCGTTTCAATGTTCTTCGCTTCAGTGGTTCCCGCAATTTTTAAATTAAGCAATTCATATTTTACGCGTTTCTTCCAGATCTCATTCAAGGCAGTTTCTGATGCTGTCCAGGGCATTTTCTCACGGTCAAAGACATAAGTGTCATTCTGACTGAAATCAAACTTGGTTTTAGACTGCACCAATGCATAGTTCAGGTAGTCATTGTATCTTTTCAAATAAACATTAAAGATATAGAAGGGCGCACTTAAGTCGCCGTTTCTAAACTGATTGTCCAGTTCGTATCTGAACTTTTCAAATTCCTTGATATCCGTAGCAGTAAAATAATATTTGGAAGGGTCAAGGTCTTTAATATATCGGTCCAGCACCACTGAGGAGATGGAGTCATTGACTTTTATTTTCTTATAATTATACGTTTCTATCAGCTTTACTATCTCTCTGCAAACCAACGCTTGCTTTTCATCCGGTAGTATATTACTAACACCCGAAACCATTGGCTGAGGTTGTGGTGAGGCGTGACATGCTATAACAGCTGCGGTAAAGGTTACCAATAATATTCTTTTCAACATCTCTTTTACTGTTTTAAAATCCATTCTTATTATTCCACACTAATATGATACCAATTTCCCAAATAAAGAGAAAAGAGACAGTATTATTACTGTCTCTTTTCTGTAATCTTACCAAAGCTATTAATTACAACGCAAAAAACATTAGGTAAGTGATTTTTTATGATTGCTTTTTAGCTGATATTTTAGCTGGGATCAATGCGCGCGCTTCCCTGATCTGGCTTTTAAACTGCGTCGTATTGGCCGAACGCGCCAAAAGTTCAGCCCGGGTCAGATCTCTTGATGCCATTGTATATTCCTTTTTCCTGATCTTCACATTCGCAATACCCAGCACCGATTCAATATAGGCAGTGTTATTTCCTATTTGCCTGGCCAAAATACCTTGTTGGGTATAGAACCACATGGATTGCGTGTATTTACTCGATGCCAGGTAAATTTTCCCAAGCTGACTATATGATTCCATCTGTCCGGCTTTACTACCGATCTTTGAATAGTTTTTTAATGCTACATTCAGCACGACCTGTTCTGCTTCTGTAAAATGGGCCAACTGAAAGTGAACATTGCTCAGACGCATTAAAGCACTTCCATAACGGACGAATTGCCTGGCACTGTTATATTCAAATGCAGCTTTTCCAAAGAGGGTTACCGCCTCATCAAGCTCCCCTTTACGTTCGTTTTTTTCAGCCTCAGCAAAATAGGTATTTCCCTCACTTTCATCCAGATTAGATACCACAATATTTATCGCACTATTAGGTGCATGAGGATCTTCAGCCAATGAATGGCCCGCCTGACTCATTGCCCGAACAGAAATAAACAGTAAAATAATTGCTAACCAACTCTTATTCATAAAGTAAAGATAACAAAAGTATTACACAACTCTATATAAACACCTGCAAACTTTCATCATAAGATGCCCATACCATATAAGGATGCGAATCGGTATGAAAAACCGCTCCTTTGGCCGATATGCCTATCACCCCTGCAAATCCATCGAAAGACTTAAGCTCTGCAAAGGACTTTTCACAGGCTGCCTGCAAAGTAAAGCCATCTGTGACCCGGGTAACGATCCTTGCCGCAAGGGCCGTATTTACGATGTCTTCACCTACTCCTGTACAGGAAACACCTGCGTATTGATTGGCAAAATTACCTGCCACAGTAGCTGAATCGCTCACCCTGCAGGGTATTTCAAAACCTTTTCCACCCGTAGAAGTGCCCACGGCAATATTGCCTGACGCATCCATTGCTACGCAACCTACAGTTCCTTTTCGGTTATGCTGATCCAGCTTTGCTTCATATTCAAACTGCCTTTGCGGGGTGATGGGATTAAAGAATTCAACTCCGTTCTTTATCGCAAAATTAAATGCCCCCTCTCCGCTCAGTACACTGTCTTCATAATCTAGTAATATTTGGGAGATCTGTATAGGATTTTGTACGTTTTCTATGTTAATGACCCCACTAAAGCGCTGGGTCTTTCCGTCCATTAATGAGGCGCTAAGCCGAACTTTTCCATCGCTTTGTATCTGCGAGCCTAAGCCGGCATTAAACAGCTCATTGTCTTCCAGCAGACTGACCGCATAAACCACTGTCTGAACCGCATCGTGTGTTTGAAGGTAATCATAAGCCTGCGTCACAATCGAGGACAGTGCATCCTGCTTAGCTTTTTTTGTCTCCTGATTGGTTGCGGATTCGCTGAAGAACCCTCCGTGAATAATTATTTTCATATCAGTCTACCGGAATTACCCTTGGGTGATGAATAGTCAGCTGGTGTGCCGTAAGGTCATAAACATCTCCGTTAGACATGACATGTACCACCATATTTTTAATGGAAACAGGTTGCCCCATCTCTACATCCGTTAGGTTGGTATCCAGCATGTTCCTTCCGTCTACCAAAATAACCATACCACTACCGATCGCTTCCATCCGGTTTCCTTTGGAAATATATAAACCGGTATCTTCTCCCAGGCCAATGCCCAAAATTCCAGGATTACTTGCTGTAGCATATAAAAGCCTCCCTATCCTGCCACGCTGCACAAAATGGGTGTCAACAATCACCCCGTCAATAAAGCCCAGTCCGCCGGTGATCTTCACTTCTCCTTTTAACAGCGCATCTTTACTGCTGCCCTGGTAGATCATATTTTTTGAACTAGCTGCAGCACCGGCCGAAGTACCTGCTATCACAATTTCCTCGTTCTCGTATTTTTCAAGCAGAATCTGATGGAAAGCCGTGCCCCCAAAAATGGAGGTAAGCCGCAACTGGTCTCCACCCGTAAAAATAACGACATCTGCTGCCTTAAGGCGTTCACAATTTTCCACTGCATTGGCCTGCTCCCTATTGCTGATATTCAAAACGCCTACATTGTGAACGTCCAGCTGGGCAAAGGCTTTAATATATTCTTCGCCTACCTTTTCGGGGATTAAAGAGGCTGTGGTGATGATCTCAAATCTTGATTCAGTATTGTTGATTGATTCGGTAGTGATCTTCTTTAAGATGCCTCTCTCAAAAAAATTCATATTTTGAGGCAGGCCAAACTGCGTTTCAGTAAAACTTCCGGTATCTATTGCACCTCCTATTATGATTAATTTACCCTTTGGAGCCATTTTTTTCTCTACATTTCCCAATAATTTCAAACATAAATAAAACTGCTGTGTTTTTATGCCGTTTACGAAAAAAATTCCTACATTAACTACCATACTATATATTCATGAAGATATTAGGCATACAAGTGCTGCGCGGACCAAACATCTGGTCTATAAATAGAAAAAAACTGATTCAGATGAGGCTGGATCTCGAAGAACTGGAACAAAGCCCAACAAACCTTATTGCGGGCTTTAGGGAACGCATCGAGAAACTGATCCCGACGTTACAATCGCACAGGTGCTCAAAAGGTGCACCCGGAGGATTTCTGGAAAGGATCGATGAGGGAACCTGGATGGGCCATGTGATTGAGCACATCGCCCTAGAAATACAGACCCTTGCTGGGATGGATACTGGTTTTGGAAGGACACGCCAGACTAAAACTGACGGGATATATAATGTGGTATTCAGCTACATTGAAGAGAAAGCGGGGGTATATGCCGCGGAAGCTTCTGTTAAAATAGCAGAAGCCCTCATCAATAATGTGGAGTATGACCTGGAAACTGACATCCAGCGTATGCGCGAACTGAGGGAACTGGAAAGATTAGGACCCAGTACAGGATCAATTGTGGACGAGGCCATTTCAAGGGATATTCCATGGATCAGGCTCAATAAAAGTTCATTGGTACAGCTGGGTTATGGAAAGAACCAGGTTCGTTTCCGCGCCACGATGACCGAAAAAACCAACAGCATTGCGGTCGACATTGCCTGCAACAAGGACGAAACAAAAAGATTGTTACAGGATTCCGCGATTCCGGTAGCTAAAGGCGTAACCATTTCTGATATAGAAGACCTGGCCGATGCCATCAAAAAGGTCGGCTATCCGCTGGTTTTTAAACCCCTCGACGGAAACCACGGCAAAGGTGCCTCCATCAATGTAAAAACGGATGAAGCAGCCAAAGAAGCTTTTGAATACGCCAAAAACTATTCAAGAAAAATCATCATTGAAAAATTCATTACAGGTTATGATTTCAGGGTCCTGGTAATTGACCACAAAATGGTAGCCGCGGCACTTCGTGTGCCTGCACACGTGACCGGCAATGGCGAGTTGACCGTCCAGCAACTCATAGACCTGGAAAATGAAGATCCCAGACGTGGTTACGGACACGAAAATGTGCTGACCGAAATCATAGTAGACCGCGATACGCTGGACCTGCTTGAAAAGAAAAACTACACATTGGACACCATTCCCCCAAAGGGCGAAATCGTTTACCTGAAATCTACGGCCAATTTAAGCACTGGTGGGACTTCAATAGACGTAACCGACCTCGTACACCCGCAAAATGTATTTATCAGTGAACGGATTTCGAGGATAATAGGACTGGACATCTGCGGTATTGATATTATGGCCGAGAACCTCACCCAGCCCTTGCCTGAAAATGGTGGCGTAATACTCGAGGTAAATGCTGCACCCGGCTTCAGGATGCACCTGGCACCGAGTGAAGGATTACCCAGAAACGTGGCTGCACCAGTAATAGATATGCTCTATCCTCCGGGCAAATCTGCACGTATCCCTATTATAGCTGTAACAGGTACAAACGGCAAAACAACCACCACAAGGTTGATAGCCCATATCGTAAAAAGCAATGGTACAAGGGTGGGCTATACCACATCAGACGGTATTTATGTACAAAATACGATGCTGATGAAGGGAGACACTACAGGCCCTGTCAGTACAGAATTCATATTAAGAGACCCAACCGTAGAATTTGCTGTATTAGAAACAGCACGCGGTGGTATCTTAAGGGCAGGACTGGGTTTTAATAAATGTGATATTGGCGTGGTGACCAATATACAGGAAGACCACCTGGGAATCTCAGACATACACACTTTAGAAGATCTCACGAGAGTTAAATCGGTAGTAATTGGTGCAGTGAAAAGAACTGGCTGGGGAGTGCTGAACGCTGACAATAAATACTGTATCAAAATTGCCGGCGAGGCAGATTGTAACATTGCGTACTTTAGTATGGATGAGCACAATCCGGTAATTAGGGAACATAGTAAAAAAGGAGGGATCTCTGCGGTATATGAGACTGGGTATATCACCATTAAGAAAGGCGACTGGAAGATCCGGGTGGAAAAAGTGACACACATCCCGCTGACATTTGGTGGTACTGTAGACTTCATGATCCAGAATGTGCTGGCTGCTACGCTTGCTACCTTTTTATGGGGATATAAGATAGAAGATATCCGCATGTCACTGGAAACTTTTATCCCGTCTGCAGCTCAGACACCCGGTAGGATGAACACTTTTAAATTCAAAGAGTTTAAGGTTCTTGTTGATTTTGCACACAACCCTGATGGCTTTAACGGCATAAAATCTTATCTGAAATCGATAGAGGCAACGGAGCACCTGGGTATTATATCAGGTACCGGAGACAGGCGCGAGGAGGATATCATTGAAACAGCCAGAATTTCCGCACAGATGTTTGACAGAATTATCATCTGCCAGGAGAAATACCTGCGCGGCCGTACGCAACAGGAATTAATAGAGCTGCTGCTTAAAGGGATTGAAGAAGTCAAACCCGGCATGGAAGTGATCATTAACAACAATGGCGATGATTGTCTCCGTTATATTATCAGCACTGCCAAACCAGGTTCATATATTACTATATTGAGCGACACCATTGACAATGCAATTGGGAAGGTATCTGAATATCTCGATAAGGAATTTGGTGTCTAGCTATTTATAAAGATCATTAAGAATATTGGCCAGGCAGATACCACCTTTTAATAACTGATCATTTAAAGTATTTACGTAGTCAAAATTGTATTTATAACCCAGCTTCGCCTCTGGTTTGGTAGTCTCATAGATTTTGTTGCATACCTCGTAAGAGCCGTATACAAAATCTTTGAGGCTATTACCTTTCCAGTTAACAAGTTGCATTGCAGTGGGGTGATCAATAGCGGCTACATATTCCATATAGCTCAACCTTTGGTAATCGATCAGTTCATCATCCCAAACCCGGTGTAAATTAGATTTTTCACCAAACCAGGTTACATATATCTTATTTCCACCCAGATCTTCCTTGCGTGCGGTATGCATTGGCTGGTTTAAATCACCAACCAGGTGTACCAGCATGCGCATGGCAAAGATCTTTTGATCAGCGCTGCTTTGCTTGTCTTTCAATATTGCAATCATCACAGGCACTTTGGTATAAACACTCGCGGCCGTATCTTTTTCTAAAAAATCAAATAACCCCTGCTTGTTCAGCCCAGCAGGCAGGTTGACAAAATGCCAGTTGTACAAATAATCATAAGCCGGATCTGATTTGATAAAATCTCCCCAATTGCTGGCCATAGCCAGACTTTCATTGCCAAGTATTGCCCTGATGGCCTTGCGGGCTTTGCTGCTCAAATGATTTTCGGCTATTTGTCCGACAATACGGTGCCCAATCATGCTCCAGGCACCTGCGCTAAAAGGCAGGTACAATATCATTGAAACAGCGAGTACTTTTAGGTATTTATTCATGGCTTTCAATCTTCTTATTTATAATTCCCTTGGGACACAGGTGATCCTTTCGTTTAACGTCAGCCTAAGCTCTCGCTGGTTGTTTGTACTTTCCAATAGCAATTTGTCTGAGGAGGCCTCTTTGATCTTGAAACTTTTAATATAGCGTCCGGTCTGATAGCATCCCGAAAGCTTCTGCTTATAATTGGCTTTGGTATAAGTGCCTTCAAAAAAAACACTGTCAGACCGTACCAGATAAACACCCTTTGCATATTCTTTCCAGATGCCGTTCTGAAAACAGCTGTCAGCATAGTAGTTGACCTTTGAATAGGTAGTAAGGTCAACATAAAATGAATCACAGGTAATCTTAAACCGGTGATGGGTATTGCTCAGCAGCTTTTCAGCATCGGGCACAGCATCCTGTACCCATACTCCTTGCATAAAACCAGAACCTTTGCCCTGTACATCAGGAAGCCGCTGACAAGACATAAAAAGCAAAATACAGGGTACCAGCAGCGCAAGATAAAATCCTTTACGAAGCATACCTTATTTTAAGCTGCCCACCATATCTTCAGGACGTAACCACTCATCAAACTGTGCTCCGGTCAGCAAACCAAGTTCTACTGCGGCCTCTTTTAGTGTTTTATTTTCTTTGTGCGCTTTTTTAGCAATTTTAGCCGCATTTTCATAACCTACATGAGGATTCAATGCCGTTACCAGCATTAACGAGTTTTGTAAATGCTTTTTGATCTCCGGCAGGTTTGGCAGGATTCCTTCTGCGCACTTATCGTTAAATGAAACACATGCATCACCAATTAATCTGCCCGACTGCAGCACATTTGCAGCTATCACAGGCTTAAATACATTCAGTTCAAAATGCCCGTTACTTCCGCCTATGCCTACAGTAACGTCATTGCCCATCACCTGTGCGCAGACCATTGTCATCGCCTCAGGCTGGGTAGGGTTAACTTTTCCAGGCATGATAGAAGAACCTGGCTCGTTGTCCGGAATGATGATCTCCCCAATTCCGCAGCGCGGGCCAGAACTTAACATCCTGATGTCATTGGCTATTTTCATTAAAGAAACAGCAGTTCTTTTATAAGCGCCGGAAAGCTCTACCATGGCATCATGTGCTGCCAGGGCCTCAAACTTATTAGGGGCGGTAACAAATGGAAGTCCTGTCAGCTCAGCTATTTTCTGAGCCACCAGCACATCATAGCCTTTCGGCGTATTCAACCCTGTTCCAACAGCAGTACCACCCAATGCCAGTTCGCTGATCATCGCCAAAGCATTTTTTACCGTACGGATACTGTTGTCTATCTGCTGTACATAACCTGAAAATTCCTGTCCTAAAGTTAGGGGTGTGGCATCCATAAAGTGCGTACGACCGGTTTTAACAATATCACCAAACTCCAGAACCTTCAGATGAAGGGTATTTCGCAATTTTTCTAAGCCGGGAATAGTCACCTCTACTGCTTGTTTATATGCCGCAATATGCATAGCAGTAGGATAGGTATCGTTTGAAGACTGGGATTTATTTACGTCATCATTTGGGTGCAAAATCTTTTTATCATCAGCTAATTGTCCCCCGTTCAGAACATGGGCACGATTGGCAATTACCTCATTGCCGTTCATATTACTTTGCGTTCCTGAACCGGTTTGCCAGATTACCAGCGGAAACTGATCGTCAAGCGCTCCTGCAATGACCTCATCACATGCCTTGGCAATCAGATTTGCTTTCTCCTGAGACAATACCCCTAGCTCGGAATTAGCCAAAGCCGCGGCTTTTTTTAAATAACCAAAAGCATGTATAATTTCCTTTGGCATACTCGCTTCGGGACCAATTTTAAAATTATTACGTGAACGTTCGGTTTGTGCTCCCCAATATTTATCAGCTGGCACTTGTACTTCGCCCATTGTATCGTGTTCTATTCTAAAACTCATAGTATTTTGAAAAATTATTTTTGCCCAAATTTAACCTTTTTGCCCCTTAAAGGAAATTTATTTAGAAACGTTACACAAATTAGAAAAACATTGGAAGAGTTTTTCGGAAATGTAAGCCCCACTTTTGGCAAATTCAAATACTGCAAAAAACAACACATCTACTATTTGAAACACTGCCTTTCCTGTTTTACGGTTTTAGTTTTGCTATTATTGTGACAAGTTTGATGAAAATTAAACTTATTAACATGAAAAAGATACTCTTCACATTCCTTAGCTTCATAATAGCGCTATCTACAGTAAATGCACAAAAAGGCATCAACTATTTTCGCAAAGCCGGTGTGGGAGGAAAAATGCTCATGTCTGTAGACAGTTCGGCCAAAAACCTCTTTTGCTGGAATATATTTTCCAATCAACCTCATACATCTTTTAATTTCTTACCCGACGTCCATAATGCAAGCGTCGAAATTTATTTTAGAAAGGTAGACAGTCCACAGCATTATCGGTACACAATTTTAGAGAATAACAAGCCGTTAGTGGTAAACAAGCCGATCGACCTGGCACAACTGAAAGACGCCAACGCGGGGGACGAAGAAGTATTCCGAGCTGCAACGTTTGGTATCGTTCCTATAAAAGATAAAATCATTACCATAATCACCTACGACATCCAAAAGCCTCAGGATGTTTATAAAACCGTTTTTTACGGGAAGCCCATTCCGAGAGCGAAAATTCAAGGTTTTTCAAAGCGCTTCAAAACTGACTTAGGTGTTGACTACAGCTGGATCAGCCACCCAAAAGACAGAACAAAGCTTACTTTCACTGAAAAGGACGATGAACTAACCATTATTAAAGACAAATCAGACGTTGATTATCTCTACTATATCTCAATAAAAGAGAATAAAACAGGGGAAATTATCTTCGAATCCACTGCCTGGCAATATGGAGGCATAAGTGAGGAACATCAGTTTTTGCCTTACGTAGCGTTTGACAAAAGCATTTTCAAAAAATCGGGGGATTATGAAATTATCATTCAGCCAAGGATAAAATGGGAAGGATGCCGTGATTGCGACCTTTCAGTAAAAGACAGAGAAAAATATATTACCAGACATACGCTTTCTATAACGTTAAATGAAGAAAGCTACACCAAAAAGGAACTTTTGATCTATACGTTTGCCGTCGCCTTATCCATTGGACTAATCTTTCTCATAATCCTTTATTTCAACAAAAAAAGGAACAAAAGAAAGCTGGCAGAAAAAGAGCAGCAAAAAAACATTGCAAAGCTCGAGCTGAACTCCATTCGTTCCCAATTAAACCCTCATTTTCTGTTCAATGCACTCTCTGGCATTCAAAATTTAATGAACAAGAACGAAATAGACAATGCCAACAAATACCTTTCTAAATTTGCTCGGTTAACCCGTAACGTATTGGATGATAAAGAACTGATCAGTCTATCACAAGAAAAAACTTTATTGGACGATTACCTGCAAATGGAGCAATTGCGGTTCGGCTTTAAATACGAAATTGATCATTCAGAAGACCTGGATTTAGATATCATAGAAATACCAAGTATGCTGCTGCAGCCTTTTGTAGAAAACGCAGTGAAGCACGGCATAGCGAAAAAAGCTACTGATGGAAAAGTGACCATCACAATGATGAAGCAAGCAAATGATTTAGTATTAACCGTTACCGACAATGGAAATGGATTTGATACGAAAAAAAAGTATATGGGTTTGGGTTTGGCATTGAGCGACGGTAGAATAGCGCTGTTAAATAGTATTTATAGAAAAAATCGCTTTACTTTAGCCATAGAATCAACCACTATAGGCACCAATATAAGCTTAACGTTAACCGATTGGCTATAATATAATGAGGGCAATTTTAATAGATGACGAAATCTCCAACTTAGAGAACCTGCGGTCTTTGCTGGAAAAGCATTGTCCGCAGGTGACTATAATAGCAACAGCGCAAAACGTAAGTGATGCGGTTGATGCTATTGAAAAATATTCGCCTGATTTGGTGTTTCTGGATATTCAAATGGGCGATCAAACCGGTTTTGATGTGCTGAGGCAGCTACTAACACGTAATTTCGATATTATTTTTGTTACTGCTTACGACCATTATGGTATACAAGCTGTAAAATTTGCCGCCCTGGATTATCTTCTGAAGCCTATTGATATTGATGAACTGCTGAACGCAGTCAATAAAGCTGAAGAAAAACTGGCGACCCAAATACAAACTTCGCAACTCGATTTTTTGCTGCAGCAATTAAAAAAGCCGGAAACGAACGTGAGCAAAATTGCCCTGCAGATGCAAAGCGAAATCAGGTATGTTACTTTATCGGAAATTATACGTTGTGAAGCAGACAATACGTATACACACTTCTTCCTTTCGGGTGATGAAAAAATACTGGTTTCTAAGTCCCTTAAAGAATATGCAGATTTACTGCGCCCCAAAGGATTTCTAAGAACTCATCAAAGCCATTTAGTAAATCCAAAATATGTAAAAAGCTGGTTAAAAGAAGACGGTGGTATTCTACTTTTAATATCCGGAGAAAAAATACCCGTTTCTAAGCCCAACAAGGACACTGTAAAACAAGCCTTGCAACAGCTATAAGTAATAACTTCTATAAATATGCTTGCTTAGCATAAGACCAATTTACTTCTACCTAAAGCAATGTTTAAAACTCTTTTGCGTTTAAAGTGTTAAAAATCCTTAATTTTCGACTTTTTAACAAGTATCTACCCAATCAATGAAGTTTAATCTGCTGACCTTAACCATTTCGCTTGCCATTTTTTCATTATCAGCCTGTTCCAGTCCGGAAGAAAAAGCTAAAAAAGCTGAAGCTGACAAAAAAGTAAGAATCAAGGAAGACGATAAAACCGACAGCCTTTTATTAGCATATGATCCTGCAAAAGGAGATAAATGGATTGCTGGTTTCGTACAGAACCTGCATAAAAAATCAGGCTTTAACGGAAACATGCTGGTGGCAAGAAAGGGAAAGATCCTGTATCAAAAAGCCATTGGCTGGGCAGACTACCTGCATCGTGACAGCTTAAAGATCAGTTCTGAATTTGAACTCGCATCCATCACCAAAACTTTTACCAGTGTAGCGGTAATGCAGTTGGTTGAAGCCGGGAAACTTAAGTTAACGGATGATGTGAAGAAATTCTATCCTAATTTTCCTTATGATGGGATTACGATAAGCTTGTTATTGTCGCACCGGAGCGGGATGATGAACTATGTTTATTTTATCGACGACATATGGCGAAAGGAAAAGCGCAACATGAAAAAAGGGGTTTCCAATCAGGAGGTAATGCAGGTTATAGCCGACAAAAAGCCCAATCCATACACCAGGCCAGACCGTGTGTTCCATTACAACAATTCTAATTTTATGGTACTGGCTGCCATCGTAGAAAAAGTAACCAAACAGCGGTTTTCCCAATACATGATGGAGCATGTTTTTAAACCTGCAGGGCTTAAAAACACGCATGTTTATTCCACCAGTGAATATGAAAAAATCCCCGTTGACGTAGTTGGGCATGACCGTACCTGGCGCTATTCTGTGGCCCAGAACTTTCTGGACGGGCCGGTGGGTGATAAAGGGATTTACAGTACGCTGCATGACCTGGTATTGTATGACAAATATTTAAAAAACGGCCGCCTGCTGAAAAAAAACAGCTTGGATTCTGCTTACAAAGGCCGCAATAAACCCGTTAATGGACATTTTAATTATGGTTACGGATGGCGTATGTTTGATGGCAAAGGGATGGACAAAGTAGTTTACCATACCGGTTGGTGGCATGGTTTCCGTCACATTTATATCCGTGATCTGGATAAGGATATTGTAGTGATCTTTTTAGGCAATTTGACCAATGGTAGTTTATTACACCTGGATGAATTGTTCAAATATTTAAAAATGCCGGTCATAAGAAAAGGCGCCTATTCAGGCGCTGGTTCATTACCGGGAAGTGACGAGGATTAGGATATTTTATCAAAAGCAATACCACGGCTTCTTTTGCTCAGATAGGTTCTCAACAGACTGCTTTTCGGATCATCCAGCATTGGGTCTTCTGAAAGGATATCGATAACGGTATTTCGTGCTTCCTGCAAGATCAGCTGATCTTTGGCCAGATCCGCCAGCTTTAGCTCCAGCACCCCACTCTGCTGTGTCCCGGTGATATCTCCTGGTCCGCGAAGCTGCAGATCGATCTCCGAGATCTCAAAACCATTGTTCGTTTTGACCATGGTTTCCAGACGAAGCTTTCCGTCGGCACTTAACTTATTACCTGACATCAGGATACAAAAAGACTGCTCTGCCCCCCTTCCTACACGCCCCCGCAACTGATGCAGCTGCGACAGCCCGAAGCGTTCCGCATTTTCAATCACCATTACGGATGCGTTGGGTACATTGACACCCACCTCAATCACGGTAGTAGCCACCATGATCTGGCTTACCCCTTTTATAAACCGCTGCATCTCGTATTCCTTATCGGCATTGCGCATCTTTCCATGAACAATACTGATCTGATACTCCGGCAAAGGAAACTGATAACTCATCTGTTCTATCCCGGCCTCCAGGTGTAAAAGGTCCAGCTTCTCACTTTCTTTAATCAATGGATACACCACATATACCTGTCTTCCTTTAGCTATTTCCTGCTTCATGAAGCCAAACATTCTCAGGCGCTGGCCTTCGTATAAATGCCGGGTCTCAATAGGCTTTCTTCCCGCAGGCAATTCATCAATAACAGATACATCGAGGTCCCCATAGAGGGTCATGGCCAAAGTGCGCGGGATGGGCGTGGCTGTCATTACCAGGATATGAGGGGGTATTGTGTTCTTTCTCCACAATCTGGCCCTTTGTTCCACACCAAAACGGTGCTGCTCATCTATCACCACCATACCGAGGTTTTTGAAAACTACCTTATCCTCTATAAGCGCATGCGTGCCAATCAGCAGATCTATTTCCCCTGCCTCCAGTTCTTTATGCAATAGGGTACGTTGCTTGCGGGTGGTACTTCCTGTAAGAATAGCGACTTTTACCAGCCTGTCTTTTAAAAGCGATAGGATAGAACTATAATGCTGGCGGGCCAGTATTTCCGTAGGAGCCATCATACAGGCCTGAAACCCATTGTCACAAGCCAGTAACATACTCATCAGGGCCACTACTGTTTTGCCACTGCCTACATCGCCCTGTACCAGTCTGTTCATCTGTATACCCCTTTGGGTATCTGTTCTGATCTCTTTTATAACTCTCTTCTGCGCATTGGTCAGTTTAAAAGGAAGCAGCTCTTTGTAAAAGACATTCACCTTTTCGCCTACGGTATCAAAAGAATGCCCTTTAAAGCGAAGCTCCCTAAGCTGCTTATTGTGCAGCAGCTGAAGCTGTATGAAAAATAGCTCCTCAAATTTCAACCGCTTCTCTGCTTCTTTCAATGCCTGTACATCCTTTGGAAAATGTATGTTCAGCAAGGCTTCCCGACGGCTTAGCATGTGGTATTTTTGAAGTATATAAAGCGGGAGCGTCTCTTTCACTTCCCTGATCTGCTGTTCGATTACCAGCGTTACCAGCTTTTGAATGCCCTTGCTGTCAAGAAAAAATTTCTTTAGTTTCTCTGTAGAGTTGTAAACAGGTTGCAGCCTTAGATTACCTGTGATAGTAGCAGGCCTTGGGTAGCTTTCAAGATCTGCATGGGATATGCTAAAGGAGCCATTGAAAACAGCAGGCTTGCCAAAAACAATGTAGACCTTGCCCTTCATAAGGTGCTCGTCCACCCATTTCAAACTTTGGAACCACACCAGCTCTATTGAGCCCGTTTCATCTGTAAGGCGGGCTACAAGCCGCTTCTTTTGCTTTTCCCCAATCACTTCCTTGCTGGTAATCCTTCCCAGAATCTGTACATATGGTAGATCAGGGTCAAGCTCATTTATTTTATAGAACCTCGTGCGGTCTATATACCGGAAGGGAAAATAATTCAGCAGCTGCTCGCACGTAAAGATGCCCAACTCCTTTTGTAAAAGCTCGGCACGTTTAGGCCCCACACCTTTAAGAAATTCTATAGCAGTATCTAACGTAGGCGCAAGCAAAGGATTTAGCTTTTGTAAGCTGTAACTGAAATCTCTACATTCACACCCTTAGGAAGACCCTTTACAGCCACTGTTTCACGCGCAGGGAAAATGCTTTCGAAATAAGCGCCATAGATGTCATTAACCTCGGCAAACAAAGCCATATCTGACAGGAATATAGTTGTTTTAACAATATCTTCAAATCCATATTCGGCTTCAAGCAGTACTGCTTTTATATTCCTCATTACCTGATGCGTTTCTTCAGCGATGGATGTTTGGATCACCTGTCCATTCTCAGGATTTATGGCTACCTGTCCTGACAAAAACAAAAAGCCATTGGCAATCACCGCCTGGCTATAGGGCCCGATAGGAGCGGGCGCATTCGATGTGTTAATTATTTTGTTCATTTTATAAAATCCAGTAAATTATGCATAATGTTAATATTTGTATTTACTTAAAACAAAGTTACAAAAAAAGAGGGCCTCCTATTGGAAGCCCTCTTTTTTATTATTTAATATCAGAAAGGATTAGTTCCTTGCAGTTTCAACACGACGGTTCTGGATACGACCTTCTTCAGTATCGTTAGAAGCAATTGGGTTAGCTTCACCATTACCTTTAGTTACAACCTGACTAGCACTTACACCAGAGTTTACTAAATAAGTTTTAACAGAATTAGCTCTGTCTTTAGATAATTTCAAATTGTATGCAGCAGTACCTTCACTTGAAGCGTAACCATTAGAAGTTACTTTACCACCGCTTTCACGCAATACTGAAGATAGTTTATCTAATACAGGATAAGCTTCAGTTTTTAAAACTGATGAGTTAAATTCAAATTGGATAGTTTCAAAACCACTTACGCTAGATACAGCTACTGGTTCAGCAGCTTTAGGAAGCGGACATCCTGAACCGTCTACTGCAGTACCTGCTGGAGTTCCAGGACATTTGTCAAACTGATCAGAAACACCGTCACCATCAGAATCTTTTTTAAGATCTTCGATTGATTTCTCAACGTTAGCAACACGGCTTTTCAAAGCTTCAACTTCTTGACGTAGTGAAGGATCTTTCAATTCATCATACATCAAAGCAAGTGGATTAACCCAGTCAAGAGACGGTTTAGCAGAAGAACCCAAAGAGAATTCTAAACCACCGTATCCATAAGCAAATTTATCTTTAGTATAGTTTTTAAGCTCATCAGGAAGACCATTGAAATCATCAGTATCTACAAAGTGAACAGTATAACCTAAGTTAAATGAAACACGGTCAGATACTTTAAATTTAACACCAGCTCCAATTGGAACATATGGTTGCGTTTTATTATCGTCTACACCACCATCGCCATACTTGTATACAAATTCTTCACCACCACCACCAGCAGGGTTACGAACTGCAGAATAATTAGCAACTCCATAACCAGCAGTTACAAAGAAATTTACACTATTTTCACGACGAAGGAAATCTACAGTAGCCACGTTTACAACACCTCTGATGTCAGCAGCCCAGTTGATTTCAGTTTCGAAGCCATATATAGCAGTTTGAATACCTCCTACTGGTACAGTTACAAATCCACCTGGAGCATCTTTATTAGTACCGCCAACTTTACCACGGAAACCATTGACTTCAATACCGAAAGCATGACCCAATTGTTTTCTTAAGCTCAATCCATAACCAAGGTTGATGTCAGCATTTTGGAAATCGTTAGAGAATGGAGTTAAAACACCTGCGTTAACGCCAAGTGACCATGTCCGGTATTGGGCTCTTCCACCAAATACCTTAGCAGAAGATGAAGTCGTAGCAGCATCCTGTGCATTAGTAAGCGTTACAGCTCCCATTAATGCGACAAAGGACAATGCCAAGCCTTTTTTAAATGTAGAATAATTCATAATTTTCTTTTTTAAGGTTAAACAAATTTTAATCGTGTATTTTTTTTGTACAGCGAAATTAAACAAATTTTTAATTTCTGAAAACTGTTGTACAAACTCCGTTCCAAACTTTTTCCAATTCATGATTTATGTTCAATTAACAGAATTACATAAATCTTTCAGGAATAACAGATTTCCAAAAGTTTATTAACTAAAATTAACATCTGCTAAAAATATATAAAAACCTGATTTAAAGGGACAAAGCAAATTAAAACACTTAAAAGAAATGCTAAATTAAGATTTAATGAATCTTTGAATTACCTGCCAAAACTATACCTGAATTGGCAGTATTGTCCTATTGGCTCAAAAAAAGAGTCTATTTTTTAAGACATTTTTATTTTTTTCTATTCAGTTCGATTAATCCATCGGTCCGCAAAACGATAAATATTAAAATCCGGTGTTTTTAACGCCTCATTTAGTTTTTCGTATAACATTCTTTTAGAGATTTCCTCCATTCTATAATGCTGTATGATTTTAAATGCTTTCTCTGCCAACATCAGGGCTTTTCGCTCGTTGCTTACCAGAACAGGATCAATTAGCCAGTCACATAGTTCAGTGATTCCTTCATTTTTGTCTGCAACAGTCTTAAATATGGGAACCGGTTCTTGCTGCTGATGTACGAGTTTCTTTAAATTATTGGCAAAGCTATCTGCACCTGCTCTGTCGGCCTTGTTTACCACAAAGGCCTGGGCGATCTCCATAAGTCCTGACTTTATATGTTGAATCTCATCCCCCGATTCCGGCACCAGAACTACCACCGTCTTATCAGCCAATCCTGCTATGTCTATTTCAGATTGCCCTACCCCCACAGTTTCAATCAATATCATATCAAATCCCGCAGTTTTAAGCACATCTGAAATCTCAATAGTCTTTGCCGAAATACCGCCAAGCGCACCTCGTGTGGCCAGGGATCTGATATAAACATTTGGATTGTTAAATTGCTGGGCCATCCGGATTCTGTCGCCCAGTAGCGATCCGAAATTAAATGGAGAAGTCGGATCTACAGCCAGAATAGCTATTTTCTTTCCCTGCTTTACAATATGATCGGTAATGGCATTTACCAGCGTACTCTTGCCTGCACCCGGAGGACCGGTAATGCCTACTACCGGAACTTTGGTATTTACATGCATTGCCCTAAGCAGTTGGGCTGCAGGAGCAATGTCATTTTCCACCAGGGTTATTGCCCTTGCCAATGCATTAAAATTTCCCTTCGCTATTTCTGCTATAAGTTGCTGGTAGCTAATCATTGTTTAAAATCTTGGTACAAAGAAATAGAATTTATGCAACATTCTACATCTTCTAAAACTATCTTTGTGGAGATTCCATTGTTAATTAAATCTCAGATGAAAGTCGCAGGCTTTACCTTCATAAGAAATGCAATCATAAACGATTACCCAATTACGGAGGCAATCCTCTCCATTCTTCCTATATGTGATGAATTTGTAATTGCTGTCGGCAAATCTGATGACGACACACTCCTGATGATGAAAAACCTCGAATCCCCAAAGATCAGGATTGTCGAAACCGTTTGGGATGAGCGCCTTAAAGAGGGTGGCTCTGTCTTTGCGAGCGAAACCAACAAGGCTTTTGACGCGATATCAGCCGATGTTGACTGGGCCTTTTACATTCAGGGCGATGAATGTGTTCATGAACAGGACCTTCCATTGATCAAAAAGGAAATGGAAGATAGATTAGACGACAAAAGAATAGAGGGACTGCTATTTAATTACCACCATTTTTACGGATCTTATAATTTCCTTGCCGAATCAAGAAAGTGGTACCGCAGAGAGATCAGAATTATCAGAAGACACCTAAACGTAAAGTCATACAAAGATGCACAGGGATTCAGAATTGACAACAGAAAGATCAGAGTAAGACTCATAAAAGCATTTGTTAACCACTATGGTTGGGTAAAACCGCCAAATAACCTTGTTGAAAAAGGCCAGAACTTCAGGCAGTTTTATGATAAAAACGCAGTAAAAACTGAAGTGCCTCCCAATGCTTCATTCGACTATGGCAATGCGGACAACTTAATTCCTTTTAAAGCAACGCATCCTGCAGTGATGAAAAGCAGAATTGAGCGTGCAAACTGGAATTTCGACGGCAACATCAGCAACATTAAAAGCAGTCACTCATTCAGACAGCAAGTGCTGCAAAAAGTCTTTGAACTGACCAGAATCAGGATTGGCGAACATAAAAACTATATTATCGTCTCTAAGTAGCCACTTTCCCTTAATCAGAGTAAGCTTGTAAATACGTACATTTGGGAAATTTATGCCTTTTAATGAAAATTTACTTTAGACTTTTATCCTTTGCAAAACCGATCGAAAAGTTTGCTATACCATATGTCATAGCTACGCTGCTGGCTATTTTTTTTAATACTTTTAATTTTGCACTGATGTCTCCCCTGCTGGAGACTCTTTTTTACAAAGACAAAGCGCCTGCTTCATCATTAAAGGGGGAAGTAGCCAGTTCATTTGATATACTTGCGAAGTTCAGAACTTATATAGAACACTCTATTAACACCAACGGAGAAATCAAAACACTATATCTCATTTGTGGAGTGATCCTGGTATCCGTATTACTTTCCAATTTTTTTCGTTATTTTTCTCAGCGTTTCATGGAGGACCTTCGGGTACATACACTTTTAAATCTGCGGAAAACAGTCTTTAACAACGTGATGGATCTGCATATTGGTTACTTTAACAATGAACGAAAAGGAGACATTATCTCTAAAGTTGCATCAGACGTACAAGTAGTTCAGTTTACTGTAACCAATACGCTGCAGGTAGTGTTTAAAGAACCTGTTCAGTTGCTTTTTTACATAGCATTCCTGCTTTCCATTTCTGTAAAGCTAACCGTTTTCTCCTTATTGGTGATTCCCATTTCTGGGTTTATTATTAGCAAAATAGTAAAGCGTCTTAAGCGTCAGGCCACTCAGGCACAGGAATCTTTCGCAAAGATGATCGGATTTCTGGATGAAGCCCTTGGAGGTATCAAGATCATTAAAGCTTTTAATGCAACTCAAAGGATAAAGGACAAATTTCATCAGGAAAATATATTCTATTCCGACCTGACACGGAAAATGGTTAGACGACAGCAGTCTGCTTCGCCCGTATCACAGTCCTTGGGTGTCCTTGTGGTAGTGACTATTGTCATTTACGGTGGTTCCCTCATAATTAACGGGGAAGATGGGGCACTCAAGCCCGCAGATTTTATTGCATATATCCTAGCCTTCTCACAGGTAATGCAGCCTATTAAAGCTCTTACAGATTCTTTTAGCGGAATCCATTCAGGAATTTCCTCAGGAGAAAGGGTTTTAGACCTGATAGACACCAAACCTGAGCTGGTGAATAACCACAATGCACAAGCGCTGGATGGATTTAAAGATGCCCTGGTATTCGAAAACGTATCATTCAGTTACGGAGACAAAGAAATCCTGAAAAACATTTCAATGGAAGTCAGAAAAGGACAAACAGTAGCTCTTGTTGGGCCTTCAGGCGGCGGAAAAAGCACCCTAATGGATCTGATCCCCCGCTTTCACGACCCTAAATCAGGAACGATCCTGATTGACGGGCATCCATATACCGAACTCAATACAGATAGCATCCGCTCACAAATGGGCATAGTCAACCAGGAGTCTATTTTGTTTAACGATTCCATATTTAATAATATTGCCTTTGCCAAACCGGATGCCACCGAAGAGGAAGTAATGGCCGCCGCAAAAATAGCCAATGCACATGAATTCATCCTGAGCACGGAACATGGTTACCAAACTTCAGTGGGCGACCGGGGAAACAAATTATCCGGCGGACAAAAGCAGCGGATTTGCATTGCCAGGGCAGTATTGGCCAACCCTCCCATCATGCTGCTTGATGAGGCTACCTCTGCACTCGACACAGAGTCAGAAAAACTTGTTCAGGACGCGCTAAACCATTTGATGCAAAACCGCACATCTATCATCATTGCCCACCGTCTTAGCACAATACAGCATGCAGACACCATCATTGTAATAGACAACGGACAGGTTATAGAAACCGGGAATCATGCAGAGCTGATTAGAAAAAACGGATTGTATAAAAAACTGATTGACATGCAGTCATTCACAGAATAAAACCTGATAAATGAAGAGGATAGTTTTTGACTGTGAAAGAATGAAATATGCCCATACCGGCCTGTTTGAATATTGCCATCAGTTGGGCATGGCATTAAAAGCCGGTAAAAATCCAAAAGATAGACTCTTATATTACCTTAATCCTGAGCTGCAGAAACACTTTAACAACGATGATGAGTTCCTTGATCAGCGCGGTTTTCAAAAGTTTATTTTCCCCGCATACAAAGGAATAGACCTGTGGCATACTACTTATCAGCTCTCCTCCTATATCCCAACCAGCAAAAAGATCAAACGTGTATTAACGGTGCATGACCTGAACTTTTTACATGAAGAAAAATCTAAAGCAAAAATTCAGAAATACCTGCGTAAACATCAGCAGAATATAGACTTGGCCGACCATATTGTGGCCATTTCTAATTTTACCAAACATGATATTCTTAACAACCTGAATACTTCCAACAAACCTATTACTGTTATTTACAATGGCTGTGCTGCGCCGCAACTTCTAACAGGGAAAAACACTAAATACCAACCCGTTAGACCTTTTCTTTTTGCATTGGGGACAGTAAACCCTAAAAAGAATTTTCATGTACTTGTCCCTTTACTTAACAACAACGATTTTGAACTGATCATCGCCGGGAAAATTGACGGGACGTATCAGGACAGGATCCTGGCTGAAGCAGCAAAACACGGATTTGCAAATAGGGTAAGGGTAATAGGAGCCGTATCAGAAGTTGAAAAAAACTGGTATTATAAATATTGCGAAGCATTTCTGTTTCCATCACTGGCAGAAGGATTTGGCATTCCGCCGATTGAAGCTATGAAATACGGAAAGCCGGTTTTTCTGTCCGACAGAACATCCCTTCCCGAAATCGGAGGAGATAATGCTTACTATTTTAAAAGCTTTGAACCCTCAGCAATGCAGCAGACTTTCAATGAGGGAATGAAGCACTATCAACTGACTATGCCGGCCGAAAAGATCATTGCTCATGCGAGCAGATTCAACTGGCAAAACAGTGCACATGCCTATCTGGAAGTTTACAGAAGTACACTAAATGGATAAGACAGCACAAAATATAGTCAGTGTAGTGATCGTTACCTATAACGCTGAAAATACAATTGCAGCGTGTGTTCAAAGCATTTTCAGCCAATCATGTAAGCAAATAGAGTTAATCGTTATAGACGGCGCAAGTACAGATGGCACAATCAAAATACTGGAGGAAAACGACTATAGAATAACTTATTGGAAGAGCGAACAGGATAATGGCATCTATGATGCCATGAACAAAGCGCTAACTCACATCAGTACAGACTGGGTGATCTTCCTGGGTGCTGATGACCTGCTATTACCAGACTTTTCAAAAATGCTATCTGAATTGCATAATCCAGCGAGTATTTATTATGCCAATGTAATGTATAAAGGTGCCAGACACTCAGGATATACCACACCTTATCATCAAGCCAAACTAGGGATTTTCCACCAGTCCATCATTTACCCGGCTGCAGTATTCCGCAGGTACCAGTACAATCTGAAATACAAAATAGCGGCCGATTATGCATTAAACATGCGGCTTTATAAAGATGCAAGCTTTAAATTTGAATATAAAGACTATGTGATTGCCTATTATAATGACACCGGTATATCAGCTGTAGCAAAAGATTTCCCTTTTGAAGCCGATAAAAGTAAAATGATCTACCAGAATTACGGCATCAAGCTCTGGTTAAGGTATGCATTCCGTAACCTTAAAAATAAGTTTAAACCTGAGCTTCGGTTAATGTAACGTATTAGCTTTAAAGACCCCAAATATGAATCCTTTCTTTATTCTTTCAAAAACAGTTTAAAGCGAATCATTTTCCGCAAATTCTTTCTAAACCAGGGAAAGAACGAATGATCATAAATTACTTTGTCGGTACCTGACTGACCCATGATCCTGGGTCTGTATTTTAAAGGTAAGTAAGCATAATTATCAACGATTGCCTGAAAAACGGATCTGTTCAATATATGCTCAAAGTGCACTCCGCTGGTATCATTTATTAGCCCTGCACGCTTAAACAAATAATCATTAAAGAATGACTTCTCTGCTAAAAAAATCCGGGAATCAGCATACGTCATCTTGTGTGTCAAGTCTACCATCACATCACATCTATGTCCGGAATACGACCTTAAAATGCTATTGATATTTAGAATTTTATACCGCCCTGTGATCTTGCAAACAGACGAACTTAAGTTAACAAGACTTGAGTGTTCAAATGCGTACTCAATAATCAGCATTTCACCATAACCCTTTCCCAGCTCCTTTGGGTAATCGTTCCCTAAAAATGTGAGGACTTCCAGCCTATCTTTATGTCCTTCAAATTCCGCAGATATATCAACTCCCGAATTTTCAACGAAAATAATGACATTGTCAGTAACCTTTAAGTAGAAATTAATCGCATCAATATATTGTGCCCGTCTGAAATCAGGATTTTGCAATGCAGTAAATGTCATTCCCTTCGGATTGATGCAACCGGTCAACAAAATTACTGGCTTTCGAATTATACCAAGACCATCTTCACTATTCATTATCTTCTATTAATTATAAGTTAGAGATTAACGGACTCCAAAGCTCGCCCCCTCATTTTTCTATCACAAATTACCTTGACCATTCAGTTAACGCTTTAAAATTTCCAGCAAGTCATTTTTTACGCTTGATGGAGAAAATTACTAATGGCATACTCTTTTCCCGCCCATGTCTTCCCATCTATATCAACTGCAATATATTTCATCAACATAATTGTAGACTCTTGATAACGATGTTTTAACATATTCATAGTCGTACGAGATTAGATACCCTACCTTTATAACACTCATTAATACAAATATAAATAATAACGCTCAACATACTATACATACTCTCAATCCTTGATATAGTGAGGTATAGTTGTAACTTAGGTCATAGTAAATACCATTTTTAACTTACGGATATTTAACATATAAAATTATAAATGAAAATCATCCGCTTTTTAGGGGGGCTTGGAAATCAAATGTTCCAATATGCTTTTTATAAAGCAATGAAAGAAAAATACCCAAATGTACTCGTTGACTTGGCTAGCTACAAAACAGATCGGTCACATAATGGATATGAGTTGGAAAAACTATTCGACTTAACGCTTAAAAAAGCCAACTCATTCTCAGCTAGGATCTATAATATTGAAAACCAAAAGAAACTCCATAAGACAATCAGCAACATCTTCAATCTGAGCAGATATTATGAAGAAGAAAAAAAATACTATTCGTTCGATCCTAAAGTTTTTGCAGACAACAAGAAGCGTTACTACTATGGATTCTGGCAAAATCAGCAATATTTCTTAACCTTAGAAAAAGAAATTAGAAAAGACTTTATTTTTAAGCCACTTACTGACCCAAAAAATATAACTATTTTAGATAAGATAAACTATACAAACAGCATTTCCATACACATAAGACGCGGAGATTATGTAAACCATCCATCATTTGGCGGAATCTGCGAACAAGAGTACTATCAAAAAGCAATACGTTACATAAAAGGTTGCATTGAAAATCCCTCATATTTTATCTTCTCTAATGACATTGATTGGTGCATAGAAAATCTACACATGGAAGATGCCGAATTTATATCCTGGAACACTGGTAAGTCCAGCTATATAGACATGCAGTTAATGAGTTCCTGCAAACACAATATTATTGCTAACAGTAGCTTTAGCTGGTGGGCTGCATGGCTAAATAACCATCCTGATAAGATTGTTATTGGTCCGGAAAGATGGTTACAGGACGAAGAGTTTGATACTTCTACACTAATGCCGACATCCTGGATTAGACTTTAGGCCTAAACAAAGATTTTATTTTTTTAAAAGACCGGGACAACACACCCTTTTTGACAACAATTGGCAACCTTCTCCTTAAAAATTCAGCAAACGCTTGATAAGCCTCTAAATCAGGCTTTACATCTGCAACCACAGATATTGGAGATTGTGCCAGTTCTACATCATATTCTTCACTATCTCCGCAATGTGTACCACTTCCATCATTCCCTATATTATGAACTAAAGATTTTCCGGGATAAAGAGTCAATTTGTTTAAGAGAAATGCAGATGCGTACCATCTAATGTCCCATTCCTTTGTATTACCAATAGCCTGTTGTTCCAACGCCTTAGTATATGGGTAAGTATTATTGAAATCAAATTCTTCCTGAAGTCCGCGTGCCTCTATTTGCCTTAGAAGTATAGAGCCATCTGCTTCAAACAATTTCCATTCCTTTTTCCAAGTAGCCCAACCCCAGCAATCAGCCCCTTTAAGAAAAAATGACTGCTTCAAACTGACTGTAACGGGATAAATATAACCATGTATTGAAATTACATCTTCATTAGTTTCATAATAATTTAATCCCTCATTCATATACTGGAGAAACCAGGGGGAGGTGACGAGATCATCTTCCAGCACAATTACCCTCCCATGCCTGTTTACAACCTCAGTTACGCCCTGAATAATGTTGTCATCTACTCCAAAGTTAGTTTCCCGCAAACGAATATGAATCTTTTTGAAACCTGTAACTGAGGTAAGATAACTTCTAAGTGTGCTAACCGAAGTCGCGGCAGCAATATCTTTCGGGCCATCAGAGAAAATATACAGTTCACTTTCTTCTGCAAGATTGTTTTCCTGTAAAGCCTGCAAAGTTTTTCGCGTATGGTCTAACCGATTGTACACGAATAAAACAATTGGCGCAGTCTGATTCATTTTTTCACAAATTAATCAAAAGATAGGTTTCTCTTTCGATATTGATAACAAAACAAAGCGCATTGAACTTAAACCTTCCAATGCGCTTTTCAATATAATTACAAGAAGTTATTACAATTTTCGTTTCACCTCTACCTGTTCGTAAGCCTCCACTATATCCCCAACCTCGATGTTGTTAAAATTATGGATATTCAATCCACACTCATAACCCCTCGACACTTCTTTAACATCGTCTTTATAACGTTTTAATGAAGCAAGCTCTCCTGTATAGATCACCACACCATCACGAACGATACGGATCTTACTGTTACGTGTAATCGTACCATCAAGCACCATACATCCGGCAATAGTACCCACCTTAGTAATTTTGAAAGTATCTCTGATCTCCACATTGGCAGTGATCTTCTCTTCAAATTCCGGAGCAAGCATACCTTCCATCGCCGCTTTGATCTCATTGATCGCATCGTAGATGATAGAATACAAGCGAATATCAATTTGTTCCGCTTCAGCAAGCTTACGCGCACCTGGCGAAGGCCTTACCTGGAAACCGATGATGATCGCATCAGAAGCTGAGGCCAGCAATACATCAGATTCAGAGATCTGACCCACCGCTTTACTGATCACATTGATCTGTATTTCAGGGGTAGACAATTTCAACAGGGAGTCAGACAATGCCTCGATAGAACCATCCACATCACCTTTCACAATCAGGTTGAGCTCCTTAAAGTTACCGATCGCCAAACGACGGCCGATCTCATCCAATGTGATGTGTTTCTGTGTACGAAGGCCCTGCTCACGCATCAGCTGTAGACGCTTGTTGGCAATCTCTCTAGCTTCCACTTCACTTTCCATCGCGTTAAAACGGTCACCAGCTGTTGGCGCACCCTGCATACCCAATACCTGTACCGGTACTGAAGGGCCTGCTTTATCCACTTTCTGTCCACGCTCATTGAACAATGCTTTCACACGTCCGCTATAGCTTCCGGCCAGGATCGGATCACCCACTTTCAATGTACCTGCCTGTACCAGGACCGTAGTCACGATACCACGCCCTTTATCTAAAGTAGCCTCAATGACACTACCTGTTGCACGCTTGTCAGGGTTTGCTTTCAATTCCAGCAATTCCGCTTCCAATAAAACTTTCTCTAACAGAAGGTCTACATTTAATCCGCTTTTACCGGATATTTCCTGCGACTGGAAGTTACCGCCCCAATCCTCTACAAGAATGTTCATCGTAGACAATTGCTCGCGTATTTTTTCTGAGTTTGCACCCGGTTTATCAATTTTAGTAAAGGCAAATACCAATGGAACGTTAGCTGCTTGGGCATGGCTGATCGCCTCTTTTGTTTGTGGCATCACCGCGTCATCCGCAGCGATCACAATGATCGCGATATCCGCTACCTTGGCACCCCTTGCACGCATCGCCGTAAAGGCCTCGTGACCCGGTGTATCCAGGAAGGTAACTTGTTTGCCCGTCGCAGTTGTCACCATATAGGCACCAATGTGCTGGGTGATACCACCGGCCTCACCTGCTACCACATTTGCTTTACGGATATAATCCAGCAAGGAAGTCTTACCATGATCCACGTGACCCATGATGGTCACAACTGGTGCTCTTGGCTGCAATTCCTCATCTGCATCTACCTCTTCAATGATGCTATCGCTCTCATCGTCAGGTTTCACAAACTGAATCTCGTAACCAAACTCGTCGGCCACGATCGTCAGTGTCTCTGCATCCAAACGCTGGTTGATCGACACAAACATACCAAGACTCATACAAGTACCAATAATTTTGGTTACCGGTACGTCCATCATGGAAGCCAGTTCATTTGCCGTTACAAATTCTGTAACCTTCAAAACTTTAGACTGAAGTTCTTGCTCCATTGCCGCTTCTTCCGCAGAAAGGGCGACGTCATCTCTTTTACCACGACGTAGTTTAGCACGCTGTGCGAATTTACCAGATTTACCGGCACCGCTCAAACGGGCAAGTGTCGCTTTGATCTGATCTTGTATTTCTTTTTCCGTAGGCTCTTCTTTCGGACCGCCTGAAGACGGGGCTCCCGGTTTATTGTTTCTGAAATTAGGCCTGTTGGCTGTATTGTTTGTATTGTTCCTGAAATCTGGTCTGTTACCAACAGGAACCGGAGGTCTTTGCTGATTAGGCTGACCACCTTGTTGTTGATTGCCCGTATTTGGCTGACCCTGACCTGGCTGGCCTGGACCTTGCTGGCCCGGATGTCCTCCTCCAGGAGTTTTCTTACGCTTACGTTTTCTTTTTGCATCTGCACTCTCACCTGAAGAGGCAACGGGCTGAGATTTACGGTCGGGCGTTACAGGCAAGGTAATCTTACCAATAATGTTTGGACCGGAAAGTTTTACTGAACGTGCTTTGATCACGTCATTATCATCAGCCTTATCGGCAGGTTTAGCTTCTAGAGGGGCTGGAACTGGCGTCGCAGCAACTGGGGCAGGCGTTACGGCCGGCTCCTGTTTAACCACTGGTTCTTCCACTGGCTTAGGCTGCTCTGCCACAACTGGCTTTGCAATCTCCTCGTGTTTAGGAGCTTCCTCCACAGGCTTAACAGCTTCTGCTGGTTTTGCCGCAGCTTCTTCCTGTTTAGCAGTTTCCTGCACTACTGGAGCTTTAGGCTCAGATGCTGGTACAGGAGTATCTTCCCTTCTCACAGGCCGGGTCTTCGAATTTAAATCATCAAGATTTATCTTTCCTACTATTTTAACTCCCGGCAATCCGCCTTCCTCCTGCCTGTCATCCTTGCTCAAAACGCTCTCAACGCTCTCAGCGTTCCCTACTTTCTCCACGCGCTCCGCTACCGGAGAAACTGGTGCAGCAGGTTTTACAGGCTCTTCTTTTACCTTTTCAACAGGAGGCGTATAAGCATTCAGGTTCTTAATTAAGATCCCTTCATTTTCGAATTCAACATTTTTTCTAGGTGCCTCAGCAACTTTTTCAGTTACTTCAGGTTCATCACGACGAATTTTACCAATAACAATCTGATTGGCTTCTTCTTTTACGATTTTATCGCCCTGAAACTCCTTCAACAATGCATTATACATGTCGCGAGAGAGCTTAGTAGTGGGTTTATTCTCAACAGAAAAGCCTTTCTTTTCCAGAAACTCAACGGCCGTAGCTATCCCTACGTTAAGTTCCTTAACTGCCTTAAATAAAATTATTGGTTTGTCGTCTGACATTGATTATCCTATTTTTCTTTTAATTCTTATTACAAAAGTAACGTTTATTCTTGTTTATTTCATGTGTGAAGCGCAGTTTTTGTATTACTCAAACTCTGATTTTAAAATGCTCATCACTTCTTTCACAGTCTCCTCTTCCAGATCGGTACGTTTTACCAATTCATCGATAGAAAGCGCCAATACACTCTTAGCCGTATCACAACCAATAGCTTTAAGTTCATCAATGATCCAGCTATCAATTTCATCCGAGAATTCTTCTATATCCACATCCTCATCTTCTTCACCTGCTTCACGGTATACATCTATCTCATAACCTGTCAATTTACCTGCCAGTTTGATGTTGTGTCCACCACGGCCAATGGCCAGTGAAACCTGGTCCGGTTTTAAATAAACCGCAGCATGTTTAGTGTCATCATCCAGTTTGATCGAAGTGATCTTGGCAGGGCTCAATGCCCTGGTAATGTATAGTGAAATATTATTGGTAAAGTTAATTACGTCAATGTTCTCATTTTTAAGCTCTCTTACGATACCATGTATCCTCGATCCCTTCATACCCACACATGCTCCTACCGGATCAATTCTGTCATCATAAGATTCTACCGCAACTTTGGCTCTTTCTCCTGGCTCTCTTACAATCTTTTTGATCGTAATCAGGCCATCAAAGATCTCAGGAACCTCAATTTCAAATAACCGCTGTAAAAACTCAGGGGCAATTCTTGAAATAATGATCTTAGGCGTAGCATTTACCATATCCACTTTAAGGATTACAGCACGCACAGTATCCCCTTTTTTGAAATAATCTGCAGGAATCTGTTCCGTCTTAGGCATCATCAGCTCATTGCCTTCATCGTCAAGCACCAAAGTTTCCTTTTTCCATACCTGGTATACTTCACCAGTTACGATCTCACCCACTCTGTCCTTATATTTTTTAAAGATCTCGTCTTTTTCCAGTTCCAGTACCTTAGATACCAGTGTCTGACGGGCAGCTAAAATAGCCCTGCGGCCAAAGCTTTCCAAAGTGATCTGCTCAATGTAATCGTCGCCGACTTCCATATCCGCGTCAAGTGCTTTAACTTCTGCAAGTTCAATTTCCAGATCATCATCCTCAGAAAAGCCATCTTCCATCACTTTTCTGGTTCTCCAGATCTCCAAATCCCCGTTATCCGGATTAACGATTACGTCGCAATTCTCATCAGTACCGTATTTCTTGCGCAGCATACTACGAAATACCTCTTCCAGCACACTAATCACTGTAGGACGGTCGATGTTCTTGAAGTCCTTAAACTCCTGAAATGAATCGATTAAATTAATATTGCTCATTTGTTATTTAAATGAAATTAACACCTTTGTTTCTGTTATGTTATTAAAGCCGACACTGGTTTCTGCCAGTTCCGCCTTTTTACCTTTTACTTTTACTTTAGCTTCTATGACAATCCCATTGTCATCTACACTCAGCAACTTACCCTCTTTCACCTCACCGCCTTCCAGCTTAACGCTCAGCTCCCGGCCAATATTTTTGTGGTATTGCCTGGTCAGTTTTAGTGGCTCACCTATACCCGGCGATGAAACTTCCAGATTGTATGCTTTTTCAATCACACTCTCTTCCTCCAGATGGAAACCCACATGTCTGCTAATGGCTGCACAATCCTGAATATTGATCCCTTCATCACCGTCAACATGGATAATAAGCTTGTTATTTGGCAGCATTTTTATGTCAACCAAAAACAGCTCAGGTCTGTCGGCGATTTTCTCTTCAACCAGTTCTTTTACTCTCTTTTCTACTTGCATAATGAATTAGCCAGTAACAGAAAAGAGGGGACACCTGCCCCCTCTTACCTCTATTACAGTGCAAAGATAAGAATAATTTTGGTAAAATAAAAATCAGGAACGCAACTGTATCATCTGCACAAAACCTGTTAAAATGACCTATTGAGAATTCTGCCTCTTCAGTATAAGACATGGAAGACATAAGACACTTAATCGCTTTGGCTTCTAACCGTCCTTTATCTGTGTACTTTTGTCTTCCGGATTACCTCTGGGCCAGGTTCGGCCCAGGTTCGGCTCATGAGCGGGTTTGTCCGAACCTGAGCCGAACCTGAGCCGAACCTGGCCCGAAGCTCGTCCGATGCTCAAAGGGTGTCAGATCAAACGCAAATCAAACGCACACAATGCAAAAAGCGGTCTTTCAAGACAGGGAACGCTATTAAGATTTATTATAAATAATTACGGATTTATCAGTAAAATATCTATCATTGCGGTTTATTTTTAACAAATCTAAATAAGCATGAAGATATTCTACCGTTCGCTCTCTTTGTTTTTTCTGTGCATCTTAGCTCAATCTGTTTATGCGCAGTCCGTTCTGACCGGAAAGATTCTGGATCAATCTAACAAACCTATAGCTGGTGTTACCGTAAAATTACTTGAAAAGAATGCTACCACAAGCACTGACGCTGAGGGAGAATTTTCCTTTCAAAGTATGGAAACAGGAACTTACAACATCTCTGCTTCTTATATAGGCTTTGAAACCAAACAGGTTAAATATAATTTTAAAAATAATAGTCAGTCATTAATAATCGTCATCCGGGAAGACGACAACGATCTGCAAGGTGTGGAAATAACCGGACGAAAAGAACAGGCCTATAAAAACACCAAATCATTTTCAGGCACAAAAACTGAAACGCCCTTGAGATATGTACCTCAGTCCATCAGTTACGTCACCAAGGAGGTAATTGATGATCAGCTAGCCTTCAAAGCAAGTGATATCATTAAAAACATCAGTGGTGCTACCCACTTTTCTTTTTACAACAATGACATTGCACTAAGGGGCTACCGCTCCGGTAATGCTTTAATCAACGGATTGAGAACACCTACCAGTAGCTGGAGTCAGCCGCTGTTGCCAAATGTTGAACGTGTCGAAGTGATCAAAGGACCTGCATCTGCCTTATTTGCAAATACCGATCCGGGGGGTACTGTAAATACGGTAACGAAAAAACCTCTTGATGAGGCACGTAAATCCATCAACTTCGCTACAGGAAGCTTTAATACCAATAGGCTTACTGCAGACTTCACCGGTCCCATGAATGAGAATAAAACATTACTCTACCGCCTAAACCTTGCTTATCAAAACGCAGAATCTTTCCGTGTGCTGCAAGGTGGTGAAGATGTAGTAATTGCTCCTTCTATTTCTTTTATACCAGACGATAAGACGCAGGTGAACTTTGACTTTGTGTACTCCAAAACCAAAAGCCGCCTGGATCGTGGTCAGCCAATTTTTGGTGCTACTGCCGGAACAAACCTAAATTCTACTCCGATCTCATTTGCTCTCGGAAAAAGAAATGACTTTGAAAATGAACTCAACCTATATGTAACGACTTCAATGCAAAGAAAGATCACCGGCTATATTACTTTCAATGCTTCTTATATGAAATTCATGTATGAGGAAGATCTACTGGAGCACCGTACTTCTAACCGGTATGCGGTAGATGCAGCCGGCAATTCCATTCCAACAAAGATGGAAATGCAGACCATTCGCAGACAAGGAAAGAATTATAGCGACAATCTCACCGGATATTTCATTACGGATGTTAAAACTGGCCCACTTACTCATAAAATAGTAACGGGTTATGACTACATACAAAACGAAACACCGATAGGAAACTCAAATTATAACGCTACCGGCTATCGCAAAGTCGACGGAACAGTTGGAAACTACAACAAAAATACTCCCGCTCTTTTCGTCATGAAAGGCGGAGTTCCGGTCCCTAATGTTCCGCACTTTGACTTGATCAATCCAGATTATTCCATCTCTGAAATCTCCGGCTATATAAATGCTTCTTCACAGACAGAGCCTTCAAAATATTATGTAAATGGTGTTTATATTCAGGATCAAATCAGCATTGGCAAATTCCAGGCCTTGCTCGGACTCAGACAGGAGTACTATACTGATGTTACCAGCTACAAGAAAACCGACGAAAAAACGGTAGAACAAAATGCGTTAATTCCACGGATCGGTTTAGTGTACACTCCTTTTGATCAGGCAAGCTTCTATGGAACATATACAGAGGGATACCAGCCACAGGGTGCTGCTCAGATCGGAGATCCGGCACGGTTTGGAGGGCCATTTGACCCGCTGACAAGCAACATGTATGAAGTTGGGGCAAAAACGGAATGGTTCGAAAAACGTCTTGCCGCAAATATTTCATTTTATCAAATCAAACAGAACAACATACTGCAGAATGCCGGAAGTGAAGGAAACCCAGAATTACTTGACGCAATCGGTCAGCAAACCTCAAAAGGCATCGAGTTGGATATCAATGGTTCAATCCTTACCAACCTGAGCGTTTCTGCTAATTTTGCGATCAGCAGAGCGGAAACTACCAAGGATGAAGACGAAAGTAAAATCGGCTTGCTAAATCCCAACGCCCCTAAGGCGCAAGGTAGTTTATGGGCTAAGTATACGTTCCTAAACCCTGAATTGAAAGGTCTTGGCGTAGGAGCTGGTGTAAATTATACCGGCAAACGCAACACCTTGAATGTGGCCTTGGAACTACCTGAATATACTGTGTTTACGGCTGCCCTGTACTACAACATCGATAAATTTAAAATATCTGGAAATCTGAACAATGTGTTCAACAAAACGCATTGGGTGGGCGGGTATGACTACAACCGCTTATATCCTGGTGCTCCAAGGAATTTCCTGATCGGTATTGGGTATACTTTCTAATCAATAAAGCAAAGATGGCACCGGATAATAAGGATAAGGATCAAAAGCTGCTCTGGCGGATACACCACTGGACAGGACTTTATGCAGGAATCATCATTGGCATATTGTGCTTCACCGGTGCTGTGGCTGTGTTCATTCCTGAAATAGATTCTCTAATCCTCAAAAACTATTATTCGGTTTCGTCCTCGACGATATCTGATCCCTCGGCCTTGCCAAGTATTAATAATGCGCTGGCCGAAACGAAGAAACAATACCCTAAAATGAGTGGCTTGTTAATAGACATGCCAGAAAAGGCCGGACAAGTGGCTACTTTTAGCTTTTCGGTGAAAGGGGAAAAAAAATCAGACAACAAGTTCTATTATCTCTTTATAGACCCTGTAAAAGATAAAATACTGGGTAGCCGGGACCGGCAAAATTCACTGGCCAACTACCTGAGGCAGATGCATGTCAGACTCTATGAAGGCTTTTGGGGCAGGCAACTGGTAGGCTTAGGCGGTATTGCATTCATTGTAGTCACCGTTACCGGTTTCCTGATCTATGGCAAATTCATGAAAAAGCAGCCATACCCTAAGATCAGAAAAAAGAACACCCGCATTTTAATGGCCGACTGGCATAAAATATTGGGCATAACCGCATTGGCTTTTAACTTTGTGATCGCCTGTTCAGGTGCCTGGCTGGGATTGCAGCCAAAGCTGATGCAATGGTTTGACATCAAAGCTCCCAATGACCATGAATTTGATAAAGTCATGGACCCTAAAGAGGATGCAAAAATTACCGTCGACTGGGACGAAGTATTTAAAGCAGTGCGGCAAGAATTCCCCGGACTCAAACCCGGCTACATCCGTGCTTCAGAAGACGGTACTGCCACGATTGAAATACACGGAAGTATAGAGGGCCAGATTTATGAGAAGAACATCAATACATTAGTGATCGCGAAGAAAACGTACCAGCCTGTTTTTAAATGTGATCTGCGAAATGCTTCTTTTATAGACAAATTCTATTCCGTACAGGAGGCGCTTCATTTTGGAGATTTTGGTGGCCTCGGACTAAAGATCGTCTATACCATACTGGGTCTTGTAAGTGCATTCCTATCTATCAGCGGATTTGTAGTTTACCTGTCCCGTACAAACAAAAAGGAGAAAAGAAAGACCAGTCCGTTAAAAACGACTTTCATCTATTCTATGCTCATTCTTTTTGTACTGATACTGATCGCAATGATCAGCATGTTTATCGGTTACCGGCAGGCATCGACACTGGCAGCCTATATCATTAATGGCGGTCTGGCAATATTTCTTGTTTATTCGCTGTGGAAATACATTCTTAAAAAAATGAACCCTAAAGCTAGCTTACCCGTATCATGAAGGCATTTCGTTTAGTACAGCACTGGCTGATCCCTTTTGCCCTCATTTCAGCCAATGCAGCGCTTATACACCTCCTTTATCTCCTCTACTTTAAGGGAATACACCTCCATTCATTGTATATATTCCTGTGCCTGACAGGGCTGATGGCCGGCATTGTCCTTAAAAATAAATACCTTCTGCTTATTGGAATAGCGGTCTATTGGATCGCATTGATCACAATTCTCTCCACAGGACTAAGATAGCTATATTTCAACCGTTTTTATTGCCTTCACGACCTTATCAGATGCCGCCTCACAAAAATCAATGCCCGAGTAATCCGGGTTATACCCGCCTATATACGGCACCGCCAGGATATAAATCCGTTCATTGGCAATCCCCTTTCCATCTACCACCTGGAAATTGTCGTTGATGGTAATCCCCGGAACTTTCAAAAAGAATGCCCCGTCATCATCCTGTTCCACCAGCTCATTGCCTGAATCAACTTCTTCCTTCGCTATGGCTGCCGACTGAAATCTAAGCCTGGCCGGACTAACCGTATTGCCTTCCAATAGTCCTTTAAAAGGAAAATCTTCCATGGAGAGATGTGGCTGTCCCACACAGTCTACAAACGTCTCGAAATGCTGAACCACAGTTTCACCGTCTTCATCTGTATAATGGTAATCAGCCCCGCCTGAATCTACCGGCAGGATACGGCTGTCATCGCCTACCGAAACCAGGTCTAAAACCCCCGCATCATGAAGGGCCATTAGTTCGCGACAGGAACTTTGGGGAACAAAAGCAATCACAATGGAGATCAGCGGCATCAGCACTTTCTGCAGTCGCTGCATATCCTCGGCCGAAAGGTATTTGGCCGGGTAGTTCATGGCAAAACTAAGCACCGCCAGCATTTCCTTCCAATAAATTGATTCCCGCTTTTTTATCGACAGCTCTGCTTCTACATATTCTTTCCTGAACAGTTCAAAAGGGGATATTTTCTCCCTCATTTCCATCATGGCTGCTACAAAGCTTTCAATGTCCATGTCCTTAATAAGGTAGTAGAACTCAGGGTCTTTTTCCGGAAACATGTCTTTAAAGTTTTTCTCAAATACAAAATCCAAAGACAGGAACCCGCCATTTTCTGCAATGTTCTTTTCAATTTCTTTCCGGCCGATCAGCGCATCTTTTCCAAGATGTGAATCTTCCAGGTGGAACCTGATAGCAGGTAAAAGTCCATTCCGTGAATGCATCACTATTTTAAAGTCTTTACAATCAGCATCCAGCTGATAACAAATCTTTCCATCTGCTTCTTCAAAGGTTCCGTTTTTTCTTGCCATCGTCCTCAGCGCATCAATAGCCGTCAGGGAAGCTCCTTTTATGCCAACTGGATGGTTTAGCGTCATTGCAAGCTTCCGGGGAGGATAGGGAGAATCGAAATAACCAGGTATGCGACCTTCGTGTTTCTTCGGCCAGTTATGCCCGGTGCAAACAACCACATGATCAAATATCAGTTCGCCCAGTGTATCAACCGTTACTAAAACAGTGCCGTTGGCTGCTTTATCATGAAGATCTGTGACTTTTGTATTTAAATGGACAACAGTAACAATGCCCTTCTTTTCGGCTACTTGCTGCAATAGCCCGAACTGGGCAGAAAGATATTCCCCAAAGAACAATCTTGGAAGCACCTTATATTCATTAAAATTCTCAGCATTAATGTTAAACTTTTTGAGCACTGCAGGCGGGGCTTCCTTAACCCATTCTTCAATGGTGTTGAATATCACAGGGATTTCATTATCAGAAACATTGGTAATGTGCTCTTCACTGGCACCTTCGTTACTGTAAGGCATACCGGCACCAAGATAATTTTTACGTTCAAAGATCTCTATTTCTATATTTTGTAGTTCAGACTCTATTAGCCGCTTGTACATAAACAGACCGCTCGGCCCGCCGCCAAGTATCGCAATACGTTTTTTCACCGTTGTGTTACCCATTTTCTAATTATCTGGCATATATACCCAATTGAAGGTCAAATTGTTTTAATAAGAGGAGACAAACCATTTAACTTATAACTTTGTAAAAAAATGCCGCCAAATGCAGGCCTATACAAATTATGAATGAACTACAGCTTCAGCCAGGAACTCCCAGGCTTTACATGGTCTTATTAGGTTCCAAAGCTCCCCGGCGAAATGTAGAACAACATGACTATTTCTTTGGCATAGCGGACAGTCTGAAAGAACTGATACCCCAGATGCGCGCATTCTGGCCGGAGGCGGGCGATAGTCTGCACATAGATGGCTGGCGTGAGGTAAACGTGGTAGATGGCTATGAAGTAAAGGTAGTGCCACGCACGCAAAGTTTTCTAACCGCGGAAAAAGCTCAACCTGCATTCCCGGAAAAGCTATTTTTCATCAACCTTGGTGGGTATCAGACAGGCAAACTCGAAGAGCAGCACTATACGGTATTATCAGTAAAAACAGATCGCGCGCAGGCTGTGCAAGAGGCAAAAAAAACAATCTTTTTCAAAAGCAATAAAATCAAAGGCGCCAACTCTCATATAGATGAAAAGTACGGCATTGATGTCGACGACATCTATAAAATAGAAGAAATTCTCGATCCTGCTCTTAAAGAGAATTTTCATATTGAGATCGTCGCAAATGCGGGACTACCTGCCGATCAGGTGCACCTTGGATACTTCAAACTCGATAAACTGTAATAAATTCGGTACTTCATCGGACCTGGGTCAGTACTCCTTCGCAAAAAGCACGCAATTTCCGAACAAACTGCGATTAAAATGCGCCTGAGACATGAAACATCCGCAAATAATGCCAAAAATAGACAAAAACAAAACAGCAGGATTTCCATCCGGACAATCCTGCTGTTTAACCTAAATTTTAATCATCTTTATGAAAGAATGATTTGAATGCATACCGGCTAACTACTTCCGGTGCACTTACAGAAACCCGGGATGATCGGTCTCGGATAAGTATTTTTATGGATATAATCATTTCCAATCATATTATTAAGACTGAACTCAAAGCCGCATGTTACATCCTGTCCGCACCGACAAATCTATAACCGGGCTTTGTGAGCTCAGGGTATTATTTGTCTATAAGACGCATCTAAGCTATAAAAGTTGCACAGAGGTATGAAAAAATATTGACTTTTGTGAAAACCGGAAAATTATTCTAAACGGCCCTTTGTTGCCAAAATTAAATTTTGTATAAAATGGAGGTAATACCATGTAAAAAAAATTCATTTCAGAAAATTTGTGAATGTCACAAGAATGTTATTAATTTGTATTGCAGGCATTACCCCTTGCCGGCTTTTATTGACCTAAATATTGTATGTTTTTTTATTAACAGTAACAAATGGTTATATGAATGCCCACACTTTGGATCAAATTGATCTTAATATCCTTAGCCTGCTACAGCAAGATGCCCGGCTAACAAGTAAAGAACTTGCGTACAAACTACGTAAAGGGAACACGACTATATTTGCCAGGGTAACCCGTATGAAGACACTTGGGTATATAACCGGTAGTGTGACGCTTATAGACCGAAAAAAATTCGGAGATATGCTAATTGCATTTACTCAGGTTAACATAACCAATCACAGCTGTGAAGCACTAACCGCTTTTCAGAAAAATGTGGTCCATTTCCCTGAAGTTTTGGAATGTTATCAGATGACGGGAGCGTATGATTTTTTGTTAAAGATAGTAGTAATTGATATGCCGGCATATAATAATTTTCTTGTTCAAAAGCTTGCCCGACTTCAAAATATAGGCGCCCTGGAAAGTCATTTTGTCCTTACCGAGACAAAAAGAGAGCTTGGCTATCCACTGGAAAGCCTTTTGTAACCAGCGCTCATCTTGTCAGCACCACCTGGTGTGGTCTTACTGCAGTATTCAATTGGGATTTTAGTATTTGTTCCTCCGTTCCAAACCTGGCGTTTAAATACGTGATCACCAGGTAGTCATTCCCACGCAAAAAAGGCCGGAATGGTTTAAAAACAATGTTCGTATCTGTGATTGTTAGTTTTCCTGCTAAAGGTGTTTCTTTAGTTAAACTATCTGTTTCGGACGGCGTTTGCAAAACCGAGATCAGGCTGTTCAGTACTGAATCCTGAGTCGCTACACCGGTAAGCTGGAGCAGGCCCGGCCGGTCAATATTACTAAACACGATACAGGTACTGTCTGCCGAAAAATCAATTAAAAGTGGCTTGCTATTTGTTGTGGAACAAGCAACCTGAATGCAGAAAAATAAATACATAACAGGCAGAAAAAGCCGGATGCCGGAAAATTTAATACGATATTTAACCATACCACTAAATTAAACATTATGAGACTGATTGTAGAAATTTTATTGATGGGCCTTGCGGTACTGCTTGGTGCCTACATTGTACCGGGAGTAGCCGTAGACGGATACGGAACGGCAATAATCGCAGCGATATTGATTGCCCTCGCAAATGCCACCATAGGTTTTATATTGAGGGTACTCACTTTCCCGATCAATTTTCTGACATTAGGGCTTGTTTCCTTCATCATCAGTGTTTTAATGATTTTACTGGTAGATAACCTGATGACGGGGTTTAGCACCACCGGATTCCTTGCTGCGGCAATACTGGCGATCGTGGTTGCGATTATTAAAGCAATCTTTGGCGCCATTGCGGGTACCAAAGATTAGTAAAGTAACTATAACGAACGCTTATCTCAAGATTTCCCTTGAGATCACCATTTTTTGAATTTCTGAAGTACCTTCATAGATCTGAGTAATTTTTGCATCGCGCATCAGGCGCTCTACATGATACTCTTTTACAAAGCCATAGCCACCATGGATCTGAACAGCTTCTATAGTTACATCCATGGCTACTTTAGAAGCATAGACTTTGGCCATAGAGCCTGCAAGGGTATAAGGTAGCCCCTGGTCTTTTAACCAGGCAGCTTTATAAACAAGCATGCGGGCTGCCTCTATATTGGTTGCCATGTCTGCCAGTTTAAATGCAATGGCCTGATGCTCGGCAATCGGCTTTCCAAACGATTTGCGTTCCTTGGAATAGGCAAGGGCCAGTTCGTAGGCGCCTGCAGCTATGCCCAATGCCTGAGCCGCAATCCCTATGCGGCCGCCTTCCAGCGTTTTCATGGCAAATGTAAATCCAAAGCCCTCTTCTCCTATCCGGTTCTCCTTTGGTACCTTAACATCATTAAACATGAGGGAGTGGGTATCGGAACCACGGATGCCCAATTTGTTTTCTTTAGGCCCCACGGTAAATCCCTCCATGCCCTTTTCAACGATAAAAGCATTGATACCTTTATGTTTTAAGGCCCGGTCAGTCTGTGCAATTACTAGATAGGTGGAAGCTGTACTGCCATTGGTGATCCAGTTCTTGGTTCCATTGAGCAGATAATGATCCCCTTTGTCTTCTGCCGTTGTTTGCTGAGAAGTAGCATCAGAGCCCGCCTCAGGTTCTGATAGGCAAAATGCACCGATCACTTCACCAGAAGCGAGTGGCTTCAGGTATTTCTCTTTCTGCTGTTCTGTGCCATAAGCTTCCAGTCCAAAGCAGACAAGGGAATTGTTTACAGATACTACTACCGAAGCAGAAGCGTCTATTTTGGACAGTTCTTCCATCACCAATGCATAAGAAACTGCATCAAGTCCGCTTCCATTGTATTTTGCTGAAACCATCATACCGAGAAAGCCTAGCGCTCCCAGCTTCTTTACCTGCTCAGCAGGAAATTTCTGATGTTCATCTCTTTCGATAACCCCCGGCTTTAGTTCAGTTTGTGCAAAATCCCTGGCAGCCTGCTGGATCATCAATTGTTCTTCACTTAGTTGAAATAACATAATATTATCTATCTAAAAATACGTACCGCCAAATTTAGTTAATTCTGGAGGGCAACACTATGTTTGCATAGTATTTTTTAAATAATATTTATTTTTACTTATTTCAGCAGTTTATTATTGTCGTCCGGAAATACGAGGATTGGGTGATATTTCTTAGCCTCTTCTATTGGCAAAGAGCCATAAGACATAATGATCAGGATATCGCCTACCTGAACTTTGCGGGCGGTAGCTCCATTTAAACAGATGGTACCTGTTCCACGTTCGCCTTTTATAACATATGTTTCAAAACGTTCACCATTGTTATTGTTAACGATCTGTACCTTTTCATTTGCGATGATCTGGGCGGCATCCATAAGATCTTCATCTATGGTAATGCTTCCAACATAATTCAATTCTGCCTGTGTTACTTTAACACGGTGTATTTTCGATTTTAATAGCTCGATAATCATTTTGCAAAGGTAACTATTTTTGCGGAGGAATACCTTTACCTCTTGTTCAGCTTAGTATCATATTATCAATCAGCCTGGTTTCGCCTACTTTAGCGGCCACAAGAACGACAAGACCGGAACCATGATCCGCTGTTGGGGGCATTAGCGTCTTACCGTCTGCTATTACAAAATAATCCAGTGCTACCCCGGGTGTTTGTTGAATCATTCGTTTTGCAGCTTCCTCCAGCAGGTGCAGCTTATCTTTACTATACTGATTTTCCGCCTTTTCAAAATAACCTTTTATATATTCAAGTGATTGGCACAGGACTACGGCGTGCTTCCTGTCTTCAGGATTGAGATGAATATTTCTGGAGCTCATGGCCAGGCCATCCTCTTCCCTGATAATGGGACAGGTGACGATCTTAACAGGCAAATCGAAATAGGCGACCATGTTTTCAATCATCAGTACCTGCTGATAATCTTTCTGTCCGAAAAAAGCCAGGTCAGGACCTACCGCATCGAATAGTTTCTTTACGATCTGTGTAACGCCTTGATAATGCCCCTTTCTGAATTCACCCTCCAGCAGGAACTCAGCCGGTCCGAGGTCAATATGCCAATGCTCTGGCACAGGATACATCTCTTTAACAGAAGGCATAAATACGACATTACATCCTGACGCACTAAGCATGGCCATGTCATGCTCAAGGGGCCTGGGGTATCTTTCCAAATCTTTTGGGTCAGTAAATTGTGTAGGATTTACAAAAATGCTGCAGACAACGATGTCTGCCTCAGACCTGGCGGCCTCGATCAGCGATACATGTCCTTTGTGCAATGCGCCCATTGTAGGCACCAAAGCAATTTTCTGTCCGGCCAATTTAATTGGGCCAAGCAGCGACTTTAACGCCGCAATCGTATTTATAACTTCCAAACCAGCTTATAAAATTTTTGGGGGTAAAGTTGGTTAATTATACATTACCAGCAAAACATCTTGCGTATTATATTGATAAATGTTATTATTTTGCTTACCTTTGCCCCTTGATAATCTTTTCTTTAACATAAATTTTTATTCGAATATGGAGATGGCAAAAACGAAGCTACTGATTGTTACACACGAGATGTCGCCTTTCCTTGAACTCACAAAGATTTCTGAAATTACCCGTCAGTTACCACAGGCGATGCAGGACAAAGGATTTGAGATCCGCATTTTAATGCCAAGGTTCGGTAATATCAATGAGAGAAGGAACAGGTTGCACGAGGTGATCCGCCTTTCGGGCATGAACATCATCATTGATGACAATGACAATCCGCTGATCATCAAAGTTGCTTCTATTCCTGCCGCACGTATGCAGGTATATTTCCTGGATAACGAAGATTATTTTCAGCGTAAATATGTATTCCGGGACAAAGAGGATAAGTTTTATGCAGACAATGATGAAAGGACTATATTCTTTTGCAAAGGTGCGCTTGAAACTGTGAAAAAATTAGGCTGGTCTCCGGATATTGTACACTGTCATGGCTGGATGACCTCACTGGTTCCTGCGTATATCAAGACCGTTTACAAAAACGACCCAACTTTTAAGAATTCTAAAGTTGTGTATTCTATTTATGAAAACTGTTTTTCTGAAACACTTAATACCGACATGTATAAAAAGGCTGTGATGAACTCAATGACAATTGAGGACACCAAAGCCTTTGAAAAGGCAGATTGCTCAGCACTGCACATAGGAGCCGTAACTTACTCAGATGCAGTAGTGTTAGCTGATGAAAACCTGAATGCAGATGTGTTAAAATTTGTTAAAGATTCCAATAAACCAACTTTAGCTTTTAATTTAACCGAAGATTTCGAAAACTTCTATTCATTGTATGAAGAAATTTCGAACGAAGAATTGGTTTCAATAGCATAAACTCAGGTATATTAAAATATGAAATTTATTAAACAAGACTTATTGACCCTGTTGATAGGTCTTTTTCTTTTTGCTTCGTGTAAAAGTTCTAACAGTATTGGTATCACCCCTGATCCTGATCTGGTTATCAAAGGAGCGCTTGACACGGTTCTGGTTGAGTCAAAAACAGTTCCCGAGGAGATCAAATCTACCCTGGGCTTTCCCAGACATCCGTTAGGTTATATAAACGGGGACCCCATTTTTGGAAATACAGAAGCAAGTCTTGCCATGTCGGTAACTTTACCGGCTGGAGGTTATGGCTTCGGGATTAGTCCAGTAGTAGATTCTGCCGTGCTTTTACTTCCGTATTCTACTCAGTTTTATGGCGATACAACTTCTTCTATATACAGCTTTAATGTGCATCAGCTTAAAAACGACCTGTCACTTGAAAAGTCCTTTTTAAGCAATAAGGTATGGCCGGTAGAAACGGATGTGCTAGGTACTTTTACGGGCAAGATCATGCCTAAAACGCCTGTAAAAGTCTTTGATATTGTAACAGGAAAGACAGACACCATTGTAACGTTGCCTCCTCATTTAAGGATCAAGCTGAGCAACGATTTCATTAAAAACAATATTATCGACCTGGATTCTGCGACAAGGTCCAAAAACGGAAAATTTGCGGCAGCGTTTAAAGGCTTGCATGTGAGTGTTAACAAGACAAATTCTACCGGTAAGGGTGGCATTATGTTTTTTGATTTTACAGGGGCCAATGCAAATGTCCAGATTTACTACAAGAAACAAAATGCAGCTGCGACTACTGAGAAGGATACAATAGCGGTAAGTTTTCCCATTGCGTCAACCACGGGGCCAATTGCTGCTACAGTGCTGCATGATTATACCGGGACTCCTGTTAAAACGCAGTTAGATGCCCCTAATCCAGCTACTCCATATAATGTTACTTATCTCCAGGCTTTGGGCGGTGTAAGGAACAAGATTTCTTTTCCTTCATTAAGCAAGTTCATTGAAAGAGTGAAAGGTGGAAATGCACGGGCTAAAATTGTCATTAATAAGGCAGAACTGGTGGTGAACCTAAGCAACGGAACTGATGTGGCACCTTTTACAGCGGCGCCACGTCTGGCATTGTATAGGCTTGATATAGCCGGACAAAGGGCCAATATTCCGGACAATGATGTACCTACACAAACTTCGGGAGATCCATACAGGTATGCGGGGTCAGAACTTGCTTTTGGTGGCTTTTATGAGACGGCAAATAAAAGATATGTATTTACAGTTACCAGCTATCTTCAAGACCTGGTCGATGGCAAGACGGAGGACTATGGAACTTATTTAGCAGCCAGTTCACTTACTGAATTTAACCTTAGCCCCGCTGTCAGTTCGGCTGCCAGAAGTGTAATCAATACAAAATCGCCTTCCACAGGCAATAAAGGCATTGAGCTAAAGATCTATTATACGTTAGTGAATTAATTACTTCATTTATGCTTCATGTCATCCTGAAATTAATTCAGGATGACATGAAGACAAATACCAATGATTTTTAAAACGGCAGATCGCCGGCAGGACCATCAATATAATCAGTTTCGCTTTTTGGAGTAGCATGTTCTGTACTTGCTGGAGTAGGTTCAAAATCGCTTTTCCTGCCAAGGATGGTAAAATTCTCTGCTACTATTTCCGTAACATATTTCTTTATCCGCTCTTTATCTTCAAAAGACCGGGTCCGAAGTTTTCCTTCTATATAGACCAGTTTCCCTTTTTGCAGGTACTTTGATGCAACTTCTGCAAGCCCCCTCCATAAAACAATGTTATGCCATTCTGTTTGTTCTATTCGTTTACCGTCTTTGTTATAGGTTTCCGAGGTTGCCAAAGGAAAGCTAGCCACCGTTACACCACCATCTAAATGTCTGACTTCAGGATCTTTGCCTAAATGTCCGACTAAAATAACTTTGTTAATACCTGACATGAATTCTGTTTTTACTAATTTACCGGAATAGCATCCATAAAATCGGCAATAACTTTAGGTTGTGGCAATTCGTCGAACAAAGCTAAAGTAACCCATTTTATTTCTGCATTCTGATTAAAGTTAATGATATAATTGTCTAAAGCAAAAAATTGAACATATATTGTTTGGTGAGTCAATAAATGTTTTTTATGTATCAGCGGCTTGATTGTACAATCTGGCCCAAACACCATTCTGACCATATTCAGGAACTCATTGTGCTGATCGGCATAGCTTGTAGTTGTTTCAATAAGTGGAAAATCATAGAGTTCCTGCCATATATCGCCTGCGTTTCTTTTATTTATAAGTATTTCATCATCCTTAATGCACACAAAGTAATTGAAATGCCTGTTTCGTTTTTTCAATTTCTTTTCTTTGACGGGAAGTGTAGTTGTGAGGTCGTTCTTTATTGCATAGCAATCTGAACGTAGCGGACAGGAGTGACATAAAGGTTTGGGTTTGCATTGTAAAGCCCCAAACTCCATGATGGCCTGATTGTAGTCGGAAGGCTGAAGTTGCCCGGCGATCAGTGCCTGGGCAAGTTCCATAAATTGCTTTTTTCCCTTACTGCTGTTGATCGGGGTTTCAATACCGAAATACCTGGACAGTAACCTAAATACATTGCCATCAAGTACTGGTCTTGACTCGTTGGCAGAGAATGATGAAATTGCGGCCGCTGTATAATCTCCGATACCTTTTAAGCGGATGAGGCTGTCATAGCTGGTAGGGAAAACTCCATGATGGGCTTCCATTACCTGCCGGGCGGTGAACAGCATATTGCGTCCACGCGAATAATAACCCAGGCCTTGCCATAACTTTAAGATCTGGGTTTCGCTGGCATTTGCAAAATCAGACACGGTAGGATAAGCCTCCAAAAAGCGGTAAAAATATGGCAATCCTTGTTCGACTCTTGTTTGCTGTAAGATAATTTCTGAAAGCCAGATCACATATGCATCTGTTGTATCCCGCCAGGGCAACATTCTTTTATTCTGCTGATACCAATTTAAGATCTCATTCTGAAAAGTCATAGGTACAAAAATACATGCTATAATCTGATATTTCACAAAACTTGCAATCAGGTGATAAAATGGCCAATAAATAAATCATCTTTTATTTTCCTATCTCATTAAAAAGCAATACTTTTGCAACCCCAAAACACTTATAAATATAACACACTGTAAATAAATAATAGAAGAATATGACTAAGGCAGATATTATTTCCGAAATATCAACGAAAACAGGAATTGAAAAGGTAGATGTACAAGAGACCGTTGAAGCATTTTTCAAAGTGATCAAGAATAGCATGATCGGCGGAGAAAATGTATATGTGAGAGGTTTTGGTAGTTTTGTTGTAAAAAAGAGAGCACAAAAAACTGCTAGAAATATTTCTAAGAACACTGCAATCATTATCCCTGAGCACTTTGTTCCAAGTTTTAAGCCAGCAAAAGTTTTTGTTGACAAAGTAAAGAACAATTCAAAAAAAGTAAGCGTAGAAGCTTAATCCAGCATGTTAAAAAGTATCCGATCTAAACAAATTATAGTGACCGCAGCAATCGTATTGCTCGTTGCTTTTTTGTTTTCACGGGATATTAAAGGCTTGGTTAAACCAAAAGAAGAAACCAGCAATGTTCCGGCGGGAGGACAAATGATGTCTGAAGCTGCGGAACAGCAAATCAGCCTGACTGAGGTTTCAACTATTGGAAAGAATATGATCAATGCGGGTTTAGCTGCCGAGATCACCTCACTTGAAAATGCATATAATAAGGCCGCTGATAAAGACAAAGTAGCAGCGGCCAAATTACTTGCCCAAAAATGGGATGACCTGGAACAATCCGTTCCGAGTGCACTATACCTGGAAATTGTGGCAAAAGAATCTCAGTTATTGCCTAACTGGCTTAAAGCCGGGGAGATGTTTCTGAAAGCTTTTGACAATAGCCGTGACAGTTTAATGCAACCTGCGCTATTGCAACGTGCAAATATTGCCTATTCAAATGCATTAAAAATTGACTCTACAAATCTCGATGCCAAAACAGGAATGGGGATTTCTATTGTCAACGGAATGGGAGCACCTATGCAGGGTATTGCGATGCTGCTTGATGTGGTTAAAAAAGATCCTAAGAACTTAAAGGCAAACATGAGCCTGGGGACTTTTGCAATTAAATCAGGTCAGTTTGACAAGGCAATTACCAGATTTATTGATATCATAGCGATAAAGCCCTCACCGGATGCTTATTTCTATCTGGCTACAGCATATGAAAACCTGGGCAAGAATGCCGAGGCCATAGATGCCTACGTAAAAAGCAAAGATTTAGCAGCTAACCCTACATTATCTAAGTTTATAGATAGCAAGGTATTGGAGCTAAAAAACAAAATTTAATAAACAGATTTATAAAAATATTTAAAATTCAAAGTTATGCCAAGTGGTAAAAAAAGAAAGAGACATAAAATGGCCACCCATAAACGCAAAAAGCGTTTAAGAAAAAACAGACATAAGAAAAAATAGTTTTTCTTAATGTGCTGCCCACCAGATAAGGCTATGATTTTTCTTGCCTTATTTGGCATTTGCACTGTTTTTTATTGTCCATTGTTTATAAGGCTTTAATGCCTTAAAATCTGTAGCTTTTGGTAAAAGAATTAATTATAGATTCATCTCCCCTGGGAGTAACCATAGCTTTAGTTGAAGACAGACAGCTTGTAGAACTTCACAAAGAACAGATCAATACCAACTACGCCGTTGGCGATATTTATTTAGGCCGTATAAAGAAAATTATGCCGGGCCTAAACGCTGCGTTTGTTGATGTTGGTTATGAGAAAGATGCATTCCTGCATTATTTTGATCTTGGACCACAAGTACAATCTTTAATAAAGCTTACTAAAATCAAGCGTAATGGCTCTGTTAATGGCACCTTATTGGATAATTTCAAATTAGAGGGAGATATAAACAAAGCCGGAAAAATTTCTGAAGTGGTGAGCAAAAACCTTGTTCTTCCTGTTCAGATCGCAAAAGAGCCAATTTCAACAAAAGGCCCGCGTTTAAGTTCTGATCTTTCTATAGCGGGACGTTACATCGTATTGGTGCCTTTTTCCAATGTAATTTCAATATCTAAAAAAATTAAAAGTAATACGGAACGTAATCGGTTAAAAAAGATTATTGAAAGTATTAAACCAAAAAACTTTGGTGTTATTATCAGAACCGTATCTGAAAGTAAAGGTGTAGCTGAGCTTCAAAAAGACCTTTTGGACTCTGTAACAAAATGGGAGAATTTCATAAAAAAATTACCCGATGCAGAGCCTTCGAAACGTGTCTGGGGTGAAATGGACCGTACATCTACTTTAATACGTGACATCCTGAGTACCGACTTTACAAATGTTTATGTAAATGACGCCAATCTTTTTGAGGATATCCGCTCCTATGTACATGAAATTTCTCCGGAAATGGAGAAGATCGTTAAGCTTTATAAGCATAAGGAGCATATTTTTGAACATTTTGGTATTGAAAAGCAAATCAAGAATTCATTTGGTAAAACTGTAAACCTTGCAGGTGGTGCTTATCTTGTAGTAGAACATACTGAAGCGCTGCATGTTATTGACGTAAACAGCGGAAATAGAACGGCGAGTAAGGAAAATCAGGAAGAAAATGCATTGCAGGTAAACAAGGAGGCGGCAAAAGAAATTGCACGCCAGCTGCGTTTGCGTGATATGGGTGGCATTGTGGTAATCGATTTTATTGATATGCACAAGCCCGTTAACCGTAAAATGTTATTTGATTATCTTAAGGACCTAATGCTGCTGGACCGTGCGAAACACACGATATTACCTCCAAGCAAATTTGGCCTTGTCCAGATTACGCGTCAGCGTGTAAGACCGGAGATGAACATCGTGACCAGCGAAAAATGCCCTACCTGTGATGGTACCGGGGAAATTAAGGCTAGCATTGTTTTGATGGATGACATTGAAAATAACCTGACCTATATTTTGCAGGAGCAAAATGAAAAAAACATTACACTTTGTGTGCATCCATACATTGAAGCATTCATCAATAAAGGACTTATTTCCCTAAAATGGAAGTGGTTCTTTAAATTTGGACAAAGGATAAAGATCAAAGCAATGTCTTCTTATAATCTTACCGAATTTCATGTACTTTCTTCCAAAGAAGAAGAGATTAAATTGTAAAAATTAACTTATTAGCTAAACAGGCCTGCTCTCAAAATGAAAGCAGGCCTGTTTGTTTATATAGATCAATTTACTCCCTTTATTTAGAATTAAAAAGTAAATTTGTAAGTCCTTAGAAAGTTGTAATGCTGTCATTTAGTGCCTCGTCGTCCTGAATTTTTCATTAGTGCGCATTGATTTTGGTATTCAAGTGCACTTCGTGGTTAATTTCAGGATCCCGGAAGAGAAAAACGGCATTGCAGGTACTGGATTCTGAAATAAATTCAGGACGACGAAAGGGTTAAATAAATACAGATCAAATTGGCTAAAAGTAAATCAGCATATTTCTGTCAGAGCTGCGGATATGAATCAGCAAAGTGGTTGGGTAAATGTCCTTCCTGCAACGAGTGGAACACCTTTGTTGAGGAAATAATAGAGAAATCAAATGCTAAAGTACCTTCCTGGAAAACATCCTCAGGTTCACAGCGCCTAAGTAAGCCGACCAGGGTTGACAATATTCAATCGATAAAGGAGGAACGGCTGCTTACCGGCGACCAGGAGCTCGACAGAGTGTTGGGCGGAGGGCTTGTAGCTGGATCAGTAATCCTGATAGGTGGAGAACCTGGAATAGGAAAATCTACGCTGATGCTCCAGTTAGCGCTCAATATTTCAGGAAAGAAAATCCTGTATATTTCAGGAGAAGAAAGCGAGCAACAGATTAAAATGAGGGCGGAAAGGATAACAGCTGTGCCGACAGCGGAGTGCTATATCCTTACAGAAACATCCACCCAGAATATATTTAAGCAGATTGAGACACTTGAACCTCATATTGTCGTGGTCGATTCGATCCAGACCCTGCACTCTGCACACATAGATTCTACCCCGGGTAGCGTATCGCAGGTTAGAGAATGTACTGCTGAACTATTGCGTTTTGCAAAAGAAACAGATACCCCCGTATTCCTTATCGGCCATATTACCAAAGACGGAACGATTGCAGGCCCTAAAATACTAGAGCATATGGTAGACACTGTCTTACAGTTTGAAGGGGACAGACATCACGTTTACCGGATACTCAGGTCTATCAAGAACCGTTTTGGCGCGGCTGCTGAAATGGGGATATATGCCATGCATGGAAATGGCTTGAGGCAAGTTTCTAACCCCTCAGAGATCTTATTGTCGCAAAGAGATGAGGAACTGACGGGTATTGCGATATCGGCCACGCTGGAAGGTGCAAGACCCATGCTTATTGAAACACAGGCACTCGTTAGTGCAGCAGCCTATGGCACGCCTCAGCGCTCTGCAAATGGCTTTGACACCAAGCGAATGAATATGCTGCTTGCCGTATTGGAAAAAAGATGTGGCTTCAGGCTGAGTACCAGAGATGTGTTTTTAAATATCGCCGGTGGTATCAAAGTGGAAGACCCAGCAATTGACCTGGCCATACTGGTAGCGATAATTTCTTCTCACGAGGACATCCCGGTATCATCCAAGATATGCTTTGCTGCAGAGGTGGGCCTGTCGGGGGAAATAAGGGCTGTAAACCGTATTGAACAACGGATAACAGAAGCAGAAAAATTAGGCTTTGAAAAGATCTTTATTTCCAATTATAACAGGAAAGGACTGGTTGTAGAAAAATACAAAATTGAATTGATTGCGGTACGTAAAATTGAAGGTGTATTTTCTATACTTTTTGGTTAATAAAACTAGTTGAGTGAAGAAAAATAAGTAATTATTTCTACATAATGTAGAAATAATTCCCCTAATAAATACATTTATATTTCCTTTGCACGATGTATTTCATTGATAATAAGCACATTAAATAGCATCTGCAAAATGGCGTGTTAGTTGTATATACATCTACGTTGCCATTCATTTATGATTAGTAACAAACAATAGGGATGATTATCCTCGTTATCGTAAGGTAGCGAGGATTTTTTTTGCAATACCCTGTAACTTTTAAAAGAGCATTACCTCTAAAAGCTAAACTTGCTATTGATGAAATTAAGTTTGAATTTCCTATATTTAGCTATTAAATAACCTCTTAAAAAAAGAAACATGATACTAATTGCCATAGTAGTTGCTGTATTGCTCATCATTGGAATAGGGATATATAATTCCTTAATTGGTAAGAAGAATCAGGTTACCAATGCCTTTTCTGCCATTGACGTAATGTTAAAAAAGCGGTTTGACCTTTTACCGAATTTAATAGAAACCGTAAAACAGTACACCCAGTATGAGGGTGATACTTTAACAAAAGTTGTAGAGCTAAGGGCTAAAGCCAATAATACTGATTTGACAAATGACCAAAAGCTGGATATAGACAGGCAATTGAGCTCAGGTGTAAAAAGCCTGATGGTGACAGTAGAGAATTACCCCGATTTAAAAGCTAACCAAAACTTCCTCAATCTTCAAAATACCTGGACGGAAAGTGAAGAACAGATAGCAGCTGCCCGAAGGAATTATAATGCCGCAGTAACAGATTATAACAATGCGATCATGATGTTTCCGGGAAGCATATTTGCCGGCATGTTAAATTATCAGCAGATAGCAGTATTAGCAAATACAGAGGAAGAACGTAAAAACATAAGTGCCAAAGAACTTTTTAACAGCTAATGGCCGAAGACATTCAATCCAATACCGCGCTCCAGGCTACACTTGCGGAACTTGAGGATCAGCGGAAAATAATTTCCCGCCTAAAAACAAAAAGTTACCTGTTGATTTTAGTTGGGATTGTTTGTGCAGCTGCAGGTGTATACTTTGGTGTTCCTATTGTAGCCACGGCCATAGCGGGAGGCCTAGGGCTGATTGCCGGCTTTTATTTTCTCAACAAAGCCGGGCAACTGTTTAACGAATACCGCCATGCGTTTAAACAGCGGGTTATTTCTGCCGCATTGAAGTCTATTGATCAAAGCATGGATATTGACTACCAGTCAGGGATGTCGGAAAATGACTTCGTGTATTCACAGCTCTTTACCAATCGTCCGGACAGGTATTCCAGCCAGGACCAGATCTATGGTGCCGCGGGAAAAACTAAATTCTCCTTTTCAGAAGTACATGCTGAGTACAAAACTGTAACGCAAACTAAAAATGGCAAACAGGAGCATTGGCATACGATTCTTAAAGGCATCGTTTTTTGCGCGGATTTTAACAAGCATTTCAATGGTACAACTGTAGTACGACCTAAAGATATGGGAAGTGCTTTGGGTGCCTGGATCTCTGAAAAAATGCCGCTTTTCTCATCTGGCAGCGATGTTGTTAAACTGGAGAGCCCTGTTTTTGACAAGAAATTCATCACCTACTCTACCGACCAGGTAGAGGCGCGCTATATCCTAACGCCTAGTATGATGGAACGGTTATGTAACCTTGACGACAGCAGCCATTACAGCATCTCTGTTTCATTTATCGGTAGCTATGTATACATTGCTTTTCCGCTGGACAAAGACTACTTTGAGCCCCCTGTATTTAAAAGCCTGCTGGATCAGAAGTCTCTAATGGAAGACCTGGAGATCATCCGGTTTATGTACGGGATCATAGCAGAACTGGACCTGAACACCAGGATCTGGACAAAGCAATAAAAAAGTCCCTTTCGGGACTTTCAATATTACTTAGATAAATACATCGACTTGTCTTTGACAAGCTTTCTGAAATATGGATCTTCAGTGTCTTTAATAAATCTAATGGCTTCTCCTGTCGACTTCATTTCCGGACCTAATTCTTTGGTTACCTCAGGGAATTTATAGAAAGAAAATACCGGTTCTTTGATAGCAAAACCTTCCAGTTTACGCACAATTGTAAAGTCTTTCAGTTTATTCACGCCCAGCATAACTTTCGCGGCGATGTTTATATATGGGACATCATAAGCTTTAGCAATAAAAGGAACAGTCCTTGAAGCCCTTGGGTTGGCCTCAATAACGTATACTTTCTCATTTTTAACGGCGAACTGAATGTTCAGCAAACCGATTACATTTAATGCCCTGGCAATCTTTTTAGAGTAAGTCTCCATATCGCTGATCACTTTTTCAGACAAGCTAAATGGCGGTAACACAGCGAATGAATCTCCAGAGTGAATACCCGCAGGCTCAATGTGCTCCATTAATCCTACGATATGCACATCCTCTCCATCACAAATGGAATCAGACTCAGTTTCCTCTGCCCTATCCAGGAAGTGATCAATCAACACCCTGTTTCCAGGAAGGTCACCTAACAATTTCACAACGGCTTTCTCCAGATCTTCATCGTTGATCACGATGCTCATGCCCTGACCACCCAATACATAACTTGGACGTACCAACACTGGATACCCTACTTGATTAGCAACAATAATTGCCTCTTCTGCATTTTCTGCAACACCGTATTTAGGATACGGAATGTCAAGCTCTTTTAACAGATCAGAGAAACGCCCCCTGTCTTCAGCGACATCCATATCATTATATGAAGTGCCGATGATCTTGATACCATGCTCTTGAAGCTTTTCAGCCATTTTCAAGGCCGTCTGACCACCTAACTGAACAATTACACCCTCAGGTTTCTCCAGTTCAATAATCTCACGGACATGCTCCCAAAACACTGGCTCAAAGTATAGTTTATCAGCCATGTTGAAATCTGTAGATACCGTTTCCGGATTACAGTTGATCATGATCGCTTCAAAACCAGTCTCCTTTGCTGCAAGCAGCCCGTGTACACAAGAATAGTCAAATTCTATACCCTGACCGATTCGGTTGGGACCAGACCCCAATACAATCACTTTCTTCTTATCTGACGAAACTGATTCATTTTCCTCTTCAAATGTTGAATAGTAGTAAGGAGTCTGTGCAGCAAACTCTGCAGCACAGGTATCGACCATTTTGTAAACGCGCTTTATGCCTAATGACTGCCTGCGGTCATACACTTCGTCTTCCGTTACATTTCCAAGCAGGTAAGAGATCTGAATATCTGAGAAGCCTTTCTGTTTTAAGGTAAAAAAGAAATCTTTAGGAATATTATTAAGTGAATATCTTTTAAGCTCTGTTTCCAGTTGAACAAGCTCCTGGATCTGAGAAAGGAACCATTTATCAATGCGGGTTACTTTACGGATGGACTCTAGTGGCACGCCCATGCTCATTGCATCTTTGATCAGGAATAAACGATTCCAGCTTGCGTGCTCAAGGCCGTACATGATCTCTTCGATACTGCGATTATGTTTGCCATCAGCACCTAATCCCGCCCTGCCAATTTCCAAACTCTGACAAGCTTTCTGTATTGCTTCTATAAAAGTACGTCCGATGGCCATTACCTCACCTACAGATTTCATCTGCAACCCTAGTTCGGTATTTGCGCCTTTGAACTTATCAAAGTTCCATCTTGGCACTTTAACAATTACATAATCCAATGTTGGCTCAAAGTAAGCGGAAGTAGTTTTTGTAATCTGATTTTCCAGTTCATCCAGATTATAACCGATGGCCAGTTTGGCGGCTATCTTAGCAATTGGGTAGCCTGTGGCCTTACTTGCCAGTGCTGATGAACGAGAGACTCTTGGATTAATCTCAATTGCGATAATTTCATCATTATCAGGATTTACTGAAAACTGAACATTACAACCACCGGCAAAGTTTCCTATTGCACGCATCATTTTAATCGCCTGATTACGCATATCCTGGTAGCAACGATCAGACAATGTCATTGCTGGTGCCACGGTGATAGAATCACCAGTGTGGATACCCATTGGATCAAAGTTTTCAATAGAACAGATGATAATTACATTGTCATTACTATCCCTTAATAACTCTAATTCATATTCCTTCCAACCTAAAACCGCTTGCTCTACCAAAACCTCGTGTGTTGGAGAAGCTTCTAATCCACGTTGCAAAGCCTGATCAAACTCTTCTTTCTTGTGTACGAACCCGCCGCCATAACCACCCAGTGTATAAGAAGGACGAATCACCAATGGATAACCGATTTCCTGCGCAGCTTCTTTACCTTCAAGGAAAGAGTTGGCTATTTTTGAAGTAGCAACACCCACACCTATATCAACCATCAACTGGCGGAAGGCTTCACGGTTTTCTGTTTTCTCGATTGCAGCTACATCCACACCAATTACCCTAACATTATATTTATCCCAGATTCCGCGTTCAGAAGCCTCGATGCAAAGATTAAGTGCCGTTTGTCCACCCATAGTAGGCAATACTGCATCGATCTTTCTCTCTTTTAAGATCTGCTCGATGGAATCTACGGTCAATGGCCATAAATAAACGTGATCACCGATCACTTTATCGGTCATAATAGTTGCGGGATTGGAGTTGATAATGGAAACTTCAATACCTTCTTCTTTCAAAGATAAGGCGGCTTGAGAACCAGAATAATCAAACTCACAAGCTTGGCCAATAATGATAGGTCCGGATCCGATAATCAGTACTGAGCGTATGGAGGTGTCTTTAGGCATAAGGCTTTAAAAAGTCAAATGTTATATTAGTGAAAAATGCTTTATTGCAGACTAGAATCGTCCAGGAGATTTCTTTAACAATGATTAAAGTTCCCGACTCTTCTGTCGGGATGCAAAGTTACGTTTTTGAACATTATAAATCAGGTATTTTTTCAAAAACCCTCTTTAATAAAAAAAGGGGCGTACGACAGTCTATAAATTTGCCTTAACAAGAAATTATTTCAGCAATTTAATCTCCCCTATATCAGTGATCGTGCTGTCTATCACCGCAACATTCTCCACCGAAGTATCTTTATAGGGCGACTTGGCTTTGATCAGTATCAGGTAGGTATCCGCTTTAGCGCCGTGAAAAGTAAGGTTGCCGCCCTTGATTTCCGCAGTTAATGTATCCTTTCCGGATACGGCAACTACTTTCTCTACTCCGTTTGCGGGTATTATCTTTCCCTGAATGCCTCCCGATCTGGATGATGTGAAAGCAAAAAGACCGGCCAGCAACGCCAGCATGACTACAAAATTCAAGCTTATTTTTTTCATTCTATTTCAACCTATACAAATTTGACACCTAATTTATTTAAATCAGCCAATTTGTTTTAAAAATCAGAATCAGCTGTCTGCTAATGACTACATTTATCATTGGAAATGCAGGTGGATGTCTGTTTTAGCATATGGAACAAGATTTGTATTTGTTCTGCTATGAAAAAGACATTTCCAATTTTGTTTGCTTTTATCATTGTAATTTCTGGATGCGCCACAGTACAATCTATCATCAAATCCACTTTTCCATACACTGCAACAATTATAGTTCCCGCTGCTTCCAAAAGTAACACACCTATTTCAGCGACCTCTTCGGCTACCAGTATAGATGAAGTGTTTGGAAATCAGAACGGTAACAACTATGTAAAAGAGATCAGAATTGCATCAGCCAAGATCGTAGCGAGCAATCCTAACAATAAAAGCTTGGGCATGTTTAAATCTATAAAGCTCTATATATCAAGTAGTAACAGCAACAGCGAGGTAATGGTTGCGTCAAGAAATGATGTTCAGGAAAATATTGGCTCAGAACTTGTACTAGATATAGATAATTCACGGTTTGTAGATGATTACATTAAAGGCAGCAGCATGCGTGTAAGATTGGAATATGTACTTCGAAACAGTGCAACAATGGATGTGAGCGTTAGAACATCGTTAAGCTTTATCTCCTCACCTAAAACACAATAGTAAAAATATCCCTCCGGGGAGAATCTTCATAAATAGTTTGTTTGGTTTATTGTCCGGCGCGGAATCATCCCTGCCGGATTTTTTTTTACTTTTGGTGATGCTCCTTCTAGAGACCTCTTTTTTTCAGTTAATAACAGATCAGTTTAAGCACACTACCTGGGCAGAATGGATTGGTGTGATCAGCGGTTTTATATGTATATACCTGGCTACCAAGGAAAGCATACTCAACTGGCCTGTGTCAATTATCAGCGTTGTAGCCTATGCCTGGGTGTTTTTTACAGCTAAAATGTATGGCGACATGGCCTTGCAGTTCTATTTTTTATTTACAGCATTTTATGGCTGGTATTTCTGGCTCAGGAAAAAAGAGGCCGACAACAAGCCTGTAACCATATTGACAAATCAAGAGTGGATAGCGGTGATCGCAGCCGTGATGATCCTTTCTGTTATACTTGGCTTCTTTCTCGACCGGTTTACAGACACTGACGTTCCGTTTGCCGATGGCTTCTGTACAGCTCTGAGCTTTGTGGCGCAGGTACTGCTGACTAGAAAGATCCTGCAGAACTGGGTACTATGGATTATCGTAGACATCTGTTATGTACCTTTATATATTTATAAGCAGCTAAACCTCAGTGCCATATTTTATACATTTCTGGTAGGCCTGGCAATAAAAGGCTATCTGGACTGGAGAAAAACATATCGTGAACAAATACATTAAGAAAATAGCCATAGTGGGCCCGGAAAGCACCGGCAAATCTACCATTACGCAACAGCTGGCAAGGCATTACCAAACGCTTTGGGTTCCGGAATATGCAAGATATTATTGCGCCGCTCTTACCAGGTCATGTGACCTTCAGGATGAGATCAATATGTTTCACGGACAGTGTGCACTGGAAGATTCCATTTTAGCGATAACGGAAAGGGAACTCTTATTTTGTGATACAACTTTCCTTACAGTGAAAATATGGAGTGATGAAATGTTTGGTGAAACCCCTCCCGTAGTACTTGAGGCACTGCCCCTTTACCATTATGACCTGTATTTATTGATGGACATAGACCTTCCCTGGCAGGAAGATCCTCTACGAGACTTTCCGCACAAGCGTGAGCATTTTATGCAGGTGTGGCATCAGGAACTTAAAGCATTAAATGCCAATTATGTAGTGATAGAAGGTGTTGAAAACAGGCTGCAGAATGCAATAAATGCAGTAGACAACTTTCTTTTGAAGTAATCTTAACCCCTAATTTCTTTCAAAATCCGATTATTTTGTGTATCTTTGTAGCATCAAAAAGGGGTGCCTTGTTTTGAAAGAAACACAAAAACGGGCTGAGAACATACCCATTACATTTGCTTGCAGATGTATACACCTGATCCGGATAATGCCGGCGGAGGGATTGGAGTTATGGAGTTTAACTATGCTGTAAGTACCCCTTACTTATAGTGGTTTAACTAAAGAATCAATAAATTGAAAAAATTAATCTTTGCACTGATCGTGCTGCTTGCGCCTGCTGTATTAAATGCGCAAACCAAACCTCTTGTCAAGTCCAGTAGGGATACCTCTATCATACTAGATGAAATTACTGTAAAGGCAACCCGAGCCGATGCCAAATCAGCAACAACCTATAAAAACATCAGTAAAAAGGAGATTGAAACCAATAACTTTGGACAGGACCTTCCTTTTATCTTAAACAATACTCCCGGTGTGGTAATCACTTCTGATGCCGGTGCGGGTATTGGCTACACAGGGATAAGGATCAGGGGCAGTGATGCAAGCAGAGTAAACATCACCATCAATGGCATTCCGTATAATGACAGCGAAAGCCAGGGAACATTTTGGGTAAACATGCCTGATTTTGCGTCTTCGGTAGACAATATCCAGATCCAGCGCGGCGTCGGCACCTCCACAAATGGTGCAGGAGCCTTTGGCGGAAGCGTAAATATCCAGACCGCATCCCCTTCTGATAAAGCCTATGCAGAACTTAACAATACATTCGGCTCGTTCAATACAAATAAAAATACGGTTAAAGTCGGAACTGGTCTGATAGACAATAAGTGGAGTATAGACGGGCGCTTATCGCGCATACAGTCGGACGGCTTCATCGACCGTGCGGCATCCAATCTTAAATCTTTTTTCCTCTCAGGTGCTTATCACGGCAAGACAGATCTGTTGCGCTTCAACGTATTTGGTGGCTCAGAACAAACTTATCAGGCCTGGAACGGAGTCCCTGAAGCAAAACTAAGAGGAGACCAGTCCGCACTGACCGATCATTATTACAACAACCTCGGTTACTTATACAATACCCCCGCGGATTCCCTCAATCTGTTCAATGCTAACAACAGAAAGTACAATCAGTTTTTATTTAAAGATCAAAACGACGACTACACCCAAAGCCACTACCAGGCTCTTTATGCCAAGCAATTCAGCGAAAAGTTCTCCTTCAATGGTGCCCTGCACTATACCGATGGAAAGGGATTTTTTGAAGAATACAAGAACGACCGCAAGTTTAGCGAGTATGGCTTGCCGAATGTTGTGGTAGGTGGTACTACCATCAGTCGGACCAACCTGATCCGTCGCCGCTGGCTGGACAATGACTTTTACGGATTGACCTATGCATTCAATTACCAGGAAAGTAATGCCTTAAACTTCACATTGGGTGGGGCCTACAATCAATATCGCGGCAAGCACTTCGGAGAGGTGATCTGGGCTGAATATGCTTCTACAGCAGCTAAAGACTATCATTATTATGATGGCAAAGGTGACAAAGATGATTTTAACACGTATGCTAAGGTGAACTACAGTCCTGCAGAACAATTCAACCTATTTGTAGACCTTCAGTACAGGAATGTCCAGTACGACATCAGTGGAACTGACAAGAACCGCAAAGTGCAGGACTTCCGCAACAACTATAACTTTTTCAATCCAAAAGTAGGCGCTACGTATTTCCTGAACGAGCAGAGCAACCTTTACGCCTCATTCAGTGTAGCCAATAAGGAACCCAACCGCGATGACTTCACCAATTTAAAGACTGGCTTGTTAGTCCCAAAAGCAGAGCGTTTAAATAATGTGGAAGCTGGTTACCGTGTGCAAAACGAGCGTTTTACGGGGGGACTAAATGTATATGGTATGTTCTATAAAGATCAGCTGATCTTTACTGGTGAGATCAATGAATATTCTGATGCATATCGTCAGAATGTAGACAAGAGCTACCGTATCGGAATCGAACTGGACGCTTCATATGTGATCAATACTAAGTTTGCTATCAACGCCAATGCTGCATTGAGCAGGAATAAGATCAAAAACTACATAGACTATGTATCGGTTTATGATGACAATTATGACCTGGTCGACGTACAGGCAACGAACTACGCTGATCCGGACATTTCCTTCTCGCCAAATGCCGTGCTTTTCGGCGAGTTGGTTTACAAGCCTATTGCAGGTTTTGCTCTTGCATGGCAAAGTAAATATGTCAGTAAGCAGTTTATGGACAATACACAAAACGATAGTCGCAAGCTGGATGCCTATTTTGTGAACAATGCCAGGCTGGGATATGACCTTCCGATAAAAGGGATAAAAAATGTTAATATCGGTGTATTGGTCAACAACCTGCTGAACGAGAAGTATGAAAGCAACGGCTATACCTACAGTTCCATTTACCCTTCAGGAACACTGACAGAAAATTTTTATTTCCCGCAGGCAGGTACAAATTTCCTACTTTCGCTGAACATTAAATTTTAGTCGCCATGAAGAAGTTTATCGAGAAATTACATTTTATCACGCACGATATTAACCATTTAACCCATATCGAACAGGCACAAATGGCTTGCGAAGCTGGTGCAAAATGGATTCAGTACCGCTGTCTGAGCAAAAATGATGATGAACTTCTGAAAGACATCCATGTGATTGCTGAAATCTGTGACGATTGGGGGGCTACCCTGATCGTCACAGATCATATCCATTTAAATGGCAAAGCTGACATTCAGGGTTTTCATATCGAGAACATGTCGGCCGATTTCACCGACATCCGCAATCTTGTAGGAGAAGACATCACGCTTGGGGGTTCTTCCAATACCATAGAAAACCTGCTGCGCATTGCACAGGAAGGTGCAGACTATGCGGGCTTCGGGCCATTTGCGGAGACCAGAACTAAACCAAACAGCTACCCTCATATCGACCTGTCTCAGTACCACCAGGCCGTAATGGTCTTAAGAGATCAAGGATTAGATCTTCCGATACTGGCTGTTGGCGGTGTAAAACTGGAAGATTTGGATGATCTATTTGGTGCGGGAATTTTCGGAATTGCAGTATCTTCTGCCATCAACCAGGCAGCAGATATGAACGAGGCATACAGGTCATTTTATGACAAAATCATGTAACATCTTTTTATACAGTTTTATGTCACTTGACATACATTTGTGCAAAAAATATTTCCCCCTTTGGAAAACCAAAATTTTATTGAAAAGCCAGACCCTTATGCTGCCCTGCGCTACAGGGAGTTTCGTTCTTATCTGGGCATGCGCTTTTTCTTCACCTTTGCGTACCAAATGCAGGCCGTCATCATCGGTTTCCATATCTATCACCTTACGAAAGATCCGCTGGCACTGGGCCTTATAGGCCTTTGCGAAGCCATTCCCGCCATTAGCATCGCGTTATATGGAGGCTACATTGCAGACAAATCTGAAAAAAGAGGTCTGTTGTTAAAAATCTTTACCGGGGTTTTTATATGCTCCCTCATCATGCTGATTGTCACGACCAAACAGATGCGCAATTACGTACCCTCCAGTTACATCGTCCCGATCATGTACTGCATGATCTTCGGAATCGGACTTGCACGCGGGTTTTTCGGACCTGCCACCTTTTCACTGATGGCGCAAATAGTGCCCAAAAAACTCTATCCAAATTCCAGTACCTGGAACAGTTCGAGTTGGCAAATGGCATCTATTTTAGGTCCGGCGGCCGGAGGTTTGATCTACGGTTTTTATGGGATCACTGTCACCTATATCATTATCATCCTGTTTATCTCAATTGCCTTAGTTTGCATCTTCTTCCTTAAACCGCACCCACCTGCATTTATCCCAAAAGAGAGCATTGTCAAAAGCCTTACTGAAGGGGTACAATTTGTGTTTAAAAGCAAAATGATGCTCGGTGCAATGAGCCTGGATTTGTTCTCCGTATTTTTTGGAGGAGCAGTAGCACTCCTTCCGGTCTTTGCAAATGACATTCTCAAGGTAGGATCTGAAGGACTCGGATTTATGCGTGCTGCAGCATCCGCCGGAGCGGTAGTCACCATGCTGGCCATGACGCGTTTTTCGCCTATGGGCAAGCCTTGGCGAAACCTGCTGATCGCTGTCACCGGGTTCGGTACAAGCATCATCTGCTACGGGCTCTCAAAGAATTTCTATCTTACTCTTGTGTTCCTCTTTGCCGAAGGCGCTTTCGATAGTATTAGTGTAATCATCAGGTCTACCATCATGCAGCTGCTTACACCCGATGAAATGCGCGGAAGGGTTTCGGCTGTGAACAGCATGTTTATTGGCTCATCCAATGAAATTGGGGCTTTTGAATCAGGCCTAACTGCCAAACTGATGAGAACTGTACCTGCGGTAGTTTTTGGAGGAAGCATGACCATCCTGGTAGCAGGCATTACCTATCTCAAGACCAAAGGCATGATTAAGCTTAGTTTACAGGAAATAAACGAGCAAAAGCTTAGTTAAGCCGGAGGGCACTTGCTACAGAAGGCCATCCGTTTTTCCAGGTGATCTGTTCTATTCTAAGCTTGGGTTTTGCTTTATCTTTGGCATCATACCCATGAAATACAAGGAAATCTGCGCCATCAAAAGTGTAAGCAGCGTTGTGGCCAACACCGTACCAATACGCATTCCCTTTCATAACCAGGAGTCCACCGCCATCGTTCATATCCCTGCCTTTTTCATCTAAATAGGGACCCGATACTTGCTTTGACCTTCCTACAATCATCCTGTAAGTACTTTTACTTCCCCTGCAGCAAAAGCCAACTGAAGCAAACAAATAGTAATACTTACCTTTTTTAAAGACAAATGGAGCCTCTATCGCATTGGCTTGCGTTTCTTCCGCGTCGGCATTTGCTGCCCTCTCATAGTTTGCTATGGTCTTTATCGCTTTAAGATTTTGCACCGAAACGCTTACGAGGTCCTTATTAAGTTTCAACAGTTGAATCCCGCCCCAAAAAGACCCAAAAGTAAGCCAGGCATTTTTTTTTGCATCTATAAAAACATTCGGATCAATAGCATTCCAGTTCGTTTTCCCAGGAATTGATTCAAGTACCAAACCCTTGTCTTCCCATTTAAAAGAAGCTGATTCCTCATCCAGCGTCACATTTGTAGCTACGCCTATTGCTGATGTATTCTTTCCAAACGTAGATACACAATAGTACAAGTAATACTTACCATTTATAAACTGGATATCCGGAGCCCATATAAAATCCTTAAAACCCTTAACTACCTTTATCGCCCATTGTGGCCCTTCAGAAAAAACAGGTCTCTCCCGCTTCCAGTTCACCTGATCTTTACTGCTCCAAACATTGATTCCCCGTCCTGTCGCAAATACATAAAATGTGTTTCCTTGTTTGATCATTACCGGATCATGAACAGATATCTCTTTTTGCAGCTCCTGCGAGGCCGCTTCAGAAGCATATATCAAAAGAAATAGCAATACCAATGTTTTCATAAAAAACAAGATTATCGTTCACCTACCTGCTGTCTCCACATGGCAAAGTACAGTCCTTTCTCAGCCAGTAAATCTTCATGTTTACCTTGCTCAATAATATAACCTTTTTCTAAAACATAAATCCTGTCTGCATGGCGGATGGTGGATAGACGGTGGGCAATTAAAATAGTGACATGACTTGTAAGTACAGATACATCACGGATAGTCGCAGTAATTTCTTCTTCGGTTAAGGAATCCAAAGATGAAGTAGCTTCATCAAATACCAGGATATCCGGATTGCGCAGCAATGCCCGGGCAATAGACAAACGTTGTTTCTCACCGCCTGAAACCTTGACACCACCTTCTCCGATTACTGTGTCCAAACCTTTGTCTGCTCTGGCCAGTAAATTCTGACAAGCGGCCTGGTGCAGTACCCGCATGCAGTCTTCATCGCTTGCTCCAGGTTTCACGAATTGTAAATTCTCCCTGATCGTACCAGAAAATAATTGGGTATCCTGTGTGACAAACCCGATTTTTTCCCTCAACAAGTCTAAATCTATTTCTGTCCCTGAATTTCTGTTGTATAAAACCTGTCCTTCTATCGGCTGATAAAGGCCTACGAGTAATTTAACCAAAGTTGTCTTTCCGGATCCAGAGGGGCCTACAAATGCAATGGTTTCACCATTATTTACTTCAAAGTTTACATGGTTTAAGGCATTGGTCTTACCAGAAAGGTGTTTAAAACTCACATTAGAAAATGCCACTGTTTCTATTTTTTCCAACTGGATCGGATTCAGAGGTTTTTTATCTACAGGCGTATTTAAAATGTTTTTGAAATTACCCAATGATACCTCAGCTTCTCTCCAGGCCAAAATCACATTTCCTAATTCCTGCAAAGGTCCGAACAGAAAGAAAGAATAGAAGAGAAATGAGAAATACTGGCCAGGCGTAATGGCCTTATCGAAAATTAACATCAGCAATACCACCACCATGGTGCTGCGTACCAGGTTAACCGTAGTGCCCTGTACAAAACTCATGCTCCGTACGTATTTTACTTTTCTTAGTTCCAGTCCTAGAATTTTGTATGTGGTTTTATTCAGCCTGTCGATTTCCTGACTGGCAAGGCCCAAACTTTTCACCAGTTCAATGTTACGCAAAGACTCTGTCGTTGAGCCCGCCAACGCGGTAGTTTCTGCAACAATAGAACGTTGTATGGTTTTGATCTTCCGGCTTAAAAACCAGCTTAAAAAGCTTATAATTGGAATCGAAGCAGCGTAGATCAATGATACTTTATAACTAACAGACAGCGAATAAACAATTACAAATATCAACCCGATCAAACTCACAAAAAGAATACTGATAAAAGAAGTGATAAACTTCTCGCTATCAAGCCTTACTTTCTGTAAGATCCCCAAAGTTTCCCCGCTTCTTTGGTCTTCAAATACCTGGTAAGGCAATTCCAGAGAGTGCTTCAAACCATCAGCATACATTTTTGCGCCAACTTTTTGTACAATAATATTAGTGAAATAATCCTGAAAGTTTTTGGCAATTCTCGATACCATGGCTGCACCGACTGCCAGACCTACTAGACCAAGAACACCCCAAATATATTCAGTTCTGCTTAATTCATTGTGCCTGTTTATATACCTGTCTAAAATTCTACCCGTAAAATATGGATCCAGCAGTGAAAACCCTATATTGAATGCCGCAAGTACCAGAGCCAGAACAACTACCCATTTATGTGTTTTTAAATATTGTAGCAGTAAATTCATTTTTTTATAATTAGAGTGGCAAAAATAAAGAAAGGGAATGAAGCATTCGCTTCGTTCCCTTTAATTTACAAGTAGATTATAATCCGCAGATTAAACTGTCATAACATCTTTCTCTTTGGCTTCTGCATGCTTATCCACTTTGATAATATATGCATCCGTTATCTTCTGAACTTCAGCCTCACCTGTCTTGATCTCATCATCAGAAATACTTTCGCCTTTCAGCTTTTTAATCTTTTCGTTGGCATCTTTACGGATATTACGAACAGTAATCCGACCTCTCTCAGCTTCTTCTTTAACCTTCTTAACCAAGTCCTTTCTGCGTTCTTCAGTAAGCGGAGGTACTACTAGTCTGATGATGATTCCATCGTTCTGTGGATTGATACCAATATTAGCCTCCATGATCGCACGTTCTATGGGAACCAGGAGTTGCTTTTCCCAGGGTTGTATAATTATTGTTCTTGCATCAGGAGTATTGATACTGGCTACCTGACTTAAAGCTGTAGCAGCTCCGTAATAATCAACCATGATACCATCCAGCATCCCTGCCGAAGCTTTACCTGCACGGATCTTCGTGAGTTCAGCTTCACAGTGCAAAATGGCTTTGTCCATAGTTGCCTGCGCATCCTGTAATTGTTTCTTTATGAGATCATTCATAATTTGTAAAATTTACCAAACTTAAATATAAAAAATTTTAGATCAACTCCTTACTAATGTTCCGATTGCCTCGCCATTCGCAATTTTCATAAAATTGCCATGCTTATTCATATCAAACACGATAATAGGCAACTGGTTTTCTTCGCAAAGCGTAAAAGCCGTCATGTCCATTACATTTAAACCATTGGCATACACCTCTTTAAAAGTAATTTCTGAATATTTAGTAGCAGTTGGATCTTTCTCAGGATCTGCGGTATAGATACCATCCACCCTTGTACCTTTCAATACCACATCGGCTTTAATCTCTATTGCACGCAGAGCTGCCGCAGAGTCGGTAGTAAAATACGGATTGCCTGTACCTGCGCCGAAGATGACCACACGCCCCTTTTCAAGGTGGCGCACAGCCCTTCTGCGGATAAACGGTTCGCAGATTTGTTCCATTTTAATTGCTGTAAGCAGTCTTGTCTTAAGCCCTACTTTTTCAAGAGCATCCTGCAGTGCCATACTGTTGATCACTGTGGCTAGCATGCCCATATAATCAGCCTGGGCCCGGTCCATCCCGGACTTTTCAGCACTTAAACCGCGAAAAATATTACCTCCTCCTATAACTATTGCTATTTGGAGACCTTCATCGTGTACCGCCTTAATGTCTTCAGCATATTGCCTTACAACCTCATTATCAATACCATATTGCTTTTCGCCCATCAGCGATTCGCCACTTAACTTCAGTAGGATGCGTTTATATTTCATGACCTCAAACTTAGATAAAATTGCTTTTATATGCAAAAACCTTTCCCAACTCTAAACTGTCAGATAGCAGTAGCAGATTTGCACTGCTGTTAACAGTCAAACTACCCGTTTTACTGCTGATTCCCATCAATCGCGAAGGATACAAAGAAGCCATTTTAAAAGCATCATTTAAGGAGATGTCACAGTGCCTTACGCAATTACTTACCGCCTGCAGCATCGTTATATTCGAACCCGACAACGTACCATCAGGAGTAATAAATTTCTCACCTGATAGCTGATGCTGATACGGCCCAACCTGGCATTCTGTCACCGCATCGGTGATTAAAAACAACCTGCCGGTCATCAATCTATGGCTCATCTTAATCACTTCAAAATCAACATGGCTTCCGTCGACGATGATACTTGCCATTGCCTCTGGGTGACTGAAAGCAGCAACAGGAAGTCCCGGAGCCCTGTGGTGTATAGCAGACATTGCATTAAATAAGTGCGTAGTCGTTTTAAATCCTTTGTTATAAGCTGCTGTTGCCTCCTCAAAATTTGCATCACTATGACCCAGAGAAAGTACCACCTTATTGTCGAGTAAATAATTGATCACCGAATCATCCTGAAGTTCCGCAGCAAGTGTCATCATTTTTACTGTCCCCTCAGCCCGGTCCAGCAGCTCCTTTACTTCGTCCAGCGATGCTTTGCGAACATATGCTTCAATATGTGCCCCTCTCCTTTTGGAATTGATGTAAGGACCTTCCAGGTGTAGCCCCCAAAATCCCCTGGCTTCATTTCTATAGGCTTTTGCTGCTTCAATGCACTTACTTACTATTTCCTTGCTATTCGTTGCTACACAGGCCAGAAATCCTGTAGTTCCTTTAGCCGACAGGTCATTATCCATCTGCCTTAATGTATCTGCCATAGGGTAGGCAGAGAACAGGTTTCCCCCACTTCCATAGATCTGCAAGTCAGTAAAGCCCGGAGTGATATAACCACCCTTAGCATCCACTACTTCGTATCTATCCAGAATCTGATCAGCACTTATCTTGACTATTTTTCCATTCTTTATGAAAATGCTTTGGCCTGTGATCAGGTTATCATCAATAAAAAACTTACCATTTACAATCGCTATCATAACTACTAATATAAGGCAATAAAAAAGGCCTCTTATAAAAGAGGCCTTTTTTATTTGAACAGGGTGGGTATTAAGCGCCCAATTGTACACGTTTAAATGCAACAACAGTTAAACCTTTTGCAGTTTCATCTAAAAACTTACGAACATCTTTAGAAGAATCCTTTACAAATTCCTGGTTTAATAAAGTACTGTCTTTGTAGAATTTATTCAATTTACCAGCAGCGATTTTTTCAACCATTGCTTCAGGTTTACCTTCAGCTCGTATTACTTCTTTAGCAATTTCAGTTTCACGCTCTATAACAGTAGCATCCACATCATCCTTATCTAAAGCAACCGGGTTCATAGCAGCAATTTGCATTGCTATGTCTTTACCAGCCTCATCTGCGCCAGCCACATCCTGGTTCAAAGCAACCAATACACCTAAACGGTAGTTACCGTGGATATAAGGAATTACTTTCTCGCCAGATACCGTTTCAAATTTAGAGATACCGATCTTCTCGCCGATTTTACCAGTGTTTTCAACGATTATGTCAGAAACCTTCTGACCATCGATCTCCATTGATAAAAGTTCTTCAAGAGAAGCAGGGTTTTTATCGATTGCAAGATCTGTGAATTTGTTAGCCAACGCAACAAAATCAGCATTTTTAGCAACGAAATCAGTTTCGCAGTTTAATTCAACTACTACACCACGTTTGCCATCAGCAGTAGCTTTAGCAACCACAACACCTTCATTAGAATCGCGATCCTGACGTGAAGCTGCTACTTTAGCACCTTTTTTACGTAAATAATCAACGGCTGCTTCAAAATCTCCGTTTGCTTCCACTAATGCTTTTTTGCAGTCCATCATACCGGCACCGGTCTGTTGGCGTAATTTATTTACATCTGCAGCAGTAATTTGTACTGACATCTTTATTTCCTTTTTAAGTTATTATTTAAAAAATTATGGGTCGTACAGTATTGTTGTAAGTAATCCTTCAACGCACCATACAACCCATATTATATTATTTAAGCTTCTTCGCTTGTACCTTCTTCGGTTTCAGCATCAGCACTTACTTTTTTTCTTCTTGCGCCAGGAGCAGCAGCTTCCGGAGCATCAGCAGCAGCTTTAGCAGCTACAGCTTCTTTTTCAGTTTCATCATCCTTTTCGCGTTTACGCTCGTCCAAACCTTCTTCGATTGCTTTGATGATTACATCACAGATTAAAGAGATAGATTTAGTAGCATCATCGTTCGCAGGGATTGGGAAATCGATGTTAGAAGGATCAGAGTTAGTATCTACCATTGCAAAAGTTGGAATGTTCAATTTCAACGCTTCGCTGACAGCAATATGTTCTTTTTTAACATCAATTAAAAAGATCGCAGCAGGTAAACGGTTTAAATCCGCGATACCGCCTAATAAGCTTTCCAATTTGATACGTTCACGCTGGATCATTAAACGCTCCTTTTTAGAAAGGATTGAATAAGTACCGTCTTTAGTCATTTTATCGATGGTAACCATCTTTTTGATTGACTTGCGTACCGTAGCAAAGTTGGTAAGCATCCCACCTAACCAACGTTCGGTTACGAAAGGCATGTTTACTTTTTTAGCTTGTTCAGCAACGATTTCTTTAGCTTGTTTCTTAGTCGCTACAAATAAGATCTTACGACCTGATTTTACGATCTGTTTGATCGCTGAAGCAGCTTCTTCAGTTTTAGTTAAAGTTTTATTTAAATCTATAATGTGGATACCATTGCGTTCCATAAAAATATATGGTGCCATTTTTGGGTTCCATTTACGGGTAAGGTGACCAAAGTGTACACCTGCATCCAGTAAGTCTTGATATGTAGTTCTTGCCATTGTTTTGTCTCCTTAAGATTAACGTTTACTGAATTGGAATTTCTTACGTGCTTTCTTGCGTCCTGGTTTCTTACGCTCAACCATACGCATATCACGGGTCATTAACCCCTTAGCGCGCAATGCTGGTTTTTTCTCAGCATCCAACTCAACAATAGCTTTAGCGATAGCTAAACGAACTGCTTCTGCCTGACCTTTAACACCACCACCTGCTACATTTACTTTTACATCATACTGGCCAACAAGTTCAGAAACTTCGAACGATTGGTTAACGATGTATTGTAAAGGTAAGGTTGGGAAATATTCTTTGTGGTCTTTACCGTTTACGGTAATAGTGCCATTGCCATCTTTTAAATAGATACGTGCAACAGCTGTCTTTCTTCTTCCTGAAGTATTAGTAACTGACATCTCTTCTTAATTAAAGTGTAATGGTTTTTGGTGATTGTGCCGCATGTGGATGCTCTGTTCCTGCGTAAACATAAAGGTTGGTGTACAATTTAGCACCAAGTTTAGTTTTAGGAAGCATACCACGTACCGCTTTCTCGATAACACGCTTAGGATGTTTCGCCATTAACTCTTTAGGAGAAATGAAACGCTGACCACCTGGGTATCCGGTATAAGAAGTGTATACTTTATCAGTAAACTTACTTCCGGTCAACTTAATCTTGTCTGCATTAATAACGATCACGTTATCACCGCAGTCTACGTGTGGGGTGTACTCAGGCTTGTTTTTACCACGGATGATCATTGCGATCTTCGATGACAAGCGCCCCAAAATCTCGCCTTGTGCGTCAACAACAACCCACTGTTTGTTAACAGTTTTAGCATTGGCAGAGACAGTTTTGTAACTTAACGTATTCACTTGCTTGTATTTAATTTGTTAAACAATTATTTATCCCCCGTAATTTTAGGGACTGCAAAGATAGATTAAAATCTTTAATTGTCAAAGAGTTGAGGAAATATTTTACCGCACAGATCTGTAGCCCAGTTCCGCGCCTCCGCTCACTGGCAGATTGGCACCTGTGACAAACCTCGCCTTGTCCGAAATCAGAAAAACACAGGCATCCGCTATCACATCTCCATCAGGACAATAGCCCATAGGATGTATATCGTTTAGGTATTTCTCTATTGAAACCGGATCAGGCTGCTCCCTGCTCCAACTCCTCAGCATAGGTGTCCATACACCCGCCGGCAACACAGCATTTACACGAATGCCATAAGGAGCATAGTCCAGTGCCATCGATTTTGTCAGTACATTCAGCGCCCCTTTTGTTGCAGTATACGCCGCATGGTTGTCCTGCCCTATTTCACCAACCAGGCTACTCGTATTCAAAATACACCCTTTAGATTCTTTAAGCGCTTCAAAACCAAACCTGGTGGTATACAATACACTTTTCAAGTTCACATTCATCACCCTGTCCCATTCCTCATCAGTTGTTTCATGCAGGGGTTTGGAAGGTGCAGCAATGCCTGCATTATTATGTATTGCATTTATCTTTCCATACCGGCTTAGTGTTGCTTGCATAGCCTTTTCTACTTCTCCGGCATTGGCCACGTCACACACAATGCCCATATGCTCATCCCCCAGTGTTTTAGCGGCAGCTTGTACCGGCCCCTCAGAAGAAGCCAGCAAGACCACTTTAGCTCCCTCAGCCGCATATGCCTTTGCACATTCCAGCCCGATCCCCGTAGATCCTCCTGTCAGGAAAATGACTTTATCAGTTAATAATTGCATTCTTTTTATTCTATGATTTTTTATATTCGGTTAATTAATAATAGTTTCATACCGCTAATCGGTATGAAACACGGCTTCCATATCAGTCCATATCTGGTTTTTCACTGCCGCCTGCGGCAATGGCTGCTGGCATGGGTCTGTCTCTTTCCACCATCGCTGCGTAGCCGGATCTGCCGCCATCTTTTTCATGTCGGCATCAAAGTCTTTTCCTGCATACTCAAAATAGCTAAACAGGTAGTATTCATTGCCGATCTTTTGAAGATAGATAGAGTAGTTACGGATGTTGCATTCCTTGATCTTTTTCAGCACCTCAGGCCATGCATCTGCATGAAGTTTTTTATAGTACGCAAGTTTTTCATGCTTAAGGCCAGTTACCGATCCAAATCTTTTCACTTCGGTTTTAGCAGGGCGATCAGCACAAGCAGAAAACAACATACTGCTCAGCAGCAAAGCAAGCACGCTTTTTTTAATTTGTATATTCATTTTAAAGATTACCTAAATACATAATACAACACCCCGGTCAGGAGCAATAACAGTACAGAAAGCACTTTATAGTTTCCAATGCCTTTCCATCCGGCACCTTCCAGAGGCTCCCAGGGTGTCTTCCAGTAGAGCATAGCACTTTCAGCAGTATGTTTTACCGGATATAGCTTCGAAAAACCCACCTGCATCACCACACAGGTACAGAACAGATAAAAAGCCATCATCATAAAAGGAATATGGCCAATGGTCGTTTCCGGGTACAGCTTATTAATGGCAAATACGATCACCCCAAGCGCAGATCCGATCCATAACGTCAGTTTGGCCGATGCAGCTGAAGCTCCTTTCCAGAATACGCCCAGCAAAAACACACAGGTTATCGGAGGCGCTATGTGCGCAATGATGTCGTTCAGCCCGTTAAATATACTCTCATACCGGTTTAACAGGGGCAGCAAGCCTAGCGAAAACACGAGCGCCAGTCCTGCAGAGATTTTCCCCGCCATGATCAGCTGCTTATCTGAAGCCTGCGGACGGTACCGCTGGTACACATCATAACTTACCATGGTAGAGATAGAATTGAGCGCTCCCGATACCTGGCTCATCAGACCTGACAGTAATGCCGCCACCAGTACACCTACCAGTCCTGAAGGCAATAGCTGCGTGATCATTAGTGTATAAATACCTTTGGAGTTTACCTGTCCATTTGAATCTACCCCCAAACTGCTTACATCCAGGTAACCAGATTTTGCCAACGTATAAGCAAAGAGACCCGGCAATACAAAAATAAATACCGGAAGGATCTTGATAAAGCCACAAAACAATGGCCCCACCCTTGCATGGTTTTCATCTTTAGCACCCAATACGCGCTGTACAATCGTCTGGTCAGCGCACCAGTACCAGATCCCTAATATCGGATAGCCTAAAAACACCGTATACCAAGCCATCCCGCTGCTATCTCCATGCGGGCGCAGCATCGATAGCTTATCCATTTGGCCATTATCTTTCAGCACTTGTGTCATTGGCTCCCATCCGCCCATTTTACTAAATGCAGCATAGCTGATAATGCATGCGCCAGTAAGTAAAACAACAGTTTGGATAGATTCCGTTACCACTACCGCCTTCAGACCGCCAATGATTGTATAAATCGCAGTGATGATACAGATTACAATCACGCTTACATACATATTCAGGCCAAACAAAGTTTGCAGTACAATTCCGCCTGCCAGCATAGAAAAAGCGATATGTATGATGATTGCAGATACAATGGAGATGATGGTCAGCCAGTCGCGACTGGACCTGTCATACCGCTTTTCCAGAAAATCAGGTAATGTGGCCACGCCAGATCTAATATAAAAAGGCACAAAGAACAGTGCCAGCAAGATCAGGGTAAAAGCTGCCATCCATTCAAAGTTTCCGTTCAGCAGTCCGCTGTCAAAACCGCTTTGCGCCAGGCTTACCAGGTGCACCGTAGAGATATTCGTGGCAAACAGCGCCAGTCCGATGGCCGGCCATTTCAAAGACTTACCCGCCAGAAAGTATTCACCCGCAGCACTGGCTTTACTTTTCCTGCGATGGCTGATACCCGCCCACAATCCTATAGCCAGGATGCCAAGGATGTAAAAAACGCTGATACCTAAATCTAAAGATTTTAACATTTCCGCTTAATTTAAGGATTTTAAATCACAACTGCTTCCAGGTTCCATTGGTGTCTGATACACCCCGCCTGTTACTTTAACCGGATGTACAAAGTGCTGCTGCAAATGGGGGATATGCTCCAGAAACAAGGCCTCATGTCCCATCGAAATATGATTAAACAAAACCAGGTGCTGATGCAGCTGTCCCATATCCCCCACATGTGGCACCACTGGAATGCCATACTTGCGGCAAAGCAAACTGATGGTGATAAACTCGCTCACACCACCTACCCTTACTGCATCTGCTTGTATAAAACCGGCAGAACCCGTCTGCAGGTAATTCTTAAAGATGATCCTGTTGGGCACATGCTCTCCCAGGGCCAGCTTGGTCGGAGCGATGGCATCTGCCAATACTTTATGTGCCAGTATATCATCAGGGTGGGTAGGTTCCTCAATCCAATAAGGGTTCATGCCCTGCAGTTCCTTACAGATCTTTAGTGCCTGGGGCAGGGTCCATTGCTGATTGGCGTCCAGCATTACTTTTACACTGTCTCCCGCCTCTTCCCTTACTATATGGGACCTGCGGATATCCCTTTCCGGATCAGTGCTGCCTACTTTCAGTTTCATAGCCGTAAATCCCTCAGCTATCGCTTTCTTACAGTTTTCGCGTACTTTTTCATCACTGTAGTTAAACCAGCCTATCGAAGTATCATAACCCGGATAGCCAGTCTGCAAGATTCGTTCCCGTTTATCCTTACCGGCCAGGTTTTCTTTAAGCAAGTGTATCGCCTGTCCAGCTGTCAGTTCATCTTCCAGGTACGACAAGTCTAGTGTGCTCACCACCTCTTCAGCCGAAAGATCATTCAGCAATTTCCAAAGCGGAAGGCCTCTCTTTTTTGCCCACAGATCATAACAGGCATTTGTCACTGAAGCAAGGGCGAGATGCACTATTCCCTTATGCGGGCCAAGCCATCTAAACTGCTGTTCGTTGCTAAGTTGGTTAAATACGCTTCCAAAATCAGCCATCAGTTCTTCAATATCCCTGCCCTTCAGCTGCATTGCATAAAACTCTGCAGCTTTACACACCAGGTCATTTCCTTCACCCAGCGTAAAGGCAAAACCTGTTCCTACGATGCCGCTATCATCTATTAAACTAGTGACCGCATAAGAATAGATAGGGTCCCGGTGAATTGCATCACTGCCGGCACCTTTGGCCAGCGGAAACCTGGCGTCATTTACCCGGATTTTCTGTATCATAATTCATATTCATTTTGGTTTATATTTGTGTATGGCTATGGAGGTCTAAAATAAAACCTTCCACATGTATATACAATGAATTATGCTTCTGTTTTAATGTATTATTCTATTATGGCAGCTCCCTTCGGTTCGGCCAGGGGTAGAGGTTTTCTTTCCCCTTTGCCAGGCATAGCATAAAAAGGGCTGCAGATATTAAAATCTGCAGCCCTTACCCCTACGTCCCCGTATATGTTCGTTTTGTTATTTTCCAATTGATGCGCTCAAGCTATCTGCCTTCACCACTACTGGACCTGCCAGCCTGCTATCCGTTTTGATGCTCACAAAGCTGTCAAACCTTACGTTTCTCATATTGCTGGCAATCAGCGTATGCTGATCAGTTGAACCGCTCATTTTCAATGTTGCATCATCACTTACTACAGTATATAAGCTGCCAGACATGGCGTTCAATTTTGCTTTAGCATCCTGGCTTAAAAATACCTGAAGATACTTCACGTCAAAATTGTTGCTCGTTACTACTGTTGCACTTCCCGCAGCCTCTATTCTCTGAAGGTCTTTGATCGATACATTGATCGTTACCTGGCGGCCTTCAATGGAATTGATATATAGTGTATTTCCTTTTCTCTGGATAAACGTAGTCTCCGCATTAAAGTTCTCACCTGCAGTAATCCCTTCTTTTTCATTTTGGGTCAATACCACTTTTACGTTCCCGCTCGCCCAGATCCTGTTAACTCCGTTTACTGATGTTTGTGGTATTGATGTACTTATATTGATCTCATTGTTGTTCCCATTTACCGCTGCAAAAGTTGTCATTGCTGAGCTGGTTAATACGATACCTGTTAATACTGTGGCGAATAATGTTTTAGTTAAAGTTTTCATAATAATATTTTTTTGCGTTTTAAATTTCTTTGTTGTTTGTAATTAAGACGCCATCCGGGCTAAAACGTTGCACGCAATAATGGCGTATTATACCAGCATCAAGTAACTCACGACAAACACCCAAAAGTTTTCGACGAACCGGATGTAATTTTTGATCATTGCTTAAAGCAGACAGGGCTGGCACCAAGGGTCTGTAAGCCGCCTTGATTACCGATGCCGCGGAAAATTGGATGCATTACAAGAAAATGACCACCCGGGCCTCTCAATTTTGTAAATGCGATGCATCCGGCTTTCCAAGGGCCTTGCATAAGCATTCGTAAAGCATTGCAAGGGGGTTGGAATAGCCTTTCGCCCATCCAACGTTTTTGGAACGCCTCTACAATGCTTTCCCAATTCCGAAGACACGTACACATGTAATGCCAGACAGCCGTCGCGCAGGGTAAAAGGCAGCTACACACACGCTCGTAGTTCATTTACCTGATCAGCCAGGCCAGGACAAGCTGCCAAAGTATACAGATGATAAAAAGCACACTAATGGCGATATACAGCCAGCTGTTAGAAAAGTAATTGTGATCCAAAGAAGACAGGACAATATTTACCGTCCAGGTGATCAGGATGCCGGCAAAGACCAAACTCAAAACTCCGAGACCGTAGTGCAACCAGCCGAATTTTAGTTCACGTTCGATATTCCTGATCATAAAGCCATTGTAGGTAACGATGACCAATATGCCCAGTGCGGCAAAAGAATTGCTGTTTATGAGATAAGAAACATAATAAATTAGTGCCAGTGTAATGTTGATATAGGACAAAGTTTTCAGCATATTTAAATATACGAAATTACAAAGGCTTTCATTTTCAAAACTATTTACCCGATGCTTTTGTTTATATTTCATAAAATATACAATCATGAAAAAAGAAACTAAAATTATAGCAGGTGTATTGGCAGGAGCAGCGCTTGGAGCAGCAATAGCATTGATCCTATCATCAGATAAAAATAGCGAAATGAAGGACAGGGTTAGTGATTGGTTTTGTGACCTGATAGATGCCTCCAAAGATAAATTTGCAGATGTGACCGATAAAGTAAAAGACACCCTATCTAAAGTAAATGTCTAGGGATCACTAAATGAAGATTACTTTTCATGGTGCAGCGCGTGCTGTAACCGGCAGTAAGCACTTAATCGCATTAAATAACAATACAAAAATATTACTGGACTGTGGGATGTTTCAGGGCATGGGCGAAGTAACCGATAAACTAAACGGTTACTTCGGTTTTAAGCCTGCTGAGGTCACCCATGTTGTACTGTCGCACGCACATATAGATCACTGCGGACTATTGCCCAGATTGGTAGCGGAAGGCTTTGCAGGTAATATATATTGTACACCTCCTACCATGGACCTCGCAAGAATACTGTTAATGGACTCAGCAAAGATCCAGATGCAGGATGCAGAATATCTAAACAAAAGCAGAAGGGAAAATGAGGAAGTAACAGAAGCGCTTTATTCAGAGGATGATGTTGCCAAAACTCTCAGTCTTTTTAAGATAGTCGAGTATAACGAAGATTTTGAGATAGATGGACAGATAAGGATACTGCTTACCGATGCCGGACACATTATTGGCAGCTCTGCGGTACATTTAACCATAACTGAAGGTGGTAAAGAAACTAAAATTACTTTTAGCGGCGATGTAGGGAGGTATGGCGATCTGCTGCTTAAAAGTCCGCAAAGTTTTGCCCAGGCTGATTACATCATCATGGAATCTACTTATGGTGATTCCCTCCATAAAGACCTGGAACCGATTGAGGAAATGTTGCTGGAGATCATTAACCGTACCTGTAAAATTAAAAAAGGTAAGGTGATCATACCTGCATTTAGTGTAGGCCGCACGCAGGAATTACTGTATGCGCTTAACGGACTGGAGCTGAAGGGCAAATTGCCCGACCTTACTTATTACGTGGACAGTCCGCTATCATTACAAGCTACCCAGGTCCTTAAAAATCATCCTGAAGTATACAACAATGGGGTTAAAAGGGTGCTTGCTGTAGATGATGAGATATTCAACTTCAAAGGGCTCAGATTTGTGGAAAGTTCGGCAGAATCCAAGGCGATCAACAATGATCCTCGACCCTGTGTGATCATTTCTTCATCAGGCATGGCCGAAGGGGGAAGGGTGAGACACCACATCAAAAACAATATCAGCAATCAGAAAAACACGTTTTTAATGGTGGGATATGCAAGCCCGGATTCTCTTGCCGGCAAGCTGCTGAATGGCGAAAAGAAGGTTTGGATGTTCAGACAGGAATACGATGTGATAGCTGAGGTAAGATCTATTCAATCAATGAGCGCACATGGCGACTATGAAGACCTTTTGCAGTTTTTATCTTGTCAGGACCCGGAAAAAGTGAAGCAGGTATTTCTGGTTCACGGTGAATATGAGGTGCAGCAGCATTTTGCAAAAAGATTGATCGACAAAGGTTTTAAGCGTATTGCCATTCCGGAATACCATCAGGAATTTGAACTGTAAAGTTTTTAGTTAATTTTACCAAATGGATGTGTTTGGCGAAGCGTTAAAAGACCAGTTTATTAAACCTCCGGCAGAAACTTTATGGGTGCATAATTCTTATGACGAGCCGGAAGAAATGCCTGTCGATATTTATTTCAGGGATGAAAAAGAAATGCCCGAACTGGAGCTTAAGGCCCTGGAACTCTGCAAAGGCAAAGTGCTGGATGTGGGGGCGGGAGTAGGCAGTCATGCACTAATTCTGCAAGAGCGTGGGTTTGACGTAACAGGGATGGACATATCTGCTGCCGCTGTCTCTATTATGAAACAGCGGGGCTTAAAAAATGCCATAGAAGGAAATATACTGACTTATACTGAGGGCAAATATGACACTTTACTCTTTATGATGAATGGCATAGGACTGACAGGCTCTATACCGGGACTAAAGGCTTTTTTAAAGCAGGTAAAGCATTTACTGAACTCTGGTGGACATCTGGTATTTGACAGTTCGGATCTTTCTTATTTGTACCAGGAAATAGCATTCCCTTTGAACGGATATTATGGGGAGGTCAGCTTCAGGTATGAATATAAAAGCATAAAAGGCAACTGGTTTAAATGGATTTATGTAGATCAGCAAACATTAAAAACGATTGCCACAGCCCTGGGTTGGGAAGTAACAATCGTTTTTGAAGATGACAATGACCAGTATCTGGCAAGGTTGACACAGTCTTAGACAAATGCCTGTTCTTCCCAGATCAGGGCAATATTAATAATCGTTTCTACTGCTTTTTCCATATCCTGTATAGAGGCCCACTCCTGTTTTCCGTGGAATGCATGTTCTCCAGCAAATATATTAGGACAAGGCAGGCCCATAAATGACAATCTTGAGCCATCCGTACCACCACGGATACTTTGCTGCTTTGGTTTGATGCCAGCCCTTTCAATAGCTGCTATACCATTTGCAATTACCTGAGGATATTGGTCCAATACCTTCTTCATGTTCCGGTATTGCGCTGTGATCTTTAATTCATATGTAGCATTCGGAAAATCTTCAATAATATTCTGTACAGTAGCATCCAGTAATTCCCCGTTGGCTTTCAACTCTTCGTCATCGAATGCCCGGATGATGAACCGGGCTTCAGCCTGTTCAACGCTCCCGCTGATGTTGACAGGATGCAGGAAGCCTTCTTTGCCTTCGGTAGATTCAGGCGACAAGCACTCGGATGGCAGGGAGCTGATCACATCTGACAGGATTTTGATCGCGCTTTCCATTTTACCTTTTGCAAAACCAGGGTGTGTACTGACACCATAGATAGTTAGTACTGCGCCATCTGCCGAAAAGGTTTCGTCTTCTATAGAACCCAGAGTTTCCCCGTCTATCGTATATCCAAAGTCCGCTCCCAGTTTCTTAAGATCCGCCTTGTCTACCCCGCGGCCGATCTCTTCGTCGGGGGTAAATAAAATTTTAATAGTACCATGCTTGATATCGGGATGCTGAACCAGGAAAGCCGCCGCCTCCATGATCTCTGCAACGCCGGCTTTATTGTCGGCCCCCAAAAGTGTGGTGCCACTTGCAGTAATGACGTCATTCCCTATCTGGTCTTTAAGATCCGGGTGCTCAGACATCCTTAAGATAATGGTGTTGTCATCAGGCAGAACAAGATCCTGGCCTTGATAATTGGTATGGATGATGGGCTTAACATTTGTTCCGCTGCAGTCAGGAGATGTATCCATATGCGAACAGAAGCAGATGACAGGCACTTGCTTATCCGAGTTGGATGGTATGGTAGCATAAACATAGCCGAATTCGTCAAGGTGTGCATCATTAATCCCTATCTCTATAAGCTGCTCTACCAGCACCTTTGCAAGGTCTTTCTGCTTCATGGTAGAGGGTACAGTAGGAGATAAAGGATCAGATTGGGTATCTATCTGAACATATTGTATAAAGCGGGCCTGTAGCCCCTTGGCATGATTTTGGTACTTTTGCATAATGTTTTAAAAAAACAAAGTTATAGATATTAGACCCGATACATATAAATTATCTTTTGAAAATTAGCTTTATTTCATTCTTTACGCTTCTACTTTGTTTAAATGCAGATGCCCAGTCTAATTTTTACAAACTTGGTATTGGTGCAGGATACGGCATCACTCAATCTTATACTGACCTCCCTAAAAGTAAAAGCGGACAGGTGTTTTATGCTGCGTTAGATTATTCCATGAGCCCCGGCTTAAGTTTAGGGATTGAATATCAGAATGGAAACATCAGGGGTGAGGGACAGGGCAACAGCACAGACAGCAGGGTCTTTACCAATAGCTTTGCCTCTGCTGCTATTATCGGTAAACTTTATTTAACCAAATGGCTATATATAGGCGGGGGAGCGGGTATTATTCACAATACGATGGTAAAGATAGAACGCAACGGTGTTTCCGACTCGTTATCTTATCGCGGCAATGATGTATCCAACGACTTACTGCTCCCGCTTAATACTGGTATAAGCTATTACTTTTCAGATTATGCCGGAAGGTCCAGATATGGCATCAACCTAAACCTGCAGTACAACATAACCCTGGGCGAAGGCCTTGATGGTTATGACAATTCATTTACAACTTTTAGAAATGATAAGCCTGATATTTATACTTATTTTTCTGTAGGTTTGAGCTATAGGTTTGGCTGGCTGGGAATATCCAAAAAGTCCCTTTATTAAGTCTGCCAGTAGAATGAGACACTATTTATTGACCATATTTTTCTTCCTTGCAATGGATACTTCAGCTCAGTTGACTCCCTACGAACTAAGTGAAAAAAAAGAAACTGCTACTTACCACCAGGTGATTGACTATTATAAAAAGCTGGATGAAGCGTATCCACAGGCAAAGCTACTAACCTGCGGACAGACGGATTTTGGTAAACCTCTGCATTTGCTGGTATTGGCTAAAGACAAGATATTTGATCCAGCACAGATAAGGAAAAACGACAAGCGTATTTTATTGATCAATAACGGCATTCACCCCGGAGAACCGGAAGGAATAGATGCCAGCATGATGGTTGCCAGGGATCTTCTGAAAGGCAACCTGCTGCCCGAAAATGTGGTGATCTGCATCATACCTGTATACAACATAGACGGCAGCTTTAATAGAACAAGCACCTCAAGGGCCAATCAGAACGGGCCTGTAGCCTACGGGTTTAGAGGCAATAGTAAAAACTATGACCTGAACAGGGATTTTATAAAAACGGACTCCAACAATTCCTATTCATTTCAGGAGATCTTCAATACTTGGCAACCGGAGATTTTTGTAGATACGCATACCAGCAACGGTGCTGACTATCAATATGTGATGACACTCATTCCAACACAAAAAGATAAACTGCACCCTGTTCTTTCTAGCTATTTGACCAATAGTATGCTGCCTTCATTGTATTCAAAGATGGCAAATGCAGGGTATGAAATGACTCCATATGTCAACTCGATCGAGGAAACTCCGGATGAAGGCATCATAGGCTTTTTAGAAACGCCCCGCTATTCAACCGGTTATGCAGCACTGCACAATACCATAGGATTCATGCCTGAGACACATATGCTGAAGGAATATGACAAAAGAGTAGATGCCACTTACCAGCTGCTAAAGATCTATCTGGACATTGTAGTACGCGACGCAAAAGTAATAGGGGAAAACAAACGAAAAGCGGATGAAGATGCCCGCAGGCAGGAGTCCTTTGTAATGGAATGGAAACTTGATAAAAGTAAATTTGACCTCATTGAATTTAAAGGATATGCCGCCAAACAAAAACCCAGCGAGGTAAGCGGTATGCAGCGATTGTATTATGACAGGAATGCCCCTTATACCAAGCAAATTAAGCAATGGAATAATTTTGTGCCGGCAGGAATGGTGGATAGGCCAATTGCCTATATCATACCACAGGCATGGAGCAGGGTGATCGAACTGCTGAAACTGAACAGGGCCATGGTATACGAACTGACCGAAGACATTAGTTTGCCCGTAGAGTCTTACTATATCAGTGATTACAAAACACTAACCAAACCCTTTGAGGGACATTACCTGCATTCGGGTGTGAAGCTGGATACCATCTATGAACGACGTAACTTTTACAAGGGAGATTGTGTAGTCTATTCCGATCAGCCCGTTAGCCGCTATATCATGGAGACCTTGGAACCGCAGGCGACAGATTCTTTCTTCAACTGGAACTTCTTTGATTCAGTACTGGGTATGAAAGAACATTTTTCAGCCTATGTATTTGAAGACGCCGCAGCAGAACTGCTGAAGAAAGATCCCCAACTGAAGGCAAAACTGGAAGGGGAGAAAATCAAAAATGCAGAACTAAAGAAAAACCCTGAGGCCCAACTGGACTTTATCTACAAAAATTCGGACTACTACGAAAAAACACATAACCGCTATCCGGTTGCAAGACTAACTACTGACATAAAATTAATGCTTAAATAAATGGAATATATAAACGAAACGCCTGTAGCCACATTGATCCTTATTTTCACGGTTGTAACCAGTATCTATGCTTTCAATGACAATGGTCTGTTTGGAAAATTTATGCTCCACCCGTATAGTGTATCGCGCAGAAACAAGGTATATACACTGATCACCAGCGGGCTGATCCATGCCGACTGGATGCACCTGATATTTAACATGGTCACTTTCTACTCTTTCGGCTTTCCGCTGGAGCGAGCAATCGGATCATGGCAATTTGGGTTAATCTATTTCGTGGGTTTGATCCTGAGTGACATCCCTACGGTAATAAAACATAAAAATGACATGTGGTACAACAGCCTGGGTGCCTCAGGTGCGGTTAGCGCCGTGTTGTTCAGTTCCATACTGCTCGCTCCTTTTGTAAGTTTGTTTATTTTTCCCATCCCCATTCCAATATGGGCCATTGTTTTTGGTCCGCTATACCTGTTGTACTGTGTGTATGCTTCTAAAAACTCAAGGGACAACATCAACCATGACGCCCACTTTTTTGGCGCACTAACCGGCCTTATCGTCACTGTGATGGTCGTACCGGGAGTGATCCCTCATTTCCTCAGTCAGCTGATGGCAAAGATTGGCTAATGAAGTTCCGGTATGGCAGGAGGATTAAAATAACTCATAGGGTTTGTGGGATCTTTGATGATCTCAAACAAGGTATGTCCCCAGGGTTTCCAAAAATCCTGCAATACCTGTGCATAGGTTTTATGCTGCCAATGATCGAACAAGGCTTTTTGCTGCGTACCTCGTAAAGGCATGGCATCGATGTATATGGCCCCTTCAACCGGAAGAATGGTGTATTCAGGCAAACGGTTGAATAAATAGGCTGAATAATAGAACCGTGCACAAAGTTCTTCAAATTGCTGAGCCGACAATGGTTTGACTTCTATCTGCTTTAAAAGCTCCCCGTGATATCGTTTATTGGTTCCATTGTCCTGCAGACAGGCGACGATACCAAAATCGTTGAGTTTTAAAGAAAAAGTGATCGTATTGATCTCGTCCCTGAAACTGAAAGGGGTGTCTGTTTGCTCAAGGGGTACAACCAGGATAGACCAGGGGACAAAATCTTCAAATATGACATCCAGGTAAATCCCCTGGAGCATGGTATGAAGATTGCCAAACTTATGCATCAGGCCCTGCGACATATTGATACCGTCTTCGCTGATCTGCTGCTGCCGCACTGCGGCATTCATCTCTATGTAAATGAGGCCATACATAAACTTGCCGATCCACCTGAAAAGTTCTGTCTGATCGAGTTGGGAAACCGCAGCATAGCCCTTTGAAAATGCATCAGCTATCTTGTCTTCTAATGGCTGCACAAAATGGGAAAGTACCTCAGTATTGCAGGGAACTTTTAGGGAATTGTAACTGCGCACACTTTCATCCAGTAACTTTATCTGTTCTTCTCCGCTAAAATTAGCCGCCTTCAGCAACCATTCGGGCAGAATAGTTGTTTCTACTACAGGAGTAGAAAAAGTATCTCCGCTCAAAAAGCAGTTTTTATACTTAAAATCGAAGTTTTTAAATGGCTGATATATTGTGCTGATCATACTGGGCACAATATTAAGTATATTATTTTTACATTCGCTGAGGCAGTCATTTTTTTAACTTTTACATTACCAAAGACCCCAAACTATGCAGACAGCATACGCGCCATATCAGCTGGAAATGAAGCATCCATTTGCAATTGCTAAATTTTCCAGAACAAGCACCCCCATTATGTTGCTTAGGCTAAGTTATGAAAATGAACATGGTTATGGAGAAGCATCGATGGTACCCTACATGGGTGAAAGTATGGAAACTGCTAATGAATTTTTAAAGAAGGTAGATTGGGAAAGTTTTATATACCCCTTCCATTTTGAAGAAATAATTACCTACCTGGACAGCATATCCATTGGTCAGCCTGCTATAAAAGCAGCCATTGAAATTGCGCTGAATGACTTGAACGGAAAGCTATCCGGCAAACCGTGCTATGAGCTCTACCATGCCGATCCACTGAAAATGCCATTGACCTCTTATACCATTGGGATTGACCGGCCTGAAGTGATCAGGCAGAAAGTGGCCGACGCAAAAGGGTTTAAAGTACTGAAAGTAAAACTGGGCCGGGAGAACGATAGGGAGCTGATCAGTACCATAAGGTCAGTGAGCGACCTGCCGTTGTTTATTGATGCCAATCAAGGTTGGACAGATAAAGCTAAAGCCATAGATATGATCTACTGGTTGCACGATCAGGGTGCATTGCTGGTAGAACAACCAATGGACAAAGCAGATCTGGAGGGCAATGCCTGGCTGACGGGCCGCAGTCCAATACCTATACTAGCCGATGAGGCTTTTCAAAGAATTGGCGATCTGACAGAATTAAAGGGTGCGTATCATGGCATTAACATCAAACTTATGAAAAGTGCGGGGATGTATGAGGCACAGCAAATGATATTAAAAGCACGTGAGCTGGGAATGAAAGTACTGATTGGCTCGATGAGTGAAACATCCTGCGCCACCCTGGCGGGCGTAGCTTTGGCACCATTGTGCGACTGGGCCGATCTGGATGGGCCATGGTTAACAAAAAACAACCCTTTTAGAACACCTGAAATGGCAGAAGGCAAATATCTGCTTAAAGATTCACCTGGCCTGGGACTGGAAGGGATTCCAGAAGGTTTATTTATTTCCTGAACATATTTCGTGTTTCCTTGACAAGCCTGATCTTCAGATAAAGAAAAAATCCGGCAGTGACTACAAATAAAGCGATCAGCGGATACTTACCATTTTCGAAAGACCAGAAAATTCCAAAGAGCGACAAGATGATGCCCAGGTTATAAAATACATTAATTGCGATTTTCTTTATCATGATCAATAAACAGGCATCTCAGGATCAAAGGCTTCCTGCCAGGCAAGAATACCGCCCTGAAGATTGTACAAATTGGTTAATCCCAGCTGCTGCTCCAATTGCATAATTGCCGCCGCGCTTCTCTTTCCACTTCTGCAATGCACAATTACAGGCTTATCAGTAGCAATTTTATCAGTTTCGATCAGAATACCTCCCAATGGAATATTTAATCCTTCAAGATTTGAAGTCTCATACTCGAATGTTTCTCTAACATCGATCAGCTGAAAGTCTTCTTTGTTATCAATTTTTTCTTTAAGCTCTTCTACGGTTATTTCCTTAATCATATCGTTTAATTTTTTCAAAGATATGAATTAGTATCTAGTAGTTAGATACTAGTATTTAGAATCATTTAAATGCCAAATTTCTGTAACAACTAAGCTGGTCAGGCGTTTAATAGTTTTTCCTTACTAACTTTGGGTTATTGTCATGAATACTATTTCGCGCTTCTTTTGGTTTTGTTCCGGAGTACACCTTGCTACTTTAGAAAAACATCCTACTGAGCACAATAAATATGTTGGAATTGGGGCTACCATATTCTTCACAGGTTTATTTGCAGCATTGTCGGGTGGCTATGCCATGTATTTTGTTTTTAAAGGAGACTCCGGCGCTGTATTCTTTGCTGTACTTTTTGGGTTGATCTGGGGCCTTGCCATTTTCAATATGGACAGGTATATTGTATCAAGTATTAATAAGAGTGCTTCCACAACCAAGCAGGTATGGCAGGCGACACCCCGAATTTTACTGGCCATCATGATCGGTATCGTAATCTCGAGACCGCTGGAACTGAAAATTTTTGACAAAGAAATAAAAGAACGCCTTAAAGTTAGCTACCTCAACAATCAGCGCTCTAAAATAGACACGCTTAACGCAGCTTTTGGAAATAAATACAAAATTGAACTTGCCAAGCTTGGTGATTTAAAAACCCGCCGTGATACGATGGCAAATGCCATTAAAAGCGAGGAACAGAAACTAAATTTTGAGATCTTTGGTAATAAAACAACGGAAACTTCTGGAATTATGGGATATGGGCCATATGCAAAGAGAAAAGAAACTGAGCTGAGCCAGAGAAGGCAATCACTGGATACACTGTCGGCCGAGGTAAGAAGGCTTGAAAATTTTGTAGATGGAAGAAAGCAGTTCGACGGCCTCATGGCTGAAAAGATTTATACCAGCAAAGAACTGGACAGCCTGGCGAATATTGCGGGATTCGCCGACAGAAATTGGGCCCTTGGGCAGCTCAGCTTCAGCCCCAATGGCAAACCCGACCTCAGCACTTCTATGGCTATAACATTCATTGGACTGCTCTTTATATTTTTTGAATGCCTGCCTGTGTTTGTAAAGCTGATGAGCAGTCGCGGACCGTACGACAGATCAGTCGAAAACGTTGAAACCTCTCAGATTTATGAATCTGATAAGGACAAAGATTTTGAAGTTACCGTAATAGATGGGGTACATAATACACGTATCTCTACAGAGATTGCAAAAAGAAAAAATAAACTAAATTTGCCACAGCAATACGAGATATGAAAAAGAACCTTTACCTTCTATTTGTTCTGTTAACATCTGCGCCACTGTACGCACAGGACATCAACAAAATAATCACTAAAGAATATGTTGACAGGTTGATTAAAACACTGAGTGCTGATGACATGGAGGGAAGAGCTGCCTTTACGCCCGGAATTGACAAAGCCGCCTCTTTTATTGAGGCAGAGTTTAAAAGTATGGGTCTTTCACCGCTCACAGGCGCTTCAGGGTACCGGCAAACCTTCTTTAAAGATTCGACTGATAACAGGCCTTTGTTTAATGTAGCGGGTATGATCCCCGGCAAATCAAAAGCAAATGAAATTGTCGTTTTTTCCGGGCATTATGACCACCTCGGTATTATTAAGGCAGAAGGAACTGACAGTATAGCAAACGGGTCCGATGATGATGCTTCAGGCACAACGGCCATGATCGCATTGGCAAAGTATTACAAAGCATTAAACAACAATGAGCGTACGCTGATATTTATAGCTTTCACAGCCGAAGAGATTGGCGGTTTTGGTTCAAAGCATTTTTCAAAAACCTTAAACCCTGATGAAGTAGTAGCGATGTTTAATATTGAAATGATAGGTAAGGAAAGTAAGTTTGGAAAGAACACGGCCTTTATTACAGGATTTGACAAATCGGATTTTGGCAAAATCCTTCAGAAAAATCTTGTCGGAACAGAATTTACCTTTCATCCTGATCCTTATCCGAAACAACAACTGTTTTACAGAAGTGACAACGCCACTTTAGCCGCACTGGGTGTTCCAGCCCATACCATCAGTACGGATAAGATAGATACTGATCCTTATTACCACACCGTGAAAGATGAATATGTCACGCTGGACAGTGAGAACATACTGGCAACTATAAAAGGTATTGCAAAAAGTGCGATAAGTATTGTAAAGGGCATTGATACGCCTGTCAGAATTCCTAAACTCGTAGAGCGTTAGAGCGCTTTTACCATCACATAGTCGTTCATGAAATAGCCTTCGCCAATATCGAGGTTTACCGTTTCTTTAATCTCAAACCCTGCTGATTTATAAAAGTCAGCCGCTTTATTATTCCTGTTGACGTTTAGTTCGATGGATTTACCTTCAAGATCCCGAACCAGGTTCATCACTTCATTGACCAGTAATTTTCCAACACCCTTCCCATGCATTTCCGGCAAAACATACAGTTTGTGCAATTTGTAGCTACAAGCTTCTGGATCTAAAATGGAAAACCCGGCATATCCCAGGTCTTTATCATTTTCTTGTGCCATCAAAAAAATATGCCCTTCCTGGAATTGGGAAAGCAACACACCTTTATTGTACATTTTATCAAGCATATATTCAATTTGCTCGGCAGACAGATAATCAGCGTAGGTATTGTACCATGTACTGTTGGCAATATCCTGTATTACTTCAATATCCTCTTCTTTTGCTTTTCTTAAGATAATCATAACATTTCACTTATAAACAGATAGGGTGTGGTGAATATAAATTCCACAAATCCATCATTAATAACTACAAAACTGCCAACTTCATGCTGTTTTAGATTGCTCGTTTCAAAATAAGAAATCACCTCTATATGATAGACCGTGTCTTTAGGCTTCCAAACGCTAAAACCAGATTTAATCGCATAAGCTTTCTCTGTATCTGTGAATATCACAATGTTGATTTCAGAAACATAACTGCCCAGTTCTCTCAATTTACACGTTGAAGCGGAATCAATAACGTTGACAGCGGGATATTTCTCGGCGATGAGGTAATCTAAAACCGCATCGAGGCTATCATTTTCTGCAAGAATCATCTTTGTATTTTCCTGAAAGGAAGTATCAGAAAGAGCTGAATTAACCACGAGATCAATCTTTAGACCCAGGCTGATTCCCTTTTCATAATCTTGCGAACTAACAATGAGTGTAGGGCTCCATTCCAGTAGCTGCCCAAGATATTCTTCATCAAATGTTCCCAGATGATGAATATACAGCGCAGGTTCTTGTTTCTCTCGAACTATGTGATGTGAAGACATGGCTGCGAAGATAATTATTTTACATAGGTAATTGTTCTTCCTCCGCGCCCTGCTTTATTAAATGTGCGGAACGAGAGGCTTTTTATCTCTGAAATCGGGCCTGTGTATAATTTACTATTTCTTGTTGGCATGGTTCCATCTGTGGTATACCTGATTTCAAAACCGGGCAACTGAATATTTACTACAACCTTATTATCCTGCATGGTTATCCCCGGGTCAGGAATACGGTATCTGAATCCACCGCCATAATAGTCTAATCTTGGCAGTTCCTTTTTTGCTACGACATTTAAAAATTCAGACCAGGCGTATTTATAAAGTTCCTGACTTTTGTTAGCATCTGTTTCAATTGCCCAATCAGGGTTGGCAGCCCAGCTTCTTTCTGCAATACCCAAAATTTTTGGTAGCAGCAGGTATTCGAGCTGGGATTCAGATGTGATCACTTCACTCCATAAGGGGGCTTGTATACCTACGATATTTAACTTTCCCTTTTCAGACAGCTGTTCCTTACTGGCAAAATGATCTGCCTTGAGCGGATTGCCTCTTTCATCTTCTATTTGATTTTTATAGAAATTAAACGGAATAAAGCGAAAAAGCTTATCCAGATCGACATAGCCGCCCCAATATTGCCCTGCTTCTTCAAAGTTCTTATTATAAGCCAGATCTATATACATGTTAGTAACATTAGTAAGAACAACTTTGTACCCTGCATTAGCAAGCTTGTATGCCAGGTCCTCATTAGGCGCCAGGTTATTCCAGACGTCAGTATGAAAGTTCTCATTCGCAAAACGTGCGTCAAGCACCATCTGTTTTTGTCCATTTACCAATGCCTTTTTTAAACCAATTTCTTCCCAGCCTGATAAATATAGACCTCGGGATTTTAGTAATTTATTTATGTTTTTAAAGTAATAATTCCATATTTCATCAACGGATTTTACACTTGGATCTCTCTTTAGCAGGGCGGTAACAGCAGGCGATTTCTCCCATACCCCTACCGGAACTTCATCTCCGCCAAAGTGTATGGTTGTCAGTGGGGCATCTGCTTCTTTGTACATCAGCAACATTTCATCTATCAGCTTTTCCATGAACGTATATACTGAAGGCAGCGCCGGATTGATCACATTGTCGTTCCATCCCTGAACAGAGCGATACACAGACTGATCTTTAAGGTCTCTCAGAAGGTATTTTTCTGCTCCTGCCTTATCGCCTGCCTTTAGCAATTTTTCATACCTGGTATTCATAGATTTTATGGCGGCCCTGGCATGGCCTGGCGTCTCAAATTCTGGGATAACACGAATATGCCTTGTTGTGGCATATCTCAGTATCTCAATATAATCAGCCTTTGAAAGATATCCGCTTCCTGAGTTGGCGTTTATATTCGGGCCCGAGCCATAAGATGGAATCAGGTTATCTTTTTCTGTAAGCGTATGTCCGCGTTTGGAGCCTACTTCAGTCAGTTCCGGCAATCCGGGTATTTCTATCCTCCACCCTTCATCATCATTAAAATGCAGGTGCAATACATTCATTTTATATAAAGAGATCATATCTATCACTTTCAGTATCTCCTCTTTCGGCTGAAAATTACGTGCTATATCCATCATGAATGCGCGATGCGGGAAACGGGGAGCATCGGTAACGACCAGTCCCGAAATGCTGATAGATTCTTGTTTTACGGACCAGGTGGCAGATGGAAATAGATTCTTTAAGGATTGTATTCCATAAAATATCCCTTCATTGCCAGATGCACCAATAATGATCGCATTAGAAGTAATCTGCAGCTTATACGCTTCCTCGGATGGCAGTGTGAGTTGTTGCAAAACAATAATGTTCTGCTTTTCTGTTGAGCCGATCAATGGCTTAAAATCACATATCTTTTCGATTTCTGTCGACAAATAAGCCGCTTCTGCGCTAAACATAGGATCTGTAACGATCTTAGTCTGCTTGCTAATGGTAAAATTATCTTTTGTCTTTTTAGCATTCAACGGGGTAGGAAATATCGGTGGTAATATCGCAACTGGAATGTCTTCTATTTCCTCATTACGTGCAAAAGTATTCTCTGAAATCGCCTTCTGCTGATCTTTGTAGTTTACAGCAGTTATCGCTTCGAAAGGAACAGCAATGCCTTCAGCAGGTCTGGAATCAAAGGCAATATAGAAACCTCTGGGGAAATCTGTTCTTTTAATTAAATCCCTGGAAAGCAACTGAACGGTCTCTGATTTTCCGGGCAGCAGTCCCTTAAAAGATTTTGCCGGAGAAGCTTTAAAAAAATCTCCGTTGATCTGCTCCACTTTAAGCGCATTCTGTACCTCTGTAAGACTCCTCGGATTTGCAGCATTGAAATACAGGATCCAGCCGGAAGAAGGCAGTGCTTCTTTCCCGATATTGGTGAGGGTCAATTTAGAATATGTTTCACCGGTTCCCTTGTAGTTATTTTCTACTGTTTCCCAGGTAACCTTTAAATCTTTGGCATTAAAAGCTACCTTTTTTTGAGAGAATCCTTGGCTTATTGTAAAGAAAAAAAGGATGAACGAGCAGATCTTTGTCATAATTAATGATTATGGCACTAAGCTATAAAAATTTACAATCCCCAACGAAAGTCCTGAGCGAATTCCATTAGGGATTGATGTCATTATTTTAGTATATCGTATATGGTTTTAATTAAAGATTTACTGTCCGCTGCATCATAATCTCCAGCCCAGATATAAGCTCCTTTAAAGCCATTGGTTTTAATGTAATTTGCCTTTTCAGTGACCAAAGGGATACCATTGAAATAAACCCCTTTGGCTATTGTGGCATCATATTCTTTAGTATGGATCTGAGGATCTTTAGATGTTGCAATGATGTCTTTATAGGCTATATAATCATAAGAACCCCAGCTCGCATTGTTGCCGTTCGCATCCAGTTCATTATATCTTAAACCAAAAGCCGGAATACCCAAAACGAGTTTATTTTTAGGATATCCCTTATTGACCCATAAAGTTGCAGCATCATTCATAAACCAGAATGGCGACTGTTGTCCAACCGGAGCGCCGGGGCCAACATTAGCACCTGTTTCAAACGCATGTACATTCACCCAGTCTGCATGTAATAAGGAAGTGTACTCCCAATGCATATAATTGGTAGTTACTGTAGCGGTGACAATAGAATTTGCAGGAAGAGCCGCTTTAAGTTCGGCGATGAATGGTCCGACAGACTGTGCACTTTTGGCTGAGATACTATAGTTATCGTTACTTAAATCGGTCATCATCACATCAATACCATCCAGTTTTCTGGCTGTAACATAGGCAGCAAGTGTCGCAACCAAAGTTGCTCTTTTTGCAGGGCTGCTTATTACTGTTCCGAAGTCTACGCTATTATATAGTGCCCATCCGTCAACGCCAGATAGCCTGCCCGAGACGCCAAGGAGCACTGGGGTTTTATTGATATGGCCCCTAGCAACTATTTCATCTATGTTCTGATTCAGATTTCCTTTTGAAAAATCCACACCACCATCGGGAAGTATCCTTGCGCCGTTGAAAGCGACATGGCTTACTATGGCCCAGTTTATATTTGCCGCTACGCCATTCTCCGAAAGATATGGCATTACTACGAAAGCGCTGCTTTTAGGTGTGTAGGTAGCGGGGCTAACCAGTACTTTAGAAATCCTGGTTGCAGTCTGCCCGTTATAAGTTGCTTCAACCTTTACCACAAATTCACCGCCCGATGTAGGCGTAAATGTAAATGCGGTATCCGTCGAGACTTCTACATCGTTAACTTTCCAGGAGATCTTCGTTTTCTCCAGTGGTTTTGGGGAGAATGTTAACCGGGAGTATATGGCAGATTGCCCTTCAAATATAATCCTGCTAGGACTAGTAAACACTGCTCCGTTATCTATGATTCTAGGATGAAAATTTTCATCAAAATCTGCTTCCTGTCCCTTTTTGCAGCCCACTACGACAGCAAGGAGAAAAAAGCAAACCATTAAGTATTTTATATTTTTCATAATCAATAATTTATTAAATGATTGAATTTATTTCTTTAATTGTAGCAAGGCTTCGTCGTTAATTGCTTTAAGCAAGGACAGCTCGCCCTTTGCATCACCCAATAACTGCCAAATCATCACTCCGGCAGCCTTCTTTTTGACTGCATAACCTACTTTCTTTTTTATGGTAGGCATACCGTTGTAGTAAAATGTTCCTTTACCAGGCAGTTCCCATTGATCAACTTTTTCAGATCCTGGATAGGCGGCCACAAGACTGCCATAATTCATATCCTCACTGATATCTGGTCCGAATCCATACGCATAAAAAGGCAGTCCCAGCACTAATTTCTCCGCTTTGATGCCTCTGGTGCTATTCCAATGCTCGAAATCTGCCTCTGCTGCTACATAAGTGGAGTGCGGCCCTGGCTGATCTTTTCTCCAGGGACCGGTTTGGTCGTAAGACATGATATTGATAAGGTCAAACAGTGCTATTGCTTTCTGTGAATACGCTGTTGAGTTCCAGGTTGCTACCGCAGCAGTCATAATCTTTCCTTCCTTTTTTAAAGATACAGAAAGATCAACTACAAATGCTTCATAGTGCTCATTTACGAAATCCCCTTCCAGGTCTACATCTATGCCATCCAGGTTATAGGTTCGGGTAAGCTGTGTAAGTCCGTCTACCAGTGTTTTCCTATTGGCTGGTTTAATCAGTTCCTTTAAATGTTGGGGTGGATTACCGCCAGCAAATGCCGCTATGATCTTGACATTGTTGTCGTGTGCTTTCTTCGCTAATGCCTGTAAACCGTTTACAGCAGCAAAATTTCCGGAAGCGTCAGGATTTATAAATGCGACTATCAGATGGGTTATCCTGCTGAAGTCCAGCTCTGCTGACTTCGCAAGCAGATCACCACTGGAAAACATATACCCCACTACTTTAAAGTTGTTTATTGTTTGTTCTCCCCGTTCCGACTCCTTAGCGTTGACTGTTTTTTTACTACAGCCAGCCGCCAACATCATCAAACAAAATAACCTTAGGAATAATTTTACATGTTTCATAATCCTGACCGTTTATTGCTTATCCCACCAAACTCTGGCATTCCAGGTATCGGTACCGCCAAGTGCTGGTAATACCTTCTCAAAATTTGCTCTGTTCTGTTCCTCTTCAGTATAAGGATATTCAAAACGTCTCGGAATAGTCAAACTTTCACTTGGCTCATCTACCCCTTTTCCGGGCGTGAGAACCGGGAATCCTGATCTTCGCCAATTTGAATAAGCTTCAGTGCCGTTTAAGAACAAAGTTAACCAAAGTTGCTTGTTGATAAGTTCAATTTCTCTGCCAGGGAGCAAAGCATTACTACTGATGAAGGTACTAATCTCGGTATTGTTAGCAGTTGGCCCTCCGGGAAAGTAGCTCAATTGCAATATTCCGGCTTCAATGCCTTTCTGATAATGCTCAGTAGCAGAACCACCAAATGTGCTTCCGAACCTGACTGTTGCCTCCGCAAGCAGAAGTTCAACTTCAGAGTAGGTAAGGTGTAAAAACGGCGCGTTAAAACGCAACAGGAAATTAGCTGGTTGAGCCTTCTGATCATTGCTGCTGGCATCGTACGTGCCTGTTCCTGGTACGGTGATAGGCAGGGGATTATTCCAATCATTCCATAAATAGTGCCCCGGGATAATGCCATTGTACCCAATTTGTGATGTTATTTGCTCTGTGATGTCAATCCGGTTAATCGGTGGTATAGCAGCATTATCTACATAGTATTTTACCATATACTTCAATCTTGGATCGTTGGTGCTGCGGAGTTGCTCCAGGAAAGTTGTCGTAAAGCGACCTGGTACCCCATCTTTATGAAAAGATTCAGAAACCGCATTACCCCTGATATCGCCCCTGCCTGATGCTTCATACTGATTTCTCACGTCTTCATGGTCTACCTTACATACATCACTGTTTGTAGTAAATACTCCTGAATCGAATGCCAGTTGCGCTTCAGCTTTAGCTTTGGCGAGATCTATCTTAACTAAACGCATTGCATAACGAAGGCGTAGAGAATTGGCAAATTTTTTCCAGGCATTTACATCCCCGTTGTAAAAGACATCTCCTTTTACGGCGTCTTTACTCGCATCCAGCTGCAATGAGGCCTCTTTAAGCTCCTTGAAAAAATCGTTGTAAATTTCCTGTTGAGTATCGAATTTTGGTTTAACTCCCTGGCCTGCCTCACTATATGGAATATCACCATAGAGGTCGGTCATCCTTGAAAATATGTAAACTTTCATAATCCTGCAGACAGCGTTCAAATTACTCTTTTCAGGCAGGGAAGTCGTCCGTTTAACCGCATCAATAATGTTGACAATATCATTTCCGTAAGAATCTTCCCAAAGTATTCCCATCACGTTCGGATCTCTGAGATAGGCGCCTCCATACCTGTTAACATAGGAACCTGCGATGTGCTGCACGAGTGGCATAGTCATCATGATATTTGTCCTTTGATTCACATTCAGATCTCCTGAAAACCGCAACTGGGCGGTAGTCAACTGAACGGAAGGATCCATGTTTGAGGATCTTGTTGGGTCGACGTTCGTATCCCCAAATTTTTTACAAGAAGCGGTGAACAGCACTAATACTGTTAACCATGTATATAAATTTATATGCTTTTTCATTTTTTCCAGTTTAGAGGGAATCATTAAAATCTAAAGTTCAGGTTAAACCCATAACTCCTTCTTCCAGGTAAGGAGCCATACTCTATTCCCTGTCCATTACCATTGCTATAGTTTGAATCCGGGTCAACATTCGGAACATTTCTATACAAAATAAATGGGTTCCTGGCTACCAGTGCCACCTGCACATCTTTTACTCCCCATTTGCCGGTTAGCGACGAGGGGATGCTGTAACTGAGTGTAAGCTGTCGCATTTTGATGTAGGAACCGTCATATATAAATGGACTGGCTACCCCGTTCAACAGATCAGAATATCTGCCCCAATATACAGAAGGATCAACTGCCCGTGTGTTTTCGGTGTAAATCGGGCTTCCGTCAGATGCAACGCCAGTCTGAACTACTCCTTTTGGCACAAGGCCGCCTACTTTGCCTGCGGCCGTCCACTGATCAATGGTCTGCCCGCTGGCTTGTCTATCTTCCTCAGATTTTATCCATTCAGCACGGCCTTCTAAGGTGGATTCAAGTGAACCGCTCGCTGCAGCCCCTAAGTTGGTCAGTGAAAGCAGATCAGCACCGAATTTAGCATCGAATACCGCACCGAGACTAAAGTTTTTATAGCCTAGCGTACTACTTAGTCCCCCGGTCCAGTCAAAAATACCCTTTCCGACTACCTTGCGACTATCGCTTAAAACGGGCTGAAGGTCATTCGCATTAAGAATCACGTTTCCGTTTGGATCGTACTGATAGTCATTGCCAAGCAGGGAACCGTAATCCGCTCCAGGCATCGCTACTACCGATATCCCCATCCACCTTGCTTCGGACAATACCAGAAATGGTGTACCCTCAGCCAATGATTCTACCTTATTTATATTTCGTGCGAAAGACAAACTGAGATCCCAGTTAAAATCCTTAGTGGCTATCGGTGTTGCATTTAATGCAATCTCAACACCTTCATTCGAAATTACACCGGCATTGAGTATCGTTGTCTTGTAACCTGATGAAACGGGAGCTGGTAATATATTCAGCTGGTCTTTTGACTTAGAATTATAGTAGCTCACGTCAAGGCCCAATCTGCTGTTGAAAAACTTGAGATCGGCCCCAAACTCATAAGAGCGTGTAGTGGTGGGTTTTAAACCTGCAAGTTTTGCCTGAATGTCTGTTGACAAACCTCCAGTAGGCAGCCCATCAAAGGGAAGAGAATTACTTTTGTAGTACTGGGCCGTCAGGAAAGGATCAGTATCTGATGCGACCTGCGCGATTGAAGCCCTAATGCGGCCGGATGTAAGGTATTTCTTATCCATTTTAAACGCATCAGAAAAAACAAAACTACCATTTAACGATGGATAGGTTTTGTAGTTGTCCCCGTATAGCAGGGTGGAGTACGCATCTTGCCTCAAAGTGGCATCGAAATATAGAAACCCTTTGTACGCGGCCGTCAAGAGTCCGTAGACAGAATTCATGTGACGTTTTCTTGCCAGCGGCGACACAGACTGACTTGTGTAACTTGTGGGTATTGCTACATCCAATATGGCTTGATTGGTAAACTGCATAACACTACCCGACATGTTATTGCGAGTAATACTCGAACCTAGCCGTGCCGACAAATTCCAGTTTTGACCGAATTGCTTTTGGGCGGTTAACAAAGCATCTGCTTCTATAGTATTATACTTGCTATTATTCTGGTCTAGCATACCAGTTAAAGCTCCTGGAGTAGTTCTTGGGCTGAACTTCTCAAAATTAACGTATGTCTGATCGGAAGATCCCCTGGCTTGCAAGGACAACCAGCTTAAAATGTTATAGTTGAGTTGCAAAGAGGCAAGCAACCTGTCTTTTTTGGTATCATTCGTCATTTCATTGATAATCCAATAAGGATTCAGTCGATACTGGTTTCCATTATTCCAGTCAAGGTAACTGCCATCAGCATTTTTATATTCGTTTTTGAACCTGGCCTGATCTACCGTGTTAGCCAGGGTAAGAAAACTGTTCCCTATATTTGCTGGATCGTCGGCCAATGAAGGGCGGTTTTTAACATCTTCATTCATGTAGAATGCCCTGGCTTCTAACGTAATTTTTGATCCAAAACGGGAACTTCCGCTAAATGTAAAGGAATTCCTTGTAATCCCGCTTTCTGGAATAATATCGCGATTAGTTAAATTAGAAGCCGAAAACCTGAAATTTGAATTGTCCGTGGCATTAGTAAATGAAAGGGTATTTGTAAATGTACTTCCGGTTTTAAAAAACCCATCGATATTGTTCTTTACATAGGCATAAGGCACCCGCTTCCCTGTGCCGGTGATTACGGTCAAATCAGGGTCGATACGTGCACCGAAACTCTTATTGAGGGTATTGTAGTCTTGTATTTCAAGCGTATTCAGCTGTTGCTTTATTCCCTGGCCATACAATGACTGATAACCATCATAACTCGTCAACTGTTGCTCCAGAGAAGATGTACTATTAAATTCGATACCCAACTCCTTATTCTTAGTTCCCTTTTTTGTTGTGATCAAGATTACACCATTACCGGCCCTTGACCCGTATAATGCCGATGCAGAAGCTCCTTTTAGAACACTGATTTTATCTATGTCGTCAGGATTTATGGCTGATATGGCATCTCCCATGTCTACACCAGAGGCATATTGACCACTACCTGCCCCGCCATAATTTGAATTGTCGATGGGAATACCATCAACCACATATAAAGGCTGGTTATTGCCTGATACAGATGTACTTCCGCGGATGATAACACGCGAAGCACCCGCTGGTCCACCGGCCCCACTGTTAATGATCAATCCGGGAACCTTACCAGCCAAAGAATTGATAACATTTGTCTCCCTTGCTTTTTTCAATCCCTCGCCATCTACTTCTGATACCGAATATCCCAGAGACCTTTCCTCTCTTCTAATACCAAGGGCAGTGACTACCGTATTATCAAGCTGTACGGCCTGTTCAGCCAATACCACCACGATGTTATTTTGATCAGATGCAATAACAGACTTTTCCTGAAAGCCAATCATTTTAAACGTGACCACATCACCTTTATCAGCCAAAATACTAAAATCCCCTGTCTCATTGGTAGATACGGATTTTTTTTGGGTAACGTTAGTTACGGTAACCCCGGGCATGGCACTGCCTTTCTCATCTTTGATTTTGCCTTTCAGTGTAAAAGACTGAAACTTGTTAGCTACTGTTGCTGAAGATACTCCTGAAAACGCGGGAGTAACGAAACCAGCAATTAGCATCAGACAACAAATCGTTTTAGTAGCCAATCCATAAAATCGGTAATAAAGTAGACTTTTTTTCATTTTGTTTGGTTTAGTTAAAGGTTCTAATATTGCTTGATCAAACGATGTAAAGCGCAGGGTGTTCTTAACATTCAGACATCTTTTTGATTGCTTACCTCAAACTTAATAAAAAAAATGACAACTTTAAAAAAAAATTAAAAAGAATTATAAAATTATTTAAATATTGTTTTAAGTTTGTATACGAGAGACCTAAAACAACTGTTTCAAACCAACTTGCATCATAACTTCAATTACTTTTTAAACTTTTTAAGAACAGTTGATCATTTAAATTTTTTAGGCCAGTTTTAGACAATTCTTTTTACAAAGTAACATATATTTGCCTGCGCTTTCTTTATTTTTGTAGTACTGACCTTTTAAACGAATTACCTGTGTTTAACACTAATAAAAAAAATTCAAAACTATACGCCGAGATCATACAGCAGTTGTATTACGGCAAAGTTATGTCTTGTGCAGAATTAAGCTTACTGATTGACAAGAGTATCCCTCTTGTAACCAAGTCACTAAACCATTTAATAGAAATGGGATTGGTTGTAGAGCAGGGCTACGCACCTTCAAGCGGAGGCAGAAGACCACTCATGTATGCTGTTAAATCAGATAGGCTATATATAGTAACTGTAGCAATGGATCAGTTATCTACACGTATCGTTACCATTGACCTTTTAAACAATTACATTACTCCGGTCGAAATAATCGAGTTAAAATTACTTAACAATCCTAATTCATTAAACAGCCTGACCAGTATAATTTCTGAACACATCAGCAAATTTAATTTGGACAAGGAAAAGCTGATCGGCATTGGAATAGGTATGCCTGGATTTGTAAACATTAACGAAGGGGTCAACTATACTTATCTGGATGCCGGGGATAAAAGCCTTACCGGACGCATTTTTGAAGCAACAGGCATTCCTGTTTTTATAGACAATGATTCCAGTCTGATTGCGCTATCTGAACTTAAATTTGGCGTTGCCAAGTCCATTAAAGATGTAATGGTCATAAATTTAAGCTGGGGTATTGGACTTGGCATGATCATCAACGGACAATTATTCAGGGGCCACTCTGGGTTTGCAGGAGAGTTCAGTCACATTCCAATTACTGAAGAAGGGGCATTATGTTCCTGTGGCAAGCAGGGCTGCCTTGAAGCCGAAGCCTCCCTGCTGGCCGTTGCAGAAAAAGCGTTGGAAGGAATCAAAAACGGCAGGATATCAAGCTTTCAGGGTTTTAGTGAAAGATCAAAAGTAGATGCTGGAGATGCCCTGATGGATGTAGCAAACAGGGGCGATCAGTTCGCCGTTGAGTTACTTTCAGAAGCTGCCTATAAAATCGGCAGGGGACTATCCATCCTGATCCATATCATGAACCCTAAAGCAATTGTGATTAGCGGAAGAGGAGTGAAAGTCGGGAAATTATTACTTGCACCCATACAACAGGCCCTTAATAAATATTGCATTCCACGTCTTGCCAGCGAAACAGAGATTATCATTTCCGAAATTGGTTTTGATGCTGAATTAGTTGGCGCTGCAATTTTGGTGATGGAAAATTTTCATAAAGAAAATTAATAGACTTTTGGACAGAAACTGCTTAATTTTAGTATCTTAGAAAACTAAGCATTCTAACCAAATGAAAAAACACCTTATTTATTTAATACTTTTAATAAGTATATGGAGCTGTAAAAAAGATAACATTACAGTTCAGGAGCCAGAACCCGAACCGAGAACGAAAGACAGTGTCTCCTTGATTTCTGTGCTCTTTGAGGCAAAATATAATGCAGGCAAAATCACTAAGGACATATCAGGCATCATTAGTGGCGACGAGATCAAAGTATTAATTCCTGATTTTGCCAATAATAAAAAATTCGTAGCAAGTTTTATTACACATAACGCACGTATAACAGTAAACGATACCATTCAAATTAGCGGGACTACAGCCACAGACTTTTCTAAACCCGTATTGTACAAATTGACCTCAGAAAAAGGGACAACTAAAACTTACAAATTTTTACTCAAGAATTTTACCGGAATTCCGATTTTGCATTTAAGCACAGAGGGCGGTAATGACATAGTTTCTAAAGACGTCTATCTGAATGGAAGTCTGATAGTCAATACAAATACGCTCTATGAGCAAGCCAAAACAACTATTCCCTTACAGGTAAAAGGGCGGGGAAATTCCACGTGGGGCATGGAGAAAAAACCTTACCGTTTGAAATTTACTGACAAAACCCCAATGCTTGGCATGCCTACTGCTAAAAACTGGGTCTTACTCGCGAATTATTCTGACAAGACACTGCTGCGTACAAGTACCGCATTTGAATTTGGAACAAAAATAGGGGCAGACTTTACGCCACAGGGACGTCCGGTAGAACTGGTATTAAACGGTAAATACAAAGGGTCATATTTTCTAACAAGTCAGGTAGAAGTGAACGAAAATCGTGTAAATATCCCCGAACTAAAAAAGTCAAATACTTCAGCCGAAGAAATAACCGGTGGATATTTACTGGAGCAGGATGAGCGCCGAGATGAGCCAAATAGGTTTGAAACGGAAAAACGTAAGTTGCCTTTTACAATAAAGTCGCCAGAAGATATCACTCCCGCACAGTTTACCTACATCAAAAATTATATGCAGCAAACTGAGGATGCCATTTTCTCAGAAGATTTCGCTGATCCGGAAAAAGGGTATAACAAATACATAAATACCGAATCGTTTATCAATTGGTTTATCGTACAGGAGATCATGAAAAATCAAGATGCAAAAGTCTTTTCCAGCATATTTTATTACAAAAACCGAGGCGGTAAACTCGGACTAGGCCCTCTATGGGATTTCGATCTTGCAGCAGGAAATGTAGATTATTCAGATGCCCGTTACTCCACAGGATGGTGGATAAAAGATGGGCCGTGGTTCAGCCGCTTGTTTCAGGACCCAAATTTTAGTGCAAAGGTGAAAGCTCGATGGAACGCGTTAAAAAACAAAGAAATCAAAGATATTACAGCATCAATAGACCAAAATGCTGCATACATTAATCTTTCTCAAAGAAAGAATTTTGAAGAGTGGAAAATTTTAGACAAAAAAGTATGGCCTAATCCTGTCGCCTACGGAACCTATTCCGCGGAAGTAGCTCAATTAAAAACATGGTTATCAGCGAGAATAACCTGGCTGGATGTTGAAATAAATAAATTTTAATCCGGATAGTTAAGCAAACACATCACCTTTATAAAATTCATATATTGAGCATATATAATAATCTTACCTAAGTCTACTATTCATTGTTAATCGTTTGTTATGAAACATCTTTACACTTTAATCCTGCTATTATTTGTTAATGGTTTTACAGCTAAAATCTATGCACAGGCACAGCAAAATACTGGTTCAGTTGCCGATGTCGCTTTTATTCAGGGTCATTGGAAAGCCACTACCGCTCAGGGTCAGACAATTGAGGGAGTCTGGCTGCAACCGGAAGGGGAGAACATATTGGGTTTCATGCGCATGATGAAGAGCGGAAAAGCCGATCTTTACGAAATATTAGCCTATGAACAATCCGAGAAAGGGTTGGTTTCGATGGTAAAACACTTTAAACCGGGCCTGCTGGGTTTGGAGGAAAAGGACAAACAGGACCGTTATCATTTTGTAGAAGCAAGCAAAGACCGGGCTATCTTTCAAAAAGAAGGGGAAAGTCTGCAGATTCTCTATGAAAAACGCAGCCCTAATCAATTCGTGATTGCAAGGGGAACTAAGGAAGGCGACAAATGGAAATTTACTGATCTGTTTGTATTTAACAGAGTTAAATAGTTATTTTTCCGGCAGAAGCCTTACCATAATATCTTTGTAATACACTACACTGCCAGGATCATGTCCCTGTAATGCAAATGTTCCATTAGCGATGGCCCTGCCACCAACATTTTTGCTGCCTACATCATCCGGCTCTATATATTCTACAACTGTTTTGCCGTTAATTTTAATGGTTATTTTCTTACCCTGCACCATAATGTATTCTTCGTACCATTCATTGTCTTTTGCATAGGTTTCTTTCACGTCCTGAATACTGTATAAACTCCCTGTTCTGCGCCAGTCAGTATGCGAATTATTGACTTGTACTTCATAACCTTTATCGGGGAAACCTTCAGCCTGAAATGCAGTATGAAAATAAATACCTGAGTTAGCACCAGGTTTGGTCATTACCTGCGCCTTAAGCTCAAAATTCTTAAAAGTATGGTTGCTTACCGGGCCGTCATAGAACAAATGTGAGATCGGTCCGGCTACTTTGATTGCTCCGTCCTCTACACTAAACGTTTGAGGATTTTGATTCTTTTTCCAGCCGTTAAGTGTTTTTCCGTCAAACAGACTGATCCATTTACCCGTTTTTTGTTGCTTAACAGGTGAACAAGAGACCAAAAAGAAAGATAACGCACATATGGTGATCAGGATTTTCATTGATTTATGTTTTAATATTTCACAATTTACAATAATTTATGGAAAAGCCATCAACTCTCCAAGCGCCCAATAGCCGAGGGCCTCTTTACAGAACCAAATAAGAAAAATTTTATTGTAAAAAATTCTTGCAATTGATCACTTTCAGACACTAACTTTATGGTATTATAATTTTAAAAAATGCAGATAAAAAAGATAATCCTTCTTTGCCTTACGATTGCGTTAGCAGGCATGTTTCCGCTTTATGCCCAGAAATATGAGGTGAACAAGAATGCGCATTCTCACAATGACTACCTTCAGCCAATACCCTTTTATACTGCTTATGCAAACCGCTTTGCATCCATGGAAATTGACGTATACCTGATCGGAAAAGAACTATACGTGGCGCATACCAGAAAAGAAATAGACAGCACCAGGACCATTGAAAAACTATACCTGGAACCTCTGTTGAAACAGATAAAAATAAACCGGGGAAAGCCTTACAAAAATGGGGGACACCTGCAGTTCATGATTGATTTAAAAACAGCCGGAGAACCTGCGCTAAAAGTGCTCGAAGCTAAACTAAAACCTATCCGGAAGTATTTTGACACGAAAAACAATCCGGATGCTGTACGCCTGGTATTTAGTGGATCGGTCCCGTCTGCTGAAAAATTTAAGGACTTTGATGAGATCTTTTTCTTTGACGGACGGCCCGGAATTAATTACACACCTGATCAGCTAAAGAGAATCGCTTTTTTTAGCAGTGCTATGCAGCAATTTACGCTATGGAACGGAATAGATCCGATGCTTCCGGAAGAACAGGCAAGGGTACGCAATTTCGTAGATTCCGTACATAATTTAAAGAAGCCAGTACGGTTCTGGGGCAATCCAGACACCAAAACGTGCTGGCAGACATTCATAAAACTTGGCGTTGACTATCTGAATACAGATAAACCCACAGAAATGGCGAAGTTCTTAAATAATTTATAAAATTTTACTATTTTTCCTGTGATGTTTGTTTTTAAGGGGCGAGCATCTAACTTAGACCCGGAAATAAAAAAAATATGGTAATCATTAACAATTACGAAGAGTACGAATCGCATTTAGGTAAAGAGATCGGTGTTTCTCAATGGCATACAATAGATCAAAACCAGATCAATAGATTTGCTGATGCAACATTAGATCATCAATGGATACATGTAAACAAAGAAAAAGCAGAACGTGAAGGCCCATTTAAAAGCACCATCGCACATGGTTATTTAACCCTATCGTTGATTCCATATTTATGGAAGCAAATTGCGGATGTGCGCAACATTAAAATGGAAATAAACTACGGTATCGAAAGCTTTAAATTTGGACAAGCCGTAATGGTAGACAATGAAGTTCAACTGAAGGCAAAACTCAATTCGATAATAAATTTGAGAGGGGTTACCAAAGTAGTGATCGAAGCTACCCTCATCATTAAAGATCAGCCAAAACCTGCATATGTAGGTAATGTAGTCTTCCTGTATCATTTTATTTAGCTGATAGCTGAATCCTTAAATTATGTTAAATTAGGATATTTAGTCTTTGTATTCTCAGGGAATCAATACCTTTAGAAAACAAACGCAACTCTTATATGTTAAAATTCGCTCTCAGCAGTTTTGTAATCTGCACTCTTTCCTTTGGCCAGGTACTGGCTCAGGCCAGTAAAGTCGACAGTTCTGAAATGAGAACGCTTCGTGTCGACCCCTCAGCCTCCAGAGGGGCTGCAGCTTCCCAGGTTTTTGACGAAATCAAGTTCATACCCCTGGAGACCACAAAAGAAAGTCTTTTTGGTTCCATTAGTCAGCTTCATATTACTGACGATAATTACGTCATCTGGGATTACGATACGAAATCCATTTTAATATTTACTAAAGAGGGAAAATATGTAGCAAAAATCAATGGAAGCAAAATTGAAAAAGATCCTGCTGACAAAGAAAACCAGGACTTTTATGGCTTTACTTTAAAAAAAGAGAACAACCAGCAACTTATTCAGGTCTCAGCGGGTAAATATTTCTTCTATTTTGATTTAAACGGTAAGCTGGCAAGGAAAGCGAAGAGCGGGGACGGCGAAGTATATGGTGGCAATCGTAAATTTAGCGACGGCACAGAGGTAGACCGCAGCTATATGGATAAAATAGACAAAGACAGCAATTATTATGACCTCGGCCTGGTTAAAGACAAGAAAAAAGTTGCCGCTTATTTTCCCTTCTCTATGGACAGATATAAGGGCGACCAGTTCTATTCCGGCGGAGAATCAATAACCGATTATGGGGTAAAGGACGAGCTTTTTTTCGTCAATTTCTATGAATATAATATATACAAAATAACACCGTCAAAGCTTTCTCTTACCTACAGAATTATCTTTCCTGCCAACAACTCATTACCATCCGATTTTAAAGAAAATCCTATTTATAAAGGCAAAAGGCGTGAGTATTTTGATAAGTTTCCCAAAGCCTATTATGCCATCGGCAGCGCATATCAATTTGGCAATAATCTCTATTTTAAAGTGAGCAACTGGACTTGGGGGGCCAATGAGAGAAAAGCTTTTATTTACAACCTGAAGAATGGCATGGTCACCTCAATTTCAGACATAGAGCCCGATTCCTTATCGCAATTTCTCCCGGTAACTGATGCCGGTATACATTACGATTTTGCCAATAAAGGATTCCATTTATTTGATGGCCAATATTTCTACACAAGCTACTCTTCTCTGGCCCTCTTTAATTTCAAGGAACAGAACGAAGGTAAAGATAGAAAATATGACCCCGCATTAACTGCATATTTTAAAACACAGAACAAGAAAAGTAATCCGGTCATCATCCAGTTAAAACCAAAGAAAAACTAACGCTCCATGTTAAAATTTACGTTCTCAATGATAGCTGTACTGCTAAGTACTGCTTTTATTACCACCTACGCACAACAATCCAAACCTGCTACCCATCCTGGAACCGCCAAAGGTATTGTAAGGGATACGGCTCAGAATTATGTCTTAAAATCGGCCACAGTTTCCATATATAAAGCTGCAGACAGTACATTGCTCAGTTACCAGGTTACTAACAATTACGGAGAGTTTAATTTCAGGAATCTTCCGGTAGACCAGCTTTTAAAATTGGAGATTAGCCATGTCGGGTATATGACTGGCCGTAAGAATTTTATCATACCATCAGCCAAAAACAACACCATAGACCTGCAAACAATCATTGTTGACCGCAGCGATGTGACACTGGATGACGTAGTCATCTCTGTCCCCCCAATCAGCGTAAACGGTGATACGCTTGAATTTAATGCGGCGGCTTTTAAACTGGATACAAATGCTACAGTAGAAGACATGCTAAGGGCCATACCCAATGTCACTTTGTGGGGAGACGGGCAGATTACCGTAAATGGAGCTGAAGTAAAAAGTCTCAAGGTAAACGGCAAGTCCTTCTTTGGTGGCGATGCCAAGATAGCCCTCCAGAATATTTCTAAAAATGCCCTTCAGAAAGTACAGGTATACAATACTGCGAAGAATGAAAGCAACCCGCTAGACTCTACCCTCGAAATGAACCTTAAGCTTAAAAAGGGAAAAGACATTGGCTTTTTTGGAAAGATTGGGATCGGTTATGGCACAAACAACCGCTTTGAGTCGGATGCCAGTATCAATATGTTTACTCCAAAAATGGAGCTCGCACTGGTGGGTGCAATTAACAATATTAACAAAACACCCAACAACATTAATTCGCTAATGTCTAACAGTACATTTAAGGGGGTAGGTACCAACGTGGAATATCAGCCTGATTTCAGGGCATCAGGGCTCAACCGACCCAGTGCGGCGGGGGCAAGCCTGACCTACAATTTCATAGAAAACCCTACCTACCAAAAGAAAAGCACGCTAAAAGCCAATTATTTCCTGCAGGACCGCAACAGCGATAACATCTCTGAAACCAGGACCACCACTACTGTAAACAGCACAGATCAAATTTTTGAGAAAAGTGACAATACTAACTTATCCTCAAATACCAATCAGCGTTTCGATTCAAATTATGAATTCTCAAAAAGAGGTCAAAATCTAACCCTCTCCCAATCGATAAACATCAACCAGGGTGATAGTGAAGAACAAACCAACCGTATTGCAGGGAATTTAGAGAACGCGCTGACAAGCACCAATAATTCCCTCAATACCAGCAATTTTAAAAACCTAAATTTCAACCTTCGTGGCGACTATCGGTATTCTCCATACATCATTACACATAACATGCGCTTTAGGGGCTTTTCTGCCACTTACGCTTTGTCTGGATATAACAACGAAAGCCAGCGCCTCAACCTGACCGAGTTCAGGTCTTTTACCAATGCCGGTGCCAACCGCGATTTTAACCGTAAATACGATACAAAAAATGATGGTATTAACCAAGAGCTTAACCTAACCCTGCCCGGTCTAAAATCATTGATATTCGGTGATAAGCGACTGGCAGGAATCAATTTTGATTTAACGAATAAACTGATTGTGAAATCTGACAAGAATGACAATCGCGTACAGGATCTCGACACATTGACCAATACTTACCGCGTCAACACTTATTTAAATAATCAGGTTCAGACAGACGTCATTGAGGAAACACCAGGACTAAGAATCGAAAAATCATTTTACAAAAGCCTCTCCAACCGGTTCTATCAGAACTTAACGCTGAGGTTCCATCCTAAACAGATATTGGTTGCACAAAATAATGAATCAGACCGTTCTTTTCAGGATATCAAGCGAAGTTACAAAAGGTTTGCTCCGGACGGGGGTGTTAGCTATAGTGATAACCAATATGGTGAGTATTCCAGATATTATGACCTGAACTATTACACGACCATACAGATGCCGGGTATCCAACAACTAGCCCCACTGACCGATAGCACCAATCTGTACTACCTGCAAAGGGGCAACATTAACCTTCGCGAGGAAGTAAACCAGGAAATGTCTTTCAGCTTCAGCCATTATGACCAGGCTAGCAAAAACTCGCTGAATTATAATTTCAGGATATCTGCCGGTCTGATAAAAGACAATATAGTAGACAGTCTTTTGATTAATGACCAGAACAGGCGGACCGTATTCCTGGTAAATGCAGATGGGCACAAGTATCTCAACTTTAATGGCGGCATCAGAAAGGCTTATAAGTTTAAATCTTCTGAGATCCAGCTAAGCCTGAGTGGAAATGTAAATGCCAATAAAAACCCTGGTTATACCAACAATGTATTTACTTTTTCCAGCAACCTAAACACAAATTCCAATGCCAATATTAACTACACTTACAAAAGCTACCTCGCAGTCGTATTAGGCCAATCGTATTCAACTTATCAATCTAAACAAGAGGCTTTCAATACCGAATACAGTGGAAAGAATCTCGGAACCAGCCTGAGTACAAGCTACAATATAACCAAGCAGTTTACACTAAATAGTAATGTAAGTTTCAACAAGAGCGCTTCTTCTGGTGCTAAAGACATCAATTTTACCATCTGGAATGCCAGTGCGGTATATCGTTTCTTAAAAGGCAACAATGCAGAGATCAAATTCTCGGCCCTTGATCTGTTACGCCAGAACAATAGTGCGATCAACTATGGAAATTCCAACAGTTTTACCATCGGCACACAAAATGTACTCACACAGTATTTCATGACCACCATTTCCTATTATCCAAGACAGTTTGGTAAGAAAGCCGCAACCCCTCGTTAAATCTCTGTCAAGCGTTACCTGAATTGATAACATAACATTAACTAACCAAAGAGTTAAAACAATTTGCCTTGTTTTGCACTTAATTAGCAAATTAGATTTCAACATGGAAAAAAAAGAAGTAAAGATCAGCTCAGACCTGCAAAAATTTATCGACAAGTTTGAGCCGAACAAATTTAAACTGATGGCTAAAGGCATTGAGATCAGGGGCATTAATGATATGCACCGGAATATTACCCAGGCAAAAGACCTGATAGAAAGGCTAGAGCTTAACCTCATTGTATCTCACAACGCAGAAATGCTCAGTTACGGTGGCTTTGAAGTTAATAATCTGTAATATCAAAACCTGATACACGATTATCTTCTGCTGGTCCATATGAAAAATCTATTATTATTCTCCTTTCTTTTTGTAGTGCTGAAACTGGACGCTCAATCTCAGGATAAGAGCGTACCGGCCAATTTGCCGGATGCTATCTATTCTGGAAAACAGGGCAAATTCCACGTACAGGGTGTTGCAGTTGATCAGAAAAAGGGATTTGTATATTTTTCTTTTACCGATAAATTGATCAAGATGGACCTTAAGGGTAACCTGGTCGGCAGTGTAACTGGTTTTGTGGGGCATTTGGGTGATTTGGATATCGCTGAAGACGGAAGGATTTACGGCTCGCTAGAGTATAAAAATGATGCAATCGGTAAAAATATCAGCAAATCTTTGGGTGAACAAAATCCACCCAAAAATGGGTTTTACATTGCAATATTCGACGGATCCCAAATTATACGGCCCAACATGACTGCAGAAAAAGAAGATTTGCTGCGCACAGTTTATATTAAGGAAGCCGTAAAAGATTATGAGGCCAGTGTACAGGACAGGAATGAAACCAAGCCACACCGCTTTGCTTGTTCAGGGATAGACGGAATTACATTCGGCCCGGCACCCGGAAGTCCCAATCCGGAAAAAAAATATCTATATATTGCTTATGGTATATATGGAGATACAACCCGGGCCGACAATAACCATCAGGTGTTATTACAGTACGACATCAGCAACTGGGACAAATATGGACAGGGGCTCTCTCAGAATCAACTTCATCAATCCGGACCGGCAAAACCTATGGAAAAGTATTTTGTGAAAACAGGTAACACGCGGTATGGAATCCAAAATCTGGCTTATGATCCTTATACAGGAAATTTCTTTGCTGCAGTATATCGTGGTGCTAAAAGCCAGTTTCCAAATTACGACCTGTTTGTGATCGATGCTCATCAGAAGCCTGTCAATGATCAAATATCCTCTGGTAATCAAAAGATAAAAGTCAAAATCCTTTCTTTATTGCAAGCCGGGCCGAAAGATTCAGCTACAGGCATTAGCGGATGGCATTTTGAATGGGGGGCTACAGGTTTGCATCCTTTAGGTAATGGGCTGTTTTATATCTCCCACAATGAGAAAGATAAAGCTGGACAGGAGCAAAGTACGGTACACAAGTATAAGTGGGTCGGGGATATGGACAATGCGTTTCTCTTAATGAAATAAGCAGATATTTATCGATGTCAATTATAATTCTGATGAAGATAAGCCCAAAGATAATTGCGTCTTATTGCAAAACCTTTTTCATCATGATGTCGGTTTGTTCATCTTTACCCGTTTTAAAAATATGTTTATCAAAGGCAACGAATCCGTTTTTTTCATAAAATCTAATCGCACGAGGGTTTTCTTCCCATACTCCTAACCACATAAACACTTTATTTTGAAGTTGCGCTGTTTCAAGTGCCTTGTCATATAGTATCTGTCCAACCTTTTTGCCGTGATGACTACTTTTTACATAGATACGCTCAATCTCCAATGAGGTATTATCTTGTAGTTCAGTCTGAGTGTTGCCCGTATTTACTTTCAGATAGCCGACAGGAATTGCATCATCCCAGGCAATAAAGAATTGAGATCCCGTATTACTTAACTCCGCCGCGACCTTTTCCTCAGAAAAATTTTCTTGCAGGTAGTTATTCATATCTTCTTCCGTGTTGCTTTCCGCAAATGTTTCAAAAAAGGTTTGCCTTCCAATCATCTGCACTGTTTCTAAGTCAGCAATGGTAGCTTTAGTGATTTGTATATGATCCATTGTATTTCATCAACCAGCTTTCGGTGGTATTTCACATCAAAGATATGTGAATATTTACTTTTTAATATAGGTCAACCTTAATTCCATCAATCTCTCCTTTAAGGAAAGTCGCAAATTGACCGTTAAATGTCGCATATACACCGCCGGTCTCCTACCAGAACACCCTAACTTAGTAAAGAATCTTTAACGCTAAAAAACTAGCTATGAACCCGAAAAAAATATGGTCAAATTTAACAGTCAGTGATCTTGACCGGACAACAAAGTTTTACACCGACCTGGGATTTAAATCTAACGGACGATCCAGTGACCTGACCAGCTTTTTTTTTGGTGAGCAGAACTTTGTGATGCACTTTTTTCTGAAAGATGTACTGAAAGCCAATGTGGAGATTGAAATATCGGATGCCCACCTCGCCAATGAAATGATCTTTACCCTTTCCGCAGAAAGCAAGCAAGAGGTGGATGCTTGGGAAACCGCAGTCCTAAATGCAGGCGGAAAGATTATATCCAAACCCTCAGCATTTGGCGAAGGATATTATGGATGCGTATTTGCAGACCCGGACGGACATAAATTCAACGTGTTTTACATGTAGGGCAAACTACAACAAACTTGAACGGACATGAAAAAACAAGTGCTGTTTATACAGGGAGGTGGAGATAACGGCTATCAAGCAGACGCGGCGCTGGTCAAATCACTACAGGAAGGGTTGGGAGAAAACTATGAAATCCTTTACCCCCAAATCCCCTCCAATGACGATGCACCCGATTTTGGCTGGCCCGAACAAATTGGCGAACAGATCGCCTCCTTAAAAGACGGGTTTGTTTTAGTCGCACATTCCCTTGGGGCATCCATGCTGCTTAAATACATCTCTGAAAACGAAGCGCGCTTCAAAACAGCCGGAATCTTCCTGCTCGCCGCCCCATTCTGGTCAGGGAACGAAGCTTGGAAACAAGGGATAAAACTCTGCGAGGACTTCGCAAGGCAACTTCCAAAAAACAGTCGGTTCTTTTTCTATCATTGCAAAGACGATAAAGAGGTACCCTTTGATCATCTCGAACAATACCGGCAGAACCTGCCAGGAGCGACTTTCCGGGAAATTGAAACTGGCGGGCACCAGTTCGGTGGCAGGATTAATTTGGTCGCCATTGACATTAAAAACCTATATATATGAGAAAGCTTATTTATGGAATTAACATCTCTTTGGATGGCTGCTGCGACCATACCAAATTCGGCGGCGAGAAGGATGTCCACGACTATTTCCGGGAACTGCTAGAAAATGCAGATCTGGTCATTTACGGCCGGAAAACATACGAACTGATGGTACCCTTCTGGCCACAGGTCGCTGAGGCGCAATCCATGGACAAGACTTCCAATGCGTTTGCCAAAGTATTCGCTGGCTTAAAGCGTATCGTGGTTTCGAAAACTATAGACCTCGTTGATGACCAGCACACCACCATTATCCACGATAACCTGAAGGAAGAAATCCTCAAACTAAAGCAGCAACCCGGTAAAGCGATCTCCACCGGCGGCGTTGAATTACCGGCTAAACTGATCGAATTGGGGTTAATAGATGAATTCCATTTGGTCGTTCACCCGGTAATTGTCGGACAAGGACGTCGCTTATTCACCGAAATGAACTTACCAGAAAACCTGGGTTTAAAGCTGATGGCCTCAGACACGCTGAGTTCAGGTTGCATAGTACTTCGGTATGAAAGGATAACCTGAGCGTATAGATCCAGCTACCATTGAATTCCAGAAACTAATTCTTAAATTTAGCTAACCAACACGAAGACAATGGATAAAGGCACGCAGACCATGATCGAAAACCTGTACAAAAACACAGGTAAAACGCTGGAAGAATGGATCGAAATCACCAATGGGCAAGCGCTGGCTAAACACGGTGAAATGCTGAAATATCTGAAAGAGCAGCACGGACTCACCCATGGGTTCGCCAACCTGATTGCGCTCAAATCCAGGGGGGCAGATGCCGGATCAAAAGCCGAAAGTACCGATCTGGTAGCCACCCAGTACAAGGGGAAAGAAGACCTGAAAGCAATTTATGAAACCCTCCTGGCAAAAATCCAACAATTCGGGAACGACATAGAAATCGCCCCGAAAAACACCTACGTCAGTTTACGGCGGAACAAACAGTTCGCCACCCTGCAACCGGCCACTAAAACCCGGTTTGAAATCGGCATCAACTTAAAGGGTAGAGCGCCCGAAGGAAAATTGCAGGCCATTACTACTCCAAACGCCATGTGTTCCCATAAAATCAATCTCTCTTCGGTAAACGAAATCGATGAGGAAATTATCAGATGGATCAGAGAGGCTTACACACGGGCAGAATGAAATGACTCATCTAAGGCGGGGTATAAAAGTTGGTGGGCCATTTTGTGGTCTCTAAGGCACCGATTTCAAACTCTTGTTTTGAAGATTTGCAGCTTAAATAATATTTTGAAATAAATTTGCGAAACCGAATAGTTGCATATATGTTTGCAACCGAATAGTTTCACAATCTAATCTTTACACAAATGAGACGAGATATCTTTCAAGCAATTGCAGACCCAACAAGACGAGCAATTATTGCTTTAATCGCATTACAAGCAATGACTCCGAATGCCATTGCTGAAAACTTCAACACCACACGACAAGCGGTTTCGAAACATCTACGGGTGTTAACTGAATGCAAATTATTGAAGCAAGAATATCAAGGCAGGGAGATTTACTACTCACTTGAAATCGAGAAAATGAAAGAGATAGACAAATGGTTAGATCAGTACAGAAAAATTTGGGAAACCAAATTTAATCAACTCGATGAGCTATTAACAAAAATAAAAAAACAACCTAAAAAATAAAACCCATGGAAACTAATTTATTATTTGAGTTTACAGTCAACAAACCTGACAAAACGGTATTTATTACGAGAGAATTTAATGCTGAACTACCCTTAGTTTGGGATGCCTTCACTACAAAAGAGTTACTAGATCAATGGGTAGCACCGAAGCCTTGGTCGTCGAAAACAAAATACATGGACTTTATAGTTGGTGGAAGAAGATTTTATGCAATGGTGAGTCCTGAAGGATTAGAACGCTGGTCGGTACAAGAATATACTTCCATTACACCGAAGACCAATTTTAAAATGTATAATTCCTTTGCCGACGAAAATGAAAATAGAGAGCTACCTGGTGGGCATTACCTCTAGAACTACGCTGACCAAATACTTCGGCGAACTCGTTGCTGCAAAGATCTTGAGCCCAGCCAAGGATGGAAAAGAGGTATATTACATCAACGACGACCTTATCCAAATTCTGAAGGGCTAAAGCAGGATTAACGAGCGATGTAGAAGTGCCATAATTTTTCGACACTTTTGTAGGTCTAGGCGATTAATTACTCAACAGGTCTGGATACTGCACTCAAAAACTCCTTGGGAGTTTGCCCCGTGAACCCCTTGAAGCTTCTTATAAAGTGTGATTGGTCGAAAAACCCTGCGTTTAATGCTGTATCAAGAAGGCTGTGGTTAAAGTGTACCTGGGCGATTAGAGATTTCATCCGAACAATATCAGAAAATTGTTTCGGTGTCGCCCCAGCAATTTTCCTAAATCTCTTCTCAAACGCATCTATACTGATGTGAAGATTTTCCGACAAATCCTTAACGCTAATTATCCCATTTGCCATCTTAATTTTTTCAATAGCATGGCCAATTAACAGATCAGGTTTGTTATAACGGAGTCTTGAAATTAAAAAACTCTGCACAATGCTTACTTTCGCTTGAACCGATTCAGGGGCCTCTATTTGATCCTGTAGAGCCCTCAATTCCGAAGGGAGAAAAAAATGATCTAATTCGACGTTGGATTCGAATAATTCATGTAATGGCAAGTCTAAAAAAGCATTGGCCCCGCCTTCTTTAAAATGAACGAGTATATTTGCACTATTTTTGCCATACTCAGCCATTTTGTAAGATTTTCTCAGACCTGATATAGAAAATATTGGTAGAAGGGTATTTCCCAACTGGTCATTAAATTGTACCCGTCCCCTCAAACGAAACCCAGCAACCACAGTTGTATCAGGCAACAATCGGTTTACTATGCTGTTTTTTGCTTTCTACAACCATAAAAGTTTTAATGTATGGAAGTAAGCATGGTGCAGGCTCAAATATTTGCATACTTAAATTTACTAATTTATCTGAGAAGGCGCAACCACTTCGAAATAGCCGCGCCAATTTCTTCCGCAGAATCTTCTTGTAAATTGTGATGTCCCTTGACGATCAGGTGGGTTTGGTTCGGCCAAAGCATACAAGCTTCTTTTTCAACGTTCGCCAAAGTACAAGGAGTTGCTTCAATAAATAATTTAGGTATACTGCTTTTAGCGAGCCAATTACTATTTTCATTTATGATATTGATAATTTCATCTGGTGCCCCGCCTATCGGCAGCTGACGTGCCCAGCTGAGCATTGCCCGCCTGTCTTCACCTGGCTGGGTAAACGGGCGGCGATATTCCCTCATCTCCTCCTGCGACAGGGTACGTAATACGGTTCTTGGCAAATTAAACTCGATAAAGGAGTTGTTAATGAGCACCATTTTTTCGCCCTCATCTGTCCTGAGTTTTTGAAAAATTTCCCGAGCTACTCCAGGCACGTCCTCCCATGAACGCGAGCTTGTCAGGGCTTCCATATATACAATTCCCTTTACGGCATTAGGATGATTCCTTGCCCAATAGAAGGCCAACGGAGCCCCCCAGTCATGCACGACAAAAGTAATGTTCTTTTTGATGCCGAGACGGGCAAAAAGTACCTCCAGGTATTTTTCATTATTCATGAAGGTATAGTCTGCTGTATCTATAAATTTATCAGAGTCGCCCATACCCATCAAGTCTGGAGCAATGCAGCGGCCCGATTTCTGAAGATAGGGTATAATGTTTCGCCAAATATAACTTGATGTGGGATTTCCATGAAGAAAGACAATAGGGTCGCCTTCACCCTTGTCATAGAAAGCCATTTTAAGTCCCCGAATGACTTCATACTTCTTTGCTAGGTGAAGGGTGGTTTGCGTAGTATCCACTTTTTTCTCAATTTTTGATTTTATATTCATTGTCGCATTTTTTGGTGCCTTGTTGGGTGCTGATGTCAGCGCCTGTGTTGCAACGACCAACAAAACTTTGTGTATCAATTTCATGTTGTTTTTTAAACAAAGTTCATATTCTGCGATTCAAATAAATAGTATAAAATCATTGATTCAATAGGCGTCAGAAGAATAGAAAATAAAATAGAAAAAGGTGACGAGAATCGAACCTGATAGTAACTGCTTTTTGACAATCATATCAGATTGATAAACAGTAGCTTATGCAATAAAATAACAACGGGAATAAAGTTTAAAAAACTCTATTCCCGTGAAGTGGTCCCCGAGATACAGAACTCCGAATATTTTGAACGGGATTTGATCATGGCCGCAGGTCTTGAAGAGGACCTTTTTAACCCTCTACCGCCTGGATTAACAGGATTATAGTATTTTTTGATATAGGCCGGTTATATAAATTACCGGCCTATATATTTTGCGGTGAGCCGAATGAGCCGCTATTGCTAAATAAGTCTATATCGCGTTCCTCTTCCAACACCGTATCTTTCAATCATACTTTTTTCAATTAATCTGTTAAGCATCCTTTTTACAGTTGCGATCGAAGTTCCCAGTTTTCTCCCAATCGCTGTAGTCTTAATCCCATTGTTGTTCTCAATAATATGAAGCAATAATTCTTCAGTAGCGATCTGTTTCCAAGCCAATATTCCTAAATCTATTTTATGCATAATCTCCTGCTGACAATCATCTAAAAATGACAAAACCGATAAAACCCAATCATTGACTTCCATGTCTTGCATGCAACAGATTCTCGACGAACCATCAAATGGTAAATAAATAGCCCAGCCATATCCCCCATTAAATAGCATTTGGACCATCATGTTATAATTTACACATCCTCTGACATCCCGGATATTTGCTATAAATTGTAAATACCAGGCAAATAGTAGGCATTTTATCAGTGGAAGGATATCGGTTTCCGCTTCGTACCAGAATACCAATGCATTATACTCAGTAAAAGAATCTGAACAAGTTTCAAGCTCTGCGAACAGATCGTAAACATTCCATTTTTCAGGAACACTCCATTTGCATAATAGGGCTTGTTCTTTTTTGCTGACAACTGGCCATAGTTCATCGAATCGCTCAATACGGCTAATCAGGGAGATCATTCTCCAGCTCACGTTCAAAGCGTAGTTTTTTGAGTCTAAAATGTTCGGTGACATACATTACAGGTTTTGCCCATAAATATCGTTCGACGTACAATCACAGGTCCCAGAGATGGGAACGAATGGGGAAATGTTGTAAAAGCATTGTATGACCTAGATCTATTTTCCGCCTTTTTAAGAAATAAACAAATCAGGAGAAAGTGGAACTGCTTCCAAATGTTGCTCACCCCCGGGTTTAATCCAAATAAGTTCCTTGGCTAGAAATTCCTTTTCAATAGGGCCATGCTCCGTATAAACATCTACTTTAATAACAGATTCAATAATCCTGCGAATATTTTGATGGGCAACCTTGATTAAAAATCCTTCTGTTGACATTTTCTGCTTCTGAAATAGCTTTCCCTCAAATGACCGCTCGTAACTTACGAAACCGTCTGGATCGGCCTCATGGTAATGATCAAGATCCAGTTCCCTTGGAATCTTTATATTATAACTGAATCCACTGATGTTGCTGCCGGTTGTATTCGTAAAAACAAATTTTAGCATGAAATCTATGTGCTTATACTGCTTGGCGAATAGGCTTGCGTCACCTGTTGCCTTAATCATTGGATCGATGGAAATTGGGTCAGGTGCTTCTACGTCCTGGGCCACCAGAAAGGCACGTGCAAGTCGGACTGGGAGTACCGGTTTGGTCTTTGCAACCTCCGCGAAAACATATCTTTCATGCCCCATCAACTTCTCAAACAAACGGGTCATTTCCTCTGGGTCTGAAAGGTCGACTATATCTCTTCCTTTAAATCCTGCTGGGATGATTTCGTTTGCTCTTCCGCTGAAACTTGCCAGGATATATTTATTAGGATTATCGTTAATGTCATTGATCATTAGCTCATACTCTGTTCCCACCCCTCCTTTAAATCCATCCGCCCTTTCCTTGTATCCTTCAGATAGCACAACAATGACCTTTGGATAATTATTCATAGCAATATGCATCATTTTGACAAAGTTTATCGCAGTTTGTTGCTGATCGAGCTTTTTATCTATATCGGCTTCGAAACCATTATCCCTTAAATAATTGCTGAAGTCAAAAACCTTGTCCTCATGGTCCTTAGAGTCCCAACTGTAGGAAATAAAAACCCTATTTGTTTCCGAACTATTTGCCGTATCGTTGTTTGTTTCTTCCATAAAATTTATTTGAGGTTCTTCCGGTTCTTTCAAGCTAGGTGTTAGCTGAAGGGTTCTGCCAAAATTCAGTGAACCATTCTGAATCCTGTCAAGTGATTGCTGACGTTTTTGCAAAGCAGTCTCTTCCTTTCTCAGTGCATCAATTTTCTTATTCAGGGATTCTTTTTTGGTACGTTTCAGCTTTTCGTAGTCGTTAAGTTTCTGCTGTATGGTTAAGGTTTCCTTCTTATACCTCAACATCTGGTCTTGCTTACTTTTAATCATTGAGACTGACGTATTCTTCGTAATCGATCGATTAACAGAATTGATCTTGGCTTGCTTGTCCATCATCTTCTTATGCTCAACGATAATCTTTTTATCCAAGTCAAGCAACTCTTTTTCCAGTTTTGAGATTTGAGAATGATAGGTTGTTATGCTCATTGGTGTTAGTTGAAACGTAAATATAAGCAAACTTTTAGCGGGCTACAGCGCCCATCATCTCCAAAAGATTTATCTTTAGAAATGAAAGGCCTTAAAATAAAATATAAGCCGTCCCAAGATGACATAGACGAGATCGAAAGCTGGCTAGTCGCTGAAGAACAAGCCTCGCATGAAGGGTTCTATTGCAATTGGTCAATAATTCTCCAATCTTTCGAAGATAAAAAAGCAGCACTGCTCATTGTGGAAGAAAAAGCCATCGGCTTTATCACTTGGTTCGAAAGGGATAAGGTGGCCACCATACAAATTGCGGAGATCAAACCGGAAGAGAGAAAAAAGGGTTACGGAAGATATTTAGCGGAACATCTTTTTGGAAAACTATTAAAGAAGGGATTCGTCGTTTTGGATTTACATTGCCAGCCCGCCCGTTCCGAGGCAGTATGGAAAAAACTGGGATTTGTTCGATTTACTGACACTAAGGGCTTTGAAAGTGAGAACTCTGAAGAAGGCCGCCATCTTTATAGAATATTGATACCATCTCTAAAACCTACAAAGGCCTTAAAGCTAAATGAAACCATTTCCCTATGGGATACGGAGCCCTATTTAGCCGGAGATCAGGCTCGTTGGAAATGGCACCCAAAATTCCAAAATGGTAGCAGAGAACTAAAATTGCCGATCATCTTTCCCGCAAAACGCGATTGGCAAATCAGTTGGAACAAAGATGGACAAGTAATTAAAAGCGAAAAAATAAAGTACTTTAGGCGTGAAGGAATCGACTTTAGCAATTATATTATCATCGAAAAACTACCGCTGACTTAATATGGGAAACACTGAAAAGCAACCAATAATCACTGAAATATTTCTTGAAAGCATCTGCGCAATGATCGCCGATACCAATGAAGGACTAACAGGAAGCGAAATCACCAAGATTCTTGCAGATTGTAAGCTTACGGATCATTCTCCCATGTTAAACAAAAGAACCAGGCTGTACAATGCATTCGTGCTTTACCAGAATACAAGTCAATGCTCTAACGGAATTTTGAAATTCCTCAGCCATGCAATGCATCCTGCTCGGTATATGAAGAACCATGAATTGTTTCAATATCGGTTAAATGAAGTAAATAAACGATTATCGTTTATTGGTCTTGAGCTGACAAAGGAAGCCAAATATAAAAAAGTCACCGCCGCCCGGACGCTAACAGAAGCTCAGGAACGGGCCAGCCATTACAAGTCAAAATTGGAGCTCAGAAATATCCACCCGGAAGTTTTTAAATACTGCAATGCAGAACTTGTTCAAGAAAACTATTTTCATTCTGTGTTCGAGGGTGTGAAAAGCGTTGCTCAAAGACTTCGGGACACTACAGGAGTGCACGCGGATGGCAATGTGCTTGTAGATGTTGTGTTTTCTACAGCAAACCCACTTTTGAGAATTAACCCTCTACTGACAGATACTCAGAAAAGTGAACATTTCGGACTTTCTAGTATGATCAAAGGACTACTGGGTTTAATCAGAAACCCAACTGCCCATACGCCAAAAATTAAGTTTGTAATCAATGAGGACGAAGCACTAGATATTATGACAATAGTTTCATATGTCCACAAAAAGCTCGACCAAAGCTTTTAATTCTTAAATTTAACATTCAATTCAAATATTGATGGGCGAAAAATTAACGATCAGATCAGCCACGGTGGACAAAAATGGAGACTACGTAGCTTTGGAGCAGATGCAGGAATACGTGAACACGGTTAACGGAGAGCGCAAATTGCGTTATCTGGCTAACCATCGCCGTGATTTACCACCCGTGGGTTATATTAGCAATGCAGAAATACGTCAGATTGAGAATATCTACCATGCCCTTGCAGAGCCCGTTGTATTTATAAATAGAGAACAAGTATCTTGGGATCAAAGCCTGCTAATGGAAGATGCGGGAATACCACTGTCATTCATTCGCCGAGATCATGGATCTTCGGTCCATATCAGAATCGCGATGGACAAGAATAATTTTGGATCATTTGAATCATTTGAACACACCGGTGAACACCTAATAAAAATATTTGACCAGGAATTAAAACTTGAAGGCAGTATGCGCAAAAGCTATCTGCCAGATCCGCAGATGGTAATTACTTTGGCGGGCTATTATACAATCCTCTACCCGATTTTGAAGCCATTTCTGACAAAAATGGGAGAAAAGATTGCTGAAGATATAGCGGAAGACGCCTATCAGCTTGCTAAAACGGGATCCAAAAAACTAATAGCCAGCATTGCCGATTCAGTTAGACTTGCAAGGAAAAACATGATTCCTAAGAACAAGGTCTTACTAACCATTTTCGAAATACCCGGAAGCCCCTACATTGAACTTCAGGTTAAATCAGATGATCCGAAACGCATCGCTAAGGCAATTTCTGACAAACAGCTTTTTAAGATGCACAAAAAAGTAATTGACCTTCAGTCCAAAATTGAGATCTCAGAAATCTGTTTCCTATTTAATGTAAAAGACAAATGGGAATTTACCTATTTGCTGACAAAACAAGGACAAGTGATAGGTACTAAAACAGTCTTTAAAAAAAGAGATAACCTTTTAAGAAGAATCAACCTAAGCCCGACTAGGGCTTTAAGCCTGGGAGCAGACGCAGTTCAATATGAGCGTAGTCCAAATAATTCAAGACCTAATCCAGCAGATTAATAGCCTAAGCCCATTTATCGAGTTCCTTTTTCATGAAAACTTCGATCTCTGCCAAGTCACCAAGACTAAGTCTGAACCACTCGCCTCGGGCAGATTTTTGCCTATACATTGCATGTAATTTCCTCTCGATTTCCTTTGAGCAACACCATTTGGCTATTAAGTGGATGGCGGGTTCTTGGGAGTGAAGTGTCCGTTCCCGATAAGCAGGATTTTTGCTGGTTCCGATTTTAATAAGCGAAGTATCGCAATTCACCATCAGGTAAACGTAGTCTTGCCCTGGAACATGCTTATCTGCAAAATTATCATTGAAATAGTTTCTGTAAAACTCTTTTTTATCAATAAAATCGATCTTAAAAATGCCGCGCCGTGCTAAACCGACCATAACTGCATTCTGACCTTCAAACTGTTTAAGCTCCAAATTTGTTGCAGTGAAAAACCCACTTTTTTCAAGGAAGCCCCTGAGCTTTTTCTGGAAGGTATTAAAGATATCAAGTTCATTTAGCCCTGGATATAACCTGCAAAGAACTGTACAGAAATGCATCAATAGCCCAAAATAGTCTGGGTCACGCAAGTTCAAGCTTATAATATCCCCTCTAAGTCCGTTCTCACCATTGATGTAGAACATGTCAGCCATTAGGCCAATGCGGTCATCATAAAGCTTTACACCATAACAATTAGTATCTATACCTGCAATAACATTGGTAATGGGGCCATTGTCTTCTTTATCAAACTCCAAAATGTCCTCTTCTGATAATGTAAAGCAACATTCCAAAAACTTCAATTCTAGTTCCTCCAAGGAGCTCTTCTTCTGAGACATAGGCTAATACTACAAAAACAATCTGATGAACCGATTCCAACAGAAATCTTAACATTAAAGATACCTGAAATAGACGATCAAGCCAATGCTGTTGACAGAATTTATAAAGGGCTATAAAAGCCCTTCATCCCCAAAAGAGAAATAACCACGTTTGGTTAAGATGATATGATCCAGGATCAGTAAGTCCAATAGTTTTCCTGCCTCGACTAGTCTTCTGGTCAGGCTAAGATCAGCCTGGCTGGGTTTTAAGTTTGAACTGGGGTGGTTATGGCAAAGGATAATCCCGCTAGCGCAGCTCTTTAAAGCAATCCCAAATACAAGCTTCGGATCAACCAGCGTTCCAGAAAAACCTCCACTGGATATCTCGGTCATGCCTATTACATTATTAGCACGGTTTAGCAGCAGGATAAAAAACTGCTCGTTCATCTCTATTCTTCCCTGATCCCAGTTGTTAAACAGAATATTGTAAGCATCTTTCGACTGGTTGATCTTTGGCCTTTCACAGGCTTTGAATTTTGGCTGATAGGTTACTTTGATCTCCGATACCATGAACAGAGAATTTTGGATTTGCGCTTTCATCGTCTTAAATTTTAAATTGAAAATTGGATTAATTGTGCGCGTCTCCCGGACGGACTGAGCAAGCAAAAAATGCATGCGGAATAAATGGAAAAGCGGGGAAAGGCCATGTGAGCGTTTATGCCGAACAATTTTTGCGCCCCGAAGGTACCGGCCGAACTTAGTGCCGGATTAATAGAATAACTCCTCAAATTGCTGGTCTTCCAGTCCAATCTTTTGTAAAGTCAAATCGCCGCCCACCATCTGGCGGGCGGCGATTTGGACCTTTTCGGGCCTAATGATAAAGAACCTGAACCATCAGCTTAAACTTTTCATTGACGCTGATCTTATCCGCATACTTGATGATGCGGTCATTGACAAAAAGCGCCTGCAAGTTGAAACAGAGCTGGTCGGAAAACACCTTGCTGCTTCGAAGCATATTAAATTCGAAAGTTTCGATCCGCTTCATAGTCTGCCTCGACAGGCTCAGCCATTCATCAAAACTGAAAAAACCAAAGTCCCAGCTTTCCCGGTATTGCTGCTGGTGCTCTTCAAAATCAGAGCAGACCTGTTTTAGATGTTCGATAAATGGTTTTACTTCCTCAGGAAATAATTCGTGTAAAAGTTTAGCTTTTGCGGTATTATCTAACTGCTTGATTGATTTCATGGTAATTATTTGGTTGACGGTGATCCGCCGTTTAATACTTGGGTTGATTTACTGGATTCCAATTTGTTTTTGAGCCTGCCCAGCTTTTGAAAAATGTCCTTCCAGTATCGCTGACGCTTTTTAACAAAAGCCTGCATAGCGGGCTCCTGCTGCTGATATAAAATGCCGATGTAACCGGACGTTTGGGTGATAGCTTCTTTCAGGTCGGTCACCTCGATCAGCTGACCTTCCAGATCACGGATGTAAGGATTCATAACCATCGGGTTTAAAAGTGCATGATCAAAACTCGTCTGCCGCTCAAACGCTCGGCAATCCAAACATGGTTTTGCCCTCGGCCGCTTATGTACCCGACCTTCGACTTGCTGACTATCTTCGTGCAGTCCTTGTCTAAATTCCTAAGTACAAACTCCCGGTAATCTTCTGCGCCTTGCTTTCCAAGCTGATAAATTGCTTTCCCCGATCCATTGTAAGCCTGTAAAAAGCGGGTTAATCCCTTTAATTCTTTGGGAAATACCTGAATTTCCAACAAGGCAAACAGAATATCTTCTTCATCGTCAGAGCCGCCCCGCAACAGATACAAGCCATGGGTGTGCTCTCGCCATCCGTTATAGCCATGCAGGCAGCAAAAAGCGCAGGCCAGATTAAATATTGTGATTTCATTTTCACCCTGATCGGTGTATAGCGGAACGCCTTGCGCATCTAAAGCGCATAGTCCTATCGGTGCATGTGGTAGCTTTTTCATTTATTTTATATTATTTTTAATGGTAATGAAGCTGTCTAACGACGGTTTCATTTTAGTATCAGTTAAGTAAATATTTGAGTGCTTCTTTCTAAAGGGGGATTGCTCCCCCGAAAAATGAGACAATTATCTGTGGAAGCGGAAAAGGCGGGTTCCACGACGTTTAAGGTAGCTGGCCGTGTAACCATTATCCTCAATGATTCCCCGTACCAGCTTTTCCGCAACTTCCGCGGTATGGCGGTCTCCGGGGTGCATTTTCGAATCATCCAGATTGATGAAATGCTTTAGCACTTTTGCGAGTTCAAAAAGCGCTTTTTTCTCTGTTCTCTCGTTATATGTACACATGACTGGAAGATTAATTGGAAGATTGTACAGCTAAACCTTGGGCAATCTGCCTGCCCCAGTAAATGGCATTGTTAGAAATGTGCCTTTGCCAGGCCACTTCTGAGCGGCACCAGCGGAAACCGTGCTGCTTCAATCGCTTGATGACTTCGGCCGCAGGCTTACCGTCAAAAAACAACTGCAAGCGATTGGCCTCCCTGTTCTCAAAAATCCGCACCCCATTGATTACCACATGCACCGCAATGGTATCCGCTATGGATTTTAAGCCTGCGATCCGTTTCTCTATCCGTTTGATACTGGCATTGTTATTGGTCAACCGAAAAGGCGGAAAGCCAACACCCCACCATTCCGGCGTTGTCAACTCCCCCCACATTTCCGCTTTAGCGAACTTCAATTTCAGGAAACCCTCCAAGTCGTTTCTCTTCACCATCCTGTTGGCCGCCTTCATAAATACCTGCGTCCCCTTCAACACCGCCAGCTTCTGCTCTAATTCCAAAAGCGCCTCCGGATCATCCGAAAAAATCGCATCATTCTCTTTTATGCTTTGCGCCCGCTCCGCATAATATTCGGCTTTTTTACCCGCAGCCACAGAGCGGCCCATCGTGTTATCAATCTTCTCCCTGTAATTTCGATCCCGACTCTCCGAATGATGCCCGACCAAAATCGGCTGCCCCATCGGGATCACGCTGGACATTGCTTTTGTTCTCAAATAAAGCTGATCAGATTCAGCCTCGTTTTTCGCCACGTGATTTTCCGCATACTCAATGCGGTTTTGCTTACGCTGATGAAAGTCATGTTTCATAATAAATAATGCACTTGAACGGCTGCACCAAACCGGTTTTAAGGGTTGAAAAATCTGTTGCCTCTTCCTCCTGTCCGATCCTCCACAGAGCTTTTTTCCAAAGAAAAAAGGACAAAAAAGAAAGCACCAGAAACATGGCTGACCAGACCGGAGCGCAAGCAAGTCCCGAAGGGTGGCGCAGCCATTCTTGCGCGCAGGTATGAAGGCAGCCAATAGTTTCGCTTTCCTTTTTTGCCCTTTTTCTTAAAAAGCGTCTCTTCATCACCCGTCCTTATCCAAGCCACTCCCTTTATGCATTCAAGAAAGCAACCGATGAACCATAAGCCCAACTCCGATAAACTCCGATTGAAAAGCGGGGCTACCGGGACATAGCAGCACCATAGCACCTTTCCAAAAAAAGAAAAACAGAATTAATCAATTGCCGGACGGATGCCCGCACCACTAGAAACCTGGACTTTCTTAACAGGCACCACATTCAACATCGGATACATTCGCTTAGCCAGCTCCATGGCAGCTAAAATTGAACAGGTCTTTGCCACACCCATCCCCACAAACCGGCAATAATCCGACAGCTCCAGATCTGACAGCTTCAATAAATTCCCGCCCACGCTTTCCAGAATCCGTCCCGCCAAATCAACTGCGGTCTCGCGCGGCGTACCCGAACCAATCAACATCGCCAGCAACTCCGCATTGCTCATTTTATCCCGGCCACGCTCCAGCATTTTCTCACGCGGACGAAGTTCAGGCTCCCAGCTCTTGATGCCACTAGCGCGCCTTTCGATATTTCTACTATATAAATCCTGAACCGTCATATTCTGCTCATCCTGATAAGCCACCGTCCTGAACAACGAAGACAGGCACGCGATCAGCACGTGAAAATGTTCCTCAAAAAATGCAACGCTTTGACGGGTATAACTACCATCAGGCTGCGCATCACTCCTAGTAATGGAGATATAGTTGCTGTTGTTCCTAGCCAGTTTGAAATCCAGGAAATAATGTCTGCTACCGCAGGAAAAGCTTTCTGAAGCTAAAATGTTGTGGTTTTTCATAACGATAAAAGTTTAGTGCAACCCAAAGTTCCAGCAACCGGAACCCAGCATTCGGTATTATTTCAACTTACCTGATCTAAATTTCTGGTTAACCGATCCGGGTATAGCCTTACCCGATCCTCAAACTTTTATCCGGGATAATATGTTAATAACCAGAAGCCTTAAACTAATCATTATGAGCGAACCTTCAGAAATCAGGTATTGCAGGCAATGTGAAAAACAAATGTATGGCAGGTCGGATCAGGTATACTGTAATGACACCTGTAGAAATAGATTTAACAAGCAAAAGGAGAAACAGGCGAAAACTCCGCCGCATCCTAAAGAAAAAGAGATATTCTCCATCATCAGGCGGAACTATGAGATTTTAAAAAGACTCACCCCAAAAGGTATTTATGCTGGACACCAGATCAGTTATTCGTTAGACATTTTACCGGCACAATTCAATAAAAACTTCTTCACGGGCACAAGTGAGACCCAAGAAGGATTTTGGTATCTGTGTTTCGATCGTGGATGGAGGATACAAGGTGAGACAATAATATTGCGAGATTTTGCGGAAATAGAAGTAATTTGACCAATTCGGCTTGCAATCCCAAAGCTGTTTCCTATCCGTGTAATGTAATTATAAAATATCACGTCTTACTCCTGCTGGTACTCGAACGCCTGACGGATCATTTCCATTACATAATCAAGGCCAGTTTCATTCTCTAAACCAATTTCTACCTCTCCATTTCCCCATCTACCTAAATCAGACACATCTTTACAGAGTCCTTTCGGATCGTTAATTTTGGAAAACTCCATGTTTAGTGACAGTCTAAGCTGTTTTTTCTGCGGGACGACATCCACAAAATTGGTCTGGGTTTTAAAGGCGATGTACAGCTTTTTAAAGTCAATCCTAACGCTGGCATCCAGATTCAGCACCCTTTTTTCAAGCTTCTTATATAACTCCAACATTTCATTATGTAGATATTCATATTGGTCAATCTGATAGGACAATTTACTTTTGCTTGGTTCAGGTTCTCTGTAAGCCAAAAGTACATCCGACGACAGTATCGGGGACTTCCAAACCTCACAAGCACGCTGCGCTAAGACTGACACCCGGGATAAAATGGATTGCTCGTTCCATACCTCAGCTTCTCGAACAGACGCATTCAGAAACAAGGGGCTTGTATTAAATCCACCGGGAATGGTCTTTTTATCTGCGAAGGGGCGGTCAGATAATTCCGAATTATAGCCGGTAAGCGTCAAATTCCCCAAAGTATGTAAGTACCGGTTTTTAACCTGCTCCCATTGTTCACCCAGCTCCAATTTCCATTCACTAGAAACATTGGGATTTTGTGGTAAGATATGTTCAATGGTATAATTTTCAGCATTAACCAATTCTTTTCTTTTCCAATTTTCAAGAGATTCTAGCAAATAATTTCTATTCCGGAATCCATAAATATCTTTGACAATCAGTTCCCCGGCAAACTCCTCGTCCGTAGGAAACTTCCTATAACCGTCCATCAACAAAAAAGTTGCTTTAAGCGATTCCAGGTACGCCTCCTTTTTAACAGACCGATACAGGGTTGCAAAAGTCTTGTTTAGGCTATTAGTCGGAATGCCGCATATCGCTCTCCTAAAGACATAGCGGATTACCACATCTAAAATTTCTAAAAACGCTGCTTTTGCGACCAAACCTGTCTCATAGTCGGCATATACAGCAAGCAGGAACGGGTATGAGGTATCTATTTTTAGCTTGGTAATTTCCTTAAATCGGCTGAGCAGATCCGGATCAGGTTCCATCGACAGTGCCATCCGCACGTAGTATTTTGCGAAAGTAAACAGATCTTTTACGGCATCTTCGATCGAACTAAAGCCCCATTTTGACGCCAGAAAAATTTTGTAAGTATCATATACCAAATTGATATTGGGTATCGCCGATTCCTTCATGGTTAAATAATCCCGGATAAACCAGGGCAAGGAGCTGATATGGTTCCCAAATCGCTCCTCCATAGGGAACCAATATTTTTCATAAAGCTCAGTCTGATGGCTAACTGGCTGACCCATCAAGATATAATTTCTGATCAGGTCCGCTTGCGACAGATCCAGACCCGTTGAATTTAAGCTCTCAAAAATCAGCTGAGGATTGTCTTTATCCATTTCCAAAATCACATCCACGATGATCAGCTTTTTGACCCCGAGGTAAATCGCCTCAAAATTTCCCTGATCAATCTTGGCTTGGAAATAAGTATAATTTTCCAGTATATGTTTGGATGGGTTTGCGTCTAGGCTGTCAATTCCTTCTATCAATTTGATATAAGTCTCTTTATCTTTCCTGGTGAGTAGCAACTTGTATCTAGATTCATCCTTGCGATGCTTATTTACCAAATAGGTCTCCTGAACTTCCTCCCAGCTCTCGTCTTCCAAACTCGACTGACCGTTGTGCTGCAAATAGTGTGTGAGAGCCAATAAAAGTAACGATATAGTTGTAAGCCGCTGCTGGCCATCTATCACCAATAACTCAGGTACGCTTGTAATAGGTGCATTTCCAGGTTTAAAGTAAACGACGGAACCAATAAAATGCGACAATTGCCCGGGATCATTCCCTATCCTTAGAACGTCCGCAAAAAGTTGTTGACACTGTTTGAGCTGCCAGGAGTAGGTCCTTTGGTAGATAGGGATCGTAAACTGCTTCTTCCCGTCGAGCAGGCTAAGTAATTGCGCTTGAGTAGCTTCCATATTTAGATTTGAGAATAGTTATTTATTTGGTTGGATGAAATTACACAATTTCATGAACATGCTCTTCGCCAAACCAGGCTTTGGCTTTGGCGACCACCCCAGGCTCAGGGCTATCGAAATAAACGATTAAATTTTCTTTGGCCCGGGTGCAACACACATAGAATATTTTTTGCGTCTGTGCTAGTACACGATCTGAGCCACCACCAATAAATAGGCTCTTAAAATTGTATTCGTTCCACTTCCCATTGTCAAGATTCACCAGCACGTTGTCAAACTCAGCTCCTTTAATCTTATGCTGGGTGGAATAAGGAGTGTAACCTTCCAGGTAATAGAAAAGCTTTTGAAACTGAGAAAATGGAATCTGTTTTACACGGTTATACAGGTACTGTTTTTCCTCTACAAAACGTGTTAAACGATCATCGATTCGGCAAATTCCCTTTTCATCAGCAAATTTAATCACCTCATCAATGTTGCAAGTAGACATGCAATTCAGTTCCAAAATCACATTTTTGATGTCGATCTTATCCTGTACAGAAGTGACTTTAATCTCGGTACGCCTGATGAATTCATTGTATTCCTTATTTAAGTAGAGATGAATCAGAAACTGGATTTTAAAAAGATGTCTCACGAGCGCATCACGCTTTGACCCTTTTTTATTCTCATCATCCTCATCCTGTTTTTTATCGTCGATCAATGCTTCCTTAGATTGATACATCTTACGGACAACGGAAAATGGTAAATCTTTCAATTCGTCATACAACAACTTTTTTATTGGGTCGCTAACAATCAAATCAAGCTTCGAGTCCTTTCTAACGTGCAAGTTTAGCTGAGCTGCAACTTCATGAAAGGTCAAATCTTCAGGAATTATGAGCCCGTTCTCCTTAATATGCTTTTTTAACTCACCGCAAAATTTCAAAATGGGATCCTTGTCATATATTTCAATTAGATCCTTGAAACCAGCTTTTGGAGCAATCAAGTTATGTGTCAGATTAAGTTCTTTGGTTCTTTTAGCGTCTTCAAAATCCCAACCAGCAAAAAAACGTGTGGTTTTTGTAAAGGCCAAATCCCTGGAATAAGAGTACAAAAATTCAATTGTTCCCGCTTTTACCCTCCCATCAATCATATTTGGTGCTTTAGGGTCTGTAGAGGGCTCCTGCCTCAAGCCATCTGTACGCAAACGGTTTGCAAGTTCAATCACCAGCGAGGGATTTCTACGGTTTTGTTCTTTCTTTACCTCAGCCACTAATTCCTCGCTGCCAGTACGGTAGGCATCAAGATCGCCGATACCATCTTCATAGATCGCTTGCATGGCATCGCCAAAGAAACCAATGATATTCTTACGTCCGCTTTGTCTAAGGTGCAACAGGAATATATCTACCACAATCTTGTGGGTGTCCTGGTACTCATCAATAAATACAAACTTGAATTTATCCTTTAATATATCGCTCAATTTCACATACCGGGCAAACATATAGCCTGCCAAAATGATCAGTTCGTCATGAGAAATAAAGCCATCCTTCAGGCTTACCCACTCTTTATACTGTATCCCCTTTTCATGTTGATCGAAATAATCGGCAGGCACCGGTGCTTCAGTAGAAGCAATTGCTTCAACGGCAGGATCATTAATTAAAGCCACCATGGCAGCTTTGAGTTCTTTTTGGAAGGACTTAATCTGGTCCCACAAAAAATCGTGGATGGTCGAAACAGTTAAATTTTGATGGTTTACACGGTCCTCAATTTCCCTAACTGCCGCGTTGGTATACGTCATGCAGGCAACATGGGCAGCTGGATTCCGGTTTATCGCTTCACGTATCACCTGCACCAAGGAGTATGTTTTACCACTTCCTGCACCACCGCTCAATAAAAAATTTTTACCCTGATCTATACATTCAAAAATTTGAACGACTTCAGGTTCCAAAGTTATTTCTTCAACCATAACAAGCCCTCTTTAATGTAAGCAGGAATATCCCAGTTAGTGAAACCAGCGTCACTATAGTAAAGAATGTCTAAAGCAAAATGCGTTTTTTTCTTGATACAGCGATCTGCCAGAACATAAGCATTGTTGGCAGCGTTGTCTAGAAGTGCGGCGTTTTGAATCGCTTTAAACAGCGACTTATGATCAGCCACAAACTTTCTGTTCAGGTGAATAAATGCATCTTCAAAACTCCTTGCGTGATAACTGTTCTCCTCTGTTTGATAGGCAAGACACAGGTCGCCGTCGGCAGCCACCGCCCAGGTGGAAGCCTTTTTCAATATCTTATTGGCATGATCCAATGTTCTAAGCGCCACAAATGTTTGTCCGCCTAGAAAAAAATTCAGCGCTTCGTTCGAATAGTCGATTCCGGCGGCAACTTCACAAGCGGCACCATCGGTGTCAACCGAATCCAGGTCGGTAATTATTAACGATTTGATGCCTAGGAAGTCGATAAACTTCTCAAATATTTGTGAATGAGCCCCAACTTCAACAATAGATATGTTTTGGGAAAGTAGGGCTAGTTGATCTGGAGCTACTCCATCCTGCTTACATTGACGTTCGTATTCAACATCTAATTTTTTCATCATGGTTGGCAGTAGGATCCTTTCGGTATCTCCTTCAATCAGAATTGCTTTGTCTGCAAAGAAGAGCTCTGCCCTGCTGATGGTCAGGTATTGCTTCAGGAACTCGTATTGCTTAGTCCCAACTGCATATTCTTTCATCAGGTCTTTCAGGTTTTTTGCCACGACGACTTTTCCAACGCGCTTAAAATACTTAATGTCATCGAATTCACTCTCTGAAACAATGTGAGATGAATGGGTACTGATAATGGTCTGCAACTTTCTGTTTTCTCCATCCGCTCTTTGTATACCATTAGCCAAGAGCACTTTAATGTTTTTTATAAACACATATTGCATCTGTGGATGGGTGTGTGCTTCAGGCTCTTCAATAAATAACAAATTGATATCGGCCGGAACTTCAAACTTTTCCTTTTTGAATTCCTGCAATAGAATCTCAATTTCAAAAATCATACTGATCAGGTTCATATACCCAAGACCATTATAGTGTTCTGGCAAACGATCCTTTTCGTTATGGCGGTACATGACTGTGGTATTTCCTTCTAAAAGTTCCCGGTGTTGTAAGGTAGATATGATCTCAATGATCGAATCACCACGTGTAATGCCGCCAAATTGGGCAACTTTTCCAATCACGGTTTCAAACAACTTCGCATAAATACCATCGAGTTGTAAGTCCGTATCGGTCAAAGCATCTTTGAAATCTTCGATGGCCTCCAGTTCCTGCTCGTTCGCCTCGGTCTTTTTGTAAATACGGGAAGATAGAGATGACAGAGACTTATCCGGCTCTTTATTAGAAACCTCTCTTTTGGCCCGTATGAACTTGAAATTTATGATCTTACTGATATTAACTTTCTCTTTCTGCTTTCCCAGGTCAATGAAATTTTTATCATTTTCAAAGGGATGTAATGGATCGTCGATGTTGTATTCCAGCGCCTTTTCAAAGAGGGTAAAATACCCTTTAAAATGCTTATTTAAGTAATGACAAACGTCCAGTATTTTAGCTTCTGAACTTGGGCTAACATCTTCATCGGCAGCTTGTGCTGAATCACTATCACTCGTCCCCTCCCCAAAACTGTTTGCAAATTCCGTAAAAAGGTCAGTTAAACCGGACTTTGTCGGAACTGGCGCAGGTTCGTTAGCCGCTTGCTTACCCTTGAGCCGCGCCAAATGTTTGGCTTTGTATGCAGCGAAGTCCGATTTCAATTGAAGGTATTGCTCATAAGTCATCCTGTACTCAAATGCCAAGACAACTGTTTTGTTGTCAGGATCTAAATCCATCATGATTTTACTGATATTACTCAGGTCGTCACTTTCATCATAACTGATGAACAGCTTTAAAGACAGTCCCATAAACGGAAAATCAATTTCACCGACATTTGCCTCCAGCATCTTCTTCAGATCATCTTTAAATTCAATATTGAAATCATCAAAACTGAATGCATTCCGTGTTGACCTATCACCAATTGTCTTTTCCAGAATAGAAAGAAGTGAGGTCTTTCCGCAATTGTTTTTGCCAATGACAAGAGAAAGATTATGCTCAAGATCCATTTCAAAGTCCTTAAGCAGACGGTAGTTTTTGACTTTAACTCTTTTTAATATCATGTGGCGTTAATTTAGATGAAGGTAACAACGTTTGTTAATTTCGGTTCTGTCGTCTGTTTGACAGTTTCTCCCAAATTTTCCGTAAAGCATTTACATCACTTTGTGAGTAAGCTAATTTTTTGATCAGAAGCTCCTGATCCACCAAATCCAAGGCTTTTCTAATCTCTTTTTTTCGAACCAGTGAGTCAAGCTCAGCAAATAGTTCATCGGATAACTCAGTCAATAGCGGCAATGGCAACTCCCCAATTTCAGTAGGCTCAAACGTCAACACCCCGCCCCCATAACTCCTTCCTGTAACCTCTGAAAATGCAAACGTCAGCGAGTTCAAAAATGAAGCAATGACAAACTTTGGATCTATTGTCGTTTTAAACCGAACCCTGTGAATGGTATCGGTTGAAGAGGCTTCCGTATTATTCAAAATCAATTTTGGAAAATCTCCTACCTGACGTAGCGCAAACGCATCCGGACGATAAATTGATGGCGTAATGTACCATCGCTTTCGGATCTTACATTTATACCCCGTATGGAACTTTTGCTCCTCCCCATATTTGATATATTTTTGGCAGGCGACCGGCAACATGTCGAAATCTTCGTCAGGCGGCATAAACAGGTATCCTTCTATATTAGCGGCTGCATTGTTATCGAAATCCTGATCACTGAAATCAATTCCCTTGAAATGATTGGATCTGCCAACTACTTTTTTGGTATAAGGCAAGATATCCCATTTCTGTGCAGTCTCTTTATTGATCATAAAGAATTCATTCCTGCCAGTTACCAGACCAACATTCGTGTCCATGATGGTCTTAGCCAACACTACCCGTCTGTCCTTCCTGATTTTTCTCAGAAGCTCAATCTCGTTTTTATCCAAAAAATATTTCGTCCATTTTTCAGAATCATGTTCCAGCTTCTTGATAGAAAGTTTGTTTACTGCCTTGAGATCGAGTGTTTCCAGATCATCAAGACCATTGAGCTCTACCACACGGATGCCTTTAGCATTCGCAGCTTCCTTTTCACAAAGCAATAGCACAACTTCTTGTTGAATGTCAGAAAAAACAAGCTTCTTGAAGGTAACGATCGTAATCCGTTCAAAAAAATTTGAGAGATAAATACGAGTTTCAGCCGCATATTTCACCTGGAAAAGTTCCGCAGGTATGACCATTCCCAGCTTTCCTGTTGGAGTTAATAATGAGGAGGAAATCACCAAAAATGGCACCCAAATGTTGGTCAATTTATTCGGCTGCAAGCCAAGACGTTCCATCATTTCGATGGCTAGCGTACGGTGTTCTTCGGGAAAATTCTGGTAACGGATAAAAGGTGGATTACCAATTACCGAGTCATATTGTTCAGGATCGCTTTCATTCAAATAACCAAAAAAATCAGAATTCACGATAGTGTTTGAGTTTAATCCCAACGTTTTAGCGCGCGCCTTCGCTTTAATGGATTCTTCCTCAATTAGTTCAATTCCTTTGATCCTACCCCTCAGCTGATCCCCTGAAATACCCAACTCATTGAATCTTAAAATTGCCTCTTCTACAAAATTGCCATCTCCGCAACTAGGCTCAAGTACCTTATTTGTATTTTCGTCAACAGCCCATTTGCAAAGAAACTTCGCAATCTGTTTAGGTGTATAATATCCACCTCTTAACTTTTGAGCTGTTAGACCGTCTTTAATTATTTCCATAGTTATTCTCCGTCCATCAACTGGTTCACAAACATTTCATCGTTCAATACCAAGTCAACTTCTGCTTCTGTTATGCCGTACAAAGTATTTACGGCGGTCATTAATTTTTTATTTAGTGTATCTATTTTGCGCTCCATTACCAGGCGATTCGAGCCGTAAGAACTTGCAAGCTTACCTTTAGCCAGTATAAGCTCCTTAACTGCATCTACAATTTGCTGATAGATTGCCTCCTGTTTTTTATCCTCTAAATCGACTGTTTTAATCGGTAGATTTTCAATAAACTGTTTACCATGGGAATAGTAAGCTCCGCGAAACTCACTGGCTCCGGCCTTAACCAGTCGTTCAATTACCGGATGTGCCATGATGCCCAGGAAATAAAATATCGACAACTCTGAGTTGTTGATCATTGAACAATAAGGTCCGTTTCCACCACCAGTGAACATGATATTTTGTTCATCATAAATATAGGAAGGCTGAGTAGATAAAACTGGCCAGATAAGCTTTGGCGTATTCTGGAACCTGCTTAGGCTCTGAGATCTTCCGAATTCATACCACTTTGGATCTTTCCCGTTAATGCTTCGCTTTTCTAATACTGACCTGTTCGCCTTTAGGTAATTCCAGCAAAGCGGAAAATCGCTTAACATTTCTTCTTCTGTGTACAAAACTGCCCGTCCACCGTCCACGTGATAAGGAAATATCATTTGCGCATTTGGTTGAATGTGATCGTAAAGTGAAAAAGACAAGTCTAGTATACATGGCACACAGATGCTTTTTTCAACTTCCCACTCAACTCCGGCTGCAACAAACTTAAAAGTCGAACCAGTCTCAGAGGAGACCTTAAAAATATATACGGGGTCTTTGCTAGTTTGAACACCTACGCAGATGCTTGCGAATTTTTTTAGTGGCTCCACACCACCGCTCACCAATTTATTAAAAATTGTTTCGGTTGCCTTGGATAAAAATATCCAGGGAGAGCCATTAAAATTCTCCTGCTTGTATAAACTAAACCCATCCTGAGCATTGAGCAAATAATGGCTAAGTCTTTTGATACGTTTAAACTCGAACTGCTCTTTTGGCTGTTGCTGCAAAATCAGAATCGCGGTATAGGTTGACCTGTCCGGGAAAACTTGTGTTACGCCAAAGTGGATAATTCTTGAAATGTTCGAGGAATCTGTAATGAAGCTTCGTAAGGTAGTTCCCCCATGGTTGATAAAGAATTTATGAGGAACAATGTATCCAAGAAAACCGCTAGAATTCAATAAGGCAATGGCACGTTCTATAAAAATAAAATATTTATCAACTGCATCCTTCTGGGCAACTTTATAGCCATAAGACTTATTCTGGTAGAATAAAATCTCCTCCGGGCTATATTTTTTAAGGTTCTGAATTCTTACATAAGGAGGATTTCCAATAATGGCATCAAAGCCACCTTTGGTCGCAAGAAAAGGAAATTCGGAAGACCAGCTGAACGGTTTCACCCTGTTCAACAATGCATCATTATGGATAGCTCCGGGCATAAACTCATAGAATTGATCATCTACAAGCGAATTGCCACACTTAACGTTGGCCGATAAATTTGGCAGCACCTGCTGCGCGTACCGGGCAATAAAATCCTGAACCGTAGGTCCACTTTCGTCTTCCAGCAATTTCAACAATAAACTGAATTGAGTAACCTCTGCAGCATAAGGATTAATATCGACACCAAATATGTTTTTTTCCAGGATCTGCCGCTTTGCTTTAAAAGTCAAGCCATATGACCGATCAGATCCTTCGTAGATGAGGTGCCGATCATGGCTGCCCTCCCGCTGCAAAGCTCCGACTACTTCCCGCAATAAAAAATCATAAGCAGAAATTAAAAAAGTTCCCGATCCGCAACAGATATCTGCAACCTTCAATTCCATTAGTTCCGAAGATGACTTACCAGCCATTAAAGGTTGCAATGTCTCTTTGACGATTTGCTCGACGACCAACTTAGGAGTAGAGACAACCCCGTTAGATGCAACCACTTCTGGCTCCATCACAATCGAAAGCTGACGATCTTCATCCATGACTACATGACTACCTAAAAACTTCTCGTAAATTTGGCTGAGTATTGAAGGGTCCACGACTGCAAAATCGTATGGACTTAAAGGATAATAAAGGTCGTTAAAAATTTCAATTAGAACTTCTGAGTCTAAAACAATATTTAGTGATAAAGTGTCCTCAATAAAGTTGAATAACCCAGAATTATACTTCAGATCAGACTGTAAAAACAGGGCTTTTAGCTGTTCGTAGTCAGTAATGAATCTAAGTGTCTCATACTTTTCTATCGTTCTATCTTCACATATACGTAGAAAAACAATTCTGTTCAACAAGCGCTGAATTAAGAAATTGACATCTTCGCTGGTAAGTCTGATATTTCTGCCAATTGCAGATTGAGCCAGCTTTCTACGCCAGTTCTCAATCTGTTCTAAAAAATATGAATCAAAGCTCTGCCCGATGCGGTCATAAATGGAAAATAGATCTTCCAGCTTGCCAGCAAAAGCACTTTCAAAAGAAATCAGCTCATAGATCTCATCATAATCCTCTGCGAATCGAGCAAATTCGAAAACCTTGATTCTCGAAACATGTTCATTCTCCCCAATTCCCGGTTTATTTCTACAATCATAAATGATTAATTTTTCAAAGTTAGAGAGGACTGAAATACTTAGGTCAGCATTCCATCCGTATCTCCTAATCTGGAAGGCTGATGATGCTGAATTTAGGATATCAACGGCAGGCTTTTTCGCCTCAACAAAAAGCTTTCTTTGTCCCAATACCCTCAAGGTATAATCAGGATTTTTTTTAGCATTATCATCAGCAACAGCGATGGACTCTTCTTGAATGACATCCCTTAAAAATTGGTTTTTGCCACTAGTATTGTCAACGTCCCAACCAAAAGATTTCAACAGAGGTGACAAAAAATCATTTCTCAATTGAGTTTCATTGTAACTACTCGACAAAAATGAACTACGTTCGGATTCAAAGGCAGCGATCAATCTTCTCAGCTGACCAATACCTTCAGCCTTATTTCTAGCAACGATATATGACATACGGCTAGCTTCGGTTAAGTGTCAACCCCTTTATTTCCCGCTGCGCCAAGTCAATAGCTTTCAAGGCAACAGGCTCATTACTTACTAGCTCAAGAACCTGGTCTGCCAGCCATAACGTTAGCAATTCATGCTTCTTGACTTTTAGAATCTTTTCAAAAAGTGGGACTTGCTCCTTTTTCGCCTTTCTTTCCCCGCGCTCGATCTTGCTGAGCATAGGCGTATCTGTATTTAAGGCACTAGCTATTTCTCTTTGAAAAAGATGATTTGCTTCACGCAACTGTTTAATTTTAGTTCCAAACTGATTCGCCATTTTTCTATTTTAGACTTGTCATAATTAGACAATTATAAGCTAAAAAAATTAGCAAATGAAATGTTTTTATCCACACGATTTCGAATTAAGGCTATAATAAGCATGATTTCCGGGATATGACCACGAGCAACGTCTCCCTAAAAACTCGCATCTTTATCATAGGATAGATCTAAAACCACATAATACTGAATATCCGGTTTAGTATTGTCAGGATTTGGCTTTATTTCGCCAAGCCCAAGTTTTGTATACTGACCAGTTTCTATCTTTGAAATCAGCTCTTTTTCGAATTCGCTTGCCTGATCCCCGAGCCGTCTGGCGGATTTTTCCAAAAGTTTGCCCAATGAGATTGAATCACCGACTACAAACTTATTTAGTCTAAAATTTAGTAAGGTTCTGAACCCAGCAAAATCCGGGATCATTTTCTCCAATCCACCCTTAATCTGTTGATCAATCACATAGAGGTTGTTCAACAAATTTTCAATGATATGCAAAACCACATGAAGATCTTCTTTCTTTGGTACAACCATCGCGTGAATGGAATCGTTACCTAAAAACCTTATTGTGTGCAATCTTGAAGCTTCCTTTAAGGTTATTAATTTCTTTTGATACATCTTGTCAATTTGCTGTTTCAAATCTTCAAAGTCTTTAATACGGATTTTCTGATCAATACAAATAGCCTCAATAATTGCCCTGAAACCTACACCGGTCAACAGGTAGGCTTCTGATGTAAAAGCTTTAATTGTATCCTGGTAAACAGCGATGATGTTATCAGGTATATAATGTGTCTCGAGTTCATTACGATGCCCTTCAAGAGCTTTAGGGAAATAACTGACATCGGTTTGGGGGAAGTAACTACCTGAATCTGGATCATATTCCATTGACTCATGATCAATAACTTCTTTCCGAAAGGACACATTATTACAACCATTACATTCTACAACAGCATAATGATGGGTAGTTTGATAATCCCAATTGCCTTCAACCGTATGAAGTCCTTTTACAGTATGATTTGTCAGTTTATAACAAGCTGTACAGTAATTATAAATTTTAGTTTCGAGTTTCAATTTCTAAACATTTATTAATAACAGTTTAAGATCATTTCGAAATCACTCATAATGATCAAACGGTAAATAGGGTAAGATGCGGATTATGATACCAGACAAGATCATTATTTTCAATAATAAGGTAAAATGATATTTGCTCAAGAGATGGAAGCAGAAAATTTTCTATGACTAACTGGGCAACATTGCCGGTCTCGTGATGAATGGTCATTGTCTCATGGTTCAAATGAAATTCCGTTGCCTTGTTGTGCACAACAGAATTTCTGAAAGCATAAACTAGTTTATGAAAAATATCTGGCAGTGTCATCGCTGTAATAGCAGCGTACGAAAATGGGTTCTTTCCATTTATGAGCATCAATTCAAACAATCTGTTTAACTGATTTATATCAATTATGTGGCCGGATAATGCTTGCCAATCCACAAACATTTTGTCAGTAAATGTAACGTTGGGCTCAATTTCACGCTTCATTACCTCCTTGAGTAAGGCCTTAATAGCATCAGGCTCACTCTGTTCGACGCTCTTATAAAGACTTCTAAAATCTCTGATCGAAAATGGCAGGTTATTTCTCCTTCGCTCAAGCTCCACAATTGGTTTGCGGAACATAAAATGCTCAATTAAATGATAAATACGCAAATATTTATCTAAGATATCTTGTTGGCTATTATATTCGCTAAGAATCATAAGCGAATCGGAAAACTGTTGGAATTTTTGATCTGATAGAATTTTACGGGATGCACTAACAGATGGAATACCTGTGTAATTGACTGGCTCATGGACAAGTTTCCCTGCCTTGACCAAATGTAGAGCAGCGCAAGAAAATACAGCTTCTGCCTGGCCTTGCTGAGCCCTCCTTATCAATACAAATTGTCCCTCAATTAAAGGCGCGGTTGCGTGACCAAGCTTTTCAAGTAAGTGAAAAAGCAGATCCATGCCAAACAATGCGCTTTCAATAAAATTCTGAAGTTCGTTTAAGTCCGAAAGATTAAAAAGTACGATAGAATTTTCAATGGCTGCCGGATCCTCCGATAGGAAATTTGAACGCTGCATAGGGCGGACAATTTCCTCTAAACAAAAAATTTGGTCGTCAAGTTCGACGGTGAGGTCCAGCGGATGCCCACTACCTGAAACCTCCTTTTCAATAACATCAATGATCTTAATTATCATAAGGACTTCGCTAAATCTGCCCACTGGGTGATCTGAAAATTCAGTAGCCAAATCCGATACTGCCGTAGTTAATGGTTGGAAATCATTGTAAATTACGTTTGCTGCCATTGAGGCGACAACAGCATTTTGGTAACCAGCAATTTTTTCTGCCAGTTCAAACAATCTATCCTTTCTAGCCTGATCGGGCTGAACATCTTCATAGGCCTGATATCCTGCGTAAGTATCCGAATAGTCGGCTAAGAGGGGCAAAAATTTGTCGTAAAGAATATTTAGCTTGGCTATCATACGGCTTTATTAAAATATGATTGCCAAATAATGAAATCCGAATAACCAGACAGTAGGTCAAAAGAGGCATCAAAAACAGCCTTTTTATTAACATTGCCAATATTTACTTTAGACAAATTAAGAGAATTTCGTATTTCTTCAAAGTTTTTAAGATTTAGTGCGTGCGGATTTGCTGTTATCTTTTGCGTGAGTTCCGTCAGAGCAACAACAGGAATTAAGTCGCGTTCTTTGGAGTACTTTCCACATGCAGCAAATAATCCAGTTAGGGATGTTTCTCTGCCTAACCATCTTATTGCGACATCACCGTACACTTTAGAAAGCTCGTCATCAAGCAGCATCAATGTGCTAATAAATTGTTCGATGAAATTATAACTTATAAGTTTTTCAAAGATTGTGTCGTCAAAGTCATCAGAGTTCGCTTTCTGTATCAAATTAACGTTATTCGTAATGGGTTTGCCAGCATTAAACGAAAGAACGGAAGTAATGAGATGTGAGAAATGGAATTGGCCTGCAACTCGGTGTTTTGAATAAGCAATGGTTGATGTGTCCCGTTCACGTATAACTTCAAACCCTACATGATTCATATTTTTAAAAAGTGGCAGCATGTTGCTAAATAACAATTCCAACTGATGCTGGTTTTTTACAGCCTTATGGCCGGCATTTAAAATCAGCATTTTATTGACTTCGTCAGGCGGTTCAAGGCCAACCCATAACTCGAACCATTGCGAGCGATCCAAAAGCTGATTTAGAGCTATTGGATCTTCATAAGCATTTTCACTAAAGTAATTTAGTAATTTCTCAAACAGAATAGCTGAACTCTTTATTTCGCGTAGTTGTTCACGATATTCCCTTGATAATTGAGATCTGCTTAGGTCAACGATATTTGGAGAGGCCTTAAGTTCACTTATAGCAAGTTGTATTGTATCATAAATCACTTTAAGCCGATAGGTTCTCTGTAGTCCGTCAAGAACTTTAAAAGCGCCAATTTTTATATTGCCATTATGAGGCTGAAGTGTTGAGTCTTCTGCCACTAAAACCATTTGCGGGATATGCCGTCTTTCAAGGATAGTTTGTATAAGATTATCGAGATAACTGTTGTTGACGATTTCCCTTTGCACCTCGTAATCACGATAATCGCCGGGCAGGCTAGTTATATAATCTGTCAGTTTTACCCTGATAAGATAGCATTTCGCTACACCTTCTGTAATTTCATCAATAACTTCAGCATTCATAATTATTTCAATAGTCAGTAAATTTAATAAAATCTAGCACATTCGAACTGCCACCTAACACTCATTCAGCAACAAAGCTATCTACTTAAAATTTCTACCCCCATGAAACGCCTCTTTCGGCACCACTTCCCTAACCTGCGACCTTTTATCCTGAGCCGGATAAGGAGCAGTTTTCTCATCACCCCGTGCTAATGTCAAAATAGGCAAATCATCAACTTCCCGCTGCACCAGCTTGCCCAGCATCTTGGTAAAATCAAAACACTTGCTTACAATCACATGCACCACCTGGCCTTCCCTTTGCAACCGGCCCTCCACCATCAATAACCTTGAATGCAGGATCTCCTTCCTAAAAGTCTCAAACAACTTTTCAAACACAACCAAATTGGAGTAACCCGATTCATCCTCAATGGTAATAAAACAAACCCCTCCAGCCGTTCCCGGACGCTGGCGAACCAAAACCAATCCTGCTACTTTCACCAGTTGTCCATTGGTCGAATCGTTATTGATCGCATGGCAGGAGCGTATGTTCAGCATATCCAGTTGCGAGCGAACAAAATTTACAGGGTGTGCTTTTAAGGAAAGTCCGACTGTATTGTAATCCTGCACTACATGTTCTCCCTTACTCATCAGCGGCAATTCCACCTGCGTTTCCAATACACTTTCAGACGCCTGACCTTTAAACAATTCTACCGGCATATCCTGCAAAGCAGAAATAGCGCTCAAGGAAGATGTATGACAAAGTGATTGCTGATCCACGCATGACTGCCTATTACGGTGGCGAGAACGGACATGAGTGGACACCGACCTTACTGGAAATCAAAGCAACGGTAGAAAACATTACGGAAATAAAATTCGACCGGGTACTATTAAACGTTTACCGGGATGGTAGAGATTCGGTGGCTAAAATAGCTAATAGATAAAAGTGATTGATCTAACAGGATTTACTTATATATGACTCAAGAAATTAATCTAAGTGATTTTTTTTAATACTTTTGTAAAACATACTAAGTAGTATCTTATGTCAAAATCAGGAGAAACACGTAACTACATCATGCAAAAATCTTTTGATCTGATTTATCAAAAAGGTTATCAGGCAACGAGCATAGATGATATTATTTCGACTACCAATGTAACAAAGGGAGCTTTTTTTTACCATTTCAAAAGTAAAGAGCAAATGGGGTTGGGCCTGATCAGTGAGTTGCTTTATCCAAACTTGTATGATAAGATGATAAAACCACTGGAAAATAGTACAGATCCTGTTACTGACCTTTATAAGATGATGGAAATGTTACTGAATGACAAAGGTTTTTTCAATGTAGAATATGGCTGTCCAGCAATTAATCTTATCGAAGAAATGTCACCCATTAGCAACCTCTTTAAAACGGCACTTTCCAAACTGGTATCTACTTGGCATGATGCGATTGTTTCGGCAGTTCGATCAGCCCAATCAACCGCACTCGTTAAACCTCATGTTTCTCCAGAAGAAGTTGCGGTAATGATTATTTCCGGGTATGGAGGAGTAAGAACTCTTGGAAAGGTAATGGGTAGGGATGCCTATAAAACCTACTTAAGTGGACTAAAAAGCTACCTTATCAAACTTTAAATTTTTTTACCTAAAAACATACCAAATAGTATCTTTAAATTTTGTTTTATGCATCAAACTCTTCTAACACTGCATTCAGCCAACAGATGGCTGGTCCTTATTTTTTTATTTTATGGTATTTACTTGTCGGCAAGGGGATATTTTAGAACCCGAATTTTTAATAGACATGATAATTTCATTCGCCATTTTACAGCAACGATTTCACATATCCAGCTCATGCTGGGACTGAGTTTGTACATGATTAGTCCGATCGTAAAATTTAATTCTGCTGTTGCTGAGAAGCACTTATGGCTGGCTGAACATGATTTTTTAAGGTATGTACACATCGCCCTTATGATACTTTCTGTTGTACTGATTACTGTAGGTTCTGCAAGAGCTAAAAGGATGCAGACTGACCGGGAAAAATTTGGAACGATGTTGCTCTGGTTTTCGCTTTCGCTCAGCGTGATATTCATCGCAATTCCATGGCCATTTTCACCTCTGGCCAGCCGTCCATTTTTTAGATCTTTTTAATTAAAATACTGTTATGATATACTTATTCAAGACTCCGATAGGCAGGCTGCGAATTATAGGCTTTCTCGAAGGAATTTCTCTTATCTTATTAATATTTGTTGCCGCTCCATTAAAGTACTTTTTTCATTATCCAGCACTGGTAAAGCTGCTGGGGCCAGTGCATGGTTTACTTTTCTGCCTGTTTGTATTTATTACGTTGAGTGTAGGGGTTTCCTATCGCTGGTCTTTTTCGAAAACTACCTGGAGAGTACTACTGGCCTGTATAGTTCCATTTGGTACATTTTACATCGATAAGCATGTTCTGCTCCCTGAATCTATTTTGAACGAAAAAAACGGAATAAAAGACTGATCAAAGCTATGCAAGGGAAAAAACACATCATTATGCTGTTAGTGCTGGTTGCACCATTGATCTACGTACTTTCTTGTAATACTACTGGTAACCCCGACATTAGAAATGAAGTGGTTTTTAAAAAAAAACTTTCGAACTACCATCTTTTTCAAGGAAAGATGTCAGCGCTCCACCCAACTTTAGGGGTTGAGCTCTTCGAACTCTCTTCGACCCTTTTTACTGATTATGCTGAGAAACAACGATTGATCAAGCTGCCAGCTGGAAAAAAACTAACCTTGAATGGAAATGGATTGCCTGATTTTCCAGAAGGAACCTTAATTGCCAAGACTTTTTACTACGGATCTGAGAGCGCTAAGCGGTTAAATATTGTTGAAACGAGGTTGCTTATTTTTGCTGGCTCAAAATGGAATGTGGCGACTTATCAATGGAATGAAGGACAAACTGATGCGTTTTTAATTAAGGAAGGAGCAACAGTACAGCTAAAAGTGGAAGGCTTCACTGGAGAAAAAAGACAGATTGCTTATCATATCCCCCGCAATAACGAGTGTGTAAGTTGTCACCGCTCCGGAAACGAAATCTTGCCCATAGGTCCAAAAGTAAGGAACCTGAATAGGGTTGTGGAACGTGACAGAAAACAGGTAAACCAATTGCAATATTTGATGAATAAGGGGTTGATTAACGTCTCTAGTTTGGATACTTTTCAACGACTTCCAGCTTACAAATACAAAGAAACACCAATAGCGCAAAGAGCTAGGGCTTACCTAGATATTAACTGTGCGCACTGCCACCAACCTGGCGGATATGCAGGGCAAACTACACTTAACCTTGATTATAACACTAGCATCGAACGCTCTGGCATCGAACTTAATAAGAACAACATCATCATTAGGATGAATGAAATGGGAGATTACCACATGCCTAAACTCGGAACAACAGTAGTTGATAAGGAAGGAGTTGAACTGATCAGGGCCTATATCAAAACCCTCAAATAAATCAAAATATAAGTATCAAATTAAAATACAAGTCATGATAAAAACAATGCTAATTCTCTTGGGCGTAATTACCACAATGTATCTGGGATATCTCGCCTATCGTTTTGTAAACCTCGACTCGGCGCTTGCGACCAAAATTGCGAAAGGTGGGATAATTTTAGATGTGCGAACCGTCAAAGAATACAACACGGGACATATCAAGGGTTCCATAAATATTTCAATGGGTACCATCCGAGATCGATATATAGAGCTAGATCCAGAAAAAACTTACATCACCACGTGTTCTCATGGTCTTCGAAGTGTTAAAGTACAGAAAATACTAAAAGAACTTGGTTTCAAGCACGTTTATAATGGAGGTGCATGGGTCGATTTGGAAAAAATAGTTAATCAACAAGATAACAGCAAATGATAATGATTTTTAAGACCAATGTTACTGATACCACCGATGTGGAAGCGCTTAAGCCGCAACTGGATAAATGTTTAATAGGAGCAAGATGGAATTTCGACCTTGAAGATTGTGATAAGATTTTGCGGGTAGACAGCATTAGTCAAATATCTGAAACAGTTATCAAATTGTTGCAGGAAAATGGTTTTTGCTGTGAGGAATTATTGTTTTGAAAGATTATAGGTGTTGTTCAGAATGTGCAAAGAGCATGGCGATGAGCTGAAATCCAGCTATTAAGGATCCTAAGCGAACCGATTTTCTTGTTTTGGATACAATCTTACAGGTTTTAAGCACTTTTTATTTTTGCAAATGCCTCAATTTTGTATCACACAAAAATATTAAATCATGAGCAATCAAAAAGTTTGGTTTATAACCGGGGCGTCAAAAGGCATGGGCCTAGCATTAACAAAATTAGTATTGTCGCAGGGCGATAAAGTAGTTGCTACTTCAAGAACTATCGAAAGTTTTAAAACTTCCGTTACGGAATATCAGGATAATTTCCTGCCCATTAAAGTGGATATTACTTCCGACAAGGATGTCAAAAATGCAATGGAACAAGCTGTTTCAAAATTTCACAAAATTGATGTGGTTGTTAATAATGCAGGTTACTCATTGGTTGGTAGTATGGAAGAAATGACTGATGAAGAGTTTCGCCAAACCGTAGATGTAAATCTTTTTGGAGCGGTTAACGTGATTAGGAATGTGATGCCGTATTTACGAAAACAAAAATCTGGGCATGTTATCAATATTTCATCAAATGCAGGTTATGTGGGTTTTGCAAATGCAACGAGTTATAACGCATCAAAGTTTGCGGTTATCGGGCTATCTGAGGCATTGGCGCTAGAAGTAGCAGATTTTAGCATAAAGGTTACGGTAGTTGCACCTGGGCAATTTAGGACTAACTTTATGGACAAGGGCTCCATGACCTTTGCCAAAAATAGAATTGAGGAATATGGTTTGGACAAAGCAGAAAAAATATGGTCAGCATTTAGCGGTCAACAAGCTGGCGACCCTGAAAAACTGGTAAAGATATTGACCGATATTGTAAAGTTGGAAAAGCCACCTTTGCGATTATTGTTAGGGCCAGATACTTACCAGTTGGTACTGGATCATAATGAAAAGCAAAAGCAAGAATTTGAAGCTTGGAAACATTTGACCCTTTCCACCAATTTCGACTAATTTTTTATCTTTATAGAAATGAAAAATATCAATAGCAAACCTTATATCATCAATTCGATTTCCGAACTGCATCGATTGTTGGAATTGCCCAAGCCAAAACATCCTTTAGTTAGCGTGATCAGTTTCGAGGACATTAAATGCTTTGATGATGAAAGTTTGCGCAGTGTTTCATATAATTTCTATTGCATCGCCATCAAATATAATTTCGAAGGTAAAATGAAGTATGGGCAACAGTATTATGATTTTGATGAAGGTATAATGACTTTTTTTTCGCCTGCACAGGTAATAACCACAGATATTGTTCCTGATTCGAAATTAGCTGGATATTGGTTGGTTTTACATCCTGATTTTATTAGGAATTATCCATTGGGGAAAAGCATAAAGGAATATGGATATTTTTCTTATGCAGTAAATGAAGCATTATATGTTTCTGAAGATGAAGAAAAATCTATAACCACCATCATGCAAAATATAGATAAGGAGTACAGGTCGGTCATTGACAATTTTAGTCAGGACGTAATCATTTCCCACATCGAATTGTTATTAAATTATTGCAATCGATTTTACAACCGGCAGTTCATTACCCGTAAAGCAGCAAGTAGCGATTTGTTGGTGAAATTGGAACGCTCGCTTTCTGATTATTTCAACAGTGAACAATTACGGAATATTGGGCTGCCAACCGTTCAATATATTTCAGGTCAATTAAATGTTTCTGCAGATTATTTAAGTGATATGCTGCGCAATCTTACCGGGCAGAACACCCAGCAGCATATCCATAATTACCTGATAGAAAAAGCAAAGGAAATACTCGCTACGACAAATTTGTCTGTTAGTGAGATTGCCTATCTGTTTGGTTTTGAATATCCACAATCATTTAGTAAGTTGTTTAAGAATAAAACCAATTTAACACCGTTGAAATTCCGGGCTTTGATTAATTGAACTAATAAAAATATTTTGAAAGAGGCAGGTTAGAAAAGCAATAAGGTTTTGTCAATTTTAGATAAGTTAGAATAATTGATTTCTAATAATCAATAAAAAAATGAAAGAAAATACTTTTGGATACAACACCTTTAGGATTCCTGTTTCCCCAGCCTATCAAGAAGTGTTTTCCCATTTTTATTTTGCAGAAAATAAATCTAGCGAAATCATTACCAAAACCTTGTTGCCATCTTACCAAACTATCCTCATTTTTAGTTTTGGGGCTGTCCCATCCCTCAAGTCAGGGCAAAATACTCTAATAGATGTGGAAAATTGCCTCATGCTTGGTCCAATTAAGCATGCATTTGAATACACCCTGCCTGCAGGTGCTGAGATATTAACGGTCAATTTTAAGGATGATGCGTTCTACCGTTTTTTTGGAAATGCTGCTATTGCTGAACACGTTCCCATCAATCCTGATGAACTACTTAATGAAGACTGCTTTACGGTTTTGTGGCATGAACTGAATAAACTAGACCGTATAGAAGATAGGGTAAACCATATCCTTAAATTTAGTGATCCTTACCTTATTTACCGACCTAAAGTTGCCGAACAATTGGCCAATTTTAGTCAGCAAGCCTTAAATCCCATTAAAGCTGTTGCCGACCAAAACAATCAAACAGAAAGGAATATCCAACTTAACCATAAAAAACATTTCGGTTATTCAGCGAAAGAACTTGGCCGTTACCAACGGTTTTTAAAAGCGATCGACCTTATCCAAACCCTTGCCAAAAATGCTTCTAAGATAGATTGGTTTGAAATCATCAGCGAATGCGGTTATTACGACCAAAGCCAACTGATCCACGACTTTAAACATTACATCAACCTCAGTCCCGCCAAATACCTTAAATTTCAACAAGATATTTGTAATCCGATAAGTTGATTTCGTTTTCTTACAATTCTAGCCGGTAGCGGTACCATACTTTTGTTTCATCAGATCAATAAAAAATAAAACGATGAAACATTTAATTATTTATGCCCATCCCAATCCCAAAAGTTTAAACAGTCAATTTAAGGCTTCGCTTACAAACCATCTTAAAATGATGGGTAGCGAAGTAGCAGTTAGAGACTTGTATCAGCTAGATTTTAATCCAGTACTTTCATTGGTTGACATGGCTGGTCAGCGAGCTGGAATAGTTGCCGACGACGTAAGGGAAGAACAGGAGTTTATTGTTTGGGCAGATTGCATCACCATTATACATCCCATTTGGTGGACGGGTTTGCCTGCAATAATGAAAGGTTACATAGACCGTGTCTTTAGCTATGGGTTTGCCTACCGCTATGACAATGGCGTACAAAAAGGTTTACTTGCAGGCAAGCAAGCAATCATAATTAACACACATGGGAAATCCAATGCTGAATATGAGGCCATTGGAATGGATACTGCGCTTAGCCTCACTTCCGATAAGGGTATTTATAGCTATTCAGGCTTGGAAATTAAAAAACACTTTTTCTTTGATAGGGCAGACAGGCCAAGTTCTGAAAGCATCGAAGATTGGAAATCACAAATTATATTATCATACAAAAACTAAAACGAAATTTTATGGAAATTTTAATTCAAATTGAAGAGTTGACAATGTTTATGGGATGCATTTACCTGTTCTCACGAATGAATCTGAAATGGTGGTGGTTCCCGGCCCTTTTATTGGTGCCAGACCTGGCTATGGTGGGTTATTTCATCAATCCTGTTGTTGGAGCAATTCTGTACAACATCGTTCATTTCAAGGGAACAGCAGTTGTGATTGGCCTTTATGGTTTGGCAAAGGGAAATAAGAACTTTATGCTTGTTGGCATAATGTTGCTTGCACATTCTACAATGGACAGGGGCATCGGTACAGGCTTAAAATACTTTGATGGGTTTTGGCATACCAACTTAAGTAATGGAAAGTTTTGGTAGCTAGAAAGCCTGATTAAAATGCCTTTCGGTATTTCTACAAAAAACAACAAGAAATAATTAGCAACATCAAGCATTAACCGTGGCTTTAAAAAGCCGCAGTAGACCGAACGAATATATCCAGTATTGGGTTTACCCGATTAATAATGCCCATACAGCATGCAGATATCACGTTTAATAAAAAAACAATTGATTAAAGGATTCATAGTGTTTAATTATGGCTAATCGAAACTAACTGAAAACACATTTATTCTGAACTCTTTATCAGAAGGTGCAAAAAATAATAAGATTATGACAAGAACGTCTTATTGGAAGCCCAGTACTTCCGTATAGTAACCAAACATCACTCATCTTAGACATAACAATTTTATTAAAACTCTGGGAAAGTTTGCAACAGATGAATTTAAAGCAACCGAATTTGCATTTCTTTATTATGACATCAACCAGTTAACTTCCTATTGTCCAGATACCCCTCTTGACATTGCATCACGCAGTATACTTGACAATTCTTTTAAATGTAGCAGCTCAGCCCCATGGTAAAACGGTAACCGGTCATTAATTTTTTGTTCAAGCACCAGTACACATTGCCAGTTAGGATCGGAAAAATGATCCTGAACCTTCATTTCAATAGCCTGACCATTCAAGTCTAACAGAGATAAAGGCTCAATCAACTCAATTAGTTTGAGTACAAATTCCATCTGCAATTCCCTAGATTCCGGACTTAAGGGCGCCTTCTCATCAATATTCCTAAATATAATATTTACCACCCGTATTAACATATCTGGACGATATTGTACATCAAACCCGTATTAAAGATGTTTTTACAAAAAAATAAAAATCCTTATCAATATGCTGATGCAGCTTCGAGCGCTTGAAAAGCATTGATCACTCCCCCACTTAGCGATAAATCTGAAAATTGTATAGCAACAGAATCATTATTTACAGCAATATCTACCGAACGCTGAACGGGAGAAACAGAATTCATTAATATCTCCTTTATCTGCCCTGCCTTAAGCTTTGGATAATAAGACCTTAACAATGCAGCAATACCAGCAACCACTGGGGCAGCCATACTAGAACCACTTTTAAATCCGTAGCCCGATCCCGGAATGGCGCTATAAATTTGATTTCCAGGTGCAAAGACATCAACGCTGATTTTTCCATAGTTTGAAAATGAGGATTTCAAACTGCGATCATTCAACGGATTAGATGATCCAACTTCTATCCACTTCGCAGCTTTTCCACCATCCTGATAGTTCCGGTTAGGATAAACCGGATGCATATCAGTATTCATATTCTCATTACCCGCTGCATGCACGATAAGAATATCTTTAGACATTGCATATTTAACAGCATCATCAACAATTTTTTTATCTGGAGACAATGATTTTCCGAAACTCATATTTATAATCGAAGCCCCATTGTCAACAGCGTACCTTATTGCGTTAGCGACATCCTTATCTCTTTCATCACCATCCGGAACCACCCTTAAAACCATAATCTTGGCGGCACTTGCAACCCCATCCATACCTATTTGATTTCCCCGTACCGCAGCGACTATACCTGCAACATGTGTACCATGACCAGCATCAGGACCAACAACATCATTATTTCCATAGTAAGAACCTAATTCCTTATTATCTCCAACCATTATCCTGGAGTCATAAGTTTTATTCTTATGGTAATCCGCAATCTTTTTCACAAACGCCAACAAACCGGCAATTTGTTGCGCATAAATATCCTTAAATTGCTGACCTGTAGCAAGGTGCTGCATCATTACGCTTCTCACTCGCGCCTGACCAGCAGTCGTTGGTCTGTAAATCTCAAAATCCTTTAAAGACGGGTTAGGATTACGATTCATATTTACCAAAATTGTGTCGAGCACATTCTTAAAAGGCTCAAGATTATCAACCATCCCCTTTGCCTCCGCATAGTCTTTATCAACCTCATCTTTACTGGCCTTGTACAACAGATAATCTGCAAGATCCTCTTTTTTAACAGTTGCGGAATTCAATCCTTTAAACCTGACATCTCCGGCAACAGCTATCCTGGTAATTTCCATATTGTCGTACTGCACATTTCCTTTCGCAGACCCCAAAAAATTCCATCCATGAATGTCATCTACATAACCATTGCGATCATCATCTTTTAAATTACCAGGAATCTCTTTGGGATTATTCCAGATAACTGCTTTTAAATCCTCATGGTTAATATCTACACCACCATCAATCACCGCAACTACAACTGGCCTTGCTTTTTTCCCTTTTAACAATTTAAGGTAGCTTTTTTCTACCCCTGAACCAAATAAGCTGTCTTGAACAAGATCCAGTAAATGCCAGTTGAATGGAAGTGATATCGGCTTTTGGCCCTGAACAGCCGAAAAAGCAAAAAGCAAAACAAGAGTTATTACAAGTTTATTTGTTGACTTCATAGAATTACTATTTAATAAATTATATACCTAAACTAAGTTATTTTATGTCTATAAGGTTTCTTTCAAACCAGTCCCACATCTTCCTCTCAAAATACAACTTCGGTTTACCAAAGTAAAAATGCCCTTGTCCCGGTAACATCACCAATTCAAAATCCTTGTCCGCATTGATTAATGCATCCACCATCCTCATAGTATGCACAGGATTTACATTATCATCCGCATCACCGCTCACCAGCATCAGTTTGCCTTTTAGCTTATCGGCAATTGTTAGATTTGTTTTTACATCAAAGTGAAAGGTGCCGCCGGAAAATCTAACACCTTGATGAGACTCGCCCCACCACCGGTTGTAAATTGTATTGTCGTGATTTCCCGATGCACTAACACCTGTTTTATAGAAGTCCGGATAGGTGCACATCGCGGTAACCACCATAGCTCCCCCTGCGGAATGACCAAAAATTCCGACCCTTGAGGTATCTAAATACCGATGAGTACCCGCAAGTCCAAGTAACGCATGGCGATCATCGGCCAATGCAAAGTCCCTGAGATTATTGTAGCCGAAGGTATGATAAGCCTTGCTACGCTGAGGACTCCCACCACGGTGTCCCATAGTAACAACTACTGAACCCAATTGCGAAAGTGAAGCATTGAAATTTCCATCTACACTGAAACTGATATTTAATTCTTCAGACTGCGGACCGGGATAGACATGAGAAATGATTGGATATTTTCGGTGCTCATCAAAATCAACCGGTTTCCATAAAACACCGTATAAATCAGTTTTTCCATCCGCTGCTTTAATACTAAATGTCTCTGGCATTTTCCATCCAGTAGCTATGAGCTTACTCAGGTCGGCTTCTTCAAGTCTCATATTTAATGCTCCGTCTACACTTTTTAGATACGAACGGGGAGCAAGATCAGCACGCGAGAAGTTATCTACAAAATACTTCCCAGAAGGTAAAAATCTTATCTCGTGATTGGCAAATTCCGGTGTTAATAATTTCAATCCTGAACCGTCAAACTTTACTTTATAGATCATCGCATAATAAGGATTGCATCCTACCTCTCTTCCATAACCTTCAAGGATAAGCTCTTTTTTGGTTGTATCTATCCGAAGTACCCGACCGGCCACCCATTCCCCCCTGGTAATTTGATTTTTCAATTTACCCTGACGATCATACAGATAAAGATGTCCAAAACCTGATCGTTCAGAATACCAAATGATCTCCCTGTCACTATTCACAAATGATAAATAAGCCATCTGTTCATTCAGGTATGGTTTACTGATTTCGTGAATCAAGACCTTAACGCTCCCATCAACAAGAGAAACCGCGCATACCTCTATCTCCTCATTGGTTCGCTTTTTCCTGGTAAAATAAACCCACTTACCATCTTTACTTTCGCCTTTTAACTCTACCATTTGGTCTTTCCAGCGACTGATGTCCACTTTTAGCAATTCTTTTCTGGAAACATCGCCGATTGAAAACTCATACTGTGGAACATGTTCATCTCCCGGAAGCTCATAAACATATTGCTTGCCGTAAGGTACCGGTGCCAGCCCATTGACAATTGTCATCTTGCTTAATCTTCGGCTATCTTTCCTCAACATATAAAAGTGATGACCATCCGCGGCCCATACCGCTTTTGGTAACGCATAACCTGACGAAGTATCTCCGTCACGTTCCTGATAGCTGTAATCCTTAAAGCCATCCATCGTTAGCTGGATGGTAGAAGTATCTGTGAACTTTACGGGAGAATCCAGCTTAAGTTCTTTTTTTAGAAACAAATTGTATCCTTTAGAATAAAGAACATAATTACTATCGGGTGAAACCCGGAATTCAGCAGGATAGAACTTCCTATCCGGCCTAACGTGTGTAAATACTCTTGGCGGTAAGGACATAACTTGTTTATCTACAAGGATTTTTTTCTCCTTTTTATGCGGGTCAACTAAATACTCCTTCTGCCCGTCTTTGGTGGTAAAGCTATACCAAAACTTGTCCCCGTCCTTTAAAAAATTGGGTACAACCGATGTACTATATAACAGTGAAGTCGAGTTCTCAAGCGTGAATTGCTCCGCAACCTTCCTTGAACGTTGGGCAAAAGCAATCCCCGTACAAATGGCTAAACCAAGTGTCAGATAAAATTTTAAATGCATAGACTTATCTTTCTGGAATTATTATCGAATAACGTTGAGCGATATCCTTCACTTTTGCTTTAAAAACCCCACTATCACCTTCACCCATTGCCCTGATCAGCCAAATTTCTGCCATGCTAGTGTTTCTTATCGGATTCTGGTTTGTATTAAAGTCGGCAAAACAAAGGTATTGCCAAGCGGATGCGTTTTTTAAGGCTTTCTCTGCGATAGATTTGATACGCAGATCATCCTGATTTCTCATCGCGATATAGAAATCAACTTGGGCTACCATAAAATCGGAATAAGGTAGCTTTCGCTCATAAAAACCGTTAATCAATTTCTCATACCCATCTTGCAGCAACGACCTGGGTGGTTTCGTATCATACATTGTAGCGAGCTGTTTATAAGAAACATAAATTTCAGATAATTTCTTATGCGTCATGTCCGACCCATATTTTTGCGCATATTTCTTGTGATTTAAAGTAAAATACTGTACTGCCCTACTGTCAATAGGTAAATAGTTCAGTGCATTGAAATAAGCAGCCTGCAAAAGTATTTCATCTCCATTATCATTTGCCATCAAATTGATTACAGAATCTAATTTAGCAAACTGCTTATCCGTGATAATTTTTAAAAAATATTTGTCAACTAATGCTTCTGATCTATTTCCCGCATTAAATTCCTGCTCTAGTGATATCTCTATTCTCCCATTGTTCACGTCCTTTGCCCATTTCAGTAGCGCCTCAGCATTATGTTTCCCGTATATCGTAGATACCGGATACCCATCTCCATTAACAAACATCATAGTTGGATATCCATTCACGGCATACCTATCTTTCAAAACCGGCCCTTCACCTTTCTGCATATCGACCTTGACAGAAATAAAATATTGATTAAAAAAATCACCTACATCTTTCCTTGGGAAAGTTTCCTTCGCCATTTCCAGACATGGAGCACACCAAACGGTATAACAATCCAGAAACACCAATTTCTTCTCTTCTTTAGCTTTCTCCAAAGCCTGAGCCCAACTACCCTCAAAAAAAACTATTCCCTGAGCCTCAGCCGGCACCAAATAAACCAAATAAAGCGTTATCGCTAACAAAAACCTCTTCATAATCATTCCTTTACAGTCATATAATAATCCCCATCAACATCGTAGAAGGATAGAAAGATCCCATCCCACGGTTCATGAGTTCGTCATAAATCTTTTTAAAGACTTCCAGATAGGGTTCATTTCCAGGCATATCAAGTGCTTTTTTGGCCAAAGGGAGAATCCTGGCTCTGGGCTCACTTCGAATAAACTCCCAATTGGCCATACGTAAGAAATCGTAGTATTTCCATGCAGGAGCTCGATCTAAACTTCTTTCTATGATTTCAACTGCCCGACCATAATCCCTTCGCTTACAGCACATAAAAAACTCAACCTCGGAAGCGAGGAAATCAACATCAGGCAGTTGCAGATCCCTCATTTTTTGAATATAAGCGATAAAAGGTTGCTCGTCAATACCTTTTGAAGCAGGCATCCTAAGAAAGTTGGTGAGATACTTACTATTTATGTAAACCGCCCTGATCTTAGCGTCTACATCATCCTTCCCATATCGCTTATATAACACTGGCCGGTTTCTCACCACATACATCATCAATGGTGAGTCGACCTCCGCAAGGGCCAGCAAGTCATAGAAATACTTTTTCTCGAATAAAACAGGGCCATAATTCTGGTAAAGTTCATTCAACTTCAATCTCGCTTTAAAGGTCTTTCCCTCGTTCACAAGGTTAAAAAAATACTTTTTAATAAAGGTCTCATCCATTTTACCCTGTGACAGCAATTCATCATCATTAACCTCTGCCCTTGACGTTAGCGATTTTTTTGCCCAATCGAGGTATTCATCTGGTGCCCTTAACCCAACGATATCCGATATTTTGAAACCCGAGGAATTGGCGATCACCAAAGTAGGATAGGCAGAGATCTCAAAACTTTTAGCAAGATTAACACCCACTCCTTTTTCCATATCCATCTGTACGCTGACAAAATGCGCATTAAAAAAGTCCCCTATGTCTTTTCTTGGGAATACTGTTTTCGACAGTTCTGCACAAGGAACACACCATGTTGTATAGCCATCGAGAAAGATTAATTTCTTCTCGGCCTTCGCCTTTTGAAGTGCCTGTTCCCAAGTCCCTTTAAAAAAGTCGATGCCCTCTGCTTTCAACTCCGTACGCAGAAGGAATAGCATAATTATACTTGCAAGAAATGCTTTTTGAAATATTTTTTTCATGTATAGGTAGATTGTAAATTTAAAGTCCGTATAGTCGTCTTCCCATTACAGTTACTGTCGGAATAATAAGCGAATCAGAAATGGGTCTGCGAAGTGAATCCGCAAATGCTCTTGCCTCGGCAATAAAAACCTGATCAGTACTCAAAGAAATAGCGGTATCCAGCCAGGAAGCAGCTTTCATCCTGTATTCTTGATTAAGAAAGCACCAGTTAACCATACAAGCCATCTCAAAATACCTCCAGGTCTCTTTAGCGTTTAATACAGCCTTCTCTGCGATTTGAAACGCTTGTTCGGACCTGCCTGTTTTAGATAATACATATACCTCAATCTCAGCGACCATAAACTCCCGGTCAGCTAAATAGAGTGCATCTATTTTGCTCAGCAACTGTTGATGTGCCTGCTCTTTATATCCCCTTGGCATTGTAAAAGGAAATATTTTACTCAACGGACGAACAGAAACAAAGGCAGATCTGAGCTTTTGGCTCACTGAATCTTTGGTAAATATTTTATTGAACTGCTCCTGGTGCCGCGCGACATAGCTGATCGCTGGATCGTCAAAATCAACTAAATTTAGCAATTGAAAATATTTAGGATGGCTTAAAGCCTTGAAGCCTTCTATAGACAATATTTTTTGAAAAGCTGTTCTCGCTTTATCAATCTGCCCCTCTTTTATCAACGTACCGAAGTAACTCGAAATGAATTCGGCGTCCCTTACTCCACTATCGAATTTCATTTCATGCGTAACTTCCTTCCTTTTGCTAAAGCCACGGCCAGCCCAGCTCAACAGGGTATCCGCTTCCCAATAACCTACAATCTGATCCACTTTATAGCCAGAGGAATTGATCAACAGCAATGTTGGATAGGCCGAAACTCCGAATTTTTTTGTTAGTTCAATACCAATTCCCTTTTCCATATCCATCTGGATATTGATGAAATTCGTATTATAGAACTCTCCTATTTCCCTCTTCGGAAAAACTTCTGCGGCCAGTTTTTTGCAAGGCACACACCAGCTGGTATAGCAGTCCATAAAGATAAGTTTGTTCTCCTTTTCAGCCTTATTCAGTGCCTCTTGGTAAGTTCCTTTGAAAAACTGAATACCCTCATTACGTTGCGCTTTTAGGACAGAACTCCAGAGGATCAACAAAAAAAATGCGGGAATAATAAATTTGGTTCTAATCATTTGAAATATTTGGGATGGTGTCTTGATAACCCCCGGTTCTGTTGAATCCTCCCGGGGGCATAATTAATTAAATATAAAACCGATTTCAACCAGCTTTTCTTTCATTCTATTGTATTTAAGCATAACCGGAATGTATGTCCCATATTTAAGGGTAAATTCTGCCGTTGTATTCGCAAATACAGCTTCTAGATACATGTTGATATCCTGAGCGAGGGTTGGTGTCCTTGGAAAGCCGTAATCCTCACCAGAATACTTACCCAAAAAACCGATTTGCTCAGGCCTGTTAAGCCCCGGGTTAGCAAAATATACCTTTGACAATTCTAACTGGGACTTTGGAGAACTGTAAAGATCCGCAGTGGTATAAAACGCACGGGATACGTTTAAAAAATTAGAACTAAGCCAAGCTGCATTTGTATCAGAATTTATGAATGTGCTTACCATGGAACGTAGTGCCGCTGCCCTTAAAGTATTTTTACTGACTGCATTTAGCGAACTGAAATCCTTCCCTTTACTAATGCCAACTGTATTTAGTCCCCTGACGGCGAACGTCCCTGAAGACAAGCTTTTCAATGAATCCAGCAATAATATGCTTGGTACGTAAATCCCTTTTGGCAACTTGGCGATTACTTCATCCCTTATAAACTCGATCAATGGCAATAATGTAGTTTTACTATCCGGAATTTTATAGTAATCTGGTGGTGGAGCGATCGTTCCAGCGGAAGTAGTGCCCGTAAGTGCATAATTTACAGCTAGGGTTTCATAATACATAAAACGTTTACCTGATGCATCAAAGCGTTGTTCTCTAATCACCGTATCATTGTAAAAAATAGGCACACCATATTGAACATAAATATTATATATTTCATGATCTACCGGATCAGTTTGATTATCTTTTACAGAAAGGAAGTTTTTATCCATCAAAGAAGGTTCGAGTACGTCCTCCTTTTTACATGAAGTAAAAAAAATAGTAAGAATTATTGATAATATGACATATAGTTTCATATAGAATCTTGTTAGTGGTTATACTTATTTAATGGATCTTTCCGGCCGCACGAGGTTCTTCAAACTCCCTTGATTGAACTCAATAGCATAATCCGGAACGGGTAATACATAGGCTGACATATCCTCCGAAAAAGGCCTAAGTTCAAAATAACCTTCAGTAAAGGTGTTAAATGTGGTTGTACTGTAAGTGTATTTATTGTGCTTTATCGTTATATTGAGAGGAAACAAGCTATTGACAGCATATCTGCGTAGATCGAACCAACGCTGACCTTCATAACAAAGTTCGCGCCTTCGTTCATCCCGGACATAGTTTACAAGATCAGCTCCGGTACTATTTACTGCGGTTAAATTAGCTGGGGCAAACCTTGAAGCCCGTAAAATTTGAAGGGCAGACTGTGCTTCTGCCGAACGCCCAAGTATTGCTAAAGCCTCTGCCTTGTTTAAATAGATCTCGGGCAGTCGAATGAGAAAATTGTCAGAAACTGAATTTGTTTGACTAGCTGGGGTAGCCAGCTTCTGGCATAATGGCTGACCATATATCTGTGAGTTCTTAAAAAACACATTTCTCCGTAAATCACCGGCACTATATTTAGAAATAAGATCAGATGAAGCTTTGTAACCAGAAACAAGGCCCGGGAAGAAACGGGCTGTAAAATCTCCAACGTGAATCTGATTCATGCTGTAACCTCCTTGGGTGAAAATTGTTTCAGGAGACGCTCTGAAAGTAAAACTGGCTCCCGTGAATCCATTTAAATTTAGCAACGTGTAACTTCCCTGGCTGAGCACATTGTCAGCGGCTTGGACGCACAAATCGTATTGCTCCGTATAAAGATAAAGTCTGCTCAGAAAACCATTCACTGCAGATAAGTTAGGACGTAATGGGTTCGGAGAAACCATGTTTTGTAAACATATTTTTGCCCTTTCAAGATCCTTAAAAATCTGATCATAAATTGTCTGTACAGACTCCCTTACAAAAAATTTATCTTCAACTTTGGAAGTCAACTTCATTGGGACACCTTCATCAGTAGCTGCATTCATCTTATTGAAAGGCACTGCATAAAGATTTACGAGCAAATAATAATAGCCTGCCCTTAAAAACCTGGCTTCACCTTCAATCTTATCTAACGCATTATTATCTTCTTTGCCTCTCAGTCCATCTGCAAGTTCAATCACCGCATTTATACGTGAGATACTCTTGTAAAACCTCTTCCAGTTGTTATCCTGAACAGAAACATTCAATCCATTTACAAATGGACGTGGCTGCCAGCGATGAAAGCCACTCAAAGAATTTCTCGGGGCATTATTTTCAGGTCCGATGTTGCCACCTACAAACTCTTCCGAATCGTCGTCCATTACATGTATAAAGGGGAAATTTGGTTCCGAAGTTTCATTGCCCAACTGAAAAGTTGCGGGACTCGATATTACATCGGTAGGATTACCACTATACATATATCCTTCCCCGATCAGCAATTCATCCAAATCCTTAGCCGTACTGGCATATACCTGATTCTGAGAATATTCTTCGAGAAATTTTTTGCAGGAGCCAAGGGTTAACACCGCCAGCACCAATACTATTGTTATCTTTTTCATAACCATATGTTTGTTAGAAAGTCACGTTTAAATTAAATGAATACGTTGGACGTATTGATAAGTTGATCTGTGGCGTTTGACCAGACTGCGCAGGGTCCTGCCCTTTTAGATCTTTATGGGCAATCGTAAACAGGTTGGTTCCCGAAAGACCTATATAAGCTGATTTCAGACCAAGAGACTTGCACAGATTATTTTCAAGATTATACCGGAAAGACGCAGACTGCAGCTTCAGGTAGTCTCCACTTACAACCCTTAAATCAGAATTGTCATACATTTCATAAACATCAGTTGCCCAGCTGTAAGGCAAACCATTCCACCATGGCGAGACATTAACAGGGTTTACTTTCAATCCAGGTATATTGGTAAAATTCTCGTCACCTGGTTTTCTCCAGCGATCAACAAATTCCTGGCGAAGGTTCTGCTGAGGATATGGCGTAATGGTAGATCCTGAATTTGAAGTGCCATATGAGGAAGCAATTTTGAGCAGCCGTACTTTGTTACCTAAGCTATAAGCGAAATTTGTTGAGAGACTGAAATTTCTGTACCCAAAGGAATTAGATATCCCACCCTGTAATATTGGTATTCTGGTACCGGATTCGTCCAATACCTGAAAATAGACCTCGGCTGGTGTCTGACCGTTATAGGAAAGTTTTAAACTGTCTGCAGTATTATAAAATATTGGAGAGCCATCTGCATTGCTTAAACCCTGGTATCTAAAAGAATAAAAAGTATAAAGCGGTTTACCAGCAATCTGCACATTTCCGTTGAGCAGATTAGATACATTGATCGTATTCTGAACTAAATTTGTTTTACTACTTACCGCAGCGGTTATCAGTTTATTAATAACCTGTCCTAGTTGCGGATCTATTCTCCAGCTAAACCCACGTTTGCCGTCCTTTCCAATTGAATTATTTACCGGCATGAAGCTTAATGAAACTTCGAAGCCCTGGTTAGTTAAATCACCCTGGTTTACAACATACTGGTTTACTCCATTGATTTCTGATACCGCTTTGGTCAGGAAAGCATCGGTTGTCTTTTTATAGAAATAAGAAAGCGTACCATTGAGCTTTCCGGCAAACAAACTAAAATCAAGGCCTAAGTTAGTCGAACTTGTTTTTTCACGACTTAAATCAGGATTTGGCAAATTGGTAACCGTAGAAGTCAAAGAATTATAAATTACATTATTCGCACTTCGCTGCAATACCAGTTGTGAAGTCTGGTTATCAATCATATTTCCCTGAAAGCCATAAGACGCTCTCAAAGCAAGGTCATTTATCCAGTTGAGCTCTTTTAATAAGTCGTTCTTAATACTCCATCGCCCAGCAATTGCATAGATAGGTTGAAACCTACTATTTGCCTGTTGACCAAATTGATTGGAAGCATCAGACCTTATACTTCCACTAATTAAGTAACGTTCATCATAACTATAGGTAGAGGCCGCATAAACTGAAAGAATATTGGTCAATTGTTCATTAACAATGCCCATAAATTGTGGTGTATTGTTGATCAGATTATAATACGCCCCGAATGTTGTCGGTATGGAATAAAAAGTCTTCCCACGGTCTTGGGCATAACCCCTTCGAGTAATTGCGAAACCATCATACTTTGTAGAAGACAATTCTCCACCCACACTGGCTTGAATACGATGCTTGCCTGCCGATCCAAACGATTTATTATAATCAGACTGCAATCGGGCTGTATAGGAATTTTTCACCGTAGATGCTTCCCTCAGTTCTCCACCCAACGGGGCTAGGCTGGCACTTAAACCATCATTGGTTAACTTTTTAATGTAAAATGTCTTTTCAGTAAATGAGGTTTCTTCGTTGGTGCTTGCCGTGGAATAGGAAATGGTTGCCGAAATCCCTAAATCCCGATAAATCTGGTAACCCAACTTGGAAGTTAACATCGCTGTTGAGAACCTCGTCAGCTTTGACGCGTTATCCATATCCTCCTGAACATTGTACAAATACGACATACTGTAATCGTTGTTGCGCTGATAAAAATAGGGACTGCCATCTGGATTCAAAGCTGGTATTGCTCTGCTCGTATTATATGCATAGTTTAATGCACCCACCTCTGTTGGAATATACTTTGAGGTTCCTGTATTCGCATTTAAACCAAACTGAAGTGTGAACTTTTTCAAATTGGCATTAATCCCAACATTAGTAGTATAACCGTTCAAACTTTCACCGTTGATGGTTCCTTGCTCATTATTGTATCCCAATGATCCGTAGTACCTAACTGCCGGATCTCCGCCAGAAATGCTCAAAGTATGCTTGGTCGACAAAACATCTCTGGTAATGACATCAAACCAGTCCGTATTGGTTGTTTCATACAGGGAAACCAGCCTCTGAAACTCTGTGTAATCAATTTTACCCGCATAGTAATCCTGAACGGCGGCTTCATATCCTGTTGGAATCGTCAAGTTTTGGTAGACCATTTTACGCTCTATCATTTCCCTGGAAACGTCCACACGATCTTTTGAATTCATGACAAAAACTGATCTGTCAGAATAATGTGGACGCTGGGTGAAAGTACCTGCAGCAGAATAAGAAAAAACCGGAGGACCTTGCTTACCACGTTTAGTGGTAATTACAATCACACCATTTGCCGCACGCGCACCATAAATAGCTGTTGCTGAGGCGTCCTTGAGAATGTCTATCTGATCAATATCATCCGGATTTAATCCGGATATTGAGTTACTTAGCAAATTAACAAAATCCAGGTTATTAATTTGAGCCGGATCAACGTTAACCGGGTCAGTCAGTACTATTCCATCCAACACCCATAAAGGCTCCTGATTTCCTAAAATAGTCGATGTCCCCCGAATCCGAAGCCTAGGTGCTGCACCGACCTGACCTGAATTCTGCATAAAGGTCAATCCGGTAACCCGCCCTTCCAGTAACTGATCCAGACGGTTGATCCCAGGTGTTAAAATATCGGCAACCTTAAGCGACTGGACTTCACCAGGCAAGTCTTTTCTTTTAATGTCCTGATAACCGGTAGAAATGACTACTTCGTCCAATGCACTTGCTTTTTCCTTAAGCATAACCTCCAGCACCAATAACCCTTTTAGTTCAATCTCCAGTGTCTCAAATCCGATATAACTAAATACCAATATATCATCCGCATTTTCTAACCGGATCGCAAAACGGCCATCTTTGTCTGTAACAGTTTGCAGCGCAGAATTACTTTTAGACCTTACGGAAACTCCCGGAATCGGATTTTTCTCTTTGTCCAATACTGCACCTGTTATCAGAACTGACCTGACATCTTGAAGACCCACTTTCTCCTCATCCACATTGACAACTATCGTGTTGTGTAAAATTGAATAGCTGATTCCTTGTTTACCTAACGCCAGATCAAGGACTTCTTTTAGTGGGGCGTTCACGACCTTCAGATTTACGGAGGTCGTATAATTCAGCAGGGCCTGGTCTACTACGAAACTAAACCCTGTCTGTTTCTTAATTACGTCAAACAACTTGTTTAGTGTAACGTTATTACCTTTGTAGGTGATTGTTTGTGAGTATGACTTTGCATTTGAATTCAATAGAAAGAAAAATAACAACGCAACTGTAATTTTCATGATCCGCAGGATTTTTTTAGCAAAATGATTGTTCCGAATCAGTTCAGTTTCTGACCTTTGCTGTGGGCAGCAACTGTCCGGAGGGCAAAATAGCCCTTTGATAATAAAAGTAAGTTCCATACTTTTGGTAAGTCTTTGGTTTAAGTTAAATGATGGTTTAGTAGTCTGATTTAAAACGTAAATCAAAATAATATCCGGGGGTAGGTCGAATTACTCCCGGTTTTTTTATTTACGCTGATTTCGACAATTGGTTCTGGTGGAATGTTTGGTTTTCTCATGTAATTATTTGTAAAATTTATTCATATATATTATTTGTTTATTGGTTGTTTTTCTCCTCACGCGGTCCATTAATTACAATAACCTTTCTGCCTTGGATTTCAAAATGTACTTGTCTTGTTTCCTCTAATATCTCAAATAGATCATTGGCATTACTTTTCTTCGGTATCACACCATAAAACCGGTGATCACTAACAGCTCCTTTATAAATGACGTCCACATCGTACCATCTTGAAATCTGTCGAAGAATTGCCGTGATATCTGCCCCTTCAAACCGAAATTCCCAATTTTTCCAAGCTAAAACTTCCTCTAAACTAGGACGTCTGATCTGAATCTTTTTCTCCTTAGCATCCATCAATGCCTGCTGACCGGGCAGCAGCATACTCATCACACTATTATTACCGACCCTAACCGATCCGTGAACCAATGTTGTTTTGACGAACTGTTCCTCAGGGTAGGCCATAACGTTGAAACCTGTACCGTACACCCGAATGTTAACGCCATTTGCTTCGACGTAAAAAGGTTGGTCCTTATTTTCAGCCACTTCAAAATATCCTTCACCGGATAGTTTTACCGATCTGCTATCGCCTTTGAACAAATTTGGAAAGGTCAACACAGAAGATGAATTCAGCATGACTGTAGAGCCATCCGGTAAAACCACCTGATACATTCCTCCTTTTGGTGTACTAAGGCTATTCATTTCAACTACATTGGCTCTACCATTGTAAACGATTTTACCAGTAGCTCCCACATTTATTGCCACACCAGCACTTTTAGCAATAAGTCCAGTTGATGTGCTGTCTAAATCAATACGCTTCCCGTTCCCCAAAACAAGAAATGCCTTATTGGCCCCGGGAACAATTACATTTTTTTTAGCCACATTAACGCTATTCATCGAATAGTTGTGCAAAAACAAAACAGAAATGGAGATTAAAACAATGATAGCAGCAGCGAACGCAATTAGCTTGCTATAGCTAAAAGGAATTCTCCTAACGATTGGCCCCTTATCGATCCTTGCAAGCAGACGTGCTTCCATCTGCTCCATTTTCTGAGAATTCGCGTTTTCATCATTAAAAACACCAGTGGAATTCAAGTTATCATACCAGGTTTCAACAATCAGCCGCTCAGCCGCGCTTGCTTCCTCATTGTTGTATTTTCTGATTAACTCTCTTATATATACTGAGCCCATTTTTTCCCGATTACAACTATATGTCAACCATCTCTGGCTTAGGGGGTAAATAAAAATGAAAATATTTTAATAAATCAATGTAGGCTTAACATATATCACTTTAAAAGCAAAAGCAATAAGGCGGGGCCGATGGCTTCCTTCAGCATTTGCAGGGCATGCTGAATATGTTTCTTGACTGTTTCTTTCGAAATCCCTAGCTCATCAGCAATCTGCTGATGAGTAAAATATTTATCACGGCTTAATTGATAAACTGCTCTCATCTTTGTCGGCATTCTGCCAATTACTAGATTGACTGATTGTTGAAGCTCTTTTAATTGCAGCAACTCCTGTGCATTCCACTGTTCAGAGCGCTCAATTGTTTCCACTAAAAGCTGAACATAATCTCGCTCAAAAACATTCTTCTGGATAATATTTAAAGACCTGTATTTGATGCCCGTGTGCAAATATGCGAGTACATTTCCTGTGATATCAACAGAAGTACGTCTGTCCCATAAAGAAAGAAATACATCCTGAACCACATCTTCCGCCTGATCTTCTGAACGCAATACCCTGGAAGCTGTACCAAATAGCTCCTTCCAATGACGTCTGTAAAGTGCGGAAAAAGCAATTTTATCCCCACTAGCAATATGCTTAACGAGTTCTTTGTCGGACAAAATTGAATATTCAGGCATTAATGATCGCTTTAGCAACGAATTTTTGACCATCCCAACGATTAATTGCGGAATTTATTACAAATAAATGGTTTTTCTAGCACTATATTATTTTTAGTGGCAAAAAAGCCATTAAATACTGAATAATCCAACCAATTCGAAAGCCAGAGTATTTTACCTGTCCCATCTACCAAAATGAAATATTCAACGCTTCAAATTTTCTCGCTGAAATTTTTTAGGGCTAATGCCAAATACCTGCTTGAAAGTTTGTGAAAAACTGGAATGGCTCTCATAGCCTACCTGATAGAATATTTCACTTGGATCTAAATTTCGCAATAACAAATTCGAGGCGATTTCCATCTTCCGCTTCTTAAAATATTGATTTGGTGAGCTTCCAAACATCTTAAAAAATCTACGCTTAAAGGTAGATACGCTTGTATTACATAAAAACGCCAAGTCTTCGACTGTAACCTGACTGGTGATATGTTGTTCAACTACGCTCTTGAGTTCAAAATCTGCTTTTTCTTTTTGGACTGCTGAACAAAATGATAGAAATCTTTGAGGATATGTTCGTAGAATATATAGCAATAGTTCCTCGAACTTTAACTCAATCATATCAATCGGAATGGACAACTTATCTTTATTTATCATTAGTGACAAGGAAAGGGTGTAATTTTTGATAAAATCGTCTTTATCCAATACTATAATGGGTGATTGTTGTTCATGAAATTTTCCTTTTATTTCATTAAACACCATCCGGTATTTCAGTAGAAATTTCGATAGTGAATCATTGTCAAAGAAAAACAAAATACTCTGGTAACTATGATCCGAGGATAGTTTTTCTGTCATTAGACAATTACATGCGGAAAGTATTACAAATTGATCAGGACATATGCTGATTGTTTGGTTTGCATGATTTAGTACTTTTTCCCCGCTACAAAGCAGACTGATTAGATTCTGTTTTAAAAGAATCTTGTTTTTAAGCGATGGTTTGTTAGAGATGTGGCGATAAAGAAATAGCGGATTGTCTGGATGATTGCACATCTCCAAAATGGTGTGTGGTAAAGTGATAATATCATCCATATCAAAACAAATTTGATGTAAAGTTACAGATTTAGATTCATTTCGAAATGTGATGACATCAGTGGCAAAGCGTATTGCAACCAACATTGACTTTTGGTTCGAATTATGGTAAGTCCCTGTAATTAAATGAATGTTTTGCCATACAAATTGACCTAAATGCGATAATATCTTTTGTTTGCATGCACTAATTTGCGTAATAATAATTTTATAAATATTCACTCACCTGTGGATTTGGCCTTACAGGCTATGATTTTCACACTAAACACATTTTATGAAGAAACACATTTTTCTTGCACCTTTGATTATTATTTTATTTTTGAGTTATCAAAGTTCAGCACAGGGTAGGGCGGCCTCCCCAGCTCAAATTACTATTGAATATGCTGAAAAACTGGTAAAAGAAGCTATTATCAGTGCCAAAGAAGCCAATGCAAATGTGGCAGTATCTATCATTGACGCAAATGGTGATCTGGTTTATTTTCACCGCATGGACGGAGCAATGAGTATGGCAGTTACCAGCGCTCAGGGAAAAGCAAGGGCGGCTATTTTATTTGGTCAGTCTACCAAATCTGTTGCGGACGCGGTCAAAGATAATAAAGCCATTAGCTCAACACTAAATCCTTCCGGAGCCGGATCATTCGCTATAACGATTCAACAAGGAGGTTTACCAATTGTAAAAGATGGGAAAATAATTGGGGGGATAGGCATCGGGGGTTCCTCTCCGACCAATGATGAATTATTTGCTAAGGCCGCACTAGAAAAAACAAAATAGCGGACTGAAAGAATCTAAATAAAATTGCCTCAATTGCTTAAACATTTTTGAGGCAATTTTATTGAGATAAGCATTACAAAATAAGAATTTGACAGTGAATGGTACTGATCCAACTACCAAAATCTATTTAATGCCCCCTTACCTATGGGAATCGCATAAGATTAATTTTCACCGGCCCGAACAGCCCTGAAGACTCCAACCCCCCTCTTTCATCCGGACCAAACAAGGCCGCTGTTTGTCTTTGTTTAACAGGAAGGCGTGCATCTCCCAATAACCGGTTTACCCAGTTATTAACTACTCTTATCTCTAATTTGTTATTTCCTTTTTTGACCGCGTTGGTGATATCTAACCGATAGGGAGGTGTCCATACCCCGCCCATATCTATTCCATTTACACTTATTTTGCCTATGTTCTTGGCCGCACCCAGCTCGATAACGTAACTCACGCCCTGCTCTAACTTTTTAATAGAAAAGTCATTGCTATATACAGCTGCGCCAGAGTAATACTTGATACTGTCGTTTAAATTAGCCGACCAGTCTGTTAAAGTTTCAAACAGCACCGGCTTTTCAGGTCCACCAGCCTTCCTATCGAATGTTACTATCCATGGCTTTATGATTTCAATAGTGGTTGCAGCAATAGGGAAATTGGATTTTGCAGCGTCACCACTTGTACCGTCCGCCCTGAAAACGATAAACAGACTTTCATTTGCAGCAAGTTGCAGCGGTATTTTTGTGGTCAAAGGAGTCTGACTAAAATTCGGAAGATTGCGGACAATTCCTGTGACAGGATCCCACAACTCAGGCTTTTTTCCTGCTATGCGAAACTCCGGATTGATGTTAATTTCTTCATTTTTTTGATTGGAAATAAAATAGATATCACCTTGACTCAACTCCCTGTGTATAAACAAAACAGGATCCTCTTTTCCTGTTTTAAAATCAGGAATCACTTTGATGATGTCAAATGCCTCCTGCATACTCATCCCATTGAGTACCATTCCCTTTCCATACTTGTTTACTTTTTTTCCAGCACCATCCGTATCAGCCCACAATTCATCTGCCATAGTTTTCAAAATTGCGTCCGAGTGTGGGTAGCCTTGCAAACTTGGTGACCTAAGGGGTTTTGGCCCCAATACCACAGCGCCATCTTTTACCAGCTCTTTAATTTTAGCAAGCAATTCCGGCCGCATACTTTCCTGTTTTGGCAGCACCAAAATCCCGTAACTTATGCCATTCGGCAAATATAACCGGCCATCTTTGACTGCGAGCCTTGTTTTAATGATATCGGCATTAATGTAATCGAAAGAATAACCCTTAGGTAATTCCGGATCTGTAGCTCCCATTAATTTAGGTGCATCTTCTCCAATGAAATAAGCGGCATCAGCTACGTACTGGCCCTGTTGCAACAGGAAGTTGGTACGTTTGAGATACTGAATAAATAAATCCTGATCGTAGAACCATGTATTACCTCTGTTAAATTCGGTACCGAACCAGGCGCTTATCCCTGGCTTGGGATTAATCTCAGGCTGATGTATAAAAACATGCAACAGGGTATTGTTGACCCCATCTGCAAAAAAACGATCACCTCTGGCTTTAAGGCTGGCTGGATGTGCCCGCCATGCAGAACCTGCAGAGGTGAAGGATTCGGCAGAAACCTTGATTTTTCCATAAATATGAGCCGCAGATGCAGCGGCCCTGTTCTCTACCGTGCCTAAACGTCCATCGAGCCAGAACTCGCCTGCCACCTCGTCTGCCTGTCCGCCATATTGTAAAAACTCACCGGGGAAACCAAAATAACCGTAATTTTCCAACCAGGTAGTCATTCCGTGTGCATGACTTATTTCCGTCAACCCGCCCACATAATTAAAAGCCGCATTGTCGGCTATCAATCGCCTGAAATCCCATAGGAATCGATCCGACAGCACCGCACTCCCAACAACTTTGCCTTGCAGGACGGGAATAAACGGAAGGGCATCATAGTCGTATTTCCGCTTAAAATCCTCCAGCAAATGATCAGTCCAATTCTGACTGCCCGTTTCATAGCTGTCAGCAACAACAATCTTCAGTGTTTTACGGTCTTCCGCAGGAATGCGCTCCAGTATCTTTCCAATGTAATTGTTAAAATGAGCTTTAATGTGTTCTTTGCTCAGCTTGTCCGTCTCCAATCCTGTAGCTTCCGGTGTGGCGGGAACATTGGTTGTATTGGTTGTAGTCATACCGGTGCGCTCAATTATCCAGTTACCAGGGGGAACCTTCCATGTTAAGGTACCATCACTAGCCATATATTTTGATATGTCTATCACCTCAGCTGGATCTATAACAGACGGGGAAGCTTCTTCTAGCTGGACCCCCCACATATAGGCATTCCAAATCAAGTCCTCGGTTTGCCAGGCTTTTGCCAGTGTTTTTTCAGTAAATCCGTCAACAATTGCTGTAGAGGAAAAGTCAAGTTCGCTAATCCCTGAATCCCCCGAAACCTTAGTAATAATTAGCCTGAACATGGAAGATGTAGTAGCCGGTATGGCCACTGCTGACTTCGCCCAGGGCAGAAAACCAAAGTTTAATGCCGGAGCGCGTCTGTCCACAATAAAGTGCTTAATTGTTTTGTAACCACCAGCTGTTTTAACCTGAATATCACCCTCAAAATATACTGCCTGATGCAGCGTTTGTAAAGTCATGCTACGTACTGTGTAAGCCTTGGGTAGCGATATATCTATTGTTAAACTACTACCACGATTAAAATGTATACCAGTTGTTGGGTTTCCATCAACCAGATTATCCAGTGAATCGAGCCCTCCAACAGCAGTAAGTTTTGGTTTCAGCTTCCTCATGCTGTCATTAAAATCAGATGGAACCGGGTAAGCCAGAACTTTTACATCCTGAAAACGCTTCATAGGTTTAGCTAGCTGTTTGCTGAACATTGCTGGTCCTTTTACCAATTGTTCCGATGAAGCGAGGTACCGCATCGCCTGCTCGGGCTGGACCCATGGACCACCGGCCTGGCTCCATCCAGGCCCATTGAATAGCCCAATCTCTATATTCAACTTACTGGCAGTTTTGAGCGCAAGATGTAAAATCTCCCACCATTGTTCAGAAAGAAATTTAACCTTGCCATAAGGCACATCATTTAACCCAATATCTCCGATAAAAGCCCTGTTAATCCCTACGCGCTTCATAGCCTCCAAATCTTTAACAACGCCTTCTTTGGAGACATTTCCTGAAAGCCAGTACCAGTAAACGCTTGTCTGGATGGTATCAGGAGTTTTTGCAAAGCCAGATTCAATGTCTTTGAAATCCGCCGAGTAGTACAATGAGGCTGTGTCAAAAGTAAAGTTCTGGGAATAGCTAGCTTTATTTAAAAAAAGCATAAGCACCCACAGAAGCGTCAGTTTCAAATATCTCATAATTTCAAGATTTGGTTGGCAGACAAGTTAACCATAGTTCGAGCCTTCTGCGTCCTGTCCCGTCCTGCCAGAGTTAAGACTCCTTCCGAAAGTAAGTTCTAAAAGTCTGCCAATAAAAAAAGAAACGTCCGCTTATCAATAACAAGAAGCTAAGCCAGCCAGCATCATAATCACTTACCAGTCAATCACCTACCTTAGGTAAAATTAAAGCACAAAAAAGCCCTGCCTAAAAGACAGGGCCAATTCCCCAAAACATCAAATCCTTTATTTGCTGTTCTTTTGCTCGGTTATCTCTTTACGGATCTCAACAGCAAGCACCTTTAAATCCTGCATAGCTTTACGAACCCTGGTGCCAGCAGCACCGTTTCCACCGTCATAAAATTTCGTTGCATCTGCCTCAATGCCAGCGATCAGTTCTTTAACTTTTGAAAATTTTTCCATACGCTTTTAATTTGCTTTATATTGTTTACTTGATTAAATTCAAAATGAATTGAAGTTTAAAGATATATAATCAGGGTTAAACGGACAAGCCCTGCTTTTTGCCAGTTTTTTGGGTTTGATCTTTTGTCTCGGAAATCTTAGCGGACTTACTATGATCTTTCACCTCCAGCTGATCACGGCGCACTGATACCCCTTTCTCATCCTTGATGTTGATCGTACGCAATCTCGGATTAGCCTCTACAAACAGCAGCGCTTCCTTACCATCCTTAGTAAAACTAACCGCTGTAGAATTACCAGCTTTCAACGATTCCAGCAACTCTTTACGCTCTTCAGGTTTACCCAGCTCAGCAATTGGAAACTTATCCAAAGCCTTTTCTAAATTATACCCATAGCGCTCAGAGAACTGATCCATCTTATGATTTCCATAGTTATCCTTCTGGGAAAAATCAACTTTTAACCATGCCTGATACGCATCACCGTCACCGTTAACCATAGACTTTTGTACCGCACGGCCAGCCACTAAATTGAAAGCCTCATCCATGCCCATATTGTTCCCGTTGCGAATTCTGAATTCCTGGGTCTTATCATGCGCCTCATTGCCAGTTTTTAAAGTTGCCTGGTAACTGTTGAAGAAATACATATCCGAAGTATCCGACTTGCGGAAATTTAGATCAAATTGAACCGTCTCATTGTTCCGGTTAATTTCGTGCCCCAGCTTAATGTCTGGTTTCTGCGTTTCCACTTCCTTAGCCAGTTTATTACCTACCTCCGCAGGGAAGTCCATACGTTCCAGCGTGTTCTTTAAAAACTCTAAATTGTTCTCGTTCATAACTTTAATATTTAAATGAATAATTAATTACTTTTCACCTTGAGGGTATTGTCGCGCAGCAAGACCGGATAACCCGCATCCAGCTTCTGTTTTACCCGCTTGATTTTCTTGGAAAGCAGACCCTTTACAGCACCCAAACCGGCACCGGCAATTTGAGTCCCCAGGTTCTGATCAAAACCCATCAACCCAATACCACTCATCGCATCCACCGAGCCTTTACCAAACGCTTCTGAAAGCAGCGCCTCAGGCGCATTGATCCCACGCATCCCGTCCCGCTTATCATAGGTAGAAAGCGAAACAGGGATAATCGAAGTCCCCAGGCGAATATTTTTGATCTCCAAACCAATCCGCTGATTACTGAACTCAGCCACCCCAAATACCGAATGTCCGGCACGAAGAAACTGCCCGTTGATAGTAACTGAATCCAGTAAACGTAGCTCAATCACTGATCCCTGCATTGCCTTCACCGTCCCGGCCACAAGAGCCGGAATAGCCCTAAAAAAACTGTCCGGGGCCGAAGGAGCAGAAACCGCAGGCCTCCCCAGGTCAGGATTTTGAATGGCCATGATCTTATCCATCACCAGATTCAGCTGCTGCATCTCCGGGTCTTCACCGCCACCAGATTCTTTCATCGTCTGCATCAGCTTTTCCAACCGAGCGACATCGCTGCTCAAACCGGGATCAGCACCAGAAACGGGTCTAGCAGGCTTGACCGAACTCATAGGCAGAGGCGTGGGCGCATTCACCTGCGCATGGATCTGCGCCAGCTTTGCGTTGATCGCTGCTTCAGTAGCGTCCGGTTTGGGAGCTCCTCCGGCTCCAGGCAGGTTCCCCCCTACATCAGCAGCCAGAAGCGTAGCACCTGCATCAGCAGAATCTTTCAGCAGTTTTTGCGCCTGCTCATACAGGCTCATTTTGTCCTGTTCATTTTTACCTTTCAGCTGGGCATCAGGTAGTACCGTATTCAAGCCTGCACTTACCTGAACTTCCGCAACCGGCGGCTTCGAGCCGCCACCCAGTGCCCAAAAGGCCATGGTCAAAAAGGGCAATACCAATAGTGGCATCACCATCAAAAATTTGCGTCGCTTTAAAAAAGCATGATCTTGTGTTCTATTCATAAGCTTTATATTTAAATTTTTAATAAATGGATGAAATAATCAAATAAATGCAGGCACTGCCTGCCAATAGGCAGAAGAAAACCAGCAGCATCAGCCACCTGCTTGTAGAGTACCCGATAGTCCGGTCGTTTAACCAGCCAGCAACCTGGCCCTGAAAAACCAGCCACAGGCCAGCAACTTTAGCTGCCAGTCCGCCCGTCAAAGGCTGATGCCCGCGTTTTCTACTGAACAGCTGCATTGCCGTAAGTTTGAGGTATGTCCCTGTTTTCCAGAATCTCCCAGCGCTGGATCAAAAACCCGTGCGGGTTGTCATCGGTCTGGGTCTTCAAATCCCTGATTTGGCCCCGGGTAACCAGTTTGCGAACAGCGGTACTGCTTGCCCGGATCAGCCGCTGGGTAGCGTATGTCGTAAAAGTGTAGGGATAGCTATTGATATCCAGCACCGTACTGTCTACCTCGATTTCCTGGGAAATGCTGGCCGAGATCAGGTTGTTATAATAGCCACTTTCTATCAGGTTGTCATATTGCTTTTTAGCAGACAAGTCTGAAAGCAAAAGGGATTTAGAAACTGAAGCCTTGATCGCTTTGTCCTCAGGACTCAGGTTAAAAAAGTACTCGTGAAAAGTCTTCACATGATCACGCAGCTGCACCGGCAAGTTGCTTTTTCGGTCAGAAGAAATGGCCTGCAAAACTTTTCCATTATACAGGATGTAGATACGCTCGTCTTTTTCAGAAACCAGTTTGCACCAGTAAAAAATCCCGAAGCAGATACAAAAAGCATTGGCAAAGATCAGCAGGTAACTGAAGTGTTTTATGTGCCGAAAGGCAGTATCAATATTCTTAAGTTGTGTAAACATAGGCTTAAATATTAATCATCACTTTTGAGTTTGTTCTTGAAATAGTCATTCCCGGCCGATGCAGTTCCGCTACGCGCATTCCGGGAGCCGTCCCCCATCGCATCAGCCACCATTCCGCCAGCACCGGTCACCGCCCGGGTTGAGGTACTTGCCGTACCCACCACCAGCGAATTCACCTTGGAGACAATCGAGTTTCCGCCACCGGCATGTACCACGTAATTGGCTACTGTCGGCACCGAGAAATATCCGATAATTCCAATAATGAGAAATACTAAATATGCCGTATCGGTGGCGCTAAAGAACGTATCGCCCTGCTGGTTCACCTGGGAAATATCATAGCGCAGCATGTTCTCCTGCACCTTCCCGATGATACTCCCGAAAATGTTTGCTATCGGCAGCCACAGGAAAATGTTCACATACCTCGCGATCCAGACCGTAAGGGTATGCTCAAATCCATCAAATACCGCAAAAGCCAAGACCAGCGGGCCGAGTATAGCCAGGATGATCAGGTAAAACGTCCGGATCGTGTTAATGCAGAGCGAAGCTGCCGCATACACTACCTGCAAGACCTCACTCATCCACTGCTTGATGGAATTACGGAAATTGTAGGAGGCCTTGGCCATCGCAAAATCAATCCCATGCGCCAGCCTGTCCAGCATGCCTTCATCCTCCCTGTTTGGATCTTCCGGGTGCGTGTACTTATACCAGCGGTCCGAATCGCCACTTCCATCCGGCCCGACATACATCTGGTACTGATCCGTCTTTTTAATCGCATCTTCTTTCTGCTTCAGTAAGACCGCAATCGCCCGATCCGAATCCTTCACCATTGCCGAAGTCGCCGTAACTGTTGGCTTTAGTACCCCATTCATTACCGCAATCAAAGAAGGAAATAGCAGGATCGCGAGCCCGAAAGCAAAAGGCCGCATCAGCGGGTAGAAATCTACCGGCTCCGCCTGGGCAATGTTCTTCCAGACACGCGAACCAATATAAAGTAGCGCAGCCAGTCCAGCCAGTCCCCGGCCAACCCCAATCAGCTTGCTGCAAAGCGGCAACATCTCCTGGTACACCTGATCCAGCACCAAATGCATGCTTTTCATTTCTCCGGCCAATCCGCCTTGCGCAAAAGAGCATACTGGGAAACCAACCAGCAGCATCAACCCAAAGGCCGATACCAAAATTTTAAAAAATCTGTTCATAATCATAAAATCAAGGGTGAATAGTATACAAATCCTTTATCGCATCAACCTCCCGCTGCTCCAGCTTTCGCTGCCTGGCGATCCCCAGGCCCTGCGCATTGAAATGCCGCAAAAACAGCAGCTTTTCCTGCATATCCGAATAAATCGCATCAATAGCAGCCAGACGTTCATCATCTGACATGCGCAGATGCCCTGCAGTGATCACCATCAGCAGCGCTTCCAAATTCGCCAGGCTCTGCTTGTTTAAGTTTCCATAAACGGAACCCAGGTAATCGATCTCCTTTACATTGAACTTATCCGAAGAACGAAAGGAAGAAAAAGCCACTTTGTACTCCGAAAGAATTCTGCCTTGGGCCGATACAATACCTACAATCTTGTGATACTTTCTGACCTCCGGCGACACTGCCAGCAACCCATCCAAAAAAGTCTCGTACAAGGAAAAATTACCTTTAGATATATCCCGAACCGCATTATAGCCCGTGCTGATGATCTCATACCCAGCCTTCATATCCCGCAGAATATTTTTAAACTGCGAAAGCTTCTCTACATTTAAAAGCAACTGCTGAACCTCCTGCGACTGGGCTGATACCCGGGCAACAGAGTCAAACACCAACAGCAGCCCAACAAAAGCTGAAATAAATAGCCTACTCGATTTCATGCCACCTCCTTATCTCATTAATATTATGCTGTTCCCTTTCTCGCTGTTTAAATAGCCGGTCAAGATCACCGGAAAAAGAAAGCGCAAAACCATACTTATCTTCCATGGATAATCGCAAACGCTCAAGTCTTCCTAACCGCTCATCGTCCTTCATCTCCAGCCTTCCTGAAGTGATCACCATTAGCAGCTCTTCCAGCTCTGTCGCACATTCCGCTAGTAAGTTCGCCTTGACTAAGGACACATAACCCCAGTCATTCGCATTCAATCCCGAAGGCTTCCAGCTTTTCAGCACCCAAATAACCGAAAGGCCCCTGTCCAGTATTTCAGATACTGCCACACTTCCCTTAATCGAAGGGTTCACCAGACTCAGCGAAGCAAAAAAAGATTTGTGCAAGCTGAACTCACCACTGGTGACGTCCTTGACCAAATGCACACCATCACCCACAATATCATAGCCTTTTTTAGCGTAACCAATGTATACCTGTAAGGCCGCAATCTGCTTCAGCAGGTATTCCTTTTGGGTCTTTTTTTGTCTAAAAATTTCTCCCCAGGTCTGTCCATAGGTAACGCTTGAAGTCAGCATCAGCAACACCACCAGCACCGAAGCAACTAATTTTCTACTCGATCCCATACAACCTCCTTACTATATTCAGATCCCTGGCTTCTTTCGCCCGGGAAAGGCTAACCGAAACCTGGCTGGCATTGTAGCGCTTTAGATCCTGGTAGTTTTGTTCCATCCGGACAGCAACAGAATTGATAATCTCCAGCCGCTTAGCGTCAGTCATCTGCACCTTGAAGGAATTTACCACCAGGAGCAACTGATCGATGTTTTTCAAACTGGCATCCAGGATTCCGCTGTACGCTTCTTCCATTAAACCCAGCTCAGCAGCACTAAAGTGCTTATCCCGGCTAAACAAACTTTTAGCCCGCTGGTACTCGGCAACAATATCCATCTGGCGCTGGGTAATGTCCCTGATCCGCTGGTAATAAGTAATGGCCGCTTTTACCCTAACCAGCTCATCAAAGTACTTACCATACAATTCCTTCTGGCGGTTTGTCCAGTCCGCAATCTCGGTCAGCTTCAACTTGGACAAAGTATTTTCCAACACCTTTTGCGCGTTTTGCAGCCAGATCGTTTCGTTCTGCAAGCGCTGCACCCGCAAGTCTAGCGCCTTGATCACCTTTTTCACGCCAGCCTTAATCACCTCGGCAATAGCGATCTGCGCCGTCACTTCCTTAGTCGGAAGCGAAACCAGCAGCACCACCAGGCTCAGCGGCATCACCACCATATAGACCTTGGCCGTTTTTACCCCGTGCCAGATGATCCCCGATCTTTTGCCAGGCAAGCTTTCCCGTAGCCGCGTACTGCTTTTTCTTATAAGTTCTCTCATAAGCTATTCCTCCTATGGATTAATCACTTTTTGGTATTCCCGTTTAGCCAGCAGCAAACTATTGCCACCTGCGAAAAACCGAATCTGCTTATCCTCTCCATCCAATCGCATCACCAGGGATTCCGGGTCGAACTGGCCGGTAAATTCCTGCACCTTAATCTCTTCAGGTTGCAGTTTCCCCTCACGAATGCGCTGGAAACCTGACCTGCGGATCAGCTGGTAATTATGCTCACCGCCCGCAACCAAGATGAGCAGCGTATCTTTAGAGATGCTGTATTCCCCGGACTCATGGCTCACATAGGTTCCGGCAACCGAGAGCCCGGAACCACGGCCACAGGAACCCAGCATTAGTACCAGGGCAAAGCACCACAGCGCAACAACCCCAACAGCGTCAAACCCAACAGGACCGTCATAGCTTTTTTCTTTTGTTGTCTTCATCATCAAAAATTTAAATCATAGTGCTTTCTTCTGGCGAAGCTCCTTAGCCAGTACGGTAATTCCTTTTTCCATGCTGCCATACTTTTCAGCATATTCCATCACCCGTAGTTTTTCTGTTTCCTCGGTCGTATAGGCCAGGTACTCTTCCGGCGAAAGCTGGTTACGGTATACACCCAACTTCTGCCCTCCCTGGTCAATAAATACCTCCCGGTAATTTTGACCGAGCGCGTTGGACTTATTGACCGACAGCAGCATCGTCTTGGCTTTATCAGATAACCCGAGGGTAGCCTGCAAGCCGTCAAACTTGTTCATGAACTTGCGCATATCCAGCAGGATCTTGGTATCCGATAAATTGATGACCGTCTCCTTGATAATGGGAGAAGAGATCAGATCATCTACCTCCTGGGTAATCAATGCCGCAATCCCGTTGAACTTTCTAACCGTTTTATAGAGGTACTTAATGAATGAACTCATCCCGGATTTGGCAATAGCGATCCAGGCCTCATCAATGGCCAGCAGTTTTCGCTGGCCTTTCAGCTTACGCATCTTGGAAATAAACATTTCCATAATGATGATCGTTACCGCTGAAAACAGCACCTCATGTCCCTTCAAATTATCCAGTTCGAACACAATAAAGCGCTCGTTGAGAAGGTCAAGGTTTTCGGTCGCATTCAGCAAAAAGTCAAATTCACCACCCTTGTAATAGGGGTTCAGCACATACAATAGGTTTTGTATATCAAAATCCTTCTCCTTTACCTTGCCGTTCTCCATCAATACCAAGTACTCCTGCATCAGGAAATCATAGAATGTATTGAAGCAAGGAAACAGCGAAGCGTTCTCCTCTAAATGCTGATAATACAAAGTGATGGCTCCCGAGATGGCCACGTATTCCGACCTACTAAAGTTCTCTCCTTCTCTTTTCCATAGCGCCAGCAGCAAAGTTTTCAGGCTTTCTTTCTTTTCAATATCCAGCACATCATCTTTACCGATATAAAAAGGATTGAACTTGATCGGATCATCTTCAGAATAGGTAAAGTAATAGCCACCCAATAGGTCGCACAAACCCTTATAACTTCCACCAATATCAATGGTCACGCAATGCGTCCCCTGGTCATACAGCGTACGTAGCATATGGTTCATGGCCAAAGATTTCCCAGCGCCACTTCCCCCGCAGATAAACATATTACGGTTAGTGACAAGCCCACTTTTCATTGGAGCATCAAACAAATCCAGATACACCGGCCGGCCGGAATGGCGCTCACCGAACCGAATCCCCGTAGGATCGGATACCGCTGAACTTTCCATATTCAAAAAACAGGTTGCCTGCTCCAGGAAGGTATCAAAGGTATCATTGACCGGGAAGTCTCCCGCATTTCCTGGAATCCCCGCCCACCAGATCTGCGCCGCACCATCTGTTTCCTGCTTGGCTACTGCATCCATCGCCGCCATAGCTGAAGACACCTTATTGCGGATTTCCTGCAATTCCGCTTTATCTTCCGTCCAGGTCATCACGTTAAAATGGGCCTTTATCGGCAGCCGTCCATCCGCTACAGCCTCCTGCAAAAAATCATTCACCGCATCCCGCGATACTGCATTCTCACGAGAATACGCCGACAGCGAATGCAGACGTCGCTTCTTCGCTTCCAGTTCCTTCACCAGTTTCTGCGGATCACAAATAAATAAATACTGGTTATAGATGTGGTTACAATCCAATAGTAATCCCAAATCCGAAGCAAAGCCTACACTGAACTTACTTTTATCAGTGCTGTAGCGGTCATAGTTTACCCGGCTGCCCACCAGGGACGGCAAATGTTCCGCATCCGCCAAAGTAAAAAGCTGCACGTGGTTAAGCCCGACTTTAATCCCCTCATTCAAACCAACATCCTTCAGCACTGGTAAATCCCCATCTCCGAGCAGATAGCAATAGTTTTCTATAATTCCCGCGGAACCAGCAGTCCCTGCCAGCTCATCATCAGCCAGCATAGAAAGAGAAAACAGCCCACTGTCAGCAAGTATCCGCTCAAAAGCACCCACCTTTTCCATGAAATCGGCAAACAGCAAACGACCTAAAGCCTGCTGGGGAACGATGCTTTTACGCATCAGCCCGGAATAGCCGCTGTTAGCCGCCCTGCGGTCATCCGCCTTCTTGGTCAGCATCAGCACGCAACTGTGAGAAAGATAGGGCAGTCCATCAAATTCTGCTTCACCCGAACGGGTCAGAAAAGTCTGGTCCGGAGAAACCTTAGCCACAAGCGATTTCCTAAAAAACCGGTCCTGCTTATGCAGCACCGTGTTAACAGGCAAACTTTTAATTGCCTTGATCCAAACATGGTGAGCCGCCTCGTATTCCGCCGAACCCAAAGAAAACAATCCCGCATGATCCACGCGAAACGCCACGGTCAGATCTCCCTGCATAGAAACAATCGCACCATGTTCCACTTTGTAGATCGGGAAAATCGTACCGAAATCTATCGCCTTATTCATACAGAAGAATTTAAAGAAGTGAATAAATGACGGCTCCGGCTGATCAGGGAAGTAGGAATACTCCGCCTGGCCAGTTTCTTTAAAAGCCCGTGCTGGCCGTACTTAGCACTCATGCGAAACACCACCGTAAAGAGCAGAAATCCAAGTCCCCCGATCAGACCGATCAGCCAATACAGGTTAACACCAGCGATATACAAAGCAGCAAAGAGCAGCAGCAAGCCAACCAGTCCACCTGCAAGAAAGCCAATGTACTGCGCTTTCAACCCGCGAAACTCCATCGCCCTTCCAACGCCCTTATTGATCTGATAAACGCTGCTCATATCCCGAAGAACGATTTAAGCACGGTAGCCACTACCACCAAGAAGATACAGCTACCAAACCAGGCCGTCGCCACCTTGGCCGTATCAGGCTCACCGGCATTCCACTTAGAATACACTTTCACCGCCCCGACCAGACCAGTAATTGCTCCGATGGCATACATCAAATCCGTACCAGTATCAAAGTATCCTGCCACTTTGTTGGTCGCCTCAGCAATCCCCTGATTCCCGTCCTGAGCAAATGCGACCTGGGCAAAGAACGCAAGCACCGCTGTACCTCCAGCAAGAATTTTACCCCATCCCGGAACCCTAGCAGACAGCGCAGATTCCAGTTCCGCAGTAGAAAAGCCGATCCCGAGCTTCTCATCCACCTCGGAAGTAATGTAATCCAGCACCTGGGCCCGCAAAGGAGAGGTAAACACAGCAGAATAACATTCCGCAATTTCCGAAAGGGAAGTAAAAACCTTCTTTTTGTCCCAGCTTTTTTCCAGCGCCAAACTAAACGTTTCACCCAGTTCATCCATCAGGTCCGCGAGCTCACCCTGCAACAAGGCATCATTGCTTCCAAAGTCCAGCTCATCCATACCCACGCTCGACATGCCATCTTCAGGTACAGGCCTTCCCAAAAGATCAGGACGCGCCGAAATCCCAATCGGCACCTCAGCAGCGCCAGCCGGACCTGCGACCGATCCCTCTTGCTTCCCCGCACCCAAGGCACTAAACCAGCGCAGCACCTCCTGGTGGTAGTACAGCGCAATCACAACCGCATAATAAACGAGCAGGGAAATCCCGGTAAAAGTTCCATACTCCAGCCAACTAAAATTTGATAACATAAGCCTTTGATTTAAACCAGCAGCACCATTGCTGAAGGCAGACAAAGGTTGGCCGAACGCCATAGCTTAATTCCCACGCTGGGGGATTATGGGGGAAATGGCCAACCAGCAGCACTCCTCACAAACGGCTGCCCGGCTTATATTTCAGGTCCTCGTCCACCCGCTGCAAAATCGCCGCAGCCATCGAATCGATAAATTTAGCAGGACTACTCACCTTGCGCTCCCGGATCTCCCCGAACGTATGGTGCACATCCCTGATCTTCACCAAAAACATCCGCTCAAACAAAGCCACAATCTCCGACAGCTGCGCATTTCCATGATTCAGCTGCCCCGTATAATACAGCCCGTAAATCAGCTCACCCAGGTTCACCAGCTTACCCGTCCACTTGATCCCCCGGTCAGCAATCGCCACATCATTAGCCACCAGCGAGCTATCCAGCAGCCCGATCCGCTTTAGGATCTCCACCTGCAAAGCCTCATACGCAATGAACCGGGCAAACAAGTAATCCATAGCAGTAGAGAACAGCGGATCAATATCAGGCATCTCCGGAACCGACACCATCCCGACCTCCGCACCACGCACAAAGTAAAAATGGTCCAGCTCACTCCTTCCCGTACGGAAATAATCATAAGCCCCTGAATGTCCCGAAAAAAAGCGCGCAATGAAAGCCAGCTCTTCCCTGTAAAAACCAAGTAGCATCTCCTTAGTGCCCACCGGCCTATTCATTTCCAAACCGTACAACTCAAACTGAAAAATCTTCAGCGCATAAAACTTAGGCTTAACCTGCTTAAAAAAGTAAATTTCATCAGCCTCATCCGCAAAACCCTCCAGCAAAACCTCCGAGCGCAACTCCGCCAAAAAATTCCGGCAAAGCGCAAGCGACTCAGCAAGGCCTTTCACCGCATCAAAACCAGCAGTCTTCAGCCCTGCCAGCGCATCATCAAACTGTACATACAGCTTTTCATACACATCAAACTTCATAAGGAATCATTTAAATAAACCCCGCAGCCACCCGTTCACTGGCTGTTATTTATTTCACATCTGCAGGAAAAAGTAAAATTTATCCATAGGCATCTCGCTTAGCAGAAGCCAAATTGCAAACATGAAAACAAAAAAATGTAAGGAAAAACCCCTAAATTGACGATGTAAGGATTTATCCTTACAAAAAACAAGCTTATTTGGGGTAATTTTTATGATTTTAGGGTGCTAAAAACAGGATTAGATATCCTTGCCGCCTTTCGTCATCCCATTGAATTTTGTAATTTTCTCAATTCAATCCCTCAGCGTTTTCCAAATGGAACGTTGCGACTAAAAGTTATTTAGCAATGGTATTCAAGAAAAATAAAGTATTATTTTAGAAGCTTTAAATTTCCATACAGTTCCTTTTGAAGTACTGCTGGATCTACTTCGATGGCTAGCGCAATAAGGTAGAGTTCAGAAGCACGCAGAAACGCATTAGTTTGGGTTGTCAGTCTGCTCATTCTAGTCTTACTTATACCAGTCTTATTACACACTTCCGCCTTGTTAATCGATCGCTTACCTAAATAAAGGCCTAAATCTGTTAAAGTTGTTTTTGTCACTTTTGAACCCACCTTATCTTGTATGAAAAATATCTCCTTTAAATTTACTTTTCGAGATCTTTTAAACACAATTATTTGTTTTTTGGACACACTATGTGTATATTAGTAATCAATATGTATCCTATTAATTTTTGAATTGATTTATGATTAAATTTTATTGATTATTTATATTTGCGCTTCTGCTAAAATATTGGCTGCATTTGCGCTTAGAGTCTTGCTTGTGAAAACCTGAGAATTTTCAATGGAACAAGGCGATAAGTATGGTGCGCTCACGCTATGGGCGTGGCGCCCGGCTTATTCGTTCCAGGGCAACTCAGGGCCTCACAAGCGAAAAGTCAGGTGTACACGCCTATTGTGCTTCTAACTTTTAATGACTCATATAGATTTTCACATTTTTGAAATAAATATGAGAACCAAAAACTATTACGTTCATGATTACACCCTTATAATCTGCCCACCAGATTAACCCATCTTAATACAAAGCAGGCAGGCAATGAAGTTTTAGGGAACAGAAATGTCCTGCCTCGCTTTGCTTAGCACCTTTTTATTCAATCAGCTAACCAAATTCAAAAAACTAAACATGAAAAAAACGAAACCAACCATCGTACTGGCCATGCTTTGCCTGATTTTCAGCGCAAAATCACAAGAGAAACAGGCGAATATTCAAGGTCGGATAATAGACGAAAAACAAAAGCCAATACCCTCAGCATCGGTAAGAATAAAGCATACCAACAAGTATGCAACTTCCAATACTTCAGGCACATTCACACTACAAGACGTCAAGCTAACCGATACTCTGGTCATCACCTTTATCGGGTACGTTACCAGAGAGGTTCCGGTAGACAAACCATTAGCGTATGAAACGGTCATCTTAGCATCGGAAGAAAACGTGCTGGACCTGGTAGAAATAAGTACAGGATATCAAACCCTACCTAAAGAACGAGCGAGCGGATCTTTCACGCAGATTGACAACAAAACTATCAATCGAAATGTCGGCATCAACATCCTTGATCGACTCGAAGCAGTAAGCAGCGGCATGATCCTAAATCGAGGCCTTGCGCCCGCTACCAACAATCCAAAGCTGAGCATAAGAGGACGAAGCACTATCTTCGCCAACACTGAGCCCCTCATTGTATTAGACGGTTTCCCCTACGAAGGCAGCATTGACCAGATAAATCCGGCAGATATCACCAGCATCACCATACTAAAAGACGCTGCAGCCGCCTCCATATGGGGAACGCGGGCCGGAAACGGCGTTATCGTACTTACTTCTAAAAACGGAAAGTTCAATCAACCTATGGTCATAGAAGCTTCCTCCACACTTACAGGAACCGCAAAACTCGATATCTTTTACAGCCCGCAGCTCAGCGCTTCAGAATACATAGATCTGGAAGCACTCCTATTTTCAAAAGGCTATTATACTGATGAAATTAATCGGAAATACAGTCCCTTGACTCAGGCCGTCGAAACCTTCATTAAACGGCAGGCAGGACAAATTAGTGCAGCTGATTCGGCAAGCCAGATTGAGTCACTAAAACAGCAGGACATACGAAAAGATATCGATCGTCACCTAAATAGATCTCAGGTATATCGGCAATACCAACTGAATCTAAAAGGGGGTGGATCAAGTAACCAGTACTATTTCTCAGCAGGGTATGACAAAAACCTGGAAAGCCAGGTTAGCTCCAACTATGAACGCATCAGCCTGAATGCCAACAATTCCTACTTACTCCTTAATGAAAAGCTCAAACTTACCGGCCAAGTCAATTTCAGTTCGGGGACAGCCCGCGAAAAATTTGACACCTATTTGCCTTTCAGCCCCTACGAAGGTTTGATGGGAATTAACGGGGAATCGCTCGCCTTAACAGGCGCCCTTCGTCAAAACTACATCGACACTGCTGGACGTGGCAAACTACTGGACTGGAATTATCGGCCATTAGATGAACGCGAACCTAACCAATCAGACCAGCGTATCCAGTACAAGATCAACGTCGGAGCCGATTATCGGATCCTGAAATCCTTAACAGTATCAGGTTCCTATCAATACCTAAACGAAAATGGCGATCTCCAGCGCCTTTACCAGGAGCAGGACTACTACGCAAGAAACCTGATCAACCGTTACAGTTCTATCTCCGGAATCCAGACAAACAGGGTGATTCCCATTGGCGGAATCCAACAAGAGGAAAGCCAGAAAACCAACTCTCAAATCCTACGATTTCAATTGAGCTATAATGCGGTTCTTGGAGAAGACCATGCAATCAATGCCATCGCAGGATACGAAGGAAGTGATGGCAGAATCTACAACACCGGCATGACCCTGTACGGGTACGATCCTGAAACTGCTACCAACGGCAACCAGCTTATCAATCCCAGAAGTTATTATCCATACTTCTATGACCCCGGACTATCCGAGCAGATCACAACCGCACCCCGCCAATACAACTTTACCAATATCAATCAATCTTACTATACCAATATCGCTTATACCTACCTTAACAAATATACCCTATCGGCAAGTGCACGGAAGGACGAAAGCAACATTTTTGGGGTGAAAGCCAGTCAAAAAGGCGTGCCACTGTGGTCAACCGGACTTGTCTGGAATATAGCAAACGAATCATTTTATCATCTTGACCTGCTGCCAATCCTGAGCTTTCGTGCAACCTACGGATATAACGGTAATACGGACAAAACCATTTCCGGACTACTAACAGTGGTTAACTATGGGCTAAACAACCCATGGGGAAGTAACTACGCAAGAATCCTAAACCCACCAAACCCCTCATTGACCTGGGAAAAATCCAGGACATGGAATCTTGGGCTGGATTTCGCATCAAGAAACAATACATTAAATGGCAGTATAGACCTGTACAGGAAAGATGGCCAGGATCTTATTGGAAACAGCCCCATCGCCATGCAAACGGGTATTGTATCTTTCAAGGGAAACACCGCCGGCCTTCGCACCCGAGGTCTGGATCTACTGCTCAATAGCAAAAACCTAAGTGGTAACTTCCAATGGCAGTCTACTTACTTATTAAGCTACGCCAGTGATAAAGTAACCAGCTACAAGGCTAAACAGGGCAATAATCTAAGTATCGTCTCCGGTAATTACAACAATCCGCTGGAAGGCTATCCCTATAATGCTGTGTTTAGCTTTCCCTCGGCCGGACTTGACGCAAACGGAGCACCACGAGGCTACCTGAACGGAGAAATCAGCAAGGATTATTCAGCGATTATAACTAACCAAAATCCAGGTGAACTTCGCTACCATGGCTCCTCCAGCCCTACTTACTTCGGCAGTCTGATCAACACCTTCACATACCATCAGTTTGAATTATCGGTTAATATCAGCTATAAACTGGACTATTTCTTCCGCCGAAGCCAGGTATTTTCCGGGAACCTATATACTTTCCGCATGGATGGCTATGGGGAACGATGGCAGAAGCCCGGCGATGAAGCCCTCACAAAAATACCTGCCTTAAACTTCCCAGCCAATAACAGCGCTAATAGCTTTTTCCAGGCAAGTGAAGATCTGGTTGAAAAAGCCGACCACATCCGCCTTCAGGATCTGCGCTTCGCTTACAGTCCTGAAGGCCTGCCGATCCAAAAACTCGGATTAAGTAGCGCCAGCATATTCTTGTACGCCAAAAACATGGGGCTGATCTGGAAGGCTACAGATCAAAAAATTGATCCTGATTACCTGAATGGATATCCACACCCATTAAGCCTTTCCGTTGGAATAAACCTAAAATTCTAAAATTATGAAAAAAATAAGCATACTATTTTACCTGCTGGTGCTAATTAGCTGCACAAAAAAACTCGAACTTAAGCCGGAAAGCAGCCTTGTCGTGCCATCATCGATCAAAGACCTGGAAAGCCTCCTAGAAAACAACAACGCAGTAATGAACCTTACACCCTCATTGGCGCAGCTTTCCGCAGACGAATATTTCATCCCAAGTCAGACCGATTTCCTGTCGCTGCGCAACGTTACCGGGCGGACCACCTACCTCTGGGAAAAAGACATTTTCCAGGGCCAAACCCAGATCACCGACTGGCTGACCCCATACAAAGCCATATTTTATGCCAATTCGGTGCTGGGAGTGCTAGAACAGCAGCCTGGCAGTAACGACCCGGCGAAAGCAATAGTCAAAGGGTGGGCATTATTTGTCAGGGCATACAGCCACTATGCCCTGGTAAGTACTTTTAGCAAAGCCTTTGACACCCAAACCTCAACAACCGACTTAGGAATACCAATCAAGCTTAATGCTGGTATAGACCAAATTGAGCCACGGGCCAGCGTGCAGCAAACGTACGAGCAAATAATCCGGGACGCTACCCAATCAGCTGAACTGCTGCAACAGGACATCATCCCAGGAAAGCGAAACCGACCCTCAAAAGTAGCGGCCTATGCATTTCTAGCCAGGGTATACTTAAGCATGCGGCAATATCCCCAAGCTGAAGAAAATGCAGATAAAGCGCTAGCCCTGTACTCAGTTTTGACTGATTTCAACAACCTAAGCCTAACCGCATTCGGCGCCTTTGACTACAATAGTGTGGAAACGATTTATTTCTCAGAAATGAATCTCAGTCTCTACACGCAGACAGCAGCATTTAATTCGGTCGTCTATGGGGTAGATCCGGAACTAATTGGACTCTATTCCTCAAATGACCTTCGCCTGCCGATCTATTTTCGTCAAAACGCAGCCGGTAACTATAACCCTAAAGCAATAAACAACATTTCCCAGATTCCTTTCACTGGGCTTGCCACTGATGAAATGTACCTCATTAAAGCTGAATGTCTGGCCCGCCGCAGCGAAAAAGATCAGGCGCTTACCCTACTCAACACACTAATCCAATCCCGCACTCAAACAGGGACCTTTCTTCCCAGAACAGCTGAATCACCTCAGGAAACCCTGGAACTAATTCTCACTGAAAGACGCAAAGCGCTGGTCTGGCGCAGCCTGCGTTGGACTGACCTTAAAAGACTCAACCTGGAGGGTCGAAACATCGTCCTGACACGGGTACTTAACGGGCAGAACTACACACTCGAACCCAATAGTCCCAAATATGTGATGCCGATTCCTGATGATGAAATCGTACTCAGTGGCATCACTCAAAATATGAGATGATTAGAAAAAGCACAAAGCAAAGAAGATGAAAACTATACGATTAATATTAATTTTCCTGTTTCTAAAAAGTGGAGTTGGTTATAGTCAAGACACAAGCTTCACGATTTCAGGTGTCGTAGACACCGCAGTGACGCGCTTTTTTGGAAACAGCACGCTTATTGTAAACATGCCGCTGACTAGCAACATATCAGGCAGTCCCAGGTCCGTGAGAACCATAATTGATTCACTTGGAAGATTCAGCATCCAGATTCCATCAACAGCAATGACCTACGTGTCCTTTGAGATGGAATATAAAGGTGCCAAATACAATTCCGGGATACTTTATCCTGTCAGCTTTCCTGCACGGCAGGTATTTCATAACTACAGCAAAGAGCTGTACCTGTTTGAACCAGGAGATGATATTACCATGTTCATTCGACCTGACGGCGTTATCAAGTTTACTGGCAGGAATGCAGATAGACTAAATTGTCAATACAGAATGTATAACATCCCTGTTCAGCCGGAAAGTATGCTCAGCAGGGCAGGAGAACTAGCTGGACTGAAAGCATTTGCCGAAAATATCGAGCTTAAAAAGACAACATTGGAACTTGCCATACAGTCCCAACTTGCTATCTTGTACAGTTACAAACCCCATATTCCAGAGCAAACCTACCAGCAGCTATACCTGGATGCAGTGTCACAAGGCTGGAACCAATTCTGGAGTTCTCTTGTTTTTTTATGTTACAGTAGTGAGGAAGGACAAAAGGCAGCCCAAATGTTTTTCCAGCAATCGAATTTATTACCATTGATCACTTTAAAAGATTCCACACTTTTAAATGAATCTGCCTACTATGCAGATATGGTATTTTCCAGAAATTTACTCAGCGCTCAGCTATTCAGTCAGACCGGTTCCTTAGATAAGGGTGATTCATTTCAAACGATTTACAAACCATTGATAAAAAACTACAGTGGGGTTTTAAGAGATAAATTGCTGCTCATCTGCTTTCAGCGTATGAATAGATTCTATTCAACAGAAATTAGAAAATCCGTCGACCAAGCGCTGATGAACATGCAGGAGAATAGATTTAGACATGAACTTAAGGTTTGGAAAAGTAAGCAATTTAGTGCCTATCCATTTAAATTGCGGGATGAAAGCGGAACCGTGAGGTCCCTTGAAGACTATCGCGGTAAAGTGGTAGTAATTGACTTTTGGTATACCGGATGCTCCAATTGCATCACGCTACATACCGCCATGAAGCCAATCTTTGATGGGTATCAAGAAAAGGATGTCGTTTTCATCTCTGTATCTATCGATCAGGACAAAGAAAAATGGATAAAAAGCGTCCGTTCTGGCAAATACACATCCAACCAGGCCGTTAACCTGTATACCAACGGACTAGGCTCGCAACACCCAATCATACAGCATTACAATATTCTTGGTTATCCCCTGCAATTGGTAATTGATAAAAAAGGTGAAATGGTTGTTACTAACCCGCCAAAAGTTTATGCCATGCCCAACGGAGATAGAATTACAGAAAGCTCAGATCCCGAGCTCGCCCAAACCAATATCATTGCCTTTAAGAAAACACTTGACGAACTACTTTTGGAATAATCAGGTTTGAAGAGGACAAAATAAAAGGGAGTTCAGCACTCCCTTTTATTTGACTACTGCCTGTAACCCAAGCCACTTGTCTCAATTGTACCCGCAGGACGATCAGCAAAGCTCCATCCCTCAGCAGATGGTGTGGATCCGATATAGTTTACTATGCATGGATCGCTGTTCTGGCTCTGGCAAACACCGGTTGGCGGAGTACTTACATAAGTGCCATTAGACAATTGATAGTAAGTTTTATCGAAGCGATTCAACTCTTTGGGCGCATTTGTAAAAGCGCTAAGCCCAAGCGCCATTCCTACAGCTGTTAAGCCAAACAATAGGTTTTTCATGTTATTGAAATTAATAAAAATAATGTGCCGTATTTTCCACAGGATACAGCTTCAACCTGCATTACGCGCGTAAATATTCTAGCCAGCAGGCTTAGTCCAAGAAAACCACCTCACTGAAAAAAGCAATAACACAATCAGCCCAACATTAAACCAGATATGCTGCAGCCAGGTTAACTTACTGATAACCCCACCGCAATGACATGGCAAATGAGTGTAAGCAATTCGCATATAAACCAAATAAAAAGTAAATAATAGCATCAACCCTATGCTAACAATTAACCCTGCAGCTCGAAATGAAGGCAGCAGCAGCATTAAAGAAATTCCGATCTCCACAACCGGGATCATCCAGGCAAGCACAGATCCATATGGTCCAATAAATTCCAACCTGTTCAGGAACTCGGAAAAGTCTTTTACATTTACCAGTTTATCAGATGCAGTATAGACAAAAAGCACTATGAATATCCACGCAGTCACTTGAGGCATGATTTGTAAAAATCTAGGATTCATAACCGTTATATTTGATTACCCTAATCTCGAAAACAAAAAAATCAAATCGTCCGGAATAAACCACTACTTCATCCGGTAAAAAACGGAGACACACCCGGCAGAAACCGGATCCAGATCCGGCTAAGCCCCATTGTTATACTTACGGCGCAGTCTGCCCAGCCTGTCCGGCGACATACCCATATACTCGGCAACATAGCGTAATTGCGTGCGGCCAAACAAATTATCGAGCACAGGCTCATGCTTCAAATACCGCTGATCGGTACTTAGGTTTCTAATGTCATCTCCCAACTGCTGACGCACACTATCGTAGCCCCCGCGGATCTTTTCAGTAACCAGCTCATTTTCCCCAAAAACTTCTTTCAGCCGCGCCCAATCCTGGTAACTGATCAGCACCACCCTGCAATCTTCCAACAACTCAATCGTACTCTCCGATGGGACCCTGTTAAAAAGTCCGGGAGTGGAAAATAGAAACGATCCGGAAAACCAAAACCAAACCGTATTTTCTTCAAAAGTATCCGGATGCACCCTGATCTCTCTGGCCAGTCCATCCAGTAAAAACCAAATATTGTGCTGAACGGAACCCGAGCTTAAAATCCTGGCGCCCTTTTTATAACTCGTTTCATGCAGCACAGATCTCAAAGCCAGTTTAAATTTCACACCCAGCTTAACATAGCCTTCCATGAAGTCAATCAAGATCAAAAAAGATTCATCCGAAATAGGGCCCACTGCAAGTTATTTTAAATCCAACCATCAGGGTGAGCTATTAATTAGCCCAAAGCCCAGTTTCTTTTGCAAGGTAATCTTCGTGTTGACCCCGGTTTTAAAGTAAATCCGCTGCACATAAGTGTCCACCGTCCTTTTACTGATAAAAAGTTTTTCTCCGATCTGCTCATATGTCAGTCCCTGGCAATGTAAACGGGCAACCTCTACCTCCCGCTTACTCAGATTATATTTAGCACACAGTTTGAGACAATCAGCATGCTGATTGTCTCCAGAGGACTCCAGCTCCAGCATGCGTTGTTTATCCAGCCTTTCCATGCGCCCTGAGCGTAACATAAAGAGCACTGTTATGATAATAAACCCGATATTGGTAGCTAGCACCTCTACCCATTGGCTCACCCGCAGGTATGAGAAAACACACATCAATACCCAGGGAGATACCGCCAGGTATACAGCCCACATCTCCGCCTTCCCGTAAGGATAAAGCGATAGCTCGTTGGATCGGAACCGCTCCCGAATGGATAGCAAGATCGCCCGTAACAGGATTGGCGAATATACAAGCGGCAATAACATCCCGAGGTTGATCGCCAGATCAAGGTTCTTTGTAAGCGGATACAGTACGCAAAAAAACAGGACAAAGGGAAGCAGCAAACATAGAGGAACCCAGCAATGTAAATGTTTCCGCAGCCTCTCCAAACCGAAAGACTTATAAAAATAATACGGAAAATACGCCGCCATCCCAAAGCCGGAGCCATAAGCAATTATGTTCTGCATCGTAACAGAAATAAACCGCAACTTTGGATCGGGAAACATCCCCCCGGTCAAATTGTAAAAAACAAGCAGCGCCAGCAAGATAAAATACCAGAGCCTGCTTTTATCACCTGGCCAGCTATAGTAATACCACCAGACAAAGGGTAGCGTCATAAGCTCCAGTAAAACAATAATAAAGGTCAGCAGGTGCAGCTGGGATCCGAAAACTAGCATAAGCAGAAATTAGACGACCAGTTAATGCATGCGCTTGCGAAAAAAATACAGTTGATAACCCAGATCCAGCTGATCATATAACTCAAAGCCAAGCCCCCCATACCATGACAGATTCCGCTCTGTAGACGTTTCCAGGTAAACAGGACGGTTCATGCGGCTCGCCTCTAGCAGAACCTCCTCGATCAATTGGGTACCCGAACCCCTGCCCTGCCACTCCGGTAATACTCCTATGAACCAGAGATAATATACCTCTCTCGATGCGGTATATCGCCTTTTAATCAAGGATTCCCGTCTGATTACCTTTAGCAATGCACCCAGCCCGATGACTTTAAATACCAGTTTCAGATCACGCAGGATACTGCTAAGTGAAGTTCGCTTTCGGTCAGGGAACAGAACCAGCGCACAGGCGTTACCATCCTCAGCAATAAAGACCCTCCCAAAATCCAAACAGCAGTGGAAAGAATATTCCATTAGCCCCCTGATGCGGTCCACAATCCGCTCGTCCTGACGGACAATGTAATTGACGCTTTTGTTGTCCTGAAATGATTGCGATAAAATCCGAACTACAGCAGATTTATCGTTTAAAGTTGCGTTTCTCATATAGGGATGATTTATGCAAGTTATAAATTGTATAACAGTCCGAAGAGCTATATCTCTGTACTTATTCCGATATCAACACTGTCCTGATGTGACAGTATCTGCTCATTCGGTCCTTTTCTCTTTCCCCGCAGCTTCCCATGCCCAGGAGATCACCTGGCCGATGGTTCGCAGGAAATCTTCACGGTCTTTCTCCTGGTTCACATCCAGTCCGCATACTACGCTCTTATTATATTCCGCATGCCAGACTACATAGTAAACCCCTCCTAAAACCAAGGCAAGCACCGCTGCAAGCCGCACACCAGAATTCTTGAAATGGGGATCCGCCAAACTAGCAATAACCGCACCCTTAACCTCCCTTTCATCCGAAATTTCTTTAAGCAAAACATTCGACTGAGAAATCTGCCAGAATATAAACTGCTGCATTTCCTTTTCAGATGAGAAGTATTTAAACTGCTCTTTAAAAATAGCACCTAAATAATCCGGCATTTCTTCCCCCTTAGGTGCATCCGAAAGATGGAACTTTTCAAATATGTGCGTCCAGAAATCTTTGCTTTTGATATAGGTCTTCAGCAGGTTATTATAACTTTCAAAATAATTGTAGATATTCTTTTTATCCACGCCTGCCCTGAGAGCGACTTTGTTCACGCCCAAACCTCGATAGCCGTCCTCGGCCAGGATCAGTCCTACAGCCTCAATCAAGAGCTGCATCGTAACTTCTTTATCACGCGGCCGGTAAGGCCCTCTTTTCTTATCCATAACAATAGGGTGTTAGGTAAATGAAAGGCGAAACCGTTTAGGTTTTGGTTAAGCCAAGTTTATTTGAAATATGCTCAAATGCATTCAATACCGCATCAAGCTGAGGACGGGTATGGGTGGCCATCAAGCTCATTCGTATTCTGGAATGCTTTTTAGGTACCGCCGGATAAATAATCGGATTGGCATACACCCCTGCTTTCAGCAGCATTTTACTGACCTCCCCGGTTACCGCTGAATTTCCGATTTTTACGGGGATGATTGCCGAAGCGGTCGTGCCAATATCCAGCCCAAGCGATCTTAAACCAGTAGTAAAATAATTGATGTTCTCCCAAAGCAGGTCCATCCACTCCGGCTCCTGATCAATCAGCTGAATTGCTTTAGTAATAGCCATACAGGCAGGAGTGCTGGTTGCTGAAAATAAATGCTGTCTACTTTGGAACTTTAAAAACCGGACCAGCTCAGCCGAAGCGATCACATACCCGCCAACATGGGCAAAGGTCTTACTAAATGTTCCTGAGATAATATCTACCTGCTCAAACAAATCATGGGTTTCAATGACACCCCTTCCTGTTTCCCCAATGACTCCGGTACCATGCGCATCATCAAGCATCAGATAAGCCCCATAATGTTTGGTCAATTGCAGGATTTGATCCAGCGGTGCCAAATCACCATCCTGGGAATACACACCGTCAATTACCACCATTTTAGTTCGGTATTTATCTTTATTTTCCCGAAGGATCCGCTCCAGCATATTCAGATTGTTATGCAGGAATATTTTGGTATTAGTGGCTGAACAGCCTTCCCTCACACTGGTATGTACACCTATATCCAGAATTGCCAGGTCCTGCACCTGCAGCATGCTCAGCAGTGAAGCGCTATTGGCCGTATAACCTGTGGTATAAATAATCGCCGAATCCCGCTTAAAAAAGCTTGCGATCGCATTTTCCAATTCCTGGTGAAAACTATAATGCCCTCCGATTGCCGGCGAAGCGCCCGCACCCGTACCGAAATTGTTGATCCCATAAACAGCCGCCTTTTTTACCAGAGGATGCTGAGAGAAACCCAAATAGTCATTGGATACCAGGCTCACATAAGGCCGTCTGCCTCCGTAACCCGGAATATCCATTTCTACGACCGGCCCGCATCCAGTCAGACTCTCCAGCCGATAGTTCAAATGACCACGATCCTGGAGAAAATCCAGGTATTCATTAAACAAATCCGAACGCTGGTAAATGTCCATCCCCTCGGGATTCTCAAAGTCTTTAAAGCTGGCGTTTTCGAAATCTACATTCATTTCATAAAGAGTTAGGAATACAAAACTAAAGCAGTAGTTTATTTCAAGTGGTGAGTTAGACAAACTATTTTACCTAAATTGGAACGGAGGAACCCAAATCCTAGAATTGTCTTTTCCAGTCTGAATAGACATTAAGCCGGTTAATTCCCCATTGTTAATAGCTCGCAAAGGGAGTCTAGCTTTTAGGTTGTCTCAATTACTAAATCACCGATTAAGTTCTTCCATAACATGTCGCAGGGTCCAGTTAAAGACTCATCAGTGGAAAAGAAATCTACCATGAATGAAACCACTATAGAGCTGCAAAAGCTCCTTGCGTCTATTACGGTTTACTGAAGATTAATGGGTTCAGCTTATCGTTTTGAAGCAGATCCCCTACCTGCAGCTTTGCAAGCTCATCATCTGGCAGCACATTTGCAATTCCATTGAAAGTATTGCCATCAGGCATGTAGGCGCATGTCATTGCACGTCTTGATCCGGGGGTCATATTGGCATGAGCACCATGAATGGCAAGCCCGTTATGAAAAGAACAGCTACCAGCCTTCATCGGAGCAGCCACAGTAGCAGAGGATTTGAACTGAGGATAAAACTCAAATATCGAATCCATATTTCTACCAATACCGGGGTTTTCGAAAGCTGTCCCTTTATGAGACCCAGGAATAAAAAACAGACAACCATTTTCCAGCGTAGCGTCATCAAGTGCTATCCAAATAGACAATGCCCTGCGATCTGAAAATGACCAGAATGGGGTATCTAAATGCCATGAAGTGGGATTGGCCCAAGGCTTTTTGAATAGAGCCTGGTCATGCCAAATCCTGATGCCATCTACCTGGGCAAGTTTGGCGGCCATCTCGCCGATTTTGGGGTCAAACATCAGCTGTCTTATCTTATCGCTGGTTTGCCATAGATTAATCATCTGATCAAATACTTTACTTTGGTATTCAGTGTCTTTATTAATTCCGTCATCCTCACCGATCTTGCCTTCTCTGCCGGGAATTTTCTGCCCCTTTCTTTCTGCAATAGCCTCTGTAACGGCTGACCTCCATACTTCAAGCTCTGAAGCATTTAAAAAATCTTCTATGACTATATATCCGTTCTCCTGATAAAACTCAACCTGTGTAGATGTTATAGTAGTGTTCATTTTAAATCTAATTAATGTGGTTATGTGACGGTTACTTACTGCAAACTTATAGATCGGATTGCATTATTCTTATTTAAAAAACTTGAAATTAATTGTACTTTTTGATTTATGTGGTCTGTTCCGACCCGCTTTATTTATCATCAATAGTGAGAAATATACCATTTAGATGGCGGTTCTTAGGTGAAAAGGAAGCGCCCCAGACTAGCCCGGGAACGCTCACACTACTAACCAATATCTTTTGTAACCACCTTCCAAAATATTATAAAATGGCAATTTGTTAAACCATCACGATTTTCTTAAAACTCGGCCAACCCATTTCCGATAAGCCTCAGACATCATCCGATTGATTGTGATGCCTTGATGCAAGATGTGAATCGGTGGCTAACCAAGAACCTCGAACCATGCGTGGAATTACCACTAAAAATTAGGGTTAAGCGCCACCTCCGAGGCAGGTATAGGGAAAAGAATCCGGATGTTACTGTATGACGAAGGAGATGGCGTAATACCTGATGGAAAATAATAAGCCTGTGGATTAGCCTTAATTTTAGTTCCATAGGCTTTCATAACCGGATCCGCTATCCCAAAGTGAACCAGGTCCAGCCATCGTTTATTTTCGAAGGCCAGCTCCACCCTTCGCTCCCGAATGATTGCGCCCTGCATATCTGTCTGGCTGGCTGCAGTTGTCGGTAAAAGATCAGCCCTGAGCCTCACCTGGTTGAGATAAGAAGCCGCCTCTGAAGTTTTTCCCTGCTCATTTAATGCTTCTGCAAGAAAAAGTAATACCTCAGCATACCTGTACACGGGCCAATTATCATCAGTGTTTCCCGAAAGTGCATGGGTGTGTAAATACTTCTTGATGAAAGGATAGTCAACACCACCAGCTGTAATCGTTCCTATTGATGCATTTTTTCGTTCATCATCCGGCTCGTACGCAGTAATGATATCAGGCGTTGGTATGTTATAGCCCTCAATCGTCCGATCGTTCTCGGGTATACCGGTTACCACTGTTATCTCCGCACGTGTGATAGGTTGCACCAAAAACGTGTAGAAGAAACTGCTTTGAAGCCCTTCAGTACCTTGTTTATATTGAATTTCAAAAATCGATTCGCTATTATTTTTATTAGCTAATGCATAGATATCAGCATAATTCCCCATTAAAGAGTAACCTGTTATGCTTTTCAGGGTCGCCTCAGCTTCTGCCCAGCGTTTTAAAACGATGAAGACATTTCCCAATAAGGTCTTGGCTGAGCCTGTTGTTACCCTGCCGGCCTGTTGAGTAGCTTTATCAGGAAGTAAGCTAGCTGCCTGTTCTGCATCAGCAATAATTTGTTTGTAAAGCTCCTCTACGCTGCTTAAAGGCAATGCAGTTTCATTTAGCGTTGTAGCCGGCTTTAGGTGTAAAGGAACACTGCCGAAATACTGCACCAGGTCAAAGTAGGCAAACGCCCTTAAAAAAAAGGCTTGTCCCTTGATGTTATTCTTAATTTCGGCATTGAAATCCACGCCATCAATAAGCGATAATATCTGATTGGTCCGTGCAATGATTTGGTAGTCGCTGAAATATTTATTGGCAACCACCCCGTTGGTGTTGTCATCCAGAAAGTCAGCCACGTACTCCGGAGCGATCGTTCCTCTGTCATTAGGATTATACTTATAAGTAGTGTTGTCAGACCGCAATTCTCCCATAGCCCATGCACCATTAGTACCATTATATGCGCCTCTCAGGGGGGCATAGGCGCCATTTATTGCCTGCTGAAAATCATCCTGCGTCTTGAAATAAAGCGGTGTGCTTAAAGCTGTCTGAGCAGGTATTTCCAAAAAACTCTTTTTACAACCACTGATTGTAATGACCAGTGCTGCTACAGCAAATATTTTAATTTTCATAATTGTCATTTGTAAGTGATAAATGTTTATTTGAAATTGACATTAAGTCCAAAAGTTACCGTTCTTGGAATTGGATATGCCGTATAATCTATGCCCTGTAACAATGCGTTGGGCTGATTGCCATCGCTATCGGTCCCAATTTCCGGATTTCCACCTTTGTAACCGCTGAAAACAAATGCCTGCTGCACACTGCTGAACAGGCGTACGCTCTTCACAGCGTTCCAGCCTGTAACCGGCAATGTATAGCCCAATGTGATATTTTTAATGGTCAGGTAACTTGCTTTGTTGACGAACCTGCTGTGGAACACCCCACGATCATTTTCTGTGGAAGCCGTGGTTTTACCATATTTGCCCTCCCCCGGGTTGCTCGGAGACCTCCAGCGGCCTTTAACCTCTTTTAAAACGTTGAACACGCCATCAAGGTTGGTGGTCCCAGCTTCGCTTATTGCCGCGATATCGTGTCCGTGAGCTCCGGTGGCTACTATGGTCAGGTCAAAGCCCTGGTAAGCAAAGTTATTGGTTATGCCATACGTGAACTTCGGAAATGGATTGCCTATTATGGTCTTATCCCCATCTGTATCCCCAAGTTTAATTACTCCGTCACCATTTAGATCTTTAAATTTAATTGTCCCAACTTGTGAATTCACGCTCTTTGGTGAATTATCAAAATCCGCTTGGTCGACATATACCCCTTCCTGTACCAAGCCATAGAACTGTCCAATGCGGCCACCCACTTTTGTGATCGTTCCCGCGATCGCACCACCTGTATATATTGCGTCTGTCAGCCCTGAGAGTTTAAGTACTTTATTGTCACTGAAAGCAATATTAAATCCAGTGTTCCACTTGAATTTGCCCGCTAAATTTCGTGTATTGAGGGAAAATTCGTGTCCCCAGAATTCTATTTCACCCAAATTTGCCGGAAAAGTAGCGAATCCTGATTCCCTTGGTACAGGAACATTGAAGAGCAGATTAGAGGTTTTTTTGGTATAGTAATCGTAGCTGAACATTATCCTGTCATTCAGGAATCCCGCATCTAAACCAATATCAATCTGACGGGTATTTTCCCAACCCAATTCTTCATTTCCAAGATTCGTTACTGCAACCCCACTCTGTGTGGTAGAACCAAACGGAGAATTTACTGATCCTGCTACTGTTGCATATTGCGTATAATTACCGAAATTGTTGTTGCCAACTTCGCCATAACTACCGCGAACCTTTAAGAAAGTCAACGCTTTGATATCCTTTAAAAATGCTTCTTCGCTCACTATCCAGGCTGCTGAAACAGCAGGAAAATTACCCCACTTATTATTTGTCCCAAAACGCGAGGAACCATCACGCCTGATACTTGCGCTTAATAGATACTTCTGGTCATAATTATAGTTCAAGCGGGCTAGATAAGATATAAGACTCCATTCCTGGATATCCATGGTAGGGTTATCCTTGACAAGCGCTGCATTGATCGTTCTGACCCTGTCGTCAGGAAAATTGGAGCCACTTATATTAGTGAGATCACTTCTGTATTTTTGAACGGTATATCCACCGAGCATGTCAAACCCGTGTTTCTTGATTTGCTTGTTATAACTGGCAGTATTTTCAGACAACCACGAAGCATAATTAAATGTATTCTGACCTATACGGGAGTTGATGGTGCTGGGCGTTGATGCAAACCCTAGCGACGCCGTTGAAGGCTGAAAAAAGTCAGTTCTGGTTTGCCCCATATCCACATTGATGCTAGATTTTAAAATAAGTCCGGGTAAGACATCATATTCAACGAATGCATTGGATAACAAACGGCTAGTTTTACCATAAAATTTGATATCCTGAATGGATCTTACCCAGTTTGGCGTATTGAATGCTGTAATTCCCGGAGTAGTTACTGTCACGGGCAGTGAGCCATCTGCATTCCTATAATTCAAGACTGGAGGTGTATTAAGCGCATTAGCCAATATTCCGCCGCCGCCGCCGAAAAAACCATCAGTCAAAGCATTGTTACCAAAATTATAAGTTGGAGCGATATTTAACCCTACTCTAAAATTGTCAGTAACCTTGTAAACGGCGTTATTTCGAACAGAAATCCTCTTATAGTCAGAATTGAGGACAACTCCTGTCTGTTCAAAAAACCCACCTGTAAAGGAATTGCTGAACTTATCTTTACTGGTATTAATCGATACACTGATATCGCTCATCGCTCCGGTTCTAAGCATGGCATCGTACCAGTCATAACCTTCCCCGTACTGCGAAGGATCTTGGAAAGGTACAGGTACAGCCTGCCCGAGATCTTCATAATATTCCTTCTTAAACTGAGCCCACTCCGTACCATTCATCATATCCGGACGTCCTCTTTCAGGAACTTTCTGAAAACCGGAATACGCATTAACACTGATGTTGGTCTGTCCTTCCTTTGCACTCTTGGTAGTGATCAAAACTACCCCAAAGGCCGCTCTGGATCCGTAAAGTGCCGTAGATGCTGCATCTTTTAAAACTGTTACCGTCTCGATCTCATTCGGGTTGATGTTGCTGATATCTCCCACAATAGGCGCACCGTCAACAACGTACAGGGGTACGGCACCTGTGGAAATAGATGCTGACCCCCTCACCCTCACTTGCATAGCCTGCCCCGGCTTGCCTGAAGTTTCGCTGAGTTCAACACCTGCTAATTTTCCTTGCAGCTTTTGCGTAAACTGACTTGTTGGAATGTCCTGAAGATCCTTTTGATTAACAGTCTGCAGAGCACCTGTGGATGATCTTTGCGTAGTTTTTCCATAGGCAACTACAACCACTTCGTCTAAACGGGTGGTATCTTCAATTAAGACAACATTAATTGTCTGACGCCCACCAATAGGCAATTCCTGTTTTAAAAATCCTATATAGTTAAAAATCAGAACAGCGTTATTATCTGGCACATCAATCCTATAGTTACCATTTGCATCTGTGACAGCCCCTGTCGTGGTACCTTTCACCTGGACACTAACCCCCGGAATCGCCGTTCCCTTAGAGTCGGTTACCCTTCCGTTGACGGTAATCGCCTTTAGTTTTAAATTTGCTTCCATAAGATCAGCCTCTTTCTCGCTGTCAATCCTAACATTTGTGGTCACTTTTTTTTCCCTTCCTGACATTGCGGAAGAATATGCATACACTACTGTGGAAAAAACAATGCTCAAGGTGAGTGAAATTCTTATTATAGCTGTCGCTATAGAAAAACATAATCCTTTTTTCATACATTTATTTGGTTTTATACTGGTTAATATTCGGTTTGAACTAGTCAAAGCCGTAAAGGCGATGACATCTGCGGCTGATGTTGGAGCATCAGCCGTCTTTTTGTTAGTTTGTTTTTATACCATAAGCCTTCTTTTTTTAAAATTCCGTTAGTTGTATATAACAGGGATACAATAAATTGCTTAATAATTTTTTTTAGATACTGGTCAATATTTGGTTGCTCCTTAGGGTAAGATTGTGCATTATCAAAGCTATGCGGTCTATCACAGAAATATTTTCTATTATGATACTTTTTTTTGTACTTTCTGATAATCTTTTCCTGCCAAATATCAGATCAAAGGTTTGAAAATCTTGGCTGACAATGCCTTGAAACTGGAAAAACATTGATATTCGTCTTGGGACTCTTGGCCCTTGGGAAAATTCAGCGAAGCTTACACTAAAAAATACCACTAAAAAACTGGATAGGTTCTGTAGTTTTGCTTTTTTTTAGCTTATGAAAGTACAAGTGTTAAGTCCTGTATGGGGTAACGAAGATCAAGATCTATACTCATTTATGAATCTTATAGACTCAAAAGGTTATGATGGATTAGATACCTGGATACCAACTAAGAAGAACGACTATTTGGCACTGATCGACTACAGAAATAATCGGGATTTCTTCCTAGTAGCTCACCAGCACCAAGCGGATGGATCGACATTTAAAAAATTTCTGCGCTCGTTTGCGAAACAGCTTTGTGAATGCGAGAAAATAATACCAAATTTAATTAATTCTCATACCGGGAGAGATTACTTTACTACCACGCAATTCTTAGACCTGATCTATGTTGCCGAAGATTTTAGTGCAAAATCCGGGATTACTGTACTACATGAAACGCATCGTGGAAGAATGGGTTACTGTCCACAAATGATTGCTGAGCTTTTTGAAAAAAACAGCAATTTTTTAATTACTGCAGACTTTTCTCATTGGACTTGCGTCACCGAAAGTATGTTAGAAAATTTTAAAGAGGTCTTAGATGAAGCAATAAGAAGAACCAGGCATGTGCATGCGAGGATAGGTTTCGAACAAGGCCCACAGGTACCTGACCCGAGGGCTCCTGAATGGCAATATGCGGTAGATAAGTTTCTAACATGGTGGGATAAAATTTATGCTGTAAACAAGACAATAGGTACAGAGACTCTATCATTCACTACCGAGTTTGGTCCGTTTCCTTACATGCCGGTCTTTCCATACACAGTTGAACCTGTCGCTGTTCAGTTCGAAGTCAACTGCTTTATTAAGGACTTGTTACGAAATCGCTACATTTCAGACCCTTCTCCCAATTTCAATATTCGATAACTGCGCGGCGGGACACCATGCTTTTTTTTAAATAGCTTGGAAAAATAAGAAACAGACTCAAAGCCGGTGTGGTCAGATACCTCATTAATGTTTAAGGCTGTCATCGTCAACAAGTTCTTTGCCCGCTCTAACCGTAAATTCAGATGATATTGATTGGGAGATTGTCCGGTAATTTTTTTGAACGCTTTTCTGAAAGAGGAATAGCCCATCGGAAGATCCTTGGCCAGTTGCTCCATATCCATCGAATTCTCGAAGGACTCTTGTATCAGGAATTTAGCCTTTGAGATAAGTTTTCCAACCGGATCATGTGCCCGTTGATTATTCCTAAGCTGATTGCTGAGTAAGCCCAGTAGCTGCATAGTAGTTCCTGCAATTTGCTGAGGATACCCAACAGATGAAACTTGTACCTCATCAATAAGTCTGTTGTAAAGTACCAGCATATCGGTATTAAAGCCTAAATCTATGATTGGATTTTTAGCATCAAAGATACTTTGGTTCATAAGGTCTCTAATGTAACTGCCATTGAAACCAACCCAATGCTCTTCCCATCCAAATTTCACATCCGGTTTATACCTATGCCACACTTCAGGGAAGAGCAGAAAACAATTACCAGCAACAACCTCAGACGGTTTAGTCAGGGCAGAACCGTAAATACCTTTGCCCTTAGAAATAAAAACAATATAATAGTCATTCAATATCCTCCCCCTGTTCCAGGTTAAATGGTGACTATCAGGATGTTGCTGGTTTGGGTATAGCTCATTTGGAGCAACTTTAGAATATCCGACCGAAGTGACATAAATCCCCCACTTCTCTTCAAAGGAGGTTACATTAAGATACTTAAAATAGTTCTGCAGCATATTGTTAATTATTTGGTTAGAGAAAACAAGTATTCGCAATAATTCTGCACCAATGTAATAATTGCTATTCATTTTTTTTGGAGACCGGTTCTTACTTAGAGAAAGGAAAATAATTCAGATGAGCCTTCAGTCATAAAAAATATGCTATCAAAGCGAATTTGAAGCATTTAAATTATTCAATCAGGGCAAATATCGCCAATTGATAATGTCAAAAAATACAAATAAAAACAGTTATACTACAATTATATTTTCGACTCATCTGTTAATTTTGTTTCCGACCAATTGTAATAAACCGTCGAATCTTTCTATATGGCCTATAAAATTTCAAAACCTGTATCGCGACTCTTTACTGGGGATAGTTTAAATACTGCTGCCCAGACGTTAGTTATGATTTGCTTTTTCGGCAGCACTGCTTTTTCTTACGTGCATGCACAGGAGTATCCGCCTATAACAGCCAGGAAAACAGGAATAGTAAATTCCATGTCACCTGACCCAATAATTGATTATGTCTGGGCGAATCCAAAAGCAACTGATGGTTTGGAAATTTATCAACTAAAGCCAGTTGCATGGACAGTCTCAAAGTCTGGCAGCTTCAACACTGCTGATTTCAAAAGAAACAATCACATAGTGGTAAATGGCGACGGAGAAATCCGATTTGACTTCGGTCAGACAAATGCAGCCTGGTTGGAATTTGACAGCCCTGACCTAATTGGGGACATTGAAATGAGTATAAGTGAATACAATCAGACACCTGATTATGCGTCGAATTATCCTACAAAGACGATGACTCCCAAAAAAATCGGCAATACGTATAGACTTGTATTGAATCCAGAGCTTTATGAAGGTGTCCGGTTTGGCTGGATCCACGTACGGTCATTTTCTAAACGCTGGCACATTACGGCCGTCCGTCTAGTCTGTCAGACTAGACCGGTCAATTATAAGGGGAGTTTCTCATGCAGTGACACAACACTTACACGAATATGGTATACTGGTGCATATACGGTGAAGCTAAATTTGCTTAAAGATTATCTAGGTGCGATACTGATGAATCGCGGCGATAGATTTTCCTGGACGGGAGATGCGCACCCAGCTCAGGCAGCGTCTATGGTAGCATTTGGTAATTTTGATTTCGTCAAAAAGAATCTGGCTTATACTTCAACTCAGAGCAATGGAATCAGGAGCTACGCCCTCTACTGGGTACTTAGTCTAATCGATTATTATAAATATACCGGTGACACCGCCACATTAATGGGTTACCTAGCCAATGCGTGTGACAAACTGGATGATGCCTACAAAGTTTACGGAAGCAATCCTAATCTGGAGTTTTTTGGTTGGGATGAGCGGCTTGGCTCCGGTTTTGAGCATCCAAATCTCCCCGAACCTCAAAATGCATATAAAATGCTGTCTATCCGTGTTTGGAAAGAGTTCTCTGAAGCAATGGGTGCCGCAGGTCGGAAGGATCTTGAAGAAAAATACCGCAAGTATGCATCCGAAAAAATCTCCATAATTAAAGAAAACAATGCGTGGTATAAGGATTTTGGTCTGCATGCGGGCGCTGATGCAGTGACGACAGGCTTATTAACTGCTGGTGAAAAGACGGCGATTTATGAAAAAAACTTTACAGACAAGGTAAACCGCATTTCTTATTCACCCTTCAATCAGTATTTTGTTATTCAGGCTTTTGCACTTATGAATAAGTATGATGATGCCCTTAGTTCCATTCGAGACTTGTGGGGTGGCCAACTCAGCTATGGAGGCACTACTTTTTTCGAAGATTATCGACCCTCTTGGAATGCTGTAGTTAGTAAAAACGGGCCTGTGCCTAGTAATCAGTGTGGCTTTACCAGTCTGTGTCATCCTTGGGGCGCTGGTGTAACCAAATGGTTGAGTGAGGAAATACTTGGTATAAAACCAACATCTCCTGGTTTTGCTACTTTTGATATAATTCCTAATCTCGGTCGCACGTTGACAAGTGTTTCTGGAACAATGCCGACTCCAAAAGGAGAAATAAGTGCTAGCTTCAATGTATCTACCGGTATATGCTCAGTATCAGTACCTCAGGGCAGCACTGGCAGAATTGGTATTCCCAAGGTGGAGAAAAAAATAAGCACTATTAAGGTAAATGGCAAGGTAATATGGGATGGGAAGTTTCATTCGACTGGAAGTATATCTGGGTCAAGCGAAGATTCTTCATTTATTTACCTTAAAACGGCACAAGCGGGAGAATACAAGATCGTCGTTACATACATTGGTAGCACACCGAGATATCTCGAACTGGAAGAGAAGTTTGCAGCCAGCTTTGTCGGCCAAGATTCGACAACCAGAGGAAACTGGGGTGGTGTCTACGGGAAAGACGGTTACGTCCTATGCAATTATAATGGCAATGGGGAAGATAAGCAATCTCTACCTTCGTACGTATCTTCTATAAGCTACTATAAGATCAAAGGAAATGGTCTTCCTCTCAATACGATTTGGGCAGAAAGCACCCCTGATACTAGAGCGCCCTCGCCGGATTCCACAAATAGTTTATCCCGCGTCGCAGCTTGTTTATATGCAGTAGATGCGGATCAGATTGGTTACACCTTTACATCAACCATTAGCTTAAAAACTGAACGCGACTACAGCGTATCTCTATATTTTCTGGATTGGGACAAGAAAGGCAGGGAAATCGCAGTAGAAATGTTTGATGCAGCAACGTCTAAATTAATCGCGCCTGTTAAAATAGTTAAAGATTGCGTTGGAGGCGCCTACTTAACATATTCCTATCATAAATCTGCAAAATTCCGTATCAACATGGTCCGTGGAGACAATGCTACATTAAGCGGGGTTTTTTTTGATCCCAAATCGAAAACTGCTTATAATAAAAAAACCAAATGACGCATTTCGACAATTACTTAAATAAAGACCTTCAAGCCCCACCAAATACATTAATGTTAATACACGCTAGCGAATGAAAAGAATAATCTATTTTATTTCCCTTCCTGTTGTTTGTATTGCGGCAGTCATCATAATAATGGAATACACTATCGAATACCCAACTTCTGGTATTATTAATAAGGATGCCCCAGTACTAACGAGGAAATCTATAATAATTAATGCAGATCTCGAAAAAATATGGACAATTATGGCCAATGTAAATCACTGGGATACTTGGCAAAGCGAGATTGAAAATCCTAACTTAACAGGACGATTTATCGCTGGAAATTCATTCACCTGGAAAACCGGTGGCTTGAATATCCGTTCCACACTCCATACCGCTAAACCATTTGATATGATAGGATGGTCGGGCCCCGCATTTGGATCTTTTGCTGTTCATAATTGGACTTTCATACGCTTACCCAATGGAAGTATTGAAGTGAAGGTTGAAGAGAGTATGGAAGGTTGGCTGGTCAGCCTGCTTCCGGGTAAATTTCAAAAAGGCCTCGAAAGCTCCCTGGAAATCTGGCTGAAAGCATTGAAGGTAGTTGCTGAAAAATAGTTGTGGAATAAGAGTTTAAAATAAATAAATCCCACGGTCTCATTTACCTCTATATCAACTTATACTTCTATTATCACCCAAAAAAAGGAACCCATATCAGACCAACTGTAAAGCTATAAACGGACAAGACCACGAAATAAATCCCTGAATGCAGGTACATGGGTTATTGATTTTTGTAGCATCAAATGGCGTTAAGATTATCCTCTGCGACTTATATTCCATTAGTCTGCTAAAATTCGATGTAGATATCCGTTTTGCAGATGCACACTTTCTATGAGTTAGCAATCATTCTAAATATGATGACATCATTCCTTTCGCCTATTTAAACTCAAACAAATGATCTTCAGAAAAAATAGGCGTAATATTTTCCGTGTCAAGAAAATATAAAGATACTTTTAACAAAAAGGCATCCGATTTTTGCTAAAAGTGACAAAAAAGGCGATGAAATCCGCAAAATACTCCATGAACACTAAAACAATTCAATACCTTTACCAGTGGGACCGATATTATGACAATTTATCAAGCACGCACGGATCGAGAGCTCATAGATATCTTAAGAAAAGATGATCACGAAGCCTTTAACGAGATTCACGAGCGATACTTTGAAGATTTATTAAAGTCGGCCTATAATATTCTCAGAGATCGAGATGCCAGCATGGACGTCGTTCAGGAGGTTTTCGTATGGTTCTGGGAACACCGACAGAATCACCACATTAATAGCGTTAAGGGATATCTCTTAACCGCAGTCAAATATCAGAGCTCTAATCATATACGTAATGGCAAAGTACGCGAAAATTTCAGATTAGCGAATACAGAAACCAGCTTTACTGTCAATGAAGAAAGCCTCGAACTAAAAGAGCTACAGTCTATTATAAAAAGCTTCACAGGGAGTCTTCCTGAAAAATGTGCTGAAATTTTCAGGATGAGCAGGGAAGAACACCTTTCCAATAAAGAAATCGCACAACAACTGGGAATCTCAGAAAAAACCGTTTCCGGTCAGTTATCCCGTGCCCTCAATAAACTGCGGTCGGACTTGGGAAAAATGCATTTTTGGATGTATTTCTTTATGTAAAAAAAATATTTTCATTTCTTGTAAGTAATTCGCTTTCTGAAGTTACTTACTTATATGATGGCATTAAAATGAATAAGGAAGAATTCATAATTCTAGCGGGAAAAGTAGCAGATGGCCTGGCAAACGCAGAGGAACTTTCGTTGTATACTGCTGGCTATGAATCATATCAGCAGGATCCGGAAATCTGCGCTGAATTGAGCAAAGATGTTGATCAACTAAAAAAACATTCTCTCACAGCGGTCTGGGCGCAGATCAAGTTTGATCCACCTGCATCCTCAACGTTAAGTACTCCAATCCAGTCTATAGCTCTGGAAAATTCCGGCAAAAAATCTCACAGGTCTAAATGGATATTTACCGCCGCCGCTATCGCTACTATTGTGCTTGGTTTTTGGTTTTTCAGCTATCGAACATCCAGCTTACCAGGCACCTTCCATGACAAGAATTGGGTAAAAAGCGATATCGGCCCTGGCAGCAGTGGTGCGACAATCACTTTGGCAAATGGGAAAGTGATCCCGTTGAGTGAAGCTAAGAATGGAGTGATCATCAGTGGATCTTCTCTAACCTATAACGATGGCTCGCATATCGCTTCAGACAATGACAGGCAGGTAGGAAACATAATCGCGAACACGACCAAAGGTCAGACCTATCAACTTACGCTGCCGGATGGCTCCAATGTGTGGCTCAATGCTGCAACAACTCTGAAATTTCCTTCGACCTTCACAAACAAAAAGTTTCGGGAAGTGGAGCTCGACGGTGAAGCATACTTTGAGATTTTTAAAAATAAATCGCAGCCATTCGTTGTGAGAACCAAAGCAAACGGGTCACTCCCGGTGCAAGAGATTAAAGTGCTCGGAACGCACTTTAATGTAAATGCTTATGCAGATGAGCGTCAGATTACAACAGATTTACAAGAAGGAAGCGTGCAGGTGTTTGCCCAAGGCTTCTCAACCCGTGTACTCAAGCCGAACCAACAGGCACGCTTAACCGCGGAACAGCTGGATGTAGCAGAAGCAAACGCTGCCAATGCGATGGCATGGAAAAATGGCGAACTTAAATTCGATGATGAATCCCTTGGCTCGATCATGAGAAAAATTTCCAGATGGTACAATGTGGAAGTGATCTATGAAGGAACAGCTGCTGACCAGACTTTCTGGGGAACCATCTCTCGTTTTCAGAACGTATCAAAAGTTCTTGAAAACCTAGAATTGACAAGCACCGTTAACTTTAGGATCGAAGGAAGAAAAATAATTGTCTATCAACTAAACCAAACCAACAAAAACATGAAAAGAAATCTACGACAGCGGGAATAGTAAAAGGTCACGGTTAGTTTAATAAGGCGTGAAAGTCTCTGAACCCTTTCACGCCTAAAATCTGGGCTAACCCTCATCCGGATAAGATTCGGATAAAAAATCAGCTAAACGATTAATGTATTAACCCAAACCAATACGAAGGTATGAATTATTATGCTTTTAACAACCCAATAGTGCCTAAAACGCTATTGCAACAAATAACGAGAGTTATGCGAATTACAGCATTGCTTATGCTCGCTGTGCTGACACAGGTAAGCGCGGCAACATTTGCCCAGAAAATTACGATGAGGAATAAAAACGCCTCATTGAGGGATATTTTTGAACAGATTAAAGTGCAAACCGGCTACAACGTAGTGGTAAATTCCGCGGAGCTAAAGAATGCAAAGATACTGAACGTCAACTTTAATAAGCTGGAGCTTGAAAAGGTCATGGATGAAATTTTGCAGCCACAAAACTTGGAATATGTATTCAATGACAAAACCATCATCGTACGGGCAAAAGAGAAGAGCATTCTTGATCAGTTAGGTAACTTACTGTCTGCCGACATGAGTGTCCAGGGCCGGATATTGGATGAAACGGGCAACCCTGTAACCGGGGCTACAATTACCCTTAAAGGAACAAAGCGGGCCGTAATTTCACAGGGAAATGGGACATTCAGATTGGACAATGTGGAACAAGGCGGAATTCTTGTAATCAGCTTTACCGGCTATACAACTATGGAACTCATGGCTGAGGCCGATATGGGTAACATCACGCTGAAAATATCTGAATCCAAGCTGGATCAGGTACAGGTAATAGGATATGGAACTACAACCAGGAGGTTTAATACGGGTTCAGTCAGCACAATAAAATCTGAGGAAATCAAAAATCAGACAGTAATCAGTCCGATACAGGCCTTGCAGGGAATGGTTCCAGGATTGTTTATCCAACAAGGTAACGGCATGCCTGGAGCTGCGTCCCAAGTATCCATCCGGGGAAAGAACTCACTCACCTCCGGAACTGTTCCTTTGTACATTATTGACGGTGTGCCGTTTGACGGAAACCCGATAGAGCGTTCTGGATCGATGTCCAGTGACCAGGCAAACGGCAGTTCAGACCCGCTTAATGCTATAAATCCTAGCGACATCGAAAGCATTGATGTGCTTAAAGATGCGGATGCAACCTCAATATATGGAGCCAGAGGTGCAAACGGGGTCATTATCATAACAACAAAATACGCCAAGTCCGGGGCGACCACCTTAAACGGAAGCGTATTCACAGGCGCATCTAAAATTAATAACTTTGTCCCAGTATTTAGCACGGCCCAGTTCCTAGCTGTTCGTAGAGAAGCTTTTGCCAATGATAACATCACTCCCACAACCCTGAACGCTCCGGATTTGCTGTTATGGGATAAAAATTCAGATACTGACTACCAACGATATTTAATGGGCAAGTTGGCACCTCAAACCGAAGCGAATATTTCCTTTTCAGGAGGTAACAGCAGCACAGGATTATATATCAGTGGCTCCTATCGCGAGGAGGGATCAGTTTATCGTTCCGACTTTAAATATCAGCGTGGTTCCCTGCATGCAAAATCATTCCATACTTCAGACAACGGTAAATTTAGGGCTGAATTCTCTGTCATCTATTCAGGGGATCTCAACAAAATGCCCGCCTCAGATATCGCAAACCTTACCACTAACTATCCCAATAATTACCCTTTAAATAATCCGGACGGGACCCTCTATTTTCATCCCCAGTTCAACACAAATCCGCTTGCCTTACTGAGAAATTACGGGAAAAACACCGCAAAAACTTTTGTAGTGAATGCTGCTTTAAATTATAGCTTCCTTTCGAATCTTAAGATGAAAATCAATGTTGGTCAAAATTCTCTTTCCCAAGATGTCATGTTCATTTATCCAAGTACTGCGATGAACCCTACACAGATGACAGTTAATGGTGGCGGAGGCAACTATACCAATAATAACAGCACAACATACATAGCTGAACCGCAATTGGATTTTAACACACAAATTGCAAATGGAAAGCTTAATGCGACCTTAGGCGGAACTTACCAATTCAGGGATTATAAGCAGCCATACTATGTTGCAGCTGGGATGTTTTCTTCTGATGCACTTTTGGAAAACTACACTTCAGCAGGGAGGATTTACTATCAGACCAGCTCAAGTTCACAATATCGCTTCGCTTCTGCTTTCGGTAGGGCGGTATATAATTGGGACAGCAAATATATCTTAAGCGGAACTTTCCGCCGGGATGGATCCTCGAGATTCGGACCCGGGAAGCAGTATGGAACTTTTGGATCTATCGGCGCTGCCTGGCTGTTTACAAGTGAAACATTTATGAAGGAAGTGTCCTGGTTAAGTTTTGGAAAAGTTAGGGGAAGTTATGGAACAGTAGGCAACGACCAAATTGGAGACTATGGTTACTTACAAACTTATGATGCTATGTATACGCCGTATGGTGACAACCCAAGTATTCAGCCATCAGGTATCGAGAATAAAGAACTTAGCTGGGAAACGACCAGAAAATTAGAGATAGCGTTCGAACTTGGTTTCTTCAATGACAAACTAATGTTCAATACGGCATGGTTCAGGAACCGTTCCAGTGATTTGCTTTCGTATTTCCCAATAGGGGGACAGACTGGCTTTACCGGTTATACGGCTAACATGGACGCATTGGTGCAAAACATGGGTTGGGAATTTGAACTGAAGGCATCTCCAATTAGCAAAGGGCCTTTCAATTGGAATTTATCCTTCAATATAAGTGCATCCAACAATAAACTCCTTTCATATCCGGGACTTGCGGGTTCTTATAATGCAAGTCGCCTGATGATTGGCCAATCATTGAATAGCCTTACACTTTACCAGTTCACCGGTTTTAAAGATGGCATTGCCCAGGTCGCGGACATAGATGGCGACGGACAGATCAGTCCCGGACTCAAGGCCAATGGTATGGGTGACTACATCATCGCAGGCAACACTGATCCTAAGTTTTACGGCGGTTTTTCCAATAATTTAAAGCTTGGAAATTTTCAGTTGGATGTGTTTTTAAATTTTGTTAATAAGGATGGCCTCGCACCTACCAGCTTTCCGGGTTTATTGAAAAATCAATTAACTGGGGTAATGAACAGTGGATTTAAGCCAAGCACCAATGTAGGTTCAGCCTCTTATTCGTCCTATGAGAACTACTATGTAAATTCTGATGCCAAAGTCGTTGATGCATCTTTCATCAGGCTTAGAAACGTTACCCTTTCTTATAACCTGCCGGAAAAATGGATCTCGAAAGTCAAAATCAAGAGTTGCAGGATTTTTGCATCGGGACAGAACCTATTGACCATCACCAATTACAAAGGATTTGACCCGGAAACCCTTCAATACAATCCCGTGGGCTATCCTATCCCGTTACCAGCACCAGTTTTCCCTCCACTGCGGACAATTACCGGAGGTTTACAGTTTTCACTTTAAGGCACATATCATGAAAAAAAGCATATATATACTGACCATCGCAATTTGCGTGTTTATCTGGAATACCTCGTGTAAAAAATTAATCACTGTACCACTACCTAACAACAAGCTGGTTTCCTCCACGGTGTTCCTAGACTCTGCAACCTCTCAATCTGCAGTATACGGACTTTATAGCAAATTTTATAACGGTTTTGTGGGTGGGATCGGTTATTACAGCTACAACATCACCCTCCATCCCGCACGACTGGCCGATGAGATGTATCCAGTCTCCAGTACAGCTGATAATTTTTACAGCAACAGCCTGGTCTCCACCAACGGTGATGTGGAAGGTCTCTGGAATGACTCTTATTCCTGCATTTATATTGCCAATAGCATTATCCAAGGGGCGCAAAATTCACCAGCAATTTCTGCTGGATTGAAACAGCAACTGATAGCGGAGGCCAAGTTCGTGCGTGCACTTTGTTATTTCTACCTCGTTAATTACTATGGACCGGTACCACTGGTCACCACCACTGATGTCAGTATAAGCAGCAAAATACCAAGAACATCCGTTGCACAAGTCTATGATCAGTTGGTTGCCGACCTTAGTGAAGCTGAAAATTCGCTTTCCGCGGACTATTCATGGTCACATGGAACTCGTACCAGGGCCAATAAATGGGCCGCCAGTGCGATGCTATCCCGTGTGTACCTGTACATAGGCAAATGGCCGGAAGCTGAGGCTGCGGCCACAAAAGTGATCTCCCAGGAAGGCTTATATCGTGTTGTCAAAGACGATCTGGCGAATGTTTTTCTCAGTGAGAGCAAAGAAACTATCCTGGCATTTTACAATGGGGGAAATGGTTTTCCATACCAGAGTTTATATACCCAGCTTAGACCAAATACACTTCCAAATTTCGCTTTGAACAGCGCACTACTCAATGCATTTGAAAAGGATGACATTAGACCATCTAAATGGATAAGCAGTATCAGCTATGATGGAAACAATTACAGTTACCCTTCAAAATACAAAAGTTCGGGTAACAATGAAGAATACCAGGTTTTCTTGCGTATTTCCGAGTTATTGCTGATCCGTTCAGAGGCTAGGGCATATCAGAACAATTTCCTTGGGGCTAAATCAGATATAGATCAAATACGCAGCAAGGCAGGGCTTGGGGGAACTTCTGCTAATGATTTGCCTTCATTTAAAATAGCTTTGGAACATGAACGCCAAACTGAACTTTTTCTTGAATGGGGAGACAGGTGGTTAAACCTAAAAAGAACGGGACGCGCTGATGCTGTATTAAAACCAATAAAGGGGTCAATATGGCAATCAACTGATGTGCTCTACCCGATTCCCCTACAATCTATCAGCACTAATCCAACACTAATACAAAATCCTGGCTACAATTAATTCATACATCATGTGTCCGCATCCTTGCAACACCATATTTAAACTTGAACAATGAAAAACTTATATTTATTGCTATTATGTCTTCCAATGATATCATTTGGTCAATCCGGAAGATACCAGATTAGCGGCAAAATCGGCAGTGCTAATGATCAGCATTCGATTTATTTATATAGAAGTGAAGCCGGAGCTTCGCAAATAGATTCCTGTATCATCCAACATGGAAACTTCACTTTTACCGGATCTGTTGCAAAATCCGATTGGGCACACTTGACCCTGACCAAACCAGGAAATCATAGATCCTACGTATTTCTGCCTACTCCGCTTATGATATATTTGCAACCCGGACAGATCACCTTACACAGCGTGGATTCCTTACTGCATGCAAAGGTAAAGGGGAACCCGCTAACAGAAGATTATCAGCAATTTCGTGACGAAATATTACCTTACGAGGAGCAGCTCTACCAATTCCGGGAATCATACATGAATGCAATTGAATCAGGCAGTATCCCTGCTTTCAATGCGGCGCACGGGGAAAAGCTTACCGAGGTGAACAAGTCCGTTGATAAAGTAATCGAAAAATTCATTAAAAGCCATCCTGAGTCATTGGTGAGTGCACATCTTATCACAGACAGGCCAGGACCAGGTCCGGATCTGGGCAAGAAGGAAGCCCAGCTCAATAGCCTGTCTTTAAAAATCAGAAACACACCCGCAGTTAAACAACTTTATCAAGTGATAGCAGCTACCAGCAGAACCGAAATTGGTAAACCTGCTCCTGAGTTTTCTCAAAATGATACGACAGGAAAAGCTATTGAGTTGAAAGACTTCAGAGGAAAATATGTGCTGCTTGACTTTTGGGCAAGTTGGTGCGGGCCTTGCAGGGCAGAGAATCCAAATGTAGTAAAAGCATATAACGCCTATAAACATAAGAATTTTACGATAATCAGCGTTTCGCTTGATAAAGCCATTGGGCGAAAATCCTGGATAGAGGCGATAAAAAAAGATGGTATGCCCTGGTTACATGTTAGTGATTTGAAATATTTTGAGAACGAAGTGGCCATACTTTACGGTATACAATCGATTCCACAAAATTTTTTAATTGACCCGAATGGTATAATTGTATCAAAAAACTTAATGGGGGAGGAATTAGAAAAGCAATTGGGAATACGACTCGGAAAAGACTAATATTGTACTTGGCTTTTAAACAGCCCTTGGAATATTCTTTTCCGACGGATGTTGTCCATTTAGCTAGCTTAGGAACCTCTCGTACATTACACCCATAATTAAACAATCAGCTTATGAAAACTATCGAAGAATCAATCACACAATATGGCCATGCCTGGAACGTACAAGGACTGGAAAACATAAAAACGGCACTAGAGGATTGCTGGATCCAGCAAAGTACTTATGTTGACACTCAAAATGAAATGGTTAAGGGCATCGATGGCCTTGCCTCACTTATCAACGGATTCCACCACGTGGCTCCGGGTCATACACTCCGACAATTGTCCAAAGTCGATTTTCACCATAATTGCGGGCGATTTAAATGGGAAAATATTGGCCCAAACGGTGATAAAATGGAAGGGATGGATTATTTTGAGTACAACGACGATAACCAAATTACCTGCATTGTAGGTTTTTTTGGCCCCTTTACTAATCTTTAAAAGCAGGCATTGATTGTGTATTGGATAATTTACCTAGTTTCAGCTGTTTTGCCTAGAAACTAAGCGCTGAAATTAGGTTTGGACTAAATATTACAGGCAGCTAGCTAGTTGACGTAATACTATGATCGCGGGCCTACTTATCTCAATAAAGGAATTTTGGTTATGAAAGTCCCGATTATAAATTCAGATTAATGATTTGCAATTATCCAAAGTGGGCACTACCTTGGCTCATATTCATAAAAATATCTATGCTTCTCAATAAAAAATTATTTTGTTTCGCATTATTCACCGTATTTGCTTTCTGCTGTAACGCCTATGGTCAATCCGATTTAAACCATGTAGAAGGCGACATGAAAGCAATCAATACCCTTTTAGATCGGGGTAAGTTCAAAGAGGCTACCTTAGCTGTAGACAGGATCATATCCGCTGGAACAATGATGCCACCTGAAATGATATATGAGTATGCTAGGATCTATGGCCTGGCCGGTGACAAGGTGAAATCGGTAAAACTGCTAAATGTAGCGATCGACAAAGGTTTCTGGTCAATAAACAGGGTTAAGGAAGATAACGAGCTAAAAGCCATAATCGGTGACGCTGAAGTAGACCATGTACTGAAACGGATCAGGGGATTTACGGCACTCTATACTAGTGGAAAAGCATTTCTTTCCAATGAAGAAAAGAAATTAGTCATTGACCTGGTTAGACAAGGGTTAAAAACTCATTATTTTGATGCGAAAAAGGCTAATGAAATGTCCGAGGAAGTTTTGCGTATGTTCGATGAGGGTTTTTTTAAAGGAAAAGATACGCTCAACGTCTTTACCGATGAATTAGTCAAATACTTCCGTGATAAAACCAATGATAAACATTTTTACATTGGAGTTGATTACAACGAGCTGACCGAAAGGGTGCCTAATTTAAGCGTGACCACTGAAGAGGAACGAAACTTTGGTTTTCGGGAGGTGGCAGTTCGAAACGGCAACATTGGCTATATTCGATGGGATGAATGTATAGCTGGGCCAGAAGCTTATGAGACAGCGCAAAATGCACTTAATCTGCTACGTTATACCAGGGCAATTATTATCGACATCAGCGAAAATGGCGGTGGCAATGGAGAAATCTCAACTTTTCTTTATCATTATTTATTCAAATCCAGCGACAAGCGGTTTGAGACACTGTTGGTTAAGAAGTGCAAAGATGAGTCTGAATGGCACCGAAGCGAACCTCCTGTAGCACCATTGTCTGGAGGGCCAGATCTGGGAGATAAGCCCATCTATATCCTCACTTCTGGCAATACATTTTCTGCAGCAGAATACTTTGCATTCATGATGAAAGAACTCAGGCGTGCTACCATCGTCGGTAAAAACACGGGTGGAGGCGGAAACCCGGTAAATTTTGTCAGCGACGGTCGGTTTATGATGTACGTGCCGACCTGCCAAATTATGACAAAAACAGGAAAGTCACTGGAAGGCAAAGGGGTCTCGCCCGATATTGAGCTTATAACTCAGGAATGGTCCAATGAATTAATGCAAGTGGTCAATGCTGACCTTGAAAAAAAGTCAGATAGTTATAAAGATCTCCGGAATCATCGGTCAGATTCCGAATCTCCCTAAGTTATTCGAAAAATACTACTTTGAACAGAATTCTTTAGGTTTCTCGGGTTTTAAAATATCCTTATAATTTCACCAAAAACCTGGTGCTTAATAATCGACAATTTCAAAATAATTTAATTAGCTCAAATGTTTAGGCTTCAGTTTTTGCGCTGCGCGTTTTACTATTTCAGCAATGCGTCTTTGTCTCGTCTCTGTTCTTCTGGCAAGTACGAGCCATTGAAGAATAGCCTTTTTGGGAGATTTGCTAAGACTTTCAAAAAACTCCCCTGCCACTGAATTACTTTTAAGCTCTGTATTTAGATCAACAGGGATAATTAATTGGTCGACAAAGTCCAGAATTGTCCATGAACCATTTTGCGTTGCAATATCAACCCTCAAATACCCGGCATCAGTCATCAAGCCTTTTTCAATAAGCTGAGCCACCTTAACTTTGTTGATTTTTGATCAGGTACTAACGTGTTTACGTTTGCTGAAAAATTGATGTGATCTTTCGGCGTCAATCTTTATTTTCTTGCTGTCTATCCAACCAAAACATAGCGCAACATCTACTGATTCGCTCCATGATATTAATTTTTTTAGAAGTTTTAATATAGCAAACAAGCCATACAGACTGTTCGGAAAGATGGTTTCGTGCTAACCATTTCCTCCAGTCCGCAAGGCTCGTCGGATAAAATATCTCGATTTCTTTTTTCTGCTTTTACTTAACTACGGTAGCTTCTAGCTCCACAGTTAATGTCGCAAAAAGTCCTTTTACTTCAAGCAGTGTCGTAGATTGCTGTATACCGTGTTTCTGAATGAATGGTATGTAAACATCCATGCAAGTGGTAAAAAAGTCTTGTGTAGACGTTGTATACACATTCAGTCTTACGATGTTTTTACATTCATAGCTAGATTCGCTGATAAGCTGCTCTAAATTTGCAATTGTTTGAATGAATTGCGAACGCATATCTGCATTGCTTGGAACCCCATTGGCATCAATAGCTACCTGCCCAGAACAATAAAGTGTGCTATTAACGTTTTTTACTTCGACAGCCTGTACCGAATTTGTGCTTTTACCCCAAGTCCAGGGATCAAATGTTTGCTTTTCCATTTTTGTTGTTTTTAAATTACAATGCAAAGATGAAGCAGTCTTGTGACAGCCCTATGTCAAGGGTAAATAAGGATTAATGGTATTTATCAAAAAACTCCTGTAACGTCATATTATGCAGCGAAAATTTTTCTGTTAGGACTTCCAAATTGGTAATCCTGTCAAGCCTAAAATACCTGAAGGACTTTCGTAGCTGGCACCAGGCAATTAGTAGCCAATTTTCAGTCGTACTAATGAGCGCGAATGGTTCGATAGTTCTGCTGGTTGTTTTACTTTTTTGGTTGGTGTAGTTAACTTTTGCCAGATAACAGTTGGTTAGTGCATACTGTAATTGTGAAATGTTGTTGCTGTTTCTCTCTCGATTTTGATTTTGATCAAACCGGGTTCTTTCCGACAGTAAATTGGCTTTGTCCTTTCCTGATGGACGAAGAACTGCTTTAATTTTGTCGATTGCCTCAGTATAATCCCTAATAAAAGAGGTGTCCTTATTCTTTAAAACCAATTGTTCTGCAAGAATTAAAGCGTTTGCCTGGCTTTCTGAGAACATAACAGGAGGGATTTTATACCCTTCCATTAAAGTGTAGCCTTTGCCTTCTTCAGTCTGTATTGGAACACCAGCTTGATCTAACGCTTTGATGTCACGATAAATTGTTCTAGCACTTACCTTAAATTTGTCGGCAAGACTTATAGCAGTGGTAAGTCGTTTAGTTTGCAATTGAGTTAGAATTGCGGTCAAACGGGAAAGCCTTTTCGTATCGTTATCTTTCATTACTCTAAAGTAGCTATTTCTCAAGCGCTAAAAGACAATCGTCCGGAACTCAATTCAGCGGAGTAAAAATATAGAAATCTTTCTTTAAAATCTGCCATAGCGATAAATTACCGCCAAGCTGGACAGAACCATTTCCTGAAATACTCAAACAGTGCCCTAAAAACAAAATTTGGACACAACAAACCGGGATCTGGAAACATTCCTTTTTAAGCGTTTACCGAAGTTTGCTTATTAGATTTTAAAACACGAAAACAATGCGAAAAGTAAATTTTAAAAACAGAGACTGGGACATAATTGGAAATCTGCACTTTCCGGAAAATTTCGATTATAAAAAAAAATATCCGGCCATAGTCTGCGTACATCCGGGAAGCAGTGTAAAAGAACAAACCGCGGGACTGTATGCAGCCCAACTTGCCAAAAACGGATTTATAGCTTTAGCTTTTGATGCATCTTTTCAGGGTGATAGCGGTGGCAAGCCGAGATTTTTGGAGGATCCAGCAACCAGGGTTGAAGACATTCGATGTGCCATAGACTATCTGACCACGCTGTTGTTCGTTGACAACGACCGCATTGGAGCTATGGGTGTTTGTGCAGGTGGTGGTTATGCTGCCAATGCATCCATTTCGGAAAAAAGGATCAAGGCAATCGTAAGCGTAGCGGGAACCAATGCAAGCAGGGCTTTCAGGGAAGCAAGCCCCATCGAAGTGCTTAAAGCAGTTGCACAACAACGCACCGCCGAAGCGGGTGGTTCTGAAAAACTAATCAATAACTGGATACCTGATTCGGCCGAGGATGCGAAAAAGTCAGGCCTAGAGGAAATGGATCTATTGGGAGCCATAGATTATTATAGGACACCTCGCGGGCAACATCCAAACTCTACTAATCAGCTGCTTTTCACGAGCATGAGCAATCTGATCATGTTTGATGCTTTCCATTTGGCCGAATATTTCCTCACCCAGCCCCTCTTGATTATCGTGGGCGATAAGGTTGGGGCCTTTGGTTCTTATAGGGATGGTTTTGAGCTATACAACAAAGCTGCGTCTGCGAACAAAAAGATCCATGTTGTAAAAGGTGCAGATCATTATGATCTATACGACAAGCCAAATGCTACGAATGAGGCATTAGAACAAATGGTTCCCTTCTTTCTGGATAACCTTTGAAAAAGTTAAATTTACTCAATTTGATACCTAAAAAGACAAGTAATTTCATCCATTTAATCTAGCTGTGAATTCACTTATCAAAACATAAGCGGTCGTTTTGCTGGATCACAGGCCTAATTCTAACCATAAAACTGGTTCTATTTGTGAAATTCCAATACCAGCTGATGGCTATCAAATGAAAGAAAATGAGTTAAATGGGGAATACTAATCGGCTTTGGCGTATTCCTAGTTTCCCTAAACAGGTCGGCTTCCTGGGGTATGATCACATCTGGATTGCTGATAGCGACACCATTCGGCACTATCAAAGCAAGATTGGCAGCGTTTTTTATCCTAGATGGAGTTCTCACCAAACAATTGTGGTGGCTAATGATAGAATTTGTAGCTTTATTACTATTCGGCTTTTTGTATTACCGGCCAAAGCACCAAAAACAAACAAATGAATAATCTCCAAAACACACACAAATATGAAAGTCTTTGATTCCCTATCTGATTTTCACCGGTTACTGTCCATTTCGCCGCCATTGCATCCCTTAGTAAGCGTGGTGAAGGTTTCCGAGTTGCACACCATCAGCTCTGATATCTGGAAAAAGTTTACAACCAATTTTTACACGATTTCGTTGAAGAACAACATCCAGTCAAAAATAAAATATGGACAGAACTATTATGATTTCGATAATGGCACGATGACTTTCATCGCACCAAAGCAAATTCAATCTGTTGAGGTTCAAGCAGCGAACAGTTTCGATGAGACTATAGGAACAGGTTATGTACTAATGTTCCATCCCGATTTTTTAAGAAAACATCCATTGGCCTCGGCGATCAACAACTACACCTTCTTTTCCTACGAAGTAAATGAAGCTTTGCACCTTTCAGAAAAGGAAGAAAATAGTGTGATTGCAATTTTCAAAAAGATTGAAGAAGAATATCACCATATCGACCGTCATACACAAAGCGTAATTCTATCGCAGATAGATTTACTACTGAATTATAGCAACCGCTTTTATGAAAGACAGTTCATTACCCGAAAGGCCATTAATGATGATCTACTTACCAGGACCGAACGTCTTATCAATCAACATTTCGATAACGAAAGCGGTCTGCATAAAGGCATTCTTACCGTAGAACACCTAGCTAGCGAGCTGAATTTATCTGCCAACTATCTGAGTGATGCCCTACGTTCGCTCACCGGTCAAAGCGCCCAGCAGCATATCCAAGAAAAATTGATTGCAAAAGCAAAAGAATATTTAACTACGACTAATTTATTGGTTTCGGAAATCGCTAATAACCTGGGCTTTCAGCGTACTCAATCATTTAACAAACTATTCAAAAATAAAACCGCAATGTCGCCCTTGGAATTCAGGCAATCGTTCAACTGAAAATTTTCCAGCGTAGCCTTGATTTTCCTAGAGTGACTGAAATGTTCCTTCTATTATTTAAGAGCTGTATAAAAATAAGGCATACAACGGACGACTGAAGGACAAATGCCATCCCACAAACCCGATAGCCAGATCTTCTGACAGTCAACTAAAATAAAAAACCTACCGCACAGGAAAATTTCTAGCTGAAATGGATTTGGCTTATCTAAAATCAGCACCGTGCGGTGCAGAAAAGACCAGTGGTTAGTATAAATTTGCAAAATGAACGAATTTATAGATTACATTCTACAGTTTCAAAACTTGAATCAACAACAGATTGATTTCATCTCAAGTAAAGCAACCAAACTAAAAATTGCTAAAGACGATTATTTTTGTGAAGCAGGAAAAATCCCAAGACAAGTTGGCTTTTTAGTTAAGGGAATTTTTCGTATTTGCTATTACAATAGTAAAGGGGAAGACATTACAAAGTATTTTATTGAGGAAAGTAACATTGTTGCTGATTATTTCAATTTTAAAAAACAACTAGAAGCATCGATTTACTTGCAGGCTGTCACGGATTGTGAACTCCTTGTTTTTTCAAGACAAAACTGGGAAAATACAGCGACTACAATTGTTGGCTGGGAAACTATTGTTGATAAAATGATACAAAACTACTTATTACAGAAAGTTAAAAGAAGAAGTTCGTTAGTGGAACAGGACGGAAGATCCCGCTATTTAGAATTTATTAAAGATTTCCCTACGCTTGTTAACCGTGTTCCACTTGCTTACATTGCTTCTTTTATAGGAGTTACACAGTCATCGTTAAGCCGAATAAGAAAAAATATCCGATAAGCTGCTTTTTGCCATATGACAAATGGCTACATTTTTAAACCGCTTACTTTTGTTTTATAAACAAAGAGAAAATGACTTCAATTATTATAACAGGAGCAAACAGCGGAATTGGCTTTGAGTGCGCAATGCAGATGGCCAAAATTGCACCAGATGAACAAATTATTTTGGCTTGTAGAAATGTAGAATCAGGTAATCAGGCAATTCGAAAAATAAAGAAAAAAACCAATCATACTAATATAATCTGTTTGGCTTTAGATTTGGCATCACTGCAATCAGTGAGAGATTTCAAAACAGCAATTTCAAAACTGCCCAATCCGGTTATTACATCCATTGTAAATAACGCAGGTGCAATATTTGACAAGTTTGCGTACACTAAAGATGGTTATGAAATGACCTTTGGTACAAACCATTTAGGAGGATTCTATTTGACGCTATTAATGTTACCATATTTACATAATAATGGAAGTATAGTGTTTACGGCTAGTGATACTCATGATCCTACAAAAAACACAGGTTCAGCACCACCAAATTACACAAGCGCAAGTGATTTGGCCTTCCCAAAAGTAGAATCAGAAAAATTAACCATAAAAGATACGCAAAGACTTTACGCTACCTCAAAACTCTGTAATGTTTTGACAACGTATATCTTGCAAGAGAAATTAGTAAATACAAACATCAGAGTAAATGCTTTCGATCCGGGTCTAACCCCAGGTACAGGTTTGATAAGATTTGTTCCTGCTCCCGTCCGACTTTTCCTCTATTTGAGTTTTCGTGTTCAAATGTTGTACAGGCATAATACCAATCTTCCCCAGATTTCGGGAAGCCGACTGGCTAATCTTAGTTATGCAAAAGAATTTCAAAATCTGAAAGGAATTTATTTTTCTGACGGAAAAGTAACAAAGTCTTCACAGGAATCTTATAGCAAGGATTTCCAAAATGATTTATGGAAATCCAGTATAGAACTAACGGGCATTAAGACGGAAGACACGAACATTCCCCTAAACTGACAATTACAATAAAATGATTTCTTATAGAGAACAGAATATAACTGTTGGCCTTCAGCACTTTTAATGGCATAAGCCAAATAAGGAACTATTTCGACAAATGTAAGATTGAAATCAACCTTGTCAAGTCTGCTGTGTAATGCATACATCTAAATACATCAATCATTGCTAGAATTAAACTATAAGGATAAACTGGCTTTTGCAACTTTAGTCGATTTCTTTATACTTTTGGTTTGAAAGCTTCTTTCTTGGCTATTAGCAGTAAATCCCGCAATTACCTCAATCTTTTCTTTTTTCTCAAGGTTCATTTTATCGGCCTCTATTGGCAATAGCCTGTACAATTCGCTAGTTATCAATTCTTGGATATCGGACTTGATTTTTTTATAGTTTTCTTTTATATCCTCTTCTGTGACGTCGCGGATCTCAGGAAGCTTTAAGTAATCCTGTTCTTCGGCTCTGATCACCGAATGGTTGTTGACTATTTCCGCATGAAACATCTTGAGTTCTATTTTCTGATCAGGATTATCCGCCACAATCCCAACAAACTGCCCGGAAGAAAGAGAAGCAATCTTACTGGCAGGAATCGCAGAATCCATCTGGGTAGACTTGCTCAATGACGTATCACTGCTGTTGATACTCAAACTCTCCCGATCCTGCACGATCTTCCCAAACGTTTTAGATAACTTCTCCGCCCCATCCCCACTGACCTGACCACTGATGATGTTACCTGAAATCCCCGCAATGATATTCGCCTGCTCCGCCCCATATTCCTTCTTAAGCTGCTCTATTGACTGGATACCAATCGTACAGCTCACCAAGTTACTCCTTGCCGTAGTGATCGTTGGCACCAGATCAGCCACCAAAGTCGGGTACTCATCAAATATCAGGCTGCATTTAAGTCTACTTTTTTGATTGGCCAGCTTTAAGATCCTGGCCACATACAGCGACAACACCGCTCCATAAGTTTGCAGCTTCTGCGGGTTGTTACCCAAACACACAATTTTAGGCTCCTCAGGATTGTTGATGTCCAGCGTAAAATCATTACCACTCAATACGTAATACAGTTTAGGAGAGACCAGACGGGCCATACTGATCTTGGCACTACCGATCTGTCCCTCCAGCTGGCCCCATTCTTCTTTCTCCCAGGCAGAAACAAAAGGATTTAAGAGTGCCTGGATTTCCTCCTCCATAGTCAGCACTGTAAACAGTCTTTTGTAATCGACCATCATCAGCTCTATCGCATGTGGGAGCGTACAATACCTGCCGTTTTCATATTTCTTCAGGAACCAGATCAGTGCCGTTACAAAACTTATGGCCGACTCCACGAAGAAATCACCCTGCTTTTTCAGCCACTCCCGGTTCAGTCCCAGCATAATTGTCCTCGCCGATTCTGTCGCATCGGTGATGTCAATCATCCCTTTTGGCTCCAAAGGATTGCAGCGGTGCATGATCTCATCGAAATTGATCACATAGAATGCCGGTTTCACCTTGTAGTTTTTTACATATTTAGGCAGCTTGTTATACGCCAGTGTCGTTAAATCGGGGTATTTAAAATCATAGACCAGCATGGAAAAACCTTTTTTTAAATGCTGGTCAATGACATGCCGGATATAAAAGTACGTTTTCCCCGCACCTGCACTTCCCGACAGCAACGTACTTCTGAAAGGATTGATGATGTTGATCCAACCGTTCCGCTGTTTACCCTTTAACCAATACTTTGTCGGCAGGTTAATGCTGAACTCATTTTCCAGCAGCCGCTCTTCCTGCGGAAAAGTTTCGTTTTCCTTGTTGAAAGTATCGCCGCTCAGGTTGACCTTCAGCAGTCTGGATAATAAATTCCCACCTGCCAAAATCAACAGGTAGCCGAAACCAGTTGCACCCATGTACAACAGCGACGCTGTTTCTGCACCGGTGTTTATATTAAGAAAAAAATGGCTCACCACGTAAAGTGTAATACCGGTGGCCAGGTAGGTGGTGATCGTTTGCTTCCTCAACTTTTCATCCTTCTTTCCTTTTGCAGCTACCAAGGAAACGATTTGCAAAAACAATGCTGCTGACTTGGAAAACAGTTCGGTTTTAAAAACGGCCATCACCCTGATCTTTTCCAGGATGTTATCGGTCAGCTCTGCCCTTAATCCCCATAACTGAAATGCGGGATAACAAAATAGGTAAAAATGGATGGCTAGGATGACCAGACTCAGCAGCCTGGTAAAATCCGTGATTTTGCGTAATGCCTGTACGTTTTCTCCTGTTTGCATAATATCGGGTTTAAAGGTTTAACTTTTTACGTTTTCGTTTTTTCGGTGGTCCACCAGACTGGTCAAACTGCTCTTTCAACATCGGTTCTAAAAGATTCGGGACGGTGTCGGTAAGCTCTTTTAATTTGGGGGTGAAGTCGATTCTGTCAATTTGGTTCGTTGACTTTTGGCTGTTTTTGATTGACATTTGTAAAGTTTCCGTTGACTTTTCTTTACGGCCGAGACTGATCAGAATGGCCTTTGCACTGTAGGCCTTACCCAGATCACTACCTTTAAATACGATCTTGTTCCGATGATCTACATAGGTGATCCCGAAAGCCTGCCCATTGGCACCGATTCTGAAAATTGCCGCAATTCCTGCCGCTTTTAAAGACTTGGTGAACGCTTCCTGGCCTGCCGGTTTATTGCCAATCACTTTGTCAATTGCCCCTTTGAGTTGTGGCTTATACTGCTGCCTGCTTTCTACATGTTTTTCAAACTGTTTTTCCAATTCCGGTAGCGTTGGCTTGGCGTACAGAGAACTTGATTTAATGGGAATGCCGATCTTATTCCCTTTTTCATCCAGAAGGCTATAGATCAGTCCTTTTTTTTGGAACATCAGCGTGTCTTCCGCTCCACGATCGGCAACCACATTGAACTGTTTCAAAACTGCGTTCAACTCTGCCAGCGAAGTAAATTTATAGGTGTTGACTACCGCAGTAACGGTATTACTAACCGCCCGCTTGGTGGGTAGTCGTCCATAATTAACTTTTGTGATGTCGATGGCTTTGATCCCTGGCTCCGGTTTATATTTCTTTCCTTCCGCCTTGACCAGTTTATACTCCATCTCAATTTCCCTTCGTGCTTTTTCAGACCGGATCGCTCCGATATTGTGCAGGTCAATCCGCTCACCACTAGCCTGGATATTCGTGGTTACCAAATGAATGTGGTCATGACCAGCATCGTTGTGCCGGTATGCTAGAAAGGGCTGATCACCAAAGCCAATTCTATCCATATAAGTGACCGCAATTTGTTGCAGGGTATCGTCTTTTAGTTTTTCAGCGGAATCGAAATTCAGGGAGATATGCAGGGTATTAGTCTTGACCTTGGGATTCAGCATCAGCAGGTTTTCAAACCGGTGCAGTTTCTGGCTGAAATTCATGCGGTCAATGTCCCCGGCAAATCCACTCGCCAAGATCAGTTCGGCTTTTCCTTCCAGCACTTTGTTTTCGTTGTAATGCAGCGCTCCCCTCATGCTTTTCCCGGTTATGATCTTGGCAACCATTTTTCAGCAAGACGGTTAATTAGCAGGAGCAAAGTGTCGGTTTTTCCTTCCACCGTTTCATAAAGCTTTATAATTTTTGTAACCTGGATATTTTGTGAGGGCACTCTTTTATCACTGTGAAATGCTTTGGTGATCTGATTGATGTTGATTCCGATTGCTCTTAGTTCTTTTCTTATTAATGCCAATTCTTCCATGGCACTGTTGAGCGTAATGTCTTTGTAGAACAGGGTGATCTTTTCCTTACTGAGGATCTTACGTGCGGCTTCCCCAATTGTCCGGCAGTCGCTGCTTGTGCTGATCTTTTCGAGCCTATGGAAACCGGCATCTGTCAGCCTGATCCGTAGTACCCTCGTCAGGATTTTTTCAGGTTCTGGTGATTTTTTTCTTGGCATTACCTTAGGCTTTTTATAGTTCCGGAAGGGGCAAGTTCCGCAGCCCCTTCATTTCTTGTGGCAACAAGCAAAGAGATTTTCGTAGACGAAAATACATCTTTGCTAGGCTCAGGCGAGACTAAGATTGATCTGGGTTTCTGTTGAGAAATCCGGTTTAAAATTGTCATCATCCTGATCTACTTTACTGAGCCCCTAGTCTTTTATAATAGAAGTTTTGTTCCTCCTGATATTGTCTTTGCTCTTCCTCCATCGGAAGCATTGATCGTAAAAGTTGACGGATTTTTTTTCGTTCCGGAACCGATTTTCTCTTTGGCAACGGCTGCTTATAAGTAGGCTTTGATATTGCATTTTCTAGTTTAATTTTTAATTCTGTTTTCATGGCATGATTTATATCTGCCAAAGATTGAAACAGAATGTGATGAAGAAACCCACGCTGGGAGTGAACTGGGAATGTTTTGAATTTGTTCGTTTAAAATTGAGATCCGTTGCATGTTTTTATTAAACATACATGCTCCAAAAAAACCTTATTAATAAATAAAATCTGTAAATTTGACTTGGAGCATTAGCTTAACAGGTAAAGCTAGGCAACTGACGTGCGACCAATCAGTTCGTGAGTCAATTGCCAAGTTGTAGGTTCGAGTCCTGCATGCTCCTTCATAATTTGGAACAATCAAACGCATATATCGCTTTTAAGAAACGTACCCAAGAAATTTTCAGCTTTGCTGTTCTTGTAACATCTAGTGTCCCTATATTGAAATATAACATTACGCTTTACAATAAGGGCAGCATAAAAAGAATTTCAGAACCAGATTATTTTCAGCCTTCAGTAATTTATGAAATTAACGACTCAACGTTATCGGACTTGAGAGAAAATGGTTTAGATGAGGAAAAATTGGCTCTTCTTTTAGAAATGAAAGATACTCCTTTAAATAATAGAGAATTTAAAGATTGTGTCGTTAAAAAAATAGGAGAAACCGCTTATAAGACACATAGGAATATTTTAAAACGTCAAAGTGGTGGCTACATATCAAATTTGTATGATTGCACAAGCGGGTATCAAACTAAATTAGCATCATATTTATTCTTTTCGCTATTCTCTTACTTCGAGGCATTTATTGGCGAACTCACAAAAGAAGTGATTGAACATTTTCAGCGACTCGATGTTCCTGAATACCTGTCCGAAATGCAAACTCTTAATCTGACAAAAGAATATCGAAATCTGAATAATGTGTATGATCCAAGAAAAATAGACAAGTACAAGAAATACAGCAGAGACTTGCAAACAAAAGGTTACCAAAAACCGGAAAATCTAATGTTTTCATCTATGCTTGATTTGCTAAAGTCTACTAGTGAAAATATGAAAGCTAATGAAATTCCAGCTTTCTTGAAAAAATTCTATTTTTTTGAAATGGATGAAATTGATAATGACACATACCATAATTTCCGAGATAATAGAAATTCAATAGGTCATGGGGCTACATCTTTCATTCCTACACTTAAAAATGTAACTGACGCTAATAAATTCTTTCGAAGGATTAGTAAAGAAATTGATTCACATGTTACAAGACACTACATGAATCTGACGAATTTTCAGAATCCCAGATAGGATCTAATATCAATCAAAACCATCTCAAAGAACGAAGGGATAACATAACTCAATGTTAGATATATTGCACCCACAATTGGGATTAAATTAGCCATCGCTATCTAAGCATGTTGCAATCCCTCTTAACTGTCCGAGTTTTTTTTACCTAATTTAATTAGTAACAGCCAATGATTCTCAGATACTAATGAATTAGTCGATGTGAATACTCGGGGTAATGATTAGGAACAACTGTTCTTCCACTTATGACTCCCATTTGCTACCCCAGATGGGAATAGACCCAAATACTTCTTGCCACTTTGCGACAATAAAATCGTGAACTTATGGAGAATGAATTTTCTGATATTGGTGGGATTAGGCCTGAAATGGCCCAAAAAATACTAGCGAAAAATGGGGTTGAAGTAAGTGTCGAAGAAGCAAAAAATGTTTTGGAATTGCTAACTTTTTTAGTTAACTTGTCTATGGATCAGCTACTTGACCAGGAATAAAAGGTTGCCTGGAACGTCCGAAAAGCCCATTTTTTAATTAATCCATTTTTATGAAAAAAGTATTTCTTTACATCCGTGTCAGCACAGATGAGCAAGCAGACAAAGGCTATTCCCAACGTGACCAACAAGAACGTCTGCACCGTTATTGTCAACAAAATTCTATTGAGGTGTTGAAGATCATTTTTGAGGATCATTCAGCTAAAACTTTCGTCCGTCCGGAATGGAGCAGAATGCTGGTGGATCTAAAGCGAGTTAAATCCAGACCAGACGCCATTCTATTTACCAAGTGGGACAGATTTAGCAGGAATGTGAGTGAGTCTTATCAAATGATCGGTGTCCTGTCGAAATTAGCAGTTCAGCCGATCTCTATCGAGCAACCTTTGGACATGACGATTCCAGAGAGTAAAATGATGCTCGCCATCTACCTGGCAGCTGGAGAGGTGGACAATGACAGAAGAGCGCTAAATGTTTTCTACGGTATGCGAAGAGCTAAAAAGGAGGGTCGGTTCATGGGCACAGCACCCCTTGGATATAAGAATCTTTCAACTCCCGATGGTAAAAAATACATAGCGCCATACGAGCCTGAGGCTGGAATTATGAAATGGGTATTTCAGGAAATCTCCAGGAATGTATTTGCTGTTGATCAGATCAGGAAAAAAGCTAATCAGCTAGGATTGAAATGTACCAGGATGACTTTTTGGAGGAACATCAGAAATCCGATGTATTGTGGTAAACTGGTGATCAAACAACACAAAGATGAGGCTTCTTACATAGTTGACGCCCAGCATGAGCCTTTGATCTCTGAAGCTCAGTTCTATGATGTTCAGGATATCTTAAATGGGAGAAAGCGGGTGCCTGCTGCAAAATTACTCTCTATGGAATTGTTGCCACTGCGGAACTTTTTGAAATGCAATAAATGTCACCGCATGCTTACTGGAAGTTCCTCAAAGGGCAAGCGTAAACATTACTATTATTACCACTGTGATTCTTCCTGCGGAGTAAGGTATAATGCAGAGGAGACGAACAAGCTTTTCTTGAAACTACTTAAGTCCTGGGTAATCAATCCGGCTGCTGTGGAGCTCTTAAAAATGGTAATATCCTCAGTATACAAAACTCGAACAAAAACGGAGTTCAATCTGAAGACGCAAGTGATGAATGACATCACCAAACAAAACGAAAAAATCGCAAAAGCCAGAAGGCTGCTTTTAGAGGAAGATATCGAGCCTGCTGATTATAAAGAGATAAAAGCCGATTGCGACGCTGTAGTCGCACGTTTAGAGGTGAAATTGCAGGAAGTTTCAGAAACGAAAATGATCCGGCTGGACATCAACAAATTAATGGATAAGATCATTACTACGTTTTGCAACCTCGACAAAGTTTTCCAAAAAGCTCCGCTCAAAAAACAACGGCACATTCTGTGTTCACTTTTTCCTGAAAAAATCGACTTTAACGGAGCCAAACATCGAACACCTCGGACAAATTCAATAGCGCATGTAATATGGCTGATTAACAGGGAGTTAAGAAGCTTAAAAACAAACACAGCGCCTGATTTTCAGACGCTGTATCAGAAGGTGGTCCCGACGAGAATCGAACTCATATCTAAAGTTTAGGAAACTTCTATTCTATCCGTTGAACTACGGGACCCGCAAACACCATTTAAGATCACTCTCAAACGGCAGGCGCAAATATAACAATAAAACAATGTGATTTAAGAAAAATCTAAACCACAGCTTTACTAGATTTAACGTAGAATACCTATTCCTAGCACACCACTACCAGATCTTCGAAGTCCTTATCCATTATAATACCAATACGTCAAAGAACTTTTCCAGTAGCCGTCCCGGCTACTAAACTCCATTATCCTTTAGGGAGGAACCGGCCTGATCCAGTCCGCATATTTCACAATCGTACGCTTATGCCTTACCAGCTCCTGACTTACACCCCCACAGTGCCAGCAGGCCACTCAGCAGCACATGCTCCTTCTTCAGCACGTTTACCGCCCTCGCTATTCTCGCTATTTCATACCCACCTCCTTTCTTTTACTTTTTGTGACCTTAAAATTCAGTGTCTGGTAAGGACATTCTTTTTACGCGCTCTTCGCGCCTTAAAAAGTCAGTCCGAAAGCAGATCACTTAATTTTGCTCTTTGTGACCTTAAAATTCAGTGTCTTTTAGAGGGCATAGCGTTCTTCTTGCGAAGCTTGAAGTAATGCAGCCCGATAAAAGAGCACTGAATTTCCTAATAGCCTTATCAAACTCCCCAACACTCCCTTCCCAACTAAACACCGTATGCAGATTATCCTGCGACCCCGGATGCTGCACCCATACCTCCAGCAACACCATCCTGTTCCCGCACCTGTAGGACAGCACCCACTCATTACCTTTGCTGTCCCGCAGGTCATAACACAACTCATGCCCGCCGCCCGATGCGATCGCAATCCTGTGCTGCTCCATCGTTGCTACAAACTGCAGCGCATTACACAACTGTGCGACCTTAAACTGCTGCCCCTCACGCTTCAACGTCATGCCGGCCATATTGCCATGCATCATAAAAATGTTCAACTGTAACCTCATTTCCTGTCTTTTAATTTTTGATACTGCAAATTTACCTACACCAAAAACCACGGGATCAGGCAACATGCAGAATGGCAATCGCTGTCGCTATTCCGCTGAATTTTGGCAATCGTTGTCACACTCTGTGAGGATTTCCTGACTGATCTTTATAGAAATGGCAGGATGATTCTTTATAAAGCAAACTTTTCCAAGCGCTGCAGTGTTTAGATTGCAAAACCTAAAAACATGAACAATTTTTTCAGAGGGATTATTGCCGCATGGGGCGCTAAGAAATTGGGAGGAGGCTGCCTTTCTACAATTGTTATATTTATCCTGATCTACAGCTTGCTGGGAAAATGTAATAATAATAAGACGCGTGCAGCCGAGCCAGTTCAGAAAAAGCAACCTGTGGCTGTTTCCAGATAGAAACAAATTCAACTAAAACAAATATGATCAGCGAAATCATCAAACTTGAAGAAGCCATTATTGACGCATTTATTTACAGCGATGTTGCGGTATTAGACCAGTTGCTACATGTAGACCTGGTATTTGTGAACCACAAAGGAATGCTCATCTCCAAGCAGGAGGATCTTGCCCCGCATTTGAGTGGAGATCTGAAAATTACCGGTATTTTGACCGCTGACCAGCACATCAGTATTTTCGGAGATACTGCTGTTGTATCGGTATTTAAAGATATTAAAGGCAGCTATCTCGCTGAAGATTTTGAAAGCCGGGTCCGCTTCACCCGGGTGTGGAAATTGTTTGAGCAAGGTTGGAAAGTGATTTCCGCAACCAGTGTACCTTTCCAGTAATGGCCACGGTTTATCCAAGCAATCAAATGAGTATTACCACTTACTTACAAATATAGCCATGCCTGAACTACCTGACTTAGAAGTATTCGCCGCTAACCTGGAAAAGCGGTTCAAAAATAAAACCCTGGAAAATCTGGAAGTTACCGTTGCTAAGAAACTCAACGTTTCTGAAAAGGAGCTTAAAGCAGCGCTCACCGGTCATCAGCTCCGGTCCGTTCTTCGGGAAGGGAAAACCCTGCAGCTGCATTTTGGCGGAGGAAATGTGTTGGGGCTGCACCTGATGTTGCACGGGGAGATCCAGCTCGTGCAGCATGATAATGAGGTAAAGTTCAAGATCATTGAATTCTATTTTAAAGGAGATGACAGCTTTGCCCTGACCGATTTTCAAAAGGCGGCTACTCCTACGCTTAACCCAGGACCTGTTACTGTGCCCGATGCATTATCGCCTGATTTCAGCATTGCTTATTTTAAAGGGGTACTTGCAAAGAAAAAGGTAGCTGTAAAACAAGTATTGATGGATCAGAAAATTGTCCGTGGCATCGGCAATACTTATGCGGATGAGATCCTCTGGCACGCCCGCGTTTCGCCGTTTGCCGTGGCCAAACTAATCCCCGAAGCGAAGATTAAAGATATCCACAAGGCGGTAGATGAGGTTTTAAGAAAAGAAATCATGAACCTAACCAAGGCGATCCCTGATAGTTTTAATGCCGAAGTGTATGATTTTTTAAAGATCCACAATCCCAAATTGACCGAAAGTCCTACAGGTCAGAAAATCCGGGTTGATAAAACCGGCGGCCGTAAAACATATTATACCATTGAGCAGTTAGACTTTCAATGAAACGCTAGTAGATTGATCTTATGATTCCTTAACTTCCGCACATGATTTTAGAAGTAGCCGTATTAAACATTGTACCCGGAAAGCATCTGGATTTCGAAAATTCTTTCAAGCAAGCGCAGCGAATCATTTCCAGTATGAAGGGCTATATCAGTCATGAACTGCAAAAATGTGTTGAAAACGATCACCAATATATTTTACTCGTAAAATGGGAAACTTTAGAAGACCACACTGTCGGTTTTAGAAACTCTGATGAATATCAGGAGTGGAAAGCACTGCTACATCATTTTTATGACCCGTTTCCAACTGTGGAACATTACCAGATAGTTTTGGTCACGTAATAAAACCCGAAATATTTTTTTTAGTTACATTCCTGTATGGAAGCATCCATGTTTTATTGATAAATTTGTTAAAACATATGACAGAAAAAGATGGAATGCAAAAACTGTAACACAGAAATAAGCTCAGCTTATTGCCCGGACTGTGGACAAGCTACGAAACTCAAAAGGATCAATGGCCACTACATCGTTCACGAGATCGAACATGTATTGCATTTTGAACGCGGCATTCTTTACACTATTAAAGAACTTCTTACCAATCCGGGCCATAACGTAAGAAAATATCTCAATGAAAACAGGAGCAGATTGGTAAAACCAATCGCTTTTATAGTCATCAGCTCGCTGATCTATTCAATTGCAGTTAAGCTTTTCCACGTTGAGGACGGCTATGTGAATTTCGATGCCCAGGACGTTTCCACCCAACTGCCCGTAACAATTGCTTTTCTTGAATGGGTGCAGGGTCATTACGGATATGCAAATATCATAATGGGGGTTTTTATCGCTTTTTGGGTAAAAAGATTTTTCAGGAAATACGAATACAACTTTTTTGAAATCCTGATCCTGCTTTGCTTTGTGCTGGGGATAGGAATGTTGATCTATGCGGTTTTCGGAATTATTGAAGGACTGACGCATACCAAAGTAATGCAGGTAGCAGCAGTTATCGCTTTAGTATACACCATCTGGGCAATGGGTCATTTTTACGACAAAACGAAACCTTCCAGCTATTTCAAGGCGTTTGGAGCGTACATGCTGGGGATGATTTCATTTACTGTCGTTGCCCTGGCAATAACTATAACGGCTGACATAATGATCTGACACTAGTAATATTACCTGATCACACTACCGTTATTGTGCTTCGCTACAGGTGCCACAAAGGCTAACTTTCCTTCTGAATTTTCTGACATCAGGATCATCCCCTGCGACACAATACCCTTGATCTCCCTCGGTGCCAGGTTTACAATCAGGCTCACCTGCTGACCAACGATCTCTTCCGGCTTATAGTACTCCGCAATGCCAGATACCACCGTACGCTGGTCTATGCCTGTGTCCAGTGTCAGTTTCAGCAATTTCTTGGTCTTCTCTACTTTTTCCGCAGCAATGATCGTCGCCACGCGGATATCCACCGCACTAAACTGGTCGAAATCTATGTTTTCCTTAGCAGGGTTGACCACTGCAGAAGCAGCTATATTGTCTACCTTACTCTGGTTGAGCTTATCTATTTGTGCCTGCACTTCTTCATCTTCTATCTTTTCAAACAGCAATACCGGCTCGTTTAGCTGGTGTCCTCTGTGCAGCAGGTTTATCTTTCCGGCCGACTCCCAGAGGTGTCCGCCATAGTTGAGCATCTTCATCAGCTTATCTGCCGTAAAGGGCAGGAAAGGCTCTATCAGGATTTCCAGCGTAGCACAGATCTGCAAACTGATGTTGAGGATCGTGCGTACACGGTCTTCATCTGTTTTGATCACTTTCCATGGCTCTGTATCTGCCAGGTATTTATTGCCCAGGCGGGCTACATTCATCACTTCTGTCAATGCCTCTCTAAAGCGGTAGTTTTCCAGCGAAGCACTTACCTTAGCAGGATACGCCGCCAGTTCATCTATCACCAGCTGATCTTCCGGCGTAATGCCCATGCACATCGGGACCTTACCGCCAAAATATTTATGCGTAAGCACCACCACACGGTTGACGAAATTGCCCAGTACCGCTACCAGCTCATTGTTGTTCCTTGCCTGAAAGTCTTTCCAGGTAAAGTCATTGTCTTTCGTTTCAGGCGCAGTAGCGGTCAGCACATAGCGCAATACATCCTGCTTGTCTTTAAACTCGATCAGGTATTCATTCAGCCATACCGCCCAGTTTTTGGAAGTTGAGATTTTCTGTCCCTCCAGGTTCAAAAACTCATTGGCCGGTACATTCTCTGCCAAAATATAGCCCCCATGTGCCATCAGCATGGCAGGGAAGATGATACAGTGAAATACGATGTTGTCCTTACCGATAAAGTGTACCAGCTTAGTCTCCTCATCCTTCCAGTACTCCTCCCAGTTGCCCTTTTCCATTTCATTCTGGTTGATGTAATATTCCTCGGCCATCGGGTTCCACACATCCAGACGCGCATATTCAAACAGCGCTTTAGTAGCAGAAATATAGCCAATTGGCGCGTCAAACCATACATACAGCACCTTGCCGTCCGCACCTTTTACAGGAACCTTAATGCCCCAGTCCAGGTCGCGGGTCATGGCGCGTGGCTGCAGTCCGGCATTCAACCAGCTCTGGCACTGCCCAAACACGTTTGGCTTCCATTCCTTATGTCCGTCTATATAAGTCCTTAACCGGTCCTCGTATTTATCTAATGGCAAAAACCAGTTCTTTGTTTCTTTTCTTACAGGTGGTTCACCTGACAAGGTTGATTTTGGATTGATCAGGTCAGTAGCATTGAGCGTGCTTCCGCAGTTCTCGCACTGATCGCCATAAGCATTTTCGTTTCCGCATTTCGGACAGGTGCCGGTGATGTACCTATCGGCCAGAAAGGTCTGTGCCTTTTCATCATAATATTGTTCGGTAACCTCTTCCGTAAAAACCCCTTTATTATAAAGCGTTTCAAAGAAATCTGAAGCCGTCTGATGGTGCATCAGCGAAGAAGTACGGTGATAAATATCGAAGGAGATGCCCAGTTCCCTAAACGAATCACCTATGATTTTATGGTATTTATCTACGATCACCTGTGGGGTAACGCCTTCCTTTTTTGCCTTGAGGGTAATTGGCACCCCATTCTCATCAGATCCGCATACAAACTTCACATCCCGTTTATTGGACCGCAAATACCGCACATAGGTATCAGCAGGCAGGTAAACGCCAGCCAGGTGACCAATGTGGACCGGTCCATTTGTATAAGGCAATGCTGCCGTAACGGTATATCTTTTTATTTTACTGTTATCCAAAACTATTTTTATTAATTTGTCAAAGATAAGTGTTTTTACGCCATGATTAAACAGCCCCGATATTTAAAAAAAGGAGATAAAGTTGCGATTGTCTGTCCGGCCAAGAAATTGCCGAAGAGCATTGCAAGCGGAATTGCCATCTTAGAAAGCTGGGGACTGGAGGTGGTAAAGGGTCAAACAGTGAGCGCGGCATACCACCAGTTTGCCGGAGACGACGCCCTGAGGGCTGCTGATATCCAGGGATTTCTGAACGATCCGGAGATCAAGGCGATCATCGCCGGAAGGGGAGGCTATGGCACCGTCCGCATCATCGACGAACTGGATTTTACAATGTTTAATGAAGACCCCAAGTGGATCGTTGGCTTTAGCGACATTACGGTATTGCTATCGCATGTGTATGCAGCCTTAAACACGCAGAGCATCCATGCACAGATGCCTTATACTTTTGATGATGCCACATCTGCCTCGCTTGAATCTTTAAGAAAGGCACTGTTTGGCGAGCTGAATGAATACAGCTATCAAAGTTCTTTTCCCAATCGGCCTGGCCAGGCTGAAGGGGTACTGATAGGCGGTAATTTGACATTGCTGGTCATGGTGCAGGGATCTCCGTCTGAAATGGACTATACAGACAAAATTCTTTTCCTTGAAGATGTAGGGGAGTACGAGTTTTCCATAGACCGCATGATGCGGATGCTAAAGCGCAGCGGTAAACTGGCGGGCCTAAAAGGCTTGATAATAGGTGCATTTAACGAGATCAAAATAGAAGACATCCCCTTTGGCTCCAGTCCTGAGCAGGTGATCTGGGAGGTAGTGAAGGAATATGACTATCCGGTCTGCTTTAATTTCCCGGTAGGGCATATTGACAACAATATGGCGATGGTGGTAGGGAAGGAAGTGAAGTTAAATGTAGAAGAGGGAAACGTGGGGCTGACGTTTACCAGTGCTTGATACTAATCCACAATCGCAGAAGAGAAATAGCCAAAATTCGTGTAAAAGAATTTGCCTCTCGATATACTTAATATGTGATTCAAATGCTCCATGCTGAGGTTTCAAAATTCCGGCGATAATTTCAAAATACTACACGATAGTTAATTATTATGAATTAAATATAAATAATTTGATTAATTTAAAATCATAACAATAAATTATACGACCATAAATAGAAATAATGATTGTATATTTGTTTTAAAATGAATTTAGAACGGTATAGCTATTTTACATACAACGACTACTATGATTATAAATTTTATAGTGATGAGCCTAAAGGGAGTATTAGAAAGGTAGTAATGTTTACTAAAATCCCTAACATAGACCTGACCATTTACAATTTGGCATTTGGAGATCAAGATCTTAATACTGGGAAAATAGATGATTCGGTAATTAGTAATAATCAAGACAGGAATAAGGTTTTGGCCACCGTAGCAAATACGGTTGTTGAGTTCTGTAAGCGACATGGCAACAATTTTATCTATGCTATTGGGAGCACTAACTCCAGAACACGGCTTTACCAAATGGGGATAGCCGGATTATGGGATGAAAAATGACGTGTGGATACCATTTCAACCAAACACTATAAGTTATGAAGCATTTTTGTTGAAGAGAAAGTGATTCATTATATTTACATTAATTATAAAAAGAAGGAATTATGCCCGCTGTAATAAAAAAGAACGAAACGGTAAAAGGTTTTGGCCCACCCGTAGTAATTAATAAACTTAGAAGCAAGGCCAGTGAGCTTTTCGCATTAGAAAAAGCCGAAGAAGCAGGAGAGAAACTAAAAAAAACTACAGGTCTGCCTAGCTTCAAAACAAAATAGCAATTACTTAAATTGCCGAAGCTACTAGCCTCACCATCGAAGAAATCAAAGCTTTAGTATAACTCGTAATGTAAAAAAGGAGATTTGAGTGATTGATGAATTTGTATCATATTAATCAAATTTATAGTCAAACTGGCCGTCAACAACCTTTATATCTGGGCATTCGTCAAATTTTGACAGTGTAAAATCGAAAACTCCAGAGATTATCTTATTTTTCATGTCCAGTTTAGTAATTATAAGTGAACCAGTCACACAACTCTCGTATTCACATGAAGTCTCAGTATTACGATATCTTGCACAAAAAGGTGTGATTCCTGTATCTGTGGCCGTAAAATTTAAGAAAATATATTCCGTGTCGTGTTGAACTAAAATATAAAACTTACCCTCTGAAATTGTTATTTTACTGCTGGGATAAAAAAAACCTCCATTAGGAACAAAAATTCTGTCATTTACAACACATCCAAATGTATTTTTACCTACTTGGCTTACATCTGGAAGCTTATTTAACCTTTCAACATTTGATTTTTTGCACGAAGAAATCACTAATGACACATATAGAAATAATAGAATGGAATATTTCATAATTATCTTTAAATTAAAAATAGATGATACGAATATAGACAGTTACTAAGCAGAATTACCTAGTAACCAAAGGGCATTAAAGCCGCAGGATGATGTTTGTCATTGGAGATTGTTAATTAATAGTGAATGATATTATAAATATACAAACACATAGGTTAATTATAAACAATAATGAATAATGTTGTATTCTATAGTAGCAGTCAAAGAACTGATATGTAAAAAAGCCACCCTGACTTATAAATCAGGATGGCTTTGCTTTTACTAAATGTATTTTCTATTTCTTTTTAAACGAAATCGGGAAAGTACCATAAAGTGTACCTGGAGGTTTTTTGTCAGCAGGTAATTCATAGTGTCTAAGTGCAACTGAAAATATTAATTCACATGGTGAAACAAAGTTAAGCGCACTCGCTGGATCGTGATCGGTCCTAAAATATTGTGATCCATAATTACCGTAGTTTACGGATGCAACGGTAGTTGTATTGTTAGCCGGATTAACCGTTACAACTATCGGTAGTGCATTACTTGCAGGGTACTTAAATGATAAGTGAGTCTCATCAATGATCGTTACATCTACAGTTTCACCAGCTCCGTAATCTGCCCATTTATCTCCTATAACAGTATAAGGAACAACCGTACCGATAGCACCATAATCAGACATTTTGAATGTACACACGGCTTCATAACGGGTTGAAACACTAGATCCGGCTGGACTTGCTACTCCCGCTCCATAAGCAACGCCTACAGTAGGGAAGGCTAGATATTTCTTACCGTTGGTTAGTGTTAGATCCGCACCAATGTCGAATCTATCGCCTAAAGCAACACTACTTCCAAACAATGTCTTCAACTGCAATCCTGTGACAGTTAATTCTGTTGGGTAAGTTGTAACATCTGCTTGAAGAAGTTTAACAGTATTATTGTCATTATTTTTCCTAACAACAATATCCATTTTTGCAGGCTTATCACCATCTGGGAAGTACAATCCAACACTATACTTTGCAGTAAAACCATCTGGATTTTGACTAGAGATAGTTGGATCTCCACTGACTTTTTTAATTGTTGGCATAGGTACCTCAATAAATTCAGGCACATTTGCGTTATCACTTTCTCTGCAAGATGAGATCAGAAAAAGAGACATAAAACTATATAATATTAATTTTTTCATATGATCTAAAGATTAAGGTAACCAAAATGGTTTAAATGTAGCTGGATCTTTTTGAGCTGGAGCACTAGTATTCACTTCAAGCTCGTTAGTATACCAAGGCAAAGTTAATGGAAAGTTCCTGTTCAACTGAACCGGAACTGGTTTCTGAGGAAGAGGTGGCTGAACTTGTCCACCTGGTGCCATAGTTGCATCCTTAGGGTTAAACAACACAGGAAAACCTGTTCTTCTGTAGTCAGTATATTGATCTACCGAACTTCCAAAACTTGAGATCCATTTCTGAGTCATGATAGATTCAAGCTGTTGAGTTGGCTTCGCATCGTACTGAGCCAATACATCAGCAATATATTTAGTAGTAGCAGCGGTTGAAGCAACAGCAGGAACTGTTTGAGCAGGTTTTACATAGGTTGTGATTACATAATCTACTTGCTTAAATGATTCCTTCATTGCTGCATCTAATTTTGCTTTAGCATCCCCAGTAACCAAACCAACTTTCATAAGCTCAGCTTCAAGATACAATTTATCAGCATAGGTAATGAAACGATATGGAGCAGCACCTGTTGCATCTGCAGCAGTAATCTTTCCTCCTGTACCAGCAGCTTTACCACCACCGTCATCATATCTTCCACCTACTGGATAAATCCCGATCAACGTAGCATTGTTCTGTTGTGTCCTGTCTCTGTCCGCACCTACTGAACCAAAATAGATAGATACGAAACCAAGATCACGGTATTCGGTAGGTTGAGAACTTTCAGGAGTCTCTGTTGGTTTTAATTGATTAAAGAAGTAATAAGGAATTCTAGGATCAGTGATACCAGTATAGATTTTCGAATTTTTACCTTTTAGTATCTCAAAAAACCAAGGACTGATGTGCTGACCTCTTTGAGAAGCATAGTAATCTGCAAAGCCAGGGTTTCTATCATCTGTTGCACCGTTAGGGCCATAAGGTAATAAGAAACTTTCATTGGTTGTACTGATTAAATCATTCTCTGTGATCAATGCATTTACATCTGTTGATACATCTTTAATCAACCTTTGTTGAACCAATAGTTTCAATTTGATTGTTTTTGCTGCTTTTCTCCACTTAGCGATGGTACCATTGTAGATTACATCATCAGTACCTGGCTTCAACACATTAGAATTAGCAGAGGTTGCAAAATCCACAACAGCTGCATCTAAAAGCTTGATCAATTCAGGATAGATATCCGCGCCTTTATCAAATTTAGGGTTAGCATTTCCTTCCAGCAATTTATTAAATTCTGAGAAGGGAACATCGCCAAAAGCATCTACAAACTGGCTAAAAGCATACGCTTTGATTACTTTACCAATTCCTGCATAATAAGAATTTCCATCAGCAGTAGCTTGTCTGATAATTACATCAGTATTAGCCAGTACATTTCCATACATGCTAGTCCAGGCTGTCTGGATATTGAAGTCATTACCTGTAGATCCGTATTGATCAGGATCTTCCCTGGTAGATAGCTGGTGAGTATATACTCCTAAAATCTGAGATAATCCCTCACCCGTAGCCAAACTGTGTCCCAATTCCTTCTCTACCAATGGAAGCAATTTTGAAACGGCTATTTCAGAAGGGTTATTAGGATCGGTATTAATATCTAGTTGCTTTTTACAGGCAGTAGCGAATAACAGTACTACCGGTATTATATATTTTAATTTTCGTGTCATATCAAATAGGTTTTATTTGTTAGAAAGTTACACTTAGGTTGAACCCGTATCTTCTGGTAGTAGGTGCAGCAGCAAGTTCAATTCCTTGAGTAGTACTTGCTCCATAACTGTTAACTTCCGGATCAAAGTTTGAATACTTAGGGAAGTTAGGTGCAATGAACCATAAGTTCCTACCTGTTACACTCAATCTTAAAGAACCGATTGGCACTTTTCTGAATAGTGATTTAGGGAAATCATAACCTAAAGTTACCTCTCTCAATCTGTATACTGATGCATCATAAGTGTTCCACTCTGTTGCAGTATTGGTAGCAAAAGTCTGGCCCAAAGTAGCGTTTGGAGAGAACCAAAGATCATTTTGAGTTAAGCGGGTTGCGTTTTCAATTTTATTTCCGGCACCATCTAAAATCGCTTTTCCAGTAGTTGGATCACCATATACACCTGGGATGATAAATAATCCATCTCTGTTTTCTGTATCCCTGGTTACACCTCTACCAAGCTCACTTGCAATGGTAGTAGAATACATCTGACCGCCTTTTGTCATATCAAACAAGACACCCAAAGAAAGGCCTTTGTAAGAGAAGGTATTAGTAATACCTAATTTATAGCTAGGGTTTGGATCACCGATCATAGATTGCTCAGTATCTTCGATCATACCGCCTGTAGCAGGGTTGATCAATAAGTTACCTTCGTCATCTCTCAATGATTTAGTTCCTCTTAAATAACCGAAAGGCAAACCAGCTTCAAGGTACGGAGAAATAGTAGTCAAAACGCCTCTCAATGAAACCCTGTCCAATCCTTCGATTAAACTGGTAACAGTATTGATGTTTCTAGTGAATGAACTGTTGATTTCCCAGTTGAAATCTTGCAATCTCACCGGACGAACAGTTAATTCAATTTCCTGACCCTCATTTCTCAAACTTCCAAAGTTGGTATATAGCGAGCTAAATCCAGATGATTCAGGAGTTGCAATACTCGCAATCTGGTTCTCTGAGTCCTTTTTGTAGTAAGTGAAATCCAATTCTACTAATTTGTTGAAGAAGCTCAATTGAGTTCCTATCTCAAACTCTTTGGTAAACTCAGGCTTCAAGTTTGGATCCGCGGCAGTAGCTCCAAGGAAAGCAGTACTTTGTCCAAGGAAGTTTGTTCCAATTCCGAAACCGTTAGTTAAACTATATGGATCAGCATCTCTACCCACCTTAGCATAACCAGCTCTGATCTTAGCAAAATCAAGTATGTTGCTTTCCAGTTTCAGTGCATCTGTAATGATCAATGATCCTGACACACCTGGATAGAAATAACTTCTGCTGTCAACAGGCAAAGTAGATGACCAGTCATTTCTACCAGTAAAGGTTACATAAGCCCAGCCCTGATAGCCTAAACTCAAATCACCATAGATACCCATTAATCTTCTTCTTGAGTAAGTATCAGAGTTAAAGATTTGCTGAGATGTGTTCGCTAAAGAGTACACACCCCTTGTTACAAATTTATTTCCTGTATTTACATCTCTGGTAGTAGTCCGCTGATTGTAGCTATAACCCACAATGGCCCTTAAGCTGAATTCATCAGCTATTTTAGGTGCAAAAGTGAAATATAGGTTTGACTCAATTTCTTGTCTGCGGTAATCATCCAATACCAACCGGCCCAATCCTTCAGCTGCTCTTGAGCTGATTTCAGTAATCTCTCTTCTGTTTAGCCTGTTTACGTTACTTCCTAAGGTAAAATCTGCTTTTATCCAGCTGATCAATTGCGCATCTGCATGCATATTGGCAACTACACGCTCTTCAGCAGTAGCAGCTGTATTGTACATAGCTGACCATCTTGGGTTGTCAAACTGACCACCACCTAATGGCGTGATGTTATTACCCAGTTTATCTTCATATGGTAAGTTCAAATCCCAGTTTCTTGCTAAAAACATTGTTCTTGCAAACTGTGATGCAGCTCCTGCAACCTGGTTCTCACCAAATACACCACCCAATTGATTAGAGCGTGTGTAACTTAAGTTACCACGAACATTTAATCCGATGTCTAATTTAGTGCTACCACCCAAACTGATGTTTGATCTTTTATAATTAGAATTTTCAACATACCCATCGTTGTTCAATTGTGATGCTGTCAAAGAGAAGGCTGTTTTTTCATCCCCACCGTTAAATGACAATGAGTTTTCAATTACAGCACCATTCTGAAACAAATCCTTAACGTTGTTAGGATAAGCTTTGTAAGCCACTTTAGCACCAAACATCTCAGGATAAGCTTTTAAATAATCAGGCCAGGTCGCGATTGAATCTAATGTTCCAAATTTAGGCCCCCATGAACCGTTTGAAGCCGAATAATTATACTGAGATCCTGCTCCGTAATCATTTTGCATAGTAGGCAAGTTAGCCACCTGCTCAATTGAAACTGAACTTCTGTAAGAAACCTCAAAACCTTTGTTGCTTCTTTTTGCATTACCTGATTTGGTAGTAATTAACAATACCCCATTAGAAGCTCTTGAACCATACAATGCACCAGCTGCAGATCCTTTAAGGACTTCCATGCTGGCAATATCATTTGGATCTAAGTTTCCGATACCACTTCCGTAAGCACCACCACCTGAGGTCTGGCTGCTGGTTGTGATCTGGTCATTACTATATGGTACACCGTCAACCACGATCAATGGCTGGTTATCTCCATAGAATGATGAGTTACCCCTGATCTGGATACGGGTAGCCGCACCAGGTGTTCCCTGTGAAGTACGAATGTCCACACCGGCAACTTTACCTTGTAATGTTTTTAACAAATCCGGCTCTGATTTTTGAAGGATCTGGTCTGGAGAAACTTTACCAACGGCATATCCGATAGCTTTAGCTTCCCTTGAAATACCTAACGCTGTAACAACAACTTCAGAAAGGCCTCTGGAATCTGTGCCTAATGTTACGTTCACTACATTTGTTGAACCCACACTAACGGTTTGATCCAAATAGCCCAAATAAGTAAATTGCAATTGTGTAGAACCGGAAGGAACGGTTAATGAATACTGTCCATTGGCTGCAGTCTGAGTGCCGCCTTTAGCTCCCACGATTCTTACAGTTACGCCCGGCAATGGCTTGCCATCTTCTTTATCTGTAACTGTACCAGTAACTGTTCGATCCTGTGCCATCGCAGTACCTGCGACAAACAGTAGAATGAACAAACTTTGTAAAAGTTTTTTCATAAAAAATAAAATTTAGGTTAGTTAATAATAATGGCTAAATATACCGATTTTGGTATGCATGCATAATTATTTGATAAAACTAGAATGACAAATGACAATTCTATGACCGAGGTTCAGTGTCATCTCCTCTCATATTAGACAGATTTACAGAATAATATTCCGAATTTTCAACATACACCGATATTTATTCTATTATCGGAGGCCACCAGGGCGCCTAATCCAAATATTTAACTTTTTTTAACAAAATCAACTGGTAATTTTACTTATATACTGTGCAACAATTTTTTAACAACTGATTATTAGCCTAATTGACCAGAAAAACAGCATTGGCAAACATTTGTTTGCCACTTTCCCAAAACGAGCGAAAAACAAGATCTGTACCGAGGTAAATAATCGTTCCCTTTCCAGCAGGTTCGACCCCAAACAGCATGCCACTGGCAAATTTTTTAATTATTGATTTACCGGCAATCCCTGCCATATAGCTGTCCGACTTCAATAAACCGATATTCCAGCCTTTATTTAGTGGCTCATAGATCTTATCGTCTGTCTTTAAAGCATAATAATAACTGCCCAGTCCTGCGCTAAGCGGGTGGCTCTGATCGATATCGACCCTAAAAATCGCTCCGGGAATCGTTTCAGACAAATCATCCATGTGCTTCTGTCCGTATTTTCGCAGGGCAGCAAGCTTTAGCTCGTCCTGCTTTGGAAATTCTTTTAGTTTGATGTTAAAGGGCTTTTTCCCGGCTATTGCCGCAACAGCTTCCTCAAACAGAATCACCTTCCCTCCACTGTTAATCCAGCCCTCCAGCTTTTCCAAAACACTATCGCTATAGGTTCCGCTAGGCATGATCAGCACATTTATTTTATTAATGTCCAGACCTGGTATATTTTGGGGCAGGATCATGGTAACCGGATAATTGAGCTCCTGGTCAAAAAAATGCCAGATCTCACCTACTCCCGGCGAGGAGATCCCCGCGCCCGCAGCAACTGCCACCTTCGGTACCTTCAGGATCGGGTAAACAGATGAACCCAGATCCTTCCCTTTTTCTACATAGCCGCTCGCAGCGGGATAAAATGTCTTATTCAGGCGCTTTTGGATGGCCGCCAACTTAGCCGCCAAGCCTTTTATTTGCTTTTCATTCTCTGTTCTGTAAACCAGCAATGACCCGGAAGAGAACACACGCCCTCCAATGGTGAAGCCTTGTTCAGCAATCCGTACCTTAACACCCATCCTTTGCAACGCGATCAGCACCTGGGCATCTTCGATTGAATTCCACGCAAATATCCAGGCATAAGGCCTGTTCAGTTCTGGAACCTGTTCTTCTTTTTCTTCTATGTTGTTGAAGTTTCCCTTCAGTGGCTCTTTTATTCCATAAGCTTTCAATCCATAGGCAAAGGGTAGCGCCCAAGCCGTAATATCATAGGTATTGGAATCTGTGATCATCGTCTGTGGCTCAAACAATACATTTGCCAGCACCGCCTTAGGCTGCATAAGATTTACAATGAGGTCATTCCGTTCAATTTTAAAGTTTTCTGTCTTCCTGCTTTCATAATTATATCCCCTCAAACTTTTATCCTGTCCGAAAGCATACTCAATCCCGTTCTTCTTTAAAAGTTCGGCCAGACGCCTGATCCTGGCAATATTCTGGGCTTTAACTACATAGGTCTTAAAATTGCCGGGTGGCGACACCATTGATCTTTGAAAATACAGCTTAAATTCTGCTACCAGCTGAACTGCATGCTTGGAAACCATCTCCAGCGTAGACATACCCGTTGTATAATGGTGCTCGATCCGGTCTTTAAGCGTTAGGGTATCTCCTTCTAGGGTGATTACCGCCAGTCCTGCTCCTATTCCTCCCTGCTCATAGGTCATACCGATCGACCCATTATACAATGGATAGGTATCCCCATAGGAAGGGTACAACAGGTCAAACCGCTCTTTAGTGAAGTACTGCCAGCCCCGCTCATCAAAATACTTTGCATTGTTCTGGCCTACCGTAACCTGAAAGTCTTTTTGCCAGGCGGTAATGTCCTGATGGATTGGCTCTGCTGCAGGGGCAAAATAATAAGGCTCATTATAATTCTGCTCGTGAAAATCTACATGCACCTCAGGCATCCATTCATGGTATAATTTTAACCTATGCTGGGTTTCAACCTGGCTCTGCCATGCCCAGTCCCTGTTCAGGTCAAAATAATAATGGTTATACCTTCCTCCCGGCCAGGGCTCTATGTGTTCTCTCGCTACCGGGTTTGGATCTGGCTGGTCTCCGCTGACGTCCTTAAAATAATTGATATACCGTTCCCGCCCATCAGGATTGAGACAGGGATCAATGATGACCACTGTATTTTTAAGCCAGTCTGTTATTTTTTTGTTTTGACCGTCCACCAGGTCATACAGCATCCTCAGTGCAGTTTCCGTAGAGCTTGCTTCATTTCCATGTACATTATAGCTCAGCCACAATATTGCCGGCTGGTTATTTGGTTTGGCCAGTTCCTGCCCTCTGCTCAAACTCAGGTTGTCTTTTCTGATCTGCTCAAGATTGGCAATGTTCTCTTTTGAGGATATGATCGCTACCAACAGCGGTCTCCCTTCGTAACTTTTGCCGTAATTTACCAGTTTAAGATTTTTACTGCTGCTGTCCAGGTAGGAAAAATAAGCAACAACCTCATCATGCGGGGTAAATGCTGTGCCTAGGGGATAACCCAAAAATGCTTCGGGCGATTTTAACTGAGCTTCTGCTGTCCCAAAGCCCAACACCAAAATAAAGAAAGGAAGTAAAAAGTATTTCATATTTCTTTGTTTCTCTTTCATAGTGTAATTTTACCCTATATTTTTATTTCCTATGACCAGCATCAGTTCCTTGTATCAAATCTATTTAAATCACCCGACAATCTGCACAGATACGAGAAATATTACTGAAGGCAGTATTTTCTTTGCGCTTAAGGGAGATCATTTCGATGCCAATACGTTTACTGAGACCGCTTTACAGAGCGGTGCGGCATATGCTGTGATTGACAATGCCGAATATCAGGTCAATGACAGGTGCATCCTTGTACCGGATGTACTGCAAACATTGCAGCAACTGGCTTCGCATCACCGCAGCCAACTAAATATCCCGGTAATAGGCCTCACAGGGACAAATGGCAAAACAACTACCAAAGAACTGATTAGGGCGGCGCTATCCGGAAAATATAAGACATTTGCTACTAAGGGCAACTTAAACAACCATATTGGTGTGCCGCTGTCCATCTTGTCCATAACGGATGAAATAGAAATAGCAGTGATAGAAATGGGGGCGAATCACCAGAAAGAGATCGAATTTTTATGCAACATCGCTCGGCCTACACATGGCCTGATCACCAACGTAGGCATGGCACATCTGGAAGGATTTGGCGGATTTGAAGGGGTAAAGAAAGGGAAATCAGAGCTGTATACTTATCTTGCACAGCATCAGGGGAAAGTATTTGTGCGCAGTAATAATCCCAGTTTACTGGAAATGAGTGTCGCCACCGCACTGGATAAAGATAAAATAGTATGGTATGGTACTGAGCCTGGAAATTTCATCTCTGGAGCTTTGCTTAAGTCCGATCCTTTGCTGGAAATATCCTGGACCATGCAATCAAAAACCTATTACACTTCAGTAAACCTGACTGGCGCCTACAATTTCGAGAACGTCTTGGCAGCAATCTGCATTGCGGGATTTTTTGAGGTGGGTGCTGAACAGATCAGCCAGGGACTTGCCAGCTATATGCCAACCAACAACCGCTCTCAGATTATTAAAACTACACACAATACGGTGATCTGTGATTTTTACAATGCAAATCCAAGCAGCATGTCTGCGGCTTTAAAAAATATCGCGCTTTTAACCGCGGCGCATAAAACACTGATAATCGGGGATATGTTTGAACTGGGTGACGAATCTGCTGTTCAGCATGACTTGATCGCAGAGGAGGCAGCAGCATTGAATGCAGACACCCTGATCCTGATCGGAAAATATTTCTATTTATTAAAAGACAAATACAAAGGGATCTTTTTCCATACTCCGGCTGAGGCAGCTGAATACATCAGCGCAAATCCTGTACAAAATAACCTGATACTCCTAAAGGGTTCAAGAGGTATGGCGCTGGAACAATTACTGCCCTTGCTGTAATACCGTTATTCCCGCGTCACTGATTCCTTTTAGCGGATTATCGCGCATATTCTGCTCTATTTCAATTTCATAATTACCAGGCGAAGGAAAGTGATAATTGGCAAACAAAGGTAGTGAATAGGTAAACAGGTTGCCGGAACCCGAACCGTTCCACTGTCCGTCTGGCTGCGCCAGCCTGTATTCATAGCGCTTTGTCTGCATCTTTTGTCCAGCACCCTTTATATGCAGCAGGATGAAAATATTTGAATAGGCATAGTTAGCAGCATGCCTTAATTTAAACCGGATGGTGTAAGGCTTACTGTTGTCTGTAATATTTAAACTCACCTTAACCTTATTCGCATAATTCCAGTTGCGCGACGGCATCGCGACATTACTATCAACAATTGCATTGGTATTGCAACCCTGCAGTAATAGTACCGTCAAGACAACAGACAACAGCCAAACTTTAAAATTAGTCATCTTTAGGCTTTTCCTTCGGTTTCTTCCTGCGGTTATTTCTGTTCTTATTCTTGCTGACTGATGGTTGGCCCGTAGGCTGTCCTGTCCCTTGCTGAGCAGCACCCTGCGGAGCTCCCTGCTGAACCTTAGGTTGACCTGGCTGCTGAACAGGAGGCTGTCCACCCTGTTTCGGCTGCTGCGGTCTTCCGCCCTGCGGCCTGTTCTGACCCTCAGGTCTGCTGGGTCTGTCAGGCCTGCTATTGCTTCGGCCTTCATTTCTGCTGCCCGATGCGGCCGACTTACTATTCCTGCCACCTTTGTTCCTTGATTTGTCATCCAGGCGGGTCAGGCTATCCTGTCCAACTACATTTTCATAGTCCGGTGATTTCTCAACAAATGCTGCAGGTGTCATTTCAACAGCTTCTTCTTTAAGGTTGACAGGCTTTTGTCCGCTCTTGTTCATCGCCATGATCTCTTTTACCCTGCTCACCTTCAGCGGGATCCAGTCTTCCGCATTCGGATAGCTGAACCACATAATCTTCTTGAAGATATCGGTTTTTTGGTGACGCGCAGTGCCTATTTCTGTATGCAGGCTTTCTATACGGTCAGGAATATCCTTTAAGGCATCCAGATAGGTATCCAGCTCATAGTTTAAGCAACATTTCAGCTTACCGCACTGACCGGCCAGCTTTAAAGTATTTAAGGAAAGGTTCTGATACCTGGCCGCCGCAGTAGAAACCGTTTTAAAATTAGTAAGCCAGGTAGAACAGCACAATTCGCGACCGCAAGATCCGATCCCGCCCAGGCGGCCTGCTTCCTGGCGCATGCCGATCTGCCTCATCTCAATCCTGATCCGGAAAGTCTCGGCCATCTTTTTGATCAGTTCTCTAAAATCGACCCTGCCTTCCGCTGTGTAAAAGAACGTCGCTTTGGTACGGTCTCCCTGGTAGTCCACATCGCTGATCTTCATAGAAAGGCGAAGGTCCAGTGCCAGCTTTCTCGCCTTATGCATGGTTTCCCATTCCAGGTCTTTGGCAATCTTCCATTTTTCTACATCAGTCTCTGAAGCCTTCCGGTAAACTTTTCTGGTTACCTGGTCCATATGGGTTTTACGGCGCTTCATCTGCATCCGCACCAACTCTCCCGTAAGGGAAACATGGCCAATATCATAACCACCTGTCGGGCCTTCTACTGCGATCAGTTCACCGATTTCCAAGTAAATATTATCAGCATTCAGGAAGAATTCTTTTCTTGCCCCCTTAAACTTAACTTCTATTACTTGAAAAGGTATATAATTTGAAGGCATGTCAAGATTTGACAGCCAATCGTAAACTTCCATTTTTCCGCATCCGCCTGTGGCGCATGAACCATTACTTTTACAGCCTGCGGGAGCACAACCGCCGCTACCAGTAGAACAACTTCCACATCCCATATTAATTATATATATATTGAGTCCCTTTCGGGAGCGTTTTAAACTTAATTATTTTTACTAGCTGTAAAGATACATCTAAAAACAGAATTTTGGGGTTGGCATTTCTTTCGATATGATAATGTGCCTTTTCCAGTTCTGAAATAATGGCATCCGCCATACTCAGGTCCAGTACATGCTTTGATAACTTCTGTGCTGTCTGCAATGCCGAAACAGGCAGTTTTACCAGTTCATCTGCTCCGCTGATCAGCAAGCTGCACTCACGCATAAAGCTGATTCCGTATTTTAAAAAATTCTTTTGGTTCTCTCTTCCCCAACCTGCTATTTGCTCCACAAACCCCGCCATATCCAATACCCTGTTGCCATATCCCATCCTCAGCCATTCCGCAAACCGGTCTGCATGCTCATTCTGCGTGCTGGCAACCAGCTGCTTTGCCTCAATCAGATTGCCATCGGCCAGGAAACTGTATTCCGTAGCCTGATTCTCAGACAATCCAAATTCCTGCATCAGGTAGCTTTCCACAATGGCGTAGTCCAGCTTAGGGATTTTTACAATCTGCGTGCGTGAGAGTAACGTGCTCAGGATTTGCTCCTGATTATTGGCCACCAGTATAAACAGTGTATTAGCAGGTGGTTCTTCGATTATTTTTAACAGGGAATTTCCCTCTTTATCCAGGTATTCCGGCAGCCACATGATCAGCACTTTGGTATCCCCTTCAAAAGCTTTATAGCTCAATTTTTTGATGATATCATGACATTCCGCAATGTTAATATTGGCCTGTTTGTTCTCCGCACTGAGCTTGGATCGCCATATGTCCATGTCAAAATAAGCATCTTCGAGCAGCATGCCCCTCCATTCTTCCAGGACATCGACCGCTATTTTTACATCTTTAGATGCAAAGAACGGGTAAGAGAAATGAAGATCCGGATGTATATACCGCTCGTATTTACGACAGGAAGAACATTCACCGCAACTATCTTCAGGTGTTTTATTAAGGCAATTGATGTATTGTGCATAGGCAATAGCCATTGGTAATGCCCCACTGCCATCGCAAGAGAGAAATAACTGGGCGTGACTGACCCTGTTTTCCACAACTGTCTGTATCAGCTGTTGCTTGATGCTTTCCTGCCCTATGATTTTTCTAAATTGCATTTGGTGCAAAATAGTAAAATTTTAAGATATATTTAACTGGCCCAGCTGTCCCGGTCCAGGCTCCGGTAATGTATCGCCTCTGCCAGATGCTCGAGCGCTATCTCTTCCTTTCCGGCCAGGTCTGCAATTGTCCTCGCGACTTTTAGGATTCTATCATATGCCCTGGCCGATAAGCCGAGCTTCTCCATTGCTTTTTTAATCAGCACCTGCCCCGCATCATTGATCTTGCAAACTGTCCGTACCATATTAGGACTCATCTGTGCATTGTAATGTAAATTTGAATTGGCAGAAAACCGGGTATCCTGGATATTACGTGCTTTAATAACTCTTTCTCTGATACTTTCACTGCGCTCGGCTTCAATGGTGGAGGTCAACTCCGTAAAATCAACAGGGGTAACTTCTACATGCAGGTCTATGCGGTCCAGCAATGGGCCTGAAATTTTACTTAGGTATTTCTGAACGATACCCGGACCGCATAAACATTCCCTGGATGGATGGTTGTAAAAGCCACATGGACATGGGTTCATAGAAGCAATCAGCATAAAGCTGGCCGGATAATCTACACTCATTCTGGAGCGGGAAATGGTTACGTGTCTATCCTCAAGAGGTTGTCGCATCACTTCCAGCACACTGCGCTTAAATTCTGGCAGTTCATCCAAAAAAAGCACCCCGTTATGTGCCAGAGAGATCTCTCCTGGCTGCGGATTGGCACCACCTCCAACCAAAGCCATATCTGAAATCGTATGGTGCGGACTGCGGTACGGCCGTTCTGTCATTAGGGAATCTGCCGCGCTGAGCTTACCTGCTACCGAATGGATCTTGGTAGTTTCCAATGCTTCGTGCAGGTTCAATGGGGGTAAAATAGTAGGCAGCCTTTTGGCCAGCATGGTCTTTCCCGCCCCCGGCGGCCCGATAAGGATGAGGTTATGTCCTCCCGCAGCTGCGATCTCCAGTGCCCGTTTGATATTTTCCTGCCCCTTTACATCAGCAAAATCATGCGGATAGGTGTTTACTCTATCAAAAAACTCATCCCGCGTATTGACTGCAACCGGCTTGAAAATCTCTGAGCCGTTGAAAAAGGAAATCACCTCCGTCAGGTTCTTCATTCCATACACCAAAAGATCACTTACGATAGCCGCTTCCCGGGAATTGCCGGCAGGCAAAATAAAGCCTTTGAAACCTGCTGTTTTTGCCTGAATGGAAATAGGCAAGGCCCCCTTGATGGATTGCAGACTGCCATCCAAAGAAAGTTCACCCATGATAAAATAGTTGACGATATCCGGATTTTCCAGTTGCCCGGAAGCAGCCAGTATTCCTACGGCAATGGGCAGGTCATAGGCTGAGCCCTCCTTGCGGATATCTGCCGGGGCCAGATTGATCACGATCTTTTGTCTTGGCATTTTTAGCCCGCAGGCCTGAATAGCACTTTCTACCCGCCTCAGACTCTCTTTTATGGCATTATCTGGAAGGCCTACGATATGGTATTTGTTGCCTCCGCCAATACTTACCTCGATCGTTATCGTCAATGCGTTTACCCCAAACACCGCACTGCCATAAGTTTTTACAAGCATAATTTAGCTACAGAATTGTGTAGGCTAAAGTATACTGAATTAAGGCTGGGACACAAAAAAAAGGGGAAGTTTATTTTACATTCTTCCCTGAGGCATCTTGGGCATGTTTTTCATCATCTTCGCTGCCGCAGCAGGGTTAGAGAATTGCTTCATGACTTTACGCATGTCTTCAAATTGTTTGATCAGCTTCGTAACCTCTTCGATGGAAGTACCCGAGCCTTTAGCAATACGTACCCGCCTGCTTTGAACAATGCTGTCAGGATTTTCTTTTTCAAAAGGAGTCATTGACTGGATCACTGCCTCCACGCTTTTAAAGGCATCGTCTTCGATATCCACATTCTTCATCATTTTACCTACACCAGGTATCATGCCCATCAGGTCTTTCATGTTACCCATTTTCTTGATCTGCTGTATCTGATTGTAGAAATCGTTAAAGTCGAATTTATTCTTGCGTATTTTCTTTTGAAGTTCAGCGGCTTCTTTCTCGTCAAACTGCTGTTGCGCACGCTCTACAAGGGATACCACATCACCCATACCCAAAATACGGGAAGCCATCCTTTCCGGATAGAACACATCCAGGGCTTCCATCTTCTCGCCGGTACCGATAAATTTGATCGGCTTGTTAACTACTGACTTAATAGATAAGGCAGCACCACCACGGGTATCTCCGTCCAGTTTAGTAAGCACAACACCGGTAAAATCAAGTCTGTCGTTAAATACCTTGGCCGTATTCACTGCATCCTGTCCAGTCATAGCATCCACGACGAATAGAATTTCGTGAGGCTGGGTCTTGGCCTTAACTTCAGATATCTCATTCATCAGGCTTTCGTCGATTGACAAACGGCCTGCGGTATCTATGATGATTACGTTATTGTTGTTCTTTTTACCTTCTGCAATACCTTCCAATGCAATCGCAACCGGATCTTTAGAATCTTTGTTAGCATACACCGGCACCCCAACCTGCTCACCAAGTATCTGCAACTGATCTACCGCAGCAGGACGGTAAACGTCACCGGCTACCAGCAAAGGTTTTTTACCTTTACTTTTAAGGTAATTGGCCAGCTTGCCTGAAAAGGTTGTTTTACCCGCACCGTTTAATCCGGCGATCAATATAATGGTGGGATTGCTCTTAAGATCCAGCTCGGTCACCGCTCCACCCATCAGGGCGGTCAGTTCGTCGTTCATCACCTTGGTCAGTAACTGACCTGGCGAGACTGCAGTAAGTACATTCAGGCCAAGCGCCTTTTCTTTTACTTCATCGGTGAAGCTTTTGGCAGTTTTATAATTTACGTCGGCATCTAATAAAGCCTTACGGATCTCTTTCATGGTCTCTGCCACGTTGATCTCTGTAATACTTCCCTGTCCTTTTAGAACCTTAAATGCGCGGTCGAGTTTATCCTGTAAATTTTCAAACATTTCTGTAATGCTTTTGGTAAATTATTGTAAGCCCCAAAGTTATTAATTTTGTGGCAAACAGTAGCGTAATATTTATGCGTAATAAAATTTCGCTGGTTTAGCGCGGAAGTGAAAAAGCAATCCCCATAGAAAGGTTCTGGCTGGCTTGCACCTCATTGTCTGAATCTTTATCGAAGATCCCAACTCCGTTGATCTGAACATTCATAAAACGGTTGACTTTAGCCTTTAAGGTAACATCCAAACGGTGATCTACATGAACCAAAGGCCTGTCGTAAGGTATGAACATATTGTACCTGGCATAAAGGAACAGATTCTTAGCGATCTGTTTTTCCCCAAAAGTACTGGTGATCTGGAAAGCGAGCTCATTCCTAAAGTTTTTGTCTTTTGGAACACCATAAAACTCAGTTTTTGTAACTTTATGGTTCCTTGCAGTATCGGCATCGATAAGGGCATCCATATCCGTAACGAAGGTCTGTTTTGCCGTACCGGTACCTAACCTGGTAGAGAAATAAGCAACTGGCTTATACTCGAAACCTATCGATTCTGTCAGATAAGCGGGAGAGAAAAACTTTGAGATAAGCTGATCCCGCTCTTTATTCTCACTATCCCTATAATAGGCATACCCACGGTCAAACTGAGTTTCCAAAGTCACCGACCCGAAGAAGAACCAGCTTTTTGACAATTGCAACCCGGCCTTATGATCCCAAAATAACCTGTCTTTCGTTTTCTTCGGTAACTGCTCTTTATTTTTTATTTTACCGTACTCCAGCCTTAAATCGCTGGTATAACTATAGCTTTCTTTAGCATAGGCAGCCCGGTAATTGATCATACCACCAATGGCCATGGAGTTTACTCCCCCTGCTTTCCAGTTCTTTGAAAAAGCACCCTGGTTCACATCAATACCAATTGCTGTGTTAGTTTTCCAGTAATTAACCTTTTCATTGATCGTTATAGGGGCAATCTGTACGGGCTTGAACACCAGTGACCCTGACCTGGTAGGCAAAGGACTACGTTTTAGCTTAATTTCCAGTCCCTTGGTATCAATAGGAATGGTGTCCACCTCCTGAGCAAAAAGGGATGCAGATGTAGTCAATAAAAGTAATAAGAGGCAGATATTAAAACTCTTCATTAGTACAAAGAAAAACAAAAATGTGACTTATTAAAAGTTTATTAACAAACAATTTCCAAAAACCCCAGGTTTTTAGAAGTTTTCTACAGTAATTTTAGGCAATGGCTGCAGCCTGAAAGCAGCAGGATTTCGCTTATAGCTGGCGTAGCTATTCTTTAAAAAAACAACAAAAGCATAGTCCGATGCAGCCAGAACAAAATCGTACGAAGGCCGGTATTGCTGCATAAAATCATCCAGTTCATAATCTGTCAGCCGCAGCACCTGCTTCACATAGTCCCGCTTGAACCGAAAGTCTATGATCGCTTCCCGGTAGTCACGTTCCAGTATTTTCTGCAAATGACGGGCATTTTTTCCCTCCCTGCTGAGCAGATTATAAATCGCATCAATGCCCAGGCCTACGCCGCCCATGCCCAGGTTCAGCAGATCTTTAGCCTTACCCTTATCCAGTGCATATTTATATTCTTTCATGGTTTTCTCATGCGTCTCTTTCGGAGAAAGCCGCCGCCCTTCAATGGAAACCTCTTTCAGGTTAATTCCCAGCGACTTTAACTGAAAATATAGGGAAGCTTGTCCTTTAAGGATTACCGTGTCCACCGCATATCCCTGCAAAACGGCAAACAAAGTATCACCCACCGAAGCCTTGATCTTAAATTCTCCTTTTGGGGTATTGTAAATCCCTTCATCATTTCCGGAATTGTAGATGTATACCTTTGCCAGGCGATGTTTGGAATCACTGTCTACCACAAAACCCTGCACGGTACCAGTTTGCGCAAAAGCCTTTATGGAAAAGCAAAACAGCAAGAAAAAAAAACAAACTACTTTCATTGGAGAAACAAAGCTACAAGATATACAACGCTTCAAGCATAAGTTAACATTATTTAACTAGAATCAGCTTCTGTCCAATTTTGATGCCAGCATCTGTCAGCTTGTTCAATAGCTTTATATCATCGATTGAAATACCAAAGCGGTTGGAGATATTGAACAGCGTATCGCCTTTCTTTACTACGTACGTATCAGGTACGGTTACAATGGCACCAGGAGCCACAGTGTAGACCTTTGCCGTACCTATCTTTAATGTATCAGGTGCCTTAATGATTTGCTTTGAAGGAGGAATTTCCACAGGGGTAAATTTCTTCTTTTCCTGCGGAATATTTGCATTGATTTCGGTGAACACCCTGTCTTCTCTTTTCAACTTCTCATTTTCGGTTTCAGACTCATCATATTGTTGAAGCTGATATTTATCAATGATGTTGATCAGCATATCAGGATATTTCGGATTGGTGGCGTAACCAGCCTGTTTCAGTCCCAACGCCCAGTTTTTGTAATCATTCTTATCCAGTTCAAATAGCGCGCTATAGCGTTTCCTTTTTAGGAATTCAGAGTGGTCCCGGTAAGATTCCCTTGCATCTTTATATACCCTGAAACAATCATCGGCTTTGTCATCGTCTTTATAATAGCCTTTCCCTTTCCAGTCTGAGGTACATTTGATCCCGAAATGATTGTTGGCAAACCTCGCAAGGCTGCTATTCCCACTTCCGGATTCTATGATGCCCTGTGCCAGCGTAATACTGGCAGGAATCCCGTATTTATTCATTTCCTCAACAGCCACAGACTTAAAGGCCTCTATATAGCTCAGGGTAGTGTGCGATTTAAAATCAGGATTGGCCTTGGTAGCAGTCTTCTCGATCTGTTTATTACTGCGGCTGTATTTTCTCGACTTACAGGCCGACAAAAAAAGTAGCGCCAGCGCCAGGGATAATATACCTTTGTTCATATATTTATTTTTTTCTGATAATGAAAAGACCATCTCTGACCGGCAGGATAAGTTTTTCTACACGGTGATCTGCGGCTATCTTATCGTTAAAATTAGTAATATTTTTTGTGTCTTTATCCTGTGATGCATGAAGTACCTTGCCGCTCCATAGTACGTTATCAACAATAATGAGCCCTCCGGGCCTTACCCTGTCAAATACCAGATCGTAATAGGTTCCGTTATTCTTTTTATCTGCATCAATAAATACGAGGTCAAAAATTTCCTCCAGTGCAGCAAGGGTTTGATTGGCATCGCCAATAATATACCGGATCTTATGGTTGTCTGCCGATTGGGCAAAATTAGCCCTCACCATATCCTCCAGCTCTTCATTGATGTCAAGGGTATAAATCAGTCCCTCAGGTTGAAGGCCTTCTGCCAGGCATAAGGTAGCATATCCTGTAAAAGTACCCACCTCTAAAATTCTTGCAGGGGAAAGCATTTTGCTCAGCATGCTCAATACCCTGCCCTGATAATGACCCGATAGCATACGGGGCATCAACACCTTCAGATTGGTTTCTCTGTCTATTCTTTGCAGCAGTTCGCTTTCGGGCTCACAGTATTTCATCAGTAATTGCTGCATGTCGTCATTGATCAGGCTCATACTTTGATGTAATTATAAACGTGGTTGCTCCATAAAATATTGCAGAATGATCGTAGCAGAAATGGTATCTACCCGTTCTTTGTTTTGACGGTCATGCTTTTTCAGTCCGCTTTGCATAATCGCCTGCTGCGCAAGTTTAGAGGTAAAGCGCTCGTCAATCCAATATTGCGGAATGTTGGGATAGATTTTTTTTAAACTCCTGGCAAAGCCCTTGACATGCTGGGCAGAATCAGACGGAGATCCGTCCATTTGCTTAGGGTCGCCAAAAACAAATGCCTCCACAGGCTCTCTAAGAAGGTATTTGTTCAGGTATTCCAGGATGTCTTTGGGGTGAATGGTGTCCAGTCCAGTTGCAATGATCTGCAAGGGATCTGTTACTGCAATCCCGATCCGCTTTGTCCCATAGTCAAATGAAAGTATTCTTGCCATAATACTTCAAAGATAACAAAATTGGGCTTACTCAAATTCTTCGTCTTCCTCTTCTTCCGGAACGTATGAAAGGATGGCCTGGCCTATGCTATTGATTTCCTGATCTGTTTCAAAGATCGGAGTAGCGGTTTCAGGGTCTAATTTTAACCATTGAAGGTCCGTGTCTTTTTGAATGGAGACGTATTCTTTTCCATTTTTAAAAATCACATAAGTATCGTTTCCTTCAGGAAAAACGGCATAATCAATGTTTCCTATTACAATATCGAAGGGTTGCTGCATAAATTACTTTGTCAGAATTTGTTCCGGTATGCAACAAAGATAATTAAAAATCGAATTTTAGCTTTACTCCGGTTCCCATCAACCTAAGGTTATCTTTAGTTACCTCTCTCATCGGCACTTTCATAAAGGGTTCTATAGAGATAGATTTGTCCTTAGCAACCTTTTGCTTATACCCGAATGAAAAGTTGTAAAACCCGATATAATTATTGCTTTCTTTTTCTGATTCAGGCGCATTTTCAGTTACCTTTTCGCTGACAATCAACGTCTTGAATTCATTACTTCCGGCAAAGGATGCTGACGACCGGTCTACCAGTCTTTCCTGGATATAATTATTGCTGCGTTGCTGGTCGATCACAGCAAAGGCCGAAACCCCAATGTTTGCATATATGCTTTTGCTTAAATTGTATTTAATGTCTATCGGAATATCAAACCCGGTAACTTTTTGCTCTATAGACTCCAGACTTTTACTTTCACCAGCGATTGCAGAATTGCTGCCAGGTGAGGCCATTTCTAACGGGTTACCAACGCTTCTCGATGCGGCCATCTCATTATAGGAGATGCCGGAGTTAAGAGAGACTTTATCAGACAAGGCATAGCCCATACTTACACCATAACCCATGTTTAGCTTTCCGGCATTGCCAAAAGAAGGTGAAACAACTACGCCTACGGCCCACTTGTTATTTTCCTTAACTGCCACCTTGGCTGTTTTTTCAGACGGGACAATTTTATTAGCCTCATCTTTTAAAAATTCCTCAAAAGAAGATTTTTTTGGTTCCTCCTGCGTCTTAGCCTCTTGCGCTATCCCCGTACTGGCAACTACTGTGGCAGCATTTAACTGGGAAGCCACTTGCTTAACCTCCTCCGGAACTTGAACCATTGCAACAAGGCCACTTTCCGGATTTTTCGCTATTTCTTCCGGTTGGCCTATAACTGGCAATTCTTTTTTTACTGACTGCTCAATTGTCAAATCTAATGGACTATAAGCGGGGGTAACTTCTTTACCCTCTGGCGCAATACTTGGTTTAAGCCCGGCAACATCCTGAGGATTTCCCTGCGACACATTTACCGGCACGTTAACCTGAGTGCTGTTAGTAAACCAGAACAAAGCCATTCCAATTAAAACAACTGCGGCAGCGCTGCTTAAACGGCCTATCCAGATTACCAGTCCAGGCCTGTTACTTTCCTTTTTACTGAAGTGTTCCCATGCACCTGGAGCATAAACCTCCTCATAAGTAGCCAGGCTATCTTTTATGTGGGCGATTACCTCGTCTTCAGATGGTTTCATATGATCAACTGGCCGCATATGAATTAGTTAAAGTTTTCGAATACAAGTTTCTTAATTTATTTTTTGCCCTGGTCAGATAAACCCTGCAGGAGCTTTCCGGTATATTTAGCATTTTAGAGATCTCATCGTGTGAGAACCCTTCAATTTCATACATATTAAACACTAAACGCTGCACTTCGGGCAACGCATTGAGGAGTTTTAAAATATCCTGAACATTTAAATGAGTAATGGCGTTCACTGATGTTATTGGTTGTTGTTGTTCGGTAATATCATCTACGTAAAGGTGGGTTTTCTTAGTCCGTAAAAAATCAATAGCAGTACGCGATGAAATCCTGGCCATCCAGCCCTTAAAGGCTTTTTGTGCTTCAGCCTCGTTTTTGGGAAAACTAAACTGTCCAATATTCTTAAAAATCTTAATAAAACTATCGTTTACCAATTCTTCGGCATCATTTCTTTCATTTACATACCTCAAAATTACGCCAATTAAATAGCCATAGTATGATTTATAAACCATCTCTTTACTCTTGTTGTCGTTTCTTAAACACCCTCTTATAACTTCCTCAAATTTGAGCATTCTGTCTTACTGAAATTAAGGATTTTCGTGTCAGCCATATAATGTAATTGATAAAGGCTGTTCTGACGAAACACCAGAACAACCTCTAATTCAACATTTTGTATTAATGAGTATAAATATCGCCCCTAAATTTCAGACTATCAATAGTAGCATCTTTAAGGCCTTTGGCATAAATCGTATAGGTTTTACCCTTTTCGATTTTTACGTTTGGCAAAGTAGCTTTAACAGTAGTGTTTTCCTTGATATTGAAAGTTACACTCTCTCCCGGATCAACAGCACTAAAAGCAGTATATTCATAGAATGCTTTATTGGTAAAAAGATCTGTATCTTTTCCTTGAATTCCCAAATTTAAAGCAGGTGCATCTTTACTCAGGTTGATAAAACGAACTTTAGCTTTGTCCGTTGCAGGAGCTGAAAGATCATCTTCAATTAAAAGGAACTTCTTGGTGTTGGTAGACAAAGTGTCCAATACAAAAAATGAATATCCTTTACCCTGCACAAGAGGAAAAGACTGTGAAGCTAAAAATTTGTTCGCTTTTCTTTTGGCAATTCCAATAGTTCTGGTACCAGGATACAGGTTTAAGTAGGCTGATTTAACATTATACTTAAACGGATTGGTATTGATGATTGTCTGATCGATTACAAAGTCCAAAGACAGGGTATCTGCAAAAGCATTGATTACTTTAAGACCAGATATTTGCTGAGGCTGAGGATCGTCTTTTTTACATGCAACCAATGCCATTGACAATGCAAGTACGGCAATGAAGGTTTTCGTTATAGATTTGAAATTGTTTGTTATTTTCATGATGAGATTTTAAATTTTTTAATAAAACAATAGGTTAACGGCCATTAACTCTTTTGTATTAAAACGCATGAAGGCAGATAAACGCTACAATAGATTTCAAATAATATCTAAACAAAACCCCCGCTATGCAAAATATATAGCGGGGGCTCCTATTTTTAAACAATGAAAAACTTAGATCAGCTCTACACTTCTGCTTACAAAAGCCGTAAGCTCTGCTCCGGTCAGCATCCCCTGAGCAAGTAGCGCAAGGTCTACTGCCTGTCTGGCAAGTTTAGCCTGTGTATCTTCATCGCCGGCCGAAAGAATCTTAGCCACCAATTTGTGGTTGCCGTTGATGGCCACCTTGTAGCTGTCTGGCATATTGCCATAAAAGCCCATTCCTCCACCCATTTGCGCCATATCTTTCATCCTCCGCATAAACTCGTCCATGGTGATCGTAACCGGGAGTTCTTCAGGGTTCAGCCCTACAATTTCCACCGTATAGCCCGGCTTACTGATTGCTTTTTCGAAAACTTCTTTTACTTTTTTAGACTGATCTTCTGTCAGCACAGACTCCACCTGGTCATCTTTATCTATCAGCTTGCTCGCAACACTGGAATCCACGCGTTTTAACGCTGTTTTCTCCAGCTTCTGCTCCAGGTGCTGAACAAAATGATTGTCAATAGGCGAATTCATCAAAAGCACATCATATTCAAGTTTATTTGCTGACTGAATAAAGCTATCCTGTTTTGCCGGATCATTTGAATAGATGTACACAACCTGCCCGTTCTTGTCCAACTGAAAGTCCTTTACTTTATCATGATACTCTTCTAAAGTATAATGTTCATTTTTGGTATTGGTAAGCAGGGCAAAATCTTTTGCCTTATCATTAAACTTCTCTTCACTCACCATCCCGTATTTTACAAACAGGCCAATGTCAGTCCACTTTTCTTCATAAGCTTTACGGTCTTTATTGTATAGTTCCTGAAGTTTATCCGCTACTTTTTTCGTGATATAGCTGTTTATCTTTTTAACATTGCTGTCTGCCTGCAAAAAGCTTCTCGATACATTCAGTGGAATATCAGGAGAATCAATCACTCCATGCAGCAGCATTAAAAATTCAGGCACAATGTCTTTCACCTCATCGGTAATGAATACCTGGCGTGAAAACAGCCTGATCTTATTACGCTGCATCTCAAAATCGTTCTTCAGCTTAGGAAAGTACAATACCCCGGTCAAATTAAAAGGATAGTCTACATTCAGATGGATCCAGAACAACGGATCCTCAGAAAAAGGATACAACTGCTTATAAAAAGCCAGGTAATCTTCGTCTGACAAATCTGCAGGTGCTTTTGTCCAGATAGGATTAGTTGTATTGATGATATTGTCTGTCTCTACGCTCTTTGACTTAGGTTTTCCTTCTTCATCTTCGCCATCCGGCTCCTGTTCCGTCTTCGTGCCAAACTTAATAGGCACTGGCAGGAATTTGCCGTATTTATCCAGAATGCCTTCCAGCTTGAACGTTTCTAAGAATTCTTCCGACTCTGCATTGACGTGCAGGATGATATCTGTTCCTCTAGTCGTTCTGCTTCCTTCAGTGATCTCAAAAGTAGTACTTCCGTCACATACCCAACGCGCAGGTTCGGCACCTTCCTGGTAGGACAGGGTCTGGATCTCTACCAGGTCAGACACCATAAAGGCAGAATAAAAGCCCAGTCCAAACTTGCCTATGATTTCATTGGCATCTTTGGCATCTTTAAACTTCTCTACAAATTCGCTTGCCCCTGAGAATGCTACCTGGTTGATGTATTTCTTTATTTCTTCTGCAGTCATCCCAAGTCCGTTATCAGAAATGGTGATGGTCTTTTTCTCTTTATCCAGGGCCACTTCTACAAGAGGATTACCCAGTTCACCGCTATATTGGCCAAGGGCTGCAAGACGTTTGATTTTTTGTACCGCATCAACGGCATTGGATACAAGCTCTCTTAAAAAGATCTCGTTGTCTGAATACAGGAATTTCTTGATGATCGGGAAAATGTTCTCCGTGTGAATGGATATGGTTCCTTTTTCTTCTATGCTCATATGTTAACTCATTTTTAAGTACATAGCCACACTATCAATGCTTATTCCAAACTCATTTTGTTGTCAAATTGACAGCTATTTTAAAAGAAATATTTACCTTGACTTATAAATCACTAAAAATGAACCCTTCTAAACTCAAATCCATGCAGGTAATCCATACTGCATTTTGTACTGCGATAGCTGGCTTTGCTATTGTAGCCCTGATCATGCGCAAAGACCGTATACATTTTACCGTCTCTATAGATGCTAGTGATCCTTATTTTCCTTTGTTTCCCATCCTGGCTTTAATATCTTTAGCGGTAGGATTCTATATGTTCAACAAAAGCATCAGCTCCATAGATCATGTGAGCAGCGGCGGCGAGAAAATTACCGCTTATCAATCCGCGTTCATAGTCCGTTGTGCATTTATAGAAGCTCCCGCCTTATTAAATATAATTGCTTTTTTAATGTCAGGAAATGCGGTATATCTTGTCATAGCAACCATTATATTAATCGTATTTATCATGACCAGGCCAACTAAACAAAAGGTTATTGATGCGTTAAATCTCCAATTCCCCGATACTGAAAAATTATAATCGGATGATATTTTTCTGTGTACCTTTGCCGCTGAATGGAATATAATGTTCACACCTTGCCAAACGGCATTCGCTTACTTCATGTGCCTTCGGCATCCGCAATATCTCATGCATGTATCATCATCAACAGCGGGTCCAGAGATGAAAAAGAAGAAAAGCCAGGAATGGCCCACTTTATTGAGCACCTGATCTTTAAGCGCACGGAAAAAAGAAATACGAATCAGATTCTGAACAGGCTGGAAAGCGTTGGAGCAGATCTTAATGCTTATACTACAAAAGAATATACCTGTATTCATGCTTCTTTTCTGAATCCTTATCTCGACAGGACATTAGAGCTTTTTAATGACATTGTTTTTCATTCTACTTTTCCAGTGGATGAAATGGAAAAAGAAAAGAGTGTAATACTGGATGAAATTGCGTCTTATCTGGATCAACCAGAGGAAGCTATTTATGATGATTTTGAAGATTTAGTATGGGCCGGCCATTCATTGGGGCAGAATATCCTGGGGACAACAGAAAGTGTTTCTAAAATCACTCAAAAAGATATCTATCAGTTTATCAGCGAAAACTACCATACTGACAGAATTGTAGTGGCTGTATTAGGTAATTATTCTTTAAATAAATTCCTGAAAATTAGCACCAGATACTATGCCGAAATAAAGGAAAATTTACACACCTCCTCCCGAAAAGCACCGGAGAAATCACCTGTAGTCTCAAAAATACTCAATAAGCCTATCCAACAAGCTCATGCTGTACTGGGCACCCAGGCATATTCACTTCATCATCCTTACAAAACAGGATTACTGCTGCTCAACAACCATTTTGGAGGAACAGGAATGAGCTCTGTTCTCAATCTCCAAATCAGGGAGAAACATGGAATTGCCTATACCATTGAAACATCCTTTAGTCCGCTCACAGACACCGGCATTTTTACTTTATATTTTGGTACTGATAAAGAAAAAGTGGACAGGGCGCTTCAGCTTATTTTTAAAGAATTTAAAAAACTGAGAGAAAACCCCCTGACGGAAGTACAGCTTCAAAAGGCCAAAAACAAATTTATCGGACAAATTGCACTTGGCGAAGAAAACCGCATTGGGTTGGTAATTTCCATGGCAAAAAACCTGATGGACTATGACAGGATAGACAGTTTAGAAACCATTTTTAATAAAATACAAGCCGTTACTAAAGCCGAAATAGCAGATATTTCCAACGAAATATTAAACGAAGGCAATCTTAGTTCGCTTACTTTTTATCCTTTAGGGTAATATTTGTATTTTTGTACCATAACAATCATTAATAGATTTAGATGAAATTACCCATCGTTGCATACGGAGATCCGGTTTTGAAAAAAGTGTGCGCTCCAATTGAAGAGACATACCCGAACTTACACCTGTTGATCAGCAATATGTTTGAGACCATGTACAATGCCAGTGGTGTTGGACTTGCTGCTCCCCAGATTGGATTGCCCATCAGGCTTTTCATTGTTGATACAGGTGGTGATGATGAGAAAGACCGTTTTAAAAAGGTGTTTATCAATGCGGAGATCCTGGAAGAAACAGGAGAACCCTGGGCATTTAATGAGGGCTGCCTTAGTATTCCTGATATTCGCGAAGATGTGATGCGTAAACCAAATGTCCGAATTAAATACTATGATGAAAACTGGGAACTGCATGAAGAGGAGGTGACAGGAATGCCTGCCAGAGTGATACAGCATGAATACGACCACATACAAGGAACGCTATTTACTGATAAACTGGGCTTGTTGCGCAAAAGAATGCTTAAAAGTAAACTCGACGCAATTTCCAAAGGATATATCAAGGCTGACTATAAGATGCGTTTCCCGAATCAGAGCAGGCGACGCTAATTATCGCTGCTCCTACTCTTATCTCCTTTAAAGATAGACTGCATAAGCTTACCCCATGCAAAAGGGTTCAGTAACGGATTGGTCTGTACCATATTTTTATTTAAGGCCCTGTCATGGTTTAACCTATAATTGGTACTCTGAATTTCGCCCCCATCTCTTGGAAGTGTGAGTATCATCCCGCTAATGCTTTCTCTTGAAAGATTTTTTAAGGCGATTGCGTAATCGTCATCGGCAACCTTCATAGACATAAAATCCCTGGTAAAATCTTCTACTGTGGCCCATGGGTATACCCGCACCATCGGAAGGTTAATAATCTCCGACTTGAGTTTGATCATGGCGGTAAACTTTGTATCACTGATCTCTGCTGGTATAATATACAGTTGCTCTCTGTATCCTACTGCCGAATAGGAGACCGTATCACCAGTATAAGCCGTAAATGAAAAAAAACCTTTATAATTGGCGGCGTATCGCTGCCCTTTGTTCGTCAGGTTGGTAACAGTTACATAGGGCACAACAGTATTGCTGTCCACATCGGTAATGATTCCCGAAAATTGGATCAATTTCTTTTCCGGGTTAATTTGTTGTCCAAATGCCAGGGAAGTAAAAAGAAGCAATAATATACTGAGCGAATACTTCATATTACAAAAATAGCGCTATCTAAGGTAACGGCTTGTTAAATTGTGTTAAATCATTTATACCGGTTCTGCTAAATTAACGGCAACTACAGCAGTAATCTCGGGTACAGCCTTCATTATTGCCTGCTCAATTCCTGCTTTCATCGTCATAAAGCTCATTTTGCAGGAACCACAATTACCCAACAATTTTAATTTAACTACATTCTCCGGCGTAATCTCTTCTACGGCAACATCTCCACCATCGGCTATTAAATATGGTCTGATGGATTCTAATGCTTGCTCAACTTGTTCTGTTAAATTCATCGGTTAATATTTTTTAAAGTATAAAAATAGTAAAAATTTACTAAATAGCAGTTTGTGCGTTATTAATAGCAATTTGCTGGGCTACTTTTCTCGCTAGCGTAGCAAAGGAAACCGAAAGCAGGCTCTCCTTATTCAGCGCAATCGGTGTCCCATTATCACCTGCCTCTGTGATGCTCTGTACAATGGGTATCTCTCCTAAAAAAGGTACCTCAAATGATTCGGCGAGCAATTTACCTCCGTCTTTACCAAAAATATAGTATTTGTTCTCCGGTAGTTCGTCCGGTGTAAAATAAGCCATATTCTCAATCACGCCCAGCACCGGAATATTGATACCGGGCATCCGGAACATGGCCAGTCCTTTGCGCGTATCTGCCAGGGCCACTTGCTGTGGTGTGGTGACGATTACAGCCCCTGCTATAGGAAAACTTTGTGTTATGGTAATGTGGATATCTCCCGTACCCGGAGGAAGATCTACGATAAGGTAGTCCAGTTCACCCCAGTCCGCATCGTTAAATAATTGTTTAACAGCATTTGAAGCCATTGGGCCCCTCCAGGGCACAGGCTGGTCAGGATCTGCAAAAAAACCAAGTGAAAGCAGCTTTATCCCATATTTCTCTATTGGAAGGATCAGCGTTTTCCCTTCTTCTGTTTCTCTTGCGCCGGGCTTTGCACCAACTAGGTCAAACATGGTTGGAACAGATGGACCATAAATATCGGCATCTATTAAGCCTACTTTTGCTCCATCGGCCGATAAAGCGATGGCCAGGTTACTGGCTACCGTAGACTTACCTACCCCCCCTTTACCGGAAGAAACAAGCACAATGTTTCTGATCGCCTTCAACTGGGTAGTATCCATTGGTCTGGTTACCCTTGAGGTTACATTGATTGTCACTTCTGCCTGCTGGTCAACAAAGTGCTTAACGGCATTGTTGCACGCATTTTTAAGCATATCTTTCATTGGACAGGCGGGCGTGGTCAGCTCCAGGGTAAAGCTGACATTATTTCCATCTATTTTAAGATCCTTGATCATATTTAAAGTCACCAGGTCTTTTTTAAGATCCGGATCCTCTACATTCCTCAAAGCAGCAAGAACTTGTTCTGGATAAATTGTCATCGTTACAAATTTAGATAAAACTAACGCACATTAATTGAGATTAAGCTTTTTAAGTGTAATTTTAACACGAAATAAACATTTGAATTAAACGTTAGCTAAATTAGCTGTTATACGGTATGCATCTTCCAAAAATTAACATTCCTAAAAAATATCTAAAGATTGGCGCATGGGTTATAGGAACAATACTGTTACTTTTTACCATCCTTGCCACTATCGCATACAACAAGAGAGAGAGCTTACTAAAGAAAATGATCGCAAAGGTCATAGACAAGGCTGATAAAAGCTACGGACTGGAATTAAAGATTGGAGAGGCCGGGTTCAGCGGATTAAGCACGGTCAACATGAAAAATATTTCTGTTGTACCCAAAGACAGAGACACACTTTCTACCATTAATGACATCACCGTCGGGGTAAAATTGTTTCCCCTGATTTTTGGTGATGTTAAACTTTCCCAGGTAATTCTGAATACCGGAAGAATAAACATTGTTTTTAAAGACTCATTAAGCAATCTGGATTTTATACTCAAGCGTAAAAAGAAAGACAGCACTACCACCAAATCAAAGGTAGATCTGGGAGAACTCGCCCACAACCTCCTTAACCAGTTTCTATACAAGATTCCTGATAATATGGAGATCAAGGAGCTGATGCTGAAGATAAATGACAATGATACCGCCAAACTTAGCTTCCTGACAACTACCGCCACGATTGATGGAGGTGATTTAAATTCTACCATCCTGGTTAATGAAACAGCCGCTGTATGGCATTTAAACGGGCATGTAAACCCAGGAAAAAAGCAACTGGATGTAAAACTATTTGCTGAGGGTAAACAAGTTGAGCTTCCTTATCTGAACAATAAACTTCGTGCAAAATTTAGCTTTGATACAGTACGTACAGAAATGAAGAGTGCGGAGTACCAGGGTGACGACTTCATGATTGCCGGCTCATGGTCGGTTAGCAACCTGCTCATCAACCACCCCAAGATTGCATCAAATGACATCGTGGTACCGGAGGCTATGATAGACGCGAATATGCTGATCGGCTCCAATTACATTGCACTGGACAGCTCCTCAACTGTCTTGCTGAAAAATGCCTTTATACACCCCTATTTAAAATACACCCTTTCTCCCAATAAAATATATGAAGTAAAGCTGCATGCCCCCGAACAAAATGCACAGGATATGCTCAGCTCTTTTCCACAAGGATTATTTGAGTCACTTGAGGGCTTAAAGGTGAGCGGAAAGGTGACATATGACCTGTCCTTTCACCTGGATACATCTATTCCGGACAGTGTCAAATTCAACTCTGCCCTTACTCCAAATAACTTCAAGATTCTGAAATGGGGCAAAACCAACCTTCAGAAAATAAATAAGGATTTTATATACACACCTTATGAGCGCGGAAAACCTATGCGGGATATTGTCATTGGCCCTTCAAATCCCAATTTCACACCGCTGTCAGAAGTTTCCAGCAATTTCAAAAATGCCATATTAACCTCCGAAGACCCCTCCTTTTTTACACATAAGGGCTTTGTACAGGAGTCAATCCGAAAATCATTTGCGGTGAACTTCAAAGAAAGCAAGTTTGTAAGAGGCGGCAGTACCATCTCCATGCAGTTGGTGAAAAATGTTTTTTTAAGCCGGCAAAAGACCCTTGCCCGTAAAGCAGAAGAAATCCTGATTGTCTGGTTAATAGAAAACAACAACCTGATTACCAAAAACAGGATGCTGGAAGTTTATTTTAATATCATTGAAATGGGGCAGAACGTGTATGGTATTGGCGAAGCAACCAGGCACTACTTTGGGAAAAGCCCGGCAGAACTCAACATCGGTGAAGGGATATTTTTGGCGAATATCGTTCCCCGTCCTAAAATAGCACTCTATAAATTCAGAGGGGATGGTGGATTAAAGGATTACCTGTATCCATATTTTAAGTATATTGGAAATATCATGGCAAAAAGAGGCCTTACTTCACCCGATACCAGTGGATACGGCTTTTATAATGTGCATTTACGTGAAGGATTAAGACAGTACCTTTTACCTGATTCTACCACAATAGATACCAATGCATTTGACAATGACGACCCGCTGCCTGTAATAGAAACACAGGATGAATCGAAAACACTATTTGACCGCTTATTTGGAGGCCAGAAAAAAGACACCCTCGTCAAGCCTCAGCTGAAGATGGATACCCTGCCAAAAACCAGAAAAGAAATCAGGCAGCAACAGCGGGAAGAACGCAGAAAACAAAAGGAACAGGAAAAGAACCAGGAAAAGCAATAATCAAAGAAGAAAGAAACCAATTTATTTTGCAGACTTTCTTATAAACGAGCAATCATGAATAAAATTCAGATCGAAGACAGAGAATTTGAAATCCTGATCGAAAACGACAATATCTGCAAGCGGACCCGTTTAATCGGCATCCAGATCAATCTTGATTATGAGAACCGTTGTCCTCTTTTTATTGGTGTTTTAAACGGAAGTTTCATGTTTATGGGAGACCTTCTTAAAGAAATCACTGTCTCCTGCGAAGTTGCTTTCATACAGGTCTCTTCTTATTCAGGGGCTAAAAGCAGCGGCAAGGTTAAGGAAATTTTAGGCCTGCCGGATGACATTCACAACCGGGACATCATTATTGTTGAAGATATTGTTGATACAGGACTTACGCTAAGCCATATCCTAAAAGAGCTCTACAAACAGAAACCCGCTTCAGTCAAAGTTTGTTCATTACTCCTGAAACCCGCAGCACTAAAAGAGCCTCTTGAAGAATTGGAATATGTGGGGTTTGAGCTGGCCAATGACTTTGTAGTTGGGTACGGACTGGACTATAATGGCCTTGGAAGAAACCTGAATGATATCTACAGGACCAAAACAGTTGTTCCATCTGCCTCTTAATCCGATTATTTTTACCAATTTTGCAAAAAAATTAAGCAATGACCATACATAAAGAAGGATACACCACTATCGCACTATCAATACTCTTCATTTTTATCTTAAATGCAATCATAGATTATAATTTTGAAAATTTAGCGTGGTTAAGGTGGCTCACCTATATTGTTTCCCTGGCCCTTTTCCTTATAGTACTTCAGTTTTTCAGAAATCCCAAACGTTCATTTACCGCAGGAGAGCAGCTGATAATTTGCCCGGCTGACGGTAAAGTTGTGGTAATTGAGGAAACTGAAGAGGGAGAATACTTTAAAGACAGAAGACTCCAGGTATCTATTTTTATGTCGCCTGTAAATGTACATATCAACAGAAACCCCATATCAGGTATGGTTAAGTTTTTTAAATATCATCCCGGCAAATACCTTGCTGCATGGAACCCCAAGTCATCCACAGAAAATGAACGCACTACAGTGGTCGTAGAACACAAAAACGGCACACCTGTCCTGTTCAGGCAAATTGCCGGCGCGCTTGCCAGACGTATCGTTTGGTATGTTAAGGAAGGCGATTTAGTGGAGCAGGGCAAAGAGTTTGGATTTATAAAGTTTGGTTCAAGGGTCGACATCTTTTTACCCCTGGGCACAAAAGTGAATCTTCAACTGAACCAGGTAGTAAAAGGCGGAATTACAGTGCTGGCGGAACTTGCTTAATTGCAAAATCCGCTCCATTTTGATGAACAATTTCCATTATTTTAAAATTGACTTCTTCTTTTATCTCTGCAACGGGAACATCGCTTTCATTCGGAACAAGGTAGACCACCTGTATCCTTAATGAGGTTTCACCAAAGGCTTCCAGCCTTGCTGAACCATCCTGTATCTGCGTGTCGTCCTGAAGAAGCTTTGTAATTTCATTGATAATTTCTCTGGCTTTCGCTGAATCAGTCGCGTAACTCAGCCCAAACATGAAAATGATCCTTTGATAATTGCGCCTGGTTATATTTTCCAGTACCCCGTCTATCATCGACCTGTTTGGTATAATTATCGTTGTTTTATCAGGGCTTACAATGCGTGTACTCCTAAAGCCTACCTTTTCAATAGTACCCTCTATTCCATCGACTTTTACTACATCACCAACAGTAAATGGTTTATCTAAAAAAATTGTGAATGACCCTATCAGATTTTCAAGACTTTCCTTGGCTGCGAGCGCTACAGCAATACCTCCAATGCCCAGTCCCGTGATCAGGGTAAGCACGTTTATTTCAAAAACATAGCCAAGCAGGACAAAAAAACCTATAAAACAAATAATGGTCTTGGTTAATTCTTTAAGAAAAGGAACTAATTGGTCATCTGCCCTGTTTTCTGTTATGGATGCCTTATGCTTTAATACATGTGCGATAAAATCAATAATGCGAAGGATGATCCAGAATACCGACAGAATAATTAAAAAGAGAAATATTTTGTCAACAATGTGCCCCAGATTGACATCTATTGACACTTTTGTTTTGTCAACCAATCTGTTGTAGCTGAAAACACTGACATCAAGCGGATGTTTCAATTGGTTGACAGCCAAGTAATACGACCAGAGCGCAATAAAAAATGCAATTGGCTGCAACAACAGGGAGACAAATTTATCATCATTGATCTCTGCTGCAAATTTTCTGAACAGCCGGAACAACAATAAACTTAATAACCTTGATATAACCCGTTTAAAAATAATTCCAAGCAATATGATACCCAGGAAGAGCGCATATTCCTTAAATGTATTCCCCCAGAATACCTGTTCAAAAAAATTAATTTTCATGCTAAAAATGTTTTATGTCGCTTCAGCAAACTTAGATAAACTGATCAAACATCTATGTCAGTAATTGACAAAATCGGAAACAAAAAAACCTCCCCGATATAATCGGGAAGGTCAATATTCTTTCAAAAATTAATTAGACCCTTTTAGATTTTATACGGGCAGCTTTACCGGTCAATTCACGTAGATAGAATAATTTCGATCTGCGAACCTTACCGTGGCTGTTCACTTCAATTTTAGCGATGTTTGGCGAGTTGATTGGAAATATACGTTCTACACCAACACCATTAGACATTTTACGAACGGTAAACGTTTCATTCGCACCAACACTATTACGCTGTAATACTACACCCTGGTAAATTTGAATACGTTCTTTATTACCTTCGCGAATTTTATAGTGAACACTCACTGTATCTCCTGATTTGAATGCAGGAAACTCATTTTTTGCGATTACCTGCTCTTCAACAAATTTTACTAAATCCATGATTTTAAGCTATTAAACCGATTTTTTGTTGTTTAAAATCGGACTGCAATATTAGGAATTTTATTTTATAAAAAAAAGTGATTTTTATTTTTTTCCACATTCTTTATTATTTCCACAAAATCCGGTTGCCGTGCAGGAAATCTTAAACCCGGATTTGGACCTTGAAAACGCGTTACATATCCCCCTTGTATTCTTCCTGGTCATTTTGTCCCTTAATTTCTGCCAGCACCATTTCTTTCAAACTTTTACAATCTATTGTATAGTTAGCCAGCTCGCCTTCTTTCAATCCAAAGAAAACTTCCAGCTTCCTAACCATTCCATATGGAATATCCGCCTTGGCGTCTATTGCCATTTTTCTGTAGTTGTGAAACGTATTAAAGGCTATATCCAAAAGCTCAGGAATATACTTCAGCGCCCTTTTATACATCGTAAGGTTTAACTTACTCATTTCTTCTTCTATCTTATATTTCTTTTGTTTCTTCATCGGTTTTAATTGAATCTTCTTTACGCGGCTTATTTATCTTTCGGTCATACAGCTCCAGCTTTAATAATTCATTCAGAGGTCGCATCCTGATCTGCTTATTGAGCAGGTCACCATACTCCAAACCAAATAGCTGTTCCAACATGACCACAATCTCATGAGGAATATCCTGAGAGTCATTTAGCAGGATATTCCTGTAGTTGTGAAAAGTATTGAGTGATATTCCCAGCAATTTAGGGATGATTCTGACAGCGAGTCTGTGTTCGCCAATGGGTCTTTTTAATAAACATTCATTGATCTTGTACTTTCTCAATTCGTTGTCTTTAATTCTTCGTTTCTTCATACTCTTATAATTGATTAGTTTCAAATTTTATGTATTTTTATCAAATTAGTGTATAAAAACACATAAAATTTTAGTGCAATAATACTAATTTTTTTAAGTATCAACAACTTTACAACTAAATTTTTTATGCTCTTAAAAAGCGTAGTGGATGAGCTTCTTAAAGAAAAGAACAGGCCGATGAGTTGGCTTGCTGAGGAGATGGGCAAAACTTTTGATGGGCTAAAACTAAGTCTAACGCGCGAATCCATTAAATATAATGATATAATTGCGATGGCAAAAATACTGGAGGTATCCGTAAATGTGTTATTTCCGGAAGAACCCCACAAATATTCCGACAAAAAAAACCCTAATTTTTTAGGGGAACCAAAAGCAGAATATTCCTCAGCTAAAAATGAACTAAAGAATTGCAGAGAAATGCTTGCAGCACTTAAAGACCAGATAAAGGACAAAGATAAAATTATATCCCTGCTTAGTAAGGGGGACTAATCCTCTAGCAGGTCCGGACGACGTGCCTGTGTCCTCGCCAGGGCCTGTTCATGCCTCCAGTCATTGATCTTTGCCTCATGACCGCTAAGGAGTACATCAGGCACCTTATGGCCGTTCCAGTCTGCAGGCCGTGTATATATCGGAGCATCCAGTAATTCTCCCTGAAAACTGTCTGACAATGCGGAGGTTTCATCATTCAATACTCCTGGTATTAACCTCACTATTGCGTCAACCAGCACTGCGGCCGGAAGTTCCCCTCCTGAAAGCACATAGTCACCTATAGATAGTTCCCGTGTCACAAAAAGATCTCTTATCCGCTGGTCTATCCCTTTGTAATGACCGCATAAGATCATGATATTTCCCAATCCAGACAATTCATTTGCGATACTCTGATTGAGGGTCTGTCCATCCGGACTCATAAATATGACCTCATCATATTCCCGTTCATTCTTCAAGGCGGTTATACACCTGGCAAAGGGCTCAATGGACATTACCATGCCGCTGCCCCCGCCATATGGGTAGTCATCCACACTCTTTTGCTTATTTGTTGCATAATCTCTTAGACTATGCACTACAATCTCAGCTATTCCTTTATTCTGGGCCCGTTGTAAAATGGAATGTGCAAAAGGACTTTCTAAAAGACCGGGCAACACAGTGATGATATCGAAACGCATGGTCTTTTAATTAAGAATTTAGGTAAATATCCAGCAGCCCCTCAGGCAGGTCCACCAGGATTGTAGCTTCCTCCTCATCGATCTCTAAGATCATATCCTCATTTAAAGGGAACAGGATCTCGATATCTTTATAGGAAACAGTGGCAACAAATTGCTGCGGATATTCATTCACCTCCAGGATTTCACCCAGCTCTCCATGAGTTTCATCAAAAACCAAAAACCCTTTCAGGTCATTGTAATGAAAATCTTCTTCCGAACGGTCTGGCATTTTGCTTAATGGCTGATAAACCTTCTTTTTAACCAGTACCTGTGCCTTGTCAATATGGTCTATGTCGTCAAAATAAAAATACCCGGTGCCATTGCTTTGCAGTTTATAAGACGACACAAAAAAAGGCACCATCTTCCCATTAATGTCAGCAAAAACAATGTCTAACTCCAGTAGTTCCGGATTATCGTATTCAAAGAAAAGCTGCACTTCTCCCTTTAAACCTTTTGTTTTTGTAATATACCCTATGTAAAATGCTTCTTCTAATTTCACGGTTGAAACGTTTAGTTATTTTAAATTAAGCACGCCAATAAACAAAAATAGCGAAGAATATTCATTTGAATGATTTCTTCGCTATTTTAATTAAGAATGATAGAATAAACTATGCTTCTTCTTTACCTTTTTCTGGTGCCTCTTCAGCAGCAGGAGCAACCTCAGCAGCCGGAGCTTCTTCTGTCACCGCTTCTGCTTCAGGAGCTGCTTCAGCAACAACTTCTGCTTCAACTTCCGCCTCAGGAGCAGCCTCAGCTACAACTTCTGCTTCAACTACAGCTTCTTCCTCAACTACAGCTTCTTCTTCAACAACCTCTTCTACTGGTGCATTTTTAATTGCAAGGGCAGCAGCACGGTCAGCATTTTTCTTAGCTTCAGCAGTTAAAGCTGCTTTTCTAACTTCATCTTTAGATTTAGTCAGGCTATCTTTTTTGCCTTCAATTTTGCCATCCTTAGCACTTAACCACTCAGCAAATTTAGTTGCTGCCTGATCTTCAGTTAATGCTCCTTTTTTAACACCACCTTCTAAGTGTTTTTTGTACAAAACACCTTTATAAGAAAGAATTGCGCGACAAGTATCCGTAGGTTCAGCACCTTTGTTTACCCAGTCTAAAGTTTTATCGAAATTAAGGTCGATGGTAGCAGGATTGGTATTTGGGTTATAAGAACCTAAACGCTCAATAAATTTACCATCTCTTGGTGAACGGGAATCCGCTACCACTACGTGGAAAAAAGGCTTACCTTTTTTACCGAATCTTTGCAATCTGATTTTAGTTGCCATTTCTTTTAATTTATGTATTCAACATAGTTCCCGGAGCTCCATGCTTGCGGGGTTGCAAAAGTAAGTAAAATACTAATCATTAACAAGATGCAATAATTTTAAATTCAGTTAACACAACTCTATCGCTATTTCCGGATATTTGTGCTAAAATAAGCGAACATGAGAATAGCGATAGACATGGATGAAGTATTAGCCGATCCTTTACACAAATTCATACAACTTTATAATAGGGACTACGGGGTTCCGCTCGACCTGATCCTTGACCCTGGTAATGAGATTTACCACCATGTTCCTGAACACATCAACAATAAATGGTTTGAATACATCAATGAAAAAGGCTTTTTCAGGGATCTTCCCTTAATTGAGGGCAGCGTTGAGGCAGTAAAAAAATTACAGGAAAACCATGAGGTTTATATCGTCTCTGCCGCTACCGAATTCAGAAACTCACTGGAAGACAAATGGGACTGGCTGGCAGAGCACTTCCCCTTTATTAGCTGGAGAAACATCATGTTTTGCGGAGATAAGATTGTAAATACAGACGTGATGATCGACGACAGGGCCAAGAACTTCGTTGGCTTTAACGGACGTAAACTACTCTTCACCTCACCCCACAATCTTTTACTCACTGACTACGAAAGGGTAGACAACTGGCAGCAGGTATTGGATAAGTTATTATAACACCATAATAAAAAAGAGCCCTACCGGGCTCTTCTAAATTAAATCCTTATAAAGATAGTATCTCCACCAGCCTAAGCCATACTGAGCTTATTTCTTTAGCATCTATGTGCTTTATCGCATGATCAAACGGTGTAAACACAAATTCCTGATTTTTCAAGCCAACCATTTCCCCTGATTGTCCGTTCAGCAGGCCTTCTACTGCAGCTACACCCAGCCTGCTTGCCAGTACCCTATCCATACAACTTGGTTTACCACCCCGCTGAATGTGTCCAAGCACAGAAACCCTGATGTCATACGCAGGAAACTTCTCCTTCAAAACTTCTCCCACATTAAAAGCGCCGCCTACTTCATCTCCTTCCGCTACAATGATTATTTTAGATGCCTTGTCCTTACGGCCGTTTTCCAGTCGTGTCACCAGGCCATCCACACCCATATTCGCTTCAGGGATCATGATGGCTTCCGCGCCTACGCCAATTCCGCTTCTTAAAGCAATAAGCCCTGAATCGCGGCCCATCACCTCCACAATGAACAGCCTGTCGTGAGATTCCGCAGTATCCCTGATTTTATCTACTGCATTGATCACGGTATTTATAGCGGTGTCGTATCCGATGGTAAAATCCGTCCCTTCCAGGTCATTATCAATCGTGCCGGGCAATCCTACTACAGGAAAATCAAATTCCTGTGTAAACAAGTTTGCTCCAGTAAAAGTACCATCTCCACCAATTACAATCAACGCATCAACATTACGTGCTTTTAATTGCTCGTATGCTTTTTGTCTGCCTTCTTTAGTACGGAATTCATCACTTCTGGCGGTCTTCAAAATCGTTCCGCCACGCTGGATAATATTGGCCACAGACTTCCTGTCCATTTCAATAAAATCCCCGCTAATTAAGCCTTCGTAACCTCTTAAAATACCCGTAACTTGTAAATCGTAATAAATTGATGCCCTGACAACCGCCCTGATGGCAGCATTCATGCCGGGAGCATCACCTCCAGATGTTAATACACCTATGTTCTTAATTTTGCTCATTTGGTTTGTTCAGCTGTTTTAAATTTATCTAAACCACTTTGTAAATAGGCCGCATATTCTTTTACATTAAAAATAGCCCCTTGTGGTTTAACGAGTGGGTTCAGGTCATATCCTGCCAATACATATAATGGCTGGGCATTTGATCCATATTTTGTAGCCTGAAAATCAAGGTTCCAATACCCCAGATCGTCTGTATTTCTTTTCAATATTTTAGAATGATGTATTTTCTCTGCAGGCATTTTTATATTGCGGTCATCCGCATATAGCTGGATCAGCACGTATTCCTCTTTGATCAGTCTACCTACTTCCTTATCTACCCACACCAGGTCCTCCATTCTTCTGCAGTTTACACAGGTATGGCCGGTAAAATCAAGCAGGACTGGCTTACCCACTTTCTTCGCATATTCCAGCCCCTCTTCTAAATCAAAGAATGCCTGAAAACCTACCGGCGGTTTCAAAGATTCACTATGCTTCACTTTAGCAGGGAAGCCTGCCGGCACATTAGTTGAGGCCGGGCCATTACTATTCAGAATAAAATCCTGGGTATTCATTGGCGGAGCAAGTCCGCTTAATACACTTACCGGTGCCCCAAACAAGCCAGGGACCATATAAAGCGCAAATGAAAACGACAGGATCGCAAAGAATAGCCTTGGAACTGAGACATAGGGTACATCGCTGTCATGCGAGAATTTCATCTTGCCCAGCAGGTATATCCCCATCAGCACAAAGATCACGATCCACAATACCAGAAAGATCTCACGGTCAAACCATTGCCAGTGCCATGCCAGATCAGCAGACGAAAGAAACTTCAATGCTAGCGCAAGCTCCAGGAAACCTAAACATACTTTCACACTGTTCAGCCATCCCCCGGATTTTGGCATACTGCTTAAAAAACCAGGAAATATAGCCGACAAAGTAAAAGGTAAAGCCAGCGCCAGTGCAAAACCAAACATTCCGATGGCAGGGGCCAACAGTTCCCCTTTCGAACTTGCCTGTACCAGTAGTGTGCCTATAATAGGTCCTGTACATGAAAAGGAAACCAAAGCCAGTGAGGCTGCCATAAAGAATATCCCCCCAAGGCCCTTACTGTTATCTGCTTTACTATCAATTTTATTTACAAAAGAGCTGGGCAATGTAATTTCAAAAGCCCCGAAAAATGAGATGGCAAAAATCACCAGCAACAGGAAAAACAGGAAGTTGAACAATCCGCTTGCACTCAATGCATTCAATCCGGCAGAGCCGAAAAGCACCGTAATCAGCAATCCGAAAGCCACATATATTACGATTATCGAAAGTCCGTAGATTAACGCTTGTCCTATCCCTTTTTCACGGCTGCCGGCACGCTTTGTAAAATAACTGATCGTGAGGGGTACCATTGGAAAAATGCAAGGCATAATAAAAGCCAGAAATCCCCCTACCAATCCCGCAATAAAAGTCTCCCACAGTGATTTATTTTCTTCCGCAGTGCTATTATAAGTCTCCTTGCCCGCTCCGCTTACCGCAGCGCTTTTTACCGTATCAGCAGGCAGGGCATTCTTTATACTGTCACCTAACGCTCCGCTTTTAACACTGTCTGTTTGCTCAGTATCTTCGCCAGCCGGCTCTATTTCAGTAAATATTAAATCATCTGTCGCTATTGTATCCTGGATTGTGGTCATTGCAAAGCCTGTATTTGACCAGGCCAAAAAGCCGAGCAACAATAACATCAAAAATCGCTTCTTCATCATTTTTACAATAAGGCCGTGAAATTACTTATAATTTTTTTATTACGGCCTGCATTTAGCCCTTTGGCCATTAATTTTACCATCAGATAGTAAATCATTGACTACCCCTCCAAATGCAGATCACTTAAAAACTCGACCTCTTTAAAATTGTATGCTCTGTTAACTCCGTTTACATCGATTACCATCAGTCCCTGTGCTGTGACATCCACGATCTTGCCTTCAAAAGTTTCGCCATTCTGTCTGTAAAGTGCCGGTCGGCCGAACTTATACAGGCTGGTAATGTAATCCTCATGTAAACTAACATCATTATTTGACTTCAGTTTCAGATACTGGGCCTCAATATGTCCGCAGATTTCACTCAATAATGATAACAGATTAACATCCTCCTGTAAAATTTCTGACAAGGAGACCGCGGTCTTTACCTGAAAAGGATCGAATCTTTTCTGGTTAACATTCAGTCCAATACCGACAATGCTTGACTTAATAACACTACCGGAAATACTATTTTCTATTAAAACCCCTCCAATTTTCCGATCGTAATGGTAGAGATCATTGGGCCATTTTACTGTTATTCCAGTCTCCACCAGTGCCTTTAGTGCCTTACCTATTCCGTTGCTAACGGCTATATTTAGCATAAATTGCCTGTTTATGGACAAGAATGAGGGCTTTAGTAAAATACTTATGGTGAGGTTCAGTCCGGGCTCGGCATGCCAGGTGTTTTCTTGCTGCCCCCTGCCTGCGTATTGGTTATCTGCCATAATAACAGTTCCTTCCGGTAATGGCTCGGATTTTGACAACATCATCTTTAAAAAGTTATTGGTAGAATCGACCGCTGATAATTTGATAAGATTTTGACCAACAAATAATGTTGAAAAAGTGTTATTTTGCAAGTGTTGATTGTATATTTGTTTATCAAAATTAAAACATTTTAATGGTAAAAAAGAAAATTGTAAACCTTTCTACATACCTCTCAGAAATAGCCGTACATGGCATACAGGAAAAAAAAGGAAATGACATTGTCCGCCTTGACCTGCGGGAGCTCAACAGTTCCGTCTCTGATTATTTTATTATATGCAGTGCGAATTCAACTACACAGGTTAAGGCAATTGCCGATAGCGTAGAGGAAGAAATCTATAAAAACACCAAAACCAATCCTTGGCGCAAAGAAGGACAAGACTCTGCAGAGTGGATAATTCTAGATTATTTTGACATTGTTGTCCATATTTTTAAAACTGAAAAGCGAGACTTTTATGGAATTGAAGACCTTTGGGGCGATGCCCAGGCTACATCCTATAAAAGCGCATAACATTCACATCCACATTTTTTGATTTAACGATGAAAGAGAATCCAAATACAAAACCCAAACTAATAAAACGAATTCCCAACATTCCTAAAAAGCCGCAAAAAGGATCAAAATTCAATATTTTCTGGGTTTATGCAGCAATCATATTAGGTATCATAGTATTACAGTTCCTGTTCAACACAGACAGCAGTAAACTTATTTCTTACAGGACTTTTGAAACAACAATGCTTCAGTCGGGAGATGTCCAAAAACTGGTAGCCTATAAACATGAAGACCTGGTAAATGTGGAGGTCTACATCAAGCCAGACAGGCTAAAAGACGCCAAGTATAAAGAATATCAGAACAAAAGCAACTTCAGCCAGGGGAAGGGCCCTGTCGCCTATTTTACCGCAGGTTCAATGGACGCAGTTGATACGCAGTTAAAGGAGTCTCAAAAAAATATCCCGGCAGAACAACAAATCCTGGCCGAAAAAGAAACCAGACAAAGCTCTTTCAATTCCTGGTTCTTTACTGTAATTATACCCGTACTCCTTTTCATAGGTTTCTGGATCTTTATCATGCGCCGTATGGGCGGTGGTGCAGGCGGTGGCGGTGGTCAGATCTTCAATATCGGAAAATCAAAGGCTACGCTTTTTGACAAAGAAAGTCAGGTTAACGTGACTTTCAATGATGTTGCAGGTCTTGAAGAAGCCAAACAGGAAGTAATGGAGATCGTTGATTTCCTTAAAAATCCAAAAAAATATACCAACCTGGGTGGTAAAATACCTAAAGGAGCTTTGTTAGTCGGCTCTCCGGGTACAGGTAAAACCCTATTGGCCAAAGCTGTTGCCGGTGAAGCGCAGGTACCTTTCTTCTCCCTTTCCGGATCAGATTTCGTAGAGATGTTTGTAGGTGTGGGTGCATCACGTGTCCGGGATCTATTCAAACAAGCCAAAGACAAAGCGCCTTGTATCATCTTTATTGACGAGGTAGACGCCATTGGCCGTGCCCGTGGTAAAAACAGCATGATGGGAGGAAACGATGAGCGTGAAAACACCCTCAACCAGTTACTGGTAGAAATGGATGGATTTGGAACTGATTCAGGCATCATCATTCTTGCTGCTACCAACCGTCCGGATGTACTGGATACTGCTTTGCTAAGACCAGGAAGGTTCGACAGGCAGATCTCCATAGATAAACCCGATTTGGTTGGCCGTGAGCAGATCTTCAAAGTTCACCTTAAGCCAATCAAAACGTCTTCAGAAGTTGACGCAAAAAAACTGTCTGCACAGACCCCGGGTTTTGCCGGTGCTGAAATCGCCAACGTGTGTAATGAGGCCGCTTTGATCGCTGCCCGCCGCAACAAGGAATCCGTAGACATGCAGGACTTTCAGGATGCAATTGACCGCGTGATCGGTGGATTAGAAAAGAAAAACAAAATCATCTCTCCTGAAGAGAAAAGAATAGTAGCTTATCATGAAGCAGGTCATGCCATTGCAGGATGGTACCTTGAGCATGCAGACCCACTTGTAAAGGTCTCTATCGTGCCTCGTGGGGTAGCTGCTTTAGGCTATGCACAATACCTTCCTAAGGAGCAGTTCCTGTATACCACCGAGCAGCTTACCGATGGTATGTGTATGACTATGGGTGGAAGGGTAGCTGAGGACATCGTCTTTGGCAAAATTTCTACCGGTGCCCAGAATGACCTGGAACGCATTACCAAGTTGTCTTATGCAATGGTTACCATATATGGTATGAACAGTACCATTGGAAATATTTCCTTCCATGATCCGCAAAATGAATACAACTTCAATAAGCCCTATTCAGAGAAAACTTCTGAAATGATCGATGTTGAAGTTCGTAAGCTGATCTCAGAAGTGTATGACAGAACAAAAAACCTGCTTACTGAAAAGAGGGACGGCCTTGAAAAACTGGCTCAAAAACTAATAGAGAAAGAAATCCTGTTCCAGGCAGATCTGGAGGAAATCCTGGGCAAACGTCCGTTTGATAACCGTACTACTTATGACGAATTCGTAAATGGTACCGGCGATCAGAAACCTGCTGCCGAAGGACTACTGCATGACGGCGTAGGCGAGACTTCAGATCCCGCAACAGCAATCACGCCTGCCAAAACAGACGCTTAATTATCACATTTATGGGGCTGTCATTCCTCTTCAGGAATGACAGCAAATCCATTCATTATGCAAGAAAACATTTCCTCAAAAGAGCTCATACTAAAGAAGATCAGGAAAGCCCTTCTTGAAAAAAGAGACAACCCTTATCCTAATTTAGAAGACACCCCTCTTTATCGCAAAGACGAGGAATTTCCAGAAGTAATGTTTGCAGAGCAGCTTACTGCCGTTTCGGGTAATTTTATCTATTGTGAAAATGGCATCGAGTTCATTGAAAACATCCTCCAGCTTGCAGAAAAATTCAACTGGAGAAAGATCTACTGCTGGGAACAGGAGCTCCAAAACATCCTTTCAGAATATGAATTCCCCTTTTATAAAACAGATAAAGACTTTGAACTGGCTGAAGTAGGCATAACCCTATGTGAAGCATTGATTGCGCGCAATGGTTCTGTAATGGTCTCCAATCAGAATGCAGCCGGCCGCAGACTGAGCATCTTCCCGCATCACCATATTGTAGTGGCCAGAACAGGTCAGATGGTAATGGATCTTAAGGATGCATTCAAGCTGATCAAAGACAAATACGGCAACCAGATCCCTTCCATGATCAGTACCATTACCGGTCCAAGCCGAACCGCCGATATTGAAAAAACTTTGGTACTCGGCGCACACGGGCCTAAAGAATTATTCGTATTTTTAATTGAAGATTTCTCTTAAAATTTTTATTTCTAATAAAATAACCCTAGGTTTATACTGTAGACTAAAACAGTCTGCGGTTCAGAATGGGCTATAAAACAAACATACACTCGGTTATTACTGGTACAGGGAGTTGCATTCCTGAAAATATCATTTCCCGTAACGCTTTCTTAAACTCCAAATTTTATGAAAATGGCGTACTGATAGAGAAGGATATTTCAGAGATCATAGATAAGTTTACAGAGATCACAGAAATCAATGAACGTCGTTATGTTGACGATGAAATCGTGAACAGCCAGATTGCAGCCATTGCCGCTCAGCGTGCCATAGACTCAGCTGGAATTGACAAAGAAAGTCTTGACCATATCATCTTTTGTCACAATTTCGGCGATGTCAGACTTGGCAGCAACAGAATGGACATTCTTCCTGCCCTTGGTGCCAAGATCAAACAAATATTGAATATTGAAAATCCTGATTGCGTAGCGTACGACCTTATATTCGGATGCCCGGGATGGGTACAGGGTGCCATACAGGCTAATTATCTCATCCAGAGCGGAGATGCAAAGCGCGTCATGGTGATCGGTGCTGAAACCTTGTCGCGGATAACTGATCCGCACGACCGTGACAGCATGATCTTTTCTGATGGTGCAGGGGCAACAATTTTTGAGGCCAGGGAATCTGATGAACCGATCGGCATCATTGCGCACAAAACGCAAACTTATGCCGTAAACTATGCTTCCTTGCTGGTGATGGGAAAAAGCAACAATCCTGAGCACCCTGCAGAAAATGCCTACCTTAAAATGAACGGGCGTAAACTCTACGAATTTGCTGTAACCACGGTACCACAAGTAGTAAAAAAAGCCATAGATAAAGCCGGGATTAGTATTGAAGATATCAAAACTGTGTTTATACACCAGGCAAACGGCAAGATGGACCATGCCATTTTAAAACGGCTGTTTAAATTGTACCAGATCGATACTGTACCACATGGCCTTGTACCGATGACGATTGGCTGGCTGGGCAACAGCTCGGTGGCTACCATCCCAACATTGCTTGACCTGGTACGCAACAACCTGGTAGAAGGCTATAAAATTACTCCTGGTGAATATGCTGTATTTACTTCAGTGGGTGCAGGTATGCACATCAATGCTTTTGTATACCGGTTCTAATTTGTCCCGCCTTCCAGTCTTTTGATGCCGGCTTTTGCCTGTGTTTCAATGCTGCTTTCGTAGTCATGGTTCTTCATCTGTACTGCTATATTAAAAAATGCAGTGGCCTTTGAAGGGTTTTTCCGCGCTTCAAAGATCTTTCCAATCTGTAAAGCCGAATTGGCCGCATAATAATAGCGAAGATTTTTCCCAAGGCTTATGGCATTCTGATAAGCCGAAAGGGCGTCATCCTCCTTGCCCAGTCCAGCATTTATCCGGCCAAGGCGATAATAATATTCTGTCTTGTCCCTACCGGCATCAAAGTCTGCTCCCTTATGGTCGGCCAACACCCCAAGCGCCTTTTGGTAATAACCGCCGTCAAACAACAACCTTGCTTTCAGCAGCGCTTTATCAGGCGCAGGTGCGGCGGCCTCATTCTGTGCCTGCTTATCTTTTTCCTGGTAAATATAACCTTGCGACTTAACCTTTGTTATTTGGGCAGAATAAGCAGCTGTGCCGTCTTTTAGCAGAGCGATCCAGGCAAGGTGCAGGTGTGCGTCTTTGATGTAATTTACTCCCTTGTTTTCCTGCAGGAACCTATTGAAATCGGCCGAAGAGGAATAATCCAGTTTGTTCAGCTTTGTCAGGCCCGACAAAAAACTCAGATACGGAAAAGCCTGGTATGCGGGCCCTTCTGGTCTGTTTGCCAGAATAGCAATGGCTTCCTCGTTGTGCGCATTCTTTGAGCAGACCAGCGCCTGCAAATAGGTCTTCAGCAAACTGCTATCTGAAATCCGCTCGGTATATTTCATCGTCTTGGCATAGGCTTGCGGACTATGTGCAATATCGTTCAGCACAAATACATAGTAGAAGACTACCTCATCATAAAAAGCGGCGTATTTTGACTGCGGCAGGTTGGCCGACAGCTTGTCCAGCATCGCTACCCCTGCCTGCAAATTTCCCTTAATACCAAAAGTGGCAAGCGTACTTTTCAAGATCCCGTCCGGGAGGTTCCCTAAAAATGCATTGATCAGTCCAAGTCCTTTAGCATTGAGATGAAAGCCCGGAAATTTCTCGGTGTTTTCCTGCAACTGTACTTTCGCTTTTCGGATCTCCCGGGCTGCAGTCATATATTCCCCATACCTGCCCCTTATTAAGGCCCATTGCAAATTGATCTCTGCCTGCGCATACAAGAAATAGGGCGAGCTTTTGTCACCGGCAGCAATCAGGTCCAGTCTTCTGGATTTATTTTGCTGCAGCCGGTCAAATTCAGACTTGCTGTCGGAAGTCAGTAAATAAAAATAATCGATATAGTTTTCCAGCATCAACACAATGCCATTGTCCGGATTTATCTTCTTTTCCGCCTGGAGCAGCTGCCGCGCATTGCTGAGCTTCAGCTCAAAGATCTGCTGATATGCTTTTAAGCAGTTCGCATTAAAGTCAAAATTGGCATATAGCGCCTGCGGAAACAGAAAAAACACGGCCAAAGCAACAATCCTGAGCATCCTGTTCCGATATTTCCTAACGATTAACCTCTTTACTGACATCTCAGATTTCTTTACAAAAAAAGGCCAGAAGCTATTCTGACCTTTCTATGCTATTTTAAAATATGCGTTTTTATACTGTTGCTATTTCCAGCGTCAGGGCCTCATCCACAAGGATTCTTCCGCAATGCTCGCAAACAATGATTTTTTTACGCTGACGGATATCCAATTGGCGCTGTGGCGGAATCTGGTTGAAACAACCTGAACATGAATCACGGTCGATCGTAACTACAGCAAGACCATTATTGGCATTTCCCCTCAATCTCTTGTAAGCGATCAACAGCCTGTCTTCAATTTGCGTTTCAGCCTTCTCAGATTTTTTAGTCAATGACTGCTCTTCTTTTTCAGTTTCAGCAGTAATGGTTTGCAACTCGCCATTCTTTATATCAAGATCTTTTCTTCTTGATTCCAGATCAGCCAGTGCTTTTTCGTAAACTTCAGTTTTAGCTGAAATATCAAAACCAAACTCTCTTATTTTTTTCTCAGAAACCTGAATATCTAAGGTTTGGATCTCAACTTCTTTAGTTAAAGCATCATATTCACGATTATTTTTAACATCTTTTAGCTGAGTCTCGTATTTTTTGATCAGGTTTTGAGCATCCTTGATCATATTCTTACGTGTTACAATGGCATCTTCAGTATCATCCAATTCGCCTTTGAATTTTTGTATACGTGTCTCCAGCCCCGCTACCTCATCTTCCAGATCGGCAACTTCCATTGGCAGTTCACCGCGTATCTGACGTATTTTATCGATCTTAGTATGCAGGGTTTGTAATTCGTATAAAGCTTTAAGCTTTTGCTCTACAGTTTGTTCCATTAAATGAAATAATTTATTGGGTTTGTGTTATGCTCCGTTAAACGGATTGCAAAGTTAGGAAATTTTTCTTGAATAATATCTATCAACAAATCAGATGTAAATTGTTCACTTTCAAAATGTCCGATATCTGCAATCATTATTTTCCCATCTGCGTCAAAAAACTCGTGGTATTTAAAATCGGCAGTCACTAACGCGTCTGCTCCGGCTGCAATTGCTTCTTGCAATAGAAAGCTGCCCGAGCCTCCGCAAACGGCTACTTTCCTGATCCGTTTAGGCAGTATATCAGTATGTCTGATCACCACCGCATCCATCCGCTCTTTCACAAAAGACAGAAAAGCACGGCCTTCCATTTCTTCCGGCAGCCAGCCGATCATACCCGCTCCCGCCGTATCCAGTTTATTTTCCAGCGGATAAATATCATATGCCACCTCTTCATAAGGGTGGTGCTCAAACAAGGCAATCAATATTTTACGCTCATTCTGCGCCAGAAACACCGTTTCTATCCGCTCCTCCGGCTCCTCATGCTGCAGTCCTATTTCTCCCACATAAGGATCAGTTCCCAGCCCTGCCTTAAACGTCCCGGTCCCTGTTGCATTAAAACTGCATTCACTATAATCTCCTATATGCCCTGCACCGGCCGCGAACAGTGCTGCCCGTACTTCGGGCGCAGCGTCAACCGGACAAAATGTCACCAGTTTTTTTAACAGCGACCTCTTCGGGCTCAGGATCTTTGCGTTCTTCAAGCCAAGCCGCTCCGCGATCACCCCGCTTACCCCATGCTTTACATGGTCCAGGTTGGTATGAATGGCATACAGCGCAATGTTGTGCCTGATGGCCTTCAGCACTACCCTTTCCACATAGTTCTTGCCCGTGATCTTCTTAAGGCCCTTAAAAACGATGGGGTGATGGGTAATGATCAGGTTGCAGCCAAGCGCGATGGCCTCATCCACTACTTTTTCAATGCAGTCCAACGCCACAAGCGCGGCATGCACCTCCTGCTCAGGGTCACCAATCAAGAGCCCTGAATTATCATAATCTTCCTGGTAATTCAGTGGCGCGAACGCTTCCAGATGCTTTATTAAAACAGACAGCTTCATTCCGTAAATTTACACAATTTACGTTTACTGAACGCCTCCCATTTTTACCATTTGCAGACTTTCAAAAACCATACGCTGGTTGTACTCAAAAGCCAGGGTCTTGTGGTTCACCAAATCGATGATCGTCCCGATAAAACACAGTCCGATGGTGAAGAAATACAACACACCCATTCCAATCTGGTTCACCAAAAACCTTGGCAATCCCGGAACGAAAAACCCTAATATACAGTACAATACCATATCATCCGGATTTCTTCTCTTGCTGCCATAAATCATCAAAAAACCCCTCAGCTGCTGCTCACTAAATCCGGTAGTTGCGCTCTGCAAGTACGAATATTCCTGGGGTGTGATACCCGGCAATGTCATAAACGGTGAATCAAACATATCTCTTTCTCTTTAATTTAAATATTTTATTGTCTATCCTCAATCTTATCAACTCAACAATCCTCCACACAATGATCCCCAATGCAGGTATCCCAAACCAGTGATGCCCTACACTTGCGCCCACATTCCCATGAAACAACTGTGTGATCGACCGCCCTATCCCGCATCCTGGGCACCAGTCAACCCCCATATTGGCCAGCGGACACAAGGTAAAATGATGCACATGGCCAGGCTCAACAGGTGTTGCCGTTGCCAGCATTACCAAAGCCAGCACCCAAAAACAAAGTTCTAAAGGTATGTGGCTTAGCGTTTTCATGTTGTTTTTATATTTTTTAGATGTATTAATAGATATTTTGTTACACCTAAAGCTAATCATAAATCTTACATTTGCTGTGTGAATATCCGCGACCTGATTAACAGATACAAAACAGATGAGCGAATTGTAGCGTTGGCAAAGGCCCTCAATGCGGGCAAAGGTAACAAACTTCAACTAAAAGGTTTAGTTGGCTCTGCCGATGCAACAATCGCCGTGGCTTCCTATTTTTTACTGCACAAGCCGATACTTTTTGTCCTGCCCGACCGGGAAGAGGCAGCTTATTTTCTGGCCGATCTGGAAAGTATCCTCGACAAAGAGGTGCTGCTCTTTCCTTCTTCCTTTCGCAAAGCATTTGAATTCACGCAGGTAGACACCGCCAATGTACTGGCCAGGGCGGAGGTGCTCAATGAGCTCAACCACCAGTCGGAATACGGCCAGATAGTGGTTTCCTATCCCGAAGCCCTCGCCGAGAAAGTGATCAACCGCAGCATGCTCGAGAAGAATACGCTCGAGATCAGCATAGGCGCAAAACTGGGCATAGAGTTCATCAACGAATTCCTGATCGACTATGACTTCACACGGACAGATTTCGTATACGAACCGGGGCAGTTTTCCATTCGCGGCGGCATCGTAGACATATTTTCGTTCTCCCACGACCTGCCTTACCGCATCGAGTTTTTTGGCGACGATGTAGAGCGCATCCGCACCTTCGAAATAGAAAGCCAGCTTTCTGTAGAGGATGTAAAAGCGCTTACCGTCATCCCCAATGTACAGTCCAAATACCTTACAGAAAACAACATCAGTCTCCTCGATTACATCGAAAAGGACACCCAGCTCTGGTTTAAAGACGTTGAATTTACCCTCGACATTGTAAAGACCGGCTATAGAAAAGCTTCAGAACTCTGGAAAGCCCTGCCGGCAAAGGAAAAACAGGAAAACCAGGACTGGATAGATCCAAAATTTGCCTTTACCGACGAGAAGATGATGGCCGATATGCTGCAGGACTTTGTGATCGTAGAATTTGGCAAACAGTTCTTTTACAAGACTGAACAGGTATTTCAGTTTGACACCAAACCGCAGCCTTCTTTCAATAAAGACTTCAACCTGCTGATCCACAACCTCAAGGAAAACGAAAAAGCAGGCATACATAATTTTATTTTCAGCTCCTCTACCAAGCAAACGGAGCGTCTGTACGCCATTCTCGACGACATAGACAAAACCGCCAGGTTTACCCCGGTAAACATTCCTTTGAGGGAGGGTTTTCTGGATCCAACGTTGCAAATGGCGTTTTACACCGATCACCAGATTTTCGACCGGTTCTATAAATACAAACTCAAAAGAGGCTACCAGCGCAGTCAGGCCATTACCTTAAAGGAGCTGAGAGACCTCAAACCAGGCGATTTTGTGACCCATATAGACCACGGAATAGGCAAATATGCCGGACTGGAAAAGGTAGAAGTAAACGGTAAAACACAGGAAATGATCAGGCTGGTCTATGCCGATAATGACCTGCTCTATGTGAACATCAACTCCCTTAACCGCATTGCCAAATACAGCGGCAAGGATGGCACAGCCCCCAGGATGAACAAACTGGGTACTGAGGCATGGGATAAGCTCAAGAAAACTACAAAAAAAAAAGTTAAAGACATCGCCCGCGACCTCATCAAGCTTTACGCACTGAGAAAATCGCAGGTAGGCACCGCCTTTGACCCCGACGGGTACCTGGAGACGGAACTGGAAGCCTCTTTCATCTATGAGGATACCCCCGACCAGGAAAAAGCCACCAACGACGTTAAAAGAGACATGGAAGCGCCACATCCCATGGACAGGCTCGTATGCGGCGATGTAGGCTTCGGCAAAACAGAAATTGCCATCAGGGCAGCCTTCAAAGCGGTGGCGAACGGCAAACAGGCGGCCATTCTGGTGCCAACCACTATTCTGGCATTACAGCATTTTAAAACGTTCTCAGGCCGACTGAAAGAATTCCCTTGTACGGTGGACTACATCAACCGCTTCAAGACCAATAAGCAGATCAAAGACACACTGGCTGCCGTAGCTGATGGAAAAGTCGACATCATCATCGGCACGCACAGGCTGCTCAGCAAAGACGTAAAGTTCAAAGACCTGGGCATCATGATCATAGATGAGGAGCAGAAATTTGGGGTGACATCCAAAGAAAAGCTCCGTGCATTGAGGGTAAACGTAGATACGCTCACCCTTACCGCTACACCGATCCCGCGTACCCTGCATTTCTCACTAATGGGCGCCAGGGATTTGTCCATCATGAGTACCCCGCCGCCAAACAGGCAGGCAGTAAATACCGAACTCCACGTTTTTAATGATAAACTGATCCAGGAATCTATACAGTTTGAGCTGGATCGTGGTGGTCAGGTATTCTTTATCCACAACCGTGTGAATGACCTTCCGCAATTGGGCGGACTGATCCAGACACTGGTGCCAAAGGCGCGCATAGGCATCGCCCACGGCCAACTGGACGGCGATCAGCTGGAAGATGTCATGCTTGACTTCATCAACGGAGAAAAAGATGTCCTGGTAGCCACTACCATCATTGAGGCAGGACTGGACATCCCCAATGCCAATACCATCATCATCAACCATGCCCATATGTTTGGCCTGAGCGACCTGCACCAGATGCGCGGCAGGGTAGGCCGATCTAATAAAAAAGCTTTTTGTTACCTGCTGAGCCCGCCATTATCCACCCTTACCTCCGAAGCACGCAAACGCCTTAGTGCCATAGAAGAGTTTTCAGACCTGGGAAGTGGCTTTAACATAGCCATGAGGGATTTGGACATCCGCGGCAGCGGAAACCTCTTAGGCGCAGAGCAAAGTGGCTTTATCGCTGAAATAGGTTTTGAGATGTATCACAAAATACTGGATGAAGCCATACAGGAATTGAAATCAGATGAGTTTAAAGACCTGTTTAAAGACGAACCCCTGCGTCCTTTCGTCTCCTTCACGCAGATAGACACAGATCTGGAATTGTACATCCCGGATGATTACGTAACCAACATTACAGAGCGGTATAACCTCTATACCGAACTTTCAAAGATAGAGAACGAGACCCAGTTGCAGGTTTTTGAGCATGCTTTAACAGACCGCTTTGGCCCTGTTCCAAAACCTGTAAAGACCATGCTCAATGTGCTGCGCCTGCAATGGGTGGCCAAAAAGCTGGCTTTTGAAAAAATCACCTTCAAAAAAGGCACACTAAGGGGTTATTTTATCACAGACAAGCAATCAGCTTTCTTTGATTCGGTGATGTTCAATAAAATATTGCACTTTGCACAAATACACCCCCGCTTATGCAACCTTAAGGAGGTTAAAGATAGCCTCAGAATTGCCTTTGACAACCTCAACACAGTTGACGAGGCGGTAGAGATGCTGGAAATGGTAGTGAACTAACAAACAAAGATGAACCCGCAAATACTTAAAGACCTGGTGACGATGCAAATGCCATTCGGCAAATATAAAGGCCGCATTCTTTGCGATTTACCAGAATCTTATTTAGTTTGGTTTCATCAGGAAGGCTTCCCTCCGGGTAAACTTGGCGAGATGATTGCCACACTGTACGAAATAAAGCTAAACGGGCTGGAGTATTTGTTGAAGCCTTTAAGAAAATAACCCCTTTTCATTTAGTCGTATATATTTTCGAATTACATTCGTCCTGTCAAAATTGTGAATCCAACTTGAGTCCAAGTTTAGTCCAAGTCTAGTCCAACTATTTCCATATAAAAGTTGGACTCACTATGGGATAAACATTGGGACAAAATGGACTTAGTGCGAACCCATACAAAAGGCATATCTTACCCCTGCAAAGCGGATGTTAATCAGTAATAAATTTAAATGAAAGAAACTAGTTGATGATCAGGTACAAATAAGTATACACCACAGGCGCGGCGATCAGTAAGCCGTCAAACCGGTCTAAAATACCTCCATGGCCGGGCAAGAATGAACCTGAATCTTTTACATCCAGGCTTCGCTTCAACATAGACTCTACCAAGTCACCCAATGTGCCAAAAATCACTATCAGCGCCGCCATTCCTGCCCATACAGAAAAACTGATCTCTATGAAATAAATGGAGATCAGATAGGCCGCCAGTACACTGGTAAACATTCCTCCAAAAAAACCTTCCCATGATTTTTTTGGCGAATGACGTTCAAACAGCCGCGTCTTGCCAAATTTAACACCAAAAAGATAAGCCCCTGTATCGCTGGCCCACAACATTAGCAGGAAGGCGAGGGGCAGGTGAAAACTGTATTCGTAAGTATCGGCCAGAAAGCCTAAAGAATAGAAAAAGCAAAAGGGTACCGTCACGTAAACAAAGCCCACGAAGGTATAGGAGATGTTAGCAAAAGGAATCTTGTTCTTTTTGTACAACTCGCTGATGAATACAGAAAAAAGCAGCGGCACAATGAGCAACATATATTTGGTCTCAAACTGCAGGTAATGATAACCTGCAGTCATCAAAAAGATCAGTGTAGCTACCACTACCGCAATATTTCTATGCGGACGGATCCCTGAGATCTTTACCAATTTGAAAAACTCAAAGAGTGCGATGATACTTAAAATCAGGTAAAAACCAGTAAATGTATAGCCCCCTAAAAATATGGAGCCCAGCATCACTATGGTAAAAAAGAATGCAGTTATCGCCCTGGTTTTCATTTAATGTCATTGTCTGAAAGGTATTGTACGGCCCTTTCAGCATCTGCATCAGGCACCAATACGGTAATTACCCCAAACATTTTATGCGGGGAATCCTGTTTATTCATTGTCACTGCTATAATATCGCTTTCAATAAGCCCTTGTTTCAGTATCTCTGCTTCAATCGCATCTTCCGTTGTAAAAATTTTAGTCCATCCTTCGTTCATGAGGCTGCTGTGTTATGTTTTTAAAATAAATAAATACCGCTATGGTCAATATAAAACTGATCACATACCCGTACCAGGCAATATTAATGGTGCTGTCTGTTGACGACAAAGGTATGTTGTTTTTTTGCATATACCATGCTGCGCATACGGCATAGGCATTATTGAGGAAATGCCCAAGCACCGCATACCAGAGGTTGCCGCTGAAATAGTAAATATAGCCAAATCCTGCACCCAGGAGCAGCCTTGGCACGAAACCATAAAACTGCAAATGAATGGCGCTGAAGATAAAGGCAGCTGTCCAGATGGCTACATGCGGATTATTAAAGATCCGGTTGAAGGTTCGCTGCACACCGCCCCTGAACATCAGTTCCTCTGCTACCGCAGGCAGCAGGGCGATCATAAAGAGGTTTAAAAGCAGCTCTTTTATGCTGTTCATTTTAAGCAGCAACAAGGTGGTCTGCATGGCCTCATCTTCTTTTGCTTTCATCCACTGCTCCAATGGCTTTAGTGCTTCAGGAAGCGTCATTTTCTGATTCAGGGCAGCCGTCCATTCCATGATGGGCATGGAGACCAGCATAATTAGGAAAACAATGCCTAAGAGCTTTATATCAGGTTGTTTAAGACCATAGAAAACTGATGGCTTTTTTTGTTCGGTAATGGCTAAAAGTATGGGAGGGGCAAGAAAAAATCCCAGGGAACTCGCTATTAAAATCACCTGAAGGGCTCCGCGGTTGGCCGTTCCGCCGCTGCTCATCGTCATCATGCTGCTCAGGGCATCGGCACCAAAAAGCGCGTATATAACCACAAGGGCAAGGATCGTAAACACGATCACACCCAATAGAGCATAGGCTAAGAGCATGAGCAACTGCAGGTAAGGGCTGTTCTCTGCTTTTACATAAATACTGTTTTCCAGCTGATCTTTTTCTATGAGATTCATTATTCGTACCTTTGTACTTTAAAATTTGGCTTGAAGATAGGAAAATGTCTGTAAAGATTGGAAATATAGATTTGGGAGCGTTCCCTTTATTGCTCGCGCCGATGGAGGATGTGAGTGATCCGCCCTTCCGTTTTGTGTGCAAGCAAGCCGGGGTGGACATGATGTATACGGAGTTTATTTCCTCTGAGGGACTGATCAGGGATGCCGCCAAAAGCAGGGCAAAACTGGATATTTTTGAATACGAACGGCCGATAGGCATCCAGATCTTTGGCAGTGAAATAGACCACATGCGGGAAGCGACAGAAATCGCCACGCTGGCAGGTCCTGACCTGATGGACATCAATTATGGCTGTCCGGTTAAACAGGTGGCCTGCAGGGGAGCTGGGTCTGCCTTGCTGCAGGATATTGACAAAATGGTAAAGATGACTGAGGCGGTGGTGAAGGCTACGCATTTGCCCGTTACCGTCAAAACACGCCTGGGATGGGATGATACTACTAAAAACATAGAAGAAGTGGCTGAAAGGCTGCAGGATATAGGCATACAAGCACTGACCATACATGGAAGGACCAGGGCGCAACTGTATAAAGGGGCGGCCGACTGGACCCTGATCAGGGAAATTAAAAGAAATCCGAGGATTAAAATTCCCATTTTTGGCAATGGAGATGTAGACAGCATAAAGAAAGCGGCCGACTGGAGGCTGGAATATGAAGTAGACGGCATCATGATTGGCAGGGCGGCGATCGGATATCCATGGATATTCAGGGAGATCAGGCACTTTTTTAATACCGGTGAGTACCTGGCAGGGCCTTCGGTAGAAGAGCGTGTATCGGTCTGCAGAACGCACCTGGAGAAGTCAATAGCCTGGAAAGGACCGAAAGTAGGGGTATTTGAAATGAGGAGGCACTATGCCAATTATTTTAAAGGATTGCCTGATTTTAAACCATATAGGATGCTGCTTGTCAAAGAAGATGACATAGATACGATACACAGTATACTTGACGAGGTGGCAGACAAGTATCACAACATTCAGCCTATAGGTGAAATGGCGTGATTTTTGAAAAGATTTACTCAAAATAATAAACAATGGTTACGGCTATAACACAAGGAGTTAAAATATCAGTTGAAACGGACTATCAGGATGAGTATTCCAATCCTGCTAATGAGCACTTTATGTTCTCCTATCAGATAAATATTGAGAACCTGTCTGATTATGCGGTACAGCTTAAAAGGCGTCAATGGTTTATTTTTGATTCAAACGGGTCGCAGAGAGAGGTAGAAGGAGAGGGTGTAGTTGGCCTGCAGCCCATCATAGAGCCTGGTAAAAGCCATTCTTACATATCGGGTTGTCATCTGTCGACTGATATGGGCAGCATGAGTGGAAATTACCTGATGCAACGCCTGGCCGATGACACGGAATTTATTGTGGATATTCCTGAATTTAACCTGATTGTTCCTTACAGGCTAAACTAAACATCATGTCATTAGCCCGTTGAGCAAATTAATCTTTAGTTCTTCCGAATAATATAGAAATATAATAGATCAGATTGGTCATTGCGCCCAATGCTGCTACCACATAGGTCATTGCTGCCCACCATAGGGCATCTCTGACCTGTACATGTTCCTCGGGACTATAAAGCACTTCCTTATTGTTTTTAAGCCACATGAGTGCCCTTTTGCTGGCATCAAATTCTACCGGGAGCGTAATCATGGTAAAAATAGTAATGAGGGTAAGTCCGAATACCCCAATAGCCAGTACAATAGGGTTAAAGGTAAATGCAATGAGCAAAACACCTATGATCAGCACCCATTGCAACAAATTGGAGGTGATGCTTACTACAGGTACCATATTGGTCCTTAATTCGAGCCAGCCGTATGATTTAGCCTGCTGTATAGCGTGCCCGCATTCATGCGCAGCAACCGCGGCAGCAGCTATACTTCGGCCGTAATAAACGTCGGTACTTAAATTAATTGTTTTTTCTGATGGATTGTAATGATCAGATAATTGCACATCTGTACTCATCACTTTAACATCATAGATCCCATTGTCGCGCAGCATTTTCTCTGCCACTTCCTTGCCCGAAAATCCCGAATTCAACTGCATCTCCGCGTATTGTGAAAATTTACTTCTAAATCGCCATTGCACAAACATGCTTAATATTAAAACCGGGATTATTAAAAAAAAATAAAGTCCCATTTTCGTAGTGTATGTTTTTCAAGTACTTCAAATCAAAAAGTGTTCCCTTTTTACCTGAAAATGAAAAATTAACATAAATTTATAAGATGACAGCGGCCATCTCTTACTGGGAAAAACTACATTTTTTTAATTTTGATGTGCTCATTATTGGTAGCGGGATTGTAGGTTTAAGTGCGGCCATCGCACTTAAAGAAAAAGAACCTTCATTGAATGTAGCGGTATTGGAACGCGGTTTAATCCCCTCAGGGGCCAGTACCAAAAATGCCGGATTTGCCTGTTTCGGAAGTATATCTGAATTGATAGAACAGGAAAAGAGCTGTGGTACGGATGGTCTGCACCGACTGATTGAAAGCCGCTGGAAAGGTTTGTTAAAGCTCAGAAAATTACTTGGAGATGAAGCAATTACTTATCGCAACTACGGAGGCTATGAATTATTCAGGCCTGCTGAAAAAACCATTTCATCTCTGTGTGTATCCAAAATCAGCCACTTTAATGAGCTGATAAAAGATATTGTAAATCAATCTGATACATTCAAACCAGCCGATGATAAAATTGCTGATTTTGGATTTAATGAGGTGGAGACACTGATTGTGAATGAACTGGAAGCCCAGATAGACAGTGGTAAAATGATGCGGGCAATGCTGAAAAAAGCAGGGGCTGCTGGGGTACTGATCTTTAATAATTGTAAAGTAAATTCGTTTGAACAAAGTGGATCAGGATATATAGTGCGTACCGCAGATGGTAATTTTAGCTGTGGAAAACTGCTGGTATGCACCAATGCTTTTGTAAAAGACTTAATCCCTGACCTTGATATTATACCTGGAAGGGGACAGGTCATTATTACCAGTCCAATCCCTGATTTAAAAATAAAAGGTACTTTTCATTATGACAAAGGCTACTATTATTTTAGAAATATTGGCAACAGGGTATTGCTGGGAGGTGGAAGGAACCTTGATTTTCTGACCGAGCAGACTACGGAATTTGGAAGCACGGAACTCGTGCAGCATGCTTTACATAAATTATTAACTGAAGTAATTTTACCGGGTATTGATTTTGAAATTGAACAAAGCTGGAGTGGCATCATGGCCTTTGGATCTGCCATCACACCAATAGTGAAAGAATTGGAAAATGGTGTATTCTGTGCGGTGCGATGTAACGGAATGGGGATTGCCATTGGCAACCAGACAGGCTGTGATGTTGCTGAACTGATCTTAACTAAGCTGTAATTTTACTATTTATTTTTGCTTTTATGCTTTAAATTATCCATTTTTGATAATATTATTAGCATGGAAATTATAGGAATAGCACTTTTTATATTTAGCTTACTCGTGGCGTTTATGATCTATAAATCATGGGCAATGCTGAAGGAGGAAAAAGTAAAATTGCAGGATGAGCTGAACGACCTGCGCATCAGTTATATGAACGAACGCGATAAGGTAGTAAAAGCAGAAGAAAATCTCATCGCACAGCGGGAAAAACAAATAGCGCAGGAACAATACATTGCTGAATTGCAGCAGCGCTTTAAACTGGAATTTGAAAATATAGCCAGCAAGCTGTTGGAAGAAAAATCTGCTAAATTCACTGAACAGAACAGGGCAAGCATGGACATCATCCTCAACCCGTTTAAAGAACACATCAAATCATTTGAAGAAAAAGTAGAGAAGGTATATAAATCTGAATCTGATGAACGAAATGTACTAAAAGGGGTTATCTCCCAATTGATGGACCAGACAAAGCAGATACAGGAAGATGCCAATAACCTGACAAGGGCATTGAAGGGCGACAGTAAAAAACAGGGAAACTGGGGCGAGGTAATACTGGAACGTGTATTGGAACGCTCAGGCCTGGTGAAAGACAGGGAATACCGCATACAAACCAGTTTAAATACTGAACAAGGCAGTAGGGTACAACCTGATGTGATCATAGATCTGCCCGATGATAAGCACATTGTAATTGATGCTAAAGTATCTTTAATTGCCTATGAAAGATTGGTCACTGCAGAAAATGAAGTGGACAGGGATTTATATATAAAACAGCACCTTATTTCTGTTAAGACACATATACAGGGATTGTCCGGTAAAAATTATCATGGGCTGAACCAGTTAAACTCTCCTGATTTTGTATTGCTGTTTATGCCAATAGAATCCTCTTTTGGCATTGCGGTACAGCAGGATGCGGAACTGTTTAACTATGCATGGGACCGGAAGGTAGTGATCGTTAGCCCTTCTACTTTACTGGCAACATTACGTACCATAGCCAGTATCTGGAAACAGGAGCGCCAGAATAGAAATGTACTGGAAATAGCCCGTTTAAGCGGTACGATGTATGATAAATTTGTAGGTTTTCTGACTGATATGGAAAGCATAGGGCGCAACATTAAGCAAAGCCAGGATGCTTATGATAAGGCGTTAAATAAACTATCTTCGGGGGCAGGAAATCTTTCCAATACTTCAGAAAAGATTAAGAAATTAGGTGCCAAAGCTACCAGGCAGATTGACACCAAGTTTCTAGACCAGCAAGGGATATAATACGTTAACTGTATTTCGTCATTTGTAAATACACCTCGTCTGCTCTCTGCATTAGAGCGGACGAGGTGTATCATGACACGACGGTGTCTACTGATAACGATTGTCTTACCTGTCAATCGACCCCATTACTTTTTGTCCGAATGCATTTAATGCATCTTTCTCCAAAACGCCCGATTGAACACTTGCATGCACTTCAAGCGCACCGCAAATATTGGTGATCAGTTCGCCTGCTACGTCAACCTCTGCTTCGCTTACGCCCCTGAATTCACAGAAAGCTTCAAGAACCTCCAGGGTAGTTTCCAGCTGCTCCGGGGTATTGTTTTGGAAGAACTGTCTGATTACTGGTATCTTCATTATTTTATTTTTTCAAATAATTCATTCAACACTTCTGCTTTGTTGGTCTGCACCTGATCTACCAAAGCGCCGCCTTCAAAAGCGGCAAAAGTTGGTAAATTATCAACATTTGCAAGTTTACGTGAACCTGGAAGCTTTTCAGCATCCACAATTAAGAATGCCACGTCCTCGTTCTCAGCCGCCAGTTTCTTGAACTTTGGCTTCATGATCCTGCAGTTTCCACACCAGGATGCTGCGTACTGAACCATTACTTTGTTGTTTTCAGCAACATATTGTTGAAGATTATCTTCTGTTAATTCTAAAAACATACTTTGGATGATTAGTTGGCGCTTAGATATTCTGCAACGCCGGTCCTGTTAGCATTCATTGCTTCTTTTCCTTCTTCCCAGTTTGCCGGACAAACTTCGCCATGCTTTTGAACATGCGCATAAGCATCAATTAAGCGAAGGTATTCTTTCACATTTCTGCCTACCGGCATATCGTTCACACTTTCATGAAAAACTTTACCAGTTTCATCAATCAGGTAAGTAGCCCTGAAGGTTACATTCGAACCTGAGAATACTTCTTCACCTGCTTCGTTATATTCCACGTCCTGCTCTACAATACCTAAAATATTAGACAGGTGTCTGTGCGTATCTGCCAAAATCGGATAGGTCACGCCTTCAATACCGCCATTGTCTTTTGGTGTATTTAACCAGGCAAAATGAACTTCATTGGTATCGCATGATGCGCCGATTACGATGGTATTTCTTTTTTCAAAATCCGGCAATGCTGCCTGAAATGCATGTAATTCAGTAGGGCAAACAAAAGTAAAATCTTTTGGATACCAGAATAACAATACTTTGCTTTGTTTGCTTACTGCCTCTTCAAATACATTGATCTTCAAATCGTCACCCATTTCTGACATTGCATCAATGCTTACACTTGGGAATTTTTTACCTACTATTGCCATAATTATACGTCGTGCTTATTTTTTATTCTGCCGCAAAGGTACGGCGATCAGCACTCAAAAGCAACGGATTTCCAATAATAGCAAATACTTAATATTGATAGCCATATAGACAAATACTATAGGAAGGTGCCAGGTCAGTAGTTTTTATCTATTTTACCTCATCACCCTTCCGGTCTTATCAATGGTGACATTAAAGGGTTGTAAATAATCACTTACAAGCACAGCAAATTCCCTGCGGCTGATCGACTTAGCAGGATCAAAATCATCTTTAAACCCATACACCTTTTTCCATTTCTTCTTAACTTCCTCTGTAGTATTTTCAAGCGACTTTCCCTTTACATAGCAGATAAGTGCCAGGGTAGATCCCGTTGTCATGTCTGGCTGCTTATAATCGTCAAACCAGATCTGTGCTTTATAATAATATTCTTTGATGGGTTCCTTTACTTCATCGGTTGTCACTGTTTTTTCTGGATTAAAATTCAATGATCCGTTGGAGAGTGCACCTTTTAAAACACCCGACAAACCAATAAACTGGATCGACTTCCAGTTGCTGTCCAGCTCGCTGATATCGGCAAATGGCACCAGCGAAAGCTTGTACTTGATCAGCTCGCCCTGCAGCTCCTTAAGGTTTGTCTCTGAAGTTTTCTTTTTAAAGAACGCTGCATAGCCCGCAGTTGCGCCTGCCGCCTGTCCGGCCAACAGACTTTCTTGCTGAGGATTTAGCATGACCAGGTTCTCCTGTTCAGGTACAAGCAAGGCGTCTGTATAAATGACATTGGCGGTAACGTTATTCAAAGGCAATCCGGCGCCTATACTTGTTCTGTAAGCAGTTTGCTCATACCCAAAAGGAACCCATTGGTTTTTTTTGGCTTCCAGCATCAGCACGGTGCTGACTCTCCCTGTACGGTCGGCATTGACCAGTACCCTGGCTTTGATCTTTCTTCCATCGTTCAACTCCAGACTCCAGCCACTGCCGGAACGCTTTAGCTTTGACCAGTAAGCGCTTCTGATTACGGTGAGCTTGTCTGTACTGTCCGTCCAGTTCTTTAACAAAAGCTCCTGCCCTGCCTGCTTGCCTGCCGTTTTCTTAAGGTATTCTGCCTCCAGTCCGGAGTGCAGGCTTGCGCCTGGTTGAGCCAGTTCAAAGCCTGCCTCCTGCATCAGTATAGTGGTTTTCACCCCAGATACCGCAGCCTGCATTCCCGCGCCCAACGCGTTGCTGCCATTGCCGATCACCAGTATATCTGTTTTAATTGTCTGGCCATTTACCGCCAGTGCAAACAATGCAGAAACCAAAAGAATAAAAAATCCTCTTTTCATTTTGTATATATTTATAGATGCAATATCCTCTAATTACTGCTATTTACGATATAAAAGCAGTTAAGGATAAGCAATTTAACTTATTTTAACAAAACAAGATTCTCGATCACAGCATATGCAACACATTGATTCCGTTTTTGAAGCTCAGCAAGCATATAAATATACGCTTAGAACGAGTAATGCAGCCCAAAGAATTAATAAATTAAAAGCTTTGAAAGCCTGCATCGAGGAAAATGAAAGCATGATCTATCAGGCATTGCAGCAAGATCTGCGAAAAAGTGTGTTTGAAGCTGCTGCAACTGAAGTAATCTTCATCTATGCAGAAATCGGCTTTGCCATAAAAAACCTTTCTGCCTGGATGAAACCTGTGAGTGTGAGGAGCTCAATGAGCAATCTAATGGCCAAAAACAGGATATATCTGGAGCCTAAAGGTGTTTGCCTCATCATAGCACCCTGGAATTATCCCTTTCAGCTGCTGATGAGCCCACTGGTATCTGCCATTGCAGCTGGAAATTGTGCTATGCTAAAGCCATCGGAACTCAGCCCTTCGGTAAGTGCCGTCATCACTAAGCTGATCTCCTCCTGTTTTGAAGAAAAGGAGATCTGCTGTATTGAAGGAGATGCCACCCTTGCTAAGGAATTGCTGAAGCTACCTTTTGACCATATCTTTTTTACGGGCAGCACCGCAATTGGGAAAATAGTAATGGAGGCTGCGGCCAAAAACCTGAGTTCGGTAACACTGGAACTGGGCGGAAAATCACCGGTGGTAATAGACACTACGGCCGACCTGAAGAAAGCCGCCAAAAAGATCGCCTGGGGCAAACTGATCAATGCAGGGCAGACGTGTATAGCGCCAGACTATATCTTACTTCCTAAAGCGTCTGAAGCCGCTTTTATCGATTATTATAAAGCAGAAGTGGAGCTGCTGTTTTTTAAAGACAAAGCCCCCGACCCCGCTGTATATGTTAAAATAATCAACGCGCATCATTTCAACCGCATCGGCAACTTAATGGACGATGCCATACGGAAAGGTGCCGTCCTGTCATTTGGCGGAGAAACTGACCCGCAGACAATGACCGTCAATCCTGCTGTCCTTGCCAATGTACCGGACGATGCCGCGGTGATGCAGGAGGAGATCTTTGGCCCGGTCCTGCCAATCATCACCTACCTTGATATAACGGATGCCATCCAAAAAATCAATCAAAAAGAAAAGCCTCTGGCACTGTATATTTTCAGCAATGACAATGGCAATATCCATCAGATCATTAAAAACACCAGTTCAGGAGGAGCCTGCGTCAATGATGTGCTGATCCATATTGCCAATCCAAGACTACCCTTTGGAGGAACGAATGCAAGCGGAATGGGCAGTTGCCACGGACAATTCGGCTTTAAAGCCTTCTCTCATGAACGCACCGTGCTTTTCCAGTCAAAGCTGGACTTTACCAGCCTGATCTATCCACCATACAAAGAAAAGAGCTGGATGCTGAAATGGCTAAAAAAATTATTGTAACATTAACCGACCTTCACAGAGGTCATGGTGAGTGAGCCGCCTAGCGCCTTGTCATTAAACAATGATACAGGCTCATTGTCATTCTTCAGTCCCAGCGTATACATCAGCGGCAGGTAATGCTCTGGTGTAGGGATCGCCAGCATGGCTTCTTTGCCTAGGCTTTGAAAATCTATCAGTGGCCGGTGTTCATTATTGAGGATCAGGCTCTTGAACTGATCATTCATTTGCAGGGCCCAGTCATAGCCACCGCCATCCATCATTCTCCAGTCCACCATCCTTAAATTGTGCACCATATTTCCACTGCCCAAGATGAGTACGCCTTTACGGCGCAATAGCGAGAGTTCGCCAGCGAGGTCATAATGATAACGGGCATCTTTGGTGTAATCTATGCTAAGCTGCAAAACGGGGATGCTGGCATCGGGATACATATGCCTCACTACTGTCCAGGCACCATGGTCCAGGCCCCAGTCGTGATCCAGTCCCACATTGGCGCTGGTGAGCAGTCCTGCTGTTTCTGCGGCAAGGTCAGCGCTGCCCGGAGCAGGATATACTACTTCAAAAAGCTCCTGAGGAAAGCCGCCAAAGTCATGAATAGTTTGAGGAAAATCCATCGCAGTAATGTGCGTACCTTTAGTAAACCAGTGCGCAGATACCACCAATACCGCTGCGGGCTGCGGAATGTCTTTCGCGATGGCCGTCCAGGTAGCGCTAAACTCATTGTCTTCAATTCCGTTCATGGGCGAACCATGTCCGACAAACAGCACGGGCATCGTATAGTCGCGCAATGGTAACGCGCTGCTAAATGATTTGAAAGAAGATAAACCAGTCATGAGAATAGGATTGAATAGGGGTTTTCCTCACACGACACACACCTGATTCACACTTTATTCACAAAAAGGTACCCAAATGTGGGTTTGGTGTGAACAAGGTGTGAACTAGGTGTGATTCAGCATTAAGGGCAATTGCACTTTTACCTTACTTATTTAGCTTGAGTAAACTCCAGGTTTAGTGTGATTTTCACATCTTTACCAATACCGGCACCGGTTGGATCATACTTGATGTTGTAATCTAACCTGTTGATGGTTGTTGTAGCAGAAAATCCAGCCTTGGTAGCTCCTTGTGCAGTTGCAGTTCCTCCATATACTACATTAAATTTTACATCTTTTGTGACATCACGGATGGTCAGTTTTCCGCTAAGCTCATAATTGTTCTGATCCAGTTTTTTGAAGCCTGTACTCGCAAAAGTCATTGCCGGATAAGTTTCAGCATTGAAAAAGTCGTCCGATTTAAGGTGCTTGTCTCTTTGCGCTACAGTAGTGCTGATGCTGTTTACATCTACTGTAAAGTTGATTTTTGCATCTGTCAGGTCAGCTTTGGCTGCGGTAACTGTACCGTCAAACTTCTGGAAGATCCCGTCTACAAAGGAAATCCCCATGTGTCTGACAGAGAAGTTTACGAATGAATGTGCCGGATCTACCGTCCACTTTGTTTGTGCAAATGATGCAGCGCTGATGGAAACAGCTACCAGAAATAAGAATACTCTTTTCATAATTATTAATTTTTAGTGTAAGTGCATATTTATTAAAATACAAAGTTACAGTGACATCCGCAGATGTACATTGATGTATGATAAGAAAGGTACGCTATTTCAATACATTAAAAAAATTAAACTCTACCCTGGCCAGGTACATGTTTTTAAAGTATCTGTTTTCCATGTTGCCGCTTAGTTCAAACCTGTAGCCCAGATCAAGCCTTGTTCTGCTGTTCAGCACTACCTGTACGGCAGGGGCAAGGTCTATGTAATTGTGTCCGCTGGCAGGATTTGTTTTGCCCAGCACCTCTACATAGAAATTAAGGTTGGGCTGGTTATAGTCTTTGTACTTAAATGGCAGCAGCAGGTAGCCTGAAGAAAGGCTATAGCCCAGCATCTGGTCTGACTGAAACCCATGATTTCCATCTCTTTCAGGCAGCACTTTAGCATAGCTAAATGTGGCGGAAAGCGCCAGTTTATGAATCAGTTGCGTGAAGATCAATCCGCCCTGTAGGCCGCTATTGTCGCCCTCCAGGTTTACATCTTCAGTATGTGCCGCCCTGTTGCTCTTGCTATACCTGGCAAAAGCCGCAGCACGGAAATGGCTTTTGACATCATCTATCGATAAAAACCGGTATTTGGCATAGACACTGCCCCCCTCAAACTGGTACCGCCCGTCCATATCTGAGAAGAAGCCCTGCACATGTGCCATCAGGTTTTTATTGATGCCAAACATGACTTCAGGCATTGTCCTGCTGTTAAAATCAGGGCTAAACTGTCCTTCGTTGGTCAACCTCAGGCCGATAGACTTGGCCGGCATATTACTGGCCGGTTCTGTAAAGACGTAAAGCTCCTGGGAGTTGACCGTACCAGCAAACAATACCAGTACAGTCAATATGTTAAAGAAGTTCATTCTGGGCTAGATAGACACGTGATATACCCTGGTCCTTTTGCCATTGATAAGCTCATAGCCGGAGGTATAGCTGTCTGCAGCTACCTGAGCAGCTTTTTTCTTAAATGCCGGGCCGGAAATAAAGTTCTTGTCTACCACACTTACCTTAACATTGCCATTCAGCACCTTGCTTTTTGCGTTGAGGAACTTATAAGCATTCGGGCCGGCTACAGCAAGGCCATCTTCATTTACGTTGGTGTTATTAAAGTTAATCACGGCTACTAAGTTGCCAATTGAAAAACCTGCGTCCTGAACTTTCTTTTTGATCAGGTCCATATTGACCGGCTTTTGGTCTTTAAATTCGATCATAAAAGTATTCTTATTGAGATCAGGTTTAATGGACTCAATAAAGTCGAGTGTTTTGAGGGATTTCTCGGTAGCCTGAGAACACATAGAGCAGGTCAGGCCTGTCACCTGTAGTTCTGCGGATGAAATTTGCTGCGCCGAAACAGTGCCGGCAATAAAAAGAAGGGTGGCTATACTAAAGATTTTAATCGTTTTCATGTGAATTTTTTTACTAATAAATTTTAAACCAATACAGTCCATCAAAATGGCCTGTTGAGTGCTAATTAATCTATTAACGGTCTAATTCCTGAAAACGCAGTGGAGAATATGAAGGGAGATAATGGATGATAGCGGTGGTGCCTTGTTGACATTACCTCCAGTGGTATTTGGTAAAATGACCTTGAAAAGTTCAGAAACCACAGGGCCGAAAAACAGCTCAATGCTAAAATCCTGGGGCAGGCTAACTTTGGTTTCGCCTTTATGGTTGTCCTTAATTTTGGCTTTTACAGCGGTGTCCTGGCAGCATTTTTTGCTTTTAGCATATTTGCTTTCGCTGTTGCACGCACCGCAGCCCGCGGTTTTTTTGAAACTTACTTCGGCAAGTTTGCCGCTGCAAAAATGCATGTTCATAGCCACCCCGATCACGCTGATCAGGTAAAAGGCACATAGGGCCATTGCTATTTTCTGCTGCAGTTTCATTTTATATTACCTTAACGCCGGAAGCTCCATTATAGGGTGCCTCCCAATTAATTATACAAAAGTATAAAATAAAAGCCGCAATGCAGCTTCCGCCTGTATGGGTAAAGTAAAAAAATTGCTCCGGGCTTCATTCTTATAATCCGGATTGCATTAACTTAGCACAAGATTTATTTGAAATGAAGAAAATACTTGCCTTTATACTTTGTCTGTGGGCTTTCACTGCGACTGCAGCCAAACCTAGGCATCAATATGTAAAGCTGGAGACAGGCATGGGTACCTGCATCATCAAACTGTATAATGAAACCCCGCTGCACAGGGACAACTTCATCAAGCTTGTGAAAAAACATGTCTTTGATGGCACGTTGTTTCACCGGGTAATCAGCAATTTTATGATCCAGGGAGGAGATCCTGATTCTAAAAATGCCATGCCGGGCGCAATGCTTGGCGAAGGGGACCTGGGATATACGGTACCCGCCGAGTTCAGGGACAGCCTGTTTCATAAAAAAGGTGTGCTGGCTGCGGCCCGCGACGACAATCCTGAAAAAGCATCCAGCGCAAGCCAGTTTTACCTGGTACAGGGTAAAAAGTTTACCGACGAGCAGCTAAACTCGGTTGAGACCAACCGCCTGAAAGCTAAGATCCCTGACTGGCAACGAGCGATCTATAAGTCCATCGGCGGAACGCCACACCTGGACAGAACTTATACCGTATATGGAGAAGTGGTAAAGGGCCTGGAGATGGTAGACAGCATAGCCGTCACACCTATTGGCGCAAATGACCGGCCTGTTACGGATATAAAAATGACCGTTACCGTATTGAAACGGAGGGAAGCAAGGCGACTGGAAAAAGAACTGAAAAAATTAAGCTTAATCACAAAATTATAACCCGATGAAAATCATCTCATACAATGTAAACGGTATCCGCTCTGCGTCTACAAAGAACTTTTTTGGCTGGCTGCAGGCTACAGATGCAGATATGGTATGCCTGCAGGAGGTAAAAGCATTGCCCTCACAGATTCCGGAGATCATTGCTTTAATTGAACAGCTCGGGTATCACCATTATTGGTTTCCTGCTGAAAAAAAAGGGTATAGCGGAGTGGCTATCCTGACCAGGGTAAAGCCAAACCATGTGGAATATGGATGCGGGGAAGAATGGATAGATCAAGAAGGAAGGATTCTGAGGGCAGACTTTGACACCTTTTCTTTGATGAGCCTGTATATGCCTTCCGGATCAAGCGGCGATGAAAGACAGGTTAAAAAGTATGAATTCATGCGTTTCTTTGACGGCTATATTGGCGGCCTTCGCAAGGAAATCCCCAACCTGATCATTTCAGGCGATTACAACATCTGCCATACGGCCATAGACATACACAATCCTAAGTCCAATGCCAATTCATCAGGCTTTCTGCCGGAAGAAAGGGAATGGATGGAATTGTTTTTAAGCAATGGTTTTATTGATACCTTCAGACATTTCAATAAAGATCCGCACCATTATACCTGGTGGAGCTTCAGGGCCAATTCGAGGGCCAAGAACCTGGGCTGGCGCATCGACTACCACCTGGCTACAGCGCCTATGCTGGACAGGCTGAAAAAAGTGACGATCTTGCCGGATGCGATCCATTCAGATCATTGCCCGGTGCTGTTAGAATTAAACGTGTAATGATGTCTGAACTGCTGATCACTCACATAGGCACTTTAACTGGCCTGCATCCTACAGGCACTACTGTGCTCAGGGGCTTGTCGATGGCCAGTTTACCACAGATGGAAAATGCCTGGTTGCTATGCAGGGATGGAGTGATTTCAGCGTATGGTAGCATGGAGGATTTGCCCGGGGGCCATGCTGCTTTCCCGGTTTTATCTGCCAAAGGGGGCTTTGTTTTCCCTTGCTGGTGTGATTCTCACACGCACCTTGTTTTTGCGGCCTCAAGGGAAGAGGAATTTGTGATGAAGATTCAGGGCAAAAGCTACGAAGACATTGCCGCAGCGGGAGGAGGTATTCTGAATTCTGCTGCAAAACTTCAGGATACTTCAGAAGAAGCGCTTTATGAAAGTGCTTCGGCCCGGCTTCAGGACATGATCAGACAGGGAACAGGGGCTGTGGAAATAAAAAGCGGCTACGGTCTGACCCCTGACAGTGAATTAAAGATGCTGCGGGTGATCCGGAGGATTAAAGAAACATTTCCCATCCCTGTCAAGGCTACACTGCTTGCCGCGCATGCTTATCCGCTTGCATTCCGGAATAACCATGAAGGCTATATCAGGCAGATCATTGATGAAATACTGCCTGCGGTGGCGGGCGAGGGGCTGGCAGATTACATAGATGCATTTTGTGAACAGGGCTTCTTTTCTGTCGGGGAAACTGACAGGATTTTGTCGGCTGGAGCAAAACATGGGCTAAGGCCAAAAATACATGTCAATCAGCTTTCTATTTCAGGAGGGGTTCAGGCAGGTGTAAAACACAAGGCGTTATCTGTGGACCACCTGGAGCTGACCGACCTGGAGGCCATCAACTCATTAAGCAATAGCAGTACCATTGCCACATTGCTCCCTTCCTGCTCGTTATACCTGGATATACCCTACGCCAATGCCAGGGGACTGATGCAGGCTGATGTACCGGTGGCGATCGCTACAGATTACAATCCTGGCTCCACACCGTCGGGCAATATGAACCTGGTGGTATCACTGGCTTGTATAAAACTTAAAATGCTGCCTGAAGAAGCCATCAATGCCGCGACATTAAACGGTGCCGCCGCGATGGGTTTAAGTGAGGAACTGGGCAGCATTGGCGTCGGTAAACGGGCCAATTTATTGATCACCAGGCCCATGCCTTCTCTGGCCTATCTACCTTATAGCTTCGGGCAGTCTCAGGTCAGCACAGTCATCATCAACGGAAAAGTATTTTGATGGAAGGCTTAAAGATTTATAGTGAAGCCGGTATTTTAGCCTTAACCAAAGTCAGGGAGGGAGAAATTAAACTCGGGCAAAAGGTGCGGTTTGTTGAAAGCCTGGAGGACCTGCTTGCTTCAACGGCAAAATTTGTGCTGCTGGGGATTCCAGAGGATATTGGCGTAAGGGCAAACCAAGGCATGGGAGGGGCGGCAACCACCTGGGAGCCTGCACTTAAAGCCTTGCTCAACATTCAAAGCACTCCTTTTTTAGACGGCGAAGAACTGCTTGTCCTGGGGCATTTTGAATTTGCCGATCTGGCTGATTGTCATGATCCCAGGGCAGAGACAGGGAGCGTACAACTTCAACAGAAGGTTTCTGAAATCGATGACATGGTCTTTCCTGTTATCCAAAAGATCGTCGGGGCCGGCAAGGTCCCCATCCTTATAGGCGGTGGCCATAACAACGCTTATCCAATTATAAAGGGCTGTTCAATCGGGTTAAATACCGCTATTGATGTGATTAATATCGACGCCCATGCTGATCTGCGGCCCAGCAATGGTAGGCATAGTGGCAATGGCTTTAGCTATGCCATACAAGATGGCTTCTTAAATCATTATGGTATCTTCGGCCTGCAGCAAAATTATAACAACGAAGCAATTCTGCATACTATTCATTCAAGCGAATACATACACGCCGTGTTCTTTGACGATCTGCTGAAATCCGGTCAGCCGGTGCTTTCAGCATGGACGGGCCTGCTGCAAAAGTTCGATGGCGTAACTGGCCTGGAGCTTGATCTTGATAGCATCGCCAATGTACTGTCAAGCGCCTCCGGCCCTTCAGGCTTTAGTTTAAATGAAATCAGAACACTGATCCTTGCTGCAGAGAAGAAATTCGCCTACCTGCATGTTTGCGAAGGCGCTGTGAACTTAAGCGATGGCAGACAAGATCAAACTACCGCAAAAACGATTGCGTATCTCATTAGTGATTTTATCAAGTCGCAGCAATAAAGACATTTTTTGCCGTCGCTTTGAGCGGGCCAAGCACCCCATCATCCCGGGGGAAGCAACGCGAAGAGGGTCTTTCGAATAAATTCAAAAGACCCATCTCTTACACAGCCTGTGCTGAACTTGTTTCAGTACTTTAACACTTTGATTTCTGTCCTTCTGTTTACCTGATGTGCCTCTTCACTGCAGGCCACCCCATTTTCACAGTTGTTCAATAACTTTGTTTCGCCATATCCTTTTGCTTCCAGCCTGGTGCGGGCTATTCCTTTGCCAACAAGGTAATTTACCGCAGCCTCTGCGCGTTTTTGAGACAATTGCATGTTATACCCATCTTTTCCGCGGCTGTCTGTATGAGAAGAAAGCTCTATGTTTAAGGTCGGGTTTTGGATCATTACATTGAGCACATTGTCGAGAATGCGTGCTGCATCCGATCTGATATTGGACTTATCAAAGTCATAATAGATGTTTTTAAGCACGATCACTGTACCGGCATTCAGGTTGTTGATTCCAAGCTTTAGAGAAACATATAGTGTTTTGCTTCTGTTAAGTCCTTTTGTGGTCACTTCCTCTGTCTGCGAGAATTTTCCTGCCTGATTGGCCACTATGGTATAGGTCGACTGCTGCTCGAGCTGGTATACAAATTTGGCTTCAGTATCAGAGATCTGGCTCATGTTACTGTTGCTGGTCGTATTGGTCAATACAGTACTGATGCCCGGCAATTTTACATTGTCTGATGCACTTACCGTTTCCCCAATCAGGGTAAACCTTGGGTCGTCATGAAAGATCTCCTTATAAATAACCTTTCCGGATTTCTCAAACTCTGCTTCACTGATCAGCACAGGTGCGGCAGCAATCCCATTTTTCACAGCGGTAACCTGATATTGACCCCGCTCTGCCGCAACCAATCTTTCCGCCTCACCATTTGAATTGCTGATAGATACATTGTCGCCACCATTCCTGCTGATGGTCACCGTTACTCCGCTCAATGCCTGGCCTGTTTGTTTATCTTTTACCACTACCAGGATGTCCTTAGGCTGGGCTTGTACTACCGGCGACATGATGTCTTTTGGTTTAGCTACCACCACTTTAGACTTGCCAAAAGTAAATTTAACTCCTACTGCCACGTTAACTGCCTGTACATACGTTTTTTGCACGACCGGCTTTTCCTCAAAATAATCATTAAGATTGGTGATACGGTCGCCCTTTACGGTAAACACATCGGCTGGTGTTAGTGATTTTTTCAAATTATACCCGGTAAGATGAAATTCACTTGAATCACTTCCAAAGCTTTTACCAAAGGACCTCAGATAGTCCCCTTGCACAAATACGCCCCAGTTCCTGTTTATTTTATAAGACATTCTCAGGCCACCTAGCCCCATCCAGGCTTTAGTGATCCGCTTAGGATTGTTGGTATAATAGCTGTCAAACATGCTAACCGGAGGCCCTACAGCCTGATTGATAAATACCGACTGCTTGTACTGGGGAAAGCCCTGAAACATTACCCCTCCACGAAGAAATGCTTCCAGCTCGATCTTACCGAAATCCGACTTATAAGTCGGCCCGATGCTAACAGCAATGTGCTGAAATGAAGGGTGGTTGATGTAGTCGGTCGCGATATAACCGTTGTCAAAAAAAACACTGTCAAACTTTCTGATGTCATGGTTCAGGAAACGTCCGTCTACTCCAATTCCCCATTTATTGCCTTTAAAGTACTGGTCGACGGCCAATCCTCCTACATAGCCATTTTTCGCCCTTCCAGGTATGCCTTTGTAATTTCCCTGAGGCATGCTCAATCCTCCGAATGCTGCGATCTGCAGTTGTCCTTTTTGTACTGGCTTCGGGTTATTTGAAGCAACTTGTGCCCAGCTAAGGCCCGCTATAAGAACCATCGCCAATGTAAATATTAACCTTTTCATAATTTTCTCCTTTCGTTATTTAAAACTCTTTGGAGAGATATCAACAAAGCCTAATATTTGTTACCCCTTTACCTGTTGCTAGTTTATGCGCCTTCGGTTATTACCCATGTTGCTACTTAAAAGTATAGATATTTTCAGGTATAATGCACATGTCCAGTTTAATGTCACTTTCCTGCACATCATCAATGCATTCTGCAGGGGCAAAAAAGGAAAGGCCTATTTTCCTGGTCTTAACACCTTCAAGAAAGCGGTCGTAAAACCCCTTTCCATATCCCACACGGTATCCCTTAAGGTCGAAGGCAAGTAAAGGCACAAGCACCAGATCTATATCTCCGGTGTGAATTACTTCCTTTGCAGGTTCCAGAATGTTATACAGGTTTTTTACCAGGCTATCTTTGCCGGTATATACATGGTGAGTCATCAAAGCGGTATCAAAATCTGCCTTAGGCACAATGATCTTAATATCTGGATGATGGACATTCAGCCAATCGATAAACAGAAAAGTATCCGGTTCCTTCTTATCTTCAATAGGCAAAAACAAATGTACGGTCTTCACATCTGCCAGATCAATTAAAGAAAACTGCCGCAGCAATTCCCTGCTATAAGCGGCTACGTCTGCATCAGACAACATCTTCCTCTGCTCCATTGCAATCTTTCTTAATTCTTTCTTTGTCATCAAAACAAAGATAAACATAACACCCCAATTCCCGAACCAGCCTGCTTTTATGCGCTTTACTTTTGCGCTCAGAGAAAAATCAATGTTGCGCAGAAGAGGCATAGGAAGTTTTGTCCTTCTTCAGGGCAAAAAATTCCAGCCTCAGAAGCGCACATTGATTTTTCCCAACCAGAAAAAAGCTTATAAAAAAAGATGGCTTCGGGAACCACTCCGAAGCCACAATCAACCTAAACCTAAAACTAAACTATGAAAACTCTTACTTTACTCTTTCTACGTATTCGCCGGTACGGGTATCAATCTTAACTTTATCGCCCTGATTGATAAACATCGGCACTTTAATTTCTACTCCTGTCTCTACTGTTGCATATTTCAGTGCATTGGTAGAGGTGTCGCCTTTAACCGCAGGCTCGGAGTAAGTTATTTCTAACTCAACATGTGAAGGTGTCTGTGCCATAATCGGCTCATCGCTTTCAAAAGCAACGATCACATTCATTCCCTCTTTCAAAAACCTGACAGTTTTACCAAACAATAATTTCGGTATGTTAAACTGTTCGTAAGTAGCGTTGTCCATTACTACAAGTGCATCACCATCTTCATACAAATACTGGTAATCACTGGTTTCAACACGGCAAATCTCCACCTCTTCATCTACACGAAACCTGTATTCCACCAGTTTTCCGCTTTTCACGTTCCGCATTCTTGCCTGATAAAAGGCCCGTAAATTTCCTGGTGTACGGTGTAGAAAATCCTCTACTTGTACCAATTCCCCGTTAAAACGAAGGATATTACCACTTTTTACTTCAGATGCTTTTGCCATTTTACTTAGAAATTGTGTCTAAACTATCGACCCTTTTTCGTGCCGCAAAGGTAAAGACTATTTTTTAATTACACAACAGTTATTTTAAAATAATTTTATTTGATCATTACAGCCTATAATAGGCTACTTTTTACTATTGTCAAATATAATTTTTACTTTTTAAAATCTGTGATTTGCACGAAATGGTTACAAAAGGAATACTCAGTTTCCTGATTAGAACCAATGATCACCAGCCGTTCCCTAGTAAAATTTTCCATCATCCCGTGGTACCAGCTGATGCCCTGCTTATCCAGGTTTGAAGTTGGCTCATCTAATATCAATACCGGTGTAGCAGTGCAGCAGGCCAGTGCCAGTTTAGTCCTTTGCTTCATTCCTGAAGAGAAATACTTTAAAGGTTTATCCTGTGATTTGGCTAACCCAAGCAGCTCCATCACCCTTTCCGCGCTATATCCTTCGTAAAGGGCTTTGAATTTATAATGAAAACCGATTGTTTCCTGCAGCGTGAACTCTTCTATCAGGTCCAGGTATGGGGCTGCAAAGCTCATGTATTGATAGATGGCCTCGACGTCGACCTTCTTCTTTTCAAAGTCATACTCAATAGTACCGGCTGATGGCGAAAGCGCACCTAGTATCAGGTTCAGCAAAGTTGATTTTCCCGAACCATTGGGCCCTAGTATGGCGTACTTATTTCCCGGCAGGAACCGGTAATCTATGTTTTTAAATATCCACTCCTGATTAAATCTTCTGCCAATTTTGTCTAAGGTAATCTTCATGAAACTAAAAACTAGCTGCCAGAGCCGAAGCCCTTCATGACACCTCTGTTGGAGTTTCTGATAAAGTCAACGATCTCGTCGCGGATTTCTGTCGGCTTAAATTCAGCTTCGATCATGTCCAGCGCTTTGGTTACATTGTTGTGCTTCACAAAAAGCACCCTGTAAATTTCTTGTATCTCATTGATTTTCTCGGAAGAAAACCCTCTTCTTCTCAATCCCACAGAATTTATTCCTGCGTAAGAAAGCGGCTCACGCGCTGCTTTTACATATGGTGGAACGTCCTTTCTAACCAATGAACCACCTGTTACAAAGGCATGCGCACCTACTTTCACAAACTGATGTATCGCGACTAGTCCTGCCAGCACTACATAATTGCCGATGGTAATGTGGCCCGCCAGTGTGGTACTGTTGGAGAAAATGCAGTAATCGCCTACCTCGCAGTCGTGCGCAATGTGAGAATATGCCTGTATCAGGCAGTTACTTCCGATCACAGTTTTCCATTTATCTTTAGTACCCCTGTTGATCGTCACGCATTCCCTTATTGTGGTATTGTCTCCTATTTCTGCGGTGGTTACTTCGCCCGCAAACTTAAGGTCCTGAGGAACCCCTGATATTACAGAGCCTGGAAATACCCGGCAGTTCTTACCGATCCGGGCACCATCCATAATCACAACATTTGACCCAATCCAGGTTCCTTCCCCAATTTCTACATCTTTATGGATTACTGCAAACGGTTCTATTACTACATTGTCAGCAATTTTTGCCTGTGGATGTATATATGCTAAGGGTTGTATCATGCTGTAGGTTCGCTATCTTTTACTTTTACAATTTGTGCCATCATTTCTGCTTCAACCACCACTTTCCCACCAACCATGCCAACGCCTTTCATTTGCGCTATGCCCCTTCTTATTGGTTCCATCAGGTCACATCTGAAAACGATGGTATCGCCCGGCGATACCTGGGCCCTGAAACGCACGTTGTCTATCTTTAAAAATAAGGTCAGGTAGTTTCTGGGATCTGGAACGGTGCTCAGTACCAGGATTCCTCCGGTCTGGGCCATGGCCTCTATCTGTATTACACCAGGGAAAACCGGTGCCCCGGGAAAATGCCCTTTAAAGAACTCTTCGTTCATTGTCACATTTTTTACCCCCACCACATGCGTTTTAGAAAGTTCCAAGATCTTGTCGATAAACAGGAAGGGTTGCCTGTGCGGCAAAATCTCCATGATCTGTACCACATCGTAAAGCGGCTTTACCGATGGGTCATACACATGCTGTACTTTTTTATTTTTTTCTTTCTTAATGGCTGCTTTAATCTTTTTAGCGAATGCAACGTTCGCTGCATGGCCAGGTCTGGCCGCCATAATATGGCCTTTTAAATGTACACCAACCAATGCAAGGTCACCGATCATGTCCAAAAGTTTATGTCTGGCAGGTTCATTCTGGTACCTCAGTTCCATATTGTTCAGTATACCCTGAGGCGCTACTTCCATTGCCGACCGGTTAAAGATCGTTGCCAGGTGGTCAAGTTCTTCTTTGGTGACTTCTTTATCTACAATCACAATGGCATTGTTCAGATCTCCCCCTTTTATCAGGTTATTCTGTAATTGATATTCGAGCTCATGCAAAAAGCAAAAGGTCCTGCATGAGGCAATTTCCTTTTTAAATTCAGCAATGCTTGATATTCCGGCATGCTGACTGCCCAGCACCGGCGAATTATAATCGATCATGCAGGTAAACCTGTAATCATCAAGCGGCATAGCGACGATCTCCACTTTTCTATCAGGCTCCGTATAGGTGATATTGTGTGGTATCTGAAAATACTCCCTATCTATTTCCTGTTGTTGTACCCCCACGTATTCCAGGGCTTCCAAAAACAAGATGGCACTTCCGTCCATAATCGGGGTTTCCGGACCATCCAGCTTCATCAGCACATTGTCCAGGTCCATGCCTACCAGCGAGGCCATTACATGCTCAACAGTACTTACACTTGCTCCATTTTGAGAAATTGTGGTACCGCGGGCAGTATCTGTAACGTTATCACAGTCTGCATCCACAATAGGGCTTCCCGGCAAATCTGTTCTTTGGAATTTAAACCCATGATTTTCCGGTGCGGGACAAAATGTTAAAGTAACATTTGCTCCGGTATGGAGCCCAACCCCCGTCACAGAAACCTCTGCTTTTATGGTTTTTTGCTTAACGTTCATTATTATTTGGTAATGTTTTGTTCAATTTCTGCCTTATTTTTCACCTGTGTGGCTTCCAATGCTGTTATTCTCTTTTCAATAGAAGGCAGTTGCTTAAATAATACGGAGGCCCTCATCCAGTCTCTCAAAGGCTGGGCAGGGCTACCGTGCCATTGTTTGTTTTCCTCTGTTGTATTAAAATTGATTCCGGCCTGCGCACCTATCTGCGTACCCTTTGCCAACGAAAGGTGACCTGCAATACCGACCTGTCCGCCTACTGTCGATTTCTCTCCCAACTTGGTGCTTCCCGAAATGCCTGTCTGCGCGGCCACAACACTATGTTCACCTACGTCCACATTATGTGCTATCTGGATCAGGTTGTCCAGCTTCACTCCTTTTCTGATAAAAGTAGAGCCCATAGTAGCCCTGTCAATCGAAGTATTAGACCCTATTTCCACGTCATCCTCTATTACGACGTTTCCTATCTGCGCGATTTTTGAATAAGTCCCGTCTTTCTGAGGTGCAAATCCAAATCCGTCACTACCAATTACCGTATTGGCATGGATGATTACACGACTGCCTATCACGGACTTGTTATAGATCTTCACCCCTGGGAATAAGGTAGTATTGTCTCCTATTTTTGTATCTGCGCCAATATATACCTGGGCCATGACCTTACAGTTATTTCCTATTTCTACATTCTCCGAGATATAGGAAAATGCCGCAATAAAAACATTATCACCAATTTTTGCCGAAGGATGGATAAAGCTTGGTTGTTCTATTCCTGTCTGTACATTGGCCAGGTTGACTGCCTCATTATACCTTTCGAGCAATATGGAAAATGCACTATACGGGTCCGTAACGCGGATCAGGGTGCTGCCAATGGGTTGTGAGGGTATGAAATCCTGGCTCACAATTACCACAGAAGCATTTGTGGTATATAAATAGTTTTCATACTTCGGATTAGACAAAAAGCACAAAGATCCGGGCTTCCCGTTCTCTATTTTGGAAAGCTCTCCAACTTGTACGCTTGCGTCTCCCTCAATGGCTCCATTTATAAACTCGCTTATCTGCTTGGCAGTAAATTGCATTTTACAAAGTTATATGTTAAATTGATATGAACAAAAAAACCTACCTAGGTTATCAAATTCGTTCTTAGATTAAGAAATCTAAAAACGTGATTATAAATTAAATATTTTGTTAAATAATGCTAAATAATTCTCAGATAACACAGTATGTGCTTCTTCACTGTTTTGTCTAAAGATTCTAAGTTAGATAAATCTGAGGCTTTTGCAATATCCACGATCATATTGTTTTTCAAAAGGATATTTATATTACTGTTTCCGGCGTTATAAGCTCTGTTGCTGATCACGTCCGTAAATACAAAGTAGGATACTTCTTCTTCTGTCAGCCCCAATACTTTAGCTGTATTTTGTTTTAACATGGCTACACGTCCGGCATCCGGAACGGTATTACTGATCTCTACTTTATATAAATTTCTATCTGTCAGCATCTGACAAAGCAGCGACAGTATTCTGTCACCGTGATTTCTCCATACCTTTACAGAGGCGAATATATCCTGATCATCCAGCTCAGAGAAACGCTGCAGATGCTGGTCATCTGAAAAGAAAACATCCTCTGTAACGTCATTTTTAAGAAAATAATCAAGTGCCGGAGTCGCAAACAGTGTTTCTCCACGCACAGCAAGGTATTTCGCCCGTTTTAAGATCTTCACCAATACCTGCTCTCCAGCTACCACTGTTTTGTGCAGATAAACCTGCCAGTACATCAGCCTTCTCGCTATCAGAAACTTCTCGATCGAATAGATCCCTTTCTCTTCGATTACCAAGTTGTCATCCAGCACATTAAACATCTTAATGATCCTGTCAAAACTGATCACACCCTCACTTACACCGGTAAAAAAGCTGTCACGGTTTAAATAATCCATTCTGTCCAGATCCAGCTGGCTTGATACAAGCTGAGACAGAAAAGACTTTTCATAATTTCCCTTAAAGATATTGATCGCAAGGGTCAGCTTTCCCTCAAACGCTTTGTTGAGCTTTTCCATGATCAGCATAGAGATGTCTTCATGCTTTATCCCGTTTACCAGGGAGTGCTCCAGTGCATGCGAGAAAGGTCCGTGTCCGATGTCATGCAGTAAAATAGCAATTGTGGCAGCTTCTTCTTCCTCTTTGCTGATCGGATGCCCCTTACCTCTCAGCACTTCTATGGCCAGGCTCATCAAGTGCATTGCACCCAATGCGTGGTGAAACCGGGTATGCAAGGCCCCCGGGTATACCAGATGGGTCATTCCCAGTTGTTTGATGTATCTTAGCCGCTGAAAATAGGGGTGAGAGATCAGATCAAATATGATGGCAGACGGGATGCTAATGAAGCCATATACCGGATCATTTATTATTTTCTTTTTGTTCAATCTTTAAAAATAAATTATACGGTACAAAAATTGCTATTTTTATCCATAGTATGAAAAGGAGAGCCTTCTTTTTATAATTTAATTTACATCCTTTATAAAATAACGATGCAGGAAACCAAGATTCTATGGGCCGATGATGAGATTAACTTGTTAAAACCACATATACTTTTACTCAATGAAAAAGGTTACCACGTAACCACCTATACCAATGGAAATGATGCGCTGGAAGCTTTTGGCAAGGAACACTTTGACCTGGTATTTTTGGACGAGAACATGCCGGGACTGAGCGGACTGGAGACACTTACGGCTATTAAAAACATCAGAAATGATGTTCCGGTAGTATTGATCACCAAAAGTGAAGAAGAAAATCTGATGGAGGATGCAATAGGGTCCAAAATTGACGACTACCTTATTAAGCCTGTCAACCCCAAACAAGTACTCCTGACTATAAAAAAGATCGTAGATAATAAACGTCTTGTCAGCGAACGTACCTCTATGGCCTATCAGCAGGATTTTCGCCGTCTGGGCATGACGTTAAATGATAAGCTAAGTTACGAAGAATGGGTTGAAGTTTATAAAAAACTAGTTTTCTGGGAGCTTGAACTTGAAAAACTCGATGATCCGCAGATGCATGAGATCCTGACGATGCAAAAATCTGAGGCCAATATGCAGTTCTCCAAGTTTATTGAAGACCATTACCTCGGCTGGGTGAACGGCAAAGGACAATCGCCCCTTTTGTCTAATGAGCTCCTTAAGAAAAAAGTATTTCCTTTAATAAACAGCACGACACCTGTTTTCTTTATACTGATCGACAACCTGAGGTATGATCAATGGAGGATCATCAATCCCCTTATTTCAGAGCATTTCCGGCTGGACGAGGAAGATACTTATTCCAGCATTTTACCTACGGCAACCCAATATGCCAGAAATGCGATCTTCTCCGGCCTGATGCCGCTAGAAATGGAGAAGCGTTTTCCCGGATTGTGGCAGAATGATGATGATGAGGGAGGCAAGAATATGCATGAAGGAGCTTTCCTGGCCGACCAGATCAAACGCAGCCTGCGCAAGGATTGCAAGTTCAGCTACAATAAGATCCTAACCTACGATGATGGTAAGGCATTAAATGAAACGATCAACAATCTAATGCAAAATGAATTTAACGCCATCGTCTATAATTTTGTCGACATGCTTTCCCATGCCAGGACTGACATGCAGATGATCCGCGAACTGGCCAACGACGATGCCGCTTACCGCTCCCTTACCCTGTCCTGGTTTGAGCACTCTCCTTTGATGGAACTCCTGAAGAAAATTGCGCAGAAGAATGTGAAAGTGATCATCACCACCGACCACGGAACTATCCGGGTAAAGCACCCAAGTAAAGTCATCGGAGACAGAAATACCAACACCAATTTAAGGTATAAACAGGGGCGTAACCTTAATTTTAATGCCAAAGAGGTCTTTCTGATCAAGAACCCTCATGAAGCCCAATTGCCAAAAATTAATATCAGTTCCAATTATATCTTTGCCAAGGAAGACCGTTATTTTGTTTATCAGAACAACTACAACCAGTTTGTAAACTACTACAATGAAACCTTCCAGCACGGGGGTATATCCCTTGAAGAAATGATCATTCCAATCGCTACCTATAGTTCCAGATAACAATGAATATTACCGTAAGCGGCCTTGCCGATCTAGATCAGGCCGCAGTATCCGTTTTAGACTTTGCCGCAGGGGCAAAGTTTTTCATCTTTGAGGGCGACATGGGCGCAGGAAAGACTACTTTTATCAAGTCGCTTTGCCGTGCCCTTGGTGTAAATGAAGTCGTGTCCAGCCCCACTTTTTCTATTGTCAATGAATACCATTCCGAAGAAAAAATCATTTATCACTTTGATTTTTACCGGATAAAATCGATACGGGAAGCATACGACATTGGCTACGAGGAGTATTTCTATTCAGACAATATCTGCCTGATAGAATGGCCGGAAAAAATAGCGGAGCTATTGCCCGAGGAGTATATAAAAGTCAGCATATCAACCATAAGCCCGACGGAGAGATTGCTTTCCATCTCAAAAATATAAAAGAATTATCCCTGCTTTTCCGTTAATTTTTCCTAATTTCAAGCAAAAAAAATATAAACTAAAATGGCTACAGGATTACGTGAAGGCATGGCCTCTATTGCTCAAAAAGGATTGTTACAACCTAAGGAAGCAATGCTCGAAACTAGTAAAAGAAGCAACAGTTTGTATATTGGTATCCCTAAGGAAATCTCATTTCAGGAAAACAGGATTGCACTGACCCCTTTATCAGTTGCCCTGCTGGTAAACAACGGGCACAAAGTAGTTATCGAGACAGGGGCCGGCGTAGGCTCTAACTTTTCCGACAATGACTATAGCGAACAAGGCGCAATCATCTCCTTCAACAAGAAAGATGTTTTTGAGGCGGATGTGCTCGTAAAAATAGCCCCTCCTACACTTGATGAAATCGCCATGATGCGGAAGGGGCAGACCCTCATATCTGCACTGCAAATGGGCGGGCTCAAAGAGGATTACCTGAAGGCAATGCTCAACAAAAAGATCAATGCACTTTGTTTTGAAAACCTTAGAGACGAAGGCAATATCCTCAGCGTAGTAAGGGCCATGAGTGAGATTGTAGGTGCCACTTCCATTTTTATTGCAGCAGAATACCTGAGCAATGTTACCGGAGGCAAAGGCCTGATGCTGGGTGGCTTTACAGGTGTTCCACCTACAGAGATCGTCATATTGGGTGCGGGCACAGTGGGTGAGTACGCGGCCAGAACAGCCCTGGCTTTAGGTGCAGAAGTAAAGGTATTTGACAGCTCGATTTATCGCTTGCGCCGACTTCAAAACAACCTCGGAAGCCGGGTGTTTACCTCCGTTATGCAGCCAATTGTTTTGGGCAAAGCCATTACTACCTGCGATGTAGTAATAGGTGCCATCCGTGCCTCTCATGGCAGAAGTCCATGCATTGTCATGGAAGAAACCGTTGCGAGGATGAAACCTGATTCGGTGGTTATTGATGTAAGCATCGATCAGGGTGGCTGCTTCGAAACATCTGAAGTCACCAACCATATGGACCCCGTATTCAGAAAACATGATGTCATTCATTATTGTGTTCCAAATATTGCCTCCCGTGTACCGAGAACGGCCTCTTATGCATTGACAAACATCTTTACGCCAATTCTTGTCGACATGGGTGATATGGGCGGATTAATGAACGTGGTGTGGAACAAGCCAGGCATCAGGGAAGCATTGTATATTTACCAGGGCCACCTTACCAATCAGGACCTCGCAGCGATGTTTAATCTTCCCTACAAAGACATCGAGCTTTTGGTAGCCGCCAATCAATAGTACACGCAGATCTTATGCGCTGCCTTAACCTGTTCCTGCCAAAGCTATTACTGATGGTCGCAGTGATACACCTAGTCGACGCCGCAGCCGCCAATGCACAGCAGTTTAGCTTTGCCGGCAAAAGACAGAAAGATGCCATCAATTTTACCATGGTTCGAAACCTGGTGATCGTGCCGCTGTACATCAATGGCAAAGGTCCTTTTAATTTTATTTTAGACACAGGTGTAGGGCCGATGATCATCACAGACACCACGCTGGTTAAAAGCCTTGATCTTAAAAACCTGCGTCCCATTAAAATAAATGGTCTGGGCAAAGGTGTTGAAATAGACGCCTTCCTTAGCGGCGACATCGCCGCAAAAATAGGCCGGGCTACGATTAGCAATATGCCTGCAGCGATCTTAAAGGAAGATATATTCGGCTTATCCAGTTATGTAGGCACCAGGATATATGGATTGCTGGGCCATTCCTTTTTCAACAGTTTCATTGTGGAATTAAAATACGCCAACAAAAGGCTGTTGTTTAACTTGCCAGGGACAAAAAAGAAAATAAGGGGAGAGAAAATACCCGTGCAGATCATCAATAGCAAACCTTATATCAACATAGACATAGAAACAGCCGAGCTGGGCAAAGTTACTGCAAAGATGGTAGTAGATAATGGGGCCAGTCACGCCATTTCTTTAGAAACCTATGAGGAAAAGCCCTTTCCTGCTCCTTCCAATGCCATACAGGCAAACCTTGGGGTAGGGCTAAGCGGACCGATCAGCGGAAGCATCGGCCGCATACCTTTGGTACATTTGGGCAGCTTTACTATGAAAGACGTCATCACATCGTATCCGATATACAGCGATGTTGCCGCCAAAACCTATTTGCGAGGACGAAATGGTAACCTGGGCGCCGACATACTGAGCCGGTTCAACATCATTTTTGATTATGCAGGCGAGGCCATGTATGTCAGACAAAACCAATACTACAAGCGCCCATTTGAGCACGATATGTCGGGCATAGAGTTCTTCATGGAAGAAATAGATAAAAAGCGTTTCTTCATCAGCAGGATCGAAGCCAACTCTCCTGCAGAGCAGTCCGGCCTCATGCCGGAAGATGAGATCCTGACAATCAACTTCGTCAGGACATCCAAGCTCAGCCTCAATGACATCACCAGGATATTCCGTTCTGAAGACGGCAAGCCGGTATTTATCTCGGTATACAGAAATGGAAGTGTGCTAATCCGTCTAATAAAATTAAAGAAAAGAATATAATGTGTTAATTTTACAAAATGCTCAGAAAATCACTACTCATTTTACTACTGCCCCCTGTTCTATTTTTTAGCTGCGATCAGAAAACAAAAAGCAAAGAAAAAGCACCGCCCGTAAGGTTAACTTTTGATCATATCCTGGGGATAAAATATCATGAAGTAAAACGCAGGTTTAGTAATGGGTTGTCGTTTAATGAAATGGGGTTTCAGCAGGAACCCACCTGGATCATACAGTTTAAGTCGAACGATACGGTAATGGCCTGGAGCCCACAAAAACTCAGGATGCAGCCTTTCTTTTTAATGTATGACCATGGAGATGTATACAACTTTGCAAAAGAGTATTTCAGGATCAGGAAGCTCAGCAAAGACAGCCTGGTATTTCAACGTCTCCATGTACAAAAGAAGGAGATTGCCAGCGACATCCGCTCTGATGTAAATATTACCTACTACTCCGAGAACTACATTAAAAACGTACTTAAAACAACACCAGAGGTCTTGCAAAGACCCACAAAAGCAGACACTGTTTATATAAGGGGACTTGCGGAAAAAGCAAACAGGGACCCTGCCAATCCGAAAACTGCCTTTGCGGGGCGTCTGCCAGTCCGGTTTATCCCCCGAAACAACATGGCTAGTGTGATGCAAAAAAGCACAACAGATCCCTTCTCAGGAAGAACTGCTGCCTATGATTATCTGTTCCCGCAGTACAGGATTGTGATCGAAAAAGCCTATAAAGATTTTGGCTATGAATTTAATGTAGTAGTCGATGCCGCCGGTAGAATGCACCTCATTTCCTTTGGAAATGTGCTTCCCGAACACCGGGAGGCACGCAAGAAATCTTTAGAGGCCATTATCAATGTTTATCTCAAAAACCTGCTGCAGGTGATACCGGGCAGTACGCTCGGAATACCACACTCCAGCGAAATAACATTGGTTGTTGTTGGGAGAAAACAAAATTAATATTGTTTTTTAAATTTTATATTCGTCAAAAAATGAAGCATTTGCATTTTTAATAAAAAATATTATGTACCTTGCACACTTAATTTTTTAATAAATAATACAATGCAAGAAGGAACAGTAAAATTTTTTAATGTAACTAAAGGTTTCGGATTCATTATCCCTGCAAACGGAGATAGCGAAATCTTTGTACATTCAACAGGCCTTATCGATGAAATTCGTGAAAACGACAAAGTTGAATACGACGTTGAAAGCGGTAAAAAAGGGTTGAATGCGATTAATGTTAAAGTAATCTAGATTATTAAAAACATAAATTGTAACGGGTGTCTAACAAAATTAGACACCCTTTTTTTGTTTTAATTACAACCCGTGTCATGCTACAACGCTTACTTTTGCGCTTTCCCTTTGAGTGTCTCCAACAACAGTTCAGGCTCATTGGTAGTAATGAATTCTACCTTATTCTCAATTAACCAGTTCATATCTTTTAATTCATTCACCGTCCAGGCGTTGATGGTTAGGCCCAGCTCCTTTGCTTTGACAAACCACTCACCCTTCTGATAAACGCTGTAATGATAGTCGGCACCGTAAAAGCCGTCTTCTTTAAGTTTTTCAAGTGGTATATCACCTTTTAAATAAGCAACTTTAGCTTTCGGGTCGAGCGTTAATATACGCTGCAAAATATCATATCCAAAACTGATGTAATCCACCAAAGGCTTGATCTTTAGTTTTTTCACCATCGCCACAGATTTGTCGGTCATTTTCATATCCCAGTCCTTGCTTACGCCTGAAGGCTTTATCTCAAGAATCAATTTGGTCTTCTTTTGCTTCATTCCCGCTTTTAAGTATTCCTCAAGCGTAGGGATGCTTTCCCCGTTAGACAGCTTTTTCTGCAACAGGTCAGCATAATTGGTTTTAGCGATCTTCATTCCGAAAAAATCAGCATCGTGGTTTACAACCAGGATACTGTCGGCCGTCATATGGATATCAAATTCAGCCCCGAAACATCCCAGTCTTACCGCTTCATTAAGGGAAGCAATAGAATTCTCCGGCAAAGCTTTTGCTTTCCAGGCTCCACGGTGGGCGATCACCGGGTTATATTGTGCATTAGTTGTTGAAAAGGTAAGGAGCATTATTCCAATAGCTAAAATTGATTTCATTCGTTTTTTCTATAAATATCGGTTTTCAAAAAGTTATGCCCTGGATGCTGACCACGCAGTAGCTGCGAAGCAAAATAAACTCAGCAGGACGAGGAGCATAATAAATACTTTCAGCTAAAATAAGCGTTAATGATAATATAAATGTTTTCTTGAAGTTATTTTTTAACTTTATTGATCATTCGAGTGTTAATGGACAGCAATTACGACCTTTTAATTTCTAAAGTCAATGAGTTCATCCAAAAGTTTTATCTTAATAAACTTTTGCGTGGAACCATTTATGCTGCAGCATTATTGTTAGGCGCTTACCTCTTTTTGTTCCTGTTCGTCTATTACACCAATCCTGGCATTGTTGTTAAAACGGTATTATTTTTTTCTTTCCTGTTTGCTGCCACTCTGATCATTGCCATGCTGATCGTTAAACCTGCCTTGTCTTATTTCAAGCTAGGCAAAAACCTAAGCATACAGCAGGCGGCCTTGCTCATTGGCGACCATTTTTTTAACGTGAAGGACAAGCTGCTAAATACCTTGCAGTTAAAAGCCCTGGCAGATCAGAGCCCAAAGGACAATATGTTGATCCTGGCGGGAATTGACCAAAAGATCATGGAACTAAAGCCCATTCCCTTTACCAATGCAATTCGCTTTAACGAAAATAAAAAGTATGTCAAATACTTTCTGGCGCCATTGTCTGTCATTATTCTGATCGGCATCATCTCACCAGCTATTCTTAGCGAAGGGACCCGCAGCTTTGTACAGTATGATAAAAAGATCCTGCCAAAATCTCCTTTTCAGTTCGTGTTACTAAACAGTAACCTGATCGTATCACAGGGCGATGATGTGACCATCAGATTAAAGATGACAGGCAATGAGATTCCACAGGAAGTATATGTTTCTGATGGCGTAAACTCCTATAAACTTGAAAAGGAGCGCAGTACCTTATTCAATTATACTTTCAAAAACCTGCAAAAGAACAAGCAAATCAGTTTTTTTGGAGGTGGCTTTAGTTCGCTGAACCATACCATTGTGGTAAAATCACGTCCGGTGGTCATCAATATCACTGCCAGGCTAAACTACCCGTCCTATCTGAATAAAAAGTCAGAATCAGTTCTGAATGCAGGAGATTTGCTGGTTCCTGAAGGCACGGTTATATCCTGGGAATTCCAGACGCAAAATAGTGACAGGCTCCGTTTCGTCCTGGGCGACAAAAACCACTCTTTGTTAGCCAATGGTAGTGCATTTAACTTCAAAGCTGCTATCCGCAACAATACCGCCTATCAGATTATCCCTGAAAATGACTTCATAAAAAGCAAGGATGTTTTGTCGCATCAGATCAGTGTGATAAAAGACGAGTTTCCCGATATAAAGGTAGTGGAATCAGCTGATTCGCTGAGCAGCAAAGTACGCTATTTTTCGGGCAACATCTCTGATGACCATGGTTTTTCAGCACTGAAGTTTCATTATAACGTTCGCGAAAATGGATCGCTTAAGGCTGGGTTTTCAAAATCCATTGCGATTAAGAAAGGCGTTCAGGATGATGCTTTCTTCTTTCTCTGGAACCTCCGCGAAGTCGGCTTAAAGGCAGGGCAATCGCTTGAATACTATTTTGAACTAGCAGACAACGATGGCGTAAATGGCCCCAAAAAGATTAAATCTGACATAAAAATAGTTGAAGTACCTACACCATATGAAGTATCTGAAAAGATAGAGCAGGGAAGTTCGGCATTAAAAAACCAGATGGAAAAGGCCATTAAATTGGCGGCAGCAGTAGAAAAGGAAAGTAAAAAAATTACGGAGACACTCCTGGATAAAAAGCAGCTGACATTTGAAGATAAAAAACAAGTCGAGCAATTACTGGATAAGCAAAAACAGCTGGAAGACCTGGTTAAAGAAATTAAAAAACTGAATGAAAGGAATACCTTCGAAAAAGAAGAAAACAATGTTTTAAAAGATGAGCTCGCAGAAAAACAGAAACAAATAGACGACCTGTTTAATAACGTGCTGGATGATAAAACGAAGGCTTTGCTGGAACAATTGCAAAAGCTAATGGACCAACAGAACAAAGACCAGACACAGAATGAGTTGTCTAAAATGCAAATGGACAATAAATCTTTGAAGAATGAACTGGATAGGATTCTGGAGCTGTACAAGCAACTGGAATTTGAACAAAACCTGCAGAACAACATAGACAGGCTAAAGGACCTCGCTAAGGAGCAAAAAGAATTGTCGAAAAAAACCAATTCAAAAGACGCAGCTACTACTGAGCTGAAAAATGAACAACAAAAACTATCATCCCAATTCGAAGAACTTGAAAAGGAATTGCAAAAGCTTTCTGATAAAAACCAATCGCTGGAGCGCCCCAATGATTTTAAAAAGCCTGAGAAGGAAGTAAACAGCATAAAGCAGGATCAGAAAGGCAGTAAAGAAAATCTCGACAAAAACAACAAAGAAGACGCTGCTAAAAGTCAGGACAAAGCCGGCAAAGAGATGGAGGAGCTGGCAAAGCAAATGGAAGAGACGCAGCAGCAGTCGGAGGAAGCAGAAAACAGCGTAAACGCGCAAGAATTAAGACAATTACTTGAAAATCTGCTAAACAGCTCCTTCGATCAGGAAAAAGTAATGCTTGGTCTTAGGAATATTGGATCCGGCGACCCGCAGTATACACCGCTGGTACAAAAACAGCGCAACATCAAAGACAATATGGCTATGATTGCCGACAGCTTATTATCCTTGAGTAAAAAAGTCCCTCAGATTGAGTCGGCCGTGAACGAGGAAATGCAAAAGATCAATTTCAACCTTGATAAGAGCCTGGAAAACCTGGGAGAGCGGAATACTGCGGTAGCCAACAGGAACCAGCAGTACACCATGACTGCTATTAACAACCTCTCGCTGATGCTTAATGAAGCGCTTGACCAGCTGCAAAATGCAAAGAAAAAAGGTCAAAAGGGCGGTAGCAAGGGCAGTAAAACAGGGATGCAGGAACTGCAAAAAATGCAGCAGCAGCTGAACCAGAACATGCAAAAGGCAAAAGAGCAAATGCAGAAAAACGGCAACCAGGGAACAGTTCCAAAAGGGCAGATGAGCCAGGAATTTGGTAAAATGGCCCAGCAACAGCAAATGATCAGGAAAGCATTGCAAAAGATCAATAATGAAAATAAGAATGGCAAGAACGGTCAGGGCAATACGGATCAAATGATCAAGGACATGAAAGCAACCGAGACAGACCTGGTTAATAAAAGAATAGAGCAGGCGACAATGGATCGCCAGAAGAAGCTGCTTGATAAATTACTTGATGCAGAAAATGCAGAGCGGGAAGAAGATGAAGAACAAAAAAGGCAAAGCAAGGCGGCCAAAGACTTCCCTCCGTCCTATAAAAAAATGCTTGAAAATTTTAAAAAGGCACAGCAAAGCCAGACAGAAAGTCTTCAGAAATTACCTGCAGACCTGAATCATTATTATAAAAATAAGATCATCGAGTATTTTAAAATGTTAGATTCGGCCCAATAACAAAACAATAAATGGGAAAGCGGGTAATCAATTTTTTCACGGAAGAGATTAAGTATGTCTTAAAAGACAAGCGTAAAATAAAAGCATGGATAGCGAAAGCCATCCTAGCAGAGGGATACGAAGTGGATGAGCTGAGTTTTATCTTTTGCTCTGACGAGTATTTATTGCGTATAAACCAGCAATACCTGGATCATGACACTTATACCGATGTAATCACATTTGACAACTCAGAAGTACTTAAAATGATCACAGGGGATGTGTTTATCAGCATAGACAGAATCCGGGATAACGCGATGCTTTATAAGCACAGTCCGAAGGAGGAGCTGTGCAGGGTAATGATCCACGGCACATTGCATTTGTTGGGTTACAAAGACAAAAGCAAGGCTGATAAAACACAGATGACACAAAAAGAGAACCACTACCTCGCCGCTCTTCATATATAACAATCATACAAAACCTTATACAAAAAGAATTATTGTACTTTTGTAATAATTTCTTATCAGTAATATCGTTTAAACACTTACTTTGAGCACACTAATTGCAGCCGAAAACTTAGGCCATGCTTATCACGACGAATGGCTATTTAAAAACTTGACACTGGGTATTCAAACCGGTCAGCGTGTAGCCCTTGTGGGCATCAATGGCGCTGGAAAAAGTACCCTTTTAAAACTATTGGCAGAGCGCTTCTCTCCTCTTGAAGGTAAAATTGTAAAGAATAAATTTGTGAAAATTGGATTCCTGGATCAGGAGCCTTCCTTTCCTGATGGTTATTCTATCAGTGACTTTATCTTTTCTCTGGACAATAAACAGCAACAGCTTATTAAAGAATATGAAGAACTGATTGAAGACCCTAATCCTGACGAGAAAGCATTAAACCGCTTGTATGAGGAGCTCAGCGAGCACAATGCCTGGGAATATGAGCATGAGATTAAAACCATTCTGAGCAGAATGGGAATTACCCACCTTCAGCAACAGATATCGACACTTTCAGGCGGACAAAAAAAACGGCTTGCACTGGCAAAGTTGCTTATTGAAGATCCCGAAATCCTGGTGCTGGACGAGCCCACCAATCACCTAGATATTGATACTATTGAATGGCTGGAGAAACTACTCACTTCGGGTAATAAAACAATTCTGCTGGTTACGCACGACAGGTATTTTCTTGACAATGTCTGCAATACCATTGTAGAACTAGACAGGGGGAAGATCTACAACTATAATGGCAACTATGCCTATTTCCTAGAGAAGAAGTCAGAACGGGAGTCTGCCGACGAGAGTACTTTTCAGAAGAACAAAAACTTGCTGAAGAAAGAACTGGAGTGGATGAGAAGGATGCCACAAGCGCGTGCCACCAAATCTCAGGCAAGAATTGATGCTTTTTACGATCTGGAAAGCAAAACCAAGCAAAGAACTGACAATCAATCTATTACGCTAAATGTTAAAATGTCTCGCCAAGGAAACAAGATCTTGGAATTGGACCATATTGGCCAGAGCTTTGACAACAATAATATCATTGGTGATTTTAGTTATATATTTAAACGTGCTGACAGAATAGGATTGGCAGGAAAGAATGGTACCGGAAAGTCGACTTTATTAAATATCATAACAGGTTACTTAACACCTGAAAAAGGGAAAGTAAGCACAGGCGAAACAACCGTATATGGGTACTATAAACAAGGCGGACTTGCATTCAATGAAAAGGAAAGGGTAATTGATATTGTTAAGTCAGATGCGGAGTACATCAAAATGGCAGACGGGCAGACGATCTCTGCTTCCCAATTATTGACTTTGTTTTTGTTTCCTCCAAAAAAGCAGCATGGGATGGTAGAAAAGCTTAGCGGAGGGGAAAAGAAACGGTTGCACCTAATGAAAGTGTTAATGCAAAATCCTAATTTCCTGATATTGGATGAGCCAACAAATGACCTTGATATTGATACATTAAACGTATTGGAAGAGTTCTTGGAAAATTTCCCTGGTGTATTAATTCTTGTTTCTCATGACAGGTATCTATTGGACAAGATGAGCGAACAGCTCTTTATCATGGAAGGAAATGGGGATGTAAACATTTACAATGGCAATTATTCTGAATACAGACTTAGCCTGGATGTCCCAAAAACCGAAAAGAAAAAGGACAGTCCCGCGCCAAGCCCCAATACAGCACCTGCGCCCGCTGCAAAAAAACTCAGCTTTAAAGATCAGAAAGAACTGGAATCACTGGAGTCGAGAATAGCGGAAATTGAAGAGATCATTGCAAAGAGCACGGCTGCACTGCTAATAATAGACAGTGCGAATTATGTAGAAATTCAAACCATCACCAAATCAATAGAAACACTAAACAATGAAATGGATACAGTCATGGAAAGATGGCTGGCCTTGTCATGACGAAATAAAAACAAACGTTTCACGTGAAACCTATTATCAATGTTTCACGTGAAACGCAAACTAAAAAGACGATGTTTAAAGAATATGATGTAATTGTAGTTGGGGCTGGTCATGCGGGCTGCGAAGCAGCCGCGGCGGCAGCAAACATGGGTTCCTCGGTCCTGCTGATTACCATGAATATGGAAACGATTGCCCAAATGAGCTGCAACCCAGCAATGGGTGGCGTAGCTAAAGGTCAGATCGTTCGTGAGATCGACGCAATGGGCGGCTATTCTGGTATAATAAGCGACAAGACAACTTTACAGTTCAGAATGCTCAATCTATCGAAGGGGCCCGCTATGTGGAGTCCCCGTAGCCAGAATGACAGGAAAAGATTTGCAGAAGAGTGGAGGTTGGGTTTAGAGCGTACGCAAAACGTGGATTTCTGGCAAGACATGGTGAGCAGCCTGATCATTAAGAACAACACTGTTGTCGGTGTTAAAACCTCTATTGGAGTAGAAATTTATGGTAAGGCGGTCGTGCTGACCAACGGCACGTTCCTCAACGGATTGATACATATCGGAGAAAAGAAATTTGGTGGGGGCAGGACTGGCGAAAAAGCAGCGACAGGGCTCACAGAGCAACTTACTTCTATTGGTTTTGAAGCAGGAAGAATGAAGACCGGCACCCCACCCCGTGTAGACGGACGTTCACTAAACTACAGCTTGATGGAAGAACAGTGGGGCGATGAAAATCCGGGCAAGTTCTCCTTTACAAATACCACTGTTCCAAAAAAACAACGTTGCTGCTGGATCACCTATACCAATACAAATGTACACGAAACCCTAAAAGAGGGCTTTGAGAAGTCGCCAATGTTTACAGGAAGGATCAAGGGCCTCGGTCCAAGATACTGTCCTTCTATCGAAGACAAGATCAACCGTTTTGCAGAACGGGAAAGACACCAAATCTTTGTAGAGCCAGAGGGCTGGGACACCTGTGAAATCTATGTCAATGGATTTTCCACCTCCCTGCCCGAAGATGTTCAATATAGAGCGCTAACCCAAATCCCCGGGTTTGAAAACGCTAAAATGTTCAGACCTGGTTATGCCATAGAATATGACTATTTTCCACCAACCCAGCTATCACTGACGCTCGAAACGAAACTGGTAAGCAATTTATTCTTTGCAGGACAAATAAATGGCACTACTGGTTATGAAGAAGCTGCCAGTCAAGGGTTTATAGCTGGAATTAACGCCCATCAGAAGGTTTTTGACCAGCATGAACTAATTATGAAACGTTCCGAGTCATATATTGGTGTTTTAATAGACGACCTGGTAACAAAAGGTACCGAAGAGCCCTACAGGATGTTTACTTCCAGGGCGGAGCACCGCTTGTTACTGAGACAGGACAATGCCGACATCCGGCTCTCTCCCATCGGCCATAAACTCGGCTTAATCAACGATGAGCGCCTGGAACTGGTAAACCAAAAAATTAAAGATTCAGATGCCATTGTTGCTTTCGCTAAAAAACAGGGAGTAGAAATGTCAGACGCCAATGAACTACTGGAAGGTCTTGGCACTAGCAAGCTAAATCAAAATGTTAAACTCTTCAGTCTCCTGAGTAGACCGCAGGTCGGCATTAATGACCTCAGGACCGTAAGCACAGGCTTCAACGAATTTCTCCAGCCATTTGATAAAGAGACCATAGAACAGGCAGAGATCAAAATTAAGTATGAGAGCTATTTTGAAAAGGAACAGGAAATTGTAAATAAAATGCAGAAAATGGAAGACAAAGACATCAATCCAAATTTTGACTATTCACAACTTGTATCACTTTCAAAAGAGGCAAGAGAGAAATTATTGAAAATTAAACCCAGAACCTTAGGGCAGGCATCCCGTATTTCAGGCGTGTCACCCTCAGATATCTCTGTTTTAATGGTTCACATCAGTAAATAATTTATAACTTACTGATTAATAATATTTTAAATACCAAGAAAGAAATAAAACACAAGACTCATTTTAAAGCGATATAAGCTATTTTCTAACTTTTTGAATGATATCCTTCGGAATGACAATAAATTTAAATACAGCGCAGATAAATGGCCAAAAAAGACATCCTATCAAAGTTCAACGTTTTTAACACTGTATTATTCGCCTCCCTGGTGTTAGCGGGCTGTGCCAGCATGCAGCAACCGCAGGGAGGGCCGAGAGACCTCGCTCCTCCTAAAGTGATAAAAATGATTCCTGAAAACCTCACTGTTAATTTCAACGCAAAAAAAGTCATCATACAATTTGACGAGTACTTCAAATTGCAAAATGAGTTTAAAGAATTTTCTATTTCTCCTGAACTGGAAAAACCACCAATTCTTAAAACAAAACAAAAAAGCCTGGAGATTACATTCCCTGATACGTTAGAGAAAAACACAACCTACACTATGAACTTCGGAGCTGCAATAGCTGATGTAAATGAAAGCAATGTAATTAAAAATCTCAGCTACGTATTCTCAACAGGGCCGGAACTGGATTCTTTGAGCATAAGCGGACGGGTAACGAATTCCTTAACAGGATTACCTGAACTTGATGCCCTTGCTTTTATATTTCCCATAGAAAGGGATACTTTATTTGGGAAAAATAAACCATCCATTTACATCACTACGGATAGTAGTGGAAATTATAGTTTGAAAAATTTAAGAAAAGGGACCTATAGATTGTATGCTTTAAAAGAAAAAAATGGCGACAAAATCTATCAGCAGAACCTGGATGATATCGCCTTCTTAAAAGATTCTGTAGTATTGGTAGATAAAAATCGCGATAGTATGAACCTCAAACTATTTAAGGAAAATGCAGCGGCTTTAAGAATACTCGATAAAAAACTTAACCCGGATGGAAGTATATCGATCGTTATCAATCAAAAACTCAAATCACCGGAAGTGGTAGTGCTTGAACCAAATAACCTCGATGTCAGTAAAAAAATCAAATGGAGTAAAAACAACGACTCACTAAAGGTATGGCTAACAGACCTTGGATTTGACTCAACCAAGATTGTATTAAAAGAAGCAGGCAAATTATTGCAGACGATCATGATAACGAGGGGTAAAAAAGATACTTATCAGAGGCTGTTAACGGCTACAGACAACATTGAAGGAAAAGTCCTTCCTCCAGCCCGGCATTTCAAAATGACCTTCAATTTTCCCATAGAAAGCAGCGACATAAGCAAGATCAGCCTGCTGGAAGATTCTGTAGCCAGGCAAAACTTTACATTGGAAAAAGACAGTCTGGACTTACTCTCCTATTATGTCAAATACCCATGGAAACCAAAGAAAATATACGACCTGAAGTTTTCCGAAGGTGCATTCACCGCAATTTTCAAGGCCAAGAATAAAGAATTTAGTAAAAGCTTCGAACTGGCAAGCAAAGACAATTACGGTACTTTAAGTGTTAAAATAACCATACCTGAAAAGGATAAAGCCTACGTCCTGGAAATTGTAAACGAAACAAAAGCAGTCGTAAATACCATTCCTATCAGACAAGATACTACCATAAACTTTAGCAACTATAAAGAAGGAAAATACTTTATAAGGGTGATTTATGATGCCAATAAAAATGGGATATGGGATACCGGCAACGTTAGTTTAAAAGCACAGCCGGAAAAAATCTACAACGAGCCCAAAGAACTCTCTATAAAGGCCAACTGGGAGCGGAATGAAAAAATCGAAATTCCTAAAGAAAACCCTATCTAAACCAGTCCGAATACATTATATAATTATCCGGCAACTTATTTAATAAAGCCCTTTGCTCCTCAGTAATGGGTTTTATTTTTTTTGCCGGGGTGCCGGCATAGATAAAGCCGCCTTCACAATGCGTATTTTCAAGCACCACGGATCCGGCAGCGATAATGCTGTATTCTTCCACTACTACGTTATCCATCACAATAGCTCCCATACCAACCAGCACATGATCTTTAAGCGTACATCCGTGAACGATGGCATTGTGTCCAATAGAAACCCTATTCCCTATGTGTGTGGAGGCTTTCAGATAGGTAGCATGTATCACCGCACCATCTTGTATATTGGTATCATTTCCAATGGTTATAGCGTTCACGTCACCCCTTATTACTGCATTAAACCAAACCGAACAATTTCCTCCCATCAGCACATCGCCCACTATTGTTGCATTCTCTGCAATAAAACAATTGTCTCCCCATTGCGGGCTAACTCCATTTACTGGTAAAATTACTGGCATAAATTAAAAAATTGTATCCGTTAACTGTTTAGCATGCTCCGGATGATCTGTAGTATAGTGCAGTCCCCTACTCTCTTTCCTAGTCATAGCAGATTTAATCACAATAAAGGCTACCTGAATCACATTTCTAAGCTCACATAGCTTTACAGATACCTTATTACCTTTATAAAAGTCCTCCGTTTCCTGGTGCAAAAGGTATAACCTTCTCATTGCTCTTTCCAGTCTGAAATCTGAACGGACAATCCCCACATAATCACTCATTAGTTTTTGTGTTTCCCGCAGGTTATGCGTTACCAAAATATCCTCGTTAGACTGAATCACCCCATGATCATTCCAATCAGGTATATTATCCGGAATGATATTGTGTTTAAATCTTGCTACAGCATCTTCAAAAATACGATGTGCAAATACCGGAGCCTCAAGTAACGAATTGGAAGCCAACCTATTGGCACCATGTAAACCTGTAGAAGAGCATTCCCCACAAGCATACAGATTATTAATAGAAGACTTACCGTATTCATCCACCAGAATACCTCCGCACATATAATGTGCTGCAGGCGTAACAGGGATCAGGTCCTTTGTCATATCAATTCCAATAGACAGACATTTGGCATATATATTAGGAAAATGTGCTAAAATATCAGCTTTATCACTATGCCTTATATCCAAATAAACAAAATCTTCACCAGATTTTTTCATCTCAGCATCTATAGCACGCGCTACAATATCCCGCGGTGCAAGTGATCCGCGTTTATCATATTCATACATAAACTCATCCCCATTCTTTCTTCTGAGTACCCCTCCAAAACCTCTCACAGCCTCAGAAATTAAAAAAGCAGGATACTCTCCAGGATGATAAAGTGCTGTTGGATGGAACTGTATAAACTCCATATTCCTCACTTTCCCTTTCGCACGGTATACCATCGCCATTCCATCTCCTGTTGCAATAACTGGATTGGTAGTACTGGAATAGATATGTCCTGCTCCTCCTGATGCCATTATAGTGACACTAGCCAATATTTTCTCCACATCGTTAAGCTCTGTATTAAAGGCATATATACCATAACAGTTAATATCTTCAGTACTTTTATCAACATGCTCACCTAGGTGATGCTGGGTGATTAGTTCCAGACAAAAGTAATGTGTTAATATCTCTATGTTGTCATTTTGATGAATCTGCTTCAGCAATACACTCTCTATTTCATATCCCGTTACATCTTTATAGTGCAAAACACGGTGTTCAGAATGGCCACCTTCTTTTGCCAGATCATACACTCCAACCTTGTTCTTATCAAAATTAATACCGTAGTCAATGATCTCCTGTATACGCTGGGGACCTTCTTTTACTACAATTTCTACAATTTGTTTATCACACAATCCATCTCCGGCAACCAGTGTATCATCTATATGTTTTTCAAAAGAATCATCTTTATCTACTACTACTGCTACCCCGCCCTGCGCATACTTTGTATTAGATTCATCTTCGTTTGATTTAGTAACAATTAAAACTCTACCGTGTCTGGCGGCCTTTAAAGCAAAACTTAAACCGGCAATACCGGACCCTATAACCAAAAAATCTACTTTTCTCATTAAATTGTATTAATTCGCTGCTTTGTTAACAACGTTGATAGTAATGTTAACTTCTTGTCTAAATAAATAGAACAACTATTTTTAAATGTTTAAAGCTACTCTAAAAAGACAATTTGACACAATATTTTAAGTTATTTTTGAGCAGCTTTGTATGGTTTATTAACTTTTTAGACACACCTTAACAATACACATATTTCTATTGATAAGTTTTATATACCAAAAATAGATCGCTGTTAATCAGCTTATATTTCATTTAAAAAAGCAATATAAATGTTGGTAATTCACTAACAACTCAAATAATCACATTTAAAAAAAGTATTTATAAACAATACCAACACACTAATAAACAATAGAAATCTATTTATATTAAATAATTATTATTTATTGAAGTGTGGAAAGCACCTATCTTTACAACAGATTCAAAAACCGGATGAAATGGATACCCTAGAAGAATTAACAAAAAAAGGTTTTGTAGATGAGCACATAGATCCCACGCTGGACCTGTTTGATGAGATTGAAAAATTAAAGAAAGAGAAAAATGCAATTATACTGGCACATTATTACCAGGAACCTGATATTCAGGATATTGCAGATTATATTGGAGATAGCCTTGGTCTTTCACAGGAAGCTGCAAAAACTGAAGCCGATGTAATCGTATTTGCAGGTGTGCATTTTATGGCAGAAACAGCAAAGATACTCTCTCCTGGCAAGAAGGTTTTGTTGCCTGATTTAAAAGCGGGATGTTCGTTGGCTGATAGCTGCCCACCCCATTTATTCAGAAAATTTAAAGAGAAATATCCTGATCATGTGGTCATTACCTATGTAAACTGTACTGCGGAACTTAAAGCACTGAGTGATATTGTCTGTACTTCTACCAATGCTGTTCAGATTGTAGAAAGTCTGCCTAAAGATCAAAAAATTATCTTCGGACCGGATAAAAATCTTGGTGCCTGGGTTGCTAAAAAGACAGGAAGAGACCTGGTATTATGGAACGGTGCCTGCATGGTACATGAAATATTTTCAAGAGAAAAAATAACAAAGCTTAAAGAACGGCATCCAAATGCTAAATTTATTGCACATCCAGAGTGTGAAGAAGCAGTGCTGCAAATGGCAGATTATATAGGATCAACTACCGGATTGCTGAAATATACCATGAACAGTGATACTGAGGAGTTCATTGTAGCTACGGAAAGTGGCATCATCCATCAGATGGAAAAAGCCAATCCCGGTAAAACATTCATACCGGCACCTCCAAATAATAACTGTGCCTGTAATGACTGCCCGTATATGAAAAGAAATACGCTTGAAAAGCTTTATTTGTGTTTAAAGAACGGATACCCAGAAGTTACCGTACCTGAAAATATTATAGTGGAAGCACGTAAACCAATTGAAAGAATGCTGGAGATATCAGCGAGCCTTGGACTTTAACTTGCAATAATTAAGGATGACGTCCGTAATAGCTTAATAGCTTAAAAAAATAAAATATATGTTTGAAAATAGTGAGCGTACAGATATAGCGGAATTAGGAGAGTTTGGATTAATCAAGCACTTAACTGAAAACTTTAAAATTAGGCATGAAAGCAGTATTAAGGGTATTGGAGATGATGCCGCGGTACTTAATTTTGATGGTAAAGAGATTCTTGTTTCTACAGATCTGCTGCTGGAAGGCATTCATTTTGATCTGGCCTATGTGCCACTGGTACATTTGGGATACAAGGCTGTACAAGTCAATCTAAGCGATATTTATGCTATGAATGGTGTGGCAACTCAGATAACCGTTTCTATTGGCTTATCGAGCAAATTTTCGCTTGAGGCTGTAGAAGAAATCTATAAAGGAATTGAGCTTGCCTGCAATAAATTTAACATAGACCTGATCGGTGGTGATACTTCTTCAAGTAAACAAGGTCTGGTGATCAGTGTAACGAGTATTGGTTATGTAGATAAAAAGGATGTAGTATATAGAAACGGGGCGCGAGAAGGCGACCTGCTTTGCGTATCAGGTGACCTTGGCGGTGCGTATCTCGGACTTCAGATATTGGAAAGAGAAAAGCTTATTTTTCTTGAAAACCCTAATATTCAGCCTGATCTGGAAGGTAAAGATTACATCATTGAACGTCAGTTGAAGCCAGAAGGCAGAAGGGATATTGTAGATCTCCTTGCTCAGATGGAAATAATACCCACTTCCATGATTGATGTTTCTGATGGGCTTGCCTCAGAAATACTTCATATCTGTGAGCAATCTGGTAAAGGTTGTAACTTGTATGAAGAAAAAATACCCATTGATCCCGTTACTTATGAAACAGCAAGGGAACTTGGATTGGATCCTACTGTATGTGCACTGAGCGGAGGAGAGGATTATGAACTGCTTTTCACCATCAAACAGGAAGATTATCCAAAGCTAAAGAACGATGTAGATATTAGCATTATTGGCCACATTACTGAAAAAAATTCTGGCTGTAAAATGATATCCAAATCCAATATGGTACATGAATTAAAAGCCCAGGGCTGGAGTGCATTTAAAGGCTAGGCCAGGTTCCTACCTGCGTTTACAATACCATATACTGTTCTTATCGCCAACTTTTCGTACGACTGTTGTTCCTGTTCTGACACTTTCCCCTGTAGCTGCTCCAATGCATAATGCTGGATGAGTACCAACGGCAGTACTATTTTCTCTCTTACAGCAATAGAGCGCTTTTCAGCAGGGTAATTTTCCATTAATGTCTGATGCCCTGAAAGCTTTAACAACATGGCTTTAGAAAGCTCAAATTCATCAAAAAGCACTTTCCAGAACGCACCATATTCTTTATCATTTATAAAATGAGCTGTGATGGCAAAGTCAGATTTACTCATAGACATCATACAGTTGTCTACAATGGTTTTGAAGTAACCTGATTCATTGTAGGTCTCCACTACTTTATCCCAATTGCCTAGTTCATCCTGATTCTTTAAAGCGGTGCCTACCCCATAAAAACCGGGGATGTTTTGCTTCAGCTGGCTCCAGGCAGTTACAAAGCTGATGGCCCTAAGATCTTCCAGTTTTAATGATTCGCCTGAATTTCTTTTTACCGGCCTGCTGCTGATCGTAATTTTGGAAAGCAAGGTAAGCGGAGAGAATTTTTCGAGATAGCTGAGGAACAATGGATGCTTGCGGAGTGAAACAAAGACATCGAAACTGTCCTTTGCCATTTCATCAAGCAGGTTTTTATGTACGGGATCAAGCAATATATTGTGTTTTTCCCTGATGCCTGCTGAAATACCTGCATTGATCAATTGTTCTATATTGAATTCTGCACTATCTATTGATCCGTACTGAGAGCTGATAGTCTGTCCCTGTACAGTTAGCTGTATGTTTTTATTGGCGATCTCTTTACCCATAGAGGCGTAGAAACGGTGTGTTTTACCTCCACCCCTTGATGGCGGGCCACCACGGCCGTCAAAGAAAGCAAGTTTTATATTGTGCTTATTGGACGTTTCTGTTAGGGCCACCTTAGCGTTAAATATGGACCAGTTGGCCATCAGATATCCGCCGTCTTTAGTGCTGTCAGAAAAACCGAGCATGATGTCCTGTTTGTTACCTCTCTCCTGAAGGTGTTTTTTGTAGAAAGGATGTGAATATAGGGTTTCCATAATCTCCGCAGCACCCTCAAGGTCATGGACTGTTTCAAACAATGGAACAAAATCTATCGTGAGGTCAGTTTCTTCCCATCCGTTCCACAAGAACAGCTCTATCAGTTGTAAGATATCGCTTGCCTGCTGGCAATTACTGATGATGAAACGATGGCAGGCCAGTTCGCCATTGCTTTGCTGGATCTGGCGCATTTCTGCAATGGTTTGCAGGGTGTCGTCGGTTAAGGAATCCGGCTTTTCTGTATACTGGACCTTTGCGCTTTTAAAAGAAATTGTTTTGATCTTTTCTACTTCAGAGAGGTCATTGTAATTTTCTGGAAAGAGGGATACAATCGGTTTGTTCTGTCTGCAATAGGTATGTACATCCCTTAGTACCCTGCTGTCCTGTCTGATATCAAGTGAAGCAAAATGACAACCATAAAGTTCTACTTTGCGGATCAGGCTGGATACCAGGTCGGCAAACAGGCCGTCATGGTCTTGAAGCAGGGTGTTTTTTATATCTGTCAGGTGTTCGATCACCTGATCAGAAATATTATTAAGATCTATGTTGGGATCAAAAGCATTCTGGTATAGGATGTCGTGTACGATGGCAATAGAATCTTCCACACCTCTGAAAGTAATGCGGCGTTTCAGGTTTCTGAAGTCGCGGTAGTAGCAGCGGAACAAGATCTGGCGCAGCATTTTGGATACCTGTATGGTCGAGTCAGTATGGACATTGGGGTTTCCATCCCTGTCGCCACCGGGCCAGAAGCCAAGTTCCACGATCTTTTTTGGTTCAATGTTAAAATCATTCAGCGTTTTGTCTATGCCCGACTGGATATTGGCAGCAGCAAAGTAAAATACGTTTTCAAGATACCATGCCAGGCTTAGCGCTTCATCAACAGGGGTAGGCGATTTCTTGTTAAAGAAAGGCGTTTTGCCAAGCTGTTGCAGCAGCAGGTGTATGGTTGAGATCTCATTGGTCTTTATGGCTGTGGTCAGGTCGGTAATGATAGACAATACACTGCCCGGATAGAACTGGGTAGGGTGGGCGGTCAGTACCAGGCGCAATGAAAATTCTTCAATTAATTTTTCGATCTTGTCGCTGAGCGGATTGTTATCTACCCCCTTTTTCAAATAAGAAAGGAGGGCATTCTCTTCGTCATCGGCATTGAGCTTGCTAAAAGAGGCATCTTCTACCGCATCAAAAAGTACTACCTGTCTTTCGATATATTGAATAAAACGGAACAGTAGGTCGATCACATCTTTTGTGGCGGTGGCCTGCGTATACTTTTTGAAGAAAACATCAATGATCTTTGCAGGGGTTTCGTGGTTATTTACACCATCTTCACAGTATTTAATAAATAGTGGCAGTAAAGTGCCGGTATCTTTTATCTTGTAGAAGGGAAGGGTAAGGAAAAGACTGTTGTATAGTTCGAATCTGGAAACTACTTCATTGTTAAATACGGATTCTCTCTGGCCTTTTGCGCGTTGTTTCTGCATCATTGTTAAAGGGGAATATATTTTTGCGCTCAAGTTACCAAATAATCTTTACTTAGTAACAAAGAGATTTTAACAGTTTTTAATGTATATCGGCAGGTACGGCTACATTTTTCTTAAACTTTTGCAGGTACAATAGCGGGATCGCTATAAGTGAGCAGCAAGGACTGTTTCGGTACGGTACCTTCTATGGCTTTGATAGCCAAGTGTTTTGCATCCAGGTAAGGATATCCCTTGGCCATAAAGTTTTTTGTAAAGCCATTGAGCCGTTCGGTATCGGGTCGCTGCCGCCAATGCTGAGGGTGTTGGTTGTGATTTCTGCGTGGTTGTATAAAAAGCCCGCAGAAGCACCGGGCAGGGCATTGTCTTTTACCTGTGCCAGCCTGGAGAGGGCTTCGTCAATTTTGCTCTGCGAAAGCTTTAAATTTTTACTGTTGCCTAAACCCAGCTCAATTGCTTCGGACAAGCTCAGCTTTTTAATATTTTGAGCCATTAGCATTGCGGGGAACAGCGAGCTCAAAAGACTTATTTTAATCGTATTGGGTATCATTTTTGGGGCGTTAAAAAAGTTATGATCAGGTCTTTCAGATAGGCGATCAACTGTTCGGTGATGACTTTCCTGTCTTTCTTATTGTTGATGTCGAGTGAGGTGCCAGAGATAATCTGTGATGGTGAAAGGGCCACATTGCTGATGGTGCTCATGACCGTTGCGATCAGCATCCGCACATCTACCCGCCTGAAACTGCCATCGGCTATGCCGGTGGAGATGATGTTTTCAAAGATGAGTAAATTCCCTGCCTTGGCGTCTTTGACTTTTATAAACATTTCGGGGCGCTGCGATAAGAGGAGTTCGCGCTGCATCATCCTGTGAAATGAATGGTTGGAAAGGATTCTGACCGCATAGCCTTCCGCCACACGCAGCAGTTTTTCCATTCCGGTAAGGTTGTCTTTATTGATGCTATCCAGTTCCTCTTTGAATGACTGGATCTTTTGGGTCATGATCTCCATAAAGACCCCTTCTTTAGAGCCGAAATAGTAATTGATCATGGCCATATTAGCTCCCGCTTCTTTGGCTATCTGCCTTGTAGATGCACCCTCGTATCCAAGTTGGGCAAACAATTTGGTCGCTGCTTCCAGTATGCGGGACCTTTTATCTATTTTTTCCATCTGTCAATTATACAGCAAAACTAATCAATCGATTGATTAGTTTTGCTGAAAAATAACACGTCGAATATTTATTGACGCGCTATTGACAAAAGGGTATACAATTGCGGTATCTAGCTTTTCTGCTGATCCAGCCATTTCTTTTCAATGGCATAAGAAACGATCAGGCCCATTCCTCCGAAGATAAAGATGGAGCCGAAGTAGAGCGGTACAGACTCTTTATTGTCAATATTGGTATTGACTACTGTAAGCAGTGCTGCTATTAGCCCCAAGCCCAGGCCTACCATCAGCAAACCAAATTTTAAGCTCAGGAAGGGTTTGGGTGCACTCTGTGCAGGTTTGCCCATGCGTGGGTCAATTCCTCTTTCTATCATGGCCATTCGTTCTTTGTTTGACAAGTATCTGATGCCAAATACCATTGCTGTCGCACATAAGAACAACATTATAAATACAATTCCAGGTTCCATTTTTTTTAGTTTAATTGGTGATTCTTAATTTCTTTGAACTTCGTGTTCTGTATGCTATGACTACATCAAATTTTATTAGGTTACACCAGGAGATCATAAATTGTTATAAATAAAATAATTGAGTAAATTGCTGTAACCTGCTCAGGTAAACCTACGTCATAGCAGATATATGCAGCAGAAGCTAACAGATCAGGACTTAATATCAGCAGTTTTGGCGGGCAATACCAAGGTTTATGCTGAACTGGTAAAGCGTCATGAGCGGTTTGTATTTACGCTGGCCCTGCGTTTTGTGAAGAAGCGAGAAGATGCGGAGGAGGTGGCGCAGGATTGTTTTGTAAAAGCATACAGGGCATTGGGCACATTTAGTCATCACTCCAAATTTTCTACTTGGCTGTATACGATCACCTATACTACTGCTATGACTTTTTTACGCAAGAAGCAACTGGATACACAGTCCATTGATGATGAAGAGACAGGAATACAGCTGGAAAACCAGCTATCCTCCTATGATGCCAATGAGATAGAAAGAAAATCGGCCTATGTGTATTTAAATCAGGCAATAGCCTTACTTTTGCCTAATGATGCGGCGATCATTACGATGTTTTACCAGGGAGAGCAAAGTCTGGAAGAGATCTCGCAAGTATTAAAGACGGAGCCCAACACGGTAAAAGTAAAACTGCACAGGGCGCGGGCAAGACTAAAAGAAAAGATGCAGTTAATATTGAAGGATGAAGTAAAGGAATTATTATGAAGATCACAGATGAACAATTGAGCGAGTTGCTGGAAGGAATGGAGATGGAGCAGCCTTCCATGTCTTTTAGCCGCAATGTAATGGATCAGGTAAAGCTTGAAATTAAACCTGTGGCCTTGAAGACCAGGGTAGACACGAGAATAATTTATGGGATTGCTGCGGTTTTCCTTTGCTCTATAGCGGGAATCTTAGCCTATGTATTCATGAACGCAAACTTCAGTTATTCACTGCCCAGGATAGATGTAAATCTTGATGGCATGGTGCGCATGACATTGACTTCGGGCTTCTTAAAAGCATTTTTATTTACGGACGCAGTGATTGCGCTGATCTTATTTGATCGTTATTGGAAGCTCCACAGAAGTTAAATCCCAATCATTGATCAGGATTGCGCCATTTTATTATTGCCTTTCAGACGGTTATTAGTACTCGCGGTCTTTAACGATTCCGTTTAAAAAGATAGCGCCAACTATAAAGCCGATGATTCCGCCAAGTAGTATCCATCCAACGTGAAGGGTAATCGCTGCTACAAAAAGCATCCCGGCTACGAGGCCAAGAATGTAATAAACCCAGTCAAAACTATTGTTGTTATCTTGCGTACTCATTTGTGAAAGTTAAGGGGCCAAAGATATTGATTATTTTTTAGTTTAAAAAGGCAAAGGCCAGCAAATTTTGCTGGCCTTTGCCTTTTAGGTTTTTCTATGAGGGATATTATGTTGTAAGTAATCCCTCATTATCTTGGAAAAAGTTGTACCAGCTCATAAAACTCCAGATAGAAGTTTTTTCCGTCTGCCGGTTTCCGGTTGAGATATACGCTTTGTACCTTACCCGGCGAAACGCCCAAAAATGGAATCTGCATATTTACAACACTCCGGTCCCGATCCTTATCTACATAATAATCTTTGGTTTTCGAGTCCCTTACCACTACGATGGGGTATAGCTCTGTACCGCTTTGCTGTGGGGTGACCATCGGTACTGGTATCTGCAAATAGGGAGTCCATTCGCCGGGTTTAACATTTTCGGCGATTGGAATCGTAGTCGTGTTTACCACTATTAGCGGATCTGGCTTGGTACTGTCATAATAGTATTCAAGTACATCAATATTGATGTCTACGGGGTTAGTGCCCCCTTTTTTATCCACATAAAAATTAGCCGTATAATCATCTCCCTGTGCATCTGGATAAGAATAACCGTCGTTGAACTTGAGCCCGTCAAAATAGAAATTCGGAACAATGCTCTCTTTATCGTCTATTTTAAATTTCTGGCGATAGATCGTTTCCCCGGTACTTTTTCTTTTCAGTTCCATGTTGACTTCATCCGTTACAAAGGCCAACTGGTTTTGCATCCTGACGGTCCTTACCTGCCCGTAATATTCACGTATTTTAACGTTATCAAAATACTGTTCAATGGTATCCCCCAATACAAACCCACTGATGTTAAAATTTTTATTGATCGCTTTTAGAGTAGGCGATATATGGGTGCCATCTTTTTCACAAGCACCCAAGAATAATACAGGCAGAATAGCCACCAGATATATTATTTTATATTTTCTGATCATGATGTAATAAATTAAAAATTATAAGATAATGAGAGACTGAATGTACGGCCGGTGTAGCGGGTAGAAGTCTCCCTGTCACCCACCTGCCTGTTCGTAACCGGATCTGTATATCCTTTTTCAAATTTTTCCGAGAAACCAAATTTATAGGCATATCTATCGTTCCATTCCAGGTTCAGCTTATCCTCATTTCCCGGTTTTAGTTCATAGGTTGATGGATCATTGATAAAGTAACGGAAGGGAGCATCGAGCAAGTTGCTCATATTCAGTTTGGTTTCCATTTTTCCTTTCAGAAACCTATAGCTGATCTGCGCATCCATTTGCGTACGCGGTCGTTCGTATTCAACAAAAGCTGGCTCTATCCCGGTAATAAAGGTTTTATAACCAGCATGGTTTAAGGTAACGTTCAAGCCCAATTTTTTGCCTGCGTACTGTATGCCTGCATTATACAACAATGGCACCTGTCCATACAATGCACGCGGATATTTCAGGTATTTATAATACATTGAGTCGACGCCGGCAGCGGTTTGTCCATACTGTATTTCTCTTGCCCTTACTTCTGATTTTTGAAGAGTGAGGTTTCCGCTAACAAACACATCCTTTAAAAAAGAAGGCCCATCATTTATAAACCCTAAACTTTTACGTATTTCAAATTCCCATCCCCGTACTTTTGCCCAGTCAGAATTTGAGATTGTGATGTAGCCCCTTCCATTATTTTCATTATCTAGCCGGTAGTATTCTGCCGGTTTATCAAAATACTTATAGAAATAAGCCGCAGATAAAATTTCACCAGCGCCCGGAAACAGCTCTATCTTAGCATCATAATTGTCAATAATCGTACTGCTAACACCATTGCTCCTTACGATAGAGCCGTAGTTGGGGTTGAAACGGGAGAACCTTGAATTTTCCATCATTCCGGGACGAACTGCGGACTTGGCATACGATGCACGCAGGTTGATGTCCTTTATAGGAGAATAGGTAACATTTGCCGAAGGCAGAAAATACCAGTCTTTTTTTTCAGCAAAGAATATTTGACTGTTTTTGTCCGCCAGTTTGCTGGCTGAGTTTACTAAAGTATCCAGCTTAAAGTACTCAGCCCTGGCACCCCACACTACCCTAAGACCGGAGAGTAATTTATGGTCCAACATTGCAAACGCACCTTTATTTAAACTTTTAGCCTCAAATTTATTTGACGTATAATCCTGCTTAAAATAGAACAAACTGTTTGCTGCATTTTCCATGCTCATGTAATTCCCCCAGTCCTGGATAGGGATCAGCTCGACCGGAACAGTAGAATTGGGCCCCATTGTTATAGGAAGTACCTGCCAATCATAAAATGCATGCTTTTTTAAATAATTAGCACCCGTTTTCAAAGTGTGCCTGGTCTTGCCGAGCTTAAAATCATAGGCAGCACTAAGCACACCATCGAGGTTATTTTCCTTGTAGAGGTACTCATCGCGGTGCAGCGGGCCGGAACCTGGATCGCTTATGGTCCCTAAAGAATACATATAAAGCACTCTATTTCCAGTTTCTCTGGGATTCTGTGCGGCCGAAACCGCATCGCGTTCTATAGATTTTAAAGAAGTCCTTGCAAGCCCCCACTCGATAGTGAAGGATTTAACGCGATGGGTGCCGCTTACTTTATTCTGCAGTAGATCTGTGAATTTGGGTCTTTCATCATCTAGTATGCTTGGGTATTTCGTATCATCCTCATTTTTAGGCCTTTCAAAAGTCCAGCCGGTATAGCGGCTAAACTGGTTGTCGAAGATACGTGTGTATAGATTATAGGTATTGATCTGGTGTTTTTCCGTCTTGAAACCACCGTTTAACAGTAAGCCCAGGGTCGTATTAAACTTATAAATATTCCCGGTATTTATATCAGTAGGATCGTCCGAGCGCGTAGGAACCTGGGCCCAGTCTCCCCGGCGCATGCTGGAAACATTATCATTGGTCTGTGTGTTACGGTAACTTACCGAACCAACAAAACCAAACTTTTGTACTTTGGTGTCGCTAAACGAATAGGTTCTGCCCAAACTCAGCTGGTAATTTTGTGAGGGTGCGGCTTTAAAACGGCGCGTACCCAGTCGCTCTGTTCCTCCTATACGTTTGTTCTGTTCTGCGACCTGGGCGGCTTTGATCTCATTTTCAGTATCTTCCTTGGTTGGATCAAACTTACCGACAAGATTTAGCATGTTATCAGGAAAGTGGTCCCTTCCCCCGTCATCAAAACCTAAATAATCATACTTGCCACGTCCATACCCCAGAAAGTCGTTACCGATGGTGCGGCTGTTGTAAGAAGAGCCTGCACTGAAGGACAAAAAATTGCTTTCAGGTACAGATTTAGTGGTGATCTGGACCAGACCTCCGGCAAACCCATAAGGCATATCTGCAGTAATGGACTTAGCCACAACGATATTGTCTACCAGGTTGGTCGGGATCAGGTTGAACTCAAAATCACGCTCCTGAACATCGGTGCTGGGCAAAGTACTCCCGTTCAGCAGGGACACGTTGTAACGCTCGGCAATACCACGGATGACTACTTTCCTATTTTCGTTGGTAGATACCCCGGTGATCCGTTTCAGGGTTTCTCCCACATGTTTATCCGGGGTTGCACTGATTTGCTCGGCGGAGATTCCGTCTGAAAGATTGGACAAGTTTTTCTGTTGTGCATATAACCCTGCTACCGATGCTTTTTTATAGCTGGAAGTGATCACCACTTCAGACAGACCCTTGGTATCTGCCTTCATAGCGATGCTTAACATCGTATTTTTTCCTTCAGTGATAACCACGTCTGTTATCCGCTGGGTTAAAAACGAGACATAGCTGATCTCCAGTGTATAGGTGCCCGGCTTTATATTCAGCTCATAGCTGCCATCAACCATTGACTGCGCCATTTGTCCGGTTTCAACGACTTTAACAGATGCACCCGGCAACACCTCGCCCCTGTCGTCCGTGATTTTACCGGTAATCCGCCCGGGTTGTTGCGGAACAGGCTTGGCATCAATAATGATATAGTTTTTAAAGAGCCGGTATTTAAGGTTGGTTTTCTCCAGGATATTCCGTAAAACCGATCCTGCTGTAATGCTATTGCTGTTTAAAGTGATCTTTTTACTTTCTTTCTGCAGCACTTCTTCCGCATAGGAAATCCTGATGCCGCTTTTTTGCGAGAGTGCAATAAGGCCCTCTTCGACGGAAGCATTATGGAGTGTAATCCCGATTTTTAGCTCATCGAGGTTTTGTCCCCGTACATCACTACCCAGCAGAACACCAATGAAGGTGAGCTGGAACACGGCGATAATCAGAGATAATTTCATGATAAATGGAATTGTTGGACGTAGTTTTCCTACATTATGCATATTTTTGAATGTTAACGTTGTTTGATAAAAGCACTTTAATTGTATCCGGGCCTGGCCCAGAGCATTTCACTTGTAGTACAGCGTCTTGGTAAACATGTTACTGCATGTGATCACATCTTCCGTTTCCGGTTTTACCGGGGACGGATTTTTTATTTTAGTAAAGACTAACCGTTCATTCTTCTCCTTTCCATTTCGTTGTTATTTGTTACCTGATAAGACGACCTGCCCCTTTCCATTAAAATGGTAATTCAGGTGAGCGGTCGTACAGATGATATCCAATGCATCTGCCAGTGAGGCTGTACCGTCGATACTCAGTGAGAGGTGTTTGCGGACTACTGTTGTATTTGCAAAACGAATCTCTACGTCGTACCAGTTTTCCAGTTCAGCTGCAATCTGGGGTAGCGAACGGTTTTTAAATGATATTTCTCCGGTAGCCCAACTTTTAACTGCGGAGATGTCAGTATGGATTGCTTCCGCTTTTCCGCGCTTTTCGTTCCATATGATTCCTTCTCCGGGAATTAGCACGGCGAGTTCAGCTACTTTTGTATTTTCTTTCCTGGATACCCGGACCTTGCCGGTGGCCACTTCAACGGATAACAGGTTATCTTTGAATGCAGCTATTTTGAAGGAGGTGCCCAGTACTGTTGTCTGTATTTCTCCGGTATGGATTACGAAAGGCCGCTCAGGATTTTTTGATATTTCAAAGAAAGCTTCCCCTGTAAGCGTCAAAGTTCTTTCCTTCACAGCAAATTGTTCGGGAAAACTGATGCTGCTGCCTGGCCCGAGATATACAACCGAGCTGTCCGGCAGGGTGACTTTAGAACGGACACCTCTTGGATTCGTCTTTTCCACCATCGCAACTGTAGGGATCGCAACACGCTCAACACGTTGTTTGCTTAAAAAATAGGCGCCGGCACCCAGCACTAGCAGGCAAGCAGCGGCATAGTTCATCCATTGCGTATGCCAGAACTTGATCGGTGGCTTTTTAAAATATTTAGTCCGGAACTCCTGGTCCCATTCCTCCAAAACAGCTTCATCCGCCTTTGGCGGATCCTCCATTGCAGAAAAGTCGGATTCCAGCATCTTTTCCAGCGCCAGCTTCCACATGGGATCTTTAAGAAACTGCTGCACCTGTAGCAGGTCTTCTGCCGTACAGTTGTTGTTGATATAGCGGATTAATAATTCCTTGTCAATTTCTTTCTTCATGCTTTTGGTTTGTGGCAAGCTGCCCTATTCATACATACCGTAAGAAATGGAATTTATACCCAATGGGAGGGTGTTATTTTTTAAACAAACCCGTAAGCAGCTGATATTGAGCGAGAAAATCTACCTGAATTTTCTCATGAATTTTCTGACGGTATGAAAAGAATCTGTAAGATGGCGATTTACTGTTTTTGAGGAAATATTAAGTTCATCTGCTATTTCCTGGTAGCTCATCCCTTGCTGCTGACGCATTTCAAATACCAGTCTTCTTTGGGGACTAAGGCTGTTCAGGCTTTCCTGGTATAACTGGGTTAGTTCACGGTAATTGATCAGGTCATCTGCCCTTTCTATTGAGGCTGGTTCGGTTAGCATGTCCCCGATGGGTAAGATATGGAGGCTTTTCTTTCGAAACTGATCGATAATCACAGCTTTCAACAAATGAAACAGGAAGGGTTGCAAACTTGGACGATCATTGGCCAGTTCATCCTTTTTTTGCCAGGCCTTGAACATGACGTCCATTGCTATTTCTTTTGCCAGTTCAGCATCATGGATATAGCGGGAAGCAAATTTGAACAGTTTATAAAAATGAAGTTTAAATAATTGGTTAAATGCCCTTTCATCTCCGCTTTTCCAAAGGCTAATCAATTCACGTTCGTCATTCGGGTTTGCAGACATTTGGACCAAAATTTATTTCCACCAAAAGTACGGTGCAAGTAAATAAGGGAACATTAAATGTATGTTAACTATTCGTTAGCTAATGTATGTCATATGGATAATATTTTCCGGGTTTTGTCAGGGTCGAAAGGCGAAGGTGTTATAAAGCGACTATTGCGGCTTATTGATAATTGCTACAGTAAGCCTGCTTACACAGTTCATCTTGCCTTTATCGTTGTAAATTTTAATTTCCCAGATGTGCGTTTTGGCGCCAATGTGCAGGGGTTTGCAAATACCTGTTACCAGTCCGCTTTTGACTGGGCGGAGGTGGTTGGCGTTTACTTCGAGACCTACCGCGATGTATTTTTCAGGATCGATACACATGTAAGAAGCTACGCTGCCAAGGGTTTCGGCTAATACCACCGATGCGCCACCATGCAAGATGCCCGCGGGCTGATGAGTACGCTCATTGACAGGCATGGTTGCTGTTAGAGAATCTATGCCGACCACTGTAAACTGTATATCCAGAAAAGCACCCATATGGTTTTTTGGGCGGTCATTTAGCCCCTGCGGAGTAAATTCAGAAAACCACATTACAGATAGCGCTCTTTAATGATCTGTACATGGTGCATAATGTGGCCTGCAATTACGAAAAGTAAAGCCCTTACGGTAATTTGCCTGTTGCTTGCGGTACCCATCTTTTCCAGTTCAGCTTCTGTGAGGGACTTGAACAAGTAAAGGTCAGATTTTCTTAAAAGCGAGAACTCCTCGGAAAGGCTTAGAAGGCTCCTGTCTGAAAAATGGGCATTCGCGACATATTCATCTTCTTCAAAGCCTGGCAAAGGCTGCCGCTCATTACGGGCAAAGCAAGTCAATCTGTATACCAGAATACGCTCTGTGTCAATGATATGTCCTGTCATTTCTTTGATGGTCCATTTGCCTGGCGCATAGGCATAGTCTGCTTTTTCTATCAGATTGCGGATAAAATCGGGATATTCAGTTGCCTGCCGCTCCAGTAAGTTTATCACATCATCGCCATCAATCAATTTGATGTAGGTTTCTGCCCATGCTGGATACTCATGTGTTTGAGGTCGGTTCATAAGTAATGCTGCTTTTTAAAATGATACGAAAGGTAGTCCCTTTGCCCAATTCGGATTCTTTAACAAAGATCTGCCCGTTATGATAATTTTCAATAATGCGTTTGGTAAGTGAAAGGCCGAGGCCCCAGCCGCGCTTGCGTGTAGTATAGCCAGGCTGAAAGACGGCGTCGAATTTAGACCGTGCGATCCCCTTTCCGGTGTCTGATACATCTATAAAGACTTCTTCCTTAGCCAGGTTTTCGATAATGTTGATGGTGATCTTTCCTTCATTTTCAATAGCATTGGCCGCATTTTTAAGCAGGTTTTCTGTTACCCAGTCAAAAAGAGGCACATTTAGTAGCGCCCTCACCTGGTCATCACCTGTGATGCTGAAAATGATCTTATCGGATGTGCGCAATTTAAAATATTGGACAAAATTATAAATAACAGTATACATCACATGGTCTTCTACGATGGGCTTGGACCCGATTTTAGAGAAGCGGTCAGTAATTACCTCGAGGCGCTTGATGTCGTTTTCCATTTCTGCGATCAAGGGGTCTTCCTCTGCATTGAAGCGTGACTTGATGAGCTCAACCCAGGCCATCAATGATGATATCGGCGTGCCAAGCTGATGGGCTGTTTCTTTGGCCATTCCTACCCATACCTGGTCCTGCTCTGCCTTGCGTGCGGAACTGAAGGCTACATATGCAGTAAGTAAAAACAGGGCGATCACGGACAATTGTATATAAGGGAAATAACGCAACTGTGTCAATGTAGGTGTATCCTTGTGATAAATAAACCAGCGTTTTCCATCCAGGCCGGTGATCGGTATTCGCGGATGTTGCTTCCTCATAATCTTTAGCTGACGTGCAAAATATTCGGGGTCATAATTTTCCAGCTTATTATCATCGACATTGTAATAAGTTTTTATAGAATCCAAGCCCTGATAACCGATAATATCGTCGTTGCCGTCAGTCATGATCACCGGCAATTTATTGTTGGTCCTGATGAGGTCGATCACGCCTGTATACCGGTCATCATCGTACATGTTAAATGATTGTTCGGTTACTTTTACATAGAGTTCAAACTGCAACCGCTCTTCGCGTTCCATTTTCTTAACGAAGAAATCGCTGTAAAAAACTGAGGCTGCGCCGATAACAATGGCAAAGACCAGTAAAAAGAATTTCCAGCGCCGTTTTTTCTCGTAAGGATTCATAGATTATGAAGCCAAATTACAAAAATATATCTTTGCAGGCAGTAATATGGAAAAGAAAGTAAGAGTAAGATTTGCCCCCAGCCCGACAGGAGGGCTGCACCTGGGCGGTGTGCGTACTGCGCTGTTTAACTATTTGTTTGCCAGACAGCACAATGGTACGTTTATTTTGCGCGTGGAAGACACTGACCAGACACGCTTTGTGGAAGGTGCAGAAGCGTATATCGTGTCCTGCCTGGAATGGTGTGGCATTGTTGTGGATGAGAGTCCGCAGCAGGGAGGTTCATTTGGGCCTTACCGTCAGAGTGAGCGAAAAGCAAGCTACAGGCAGTATGCGGATCAGTTGATAGCTGACGGCCATGCATACTATGCTTTTGACACGCCTGAGGAGCTTGATGCAAAGCGCAAGGAAGTGCTAAATTTCACTTATGGACAGGGTACGCGGAACGGAATGCGCAACTCCCTTTCGCTGACTGAGCTTGAAGTGGCCGCGCTTTTGGCCGACAATACGCCTTATGTGGTCAGGATAAAAATGCCAAAAGATGAGTTGGTTTCATTTACTGATCTCATAAGAGGACACGTAAGTTTTGATACCAATCTGATAGATGATAAAGTTTTATTAAAAGCTGACGGAATGCCTACTTATCATTTGGCTGTAGTAGCTGACGACAGGGCGATGGAGATCAGCCATATATTCAGAGGAGAGGAATGGCTGCCCTCGGCCCCCATCCACATCTTATTGTGGAGGTATCTGGGCTGGGCCAATGAAATGCCGCAATGGATACATCTACCTCTCATATTAAAACCGGATGGCAATGGTAAGCTGAGCAAACGTGATGGTGACAGGCTTGGATTTCCGGTGTATGCACAGAACTGGACTGATCCGAAAACTGGCGACCTGACCAAAGGATTTAAGGAGCTGGGTTTTATGCCGGAAGCTTTTGTAAATTTACTGGCAATGTTGGGCTGGAACGACGGATCCGATCAGGAATTGTTCAGTTTAGCAGAACTGACCGAGAAATTCTCTGTGGAAAGGATCAGCAAAGCAGGGGCAAAGTTCGATTTTGAGAAAGCAAAATGGTACAATCATGAATGGATTAAACATACGGATGCGGTAAAATTACTGCCAGCTGTAAAAGCTGTTTTTGCTGATCAGGGTTTCGTACCTGCTGATGACAGCTACCTGGAGAAGATCATTGACCTAATTAAAGATCGGTGCAATGTATTTACTGATTTTATAGCACAGGGTTCGTACTTTTTTAATGTCCCGGCTGAATATGATCTGGTTGCGGTAAAGCCAAAGTGGACACCGGAAAAGGAAATCTTTTTTGAGGAATATGCCCTGGAGATAAATGAAGGGCAGTCAGCATCAAACCTGGAAGAGAGGTTTAAACAATTGGCTGAAGCGCGTGGTTTTAAACCAGGGGAGCTCATGCTGCCATTCAGGATTATGCTGGTTGGCGGAAAATTTGGACCTGGTGTATTTGACATCGCAGTTGCCCTGGGAGTGGATGAAACCCGTAACAGGATAACCACTGCCCTCAGTGAATTTTAAGTAATTCGATTTTTTAGTTAGTTTGGTATAACAATTGCCGCTAAGGAACTGTACCAAATTTAACTAAGATTTTATGCAATGGTTCGGTAAAGGAAGTGGTAACATAGATGACCGCAGGGGGATGAGTGGGGGAATGGTAGGCGGTGGAGTCGGTATTGTAGTTGTTATATTAGGTCTGCTTTTTGGCACAGATTTAACTGGGTTGGTTAGTCAGTTGCCAGTTGATGGTGTTACGCAGACTGAAGGTAAAAAAGGTGATCCTACAGATGCTGAAGGGAAGTTTGTGGATGGAGTACTGGAATCAACCAATCAGGTGTGGGCCCAGCAATTTGAATCGCTTGGAAATACATATGAAGAACCTAATATGGTCCTGTTTACAGACATGGTTCAATCTGCATGTGGTAGCGCAAGCGCAGCAGTAGGCCCATTTTATTGTCCTGGCGATCATAAGGTTTACATTGATCTCTCATTTTACGAAGACTTAAAAAATAAGTTTGGTGCTGCTGGAGATTTTGCTCAGGCATATGTGATCGCACATGAAGTAGGGCACCATGTTCAAAACCTGTTGGGCATTTCAGAAAAGATGCAGAGGGCACGCGGCGAGCTTAGTGAAACGGAATACAACCGCTTGTCTGTTAAACTGGAACTTCAGGCAGATTTCTATGCTGGCCTATGGGCACATCACGCACAAAAATTAAAGGATTTTAAGCTTGAGGAGGGTGACATTGAAGAAGCGTTAAATGCCGCAAATGCCATTGGTGATGACAAGTTGCAAAAGCAGGCACAGGGAGAGGTTGTTCCCGATGCTTTTACGCACGGTACATCCGCACAAAGAATGTACTGGTTTAAAAAGGGATTCGATACCGGAGATATTAATCAGGGAGATACTTTTAATTCAAGTCAGTTATAACAAGTTTATTTTTAACTTTATTTTTTTTGATGCTATATAAGCGCATTTATTTTTATAATGATATTAATTGTAGATGATACACCTGAGAACCTGATTTCTTTAAAAAGGGTTCTTGAAACACATAATTTTGAAATAGATACGGCATCATCGGGAGAGGAGGCTTTAAAAAAAGTCCTTAGAAATGAGTATGTTCTGATTATTCTGGATGTTCAGATGCCAGGAATGGATGGTTTTGAAGTAGCAGAGGCGATCTCAGGATATAGCAAAGCAAAAGAAACCGCCATTATCTTCTTGTCAGCAGTAAATACGGAGCTTAAATTTATTACAAAGGGCTATTTGTCAGGAGGTTTGGATTATATTACTAAGCCTGTTGACATGAGTGTTTTACTATTAAAAGTAAAAACGTTTTACAGGATTTATGAGCAGAATAGAAAACTGATAGATATCCAAAAAGCACTGCTTGATGAAATAGAATTCAGAAGGCAGGCAGAGCGTAAAAAGGACGAATTTATCAGTATTGCAAGCCACGAACTAAAAACGCCGCTGACAAGTGTGAAAGGCTATATGCAGTTGCTGGAGAGAAGTATTGATAAAGGAGATACTGAAACATTAAAAAAGCACTTGGGGAAAGCCCAGGTGCAGCTTGAAAAACTCCATGACCTTATAGCGGACCTCTTGGATATTTCAAAAATCGAAAGCGGAAAGCTTAAGTTTAATAAAAGATATTTTTATATTGATGAACTACTGGATAGTGTGATTGACATCATCCATCAATCTAGTCCTGAATTTAAGATTATAAGAAATGGAACAGTAGCGAGAGAGGTTTATGCTGATGAAATGCGTATTGAGCAGGTAGTCATTAACTTTTTGACCAATGCCATCAAATATTCTCCGGGAACCAGTGAAATTCACATCAACCTAAATAATAAAGGAGATAAAGTCTATCTTGGGGTGAAGGATTTTGGTATAGGCATAGCACCTGAACAACAGAAATGTGTGTTTGATAAATTTTACAGAGTAGAAGAAACTGCCATACATTTTCAGGGATTGGGGATAGGCTTGTATATTTCTGCTGAAATCATCAGGCGTCATGGCGGAGAGGTTGGCGTTAAAAGCAAACTAGATGAAGGGTCGGAATTTTATTTCCTATTGCCAGCAGATTCGGGATCAGAAACCGATTAATATATTAATTTTATGGAGAAAACATCATTAAAAAATAATCTGCGTATTGGCTTGGGATTATCGCTACTGATACTTTTTATCACTTCACTGGCGTCTTATATAAGTATAAAGAATCTGATCAGAAGTGCAGACATGGTATCCCACAGCAGTGACATTATCAACAAACTGGAGGGGGTAATATCAACACTCAAAGACGCGGAGACGGGCCAAAGGGGATATCTGCTGACTGGAGATAAAGTTTTTTTAGATCCATTTAACGGTGCTAAGGAGGACGCAACAGCGCTTTTAGACGAAATAACTATAAAAACAAGAGATAATGCATTTCAACAACAAAGTGTAAAGCAATTGCAAAACATCATTGAAGAACGATTGGGTATTATCGAAAAAACCTTGGTTATTAAAGGCAGGGGTGGAAATGTAAGTATCGATGAACTGCTGACCGGAAAAAATTATATGGACAAAGCAAGGTCTATCATAAAAAAAATGCAGGATGAGGAAAAGAGATTGCTTGATATCAGAACTAAGGACTTAAACACCATTGCAGGCTATACACCTATTCTAATAGTTATCGCTGCGGCACTTGCGGTCTTAATTACGATATTTTTTTATCGAAAGGTTTCTATGGATTTCACAACCCGTATGAGACTTCAGCAGGAACTGCAGGAAAAGAATGAGGAAATGGATACCAGGATAACAGTGATCCAAAATATAGCCAGTAAGATCTCAAACGGAGATTATAAAATTCGTCTGGATGAGAAAGAAAAGGATGGTCTGGGTAGCCTGGCAGGGTCATTAAATGCAATGGCGGAATCTCTTCAGTATTCGTTTACGCTTTTGGCCGACAAAGAATGGCTTCAGTCGGGAATTGCCAGTCTGAATGACCAGATGGTTGGTGAGAAAAGCGTAGATGTACTTGCAGATGATATCATTGCGAGTATTGTAGGGCATACCGATAGTGTGGTGGCAGCACTTTATCTGATTGGAGAAGATGGTCATCTGTATCTGGAAGGCGGATATTCGCTTATTGAAGATCAGTATAAAACGATGAAGATTGGAGAAGGGGTGGCAGGACAGGTGCTTAAATCAGGAAAGCAAATCTTAATTAATGACATTCCTCAAGGGGAACTAACGATTAGTTATGCCGCAGGAAATACAAGGCCAAGGAATATCGCGGCGGTTCCGATAATGCGGAACACTGAGGTGATTGGAGTGATGGAATTTGGTTCTTTAAACAGTTATACCCCCTTGCAACTGGAATTTCTTAACAATGTTTCCCATAATATTGGAGTTGCTATTCAGGTTTCTCAGAACCGTAGAAAAATGCAGGAGCTTTTAGAGGAGACCCAGGCACAGGCAGAGGAACTGCAGGCACAGCATAGTGAGCTTGAGGGCCTGAATGCAGAGCTTGAAGCCCAAACGCAGAAAATACAAACCTCTGAAGAAGAATTAAGGGTGCAGCAGGAAGAATTGCTGCAAAGTAATCAGGAACTTGAAGAGCGGACCAGTCTGCTTGAAGAAAAAAACCAGCTCATACAAGAAAGAAATCTTGATATACAGCAAAAAGCTGAGCAGCTGGAGCAGAGTACAAAATATAAATCTGAGTTTCTGGCAAATATGTCCCATGAATTGAGGACTCCTTTAAACTCCATATTGCTATTGTCAAAGCTGATGTCTGAAAACAAGGAGCTGGAAGCGGAATATATTGAGTACGCAGAAGTAATTCAAAGCTCCGGACAAGGCCTGCTAGGCCTGATAGATGAGATCCTTGATCTCTCCAAGATCGAAGCAGGTAAAATGAAGCTCGAATTTACCAACATGAGTATTGTGGAGATCACCACAGATATGCGGTCATTATTCAATCCTTTGGCTAAGAACAAAAACCTGGAGCTCATCATTGAGGTAGAAGAAGGCGTACATCATGTGAATACAGATAAGATGCGCTTAGAACAGATTTTAAAAAATCTGCTTTCTAATGCTATTAAATTTACCAGCCAGGGCAGGGTTTCGCTGACTGTTACAAAGGCAGATAAATTCATATTATTTAAGGTTACAGATACGGGGATTGGCATACCGTCTGACAAGCAATCGTTAATATTTGAAGCATTTCAGCAAGCTGATGGATCAACGCGGCGTAAGTTTGGGGGAACAGGACTTGGCTTATCTATAAGCAGGGAGCTGGCAAAGCTCTTGGGTGGCCATATTGAACTTACAAGCAAAGAAAATGTAGGTAGTGAGTTTACTTTTTCACTTCCCATTGACAGAAGCGATGCGGTTAAACAATTGGTTCAAGCGGCTACAGCACCAGTTTCTTTCGACAGGCCTGAAGAAGTAGTGGCAGAACGGTTTACGGTGACTCATATACCTCAGGAAGTTGACGACGACCGTGACAGCATCAAAGCTGAAGATAAAATTATTCTGATTATAGAGGACGATACTGCATTCGCAAAGACCTTGTTGAATTTTACGCGTAAAAGAAATTACAAAGGAATTGTGGCTGTAAGAGGAGATGCAGGCATAGAACTGGCCAATCTTTATAAGCCGCTCGCTATTTTATTGGATATACAGTTGCCGGTCAAAGATGGCTGGCAGGTGATGGAAGAATTAAAACTGAACCCTTCTACACGGCACATACCGGTTCATATCATGTCCTCGCTGGAGGTTAAGAGGGAGAGCCTGTTAAAGGGAGCTGTTGATTTTATAAACAAACCTGTGGCCCTGGAGCATATGAAGCAGATTTTTCAAAAGCTGGAACATGCATTAAGCCGTCATCCCAAAAAAGTACTGATAGTAGAAGAAAATAAGCAGCATGCAGAAGCCCTTAGTTACTTCTTAAGCAATCATGATATTACTACAAAAGTAACTAACAATGTAGATCAAAGCATTAGTGACCTGCGGAAAAAGGAGGTTGACTGCGTAATCCTTGATATGGGAGTTCCCGACAAAAATGCATACATAACGCTGGAAACCATCAAAAAGACTGAAGGACTGGAAAACCTTCCGATCATCATATTTACAGGGAAACACTTGTCAAAAGGAGAGGAATCGAGGATTAAACAATATGCAGACTCCATCGTGGTTAAAACAGCCCATTCCTATCAGCGGATACTGGATGAGGCGGGATTGTTTTTGCACCTTGTAGAGGAGAAAGAGACTGATAGCAAAATTAAGAAGCCCTTTTCTGAAAGACTGGGAGGGCTATACGAAGTACTGAATAATAAGACTGTTTTGATTGCGGATGACGATGTACGGAATATTTTTTCGCTAACAAAAGCGCTGGAGCAGCACAAAATGAAAGTGCTTGCGGCTACAGATGGCAAAGAAGCCTTGCAGATATTGAAAGAAAACCCTCTTGTAGACATTGTACTAATGGATATGATGATGCCTGAGATGGATGGTTATGAAAGCACTAAGGAAATCAGAAAAATTTCTGCATACAAACATTTACCTGTTTTGGCTGTTACTGCAAAAGCAATGATGGGAGACAGGGAAAAATGCATCTCCGCAGGTGCGTCAGATTACATTTCGAAGCCTGTAGATATTGATCAGTTAATCTCATTGCTCCGTGTTTGGCTTTACGATAAGGTGTGATATATATGGCAAAAAAAGTATTAATAGTTGATGATGATAACAGGAATATATTTGCTTTAACAGCAGTATTAAAGTCTAAGGGTTATCAATGTCTTTCCACTACAGGCGGAGAAGATGCCATTGCTTTGCTCAGGAAGGATAAAGACGTAGCCGTTGTTTTGATGGATATGATGATGCCTGGAATGGATGGCTATCAGGCCATAGCAAGGATAAACGGTAGCCCCGAACTCAAAGATATTCCGGTAATTGCTGTGACAGCACAGGCAATGGTTGGGGACAGGGAGCGCTGCATTGATGCGGGAGCTGTAGGCTATGTTTCTAAACCTATAAATGTTGAGGAGCTGACTAAATTACTTACGCAATATTTTTAAAGGTTTGGAGACGAATGTAATCAATGATGAACAAGTGGAGATTTTGCTCTCAGATCTTTTGGAGCAATATGGGTACGATTTTACAGGGTATTCCAGGGCTTCCCTAAAAAGAAGAATTGTAAGGCTTTACGGATTGGATAAGGCATTGAGTTTTGCTGAGTTCAGGTACAAAATAAATAATGACCATACTTATTTTAAAAGATTTGTAGAGCAAATCACCGTTAATGTAACGGAGATGTTCAGAGATCCGGTTTTTTTTAAAACACTAAGAGAGGAAGTGCTTCCAAAGTTAGGCACATATCCTTTTATCCGGATCTGGCTTGCCGGATGCTCTACCGGAGAAGAGGCATATTCTATATCGATCATTTTAAAAGAGCTTAATTTACTGCACAAATCGCTTATCTATGCTACAGATTTAAATCCTACTGTTTTAGAGAAGGCAGCACAAAGTATGTTTGCCATGAGTCAGATGAAGCAGTATTCGGAAAATTATATCCTTTCCGGGGGAAAAAAGGATTTTTCAAGTTATTATACAGCAAACTATTCTTTGGCTAAGTTTAACGAAGATTTGAAAAGTAAGATTATATTCTCGACCCACAATCTGGTATCAGACTACTCCTTCAACGAGTTTCAACTGATCTTGTGCAGAAATGTATTGATTTATTTTGACAGGGAGCTGCAGTTTAAAGTATTGAATCTTTTTGATGAAAGCCTGGAAGAATTGGGGTATTTAGCATTAGGGACTAAGGAGACGATTAATTTTTCGCAAATTGCGGGTAAATACAAACGTTTGCAAACAGAAAAAATTTGGCGGAAGGTAGAATAATGGAGAAATGTGATGCTTTTATTATCGGAGGCTCAGCTGGAAGCTTGGAAGTTCTTTTGAAAGTCCTTCCTAGAATTAATTCTGAAATTACATTTCCAATCATTATTGTTATCCATCGCAAACATGGGAGTGATTCCCTGCTGGCAGAGTTACTTTCAGGCAGGACATCGCTACCTGTAAAAGAAGTAGACGAGAAAGAGCAAATTTTACCTGGCACCATCTATATTGCCCCTTCAGATTATCATTTGCTAATAGAACAAGATCATACATTTTCTTTAGACTATTCAGAAAAAGTAAATTATTCGAGGCCTTCTATTGATGTGACTTTTCAGACAGCGGCAGAAGTTTATAAGGCTAATCTGGTTTGTTTGTTGCTTTCTGGTTCCAACTCTGACGGGGTAAGTGGGTTAAAGAGCGTTAAACTTTGGGGAGGAGTTGCGGCTATTCAAAATCCCGAAACAGCCCAGGTTTCCTACATGCCTGCTCAAGCAATGTTGCATGTAAAAATTGACCAAATTTTAAATATTGAAGAAATTGGAGGATTTTTAAATTTATTATCCTAATATTACACAAATGAGTATGAATAAAAAAGTATTTGTATTTGATGACAACGCTGATATTTTAGAATTGTGTACTATTATTCTGGAAGATGCAGGTTATGAAATCAAAACATCTTCTACTTCTAATAATATCATTGATCAGGTATTGTCCTATATACCGGATATTATTTTTATGGATAATTGGCTGCCTGATGTAGGAGGTATAGATGCAACAAGGGAATTAAAACAGCATGCAACTTTAAAAAATATCCCTGTTATTTATTTTTCTGCTAACAATGATGTCAAATCGCTTGCGGAACAAGCGGGTGCGGATGGTTATTTGTCAAAACCATTTGATATAGAGGAATTAGAAAATATCATTCACAAACATCTTTCTGTATAAGAGAAATTCGGGTTTAATGTACGCCCAAAACATCAACCCCTTGTTCAAAAATAATATCAACAGGGATTCCCTTTTTGGTAAGTTTGTCTAGATCCTGCTGTAACTCAGTCGTGATAACTGCTTTTTCTTTTTGTGTTTTTTCTACAGCTGCTTTATCCCCATTGCCCTGAAGGGTAATTATTAAGCGACTTAATTTATTCATCGCTTGTTCAAATTTTGTAAAGTCAACTTTATAAGTTCCGTTTTCGTTTCTGATGAATGCACCGTTCTCTTTAAAGAAATTGAAACATTGCATATTGGCTTTGCCATGGGCGCTTGCAGCTCCAAATCTTACAGAACGTAAAATGCCTGCCATATAGGTGGTGTAAAACTGTTTAATGTCACCATCAAGTTCACCTTTTTTAAGCAGACCGGTAACCATGTATAGCCCTAGGACATCGGCTTTTCCTTCTTCGAGCCAGGAGTATTGTTCTTGCAATGCCTCTTTTACAAATCCTTTGCCTGTTATTGTTTTTTTGATACCCAGGCCGTGAGCTACTTCATGAAACATTACGTTGGCAAAAAAGGCATCGAAGTTTAAGTACTGCAGTTGATCCTTATCTATCAGTTCTTTTGCAATTGGCATCAGGATCTTATCAAATTTGGCTTTCATCGCATTCTTTAACTGCGAACGGCGTGTTCCTTTTTTCTGCTGGATGACTTCATCATTTGGCAGGTTTACCGCAATTGTTTTAGATCCTGCATTACAATCTCCGGCATAATAAACTACATCATAGGCATTAAGTTCGGAATCTGTCCCAGGCCTTTCCTTTTTATATTTGGCCTCAACAGGCAGCCCCTGTTGCAACTGTGGGAGCATACTAACATACTTCTCAAGGCGTTTACTCCATGCTTTGTCTTTTACCAGAACATAGGCTTCAAAAGAAGCGCGTGCATTGAACAATTTGTCTTCATAGTTTTCAATAGGACCGATGATGATGTCAAGCGTATTGGTCTTCATATCCAGCCACGCATAGTCGCTAGCCGTATAATTGTCTGTAACAAGTGCGTCAGCACGCAGGGTCAGGTATTTTTTAAATCCTGGATCTTCTGCAAATAAAGCAGCCTGTTTAAGCAGATTTGATGCTTCCTGAAGTTCACTTGCAAATAAGGCATTGTATGGAACTGAAATCAGTCGTCCTGATGAGTCTCCTTTAATCACAGAATACAGGCCATATTTATCAGTAACAGCAGATTTTTCCAATGCTTCTTTCGTCATATTTAAGGGATAGAATGAAGCCCCGGCTGGCTTTGGTCCTATGCCTGCTACAAAAGGTTTATCTCCGTTCAGACGATCCCAGGGGCCATAATTAATCATGACAAAAGATTTAGTCTTTTCATTTTTTATGGTGCTTAATAAGCTGTCACGCTGAGGATAAGCTTGCTTCCAGAACAGGTTGTCCATTATTTGGGCCGCCTGGATAAGCAAGGGTAAAATCTTACGCTCGTTGGTAGTAAGGCCATTTAAATTTGTAGTAAGTTTGACGGTTTCATAAATAGCAATACGTTGATCAACATAGTTTTGCAAGCTATCTTTGCCTGTTGTAGCTGTGCTGCTAGTATCTGTGTTTTTCGAAGTATTATTGCATGATAAAATTCCAAAAATAAGTAAACATCCGGTTAAAAATAAGGTTACCCTGGTAATGTGTTTCATACTGCCGTTAATTTTGCTATTATCTGTTTGATCAATATAGATGTATATTTATTGTGCCTAAAATAGTAAAAAATAGTAATTTCACGACTCATCTAAACATATTATGATCTGCCAAACTAAATTGACAAAAGCACCTGCTTGTCTGATACTGGGTCTACTACTGGCGTCCTGTTCAGTGAACAAATATACTGCCACTAATAAGGTCTATAAAAAACAGGCAAAGGAGTATGCAAATGCCATGTCAGCAATGCCTCCGTTGAACCAATTGATAGATTCGCTGGCGCCTGAAATGCAGTCATGGGTAGGCTCTGTTAATTTTGGTATTCGAAGGCCCAATTTTGTGATCTTACATCATACCGCACAAAAATCTACAGATCAGACAATAAAGACATTTACCGTTAAGCATTCAGAGGTAAGTGCCCACTATGTGGTTGGCAGAGATGGCCGGGTCGTGCAAATGGTGAATGATTACCTGAGGGCTAATCATGCTGGGATAGGAAAGTGGGGCAATGCTACAGATCTGAATTCTTCATCTATTGGAATTGAAATTGACAATGATGGATTTGAGCCTTACACGGAAGTACAAATCAAAGGTGTTGTGACACTGCTCTCGTCATTGAAAAAGAGATATAAAATTCCTGCGGCCAACTTTATTGGTCATTCGGATGTGGCACCAAGCAGAAAACCAGATCCGCATGATTTTCCATGGAAAATGCTTGCGAAAAAGGGGCTTGGATTGTGGTATGACGATGTGCTTAAGATGCCGCCTGCAGAATTTGATACAAATGCCGCATTGCGGATCATCGGTTATGATATTAGTAATCTGCCGGCGGCGATTACGGCCTTTAAAAGACATTTTGTACAAATTGATATTAAGCCTGTGCTTACACCGGCTGATAAACTGATACTTTTCAATCTGTATAAGAAATACCTATAAAAGCCTGCCGCAGACTTTTTATAGGTCAACAAATTTATTTATTGGTTTTAGCCCAGGCGTCTTTTAATGAGACTGTCCGGTTAAAAATAAGAAGCTCAGGAGTAGAATCATCGTCAAGGCAATAGTATCCTTTTCTAATGAACTGATAACGAATGTCCTTGCTAGCATTGGACATGTAGGGTTCGATATATGCTTGCTTAATGACTTCGATACTGTTAGGGTTTAGATAATCTTTAAAATCACCTTCTTCAGCATCCGGAGATTCTACGGTAAACAGACGATCGTACAATCTGATCTCCGCATTTTTTGCATGTTGACGGCTTACCCAATGAATCGTTCCTTTTACATTTATTCCACTGGTATCCGCTCCGCTTTTGGTATCAGGGATGTAAGTACAGTGAATTTCAGTGACATTGCCTTCTGCATCTTTTTTAAAATCTTCACATTTTACAATATAGGCATGTTTAAGCCGTACCATTGAACCAGGAGCTAATCTGAACCATTTTTTTGCGGGTTCTTCCATAAAATCCTCGCGCTCTATCCAAAGTTCATTACTAAATGGTATTTCGCGTGTTCCACCTTTGTCTTCAGCCTCAGGGTTATTTTCGCCGATAAGTATCTCTGTCTGGTCTTTCTGGTAATTGGTAATAACCAGTTTAATCGGGTCTAATACTGCCATAACTCTGGTAGCAGTTTTATTAAGGTGCTCACGAACACAGAATTCTAAAAGACCGAGTTCAATTAAGTTTTCTCTTTTTGCAATCCCGATCCTGTCACAAAATTCACGGATACTTTCAGGCGTATAACCCCTTCTTCTCAATCCACTTATTGTGGGCATGCGGGGATCATTCCATCCACTGACGAAGTCTTCATTGACTAACTGGAGCAACTTGCGTTTGCTCATTACCGTATAAGAAAGATTTAAACGGGCAAATTCATATTGTTTTGAAGGGAAAATGCCGAGTTTCTCAATAAGCCAGTCATAAAGCTCACGATGTGATACGTATTCGAGTGTGCAGATGGAGTGTGTAATGGTCTCCATACTATCGCTTTGTCCGTGTGCAAAATCATACATTGGGTAGATGCACCATTTGTCGCCAGTCCGATGGTGCGCAGCATGTTTGATGCGGTATAAAATTGGATCACGCATCAGCATGTTCGGACTTGCCATATCTATCTTAGCGCGTAATGTGCAGATACCGTCTTCAAATTCCCCATTTTTCATACGGCTGAAAAGATCCAGGTTTTCCTCAACACTACGGTTTCTGTATGTGCTGCCTATACCCGGTTCAGTAGGCGTTCCTTTCAACGCTGCGATCTCCTCTGCAGTGCTATGATCTACATAAGCGAGGTCTTTTTTGATCAGGTCAACTGCGTAATCGTACAGTGTGTCAAAGTAGTCAGAAGTATAAAGTTCATTTTTCCATTGAAACCCAAGCCACTTAATGTCTTCCTGCTGGCTGTTTACATATTCGGTTTTTTCAGTAACAGGGTTTGTGTCGTCAAACCTTAGGTTGGTATAGCCGCCATATTTTTTTGTCAGTCCGAAATTAAGACAGATAGCTTTAGCATGACCTATGTGCAGATATCCGTTGGGTTCAGGTGGAAAACGTGTTATTAACGTTGCATATTTTCCGCTGTTTAAATCATTTTCAATGATCTCTTCGATGAAGTTCAATGACCTTTCCTCACTCATAAAAACTGTAAATTTAGCATCAAAGTTAATATAAAAGCGCTAAATTAATTACATTTACCACCTATTATGTAAATTATGAGCAATGTGTTAAACAGGCCAATCAGGGTTTTGGTAGCAAAAGTTGGATTGGACGGCCATGACAGAGGGGCAAAGGTTATTGCGACTTCATTAAGAGATGCAGGCATGGAGGTAATTTACACCGGACTGCGTCAGACTCCGGAAATGGTGGTAAATACTGCATTGCAGGAAGATGTAGATGCAATTGGTATTTCTATATTGTCTGGGGCCCATATGACTGTTTTTCCGAAAATTATAGCACTGATGAAACAGAAGCAAGTAACTGATGTATTGTTGACTGGCGGTGGGATCATTCCTGATAGTGACATGAAAAAACTTCAGGAGATGGGTGTGGGCGAATTGTTTGCGCCCGGAACTACGATGACTACCATAGTAGCGTACATTAAGAATTGGGTTGCAGTAAATAGAAATTTTTAGGTCATGACTTATCATAATATTTTATCAGAACTAAAGGAACAAATTTTATATGTGACCATTAACAGGGAACACAAGCTTAATGCACTGAATAAAGATACCTTGGCAGAGCTTGCAGACGTGATTGAATTTGCTGGTAAAAGTGATGTGGTTAGCGGTGTTCTTTTGACAGGGGCGGGTGAAAAAGCTTTTGTAGCAGGGGCTGACATTTCAGAATTTGCTGATTATGACTCGGCGCAGGGCGAAGCGCTTGCCCGTAATGGACAGAAAATGGTTTTTGATGCTATTGAAAACTGTCCTAAGCCAGTACTTGCAGCTATTAATGGTTTTGCCCTCGGGGGCGGTTTGGAATTGGCCATGGCATGTCATATGCGTATCGCTTCAGAAAATGCCAAACTTGGACTGCCAGAGGTCTCGCTTGGTTTAATTCCCGGTTACGGAGGAACACAGCGGTTGACCCAGCTAGTAGGAAAAGGCAGGGCGATTGAAATGATTACAACAGGAGAAATGATCACAGCTATACAGGCAGAAAAATTTGGTTTGGTTAATTATGTTGTTCCACAAACTGAGTTAATTGCAAGATCAGAAGCGCTCTTAAACAAAATAAAATCAAGAGCTCCGCTTGCTGTGGGCAAAGCGATATCGGCCATAAATGCATCCTTTAATGCTGAAGGATTTGAAGTGGAGATAAAAGCATTTGGCAAATGCTTCCAAACCGGTGATTTTAAGGAAGGGGCATTGGCTTTTATAGAAAAAAGGAAGCCTGTATTTAAGGGAAAATAATGCCCCCAAATGGGACATAGAGAAAAATAAATGTAATTGCAGGAGCGCCTCTAAAAACATCTTTAGAGGCGCTCCCGTATAAACTGTAGAAAATATTTCCCATAATAAAAAAAACTGATTACATTTAGTTCTAATTAAGCGCCATCCTAATATTATGAGAAAAATATTGATCGTTGACGATGAAGTAAATATCGGCTTACTTTTATCCAAATTCCTGACCAGAAATTCTTTTGTTGTATCTACTGCAGTCAGTGGGGTAGCAGCAATGGATTACTTATCCAAAGAAACCTATGATCTTGTTTTATGTGATTACAGATTAGAAGATACAGATGGAAAAGAGATGCTAATCAAGATCAAAGAGAGCTATCCAAGCACCGGAGTTATTATTATCACCGGTTATTCTGATATAAAATTAGCAGTTGAACTGATCAAACTTGGAGCTTATGATTACATCACGAAGCCATTATATCCCGATGAAATTCTCAATACGATCAACAAAGCAATAGAAACGCAGATTGCCTTGAATGTTAATCAATCAGAATCTTTGTCAGAAGCACCAAAACAAAAGACCGTTAAACAGACATATAGCCAGGCTGAAAATTTTGTTGCCGGCCAGAGCCAGGCATCCAAGGACCTGTTAAAGCAGATCCAATTGGTTGCACCGACTACTTACAGTGTTATTCTAACCGGAGAGAGCGGAACCGGCAAGGAATCTGTAGCTAAGGCAATTCATTTAAACAGCCCAAGGAAGGATGCTCCTTTTGTAGCAATGGACTGCGGTTCGCTGACAAAAGAGCTGGCAGGGAGTGAGTTTTTTGGTCATGAAAAAGGATCATTCACAGGCGCACTTTACACTAAGATCGGACATTTTGAAATGGCCAATGGTGGAACGCTTTTTTTGGATGAAGTGGGAAATCTTTCTTATGACATACAGGCAGCATTGCTGAGAACTGTGCAGGAACGGAAAATAAAGCGTATCGGAAGCACTAAAGAGATCGACCTGGATGTCAGGATCATTGTTGCCACTAATGAAAATCTGGCGAATGCCATTCAAAAAGGTAGGTTCAGAGAAGATTTATACCATCGGTTTAATGAGTTTTCAATTAACCTGCCTCCACTAAGTCAGCGGGGAAGAGATATCATGGTGTTTGCAAATACTTTTTTAGGTGTTGCCAATCAGGAGCTTTCCAGAAATGTAGAACATTTTTCTGAAGAAGTAGAAGAGTGTTTTCTTACTTATAACTGGCCTGGGAATGTAAGAGAGCTTAAAAATGTAGTAAGAAGGGCAACACTGCTGACCGAAACAGAAGAAATACAGCTAAAAGCACTGCCTCTTGAGATCTCAACCTATGCCAAAGCCTCTGCAATAGAAAATTCCATATCACGTGCCGAAAAACCACGGGATTTAAAAAATGCCGCATTGGAAGCAGAATATGATGCAATCTTAAGGGTGTTGAGGGAAGTTAATTTCAACAAAACTAAAGCAGCAAAAATCTTAAATATTGATCGTAAAACATTGTATAATAAAATGAGGGCCATTAATTTGGATACATAAGTGTTACCTGCAACAATCTTTTTCTTTGTATGTTTTTTGGCTTTGTTGTACTGCCACGTTAGAAATATGAATTCAATACAAAGGTTAAAGCATGAAGTCAGTTCGTTGAAAAGAGCAAATGAATGCCTGTCTGAAAAGGAAGCACTTCTTACCATTGCAGAAGGCATCGCTCATTTAGGAAGTTGGGAGTTATCAGTTGAGCAGGATATTATTAAATGGTCTGATGAACTTTACAATATATATGGTTTTGAAGAGAATGATTTTCAGCCTGATGCAGCTATAAATGAAAAAATAATTGCACCTGAATACCGGGAAAAGGTATTGAAAGAGTTAAATGCCACAATTTTTAACAAGACAACTTTTGCTGTAGAATACCAGATCATCCAACCATCTGGTAAGCGGAAATACGTATTAAACCAAGGTATTTATATTGAGAAAGAGGGCAAACTTGTTGGAGCTATCCAGGATGTGACGGAGTTAAAGGAAGCAGTTTTAAAACTCAAAGTAAACGAATCTTTATTAAGAGAAGCGGAGATGGTATCCCATAGCGGCAGTTGGGAATGGGTTGAAGAGAGAGAATTCATGCTGTGGTCTGATGAGATGTATAATATTCATGGATACCTTCCCCATTCCGTGTTTATCAATTTTTTCTTTTATAAAAGCCTTGTACACGAAGATGACCGTCTCGCATTCATCAATAACTTTAACCGGTTGAGAAAGAGCAAGCAGGCTTGTAAAATCAATTATAGGGTCGTAAGGCCTTCAGGAGAAATCAGGCATGTGCTTTCTACAGCTGAGTATAAAAGGATCGGGCTAAATGATAGATTTGCTTTTATTGGCAATACACAGGATGTAACGGAATTGAGGGAGGCCCAGGTTCAATTGGAAGAAAAAGTGATTGAACTGAATCGTTCCAATCAGGATCTGGAACAATTTGCTTACGTCGCTTCCCACGATCTTCAGGAACCTTTAAGAAAGATTCAGCGCTTTAGCGAAAAAATAAAGATTAAGCTTTCCGGACAACTGGATAGAGAGGTATCAGACTATCTGTACAGGATGAATAATTCTGCAGAAAGAATGAGGATTCTAATTGATGACCTGCTTGCATTTTCTAAAGCGACACGGGATAACAGAAACTTTGCAAAAGTCAGACTTGACAAGGTTGTTTATCAGGCTGTTCAGCAGCTTGACTTTATGGTCGAATTGAAAAAAGCCAACATAGAAGTTCATTGTGATATGGAAATCGATGGAATTGGAAGTCAACTGGTGCAGCTATTTCAAAACTTAGTGGGCAACTCCTTAAAATTTACCTGCCATGACATTTCCCCTGAAATAACCATCAATGCTAACATTAAATATGGACATGAATTGGATATAGCTGAAATTCATCAAAATCAGGTATATTGTATCATAGAGGTAAGGGATAATGGAATAGGCTTCGAAGAAACAGAGGCTTTACAAATATTCGATGTTTTTTACAGACTGCACACCCGGGCGGAGTATGATGGCACAGGAATTGGACTGGCTATTTGTAAAAAAATTACAGATAATCACTCAGGATTTATATACGCAAGTGCTGCAGAGGATAAGGGATCTGTTTTCACCGTTATTTTACCAAGAACGCAAATGAAATAAGAGATGAGAGAAGTTAGGGTCTTATTGATTGATGACGATGAAGACGATTATGTCCTTACCAAAGGAATATTCGATGAGGTTTCAAACCGATACGCGTTCTATTGGGTTAATAGTTATGAAAAAGGAATCAGCGCGATTCTAAAAAAACAGTATGATGTCTATCTGGTTGACTATAGACTGGGAAAAGGTACCGGGATCGACCTGCTCACTGAAGCTGTTAACTCGGGTTGCGAGCAGCCAATTATTATCCTTACAGGAAAGGGGGATACGACAATTGATGTGCAGGCAATGAATATTGGTGCAGCAGATTATTTGATCAAAGACGAAATAGATTCCTCCACTCTTGACAGAAGTATTCGTTACGCTATTAAGCAAGCCGAAACATTAAAGGCTTTAAAGTCCAGTGAAAGTAAATACAAGGCTGTTTTCGAGCAAGCCAATGATCCGATATTAATATCAGATCAATCCGGGAAAATACATGATATCAATAATGGGGGATTAAAGTTTTTTGGTTATAGCCGTTCAGCAATTATGAAACTCCAGGATGCTGCGATCTTTAAAAATTTGAATGACAGAGAGCAGTTTGGAACGTTGCTTGAAAAGAATGGATCGCTTGTTAATTTTGAATGTGAACTGATCTCCGGACAGGGCATTGTTTCTTATTGTAGCCTGTCCTCTTTTATTCAGACCGACATGGTCAATTTATCGGAGGTTTATCATACAATAATCCGTGACCTGAGTTACAGAAGAAATAAGGAAGAGAGGTCGGTTAACTTAGGGAAAATGTCTATTTCAGAGCATATCGCCAAAGGATTAGGCGAAGAGATCCGCGATCCGCTATCAACCATTAACCTTGCGATTGATGAGCTGGCATCAGATAATGATATTACAGGCAATGAAACTGTACAGTCCTATATAGAAATCATTAAAAACAACTGCAACAAGGTAAATCGGCTAGTGCAAAACTTCATATCCAGTACAGAGACAAAGACTTTAAACCTTCAGCGGCATAATATTGTTGAAGTGATAGAAGCCGCAATTTCTGATACAGAAGACCTGATGACAGGTCATAATATTAAACTCATAAAAGAGCTTGTGCCCTATGAGCAAATGATTTTGATAGACAAACCCAAAATAAAAAATGTACTGATCAGCGTTATAATGAATGCTATTGAAGCTATGCATAGCTATCCAAAGACCATTAGCATCACCAGCACCATAGACAAGGATGTATATGAAATTGCTGTTGCGGATACTGGAACGGGAATTGAATCTCAAAATAGCGAGATTATTTATGAACCTTTTTTTACGACAAAAAAGCGGGCAGGCGGACTAGGTCTTACTCACGCACAGCGTGTATTGACAACCCATAATGGAAGTATAAAATTTAAACCACTGGCCAATGGAAGCCTATTCCTCATTCAAATTCCTATTTATCATGAAAGTAAACTCTGGATTTAATACAATCAACTATGTCATTATTTACCTATAAGCAACGTAATAATATTAACCTGGTAATTATCATAGCTTTAGGCTGTTTGATTGCCTATTCGCTTCAAGGGATTTTTGGCTCTATCTTAAGCACATTGGTACTTTATACCATATTACGGCCTGCGTACATCTGGCTTACAGATGTGAAAGGCATGAACAGGAGCTTTTCTGCCATACTTCTGCTCTTCCTCTCCATTGTTGTTATTATTTTGCCGTTTTATGCGTTAAGCAGTATGGTGATAGAGAAAATTGCCGAACTCCAGAGTGATCCCAGTTACTTTAAAAACATGCTTTTTAAATTAAAGCACCTGATCCCAATGGGCAATGATATGCAAAACCTCGTGGAAAATGGTCTTCAAAAAGCCGGAACCTGGGCTACAGAGTTATTTCCATCACTTATTTCAGGAGCGTTTAACATTGTACTTGGCTTGTTGCTGATGTACTTTTTATTGTATTTTATGCTGGTGGATATGGAACAGTTTGAATCTGCCCTTGTAAAATATGCCCCGTTCAGAGAACAGAATGCACAAAGATTTGCTGAGGAAATGCGCAATACAACTTACGCCAATGTTGTTGGACAAGGTTTTATTGCCTTAGTACAAGGTTCTTTGGTCAGCCTTGCCTTCTATGTACTTGGTTATACAGATCCCTTATTTTGGGGGATCATTACCACTTTTATTTCGTTTGTGCCGATATTGGGACCACCAGTTATATTTGTTCCGGCTGCTCTGATGCAGATAGCTAATGGCAATGATTTTGCCGGTTGGGGGATGCTGATCTTTGGGTTTGTGATCGTCATAAACATTGATAATGTCCTTCGCTTAATAATCGCAAAGCGGGTGGGAAATATTCATCCTATTATAACTGTTCTTGGCGTAGTTATTGGGATACCGTTATTTGGCATTTTAGGTTTAGTTTTTGGCCCTTTGTTATTGTCTTATTTCGTATTATTGATTAAGATCTATGAAACAAGCTCTATGGCCTCTGAAAGATTGGAGAGAATTAAAACAATTTCAGAACATGAACAGTTATAAACATGTAATCATGCAGTTATTATAAATTTGTAAACATTAAAAAATTAAAATATCATGAACGATAATTCAAAAGTATTGATTGGCTTATTAGCTGGTTTAGCTGCAGGTGCAGCATTAGGATTGTTATTTGCTCCTGATAAAGGAAGTGAAACAAGGGACAAATTGAGTCAGTCTTTAAAAGATCTGGGAGATACAATTAAAGATAGAGCAGCAGACGAAATCAATAACCTTTCCAGCTTAAAGGACAAGGTTGTTAGTTCTGTTAAGAATAAACTACGTCAAACAGAGGAAGAATTGGCAGACGATGTAGAGCACGCTTAATATTATAGCTTTAAAAACAGGATAAAATGCAGGAAAATAAGGAAAAAGGCATAGAAGATCTATATGAAGATGCGAAAAAATATATAGATACCCGGGTAGAGTATACCCGTTTATATCTGGTTGAAAAGATTTCTAAAGTGTTTGCCGATGTGGTGACCAATGCCACTGTTATTTTATGCTTTGTACTGGCTTTTCTATTTGGAACAGTCACCCTTGCTTTGTTTCTGTCTGAAGTATTGGGTAGTTATGCGCGTGGATTCGGATGTGTATCCTTAATTTACGTTATTTTAGCGCTCATTGTGTATTTTACTAAAGAAAAATATATAGAAAAAGCCATTATCAACTTTACTATAAGAAACTATTTTAACAAACTTGCAGATAAGGATGAAGAAGACGAAAAAATATAATATTAATAACCTGGAAGACCTGCATGCCGCAGTAAGTAGTCTGAAAGCTGAATATACCATTCAGGAGAACCTGCTGATATCAGACTCAAAGGCTTATATTGGTCGTTTTACCTTAGGAAATCTGATCAAGAGATACGCCACACCATCTGCTTTCTTTAAAGTGGATGAAAAGTATAACCTAAGCAGCGGTTTACTGTCGTTGGTATTGCCTTTTGTAATGAATAGCACTTTATTTAGAGGTTCCGGTTTTCTTACAAAAACACTTGTTGGCCTTGCTTCCAATAAAGTGGGTAAATCATTGGATGCAGAGCATTTATCAGGCTTGTTCAATTCTGTTAAATCCTGGTTTGGTAGTGGTAAAAAGAAGAATGAAAAATCACAAGAATACGTAGATTACGGGATTCCTCCAGATAGCGAAACGTATTAAAACAAAAATCCCCGTCAGTAACGGGGATTTTTGTTTTAAAGGGCAGTCTTTATTTTTAGTTCATTCAATTGCTTATCGTCAATTGTTGACGGGCTGTCAATCATTACATCTCTTCCTGAGTTATTTTTTGGAAAAGCAATCACATCCCTAATACTGTCAAGACCGGCAAATATCGAACACAATCTGTCAAATCCGAATGCAATTCCACCATGGGGAGGGGCCCCAAACTCAAAGGCATCCATTAAAAATCCAAATTGCTTTTGAGCTTCTTCTGTTGAAAACCCTAAATGTTTAAACATCAATGCCTGTAAAGCCCTGTCATGGATACGTATTGAACCACCGCCGATTTCCGTGCCATTCACCACCATGTCATATGCATTAGCCCTTACCTCACCCGGTTTAGAATCTAATAAAGCAATGTCTTCTGGTTTTGGAGAAGTGAACGGGTGGTGCATGGCATGGTAACGCTCAGTTTCCTCATCCCATTCCAACAGCGGGAAATCCAATACCCATAGTGCGCTAAATTTATTTTTATCCCGGAGGCCAAGCCGTGAGCCCATTTCCAAACGAAGTTCGCTTAGTTGCTTGCGCACTTTATCCGTTGTCCCTGCCATTATTAATACAAGGTCTCCGGCCTGAGTATTTAAAACAGAAGACCACTTTTTTAATTCCTCTTCATTATAGAATTTATCTACAGATGATCTTAAAGAACCATCTTCATTGTGTCTCAGATAAATCAATCCCGTTGCACCAATTTGCGGTCGCTTAATGAAATCAGTTAATTCATCAACTTGTTTGCGCGTATAGCCAGCACATCCTTTAGCATTAATTGCGATAACCAGTTCGGCATTGTCAAATACCGGAAAATCCTTTCCTTTAACAAGATCAGTCAATTCTACAAACTGCATCTCAAAGCGGGTATCAGGTTTGTCAGAGCCATATAGTCTCATCGCATCTGCATATTGCATTCTTGGAACTTCAGGAAGGTCAAAATCCTTAACATCTTTAAACAGTGTCCTAATCAGTCCTTCAAAAGTATTAAGGATGTCTTCCTGTTCTATGAACGACATCTCACAGTCTATCTGTGTAAATTCAGGTTGTCTGTCTGCACGAAGGTCCTCATCTCTAAAGCATTTCACTATCTGAAAATACCTGTCAAATCCAGATACCATCAGCAGCTGTTTAAATGTTTGAGGAGATTGTGGCAGGGCATAGAATTCACCCGCATTCATACGGCTAGGTACTACAAAATCCCTTGCCCCTTCGGGTGTGGATTTGATCAGCACCGGAGTCTCTACCTCTATAAAATCAAGTGCATCCAGGTAGCGGCGAACCGTCTGAGCCATTTTATGGCGAAGGATCATATTGTTACGTACCGGATTTCTGCGAAGGTCCAGATAGCGGTATTTCATGCGCAGGTCATCGCCGCCGTCAGTTTCGTCTTCTATTAAAAACGGAGGTAATTTGGCCGCATTCAATATATCTAGTGAAGTAATTTTTATTTCCACTTCACCGGTTGGCATTTTCAGGTTCTTGTTAGAGCGTTCCACTACCAGCCCGGCAGCTTTTATTACAAACTCCCTTCCCAAACTGCGTGCAGCTTCACATAAGTCGCGGTTATCATCCATATTGAAAACCAATTGAGTAATCCCGTATCTGTCGCGGATGTCTATAAAGGTCATCCCTCCTAAATCTCTTGATTTTTGTACCCAACCGCAAAGGATTACATTTTCTCCTAAGTTCTCCATGGTCAGCGCGCCGCAAGTAGTTGTTCTTAACATTATTAAAATAATTAAGCGGCAAAAATATTCATTTTGAACCACATATTTTAAACACTGGCAATTTTACTTGGTATATTAAAAAATATTTTAGCGTAGTATGCAACGTTTTAAAAAACTGGCTGTCTTTTAATAAGAACCATAAACATTGGAAACAGTATACATAGATAAGCATGTTGCATTGGTTAACGAATGCAGGCACGGCAGCCGGAAGGCACAATTTGAGATTTACAAATTGTACGCTAAAGCTATGTACAATGTTGCCCTGAGAATTGTCAATCATGAAGCGGAGGCCGAAGATGTCTTGCAGGAGGCATTTTTAGATGCTTTTACTAGGATAGAAACATTCAGGGAAGAAACATCCTTCGGGTTGTGGCTCAAGCAAATTGTGATTAATAAATCAATTAACTTGTTGAGGAAGCGTAAAGTGGAATTTATCAGCATAGATGAAATAGATGTGGCTGGTCAGGAACCAAAAGAGGATGATGACATGGAGTGTCAGGTGAACGAGATTAAATCGGCAATAGGGGAGTTGGCAGATGGATACCGGATTGTGCTGACCCTGTATTTATTTGAAGGATATGATCACGAAGAAATAGCCCATATCCTCAAAATATCAGAAAATACCTCACGCAGCCAATACATGAGGGCCAAAATGAAATTAAATAGCTTATTAGCAAAGAGAGGAGTATCGAGATGAACAACAAATTAGAAGAATACGTTAAGGAACATAAAAAAGCTTTTGATACCGGATCGCCTTCCGGGCAGCTATGGAGCAGGATAGAAGCAGGACTTGACCAGGAAAGCATAAAAAAGCCTTTGAGGGTGCCGTTTTGGTTAGGTATAGCTGCATCCTTGATCGTGATAATGACGGTTATTTTTATGTATACCTATCATAGTCCTTGGGCGAAAGGGGAACTGGAAATTGCTGATATCAATCCCGTCTATGCAAAAAAAGAAATGAAGTTTGCCAACCTGATTGAAGAGAAAAAAGACAGCCTGGAAGTATTCGCAAGGAAAAACCCGGAGCTATATGCACAATTCAGTACCGACTTAAATCAGCTGGGGAGTAATTATGAAGCATTAAAAAAAGAATTAAAGACCAGTCCTAACCAAAGAGCAGTAGTCAAGGCGATGGTAAAGAACCTGGAGCTGCAGCTCCAGGTGATCAATCAGCAATTGTCTATTATCAGTGAAGTGGACGAATATAAAAGGGAGAATCAAATATGAAAACTTTAACAAAATGTGCAGTGGTCTTATTGCTGCTGACCAATTATGTGCATGCCCAAGAGGGCCCTGTACAAACTAAAACCTTTACTAAAACTTTTGCTGCCGACAATTCAGACAAACTGATGCTGAGTAATCAGTACGGATCTATACAGATAAAGATTTGGGACAGAAAAGAAGTAAAGGCTGATGTAGATATCAAGGCTTATAGTAATAATGATGCGGATGCACAAAAATTATTGGATGAAGTCAGCATAGAGGCAGATAAAACGGGTGATCAGATCGCATTTAAAACTAAAATGGACCAGAACAATAAAAGCTGGGGCAATATGACCAGGAACGGGAAAAAGTGGAGAAGGGAAGTTAAGGTCAATTATATTGTCTACATGCCTGCAGGAAATGCATTGACCTTATCACAGACCTATGGAAATGTAACTATGGGAGACCTTTCAGGCGCATTATACGCAAAAGTACAGTACGGAAATTTTACCGCACAAAATCTTGGTAACGCAAACAATTACGTTTCTGTTCAATATGGCAATACGGACATCCAGAGCTTAAATGGCGCGGTGATCAAACAACAGTATGGGTCGGGAGTGAACATAGGTACCGTTGGTAGGTTAAACCTGGATGCACAATATGCCGCAGTTAAAGTAGGCACAATCAAAGAAAACGCAACAATTAAGCAGCAGTATGGCTCCGGATTAACCATTGGCAGTGTCGATAACCTAGATCTAAATGCTCAATACGCCAGCGTGAATATAACTACCATAAAGGGCAGTGCCAAAATAAACCAGCAATACAATAACCTCGTTATCGGAACGGTAGGTAAGCTTGACCTCACTACTCAATATACCGCAGCCAATGTGGGTACGCTAAACGGTGATGGCAAGTTCAATATGGACTACAACAAGCTAAACATAGGAGCAGTAACAAATGGCTGTAAAGCATTGACCATTGATGGTGACTATTTGGGTATTACAATTACTTTTAATGACAATTATAATGCAGATTTTGAAGTCCGTACCAGTTATGCAAGTTTTAAGTATGGTGAGAAAACTGCCTCCAGATCTGTTGGAAATAATGATAACTCCACCAGTAAGCATTATGCAGGTAAAATAGGAAGTGGCGGCGGTGCAACAGTCAGTGTGAAGGCAGACTACGGTTCAGTCGCTTTCAAATAAAATATTTAAACCAAATGCCATTAAAGCTTGTTGATACAATCAGCAAGCTTTTTTTATATCTTAGCGGCAAGATTAGTTTTTTAGCATATGGAATTTTTAAGTACCCCAGAGGCCTGGATATCTCTTTTAACGCTTACGGTATTGGAGATCGTTTTAGGGATAGATAACATTGTTTTTATATCGATTCTTGCAGGGAAGCTTCCTGCTGATCAGCAAAAAAGGGCCCGTACTGTCGGCCTGGGACTTGCAATGATTACCAGGGTGTTACTTTTATTTTCACTGAGCTGGGTAATGAGGCTGACTGCGCCTTTATTTAATCTGGGAGATATAATTGGTGTTACAAATGCTTCCTGGTTAGAAAAACTTGCCATATCGGGGCGCGACCTGATCTTGCTTGCAGGAGGACTTTTTCTCATCTATAAAAGTACCCACGAGATCCACAATAAACTGGAAGGAGAGGACGAAGCCAGCGTTAAGGGTAAGGTTCATTCTTTTGCGGGGATCATTGTACAGATCCTCATCCTTGACATTGTTTTCTCACTTGATTCCGTAATCACAGCTGTTGGGATGGCCGACCATATAGAAATTATGATCGCCGCGGTAGTGATCGCTGTGGTTATCATGATGATTTCCGCTTCAAGTATTAGTAATTTTGTCAATGACCACCCTACCGTCAAAATGCTGGCACTTTCATTCTTATTGCTGATTGGTGTTTCCCTGCTGGCAGAAGGACTGGACCAGCACATTCCAAAGGGCTACATCTATTTTGCTATGGCCTTTTCCGTGCTTGTAGAAATGCTCAATCTGAAGATGAAAGGGGCGAAAAAAGAACCCGTTAAACTTAGAAATGTTCCCCAGGATAACGAGGTAAAACCATAATATGATTTCTTTTTTTGAGGCCTCGCTAGCCGAGCTTTCCATCCATAGGGTAGGCAATAGATCGCAGGACGAATTTTATGTTTTGTCGGAGCAGCCCGTACACATCAAAGACACCCTGCTCAGCGGGTTATTACAGCAGTATTTTCTCGGGCCATTTGAAAAGGTCAATGAGATCTATCGCTTTTTTCACCCCAATAGCGACCTAAATTTAAACGAGGTCTACCATTTTGCAGCCGAAATATTCAAAGATGGAACTACCTTCCATGAAAATAGTAAAGAACTTGCCAAGTACCTGTTCGACGTATCCGCCCATCCTAAAATTAAGTCAGGGGAGCTATACCTTGCCTATTTTGAAAATGTGCAGATAGAAGGTGAACTGCACGATGCGATTGGTATTTTCAAGTCCGAGACCAAAGAGACCTATCTAAAAGTATATCCGCAAAACAGCGGGTTCGAAATCAGTTATGAGCAGGAGGCCATTAATATCCATAAACTGGACAAGGGCTGCCTGGTCTTTAACACTGATAAAGAAGAGGGCTACCGGGTTGCCGTGATAGACCAGACCAACAGGAGCACAGAGGCCGTATATTGGAAAGACGAGTTTCTGAAGCTGAAGGTTAGAAATGACAACTTCAGCCAAACCAACAATGTATTAGGCGTATATAAGAACTTTGTTGCCGAAAAACTGGATCAGGATTTTGAGATTTCCAAAGCAGATAAAATAGACCTGTTAAATAAATCCATGAAATACTTCAAGGAAAAAGAAAGCTTTGATCTTGATGAGTTTTCAAATGAGGTAATAGGTAATGAAGCCGGTATAGCATCGTTCAAAAGCTATAAAAAGAATTATGAAGAGGAATTTGATACTGCCATTCCAGATAGTTTTGATATTTCAGGTGCTGCGGTAAAAAAACAGGCAAGGGTTTTTAAAAGTGTCTTAAAGCTCGATAAGAACTTTCATATCTACATTCATGGAGATAAAGAGTTAATAGAAAAAGGTTTTGATGACGATAAATCTATGAATTACTATAAAGTTTATTTCAGGGAAGAGCAGTAGGTATATTGCAATATTTGCATAGATCTTGTATATATAGTGCAAACTTTTGCAAAAATAACATCATAGATAATTAAGAATAAATGGTAGCTTTATTTCCTAAGCCAAATATTCTTAATCTTACATGAGCGCCGAACCACAAAAGAACAGTATTTTTAAAGTAATAGGAGCCTCTTCACTGGGGACATTGATCGAATGGTATGACTTTTATATTTTTGGAAGCCTTGCCAGCATCATTGGAACGCAACTGTTTCCGGCAGATGCCGGGGCTTCTGCTTTGATCAATACACTTGCCATCTTTGCCGCAGGCTTTATCGTAAGGCCATTTGGCGCACTGGTATTTGGCCGTTTGGGAGATCTCATCGGTCGTAAACATACCTTTTTACTCACGCTCGTACTCATGGGAGGTTCGACTTTTCTGATCGGACTAATCCCTTCTTATTCAAGTATTGGTTATGCAGCACCAATTTTAGTGCTGATCCTTCGCTTGGTACAGGGACTCGCATTGGGAGGTGAATACGGCGGAGCCGCCACCTACGTAGCAGAACATGCACCGGCTAATAAACGCGGATTTTTTACCAGTTGGATCCAGACAACGGCCACTGGCGGACTATTCCTGTCGCTGGGCATCATAGTACTCACAAAGAATATGATGGGTGCAGAAGCTTTTGCAGATTGGGGCTGGAGGATTCCTTTTTTACTTTCCATCCTCTTAGTAGGCGTATCCATCTATATCAGGATGAAAATGCACGAATCTCCGATGTTTACCAAGCTTAAGTCGGAAGGCAATGTTTCTAAAAATCCGTTGAAAGAAAGTTTCCGCAACAAGACAAACTTTAAAATGGTATTGCTGGCTTTGTTTGGCGCTACCATGGGGCAGGGTGTGATCTGGTATACCGGGCAGTTCTATGCCCAGTCTTTTCTGGAAAACACGTGTAAAGTAGATTTCAATGATTCAAGGTATATCCTCTTATGGGGCATTGTTTTTGCCACACCGTTCTTTGTGATCTTCGGATCATGGAGCGATAAAGTAGGCCGAAAATGGATCATGCTTACCGGAATGCTCCTGGGCATCATTTTTTACAGGCCTATCTACCAGATCTTCCTGGACGATACAGATGTCAGTAAAATTGAACAAAAGGACATTAAGGAAGTGTCTAACCCTGTTGTTAAACGCACAGCGATAGAAAATACAGGCGACAGCTTGATCACGACTACCTCTACCATATCTTTATTAAATGGCGCATCTTTTACTAAAATACAATCGCATACCAAGTTTGCAGATTTAAGTAAAGCCGAGGTGGTATCTCCAGATACTTATCACGATAAAAAGCTTTCCACTGGTATTTTCTGGAAGTTTGTAGCACTTATCTTTTTCCAGATATTATTGGTTACCATGGTTTACGGGCCCATTGCAGCCTTTCTGGTAGAGCTTTTCCCCACCAAGATCAGGTACACTTCGATGTCGCTGCCCTACCATGTGGGCAATGGCGTATTTGGCGGTCTGGTTCCATTTATCGCTACCCTGATTGCGAGTTTTTCAGGCTCCACTCCACTGTCGGGTTTGTGGTATCCTATTGGAATTGCCACGCTGAGCTTTATCATCGGGGCAATCTATTTGTCAAATAAAAAACCTGATCACGGAGAGGCTGATCATTAATTTAAAGATATAGACGTCATGAACGCATTAAAGAAAGCACTAGGATTGTTCTGGATCATACTAGGTCCGGTGTCCATTATATTTATGTTTATGCAGGCCATTGAAAAGGTTGGTCTGGCAGCGGAAGGCGTTGCAAAGACAAATACTGCATTGCAATGGGGAATTATTCTTTTCATATTCATACCCATCAGCGCCGGACTAGTCATTTTTGGGTATTATGCCATGAAAGGCGAGTATGATAAGCTCCCTGAAGATTAGGTTACAAAACCCGTAACAGCAAGCCTTTCAGATATTCTCCTTCAGAAAACGACATCCTTACCGGATGATCTTCCGGCTGGCTGAATTGTTTGATGATCTGTACCTCTCTGCCGGCATCCAGTGCGGCCCAGGCAATGATTTGTTTAAAAGTGTCCATGTCTACTGCACCAGAGCAGGAGAATGTAGCCAGTATGCCTCCTTTTTCAAGTATCAGCATGCCAAGCCGGTTTAGGTCCTTATAGGCCCTTGCAGCCCTGTCCAAGGCGGAGCGTGAAGGTGCATATTTAGGCGGGTCCAATACCACTACATCAAATTTCTTTCCTTCTTCTTTAAAAATGCGCAACTGTTTGTTCACATCCGATTGGATGCTGAACTGATCTGCTTGTTTAAAGCCATTTAACCCCATATTGTGCTGCAGTGTCTCGATGGCCAGCGCAGAGCTGTCCACGCTTGTTACCTGTGCTGCTCCCGCCTTTAAAGTATTCAGTGAAAAGCCACCGCTGTAGCAAAAGCAATCGAGTACTGTTTTTCCTTTAGTATAGGCTGCCAGAATTTGCCTGTTGTCGCGCTGATCACAATAAAATCCTGATTTCTGGCCCTCAGAAATATTGATGTGGTAGATGATCCCACTTTCTTTTACCTCGATAAATTCTGGTGGGTGCTCCCCCCAGAGCAGTCCCTGCCCCTCGGCCAGGTTTTCATGTTTGCGTGCACCCGCATCGCTCTTGTCAAATATCCCTTTAGGCTGAAGAAGGTTTACCAATATCTCGATCAGTTCTTCTTTTACCGCATCAATTCCCGAACTCAGGATCTGTAAAGAAAGAAAATCAGCATACTTATCTACAATCAGACCAGGAAGAAAATCAGCTTCGCTGAACACCAGCCGGCAGGTATTTGTTTCTTCGTTCAGGACGTGCTGGCGCGCAGCTATCGCATTTTTTAATTTCTCTGCATACCAGTCCTTATCAATCGTTGTATTTTCATTCCATTCCAGCAGGCGTAAAGCCACCCGCGACTGGTCATTAAAATAGGCATAAGCAAGGAATTCTTTATCTGCTGACCATACAGAAACTACTTCACCATTTTCCGGTTTCCCTTTGATTCTGTCCAGCGCGCCTGAAAAGATCCATGGATGATGCAGCACTGCTGCTTTTTCTTTACCTTTCTTAAGAATTACTTCGATCATGAGGGCAAAAGTAAGAGAAAAAATTAGTATTCTCTTCACGGGCTGCGCCAGCCAGTGCCTGAAGGGGCACAGCCTGACAATGCCCGTTCTGAGAAACTAATTTTTTTGGGAAGAGGAAGTAGGAACCGGTTAGTGGTCATTATAAGTGCAGATAACCTTATATTTGGCGCATGAGTTTTTACAATTTTTCAGAAGAAGCCAACCCGGCGGCAGAAGATGAATATTTTATGAAGATCGCACTGCAGGAGGCACAAAAAGCCTATGCAGAAGCGGAAGTCCCCATTGGGGCCGTAGTTGTTTGCAAAGGCAGGATCGTAGGCCGCGGCTACAACCTTACCGAGCGGTTAAAAGATGTAACTGCTCATGCAGAAATGCAGGCTTTTACAGCGGCCTCAGAGACCCTGGGTGGCAAATACCTCACAGACTGCACCCTTTACGTAACCATCGAACCTTGTGTCATGTGTGCCGGGGCCAGCTACTGGACGCAGATCAGCAAAATAGTATACGGTGCCCCAGAGCCAAAGCGGGGTTTTACCACAAAGGGCGGAGCCTTGCTGCACCCGAAGACCACTTTAAAGGGTGGTATATTGGCAGAAGAATGTGGCATGCTGATGAAGCGGTTTTTCCTTGACAAAAGAGGGTAATCTTTACAAACTGTTGAACAAAAGTTAACTCCCGATTGTTATATTTGTCATTATCTAATAAAATATATAAACTTAAATCCTTAATAATATGGCTTTTGAATTACCTGCGTTACCGTACGCAACAGATGCATTAGAACCGCATATCGATAAACAAACTATGGAAATCCACCATGGTAAACATCACCAGGCTTACGTTACCAACCTAAATAAAGCTTTAGAAGGCAAACCAGAAGCTGGTCAGAGCATAGAAGAAATCGTTAAAAATATATCCAAGTTTCCTGCTCCGGTAAGAAACAATGGCGGTGGTCACTACAATCACTCCTTGTTTTGGGAAGTTATCGGCCCAAATAAAGGCGGTGAGCCTACCGGCGAACTGGCCACAGCTATCAACGATGCATTTGGTTCATTTGCAGACTTCAAAACTAAATTTGCAGAAGCAGGCGCTACACGTTTTGGTTCGGGCTGGGCTTGGTTGAGCGTAAGTGCCGATAAAAAACTGATAGTTTCTTCTACACCAAATCAGGACAATCCTTTAATGGATATCGCTGAAGTTAAAGGGACTCCAATCCTTGGTATGGACGTTTGGGAGCACGCTTACTACCTGAAATATCAAAACAGACGGCCGGATTATATTGCAGCTTTCTGGAATGTAGTAAATTGGGACGCTGTAGCAGCCAAGTTCAAAAAAGGATAATCGGCTTTAAATATTTAAAAGAGGCTGCGTCAATAGAATGATAAGTCTCTTTTTTTATGTGCCTTACTGCCGCTTTTTAAGCACGATTTCTGTCATTAATGGAAGGTGGTCTGAATGGTGGACCTCAGTTCCTACCCAACTCGTTATCACCTTCTTTACATTTTCTTTAGTCACTAAAATATAATCAATTCTTTTTGTGGCTTTTTCATCGGGGAAGGTCAACATATCCGTTCCTTCAAGACCAATATTGGCATAATGCGCTTCCAGCTGTAAAAGCTCTTCCTGACCAGGCTCCACATTCAGATCGCCCGTTAATATAGCCGGGAGCCCTCTTTTCAGATATGCGATGGTTTCCAAAGACTGCGTAATCCTGGTGGGCTGGTCTAAGGCGAAGTGTACCGTCGAAAAAACGATTGCTTTCTTACCTGGCAGGATTACTTTAGCAGACAACAAGGCTAGTGATTTCTTCTCTTGCCCCTTAGACAGGGAGGTGATTCGGTCATTTCTGACCTCCGATATGGGATATTTAGACAGGATTCCCAGGCCATACGCGCCTCCCTCATAGGCAAAATGCCTGACAAAGGCATATTGCATACCGGTTATCTCGCCGAGCTTTTTCATCTGGTCTACCTTTCCTGACCGGTTACACATGCTGTCTACTTCCTGTAGCCCTACCAAATCTACACCTGATTCTTTAATAAAGCGGCCAATTTCAGCTAAAGTATTTACCTCCTGCTTATTTGCACCATGATGAATGTTGTAGCTCATGATCTGAATTTTCTGAGCCAGTAGAGGGTGCTCAATAAACAGGGTCAATAGCAGCATGCATAAGATATATGTTTTCATAATGCAAATAAAACTACTTCTTTTTAATTTATATATTAGGCAATACCAAATATTGCCAACATTGAAAATATTATCTTACCTGGCAGCAGGTACTTTTCTTACTTTGCCGGCACTAGCTCAAAATACAGATCAACCTAAGAAGTTGAATGAAGTCATCATCAACAGCATTTCCCGGCAGGGCCATCAGACGGGCGGACATTTTCTACTACTATATCGTTGAGCTTTTAAAACTGTTTTTTCGGTTTAATATGCACTTCGGGGGATTCGCGTCAGGTGTATACCTGCTGCGGTGCTTGTTCGCAAAAAGTACCTTGATTTGCGAAGGAAGTATCGGGAAGGAGCGAAGGGTTACCTATTCCCAATTTTTGTATTAAGTTCAACTGCGCCAAAGTAATGAGGCACGGGAACTTCTTGGCCATAGAAGCTTTATATAATTGAATGATAGAAAACTTAAAAGCACTACATCATGAAGAGAAGTATAATAGCTATAGCTGCTGCTGTTGCAGTAATGTTATATGGCTGCAACAACGAAAAATCCGCAGATTATCAGGAAAGTGAACAGGTAGCCAATGCCTCGTTGGAAACCGGTGATACCACTGTTACTGAGAAAATAATTAAAACCGCAGAAATTCGGTTTCGGGTGAAGAATGCGCGACAAACCAAAAAGGAAATTAGTGATCAGTTAAAGAAGTTGGGAGGAAAACTTGTTGAGTCTGATATGCAGAGCAATATTCAAAAATCTGAAAAAGTAAAGTATAGCGCAGATTCCTTGCTAGAGATTACCGCCTATAAAACCGAGGGAAAGATTATTGCGAAAGTACCATCAGCGATGTTGGATGAGTTTACGGATTTTGTTGCGGAGAAAGCATATTTCGTAGACTACCAATCGCTTAAGTTCGATGACAGTAGCGTCTCTTATTTAGGAAATAAAATTAAGGCCGATAACAGGGTGGCTGCAATCAACAGCCTGAACAAACAAGCCAACAAAAAAAGCGGGAATGTAGAAACTTCTCTATACATCAAAGATGACTACGTCGATCAGAAAATCAAAAATCTGCTTATTGATGAACAAGTAAAGTTTAGTACCATAACATTGAATTTCTATCAAGATAATACAATCTCAAGGCTAGTTGTGGGCAATGACAATTTATATGATTATCGCCCTGGTTTTTTTCAAAGGATGGGATTGAACTTTGTGACAGGTTGGACGATTTTTCAGGAAATGATCCTGATAGCTGTAAACTTATGGATGTTGATTCTGGTTGCTGCACTTATCTATTTCGGTATCGTATACTATAGGAAACATCGACGCTTGCTGAGCGGAAGAGGGATGGTTTAGGGTTTAACTTAAAAAAAACGACTTTTATGCAGGTGAGTCTGTTGTTGAGATGGCATCGCAAAATGCGATACCATCTCAACAATCTTTAGGAGGCGCTCTGGAGTTAATATCTCTTGAGTTTACCAGAAATTCCGACCTCATATTCTTTGCGGTCAATTATCTTGCTTATTTTTGGATATGGCTGAGTTAAAGATTAAATATTCTAATGAAGATTATACGTTGCTGGAAAATGGGCAGATCGGAATAGCAGATTTTTTAAATAAAGTGCTGCCAATTGTGCCTGAGGACATTCTTAATCCTGATAACGACTTGATTAACCTATTGCTGTCTTATCATTCAGATGACGGCGGTGCAGTTACTGTCACCAAGGCAGAACTTGGGCAGGTAGTTTACGATTTGAGTAAAAAGACGGGAAAAATTACTTTTAAGTATCATCTGGCTTATCATTACGCCTGCTCATACAGTGAAAAGGATTACGAAAAAAATGATAAAGTGGACTTTTCAATAGATACTATGACCAACACTGTTGTTCTAACTTTCCTGGATGTAAATACGAGGTCTACTGCAGAAGAGTTTTAATTTCTGTGGTTATTGATGAACTGATTGTCAAATCCCTACTATATCTTTCTTTTTCTTCTGTTTCATGCTTTTCGGAATGATGGCAAGGATTTCTTCCTTTAGTGCATTGAGCATGCGTCTTTTGATGAAGTTTTTATGGGTGATCAGACTGATCTCCCGCACAGGTTCCGGGGATTTGAAATACCTCACTTTGCTCAATTGCTTATTGCTCAATTCTTCCAGTGCCAGTTCGGGCAATAAAGTCGCGCCATTGTTCATGTCCACCATACGGATCAAAGTCTCCACACTTCCGGTGTTATAGGTCAATCCCTGCAAGCGGTTTTGTTTGGTGGAGCGGCAGATGTTCAGTACCTGCGAGCGCATGCAATGACCCTCATTCAGCAACCAGATGTTTTCGTCTTCCAGGTCATCTGCATCTATTGTTTTCTTTTTATAAAGCTTACTGTTTTTGCTGATATAGGTCACAAAGTTCTCATAATAAAGCGGAATTTCATTTATCGCATTGTCTCCAAGCGGTGTGGCCAATATCCCGCAATCCAGTACACCGGTTTTTAAGTGGTGCAGGATGTCTTCTGTAGTATATTCCCATATGAGTAGCTTCAGGCCCGGATATTTTTCCATCATGGCTGCAATTACTTTTGGCAAAAGGTAGGGGGCGATAGTAGGGATAATGCCCACTTTTATTTCTCCTGCCACATCCTGCTGCTGACTGCTGATGATCTCTTTGATTTTTTGACTTTCCTGTAGCACCAGCCTTGCTTGTTCGATGATCTGAGAGCCAATCTCTGTAGGAATAATTGGCTGTTTACTGCGGTCAAAGAGCTTTACATTCAGCGTTTCTTCTAGTTTCTGCACCTGCATGCTTAGCGTAGGCTGGGTTACAAAGCATTTTTCTGCTGCCCCTACAAAACTTCTGTAAGTATCTACTGCTACTATGTATTCAAGTTGGACTAAGGTCATATAGTTAAAATTGATTTACTTTAACAAATATATCAATTTTAACTATGTTTCGATAAAAAGTCCTGATAAGCTAATTTTATGCCTTCTTCAAGTGCTATTTTATGGTTCCAGCCAAGGCTGTGCAACCTGCTCACATCCATTAATTTTCTTGGTGTGCCATCCGGTTTTGAACTGTCGAAATTAAGTGTTCCTTCGAATCCAACTACTTTTTTGATCAGCAGGGCCAGCTCTTTTATGGTCAGGTCTTTGCCTGTTCCTATGTTGACAAAGCCAGGCTCATCATAATTTTGCATTAGGAAATAGCAGGCGTCGGCCAGGTCATCTGCAAAAAGAAATTCGCGCATGGGACTGCCAGATCCCCATATCGTTACTTCCTGCTGTCCATTTGCTTTTGCTTCATGAAATTTGCGGATCAGCGCGGGTAATACATGCGAGTTTTGCGGATGGTAGTTGTCATTATAACCATACAGATTGGTGGGCATTACCGATATAAAATTGCAGTCATACTGCGCGCGGTAAGCATCGGCCATTTTAATCCCCGCAATTTTGGCGATGGCATATGGTTCGTTTGTTTCCTCCAACAAACCGGTAAGCAGGTATTCTTCCTTTAACGGTTGCGGAGCAAGCTTTGGATAGATGCAGCTGGAGCCTAGAAACATCAGCTTTTTAACACCCGTTTTATACGCTTCGTGGATGACGTTGTTTTGGATGCAAAGATTTTCATACAGGAAATCGGCCCTGTAGGTATTGTTGGCAACAATGCCCCCTACCTTGGCTGCTGCAAGGAAAACGTATTCCGGTTGCGCTGCTTCAAAAAAAGCAGTGACGGATTGTTGATCGCGCAAGTCCAGTTCGGCAGAAGTTCTGGTGATGAGATTGGAATAACCTTCGGTAAGCAATTTACGGTAAATGGCCGAACCGACCATGCCACGATGACCGGCTACATATATTTTTGCGTTTTTTTCCATTGAATATTGATCTAATACAAAAATAAGAAATCTCTTTCGTTATTTGATGTTATACCGTCATGCCAGACTTGATCCGGCATCCCGTCCATATTAAATGGTCTTTCCAATTCCGTATCCTGAACCCGAAGAAGCTGTTAAGCAAATTAAATTCAGGATGACGGGGGTGTTCTAAATCACAATCTACTAAGTTTTATATATTTGTATTTTATATTAAAATTAGCGGTGGGTAAAGATAAGTTAAGAAAATTCGCAGAGATAGATACGTTTCCTAATGTATACCAGCTTGATGAAGGCAAAGCCTTGAAAGGAAAGTGGGCAGAGGAACATTTTAAAAACAACAATCCGGTGGTGCTGGAACTGGCTTGCGGAAAAGGAGAATATTCGGTAGGACTGGCCAAGCTGTTCCCTGGAAAGAATTTTGTAGGGGTGGACTTAAAGGGCAACAGGATCTGGCGCGGCGCGCGAACTGGTATGGATGAAAAGATTGCCAACCTGGCATTTTTAAGGATACAGATCGAAGACATTGTTGAGTACTTTGGGGAAAATGAGATTGATGAAATATGGATTACTTTTCCTGATCCCCAGCCCCAGGAAAGCCGTGAGAAAAAAAGACTGACCTATCCTGGATTCCTGAATAAATACAAAACTTTTTTAAAGCCTGGTGGTTATGTAAACCTGAAAACAGATAACGATGGATTATATGCGTTCACAGTTGAAACGGTAAAGGAACTAGGCCTGACCTGCCATAAAAAAACAGAGCAGTTGTATAAATCTGAGTTTGCGGATAGTGTGCTTTCTATCAAGACGCATTATGAAAGAATTTATCTGAAGCATGATAAAAATATAAACTATATTCAGTTTTCCTTATAAACACCGCCTATGAAATTGGACCAATCTTTTTATGACATGGTATTTGACCTGGTAAGGCTGATTCCAAAAGGACGGGTTACTTCGTATGGCGCCATTGCCCGTAGTATTGGTGCCGGTGGCTCGGCCCGTATGGTGGGCTATGCGATGAACCATGCACATCTGGCGCATCCGGCTATACCTGCTCACAGGGTAGTCAACAGCACGGGCCTGCTCACCGGGAAGTTTCATTTTGCCACGCCAGACCTGATGCAGGAGTTACTGGAGCAGGAAGGGGTTTTAGTTAAGGATGATAAGGTCCAGAATTTCAAACAGCATTTCTGGGACCCGATGGATGAGCTATAACTCTAATGCCCCTTATTTTTTCATATCGTTATAAGCCGAGACAAATGCCCTGATGAGCTTGGCATCAAAAGATTCAGTGGCTTTTATGCGCTCTGCCAGGTCTTCGTCATTGGCCAGTTTCTGGAGCAGCACATTTTTGATATGTTGATTTTTACTGTCTGAATTCCCACCCCCTATAGGGATCTCCAGCATTGGGCCTGTACCAAATTTCTCAATAAAATAAGCCGTGGGCCTGACCTGTGCCGATTTATTTTCATCATTGTCAGACCGGCCTCCGCCAATGGTGATGCCTACACCTCCGCCTACACCCCCTAATCCTCCGGTACCACCGCCGATCCCAAAGCTGGGCCTTACCTTAGCACGCTTAGGTTTTGGCTGATCCGGGGCAGTATTGCCGCCTATCGTATAAAGGTTTACAGCTCCATGTTCGATGAGTTTGAAAAACCGGTGCTCCATTTTCTTTTTTACCACAATGGGTTTGCTCACATAGGTTTCTCCGTTCCATAAAAACTCTTTAATGTCTTTAGCTTTATAGAGTGCCACCACATCGTCTTCCTGCTTGATGGCTACGCTGGCATAATCAGTTCCACGGATGGTTCCGCGAATGAAATTTCCCTCACTGATGACCACGATATCCTGCGCAGTGGCCGGAAATAATGTTAATGAAAGGGTCACAATGACGGCAAAGGTTTTAAACAACTTCATACAGCTAAGTAACGAAAATCAGCGGAGTATTGTTACCTTTATCGTAGTAACAAAATTATAGACTGATATAAATACCAATGAAAAAACTCTTCCTTCTAGACGGCATGGCGCTCATTTACCGGGCTCATTTTGCGCTGAGCAAAAACCCAAGGTTTACTTCTACGGGGGTAAATACTTCAGCAGTGATGGGCTTTACAAATACCCTCCTGGAAGTACTAAAGAAAGAAAAACCCAGTCATATCGCAGTAGTATTTGATACGGAAGCGCCTACCGAAAGACATATAGATTTTGAGGCTTACAAGGCCCACAGGCAGGCAATGCCAGAAGACCTTTCGGCTGCTTTACCCTACATATTTAAGTTGATTGAAGGGTTTAAGATCCCAGTGATCACGAAGGATGGCTTTGAAGCGGATGACATCATCGGGACGATGGCCAAAGAAGCGGAAAGGCAAGGTTTTACGGTCTATTGTATGACGCCGGATAAGGATTTCGCACAATTGGTATCAGATAATATTTTTATCTATAAGCCTGCCCGGATGGGTAATGAGATGGAGATCATGGGTGTCCCTGAAGTATTGGCCAAATGGGAGATAGACAATGTACTGCAGGTGATCGACATCCTGGGACTATGGGGTGATGCAGTAGACAATATCCCTGGTATTCCGGGTATTGGCGAGAAAACGGCAAAATCACTGATCAAACAATACGGCTCTGTAGAAAATATCATCGCAAACTCGCATGAGCTGAAAGGTAAACAGCGAGAGAATGTAGAGCTGTATGCGCAACAGGGAATGGTCTCGAAGAAACTGGCTACCATCATTTTGAATGTGCCGGTAGAGTTTGACGAGAAGGCCCTGGAACTGGAAGAGCCGAGCAGAGAACTGCTGGAACCCTTGTTTGCGGAACTGGAATTCAGGACCATTGGTAAACGTGTGTTTGGTGATGATTTTAGTGTAAATGAAGGGAAGTTTGCTGCATCTCAACAAATGGATATGTTTGGAAACGTTACTGAACAGGAGAATAAATCAAAGGTTTTTGTGGTAACAGAGGAATATATTGAAGAGGTAAGGCAGGCCAAAACGATAGAGAACACTGAACACAATTATAAATTAATAGATACACCTGAATTGCGCCGCGAACTGATCGCATTGCTGCTGCAACAGGACAGTATTTCTTTTGACACCGAGACGACCGGAACTGACGCCAACATGGCGGAACTGGTAGGTCTTTCCTTTAGCATAAAGCCTGGTGAGGGTTATTATATTCCGCTTTCAGCAGATCCTGCACTGGCGCAGCCCATCATCGATGAGTTTAGACCGGTATGGGAGAACGAAGCGATCAACAAGATCGGTCAGAACATCAAATACGATATGCTGATACTGAAATGGTACGGTGTGACCATAAAGGGCAAACTATTTGACACCATGCTGGCGCATTATTTAATTGATCCGGATACGCGTCATGGTATGGACGTGCTTTCAGAAAACTATTTGAACTACTCCCCCATTTCGATTACTTCATTGATCGGGCCAAAAGGGAAAAACCAGGGCAATATGCGTGATTTACCGGTAGATAAAGTGGTAGACTATGCGGCCGAGGATGCTGACATCACCCTGCAACTGGCCCATGTGTTCGCGCCGATGCTGAAGGAGCTAAATGCCGAGCAACTGGCCACAGATGTTGAAAACCCATTGATCTATGTACTGGCTGATATTGAGAAGGAAGGGGTGCGCATAGACATGGATACCCTGATCAATTACTCTAAAGAACTGGAGCTGGATATCAGAAAGTTTGAACAGAATGTATATGATAAATGCGGGGTTAAGTTTAACCTGGCATCACCAAAGCAGCTTGGAGAGGTACTGTTTGATAAGTTGTGCCTGGATCCTAAAGCAAAGAAAACCAAGACCGGACAGTACCAGACAGGAGAGGATGTATTGCTGGCCCTGTCTCACAAAAGTGATGTGGTAAAGGATATTTTAGAGTTCCGTCAGTTGCAGAAATTAAAGTCTACTTATGTTGACGCGCTTCCTCAGATGGTGAATCCTAAAACAGGCCGTGTGCATACCAGCTATAATCAGGCTGTTGCCGCTACAGGCCGACTGAGTTCCAATAATCCAAACCTGCAGAACATCCCGATCCGCACCGAAAGGGGACGCGAAGTGCGTAAGGCTTTTATTGCCAGAGATCAAAACCACATATTGTTATCTGCAGATTATTCACAGATAGAACTGCGGATCATTGCGGATATCAGCAAGGAAGAAAACATGCTGGATGCGTTCAATAAGGGCATAGATATTCATACCGCAACGGCGGCCAGGGTGTATGGAATAACGATCGAAGAGGTAGATACTACACAACGGCGCAATGCCAAGGCCGTAAACTTTGGCATCATCTACGGGCAGTCGGCCTTTGGCCTGGCGCAGAACCTAGGCATTTCGAGAAAAGAGGCAGCTGATATCATTGAACAATATTTTGCCCAGTATCCCGGTATTAAGCGTTATATGACAGATACGATGAACTTTGCCCGTGAAAATGGTTTTGTAGAAACTATATTAGGCAGAAGAAGGTATCTGCGCGACATTAACTCGGCCAACCAAACGGTACGCGGTTTTGCAGAGCGAAATGCGATCAATGCACCGATACAGGGTTCAGCGGCAGACATGATCAAGGTGGCTATGATCAATATTCATAAAGATATCCAGGAGCAGGGTCTGCAATCGAAAATGACCATGCAGGTACATGATGAGTTGGTCTTTGATGTGCTGAAGACTGAGGTCGATGCCATGAAAGCAATTATTTCACACCGAATGAAGACAGCGATTAAGACTACTGTGCCTATTGAAGTAGAAATAGGAGAGGGTGAAAACTGGCTGGCTGCACATTAATTGTACTGCATAGAAAAAAATGGTTTTACTATTCGCCGACTCAAAATCTTAAGCCCTGAAGGAGGGCAAAGATTTTACATGTCGTCTCACAGTAAAACCATTTTTTTTGCAACACGCCTAAAGGAAGTATGCGTTCTATGAAAGGCATGTAAAAGCTTTGCGCGCTTCTTCAGCGTGCCTAAGATTTTGAGCCTTTGAATAGTAATGCTTACTTTCTTTAGTATGCGTTAAAAGTGCCACCTTTCACAATTTAAAGCTCAATGGTTTCCCCAATGACGGGTAATAATAAGGTCTTGTTTTCTCTTTTGAATTTGGCAACAGCTTCCTCGGTATCGATCTGAATAGGCGGGAACGTATTGTAATGCACACCAATCACTTTGTCGCATTCCAGGTATTTTGTAGCGATCAATGCATCATCTACATCCATGGTGTAATGCCCGCCTATAGGAAGGATTGCATAATCCAATTTGTGCAGATCAGCCAAAAGCTTCATTTCTAAGGTGAGTGCGGTGTCACCGGCAAAGTAAATGGTTTTGCCTTCCAGCTCCAGGACAAAACCCGCAGGATTTCCTCCATAACTCTCGTCAGGGTTTGCACTGCTGTGTACAGCCCAGACGGTGCGGAGTACGCCAAAATCAAGTTTGGCCTTCCCGAAGTTGATATCAATGACATTTTTAACACCTTGTTTGCTAATCCATGCCGCTACTTCTACAATGGCAATTACCTGTGCATTGGTAGTGTTGGCAATTGCCACCAAGTCCGCAACGTGATCGCTGTGGCCGTGACTTACCAGGATATAATCGGCTTCGATGGTCTTGATGTCGATATCCTTTGCCAGTGGGTTGTGTGTAATGAAAGGATCGAATAAAAATTTTTTGCCATCGGCCTCCAATAGGAAGCAGGATTGGCCATAGTAAGTATATTTCATAAAAGGGATTAATTTCCGAACAGTCCTCCCATTCCTCCTAACATATCCTTTGCCATGGACTGCATTTCAGCCGCATTTACCTGATCCGCCTGTACAAGGGCTTTATTTATTGCTGTGAGCAACAGCTCTTCCAGTTCTTCTTTTTCGGCATTCTGATGTAATTCATCATCAATATCAATGGCGGTGATTACTTTGTTGGCCGTTGCCGTAATGCGGATCTTACCACCCTCTACTTCACCATATACAGAAATAGCATCCAAACGTTTTTTTACCTCATCGGCCTTTTGCTGTGCGGCCATTAATTTATCTAACATAATACAGGGTATTTAGTAATTAAGCTTTAATTAGTTAAACGAATTTAGCAGAAATTAGTTTAGAATATTCATTCCAATAACATATTCATTCGCTACGTGGTTATTTTATCCTTGGTTTGGCAGCTCTGTCATATTGTGCGGGCCATCTTACATCTTCGCCCAATTCTGTTGCGGCATGGAGCGGAAAGTAGGGATCTCTTAGTGACTGGCGGGCAAAAAAAACCAGGTCTGCTTTTTGTTCCTTAAGGATTTCTTCAGCCTGTGCGGCTTCGGTGATCAGGCCAACTGCGGAGGTCCGAATACCCGTTTGCTGTTTGATTGCCTCAGCAAATTCTACCTGATAGCCCGGAAATAATGGGATCTGCTGATGTGCGGCCAATCCGCCACTGGAGCAGTCTATAAGGTCAACACCAAGGGTCTTCAGGATACCAGCCAGGATTATGGATTCTTCGGCCGTCCAGCCCCCTTCGGCCCAGTCCGTTGCCGAGAGACGAACAAACAGCGGGTTTTCTTCCGGCCATTCCTTTTGTACTTCCGCAATGACTTCCAGTAATAGTCTGGTCCTGTTTTCAAAGCTGCCGCCATATTGGTCAGTTCGCTTATTGCTCAATGGCGACAGGAATTGATGCAGCAGGTAACCATGAGCAGCGTGGATCTCAATAACTTTAAACCCTGCTGCCAATGCTCTTTGTGCAGCAGCCTTAAAGTCTGCTTTTACCTTTTCTATGCCATCGTCCGTCAGCGCAAAAGGTGCATCATCCCCCTGATAAAAAGGAATGGCGCTCGGGCCAAGCGTTTTCCATCCGCCGTTTGCTTCGGTAACCTGCTTGCCGCCTTTCCAGGGAGATAGCGTACTTGCCTTTCTTCCTGCATGCGCCAGCTGTATGCCCGCAATGGCACCATGCTCATGTAGGAAGCCGGTGATCCTGCTTAGCATGGGAATATGGTCGTTGCTCCAGATGCCAAGATCGTCGGCACTGATCCTCCCTTCTGGAGAAATAGCGCTTGCCTCCAGGATGATTAGTCCGGCACCACCTACTGCCCGGCTACCCAGGTGTACCAGGTGCCAGTCGCTGGCAAAACCTTCTTCTGATGAATATTGGCACATTGGAGAAACCACAATCCTGTTTCTAAACGTAACGTTCTTTATGCTGAGGGGAGAAAATAATAGTGACATATCTTAATGTTTTATGCAAATAAACAACAGTTCTTTTGCTTTGTTCGGATATCAGTATAATCAAAACATAGCTTTGACAAGCCAGTCCCTCAGCAATCTGAAAAGGTCCTCAAATTCGGTTAGTGGCAGCGTCTTCGCAATATCATTTACATCATGGTACGCATCGATACCGCCTTGTGTATAAATGAAAAAAGCCGGGACACCTTTTTCTGCAAAGAAATAGTGATCGCTATTGGCCGCTTTGCCCCTGGAGTTTATTTTGCTAAGGTATTTTTTTTCGTCGTTGACCTTATTAAGCAAGGCAAATTCCTTTGGATGCTCTGTAGCATTAACCACGGTAATGCCTTTTTCACCAGTGCCCACCATGTCTACATTGACGAGAAAACGAATGGCCTTTAAAGGCAGGAGTGGGTTTTCGGTAAAATACTTAGAACCTACAAGGCCGGCTTCTTCTGCCGCGAAACAGATAAAAGCGATGCTATAGGGCTGCGGGTTGGCGGCATAGTATTTTGCCAGGCCCAGGAGGAAAGCAATTCCACTGGCATTGTCGTTGGCCCCAGGAAAATAAGTGTCGCTGCCCATACCTCCCAGGTGGTCGTAATGCGCAGTGATCAATATCACCGAGTCCGGATTTCTGGTTCCCTTTACTATTCCACAAATGTTGGCAGTTTCAAAATTCTGCACAAAGGAGTTTTGAATGTTGATGCTGATTTGTTCAGGTTTTCCAGAAATGGCCATTTTGAGTAATTCGATGCCCGTATAGTTTTCCTGAAGCTGAGCTACCGACCAGGTGAGCTTATCTTTGAGCACTACAACTACACGTTGAGCCGAATCAATAAAGGTGATGCTGTCTTTTTGCTCCAGTTTTCCGGTGCTGCTTTGTCCCAGGCTTTCAGGCAATACGATAAAATCTTTTCCCGGTATAAGAGATTTTCCGTTTACAGCGACTTCCATTTTTCCTGGAAAGGTATTTACTGAAAATGAGAAGGGCTGCTTGTAAGCCTTCCCATTCATGGGGTTCAAACCATAGGCTTTAAATTCGTTAACAATGAAATCAGCAGCCTTGATCATTCCATTGTTGGTATAGCCACGTCCCCATAGGGTTTTGGAAGTAAGGGTGTCTACCACCTTCTTCGCATATGGCAGATCCTGAGCTGCTAAATGCCCGGTAAGGAGCATCAAAGAGAGGATAAAATAGATTTTCATTAATTGTCTTTGTGTGTTTAGTCATAAACTTACAGAAAATTTGAAATACAATGCATGTAAAGTCACGGTCATCGCATATTAATTTTTTGTAAAAAAATGCGCAACTTATTGCACAACTCAATATTTATTTAAACCTTTGCGCCTCAACACATTCTAAAGAACAATTATATACAGAAAATGATCAAACACGCAACGCATAAACTTTCTATTGTAGAGGCAAAGAATATTGCTTCCAGGAGTCTGTTTATTGAACGTTTACAACCCGTGTTTTTTGTGACTACGAACCGGCAAAACTATACACCGCGGATCTGAGTAAAGCCCTAATTCAGCGCATTTACGAAGAGGATTGCCTCTCAAAAAACAATTAATCAGAACATTTATTTTTTTTCGTTAACCTATTAATGAATATAAACGATTTTATAGTGCAGGTTGCACTTCCTGAACATCGTGTCTTTGCAGAAGAGATCTGTGATGAAATGGCAGAATCTGCTAAAGCACGAGGTACGGGTATCGCAAAACGCTCTCCCGAATATGTAGCCGGTAAAATGGCTGACGGTAAATCGGTGATTGCATTTCATAAAGACGGCTCATGGGCGGGGTTTTGTTATATAGAAACCTGGTCGCACGGACAGTTTGTGGCCAATTCTGGGCTTATTGTGAGTCCAAAATACAGAAAAGCCGGACTGGCCCATGCCATTAAAGAGAAGATCTTTGAACTCTCCAGACAAAAATATCCTAAGGCAAAGATCTTTGGCCTCACCACAGGACTGGCCGTTATGAAGATCAATTCTGACCTGGGCTATGAACCGGTCACCTATTCTGAACTGACTCAGGACGAGGAATTCTGGAAAGGCTGTCAGAGTTGCGTGAACTTCGAAATATTGAAGATGAAGGAGCGCAAGAACTGCATGTGTACCGCTATGCTGTATGATCCGGTAGTACAAAAGCACGATGCTGCAAAGAAATTTGCTGAAGAGCTGCACAAAAACCCGACGCTGTACGAGCGTTTTATGAGTATCAAGCAAAAGCTGGTGCTTAAGTCAAAAACCCCCAATAAGAAGGGCTTGAAATCCCTGCTTTTATTATTATTTACTGTTTTATTTAAATAGCTGTTATATAAGATGAAGAAGAAAGTTGTTTTAGCGTTTAGCGGAGGTCTTGATACCTCATTTTGCTGTATTTATCTGGCCCAGGACCGCGGACTTGAGGTGCATTCTGTAATTGTAAATACAGGTGGTTTTTCTGATGAAGAACTACAGGAAATAGAAAAGCGTGCTTATTCTCTGGGTGTTGTTTCTCATGCGGTAGTGGATGAGACTACCAATTATTATGACAGCTGTATTAAATACCTGATATATGGCAATGTCCTTAAAAACTCAACTTATCCGCTTTCTGTAAGTGCAGAGCGTGTAAGCCAGGCTACGGCAATTGCCAATTACGTTAAAAAGATTGGTGCTGATTATGTGGCACACGGAAGTACAGGGGCAGGCAATGATCAGGTACGTTTCGACATGATCTTTAACATCATCATTCCAGGAGTAGAGATCATTACACCGATCAGGGATTTGAAATTATCCCGCGAAGCGGAAATCGAATATTTGGCCGAACGTGGCGTAGTGTACAGCGCTGAAAAAGCAAGGTACTCGATCAATAAAGGACTGTGGGGAACATCAGTAGGCGGTAAGGAAACCCTTACTTCTCATGAAACCCTTCCTGAAGAAGCCTGGCCTACGCAGATCACAGAGACACAACCGCGCAAGCTGGAACTGAGCTTTGAAAAAGGCGAACTGGTAGCCATTGACGGGGAAACCTTTGAACCGGTAAGGGCCATTCAAAAGCTTCAGGCCATTGCACAGCCTTATGGCATAGGAAGGGACATCCATGTGGGCGATACCATTATCGGAATTAAAGGCCGTGTGGGTTTTGAAGCTGCTGCACCAATGGTGATCATCAAAGCGCACCATACACTGGAAAAACATACCCTGACCAAATGGCAACTGAGCTGGAAAGAACAGCTGTCGTCGTTTTATGGTAACTGGCTGCACGAAGGTCAGTTTCACGATCCGATTATGCGCAACATTGAAGCATTCCTGACGGATACCCAGAAGGTTGTCAGCGGAAAAGTATTTGTAGAGTTGTTGCCTTATCGTTTCAATATTATTGGTATCGAATCAGCGCATGATCTGATGAGCAATAAATTTGGCAGTTACGGTGAGATGAACAATGCCTGGAGTGGTGAAGATGTAAAAGGCTTCTCCAAGATTTTTGGCAACCAGGTAATGATCTGGCACAAAGTGAACGGCGATGAAGATTAAAGCAGGAATAGTAGGCGGTGCCGGCTATACTGGCGGGGAAATGCTTAGGCTGCTGGTAAACCATCCATCGGTAGACGTTGTATTTGTACATAGCAACAGCAATGCAGGCAATCTGATCTCTGATGTGCATACAGATCTTTTTGGCGATACAGAACTACGTTTTACAGAGGCACTATCATCAGAAATAGACGTATTATTTCTGTGTGTAGGACATGGTGATGCAAAGAAATTTCTGGATGCAAACCCTGTTGCCAAAGGCATAAAGATCATAGACCTGAGCCAGGACTTCAGATTAAGAGCCAATGCTGGAACGGACTGGGTTTACGGCCTTCCCGAACTGAACCGTGAAAAGATAAAAACAGCTGATTTTGTGGCCAATCCGGGATGTTTTGCTACTTGTATTCAGTTGGCACTATTGCCCCTCGCGGCTAAGGGTTTGCTGAAAAGTGAAGTACACATCAACGCTACTACCGGATCTACAGGCGCAGGACAGAGTTTGTCTGCTACTTCTCATTTTAGCTGGAGAAACAATAACCTGTCTGTCTATAAAGCATTTGGTCATCAGCACCTGGGTGAGATCGGCGAAAGCCTGCAGCAATTGGATGCGGAATTCGACCAGCAAATGAACTTTATTCCGCAGCGTGGTGATTTTACCAGGGGGATACTTACCGCTGTTTATGTAGAAAGTGACCTTACGGAGGCGGAAGCACAGGAGTTATTTGAAAATTATTATGCGGGTCATGTATTTACGCATGTGAGCAAAAAGAACATAGATCTCAAACAAGTGGTGAATACGAATAAAGGGCTGGTGCATGTAGAAAAGCATGGCAGCAAGCTGTTTATAGTAAGTATCATTGATAATTTGTTAAAAGGTGCCAGCGGACACGCGGTACAAAATATGAATTTAATGTTTGGACTGGAAGAAAGTGCAGGGCTGCGGCTTAAGGCCCAGGCATTTTAAGCCGGGCCCAATATGCCAGCTATTTCAATTTTGTACTAACCCGCTCTGAGAAAGGGCATCAAATTTAAAACAATGAACTTATTCGACGTATACCCATTAAATAATATAGAAATTACCAAAGCATCAGGCAGTACTGTCTGGGATGCCGCAGGACAAGAATACTTAGACCTTTATGGCGGCCATGCCGTTATCTCCATAGGTCATACCCATCCGCATTATGTAAAGCGACTGACAGAGCAGCTGAATAAAGTTGGTTTCTATTCGAACTCAGTGCTGATACCGCTGCAGGTACAACTTGCCGAAAAACTAGGAAAGGTATCAGGCAAAACTGATTATCAGTTGTTCTTATGTAATTCAGGAGCTGAAGCCAATGAAAATGCTTTAAAACTCGCCTCTTTCTACAATGGCAGAAAGAAGGTAATTGCATTTAAAGGAGCCTTTCATGGTAGAACATCTCTGGCTGTTTCGGCAACGGACAATCCTAAGATCATTGCCCCGGTAAACGAAACTGATAATATCATCTTCCTGCCGCACAATGATCAAGCGGCACTGGAAGCTGCATTTGTACAAAATGGCAATGAAATCGCTGCGGTTATTATAGAAGGCATACAGGGTGTAGGCGGGATTAAAGAGGCTTCCATTAGCTTCCTTCAGAAGATCCGTTCCTTATGTGATCAGTACAATGCAGTGTATATTGCAGACAGTGTGCAGTGTGGTTATGGCAGAACAGGACTTTTCTATTCTCATGACTATGCCGGTGTTGAAGCCGATGTATATACCATGGCAAAAGGAATGGGCAATGGATTTCCAATAGCCGGCATATCAATAGCCCCTAAGTTTAAACCATGGCATGGAATGCTGGGCACTACTTTTGGTGGAAATCACCTGGCCTGTGCTGCAGGATTGGCCGTATTGGAGATCATTGAGCAGGATAACCTGATGCAGAATGCGGAAGAAGTAGGGGCTTACCTGATCACCGAACTTAAAAAGATCGAAGAAGTAAAAGAAGTGCGCGGAAGAGGCTTAATGATCGGGATCGAATTGCCGGAAACATTGCCAAACGTAAAGAAAGACCTGCTGTTTAAGCACAAGATCTTTACCGGAGAAGCCAAACCAAACGTAATCAGATTATTACCTGCTTTAAATCTGACCAAAGCTCAGGCAGATCAGTTTTTGAATGAATTTAAAATTGCATTAAAAGGATGAACCAGTTTACCTCAGTACACGATGTGCATGACATCAAACAATTGCTAAATGATGCACTTACCATAAAGGAAAGCCCATATGCGCTACAGCACCTGGGAAAGAATAAAACCCTTGGGCTGGTATTTTTAAATCCCAGCCTGCGTACGCGTCTGAGCACCCAAAAGGCGGCACTTAACCTGGGCATGAACGTAATGGTGATGAACATGGACAAAGAGGGTTGGGCATTGGAAACGCAGGACGGCATCGTGATGAATGGCACCACGGTAGAGCATATCCGCGAAGCGGCAGCTGTAATGGGCCAATATTGTGACATACTTGGTCTGCGTTCCTTCCCTAAACTGGTAAACAGGGATGAAGACTATAATGAAGATTTCTTTAGTAAATTCATCAAATACTGCGGAGTGCCTGTGGTAAGCTTAGAAAGTGCCACGCGTCATCCTTTGCAAAGTCTGGCTGATCTGATCACGATCAAGGAAACCTGGAAAGGTGAGGCTAAGCCAAAAGTTGTACTGGCCTGGGCACCGCACATCAAGGCGCTTCCGCAGGCAGTGCCTAATTCTTTTGCCGAGTGGATGTGCAAAGCACAACAAGATGGGATGATCGATTTTACCATTGCTCAGCCAGCGGGTTATGAGCTGAATGAAGATTTTACACCAGGGGCTACCATCACGCACAACCTGGATGAAGCTCTGGCAGGTGCAGATTATATTTATGTGAAAAACTGGTCTAGCTATAAGGAATACGGCAAAGTGCTTACTTATCCTGAAGGATGGATGCTGAACAATGATAAATTGAAGGGCACCAATGATGCCAAAGTAATGCATTGCCTTCCTGTACGCAGGGATCTGGAGCTGTCTTCCGAAATACTGGACGGGCCGAATTCCCTGGTGATTCATGAGGCGGGGAATCGCTTATGGGCTGCGCAGGCAGTATTAAAGCAAATGTTAGAAGCACTGTAAATTCAGGATGACCTTGGGAATAATAAATGAAAGCATTAAGTATCATAAAAATTGGCGGCAACGTCATTGACAATTCAGAAAAGCTGCACCAGTTTCTGCTGGATTTTACAGCCCTGCCGGGCGATAAGATCCTGATCCATGGCGGGGGTAAGATCGCTACAGAACTTGGCGTGTCATTAGGCATTGAAGCCAAGATGGTAGATGGCAGGCGCATTACCGATATCGATACCCTGCGGATCGTTACCATGGTCTATGCCGGACTGATCAATAAAAATATGGTGGCCCAGTTGCAGGCCAAAGGCTGTAATGCAATAGGCCTGACAGGGGCGGATGGCAACATCATCAAGGCTGTCAAGCGCCCTGTTAAGGACATAGATTATGGCTTTGTTGGTGACCTTGATGCTACATCAGTTTCTTCACAGACCTTGGACAGCTTGTTGAAATCGGGTCTGGTGCCCGTGCTTTGTGCCATTACCCACGATGGGGATACCCAGTTGTTGAATACCAATGCAGATACCATTGCCTCTGCGGTAGCAGTAGCGATGTCGGCCCTGTACGAGACTTCGCTGATCTATTGCTTTGAAAAAAGAGGGGTGATGCGGGATATAGATGATGACAACTCCCTTGTCCGGGAAATCAGGATGAACGAATTTGAATCATTACAAGCAGATGGCATAGTTTCAGGAGGAATGATCCCTAAATTGCATAATGCTTTTGAAGCAATAAAAAGTGGGGTAAATGCAGTATACATCGGCAAGGCCGATGAACTGTCGCAGATAGACCAGCAAAATTTTGGAACCAGATTAATCAGATAGACATGAACCAGTTTAAAGGCAGCATAGCCATTTTAGGAAGCGGAAATATTGGCATCTCATTGGCCAAAGGACTAGTTAAGGCCAATTATGCACAACCCCGGCAGATTAGCTTAACAAGGCGCAACATTTCTAACCTGAGCAGTTTGGCAGATCAGGGCTTTGTGGTTAGTGCAGACAATGCGGCTGTAGTTGCAGGTGCGGACATTATCGTGCTGGCGGTATTGCCTCAGCAGCTCAATCACTTATTAGATCAGATCCGTCCTTCGGTAGATCCTGCTAAACATGTTTTCATTTCTGTGGCTTCAGGTGTTAGCTGTGCGGATATCAGCAATAAATTGGGTGAGCAGGTGCAGGTAGTAAGGGCGATGCCCAATACGGCAATTGCCATTGGCCAGTCCATGACCTGCGTAGCTACCGACAGTGCAAGCAAAGAAAATGTGGAAGAAGTGATCAGGATGTTTGAGACAGTGGGTTCGGTGGTAAAGATCAATGAAGACCTGATGACCTCCGCTACAGCCTTGTGCGCTTGTGGTATTGCTTTCTTTTTACGTGCCATCAGGGCAGCTTCACAAGGAGGGGTTGAGATCGGCTTTCATGCAGATGAGGCTTTGAAAATGGCTGTTCAAACTGCCAAAGGAGCGGCCGATCTGCTGTTGCAAATGCAGTCACACCCTGAACAGGAAATAGATAAAGTTACTTCACCAAAGGGCTGCACCATTGCAGGATTAAATGAGATGGAGCATAATGGCTTCAGTTCATCATTGATTAAAGGCATCAAGCTGTCTGCTATAAAAGCAGGTGCTTTATACACAAAAGAATAATATATGATAGAACAACTGCAAAACGAAAGTTTAGAATTGTTAAAGCAATTGATAGCCATCCAGTCCTTTAGCAAAGAGGAGGATAAAACGGCTGATCTGATTGAGCAATTTTTGCAGCAGCGAAATATACAGACACACCGTAAGCTCAATAATATCTGGGCCTACAACAAGCATTTTGATGCGGCTAAGCCTACGCTTTTGCTTAATTCGCATCATGATACGGTAAAGCCAAATTCAGGTTATACGCGAGATCCATATGATGCCGCAGTGGAAGATGGCAAACTATACGGCTTGGGGAGTAATGACGCCGGGGGATGCCTGGTATCACTCATCGCCACTTTTCTGTATTATTATGATCAGGAAGCCCTGAAATACAACATTTGTCTGGCTACTACGGCAGAGGAAGAGATCTCCGGAAATAACGGACTGGAATGTGTATTGCCTGATCTCGGGCAACTGGAATTTGCCATTGTTGGCGAGCCTACCCAAATGAACCTGGCCATAGCAGAGCGCGGACTGCTGGTGCTGGACTGCACTGTAACAGGCAAAGCCGGCCATGCAGCCAGGGAAGAAGGAGACAATGCCATTTACAAAGCACTTAAAGATATTGACTGGTTTAGGAGTTATCGCTTTTCAAAAGTTTCAGAAGTATTCGGTTCTTTAAAAATGACCGTTACCATTATCAATGCAGGTTCACAGCACAATGTAGTGCCCGCTACCTGTACGTTTACTGTTGATGTGCGCGTAACAGATGCCTATACTAATGAAGAAGTACTGAAGATCATCCGCACCAATGTAGACTGTGAGGTAAAACCAAGGTCTATCCGCTTAAAACCATCGTCAATAGATAAAGCCCACCCCCTGGTACAAGCAGGTATTGCTTTGGGCAGGACAACTTATGGATCGCCTACTACTTCAGATCAGGCTTTGCTGAGCATTCCTTCACTGAAGGTCGGTCCCGGTGATTCTGGCCGCTCGCACATGGCAGATGAGTATGTCTATGTAGATGAAATAGCCGAGGGGATAGACTTGTACATTAAGATGCTTGATCCGGTACTCAAGGGATAGATTGCTTAGCGTATAATTGTCCGGAAGGTCAGGTTCACTCTTGGTGTCATGATTTTTTTCGTTGGAGGTAACCTGTGCAGCCAATGGGTTTGGGTATCATCCTTCATTACCAGTATGCTTCCGTGTTCCAGAAGTAAAGACATCGTTTCTTTGCTTCGTTTGTGTTTAAATGAGAATTTCCTTTCGGCGCCAAAGCTCATGGAACCAATAGCCCCATTCTTTTTCAGGTCTTTTTCTCCATCGCTGTGCCATGCCATGCCTTCATCGCCACGATGGTAGAGATTGAGGAGGCAAGAATTATAGCTTTCTCCTGTTTCCTGCTCTGCGATGGATTTTAATTCCAGCAGATCCTTAGTCCAGGGTAGGGCCTGTTTGGTGATATTGGAATAGGTATATTCAAAATCATGATCTCCATACCAGGCTACTTTTCTTTTGGTAAGGATGTGCCGTCCAAAAATGACTGCTTCATCTTGTTTCCAGGAAACGTTGTTTAATAATGCTTCAAGGTAATAATCGGCCTTTTCTAAAGGCATAATTTTACCATAGTAAATTACCGTGCCGTCATAGGCCAGGAGATTTGTTTTTTCCATCGGAGATTAGGTTGGATTTTTTGTATTTACAAATATCTATTAATCCAGCTTACATAAAACCCGAAACTTGCGGTATGCTCTCAATCTTCTTTTTAAATCTGCCAATACCATATCGCTTATTTCTGTTCCAATCCAGTGTTTTATCTGGTCTTGTATTCAGTGAAAGATAATTGCATAATTGATAAATATCTAGTCCAACTTTTTTCCAGAAATAGTTGGACTAGACTTGGACTCAACTTGGATTCAACTTGGATTTACTATTTTGACAGATTAAACAAAAGACGATAGCTTTCTAGTTAGTTTCTACTATTGAATGACGAACTTTCGGCCTTCATCCGCTAACTGTTACGTAGCCAGGTATACGGCTTCCTGTTTTTAAGGTAATCCGGATCCAGGTCATTGGCATATGCTTCTTTTTCAAAGCAAATGTTAAAATAGGCCTTGCTGCGGTTTTGGTATTTTATCAGATTTACGAAGTAATGAAGTAGATAAAGCACATAAAAAGGAAGGATCAATAGTTCCAGTTGTTGCTTAAAATGGATCTTTTCGTGCCTTATAATCGCTTCGTTATATTTAATGCTTTTAGTTTTAAATAGCATAAAAGGGTAGAGCGCCATTGCCTGGGCAGGAAGTTTGGAAAAGATAACAGACCAGTATTTCATACTCAATTCGAAGATAGCTGGATTAATTCACCAATGCAACAAGGAGGATAAGCTTTCTTAAACTTAGCACGGTATGGGAACGGGACAAAACGGATATAGGGGTATAGTCGTAAAATATAATTATGTGTACGTTATTCTTGAAAATTCGATTATTTTTAACTTTCTAACCATCCAAATATGATCCGAAAATTATTTCTGTTGCTGTGCGTATTGATAGCCCTGCCGGCATATCTTGTTCAGGCTCAGGAAGCTTCTGCAAAACGCCCCAATATTGTGATTTTTATTGCGGATGATCTAGGAGCTGTCGATATCGGTCCTTATGGCAACAAAATAGTGCGGACACCCAATCTGGATGCTTTTGCCATAGAGTCCATGCGCTTTACACGTGCCTTTGCAGGATCGCCTACCTGCGGTCCTTCCCGCAGTACGATCCTTACCGGGCTGTACCCTTTCAGACATGGCGGACATGGCAACCACAGTGCGGTAAAGCATGGTACAATTTCCATAGTGCAGCAATTGAAGCCACTGGGCTACCGGGTGGCAATAGCCGGTAAGCTGCATGTGGGGCCGGAAGCATCTTTCCCTTTTGAAAGGATCTCCCACTCTAATGTGATTGAACCAGGATTTGAAAAAAAGCCAGGACTTAATTACGATCTGAATATGACTGTGGTAGAGGAATGGATAGCGGGACTTAAAAAAGATGAGCCTTTTGTACTGATTGTTTGTGACCATAGTCCGCATGTGGTATGGCCGGAAAAAGCGACTTATACCGCGAAGGAGGTCAATATTCCGTCAAAGCACATTGATACCGAAGATACCCGCAAAGCACGTGCACGATATTATACCGACATTACGAAGATGGACAACAATATGGGCAGACTGATGAATAGTTTGAAAAAGAACGGTTTGCAGGAGAATACGATGGTCATGTTTACAGCCGATCAGGGTCCGCAGTGGGCATTTGCCAAATGGAGTTTGTATGATTATGGGATACAGGTGCCTATGATGGTACGCTGGCCCAATGTAGTGAAAAAGGGCAGCACAGCAGATGCTATGGTATCCCAGGTTGACATAGTGCCGACCTTGCTGGATATCACGGGGGGCAAATCGCCGGTAGAACTAGACGGCAGCAGTTTCTTTGATGTGCTGAAAGGAAAAGCAACTTCGAATCAGGTATATGTATACGCCACTCATACGGGTGATAACCAGATGAACCGCTCGCCGGCCCGTATGGTGCGCACAAAGCAATTTAAGTACATCCTGAACCTTGCGCCGGAGATCGAGTTTAATACCCATATGAACAAAGCGACCGACCATGACGGTGGACGGGAATACTGGCCATCATGGATAGACAAGGCCAAAAGTGATACCCATGCAAAACAGGTACTGGATCTGTACCATCACCGGCCAGCAGAGGAGCTTTATGATGTGATAGCTGATCCTGAGGAGAAACATAGCCTGGCTGCCGATCAGAAATACATCGCTACTTTAAAGCTGCTTAGGGGAAAAGTGGCTGCCTGGAGGAAACAAGAGGGCGACTTTGAGACCGGGCCGGAAAAGGCCGCCGATCCGAATGTAAAGAAGCCTAATGTACCTTATGTGTTCCTGGATTGAAATGACAGAATTAATGTTTGTTTTAACGCAGGTGCTTATTTAAAGTTGATTGTACAGTTGCTTTATTGGGTTTAGAGACAGGAATTTTATCTCCATTGGTTAACAGGAGCGTACCCCCGTCTTCCTTGATCCAGCTCTTTACAAACAGGCTGTTGACCAAATGGCTCTGATGTGTGCGTAAAAATCCAATGGGTTTTAAAAGTTCTGAGTACTCTTTAATGGACCGGGATACCATAATCTTATCGTTATTGGCAAGATAGAAGAGGGTGTAGGAATTGTCAGCTTCACACCGAATGATGTCGCTGATAGCTACATAGCGTATTTCATGAAGTTGAGGCAATGCTATTTTTGCTGGTGCGGCTTCTTCATTTTTCAGGTGGCTTAATAGAAAATTTAACTGCTGTGTTTTCTGTTTAGCCATCAGTTTGTCTTCTGCTTTATTCACTGCCAGCACCAGTTCAGGTATTTCTACCGGTTTGAGCAGGTAATCGAGGGCAGCGAATTTTATAGCTTCTATGCCATACTTGTCAAACGCGGTGACAAAAATCACTTCAAAATCTTTGGTTGGCAATTGCTTTAGCAGATCAAATCCCGATTGCAGACCCAGCTGTATATCCAGAAAGATTAGGTCAGGCTGCTCTGAACCAATCTTTTCAAGAGCATTTTTAACAGTGTTGGCAGAGCCCGCGATGATTACACGCGGGCAATAAGTATTAAGCAATGTGCTGAGATTTTGGATGTTTGACTGTTCGTCGTCTACTATCAGTGCCTTCATGGTTATAACCAGTTCTCTAAAATAATGGTAACAGTGGTGCCTTTTGTTCCTGAGTCAATGGTCATTGAAACAGGGCATTCTTTGTACAGTTGGTTCAATAATTCAATTCTTTTTTTGCAAAGTTTGAGGCCGAGGCCTTCATAGGTTTTGTGCGTGTCAAAGCCTTGGCCATTGTCTTTGAGCGATAAGATAACATTTTTTTGATCGGCTTTTAATTCTATCAGCAGTTTGCCCTTGTCCTGCAGAATCGCCATGTTGTGCTTTATTGCATTTTCTACAAAGGGCTGTAGCAGCATGGCCGGAATTTCGGTATTAGGGAAATTTGTATCGCCGATGATGTTTATCTCGTAGGTAAACTGAAACCGTAGGCTTTCCATGGTTAGGTAGTCGTCCAGCAGATTTCGCTCATCCTGGATGCTGATCAATTCCTGGTCATTTAAGATGTTTCTTGTTAGCCGAGCGAACTTGTTCAGATAGGAATTTGCCTTCTCGGTTTCATTTTGATTCATCAGATTCTGTATGCCACTGAGTGAATTATAGACAAAATGCGGATTGAGTTGGGACCGAATCTGGTCAAGCTCCCCCTTGGCGGCTTCTGTTTTAGATTGGGCCTGCATTACTTTTTTTCGTGTCTTTTTCTTGTTGCGCTCAATGATTAACACGGCAATACATATGGCAGCCATAAGAATTATCATCGCTATGATGCCCATTTCTCGTATTGAAAATACACCGGGAAGAGATGCTACATTAAATGACATTTGACCTTTGCTGTTAATAATATGAGCCGAACTCTCAAGTGTGTAACGATGGCCTAGCAGAATAGGATCTGGTATAATCTTTATTTCATAATCACCCAATTCGCCAAAGTAGCTTTTGTCAATAAAAATGATCGGGTTACCGTCACGGGTGTTATAGTCCCAATTGTTATTTGGGACGTAGCGATATTGCAACTTAGTCTTTTCTACTTGGTTAAATACGTATACCTGATAAGCGAAGTCCAGGTCTGTTTTCTTGACAGACAATGCAATTCCATTGGTTTTTTCATCAACAAAAATCTCTGGGTAATAACCCAGATCCATAACTTTTCTATGTCTTATTTTGCTGGTCCGGTCATCGGAGATCAGACGTTTTGTCAATATTTTTATTCGCTCAAATGGTTTGTTATAGATGATGAGTGTAGTAATCCTATCTACTTCAGGCAAGCGATATATCTTTATAGTGATTTTTTTGCCGGTAACCTCCGGTATTTGTAGGTTCATGGTAAGATGTCCCGGTAAATCGCTTCCGTCTGGCCAGGCAAAATCAATTTTCCTTAGGGTGTTATTGCTAATAATTACGTTTGTGTCATTTTCAATAATTGAATAACGGTAATACTTTAAACTATCTTTTTTGAGTCGGGTCGTTACCTCAACCTGTTTCGCACCGTCCAAAAATACAATGCTACCAAGTGGGTCGTTGGGAATTTGATTGAACGGTCTAATTGATTTGGTATGTTTATCGGCCTTTAGGAACAATGTGATTTTTGATCGTAGCTGAGTAACGCCAAAACTATTCAAATTGCCATTTGCATCTAAGGCGGTGGGTGTGTCACTAAGAGGATAAGTTCTTTCTTGGTCGGTGACAACTTGGCCGGTGACAACTACACATATGAGGGATGATAGAAATATAATAATTAATGTTTTCATGGTTTGCGGTTTAAATATGGCTTAAACCTGCGATAAATATCTGCTTTTGAAAACACATAACTTGTAAGTGAGGAGACTAAACCCATAAATTGGCAGATTGGACTTGAATCTGAAATCGACCATGTAAGTTTTATCGCCATAAAGAAACTTTCACAAGGAAAATAAGTAATTATTGTATTTTTGCTGAATGAAGATCTGGCAAAAAAACGTAAACGTAAATAAAGACATAGAAACTTTTACCGTTGGTAAGGACAGGGAACTGGATTTGCAAATGGCTGCTTTTGATGTGCTGGGCTCACTGGCACATGTGGAGATGCTGGAAAGTATAGGTTTGCTTACCGCTGATGAACTTGCCTCCATTCAAAAGGAACTGAAGAATATTTACGCCGAAATAGAAGCCGGAGACTTTACCATCGACGATACGGTAGAGGATGTACACTCGCAGGTAGAGTGGTTGCTAACTCAAAGAATTGGCGAGGCTGGTAAGAAAATTCATAGCGGACGCTCGCGAAATGACCAGGTGCTGGTAGACCTTAAACTCTTTTTCAGAAACTGTATTGAAGAGATGGTGGGCAATACATCGGTATTGTTTGGCCAACTGATTGAACTGAGCAATACACATAAAGATAAACTGCTGCCGGGATATACGCACTTGCAGATCGCTATGCCTTCTTCTTTCGGCCTGTGGTTTGGCGCCTATGCAGAGAGTTTGGTAGACGATATGGAGCTGATGTTGGCAGCCTATAAGATCTGCAACAAGAATCCATTGGGTTCGGCAGCAGGCTATGGCTCTTCTTTTCCGTTGAACAGAACGATGACTACGGAGTTGCTTGGATTTGAAAGCTTAAATTATAATGTAGTATACGCCCAGATGGGCAGGGGCAAGACGGAGCGCATACTGGGACAGGCGATGTCTTCTATTGCAGCTACACTGGCCAAAATGGCCATGGATGTATGCTTGTTCATTAACCAGAATTTCGGCTTTATCAGTTTCCCTGATGAGCTGACTACAGGTTCGAGCATTATGCCACACAAAAAGAACCCTGACGTTTTTGAGCTGATCCGTTCGCGTTGCAATAAGATCCAGGCTTTGCCTAATGAGATTGCGATGATGACCACCAATTTACCCTCGGGCTATCACCGTGATCTTCAATTATTGAAAGAGAACCTTTTTCCGGCAATGACTTCTTTGAATGAATGCCTGGAGATGACTACTTTCATGTTGCAAAATATTAGTATAAAAGACAATATTCTGGACGATAAAAAGTATGCTTATTTGTTTAGCGTAGAGGTAGTGAATGAGCTGGTTTTAAAAGGAGCGCCTTTCAGAGAAGCCTACAAAATTGTAGGCGATGCCATAGATAAAGGCACTTTTGAGCCTGGAAAAGCAGTACACCATACCCACGAGGGCAGTATCGGCAATCTGTGCAATACAGAAATTGAAGTGATGATGGGTGATGTGCTTGCACAGTTTAAATTTGAAAAGACACAAAACGCGATTCAGAAATTGCTGGCTTAGAATAATCAGGACATTATGCTATTTATTTAAACTCTGAAGTCTTATGAAATTCGATATCCGGATAATCTCTCATGGTCATATTGATCATGAATTCATTATCGGCCAGGTATACCGGGTTTCCGTCTTTATCTTCACCAATGTGCTGCTGTTTCCGCTTTAAAAACTCCTCCAGTTTTTTCGGGTCTTTAGATGTTACCCAGTTTGAACGGGTATAGCTCAGCATCCTGAAATGGGCTTTTGCACCATATTCATGCTCCAGCCGGAAAGCAATTACTTCAAACTGCAGGTCTCCTACAGCGCCGATTACTTTACGGTTGCCGGGCTGCATTACAAACAACTGCGCTACGCCCTCCTCGGTAAGTTGCTGTAAGCCTTTTTCCAGCTGCTTGGTCTTTAATGGATCTCTGTTCTCTACTTCCTTAAATATTTCAGGAGAGAAGCTTGGAATGCCCTTAAACTGAAGTTTCTCACCCTCAGTGAGTGTGTCTCCGATCTTGAAGGTTCCACTATCATACAGGCCTACTACATCACCTGGCCAGGCCTCTTCTACAATGCTCTTTTCATTGGCCATGAAATCCATTGGGTTGGAGAACTTGATCTTCTTGTTGTTGCGTGTGTGGAAGTAGAACTTATTTCTTTCAAACTTGCCCGAGCAGATCCTTAAAAAGGCAATTCGGTCCCGGTGGTTAGGGTCAAGGTTGGCATGGATCTTAAACACAAAACCTGTAAAGTTTTTCTCTGTTGCCAGTACCTCGCGCTCTTCAGCCTCCCTGGCCTTTGGGCTAGGGGCGATGTTTACGAAGGTATCCAGTAATTCTTTGATCCCAAAATTGTTGATGGCACTACCGAAAAATACCGGAGCCAGTAGTCCTTCCAGATACATTTCCTTATCAACAGCACCATATACGCCCTCCACCAGTTCCAGGTCTTCTTTGAGTGCCACGAGCGTTTTTTGTGGTAAGAATTTATGAAGATTTTCATCGTTCAGGTCACTTACCTCGATCACAGGCTCGCTGATCTTGGTCTTATCTGGCTCGAACAGGTTTAAGTGTTTGTTGTATATGCTATAAACGCCTTTAAAGGTATGGCCCTGACCGATAGGCCACGAAAGCGGGCAGAGGCTAATATTCAGCTTGTTTTCTATTTCATCCAGTAGGTCAAACGCATCTTTACCTTCGCGGTCCATTTTATTGATGAAAATTATGACAGGTGTATTTCGCATGCGACATACAGACATCAGTTTTTCCGTCTGCTCTTCCACACCTTTCACACAGTCTACCACCAGGATTACGCTGTCTACTGCCGATAGCGTACGGTAAGTATCCTCAGCAAAGTCTTTGTGGCCCGGTGTATCGAGTATGTTGATCCGCTTATTATTATATTCAAATCCCATTACAGAGGTAGCTACAGAAATCCCCCGTTGCTTTTCAATTTCCATGAAATCTGAAGTGCTGCTTTGATTGGCCTTGTTGCGCTTTACTGCCCCGGCGGTATTGATCGCTCCTCCAAACAGTAAGAATTTTTCTGTTAGTGTGGTTTTGCCCGCATCCGGGTGACTAATAATGGCGAATGTTTTGCGTTTTTCTATTTCCGGGTGAATCATATAACGTTTAAGCCTGTTGCTTGGTAAAAGGCTGCAAAGATAACTATAATATACAAAAGAAAAACCGGCTTATTAGACCGGTTTTTCAACTATATATATTTATTTAACCTCTTCCTCTGCTTTCCCTGGAAGAACTTTCTCTTCCACTACCTGAACTACTGCGGCTTTCTGAACTCCTGGCAGGCCTGCTTGGTTCTGCCCGCTGTTGCCTTGGTTGTTCTACACGCTGCGGTTGTTCAGCTCTTTGCGGTTGCTGTTGCACCCTTTCCTGGCGCTGTGGCTGTTCCTGACGGGGTTGTTCCACACGTTGCGGCTGTTCAGTTCTTTGCGGTTGCTGTTGCACCCTTTCCTGACGTTGCGGCTGCTCTTGTCTTGGTTGTTCCACACGTTGCTCCTGTCTTGGTTGTTCCGTGCGTGCGGATTGTTCTGCACGTTCCTTTGAAGGTTGCACTACACGTTCAGCCCTTTGTGGCCTGGTTCCTTCTGTAACCCTTCCACTTTCGCGCTGCGAATTGTCTCTGGGAGTAGCTACACGCTCAGGTCTGCCATTTACAGTACCCTGATCACCTCTGCTTTGTACCCTGTCAGGAGCTTCTCCTCTTCCGGCCGCAGATACCCTGTCTGGTCTTGCAGTAGCATAACCTTCTCCTCTAACCACCTCTCTCGGGCCTGTGTTTGCACTTGGCCTGCTGCTTCTGGTAGGTGTATACAGATCGATCCTGTTGTTGCTAACGTTTGTTCTGCTAGGCCTGCTGGTTCTGTTTACTGTATATACAGGCACATCACTTCTTGTATACCTTCTGATATCATCTGCTCTCGGGCCGGTATAATAATGGTTCCTGTTTCTGGTATACACATTATTGATAATGGTAGTATTGTGTATGATTGTTACATTTCTGCGCGAATAATACCTTGGGAAACTACTGTAATAGATGTTTCTATTCGGAACAAATACCCACCAAAGATCAGGAATGTTGAAGTTTACGTTGATATTCATGCCAGGTCCCATTGGGGCCCATCCATAATACCCTCCACCTGTTCTCCAGCTTACCCATGCAGGTCCCCATACAGTGTCGGGAATCCATACCCATTGATTATAACGGTTATACACCCATCGTCCATAATGGAAAGGAGCCCATCCCCAGTTATAGTTGGACACCCAGGTGTTTCCATATTCTGTCATTGCCCAACGTCCGTTTGTGTAGTAGGGCCTAAACTCTCCCTGGTCTACGTCCGGTCTCCATACATACCCATACTGCGAGTCCTGTATCCAGGTGCCATAAGGAGATAATTCGTCATAAAATGATTGCAAGGAGATGTCCTCGTCTTGTGCCATAACCTTTTGAGTGGTCCCGGTTAGAAGGAGCATGAGCCCCAGCACAATAGCCGGTAATTTGATCATGTGTTTCATTTTGTGTGTGTTTAATTTACCTAACGATCTTTATATATCAATTTGAGTTCCAATACCACCCAAAGTTTAATTGTCTAAGAAATATTACATTATGATAGTGCTTTATAACGTAATTATATTGGTTTAAGTGTGTTTATGACAAGTATAAAATTCGCCTGCACCAACGAATACTATATTACAAGTTACGCATTATACTATAAAAGACGATGGAAAATATCAAAAGGTTACACAGCTTTTATAATATTTAAGCCGGTATGTGCGCTTTACAGGAAATTATTTTCTTCTTTTGTACACAAAATAAGTTCACACCAATGACCAAAGGCACGTTATTTCTTATCCCGGTTCCCTTGTCTGATAATTCAGCACATAAATCTTTTACAGCTTATCTTGGAGATACCATCAATTCTATCGGCACTTATATAGTAGAAAACGAAAAAACTGCCCGTAAGTTCTTGAAGGAAGCAGGTATAAAAATACCTCAGAGCGATTTGGTGATCCACGACTATGGAAAACATAAACGTAATGATTCTATGGTTCCTTACTTTAAAGAGCTGATGACCGGCAAAGATGTAGGACTGATGAGTGAAGCCGGTTGCCCCGGTATAGCAGATCCAGGTGCTGAAGTAGTGCTTGAAGCGCATAAGCGTGGTATAAAAGTGGTGCCTTTAGTTGGCCCCAGTTCTATTTTGCTGGCACTGATGGCCTCGGGCTTCAACGGACAGAGCTTTACTTTTAATGGTTACCTGCCTATTGATAAAGCGGAGCGGGGCAAAAGGATTAAGGAACTGGAGCAGATAGCGGAAAAGAATAAGCAGACCCAGTTGTTCATTGAAACCCCTTTTCGAAACAATCACCTGTTTGAAGATGTGTTGAAAAATACTGCCGCACAGACTTTACTTTGCGTGGCCACCAACCTTACGGGCGAAGATGAATATGTAAAAACGATGTCAATAGGCCAATGGCGCCAGGAACGGATAGACCTTCATAAAAAACCGACCATATTTTTATTGTACAGGGCCTAACGGTACATGTTTTTACCTTCTATAAACGCGAGGACTTTATCAGGCACAAAATACTGTACATTCTTGCCTTCTTTTATGCCTTTGCGCACAAAAGTGGATGAAATGTCCATTTGTGGTGTGTCGGTAATCACAATAGAAGGATGATCGCGCCATTCAGACAGGTCTACGCCAGGTCTGGGGTAAACGTAAATCTGGTAATTTTTAAGCAATACTTCGTAGTTCTTCCATTTTCTGAAAGATGCCAGGTTATCTGCCCCCATGATCAGTGCAAACTCTTTACCTGGATATTTTTCTTGTAAATAAACTAAGGTGTCTATGGTGTAGGAAGGCTGTGGAAGTCCGAATTCTATATCAGAAACTTTGATTTTACTTGCGCTTTCAGTAGCCAGCCGGGCCATTTCAAGCCTGTCATACATATTGCCCAGGCCGGTCCTGCTTTTTAAAGGATTGTGTGGTGATACGACTAGCCACACTTCTTTTAAACCTGTAAATCCGGCCATATAGCTGGCAATAATCAGGTGCCCGGTATGTATGGGATTAAAGGATCCAAAAAACAAGCCTGTTTTCATTGTCTGGCTATTTTTCAATAAATTCTTTTACCAGACGTTCTGCTTCCGCACATGCTGTATCCAGGTCGTAATTTTTAAGGATCACATCAAATTTATCTGCGTAGCCGAGTTCCTTTTCAGCCTTAATAAATCTTTCAGCCAGCTTTTCAGCGCTGTCGGTTCCACGGCCGCTCAATCGCTCTTTCAGTACTTCAAGTGATGGGGGCTGAACAAATATCGCCAGGGCATCGGCTTCATATTTGCGTTTAAGGCGTAGTCCGCCTTCCACATCTATGTCAAAAATAACGTGTTTATCTATATCCCAGATGCGTTCTATCTCAGATCTCAGGGTGCCGTAAAATGTGCCATTGTACACTTCTTCAAATTCTACAAACTCCTGATGTGCCACTTTATGAAGAAAATCTTCTTTGGAAATAAAGTAGTAATCTTTTTCATTCTTTTCGTCGCCACGAAGTTCACGTGTTGTGGCCGAAATAGAAAAACTTAAGGAAGGGAATTTCTTGAGCAGGTGCTTTACAATCGTTGTTTTGCCTGCGCCTGATGGGGCTGAAAATATAATGAGTTTACCTTGTTTCATTTGTGTTACTTGTTTCTAAGCTTCGGGCTACAAAACATTTAATAGTTGTTCTTTAATCTTTTCAAGCTCTTCCTTCATGCCCACTACCAATTGCTGTATCTGTGCATCATTGGCCTTTGAGCCCATGGTATTGATTTCACGGCCTATTTCCTGCGAGATAAAGCCAAGTTTTTTACCATTTGCATCCTTGCTTTTTAATGTTTCAATAAAATAATCACAATGGCTTCTCAAACGTATTTTCTCCTCTGTGATATCAAGTTTATCAATATAATAGATCAACTCCTGTTCAAGGCGGTTCTGATCTACATTGATCTTGCCCACATTGTCTTCCAGGAACTGGTTTAGCTTGTTTTTAATTTGATTGATCCTCAGTGGCTCCAGCACTTCAATTTCAGAGAAGAACTGAAGTATATTTTTTATCCTAAGTTCCAGATCGGTTTTTAATACCGCACCCTCATCCAGTCTGAACTGATTGAAATTCTTCAGGGCTACATGGAATGTGCTTTGTAAAATATCCCAGTCGCCTTCATTTGCTTCCTCTTCGGCATAACTGATTACTTCGGGAAAGTTAAGTGCTGCCTGCATCAAATTGCTTGAATTGGCACCTAGAGAAAGGTTGATTTCTTCGAGTTGTTTATAATACTTGGTTAGGAGCGCAGCATTAATGGTAGCTCCTTTCAGGTTTTCTTCACTACGCTCTATATTGATAGACACGCTCACCTTTCCGCGTTCAATATCTTTGCTGCATACATTGCGCAGCACCAGTTCTTTTTCCGAAAATGCACGCGGCAACTTTAAGTTTAGTTCCAGAAACTTGCTGTTTAAAGACTTGATCTCGACAGCAAATTTTACATTCTCGTGATCAGCGGAAGCCAGGCCAAACCCTGTCATAGATTTTATCATGTGCAAAGATATAATTTATTGCCTTTGATACCTATTTAACTTTTTTTAACTTAATTGATTGGTAAACAATGGCTATTTTTGCACAAAATAATCAGTAAAATGATAAAACCCAATTGTTTAAGTGCTTTTCTTGTCTTGCTGGTGTTGACAATGAACACCAGTTCAGGACTTGCCCAGCAAGTTGCTGCAATTGGTGGGGTGGTAAAGGACAAAGAAGACGGCAGCAGGATTTCTGATGCTAGGATCACCAATCAAAGAACAGGTGCTGCTGCATTGAGTAGTAGTATGGGCCTGTTTAAGATCACCGCCTCGGTAGGAGATACCTTGATTATCAGCAAACGTGACTACTCAGATTTTACAGCGGCGGTTCCTGTCGACAAAGATATGATCATTCTGCTCAACAGAGAACGGACCTTAAAAGAAGTAAATATAATAGGGCAGTCCAAAAAGAATGAACTAAATGAACTAAAAAGAGAATATAAGCGTAAAGGCTCCTTTTACCAGGGCAAGCCACCTTTTTTATCCTTTCTTTTTATGCCTTTAACTGCAATTTATGAAGTTTTTGGCCGTACGCCAAAGAATGCAAGGAGGTTTGGCAGGTACTATGAAAATGAACTTCAGCAGACGTTAATAGATGGGTTTTTTAATGAATCAATTATCCAGAAGAATACAGATCTGAAGGGAGCGGATCTTGAAAAGTTTATGCTGGACTATCGCCCAGCCTATGAAAAAGTACAGCATTGGGCCGAGTATGATGCCATTAGGCACATTAACACTTCCTACAAGAAGTACACAGATACATTAAGGAAATAGTATTGTTCTAAATCGACAGGGCCTCACAGGCCTTTTCAGCAGCCAGCTTTTCTGCATTTTTCTTATTATAATCCCTGCCTACGCCGCAGCTTTCTCCTTCAATAACAGCCTGAATGGTAAATAATTTAGCACTTTCTCCCTCTCCATTTTGAACCAGGTCAAAGGAAATATCCTTCCCGTGGCGCTGGCACCATTCTATCAGTTTACTCTTAAAATTGGTTTCAGTAAGCTCCAATGTGTGAATGTCAATGTAGGGCTTAACAATTCTTTTCAGCAAGAAATCTTTGGTAAAATTATATCCCTTATCCATATAAATAGCGCCAATCAATGCTTCAAAGGCATCTCCAAGCATAGAATGGTGCTTTGTTTGTACGTTAACCGCTTTCTGATCGAATACGATGAGCTGATCGAAGCCCATTTTACGGGCGAGCTGATTTAAATTCGCTCTGTTTACAATTTTAGAGCGCATTTCTGTAAGGAAACCCTCTTCTTTGTAGGGATAGCTTTTGAAAAGTAACTCAGCAATTACAGAACCAAGAATGGCATCTCCCAGAAATTCCAGGCGCTCGTTGCTGCTTCTGCTGCCATTCTTTAGGATTTTTGCCACAGACCTATGCCTGAACGCCATTTTATATAAAACGGTATTTCCGGGCACAAAGCCCAAAATGTTGTTCAACTTTTTTATAAAGTCTTTATCTGACGACAGATAAAGCTTATACAGGTCAAATAATGACATTAATTATATTTACTCTTCGTATTTTTTGAATATCACAGACGCATTGTGACCGCCAAAACCAAAGGTATTACTTAAAGCAGCACGAATGGTTCTTTTTTGAGCCTTGTTGAAAGTAAAGTTCAACTTTGGATCAAAGTCAGGATCATCAGTAAAATGATTGATAGTAGGAGGTACTATATCATTTCTTACCGCCAGGATTGAAGCAATCGCTTCAATTGCACCTGCAGCACCCAATAAATGCCCTGTCATGGATTTGGTAGAGCTGATATTCAATTGATAAGCATCTTCCCCAAATAAATCTACAATAGCCTTAGTCTCAGAGATATCACCCAGTGGTGTAGAAGTACCGTGGACATTGATGTAATCAATATCTGCAGTAGTCAATCCGGCATCTCTCAGTGCATTTGTCATCACCATTCTTGCGCCCAATCCCTGCGGGTGTGGGGCAGTAATATGGTTCGCATCTGCACTCATTCCGCCACCTACCAGCTCGGCATAAATCTTGGCGCCACGTTTTTTAGCATGCTCCAGCTCCTCTAGTATGATGGTTCCGGCACCTTCACCGGCCACAAAACCATCGCGGTCCTTATCAAAAGGCCTTGAGGCAGTTGTAGGGTCATCATTTCTTGTAGAAAGTGCATGCATGGCGTTAAAACCGCCAATTCCGGCTTCATTGATGATCGCCTCAGATCCACCGCTTATGACAATGTCACACATATTCAATCGAATATAATTGTAAGCATCAATCATTGCATTGGTAGAAGAGGCGCAGGCCGAAACCGTAGCGAAGTTTGGTCCGCGGAGTCCATATTTTATAGAAATATGACCGGGAACAATGTCAATAATAACCTTAGGGATGAAGAACGGATTTATGCGCGGTGTCCCGTCGCCTAAAAAGAAATTCTTCATTTCATCCTGAAAAGTTTTAAAACCGCCGATGCCTGAGCCCCAGATTACGCCTACACGGTTGGTATCGATTTGTGAAAAATCAAAGTTACCATCCTTTACTGCTTCGTCTGTAGCTACCAGCGCATACTGAACAAATGGATCTAGCTTACGTGCTTCTTTTCTATCCATGAAGTCTTCAGGATTGAAATTTTTAAGTTCACACGCGAATTTAGTCTTGAATTTTGAAGTGTCAAAACCAGTAATGGGGCCGGCACCGCTCACCCCATTCAGCAAACCATCCCAGAATTCCGGGATGGTATTACCTATAGGAGTGAGCGCACCCAACCCTGTAACTACTACTCTTTTTAATTCCATTTATACGGATTATACGGAGACCGTATTTTACTTAACGTTCTTTTCTAAGTAGGCAATTGCTTGACCGACTGTACCAATGGTCTCAGCCTGATCATCAGGGATTGCTACATTGAATTCTTTTTCGAACTCCATGATAAGTTCTACTGTATCTAAAGAATCTGCACCCAAATCGTTAGTGAAAGAAGCTTCCGGGGTAACTTCGCTTTCATCCACACCTAATTTTTCAACGATAATAGCCTTAACTCTTGAAGCAATATCAGACATAATGTTATAATTTAATGGTTAAATAATTCAGTGCAAAGAAAAATAAATTCTGACACATTTCAAATGTTTTTATTTCTCTATCAATTTTAATGTTTTTATTTTGAACATCAATGTAAAATTAGTTTTATAATTTCGTATTCCCGTAAAATATTCTGTTTTGAACAAAACTTATTTAAAACTGTCCCTTGATCTTGACTTCGTACTCATTGCCATAACTGCATCTTTAAAGGATTATGTGTTGTGTCATAAGATCAATACCAGTCTGAATTTTAATTTTGAAAAGCTTGAGGATCATGAAGTTTACTTTAATGTGGATGAGGAACCGCTGGCTTTTTCAAAATATTATTTTTTTGTTGAACAAGGTGAAATCGAATATTATTTAGTAAACAACCGAAATGCAGAAGGGTTTTTGATTCCTGAAATGAATAAGGTAGATTTTTTCATGATCGTCCATCAGTATATTGACAAAGAAGATCTAAATTATCTACTCAATGGTTTGAACAAACTATCTGATATTCAGGTAGCTGCGCAGATAGACCAGTACAAGTTGAGGTCGAGGGAAAATTTGATAATGTAATTTTTATGGTGAAGGTGTATTAAATACACTATATTTGAACTTAGATAACGAGACAAATAACAATATTAAGTAATAAATGAAACCATTTCATTCGAGAACAAAAATCGTAGCCACCTTAGGCCCAGCATCTGCTAAACCCGAAGTTTTATACAGTATGTTTAACGCCGGATTAGACGTTTGCCGTTTAAATTTCTCTCACGGCTCTCAGGCAGATCACCAGGAAGTGTTGGATACGATTCGTAATATCAATAAAAAATATAACTATAACGTCGGTATTCTTGCCGATTTGCAAGGCCCTAAGATCCGGATCGGTATGGTTCAGGATGGTGGTATCCACCTGGTTAACGGCAATCGGACAATCATTACTACTGCCAAATGTATTGGAAACGAAGAACGTATCTACATCACTTACGAAGCATTTCCCAAAGATGTGCAGGCTGGTGAGATCATTTTGCTGGATGACGGCAAGTTGCAGATGCGTGTAATAGAAACCAATCTGGTAGACGAAGTTCTTTGCGAAATCGTACATGGTGGTATCCTGACTTCCAGAAAAGGGGTAAACCTTCCTAACACAAAAGTTTCCATTCCTTCTCTTACAGAAGAGGACCGCGATAACCTGGAGTTCGTTCTCGCAAACGATGTAGAGTGGATCGGTTTATCTTTCGTACGTAATGCTGCGGATATCATTGAGTTAAAAGAGATTATCAAACAAAGAGGTAAAAGTGCCCGTGTAATCGCTAAGATTGAAAAGCCTGAAGCAATTGCAAATATTGATGAGATCATTGCCGTGTCAGACGGTATCATGGTTGCCCGTGGTGACCTTGGGGTAGAGATGCCAATGGAAGAAGTACCGTTGTTACAAAAAATGATCGTACAGAAATGCCGCGCAGCCTCAAAGCCGGTAATTGTAGCTACTCAGATGCTTGAAAGTATGATCACCACGCCAAGGCCTACACGTGCTGAGGTGAATGACGTAGCCAATTCTGTATTAGACGGTGCTGATGCGGTGATGCTAAGCGGAGAGACATCAGTAGGAGAATTTCCACTGATCGTGATCGAAACCATGCAAAAGATTATTCAAAACATTGAGACAAATAACTATCCGTTCCATCCTGACAAGTTCCTTAAGCCAAAAGCAGAAAGCTTTTTGAGTGATGCAGTATGCGATTCTGCTTGTACGCTTTCTAAGCAAACAGGTGCAGTTGGAATTGTTTCCATGACCGTGAGCGGCTATACTGCATTTGAAATTTCAAGTCACAGGCCAAAGGCTTTTACTTATATCTTTACCAGCAACAGATCATTGCTAAATGCATTGAGCTTAATTTGGGGAGTGCAAGCATTCTACTATGATAAGTTTGAAAGCACTGATGAGACGATATTGGACGTAAACGAATTACTGAAAGCCAAAAAATTAGTTAAGAAGGGCGATGTGATCATCAATACCGCAGCCATTCCTATGGAGGCAAAAGGTAAGACCAATATGCTAAAAGTTACGGTAATTGAATAATATTCGATAGCAACCAAAAATTTTTCTACTTTTGCAATCCTAATAAAAAAGGAGAGTTGTCCGAGTGGTTGAAGGAGCACGCCTGGAAAGTGTGTATACCTCAAAAGGGTATCGAGAGTTCGAATCTCTCACTCTCCGCCTTGTCTTACAAAATAGCCTGCTAAAGTGTTGATTTTAGCAGGCTATTTATTGTCGGCTTAGTTATCTCAGCTCAACCTAAGTAAGGACCACCCGGCACCCCCCAACCCCATTTTGGCATCGGCTCATCCTCAGCTGCCTGAACTTCATCCAGATTAGAATTGATCAGCGCCAGCCGAGTCCCCCACTCCACATAGGCCATAAACGCAGAGCGGAATTCAGGATCGTCAGGCAATTCCAGTTCATCGGCCGTTTCTATCAATAGAAGTATCCACTGTTTACGGTGAGCTTCAGTTAAATGTTTACCAATATGATGCTGGATCATTTTAAAATGACTGCCCTCCGATGTTGAATAGAAGGCAGGCCCACCAAACACCTCGGCAAAGAAATGCGCAACCTGTAGCCTGTGATTCGCAGACATGTGCTTAAAAACAGGTTCCAGCAAGGGGTCCAGCAACACCTTATCATAAAAACGCATCATTAGATTTTCAAAAACGGGCATTCCCCCAGCCCAATCATATAAAGTTGGTATTGCTTTCATTGTATTAACTTTACCCGATATTAATGAATATTCTAGAAAACCGATAGCCATAAAAGAACTATCGCCTGAAAAATCGCTAAATTTGCTACTCTGGGACTATTTACATCGTTATTGTGAAAGTGGTACCCCATCCTATTTCGCTCATTACCTCAATAGTTCCCTTCAAAGATTCGATCTGGGTCTTGGTCATATATAAACCCATTCCCTTTCCTTCCCGGTCATAATGCAGTCTGCCGTAGAGCATAAAGATTCGGTCCTTATGCGTGTCTAAGTCCATACCCAATCCATTGTCTTCGACAGAAATCACCGTGTGGCCTTCGTTTTTATATCCGGTGATGACAATAACCGGAGACCTGTCCGGCGAACGGTATTTGATTGCATTACTGATCAGATTGAACAATGCGCTTTGAATATAACTTTTTATGCTGGTCAGCTGATCTGCCTGGTCATCTATGGCTACGTTTATCATTGTACCGCTTTCATCAATTTCATTTTTTAGATTAATGCATACCAGGGAAACTATATCACTTATTAAAAATGTTTGCATCTTCTCCTCCAAGGTAGACCGGACAGATAAGACAGTGTTCAGATCGCGTAATAACTCATCCATCGACCTGGCGGCCTGGAGAATATAACCCGTTGTATGGGCTAATTCACTAGAGGGCACGTCATCATTCAGAAATTGTGCCAGTCCCAGAATATTGGCTACGGGTGAACGCAGGTTGTGTGACACAATATGGCTGAACTGCATTAATTCATCATGTCTTTTGCTCAGTTCTAAGATAAGTCTCTCACGTTCTATTTCTGCTTTCCTCCGGGCCGTAATGTCCCGGGCTGATGCATAAAATTCACGTATCCAACCATTCTCATCTAATATTGGCACAAGGTAATCCTCCAGCCAAACATATTCACCGGTGACTTTATGTTTCATCCGATACACGCGTGTACCAGGATTTTTCGATTTAAACATATCCCTGGTTATAGTTTTCACAACGCTAACGTCGTCTGGATGTATGGCGTTTAGCCAGGTAAGGGGATCATTGCGCACGTCCTCAACAGAGAAGCCTATGATATCCTGAACATGTGGGCTCAGGTAAGTAAACGTATTTTTAAAGGGGTCTAACTGGTCTAAGGAAACAATATAGAACACCTGGTCGGATGAGGTGATTAGCCGGGTTACCAGTTGACTTGTTTTTTCAAGCGCCAAGGTGGTCTCCTGCTGTTCAGTCACATCACGTGCGGCCCCATAAATATGAGTTACCTTTCCATATGTATCTAGCTTTACCGATAAGCGGTCTTCAATCCAGCGATAATGTTGCTTTCCCTGATGATACATGCGATAGGTTACAACTGTGTCCTGTCCTGATAGTACCTTTTTGAACGACTCAATCGTCATAGCTTTATCCTCGGCATGTACAGCTTCGCTCCACTTCTGAGGCGCCTCTCTGAGCTCCAGGGCACTGAGCCCGATTATTTCCAAGGAACGCCCGTTGAGGAAGCTGTAAGGACTGGCTACAGGGCGGTCTGGATCTACATCCCGAACATAAATTACCTCGTCGATGCTATCTAAAATGTCACGCAGAAAAGTACACTGAGAATCATTCTCATTTCTATAGTTATGCATCTCTTCGCCAAGTATGTTGAGCCCCGAGACCACGGAATTCAACGGATCTTCATCTTCTGTAATTTCCTCCCGGACCGTAAAATTGCCCCGGCTGAATTCTTTAAGCATTAAAATAATTCCGTCCAGCCTTGAAGCCTTTGTTTTTTGCATATATAATTATTTGGATGTATTACAATTTTATGCTGATAATGCATTGATGCCTAGTATACAGGTATTTCCATTACAAAATTTGCACCACACTTTTCCCCACACCATTCATTACCGTGTTACCCCTCATCACAATTTGATCCGGCGACTGCCCCGGCAGCAATTAAAAATGACTTGCAATATAATACTAACAGGACATCTTATTGTAAATTGTCCCTGTTCATCTTCTTAAATAAAAAGCGCAAGAATCGGATTTCTCCTTAGCATCTAATACCTTACTTTCGTACTATAAACTTCATATGATGAGTATACAGGACGAGATCAACTACAGCCGTATCGCTAAGGCCATAGAATACATCAAAGATCATTTCAGGGAGCAGCCCGGTCTGGACCAGATTGCAGAACATGTAAACTTAAGTCCCTTCCATTTCCAGAAGATATTTTCCGAATGGGCGGGCACCACGCCTAAGAAATTCCTGCAGTACATCAGTACAGAATATGCCAAGCAGCTGCTGAAAGAAAAACAGGTAACCTTATTTGATGCTGCCTATGAAACCGGTCTTTCCGGTACAAGTCGCCTGCATGATTTATTTGTCAATATCGAGGGAATGACCCCGGCAGAATATAAGAACGGTGGTCAAAATCTACATATCAATTACAGTTTTACACAAAGCCCCTTTGGTAATGTCCTGGTTGCATCTACAGACAGGGGAGTATGTTACATGGCATTCGAAGCAGCACAAGCAGCGGGACTGGAAAAGCTCAGGGTAAAATTCCCCAATGCTTTATTCACTAACAAAACGGATGAGTTTCAGCAAAATGCACTCCTTATTTTTCATAGCGACTGGACTAGACTTTCAGAGATAAAACTCCATCTCAAAGGAACTGATTTCCAGCTTAAAGTTTGGGAAGCACTGTTGAAAGTTCCAATGGGTGGCCTTACTACTTACGGATCCATTGCGCAACACATTGATACTCCCGGCGCTTCCAGGGCAGTAGGTACAGCAATAGGCAGTAATCCTGTTGCCTTTCTGATTCCTTGTCACCGTGTCATTCAGTCGTCCGGCGCCGTAGGAGGATATATGTGGGGCAGCACCCGAAAGTCAGCCATAATAGGATGGGAGGGAGCAAAAATCAACCCTTGAGAGTGGATAATTTAATTGATTGCTCTTTGATTTTAAAATCGTTATTTTTACGATAAATGACTAAGATCATAAATTTTAACCCTATTGATTTTGAACCGGTAAGAGCTATTGCGCTTCAGTTTCCGGATGCTACGGATAGTCTTTCCCACTATGACACACCTTCCATAAAGATAAAAAAGAACCTATTGTGCAGATTGCATGAAAACGGTGAGTGGATTGCCTTTCGTACAGACTTCGAAAGCCGGGAGCAGTTCCTGGAGCGGTATCCCGAAAGTTGTTTCATTACCCCACACTATCAGGACTATCCTTATGTCTGCATGTATGTCAACAGTTACAGTACCGAGCTATTAAAAGCAGTACTGGAGACAGGTTTCAAAGCCATTACTGAAAAAAAGAAAGCCAGCTAAATGATATTTATTTATTGGAAGCCGCTACTTGCGACTTCCAATTTCCCAGTTTTGCAGTGATTGACTAAAGCTTTAAAAATTTTAAATCTTGTCTTTTCATGAAAACCAATCTTTAAAAGTGGATAACTCTGCAAAGGTGGATAAGTATTATAAACTTCTGTTGTTCAGCGATGTTAAGCATTTATACTAAAGATCATGAGCTATGAAAAAATGTATTTATGTCGTAGAAGACAATGCAGCAATCAGGGACATCATTGAATTTATGTTAACAGAAGAGGATTATGAAGTGATCGTCTCCCCAACAGTCCGCGAATTTTGGCGGCAAATGCAGATTCACATACCGGATATGGTCGTGCTGGATGTAAGATTGCCTGATGGCAGTGGAATCGACATCTGCAAAGAGTTAAAGTGCAATGCCAAAACCCATAATATCCCGGTGATGATCATGTCAGCCGACAACTACCTCAGCAAAGTAAAGTCAAAATGCACAGCTGATGAATTCATCAACAAGCCCTTTGATCTCAATGACTTTGCCAATCGAATAGAGCATTACGTGCCAAATTAGCACAGGCTAACTTACCAATAGCTCTCCAACATATACCGAAGTGCTTACCATTTTACCGTCAGCACTTGTGTATCCCATCCAGCAATGAACGGAATCACCTGAAAAATCAGCGGGTAGTTGTAACTCTACCATTTTATCTTCCCTTTTGACTGCCTGCTCAAACACTACGAACTTTTCCTTTACCGGATTATAGATGATGAAATTTGCTTTATCATCATCGCTGCTATAAACAGAATCAGCAGGATTTTCCCATTTTATGCTAAGAATTAGATCTGCCAGCAACAGGATCTCTCTTATCCAGGACACCAGCAGAATCCCTTTACTGAGTACCGCACGCGCAAAGTTAATCCTCAATCCCTGCTCATCACTGATCACCGCTTCTTTCAGTTGCAGTCCCACAGCCCTGTTGATGGGTGTCTTGCCGTCTGTTTCCATTTGAAATCCAATATTAATGAACTTCAGAATAGGCTTTAGCCAGTTCATCACCATTGCAAAGATTTTCATGTTTTGCTGTTGCGCTTCAGAGGGCACCTTACTGGTTTTACCAGCACTTCTCATATAGTGTACGCCCCTTGAATTTGCACCTACCATATTACCAATTTTTCCAGAGAAAGACCCCTGGATGCCATTTTTATATTTTGCCATAAAGTGTGTTTTTTTATTGTGTAACCAATTTCGGCTGTCAGTCAAAGGCTGCGCCTACTAAGCTCCCTGCGGTCGCAAACCAGCCAAATGCCTTCTCTCTGACATGCCTCATTGGCCTGAAGCCAACCCGTTTATTGTTATAATACCAACATGTCAAAGAACTTTTACAGCAACCCTCCCGGCTGCTAAACCCTATCTATCCTAAGGGAGGAACCGGCCTGATCCAGTCCGCATACTTCGCAATCGTACGCTTATGCCTCATCTTCCGGAATACCCCAATGCGCGATGCGCGCTGAAATCTGCCGGAAGTTCTACCGTACTAGTCTCCGCACTCCTTGCCGCAGCAGCCTGCGCTACCACATACTTGTCTTTCGCAGGATTGTAAACCACTATCGTAGCCTTATCCGTACCACCGGAACCACCCACAGGCGCATCATTCGACCAGCTAAAGTCCAGCTCACCCGCTACCGCAGCAGCCACTTCCTGGTCAGACAAACCCAATAGGTTTCCCCTGCTGTATACCACCTCCGGATAATCCACTACAAAGTTGGGGTACGTACCCGTTATCGCATGCTCCAGGTTATATGACGAAGCCGCATTATAAGGTGTCAAACCCTTCTTTCTCGATTGAAAACCAACCTTCACCACCCCACCAAGTGTCCTTAAAAAATCCGCCATTAGGCCAAATCTGGACCTTTGCATCAGCTGAGGCAGTGTCGGTGTCTTCGTCGACTTCCTCGGCAAGCCCTTCATATAGTCAATCCCATTGATCGACGATCCTACCACATTTCCTACTTTCCCTGAGAACGCTCCCAGTATCCCTTGTTTATATCTTCCCATCTTTTATGTTTTTTTAAATTTCCTCGTCATCCCGGACCCGATCCGGGATCTTATTATTTATTTTTTATGCTCACCTTCGCGTCATGCTGACCGCTAACCGTGTTCTCGCTATTTCATACTCGCCCCTTTCTTTTACTTTTTGTGACCTTAAAATTCAGTGTCTGGTAAGGACATTCTTTTTACGCGCTTTTCGCGCCTTAAAAAGTCAGTCCGAAAGCAGATCACTTAATTTTACTCCTTTCTTTTACTTTTTGTGACCTTAACAGACACTTAATTTTTAATGAAACAAAGGTACCAAGACCATAAACCAAGAGATCAGGCGAGATGAAGAATGGCGATCGCTGTCGCTATTTCGCTGAATTTTGGCGATCGCTGTCGCAATCAGCATAAATCGCCATCGCTTCACTGATAAATACCCTCACCTGATTTTACTTTTCAAGCTCGCCCATCAAAACAATTAAAAAATGATTAGATTTAGGTAATGGGACATTTCATGTCAATCAGTTGATTTGTAAGTCTTCAGCCAAAGCACAATCGAAGTGTAAAATCAGACCGATAATTATTTTAACATTATATATGAAAATCGTAATACTAGACGGATACACACTGAATCCCGGGGACCTGAGCTGGGACGGCTTAAAGCAATTCGGTGAAGTAACCCTGTACGACCGTACTCCGGTAGATAAAGTTGTTGAACGCTCAAAAGGCGCGGATGTAATATTTACCAATAAAACACCGGTAAACGCAGCCGCATTAAATAGTCTTCCGGACTTAAAATACATTGGAGTCCTGGCCACTGGATATAACATAGTGGATACCCGAATGGCTAGGGAAAAGGGGATAACAGTAAGTAATGTACCAGGTTATGGCACGCCATCTGTAGTGCAGCTAACCTTTGGCCTTTTACTGGAACTTTGCCTGCGTGTGCAGCGCCATAGTGATGCAGTGGCCTCCGGCCGCTGGGCTTCCGCTGCTGACTTTTGCTTCTGGGATTATCCACTGGTTGAACTGACAGGAAAAACGATGGGGATTATCGGGTTTGGCCATATAGGCAGGCAGGTTGCCGATGTGGCCACTGCATTTGGGATGAAAGTTATCGGTACAAGCCGGAACCGGACAGATCAGTCTCAACGCAGTAATTTTAAGTGGGCAGAAATACCCGAGCTGCTGGAGCAGTCAGATGTGGTCAGTATCCATTGCCCATTAACACCTGAAACCCAGGGGCTGATCAATAAAGAGAACTTACAGCGAATGAAAAGCAGCGCTTTTCTGTTGAATACCTCAAGGGGACCTGTCATTATTGAAGAAGATCTTGCCGAAGCATTGAACAGCGGAACAATTGCCGGAGCGGGCCTTGATGTGCTTTCTGTTGAGCCGCCTGCAAAGGACAACCCGCTTTTTAGTGCAAAAAACTGCATCATTACACCTCACATCGCCTGGGCGACAAAAGAAGCGAGAGCCAGGTTAATGGAGATAACTGTCGGCAACCTGACTGCCTATAAAAATGGTAATCCTGTAAATGTGGTGAACTTGTAACTAAAGGCATTATGCATATCCTGATTTCCCCCAATGCTTTTAAACACAGTCTGAATGCCGAAGAAGCAGCGCTTGCTATTCAGGAAGGTTTAAGGCGAAGTAAGGCCGGTGTTACCACTGAGTGTTTCCCGGTAGCAGATGGCGGGGATGGTACTGGAACCTTAATTATCAAAAAATGTAAAGGCACATTGTTGGATGCGGCAGTACACGATGCACTGGGCAGACCCATAAATGGGGTATTTGGCCTGATCGATAATGGTGCAACTGCCGTTATAGAAATGGCAAATGCATCAGGTATAAGGTTACTAAAACCAGAAGAGCGTAACCCGCTGCGTGCGAATTCTTCCGGTACAGGGGAAATGATCAGAAAAGCACTTGACCAGGGGGTTAAAAAAATTATAATCGGCATGGGTGGCTCGGCTACTGTGGATGGTGGTACGGGTATTTTGCGTGCCCTTGGTGTCCGTTTCTTAAACGCGGACGGCAATGAGTTAACCATTCTTCCTGAAGATCTTGGAGCGTTAGCCACCGCTGACCTTTCAGCACTGGACGAAAGAATATTGAAATGTGAAGTGATTGTTTTGTGCGATGTAGACAATATGCTATTAGGTGACCAGGGATCTGCAGCTGTGTTCGGCCCTCAAAAAGGTGCATCCCCGGATGAGGTGAAAAAATTGGACCAGGCGCTTAATAAACTTTCGGCCGTTGCTTTACACCATACAGGAAGGGATATGGCTGCGATAAAGTACGGAGGTACTGCAGGCGGAGCAGCTGCCGGCTTATACGCATTTCTGAATGCCAGATTGGTAAATGGGATAGATCATTTTCTTTCACTTACAGATTTTAATTCGGCACTGGAACGGGCAGATCTGGTCATTACCGGGGAAGGGAGTATTGATGAGCAAACCTTACAGGGTAAAGGGCCTTTTGGCGTAGCGTACCATGCCAAACTTAAAGACCTGCCTGTCGTTGCCTTCGCGGGGAATGTGCCGTTGGAGCGGAATGTTAATTTACAGGCGTATTTTGACGTATTAATGCCTATTGGAAACCGGCCCGGCGATCTCGCAACTGCCTTGGCATGTACAGCAGATAACCTTAAACGGACAGCAGAGACACTGGGCAATATGCTGGTCTTGATGCAACAGAAAAGATGTTGATATTAAAGGCATTATGTTCATGAAAATACTTAGTTCATTATACATGATATTTTGTATATTCATAACAACTTATAATACAGAACCGTAAATGAGTATGAAGCAGTTTTACAACAAGAGACCCAGTAGCGCTTTAAGAACCTTCTTTGTATTAGGAAGTTTATTTTTATTTGTGGGCATTATGGCCTTTGGTTCGAACTTATCAATAGATAAACAATCGGCCATCAATGTAAAAACCAACGTGGTAAAGGACAGTGTTGCTTCGGTCAATGCTTTTAAGAAAGTTTATGCCGTTTTAATGAGTCCTCGATGCATGAACTGCCATCCAGCCGGAGATGTTCCACTGCAAGGGGATGATAGTCACCCCCATGCCATGCTTCCTAAAAGAGGGCTGGATGGGAAAGGAGTTTCTGCTATGAAATGTTCGAATTGCCATCAGCCAACCAATACCCCAGGACCGAATACTCCTCCCGGTAACCCAAATTGGCATTTACCTCCTGCAGATATGAAAATGGTTTTCGAAGGCAGATCACCTTATCAGTTGGCTAAACAATTGGTTGATCCTAAACAAAACGGACATAAAGACATGAAGAAGCTTATCGAGCATGCTGATGACGATTTGGTGTTGGCCGGTTGGAATATGGGAGAGGGGCGGGCACATCCTCCTTTGAGCCATGCGGAATTTAAAAAAGCATGGATTACATGGTTGACTACCGGGGCTTATGCTCCACAGGAGAAATAACAGCGATAAACCTTTAACATGCAATATGGAAAAGACAAGTACCAATAACAGCAGGCGAACCTTTCTAAAATCCTCGTTACTCGCCGGAGGAGGCTTGATGATCCATTTTAGCGGCCTCGCGAAATTTGCGCTGCCGTCTGGTAGTGCTGAAACTCATTTGATTCAATTGACGGAGATCAATGGATATGTTAAGATCAGCGCGGATAATATGATTACACTTATTTGTCCAAATCCGGAGTTCGGGCAAAATGTAATGACTTCCCTTCCAATGATGGTTGCCGAAGAGCTGGATGTAGACTGGAAAAAGGTGATTGTAGAAATGGGACCACATGATAGTGTAAAACTCGGCGGTCAGTTTACCGGCGGAAGTAACTCGGTTAGATCGTACTGGCGGCCATTAAGGATGGCTGGAGCCACTGCCCGTAATATGCTCATGCAGGCAGCTTCACAAACCTGGGCTGTCCCAATAGAGGAGATAACATCAAAAGCCGGAATATTATATCATGAAAAAAGCGGCAGGAAAGGTACCTATGGAGAATTTGCCACGAAGGCCTCCGCCATTCCTGTCCCTAAAGATGTGAAGTTGAAAGCGGTCAAGGATTTCAATGTGATAAGGACTTCGCAAAAAAATGTCGAAGGAACTAAGATCATTAGCGGTAAACCACTTTTTGGACTGGACTACAAACATGAAGGAATGCTGATAGCGATGATTCATCATCCGCCAGCCTTTGGCATGAAACTAAAATCTTTTGATGCTTCAGCGGCTTTAAAGATGCCGGGGATTAAAAATGTATTTAGCTTAAAGTTATACGAAGACGGATTTGAACAGGCGGGCTTTGATGTACGATCTTTTAATGACCTGCTTGTGGTAGTGGGCAAGACGACCTGGGAAGTGATGAACGCGCGAAAAAAGCTCCTGGTTGAGTGGATGCCTGCGGGTGATGTTATAGATACCATGGGAGGCAGGGGTGGAAAAAGGGACGTTATCGTTCCAGGAGCGCTTGAAAATACGACTGCTCAACTCCAAAAGATGCGAGAGTTTGCAAAAAAGCCAGCTCAGCAACTAAGGAAGGACGGTGATCCGGAGACGGCTTTTAAAAATGCGGCACAGATCATTGAACGTACCTATGATGCACCATTTTTGGCGCACAACTGTATGGAGCCCATGAATTTCTTTGCGCATGTTACTGATGAAAAAGCATTACTGGTAGGTCCTTTGCAGGCTCCCGGACTGGCGGAACCAACGCTTTCTAAAATATTGAATCTTCCGGCAGATAAGATAGAAATTCAAATGACGCGAATGGGTGGAGGTTTTGGACGTAGGGCATATACCCATTACGCAACAGAAGCAGCCTTGATTTCGAAAAAAGTAAAAGCACCTGTTAAATTGATCTACAGCCGCGAGGATGATACAACCTATGGTATTTATCGTCCGATGTATACAGCAACCTACAGAGCAGCGCTTGATTCAAACAAGAACCTGATCGCCTTTCATGTCAAGGGCGGCGGTATCCCGGAACATGCCATCCATGCAAACAGATTTCCTGCCGGGGCGGTTGATAATTACCTGGCTGAAGGCTGGGCGATTCCGTCTAACATCACAATCGGTGCTTTCAGAGCTCCGAGATCTAACTTCAATGCTGCGGCCGAGCAATCATTCCTGGATGAACTCGCTGAGGCAATGGGAAAAGACCCGATAGACTTTCGGTTAGAACTGTTAAAAAGGGCAAAGGAAAATCCTGTCGGTAAAAACAACGAATATGATGCTGATCGTTATGCAGGGGTACTAAAACTAGTCAGGGAGAAATCTGGATGGACGGGTGCCGGTGATAAGAAGTTCAGCAGGGGAGTTGCCGCTTATTTTTGCCATAATTCTTACGCCGCACATGTAGTAGACATGACCATGAGAGATGGGGAGCCGTATGTGGAAAGGGTTTTTAGCGCTGTTGATTGTGGAATCGTAATCAACCCGGATGCGGCTTCAAATATGGTTCAGGGGGCAGTAATTGATGGCATAGGCAATAGCTTGTACGGCGGACTAACACACAAGAATGGCGTTGTGGAAGAAAATAATTTCCATAAATACAGGATCATTCGCATGCACGAGGCACCCAAAACGGTAGACGTTTCCTTTGTGCAAAACGACATTGATCCTACCGGCTTGGGTGAACCGCCCTTTCCACCTGTATTTGGCGCTGTGGCCAATGCGCTTTATAAAGTCCATGGAAGACGTTTTTACCAACAGCCTTTTCTTTTATCAAAACCTGATGGCCCTAGTGTATAATTGCTAATCCTCTAAGAAACTCATATGATCACGCTAAATATCAATAAGAAAAACTATAAACTTGACGCAGATCCCAATACACCATTACTTTGGGTATTACGGGATAATATTGGACTGGTAGGAACCAAATATGGTTGTGGGGTGGCACAATGTGGTGCCTGTGTTGTGCACCTTGATGGCGAAGCTGTACGTTCATGCGTCACAAAAATAAGCCGCGCGCAAGGTAAAAAGGTAGTCACAATTGAAGGTTTATCGGCGTCTAATAACCATCCCTTGCAGAAAGCCTGGCTCGAACTGGATGTATCTCAATGCGGTTATTGCCAGGCCGGGCAGATCATGTCGGCTGCTGTATTACTTAGGGAAAACAAAAGTCCTACATCACAGGATATCGATGATGCTATGGCGGGAAATATTTGCCGTTGTGGAACCTATTTACGCATAAAGGAAGCTATCCAGTTAGCCGCCAAAGAAAGCAGTTCAGATAAATAAGCGATTTACTTGTAGGTTGAAGAGGTACGTAAACGGCTTCTTATTCTACTTAACGATTCGGGCTTCACGCCGAGGTAGCTGGCAATATGATATTGCGGAACGAATTGAAAAATCTCAGGTTTTGTTTTCATTAAATTCTCATAACGCTCGCCAGGGCTGGAAGAAAGGTAGTTGTTTACTTCTGTTTTGTAATTTGAATATTGCTTTTCGATTTCCATCCTGCACATCGACTCTAATCGGGGAAACCTTCGAAACATCTCCCTTTCAACTTCGAAGGTGAAAATTGAAATGATACTTTCGGATACGCACTCCCAGCTCACAGCACTTGGAAGCCGGTGGGCATTATTTACGTCAACAGTAAGGCTATCACCAGCGGTATAAAATTCCACAGTCTTTTCTTCACCGTCTTTGAGATAATATTCCCTGATGCATCCTTTAAACAAATGGTATGAGGCTTTGAGGAACTGACCTTCTCTTAAAAGAAATTCGCCTTTTTTAACTTTTTTAACAAAAATTTTGTCTGCAAAAAAGTCCTTTTCTTCTTGCGTATTGTAATCATTGCTAATTAAAGACTTTCTGAACGCTAATACCTCCTGGTCAAGATCTGTTGTATTATCAAATTTCATCTATTAAAATTACGATAATTCTGATATAACTCCAATAAAGTTTAATCGAAAGTAATTACCACATTTCCTTTTTTCTGCCCGCTTTGTACGTAACGATACGCTTCTGCAATATCCTCAAATCTATATTTTCGATCTATTAAAGGAACGAACTCCCCATTCGAAATAAGCTTATTGATAAACGTCATGCTACGTTTTGCTGAGTATGGAACCGGAAATTTCACTTTTTTCCCTATCATAAGGGGAGATATTAAGGCAAGGAAAGGATTTTGCCAATTTTTCCCTAGTTCAGACGATATGTAGATCCCTTTTGGCTTCAGCAGGGGCTTGCATTTTCCAAAACTACTTTTCCCAACTGCATCAAAAACATAATCGAATTGTTCATTAATTGTAGTAAAATTTTCTTTCAGATAATCAATTACCCTTTCAGCCCCCTGTGATTTTAATACTTCCACAAATTCAGTTTCACAGGTTACGGTTACGCGTACATTAAAATGCTTTAAAAATTGTAGGGCCGCATTGCCAATAGCCCCAGTTCCCCCATTGATAAGAATTCGATCTCCAGCATTCAACTTAAGATCTTTTAAGAAATAAAAAACATAGTGTGCTCCTTCCAGGCTGGCTGCTGCTTGTTCAAAGGTCACATTTTCGGGTTTTTTAAGTATTGCTTTTTTTGTTGACACCGCTACATATTCAGCATGTGAACTTAAGCCCTGATCATAAAAGCCATATACCTGGTCGCAAACTTCAAATTGGTCTACATTGTTCCCCTTGTCTACCACAATTCCCGCAAAATCAGTTCCCGTTACCGGGCGAACAGGTTTGAACAAACCAATAAAAAGCCGTATTGCCCAAGGCTTTCCTGTAAGTACTCCACAATCAGTCCGGTTTACCGTAGTGGCCTTTACTTTCACTAAAATTTCGTCTTCGCCGAGCCTTGGCAAAGTTACCCTGGCAATTTCCAGTAGATCTGGAGCACAGTATTCGTACCTTATTGCGGCTTTCATCTTATCCATAAATCAATTAAAAATAAACCCTGTACATCAAATTGGGGAACACTCCTCCCTGTTTCATATAACCAACAGCGCCAGGTTCTCCGGGATCGTAAAATTCAGTAAGTCGGCCCCTGTTATTGGTAACATTTTCTATATTAAGAAAAATTTCGTGGGTGGCCCTTGGTTTGTTGATCTTATAACTAAAGGACATCGTAATTTGATAGATATCCTGGAGGTCATTTTCATATGCCTTACTATAATCATAAAATCTATTGTTGGCGGGGTCTACAGCCAAATTCCCATCTGCACCCCTTAACAACGGAATTATTTTTTTACCTCCTCCAAAAAATGCCCTGCTATTGAAGCTGATTGTCTTATTTTGCGCCTTACCAAGTTTTGGAAAATCTTTACCAAAAAGAGCATTTACCAGGTAGTTTCCATTGAACCGTGTATTACGTTCGATCCCATCAAGAGCCTTGTAGGTCGAATTATATACCGAAGCATTCATAAGATAATAGAAATTTTTGTTAAAGAAGCGTTCAACAGTTAGTTCTACTCCATAGTTTTTACCGCTTCCTTTGTTTACCAGGTCCAGGTATTGAAAATCAAGCCCCTCATTAATAGTAGTGAATATATTGCCTTTAGAATTTGCTACCGGCAAGTCATAAAGATCTTGATAATACGTTTCCAGCTTAACCATCATTATTTTACTAATACGTTTCTCGTATCCGAGCACGAAATGATGCGCCTTTAATAAATCAAGGTCTTTATTAGGCGCTATATTGTTTCCGTCTGGTAATTTCACCTGGGTGTAATAATGGTGAATGCTTTCCATTGTACTGTGTTTGCCATAGCCTACACTTAGCGCGCTAGTCTTACTTAGTTCCCAATTCAATGAAAATCGTGGTTCGATTGTACGCTTGTTGTTCAGCAAAACATTCATATTCTGCACACCAAATACAGTGGTCACCTTTTCATTAAATCTATACCTAAAACTAATAAAATTTCTAATCGTACTGATGTTTTCGTTGAAATTAACCAATGTCGATCTAACGTTCGAACTGTCTCTGAACATACTTTGATTGAAACTATAGTCTAGCAACGCATATTTAGTGCCCACCTGTAGTTTAAGTTTCGAACTGAGTTTGTTGTTGTAGGTAATTTCGCCCCTGTATGTCGATTTGATCAATCGGCCATTAAAATTTAGTTGATTACTTTCTGACGTGTCGGTTTTGAAATTCTCGAAAACATCATCATCAATACCTTCACTCGAGAAAGACAGTCCGGTATTAATATGGCTATTTTTATTTATCGTCAAGGTATGGTTCATGCCCAGATTCGCAAGGTGCGAGCCTTTATTATAGTCTTCACCTATTTTGTTAGGCACAAACCTGCGTCCGGGTGTTTGCCACAGGGCAGGCGATACATCTTTGAACAGAAAATTACTAAGACCTGCCAATCCAAAAAACGAAAACAGTCCAGCCTGCTTAGTAGGCAATACAACTTTAAAAGCAGCATCTTGAAAATTTAATACTCCGTTTATGCCTTCCACCAGTCCGAGATTGTTTATCAACGAGACAGTAGAATAGCGATAATTCACTAAAAAGGAACCTTTATAGCCTTTTTTAAATGGTCCTTCGAATGTAAGTTCTGTGCCCAATACACCTAGACCAAATGTTGATTCGAATTTTTCGTTATTTCCTTGTCTTAGTTTAACATCATACACTCCGGACAATACGTCTCCATATTCTGCTGAAAAGGCACCGGTGTAAAAGTCTGAAGTTGCTAACAAGTTATTATTTAACGCACTAATAGAACCACTTACGGCGCTTTGATCAGAAAAATGATTGGGATTTGTAATTTGCATACCCTCCAACCGCCATTGAAGATATTTAGGAGAGTTACCTCGGACAATAATATCGTTGCTCCCGTCCTGAGAACTGGTAACCCCGGCAAAATTAGACAAGATCCTCGAAGGATCATTGAAACCGCCTGCATATCTATTCGTCTGTTCTGGAGAAATAGACCGGCCACTTACCAGGATCATATCATTTAGGGGCTGACCTTTGTTTTTATCGAAAGTTAAAACTACACCTTCCAGTTGGGCAACAGCTTCCTGCATGTTTATATTTAATACTGTTTCCTTGCCCGAATTAACAACAATATTAGGGAGTATAATTTTTTCGTATCCCACGTTTGACACATGTAACGTAATTCTTCCAATTGGCATATTGTCGAACCTAAAGCTCCCTTCTTTGTCGGTTAGTATAACTTTTAGCGGGTTACTACCAGCGATGGTTATTGTGGTGCCTTCTATAGGCTGCTTACTGTCTTGATCCATGATTACTCCCCTAACGGTTTGATTAAAATTTTGGGAGAAAGCCGAGGTAAGTAAGAAGCATAAAAATAAAACGGTTGTAACTATTGGTTTCATGTATGTATGTTTAAAAGATTGAGTACAAAAAAACTCTAAGTTTTAAACATATTTCTTGACTTCGGTTATTAAACGAAAATCGCCTCGCATTAAATCATAGAAGGAATTTACTCCTATACGATATGTACCAGCACATTCACCAGTTTTCCAAAAGGATCCCGTACATAGAACCGCTTAACACCCCAGGGCTCTTCAACCGGTCCGTACACTATTTCAATTCCGGCTGAAGCACACCTTTGCAACACTTCTTCCAGGTCATCGACCTCAATGGAAATGTCCGGCACCAGCGTGCCTGATCCACCTTCAGAAGCAAAACTAATTTGGACATCCATTCTTTCTTCCGACCCGTAAGTCATGATCCAGCCCTGATCCATAACCACGCTCATCCCGAAAATAGTCTCGTAAAACTGCCCCGCCTGACTCGGCTCATCTGTTTTGATATTGGTCAAAATTCGTTTTACTTTCATAATCCGTTGTTAAGAAAAGGATAAATGCTTAACTCAAGACCTCAGGCTTCACCAGCTTGACTTGGCCCAAATGATAAGCCACATGGTTCGTCCGGTTCAGCAATACACTCAGCCGGTTGCGGGAAGGATCTTTTTCAAAGTCCACATCCGACATTGCGTTATGACGCTTGAACCAGTCTTCTGTGGACAGCGAAGCGAACAGTTGCTCCAGCTCAAGATGAATGCTGTTCCAGAATTCGCGCAGTTCAGCAACTGAAGGCATGACCGCCTGCAAATCATCCGGATTTTGTAAAAACGGCGCATGAAGCTCCGGGCGGTGCCGCTTACCGATTCCAAGAGTTTCCTTCAGCGCATCATGGTAACTGGCCAGGTGGCCGTAAAGGTATATGATCCGGTTCTTTCCACGGGAAACCTGCTGCTGAAAATCAGCATCCGAAAAAGTATCAAAAGTCTGCGCAGCCCTCGAAATCTGGGTGTTCCAGCCGGCCAAAGCTATTTTTACCATTAGTTCACTATGATCCATTGAATTGAAATTTCCCTAAAGCTAACAGGAATCCGCATGTTTCGGTTAGTCGTTAAGTTGATTTGACTTATGACTGACGTACCTAAAATTAGGGTAGTTTACATTTCCTTATACAATCTTCACAATATGCGATGCAAGGGTCGACAGATGGTCCGGATTGTCAAAGAATTGTTCTATTTCTATAAAGCAAAATAAAAATCATCACAGAAGATACTAAAGCCTAACACACTCCGTATATATATACGAGAGCGTTAATTTAGATACGGGGGATGGACACGGAGTGGTCATCCCCTGTTTTTTGTGAGCAAGTCAGCGTGGATGTCTTTTTTCATTTGTTGGGCGGTAGGTGCTACATTGACAGATGCCATCGACGAATAATTGGCCGTCCGGTTTCAGTGCCTTATTAATATTTCTTAGTGCCAGCTTGCCTTTCTCAGGATGTCTGCCATCCAGAGCCCCTACGCGTATCGCAAAAATGAGGTCAAATTTCTCATCACCCGCTTTTATGTCAAAATCTTCAATCGCAATTTGTTGAAAGCTTAACTTTCCAGCGCTAATTTCTTTCTGAGACGATTTCCTTGCCTGCTCAATTGCTTTGTCGGAACTGTCGATGGCCAGTATGTGAATGTTATGCAAGCGATTTGCAAGTTCTCTGGCAGCGGTACCCGGGCCACAACCAATTTCCAAAATGCGCATCCCTTCAGAAAGGGGCAGGAGATTGACATTGTCCAATAATCGTTTAGATATTTTATGTGCCATATACTGATAAGGGAACCTGCCTAGATGTCCGATGAATTCTTTCTTGCTCCATTTCTAAGGATTAACTTTCATAGAAAAGCCGACCTCGTTAATTCTGTTTAATAAAGCTAATATAGTAATGTTTGGAGAATAGGAGAGTAGGCAAGAAGTTGGCGCTATTGATAATGCTACCTATAGACAATTAAGCGGAGCAGATATATTAAAATCAAGTACAGACTTAAGGGCACTAAGAGATGCAAACTTGTTAACAGCAAATGGAAAAAGCAGAATGACATATTATACTCCAGGACCAAATATGTTAACCATGCAAGATAAGGAGCAAGGCTTGCAAGATAAGGAGCATAACATAGAAGATAAGGAATAACACCATGCAGAACACAAAGCAGAAGTGAAGCGCTGCTACAAAGTTTACCTCAGAAGTCAGACTGCAAATCATGCAAATAGGAAGCAGCAGTGGGGAAAGACAAATTGGCTTTTGTGGCTACCCATAAGTTATCTTTAAAACCGTTACAATTTGTAACGTTTTCATTGACATCTGCTGCCTCAAATTTCAACTATACGATTTCTTCGTACAGTTCACTTCCTTCAGCATGAAGCTTCTTTTTCAAATCACTCCAACCTTCTAGGTACAGAACTCTCCGTCCAAACTGCCATTGAGGAGATTCAAACTAATTTTACAAAATTTACATTTTAATTTACAATCTAGATTCTCCCGGATGATACCGATCAAAGTAGTTTTGACCCATCATACTTAAAATCTAAAAAAATGAAAAAACTATTTGTGTTCGTCCCTGCCATCCTCCTGGTATTATTTCTAATAAACTCTTTTGTGCTAAAAGAAAAGGAAGCCGTCCTCAAATCCACTGATAGTGGAAAAACATGGAAGGTGATCAGGGAAGGCCTTCCTGAAATTGAAAAGCCCACCAATACTTTTAAATCAGCAGGTGTGCTCATCTCTACGGGCTCGGAAGGAATTAGGCGTTCTACTGATAAAGGTAAACACTGGGAATGGGTAATCAGAGAAGGTGGCGTGGGTATAGCTATCGAGCGTATCGAAGGTGGATTTGCTGCAATAGCCTACAATACGACAACCAAGTCCAGAAGGATCCATATTTCTTTGGATAATGGGGCAACCTGGAAAGTCATTAGTGATGCCCTACCGCCCTCGATGTTCATTTCGTCTATAAAACAAATGGGCAAATATTTAGTATGTGGCCATTCGGATGGTATATTCCGGTCGGCTGATATGGGTAAGACCTGGACTAGTGTTCATCCCAGTGTTGAAAAGGATCATAACTACTTTAAATTTTTAGGAACACAGGAAATTACCCCTAAAAAAGTTTTTAGGATCCACGTTTCGGGGAATGCATTATATGCAGTTCCTGGGAGTGCGGGATGTTAAAGGAAATCTTTCCACTTGCTCTACCTTCCTCCTCTTCCTCCGTTTGCGTTTGATATCACAATTTGTGATATCAAAGTATTCCACTCTTCCTCAGACAGCTGGAACATGAAATCAGGGAATCGATATCATCAGTGACGCCCTTCCGCCGTGGATGTTCATTTCGTCTATCAAACAAATGGGCGGATATTTAATATGCAGTCATTCGGATGGTTGTGCAATGAGGAAATCAATTTTATCCAGAATTATTAATAACTTTCGGCTTTCCCATCTTCCTCCATTCAAAACTTAACCTAGAATTTTTCCGCAAGTGTATAAAATAGGTTTGTTAAACTAACTGACATTGCAGCAGTTTACATATTCATAACCGTAAATAATTACATTTGCTACATGAGCACCAAGATTGAGTAATGGCATATATGGATTTTACAATTGAAACCGGAGACCTTGTAAGCATGTGCATGGCCATACTATGCGGTGGCATTATTGGCTTCGAACGGGAATATAGGAACAAGTCGGCTGGCTTTCGCACAATCGTATTGATCACCTTAGGATCAACCATCTTTACCATCGTTTCCAGGCATGGTGCCGGTGCCGACGACAGGATATCGGCCAACATCATCACTGGTATCGGTTTTATCGGAGCTGGCGTGATATTCAAAGATCAGTTTTCCGTACGCGGATTAACCACAGCCGCCGTAATATGGACATCAGCAGCCATAGGAATGACCACAGGAATTGGCTACCATGCGCTTGCCTTTCTATTCACACTGATCACACTTGGAATTTTGTTATTAATGAGTAGGGTAGAGCGGTTCATCGGAAAGCTTCAAAGACAAAAAATGCTAAGCGTAACTTTTAGAAATGCTGATTTCGCCCAGATCCAGTCGCTGGAAGAAAAATTAAACTCAGAAAATCTGGGTATAGAGCGGCTTCAGGTAAGTAAAGACCACGATACGTTAACGGTGATCTGGCAAGTTTCCGGTAAGAAAAAGTATCTGTTAAGGCTAAATGAAACCCTGGCAAGCATGTCAGAAATCATTAGTTTCAAATAAAAGATGGTTTATTACGGCTGCATTATACTTTAATGCTTACTGACTCATAATCTGCCCTGGATATCTCAAACCAGTGACAGGCTATTCCTTCATGTGTCAGCTCCGCAGTAATTTTCAGTCCTGATTTAAGCAATGCCTTTCTGGAGGCAATATTGTCCACATTGGCCAGGGCAAATACAGCGTCCAGCTTAAGTGTTTCAAATGCATACCTGATACTTGCTTTTGCAGACTCGGTAGCGTATCCCTTTCCCCAAAATTTCTTGCGCAACCTGTAACCAACATCATAAAAATTTGTATGTCCATTTACGGTATCCTGCCTGAACTTTAACCCTCCCCATCCTACAAATTCATTGGTTTCTTTATCTACTATCGCCCAGCGACCTATTCCGAGCTCTCCATACTGCGCTCTTATATGCTTAATAGCAGCTATTGCCTGATCAATGCTTTCCAATGGAGTACTGCCCAAATAGGTATGCACCTCAGGATCTGCATCCATTTCAAAAAAAGCCGGAGCATCGGTTGCTACAATTTCTCTTAATATAATGCGGTCTGTTTCTGCAAAGGTCTTCATAACTACTGTTCTAACAAAAGTAGAATTTTATCGGAATTAACCATTAATCGCGATCAAAGATCAATCTATGGCAGAATACTAATAAGCAATTCCCGCTGAAAGCTTTTCCCTTTATCGGCATTATACCATTTTTGCAGTACCGTTTTGACAGTGCCAAAGTCGGCTTTTGCTGCCGTCAGCTCACTATAAATCAACTGACATGCTGCAGGTCGAGGACCCCAGACTACCAGGTCTTTTCCTGCTTCATCCCTGATGATCAATTTTGGAATAGATTTTCCACCGTTGGTAAGGTATCGCTCGATTAAGAACGGTTCTGCATCTCTTAGCTGGTATGAAGCACTGATCAAAGGGTTTAGCATACTTAGCTTATAGATAAACGGCACCGTATGGGAAGCATCGCCACACCAGGGCTCCGTAATGATAATCCACTGCTGGGGAACATCAATCTTCGAGATTACATCGGCAAGCACCGGATCAACCACCCCTGTCTTCAACCAGCGCTGCTGGCGCGTCCAGTTTAATTTTGCATAGTCCAGATAGTCGAGGTTATTGTAAGGTGCAGGGGCATTTGGATTAGATAAAATCTCCTGAAAATGATCCTGGTATTGCTGAAAGTCCATAATTTCAAAAATTTAGAAGTATAGGCTACATCCCTATAGCCATACAAATCTGATAATTTATTCGCATTTGCCCGGTCTGCAAAATGCCATAAATCAGCTTATGACAAATTATTAATTAAAAGACCAAATGAAAGGGATTCTTTTTAACTTGAGCAAGTTTGCCAAACCAAATACATTAAAGTTAATTTCTGAAACATGTTAAAATTACTGTCAGTACGTAAGAGCGTTCTGTTAACGCTTGGCCTGGCCTGCTTCCTGTGCGGAAATGTAGTACAAGCTCAGCAATTGAAAGTGCAAAATCTTAAAGTAGACCATCTGTCGCACGCAGATCTGGATGTGGTAAACGGGTACCCGGTCTTTGGGTATCAGGATGCGAAGGCCATTCACACACAGATACTGAATAAGCGGCCTGTATTTGGCTGGGAACTGACCGGGAATAAGAATAAGTTGGTACAAACAGCATATCGCATTGTCATTTCCCACAATCCCGACAGTCTAAAAGCAAACAAAGTCCTGTTATGGGATTCTGGTAAAGTCCTGTCTGCTGAATCAGTAAACATCCCATATGCAGGTCCCGATTTGCAAACGAATAAAGTATATTTCTGGCGCGTCATGACTTTTGACCAGCAAGACCAGCCCTCTGCCTGGTCGTCCATCTCTAGGTTCCGCACAGCGGAAACACTTCATGAATACCGGACCTCCTATTATCCACTTCAAAAGACAGACGAAAACCCGCAAAAAATATCCTATATAGAAAATATCAACCGCTTAGATTTCGGACGCGCTTCTTTCGGGCAGTTAAAGCTCAGCATAGAAAGCATGAATAGTACCGATACCCTGACCGTCAGGTTTGGCGAGGCCATCAAGGCCAATGGCGAGATCAACCGGGCACCGGGGGGTACCATCCGTTACGCTGCTTACCAATTGCCGCTAAAAAAAGGCAGACATACCTATGCCATTGCTTTTAAACCTGATCCGCGCAATACCGGGCTGAAAGCGGTTAAAATGCCCGATTACATCGGTGAAGTCTTACCCTTTCGCTACGTCGAAGTAGCAGGCCTGCCGACAGTACTGGCCTTTCATGATGCAGTCCGTGCTACCGTGCATTACCCTTTCAATGATCAGGCTGCTTATTTTAAAAGCTCAGATACCGTACTCAATGCAGTCTGGGAACTATGCAAATACAGTATGAAAGCAACCTCATTCGCCGGAATTTATGTGGACGGAGACCGGGAAAGGATTGCCTACGAGGCCGACGCCTATATTAATCAGTTGAGCCACTACAGCGTCGACAAAGAATATAGCCTGGCGCGCCGCTCGCACGAGCATCTTTTGCACAATGCCACCTGGCCTACAGAATGGATCTTGCAGTCTGTGCTCATGGCTTACAATGATTTCCTGTATACTGGGGATATCCGGTCGGCCCAATTCTATTATGATGACCTAAAAGCAAAGCTGCTGATCCCACTTCGTGAAAAAAATGGCCTGATCAGTACTAAAACAGGTAAGCAATCCAAGTCGCTGATGTCTGCGATTCATTACGACGGAGAAGCCATCAAGGACATCGTAGACTGGCCGCACACCGGTGGATTTGGAATGACGGGCAATGGAGAAACAGACGGTTTCGTATTTTCTGAATACAATACTGTGGTGAATGCCTTTCATTATAAAGCATTACTCGATATGGCGGTGCTAGCTGAAAAATTAGGTAAAAAGGAAGATCAGATAATATTTAAGACTTTAGCAGAAGAAACCCATATGGCTTTCCAAAAGCTTTTATGGAATGCGCAAAAGAAAGCTTACGCTGATGGTGTAGGGGCAGACCATGCTTCCCTGCACAGCAACATGATGGCCATGGCTTTCGGTCTGGTTCCATCTGCTAAAATGGCTGCAGTAAATGATTTTATCCGTTCGCGCGGAATGGCATGCAGCGTTTATGGGAGCCAGTTTTTAATGGACGCTGTCTACGATGCAGGAGACGGGCAATACGGCCTAAAATTGCTGACCTCTCAGGAAGACCGCAGCTGGTACAATATGATCAGGGCAGGAAGTACGGTTACGATGGAAGCCTGGGATAATAAATTTAAGCCAAATCAGGATTGGAACCATGCCTGGGGAGCGGTTCCTGCCAATGTGATTCCCAGAAAGCTGATGGGCATCACACCGCTTGCACCCGGTTGGAAGAAAATACAACTTAAGCCTCAGATCGGATCGCTTCAGCAGGCAGAAATTGCGGTACCAACGATCAACGGAACCGTCAGAATGTCCTGTAAACAAAACGAAAATGACTATGTCATGGAGTTCAATGTGCCAATTACCACTACGGCAAATGTAAAGTTACCTGTGAAAACAGGAAAGCGTGTTAAGGTTAAACTAAACGGGGAAACAATTAAAGCCAGGATCAAAGATGGTTATCTCAGCATGGATGGAATAGCGTCGGGAGATTATGTTCTTGAAATGACCTATTGATTGTACTTGATACTTATTTGCTGCGCTGCTGCTTCGCGGCTTGTTCGCAAAAAGGTACCCGATTTGCGAACAAGGTATGACTAAAATATGGCTAAGGCGCGATTGATGCGAAAACCAGTTTCACCCCGTCATATCTTTAACCACAAGTGCAATAAGGCAGCAATACTGCAACCGATCAGCGGCCCTGCTACCGGAACCCATGCATATCCCCAGTTATTGCCTCCCTTGCCCGCTACGGGCAAGACCGCATGCATTATCCTGGGCCCAAGATCACGCGCGGGATTGATGGCGTAGCCTGTGGTGCCACCCAGCGACAAACCGATTACCCATACCAGCAGTGTAACAGGAAGTGCACCAATAGAGCCCAGGCCAATTGGGGTTTTGTCGGTCCCCATGGCGGGATCGGTGAAATACAGGATCACAAAGATCAGCACAAATGTGCCTATGACCTCGCTGATTAAGTTGGATACCTTGTTTGGGATAGCTGGTGCTGTACAGAAAGTAGCATGCTTAGCGCCCTGATCAGGAGTGCCTGCATAAAAATCCTTATACATGATCCATACCAGTAAAGAACCTGCCATAGCACCTAGAAACTGGGCGGCTATGTAGACTGGCACCTGCGCCCAGTCGAACTTTTCTGCTATGGCAAGGCCGATGGTTACTGCAGGATTGAGGTGCGCACCACTGTACGGACCGGCTACAACTACCCCCGCAAACACGGCAAATGCCCAGGCGCTGGTTATGACCATCCATCCTGAATTGTGACCCTTTGTACCATTTAGTACTACATTGGCAACTACCCCGTTGCCTAAAAGGATCATGATCATCGTGCCGAGAATTTCGGCTGAAAAAGGAGACATATAATTTGAATTAATGGGTGTCTTATATTATTTACCGGTACAGGCCTTAGCAGCTTTTACAGCAAGCTTCCAGCCTTCAATGCGTTGTTCAATATTTTCTGCGGCCCCGGCTTCAAAGCTCCGGTCTATCTTCCATTGTCCGCTGATGTCGTCCATGCTGTTCCAGAATCCCACTGCCAGACCGGCTAAGTATGCGGCACCTAAAGCAGTCACCTCGGTTATCTGTGGGCGTATCACTTTGGTATCCAGCACATCGGCCTGAAATTGCATCAGCATATCGTTGGCGGTGGCACCACCATCTACCCTGAGTTCTTTAATGGGGTGTCCTGAATCTGCTTCCATTGCTTTCAATACTTCCATGGTCTGAAAAGCGATGCTTTCTATAGCGGCCCTCGCCAGGTGGGAAGCATTGGTGCCACGCGTAATGCCAGTGATGGTTCCACGCGCATCCTGGTCCCAGTGTGGCGCGCCTAAACCTGCAAAGGCCGGAACTAAATATACGCCACCTGTATCGGCTACCTTCATGGCCAGGGCCTCCACATCTGCTGAGGAGGAGATCAGGCCAAGCCCGTCCCTGAGCCATTGTACCACTGCACCGCCAATAAATATACTGCCTTCCAGGGCATACTGTACTTTTCCGTTGAGCTTCCAGGCTATGGTTGTCACCAGGTTGTTTTTCGACAGGATTGGTTTATCCCCAATGTTCATCAGCATAAAGCATCCGGTACCATAGGTGTTTTTGACCATCCCGCTCTCTGTGCACATCTGACCGAACAATGCGGCCTGCTGATCTCCGGCAATGCCGGCAATCGGGATTTTGGCGGCAAGTACATTGCCGGTTGTCTCTCCGTAAACCTCGCTGGATGATTTTACTTCCGGAAGAATGCTGCGGGGAATGTCAAACAGGTCCAGCAGCTCCTGGTCCCATTCAAGTGTGTGGATGTTGAAGATCATGGTCCGGGATGCATTGGTTACATCGGTTACATGTACCCGTCCGTCGGTCAGTTTCCAGATCAGCCAGGAATCTATGGTGCCAAAAGCAATTTGTCCGGCTGCAGCTTTTTCTCTTGCGCCGGCTACATTGTCCAATACCCATTTTATTTTGGTAGCCGAGAAATAGGCATCTACTATAAGGCCTGTTTTTTCCTGAATGTTTTTTGCCAGTCCGCGGTCTTTTATTTCGTCGCAATAAGCAGAGGTTCGCCTGTCTTGCCATACAATGGCATTGTGCAGGGGTTCGCCGGTAATCTTGTCCCACAATACCGTGGTTTCCCGTTGGTTGGTGATGCCAATGGCGGCGATGTCCTGCGGTGTGATCCCGGCTTTAATTATTGCTTCTGTGGCAACGCCTACCTGCGTAGACCATATGTCCATCGCATTGTGCTCTACCCATCCCGGCTGCGGATAGAGCTGCTCAAATTCTCTTTGGGCGATGGCAACAATGGTTCCTGCATTATTAAATACAATTGCTCTTGAACTTGTGGTTCCCTGATCAAATGATAAAATATACTTACTCATAATTTATACTGGGCGTAATATGTAATAAAACGTAAGTATAAGCAATCGTTTTAGAAAGTAAAAGGAAGCAATATGAAAATTTGTTACCAATAGCTATTTATTTATTGTATTAAATTTAATACGATTTTTAAAAGGCCTGTAACAGAAATCTCCCCAAAGAAAAATACTTAATATACTGGTTTAACAGGCATTTGGCTGATAAAGAGCACAAGTTTGTAGCGTTTCCGAAAAAATTGGCACATTTCTTTCATAGCACTCCCCGAAACAATATATGATGTATCATATTAAATTTAAAAACACATGAAAAAGATAATTATCCTGGCCATAGGCCTATTCACAGCTGGTGTAGTAAACGCACAGAGTCCAATTAGATTTGGTGTTAAAGCAGGTTTGAATGTACCTGATATCATCAAAGGAGATGGAAATAATAATTTCGACACCAAGGTTAACCCAGGTTTTAACGCAGGTATCACATTGGATATTAACCTGATCAAGGGCCTTGCATTTACCCCTGAGCTATTGTATGCCACTAAAGGTTATAAAGCAACTACAGGTGTGGGTGAGTTTACGCAAACTACACATTTTATAGATGTGCCAATCCTTGCTACCGTCAACCTGGGTGGAAGCGGATTGAATCTTGTGGTTGGTCCGCAGGTATCCTTCCTGATGAAAACCAATAATAAGTTTGAGAATGGATTCATACAAACAGATCAGGACATCATCGAAGATGAGTCTGACAGGTTCAAGAAAAGTCTGGTAGGTGGTCTGATCGGTTTCAGGTATGACCTGTCTGACAAGATTGACCTTCACGGACGTTATGCTTTGGACTTCCAAAAAAATAATGAAGACGGCAGTAGAGAAACTCCTGAGTACAAAAACCAGGTATTCTCTGTAGGCCTTGGTCTTAAATTCTAACTATCCCCTAAATTTTAATTGAGAAAGCCGCCTGATCAGCGGCTTTTTTTATGGGATTGTATCAGATTTGATACAATTCTGGTGGTATATTTCTATTTTGGCATGGTTATTACACTATAGCGGTTACATTAAATGAGAAAATTATGAAAAAATTATTGGTTATAGCATTAGGTCTGGCTACGTTTAGTCTGGCTTTTCAATCGGATGTAAAAGCCCAGGCGGCTTCAGGTGATCAGATCAGGTTTGGTATCAAAGCTGGTGCAAATCTTTCCAAATTTGGTGAGTTTAAGTTCCTTGATGAGTATTATAATTCCAAACATAAAGTTGGATTCCAGGCTGGTATTTATGCAGAGATTCCATTGGGTGCCAGCTTCGCTTTCCTGCCTGAAGCAACCTTTACACAAAAGGGAGGTAAAGTTGAAGAAACGGTGCTGGGTACAACCGGCAAAATCGAGGCTACAGTAAATTATATTGATGTGCCTTTTATGATCGGTTTCCGTGCTACTCCTGAACTTACCATTTTCGCCGGTCCTCAGGTATCCTTTCTTGTTTCGCAAAAAACAACCTTCCATGTAAATGGAGAAGAGCAGGACGATGATACGAGTACTGACAACCTAAATAAGTCCCTTGCGGGCGGTGCTGCGGGTATTGGGTATAGAATAGGCGATAACCTTAACATCAATGCAAGATATATGATGGATTTTCAGAATGCATCGAAGGAAGACATTGGACAGGACAGGGCGAAAAATAGTGGCTTTGCATTGTCTTTAGGTTATTCTTTTTAAAACAATCTTTAGCTAGTAAGGGTTATATATGACACTAAGCAATGCTCTTGAGTAAATCAGAAAGTTAAACTTAAATTTAATCGCTATGAAAACGAATCAGGATCAAAAGTTTACCTCCAATGAACAGGGTAAACCCACATCAGACAGGATGCATCACAATGCCAAAGACGATAAAAAAATTAATGGCATTACCAATGGGGGCGGTCAGCGTTCTGACCAGACCTCTAATAAAGATAACGAGCGGAAACGCTAAAGACATTAATCCCTTACGTTGAGGATAATGTTCCCTATTATCTTAAGGCCACCTGATACAGGTGGCCTTTTTATTTATGTTTTGATTACCTTTGGATATAACCAACTGTTCCGATAATGAATGTTAAGCAAATAGCTGTTACTGCTCTTTTTTCAATTGCTGCTGTATGTACACAGGCACAAAATACAACCTTTCCCGAAACCTCAGCTGCTCAAAATGAATGGGTGGATTCGGTGTTTCATAAACTAAACAGAAGACAGCGGATCGCGCAGCTGTTCTTTATAAGGGCACATACTAATTTAGGTAAGGCTTATGAAGATTCTGTAGGCCGGATCATTAAAAAGGAAAAGCTGGGCGGGGTGGTGTTTTTTCAGGGAGGCCCGGGCAGACAGGCGGTATTAACCAACGCCTATCAGGCGATGTCAAAAGTACCCTTGATCATTGCCTCTGATGGTGAGTGGGGATTGGGTATGCGCCTGGATAGTACTGTTTCCTACCCGTATCAGATGGCCCTGGGTGCGGTGCAGAACAAGGACCTGATCTATAAAATGGGTCAGGAAGTGGCGAAGGATTTTAAACGCATAGGAATGCACATGAACCTGGGCCCTGTAGTAGACATCAATAACAATCCTAAGAATCCGGTGATCAACTACCGTTCATTCGGGGAAAATAAATACAACGTAACGGTAAAAGCTGCAGCTTATATGCTGGGAATGCAGAATGGAGGCTTGCTGACCAGCCTTAAACACTTCCCCGGCCATGGCGATACTGATGTAGACTCACACTACGACCTTCCGCGACTGACCTTTACGAGGGAAAGGCTGGACAGCCTGGAGATGTACCCCTTCAGGGAACTGATCAGGCAGGGAGCCACCGGAGTAATGAGTGCACACATGAACATTCCTTCCTTAGATGCTGAACCCAATGTGGCTTCGAGCTTATCCCGGCCTATTGTGACCGATATCCTGAAAAAGGAGCTTGGTTTTAAAGGCCTGGTCATTACAGATGGCATGGGAATGGGAGGCGTAGTTAAGAATTTCCCCAATGGGGAAGCAGATGTCAGGGCTGTAATAGCCGGCAATGACATCGTAGAGCTTTCGCTGAATAGTGAGCGGGCAATAAACCTGGTCCGCAAAGCGATCAGACAGGACCGTGTTACCATGGCGCAGATAGATTCCAGCGTAAAAAAGATCCTGGCAGCCAAGTATTGGGTAGGACTGAACAAAAAAGATACGGTAGACGAGCACAATGTGCTGGCCGGTGTGACAAGGCAGGAGAGCCTGGTACTGCAACAGCAGTTGGCCGATGCTTCGGTAACGCTATTGCGCGGTAAAGAAAATATCCGTCAGCTAACTGCTGAAAAAAGAACAGCAATCATCAGTATAGGTACACCTACGGTGACTACCTTTCAGCGCAACCTTGGTGCACACTACCAGCACTCGGTATTCTACACGCTGGACAGAAATGCGAATGCCAATCAGATTGCAAAGGTACTCGCCGGGCTTAGTTCATTTGATCAGGTGATTATCGGCATACACGACACCAGGATACGTCCCGGCAACGGAATCGTGCTGAGCGATGACCTCAAAATGTTTATAAAAGACATGGCCAAAAAGCAAACCATATTTGCCCTGTTTGCCAATCCGTACAACCTGGCAGCACTGCCGGGACTTGAAAGCAGCAAGGGGTTGCTGGTCGCGTATCAGAAAGACGACTTTATGCAGCATGCTGCCGCTTCGGTATTTAAAAACCAATTGGTACCTACCGGTAAACTACCTGTTACCGTGGGTACGTTCTTTAAATATGGGGACGGGGAGTGATGCAACAGCAGCCCCTTAAAATATTACAGGCTTCGGCCGGATCGGGAAAAACCTTCAGCCTGACTGCCCATTATTTGACACTGCTGCTTTCCGGAGAAAACAAGTACCGGGAAATACTCGCCGTAACCTTTACCAATAAGGCTACGGAGGAAATGAAGTCCAGGATCATGGAGGTGCTCAAAGGATTTGCTGAGGGAAACTATTCAAAGAAGATAAATGATTACCGGGACATTGTGCTGAAAGCACATCCTGAACTCCAGACTGATAGCCTGAAGCTCCGGTCAGACATCATTTATAGAAAGATCCTGCATGACTATAACCGTTTTTCGGTAAGCACGATAGATGGTTTTGTCCAGAAGGTGATCCGTGGTTTTGCTTTTGAACTGGGCCTGGATGCCGGTTACGGCCTGGAAATGAACTATGATAAGGTAAAGAATGAACTGGCGGAGCGGCTGGACAGGGCGCTGGACAAAAACCCGGTGCTGTTGCAGTGGATCATAGACCTGGCGCTGGACCGCATCAACAATAACCTGAGCTGGAACTACAGGCGCGAACTGATCAACCTGACCGACGAGATATTTAAAGAACGCTACCAGCCTTTTGAGGAAGCAATAAAAGGACTGGGCGATGCGGCAGATCTTGACCTCTTGTTTAAAGACTACAATACACTCACCCGGCTGGGAATGGAGACCTTTGAAGCTGCCGTGAAGGAGCTTGCTATGGAGGCATTGGAGATATTTCAGGTAGAGGGGCTGGATGTATCAGACCTCAAAGGGAAGTCAAGATCGCCCTTAAGTAACCTTGCAAAGATCAGGGATGGTGAGCTGGCTAAGATCAGCACATTGGCCAAACTTGTTGACCAGCCGGATGAGTGGTTTCAGAAAGGAACGGTCACTGGCGCTTATGAGGAACTGAACCCTGTGATTACCCGCTTGGTAAATACTTATCAGGAAGGGCTTCCCGGCTATTTGCTGGCACAGGCTTTTAATAAAAATCTGTACTACCTGCGCCTGATGCAGGAGATGGCAAGTCTGCTGAAAGCTTACCGAAATGAAAGCCCCAATCTCCTGATCAGTGATGCACAGACGCTGCTGAAAGGGATCACAGATGATGCAAATGACAATCCCTCTTTTATATGGGAGAAAATGGGCAACCGGTACCGTAACTTCCTGTTCGACGAGTTTCAGGATACTTCTGCGAATCAGTGGCACAGCTTTAAGTCGCTGCTGAGCAATGCCATCGCTTCACCAAGCGGCAAGCTGATAGATCACCTGATCGTTGGAGACACCAAGCAGTCGATCTACAGGTGGCGCAACGGAGACTGGAACATCCTTCATCAACAGGCCCGGGAGGATGTGCAGGTTCACAATGTGATAGAAGAGAGCCTGGAAGAGAATTACAGGAGTACACAAAATATCATTGCGTTTAACAATGATCTGTTTAAGCGCTTGCCCGAGCTGATGCAGACTTATCTGAACGGTACGATCGGGGAACTGGAAGACAAGGAGCTAGCAGCCTGGTGGCAGACAAGAGGCTTTGACCAGATCGTAAAAAAGGTATATGCAGCATCCGGACAGAAAACTACTCCTTTTACTTTAGCTGGCGGTACGGTTATCTTTAACGTGCTAAAAGATGACGGGGAGGGAAATGCACTGACTAAAACTACCTTCAGGGCCGCTTCTTTGGCGAGAATGATAGCAGAGCTTAGGAACCTGGTAGCAGTAAAGGGCTATCAGTTAAAAGACATCTGTGTGTTGGTGCGGTCCAATTCGGAGGCGGTGGCTACCGTAGAGACCCTGATGGAACATGGCATTGAGGTGATCTCGGGCGAAGCGCTGTTGCTGAACAACAACAGTGCTGTGAAACTGATCCTGAATACCTTGCAGGTGATGGGTGGCTGGTCGGAAAACACGGCCTTGTACAAAGCGAATTGCCTCAGTCTGTATGCTAAATTGCAGCAGCGGGAGGTAAAACCGGCGCATTACTTTAACCTGAATTTTAAGACTTTGTCGCAATTGGGCGACCTGTTGCCGGCTGAACTGTGCGCCAATTGGCAGCTCTGGATGCAGCAGCCACTTCCTGCATTACTGGAGAAGATCATTGAAGCCTATGCGCTCCATGAACCACAATATGCAGCACACCTGCCGTATCTTTTTGCGTTCAGGGACCTTGCAGGAAGTTTTGCACAGCACGGCGAAAAAGGAATTGCCGCATTTCTTTCCTTTTGGGAAGAAGAAGGCGCACGGAAAACATTGCCTTCGTCAGATAATGCGGATGCCGTCCAGGTGATTACGATACATAAATCTAAAGGACTGGCATTTAAAGCAGTCATGCTGCCTTTTTGCAATTGGGACATTAACGGCAAAGTGAACGGGATATTTTGGGTGCCTTCTGCAAATACACCCTATCATCACCTGAACAGTATCCCTTTGAAATATAATAAAGACCTGGGCCGTTCGGGTGTAGCCAAGCCCTACTTTGAAGAATTGCTGTACAATAACATGGACGCGCTGAATATGCTCTACGTAGCTACTACGCGTTCAAAAGAATATTTGTACATCAGTACAATGGGTAAAAAGGGAGACACCATCACCAATATAGGCAATCTGCTGTATAGGGTGTATGAAGCGCGCCTATCTGCCGAAGGAGTCTTCCTGACAGATGAGGCAGTTCCGGCCATTCCCGAAAAGGAAACACTGCGGAATGAAATAGAGATTGCTTGTTATCCCTTGTCCAACCGGCTCAGCCAGGTATTTGATGCCGGTTTGAAGCGCAGGGACATTGACCTGCTTACCGGTGAAAGTGCGGGCAGGACCGGCACCATATTGCATGAAGTGCTTGCCAGGGCTGCGTCTCCGGAAGAAGCAGATGCAGTATTACAGGAAATGTTGCTGGAAGGGATTTTTAAACAAGAAGAGCTTCCATATTTAAAGCAGCAGGCCATTTCAGTGTTACAGCACGCCGGTCTACAGCAGATCCTGAGCCTGAGCAAGGAAAGCCTGAATGAGAAAAGCATCATAGACGCCAGTGGAAAAAGTTACCGGCCGGACAAAATATTGGTAAACGGTGAGGCGGTAACCATTATTGATTATAAATTCACACAGCAGGAAAGTGACAAGCACATAGAGCAGGTGAGCCACTATAAAAGTTTATTGTTGGCCATGGGGTACACTGCGGTAAAGACTTATTTGTTTTATGCAGTTACCGGACAATTAAAATTAGTTTAGCACATGAAGCCATTTTTAAAAGAGGTAGCAGAAGACCTGATCGCGAAACTGGGAAATGACCTGGAACATACAGCCATCATTTTCAACAATAAGCGACCTGTACCGTATCTGCAAAATCATCTGGCCGAACTGATAGGCAAGCCGTTCTGGAGTCCTTCCTTTTTCACCATTCAGGAGTTTTTTGCGCTTTCTACAGACCTGAAGATCGCTGATGCTTTTACCCAGTTTTTTGTGCTGTACGAAAAATACAATGAATTGGTAGCTAAAGATGGGGAGAATCCAATAGAACCAGCAAAATTCTATCCGATAGCCCGCATCATCTTAAGTGATTTTTCCCAAATAGACAATGACCTGGTAGACGGGGAAAGGCTGTTCCGGCAACTGGAAGATTTCGCAGAGATCGACTACCAGTTTGATTATCTGACAGAAGAGCAGCAGGAGTTTTTAAAGGGATTCTGGAACTCGTATGCCGAAGGCAAACAGAAAAAGCAACAGGAGCAGTTTATCAGAATGTGGCGCAGGATGCCTTTGTTGTACTCCGGTTATCACCAGGACTTAAAAGACAAAGGTCTGACCACGATGGGCCATGTATACCGGCAGTTGGCTGCTGCACAGCACAGTCAAAAGGATTTTACCAAAGACTTCAAAAAGCTGGTATTTGTTGGGTTTAATGCCCTCAGCCGGGCTGAGGAAGCGGTTTTTAAACGCTGGCAGACAGAAGGAAAATCCCTTTTCTATTTTGATACGGATACCTATTATATAGCCGATCCGGTGCAGGAAGCGGGTCTTTTCCTGAGGAGGAACCTGGAAAAATCGGGCTTGATCAATGCGATGGGTGCCAGTAAAGACCTCATCAGGGCTAATGCCAAGACCGTCGACGTCTACAGGACCCAGGGCCAGGTAGCCCAGGCGAAAATATTGCATGAAGTCTTGCAGCAGGACTACCCGATGTTGAAGGAAAACAATAATGCAGGTAAAATAGCACTGATACTTGCCGATGAAAGTTTGCTGCTGCCTGTGCTGCAGACCATCCGTACACACTATACGTCAGCCGGAAAGACCAGTCCGGTCAACCTGAATGTGACCATGGGTTATCCATTGGTCGCCTCCTCCTTGTTCGGCCTGGCCGATCTTTGGCTGAGCGTACAAAGTCAGTTGATACAAGCGGAAAAAGAAACGGTATACCACGCGGATGTAGCCGCATTTCTTTCGCATCCGCTCACTGGAATAACGGAACAGATGCGGGCCAGGATCCAGCAGAAGCTATTGGCCGAGCAACTGGCGGAAGTACCTTTGCTGCGCCTGCAAAGCCAGAAGGGCTTGCTTGCTTTATTCTTTACCAGGATCGGTAGCGGCACTGAAGCCATCAATGTGCTGCAAGGGGTGTTTAAGTGGATTCTGGAAAAACAGCTTTCAGAAAAAACATTGCGGCAAACAGAAGCAGATCTTTTTGTAGCTGTCCTAAAAGAGCTCAATAGATTACATGATGCACTTGCTGCTTATCTGCCAGGCCTGGTGGGCAGTAAGGAACTGCTGTTTGTTTTGTCCCTGATCCAAAAGGCGGTGCAGGGTATTTCTGTACCCTTGACCGGCGAGCCGCTGCAGGGTATACAGGTGATGGGATTACTGGAGAGCAGGAGTCTCGATTTTGAACATATTTACATTCTTGGGGTAAATGAGGGGCTACTGCCGCAGACCAGTATATCCCCTAGTTTCATACCTGATAGCATCAGGCGTGCCTACGGACTGCCGGTAATAGAGAACCAGGACGCCATTTCGGCCTATATGTTTTACCGCTTGTTGCAGCGCAGTAAAAAAGTAAGCCTGGTATACAACGCACATGCAGATGATACCAATACCGGAGAGCCTACACGGTTTTTGAGGCAACTGGAATATGAAAGCGGGTATACCTTTAATTATCTGGATCAGAAACAGCAGGTCAGAACGGAGAAAAGACGGGACATACGCGTGGAGAAAGATGAGCAGGTAATGGTAGTATTGAACAAATACCTCCGCGGGGAAACCGCACTGTCCGCCTCTGCGCTGACAGCCTATATCAACTGTCCGCTACAGTTTTTTTACCGCTATATTGCCAAAATAAAAGAGCCGGAAGAGATTTCAGAAAATCTGGAGGCCAATGAAATAGGATCCATTCTTCACTATGTGATGCAGCACTTTTATGAGGAATTACAGGAGGAAGACCCGGTCATTACCAAAGAGCGGATCGTCTGTCGCAGAAAAGAACTCCCTGAGCTTGTGAAAAAAGGATTTGCCCATGTGATCTTTAAAAATGAGGACTTTCAAGTCAACCATAACGGGATGCAAAAGGTGGTGCTGGCTATAGTGATGGAATATGCCGGTCTGATCCTAAACTACGATGAAGATGAGGCCCCTTTTGAGATCCTGAAGCTGGAAAAGGCCGACAAAGTGCCTTTTAGTTTTTCAGTGAGAGGGGTTGAGAAGAACGTGTTGCTTTTTGGTATTGTAGACAGGATCGACCGTAAAAACGGGGTAACCCGGATCGTAGACTATAAGACCGGGGCTGACAACCTAAGGTACAGCAACCTGGAAGATGCATTTGATACAAACGGCAGCAAGCAGAATAAGGCGCTGGTGCAGACATTGTTTTATACCCATGTATTTGAGCAGGCAAATGCGCAAAGTCTGGTGGAGCCCAATCTTTACAGCATCAGAAATATGCGCAAAGAAGGAACCTTTTTTATACAGGGAAAAGATAAACTGAAGCTCAGCGGGGAGCACCTGGAAAGTGTAAAAGCAGATTTTATTGAACTGGTGAAATTAAAACTAGCGGAACTCTTTGATGAGGAGGTCCCTTTCACGCCTACACAAAATGAAGCCGGATTTGCTTATTCTCCATATTTAACTCTGTGCGGAATGTGATTTACCAAATTATTTTGGCCAATTTGCGGGTAAGATAGTGTAGACAAAATACGGCTGCTGAAGAAGGATATTTCTTCTTGTAACGACTTTGTTTTCAAAGGTCCTGGAGCAATCGATAAACTTGCATTTAAAAGCAATTTTATCTAAGTTTGCAGTCGTTAATATTGGAATATACAATGAGAGAAATTCAATTTAGAGAAGCTTTGCGTGAAGCCTTAAGCGAAGAAATGCGTAAAAATGAAAACATTTTTTTGATGGGCGAGGAAGTTGCACAATACAATGGCGCATATAAAGTTAGCCAGGGAATGTTGGATGAGTTTGGAGATAAACGCATCATTGACACGCCAATTGCTGAGCTGGGCTTTACCGGTATCGGTATAGGTGCGGCAATGAACGGATTAGTTCCGATCATAGAATTTATGACATTCAATTTCTCATTGGTTGCTATAGATCAAATCATTAACGGAGCAGCAAAGATCCTTTCAATGAGTGGTGGTCAGTTCTCAGTGCCGATCGTATTTCGCGGCCCGACAGGGAACGCTGGCCAGCTTGGTGCGCAGCACTCTCAGAATTTTGAGAACTGGTATGCCAACTGTCCTGGTTTGAAAGTGGTGGTTCCATCTACTCCTTATGAGGCAAAAGGCTTGTTGAAACAGTCTATCCTTGATCCGGATCCGGTGATCTTCATGGAATCTGAAGTGATGTATGGTGATAAAGGAGAGGTTCCTGAAGGAGAATATTACATTCCTATTGGTAAAGCCAATGTGGTTAAGGAAGGTACCGATGTAACGATCGTAACATTTGGTAAAATGCTGACCCGTGTAGTAAATCCTGCTGTAGAAGAATTGACTAAAGAAGGGATCAGCGTAGAAGTGATCGATTTGCGGACCGTACGTCCGATTGATTTTGAAACGATCATCAACTCTGTGAAGAAAACAAACCGTTTGGTAATTGTGGAAGAAACATGGCCGCTGGCTTCTATTTCTTCTGAGATTGCATTCAACGTGCAGAAAAATGCATTTGACTACCTGGATGCCCCGGTATTGCGCATTACCTGTGCGGATGTGCCGCTTCCGTATGCACCTACATTGATTGCTGCGAGTCTGCCTAACGCTGAAAAAGTGGTTAAAGCAGTAAAAGAAGTGATGTACGTAGCAAAATAAGACCGTTTATAAAAATAAATATAATCCCGTTGGCTAACCCCCTGCGGGATTTTTTGTTATTTTTGGCGCCATTGTGTTTTATAAGACAAAATAGAGATTAAGATGAGCAATCACGCTACAATTATTGCTGCTGAATTGACAGTAGCAGAAAAGCAGGTTATCGCAACTATTGAATTACTGGACGAAGGAGCTACCGTTCCTTTTATAGCACGTTACCGGAAAGAAGTGACGGGAAGTTTGGATGAAGTTCAGGTTGCCGCTATTCGTGACAGGTTTCAGCAGCTGCGGGAACTGGATAAGCGGAGAGAAGCCATTTTAAAAGCATTGGGGGCGCTGGATAAGTTAACACCTGAATTGGCTGCGCTGATTAATGCAGCAACTAATATTGCGACGATCGAAGACATCTACCTACCATATAAGCCTAAGCGTAAAACCAGGGCATCTGAAGCACGCAAGAAAGGGCTGGAACCATTGGCACTCCTGCTTCTTGAACAAAAGGCGGGTGATCCTGAGGCATCTGCAGCTAAGTACCTGAATGAAGCGCTGGAAGTGACGTCGGTAGAAGATGCACTGGCTGGTGCCCGTGACATCATTGCAGAGGTCATCAATGAAAATGTTGAGGCAAGGACTTCGATGAGGAACTATTTTCAGCAACAAGCTTCATTGAAATCAACAGTGGTAAAGGGAAAAGAAGAAGAAGGGATCAAGTATAAAGACTATTTTGACTGGAATGAACCCCTTAAGTCATCGCCATCCCACCGAATCCTTGCTATTAAAAGAGCAGAAAACGAGGGTATTTTAAAGGTGGAGAGTATGCCTGCTGAAGAGGGTGCCATCCATATTCTGGAAAGACAGTTTGTAACAGCTGCCAATTCAAGCACAGCGCAGGTTAAACTGGCTATACAGGATAGCTATAAGCGTTTGCTGGGGCCTGCAATGGAAACAGAGGTCAACCGCTTGTCTAAGGACAAAGCGGATGAGGAAGCAATACGTGTATTTGCTGAAAATGCCAGACAACTATTGCTTGCTGCGCCAATGGGCGAAAAGAATATCCTTGCTATCGATCCGGGTTTCCGTACCGGTTGTAAGGTAGCCTGCCTGGATAAGCAGGGGAAGCTATTGGAAAACACTACTATTTTTCCGCACAATGGACAAAGAGGGGTACAGGAAAGTGCCATGATCATGAAGAATCTTTGCAAAAAATATGAAATAGAAGCCATTGCCATTGGTAATGGGACTGCTGGCAGGGAAACAGAAGTCTTTGTAAGAGGACTGAACCTGCTGGATATAATTGTAGTGATGGTAAATGAGAATGGGGCCTCTATTTATTCTGCATCGGATGTAGCCAGACAGGAGTTTCCTAATCATGATATTACTGTTAGGGGAGCAGTTTCTATTGGCCGCAGGCTGATGGACCCATTGGCTGAACTCGTTAAAATAGATCCTAAATCTATTGGGGTAGGACAGTATCAGCACGATGTGGACCAAACTAAGCTGCAAGCTTCGCTGGACGATACGGTGATGAGCTGTGTGAATGCGGTAGGGGTTGAATTAAATACGGCTTCAAAGCAGGTGCTTGCCTATGTATCTGGTCTTGGTCCTCAGTTGGCACAGAATATTGTTACTTACCGCAATGAGCACGGGGCCTTTAAAAACAGGGAAAGCCTGAGAAAAGTGCCCCGTTTGGGAGATAAAGCATTCGAACAGGCTGCGGGTTTCTTAAGGATCAGAAATGCGGAGCAGGTACTGGATACCAGTGCTGTTCATCCGGAGCGTTATCCGCTGGTAAATAAGATGGCGAGAGACCTGAGCTGTAGTGTAGCTCAGTTGATGAGAGACCCGGAATTGCGGAAGCAGATTAAGCTACAGCAATATGTAAGTGAAGAGATAGGTTTGCCTACATTAAATGACATCATGAACGAATTGGCCAAGCCTGGAAGAGATCCGCGTGAACAGTTTGAGATTTTTAGCTTTACTGAAGGTGTTAATCAAATTGCAGACCTCAAACCGGGTATGAAACTTCAGGGAATTGTAACTAATATTACCAATTTCGGTGCTTTTGTAGATATAGGTGTGCATCAGGATGGTTTGGTACATACCAGCCAGTTGTCGCAGAACTTTGTGGCCAGTGCCAATGAAGTGGTTAAAGTTCATCAGAAGGTCGAAGTGACTGTAGTAGAAGTGGATGTAGCCAGAAAACGTATTTCTCTTTCTATGAAGCAGGCAGAAGCGAAGCCTAAGCAGGTAAAGAGGAACGCTGATGCCAAGTTGAAAAAGCCGGTTGCGAAGGCATCCAAGCCTAATAGTCCTCAGCACAAGCAAGTGGCCAAGCCGCAGAATAACCATAAAGGAGGGCAAAAGGAAAAGCCGCTACCGGATGGGGATCTGCAGATGAAGCTTCAGGCGCTGAAGGATATGTTTAAATAAAGGAGAAAATGACCATTCTCTTCGAAGACGGGAAAAAGTGATGCTGAAGGGCATCAATTGTTCCTATGTCTTCTCTGAGAAGGTAATTTTCTTTTTAGCGCCTAATCTTCGCGGCTACCGTCGTCGGCCATTCTGACGATTTTAGGGCTGAATTTTGCGATGATGTCGACCAGTTCCTGTTGTGCATTCATTACCATATTAATGTCTTTATAAGCCATGGGTGCTTCATCCAAACCAGCTCCGATCAGCATTACATTATGGTCTTGCAGCACCTTCCGCATCTCATCCTTAGATATGCTTTTGATAGCTTTGGACCGGCTCATTTGTCGCCCGGCGCCATGTGCAGCTGAGTTGATGGCTGTTTCTACACCCTTTCCCCTTACCAGGAATCCTGGTGCGGTCATAGAGCCGGGTATGATTCCCATTATGCCTTTTCCTGCAGGAGTTGCGCCTTTGCGGTGAACGATCACCTCCTGTCCCTGGTACAGTTCCTTCCATGCAAAATTGTGATGGTTTTCAACTTTGGCCAGGATAGTTGCGCCAACGGCTTTACTCAATTTATCGTGGATGACTTCATGGCAGGCAGAGGCGTAGTCTCCGGCCAGGTTCATGGCCAGCCAATATTCCTGTCCCTCTGAGCTGTTCATATCCAGGTATGCCAGGTTTGCGGCTTCTTGAGGCAGCTTACATATTTCCTTTGCAAGTTTGGTATAATAACCGGCTATGGTAGCTCCAAATCCTCTGGACCCTGAGTGGCTCAGGAGCGCGAGATACTTGCCTTTATTGATGTTCAGGAATTCATCTTTTTGTTCAAATTCAATTATGCCCCATTCTACAAAATGGTTGCCTCCGCCGGAGCTTCCCAATTGGCTATAAGCTTTGTCTTTCAGCTGCTTCAGTAGGGGGTTAGCATTAAAATCAGGGTTGTCGATCACCGAATGGTCTGCTTTTTCGCGACCATGGAATCCATGGCCTGCGCCGAATTTGGTGTGCGCAATCAGTTCCCTTTTATAGTATGCTTCATTTCCGTAAAAATGATTGTCCGGAATATCGAATATAGTAAGGGCCATTCTGCAACCTATATCCACGCCTACACCATATGGGATAATCGCATTATGTGTAGCCAGTACGCCGCCAATCGGCAGACCGTATCCCTGGTGGGCATCAGGCATTAATGCGCCGGCAACTGCCACAGGAAGCTTCATGGCTATGTCCATTTGTTTAGTAGCTCCCTCTTCAATATATTTTTCGCCGTATTGGGTGTAGGCGATCATCTTATTCCTTAATTCAATGACTTCATCAGCAGGCGCATTAGCTGCCTCAATCATCGCGGCAGCCAGGGGTTCCATGATCTCATCGTCCAGGAAATTTTCAGGGTAGTCCTTCACCTTTTTTAGTAGCGCAGTGGCTTCGTTGAAAGGTAAATCCTTCAACTTTGAGGCTGTTTTAATAGCTAGTCCCAGTATTGTCCCCGGTTTATAGCCAATTGATAACAGGTCATTTCCGTTGATAGCTCTTTTCATGTTGTTCTTTCTAAAAGTAATGCCTTTAAAGACATTACTTATTTTACAAATATTTGTTTTAACTGGTCTACAATTTGTCCGCTACCCGACAAGCTGATGTTATTGATCTTTTCTGCAATTTTCTCCACATACTCCATCTCTTTGAGCTTGTAGAGCATGGCATTATCTTCCATTAGTTTAGCTGTATTCAGCAAACTTCTTGTTGATGCAGTTTCTTCTCTTCTCGTAATCAGATTGGCCTGGGCCTTCTTTTCCGCAATTAATACCTGGTTCATGATGTCCTTGATGTCTCCTGGCAAAACAATGTCTTTCACGCCGCAGTCCAGCAAAATAACACCGAGCGTTTTAGCTTTTTCTGCCGAGATGCTCAATACACTTTCTGAGATTTTATCTTTGTTTTCCATCAGTTCGTCAAAGGTCATTTTTCCAATGAATTCTCTTAATCCGAGCTGGATGATGACATACAATTGCTTCTCAAATTCCTTGTTTTCCAGCAATGCTTTTATTGCATCCACAACCTTGTACCGAATACTGAAGTTAATTCTTAATTGCGCTTTGTCTTTCGTTAATATTTCCTGTCCAATGATCTCCATGCTCAATTGCCTTAAGTCGGTCTTCAAGACCTGGATTACCGTGCTGTTTTTCCAGAAGATATAATTGCCTGGGCTCAGTACTTTCTCAAAGTTGCCATCCACCAGCATCAATCCGGTTTCATGAGCCTCTACCTTAAAGGCTTTAATAAAAGCTAACAATTGAGACCTTTCTAATGTATTTTTATCAATGGTTTCTGTGATCTCATATTTGCTCAGATCTGCGGTAATGAAGGAATAGTTGTTCAACCCTTTCCAGAACGCATATTTTCCTGCAGTCAATACTTGTTTAAAATTGGCATTCTGGTAAACCAATGCTATTTGGTTGTCCCTGACTTCTACCACGGTAACCAATTCCCGGAAATCCGTATTGAGTAAAAGTACATCCAGTTCGGTGGAGGCAATGAAAGTTTTAGATAGGTCATAAACTTCCATTTCTTCTCCAAATCCCAGCCAGTAATTTCCGGCTGTCAATACTCTTTTTAATTCTTTTTTCTTGTAAACCAACCCTGCTGAATTGGTGTTTACTGTTACTCTTTTCATATTATATTCTTTTTAAGGTGGTTTTAATTTTAAAGGAAACACATTAAAGACATTCATTTATTTTATACGGAAGTATCAATGATTGCTGATTTGTTATCCGTTCTGTAGACTATAGGGTCTCAAGATGGTCAGCTTTATTTATGCTTTCAGGGTATAAATTAAATTGCTTACGTTCTAAAGCCTCGAGCGCATTAAGAGCGTTGAGCGCGTTAACCGAATTAAATGCGTTTGATCGCTTTGGTCGTAAGCTTAATGTCTTTTTTGTGCTTCAGGGTGTTTGGGGATTTGAAAAGTTACCCTTCTTTTGCTTAGGGGTTTAAGTCCATAGCGCGCTACCAATTGCGTTCCTATTTTGGTCGGAAGCAGGATTCGAACCTGCACTGGGTTTGTTACTCTACCGGACTGAGTTATCCTGTTTGACCAGGAGCGGGATTCGAACCCGCGACACACAAATTGAGACAATCTTTCATTCTAAACATCAGAATATTGCTGCTAATCAGCTCAATACTATGGGGCTGTATAGAAACCCTCAACTATGGATGTTTATCCTTTCAAATTGCCATTCCCTCAGGGGAATATCTTGAAGTACATTTGTACTGTTTATTTCTCAAAGAACTATTGTCATTGCTGACATTACAAAGATGCGGCTGGTACTGCGCAGCACATTTGCGTAGTGTGTCTCTTTCTCGATATATTTTTTATACCCCTGTTTTTCAGCTTATTAATTTTAAATTTGGACTGAAGGCTATTGTTTTTTGATTAATGTGCGCAGTTGTATTGCGTAGTCATTTCCATTTTCTATATTTATGCAATAGTCTTTTAGATCAATTCTTTTATGTCAGTAAACAAACTTGCATTAATACGCTACAAAACGATAGACGAATGTCTTAAGAACAGATTTCGTAAATGGTCTTTAGATGATATCATTGAGCGTGTGGCAAACACGCTGTATGAGTATGAAGGGATTACTTCAGGTGTAAGTAAGCGAACCATCCAAGCAGATATCCAGTTGATGCGCAGTGACAAGCTGGGATACAATGCGCCAATTGTAGTGACCGACAAGAAGTTTTATGGTTATAGTGATCCGGCATACAGCATCACAAAGGTTCCGATCAATGCAGGAGATGTGGATAAGATGAAGGAAATCGTTGGCCTGCTGAAACAGTTTAATGGATTTAATTATTTCGATGAGATGAGCGAAGTGATTACCAAACTGGAAAATAACCTGAATAAATCAGCCCATCCCGATCAAAACTTTATTCAGTTTGAAGGTAACAAGCAGTTGCGCGGATTGGAACATCTCAATCCCCTATACCAAGCGATACTAAGGAAGAAAGCCCTATTGATCGAGTACCAATCCTTCAAAGCACAGCAGCCCAGCCGTAACGTATATTATCCATATTTGTTAAAGGAATACAGGAACCGCTGGTTCCTCTTGGTCCATGCAAGAGGAGGGAAGGCACTCATAACAATGGCGCTTGACCGGATTGTCGACTTTCAAGAGCTTACAAAAGAAGCATATATTGAATACAAGGGAATCGATTTCGACCGGTATTTTGATGATTTGCTTGGGGTTACCAAATCTGAAAAAGACAGGGCCCAGAAAGTGGTTTTAAAAATAAACAAACTCAATGCACCTTATGTATTGACCAAGCCCCTGCACCATAGTCAGCAGCTACTGAGTCAAGATGAAGACGGAGCGGTAATCCGTATCGACGTAGTACTGAACTTTGAGCTGGAAAGAGAGATCCTTGGATTTGGGGAATGCATGAAAGTACTTTCTCCACGTAATCTTCAATCAAGGATTAAAAAGAGACTTGAAAGCGCTGCCGGTCAATATGACAACGCTCTTCAAAGTCAAGTTATCTATGGTTAATTAAAGTAATGATGCCAATTTCTTAGTCAGCTCCTCACCACTTAGGTTCTTAGCTATGATCTTTCCACTGGGATCGATCAAGTAATTCTGAGGAATTGACTGGATTCCGTATAACTTGGCCACAGCGTTGTCCCAGGCCTTAAGATCAGAGATGTGGCTCCAAGTTAAACCGTCTTTTTCAATAGCCTGCAGCCATAAAGCTTTTTTACCAGGCTGGTCTAAGGAAATCCCAAGTACCGTGAAGTTTTTGTCTTTAAAAGCATTGAAGGCCTTTACTATATTGGGGTTTTCTGTCCTGCAAGGTCCGCACCAGCTTGCCCAAAAATCCAGTAATACATATTTCCCCCTAAAGTCTGTTAATTTAACGGGCCTGTCATTTACATCATTTTGTGTAAAGGAAGGTGCAATTGCCCCGATATTTGTTGCACGGGCGACATCGATAGATTTCAAAAATTCCTGACTAGTCGGCGTACCTTGTAAACGGCTGCTCAGCGTTTTATAGACGGGTTCAATTTTCGTGACGTCCATGTCGGTCCCTGCAATTTCAATCAACGCAAGGAGACTGACATAAGAATCATTATTTCTGTTTATAAAAGCATACTGAAGTGTTTTTCTTTCCTCCTGTAGTTTATCATACCTGGACTGAAGTTGATTCAGAAAGATTTGATCTTTTCTCTTGTTTTCATCTGAAGCATCGAATTCTGTGTTGAGCATTGCAATATCATTTTCGGATTTCCTAAGCAGCGCGCTATACTGTTGATGCTGCTCATTGATTTTTGATCCGGTGATTGTTGCATTTTTGATAGAATCCTTTGCGGTCAAAGTAATATGTTCTTTATTGAGGTAAAAGCTTAAGATGTCAACATTATCTGAACTGAGCTTTTTCATCCCCAGACCTTTGTGGTCGACCATAATTTCAGCCTTAGCAGGGTCTTTTATGCTTCCTTTAAACACAAACGCATTACCCTCAAACAGGACAGAGTCTACTATCGTTTTGCCTCCTGCGTCATATTTCAAATAAGCTTTAGCAGTTGTTGTCAGGTGTTCAACTTTCCCGGCTATCGTAAAATTATTGCGCTGGGACCATGCCCATATGGGCGTAAATGCCAAAGCCAAAAGAAGTATCTTTTTCATAGTTTTTAATTTAAATTGGTTCTGATATTACATGGGAACATAGAGAATGTGGCAGAAAACTTCTTGAATAAGTCGACGAATCAAAAGACCCGCCGACTTCGAGCATTAATAGAAGATCATGACGACGCCACCTTATCAATTTTCCCGATATCCCGGATTTTGATGTCCGATCAGTGCCGGATTGAGTTTAAATTCTGTGTAGGGAATACCCATCACCGCTTTAAAAGGTTCCCAGGTAGGCACCGGTCCGTTTCCTATTTGCTTGGTAGGCATCACAATTTTCATTCTGTCATCTAGTTTTCCAGTACGCTTCAGGTCAAACCACCTATGTCCCAGTTCAGCGAAAAGTTCCACATATCGCTCGTGTGCGATAGCTTCAAAAACGTTCGCATAAGGCGAATCGCCCAGGCCCGCTCTTTGGCGTATCACCTTCAAATCCTCAAAGGCTCCTCCAATGTTACCCATGTGTGCCCTTGCTTCAGCCCTGATCAAATATTGTTCAGCCAATCGGAGCACCATGTAGTATTCGCTTTGAGGACCTAAATTTTGTCCCACCTTATACTTCCAGGCAATCGGATAAATAGGTTTGGCGGTATTATTTGTAGGAATCAAGTTGATCCAGTTGTCTTTTCTCTTATCGCCTGCTTCAAACTCATTTAACAAAAAATCGCTGATCCAGTAGTTTGGCACGTTATATTTGCCATTGTCATTTTGACGAGGAATTAGGACTCTACCTTCCGCAGTATTCATGGCATCTTCCCCGACAGGACCATCTCCGGTTTGAAATTGCATGATCGCTTCGGGGCTATTCATCAGAAATACTTTATCCAGGTCAACCAATTTAAACAAGTCAGCTCGTCCAATAATTTTATCCGACTCGGCAATTGCCTTATCCCACTGACCCATGTAAAGATATACTCGTGCCAGTAACGCAGTTGCAGTGAATTTGCTGGCAACTACGCGTTCTGTAGATTCAGTTATCAGATCTGGCTTTAAGTATTTTTCCGGCAATAACCGTTGCGCGTCTAATAGATCAGCTACCATTTGTTCATAGACTTTTGCCGTAGGACTGCGTGCAATGTTGGCATTGGTGTTGAAATCTGTATTTAGCACCAAAGGCACGTCACCAAAAATATTTACCAGGTTGAAGTAGCTAAACGCCCTGATGAATTTGGCCTCGCCAGTTAATATATCTTTTGCACCTGGATTTAACTTTTTGGAAGCAGCTACGCCTTCCATTACAGAATTCACCTGGTAAATGACCTTTCGGTACCAGTCATTCCAACGTCCCCCCAGTGGGATTGGCAGATTTTGATATTGCGAGCCACCGTTTGCCTTAAATTCATCACCAAGTAATGAGGTCAGGATCGTTGTCCCGGTAGCATCATTGAGCGGGCCATACCCTTGGAGCCTCTTGTATACCCCCTTCATTACAGAGGAAGCAGTTATCGTGCTTCCATAAACTGCTTCTGCTGTAGAAACTTCGACAGGTAAATCTACCTCCAGCGCTTTTTTACATCCAGCTAGCGTCAGCAAAATCAGAAAAGCTGTATAAATTGTATTTTGTATCGTCTTTTTCATCTTTTAAAAGTTTAAGTTGAAACCTGCAGTAAACGAGCGTAGCATAGGTAACGCATAGTAATTTAGCGTTTCGGGGTCTCCGAATTTGTACGGGGTAATGGTAAACAGGTTCTGACCTGTGATATTGATGCTGGCGCTGCGAACTTTCAATTTATCGATCAGCTTTTTAGGTAAGCTATAACTGAATACAGCGTTACTTAAGCGGATGTAAGAAGCGTCGACATAATTCGCATCACTTAGTTCAAAGCCATTCCAGCCATCCGTTACATCGTAAATATTGGTGCTCACTTTCTGAAATTTTGCGTCATCACCTGGCTTTCTCCAGCGATCGGTAAATATTTCAGGCATATTGCCGTAAGCCGCCGGCATATCCAGGCGTCCTGGTGGAAAAAAATCTACAATATAGCCTCTTCCCCGCTGCTTTTTAAACTGCAAATCCGTTATCAGGGTGAAATTGCCAACCGAAAAGGTATTTGTCAGACCTAAAGTCAATGGGTTGATTTTTACAGGCGCTCCATAGGCATCCATTTCCTGACTGTTACCGGGTTGCCCCTCAGCGTTCAAAAATTGAAACAGACCAGTTTCCGGATCGATACCTATATAAGCCGGAACCCCAATTAATTTGGTATATGTTTTTCCGATCGGGTCAATTCCCTTATGGATATAGTAACTGCTATAAAGGTAGTTAAGCACAGTGTAAGGTGATAATTTCAACAGTTTATCGTTCTGTAATCCTAAATTTGCAGAAGAACTCCACCTGAATGTCTTATTGTTGATGTTTTCAGAGTTAACTGAAAATTCCCAGCCGTAGTTTTGGGTGCCTCCATCTAAATTTAGGTAATACTGTCCGGCTCCTGTTGTAGATGCCGTTGTAATAGGGATCAACTGATCAGATGTCCGTGTTCTCCAATAAGTCGCGGAAGCAACAATTGCATCGGAAAAAAAGCCGAAATCGAATCCTATATCCAGTTTTTTAACGTTTTCCCATTTGAAATAGGGGTTGATCACTCCTTGTCCATCCAATACAAAAGTCCCGTCATAGGTGTTTTGCGGACTGCTCGAATACTGCTCCAGGTACTGATAGTTGCCGATCCCATCTTGTCCGGTAGTACCATAAGACATCCTGACCTTACCATAACTTAAAAAAGGCAGCTTTTCTTTCACTATTGCTTCATTGCTATAAATCCAGCCCAGCCCTGTGGACCAATAATTACCATATTTGTTTTTAGGACCAAACCTGCTGCTGCCATCCCTGCTGAAAGAAAAATTAGCAATGTATTTGTCTGCCAGTACATAATTGAGCCTGGAAAAAACCCGCAAGTATTTGTATTCAGAAGTTCTGTTATAAGCGGAGTAGGGTGAGCCGCCAAATGGGGCACTGGCTTTAGTTAAATCCTTGAGTAAAGCATCATCTGTATAACCGCCGGCCTGTAGTGTTTCACTTTTACTTGTCTGCCCCTGATAGGTTATACCAGCAATGGCATTGAGTTCCCCACCCGCTAATTGCTTTTGATAGGTGATATTAGGGTCAAGGGTAAAGGAGTTATTCGTGTTGTTTATCCTCTGAGACTTGCCATAATAATCGTCTTTATTGCTAAATGGATCAAGCCCTGCCAATGGAGTGGCAGCAAATTGGTTCTGTACCATTGTCGTGAAGGCTGAAGATATTTTAATCTGGAGCTCAGGGGTTATCCGGTATCCTGTATTGACATTGGCAATTATGGTATTGGCAGCAGCGTCTGTGATGTTTAGCATTGCTGAGTATGGATTTCTCCAGGTGGCTCGATTTGCCTGCAAGTTAGGCTCCCAGTTTAATTCCCCGTTCTCCGAATAAATGGACGGGGCATTCGGTGGCAGTAGCATCGCTGGTTTGGTTAAGTCGGTCTGAGTACCCGACCGATCATTATATGAATAGGTCAAATCGACTCCTGCTGTAAACTTGCCGTCCGCAGAGTTTCCGGATAAGTTTATATGCCCGGATGCAAGCTTATTTTCGCTCGCCTTGGCTCCTTGGAAGCTTGACGGATAGGGTACGCCGTCACTCTTATAATTTCCGCTGATCAGGTAGCGCATCAAATTCGTTCCTCCAGTTACGGATAAGCTGGCCTGCTGCCAGCGAGGATTTCCACCAATCAATTCTTTTTGCCAGTCCGTATACCGGTTCTGGTCCCACAACAACAAATCTGGTGCGTATCCATCCCCGTCGGGATCTGCGATCTGAGGTGTCAAGCCGTCATTTGCCAGGGCTTCATTTCTCAATTCAAGGTATTGCTGCGTATTCATTAGCTTTAGTTTGCTTTTTCCCGGCACCTGGCTGTAGCCGGAAGCCAGGTTTACGCTGACCTGGGCAGGCCCTGCTTTTCCTTTTTTGGTCGTGATCATAACCACCCCATTACCTCCTCTTGATCCATAAATAGCCGTTGCGTCCGCATCTGCCAGAACATCAATTTGTTCAATAGTATTTGGATCAATGAGGCTCAGTGCTGACATCCGGTCACCTACAGCACCATAGTTGCCGTCTTTTGTTGACATCGTATTCTCAAAGGGTACTCCGTCTAACACTATGAGCGGTTCAGATCTCGCAGACCATGCACCCATACTGTTCTGTCCTCGCAACTGCATGGTGATTTCAGATCCTGGAAGTCCATTGGCTTGAGTGATGACCAGGTTGGGGACTTTGGCCCGAAGCGCCAAAATAGGATTGTTAATCAGCTGGCGTTCGATGTCATCCGATTTTACGGTGGTTGAGGTGCCCACACTGAGTCGTTTTGAAGTTTTTCCATAGGCCTGAATCTGAATCTCATCCAGTTTACTTGTGCTTTGCTGAAGCTGGATATAGTTGAATTCGTCCTTTGCTTTTACTTCCTTGGTGACATACCCCAGGTACGAGACGACGAGTGTGGCATCCGGAGCTACATTTTTCAGTAAAAAATCACCATTGTTATCGGTATTTGTAGCAGATCCTTTAGCGCCTTTCAAGGCAACATTAGCTCCGGCAAGCCCGTTACCCAATGAATCCACAACTTTACCTTTAACATCAACAGCTTGAAATTTGGAAATAATCCTGTCGAAAAAACTTTCTTCTTTCCTTTTTATAAGAATCATTTTTCCCTCAATCTCATAAGTCAATGGCAAGCCCGATAAAATGCGTTCCAAAGCTTCATCGACACTGGCATTAGCAAGGGTAACCGTTACTTTCTGAGTTTTAGAAATGACCTTATTGCCATAATAATAGTCATATCCACTCTGCTTCCTGATTTCTTTCAGTACGGATTCAAGGGTAACGTCGTTTTGCCTGAGCGATATTTTTTGTGCAAATCCAGTTGCGCTGACCTGCAACAGGGATGCTATTAATATAACGGTGGTTAATCGCATAATCAGCATTATTTTACGGTATAGCGGTTCAGCCATACCAATTTTCTTAGTATAATTTTTATACATTTGTTTAGGTTCGGTTTAGCAGTCAGCCTCGGTCGTCGAAAACTATTGGCTTGCTGCGTTTTTAATTGATTTAATTAATTGTTCCGGATCGTAACCAGGGGTGTTTTCGCACTTCTGGTTCTTTTCTTTTAGCCTCAGCTTTTCTGTCGTAAATGTTCTGTCATTCTCCCTTTGTTGATGGTTAATAGTTCAGTTGATTATAATTATGGATTTATTTACTGACGTATACTGTTTTTCCTTCGATCTTAAAATGCACGTCACCTGATTTCTCAATCAGCTTTAAAACTGATGACAGCTTGTTTGTTCTGGAAATGTAGCCCGTAGATTCGATATCTTCAGGTACGGAAGCATCATATACTACCTTCACATTATACCATCGGGCGATCTTACGCATAGCATTCCGTAAACTCAAGTTGTTGAAGTAAAAGTCCCCATCTTTCCAATCCACAATTTCTTCTACGTCCACTGTCCGCACGGTTATCTTGCCGCCTGAAGAAAGTGCCTGTTCATTTGGCTTGATGACCTGATGATGTCCGTTAGCAGTTACTTTTACAGAACCTTCGATGAGCGTGGTAGTAATAGCTGCCTCGTCTGCATAACTGTTTACATTAAAGTGAGTACCTAGCACCTCCACCGTCTGGCCTCTGCTCTCCACTACAAAAGGATGCGCTTTATCCTTAGTGATTTGAAAATATGCTTCGCCTTCCAGTTTTACCCTGCGTCCCCCACGCTCCCCCAGGGTGGCTGAGTAAGTTAAACTTGAAGCGGCATTCATCCAGACTTTGGATTTATCCGGCAGGGTTAATATATAGGTTTCGCCTAAGGCCGTTGTAAGCGTGTTGGTATTACCGGTTTCAGCATTATTTTCTTTCACCTCATAGACGAGCTGTCCATCGGCAGTTTTAGAAATGATGATACCTGCTTCTTTTGCAATCGCTCCATTAGCCACATCGCTAAGTCTGATCTTTTTGCCATTTGCTAACGTCAGGGTAGCGCCAACTTTTCCAGGAGAAACGTCATTCTTGTAAACCGCTTGGTCATGCGGGCCTCGGTCAATATTTAGGTTGTAATAGAATAGCCCTGCGCCAAAGACGATGACAGCGATGGCAGCAGCAATAACGGTGCGCGGCCAAATGCGGCGTTTCTTTTGATGAATAGATTGATAGACCGCACTCCACATTTCAGATGGGAGTATGTATTCATCTGGGGTCTCCTCCGCATGATTGCGGGCAGTTTGATTCATCAGCCAGGATTGCACGATCGTTTCTTCCTGCTGGCTTGCTTTGCCCTGTAAATATTTGTCCAATAGTTGACCTGCTTCTTTTTGATTCATGTTGCCTGACCAGCTATTGTACCTGATCTATAAGTAATATGCCCAAATTGGAAAAAGTAGTAGGTTAATTTGAAAATATTTAAAATTAATTTTACCTCTAAGGTGCAGGTGGCACAAAGCAGTGCTTTAAGGGCGGAGCAGTGCGATTAAGACCAGTCCGGAAGAACCTTGTTCGCCGAGGTTATTGCGAATGATGTGCAGGGCATTGCTGACTTGTTTTTTAACGGTGTTTTCTGCGATCCCCAGCTGCATAGCGATGTCTTTGTACGAAAGGTCAGGTCTACGGCTGAGCTCGAAAATGAGTTTCATTTTTGGGGGAAGGTTTTGGATTTCCCGCTGAACAAGCGCATACATCTTCTCCACGTCAGGCTCCTGTTCGAATTCTTCGGCAATCTGATCGTGGTAGGTGGCCAGGGAGGTCAGGTAGTCGCTTTTAAATTTTCCCCTGCGCATATACAATAACACGCTGTTTTGAGCCGCTACATACAAGTATCCGGCTAAATTGGCGCCGGTGCGAATGTTGGACGCTTTATTCCAAATGGTGATGAAAAGTTCCTGTGTCAGGTCTTTCGCGACGTCCTGCTCACGAAGCATCTGGCTGATCTGATAAAGTATTTTTGGAGCGTATCGGCTGTATATTTCGTTGAAAGCAGTTTCATCCCCGGCTTTAAGGAGCTCAAGTAAGTGATGATCGTCATAACCGTTGTAGGCGTTCATTTGTGATGGCTATAGTTCAATCTGCCTTCTGATGCTCTCTTCCAGTGAAATCAATGTCTCCGTACGCTGAATGCCTGATACAGCCTGGATTTCTTCATTGAGTACGTGTCTCAGGTGGCTGGTATCCCTGCAGATGATCTTGGCAAACATGCTATAGGCCCCGGTAGTATAATGAAGCTCAACAACTTCTTTTATTTTACTGAGCTGTGCTACTGCATCTTTATATTGTATGCCTTTCTCGAGGTAGATTCCCAGGAAGGCGCAGATATCATAGCCTGCTTTTTGTGGATCTATGATCAAGTGCGAGCCTTTGATAATACCCATTTCCTGCAGTTTTTTCATCCTTACGTGGATTGTGCCACCTGAAACGATCAAATCCTTTGCAATTTCAGTATAAGGTTTGGTTGCATCCTGCATCAGTTGCTTTAAGATGTCAATATCCAGGTTATCAATTTCTAAATTTTGTGTTTCTTTTTTAAGCATCATTTTAATATTTGGTAATCATTATCAAAATTAATTATAAATATTATAAAAATAAAATTAATTGTTTAAAATATTTGTAACGTATTGGACTTGTTCTTACATTTGTATCAAGCAAGCAGAAAAAAATTAGTTCTTTTAACAATTGCTTATACTCTGTAGGGTGGTGAAATTGGCAGACGCACCTCCTTGTCTCGGTGGTGGAGAATTGGAAAACCCGTAAGGGCTAACTACTCCTTGAAGGTTCGACTCCTTCCCCTACAGCTAGTAAACAGCAGGAATTTTATCACCTAAACTTCCGGCTGTTTACAAAGTTAGTACTTTAATATAATGTTGGGTGGTGAAATTGGCAGACACGCCTTCTTGTCTCGGTGGTGGGGATAAATGGACAAACGCAGTTTATGGGTTGACCACAAATTAATTTTTGAACTGTAGCTAACTACCCCTTGAAGGTTCGACTCCTTCCCCAACAGCCAGTTTTTTTATGAATAATAAGTTAGTTAAAAACGAGTGACCTTGGATGAGGCCACTCTTTTTTTGTCCGCTTATTTCTTCCCCGAGTTGTATTTATCGCTAAATTTCCTGTCCAGTTGCTTATGCAGGTTGTCCAGATTGATATTTCTTCCCTGAATAAAAGCTGTTTCTACTTTATTGGTTTTCATGTCCAGCGCATCACCTGCCGAAATAAAGAAAGTAGCATCTTTACCTATTTCCAGGCTTCCCGCTGATTGATCTATCCCGAGGATTCTGGCGGTATTCAATGAGATCATCTGTAAGGCCTTTTCCCTGTCTACACCCCATGCTGCTGCAGTCCCTGCCATAAAAGGAAGGTTTCTCTGCTGCCAATAGTCGTCTATGCTGATCACCACATTTATCCCCGCATTGGCCAGGATGCCTGCTCTTTTGTATGGCAGGTTCACATCATCATCATTGTTGGATGGTAATGAATGTGGTTGCTTGATGATAATTGCTATATTATTTTCTTTTAAAAACCCGGTGATCAAATGGGCTTCATCCCCTCCTTTGATAACGGGCACGATGCCGTACTTCTTTGCGAAATTAACCGCTGCAAGGATGTCTTTTTCTGCATTTGCAGTAATGAAGAGTTTCTGTTTGCCGTCGAACAAGTGCCTCATTGCTGCAAGCCTTGGGTTGCTGGTCTCTGGTTTGGGGATCTCGGCATAAGCTTTTGCCTCCGAAAATAGTTGTTCCAGCTCGCTGATGGAACGCTGCGTACGCTCTTTTAAAGCGTCGGTGTTCAACTGTGCCCTGCTTCCGCCCGTCCCGGCTCTCGGGGCTGCCGGCCACGTCATGTGCATGGCATTATCCTTTTTAATAGCTGCGTCTTCCCAGTTCCAGGCATCGAGCTGCACCACTGAAGAGCTTCCGGAAATGATCCCTCCCTGCGGAGTGATCTGCGCCATCAAGACGCCATTGCTCCTGACAGTGGCGGGTACCTTTGAGTCGGTATTGTAAGCAATCAGCGATCTTATGTGGGGATTAAAATTACCTATTTCTGTAAAATCGAGTGTTGCCTTTACTGCTTCAAATTCAGAAAGGCCAAGATTGGTAACCGGGGATATGAAACCCGGATATACATGTTTGCCATTGGCAGTAATTACCTCCATGCTGCTGATGTCAATTCGTGCCACTGTGGCATCCCCCACACCGGTGATCTTTCCCTCGTCAAAAATGAGATAGCCGATTTCAATCACCTTGCCCGTACCGAGGTGAAGCTTGGCGCCCATCACAATGGTCTTTTTCTTTTGTTTGCCGGCGGGAGCGATATTGGCTTGCGCCATGCCCTTCAATGCCAGGGCAAAGATGAAGCAGGTTATGATATATTTATTCATGAGCATGGTTCCTTTCCAAATCATTAAGTTCAGCAGCATAATCTTCTATAGTTTCACAATGGTAAATGCGCGGGCGGTCAGACTGCGGGCGCTGGGTTTTATCTCCTGGTTTTTTATTGTCCTGCATTTTTTTGATCAGACCGGCACGCTCGGCAGCCTGCGCTTTCCGCAGTTCTGCATCGCGTTCAATGTCCCAGTAGGCGATGCCGTCCACAAAGGTCTTCTCCGCTTTTGTATAGATAGATAAGGGATGATCAGACCAGATGACTACATCCGCATCTTTCCCCACTTTGATACTCCCTACTTTATCGTCTATGTGCAGCATTTTGGCAGGGTTTAAAGACACAAATTTAAGGGCGTCTTCTTCAGGCACATCGCCATAAAGCACCGCTTTTCCTGCTTCCTGGTTTAGCCTCCGGGCCATCTCGGCGTCGTCAGAGTTGAATGCGGTAGTTACCCCTACATTGTGCATGATCTTTCCGTTGTAAGGGATGGCCTCTGCAACCTCCATTTTGTAAGCCCACCAGTCGGAAAATGTCGAGGCGTTTATACCTCTTGCCTTCATTTTATCGGCCATTTTATAGCCCTCCAGAATATGCGTAAAAGTATTGATCTTAAAACCGATGCTATCCGCCACATGCATCAGCATATTGATTTCAGACTGCACATAAGAGTGGCAGGTAATGAAGCGCTTATTGTCCAGGATCTCTGCTATCGCATCCAGCTCCAGGTCCCTACGCACGTTATTGCCTTTTTTTGAAATGGCTGCTTTATACTCTTTTGCACGGGTAAAATCATCAACAAAGGTTTGTTCCACACCCATTCTGGTCACTGGAAAACGGGCCCCGGTTCCAAAATTACTTTGCTTAACGTTTTCTCCAAGGGCAAACTTGATAAAACCATCCGCACCGGCGAACTTCAGCTCCTCCGGTAACTTTCCCCATCTTAATTTGATCAGCTGCGATTGTCCGCCTATTGGGTTTGCAGAGCCATGCAGGATCTGGGAAGTGGTAACCCCACCAGCCAGCTGGCGATAGATGCTTACATCCTCTGAGTTGATCACGTCTGCGATGCGTACCTCAGCGGAATTAGACTGGGAGCCTTCATTGATGCCTCCGGTTCCGGCGATGTGGGAATGCTCGTCTATCAGACCTGCAGTAATGTGCTTGCCTGTCGCATCAATGATTTTTGCATTGCCTGCGCTTAGGTTCTTGCCAACTGATTTAATCTTGCCGTTCTCCAGCAGCACATCCGTATTTTCTAAAACACCCTCTTTCTCGTTGGTCCAGACCGTTGCATTTTTTAACAATACTGTTTCCTGTTTCAGGGATGTCCGGTTGCCAAAAGCAGTAAAAGGATAGATGAGCTCGCCTATCGCTGGTGCCTTTGCAGCTTCAGCTTTTGCAATTACCTTGTTCAGGCTATCTTTTTGTTCTTTCTTGTCATTTTTATCAAGAATAAAACGCTTGCCCTGTACCCAGTTTTCCTCAATCACGTTGTCCTTCTTAAAGAGGCTGTCAGACGTGATGATGAAATTGGCGAGTTTTCCTTTTTCCAAGCTGCCGGTTTTGCCGGCTATGCCAATCATGGCTGCCGGAATTTCGGTGATGGCCATGAGGGCTTGTTTTTCAGAAAGTCCGTAAAGAATAGCCGTTCGGATATTAGGCCAAAAGTCTTTTACATTATCCAGTCCAAAGGCAGTCAGTGAAAACCTGATACCTGCTTTTTCCAATGCAGCAGGATTGGCAGGGGCCATTTCCCATGCCTTCATTTGTGCCAGTGAAATATTTCGTGCTTCTACCGTGTCGGCTATGTCATAAGCCTTGGTAAAATCCAGGGGTATGATAAGGCTGGCACCCGTAGCCTTTACAGCATCTACCCGTTGATATTCATCACCGTTAGACTTAATGATATACTGTTTGCCAAATTCCTTTGCGATTTTATCAGCGCGCAATATATTTTGCCATCCATCGGCCTCAAATAGTTGTGGGATGTTTTGTTGCGCGTTAAATTCTTCCAGCGAAATGTTATATTCCTCCTTTTGTTTTCCGTACCAGGCCGCATCATAATATGTCTGGCGCAGCAATGCAATCGAACCCATCAATGAGCTGGGGTAATCATTTTGAGAAGTCCCTTTATTGAAAGAATAGTTAGCTGCCGATTTTGGGTTGAGCATGCTGTTATTTTCACGCTCCCCGCTCAGGGATACTGCAGCTGATGTACCCCTTGCTATTCCGTTTCTGTTGACCACATTTACGCTGCCAAAACCAGCTTTGCGCAGTTCATCCGCCTTTTTACTGTCGGACGTAAATAGTGTGTTCACATGTGTTTCCGGTCTGATCGCTTCATTCCATCCATAAGCGCCCTGTTTGGTAGAGGTAAAGATCGACTGTCGCGGGCCGCCCGCGGTTCCAGGCGTTTCAGGCACACCATACGCAGTAAATGGATCTATTAAAGAAGGATAGATAAATTTTCCCTTCAGATCAATCACTACATATCCTTTAGGGACAGTAATTCCGGCGCCTGCAGCATGTATGAGTTGTCCTTTAATCAGCAAGGTTCCATTTTTAATTGTCTGGCTTGCATTTACTACAATGTTGGCATTGGTAAAAGCATACAGGCCCTGTCTGATGTCATAAGATCCATTTACAGGAAACGTCTGCTGTGCAAACGATGAAACAGCGAAAAACACCAGTATAAAGCTGAGTAAGGTTCTCTTCATAAAGATTATGGATTAATGCTTTAAATCTATCATAAAAAACTGGATTTATGAAAAGGAATACCCAAATTAGAACCAATGAAAAGGATAAACTCAATAGACATTGTAAGGGGCATTGTGATGATCATCATGGCACTTGATCATAGTCGTGATCTGCTACACATCAGCGGGGCTACTGGCGACCCTACGGATCTGGCTACTACCACCCCTTCCTTATTTTTTACCCGATGGGTTACTCACCTTTGTGCACCGACTTTCGTTTTCCTTTCGGGAGTATCGGCGTACCTCTCCTTTAAGAAGAACGGAAATGTATCTGCGAGCCGGAATTTTCTCATCAGCAGGGGTCTCTGGCTGATTATTTTAGAGTTTACAGTTATAACTTTTGGGCTCTGGGCTGATATTAAATTTGGTGTATTCCTGTTTCAGGTGATCGGAGCTATTGGGTTTTGCTTTATTCTGTTGGGTTTGTTGATTAAGGTTCCAGCAAAAATACTGGGGATTATAGGTTTGGTGATCCTTTTTGGCCACAATCTTTTAGCGCTCATTTCAGTCGATGAGCAGTCGGTGGCGGTCAAGATTCTGGCGCCTTTATTTGCAGATACCGCAATCCCTGTTACTGCCAGCACGCTGCTGATCATTGCATATCCACCCATCCCCTGGCTAGGCGTCATGCTCGCTGGATTTGGCCTGGGATATGTTTTTGAATTTTCAGCAGAAAAGCGAAAGCACATTTTCCTGTTTTTGGGAACAGGCTCACTTTTGCTTTTTTTCGTACTCAGGTACAGCAATATTTATGGCGATCAATCCCATTGGGAAGTGCAGAAGCAGAATCTCTTTACTATTTTATCCTTTGTTAATGTCACCAAATATCCGCCTTCACTTTTGTATTGCCTGGCTACTTTGGGTATCATGTTTCTGATGCTGCGGTTTGCAGAGGAAATAAGGGGCAGGGTAGCAAATGTGATCAAAATATACGGACAAGTGCCGCTTTTCTATTACCTTATTCACTGGTATATCCTGCATAGCATCATGTTTATTATGCTTTTCCTTCAGGGATTTAAGACCTCAGATTTTGTGTTTGGATTTAATTTTGGACGGCCAAATGCCCCCAATGGTGTTGAACTTTGGGCACTATATCTAATCTGGGCTGCTGTCGTTGTGCTTCTGTATCCCATCTGCAAATGGTACAGCAAGTATAAGCTGGCCCATAGTGAAAATAAGCTCCTGAGGTATTTGTAGGTTTAAATCTGTCCTCCCAATCGCGACAGCGATTGCCAAAATTTAGCTAAATAACGACAGGGATCGCCATTCTGACTGTTGACTGATCGCGTTGTTTATGGTATTGGTAAATTTGTATTATCAAAAATTAAAAGACATAAGGCCGGCTCCTCCCTAAAGGATAGCTAGGTTTGGTAGCCGGGAGGGCTGCTTAAGAAGTTCTTTGACATGTGAAATTTGGGTCTCCCCAATTTTTAGAGTTGAGTGCTAATTTGCCGGTAATGGTCAATTCTGAACATTAATTGTCCACTAACGGACAGCCAGCAGATAAACATCGCCTTGTAACTTCAAAAAGCCTGATTTATAATTTGGTATATAGTTAGCTTTACGTTTCTTATGGAAGAACTCAGTTTAAAAATCGCCTGGAGAAACTTATGGAAGAATAAGGGTTTTACATTAATTAACCTTGGGGGATTGGCTATTGGTTTAGCTGCATCTATGCTATTATTGCTCTATGTGGCCAATGAGTGGAAGTTTAACACACAGTTTAACGATGTGCAGAACATCTATGAGGTCAAGGTAAACCATCTGGATAATTTAAATAGCATTAAAGGTACTGGAAATCACACCCCAAATGTACTGGCAGGAACAATGAAAGCAGAATTCCCAGGAATTAAAAACGCGGCTATGATCACCTGGTCTACCAAGACGCTCCTCGTATATGGAGATAAAAGCATAAAGGTCGAGAATCGCTTTGCAGAGCCGGACATCCTTAAGATTTTGTCCTATAAATTTGTAAGTGGTAGTGCTGAAACTGCATTTAGACAACCAAATTCTATCGTTTTAACACAAAGCGCTGCAAGGATGCTGTTTGGAAATGCCACTGCACTAAATAAAGGGATTAAATTCATGAACTTTGCTACGTTAAAGGTAACGGGTGTAATCGAAGATCTGCCTGAAAACATAGATTATCAATTTGAAAGCCTGGTTTCACTAAACGAAAATCAAGGTATATTCATCAAGGATGCACAATGGCAAAACTATTCATTTTATACCTTGCTAACCCTGAATAAAGGGGTAAATGTGGATGATTTTAATTCCGGATTTAGAAAATTCCTCAAAAGACACAATACTTTTGCAACCGCTGAACCTTTTATATACCCGCTTTTGAAGAGCCATTTGCATGGCGAATTTAAAAACGGAGTACCTGATGGCGGAAGGATCCAGCAGGTAAAGATCTTCATTGGTTTGGCATTAGGGATATTGGTCATTGCTTGTATCAATTTTATGAACCTTGCAACTGCAAGGGCTGGTAAAAGGGCCAGGGAAGTAGGTGTAAGGAAAGCGATAGGCGCAACTAGAAAGTCATTAATGCTGCAATTCCTGTTGGAGTCCATGATTATGGTTTTGATAAGTCTGGTGCTTGCAATCGTTATGATTGAACTTTCTTTACCTATATTTAATAGCTTACTGAATACACAGCTCCACATACGCTCCCTGGATGTGTACAGTTGGCTACTGGTCCTTATTGGTGTTTTTGTTACCGGTATTATTGCCGGTAGTTATCCTGCATTTTACCTCTCCTCTTTTGAACCCGTAAATGTGTTAAAGGGAGCGGTAACAAAAAATGGCAACCACTCTTCTGTAACCTTCAGACAGGTATTGGTCGTGATACAATTCAGTTTCGCGGTTCTTTTAATAACAGGTACAATAGTGATTTACAACCAACTTCAGTTGATTAAAAACAGACCTATAGGTTATAACAGCAGTGCTTTGGTTGAAATGCCTATGGAAGGGATGCTGTTTCAAAAGTACGACCTTTTAAAAGCACGTCTGCTACAATCGGGAGCTGTGAATGCGATGTGCAAAACTACAGCCAGCATTTCCACCAGAAATTCCACTACAAGCGGCCTGGAATGGGAAGGCATGTCTCCGTCCGATAAAAACATAGATTTTAACCAGATCTTTACCACCAGCGATTTTTCCAAAACCATGGGCATTAAGATGATTAAGGGCGTGGATTTTAACGAAAAAATGGCTTCTGATACCGCCGGAATATTGTTGAATCAAACCGCAGTTACAGCCATGAACCTGAAGCAGCCGATAGGAACAACTGTAACATATGGCAAAATTAAAAGAACCGTTATAGGGGTTTTTGAAGACATTATTTGGGCTGAACCTACTAAAAAAGAGATGCCAATGATTATTCTTTGGGCATCATTTATACCTGATGTGATCACTATGCGCTTAAATCCGCTAATACCTGTTGATCTGGCTTTGGAAAAGGTTAATAAGGTCACAAAGGAATTGAACCAGGTGTATCCGGTTGAGCTCACTTTTGTGGATAGCCTTTATCAAGCTAAATTTGATCAGGAACGTACTTTGTCCATACTTTCCAATCTTTTTGGCGGCTTATCAATCTTTATTTCGTGCCTGGGTCTTCTCGGCCTGTCGGCCTATAGTGCAGAATTGCGAACCAAAGAAATCGGGATTAGGAAGGTTCTTGGTGCCAGCCATTTCAGTATTGTTAATTTGCTGTGCTGGAATTTTATAAAAATGGTAATGATTGCTATTGGCATTGGCCTTCCTTTAAGCTATTACCTCATGGGCATCTGGCTTGCCAAATTTGATTTCCGAACCGAGATCACGGGATTCATGATGTTAAGTTCTGCTGGGTTCATCATCCTAATCGCCTACCTGACGGTTAGCTACCAGGCTATAAAGGCTGCATCAGTAAGCCCTATAAATGCGATTAAATATGAATAGTGTACAGGAGAATTTATGAATGTTTGTTATGAATAGTTATATTTATAGCTTTACAACATAATGATGGAAAAATCTAACAGAAGAAAATTTATAGGGACAGCAGCGGCCCTTGCAGTAAGTACGGCAGCAGCGTCAGCAATGCCTTTAACCGATACGCAAAAAAAATATCCTATGGTACACCACGTATTTTTCTGGCTAAAAAACCCGGACTCTAAAGAAGACCGCGATAAACTGATAGCCGGAATTAAAAAATTAGCTAAAATAGAAACCGTACACGAGCTTCTTGTGGGTGTACCTGCCGGTACCGAGCAACGCGGAGTGGTAGACAACAGCTGGGGAGTATCTGAACTGATCTTTTTTAGTGACCTGAAAGGAGAGGCTACTTACCAGACACATCCTATACACGTAGAATTCGTTAAGAACTGCAGCCCTCTTTGGGAAAAAGTAGTTGTTTATGATGCCATGGAAGCCTAATTTATCTAAATAGAAGATTATGTATCAGATATTGAGAAGTGCCCATTCAGGCTGGCGCTACGTTGTTTTAATACTGTTGGTGCTGGCACTTATCCAGGCGCTGGCAGGTTGGTTTGGTAAAAAACCGTATACAGAAGGTAACAGAAAACTGAATGTTTTTGCTTTAATAGCTACTCATATACAGATCCTGGTAGGCCTGGTGATGTATTTCATCAGCCCATTGGTGGAAGCCGGCATCCGGTACTGGAAAATGGAACATATCGGAATGATGATCTTTGCTGCGATTTTGGTGACTGTAGGAAATGCACGGTCTAAAAGAGGTGATGACGGAGCGGCCAAACACCGTACCATAGCCATCTATTTTGGCCTGGCTCTGATAGTGATCGTGGCGGCAATCCTGGCCATGACAAAGGTGGATCCAACACGTTCATTCTTTGGTATTTCATAAATATTACAATTTAATTTTGCTTTGTAAGATTTATTTATAATTTTGTTGCACATGATTAACAATATACATACTTGGCAATGGCGCAGTAATTCTGAAAAGAGTTTCGTCGTATCCTTGTGTACCTTATAGTTTATCAACCTAAACCAAACCACATTGAAAACCCGACGTAGACCGCACGCCGGGTTTTTGTTTGTTTATGGTTTTTATAAGAGAGACAAATGGTGCGATTAGGACACGTTTTAAATAGAAGAGTAAAAGGATTAAAAGATATAAAATGAAATATAAGATCAATACAACCTACAAGAAGCGACTGGCAGATACCACAACGCCGGTAAGTATATACTTGCGGTTGAGGGACGTGTTTCCAAACACAATTTTGTTGGAAAGTTCTGATTACCATAGCCGTGAAAACTCTGTAAGCTATGTTTGTGCCTCACCGGTAGCAGGGATCGTATTGCAGAACGGCACGTTGTCTTCCTATTTTCCCGATGGTAAAAAAGAAGAGAAACGGGAGTTTTCACTGACTGAAGAAATTGATGCTTTCAAGGCGGCCTTTGAGCCCCATCACCTGGAAGATAAAAGATATATTTCAAGTGGGTTGTTTGGGTATTTTACCTGGAATGCAGTACAGCATTTTGAAGACATTGTGTTTTCTTCCACATCTCCGGAAGGGGAAGAAATTCCCTTAATGCAGTACCATATCTATCGTTATATTATTGCCATTGATCACTTTAGAAATGAGATCACCTTATTTAAAAATACCTTTAACGGGGATGTGGATGATGAGCTGGAAAAAATAGAATACATCATTCAAAATAAGAATTATCCTGAGTACAGTTTTAGGATAAATGGTGAGGAACATTCTAATCTGAAAGACGAGGAATTTATGGGGATGGTGGACAAGCTTAAAAAGCATATTCTGAGAGGTGATGTATTTCAGATTGTACCTTCCCGAGCATATAACCAGGCATTTCTGGGAGATGAATTTAATGTATACAGATGCTTACGGTCTATTAACCCCTCGCCATACCTGTTTTACTTTGACTATGGCAGCTTTAAGCTGTTTGGTTCTTCGCCGGAAGCGCAGATCACGATTAAGAACAATGTAGCCAATATCTTTCCTATTGCCGGAACTTTTAAACGTACCGGAAATGATGAGGAAGATGCCGAACAGGCAAGAAGACTGGAGCAGGACCCTAAGGAAAGCGCCGAACATGTGATGCTGGTAGACCTGGCCAGAAATGACCTGAGCAGGCACTGTAGCGGTGTGACGGTAAAGTCTTTTAAAGAGGTGCAGTATTATTCGCATTTGATACACCTGGTATCTAAAGTGAGCGGGAACCTCCAGGAAAATGTGCCTGCCTTTAAGGTGGTGGCAGATACTTATCCCGCCGGAACATTGAGCGGTGCTCCTAAATACAGGGCAATGCAGCTAATAGATGAGTATGAGGGACTGGGAAGGAATTTCTACGCAGGGGCATTGGGTTATATGGGTTTTAACGATGAATTTAACCATTGCATCATGATCCGGACCTTTATGAGCAAGAACAATCAGTTGCACTATAGGGCAGGGGCAGGCATTGTGGCCGATTCTGTACCTGAGAATGAACTGAACGAAGTGAACAATAAAATTGCTGCACTGCGCAGGGCAATCGAAATGGCTACGCAGATTTAAGATGGATAATAATAAAGACATGCAAAAGAAAGTTTTGGTTATAGATAATTACGATTCGTTTACCTATAACCTGGTGCATCTGGTAAATGAGTTGGGCAGAGAAGTGGAAGTATGGAGAAATGATAAATTTGAATTGGCAGATGTGGACCAATATGATCAGATCATCCTCTCGCCGGGGCCTGGCATTCCGGTGGAAGCAGGACTGTTGCTTGACGTAATCAGGACATACGCACAGACTAAAAGTATTTTTGGTGTTTGCCTTGGACAGCAGGCTATTGCGGAGGCTTTTGGTGGAAGTTTATTGAACCTGGGGAGGCCGATGCACGGCATCGCTACACCTATAAATGTGCTGGACAAGGATGAAGTGTTGTTTCAGGACTGTCCGCCTGTCATCAATGTAGGACGCTACCACTCATGGGTAGTGAGTGCTTCGGGACTGCCGGACTGCTTTACGATTACCGCTACCGATACTGCTGATCAGATCATGGCGCTGAGACACAATAAATACGACGTTCGCGGAGTCCAGTTTCATCCTGAAAGTGTGCTGACCGAACATGGTAAACAAATGATGAAGAACTGGTTGGAGAAATAAATATGACTATTCTGGACAAAATCGTACTGCGTAAGAAAGAAGAAGTGGCACTGGCTAAACAGCGTGTCAGCATACAGCAACTGGAACAAGGGCTTCACTTCAACCGCAATCCCTATTCTTTTAAACAGTTTCTGCTGGATGAACAGCGTAATGGAATTATCGCGGAGTTTAAGCGGCGCTCACCTTCCAAAGGGGTGATAAATGACAAGGTTACTGTAGCAGAAGTAACCACAGCTTATGCTGCGGCGGGGGCTTCTGCATTGTCTGTTTTAACAGATGTTGATTTCTTTGGGGGACATACGGATGACCTGCTGGCTGCCAGGGCTGCTAATGACATTCCTATCCTGCGCAAGGATTTTATGATTGATGAGTATCAGCTCGTTGAAGCCAAAGCTTTGGGAGCAGATATCATACTACTGATTGCTTCCATACTTACTCCGCTACAGATTAAGAATCTGGCTTCTGTAGCTAAAGGACTAGGTTTGAATGTACTGCTGGAGGTTCACAATGAGGAAGAATTAAATAGAAGCATCTGTGCTGACCTGGATGCAATTGGGGTGAACAACCGTAACCTGGCTGATTTTACCGTAAATCTTCAGACCTCATTTGACCTGGTAAATAAGATACCCAACGAATTTTTGAAGATCTCTGAAAGTGCCATTAGCGCAGCAGAAACAATTAGAGATTTGAAAGCAGCAGGGTTTAATGGATTCCTGATTGGCGAAAACTTTATGAAAACAACTGATCCCGGTGCGGCGATACGACATTTTGTTGACGAACTGATCTCGGTATAACTTTTGTATCTTTGTATTTTACATGGGAAAACAGAAATATTACGACACGGCGCTTAAACAGGAACGCGCAGTACTTGTTGGGGTAGTGAGGCCCGGAGAAAAGCCTGAAGAAACCAGGGAATTCCTGGATGAACTTGCTTTTCTGGTGGATACTGCAGGCGGGGTAGTGGAGCATGAATTTACTCAAAAGATGCTTAAACCTGACCGCGCAACTTTTGTAGGTACAGGAAAACTGGAAGAAATACAGGCTTATGTTAAGTCTGAAGAGATAGATATGGTAGTGTTTGATGACGAACTGTCGCCTTCACAATTGAGAAATATTGAAAGAGAACTGCAGGTTAAAATATTGGACCGGAGCAATCTCATCCTCGATATTTTTGCTGGAAGAGCCCAGACGGCACAGGCAAAGACACAGGTAGAACTGGCGCAGCTGCAATATTTATTGCCCCGGCTAACGCGCTTGTGGACTCACCTTGAGCGTCAAAAGGGTGGTATTGGAATGAGAGGTCCGGGTGAAACCCAAATTGAGAGTGACAGAAGGATGATCCTGGAGAAAATATCTCTTTTAAAGGGCAGGCTAAAGCAGATTGACCGGCAGAATGAAACTCAAAGAAAGAACAGGACAGAACTGATCAGGGTAGCGCTGGTAGGTTATACCAATGTTGGTAAGTCTACCATTATGAATATGCTTTCCAAGTCTGAGGTATTTGCAGAGAACAAGCTATTTGCTACCCTAGATACCACGGTTAGAAAGGTGGTGATTGAAAACCTTCCTTTTCTTTTGTCTGACACAGTAGGATTTATCAGAAAATTGCCGCATCACCTGGTAGAATGTTTTAAATCTACACTGGATGAAGTAAGGGAAGCTGATATTCTGATCCATGTGGTGGATGTATCACATCCCAATTTTGAAGATCAGATTAATGTGGTAAATGAAACGCTGAAAGATCTTGGGGCCAGGGATAAAGAGACCATCGTGGTTTTTAATAAGATAGATGCTTACGTGAGTCCGGAGACTGATAATGAAGACGAAGAACCTGTAGTGCTTACACTGGAAGATTTTAAAAAGAGCTGGATGGCGAGTAACAATGCCCCTGCTATATTCATATCTGCGACACTAAAAGAAAATTTAGAAGAATTTAAGCAGTTATTGTATGATAAAGTTGTCGCTTTGCATACCCAGCGTTATCCTTATGATAAGCTGTTATATTAGTTAATCGGTTATTAGAAAGAAAAATTATGGAAAGTAAACGTCAACAGAAATTTGCAGGTGTGATACAGGAGGAGTTAGCTGCTATTTTTCAGCGTGAGGGCCAGGCCTATCTGCCAAATACGCTGGTTACCATAACAAGGGTTCGCGTATCTCCGGACCTAGCCGTAGCAAAAGTATACCTGAGCTTTTTAAACACAAATAATACTTCCCTTACTGTGGCTGAGGTTAACTCGCATGCAGGAGAGATCAGGTACAAATTGGGTAGCCGCATTCGCCATCAGGCAAGGGTTGTTCCCACATTGACTTTCTTTTTGGACGATACGAATGTATACGTGGAGCATATGGACCGGATCTTTGACAAGATATCAAAGGAGCGGAAAGAATCTGACCAGGAAGAAGCAGATTAGTGATAGGCAGGGTTGTAGATTTTGATCCTGCTGCTGACAGGCTCTATGACTTTGATTTTACGTCAAAGAATAAGGAACTAAATGAAACCATTCTGAGTGATACAGATCGTTTCAGCAACTGGGTGGGCAGTAAACTGGCAGACAACCATTGCAGATACGGAATAGGCGGATATAGCGAACACCGCACTATTTATGCCCGGAGTGTGCATTTTGATAGTGCTGAGGAGCCCAGGAGATTACATCTGGGTGTAGATATATGGGGGCCGTCAGGCACTCCGGTATACAATTTTTACGATGCTGAGGTGCACAGCTTTAAGTTCAATGACAATTTTGGGGATTATGGTGCTACGATCATTTTGAAGTACCAGTTGGAAGGTCTTACGTTCCATGCACTTTACGGGCATTTAAACCTTGCTTCGCTGGACGGACTGGAAGAAGGTCAGTTCGTGCCGGCAGGGTTGCAGATAGCTGTTTTTGGGGCTAAAGAAGAGAATGGCTACTGGCCTCCTCACCTGCATTTTCAACTCATCCGTGATATGCAGGGCCTGAAAGGCGATTATCCCGGGGTATGCCAGTACAGTAAAAGGGCTGAGTACCTGGAGAATTGCCCTGACCCTGAATTCATATTAAAGCATACTTTTAAGCGTTCTTAATTTAAATTCGTAAATTAGGAGATATGGCAAGGATCTTATTAGCATTGTTAGTGTTATCCGGTTCTGTTGTTGGCGCGCAACCGGAGTTGAAGGGTGGACTGGATAAATTTATACTGGCCAATAAGGTGTATCCCTTATATTCCTTGCAAAACTGTATAGAGGGGGCGGTGACTGTCAGCTTTAAACTTAACAATCAGGGAGAAGTATACTTTTCAAAGGTGCAAAAGGGCGTGGGCACAGACCTGGATGAGGAGGCTTTAAGACTGATCAGACTGACCAGCGGGAAGTGGAATGTGCCACAGGGACATGATACTTCGGTATTTGTAGTGGTGCCTGTAAATTTTAAACTGGATGACATTGGTTGCGGCAATAAAAGCAAGGTAGAAATAAAAGCCGCTATTGAAGCGTATCAGGGTAGGACAGCCCTGACCAATGCAGTACTCAATTTTTACAGGAATAAGCCCTCTGGAAAATTCACTAAGGCAGAAGAAGCCAGTATTGTGGCCTTGAAAACAAGTTTGGGATATGACGATGAGTACCTGGACAAGCGGCTGGAAGACGGGCGGAAAAAGCTGAAGCAAAAAGATAAGCAGGGGGCCTGTGAAGACTTTCTTTTTGTAAAATACATGGGCTCAGACAAGGCAGATGAACTCCTGGCAACCCACTGTAATTAAACAATGATGCTGATCGCGGCCGGGATGATCTCTGCCTCTATCTTGTTTACCTTACCCAGATATTCACCATCTACCTGAAAATGGGCCTTATGTTTTGTTTTGATGGTAAGATTGGTAGCCTGAAAAAGCTCAATGTTCCTGGGATTGAGTGCCATACTGGTGAATTTGAGTTTCAGGATTTCCATTACTGAATACTTCTTTACCAGGACCACTTCAAAAACTTCATCGTCTAATGTCCCTTCCGGATTGATCTTTACGCCTGTACCATACATAGTAGCATTTGCAATAACCACCATTGCCGCCTCAGACCGGATTACTGTATCATTTATCTTGAATTCTACTTCCATTTTATGATGGGTCCACAGCGCATGCCATGCCGCTTTGGTATAGCCCCACATACCTCTGTGCTCCAGATCGTCAAATTTTTTGACCAGATAGGCATTAAAGCCAATGTCAGAAAGATGAATGCACAGCTCATCGTTTACCATGACTACATGGATCTTTTTTGGGCTGCCATTCACTGCATTATCCAGTGCCTCGTTTAGCTCAAGCGGGATTCCAAGTTCCTTAGCCATTCCATTGGCTGAACCTGCAGGGATGATACCAATAGGAATGGTTGTTTGGAGCAGGCATTCGGCTACTAATTTTAGTGTACCATCGCCCCCTACGGCGATTACACGATCGGGCTTTGCATGATGGATGACTTCCCTGATTTTTTCTTTTGAGCAATCGGCAGGGAGTTCATACACCGTAGAATGATGAGCGGAGTCTTTGAAATAAGCACTTATTTCTTCACTGAAATTTACTTCATCGCTACCAGATCCCGGGTTAACGATAAATAATAAGTTTAAATGCGAGGAGTTGGCGGACATGGTGTTTTTATTACCAAACAACTTTCAGGTTACTCTGTTTTAAATATTAATGAATAATTCTTCTGCAAGTGTTAAGGTATATCATGGTTATGGACACACTAATAATTTGGTGGTATATGGCCATGTATTCCAGTACAAAGCCCATACAGAACAAGGTTTTAGCAATAACTTCTTTGTAAACATTGCGCACCTGTTTAAGCTATTTATTTTGAAACCCTATCCATTTGTGAATGTGCGGCTAACTTTTAATCAGCAGCAGGTATTTCAAAAAACTGAATATGATGGTTTTTTTAAGTTTGAATGGAGATCTTTTGAAGATGTTGTTGCCGGCTGGCATGGGGTGGTAGTGGAAGCAATAGATGCTCATGGAGCGGTGATTGCTATGGGGAAGGGCGAAATATTTGTTCCCCATATCACGCAATACGCGTTTATATCGGATATTGATGATACCATCATGATCTCCCATTCCGCTACGATAGGAAGAAGACTCAGGGAACTGTTTGTTAAAAACCCCCGTACGAGAAAGACTTTTGATGATGTCTATACACATTATACTGCCCTGGCTTTATCGCATACCACTGCTGACCAGCCTAATCCATTTTTCTATGTATCGAGCAGTGAATGGAACTTGTATGATTACCTGGTAGAAACATTCAGGTTTAATAAACTGCCAGAAGGCGCATTTTTGTTGAACCAGATAAAGCGCTGGAAGAACCTCATTAAAACAGGTAAAACCGGGCATGAAGGTAAGCTATTGCGTGTGATGAGGATAATAGATGCTTTTCCAAACCAGAAATTTGTATTTTTTGGCGACAACTCTCAGAGTGACCCGGCAATTTATACAACTATTGCGGAAAAATATCCAAAAAACATCCAGGCTGTTTATATCAGGAATGTCAGAAGAGACATGGAGCTGACAACTAAAGAATTGCTGGAAAGAATAGCAGCCAAAGGCATAGCAACGTGTTTATTTGTGGATAGCAAGGAAGCCTTAATGCATTCAGAACGTATAGGACTGATTGTTAATTAGGCATATTTAGTTGCATTGTATTATTATTGTAAATGATTTTTAGATTGCCCGAAGAGGAAATTGTTTTTCCCAATCCTGGACTTGCCGAAGATGATGGTTTATTGGCCATAGGCGGTGATCTAAGCTTACCCAGACTTTTGCTTGCTTATGAGAATGGTATTTTTCCATGGTATAGTGAAGATGATCCGATCTGCTGGTATTCGCCGCATGAACGCTGTGTGATTTATCCTCAAAAGCTGAAAGTAAGCAAAAGTATGAAACAGGTGTGGAATAAAGATGTATTCACTGTTACCTATAACAAAGCTTTCACTGAAGTAATAGAAAATTGTGCCCGGATAGGACGTAAGGACCAGCCGGGAACCTGGATCACAGCAGAGATGCAGGAGGCGTACATTGAACTACACCTGAAGGGCCATGCAGCCAGTGTAGAGGTATGGTTGGGGAATAAGCTGGCAGGGGGACTTTACGGAGTACTGATAAATGATGTGTTTTGTGGGGAGAGTATGTTTAGTTTGGTTAGCAATGCTTCTAAAACTGCCCTGATCTGGCTATGCCGTACAGGTAAATTTAAACTGATCGACTGTCAGCTTCCTAACAATCATTTGCTGAGCTTAGGTGCACAAATGATTTCAAGAGAAAAGTATATGGCGTTTCTAAAGCCCTAGTTCAGAATCTCTTTAATGTCTTCTTTACTAAGTGATTTGAAGAAGCTCTCTTCTGTAGTGATCAGGGAATTTGCCAGTCGCTTTTTACGGTTCTGCAGTGCAAGGATCTTTTCTTCAACGGTGTCTTTTGCAATAAACTTATAAATGAAAACCTTCTTCTCCTGGCCAATCCGGTGTGTCCGGTCTATGGCCTGTTGTTCGACCGCAGGATTCCACCAGGGGTCAAGTATAAACACATAATCTGCCTGGGTTAAGTTCAGACCAACCCCTCCTGCTTTTATAGAAATCAGGAAAACTTTCAGTGCTGTGTTTTCCTGGAATTCGGCCACTATCTCACCTCTGTTTCTTGTTGAACCATCAAGATATGCAAAAGGAATATCCTCCTTGTCGAAGTAATTTCTGAATATGTTGAGGTGCTTAACGAACTGTGAAAATATAAGCACTTTATGCCCGCCTTTAAGTACATTGTCGAGTGTATGGATCACGCTTTCAAACTTTCCGGAGTCTGAATGGTATTCCTCATCTATCATGACCGGATGATTGGCCAGTTGCCGAAGCGCTGTCAGTCCCTGTAGCAGCTGAACTTGTTTTTTTGCATATGTACCGTCATCCATGCTGCTCAGCAGATCATTGCGGTAGGCAGATTTTGTCTTTTCATAATAGGCAGCCTGATCTTCACTCATATTACAATAGAAGACCTGCTCCGTTTTGGCAGGAAGTTCTGCAGCCACCTGCTCTTTGGTACGCCTTAATACAAAGGGTTTAATGATAGCCTGAAGCTTGCGTGCTTTATCTTCATCCTTTCTTTTCTCTATGGCCTGCACATATTCCTCATTAAAGAATGACTGGGTTCCCAGTAGCCCCGGATTCAGGAAGGTAAGCTGAGTCCAGAGATCACTAACGGAGTTCTCGACTGGCGTGCCGCTCAGGATAAGCCTGTGACGGGACTTTAGGGCTTTGACAGCTTTAAAGGATTTGGATGAAGGGTTTTTTATATTCTGACTTTCGTCGAGGATAATATAATTGAAATAAAACATGATAAGCAATTCTATGTCAACCCTCGTAACCCCATAGGTGGTGATCACGACGTCGTAACGGGAAAATATGCTTACATCTTTGTCCCTGGCCGTACCTATATGCGAATGGATTTTCAGCTTTGGGGTAAACTTTTTCGCCTCATTTAACCAGTTATAGATCAGGGAGGTCGGCATGATGATGAGTGAGGTGGTATGGGTTCCGTTGGCCTCATCTTCTTCTTTAAGTTTTTGAAGCATGGCCAGGGTTTGAATGGTTTTCCCCAGACCCATGTCGTCAGCCAGGCATCCGCCAAAGTGATATTCCCGCAAAAAGCTAAACCAGTTATACCCTGCCTTTTGATAGCTGCGCAGATCGCCCTTAAAGTTTACAGGCATTTTAACATCAGCAATATTTTCAAAATCGTTTAGTTTCTCAAGCTTACGGCTCAAAGTCACGTTGGCAATACTGTCTTCCGCCAGCTCACTGATCAGGCCTATGTGGTGCTTTTTCAGGCGTAAATTTTTGTTTCCCTCGGTAAGGCTGAAAATGCTGCCATATTGGCTAAACCATTTTTCGGGAATAATGGCGATAGATCCATCGGGCAATGTAAACTCTCTTTTTTTGTGGAGAATGTGTTGCTTTAACGCAATAAAGGGAATAGGGTGAATTCCAAAATACACAATTGCATTGATGTCGAACCAATCATTGTCTTCTTTGATCTCAAAATCAATTTTATTGGTCGCAAAAAGGAATCTCTTGGCGCCGGAATGCTGCTCTATCTCAAAGCGGTTATTTTCCAGCTCCCCTATATGCTCATTCACCCAGTTGATGACCGCATAGGACAGGTCCTCCTCTTTTCCGGCCAATACTTCCAGATTATGAAATAATGAGCTTACCTTTTTAAGACCAAGGCCAAGTAGTACATTAAACTTTAATTTTTCAAATGCAGTGTCTCTTTTAATGCGGTTGAAGACATAGCTGTCATCTTCTTTTAAGAGCTTGACAGTGATTTTTTTTTCATTGCCCATTGCAAAGACATGTGCCCCGTATTTAAAATACAACTGCAGCTGGGAAACCCCCGAATCCACATAAATAACTTTTATAACAGGGATGGGTTCGTGTTTTTCTGTTTTTATCTCAAAACCCTCTGCATATACGTGGTACTTTTCAATTAACGGGCCTACAAATTTTTCAAAATAGGTTTCTTCTGTCGATTTGGGTATGGTAATGTAACGCTTATTTAAAAAAGGCTGTAGTTTTTTCCCTTCAATATCCTGCTCAAAATAATAGACCATATCGTTAAGCAATAACCAGGCGGGTTGATTGCTGACTACCTGCGCTTCTTTAAACATGAAATCAATGCGCAGTCCCTGGTATTTTATGGTAGGGAAGTATCGGGTTTCTGTATCTCCTTTTCTAAAATGGAACAATACTGTTGCAGCCTCTTCGGCAAATTCGATTTTGCGTTCGGCAGGCCATCCGTCATTGTCCATTAGATAAAGTGAGCCATCCGTTTTGAGGATTTGTAAAACTTCTGATAGTCTTTTTTCTATCCGCGGGCGTACGTTTTCATAAAACTTCTCGTTGAAGAATTTGCTGAAAAACTCTCCGGGTCTGATGGCTTTTTTATGATATTTCTTGATGACGTGGTTCTGTTCTGTTTCATCAAGAATTTTGATCAGCTTCATGTCCTTCTCTGTAAGATTTCCGGCAAATTCTTTAGCTGTATGGGAGAATAAACGCTGATAGGTTAACGAGAAATCACCTTGTGGATTTAGCTGAACAATATGAGGTTCAATTAAGTAGCCAAAATACGCATGCTTACACAATGAGTATACAATCTTGTAAGGTTTGGTAGTATCTACGCGTAACATTGGCTCAGGTTAAAACAAATGGAGTTTAAAGATTTAAAAATCTTTAAACATACATCAAAATTGAAGGTCTTTCAAATAAAACCCTCAGTTTCGGTATTTTTTATACAGTATCCTTAGTTTGGAGGCTGTCATAAGTCAAATTTGATCCCCTGTGCTAAGGGGAGGGTGTTCGCATAATTAATGGTATTGGTCTGTCTCCGCATGTAAGCTCTCCAAGCATCAGACCCACTTTCTCTTCCTCCACCTGTTTCTTTCTCTCCGCCAAAGGCACCGCCAATTTCAGCACCTGAGGTTCCGATATTTACATTTGCGATACCACAATCTGATCCGGTAGCTGAGAGGAACTGTTCGGCTTCTCTTATGTTTAAAGTCATGATTGCGGAAGAAAGTCCCTGGGGCACATCGTTTTGGAGTAAAATGGCCTGATCCAGTTTCTGGTATTTTATCAGGTAAAGTATGGGGGCAAAAGTTTCGTGCTGAACGATTTTGTAGTCATTTTCTACGGCTGCTATGCAGGGCTGTACGTAACAGCCACTTGCATATTCCGGCCCTGTCAGAACGCCGCCTTCTACGATAAATTTGCCACCTTCTGCTTTGCACTTTTCAATAGATGCTAAATAGCCCGCTACTGCCTCTTTGTCAATTAGCGGTCCGACATGGTTTTTCTGGTCCAGGGGATTACCGATCTTAAGTTGGCCATAAGCTTTGACCAGCTTCTCAGTAAAGGCATTGTATACGCTTTCGTGTATGATTAGCCTGCGGGTAGAGGTGCAGCGTTGCCCTGCGGTACCTACTGCTCCAAAGACAGCGCCGATCAGGCTCATATCTAAGTCTGCATGCTGAGAAATGATGATCGCGTTGTTCCCCCCAAGCTCCAGTAAGCTCTTTCCTAATCTCGATGCTACAGCTGCTGCAACAGCCTTGCCCATGCGGGTAGATCCTGTCGCAGAAATAAGGGCAATGCGGCTGTCATTTGCCATTAATTCCCCGATCTGCCGGTCGCCAATAATCAGATTGCTTACCCCTTCAGGCACTCCATTTGCTTTAAATATTCCGGCTATAATATGTTGGCAGGCGACAGCGGTGATCGGGGTCTTCTCGGAAGGCTTCCAGATACATACGTTTCCGCATATCCATGCAAGCGCGGTATTCCAGCTCCAAACAGCCACCGGAAAGTTAAATGCAGAGATGACACCTACAATTCCTAAGGGATGCCACTGTTCGTACATTCGGTGGTTTGGTCTTTCCGAATGCATGGTCAAGCCATATAGCTGGCGGGACAGGCCTACTGCAAAATCACAGATGTCAATCATTTCCTGGACTTCACCAAGCCCTTCCTGAAGACTTTTTCCCATTTCATAAGAAACCAGTGTTCCAAGGTCATCTTTGTTTTTTCGCAAAGCATCACCAAACTGCCGTATAATGTCCCCGCGTTTCGGGGCAGGGAGATTCCTCCAGAATGTGAATGCTTCCGCAGCTTTATTGACTACAATTTCATAATCTTCATTTGAGGTGATCCGCACACCGGCAATCCGCTTGCCGTCTACGGGTGAGCAGCTGTCCAGTATTTGTGAATGAGCAGAAAGTCCCCATTCGCTGCCTGTACTGTAGGCCGGATTTAAATCCAGTATATTTAAGTTTTTTAGAACTGTACTGATGTTATTCTGCATGACGATAAGCTAGTTTTATAAGGTTTCTTTACCTGGATATTACCTTAATCAAGATAAAGTTACGTTATTTTGCATTAATCATAACACCCCAGCCAACACACAAAAAACTTCAAATATATAATGGGGACCAGATTTTTGCTTATTAATATTATAATCAGTGATTTACAAGAAGCGTTTTGTGTATGTTGAAAATTATTTGGGACATTGTCATATTATTTGTTGTAAACTTATAGTGTATTTTTAACACAGGGATCTGTTCATTAATTAGTCGATATATGGAAGAGGAATTTTATTTTGATTTTAGTGAAGATGCACAGCGCTCTGTAGAGCGGTATGAAGAGATGATACGCAATCAGGATCAGTACTTTTTTGATGCTCAGGCCTTTGAGAATATTATTGATTATTATATTGAGAAGAATGATCCTGTAAAAGCGTTACAGGTTATAGAATATGCGCTGAACCAGCATCCATATGCTGCGGTTTTTCTGGTTAAACAAGCCCAGTTATATTTTGTGACAGATCAAACTGAACGCGCTTTCCTTGCTTTGCAAAAGGCGGAAATGCTGGAAGCATCTGAGGTGGAGATCTATATTTTGAGAGGGAATATATATAACAGCCTTGAGCGGTATTCTGAGGCGCTGGATAATTTCCAGAAGGCGCTTGAATTTGCCGAAACTACAGATGAGATCTTATTGCAGATAGCTTATGTCTATCAAAATATGCTTGATTACGAAAGCGCAATTGTTTACATCAAGCAGAGCCTGGAGCAGAATATGGAGAATAAGGATGGTTTGTATGAACTTGCTTTTTGCTACGATATACTCGACAAGCAGGAAGAAAGCATTCAGTTCTACCAGGAATATATAGACAATGATCCATATTCTTACGCCGCATGGTATAACCTGGCAAACTCTTACCATAAACTTGATCTGTTTGAAAAAGCGATTGACGCGTACGATTATGCCATCCTTATAAAGGATAATTTTGCTTCTGCTTATTACAATAAAGGTAACGCATTGGTTCAGTTAGATCGCTTTGCAGAAGCAATAGAGGTCTATAAACAGACATTTGAATATGAAAAGCCCAATGCGGATACCTATTGTGCAATCGGCGAATGTTATGAAAAGCTAGAACGAATGGATGAAGCGCGCTCTTACTATAAGAAATCTGTCAAAATGGATTCCAAAATGGCAGACGCATGGTTTGGGATAGGGGTAACACTCAATTTTGAAGAACGATATTTTGAATCCCTGCATTTTTACAGAAAAGCCATTGATCTTGATGATGAGAATCCTGATTTCTGGTTTGCAATGGCCGACGCCCATTATAAACTCGGACAAATAGACCAGTCGGTAGAAGCTTATTATAAAGTGCTGGAGTATAATCCCCTGGATATAGAAGCGTGGCTCGATTTTTCGACGGTGTTGTATGAGCAGGGTAAGCTCCTGGAGGCCTCAGAAACAATAGCTGATGCCATAAAGAACAATCCTGACGCTGCAGAGCTCTACTATAGAATGGTGGCTTATCTGTTTGCGTTGGGGCAAAAAAATGACGCGCTGCTCTACCTGGAAACGGCGTTGGCTACAGATCCCGAAAAACATTACATCCTTTTTGAGTACTTACCTCAATTACAAGAGAATGGATCGATCATTGAAGTGATCAACCGCTATATAAAATAAAAGTAGGCAGTTTTTTATTGGCCATTGCTGATGAAAACTGTCTGATTTTTTTCACCTTTGTGACCAATATGAATTACCAACTGAATAATATACCTGAAAGATCTGTAAAACCCCGCGATAAGGGTATTACCATGGTCATGGATAAAGGATTAAGCCTGAGACAAACAGAAGATTTTATAGATGTAGCAGGCATACATACCGATATTGTCAAGTTTGGATGGGCTACTTCTTTTGTTACCCCTAATTTAAAAGAGAAGTTAGCCATTTATAAATCTGCCGGAATACCTACTTACTTTGGTGGGACACTTTTCGAAGCCTTCATTATCCGCAATCAATTTGATGATTACCGTCGCGTTTTGGAACAATTCGGGATGGAATATGCGGAGGTTTCTGACGGCTCTATTACTATTGATCACGACATTAAATGTGAATACATCCGGCAGTTGTCACAGCAGGTCACGGTAATATCTGAGGTGGGTTCTAAAGACGCAGCCAAAATATTTGCACCTTATAAGTGGATCAAACTGATGCAGGCCGAAATCGATGCAGGCTCATGGAAAGTTATCGCTGAAGCGAGAGAAGGCGGAAATGTAGGGATTTATAGAGGTTCTGGAGAAGTGAGAGAAGGCCTTGTAGATGAAATCTTAACACAGATACCTGAAGAAACAATTATATGGGAAGCCCCTCAAAAGGAACAGCAGGTTTGGTTTATCAAATTGCTGGGTGCTAATGTGAACCTGGGCAATATTGCTCCAGCCGAAGTCATACCCCTGGAAACTATACGTTTGGGTTTAAGAGGTGATACTTTTGATCATTTCCTGAATTTAGAGAATTTGTAATGAGAAAATTTGGATTAATAGGATTTCCATTATCACATTCTTTTTCAAAAAAATTCTTTTCCGAAAAGTTCGACCGAGAACACATTATAGATTGTGAATATGAGCTTTTTCCTATTGAAAGTACCCAGTCTTTGCCGGCACTCCTAGCCGGCGATAAATCGCTTCGTGGCTTAAATGTAACCATACCCCATAAGCTTGGCGTATTGCCTTTTTTAAATGAAATGGATGAAGCCGCTTATCAGATAGGGGCTGTAAATTGTATTTCAATACAGCAAAATGATGGAGAGCAAGTGCTTAAAGGGTACAATACAGATGCTTATGGGTTTGAAGAGTCATTAAAGCCGCTGTTGGATCCCCAACAAAGCAAGGCGCTGGTGTTTGGTGATGGTGGTGCGGCTAAGGCGGTAAAATATGTCCTGAAAAAGCTGGACATTTCTTTTTTGGTGGTTTCAAGAAAGCAGTCTGACCAGACCATTTCTTATGCAGCCGTAACGCCGCAACTACTGCAGGAGTATACGGTGTTGATAAATACAACCCCATTGGGAATGTCACCCAATACAGAGAGCTATCCGGAAATCCCATATTCCGCATTGTCGGGAAAGCATCTGGCATATGATCTGGTTTACAATCCTGAGGAGACGCTGTTTCTGAAAAAGGCGCAATCCTATGGTGCTAAAGTAAAAAATGGACTGGAGATGTTACATCTTCAGGCTGAGCGTTCGTGGCATATCTGGAACTCATAAAATGAAAGGACTAATTTTTCTTTCCTTTTTCTTATTGATAATGGTGTCAAATTCCTGTACCAGCAGTGATTACGCTCCAAAGCCAAGGGGATATTATCACATTGAACTGCCCAAAAAAGCATATAAGAGTTTTGACAGAAACTGCCCTTTTTCATTTGATTATCCGGTGTATGCAAAGGTAGTTGCAGATAGTAGCGCCGATACGCGTCCATGCTGGTATAATTTATCTTTCGCCCGGTTCAATGCCAGATTGCACATGACTTATTATGACATCAATTCCAAAAAGGAGTACCTGGGATTGATAGAAGATGCAAGAACGCTTGCCTTTAAACATACTGTTAAAGCCAATGCAATAGATCAGAAGGTCATTAATTACCCTGGCAAAAAACTGTATGGGGTATATTACGCTATAGAGGGAAATACGGCGTCTTCGGTGCAGTTTTTCTTAACAGATAGCATCGGGCACTATTTCAGGGCTGCGCTTTATTTTAATGAAAAACCACAATATGATTCCATTCAGCCGGTTGTCTCTTTTATAAAAGAAGACCTTGACAGAATGATCGATACATTTAAATGGAAGAATTAGCATTGAAATATGATTAGTATTCAAAAATTTACCTTTAATCCAGTACGCGAGAACACCTATGTTTTGTTTGACGAAACAGGGGAATGTGTAATTATTGATCCTGGAATGTACGATGGAGCGGAACAAAATATTCTTGTGAAATTCATTAGGGAAAAGCAGCTTAAGCCCGTTCTTTTATTAAACACACATTGTCATTATGACCATGTATTTGGTAATAAATTTGTGTATGATAATTGGGGCCTGAAACCACAGTTTCACAAAGGGGAGTTATTTGTACTGCAGGCAATTTCCGGCTATGTGCCGCAAATGGGGCTGAGCTATGAGCTTTCACCCGAGCCGGAGATCTTCCTTGCGGAAACCGGGACGGTCGGGTTCGGAAACAGTGTTCTTGAACTAATTTTTGCTCCAGGTCACTCTCCTGCACATCTATGTTTCTATTCCAGGGAAGATAACTTTCTGATTGGGGGCGATGTATTGTTTTATACAAGTATTGGCCGCACAGATCTACCCGGAGGAAATTACGGACAATTGATTAGGAGTATAAAAAATAACTTGTTTATATTGCCCGATGATTGCGCGGTTCATCCTGGTCATGGGCAGTCTACCACCATTGGCTTTGAGAAATTGCATAATCCCTTTTTACAATAGCACATTAATAAAGAATAATTTGAATACACCCTTTTACATAGCTCGCAGGTACCTTTTTGCCAAAAAGTCAACCAATGCTATAAACATCATTTCCACAATCTCCGTGGTTGGTGTTTTTGTAGGAAGTGCTGCATTAATTATTATTTTGTCGGTATTTAATGGCTTTGAAGAGGTGGTACTTAAAATGTTCAACACCATTACTCCTCAAATAGTCATTGCTCCGGCTAAGGGAAAGACTTTTGATCCTAACTTGACATATTTTAAGGAGCTGAAGCGTAATAAGGACCTCTATTCCTATACTGAGGTTCTTTCTGAGAACGCCTTATTAAGGTATAACGATAAGCAGTCTGTAGCTTTGATCAAGGGAGTAAGTACAGATTACTTAAAGAATAAAAGTCTTGACAGCATCATTATTGACGGTAAGTTTGTACTATCAAACGCCAGTGGAAGTAGCGCGGTAATCGGCTCCGCTATCCAAACGTACCTGATGGTAAATACTACAGACCCATTTAATCCACTGCAGATTTTTTCTCCAAAAAAGGGGGCTAAGGTCAATTCTGTCAATCCTGCGGATGATTTTACTATCTTATCAATTCCGGTAGCTGGTGTTTTTGAGGTACAGCAGGATTTTGATAACGTAACGATTGTTCCGATTAAATTTGCCAGGGAGCTATTGAGCGAGCCTGAAAAGATTTCTTCTATCGAGATCAATTTAAAACCAGACGCTGATGCCGAAAGTTTTAAAGAGGCCGTCGAAGAAAGTCTGGGTAACAGTTTTGAAGTAAAGGACAGGATACAGCAGAATAAAGTACTTTACAACATACTGGGAAGTGAAAAGTGGGCTGTATACATAATCCTCACCTTTATCTTAATTATTGCTATATTTAATATTATTGGATCATTGACCATGCTGGTGATAGATAAATTAAAAGACATTTCAGTGTTGAGCAGTTTAGGAGCAGGTAAAAAATTGATTAAGCAGATATTTCTGTTTGAAGGAATGATGATCACCATGACAGGGTGTATATTTGGTCTTATAATTGGGTTTATTTTTTGTTTATTGCAACAGAAATTTGGTATGTTCAAAATGTCTGAGGAAAATTTGGTGATCACCAATGCTTATCCTGTAGCTTTTAAATGGAAAGATTTTTTACTGGTATTTTTAACGGTAAGTATATTTTCTTTTGTGGCATCAGCTTTGTCCTCTAATTTGAGCGTAAAAAAGATAAACCATTTAAATCAAGATATCTGACGATATGAATGTATTTAGGAAACCATTGGTACTAATAATAATATTTTCTGTACTTGCAATAGCGTGTAACCGCAAAGCTGAAGAAGAAGAACAAAGCTTAGCGAGGACAGCAAAAGGATTGTATAGCTATGGGCCTGAGATAAAATCTTTTACCGATTGTGAGGAAGGAAGAGAATATTGGGTGGCTGACAGTGCTAAAACTTTAGAGCTGGCCTATAGTAATTTTAATTTTGAGAAGCCTTATGAGCCGGTTTATATTGAGGTTGAATGTCGCATTATTAAATCTGATAGTCTAATAGTTTCTGCAGATTTTGACTCAACGATGGTAGTCACAAAGGTATTGAAGATAACGAAGGAAATACCTGAAGGTCCCTGCAACTGATAGCATAGACTAAGGAATTAAATAGATACTTTTTTCTATGGCAGGGATCAGTCCTTTTTCCTGTGCTATATTGAACAGCACATTTATTGCTTTCCGGCCTTCGTCACCCAGGTTAATGGAATACTCATTCACATAGAGCCCGATATGCTTGTACATTACCTCTTCGTTCATTTCCTGTGCGTGCTGTCTGATAAATTCAATTCCTGATTTGGGATTGGCGAAAGCAAATTCTACCGATTTTCGGAGTATTCTGTTTACTTTTTCCTGTACTCCTTTATCAAGATTTCTATTTATCACAATACCACCCAGCGGAATGGCACATCCTGTCAGCTGCTCCCAGAAATAACCTAAGTCGATTACCTTGTGCAATCCTTTTTCTGTATACGTAAAGCGGTTTTCGTGAATAATAAGTCCCAGATCTATTTCATTATTCAATAATCCAGCCTCTATATCTGAGAAAATCATTTCCTGTTTATACGTTAAATGGGGAAAGGCAATGCCCAGCAGGAAATTTGCGGTAGTATATTTTCCCGGAATCCCAATCTTTAAATTCGCTGCTAAATTTTCAATATCATGGCTAAGGTTTTTATCCTTGCAGATGAGCAGGGGCCCAACTCCAAATCCTAAGGCGCTCCCTGCATCCAATAATGCATAGTGATGACAGGCATATGCAAAAGCATGAAAACTTAATTTGGTGATGTCAAGCTCACCCTTCATCGCCTTTTGGTTTAACGTTTCGACATCGTCAAAAAAAACCTCAAACTCCAATCCCTCAGTATCTATTTTATGGTGTATCAGCGCATCAAAAATAAAAGTATCATTCGGGCAGGGAGAAAAACCTAGGCTAATTTTCATGAAGTAAAGGTAAATACTGGAACAAGGGGAATGGTTATGTATTTGTCAAAAATTCTATTGCCCAGTGGTTCAGGTTTTTTAAAGCAAGGTCTATTTTCCAGGCCTTTCTGTTTCTGGGTTCCACATAATTTGAAATACTTCGGATTTGCAGGCAGGGTATATCCTGCTGCCCGCAACAGTATAGAACAGCAGCTCCCTCCATGCTTTCTGCGACAGGTGAAAGTCGGGTATTAATCGCTGAGATACTTGGTTCGCAGCCGTGTACCCGGTTTACAGTTATGCCCTTTACTTTCGGTAGTTTGGCTACAGATTCACTTAATAGGTTATTAAAAGCAGAATGGGTGCTTTTTCCAAAACCTAGGTCCTCAATGCTCAAAAATTTTTCATGGTCCTCAGCCCCCAGTTCCGCAAATGTATCTTCATACACATTGACGATAGTTCCTAAAGCAATGCTCCGATCAAAGGATCCTGCAATTCCCAGGTTTAACACAAGATTGTATTGCTTAGAAAGATGTTTGCCAAGTGCATATGCAGTTGCAGTCATTCCGACCCCGGTAATTAAAATGTCAAATTCTTTATTGCCGGTAAAGTCACCTCCCGGCAAATTGAAATGCATCATTAATGGCGCTATTTCAGGTTTTGTTGCTGCAACTATGAGCATCTTCATCAGTAGCTAAGTTAACTAATTGTATTGAACAGTTGTAATTGAATGGCCGATAAATTGCTCCATACTTCAATTTTATCTAAGTTTGTCTTATTATACAAAAACATGATATATATAACGAGAAAAGCGTCATTTAACGCTGCGCACAAACTTTCCCGACCGGATTGGACTGAGGAAGAAAATGCAGCAGTTTATGGAAAGTGTGCCAATCCTAACTGGCACGGACACAACTACCAATTGTATGTAACAGTAAAAGGCGAGATCAATCCTGAAACAGGGTTTTTGGTAGACCTTAAATGGTTAAAGGATATTACCAATACACATGTGGTGGATAAAATTGATCATAAAAACCTAAATCTTGATGTAGATTTTATGAAAGGTAAGCTCGCGTCTACTGAAAATCTTGCTATAGCCATATGGGAACAGTTGCATGCTTTGATCAGTGAGTCGGGTGCGGAGCTGCACTGTATAAAAATCTACGAAACTGAGAATAACTTTGTTGAATATTTCGGTCAAAAAGAATAAAATATGAGCAACCATATAGATCATTTGGATGAAGAAGACGGATACATTAAAATTGACCGTTATAATGAAGGTAAAATAGCATCTGTAGCATCCCACTATAAAGATATTCTAGGTAAACTGGGTGAAGATCCTGAAAGGGAAGGGCTGGTTAAAACACCAGAACGCGTAGCCAAAGCACTCCAGTATTTAACCCATGGATATAATTTAAATCCGTCGGAAATATTGCGCAGCGCGATGTTTAAGGAAGATTACAGTCAAATGGTTGTAGTTAAAGACATAGAAGTGTTTTCTATGTGTGAACATCATATGCTTCCCTTTTTTGGCAAAGCCCACATTGCTTATATTCCTAATGGACATATTGTTGGTTTGAGTAAAATACCCCGCATAGTAGATGCTTTTGCCCGCCGCCTCCAGGTTCAGGAGCGCCTGACAAATGAGATCAGGGATTGCATACAGGAGACACTGATGCCTGCAGGGGTAGCGGTAGTAATTGAATGCAAGCATTTGTGTATGGCCATGCGTGGCATACAAAAGCAAAATTCTGTAACGACCACTTCGGCTTTTACAGGGGAATTTGCTAAAGATAAAACTAGAGCAGAATTTTTAAGATTGATCACTGCCAATTTGCATTAGTTAGATAGGGTTTGAGTCCTATTGTTGTGTTTATTTAAAATAGAAAAAAATGAAAGCATATATATTTCCAGGTCAGGGTGCACAATTTCCTGGTATGGGTAAAGAGCTCTATGAGAATGATGCAGCTAAAGCATTGTTTGAGCAGGCAAATGACATTATCGGTTTCCGTATCAGCGATGTGATGTTTGGTGGTACAGATGAAGAGTTAAAGCAAACCAACGTTACACAACCAGCGATATTTCTTCACTCTGTGATCCTGGCAAAAAGCCTTGGTGCAGATTTTAAGCCCGATATGGTGGCAGGCCACTCTCTTGGAGAGTTTTCAGCACTGGTAGCGGCCTCGGCATTGTCTTTTGAAGATGGGTTAAGGCTGGTGATCGCGCGTGCGAATGCAATGCAGAAAGCATGTGAATTGCGGCCTTCAACGATGGCAGCGATACTAGGCTTGTCAGATGAAGTGGTAGAAGCCATTTGCAGCGGAATAGATGAGGTTGTGGTACCGGCAAATTACAACTGCCCCGGACAACTGGTGATCTCAGGCAGCATTGAAGGTATTGATCTTGCTTGTCAGCAGCTCACAGAAACAGGAGCTAAAAGAGCTTTGAAACTGAATGTTGGCGGGGCTTTTCATTCCCCATTGATGGAACCCGCAAGACTGGAACTTCAGCAGGCCATTGAAAACACATCAATCTCTGCACCGATATGCCCCATCTATCAGAATGTAGACCCGGTAGCCAATACCGATCCGGAGACCATTAAAGCAAATTTAATTTCTCAGTTAACCGGTGCTGTGAGGTGGACACAGACTATAGAAAATATGATTGCTGATAACGCAACTGAATTTATTGAAGTAGGTCCGGGGAATGTTTTGCAGGGTTTGGTTAAAAAAGTAAATAGAGCGATGCCTACAAGTTCTGCAGCGAATGCATAAACGGGTTATATTAGTAACCTTTAATAAAATAGATTAAATGTGAGTATAGGAGGCAAAATTAGATTTCTTTTATTAATAATGGGGGCTTGCTGTATTGTTACGGCAATTTCCCTGAAGCAATCTGTCAGTAAAAAGGAGCTCCTCCGCTACGAAGCTGGTAAGCTTCAAGAGAACCTTGCCGTCAACGAACGTATTGTCTATAACTTTTTAAAGGATTCCGTACAGATAGAAAGAGCGAAGCAATATCATCTTAATGACAATTATGGGCTTGATTTCATTGAAAAGTATAGGGAAAAAGGCATTGACATCCTCACTTACCAAAATCAGCAATTAAAATTCTGGAGTTCAATTAAAACCGTCCCTGACAATCCCGGATTGATAAGAGAGGGCTCATACTTTTCACAATTCAGCAATGGCTGGTACGAGGTTATCAAAAGAACGACAGAGGATTTTACTTTAGTGTTTCTTATCAAGGTCAAAAATCAGTACAGTATACAGAATGAGTACCTCACAAATGACTTTTCCAGTTACCTTTCTAATAGCAGCTCTCTTACACTAGCCACATTTTCAGATGCTGAGGTACAGGGGATCACTAATCTTGATAAGAAGTTACTGTTTGAAGTAAAACTCAGGCCTGAATATTCAAAGGGTATTTATAGCACAGTTGAAATCTGGCTATGGGTCATCGGTCTTTTCAGTTTTTGCTTGTTCTTCAATTCATTTTGTGCCTGGCTTGCAAAAAGAGGTGATTTGATAGCCGCAATATTGGTGCTTGCGCTCTTCTTTATTACAATCAGGGTTACTGATCTCGAATATGGTTGGTTTAACAAACAGTTTAACCTTTTGATCTTTAGCCCAAGAATATATGCGGAGAGCTTTTTTATGCCCTCACTAGGCGATTTTCTACTGAATGTAATTGCTGTAACATGGATCATATTGTTTATTTATACATATAATGACAGGTACAGACTTCCAAAATGGCTAACAAAAAGTAGACTCTCAGGGATTTCTTTTCACCTGGGGTTTTTAATGGTTTTTGGAGCAATAGCTTTTCTGTTTGACAAGGTCTTTTTTGGGCTGATCATCAATTCAAAAATCAATTTCGACATTACCAATATCATTAATCTTGGCTTGATCAGTTGGGTAAGCATCATCATTTTATGTCTGGTCTGGTTTAATATTTACCTCATTGCAATTATTTTTATGCAGCTGACCCTGCAGCTGAATGTTACAAGCAAAGACCGGTTAACTGTATTCATTGCCCTGTTTTTAGCCTATCTCATTTACCGGGTGAATACAGACTTCAGCATGTTTTTTATTGCATACGGATTGTTTATTTTTATCGTTGCATGGAATTTTTACATGCTGGCCAACAAATTTTCTATAAGAATCTTTGCATTGCTTTTTTTCTGTCTGGCATTTATATCAGCTATCAAGTATCTGAAATTTATTGATCAAAAGGAGGAGGCTAACCGCAGTATCATCGCACAGAGATTAATATCAAAGGATGACTTTATTTTAATAAGTACTATCGAGAATATAGAAAAGAATATTCTTAAAAATACTTTTGTATTAAATTATTTCAAAAGGCCTGCTTTGAACGGTACGATAGATTTAAGGAAGAATATTGAGAAGAATTACCTTGAAAGGTATCTGCCAAGGTTTGAGTTTGCTATCCATGAATATAATTACCTTGATTCGGCTATTACTGGCCTGGGGGTACTGCCTTTAAGCTACTTTAAAGGATTGGTGCAGGCAGGCTCTGTTAAAGCTCCTGAGTCTAATTATTTTTATCGGTTGAATGATACTTTTGGTTATCAAAATTATTTTGGCATTATTCCGGTAAAGGAAGATAACCGCATACTTGGTACACTTGTCATCGAACTAAAATCACAACCATATAATTATAGAGGTCAGCTGCCGGAAATGTTGGTAGACCGTACCATTAAGAATGACAATGATTACAGCAAATATTCAATAGCATTTTATAAGGATGGCAGATTAGAGAGCCAGTCAGGTAAATATACCTACAAACTTTCAGGTAAAGAATTTACCACCGGTCCTGCCAAAAAAATGTATTTTTTTAAAGACAGCCTTAATTATACGCATCTTATTTATTCATCAGATTCTTCAAAATTTATTGTCATCAGTAAAGAGAAAGTCTCTGATATTGTTCGGTTGGCTACATTGTCGTTTTTCTTTTTGGTTTTTATCGTTTTTTCGATTACGCTTTATACCCTGATCTGGCTTTTGAAAAACATAGATGAAAGCTGGGGAGGCTGGTTTAACATCAACCGGTCACTCATGATCAATGCAAATAAGATACTGTACAAAACCAGGATACAGTTTTCAATTGTACTTTCAGTAGTTGCTACCCTGCTGATCGTAGGTTGGGTAACCTATTTCTATATACGTAAAGAATATAGCGACCAGCAGCAGGATTTCATTAAGGAAAAGGTAAGGAAGGTACAGCAATCTTACGAAAAGCGTATCTTAAGCACTGGCATCCCCGCCAAATCAGATAAGTCTATTGATGATTTTAATCAATTTGCAGATATCAATGCTGCTTATTTAAATCTTTTTGATGTTGATGGTAAGTTGCTATTTAGTTCCTTGCCCAAAATATATGATTTAGGCATAGTAAGCCCGAGGCTGGGTTCAAAGGCTTTCTTTCATCTAAGTCTGCTCCAGGGATCAGAATTTGTTAATCCCACAGAAAGGATAGGTACTTTTGTTTATTCTTCTGCCTATGCGCCTATTAGAAATGCTAAGAATCAGACAATAGCCTATATTGCTGTACCTTATTATGCTAATGAGGCAGACTATGAGAATAAGATCGGTGTCTTTATCAATACGCTGATCAATATATATGCACTGGTATTTGTCGCAATAGGAATCTTAGCCGTATTCCTTGCCAATCAGATCACAAGTCCGTTGACTTTTATCCAGGACAGCATCAAAAAGACTAAGCTTGGCCAAAGAAATCAGCCTATATTCTGGTCTCGTCACGATGAAATTGGGTCGCTGATTAAAGAGTATAACAAAATGATTGCTGCACTTGAAGAAAGCGCGATTAAGCTCGCAAGGTCAGAACGGGAAAGCGCATGGAGAGAAATGGCCAAACAAGTGGCCCATGAAATTAAGAATCCACTGACTCCTTTAAAGCTTGGTGTACAATTACTGGAAAAATCATGGAAAGAGAAAGACCCCAACTTTGAAAAGAAGTTTGAACGTTTTAATAAATCTTTCATTGAGCAAATAGACAGTTTATCTACCATCGCATCAGAATTTTCAAACTTTGCTAAAATGCCGGATACCAAATTGGAGAAACTTCAGTTGCTCCCTATTATAGAGCAGACGAGGGATGTGTTTACCAATACACTAGATGCAGAGATCCTAATCATTAATAACGCAGCGATAGAGCTGATCATCCTTGGAGATAAAGATCAGTTACTGAGGACTTTTAATAATTTATTTAAGAATGCTATCGAGGCTTCAACACCCAATACTAAATCCACGATCAGGGTAAAGATCTTCAATAACCGGGAAAGTGTATTTATTGAGGTAGAAGATAATGGAAAGGGAATTGATGAATCACTGAAAAGCAAAATCTTTGTTCCAAATTTTACAACCAAATCATCAGGGACAGGATTGGGACTGGCATTTGTAAAACAGGCTGTTGAAAACGCTGGCGGTACAATAGAATTTAAATCTTTGAATAACGTTGGGACAACATTCTATCTTAGTTTCCCTTTATCTTAATTCAATATTAGCGCGTCCCATGGTATACCCATCGGCATAAAGAATAATGGAGTAAGTGCCTTTAATAAACTCATTAGGGTTAATCCAGTTCATTGTATAGGAAGTATTGTCATCATTAAAAGATATGGAAGTAGAAGAGCTGTACTGCATTTCCTGCCCATCAGCCTCAAACATATTGTTCTCATTGGCAATAAGGTTACCTGTAGGATCAAAAACACGTAAATAGATCTTATGGTAATCTTTTTGAGCAAGTGAATTTGGAACAATCTCAAAACTAACCGTTAATTTTTTTGCTGTACCTGCCTTGGTCACTTCTATGTTTTTCCCACTGCTTTTTACCCTGTAGGCAACGATAAAGATATTAGATGCCTTTAATGCAGAACTGGTTTTTACTTTTTCTCTTAGTTCATAATTTCTTCTTTCCAGTTCTTCAGCTCTTTCACTGGCTGAACTTGCTGAGTCCCTGATGCTATCCAGTTGTGCTTTCAGATAGGAATTTTCTTTTCTCAGTTGTATGATCGATTCATTGTAGTTTGTTACAAATTCGCGCAGTTCTTTGACCTTTGCCTGTGCTGCTTCAAGATCGACCTGGGTGATGAATCCTTCCTTAAGTGCAGCTTTCAATTCCGCAATCTTATCACGGGCAAGCTGTTGTTCATTGATTAATTTTTCGCTTAGCTTAATGTTGAGTGTATTTACCTTATCCAGCTCAACCTCTATTTTTTCAACTTCCAGCTTAAGCCTGTCTTTTTCAGTATTGATGTTCACGAACCGCTCATTTTGCTGCTTATCCTTAAAAAAAAGATAAGCATTTGTGCCCAATAGTGCCACAATGACGATGACCAGAAAATAGATTTTATTACGGTCTCCTTTGTTTACTAAATCATTCTGATCGGACATTATTAAAATTCTTGTCTAAATAGTTAAAAGGCGAACATAAATAAAATAAGACAAAAGATAAAAAAAACATTCAATTTGTAGGAGACCTAAAAAAAATTCGTTTACTTGCTAGGATAAGTACAGAAATGTGTTCTGTGCCACACACATGAAAACGAATTTTAAACTACCAACAATTTTAAATGATGCCTAAACTTACTTTTTATGCACTATTCTTGTTTTTAATATCACCTGCATTTCTTAATGCTCAAAATATATCAAAAATTGCTCCAAAAAGAGAATTCAGAGGGGTATGGGTAGCCACCGTCTCCAACATTGACTGGCCTTCAAGACCAGGACTGACCATTGATAAGCAGAAGCAGGAATTAATTGGCATTTTAGAACAGCACAAAGCAAATGGTATGAATGCCATTATACTACAGGTTAGACCGGCTGCTGATGCCTTTTATGCCAAATCCAGGGAACCATGGAGCCAGTGGCTCATGGGCAGACAGGGGCTGCCCCCGGCACCAGGTTATGATCCATTAGAATTTGCTATTAAAGAAGCCCATTTCAGAGGGATGGAGCTGCATGCATGGTTCAACCCGTACAGAGCCACAATGGGTGTTAATTCGGTGGTACATGAAAGCCATATGACCCGCAAACGTCCTGAGCTTTTTTTTACCTATGCAGGGAAAAAGCAGTTTGATCCGGGATTACCTGAAGTTAGAGAATATATTGTACAGGTTATACTGGATGTAGTGAAAGGCTATGATGTCGACGGCATACATTTCGACGATTATTTTTATCCTTATCCGGTGGCAGGGCAAAAGATCAGGGACGAAGCCACATTCGGCAAATACCCTAATGGGTTTACAAATGTAAACGACTGGCGCAGAAACAATGTCGATCTGCTGATCAAGCAACTGGACGATAGTATTCATCAATATAAAAAGTATGTTAAATTTGGGATAAGCCCATTTGGGATCTGGAAAAACAGCGCTGAAGATACATTAGGGTCTGCTACTAACGGCCTCTCCAATTATACCGAACTATTTGCCGATTCAAGGAAATGGGTTAAAGAGGGCTGGGTAGATTATATCAATCCCCAGGTTTATTTCAGCTTTACCAGAAAAGCTGCTCCGTTTGGTACATTGGTAGATTGGTGGAGCAATAATACTTTTGGCAGGCACCTGTATATCGGACAGGCGGCCTATCTCGTAAATCAAAAGATGGAAGCGGCATGGCGCCTGCCCGGTCAGATTCCTGATCAGGTAAGGTATATCAGGAATAACAACCGGGTACAGGGCAGCGTATATTTCAGTTCAAAATCTTTTTCTACCATAGCACGTGCCGCAGGTGATTCACTTAGGAATGATCTGTACAAACATCCTGCACTGCCCCCGCAGATGCCTTGGCTGGACGAGATCGTGCCTAATCAGCCTCAGCAACTTGCAGCAGATGCGATGGACGACGGAATCCATTTGAAATGGACTGCCCCGCATAAAGCGAGTGATGGGGAGACTGCTTCAGGATATGTAATTTATCGCTTCGAAGAAGGAGATAAGATCGATATTCTTAATGCCAGAAATATCCTGAAAATTAGTTTTGAGGACTATACATCTTTTATAGATACCACAGTGGAAAAGGGAAAAAGATATAATTACCTCGTAACAGCACTTGACCGACTAAGGAACGAAAGTGAACCCAGCGGTCCGGTAGGAGTGCAGACAAGGGAAGAACCGGCACCATTTTAAATGAAAGGCTGCAGCAAAGCTAAATAATCACGCTTTGCTACAGCCTTTTTTAAGCTTTATTTTTTCTCAGGTAATAAAACCAGACGAATGTAGTTATCCTCGCCAAGGTATTTCTGAGCCGCGGCCTTTGTCGATTCCGCAGAAATACCATCCAGTCTTTGCTGGTCTTTCAATAGCTGACCAAGATCTTCCCCATTTTTCAGGCGATTGGTGATGTAGTTCAGCCAGTAATTGTTATTGCGTAAGTTGAGCTCTATTTGTCTTTGCTCTTCAGACTTAAATTTACTGATATCGTCGGCTGACACACCGCTGACTTTAATCTTATTTACCTCGTCCAGAGACGCAGCAATCAATTTCTCAACATTTGCCGGAGAACAGCTAAATGAAATATTGAAATAATAATGTGCTGAGGGGTATTTTTCTACACTAAGGCTAATAGAAGGACTATACACGCCACTTTCCTTTTCACGCAAACGCTCCAGCAATTTTATTTCCAGTGCGGCCTTTAAAGCGTCCAGATGTACATTGTTTTCCGCATTAAACTCATAATCACCATGAATAAACAGTTCTACTGAAGCCTTATCTTCCAGGCCTTTATACACAGTTTTGCTGACCTTCCCTTTTGGTGCCCTGATCCCCGCATCTATATAATCCTGCTTTTTATTTAACGATGGCAGACTGGCTATATAAGTTTCAATAAGCGGTTTGATGGTCGCCATGTCAAATGCACCTACAATTACGAATGTCTGTTCACTTGCATCTGCAAAACGGTCTTTATAAAAAGCAAAAGCTTTATCTAAAGAAACCTCATCCAGATCTTCCAGGTTAAACGGCATAGCACGCTTATGGTACGAAGACAGCACTGCTTGGGTAGTGTCAGAAAAAACACTTTCCGGATCTGCATTCTTATTGGCCATGCCTACCTTAATGTCACTTATTTTCTTGTTGAAGATCTCTGCATCACTGCGCGGATTTGTAGCATACACGTATAACATTTGGAAGGATGTTTCCAGGTCTTTTGGAGAAGCACTCCCGCTAAAGCCCTGATAAAGGTCGCCAATATAAGTACCTCCGCGACCTGTATTACCTGCCAAAAGCTTATTTAACTGGGTTGGGTTGAATTCACCAACACCATTTTGTGCAATCAGGCCAACCATCTGGGCCGATTTAAATTCTGAATCATTTGCCAAGGACGTCCCGCCCTTTGAAAAAGAGCTAAAGATGATCTGATCATTTTTAAAGTCAGTTTTTTTCAGCAGCACTTTAATTCCATTGCTCAGCGTTAGTTGAGTAGCATCTATGTCCGCGATTTTTGTTTCGCTTAGAATCTTGCCTGCTGTAGGTTTTTTGTCAAGCAATGGCTTGTTCAAGGAATTGTCAACATATGCGGTAACAGCTGAACCTGCACTTTTAAGTGAAGCGACCAGTTGTGCTTCTGTAGGGAGTCCGGCTTTATCTTTTTCCGGAGCCTGTATGATCAGGATCTGGTTCTCTTTCGTTGTTAGTGTTTTTGCAAGCGCATTTACTTCAGCAAGGCTTATCGCTGCAATGGCTTTTTGCGTCTCCTCATACCTGAAATCTATAGAGGGAATGATTGTTCCGTTCAGGAAATTATTGAGATATTGTTGTACAAAATTAGAAGATGGTGTCTTGTCTTTTTCTTTAAACTGCTTTTCATTGCCTGCCAGGATGTTCTTTTTAGCCACTTCAAGTTCAGCAGCGACGAATCCGAATTTACTTATGCGCTCATTTTCTGCCAGCCCGGCTTCAAAAGCTTTTTGAAGTGTAGCGCCTGATGTTGAGGCAACTACAGTTTGAAATGCATTGATGCCAGTTACCAGGCCTCCCTGGTAAGGACCGTAATTACTTTGGGCAAAGATAAAGGGAGCATCTCCTTTTTGCAGCATTTCCTGCAACCTGGCGCCCAGCATACTGTTGATCATCGAATACATCAGCGATCTTTTGTAATCAGCAGTTGTTTTAGTGGTAACGCCACGCTGTTTATACATGATCATCGCCACATTGTGTGTTTGCTCCGGGTCGGTAATGATCTTCACCAGTGGTTCTTTATTGTCAGGAAGATCGTATTTTAGACGAGGTCTTGGATTTGCAGGATTGGTCAGTTCAGAAAAACTGGCTTTTATCAGCTGTTCCACTTCGTTTACATCAAAATCGCCTACTGCTATCACCGCCTGCAGATTTGGCCGGTACCAGTCTTTGTAGAAATTTCTGATCTTGTCGTGGGTAAAAGATTGTAAAATATCAATTTTTCCTATCGGAATACGGTTTTCGTAACGTGAGCCATTCAGTAATAAAGGCAACAACTGCTTGCTCGTCCGCTCCTGCAGGTTCTTGCCTCGCTGACGGTCTTCTTCAATAATCACACCACGCTCTTTATCAATCTCTTCGCCTTCCATGATCACTTTTCCTGCCCAGTTAGCGAGGATCTTAAATCCGTTTTTAAATACAAGTACACTATCTGTGGGAATGGGCAGCTGGTAAACAGTCTGGTTAAAACCTGTATAGGCATTTAAATCAGCTCCAAAGCGTACACCTGCCTTTTGCAGATAATTAATCATTTCATTTTTCGGAAAATCTTTAGTGCCGTTAAATGCCATATGCTCAGTAAAATGGGCAAGACCCTGTTGGTCATCATCTTCCATTAACGAGCCAATACTTGTAGCGAGGTATAGCTCAGCCCTGTTTTTAGGCTCAGCATTTTTCCGGATGTAATACGTCAGGCCATTTGACAATTTGCCGATCTTAACATCAGGATCATTGGGAATAATGGTACCTTCCATCTTTTTAACTACTGTTGCTGTTGGTTTCTTAGCAACGATAGTTTTCTTTTGGGCATAAGCGGGGGCGTTTAAAGCCATAACGGCGACCAATCCGAATCCCAGGATATTAATTTTTTTGTTCATGAATTATAAAAGTTAGGTTCGCTAAATTAAACTTTTATAATGATTTTTTTATTATACATGAACCAAAGAATTACTAACCAGAACAATACTGTAGAGACAGCCCACAACAAAGAAGCATTTACAGGAGAGAAATTACTGGCATAACCACTGTACAGCAACGAATATACATTTGTTTCTCCATTCACTGTGTTTATCCGGATGATACTCAGTATCTGGGGTAAGATTCCGGACAGAAAGTAAACAGTGATGGCATTTACTCCATAAACCACGAAGGGTTTCGTAAATCTGTTGTATTTATTTACATCGATTATCCAGTAACTCATAGCCAGTACCATGGTAGCCAAACCACCTGTATATAATACAAATGAGCTGGTCCATAGTGCTTTATTAATAGGGAATTGCAAATCCCATAACAAGCCCAGTACAACGGCGGCACATCCCGTCGAGAATAACCAGGATACTTTAACAGCATCCGGCACATCCTTTCTTTTTAAATATGCGCCAACCAATATGCCAAACAGACCGGTGGCAATAGCAGGAATTGTACCAAGTAAGCCTTCAGGGTCCCATGTCTTTGATGAGCTCCATAAGTGTGCTTCTGTAAATATGCTGCGATCCAACCATGCGCCAAGATTGGTTTCCTTTCCAAGATTTGCGGGGCCTGTACCAGGTACGGGTACAAACGTCATTAATGCCCAATAGACAGCTAGTAAAAGGACAAAAAGCATCCTCAGGTTCTTTAGGGAGACCTTTAAAAAAAGGACCGCAGAAATGAAAAATACCAGGGCTATTCTCTGCAATACACCGGGTATCCGCATTCCTTGCAGAGATTCAACCGGTTTGGTAAAGACCTCAGGAAATAAGGTCAGGAATAAGCCAAGTCCAAATAATATCAATGCCCTTTTTAAAGCTTTGAAAATGGTTTTACCATGTGTGGCCGGATTTTCTTTCTTGCTACCCATCGCAAAAGCGATAGAAACACCGACAATGAAAAGGAAAAATGGGAATACCAGGTCTGTTGGTGTGCAACCATGCCATTCGGAATGCTCCAGTGGCGCATAAATATGACCCCAATCGCCGGGATTGTTTACCAATATCATGGCTGCTACGGTAGCCCCTCTGAAGAAATCCAGAGAAAGCAGCCTTATCGGGGCCATCCCGGCGGTTTGGGATTGTTTCATATCATGAGTATTTAAAATTTATAGCGTACAAATGCTTCCATCGCCTCGTATTCTGCCAGCCCAAGATCATCATAGGCCTGTGCGGTTTCCCGGTTTCTGTCTTCTGCCCTTTTCCAGAATTCCCTTGCATCATCTCCTGGAAATACAGCCCTGTCTTTTTGCGACTGATGTTTGAAGATAGCGAATTTTTTTCGTTCTACTTCCTGCGGACTGAGCGGCACAGCCATTTCAATTTCATGTGTCTCAAATTCCTGCCAAGCTCCACGGTACATCCATAGCCAGCAATCCTGCACCCAGCTTTCTGTTTTTTCCAGTCTTTTCAACGCATTTAGAATGATGTTGAAGCATACAATGTGTGTGCCGTGAGGATCTTCAAAATCACCTGCGGCAAAGATCTGATGAGGTTTTATTTTCTGAAGCAGTTCCATGGTTAGTACCACATCTTCGTCAGTAATCGGGTTTTTAGTGTTTTTACCACTTTCATAAAATGGCAGGGCCATAAAATGGATATGGTCATCATCCAGGCCGCAATACCTTGCGCCAGCTATAGCCTCACCCTTTCTGATCAGCCCTTTTACCGTTTGTATCTCAGGGGTATCAACCTGGTTAGGTTGCTTACTTTCCATGAAAGAGCGCATGTTCTGATACATGTCTTTCAGTTGCTGTTTGTCGGCGCCAATTTTTTCTGAAAAGTCTATGTTAAACTCAACAAAGCGAAGTACGTCATCATCCCATACCGCAGTATTGCCTGATGTCTGATAGGCCACATGTACATCATGCTGCTGATCTACCAGGCGGATAAAAGTTCCTCCCATTGAGATCACATCATCATCTGGATGAGGAGAAAAGATCACCGCCCGTTTCTTCGCAGGTTCAGCCCGCTCAGGTCTTTGTGAGTCGTCTGCATTGGGTTTACCGCCCGGCCAACCTGTAATGGTGTGTTGTAGTTTATTAAAAATATTTATGTTGATGTTATAAACCGGACCCCTGTCTACTGCAAGCTGGGCCATTCCATTGTTGTTATAATCGTCTTCAGTAAGTTTTAAGACAGGTTTTTTTAGGTAGTTGGCCAGCCAGATCACTGCTTTTCTGGTCAGTTTTTCATCCCAAACGCAATCCTTAACCAACCACGGTGTATCAAAACGGGTAAGTAGTGAGGCAGCATCCTGGTCTAAAATAAACTCTACATTGTCTGAAAGCTGTAAGTAAGTAGCAGGAACTTCACTGGAAATTTCTCCTTCTACTGCTTTTTTAATGATTGACCCCTTTTTCCTGTTCCAGGCCATCAGGATGATCTCCCTTGCTTTGAAAATCGTACCGATACCCATGGTGATGGCTTTGGTGGGCACGAATGACTTGCCGCCAAAATCGCGGGCCGCATCACGTCTGGTCAGGTCGTCCAGTGTTACCAGTCGTGTACCTGAGTTTGGTGCCGAACCCGGCTCATTAAAGCCAATGTGGCCGGTACGTCCGATACCTAAAATCTGAATGTCCAATCCTCCCAGGTCGCCTATCTTTTTCTCGTACTCAAGGCAAAATGCGGGGATCTCTTCCAGGCTCAGTGTCCCATCAGGAATGTTTACATTGCTTTTATCAATGTCAATGTGGTCAAATAGATTTTCATTCATGAACGAGACATAGCTTTGTGCCGCCGATGGATGCATTGGGTAGTATTCATCCAGGTTAAAGGTGATTACATTTTTAAAGCTCAGCCCTTCTTCTTTATGCATCCTTACCAGTTCTGCATAAACTGCTATTGGCGTAGCCCCGGTTGCTAATCCCAGCACTGTCTGGGTGTTGTTTTTTTGTTTTTCCCTGATAAGGTCTCCTATTCTTTTTGCTACACTTAGTGATGCCTGCTTAGGATTTTCAAAGACAGAAACCGGTAATTTTTCAAAACGCGTTTCTTCCAGAAGATTTAATCTTGCCATTTATTTGTTATTAGAGGTTGTACGGAGCAGTAAATATACCTGTCAGTATTGACTTAATCAAATTTTTAAAAAGTTTTTATTTCTTTTTAATTACTCAGCGTAATCCACTAATAAAAAAGCTTTTTTATGGCCATGTTCAATCGTTTGCGTGGTATGATATTTGATCAGGAAGAATAGTCAACTCCTCGGCAAATTTTCTATATAATTCTTGATTTGGGGTTAGTTCAGGAACTACGAAAAGGAATTTAAACGCCAGAAACACACGGATATGTTTATAAATTATAACGGTTGTATAGGTGCTTTCGCACTGTTGTAGGTGAATCCGGTTTGAGTGCCGAGTGAGTCCGGTGTGAGTCCGGTTTTTTACACAAAAAACCGGACTCACACCGGACTTATAATTTAGTTATTAAGGACTCATTGAGAACGATTATACAACCCAATAAGTTTGCTGCCTATTACAGGTTCGTACATGTTCGAAACAGTATTACTATATTTGCGATGGTATGAACTCAAATATAAAGAAGATTTTTGACATAGTTAACCAACCTGAAAGGCTGATCATCGGCCTGATGTCCGGAACCTCATTAGATGGCCTGGACATAGCACTGTGCAAAATCAGTGGAAGTGGTGCGGACACAAAAGTTAGCGTTTTAGCGTTTAAGACTATTTCCTATTCTAATGAGTTTAAGGCCGATATTAAAGCAGTTTTCTCCCGCCGGGATGCTGATCTTCAATTGGTGTGCATAATGAACGAACGGATCGCACTGGTCCATGCAAATATGATCTTAGAAGCTATTGAGGAATGGGGAAAGACCGCATCTGATATAGCCGCCATCGCAAGCCACGGACAAACTATCTTTCATGCTCCGGCATCTTTGCATCGCATGCCTGGTTATCCTAATGCCACACTGCAGATTGGCGATGGCGATCATATTGCCGTAACCACAGGTATCATTACCATCTCTGATTTTAGACAGAAGCATGTTGCTGCGGGTGGAGAGGGTGCGCCCCTGGCAGTATATGGTGATTATCTCATCTTCTCTAAGAAAGGCCAGAACCGTGTAATGCTCAATATCGGCGGGATTGCAAATTTCACCTACCTGCCGGGGGACAATGATGCGGCCAAAGTGTTTTCTACTGATGTTGGTCCGGGTAATACAATGATGGACCAATATGTACAAAAGCATTATCCAGGCTTATATTGTGATAAAGATGCTGCTATAGCAAGTCTTGGAGTGGTCAATGCCCAATTGCTCAATGCTTTAATGCAAACTCCTTTTTTAAAAATGGATTTTCCTAAAACCACGGGTCCTGAATTGTTTAATCTGCAATATCTTGAGAATGCACAAATGGCTTCAGGTACGCTGCTGATAAAAAAAGAGGATGTCATGGCTACACTCTGTAGCTTTTCTGCAAGAGTGATTGTAAATGCAGTAGAGAAATGTTTTGGAAGAGAGGCGGACCCTGTTATTTACATGAGCGGGGGCGGAATGCACAATCCTTTACTCCTGAAAAAAATTAAAGCTGGACTTGCGAATGCAAGGTTTTCAACAACAGCCGAGCTGGACATTAATCCAGATGCTAAGGAAGCGGTACTATTTGCGGTGCTAGCCAATGAGACTTTAGTTGGCGAGCCAATTGATTTTGGCGGCAGGCCGGGTGTGCCTTCGGTATGTATGGGGAAGATTTGTCTGCCTTACTAATGAGCAAGTTATAACTAGGCTAATTGAAAATTTTTTAGGATATTTACTAATGAGCCTGTTTTTGCATGGGTAACTGCGTGCATCAGCAAGCTCGATTATAAACTAACCTAAGTTTTATTCAATCCCTATTTCTATGAAAAGAAAACTATCGTTGCTTTTTATGGGCCTTTTTTTCTTAACCTCCCAGGTTATGGCCCAGCAAACCACAATTACCGGAAAAGTTACCTCCTCTGATGATGGGGGCGGAATACCAGGTGTTTCGGTCAAAATTAAAGGAACCAATACTGCTACGCAGACCAGCAGTACGGGAACCTATTCCATCCAGGCATCTCCTGCGGATATTTTAGTGTTTAGTTACATCGGTTTTTCCGTCCAGGAAAAGCCGGTCGGAACAGCAAAATTAATTGATGTGGTGTTGTCATCAGATACTAAAGACCTGAATGAGGTCGTCGTCACGGCGTTTAACATCGCCCAGGACAGGAAATCCATCAATTATGCCGTCCAGACTGTTGGCGCAAAAGACATTGCGGAATCCCGGCAGCAGAACATTGTCAATGCCCTGCAAGGGAAGATAGCTGGTGCTGTCATTACCAGTTCAGGAGGTGGTCCGGGAGAAGGGGCGTCCATCATTTTAAGAGGCGGGACATCCCTGGACGGAGATAATCAACCGCTTTTTGTAGTGGATGGCGTTGCGCTGGACAACAGTTCTTTTGTGGAGTCGCTTGCACCGGGTGCGGGAAGTGGTTTTAACGGCATTCTGGGACGAAGCTTAGGGACACCAAACAGGGCCTCAGACATCAATCCTGATGACATTGAAACGGTGACCGTGCTGAAAGGGCCTGCAGCCGCTGCATTGTATGGGCTCAAAGCAGGTAACGGGGCAATTATCATTACCACCAAAAAAGGTAAAACAGGATCTACCAGTATCGTCTATAACAACCTGTTTTCCTGGGATAACGTAATGCGGCTGCCTGAAACGCAGTCTGTTTATAAACAGGGGACAGGTGGGATATTTGCGGCAACCAGCAGAGATTCTTATGGATCAGAATTTTTGCCTGGAGAGCAGATTTATGATAATCTGGGAACGTTCTTCAGGACGGGAACCTCGCAGACGCATAATCTAAGTGTATCAGGAGGATCTGAAAAGTATACCTTCCGGTTCTCCGCTTCTCATTCAGAACAGAATGGTGTGGTTCCCAAAACTGAGTACGGGAAAACTTCTGTGAGACTTTCTGGGAGTGCGATAGCCAGTGAAAAGTTTTCGGTAACGGGATCAGCAAATTACATGAGGTCGACAGGCAGACGGCCCTTGCAAGGACCGGGATTGTTTGGAGGCTCCGGAGGGTTTTTGGTCAGCATTTTTAACTGGCCGAAGAATGATGATATGAAAGACTATTTAAGTCCGGATGGCACCAGGAGGAGATTGATAGCCCTCACAACCGCCGACATAGACAATCCATATTTTACCATAGACAGAAATCCCCAGACGGATGTCAATGACCGGTTTTTAGGAACGGCCGGGCTGGAGTACAAGCCGTTTGACTGGTTAAAGGTTAATTATACCCTGGGAACAGATTTTTACACAGAGCGAACACAGAGTGTCCGTGCTGTTGGTACTTCGTTGCCCAATAACCAGAACGGAGGTATAGGACATACGGTAAATTCCTTTCAAAGTTTGACGTCAAACTTGATTCTTACAGCAGAGAAGACATTTGGAGATTTTTCTACATCATTAATTGTAGGTAATGCAGTAGATCAGACCAGGTTTAATACCGTTGATTATTTAGGGTTGATCTTCCAAAACCCTGATTTCATCAGTATCAATAATACAGTTAACAGAAGCCTGATACAGCGTAATTCCATCAGGAGGATTATTGGGGCATTTGCTAGTTTAAATGCAGACTGGAAAAAAACGGTCTTCTTAAATATTACCGGCCGTAATGACTGGTCTTCCACGCTACCGGTCAAAAACCGCTCATTCTTTTATCCTTCTGTAAGTTTGGGATATGAATTTACTAAATCCCTGGCGCTTGATGATGACAGCTGGCTTAGCTATGGTAAGATCAGGCTTTCTTATGCAGACGTAGGTAAGGATACTGCGCCTTATCGTCTCAGATCTCCTTTGGCTTCTAATACATTTATCGGAGGCGGATTTAGGTCTGGTTTTTTTGGCAACAATCCCGAGCTGAAGCCTGAGACCAGAAGGTCTTACGAGGTTGGTCTGGATATGCAGTTTCTAAAGAATAGATTAAGGCTGGATGCTACTCTGTACAGGGACCGTACCGTAGAACAGATCATCGCCCCAAGGGTTAGCCAGGCTACAGGATATATCCTTCAATACATCAATGGAGGTGTAGTAGAGAATAAAGGTATAGAACTGATGCTTTCTGGAACCCCAATACAAGGACGGGATTTTAACTGGGACATTAGTTTCAACTTTGCAAGGAACTTCAATGAAGTGCTGTCATTACCGTTTCCCCTTACTATTTTAAGGAATTCTGATGCTTCTATCATTAACGTAGCTGAAGGGGCTTCTTATCCGGGAAAATCGGTGACATCCATCAGCGCTACTGACTATATAAGAGATCCGCAGGGTAGGATTATTATCGATGCAAATGGCTATCCGACATTCAATACACTGTTTTCTTACGGTGGCGACAGGGCACCGAAGTTTACGCTTGGTCTTAACAACACCTTTAGATATAAAAATGCAGAGATGAGCTTTTTGGTTGATATCAGGAAAGGCGGAGACGTGATCAATGGAAATGAATGGGAGTTGGTAAGAAGTGGCCTGAGTATGCAGACTGCAGAGAGAGGTAAGCTGGCAGTGTTTGAGGGCGTTGTGAAAAATGCAGATGGTAGTTTTAGCGAAAACACCAAACAGGTGGAGCTGACACAAGGTTATTTTGAGAATAACCTGGCAGGCGTGGGAACGGCCTTTATAGAGGATGGATCGTGGATCAGATTGAGAACTGTAACCGTAAACTATACGCTTGATAATAAATATACCCCAAGGGTATTTTCAAACCTCAACATATTCCTTACCGGAAGAAACCTGTTGCTGTTTACCAACTATTCCGGTATAGATCCTGAGGTTGGTGTGTCTGGCGCAGGGGTAAGAGGCGGCGGATCGGCAGGGTTGGACTACGGTGGCGTACCTAGTCGCCGGGGTTTTGATTTGGGCTTAAAGGTTGGATTTTAATTAAATGTCGATTATGAAAAAGATTATATTAATGATAACAATGGTATCGGTATTTACGATCTCATCTTGTAAGAAAGGGTTTTTGGATGTCAATACGGACCCTAATAACCCGACAGAAACAACACCGAATTTCCTGTTGCCTAGTATTATTTCAAATAGCCTCGTAATGCAGGCATTTGAGTCCTATCAGATGACAGGTCTATTCACACAAAATATAGGCAGAAGAGGTGCGCCAAATAGCGGTGTGGAGCAGTTTTTTCTTGCACCTAATGTGCGGCCATTTCAGGATACTTACCAGATCGTCGGGACTAATATTCCGCCGATGATACAGATTGCGCAGAATGAAGGATCTGCTTATTATGTGGGTGCGGGCAAAGTGATGTTTGGAATGATCTTGGCACACGCAACGGACCTGCTGGGCGACATCCCTTATACAGAAGCATTTCAACCCGCATTGACTATATCTCCAAAATATGATAAGCAGGAAGAAATTTATGCCGTGGTAGATAAGTTGCTGGACGAAGGAATTGCAGAGTTTCAAAAGCCCGCCACCCAAAACACCAGGCCATTCTATATCACTGCTCCCAGCATTAGCGGAGACATACTGTACAAAGGTGTAACGGCCACCTGGATCAAGTTTGCCTATGCGCTAAAGGCAAGGCAGGCCAATCACCTCACTAAAAAAGCGAATTATGATCCGAATCTTGTGTTAAGTTATATAGATAAGGCAATTTCGTCAAATGCTGAAGATGCGCAGTTACAATACCAGTTGGTAACGAGTACTGTGCTGAATTCTACCAATGTGTTTGGCGCTACGCGTACCAACATGGCGGCCATTACTTATGGCCGGTTTTTTATTGAAATGCTGAACGGGAAGAATCTGCTGGGTAATGAAGCCTTACCAGATGACCCCAGGCTGCCCATTATGGCTACTGTAGCTAGCACAGGGACTCAGCCGGGAGCTAATAATGCACAGGCTATCCCTGTAACTGCTCCTTCGGATTTTTATAGTAGCTGGTATGCAAATGATATTGGCGTGTATCCAGTGGTAACGAATGCAGAAGTCCGTTTTATTGAAGCTGAAGCTGCGTTTAGGGCTGGGGCTGCTACAAAAGAGCGGGCATTTACTGCTTACAAAGCCGGAATAACTGCACATATGGATAAAATTGGGGTAGCTGTACCTGCCAGAAATGCCTATCTGGCTTCAGCAGCGGTAGCACAGAGTGCAGCAGCTTTGACACTTAAAAACATTATGGAGCAGAAATACATCGCCTTATTCATGAATCCGGAGAGCTGGGCTGATATGAGAAGGCTGGATTATAGCCAGGACATCTATACCGGGCTGTATTATCCGACCGGTGCGAATCCAAATGCTAAAGGAGGATACCCAAGAAGGACGCTGTATCCGCTAACGGAAATACAGCTGAACCCGGCAGAGGTAGAAAAACAAGGCGGCAATGCTCAAGATTATTTTCTTTTGCCACTATGGTGGAACGTTCAATAAAACAGATCAAATGAAAAATATACATATATACCTGGCATTTGCCATACTAGGACTCCTGGCTGCCTGTGACCGGACAGAAGATCCCATCTATAACAAGGTTTCAGACGACCGCTTTCCTGTGATTGTGTCTAATACAAATTTTGTAACACCTTCCGTTCCGGTAGCGGGTTACGACAAAGGCGCAGCATTAAAGATTGAGTTTCAGTATAAGGCCACAGACCCTATAAAGGAAATTCAGTTTTATGAGAAGATTGCTACGGCCGACTCTGTCCTCATTTCAACGATACCATATGCGCCATCATTTTCGACGGTTAAAAATGCAGATACACTGATTTACAATTATGTTGTGCCCGCTGCAATTGCATCTGGGACATCGGTCGTGTTCAGGGGTAGGGTAGTGAATGTAAATGGGCTGACAAAAGACAGGACCTTTAGTTACAAAATCAAATAACTGTCAGAGGCTGATAAGGAAAAGGCCTTTCTTCATTAAATTGGAGAAGGTCTTTTTCTTTGCTGTTATTTTCCTATTTTTGTACACAAATAACAGATATGGCAAGTTTTACACTTACTCCTGAGACCTGGACAAAGGTTAAGATCAAATTTCTTAGAAAATACCGTGATTTGGCACAGTTAGATCTTTCTTTCACACCCGGACAGGAAGACCAGCTGGTACAGCAACTGATGGGCTTGGTAAAGAGAGACCAGGAATACGTTGAATTTACCATTAAAAAAGCATTGGCTGATCCTGACGGTAACAGGTTGTAGTTTTTTCGCTTCCTTTATCCTGCGCTAAGGGTCTTTAAATTGCATTTAAAAACTATTTTAGCTAAGTTTACTTAATATCAGATAAGTGAATGATGAAAAAATACAAATTTGCCGCCGGATTTATTCTACTAGCTTTCGCCTCTTTAACATGGTCTTTTAGAGAAGACCTTTTTCAAGTTTCAAAAAACCTCGACATTTTTGCTTCTCTATATAAAGAAGTCAATATCAACTATGTGGATGAAACAAACCCGGCCGATATGATGCGGACAAGCATTGATGCAATGCTTGAAAGGCTTGATCCTTATACTGAGTACATTCCCGAATCTGAAATCGAAGATTATAAACTTAAATATGTCAGCACACAATATGGTGGTATCGGTGCGGCTACGGTATTTATAGAAGGCAAATTATTTGTAAATGAGGTAAGTGAAGGTTATCCTGCAGATAAGCAAGGGGTAATGCCCGGAGATCAGGTTGTAAAGATCAACAATAATGAAGTAAAAGGGAAAGACCGGACACAGATCAGCCAGTTGTTGCGCGGACCTCGGGGTTCGGAGGTGGAGTTGCTCATCATAAGAGAGGGGGCTGTAATTACGAAAAAGCTCGTGCGGGATGAAATTAAACAGCCCAATGTAAGTTATTCGGGTATGACAGAAGAAGGTATTGGATACATACGCCTGGATAAGTTTTTAGAAAATTCAGCGCAGGAAGTGAAAGATGCGGTGACGGTCTTAAATAAGCAGCAGCCCAAAGGGATGATACTGGATTTGCGGTATAATGGGGGTGGTATTTTGCAGGAAGCAGTTAAAATAGTCAACCTGTTTGTTGGCAAGGATGTGCTGGTTGTAACGCAAAAGGGCAGAAATCCGCAGAAAACCGTTACTTACAAAACATTTAGTGAGCCAGTGCTGCCGCAGATCCCCTTGGTCGTACTTATTGGTGGTTCGTCAGCCTCAGCTTCTGAGATTGTAGCTGGCTCTTTGCAGGACCTGGACAGGGCGATCATTGTTGGCCAGAGAAGTTATGGTAAGGGACTGGTGCAGCAAACCTTCAATTTACCCTACAACAGTCTGGTAAAAGTTACGGTTGCTAAATATTTTACACCCTCGGGAAGGTGTATACAGGCACTTGACTATGCCCATAAGGATGCGAATGGCAAGACATTGAAGTTTGCAGATTCCCTGGCAAATAAGTTTAGCACTAAAGTGGGAAGAAGTGTTTATGATGGCAATGGCGTGTACCCTGATGTGTTTGTGGAGAATAACAAGCTTAGTCCGGTTACTGTATCAATCCTGACAAAAAACCTGTTCTTTGACTATGCCAATGAATATAAGAAAAAGAATAAATCGATTGCCCCTGCCGCAAGCTTTAAGATAAGTGATGCAGATTATGATCAGTTCACAGCTTCTTTGGCCAATAAGGATTATTCTTATATTTCCCGTACGGAACGGTTGCTGTCCGATCTTCGTGAAGAGGCCGAGAAAGAAAATAAGTTGAATGTGGTGAAGGCCGATCTTGAAGACCTGAAGGATAAAATGCTTGGGGCTAAAAAAACAGAGCTGATCACCCATAAACCTGAAATAAAAAGGCTATTGGAAACCCAGATCGTAAGCAGGTATTATTATGAGCGGGGCAAGGTGATGCAGGCATTTCAATATGATAAAGAGCTTACTGCAGCAAAATCATTGCTGAGCAATAATACGAAAATGCTGGCCATACTAAAAGGGGAAGGGGAATACAAAACCATAGGAAGCCCTGCCAAAGCAATAGCTGCAGCTGCAGTCTCAAATGATTAACTTACTTTATACGCGGCTTGATTACTCTGAACTGCCGTGCAGTTTGACAACCAGACCGTCCATAGCCGGATTTAGCTGAAGCTGACAAGCAAGCCTTGAATTTGGAAGCAGGTCTGGCAGGGTGTCGAGCATGGCATATTCATCGTCTGTCATCTCGTTTAGCTTTTCTTCACCTTCAAGTACATCTACACAGCAGGTAGCGCAGAGCGCCATACCACCGCAGGTAGCAAGAATATCGTACTCACATGCCTTAAGGTATTCCATCAGGCTTAGGCCCATGTCAACGGGAGCTTCAAGGGTAGTTAAGCTCCCGTCTGGATTTTGGACGTGTATGTTAATGTTGTTGTCTTCCATGTTTAAAATTCTGATACGCCGTTTACAGTGGTGTATTTCATGGTGTATTTTATTCCCGGGTTCATGTACTGATACGCGCTATGGCTCATCAGGGCAGCCTCGTGGAAACCACAAAGGATCAGTTTTAATTTGTTTGTGTAAGTATTGATGTCGCCGATGGCATAAATACCCGGGATGTTGGTCGAATAATCGTCGGTATTTACTTCAATGGCACTTTTGTTGATGTTAAGGTTCCATTGTTCTATAGGGCCCAATTTAGGGCTTAAGCCGAAAAGTGGGATCAGGTGATCGGCGGCTACGTTGGTTACTTCCAGTGATTTATTGTGTATGATCTCTACGTTTTCCAGTCTGCCTGCTCCGGTTACAGAATTCAGGTTGCTGTTCAGGATAAGGTTGATCTTTCCACTTCCAGCAAGTGCCATCACCTTATTTACAGAATCCGGCGCACCGCGGAAGCTTTCACTTCTGTGTACCAGCGTAAGTTCAGAAACGATATCAGCCAGGAAGATGGTCCAGTCAAGCGCAGAATCTCCGCCACCTGCAATTACCATTTTCTGGTCGCGGTATTGTTCCGGATCGAGGATCATATAATTGACACCTTTTCCGTTTTCAAAGTGTTCAAGACCTGATACAGCTGGCTTACGAGGCTCAAAACAACCTAATCCACCGGCAATAACAACCACTTTGGATTCAATAACTGTGCCCATATTGGTAGTAAGCACAAAATCACCTTCGGCGCGTTTTTCTAAACCTTCTATGCGCTCCCCTAAGGTAAAGCCCGGATGGAAGGGTTTTGCCTGCTCCATTAAATTATCTATCAGTTCCTGTGCCAGCACAGTAGGATAGCCCGGGATGTCATATATAGGTTTTTTAGGGTATATTTCAGATAATTGCCCGCCTACCTGAGGTAAATAATCAATTAAATGACAGCGCATTTTAAGTAATCCTGCTTCAAATATTGCAAATAAACCTACGGGTCCGGCGCCTATAATGGCTATATCAGTAGAAATCATGTGTTTAAAATTTGTGCGAATTTACGAACTTTTGTTATTAATAAAGATTCTATTTATTAATATTCTACATAATCTGTAGAACTTCTGAAAGAGAAGCGCGCTGATATTTTGTTTATCTTTGTTTTACTGATGACTAAGAACATATATTTTGCTTCTGATTTCCATTTTGGTTCACCTGATTTTGCGGAGAGCCGTAAGCGTGAAAACCGTGTGGTGCGGTGGCTTGATGAAATATCACCTAGATGTGCTGAGCTCTTTTTGATGGGCGATATATTTGATTTTTGGTTTGAGTATCAAACGGTTGTCCCCAAAGGTTTTGTCAGACTGCAGGGAAAGCTTGCCTCCATGTCTGATGCCGGCATCAAGATTTATTTTTTCAAAGGCAATCATGATATGTGGGTCAATGATTATTTTACTAAAGAGATGGGCATTGAAATTGTCAGCGATGAGCTGATCATTGAGCGGGAAGGTAAAACATTCTTTTTACACCATGGTGACGGATTGGGGCCGGGCGACCCTAAGTATAAAATACTTAGAAAAATATTCAGAAATCCAGTATGTCAGTGGTTGTTTGCGTTGATTCCGCCAAGGATAGGTCTTGGTATAGCAAATGCATGGTCAAGCAGCAGTAGGGCGGCGAGTAGCCAGGAAGAGGTATTTATGGGTGAAGATAATGAATGGCTGGTCACCTATGCCAAGGAGCAGTTAGCCAAAACGCATTATGACTATTTTATATTCGGACACAGGCATTTGCCACTGGATCTGGATCTGGGAGGTGGAAGCAGATACATCAATACTGGGGAATGGCTAAAGTTTAATTCTTATGCGGTTTTCGACGGTAAGCACTTAAGTCTTAAATATTTTGAAAAAGAATAACGGGTTTGTCATCATTAACTGAAAAAGCCGTATTTTTGCTGCCCGAATAAATCAGTCGTTGCTCTGAGCAGGTGATAGCCTTATAGCTGTCAATGTTGCAAAGCGATAAATAAAATCTGAAAATAGATATGTTAGAAAAATTAGAAGCAATTAAGCTGCGGTGGGAAGATGTTGAGGAGCAGTTAAGTAATCCTGACACGATGCAGGATATGAAACGTTTTGCAGCTTTAAATAAGGAATATAAAGATCTGGGGAAGATTGTGGACGAGTATAGAGTCTACAAGAATGTGATGAGCAATATTGATGCAAACAAAGAAATCCTTAGTACAGAAAAGGATCAGGAGATGCGTGAAATGGCCAAGGAGGAATTAGATCTGTTGCTTACGCAACAGGAAGAGATGGAAGAACGGGTAAGGCTGATGTTGATTCCTAAAGATCCTGAGGATGCCAAAAATGCAGTGTTTGAGATCAGAGGTGGTACCGGAGGTGATGAAGCTGCGTTATTTGCAGGCGATTTATATAGAATGTACAGCCGTTTCTTTGAGCAAAAAGGCTGGAAGGTAGAAACTGTGGATGTGACCGAAGGAACTGCAGGTGGCTATAAGGAGGTGATCCTGAAAGTTAATGGTGAGGATGTTTACGGACAGCTAAAATATGAATCAGGTGTGCACCGTGTACAGCGGGTTCCAGATACAGAAACGCAGGGCCGTGTGCATACTTCTGCAGCATCAGTTGCTGTGCTGCCTGAAGCAGAGGAGATTGATCTTTACATCAATCCTGGAGATATTGAGTTGCATACCTCACGCTCTGGTGGTGCTGGTGGACAAAATGTAAACAAGGTAGAGACTAAAGTGCAGTTAACACATAAACCATCGGGGATAGTAGTGGTTTGTCAGCAAGATCGTTCTCAGTTGGGTAACAGAGTTATTGCCATGGAAATGCTGCGCAGTAAATTATACGACATTGAGCTTCAGAAAAAGAACGGCGATATAGCTGCAAGACGTAAGACGATGGTGTCTACGGGTGACAGGTCTGCTAAGATCAGAACATACAATTATCCACAGGGAAGGGTTACAGATCACCGCATCGGACTGACGCTTTATAACCTAAATGGAGTGATGGACGGGGGTGTTCAGGAGCTGATTGATGCTTTACAGTTTGCAGAGAATGCAGAAAAGATGAAGGAAGGTTCTGTAAATTAAGGTTTTGTGATTATTTTAAAATAAATATTGCGAATTAAATTAATCGCGCTATATTTGCAATCCCGAAACGAAAGAGAAGGGAAAACGGACCGGTAGTTCAGCTGGTTAGAATGCCGCCCTGTCACGGCGGAGGTCGCGGGTTCGAGTCCCGTCCGGTCCGCTCAAAAGGTGTAAAAACCAAACAAAAGCCTGCAATCGTATGATAGCAGGCTTTTTTGTTTTCCTTAGGCACCAAATTCAGGATTTCTCATCTCATAGGTAAGTAACCCGGTGAGTCACCAAAGTCAGCTAACTTGACGCACCGAATCAAGTCTGGATTAAATAACCACGGTACGTTTTGATCGGCCACTTTGAAACATACTGTCCACAATGATACAGTTTGATTTTCCTGATATTATTTAACTATCTGATAATTAATAATTTAATTATGGCATTTCTATTGGAATACAAGGTTCAAATTAATAATAATATGGACCGTGAAATTTCAGCCAAACAGCGAAGGCAGCGTAGCGTGAAAATATATCTGATTGTCGTCATAGCATCGGCTGTTTCTGCTTTGGCATTTGTATACATTAATGGTATGGTTGAACCCGTTATAAACCGCAGTGATTTCAAGACATCAGTTGCGGAATCTGGCGTAGTGGAAGCAACAGTACCGGCATCGGGTATCATTATGCCGGAGTATGAGCTGACCATCAGTTCGCCAGTAAATGCAAAGATAGAACAGGTGATGTTTAATGCAGGCGAAAAGGTTCTTGCTGGTCAGTCGATTTTGAGGCTGAACAAAGAGTCTTCTGTACTGGCATTTGAAAAGCTGAATGAGGAACAGCACGTAAACCGCAATAAAATATATCAGATGTCATTGGAACTGGAGAAAAGCCTTGATGAACTGAAAACACAATTTGCGATCAAAGAAATGAAGATCAACAGCCTGGAGACGGCTTTGGAACATGAGCAATCACTCCTGGATATTGGGGGGAGTACGCAAGAGAATGTAAAGCAGGCTCGGTTGACATTGAATGTAGCGAAACTGGAACTGACACAGATCAAAAACCAGATTGAAAACCAGAAGGCGACGATGAAAGCCAACCTGAAAAGTCTGGGCTATGAAATCAATATCCGTGAAAAAGATATTAAAGGGATTAATGACAAATTGAAAGGCGCCGCAATTTCTTCGCCAAGAAACGGGGTAATCACCTGGGTAAACAGCAAAATTGGTGCAGATATTAACGAAGGCGAAGAGTTGGTACGCATTGCTGATTTGAGCAGTTTTAAAGTGGAGGCCAGTATTTCCGATACCTATGCCAACGAGGTAAAAACCGGCAGAACAGCCATGATCAGGATAAATAAAACAGACCTCCGGGGCAATATCAGTAATGTGCAGCCTGCAGTTGAAAATGGCACGGTAAAGTTTTCTGTCAGTATAAGTGACAAGAGCTCTAAACTGCTGCGTTCTAATCTAAAGGTTGATGTTTTCGTCATCACTTCCTATAAGGAACGCGCGACGAGAATAAAGAACGGCCCGGCCTTTAACGGGTCCGAGGAACAACAGATTTTTGTTCTGAAAGGAAATGAGGCTATACGGCGAAAAATAAAAACCGGGGAAAGCAATTCCGATTTCATCGAAATATCGTCTGGTATACAGCCTGGGGAAAGCGTGATCATCTCAGATATGCAGGATTTTATCCATCTGGAAAAGGTTAAGGTTAAATAGCCATAGATAAAAGAGAGCCATGATCAAATCAATGATAATTATCGCCGGTTTATTTTTGCCGGCAACGGTGATGAGCCAAAGTCTTCAGGATACTGTTAAATTAAAGCTGACTGAAGTAATTAAGATTGCCAGGGCACGCTCTACTGCTTCAGTACAGGCAGCTACTATACGTGAAAACCAATATTGGCAGTATAAGACGTTTAAGTCTAATTATAGCCCTCAATTGAGCCTTGATGGTACCTTGCCCCAGTTCAGTAAAACCAATATCCCGGTGATCCAGCCAGACGGAACGGTAGAATTTAGGCCGGTGACCAATGACAATTCACAGCTGAATTTAGGATTGACACAAAATATCGGTCTAACAGGCGGTCAGGTGTTTCTTGGGTCGAATGTGCTGCGGTTTTCAGATTTTGACCGCAGGCAGACCCGATACAATGGAAACCCATTGGTTATCGGTCTGAACCAGCCCTTGTTTGCATTCAACGCCCTGGCCTGGGATAGAAAGATCGAACCTTTGCGCTACGAAGAATCACAGAAGAAATATAAAGAGGATATGGAGCTGGTGGGACGCGATGCTTCTGAGCTTTTTTTCAGCCTGCTGATCGCGCAGATTAACCGCGATATCGCTGCCAGAAACTTGTCCAACAACGAAACCATATATAGGATCGGTGAAGGTAAAGCCGCACTGGGACGGCTTTCTAAAGACGAGCTGCTGCGCTTAAAACTTGGCGTCTTAAATGCACATAAGGCATTGGCCCATGCTAATGTAGATGCTGAAACCGCAGATCTCCAGTTAAAATCCTTTATCGGTTTTTCAGAAGCTAACCAGATTAAGCTTATCCTTCCGGAAGACCTGCTGACTTTCAGGATTGATAAGGAAGTTGCAGTTGAGCAGGCAAGGAATAACCGTCAGCAGGCCATAGAGTTTAAAAGGGCCTTACTTGAAGCGGATAAGGAGGTAGCAAAAGCAAAAGGTGAGAATGGGCTTAAAGTCAATTTGTTCGGGACTTTTGGGCTCACTAACGTGGCTGACCGGCTGCCCGGGATCTATGCCGATGCCAGAGACCAGCAGGAAATCCGGCTGGGGTTTCAAGTCCCCATCCTTGACTGGGGTCGTTCGGCCTCACGGATCAAAACAGCACAGTCAAACCGCAAGCTGGTAGAAGCCAGGGTAAAACAGGCCCAGATCAACTTTGAGCAGGAGATTTATACCACACTAAGACAATTGTCGATGATACAGGATCAGATGAAGACCAATGCAGAGGCCGATGTAACGGCCAGTCAGCGTTTTGAAATTGCAAAAAAGCGGTACTTTCTGAATGACCTGAGCATCACTGATCTGAACATCGCATTGCAGGAAAAGGATCAGGCGCGCCGTGATTATGTCTTCTCCTTAAAGAGCTTTTGGAATGCCTTCTTTAATCTCCGGGTGCTGACACTTTATGATTTTGCAACCAATACAAAAATCTGATTTAAACCAATCTATATAAATATCCGGAAAGCACAAATATGAAAATCTTAATTTAGAAACATAACCCAGACAGAAATGATAAAGTTAACAGAGATAGAAAAAATTTACCGTACCACTACGATCGAAACAACTGCCCTCAATAAGATCAACATCAATATTGACAAAGGAGAGTTTGTGGCCATTATGGGCCCCTCAGGTTGTGGCAAAAGTACGCTGCTCAATATCATCGGTTTACTGGACACTCCGACGGGGGGCACTATCAATATCGATAATCAGGCTGTAACTTCCCTTAGCCGTAAAAAGCTAGCCGTATTCAGAAACCTGAAGCTTGGATTTATCTTTCAAAGCTATCACCTGATCAACGATCTTTCGGTAATAGACAATGTGGAGCTGCCGCTTCTGTACCGGAGTGGTATCTCCGGTGCCGAAAGGCGCAAAAGAGCCCTGGAAGCACTTGGGAAAGTGGGATTGAGTGCGCGGACGAAGCATTACCCGAACCAGCTTTCGGGCGGACAGCGTCAGCGTGTGGCCATTGCACGTGCCATTATCGGGAATCCGGAAATCCTGCTTGCTGATGAGCCTACCGGGAACCTGGACAGTGCTATGGGAGAGGAAGTCATGAATTTAATGCTGAACCTGAATAAAACAGACGGGACGACCATCGTCATGGTGACCCATGATGCTCAAATGGCGAAAAAGACACAGCGGATCATTCACTTCTTTGACGGGCAGCAGGTCAGTTAAACCAGATTTAAAATCGTTATCATGCTAAAAAATTATATCAAACTCACATTTAAAATAATGCTTCGTAAGAAGTATTATACTGCACTCACGCTGATAGGCATTAGTCTTACCATCATGATCATCGTGATATTCGCCTCGTTTATCGATCAGATCGTCAGTGCAAACAAACCGGAAGTTAACCGGGACCGGACCCTGATACTGGACAAACTCTCCATTTATAAGGATGGTAAAAAGAACAATGCAGTACCCAGCATCAACTTCCTTCGAAAGAACATAGGCAATCTCGAGAGTACAAATGCTATTTCCTATTTTTCCGGCATCGGGTTCATTTCGTCTCTTAACGGAAAAACTGCGGGACACATGCTGACTTTTACCGACGATAGCTTTTGGAAGATCACCGACTTTGAATTCACTGAAGGGAAGCCTTTTTATTCCGCAGAGGTAAAAAAAGGTACGAGAGTGGCTGTGATCAATGAAAAAACAAAATCCTATTTCTTTAATGAAAAAGAAGCTCTGGGTAAGGACATTGCTATAATGGGTTTATCTTATAAAGTAATCGGCATCGTCAAATCTGCAACGCCGTTTAGCAGGGTTTACGCGGATGTTTATGTACCCTATACTACGGACGTCAATATTCAACGCAAAAATGCCGCAATTGAGGGATCTTACAGTGCGCTGCTTTTGTCCAAAACAACCGATCTGCGAAAAGTACGTGCAGAGTTGCGAAACCGCCTGAGAAAACATACGTTTTCGGATGCAGATTCTGTAAAAGCACATGCCTTTACAGCTTTAGAGCAATTTTCAAAAAGCACTTCGGCCGATGATGCTGAACCGCAGTATGGAAAAACAGCAATGATTGTCTTTATCATTCTGACGCTTTTCATGCTTATTCCGGCAATCAGTCTGATCAACCTTAACGTGACACGTATCGGGGAAAGGGCAGAGGAGATCGGCGTGCGGAAGTCTTTCGGGGCAACGTCGGGCGATCTTGTAGGGCAGCTGGTGATTGAAAATGTGATCATCACCCTGATCGGCGGAATGATAGGCCTGGGTCTGTCAATTTATGCTTCACAATTGCTCGTACACTTCATCAATACTTTTGATCCGCTTTTCAAAATGGAGACCGGCAGTTTTATGATCAGCTGGCGGGTGTTTGGCTTCTGCCTTTTCAGCTGTCTGCTGCTTGGTCTCATCTCCGGAGTTTATCCAGCCTGGAAAATGTCTCGTATGAATGTGATTTATGCACTAAAAGGAGGAAATAACTTATGATCCTGCACTTATTTAAAATGATCCTGAACCGGAAGAAGACCTATTTTTTTCTATTCCTTCAGTTATTTGTGGCCTTTATGGCTATGTTTCTGGTCATGGGCCTCAACATGAAAAAATTCAGTAATTATTTCCAGCCGCTTGGATATACTTACGAGGATGTCTGGCTTGTAGAGCCTGATTTTCAAAATGTACCGGAAGACAAGAAAGCTGAATACAGCAGCCTGATCCTTGACAAGCTCCGGGCGATCAAGGAAGTGGAAGTGGTCAGCGCGGCGCAAGTCATTCCTTTCCAGCAATGGGGCAGTGAGGAAAAGATCACCTACAAAAAACAAGTCATTACGGCCCTGAAGTTTGAAGTGGATGAGCATTATCAGGATGTTATGGGTATTGGCCTGGTTGAAGGGCGCTGGTTTACTGCAAAGGACTATGTGTTAAATTCCATACCCGTGGTGATCAGCCGGGATCTTGCGGAACGGGATTTTAAAAATGAAAGTGCACTTGGTAAAACCATTTTGATTGGCGATAAAACTGCGCAGATTATTGGTGTTTCGGAAGCGGTCAGAGAAAATAGCTCTGCCAATTTAAACCCGGGATTTTTCATGCCGCTTCAAACTGCAGCGGGCAAATACCTCCTGAAATCAGAAAACACAGAAAACTTTCAGTTGCTCGAAGATAAAGTCAGAAAATCGGTAACTTCGGTTGGTGCCGCAGATATCCGGATCAAACAAAATATATCACTTGGCCTGATCAAGAAATACGCGCACAAAACTGACTACATCCAATTGAGTATAACATTTGTCGTATTTGTTTTCTTGCTGATCAATGTGTTTCTTGGTATTTCAGGAATGTTCAGCTATAACCTGTCTAAACGTAAGGCTGAGGTTGGATTGCGGGTCATCCTGGGCGCGAGTCCAGGTCAGATATTGATGCAGTTTCTTGGAGAATCCATGGTTCTCACTACCCTGGGTATTTTACCGGGAGTGCTGATTGCTGTTCAAATGCTAATTATGCAATATTTTGAACCTTACACCAACGAATACTATGGGATTTTAAGTATCATGTGCTCAGCCATGTTTTTATACCTGCTCATGTTGAGCTGTGCTTTTTATCCAAGTTTAAAGGCAACCCGGCTTAACCCATCCGATGCGTTACATGAAGAATAAACTGTTTAATAAACTGATATGATCCTGATTATTGATGACGATATCGCTGTATGTGCTTCGCTGAACCTCCTTTTGAAACAGGAAGGGTTCAAGTCGATAAAAGCAAATGGTCCCGAAGAAGCATTGGGACACCTGAAGGAGAAAGCAATAGATGCTGTGCTGCTGGATATGAACTTTTCCATGGAAACTTCGGGTGAAGATGGTTTGGTGATGCTAGATAAGATCAAAGAACTAAGACCCTCTTTGCCCGTGATTTTAATGACTGGCTGGGGTTCTATCAGGCTGGCTGTTGAAGGTATGAAAGCGGGGGCTGCCGACTTTATCAATAAGCCCTGGGACAATGACCATTTGATGAATGCGCTAAGAACCGCGCTGGATCTGTCTGCAGAGCAGCAAACGCCTCTTGCACTGACGCGGAAAAAGCTGAATGAAAAGTATGGATTTGAGAATATTGTAGGAGAAGATCCTCAGCTTTTAGAGGTGCTGCAAACTATTGTTAGAGTTTGCAGCACAGATGTTTCTGTATTGATTATCGGCGAGAGTGGTACGGGAAAAGAGCTGATTGCGGAGGCCATTCATGAAAACAGCCTGCGCAGACACAAGTCTTTCGTGAAGGTGAACCTCGGGGGGATTTCTTCCAGTTTATTTGAAAGTGAGATGTTTGGCCATAAGCGCGGAGCCTTTACCGATGCGCGCAGCGACAGGGTTGGGCGTTTTGAACTGGCCGATAAGGGCACGATTTTCCTGGATGAGATAGGTGACCTGGACTTAAACAGTCAGGTTAAGCTGCTGCGCGTTTTGCAGGACAGAAAGTATGAGGTGCTCGGCGATAGCCGGACACGGTCAGTGGACCTGCGTGTCGTCTGCGCGACCAACCGTGATCTGCGGGAAATGATCGCTGACAATAAATTTCGCGAAGATCTCTACTATCGCATCAACCTGATCATCATCCGTCTGCCCCCGCTTCGTGAGCGTGCTGCCGATATCCCTGTTCTTACCAACTACTTTCTTAAGAATATGAAAGAGATTTATAACCGGCCAGGGCTGCGGATTGACAAAAAAACCTTAAACTGGCTGGAATCGCTGCCACTTCCCGGAAATATCCGGGAGCTGAAAAACCTGATCGAACGTACTGTGTTACTGAGTGAAAGGGATTTGCTGGGAATAAAGGATTTTGAACAGCATCTGGAACAACAGCGGCTGTCGAATGTTGCAATGACACTTCCGGCAGTGGGGACGGTTTCCGTTGATGATATGGAACTTTCGATGATCAGAAACGCGATGGTCTTCCATCAGAATAACATCAGCAGAGTAGCCAAAGCACTGGGGATGAGCAGGGGTACGTTGTACCGCAAACTTGAAAAATACAATATTCCGTATGAAACTCAAAACTAAGGTTCTGCTGTCTGCTAGTTTGATCCACGGGATTTTTATCTGCCTCCTTACGGTACTTTATGCCTCAAATAGAAATCTTTTCCTGGTCGCTGAGGCCCTGACCTTTGTGTCTATGGTTTTCTCTTTTTGGCTGTACAGATCGATAGGCAAAACTTTTGACACGATCTCTTCGGGCATCGATACTTTGAAGGACAAGGACTTTAGCGCCAAACTGAACGATATAGGCCATCCTGAAACAGATGAACTGATTTATATATATAACATGATGATCGACCAATTAAGACATGAACGGCTCCTTCAGGCTGAGAAAAGTTCCTTTCTTGGGAAACTGATCGAAGCATCTCCCTCGGGAATTGTTATTTTTGATTTTAATGGAAATGTCACTTTAATAAATCCGGCTGCACTCGAAATGATCGAGTTGACAGCACATGAGATCCTTGGAAAATCATTGGACCAGATTACCGGAAGGCTCACAGGCGAGCTTTCGCTCCTGGAAATCAACACTCCAAAGGTTGTTGATCTGGACGGTCTGAGATCCTATAAGTGCCAAATGTCTACATTTACTGATCTGGGCTATGCACGGACATTTATTACCATTGAGGAGCTCAGCCGCGAAATCTATCTCAGGGAAAAAAATGCCTATGAAAAGGTGATCAAGATGATGTCGCATGAAGTGAACAATTCGATTGGAGCTGTCAACTCAATACTGAACAGCTGTCTGAATTATAAAGATCAGCTCAATGCAGAAGACAAGGAAGACTACCAGGCGGCTATAAATGTCTCCATCACCCGGAATAATGGCTTAAGTGACCTGATGTCAAATTTTGCAAGGGTTATCCGTGTTCCTGAACCCATCCGGCACGATATTGAACTGATTAGCCTGCTTCGTTCAGTAGTATTACTAATGGAACCTGAAGCCGGTAGAAAGCAGGTGAACTGGTTATGGGAGCTGGACTGCCGAGCATTTGAAATCTTTGCGGATTACCAGCAATTGGAACAGGTCTTTATAAATATTCTCAAAAATGCCATAGAGGCGGTTGACTATCTGGGAACCATACGCATTCAAACTTTTTCTTCAGCTCAAATGGTTTCCATAGGCAATACAGGGCCGGGAATTTCTAAAGAGGTGAGCAGCAAGCTCTTTTCCCCCTTTTTCAGCACTACGAAAAATGGCCAGGGCATAGGGCTGATGTTAACGAGGGAAATACTTTACAACCATAATTTCGAATTTTCCCTGCTAACACGCGGAGAATGGACGGAATTCAAAATTTCTTTACAAACGAAAATTCAACATTATACTTAACAATAGATTTTATGAAGCACTCAATTACGCTCGTGGCCTGCTGTCTAATATTGGCATCATCCTGCAAAAAAGTTAAATATTCAGAAAAGGAGGCAAAGCAAACCCCGTATGGATATTCAAAAATTGAGGCTTACTTTATGCCTGTAGAAGATGGCCGGCTGCAAACCGCGAAACGAAGGCTTTACTTAGAAAAGCATTTTGACGAAAACGGAAATCTCATTCAGATGATATCAGAGCCTTATCCTTACAAGCCTGCTGATGCTATAAAGATTACCTATTCCTATAAATACGAAAATAATAAGCGGGTAGAAGAAACAGATGGCAGTACCCGATTCGTCTGTACCTATACTGCAACGGGGGATACTCTTGAGCTGAAACAATATACACCTGTCAACACATTGGTCCGGCGCTCAGTATACACTTATGGAAGCAATGGTAAAAAGTCAACCAGAACATATTACGACCTTGCTTCGGGAGTCCCTGAAGATAGATCGACCTATACTTACAATGACAAAAATCTCTTAATTGGCGAACAAAGCGCCTTTCTTTTACCACAGCCTGAGGTCACAAACACCATAGTTTACACCTACAATTCGCATGGCAATGTTATTAAAAGGGAAAGCAAACGAATATATGGTACTTCCACGGCAGAATTCAGTTATGTTTACAACGACAAGGGTTGGATGATGGAATCTATAAGCACATACCCTGATGTACCGGAGCCATTTAAACGCGTATATACTTACAACAACGAAGGCCTGTTAATCAAGCAAGATTACAGTTTTTTGGGTCACGATGCAATCATTGATTATGTTTATACAAAACGGCAGTAGGAAGCCAGAGCACGTTACAATTTCTTAATGAAAGGACTTTAGGAATATTCTTGGTTTGAATGAATATCTACGTGTTTTAATAAAACAAACTCGCACGGATCTCACCACCTTAAACTTTTTGGCGCTTCTTAGTGTTATGGTCTTAGAAGAAGCATGATCGCCCGCTATAAAACAAAAAGGCGATGTCTCTTTTTTATATTATCTTTAATCATGCAAGAAACTATTAATCCGCTGGACGACGATGCAGCACTGAATGACCAAACCAGTGCGAATGGTTTTCCTGAAGGCGAAAAGCATGCGGAGGCCAGCAGCAAGGATACTTTGGCTGAAAAGCTTCGGATTGCTGAAGAGCGCAGCGCGATGCTATCATCTATAGTAGATTCCTCGGATGATGCGATCATTAGTAAAGACCTCAACGGTTTTGTCACCAGCTGGAACCTTGCGGCGGAACGCATCTTCGGATTCTCGGCCTCAGAAATGATCGGGTTATCCATTAATAAGCTGATTCCTGCTGAACGCGCAGAGGAAGAGGCACATATTTTACTTAAAATAAGACGCGGTGAACGGGTAGCGTATTTTGAGACCAAGCGATTGAATAAACAGGGAGGACTGGTTGATGTTTCGCTGACAGTTTCACCTATAAAAGATGCGTCCGGTAATATTATCGGTATATCTAAAATCGCCCGTGACATTACAGGCCTGAGAATGAATTCCGAGAAAAGTCTGATCCTTTCGGCCATCGTTGACTCCACCGATGATGCGATCATCAGCAAGAATTTGAGTGGCATCATTACTAGCTGGAACCCATCGGCCCAGCGAATCTTTGGCTACCTGCCTGAAGAAATTATTGGCCATTCTGTGCTGAAGTTGATTCCCGTTGACCGCCAGGATGAAGAGACGCGGATCCTCAGCAGGCTGCGCAAGGGTGAACGTGTGCGATATTTTCATACCAAACGCCTCACTAAAACGGGGGAATTAATCGACGTTTCTCTGACAATTTCTCCGGTAAAGGATGAACAAGGTAAAATCATTGGCGTGTCGAAAATAGCCAGGGATATTACCGATGTCATTGAGGCGGAAAAACAGAGTGCGATGCTGTCTGCTATCGTTTCCCACTCTGATGATGCCATCATCAGTAAGGATCTGAACAGTATGGTAACCAGCTGGAACAGTTCTGCGGAACGCCTTTTTGGTTATACTGCTGAAGAAATGATCGGCCAGTCTATAGTGAAATTGATCCCTACAGACCGGTTGCAGGAAGAGCCGGAAATCATTTCCAGGCTGAAGAGCGGACAACGGGTCGATCACTTTGAGACCAAACGCAAAACGAAATTTGGGAAGCTGCTGGACGTTTCTTTAACGATTTCCCCGGTGATGATGCATCGGGCAGGATTATCGGCATTTCTAAAATAGCCAGGGATATTACCGATAAGAAGCATGAGGAGCAACGTAAAAATGATTTCATTGCCATTGTAAGCCATGAACTGAAAACTCCTTTGACCTCGATGCGCTCTTACATACAGCTTGCCCTTGTCAAGGCTATACAACGCGTAGATCCTTTCACAGAAAAAGTGTTGGTCCGGGCGGAAATCCAGACACGGAAAATGACGACCCTGATTCAGGACTTTTTGAACCTTTCCCGGCTGGAAGAGGGTAAAATGTCGCTGAATGTTTCCAGCTTTTCATTAACAGATCTTATGGAGGAAACGATGAGTGAGACCTTAACCTTATCCAGTACACACGTAATTAAATATGAGGCATGTGAGGAGGTGACCATCGCTGGTGACCGGGAGAAGATTGGTCAGGTGCTGACCAATCTGGTGGGAAACGCCATTAAGTATTCACCTGAAGGTACTACTGTTTCCCTGAAGTGTGCGCTAAACAATGGGCATGTTGCCTTTAGCGTGACTGACCAGGGGCGTGGAATCTCCAAGGCAGATCAGGCCAGGCTGTTTGAACGCTTTTACCGGGTTCAAGACGATCGCCAGGGTCATGTGTCAGGCTTTGGAATCGGGTTGTATTTAGTAGCTGAGCTACTTAAACTGCACGGCGGCGAAATCAAGGTACAAAGTGACTTGGATGCAGGATCAACATTTTCGTTTGTACTACCGGTTCACGCGCAAATCAGTAAGTCTTAAAATTGAGAGCCGGTCCGGAGATCATTACCCGACATCAGGGTAAAATATGGACAGAAAGCGAATTTAACGGTGGATCCACTTTTTACTTTGAGTTGCCCTGATTGGAACAAAGTTGTACAGAGTGCCTGAACACAGCGGCTTATTTTGGGCAGATTGAGCAGAACATTCTGTACCCAAGCTTTAAGAACGATGAGGGATAAATGCAGGCGTTGTTCCTATTCAAAAACACCAACTTATGAAAACGACACTGGAAACAGCGTAGCAGGTACGTTGCACCGTGCCTGGATCGATGTGAAATCTTTGTTTGGCGGCGATGACCGCGAGAGTATACTATCATTAACAGACAATAAAGGACAAAACAAAATGCAAAAATTTTCAAGGGTAAAGATCTCATAAGGTCGAAAAGATATAATTTTGTGGGATCAGATAAAATCCGATCCCACAAAATGGCTAATCAAGCGCACCAATCAATTCGACAAAGTTGCCGTCAGGATCTTGCACCAGCAAAAAGTGAAGGTCTTTATTCAGCGGGGTAGGAGTGTTACCCAGTAAAGAAACTTTGAGCTTTTTCAGTCTTTCCATTACCGGCCGAAGTGATTTCACATTAATGGTAATGTATTGCATACCCGTATCATCCTGAACGAATTTTTGTTTGGGATGACTGGGTGATTTACCAAAGCTCATTATTTTCCATTCATTGGCCTCAGGGCTGTTTTCCAGTTTCAATACGTTCACTGTCACGGGAACGCCACCTGTCAGGCCCGAACGTTTGGTAAAATCCTTATCCAGGTTAAAAGAACTGGTCTTAACCATGCCGATACCGTTGAGGTAAAAATCCATGGAGCGGTCAAGATCTGAAACTACCACACCGATACTGATTAGCTTGCTGCTAAAGGTGTTTTGGGACAGAGATATTTTACTGCTGAACATGGCAAAAAAGAAAAGAAAACAGAAGATCGAATATTTATTCATTTATTTTTTTGTTTAAACTAATTGCTATTTAACTACTTTCATCACTCCGTTCATGATCCGCCAGTGTCCAGGGAAGGAACAGATGTAGGGGTAATCACCGGTCACTGAAGGAACTTTAAACCGCAGTTTGAATGTGTCTTCAGGATTTACCAGTGGCGTAAAGAACAGTACCTCGGGAATCTTAGGAACATACTGCTTTTCAGCGCCCTTTGGATCCTGTGCCATCTGGTCGGCCGCTGCACCCACTTTATCCATGCTTCCTTTTTGCAGGATCAGGAGGTTATGCTGCATGAAATCAATGTTTGAGAATTCTATTTCTACGGTAGTACCTGCCTTAACCGTAAATGTGGTCTGCTTAAATTTCATTGCATTGACTACAGGCGTGATTTTAACAACCTGATCAGCTTTTCCTGGAGCAGTAGCATCTTTTACTTCTTTATTATTGCCGTCTGTTTTCTCGCCAGAGTTCATGTTGTGAGCTCCATGGGCATCAGCTGCGCTGGCTTCTCCATGTTTTGCCTGTGCAACTTTTAATGCTTCTTTGATCCAGCGGTCTTCACTGTTCTGGCTTAGTCCTGCTGCCGATTGCAACTCTTTTGTCAGATCTGAAGAAACTGGCAGATCAGATGTCTTGAGTATAGCTGCCAGCCTTGTGTTCAGGTCCGGATCGTTTAGCAGGCCCGCTTTTTGAATAGCGGACAGTGTTGCTGAGTTGTTAGGTAACACTTGTAAAGCTGCCTTCCGAACGCCGGCAGCAGGGTGCGCGAGCGCTTGAACGGCGATATTAAATGCTTCTGTATTCGATCCATCCATTAAACCCAAACCATGCAAGGCCCACAAGGCATGGATGGCAGGAGCGTTGATGCCAATCTCATCTATTTTTTTATCGCTGATCAGCGCATAAAGCTGGGGAGCAACTGATTTATCCTTATTTTCTACGATCAGTCTTTGTGCAGTCATGCGCCAGAACATATTGTCGCTTTTCAGCCCGCTGATCAGCGAAGCAATGTTTTTTCGGTCCAGCGATTTGATCTGCTGTGCTTTGGCATTTTTGTATACGATCCTGTAGATCCGCCCGTGTGTTCGGTCCCTAAGCGGGTTGATATAGGCATTACCCTTTCCATTCTCAAATCCTTGCGGAGTCGGATTGTGCTGGATGATGAAATTGTACCAGTCCAGCATCCAGACCGCGCCGTCGGGCCCTACCTCACTGTGAACCGGCCCGAACCATTCATCGGCACTGGCCGCCAGGTTCCAGCCATCTTTTTCGGCAAAGCCGGAACCTTTACGTTCTAGTACCGCCTCATGTACTACGCGGCCGGTAGGCTCGTTCACAAAAGCTATGCTGTTCCAGTATCTTTTTGGAAAGTTTCTGGCGGTATACAGGTTATGACCTGCCGCGGCTGTAAATCCGTTAAAGACATCTACCTGGCGCAGGTTCTTGGTCACTACGTGCATGGCATAGTGTCCGTCAATCTTATCAATGGCTTTGTTTGCCGGTTGCTTGATCCTGTCCAGGTAAGAAAAGGGGATTCCAAGGAAGGCACTATGGGTATTGTTTGCAGTGGAGATAAAAACGTCATTGTTTTCTGAAAAGCCTAGTCCCCAGGTGTTGTTACTGGCTGCCCCCATAAATTCGATATTTTTCCCATCTACATCAAAGCGGTAAGCACCCTGGTTAAATTTGGTGCTGCCATGGTAGCCTGAATAACCAACTGTACCCCAAATCTTATTGTCAAATCCGTAATGCAGACTTGAAGGGCCAGCATGGGTATCATAGGTACCCCAGTTGCCCATAACCTTTTCCCGGATGTCTGCCTTATCATCACCATCGGTATCCTTCAGGAATATAAAATCAGGAGCCTGTGCGATGATCACCCCGCCATTAGCAAAGACAATACTGGTTGGGATATTGAACTTGTCGGCAAAGATGGTAAACTTATCTGCTTTTCCATCTCCATTGGTATCTTCACAGATCTTGATGCGGTCTTGTCCTTCACCCTTGACTTCACGAACTGTATTTGGATAATCTATGGTTTCCAGGATCCATAAGCGGCCCCTTTCATCCCAGGCCATGGCAATGGGTTTAGTAATGTCAGGTTCAGCAGCAAAGAGCTCAAGCTTAAAGTCAACAGGAACTTGGGTCATTTGCTGGGATTCAAGAGGATTTAATGCAGCCTGCAACTGGAAGCCACCCGGCCTTTTTTCATAGTTTGGTAGTTTGGCATCAGTATAGGCTGGGGCCGGTTTCGGCAGTTTTTCCCAGTCCTTGCGTGCCGCATCGTTTATTGCCCAAAGCACACCGTTTTGCAAAAGTTTTAAAAAGCCAGGGTTTTTCCAGCTGCGGTCATCGTGACCATAAGCGGTATAAAATACCTTACCTTTTCCGTATTTTTTCACCCAGGTGTAGGGCTCATGACGGTCTCCCTCCATGCGTTCAGTCAGCACATGGATGTCTTTTGCCAACTTATCATGGACATAGGTTTCGTCCCAGGTGGTAAAAGACGAAATTCCTTTCATGGCAGGATGCTTTCCATCTTTAACTACCATTTCAAAGTCTCCGGTGCCATGCGTTTTAAACTGCCCGCCCAGCATATCGATGTAAGCAGGGGAGTTCTGGAAACACCAGGAGGCGCAGTGTACCGGAATAAAGCCTTTACCGCTTTTTACAAAATCCAGCAACGCTTTTTCCTGGCCAGGGGTAATTTGATCATAATTGGCATAGATCATCAGCCCATCGTACTTAGCCAGGTTCTCGGCGTTTAAGTCATCCGGATTAGTAGTGTAGCTGATGTTAATGCCATTTTTGAAGAAATCCTGTGAGATGATCTCTGTAAATTTTTCTGAATTGTGATTTTTAGCGTTGTGTCCCAGTAAAAGGATTTCCAGGCGCCGGCCCTGATCCTTTTTGATGAGGCTGCCCTTGAAGCTAATCAGGGCCACAAGGCATAGTCCGGCTATTATGAGGTATTTTTTCATTTTTTATTTTTAAGGTGTAGTGGTATTATTTGGTTTTAAATAGTAACTGAGAAAAGTTATATAGGTCTTTCTTCCAGACCTGGAAATCATGCTTGCCCGGAGCTTTGTAATACACATGCCGGATGTCGTTTTTGACCAGGTAGGCCGTCGTCCTTTCGCTTATTTGCAGCAGATTATCTTCTGTTCCGCAGGAAACCCAAAGCAGACGGATATTTTTTCGCGCCGCATTCACGTCTGGAATCAGTGCTTCGGGCTGCTTGGTATTAGGGGCGGAAGAGAAGCCACCGATCCAGGCAAATTTATCCAGGTTGCCCAGGCCGAAATTTAGCGACTGCCCTCCACCCATGGAAAGCCCGGCGATACCACGGGAATTCCTGTCTTTCAACACCTGGTACTTTTGCTCAACGTAGGGGATAAGGTCATTGAGAAGATCGCCTTCAAAATTGCTGAATGCCGCCACCTTGTCTGCCGCCATGATGTTGCCAGTCGCCCGGTCATCTGCCATCGCCCTTCCATTAGGGAGGACAACGATCATTGGTACAATAGATTTGCTGGCATACAGGTTATCCAGAATGTGCTGGGGATTTCCATTGCGCAGCCATTCCAGTTCGTCTCCGCCTATGCCATGTAATAGGTAAAGGACAGGATATTTGTTTTTATCGCTGTAACCCGGAGGCAGATAGACCACAGCTTTTCTTTTTGTTCCGACAGTTTTAGAATCATACGAGATGGTGTCAAGGTGCCCATGGGGGATACCGGTACGCATAATGTCAAATCCTTGAGGAGGCATACCTGGCTCTTGAGCAGAAGCTGAAAGAAAGATGGAAAGCAAAGAGACTACGAGAAAAATTGATTTTTTCATAAAATTTTTAGATTATGGTGTAAGTTTGATTGGCTTTGGTATTCAGGTCATACAGCCAGGTTTGTGGCAATCGTATGCTTAAATCCTTTTCGCTATTTTTTATTAGGGGCGTTTTGATGTCAGTGGACTGATTAAAAGATCCGATTTTTGGGATTGTTCCTTTTTTAAGCAAACGACTGCCCACCTGCTGGTTCAATCTGATGCTGCAGATACCGCCAAGGGAAGAATGAATAACAAGTTTGGTGATTTTGCGATCGGACCATTCCATATCCACCTTAAAGCCGCCCCTGGCCATAAGGCCTGTTACGCTGCCCTTAGGCCAGGCATCCGGGAGTGCCGGAAGCAGGTAAAGTGCATCATCATGACTTTGTAGGAGCATTTCAGCAATACCTGAAGTGCAGCCGAAATTCCCATCGATCTGGAAAGGGGGATGTGCATCGAACAGGTTGGGATATGTGCCGCCCGAACCGCCTGTCACAGGCTTGATCTGGTCGGTGATCAATTTGTAAGCATGGTTGCCGTCCAGCAGTCGCGCCCAAAGGTTGATCTTCCAGGCCATTGACCAGCCGGTAGATACGTCGCCGCGGTAGATCAGGGAGTTTTTTGCGGCTGTAAATAATTCCGGATGCTTAAAGGGGGAGATCTGGTTGCCTGGAAACAGCCCGTACAAATGCGATATATGACGGTGTTTGTCGTCCGGATTGTCAAAATCTTCGAGCCATTCCTGGAGCTGACCATGCTTGCCAACTTGCATTGGTGGCAACTGATTCCGGTAATTCAACAGGCTGTCAGAAAACGCCTTATCGGTTTTAAGTTCTCTTGCAGTCCTGATCAGATTGGTAAACAAGCCATAGACCAGTTGATTGTCCATCGTGACCCCGGCCGCCACGGAAACAGCCGTTTTTCCGCCCATATACTGGTTTTCAGGCGAGATGGAGGGCGAAATTACCAGCCAGCCATGATCGGGTTCCTTTTGAAGTACATCCATATAATACTGGGCTGACGATTTCATCACCGGATAATACTGCTTTAAAAATGCTTTGTCCCCGGTATACAGGTAATGTTCCCAGAGGTGTTGGCTTAGCCAGGCCCCACCCATGGGCCAGAGTCCCCAAAAAGCCCCGTCTACAATACCTGTTGTGCGCCAGATGTCAGTATTGTGGTGGAGCATCCAGCCCCTTGCGCCGTACATTGTTTTTGCCGCTGAGCGGCCTGATACCGAGAGGTCGCGAATCATATTGAACAGCGGCGTGCTCAATTCTGATAGTTGTGTCACTTCACTCGGCCAGTAATTCATTTCCGTGTTTATGTTCACGGTATACTTGCTGTCCCAGGGGCCTTTCAGCTCGCCATTCCAAAGTCCCTGAAGGTTGGCCGGCTGAGATCCTGGCTGGGAAGAGCAGATCAAAAGGTACCGTCCAAATTGGAAATACAGTTCGGCCAGCTGTGGATCATTACCCTCAGCAAATTCAGCTATGCGGACATTAGTAGGCTTGCTTACAGCAGCAGAATTGCCCAGGTCTAGTTTAACCCGGTCATAATACTGCTTGTAAAACATGCTATGCGCGGCACTGAGTTGAGGAAAGGTGCTTTTGAATGCGCCCTCAAGGAATGTCTGTGCTTTATTCAGGCTGTTTCCTGAAATATCCTGATAATTGATAAAATTGGTAGCCATTGAGACATAAATCAGCGCTGTATCTGCTTTGGAAATCACCAACCCTAAGCTGTCGGCCATGCTGGTCCCGCCTGATAGTGCTGTCCTCGCCATCACTGTAAACCTGATCTGGCCTTTTTGATTTTCATGGTCACTCCCCTTACCGCTTAAAACAAGGTTATTGCCCTGAACAGCTATGGATTGCTTCAACGGGCTATTAAGGCTGACTTTGCAGTTGATCATCCCTGGCCGGCTAGCGCTGAGCCTTACGAGCATCACGTTGTGAGTAAAGGAGGTCAGGTATTCCCTTTTATAGTTTACTCCTCCGGAGGTATAATTTACCGTTGCTATGGCATTACCGATATCCAGATCTCGCCTGTAATTGCTGACTTCGGATTGCCCGGGAAAATCGATATACAGATCACCGGCAAGCTGATAAGGCATACCACTGTTGCCTTTGGGCCCCAGTTTCCTGTTGGCAAGGGTCTGGGCTTCCACATATTTCTTTTGGGCAAGCAGCTTGCGAACCTCGTCGATATTTGCCCTGGCCGCAGTGTCAATATTGCTGTTTGGACCTCCTGCCCATATGGTCGATTCATTCAACTGTATCCGTTCTTTCGCCGGGCTGCCAAATATCATACCTCCAATGAACCCATTTCCAATTGGGAGTGCCTCGTTCCAATTGGCGGCTGGCTTGTTATACCAAAGGATATTGCGGTCTGCCTTTCCCTGAGCGTAAGCAGCCTGGCTAAAACTCATCGCAGCTGGTGCAAGGAGCATTATTACTTTAACTATGAGGTTCATATTTATGTTCATTTGGTTCATCTAAATGTTGTTTATACTAGAACTCAATCACGTTCCAATAAGCCTTCTTGGGTTGTAGGTCTGCATCAAAAAGCAATGGATAGTTCTTACGACCCCTTACCGGAAAATTATCCAGCCAGCTGTTGCGGTCAGATAGGTTCCAAAAAGTCACCCCGGTAAGCTTGTCTTTTTGCTGACGAAATACATTGAAGAACTTGCCATACTGTTCGGCCTGTAACTTCTGCAATTCAGGAGTAAAACCTGTAAGCCCTGCTGTGCCGGCATTTTCAGGGATGTTTCCATCCGTATAGATGGAAACATCAAGTTCAGTCACCTGGACTTTCAGGCCAATCGAAGCATACTGCTGAATAGCCGTTGTGAGCATTTCTTCCGAGGGGTCTTTAACAGACCAGTGTCCCTGCAATCCTACGGCATGAACCGGCACCCCGTTATCTTTTAGCTTTTTCAGCAGCCGATAGATGCGTGCTCTTTTCTCAGGATATTCAGTATTATAGTCATTGTAAAATAAAATGGCATTTGGATCAGCTTGATGTGCATATTCAAATGCCTTTGTGATGAAATCTTCGCCGCAGATCTTGTACCAGAGTGAATTACGCAAAAATTCGCGGGGATTATCTGCGATGGCTTCATTGACGACATCCCAGGCATAGATCTTTCCCTTATAACGACCAACTACTGCATAGATGTGTTCTTTAAGCCGATTTAGGAGCTGTTCTTTGGTTGCCTGTCCACCATCCTGATTGAGAAACATCCATCTTGGTGCCTGTGTATGCCAGCATAAAGTATGTCCCCTTACTTTGAGGCCGTTTTCCTGTGCAAAAGCTACGATTGCATCTGCCCCTTCCCAGTTGTAGCGGTTTTCCTCCGGATGGATCGGTGCCATTTTCATTGCATTCTCTGCTGTAAGGCTGTTGAAATGCTTCAAGATAAAAGCGCGCTGTGCCGGGTCATTTAACTGACGCGGTGTAACCGCAACTCCTATAGGGAAAAAGTTTTTGTAATAGTCTTTCAGCCCTTTCTTATCTTCGCTTTTTTGCTGCGCAGTTAAGTTGCCGGGAAGATATGCTGCTAATAGGCAGATTACTACGATCCGAATTTTTATATTTATTAGTTGTGTCATATGATCTTTAGTTAAAATGAAACCATGGCCTTAATCACTCCATTTTCTGCTGCATACCCGTGTTTTATACTCCTTCATTACAATTGAAATATTTGATCCATCAGCAACCATTTTTCACCCTCTTTGGCCCAGGGCAGAGGTTGCTGGTACTCCGACATCAATACCTCCCAATCCTGCACTTTAGGATTAATTGCCGCCAGTTCTGCCTGATGCTGAAAGGAAAAATCGTCGGTAGTTTCCATGATCATGGTCAAGCGGTTACCTGTGCGGTAGATCTGCATATCGGTAATGCCCGAGCTGGTTATATTTTCACGTATCTCAGGCCAGCCATTTCCGGGTTGGTGCCACTTTTCATATTCTGCAATGAGCTTTGGATCATTTTTCAGGTCTAGTGCCAAGCAATATCTTTTCATATTTCGTAGTCTTGATCTATTAATCTTTTCATTTTCATTTCCTGCCAAAAGCCTGCTGGGATATGGATATCTTTTAATCCCATATTCGAACCTATCCGCTCAGGATTCGTTGTATTCAAAGCGATGCTCTGTACGCCCGGTGCCCGGAATACAAATGCAGTACAAGCCGCAGCCGGGGGTAGCTCATAAGCAGCGCAAAGCTGGTAAAACTCATCCCGCCAGCGGTACAACTCCGGCTGAATTTCCCGGCTTACCCGGCGGTAATTGTAGTAGTCAGAGCCAGTCAAAAATCCTGCATTAAAGATTGCGGAGTTGATAATCAGCACGCCTTGCCGCTCCAGTTTTTCCATAAACAGGACCAGATCCCTGGGATGGTGATGGATGGTCATGCTATTTGCAATCATCACCCAGTCCAGCTGCACATCTTTGCTGATCTTTTGAATGATCCGCCAGTCCTTGGCGCCAACCCCAACTGAGTTCACCTTGCCTGTCAATTTCAGTTCATGAAGCGCTGCGTAGGCATCAAGTATGTCCTGATATCTCCGCTGCCAGTCCGTTGCATCTATAGAAGCAGCAAGATATTCATCAGGGTCATGTACCGAAACCAGCTTCGCGGCATACCCGGCCAGTAACTCGTTTCCCTGCTCATAACATTCCAAGATACCATCGTAACTTATTTTCTGTATGGCGTCATATGCTAAATTTTTCCAGACACCTGGTTCAAAAGTTGGTTCATCGGTTTTCAACTCGGTGCGCAACCAGCCTAGTTTGTTGCTGATCAATACCTCATCGGGGTCTACTTTCAGCGTCCGGAGACATTGTCCTAGCGATTCCAGTGCCAGCCCGGCCCCATATTTTCCTGCGCTGTCAAAGACAGCAGGGGAGGAAGAATATTTCAGGCATTCGCTGATGATCGCCTGTTTGACATCCTGACCGAGTGCAACATAAAGGTTGCCGAGGCCACTGGTGCCGAAAATAATTTGAGGTAGTTTCATTTAGGTAGCTGCCGGGTTAAACAAAAAATTCGGGAGGCATATAAGGTAGCAAGACCTGCAAGGCTGCCTTTGATCAATGTTCTTCGCTTCATCAGTTTATAAATTTCGAAAGTGAAATGCATACAATTAGGCAATCGATTGCAATTCTTTGGTTAACTCAAATGTAACTGGTTGAATTATGTTTATATTAGACCAAAACAGACATGTTTTTACTTAAAACAGACTATGTGCTATTTGTTACAATGAAATTATGATAAAGCGTATACTCACCCATAGCTTTTCTCTCATGAATATTGATCTGGTAAAACTGGATTCAAGATGGAATTATAACAATGTAATCAGTCCCTACCACCGAATTTATTACATCATGTCTGGTGAGGGAGAGATATCCCACTTTGAAAAGAAATTGAAACTGGAAGCCGGATACCTATACATCATACCCAGTTTTACTTTATGCAATTTGTCCTGTGATCACTTTCTAGAACAGTATTTCGTGCAATTTTTTGAGGAGACTTCAGATGGAAAATCGCTGTTTGCTTCCAGCAGGTCTATCTTCCGAGTTAAAGCCGATCCAGTCGATGTTTTGAATTTTGAGCGTCTTAGGTTAATCAATCCACGGCGGGGCATAAACCGTTCAGATGATCCAAAAATTTACGAAAAGGACATCTATTATAAGGAATATCAGGAGCTTAACATGCAGCAGAATACTACCCAGTTCCTGGAAACCCAGGGGATTCTTCTTCAATTGGTTGCCCGTTTTACCTCGCCGGAAATAATGGTGCAAAGGGAACGGGAGCACATTCCTGTCAAGATTCTGGATACGATCAGTTATATTGTAATGAACCTCCATTCACCCCTGCCTGTTAGATCCCTGGCTGAACGGATCCACCTCAACTCAGAATATTTCTCCCGGCTTTTTGATCAATATACAGGTTCCCGGCCACTGGCCTACATTACTGAAAAAAGGATTGAACGTGCGCAGTATCTAATTATGACCTCAAGGGCAAAACAGACCGAAATTGCAAAAATGACCGGTTTTGAAAGTCTTTCCCATTTTTCAAGAACTTTCAAAAAAATAACGGGCATGAGCCCAAAAGCTTACGGTAAATACTTTTCGTAAACTTGAGCTCGATGGTGTCGGAAACTAGTAATTATTCAACTTTGAATAGTTAGAAGTCTGTTTTGTGCAAAAAAAAGTCTTTTTATGGAAAAAGTAGGGCAACAATTAATCCTAATTTTACGATATACCAAATAAACCGATATGAAGACTAAGCATATACTTTTTGCTGTGTTATTTTTCCTTTGTACAGCGAATATTACAAGAGCGCAAATCAATGCGCCTAAACCTTATGGGCCCGTTCCTACACAGCAGCAAATGAATTGGCAGGAAATGGAGTACTACGCATTTGTTCATTTATCCACTAACACATTCACGGATCAGGAATGGGGCTACGGTGAAGATGATCCAAAGATATTCAATCCTACTAATCTGGATTGCCGGCAATGGGCACGGGTGTGTAAGGAAGCGGGCATGAAAGGCATCATTATTACAGCAAAGCACCACTCTGGGTTCTGTTTATGGCCATCTAAATACACGGAATACTCTATCAAAAATTCACCATGGAAGAATGGTAAAGGGGATATTGTCGGTGATCTTGCAAAGGCCTGTAAGGAATACGGCCTAAAACTAGGGATCTATTTATCTCCGTGGGATAGAAATAGTGCTGAATATGGTCGCCCGGAATACATTACTTATTTTAGAAATCAATTAAAAGAGCTCCTAACCAATTATGGAGAAATTTTCGAAGTATGGTTTGACGGGGCAAACGGAGGCTCAGGATATTATGGCGGGGCAAAGGAGACACGTACGATCGACAGGACTACCTATTACGACTGGCAGAATACTTACAAATTGATCCGGGAGCTTCAGCCCAATGCAGTAATCTGGAATGACAACGGTGACCGCGCAGACTTGCGCTGGGTTGGCACGGAAGGAGGATCTGTAGGTGAAAAGAATTGGAGCCTGCTAAATAAGACCGGTGATGTGCCCTATGAAATGCTGCATCATGGTTTAGAGAATGGGGATTCCTGGGTGCCTGGAGAGGTGAATACCTCGATACGTCCGGGCTGGTTTTACCATAGCTATGAGGATAGCAGGGTAAAAACCCTGCCGCATCTTTTAGAAACTTACTATAACTCCTTTGGACGAAACGGAACTTTATTGCTGAATTTTCCCATTGATGGGCGTGGCCGGATTCATGAGAAAGATGAAAAAGCAGCTTTAGAGCTAGCCAAAGCTGTTAAGAAGGCGTTTTCCGTGGATTTAGCAAAGAACAGAAGCGCTGTAGCGTCTAACGAGCGTGGAAAAAATTATAGTGCTGATAAGGTTTTGGATGGAAACAAAAATACTTATTGGGCTACGGGCGAAGGGGTTTTAAATGCAAGCTTAACCATTGATTTTGGCCATGTTACCGCATTTAATCGCTTCCTGGTACAGGAATACATTCTTTTGGGGCAGCGTGTTAAAGCTTTCAAAATTGAAGCTCTTTTAGAAAATGGTACCTGGAAAGAATTGGACAAACAGACAACTATAGGATACAAGCGGATTCTGGTTTTTCCAACGGTTTGGGCAACAAAGCTTCGGTTCACCATATTGGATGCGAAAAGTAATCCGGTTATATCTACATTAGGGGTGTATCTAGCTCCTCAGGTACTGACTGCCCCTACTATTGAACGGAACCAATCAGGGGTAGTTGTCATCGAACCAAATGATAAAGAATCAGCCGTTTTTTATACGCTCGACGGAACAACTCCTACTAACAAATCTAAAAAATATTCCAGCCCCTTTTCAGCAGACGGAAAGTTAGCCATCCAGGCGATAGCCTACAGTAGTGAAGCTAAAAAAAGTAGCCCGGTTGCGCGGCAAGTCTTTGATGTATCCAAAAAAGACTGGGTAATTCTAAACATTTCAGATGCCCAGGCAAAGCAGATATTAGACGGTGATCCCAACACTGCATGGTATCAAAAAAACCAGAGGAAGGCACCAGTAGATCTTACTATAGACCTGGGTAGGGAAATCGACATAAATGGCTTCCGTTATTTGCCAGGGCAAGGAAGAACTTCTGGAATAGTAAGCAAGTATCAATTTTTTGTTTCAACAGATAATAAAAAATGGGAACTGACTGACGAGGGCGAGTTCTCAAATATCAAGAACAATCCGCTTTGGCAAAATAAGCAGTTTAATACCAGAAAGGCTCGATACATACTTCTTAGGTCATTACAAACAACAGACGCAGATGATGTGGTCGGTTATGCAGAAATAGATATTACAACGCTTTAGATGTATAGGTTTTTACAACAATAACGCTTACGATAAATGGTTCAAATTCCTCATCGTTATTGTATGATGACAGAATTTTCTGCTTTTAGCTCAGGCCAATACTGTTTCGACAACAATAGAATGGGTCAGTATTTTATGAATTGGGCATGCATTGGCAACCGCCAGTAACCTGGTTCGTTGTTCGTCGTCAAGTTTGCCACTAAGCAGTAATTTACGTATAAACTTTGTTTGCCCGTTTTCTTCACTGAGTTCAATTTCTGCTTCTGCTTTTTCAAGCTCCCAGCCTTTACGGTCGGCATACATGCGTAGGGTGGCACAGGTACAGGCTCCCAATGCTGATACCAGCAATTCTTTAGGTGAAAATCCTTTGTCCTGCCCGCCTTTATCTACAGGCTCATCCGCGATGATTATATTGCCTGTTGTTGATTTGATTTCGATCTTGTAAAGTTCTGTGCCGATACTTGCTTTAATTGCTGACATAATCTATTTTTTATTGAGTGATGGATAAGGTACAAATTCTGTTTCATCTCCTTTGATCTTATCAAATTCCTGAGCTATCCATTTTTGTTTAGCAGTATTGATCAGGTCCTTTTCAGTGGCAACAAAATTCCAGTCAATAAATCGTTCTTCAGCAAAAGGCTCTCCGCCAAAAAGGTAGATTGTACTGTTGGCTTCTATTATAAATTCGCACAGGGCACTTTCTTTAGCTACCAGTAATTGTTTAGGATGATAGCTATTGCCATCACTTTCGATGTTTCCCTCAAGTATATATAAGCCGGCTTCTCCGAAAAGCTCATGGCCGATGGTAACGCTTTGTTTGCTGATGCTTTTTATCTCTATCATAAACAGTTTGCTGTAAACCGGAACGGGAGACCTTTGTCCGAATGCTTCGCCTGCTATCAGCTTAAATTGGAGGCCGCCGGATGTCCATGAAGGCAACTCTGTCCCATCAATGTGAAAAAACTCAGGCTCCATTTGTTCCAGTTCTTTTGGCAGGGCTACCCAGATCTGCAGACCATGCATTATCTGATCGGCATGATGTATATGTTCCGGTATCCGTTCTGAATGTACAATTCCCTTTCCTGCTGTCATCCAGTTTACTGCGCCGGGTTTTATTTCTACAGCATTGCCGAGCGTATCCCGGTGCATAATGCTTCCTTCAAATAAAAAAGTAAGTGTAGATAAACCTATGTGCGGATGCGGTAGCACATCAAAATTCTCCCGCTCATTTAGTTTTACCGGCCCCATATGGTCTATAAAGATAAATGGGCCAACCATTCTTTTTTCCCTGAAAGGTAACAAGCGGCCGACCATGAAGTTGCCAATACTGGTGGCTCTTTCTTCAATGACTAGATTGATATTTGACATAATTCCTCAACAATATTAGATGCTATAAAAATGCAATCTATAAAAATTTAGTATATAATTAATATTAACTAAATTGCTTGCTGATATTAAAATGCAGGCCTACGATAAACTTTCTGATCAGGAACTGATAGCCCTACTGAGGCAGCGCAAACATGCTGCATTCACCGAGATTTACAACCGCCACTGGACAACGCTGTTTATACATGCGGTAAAAATGCTTAAGGACGAAGACGAAGCAGTAGATGTCATACAGGATGTTTTTACTGCGCTCTGGCATAAATCAGCAGATCTGGATATCAATACTTCTTTAACAGCCTATCTTTATACATCTGTAAGAAACAGGATCATTAGTGTTATCAGGCACGGTAAGGTTCATGAGGATTATATGGATTCTTTATCGCAGTTGTTGAAAGAGGGGGACTTTGTGACCGATAATCAGGTTCGTTTTAACGAACTAACTGTTCAGATTGAAAAAGAGATCAGCTCATTGCCGGGAAAAATGCGACAGATCTTTATCATGAGCAGGGTAAACGGGTTGACACACAAACAAATTTCTTCAGAACTGAATATCTCAGAGGAAACAGTGAAAAAGCAGATCTACAATGCTTTAAAGATCCTTAAAGTCAAGCTTAGCCCTTGTGTTTTCCTGATGATCTTATAAAGAATTGAATTTATTTATTTTTCTTCTACCACTTCGCTGCCAGCACTGCGTCTTAGTATAAAAGGCAAAATCTGCACTGCGATATGGACAATAAAATAGCCGGGGAACTCATAGATAAATATTTTCAGGGCAGGTGCTCAGCAGAAGAGACTGCGATTATTGAAACCTGGTACAACAGGATTGCAGAAGAGCAGAAACTGTCTGGCTTGCCTGACCTGCAGCAGCGCCATGCTCAGATTAAATACCTGCTGCCAAAAGATCCTGCTGCCGGAAAAACCAGGGCAGTATTTAAGATCGGATATAGAATTGCTGTGGCAGCAAGTCTTATCATCGCTTTTTTCGCGGTGTTTTTCTTTTATAGATCCGGAGGTGGGCTTCAGGATTTTTCCAAAGTAAATATTCCTCCGGGTACCAATAAATCGATCCTTACCCTGGCTGATGGCAGGAAAATTTCGCTTACAGATGTGTCAAAAGGAAATGTTGCCAGTCAGACCGGAGTGAATATTACCAAGACTGCCGAGGGGACGCTCATTTATCAGCTTACCGGTGATGCAAATGATTTACCTTCCGCAATAAACCGTGTAGAAACACCAGTAGGAGGTCAGCAAATCATCCTTTTACCCGACGGGTCGAAGGTTTATTTAAACGCTGCATCTTCTCTTACCTTTTCATCTGGTCTTGGCAAAGAAGCAGAGCGGCGGCTGGAATTATCTGGGGAAGCCTATTTTGAAGTAGCGAAAGACAAAGCACATCCTTTTATTGTTAGTTCCGGTAAACATGAGGTAAGGGTGTTAGGTACACACTTCAATATCAGCTGCTACGCCGGCGAGATCATAAAGACTACCCTGCTGGAGGGTGCTGTAAAGATCCATGCGGCGGCAGATATCGCAGTGCTTAAACCGGGCCAGCAGTCTGTGTTTACAGAAAGCCAGGATTTAAAGATCCATGAGGCAGATTTGGATGAGGCTGTAGCCTGGAAGAACGGATATTTTCGCTTTAATGAAGAGAAGATCCGTGATGTGATGAAAAAGATTGCCCGCTGGTATAATATTGATGTGCAGTATTCCGGAGATTTAACTAACGAAGGCTTTACGGGCACTATTTCAAGATATACCAATATCAGCGATGTACTAAAGATGCTGCAAGGCACCAAAGCCGTTCATTTTGAAGTTGAGGGAAGGAGGGTTACTGTTATGCCGTGAAAATTTTACAGAAACATATAGTGATCCTGAAAGAAGTTACCCCGGAGCCTAAGCCGGGATAACTTGACATGGATTTCTTTAATAATTAGAATCAATTATCAACAAAAGCGGTAAGCCTGACACATCTGGAAAATGAAAAGGCAAACCAGCATTAACCACGCTAAACAAATGTACAACTTTTACTTTAAGAAGGTGATGTGGCCTAAACGTGCTATCACCAAAACTCTGCTGATTATGAAGTTCACCACACTGTTATTGATCACAGTTAGCCTGCAGGTTACTGCAAGTTCATACGCCCAGAAAATTACCCTGTTGGAAAAGAACGCTCCGATCAAAAGAATATTTGAACAGATCAGAACACAAAGCGGTTATGATTTTCTGTTTACCACGTCCATGATCAGAAGTTCTGTCCCTGTTACCATCAATGTACAGGAAGCTGAACTGGATAAGGTACTGGAAATGATCTTTGAAGGCCAGCCTTTGGAATACGCAATTGAAAAGAAATCAGTGGTTGTCTCCAGGAAGGAAGCTTCCGTTTTAGACCGGATCTCCAGTTTTTTTGCTGCCATAGAGATCAATGGGCGTGTACTGGATGAGAATGGCAGTCCTGTAAACTCGGCCAATATAAAGATCAAAGGTACAGACCAGGGTGTCAAATCTGGTGCCGATGGCAGGTTTACCATTACTGTTCCAAACGACCGGACGGTTCTGGTGATCTCTTATATTGGCTACTTGTCTAAAGAGGTAATAGCAAAGGAAAATATAATCGTCAACATGGAGGCAGAGATTAACCAGCTCAACGACATGGTGGTAGTCGGCTACGGAACGGTAAAAAGAAAAGACCTTACCGGATCCGTTGCTTCTGTAAATGTAGAAGAAATTAAGGATGTTCCTTTCGCTACGATAGATCAGGCTTTAAATGGAAAGGCTGCCGGTGTGCAGGTAGTACAGGCCGATGGCTCACCGGGAGGTGTTGCAAAAATAAGGATCAGGGGAGGGACCTCGCTGTTGGGAGGAAACGACCCATTATATATCATTGATGGTGTACAGGTGCAGGTTCAGAACAGGTACCTCAAAAGTGCGGCAGAGATCATAAGCCCCGTGGAGAGCTATGGAGGTGACAATGCCAGTCAGACGATTTCAGGCTCTTTTGCACGTGGCTTAAACAGTTTGGGAGGTTTTAATATCAACGATATTGAAACAATAGATATTTTAAAAGATGCTTCTGCAACAGCTATTTACGGTTCAAGGGCTGCAAATGGAGTGGTGATCATCACCACAAAAAAGGGCATACACAATCAAAAGCCTGTGTTTGAGGCCAACTATTATACAGGTGTAAGCAACCCCATCAAAGAAAAGCTTTTAGACAGGGATCAATACGCCATGATCATGAAAGAAGCTGCTAAAAACCTGAATGATGCAAGAGCCACAGCTACACCTGCGCTTGCGCCTGATGCCACGGCTACCAGTATTCTGACAAATCCTGACTTTTTAGGAACAGGCAATACAGACTGGCTGGATTTAGTACTGCGCAACGGAATCACACAAAATGCCGATATCGCTGTAAGAGGTGGCGGTACAGGTTCGCGCTATTATACATCACTGGCTTTTAATAAAAATAACGGTACCGTAGCGGGTACGGATTACTCCCGGATTGCCGGTAAGGTAAGTCTTGATAACGAGATCAATAGTCGGCTCCGTATAAACACAAACCTGGACTATGGCTTTAGTACCAACAACATTACCAACGGAATGTATTCGCAGGCCTTATTTGCCCCGCCCACTTTAGATGCCTATAATCCTGACGGAAGTGTAAAGATCATTTCGCCTGCGGCCAATGGAACCTATGGTTTTGAAGGCTTTCAAAACCCGCTACTCTTGCTTAAAGGAATAAATAAATCAAACAATGTTAACTTGTTAGGGTCTCTGGCAGGAGAATACGATGTCCTGAAAAGCTTAAAGTTCAGATCTACCGTGTCTGTAAACTTCAACAATTACCGTCAGACCAATTATGTGCCAAGTACTGCCCAGATAGCGGTAAGCGGTTATCCCGGTGGTTCAAAAAATGGAGTAGGTACCCAGGCCCAATCCCAAAATGTTGATGTATTTTATGAAAATACACTTACCTGGGATAAGCAGTTTAACGATAACAATAGGATAAATGTACTGACAGGAACTTCCTGGCAGATCACCAAGAGCAACTCTTTCTCGGCAAGCGGACAAGGCTTTCCGGACGATAATTACCTGAATAACCTTTCTTCTGCGGCATTAACGCTGCCGTCAACAGGGATTTCAGGACAAAATTCATTACTAAGTTTTTACATGAGGGCAAATTATGCCCTGTACGAAAAGTACCTCTTTACTTTCACTGGCCGTTCTGATGCGTCATCTAAGTTTCCGGAAAGTAACCGGGTAGGTTATTTCCCTTCGGGAGGTGTCGCATGGCGTATCTCTGAGGAGAACTTTTTAAAAGGTGTGAAATGGATAGATGAAATTAAACTGCGGGCAAGTGCAGGTTATACAGGTACACAGAACATTGCCGACAACCTGTTCTATACTTTATATTCACCGGTGTCTTACGCCGGTTTAAACGGACTTTCGCCTAGCCAGCTGGGCAATGATAAGATCAAATGGGAATCTACATTACAAAAAGATGCAGGTATTGATTTCGCCTTTTTCAAATCAAGATTGAGCGGAGGTATCGGCTACTACGAGAAAGCAACAAAAGGTGTGTTGTTTCAGGCAACAGTAGCAAGAAGCTCTGGTTTTAACGGTGTTACAGCCAATATTGCTGACATAAGGAACCGCGGACTTGAGCTGTCACTAAGGGGTGATTTCCTGCGTGTAAAGAATTTACACTGGTCGGGCAGTCTGAACATCTCCGGCAACAGGTCTAAAGTGCTTGCGCTTTCCAATGATTTTTCAGACCCTTCAAATCCCAAGATCTATAGATATGGCAACAATGTGCTAAAGGTGGGCGAACCACTTGGATTGATGTTTGGCTACCAGTATGACGGATTGCTTAGAACTCAGGAAGAAGTGGATGACTACGCCAGCAAGAATTTATACGCACAGTTTGGATTTTTTCCATATTTAGGCATCGGCGACTCCAGGTATGTGCTTGATGAAGCTACCAAGTTCAATAAAAGCGACATTATCGGCAGGGCAGAGCCGAAATACTATGGTGGCTATACAAATACGCTGATCTATAAAAACCTTAGTCTGATTACTTTAGCGACATTTTCTTATGGAGGCGATATTTTTTACCTGGCAGATATACAAAATGCAGATGCCGGCGCAAGGACTAATAAAGGGGTGAGGATACTGGACAGATGGACACCTGAAAATCCGAACACTGACAGGCCAAGGCTGATTCTGGGACAGGGCAACAGTCCCCAAAACGGTGCCAGTAACAATGTATATGATGCTTCATTTCTCAAACTGAAATCTGTCACCTTAAATTATCAGTTTTCACCAACATTGATGAATAAGCTAAAAATGCAGACAGCATCAGTATATGTTTCGGCGACCAACCTGTTTACCATTACCAATTATCCGGGTGCAGATCCGGAAGTAAGTAATGATCCTTACAGTGTCATCGGGGGATATAGTGATTCGGGGGGCTACCCGACAGTAAGGCAATTAAGTTTTGGGCTTCGTTTTGGATTTTAACAACCAGGAATTTGAAAGCCGTTATGATCTTGTCAATCAGCGGGACCACGATAGCTTCATTACCATTAAATATTATAAACAGATGAAAACAATATATACATACCTGGCATTAGTAGCACTCATAGCTACACTCTATGCCTGTAAGAAAGAGCTTAGTGCATTGCCAAAAAATGCCAAGGTAGATGCCAATACCATACTTGATCAGGGTACGGCCCAGATTGCGCTAAACGGCGCTTACTATCGCTTTGCCAATGCTACGGCAATAAAGACAGGATGGCAAAACCATCAGATCAAACCGCCCATGTTTGCCGGCTATATTGGCATGTATTCCAGTGTACTTCCGGAAGAGGAAAACCGGAATGACAGGGCAACCAATTCATACTGGGACGAATCATATATGCTGCTTAACGCGGTAAACGGTGTGCTGAAAGGAGTAAATTCACTATCGGACACACAGTTTACGGGCAATAGGAAAAAGGAGATTATGGCCGAAGCACGATTTTTAAGGGCATATGCACATTTTAAACTGCTTACCTTCTATGGCGAATGGTACAAGCCGGAAAGTCAGTTAGGGGCCCTGCTGAGGGACGAGATCTCTACCCTGAGCTATATTCCTAAAAAAAGAAGCACAGTAAAGGAAAGCTATGATTTTATCCTTGCAGATCTTGACAATGTCATCGCAAATGGACCAGCTGCTAGTCCTACTCATTACGCAACCAAATGGGCTGGTATGGCTTTAAAAATGCGTGTGCTCATGAGCCGGGGATCGGGGACTGATTATGGTACAATCGTTACGCTGGCCAATACGCTTATCCAGGAAAGTCCTTATAAACTTGAACCCATCGCAGAAGACGTTTTTCATAAAAAAGGCCTAAGCAGTCAAGAAGTCATACTTGGAATTAAACCTCAGGCCAATCAGGAAAAAGAAACTTATAGCACAAGTGCGCAATATTGGCCGGGAGCATCTTCACTATATGTAGCCAGGGCACCTTTAAAATCGTTGTATGCCAATGATCCGCGCCAGGCATGGATTATCGGCAGTGCAAGGCCAAAGGCAGGTTATTTTTTCTTCACCAAGTACATGAAAGAGAATGGAGTATCCTCAGCACTGTCCGAAACCTATTATGTCCTGCGCCTAACGGAAGTGTATTTGCTGAAAGCTGAAGCAATCGTACGCTCAGGAGGCAGCCTGGCAGATGCCAAAGCAGTGGTACATGAAATACAGGCCAAAGCCGGTATTACTACAGCTTCAAATAACACCAGTTATCTTGCGGTAGAAAATGCAGGCACATCAGCAGCCCTGGTGATGGAGATATTTAAGGAAACAGTTAAGAGCCTGATAGCCGAGGATGGTATGGAATGGATGGCCATGCTGAGATTGCCCTTTGATACGGTAAAGCAGTTAAAGCCAACAATTGCCAATCAGTCACAATATATCCTGCCTGTACCAAAAGATGAATTTTTGTACAACCCTATTTTCGGGGACCAAAATCCAGGATACGCGAAGAATTAACTATTAAAGGATCAGAACATGATAAAGAACTTAATAATAATGATTGCCCTGATGGTTTTTATGACCCGGGGATCATACAGTCAGAATGTACAGAGCGAGAAGGAAGAATCAGCAGCCTTTAATGCTTCTGTAAAAGACCTTACGGCCAGGGAAAAAGAGATCTATGCGGCGCTTTCAGCTGCAGATGGGGTACAGCAGGAAAAACTGGAGATGGAACTGGAGCAGATTGTCGATAAAAAGCTGCTCAGAAAGGCAGACTACATAGCAGCACATCCCAACAGTGCTTACAGTTTAAGTCTTGTGAGCGACCATCTGCTGTTTATGGGTACCTATGAGGAAGGGAGCAATCTGTATGATAAGCTTGGTTCTGAAGCACTGCAGACACCGGCAGCTAAAAAGATAGCAGACCGGTTGGCCATTTTGAAAAGAAGTGCAATCGGCACACAAGTACTGGATTTTACTCAAAACAATACAGAAGGAGAGCCGGTAAAGTTTTCGGAGTATAAAGGAAAGTACGTGCTGATAGATTTCTGGGCCAGCTGGTGTAAACCATGCCGGGCTGAAAACCCGAATGTGCTGAAGGCTTATGAGCAATACAAATCGCAGGGATTTACGGTATTTGGGGTATCGCTTGATGATAAAGCTGAAAGCTGGAAAAAAGCGATCGAAGACGACCATATGCCCTGGGTACAGGTATCTGACCTGAAAGGGTTTAAAAACGAGGTGTCAACCTATTACGGTGTCAATGCCATTCCGAGTACGCTGCTCATAGACCCCAATGGAAAGATCATTGCCAAGGACCTGAGGGGGGAAGGACTGAACAGAAAACTTGCACGACTCTTCAAAACACTGGATAAGGACAAGGTACTGAACGATTCTATCAGTAAAATGAAAAGACCTGACCGGCTGAAATGGATTGAGGCGTATGCCTTCAAAAATCCCGGTTCTGCCTCAGGCCCTTATTTTCTAAGTGAATTTTTAAAGTTCGACTACCAGACTACGCTGCAACAGCAGGAGGCCATTTTGAATAAATTTGCCGGAGCTGCAAAGCAATCCGCTTATTATATCGAGCTATCTAAAGATCTGGAAAGTAAAAAGAAGCTGCAGCCGGGAAATATGGCCCCGGACTTTACCTTATTGAAACCCGATGGAAAGCCGCTCACGCTCTCGGCTATGAGGGGGAAATATGTGCTGATAGATTTTTGGGCCAGCTGGTGTGTGCCCTGCAGAAAGGCAATACCTCATTTGAAGGAAGTTTACGAAAAGTATCGATCCAAAGGATTCGAGATCCTCAGTTTATCTGGCGATCAGAACCAGGATGCCTGGCGGAAAGCGATGGATCAGGAGAAAATGCCCTGGCCGCAGGTGTGCGATGATTTTCCAGCCCAGTTTGCACCCTCAAGAGTAGGCAGTATTTACCAGACACGTTTTATTCCTTTTTATGTGCTGTTGGATAAGGAGGGAAAAATATTGGTATACAGTGGCAATGAGCAAGAGGTAGAAAATAAACTGCAGCAGATTTTTTCAATACAGCGACAATAAGATCTATAATAACTCCGTTATACAAGCAATCATTTCCCTATTCCGAGTTTAAAAATTTTGACGCTTTAAATGGTAGGCATATGCAAGTTTATGAATGGGTTATCGTAGTTTTAGTGGTGGTTGACGTGCTTTTGCTTGTCTGTTCTTATATAATAGATAAGAAGCTAAACAGAATAGTTTTGTCAAAAATAAAATAGAGAAGCCCCGGTTTTTTGCCGGGGCTTCTTTATTGCGTATGCTGTTTGGCGTCTTTAGCTCAGCAACTCCTGCATATCTCTGTCTGCCGTAGGTATTTTCTTTAGAAAATCATCAAAACCTGCATTCTCCTGCGAAGAATACATGCCATAGGCATCAAGAATGTACCCGATATTGTGGCTTATGTCTTCCAAGATATACAATACGGAATTGTCTCCAGGGTCAGAATCGCCTTCAAACCGGTAAGTTTTTATAATTCTCAGGTCTTCAGGATTATATATCTTATTGATCCCGACACCCTGCATTTTACCATGATCGGTCATTTTTATTTCGTTGTCTAAACCTTTAAGCCTTAGTTTTTCTAAAATCTGGCTGAGTGTGTTCATTTCTACTGGACGTTCCATAACAGTTATTATTTACATCAATAACAAAAATCGGTGTAAATGGTTTGTTCTTTCTATTTGTCTTTTATCTGTGTACGTCCTGCCTGCGGACGGGCGACCGACAACCAACGGGCCAGCTGCGGCTCACAGTCGGGTTTTTCCGACCCTGGCCCGAACCTGAGCCGAAGCTGGCCCGAAGCTGGTCCGAAGCTGAAAGGGTGTCAGTCAAAACACAAGTCGAATGTAAAAAGGAAAAAAACAGCCGATGTCGGGAAATGCTTACTACCCCATAGATAGTCCGGAAATTAGTCCTAAAAAATGACATTATTTTTCAGATAATTGCTAAGTTTACATACTAAGACCAAACTAGCCAAGCAATTAATATGTTAAAAGTCAAATATCCTAAGATATATACAGTTCTTTTTACTGCAATTTGTGCCTCAACTATTTTCTACGCCTGCAAAACCGTAGTACCTAAAGCCAATACAAGCACTGCGGCCGTCGCCGCCACGCCAAAGCCATTGAGAATCCTGGTTTTCTCAAAAACCAAGGGATTTTACCATTCCTCGATTCCTGCAGGCATAACAGCCATTCAAAAGCTAGGAAAAGAACATAACATCATTGTAGACACTACTAAAAATTCTGAATACTTTGTAGAAGACAGTCTGAAGCATTACAGCGCTGTCATCTTCCTAAGTACGACGATGAACGTATTGAATGCCAATCAGCAGGTACAATTTGAACGATACATACAGGCAGGCGGAGGATATGCCGGAATTCACGCTGCGGCAGATACCGAATATGACTGGCCATGGTATAACAAGCTGGTTGGCGCTTACTTTCTGAGCCATCCTGGCAATCCAAATGTGCGCAAGGCCACAATCGATGTCAATGATACGACCCACATTTCCACTAAGGGATTGCCAAAACGCTGGGAGCGGACCGATGAGTGGTATAACTATAAAAATATTTATGACGGCATCAAAGTGCTTGCACGACTGGACGAGAGCACCTACGAAGGTGGAGAGAACGGTAATGACCACCCTATTGCATGGCATCATGAATATGATGGTGGCAGGGCTTTTTATACGGGTGGCGGTCATACAGACGAGAGCTTCAGCGAACCATTGTTCTTGAATCACCTCTTAGGCGGGATCAAGTATGCAATCGGCAATGCCGACCTTGACTACACAAAAGCTTATTCAGTTAGGAAACCGGAAGATAACAGATTTACCAAGACTATATTGTCAAATGACCTAAATGAACCTATGGAGCTCTCAGTAGCGCCGGATGGCAGGGTTTTCTTCATTGAACGTGCGGGTAATTTTTATGTTTATAATCCTGCCGACAGAAAAACATCTCTTGTGTACAAATTTCCTGTAAAGGCTGTGGATAAGTATCTCAACGGTTTGCTGGGAATCAGTATCGATCCCGATTTTGTTACTAATAACTATCTATATTTCTTCAATACTGCCGCTGATGGTAACAACTATAAACAGCACATTTCGAGGATTCCTATTAGCAAGGATAACATCCTGGACCTGAAATCGGAGAAAGTGATTATTGAAATTCCGATTGACCTTGAAGTGAGCGCGCATACAGGAGGTTCCATATCCTGGGACAAGCAGAAGAACATGTACATCTCAACCGGGGACAATACGGTTCCTTTTGAGTCCGATGGTTTTGCGCCAATTGACCGCCAAGACAACAGGCTGGTATATAGCGCAGAACGTTCTGCAGGTAATACCAATGACCTTCGAGGAAAGATTCTGAGGATTCATCCGGAGGCGGATGGTTCATATACCATTCCTGAGGGAAACCTCTTTCCAAAAGGCACTCCGCTTACCCGCCCTGAAATCTATGTAATGGGTTGCCGTAACCCTTACCGTATGTCGGTAGATGTGGAAACCGGCATCGTATACTGGGGAGAAGTAGGCCCGGATTCAGGCCAGGACGGTCTGCAGGGGCCTCGAGGATATGATGAATTTAACCAGGCAAAAAAAGCAGGCAATTATGGCTGGCCATATTTTGTGGGAGACAGCAAACCTTATAAAGAACTTGACTTTGCAACCAGGGCAAAAGGGGCAACCCTGAAGGTTGGCCCTTATTTCGATCTTAATGGGGCGACCAATAATTCGCCTTATAATACCGGAATGAAGACCCTTCCCCCGCCAATCAAAGCCATGGTCTGGTACCCTTACGGGCGATCAGCCGAATTCCCTGAACTGGGAGACGGTGGACGCTGCGCGATGGGCGGACCGGTATACCACTACGATCCAAACCTGAAATCAGAGACCAAATTACCTGAATATTTCGATAAGGCTTTGTTTATGTACGATTGGATGCGCAACTGGGTATACGCTGTCAGAATGGATGAAAACAACAACTACAAACGTATGGAGCCCTTCATGGAGACGAATGGAGATTTCCGCCGCCCGATTGATATTGAGGTGGGTCCGGAAGGATCTTTCTATATGATGGAATATGGTTCTGTTTACGGAATTGACAATGTAGACGCACGTTTGGTACGCATTGATTATAATGGTGGCAACCGTGCACCCATCGCAAAGATCGAAACCCGGGATACCATCGGGCTGATCCCCTATAAAGTAGCATTTAATTCTAAAAGCTATGATAACGACGACGATGACCAGATGTCTTATGAGTGGAGTTTTGATGGAAAATCAATCGGTTCTACAGTGCAAAACCCAAGGCATACCTTTACCCAAAATGGTGTCTATCATACCACTTTAAAAGTAACAGATCTTGCCGGAAAAAGTACGATAGACACAGTGGTGATTAAAGTAGGAAATACACTTCCACAGATCGCGATCAATAGCAGCAGCAACAGCTCATTCTTCTTTCCTAAACCAAGCAAATTTACTTACAAGGTAGATGTGAAGGATAATGAAGATAAAATGATCGACCCTAAGAAAGTAAAAGTAGACCTCAGCTTTATCGCCAAGGTGCAGAATAACCAGTCGCTGGTAGGCCACCAGGAAATTACACCGACCTATAATTATGGGAAAACCCTGATAGCTGGCAGCGACTGTAAAGCTTGCCACCAGGTAGACGGACTTTCTGTAGGGCCTTCTTTTGTTAGAATATCTAAGAAATATGCTGTTGACAATGCTGCTCTGGATAAACTGTCCAATAAGATCATCAAAGGAGGGGGAGGTGTTTGGGGAGAACATGCCATGAGTGCCCATCCTCAGATTTCCAAAGAGGATGCATCTGAGATGGTGAAATACATTTTATCCCTTACTGCAAAGAAAGCCAATACTTCACTTCCTCAGCAAGGATCTGCGAGTCTGGATAAACATCTAGCTGTAAAAGATCAGGGCAGGTATCTATTCTCTGCGGCTTATACAGATAAGGGTGGTGCAATTACCCCGCTCACGAAGAAAGAAAGCCTGATCCTTCGACCAGCAAAAGTGCAAGCTGAGGAGGCTGACCTGTTGTACAAAGTCGATAGAAGTGATAAGCAATTGGGTGGTATCCACAACAAATCTTACTTCGTATTTAAGAATATCGATTTGAAGAACATCAGTCAACTGACTTATTTCTATTCGTCTCTTAATAGCGATGCGGCTATCGAAGTTCACCAGGATTCCCCAACGGGTCCGATTGTGAGCCGGCTTGAGTTTACGAAAACTGGAGACTGGAAAAGGTACCAGGAGCTGAGCGCCCCTGTTACTTCAGCTACTGCCGGCCGTCATGATCTTTATTTTGTAATTGTCAAAGACACGCCACCAAACCAGCATCTGATCAGTATAGACTGGATCAATTTTATTGCCCGGTAACACATATGGTTGGAAGATGAATATTTCCTTTACGCAAAAGAGGCTCCTTTTGGGGAGCCTCTCAATATCGATTTTTATACTTTACAATGCGAAAGCAGATTTAACTTTGTCAACAAAATCCAGCTTTTCCCAGGTAAATAGTTCTACGGTTACTACTTTTTCATCGCCGTTAGGACTTTTAAAGGTTTTGGTTACAGTCTCAGATTTGCGTCCCATGTGTCCGTATGCTGCGGTTTCGCTATAAATAGGGTTTCTAAGTTTCAGGCGCTGCTCTATAAAATAAGGACGCATGTCAAACAATTCCTCCACTATTTTGGCAATTTCTCCATCTGTTTTGCCAACTTTACTGGTGCCATAGGTATTAATATAGACACCCATTGGTTTTGCTACACCGATTGCATAACTTACCTGAACCAGGATTTCTTCAGCTACACCTGCTGCTACAAGGTTTTTGGCGATATGGCGCGTTGCATAGGCTGCACTTCTATCTACTTTACTTGGGTCTTTTCCTGAAAAGGCACCACCGCCATGTGCGCCCTTACCTCCATATGTGTCAACAATGATCTTACGTCCGGTAAGACCTGTATCACCATGCGGGCCGCCGATTACAAATTTTCCGGTTGGGTTGATATGGTATTGGATCTGGTCGTTAAAGAGGTGAGCATAGTTAGGGTTATCTGCGATAATTCTTGGAATCAGGATCTCTACCAAATCTTTTTTGATTTTTGCAAGCATGACAGACTCTTCATCAAAATCATCGTGCTGGGTAGATATTACGATTGCATCTATCCTCACAGGTTTGTTATTGTCATCATATTCCAGCGTTACCTGAGATTTTGCATCAGGGCGCAAGTAAGTGATTTCGCTGTTTTCGCGTCTTAAGACAGCCAGTTCCTGCAGCAATTTATGAGAAAGATTTAACGCAAGCGGCATGTAATCTTCTGTTTCATTGGTAGCATAACCAAACATCATTCCCTGGTCACCTGCACCCTGTTCTTCTTTGCTGCTTCGGTCTACACCCTGGTTAATGTCCTGAGACTGTTCATGGATGGCTGATAAAATACCGCATGAATTGGCTTCAAACATGTACTCACTTTTTGTGTAGCCTATTTTTCTGATTACATCGCGTGCTATTTGCTGTACATCCAGATAAGTCTGAGATTTTACCTCACCGGCCAGGATCACCTGCCCTGTGGTAACAAGGGTTTCGCAGGCTACTTTAGATTCCGGGTCGAAAGCAAGGAAATTGTCAATAAGGGCATCAGATATCTGATCTGCTATTTTATCTGGATGACCTTCGGAAACTGATTCTGATGTAAATAAATACGACATTCTAATTTATTAAAATATTAAAATAATACAATACAAAATGGATCAGATCCTGCGAGACAGGGTGTAAAAGGAAGTGTATGATAGTATTAGCACTTTTTTTTACGTGGTTGCAATCCCGCTATTTTTAGATAGCATCGCAAATCAGTCCACTTTAATGCTGCAAAATTAGTATATATATTTAAATAGTCAAAAAATATCAATTATTTTGTGCTGTCATTAATTAAGCGGGTTTTGTCAAAATCTAATATTTTATTTATTATCAACCCTATTTCAGGAGGGAAGGATAAATTGCGGATACCAGAACTGGTAAATACTTGTCTGGACCGGTCTAAATTTAATCCGATTTTTAGTGTGACGGAATATGTGGGCCACGCTTCTGAAATTGCAGAGGAAGCTGCCGGCAGAGATTTTGACATTATTGTAGCAGTAGGGGGAGACGGTACAATCAATGAAATCGCGGCCAAAGTAGTCCAGCAGAAGAAAGTCCTTGGCATTATTCCATTTGGGTCGGGCAACGGGCTTGCCAGGTTTTTAAAGATCCCCATGAATGCAATTGAGGCGATAAAAGTGATTAACCAAGGCCATGTAAATGTGGTCGATACGGCACGGTTCAATGGCAAACATTTTTTTAACATGGCTGGAATGGGATTTGATGCCCATATCAGTGCTGTTTTTGCCGGGAATAAGTCGAGGGGTTTTACTGGTTACTTAAAGCTGGGTATGAAAGAAATCCTGAGTTATAAACCCAGACAATACCAACTGGATATTGATGGTAAAACTTACGAGCGTGAAGCTATGGTGGTGAGCATAGCCAATTCCTCTCAATATGGCAACAATGCCCATATAGCTCCCAGAGCCTCGATCACAGATGGACTGTTGGATGTTTGTATCATCAAAAAACTGCCTTTATACAGGCTGCCCCTACTCGCGTATGAAATGTTTAATGCCGGCCAGTCTGACCTGGTAGAGATCATCAGGGGCAGACATATTAAGATTGTTCGTGAGGAAGAAGGGAGTATCCATATCGATGGAGAGCCCTATCTTATGGGCAGAAAAATAGAAATCATGATAGATCCGTTATCATTAAATATCATTAGTCCTTAATTATGAAACCAAAAAAGAAAACGCTTAGTGACCTGGGTGGGATCATGTATTCTACAGACCCTGCTTTTGTTTATGAAAGTGAAAGTGAATCTGCTGAAGAGGCTTTACCTAATAATAAACAGGACCTGAGGGTGATGCTGGATAGAAAGAACAGGGGCGGGAAGGCTGTTACGCTGGTGGCGGGGTTTATCGGAAAGGATGATGATCTCGAAAAATTAACGAAAATGCTGAAGACAAAATGCGGAGTAGGTGGATCATGTAAGGATGGAGAGGTGCTGATACAAGGGGATTTTAGAGACAAGGTAGTCTTGCTGCTGCAAAAAGAAGGATATAAAGTGAAAAGATCTGGCGGCTAAAATTTGGTGTTATTTTGTGTTTAAATTATTGGTTTTCAGTCAGATAGTTAATAGTGTAAAAGCAACAATAAGTAAATTTTTTCCTGAAAAAGGGTGCTTTTTACCTTATTATGTATTTAACTTTGCCTGACTAACTTATTATTTATGAGCAAAGCATTTATGCCTAAGCTTGATTTATGCTATTTGAATCTCAATTCCGATAACGCATTATATCAGCTGGATGTAGCACAATTGGTTCAGGAAGCCTTGCAGAATGGAGAAGGAACATTAGCCGATTCCGGAGCCCTGGCAATTGATACGGGGAAATTTACCGGTCGTTCACCAAAAGACAGATTTATAGTTTGTGATAGCCTGACCCGTAATTCGGTGTGGTGGGGGGATGTCAATTTCAAGTTTGATCCTCACAAATTTGACTTGCTACAGCATAAACTTACTTCTCATATCAATGAAAGGAAGTATTATGTAAGGGATGCATATGCCTGTGCGGCTGAGGATTACAAGACAACGATACGGGTAGTTACTGAAACAGCTTATCAAAACCTGTTTGCTCATAACCTGTTTCTTAATCCAGAAGGACAGCTTGGTGCCATTCCGGAATGGACTATAATTGCTTCGCCGTCATTTTTAGCTGATCCGGCTGTCGACGGAACAAGACAGCCAAACTTTTCAATTTTGAATTTCTCAAAGAAAATGATATTGATAGGCGGTTCAGGCTATACCGGAGAGATAAAGAAAGGAATATTTTCTGTGCTGAATTTTATCCTCCCTATGCAAAGAAATACACTATCTATGCACTGTTCTGCTAATGTGGGCAAGGCAGGCGATACAGCTATCTTCTTCGGCTTGTCCGGAACTGGTAAAACTACACTTTCTGCTGACCCTGAGCGGGGATTGATTGGGGATGATGAGCATGGCTGGGGAAATGGCAGTGTGTTTAATTTTGAAGGAGGATGTTATGCCAAATGTGTTGATCTGACTGCAGAAAAGGAACCTCAGATCTTCAATGCTATCAAATTTGGTGCTTTATTGGAAAATATCAACTATTTTCCAGGAACGCGGACAGTTGATTTTAATAACATAACAAAGACAGAAAATACTAGGGTAGCCTATCCGATAAGCCATATCTATAATGCAATTGTCCCTTCTATAGCTGCCGATCCAAAAAATATTTTCTTTCTCACAGCTGACGCTTTTGGTGTGATGCCTCCTATATCCAAATTGAATAACGGGCAGGCAATGTTTCATTTTGTGTCAGGTTATACCGCTAAGGTTGCTGGAACGGAGGCTGGAATAACTGAACCCCAGCTCACTTTTTCGGCCTGTTTCGGAAAGGCATTCCTGCCTTTGCACCCCGCGAGCTATGCTGCACTTTTGGGAGAAAAGATGAAAAGGCATGCTGTAAATGTATGGCTGGTAAATACCGGCTGGAGCGGTGGTGGGTATGGAGTTGGGAAGCGGATAAAACTTTCCTATACAAGGGCAATGATCTCGGCTGCTCTAAATGGTGAACTTGAAAAGGTAGAATTTATGGCAGATCCTGTTTTTGGATTGCAAATGCCTGTGAGCTGCCCGAACGTTCCTTCAGAAATCCTAAATCCTAGAAATACATGGGAAGACAAACAGAAATATGATAGCAAAGCCAACGAACTTGCTCTTGCATTTACTGATAACTTCAGACAGTTTGAAGACTTTGCGAATGTCGAAATGCGTGCTGCACTACCTAAAGTTGTAGAAAACGTAACTTAAAGCATTTTTTTTACTGAAAAATTTGCATTTCAGTTTTTTTTTAGTTTTAATTGTGAAAGATTGTCTCCGCAACGAGGCAATCTTTTTTAATTATACAGTAACACGAACAAGGGGTAGATAACAGTAAAAAGCACTCAGCAGGTAATGATTATTTAATTTGGAATTTAAATCAAAATTTTAAATTTGCTGTTGCAACAATTGTTTCTAATAGTCGTTGTGTGTATTACGGAATATTTAAACTAATTTTAAAAACTAAAAAAGTACTAAAAACTAAAAAACTAAAAAAAAATGGCAAACGCACCAAAACCAACAACAGTTCAAAAAGAGAGCTCTTCTTCGGCTTCAAATTTATTCGCAACGTTAACAATTCCTATTTGTATCATTATTGGTATTCTTATCTTCAAATTTATCTTTGGTGATAGAAGTAACTTCATCGACGGAGGAGATCCGGATTTGCACGAAACAATGCCAAAACCAGGCGCATACATGGGTATGGCTTACAAAGGAGGTTTCATTGTACCTGTACTATTGGGGATGTTCCTTATGGTAATTGTATTCTCTATTGAGCGTTTTATTGTAATCGGTAAAGCTACCGGTAAAGCAGGTTTAGATACATTCGTTAAAAAAATTCAAGGATTTTTAAATTCAAATAACATTGAAGCAGCTTTAGCTGAATGTGATAAACAACAAGGTTCTGTTGCAAATGTTATCAAATCAGGTCTTAGAAAATATCGTGAGATGGAAACTGAGACGAATATGGATACAGATCAAAAATGTCTTGCTATCCAAAAAGACATTGAAGAAGCTACAACTTTGGAAATGCCTATGTTGGAGCAAAACCTTACTGTAATTGCTACTTTGGTATCTGTAGGTACATTGACAGGTCTATTGGGTACGGTAACAGGTATGATCAAGGCATTTGGTGGTTTGGCCAACTCAGGAGCTCCGGATCAGGCTGCGCTTGCAACTGGTATCTCTGAAGCACTTATTAATACAGCTACCGGTATCGGTACTTCTACTTTCGCTATTATTATGTACAACATCCTTACTTCTAAAATTGATAAATTGACTTATGCAATTGATGAAGCAGGTTTCAGCATTATCCAGACTTACGCTAGTACCCATAAATAAAAAATAATGAATTTTTTTTTACCGGCTTTATGGAAAACCGGAAGAATTAACATCATTAATAAAAATATCAATAATTTTTAAAAAATTATGGCAAGAGCAAAGGTTCAAAGAAAGAGTACTTCGATAGATATGACCGCCATGTGCGACGTGTCTTTCCTGTTACTTACTTTCTTTATTTTAACAGCGACAGCGCGTCAGCCTGACCCCTTGGAAGTAAAGATACCATCTTCAACTTACAAGATTAAGGTTCCAGATCTGGACATGGGCATCCTTTCTATTGGTAAGGGTAAAGTGTTTTACGAAATTGTAGGAAGCGACATTAAAAAGGCTACGCTTATAAAGATGGGTGAGAAGTATAACATTACTTTTACACCTGAGGAGATAAAAAGATTTTCTGTATTGGGTTCATTTGGTGTACCAATAGGAAACTTGAAAGAGTTTATAATGTTGACTGGTGAAGCCAGAGATAAGTATTCAAAAGCAAGTCCTGGTATTCCTGCAGATTCGACTAATAACCAGTTAGCTGAATGGCTGATGCAATCCCGTCATTCTGTTGCTGAACTTCACCAAACTCAAATGAGAGTTAGTGTGAAAGGAGATTCAGAAGAAGAATATCCTGCAGTTAAGAAGATCATTGATATTCTTCAGAAACAAAAAATTAACAAATTTAGTTTAATTACGTCTGCCGAAGGCGGTCAATAAAACATATTATGGCAGAATTAGATACCTCCAGCGGGGGGGGCAAAGACAAGAAAGTCCGCAGTAAGAAAGCCAATACCAAAGTAGATTTAACTGCGATGGTTGACCTTGCCTTCCTGTTAATTACTTTCTTTATGTTGACCACCTCCCTATCGAAGCCGATAGCAATGGATATTGCAAAACCGGATCAAGAGGACAATGATGTAAAGATGGAATTGCGTGCATCTGAGACAATGACTATATTATTGGGCAAAAATAACAAGGTTGCCTGGTATATGGGAGTAGCTGGTGAAAGTGCGCCGAATATTGAGGGATTTTCTGACATTAGAAAATCGATATTAAAGAATAAGAATGACCTATATAAGGCCAAAGGCAGGTTGCTGATCATTGTAGTTAAACCTACTGATGGAGCAACGTATAAGAATTTTGTGGATATCATGGACGAGATTAATATAACTGGTATCAAAACGGCTCCGGCTATTGATGACGTTTTTATTACGGATGATGAGAAAGCAGCCATGAAAGCTGGTGGTATACTATAAGATTATTAACGTTTAAATTTTAAGCTATGTTTGGTTCTAAAATAGATTTATTAAAAAGGGATTGGCTTGATGTAGTGTTTGCGAACAAGAACAAGAACTACGGAGCTTATGTGCTTCGCCAGCGAAGTGACGCAAATACGGCTAAAGCCCTCCTGATAGCATCGACAATATTCATATTGGCGTTTCTATCACCGAAAATAAAAGGGTTTTTTGAAGGCCCGCCTCCTGTGGAAGAGGTAGTTAAACAAGTGGAGGTAATCGTACAGCCACCACCACCAGTAAACCCGGAAACACCTCCGCCACCTCCGGTAGAGCCACCTCCACCAAAACAGGATCAGATCAAATTCCCTCCTCCGATTGTGAAGCCGGATGAGCTGGTTAAGGAAGAAGAGCCTGTTCAGATTGAGGATTTAAAAAAGGCTGACCCAGGTCAGAAGACTATTGCAGGTGATCCTGATGCAGATATCGTAATTGCGACAGCTGCTGGTGACGGACCTAAACAAGCTGCTGTAGTAGAGGATACTAAAGTTTATGACTTTGTGAGTTTAGAAAAACAACCGGAATTCCCGGGAGGTATGTCTAAATTTTATGAGTATCTTAGAAAAGCGGTAAGATATCCGCCTATGGCACAGGAAAACAATATCCAGGGTAAAGTGTTTTTATCGTTCGTGGTAGAGAAAAATGGCGCGCTAACCGACATTAAAGTTGATAGGAAACTTGGTGGTGGTACTGATGAAGAGGCTGTAAGGGTATTGAAAGCGAGTCCAAAATGGATACCTGGTATTCAAAATGGTAAAAGTGTTCGTGTTAAATTCAACATTCCTATTAGTTTCACCTTAAATGGGCAGTAATTAATGTTTGATTTTAATTCATTTAAACAGAAATCGCCTCAACAGCGATTTCTGTTTATTTTGGGGCTTGTCATGTTTACTTTCTACATTATATTTGGAGGTATGCTGATTATATGGAGTGATATGCCGGTACCACTGGAACGTCAATACAGGGTTATGCTAGGCTGTTTATTAATTGTATATGCTGCCATCAGGTTTATCCGTTTGATTAAACAAGAAGATAATTGAGATGAGAAATTTAATTTTTGTATTCTTTTTACTGATGCTCGCAGCATGCAATAACAAGCAAAAAGAGGCCGGAACAGTTACGCAAACACGTACATCTGGGTCGGTTAAGCTACTGGTAGACGAATCTTTTTCTTCTGTGGTAGCAGATCAGGTAGCGGTATTTAAAGACGATTATAAGGACGCCGAATTTACAGTTATCCAGGGTAATGAAAATAAGATCGTTCCCTCTTTTCTGAATGATAGCATAAGGGTTATTGTATTGTCAAGAATGCTTACTGAGGAAGAAGGAAAAGTATACAGGAACAGAAACATCATACCAAAGACATCAAGATTTGCAATTGATGGAATTGCATTAATTACCGGTAATGATGATATAGATTCTAATATTACAGTTGAAGAGGTCATCAAAATTATGAAGGGTACATCTTCAGACAAGAGAAGTTTGGTTTTTGATAACGCCTATTCAAGCACATTGAGGTATTTTAAAGAGCTTGCCCAGATTAAAGAATTGCCGGAAAAAGGTATTTATACTTTACAGAATAATAATGACGTTATAAGGTACGTTGCTGATAATAAGAATTTTATTGGTGTTATTGGTGTAAATTGGTTAATAGCTAATAATATCAAAATGTCTGATTATATTGCGAAAGTAAAAATGATGGGAGTGAAGGATGTATCGGGTAAAAAAGGGGCTAATGCTTACTTTAAACCAGTTCAGCCTAACCTGATCAGTGGAGTTTATCCATTTTTGAGAAATGTTTATATCATTAATTGCGAGGGCAGGGATGGTTTAGGCACAGGATTTGCAAATTGGGTAATGAGTCCCCGTGGGCAGCTAATCGTTCTCAAATCAGGACTAGGACCTCATAAAATGATGCCAAGAGAGTTTAACTTGAAGAATACAAAATAAATTTATATAATTACGAAAACAACGAACTATGAAACCTGAGAAGCAAGGTTCATTACAATTTAAAAAAAATAGAAGAACCATGAAAATGACAAAGAAAACAATAGCCTTAAGTTTAGGTTTAGTAGTGATGGGTTCTGCCTCTTTTGCTCAAAGTTTAGCTGATGCAAAAAAGGCTGTAGATGCCGAACAGTACCAGAAAGCAACAGCGATGCTTAAAACATTGGTAAAATCAGGTGGTAAAGGAGCCGCAGAGAATTACTATAATCTTGGAGATGTTTATTTAAGAAGGGATTATGTAGATTCTGCAAGAGCAGCTTTTACACAGGGTATAGCAGCTGATGCCAAGTCTCCGTTAAATTACGTTGGCCTGGGACATGCAGATCTGGTTGAAAATAATCCAACTTCTGCAAAAACTAATTTTGATAAAGCTATTGAGGTAGCTTCAAAAAAGGATCACACGCCTTATTTGTATATAGGAAAAGCCTATCTTGAATTAGATAAGCCTGATTTTACCGCTGCTTTGACAAATTTGCAAAAAGCAGACGAGATTGATGAGAAGGACAAGGATGCTGAAACATTTCTTGTGCTAGGAGATAATTTTGGTTTGCAGAGAAAAAATTCAGAAGCATTAACTAACTACATGCGCGCATTGAGTATTGATGCGGCTTTATATCGTTCCACAGTTCAGATTGGCAGGATGTATAAAGAATCAAGAGCTTTTGCCGAAGGTGAAACAGAATTGAAAGGTGTTATTGCTGCGGATCCTAATTATGGGCCTGCGTACCGTGAGCTTGCAGAATTGTATATGCAATGGGCTAATCAGGAACCGGCGAATTTTGATGCAAAGGCTGCAGAAGCACTAACTAATTATAAAAAATATCTGGAGTTGACAGATAAATCCTACGAATCAAGATTGCGTTATGCTCAGTTCTTGTTTTATGCAAAAGACTTTAAAACTCTTGAGGAGGAGACAACTGCACTTGCAGCAATGAATCCTAATGATGCTAAAAACCTAATTGTTTTAAGATTACGTGGTTATTCTGCTTTTGAGAATAAAAACTATCCTCAGGCGCTTCAATTTATGGATGATTTCTTTGCTAAAGTTAAAGACACGGCACGTATAATTTCAGAAGATTATTTGTATTTAGGTCAGGCGCAATTGAAAAATCAACAAGATAGCCTTGGTATTATTAATGTAACCAAAGCACTTCAAAAAGATTCTTCAAAAGCTGTGATTTTAGCTGATCTTTCCAAGACTTATTACGATGCAAAGGAGTATAAAAAAGCAATGGAAACATATGCTTTAACAAACAGATTTAATCCAAATGCTAAAGGGGCGGGCTCATTGCTAAACTTCTATTATCATGGACTTGCATCTTATTTCTACTATGGTGAGGGGTATACTGCGAAAACAAATCCTTCAAAGGACATTTTGGTAAAAGCGGATTCTTCATTTGCTACATTGGCAAAATATTCTCCTTCCACCTATGATGCCTATCTCTGGAGAGGACGTGTAAATAATTTATTAGATAGCGATACAGATCCTACTGGTTTGAAACTACCATTTTATCAGCAATACCTTGATTCAACCGAAGTTCATGTTGATAAGCAGACTCCGGGCATTAAGGCAAAGATGATTGAAGCGTATAATCAAATTGCCGGATTTGCAGCATATAAAGAAGATAAAGCAAAGGCAAAATTATATTGGGATAAAGCTTTAGCTTTCGATCCTCAAAATGCAACTGCATTGGAAGGAGTTAAATCCTTAACTGCGCCAGCACCAAAAGCGACACCTAAGAAAAAATAGTAAAAAGCTAATAAAAGAAGAAGGCAGGGTTGTTATCCTGCCTTTTTCTTTTAATTTTGTCGAATAATATATTTTCAATGGAAACACAAAGTACAGCGGCAGATTTTTTGCCGATTATATTTCAGGTTATTGTTGCTTTAGGCTTTGTTGTAGTAACATTAATTGCAACACACTATTTAGGCCCCAAAAGAAAAACGGCAGATAAGCTGTCAACATTTGAAGCTGGTGTAAAGGTAGTTGGTAATGCCAGACAACCTTTTTCTATTAAGTACTTTTTGATAGCGATTCTTTTTGTGTTATTTGATGTGGAGGTAATCTTCATGTATCCCTGGGCGGTTAATTTCAGGGAGCTTGGAATGGCCGGAATGGTGGAGATGTTCATATTTATGGGTACACTTTTACTGGGCTTTATTTATGTCCTGAAGAAAAAAGCATTAGACTGGAATTAAACTATTTAGATCGGTTCTAAATGATGTAGTCATAATTCATTTGCTTCTAAAAAATTGTAAATTTGTGGCTCATTCTTTAGTGGAATGAGCCTTTTTTCTTTTTATATCATGAGTGACATCAATATAGTAGACGCCCCCCCGGGCATAGAGGGATCTGGTTTTTTTGCTACCTCCTTAGATAAGGTTGTTGGATTGGCGCGTTCTCATTCTTTATGGCCGTTGCCCTTTGCTACATCTTGCTGTGGAATTGAATTTATGGCTACTATGGGCTCGCATTATGATCTGGCAAGATTTGGATCGGAGCGTTTAAGCTTTTCTCCGCGTCAGGCTGATTTATTGATGGTTATGGGTACTATAGCAAAAAAGATGGGGCCGGTGTTAAAACAGGTTTATCTTCAGATGGCAGAGCCGCGCTGGGTTATGGCGGTTGGCGCATGTGCTTCAAGCGGAGGTATTTTTGATACCTATTCTGTTTTGCAGGGCATTGATGAGATTATTCCAGTGGATGTATATGTCCCCGGTTGTCCCCCACGTCCTGAAGCTATTTTGGATGGTTTTGGTAAGATACAGGAACTGGTAAGAAATGAATCGTCGAGAAGGAGGAATTCTGATCAATACAGAGATATGCTGGCTTCATACGGAATACAATAATGGCAGACATGACTAATCATGATTTGATACAGTCGCTGACTGAGAAGTTTGGTGAAAAGATCACAGGTGTTAATGAGCCTTATGGCTTGCTGACTTTCGAAACTACAAAGGATATCATAATTAATGTTTTGGCATTTTTGAAAGAGGATAGCTTAATCAGGTTCAATTTCCTAACTGATATTACAGCGGTTCATTATCCAGAGAAAAAACATGGTATTGCTGTGGTTTATCACCTCCACAGTATGGTGAATAAGATGAGGATAAGGATAAAGGTGTTCATAGATGGACATCATCCTGAAATTCCTTCAGCAACGACATTGTGGAATGCTGCTAACTGGATGGAACGTGAGACTTACGATTTTTTTGGGGTTAAGTTTGAGGGGCATCCTGATTTGAGAAGAATTCTTAATATGGATGATCTGGGTGTTTTCCCTATGTTGAAGCAATATCCTTTGGAAGATCCAAACAGGGTAGATAAAAAAGATGAATACTTTGGTAGATAAGATACATGAATCAGCCGATATATACAGATAATGATCCGCAGAATGAACTGGTGACCCTGAATCTTGGGCCTACCCATCCTGCAACGCATGGTGTGTTCCAGAACGTAATCCAATTAGACGGAGAACGCATAGTAAGCGGTGTTTCTACCATTGGTTATATTCATAGGGCATTTGAGAAAATTGCAGAACACAGGCCTTTTTACCAGATCACTCCTTTAACAGACAGGCTGAACTATTGCTCTTCGCCCATCAACAATATGGGCTGGCACATGACAGTAGAAAAACTGCTGAATATTAAAATGCCTAAGCGTGTTGATTATTTAAGGGTAATCATCATGGAGCTGGCGCGTATTTCTGATCATATCATCTGCAATACGATCATTGCTCAGGATACCGGGGCAACGACAACCTTCCTTTATCTTTTCCAGTTTAGAGAGCATATTTACGAAATCTACGAAGAGATCTGCGGAGCTAGATTAACCACCAATATTGGCAGGATTGGTGGTTTTGAAAGAGATTTTAATGAGATCGCTTTTGCGAAGATCAATAAATTTTTAAAAGAGTTTCCAGTTGCATTAAGAGAATTTGAAAGCTTGCTCAACCGTAACAGGATCTTCATCGACAGAACTGCTAAAGTTGCAGCGGTAAGTGCTGAACAGGCGCTTGATTACGGATGGACAGGCCCATTATTACGTTCGGCAGGTGTAGATTATGATGTTCGTGTAAGCGATCCATATGCTTCTTATGAAGATTTCGATTTTGAGGTTCCTGTGGGGACTAGCGGAGATATTTACGACAGGTATCTGGTACGTAATGAAGAAATGTGGCAAAGCCTAAGATTAATAGAGCAGGGGATGGAGAAATTAAAGCATGAGCCCAAAGGGATATTTCATGCAGATGTCCCTGAGTTTTATCTGCCGGCAAAAGAAGAAGTTTATAATAATATGGAGGCGTTGATCTATCACTTTAAAATTGTGATGGGAGAGATCGATACTCCTAAGTCTGAGATTTACCATTCTGTAGAGGGTGGAAACGGTGAGCTTGGTTTTTACCTGATAAATGATGGGGGAAGAACTCCTTATCGTTTACATTTTAGAAGGCCCAGCTTTATCAATTATCAAATGTTTGCTCCTATGAGTAAAGGCATGCTATTGTCCGATGCCATTATCAATATGAGTAGTATGAATATTATAGCAGGAGAATTAGATGCTTAAAGTAGAAGAACAACAACCTGTTACATTTTCATCAGCATTGATAGAAAAATGCGGTGAAATTGTTAAACGATATCCTGGAGGCAAACATAAATCTGCCTTGTTGCCTATCCTGCATGAAGTTCAGGCTGAACTTGGATGGCTAAGTCCTGATGCAATGGACAAGGTCGCCTCTTTTCTAACTATTCAGCCTATTGAGGTTTATGAAGTTGCTTCTTTCTATAGCATGTACTTTTTAAAACCACAGGGGAAGTTTGTTTTGGAAGTATGCAGAACAGGACCTTGTTGTCTGGTAGGTGCAGAAAAGTTAATGGACCATTTAGAACAGCGGCTGGGTGTTAAAGAAGGTGTGGTTACTCCAGATGGCTTGTTTAGCTGGAGAGGTGTAGAATGCTTAGCAGCATGCGGCTATGGACCTGTACTTCAGATTGGCCCTGAATATACTTTTTATGAGAACCTCAATGAACAAAAGGTAGATCAATTGATACAAGACTTACGCGATAAATAATGGCTCGGAAACTATTATTAGAACATATAAACGTACCAGGCATCAATACACTTGATGTTTATCGCCAAAAAGGCGGATACAGGGCCGTTGAAAAAGCATTGAAGACTTTGTCACCTGAAGAAGTGGTTGAAGAAGTTAAGAAGTCAGGATTACGTGGTCGTGGAGGTGCTGGATTCCCGACAGGTATGAAATGGAGCTTTTTAGCAAAGCCAGAGGGCGTAGCACGTTACCTGGTTTGTAATGCTGACGAATCTGAGCCCGGTACTTTTAAAGACCGTTATTTGATGACTTATATTCCTCATGCCTTAATAGAGGGAATGATCGTTTCAAGTTTCGCCTTAGGTGCAAATACCTCTTATATTTATGTAAGAGGCGAAATGATGCCTCAGATCCGTATTTTAGAAAAGGCAATTGCCGAAGCTAAAGCTGCGGGTTTCCTGGGACAGAATATTTTGGGAACAGGGTACAACCTGGAACTATATGTTCAGCCTGGTGGAGGCGCTTATATTTGCGGTGAAGAAACAGCTTTGCTGGAATCGCTGGAAGGTAAAAGAGGCAATCCTAGAATAAAACCACCGTTTCCTGCTATTGCCGGATTATATGGCTGTCCGACTGTAGTAAATAATGTTGAATCTATCGCTGCCGTTGTTCCGATCATTAATGATGGGGGCGATGAGTACGCAAAGATTGGTATTGGCAGAAGTACCGGAACAAAATTGATTTCAGCTTCTGGAAATTTAGTTAGGCCTGGTGTATATGAAATAGAGTTGGGCCTGCCGGTTGAAGAATTTATCTATTCTGATGAGTGGTGTGGTGGTATTGCAAATGGTAAACGCTTAAAAGCTACTGTAGCAGGAGGATCTTCTGTGCCAGTTTTGCCTGCTAACCTGACATTGAAACTTGCGAATGGTGAACCAAGATTGATGAGCTATGAGTCGCTTTCAGAAGGTGGTTTTGCTACCGGAACGATGATGGGTTCAGGCGGTTTCATTGCTTTTGACGAGGATCAGTGTATAGTTAGAAATACCTGGAATTTTTCGCGGTTTTATCACCATGAGAGTTGCGGTCAATGTTCGCCTTGCAGAGAAGGAACGGGCTGGATGGAAAAAGTGCTGCACAGATTAGAATATGGACATGGAAAGATGAGTGATATTGATCTTTTGGTTGACGTTTCTAAAAAAATAGAAGGAAATACAATTTGTCCCTTAGGAGATGCAGCAGCATGGCCAGTAGCAAGTGCGATACGACATTTTAGAGATGAATTTGAATGGCATGTTAAGGAGCCAGTTAAAAGTTTAGATACAAATTACGGTCTGGCAAACTATGCTGAGCCAATTGCTAAGGCAGAAGTTACGACAGGAAATTAACAATCATGAGTGATAAAGTTAAGGTAACCATAGACGGGATAACAGTAGAAGTAGCGCCCGGCACAACCATTCTAAATGCTGCAAGGCAGATAGGTGGCGATATTGTGCCTCCAGCTATGTGCTATTATTCTAAATTAGAAGGCAGCGGCGGAAAATGCCGTACGTGTATTGTAAAGGTTAGTAAGGGTTCTGAAAAAGATCCACGTCCTATGCCCAAACTGGTAGCATCTTGCCGTACAACAGTGATGGATGGCATGGAGGTGCAAAATATTACCTCGCCCGAAGTCATCGAAGCACGCAGCGGTGTAGTAGAGATGCTGCTGATTAATCACCCTTTAGATTGTCCTGTATGTGACCAGGCGGGCGAATGTGATCTTCAAAACCTTGGTTATGAACATGGCCTGCAAAAGACCAGGTACGAGTTTGAACGCAGAACATTTGAGCGGATCGACATTGGTGATAAGATACAATTACACATGAACAGGTGCATTTTATGCTATCGTTGTGTGTTTACCGCTGATCAGATTACGAATAAGCGTGTTCACGGTATTTTAAACCGCGGAGACCATTCCGAGATCTCTACATACATACAAACTGCTGTTGACAATGATTTCTCGGGAAATGTGATCGATGTATGTCCTGTAGGGGCTTTAACTGATAGAACATTCAGGTTTAGAAACAGGGTTTGGTTTACAAAACCTATTGATGCACATCGTGATTGCCCTACATGCAGTGGTAAAGTTACACTGTGGTACAAAGGAGAGGAAGTTTTGAGGGTAACCGCACGTAAGGATATCTATGGTGAGGTTGAGGAGTTTATATGCAATACCTGCAGGTTTGATAAAAAGCAAACGTCAGACTGGGTTATAGAACACCCAACACACATCAGTGATGCATCGGTTATTGCGTCTAATCATTATGAGACTTTAAAACCATTGCCTGTGATTCAGAATAATCCACAATTGCAACAAGCCAATAAGGTAGAACTGGAAAAAACGACTAAATTCTAATGGATATAGCTTTTGTAATAGAGAAATTCATACTGGTAACGATCATATTCGCTATTAGTTTACTGATAGCAATGTACTCAACCTATGCTGAGCGTAAAGTAGCTGCTTTTTTACAGGATAGGTTAGGTCCGGACAGAGCAGGCCCTTTCGGAATGTTTCAGCCGTTGGCAGATGGCCTGAAGATGTTTATGAAGGAAGAAATTATCCCAACTAATGCCAATAAATGGCTATTTATGGTGGGGCCTGGTCTGGCAATGCTTACAGCTTGTATAGGTACAGCGGTGATTCCCTGGGGTAGTGATGTACAGATCGGTGATAGAATTGTCCCCCTTCAGGTCACAGATATTAATGTTGGTATCCTGTATATTTTTGGCGTGGTATCGCTTGGGGTATATGGCGTTATGATAGGAGGATGGGCATCTAATAATAAGTATTCCTTATTAAGTGCCATACGTGCTGCCTCTCAAAATATAAGTTATGAGATCGCAATGGGCTTGTCGATTATTGCTTTATTACTCGTGACTAATACCATGAGCCTGAAAGAAATAGTGGAGCAACAGCATGGATGGCAGTGGAATATCATCTATCAGCCGCTGGGTTTCCTCATTTTTATCATCTGTGCTTTTGCGGAGACTAACAGAGCCCCTTTTGATTTACCTGAGTGCGAGACCGAGTTAATCGGTGGATACCATACAGAATATTCTTCAATGAAACTGGGCTTTTACCTGTTTGCGGAATACATCAATATGTTTGTTTCAGCAGCAGTGATGGCGACGTTATATTTTGGTGGATATAACTATCCTGGCATGGACTGGGTATTGCTGAATGCTGGCCCTTTATTTGGGCCATTGATAGGAACTGTAGTATTTTTTGTGAAAATATTTGCATTTATTTTCTTTTTCATGTGGGTACGCTGGACAATTCCACGTTTCCGCTATGATCAGTTAATGCATCTGGGCTGGAAGGTATTGATCCCGCTAGCTATAGCAAATGTTATCATTACAGGTGTTGTGATCGCTATAATTGAGAAATTTTAACACCGCATTGCGGATAATATAAAGGAGGTTTAATGGAGCCATTAACCAGTAAAAAGAAAGTATTAGAACAAAAGCCGCTTACCTTAGCAGAGCGCATGTACCTGCCTGCTATAGTGAAGGGGTTGTCCGTTACGATAAGTCATATCTTTAAAAAAGAGGCAACAATTCGTTATCCCGAACAGGAGCGCGAATTCTCTACCAATTTCCGGGGGATGCATTCTTTGAAAAGAGATGAGCAAGGCAGGGAACGTTGTACTGCATGCGGGTTGTGTGCATTGTCGTGCCCTGCAGAAGCAATTACGATGATAGCGGCAGAACGTAAACAAGAGGAGAAGGAGCTTTACAGAGAAGAAAAGTATGCAGCAGTTTATGAGATCAATATGCTCAGGTGTATTTTCTGCGGACTATGCGAAGAAGCTTGTCCAAAAGAGGCCATTTATCTGGATGGCCCAATAGTTCCTGCTGATTACCTGCGCAAGGATTTCATTTATGGTAAAGACAAACTGGTTGAACAGCCACTAAACAATAATAAATAATGGGTACATCGGTATTCTATTTTGTAGCAACATTTAGCGTGATCTTTTCACTGATGGTTATTTTTTCTAAAAACCCGGTGCATAGCGTGCTTTATCTGATTCTTACGTTTTTTACTTTCACGGTCCACTATATTCTTTTAAACGCACAGTTCCTGGCAGTGGTAAACTTTATTGTGTATATGGGAGCGATTATGGTACTGTTTCTTTTTGTACTGATGCTACTGAATCTAAATAAGGATAATGAACCGCTGAAATCAAATATGGTAAAGATAGTAGGTGTCATTGCCGGATGCTGTCTTGTTGTAACCTTGGTAGGTTCATTGAAGGCGACTGCCATCTCTGACCCTGTGGTGTTAAAAAATCCAAATCTGGGACTGTTGAAGAACCTCGGTAAGGAATTATTCGGGCCGTTTATGTTGCCTTTTGAACTGTCTTCAATTTTATTGCTTACGGCAATGGTTGGTGCGGTATTGTTAACTAAAAAAGAAAAAGCATAGTGGAGAACATGACTCATCAATTGCAGGGAGTGCCACTTAACCATTACATCTGGCTAAGTGCTATTATTTTCACAATTGGCGTTGTCGGTGTGTTAACACGCCGAAATGCCATCGTTATTTTTATGTCGGTAGAGCTGATGCTTAATGCTGTAAACTTATTGTTGACGGCTTTTTCTGTACACAGCAATGATCCTTCAGGTCAGGTGTTTGTGTTTTTTATTATGGCACTTGCAGCTGCAGAAGTAGCTGTAGGCTTAAGTATTATTGTAATGGTTTACAGAAATACACAGTCAATAGATATTAATGTGTTGAACCGCCTTAAGTGGTAATTTTTAAGAATAAAGTATAAGATGATAATAGATTTAGTTTGGCTGGTTCCCCTGATTCCCCTGATTGGTTTTGTAATCAATGGATTGGGAAGAAATACATTCTCCAAAAGCCTGATCGGTTTTATAGGAAGCAGCGTTATATTCATATCGTTTGCAATCAGTGTAGGAATATTTCTGGCATTGGGTTCTGATGTAAATAAATCTCACGAGGTTTTTCTGTTTGACTGGATAAGTGCGGGGGCGTTACATATTCCGCTATCGTTCCTGGTCGATCCGCTGAGTGCTATTATGTTGCTGATCGTAACCGGAGTTGGCTTCCTGATCCATATTTATTCGATTGGGTACATGCACAGTGATGAAGGTTTTGGCAAGTTCTTCAGCTACCTGAACTTGTTTATATTTTTCATGTTGCTGCTGGTATTGGGATCGAACTACATTGTTATGTTCATTGGATGGGAAGGAGTGGGGCTGTGTTCCTATCTGCTTATTGGTTTTTGGTATACAAACAGCAATTATGCATCTGCAGCTAAGAAAGCCTTTGTGATGAACCGGATTGGTGACCTTGGCTTTCTACTTGGTGTGTTTTTCATATTCACCACGTTTGGAAGTGTAGAGTTTTCTAAAATATTCCCTCAGGCCGCAGCAATGCTTCCCGGAGACGGTACCATTGCTTTAATTGCGCTGTTGCTATTCATTGGCGCTTGCGGTAAATCAGCACAGTTGCCTTTATTTACCTGGTTGCCCGATGCAATGGCCGGCCCGACTCCTGTGTCGGCATTGATCCATGCTGCAACAATGGTAACGGCGGGTATTTATATGATTGCAAGATCAAATCTGATATTTGATTTGGCCCCCGTAATTCAGCATGTGATTGCTATTGTTGGTCTCGCCACCGCAATAGTAGCGGCCATTATAGCTTTAACCCAAACAGATATCAAAAAGGTACTTGCCTATTCTACCGTATCCCAATTGGGCTATATGTTTTTAGGCTTAGGGGTTGGAGCGTATAACGGAGCTTTTTTCCATGTGATTACACATGCATTCTTTAAAGCATTACTTTTCTTATGTGCAGGCTCAGTAATTCATGCCTTGCATCATGAACAGGATATGCGGCATATGGGTGGCTTAAGGAAAAAGCTGCCGGTTACATTCATCACCATGCTGATCGGAACTATTGCCATCGCTGGACTACCTCCTTTCTCAGGATTCTTTTCAAAAGATGAAATTTTGGCACATGTATATGTTCATGACAAAGTGCTATGGGGAATTGCTGTATTCGGGGCATTCCTTACCGCGTTTTATATGTTCAGGATGTTATTCCTTACTTTTTACGGGAAATACCGTGGTACGCATCATTCAGAAGAGAAAATCCATGAGTCTCCTGCCTCTATGACCTTTCCTTTAATCGTGTTGGCTATACTTTCTGCTATTGGAGGAATTATCGGCATCCCGGAAGTACTTGGAGGCAGTCACTGGTTATCCGATTGGCTTGAGCCAGTCATAAAACACACTGGAGAATCGCCTGATCATGCTACAGAATATATCCTGATGGCAGTTTCGGTGGCAGGTGTGATTGTCTCTATCGGATTTGCTTATTTCAAATACATCAAACAGAGCCATGTGCCTGTACCGGATGAGACCAAACGACCTCTGTTGGCAAATTTGTCTTATAACAAATTCTATTTTGATGAAATATATGATGCGCTGATCAGGAAACCTCTGGATGTCCTTTCTGGATTCTTTTATAAGATCTTTGATAATAAAGTTATCGACGGTATTGTAAATGGATTTGGGCTGGGTACGACTGAAGCAAGTAAGGGATTGAGGCTTTTACAATCCGGAAATGTCGGGTTTTATATTTTTATGATGGTGGTAGGAATCATCTCATTGTTATTGTATACTTATTTATCTCTATAAAAGATCGTTCAGGAAAACACAATGGAACAACTTTTACTACTTCTTATATTTTTACCATTGGTGGGAGCCCTGGTTACAACATTTTCGGGTACTGCGGCTAAACATGTCGCCTTATTCTCATCAATCGTTTCTTTGGCACTGACAATTGCCGTGGTTTGTAATTTTACCCCGGACGCCAGTACTCAATTTGTTGTAAATTATCCCTGGATACAGGATTTAGGCATCAGCTTTCACGCTGGAATAGATGGAATAAGCATCATTACCGTAATATTGACAAACGTGCTGATCCCTCTCATCATCCTCACAGGGTATAAACATGAGTACAAAAACGGAAATGCATTATTTGCGCTCATCCTGTTTATGCAGAGTGGCTTATTAATTGTATTTACAGCACTGGATGCATTCTTATTTTATATTGGGTGGGAAGCAGCCTTAATCCCTATATATTTTATATGTGCCGTATGGGGAGGCAAAGACCGCATAAAGGTCAACATGAAGTTTTTTGTATATACCATAGCAGGGTCGTTATTTATGCTTGTGGGAATAATTTATTTATACCTTCAAAATCCGGCACACAACTTTGATATACAGGCATTTTATAACCTCAATCTGGATGGTGCACAGCAAGGCTGGGTATTTTGGGCGTTCTTTATTGCTTTTGCGATAAAAATGCCGGTATTCCCATTCCATACCTGGCAGCCAAGTACGTATACTGAAGCACCTGCTGTCGGTACGATGTTATTGTCCGGGATCATGTTAAAGATGGGGATATATGGAGTGATCAGGTGGTTATTACCAATTGCCCCTGCAGGTTTGCAGCAATGGGGTTATATCGTAATTATTTTGTCGGTGATAGGGATTATTTATGCTTCTTTGATCGCTTTTACTCAAAAGGATGCCAAGCGTTTGGTGGCTTATTCTTCCATTGCACACGTTGGACTCATCAGTGCCGGTATCTTTGCCTTAAATACCCAGGGAATGCAGGGTGCGATGATACAGATGTTAAGTCACGGGATCAATGTAGTAGGCCTTTTCTTTGTGCTGGATATTATCAGCAGCCGGTTAAAGACCAATAGGATAAGTGAGCTTGGAGGTATTGCAAAGCAGGCACCCATATTGGCCATTACAGCATTAATCATTGTTTTGGGTACAGTAGCCTTACCGGGCACAAATGGTTTTATTGGTGAATTCCTGTTGTTGATGGGTGTTTATCAATACAATATATGGATTGCTGCATTTGCAGGGTTGACCATTATTTTTGGGGCAGTTTATATGCTAAGGATGTACCAGAATGTAATGCTGGGCAAAACAAATGACCTTACCATTGGATTTGCTGATATAGCAGGTACGGAGAAAGTGGTATTGTATACGATCTGCGCTTTAATCATCGCATTAGGTGTTTATCCAAAACCTATTCTGCAATTATCTGAAGCATCAGTACAACATTTAATAGAACAAGTAACACAAAAATTAACTTCGGTAAACTAAGCAAATGAATATCATTATAACAATTGCAGTTACAGCTTTAGTAGTGCTTTACGCAGGTTTGTTTAAGGCTAAAAAAGCATTATTGCCAATTACGCTAATTGGCCTGCTTACCGCATTGGGGTTTGTGGCTGTTTCATGGAATACTGATCAGGTTTATTATGGCATGATGCAAATGGATAATTTTGCATTGGCATTTTCAGGGATTACTATTCTTGGAACGCTGTTTATATTTCTCCTTACCCAAAATTATTTTGCAAAGGATAGTGAAAACATTGCTGAATACTTTACACTAATCTTATTTGCCCTGGTGGGAATAGTGATTATGGTCTCCTATAAAAACATGTCAATGTTGTTTATCGGCCTAGAAATCATGTCTGTAAGCTTATATATACTTGCGGGTATTCGCAAGAGTAATTTTGCATCAAATGAGGCATCATTAAAATACTTTTTAATGGGGGCCTTTTCTACAGGCTTTTTATTGTTTGGGATAACCCTCATCTACGGTGCTACAGGGTCATTTGATCTTGATGCGATTAATAATTATCTTGTGGGCAATTATACATCGATATCTCCAATGTTCTATTCCGGATTGATACTGATGATGATTGGCCTGAGTTTTAAAATTGGGGCCGCACCATTCCATTTTTGGGTTCCTGATGTTTACGAAGGTTCACCTACACTGATCATGTCATTCATGTCTACCGTGGTGAAAACAGCTGGATTTGCTGCATTTCTGAGGCTATTTGCTGACACATTTGCCCCGTTGCACGATTTCTGGATGCCACCGCTGATGGTAATTGTATGTTTAACGTTGCTAATTGGAAACGTAACCGCTTTATTTCAAAAGAACTTTAAGCGGATGCTTGCCTATTCCAGTGTATCACATGCCGGATATTTGTTGTTTTCCTTGATTGCGCTTACGGCAAATTCTGCCAATAACGTATTGGTGTATGCAGCAGCATATACGTTTGCTAGTATTATTGCTTTTGGAGTACTTATTATAGTGAAGCAAAAGACCGGTTCAGATCATTTTGATAGCTTTAACGGACTGGCAAAACGGAATCCTTTGATCGCATTTGTACTTACTGTTGCCATGCTCTCTCTGGCTGGAATTCCTTTAACAGCCGGTTTTATTGGTAAATACCTGATGTTTCTAAATGTAATGCAGGAATACCAGATATTGCTTGTAGCCTTTGCTATTCTAAATGCGCTTGTCGGATTTTACTATTACTTTAAAGTCATTGTGGCAATGTATTTTAAAGAAGGCAAGGAAATTGAATTGGAAACTCCTGCACAGTATAGGGTTGTCCTGGTTTTGTCAGTGATAATTACGTTGTTTTTAGGAATATACCCTGCAGTAATTTTAAATTTGATATAACGATTTTCTCTTGATTATTATTTGTAGTTTTACGAATAATTGAACTATGCAAGATTTCTGGACTACAATACAGCAGTTTATTGATTCCGAAAAATTACTTAAAGAAGGTGGTTTTTATGTTGTGATGTTTGTTATTTTTGCCGAAACCGGATTGTTTTTTGGATTCTTCTTACCAGGTGATTATCTATTATTTCTTGCGGGGATGTTTGTTGCTACGGGTAAACTTGATGTCAATATATATTTGCTGATTTTGGGACTATGCGTTTCTGCAATTTGCGGTAATTTTACGGGCTATTGGTTTGGAAGGAAGACAGGCCCTGTATTATATCAAAGAAAGGACTCTTTCTTTTTTAAGAAGCGTTATTTGAAGGCCGCAGAAGAGTATTACAATAAGCAAGGTGCCTTTGCTTTAATAATGGGCAGATTTGTACCGATAGTCAGAACGTTTGCGCCGATATTTGCCGGAGTAGTTAAATTAGATTTTAAAAGGTTTGCATTATACAATATTGTCGGAGCGATCATATGGATAGCATCCTTAACTTTGATGGGGTATTTTTTAGGCAGGAGATTTGAGAAAGAAATTAATGACTATTTATTATATATAATTATAGGTTTTATTATTGTAACTACCATTCCTTTGATCATTACATTTGTAAAAAAGAGGGTGGTAAAAAACAATAGTGAAGAAATAACAAAGGATTAATAACAAAATGAGTAAATACGATCATCACCCATGGCATAGCGTTTCTCCCGGAGAACAGTTACCTGAATATGTAAATGCCATTATAGAAATACCTAAGGGTTCTAAGGCTAAATATGAAATAGATAAAGATTCTAACTTAATCAAACTGGATAGGGTGCTCTTTTCTTCTGTGATGTACCCTGCAAATTATGGCTTTATTCCCCAGACATATTGTGATGACAATGATCCTCTGGATATTCTGGTATTATGTTCGGTGGATGTTTATCCTTTGTCTATAATCGAAGCCAAAGTAATTGGTGTGATGCATATGGTAGACAACGGTGAGCAGGATGATAAAATCATTGCTGTAGCTAAAAATGATATGTCGGTTAATTATATCAATGATTTGGCAGAATTACCTCCTCATACGATGAAAGAGATCGTCAAATTTTTTCAGGATTATAAGGCGCTGGAAGAAAAAAAGGTAACAATTGAACATTTGCTAGGCGTGCGATATGCTCATAAGGTCATCCAGGAAAGCATGGTGCTTTATGATGAAAAGTTTAGAAATAATAAATCTTAATGGAAGGTCTCAAGATATTTTTAACATTCTTCTTAGTAGCGCTTAACGGATTTTTCGTGGCAGCAGAATTTGCAATCGTGAAGGTTAGGGCCTCACAGATTGAAATTAAAGCTAAATCTGGAAGTAGAGTTGCGAATATTGCAAAATACATTACCCAGCATCTTGATGGATATCTGGCCGCAACGCAATTAGGTATTACACTTGCGTCTCTGGGGCTTGGTTGGGTCGGTGAATCTGTAATGCACGGCATTGTGCACGATTTGCTGATTAATTTTAATTTGCCGGATGTTTATATTACCTCTATCTCCACTTTTATTGCGTTTCTTTTTATCACGGTAATGCACATTGTATTCGGTGAGCTGGCGCCTAAGTCTATAGCGATACAAAGACCGGTAGCTACTACATTGTTTATTGCTTTTCCTTTGCAGGGATTCTATTGGCTGTTTCGCCCTTTTATCTGGGTGTTGAACGGCTTTGCCAATATGATCCTTAAACTGTTTGGGATATCGAGTATAGGGGGGCATGAATCAGTGCACAGTACAGAGGAGCTCTATTACCTGCTTGATCAGGGTAAAGAAAGTGGTGCTTTGGATACCAATGAACACGAACTTATTAAAAACGTTTTTGATTTTAATGAGCGGGTAGTTAAAAACATCATGGTTCCCAGGACCAAGATCTCAGGAATTGAACTTTCCACCCCTAAGCAGGAAGTGATAGAAACGATCATTGCAGAGGGTTATTCAAGACTACCTGTTTATGATGACATCATTGATAAAATAATTGGAATAGTCCATGCTAAAGATATCCTGCCTTTACTGGCTGGCGATAAGCAGTGGGCACTTAGTGATATTATAAGAAAGCCCTATTTCGTACCTGAAACAAAAAAGATCAATGACTTGCTAAGCGAGCTTCAGCAAAAGCGCATTCAGATAGCCATTGTAATAGATGAGTTTGGCGGAACTGCGGGTATGGTCACACTTGAAGATATTGTAGAAGAGATCGTTGGGGAGATACAGGACGAATACGATGAAGAAAAACCTACTGTTGAGAAAATCTCTGAAACAGAATTTATCATCAATGCATATGCTACCGTTTACGATGTAAATGAGCATTTGCCTCATGACTTACCAGAAGATGAAGACTTTGATACTGTAGGTGGCTTGGTTTCGCATGCATTTGGAAGAATCCCTGAAGTGGGTGACAGCGAAGAATGCTACGGTTACCTGTTTACTATTCTGAAAAAAACAGAGCAGAATATAGAAACCATAAAACTAGAATTAGTGATCGATAAAAGCGACATGGTGGACAATCATTAATTTTTATAGTATGCATGTTTTTTATACACCAGACATTGATTCTGATCAGTATGTCTTAAATGATGAGGAGAGCAGGCATTGTGTAAAAGTATTAAGATTGATCATTGGTGCTCAGGTTTTTCTAATTGATGGTAAAGGGGGACTTTATAAAGCCGAGATCATAAGCGAGACAAAAAGAAATGTTGGCCTTAGAGTTCTTGAATCTACCAAAGAATACCAGAAACGTAACCACCATCTCCACATTGCTGTAGCACCCACAAAAAATATTGATAGAATAGAATGGTTTCTTGAAAAGGCCACAGAGATAGGTATTGATGAAATCACTCCCATCATCTGCGACAGATCTGAACGCAGAGTAGTAAAGGAAGACAGGCTTAACAAAGTAATCACCGCTGCTGTAAAGCAATCTTTACAGGCCTATCACCCTGTATTGAATCCTCAAATTAATCTGAGCGATTTTCTGAATACGCCCAATGACTCAAATAAAATGATTGCGCATTGTATTAGCGAAGCATCCAGGCAGTATATAGACCAGGTTGCGTTGCCAAAACAGCGTTACACTATCCTTATAGGGCCTGAAGGTGATTTTACACCAGATGAGATAGCCCTGGCTTTGCAGTTTGGTTATAAACCGCTAACTTTAGGTAATACTAGGCTGCGGACAGAGACGGCAGCGCTGGAAGCATGTTTTGAAGTGAATTATATAAACAGATGAGATTTAAGTGGTCCATACTCGCTTTAATATTGCTAACCCAGTTGGCATTTAACGTGCCTACTTATAAAATAGCAAAGCTGAAATACAATGGGGGCGGCGACTGGTATGCAAACAGAACCGCACTTCCAAACCTTATCGATTTTTGTAATAAAAACCTGAAGACAAACCTGGCTGCCCAGGAGGCAATAGTGGAGGTTGGCAGCCCTGAACTTTTCAACTATCCTTACATTTACTTAACCGGGCATGGAAATGTACTTTTTAACAATGCAGAAGCAGCTAACCTTCGCAAGTATTTAACAGGCGGGGGCTTCCTTCACATAGATGACAACTACGGTCTGGATAAATTTATCAGGAGGGAAATGAAAAAGGTCTTTCCTGAATTGACCTTTACAGAACTTCCTTCAGATCATGCGGTGTACAATCAGAAATATAAATTTCCTGGCGGCCTGCCTAAAATACATGAGCATGACGGCAATAGGCCTCAGGGATTTGTGCTTACCTGGCAGGGGAGGATAGTATGTTACTATACATTTGAATGCGATTTAGGGAACGGGTGGGAAGATTATGGGACTTATCCTGACGATACGCAGGATAGACGGCTGATGGCGCTTAGAATGGGCGCTAATTTAATTCAATATGCACTTACACAATAGTTATATGAAGATAAAGGTCAATGAAAGTTATACATATGAAGTTGAAGTAGGGGCAGAAGCACTCAAAATTAATGATGCTGCTGTACAAATAGATGCTAGGCAGCTATCCAGTGTGCATACTCATGTACTTTATCAAAACAAGTCTTACAATGTAGAGCTTGTTTCGGAAAATAAGGAGGATAAAACCAGTGTATTAAAAGTAAACGGAAACCTTTACAATGTTTCCATTGAAGATCAGTATGACCAGCTTCTTAAACAGCTGGGAATGGACACTGCCCTGGCCAGTAAGGTTAAAGAGATTAAAGCGCCTATGCCCGGTTTGGTGTTAAGTATTATAGCTGACGAAGGAACTGAAGTCAGCAAAGGAGACAGCATATTGGTTCTCGAAGCGATGAAAATGGAAAACATAATTAAGTCGCCCACTGATGGTAAAATCAAAAAGGTTTTCGTAAGTAAAGGTGATAAAGTAGAAAAGAACCAGGTACTGATACAATTTGAATAAACAATAAAGGAGCTTTTTTAAAGCTCCTTTATTGTTTATCTCCCACCCCTGAAGGCCTTTTGTGTCCTGGGTTTGAATTGAGGTTTCCCAAATGACCTGATCTCAGAAGCTCCAAGCATTGTCATTGCACACCTAAAACCAATGTCTGCAGTCGATTCATCCTGCTGCATAAATCTGCGCATAGCAGGATTCAGCCATAGTGCCTGATCATCCCATGAACCTCCTTTGTAGACCCTTGACTTATCAGTAATTAAAGTTATTTCACCATACAATTCATTGGCCGGATCGCGGTAGCCCCTTTGATCTGCATAAGTTTTATTGGCAGCAGAATCTACACTTGCAGTCACTGCGGCCTGTTTTTCTGCCCATGTTTGCTTTCTTCCAGATGACGCAGCTGTCATCACCGGCATATTGTGTTTGTCTTTCTCTATCCTGCCGGTAGTTAGATCAGCTATCTTTTTATCCTGATAAAAATTACCTCTGTATGGATTGAATGCATCTGCTGCTTCAAAGGTTTTGGTTCTGTATACATCTGCTACCCACTCGTTGACGTTTCCGGCCATGTTATATAAGCCAAAGTCATTCGGCAAATATGATCTTACTGCAACAGTTAAACCACCTTTATCATTCAGTGAGCCACCAACTCCCATGTAGTCACCTTTAGTTCTCTTAAAGTTGGCCAGCATCAGTCCCCTGGTTTTTCTTTTTGCAGAACTTACACCAAGCCCGCTCCATGGATATATTTTATTCTCACCAATATTTTCATATTCCGTATTTCCTATAAGGCCGAGGGCAGCATACTCCCATTCTGCTTCTGTAGGCAAACGATACGGCTGTTTTAAGATTCCGTCTTCAAGCCTTACGTTACGTGTAGCACCTTTACTAGCTGTGGCTCCCGCTGCAGCAGTATTGGCATTGGTAGGGTTTAGGTCTTTCATAGCCCTTTTACCCTTGTCGTCATATTGGCCATTCAGATAAATATCTGTATTAAATGGTTCCGTAGGCCTTGCAGCAGCAGTAGTTGCCCCCTTTGCTGCGCCTTTACCGTTCACATCCTGAAAACTGGTCATATAGCCCTGACCGCGAAGTAATAATTCGTTAACCCTATCCGTTCTCCAGTCGCAATAACGAGAAGCCTGTTCCCATGATACGCCTACTACAGGATAATCCTGATAAGCAGGGTGTCTCAGATAGTTGTCCACATACGGTTCATTGTATGAAAGAGGTCTGCGCCATACAAGTGTGTCAGGAAGCTCATTATAGTAGTATTCATAATCAGCCGGATAATTTGTCCGTATCCAGTTAAGGTATTCCAGCCAGTTTGTATTGGAAACCTCAGTTTCATCCATATAAAAAGAAGAAACGGTAGTCTCTCTTTTATGGTTATAAGTACTTAATTCCTGCCCCGGAATATTAATTGCACTGCCGCTCATTACGAATACACCGCCTTCTATTTCTACAAGCCCCGGACCTGGTCCGCGTTTAAATTTATTGTTTACCTGGAAACCACCAAATTCCTTTTTGTTGTAGGCCAGACCGGTCTTATCCGACTTTCCTGACTTGGTTTTACAGGAAAACAGAAGTGCAACAACCATAAGGGATGCAAGTGAATATAGGTATGTCGTTTTCATAGGAGCCATGCAAATAATTACTTTAACTGTTAAAAATACGTAAAAAACGCCTATCCTCAAAAACTTTTTTTAATACATCACATTTGGCGTTATTCTTTGAAAATATTAAACACTATGTTAACTTGCGGACTATACTTATAAAATTTACAGAAAATGAATTTAAGGTGCCTGGCAAAAACACTACTGTGCATTTCCTTTGTAGTGATTTGTTCAAAGCTTCATGCCCAGTCTGGTACCCAAACAAACAGGAGTGAACCCAATAATATCATTACCGCTGTTCCTTTTTTATTGATCACACCAGATGCCAGGGCCGGAGGGATGGGAGATGCAGGGGTAGCCGTTCATCCCGATGCCAATGCCATGAGCATAAATCCTTCAAAACTAGCCTTTCTCGAAAAACCTTACGGATTTTCTGCATCCTACAGTCCCTGGCTAAAAAGCCTGGTACCGGATATCAACCTGGCATACTTAAGTGGGTATTATAAGTTGGATGACCGCAGCATGCTGGGAAGTTCAATGCGCTTTTTTTCTCTTGGAGAAATACAATATATAGATAATAACCAGCAGGATATGGGGATTTATAACCCATACGAACTAGCCTTTGATCTAACCTACGCCCGGAAATTCGGGGAGTCATTTTCTTTGGGGACTGCATTAAGGTATATTTATTCCAACCTTTCTTCAGGTCAGGTCTCGGGTGGGCAACTGACCAGTCCTGGCACAGCTGTAGCAGTGGATGTCTCTGCCTATTTCAAAAAGCCAACGTTTTTCTTAGGTAGCGATGCCATTGTTTCCGGAGGGATTAATATCTCCAACGTCGGTACCAAAATGAACTATTCTGAAGGTGCAACCAAAATCTTCCTGCCTACAAATCTTAAGATCGGAGCGGCCTCTACTTTTTTGATAGATGATTACAGCCAATTTACTTTTGCCCTGGACCTAAACAAATTGCTGGTGCCTACACAGCCAATATACGAGAACGACAAGATCATAGCCGGGCGTGATCCTGACCGTTCTGTACCCTCTGGGATATTCGGTTCATTTAGCGATGCACCCGGTGGATTTAAGGAAGAAATCAAAGAGATCAATATTGCTGCCGGAATCGAATACTGGTACAATCAGCAATTTGCATTCAGAACCGGGTACTTTTTTGAGAATCCCCAAAAAGGAAACAGGCGGTACCTGACACTGGGAGCGGGCCTAAAGTACAATGTCTTTAATATGGACTTCGCTTATGTTGTGGCCAATGTGCAGAAAAGTCCGCTGGCCAATACTTTAAGGTTTACACTATTATTCAATTTTGGAGAAGGCAAGTGATTTAGTTGCCAAATCGAATAGTAATAAATAAGCATTGAATACACACTAATCCAATAAATATCAATTCAAATAAATACATCCTCAATGAAAATTAAAGTAGGCTTCGGTTTTGATGTACACCAGTTAAAGGAAAATCACCCTTTTGTAATTGGCGGCGTAGACCTTGAACACCATAAAGGTGCATTTGGTCATTCAGATGCAGACGTACTCTTGCATGCCATATGCGATGCCCTGCTTGGGGCGGCCAATCTGCGCGACATCGGTTTCCATTTTAAAAATACAGACCCACGCTGGAAAGGGATCAGCAGCTTGATCCTGCTTAAAGAAACGGTTAAGCTCTTAACAGAAAAGAACTGGGAGATAGGAAATATTGATGCCATGCTTTGCCTCGAGGCGCCTAAAATAAATCCTCATATTCCTGCTATGCAAGAACATATTGCCAGTGCAGCCGGCATCTCTGTTGATGACATTTCTATAAAAGCGACTACCAACGAACAGATGGGATTTATCGGCCGGGAAGAAGGCGTTGTTGCCTATGCGGTTTGTCTGATTCAAAGGGAAAAATAAGTGTTCTCTTCAACGGCTGCATATACGCGCTGAAGAAGCGCAAAGACGCTATGCCGTTTCTGAGAAACTGATTTTTCAGTAAGCAGGATGCTTAGTGAAACGCAGGTCTACAATTCCGCGAAAAAGAAAATTTGTAACGCCATGCTTGGGCGTCAACTTAAACCCATCCTTCGGAACCCGGTTAAACCCTACAAGTGCGCCCGGTTAAAGCAAATCCCTATGCACTCTGCTTACTGAAAAATCACCTTCTCAGAGAAGGCATTGTCAGGTTTGTGACCGCAGGGAACTTAGCTGGCACAGCCTTCGAAGAGAACGGTTATTTTTACTCTTCTAAATACCCAAATTTACCCTGATTGTAATCACTTATCGCCTCTTGTATCTCCTCCGGAGTATTCATTAGAAATGGCCCGTACTGCGTGATGCGTTCATCTATAGGCTCGCCGCTCAGTACCAGTACAATGCTGTTTTCAAGCGCTTCGATCTCAATCTCAGCCCCATCATGATTAAAATGAACAAAATGATCTGCTTTCGCCACCTGTTCCCCGTTCACTTTTATTTCACCTTCAATGATCACCATTCCGGTATTGTAAGTGGAGGGAAAGCTCAAAATTGCCTTGCCTGATTTATTCAACCGCACATTGTATAAGTTTAGCGGAGAAAAAGTACTTGCCGAACCTTCCAGCCCTCTATATGCTCCTGCGATCACCTCTACCACACCACCCTCATCCGGCAGCGCATATTTGGCCATATCCGCTTGTTTGATGTCCTGATATTTAGGCTTGCTCATTTTATGTTTTGCAGGCAGGTTTACCCACAGCTGCACCATCTGAAAATCCCCGCCCTTTTTACTAAATGCCTCTTCATGATATTCCTTATGTAAGATTCCGCTTGCTGCGGTCATCCATTGTACATCACCCGGGTAGATCACCCCGCTATTTCCTGCACTGTCATGATGCGCTACGGCTCCATGATAAGCTACGGTAACTGTTTCAAATCCGCGGTGCGGATGCACACCGACACCTCTAGGCTCATTACGTGCAGAAAATTCAATCTTCGCATTATAATCCAGTAAAAAGAACGGACTCATTTTAATTTTGTATCCGCTGGGGAAAAAATTATGTACCCTAAATCCGTCGCCTACCATATGAGGTGCCGGCGCGTCTAAAACGGCCGACACTGTTTTAATATTTGCTTCCATTTTTATCTCCTTTTTTGTTATCCATGGACGCAGCTTTAATCTTTAGCTTAACTAAGCTTGTTTTACAAACTGCAATTCACCCGCAATCTTCACCTCTTCACTCACCATTACACCGCCTGTTTCCAGTGCTGCGTTCCATGTCAAACCAAAATCCGTCCTGTTTATTTTTCCGCTCAGTGTAAATCCAGCTTTTGTATTTCCCCATGGATCTGTAGCAATACCGCCATATTCTGCAGTTAATTTTACAGGTTTAGTAGTGTCTTTGATTGTCAGGTTTCCTTTCAATACATAATCGTCACCATCTTTTTCCATTGAAGTAGATTCAAAAGTGATTTTAGGGAATTGTTCAGCATCAAAGAAATCACCGCTTTTCAAGTGGTTATCCCTGTCTTTGTTTCCTGTTTCGATCGTACCAAGGTCGCCATCAAAAGAAACCTTTGCATTTTCAAAATCATCAGATTCAGTAGTCAGCGACGCATTAAATGAAGCCAGGCTACCTGTTACAGTAGTGATCATTAAATGTTTTACCTTAAACTGTAGTTCGCTGTGGGTTGGGTCTAATGCCCATTGTGTAGTTGCCATAATTTTATGTTTTAAGTGTTTATTTTCCACGTCATCCTGAATTTATTTCAGGATCCCCGCCTGAGCAGGTTGAATCCCTTGTCCGGAGATCCTGAAATAAATTCAGGATGACGGATAGCAATGCATGATGACGTATCTTTTTATTAACAAGACAAAATTACGGCAAGGGTTTTAGGCCTGCATTGACCTATGATAAGAAAGTATTACGGTTTGAAATGCTTATGTGCCAGGTCTTTGCGCACCCTGCTCAGCGATTCAGGGGTAATGCCCAGATAAGAAGCGATCATCCATTGCGGTACACGCAACGTAAGGTTGGGGTAGAGTTGTATAAAATTCAGGTACCGTTCTTCAGCAGTGGCACTCAGCAGCATGTTAATCCTCCGCTGCATAAACCGTATGGAATTGTTCAGCATGGTATTGTTCAGGTCATTCATGCAGGGTACATGTTTTGCCGCCTCATTGATAAAATCTTTAGGCATCGCAACAGCTTTTGTAGCCTCTATTGCGTCTATGAAAAATTCTGAGGGCTCATTAAAGAACATCCCGTTACGTTCAGATAGCCACCATTGTTCGGGTGCAAACTGTATGATGTGTGCCTTTCCCTTACTGTCTATTGAATAGCACCGCAGTAAACCGCTTAGCACAAAATAGCCGGTAGAGGATACATCGCCCGACATTAAAATCAGCTCATTTTTATCGAATTCTTTGACTTTAAGCTTGTCGGATATCATCGCAAACTGTTCATCAGTGATCGCTACTCTTTTCTGCAGATAGGATTTAAATTCTTCCATTTGGTGTTATAGATAAAATCTATTTCTTCTCAGGATTGATATTAGAAAAATCAACACCGCACTTACAGTTCGATGCACAGCCATTGCTTTTAGGGGATACAGACCGATAAACAATACGGGCAACATAAAACAATGCAGCCAGGAATAAGATGATTACCAATATGGTTTGAATGTCCATGATGCAATTATAATTAAAGCCTTTTATTAAGGCGGTCTGCCAAATGTAAATTTACTTATTCATCAGGCCTATCGTGCCGCCTACCCAATCAAAATCCTTGTTGTACCGCACACCGATCATCTTACCCCTGCTTAATCTTACCAGGTTGATACACAATTGCGGTTCCCCGCCATCCGGCCACAGGTACATCAGCCTGACCTCAACTTTGACCTTCCCATCAGGGGACTGTACAGCCGGTTCATAAGTAACCTTACGCTGCAGTATCCAGTTTTCTGGATCTTGCACGCCATGTATGTCCGATTGTTTTACATCAATGATCACCCCCATACCGGCAAAGGAAAACAGAGGTTTGAGTACATAATTTTCCAGGTCATCGGGTATCTGCTCCAGTTCATTAAGAAAATGTGTATCAGGTACAAACTTACTTTTTAAAAAAGGCATGGTATACTTGCTGATCCTGTAAAACCAGTTAGGGTGTGTCACCCATTCTATGTCCAGTTCTTCCCTGGGGTCAAAACTGTTTTTAAACAAGGCTGTTTTGTCAGCTATTTCGTCAAATATCAAACGGTTATAAATCCTTTTCAGCCTGATTTTCTCAGTACCCTCCATATAATAAAGCGACTTGCCCTCTTTAAATATATCTGTCAATCCCAGGATCTTAATGCCCAGGTATTTTTGAGTCGCAAAAAAATCAATCGCCGTCTTCTGTTCCAGCGCATCAATATCCATCAAGGCTACTTCCTCAGGCTTGTGCGGCCCCAGAATCACTTCCTTTAATAAAGAAATGTACGACACCTCATCAAAACCGTTAAAGAAAGGTGTTAAATTGTCTGACAGGCCGTATGCAGTTATATAATTATTGGCCATATGTGCCTGAAATCCATACAATGAAGGAAACCCCTGCATCTCGATCAGCATCGGGGTCAGTTGCCCTTCTTCATCCCTGCAGACCCCAAAGTCGAAGGTCAGAAAATGCGGATGCTTATTTTCTCCGGGTACCTGCCATTCGGCGGGTATCGCATCCTTAGTTAATTCTTTAAAATCAGGCTGGCGTATCAGACTGATGATCTCCTCACCGGCGTCAACCAACTTAGCCGCCAGGTCTGCCGGGATAAACACAGGTGTCTCCGCTACCCTAAAAGGAATTTCCGAAAAACCCGCTTCCAGTCCTTTAATAAAAGACTGATATTTCTCTGCTGTAAATCCGGCATTAAAGGAATCTCGGTAATTGCTGATCATATTCAGGCCTCCTGAAGGGCGTTGATCGCCCTGTTTAAAAAATTGGGGAGCACAACCTGCTGGGTCAGGCGTATTCTCTGCGGATCATCCAGACTCGACAGCATGTCGTTATATTTCTGCTCACCATGATTGGCAATGATCGCCTGTTTTTTCTCCTCCTGCAGCAGGTACATCTTCATCCCTACCGGGTCGGCCTCAGGATGAAACTGCGTGCCTACCAGTTCATTGCTAAAACGTACCGCCATTACGCAGCGTTCCAGGTCTACATGAGGCCGTTCTTTCTCTATCGCCAGTACCTGTACATCAGAATTGGAAAACAGCACATCATCTGGGTTCACTACCTGCCAGTCCCTGCTATCTACCGTATAAAACGGATTAGGCAGACCGTCAAAGATCAGGTCATCTTCTCCTTCAGCAGTCAGAAACACCGGGAAGATCCCAAAAGCGGTCGACTTTCTCCGGATCACCTTTCCCACATTATATTTTCTGCAGGCCATCTGAAATGAATGGCAGATCAAAAAGCCATGTTTCTTATGCTCATTCAATTTATTATGCTGTGCTATCTGGTCCAGCAAGTCACAAAAATCATTGTCCCACTGTTTGCCTACCCCCTCAAAAGGGTCTCCAGGCCCGCCACTCGATATGAAAATATCGTAATCTATAGAAGGGATTTCTCCTTTCTGTCTCAAATCAAAAATATCGTATGACAAATCCAGCCCCGTATCCGCAGCATAGTGCAGCAGGATTTCCTGTATCCCGCGCATCCCCTGGTTGGGTGCCCCATTGTTCATATCAATTACAGCTACCCTAATCTTTTTTCTATCTGTTACACTCACTGTTTAGCTCCTATTAACGTTTGCGTAGTAATGTAGTCTACTACCGCCTCAAAGTTACCACTTTGTTCGTAAACAGCCAATTGTCTGTCGGCACCTGTTCCGTTTGCCAATATTTTGAGTACATAGTTGATCTCGTTCCTGCAGCCCAGTTCGTCTACCACATCGTCTATAAAATCCAGCAGTTCCAGGATCAGGTTCCTGCAGTTTACTTCCATTTCCTTCCCAAAATCGATTAGGTTGCCGTCTATTCCATACCTTGCCGCACGCCATTTATTCTCGTTGATCAGCGCCCTTGAGTAACTGATAAAGTTCAGGTTTTGCAACCGCAGCTTATACAGTTTCGCACACAGGCACTGAAACAAGGCCACAAAAGCCATCGTCTCATCTATCAGCATCGGACAATCGCAGATCCTGAATTCTATGGTCTCAAAGAAAGGGTGTACCCTGATGTCCCACCAGATCTTCTTGGCATTGTCAATGCTATTGGTTTTGATCAGCAGTTTTACATAGTTGTCATAATCCTCTATGCTATTGAAAATATCAGGGATGCCCGTTCTCGGGAATTTATCAAAGATCTTGGTCCTGAATGACTTGTAGCCTGTGTTACGGCCCTCCCAAAATGGAGAGTTGGTAGATAATGCAAACACATGAGGCAGGAAATAACGCACCTGGTTGGCAATGTGAATGGCCAGCTCGCGCGATTGAAAACCCACATGTACATGCAATCCGAAGATCAGGTTGGACCTTGCCGCCTCCTGCAGTTCATTTACGATCTCGCTATACCGCGGATGCTCGGTGATCAGCTGCTTTTCCCAGTGGGAAAAAGGATGCGTACCGGCAGCGCCGATACGCAGGCCCTGCTCGCCCGCCAGTTGGGATACGGTATAGCGCAACTGCGATATCTCTTTCCTTGCCTGATCTGTGTTACGGCATATTCCAGTACCCACCTCTACCACGGCCTGGTGCATTTCTGCCTTTACCTGGTCCTTATGGATCTTTTGTGCAGCCTCAACAATTTTCTGATCATGCGAAGTCAGTTCCCTTGTTACGGGATCTATCACCATGTATTCCTCTTCTACACCTAAAGTAAACTCGTTCATCATTTTTTAGGTTTAGCAGGGGCTTTTTTAACAGCTTTAGCAACAGGCTTTGCTGTAGCAGCTTTTTTCGCTGGGGCTGCTTTCTCAGTCACTGCTTTGGGGGCTGTAGGTTTTTTCTTAATGACACCCTTTTCAGTCTTAACAGCAGGTTTAACCGCTGCTTTTACACCAGCCCTGCTCGCTACGAGCGGCAAACCGGAAGCCGATGTTTTCACATACTCGCCCCAAGTTAAGTTATCCTGTCCGTCTGCCTGCTCCCTTGCCCGTTCTATTGCATATTTTGCCGAGTGCTCTACCACCCAGTCAAAGTTTTCCTGCCCTACGCTTGTAACCTCTGCATCAGGTGCCGGGTTGCAAAAATCAATGGCATACGGAACGCCGTCACGGATCGCAAATTCCACCGTATTAAAGTCATAACCCAAATACTGGTTTAGCTTGATCACGTAATCGTGGATGGTATCCAGCAAAGCCTTACTTGATGGTGGCGTACTTACCTGGTAGCGCAAATGAAAAGGGTTTCTAGGCTCATATTGCATAATGCGGACATACTTGCCACCTATGCAGTAACACCTGAAATATTCATCAAAGACAATCTCTTCCTGCAGCATCATTACGGTTTGCTTAGTCTGGCTGTGCTTGTCAAAAAAATCTTCCTTATCGTGCAGTTTGTATACCTCTTTCCAGCCCCCGCCGTCAAAGGGTTTCATATAAGCAGGAAAGCCGGTGTATTCAAAGATCGCTTCCCAGTCCAGCGGAAATGCCAGGTTACTGAAAGACGCATCCGTTGTATCGGTTGGCTGCTCGTAAGAAGGGATCAGGGCTGTTTTAGGCACAGGCACACCAATCTTTATGGCCAGCGCATTGTTAAAGAACTTCTCGTCAGCACTCCACCAGAAGGGATTGTTGATCACCGCAGTGCCCGTAATGGCCGCATTTTTCATTGCAGCCCTGTAAAAAGGTACATCCTGCGATATCCGGTCTACTATAACTGCATAATCCAAAGGCTCGGCCTGAAATATCTTGTCAATACTTACAAACTCAGCTTTAAATTCTTTCCCTCCTAGTTCATTTACACGGTTTACAAAGGCTTCAGGAAAAGATCTTTCCATGCCAAATAAGATTCCAATTTTCTTCATATATAGTTTTTTCTGTAGTATCTATTTTTATAGTTTCGATAAGTAATCGGGCAGCATCGTTCGCCATATAGGCCAGTCGTGATCCGCATTGTGCCGTATATCCAGCCAGTGGTGAATCCCTTTATTATGCAGGATCTGGGATAGCTGCTCGTTGTGGGCCCTGCAGATATCCCTGTCGGATGTACCGAGTACGATTTTCATGTTCCACAATTCAGGATTGCGGTCATGAACCACAAAATCAACCGGATTGTTGAAGTACACATCATCGTTATAAAATCCGTCCAATTGCCCCCTGATGTCAAAAGCCCCGCTCATGCTAAACATATGGCTGACCAGCCAGGGATGCCTGAAAGCAAAATTTGCGGCATGATAGCCACCAAAGCTACATCCGGCAGTGATGATCTTGTCATGCCCGGTTTCATGTCTGGCCATGCCCGCTACCTCTTCCAGCAGCAATTTATCATACCAGATATGGTTTTTTACCCTGTCAGCCGGGCTCGCCCCTTTATTGTACCAGCTCAGTGAATCTATACTGTCTACGCAATAAACTTTTATCTTCCCTTCGTCTATAAACCACTGTATAGACTCGATCATTTTAAAATCCTTATTCTCATAATACCTGCCCATACTGGTCGGAAAAAGAATAACAGGATATCCGCTGTGTCCGAAGGCAAGAAGTTCAAAATCACCCTGGAGGTTATGACTGTACCATTTCTTATATTCCTCTTTCATCGCGCAAAATTTAGGTGCTTTAAGGTACTGAAATTAGTTAGTTAATAACAAAGAAATTCTTGCGATAATAACAAAGAAAGGTGTAGATAGTTGGCACCCGGATTAAAATTAGTTGGTATAAGAACTAAATTAAATAAATTTGTGCCCTTATGTACCTTACTATGTCTGTGCCGGAAGTCATCCATACTCCATATATACTGAAATCTGCTTTCCTCAAAAGGAATGTAGAACTGGAAATATTCATTCCCGACAATCTGATGGGCAATGAAACCCTGAACCTCCTGTTGTTTAATGACGGACAGGATGCAGAAGAAATGAAACTTAAAGAAACGCTGACCCAGCTCTATGCAAAAGGGAGGATTGCCGCGCTTGCTATTGTGGCGATCAAAGCCTCCGCAGAGCGGCTGGAAGAATATGGCGTGGCAGGAATACCTGATTTTGCCGGTCGCGGATCTAAAGCCAAGGCTTATACTAAATTTATTATGGATGAGTTGCTCCCCTTTGTGCAGGAAACGATCGCAGTACCTGTCAACGGAAAACGGGCCTTTGCAGGTTTCTCGCTGGGTGGACTCAGCGCATTTGACATTGCCTGGAACAATGACAACCTGTTTGACGCTGTCGGTGTGTTTTCAGGGTCTTTCTGGTGGCGGAAAAAAGACCTGAAGGACGGGTATACGGATGACGACCGGATCGCGCATCAGCTGATCAGAGAAACTGCTGCTAAACCAGAACTGAAGTTTTGGTTAATGACGGGGACAGCCGATGAAACGGCCGACAGGAACCGGAACTTAATCATTGATTCTATTGATGACACCATTGATGTCATTAAAGAACTGTTGAAAAAGGGCTATAAAAGACCAGAAGAGATATGCTATTATGAAATGGTGGGCGGACAGCACAATGTTGCGACCTGGTCCAAAGTGCTGCCGGCATTTTTACAGTGGGCATTCCCGCCCAGCAGGGTTTTGTAGCAGCTATTCTTCCCGTGTCAGCGGTTTGGTCGGATCCTGCTCCTTAGGTTGGTTTTGGGCCAGGTTGTCCTCGTAGTCAGCAGGATGGTGTTTTTCTCCTTCAGGGCCTGCTGCGTCCGACTGGTCGCCGCTTCCTTCTTCTGCAGAATATGCTTCAGCTTTAGCGTCTGCCAGTTCATCTCCGGTCTTCTCAGGTTCGAGGTTTTGGTCTAGGCGTTTGTTCCAGGCATCAAGGCCTTTGTTGTTTTCGGTGCTCATATTTTAATCGTATATTTGACTAACAGTTCAGGCAAGAAGATTGTTTTGCCTGATTAAGGTCAAAGGGCAGGATCACAGTGGTAGGGTTAAGGGCATGTCCTCACCTGAAACACACCTCCTGCACACTTCCTTCACAAAAAGGTACCCTTTTGTGACTTTGGTGTGAACAAGGTGTGAAGAAAGTGTGAAGAGGCCTATATGCGGCTGGCCGGGTAACCATAATTTAATATAGGTTTATTCCTGACTAACACGCTGATATATCGATAATAAACCTTATCTTTGCGCCAAAAATCAGTAGCATTTTATGCAAAAAATTAGAAATATAGCTATCATAGCCCACGTTGACCACGGTAAAACTACACTGGTTGATAAGATCTTACACGCATGTTCAATCTTCCGCGATAACGAGCAAACGGGAGACTTAATACTTGACAACAATGATCTGGAGCGTGAACGTGGCATCACCATTGTATCTAAAAACGTATCCGTACAATATAAAGATGTTAAGATTAACATCATAGACACCCCTGGTCACGCCGATTTCGGTGGTGAGGTAGAGCGTGTATTAAAAATGGCTGACGGTGTATTGTTGCTATGTGACGCTTTTGAAGGCGCCATGCCACAAACACGTTTCGTAACGCAAAAAGCTTTGGCTTTGGGCTTAAAGCCGATCGTAGTGGTAAACAAGGTAGATAAAGAAAATTGTCGCCCTGAAGAGGTTTATGAGCAGATCTTTGAATTGTTCTTCAACCTTGAGGCTACAGAAGATCAGCTGGATTTCCCGGTTATCTATGGCTCGTCCAAACAAGGATGGATGAGTACAGACTGGAAAGTACCTACTACAGATATCTTCGCATTGCTGGATACAGTTGTTTCAACCATTCCTCCTGCACCTACCAATGATGGTACACTGCAAATGCAGATCACCTCTTTAGATTATTCATCTTTCGTAGGCCGTATCGCCATTGGCCGTGTTCACCGTGGTGCGATTAAAGAGAACCAGCCGGTTACTTTGATCAAACGCGATGGTAAAGTTGTAAAAACAAGGGTAAAAGAATTATATACTTTCGAAGGTCTTGGTAAGATCCGTACTACAGAAGTAAAATCAGGTGATATCTGCGCAGTAGTAGGTATTGATGGTTTTGACATCGGTGACACCATTGCTGATTTTGATGCACCGGAACAATTGCCGGTAATCAAAATTGATGAGCCTACGATGAACATGTTGTTCACCATCAACAACTCACCATTTTTTGGTAAAGAAGGTAAATTCGTTACTTCACAACGTTTGAGAGAGCGTTTGTACAAAGAGATGGAGAAAAACCTGGCCTTAAAAGTAATTGAGACAGAATCTCCTGATTCATATTTAGTATACGGAAGGGGTATCCTGCATTTATCGGTATTGATCGAGACCATGCGTCGCGAAGGATATGAGATCCAGGTAGGTCAGCCACAGGTTATCGTAAAAGAGATCGATGGTCAGAAATGTGAGCCAATCGAGACGCTTATCGTAGATGTTCCGGGTGAAGTAGCAGGTAAGGTAATTGAACTGGTAACTCAGCGTAAAGGTGAGCTATTGGTAATGGAGCCTAAAGGAGATCTTCAGCATTTGGAGTTTGAAATTCCATCACGTGGTATCATTGGCTTGAGAAATAACGTGCTTACCGCTACTGCAGGTGAAGCCATCATGGCCCACCGTTTCAAAGCTTATGAGCCTTGGAAAGGTACGATACCGGGCAGGTTAAACGGTGTATTGGTATCTATGGATAAAGGTAACACTACTGCTTATTCAATTGATAAGTTACAAGATCGTGGCCGTTTCTTCGTTGATCCGGGAGTAGATGTTTATGAAGGTCAGATCATGGGTGAGCACATCCGCGATAATGATTTGGTAGTAAACATCGTGAAAGGTAAAGCATTGACCAATATGCGTGCTTCGGGTACGGATGACAATACACGTATTGCTCCTGCTATTAAATTCTCTTTGGAGGAAGCTATGGAATACATCCAGGCTGATGAGTATATCGAGATTACTCCGCTTAGCATGCGTTTACGTAAGATTTACCTGACTGAAAACGAGCGTAAGATCAACTCCAAGAAGTTCCAGTAAGAACAAAAGGCAATGAACATATTTGAGGCTTGTAGGAATTCTACAAGCCTTTTTTATTTGTGGAATGCTTATACCCTTTAAGTTTAAACACAATAACATTCTTTGCCATTTTTCCGTTCCTGTAAACAGGAAGAATCAGGGCCGGAGTGCAATACTTGAAATGAGACCTTACCAGATCTGCATCACCTGTACTGTACAGGTTAGACGGGACAATATAATAAGCCGCATCGTCTTTATTTAGTTTTATCCGGTTAGACCAATAGTATTGATGGAGGTCAAATATTTTGCCTATTGCATGCGTATTTTGCGCTGTCAGGGAGGCTACATAAAAATCAATGTGCGCAGCCGGATACCACCGCGTTATGACAATTGGTGCCGACACAGGCATTTTCCCCTTAGAAATATCTTTTTTGTGAATGGAATCTATCAATCTCCCTGTTTCTTTCCATCCATAGAGGTCTAATGTAGGGTCTCCCTTGCCATATTGCATTGGATCTTTTTCCGGTGCCAGGGATCCGGGATAATAGTTAACAATGATTAGGCCGGTTAAAACTATAAACGCAAAGAATAGTAACGCTATAATGATGACTTTGGGAACCTTTGCCGGGGATCTGGAAGATAGCTTTAATGCAGATAGCATGATGAGGCAAGTATAGGCCGGTCCGGACCAATGGGGCAGCGTTTCTTTAAAAGCAGAGAGCAGTATCAAAATAAGTATTAATGGCAATGAACACGCCAGCAGGACCTGTATTTCTTTTTTGCCGGTGGTAGATTTGCCCTTGAATGCGGAGATTACCGAAAGCCAGGTTAAAAAGAAGATGATTGGATTGTTATAAAATATTTCGCCTCCTATTTCCCTAATTAAACCCAAAGGATTAATGCTGGCACTGACCAGACTAACCCTCTGGCCATGATAGGCGTACGTAATGAAATTATGTTGTATATTCCAGATGATAATGGGAGAAATGATTAATAAAGTAATGAAACCTGCCACATACAGCCCGCGTTGATGTAAGAATTTACGGGTTAAAAATAAGGCAATGATGAATACTGCAGCCCATAAAAATATCCCGTGTACTTTGCAAAGGATACAGAGGCCAGATGCAAGGCCAAACCAGCACCAGAGCTTAAAAGTTGACATTTCCTGTGTAGTTGCCGTGCTGATCTTAAGCAATAATAGTATGCCCCACAACCAGAAAACCATTTGCGGACTGTCGGGCAGAATAAATGTGCCGGCAATAACACTGCAATATAAGGACGCAGAATAAAGTAGGGCCGAATACCAGCCTGTCCGCTTGTCGGATATGAATAGTCCTGTCTGATAGATCAGCCAGGTGCATATCCCTGAAGACAGAATTGCCCCAAATCTTATTGCTGCTTCATGATGGATCCATAGATTAACCGTTGTTACCCGAATCAGCCAAGCTACAAACGGAGGATGGTCAAAGTAATTCCATTGAAGGTCTAAAGCGTATGTCCAATAGTATACTTCATCATTCCCCAGGTTTGTATTAAATGCGATGATCATTTTTACCACCGTCATAGCCATAATAAGTAACCAGAGTTTAGCAGGGACTTTAGCCATCTTAAACAGTAAGTGCCTGCTTACGGAAAGCCCTTAATCGTTTATGCCTTTTATTCACTTTATATGACCTGAATAGTTTTTGATCGTAAACCTGATAATAACTGATCAATGCGAATATTGTCCCTATCATGGCACCAAGGATCACATCTTGCATAAAATGCTGGGCAAGATAGATGCGTGAGTACCCTATTAAAACGGCAAATAAAAGTGCATAAAACGAGATTCTTTTTTTCTTATAAACCAATACTATTGCTGTTGCAAGTGCAAAGGCTGAAGTAGTATGTCCGGATGGGAATGAGTTTGAACCATAGAGGTTTACGCCCTCAACAAAGTTTGGGTAGTGTAAAGCTGCTTCTTCGAGGAAAATTTTTGGACGGGGCATATGAAATATCCTTTTTAGCCCTTGCGCTGCCAATCCGGAGGTAGCGTAGGAAAGTAACACGGTGGTAGCTTTCTTTTTCTTGCCAAAGAAGAGTAAAACTGCGACCACTATAATGCTAAATAATCCATCACCAAAATTTGTGATTAGTTTAAAGAATTCGTCAAGCCACGCAGCATGGTATGCGTTAAGTATAAAAAAAGCCTCAGCCTTAGCAAAGCAGCTATTGAAAATTGCAGCTGCCAGTAACAAAAGGATTAAAGCAATAAAATATTGTTTGAGTCTGAATATTCCTTTAAGCATATTTCCTAGCCGCTGTCATCGCTTAAAACTAGAGTTGGCAGATAACCTTTAGGTTAAGGTAGTGTCATGTTTTTGTCAGAAACGTATTCTGTGTGAGAGACGTCCTTCTTCCCGCGCTATACTGCGGATTTGGAGTCAACAACCTTTAGAGATGTTATTTCTTTACCGTTATTTCGGTAACGGTTTTATAGTTGACATTTTCGAAGATTTCTGAGAATTCATTTACGAATACGGCGTCGTTACCAATTAGGCTTTTGATTTTGAAGTCCAATGATTCACCAGGCATATATGTAATCGTAAGAATATCTCCGGTTACTTTATAAGTGAAGGGATCAGTATCGCCTATTTCTGAAAAGATGCCCGTTCCATCAGCCTTGAATTCAAAAAAGTCGTTGTTGCCGAAGTCTGTGTCAGTGTGTTCTTCCTTTTTTACGTTATTTACATAGTTAACTTCTACTATCTTTTTAGTAAACCATTTTCCTGCAATCGTAGATTTAAGCTCATCATCCTTTTTGTTATCTTTTTTACACCCGCTAATGGCAATGGCAGCCATTATAAACAGGAATAGTACATTTTTTTTCATGTTATGGTGGTTTGATTAAGATTTACAAATCAATTGAATGACATGAGATGTGTTCTTACCTAAATCTAATGATTTTTTAATTGTTATGATGAGGAAGCCAGGAAAATAATAATGTGCTATAGAAAATGCTATCGGTATTTTAAAATGACTGGTGGTTTTCTAATCATTAGTCCTACGGTGCCGGATAAAGTACTGGGCCAGACTGGCAGCGATAATAACGTGATTAATAAGGTTAGGGATCAATCCGTAGTACTTGGTAAAGATCCTGAAGCGCTCCTTTAAGCTGGCAAAATGTTTCTTCTTAGAGATGCCGCCTACCAGGTATTTTGCTACATACATATGTGTGTTTACAATGCTGGAGGCATTTTTAGTAGCTTTAATGATCCAGTCAATGTCAGCGCTGTATTTGTAATTGAGGTCAAATGGAGACACCAGCGCTCTTTTGATATAAATGGCCTGATGGCTTATACTCATCCCATATTTAAAGCTTTCCCAGTTGAAGGTTTCCGGTGCACAGTGCCTGCGTTGCCCCAGGCTTTTCCAGTTTTCATCATACATTTCGGTTTCGCCATAATAGATGTCTGCGGCTGCGGCGGTATCAAATACATCAGCTACCGTATCCGGAGCATACAGCTCGTCGCCAGAGTTCATGAAGAGGATATAGTCACCCGTAGCAAGCGCCAATCCTTTGTTCATGGCATCATAAATTCCCTTGTCCGGTTCTGATACCAATAGGCTTAGCCTTGGTTCATATTGTTTGACCTTTTCAAGAGTACCATCTTTGGAAGCCCCGTCTATTACCATGTATTCGATATTTGGATAGGTTTGGTTTAGCACAGAAAGCATGGTGCGCTCAATATCCTTTACATTATTATAAACGATAGTGATGACACTTAACTTCGGTTGCATGGCTCTAAAAGTATTATCGGGGTTGTAGATCAATCAGTGATTGATACAATAATAAGTGTTTTTCTGCAATAACCTGCTCAGAAAACTGAGTTAAAATTGTTCTTCTTGCCTCTTTTTGTATATCGGCAGCATTTTCATCGTGGTATAGCCATTCCATACCGGTAGCCAGATCTTCAGACGATTCGTATTCCGCCAGATAGCCGTTTTCCAGGTGTTTTACCATATCGGGAATACCACCCGTTTTAAAAGCCACTACAGGTGTGGCACAGGCAAGGCTTTCCATTACTGTGTTTGGCAGGTTATCTTCCAGTGAGGCGGTTATAAATACATCTGCGGCCGAATAGCATTTGGCCAGGTGCTCATCATTGCTGATGGTACCCAACAAGGTTGTTTTAAATGGAAACTCCGGCATTTCTGCGTTCTCCTTATTTCCGAAAATAACCAGTTCTATATTTTCCTTAATGATCCCCGGTCTGGTAGCCAAATCATTCAACGCATCAATCAAATAAGAAGTGCCTTTGTGCTTATCATTTTTGGAAGGCATAAAACCACTCATTAACACGAACTTATCGGGACTGATCTTCAGGATTTTTTTTGCTTCTGACTTCACATAGGGCTTAAAGACCGATGTCTCTATGGTATTGGGAATAACTGTTACCTCTCTGAACCCCATCAGACTGCTCAATTTTACAGAATTGGCCATCCATTGGCTTGGCGCCACAATATGACATTTCAACTCTGAATATGCTTTTTTCTTGCGGAGCCAGGTTTTGCGCGACAGGTCGTCCTTGCCGCTTAGCTTTAGCAGCGGACAAAACCCGCATTCTTTATGGTAATTTTCGCAGGAATAGCGGACGTGGCAGCCACCGGTAAATGCATTGCTGTCATGAAAGGTCCATACAATTGGTGTTTCCAACTCATCGAGTTCGGCGAGGTCTTTTGGTGAGAGAAAGCCGTGGTTGATCCAATGAAGATGGATGATGTCGGCCGATTTTAAACTAGGATGATTTACGATAGACTTGCCAAACCACTGGAGTGAAAAAGGGGTCTTCACTGCTTTAGCAAAAGCTTTTGACAGGTATCGCTCTGCAAGGATATTGAATATGGCCTTTGCTTTCCGAAAGGGCCCTTTGCTGAATGTACCGGTTTTATTACTGTCCTTAAACTGAAAGTAAACCATCACACTGGAATCTGCTCCCTGCATATTAAGGGCGTCATTCAACCGCAGACAGGCCCTTCCGGCGCCGCCATTTCCTTCATATGTATTTAGGTGTACTACTTTCAATAGATGGAACTTATATTAATTGGGATTTGAAGGTTGAAAGTTACATATTTGTGTTTCATTACCATAATTATTGAATCAAAACTGATCTAAATATTAACAACTCAAACAATAGAACGATGAATAAAGTGTTTTATGGCCTTGTAATTTGTTTCCTGTTTTCTGCAATGGCCGGCAGGGCGCAAAGTGAGACTTATTTTGCAGCATACCCTTCCTTATCTCCGGATGGAGCTACCGTAGTTTTCAGTTTTGAAGGCGACCTCTGGCGCGTGGCTGCTTCAGGAGGCGATGCCAGCAGGATCACGGCCATGCCGGGCGATGAGATCAATCCGAAGATCTCTCCGGATGGTAAATGGCTGGCTTTTTCGTCCAATCAGTTTGGCAATTATGATGTATACCTGATGCCGCTGGCAGGAGGTACGGTAAAGCAGCTGACTTTTAACGATGCTGCAGATGAAGTGGACAACTGGAGCTGGGATTCCAAAACGATCTATTTTACTTCGGGTAGGTATAACATGTACTCGGCTTATAAGGTAGGTGTCAACGGAGGAACAGCTGTTCGCCTGTTTGATAACTACTTCAATACGATCCACAATGTGGCCGAGTCGCCAAATGGTGAACTCTTCTTTAGCGATACCTGGGAAAGTAAGAACTTTGCCAACCGTAAAAGATATAAGGGTGCTTTTAACCCGGATATACAATCGTACAATCCTAAAACGAAGGCTTACAAACAATATACCGATTATAAAGGGAAGGACTTCTGGACGACTATAGACAGTAAAGGCAATATATATTTCGTGTCAGACGAAGCAAATGAGGAATACAATCTTTACACCTTTGCCGGAGGCAAGAAAACACAGCTTACCAAATTTGACAGGTCCATAAAACGCCCGGCGGTGTCGGCCAGTGGAAACAAGATTGTCTTTGAAAGAGATTATCAGCTTTATCTATATGATGTAGCAGGTAAGAAAACAGCGCAAATAAAGTTTAATATTTCAAGGAATAATGTGCTGGAGAAAGAGCAAGGATTTGATGTAAGTGGAAATATATCGGCTTTTGATGTTTCGCCGGATGGCAAGAAGCTTGCATTTGTGTCCAGAGGGGAGCTTTTTGTGAGTGATTCAGAAGGTAAATTCATCAAACAGATCGAACGAAATGAAGAGACGGGCCCTTCAGCCGAACGGATACTGGAAGTAAAATGGCTGGCCGATAACCGTACCCTGCTTTTCAACCAGACGTATAAAGGATACCAGAATTGGTTTACGATCTCTGCAGATGGAAAAGGTAGTTTAAAACAGCTGACTAAAGACAACCGGAACAACCGCTTGATAGCCCTCAACACTGCTAAAACGCAGGCTGTTTATTTGAGCGGAAGGGATGAGGTAAGGATACTGGATTTGAAGTCGCTGGATAGTAAAACGGTGGTGAAGGATGAGGTCTGGGCATTTCAGAACGCAACACCTTCGTTTTCTCCAAATGGGGAATACCTCTTATTCACTGCTTATCGGAATTTTGAACAGGATGTGTTTGTGCACCATATAAAGGACAACAGAACAATCAACCTGACCAATACTGGAGTAACAGAAACCAACCCAAGCTGGTCGCCTGACGGCAAGTACATTTTCTTTACCAGCATGCGCACCAAACCTTCTTACCCTTTTGGGATGCAAAACGGGCATGTTTACAGGATGGCACTGGATGAATATGACGAGCCATACCGAAGCACTAAATTTGACGAGCTGTTTCCGGATGAGAAAAAAGAAGAAAAGAAAGAAGACAAGCCGGCCGACAAAAAACCTGCTGATAAAAAGAAACCGGTTAAAAAAGGGGACACGACTGCAAAAGCAGGAGCCAAGCCTGAAGCTAAGACTGAAAAGCCAGCGTCGGTCATTACTATCAATACCCAAAACATCATGGACCGCATTGATCAGATCAGTCCGGGCTTTGGTACGCAGTATGGCATGGATGTCTTTGCAAAAGGAGATAAGACCTATGTGTTCTATACATCCGATCATGAAGGTGGCTCTCCATCTATATACCGCACCATCATTGAACCTTTTGAGAACAATAAGACAGAAAAGGTGACAGATGGCTTTGGGGGCCTGATAAAAGTAGATGACAAGTTTTACGCCCTTGCGCGGGGTACCATCAGCAAGTATAACATAGATATGAACCGGATGGAGGCGCTGAACATAGGATATAAGTTTAGCAGGAACCTTAGTCAGGAGTTCAACCAGATGTTTTATGAAACCTGGGCCGGGCTGGAAGAGAACTTCTATGATGAGAACTTTCATGGGGTAGACTGGTTGAAAACCCAGGGACGTTATGCTGCCTATTTACCTTATGTAAACAGCAGAACAGACCTGAGGATTTTACTGAACGATATGCTGGGTGAATTGAACTCTTCCCATATGGGCTTCAATAGCTTCGGTAATGAAGAGCGTAAAATGCTAAACTATGTGACCAATGAAACGGGGATCGTATTTGCTAACGACAATCCCTTTAAAGTAGAGCGGGTGCTGGAAAGAAGCAATGCAAAACATAAAGGGGTGGACATTAAACCGGGTGACATCATTACTGCCATAAACGGCGTTAAGGTTGATGAAAAGACAGACCGCGATTTTTATTTTACCAAGCCTTCACTCGACCCTGAGGTACTGCTGACATTGAAGCGTGATGGAAAAACAGTTACTGCCAAGGTACATCCTCAAAGCAGCGGGGCCACCAGGAATAACCTGTATGACGAATGGATTGCGAAGAACAGGGAGAAGGTAAAACAGCTGGGCAATAACAGGATCGCATACGCATATATGAAAAATATGGGTGGGGGTGAACTGGAGACCTTCCTGCTGGATATGGTAGCACAGGAAAACAATAAAGAAGGGGTAATCCTGGATCTTCGCTACAATACAGGTGGCAATGTGCACGATGAGGTACTGAGGTTCCTGTCGCAACGTCCATACCTGCAATGGAAATACAGAGGTGGTAAACTGGCCCCGCAAAGTAATTTTGCCCCAGCGGCCAAGCCGATCGTGCTGCTGATCAATGAGCAATCACTGAGTGATGCGGAGATGACTGCTGCAGGATTTAAGGAACTAAAATTAGGTAAGATCATTGGAACAGAAACCTATCGTTGGATCATCTTTACATCGGCCAAAGGCCTGGTAGATGGCTCGTCTTACCGCCTGCCGTCATGGGGCTGCTATACACTGGACGGGAAAGACCTGGAGACAGAAGGCGTGTCGCCGGATATTTATGTGAAGAATACATTTGAAGACAGGCTGACAGACAAAGACCCGCAACTGGAGCGCGCTGTGACGGAAATACTAAAAGATTTAAAGAAATAAGATGGAGAACCTGTTGACCGACAGAAAGTTTTGGGTGGATTATTGGGAGAGTAAGACCGGATTGTCGGTAAATATTCCTGCAAATTATTTGTTCCATCAGCAATTGCGTGAGATCATTGAAAAGCAGGGCGTAAAGACAGCGATAGAGCTTGGGGGATTTCCGGGGTATTATGCGGTTTTCTTGAAGAAGTACTTTAAGCTGGATGTAACGCTGCTTGATTATTTTGTACATACGCCTGTTACTAATTCATTATTGGAAGCAAATCAGCTGAAAGAAAGTGATATTCATATTGTGGAGACGGATCTGTTTAATTATGAACCGGAGCGCTTGTACGACCTGGTATTGTCCTGCGGACTGATAGAGCATTTTAATGATACCGCAGACATCATTAACAGGCATGTCAATTTTGTAAAGCCCGGAGGTACCTTGTTCATTACACTGCCCAATTTCAAAGCGCTGAACGGCTGGTTTCAGAAGAATTTTGATAAAGAGAACTACGATAAGCACAACATTGACTGCATGGACCCTGAACTGCTGCAGAAGATCTGTAAAGAAGCGGGACTGGAAGTACTGCAGTCGCGCTATTTCGGACACTTCAGCCTCTGGCTGGAAAATGAAAAGCAGAAGCCGGCATCGCTGAGGTTATTCAAGAAAGCAGTATGGCTGGCAGGGAAATTACTGACTAAGCTGATCCCTTTTAATTCCAGGCAGCTTTCTCCATACATTATTCTTGAAGCAAGGAAAATTTAGTCTATGGGATTGAGATGGGGCTATTCTCCGAAAGTTGAGAAGTATATACCCTTGGCTGATTTTCCGTCAGACAAGTATCTGATCATCGCCCAGCAGGCTATCGAAAACCTGGGCTGGAAATTGAGCCACTTGTCTGAGTCCGGGATCATTGCCTATACAGGACTTTCACTTCAGTCTTATAGTGAAGAGATCTCTATCCGTATCAAGTCAAATTTTGCTGTTTTCAAAAGCGAATGTATTGGGGTGCAGATGTTGTTTACAGACTATGGCAAGAACGAGCAAAACCTGGACAAGTTCTTCCATGAGTTTGAATATGTAGAGTTTCACCTTAAAGATATATGGGAACAAAGGCTGGCTGATTTTCATGCGCACATTGCCCTGCATGACGATAGTTACCTTGACCTTGCGCCACTGAAAGCAAAGGATAAGATCAGGAATGTGTTTTACCTCTTTTATCCTCAAAAGGACTATCTGGTTACCCCAATTCTGGTGAACCTTTGTGTATTGTATTTCCTGGTTACCGGGGCTTCTCTGGTGTTTGCTTTCCAATTGAAACAGGGGATGGTGAATCCGGGAGAACTTATTACCAATGTATACCTCCGGCTGGGAGGCAATTCAAGGGAGCTGGTGCTATCCGGTGAATTCTGGAGGCTGATCAGCTCTCAGTTCCTGCATATTTCTATTTCGCACCTGTTCTTCAATATGTATACGCTGGTGTATATCGGCCTCATGATCGAGAATAAGCTTGGGCCTTTGTCTACTGCAATGGTCTATCTGCTGAGTGGTGTCTGTGGGGCGCTGCTCAGTGTGTATACCCATCACGTAGGGTTTATGATCGGTGCTTCGGGAGCAATCATGGGTATGTTTGGGGCCTTTCTGGCCTTGCTCTCGAGCAAAGCATTTGAGAAAAATGCGAACAAAGCTTTGCTCATCAGCACGGTTATACTGGTTGCCTATATGCTCTTGAGTGGTCTGACGACTAAGGAGGTGGATAATTCCGCTCATTTTGGAGGGATTATCTCCGGCTTTGTGATTGGTAAGGTGCTTTTTACAACTGAACTGTCCGGAAGGGAAATTTCCATCTGGTTGCGCCGTCTTGCAGCTGTTTTTATTGTGCTGATTTTTGGTGCATTGATCTATCTGTTCTCGCCCAACTACAGTGTTAAAGAGTATACCCGGCTCAAATGGGAGTTCAATAAAAATGATGCTGAATATTATCGCCTGTATGAGGTGAGTCCGGTGATGTCAAAAGACCGGCAGCTAAATATGGTAAAGCAGCACGGTATAGTAGTGTCGGAGCGCAATCTGGCCATTACCGGTCAGATGGGTAAACTGATACTGACAGAACGGGATAAAATGGATTATGGCTACCGTAAAATCGTAGCCAGGAAAGAATACCGGGCGGCGATGCTGATGTACAGGGATATCAAAAAGGGCACGATGGAAAACCGTACGGAAATACAGACTTTGGTAGGCGACCTCAACCGGCTTAAGATAGAACTGGCCGGTAAACTGAGTAAAATGAAAAAGAATTAAATCAGCTGGTCCTGATGCGCTGGATGACGTAGCGCTTTAGTCTTTGCCACAGAGAACCTTTTCTATTGGCTAAAAATCCTTTGATGGCGCTATAAGCCTCAGGATTTTCTTTTAATTCTGAAGGAAATTCGGTGATGGCTTTTGGATTGATGATCACGTTATAAATGTCATTGATGCCTGAATGGATACCTGTGCCATCATGACCGATATTGTTGACCAGTGAATGAGAAGGATTGAGCGTCAGTCCGCCTTTCAAGAAGATAGACGCATACCAGCGGATGGCCCAGGAGTTGTTTTTGCCATTTTTATAATCCTGGATCTGCTTCCAGAAGTTCATGGTGTTTTCTATAGAAAAATCGTATTTCTTTTGCAGGCTGAACTGGCTGATCAGGGTATCTACATTGGGTTCGAAGTGCTGCCATGCCCTTTCCCATGTGGCCCATCCCCAGCTGGTTGCCGCGCGATAAAAGAAAGTCTCCGGCAGGTTGTGGTCTTTAAGATTGTACATATAAGCGCCGATGTGCATTACTTTCTCTTCATTGCGGTAGCGTTCAAGCGCCTCATTGAAATAAGTTAAGGTATATGGAGAGGTAATCAGGTCGTCTTCCAGTACGATGACCTGTTTGTAATCGGCTACCAGTCGGCTCACCCCGGCAATGATGGAATTTGCGAGGCCCATGTTCTCTTTTCGTTCAATGATCTCTACAGATCTGAATCCATCTATGTTCTTTAGCAGGCCCCTTACTTCTGTTACAGCCTGTTCATCGGCGGGTGTTTTGGCCCCGTCAGAGAATATGAAAAGCCTGCTGTCGGCAGCAAGTTCATTCTGTTTTAGAAATTTAAGTGTTCGCTCGGTATGCTGCGGTCTGTTATAAACAAATAATGCAATAGGGGCAAAGGTTTGCATGTTTTAAAATATTTGCAGGTTCTGGGCAGATGTTTTGGTAAGTACAGTATATGCATTTCCAAACTGCTCCGTTCTGTTCTTGCCTAAAAGGCGGCCTAGTATTTTCTTTATGTTATATTCCAGTTCGATTTTAAGAACCTTCATAAAAGACTTTTGTTTTTTAAGGACGTTAAATTCACAGAATTTGATGGTTTCCGGTGGCGTTAGGGAAGTTTTGTCTGATACGATTTCCAGACCTTCACTCTGCAGCAGGAACCTGATCAGGGTGGGGGTATACATGTTGATATGTCCGTAGTCCAAAAAGTGCTTCATCCGTTTATCTACCCCAAACCGGTAGTCTAAAGGAACCTCAATAACCAGGTGTTTCGCTACCCTCTTTAGTTCTCTAATCAGTACCCTTTCATGCTCCACATGTTCAAGAACATGGGCCAGAATTACCAGGTCAAAAGCATTATCCGCATAGGGGATGGTGTAGCCGTCGAATGTTTTAATCTCTTTTACGCTGGCCAGCTTTCTTTTTTTGATGAGAGACACTCCGCTTTCTGCAATTTCAAGCGCGTACAATTCTGCTGCAAACTTCCATTCGTCGAGGTAGTGTAAAATACTTCCATCGCCTGCGCCTACTTCAAGAACCTTGTTTGCCTCAATGTTTTTGCAGACCTCTATGATGTTACGGGCTTTGGCTTTAGCTCCGAGCATACGCCATTCTACTTCATTTCCAGTATAGAAGTCATTGTAAGCCTCAATTACATTATTGGTTGCTGCTGCCATTATTTTTTTATACCGTCAATAATCAAAGAAGAATAACCCAGTGGCTCATTGAAGCGTTTGTCGTAGCGCTTAGATCTGAGGATGTGACCATCTTTACTGTCCCATTCATGATAGTGGAACTGTCCGTTTTCATCATAGTATTCCAGGAGGTTTACGCTGTAACCTGCATCCTCAAATACTTTTGATAGTTTTTTGTAGTCATACAACAGTTTATGGTCGTGTGCACCTTCTCCATGTCCGCCCGGCTTAACCATATTGATGTAATCAGGATTGGGATGAAAGCCATCCGGTACCGCTATTCTTACCGTTCCGCCTTTCACCAGATACTGGTTGCAATTTTTTAAGGCAGTGAGTGCATCCTCATAGCTGATGTGTTCAAATACATGTTCCGCCAGAAAGCGGGTAGCTTTTTTATCGCCAAACAGGTTTTCAAAAGAGTTTAGTTCAAGCAAGTTGAGGTTTTCGATATTTGTCGGTAGCCAGTTATTGTAATCCGTATTGTGCGCACCTATAATGATGTTGACCTCACTCATACTGTTCTTTATTTTCGATTTTAGCTGAATAAGGTCCAGTATGTTTTTAGGTTTATATACGATTGATCTGATTAAACTTCTTAAAGACATTTTGCTGTATGATAATTTAACCTCAAAGTTAAAACGTTAAATGAATAAAGCTAATATATTAAAATATTTTGCTTTGTTTGTCTGCTATTGGTGTATGTATTGAAACAAAGATCTATGCGTATTAACAGTATAGCTAATCCAACTATTTATAATAAAAAGTTGGACTAGACTTGGACTCAACTTGGATTCAACTTGGTGTCACTACTTTATCAGCCAGATTGCTTCTCGCACGAAGGTCTAACTATTAATCTTTAGTTAATTAAGTAATGTGATTTCGTTTCAGTTTGCGAAACAAGGTGATCAGAAAAAGGGATTTGAGCATCATGATTCCTTGATCTCTGGTTTTTGGAATAAGAAGGATCCAGAAAGTAGATGTGGCAAATGCAATAAGCGTGGCAAATGCGGCACCCTCAATCCCATATTTCGGAATCCAGAAAATATTGAGAACAACATTGACCACTGCGCCCGCAGCAGTGCGCGTCATGGTGAGTTTGGTATATCCTTCTGCGATTAGAAATTGTCCGCTGGCTGTTCCTAAAAAGGCAAAAATGCTGGCCCAGATGAGAATTGACAGTACATGAGCACCTTCAGCGTATACCGGATCATACAGTTCGAAAATAAATGGCGCTGCAAAAGTAACAAAGATGGCGAGGCTCAAACTGATCCATACCATCAGGTCGTACATATTTTGCATTCTTCTCCTGTACCTTTCCGGATCGTCCCTCCGTGCGTTCATGATGGCCGGGAAAACGGAGGTTACAATGGCTACGGGAATGAAATAGCAGGATTCTGTCCATTGCACAGGATTGGTATACACACCCAGAGGACCTTCACCCAGGTATTGCGTAATCATCAGCTGGTCAATTCTCATGTAAACAGTAACCAGAATTGCCGAGAGGGCGAGCGGCCAGGAATTTGTTAAAAGATATTTTGCCAGCTTGCCGTCAAAAGTCCATTTGAAAATATTGCCGCCATTTTGCTTGTACATGTAAAAATAACCAAAAGCCAACAACGCTGCATCAAACAATAAGGCAAAGATAAACCAGGTCAGGTTTGAATGCAGCAAGATGAGCAGGCCTTTTATTGCTGCAGAAACCAGGTTGGCCACAATTTGCACCCGCATGATGAACTTACCCTGCGTTTTTGACTGAAAGTAACTGTCTATGATGTTAAAGGATTGAAATATCCCTGTTAAACTGACGATCAGGACATAGTAGAAGGGCGCACTGGCCGGACTAAAATGATTCAGGGCGATATAGGTAAGGTAAACAAATGGTAAAATTAGCAAGCCACCAGCGAGTTTAAGCAAAAATGCTGTTCCGAGTAGTTTATGTTCTTTTTCAGGATCTCTCAATAATTCCCTGGTAACAAATCCGTCTAGGCCTAGCGCTGCCATTGCGATAAAAAAGGTAGCTATGGTCATGGGGTAGTTCAGGATACCAAGCTTAACTTTGAGCAGGTAATTGGCCAGGGCAATGTTTAGCAACATTTTGACCGCAAGACTGCCCACCCTCGCTATCATTAGCCAGCCGGTATTCTTTACATACTTTTCAAGTGCATCCTGGTCAAAGCCCGATATCTTAGGTATCCTCATTTATAATATAGATCCTGCAAATATGTGAATTAATTGAGGCTTTATCTTCCCGACTTTAATTTAATGAAATCCAGCAAGTCTTCCTTCTGACTCTTAAATGTGAACACATCTGTTATTTTAAAAAAGTTTTCCTTGTCTGCTATAGACAAATAGGCACTTTTGGCAAGGCTAAGCTTATTGTCTTCAAATGCAAACGTCTTTAATAAGGAGACCAACTGGTTGGTGCTGATCATATTCCTGTTAAGCGCAGCATTGATCACTTTAATTCTGGCATCTTCAAAAGCTTCTTTTTTAGCAATTCTATGCAGTTCATTAAATGAATCCTCATCCATTATCCTGACTACTGCACGCGAAGGCCTGCCGGGTGTATTGCCGATTGTCCCATTCCAGTCGTCCAGGGCATAATTCCCTGCATTAAAGATGGGTAGGGTCTTCACAACTTGTATTCCCGATCTGCGGGAATAAGAGAGTATTGACCTGTAGTCCGGCTTGAGTTGAACCTTCGCTTTTGCAAGCTGTTTATTGTTCAGCATGATGGTAACGGTAGGATTGCTGCTGCTGATGTCGTAGAACCTGAAGAGATTTTTTGAAGAGCCGATCATTTCATCATCGACGTAAACGATGACTTTCCCTTGTTCAGGTACCTCTATGAACAATTCTTTGTTGCCTGTAGTTTGAGAGAAGCTGAGCGATGCTTGCAGCGCTACTGCCATTAATAAGATTAGCGATTTCATGTTTGTTAGCGTTAATTGCGATTAAAAGTTCTTTATATTAAAAATGAAGCAGTAATTCCTCCAGATGTGTGATCTGCCATTTGACATCATCAGGCAGTTCTTTGTTACCGGGATTAAAGAAAATGGCTTCTATACCAAATCCCTGTGCACCGCGAATGTCAGCTTCAATACTGTCGCCGATCATAATGCTCTCCGGTTTCAGTGCTTTCGCTTTGTCGAGTGCGTATTCAAAAATGGCCTTATCCGGCTTGTTGATCCCTACATCTTCAGAAATGATCACATTTTTAAAATAGGGGTTGAGTCCGGACACCTCCATTTTGGTCAGGGTACTTTCTTTAAAGCCGTTTGAGATGATGTGCAGCTGGTATTTTTGCTGTAGGTAGGCAAGTACTTTTTCACTGCCTGGGAATAGGTTTTTCCTGGTCGGGGTGAGGCGGACATAATCATCCTCAAACTGTGTCGGGATCAGCTCAGGATGTACGCCCAGCTGGATAAATGTTTTGCTAAACCGCTCTGCCCGGAGTGTTTCCTTACTGATCTGCCCTATATGATAAGCCATCCAGAGCTGATGGTTATTTTCAGTGTAGGTGGCTATGAACTCTTCGGCAGAGTTAAGTCCGAGCTTATGAAGCTGGTAATGTTCATAAAGCTCATTTAAAGTCTCTTCTGCGTTTTTGTCAAAATCCCAAATCGTATGGTCCAGGTCGAAGAATATGTGTTTAATCATGGTAGCAATTGAGCAGCGCTTTGTTATTGTTTGAGGCCATAGGCGAGATCACCCGCATCACCCAGTCCGGGCACAATATACGCCTTACTTGTCATTTCTTCATCAATTGCACCGATCCATAGTTTGGCTTTTGGCAGGTTTGCCCTTACATGACGTATCCCTTCGGTACTTGCTATGGCAGATACGATATGTAATTCACGGAGTTTGTACTTGCGGATCAGTTCTTTGCAGCACAGGACCATACTAAGTCCGGTGGCCAGCATAGGATCGGCCATGATGACCACCCTATCCGTCAGGTCCGGCGAAGCCACGTATTCCATCCGGATCTCCAGTTTGCCACTTTTATGGTTAGTCCTGTAGGCTGCTATAAAAGCAGATTCGGCCTGGTCAAAGATATTCAGCAATCCCTGGTGTAATGGAAGGCCGGCCCTTAGGATCGTTGCCAACACAGGTTGTTGTTTAAGTTTTACACAAGGGGCTATCCCAAGAGGAGTTTGTGTTTCTGTGGGTTCGTATTCTAGTGTTTTGCTGATTTCGAATGCGAAAAACTCACCCAAACGCTCCAGGTTTCTGCGAAAACGCATGGCATCTTTTTGAATGTGCTCATCCCGAAGTTCAGAGAGGAAGACATTGGCCAGTGAATTTATTTTACTCAGTTCAAATATCATTACTAAACTTAGCAAAAAATGTACGGATAAACAATACCAATATTTTTCTTCCGTGGAGGTATCCGCCACGATTTTCTCATTCTTCGCAATTGTATAGTTATTATTATTTAGGTGAGAAAAATATAAAGACATAGCATTGAATTAAACAAATTATTTAATCAGATGATTAAAATGGTCTCTGTCGGCACCTATGCAAAATAAGATTTACAGTCGCCCTTTTATTTACATGCTTATTTTGAGATATTCATTTCTGTACTGTAAGGGAGTTTTACCTGTCACTTCCTTAAACTGCTTGTTGAAATTGGAAATAGTGGAATAACCTGAATCGTAGCTGACCTGGTTGATGCTGAGTTTGTTTTCATTGATCAGTTTGCGGGCGTAGTCGACCCTCAGCTCTTTTAAAAAGTCAGAAAACGATTTGTTGACCCTGGATTTAAAATAGCGGCTGAAGGAGGTTTCGGTCATGTTGATCAGATCGGCAATTTCATTGAGGCTCACCTTTTGCCTGAAATTTTTCATCAGGTAATGATAGATTTTGTTCATGCGGTCTGTTTCGACTTTATTGTTGACGGGCAGGTAATTGATATGGGTAATGTAAGTGTATTCTGATGATTCTGCCAGCATATTCAGGATCTTTAGCAGCAAGATAATACTGGAAATGCCTTTAACATGTAACAGCTCCTGCATCATTTTGCTGACTAATCGGTTGGTCTTGCCATGTATTTCCAGGCCCCGGGTAGCTTTGTCAAACAGGTGTCTGAGCTTTTCCATCTCATCTTTGACCTGGATGATATCGCCAAGGAAATCTTGGGGAAAATAAATAACGATGCCCATGATCTTTGACTTCTTTGACCCGGAAGCACTGTTGTCATCCCGCCACATATGCGGCATGTTTGGACCTGTAAACACCAAATCGCCGGGTTTGAAAATCGTGATATTGTCTCCAATAAAACGAGTTCCCTGTCCTTTCAATACTAAGAATAGCTGATATTCAGGGTGTAAATGCAGGTTTGGATCGAAATGAAGCTCTTCCAATTGCTTAACAACCAATATCCTGGATGAAGGGATGGCGGATTTTTGGACTATCTGTTTCATATATTCAATATAGATATGGTTGACAAGATACAATCAGAATTTGATATTATGCAGATAGAATAATGATAAAATAAAGAGCTAATTTGTAATTGCCAAAATTATGTATGAACACCATGAAAAAGATTTTCTTTCTTATTGCACTAATTAGTATACTTTTCCAAAACTGCGCCAACAAAAAACAGGTCGCAAATGGAAGTACAGATAAACACTCGCCGCGCAGGGCGGAAGTTTTGTTTTTGGGCAATGCGAGCACGCACCATAATTCCGGGCGCTTTGCTCCGATGCTGATTAGTCCGCTGTTTGAGCTGGGCGTAAATGTAACCTATACTGCTGACAGCAGTGCGCTAAATGCCGCAAACCTGTCCAAATACGACGGGATTATGATCTACGCAAATTATGATACCATAAAGGAGTCTCAGGAAAAAGCACTTAAAGATTTTGTAGAAGGCGGAAAGGCATTGATCCCGATCCACTCTGCATCTTTCTGTTTCCAGAATTCTGACTGGTATATCCAGGCAGTAGGCGGGCAGTTCAGCACCCACAAAACCGGGGTGTTTAGTCCGGTAACGGTAAACACCACTCACCCTGTGATGAAAGGTGTAGGAACTTTTAGCGCATGGGATGAAACCTATGTGCATACTAAATTAAACCCTGATATGACTGTGCTGCAGGAACGCGTGGAAGGAGCTCATCATGAGCCATATACCTGGGTGCGCAAACAAGGTAAGGGCAGGGTGTTTTATACCGCCAGCGGGCATAATGACAGCACCTGGAGAAAACCGGAATTTATTAAAATGATAAGTAACGGAGTTATGTGGGCACTTGGCGACAAGATCCAGGCGCAGATCAATAAATATCAAATTCCGGCAGGTGTATACACTGATGCAAAGATCCCGAATTATGAAAACCGCAACCCTGCTCCGAAATTCCAGCATCCGTTTACCCCGGCACAGTCGCAAAAAAGAATGCAGGTGCCAGCAGATTTTGAGATAGAATTGTTTGCATCTGAACCGGACATCATTAATCCCATCACCATGGCATGGGATGAAAAAGGAAGGCTATGGGTGGTAGAGACGGTAGACTATCCAAATACGATCCGTAATGAAGCCGGAGTGGGAGACGACAGAATTAAAATCTGTGAGGATACAGACGGTGATGGCAAAGCAGATAAGTTTACCATTTTTGCAGATAAACTGAATATTCCAACCAGTATGGTATTTTCAAATGGAGGGGTAATCATTGCCCAGGCTCCTGATTTCTTATTCCTCAAGGATACCAATGGCGATGACAAAGCTGATGTTAGGGAAGTACTGATTACCGGATGGGGCAAGGGTGATACCCACGCCGGACCTTCAAACCTGAAATATGGATTTGACAACAAGATATGGGGTGTGCTCGGCTATTCAGGCTTTGATGGAAAAGTAGACGGAAAGAACTTTAAGTTTTCGCAGGGAATATACAGTTTTAGCCCTGATGGAAAGGCATTTGATTTTAAAGGCAGGACGAGTAACAATACCTGGGGGCTCGGATTTACTGAGGATAACGATGTGTTTATTTCAACAGCAAACAATACACATACAGCTTTCTATTCTATGCATGAAAAGTACATGAAGAAGGGACTGTCTGGATCCAATGTGCAACCTATACAGAAAATAGATGGACATTATAACATGCATGTGGTATTTCCTAACCTAAGGCAGGTAGACGTACATGGTGGTTTTACTGCTGCGGCAGGACATAATTTTTACACAGCGAGAAACTTTCCTAAAGAATACTGGAACAGGATTGCATTTGTAAACGAACCTACCGGACGGGTAATCCACAACGCCGTGCTGGAACAGCAGGGTGCCGGATTTATAGAGAAGGATGGCTGGAATTTGCTTGCAAGTTCAGATGAATGGGTAGGCCCGGTACATGCCGAGGTGGGTCCGGACGGAGCAGTATGGGTAGCAGACTGGTATGATTTCATCATCCAGCATAATCCCACTCCAAGGGGTTTTGAAAATGGAGAAGGTAATGCGTATATCAACCCGATGCGCGACAGAGAGCGCGGAAGGATCTATAGGATTAAATATAAACAAGCCAAACCATATACTCCGCTTAAGTTATCGAAGGACAATGTTGAAGGGTTGGTTTCGGCGTTGGAAAACGATAACTTATTATGGAGGATGCATGCCCAGCGTTTACTGGTAGAGGCAAAGAACCTTTCGGTATTGCCGGCACTTTATAAAATAATCAGCGCAGGCAAAGTGGATGGGATAGGATTAAACGGTCCAGCTATTAATGCGATATGGACGTTGCAGGGACTGGGTGTACTGGATGGTGCTAATGCAGAAGCTTTGGCGGTGGTTAAAGCAGCGCTGGCAAGTCCTGTTGCGGGAGTTAGAAAAGCAGCAATTCAGGCCTTGCCAAAAAATGAAGCAATGATCGGAATCATCCAAAAGGCAGCTTTATTTAAAGATCCTGACCTTCGGGTACGTCTGGCAGCTATATTGGCTGTATCTGATATGCCGGCTTCCGTACATGTAGGCCATCTGCTATACGAAGCCGCCGCTGATGAGCTGAATGTGAAGGATAAATACATCGCGCAGGCACTTTACGGCGCTGCATTACTGCACAATGAAGGGTTTATAGCGATGGCGAAAACTGCTGCTTCACCTTCTGTTTATGTACAGAAGATCTTGAAGGAGATTACTCCGGTTGAGAAACCTAAACAAGCTGTTGCTGCTGCAAATCCTGAAGCGAGCAAAGCAGATGAAGTGATCATTGACATGAAGGTAGTAGAACATCTAATGAAGTTTAACAAGACCAGCTTTACGGTAAAAGCTGGGCAGACTGTAATCCTAAAACTTGAAAATCCTGATTTTATGCAGCACAATCTCGTGATTGCTAAACCTGGAATGCTAAAGAAGGTTGGTGCCGCGGCCGACCAGATGGTACAGGACCCGAATGGGGCTGAAAAGAACTATGTACCGGCGATTCCAGAGGTACTGTTTGCTACCAAATTGCTAAACCCGGAAGAAAAAGTTACCTTGAAGTTTACTGCACCGGCAAAACCGGGTGACTATCCTTATTTGTGTACTTTCCCGGGACACTGGAGTATCATGAATGGGGTGATGAAAGTGATTAAATAATATTACCAAATATAACCAACAGATGAGTTTGAATTTGAAGTTTGGTGTAAGCACATGGTTGTGGGCCTCGCCTTTTAAGACAGATACGATTTCGCTGTTCTCAAAGATCAGCGCGATGGGGTATGATCTGGTAGAGATCCCAGTAGAAGATCCTTCCCTTATCGATGTAAAGACAGTAAAGGCCGCCCTTAGGGAATTCGGACTTAAGGCTGAAATCTGCGGTGCTTTTGGGCCGACCAGAGACCTTACGCACGATGACCCGGCATTTCATAAGACCAGCTTTGACTACATTGAAGCTTCTATGGAGATCGGCTACGAACTTGGCGCTTCGATTTTCGCTGGCCCTATGTATTCTTCAGTAGGCAAGGCGCGGCTGGTATCACCGGAACAAAAGAAGAGAGAGTGGGACCGGGCGGCAACCAACCTGCACAAGGTAGGTGAGATGGCTTCAGAGAGAGGGCTTCAGCTGGGAATTGAACCGCTGAACAGGTTTGAGTCTGACCTGATCAATACCGCAGAAGACGTAGTGGCACTTATTAAAGACATCAACCATCCGGCGGCAAAAATTATGTTGGATGGCTTTCATATGAATATTGAAGAACGCAATATAGAAGAAGCGATTAAGCTTGCAGGAGATAAATTGGTTCACATACAGGTGTCAGAGAACTATCGTGGTACTCCAGGAACCGGACAAGCACGCTGGGATGATTTCAAACGTGGACTGGAAGCTATAAACTATAGCGGTGCAATCTGTATCGAGAGTTTTACCCCTGAAGTAAAAGAGTTGGCAGGCTTGGTATGTATCTGGAAGCCCTTGGCAAGCAGTCAGGATGATTTCGCCAGTGAAGGGCTTCAATTCTTGAAAAATTGGAGCAACTGACCATTTAACATGACCTTTATTTTATAATATTATGAGTGAAAAAAGAATCAATATTGCCATCGTAGGACTGGGTTTCGGGGCAGAATTTATCCCCATTTACCAAAAACATCCAAATGCAAATATGTATGCCATTTGTCAGCGGAACGAAGAAAAGCTGGCGGAGATTGGCGATGCATTCGGAATCGAAAAGCGTTATACTAGCTATGAAGAGCTGTTGAAGGATCCGAACGTAGATGCAGTACACATCAATACACCCATCCAAAGTCATGCTGAGCAGTCAATAGCAGCCTTGCGTGCTGGAAAACATGTGGCTTGTACCGTTCCGATGGCGACCACAGTAGAAGAATGCCGACAGATCGTAGAAGCTGTAAAAGAAACTGGCCTGACTTATATGATGATGGAGACAGTGATTTATAGCCGTGAATTTCTGTTTGTAAAAGAACTTTACGAAAAAGGAGAATTGGGTAAGATCCAGTTTCTTCGTGCTTCACATCAGCAGGAAATGGCCGGCTGGCCCGGATACTGGGAAGGATTACCGCCGATGCACTACGCTACGCATTGCGTAGGGCCTGTGCTGGCTTTGCCTAAGGCGCAAGCGGCATATGTTTCATGTTTCGGTTCAGGAAGAATAGATGAGGACTTGATCCCTAAATACGGCTCTCCGTTTGCCATCGAAACCTGTCACATAAAATATAAGGATTCAGATCTTTCTGCAGAAGTAACCCGCTCGCTGTTCAATACGGCAAGGCAGTACCGCGAGAGCTTTGATGTGTATGGGTCTAAAAAATCATTTGAGTGGACTTTGGTAGAGCATGAGGACAGTGTAATCCATACTGGTGAGTCTCCTGAGAAGGTTAAGATCCCGGATTATGCACATTTGCTGCCTAAAGAGATCCAGCATTTTACTACTGCAGGAGTTTATGATGGAGAGGAGAACCAGCATTTATCCTTTATCCAGGGATCTGGGCATGGCGGGTCGCATCCTCACTTGGTAAATGAGTTTCTGAATGCGCTGGTAGATAACAGGGCGCCGTATCCGGATGCTAAGGAATCTGCTAATATTACTTGTGTAGGTATCCTGGCACACGAATCTGCGATGAAAGGTGGCGAGATCATGCCTTTACCAGATTTCACTTTTAAATGATCATGCACAGAATGACAAGCTGATTCTTTTTTTGTATTTTTGATATCTATGAAATTTCAACTGGTATCAGACTATAAGCCAACAGGTGATCAGCCTAATGCGATAAGGCAGTTGGTGGAGGGAGTTAATAACGAAGAACATTATCAGACGCTTTTGGGTGTTACAGGATCAGGAAAGACATTTACCGTGGCCAATGTAATCGAACAGACCCAAAAGCCTACATTAATATTAAGTCACAATAAAACTTTAGCGGCACAGCTTTACGGGGAGTTCAAACAGTTCTTCCCGCAAAATGCCGTTAATTATTTTGTGTCATACTATGACTACTACCAGCCGGAGGCTTTCATCGCTAGTAGCAATACCTATATAGAGAAAGATTTAAGTATCAATGAAGAGATAGAAAAGCTAAGGTTGAGAACAACCTCGGCACTGATGTCTGGCCGAAGGGATGTAATCGTTGTTTCTTCTATATCCTGTATCTACGGTATGGGTAATCCTGAAGATTTCTCCAGATCCGTGTTCCGCTTTTCTGTGGGTACCAGGATATCCAGGAATTCTTTTTTGCACAGCCTGGTAGAGATTTTATATGCCCGTACAACTAATGATTTCAAACGCGGTACTTTTAGGGTGAAGGGGGATACAGTGGATATTTTTCCAGCTTATCTGGACCTTGCCTATAGGGTCTCTTTTTTTGGGGATGACATAGAGGAGCTGAGTGCCATAGATCCTGTGACGGGTAAAACACTGGAGAAACTGGAAGATATGGCCATCTATCCTGCCAATTTATTTGTGACGCCAAAAGACCGGTTTAATTCGTCTATCTGGGGTATTCAGGAGGAACTGGAGATTCGCAAAAATCAGTTGATAGGAGATATGCATTTGCTGGAAGCCAAGAGATTGGAGGAAAGGGTGAACTTTGATATCGAAATGATGAAGGAACTGGGGTATTGTTCCGGTATTGAGAATTACTCACGTTTTTTTGATGGCCGCTCGCCCGGTATGAGACCCTTTTGTCTGCTTGATTATTTTCCGGATGATTATTTGATGGTGATTGACGAGAGTCATGTTACTGTTCCACAGATCAGGGCAATGTATGGAGGCGACAGATCCAGGAAGTTATCGTTAGTAGAATATGGATTCAGACTGCCATCTGCACTGGATAACAGGCCGCTGAATTTTGAAGAATTTGAGCGATTGGCCCCGCAGACCATTTATGTAAGTGCAACGCCTGCGGACTATGAACTTCAGAAAACAGAAGGACTGTACATTGAGCAGGTGATCCGGCCTACCGGCCTGCTGGACCCCCTGATTGAAATCAGACCGGCTATTAACCAGGTGGATGACTTGCTGGATGAGATTGATAAAACCATTAAGATGGGAGACAGGGTGCTGGTGACCACCCTTACAAAGCGTATGGCCGAGGAACTGACTAAGTACATGGACCGGTTAAATATCAAATGCCGGTATATCCATTCGGAAGTAAAAACACTGGAGCGGGTAGAGATATTGAGGGGACTGCGGCTGGGTGAATTTGATGTTTTGATAGGGATCAATTTATTAAGGGAAGGGCTTGACCTGCCGGAGGTTTCTTTTGTGGCAATTTTAGATGCGGATAAAGAAGGGTTTTTACGTTCAGAGCGCTCATTGATCCAGACGATTGGACGTGCAGCACGCAACGACAGGGGCAGGGTAATTATGTATGCTGATAAAGTAACAGACTCGATGGCAAAAACCATAGAGGAAACCAACAGGCGCAGGGAAAAGCAAGTGGCCTATAATCTGGAGCATGGCATCACTCCTAAAACAGTGGGCAAAACCAGGGAAGCAATACTGGAGCAAACATCTGTGCTGGACTTCTCTTCGGGCGAAACCAGGCGGGCGAAACCTTATATTGAGGTAGATGAACTGAGTATCGCTGCTGATCCGATTGTACAATATATGACTAAACCGGAGATGCAGAAATCAATTGATAAAACGAGGAAGGATATGGCAAAAGCGGCAAAGGACATGGACTTCTTGCTGGCCGCAAGACTGCGCGACGAGATGTTTGCTATGGAAAAGATGTTTCAGGAAAGGTTTGGTAAATAATGGACGGTAAGAACAGAAAAGACATCTATCCGGGACTGGAAGTGGATATTATATTGAAAAAAGACCAGCGGAGCGGTAAGTTTACCAGAGGCGTGGTAGCCAATTTGCTTACGTCTGCCACCTATCATTCAAGAGGAATTAAAGTGAGGCTTGAGGATGGACAGATTGGAAGAGTAGCTCATATACCTGGGGATATTTAACTTAATGGTATTGTAATTGTAGTGCAATAAAGGTGCGGTATTGTAATAATAAGAAATCAATTCCGTCTATATTTGAACATTAAGCGCATAAAATGGGAGTTATAAAATTCATATTAATTACTTTACTTGTATTTTACATCATTCGTGTCATCCTACGTTTAATATTTCCGATGGTACTTAGAAATATGTTTAGCAAGGTACAACAACAGGCAGCAAACCAAAGCCGTCAGCAAGACTCAAGACCAGAGGGAGATATCTCTATCGAATATATGCCGCCCCAGCAAAAGAAGGGCAGTACAGATAAATTGGGCGATTTCGTAGATTACGAAGAGATAAAATAGCTGTATAAAAATAAAACAATTTTATCTAAGTTTGGGGTTAGTTTACATCATAAACAAACCTTAATGAATAATTGGTTAAAAGCAAATGGCATACACCTTGCCATTATTGGATTTTTTATAATCACGTGTTTTGTCTATTTCAGTCCAGTTTTGCAGGGAAAATCTCCCGCCCAAAGTGACGTGATCCAGGCAAAAGCCACAGCTACTGAAATAATGGCCTACAAGGCAAAGGATGGCAAAGCGCCGCTTTGGACCAACCAGATGTTTGGCGGTATGCCCACTTATCAGATCTGGGCACAGCACCCATATAATGGAGCAACTTATATAATTTCCCTTGTAAAGACAATTTTCCCTGATCCGGTAGATGTGGTATTGCTCTATTTGCTAGGAGCTTATTTGCTGTTTTGTGTGTTAAAAATTAACCCATGGCTCGCCGCTGCGGGGGCAATAGCTTTTGCTTTCACTTCATATAATTTTATTATAATAGCTGCCGGACATAGTAACAAGGCGCTTGCAATAGCCTTTTGTGCGCCGATCATAGCCGGACTCATACTGACCCTACGGGGTAAATATTGGATTGGTGCCAGTTTGACTGCTTTATTTCTTGCCCTCGAGATCAGGTCAAACCACATCCAGATGACCTATTACCTGATGATCGCCTTGCTGATATTTATAGGGATTGAAGTTTATCATGCCGTGAAAGAAAAAAAACTTGCTGAATTTGGTAAGGCGATGAGCTTTATTGCTGTTGCAGTTACGTTGGCTTTTATGGTCAATGCAGGTAAATTATGGACTACGTATGAGTATGGTAAGGAATCTAACCGTGGCCCATCTAACCTGACTACAGATGCTGTTGAGGAGAAAAATGGTCTTTCAAAAGAATATGCCTATGGCTGGAGTCAGGGTGTGGGAGAAAGTTTTACTTTCCTGATCCCGAATCTTTATGGAGGAAGTTCCGATACAAGACTTGATGAAAAATCCAATGTCTTTAAGACTGTGCAGGGTTTGGGTGTGGCGCCTGATCAGGCGCTTGGACTGGCTCAGCAGATGCCGGTATACTGGGGTGAGAAAGCCATCACATCCGGGCCGTATTATTTTGGCGCCATCATTTGTTTTCTTTTCATATTTGGGTTGTTCATTGTACGGAGCCGGTTGAAATGGTGGATACTGAGTGTAACTATATTGTTTATGCTGCTGTCATTTGGTAAGCACTTCACCCTGGTATCTGACCTGTTCTTCGAATATTTCCCATTGTATAATAAATTCAGGGCGGTAGAGTCCATTCTTGCCATCGTAGGACTGATGGTGCCGATTCTGGCAATTATTGCAGTAAAGGAAGCGATGAGCGGCAGTCTGGACCAGAAGATGCTGATCAAAAAACTGACCTGGTCTGCAGGAATCACCGGTGGTTTTGCCGTACTGGTAGCTTTAATCCCGACTTCACTCTTCAGTTTTACTAATTCATCCAATCAACAGTTGCTGGATGGACTGACTGAAGTATTTCAGAATAACCGTGGTATAGCGCAGACTGTGATTGATTCACTAATAAAAGACCGTGCCGCCCTTGCCCGTGCAGACGCATTGAGGTCATTGTTGTTTATTGCAATTGGCTATGCATTGATCTGGGCATATCTTGCTAAGAAAATGAACATGCGGTTTGCGGTGATCCTTTTGGGAATGGCGATTATGATAGACATGTGGCAGGTTGACCGCCGTTATTTGAACAATGGCAATTTTGCAACCAAGAGTGATCTAAGTAACTTTCAGACACGTGATGTTGACGCGTTTATCTCTGCTGATAAAGATCCCAATTTTCGTGTGCTTGATCTGAGTGTATCTACGTTCCAGGATGCAAGCAGTTCAAGGCTTTATAAAACTATTGGTGGATACCATGCTGCTAAATTAAAAAGGTACCAGGAGCTGATAGATAAACAGCTCACGCAAAGTATCAACCAGGATGTACTGGATATGCTGAATACCAAATATATTATTAACAGGGACAGGCAAAATGGCACTTATAGGATGACCAGTAATACCACAGCAGCGGGGAACGCATGGATTGTTCCATCCATACAGTTTGTGAAAAATGCAGATGAAGAGATGAAGGCCATCAATAGTTTTGATCCTAAAAAAGAAGCCATTGTAGATGAAATGTATAAAGGTTTAATCGATTCCAAGCGCACCATAGCGGCTGATCCAAATGCATTTATCAAACTGGAAAGTTATCATCCGGACCGGATGGAATATGCTTATAGTGCCCCAACAGATATTATTGCGGTGTTTTCAGAGATCTACTATGATAAGGGCTGGAACATGTATGTGGATGGTGTTAAAAAACCATATTTCCGGGCGGACTATGTATTGCGCGCAGCGCAGCTTGAAGCAGGTAACCATAAAGTAGTGTTTAAATTTGAACCGGTTTCATATTATCTAGGTGAAAAAATCTCTCTTGCAGGGTCGGTTCTGCTACTTGCTGGCCTGGGATTTGCATTTTACAGGGAAAATAGAAAGAAGAAGACTGCTTAAAACATTTATGAAAAAGCATTAAAAAGGGCTGTTTGCAAACTTGCAAACAGCCCTTTTTAATGCTGGTAATTGTATGCTGTGCCTGCCCTTCGCGGATCCCCCGCTCACAGGACTTTTTTTCAGTAATGAACCCTGATTATTATGTTCAACAATTTAATGAATCTTAAGTTTTAATGCTAATATATTTATAAACAATTTAACATTTTAGCTTTTAATAAGGTGAGCGGGATTTTATAACATCAGGTTAATGCCTTAGTAATATTTGATTTGAAGCTTTGTATAATAAATGAATTTTTTATGCCGGAAATATTCCTTGGTATTTGTATACTTGCTTTGGTTATTTTGTTCTTTGGTCCCTATGAACTGACAATGGATGAGGATGATCTATAAAATATTATAGATATTTGAACGGATGAAGATTTTATACGCCATTCAGGGTACTGGTAACGGACATATTAGCCGGGCAAGGGAAATTGTGCCGCTCCTTCAGCAGTATGGAGAGGTCGATTTGCTGATCAGTGGTACTCAAGCCGACGTTAAACTAACCCAGGAAGTTAAATACCAGATGCATGGCTTCAGTTTTATTTTTGGTAAAAAGGGAGGGGTAGATCATTTACAAACCTGGAAAGACATGGATCTGTTCCGGTTTGTGAAGGATATGAGCAGAATCCCCTTAAAAACCTATAATTTAATCCTGAACGATTTTGAGCCGGTAACTGCCTGGGCTTGTAAAAGACAAAGGATAGAAAGTATAGGCCTCAGCCATCAGGCATCCTTTCAGTCTTCAAAGGTACCTAAGCCAAAAAGTATAGACTGGGCACAGTTGGTAATGAAATATTATGCCCCGGCAACCCATTATATAGGCTTTCATTTTGACAGGTATGATGATTTTATCTATACGCCTGTAATACGTGCAGAGATCAGGAACATGATTGTGTCGAATCTGGGGCACTATACGGTTTATCTTCCTGCCATAGATGATCAGTTTCTTGTACCTTTACTGAAACAGATTCCAAACGTTCACTGGGACGTTTTTTCAAAACATACAAGGCTAAGTTATTCGGACGGGAATGTAAATGTGCAACCGGTAAACAATGAACTTTTTAACCGGAGTTTAGCTTCCTGCGAGGGATTATTTACAGGAGGAGGTTTTGAAGGGCCATCAGAAGCACTATATATGGGTAAAAAACTCCTGGTAGCTCCTATGAAGTTTCAGTATGAACAGCAATGTAATGCTTACGCACTTAAACAATTTGGCCTGCCGGTAATTTGGGGCAGCAATAAGAATTGGCTTCCGGTTATAAAAAACTGGGTAGAAAGTAGCCAGGAGCACAGGTTCTTTTTCCCCGATGAGACCGCTGCGGTAATTGATAAAGTTGTCAACAAGTTTGCCAGATAATTTGCTTTACTTTGCCTTTGGAAACAGGCATGATCAATCAATTCAGAAATTTAAATCCAATAAACCTGCTTATTCTGTTCGCGTATACTTTTATAATGCGAATGGCCCTGTTTGCGGATCTCCCGGCGACACTACAATTTGAATTTTTAGAGCCCTACGCTAAGTTTCTGATTCAGATGCCTCTTCAGGATACATTTTCACCAGAAGGGAATGTGTTTATTGCCGGTGTTATTGTCTATATACAGGCCATTTTATTTAACCGGGTCGTTAACAATCATGGCCTACTGAATAAGTCCGGATTTTTGCCGGCATTGCTTTTTATTACCTCGGCGAGTTTGTTTATGCCCTTTATGATATTGAGCCCTACCCTAATTTGCAATTTCCTGCTTATCTGGATAATGGATAAATTCTTGAAAATAGGGAAATCTCAGAATGCCGTTATGGTCATGTTTGATATTGGAATGATCATAGCAATAGGAACGCTCATCTATTTTCCTTTTATCGTGATGTTAACGATGCTTTGGTTTTCACTGTTGCTATACAGATCATTTAACTGGAGAGAATGGATTTCAGGTCTGGTGGGCTTTTTGATTATTTTCTTTTTTGTGGCCGTTTATTATTATTGGAATGATCATCTTTTGGTGTTTTATAAGATCTGGGTGCCACTGGCGAATAAGTTTCCATCAACTTTTAAGATCAATTATAATGATTATCTGGTGTTAATTCCTGTCTTGTTGATAATGGTGCTGGCCGCGCTGCAACTGCGCGAAAACTTTTTCAGAAGTTTTATAAGTACCAGGAAAGCATTTCAAATGCTGTTCATTATGTTTATCATTTGCATTATTGGGTTTTATACCAAGCCTGACTTCAGATTGTATCATTTCCTTTTGTGTGTTCCGCCGGGATCGGTGATGCTCGCCTATTACTTTTCAAATGCTAAAAAGAGATGGTTTTATGAAAGTCTGTTTCTGGCATTCGTTTTTGCCATACAGTACTTTTTGTTTGTTTAACCTTTTTTAACAATTTCACCCCTTGAAACTTGCTAAAGATTAATAGCTTTGTGCCATGAAGTTTGGAGAAGATGCATAATCTTGTGATAGACATAGGTAATACAAATAGCAAACTGGGAATTTTTAATGACAGGGAGTTAATTGCAAACCAAAGCTTAAAGTATATTACAGCTGATGCTCTTATTGATTTGATCAACCTATATTCAATCAATAATTCAACAATATCTAGTGTTGGCAGAGAACAGGAAGAGGTAATTGACGTACTAAGAGCTCATACTGATTATTTTCCATTCTCAACTGATGTTAATACCGGAATAAAAAATCACTATGTATCCCCTGACACACTGGGGCTGGATAGATGGGCTAAAATTATCGCCGCACATCAATGTTATCCAGGGAAAAGATGCTTTATTATAGATGCCGGAACCTGTATAACATACGATTTGCTGACTGGACAGAGTGCCTATTTTGGCGGTAGTATTAGTTTGGGCCTGCACATGCGTTTTGAAGCCCTTCATCATTTTACAAGAAGGTTGCCTTTGGTAGAATGGAACAAAACGGATATAGAGATCCCAAAAGGTACAGATACAATATCGGCTATTAAAAATGGGGTGTTACAAGGTATAATTAATGAAGTTGAGGGCTTTATAGCACTACAGAATAAAGAAAATAAGGATGTTACCGTGTTGATTACGGGTGGTGACGCTGCTTTTTTGCTGGAACAATTAAAAAACAGCATCTTTGCGCCTCAAATTATACACGATCCATACTTGGTATTAAAAGGATTAAATGAAGTCATTGCATTTGAATATGTTCAAAAAAATTAAATATATAGCAGTATTTGTATTGCTCGGTGGTATTTCTGTTCAGGCACAGGTTACTGTACAGTCTCCCTATTCCAGATATGGGTTAGGCAATATTAAGGGTTCGCTGCTTCCGCAGTTCAGGGCGATGGGCGGCGTGTCGACTGCAGTGTTTAAACCAAACGGCTACAGTACTATCAATATACAAAACCCGGCTTCTTATGCAAGTATCGACTTGACCACATTAGATATGGGGGCATCCGGAGGTTTTACTCAACTGAGGAATGGAAACGGAAAAGAAACCAGTTTTAATTCAACCCTGAGTCATGTTGCTATGGCATTTCCTTTGGTGAAAAACAAATCAGCACTAAGTATAGGGATACTCCCTTATTCAGAACTTGGCTATGAGTATTCAGTAAATGAAAAATATAATGCTACAGATAGCAATACTTATAATGCATTATATAGTGGAGAGGGTGGGCTGACAAAAGCTTATGTTGGCTTTGGGCAACAAATAGGAGACTATTTTAGGTTCGGTGCAAATATCGAATACCTGTTTGGTAACTTACAAGAGAATGGCTCAATCGAAATCCAGAGCGCCCCTTCAATTAATAACCGCAGACAAACTAAAAATAGTGTTGGTGGGTTGAGCTTCTCTTATGGTGCACAGTATGAGATTCCATTGTCCAGCAAAAAGCGTATTACTTTAGGATATTCAGGCTCCTCACCTTCTAAAATAAATACCAAAAGGACCTTTTTACTAACACAATATCTAAGATCGGACCTGGGAGAAGAGCAGGCTGCATTTGATACACTTCAGTTGGTGGAAAATAATGCTTCCAAATTGAAACTACCCTTGATCCATAATTTTGGAATTACTATTCAAAAGGATAATAATTGGCTGCTTGGGGCTGACTACAGAATGGGTAAATGGTCTGAATTAAGCATCGATGCTGTAAATCAGGGACTGGAAGATAGCTGGGGTTTTTCTGCAGGTGCGCAGATTACACCTGATATCACCTCCTTAGGGAATTATTTTAAAAGAGTTGATTACCGGGTCGGATTTCAATATGATAAAACTTATATCAGGATGAATGATCAGGATATCAAACAAATGGCTATCACATTTGGATTTGGATTCCCACTGGCGCAAACAAGCAGGTTTTCTTTCTATAAGCTAAACCTTACTACAGAACTTGGGCGACGCGGGATGATTACTAATGGGCTTATACAGGAGAATTACATTAATCTGCACCTTGGATTTACGCTCAATGACACTTGGTTTAGAAGGTTTAAACTGGATTAATGAAAGGCCGGGGCCTGACATATCTGTGTTTTGTACTGTGCTTATTGCAGCTCAGCCTTAGTTCCTGTGGTGATGATGATTTAAAAACGGCAGCAAAACTGTCAGACAAGAGTATTTTAAACCGCGACAGGACCAAAAATGTAGATATTATTTACAGTGATTCAGCAAAAGTAAAAGCGCAGGGTTTTGCCCCTATACTCGATAAGGTAATGCCGGCTAACGGTGGGGGGTATCAGGAGATGCCAAAGGGCATCAAAATCAATTTCATCGATGAATTTACAAAGATAAAGGGCTCTATTACTTCTGACTATGCGATAATGAGAGATACTGAAAAGATAGCTACCTTTAAGAAGAATGTTGTTGTGGTAAATGAGACGCTGACCTTCAATACAGAGGAATTGGTCTGGGACCAGAATAAAAGGATGTTTTTTTCTCCCAAAGGCGTGGTTACAAAGCCAGATGGAACGGTATTGAATGCAGTGGACTTTAGCGCTACTGAAGATTTTAGTGTGATTAACTGGGTGAATGGGTCGGGCGAGACCTATGTGCCTAATAATTTTGGGCAATAATCTATCATATTTAACATCCTTATTGCCCTAATTTTTAAATACTTATTCAAATACAATTTAATATTTTCTTTTTTTAGCAAAAGTTGTATCTTGCGCCCTCTTAAAAAAAATTATAAATAAGAATATTATGGGATTAATGACATTTTTGCGGAATCGCGCAGGCTACATTCTGATAGGGGCCATCGGTTTTGCAATTGTTGCATTTTTGGTTGGTGATGCAATTAACGTGGGTAAGCCATTTTGGGCTGAATCTCAAAGAGTTGTGGGATCTGTGGATGGTGAAGACATTGATGTCGAGCAATTTGGAGCTAAAGTTGAGCAAAGCTTAGCTCAGTTTAAACAACAATATGGTGGTGCTGACAACCCACAGATGCATGCTATGGCTGTGGATAATGTTTGGCAGGGAGAAATTGCCAGTATTCTGTTAGGGAAAGAGTTCAACCGTCTTGGTTTGTCTGTTTCTGCTACTGAATTATGGGATTTAATCCAGGGGTCAAAACCAAGCCCTTTAATTGTACAATACTTCGGTAATCCTCAAACAGGTCAGGTAGACCGCGCACAGGTGATCAATGTTTTTAAACAGGGAGCGAAGGATCCTAACATGAAGAAACAGCTGGATGCCCTTGAAGAGGAGATTGAAAAACAGACTTTGCAACAGAAATACGCCAAGCTGATCAGCAATTCTGTGTATGTAACTACTTTGGAAGCAAATGATGAATACCAGAATCGCAATAAACTTGCAAACTTTAAATATACAGGATTGGATTATACCTCCATTCCAGATGCAAATGTGAAATTGACGGAGTCTGATTATTCAGACTATTATAATGAGAATAAAAAGCGTTTTGAAAATCCAACTGAGACACGTTCATTCGAATACGTTGCATTTAGTGTAAGTCCGACAAAAGAAGATTCAATAGCAGTTAAAGCTCAGGTTGAAAAACTTGCCGCTGATTTCAGGACTGCAGCAAATGATTCTTTGTTCGCTGCCGTAAATTCAGATGTAAAAGTTCCATACAGCTTTGTAGCTAAAGGTAAATTAGATCCTGCAGTAGATTCTGTTGTGTTTAATCTGCCTGCAGGTAGTTTTTATGGTCCCGTATTCTCTGGCAATTCTTATAAACTTGTGAAAGTGGTAGCTACGCGTTTCTCTCCGGATTCAGTAAAGGCCAGCCATATCTTACTTGATCCTAGTAAACTGGGAGGTGCTGATAGAGCACTTAAACTGATTGATTCGTTAAAAACATTGGTTCAAAACGGAGCCAGCTTTGCTACTTTAGCAACTGAATATAGTGTAGATGGATCAAAAGATAAGGGCGGCGATCTTGGAACCTTTACTCCTGGAACGATGGTTCCTGAATTTGACAACGCAGTATTCAGTGGCAATACCGGTGACCTTAAAATTGTCACTACGCAATTTGGTGTTCACCTCATAAGAATAGAAAAGCAAATTGGATCTTCTAAAGTAGCTAAATTGGCTTATATAGAAAAGAGCTTACTATCCAGTAATAAAACTAAAGATGCTGCTTACAAAAAAGCAAGTAGCTTTCTTAATGAAGTAAAAGAAAATAACTTTGCTGAACTTGCTCAGAAGAAAGGATATACTGTTGGTGTAGCTGATAAGGTGACTCCTACACAAGGTTTTGCACCTGGGTTGGATAATCCGCGCCAACTGATCCGTGATGCTTATGCAGCTGATAAAGGTGATGTGCTTGAACAAGTTTACCAAATGGACAATGCGTTTGTAATAGCTCGCCTAACTGATATCAGGCCTAAGGGAGCATTGCCTCTTGATGCAGTTAAAAAGGAGATTGAGCCGATGGTGCTCAATGCAGCGAAAGCTAAAATCCTTAAAGAAAAAATGGATAAAGCATTGAGTGGCTCAAACAGCATAGACCAGGTAGCTCAAAAATTAAACAAAACCGCAACTCCGGTTCCAAATATTGTATTTGCGAACCCGGTTATTCCAGGAGCTGGCCAGGAAAATATACTAATAGGTGCTGTTTTTGGGTCACAACCAGGGAAACTATCTAAATCTGTAGCAGGTGATCGTGGTGTGTATGCGTTTGTAGTTGAAGGGTTTACTAACCCTGCTCCTCTTGCCAACACGTACAAACAAAAGGAAACGATGATGCAGGGTGCGGGACAGCGTTCTTTAGGCGCGGCATTCCAGGCATTACAGGATAAAAGCAAGATAAAAGACAATAGGGTGAAATTCTATTAATCTTATTTACGTAATTTTGTAGCCGTCCCGACGTAAAGCCGGGACGGCTTCTTTTTTTTATACGCTATGGATATACAGGAAAATTTCGTTAATAAGGTAGCTGCAAGTGGATTAATTACTTTTAATCTCGAGGAGTACCTGCACCAGGGTGAAAGGGTAGTATATGATATTAAGGATAATCTTTTTCATGGCCTGATGCTAAGAGAAAAGGATTTCAGGGAATTTATTAAAAATAATGACTGGTCGGTTTACTCGGGTAAGAATGTAGCAATCATCTGCAGTGCAGATGCAATCGTTCCGACCTGGGCCTATATGCTGCTTGCCAATAAAATGAAACCCTTCGCCAATGAGGTAGTATTCGGTAGTCTGGAAATATTAGAAGCGGTTCTTTTTACCAAGGCGCTCGCTAAAATAGATTTGGATGCTTTTGCAGGGGAACGTGTAGTGGTCAAGGGATGTGCCGATATTGAGTTGCCGGTAGCTGCTTATGTAGAAATAACGAATCTGCTTACTCCTGTGGTGAAAAGCATTATGTATGGTGAGCCCTGCTCAACCGTACCTATCTACAAGCGTAAAGATTAATTTTTGGATTGTTTTTTGTTTAGCTTGGGTATGAGAAAGATATTGTTGTTTATTATGGTATCCCTAAGCTTAAAAGTAACAGCCCAGGAATTGCCTTTTGTGAAAGATCCTGTTTTTCAGATAGGTGAAGTGTTGAAATATAAGTTAAAGTATGGTTTTATCACGGCGGCAGAAGGAACGTTGCGGGTGCTGGATTCTGATCTTAAATTTGATGGTAAACCAACTTACAGATTGAGTGTGGATGGGGCTACATCGGGAACGTTTGATATTTTTTATAAAATACGGGATCATTATGATTCTTATATAGACAGAGGTGATTTAAAGCCATACTTTTACCAGGAGAACATACGAGAAGGTGGTTACAAAAGACAGGACAAGGCCAGGTTTAGTCAGGATGAAAAAAAAGTTACCGGTACAAAAGGTACTTTCAATACACCAACTACACAAACATTTGATCTTGTTTCCTCTTACTATTTTGCCAGGAGCCTTGATGTTTCCAAAATGAAAAGTGGTGATTTTGTTAAATTGAATTACTTCCTGGGAGATGAGGTTAGCCAGCTACAAATACAATACATAGGGAGAGAGGTAATCAAGACAAAGCTCGGGAAGATCCGGTGTTTGAAATTTAGCCCTTCTATAAAGCCGGGAAGAATTTTTCGTAAAGACAGTAAATTGTATCTTTGGGTTACAGACGATGGAAACAGGGTGCCCGTAAAGGCAGAAGTAGAGATCCTGGTGGGATCAGTGGTAATGGAAATAGCATCGGCCAGTGGACTGAAGTACCCTTTGGCTGTGGTTCAATAACAGGTGATCACTTATCACTGAAAATATTAAAGCATGATAGAAGTACAAAACACGTTGGTGCATGAAGATCTGATTAGTGAGAGTTTTGTTTGTAACCTCAATAAATGCAAAGGAATCTGTTGCGTAGAGGGAGATGCAGGTGCGCCTCTTGAAGTTGCCGAAACGGCAATACTAGCGGATATCTATCCAAAAATCCAGCATCTTCTGGAAGCTAAAGGGATTGCTGCGATAGAGGCCCAGGGAACTTCAGTGGTAGATTTGGACGGAGATCTGACCACCCCATGTGTGGACGGGAATAAAGAATGTGCTTATGTAACCTTTGAGAATGGCATCACAAAATGCGGAATAGAAAAAGGATATGAGCAGGGTTTGATAGACTGGCAGAAGCCTATTTCATGCCATCTGTATCCTATTAGGGTAACACAATATCCCGAATTTGAGGTGTTAAATTACGACAGATGGCATATCTGCCATGATGCCTGCTCCTTTGGCCGGGAGTTAAAAGTCCCTGTTTATCAGTTTTTGAAAGGACCTTTAATCAGAAAATATGGCGCAGCATGGTTTAAAGAGCTGGAAGATAACGTCTTTGACTTACAATAGGGTAGGTATTCTCGCGATGCCAAAATCGCATATAGTTTTGTCAAAATTGAGAAAACTTTAATGCGACTAAATCGCTTTCTTTGGAATTGACAAATCTTCAGAAAATGAACAGCAAAGCCATTTCATTATTAGTATCCCTGCTATTTCTTAAAACCATAGCATTTGCTCAGCATGACCCCAAAGCATTAAAAGACTGGCAGGATCAAAAATATGCTATGTTTATTCATTACGGCATTTATTCGGTACTGGGTGGTGTTTGGGATGACAAACCTGTTTCAAAGGGCTTAAGCGAACAGATTCAGGCGCATGCAGGGATATACAGTGATACTTATGCCAGCGTTGCAAAAAGATTCAATCCGTTGAAGTGGAATCCGGATTCTATAGTTTCCCTCGCTAAAAAAGCGGGGATGAAGTCTATAGTGATCACCTCTAAGCACCATGATGGTTTTTGTATGTTCAAAACCAATACTACCGATTTTAATGTGGTAGATGCCACACCTTATAGAAGAGACGTACTTAAGGAATTAGCTGATGCCTGCAAGCGCGGCGGACTACGCTTTGGGTTATATTTCTCCCTGATTGACTGGCATTACCCCCAGGCGTCTCCGATATCCAGCAGTAACTCTGATTATATTACACCAGAGCATGTGGAATATAATAAAAAGCAGATCACTGAATTGTTAAGCAATTATGGTCCTGTATCTGAACTTTGGTTTGATATGGGTTCGCAAAGTGCTGATGAAAGCAGGGAGCTAAGAGATCTTGTGCATAAACTACAGCCAAACTGTATGATCGGCAGTAGAATAGGTAATGATATGGGCGACTTTACGGTAATGGGTGACAATCAGGAACCCGATTATGTAATTGGGGTGCCATGGCAATCTCCAGCTTCTTTTTATGATGAAACCTGGAGTTACCGCTCCTGGCAAAAAAGAGGAAGCGAAGAAGAAAAAATGCGGGAGAAATTAACCAGCTTAATAAGGGTGGCAAGCCGTGGAGGTAACTTTCTTTTGAACATCGGCCCTAAAGGGGATGGTTCTGTAGTTGATTTCGAAAAAGATGTACTGTTAGGGATTGGAAAATGGCTGGATAAAAATAAGGAAGCTATTTATGGTACCAGCCCTGATCCTTTTCACATTTCATTTAAATGGGGAAGTCTAACCAGCAGGTCTGATAAGATTTACCTCCATCTGCTCTCAGCACCTGAAAATGGAGAAATCAATTTACCCGGCCTGAAAGGAAAGATAAAAAGTGCATCAGTGCTTGGTGAAAAGATAAAAGTCAAATTTAGTCAAAATGCTGGTGGTGTCAGGATCGTTATACCGGCAAATTTGAATATTGATAAAGAGTTTAAGGTGATTGCGATTGAATTTGTGAATGGGTACCAGGTTCCTCCCGCAAACCTTGTTACTTTAACTTCCAGTCCCCTGGTACTAAACTCGCAAAATGCATTTAAGCATTATAGTAATTCCGGTATAGATTATAATACCCGTTATCAGAGTACGGTAAAGGAATCATGGACCATAACGCCTTCAAATAATGGAATGGTGACACCTGTAATATACTATACCGACGGTGAGAAAGGAAAATCTGTAGATGTTGAGGTGAATGGAGAGACATCTGTGATCTCTTTGAGTAACGGAAAATCTGAAAAACTAGACAACGATCCCTCAACAATTTCATGGGGGCCATTGTATCAGTCAGGTGTCTATTATTCAGGTGTAGGCGGTGTACATGGCAATCTTAAAGACATAGCAGTTAATAAACCATGGCCAAACAGCAATAGTGAAGCCTGGACAAAAAAAGAGAACTGGAAAAACAGTGAGATTTATGAAATGGGAGTGGAGAGGGAAGTTGCCACTTATTTACTGCAGGAGATCGTATCAGAAAAAGATCAGCCATATTTGCTTGGCATAACAAGCGGGGATGGGCTGACAGTAGCGCTTAACGGGACTATCCTTGCGGAACATAATAATCCTTTTAAAGAAAAGATGCTAAAGGATGTGATTTTGCTGCAGCTTAAGAAAGGCAGAAACCAGCTCGTTGTTAAATTTTATAATGGATACCAGAAAAATATGACCATTGGTATAGACAATAAAGTAGCGCAGGTAATGTATGCTAAAAAACTTAAACCGCTGCAATTTGAAACTGGTAAATATTACCCTTTTAGCTGGCGACTACATAAACCTTTGTCGGCGCATACCACTTTGGGATTGTTCAATGCAAGTATACTATTGAAAAAGTAAGATAGTACCATGTTACACCCGTTTTTAGTGCCAAAATAGTTTAATCATTAGATAAAATGATAAAATATATAACTACAAAAAATACGTTCTTTGAATAACCAAATATCGAACCAATGACCAAGAACAACTATCTGTTTCCCTTTATAATGATCACCTCCCTTTTCTTTATGTGGGGATTTGTTCATAATCTGGACCCCATTCTTATACCGCATTTAAAAAGGTCTTTTAGCCTGAGTACTTTAGAAGCTTCCTTGGTCGATTTCTCTGTATTCATTGCTTATTTCGTCATGGCACTTCCTGCGGGTTTTATTATGAAAAAGTACGGCTACAAATCAGGGATCATTATAGGCCTTTGTTTGTTTGCCATAGGGTCGTTTTTGTTTATTCCCGCAGCAAATACCCAAGCCTATTCATTTTTTTTAGGGGCACTTTTTATCATTGCCTGCGGATTAACTATTCTTGAAACTGCGGCTAATCCTTACGCTTCACTTTTAGGGCCTAAAGAAACCGCGTCTTTCCGGCTTAACTTATCACAGTCCTTTAATGGTCTTGCAGCCACGCTTGCCCCGATAATCGGATCACGTATCATTATGATTAAGGGAGTATCGGATGAAGAATTAAGCACTATGACTGTATCTGCCCAGCAACTAACGCTGGCTTCGGAAGCATCATCGGTTAAAACTCCATATTTGGTGCTTGGAGCGATAATTCTCCTGATCACCCTTGTTTTTTTATTCATAAAGCTACCTGAGATCAAGGAAACTGAAGTCGATGGAGATGAGAAAAGAGGGATATTGCATGCCTTAGCACACAAACATTTGCGATGGGCTATTGCTGCTCAGTTTTTTTATGTAGGGGCACAAGTTTGCGTATTAAGTCTCTTTGTTTTATATGCCACCACAGCAGTAGGATTTGACCAGCAACAAGCAGGAGAATATGCCGGTTATGGAATGGGACTTGCATTTTTGATTGGAAGGATAATAGGGACTTCATTAATGAAATTCATCAAAGCAGAATTGCTGCTCGTTATTTATTCAGTAATCTGTGTAATCCTTTGTGCTTTTGCTATGGCAACCGTAGGTACACTCGCTTTAATTTCAGTTACAGGGGTGGCATTTTTTATGTCGATCATGTTCCCTACCATTTTCTCTCTAGGCATAAAAGATTTGGGAAATGACACAAAGTATGGCAGCAGTCTGATCATCATGTCTATAGTTGGGGGTGCGTTGTTACCTTTGGCTATGGGATATATCAGTGACATCAGCAGTATACAGATCGGATATATCGTGCCACTGGTCTGCTTTCTTGTAGTGCTGGCCTTTGGCTGGACCGGCCATAAAGTAGTAAAAACAAATTAATTGTAACTAATGAAAAGATATTGTTTAGCGCTAGATTTGATTGATGATCAGCAACTGATTGCTGAATACGAAGTGTATCACAAGGAAATATGGCCTGAAATCAGGGACAGCATCACCACTTCCGGAATAGTTGATATGGAAATTTACAGATTTAGCAATCGTCTGTTGATGATTATGGAAGTAAATGACGAATTTAGCTTTCAAAATAAAGGAGCAATGGATGCAGACAATGAAAAGGTGCAGGAATGGGAAACATTGATGTGGAAATACCAGCAGGCTGTTCCGGGTGCAAAACCTGGTGAGAAATGGGTGCTGATGGATAAAATATTTGAATTGAATAAATAATGTCAGAAATAACGGATAAGAGGTTTCTGCAGATCCACCAGGATGATAACGTGCTGGTTGCTTTGCAGGACTTGAAAAAAGGTGAAGTGATAGTGTGGAACAACGATGTCATCACCCTGCAGGATGAGGTAAATGCCAAGCATAAGTTTTTCATTAATGAAATGCAGGTGGGTGATGAAGTTTTAATGTATGGGGTGTTAGTAGGGAAAGCAACTGCCCATATTCCAAGAGGCGGGAGAATGACCACTGAGAATATCAATCACGCTTCTCAGGACTATGCATATAGAGAGGTAGACTATAAATGGCAGGCACCTGATGTTTCTGCATTTCAAAGCAGAACTTTCAATGGATATCATCGCCGGGATGGTCAGGTAGGAACAGCCAATTACTGGTTGTTTATTCCTACAGTTTTCTGTGAAAACAGGAACCTTGACGTTATTAAGGAAGCGCTATATAATTCTCTGGGATATAATGTAACTGATAAGTATAAGCAGTTTGCTAACGATTTATTGAATGCCTATCAGGATGGACAGGCCATAGATTCCTTTCAGGCAGATAGCCTGTCGGCTCTCAATCCGGTTAGTAACCGGGTTTTTAAGAATGTAGACGGCATTAAATTTTTAAACCATCAGGGAGGATGCGGTGGTACAAGACAGGACTCTGCTGTACTGAGCAATTTATTGGCAGCATATGCAGACCATCCTAATGTCGGTGGTATAACGATCTTAAGTTTAGGTTGCCAGCACCTCCAGGCCAATGATTTTCTGGACGACATTAAAACAAGGAATCCATCATTCAATAAAAAGGTGCTCATTTTTGAACAGCAGCAGAGTCAAAGTGAAGATCAGATGATTAAAGATGCGATACTTAAGACTTTTGTCGGACTAACAGAAATTAATGAAATTGAAAGGGCTCCTGCACCGCTCAGTAAATTATGCGTAGGCGTTAAATGCGGGGGCAGTGATGGTTTTAGCGGTATCTCTGCTAATCCTGCAGTCGGCTATACCTCTGACCTCCTGGTAGCACTGGGCGCACAAGTTCTGCTGGCAGAATTTCCTGAACTTTGCGGTGCTGAGCAGAATATCGTAGACCGTTGTGTAAATAAGCCAATTGCAGAAAAGTTTATCTCTTTAATGCGTACCTACGATGCACAGGCACATGCCGTGGGTTCGGGCTTTCATATGAACCCCTCTCCTGGCAATATTAAAGACGGACTGATCACTGATGCCATAAAAAGTACAGGTGCGGCTAAAAAAGGCGGTACATCACCTGTTGTAGATGTGCTGGATTATACAGAACCCGCCACTAAACCAGGTTTGAGTTTAGTATGTACACCGGGCAATGATGTGGAGGCTACCACCGGAAAAGCAGCAAGTGGCGCTACATTAATCTTATTTACTACTGGTTTGGGTACACCAACAGGTAATCCCGTCTGTCCGGTAATTAAAATTGCTACCAATACTGCATTGGCAACAAGGATGGCAGATATAATCGACATAGATACAGGGGCAGTTATCCGCGGTGAAAAAACCATTGAAGAGATGGGAACCGAGATCCTGGAATATTGCATCAGGGCAGCCAGTGGTGAAGTAATCCCTAAAGCCGTTTTATTGAACCAGGATGATTTTATTCCCTGGAAAAGAGGTGTTTCATTATAGATATAAATATGTTCAGTTTAAAAGGAAAATCAGCAGTTATAACAGGTGGAGGGAGTGGGATCGGCAGAGCGATCTCCGTTCTTTTTGCAAAGCAGGGAGCAGTAGTTCACATTATAGAATTGAATTCAGATGCCGCTACAGAAACTTTAAATGAGATAAATGACGGAGTGAACGCAGAAGCTGTGGCTTATTCCTGTGATGTGAGTAACCAGACCCAGGTGTTGGATATTTTTAATAAAATAGGCAATATTGATATTCTGGTAAATAATGCAGGAATTGCACATATCGGAAAGGCCGACACTACAAGCGAGGAGGACTTTACCAAAATCTTCAATGTCAATGTGAAGGGGGCTTATAATTGTCTGTACGCTTCATTACCGGTAATGAAAAAAAATGGTGCAGGTGTAGTACTGAATATGGCATCGATAGCGGCTATAGTAGGGATTACAGACCGGTTTGCTTATTCCATGAGTAAAGGGGCTATTTATGCAATGACACTTTCTGTAGCCCGTGATTATATGGCTGATGGTATACGGTGCAACAGTATCTCTCCAGCAAGGGTACATACTCCCTTTGTGGATGGGTTTATTGCGAAAAACTATGCAGGAAAAGAAGCGGAAATCTTTGATAAATTGTCAAAAAGCCAACCAATCGGCAGGATGGGTGCTCCTGATGAAATAGCCTCAATGGCATTGTACTTATGCTCTGATGAAGCAGGATTCATTACAGGCAATGATTATCCGGTAGACGGAGGATTTATTAAGTTAAATAATTAATTGAAATGATGGGTCGCCAAGCGGTCCTTAAATAGAAGACACAAATGAAATTAATCAGATGGGGCGCGACTGATCAGGAAAAGATCGGTGTAATAATAAATGACATCTCTTATGATGTTTCCGCATTTGGCGGTGACTATAATGAACAGTTTTTTAATGATAACGGATTGGAAAGGTTGGAAGCCTTTGTCAAAGCTAATCAGGAAAACCTGATAGAAATACCTTCAGGCAGCCGTTTGGGATCACCTCTGGCCCGTCCTTCAAAGATCGTTTGTATAGGTCTTAATTATGCAGACCATGCAAAAGAGACCAATGCACCTATACCACCGGAACCGGTTGTTTTTATGAAATCAACTACTGCCATTACCGGCCCCTTTGATGAAATTGTTGTGCCAAAGAATTCAGTTAAGACTGACTGGGAAGTCGAGCTGGCAGTAGTAATAGGGAAAAGGGCATCCTATATTGAAGAAGCTGACGCACTGGGCCATGTGGCCGGCTATGTATTGCACAACGATGTCTCAGAACGTGAGTTTCAGTTGGAGAGAAACGGCACCTGGGACAAAGGCAAGGGCTGTGATACCTTCGCACCGCTGGGCCCGTTCATGGCTACTCAGGACGAAATTGAAGATGTAAACAACCTCAGGTTATGGCTCACAGTAAATGGCCAGAAGATGCAGGATGGCAATACCTCAAATTTCATATTTAATGTGCCGTTTGTAATCGCCTATGTAAGCCAGTTTATGACCCTTCTGCCGGGTGACATCATTTCTACAGGTACACCAGCAGGAGTTGGGCTAGGTTTCAAACCTCCTGTTTATCTTAAAGAAGGAGATGTAGTAGAACTGGGCATAGACGGCCTTGGCACTTCAAAACAGCTGGTGAAGAACTATGTTAAAAATTGATTCACATCAGCACTTTTGGAAATTTGATGCAGTAAGACATAGCTGGATAAATGAAGAGATGAATGCGATCCAGCAGGATTTTATGCCTGGGGACCTAGGGCCTTTATTGGAAGAAAATGGCATTGATGGGTGTGTATTGATACAGGTAGACCAAACACCCGAAGAGAATGATTTCCAGCTCCAAAATGCCGCGCAATATGATTTCATCAAGGGAGTGGTTGGCTGGGTTGATCTTCAGGCTGAAGATATTGAAGATCAGCTCCACGAACTGAAGGGCTATGAAAAACTGAAAGGTTTCAGGCATATTCTTCAGGGAGAGTCTGATCGGGCATTGATGCTAAAACCAGCATTTTTGAATGGGATCAGTAAGCTAAGGGATTTTGGATTTACTTATGACATCCTCATTTTTCCGGATCAGCTTCAATATGCTGCAGAGCTGGTCAGTCAATTTCCGGACCAACCTTTTGTGCTGGACCATATCGCCAAACCGGACATTAAAAATCAGAGAATAGAAGGATGGAAGCAGGGTATACAGGAGCTGGCCAAGTATGACAATGTGTATTGCAAAGCATCAGGAATGGTGACAGAAGCCGACTGGAAGCTGTGGAAGCCTGAAGATTTTACGCCATACCTGGATGTAGTTTTTGAAGCATTCGGTGCAGGAAGGGTAATGTATGGCACTGACTGGCCGGTAAGTCTTGTGGCTGCGAGTTATGGACAAGTAAAGGATCTTGTAAAAAATTATATATCGAAATGCTCTGCAAATGAGCAGGAGCTGTTCTGGGGCGGTAATGCAACCGAATTCTACAAATTAAAATAAGCAACAATGGATCTGCAATTAAAAGATAAAGTGGTCATCGTAACCGGGGGAGCTAAGGGGATTGGTGAAGGTATTGTAAGGGTGTTGGCCAGAGAGGGAGCCATTCCAGTAATTATCGGCAGGAAGGAATCTGATAATTTAAAAGTAGTTGATGACATTAAGGCCAATGGAGGAAATGCTTTTCAGGTGATAGCTGAGCTGACCAAACCTGAAGACAATGAGCATGCAGTGAAACAGGTATTAAAGAAGTTTGGCAGAATAGATGGTCTGATCAACAATGCCGGCGTTAACGACAGCATTAGCCTTGAAAACGGAACATACGAACAGTTTATCCATAGTCTTCACAAGAATGTAGTCCATTATTACCTGATGGCCCATCATGCGCTGCCGGCTCTTAAAGCCTCAAAAGGTTCCATAGTCAATATAGGTTCCAAAGTAGCAGATACGGGGCAGGGCGGTACATCGGCATATGCAGCATCAAACGGTGGCAGGAATGCGCTGACCCGCGAATGGGCGGTAGAGCTATTGCCCTATGGTATTCGGGTAAATGCGGTGATTGTTGCAGAGTGTTATACCCCTTTGTATGAAGCATGGATAAAGACCTTGCCAAATCCTGAAGAGAAGCTAGCTGCTATTACCTCAAAGATACCATTGGAACAGCGCATGACCACTGCAGAAGAAATCGCGAATGCAGCGGTATTCCTGTTGTCTGGTGCTTCGAGCCATACTACAGGACAACTGGTTTATGTAGATGGCGGTTATACGCATCTTGACCGGTCGATAAGTCTTGGTTAATTCGTTCGATAAGCTCTGGTTATTTCTATGCTAGCTAGTCTTATAAATTATCAAAAATTAAAAGCATTACTCGTAGGCCGGACCTTGCACCCTGAAGAAGGGCACAATCTCCCACGCCTTCTCGCAACACCTTTAATTTTTGTTTGCAAGGGGCTTATCTTTTCTACTTCAAATTTTTCAGAATTGCTGGCACACCAGTGGGCGTTTAGTAAAATTCAGCTGATCAGAGAAAGCATAGCGCTGGTGTTGCGCAGCTTCAGCAGATGCAGCTTTCGAAGAGCATGCTCAATTTTACTAAATACCCCAATAGTAGCCGCTTGATTAAATTGCCTTTGTTTCTTCTTTTAGAAATGCTGCTTCATCTTCAGTAAGTAAGGGACTCAAACGATCAAACACCATCGCATTATAATCATTCAGCCAATTAATTTGCGAAGCTTCCAGCAATTCCTTCTTCACGATTTTTGTACTGATAGGCGCTATGGTCAAACATTCAAAAGCATAAAACTCATTAAATTCAGTGCTTACATCCTGAATGGTATTGACCAGGTTCTCTATCCTGATGCCATGTTTGCCAGGGCGATATATGCCTGGCTCGACAGATGTGATCATGCCCAACTCGATAGCAACAGGAGTGGCTGTGGCATTGAATACCTGCGGGCCTTCATGAACGTTTAAAAGATAACCTACCCCATGCCCAGTCCCATGGCCGTAATTGATGGCATGCTCCCACAAAGGCTTGCGGGTGATGGCATCTATCTGATATCCGCAGGTTCCCTTTGGAAATCTTGCTTTACAACCATCGATCATCCCCTTCAACACCAGGGTATAGTCGGTACTTTCCTCTTCCGTATTGTTTCCCATGGGTATGGTGCGGGTGATATCTGTAGTCCCGTAAAAATACTGGCCTCCCGAATCCACCAAAAATAAGCCTTCCGCTGTTACTTCAGCATTGCTTTCTTCTGATGCCCCATAGTGGGGCAGTGCTCCATGCGCTTTATAGGCACTGATGGTATTAAAGCTATCTCCGATAAATCCTTCCTGTGCTGCTCTGTACCCGTGTAGTCGTGCAGCAGCAGAAAGTTCGCTGATCTTAGTTTTGCCAATATTTTCAGACAGCCATTTTAAAAAACGAGTGATTGCAACCCCATCTTTTAGCATTGCTGTACGCGTATTTTGAAGCTCTGTAGCATTCTTGACCGCTTTAAGGCGGGTAGAGGGATTGATTTCCTTAATGATTTTTACCGTTGGCGCCAATAGTTTGGTATAAGCAAAGCAATTTCTTTTTGGATCTACCAGCAGCACATTATTTTTAGGCAAAAGCCTTAATGCATCTTCAATTTCTTCATAGTCAAAGATCTCGACCCCGCTTTTCAGCAATTGCTCCTTTTCTGCTTGCGTTAATTTATCCGGGTTGATAAATAATTTCGCATGGTCCTGGGTGATCAGCGCAAAGCTTAACACTACCGGGTTATAGCTCACATCTTTACCACGTATATTGAATAGCCATGCCACATCATCTAATGATGAGATCAGGTGGCAGTCGGCCCCTGCCTTATGCAGATCAGCCCTTACGGATATTAATTTGCTGTTTACGGTTTCTCCTATCTGCTCCTCATCCACTAAAAATGCCGCCTCGGCCGGTAGTGCAGGTCGGTCTTCCCATATAGCTGTTAAATAATCCTCGTTAGAGAGACCAATTCCTTTTAAAGCGAACTTTTCCGTAAGTAAGTCGCCCAAAAGAACGGATAGTAATTTTTCATCGCTGGCTACAGTGTCGCCTTTTTGGAGCTTTTCAGTTAGCCACTGTATATATTCTGGTGCATGCTGTATTTTTTGTTTTACCAGTTCAGAACCGCTATTTTCAAGCTGTTCTGCAGCCTGTTCAAAATACCTGAAATCTGTCCACAACCCTGCAAAATCATGTGTAATTACGAGCGTGCCAGCCGATCCGGTGAAGCCGGAAACAAAGGGGATACACTTGTAATGGTCTGGCAGGTATTCACTGGTATGTGGATCGGACGATGGGATAATGTAAGCCTGTACATTGTCGGCTGTCATTTGACTACGGATTTTAGCCAGTTTTTCGGTATAAGTCAGCATAGTATCTATTATCAGTTCTTTTATTACAAAGCTATGCAAATTAACCAGCAAAATGTAGCAATTGTTGTTTTGAATAGCCCTGAGATTAGGTTCAATGTATATAGTCTTCATACTGACTGTAGCAAGACACTGACTTGACTCTCAGTTTAGGGTCATGGAAGTCATTCCTCTGGTTATTACCGAATAAAAACCTTAATTTCGTAATCAGATCAATTCAGGTTGGGGGATTAAGAAGATGTCTGTTTATAGCAAATTTAGTGACCAGGAACTGACTGTTTTATTAAAGCAGGGGGATCGCCTTGCCTTTACGGAAGCCTACAGCCGTTATTGGGCTGAAATGTACTACCATGCGTTCAGGTTGCTCAAAGACGAAGAGAACGCCAAAGATGTTGTTCAGGATATATTCAGTAATCTATGGCTTAAGTCGGCATCGCTCAACCTGGAAGCAAAACTGTCTGGCCACCTCTATATCGCGGTCCGGAATAAAGTATTCAATCTGATAGCGCAAAAAAAGGTGCGAAATGATTATTTAAATTCAGTAGCTGCTTTCTTTTCAGATACGGTTAACGATGCTTCCTTGCTGGATGAAAAAGAAATATTGGCCATTGTGGAGGCTGAGATACAAAATCTACCCCCTAAAATGAAAGAAATCTTTGAATTGAGTCGTAAAGAGAACCTATCGCACAGGGAAATTGCGGAAAAACTGAATATTTCAGATCAAACTGTAAAAAAGCAAGTCCAGAATGCCTTAAAAATTCTAAAACCAAAAATCAGAGCGCTGGAAGCCGGTCTTTTTGTATTGCTTTTTATGCGTTAAACGTTTTTTTTGTTAAAATATAACAGTTTGTTAAAAATATTTTAATATCATCTACCCCCTAAGACCGTTTGACCTGTTCTGTATTTAAATTAGGTGTCTAATGAAGACCATGAATAGAAAACAGGCAGAAGAATTAATTCAAAAGTATGACAGTGGCTCAGCAAGTACTGAGGAAAAAGCCATGCTGGACAACTGGTTTCTGCATGAATCACAGCAGTCTGCTTTTACGGAAGAAGACCATAAGTTTTTAATGCTGAAGTCAGAAATCTGGCGGGCAACGATGAAACAGGCAGGTCTGGCACCAGTTGCTCGTAAAATACGGATTGGGCTTTGGACTGGTATTGCAGCTGCCATCGCTTTGATCACATTGAGCGCGGCATTGCTGATCTACATCAGTTCCAATCCCTCACATGGAGTGAATGAGCAATACGCCAATGATGTGGCGCCAGGTGGAAATAAGGCGACCCTGACACTAGCGGATGGTAAAAAGATAAGCCTCACAGAGGCCGAACAAGGCAATCTTGCCCTGCAGGCCGGGGTGATCATCACTAAACTGGCGGATGGCAAGATCATCTATTCAGTAATTGCTACCGACGAAAGCACAGAACCTGCCGGTATCATGGTGAATACGATATCCACTCCAAATGGAGGGAAATATGAGGTGATTCTTCCGGATGGTACAAAGGTGATACTTAATTCAGCTTCGTCTCTTACATTTCCAACTGCCTTTATTGGGTCTGAACGTGAGGTTAAACTCGATGGTGAAGCATATTTTGAAGTAGCCAAAGATAATAAGAAACGGTTTATTGTTAATTCCGGTATACAGTCAGTTGAGGTATTGGGCACACATTTTAATATCAATGCGTATGATGATGAGCAGCGTATAAAAACAACGCTGGTAGAGGGTTCTGTAAAGGTTTCTGCAGGTCAGTATGCTACGCTTCTGGTTCCGGGTCAGCAAAGTGTGACTGGAAGAGATGGCACCCGGAACATTTCAAAGAGCTACGTTGACGTAGAAAAAGAAATAGCCTGGAAGAATGGCATCCTATCTTTTGAACAGGATGATGTGAAGTCTGTGATGAGAAAGATATCGAAATGGTATGACGTAGCAATTGAATATTCGGGAGCGTTTCCTGACGAGCGCTTTTTTGGTGAGATATCCAGGCAGAGCAATTTGTCGGAAGTTGCCAGGATCCTGGAGCTGAACAATATACATCTAGAAATAAAAGGAAAAACAGTGAAAGTGTCTTATGTGCCGTCCACTTCGTCCAAATCCAGTTCAAATAAAATCAACTAACATAAATTTTCAACAACTAAACCAAACCACCATGATAAGAAAGCTACCAGACACGTAAAGAAAGAATCATAAAAAAGCCGGAAGTGTCTCACCACTCCCGGCCCAAGAAGGTCAGCAGCAAGCCGTAGAAAACTGAGCTGCATATTTTTAAACCTAATCCTACTCAAAAGTATGAAATTAACTTTTCTTTACAACCCTGTATTTTCAATACAGAGGGTAAAGTGTAAATTATTAAGAGTGATGAAATTAACTGCTATTTTATTACTGATTGGCACATTACATTTATCTGCCGCAAGCTACTCTCAGAGTGTCACTATTTCCAGAAAGAATACGACGCTTGAAACCGTATTTAAGGATATCAAAAAGCAGACAGGATACCTGTTTTTTTACAACGGCAAGGTTAGTCTTACTGACCAGACTTTGAATGTTGAATTTAAAAATGTTCCCCTGGAAGAAGCTTTGAAGGCCTGTCTGGCCCAACAGAACCTTACCTACAATATCGTTGACAAAACTATTGTGATCAGGAAGTTGCCCTCAAGTCAGGCTGTGGACGGGAATGCAGTCAGGTATCTGGAGATAACCGGTAAGGTAATAGATAACGACACTGACCAGCCCGTTCCCGGAGTGAACATTGCCATTAAAGCGGACAAACTGCTAAGGGGACAGACCAACCAAAACGGGGAATTCAAGGTGACTGCCCAGGTGGGAGACATATTGGTATTTACCTATATCGGTTTTAAAACCAAGGAGATCACCGTAGCAGATGGCAAGCCATTGGTAGTCAGGTTGGAAACTGAGGTGAATACGATTGATGCTGTTGTGGTAACAGGTTATCAGACAATTAAAAAGGAAAGCTTTACAGGTAATGCGATTACCATGACTGGTGCGCAATTGAAAATGATCAACCCGCAAAATATATTGGCCAGTATTGGGGCGTATGACCCATCTTTCAGGCTCATGCAGAATAACCTGGCGGGTTCAAACCCAAACAGGATACCTTCTATCAATGTAAGGGGTTCTTCGGCTTTGCCAAGTGGCGATGGGGAGGTACTGAGACGAGATAATTTTACCAGTGGTGCTAATACGCCTGTATTTATCATGGATGGATATGAGGTCAATGCGCAGAAGGTATTTGACCTGGATGTAAACAGGATAGAATCCGTAACGCTATTAAAAGATGCAGCGTCTACCGCCATTTATGGTTCACGTGGAGCAAATGGTGTGTTGGTGATTACTACCAGGGCACCAAAAGCAGGGAAGCTGCGGGTAGATTATAACTACGAACTGAATGTAACGGGGGCTGATCTGTCAGATTACCAGGTACTGAATGCCAAAGAGAAGATGGAGTATGAGAAGCTCGCCTTAATATATGATGGTGGGAAGCAGAGCATGTCTCAGGATTATCTGGATGAGTTATATTATCACAATTATGCCAATGTGGTGGGGGGAGTGAACACCTATTGGTTGTCACAACCGGTACGTACCACTGCAGGAAATAAACACGCGGTGAATGTAGATGGCGGTTCTGAGGCGTTTCGCTATGGAGTAGACTTGCGCTATCAAACCAGACCTGGCGTAATGAAAGGTTCCAGCAGGGATCAGTTTTCAGGCGGAATGAATTTTATCTACAACCTGAAGAAATTACAGTTTAGAAATGAGCTTACAGTAATGCAGGTAAACGCTACGGAATCTCCATACGGTGACTTTAAAAACTATGTGCGGATGAATCCATATTACCCGATGATGGATGCCAATGGCAGATATGTTCAGATTATTGACGCATGGCAAAAACAAGACAGGTCATATGACTATGTATACAATCCGCTGTATGATGCGCAATTGAGCAGCTTCAATAAAAATGCATATTCGGAGATTATAGATAACCTTTCTGCCGACCTGCAGATCACAAAAGATTTAAGTTTGAGGGGGCAAATGAGTTTGACGAGCCGTTCGTTTACGGATGACAGGTTCACGTCGCCTAATAACAGTAAATATTATGAATATGAGACCGAGAAGATCGATGAAAAAGGGGAATATTATAGCGGCCAGCGAAAAGAAACCCGCTGGGATGGAAACGTCAGGTTAACCTGGCTGAAACAGCTTGGTGGTAGCTTTTTCAACGTTACCGGGTTGATCAACGTGATTGAGGAGATCAATGATTCACGTGATTTTACTGCCATTGGCTTTGCCAACGACCGTTTTACCAGTATCGGCTTTGCCAAAGGTTATGCAGAAGAAGGTAAACCTAACAGCTCATATAAACAATCCAGATTATTTGGCTCTGCGGTTATGGCCAACTACTCTTTCAAAAACCGGTATTTGCTGGATGCATCGGTAAGAATAGACGGGTCTTCTAAATTTGGGGTAGAGAACAGACTGGCCCCTTTCTGGTCGGCAGGTATAGGCTGGAATGTGCATCAGGAAGAATTTTTGAAAGATCATCCTGTTATCAGTCAGTTGCGTTTAAAGGCTACTACAGGGCTTACCGGATCGGTAGAATTCGACCCTTACTTGTCCAGGACTACTTATCAGTACAATACCGGCAATTGGTATTCGTCAGGGATCGGCGCAATCGTGAATAACTACGGTAACCAGAACCTATCGTGGCAAAAGACCCGTATGGTTGACTTCAGTATTGACCTTTCCTTATTCAAAGACAGATTGAAGATAGAGCCGAGAATCTACAGGAAGTTTACCAAAGATATCCTGGCTAGTATTACCCTTCCGCCTTCTACCGGTTTCCTTTCATACAAAGAGAACTTAGGTGATATGGAAAACAAAGGGGCAGAATTAAATTTATCCTGGGAAGCCATTCGCACCAATGATATTTCGTTGAGTTTCAGAGGTGCTTTTGTGACCAACAGGAATAAGATCCTGAGGATATCCAATGCATTGAAAAAGTATGAAGACAAGGCGGATGAAGAGCAGTCAAAACCCGAAAGTGAGGGTGGTTACAAAGGTATACCTTTGTTGAGGTACAGGGAAGGGCAATCTATTAATACCATTTATGGAGTTCCGTCTCTGGGTATTGATCCTGAAAACGGCCGCGAACTTTACAGAAAGCTGGACGGAACGCTTACCTATGATTATGACAAGCGGGATTATGTACCGATCGGAAATCCTGATCCTAGATTGGAAGGATCTTTTGGTGGATCATTCAGGTATAAAAGTTGGGGTCTGTTTACCAACTTCAGGACTAAATTTGGCGGAGAAGACTATAACCTGACTTTGGTACAGCGGGTAGAAAATGCCGATCCAAGATATAATGTGGACAGACGTGTGTTTGAGGGCAAATGGAGAGAATCCGGAGACCGTACCTTCTATAAGAACATATCAGATATTGGTGAAACGGAAGTGAACTCAAGATTTATTCAGGATGATAACTTAGTAAACCTGGAAACAGTGCAGTTGAGTTTTAATCTTGACCAAAAATATGCGAGGAGACTTAGGATGAACAATCTGGACTTCACGCTTACGGCCAATGATGTGGTCCGCTGGTCGTCTATCAAAGAAGAAAGAGGGATCGATTATCCTTTTGCCAGAAGTATCACATTTGGGATAAGGGCTGGTTTTTAAGGCATTAATTATATAGATATTAAAATATAAGAATATGAACAAAATATTATTAATAGGTTTGATTCTCTTCACAGGATTATTCAGTTCATGTAAGAAATGGCTGGACGTACAGCCAGAATCTGAAATAGCGGAACCTGTATTGTTTTCAACTGAGACGGGTTTTATGGAGGCCATCAATGGAATCTACAACAAAGCCAACGGGGAGGATATGTATGGGAAGGAGCTGACTTTTGGAACGCCTGAGGCACTTGCCCAGAACTATTCTATGAGAGATGATGGTCAGGATTATAGACAAACGAGCTTGTACAATTATGAGCAGAAAAAGTTTAAGGAACGTAAGGACAAGATCTGGGCAGGTTTGTATTCCTCCATTGTCAATTGTAACCTGGTGCTTACCAACGTAGATGCTCGGAAAGACGTATTTACCGGCATCAACTATGAGATCGTAAAAGGTGAGGCACTTGGATTGAGGGCTTATATGCATTTTGATTTACTTCGCTTGTTTGCACCTTCTTATCTAACCGGGGCTACTGCTCAGGGCATTCCTTATGCTACCAAATACAGCAAAGATCCTACACCAATGAGTACGGTATCAGGAGTGATTGATTCTGTTATCAAGGATCTGGAGGCGGCTAAAATATTATTGAAGGTTGATCCGATCCGCAGTGCTAACTATAAGGTGGGCTATCCGACGGTAAGGGACACCACCAAAACTACGGAAGAGAAATCTCCATTGCTTTTTCTGCAAAACAGAAGGCACCGCATGAATTACTTCGCAGTTTGCGGAACATTGGCACGTGTATATTTATATAAGAATGACAAGGCAAATGCATTGCTGAATGCAAATGAAGTAATTGCCTCCAACAAGTTCCCATGGACTTCGAAAGCTGATTTTGAAGCGTTTGATGAATCTAAGAAAGACAGGATCCTCTACAAGGAGCTGGTATTTGGCTGGTATATTCCATCAATGGCCGAAAACATTAAGTCGCATTGGTTCCAACCCGGCACAAATGGCTTGTACCTGATTACCGACGCCGCAGACTACATCTATGAAAAATTGACTTCAGGAGCATTTGATGCGCGGTATAAATATTTCATTTCCCGTAGTTCAACACAGAGTTCGGCTTTTTATGAAATTGTAAAATATCGTAGAAATGCTATTGACGAAGGTGTTGATGCCAATCTTCATTACCTGATGGCACCTGCTATACGTCTTTCTGAAATGTACTATATCGGAGCAGAAGCGCTTTTCCCTACTGATCCAACCAGGGCTTATGCTTACCTGAACCAGGTACGTTCCGCCAGGCAGATTGATGACAAACTGCCGTTGGGAAATGAAGAGGAATTTACGAAAGAACTCCTCAAGGAAGTGCGTAAGGAAACGCTGGCAGAAGGTCAGTTATTCTATATGTACAAACGACTAAACAGAGGTATTGTGGGGCAAACGGGAGCCATTATTCCGGCATCTAACAAAATCTTTGTGCTCCCATTACCGAACGATGAGATCGTTTATGGAGGCAGATAATTAACCTATCACATTGATAACGATAAAGAAATTTATGAAACCATATATTATCATAATACTCGCAGTTCTCTGTGCCTCTTCTTGCAAGAAGGCAGAAGAAAAGCTTTTTGATCATGCAGCCAATGTCTACTTTGACATCCATAACGGGGATAAAGACAGCATTCTGAGAACATTTGCTTACACCCCAACGCTCCCGCAAGACACGGTATGGTTGCCGGTACGTCTCGCTGGTATCAGGACGGAAGAAAACAGGACTTTTACAGCCCGGGTGGAGACAGATTCCTCATCAGCGGTAGCAGGCCAGCATTATGAAGCACTAAAACCAAGTTACTCCATAGCGGCCGGCAAAGGACTAGGCTATATTCCTTTGGTGATCTACAACAAAGACAAAGCACTGGAGAATCAATCTGTTTCTGTGATCATCAAACTGACAGGGACGCCGGAGCTAGGAATAGAAAATCCCTATCTGATCAGGGCAAAAGTGGTTTTTTCTGCTAAGTTGGAAAAACCAGACTGGTGGGATTTCTGGCCATTGCCTCCATATTCGAGAACTAAGCATGAACTTTTCTTCCTCGTGACAGGGCAACAGTCGATGACAAGAGAGGGGTTGGATGCACCCAAGAATTTGTATTACGTGGGACTGCTAAATACCATGCTCGGCAATCCATTCAACTGGGTAACGAAAAACCCGCTAAAAAAATATGTGATAGAAGCGGTGACAGCAGGAAGTACAGATCAGTATTATTTCTATAATACGGATAATCCTGCTAAGAAGACCCTAATGAAAAAAAATGTACAGAATGGTAAATATTACTTTATAGATGAAAACGGAAATGAAGTCATTTAATAAGATAAACATGGATATTAGAAAATTGATCTGCCTGTTGGCGGTGATGGTATTTTCACTTTCTGCCTGCCATAAAGATTTGGGTGATTACGACATCAATATGCCTACAGAGCCAGAGGTTACTACTTTAGACTCGGTGTATACAGCGGTTGTTGGCGATAGCTTGATCATAGATCCGGGAATTAAGGCCCCAGCAGGAGCCGAGATTGAGCTGTCCTGGAAAATCAGTGTGATGATCGGCAACGACGTAACGTATACGGGTCCCAAAATGAAAATTATATTCGGCCTTGCCGCGCAGCGTTACAATGCCAGGCTTACCATCCACAATAAAACAAATGGGATGAAGTATTACCATAAGTTTACTGTAAGCGGAGCCACGGATTTCGAATCGGGAACTACCGTATTGAGTGTTGAGGATGGTGTTACACAGTTTTCGTTCATTAAGCGAGATGGCACGATGCAGGCACGATTGTATAAGGCAATGCAGGGAAAGGATCTGCCGGTAGACCCGCGCTACCTGTTTTTACTCAGAAATAAGCAATCTGGAGGAGTATTGCTGGGGTATTGGATCATTACCAAAAACGGCGGTGTAAGACTGGAGCCTAATACCATGGCGCCACATGATAGATATCCTAATACATTCAGCGAAAACTTTTTCACCGCACCGGATGATCTCGAAATCGGGTCGTTAATGGAACATGAACAAGGCGTTATGATGGGTGTTATAAATGGGAAGTTTTATGGTGGAACCACCAGTACGTGGGATCAGGCCGGTACCTATGGCATGTTTGGACTGCCTGCAGATGGTGACTACGAGCTGGCGCCATCATTTACTATGGCTGTAACTGGCCCAGGCACCTATTTTATTGGATTCGACCGCAACCGGAAGCAGTTTGTAAGGATAAACCTGTATGGTGCACCTATGTATTTCGGTACGCAATATTCAGTAGAGGGAGCCAGCATATTCGACCCGATGAATGTAGGGATGGACCTGGTGAAAATTGTACAGTTAAATAATGCTGATTGCTATGCTTACGTTAAGGGTCCTGAGGGAAAGCTCTATGAACTCAAATTTAATGTAAACTTTACCGGGCCGTTTACTTTCCGTTCTCAGCAGAAACGTGAATTTATCCGTCCTGACCTTGTCACCGCTGATACCAAATGGCAAGGGGCCAAAAATGGGGTGATCTATATCGCATCAGGATCAAAAGTAGTGCGTTACAATCCTGTTAATGAGGAAATAAGAGAGTTGGCTACCAATTTCGGTGGTAAACCGATCACCATGCTCAAGCTTTCTGAGGACGAAGAGACGTTGATGGTGGGCACAGAAAACACTATTTGGATCACCAATATTACTACCGGGGCAAATGGATCATTGATCAGAAAGATCGAAGGCATTCCTGGCAACCCTGTAGACGTAGAAAATAGATAACAATAAAATGAGAACAAAAATATTAATACTGGCAGCAATGCTGCCGCTTTTTGCAGCGGCCCAAAACCCTAATTTTACCATCACCGGTAAAATTGGAAACCTGAACAAACCGGCAAAGATTTACCTGGACTACAGCTCTGATGGCGTAGGAAAGTCGGATTCCTGTGAGTTGGTAGATGGCACATTTAAATTTACCGGACATATTGAGAACATTGCTTCCGGACGCATAACCCTCTCACGGGAAGGTATACGGGATAAGGAGATTTATGGCGCAGGTGGCCTAGGTGATGTGATCTATCCAAGTTTTGGGAAAGAAAATATCCGGATCAATTCGGCTGATTCTTTATTCAATGCTAAATGGACAAATTCAAAAGTATATGACGAATCGATCGCCTTTATTAAGGCTGTAGGCCCGCCTGTGATGACCATACATCACCATGCCAATGCCGCATTGACCCGGGCGACTCCTGAGCAGAAGGCCGATACCCTCTTTTTTAAGGCTCTGGATAAAAAGGTGACTGAGATGCAGGCTTCCAGGAGGAAAAAAATAGTAGAATTTGCCCTTGCAAACCCGAACTCTTATTTTGCTATGTATAGTCTGTCTGAAGCTAATTATGGTGCAAAGTCAGAAGTGATCCTATCCGTATTTAATAAAATGAGTGAGGCACTTCGTCTTTCTTATAACGGACAAAGTTTGTACAAGATGCTGAGTGCGGACAAGGTAACCGCTTTGGGTGCTACTGCTCCAAACTTTACGCAAAAGGATGTGGATGGAAAGTCAGTTTCCCTTAGTGATTACAAAGGTAAATATGTATTGGTTGAGTTTTGGGCAAGCTGGTGTGCGCCTTGTCGCGCTGAGAGCCCAAATCTGCTAAAACAATATGCTGCCTATAAGGACAAAGGATTTGAGATTCTTGGGGTTTCTGTAGATAGCGACAAGGCCAAATGGCTGGAAGCGATCAAGAAAGACGGCCTTACCTGGACCCAGGTTTCTGACCTGAAGGGATGGGAAAGTGATGCAAGAAAGGTGTACGGTATTTCAGGTGTTCCGGCAAACTTTTTAGTAAGTCCGGATGGGAAAATTGTGGGTGCTCATTTGACCGGCGAAAAATTGAATAAAAAACTGGCAGAATTGCTCGACTAAAAACGAATTATTGATTAATACCTCTCTGTTACAGGCGTCTAATTTAGACGCCTGTTTTTTTTTCTGATTTTTTTGTCACAATTCTACCCTTTCTTTGTCTCATATGCACCCACTTGGTGTTAATAAATGGGTATATATTTGAGCTGACACCACAATATTATTTAGTCATAACTAATTTTAGTGTTTTTGGCGGTAAAAAATAATTAACTTCGAATAGAGACAAGGCATTTACAAAGTAAAATTATATATGAAGAATAAAATCCATTTCATAATCTTGCTGCTATTTATGGCCCATACTATGGCCAGGGCCCAGACAGCTGATTCCCAAAGCAACAGTTTTAGCCTGAAACAGGCAATTGATTATGCACTCGCACATCAGTCAAATGTATTGAATGCCGGAATTGATGAAGAGATCGCTAAAAATACAGTCAGGCAGACTGTAGGCATAGGGTTGCCACAGGTTTCTACCAATTTTAACTTTCAGGACTATCTCAAAGTACCTACCAGCTTGTTGCCGGGAGAGGTTTTTGGTCAGCCGGGAACACAGATACCTGTCCAGTTTGGTGTAAAGTACAATTCCTCGGTTGGGATAGAACTCAACCAGCTGATATTTGACGGCAGCTATATTGTAGGGCTTCAGGCATCGAAAACATATAAGGAATTGTCTGTAAGAAACAGTACCCGTACCAGAATTGAAACGGTTGTTGCGGTTACAAAAGCCTATTATTCAGCATTGGTTAGTACTGAGCAACTGGGTCTTATTGATGCAAATTTATCTCAATTGACTAAATCAATAAATGATACTGAGGCATTGTTTAAAAATGGTTTTGCGGAGAAAATTGATGTAGACAGGTTGCAGGTCTTAAAAAATAACCTTGAAACGGAGCGTGAAAATGTAACTAGGCTATTGGTAGTCAATGTAGACTTGCTGAAATTTCAGATGGGTATGCCGATACAGGCAGGCCTTGAACTTACAGACAAAATCAGTGATGTACGCTCAGAATCTGTTCAGGTACAGGTAATAGACAGTGCTGCATATAGAAACCGGATTGAATATTCACTTTTAGAGACCCAGAGAAAATTGGATGAGCTAGATTTCAAAAGGTATAAAAGCCAGTTTTTGCCTACATTAAAAGGTTTTGCAAGTGCCAATAAGAGTTTTCAATCTAATGATTTTACAGATCTATATAGCCGGAATTTTCCGACTTCAGTAATTGGGCTTACGTTTTCCTGGAATTTAATCAATGGCGGGCAGAGGATTTACCAGATGCGCAATGCAAAGCTGGCCATTATGAAGACTGATAACAATCTTTTCAATCTTAAAAACGGGATTGCCCAGGAGATCTCTGTTAGTCAGAAAATGTATGCAAACAGTCTGCGTTCGGTCGAAAACCAGGAGCGGAATTTGGGTCTTGCCAGGGAGATCCTGCGGGTCACCCGCATTAAATACGAACAAGGCGTTGGTTCTAGCATTGAAGTCACTACTGCCGAAACTTCCTTAAAAGAGGCCCAGAACAACTATATCAAAGCGCTTTATGATTTGCTGATCAATAAAGTAAATCTGCAGCAAGCAACCGGACAAATAAATTATTAGTAAGCCATTAAAGCTTTAAATCAAATAAATCATTTACAATGAAAGCAATATACGCCATCGCCCTCATTATGTTTCTGGCTTCCTGCGGTTCAGATCAGCCGAAAGACAAAAAAACAGAACTCGAGCAATTAAAAAAGCAAAGAACGGAGTTGAATGCAAAAATAGACAAGTTGCAGGCCGAGCTTGGAAAAGAACAAAGTACCGTGGAAGCAAAAGATGTAACCGCAACCACCGTGAATGAAACTGTGTTCAGGAATTTTCTTGAAGTGCAGGGCAAGGTTGACGCAGAAGATAATGTTGAAATCACACCTGAAGTTCCCGGTTCGGTGACCGCTATCTTCGTAAAGGTAGGCCAGCAGGTTAGCAAAGGCCAGGTGATTGCGCGACTGGATGACAAAGTGCTGAGTCAGAGCGTAGCCCAGCTGCAGACGCAGCTTGAGCTGGCTGAGACTGTGTTTGCCCGTCAGAAAAATCTTTGGGACCAGAAAATCGGGACAGAGGTTCAATACCTTACGGCGAAAAGTCAGAAGGAAGGACTGCAAAGGCAATTATCCGGACTGCAGTCGCAGGCAGCTATGAGCAAAATTAAAAGCCCCGTTTCCGGAACGGTGGATGCGATGGATTTAAAAGTAGGACAGTCGGTAGCTCCCGGACAGCCTACCGGTATTAGAATAGTCAATGCCAGCAAACTAAAAGTAATTGCACTAGTAGCAGAAACTTATGCAGGAAGGGTTAATCAGGGCGATGACGTAGAGGTATCGCTGCCTGATGCGCAGGATAGTTTGCAAGCTAAAATTTCCTTTGCCGCCAAAGTAATCGATCCGGTATCCAGAGGCTTTAATGTGGAAGTAAAACTGCCATCAAATAAACGCTTCAGACCAAATATGGTTGCGGTATTGAAGATAGTTGACTACAAGAATGACAAAGCTTTAATTGTTCCTGTGAATAGTATCCAAAGATCAGAAACCAGTGAATATGTTTTTGTAGCCAGCAATGGCAAGGCTAAAAGGACCAATATCAAAACAGGTAAAGTATCAGATGGTAAGGCCGAAGTATTGTCTGGTCTTAAAGCCGGAGATCAGGTGATCACAGCAGGTTTTCAGGATCTTAATGATGGCGATGCCGTAAAACTATAAAATGTTACTCACGATTATTATATCATCATATGAAGGATGTAAGTAAAGAATTTGGCCCGTCCAGTTGGGCTATAGACAACAGAACAGCGATCTATGTATTTACCTGTATACTGATCCTTGCCGGCTATTTTTCCTATCAGGGTCTGCCAAAAGAGAATTTTCCGGAGGTAGTCATTCCTAAAATATTTGTTCAGACGGTGTATCCGGGTACCTCGCCTGCCAATATGGAAAACCTGGTAACAAAACAACTGGAAAAAGAAATTCGGGGTACGCTTGGGTTAAAGAAGATTACCTCAAACTCTTTTCAGGACTTTTCTTTCATTACAGCGGAATTTAATACAGGAATAGATATCAAAGATGCAAAACAACGCATTAAAGATGCTGTTGATAAAGCAAAAACAGACCTTCCAACAGATCTGCCTGACGATCCGGTAATTATGGATATCAACCTTTCTGATATACCGATCATGTTTATCAACATATCGGGAGATTATGACCTGAAAAAGCTAAAGGAATATGCTGAAGATATTGAAGACAAAGTAGAAGGCTTAAAGGAAATTGCTGGGGTGGATATTGTAGGTGCCCTGGAGCCTGAAATTCAGATCAATGTAGACCTGCGTAAAATGGAAGCCGCTCTGCTGTCGTTCAACGATATATCTATGGCTGTTGGGAAAGAAAATAAGACCATTTCCGGGGGGTCTGTGAAAATGGATGGTATGCTGAGAACCTTAAATGTTAAAAAGGAATTTAAAGACGCAGAAGAGCTTGGCAATCTGCTCCTTAAAACGCCCACTGGAGGTTCAGTGTATTTAAAAGACATCGCTGAAGTTAAGAATTCCTTTAAAGAACAAAACAGCTATGCAAGGCTTTATGGCAAGAATGTAATCACGCTAAATGTCAGGAAACGCAGTGGCGAAAACCTGATCGAAGCATCAGATAAGATCAATGCCATGCTAAAGGATATGCAGGGTACGATCCTTCCAAAAAAACTGAATATAGCCATTACAGGCGACCAGTCCAATCAAACTCGGATCACCCTACATGATTTAATCAATACCATCATTATTGGCTTTATTCTGGTAACCATTATTCTGATGTTTTTTATGGGGGTTACCAATGCATTGTTTGTTGCATTGTCAGTCCCGCTCTCTATGTTCATAGCCTTCCTGTCCATGCCGGTACTTGGAGGGGTCTTCGACTTCAATTTTACCATGAACATGATGGTACTGTTCTCCTTCCTGCTTGGATTGGGAATTGTAGTAGATGATGCTATAGTTGTGGTTGAAAATACCCACCGTATTTTTGACAATGGCAAAGTACCTATTGTAAAGGCTGCTAAAACAGCTACCGGGGAAGTGTTTCTGCCTGTACTTTCCGGTACACTGACTACGCTGGCACCGTTCTTCCCTTTGCTGTTCTGGCCAGGAATTATCGGTGAGTTTATGTATTTCCTTCCGGTTACCTTAATTGTGACATTATCAGCATCGCTCGTGGTGGCCTATATTATCAATCCTGTTTTTGCAGTTGATTTTATGAAGCCGCATGTAGAGCATGAAAATGAAAAGCCTGGCTTCACTAGGCCTGTAAAGCGTACTTTATTGATCATGGCAGGTGTGGCATTGCTTGGCTACCTGATCAATATTGGCATCGGAAATTTTGTGGTGCTGATGGCCTTGCTATATCTGTTAAACCATTTTGTCCTGACAGGAGTAATCAAGAAATTCCAAAATGTGGGTTGGCCAAAAGTAATTAATAAATATAATACCTTACTTAACTGGGCCCTTAAACGCCCGCGCACCATGATCATGAGTACCGTAGGCCTGTTTATTTTTACCCTGGTCCTTGTGTCATTTATACCGCCAAAGATTGTGTTCTTCCCAACTGCAGATCCAAACTTTGTATACGTTTACATTGAATTGCCTGTAGGTACTGATCAGGCCTTTACCAACAAAGTTGTGGAAAAGGTGGAAAAGAATGTAGAAAAGGTAGTTGGCCGTAACAATCCGGATGTTTCCTCCATTATTTCAAATGTTACTGTAGGGGTTACAGATCCTCAGGGAGAAGACCAGGGAGAGTATACCAACAGGGGTAAAGTCACGGTTGCTTTCGTTAGCTATGGCCTAAGGACCGGAGAAAGAACTTTTACCTATCTGGACAGAATCCGCGAGGCAGTAAAGGGTATTCCGGGAGCTAAAATTACCGTTGCGCAGGAGCAGGGAGGGCCACCAACGGCCAAACCCATTAGTATTGAGATCACAGGTGATGACCTTGATTCAATTGCACTCACATCAGACAAGTTGAAAAAATATCTGGACAGCCGTCAGATAGCCGGGGTAGAGGAACTTAAATCGGACTTCCAGAACAATAAGCCTGAAATTATATTTGACATCGACCGTGAGCGTGCTAACCGCGAAGGAATAGCTACCCAGGATGTTGGGTATTCATTGCGCGCAGCATTGTATGGCTTTGAGGTTTCAAAATACAGGGATGTAAATGAAGATTATGAGATCAATGTACGTGCTAAAGAAGACCAGCGCAATAACATCGAAGCTTTAAGGAACATGAAAGTAACCTACCGGGATATGGCGATGAATGGCATCATCAGGCAGGTTCCCATTTCAGCTTTTGCAAAAATTGATTATATAAATACCTACGGAGGTATCAAGCGTAAGCAGCAAAAACGTATCATTATCCTTTCTTCCAATGTGTTGTCGGAGTACAACCCTAACGAAGTCGTTGCCAGCATTCAGAATGAGATCAATGAATTTAAAGCACCTGCCGGCGTGGAAATAAAAATGGCAGGTGAACAGGAAGAGCAGATGGAAACTGCAGCTTTTCTGGGTACAGCACTAATCAGTGCATTGTTCATTATTCTGATCATCCTGGTGTTGCAATTTAACTCCATTAGTAAACCGCTCTTGATTCTTAGTGAAATTATGTTCAGCATAATAGGGGTTTTACTTGGAGTTACTATTTTCGGTATGGAGCTATCCATTGTGATGACCGGTCTGGGAATTATTGCACTTGCAGGGATAGTGATCCGCAATGGTATCCTGCTGGTGGAATTTGCAGAATTGATGGTAGCCCAGGGAATGCCAGTCAGAGAAGCTATAATAGAGGCTGGACGTACTCGTATGACACCCGTATTGTTGACAGCTACCGCTACCATGCTGGGGCTTGTTCCGCTGGCTGTTGGTTTAAATTTGGATTTCGTGACGCTGTTTACGGAGTTCAATCCTCACCTTTATTTTGGTGGCGATAATGTAGCGTTTTGGGGTCCATTGTCCTGGACAATGATCTTTGGGTTAAGTTTTGCGACATTCCTGACGCTGATCCTTGTTCCATGCATGTACATCGTTGCAGACAGCAATTCAAAAAAAATAAAAAAAGCATTGTCTGGCAAGCCGGTTCCGGCTGACCCAATAGATCAAGTATAAAACCGCCTAATTTTAATAAAAAGGCGACAAAGGCCTTAACCTTGTGGGGTTAAGGCCTTTGTTCTATGTAGAGGTTGAACGTTATTTTACAGCTTAAACAACCATCAGGACTTTTTTTTCGTAATTACAGGTAACAATTGGCAATATTATTGATATAGATAAAACCACTACCTAAACTAAATGAGCTATCAAGATTACAAGTGTCAGAAATGTCACACTGATTTCCACTATCAGGTGCCCCGGGGGTTTATTTTAAAAAATATACTGGGATTCCTTCCAATTAGAATTTATTGGTGTCCTAAATGTACCACTAACAGGTATGTTTGGGTAAATAGAAAAGGAGCAAGGACCAGTAATTATAATTGACCGGGTATTCCGGGATTTTTTCTTTTATGCTATCTTTTTCTTAGCTTGTCCCTGTTATTGCAGCCAATTCCGAATCTGGAAGCAAAAAGCACTTTTAAGAGAATGATAAACACAATAGAATGAAAAAAATACTTTTTACGCTCCTCAGCACGGTTTGTTTTTTAATTTCAAATGCACAGCAAACACCTAACCAACAGATCCCACTTTCCTATCAATTTTATCAAAAGCTGAATAAGTCTGTTTATGATGTAAATACACGTCATCATAGCGCTATAAAGGCTTACTTCGCCGATGATTCCCTGCTTAGAAAAAGATATGATAGTCTCATGAATGCAGGTGTAGATTCTACGGGCGAGCGGAGCTGGGCACGGAGAAAGTTAACCCAGGAACATTTGCTTAATTTCAATTCGGATGATTATCAGATATATGCAGATTTTCTTCCTGATTTTATGGCTGGAGTAGAAACAGGTAATTCTACGGATACCTGGCTTAACACAAGAGGTTTTCAGGTAGGTGGAAATGTTGGGAGTAAGTTTTCCTTTTATACCAGTGGGTATGAAAACCAGGGCAAGTTTGCGAACTATTATACTTATTTTGTAGACAGCAATCAGGTAGTTCCGGGACAGTCGGGAGGGGATAAGTTATCCGGATCAGTTAAAGACTGGGCTTATGTAACTGCATTGGTTTCTTATACGCCAAATAAATTCTTAAATCTTGCCCTGGGTTATGATAAAAATTTCATCGGAGATGGATACAGGTCTATGCTGCTTTCAGACAATGCTGCAAATTATTCTTTTGTTCGTTTACGGGCTAGTTTGGGAAACGTTCAATACCAAACCATCATTGCTTATATGCTTGATCCGGGAGCGCCGAGACTTGGCCCCGGGCGTGAATTTGGCTCCCGTGGAAAATGGGCTGCTATCCATTACCTTGATTGGAATATTACCAATCGTTTTTCTGCCGGATTTTTTCAGGCAGTAACATGGGCAGATGCCCAACCTCAGGGGAAAAGAGGCTTTGATTTCAATTATATTCATCCCTTTGTTTTCCTCAGACCACTGGAATCGGGAAATACACTTTCCCCTGACAAAATGAGGCTTGGTTTGAATTTAAAATATGAGGTTTTCAACAATACGGCCTTGTATGGCCAATTTATGCTGGATGAATTTACAGCCAGAGAGTTCTTTGCCGGAAATGGTTATTGGGGTAACAAATGGGCGCTGCAGGTAGGTCTTAAAGGTTCAGATCTGTTAAATGTTAAAAATTTGAATTACCTGGCTGAATTTAATACCGCCCGGCCATATACCTATTCACATTTCAACCGAGTATCAAATTATGCCCATTATAACCAGGCATTGGCCCATCCATTCGGTGCCAATTTCCGGGAGGTGCTTGGTATCCTCAATTATTCTTATAAGCGTTTTGATGTTCAGGGACAATTACTTTACGCTCAGTACGGGCTGGATGAAGGTGGGTTTAACTATGGTAAAAATATTTTTAAAAGTTATGATTACGGTATCCCGGATACTTTTGGAAACAGGATCGGACAGGGAGTGGGTACAGATCTTTTTTATGGTGAGATAAAAGTAGCGTATTTGTTAAATCCGAAATATAATCTCAGAGTGGAGTTTGGCAGCATACTGCGCCAGGAAAAGCTAGACAACGGTTATCAATACAATAGCAATTGGTTTACCATAGGACTACGTAGTAGTTTCAGGAATTTGTATACCGATTTTTAGGGCTACAATTTTTAATTTTTTATTCGCTGTTTTTTCATTTAGCTTCTATAAAGCTGGACAAAGGCCTTATTGTACGCTATGTAATTGTCTAATTGGTCAGTTCAATACGGATCGTAGACTACTTTTTTTCGGATAATCCGCCATTCACGACAGAAAAATTGTTAATTCAATCAACGAGATATTTTTTGCTAAAACCTTTTTTCTCTGCCAAAACAGAGATTTGATAGCTATTATATTTTTAAGAACATCTTCATTAATAAATTTTTTACTAAGATTGTTTGATTAAATATTTTTTTTGCTATGTTTGGGTATGCAAGCCAAACCACTAACCGCCACATTAAAAAAGTATCACCAGCTTAGGAGGGATGTGATCAAGTATCTTTATTTCCACAAATCACTTACCATTACCGAGTTGAGTAAGTTGATACATAAAAGCGTTCCAATTGTAACAAGCGCTGTGATGGATCTTATTGCAGAAGGTTATGTACTGGAGTCTGCGCTTTCAAAGTCAACCGGTGGTCGCAGGGCCGTCATGTATCTGATCAATCCTGCTAAAAAGAGGTTCCTGGTATCCGTAGCAATGGATCAATTGGTCACAAGAGTCGTGATTTACGACCTGCTAAACAATGTCCGCCAGGGATCAGCAAGTCTTTCCTTCACCCTTACCGAAAATCCAGAAGACATTGAGATTTTAATTAAATTTTTGAAGGGCTACCTGCAACAATCCAATATCCCTGTGGAGGAAATTTTAGGGATCGGTATCGGTATGCCGGGCTTTATTAATACTAAGCAAGGCATAAACTACACTTTCTTTAAATTAAAAAACAACGGTAGTCTAAGAAATCACTTAAGTAAGGAACTTGGCTTGCCTGTATTTATTGATAACGATTCAAGCTTGACCGCGCTTGCAGAACTTAGGTTTGGTGCCGGGCAAAACCTGAAAGAAGTGTTGGTAGTAAATGTGGGTTGGGGTAGTGGGCTTGGGATGATCATCAATGGCAGTCTTTTCCGTGGCCATAGCGGTTTTGCAGGAGAGTTTAGCCACATCCCGCTGTCACAAACCAATAAGCTGTGTTCTTGTGGTAAACGAGGTTGCTTAGAAGTCGATACTTCCCTGCTGGTATTAGTAGAGCGTGCGGAAAAGGAAATTGCAAATGGGGTCAGTTCCAGACTGGAGGCTCTTTTTAAAGACAAGTCAAAATTACCTGGTGATCATTTTTTGGTTGCAGCGAGGGACGGCGACCCTTTGGCGGTGTCTATTCTGTCAGAAGCCGCATTTCTTATAGGAAAAGGAATTGCCACGCTGATTCACATCATGAACCCCGAACTAATTGTCGTTGCAGGACGTGGGGCAATTGCCGGGAAAATTTTGATGGCCCCGATACAGCAGGCCATGAATGAATTTTGTATCAGCAGGATTGCAGATCAGACAACTATTGTAGTTTCTGACCTTGCAGATACCGCTGAACTGCTGGGTGCTGCGATCTTAATAGTAGAGAATTGTCAGTTTAACTAAAAGCATTTTATAATACCCTAATCATATAATTACTAATCTTAAACTAATCAAAATGAAACAAATTTACTTAAGGTGTCTCTGGATGATGGTGTTGATGTTATCTGCAACATTGTCCTTTGCACAAAAGTCTTTTACGGGTAGTGTGAAAGACGAAAGAGGACAGGCCTTGCCTGGCGCTACTGTACTGGAGGTAGGAAGCAGTAATGGTACAGCTACCAATAGTGCAGGTCAATTTACACTTACACTTGGAGCACAGAGTGTGATCAGGGTTTCCCTGATTGGTTTCGTTGCTCAGGAAATCACCATTGGTGACAAGACGACAGTAAGTGTGGTGTTGAAAGAGGATGATCAAACCTTAAATGAAGTAGTCGTAACTACAGGTTTCGGGGTAAGACAGCAGACCAGAAAATTAAGTTATTCTATTCAAGAGGTTAAAGGAGACGATTTGGTTAGAGCCAATGAACCAAACATTGTGAACGCACTGAACGGTAAAGTGGCCGGTGTGGTGATCAATCAAGGTGCTGGCGGTCCGCAGTCCTCGTCAAGGATCAGGATTCGTGGTAACTCTTCATTGAGTCCAAACACTCAGCCATTGGTAGTCATCGATGGTGTATTGATACAGCCTGGTGTGACAGGAGCAGATTCTTATGGAAACAGTCCTGAGGATTTTGGTAACATTATGAAAAACCTGAATGCTGATGATTATGAAAGCGTTACTGTTTTAAAAGGTGCCGCAGCAAGTTCACTATACGGCTCCAGAGCTCAGAATGGGGTGCTTTTAATCACCTCTAAAAAAGGTAGGGCAAATCAGGGATTAGGTATTTCCTTCTCTCATACTCAGACAGTTGAGGAAGCTTACCGTGTTTTTGACGTGCAGAACGTTTTCGGTGCAGGTATCAACCCAACTTTCGCGAATGATGCGAATGGTGTGCCTCAAGTAGACGCAGCCAACTATTTCTGGGGCTTCGGACCTAAATTTGATGGCAGTGAGGTGAAAGACATCGACGGTAGAATGATTAAATGGGATGCTAAACCGGATAACCTTTTAGATATTTTTGATACAGGCATCTACAATACTTCTAATCTTGCGTTCCAGGGAGCAAATGACGATGGAAATTTCAGGTTGTCATATACCCGTTTCGGAAGCAAAGGTATTTTGCCAAATAACCAGTTCAACAGGGATGCAGTTGACTTCAGGGGCTCTCATAAACTGGGTAAACTATTCAATGTAGAGGCTGGGGTAAATTATACAGTGGGAAGCGCGAAGAATCCAATGAGACAAGGCGGAAATTCAAGTCCATTATTTGCCTTTGTCTATGGTAATCCAAGAAACTACGATACGCAGTACTGGAAAAACAATTATAGGGACGAAAGTAACGGTGGTGCAAAACAAGGTGACGCTGATCCATACGGTCTTTCTTCATTCTGGTTTGACCTGTACAATCAGAACAACAGGCAAAAAGAAAACAATTTCCGTGGAAACATTGAAGTTACCAGCAATATCACTCCGTGGTTAAATGCAATGGTTCGTGGAACATTAAACCAGGTAAACATCAATTCTGAAACCAGAAACATAGGTTCTGGTGTCAACTTCACAGGCGGTGAGTATGCATTAGGACAAATTGACCAACGTAGCACCAGGTTACAATTCTTGCTGAACGCAAGCAATAAAATTAGTGAGGACTTCGATTACAACTTTAGTTTAGGAGGTGAGAAGCTAACAGATTTCGGCAGAAGAGGTACCAGATCAAGAACTGATGGTGGACTAAAAGATCCGGGAAGATTTTATCTAGGCAACTCCGCGAATCCATTTGTCACTGATATCACTTTAGATGGAAGCATCAGAACTGATGCAGTATATGCATTCGGTGATATCAGCTATAGAAACTTCTTGACTTTAAATGCAAGTTTACGTAATGACCGTTCTTCTACGCTGACATATCCTGACGGACACGGAGACTATTCATACCTTTATCCATCTGTTGGATTGTCTTTCGTCTTCTCGGAACTGGTTAAAGACAATGCTGCACTTGGATTCTTATCCTATGGTAAATTGAGGGCTAACTATGGTCATACAGGTTTGGGTACAAATCCTTACGAAACCAGCCGTGGTAAATATGGCTTCCTGGGAATCTATACAGATGTTGCATCTAGTGGTACCGGGACTGTTCAGACGCCGCGTTACGGTTATCCTGAGTACATCAAAGGAAATGATAATTTAAAAAATGAGTTGACAAAGGAGTTCGAGATCGGTACAGAAATGAGATTCTTTAATGACAGATTTGGAATTGATTTTACCTTTTACAAAAAGAACTCATACAACCAGATTATCGGTCTTGAAGTTCCAAGAGAGAGTGGTGTAGAAAGACAATTGGTAAATGCAGGTAATATCCAAAATCAAGGGGTAGAGCTCTTGCTTAATGCGACTCCTGTGAAATCCACAAATTTCGAATGGAATGCTTCTGTGAACTTCGCAAGAAACAGGAACAAAGTTGTAAAGCTATTCCCTGGAGTAACTGCATTAACATTGGCAAACGCATTTGGAGCTGATATGGCTTCTGTTGCTATTGAAGGTGAAGACTACGGAACAATTTACACGGGATATGGATTTGCCAGCTATCAGGCAAAAGACGCTAATGGAAATAATATTGATGATCCAAGAAACGGTCAGAAATTGCTGAAAGCAAATGGTAGTTACTGGAGGAATGGTGATGCAGGTCAGGGCAATAAAAAGCTGGGTACGATGATGGAGAAATTCACTGCCAGTACCATCAATAACTTGCGTTACAAAGACTTTAACCTGAATTTCCAGATTGATGCTAAGGTTGGCGGTTTAATGACTTCTGCATCGCACCAGTATGGATCGAACTACGGTGCATTCGAAAGCACCCTGTTTGGTCGTTCTGCTGAGTACGGTGGTGTGGAGAGAAAAACTTTCAATGCACAGGGCGCTGTTACTGGTACTTTCAATGACGGTATAATGCCTGAAGGAATTTTTGCTGATGGAACAATCATCAACAACGTGAATGTTGGCGGCAAAACTTTCGCAGATGCAGTTGCTCAAGGGTTAATCCAGCCAGTTAGCGCACGTATCCACTATGCACGTTTGACGCAGTGGGCTACAGGTATCCGGGAATACTCTACATTTGAAAACAATTGGGTTGCCTTGAGAGAAGTTTCAGTTGGCTATACACTCCCTAAAAAATATGCTGAAAAAATTAGCTTCAACAGGCTGAGCATTGGTTTGACAGCAAGAAATTTAACGTACATCTATAATGGATTGCCAGATCACATCCACCCGGAGTCTTTGTTCTCTAACGCACCGGGCGCGTTTGCTGAGTATGGTGGCGCGCCATATACACGTACCTTTGCCTTATCAATTAAAGGTAGTTTATAGAAACAAGTTTAATAGTTAAAAAAAACAACATGAAAACAACATATAGAGTATTGATGGGTTTGGCGGTTTTTGGATGCATCACAATGTCTTCTTGTAAAAAAGAAAAGTTTGTCGAGCTCAACACAAACCCCCAGATCTTAGATAAAATTACCCCAGAACAGCAGTTTTTCAATGCTTCCATTCGTCTCATGGATGATCGCGAAGAGTGGTATTATGACAACCTGCGCGGTATAATGCCCTGGATGCAAATGTCTACCCCTTTAAACGGAAACGGCGTTGGATTTGTCAGTGAATCCGGTAGCTTAAGAAATAAACGTTACACAATGTTCTATCCAGGTATAGGTGCATCTCTAACTGATATCGAGCAACTCGTTTCGGGAATGTCTGAAGAAGAGCAGGCGAAGAGAGTTCACCAGATTGCTATCTCAAGAATAGTCAGAGCGTACTACGCATTTTACGTTTCCGATATCAATGGCAGCCTCGCTTATTCCGAAGCTTTCCAAGGCAAATACGGAGGTACATTTACCCCAAAATACGATACTCAGGAACAATTATTTGATATTGTAGATAACGAAATCAAAATGGCTGCGTCACAACTGGCGGCAGCACCCGCAGTTCCTCAAACTTCATACGGAACTTCAGATATGTTTTTTGGAGGATCAGCTGTTAAATGGGTTAAAACTGCAAACGCAATACGTATGCGTATTGCTATGCGTCTGATGAAGAGGAACCCTACTAAAATGGCTACACGCATTCAGGAAGTTTTGGCCAATGGTGCGACTAACCTGATGGCTGACAACACTGATAGCTGGATATTTGAAGGTGCCAATACATTTGCGTTGGGTGGTGACTGGTCTGCACTTAATTTAAGGGCGCCGAGGCCGGTAGTTGATTTCATGTACACCAATTCAGATCCGAGGATCAGGTTCTTTTATCAACCTAACCTTTTCTCACAGGATAATTTCAATTTAGCAAAAGCACAGGGTAAAATTCCGGCAAGTGCGGTGTATGATGCAAGACGTTATTATGGGGTGGCAACCAGCCCTGATGCTGCTGCAGCTGCTGATTTCGCAAAGTTTTTCAATAGCGTATCGATTACTCCTGCCACTGGTGGTACCCTGGCATTAGATACATTATCTAATCTTCAACCACGTTTATTTGCAGCAGGTGAAAACGGTGGAACAGGTGTTAATTTTTTCCCTTTAGTAACTTATGCTGACTATTGCTTCATGAGAGCAGAACTGGCAGCAAAGACCTTAACGGCCGACAATGCTAAAGAATGGTATGATAAAGGTATCACTGCTTCCATCCAACAGTATGATGACATGGCAAACAGGGCTAAGATTGTTGATAGAAACAATAATGATAATTATGTGCCTGCAACTGCTACAGAGATCAATGCATACCTGACGAAACCTGGAGTGGCTTACAATGCTGCAAAAGGCGTTGAAATGATCGCATGCCAGGCCTACCTGCATTTCTTCAAGCAGCCGAACGAAGCATGGGCGATATACAAACGCACTGGTTTCCCTAACAGCACCAGCGTATTACAACTAGAAAAATTGATTGCGCAAGGGACAGAACAAGCGATTCCTAGAAGGGCTTCATTGCCTTTTCCTAACGTAACCAACCTAAATTATGAGAATATCATTACTGCTTATGACGATATGAAAAAGGCAGATCCAGATTGGGGTACCAGTCCAAGTGATATTTTTGGACGCGTATGGTGGGATAAAAAATAATCAGTAAATTTACTGTATTAAGGGTGCCTTGTTTAAGGCACCCTTAATTTTTAATAGGATTTTTGTATGGGTAAATCTTTCCAACTTATTTGTTTAATCCTTTGCCTTAGCTTAGGGGCACATGCGCAGGGCAGCGGCATTTCCTGGAAAAAAATAAGCCAAATCTCTTTGAAAGACCTCAGTGGTAAAACTGTGCAGATAAACGGACAGAAACCCACAGTTTTTATAATGTTCTCACCCGAATGTCCATTGTGCCGGAACTATGTACCAGTGCTTACAGATTTACAAAAGTCACATCCTGAAATCGCATTTTATGCCGTCTTCCCGGGAAAAGCCTATGCAGTGGACGAACTAAAACGCTTCCACAAAGATTATAAGCCTGGGTTCACCCTATTGCTTGACCAGGATAAAAAGTTGAGCCGTCACCTTGGAGCAACGACCACCCCGGAATCGATATTTATCAACGAGCTGGGCATAGTTGTCTACAGAGGGCTTATTGACAACTGGCCATCAAGTCTGGGCCAAAAGCGAAAAGTAATTACAGATAAATATCTGGCGAGCGCCATCCTGCAATCCGGGTTAAATCGGCCTGTGATTACTAAACAGACCAAACCAGTCGGTTGCCTGATCAATGATCTATAAAACATATGCTTCTATGAGACGAACTCTGATCCTATTATCACTGATCCTGCTGTATGTACAGGCTATCGCACAGAAAGTCACTTTTCACAAAGATATCGCACCAATCATTTACAGTAAATGCACTCCTTGTCACCGCCCCGGCGAAGCTGGCCCGTTTTCGCTGATCACCTATCAGGATGTTGCCAAGCGTGCCTCCTTCATTAAAAAAGTTGTGAGTTCAGGATATATGCCGCCATGGAAGCCCGACAACACCTACCGGAGTTTCCATAATGAGCGTTCCCTGACAGCAGCACAAAAACAATTGATTCTCAAATGGGTGGATAATAAAGTGCCTGAAGGAAAAAAGAAGTCTAAAGACCCCGAATTCACTTTTGTCGCTGGAACACAATATAGCCGCAAACCCGATACCTCACTTAAAATTGCAAAACCGTTCGCACTCAAGGGAGACAATTCCGAGCGTTTTATCGTCTATAAAATCCCCTTCGATTTTGGAAAAGAACAAAATGTAGAAGCGGTTGAATTTATCTCCAGCAATAAGCAGGTCGTGCACCATGCAAACTTTGCAGTGCATCCGGTTGATGCCGACATAGACATCATGCAGGGAGCAGAATTCGTTGACCTGAGTGGCACAGACCGTACCCAGTACGACCAGTACCTTCCGTTTAAAAAGCAGATGGACTACTATGGGGGCTGGATACCAGGCACTTCTTTCGAATCATACCCCAGGGATTTTGGATGGGTGATGCCCAAACGGGGGGTTATTCTGCTCACCATTCATTATGCCCCATCCGGAAAAGATCAGGAAGATTTTTCTGGCATCAATTTCTTTTTCACAAAAAATCCGGTAAAGCGAAAGGTTAGTGTTGTCAGTCTGGGTTCCGCCGGAGTCGGTGAACGAGCGATCGAGCCGTATTTCATGATCCCTGCCGATACCATGAAGTCTTTCGAGTTGAAAATCGTCACTCCTCAGGATCAGTCACTGCTATACGTATGGCCGCACATGCACCTATTGGGCAAAAAGTTCAAATCTTACGCAGTTACCCCGCAAAATGATACCATCCCGCTGGTTTACATTCCCGACTGGGACTTCAAATGGCAGGAAATATACCGTTATAAAAAGCTGGTAAAAGTGCCTAAAGGATCGGTGCTCACCATTGAAGCCTTATATGACAACACAAAAGAAAATCCAAACAACCCGACTAGTCCGCCAAGAATGGTTTTCTCGGCCAATGATATGAAGACTACAGATGAGATGATGACCCTATTGCTCGTGTTTCTCAACTATGAACCGGGTGATGAAAATCTAGAACTCGACTCCAAATAAATCCAGTATGAAAAGTATAATCGTTTCCCTCTTTGTTCTGCTGACCGCCGTGGCAGTGAGGGCCCAAGAAAATAACCTCCATGCCCAGTCCACCATTTACGAGTGGCCTTCAGATCCATTAGTGAGACAAAAGCTAGACAAATGGCAAGACCAGAAATTTGGTATGATCATTCATTGGGGGATTTACGCTGTGCCGGGCATTATAGAATCCTGGTCAATTTGCAATGAGGACTGGATTTCAAGAGACAGTACAGTAACTTATGAAGATTATAAAAAATGGTACTGGGACTTGAGCAAACAGTTCAATCCGGTTAATTTTGACCCCGAACAATGGGCACAAGCCGGCAAAGCAGCAGGTATGCGTTATCTGGTTTTCACCACCAAGCACCACGACGGCTTTGCCATGTTTGACACGAAAGAATCTGATTTTAGTATTGCGAAAGGTCCTTTTGCAACAAATCCCAGGGCAGATGTAGCGAAATACGTTTTTGATGCTTTCCGTAAGAAAGGTTTCATGATTGGGGCTTATTTTTCTAAACCGGACTGGCACTCCCAATATTACTGGTGGTCTAAATACGCCACTGCGGATAGGAACAATAACTACGACATTAGGAAAAATCCATGGCGCTGGAGCATGTTTAAACAGTATACTTTTAACCAGATCAGCGAACTGATGCACAATTATGGTTCCGTGGATATTCTTTGGTTAGATGGGGGCTGGGTAAGACCATTGTCTACAGTAAATGATGAAGTACGAGCTTGGGGAGCAGCCATTCCTGCATGGGATCAGGATATAGATATGACGAAAATTGCAGACATGGGCCGTAAGGCGCAACCAGGTCTGTTGGTGGTAGACAGAACAGTTCATGGTCCTTACGAAAATTACCAAACGCCAGAGCAGCGAGTTCCTGAGCATCAGCTGGCCAATCCCTGGGAAAGTTGCATGACCTTGGGTGGTGCATGGGGCTTTGTTCCTAACGACCAGTATAAATCTGCCCGTCAAGTCATTCACACATTAGCTGAAGTTGTAGCAAAAGGCGGGAGTCTGCTACTCGGGCTGGGTCCGCAGGCCGATGGTAAGATGCCGGTGGAAGTCGTTCGCCGAATGGAAGAGATCGGTAAATGGACTTCAAGAAATGGACAGGCTATATACAATACGCGAATCACCAGAGCGTACAAAGACACCAATACCTGGTTTACGCAAAGTAAGGACGGTAAGACCGTCTATGCAGTTTATTGTATTGAGGGCAACCAGGTCCCCAAATCGATAACCCTCCATGCAAATCTGCCTGGCAAAGGTTCAACAATCAAGTTATTGGAAACAGGTAAAACATTAAAGTGGAAGAACGTAGACAATGCAGTTGAGATTTTGCTTCCTCAAAATCTGCCATCAAGTCTGCCTGCACTTGCGCTGGCTATTCAAACAAAAAAATAACTTTCGCATCAATTTGTTCAACGGGATATATGCTCAATTCCGACTTCGCAATAAGTAGTTTAGCACAAACAAATAATTGCGTATGTTTGCCATTATAGTTGAAATAAAAAACAATTTACATGAAAGTTGCCTTAATAACAGGTGTTACGGGACAAGATGGTGCTTATTTAGCTGAGTTTTTGCTAAAAAAAGGCTATTTCGTTCATGGGCTAAAAAGACGCTCTTCATTATTCAATACGGAAAGAATTGATCATCTTTATCAGGATCAGCATGAGAATGGGGTTAATTTTAAGCTTCATTTTGGAGACCTAACAGATTCCACAAATTTGATAAGGATCATCCAGGAAACACAGCCGGATGAAATCTATAACCTGGCAGCGATGAGCCATGTGCATGTGAGTTTCGAAATGCCTGAATATACAGCCAACGCCGATGGTATTGGGACGCTTAGGCTTTTAGAAGCCATACGAATTCTGGGCCTTGAAAAAAAGACAAGGATTTACCAGGCATCGACTTCAGAGCTCTATGGATTGGTACAGGCAGTACCGCAGAGCGAAACAACTCCTTTTTATCCCCGTTCACCATATGCAGTTGCTAAAATGTATGCGTATTGGATTACAGTAAATTATCGCGAAGCTTACCAGATGTTTGCTTGTAATGGCATTTTGTTCAATCATGAAAGTCCATTAAGGGGAGAGACCTTTGTTACGCGCAAAATAACCAGGGCCGCTGCCAAAATAGCGCTAGGCTTACAAAATTGCTTGTACCTAGGCAATCTGTCAGCACAAAGAGACTGGGGGCATGCCAAGGATTATATCGAGGCCATGTGGCTCATCTTACAACAGGAGCAGGCAGAAGACTATGTAATTGCCACAGGAGTCACCACTACTGTGCGCGATTTTGTGAAAATGAGTTTCGCCGAGTTGGGAATTGAAGTAGAGTTCAGTGGCAAGGACCAATATGAACGTGGTGTGATCATTGATGTAGATCAGGAGGTAGTCGCAACGCTTGGCCTCAATGATGAATACCTGAAGCCAGGAACGGTAGTCGTGCAGGTGGATGAGAAATATTTCCGCCCTACAGAAGTTGACCTGTTACTTGGTGATCCTGCAAAGGCGAATACTAAACTAGGCTGGAAACCAAAATATGATCTGTCGGCCTTGGTAAAAGAAATGGTGCATTCAGATCTGCATTTGATGAAAAAAGATGAATATTTAAAACATGGCGGCTTCAATACACTGAACTATTTCGAATAAACTATTTCATATACCTACCTATACCTATGAAGTTAAAAAATATATTTACCGTTTTACTCTTCTTGTTTACCTTAGTTAGCAGCTATTCAGCATTCGCACAGACTAACTATTCGGATGTAAGGGTGGATGACCTTACCGATGCCCAGATCAGACAATTGATACAAAGGGCAGAGTCAATTGGCTATACTGACCTGCAACTTGAACAAATGGCTGCGGCCCAGGGCATGAAAGCCGCTGAGATCCAGAAACTTAGGATCAGGGTAGAAAAGATAAGGGCCCAGGAAGGTGGAGGTACCTCCGGTCAAACCCAGGGCAACCAGAAGCCTGGCGATCTGGACAGATCCAGGACGTATAAGAAGAATTCGGATGATACTACTAAAAACAACAGGACAATCCGAAACAACCAGATCCAAAAGAACAACACAGTAAAAAATAATAATACGAAAGTCCGGGAGGATGATCCTGAATACGATTCTGAAGAAAAGCTACTGGAGCGTTTTGATCTTTTTGAGGGATTAAAGCCTAAGATATTCGGAGCAGATCTATTTAAAAACGATAACCTGACGTTTGAGCCAAATCTTCGTATGGCCACCCCTAAGGGCTATATCGTTGGCCCTGACGATGAATTGTTAGTAGATATCAGTGGAGATAATGAGGCCAGTTATAAGCTTAAAGTAAGCCCCGACGGAACCATCCGCTTGCAATATGTAGGCAATGTATCGGTAGGCGGGCTGTCAATAGAACAGGCAACTTCAAAGATCCGAAATAGTATGGCCCCTACATATCCCGGACTACGGAGCGGCCGTACCAGCGTTGCTGTTACCCTTGGCAATATCAGGAGTATTAAGGTTACTGTAATCGGCGAAGTTGTTAAACCCGGCTCCTATACCGTCCCTTCTTTATATACGGTGTTCAATGTGTTGTATGATTCAGGGGGACCAAACGAGAACGGTTCATTCCGTAAAATACAGGTGATCAGAAATAACAAAGTGGTTTCCACTGTTGATGTATATGACTTCCTGTTAAATGGCATGCAGACCGGGAATATCCGCCTGCAGGATCAGGATGTTATCAATGTGCCCGTTTACCAGACCAGGGTAGAAATGAGCGGCGAAGTGAAGCGGCCAGCATTGTATGAGGTCTTAAATACAGAGTCATTGGAAGATGCCATCCGTTTTGCCGGAGGATTTTCCAACCAGGCCTATACCGCTCAGATCAAAGTATTACAGAACACAAACCGGGAACGTAAGATCACTGATGTAAAAGCGGATGATTTTATCAAATACAATCCTTTAAACGGGGATAAGTTCATGGTTGAAACTATTTTAGACCGTTTCGCAAATCGGGTAGAGATCATCGGTGCGGTATTCCGCCCTGGGCAGTATGAACTGGAGAATGGCCTGACTTTAAAGACCTTGATCAGCAAGGCCGATGGAATTACGGAAGATGCATTTTTAAACAGGGGGTACATATCCCGGTTAAATGCCGACAACAGCCTCTCGCTACTTTCATTTGATGTCTCAAAAGTATTGGCAGGAACTGAGTCTGACATTAAACTGCAAAGGGAAGATCAGGTCACCATTTCATCAATTTTTGACCTGAGGGAAGAATATGAAGTATCTATTCAGGGAGAGGTGCGCGAACCAGGAACATTTAAGTTTGCGGACAACATGAACCTGGAGGCCTTAATCCAGATGGCCGGCGGGTTTAAAGAAGGTGCCACACCAAACCGGATCGAAATATCCAGAAGAATCAAGAACAGTGATGCCACTTCTGCTTCTGCGTCAACAGCAGAGGTATTTACAGTTAATGTGGATCAGAACTTAAAAATACAGGACAATGCCTTCATCCTCAAGCCCTTCGATATTGTGTCGATCAGGAGTTCAGAGGGGTACCAGGTACAGCGGGAGGTGAAACTGGAAGGAGAAGTTTTGTATCCTGGCACTTATACCATTACCAGAAAAGACGAACGCATTTCCGACGTGATAAAAAGAGCAGGTGGCCTTACTCCATTGGCCTATCCGGAGGGTGCATCTTTAAAAAGACCCGGTCGCAATGACATCAACAATCCCGATAGCTTGCTAAAGAAAGAAGAAGAGCGGTATAAATTGCTCAACCTAAGAAGGCTTCAGCAGGACGGCGACGATGAAAAAGACGATAAAAGCGATAAAGATTCTGTAGAGAAAGACATCGAGATCCTTAGAAGCGATCTGGTTGGCATCAGCCTCCATCAGATCTTGAAGAAGCCACTTTCCCGTCAAGACCTAATCCTGGAAGATGGCGACATCATCCGGGTACCAAAAGAACTCCAGACGGTAAGTGTCACTGGCGAGGTACTAAAGCCAAACAGCATCATCTATGCAAAGGGGAGGAGTTTCAGGAATTACATTGATGGATCCGGAGGGTTCAGTTACAATGCCTATAAACGCGGGGCTTATATTGTCTATTCAAATGGGTCGGTAGCGGGTGCCAAGAAAGTATTGTTCTTCAACAGCTACCCTAAAGTGAAGCCTGGCGCAGAAATATTCGTACCTAAGAGAGCGGAACGCGAGCGTTTGAATGCACAGGCATGGATCGGAATCGGAACAGCCTTCGCATCTCTTGCGGCGATAGTGGTAACCTTAATCAGATAAACTTGAATCATGGAACAAGTTAAAAGCGAAATTTCTGTTCAGGAGCTGCTCTTTAAATTCAAAGACTGGATGCGGTATCTGCTATCGTACTGGAAAACGATACTGTTTGCGGGATTAGTCGGAGCCATCATCGGCCTCAGCTATGCTGCTTTTACGATCCCTGAGTATACCGCTAAAACTACTTTCGTCTTGGAAGAAGACGCAATGGGAGGAAGCATGGGCGGATTGGGACAAATGGCCGGACTCGCTGCTATGGTGGGCATTGATATTGGAGGTTCCTCCAATGGACTTTTTCAGGGAGATAACATCGCTGCACTTTACAAATCCAGGGTCATGCTGGAAAAAGCTTTATTGACCAGAGCTGTTATTGGGGACAAAGAGCAATTGCTCATCGACAGTTATGTAGAAGTGGCAGGCTTGAAAAAGAAATGGTTCCGTAGCACTAAATATGCGGATGCGCACTTTACTGAAGTTACAGGGAGGCCGGAAACCAGACTGGCAGACAGTCTTTTGCTGGAGGTGATTGAGGACATTGATAAAAAGTACTTAAAGGTTGGAAAGCCGGATAAGAAACTAAATGTAATCAGCGTGGAATTTACCGCTGAAAATGAAGAGTTTGCCAAGGTATTCAACCGGACCATCGTGGCCACGGTAAACGAGTTCTACATCGAAACAAAGACCAAGAAGTCATTGAGCAATATCCGTGTTTTGCAACAACAAACGGATTCAGTTAAGGCGGTAATGAATGGGGCTATCTCCCGTGCAGCCAGGGTAGTGGACATTACGCCTAATTTAAATATTACCCGGTCTTCGCAACGGACAGATCCAGTGCAGCGATCACAATTTAATGCCGAAGCTAATAAAGCGATCCTGACTGAGCTTGTTAAGAATTTGGAGCTTTCTAAGATGAACTTTTTGAAGGACAAGCCTTTGATACAGGTCATCGATGAACCTACCTTCCCAATTAAAAAGGAAAAGCCGGGAAAAGCTGCGATGACTGCTTTCGGATTTTTACTAGCGACGATACTGGTTGTATTCATACTCGTCTTTAAGCACTTTTTTAGTCGGTTAAACATGTCAGTCCGATAGGCGGAATGGAGGTCGTTGAAAAGATAATTGCTATATTCTATAGTCTGGTAATCCTGGGCGGGGCGCTTTGCCTTCGACGTGTTACCGGTACCTGGTTGTTTCCGGGATGTCTTTTTTCGATGTTTTGGTTCTTTTACACCTTTTTCCCGCTTGTGGTCTTATTTGAAGTGCCTGTTAATCCTAATTCGATTGCCTTTATCACGACAGCGGTATTGCTATTTTCATCCACTTTCCTGCTTTTCGACTGGAGAAAAGCCTTCCTGGAGAACCTGAACAAGCCGCAACCAGCAGAGGTTTTTAATTCCCCTTTTCTAAGACTCACGTTGGTCAGTGCTATCTTAATCTCTCTCTTTGGCTCGGTTATGCATTTGTTTGCCCAGGGATTTGGCCTGATGGATGTGTTCAATAATCCAGTATTAGTAGCCAGTAAGTTTGCGGATGCAAGATACAACGACACACTAGCTTATACTCCGTTTGGTCCCATCAGTTTATTGTTTTCAAATATTTCGGTGATTGTAGGAGGTTTAATATTTGGTTCTGTCCAGGCAAGCAAGAACAAAAAAATTCTTTTCGCCTTCCTGCCTTCCGTAATCATTCTACTTACCCAATCTTCCAAAGGGCTATTTTTTCAGTCCGTGTTTTTGTTTTTAGGAAGTATTCTGGTTACAAAACTCTACGCCAATGAACTGAAGATTTTCAGTTTCAAGATCATCCTTCGCGTCATCATTATCGTATCCATATTTCTCGTTTTAATCGCGGTCTCGTTCTTATCACGAGGACTAAAGGATGTAGACGATTTTGGTGTATTGTTAGATAATTTTCGGATACTATTTGCCACCTACTTCTTTACCCATATCTATGGTTTTTCAGATTGGTTTACTGCTTTCACAGGCGGAAGGGCTGCCTTCAATTATGATACGAGTCACTACTATTTCGGATTCTACACCTTTACCGCAATATTTGAATTCTTTGGTTCAAATAAAGTAACATCTCAAGGCGTCTATGATGAGTTTTTTATGTATAAAGACTTGTTGGAGTCCAATATTTACACCATTTTCAGAGGGATGATTATGGACTTTGGAATTATCGGCTCACTTATTTTTATGCTCGTAAATGGCTTTTTTCTCCATTTGGTTTTTTACGTGTTTTTAAGGCGCAACCGACCGGTATTTACAGTTGTAATGGTCATATTTATGGTTGAATATTTTTATATTTCATTCATCATTAGCCTGCTTACTTGGAGCATTATTCCGCTAACCTTTCTAGTTTGCTACCTGATTTTAAAATTTAACAATTACAATTTTGTTCTTAAGCCCACTGTTCAAAAATAGCAAGATCCGTTATGCATTGTACATTCTTGTAGCTCAGGGATTGTTCATGGCTTGCAATTTGTATATCAATCACTGGATCAATGACAACTGGCATGTTGAGGGCTTCGCTATATATAATTTGGTCAAACGTGTATCATCCTTTATCGTATTTCCACTGTTGGTCGGAGCAGGGATTGCTATTCCAAGATATATCAGTTTTTTAAAAGGAAAAAAGGTGATTGATGATAGTTATGAATATTTACTTTCGGCTATCGTCATTTTTTGTGGCACGTTCGGTTTGTTCAGCCTAATTACATTATTCTTTCCCGGAGTGTTGTTAAAAGCTTTTGAAGATGGACCTATTGATGAGGGAAAGATTCTGCTGAGCATTTTACTATTTATATTCAGTCAGGGGCTCTATGTATTGCTAAGTGCCTACTATCGGGGCAGGATTCAATTTGGTCCGATGAGCTTATTGAATATTGCAGTGATGTCGATCCTTCCGCTAGTATTCTTGTATGTTGGGGCCGATGTGTTTGGCTATTTTACCTATTATTCCCTTACCACATTGGCTTTACTTATCACATTGCTGGTGTTGCTGTGGTTTCGTAGCCAAGTGTCCGTCAGTCGAATCCGCTACAAGTCTTACCGGTTGTTTAAGTTTGGGTATCCCCGGATTGTTGCTGAGCTCGGGCTGTTTGCACTTGAATTTATGCCTGTATTTATGATAAGTTTGTTTGTAGGACTGACAGAATCAGGCTACATGTCAATGACTTTTATTTTGTTGAAGTTAGGCTCAATGTTCTACGAGTTAGTAGGCTCATTGATCTTACCCTATTTCGGTAAGCTCTTTAAATCTCAGCCACCTAAAGTCTTTGTAAGCAGAGTTGATCAATTGTTGATTGGCGGGCTGATAACTTCTATCTGCTTAACTATCGGATTTTATTTCTTTATCCCTGTAGCGATAGAAATATTTTTTCCGTCTTTAAGTAAAGCAATTTCCCCCTCGCAGATGGTATATATGGCTTTTCCGGTATATTCATTATATCTTTTATTAAGAAACATCCTGGACATAATGGTAGATAAGGCGTATAACTCAATTAACTTAAGCATCGTATTTGTAATACAGCTTCTCCTGCTGTCGATAGGTTTTTATTTTGAAAATGCAATTTTTTATTCAATTTTGTCACTCGTTATTCCATACATTGTTTTAGGTTTGCTGACTTATTTTGTTTGGATCACCAGAAAAAGTAAACTGGTTCAGGGTTAATGGAGAATATGGCGCAAGCATTAAGTATAGTCATCGTAAATTATAATGGGAGTGCTTTTCTTGAAAATTGCCTTAGAAGTTTTGGTGGTTTTCTGGATTTAAATAATATTGCTCATGAGTTTTTGATTCTAGACAACGCATCGACTGATGATAGTGTCGAGATAATAAAGAGAATAGCATCGGAATTTTTGAATGTTAAACCAGTATTTTCAGAGATCAATCATGGTTTTGGAAGTGCTAATAATATTCTGATTGAAATGGCTGCGTATGCTACAGTGGTACTGTTAAACAACGATACACTCACAATTGACCTGCAGGAGCTCTGTAATAAAGCCAAAAATTCTTTACTGGAAAAGAATACTATCTATTCCTGTTCAATCTTAAATGCAGACCATAGTATACAGAAAAATACATTTAGTTATCCAAAGGTGTTTAATATATTGATCGATGTATTTCTTGTGAAGAAGCTGTTCTATTCCGCTTACAAATTTCTTTTTAAAGAACGACTTCAAGTTCTCAATGGCTATTATAGTGGATGTTATCTGGTGATGAAGGCGGATGTGTTCAAAAAAGCGGGCGGATTTGATCCTGATTTCTTTTTTTATCATGAGGAATGTGATCTTTTCCTTCGGCTAGAAAAATTGGGAATCCAAAAAGAACTGTTAAAAGACAGAATTGTGCATTATGGTTCAGGAGGGATAGGTATTAGCGATTTCGCATTTAAAAATTATTATGTTAATCTGGCAAGATTATTGATCAAGAACCACTATGGTTCTGCGGACCTAATTAAATTGATTTTTAAAATAAGCTTTCATTTTAGAATTCTATTGTTATTATTTGGATTCAAAATACCATATAGTCCCTTTTCACACATGTATAAATCTAATGCCATCTTTCAATCTTCCAACAAGCAGCTTATAGCCCTTCATAAGGAAACCCTGGCACAGATTTCCGGATTGCATTATTCAAAATGATAGCGGTTGAATGAAAGTATCCCTGATTACTGCTTCTTATAACAGTGCTGCGACTATTGAAGATACGATTAAGAGTGTGACCTCGCAAACCTACAAGAATATTGAATACATCATCATAGATGGGGCTTCGTCTGATAATACTTTGGATATTGCAAATTCTTGTATTGAGGGAGAACATGTGATTTTTTCTGCGCCAGACAAGGGCATTTATGATGCGATGAACAAGGGGATTACTGCTGCCACAGGAGATGTTATAGGGATTATCAATTCAGACGATATGTATCAGGACATGCATGTAATTAAAGAAGTGATGTCACATTTTGAAAGCGACCCCGAGCTCGACATCGTTTATGGTGATTTAGTATACGTAAAGGCCGATGATGTAAACAAAGTAGTACGGAAATGGCACTCTGCGCCGTATTATCCTGGTTTTTTTGAACATGCCAACGTTCCGCCACATCCCACGCTGTTTCTCAGAAAGAAAGTATACGAAAAAGTTGGGCTGTTCAATTTGCAATACCAGCTGGCTTCAGACTATGAATTCATGTTGCGGACTTTTAAAAAATTCAATTTTAAGTCCCTATATATCCCTCGGCTGATGGTTAAAATGAGGTTGGGAGGCGCTACCAATAAAAGTTTGTGGAATATTTTTAAGGGTAATAAAGAAATTCTTTCTGCCTGGAGAAGTAACGGGCTAAAGGTTCCATTTCTATTAATGCCCTGGAGATTTATGAAACGTTTAATTCAGTTTATTTAACTATGGATATACTTCTTACCGGAGCACAGGGTTTTCTTGGATCTATCATCAGGGCAGAATTAAAGCAGTATAAATTTACTTCGATGGGAAGAAGCCGAATAAATGACATCTCCGGTGACATCTCCAAAGAAATATTTGCCCTTCAAAAATTTGATATGGTGATCCATGCTGCAGGCAAGGCACATTCGGTACCAAAGACGCCTCAGGAGCACCAGGAATTTTTTGATGTAAATTTTAACGGAACAGCTAATCTATTACAGAGCCTTCATGAACACCCCCCTCGGTTATTCGTGCTCATCAGTACCGTTGCTGTCTATGGTCGTGATAAGGGGCATTTAATTGATGAAATGCATCCTTTGGCAGCAAACGATGCCTACGGACAGAGTAAGATTAAAGCAGAACAACTTGTTCTTTCGTGGTGTAAAGAACATGAGGTAACCTGCACGATACTCAGACTTCCTTTGATTGTCGGACCAAATCCTCCGGGTAATTTAAAGTCAATGATTAAGGGAATAGAAAAAGGTTATTATTTTAATATTGGAGATGGGGCAACCCGGAGGAGTTTAGTCCTTGCGGAAGATGTCGCCAGGTTTATCCCTATTGCAGCTTCCAGAGGAGGCATATATAACCTTACGGATGGATACCATCCCTCGTTCAAAGAATTAAGTGACTATATCGCTACGAAGTATACTTTTTCCCGTCCAAAATCGATGCCTTATTTTATTGCCAAGCTAATTGCCAGGCTGGGTGATTTAATTGGGCCCAATGCCCCTTTGACCAGCAAAAAATTAGGTAAGCTTTGTTCTGAATTAACATTTGACGACACCAGGGCAAGGACCTTGCTCAAATGGAAACCACAGCCTGTTCTTGAAAAATTCATAACTCATAATAAATGATCATATTAAAACTAAAATCCTACCTTTGGAGCAATTACTAGTAACAAAAAGTGTGTTAATGGGTAATATTTATGTATTCCTGCTTTACTTTATCCTGCTGTTTATGTTAATGGCGATATATTTTAAACTGGCAGACCGTTATAACATCATTGATAAGCCTAACGAACGGAGCTCACATAGCTTGGTAACCGTAAGGGGAGGAGGTATCATTTTTACGATATCTGCCCTAATGTATGCCGTTTTTTTTGGCTTTCCCTATCCCTATTTTTTATCAGGCCTGGCCATAATCAGCTTTGTTAGCTTTATCGATGATATACGAGAGCTGAATGGTAAGATAAGATTGGTATTTCAGTTTATTACCTCAGCGTTGATGTTCATGCAGTTACACTTGTTGTCCATTCCCGTGTATTGGATCATACCCTTGCTTGTCTTTGTTGTTGCTATGCTTAATGCCTGGAATTTCATGGACGGGATCAATGGCATAACAGGAGGATACAGCTTGCTTACAGTGATGACGCTGATTTACTTGAATGATAAAGTCGTGCCTTTTAGTAGTACTGGTTTTATGGTAGCCGTTGCCCTTGCGTTACTAGTCTTCATTTTCTTTAATTTTCGGACACATGCGCGCTGCTTTGCTGGCGATGTCGGAAGTATTAGTATAGGATTTATCATTGCCTTTTTAATGACACAGCTCATTATCACTACTGGCAATCCAAATTATTTATTGTTTCTGTTACTTTATGGCCTTGACGCCACCACCACCGTTTTCTTTCGTTTAATGAGAAAGGAGGAGATACTGGAAGCACACAGGAGTCACCTGTACCAATTTTTAGCTAACGAAAAGGGACTGGCACATAACACTGTTTCCCTCCTGTATGTCTTTTTTCAGTTATTGATCAATGCATCTATAATCCTTTTAGTACCAACAGGTACAGACACAGTAATCTATTCGTTGCTGATCGGACTGATGATTTTTTTAGCTATTCGGTTTTCTATAGAAGGGAAGGCACATTTATTACGCAATGAAAATTAATTTTTATAAGATTATGAAATTAAGATTACTCTTTTTGCTCTCATTATTACTTATATCAGTGCAACTGGTAAACGCTCAGACACTTCCTGTGGGCCTGCTTGACAATACGGATGATCTTTACAGGAGACAGCAATTGCTTGGAAAGGATAGTTCCAAAATATCCTTTATGGTTAGGCCTGTGCACCTCAGCGGATTGAACAATTTACTTGTTCCGGGAGATGTAGATGGCAAAACCTTTAATGACTGGAACAAAGTATTATGGCAGAACCCAAAGGGGAATATAGAAGTCCGTGCTTTGCCGGTGGTATGGCAGCAGCAGATAAATTCACATCACCCATATGGTTGGAACGATGGGGCGATAATTTCAGCCAAAGGCTATCAAACATCGTTGTCAGCCGGGGTCTTTGCTAAAATCGGCCGTTTGAAGATTCAGTTAAGGCCCGAATTTGTATATGCAGCCAATCCTTATTTTTTGCAGACTTATGAGGCAGATAATGAGACGGCATTTAAAAGTGCCATCGCTAATTATTACAACCGTATTGATGCACCAGAGCGCATTGGAAATGATAGCTATAGTAAGGCTAATTTGGGACAAAGCAGCATAAAACTTGATTTAGGTTCTGTAGCCATTGGGGTTTCTAACGAAAGTCTATGGTGGGGGCCAGGTGTTCGAAATTCCTTATTAATGAGTAACAATGCACCAGGATTTCTGCATGCTACTGTCAATACTATCCGCCCTATTCAAACTCCTATAGGCTCCTTTGAGTCCCAGATAATTGGGGGACGGCTTGAAGGATCAGGAATCCTGCCGCCCTCTGGATTAAAATATTCAAAGTTTGATGACTGGCGATACATTTCTGGAATTGTATTCGTCTATCAGCCTAAATGGGTTTCTGGATTATATCTTGGTTTTGATCGCACGTTTACAACTTATAGAAGTGAAATGGGCACTGGTTTAGGAGATTATTTTCCATTATTTTCCGGCTTAGAAAAGAAAGGTTTTCAAAATGACGAAACATTGGAGAATTCTGAAGACGGTTATCGAAGAGATCAGATTTTCTCTTTATTTGCCCGATGGCTGATGCCTGAGTCAAATTCTGAAATTTATTTTCAATTTGGCAGAGAAGACCATGCATGGGACTTTCGGGATGCTTTTGCAGAACCTGAGTATTCACGTGCTTATGTAGCAGGGTTTCGGAAGTTAATCCCATTCAAATCAAGATTAGAGGAATTTGTTCAGGTTGGAATAGAACTTACTCAACTTGAACCCGCAGGTTCTAAAGCCTCGAGGCCGACTGGAATATGGTATTCGCATTCACAGTTAAATCATGGATATACAAATAAGGGTCAATTTATTGGAGCTGGAATTGGACCAGATAATTTACAGTCCGTTGATGTTGCATGGGTAAAAGGTTTAAAAAGAATCGGATTTTTAGCTGAGCGCCGTGTACATAATAACGGACTATATTACCGCGCTGTAGCGGGTCAGATAGAACCTCGCAGGCATTGGGTAGATCTTGGACTAGGAGGTAATTTGGACTGGGACTACAAGCACTTTGTTCTCAATGCTAGGATGATTTATACACATTCATTTAACTATCAATATCGGGTAGAAAATCAAGACCCTAATTTATTCTGGGTATCTGATAAGCAAGATGCGGACAACCTTCATCTAAAATTAGGTTTGATGTACCGGTGGTAGGGCTAAAGTTAAAGAAGTTTAGATGATAGAGGTTTCCCGAACTGGTAGGAAAAGCTAATCTCGTTTCTTGCATTGTTAATGCCTCCTGAGCTATTGCTTCCCGCAGCGCCTGTTTCATAACTGTAGCCGATCTTAAATTTGTTAAAATTTACAGATAGGATAGCCGCTATGGTTTTTTCAGAGCTGTAAGCAAAGCCGACTCCAAGTTTATCAGCCAAATACAGTGTTCCTGATATCCTTGCGGTCACAGGTCCGTTTTTCGCATAACTCACCAAGGTTGCGGGCTTCAGTTTGAAGTCTTGTGCAATATTGAAGATATAAGCACCTGAAAAATAGTAATGGCTTTTTAAATAGTCGGTTTGTGATCGTTGTGCTGTTTCCAGCGCTCCAAAGGTAAGTTGCGGCATAGAAAGGCCCAGGTAAAATTTTTCACTATAGTACATGATCCCAAAACCAATATTGGGTTTTGTGTCACGCACATTTGTCATAAACTCTGGATCTGATGCATCAAGCGCTGAGTAATTTGCAGCATAATTGCGCAATCCACCATTAATGGCAACCGATAGGTATTGGCTCCCAGTTATTTGTATGCTCTTTGCAAAAAAGGCATTGACTTCCAACTGTCTCACTAATGGGGTAAGGTCGTTTAATAGATAAATCCCAGTCGCAGCATTTATAGCGCTTATTGGTAAACTTCCGTTAAACAGCAGGCTGCTCGGCGCATCTTCAATACCGATAAACTGCCTGTGTCCTAATACACTTACTGAGCCAGATTTGTCCAGCATCGAGTAAGCAGCATTAATAGGTGTTAGATTGTCAGCATATTGGCTGTAGGTGTATATCTGTTGCTGAGAAAAAACCCTGCTGCTGATTAATAACATCAGCAGCAGGGTTAGGAATGATTTTTTATAATGCATTGAACCTTTAGGGTTAATATTTGAGTATTATGTACCCTGTTTTTCTGGTTTTATTTTTACCTTTTTTGTATTCCAGGATATAGTAGTATGTTCCTTGTACCTGCATAGTTCCGTTATTTGCATGTCCGTCAAACACATTTCCGTTGGTTCCGTACGCTGAGGTCTTGTATACAAGGACTCCTTTAGAGTTGATGATGGAGATCTTATTATCCGGATATTGGTCTAACCCGTCGATGACTAGGTAGTCATTGATTCCGTCCCCATTAGGAGATAGTCCCTGGTGTACCAGCACGCTTATTTTTCCGCTTTGCTGATCGTCATCTCTATCTGTTGGGATGAGGTTGTTTTCCGGCTTGTCCTTGTTGACCATGATGGTGTTGTTCGGCTTACGTTTCACGTTAATGCCATAAGTCCTGGTAGTAACGCCGTCCTGCGCTGTTACCACGATTTCTACTTTAGTTGTGTCTGCGTTCAAGCTTATAGGGGCAGAGAATGTATCAGAGATCACATTAAGACCGTTGATTTTTATAGAAGCATTGGTATCTGTTAGCTTTGGCTTAATCATTACGGTATTAATGTTATTTTCTACAGTCGTAAGATAGTTTCTGTAAGCTGTTCCCGTAGTAATGGTGAGTGCGGTTTTCGTACTCATAGTGAAAGCCGAGGTCGAGATGCTAGCCCCAGTACGCTTCACGTTGATCTTATAGGTTTTAATAGTTGTCCCGTCCTGTGCTGTTACCACTACATTGATCATTGTAGAATCTACATTCAAGGATATTGGTGCAGAGAATACCCCTGAAGTAGCAGCAACACCATTGATGACCACAGTAGCATTTGGATCTGTCAAAGTAGGTTTTACACTAATTGAAGTAGTATTAAAATCTATCGAAGTAACATAATTTCTAAATCCTGCTCCGGTTGTCAAGGTCAAAGTAGCTTTGGGGTCAAGCGCCAGCGATGCAGTTGCTATACTAGCCCCTTCGCGCTTTACATTTATGGTATAGAGTTTTGTACTTACGCCATCCTGGGCTGTTACCAGTACATTGATCAAAGTTGAATCGGGATTTAAGGTGACAGGTTCAGAGAATTCCCCTGATGCTACAAGGCTGCCGTTTACCGTTACAGTAGCATTTGGGTCAGTCAGAGTTGGTTTTACCCTGATTTCGGTGGTGCTGAAGTTTATAGAAGTAACGAAATTTCTGTATCCTGTTCCGGTTGTCACCGTCAGGGCAGCTTTTGTGTCAAGTGCCAGTGATGCAGTTGCGATGCTAGTGCCTTCGCGCTTCACATTTATGGTATAGAGTTTTGTGGTTACCCCATCCTGGGCTGTTACCATGACATTGATCAAAGTTGAATCGGGGCTTAAGGTGACAGGTTCAGAGAATTCCCCTGATGCTACCAGGTTGCCGTTTACCGTTACAGTAGCATTTGGGTCTGTCAGGGTTGGTTTCACCCTGACTTCCGTAGTGCTGAAGTTTATGGAAGTAACGAAATTTCTGTATCCTGTTCCGGTTGTCACCGTCAGGGCAGCTTTTGTGTCAAGTGCCAGTGATGCAGTTGCTATGCTAGCCCCTTCGCGCTTCACATTTATGGTATAGAGTTTTGTGGTTATTCCATCCTGAGCTGTTACCAGGATATTGATCAAAGTTGAACCGGGGCTTAAAGCGACAGGTTCAGAGAATGCCCCTGATGCTACCAGGCTGCCGTTTACCTTTACACTAGCATTTGGATCTGTCAGGGTTGGTTTTACCCTGATTTCTGTAGTGCTGAAGTTTATGGAAGTAACGAAATTTCTATATCCTGTTCCGGTTGTCACTGTCAGGGCATCTTTTGTGTCAAGTGCCAGTGAAGCGGTTGCTATGCTAGCCCCTTCGCGTTTCACATTTATGGTATAGAGTTTTGTGGTTACCCCATCCTGGGCTGTTACCAGGATATTGATCAAAGTTGAATCAGGGTTTAAAGTGATAGGTTCAGAGAATGCCCCAGATACCACCATGCTGCCATTTACGGTTACGATAGCATTTAGGTCTGTCAACGTTGGTTTCACACTGATTGAAGTAGCGTTGAAATCTACAGAAGTAACGAAATTTCTGTATCCTGTTCCGGTTGTCACAGTCAAAGGGGTCTTGGTATCAAGTGCCAGGGATGCTGTAGCAACATTTGATCCCCTATACACTTTTAAAGTATATGTCTTAGTTGCCACCCCATTATTCGCTGTTACTGTAGTCACGATAGTTGTCAGGCCCATTTCCAGTGCGATCTCCGGAGTTTCCTCTGAATTGTATGGTGCTCCGTTTACCGTAACCACAGCGTTCGCACCTGGATGGTTTACCAGCGGTGCTATTGTATAGGTAGTAACAGCACTTCCCACGGTTGCGGTATAGTTTGTTACTGCCGCAGAAAATACGGGACTCACCGCACTGCTTGCACCCAGACTGCTAAGGGTTGCATCATCGGATGGTAAACGTGTTACGACTATGGTATAGGTTTTAGTAGTTACCCCATCTGCTGACCTTACGACTGTTCTGATCCTGCTTGGAGGGCCTGTGAACACGTTAACTGTAGCAGTTGGATTAGCCGCATCAATCGTCGTTCCATTCACCTGAACGGTATTTCCTGCATTAGCTGCAGTAGGGGTTACAGTGACAGTCTCCACATTGTTAGGTACTGATACATTATAAGTGGTGGTAGCTGCTGAGAAAGCTGGAGTTAAAGGTCCCCTGTTGATGGAAAGGGAAGCCAGGTCTACATTCACATAAGGCAGCCTGTTCACATGTACTTCATAAGTTTTAGTGACTAACCCGTCTTCTGCGGTTACCACTACCGTAAACAGGTTATCCCCTACGGCAATCGGATGCAGGTCACTTTCATTGAGATCTGCATCATAAGCAGCCCCATTCAGGGTAATTGTTGAATTTGGATGTTCCTTGTTTAAGAAGAACCTCACAGAAGCCACACTATTAGGCGCATTTACCGTTGTTAGTTCTTCATAAGAGAAGTTGAAGTTCTTTGAGAAGCTCGGCGCTGCTGACACGTTTAGTGAGGATAACCTGGCAATGGGTGATTTTGCAGGCGGTGGCGTTCCCCCACGGGTAAATACCAACTGATAAGTCTTCGTTTGGCTACCGTCCTGTGAAGTGACCACGATATTGAAGGTGTTTGGCCCGCCGTGTAAAACCATCTGATAATCCTGGAACCTTGGCACGGCCGTTCCGTTAACTTTAACTGTCGCAAACTCATTTTCAGCATGAAGCCTTAAAGGAAGGCCTGTATATATGGAATCAGCCATGTTCGCCGTATAAGCATATACATCTCCGTCAAAGCTTTGATCAAGGCCACCTTCCAGGAATGGAATGTATAAGTTAGCAAGCCTGGCATTATTAGATTTTTCCCTAACAACATTCAGGGTATATGTCTTAACATTATTTCCGTCCTCGGACGTTACCTCGACAGTCAGCTTGTTGGTGCCGAATCCAAATACCATGTAGTAACCGCCATAACTGTCTACCGGCTGATCGTTGACCCATACTTTTAAGCTAGACCTGCCGCTCGTAGTAACCGGGTTAAAACGGCCATTACTGGTAGTATGGATTACCGTTCCGCTGTAATTCAAAGTACCATCAACGATCGGACTGGTCATTGTAACCAGTTCACTTCCAAAAGAGGCCAGAGTTGCATCAGGTGATTTCGCCCTGTCTATCATCACCGTATAAAACCGGTTATCTCCGTTTTCCGATGTAACCGTAAGGTTATAAGCATATTCGCCAACAGAAAGCTCATAAGTAAACGGATTTTCTGCAGTCGCTACCGTTCCGTCATATCCTTTGACAACGGCAGAGCTGTCTGCCGCAATACCATACATACTCACGCTCGCCGTACTATGTGGTACAGAGGCATGGTAAGTAATCACATTTGGATCAAAAGCCGGAGTTAGGGTTGCGCCATTCACCACCAAGCTGCTCAGCAGGTTGTTGGTCGAATAGGCACGGTAAATGTTTAACCGGTAGGTCTGAGTAGTTTCATCCTGCGCGGTAATAACAATATCAAACTGGTTACCACCTGCTATAAGTGGGAGCGTTTTAGTGCTGCCAGATACATAAGGCACTCCATTTAAGGTAGCTGTTGCAAAGCTGCTGTTTAGCGTTGCCGATAGGTCAAAAGAGGTGATATTGTTTGCTACTCCAAAACCATAATTCAGTACAGAAGGACTAAAAACCGGAGTAAGCGTACCTTTCGAAGCCGTTAGGGCAGAAAGTGTATTGTCAGCTGAGGCAACAATGCTCAGCGCCGTGCTGTTTCCTGCTGCCTGAATGAAATCATAATTCCCGGCGCTCAGTCCTGCTCCTGTAATCGGGTAAACCCCTCTTGGTGAATTTAACAATGCCGAGCTTGAGAATGCAAGTGTTCCTGTAGTGGCCGTCTCAATAGTTTCCCCGTATGCAAAGCCAGTGACACTACCTGTAAACGTTGGATTAGCAGTGTAAAAAGGTTTTGTTGCTGGTGTTGCCACATAAGTGAGCAGCGCTTTGTTAATATTAAAATCGTTACCTGTAAAGTTTATGACATAGTTGTCGCTCAATGAAAGCGTACCTTTTGAAATTGCATAAGTACCAACATATTCTCCAGACCCTCTGCTTAGCGCTCCGGTAAAGCTTTCGCCAACGGGTGATTCTGATATGGTATAAGTTAGTTCCGGATCACCGGTTCCATAAGTTTTAGTCAGCGCGTTGGATGCTACATCAATCGTTTTCTTCCCGATGGTAAAAGTTCCACCGTTGAAGAAGATTTGATAGTTATTGCCAAAGGAAAGTGTACCTTGATTGATAGGATAGCCGCCCCTGGTTTCACCAACAGCTCTCGCCAGATTTCCGCTTGCCGTATCGCCATCCACTAAGGTTTGGTTGATGTTGTAGGTTAATGAAGGATCTTCATCCCCGAAAGATTTGGATAAGTTTGTTGCCGTAATATCCAAGCGTCTTGGAGTAATGGTCAGGTTGTCACTTATAAAAGTAATATCGTAATTGTCTTTGGTATATACGCCATCGGATATATTTACTGGTGTTTTTTGACCTAAAGTCAATGCATACGTGCCTACATTTTCGCCAGGTTCTCGGCCAAAAACACCGGTCATTCCCTCACCCGGTGCGACTGATGTGCCATTTGCAATTTGATAAGGATATACAGGGTCGGCATTACCATAAGATTTTGTTGCAGGTACTGGTTTTAATGTAAGCGGGCGTTTAGTGATGGTTAACGTTCCACCCTGAGCAAAACTTAAAGTGTATCTCGGGTTATCCAGCGCAACTGTGCCCAGGCCAGTAATGTTGTATATGCCAATATTTTTACCCTCCGCTCTGCTTGGCGTTCCGGTAAAAGTAGCATTTCCTACAATCGGAACATTTGAACTGAAGGTGTATTCAGGATCTTGCTCGCCATATACTTTTGTTGCTGCATTTGGAGTTATAACCAGCGTCTGGCGGCCAATAGTAAGGTTGTCCGAAATGAAGTTAAAAGTATAGTTGCTATTGATTGCAAGTGTTCCTTGAGTAATTGCGTATTGACCTGGGTCTTCACCGGCAGTCCGGCTTAAGCTCCCTGTAAATGTAGCATCAGTGATGTCTGATTGGACTGCATAAGTGAAAGCAGGGTCTGCAGTACCAAAGGCTTTAGCTGCAGGATTAGCAGTAACATTAACCTGTTTTGGGGTAATCACAAAAGTATTGGTAGATATAAAGTTGATGTTGTAATTACTGGTAACATCAGCGAAAGTGCTGGTACTTACAACTCGTTTTTGCCCTATTAGTGTAGCGTAAATACCTACATTTTCGCCAGGGCTGCGGGAAAAAGGCCCAGTTGTCGCATCTCCGGCCGCAAGCGTAGTTCCTTCTGAGTTAAAACTAATAAAATATGGATCTTCCTCACCAAATACTTTGGTAGCTCCAACGGGTTTAATTGTGTACGGCCTTTTGGTGATGGTTAAGTTCGCACCTACATAAGTAATATTATATTTGTCGCCATAAGATAACGTGCCTTGGGTAATGGCATATACACCAACAAATTTGTTGGTATTTGGGTCTTCCCGGCTTAATGAACCTGTAGCCGCATCGGTTCCAACTACACCTGTTGTAGTATAGGTAAACACTGGGTCGTTATTGCCATAAACTTTTGTTTGCGCATTAACAGTCACAGTAACGGTTCCTTTATCTACAGTAAGGCTCTGTACGACGTTAGTAGCGGCAAGCCTTGTGGCATCACCTTCCTGCGAAGCGGTGATATTTGCTGTGCCCGGAGCAACAATGTGGACTTGGTTGTTCACAATTGTTGCGACAGCAGCATTGTCACTACTGTAGCTAACAGTTAATCCCTCAGAAGAAGTAGCTCCCGGAGCAAAATCGGCATTACCATAGTTTTTAGCAGCTAAAGCACTAAAGGTAATGGTTTGTTGGGTTTTTGCGCGGGTTACTGTAAGCGTATAGGTTTTGGTGCTATTATCTTGAGCAGTTACCAAAACAGTAATCGTATTACTCCCAACGCCCAGCGAAATGCCGCCAGATGCCGAACCAGAATTTACATTTGTACCGTTGACCTTAATGCTGGCATTCGCATTGTTTTTAGTCGGTGTTACAGTGATAGAAGAGGTGCCATTTGTTACTGAAGTCGAATATGATGTTGTCCCGGCAGAAAATGAAGGGCTTAATGTACCAGCGCTAATGCTAAGACCGGAAAGGTTGTTGTCATTTGACAGCGTTGTGAAAGTAATTGCAGGGCCATAGCTTGTACCAGCACCATTCACTGCATATGCCCGTGCATAATAGGTGGTTGAAGTGACTAACCCTGTTATGCTGGCACTAAAGGCACCGTTTGTGGTGGTGGTAGCCATTACAGCTTTTGAGTCGCTGACAGTAGGTGCTGCGTTTGTCGAACTATAAACAACCCCGCGTTCTGTACTTAAGCCATAGCCCAAAACGAGGTTCCCAGCTAAGGTAGCTGATGTAGCTGTGATGGAACTAGCCGCTGTAGTACTTACGCTAGGCATTCCTGGAACACGAAGCTGTTGGATCGTTTCTCCGTTCTGTACCTGATTAGCTGTATAGACTGTTGAATAGGTATTATTAGTTAAATTGACCGCAACAATTTTTGCCTGCGCATAATAAGCATCTGATACATATGCCCGGTTGTTGCCCTTATCCAGCGCAATTCGGTAAGGAGAATATACGAATGTGCTTATTAAGCCCACATCGTTCGTGCCATCAGATTTTTGTTTTCTTAGCTGATCATTTGCGTGTAGTGTAGCTGCGCTGCCATTTTCACATAAATAATAAATCTCATCTGTAGTTTCATCATAGGCAATATCCCATATCGTATTAATCGATGTTGCGAACGCGCTGAAAGTGACCGCTCTGGAAGCGATGTCTACAAAGTATAAACGTCTTTCTGAGAAGTTAGCCTGGAAAACGATCAACCTATTGTTAACTTTGTCTAACTCTAGTCTGTACGGATTTTTACATAATGAGGAGACAACTGTTTCCTGGCCTGTACCATCACCATGTACGCGATAAATTGCATCGCCGGCTGATACTGCAGTCCCGCCGGTAGTCCCGCTGCCATTGCCACCTTCACTGGTATAATAAAGGTAGTCGGTTCTCGGGTCATACTCCATGTCGCGTAATTCAAATACATCAGCAGGTAAAGCGATCGTTCGGATTAAAGCACCTGTGGTTAAATTGAGCACTTTAATGCCTATAGCACCCGGCTTTGCCTCGTAAGCAAACAACCGGTTATTGTTGCCATCTATCGCAAAACCTATGGTAAGATTGATCAGGTTTGCAGATATCGTTGACTTGTTAGCCCCACTGTAATCCATTTTATAATAGGCGTCGTTTACTGTCGAATTAACGTTACCATCGTTGGTGCTCCAATAAACCTGGGCATTACTTTTCTCTGCCGCAAACAGCAAAAATAGTATCAGTCCGCAAATCGAAATGGAAGCCTTTTGCTTTATCGGCAATGCGAACGAGCGTAGAAGTGTAATCATGGTGGTGATTTTTGTTTGGTAATAAAGGTTAATAACCTGATGTAAAGGTAAGTACTGCTAATAGGTAATTATTTTAATTGTAGTCCTGCATTATATATCAGGACTACAATTTATATTACCTGCATTACCCCTTTTTTCAGATCACCAAAGAACGACATTCAAAAGCCAATGTGTTTATCTGGAAGTGTATACAAAGTGTCTACATTAGGCTCATTTTTAATGAGAACGGGCTTCTATATGATAGAAGCCCGCTACATGTTTATTAATTAAGATAATTTTTACTTAGGGTCTTGATGGATAAATACCTTCCCAGGCAATAATGTAGTTAATTGCTAAAACCGGCGAAACTATGTTTACTGGCGTGCTTCCACCTGCAGGGACCACACTGGCTGTATGTAAATTACCGAAGGTTACACCTGCTACTGTTGCGTCATTATAGGAATTCGTCGGTTGTTCCGTTGTTTTGTCAAGTGTAATCGACAGATAATTATTTTCCGGTGCGAATTGATTTGCGCCGGCCGAAACCGCCTTTAAGCTGTGAGAGTGAGCAGGCATTTGCTGTTGGGACAAAATTACCTCTTCTTTACCCCCTTGCTGGCCCAGACCGTAGTTTACTTTTAGATTTGGTCCCTGACCAGGCTGTACTGGTGCGCGGCCCCTTAGATCTGGTAAAGCAAAGTTAGTTTGGCCATTCCCGCCGTAGTAGGTCTGAATTAATGAAAACAACTTCTGATAATAGTTGATGTCTAATAACGTTCCGTCGCAGAAAAACCAGCCCCGTGGGGCAAAGTCGCCTGCAAATAGTTTAATTTCTCCAATGTAAGGTTCCATATAGTTTAATTTGGTATAAAAAGTTTATTGTTTGTGGTGGTGGGTTTCTTAAAGATATGGTTTAGTTTCAAATTTTTGATTTTGTTGTAGTCCTGTATTATAAATCAGGACTACTATCACGCTATCTCAAGTCTAATTCTCAGCGCTCCAAAGAACGATAATTAAAGTCAATAAGTTTAATAGAAAGTGTATACAAAGTATCTACACCGACCTGGTTTTTTTTAGCAAACGCGTTTTTGCCTGCCTTACACTCGCAGGGGCGATGTTTAATAGTGCGGCAATTTCCTTGGTAGAAAGGTTGATATGGAAGTAAGCGTATAGTCTTAATTCATAAGGAGTCAGGCTAGGATAGGTAGCTGTTAAATTTTCAAAAAAACTTGGGTGCACTTGCTCAAAATGTAATTTAAAATCATCCCAATTTTCGTCCAGGTATTGATTGTCTTTTAACGAGGACTTAATATTTCTTAAAATTTCAGGTTTGTCGAGTGGATTGAGTGGGTCTATGTGCTGAAGTTGTGTCTTCAGGTCCGACAATAATTTGGTCTTTTGATGAAGGTGCAGGCTATTGCCGGCCAACGTACGCTGGTTTGCCTCCAGTTTTTGCTGCAACAAGTCATTTCTTTCTTTCTCAAGTTCCATCTTCAAAGCCATGTGCAAGTTTTTCTGCTCCATTAATAGTCTTTCGTATGCAGCTGAAGTCATCTCCATTTTTAGTTGCATGGCCTCTTCTGCTTTGCTGTTCAGATCACTATTAATAAACTTTATCCGGGCTACCAACGCCACTGCGAATGTAAATATCTGCGATAAAATGGCCAGTGTGGGAAATATTGCACTGCTTTCTTTATAGAGTAAGATATGGGAAGAGGCTGCTACGGTAAAAACTGCCGGGGGTAAATTTGCCAATAAAAAATGCCGGGCCACTTTTATTTTATGTAGTGAGGCAATTGTGGCGGTTGAGAGGCAAGTCGCGACAATGATCAGTATAAAAATATTGTCAATGATTGACATATTTAAATAGTATATCCCTGTAATGGTTACTAAAGCTGGCACTGCTTCCAGAATGACGTATGTATAGCTAAGAAAGTTCAATAGCCTATCGAGAAAAGGCATTGTTGCTTTTACGCCAAGATAAGAACGGGTAAATTGGATAAAGCCCCAAAAGATAATCGCCACTCCGATATGCTCCGCAAAATCATTTAGACTATAATAGAGTATCCGGCCATTTGGTCCCGCAATTAAACTATACATACGCAGCGGGAACAGCACGTTCATATACAGGTTGTCTCCAATAAAAAATACCAGCGCGCCGATTTGTACGATTACATAATAGAGGTATGCTTTATCTTTTAGTTGAATATAGATATAGAAATTATAGCAGGAAAAGGCTATTAATGCGATGCAGCACACATAGAAGAATAACTTTATAAAGCGTTCTTCGGCATTGAATATCACCTCTTTTTCCAAAATGACAGCAGGCTTGCCCATGTACCCATGCTTTTTAATGTTTCGAAGGTCTAGCTTGAGGTACAAGACATTTGTTTCCAATGGCTTAAAAGCGATGAGGATTGAATTTATGAAGCGCTGTCTGTTAGGTGAGTTTAGGCCTGCTCTTTGATTTTCCCATTTTTCGCCTCCACTTTTAACATAATATAGGGTATAGTTTAGGGGCTGGGAGAGGGAAATCAGGTAATGCTCCTCATTGGGATAGGGATTATGGATCACCAGTCTGACCCAATAGGTGTCACTTACCGAAGCCCTTATTGAATCTGGTTTGAATACCAGCGAGCGGTCTTTGAGTATCTGGTTAAAGCTGTATCCGGAGTCAGGCAATACCAAATACTCTTTTAACATTAAAGAGGGAGTATTGGTTAAGGTGATTTGTCCCTGGGTGTGTAGTGCTGCAGAAATCAAGAACATGCCAAGCAAAACCCTTAAAATGTGATGGTTTTTCATTGTAGACTAACGTTTTTTATCGATCTGGCATATTCTGCGGGGCTCATGCCAACTCGCAATTTAAACTCTGAGAAGAATACACTTCTGGAAGAAAATCCACCTTCAATTCCCAGTGCTTCAATTTTTAGATGCTGCCATGCGAAATCGTGCTGAAGTCTGTTCCTTAAATAGATGACCCGGTAGGTGTTGATTAAGGCATTGAAACTTTTCTTATATCGGGAGTTGATGAAGTGCGACAATTGATGGGAGGGAATAGACAATGCTTTAGCCATTTTTGTAAGTGTAAGACCCTGTTTTCTGAAACTTTCCTCGTCTACCAAATAGCTTCTGATCAATAGGTCAAGCTTTTCATTAAGTTGTTCAGAGTTTTTTTTACGGTCCTTTAGCAGTTTTTCCAGTGTTTTTGATTTGATGTTCAGGTAGTCCGCAATGAACGCTACCGGAATGCGCTCGAAATGTTCATGCATTTCAGCTGCGTAATAATCATATTTCTCCTTTGCTGTGCCCATCCGGATGACATTGGACCGTTCATGGGCTATTTTATAGAAATCTTCCAGAATTTTTCTGACAATAATGTTCCATCCCAATGAAGTCTCAATCCACTCAAGTATCGTCTCCACAGGTAATCCCAGCAGGATGGTATCTTCTATGGCAAAAACGCTTTCCCCCGAGGGTTTTTCGCCGTACATTCCACTGATTGAGGAAACCGTATCACCTTCTGCACAAATATAAGTAGTTAGTTTTTTTTTCTTGCGGGTGGTGTATCCAACTACGATGCCGCTTATAATAAAATAGAAAGCAGTTGCATGTTCTCCCTGTCTGATTAAATAATCCCCCTTTTTTACAGGAAAATGGAATAGCGCTGCGTTCAGCTGTCCCGCCATATCTGGAGATATCGGGTAGTATGGTGATAAATAATTTAGAATAGCAGCGACATATATTGGTTCTGCGCGATGAATAGGGCTCTTCACTATAATTCTCTAATTATAGATAAATATGTAAATTTTATTTTACTTATTTCCAGATTGATATATATTCTCCCATCAGCATCGTATACAAAGTGTCTACATAATTTAAGAAAAATGCAAATTTCCAGCTGTCATAAGGACCATGTTTCCCCTTTTTTTCGCATATAACCACTGCTGTGGAATTTTTATTAATTCAAAGTTGTGGTAGTCCAGGATTATATGTCTGGACTACTAACTTATCTAGCTTTGTAGTTTATTGATATATTCTATATAGCTTTGCTACTTTCTATAGGGGAAATATATAACCAAACAAACAAACAGTAATGAAAAAATCTCTACTTTTAATGCTTGCTCTTGCATATGCAGGACTTGGCTTCGCGCAGGACGCTGCGGTAATGCCAACAAAAAGCCGGTCGGTTCTTGACACAGGCTTTAAACAACATCCAATCAATCTGCAGGTAATTGCTGGTTCGCAAGGTCTTGGAGCAGATGTAAGGTATGGTGTGACACCAAAACTCGGATTAAGATTCGGCGGTAGTACGAGTACATCTGTCAAAGTAAACGATGCCATCAAATTTTCAGGTTTTGACGCTTCAAATACGCTGAATGCTCAATTGTCTAATGTACATTTGTTCGCAGACTATGCACCGTTCAAAACCAATGCTTTCCGTGTAGTAGCCGGACTTGGCTATTTATTCAAAGCTGGTGGTGAGCTTGAGTTTTTTCCAACTGGTTCTTATAACTATGGGGATATGACCTTAACCGGAGCAGAAGTTGGCCAGCTGGACATCGACTTGTCATGGAAAGGTGTAGCGCCTTATCTTGGTTTGGGATTGTTTAAAAGTGTTCCTAAAAGATTGTTCAATATCAACCTTGACCTGGGAACCTATTTCCTGAAATCGCCTGAATCTACAGTAGTTGGTACAAAGCTATTGTCTGAAAACCAGCAGATGGAAACTCAACTGGAGAAAAACATGGAAAGCTATCGCTTCCTTCCTGTTATCCAGTTAAACTTCAATTTCAAAATCAAATAATTAACGTTCCTTTCAATCAAATATAAAAATGAAGAATTTCAATTCACTATATAAAGCAACTGCTTTAGGCGTTGCTATGGTTTTCGGTACATCTGTTCTGGTAATGAACGGCTGTAAAAACCCAGCACAAGATATAAAAGTAGCTATCGCAACTGAATCACTAAGTAAATCAGCCACCCTGATCCGCTTTGTAAAAGCTAATCCTACAGCTGGGGCGGCACTTCCCGCGACCATCACCGTAACGATCGGCGGTCCTGGTAAAGATTTTGTGCAAACAGACAATGGAGGAAAGGATTTCGTGGCCAGCAACGGGTTACTTCCTATCAGCCTAAACCGGTTCTCAAACCCAACTGTTGCCAGTCCGGTTGTATTTACTATCTCAGCGAATGTAACAGGTTATGCGCCAATATTTCAAAAATTCACCATTACAAGTGCAGACGACATCAACAATGTGGTAATTCCTTTGTTGTCCTATGCTAACCCTGCTGATGGAACTGCGGTATCTCAAACTGATAAGCCGCTGACAGGTGGTGCATCGGTAGCAGAAACAAAAATTGAAACCGCTGTGACTGCTACTACACCCCAAACTGTAGAATTGGCAATCCCAGCAGGAACACAGGTGTTAGATGCTAATAAGCAAGTGATCGCTGCAACTTCTTTGAAAACGACTATGGTATATTATGGTACCACTGATGTTGATGCATTGGATGCGGTAGCGCCAATGTTAACAGCTGTAAATCCAATCGGACCAAACAACCAGCCTATCACTGGGGAAGTAAGTTTCATTACTGCCGGTGCTGTTTCTATTGATATGACTGCAGGTAGTACAGCAGTTAAAAACTTTTCTAAGTCAATAACTGCAGAGATTGAGATCAATCCTGCGCTGATTAATCCAACAACAGCTTTGGCTGTTAAAGCTGGGGACGTGATTCCGGTTTGGAGCTTAGACGAATCAACTGGACAGTGGAAATATGAAGGTACAACTACAGTGTCAAATACAGGTGGTAAATTGGTGGCTTTGATCAACATCAATCACTTATCTACATGGGCATTAAACTGGTACACAAGTACTGAATGTTCTGGTAGTGTGAATATCTCACTAGGTGCTGATGAAGATACCTATGTGGGTTATCAGATCGTAATTGCTAGCGCGAGCGGACAGGTTCTTGCAGAACTGGCGCCTGATCTAAGTAGAGTAAGACGTGTTGTAGGAGCGGGAAGCGCAAGAGCGTTTTCACTACTAAGAAGAGGTCGTTTACTTCCAGGTAAAATAATTGTATATTCACGTAGAGGAGACCGTTCTTCTAAAGTTTTAGAAACTGCTGTTGGAGGCTGTACAGATGTAGCCATTACCATCCCTGCTCCTGCATTTACGGATTTCGTTGACACAGACATTATTTTCGTAGCAAAATGTACTAATAAGAACATCATCGCTTACCCTACTACATGGATGACCCTAAAAGATGCAACGGACAATAGTTCATCAGACGTTGAAATGGTAAACGGCAAACTGAGCCTTAAACTTAAAAATGGTCATACATACAGCATCAGTGCGGTATATGATGAGAAAACCTATACTTCTGAAGCAATTAAAATCGACAGAACGCAAAGTATCAGTGTTAGCAATGCAGCAGGCTTAAAAGTAACAGGCAGCTACAACGCCGGATCTAAAATCATGAACCTAGATGCAGAATTTGTAGTAACAGACTGTAAATAGTATTTATAAATTAATGCTCTTTGAAATCCCGCACATGATGAGTGTGCGGGATTTTTTTAGGCATCTATTTGTCGGATTTATTAACATTAATGTCAGTTTTGGTCAACATGCTTATCCTATTTTTGTTGAATAATTACAAGTCGTAAACCTATGGAAGAAGAAAAACTACTTTGGTCAAAGGCCTATAAAAAGTGCCCTTCCTGCAACGTGGGGGAGTTGTCCTCTCGCATTCCCAGGCCAGGCTATATGAAATTAATTTTTTGGAAACGCGTGAAGCGTTACAAGTGTGATAGTTGTGAGCGTAAGGTTTATTTATATGGGCGTATATAAATAGCAAGGTATGCCCTTAGGTCCGGGATTTTTTTTAATTTAGAGAGCTAACTCATCGTGATGAAAAGACTTACCTTACTTGCCTGTGCCCTGGGACTTGCCTGTGCCGCACTAGCCCAGCAACCAGTTTTAAAACCAATCGCCAATAACCCGGTTACGGGCATTAAAGATCAGGGACAAAGCGGTACCTGCTGGAACTACTCCACCACATCGCTCATTGAGTCAGAAGGGATCCGTAAAGGAATGGCTGAACTAAACCTCTCTGAAATGTTCACGACACGGAACGTCTATATCGAAAAAGCGAAGAATTATATCCTGCGCCAGGGTAAAGCACAGTTCGGAGAAGGCGGACTCGGACATGACCTGATCAATGCAACAGAAAAATACGGCGCTATGCCACAAGAGGTCTTCCAGGGTAAGAGCGGAGAGATCCCCGATCATACTGGCCTGGAAGCTGCCCTAAAGAACCACCTGGATAGCACCCTTAAACAGCGCCCGTTAAACCCAAACTGGCTTCGGGGCTATGAGCAGCTGTTGGATCAATACATGGGAACGCCACCTGCAACGTTCGACTACAAAGGAATAAACTATACCCCAAAGACTTTTGCCAAAGAGCTGATGAAATTTAAGGCGGCAGACTACATCAACATCAGCTCTTTTACCCATCACCCATACTACCAGCAATTTATTCTGGAAGCACCGGATAACTTTGCCAACGGCTCCTTTTACAACCTGCCCGTACAGGAAATGATCAGTTTAACCAAAAGCGCCTTAAAAGACGGTTATACCATAATGTGGGATGCAGATGTCAGCAACTCCGGATTTCAACAGGAAAAAGGATACGCCATGAGCTTTGCCGATGAAGCAGATGCTAAGTCAGAGAAATTGAGCCCGGAATCCAAAGAAGTTGAATACAGCCAGGAGTTGAGACAACAATTGTACGAAAACCTGACCACCCAGGACGATCACCTGATGCACCTGGTGGGCCTGGATCAAACAAGCTCCGGAAAATTGTTTTTTAAAGTCAAAAATTCATGGGGAAATGTCGGGCCATTTGCAGGTTACATAGAAGTGTCCGAACCTTACTTTGCCATCAACACCATCAGTCTGGTGGTACCCAAAGCAGCACTGTCCCCAGCCCTCAAAAAGAAACTGAATATTTTATAGAAACACCGCGGATACTGTTACTATCTTCAGCTCAAGTTTCTAAGAAGGCGAAAGCTGCTTCACAGCTTGTTTTAATTGTTGAAGTGATAATTCTACAGCGATCATAATACAAATTTTAACAATATTCATCACAATAACCATACCCTGGAATTGAGTGATTATTATTTAGCTTTTAATTTCTTCACTTCTTCTGCTAAGTCCAGTACAGCTTTGCTTAGGTTAGTAATGGATTCGGTTTTAACACGATCTTCCTGGATGAATTGTTCCAGAAGTTGTACTAATTTATCTGCTGCGTCATAAGTAATATTTGGCTGATAGTTGAGGCTATTCTGTTTTGATTCATCCCGATTTGTTTGAATATTATATATCGCCTTTTCTTCTTTGAAGTTTTTGATGAATTCCGCAGTAACACCTAATCCTTTAGCTAGCTTTTCCAATACGTCATCAGGAATATCTTCAGACTGTTCCCATTTAGAAATACTTTGCTGACTAAGATTGACTATCTCAGCTAACGTTACTTGTTTATAACCAACGATCTCTCTGACGCGTTGAACATTGTGACCAAGATGAACTTTAGTAGGGCTTTCCTGAAATTTAGTATCCATAAAGCAAATATAATTAAAAGCCGAGTGGTATTATACCATTCGAGGTGGTTTTTTACAACCCTTGTTATGTGTTTTACTTTGCGGGTTATAACTAGCTTCGTATAGTGGATATTAAAAATTAAATAATGTATACATTTGCAGCTCTCTTATTGAATCAATAGAGCACTGCTAAAACGAGCTTCGCAGCTAAATCTGGTAAATTTATCCAAGCGAGGTAAGTACAGCACTTGTTCCCTATACAAGCTATAGGGCGCGGTGCTTGCTTATTTCTTTACTTGGAGCCATCTTGAAAGAGATGGTTGGCCCACCAGAGCCAGGCTGTAGAGGAGAGCAAGTTGCTGTGCCCTATTGCTACTTAAAGGCATTCAACTTTTAATCCTTAATGAAGCTCAAAATATTAACGATTTAATATGATGAGCGATGCCGGACTACAAAACCTATTCTGATTCACAACTAACAGATCTTCTAAAAACAGCTGACCATGCTGCTTACACGGAAATTTACAACCGGTATTACCACTTGATGTTTGTGTTCGCATACAAGAAACTAAGAGACGAAGACCAGGCTAAGGATTTTGTGCAAGAACTGTTTACAAATCTTTGGGTCAAAAGAGAACAGTTGCAAGAAACGACTAATCTCACTGCATTCCTATACACGGCCTTAAGAAATAAAGTCCTGAATTACATTGCACGTCAAAAAGTCGAATCCAAATACATTCAATCATTAAAGGATTATACCAACACAGGCAGCATCGCCCATACAGACCATTTAGTGAGAGAGAAGCAGTTTCAAGATCATATTGACAAAGAAATTCAGGCATTGCCAAAAAAAATGCGGAAAGCATTTGAGCTTAGCCGGATCGAGCACCTCGCCAATCGCGATATAGCTGACAAACTGAATGTTACTGAAAACAATGTATCACAACATATCAATAATGCAATAAGAATCTTGAGAACAAAACTTAGCGCTATTTTTGTATTGCTGCTGTTTTAATTACTGCGGATTAAAAAAAACTTTATTTTTTTTCTGATTTTCTATAAGGTCATTTTGTTATCTTCATATACATTTACCTTAGTAGGAAATGACAAACGAAGAAGCTAAAGAATTAATTGCAAAATATAACGCAGGTCAGTGTACTGACTCTGAGAAAGCACTGATTGAGGATTGGTACATGCAATTATCCAACCATGAGCACGATCTTTCCGACAAACGAATAGAAGAAATAGGCCAGGAAATTTTACAACAACTCCCAAAACCTGATCCTGAAGAAAGAATAGCGCCATCCAGAGAGGAAGCAGATTCCAATCCACCCCGGATAGAAAATCCTAAAACCGTTAAACTTATCAAAGTTATTTCCGGAATTGCGGCAGTCCTGTTACTGTGGTATGGAAATTATATGTACATCACTGCCAACCGTACTCCAACAAACCAGGAAACAACCAGCATAATACAGCCGGGTAGTAACCGTGCTACGCTTACATTATCCAATGGTAAAAAGATCAACCTGAGTGATGCTAAAACAGGGGTAATTATTGATGTCAATGAATTAACATACAATGATGGTACACCAATTGAAAACCCTGGTGAGACAATCGGAACCCAAACACTAAGCACCCCAAAGGGAGGCCAGTATCAGGTCGTTTTTAAAGACGGTACAAAAATATGGCTCAACGCCGCCTCAACGTTAACTTTCAAAACCAGCCCTTCATACCTGGCGACTAGAGAGGTCTCGTTGAGCGGTGAAGCCTACTTCGAAATAGCTAAGGATAAAAACAGGCCATTTAAGGTTTTGACTAGTGGTCAGGTAATAGAAGTACTCGGTACCCACTTCAATGTCAGCGCTTATAAAGACGACGTAACTACCAAAACTACTTTAGTAGAAGGCTCCGTCAGCGTTAACCAAAATATCATCCTCAGCCCAGGCGAGCAAGCCAACTTGACTGGTTCAAAAATCACGGTTCAAAAAATTGATACAGACAATGCAGTTGCCTGGAAAAACGGAGAATTCATGTTTCTTAAAGAAAAGTTAAGAGACATCATGCCCAAGCTGTCAAGGTGGTACGATGTGGAAATAGCTTACCAAAATGAAGACTTAGCAAACAGGCAGTTCAGCGGTACGATTTCAAAGTTTGAAAATGTAGCTGAAGTACTCCGAATGCTTCAATTAACCGGAGAAATAAACTTTAAAATTGAAGGGAGGAGGATTTTAGTTATGCCGTAAAATTACTTGTAAAATGGTATAAGGCATAAAAAAAGCCAGAGGTGTTCTCACCACCGCTGGCCTAAAAGCCTGTACAAAAGATAAATCGAACAACCTATCAACTTAATACAAACCGAACAAATGTATATATTTTATGCCAATATTTTGGGTATGTGGAGATCACATATCCGTAAAATCCTGTTTATAATGCGGCTAACCACTGTACTCATTTTGATCACAATGATGCACGTCAGCGCATCCACCTCCGCACAAAAGATCACTTATGTCCAAAAGGATGCAACTTTAGTCCAACTTTTTAAAGAAATAAAGAAGCAGGCCGGATACAATGTAGTCTGGAATGATGACAAATTCGACGCTACGAGATCAATAAATGCAAATTTCAAAAACACGGATCTGAAAGAAGTAATGGAAAAAGGCTTAAACGGCCTCCCCTTTACCTACTCCATGACAAAGAAGACCATCGTCATCAAAGAAAAACCCAGTAGCTTGCTGGATCGTATCCTGGATCATTTTGCCGATATTGATGTGCGTGGTATTGTCCATGACGATCAAGGTCTGCCTCTGGCCGGAGTTACGGTAACCGTAAAAGGTAACAACAGGTCGACAAAGACAAATGAAAGCGGTGAATTTTCGGTTGAAAACGTGGATGAGAAAGCTTCATTGATCATCTCCTATTTGGGATTCGAAAGCCAGGAAATAAACGTAACGCAAGACATCGGAATAGTGAGGTTAAAGCTTTTTTCTCAGGGCCTTAACGAGATCGAAGTGGTTAGCACAGGTTATCAAAATCTCTCAAAGGTCAACGCAACAGGGTCCTTTGTAAAGATCGACAGTAATCTGCTAAATCGATCTGTCTCATCTGATATACTGGCGCGACTGGACGGCATAGTGAATGGCCTGTATGTTGACAAAAGACTTAGCGGGAGGTCCATAATGAATGTCCGTGGTATAAATACCCTGGGCGGCAGCGCAATAGGCGCATTGATCATAGTAGATAATTTTCCTTACGAAGGAGATCTTGCGAACATTAATCCCAATGATGTAGAAAGCATAAGTATCCTAAAAGATGCAGCCGCTGCCTCGATATGGGGAGCCCGGGCTGGAAACGGGGTAATTGTAATCACCCTTAAAAAGGGGAAATTCAACTCAGACTTGCGCGTTACAGTAAACAGCAGTTTAAATTTAGTTGAAAAGCCAAACCTTTTTTATCATCCGCAGATGAGTTCATCTGATTTCATAGACGTAGAGCAATTTCTTTATCAAAACAACTTTTATCAGAATGACTTGACAGTGGGGAATTCATCGCGCCCGGTAATTTCGCCCGTTGTAGATCTATTGGATAAACAAAGCAAAGGATTAATTTCAGCTACAGAGGCAACAAATCAAATCAACGCCTTGCGAAACATTGATTATAGAAATGACGTAAACAACCATTTTAATCAAAAAGCAATCCATCAGCAATACAGTCTCAATTTAAATGGAGGAAGTAAGGTCAACAGCTATTTAATTTCCGCGGGCTATGACCATAACAGAGGCACACTCGTTGGAAATGCAAATTCAAGATACAGCATTAGGGCATCCAATAATCTGCGCCTCATTAAGAAACTCGAATTAAGAACGTCATTTTCACTCGCGCAGGTAAATTCAGAAAGCAACGGTCTTAGCAATATTAAAACCAGAAAGGGAATATACCCATATATGCAGCTATGGGATGCAAATACCGGCGCACTTGCAATACCGGAAACTTACAATAAAAATTATACAGATACCGCTGGTGCAGGCCGCTTGCTAGACTGGTCGTATAGGCCACTGGAGGAGATCGGAATAAACGACAACACTTTAAATGTGCAGGATATAAACTTCAATGCAAGTTTAAAGTATCAAATTTTAGATGGCCTTGATGCAGAATTGTTATATAGATACGAGCGGCAGATTTCTACGGGAAGAAAATACAACAGTCCTGAAAGCTATTTTACACGTAACCTGATCAATCAGTTTACCCAAATTACCGGTGCCGGGACGAAAAGAATCATTCCGATGGGTGGAATTCTTGATCGCTCTTTTTCGAATTTAAAAGCCAATAATCTTCGTGGTCAGATCAACTACAACAAGATCTTAGATAGCAAACACCAATTGAACATACTGCTCGGATCTGAATTGTCTCAATCACAAGTATTGTCTAATACTGACCGCATCTATGGGTACAACGATGAAATCCTATCCTATGCGAATGTAGATTTTGTCAACCAATACCCGGTATATGATAACCTCCTTACAGACAACAATGGGTACATTCCTAATAACGTCTCATTTTCCGGCGCTTTAAACAGGATGGTTTCTTTGTACAGCAATGCGGCTTATACATTTAACAAACGTTACACCCTATCCGGGAGCGCCAGGAGAGATGCTGCCAATGTGTTTGGGGTAAACACCAATCAAAAATGGAAACCGCTCTGGTCCATGGGCGCAAGCTGGGATATATCGGCCGAAAAGTTTTATGCCATTGGCTGGCTCCCCTCTTTAAGAGCCAGAGCTACCTATGGCTTCAGTGGAAACGTAAGTCCTGGGGTAATAACTAAGCCTGTTATCTATTATGTGAACGGCCCTGCGCAGTTCACCAATTACAAATATGCATTGGTTAATACACCGCCAAATCCTGATGCCAGATGGGAGGAGTTGAGGATGATAAATTATGGATTGGACTTCGCTTTCAAAGGAAATTTCCTCACAGGATCATTAGAATATTTCACTAAAAAAACGGATGACCTGTTTGCAAGTACGCCAATTGATGCAACCACTGGGTTTAATATTGCAACAAAAAACGTAGCCCAGACTAGGGGAAGGGGTTTTGAGCTGACCCTCAATTCAAACAATATTGACCTTCAGCTAAAATGGACGACGTCTGCATCTATTGCCTACGTAAAAGATATTGTTTCAAGGTTCTTCAATAAACCGCTCTCAGCCTCTTCTTATGTAGGTAACGCAATTTCCATAGCTCCGCTTGAAAATTATCCTTTATACCCGATGTTTAGCTATAAGTTTTATGGATTGGACCCTCAAACCGGCGACCCGATCGGTATATTTAAAGGAGAGAACAGCAAGTCATATTCAAGTCTGACTACCGACTCGCTGAAAAATCTGACGTTTCACGGTTCAGCAATTCCGCTTTATACCGGATTCCTAAGAAATACTTTCAGTTGGAAAGGCATTGAACTATCCTTCAACATTACTTATAAACTGGACTATTATATCCGCAGACAGGCGATCAACTATAGCAGTCTTTTTAACAACTGGAGAGGAGATGATGATTATTCCAGGCGCTGGCAGAAACCCGCGGATGAGCTGAATACGACTGTACCCTCTATGGTTTTTCCGGCAAATACCCAAAGAGACAGTTTTTATGCAGGTTCTGAAGTAAATGTAGACAGAGGAGATCACATCAGGCTCAATGACATTATTCTTCGGTATAACTTATCGCCGGCAGCATCGAATAAAATCTTCAAGAATCTGCAATTCTCACTCACTGCGTCCAATATTGGCATAATCTGGAAAGAAACCAACCAGAAGCTCGACCCGGACTATCCATATTCTATGACCGGATTACAAAAAGGGCTCGCCTTTGGTTTTAAAGCAAATCTTTAATTAAAAAACTACTGCATGAAATACCTAAATAAAACTTGCTCGTTAGCCATTTGCATCCTGATGCTAACTACCATATTGTCCTGCAAGAAATACCTTGATGCGAAGCCTAACCAGTCGCTGGTGACCCCTTCATCCCTGGAGGATTTGCAAGCGCTCCTTGATAACAACGAAGGACTCAATTTGGGTAATTATCAGGGACTATCTGAACTAGGCGCGGACGACTATTATGTGTCATATAGCGCCTATGCATCCAGACAAGACTATGACCAGAAATGTTATATATGGAATGATGCTGCTTCCGAAGTTACCCTTGCAAATTGGTATTATAGTCCGGTCTTTATCTGCAATACCGTCTTGGATGAAATCCCTAAAATAACGGAAAAGAATGGTGCAACATTAGCAGCTAATCACATAAAAGGTTCGGCATTATTTTTTCGGGGCTTCTCGTTTTACTGGCTCGCTCAAAGCTTTTGCAAACCTTACAGCCAAAATGATTTAAATGCAGAACCGGGGATTCCGCTGAGGCTCAGTCCAAATTTTAATGTTCCCTCGACAAGGGGCACGGTGCAACAGACTTACGACCAAATCATCTCAGATTTTAAATCAGCCAGCACTTTGCTTCCTCTTACGTCAGATAGCAAAATGAGGCCAAATAAGGTAGCTGCGCTGGCAGCCCTTGCAAGGACTTACTTAGCAATGGAGGATTATGACAAAGCTGGTACCTACGCAGATTCAGCTTTGCAGATTAATAAGACCTTAATAGATTATAATCAATTCAATGCCAGTTCTAATAATCCGTTTCCAGTTTTCAATGAAGAAATGATTTTTTATGCTGCAAGTGGTATTTCCACATTGCTTTCGGCAAGCCGCGCTTTTATTGATTCTACACTTTATCAAAGTTACCATGTCAATGATGTCCGAAAAACGCTGTTTTTCCGGAGCAGAGGGGCCGGCAAATATAGCTTCAAAGGCTCATATGGAGGTTTCGAAAGTATTCCGGTTTTCAACGGTTTTGCTAATGACGAATTGTACCTGATCCGGGCAGAATGTCTTGCCCGAAGTGGTAGCGCGGAAGCTGCTATTAAGACCCTCAATGAGCTATTGGTCAAGCGTTGGAAAACCGGAACATTTGTGCCCTTTTCAGCTGCTAATCCCGATCAGGCTTTAAGCATCATCCTGCAAGAAAGACGAAAGCAATTGTTATTTCGGAACGCCAGATGGACAGATCTAAGGAGGCTAAACAGAGATCCAAGGTTTGCCAGGACTTTAAAAAGAGTGTTGGTTAACGGTGCGAATACGATGACCCATACCTTGCCTCCAAACGATTTGCGGTATGTTTTTCTATTACCGGCTGATGTCATCTCACTAACAGGAATGCCACAAAATCCAAGATAAATGAAAACACGGAATATAAATTTTTTTAAGACGCTGCTCTCGCTGGCAGTGATGGTCATGTTGTGCGCTAAAGGCATGGCCGGGGATGCTGAGACACCAGCTATCGGCTCCAAAGTACCAAACTTAATGCTTCAGAAAATCTTAAACTATCAAGGCACACATACAAATTTGTACGATCTAAAAGGGAAATCGGTGCTTTTTGATTTTGGCACAACATCCTGTAAACCCTGCCTGGAAGCATTAACCTTACTAGATAGCATTCAACATCAGCAAAATGGAAAAATCCAGATCTTTATGGTCACCTTTGAAAAGAAAGAAGTAGTTGAAGCGTTCCTCAAAAAGCGTCCAAATATGAAAATTCCGATCATTGTGGAAGATACGCTACTTTCCAACACCTTTAAGCACAAATCCTTTCCTCACGAGGTCTGGATTGACCAGCACAAGGTGGTAAAGGCCTATACCGGGAGCTCACAAATCAGCTTTAAAAACGTCTTCTCATTAATTAATGGTGAGAAACTGGACTGGCCCGTAAAAATGGACCTTGACTATGATGTAAGCAGCCCTATGGTGGTGTTAAACAACGAGAGCTTTGATCCAAAAAGTCTTCCCAAAAGCGTATTGTTTCAGTCTACATTAACCGGCAGGGCTCAAGGCGTTGATTATTCAATTTATAAAGAGACAGTAGATTCATTAAGTGGAAACATAAGAATCAGCATAATTAACCTTTCAATCATAGAGCTATATTTGAAATTGTCTGACAGGGTTTGGTACTTCGGCTTCCCAGCAAGCCATGTTATTACAGATAACGGCAGAAAGAGCCGGTATTTTCATGATAAAAGCTTCGGATCGAAGGAATCATGGAGGGAAAATAACACGTATTGTTATGAAGCAATCTTTCCCATCAACTTAACCAAAGAAGAACGGAAAGAGATGATATGGTCAGATCTTAGCCGGTATTTTAATATCAACGTTTCAATCCGGCAGGAAATAATGCCATGTTGGATCATTAAGAAATTGGACACCGGTCCGATCACACCCCCTATGCCTTCAGGGGAAAAAGGAACGCCGATTAGCAGCTTCGTGAAAAATATGAACTGGATTTATTCCAATCCGCCGGTCATAAATGAAACTGGTTCAGGGTCATCGGGGGCTGGTAATATTAGGTTGAATGTTCCTGACGAAGTCCTTCGGCATTTTGATCCATTGCGGGCATGCTTGAACAAGCAGGGTTTTGATCTGATAAAGGGAGAGAGAAAAATAGAGGTATGTATGATAAAAGACTTAAGCGTATTATAACAATCTGCGCCTAATTTATTTAGGCCAGATTAGGTGCTTTGATCTAATCCGGCCTAAATATTATTATTGCTCTCTAAAGCTTAAAACCGTTTCGTTTGTCGTCAGAGGTATAGTAGCGAGGGCAGCATTGATTCGGTCTAATACGGTGGTAGTTGGCGTGAAGCCCGGCACGATCGCATTCAAATCTATACCACCGCCAGCAGCCGTTGGCGCATTCACGATACATACAGTCTCCTTTACTATACCACAATACGTGGTGCCGGAATCATAATCACCCGGGTCTTCGATATCAGTGCCTGAGAAATTCCAACTAGCAAATGCAACTCCATTTCTGATGACCACATTTTTTTCTGCATTTTTAAAAGCACTGAACCCTATCGCCAAGCCAGTAACTAAAAGGCTCAAAGCGAATGTTTTGATATTTATATTTAACTTTTTCATGTTTATTATTTTAATGTCTCTTTGCTCTCCCGAGCCACAACGCACTTATAACAAGGACTAAAAAGCCCATATTAAGCCATAAATGCTGTCCCCAGTCCAATTTTTCAATAATCAAATTACAGTTACATGGAAGTTTTTCCGCCCAAAATATCATGCTGCCAATATAGAGTGTAAATACACCCATAAGTCCTGTAAATCCCCATAGGCCCCATCTCTGGGTAGCAGGATTTATCAATAGCAAAGAAACTATGATTTTGGAAGCTGGAACAAAGTAGGAGATAAATACTGCATATTGCCCAACAAGCTTCACCCTCGAAAGCCCCCTAAGAAACCTTTCGTGATCCACAATTTTTTCATAAGCCGAAATAACGAATAATGCTAAACAGATTAAGCAAACGATGAAAGCTGCAATTTGCCTTATGTTTTCATTAATCTGCACTATTCTTATGTTGCTGACTGTGGTTTTCATTTTAGTATTTCGTCATTAACTGTTATAGATATATTGTTTTGCCTATTAGGTACGCACCCCGATTACCACCATATACTATAGATGTGGAGTAGTCCAGTAAGGTCTCGGGAATGGGGCTCCTTTACGATCCCGAATAAAGCTTGCGTCGTTTATCGATCTCATGTTGCTTATTAGATGATGAACCAAAATTAGTTCAAGTGCTAAAAAAAGGTACTAACACCTTTTGACAAAATCACCTAACTTTTTTTGACATTTTTAGATTCGGGGATTAGGATGATTTACTGCATCACTCGGAGAATAATTGAAATGATTCCTGAATTTGCGGGAGAAAGACTGAGGGTCGCCATAGCCCAACCTCTGCGAAACATCGGTCACTGATAAATGATCTTTTGCCAGTAAATAATGAGCGGCATCCATTTTTTCTTGGGTGATAAAATCCTTTAAGGTAATACCAAATCTATTTTTAAACTCACGCAGCAGTGTGCGATGACCAATGTGGTGATGATCTGCTATCTCTTCCACCTTGGGTAGCGGACCGAGTATAGCATGATCTCTAATGTATTCATAAACTCTCATCGCAATTTCCAGGGTACCCACGCTTGAATATTGATGTCTGTTTAATTGCTGTAACTGTGTCTCCAGCAGTTCACTGAACATTGCCAGGATAGCCGATTCAGTTACGAGTTTTCTTTGTTGCTGGTAACTGCCCAGTTTACGGAGTTGTACCTGCATCGACTTACTGATGTTGCAAACATGGTACAGCCTAGGTTCTGGATCCTGTTGGAGTAAGTTGTTAAAGGCCGGGTGTAGCTCCGGATAATCGCCAAAGATTTTCGCAACTAATCTGGGATGCAGTACGAAATAAGCAAGGGTGCATTTGCCTGGTAACCACGGAGAAGAATATACTCCTGCCGGAACGTAAAGGATAAAGCATTTTCCCTGATCTATGACGACTCTTTCAGGCCGTCCCTGCATCTGAAAGCTTACTTCGCCTTTCATTACATACATGAATGCCACAAAAGCTTCTTTGACGATGGTATTTACCATCACCTTTCTGGCAACACTGCCATACAGCAATGCTGTGAAGATATTGGTGCCGCTGTAGAGCTGTTTTAAGACACTTAAGTTGGCCATGACCTGATAACTCACCTTTGCATAAGAGATCTTAGGTTCAAAATCAAGTGGACATTCCTCAGAATAACTTAAATCGTTCAGTAACTCAGTCGGGTATTCAAAATCAAAAGGCTCCTTCATAAAAATAGCTTGGGTAAGAGATATTAATTTTAGTAGATATTGTAAAAGAGCTTTCCAGCAGCCGCCCTCTGAACTACTCTTTATGAGATCCGCATAAGTTTTCTCAGGGCAAGTGATGGCTTTCTTTCATAGCCGAAAGTAAACTGGCCATTTCCTAAATAAAATTATTCGCCCAGGTATTTTCGCGGCTAGTCGCAACCGGTCGCGACCGGTCGCGACTAGCCGCGACTGGAATGATTGTTCAACAACAAATATTTTATTGTATATTAACTTTTGTTAATGTTATTACATTTGCAACAACTTATATTTCGATCTAAATTAACATGGAACTAAAATCTAAATTCCAGAGAAAAGAAAAGTATAAAGATTTTTTTCTCCCTGTTGCCTCCTCTCTAGTAGCAGCTCACACAATTGTGTGTTACAAACAATCGGAAAATCCACTTGAAGTAGTATTTGTAAACGGCTATTTTCTGTCTTTGACATTTAGCTTCACGGTAGCACTGGTGCTTTTTTATGTGATAAACGTTATAAGCTGGATATTGGATAGTTTCTGCCCCTGGGAGCATTCAAAGTGGAAAAGGTTCTGGCTGCAGCTTACATTTGGTGTAGGCGGTACCATGTTGCTCCATCTGATCGTCAGTGGGAAATATTTATATAACCAGGCCAATGATATTTCCCAATCGGTATACTTTGACCAGTATTTATTTATGATGCTTAGCTTTGTCGTTGTGGTCAACATGTACTATAATGCTGAAGCAATGGTGTACTGGAAGTACTTTGGAAAACTCCCACTAAACAGGCCAGATTTGGGATTAACTATTGAGCATTACGAAACACCCCAACTCGTTGAAACTCCAATGGAGGCAATAGAAACAGAACTTACCCCAGCACTTAGGGCAGGAATACTAAAAAAGTTGAACATGTATAACATTGCACTTTTCTATTGCGAACAGGAAATTGTCTATATCAAAGAAACATCCGGCAAGATCACAGTTTGGGCTTATAGATTAAGTTCTACCATGAAAGTTCTGGATCCAAATAAATATATCAGGGTCAGCAGAACCCATATTGTGAGTCGGGACGCCATCTTGAGAGTAAACAATGAGCCGATGAAAAATAAGGCGACCATATTCCTCAAGCCTCCTTACAACGATATAATCTTTATAACAAGAAGCAATATTCATGACTTTAATGTCTGGTGGTAAAATAGGGAGCCCTCGCTCCCTATTAATCATTCGACTACTTTAAATCCTTAAACAGCTTTTCTGGCAGACCCATATATTCGCAAAATTCTTTGACGGTAATATAATGATGTTTTTCCTTTTTTAGTGCTTTACGGGCTTCTCTTAGTTTCCGCTGTGCTTGTCTAGTCCCTATTCTAAGGGGCTTACATAGATCCTTGGGATAAATGCATACTCTACTCATGTCATGGTTTGTTGTACCGCAACAGATCAGTGGCGACTGCATACCGACCCTAATCGGCATGGAACCTACGTGGCAGCAGGTTTATAAATGGTTTATTAGCTAAGATAAACATTTTCAGTGCTTTATATCGAAAAAACGACATAAAGTTCATTTTGCGACATAAAGTGCTAAATGCGACATAATGCGACATAAGGTTCAAAATGCGACATGTGCTATTTTTTTCCTTTTTACTTTCGTTCTGTGCTTTGGCTGACACCCTTTCAGCTTCGGATGAGCTTCGGGCCAGCTTCGGCTCAGGTTCGGCTCAGGTTCGGAAAAACCCGACTGTGGGCCGGTGCTGGCCCGTTGGTAGTCCGCTGTCCATCCGTAGCAGGCAGGTACACAGATTTAAGACAAATAGAACACAGATAAAAAGAAAGACTAGTTATGGCAAGATTAAAAGATGGATTATTAGGAGGGCTCTCCGGAAAAATCGGTGATGTGATCGGTTACATCCGGTATGGCAAGGCTTATGTAAAAATGAAGACCTTGAAACCCAAAAAGGAAGCAAGCTCCGGCCAGCTTGCTGAAAGAGAGAAGATGAAACTGGTTAATAATTTCATTAATTCCATGACGGAGTTTGTACGGATCGGCTTTACGCTGGAGGCTTCCGACAAGAGACATTCGGCAAATGCAGCGGCTAAATCTTATCAGATGAAGAACGCGATAAGCGGAGTGTACCCTGCTCTCGGGATAGAATATTCCAGGGTACTGTTGTGCAAGGGGCTTATTGATCCACCCCTAAATGTTTCTGCCGCAGTGCTGTCAAATGGTCTGCAGTTCAGCTGGCTACTGAGCAACCGGACGGAAGTATATCATAAGCGCAGCAGGGTGATGCTGTTGGTGTATGCACCTGCATTAAACAAATCATTCTATTCGCTGAGCGGGGCAAGGATTATGGAAAAGACGGATTTCCTGGAGTTGCCCCTAGCATTCAAAGGCCAGTTGCTCCACCTATATGCGGCTTTCCACAGCGATGACAGCAAGCAGATCAGCAACAGCACATATGCAGGAACCACTAATTATTAGACAGCCATGATCAGAAGTTTATTAATTATTATCGCTTTACTGCGGGAGTTCATCCAGCTCTGGAAAGCACATCATGAGGAGATGAGAAAACTGGCTGAAAGAGAGGTCTGGCATGACACAGCAACGGCTACGCGAATGCTTCGTGTGGGAGAGCGCACACTGAACAATTACGTACGGAGCGGCAAACTGGAAAGTAAGAAAATCGGCAAAGCGAATCTGTATCTGGAATCAAGTCTTCTGGAGGTGATGGAGAAGAAGAAATGAAGTACTCTTCATCTGGCAAAATCGCTATTATGAAGTAGCGGATGAGTGAGCTTTAAAGCCCGTTCAACGTATGCTCAAGGAAGAACCGTAAACCGCTTACCGTTGTGGTTTCATTCAAGGCATATTGCTTTTCCCCTGGCGTAATCACAAAGGCTTTTTCGATCTTCAAATCTTGCAAAATAGTATAAAACCCTCTGGAAAGTGAAGGAACAGCGGCATATTTAATTTCTATAGCTACTACGGGTTTAAGTCCGTCAACCAATATGAGATCACATTCAGCACCATTGTGCGTCCGGTAATAATACATCTCCAGATGTCTTGGCTTTAACTGATAAATCTGCTCAATGACATAACCTTCCCAGGAATCGCCGACGATTAAGTTGAGCGGCAGCTCTCTGCTGCTCCGAATCCGGTTGAGCTGGTGCAACAACCCGCTATCACGGATATACACCTTGGGTGCCTTGACTACGCGCTTTTCTACATTGATGTACCATGCAGGGAGCTGCCTGACCATGAAAGCCCCTTCCATAAAATCAAGATATCTTTTAATCGTATTGCTGGTAACGCCCAAAGCCTTAGAATAACTCTCCGCAGTCCAGATACTTCCTGTATTCGCCGCGAGCATATACCAGAAATTGCGGATCAGTACCTCAGAAAGGTTCACCCCGAACAAAAGATTAAGATCGCGCTCTATATACGCTTTGATAAAGTTTTCTGCCCATAAGCTAAACTGTTCATCTGTAGCGCTGGTCAGCGCGTCAGGAAAGCCACCCCTAAACCAGTGTTGTTCCTGCGTAATACCGCTGCTTAGGGCTTCTAATAGATTGATCGGAGACATTTCGACAAAGGCAATGCGGCCTGCCAGCGATTCAGATACACCTTTTACTAAGGCCGGGGAGGCTGAACCGGTAAGGATAAACCGACCCGCCCTCCGGTGTTGATCTATGATTGGCCGGAGCTGACGAAAAAGATCTGGCATACGCTGAATCTCATCAAGCACAATGCATGCATCCCGATACTGTTCAAACAAAAATGCAGGGTTCTGCATACGAACAATATCGTCGTCATTTTCCAGATCAAAGTAAATCACCTCGTTTATGCTGCCTTTCAATAATTCGCGTGTAAGCGTTGTTTTTCCAACTTGCCTCGGCCCCAGCAAGGCTACCGCCGGAAATGTACTCAGCATTAAAGCCAATTCTTTTTCTATTCCACGCTTGATCATGATCAAAAATACAAATTAACCATGAAAATCTGCAATATGATTTCAGATTTTCATGGTTAATTAAGGTTAATCGTCCTATAATAACAAGAAATGATTTCCTGATCACGGAAAAGTGTCGGAAAATACCGGAAACAACCTATTGGTTATTAGGTAATTACAAGATCTGTTTTTACGTTTGACCCGTTGACTTGCAAGAACAATGGCCATCTGGAGCTTCTTGAAGACTTTAAAAAACACGTAAAGTGTCTGGTCTGAAAAGAATGTGAAAGATGGGTAATTAACAGTTTTTTTAATTTTTTAAACACTCATTATTATGGGAAAATTATCAAGAGGATTCCTGGGAGGATTCCAGGGACAATTAGGAACAGCATATGGCTGCTTCTGGAGACTGATGGACTTAATCAAGGCCATGCCAAGGAAAAGTAACAAACCGCCTACGGCTAAGCAGCTCAATGTGCAGTTGCGCTGGGCACTGATTACAGACTTTTTAGGCTGGCTGGCACCGGTGATCAAGGTAGGCTATCAGAACAAGCCGAGCAACCAGTCGGCGATGAATGCTGCTGTGTCTTTTAACGTGAAAAATGCGGTGACCGGTGTGGCACCTAACTACATGATTGATTTCACAAAGTTACAGCTGAGCGAAGGGGTACTTGAAGAGGCTTCAGGCTACACGGTAGCAACTGCGATAGGCAGCAAACTTGAAGTCAGCTGGTTGGCCAGTGCCGCAGGTGCGGTAAATAGCTATGTCACGGATAAGGTCAGCATTATGGTGTACAACCTGGACAAGCACAAGTTTGTGATGCTGAAAGATGTGGCCACACGTGATGACCTGGAGTACAGCGTGCAGTTGCCTTTAGACTATTCAGGCGATACGGTACACTGCTATCTGACGCTGACAAGGGACGACGATAAGATGGTAAGTACAAGTCAGTATGGTGGTAGCTATACGATAATTTAAAATTTTAGCATTACTCCTCTGGCTCTGCATTCCTTAGGCGCTCTGAAGGGAGCGCAAAGGACGCTAAGGAGCCTTCGGAGAACGCAAAAATTTTTGTTACTAAGTATAGCTGGGAGGAGAGCAATTTCTCTCCGGCAGAGGCTGTGGACTGCAGCCTCTGCTTTAATCAATTTTTAAAATAAAAGATATGAAGAGTATAAATTTAAATAAACCGGCAGACTCCGGTTTGGAAATATTGAAAGTGGTGATGCTGTTTGTGGTACTGGCATTATTGTGGCCGCTGGCGCAGGATATCGTGCTGAGCATAGACCCGACGTCAGGTTATGTGGACCGGAGCATTCTGATTTTGGTGCTGCTGGCTTTGATCTGCTTCCTGGGGATGATCGGTTTGTGCTGGTGGTTATTGAAACGCTTTTGGATGGCATTGGGGCTGCCTGAACTGGGCGGTATGGTTTTACAATTTAATGAGCTTTTGTTATGGCAACAATTAGGATTTTACTGTGCATCATTTGCTTTGCTGTTATTGGCAGGTGTGGGATGTCTGGCAGCGATGTGTTAAAAGAACGCTTTCCTTTTGACATTACAAGTTTGCCTTTCGATACTTCCCGGTTCAGTCCATTACGATATTGGATGGGAGATAAAATGTATCAGCAAAGCAGCACATTCTTTAAGCCTAAGGTTTACAGTAAGCTGGTAGCGCTGGCGCAAGGTGAGCTTTGGGTAAGGGAGAAAACCGGCAACAATGATGGGGAAAGGGTAGAAGGGTATCTGGCTTCTGTAGGGTTGGAAAAGGGGCAGCCCTGGTGCGCTGCGTTTGTCTCTTTTATTTTTAAGCAGGCGGGGTATTCTGCTCCGCGTACAGGCTGGTCTCCTTCGTTGTTTCCTTTGCAACGTTTAGTAAAAGCTGCGGCTCCTGGAAATGTATTTGGTATTTACTTCCCGGCATTGAAAAGGATCTCCCACTGCGGTTTTGTGGAGCGGAAAGATGGAGATTGGATTACTTCGATTGAAGGAAATACGGGAATTGGAGGTGGTCGTGATGGTGATGGAGTATATCGTAGGAAAAGACACAAAAGGACTATTTACAAATATGCGGATTGGGAGAAAAAGCTATGAAACCACTATACCTACTCACAATCATCCTACTCTCAAGCTGCTCTTTGTTTAAAAAAACTACAAAAAGCAGTGCAACGAGCAGCTTCGACCTTTCTAAGCAAATAGAAGAAAACCAGCTTGCGCTAACTACAACGCAAAAAGAAACAAAGATTTATTCCCTTTGGAAGGACAGCGTCTTTTACCAATACCAGCTGATCAAAGAACAGGTAGACAATGCAAAAGCAGGTACGGTGAAAACACAGGAAAACCAGCAAACTAAACAGGAACAAACTACAAAAGAAAGCAAACCTGTTGAAACATGGATTTACGCTGGGATCATTCTGGGTCTGATCGGCTTCATCCTAATCTTTAAAAAACTAAACCTTTAATCATGAGAACACATACCACTTCAACACTTAAAGCACTAATTCTAAACGATATGGATCCTTCAAAACATACAATGACAAAACAAGAGATTGATACCTGGATTCAAATGATTCCAGGCATCTTTGGGGATATGGTGAAAACCATAAATATGTTTACCTCTATAATGAGTACTAAAACAATGGCCTGCAAGCAGATCAACCAGATTCAGCGGGAGTGTACTGTTTTGCTGGATGGCATATTTAAAGCACCTAGAATAGATAAAAACATGATCATGCTGCAGACCGCCATGTCAGGTTGCATTACCAATATTTTGAAATTAATAGAGTCTGATTATGAGAATTACATGGACTACACGGTTTATATGCCCCTGATGCATGTGAAAGGGGAAGCGGTCCAAATTGAGAGTAACCTTAAAAAGATTGTAGCAGGCTTTGAGCAGCATAAGGTCGATCAGGTATTGCAGGTAGCAGTCTTTCATTGCATGAAGGAGGTGATCCGGTTGAGAAGAATAAGTTACAGCAGAATGCGCTATGTCCAGCGGTTACAACGCCTGGTAATAGGAGAGCTGGATAATTATAAGGGAGATCTGAATGAGAAAATTTGCTCCTTGCTTTTTGATGAAGACTATAATTTCAAAGGTTTTACAGATTATTATCAGGGTTGGATCAGGAAACAATATGCAGAAGAATCAATTGAAACGAAGTACCATTTGATGATTAGCTATAAGCAGTTTTTTGAGAAGTTGGTGGCCAGAAAGGGCGTTACGCGTTATGATGATAAAAAAATGGCAACCCATAAAATCATGTATGAATTCATGGATTTGGAACTAAAGGGGAAGTAGCTTATAAAAGCAGGTAGAATAGTGTCAGCACGGAAACCTGTGCTGAAGTTAAAAGCAGACTGGCTTGAACATGAGATAACCCATAGTTTAAGAGTACGTGATGAAGATGATTTTTATCGGCCTTAAAAGGACTTTGTCTTTTCATTATACGAATGACGATAATTCTAAAAGTATCGAGGAAGGGGACGAAAAGGACTGCCGTAGTAAATAAGATCTTTTTTTCGATGTTTAGTAAGTAAGGTATCTGGCTTGAGGTAGCCGCTAGAAAACGTAGTGTTAACAAGCCAATGATCAACCCGATGGTTAGTGACCCACAGTCTCCCATGAAGATTTTATTGTTTTTTTTGGATAAGTTGAATCTTAAGAATGCAGTTAGGACACCTATTGTGATGATGCTAAGCAGGAAGAAAAACAGATCATTGTTTGTGAAAAATAACCACGCATAGGTACTGGATGCTACTATTCCGATCATTGCAGCCAGTCCGTCTATCCCGTCGATAAGATTGTAGGCATTGATGATGAGAATTAGCAGACAGACTGAGGCTAGTATGGATATGAGGGGATGAATGGTAAAGTTGTCAAAGAATCCATGAAATGAGATCCGAAAGTTGGCTGAGTGTACGACTATCAGGCCAGCTGCTACTTGCCCTGCTAATTTGACTTTTGCACTGGAATGAACCAAATCATCCTTTAGGCCGATCATGAATAGGATGGAGGTGGCTGCGATGATATTATAACCAATTGATTCATTGAGTATAACCTGGATAAATGAAATGAGCACAATAAAAATTATGTAAAATGCCACTCCGCCAAAGGGCGGGGTGCTGGATTTATGGGAACTTCTTTTGTTTACTGGGGTGACAAGTCTTTTTTGAAAAGAGACCCAGATAATAATAGGTGTCAGAATACTAACACTGATAAATGAAATAATGCTGAGAAATAGGGAAGCAAGGAGTTGGAAGTTGCTCATTGGCAAAATTATTTATTTAATGACCACAGACATTATATTTTGCTCAACTATTTATAACTTGGCTTCCATGAGGAAAAACATGGTTGTAGCCATCGATGGCTATTCTTCTTGCGGTAAAAGCACGCTTGCGAAGGCTCTGGCAAAAACACTGGATTTTATTTATATTGACAGTGGTGCGATGTATCGTGCAATAACACTGTATTTTATTAGAAACCAGGTGGATTTAAATGACTTTAAAGCAGTAGATGACGCCCTCAGAAGTATAGAATTGAATTTCCACTCAAAGGATTATGAATCACATATCACTTTAAATAACGATGAGGTATCGGAAGAGATAAGGCTAATGCATGTTTCTGACAAAGTAAGTGAGGTTTCTGCAATTAAGGAGGTCAGGTTAGAAATGGTGAAACAGCAGCAAAGGATGGGGAGGTCTAAAAATATTGTAATGGATGGGCGGGATATTGGTACAGCAGTGTTTCCTGATGCACAGGTTAAATTCTTTATGACGGCTGATCCAGGCATAAGGGCACAGAGAAGACATAAAGAAATGCAGGACAAAGGCGAAACCCAAATTACGCTTGAAGAAGTCTTTGATAGCCTGGCGCACAGAGATTATGCAGATACCACCCGTGTCGAAAGCCCACTGGTTCGCGCTGAGGATGCGATTGTTTTAGACAATACAGACCTTTCGCCGAAAGAACAGTTAGATTTTGCCTTAACAATGGTACACAGGCATATGCCTGTATAGCCTATGTTTAGATTTGATTTTAGAAGGACTGATTTTTAAGCAAACCACTATCGACTAAACGAGTGAAAAATTTAGATTCAGGCACACGCTTAAGGATCTCCAGATGCCGTACGTGGTGGATGTCTGTCCCAATGAAATCTATCATGTCCTTTTCAATTAGCTTCTCGGCAATGGAACGGATGTTTTTACCATAGTGATCTGTGAGAGACAATGCATTGACTTGTAATTCTACTCCCATCTCTTTTAATCGCGTGAAATAAGTGAATTGTTTATGAAAAAACAGGTATCGCTCGGGATGAGCAAGGATGATGTTATATCCTTTTATGCCTAAATCGAAAATTACTTCTTCAAGATCGTGTGGTCGGGAAATCTGACTAAATTCGATTAGCAGACGATTGCCTGGTAAAGGCATTACTGTTCCTTCTCCGACTTGTCTACCAAATTGTTCATCCATATAGTATTCAGAAGAAAGGTCAAGGCTAATTCCATCAGGTAGTAGACCGTCTAGCAAGGCGTGCGCCGTTTTTAATGTTTCGTGGGTGTTTGGATGGATATCCTGCAAGGTATGAGGAGTTGTGTAAAGTTTAGTGAATCCTAACTCCTTTAAGCCATTTATAATTTGTATACTATCCGCTACATCTTTTGCTCCATCATCCACTCCGGGTACTAGATGCGAATGCATATCTACACCAATATTACCAAAATCTTTTAGTTTAGATTTTCCTGAACGTTTAAAAAAGATCATTTATGCCGTTTAATTTGATTCCAGCACTAAGTTAGATATTTTTCTTAATCTGTGGCATCTTTTTTGCAGTTGGCGCTGAAATGTAACGTTGTTAGGATAAATTTATACAGGAATGCCACTTATTTAACTTTAAAATAATGTTGGATTCGATGTAAATACTATCTTTGCACCAACAAATAAATTAAACGTCTACGAGCCTATGAGACAATATTTCTACCTATTGCTCGCAACAGTGCTATTGAGCAGTTGCGGAGTAAAATATAAATCTGTTCCTTATTTTACGGATTTACCATTGGATAGCACAGTACAGGAACAGATAAGGAACCAGACGGCATTGAAAATTCAGAAAAATGATATTCTAGCCTTAACCGTCACTAGTTTAAATCCTGAAGCGAGTGCTATTTTCAATATGGGTAGTACAAGTTCTGTACAGGGTAATGGTAGTAGCAATCCTACAAATAATGCAAACGGATTTTTAGTTGATGAAAACGGCGCAATCCAGCTTCCATTGATCGGGTCGGTACCCGTGGTAGGATTGAGTACTGCTCAAGCTAGATCAGCGATTGAAAAGAAATTGTTGCAGTACCTCAAAGAACCTGTGGTAAGCTTGCGTGTCGTTAACTTCAGAATTTCTGTTTTAGGAGATGTAGCGAGGCCTGGAGTTTATCCTGTAAACAATGAACGCGTTTCTGTTGCGGAAGCGTTAAGTATGGCTGGAGATCTGACTATTACTGGTGTTAGAAATAACGTTCTTTTGATCCGCGAAGACCGGGGTGTCAGGGAATACATTCGAATGGACTTGCAGCGTAAAGATTTATTTAATTCCCCGTATTATTATCTTCAAAATAATGATGTATTATATATCCAGCCAGGTACGGCAAAATACGCAAGTGTGGATTCATCATATAGAAATGTTAGTATAGTTTTGTCCGCTTTATCGGTAATCGCGTTAATAATTAGCCGTTTTTAGTAGTAATAATGAATAAAGTAATAGATTCACATCAGGTAGAAGCAGAGGCAGAGTTAAAAGAAGTTAACATTCGCGAACTGCTAGGAACATATTTATATCACTGGCCAGTATTTATACTTGGCGTAGTATTGGCGTTAACTATAGCATTTTTATACCTTCGTTATACAAAGCCGATTTATGAAGTAAGTAGTACTTTGCTCATAAAGGATCAAAAACAGGATGGTATGTCAAAAGACATCCTGAGTGAATTGGATCTTTTTGGCGGCTCAAAGGTCGTTGAAAATGAAATCGAGGTTCTGCAATCAAAAACGCTGATGGCTACTGTTGTCAAACGTTTAAATTTGAATATAACTTTAAATGCTCAAGGAAGGGTAATTAGTACTGATCTTTATTTGGAAAGACCAGTAAATTTTCAGACTTTCGAAATGAAGGAAGATTATTTTGGTAAAGAGTGGAAGTTATCTTTTCCGAATCAAAGCCAATATATTTTAGAGGATCCTAAAACCGGGAGAAAAGTAAGCGGGCCGCTGAACCAGTTACAGCGTAATTATATAGGTACTTATAAGGTAGATAAGTCTGCCTATTTTAATAAGTATAAATCTCAAACTTTCTCATTGTTCTTTAATGACCCAGTAAAAGTAGTGAACAGTTATCTTTCTAATCTTTCTATTGCTGTAACTAATAAGCAATCTACAGTTTTGAAACTAGTTTTTCAAACGACGGTTCCTTTGAGAGGAAAGGATGTTTTAAATACATTAATACAGGTTTATAATGAAGCCTCTTTGACTGACAAAAACCGTACTACACAGAGTACGCTAGATTTTATTGATGAAAGACTAAAATTAGTAACAGGAGAGTTGGTTGAAGTTGAAAAGGATGTTGAAGGCTTTAAGAGCAGCCAGGGTTTGACAGATATAAGTAGCGAAGCAAGTTTGTATTTGGAAAATGTAAAGGCAAATGATGCTAAGATGAATGAAGTCAATTTGAAATTGAATGTCATTAAAGATATTCAAAGATATGTTGACTCGGACAGTCCACAGGAAAAGCTCCCCAGCACGTTAGGTATCGATGACCCAGTTTTATTAGGTCAGATTAATCAATTGAGTGAATTACAATTAAAGAAAATCAATTTATTAGCAACAACTCAACCTGATAATCCCATTTTTGAGTCGATTAATGAGCAAATTGACGCCACCAGAGCTGGAATAAGAGCTAATATTAGAAATATTGAGGCGTCTTTAGAAAGTAATAAAAGAAGCCTAAGCTCAAATAATGCACAATATGAAAGTTCGATCAAAAAAATTCCTGGACAGCAAAGACAGTTTATCAGTATCCAAAGACAGCAAACGATAAAAGAGAGTTTGTATTTATACTTACTTCAAAAGAAAGAAGAAGCAGCTTTGTCATACGCTTCTGCTGTCGCAGATAGCAGAGTTGTAGACCCGGCATACTCAACGACAAGTCCAATTAAGCCGAAAATTCCCTTAACTTATCTAGTAGCCTTGCTTGCAGGTATCCTTTTACCGTTCATTTATATTTATTCAAAAGAGCTATTAAATAATAAGGTGACTTCTAACAGTGATATATCAAAGGTCACTACTGCGCCAATTTTAGGGGAGTTAATGTATAACGAGGGTGACGAACAAATTGTCGTGCAAGCAAACAGTCGAAAGGCAATTGCAGAGCAGTTTAGGGCTATTAGAACTAATCTACAATATGCCCAGGGTAGTAGAGGGAATAAAAAGGGTGTGGTGACATTGCTTACTTCCAGTATGTCGGGAGAAGGAAAAAGTTTTGTGGGAAGTAATATAGCTGCGGCGCTTGCAATTAGTGGAAAAAAGACAGTGCTATTGGAATTGGATTTACGTAAGCCTAAAGTAAGTAAATATTTAAATCTAAGTAACAAAAACGGTTTGAGTAATTTTATGATAGGAAAGGCTACAGCATCTGAGATAATTCAAAATACTAGTATCTCCGATAACCTCAAAGTAATTGGTTCTGGTCCTGTCCCACCAAATCCTTCTGAACTGTTAATTGGTAAAGAGATAGAGGAACTCATAGATTATTTGAGAGACAATTTTGATGAAATTATTATAGACACACCTCCTGTAGGTTTGGTAACAGATGCCCAGATTATATCCCGGCTTGCTGATGTTACAGTTTATATTGTAAGACATGGAGTTACGTTTAAACAGCAGATTAGTCTGTTGCAGAACCTTTATAAGTTAGGTAAGTTTCCAAAAATGAATATTATCCTTAATGGTATACAGGTGACAGGAAGTTATGGCTACGGTTATGGATATGGATATGGCTATGGATATGGCTACGGATATTACTCTGATGACAACAAAACTAAAAAGAAAGGTCTAAGGACTTTCGTTAAAGATTTTTTCAACCGTTTTTAATAATAATATGCAGTTCAATATTGAGAGTTCCAAAATTGCCGTTATAGGCCTTGGTTATGTAGGCCTACCTTTAGCAGTAGCCTTTGCTAAAAAATATCCTGTGTTAGGATTTGATATAAATCAACAGCGTATTGATGCTTTACGAGATGGTGTAGACCACACCTTAGAAATCAGTGAGGATGAGCTTCAATCTGTGACAGTAAAATCACCTAACTTGAAAGGTTTTTATTCAACTAATCAGCTTGAAGATATCAGAGCCTGTAACGTTTTTATAGTCACTGTTCCTACTCCAACAGACAAAAATAATCGTCCCGATTTAACTCCTCTATATAAAGCCAGTGAAACTGTCGGTAAAGTGTTAAAAAAAGGGGATATCGTCATTTACGAATCAACTGTTTATCCCGGGGTAACTGAAGATGAGTGTATTCCTGTGCTAGAGAAGATCAGTGGACTTGTGTATAACGAGGACTTTTATGCAGGGTACTCTCCCGAGCGAATAAATCCTGGAGATAAAGAGCATACCGTTACTAAAATTTTAAAAGTAACCTCTGGATCAACCCCAGAAATTGCGGAGGTTGTTGATCAGCTTTATAAGTCAATAATTGTTGCGGGTACGCATAAAGCAAGTAGCATTAAAGTTGCCGAGGCAGCCAAAGTTATTGAGAACTCTCAACGGGACATAAATATTGCCTTCGTAAATGAGTTAAGTAAAATTTTCAACAGAATGGGTATTGATACTCATGAAGTATTAGAGGCTGCAGGCACGAAGTGGAATTTTTTGAAATTCAGACCCGGGTTAGTAGGGGGGCATTGTATTGGTGTAGATCCTTACTATTTGGCTCAAAAGGCGCAAGAGTTGGGTTATCACCCTGAGATAATATTGGCCGGTCGACGTTTAAATGATGACATGGGAGCATATGTTGCTCAAGAAGTTGTTAAACTGATGATCAAAAAAGATATCAGAATTAAAGGCTCGAAAGTTTTAGTCTTAGGTTTTACTTTTAAAGAGAATTGTCCTGATGTCCGTAACACAAAAGTTATTGATATCATCAACGAGTTAAAAACTTATAATGTAGACATTGATGTTTATGACCCTTGGGCAAAACCTGCCGAGGTATTCCATGAATATGGTATAGAGACGCAAAACGATTTTGAATTAATTCGACAAAATGAATATGATGCAATAGTTTTAACAGTAAGTCATGATGAATTTAAGCAATTGGATCTGTCATTGCTTAAGTGCGCTAATTGCGTGATATATGATGTAAAAGGGTTTCTTAATAAAGAATTGGTTGATTCAAGGCTATAGAGATGTACGAAAGCAAATACCATACTGAAGATCTCTCAGATAAAGCATTTCTAATAACAGGTGGGGCAGGTTTTATAGGTTCAAATCTGGTTGAATATCTATTAAAATATGGCGCTGGAAAAGTTAGGGTTCTAGATAACTTTTCTACAGGTTCTCATGCAAATATTGAAGAATTTAAAAAGTATCCGGCTTTTGAGCTCATCGAAGGTGATATCAGAAATCTTAAGGATTGTGAGAGGGCTGTGGACGGGATAAACTATGTTTCTCATCAGGCTGCATTGGGTTCGGTTCCAAGATCGATCAACGATCCCATAACAACTAATGAAGTCAACATAAGCGGGTTTCTGAACATGTTGGTTGCGGCACGAGATGCAAAAGTGATGAATTTTGTCTATGCGGCAAGTTCCAGTACGTACGGTGATCATCCCGGATTGCCAAAAGTTGAAGATCAGATTGGAAATCCTTTGTCACCTTATGCTGTAACAAAGTATGTTAATGAGTTGTACGTATCAGTGTTTTCCAGAACCTATGATTTTCATAGCATTGGTTTGCGTTATTTTAATGTTTTCGGGCCCAGACAAAACCCTCGCGGGCCTTACGCTGCCGTAATACCTCTCTTTATCGAATCAGCAATTAATGGGCAAGCACCATATATAAATGGTGATGGGGAGACAAGTCGTGATTTTACATTTATTGAGAATGCAGTTCAGGCGAATGTGAAGGCGATGCTTACTACTAACCTTCAAAAAGATGAGGTTATTAACATCGCTTTTGGCGAACGCACAACCTTAAATGAACTTTGGCTTAAGATTGCTACTAAAAGCGGATTGGATTTGAAACCGGAATATCGTGAAGAAAGAAGGGGAGATGTTAAACACAGCCTGGCTAATATTGAGAAGGCTGGCAGTTTAATTGGCTATAAACCTGAAATTTCGGTGATAGAGGGACTTGAAATAGCATTGGAATGGTATAAAGTAAATCTGATATATTTAAAATAAAATTACGTGGATATACTTAGTTTAATTGGTCGGAACAGAGAGCTATTCCAAGAAGATATCTCCAGGTCTGAAATTGAGTTGTTGCGGATTGTAGGGCAATCTAAGTTCTTGGTGATTGGCGGTGCTGGCTCCATAGGTCAGGCAGTGACAAAGGAGATTTTTAAGAGAAATCCTAAAAAACTTCATGTTGTTGATATTAGTGAGAATAACATGGTTGAGCTTGTTCGTGATATCAGAAGTTCATTTGGGTATATTGATGGAGATTTTCAGACCTTTGCTTTAGATATCGGTTCTGAGGAGTACGACGCTTTCATCGAAGCCGATGGATGCTACGATTATGTTCTTAATCTTTCCGCTTTAAAACATGTAAGGAGTGAAAAAGATCCTTTTACACTAATGCGGATGATTAATGTGAATGTTTTTAATACAGATAAGACCATTCAGCAGTCAATAGATAAGGGGGTTAAGAAATACTTTTGCGTCTCCACAGATAAGGCTGCAAATCCTGTTAATATGATGGGTGCTTCTAAAAGGATCATGGAGATGTTTTTGATGCGCAGGAGTAAAGATATCAGCATTTCGACAGCACGTTTTGCCAATGTTGCGTTTTCAGACGGATCTTTATTACATGGTTTCAATCAGCGGATTCAAAAGTTACAGCCAATTGTGGCCCCGAATGACATTAAAAGGTATTTTGTTATCCCAAAGGAATCTGGGGAACTATGCCTCATGTCCTGTATTTTCGGTGAAAATCGTGATGTGTTTTTTCCGAAGCTTAGTGAAAGTTTGCATTTAATTACTTTCGCTGATATCGCTGTTAAATACCTCAAAAATTTGGGATATGAGCCTCATTTATGTGAAAGTGAAGATGAGGCCAGAGAATTGGTTAAAACATTACCTCAGGAAGGTAAATGGCCTTGCTTGTTTACAAGTAGTGATACTACAGGTGAAAAGGACTTTGAGGAGTTTTACACCGAAAATGAAGTGTTGGATATGGATCGATTTCATAACCTAGGGGTAATCAAAAATTCGTTTGAAGTTAATGACAACCTGTTAAATTTGTTTTCATCAAGAATTGAGGATTTGAAAGCAAGCAAAGCCTGGTCGAAAAAGGATATTGTTGAATTGTTCTTTAAAATGATTCCAGATTTTGGTCACAAAGAGACTGGCAAATATTTAGACGCAAAAATGTAATGAAAGATATTCAAGACATTATATCATTTGTTCAGGGAGCTTTTGGTACTAAAGAGTTCATTCCCTTACATGAGCCAAGATTCAGGGGAAATGAAAAGAAGTATGTCATGGACACGATCGATTCTACATTTGTTTCTTCTGTAGGGGCTTATGTCGATAAATTTGAGGAGCTCATGCAGACCGCTACGGGCACACAGAAAGCAATTGCAGTTGTAAACGGTACTGCCGGATTGCAGGTCGCACTTAGGCTTGCCGGAGTTAAATCCGGAGATGAGGTGATCACTCAGGCATTAACCTTTATTGCTACTGCTAATGCCATCGTCTATAATGGGGCCAACCCTGTATTTATAGATGTCGACCTGGATACTATGGGACTTTCTCCTGAAAGTGTTGAGTCATTCTTAAGTGAAAATGCTGAGCTCAGAGATGACGGGTGTTATAATAAAAAGACGGGTAGTCGGATTTCTGCATGTGTGCCCATGCATACGTTTGGATTTCCAGTACATATGAATGAACTTCTCAAAGTATGTCACAAATGGAATATTCCGATAGTAGAGGATGCGGCGGAATCTCTTGGAAGTGAATACCATGGCAAACAGACTGGAAGCTTAGGCCAACTAGGTATTTTTTCTTTCAATGGAAATAAAACGATTACAAGTGGAGGTGGAGGCGCGATTGTAACCAATGATCTGCAAATTGGAACGAAAGCAAAATATTTAACCACCACAGCAAAAAAACCCCATCCATATGAATTCTATCATGATGAATTAGGTTACAATTTTAGAATGCCAAATTTGAATGCCGCATTAGCATGTGCTCAGCTGGAACAACTTGATACATTTTTGAAGAATAAGCGTGTGCTTGCCAGGGAGTATGTCGATTATTTTAATTCAATCGGTGTTAACTTTAGACAAGAATTACCTGATACAAAGGCGAATTATTGGCTAATGTGTGTAGAGTTGGAAAACAGGGATGAACGTGATTCATTTTTGAAACATACAAATGAAAGCAAAGTGATGACAAGACCAATCTGGCAATTGATGTTCAGGCTTCCTATGTTTGAAAATTGTATGAGAGATGAACAAAAGAATGCACTTTTTTTGGAGGATAGAATTGTAAATGTACCTAGTAGTGTCAGATAGATATAGAGTTTGAGAGAACATATGAATAGAAATAAAGTAGTGATAATTGCAGAAGCTGGTGTAAACCACAATGGAAATATCCAAAACGCTTTTGCGTTGGTCGATGCTGCTGTAGCTGCCGGTGTTGATTACGTTAAATTTCAGACATTTAAGGCAGATCAACTAGTTTCTGTAAATGCAAAAAAGGCCAATTATCAGATTCAAAATACCAATAATGATAAAGAATCTCAACTAGAGATGCTGAAGAAATTGGAGTTGACTAGTGAAGACCATGAGCTGATTATTCAATATTGTATTTCTAAGAATATTCAGTTTTTCTCGACAGCATTTGATTTAGAATCGCTACAATACTTATCAACCATAGGGCTCGAAATTGTTAAAGTCCCATCGGGTGAACTTACCAACCTGCCTTATTTACGGTTGGCAGCTACTTTATTCAAAGAGATAATTATTTCTACTGGAATGGCCACGACAGCTGAAATCAGTGATGCTCTCGACGTTTTTACTAATGCAGGCATTTCTAAAGATAATATTACAATTTTGCATTGTAATACAGAATATCCTACACCAATGGAAAGCGTTAATCTAAAGGCCATGCTTCATGTTGGTCAGGAATTCGGCACATCAATTGGATATTCAGATCATACACTTGGCATAGAAGTCCCGATTTCAGCAGTTGCACTTGGAGCGTCAATGATAGAAAAGCATTTTACATTAGATAAAATGATGGACGGCCCGGATCATAAAGCTTCGTTAGAACCTAATGAGTTAAAGGCGATGGTTACGGCGATCCGTAACATAGAAGTCGCTATTTCCGGATCAGGTTTGAAAGAACCATCAGAATCAGAAATGAAAAATATCGCGATTGCAAGGAAAAGTATTGTTGCAAAAATCGCAATTAAAGAGGGAGAAGTTTTTACATCGGATAACATTACAGCAAAACGTCCTGGTAATGGGATAAGCCCTATGAAATGGGATACAGTGATTGGTAATGTCGCTACAAGAGATTACGTAATGGATGAACTAATTGAAATATGAAAATTGGTGTATTAACGAGTTCCAGAGCAGATTACGGCATTTATCTATCGCTATTAAAGCGACTGGAGCAAGATCCTATATTCAATTTAGAGATTATAGCATTTGGAACACATCTCTCCAGATACCATGGATATACGCTTGATCTGATAAAGCAAGATGGATTTAAAGTTATCCACGAGGTATCTTCTCTATTAACGAATGACGATGAGTCTTCGATCTCTACAGCTTTTGGATTAACAGCACTCAAGTTTGCCGATTTCTGGACCGTCCACCAGTTTGATCTGGTCTTCTGTTTGGGCGATCGCTTTGAAATGGCAGCAGCAGTACAGGCAGGCATCCCGTTTGGAGTAAAGTTTGCACATTTGCATGGAGGCGAGACTACATTGGGTGCGATTGATAATGTTTATCGCCATCAAATAACGCTGGCATCTAAACTCCACTTTCCTGCTACCAGCCATTTTGCTAATAGAATTAAAGATTTGTTAGGGAATGCAGATAATATTTTCACAGTTGGCTCTTTATCGATAGATGAATTAAATGAGATGCCAATCTCTTCTGAGGAAGAGTTTCGGTCTAAATACGATATAAAGGGAGATTTCGCTTTACTTACGTTCCATCCTGAAACAGTTTCACCGAAGGAAAATGCGCAACATGCAGACTTTGTTTTTGAAGCACTACATAAAATATCTCAAAAAATATTATTGGTAATAACAATGCCTAATGCGGATACGTTTGGTACGGTATATCGCAGTGCTCTTTTGAAGCTTAAGAGTATTGCTGAAAGCAGAGTAGTGCTAGTTGAAAATTTCGGGAAGCTGAATTATTTCGCCGCTATGCGGTATAGTAAATTACTTATTGGCAATACCTCAAGCGGTATAATAGAGGCTGCTTCGTTTGGTAAGTATGTAATTAATGTTGGTGATAGGCAAAAAGGTCGAGCCCAAAGTGGAAATGTATTTGATATACCCTTTTCAACGGAAAAGCTAACGGATTTATTGGACACAATACTAACACGAGGGGACTACACTGGAGAGAATATTTATCATATGCCCGGGACTGTAGAGTTGATAATTGACAACCTTAAAAAGTTAAGAAAATGAGAAATTATAAAGACCATCTAATCCCATTAAATAGTCAAATTATTCAGGCGCTAGTTCAACTAGATTTTCTTGCTAAAGACGCTATTCTCTTCGTGGTGGATGAAGATGAAAAACTGGTAGGTTCACTTACAGATGGTGACGTTAGGCGGGGATTGATTAAAGGAATGGCGACCTCAGATCCAGTAAGTAGTATAATTCAGTCCAGTCCGCGATTTCTGAGAAAGGGCGAAATGGATCTTAACAAAGTTATTGAGTATCGTGAGGGTAATTTTCGAATTCTACCAATTCTGGATAAAGGGGATAAAGTTGTTAATGTGATTAATTTCAGAGAAACACGATCTTATTTACCTGTTGACGCTGTAATTATGGCGGGAGGTAGAGGAACCAGACTCAAACCTTTAACAGACCTAACTCCCAAACCATTGCTGAAAGTTGGAGATAAGCCAATTATGGAGCATAATTTAGATCGGCTAGCTTTGTATGGAATCGACGATTTTTGGTTTTCAGTTAAATACCTAGGTGAGCAGATCGAAGATTATTTTGGAAATGGAGAGAAGAAGAATGTTCAAATCAGGTATGTATGGGAAGACGAACCTTTAGGTACTATAGGTGCGGTTTCCAAAATAGAGGATTTTGAACACGACTATATTTTAATCACGAATTCTGATGTCTTAACTAATTTGGACTATGAACACTTCTTTATGAATTTCATTGAGAAGAATGTTGACTTCGCTGTCGTCACAATCCCTTACGAAGTCAATATTCCATATGCAGTTTTGGAGACTTTAGATGGTCAGGTCCAAAGTTTTAAGGAGAAGCCGACATATACATATTATTCTAATGGAGGTATTTACCTTATGAAGAGGGAAGTACTAAAATATCTACCTAAGGAAGCTTACTTTAATGCCACGGATTTGATGGAAAAATTGCTTTCTGACGGATACAACGTCTTATCTTATCCGTTAGCGGGATATTGGTTAGATGTAGGTAAGCATGAGGACTTTGAAAAAGCACAGAGAGATATCAAGCAAATAAAATTTTAGAATGAAGCCGTTAGTAATAATACCCGCGAGAGGAGGTTCTAAAGGAGTTCCAGGAAAAAACATTAAACTGTTGAATGGAAAACCATTAATCCATTATTCTATCGAGGCTGCAATTGAAAATTTCGAGAAGGAAATAATTTGCATTTCAACTGATAGCCCAGACATTAAAAGTTGTGCTGAGGCAACAGGCATTGAAGTGCCGTTTTTAAGACCGGGTGATCTAGCTACAGATTCAGCTACAACATATGATGTTTTGCGGCATGCGATCTCATTTTATGAGAGCAACGGTTATAAACCAGATGTGCTAATTTTATTACAGCCTACATCGCCTTTTAGGACTGCGAACCATATTTCTGAAGCTTTGAATGTTTATTTAAACTCTACAAATATTGATATGGTGGTTTCGGTAAAGGAAACCAAGGCTAATCCATATTACCTGCTTTTTGAAGAGGATGCGGAAGGGTTTCTTCACAAATCAAAAAAAGCGAATTTTACCTCCAGACAAGAATGCCCGAAAGTGTGGGAATATAATGGAGCGATATATATAATGAACATTCAAAATTTAAAGAAGCAGGGTTCATTAGGATTTGAGAGAGTTGTTAAATATGTCATGGATGAATTTTCATCGCTGGATATTGATACGCCATTCGATTTTAAATTAGCTGAAAGTATGTTAAATGAAAAATACTAAAGTAGCAAAACTTATAGTCGCACTCAGAAATGGTAAGGTTGCGAGTAAATACATAGGTTCCGGTTTGTTGAAAACAGCTGCCCAGGCAATTTCAGGGCTAATTGTCTTAAGATGGCTTGAACCAGAAAGTTTGGGCACTTGGCAAAGCTATACGGTATTTGTCGGATACCTGCATATTCTCACTCTTGGAGTTACAAGTGGGTTGAACAGAGAATTGCCCTATTGGCTCGGAAAAGGTGACGTTGAGTTGGGAATGGAACGTCTTAAAACTGCTGGTTATTTTACCACTGTTTTAAGTTTCAGCTTAATGTTATTGATAAGTTTAATCGCCTCTGTTTTATATATAACTAACGTTTTTAACTTAAACCAGGCAGTTATGATGGTGCTGGCTTTCTCTACTGGGGCATTGGCTATTCAAACCAATTTCCTTGGGGCCACCTATCGTTCAGATCAGGCCTTTGACAAACTTGCCAAAATTCAATTGTATATCAGTTTGTTATATTTCGCACTGATACCGCTGGTTTATTTTTTTGAACTTTGGGGCTATATTGCTTATGAAATAGCTTTGGCGGTAACACTCTATGTAGGATACCAATTTTTCAGACCCTATAGAGTTGCCTATCGCTTTTCCACAATTCAGTTAAAGGAGTTGATCAAAGTCGGCTTTCCGATGTACTTTTGGAACTATTTAGCTGCAATGAGCAGAACAATACCCAGACTAATTTTGGTTTTATTTGGGAATCCGTTACTGGTTGGATTGTTCGCTCCCGCTTCAAGTATCAACGCTGCAATGCTTAATCTACCGGATTATATCAATAGATATCTATTTCCAAAAATGTCCTACAAGTTTGGAAAGAACAATGATAAAAATGAAATATATAAGTACACCATTAAAGCAGCAATTTACTTGTTTTTTGTTATGATGTTTGGCGGTGTTGTATTGGCGTTGATCATTCCCTATGTCTTTCCTATCTTTTTTCCAAAATATGTGGATGGTGTTCTTATAGCACAAATTGTAATTTTTTCCGGGGTTTTTTACAGTATTAATGCACTTTTTCATAATGCGTTGAATAGCGTCAAAAGTTTTAAGCCCTTTAAATTCATCATTGTCCTACGTGTGATTTACATTGCTGGATTCACAATGTTGGCTTATTATTTCTCGAATGATTTATTATTGTCAGTTTCTATAGGAGCAGTGTTCGCTGAAATTTTCAATACAATGAGTTATTTGTATTTTTTTCAAAAAATTAAACTTCCAAATCAATGATTTTGATCGTAATCTTTACTCCACTTCAGTTTATCAATGCTTTGCAATTCATCGATAAGCATGATGAACCGTGTAAATTGGTAGTATTGACAGATTCACGAACAAATATTAATCAAATTAAGGAGATTGATAAAAATAACATTTGTCATTTTCCTTTTGGAAGTATGACTTCCCTCGAGAAGAATTTAATGTGGTTCTTAAAATTATCCTATGCTTCCACTTTTTCTATTGGATCGTACAGTAAAATAGTAATTGGGAATTTTAATAACATTGTTGGTTATTTTCTTGGTCTAAAATTCCATCGAAATGGAAAGAAGGTTGTTTTAATAGATGATGGACTAGCCACATTTAGAATTTATACATCCCGGAATATTCAAAAAGAGTTGACTAATGACTTTTTATTTGGAGGTGTTGCTGTAAATCTATTAAAAAAACTATTTGGAATTTCAAATAAAGAGGTAGTTTCAAACCTTACATTTTTTACCTCTTATGAGCTTAATTCGATAGCTCCACCTACAAGTGATCAGGTGGAAATGTTTATGTTAAACTCTGAAATAAATAACGCAGATTTAATTGATAAGGATGTAGTTTGGTTCATAGGATCTCCTTTGGTCAAATTAAGAATAATTGAATATGAGCTATTCAGTAAAATATTAATGGAAGTCAATAAGGCATTAGGCCAGTCTGGTAAAAAGTTAAAATACGTCTTGCACCGATCTGAAAATCCTTACAAAGATTTGGATATTGACTTCATAAGGTTTGACAAGCCACTTGAAGAGATATTCTTAAATCCAGACGGGAATCTGCCTGGAACAGTGATTTCATTTTATTCAACTGCCTTATTAAATTTAGTTAGTTTTGCTAAACACACTACTTGCTATTATATAGATATTACTAAATACCCACACAAGCCCATTACAGATATAAAGCAAGTTTACGACTATTTTAGGACGGTTCCTGATTTAAAAGAGTATGAAATTAAATAATTATATTGTCCAATGAAAATTCTAATTACTGGTGATTTTGTCATCAACAAGGATTATCCTATTTCCAGCATCAGCAATGAGATTGTTCAAACATTTGCTGAATCTGATTACAACATTGTAAATTTAGAGGCTCCCGTAACTGAAAATGACCGTGAAGTCTTCAAAACTGGCCCGCATTTAAAATCGGATAGTGAAAGTACGTTAATTGCGTTAAAGAGCTTGAAAGTCAATCTTTGTACTTTAGCTAATAACCATGTTCTGGATTATGATGAGCAAGGCGTATTGGATACAATTGATTTTTGTAATAATAATGGCATTAGTACAGTTGGAGCAGGTAGGAACAAGCAAGAGGCCAGTAAGATTTTTTATATAGATACAGAAGAAGGTAAAATTGCCATCATAAATGTAGCCGAAAATGAATGGGCATCTGCGACAAAAACCACTGCAGGAGCTAATGGAATGGATCTGATCGACAATGCAGCACAAATTAAAAACGCAAGAGAAGTCGCTGATTATGTTTTTGTGATCGTACACGGCGGTCATGAATATTATAATTTACCAAGCCCACGTATGCAAAAACAATATAGGTTTTATGCAACTCAGGGAGCCGATTTAGTAGTTGGTCATCATACCCACTGTATTAACGGGTACGAAGAATATAATGGAGTCCCTATATATTACAGTTTAGGAAATTTTTTATTCACGAAAGTGAGTAATAAAGAGGATTGGTATGTGGGACTTTTGCTAAATGTTGAAATTCTTGATGGTAAAATAAAGGCATTTCTTCGACCAGTTGGTCAGCAAAAGGAGAGTTTTAAATTGGATTTTTTAGATGATAGCCATGAAAAAGCTATTATGAATCGGGTGAAGAAATATAGTGATCTTATAAAAGAAGAAGAAGCTTTAGAAAACGAGTGGAACAAATATGTCGAATTAAAAGCAAGATCGTACGTCAATTGTTGGTCTCCAGTTGTATATTTAAACTACAAGTACTTACCAGCAATTTTTAATAAGCTAAAGCTAACTGTTTCTAACAAACGGGGAGCATCATTGTTTTTAAACCTGATGCGTTGTGAGGCTCATTACGATATCTCAAAAGAAGTTATAACAAAATATTTGAAAAAATGAAAATAGCAATACATCATAATAATTGGCCTTCAAGTTTTTCAACATACTGGATACAGTATTGTGTAGAAAATGGTATTGATTACAAGATTGTGGACTGTTTCAGTACTGACATAGTAAGTGACTTACATGATTGCAACGCACTTATGTGGCATCATAGTCATGATACTTTTATGGATGCAATAGCCGCTAAAAAAATTTTATTCGCGATTGAGCATTCAGGCAAAATAGTGTTTCCGAGTTTTAATACAGATTGGCATTTTGACGACAAGGTCGCTCAGAAATATTTACTAGAGGCTGTGAATGCCAGCGTTGTACCTTCATCTATTTTTTATGATAAAAAGAAGGCTTTAGAATGGGCTAATACAACCACTTTCCCAAAAGTTTTTAAACTTAAAGGCGGTTCCGGAAGCAAAAATGTCCAATTAGTTGGTTCAAAAAGTAAAGCCGAGACATTGATAAATAAGGCATTTGGAGGTGGTTTTTCGCAGTTTAACCGTGCTAATCACTTCAATTACTATCTTTTGCGGTACAAAAAAACAAAACAAGTGTCTCATATTGTTAAGGCATTCGGAGGACTGATTGTAAAGTCCAAATACGGCAAAATGCAACATAACGAAAAAGGTTATGTGTACTTTCAAGAATTTATTGAAAACGATGGATTTGATTTACGTATAATAATTGTTGGTGACAAAGGATTTGGACTAAAGAGGCTTGTTCGTGAAAATGATTTCAGGGCGTCTGGAAGTGGGAACATTATTTATGACGTCACACAGATCGATGAGAATTGTGTGAAGATGGCTTTTGAGATAAACAAAAAAATTAAATCTCAAAGTATCGCGTTTGATTTTGTTATAGACAAAGTAACTAACGTACCATATATAGTAGAAATAAGTTATGCCTACGCTGCAGATGCTTATAAAGCTTGTGAGGGTTATTGGACAGACGATTTAAAATTTCATCCTGGTAGTTTTAATCCACAAGGTTGGATGGTAGAAGATATTATAAAGCAAATTAAGATATCTGGTTAAGATGAAAAGACTCATTCAGGTAGACGCTATAATTTTTTTATTATTTGCCTTGTATCTTTTGGGCGGAGTGTTGTACCCTTATGAATCCATTCTTCGTCGAGGTTTTCAGCTTTTAATACTTGCTATCTCACTTGTTTTTTTTATTAAGACGATGCTAATTAAGAGGAAAAGTACGGTCTACAAAGCTTGGACAGCATTACTATTTCTAAATATTTTAGGCTTCCTATTTACTGCAGACTTTAACAGTAAGAGTCATGTTGGCTTAATTTTAATTATTTTCACAAACTCTCTACCATTCTACCCGATCTATTATTTGTCATACAAGGAAAAAATAAAGCCACGAGATTTATTAGTATTTTTCCTACTAATTTTACCAATAGCTATCGGGAGCTTTTATTTTAACAAAGCTCAAGTAATGATGGAATTATCTGCTGATAATATTGTTAATAATTTTGCATACTTGTTTGTCTTTTTACTCCCATATACTTTACTATTTAAAAACAGAGTGATGGCCATATTAGCTATTGTTGTTTTGATTTTTTTTATTGTCCAAGGTGCTAAAAGAGGTGCTGTGGTTTTGGGCGCAATTGGTCTATTGTATTTCTGCTATTATCAATTCAGAACAATTGAAAAAAGAAATCTCATTAAAGGGTATTTAATCGCTGTATTGGGGGTTTCAGTATTAGCATACTATACCTACGATTTCCTAGCTTCTAATGAATATCTGCTACAAAGACTTGAGGTAATTAATTTACAGACTGGAGAGGGTACGAGTGGACGTAATATTATATATAGTGCAATTTTGGAAGGTTGGTATAGTAGTGACAATTTTTTACGGTTATTATTTGGATATGGTTTTGCTGGATCTCTATTTTTGACCGGAGGGAGTTTTGCTCACAACGACTGGCTTGAGTTATTATCAAATTTTGGATTGCTTGGAATATCTATATACATTATACTGTTTATTACAACACTAAAATACACGCTGAAATTAAAGAATCAGGAAGATAAATTAATTATGTTGTGTATAATAACGATATGGTTCGTTTCTACAATGTTTTCTATGAATTATATACATGGTTTTTCTTTTTTTCAATCTATCATTCTAGCATATTTTTTGGGAAGCACTACTAGAAAGATTCAATTTTCATAAGTTGACTATCAATATTAAACAATTAAGACAATGCGATTAGCGGTTAATTTCTTCAATTTAATTTGGAAAATTTTAGATAGGATTTACATGTTATTATGTCGGTCCAGCTTCAACAAACTAGGAAAAAATGTAATTTTTCATCCGATGAATTCGAAATTTACATATAGTAATATAACGATTGGGGATAACGTATCAATTGGAGAAAATGCTTTTTTTAATGCTACAGTTAGTCACATTTATATTGGTAACAATATTGCAATCGCACCGAACGTAACGATTAGGGGGGGGAACCATAGATTCGACATTATTGGGAAATGGATAACGGATTATAAAAAAAGTGACAAAAGAGTTGAAGATGATGAGCCCGTTTTTATTGAGAGTGATTGTTGGATTGGAACAAATGTTACTATTCTTAAGGGAGTGACAATAGGGCGTGGATCAATAGTGGCTGCGGGTTCAGTCGTTAATAAAACTTGTGCGCCCTACTCTATCGTAGGTGGTGTGCCCGCCAAGGTGATTAAATTTAGATGGGATAGTTGTGAAGAAATTTTAGCACACGAAGAGATGTTATATAAAGAATCAGATCGCTTGAGAAAGGAAGATATTGAAAAAGCTATGAATTACTATCACAGCAAAAAGAAGTAAGATACTTGCATATTACATCACAGGAGGAAATTTTCAACAATATAGTAGAAGAATGCTTTTCAGAGAGCACAAAATGTTAAATCAAGATGAGGAAAAATAAATGAAGAAAAATCTGAATGTTTTGTTCGTCGGTGCATTCAATCGAGGTACTAAAGATGGTAGTTCAGGTGGTCAGTTATTCGCTTGTACATCCTTAATTGAGTCCGATTTAAAAAATAGCATTAATTTTATTAAGCTTGACACTACTGCAGAAACAGTACCTGCACCTCCTGTATACAAGCGCATTCCAAAAGTTTTTTTACGTCTGTCAAAATTTTTGTATTCAATTTTGTTCAGGAAGATTGATGTAGTGTTAATTTTCTCAAGTGCAAAGTTAAGTTTTATTGAAAAGGGCTTGATGGCATATTTAGCAAGTGTTGTCTCAAAAAAAGTTATTTTTGCACCTAGATCAGGCTTGATATTGAATGATTACGAGCGAAGTAAATTTATGAAGAGTTTTATTCCTTTCGTAGTAAGATCGTCAACATATATTCTTTGTCAATCAACAAATTGGAAGGAATTTTACAAAAGTGTAAGTGGGGAGAAAGACGAAAAATTTGTGATTGTAAATAATTGGATTGATATAGCTCCTTACCTTCAAAATAAGGAAACTCAAATTAATAGCACCTTAGAGATAGTCTATTTGGGATGGTTAGAAGAATATAAAGGAATTAGAGATCTATTGACAGCCTTGAAAATTCTTTCACAAAAGCAATTGAACGTAGATTTTAAATGTACTATTTACGGGAATGGCAATCTGTTCGAGGAAGCTAGTCAATTTATTAAAGATAATGGTCTGGAGCAAGTTGCCTTTTTAAAAGGTTGGGCTAATAAAGAGGTCAAGATGAACGCATTTAGAACAGCGGATATTTATATTCTCCCTTCGCATTATGAAGGCTTTCCGAATGCATTATTAGAGGCTATGGCTTCACAACTGCCAGTTGTTGTCACTCGTATTATGTCAGTTGCTGACATTGTTCAGCATGGTGTAAACGGTATGATTGCTGAATGTAAGGATCCAGCATCTCTGGCCGAACAACTGGAGAAGCTTTTGCTTGACGAGAATTTGAGATTAGAAATTGCTAAAAATGCAAGAGAAACGGTTATAAATAAATTTACAATACAAACTGCCATTCAAAAATTGGAAAAGATATTTTATGAAACAAATCATACAATCCTTTAAAACAGGAGAAACTATATTAGAAGATATCCCAGCGCCTCAAGTAGCCAGAGGATCGGTTTTGATCCAGACAACCAGAAGTTTAGTTTCGCTTGGCACTGAACGAATGTTGGTAGAGTTTGGAAAATCAAATTTGATTTCCAAAGCTCGTCAACAACCTGACAAGGTAAAACAAGTGCTTGACAAGATCAAAACAGAAGGCCTTATGCCCACCCTTGAAGCAGTATTTAATAAGTTAGGTGAGCCTCTTCCTTTAGGTTATTGTAATGTTGGTAAAGTGATCGCTGTCGGTGAAGGTGTGAGTGAATTCAATGTTGGCGATAGAGTTGCTTCAAATGGCCAGCATGCGGAATATGTTAATATACCTAAGAATTTAGTAGCCCATATTCCCGAAAATGTAAGTGATGAGGAAGCAGCTTTTACCGTTGTGGGATCAATCGGTTTACAGGGTATTAGGTTATGCGATCCTACATTGGGAGAAACTATAGTAGTGGTTGGTTTGGGTTTGATCGGTTTGTTAACCGCCGAACTCTTGGTCGCTAACGGCTGTCGGGTTATTGGAGTTGATTTAGACGCCAAAAAGATTGAGCTGGCTCAGGCTAAAGGGATTATTGGTATCAATCCTAGAGCTGGTGATGATGTTGTCAAAAGTGTATTAGGGATTACTAATGGCATCGGGGCAGATGGAGTGATCATTACTGCATCAGCAAAAAATAATGAGATTATTTCTCAGGCTGCTCAAATGAGCAGAAAAAGAGGGCGTATAGTTCTTGTCGGAGTGATTGGCCTGGATATTAGCCGGGCAGAGTTTTATGAGAAGGAACTGTCATTTCAAGTGTCTTGCTCATACGGGCCAGGTCGATATGATGAGGATTATGAAAGAAAGGGAATAGATTATCCATTATCTTTTGTAAGATGGACTGAAAAAAGAAATTTTGAGGCAGTGTTAAATGCAATTTCAACAGGCAAACTAGAGGTGAAGTCCTTGATAACCGAGCGGGTTGCTTTGACGGACTTTAAAGATATCTATGACAATATTAGTGGGCAGGGATCGATAGCATCGATTTTGGAATATCCATTGGAGAGCGACTCCTCGAATACTGTAGTATTAAATTCAAATTCTTTTGTGAATGGTAAGGGAGGGATAGGAATAATTGGTTCTGGGAATTTTACAAAAATGACGATGCTTCCCGCTTTGAAAGCTGCAAATGCTGATTTGATTTCTATAGCGAGCGCGGGAGGAGTCAGTGGAACTGCAATGGCTAAGAAATATGGGATTGCGAAAAGTACTACAAATTACAATGAAATATTTGATGATCCTTCAGTTGATTTAGTGCTTATAACAACAAGACATAATCAACATGCCCAGATGGTTGTGGAGGGCTTAAATAAAGGGAAGCACATATTTGTAGAGAAACCACTTGCTCTAACAGATGCGGAACTGTCAACAATTGTTGAAGCTTATAAGGGAAGCAAAACCCTGACCGTAGGATTTAACAGAAGGTTCTCACCACATATTCAGAAGATTAAAAAGTTGGTGGGTAATTCGCCAATGAATGTAATTGCCACCATGAATGCCGGTCATATTCCTGCAAATGTCTGGATTCACGATATGAAAGTCGGGGGGGGCAGGATTATCGGTGAAGCTTGCCATTTCATTGATTTAATCACTTTCTTAACTGGCAGTAAAGTTAAAGCTGTGTGTATGAATGCAATGGGTCCAAACCCTCAGGAAAATACCGACAATGCTTCGATTTTGTTAGAATATGAAAACGGCAGTACTGGAGTAATCAACTACTTTTCAAATGGTTCAAAAGCTTATTCTAAAGAACGGATTGAAGTTTATTCTCAGGAGAGGACCGCTATTATGGATAACTTTCGTGTAACGACAGGATACGGATTTAAGGGATTTTCTAAGTTAAAAACGGGATTAGATAAAGGACATAAGGAGCAGTTTAAATTGTTGATAGATGTTTTAAAAGATGGAGGTAAGCCTTTAATTCCGATTGATGAAATTATAAATACGACTAAAGCTAGTTTCGCAGCTATAGAGAGCTTAAAAACAAAAAGTTGGGTAACGATCATATAACTTATTTTCAAATGCAAATTACAATTATTGCTGGTGCCAGGCCAAATTTCATGAAGATAGCGCCTATTGTCCATTCTATTCAAAAAGCCAAAGCAGAAGGTAGAGATATAGACTTTCGACTGATCCATACTGGGCAGCATTTCGATAAAAAGATGTCCGGAGATTTCTTCGAACAGTTGGGAATTCCTGAACCTCACGCAAATCTGGAAGCTGGTGGCGGCACTCAAGCTGAACAAACCGGCGCTATAATGGTTCGTTTTGAACAGGAGCTAATAGCCAATCCTACTGATTTAGTATTGGTAGTTGGAGATGTTACATCTACAATGGCTTGTGCTGTAACAGCCCAGAAATTACGGGTGCCTGTAGCACATGTAGAAGCAGGAATTCGTTCAGACGACTGGACTATGCCCGAAGAAATCAACCGCTTGGTAACTGACAGTATCACAAATTATTTTTTTACCACTTCTGAAGTGGCAAATGATAATCTGAGAAAGTCTGGGGTTGAAAATGAGAGAATATTTTTTGTAGGTAATACTATGATTGATACACTGCTTAAGAACAGGCCGAGATTTATGGCACCTCCAATATGGGATGAGGCGCAGCTAACGGAGAAAGGATATATAGTACTTACTTTGCACCGACCAGCAAATGTGGATCAGGAGCAACAGCTGAAATTGCTCATGGAAGAAATTATTGTTAACAGCAACGGTACTCCTATTATCTTCCCGGTCCATCCCAGAACTGCAAAAAATATGCAAGGATTAGGAATCGAAGCTTCCAATTTGTTTTTTGTTGAGCCTCTAAGCTACCTCGAGTTTAACTACCTGGTAGAAAGAGCTAAATTAGTCGTAACAGATTCAGGGGGAATCACTGAAGAGACTACTGTATTGGGAGTGCCATGTATTACGTTGCGAAATAATACTGAGCGACCGGAGACCATTTCAATTGGTACCAATGAACTTATTGGTACTGATCCAAAAGCAATTAAACCAGCTTTTGCAAAATTGTTTAGTGGCGGGTGGAAGAAAGGTGGTATTCCGCCTCTCTGGGATGGCCATACCGCAGATCGTATCGTCGATAGTTTATTAGAAATAGCTACAAAAAAAGGCAATTAACAAATGTTACAGAAAATTCAGAAGGCGGTTCAATTAATTGGAAACATGGGCTGGAGATATATTTTCTTTAGGACTGGCTTTGAATTGAAAAAAAGAACCGGCTTTCTAAAGACCAAATTTCCTGTAAATCCTGCAGCCAAAGCTTATTACTCGCTAAATTCTTGGAAATTATCTGCCAGACCATTTTTTTTTCAAAGTAAGGAAGAGATAGTAAATGAAAAAAATCTTTCGCAAGAGCTTCAAGACAGCTACAGAAAAATATCCGAATTCAGATATTCTTTTTTTTCAAGTCTTGAATATGACTTGGGAGCGAATTTTGATTGGGTGACCAATCCTGATACTGGGTTTCGTTACGACCCGACCCTGCATTGGTTAGATATAAATGACTATGATCAGCAAGCCGGAGATATAAAATTTGTATGGGAACCGTCTAGATTTTCTCACCTGTACACAATCATCCGATACGACTTTCATTCCGGAAATGATTGTTCTGATCAAGTATTTAAGGAAATTGAGCGATGGATTGATGCGAACCATATTAATCAAGGTCCAAATTTCAAATGTAGCCAGGAAATCTCGTTAAGAGTAATGAACTGGACTTTTGCATTGTATTATTATAAAAATTCTCCTAATCTTACCCAATCAATATTTGATAAGATACAGCATTATATTTACTGGCAGGTGGAACATGTTTACCAAAATATAAACTTTTCAAGAATCGCTGTACGAAATAACCATGCCATTACAGAAACACTGCTGTTGTATGTTGCAGGTCTTCTATTCCCAGAGTTCCCGGAGTCTAAAAAATGGAAAAAAAATGGGAAGCGCTGGTTTGAGCAAGAGATTGCCTACCAGATTTATGAAGACGGAACCTTTCTTCAGTTTTCAATGAACTATCATCGGGTGGTAGTACAATTATTGACATGGGCTTTGAGGTTGGCTGAATTGAATGGAGAGGCTTTTCAGGATGTGGTTTATTTGAGAGCTAAGAAAAGTGTATCATTTCTCCTCAATTGTATGGAAAATGAATCAGGCTGGCTTCCAAATTACGGAAACAATGATGGTGCGCTTTTCTTTAAATTAAATGACCAGCATTATAGAGACTATCGACCACAGCTTGAAGGATTAAGTTACTTACTAAACATGAAGTGGGCTCATCCACAATTTGAAGATGCTTCATGGTATGGACTGAAAAGTGAGATGCGATCTCCAGAGAATGAGATGGAAGTCGGTAGTTCGAAATATGAAATTGGCGGATTTTACACATTCAGAAAAGAAAATTCGCTGACATTTGTTCGGTGTGGGAATCATAAGGATCGACCTGCGCAGGCGGATAATTTGCATTTGGATATATGGTATGAAGGCAAAAACATGCTGCATGATGGTGGGACGTATAAGTACAATTCGAATCAAAATGATTTAAAGTATTTTATGGGGACCCATTCACATAACACCGTTATGTTAGGAGATTACGATCAGATGGAAAAAGGATCTAGATTTATATGGTATCATTGGACTCAGTGTGTTGAAGTAGATCTTAATGAGGATAAAGACAGCTACATATTTGAAGGCACAATAAATGCTTTTCAACATATTGACGAAAGAATTTTACATACCAGACGTGTTAAAGTTTCGAAAAATGCACCCAGGTGGGAAGTGACTGATCATATTATAAATAAGCCGGACAATTTGCCATTAAAACAGTTGTGGCATACCTCGGTTCTGGAACAACTCAATTTTTCTGCTATGTTGCCGTCAGGAGAAGCAATATTACCAGCTATAGGAACTGGCTATTACTCTTCCTTTTATGGGGTGAAAGTTGAAAGTACTGAGTTAGTGTTTTCCACGGATAGTAATTCAATCACTACAGTAATAACAGTTAAACCATGAGAATACTTTTACTTCATCAATATTTTTTAGAGCAAGATGATCCTGGAGGGTCGAGATTTAATGAGTTGACTGCTCAATGGACAGATCAGGGGCATGAGGTTACGGTAATTGCCGGAATGATGCATTATAATGGACACGAGAAAAGAGATATTTATAAAGGGAAATGGTTTGTTAAAAAGCAGCAAGGCAATGTGACTGTTTGGAGAACACACGTTTCCGAAAGTTATAATTCTGGATTTGTCGGTCGACTTTGGGGATATTTCTCTTTTGTTTTTTCCGCTCTATGGGCTGGCCTGTTTAAGGTTAAAGGAAAATACGATATTGTTCTGGTAACGTCACCTCCTTTATTTATTGGGATAACGGGATATTTGTTGTCACGCATCAAAAACAGGCCATTTGTTTTTGAGATCAGAGACCTATGGCCGGAATCTGCAATAGACACAGGAGTGGTTACAAATAAAATGATTATTAAGTTGGCCTATGCTTTGGAAGCCTTCATTTACAAAAAGGCCAAAAAAATTAATGTGCTTACACCAGCATTTAGAAAAACTTTGATTGAGAAAAAGCACGTTCATCAGGATAAAATAATCTTTATTCCTAATGCTGCAGACTTTAGTTTGTCAGATCATTTGCTGGATTCTTTTGATGTGGATGCATTTAGAAAAATACATAATTGGGAGAATAAATTTGTGGTAACCTATGTGGGTGCGCATGGGGTTGCCAATCATTTGGATCAGGTATTAGAAACAGCAGATCTGATGAGAGATACTAATGTGTTATTTGTGCTTATTGGTCAGGGAATGCAAAAGCGCCAGTTACAAGATTTAGCGATAAAGATGAAATTAGAGAATGTACTGTTTTTAGATCCTGTACCTAAAGCGGAGGTCTTTAAATTTATTTTTGCCTCTGACATGGGTGCTTCCGTTCTTAAAAATGTTGATACATTTAAAACAGTTTATTCAAATAAGACCTTTGACTATATGGCTTGTAAAAAGCCGATTTTTATGGCTATTGACGGCGTTTCGAGGGAATTGGTGGAGGAGGCAGATGCAGGTGTATTTGTTGAACCTGAAAATCCCCAGGATTTTGCATCGAAAGTGAGAATGTACATGGAAAACCCAGAATTGATGATCAGGCAGGGTGAAGCTGGGTACAGGTTTGCTAAGGGAAGTTTTGATCGAAAGGTATTGGCCGATAAATATATTGAACATTTGAAAGCAGTAAGCAATGTATAGAGGCTTTTTTAAATATTTTTTTGATGTTTTAACTGCTATTTCTGCATTGGTAATTCTTATTCCTGTTCTTATTCCAATTACAATTTTATTATTGATAGCAAATAATGGGAAACCATTTTTTTTTCAGATTAGGCCGGGAAAAAATGGGCAGCTCTTTAAAATCATCAAGTTTAAGACTATGAATGATAAACGAGGAACAGATGGGCAGTTACTTTCAGATGCTGTTCGCCTAACTCCTGTTGGTGCGTTTGTTCGTAAGACTTCAATCGATGAGATCCCGCAGTTACTAAATGTTATTAACGGTGATATGAGCCTAATTGGACCAAGACCGCTATTACCTGAATATTTGCCGTTGTATTCAAAAGAACAAATGCGCAGGCATGAAGTGAAACCAGGCATCACGGGATGGGCGCAGGTAAACGGTAGAAATGCGATTGGTTGGGATCAGAAGTTTAAACTGGATGTGTGGTATGTTGACAATCTAAACTTCTTGTTAGATTTAAAAATTATATTTTTGACTATTAAAAAGGTAATAGTGAAAGAAGGTATCTCATCAGATACTTCTGCAACTATGGAAAAATTTACAGGAAAGTGATATGCATATTATAGGCGCAAGTGGACACGCGAAGGTTATTGTTGACATACTGCTGGAATTGGGGGTTGAAATTTCAGGAATATGGGACGAAAATTCTAGAATCGAAGCTTTGATGGGCTACCCAATAAAGGGTAATTTTGAAGCGTTCAAAAAAATACAGGTAGAAAATGTCATTATTGCGATTGGAAACAATACCATAAGGAAAAGAATTTCCCTGGAATTAGCGGGCAATAGCTCGGTTGCTATTCATCCTAAAGCGGTTATATCCCGTTTTTCAAGTGTCGGAGTAGGGACAGTAATCATGGCCAATGCTACAGTAAATGTAAGTGCTTTGATCGGTAAGCATTCCATTATCAATACCAATTCATCGGTTGATCATGATTGTATACTTGAGGATTATGTGCATATATCGCCTCAGGCTGGTCTTGCGGGTAACGTATTCGTTGGAGAAGGCACCCATATCGGTATTGGGGCGAGCGTTATACAGGGGGTTAAAATTGGAAAGTGGGCTAACGTTGGAGCCGGAGCAGTGGTGATAAGAGATGTCCCCGATTATGCGGTCGTGGTTGGTAATCCTGGAAAAGTAATAAGATATAACACTCCGGCATAATAAAATTTTCAAATAAAAATGATATATTGTTGTACTCAAAGTGGTATTAAAATTGGTAACTTTGAACATTGACAATTAAAGAGCGAAAGTCATTGAGCGTAAAGACTCTATGATGATCAAATATATTAATAAGAGCAAAATGAGCAACAAAATCTGGCTTTCATCACCACATATGGGTGGGATGGAGCAAAAGTACGTTGAAGAGGCTTTTCGTACTAACTGGGTAGCACCCCTTGGTCCTCACGTGGATGGGTTCGAACTGGATTTGGCCACTTATACCAATGCAAAATATGCTGCTGCCCTAAGTTCAGGTACTTCAGCACTTCATTTGGCATTGATCATGCTTGGTGTTAAGCCAGGGGATGAAGTGATTTGCCAGTCTATGACTTTTTCTGCAAGTGCCAATCCCATTGCTTATTTAAACGCTATTCCGATTTTTGTAGATAGTGAAAAAGATACCTGGAACATCTGTCCCAAGCTCTTGCGTGAGGCTATCGTAGACCGTATTAAGAAAGGTAAGAAACCTAAAGCGATCATTCCTGTACATTTATATGGTATGCCTGCCAAAATGGAAGAAATCATGGAGGTAGCCAATGAGTTTGGAATTCCGGTTGTGGAAGATGCCGCAGAAGCATTGGGGTCTACGCTCAATGGCAAAGCAATGGGGACTTTTGGCCTGATGAGTATTTTATCTTTTAACGGGAATAAAATCATCACTACTTCAGGTGGAGGTGCTTTGATCTCAAACAATGAAGAGTATATTAAAAAAGCAAGATTCCTTGCTACACAGGCAAGAGACAATGCCCCGCACTATCAACATTCTGAAATAGGCTATAACTATAGAATGAGTAACATTTGTGCTGCTATAGGTAGGGGACAAATGGAAGTCCTTGATGAAAGGGTAGCTAAAAGGCGAGAGAACTTTAGCTTCTATAAATCCTCATTCGCTAAAATGGATGGAGTAAGCGTGGTTGAGGAGCCACTTGGATTTTACTCTAACAGATGGCTTAGTACTATACTTATAGATAAATCGATGACATATGGTATAGATCGCATGATCATTGCAGAAGAGTTATTAAAAAATAATATTGAATGCCGTCCACTTTGGAAGCCAATGCATATGCAACCGGTATTCTCGAATGCACCTTACTATGGGAATGGTGTTTCTGAAGAACTTTTTGAAAAAGGATTATGCTTACCGTCCGGATCTAACCTAAGCCAGGAAGATTTAAACCGGGTTGTTGCTGGAGTATCTAAAGCACTTAAAAGTAGTAAACTTACCGCATAGCGTCAGCTTTTCTTGCTGACTGATTTTTTTGAATTGCATTTAAATTAAAGACTGATTTATCGGTCTTTTTTTGTATTTATAGTTTTTTACAGATAATTTTTGATTTTATTCCGTTTTTTCTTAGAATATCAGGTTATAATTCAAATTATTGACCATAGATGAGTTGATTTTTATATAAATATTGAATTCTGTTCACATTTTCTAGTAAAAAGAGTTATATTTGTCGTAGTTTATAGCTGTTGGTTCATTATTATTTGATTTTATAGTGTAGAAACGAAAATATTTATGGTTTTTGCTGATTTTAGGATAAAATTTTGGTATTTATTTTGTTTTTATTTGGTGATAATGTTTTTTTTATCAAATTTAATTACAAACAATGTTTCAGCTCAAGCTATTCCAGTTGGTATATCGGAAAATATAGAGGGCCAATTTCGTCGGAGCCAAATCCTTGGGACTGATAGTTCCCTTGTCTCTTATATGATAAGGCCGATCAACTCAGGAGCAACTGTTAATATTAAAAAGTCATTTTCAATCTTACCAATTCTGTGGCGTCAGCAATACAATACCAGCAGTGCTTATGGAACGAATGACGGTGCCATAGTACCAGCCAAAGGATACCAAACCTTATTGTCAGCTGGCGTATTTGCGAAATATGGAATATTGAGCATACAATTTCGGCCTGAGTTTGTGTTTGCTGAAAACAGGGATTACAGAGAACTGCATGAGACAAATAATGGACAGGCTTTTCAAAATTCCGTGTCTTCCAGACTCAATCGTATTGATCTGCCCTCACGTTTCGGTAAAGATGTATACCATAATTTAAGTTGGGGACAAAGTAATATCAAGTTAACACTGGATCCGGTTGCGATCTCTTTGTCAAATGAGAACTTGTGGTGGGGACCTGGGATGTTTAATTCTTTATTAATGAGCAACAATGCTCCGGGCTTTAAACATTTAAGTCTCCATACTTCAAGACCTGTAAAAACCCCGCTTGGCTCGATCGAAATGCAATTGATCGGAGGGAAACTGGAAGGTTCAAATGTGCATGATTTGGAAGGGACGGTATTTACAGCGAAACCAGGTGATTGGCGGTATTTCTCCGGAATTGTAATGACCTGGCAACCGAAATGGGTTCCCAATTTATTTCTCGGATTTGACAGGTCATTCATTATCTATCATAACGATATGGCTAAAGGCATCGGGGCTTACCTCCCTGTGTTTGGTGGAATTGAAAAGAAAAGCTTTAACAACGATGATGATACCACTAATGATGAGGATTCGAGGAGACGGGATCAGTATTTTTCATTGTTTGCAAGATGGTTGATGCCGGAGAGTAAGTCGGAGGTATATCTGCAGTATGGACGAAATGATTTTGCCTGGGATTTGAGAGATATGCTGGTGGAGCCTGAGCATTCAAGGGCTTATATAGTTGGATATAGAAAATTGATTGGAATTAACAGACCTGATGAATACATCCAGCTAGGAATTGAGCTTACTCAAATGTCAGGATCAAATACCGGCAAAGTGAGGGATCAGCCATCATGGTATATCCATTCGCAGGTTCCTGCCGGATATACTAATAAAGGACAGGTTCTTGGTGCAGGAGCAGGAATCGATAATGATCAGCAAAGCCTGGATATAAGCTGGATTTCTGGTTTGAAAAGGGTTGGACTGACATTCGTTCATATCATGAATGATGAGAATTTATCGAGGAATGTAACAGGTGAGCGTAAGAACTGGACAGACCTCGCCTTCATAGGGAATTATGACTGGACTTATAAAAATTTCATCGTCAACAGCAGGTTAGGGTTCGTCAGATCCAACAATTATTTGTACGAAAACAAAGAAAATAATCCTAACAACAACTTGAACAACATGCATCTACAGCTTGGGCTATTATATAATTTATAAACTATCTACGAAAAATATGAATGTAAATATGAAAAAAAACCTGAAGTATTTCTTGCTATTAAGTACGGTGTTTTTATACTCCTGTGCCTCCAAAAAGAGCACTGTATATTTTAACAACCTAGCAGATACTGTTTTGTCTACTCATGTAAATATGGCTAAGTTCACTGAGCCAGTGATCCAGAAGGATGACATCTTAGCCATTACCATCCAAACCATCGATCCGAATACTTCTTCTGCAAATATGCAAATGCCGACTACCGCAAATACTGGCGGAATCCAGGCCCAGCAAAATATATCCGGATACCTGGTCGACAATGATGGCATGATTGAGCTTCCAATGATTGGTAAACTGAAACTAGGTGGACTCAATACCTATGAAGCTAAAAAACTGATCGTGGAAAAGGCTTCTAAGTATTTGAAGGATCCGGTAGTGCAGGTCCGTTTTGCTAACTACAGAATTACGGTAATTGGAGAGGTTAGTAAGCCGGCGACATTTACCGTTCCAAGTGAAAAGGTCTCTATTCTGGATTTGTTGGGAATGGCCGGTGACTTGACCATATATGGCCGCCGTGACAACATTATGTTGATCCGAGACCATGGCGACAAAAAGGAAATTGCCAGGCTGAACCTGTCTTCCTCAGATATAATGGAATCTCCTTATTTCTATTTGAAACAGAACGATGTCATCTATGTAGAGCCTAATAAAGCTAAAATGTCTGTAAATAATACAGAGCGGTTTAGAATATTAAGCGCTACGCTATCGATCATATCGCTAGGCATTGTCATATTAACCAGATTTTAGTTCGCTCATCATATCCATATGTCCAAAATAGAAAAAGAGAATACAAAGATCAGTTACCTTTTACCTAAGCTATTGGAAAAATGGTATTGGTTTGTTATTTCAGCTATTGTATTCGTTTCATTGTCTTACTTATACCTAAAATATCAAACCCCAATCTATAAGACTACGGCAAAAGTTCTCATCAATAATGGGAAAAGCGGGGGTGCCTCAGAACTTCAGGAATTGGGGGGGCTGATCAATAACAGCAGAAACATTGATGATGAGATGGTAATCCTGAAAACTTACTACTTAATGGAAAAGGTAGTAAAGGAACTGAAAGCAAACATCACTTATTTCAAAGAAGGAAGGCTGAAGCCAGTAGAGTTGTATGAGCCGCCTTTCATATTCAACATATTGGAAGGTCCTGAGAAAATTGTTTCTGGTTTGTTTAAGATTGGCTTTAAGGGGAATAAGATTTCTTTTGAACATGGTGATAAGGAACGCCAGATCAAATTTTATGAACCATTCATGATTGAAGGAATCGGAAAGGTACAAATAGAACGCCGGCCTGATCAGCCCATATTGGATGAGTCTTATATGGTGAGTGTGAGCTCAATTGAGGCCAAGGCAAATTCCTTTGTAAACAGTTTGGCAGTTGCATTAACGAACAGTAAGGTCAATATTTTAGACTTGAGCTTCAACGCTGCACTTCCAAGGAAATCTGTGGATGTGTTGAATAAACTGGTAGAGAAATACGCGGAAGTTAACATCAATGATAAAAATAGGATTGCGGACAGTACTGTCGCTTTTATTGAGGAACGCCTGGCTTACGTGGGTAGCGAATTGGGTAGTGTGGAAGGAGATATCCAAAGATTTAAACAAGGAAGAAAAATCGCTGATATTTCTGCTCAGTCGAGGATGTTGATTGAAAATTCCGGGGATTATGTGAAGGAGCTGAGTAAGGTGGAAACCCAGTTAAGCATTCTTAGTTCCCTGGAAAAGGAACTACAGGAAGAGAGCAAAAATAAAAGGATATTCCCCAGTAGTTCTTTGCTGGATGACCCCTCTTTTGGATCGCTTATCGATAAATATAACGTAGTGGTATTGGAAAGAGAACGGCAATTGCTCACTTCCACGGAAAGTAATCCATATATCATCAATCTTGACCAGCAGATAGCCGGGTTAAGAAGGGATATGATGACCAGCCTTCAAGGAACGCTAAAGGCGTTGAACGTGAGCAAGTCACAGCTGAATAAACGCGGACAGCAAATTGAAAGTGGTATCATAGGGGTTCCTGAAACGGAGCGTAATTTTCTGGATCTTTCCAGGCAGCAGCAGATCAAGCAGGAATTGTATATATTTTTGATGCAGAAAAGAGAAGAGACCGGAATCTCAAAGACGGCGAACGTCTCTAATTCGAAGGTTATCGAATTTCCGAGAACAGGGGGCACACCTATCAGCCCGAATAACAACACCATTCTATTGATGGGTTTTGTAATCGGTCTGGCCCTTCCCTTCTCCTTTATCTACATTAAGGATGTCTTGAATACCCGAATAAACGGGAAGGAAGATGTTACGAATAAGACTTCGGCGCCAATTATCGGTGAGATCGGAAACAGTGATTCCAGTGATATTGTGGTCGTATCCAGAGGTTCTAGATCGCCTATCGCGGAACAGTTCAGGGCTTTGAGAACGAACCTTTCGTTCATATTGAAAGGGGATGAAAAAGTCATTCTGATTACGTCAAGCATGTCTGGTGAAGGAAAGTCGTTTGTGGCGCTGAACCTGGCCAACACGCTGGCCATATCTGGTAAGAAGGTATTAGCCATGGAGCTTGACCTGAGAAAACCCAACTTATCTAACAAGCTGGATCTAAACAGGAACATGGGCTTCACGAATTACATAATAGATGAGAACATAGCCCTGGAGAGTATCATCCAGCCTTCTGGAAGCGATGAAAATATGTTTATCATTTCTTCAGGTCCACTTCCTCCAAATCCGGCGGAGATTATCCTTAATGAAAAAGTAGCCGGCCTGATGGAGAAATTAAGAGGGATGTTTGACTACATCATCATCGATGCACCACCAGTTGGTTTGGTGACGGATGCGCAATTGCTAAGCAAATATTCTGATGCGACGCTTTATCTGGTGAGGCAGGGATATACCTATAAAAACCAAATTGCTATTACAGAAGAGATTTACCAGAACAAAAGGATGAAAAGCCTGTGTCTGGTAATCAATGATATTGACTTAAAATCTGGGGCATATGGTTATGGCTACGGCTATGGTTACGGCTACGGATACGGCTATTATGACGGAAGTACTGCCAAGCGCGGGATCTTCGCAAAGATGGCCGATAAGCTCAGAAAATTATAAACGGTAATCAATTAAAGCTAAGACAATGTTCCTTACAAGCACTCAAATCAAACATCTACTGAGAAATTTGAACCAAAAGATGATCAAGACACCCTTTGGTATTGTGGGAGGCTATCACGGGTATAATCTTGGTGACATGGCTTTGGGGGCATCAATCATCGAAGTGCTGAGTGCACAGGGTAAACCGAGTGGCCTGCAAACCATTTACAATTTAGAAAAATGGCCCACCACACAATTTGCCATAGTGGGAGGAGGTGCAGTAGGATACAATGATTCGCTGGGAAAGGTGGCGGCAAGGTATAAAGATCACTATGGCAAAGTTGCTTTGCTGGGAGTTGATTTTATGGAGGATACTTATGCCGAAGATTGTCTGGAACTAATCAGGGGAGCTGCCTTTGTTAGTGGCAGGAGCAAATCGCAGGCTGAAAAGCTAATGAAGTCTACCGGAAGGGCCGAAATTTTTCATCATCCTGATATCGCATTTTCCTTGTTTTCTGGTGTGCAGCCAACAAAAAGGAATCAGACCGCTAAAAAGAAATTGCTGATAAACGTGCTGCCACTCTATGGGTCTGTTAAAAATGGAAAATTACAGCCATTGGAGAAGTATAAATCGGAACGGCCTGGTTTGTTTGATAATTTTCATCAAATGCACGTGTCTTATAAACAGGGGCTTAGAAGATTGGTAAAGAATGCAGTTGCCGAAGGTTACAGTGTGGAAACCATTCCTTTTACCCTTCAGGATGAAGCCTATGGACATATTTTGCTGGATGATCTTCCGGTAAAACATCATCCTTATCATTCAAATGTATTGAAGATGTATAAAACGATTTCGTCTGCCGACTGGGTAGTGTCTACGCGTCTGCACGCCACCATCTTCGCGCTGAAGGCGGGAATTAAGGTAACGCCAATTGCTTATGCGACAAAAAACGAGCTGATGCTGGAAGAACTTGGAGTGGAACGGTCCAGTTTTTTAACAACACAAGACCTTGCGAATGGGAAAAATGTAATACCACCACCGATTGTGTACAATAAGGAGGTCTTGAAAGCATGGGGAGCTACCAGCAGGGAAGCAATAGAAAAGGCCATAGAATCTGTAATGAAATAAGCATGAACAGGGAAATCGATCATACCATATTGGGTTATTTTAAGTTCTTCTATAGGATCCTTGGCAACAAGCTCTTATTTACCATGTTGCTGGGCCTGGGCGTCAGCTTCCTGGATGGGATAGGACTTGCCATGTTCATTCCCCTGCTGCAGTTCATCGACAATGCTGCCGCTGTATCGAAAGAATCTATGGGGGGACTGCATTATATCATCAATCTGTTTCAATGGTTCAATGTCCCGGTAAATATTTATTCTGTGCTGGGGCTAATGGTTATCACTTTCTCAGTAAAAGGCTTGCTGAATTACTTCCAGCTGATGCAACAGGTGAACCTGAGGCAGCTATTTATGGTGAAGTTAAGAAATGAGCAGACGCTGGATTTGCAGGAGTTGAAGTATTCGGGGTTTTTAAACCTGGATGCCGGTAAGATTCAAAACACACTCACTACAGAAGTAAGCCGGGTACTTCAAGCCGTGATTAGCTTTATGGGTAGTTTTAAGGGCTTGGTAATGCTCCTGAGTTACCTCATTCTTGCGTTTCTTTCCAATTGGCAGTTTGCAATGCTGGTGGTTCTGGGGGGAGGATTGTCAAACCTAGTATTCAGGAAGATCTTTAATTCAGTGAAACAGTCTTCTGTGCAGCTTTCCTTTAAAGGACACGTCTTCAATGCCTACATTATACAGGCGGTCCATTCTTTTAAGTACCTCAAAGCAACCAATTACTTCAGGATATTTTCGCTTAAACTGAATGATATCATCAAACAGATGGAGCAGGTGAACCGTAAGATTGGTTACAACCAGTCCATCACAGCAAGTGTGAGGGAACCTCTGATTATACTTATTGTAGCCATCGTGATCATTTTACAGATCAAATTGCTTGGAAGCAATTTAGGTTCGATCATCTTAAGCATACTGTTGTTTTACAGGGCACTGGTCAGTTTGATATCTGTACAGGCATCATGGCAGTCATTTATGCAAAATGTGGGTTCTTTAAACTCCCTTGAAGACTTGAGAAATCAAATGCAGGAAAATAAAGAAGTTCAGATTGAAGCGGCACTTCCGGACTTTAAAAAGGAAATTTCATTGTCTAAGCTCGACTTCTGGTATGGTAATAACCATGTGTTAAAGAATATCAATATAGACATTGAGAAAAACCAGACCATAGCTTTAGTTGGCGAAAGCGGCTCTGGTAAGACTACGCTGGCAAACCTGATTACAGGTTTGATTAAACCTGTGAATGGTGATATCCTAATAGATGGCAAATCACTCTTTGATTTTAACCTGGATAGTTATCGTAGCCGCATCGGATATATCTCGCAGGAAGCCGTCATTTTTACCGATACGCTATTTAACAACATTACTTTTTGGGCCGAGAAAAATGATCGGAATTTACAGCGTTTTTGGGAGGTAATCGCCCAGACTTCCTTGACAAGCTTTATTGAGGAGCTTGAAAATAAAGAGGATACCCAGCTTGGAGACAACGGAATTTTGATATCAGGCGGACAGAAGCAAAGGATTTCCATTGCCAGGGAACTCTATAAAAATGCTGACATATTAATTTTTGATGAAGCTACATCGGCCCTGGACTCTGAAACTGAGCGGTACATACAAGATAACATTGAAAAATTACATGGAAAGTATACGATGGTAATCATCGCACACCGACTTTCAACGATTAAAAATGCAGATACCATATACCTTCTTGAGAATGGTGAGGTAACAGCGAAGGGCAATTTTAATGAAATGCTTGATTCATCTGTAAGGTTTCAGCGAATGGTGGCTTTACAGGACTTTTAACTATAAATGACAATGATCTCAACTTTATGCTTTTATTATGAAATCTAACTTAACAGCCACCATTAAGGGTGGGCAAATACCTCATGGGAAAGTGAGGGTAAGCGGGGCAAAGAATGCAAGCACACGACTGCTCGCTGCGGCGTTGATAGCAGACGAGCCAGTTACATTGATGAACTTCCCTACAGAGCTGGTCGATGCCAGGTACAAAATGGACTTTATCGAAAAGTGTGGTGGAAAGGTGCAGGTTGATGAAATCGAGCAGACGGTTACGGTAGATTCATCTAACCTGGAAGACAGATTGCTGGATAGTTATGATTTTCCGATAAGAACTACGTATCTGCTGGTAGCGGGACTGATCAAACGCTCAGGTATTGCAAGGATTCCGTACCCGGGTGGCTGCAAGATTGGGGACAGAGGATATGATTTGCACATGATGGTGTGGGAGAAGCTAGGTGCGACGGTGACAGAAAAGCCAGATTATATAGAAATTACTGCACCGAAGGGATTTAGTCCGGGTGAGATAAATTTCCCTATTTCAACGATTGGAGGTACAGAGAATGCACTGATATCTGCAGCAACCATAGATGGTGAAACGATCATAAAAAATGCCTATATCAGTCCTGAGATAGAAAGCCTCATTGAGTTCCTCAGAACATTGGGAGCCAAAATTGATGTAGTAGGGAATAGCTTTGTGAAAGTGACAGGGGCTAGTAAATTAAGGGGGTCATTATTTAATGTAATGCCAGATAGGATTGAGGCAATCACCTGGATTGTGTACGGCATCATTTCAGGAGGAAATATAGTGGTAGAAGATGTTCCATTCGATACGATGGAAATACCCTTGATTCACTTAAGTCACGCGGGAATAGATTTATACAGGAATAAAAACAATGTGATCATTTCACCTGAATGCCTGGTAAACGGAAAAGTACAGCCATTTGAACTCGCATGCGGTACGCATCCGGGAATAATTTCCGATATGCAGCCATTTTATACTTTATTAGGTCTTCATGCAGATGGTACAAGTAGAATTTTCGATTACCGTTATCCAGAAAGATTGAAATACTGTGAACAACTCAGTAAATTTTATCAGGGCGGCCTTAAATGGCAGCCGGGGACTATCACTACCTATGGGAATTCAAATATCATTGGAGCGGAGGCCACCTCGACCGATTTGAGAGGGAGTATGGCGCTTGTACTGGCGGCATTGCTGGCTGAAGGGGAGTCTACCATACACAATGTAGAGATGGCATTGAGAGGGTATAACAATTTAGAGCAAAAACTGAAGGGCCTTAACATCAACATCGAGGTATATTAGTCAGTTAAGAAATTTCACTATGAAAATTGTCAGCGATTTAGATCTTACACCTTATAATTCCTACCGGATTCCCGCAATCTGTAAAAGGGCCTTTTTTCCCGAATCAGAAGCTGAAATTCAGCAGATCTTTCAAGAATATCCTGAAACTAAGAAAATTATAATTGGTAGTGGCCACAACATTATTTTCTCCAGAGACCGCTATGAAGATGATTTTATTATTTTTTCGGGAAATTTTGAAAAGGTAGTATGTGAGGACGATAAAATCTCTGCTGAATCTGGAGTATCAATGTTGGACTTAAGTAATATCGCGCTGAGTTATTCATTGTCAGGCCTGGAACTATTTTATGATATTCCCAGTTCACTTGGGGGAGCCATTGTCATGAATGCTGGTGCCAGCGGGGAAGATATCCAAAGTCTACTTTTAACGGTAAGATATTACGATCCGCAGGCTGATGTCTTTAAAGAGGTAGAAAGAAAGGGACTGGATTTTGAATACAGGAACAGTTTTTTTCAGCAAAATCCACATCTGATCATTACCCATGCTTTCCTGCAATTGCGACATGGCGATAAACAGGAGATAGGGGATAAGATGGAAAATAATAAAAAATTAAGGTGGGCTAAGCAACCTAAAGAGTTTCCAAACGCTGGAAGCGTTTTTAAGCGACCGAAAGGACATTTTGTGGGCGTTATGATGGAAGAGATGGGTTTAAAAGGTTATACGATTGGCGGAGCCCGGATATCAGAAAAACATGGGGGTTTCATTGTGAATTTTGACAATGCTACCGGAAAAGATATCCTGGAAATTATAACCCTTGTTAAAAAACGTGTCCTTGAAACTTATTCATTGGATATAGAGGTTGAACAAAGAATTATTTAATCTGATATGGAAAAAGAAATGCCGCTTGTAAGTATTGTTTCGGGCTATTATAATAGGGTTAACTTTGTTGACGAGTCTGTTTCCAGTCTAATCAACCAAACCTATCAGAATATTGAAATTTTAATATTCGACGATTGTTCCAAGGACGGCACTTACGAAAAACTTAAGGCCTTTGAACAAATTGACTCGAGGTTAAGGGTGATCAGGCATGAAAACAACAAAGGTTTTGTCAGGGGAATGATTGATGCGGTAGCTATTGCTAAAGGTGAGTTCATTGCGGTGCATGGATCGGGAGATATTTCTCTCCAGGACCGCGTAAGTGAGCAAGTGGCTGCTTTGATCAATGATCCAACTCTTGGAGCAGTTGGATGTCATTATGAAAATGTAAAAATTGATGCTGCCAATCCTGTTTCACATGCAAAATCTAAAATTGTGAGAAGGGATTTTTCCGGTAATGCGCAGCAGACACTAACGAAAGAAAATATATTTACGCATGGTGAAGTGATGTTTAGAAAGGCTACCTACGAGCAGGCCGGTGGATATAGAGAACTATTCAAGTTTGCTCAAGACAGGGACCTATGGTGCCGGATGAGTATGATCTCGGATTTTTACATTGTGCCTAAGCAACTTTACAAAAGGTTTTCATTGCCTGATGGGGCTTCAGTAGTTGTAGAAAAAAGGGTGGTCCAGAAAGTTTTAGCGGAATTTGCAGTACAAAATCATGAATTGCGTTTAGCCGGAAAACCTGATCTTATTAAAATTTACGGCAACCAGGCGCTTATTTTCTTTAAGTATACCGACAGGTTCATCAGAAACATTTATCCGGTGATCATTGGCGGTTACATGGAGCACAACAATAAACCAAATCCGATAGTACTGGGGATTGTGAAGCAAGTTACCTCAAGATATTTTCTGAACCGGTTTTCCATCATGCTCTATCTTTTATATTTCGTGTTGCCCGAAAATGTAGGAAAATATATTGGGAGAAAAAGGAACTGGTAAACTTAATTAACAAATCCTGACTGTTTTTTGATATGAAAAAAGAAGATTTAAGCCCGCTGGTTTCCATTATTGTTCCCTGCTTCAATGCTGAAGCTTACCTGGCAGATGCAGTCAATTCTGTACTTCGGCAGAGCTATACGAATTGGGAGTGTCTCTTGATAGATGATAAGTCATCTGACAATACTTTTGGTCTGATTGAAAAATACGAGCGTGATTTTCCAGGCAAAATAAAGGGATTAGTGAATCCGGGAAAAGGGGCTTGCGATGCCAGGAATTTCGGACTAGAGCAAGCTAAAGGGGAATGTGTTAAGTTTCTGGATTCAGACGACGCAATGTTTGATGATGAGACATTGTTTAGTCAGGTTAACTTCTTAGAGGAAAACAAGCTGGATATCGTTTTTGGCGTAGAGCATTATTTTCAGGATAAGTTTGAGGCTGAAAATTTGGTTAAAAAGCGGGGTGCATTGTTGAATGACACGAATGTTAATAGCCAATTTTTTACGCGGTTCCCGATAACGTCGAATTTCTTGTTGCGATCTTCAGTTAGTTCGGAACTAAGATGGAACGGAAAATTGAAGTCGGGCCAGGAATTCCATTTTCTTTTCATGTGTTTGCTAAATAAGTTGAGGTTCGGATTTCAGGATATTCCTGCGGCAAAAATTCGCATACACAATTCTATTCACAGAATCAGTAATAAGACGCCAGAGGTATATGTAGCACAAACGTTTGACTTGATAAAACAGCTGTCCCACGAGTTAGAAAGATATAAGTATAGTAATCAGGAGTTTTTATCAGCATTTAATGTTTGGAAACTGCGGTGGTGTTTCTCTGCTTTAAGAGTTAAAAACTTTCCCGTTTTCAGGTCCATACAAAATCTTCTGCTTAAGCCATCGGCACTAAAGATTGGGAATGCTGAAGTACGGTTTCTATATCGATTGAATTTTTTAAGCCCATATCTGGCTTTCGCATTTTATGAAATATTTAAAAAGACAGTTAAACGTGATGTGCTGCGCGGCAGCCTCCAATAGAAATATATCCGAATTATGAAATTTAAATCAGCACTATCTGAATTTAACTTATTTATATGCAATTACGTAGTGGGTTATTTCCCGTCAAGAAGGGTAAGGCTTTTCTATTATCGAAATGTGATGAAATTTTCACTTGGACCACACACCTCTTTATTTATGGGCGCATGGTTTAATGCTAAAGGGGGATTGAAAATTGCCGGACAGACAATTATAAATGCAAATTGCCATATAGATACGAGGGGAGGCATTGAAATAGGTAAAAATGTTTCGATTTCTTACGGTGCAGCAATAGTAACAGGAGATCATAATGTTCAAGATCCTCATTTCAGAGCCCGTTTTAGAAAAGTTGTGATTGAGGATCATGTATTCATCGGGTTTAAAGCGATCATTTTAGGTGGAGTAACCATTGGATATGGAAGTGTTGTGTCGGCTGGTGCCGTTGTTACAAAAGATGTGCCTCCTCTTACAATCGTGGCCGGTGTGCCAGCCCGGAAAATTGGAGATAGAAAGGATGATTTTAAAAGACAGATGATTTATTCAAGGTTGTTTGCTTAGATAGACAGTTTTATGGGTTTAGTTAATAGTAGATTTTTTCAACACGCTTGTTTTCTTATCCGGTTCAGATACAAAAAGAGATTTTTAAGTAGTTTGAGGAAAGCTAAGTATAAACTTTTGGGAATGAAGGTTGGGGCCGGCACCAAATTGCCTGGGATGTATGTAACCTGGCCGCACCAGGTGTCTATCGGAGCAAATTGTCAACTTGAACATAGCATTTATTTTAAATTCGATGGAATCTGGAAAAAAGGTCAGACTATTCTCGTTGGGGACAACGTGTTTATTGGTGCAGGGTGTGAATTTAATATCAGAAAAGGCATAAGTATTGGAAAGGACTCTTTGATAGCATCAGGTTGCAAATTCATTGATCATGACCACGGAACTCAAGACGGGACAAGGATGCGTTTGCAAAGTGGGGAGGAGCGGGATATCAAAATAGGCAGTGATGTTTGGCTTGGATTTAATGTCATTGTGCTGAAAGGTGTGGAAATAGGTGAGGGAGCTGTAGTCGCTGCGGGAGCAGTTGTTACGAAGCCAATCTTGCCCGGAGAGATCTGGGCAGGCGTGCCTGCCCGTAAAATTGGAAAGAGGGGTATGGCATGAAGGTAGTATTTCTATGTGGTGCAATGGAAGCTGGAAGGGATGGTGTGGGTGACTATGTACGCAGGTTGAGTGCTGAACTCATCAGGCAGGGGCACCATCCTGCCGTAGTGGCGCTAAATGACAGATATATTCAGGATGTTTTTTTTGAGATCCAAAAAACAGAGGGAACAATCATACCCGTATTAAGAATTCCTGAGAACTGGTCAAACAAGAGGAGGTATGGAATAGCAAATAAATTTATAACGGATTTTGGACCTGAAATATTGAGCCTGCAATTCGTGCCTTATTCTTTTCATGTCAAAGGAATTCCTTATCACATGTTGTTTGGCTTGAAACACATCCTTACAGAAAAGCGGTTCAAATTTCACGTAATGTTTCATGAAATGTGGCTGGATACACCTGTTGGGGTGTTACAAAGAATTACAGCAATTGCGCAAAAAATGCTTGTTGCCAGATTGGTAAAAATGCTTAAACCTGCAATAGTCAATGTATCCATACCTTTTAATCAGATAAGATTAAAGAAAATGGGGATTACCTCCGCGATTTTGAATCTTTTTGGGAATATCTATAAGGAAGGGAGAATGGATGTGCCTTTGAAAACAGAATGGAGAAAACATATAGACGGAATCTCTCTGTTATACTTTGGGGCACCTCCTAAGGGTCGTTTTCTTAAGGAACTAACGGATAAACTTGAAGCTTTTTGTGAAGTTAGCAGGTTCAGTTTTACGATTTTTTTAGCCTGTGGGCGCTCTGGTGCTAAAGATAGATTTGTAGAGGAACTTCATGTGAAGCTGGATGTATTTGGTTGTGAGATTGTTGACTGCGGGTTTCTTGAAATAGACATGATCAGCTCCCTTATGACTCAGTGCACGGCTGGTATTTCAAGGTCTAGTGCCAATTTACTTGGAAAAAGCGGAGGTACAGTTGCTATGCTGGAGCATGGCTTGCCCGTATGGATGCCAAAATGGGATGGATCGGATAAGTTGGGACTGGGCTTTAGAGAAGAGTTGATATTTGCGGATTTAAACAGTGCGATTGCAACTATGAAAAAGCATAAATACCAACCAATACTGGAAGATGTTGCCAAAGATTTTTTAAAGCAATTTAATAGCCCGCAGGTAACTTAAAATATAGGACATGAGAATACTATTTATCACACATTATTTTTATCCTCAGATTGGCGGCATCGAAGTGAATTCTGAAATACTGGCCGGCGAATTTCATAAGTATGGCCATGATGTCCGCCTGGTAACCTGGTCTGAAGATCCTTATAAAAAGGTATTTCCTTATGAGGTGATCAGAAAACCAGGGAAAATGAAATTGATAGCTGAACATAAATGGGCTGAGGTAGTATTTGAAAATAACCCTAGTTTAAGGCTTGCCTGGCCGGCATTTTTTCTTGGTAAACCTTCTGTCGTTGCATTGAGGACATGGGTAAGGAGAAATGACGGGAGCATGGGCTGGCAGGACAGACTTAAAACCTTGTGGCTAGCACGGGCAAAACAGGTGATTGCTGTAAGTAAGGCGATCAGGGATGAATGCTGGCCTGCCGCTTCGGTAATAGGAAATCCTTATAGAAATGAAGTTTTCAAGAGCCTTTCAGATGACGATCGCCCGGGCGATTTTATGTTCCTTGGCAGGTTAGTGTCTGATAAAGGGGCCGACCTGGCATTGAAGGCTTTTAATGAGATTGTCAAATTTCAGGGTGCGGGAGTATCTACTAAAAGACAATTCAATTTTACAATCGTAGGCGACGGACCGGAACGAAAGAAGCTAGAAGCGCTAGTAGATAAATTTGGGATTAATACTTCAGTACACTTTACCGGGGCGCTGCGGGGAGATGCGCTTGTCGAGGCCTTGAACAGTCATAAATACCTGATAGTTCCCTCGGTATGGAAGGAGCCATTTGGTAATGTGGCACTGGAGGGATTGGGCTGCGGTTGTTTGCCGATAGTTGCAAATGGCGGAGGTTTGCCTGATGCCATTGGTAATGCCGGGATGGTATTTGAGAGAGGTAACCTGGACGCTCTTGTAAACACCCTGAAGAATTTGTTGCAGGATCCTAGGCTGGAAGCCAGCCTCAGGTCTAATGCAAGTGAACACCTGAAGAACCATGATCCTGGTGTAGTGGCTTCAAAATATCTTAAAGTTATTAATCAAGCACTTATTGAATCATGAAAGTAATCGTATCCCATCCACAAGGTAATAGAAATGTAAGGGCGATCATTTCCGCATTCGATAAAAGACAACAACTGGCGGAATTTGATACTACCATTGCGGTGGACGAGCAATCGGTCTGGCTTCAACTGTTGCCTGCAACATTGCGGACGGAACTCCTGAGGAGGACATTTCCATTGAATCCGGGAATGATCACCAGCCACCCGCTCCGAGAAATAGGTAGGATGGTGTTTCCGAGAATTGGTTTGAAAAGTATAACCAGGCATGAGGAAGGCTGGGCATGTGTAGATCAGGTATACCGTGATCTGGACAGGCGTGTGGCAGGAAGGCTGGCTGATTTGGTGAAAAAACAAAATATAAATGCGGTATATGCTTATGAAGATGGGGCAATGAAGACCTTTTCTGCAGCGAAAAAATTAGGGCTGGCTTGTATTTATGATTTGCCGATTGCCTATTGGGAAACCGGGAGAAAGTTGATGATGGAGGAAGCAGAGAGATTGCCCAAATGGGCGGTGACACTGGGTGGTGGAGTAAAGGATTCGGCTGAAAAACTGGATAGGAAAGTAAAAGAGATGGAGCTGGCAGATATTATTATAGCACCAGGTAGCTTTGTGTCTGATTCAATTCCCGCATGGGCAAAGGATAAAGAAGTGGTGATCTCTCCTTTTGGATCGCCATTGTTGCAGGGAGAAAATAAGAATCAGACCAGCAGCCCTCAAGGTAAACTGAGGGTGTTGTTTGTGGGTTCTATGGGACAGCGTAAAGGTTTGGGTGATCTTATTGAGGCGATAAGATTGTTGGATACTAATATGGTAGAATTAGTGGTGATGGGCTCATTACTCGCTCCCCTGGAGTTTTACAAGGAAGAGTTGCCGGGTCTGATCTACGAACCCGGACGATCACATGATGGGGTGCTGGAATTGATGAGGAGTTGCGATGTATTTTGCCTGCCATCTATTGTGGAAGGGCGTGCACTGGTAATGCAGGAAGCAATGAGTCAGCAGGTGCCTCTGATCATCACTAAAAATACCGGTGGATCTGACCTCATAATAGAAGGAAAGACGGGTTTTTTAGTTCCTATTCAGTCTCCTGAAAGTATAGCTGACAAAATACAATGGTTTGTCGATAACCGGGAAGCCATTCCTGAAATGGGTAGAAAAGCTCAAAAGCATGCCGCAACTTATACCTGGGAAAATTATAGTACCCGCGTAGTGGAGTCAATAAATAACTATCTGGAAAAAATATAATGATGAAGCAATAAATATGAGCAACAGTACGGCTGTAAAAAGTAATTCAGAAAGAAAATTTGGTTTGGACCTGATCAGGGCAATTGCAATTTGCCTGGTCCTGGTGTCGCACTTTTCCAAACAGAGTGAGGCACTGGGATTTTGGGGAGTAGAATTATTTTTTGCCTTGAGTGGATACCTAATCGGTCAGATCCTGTGGCGTAATTTTAATGCTTCAGAAAACTGGAGCCTAAAGAACGTAGTTAATTTCTGGTCGAGGAGATGGTGGAGGACCTTGCCAAATTATTATTTGTTTTTGCTAATTATGCTGCTATATCATTACTATATACGGCCTCCTTTCCCTTCTTTGAAAGAGTTTACCGACTTTCTATGGTTTGGACAGAATCTTTTGAGCCGGAATCACGGATTTTACAGTGTATCCTGGAGCCTTTGTATTGAGGAATGGTTTTATTTAGTTTTTCCGGTATTGCTGTGGCTCTGCACAAAAGCTGGCTTTAAAGATAAACAGTCCTTCAACCTGACATTCGCTTTTTTGATTTTGTTTTCCATTGCGGTCAGGTTTTACCTGCAGTATACGGGCACGAGTTCGATCAGGACGATTAGCCTCGCAAGGCTTGATGCGATTTGCTATGGGGTTGCGGCTGCTTACTTATCTGCTGTTTTCACGCTTAGTTACCGTCTCAAAGTATTGCTCTTTACGCTGGGACTTTCGATGCTTTTACTGTCCGGACTGGTCTTTTACGGAATGGGGTACACAGTTCACTTTCTTAGTAACAGCCAGTTAATGTTGATCGTGGTGCCTCTGGCTGCTGCAGTTTTGCTGCCCTTTAGTTCGTTGATGGAACGACCTGAAAGCAGAGTTTATAGTTGGTTTATCGTGATGGTTGAAAAGCTTAGTCTATGGTCATATTCTATCTATTTAAGCCATATTCCAATTATGTTTACTATTTACCTACTGTTGGACAATATCCGAGATCATATAATAGGTAATTTGTTTTCAAAGATCTTGGGACTTACTATAACCATTTTATTCTCAGGGCTGATATTTAAATTTTTTGAACTGCCCTTTACAAGAATGCGGCCGAAAGAACTTAAACCATGAATAGTACGAATATAGCAATTGAAGATAAGACACTTAAAAATATGGTATGGGCGTACCTCGTCCTGCTTATTTTTGAAGGTGCTTTGAGAAAATGGTTTTTACCGGGCCTTGCTACTCCGCTACTGTTGGTACGCGATCCCATAGCGTTATGGGTGCTTTTTAAACTATGGAATAGAAATATGCTGCCTGCTAACCCTATTATGAATTCTATGTTATTACTAGGGTCGATTGGTATATTAACTACGATGTTAGCGGGACATGGAAATTTACCAGTCGCGCTGTTCGGAGCAAGACCATACCTCATTCATTTTCCCTTAATATTTGCTTTCGGTGTATTGCTAAACAGAGCCGATGTAGAGAAAATGGGCAAGTTCTTATTGTACGTATGTATCGGCATGACAATAGTTATGGGGCTTCAATTTTTTAGCCCGCAATCTGCCTGGATCAACAGAGGAGTAGGTGGCGACACAAGCGGAGCAGGATTTAGCGGAGCACTTGGCTATTTGAGGCCATCCGGAACTTTTTCTTTCGCAAATGGGATAACGCTTTTTTACGGATTAACTTCGTGTTTTATCTTTTATTTTTGGCTAAAACAAGGTACTGTAGATCGAAAACTATTGGTTGCTTCCACTATAGCCTTATTAGCTGCCATTCCTTTCTCGATTAGCCGCGGATTATTTTTCTACGTGGCTGTCACAGGGCTGTTTGTGCTGTTCACAATTGTCCGAAACCCTAAGTTTCTAGGAAAGATACTGATTGCTGTGTTTGCTTGTTTCCTGGTGTTTATACTACTAAACCAAATTGAGACTTTCCAGACGGCAATGCATGTCTTCATGACTAGATTTGAGAATGCAAGTGCGTCAGAAGGAGGGCTTGAAGGCACGCTTGGTGAAAGATATCTTGGAGGATTATTGGGCGCATTTTCATTTAATGAGGAGATGCCTGTATTTGGGTTTGGATTGGGGATACTTTCCAACGTGGGAACGATGCTATTGTCGGGTAACATTGTAAAAGGAGTATCTGAAGGTGAATGGAGTAAGGGTATTTATGAGATGGGGATAGTAATGGGGGTAATATTAATTTTCATTCGTCTTATATTCAGTTTTCAGATGTTCCTGAAATGTTACAAGAAACTAAGCAGCGGCGACATATTACCTTGGATATTGTTGAGCTTTTTCCTGCTCAATATTCCTCAGGGAAATTGGTCGCAACCAACTTCACTAGGTTTCTCAGTAATTATCGGAGTATTCCTGATTGGTTCATTTAATAAGTTGGAGGAGGAAGAATGATATGAAGATTGTTTTATTCACACATCCTTCTTTTTTAACCTCCCAAAGCATGCCCCGTTTTGCTGCAATGCTTTCGGATGGAATGGAAGAAAGAGGGCATACGGTCGACGTGCTTTCTCCGAAACCTCTTTTCTTTAATATACCGGTTCCGGCCCAATTCAAAAAATGGTTTGGTTACATCGATCAATATATAATTTTCCCCGGTACAGTGAAAGCGAAGTTAAGCAGCTATCCGAAGGAGACCTTGTTTGTATTTGCTGACCAGGCTCTTGGTCCCTGGATCCCACTAGTAGCGGATAGACCACATGTAATTCACTGTCATGACTTTCTTGCGCAGCAATCTGCAAAGGGACAGATGCCAGAAAATCCGGTCGGCCGGACTGGAGTCCAATATCAAAAGTATATCAGAAGAGGGTATTTGTCTGGCAAGAATTTCATTGCTGTCTCCAGAAAAACACAGGCAGACCTGCATGACTTTTATGGCTCAGTTCCTACGGTATCTGAAGTCGTATACAATGGCTTGACCGGTGAATTTTCGAAAGGGGGTATGGCAAAGATGCGGGAAAGGTTTTCCCGTCAAACCGGCATTGATTGTAGTAAGGGCTACATACTTCACGTTGGCGGCAATCAGTGGTATAAGAACCGACAGGGAGTATTGGAGATTTATAGTGCCTGGCGAAGTTTGCGTGGGCCGGATATTCCATTGATATTAATTGGCGCAAAGCCAGATGAAAGGCTGATGGCTGCCTTAAAAAAAACAGGATATATGGATGAAATCCATTTTCTGTCGGGCATAGACGATGATCTGCTGAAGACCGCCTATGCCGGAGCTTCGGTTTTTCTTTTTCCTTCCCTGGCTGAAGGATTTGGCTGGCCAATAGCAGAGGCCATGGCGTCCGGAGTTCCGGTGATTACCACAAATGAGGCCCCTATGACTGAAGTAGCAGGAGATGCCGCATTTCTGATCGAAAGAAGGCCTGCAAATGCAGCGTTAAAAGGGCAATGGGCAAAGGATTCGGCCTTGGTACTGGATCAGGTTTTGAAGGCTGAAGAACAAGCGCGGGAAAACAGGATTGACATGGGACTGGAAAATGTTAAAAGGTTTGATAGTAAGAAAACCCTTGATTTAATAGAAAGTATTTATTTAAAGGTTTTAGAAAAGAACATATGAAGGTATTGCATATAGTGCCCTTTTACAAGCCGGCTTTTATTTATGGGGGTCCGATAGCTTCTGTAAGCAAACTGTGCGAGAGCCAGCAGCGCGCAGGTGCTCAGGTCACCGTAATTACAACGAATGCCAATGGTAAGGCATCCGATCTGAAAGTAGACACCGGGAATTTTGTTATGGTGGATGGCGTGAGGGTGAGGTATTTTGACAGCATTACCAATGACAATACGTTCGTTTCGTTCAAACTATGGCGCTATTTGTACACCTGCTGCAGGGACTATGATATCGTACATATCCATACCTGGTGGAATTTTTTGGTTTTGGGAGCTGCACTGATCTGCAGGGCCAGAAAGGTAAAAGTCGTGCTTTCCCCACGGGGTATGCTGAGTGAGTATATTTTTAATTCGACCAATAGCGGGATTAAAAAAGGATTGCACCGGATTTTCGGCCGTTCGCTACTAAAAACAACAATTTTTAATGCTACTTCACAACAGGAATACGATGAGTGTAAAGCGCTGATTCCGGGTTGGGCTGGATTTGTATTACCGAATGTGATCGATTTGCCGGCTATTGAGATTAACAAGCCGCATAAAGAGGTATTTACTTTAAGTTTTTTATCGCGAATTGATCGCAAAAAAGGGCTTGAGTTTGTATTTGAAGCCATAACATTGCTCAACTTTCCTGTGCAGTTCCGCATTGCAGGTAAAGGAGAAGGAAGCTATATCGCAGAATTAAAAGCCCTGACGGAAAAACTAGGTATTGCCGACAAGGTCGAATGGGTAGGCTGGATGGGGCAGGAACAGAAATTTGCCGAGTTGATGCAAGCCGACTTATTTGTATTGGCGTCCTACAATGAGAATTTTGCCAATGTTGTGATTGAGGCCTTATATGCCGGAACTCCAGTTCTGATATCTGAACACGTGGGGTTGGCAAGTTATGTGGCGGATAATGAGTTGGGCTGGGTAACGAGTCTGGATCCCGCTGAGATAGCCCGTGCTATCAATGAATGCCATGATAATCAGAAAAAAACAGCGCTGATAAATGCAGAAGCCCACGATAAGATTATGGGTCATTTTTCGCCAGAGATATTGTCGGTCAACTATTTAGGGAGATATTCCGACATTATTGAAGATCAGTTTAAAGGATAGCATATGGAAAATCACACAACATCGAAAGTAAGGTTAGGAGATTTTGATGCTTCAATAGGGTTAGATAGGGGTGCATCAAAACTTAAGGAGATCGGCTGGTATTTTGTGAAGATGCTTTTTTTTCTGACTTCTTTTCCATTTCCTAATTCACTGAAAAAGCTTTTGCTTAAGCTTTTTGGTGCACAGATAGGCTGCGGTGTGGTGATCAAACCTAGAGTGAACATACATATGCCATGGAAGCTTTCCATAGGCAACGATGTATGGATAGGCGAAGAGGCATTTCTATTGAATTTTGAACAGTTGACTATTGGACATAATGTATGTGTTTCTCAAAGGGCATTTCTTTGCTGTGGAAATCATGATTACCGGGTTCCTTCCATGCCCTACAGGAATGGCCCGATTACATTGATGGACGGCTGCTGGATAGGTGCGGGTAGTTTTGTAGCACCTAATGTGACGGTAGGTACAGACACGATTGTTACAGCCCATTCTGTGGTAACAAAATCCCTGGAAAGCAATGGCGTCTATAGCGGGAATCCTATAATTTATATAAAACCCAGATGGAAATAAAGAAAAGTGTATTGGTTTTAGGTATTAATTGTTTCCCTGAGCTTACGGGCATTGGGAAATATAGCGGAGAGATGGTTAAATGGTTTGCAGAAAACGGCCACCGTACAACTATGGTTACTACCCCTCCCTATTATCCGAATTGGAAGGTTCAGCCTCCCTATTCCGGAAAGTGGTATTTGAAGGAGAAGCCCGCGGATAATCTGACCATTTATAGGTGTCCGCTGTATGTGCCATCGGCTCCTACCGGATTGAAAAGATTGATTCATGAAATGACATTTTTCGTGTCGGCTTTTTTTGTGGTCTTTAAGTTGTTGTTTCATAAGAAGCACGACGTGATTATGGCAATAGCCCCGCCTTTTCACCTCGGATTTTTGGCATTGTTTTACCGGTTTTTTAAAGGAGGAAAAATTGTGTACCACATCCAGGATTTGCAGATAGAAGCGGCAAAGGAACTAAAGATGTTAAAGCCATGGATGTTTGGTCTGCTGTTTTCATTGGAGCGTTTTATTCTTAATAGGGTCAACATCATCAGTACCATATCAGCCGGTATGAAAAAGAAAATACACGCTAAAGTGAACCGTTCAATTACCCTGTTCCCAAACTGGGTAGATACAGATAGTTATTATCCGGTTTCCAGCAGGCATGCGCTAAAAGCAGGTTGGGGTTTTCTCCCGGAAGACCGGTTGGTACTCTATTCTGGCAGTATAGGAGAGAAACAGGGCCTGGATAGCATACTGCGCATAGCAAAAGAGTTGAGCAGCCATGAACGCCTGAAATTTATAATTTGCGGGACGGGGCCGTTTAAGGAAAAGTTACAACAAATGGCTGCACAAATGGAACTCAGGAATCTGAGCTTTCTCCCGTTGCAACCCAATGAAGTCTTTAATGATTTTATGAACATTGCGGATGTACATCTAGTATTACAGAAAAGTGATGCAAGTGATCTGGTAATGCCATCCAAGCTTACCACCATACTTTCCGTGGGAGGGTTGGCTTTGGTTACGGCTAAAGATGGGACTACTTTGTACGAAGTAATTAAAACATATAAAATGGGTGAAGTCATTTTTCCTGAGGATGATCTTTTGCTATCCCGGGCAATATTGAATTGTAGCACTGGTGATTTCTCTGAGGAGCGAATAAACGCCCGGCAATACGCGGAGAGATATCTTAATAAAGATAATATCCTGAGAGAATTGACCAGAAGTTTTTAACTAATACTCAGCTACAGCGTGTCGGGCAGGACTTCTTTTGAAAATTTTCCGCAGCGTCTTTATTGGGAAATCGAAAATGCGATCCCACCATTTACGTTTATTCTCCAAAAATAGTGCTATCGGGACAATTATCACCAAAATGCTGATCATCGCGATCCAAAACTGGATAATGTCGCCAGACCTAACCGGAAAAACAGCCTGCCATAAGGCTAATAATGGAAAGTGAAATAAATATAGGGGAAATGTTAAATTAGCAACTTTACGGAATCTGTCGAGAAATGCAGGTTGAATGTTTGTCTTAGTTGTTTCCGTAACGGAATATAATGCAACCGAAAGGAATAGACCAAGGATTATGTCCTTGATAAATTGATTCGCATAGTTAAATGGAGGCTGACCTAATTGGAAAGGCAGCGCAGGTAAATATTTTAGCAACACTATTGCTATAGCAATTGAGGTGGCAAAGACTAGTCCGTAACTTTTTGGTGGGGCTTTTCTAAGTGATAACTTATACGCAAGACGTCCGAGGAGCCAAATTGGCATCATCGACAATATTGATGGCCCAGCTATCAGACATGCAAAAGCTAGTAAAAGGTAAGATCCCCTGTTTTTCCTATAAAACCATGCTCCAAAAATAACGTAGTACCAGAATTCGTAACTTAATGACCAAAGAGGTGCGTTTAATTTGGGTGACGATGAAAAAAACCAAATGTCGTTTAGACAAAGTATGGAGATAAAGTATCGTACAACAGGAGATGAATTTGAATACTTGCTGTAAACAGAGGGGTTAATGTAATATATGATTATTTGTATGATAGCGGTAAATAGTATCGCGGGTAATAGTACCGAATATAGCCTGCTTAACCGGGCTTGTGCGTAATGGACTGCCCCGCGATTGTTTTTGGTTGTAGTATAAGAGATAACATAACCTGATAATACAAAGAAAGTTACGACACTGAAATGTGCCAAATCGAGATCAGGAAAAAAATTATAGCTTTTATACCAAACGGTATAACCATGCGTGAGGAATACGACGAGTGCTGCTAAAAGTCTAAGTATGTCAAGAATAAAACTGGTTTTCCAACTTAGGTAGTTTTTACTCATATTCCCGTCCATTTCATCGTTTAATTAAGTCACCCATAATTTTTAGTTTTTTGCATATTTAGCCAGAGGTTTTATATCGATTGTTTCCAATAACCTTTGATTAAAAACCACTACCCCGTACTGATTCAGATGATGATCATCATAAAAATAGTTGTCGGTCAGGGTTAGCATCTTGTTGAAATTGTAGTAAGTTCCCAGTTTTGAAATGACTCTGTCCATTTCTACATTGTTTTTAGTCAGGGCGTACTTTTCTTTGGTGACAGGCGACTGGACTAACGTGTATGTTAGATTGTTGCTTTTTATTTTATTGATTATCCGGACCAAGGCGTCCATCTGCATGTCTGATATTTCGACATCAAACTTAATGTCTTTTCCTGCTTTGGCTTTGTACTTTTTGTAGGATTCAGTAAAGCCACCAACTATATATTTGTCCGGACTAGCTATTTTTTTTACAGCTTTAGAGGGTTTTAAGATATTATTTATGGAAGAATAAATGGCAGCATTGATGACGATGATGTTTTTCTGTTTTAAAAACATTGCAGCGAAATTTTTGTCCAGGCAATCATTCGCTATCAGGTCCAGTGAAGATTCAATGCCATTGCTTGCCAGTAGCGCCGGGTACACATCTATAATAATGTGTTTTGGATTGAACTGGCTGAGATACTGATTGAATAGTATTTCTGTCTGGATGGGGGTTTGTGCGCTGGAGCCTAAGTTGAAGACTTTGATGCCTTCTTTTTTGAAGATTCTAGGGTCATACCCTCTATATGCATGTGATGACCCAAGAATAAGTAAATCGATATTTTTAGTGGTGTCTGCATCGCGTAATCTCTGATCAAGCTGACCGGTACTTGCTTCGCGATATTTTAAGTTCTTGCGATACTTGCCCGGAAAAATTTTACCCCAGGAGAACACAATAAGAGGATAAACTATCAGCACAAGGCAGGAAAAATAAAAGAGATTAATCAGGTACTTTTTCATAGCTCAGAATTGAAAATAAATGAATTCCGTTTCCTCAGTATGCATATACATGCCAATTAGAAAAACGATGAATATATAGAAACTCCACCTCAGTGGCCGCTTCCAGTTAAAGCCGATCTTTTCAATAGCATAATTGGTTTCTCTGCCCATCCATTCGACTAAAACAAAGGGAATGATCAGCATAATAATGGTTATAGAAGCCCTTAGTTCTGGATGGTAAAACGGTATTTTAAAAATGTCTTTCGAAAAAATGCCGGTTATATAACTCCATGCATGACCAACTGAACTGGCCCTAAAAAATATCCATGCAAAGACTGTCAACGCGAATGTGGTAGCTATTTGCCACAATTCATAAAGTGTGGGAAAGGTCCTGCCCTGGGCAACGATGTCGATGTTGTTCCTGTTGGTTTTGAATATGATGGATGGCATGATGAACAGCGCATTCAATCCTCCCCAGATGATAAATGTCCAGTTGGCACCATGCCAGAACCCACTCACGAGAAATATGATAAAAGTATTTCTGATCCTCATAGCCATGCCGCCTTTACTTCCGCCCAAAGGGATATATAAATAGTCTTTAAACCAGGTGGAAAGGGAAATGTGCCAGCGCCTCCAGAACTCTGCAATATCTCTGGAGAAATAAGGGAAATTAAAATTCTTTAATAGTTCAAAACCAAAGAGCCTAGCGGTTCCAAGCGCTATGTCTGAATACCCGGAGAAATCTCCATAAATCTGAAATGTGAACAGTATTGCACCCAATATCAATGTGCTTCCCGAATAGTCTGATGAGTTATTAAATATAAGATTGGCGTATTCGGCACAGCCATCTGCTATCACTACCTTTTTAAAGATGCCCCATAAGATCTGCCTTAAGCCATCAACTGCTTGCGCATACCTGAATGTTCTGGGTTTTTCCATTTGCGGAAGTAGATGTGTCGCACGTTCTATGGGGCCAGCTACCAGTAAGGGGAAGAAGCTTACGAATAATGAATACTCTATGAAATTTGTGGTCGGTGTTATTCTCTTATTATATATGTCAAACACATACGACAGACCGTGAAAAGTATAGAAGGATATACCTACAGGAAGTATTATATCCAATGAGGTTATGTTGGCATTGATGCCAATTTGTGACAACGCCTCACCAAAAGAATGGGAGAAAAAATTGTAATATTTAAATATACCTAAAAAGCCAAGATTGATCCCTACGCTAAGGATCAGCCAAATTTTTCTGAGTCTTTTATTGTCAGTACGGTGTATGGCAAGGCCTGAATAAAAGTCAAGAAAGGTGGAGAATGCGAGTAAAAAAAGAAAGCGCCAATCCCAACAGCTATAAAAAAAATAACTCGCGGCCAAGAGCAATATATTCTGATATTTTAGCGATCTGTTGACAACAAACCAGTATAATATAAATACTACCGGTAAAAAGATCAGGAAATTTAGCGAGTTGAAAAGCATAGTGCGGGATTAAGCAGGTGTAATTTTTCTTTTATTGGAATAAATCGCCGTATTCGGTACTCATGGTTTTTACAATTTCTTTGATCGATTGTTCTTCCTTCTTTGGATAGATCAGTAAGGCATTTCCTTCATCTACTACGATAAAGCCATCCAACCCTTTTAGTACAGCCATTTTATCGCTGTTGATATGGATGATGCTGTTGTGTGTGTCCTCTATGTGTATGTTTTTTGCTGAGATTACATTGTTCTGCTTGTCTTTTGGGACTGCTTCATAGAGCGAAGCCCAGGTGCCCAGATCTGACCAACCAAAATCCGAAGGAATGGTATATACATTGTCTGCCTGCTCCATTATCGCATAGTCTATAGAGATATTGGGACTGGTTGGATAGTGCTCATCTATAAAACTACGCTCAGCGTCAGTATTGTATAAGTCTATTCCTTTGGTAAACAGGGTGTGGATTTCGTTCGCGTATTTTTCGAGCGCCTTTAGTATAGAGCCGACTTTCCAGATGAAAATCCCCGCATTCCATACATAATTTCCTTCTGCCAGAAATTCCCTGGCTTTCTCTAAAGTAGGTTTTTCCTTGAACTGGATAACTTTGTGGATTTCGTCCGTATTTTTATGTTCATATTTAATATAACCGTAACCGGTATCAGGTCTCCTGGGTGATATGCCCAGGGTAACCAGCGCTTCTTGTTTTTCAGTGAAGCCAAGCGCTTTATTTATCTTGCTAAGGAAGATGTCTTCGTATAATATAAAATGGTCTGAAGGTGCTACAACGATATTGGCTTTTGGGTTTAATCCTTTAAGCTTAAATGAGGCGTATGCGATACAGGGAGCTGTGTTATTCCTGCTCGGCTCGCAGATAAGTTGAGAAGCAGCAATTCCGGGCAGTTGCTCAAGAATGATGCCCTCATACTGGCTGTTTGTGACGATGAAGATATTTTCAACCGGACATAACTTTAAAAATCTGTGGTAGGTGAGTTGAAGCAGTGACTTGCCGATTCCAAGGATGTCGATGAATTGCTTTGGAAAAGTGTTGCGGCTTTTAGGCCAAAACCGGCTGCCTACTCCGCCAGCCATGATCAATACGTAGTTGTTCTTATTCATTAATTCCATTTAAAGTCTTTTACTTCTTCATATACTTTTTTAATTCCCTCTTCCAGTGAAATGCGGGCCTTCCAGCCTTGCTTGTTTAATTTGCTGACATCCATTAATTTCCTCGGTGTGCCGTCGGGTTTGCTTGTGTCTGTTACTACCTGACCTTCGTAGCCTATAATTTTTACAACCAGTTCAGTTAGTTCCAATATGGATATGTCATCTCCTACACCTATGTTTACGAGGCCAGGTTCGTTGTATGTTTTCATTAAATAAAAGCAGGCATCAGCCAGGTCATCCACATATAAAAATTCCCTGCGGGGTATGCCGGTTCCCCAGATGGTCACCGTATCATCTCCATTGTTTTTTGCGGTAATTACTTTCCGGATCAATGCAGGAAGTACATGCGAATTATTTAAATCGTAGTTGTCATTGGGTCCGTATAAATTGGTAGGCATCACAGAAATGTAATTGCATCCATACTGGGCTCTGTAGGCGTCGCACATTTTGATCCCGGCAATTTTAGCAATGGCATAGGGCTCATTTGTAGGCTCCAGTTCGCCTGTTAACAGGTATTCTTCTTTTAATGGCTGCGGGGCCAGCTTGGGGTAAATACAGGATGAGCCCAGGAACATCAGTTTTTTGACATTATTTAAGTGAGCGGAGTGTATCACATTATTTTGGATCATCAGGTTCTCATAGAGAAATTCGCCGCGATAAATGTTGTTGGCCAATATTCCGCCAACCTTTGCTGCGGCAAGGAAGATGTATTCGGGCTGTTCAGTTTTAAAAAAATTACCTACCTGCTCCTGATTTCGCAGATCCAGCTCCTTTGAAGAACGGGTAATGATATTGCTAAAGCCTTCCATTTCCAATTTTCTGACAATTGCTGACCCAACCATTCCATTGTGGCCAGCTACATAGATCTTATCCGATTTATCCATTATTCAAATTGATTTTTAACAATGTATCCGGCTTCTTTAAGCATACGCTCTTTCTCAAAATATTGGATGTCTGATACCATCATATCGTTTACCAGGGCTGCAAGATCATATTTGGGCTCCCAGTTTAGTTTTGATTTACATTTAGATGGGTCGCCTATTAAAAGTTCAACCTCGGTAGGACGGAAATAGCGTTCGTCAACAGCCACTACTTCTTTTCCAATCTCGATCTGGAACCTTGGGTCACTGCATGAAACTACTACTGCCACTTCTTTGACGCCTTCTCCAAGAAAATCCAGAGAAATGCCAACTTCTGCAAAGGACATTTTTATGAAATCACGCACAGTAGTGGTGATACCTGTGGCGATGACAAAATCTTCAGGAACGTCCTGCTGGAGGATTAACCACATCGCTTTTACATAATCTTTAGCATGTCCCCAATCCCTTCTCGCGTCCAGATTTCCCAAATAAAGCTTGTCCTGCATACCTAAAGCTATTTTAGCGGTTCCCCGGGTAATTTTTCTTGTCACAAAGGTTTCTCCCCGCAAGGGACTCTCATGGTTGAAAAGAATTCCATTGCATGCAAACATTCCGTAAGCCTCCCGGTAGTTGACTGTGATCCAATAGGCGTACATTTTTGCTACTGCATAAGGCGAGCGAGGGTAGAAAGGAGTGGTTTCGGACTGAGGTACGGCCTGTACCAGGCCATATAGCTCAGAGGTAGAAGCCTGGTAGACCTTTGTCTTTTTTATCAGGCCGAGTATCCGAATGGCTTCCAGTATACGCAATGTCCCGATTCCATCTGCATTTGCGGTATATTCGGGAGTTTCAAAGCTCACTTGCACATGACTCATGGCTCCCAGGTTATAAATTTCATCGGGCTGTACCAGTTGGATAATCCGGATCAAGTTTGTAGAATCACTCAGATCACCATAATGTAAAATGAAGCGAACATTACTTTCGTGAGGGTCCTGATAGAGATGATCGATGCGATCGGTATTGAAAAGTGAGCTTCTTCTCTTAATTCCGTGTACTTCATAACCTTTTTTTAATAATAAATCGGCTAAATATGATCCGTCTTGACCAGTTACTCCTGTTATTAATGCTTTTTTCATTATTTTGTTGTGTTTTTTAGAAAACAGTTGCTTTTTTTGGTTAAAAAAAGATTTTATTGACTCTAATTTTGATATCACCACAAAAATATCATTTAAAATTAAATATTTGGTATATAAATTTGAAATATGTTGATTTAGTGCGTCAATAAGTATAATAAATTGATGATTAATTTGAATTTGTAGCTAAATAGCGGCTTATATTGTTATTTTTTGTGTTATTTTTAATAATTATCTTAAATAAATCAATGTAATGCGATATATTTGTAGTGAAATTCTGATTTTTTAGTTTTTCTGGTTATTACTTATTGAGTTTTTGCATTAAAATTTAGATTTATGAAGATCACAAGCATTTGTTGTATAGGCGCAGGATACGTAGGTGGACCCACCATGGCTGTTATAGCCAAACAATGTCCACATATCAAAGTAACCGTTGTAGATTTAAATGAAGTGCGTATTGCGGCATGGAATGACCCGGATGTAGATAAGCTACCGGTATACGAACCCGGGCTGGGTGAAATTGTAAAAGAAGCGCGGGGTAGAAACTTGTTTTTCTCGACCGATGTGGATGGTGCCATTGAAGAAGCACAAATGATATTCATTTCTGTAAATACTCCGACAAAAACCTATGGACTTGGAAAAGGTATGGGTGCAGACCTGAAATGGATAGAGTTATGTGCCAGGCAAATTGCACGTGTTTCTACTTCAAACAAAATTGTCGTGGAAAAATCTACCTTGCCTGTGAGAACTGCTGAAGCGATTAAGGATATCCTTCAGTATACTGGTAGCGGAGTTCAATTTCAGGTTTTGTCTAATCCTGAATTTCTGGCAGAAGGAACCGCGGTGGATGATCTGTTGATGCCAGACCGGGTACTGATAGGTGGTGATCCTTCTCCTGAGGGCGGGGATGCCATACAGTCGCTTGTCGACATTTATGCTACCTGGATTCCAACCGATCGCATTTTAACAACGAATGTGTGGTCTTCAGAGTTGTCTAAATTGGTGGCAAACGCATTTCTTGCGCAGCGGATCTCCTCTATAAATGCCATTTCAGAGCTTTGTGAAAAGACAGAGGCAGATGTGAACGAAGTTTCACGCGCAATAGGTGCCGACAGCCGGATAGGGCCAAAATTTTTAAAGGCATCGGTTGGTTTCGGAGGTTCCTGCTTCCAGAAAGATATTCTTAACCTGGTTTATATATCCCGTTCTTTTGGCCTAACCGAAGTGGCAGATTATTGGGAGCAGGTAATTATTATGAACGATCATCAGAAGCGTCGGTTTGCATTGAACATTGTTCGCAACCTATATAATACTGTATCTGGTAAGAAGATTGCTTTCCTGGGCTGGGCTTTTAAGAAAGATACCAACGATACCCGTGAATCTGCTGCAATATACGTAGCTGACTATTTGCTGAATGAACAGGCGGATGTGAAGGTATTTGATCCCAAGGTAAGTGAAAAGCAAATCTATGCTGATTTGGACTACCTGGGCTCCCGCGATCCTGATCAAAACAGATTGGGACTTTCGGTCATAAATGACCCCTATGAAGTATGCAAAAATGCACATGCTATTGCCGTATTGACTGAATGGGATGAGTTTAAGGATTATGACTGGCAGCGTATTTACGATTCAATGCTTAAGCCAGCGAAAATTTTTGACGGTCGTAACCTGCTAAATGCACAAAGGCTAAGAGATATAGGTTTTATTGTTCAGTCAATTGGCAGTGCGAATGTAAAGTCTCATACTGTCATAGCGTAATAAGAATTTATGGTTCAGACACGATACATTTATTTATTGAGATATGTTTTGCTGGTGTCAGATCTGATTCTTCTGAATGGTGTTTACTATATAGCTTATTTAATGACATTACATCTGGGCAAGTCTGCGCCAGCGCAACTGCATCAACATTTCGTGGTGGTCAGTAACCTGATCTGGCTGTTTAATTCTGCAGTCTGGGGATTGTATACCAGTTATGGGGTTAGAAAACTGGAAAGAATTTACAGGGGTACGTTCAGGAGTTTTGCCATGCATGTAGCGCTGTTTGGGGTTTATCTTGCCATTGCGGGCAACATCGATTTTTCAAAGGTATTCCTGTCTGCCTTTTACATTTCACTTTTTGTATTTTTTATCATGAGCCGCTTTGCCGGTACGGTAATTCAGTATGTATTTCTCAATCGGCTTAACCTCGCTAAAAAAATTGCTGTGATGGGCTCTAACGATACTGCTGTGAGAATTTCTAATTACTTTGACAAGCACCGGAGTGTTCAGTTTTACGGTTCTGTGGGCGATGATGACTCTATCTATGCGCAGGACGGAGATATCTTAACGGAGACTGTCTCTGAGAATCTTGCGCAGGCCGCGGCAAATGGGGTAATGGACGTATATGTGGCGGTGGCGCCTGAGCGGATGGGAGATGTAAAGTCGTTGTTGTCTGAAGCAGAAAAACAATGCGTGCGGTTAAAGTTTATTCCAGATTTTGGAGGTGCAATCGGTTCGCCTTATACAGTTAGTTATCTTGGTGGGGAATTCCCGATCATTACCTTGCGTCAGGAACCATTGGAGGAAATGGGCAGCCGGTTTAAAAAACGGATGTTTGACGTGCTATTTAGTTCCCTCGTGATACTTTTTATATTGAGCTGGCTGTATCCTTTAATTGCATTGATTATCAAGCTGCAAAGTCACGGGCCTGTGCTTTTTAAACAATTAAGAAGTGGTAGAAACGACGAACCATTTTGGTGCTACAAATTCAGGAGCATGACAGTGAACAGGGAAAGTGACAAAAAACAAGCCACCAGAGATGATGCCCGGGTAACTTCCATTGGAAGATTTCTGCGCAGGACCAGTTTAGATGAAATGCCTCAGTTTTTTAATGTTTTTTTAGGAAATATGACTGTGGTGGGGCCGAGACCGCATATGTTAAAGCATACTGAAGAATATAAAGCCATCATTGATCAGTACATGGTGCGCCAGTTTTTAAAGCCGGGAATCACCGGTTGGGCACAAGTAAATGGTTTCAGAGGCGAGACCAAAACCTCATTAGATATGGAAAACAGGGTGAAATGTGATATCTATTACCTCGAGAACTGGAGTACCATGCTGGATGTTAAAATAATTTTTATGACCATTATTAACGTTGTAAGGGGAGAGAAAAATGCTTTTTAGTCAGCCTTATAAATTTTTATTTTTTAAACATGATATGGATGATAATATGCCTTCCGGAATAAAGAAAGACCCGCCAGAAGTGAATAAAAGAAAAAATGATGGTCAATACGATGGTTTTGTATTCGCGACAGAAATCTTCATTACCATAGTTCTTTTGATACTCATTTACTTTTTAACCAGGTAGCAATAGGTCTTCCTGGCTTTAAATGTTTAATTCATAGGTATGCTAAATATACCCAGTATTGGGTATGACTTTATTTAATTTATTGTTAGCTTTGTAACGGAAATAAAACACCGATACATGTTCTCTAAATTAGAAATAGTACCTCGCTGGATTATATTTACAATTGACATTTGCTTAAGTGTCTTCGCTTTATTGCTTGCGGAAATTGTAAGGCATAACTTTTTGATAGACAGCATTGATGCATTGTCTTTGTATAAATCGGTTATTTTAACCATCATAATCAATACCCTTGTATTCTTCAACATCAAAACTTTTGCCGGAATAGTCCGATATACCAGTGCCCAGGATTCATTCCGGATTCTTTTTGCCATAACACTGGCTTCATTAGCAGTTTTCTTTTCAAATGCGCTGGTAGTTGTTTTTTTTGGACAGAGTCTGATCAGTAATGTCACGATTATCATCTACTCACTGTTTAGCTTTCTTTTTTTAATTACTTACCGGGTAATTGTTAAGTATTTTTTCATGTACATTAAGAATGCAAAACTGGACAAAATCCGCATTATTATTTATGGAGCCGGAGAAGCAGGGGTAGCGACAAAAAGAACCTTCGATCATGACAATAAAGTTAATAAGACGATTATAGCCTTTGTAGATGATGATTTACGCAAGGTAGGGAAAGCAATAGACGGAGTGAAAATTCTGGATGCAGCCAGTTTGGAGAATTTAATTATTAAGCATGAGGTGGACGAAATCATTTTTGCTTCTTACACCATTCCTTCCGAAAGGAAAGAGCAGATCGTAGATGTCTGCCTCGAAAATGATGTAAGGATCTTAAACATTCCTCCTCCGGATGTTTGGGCACGTGGTGATGTAAGTACCGCGCAAATACAAAACCTAAACATAGAAGACCTGCTGAACAGAAAATCAATCCAGATTGATATCGATGGAATACAGGATCAGTTGAAAGGAAAAAGGATCTTGATTACCGGTGCTGCAGGTTCCATAGGCAGTGAGATAGTCAGGCAGTTGATGAAATTTGAAACAGGGCTGATCATTATGTGCGACCAAAGTGAAACAGGGCTGCATACCTTGTACCTGGAATTGGAAGAGACCCATAAAAACACCAATTTTCATGCTTTTATCGGGGACGTAAAGGACGAGAAAAGAATGCAATTTCTTTTTGATCTTTTTAAACCCCATTATGTATATCATGCAGCTGCCTATAAGCATGTCCCAATGATGGAGGATAATCCGGCCGAAGCGATTAAGACCAATGTACTTGGAACAAAAACCATAGCGGATCTGTCTGTAAGGCATGGAGTGCAGAAATTCGTGATGATCTCTACCGATAAGGCAGTCAACCCGACTAATATCATGGGGGCTTCCAAAAGGATAGCGGAAATTTATGTGCAATCACTTAATAATTCCCTGAGCAATGATGGGGTGATTTTTTCTAATGGTTTAAGTTATTTGAATGAATCGGATGTGAAGCCTATTACAAAATTCATTACCACAAGATTTGGCAATGTATTGGGATCTAATGGTTCTGTTATACCCAGATTTAAACAGCAGATAGAAAAAGGTGGTCCTGTAACAGTAACGCATCCAGAGATTACCAGGTATTTTATGACCATTCCTGAAGCCTGTCGCTTGGTGCTGGAAGCCGGATGTATGGGAAAAGGAGGGGAAATTTTCGTATTTGATATGGGCAAGTCAGTAAAGATCGTAGAGCTGGCCAAGAAAATGATCCGTTTAGCCGGTTTGGTGCCCAATGAGGACATTAAAATCACCTATTCAGGACTGAGGCCTGGAGAAAAGCTATACGAGGAGCTATTAAATGACAACGAGAATACCATGCCAACCCATCATGAGAAAATTATGATCGGTAAGGTGAGGGAATATGTGTTTAATGAAATTGAAGCTCAGATTTACCAACTGTTGGATCACGCCATAATTAATGACAATAGAAAAGTGGTGATCCAGATGAAAACCATCGTCCCGGAATTTAAGAGCAAAAATTCCAAGTTTGAAGAATTTGACCAGATCGGCTAGCCAATGAAGATAGAGAAAACTAAGCTGGAGGGCTGTTTCATTATACAGCCACAGGTTTTTACCGATTCGAGAGGATATTTTTTTGAGAGTTTCAATCAACAGAAATTTGAATTGGCAACAGGGGCAAATGGATATTTTGTGCAGGATAATCAGTCAGCTTCCACTTACGGAGTTGTGCGTGGCCTTCATTTTCAAAAGGGTGAATTTGCTCAGGCAAAATTGGTCAGGGTAATAGAAGGCAGGGTTTTAGATATTGCAGTTGATTTAAGAGCAGGTTCAAAAACCTTTGGACAGTGGGTGGGAATCGAACTAACAGGTGAGAACAATTGGCAGTTTTATATACCCAGAGGGTTTGCACATGGATTTTCAGTGTTAAGCGAAACAGCAGTCTTTGCTTATAAATGTGATAATGAATACCATAAAGAAGCAGAAAGCGGAATCAGGTATGACGATCCAACATTAAATATTGATTGGGGAATACCTGCTAAGGATATGGTGATTTCAGAAAAGGACGCAATTCAACCCTATTTTAAACCATAAAATTAAATCAAGTATGAAAGGAATCATTTTAGCAGGAGGGAGCGGTACGAGATTGCATCCGCTAACACTGGTGATGAGCAAACAAATGATGCCGGTGTATGATAAACCGATGATCTATTATCCTTTATCTACCTTGATGCTGGCAGGCATTAACGAAATCCTGATCATTTCAACCCCCCATGATTTACCCAATTTTGAAAAGCTTCTGGGAGATGGGAGTAGTTTAGGCTGTAAGTTTTCTTATGCCGTTCAGGAACAACCAAACGGACTGGCCCAGGCATTCGTGATTGGGGCGGATTTTATTGGTAAAGATAAAGTTGCCCTGGTATTAGGAGATAATATATTTTATGGTGATGGGATGGCCAAATTGCTTCAGGCAAGCGCTGACCCGGAGGGTGGTATAGTTTTTGCTTATCGCGTTTCTGATCCTGAACGTTATGGGGTTGTGGAATTTGATGAAAATAAAAAGGCCATGTCAATTGAAGAAAAGCCACTGAACCCAAAATCTGACTATGCGGTACCGGGACTGTATTTTTATGACAATACTGTTGTAGAGATTGCTAAGAACATCAAACCTTCCCCCCGCGGAGAATATGAGATTACCGACGTAAACAAAGTGTACCTGGAACAGGACAAATTGAAAGTTGGTGTACTAAGCCGGGGAACAGCCTGGTTAGATACCGGCACATTTGTCTCCCTGATGCAGGCAGGACAGTTTGTACAAGTGATTGAAGAACGGCAGGGATTAAAGATCGGTTGTATCGAGGAAGTCGCCTATAGAATGGGTTATATTGATAAAGAACAATTACGCATTATCGCCACCCCGCTGGTTAAAAGTGGCTATGGTGCTTACTTATTAAAAATAATTAAATAAAAAAATACTTATACTTTACCTATGTGTGGAATTGTTGGTTATATCGGTCAGAGAGAAGCCTGGCCTATAGTACTTAAAGGTCTGAAAAGACTAGAATATCGTGGATATGACAGTGCCGGGATCGCGCTGATCAATAAAGACGATCTGAACATTTACAAAAAAGCCGGAAAGGTTAAAGAACTGGAAGACTTTGCCGAAGGCAAGGACCTGACTGGCACTGTAGGGATGGGCCATACCAGGTGGGCAACTCATGGTGCGCCTTCGGATAGGAATTCACATCCACATACTTCTGACAACGGAAAATTGAGCATTGTACACAATGGCATCATTGAGAACTACGCTACGCTTAAAGAAGAACTGGAAAGCCGCGGTCATGAATTTAAAAGTGATACCGATACGGAGGTTCTGATTCACCTGATTGAAGAGATCTATAAGAAGGATAATGTTGACCTTCTGGAAGCAGTTAGGCTTTCTTTACATGAAGTAAATGGTGCCTATGCCATTGTAGTGATGGATGAGGATCAGCCAGATCAACTGATTGCGGCAAGAAAAGGAAGCCCTATGGTGATTGGGGTAGGTGAAGGAGAATACTTTATTGCTTCAGATGCCACGCCAATTGTAGAATACACCAAAAATGTTATTTATCTGAACGACAACGAAATTGCCTATGTGACCAGGGAAGAACTGTTGATAAAGCGTTTAGACAATGTGGTACAGACTCCGTATGTTCATGAACTGGAGTTGAAGCTGGAAATGCTGGAAAAGGGTGGCTATGAGCATTTCATGCTTAAAGAGATCTATGAGCAGCCACGTTCGGTGCGCGATTGTTTAAGGGGCCGTATTTATCCCAATGAAGGACGTGTTCAATTAGGAGGTATCAGCGAATACGCCGATAAGTTAAAGAATATAGACCGGATTATCATCGTTGCCTGCGGAACTTCATGGCATGCGGGATTGGTGGGTGAATACCTGATTGAAGAGTATTCAAGAATTCCTGTAGAAGTTGAATATGCTTCAGAGTTTAGGTACAGGAACCCGATCATTACTGAAAAGGATGTGGTAATTGCCATTTCTCAATCTGGAGAAACTGCTGATACCATGGCTGCTATTGAAATGGCTAAGGAAAAAGGAGCTACCATATTTGGTGTTTGTAACGTGGTAGGCGCTTCCATACCCAGACTTACCCATGCGGGTGCATATACCCATGCCGGTCCTGAGATCGGGGTAGCCTCTACCAAAGCATTCACAGCGCAGGTAACGGTGTTGACACTAATTGCATTTCACCTAGCTCAGCAAAGGGGTACCTTAACAAGTTCCAAACTTTCGGAACTGCTGACGGAACTAGACAATATCCCTCAGAAGATTGAGAGAGCTTTAAAATCTGACAATCTGATCAAAGAAATTGCCCATAAATTTAAAGATTCCAGAAACTGCTTGTTCCTGGGAAGAGGAAGTGGTTTCCCTGTTGCTTTGGAAGGCGCTTTGAAATTGAAAGAGATTTCCTATATACATGCAGAAGGTTACCCTGCTGCAGAAATGAAACACGGACCTATTGCCCTGATTGATGAAGAGATGCCGGTAGTGGTTATTGCCACTAAGAACTCTTCTTATGAGAAGGTGATCAGTAATATACAGGAAGTAAAAGCCCGGAAAGGTATCGTATTGGCGATTGTGACTGAGGGCGATACGGAAGTAAAGAAAATGGCTGACTATGTAATAGAGATCCCTGATGCCAGTGAAGCATTTTTGCCCTTGCTTGCAACAATACCTTTACAGTTGCTTTCCTACCATATAGCTGTTTTAAGAGGCTGTAATGTAGACCAGCCACGAAACCTGGCTAAGTCTGTTACCGTAGAATAATATAAAAATCTATTTTCGGCTCTATAATTGTTAAGTTTGTATACTATTAACCAATTATTAATGTTAAGTACATAATAAGAATTATAGAGCCGCTATTTTGAAGTTTAAACATCCCTTATATAACTTTTTAGCCTTTTGCCTTGCCATTACTTTTGTTTTACTAAGTTCGCTGCGTTGTGCTGCACAAGCAGATTTCTATAAAATGAGTGTAGGTGCGGGAGGGGGCCTTACTCATTCCTACGCTGATATTTTTAACAATTCAACTGCTTTTGCGACTAAAGTTGAGTTTTCTTATTATTTGAACCAGTTTATAAATGTTGGCCTGAACTATCAGAAAGGTCAAATTGTGGGTGGAGACGTGTATACTGACAAGTACGAACGGCAGTTCATAAATGATTTTAATTCAATTGATATGAATGTAAAACTTCAGTTGGGCGCATTCGTAGCCTATGAAGAAAGTACGTTCTTAAATATTGTTAAAGGATTGTATGTAGGTACAGGTATAGGCGGAATTCAGAACAGGCATAATAATCCCGTTCGATATCAACGTTCAACGGGCATTAAATTTCCAGGCTATGACCGATCAAAAGAAATGTTTGTTCCATTAATGGCTGGGATAAATATACATATCCCTGATAAACTCGACGTTACCCGCGTAATGATCAATTTAAACTTCCAGGGCAACATTGTTTCTGGCGAAGGATTGGATAGCTATGATTTTAACGGTACATTGGAAAAACAAGGTGTGCCGGACATCTTTACTTTTATGAGTATTGGTGTAAGTTATCACTTTGGACGAACGGGCTGGTTTGGGGAGCAATGACAGTGTTTACAGCGGATAAGCGGTTTCGCTTTTAGTTTCAGACAATACAAAAAAACTTTGTACGGTACTGATGTTAGGCAGTGTTGCCAGTTTATTGCGTAAAAACAGATGATAGGTGTCCATATCACTTGTCGCTATGCGTAAAATGAAATCAAAGGCTCCTGTCATTTGAAAACATTCCATCACCTCACTGAACTTCGCAACCTCATGTTCGAATGCATACAGGGTATCTGCTGTATGCTCTTTTAACAATACCTGAGAAAAAGCAATAAGGCTTTTGTTTATTTTTTTTCTGTCGAGGATTGCTACTACTCGTTTTATATAGCCCTGATCTTTTAGCTTACGTATCCTTTCATGGACAGTAGCGATCGACTTATTGAGTTTAAATGCGAGTTCCTTATTGGTAAGGGTTGCATCAATTTGCAACAGCTTTAAAAGCTCAATGTCAGTAGGATCAAGTTCTGTTTGCATAGTCGAAAAAAAAACGGTAATGGGTAGTATCTAAATAGCCAAAGTGTAAATATGTGTAAAATAACTAATATTTTCCATAAAATTTACGGATTTATAGATAATCATTGTTATTATGAATTGAAATATGGAGTTTTACCGAATAACTAACTTATTATTCATAAATATACAGCCATGTCAACAAGCACGATGGAGTCAGCCTGTTTAACCGTAGATCTGGAGCATAAATTTGAAGACCTATGGCATTTGGTCGGCAATACACCCATGCTGGAATTACAGTACACCTACAAAGGAAGTAAAGGGAAGATCTATGTAAAGTGCGAACATTATAACCTTACCGGAAGTATAAAGGACAGAATAGCATTGTTTACTTTATACAATGCCTATAAGCATTGTAAAATTAAACCCGGCGATGTTGTTATTGAAGCTACCAGTGGTAATACAGGTATTGCATTTGCGGCAATAGGTAAAGCAATGGGCCATCCTGTTAAGATCATTATGCCCAACTGGCTTAGTAAGGAAAGGATTGATATCATTAAGAGCCTGGGAGCAGAGGTCATATTGATCAGCAAGGAGCAGGGAGGTTTTTTAGGTAGCATTCAGCTGGCTGAGGAAATGGCAAAAGAAAACAACCACACTTTTTTACCGCGTCAATTTGAAAATATTGACAACCCGCTGGCACATGAGCAGACTACCGGAGTAGAAATATGGGAACAGCTGAAACTGAATAATCTGATTCCAGATGCGTTTGTTGCCGGAGTAGGTACGGGAGGCACCATTATGGGTGCAGGCAAGTATTTGAAAGATCAGAATCCACACATAAAAATTCACCCTCTGGAGCCCGCTGAATCCCCAACACTTACTACGGGTTATAAAGTAGGCAGTCACAGGATTCAGGGCATCTCTGACGAGTTTATACCGCAGATTGTAAAGCTGGATGAACTGGACAGCGTAATACAGGCTAATGATGGTGATGCCATACTAATGGCCCAAAAACTGGCAAGTCAGCTGGGGTTGGCCGTGGGTATATCTTCCGGAGCCAACGTAATTGGCGCTATCAAGCTGCAGCAGGAGCTTGGATTTGACAGTTGTGTCGTTACGATCTTCTCAGACAGTAATAAAAAGTACCTCAGTACAGACCTGATGAGAGAGGAACCGGTTAAGGATGGTTATCTCACACCATACACAGAGTTTATCAATTATCAACCAATAAGCCGCCTTAAATAATGAAACCAATACTGTTATTTTTCTTTTGTCTGCTGATGTTTGTTGCTGTGCAGCCCTCCTTTGCCATGCAAACAGACACTATTTCAATGGATGACCTCGAGTTTACTGAGATCACTGATGCACCTGCAGACACGGCTGTTAAAACTGCTGTTAAAAAAGACACCACCACAATCACTTCGATCGTTCCTGCTAATGATGTAAATAGCACAAAGACAGAGAGTTCTCTGTGGGGGATCTTTCTTGCCGGATTTATCGGTGGGTTGGCAGCATTGCTGATGCCCTGTATCTTTCCTATGTTGCCACTTACGGTAAGCTATTTTACCAAGGGGGCCAATAAAGGGGGCGCATTCGGTAAGGCCTCTTTGTATGGGTTTTTCATTATTTTGATCTATGTAGTACTTGGACTGCTGGTGACCATAATTTTTGGGGCCGATGCATTAAACAGTTTATCTACAAACGGTATCTTTAATTTCTTTTTCTTCCTGTTGCTTGTTGTTTTCGGTGCTTCTTTTTTAGGAGCCTTTGAGATTACCCTACCATCCTCCTGGGTGAATAAAATGGATGCAAATTCAGATAAGGGAGGTGTAGCAGGATTGTTTTTCATGGCGGGTACACTTGCATTGGTTTCTTTTTCTTGTACAGGCCCTATCATAGGTACCCTCCTTGTTGATGCCGCTACAAGTGGAGCTTTGCTGGGTCCGGCGATAGGAATGTTTGGTTTCTCCTTTGCGCTTGCTATTCCCTTCGCTTTGTTTGCTTTGTTTCCTTCGGCAATGAACGCTTTGCCAAAATCAGGAGGCTGGTTAAATAGCGTAAAAGTGGTACTTGGATTTTTAGAGCTGGCATTCGCCCTAAAGTTTTTAAGTAATGTAGACCTTGCCTACCATTGGGAATGGTTTGACAGGGAGATTTTCCTTGTGTTATGGATCACAATTTTTACCCTTATGGGACTGTATTTACTTGGCAAACTCAGGTTTTCTCATGACAGTCAGCTGGCTTTTATTTCAGTGCCAAGGTTGATGATGGCGATTGTTGTATTGTCTTTTAGCCTTTATATGGTTCCAGGACTGTGGGGAGCGCCCCTGAAAGCAGTTTCTGCTTTTCTGCCTCCCCAGCACACTCAGGATTTTGACCTGTACACTGCATCATTATCGAGTGGAAATTCATCCGCGCAGAGATCATCCGGAACCCACAAATATGCTGATAAATTCCATGCTCCGTTAAAACTGGATGCTTTCTTTGATTATGAAGAAGGAATGGCCTATGCCAAAAAAGTGAATAAACCTGTCATGATCGATTTTACAGGGCATGCATGTGTAAACTGCCGAAAAATGGAGACCACTGTTTGGCCTGATAAGGAAGTATTAAAATTGATCAGCCAGGACTATGTGCTGATACAGCTTTACGTTGACGACAAATCAGAACTGGAAGAAGCTGATAAAATAACGACTCCTGAAGGTAAAATATTAAATACCATAGGGAAAAAATGGAGTGATCTGCAGACCAGGAAGTTTTTGTCCAATTCTCAGCCATTTTATGTGCTGCTGGATCCGGCCACCGGGCAGCAATTAGTAAAAGCCCAGGGAGCAAACTATGACGTTGCTAATTATTTGACATTTTTAAATAGTGGGCTTGTTGCCTATAATAAATAAGAGCTTATCTATATGGTGGATGCTGATAGATGAAATTTAGGTAAATAATAATTATAGAAGGGTTGGCAGGTTTTGCTGGCCCTTTTTAATTTATGCTTCCTGTTGAGTTTTGTTTATCAAATAGACCTTGCGGCCGCAAGAGCTGCAAGAATACCTTTTAAGGTCTAACCAAAACAGAAACGATTTAACAAGCTTGCCTCTTTTTATCCTGGTGTCAAGGTCCCCATTTTTACAGTATGGGCATTTTTTGTATTGCTTGTCAACATTCAAAAAACTGGTTTGTGAATTTGTCATTATGTTAAAGTTAACAGATGATTTTATTATGAAATCAGGGCGTTGATTATGAAGGCAAACTTAAGCTATTAATTAACCCAAAACAAAGATATTCAGAGTTATTGAGTCCCGATTTATAATATTGGACTAGATTGGTTTTTGGACTTTAGCATATTCAGCAGGCGTCATACCCACCAGATTTTTAAATTCTGAAAAGAATGAGCTTCTGGATGAAAAGCCACCTGCTATTCCCAGGGCCTCGATCTTTAAATGCTTCCAGTCAGACTCGTGTTTAAGTTTGTGTTTTATATAATTAACACGGTGCTCATTCACAAACGCGTTGAAGCCTTTTTTATAGTGAATATTTAGAATATGGGAAAGTTCGTGCGCGGGTGTAGATAGTGCTTCTGCAACCATAGAAAGCGTTAAACCCTGTTGTTTGAATGCCTGATGTTCCAGCATATACTTATCAATCAGATCGCATTTATGCTGAATGGTCACCTTGTTCTCCTTCTTCCGGTCTTTCAAGATCTTATTAAGTGTCTGGGGTTTGATGTCCAGGTAATCAGCAATATATTCTAAGGGTATGCGGTTTACATGGTTTGGTGCCATCGAAAGATAATACTGATATTTATCTTCTGCGGTTCCCATTCTTACCAGGGTAGACCGTTCATGTGCAGATTTATAAAAGGATTCCAGAATCTTCCGGATGATCACATTCATGTCAAACGAATTGTTCAGCCAGTAGACCAAATCCTGTGTAGGCAATCCGATCAAGTGTGAATCTTCTACCACATAAATGCTCTCTTCTGATGGACTCTCGCCATACATACCTGAAATTGACGAGACCGAATCTCCATCTGTACAGATATAAGTGGTGAGCTTTTTATTTTCACGGGTGGTATAGCCGATAATGATGCCTTTAATAATGAAATAAAAAAACTCACTTTTTTCACCTTGCTCCAGCAGGTACTCGCCTTTTTTTACCTTGAGGTCAAATAGCTTCTCTGCCAGGCCCGCCTTTAAAGGCTCAGGCATGGGGTAATAATAACTAAGATGATTGATAATGATTTCTATCAGTTGTGGGTCGGGTTTTACAGATGTTTCGTGTTTTAAACTCATCTCATCTAAAACTCATCTTGTTAAGAGGCTATTGTCTTTGTAGTCCGGCTTACCGCAAATTTCTTCACCACATTGATGATGGCATTTGTATCATAATTGCACAAAGCCCAGAGCTCTGCCTGTTCGCCATGCTCTATAAATTCATCCGGGATACCCAGTCGTTTTACCTGTGCGTGGTATTGATTGTCGGCCATAAATTCAAGTATGGCACTCCCTATACCGCCTTGTAAACAGCCGTCTTCAACCGTGACAACATGTTTGTACCGTGTGAAAACCTCATGAAGCATGGCCTCATCCAGGGGCTTTGCAAAACGCATATCATAATGTGCAGGATGCATTCCCTGACTGTTCAGCTCATGACAAGCCTCAACTGCAAAATTACCAACATGTCCTATCGTAAGTATCGCCACATCCTCACCGTCACAAATTTTTCTGCCTTTCCCTTTTTCAATGGTCTTAAGCGGACGTTTCCAGTCCACAAGTACACCATTACCTCTCGGATACCTGATCGAGAAGGGCCCCATGTTTTCCTGCTGTGCAGTATACATCATATTGCGCAGCTCCTCTTCATTCATAGGGGCAGCAACAGTCATATTTGGTATACAGCGCATATAGGCCAGGTCATAAGCGCCATGGTGTGTCGCGCCATCGGCTCCAGCCAGGCCTGCACGGTCCAGGCAGAACACCACATTCAGATTTTGGATCGCTACATCATGGATTACCTGGTCATAAGCCCTTTGCATGAAGCTTGAATAGATATTACAAAACGGAATAAGTCCCTGTGTTGCCAACCCGGCAGAAAAAGTTACTGCATGCTGTTCGGCAATTCCTACGTCAAAAGCACGGTTTGGCATGGCCTTCATCATGATATTCATCGAAGATCCTGAAGGCATGGCCGGTGTTACGCCCACAATTTTTTGATTAGCCTCCGCCAGCTCAACCAATGTATGGCCAAAAACATCCTGGTATTTAGGTGGTTGTGGCTTAACTGCTGTAGATTTCTTAATCTCTCCTGTAATCTTATCAAAAAGGCCCGGGGCATGCCATTTGGTCTGATCTTTTTCGGCAAGGGCAAAGCCTTTACCCTTTACCGTTACGCAATGCAACAGTTTGGGACCGGGAATATCTTTAAGGTCTTTGATCACCTGTGCCAGCCGCACTACATCGTGCCCGTCTACCGGGCCGAAATATCTGAAATTCAATGCCTCAAACAGATTGCTTTGCTTCAGCAAGGTGCCTTTTATACTTTTCTCAATCTTTTTAACAAACTTATGGGCATTCGGACCAAGCTCAGAGAGTTTGATCAGCACATTAGAAATGTCATCCCTAAAGCGGTTGTAAGATTTGGAGGTAGTTATATTGGTTAAGTATTCCTTTAATGCACCTACATTCGGATCAATAGACATGCAGTTGTCATTCAGTACCACCAGCAGATTGGAGTTTTCTATGCCGGCATGGTTCAGGCCTTCAAAAGCAAGTCCTGCTGTCATGGCACCATCGCCGATCACGGCCACATGCTGTCTGCCGGTTTCTCCTTTATAATGAGAAGCCACAGCCATTCCTAATGCTGCCGAAATTGAGGTAGAGGAATGACCTACTCCAAAAGTATCATATTCGCTTTCGCTGATCTTAGGAAAACCGCTGATCCCATTAAGGATCCTATTGGTATGAAATACAGATTTACGTCCAGTGAGGATTTTATGGCCGTAGGCCTGATGCCCAACATCCCAGACAAGCTTGTCATAAGGCGTGTTTAAGGCGTAGTGCAAAGCAACAGTTAGCTCAACAACCCCCAGGCTGGCTCCAAAATGCCCGCCGTTTACGCTCACCACATCAATGATAAACTGGCGTAGTTCCTTGCAGATTTGTTCCAGATCCTGTTCTTTATACTGCTTTAGATCAGCAGGATAATTAATATGTGGTAATAATAAGGGACTGTTAATGTCTTCCATGCAGTAATTATAGAATAGAAACTACAAAGTAAGGTATTTTGTTACCAAACTAAGAAGGAAAATCTTAATTTTACAAAAATATACTTCGATAAATGACAAGAGATACTTTAATTTTTGATTTGATTGACAGGGAATTGAACCGTCAGGAAAATGGACTTGAACTGATAGCTTCAGAAAATTTTGTAAGCAAGCAGGTGATGGAAGCGGCAGGTTCATGTCTAACTAATAAATATGCTGAAGGCCTCCCGGGCAAACGGTATTATGGTGGATGCCAGGTTGTAGATGAGGTAGAGACCATAGCCATCGAGCGTGCAAAGGAGCTTTTTGGTGCAGCATGGGTAAACGTTCAGCCGCATTCAGGAGCTCAGGCCAACGCCGCAGTAATGCTGGCAGTGATACAGCCCGGAGATAAAATACTTGGCTTTGACCTCTCTCATGGCGGTCACCTTACCCACGGTTCACCGGTTAATTTCTCTGGTAAATTATATCATCCGTTATTTTACGGAGTCAAAAAAGAAGACGGAAGGATAGATTATGCTAAATTGGAAGAGGTAGCTTTAGCAGAAAAACCCAAACTAATCATTGTAGGTGCTTCTGCTTATTCAAGGGAATGGGATTATGCTTTTGTACGCAGTGTTGCTGACAAAATAGGCGCGCTGGTTATGGCTGATATTTCTCACCCTGCCGGTCTTATCGCCCGCGGTTTACTGGCCAATCCACTTCCGCATTGCCATATTGTGACTACCACAACGCACAAAACTTTAAGGGGCCCGCGCGGAGGTATGATCATGATGGGCAAAGACTTTGAAAATCCTTTTGGATTAAAAACACCAAAAGGAGAAACCCGTATGATGTCATCAGTATTGGACATGGCAGTTTTTCCGGGTACACAGGGTGGTCCGCTGGAGCACATCATTGCAGCCAAAGCCATTGCTTTTGGCGAAGCCTTAAGCGATGAATACCTAACTTATATCACACAAGTAAAAGCCAATGCACAGGCCATGGCCAAAGCATTTGTGGCCAAAGGTTATGGGATAATTTCAGGTGGTACAGATAACCACTTAATGCTGATCGACTTACGTAATAAAAATATAACCGGAAAGCTTGCTGAAAATGCCCTTGAAAAAGCAGATATTACCGTGAATAAAAACATGGTTCCTTTTGACGACAAATCTCCATTTGTAACATCAGGAATCCGTGTGGGAACAGCCGCCATTACTACAAGGGGTTTTAAAGAAGAAGATATGCAGGTAATTGTTGATCTTATTGATCAGGTACTTACCAATGCCGAGGATGAAAATAATCTCCAGCAAGTAAAAAAACAGGTGCTAGAACTGGTAAGCCGGTTCCCTTTATATAAATAACGGGGTTACCAAAAATAAATGTCAGGAGCGCGCAGTAATTCTTCCTCAATCAATGAACATGACCGCGTAAAGGCGTTGCGCCAATACAATATTCTCGATACTCCGGCAGAGCATGAGTTCGATAATATTACCAGGCTGGCAAGTCTGGTATGCAATGTCCCCAACGCCTTAATTACATTGATTGATGAAGAGCGCCTCTTTTATAAATCCGTGGTGGGTTTGGACCCTCCTGACATGCCGAGAGGCAATTCCTTTTGCGATCATACCATTCGGTCTGAGGGAATATTGGAGGTCCCAGATACTTTAGCAGATGAACGCTTCAAAGGACATCCGGGTGTGACCGGGCCTCCTTATGCCCGCTTTTATGCCGGGGCACCCTTACTCGACGCACAAGGATATAAGCTGGGAGCAATCAGTGTGTTCGACACAAAGCCAAATAAGCTGACAGGAGAACAAGAAGCAGGTCTGCAGATTCTAGCGCGTGAGATCATTACCCACATGACCTTAAGGAAGAAAACCGCTGAACTTAAAGTCAATACCCAGCGTTTTGAAGATCTGTTAAACCTTTCTACTGTTTCTCCCGAAATTCATTGTATCCTCGACCGCAACGGGAAAATCTTATTCATTAATGACGCAGTTACCACAATCCTTGAATATTCTGTTGATGAAGCCATAGGGACAAGTATCTGGACATTTTGCAGTGAGGAAGATATCAGCAGTAGCAGGGGGCTTATTGAAGAGGGGCTGAGGCATGGACAAAAAGAGTTTAAGGTCGACTTCAGAATGACCGCTAAATTGGGTGCCTTACGCTGGATCAGCTGGAGCATGGTCACCAAGTCAGATCGCTGGTATGCCTACGGAAGGGATATTACAGAGGGTAAACGTGTTGAAAATGAGCTCATGAAACTGTCGTTCGTTGCCAGTAAGGTCAACAATGCAGTAGTGATCAATGACGCCAATAACCATGTAACCTGGGTAAACGATGCATTTGAGAATATCACTGGTTATACCCTCGATGATCTGAAAGGCAAAAGACTGGGTGATCTGATTGCCGGACCTCAAACCGATATTGAACTGCTCAATAAAGCCCGTCTGCTGACCAAGCAGAATCAATCCTTCACCGTCGACCTCTTATGCTATAGAAAAAACAATCAGCCAATCTGGCTCTCTATTTACAATACAGTTGTATTGAATAATGAAGGTAATATAGACATCGAAGTAGAGATCATTATTGATATTACAGACAAGAAAAAGGCCGAACAGGAAATGCTGGATGCCAAGGAACAGGCCCTGCAGCTGAGCGAAGCCAAGGAAATGTTTCTGTCCGTAATGAGCCACGAGATCAGGACACCATTAAATGCCGTTATTGGCATGACCCATCTGCTGCTCGAAAACGATCCTAAGGTTTCCCAGATAGAGGATCTGAATATCCTTAAGTTCTCTGGCGAAAACCTGCTGAACATCATCAATGATATCCTCGACTTCACCAAGATCGAAACCGGCAATCTGCAGCTCGAGTCTATTCCCTTCAGCATACACACGCTGACCACTGATATCATAAATTCACTGCAGATCAATGCCATTAAAAAGAGTAACAATATGATACTCGATATTGATGATGCTATTCCTGCAAATGTACTGGGTGATAAAACCAGGTTATACCAGATCCTGATGAACCTGTTGGGAAACGCCATCAAGTTTACAGATTATGGTAAAATAAAGCTCGTAGCAAAACAAATAGCCGAAACAGAAAAGGATGTACTGATAAATTTTGAAATAAAGGATACTGGTATAGGCATTCCGGAAGATAAGCAATCTTACATCTTCGAAGCCTTTACGCAGGCAAAGCCGGATATCTCCAGAAAGTATGGCGGAACAGGCTTAGGCCTTGCTATCACCAAAAAATTATTGAAGCTATACAATTCTGATATACAGGTAAAAAGTAAAGAAGGTAAAGGCACCGCATTTTCCTTCTCTATCTGCTTTAACAAAGTCTCAGATAAGGATAAAACCATCAGACTGCGAGATAAATTGCCTGCATTTATTAATAAAAAGCTATTGGTAGTAGATGATAATGAAATCAATATTTTAATAGCCAAAAGAATACTAAGTAAATGGGGTTTTGATCTGGATTTTGCTGCTGATGGCCGTCAGGCAATTGAAAAGGTAATGAAAAATACCTATGACCTGATCTTTATGGATATTAAAATGCCAGGAATTGATGGTTTTGAGACTGCTGCCATTATCAGGGATCTTCCAGGCAGTCATTTCAAATCTGTTCCCATTATTGCGCTCACAGCCTCCTCCCTGGAGGATGAACATGAAAGATATGAAGCTTCAGGAATAAATGGGCATATACTCAAACCGTTTCAGCCGGATGAAATAAAAGCTATGCTGATGGTCTATTTTTCTGTTTAATTATGGCGGTTTAAAAGCTATAAGGGCTATAAGTCAAATAAAATGAGGTAAAAAATAAAGGGCCGATATCCCATTGGCATGGAAGTATCGACCCTTAAATTAACGCTCTCAAGACAAAGGAACACATTTTTTTTTATTTAGCAAAATATTACTGAATTATTTGTGTGTTTTTATTGAGTTTATTTTACTAATACATTTTAGCATTGCTCAAAACCAATAAAAAAACTAAGAGCTTTTAGGAATAGCGTAATTAAAAGTAAAGGGCCGGTACCTCAATGAAGAAATGCCGGCCCTTACCATCTAAATTAACGCTCTCATCATATAAACGGTAAGGATGTAAAATTGTTTTAAGAATTTAGTTTTTTATTTTTTTTCATAACAACCCAGCGTAGCGGGGAAGATCCTTGGTACATTGTTCAGGTCTCTTGATAACAGGTTTACATGAGGGTCCATACTGAGGTCTGCACCTTTATTAAAGGCCGGGCTGCCTTCCTGAAGCTCAAAATTCCAGACATTTGTATTCGTAAACAGCGGATTGATGTTCAATTGGTTTAGCTGATCATCAAAATGCTGCAACAAAGTTTTCAGGATGTTGTTTCTTACATTGGTTTCCACATTAAAACCGGTCTTTTTATCAATCAATATTTCCTCGGCCAAACTGCCCCAGATAATATTGTTGACCAGTTCCACGCTCAAATCACCAGCTAAATACCCGACCGAAATGTCAGAAAAATACACTGCAGGTGTGCTGCGTGGAAGATGGTAATTATATCCTGCAAATGTGTTCTGCTTCAGGTTATACCTGCCGCCCCCGACCGCGTAAAAAAGATATTGTCCGCAGTTGTAAAATAAGTTATTAAAGGCATTGATCTCTGTTCCAAACCCTGCCAGTCCAGCTGCCTGCATGTTCTTCACAATGCTATTGCTAAGGGTCAGCTTAACGGAACTGTTTAAAGACAAAGAGTCTACTGTAATACCCACAATTGCATTTTTAATCAATGTATTACCAATACTCGAACTGTTACTGCTGCTAAAAAAACGGATCCCCTTCCACTGGCCGGGCTCTTCACTGTAATAAGGTTCCAGCCGGTCACTCGCAAATATTACCGGGCGGTCTTTTGTCCCTTCGGCCTTTAAGCTGCCCATAATATTCATCGCAGCGTTTCCATGAAATAAAACCCTTGTTCCCGGCTTGATGTTTAGTGTAACGCCTGCCGCTACCATTACAGATCTGGAGATGATATAAGGCAAAGTGCTGTTCCAGGTACTGCTTGTGGAAATCACCTGGTTGTCTATGAAAATTGCATTCTGCCCATAAGCTACCAAAGGCACAGACTGCTTGTTGCCGTTCGTATTAAATAATATAGAATCCTGTACAATAAAGGGCTGGTACTGATCGTCCGGATTAATGTTGACTTTTACATAAATGCTGATAGAATCATTTCCATCTATCTGAAGGTCACTTATCTGGTTGGCGGGAGTTCCATTAATAATCAGGCTAAAAAACGAACCTGATTCCCCGCTCAGTTTAATATGGCTCACCTTCACTGCCTTTTGTTCCTTATTATAGATCTTGATCCGTTTATTGGCCGAGCCTACAGAAGTAAATACCGTATCAAAAAACACGGTGTCTGTTGAAAAAAAGAGCTTTACGTTCTTGTCTGTGGTGATATCATTAGCTTTACGGCAAGCCATTAAGCCAATAGAAAGCAATACCATCAATGACACAATCAAACGCATAAATAAAACTACACAAAACTCCTTAGTCTGCCAAAGCTGCGGCTGCAATACTTAGCTTTTTAATACCACATTTATTTAGTTCATTGGCACAGGATTCGATGGTAGCGCCTGTCGTAATCACATCGTCTACCAGCAGCACATGTTTTCCGCGCAATGCACATTCGTCCATAATTTTAAACACATCTTTCATGTTCTCGTATCTTCCAAACCGGTTTTTATTGGTCTGGCTTTCCGTATCCATCTTTCTGATGAGGGCGGTATGAATGACGGGCACTCCAAGTACAGCCGCTATCCCCTCCGCTATGCTTTTACTTTGGTTGTAACCCCGTATTCGTTCCCTTTTTTTATGTAGGGGCACAGGTATGATCAGGTCTATGTGCTCAAAAGCTGCGGCAGTTTGTAGTCTCTCTGCCATCATCATGCCCAGTTTTATTCCGATACCGCTATTGTTTCCGTATTTTAAATGATGGATGATATTTTGGACGCGGCCTCCCTTTTTGAAATGCAGCATGGCCATTGTGGCATTAAACCTTATCCTTCCCCATAGTTTTTTCGCAGCTTTATTCTGCGGGTCAGTGTGGTGATCTGTATAAGGCAGATTGCTTATGCATCCTGTACAGAGATGAGCTTCTCCGCGATATAGCTGCAATCCGCAGGCACAGCATAAATTTGGAAATAGCAGACTGACCAAGTCCCTAATGAGCAGGGACAAGCTTTGGAATAGATGGTTTACAAAATGCATCAGCTAAGGTATATCATTTTAAGGCCCGGGCCCTAAAATTTTATTCCTGTTTTACTGCCAGTTGCCCGCATGCGGCATCAATGTCTTTTCCACGGCTTCGCCTGATATTGGTATTGATGCCCTGACTCTTCAGATAATTAGAAAAAGCGTCTATTTTGTCTTCTTCTGCATTGACAAAATCAGCAAACTGTATTGGGTTGTATTCTATCAGGTTTACCTTGCAGGGCACATGTTTACAAAACCTGGCCAGCTCCATGGCATCCTGAATTTCATCATTAAAATTGTTAAATACAATATACTCGTAAGTAATCGGGTTCTTCGTCTTTGAAAAATAGTACTTTAGTGCTTCTGCAAGTGCCTTTAATGAGTTTTGTTCATTGATTGGCATGATCTCATTCCGCTTGGCATCATTGGCAGCATGCAGTGATACCGCCAGGTTAAATTTAACCCCATCATCCCCAAGCTTTTTGATCATCTTGGCAATACCTGCTGTAGAAACAGTGATCCGCTTATAAGACATATTCAGCCCGTCGGGTGCCGTAATACGCTCTATTGATTTCAAAACATTGGCATAATTCAGCAATGGCTCGCCCATGCCCATATACACAATATTCGTAAGCGGCGCATTGTAGTTTTTCTTAGCCTGCTGATCTATCAGTACCACCTGGTCATAGATCTCATCGGCATTGAGGTTCCTTTTGCGGTCCATGTATCCGGTAGCGCAAAACTTGCAGGTCAGGCTGCATCCTACCTGCGAACTTACGCAGGCAGTCATGCGTTCATCCATCGGGATCAGCACACCCTCTACTATATTGCCGTCATAAAGCCTAAAGGCATTTTTAATGGTATGGTCGTTACTAAACTGTGAATTGTTTACTTCAACAGCATTGATGGTGTATTTCTCGTCCAGCTTGTGCCTCAGTTCTTTAGAGATATTGCTCATTTCCTCAAAGGAACGTGCAGACTTTTCCCAAAGCCATTGGTATACCTGTTTGGCCCTGTAGGCAGGTTCCTGCAACGCAATGAAGTGCGATTGCAGCTGTTCCAGGTTAAGAGAACGTATGTCTGTTTTTTTGATAGTAAGCATTTGTGCCTGCAAAGTTACCTAAAAAAAGATTAAGCAGGAATAGCGATGTTTTTACTGAATAAAGATGGCTATATATTACTTGCGCTTCGGACTTCTGGTCTTGGCACCAGGGGCGCCAGCCCGTCCATTGCCAGGCTTAACAGATCGCTTGCTTGGCCCGCTTCCTTTAAACCAGTCACTGCTACCTGTGGCCGGTTTAGCGTTGGCAGTAGATCTGGCTGCACCTCTAGGGGCGGCTTTGCCTTTCCCACCTGCTGGTCTGTCGGCCCTGCTTACCGATGCAGCAGCCCGGCTGGAAGGTTTTTTAAATCCAGGGGTTCTGGCAGATGACCTTTTTGGCGTTACATTTTCCATCAGGTCTTCCTCTTTTGTTGCCTTAGGTTTTTTAGTGACCCTTTTTGGCGCCGCCGATGCACCTTCCAAAGAGCTTGACTTAGCCACCATGTTATAGATCTCTGTCTGCTCTCCCGGTGTCAGTTCACGCCATTCGCCAAGTGGAATCCCTTTGATGCCGATGTTCATGATGCGCACGCGTTCCAGTTTGGTCACCTCAAATCCAAAATGTTCACACATCCTTCTGATCTGCCTGTTCAGGCCTTGTATCAAAGTGACCTTAAAAACATTGGGCCCTTCTTTGCTGACCTTACACTTTTTGGTCATCACGCCCAGTACTGGTACCCCTTTTGACATACCGGTCAGGAAAGATTCGGTAACAGGTTTATTTACTGTGACAATGTATTCCTTTTCATGGTTGTTGCCCGCACGAAGGATTTTGTTGACCAGGTCCCCATTGTTGGTAAGGAATATCAGTCCCTGGGAATCCTTGTCCAGACGTCCGATAGGGAAGACCCTTTCGCTATGGTTTACATGGTCTACAATATTGCTTTTTACACCGGCTTCAGTGGTACTAGTAATACCGACCGGTTTGTTATAAGCGATCAGTATGGTGTTTTCAACCTCCTTGGGTTCGATGGACTGCCCGTTTACAGTTACAATGTCCCCAAAGAAAACTTTGTCGCCTACTTTGGCTTTTTTCCCGTTAATATATACGTTCCCTTGCTCAATATACCTGTCGGCCGCTCTTCTTGAGCACAGACCGCTTTCACTTATGTATTTATTTAATCGGGTGGTAGAATCAGACATGTAATTGTAAATTGAATTTATTTTTACAAAGGAATCAATTAATATCGAATTTTTATTATTTTTATGTATTCGATCGCGGTGACATCTGCAAGCTGGTAGACCGGACAAGGCATGTAAGATACCTTTAAAGTGGTGGCACTAAGAAGGGATATAGGACTCAATCACTCCGCAAGAGGTACCCTTAGCGTAAAGCAGCTGCCTTCTCCTTCTTTACTTTTCAAATTGATCCGGCCACCGTTCTTTTCTGCAAATTCACTGCAAAACTTTAAGCCGAGGCCCGTTCCCTTTTCATTGAGGGTGCCATAGCTGGAGTAAAAAGAATGGCTTTGAAGGATAATCGCTGCATTTTCCGAACTGATCCCAATTCCAAAATCCTGGATGGAGATCTCCGCACAATTGTCCTTTTGTGCAGCGCTGATCATGATGGTGCCCTTAGGGAAACTAAATTTTATGGCATTGCTCAGTAAGTTTCTAAGGATGATCTCAAGGTGGTCTTCATCAGCATATATTTTAAGATCAGGCAGGTCACTGGTAACCATGGTCAGATCCTTGGATTCCAGTAATATTTCAAACGAAGAGATCAGCTTTAGTACTACAGGTTTCAATGAAATGTTTGCCTTATTTACTTTAATGCCATTGAGCTGGCTTTGGCTCCACATTAGCAGGGTATCTACATTTTCTCTTACATTGCTGATCTGCTGGTTAAGTTTTAAGGAGATCTCCTCAAACTCTTCTTTTGAGATCATCTTATTCTGGACCATGGCAAAAGCGGCTCCTGCACTGTTTATTGGTCCGCGTATGTCGTGGGCCAGAATGGCAAACAGTTTTTCCTTGTTCCTGTTGAGCAGCATTAATTTCTTGTTTTGCGCTTCAATTTGATGCTGATGATTTAATGTTTGTTTTTTAAAATAGTAAAGGAAGAACAGGAACAGCAGAATTCCATTGAGCAGCACGATAAAACGGTGGAGTTCTGAAACGGCAGGGTATCCTGATAAATAATGTGGGTTTGAAAAAATAAATAAAAACAGGACTGCATTTACTACGCTGAATAGAAGCAATGTCAGGAAGTCATTCAGCAAGATAAAATAAATACCCATGAAAAGCAGCAGGTAAAATTCCATATTGTTGTTGTACATCATCGCGCTTGTAGCGCAGCTGAGGGAGTAAATGAGGCCCACTATTACAGCAGGGTAGGTATAATAATGTTTGAAATTAAAATACAGGACACTAAATCCGGCCAGCATGGTAATGCCGTTTAATACAGCAAGGTCATTTAGCCCATTGTTGTAATTTTTAAGCATGAATATCATCGATGAGAAGCCGCCAATAAGTCCTGCGATATTGATTACAGAAATTTTCCGGCGTTCCCGATAAAACATACCGGGTTGGATCCCTATGGATAATAGTTTTTTAAGTGTTTGCATCAATAATTGATAATCCCTGTTCAAATGTAGTAAAATTAACCTTTTACCCGACTGTTTTTCAAAACATTACCCCAATCAGGAAAAGGAAGTATTGTTCAAATAGAAAAAAATGACAACATTTGAAAAAACAGTCATGTCGAAATTAAAATACGCATATATTGCCCTCTTTATCGCTTTCCTGCCTTGGTTGGCTTTTCAGAAAGTCAATGCCCAGGATTATTACGGACCGCAGGCTGCCAGCGAGTGGCTGACCGTCGCAGAAGCATTCAAACCAAAACTAATCGGGCAGGAAATACACCCTGTAGGTGTTGTAAAGCTCATTCCAGACACAAGTGCCTTTCAGGGCTGGAAAACCGGACCTGCAGGGACTTTGGAAGATTTTTATAGTAAGTCTTTTAGAACACAGTCGGGAACGGTAATTGATTTCGGCGCGCATTTGACCGGTTATTATACGTTTACCATCAAGGAGAGTCAGCGCGTTCTGGACGGTCCACTGCGGTTTAAACTTACCTTTGCGGAGGTTCCTGCTGAACTGTCCACGCCCTTCGATCCGTATCCGGGTACTTTGAGCAGGGCATGGCTTCAGGACGAGACCATAACCGTGATGGAACTGCCGGCTACGATCACGCTGCCGAGACGAATGTCTTTCAGGTACCTCAAAATTGATTTACTCGCCAGTCCCCGTGATTTTGATTTTAAGATCACAGAAATGAAATTTAGTGCGGTAAGTTCGGTTAACGTTACGCCGCCGCTGCTTAGTTCTAAGACCAGCGCAGTGATTTCCAAAATTGATGCTGTCGGACTGAATACGTTAAAAGAATGCATGCAGACCATTTATGAGGACGGGCCTAAGCGCGACAGAAGGCTTTGGATAGGAGATCTCTACCTTCAGGCGATGGCAAATAACTATTCTTTTAAAAACCATGACCTCACCAAACGGTGCCTGTATATGATAGCCGGGCTGGCAGATGATAAAGGGTTTCTATATCCCAATGCCTTTGAAACACCGGCGCCGCATCCGCAGCAGGGGGCTTTTTTGTTTGAGTATTCTTTATTTTTTAACACCACACTGAAGGAATATTTAGCCGCTACAGGCGATAAGAAGACGGCTACTGATCTTTGGCCCGTCGCTAAACAGCAACTTGAAAATATTAATAAGCATCTGGACCAGAAAGGATTATTTAATGCTGCTGAGGCCCAAAAGGAATGGTGGCTGTTTGTAGACTGGAGGGAGGGACTGGATAAACAAGCTTCCCTGCAGGGGATCATGATCTTTGCGCTGAAGGAAACATGGTTGCTAGCCAAAGAATTAGGAAAGGAAAAGGAAGTTTCGCATATACCAGCGCTGATCTCAAAGATGACAGCAGCAGCACGAGTGAATTTGTACGACAAGCAAAAAGGAGTGTATGTAAGCGGACCGGAAAAACAGGTTTCCTATGCTTCGCAGGCATGGATGGTGATTAGTGGCGTGGCGACAAAAGCAGAGGGGCAAAAGGCGTTGAAGTCGCTGGTGAATAATAAGAATGCTGTAAGGCCGGGTACGCCTTACTTGTACCATTATTATGTAGCGGCTTTGATCAAATCGGGATTGACGCAGGAGGCCAAAGCTGCATTGGAAAAATACTGGGGCGGCATGGTGCAGAAAGGGGCAGATACATTTTGGGAGGCTTATGATCCCGATAATGAGCTATTGTCACCTTATAATTTTTTTCCGGTTAATAGTTATTGCCATGCCTGGAGCTGCACACCGGTATATTTCATCAGGAAATACCCGGAGATTTTTCAGCAATAAACCTTATTTAAGTGCGTGGAACAGTGCTGATATTTCTTATCCTATATCAATGTGGATCGTGGCGGGTGTCATTAACTTTGAGGTATTAAAAAAAGAGTTTTTGACTTAATAAAAGGAGTGAATATGGAATTAGGTATCGGTATGTTTGGCGATTTGTCGTTTGATGCGGCAACAGGTAAACCAAGAGAAGCAAAGCAGAAGTTACAGGAGATTTTAGAGCAGATCAAACTGGCTGATGAAGTTGGCCTGGATGTATTTGGTCTTGGTGAGCACCACCGGCCGGACTATGCGGTTTCCTCGCCTGAGATCGTGCTGGCTGCTGCCGCGAGCATCACTAAAAATATAAAACTGACCAGTACCGTTACCGTGCTGAGTTCGGCGGAGCCGGTAAAGGTGTACCAGGATTTTTCTACCATCGACCTGATCTCTAACGGGCGGGCAGAAATAGGGGTGGGCCGTGGAAGTTTTATTGAGTCATTTCCCTTGTTTGGGTATAATTTGTCGGACTACGATCAATTGTTTGAAGAAAAGCTTGACCTGTTACTGAACATCAACAACAATGAGGTGGTAAACTGGCAAGGCAAACTGCGGGCACCATTACGTGATCAGCGGGTATATCCCAGGGCTACCAATAATGGTAAACTTCCAATTTGGATTGCCGTAGGGGGAACCCCTGCATCGGTGGCACGTGCGGCAAAGCTGGGCCTGCCGCTGGTGGTAGCCATTATAGGCGGGATGCCGAAGCAGTTTCAGCCATTGATAGAGTTTTATAAAGAGGAATATATCAATCATGGCCATGATCTGGCCGATATGCAGATAGGGATTCATTCTCATGCTTTTTTGAGTGATAATGAGGCGAATATAGACCAGTATTATTACAACTATGCTTCGCAAATGGACAGGGTAGGCGCATCGCGCGGCTGGCCTCCGTATGCTAAGACGCAATACGATGGGGGCCGCTCCAGGGACGGTGCGCTGTTTATGGGCGGGGCAGAGGAAGTGACAGAAAAGATCCTTTACATGCACGAGCTATTTGGCATTACGAGGTTCATAGGGCATATGGATGTAGGTGATCCTTCGCATGCTGAAATGATGAAATCTATCGAGATATTTGGTAACAAAGTTGCGCCACAAGTGAGAAAAGCACTGGATAAGGCAAAATAATCCCAATTATTTTTCGTATCTTAGGGTTTAATTGTAAGTCCGGTATTCTTAGGGGGATTCCGGACTTAATAGTTGTAAATCAATTACTTATATATTTTATGAAAAGAATTTTTCTGCTGTTGACACTCTTGTCGGGTTTCGTATTCTCTGCTTGTCAGGCCCAGGATGGAGTCAAGTCTGAAGTTACCCTTGAGAAATTGTACGATGGGTTAAAAAACCCATGGGGAATGGTGTGGTTGTTTGACGGGCGTCTGTTGGTTACCGACCGTTCGGGAGAGATTTTTGTATTTAAGAATGATAAATTTACAGGAGAAAAGCTGGTTGGCGTTCCTGCGGTAGTAGCTAAGGGACAAGGTGGACTGATGGACATCAAGTTGCATCCTGATTATAAAAAGAATGGCTGGATCTATATTACCTTTTCTAAACCTGTAGGTGACCTGGCAACTACTGCGGTAGTCAGATTTAAACTGAAAGGCAATCAGGTGATTGAAAAACAGGATATTTTTGAAGCAAAGCCGGCAATAAAAGCAGACTTCCATTTTGGCAGCAGGCTGGTATTTGACAAGGATAAATACCTTTTTGTAGGTGTTGGTGAAAGAGGGACACAGCCCAAAGTACAGTTGCTGGATAATGGCCATGGCAAGGTGCACCGTATTTTTGATGATGGAAAGGTGCCGACTGATAATCCTTTTGTAGGGCAGGAGGGTGCACATGGTTCTATCTGGACTTATGGTCACCGCAATCCGCAGGGTATGGTGTATGATGCAGCTACTAACCGGATCTGGTCGGTAGAGCATGGTCCTAAAGGTGGCGATGAGCTGAACCTGATTGAAAAGGGAAAGAACTATGGCTGGCCTAAGACTTCATACGGCATCAACTATGATGGTACAGTATTGACCCCTAACAAAGAACTGGAAGGGATAGAAAATCCTAAGCATTATTGGGTTCCTTCTATTGGGCCTTGTGGTATGACAATCGTGACCAGCAATAAATATCCGGGTTGGAAAGGCAATTTGCTGGTAGGTGCTTTGGCTTTTTCACACCTTAACAGGATCACACTTGATGGTACTACCTATAAATCGGAAGACAGGATGTTTCAGGGAAAAGGGCGTTTCAGATATGTAGCGGAAAGTCCCGATGGCTATATTTATGCTTTAACAGAAGGAGCTACAGGTACACTCTATAAGCTCATCCCTGCTAAGTAATAAAAGCGTATTTATTCTACTGTTATGACGAAACAAAATTGTAGACTCGTGCTTTTTTTCCTGCTAACAGTATCGCTTTCTCTGGGCTGCAAAAAGAAGCAACCAGTAGAAGCTGACCCGCCTGACACTACCGAAAGTAATCTTGTTTCTGCAAGTGTATCGGGATCTTACAGCAGCACCCAGCTTAAATTGCTGGCACAGCTGGGAGGTTATGAAGATGCTGTTCCGCTGGTTAAGTACGATGTGAGTTTTATCAAAATCATCTACAAAACAACTTATAAAGGAAATGAGATCACTGCTTCAGGCTCGCTGGTAATACCAAAGAATATGCCTGTTGTGCCTTCGATTATCAGTGCACAGCATGGTACTACCTTTTTGGCTGCAGCTGCACCTTCCAATGTGCCTGAAATGGCTGCATTTACCGGATATGAATTATTGTCTGCTGCAGGCTTCATTACGGTAATACCAGATTTTATAGGCTACGGAGTATCGAAAAGCATTGTTCATCCATATTACGATAAGCAGCATTCGGCACTTGCGGTAGTGGATATGCTAAAGGCGGCTACTGCTTATTTGAAAAAAGAAAAAACCGCTTTTAATGAGCGATTATTTATGATTGGGTATTCTGAGGGCGGATATGTAACAATGGCTGCACAACAATCTATAGAAGCCAGCCCGATTGCGGGCTTATCGCTAAAGGCGGTTGCTGCAGGAGCAGGAGGCTATGATATTACCAGTATGCTGAGCACCATTATTTCCAATGGAACGTATAGTGATCCGGCATACCTGGCATTTATTTTAAATTCCTATAATGTGACCTATGGCTGGAACCGCCCGCTTACAGATTTCTTTAGAGAACCCTATGCCGGTCGAATTCCTGCTTTGCTGGATGGTACTAAGGATGCAGGTGCAGTCAGTGCACAGTTGAGCGCCAACCCAACTGTGCTGTTGAATCCTGCTTTCTACGCCAATATGCAGCAGGCAAATGAAGAAAAAGTGCTGAAGGCCGCTTTTGTCAGTAACAGTTTTTTAAACTTTGTACCGGTGACCGCTACGAGACTGTATCATGGCACTGCAGATGAGACGGTCTTTTACCAGAGTTCGCAGGCTACATTTGACAAATTTAAGGCAGGTGGGGCTACTAAGGTCGCGCTGGTACCGGTACCGGGAGGTACACATGAATCGACTGTATTGCCGATGATGCTGAGTGCTTTGCCATGGTTTCAATCACTTGATAAATAGATGCTGACGTATATTTCAGCCGATTATGTATATCCTGTTGTTGCGGCACCAATAGCGTGCGGGGTATTAGCAATGGATGAAGAAGGTACAATTGCTGCTGTGTTAACTCCAGAAGAGGCCAGTGCCGGGGGTATTACAGATATTGTCCGTTATGAAGGCCTGCTGGTTCCCGGATTTGTAAATACCCATTGCCACCTCGAATTGTCTAATTTAAAGGGAGAGATTCCCCGGTATACAGGTTTGCCAGCCTTTGTGCAGGAGGTGATAAAGTTGCGTTCATCAGATGAGTATGCGATCAATCTGGCAATGCTGAAGGCGGATGTAGAGATGTTTGATAATGGGATAGTGGCGGTTGGTGATATTTCCAACCAGGCTGTCTCTGCCGGTATAAAAGCCGGAAGCCCGCTCTATTACCATACTTTTCTGGAGTTGCTGGGTTTTAATCCTGATACGGCAAAGCTATCGATGGAACGTGCACTGGAGTTTATAAATAAATTCCTGCCCTTAAAAGCATCTATTGTTCCCCATGCACCCTATTCAGTTTCACCAGAGCTGTTTGCTGAGCTTAAAGCTTATGGTGATGCGGTGCAGGGATTGTCGAGCATGCACAATCAGGAAACAACGGATGAAAATTCCTTTTTTAGAGATAAAACAGGTGCTTTTCTTGACTTGTTTAAGTTTCTGGGCCTAAATATCGAGTTTTTTAAACCATCAGGCAAAACATCGTTGCAGACTGTTTTGCCCCAGCTATCTGCCCGTCAGAAGTTGTTGCTGGTACACAATGTATTTACTTCTGCAGAAGACATTAAATTTGCAGAGGCAGTTCATCCTGATCTGTACTGGTGCCTTTGCCCCAATGCAAATCTGTATATAGAAAACAGGCTGCCGGATGTAGGGCTGCTAAGAGATGCGGGCCTGAAGATCACTTTAGGGACGGATAGTTTAGCCAGTAACGATGTACTGAGTATATTTGCTGAGATGCAGACCTTGCAGCTTCATTTTGATGTTTCTGTAGATGACCTTTTGAAATGGGCCACTTATAACGGGGCAGAGTTTTTAGAGATTACAGACAGGTATGGCAGTTTGGAAGCAGGTAAAAAACCAGGGATAAATCTGCTGGAATATAAAGATGTAGAGGGGGAATTGGTTTTAGGTGACCGCATGAGGCGGTTGTTTTAAACAGTATATGAAGAACAGGATCACAGAGCTATTTGATATTAACTATCCAATTATACAGGCTGGCATGGTGTGGTGCAGTGGCTGGCGACTGGCTTCGGCAGTGTCGAACGCAGGGGGACTGGGCATTATCGGGGCAGGGTCTATGTACCCTGATGTATTGCGCAGGCACATTGTGAAATGTAAAGCAGCTACGACCAAGCCTTTTGCAGTAAATATTCCGCTGTTGTATCCGAATGTGCAGGAGATCATGCAGATCCTGGTAGAAGAGGAGGTACAGATCGTGTTTACTTCAGCAGGCAATCCTGCAAGCTGGACCTCGTTTTTAAAAGAAAAAGGAATTGTAGTAGTGCATGTGATCGCCAATAGCAAATTTGCTTTGAAGGCAGAAGCATGCGGGGTGGATGCTATCGTGGCTGAAGGCTTTGAAGCGGGAGGGCATAATGGAAGAGAAGAAACTACTACGATGTGCCTGCTGCCAATGGTATGCGCGGCAGTTAACATTCCAGTGATCGCTGCGGGCGGCATTGGAAGCGGGGCAGCTATGCTGGCGGCTATTGCTTTGGGTGCTGAGGGGGTACAGATTGGCTCGGCCTTTGCCGTAGCTGAAGAATCATCGGCACACCTGAATTTTAAAGAAAGCATTGTGAATGCCGAGGAAGGAGATACCAGGCTCAGGATGAAGAAGCTGGTTCCGGTAAGGCTGCTGAAAAATGAATTTGCAGATAAGGTGGCAGCCGCAGAGGCTTCTGGAGCAAATGCCGAAACACTGGTAGCGCTTTTGGGGCGTGCAAGGGCAAAATTAGGTATGTTTGAAGGCGATATGGCAGAAGGTGAGCTGGAGATAGGTCAGGTATCGGCTATGTTGAAAGAAATTCGTCCGGCTGCCGTAATACTGGACGAGATATGGAAGGATTTTATCGTGGGAATAGGCAAGGTTAAAACATTTAATATATGAAAATAGTGCATGTAAATATTGTGCTGGTGGGCAGGGTACAGGGTGTGGGATTTAGGGAGACCACAAAGTATGTAGCCGATCAGTCCGGGATAAAAGGATTTGTACGAAATGAGCCGGACGGAACGGTTTATATAGAAGCAGAAGGTGAGCAATGGGAACTGGATTCGTTTATTGACTGGTGTAATGAAGGACCGGACAGGGCGAAAGTAGAGACTTGGAGTGTTAATGCAGGTGAACTGAAGGATTTTAAAAACTTTGTGATCTTAAAAAAATAGGATGTCGGTTTTGAAAAAGTTTATGGGTCAGACTGCGATATATGGTGTCAGCACTGTATTGTCGCGGTTGTTCGGGTTTATCCTGACGCCTATTTATACCCGTGCCTATGGTTCTGCCACCTACGGGATTCTGACCAAGCTTTTTGCGTATGCCTCGCTGATCAATGCTGTGCTTGCCTTTGGAATGGAAAGTACTTATTTCAGGTATTTGAACAAACATGAGGACAAAAAACAGGAGGTATATAACAATTCCTTTCTCTGCATTGCAGGTATAGCAACGTTATTTTTGCTGACGGGTCTCGTCTTTCGCAATTCCATAGCAGCTTATCTAACATCAGATCCCGCGCAACTGAATGATTACAAGAATTATGTAAGCTGTTTTATCTGGATCCTGTTTGTCGATGCGATTTGTGTAATTCCTTTTGCCAGACTGAGAGCTGAAGACAGAGCTGTGAAATACAGCATCATCAAATTTTCAAACATTGGTATTTTTGTAGCATTTAACCTCTTGTTTATTAAGGCGGTTCCTGCTATGGCAGCGAATGACTGGCCGCTGGCCGGATGGATGTCTGCCTGGTACAAGACAGAATGGGTAGGTTACGTTTTCATATCGAACCTGATTGCCAGTCTGGCAACATTTTTAATGCTGCTGCCTGAATTTTTGAAACTGCAGTTGAGGTTTGATAAAGAACTTTTTGCAAAGATGTTCACTTATTCCTGGCCGGTGCTGGTGGCCAATTTATCATTCATCGTCAATGAAAATTTGGATAAAATAGCGCTTAGCGAATTATTGCCGGTCGCCATTGCTGACAGAGACGTAGGGATATACGGAGCGGTCTGCAAGATTGCTATCTTTATGAGTATTTTCATAACGGCATTCAGACTGGGAGCAGAGCCTTTCTTTTTTAGTCACGCAAAGAATGAAAACGCGAAGAATACCTATGCGCTCATCTTGCGTTATTTTGTAATCGCACTTACGCTGATCTTTGTGGGACTGGTAGCGAATATCGAAATTCTAAAGTACTTTATCAGCAGGGATGCTGAGCATATCGCAGAATATTGGGTAGGGCTTCCCGCGGTGCCATACCTGTTATTTGGTTATGTCTGTTTGGGCATATATAGTAATCTGGCCATCTGGTACCGCTTGTCTGACCAGACGCGGTATGGACTTTATATTTCATTGGTAGGTGCTGCGGTGACCATTGGGCTGAACTTTGTCCTGATTCCAAGATATAGCTATATGGGTTCAGCTTGGGTATCTATGCTGGCCTACTTTGTTATGATGGTGATTTCATATGTTCTGGGGCAGCGTCACTACCCGATACCTTATGAACTGAAACGTATTTCTGCTTACCTGTTGGTATCGGTTGTGCTGGTGGTGCTTTCGTTTTGGGTATTTAAAAGGAATATTTATATTGGGAATATACTGCTACTGGTTTTTACGGCAGGTGTGTTCTATTTTGAAAAGGATCAGTTGAAACTTATATTAAAGAAGAAATAAATTTTAAAATGAACATTAACATCATTAATAATTCAGGGCATGCTTTGCCCCAATATGAAACGGCTCATGCTGCGGGCATGGATATGCGTGCTTTTACAGAAAGTGAGATCACGATTAAACCTTTGCAGCGTGTTTTGATTCCAACTGGTTTATATATAGAACTTCCGGTAGGTTATGAGGCGCAGATCAGGCCGCGCAGCGGACTGGCCTATAAACATGGGATCAGTATTGTGAATGCTCCGGGAACAATAGACGCAGATTACCGGGGAGAGATTAAAGTGTTACTTGTGAATCTTTCGGATACGGATTTTGTAGTAAACAATGGCGACAGGATAGCTCAGATGGTCATTGCAAAACATGAGACCATTAGCTGGGAGTCTGTGACTGAACTAAATGATACGGCACGGGGTGCCGGTGGTTACGGGCATACCGGTAAATAATTGAATATGAGAAACAGTTGGTTTTTATTGTTGTTGTTCTTTGTAGAGGTACCTGCTTTTGCACAGCAGCCTGTGCTTTCTGTTCTGGACAGCAACGTGATAAAAACATTGTTTTTTGCAGGGCTGAAAGATAAAATGAATGAGAATTATCCAAAGGCCCTGGAGAGCTTTAATAAGGTACTGGTAATGGATGCCAACAATGCAGCCGTACATTATGAGATCGCCACACTGAATTTCAGACAGAATAAGCTCAATGAATCTGAAATAGCTGTAAAACGTGCAACAGTATTGGACGCCAATAACGTATGGTACTGGAAGTTGCTGGCAGAACTGTACAAGCGAAAAGGTGATATGGAGGATCTTGTGCCGGTTTTTGATCATTTGATCAGGCTTGCTCCTGAAAATGATGCTTATTATTTTGACCGTTGCAATGCCTTGTTGCTTAGTGGTAAAGTGGAAGAGGCGCTAAAGGGCTATGAAGATCTGGAGAAGAAATTTGGTGCTTCTGAAGCGCTCAATCAGGCAAGGCAGCGTGTCAGCATGGAGAAAAAGGATGGACTGAGCAAGCAGGAGGTAAATAAGCTGATTTCAGAAGATGAGGATGTGAAAAGCCTTTTGTATGCGAGCAGTGTTTTATTGGAAAAAGGACAACATGAGGATGCATTAAACGTTCTTAAAAAAGCCAGGTCATTGGATGCAGATGCCTTTGAGGTTGATCTGGCAATTGCCGATGTTTATAAAGGTTTGAAAAAATACGCTGACGTACATGCAGCTTTAATGAATGCTTTTGGAAATCCGGAGATGCCGGCAGACCAAAAGGTAAAAATAGTCATGATGATGCTGAGCGGAACCAGGAGTCAGCAACTGGCGAATGAAGCCGCGGAACTGGCAAAGATTGCTGTAAAGGTACACCCAGGTGAGCCTGGAGTAATGGCACTATATGGTGACATACTATACAGGCAGGGGGATTTGAATGGCGCACTGGCACAGTTTAATGAAGTGTTGAAGCTGACAGATCAGATTTATCAGGTTTGGGAACAGGTTTTGAGTATCCAGACTACTTTGGGTAAGTATAAAGAAACCGTTAAGATAGCCGATGAAGCCTTGTCAATTTATCCAAATCAGGCGATTCTGTATTATTATATGGCATTGGCACTGGAAAATGACAGTAAATATGAAGCAGCATTGACCAATGTTAAAATCGCGTTGGAGCTGGATGCCGAAAACCCGCTTTATCTTGAACTGATGGGAGATATTTTGTATTTGACAGGAGATTCGGCACTGGCAATGACAAACTGGAAAAAAGCTAAAGCTGCAGGGAGAGATACTGAGCTATTAAACAAGAAGATCAATGAAAAGAAATATATTAAATAGCATTTTACTGGTACTACTGATTGTTGCGATAGCTGGGTGTAAAGCAAGAAAGCCAGCCGTTACTGTGACCGTTAGTCCGCCTCCTGTAAATGAGCTGAGCAAAAAAAAGTCTGAGAATATCAAGCTGCTGAAATCCAAGGATGTTTCTTTTAAGACCTTATCTATTAAGGTAAAGGCTAATCTGGATATTAACGGTAATAAGAACAATGCTGCGATGAACATCAGGATGGAAAATGATAAGCAGATCTGGGTCAGTATTACTGCTTTTGCCGGTATAGAAGTAGCGCGGGCTTTAATTACAGCAGACAGTATTAAGGTTAGAAATAATATCCAGGGAGTTTACCTGAAGAAGCCGTTTAGTTATATACATAGATATACCAGCAAGCAGGTAAATTTTCAATGGCTGCAGTCGATACTTGCAGGCAATACAATTACGGAGTTTTTAACCGAGCAGGCAGATATAGCGGAAGAGAACGGGGTATGGAAACTACAGGGAGAAAAAGAAACGCTGGCCTATAAAGTGCTTTTTGATGCGATGATGAAGATTAAAGAAACCAATATAAACGATGCTAAAAGCGGACAGGCTTTAAAGATAGTTTATAGTGGGGCATATCTTAATGTGGGTGGAACAAAGATTCCAAATGGATTAACCATCAATTCGATGGCTGGAACAAGAAGGGTGAATATTGAGTTGGAGTATACGGCTATAGAACGTAACCTTGTGCTGGAGTTTCCGTTTAGTGTTCCGGCTAAGTATGAACTGGTAAACTGATTTTTTTATACTTTTGATAGAGATGAAGCTATATAAATTATTATTTCTTGTGTTGTTTTTACTGTCTGCTTCTATTGCATTTGGGCAGAGCAGTGCAGAACTGAAAAGAAAAAAGGAAGCGTTGCAACGAGAGATCGACCTGTTGCAGAAGAATGCGAATAAGGTGGCAAACAATAAGCGGCTGACGTTAAGTCAGATCAATTCGCTGAATGCTAAGATTCGTTTGATGCAGAATAAGATAGGCGTAATAAATTCGGAAATGAAAAATCTGGATAACCAGATCCATGAGAACACCAATACCGTTCAGGATCTTAAAGGGCAACTGGGTCAGCTTAAAAAGGAGTATGCAAGTATGATCCGGTTTGCTCAGAGAAACAGGAGTTCCTATGATAAAATGATGTTCATTTTTGCTGCCCGGGATTTTAACCAGGCATATATGCGGATAAAATACCTCCAACAATTTGGACAGTATCGTAAAAAGCAGGCCGATTATATACAGGGTAAGCAAAAAGACCTTAACTATAAGATCGTTATCCTGGATAAGAACCTTAAAGAAAAGAGCAGCCTGCTGCATGAGCAGGAGAATGAAAAAAATAAGCTGGGCAAGAATAAGAATGAACAGTCAAAGGTCCTCAATAAATTTAGCAAAGAGGAGCGGCAATACAAACAAGACATCAGTGAACGTAAAAAGCTTCAGGTACAACTGGACAGGAATATACGTGCTGCAATTGCACGTGAGATTGAAATAGCAAGGAAAAAGGCGGAAGATGAAGAACGTTTGGCCGCAGCAAGTGCAAAAGCAGATAATAAACCGGCACCGGTTGCCAAAGCAAAGACAACTGCCGGATACCTGACTGCTACGCCTGAAGCTGCAAAATTGTCGACCGCATTTGAGAGTAACCGGGGGGCTTTGCCATGGCCGGTTGCTACAGGTTCTATTACTGAGCGCTTCGGAAAGCACATGGAAGGACAGGCATCTTATGTAAATGATGGTGTAAATATCGAAACTGCAGAAAATTCCCCTGTAAGAGCGGTATTTAATGGTAAAGTGACCACAGTAATGGATCAGTTTGGTAAATATTTCGTGCTGATCCAGCATGGGCAGTATTTCACGGTTTACCAAAACCTGAAATCGGTTACTGTTGCAAAAGGGGAAGAAGTAAGTACTAAACAAACCATTGGCACCGTTGCAAATTCAGAAGGGACACCGCAGTTACAGTTCCAGATCAGGCGGGGTATGGTAGCCCAAAATCCTGAAGCCTGGATTGCTAAATAAAAAAATTGAACAATAAATACTTAGAGATCGATAAAAATTTTATCTAAGTTTGTACACAATAAAATAAAAACCAGAGAAGAAGATGTATAGAGGAACGTTAATAGATTTCCTGAACATGGGCGGAGGCGAGATAATGCTTATCTTGGCTGTTGTACTTTTGTTATTTGGAGGTAAAAAATTGCCTGAACTGGCAAGGGGACTGGGAAAAGGGATCAGGGATTTCAAAGATGCATCAGAAGGTGTTAAAAGAGAAATCCATCGTAACATAAACTCCGTAGGTATAGTTGAAGAGGTTGATTCGATGATCAGTGATCATAATAATAACAATCGCCACCATCCTTCAGAACCTGAAGTAAGTGAGCATATGTATGCAGGGGATACTGAAAAAAGCGCTATAAATTTTGATAAAACAGAACCTGTGGCGGAAAATGATAACCAGAACACAAGAATAGAAACAGATAAAACTCAACTTTAACTAAAATATCATGTTAAATACAACAATATTAGCCCTGGGCCTTGGAGGCGCAGAAATTGCGATCATCCTTGTAATTGTATTATTGCTTTTCGGAGGTAGAAAAATTCCTGAACTAATGCGTGGTCTTGGTAAAGGGATTAAAGAATTTAAAGATGGTAAGGATGGTTTAGATGGTAATGATCCGGTAGATCGTAAACACACCAATACTGATAAACCTTTGTAGGGTTTTCCGAACAGAATTTTTAATCCTAAAATGTATTCTTGAAATTGAAGAAGTATAGCTCCTTAGCAGAGATACAAGCACTTATTGGTCAAAAAAAACTCAGTTTGCCTGAGTTATTGCAGTATTATTTCAAGCAAATAGAAACTCATCAACACCTCAACGCATTTAATGAGGTGTTTTTTTATTCAGCAGCTGAACGGGCAAGACTTGTTCAGGAAAAGATAGATAAGGGTTCTGCCGGAAGACTTGCTGGTATGGTGATTGGAATCAAGGACAATATTTGTTATAAAGACCATGAAGTTACAGCCTCTTCCAGGATGCTGGAAGGTTTTGTTTCGCCTTATTCTGCAACTGTAGTTGAACGTCTGCTCAATGAAGATGCAGTCATCATAGGGCGGTTGAACTGCGACGAGTTTGCGATGGGCGGTTCTAATGAGACTTCTTTTTATGGGGCAGTAAAAAATGCTGCAAATCCGGAGAAAGTTGCGGGGGGCTCTTCAGGTGGCTCGGCGGTAGCAGTACAGGCAGATATGTGCCTTTCTGCACTTGGGACAGATACTGGAGGGTCAGTAAGGCAGCCAGCTGCTTTTTGTGGCTGTATTGGTTTGAAACCAACCTATGGCCGTATTTCACGTTATGGAGTAATTGCTTACGCCTCATCTTTTGATCAGGTGGGTACCATTACCTCTTCTGTTGGTGATGCTGCATTGTTGCTGGAAGTATTGGCCGGAGCCGACGATCATGATAGCACTGTATCAAGGGAGGCAGTACCTGCTTATACTGCGGGTCTCAGCGCCGGATCAAAAAAGAAAATTGCGGTATTAAAAGAAACCCTGGAAAGTGAGGCGCTTGATAAAGACATTAAAGCGGCTATTTTGGAAGCCATTGAAGTTTTTAAAGCTCAGGGCCATTCCATAGAATATGTTTCATTTGATCTGCTGGATTATTTAGTGCCTGCGTATTATGTGCTTACTACTGCTGAAGCCTCGTCAAACCTGTCAAGATATGACGGGGTGCATTATGGTCACCGTAATCTGGAGGCTACTAATCTTAATGAATTATATAAGAAATCAAGGGCCGAAGGTTTTGGAGATGAGGTTAAGAAACGCATCCTGCTGGGAACATTTGTACTGAGTGCAGGATATTATGATGCTTATTATCAAAAGGCGCAACAGGTGAGAAGGCTGATCAGGGAAAAGATGGAATCCATGCTAATGGACTTTGACGTGATCATCACTCCTGTCACACCTACCCCGGCATTTAAGATCGGAGAAAATATTGATGATCCGCTGGTAATGTATATGGCAGATATATTTACAGTATTGGCTTCCTTGACAGGTATTCCTGCAATTGCGGTACCACTGGGCAATAATTCAGATGGTTTGCCGTTAAGTATTCAATTAATGGCCAAGCACTTCCATGAAAAAGAACTGCTTAGTCTTTCCAACGAATTTTTAAATACGCAAGATCAAGACAACTGATATGATTGCCTATGAAACTAAAAGTACACTTTACAGCCTGCTTATTTCTAATCTTAACCAGCTTCCTGGCAGTAGGACAACCGCATACAATTGAGCTGAATGATACAACTTCCGTGCCGTTAGTGCCGGAAGCAATGATGTTTACGGATTATAATTTCACCTATAAAAACCGGCTGGATTCTATTCAGAAGATCGTACCGCTTAGTTATAATGAACATGTTCAGAGATATATAGCTATTTATAGCAATCGTAAAGACATGATGGGTAAAATGCTTGGACTATCAGACTATTACTTTCCTATTTTTGAAAAAGCGCTGAACAGCTATAATATTCCCGAAGAGATTAAATATCTTCCAATCATTGAATCTTCTATGAACCCTCATGCTGTTTCGCGTGTTGGGGCAACAGGAATATGGCAGTTTATGTTTAGTACAGCAAAGGGCTACGGACTAAACATGGACAATTTTGTTGATGAGCGTAAAGATCCTATCCAGGCAAGCTACGCCGCTGCTGCTTATTTCAGGGATGCTTATGAAGAGCTTGGAGACTGGCTTTTAGCAATAGCCGCTTACAATTGCGGAATGGGTAATGTGAAGCGGGCAATGGAGAAGGCTGATTCGAGGGATTTTTGGGAGTTAAGAAGATTCCTTCCTTTGGAAACCAGAAATTATGTGCCTGCATTTATAGCAGCTATGTATGTAATGAACTGCTCTGATAAGCACCAAATAAAATCGCAGACAGCAACTTATACCAGGATTACTGATACGGTACAGGTAAGCCATTTTGTTTCTATTCCTGAACTGGCAAAAGCATTAGATATGGATGAACAGGAGCTCAGTCTGCTAAACCCATCCTACAAGAAGAAAATAGTAAACGGGACAGATGATAGTCCAAAACGGATCATTATACCAAAAGTAAGCTTTGAGGATTATGCTCAAATCTATGATATACTTAATACTGATATCGGTGGTAATATGAAAGTTGTGCTGGCATCGAATGATGATAGGAGATTGTCTAAAAAAGTTCTAAAAAAGCCATTGTTTTTCTTTCATAAGGTTGGTAAAGGCCAGAATTTGAGTACCATAGCTGATAAGTATAATGTAGAGGTACAGGACCTTAAGGTCTGGAACAAATTAAAGGGCACTACGATCGTACCCGGTCAAAAGCTAAAAGTATTTAGTGCTTCTGGTGAATCTGCAATTTCCGGCAGATTTAAGGGGTAATTTACAAAGCGGTAATTCTTGTTCAACTTGTTCATTAATGCAATTTCCACGCTGTAATTGGATATTTCAAAGGGCTTTTTTTATTTTAGGGCTAACTAAAAGAATTGTAACTTTGGCATTTTACAATTGACCATTTATGAGTAAAATAAACAGGAAACAGGATGCTTTAGATTACCACTCTCAGGGTCGGCCCGGTAAAATTCAGGTTGTACCGACAAAACCAACTAACTCCCAAAGAGACTTAGCGTTAGCTTACTCACCAGGCGTGGCCGAGCCATGTTTAAGGATAGCAGAAAACCCTGACGAAGTTTACAAATATACAGCCAAAGGTAATTTAGTTGCCGTGATCAGTAATGGTACGGCGGTATTAGGCTTAGGTGATATCGGGGCTGCAGCGGGTAAACCCGTGATGGAAGGAAAAGGTCTGTTATTTAAAATATTTGCAGACATTGATGTCTTTGACCTGGAACTGGATACTAAAAATGTAGATGATTTTGTTAAGATAGTAAAGGCCCTTGAGCCTACATTTGGTGGAATAAACCTGGAAGATATTAAAGCTCCCGAGTGCTTTGAAATAGAACGCAGACTGAAGGAAGAGATGAATATTCCGGTGATGCATGACGACCAGCATGGCACCGCTATTATTTCTGCAGCAGCATTGATCAATGCCTGTGAACTGCAGCGTAAGAAAATGGAAAAAATCAGGATTGTAGTGAATGGCGCCGGTGCTGCGGCTATCTCCTGTACCAGATTGTACGTGTCGTTGGGAGCTAAAAAGGAAAATATTGTCATGTGTGACCGCTCTGGTGTGATTAGAAACACCAGGGAAAACCTGGATGAGATAAAGGCTGAGTTTGCTACTTCAAGGAAGCTGGATACACTCGCTGAGGCGATGAAAGATTCGGATGTATTTATCGGCTTGTCGTCTGCCAACTGTGTAACAGAGGAAATGCTGAAGTCTATGGCAAAAAACCCAATTGTGTTTGCCATGTCAAATCCTGATCCGGAAATTGCTTATGAACTGGCCATTAATTCACGCAAAGACCTGATCATGGCTACCGGTCGCTCCGACTATCCAAACCAGGTGAATAATGTGCTGGGTTTTCCATACATCTTTAGAGGAGCCCTGGATGTAAGGGCTACCGGGATCAATGAGCCAATGAAAATAGCTGCGGTAAATGCCATTGCGGAATTGGCAAAAAAATCAGTACCAGAGGCTGTTAACATGGCCTATAATCAGAAAAACATCAAGTTCGGGAAGGAGTACATTATTCCTAAGCCGATGGATACGCGCCTGCTGACCAATGTATCACTGGCGGTTGCCAAAGCGGCAATAGAATCGGGTGTGGCACGTAAGGTGATAACGGATTGGGATGCTTATGAAGAGCAGCTAAAACGCAGATTGGGCGGAGATGATGCGATCATGCGTGCCATTACGAGTAAAGCTAAGTCTGATCCGAAACGTGTAGTATTTGCAGAGGCGGATAACTATAAAATACTGAAAGCTGCCCAGATCGTTAAAGATGAAAACATTGCCATCCCAATATTGCTGGGCAATAAAGAGATCATCAAAAAGATCATCGAAGAGAATGCACTGGATCTGGAAGGTGTAGTGATCATGGATCCTTTTGAAGAACCGGTTCGGATGGCTAAGTATGCAGATGCCCTGTATGAAAAAAGACAGCGAAGAGGGATTACGTCACTTGAAGCTAACAAATTTCTGCGTGACAGAAATTATTTTGGTGCCTCAATGGTAGAATTTGGTGAAGCAGATGCACTGATCTCAGGACTGACAAAAAACTATGCAACTACCATTAAGCCTGCTTTACAGATCATTGGGACTGAAGAAGGCGTGAACCGTGTGGCAGGGATGTATATGATGATGACTAAAAAGGGACCTGTATTTTTTGGAGATACAACGGTAAACGTTGACCCAACGGTAGAGGAACTGGTAGATCTGACTTTACTGCTGGAAAGATCTGTAAGGAAATTCAATATACAGCCAAGAATTGCTTTGCTTTCTTATTCTAATTTTGGCTCAAATGAAGGGACTGTGCCTGAAAAGGTAAGAAAAGCCGTTAAAATATTGCATGAACAACATCCGCATATTGTGGTTGATGGTGAAATGCAGGGTAATTTTGCTATTAATAATGAATTGCTGAAAGACAATTTTCCTTTTAGCAGACTAGTAGAGGCACCGGCAAATACCTTGATATTTCCTAATCTTGAATCGGGGAATATAGCTTACAAATTGTTACAGGAACTTGGAGAGGCCGAGGCAGTAGGCCCAATTTTGCTGGGTTTAAAAAAGCCGGTACATATTGTGCAGCTAGGCAGCTCTGTTAGAGAGATTGTGAATATGGTAACGATCGCAGTTTTAGATGTACAGGGGAAAGAGGAAGAGGCTAATTCCAAAAAAGGTGGTATATTAAAACGAATTTCTAAAAAGTAAACGAATGTATGATTATATTGATGGTAGGCTAACCTTTAAATGCCCTGCGTATATTGTAGTAGAAGCCGGAGGTATAGGCTATCATCTTAATATATCATTAAATACCTATAGCAGCCTGGCTAATGAGGAACGCTGTAAGGTGTACGTCTGGCTTCACATAAAAGAAGATGCACATACCCTTTATGGTTTTGCCGAAGAGGGTGAGCGCAGGTTGTTCCTGCACCTTATTTCTGTATCAGGCATTGGTCCGAATACGGGAAGAATGATGCTTTCCTCCATTACCCCCAATGAAATACAAACAGCCATCGTAAATGCTGATTTACCCTTAATACAGCGTATAAAGGGCATAGGAGTGAAATCTGCACAGCGTTTGGTATTGGAATTACAGGATAAGCTAAAGAAAGAAGGATCAGGATCGCTGATTGCCGCGCCGCTAAATAATACTATAAAAGAAGAAGCTTTATCTGCCTTAATGATGCTGGGATTTGCTAAGCCCGCTTCAGAAAAAGCGATAGAGAACGCATTAAAAACCGGGGGAACAGATTTGTCAATAGAACAAATGATCAAACTGGCTTTAAAAAATTTATAATCTTTTTAAACCCTTGAGAAACGCCTTAAAACTCATTTTCTTTTTAATGTTATCGGTTGTGGCGGGAGAAACTTTTTCGCAGACGATTCCATCAAGATCTGTGGGGGATACCTCAAGGAATTCCTTTGGGATAAAAGAAAAACAGCGATTGGGATTAAGGTCTTTGTCTAATCCCTTTTATCCGATGCCGGACAATATAAAAAGAGATGTTGAATACGATGTAGTCAACAAGAAATATATAGTGAGGCAGTTAATAGGAGACCGTTTGCTGGCACCGCCACAATACCTGACGGTTGAAGAATACCAGCGTCTGATCAGCAGCGAGATTAAAAGGGAAAACTGGCGTTCTCTTTCAAACCTGGAAATAGAGGATGTAAGAAAGACAGGGATTATTCCAAGTTTAAAGATCAACAGTAAAGCTTTTGAGCGGATATTTGGCGGCACAACCATCGACATTCAGCCGAGAGGTGAAGCTGAACTGACATTCCTGGGCAGGATAAATAAGAATGAAAATCCTTTATTTAATGAGCAGCAGCGGGTTCAGGGAAATTTCGATTTTAATCAGCGGATCCAGATGGATGTTATCGGAAATATCGGTACCAAACTGAAGGTTAATATGAATTACAATACTGAGGCTCAGTTTGATTTTGAAAACCAGGTTAAGCTGGACTATACAGGAGGTGAAGATGACATCATTAAAAAGATTGAAGCAGGTAATGTAAGCTTACCGCTCAACACGACGCTGATTAATGGTACCCAAACACTATTTGGTGTAAAAACGCAATTGCAGTTTGGTAAACTGAACGTAAACACTGTTTTTACACAGCAAAAATCCCAATCAAGAGAAATACAGATCAGCAATGGTGCACAGCAAAATGAGTATAGGATCAGTGCCGATAATTATGAAGCTAATAAACATTATTTCTTAGCCCAATATTTCAGGGAAAACTATAATAAGGCACTGTCAAATCCACCGACAATTACCTCTGGTATTATCATTACTAAAATTGAAGTATGGATCACCAATAAAACGGGTAATACCCAGGATTCGAGGGATGTGTTGGGCTTGATAGACCTGGGAGAAAACAGACCTTTTAATACGGTACAGATTGAAGGCGGAAAGTCAGCACTCCCATCAGGATTTAAAAACCCGCTTTTTCCAAGAGCGTCCAACAATTTATTGGATGTTCTGCCTGATGAAGCGCGACAGACCAATTCCAACGCAGTGATTTCATTCTTTCAGGCAAACGCCGGCACGGATAACTTTGCTAAGCTGACCTACGCAAGGAAGCTTGCCGACAGGGAATTTACATTTCACCCTAAACTGGGCTATATTTCTTTAAACAATTCATTGAATACCGATGAGGTGCTGGCTGTTTCTTACCGGTATACTTTTAACGGGGTAGAATACCAGGTAGGTGAGTTTTCTACGGATGTTCCTTTTGATCAGGCCACACCAAAGGTGTTGTTTGCAAAATTGCTGAAGAACGAAACAACAAAGACCAATTTGCCGACCTGGGACCTGATGATGAAGAATATTTATTCTATCGGCGGATATCAGATCAGTCAGCAGAATTTTAAGCTGGATATTCTTAGAATAGATGAGAAATCTGGAATTGAAAGACCTGTGATCACCGAAGGGGAAAAACTGGATGCATTTAAAAGGCCGCTGAAAGATAAATTGTGGATACAGGTGGCCAGCCTGGATCGCTTAAACCAGCAGGATGAACTTAAGCCAGACGGTATATTTGATTTTGAAGCAGAAGAAAACCCATTTGGTACAAACAGTGGTGCAAATTCTTTTGGAAACAGCAATTCTGCCAATAGTTCAGGTAATAGTAATGCTGTGCTGATTACCAATACAAAAAATGGTTACATAACTATTGACCCACTAAATGGAAGGATTGTCTTTCCGTTAGTCGAGCCGTTTGGTAAGGATCTGGCAGATCAGTTTTTGCCCTCTGAACAGGCTTTTATAGATAAATATACTTTTACTGCACTGTATGATTCCACTAAAGTGATTGCTCAGCAATTGTTTACCAGGCAGAACAGGTACGTCATAAAAGGGAGCTATCAGTCTGAGATAGCTTCTGAATTTAGTTTAAACTCCATTAATGTACCGGAAGGGTCAGTAAAAGTGTTTGCCGGAACCATCCCTCTACAGGAAGGAACCGATTTTACAGTCGACTATCAGGGAGGCAGGGTTCAAATATTGAATACGGCATTGCTGGTTTCGGGGCAACCTATAAGAATATCGACCGAGAATAACGAGCTGTTTGGTTTGCAGCAACGTTCATTGTTTGGGACCAGGCTGGATTATAAAGTAAATAATAAGCTGAATTTAGGTGGTACATTTATGAATTTAAGTGAGAAGCCGCTGACCCCTAAGGTGAATATTGGAGAAGAACCAATTTCTAACACTATCTGGGGGCTGGACGTAAACTACAGCTCGGCCTCGAGGTTTTTAACGAAGCTTGTTGACAAGTTGCCATTTATTTCTACCAAAGTTCCTTCAAATATTACTTTCTCCGGGGAGTTTGCGCAACTTGTTCCGGGACATCCAAAGGCGCTGGATTTTGCAGGACAGAAAAGCGGGATCAGTTACCTGGATGATTTTGAGGCTTCGAGATCAGTTATTGACCTTAAAAGTGCAATTGCCTGGCAGTTGTCAGGAACACCACAGCTATTTCCTGAATCTCAGTTGATAGATAATCTTGCTTATGGATTTAACCGTGCAAGAGTCGCATTTTATAACATAGATCCTACATTCTATAACCGGAATGCAAGTAATATACCTGCAAATTTGAGAAACAACCGGAACGAGCTTTCCAATCATTATGTAAGAGAGATCATTGAACAGGAAGTTTTTCCGTTTAAGGAGACAAGTACTGGACAGGCGATTACTTTACCAACGCTTGATATAGCCTTTTATCCTACTTTGAGGGGTCATTACAACTATACTACTACCGGTTTTGGAGCGGATGGATCATTGACAAACCCAAAATCAAGATGGGGGGGATTGTTCAGACGGATTGAAACCAATGATTTTGAAGCGCTGAATATTGAGTTTATCGAGCTCTGGGTAATGGATCCGAATATATATAAGCCAAATTCTGCCGGTGGAGATCTTTATTTTAACCTGGGTAATATTTCAGAAGATATTTTAAAGGATGGCAGGAAGTCATTGGAAAATGGACTGCCGGCCGACGGTGATCCAACAAAATATGATGAAACAAACTGGGGGAGGGTGCCTAAGCTGCAGCCTGTAGTACAGGCTTTTGATAATGATCCTGTGGCAAGAAGAAGTCAGGATGTGGGATTGGATGGCTTAGGTAATGCCGATGAAAAAGGTAAGTTCGCAGCAGTTATCAACCAGATAAAATCTCAACTGAATGCTGAGGCAGCAGCAGCTATTGACAATGATCCGTCATCTGATGATTATTCTTACTACAGAAGTGGTGCATTAGATCAGGCAAATGCCGGGATATTGAAACGCTATGAAAAATATAACGGAACGGAAGGGAATTCTAAAACACCTCAGCAAAGCAGAGAAGATTTTGGCGTAGATAATTCTGCATCCACATCACTTCCTGATGGAGAAGATATCAACAGGGATAACAATATGACGCAATCTGATGAGTATTTTCAGTACCGGGTATCTATGCGTCCGGGAGATCTGATGGTAGGCCAGAACTTTGTTACTGATAAAGTCACTTCAGATGTCAAGCTTGCCAATGGTGAGACCAAACCTGTCACCTGGTATCAGATCCGGATACCGTTGGCACAATACCAGCAAAAGGTGGGAAGTATCCAGGATTTTAAATCTATACGTTTTGTGAGAATGTTCCTTACCAATTTTGCAGATACTACTGTACTAAGATTTGGGAAAATTCAACTGGTAAGAGGTGAATGGCGACAGTACAATGCTAATAATGATGCTTCGCAGGTGATTGTTGACCAGGCCTTACAACCAGCAAATCCCGATAATTCTACCATTGAAGTGGCTACAGTAAATATAGAAGAAAATGGAAAAAGGGTGCCTATTCCATATGTGGTGCCGCCAGGGATTGAAAGGGAACAGGATTTTAGTAACTACAGGGGAGATACGAGACAAAATGAGCAATCACTGGCAGTTACCGTCAAAAATTTAAGGGATGGCTATGGCAGGGCTGCATTTAAAACTGCTATTAATGATTTCAGATCGTATAAACATCTGGAGATGTTTATACACCTTGAAGCACTTCCAAACACTACGATTAATGACAATGAGCTGAGTGCCTTTTTGCGAATAGGGACGGACAATCAGGATAACTATTATGAATATTCGCAGCCATTGAAAGTGACCAACCCCGGCACGAGTGATCCTTATGCGATATGGCCTGAGCAAAACCGGTTGGATATTGAACTGGAAGTATTTCAGAATGCAAAAATTGCGCGGAACAGGGCATTGCTGAATGGGCAGCCATGGCCTGTAAATATTCCTTTTGATTTTGTTGAAAATGGAAGAACGATAACCATAAAGGGGCAGCCCGATATGAGTAAGGTAAGGGTATATATGCTAGGTATTAAAAATCCACTTCGTAAACAAGCCAGTACCGGTGAGGATGATGGCCTGGATAAAAGTGCCCAAGTCTGGTTTAATGAACTTCGGCTTACCGAATTTGATGAACGCGGAGGCTGGGCAGCAACAGCAAGGATGAATGCCCAGCTTGCCGATTTTGCAGATGTTAATATATCAGGTAGTAAATCAACGATAGGCTTTGGTTCGCTGGAGAAGCGGGTGAGTGAACGAAACCGAGCGGATAATGTGTTTTTTGATATTTCATCAAGCATGGAGCTGGGTAAATTCTTACCTAAAAAGGCTGCGATAAAGATCCCTATGTTTGTAAGTTATTCCAATCAGATAAGTACACCTCAATACGATCCAAGGACTCCTGATGTTGAGTTGAAAAATGCACTTGATGGTGCCACAAGAGCTGAAAAGAAAGAGATCTTGAATTATGCTCAAGACTATACATCCAGAAACAGCATCAGCTTTACCAATGTGCGTAAAGAAAGAACAGACCCGGATAAAATACCAAAGCTGTGGGATATAGAGAATTTAAATGCCAGCTATGCGAATACAAAATTTGCACACAGGGATTTTATCAACCAAAATAGTATCCAACAGACTTACAGAGGATCGCTGGCGTATAATTATGCTGCTCAGTCGAGGAGCTATGAGCCTTTTAATAAAATTATAAAATCAAATATGCTGGCTTTATTGAAAGAATTCAATTTTAGCCTGCTCCCTAACTCAATTAATTTCAGAATAGATCTGGACCGTTATTATTCAGAGAATAGCCTTAGAAATAACGATCCTAATAATTCTATTCCAATTAATACCACTTATAATAAGAACTTCCTGGTGACAAGGGTGTATGGAATATCCTGGAATTTAACGAGGTCGCTGACACTGGATTTTGATGCAACAAACTATTCAATTATTGATGAACCTGATGGCCGTATTGAAGGATTAAAAAGAGATACACTTTGGCAAAATCTTAAAAGACTAGGCAGAACAACAGACTATTCCCACAACTTAAACATTACTTACAACTTGCCTATAAATAAGATTCCCGGACTGGACTGGTTGAGCGTTACAACGCGATACGGAACCAATTTTAACTGGCAGACAGAACCATTATCAACATTGAGAGATCCGTTGATTGATATGGGTAATACGATTCAAAATTCAAGAATAATACAGATCAACCCCAATCTGAACCTAAGCAGCCTATATAATAAGTTTGGTTTTGTGAGAAGGGCCAAGGATGCGGGGGATAAAAGTTCAAGTGCTGACTTTTTTGTGGGGTTGCTAACCAGTGTTAAAAATATTGTAGGCTCATATGTTCAGAATAAAGGAATCTTTTTGCCCGGTTACCTGCCAACTACAAATTATTTAGGCATAGATAATATAACGGGAGCACCGGGTCTGGGCTTTGTATTTGGCAGTCAGAAAGATATCAGGGGCATGGCCCTAAATAATGCATGGATTACCAGAGATACACTTCAGTCTCAGCTTTATATAAATACTTTAAGAGAGGACCTGAGTTTTAGCAGTATGGTAGAACCTATCCAGGATCTGGTAATCACCTTGACTGCCAATAAAAATAGGACACTAAATTATTCCACTAATTTTAGGTATGATACAAGCTTAAGCGGATTTGAAAATTTAAGCCCATACACAACCGGAGATTACAGTGTTTCCTTTTTATCATTAGGTACCGCATTTTCAGAGAAAGCAGGAGGTACGGCTTCAAGACTTTTTAGCCAGTTTATGGTCAACAGGCAGGTCATTTCTCAGCGGTTAGGTGCATTGAACTCAAATTCATCGGGCGCTAAGTCTTCAGGATATGCCGATGGATATGACAAAAGCTCACAGGATGTAGTTGTGTCAGCCTTCCTGGCGGCCTATACTGGTAAGGATGCCGCATCTTCTAGCCTAAGCTCTTTTCCTAAAATCCCATTGCCCAACTGGCGTCTGAATTATAGGGGGCTAACACGCTTGGGTTTTCTTGCCGAGCGATTTAGTTCTATCGACATCAGACATTCCTACAGATCAGTTTACAGTGTCAATAGCTTTAATTCTCTAGTAAGATATGAAGAAAGAAACGGAGCTGTAAACAGCCGGGATGTAAATGGCAACTTCCTTCCTTTTTATCAGTATGCCCAGGTTACCATTGCTGAGCAGTTTTCTCCGCTTATAGGAATTGATACACGTTTCAAAAATAATGTGTCGGCTAATTTTGAACTGGGCCGCTCCAGATTATTGGGTTTGAGTATGTCTAATAGTCAGTTAGCCCAACTATCGGAAAATAATATGGTTTTTGGTTTGGGTTATCGGACCAACAAGTTTAGATTTCCATTTGGAATGTTCAAGCAATTAAAGATGGAAAACAACATGGACTTTAAATTGGATATCGCACTCAGGGATAATAAAACGGTGATCTACAGGGCCGATATTGCTGAAGCTGAGGTATCTTCTGGAGCTAAGAACATTACTTTAAGGCCAAGTGTAGATTATGTATTGAACCAGCGGTTCAACATCAGGCTTTTCTACGATTCAAACATTACCAAACCCTACACTTCACAAACATTTAATACTGCATTCACTAATTTCGGATTTAGTTTAAGGATTACCTTGAATTAGCATTGGTATAAAGAGGTAGATTAATTACCTTTGGACACGCGAAGCGATGGGCTTCAAAAAATATTAACTCACGAAAAATAATTTAAACAAATGAATTTTCCATCAGAATTGAAGTACACAAAAGACCATGAATGGCTTAAAATTGAAGGTAATGAGGCATATATCGGCATTACTGATTTTGCGCAGCGTGAGTTAGGTGACATTGTATATATAGATATCAATACCGTGGGCGATGAGGTTACAAAAGATGAGGTTTTTGGTACAGTTGAAGCTGTGAAAACTGTTTCAGATCTTTTTATGCCAGTTACAGCTACTGTATTGGAAACAAATGCTGTACTTAATGACAATCCTGAATTGGTAAATTCTGATCCATACGGACAAGGATGGATGGTTAAGGTTACTTTGTCTGATACGGCAGAATTAGAAGGCTTATTGGATGCTGATGCTTATAAAGCGCTTGTAGGAGCATAATTAATGAATAAAATTAAAGAGTTAAAATATCAAAGTTGGGCCATTTTGTGGACTGTCTTTATTTTTATACTTTGCAATATCAAAATGCCTGATGACAATAATGAATCAGGCATTTTTTTTAAAGGCTTTGATAAGCTGGTACATGTAGGCTTTTTTTTTGTGCTAACGATATTTCTTTTCTACGGCAAAATCAGGCATCAGCATAATTATAGTTTCCGGTCTTTAACCATTTTTAAGATCATCATTTTTACAGGTGCCCTTGGGGGGTTGATAGAGTTGGCACAATGGAAGTTTTTTACCTACAGATCCGCGGAATGGTGGGATTTTGGCTGTGATATGATTGGTGTTTTTATGGGTGTTTTTAGTTATATTTTACTTCATAAATCAAACTATAATGAAAGAACGGATTAGTTTATTACTCTTATTGTTATTTATGGTGCTATTTGCTGGTTGTCGCATTTTCAAACCAGGCTGTCAATGTCCAAAAGTTAGCTATTCGAGCTATCCAAGAGGGATGTAAGCCGTTTTATTCCATAAATTTACATTTCTCTTATTTGGATTTATTATAAATTAAGGCTACCTTGCGACTTGATAATACTAACAATATATAAATGAAACTTTCACAGTTAAACCCCGGAGAACAAGGAACTATAGTAGCATTTACAGATCTTGAAATGTCCGTTAAATTAATGGAGATGGGTTGCCTGCCAGGTGAAACTGTGGAAATTGAACGTTTTGCGCCCCTTGGAGATCCTATCGCAATTCGTGTTGCGGGTTATCAGCTTTGTTTACGTAAAAATGAAGCATCCATTATTATAATTCAGTAGTAATTTGGCAAAGGATATTAAAATTGCCCTTGTTGGTAATCCAAATACAGGAAAATCAACCCTTTTTAATCTGCTTACAGGATTAAATCAGAAAATTGGAAACTTTCCCGGGATAACTGTTGATAAGAAAACAGGCTATTGTAAGCTAAGTGATAGTAAGCAAGCTGAAATCATAGATTTACCTGGCACATATAGTTTATATCCAAAAAGCAAAGATGAAAGCATTGTTTTTCAGGTACTGGCTGATAGCAAGAACTCCAGTCATCCTGATCTTGTAATTCTGGTAGTAGACGCAACAAATCTTCGCAGAAATTTATTGCTTTATACACAGGTTGCCGATTTGGGCCTGCCGATTATATTGGTGTTGAATATGACCGATATGGCTAAAAAGGAAGGAATCGATATTGATGTTGATAAACTTTCTGAACGGCTGGGGATACAGGTTGTAGCTATTTCTGCCAGAAATAATTCTGGTCTTTCAGAACTAAAAGAAGCGATTAGGAATACAACTGTTATAGCTACGCAGACAGAAGGTGCAGATATGCATGTTTTGGCTCCGGAAGCCATTGATTTTGTCAAATCGCACATAAAAACAGACAATAACTATTTAGCCCTGCAGTTGCTGCACCAGCATTTGCCGCTAAATATTTTTTCTTCAGCAGACCATGAGATCTTTGAACAGATAAAAAAGGACCATCATTTCGAATCTTCCAAGTTGCAGGCTGCAGAGACAATATCCAGATACCGGTATCTTGGGACAGTCCTCAGCGGCGTTGTAGAAGATACAGGAGCTGCCAGAAAATTTATTTTTAGTGATAAGCTTGATGCAGTATTAACGCACAGGGTATGGGGATTTACCATATTCATCGCCATATTGTTTTTTATATTCAATTCTATTTTTTCGTGGTCTTCCTATCCAATGGAGCTCATTGAATATTCTTTTGTATGGCTTACGGAATTCGGGCATCAGCATCTTCCTGCAGGTATGCTTACCGATCTGCTTCTGGACGGGGTGGTTGCCGGATTGGGTGGAGTGGTTATATTTATTCCTCAGATTGCTATATTGTTTGCTTTCATATCCATCCTTGAAGATACAGGCTATATGTCGAGAGTGACGTTTATGATGGATAAAATAATGCGTAAATTCGGGTTAAGCGGTAAGTCAGTAGTACCAATGATTGGTAGTTTGGCCTGTGCTGTTCCTTCCATTATGAGTGCTCGGAATATAGAGAGCTGGAAAGACCGGATCATCACCATTATGGTTGCCCCCTTGGTTAGTTGTTCTGCCAGGCTGCCTGTTTACACATTACTGATCTCATTGGTTGTACCGGAAAAAATGATTTGGGGATTCATCAATTTGCAAGGCCTTACTTTAATGGGGATGTATCTGATTAGCATTTTTGCGGCAGTGATTGTAGCTTTTATCATGAAGTTTCTTATAAAAGCGAAAGAGAAATCATACTTTATCATGGAACTGCCAGTGTATAGAATGCCCAGGTGGTCGAATGTACTGTATACGATGTATGAAAAATCCAAAACTTTTGTCTTTGAAGCAGGTAAAGTGATTATTGCAATTTCGATCATCCTCTGGGTATTGGCCACTTTTGGGCCATCAGATAAGTTCGAGGCAATTGATAAAAAATATGCAGCTATAGAAGCCCAAAAAGACAGCACGCAAATTAGTACGCTGGAGCGTGACAGATCGGCTGAGAAGCTTGAAAATTCTTATGCAGGGATTCTGGGGCACGTGATAGAACCGGCAATAAAACCCTTAGGTTTTGACTGGAAAATAGGAATCGCTTTGATTACCTCATTTGCTGCAAGAGAAGCGTTTGTGGGTACGATGGCCACAATTTATAGTGTAGATAACGATGGAGAAGTAGCTACCATTAGAAATAAGATGAGAGGTGCGAGAAACCCGGACACCGGATTGCCTGTATTTACATTTGCAACTGCTTTTTCATTAATGCTATTCTATGCCTTTGCCATGCAATGTATGAGCACGGTAGCTGTTGTATACAGAGAAACCAAGTCATGGAAATGGCCGGTGATACAACTCGTTTATATGACGGCTATGGCCTATGTGGCAAGTTTAATTGCCTATCAACTATTAAAGTAAATTCATTATCTTGGACAGTGTGGAAAAGGAGCATGTCTTATCACAATATATGCCTGTCGGGGCTGCACCGGTAATTGCAAGATGGATCGATTACTTTCAGTGCGAATTCAAAATTTCAAAGAACAGAACTACTAAACTTGGCGATTACAGGCATCCATATAATGGAACCGGGCATAAAATATCTGTCAACAATAATCTAAATGCTTATGCCTTCCTAGTTACTACTGTACATGAATTTGCACATTTACTTACCTGGAATGATCATAGAAATAAGGTAAAACCCCATGGAGACGAATGGAAACGTAATTTTAAACGAATGATGGTTCCTTTTATTGAAAAGAACATCTTTCCGGATGATGTCCATAAAGCAATAATCAATTACCTTGACAATCCTACGGCAGCAAGTTGTACAGATTTAAAATTGTCCAGAACGCTAAAGAAGTATGACAACGCTATTGGCCTTCTCCGTTTGGAAGAATTGCCAGTCAATACGTTATTTACAATTAAAGATGGCCGAAGGTTTAAGAAGGGTGAAAGGTTGCGAAAACGCTACAGATGCTTATGTCTTGATAATGGGAATCTTTATCTTTTTAATCCGTTAGCAGAAGTGACCCTGGCCGCTACCGGAACGTAAACAGCTTCCTTGTTCTCTATCTTCCAGTTAATATTAAGCTTTGTACCCTTAAAGAGCATAGGGTCAATCATAAGACTGTCCGTAAATGAATCGCTTTGGGTCACCAGGATGTTTGCATTATATCCATTTGGGATTTTACTTTTTAGCAAGATATATTTCTCATCGGGAGCGGATAGAAAGCTATCGAACACAAGGTCAAATTTTTCATTTCCCTCAATTGCATCATTGAATGTTTTGATATCCGAAGCATAGTTATCAGCAGAGAGATTAGTATGCTTTAGAGGGGAAAATTGTTTGTCTTTGAGCGTGGAAGATGATAATGCAGTACGTATATCTTTCCTGAATGCAATATTATTTCTAAAAAAAGTGCGTATTTCCTCTAAAACTTCAGTATTTGGTTTAAGCTGTTTTTTGCTTTCCCTTACTAATATCAAGCTGTCATTATTGAAGTAAAAATTATTCACAAGACTGCTGATGCCTTCATTGTCAATAAAAGTTTTGTATAAAACAGGAATACCGTTCATGCTATATTTTTCAACGTACATTGAGGTTTCATCGAGATGATAAACCAGACTGCTGCGTTTTTCCATCGTGATCAAGCTGGCGTCAACGGAATCTGCAAAATGCACAATTGACTGTTCCGTTACTGCTACAGGTATATTTCTATTGATCAGGTCTGCCTGAGGATGCTTAGAATTCTGAGTACAGCTACAGAGAATCGGTAAAAGTAAGAGAATTAAGTATGAGAATTTCATATGGCCAACTAGGTATCTGTAACAGATAGAGGCTATTATCGTGCCAAGTAACTAGTATTCCAGTAATCTTTTGGCAACGTCAGCCAACCTGCTTTTAGCAAGGAAATCATTTTCCAGCACCTTATTCATTGGGATGGCAGTATCCAGACTGGCACAGCGCATAACAGGGGCATCCAGAAATTCAAAGCAATGCTCAGCAATCCATGCAGCTAGTTCTGCTCCAAATCCGCACGTGAGCGTGTCTTCGTGGAGGATCAATACCCTGCCTGTTGATTGAACTGCTCCGGCAACCGCATCCTTATCCCATGGCTGCAGGCTTCGCAGATCTATTAAAGTTACAGAGCGTTCCGGATTATCGTTTAAATAGGACAATGCCCAGTGAACTCCGAGTCCGTAAGTAATGATACTGAACTGGGTGCCGGTTTTTAATATGTTTGCTTTTCCTATTTCCTGATTATAGTATCCTTTAGGTACAAAGCCACTTAGGCTTCTATACAAATATTTGTGTTCAAAATATATCACAGGATTCGGATCATCAATGGCCCCCAGCAGCAAACCTTTTGCATCATCAGGAAAGGCTGGATATACTATTTTTAAACCCGGTGTTTTAGTGAACCAGGCTTCGTTGCTTTGCGAATGAAACGGACCTGCCCCGGTACCGGCCCCAGTTGGCATACGGATTACAACATCAGCCTTTTCGCCCCATCTGTAGTGGGTCTTTGCCAGATTATTTATAATCTGGTTAAATCCACAGGTTACAAAATCAGCAAACTGCATTTCTACAATTGCTTTATAACCATTTATTGAAAGGCCTAGTCCGGCACCGACAATAGCCGATTCACAGATGGGTGTATTTCTAACTCTTGCTTTCCCAAATTCATTCACAAAACCTTCGGTGATCTTAAATGCTCCGCCATATTCCGCTATATCCTGACCCATCAAAACTAGGTTCTGGTATTTTTGCATACCAATTCTAAGCCCATCAGTAATGGCATCTATATAGCGCATTTCTACTAAGGGCTGAGACGGCCTTACAGGGTTTATTGCATCCGGATGGTACATGTCCAATAATTCTGTATTCGCATCTGCTATAGGCTCATCCTGTTCAAATGCACTTTCTATTTCACTTTCAATGGTTTTTTTAAAGTCCGCTTTTATTTGATGGATCATTTCAACATCAAGTACCCCCTGTTTAATTAAGTAGGCTTCGAAATTCTTAACAGGATCTTTTTTTGACCACTCATTGATCAGTTCTTCCGGTACATATTTAATGCCTGATGCTTCCTCATGTCCCCTCATCCTGAAAGTCAAGCATTCAACAAGTACGGGCCTGGGGTCTTTTCTGATCTTAACAGCAAGATCGACCAGGGTATCATAAACCTCCAGAATATTATTTCCATCTATCTGTATACCTTCAATGCCATATCCAATAGCCTTGTCGACAAGATGTTCACATTTAAATTGTTCGTTAACAGGAGTGGAAAGGCCATATCCATTGTTTTCTATCAGAAAGATAACGGGTAAGTTCCATACGGCCGCCACATTTACGGCCTCATGAAAATCTCCTTCGCTGGTGGCACCTTCACCGGTGAAAACCAGAGTTGCGGCTTCTTTATTTTCAATCAGATCTGCAAGAGCAATGCCATCTGCCAGCGCCATTTGCGGGCCCAGATGAGAGATCATACCGATGATTTTGTAGTCTTGTGTACCAAAATGAAAGGATCTGTCCCTGCCTTTGGTAAATCCGTTAACTTTCCCCTGCCATTGGGACATGAGTTTACTCAGTGGAATATCACGTGATGTGAATACACCCAGATTTCGGTGCATTGGCAGAATATATTCGGAAGCGTGCATAGCCAGCGTACTGCCCACTGCAATTGCTTCCTGACCAATTCCTGAAAACCACTTGCCAATACGCCCCTGACGAAGCAAGATCAACATTTTTTCCTCTATCAATCTTGGATAAAGCAACCTTTTATAAAGGTCTAATAAAATGCTATTGCTCTTGTCTTTTCTGTCAAAGATCATAATTATTCGCCTGTAGCATCCTTGTTTTTCTCTTCCCAAAGTTTAGCAAAAGATTTTGGGGCTATTTCGGGCATAGACCGATATTTACCCCATATTTTTCTAAACAGGTTTTTAAGGAAAAAGTTCTTGATCTTTCCGCTCAGCATATCCATCCTAGATCTTTTCAGCATTCCGGTACGCCAGATCGTCCATCCCAGTTTTTCTGTCCTTGTATTTTCATGCTGTTCAGCCGCATCTCTTCTGTTTAGCAGCAGCATTTTATGAATGTCAATTTTAACAGGGCATACTTCAGAGCATTTTCCACACAGACTTGATGCATAGCTTAAATGCTTGAAGTCTTTCATGCCCTTCAGATGGGGGGTAATTATAGAACCAATAGGGCCGCTGTAAGTAGTATTATAAGTATGTCCGCCAATGTTCTTGTAAACAGGGCAGGCATTTAAGCAGGCACCGCATCTAATGCAATACAGGCCCTGGCGTTGCTCTTTTTGCGCCAGCAGATTAGTGCGGCCGTTATCAAGCAAAATTACATACATTTCTTCCGGTCCGTCAGTTTCTTCTCCACGTCTGGGGCCACTAAGGATGGTATTGTAGACGGTTAAGTTCTGACCTGTACCATGGCTGGCCAGCAATGGCCAGAACAGATCCAGATCTGCCATAGATGGGATTATTTTCTCTATGCCTACTATAGCGATATGTATTTTAGGAAAAGTTGTGCAGAGCCGCGCATTACCTTCATTTTCTGTCAGGGCAATACTTCCTGTATCGGCAATTAAGAAATTGCCCCCACTGATGCCTATGTCGGCATTCAGGTATTTATCTCTTAAAAGTTCCCTTGCTTTTTGGGTTAGCTGTTCAGGAGTGAAATCCAAAGGAGTGCCAAATTTCTCATGAAAGACTTTTGCGATTTCCTCTTTGCTCAAATGCATGGCCGGTGTCACAATGTGATAAGGATGCTGGCCCAGCAACTGAACAATGAATTCACCAAGATCACTTTCCAACGATTCTATATCATTTTTCTGAAGAAATTCATTAAGATGAATCTCTTCGGTGGTCATAGATTTTGCCTTAATAACTGTTTTACCGTTATTTTTTTTGATGATGTTCAGGATTTCCTGCTGGGCTTCATTAATGTCATTAGCCCAGATTACCTTTCCCCCTTTGCGCTGAAAATTAGCTTCAAACTCGGGCAAAAACTTATCAAGGTTTTCCATCACCCTCCATTTGATCACATGAGCTTTCTTCTTGGAGTTTTCTAAGTTTTCAAATTTTGAAAGGCCCCGCTCCACGGCAACATTATATTTGCCGATGTTATGGTTAATTGTTTTACGGTGTCCCAGATCGAATGCCTTTTCATCCGCCTTCACTAAAAATTCTTCAGCAATCTTCGTCATAATCAAACTTAGCTAAAATTGTAGCTATTTCTTTATTGAGCCATCATCGTTTTTATCTACACGGGGTCTTTTGAGACCATTTGCAAGCTCCCAGGCGGTAAAGTATACCAATTTTCCTCTTTTTGCAAGCATTGGAAAATCTATTTTGCTAACCTCATCGCCTGGCTGGTGATAATCTTCATGCACCCCGTTAAAATAAAAAATAACCGGAATACCATGCTTTGCAAAGTTATAATGATCAGACCTGTAGTAAAATCTGTTGGGGTCCGTACGGTTATTATACCTTTCGTCCAGGTTGATATTTACATAATCCTTATTGGCTTTTTTGCCAATCCTGTCCAGATCAGTACTCAGCATGTCAGATCCAATAATGTATACAAAATTGTTGTCGCTGGCGTGCTCTTTATCACCCCTCCCTATCATATCAATATTCAGATTGGTGATGGTATTTTCCAGTGGAAATACCGGATGTTCAGCGTACCATTCAGAACCTAACAAGCCTTTTTCTTCACCGGCAACTGTCATGAATAATATACTTCTTTTTGGGCCTCTGCCTGCTTTCTTCGCTTTCGCAAATGCTTCCGCAATCATCAGTACCCCTGTTGTACCAGATCCATCATCATCAGCGCCATTGTTTATCTTATCATCACCTGGCGCATTAGGATTTACACCAATGTGGTCGTAATGTGCAGTAATGACCAAAACCTCTTTTTTCAACTTCGGATCAGAACCTTCCAGGAAGCCGAGTACATTGTCTGTCTTTACCTTTGTTTCGATTTTATTAGCGCTTGCGCTCAGGCTGATTTTCAGTTCCTGCGAGGCAGGCTTTCCACTCTCGGCTATTTTCTTTTTCAGCGCATCGGCGTTGGTACCTGCAGCAACAAAAAGTTTATTGGCAATAGCAGTGCTGATATTGATCACCGGCATAGGCTGAGGTTTATTCATTCTCTCCAGGTTTTCCTTCGTCTTCATCACCATTTGTTCAGATAGCAGGTAATTCTTCAGGTTTGCAGACATTTTGTCTACTGCAGCATCAATTAGCAGTACAGCAGATGCTTTATGGTCATTAAAGTATTTCAACTTTGCATTTAGTGCACTTGATGCATTTCCCGAAACTGTGCCGCCTGATGGATTCCCCTCTTTAAAGATCATCACCACCTTTCCTGTCACGTCTAGTCCGGAAAAATCATCGTAACCATCTGTCGCTAATCCGTACCCGGCAAATACAATGCTATTGGTATTAAAAGCAAAGCCACTTCCAGAAACAACCTGCTGGGCAACATAAAAATCCTGTAAGACTTCAGCTGGCTGCCCATCAATGGTCAGTACCTGTGAAAGACTTATGGTCACCATATCAATAGGCTGAAAGTAATCGCCCGCTACGGGCCCTTTTAATCCAAGACCCTTAAAATGATTTTTAATATAATCTGCAGCCATCCACCCACCTTTTTTGCCAGTTTCCCTGCCCTCATACGCGTCAGATGCGAGGACGGATAAGTGCTTGTGAGCATTGTCTTTTGTGATACTTTGGCCATACTTTATGGCATCTTTATTTTGCGCAGTCGCACTGCAGCCCATCAGCAGGACCAAGCCCAGATGTAGTAATTGCTTTTTCATCAGCGGAACAAATTTTAACATGATATTTTTTCAACCCTGCCCTCATGTCTTCCGCCTTCAAAAGCAGTGGTCAAAAATGTTGTAGCCATTTCATTTGCCAGGTCCTCAGAGACAAACCTTGCCGGGATGCACAAGATATTTGCATTATTATGTCGTCTTGCAAGTGAGGCAAGTTCATTCAGCCAGCAAATAGCAGCCCTGATGTGCTGGTGCTTATTAGCTGTGATGGCTACACCATTTGCACTTCCGCAAACCAGAATCCCAAATGTAAATTCTTTACTTTCCACTGCTAAAGCTACAGGATGCGCAAAATCAGGATAGTCAACAGAATCTGTACTGTATGTGCCAAAATCCTTAAGCTCATATCCTGTTAGATAAGACTTCAAAAGCTCTTTATATTCAAAGCCGGCATGATCAGCACCAATGGCTATTTTAATTTTTTTCTCTGTTGACATTTTTTAAATATTAATGAATCAAACTTATTAGTTTATGAAGCTGAACTGTTAAGCAGTCGGTTTCGCTTCCTTTCAATACTTGCTGAGATAAAGATACTTACTTCATATAATATTACAAGCGGAAAGGCAACTACAAGCATCGTAATAACATCAGGAGTTGGCGTTACCACAGCTGCTATAACCAATATCAATACAAACGCATATCTTCTGCTGGACCGCATAAATGCCGGTGTCATTATACCAAATTTTGACAAAATATAAATTACTACGGGCAACTGAAAAATTATTCCAGAGCCTATGGTAAGTGTGGCCACGGACGAAAGATAAGAAGTGATCGTAAAAGTATTTTCTATCTCAGGACTCACTGTAAAGTTTGTCAGGAAGTTAATCGATAAAGGACAGATGAGGTAATAGCCAAACATAATCCCGATAAAGAAGAGGGTAGAGGCAAACAATACAAATCCACTGGCCGACTTGCGTTCTTTTTCATGCAAGGCAGGTTTTACAAACAGCCATAGTTCAAATAGCAGGTATGGAATACCTAAGATAATCCCTACCATTACACAGGAGTTGATCTGTAGGGTAAACTGTCCGGCCATTTCCGTATTGATGATTTTTGCATCAATATGCGTGATACAGAAATCCTGCCCAACGAGATTTGGAAAAGCTACAACCATTTTACACATCATTCTGTAGGTCCAGAAGTCAGGGTTCTTAGGACCCATAATGATCTCATTGAAAATGAAATCAGAAAACCAAAAGGCTCCGGCAGTTAATAGCACGACCACCAGTAATCCGCGCAACAGGTGTTTTCTCAATACATCAATGTGGTCGAAGAAAGACATCTCTGCCTCTAAAGTTTTTCCTTTTTCTCTTATAGCACCAATAAGGTCCCTTTTTTTAGTATCACTCATGCATATTATTTGTAAACAAAAATACCATTCTATTTTATTCAGAATGGTATTTACGTTTTAAATCTTATAAATAGTTTTTCATTACTCCGAAAACTCAAAAGTTTCCATGAATTTAGTTGTAAAATTTCCTGCCCTAAAGTTAGGATCTTTCATCAACTTTAAATGAAAAGGTATCGTCGTTTTTATACCTTCAATCACAAATTCACTCAAAGCACGTTCCATGGTACTAATCGCTTCCTCACGTGTTTGGGCCACACAGATCAGCTTCGCAATCATAGAATCATAATTAGAAGGAATCTGATAACCAGCATAAACATGCGTATCAACTCTTACACCATGCCCTCCAGGAGAGTGGAAGTTGGTTATCTTACCTGGGCAAGGCCTAAAGTTATTAAATGGATCTTCTGCATTTATCCGGCATTCAATGGCATGCATGTCAGGTAAATAGTTCTTTCCTGATATTGGAACTCCCGATGCCACTTTAATCTGTTCTTTAATTAAATCGTAGTTGATCACTTCTTCTGTTACCGGATGTTCTACTTGAATACGTGTATTCATCTCCATAAAATAGAAATTACGGTGTTTGTCAACCAGAAATTCTATTGTTCCGGCACCTTCATACTGCACAGCCATTGCTCCTTTAATAGCAGCATCACCCATTCTTTCTCTCAATTCCGGAGTCATAAAAGGAGAAGGGGCTTCTTCAACTAGTTTTTGGTGACGACGTTGTATTGAACAGTCGCGTTCTGATAAATGGCATGCTTTACCATATTGGTCCCCAATGATCTGGATTTCAATGTGGCGTGGGTCTTCAATATATTTTTCCAGATACAAACCATCATTTCCAAACGCAGCACCTGATTCCTGACGGGCACTGTCCCATGCATTTTCAAAGTCTTCATCTTTCCATACTACGCGCATACCACGGCCACCACCACCTGCAGTAGCCTTTAATATAATCGGATATCCAATTTCATTGGCAAGTTTGATGCCTTCTTTTACACTTTCCAATAAGCCTTCCGAACCAGGAATGGTCGGAACTCCTGATCGCTTCATCGTTTCCTTAGCCGAAGCTTTATCTCCCATTGAATTAATCTGTTCAGGTGTTGCCCCTATAAATTTAATTCCGTAATCACGACAAACAGAAGAGAATTTAGCATTTTCAGATAAGAATCCATATCCAGGATGTATCGCATCTGCATTGGTAAGCTCAGCTGCCGAAATGATGTTAGGGATACTCAGGTAAGAATCCTTGCTGGGCGGCGGCCCAATACAAACAGCTTCATCTGCAAAACGCACATGCAAACTTTCCCTGTCTGCAGTAGAGTAAACAGCTACCGTTTTAATCCCCATTTCCTTACAGGTACGGATAATACGCAAAGCGATTTCGCCCCGGTTGGCAATTAATATTTTCTTAAACATATATTTTTTCTTTTCGTCACCCCAAACATACTTCAGGGCCTATTTAAGTAACAAGATGCTGAAATAAATCAGCACAACGGTCTAAACTGGTTCTACTAAATACAGTGGCTGATCGTATTCTACAGGTGATGAATTGTCAACAAGGACTTTCACAATCCTGCCAGAAACTTCACTCTCTATTTCATTAAATAGTTTCATTGCTTCAATGATACAGATCACTTTACCAACAGAAACCTCATCACCAACATTTACAAACGACGGCTTATCCGGACTTGCGGAACGATAAAATGTGCCTATCATTGGAGATTTTATAGTAATGTATTTTGAGGTATCTTCAACAGCAGCGTCAGCAGCTTTAGTTTCAGTGGCAGACACTGGTAAAGGAGCTGCGGCAGCCGGTATTGCAGAAATCGCAACAGGAGCTGGAACAGTAGCATTCACAACAGTTTGGGTCTGATTTGTTTTAATAGTTATCTTGAAGTCTTTTTGCTCTATAGCGACTTCATTTACGCCCGAACGAGAAACAAATTTAATAAGTTCCTGAATTTGTTTGATATCCATTTTTTGGTGTTATTTTAAGAAAACAATCTTGTTTTTAGATTAACTAAGGTAATATTAATTATTATAAAACCATCATGACTTTGAATGTGCCGTAGCAACAATAGAACTCAGGATAGTTTAAAAATGTTTAAAATATATTGATTATAAGCACTAATAAGCCCATTTTAAATAAACTGAACCCCAGGTAAAACCACCTCCAAAAGCAGCAAGAATAATGTTGTCTCCTTTTTTTAACTGACTTTCCCATTCCCATAAACATAAAGGGATCGTACCATTTGTAGTATTGCCATAACGCTCGATGTTGATCATGACTTTTTCAGAGCCAAGGCCCATTCTTGAAGCAGTCGCATCAATAATACGTTTGTTGGCCTGATGGGGCACCAGCCATTTTACATCATCAGAAGTTAACTGATTACGGTCCATGATTTCTGCAGCTACATCAGCCATATTGGTCACTGCAAATTTAAATACAGTCTGGCCCTCCTGATAAACGACATGTTCATTATTGTCTACTGTTTCGTGGCTTGCCGGCCGGACTGAGCCTCCTGCTTTCTGATGCAGGAACGCTTTTCCCGCTCCATCACTTTTTAGGATAGAATCCATTAGCCCCAGACCCTCTTCATTTGGTTCCAGTAATACAGCTCCACAGCCATCTCCAAAAATAATACAGGTAGTGCGGTCCTGATAGTTGATGATAGAAGACATTTTATCACCCCCTACTACCAATACTTTTTTATGTTTGCCTGATTCAATAAATTGGGCCCCGGTAGAAAGCCCGTATATAAAACCCGAACAAGCCGCCTGAAGGTCGTAGCCCCAGGCATTTTTAGCCCCAATTTTATCTCCCAGGATATTAGCTGAGGCCGGAAAAGGGAGATCAGGTGTCGTCGTACAAAATATAATGAGTTCAATTTCCTCCGCACCGATTCCACGTTTTTTGAGTAATCCGTTTACCGCATGAACCGCCATATCTGACGTGCCCAGTCCCTCACCTTTTAATATTCTTCGCTCTTTTATGCCTGTTCTGGAAGTAATCCATTCATCAGTCGTATCAACAATCGATTCCAGTTCTTTATTGGTCATTACATATTCTGGAACGTAACCATTAACAGCAGTAATCGCAGCGTGAATTTTGCTCATCTTTTAAATTAATTATTAAATGCGGCCTGTATCTTTTCTACCAAGCCAGTAGTAATCATATCCCTCGACTGTAAAATCATGTTTTTTACTGCTGTCGGACTGGATATCCCATGTCCGATAACTACCGGTGCATTCACTCCCAATACCGGACTGCCGCCATAATTTTCATAGTTAAACCTGTCAAAGAATTCATCTTTCATTCCTCTTTTAAGGGTCAGTACATAAAACGACTCGGCCAGTTTAAGCATCACATTTCCGGTAAATCCATCACAAACAATCACGTCGGCTTTGTCGTTAAACAAATCCCGGCCTTCTACGTTCCCAACAAAATTAAATAACTTGGTATCCTTCATTAATGGGAAAGTCGCCATGCTCAGCATATTGCCTTTTTCGTCTTCTTCGCCAATATTCATTAAGGCAACTTTAGGATCTGATATCTGCATCACATTCTCTGCATATAAGCTTCCAAGTATACCAAACTGTAATAAAGTGTCGGGTTTGCAATCGGCATTTGCGCCTACATCCAGCATCAGTCCAACGCCGCCACTCAGCTTTGGCAGAAAAGTAGAAAGACAAGGCCTGATGATACCGGGAATAGTTTTTACACTAAAAACAGCGCCAACAAGCATAGCCCCGGAATTTCCGGCACTGGCAAATGAATCTAATTTCCCTTCTTTAAGTAACTTAAAACCAATAGATATACTGGAATTTGGCTTTTGAACTATAGCCTTAGTGGGATGTTCGCCCATACCTATTACCTCCTTGGTGTGAACATACTCAAAGAGATCCGGATCAAATCCATTTTCGGCAAGTAAGGGCTTAATCTGCTGAGTATCCCCGATCAGAACGATTTGCTCATGCGGAGATAACAATGGATGGGCAGCTATTGCTCCTAAAACGTTTGCTTTAGGAGCATAGTCTCCGCCCATTATATCGAGACCTATTTTCATAGTAAAAAATCAGTTTGTGTATAAGGCAAAATCGCCCTTGTTTCCAATCTCTAAGTTAAACTTTCAAAGACTTAAAACACAAACTATTTTTCAGAAAATTAACCTATTGAAGTGCTTTCAATAACCAATTTGCCGTTGTAGTATAAGTTACCATCAACGTTATAAGCGCGGTGTGGAGTATGTATTGCGCCTGTTGTTTGACAAGTAGATAAAGAAGGAGCTTCTGCCTTATAGTGAGTTCTTCTTTTATCTCTTCTACTTTTAGAAATCTTGCGTTTTGGATGTGCCATTGCTGATTTATTTAATTATTATTTTAATTTTTTTAATGCTGCCCAACGCGGGTCGTCATCTTGTTGTTGTTCTTCTTCTTCTTTTTGTGTGCCTACAGCTAAACTTTCCAGTCTTGCTATCATTTCCTGGTCACATTGCTGGCCGTCCCCGTTCTCCTGACAGATTTTTATGTAAGGAACCGAAACAGTGATGAATTCATAAATAAGTCCCGATATATCAATTTCGCTCTCCCTCTTATTTACTACGATGATCTCCAGGTCATCACTTTCCAATTCATCTTCGGCAAATTTTACAATCTGCCTTTCCTGTATACTTATTGGTGAATTAAATTCCGCCAGACACTTATCACAATCCAATACTATAGTCCCGTCAATCCGGAACTGTAAGATCAGCATCGTTTCCTGCTTGTCTAATTCAACTACTGCTTTTAAATCCCCTTTCTTAACCAAAGAATATTCAAAGGCATCAAAAAAGCTGTTATCAATGTCAAAATCAAACTGATGTTTGCCAATTTTTAAGCCTGTAAAGGGGATTGAAAATTGTTTTAATGGTTTCAATTGTAACAAAATTTTAGCCCGCAAATGTAGGAATTAATTTCATCTATTACAAATAGTTTTTAATTCCTAATTTGCATCATCTTTCAAATCAAATGCTGTCTCTATTAGTTTACCGCCGCCCCGCAGCTGGTTTTTCAGTAATTCTTCCTGTTCTCTTCTGTTCTTAACGATATGGGTAGCCGCAAAAATAGCCTCTATAAAGGAAGCATGATCTGCAATGTTTTTCCCTGCTATATCATATCCTGTCCCATGATCAGGTGAAGTACGTACATACTTTAGGCCTGCACTATAATTTACGCCCCTGCCAAAGGCAATTGTTTTAAAAGGGATCAGGCCCTGGTCGTGATACATGGCCAGCACAGCATCAAACTGCTTGTATGTGCCATTGCCAAAAAAGCCATCAGCCGGATAAGGGCCAAAACAGATGATGCCTTTATCAAATGCCTCATGGATAGCAGGACTGATAATATCCAGGTCTTCTTTGCCCAGCAGGCCATTGTCTCCGGCATGAGGATTTAAACCCAGAACAGCAATTTTTGGTTTCTCGATCCAAAAATCTTTTTTCAGGCTTTCATTCATCATGATCAGCTTCTTTACTATCTTTTCCTTCGTAATGGCCGAGGGTACCTCCTGCACCGGAATGTGACCTGTCACTACACCAATCCGTATATCTTCACTGATCATGAACATCAATACATCATTTCCACCAGTTCTCTGCTGCAGGTATTCCGTATGCCCCGGAAACTTAAAGGCCTCAGACTGTATATTGTGTTTATTAATAGGGGCGGTAACCAGCGCATCTATATTACCGTTTATCAAATCTTCAGTCGCTTTTTCTAAGGATAATAAAGCATACTTGCCGCCTGTTTCATTGGCTTCGCCCAAATCAATCTTTACGTCTTCCTCCCAACAATTGATCAGGTTTGCCTTCTTTGGGTTTGCCGCATCAGCATTGCTGATCACGTTAAATTGGAAATCGGTCAGGCCGAGGGCCTTGCGATGGTAAGAAGCAACCTTTGTATGGCCGTAGACTATAGGTGTACAGTACTCAAGAATGCTTACTTCCGACAAAGTTTTTAGTATTACTTCCATCCCGATTCCGTTTACATCACCAATACTAATCCCTATTTTGATTTTATTGCTCATATCCAATTAGAAAATTTGGCGCAAATTACAGAATTTCACTTGAATGTTGGCCGGATAATGGTAAAACTTTAATAATTTAGCAGCTTTTTAATAGCAGAGGTTATGAGTTTGGTAAGGGCAAAAAAACATTTAGGGCAGCATTTTTTAACTGATAAAAACATCGCGGCACGGATTGTTAACGGCCTGGTACATACAGATAAATACAAACAGGTACTTGAAGTAGGGCCTGGTATGGGTATTTTATCTGATATTCTGCTGGAACGTACCGATCTGGAGACTTTTCTCATCGACATTGATGTCGAATCCTATGAATTTCTTAAACAAAAATATCCTCAACTGGGTGCAAGACTCATCAATGGGGATTTCCTCGCACTTAATCTGTCAGAGATCTTTCCGGAAAAATATGCCATCATTGGCAATTTCCCGTACAACATATCTTCCCAGATTCTTTTCAAGATTCTTGAAAACCGCGAAAAAGTAGTGGAGATGGTAGGCATGTTCCAAAAGGAAGTAGCAGAACGATGTGCTTCCAAAGCAGGTACTAAAGAATATGGCATATTGAGCGTACTGATCCAGGCTTATTATGACATAGAATACCTCTTTACGGTCAAACCCGGAACCTTCAATCCTCCCCCTAAGGTCAATTCAGGAGTGATCAGGTTGAGCAGGAATGATGTAGACACACTTCCCTGTGATGAGAAACTATTCTGGCGTACCGTAAAGGCAGGGTTCAATCAGCGAAGAAAGACGCTTCGCAATGCACTTTCGGGTGTAGTGCCTAAAGATAAAATGGACCAGCATCCTTTTTTTGATAAACGGGCTGAACAGTTAACCGTTCAGGATTTCATTACCCTTACACAGCATCTTGCCCAACTCTCCCAGTAATAAATTATGAGCAAAGGAAAAATTTTAATAGTAGACGACCTCCATCCTATATTTAAAGAGAGAGCTATAGAAATGGAATATCAGGTAGATGATCAGCCGCTCATCACCAGAGACCAAACGCTTGACATTATTAAAGACTATGAAGGCATAGCTGTACGCACGAAATTTCTGATAGATAAAGAATTGATCGAAGCTGCGCCACAGTTGAAGTTCGTAGCCAGGGCAGGGGCAGGGCTCGATAACATAGATGAGGCAACAGCTAAATCAAAAAACATTAAATTACTCAATGCCTCAGAAGGAAACATGGATGCCGTAGGCGAACATGCTACCGGTTTATTGCTCTCGTTGATGAACAATTTCCGCAAGGCAGACCAGGAAATAAGAAATGGCAAATGGGACAGGGAAGGAAACCGCGGCTACGAATTAAAAGGTAAAACAGTCGGTATCATCGGCTATGGCTATATGGGCAGGAGCTTCGCTAAAAAGCTTTCAGGTTTTGAAGTCAATGTCATTGCGTACGACAAATATAAAACTGGGTTTTCTGACAACTATGCCCGGGAAGTAAGCATGGAAGAGATCGTTAAGCACAGCGATGTCCTGAGCCTGCACATTCCGCTCACTTCAGAAACCCGGCAGATGGTAGATGAGGAATACTTTTTCCATTTCCGTAAACCCATATTTTTTATCAATACCGCAAGGGGTGAAATAGTAAGTGTCAAAGCTGTGCTAAATGCTATTAAACAGAATATGATTCTCGGGGCCGGACTAGATGTACTGCAAACTGAGAAATCCCCTGCATTAAATGAGCAGGACTGGTATGCAGAATTAATCGCATCAGATAAAGTTTTGCTTACCCCTCATGTCGGGGGCTGGACATTCGATTCTTATAGAAGGATATCAGAAGTGCTTGCTGAGAAACTAAAAAATCTGCGCTAAAAAAAGTTCTTCTTCTCAGACTCGCACATTTTCTGAAGGGAAAATCTGCACATGTCTTCGAAAAAGAACTTTTTCCCCAGAGGCAGAAGCATAGCGGTTATATTAGGAAAATTCTGTGAGGAGGCGAATAATATATAATTTTAATTTTGTGGATATTATCTCATTTTGGCAGAATAATTTGGTTTTATGCTATTACCCTATTATCTTCGTTACAATTGAAGCAAGACTATGTAGGTTAAATCCCCGTGTAGTCTTGTTTTGTTTTTTAGAGTAATTAAACATAATAATTGAGCTATGACAGAGGTAACATATTATACCCAAGATGGTTTAGAGAAACTAAAGGAAGAAGTACATTATTTAAAAACTACCGGAAGGCAATTGATATCTAAAGCAATTGCAGAGGCGAGAGACAAAGGTGACCTTTCTGAGAACGCAGAATACGATGCAGCAAAGGAAGCCCAGGGATTACATGAGGCCAAAATCTCCAAACTGCAGAATACCCTCTCTACCGCAAGGCTGATTGATGAATCTAAGTTGGATACATCAAAAGTATTGGCGTTATCTATTGTAAAGATAAAGAATGTTAAAAACGGTGCTACCATGTCTTATCAGTTAGTAGCAGAATCCGAAGCAGACCTTAAAACCGGAAAGATATCTGTAAAATCGCCCATTGCACAAGGTTTGCTGGGCAAGTCGGTTGGCGACACCACAGAGATCCTGGTTCCTGCCGGAAAAATGGAATTTGAAATATTAGAAATCAGCAGATAAACCCCAAAATCATGTCAAGCATATTCTCAAAAATAGTCAATGGCGATATTCCGGCGCACGTAGTTGCTGAAACCAGCGAATTCCTTGCGTTTTTAGATGTGAACCCTCTGGTGATGGGACATGTGCTGGTAATTCCAAAAAAGGAGATCGACTATATCTTTGACATGGATGACGAAAGTTATTTCGGACTCACCTTATTCGCTAAAATAGTAGCCAATGGTTTGAAGGAAGCCTTCCCTTGTAAAAAAGTAGGCATAGCAGTAATCGGGCTTGAAGTACCACATGTACATATTCACCTGATCCCTATGAATGCCGTAAACGATATGAATTTTAGTAAACAAAAGCTGACACCTACCAACGAAGACTTAGTAGCAGCAGCCGCTAAAATTAAAGCGGCACTAGTCAGCGATTAAACATTATTTTTTCAATACCTGAAAGGCAGCAACCAAAATTGCTGCCTTTTTATTATTTTAACTTCTCGTTGTTTTTATGGCGTTCCGCATCGCGTATGTTCTTTTTAACCAGGTTTTTCTCTAATGCAGCGGTCAGGTCAATGCCCGTCTGATTGGCTAGACAAATCAATACAAAAAGCACATCAGCCATTTCATCACCCAGGTCAACTGCTTCATCGCTTTTTTTAAAGGACTGTTCGCCATATTTTCTGGACATGATTCTGGCTACCTCACCGACTTCTTCCATCAGGATAGCCGTATTGGTCAATTCGTTAAAGTACCTGATACCTGTAGTATTAATCCATTGGTCAACCGTTTTTTGTGCTTCCTCTATTGTCATGTTTGAGTTGTAAGTAATAGGTTTTAAGTATGCAGATCGGCTATTTAATCTTTGTTTTTAGTGTCCATCAGGATCGTTACCGGTCCGTCATTTACCAGGCTTATCTTCATATCGGCGCCAAATATGCCTGTCTGTATTTCTTTGCCAAGCAGCAATGACAGCCGCTTTATCATTTCCTCATAAAGAGGAATGGCCTTATCCGATCTCGCTGCCCGGGTAAAGCCCGGTCTGTTGCCTTTCTTTGTAGAAGCAAATAGGGTAAACTGACTAATTAATAAGATATTACCTCCTACATCAGCCAGTGCTTTGTTCATTAATCCGTTTTCGTCGCCAAACACGCGCATACCCACAATTTTCTGTGCCAGCCATTCCAGGTCTTCAGCAATATCCGCATCTTCTATACCCAGTAATACCAAAAATCCAGTTGCTATTGATCCTGTTATTACCCCATCTACTGTGCAATTCGCTTCACTTACTCTTTGTAATACTGCCCGCATCTAATTAAGCCCTCGTCTCATTTCCGTGGTAAATACTCAGATAGCTTTCATACCTGCTCAATGCTATATCATCATTTTCTACCGCCTTCATCACCGCACATCCAGGTTCATTCACATGTCTGCAATTGTTAAACCTGCATTCATTCATCAAATCCCGGATTTCTCTAAAGTAATGGCCCAGTTCTTCCGGACGGATATCAAATATCCCCAGTTCCCTGATACCAGGCGTATCGATCAGGTATCCTCCAAAAGGCAGGGTATGCATCTCTGCAAAAGTGGTGGTATGCTGCCCTTTATCAGTGGCCTCAGAAACATCACCTGTTTTAATTTCCATCCAAGGCAGCAATGCATTGATCAGGCTTGATTTGCCTACACCCGAATGCCCCGAAAACAAAGTAGTTTTATCTTTTAGCAGCTCTTTTACCAGTGGGAGACTTGTTCCTTTCAATGCTGAAACGGCATAGCAGGGATAGCCTATGTTTTCATAGATAGCTGCATAATCAGCCAGTACAGCCAGTCCCTCTTCATGAAAAAGGTCGAGCTTATTGAAGATCAGCACGGCAGGAATACAATAAGCTTCCGCTGTAGCCAAAAACCTGTCTATAAATCCAAGGGAGGTACGCGGTGAAGCAAGGGTTACTACCAAAAATGCCTGATCCATATTGGCTGCGATGATCTGGGCCTGCTTAGATAAATTGATCGACTTCCTGATGATATAATTCTTACGTTCGTAAAGTTTATCTATGATGCCCTTGTCAGAATTGGGCTCCAGCTCAAACTCAACCTCATCACCAACCGCGATGGGATTAGTGGTCTGTATCCCCTGTATCCTAAATTTACCCTTGATCCTGCAGTCATAATTTACTCCGTCGGCTGCATGAACCTGGTACCAGCTTCCTGTTGATTTTATTATTAGTCCGCGCATATTAGGATGTAAAGTTAAGAAATAGTATTAAGTATAGTAAGTATTTGAGGTCAAACAGGTCAATATGGGCCGGTCGATTAAAACGCATATGACACAGTTCGCTATGCGTTCGCTATTGACAGGGGGGTGGCAGAGGGTATCCAGGGGGTTGCTTCGACCGCTTAGCCGTCAACCCTTAATGTGATGTTTACATACCCCCTGTAAAGGCCCTGTCAATAGCGAACAAATAGCAAACTGTCTTATACTGTTCTATAATCCCAAACCCTGCAATAATGCTACGTATTCTTTTGTTGACAGTCACTGCTGCAAAATAAATTTGCTAATTAAAAAAATATACCCTTACTTTACGCCATCGCACAATTAGTGTAAAAGATACAATGTATAACAACTCAAATATTACCATTACCACCACCACAACCACCGGCAATGCCCGGAGGAAGGTAAGCTAGTGGAGTAAATGAAGCACATAAAGACCACAAAAAGCGCCTTCCTCTAATTGGGGAAGGCGCTTTTTTTTTAAAAACGAATTATTAGAGAACTATGAATATCTTAAAATTTGGAGGCACCTCAGTCGGTTCTGTTGACAGCATCAGCGCCCTGATAGAAATCCTCAAACCATTGCAGGGCCAGGAGAATCCTGTAGTAGTGTTGTCAGCAATGGGCGGGGTTACCAATACCTTACTGGAAATGGCAGAAAGCGCCAAAGATCTGCAGGATTATACCGAAAGGTTAAAACTGGTAGAGGAGAAGCACTTTAAAGTCATCAGAACGCTCCTTCCAGCAAGCGCACAAAATCCGGTGCTTACCAAATTAAAGATCTGTTTCAATGAACTGGAAGACATCTTGCAATCAGTATATAACCTTCGGGAACTGAGTCCGCAAACCAAAGACCTCATATTGAGCTATGGAGAACGCTGCGCTACCATCATGGTGAGCCACATTGCCAAACAGCAATTTCCAGAAGCCCTGTATGTAGACGGATCTGAACTGATCAAAACAGACAGCAACTTCGGACAGGCAAAGGTAAATACCCAGATCACAGAAATGCTGATCAGGGATTTCTACAAAGACCATCAGGATAAGTTGCTATTTGTTACCGGATTTATTTCCAGCAATGATGAGGGCAGGGTTACTACACTTGGCCGTGGTGGCAGCGACTATACTGCAGCCATCTGGGGTGCAGCGCTAAATGCCGATCAGATAGAGATCTGGACCGATGTAGACGGTATGCTTACTGCCGACCCCCGCATGGTAAAAAAAGCATTCTCCCTGCCGGAACTCAGTTATACTGAAGCGATGGAGCTTTCTTATTTTGGCGCGAAAGTGATCTATCCGCCTACCATGATCCCTGCTTTTTTAAAGCGCATCCCGATCGTCATTAAAAATACTTTCAATACTGACTTTGCCGGCACCTATATAAAGCATGGCATAAGTCCCTCACCTTTACCTATCAAAGGGATCTCTTCCATCGATGAGATCAGCGTGCTTAACCTTTCCGGTAGCGGAATGGTGGGCAAAGCCGGCTTTAGCGGCCGTTTGTTCTCTATGCTCTCCAGAGAGCAGGTAAATGTGGTGCTGATTACCCAGTCTTCGTCTGAACACAGCATCACCTTTGCGGTAAAACCTGCTGACTCTCTTAAAGCGCTTTCGCTGATCAACAAAGAGTTTGAACTGGAGTTGCAGGCAAGGAAGCTGGAATACCCTGAAGTCGAGAACGGGCTTTCCGTACTTGCCATTGTAGGGGAGAATATGAAGCGCACGCCGGGTATGTCGGGCAAGCTTTTCAGTGCGCTCGGCAGAAATGGGGTAAACGTCAGGGCCATTGCCCAAGGCTCGTCAGAGTACAATATTTCAGTCATCATCTCCAAAACTGACCTTTCAAAGGCGGTCAATGCAGTGCATGATGCCTTTTACGCTGATCTTAAAAAGACCCTCCATATCTTTTGCCTGGGTACAGGCAATATCGGCAAAACACTGTTCAGACAACTACAGGAGCAGATGCCTTTTCTGGCCGCAAACAATGATCTTCAGGTAAAGGTAATGGGTATCAGCAATACCCGTACAATGCTTTTAAATCCCGATGGAATAGACCTTGCTACCTGGGAAGAAGAACTGGATGCTCAGGAAACGAAGGCCAGTCTGCCGGATTTCATTAAGCGCATGAAGTCTATGAACCTGCCCAACTGTGTGTTTGTAGACAATACCGCCAGTCACAATCCCATTGAGTATTACCTCGATATCCTGCAGTCAAGTATTTCTGTGGTGACTTGTAATAAGCTGGGCAACTCGGCCGACTATGAGCAGTACGCTGCATTTAAGCAGGCAGCCCGGACTTATGGTGTGGACTTCTTTTATGAAACCAATGTTGGTGCCGGACTACCGATCATCCGTACCCTAAGGGACTTAATGTTAAGTGGTGATCAGGTGGGCAGAATAGAAGCCATATTATCAGGGACTATTTCTTACATTTTTAACAATTATAAAAATGGGGTGCTTTTTCACGAAGTGGTAAAAGAAGCACAGGACAAGGGGTATACAGAGCCTGATCCGCGTGATGACCTCAACGGTAAGGATTTTATGCGCAAAATGCTCATCCTTGCCCGTGATGCCGGATATGCATTGGAAGAAAAAGACATTGACCTTCAAAATATGCTACCTGCATCCTGCATGGCTGCGGAAAGTGTGGCAGACTTCTACCAGGAACTGGAAAACAATACGGCTTACTTTGAAAATCTTAAAAGTGAAGCTACCAACAACAATAAAGTACTCAGGTATATCGGCAAACTGGAAGATGGCAAGGTGTCTATCAATCTTCAGATGGTAGATGAAAACCACCCTTTCTTTACCCTGTCTGGAAGTGACAACATCATTTCCTTTACCACCAACCGCTATAAAGACCGGCCATTGGTAGTAAAAGGCCCGGGTGCAGGAGCTGAAGTAACCGCCGCAGGCGTATTTGCAGATATTATAAACGTAGGTAAACGATAAGTCCCCAATGAACAGATCAGTTAAAGTTTTCGCTCCAGCTACCGTTGCCAATGTGGTTTGCGGTTACGATGTCCTCGGTTTTGCCGTCAACCAGCCCGGTGATGAAGTCATCATGCGGTTCACAGATACCAAAGGGATCACCATTTCAAAGATTACCGGTGATGATGGTAAATTACCCTTAAACCCAGCCAAAAATACAGTGAGTGCCAGTGTGCAGCATTATTTAAATCACATAGGTAAGCCTGATACGGGTATTGATATCGAGCTTCATAAAAAGATGCCTATTGGTAGTGGTCTTGGCTCTAGTTCCGCTAGTACCGTTGCCGGTTTATTTGCCATTAATACCCTTTTTGATAACCTGCTGACCAATAGAGCGCTCGTTCCCTTTGCTATGAAGGGGGAGGAGCTTGCTTGCGGATATGGCCATGCCGACAATGTGGCGCCGGCACTGATGGGCGGTTTTGTGCTCATCAGAAGTTATGAGCCGCTTGACATCATTAGTCTTCCTTTTCCGGAAGACCTGCATGCCGCTATTGTATATCCAGAAGTAGATGTACCGACTAAAGATGCCCGCCAGATGATCAGATCCAAAGTGTTTTTGAAAGATGCAGTGACCCAATGGGGCAATGTGGCCGGACTGGTAAGTGGTCTCTTTATGAAAGATTATGACTTGATAGGACGGAGTATGACGGATATCCTGGTCGAACCTACCAGGTCTATTCTGATCCCGGATTTTTCAGTGATGAAGTCCATAGCGATGGAAAATGGTGCCATAGGCTTTGGTATTTCAGGCTCAGGGCCATCGGTATTCTCCCTTACCAGGGATGCTGATACCGCCACAAAGATCACACAAAAACTGCAGCAGCACCTTAAAGGCATTGCCATAAACAGCCTTGCTTTTGTGTCAGAGGTAAATAAAAAAGGACCGATAATATTGGATTAATAGCCCACTCGTCAGGCTATAACATTGCCGGGGTCCTGAAATAAATGCGGAGCATTCTTGAAGACAAATATCAATGAGTACTACTGAAAAATTCAGGATGACGAGCGCTTGAACTTAAGATAATAAGACAATTACAATGAAACTATACAGCACCCAGAACCACGATTTAAAAGTAGACTTCGCAACTGCGGTCTTCAACAGCATGCCGCTGGATAAAGGCTTGTACATGCCTGTTCACATACCCGATCTTGACCAGGAATTTATAAACAATCTTGACAAGTTTACACTTTCCCAGATTGCTTATAAAGTAGCCTCTCTATTGCTCAGAGATGCCATCCCATTGGAAGACCTCCAGCACATCATCGATGATGCCATCAACTTTGAGGCACCTTTAGTGCCTTTGCAGGAAGGCGGGGACACCTATGTGCTCGAACTCTTTCACGGCCCATCACTTGCCTTTAAAGATTTTGGTGCCAGGTTTATGAGCCGCATCATGGCCTATTTCCTTAAAGACAACGAAAAGATGCTGGATGTATTGGTTGCCACTTCAGGAGATACCGGAGGCGCAGTAGCGCTTGGCTTTTTGGGTGTCCCAAATACCCGTGTTACTATTCTATACCCTAAAGGAAAGGTGAGCGAGATACAGGAATTGCAGTTATGTACCAATGGGCAGAACATTCATGCCATTGAAGTAGATGGTACTTTTGATGATTGCCAAAGCTTGGTTAAGCAAGCTTTCGCTGATGAAGAACTAAACAAAAAGCTCAGACTTACTTCAGCTAATTCCATCAATATTTCCCGCCTGATCCCGCAGACATTTTACTATTTCAATGCGTTTGCGCAATTAAAAAGACAAGGAAAAGAAAACGTGGTATTTTCTGTTCCAAGTGGCAATTTTGGCAATATCGCTGCGGGCTTGCTGGCTTATAAAATGGGGCTTCCGGTAAAGCAGTTCATCGCTGCTACCAATATCAATGATACCGTTCCCCGCTTTTTAGAAACGGGTGTCTATGAAACCAAATCCTCCATACAAACATATGCGAACGCAATGGATGTAGGCGCACCGAGCAATTGGGTGCGCATCATGGATCTCTTCGGTAATGACCAGGAAGCTATAAAAGACATTGTAAAAAGCTATAGTTTTACTGATGAAGATACCCTGCAGGCGATAAAAGACATCTATGAAAAGTTCAGCTATGTGGCTTGTCCGCACACCGCTATTGCCTGGCTGGCCTTGCAGACATACAGCACAGATGCAAAGGTAGAAAGCAAAGAAGCAAAAGTCTTTTTATCTACTGCCCATGCTTGTAAGTTTCCTGACATTTTCCCTGAGGAAATCAAAGCTAAAATAGAGATCCCTGCACAGGTCAACAGCTTGTTTAGCAAAGAGAAGAAAGCGACTGCCATGGATACAAGCTTTGAGTCGTTTAAAGAATATTTGAATGGTTATTAACTATAGTCTTACTTTTTGGTAAACCGCATTACTGCGATGTCACCCATTGTAAAGTTCAGCGTAGTATCATTGGTAATAGTATAGTTACTCACTTTTTTGAGCATTTCGACAAAAATCGCTTCTCCCTCACCGGGACAAGCCATTTTTGTCATCATAAAGGGCTCAGTAAAATTAATGGTCGTGTCATCTGCTGCCAAAGTCCCCGAAAAGGAATTGCAGCTGGTATTGCCACCAAACCTTTTTTCCGCGATCTCAAATTTAATATTAGGTTTCTTTGCAGGATACAAACCATTAAACGCTATTCTAGGCCCGGATATATAATTAAGCTCCCAGGTGCCGCTCAATTGAGACAGCCCACCATTTCCCATCGTACCCGGCTTCATTGTAGTGCAGGATGTACTGGAAATTACCAAGGCTATAGCTAATACTAAAAATCTCTTCATATTAGCTAAATATACAAAGACTATTCCAAAAACGAAGCACTGTCGTCATGCTGAATTTTGATTCCTGTCTTCAAGAATGCTACACAGTTTATTTTGCTACGCAACTTCTTTGTATTTCTAATGCTTAGCGCTCAGTATCAGGTGATGTATAAATACTAAAATATCGCTTGTGCGATGCGTTTAGTCGGTTCTGGATTGCCCATCGTGTAGAAGTGCAATACAGGAGCGCCCATCTCCTTAAGTTCTTTACACTGGTTGATCATCCATTCAATCCCTACTTCTTTTACCTCTTTTTCTGATTTGCAGGCCTGTACTGCCTCGCTCAGTTCCAATGGGATGTCCAGGTGGAATATTTTTGGCAAACTGATCAGCTGCTTGGAAGAAGTGATCGGCTTCAATCCCGGAATGATGGGTACATTAATCCCGTTTTGACGGCATTTGTCCACAAATTCTTTGTATTTCTTATTGTCAAAAAACATCTGTGTTACAATGAAATCCGCGCCACAGTCTACCTTATGTTTCAGATATTTAAAGTCGGTATCCAGGTTTGGGGATTCAAAATGTTTCTCCGGATAACCCGCCACACCGATACAGAAATCGGTTTTTTCAGGGCTCTCCATGTCGTCGTGCAGGTATTTGCCTTTGTTCATGTCGGCCACATGCTGCAAAAGCTCTGAAGCATAGGCGTGTCCATTTGGGGTGGGGATGAAAGAACTATCGCTTTTGCGTGCATCACCTCTCAAAACCAGTACGTTGTCGATTCCCAAAAACTGCAGGTCGATCAGTGCATTTTCTGTTTCATCTTTGGTAAAGCCCCCGCAGATCAGGTGGGGCACCGCGTCCACCCTGTATTTGTTCATGATCGCCGCGCAGGTCGCCACTGTACTTGGGCGTTTGCGGTACGCCACTTTTTCCAGCAGTCCATTGGCGTGCTGCTTATATATGTAGTCTTCCCGGAGGTAAGTTACATCTATAAACGGAGGATTAAACTCCATCAGGGGGTCTATGGCATTAAAAATTCCCTGTATGCTCTGCCCTTTGATGGGTGGCAGGAGCTCAAAAGAAAACAAGGTTTTGCCTTGTGCGTTTTTTATATGGTCTACAATCTTCATTGTCTGGGTTGTTTAATTTATGTTATTCGACGGGAATGTGTTTAATACGCTAAATTCGGGCTCAGCCATCTTTCCACTTCTTCCACCGGCATGTTTTTACGTACGGCATAGTCGTCAATCTGGTCTTTGGTGATTTTACCCAACCCAAAATAGCGCGACTGTGGGTGCGCGAAATAAAACCCGCTTACCGCTGCGGTTGGATGCATCGCATAGTTTTCCGTTAGTTTCAGTCCGATTTTTGCTTCCGCATCCAGCAATGCAAACAAAGTGCCTTTTTCGGTATGTTCAGGACAGGCAGGATAACCTGGTGCAGGCCTGATACCAGCGTACTCTTCCTTGATCAGCGCTTCGTTGCTCAAAGATTCATCATTAGCATACCCCCAGTATTCCTTGCGCACCAGCTCATGCATTTTTTCTGCAAAAGCCTCGGCTAGTCTGTCTGCTAATGCCTTGGTCATGATGCTGTTATAGTCGTCATACACCGCTTCAAATTCTGCTACCAGTTCATCGCAGCCAATTCCCGCGGTCAGCGCAAAGCCCCCAAAATAGTCAGGGATGCCTGTTTCTTTTTGCGCTATAAAATCAGACAATGCATAGTAAGGCTGATCCGCCGTTTTCTCTGCCTGCTGGCGCAATGTATGGATCACCACCTCTTTAGTCTCCTTACCGGTTCCATCTTGCACATCCAGCACAATGTCGTCGCCCACAGCCTGTGCAGGCCAGAAACCGATCACAGCTTTTGCTGTCAGCAATTTCTCATCCACAATCCTTTTAAGCAATGCCTGCGCATCTTCAAATAACTTGCGGGCCTCATCACCCACCACTTTATCTTCCAGTATCCTAGGGTAACTTCCTCTAAGCTCCCATGTCTGAAAAAATGGTGTCCAGTCAATATACGGTACCAGTTCCTCAAGGGGGAAACTTTCAAAAACCTTAGTGCCCGTAAACGATGGGGCAGGGGCTACCAGCGAAGCATCTATTTTAAAGCCGTTTTCACGTGCCTCATCAAGCGTTTTGTAACGTTTGTCAGACCGCTTATTTAAATGCGCTTCTCTCGCTTTATCATATTCAGCCCTTATTCCTGCTACATAATCGCTTTTCAATTCCTTGTTCATCAGGGTGCTGCATACCGTTACACTTCTCGATGCATCCAGTACATGGATGGCCGGACCGGAATAGTTAGGTGCTACCTTTACCGCAGCATGAATCCTTGAAGTGGTCGCGCCGCCTATGATCAGTGGAATGGTAAAGCCCTCACGCTCCATTTCCTTCGCAAAATGAACCATTTCATCCAGTGAAGGCGTGATCAGTCCGCTCAACCCAATGATATCGGCATTGATCTCTTTGGCTTTTTTAATGATCTCCTGAGCGGGAACCATCACACCCATATCTACGATCTCAAAGTTATTACATGCCAGTACCACACCTACAATGTTCTTTCCGATATCGTGTACATCACCTTTTACCGTAGCCATAAGCACCCTTCCGGCCGACGAGCTCTGGTCCTGATCCGGATTGTCCAGTTTTTCCTGTTCAATGAAAGGCAGTAAATAAGCTACCGCCTTTTTCATTACCCGGGCAGATTTTACCACCTGCGGCAGGAACATCTTGCCCGCGCCAAACAGATCACCTACAATATTCATCCCGTCCATTAGCGGACCTTCTATCACCTGTATCGGCCTTGCATATTTCTGCCTGGCTTCTTCCACATCGGCATCCAGGTATTCGATGATCCCTTTTACCAGGGCATGAGATAATCTGGATTCTACCGGCTCTTTTCTCCATTCCTCATTGCGAACAATCTCTTTGCCTTTAGACTTGATGGTATCCGCAAATTCAACCAATCTTTCCGTAGCATCATCCCTGCGGTTGAGCAATACATCTTCTACAAGTACCAATAGTTCAGGCGGAATCTCCTGGTATACCTCCAGCATTCCCGCATTTACAATTCCCATATCCAGACCTGCCTGTATGGCATGGTATAGAAAGGCCGAGTGCATCGCTTCACGAACCGTATTATTTCCTCTGAAAGAGAAGGAAATATTGGATACGCCACCACTTACTTTGGCATAGGGTAGGTTTTCTTTGATCCAGCGGGTAGCGTTGATAAAATCCACCGCATAGTTGTTGTGTTCTTCCAGTCCTGTCGCTACTGTCAGGATATTCGGGTCAAATATGATGTCCTGAGGCGGAAAACCGATCTCATCCACCAATATGTCATACGATCTTTTACAGATCTCTTTTCTTCTTTCAAAATTGTCAGCCTGTCCCTGTTCATCAAAGGCCATCACCACTATGGCAGCACCATAGGTCATGATTTTGCGTGCACTTTCCCTGAACTTATCTTCACCCTCTTTCAATGAGATGGAGTTTACGATACCCTTTCCCTGCAGGCATTTCAGTCCGGCCTCTATCACCGTCCACTTGGATGAATCCACCATGATCGGCAGTTTGGATATATCCGGTTCAGAAGCAATCAGGTTCAGGAACTTCGTCATTGAAGCTTCCGAATCGATCATGCCCTCGTCCATGTTCACGTCAATCACCTGCGCCCCGCCTTCTACCTGCTGACGTGCAACGGTTAGCGCGGCTTCAAAATCACCACCCAATATCAGTTTCGAAAACTTAGGAGATCCGGTGATATTGGTACGCTCACCTATGTTCACAAAAATACTTTCCGGAGTGATCGTTACCGGCTCCAGTCCGCTCAGTCTCATGTGCGGTTCCAGTACGGGTATTTTTCGTGGTGCTACATTCTTTGCCTTCTCGGCTATACAGCCGATGTGTTCAGGTGTAGTACCGCAGCAGCCGCCTACTATGTTTACAAATCCATGCTGGATAAAATCTTCTACCAGGTGAGCTGTTTCATGCGGCATCTCATCATAAGCACCAAATTCATTTGGCAAACCCGCATTCGGATAGGCCGATACATAGCAGCCCGCTTTGGCCGAAAGCTCCTCGATGTGAGGCCTCATGTCTTTAGCCCCAAGGGCACAGTTAAATCCGATGCTCAGCGGATTGGCATGGATCACTGAGTTTAAGAAAGCTTCAGCGGTTTGTCCGCTTAAGGTCCTCCCCGAAGCATCGGTAATGGTACCGGAGATCATGATCTCGATCTTGCGACCGATAACTTCTTCGTATTTTTTTATAGAGAATATCGCCGCTTTGGCATTTAGGGTGTCAAAAATGGTTTCTATCAGCAACAGATCAGAACCGCCATCTACCAAACCCCTTACCTGCTGATAGTACGCGTCAACCAGTTCATCAAAAGTCAATGCCCTAAATCCGGGATCATTTACATCCGGAGAAATGGACAATGTTCTGTTGGTCGGCCCAACTGCACCTGCCACAAAGCATTTGCGGTCCGGATTTTCGGCCATAAATTCATTGACGGCCTCCTTGGCGATCTTAGCCCCTTCATAGCTCATTTCATAGTCAAGCGCTTCCATCTGGTAATCTGCCAGTGAAATACGCTGCGTGCTGAAGGTATTGGTTTCAATAATGTCCGTACCGGCCTTTAAGTATTCGGTATGAATGGCCTTAATGATGTCCGGCCTGGTTAAGTTGAGCAAATCGTTGTTGCCCTTCACATCACAGGGGTGGTCTTTAAATCTCTCCCCTCTAAAATCTTCTTCAGATAACACGTACCGCTGGATCATGGTGCCCATTGCACCGTCGATGATCAGGATACGTTTTTCTAACTCTTCTCTAATGTTCATTTGTTAAAAAAATCATATGAGCATGCTATAAGCTATTTTTGATAGAGGCCTGAAGCCAAAACAAGTGCCGAACCTATCGCATGCAAAGCTTAAGGGGAAGATAAGGGAAGATCGGCCGAGGTCTAGTTACACGTTATGGGCTAAAGCCAATAACCAACTTATCTTTCGGAAACCAGTACTGTGTTGGTTTCCTGTAGAATGTAGCACCTTGTAAGCACAGGTTGCTAAGACTTCGCAGGGTCTAATCCCTCCGTCTTTCTCTATAAGCATTGCAAAAATGCAACAAAGAAAAATCATTTCCAAAAAATCGGCGATTAAACCAGATAATATTACAGAATAAGGCCATTTCCTACAAGTTGGGGTACAGAGCCGATGCGGATCGGTCCGTCTATGTTCAACCTTTATGGTCGTGGCCTAAAACAAAACTGGCTTGATTTTTATTAGATATGGGTATGATGAAATCTATAAAATCAAAGACCTTATTGTTGAGCGGTATTATAGCCGCTTTTTTTACGGTAATTACCTTACAGTCATGTAAGAAGAGCCGTTCGGATATTGGTAAGATGTTGTTCGAAGAAACGAAGAACAGAGTGTTTAAAAAAGTGGAGGCTGATCCATTTATTACAGTCTTCAAACAGACACTAGAAGAACAACGGACTAAGTTGCGTAATCCCAAACTGATCACCGCCTTTTATGAAGGGAATGACTATGATCCCATTTTGGTAATGCAACATGTGCCTAAGGAGGAATTGAAAGTGCTTGCAGAGCGTCTTAGCAAATCTGGCACGCACGGTCTGGCCCCTGAAATGTTTGATGCTCCGAGATTTTCTGAACTGGTGGACAAGGTGTATGATAGAAAGGCGATAAAAACGGTAGAGGATGCTTATAAGACGATAGCAGAACTGGAGATCCTAACAGCTAATTCCCTGATCAATTATAGCAATGCGATGCAGTATGGGGTGATTAGTCCGAGGAGAATCTACGCCAGGTACTTTACCGAGACCAAGCGACCTGATAGCGTAAGCATGATGGCAGTATTTTCTATAAAGGATCTTAAAACCTATTTGGATAGTATACAACCTTCCGGTGCGAATTATAAAAAATTGCAGCAAGCACTAGCCACTAACGCAGTTGCGCCAGGTATGACTGCAGACGAAACAAAACGCGTGCTGGAGGTAAATCTGGAACGTCTAAGGTGGCAGAACATAAAGGATGCGGAGAAGATGGTGGTAGTAAATATCCCTGATTTCAGGTTAGATGTTTTGCAAAATGGTAAGTCCGTTTTAAACATGAAGGTTTGTGTGGGAGAGGGTAGAGAAGTGAATATGGATGAGCTGAAAGAATATGATGAAGATGACCTGAAGAAAGACAGGCCTTTTACCCGGGAGACACCGCAGTTAGGCAGCTTGATCCACAGTGTACAGGTAAACCCAATATGGAATATTCCGGAAAGTATTGCTACAAATGAGATTTCTAAGCATGCAGCGGCAGACAGGTATTATCTATCGAATAATAATATTGACGTATATAAAGACGGACAGTTGGTGGAGGATACGGAGCTGATAGACTGGAGCGCGGGTGACGCAGGGAAGATATATAGCTTTAAACAGCGTCCCGGTGACGACAACTCTTTGGGTAAGATCAAATTTTTGTTTAATAATGAGAGCTCGGTTTATTTACATGATACACCTGCTAAAGCGGCATTTAAATTGAACAACAGGGCGGTAAGTCATGGCTGCGTGCGCGTAGAAAAGCCACTGGAACTGGCTCATGCGCTGTTTGGCAATGGTGATAAATATGAAACCATAAAAACGCAGATGGCAGTAACGGAAAACCAGCAGGCTAAAGATCTTTCTTTACCTAAAAAGGTGCCTGTTTACCTTACGTATTTTACTGTCTGGGCTGACGAGGCTGGGACTGTTCAATTTAGAAAGGATGTATATGGGCAGGACGTGGTACTGTATTCGTACCTGGAAAAATTGAAGGGAAGTTAGTGCCCGGTTGACTAAATAAAAACCCGGATTCGCAATGTTGCGAATCCGGGTTTTTTCTTGTGTAAATAGCTAAATATCTCTATATACTTAAAGCGGTGTCTGGTTTTGATTGCTGTACTGGTCCACTGGCAAACATCGCTGCCATATGGTGATCAAGATATTTGGAGGTATACTTGTGGTCATTTACATTAATGAACATAACTGTTTTACCTTCAATCGTATTGATAATCTCATCTGTAAGTTCCGGTGCTACGGCAGGACATCCATGACTGCGGCCCAGTCGGCCTAATGCATTAATGGTGCCCTGGCCGACATATTCGGCGCCGTGAACTACAATGGCCCTTTTTCGGGCATTGGAATTAAAGCCTTGGTCCATGCCATCAAGTCGCAGGGAACGTCCATGCTGACCACGATAGATCTCGCCGGTTACATAAAAGCCCATGCTACTCTGGTGTGAGTCGCTGGTATTAGAAAATCGCGTAGCTTTATCGTCGCCGCTACCTCTGCCATGAGCTACCCAGGTATTCAGGATGATTGCTTTTTTGTCCAGATCCACGATCCATAGGCGCTTTTTAGTACTGCTTTGGTTGAAGTCTGCAATGGTCAAGATGGACTTATCCGCAGCAATTTTTCCTGAACTTTTAAGGTTGTAAAATCCGGTTACCGCTTTTTCAAATACGTCTATCGACAAGCCCGATCCGGCAAGGCCAACAGTATCGTAAAGGCGATTGATATATGCATTGTATAAAGTATCAGGTGATGCAGGAGATACTGAATATTTAATGTTTTTTGTAGCAGGTGTCCAGCTTATGGTAGTTAAAGCAAAAAGAATTACGACAAGTCCGGCTACTCCTAAAATGTATTTTCTCATAGAATTTGGGTTTAAACTAGGGATATTGTTTAATTGTTTTCTAATGATTGTTATACAAATATACGCAATTATTGTATAATCAAATGACTAATATCTAACGTATTACGTTAAGATGACTTATAGAATAATAGCTAAAATACGATTATTTCTTTACTATTGCTATATTCGGATATAAATTTAAAAGCATGAAAAGAATATTGACTGTTGTTACAGTATTGACATTATTGGTTACTGCAGTGATGGCCCAGGAGGCAAATACACTGACCAAAAAGGAGAAAAAAGAAGGCTGGAAGTTACTGTTTGACGGCAAGACTACCAAGGGCTGGCATACCTATCTAAAGGATACTGTGGGTTCGAAATGGCAGGTAGTAAAGGGTACACTGGTCTTTGATGAGACGAAACCCAACAGCGGGGGTGGTGATATCGTTACCGATGGAATATATGAAAATTATGAACTTAACCTGGAATGGAAAGTTGCTAAAGGAAGCAACAGTGGTATTATATTCAATATCCAGGAAGATCCTAAATATGGCGCTACTTATTTGACCGGCCCGGAAATGCAGGTGCTGGACAATATTGACGCAGCGGACAACAAGAAGGAAAACCACCTTGCAGGTTGTTTGTACGATATGTCTGGCGATGCTACAGTTTCTAAGCCTATGCCAGTTGGGGAATGGAATAAAGTAAGGCTAATCCAAAATAAAGGACACCTGACGTTTTATCTGAACGGTATCAAAACTTTTGAAGGACAGATTGGGAGTGAGGAATGGAATAAACTGGTGGCTAACAGTAAATTTAAGAGCGCTGCTTTTGCAGATTTTGCCAAGGTTGCAAAAGGAAAGATTGCTTTGCAGGAACACCCGGGTTCCAGCCAGTGGAGAAATATTAAGGTCAAAGCCTTGTAGGGTCTGAGATATAAACAAGCTGGTTGCCAGCTAAGCCAATAACAAAAAGGGAGGGTCATAAAACCCTCCCTTTTTGTTTCTTTTTAACAGGTGTTACCTTCTGTCTCCGAAGATCCTTAAGAGGTATAAGAAGATATTGATGAAAGTAACGTATAATGACATTGCGCCAATAATGGCTAGTTTTTTAGAATCAGCATCGAGCATTCTCGCTCCGCTTTCTTCGATTCCTGCACCAATTCTTTTCAGCATCTGTACATGATAAGCAGTAAGTGCTGTAAATATTGCAATACCAATGAAGGCCATTACCAAACTAAAGCTCTCACTTTGGATGAATATATTGGCAACGCTGGCGATGATCAATCCTACAACACCGATCATTAGAATAGGGCCAAACTTGCTCAGGTCTACATCTGTGGTATAACCCAACACGGCCATGATTCCGAAGATGCCAGCAGCTCCTACAAAGCAACTCATGATTGAGGCCGAAGTATAAACAAGTAACACTGAGCTTAAACTGATTCCTAATAGGGCTGCGAACAATATAAACAGGCTGACGATCACGCCATAAGAAAAACGGCTAAGTCCTGCATTCATAGCCAGGGAAATGGCAAGGGGTGAAAACATCACAATCCAACCTAACACGTTAGGTTTGCCTGTTTCACGGCTGAAAAAGTTAAAGAGCAACTCTGTGTTGGCTGATAAGTAAAAAGCTACTGCTGTAGAAACGCTAAGTGCTACAAACATCCATAAAAATACGCTTGCAAAAAATTTCTTGGCAACTAATCCGGTTTGGTCCTGCACATATACTGATTTTTGTGCCCAATTGTAATTATTGTTATTATCCATGTTGTTTAAAATTTATTTAAAGATACGAATTCTTTGAATGATGCAAATGTTATGCCCCGAGTCTTTTTGTCAGGATTTCTTCAACTTTCTTGTAAAATTGCAGGGGTTTTAAGGTCCTCCATGCCAAATCGTCAAGTTGACCGCCAAAATTGATGTAATAATCAATATTGCTGTTGCGGAATTCGCTGATCACATGCTCCTGGAAATTGATCCCTGTGATCCATCCGTCTTCTACTTCCTGAAACCACTCTTCATAATAGCTGTCTTCATCAGCATGAAAGTTCAGGATATTTTCGCCGATCAGGATGAATTTGTTGATGCCTTCGTCCATCATCAGTTCGAGGATCTCGCGTTTGAGCAGCATGATGTCATTGCCTATGGCATCATTCCATTCGCCGATGAGTTCTATGATGGCATATTTTCTGTCGTAGTCGGCATACAATACTTTTAAGTACATGGTGCCTGAGCCAAAGTCATCCCATTGGGGATGAATGAGAAAGTTGTAAAGCTGCTTGTCGAAGTAAAACTCTGAATACTCGGTATTGTAGAAAGGCGAACGTTCGTCCTCAGCTGCTATATAATCATCCCTCCAGAGGTAGAACGGTTCTATTTCGTGCATGTGCCTGGTGTTATTTGTGACTGGCTTCTACTGCTTTGCGGACACTTCCATAACGTAGTAACAGATCGGCAGCCTGGTTGTAGTCAATATTCAACTCCTCCATTACCATCTGTGTGCCGCGGTCTACCAGTTTATGGTTGGTAAGCTGCATGTCTACCATTTTATTTCCTTTTACTTTGCCTAGTCTAATCATTACAGTGGTACTGAGCATATTTAATACGAGTTTTTGTGCGGTTCCGGATTTCATCCGGGTAGATCCGGTAAGAAATTCCGGGCCTACTACAACTTCCACTGGGAAGTCTGATTCTTTGGCTATGGGGCCACCTTCATTGCATACAATGCAGCCGGTGAGTACACCATTTTTCCGTGCAGTAATTAGCCCGCCTACCACATATGGTGTGGTGCCTGAAGCGGCAAGGCCTACCAGGCAGTCCCTGCTACTGATTTTGTATTGCTGCAGGTCTGTCCATGCCTGTTCTGCGTTGTCCTCTGCATTTTCCACTGCCCTCCTGATCGCTGTATCTCCACCGGCTATTATACCGACCACATAGTCAAATGGTACGCCAAAAGTAGGCGGACATTCTGAGGCATCCACCACCCCCAGACGGCCACTTGTACCTGCGCCTATATAGAACAACCGACCACCGTTTTGCATTCTTTCTGCAATTGCAGCGGCTAGTTTTTCAATTTGCGGAATTACTTTTTCAACGGCAAGCGGTACCAATTTGTCTTCATTGTTTATGCCTTTTAGAATGTCGTATACAGACATCTGGTCTATATTGCTATATGCTGATTCCTGCTCGGTTACTCTGATCATTGATTATATTTATTTGAATTAAAACGCACTGAAATTTAGAATGATTTGCTAAAATTGGTGAATTTCTTTTTGATTTTAGGTGAGGGTGGCGAACTATTTAAATTTTTACTAAACAATTAAAAATGACGGGGGTTATTTTATTAAAAAACGCTGTAAATTTGTAACTTTACGGGGTCATAACCTAATGAAAAAGAATACCCGAAATAATGTCATGATTGCGCTTACTTATTCTGTCACCTTAATAGGCGGCATGTTTGTGGGCTATAAATTTTTAAAGGACCAGGGGTATCAATTTCAAAGGCCGGTTAGTTACGCTGATAACAACGCCGAGAAGGTAGATGAAATTATCCACATCATTAATAAAAAATATGTGGATGATGTAAATGCGGATAGTCTGAACCATTTACCTATTGATAGCCTGCTTCACCGGCTGGATCCCCATAGTGTGTATTTGCCCCCTGCCAAAGCTGATAAATTTGCTGAATCGATGAGTGGAAATTTTGAGGGGATTGGTATAGAATACTATATCCTTAAAGATACATTGCTGGTCACAAATGTGATAAAAGACGGACCTGCATTTCAGGTGGGCATAAGAAGGGGTGATAAGATACTTAAGATAGATACTATTTATGTAAGTGGAAAGGCTTTGCCAAGAGACCAAATGATCGGCAAGATTAAAGGAAAGAAGGGTACTCCGGTGCAGCTGACCATTGTTCATCCTGGCAGTAATGAAGCTGTGCTGCTGACTGTAAAGCGCGATAGGGTAAAAGTGAGTACTATTGATGCAGCTTATATGCTGAATGCAGAGGTCGGTTTTGTACGCATAGGTAAATTTGGTGCCGATACGGATAAAGATTTTGTAGATGCAATCAATGAGCTAAAAACAAAGGGAATGAAGAAGCTTGTGCTGGACCTGCGCGATAACGGAGGTGGATACCTTACGGCTGCTACCGGACTGGCCAATCAGATTCTTGAAGAAAATAAGCTTATCGTATATACAGAGGGCAAGCATCAGCCACGCACGGACTATATAGCAACCGGCGGCGGAGCCTTTGAAAATGGGAAGCTGGCTGTGCTGATCAATGAAAACTCAGCTTCGGCAAGTGAAATACTGGCGGGTGCGGTGCAGGACCTGAACAGAGGGGTGATTATAGGCCGGCGTTCTTTTGGCAAGGGCCTGGTGCAGGAGCAGTTTCCATTTGGCGATGGTTCGGCATTGAACCTGACCATTGCAAGGTACTATACCCCATCGGGCAGGAGCATTCAGAAATCTTATAAAAATGGTTACACCGCGTATCAGGATGAAATAGATAATCGTTTTGACGATGGCGAACTGACTACTAGAAGGAGCCTGAACAAAGACAGTTTGAAAAGGAAGGCATTTTTGGGTGGGGGCATACAGCCTGATATCTATATAAAAATGGATACAACGGGTTATAATAAGCTGTATACTACACTGGCATCGAAAAAGATCTTATTTGATTTTGTATACGATGTGCTTGCCGTTAGGTATACATCGGCATTTATAGAGCAGAACATCAATACTTTTAATATCACCGATACGGATTATAAGGATTTTTTGAGATACGCGCAAAACATGGATGTCGTGCTGGATCCAAGGCAGCTTGCCGCTGCAAAGCCTGTTATATATAACGATATTAAAGTGTTACTGTGCCGGTACCATTTAGGTGATGCTGGGTATTATAGAGCACTTAACCTAAGCGATACCATGGTAAAACAGGCGTTAAACAGCCTGCAATAAGCTGCTTTTTCTTCTGATGGTTATTTTTGTCTGAAATAGATCTGGATCGGCACTCCGCTAAAATCAAAATTCTCTCTCAGCTTGTTTTCTATAAAGCGCTTGTATGGCTCCTTGATATATTGAGGCAGATTGCAAAAGAAAGCAAACATTGGAGAGGTGCCACTGATTTGTGTAATGTACTTAACTTTGATGTACTTACCTTTTAATGCAGGTGGCGGATATTTTTCGATAATCGGCAGCATCACATCATTCAGTTTGGAGGTAGGAATTTTCTTACCCCTGTTTTTATGAACCTCCAAAGCTGTTTCTATAGCCTGGAAGATACGCTGCTTGGTGATCACGGAAGTAAATACGATCGGTACATCGGTAAAGGGCTGCAGTTTATGACGGATCTGGTCTTCAAATGCCTTTACTGTCTTATTGTCCTTTTCTATAAGGTCCCATTTGTTGACAAGGATCACAATACCTTTTTTATTCTTCTCGGCAAGGTGGAATATGTTGACGTCCTGCGACTCCAGGCCTTCGGTGGCATCTACCATTAAGATTACTACATCTGCTTCCTCAAGGGCCTTAATGGTACGCATTACAGAATAAAATTCGATGTTCTCCTTTACCTTGGTCTTTTTTCTTAGACCCGCAGTATCGATGAACATAAATTCATGGCCGAACTGGTTGTAATGGATGTGAATAGAGTCCCGGGTGGTGCCGGCTATGGGCGTAACGATGTTTCTTTCTTTGCCGATCAGTGCATTGATGAGCGATGACTTACCTACATTGGGACGGCCTACGATGGTGATCTTAGGCAAGGCATTTTCTTCTTCCGGAATGTCTTCGAAGTGAGCGATGACCTCATCGAGCAGATCGCCTGTTCCTGAGCCTGTCATTGAAGATATTGGATATATTTCTCCGAGGCCAAATCCGTAAAATACAGCTGCTTCGTTTTGTAGCTGGGTGTTGTCTACTTTGTTTACAACTATAAATACCGGTTTTTTGCTCCTTCTGAGTAATTGAGCTATTTCGTCGTCCAGATCTGTAATCCCTGTGGTTACATCGACCATGAACAACAAAACTGTGGCTTCTTCAATAGCGATGACCACCTGTTCGCGGATGGCCGCTTCAAATACGTCTTCAGAATTGGCAACATAACCACCGGTATCGATTACGGTGAATTGTCTGTTGGTCCACTCTGCTGAGCCGTAATGTCGGTCGCGTGTAACGCCGCTAAAATCATCAACAATGGCTTTACGACTTTCAGTTAAGCGGTTAAAAAGGGTAGATTTGCCTACGTTTGGTCTTCCGACAATTGCGATAATATTACTCATTTTTATTTAAGATTGCAGATGTACGATAGTAGTGCTATCGTAATCAATTTGGGTATCAACTAAATAGCAAAAAGCCATAGAGTTTTATTTCAGTGTGCAAAGGTAAGCTTAATTTTCGTACCCGAAACTTTTTAAGTAGTTCTTTTTACTACGCCAGTCGGGGATCACCTTTACAAAGGTCTCGAGGAAGACCTTTTGATCAAGAAATTTCTCGATATCCTTGCGTGCTTCCATACCAACTTTTTTGAGCATTGCGCCGCCAGTTCCGATCAGGATGTTCTTTTGCGAATCACGTTCTACTACGATCTCGGCGGTAATGCGTACCATTGGTCCGTTTTTGCTTTGTTCTTCTTTAAAGGTGGTAATGATAACCTCGGTACTGTACGGGATTTCTTTTTTGTAGTTGAAGAATATCTTCTCTCTTATAATTTCCGAAATGAAGAAACGCTGACTGCGGTCGGTAAGATCTTCTTTGTCATAAAAAGGCGCATGTTCAGGAAGGTAGTCTAATACGATCGACATGATGCCATCCAGATTGTACTGATGCAATGCGGATATAGCAAAGATGTGTTTAGGATTTAATTTTTCCTGCCAGTATGCTGATTTTTCATCCACTTGTTCCTGGGTTGCATTGTCAATCTTATTGATCAGCACGATCATAGGAATGGTTGTATTGATGATCTTTTCCAGTACATCTTCTTCATCATGCTGCTCGTTAATGTCTGTAACAAAGAGAATTAAATCGGCGTCTGTGAGCGCACCTTTTACGGAGCTCATCATAGAATCCTGCAGTCCGTAGCGCGGTTTTATGATGCCGGGCGTGTCTGAAAAAACAATTTGGTAGCTTTCTTCGTTGACAATTCCTAATATACGGTGACGTGTAGTCTGTGCTTTAGGAGTGATGATGCTGAGCTTTTCACCCACCAGGGCATTCATCAGGGTTGATTTACCAACATTTGGCTTACCTATAATACTTACAAAACCTGCTTTATGGGACATGGAAAATATTTTTTAAAATAAATTTGCACCGCAAAGAAACGAATTATATCTTTGCATTCCAATTCGGAAGAAGAGTTAAGGATTTAACAGAAGCTTTCAAATTGTATAAAGTGCGGGGTGGAGCAGTTGGTAGCTCGTCGGGCTCATAACCCGAAGGTCATCAGTTCGAGTCTGGTCCCCGCTACCAAAAAGGTTCGCAGTTTTGAAAGAAGCTGAGGCAATCTTAAATGGCCCGTTCGTCTAGGGGTGAGGACGCCAGATTTTCATTCTGGAAACAGGGGTTCGATTCCCCTACGGGCTACGATCCCGCTTTACGATAAGTAGAGCGGGATTTTTGTTTTTAGGTAAAATTTAGGCACTCTCGAAAGTATTTTAAGTCGATATTTTGATTCGATTCCCTCCAAAAAACTTATAAAAGAAATTATTGATCAAACAAAGAGTGCCTTAATGTCAGCAAAGTTAATATTGGATAAGTCTTAAATTCGATAAATAATCGTACTGCATCAACATGAAATGTCAATCGGCCTATTTTTAGCTAGTATCGGTTAAAATCGACTAAGGTCTGCTGTAAATGCGAGCCTATCTTTGTATCCGATTGCGATACACACGGATGCTGTTTATAATAATCTGAATGCTGTTGACTGATCTTGAGCAGTCTGGCTGGCTAAAATTTAAATTATAATATATTTAATATGAAAATGAAATGGACCGGGGTTTTTCCTGCTGTTACTACCAAGTTTACGGAAAACGATGAATTGGATTTTGAAACTTTTGATTTAAATCTTGAGGCGCAGCTGGAAGCAGGGGCAGAAGGCATTATTTTGGGTGGATCGCTTGGAGAGGCCAGCGTACTCAGTGACGATGAAAAATTCGAATTGCTATCGCATACGTTAAGTGTAGTAAATGGGCGGGTGCCTGTATTGTTGAACATTGCAGAGAGTACTACTAAAAAGGCAATTGAAGTTGCCAGAAAGGCTGAATCACTTGGAGCAAATGGCCTGATGCTTTTGCCGCCGATGCGTTATTATGCATCACCCGAGGAAACACTTGTTTTTTTTGGCGCTATTGCCGAAAGTACGGATTTGCCCATCATGATCTATAACAATCCGGTTGATTATAAGATCGAGGTAACATTGGATATGTTTGCTGCCTTGACCAAATATGATAATATCCAGGCGATAAAGGAATCGACCAGGGATGTATCAAATGTAACCAGACTGATCAACCGCTTTGGTGACCGGTTTAAGATTTTTACAGGAGTAGATCCACTGGCAATGGAGAGTATTGTGATGGGAGCTGATGGATGGGTAGCAGGTTTGGTTGATGCCTTCCCGAGAGAGACTGTAGCCATTTTCAGATTGATTAAACAAAACCGGATAGCAGAGGCCTTAACTATTTACCGTTGGTTTTTGCCGGTTCTGGAACTTGATGTTCATCCGAAATTGGTACAATATATAAAAATGGCCGAAGCAGCAACAGGGCTTGGAACTGAGAACGTTCGTGCACCGCGTCTGGCTGTTGAAGGTGCTGAAAGGGAAAAAGTATTAAAAATTATCAATGATGCATTAGCTGTTCGTCCAGTATTACCTGTTGGCAGTTGGGGAAAATAGTTTAGAAAATAGATATGAACGGTAGAAATATTGTAGCAAGTGCATATATAGAGGTGAATGAGAAAAGCCTGAAAGCTATAAATCCAGCAACGGGGCTGGAGTTAGACGGAGATTTCTTCAAAGCCAGCAAAAGCGTAGTCGATGATGCTTTGACATCGGCTGCAATAGCTTTTAAAAGCTATAGAATACTGAGTAAGGATCTAAAAGCTAATTTTTTGAATACCATTGCCGATGAGATTACCAATATCGGAGAAGAGCTGGTTAATAGGGCATCTGTAGAAAGTGGTTTGCCTCTGGGCCGGCTGCAAGGCGAATTGGCCAGAACAACCGGGCAATTAAGGTTGTTTGCAAACATGGTGGCTGAAGGCTCATGGGTTGACGCCATTATCGATACAGCAGAAGCTGAAAGAAAGCCTTTTCCAAAGCCAGACATCAGGAGAATGCTAATCCCGATCGGACCAGTTGTTGTTTTTGGTGCGAGTAATTTTCCATTGGCATTTTCTGTAGCAGGTGGTGATACCGCATCGGCATTGGCGTCTGGCTGCCCTGTGGTGGTAAAGGTACATCCCGCACATTATGGTACGAGTGCGCTGGTAGGTGGGGCGGTGATGAAAGCTGTTGAAAAAACAGGTATGCCTAAAGGTGTTTTCTCCTTACTGTATGATGATGGATACACCATTGGTGCAAGTCTGGTACAGCATTTTTTAACTAAGGCAGTAGCTTTTACTGGTTCATTTAAAGGCGGTATGGCCTTGATTGATCTGGCAAAGCAGAGGGAACAACCTATTCCGGTCTTTGCAGAAATGGGTAGCATCAATCCGGTTGTTTTTCTTCCGAAAGCAATAGAGCAGCAAGCAGAGGAACTGGCAAAAAAATATGCTGCATCTATTACCCTGGGAGCAGGGCAGTTTTGTACTAAACCCGGCTTAATGCTGGCTGTTCAATCGCCAGCACTTGAAAAATTTAAAGACCTGTTAAAAGAGATAATTTCCGAGATTCCTTCGGCTACCATGCTCACAGAGGGAATTGCTAATCACTATAGAAAACTTTCTTCAGAACTAATTAACGAAGATGGTGTAGCACTTTTGGCTGTTTCTAAAGTTAAAAACAGCGAATTACAAAGTCAATCTGAAGCAAGAATTGCACAGGTTAGTGCAGTTGATTTTATCACTAATCCAAAGCTTCGTGAAGAAATATTTGGGCCATATTCGCTTTTAGTAGTGGCTAATGATATGTCTGAACTAGAGGCGGCCGTTTCGGTATTAGAAGGGCAACTGACCATAACGCTGATGGCCGAAAAGGATGAGCTTAACGATTATCAATCCCTGTTAAATGAGTTAATTGACAAAACCGGAAGGATCATTTTGAATGGCGTGCCCACCGGGGTAGAAGTTTGTGCAGCAATGCAGCATGGCGGCCCATTTCCTGCAACCAGTGATGGTCGTTTTACTTCTGTAGGTTCTGCTGCCATTTACCGGTTTGTAAGACCTCTGGCCTATCAGGACTGGAGCCAGGAATTATTGCCGGATGAACTGAAGGACGGAAACCCATTGCGCATTTTTAGAACGGTTGACCAAAAATTAACAACAGAACATGAGTAAAACTTTTTTTTGTATCGATGCGCATACCTGCGGAAACCCGGTCAGGCTGGTGGCAGGCGGCGGCCCGCAGCTGAATGGAGTAAACATGAGCGAAAAGCGGCAGCATTTTTTGAGGGAATTCGATTGGATCAGAACGGGGTTAATGTTTGAGCCCCGTGGCCATGATATGATGTCGGGCAGTATTCTATATCCGCCCCACAATCCGGACAATGATGTAGCTGTTTTGTTTATCGAAACGAGTGGCTGCCTTCCTATGTGCGGTCATGGTACAATCGGAACCATTACAATTGCTATAGAGGAAGGGTTACTTCAACCCAAAATACCGGGTGTGATCCGTATGGAAGCCCCTGCCGGTCTGGTCTTGATTGAATACAAGCAGGAGGGCAAAAAAGTTAAATCAGTGAAGTTAAAAAATGTAGCCTCTTACCTGGCTGCCGAAGATATGAAAGTCGAATGCCCGGACTTGGGTTTGCTCACTTTTGATGTATCGTATGGGGGAAATTTCTATGCCATTATTGACCCGCAGGATAATTTCCCCGGCCTCGAAAACTATACCGCTTCGCAGCTGATTACCTGGAGTCAGGTCATCAGAAAGCGCATCAATGAGCAGTATACTTTCGTTCATCCCCTTGACGCAACCATAAATGGATGTAGTCATGTTCTATGGACAGGTAAAACCCTAGATCCAACTTCTACAGCCAGGAATGCAGTTTTTTATGGTGATAAAGCCATAGACCGATCACCATGTGGGACCGGAACTTCTGCCCGCATGGCCCAATGGTATGCCAAGGGAAAGTTAAAGCAAGGAGAAGATTTTATCCACGAAAGTTATATTGGCAGCAAGTTTACTGGCCGGGTGGAGGAAGAGGTAGATTTAAGAGGAATCAAGGCTATTATACCAAGTGTAGAAGGCTGGGCTAAAGTGTTCGGTTACAATACCATTAAAATCGATGCAGAGGATGATCCCTATGCACACGGGTTTCAGGTAATCTAACTGCCAAACAAGATAAGAATGACAAAGATTTTAATAATAGGAGCCGGAATTGTTGGATTAAGCTCAGCTTACTACCTCCAAAAAAAAGGTTATCAGATCACAATTTTGGATAAAGGCGACATCAGCGACAATTGTTCATTTGGTAATGCCGGTATGATTGTTCCGAGCCATTTTGTGCCTTTGGCTGCGCCAGGTATGATTAGGCAGGGTATCCGCTGGATGTTCAATAGCAAAAGCCCTTTTTATGTCCGGCCAGCTTTAAATGGAAGCCTTATTAACTGGGGTATTCAGTTCATGAAACATGCTACTGCAAAACATGTCAGCGAGTCGGCAGTGCCATTGAGAGATCTATCTTTGCTTAGCAAAAAGTTGTATGAAGATCTGGCCAAAGAACCAGGTTTTGATTTTGAATTTACAAATAATGGTATTCTGGCTTTCTATAAAACTGAAAAGGCAAGAGAGGAAGAGGTACACCTGGCACAAAGAGGAACAGAGCTTGGCCTCGATATGACCGTTTTAAATGCTGATGCATGCAAAGCACTGCAACCTAATTTAGATCTGGATGTTTTGGGCGCTGTGCATTATCGTTGCGATGCCCATCTTTATCCTGTTAAGCTGATGAATTCTTTGCTTAAATATTTAACAGATAATGGGGTTAAGATTGTAAGGGGTAAAGAAGTAGATAAGATAGAAACCTCGGCCAATAGTATTGCAAGGGTCTTTACCGGCAATACATCCTGGGAAGCCGATCAGTATGTAATTGCTACAGGATCATGGTCTCCGGCTGTTGCCAGGATGGCTGATACAAGGATATCATTGATGCCGGGTAAAGGCTATTCTTTCATGGAGCCGGAGCCTCAAAACCGTTTGACCATTCCAGCATTGCTTTGTGAGGCCAGAGTCGCCATTACACCCATGAATGGAAGCATCAGATATGGGGGAACGATGGAGCTGGATAAGATCAATACCAGGATAAACATGCAAAGGGTTAAGGGCATTGTTGAATCCGTACCTGCTTACTTTCCTGATCTTAAGCCATCCCTTCCGGCAAAAAAAGATATTTGGTATGGTTTCAGGCCGTCATCGCCTGATGGTTTACCTTACATCGGAAGAAGCTTAAAGAAACAAAACTTGGTTATAGCTACCGGACACGGTATGATGGGACTTAGTTTAGGTCCGGCAACAGGCTTGCTGGTCAGCCAGATAATTTCTGGTGGGCCTGTTGATTTAAAATTGGAACCTTTCTCCATAATAAGGCGATAGTCTAGAGGGGGATTCTGTTATATATTAGCAAAATATAGCAGGATTTTAACTTTTTTTGGTTATTTGTTGTGTTATTGAGTTAAAATCCTTAAATTAACTCTGTAATCAACATATGTAGAAACCAAAACTATTCAATGAAAGTATTACCATTTACCATTTTTGTGCCCGACGATAAGAGCGTGATATCGGAACAGGTCGAGTTACCGTATTTCTATCAATATCTGCACAGACATGATGAATGGCAAATTACCTATGTTGAAAAAGGAGAGGGGACACTTATTGCAGGCAATGAAATGCATACTTTTCGTTCAGGAGATGTATTTGTTATTGGAGCAAAGTTACCACATCTCTTTAAGAGCAACCCAGAGTATTTTACAGATAACGGGAGTAAGTCTATCAAAGCATGTTCTATCTATTTCAATCCTAAAGGGGCCTTAGGAGCTTTGTTTAGCCTTCCTGAGATGAAAAAGGCAAACTCATTTCTGGCGAAAAACAAGCATGGTTTTAAGGTTCCTGACCTTTATTCCAAAGCTATTGTAGAGAAGCTATTCAATCTGCACCATTCATCCAATATTGACGTACTATTCAATTTTTTAAAGCTCATCAATGGTATTCAGGAATTAAACGAGGATGTAGAACCGTTATGCTCAGATATGTATTCGTTAAATGTGACAGAAAACGAAGGAATCAGGTTGAGCAGGATCATCAATTTTATTACTGAAAATTATAATAACCAGATCTCACTAGAAGATGTTGCAAATGCTGCTTTCATGACGCCACAGGCATTCTGCAGGTATTTTAAGAAGCATACCGGCCATACATTTATATCATTCCTGAATGAGGTAAGAATAAATGATGCCTGCAAAAGCCTGATTTCAGGAGAAAAGGCTGATTGTATTTCGCTTGTAGCTTACAAAGCTGGATTTAACAGCATTACCAATTTCAACAGAGTGTTCAAGAGTATCATAGGCCAGTCTCCCAGACAATATATTGGTTCTTATGCCAACCTGGCAGGATAGATACTTTAGCACTGATTTCTGAAGGTTTCAAGACAGCGAAACACCCAGGGGGTAGATAAATAAACTCATCTGAACCCCTGCTTCGGCAATCATGGCAATCAGGATCCCTTCCTGATCATAAATTTAATTTATATGCTGTATATTTAATGCTTTAATTAACAATTAATGAAATATTATAAAATATACAGCACCGCTTTAGTTCTCTTGTGCCTGTGCAGACCTACGCTACATGCACAGCAGCAAGCCAATCCCAAATCAAGTAATACTTTGTTTACCGCTGGGCATGCCAGCGCATTCATCGGTGGTTTGTATAATGCTTACTATCCTTATAGTAAATTAAAACTTCAGGGTGATTTTGGTCTGGGCGCACCTGATAAACTGGATGGAGAATTATTAATCGTACGCGGAAAATTATACCAAACACAGGCCACTGGTAAAACTTTTGAGATACCGGATACTGGCCGCACACCATTTTCTGTAGTTAATTTTTTTCATGCAGATCAGGTGGTCAAGACAGCTGTCCGTATGACAAAAGACAAGCTATATGCTTACCTGGATAGTATACTTCCAAATCAAAATGGTATTTATGCCATACATGTTAAGGGAGTTTTTGGTGCTATAAAGACCCGGGCGTTCCCAGAGGTTAAGCAAAAGCCTTATACCCCATTGGCTGGATTACTGCCGCTGCAACGATTTTTTGATTTTAGTAATATTAAAGGAGAACTTGTCGGTTATCGTATACCTGGTTATATGGAAGGTCCAAATATAACAGGTTATCATTTTCATTTTCTATCTGATGATAAAAAAGGAGGCGGACATATAATTGATCTGCTAACGGATGAGATACTAATTGAAATTGATGAGCTACATAGTTTCACAGTGGATATTCCCCAAACAAAAGATTTTAATAGTTTTGACTTTAAAAAGGACCGTAGGGAAGAAGTCAGACAAGTAGAAAATGGAAAGGCGAATTAAGTAAAAATATGAAGCACATATCAATCCTGGTTCCGAAGGGAGCTATTTTGGGAAGTCTAGAAGGCTCCCGTCAATTATTTAGTCAGGTAAATGAGTTTTTTAAGATGAAAGGCCTGCCACCGATTTTTAAAGTACAACTGATAGGCCTGGACAAGGAAACCCCTGTCAGCGGGGGCTTGTTTACGGTAAATACTGATTTCCTGATTGCGGATATTGAACAGACAGACCTGATTATAATTCCCGCTATTGACGGAGAAATAACAGGTGCAATAGAAAATAACCGGGATTTTATTCCATGGATTATTAAACAACGTGAAGGTGGAGCAGAAATTGCAAGTCTTTGCCTCGGTGCATTTCTGCTCGCTTCTACCGGATTGGTGAATGGGAAGAAATGTGCTACTCACTGGCTAGCAGAGAACGATTTTAGGAAGATGTTTCCCGAAGTGAGCCTGGTAACAGAAAAGATCATTACCGATGAACAGGGTATTTATTCCAGTGGCGGGGCTTTCTCCTATCTTAACCTAATCCTATACCTGATTGAAAAATATGCGGGCCGTGAGATAGCTATCCTCTCTGCTAAGGTGTTTGCTATTGAGCTAAACCGTGAGAATCAATTGTCATTCACTATCTTTCAAGGTCAGAAGGAACATGAAGATGAGCCTGTTAAGAAAGTACAGGAGTTTATTGAAAATAACTTTCATGAAAAGATCACAATTGATCAATTAGCTTCTATGCTGGCACTGGGAAGAAGAAATCTCGAGAGAAGGTTTAAAAAAGCTACATCCAATACCATTGTGGAATATATACAGCGGGTAAAAATGGAAGCGGCAAAGATCAGTCTGGAATCATCAAGAGAAAATGTAAATGAAGTGATGTACAAAGTGGGATATACAGATAATAAAGCTTTTCGCACAACATTTAAGCGAATTACGGGTTTATCTCCTATACAGTACCGAAGTAAATATAACCGGGAAATGGCCATGTAAAAAAATAAATGAAAAGCATCCCTAAAAATAGGTTCATAAAAACAATAAAAAGTAAAGTCATTATAGCACTGTTACTTGCATGCTTTGCATTGTTTATGGCCTGGGGGGTTAGTAAAGTCGCCTTTAATGAGATGCTCAGTACAGTAGAGAATATCTCTGCCCCGAGCGAGCGGCTGCGGATGGTAAATGTTATTTCCAGGAAAATAGGGAGCCTGGACCAGGTCCAGAAAAACCAAGCTTTTAATGACCCAAATAACTACCGCAAACTTTTTAGAGAGTCTGTACAGTTACGCGCTTCACTGGATACATTAGCGATTCTTTACCAGGCAGACTCTATGCAGCTTGGCAGGATTACTACCATCAGGCGATTGCTGAGCGAAAGAGATAAGCAATTTATCAACTACCTTAAAGTCCGGGAGCGCCTGGTCAACAATAAATCTTTTTCAGAGCAGGTCCGGAATCTTAACGATATCGTGTCAAAAAGTACTGCGCAAACTGACAGCACTGTTTTGGCCACTGTAGAAAAAACCTCTACTACCACAATTTATCCTGAGGAAAAGCCCAGAGGCTTTTTTAGTAAACTGTTTGGGAAGAAGAAAAATGAGCCAGACAATTCATTCAGAATAGTAAGCCAGGAGAAAATAAAAAGAGATACCATTGCTTTGTCTTCAGAGGAACAAATGGCCGGGAGCCTGAAAAAATCTATTAGACTGATAGAACAACAGCAGCAGCAAAAAAATGCAAGCTTTCTAAACAGGGAGGCTGTGCTTGCTGAGGCAAATAGTAAACTAGTGGTACAGATGCTGGATGTTTTGAGAAAAGTAGAAATTGAGGTAGTAAATCAAATCGAAGCAAACGGTATTCAGGCAAAAAAAGTAGTAAACACGGGGATTTCTACCATTAGCGTGATCATGCTTGTTTTTATGCTTTTAACTGGGTTGCTATTGTACTTAATATTAACCGATATCACGCAGAGCAGCCGATACAGGAATGAACTCGAACTGGCAAAAGATGAGGCCGAATATCATGGCAGGGCCAAGCAGCGTTTTCTTTCAAATATGAGTCATGAAATTAGAACCCCGTTGCAATCTATCATTGGCTATGCCGAAATCATCAGGCACCAGGATCAACCCGAGCAAAAAGATATAGACGCGATTTATCATTCATCAGAGCATTTGTTGCAGATTGTGAATGAAGTGCTGGACTATAACAGGATCATATCCGGAAAATTTACCTTTTCAAATAAGGCTTTTAATATCAGTGAATTGCTGGAAGAGGTATTGTCAGTAATGCGCCCCCAGGCTGAGCTTAAATCTTTGAAAATGAGGGCAAACTTTGATACAGAGGGACTAAACTACATAGAAGGAGATCCTTTCAGACTGAAACAGATCCTTTATAACTTGCTGGGGAATGCCATTAAATTTACTGAATCAGGTGAGGTGTCGCTGTCAGTTTTTTATAAGCGCAAAAGTAGTGACCTGCATTTTACTTTTGTAGTAAGAGATACTGGTATAGGGATTTCTGAAGATGAAGGCAAAAGGATCTTTAATGAATTTGAACAGGTAAATGCTCCGGGTAATGAAGTTGTAAACGGAATGGGGGCAGGGCTGGGGCTTACGATTATTAAATCATTGGTGGAGCAGCAGGGAGGAAGAATTTATTTGAAAAGCAAGCCAAATGAGGGAAGTGTTTTTACGGTATACCTTACTTTTAGGCACTCAAGTAAATCAGAAGATGCTGAATTAAAAGTGCCTGAAAATGGTATTGTTTTTAAAGATAAGGTATGGGTGGTTGATGATGACCCGCTTATACTGGACCTGTGCGGAATTATTTTTAATAAAAACAGTATTGACTACGAAAGTTTCCAATCGCCGGCTGCACTTCTTGCAGCTACATGGGACACTACGGTGAAATATGTACTAATGGATATGAGGATGCCTGAAATGAACGGCATTGAACTCTGCAGTGCCTTAAGAGAAAAAATAAATAGTGATGTTAAGATATTTGCAATTACTGCCCAGGTACTGCCAGATGAAAGAGCGTATTTATTGAAAAGTGGATTTGACGGACTGGTGATGAAACCTTTTAGAGAAAATGAGCTTTTAGCTATATTGAAAGGGGAAAAGTTTACAGGAGATCATATTGCCGGAGATGCGGAACTGGATCTGTCTTCATTAAAAAAAATGACTTATGGCGATCAGGAACAATTGACGAAAGTTCTTCTTAGATTTAAAACAGACTGCCTGGCTGATGGTGAAGAAATCAGACAGTCTTTAAAGGAGCTTAACCTTGGCGGACTTCAATTGCTCACACACAGATTGGCGGGAAGGATAGCACAGATCGGAGCTAAAAATCTTGCAGGCGACTTTAGGGCTTGTGAACTGGAATTGAGAGCTGTTAAAGCTTTAAGTGATACCGAGCGGCAGGCGCTGTTGTTACTGTTGACAAGGCTGGATCAGTTACTGATAAAAATAGACAGAGAACTACATTACCTGAATTATTCTATCTCATAACGCTCCATCTTGCTGTATAACGTCTTCCTGTCTATATTCAGCAGTTTAGCGGCCTTGGATTTATTATATTTTACCTTAACGAGGGTTTCCAGTATGATTGATTTTTCATTTATTTCATTAATCGCTTTTAAGTCAGACCCGCTGGGTCGCGGACTTTGATTGATTGCAATGATCATTTCCTCAGGAAGGGAATCTACTTCAGCAGTTTCACCAGGAGTAAGTAATACCATCCTTTTAATCACATTTTTTAGTTCTCTCAAATTTCCCGGCCAGTCGTATTGAAGCAAGAGGTCCCTTGCTTGCTGAGACATACTCAGTACATTTCGATTAAGCTCCTCATTAGACAATCTGATAAAATGACTAATGAAAAGTTCCAGGTCTTTTCCGCGGTCTCTCAAAGCGGGGAGCTGGATTTTAAATTCATTGAGACGGTGATAGAGGTCTTCTCTGAACGATCCATTGGTTACGCTGGCTTTAAGGTCGTCATTGGTGGCAGTAATAATTCTGACATCTACTTTAATGGTTTTGATACTTCCGATTGGTTGTATTGTTCTTTCCTGCAGTGCCCTGAGGAGCTTTACCTGGACTTCATAACTCAGATTTCCCACCTCATCTAAAAACAATGTGCCGCCATTCGCCACCTCAAACTGACCTTTCTTATCATTTATAGCACCTGTAAAAGCACCTTTAGCATGGCCAAACAGTTCGCTTGCAGCAAGCTCTTTGGATAGCGCACCACAATCTACCGCTATAAATGGTTTGTCATTTCTTTTGCTTTGTGTATGCAGCGTCCTTGCTGCATATTCTTTACCGGTTCCGCTCTCGCCCTGTATGATGACAGACATATCTGTCGGAGCTACCAGGTTAATGTGTTCGTAAAGCTTATCGGCTATAGCGCTTTTTCCCTTGATGGCATCAGCATGCTCAATTGATTTGTGTGGGGTGTTTTGTTCCTTTTTTCCCAATGCATTGCTGATGATCATGAGCAGTTCATCGGGGTTTACGGGTTTTGTGATATAGTCAAAAGCACCCAGCTGGATTGATCTTACGGCTGTCCTCACATCGTTAAAACTGGTCATAATGATCACCGGCTGATGCGATCCCTTCTCTCGTAAATGAGATAGGATATCAAGGCCTGTCCCATCAGGTAAACGGTAGTCAATTAACAGCAAGTCAAAGTTTTGTTGGTCCAGTAGCAGCAGGCTTTTTCTAACCTCGTGCGTTACCTGAACTTCATGGCCGTGTTTAGTTAGAAACCCTTCTAAAATCTGAGAAAAGGTTAAATCATCTTCAATAATTAATAATTTTGCCATAGGGATTCCGGACTAATTATTTGCAAAAATACGAAAGCCAAATTGAAATAAGCGTTACCTAAATCTTTTTTATTAGCTTTGTTATATGCTGTCTAAGAAAACGAAATATGCAATCAAGGCGCTGGTTGCTCTTGGTAAGAACTCGGGCAATCCCCCAATGCAAATTGTGAGGTTGGCTGAACAGGAAATGATACCTCGGAAATTTCTTGAACAAATTTTACTGGATATGCGTAACGCCGGGTATCTGTATAGTAAAAAAGGTGCTGGCGGTGGCTATAGTCTAAATAAGGAGCCCAAGGATATCTATCTCGCGGATATTCTTCGAATTACTGATGGGCCAATAGCAATGGTTCCATGTGCCAGTTTAAAATTCTACAGGAAGTGTGATGAGTGCCATGACGAAGTTACCTGCGGTATAAGAAAAACCTTTATTGACGTTAGAAACGCCACCTTAGATGTCCTGGCGCAAACGTCAATAGCTGATGTAATTGCCCGCGAAACCGATGAGACCACAGTTTCCTAGAAATGGCCTGGTTTTAGCACTCAGGTGATTATCACATATTTAATACTAACGCCCTCAACTTTAATTTCATTAACTTTGTTTAAAAATTAACTTTTATGAATAAAATAAACATGAATAAGCTCGGCGCGGCGGTGCTTGGAATTTCCTTATTTGCAATTGTCCCGTTTGTTTCTGTCGCCCAGAAACCTAACTGGCAAAACCTTGATTTAAAAACTGATTCCACTTTCGGTATCAGCACAGAAAAGGCATATAATGAATTGCTTAAGGGGAAGAAATCTACTCCTGTTATAGTTGCTGTTTTGGATGGTGGAGTAGATATTTTACATGAGGATCTTAAAACTGTATTGTGGTTAAATAAGAAGGAAAAGGCAGGTGATGGCAAAGATAATGACAAGAACGGTTATATTGATGATGTGAACGGTTGGAACTTCCTTGGTTCGGCAAAGGGCTCGGTAAATCATGAAACCCTTGAGCTTACCCGTTTGGTGCGTAGAGATAATGCAAGGTTTGCCGGCAAAGACTCTTCTTCCGTTTCAGTAGCAGACTTACCTGCATTTAAAACTTATCAGTTAAATAAAGCGGAACTTGAAAAGGAACTTGCTGAGGCAAAATTTGGTATCCAGCGTTTTGAAGGAATTAAAAATGCAATTGATGGCATTGTAAAAAAGATCGGTAAAGAAAATCCGACCCTTGCTGATTTTGAGCAATTTTCTCCAGGTAACGAGATGGAAACAAATATCAAACGCGGCATGCTTCAGCAATTGAAAGAAGGTACGTTTGAAGAATTCTATAAGGCTCAGATATTGCCTGGTTATAATCATTTTAAGTCACAGATAGACTATAACTTTAATGTTGATTACAATCCAAGGGATATTGTTGGAGATGATCCTGATAATTCCAAAGAGAAATTTTACGGAAATAATGATGTGGCAGGTCCGGACGCAAGCCATGGTTCACATGTCGCCGGAATTATTGGTGCAGACAGGACCAATGAACTGGGTATAAAAGGAGTGGCAGACAATGTAGTGATCATGGGTGTTCGTAGTGTTCCTAATGGAGACGAAAGAGATAAAGATGTTGCCAATGCCATTCGCTATGCTGTTGACAATGGTGCGAAGGTGATCAATATGAGTTTTGGAAAATCATATTCATGGGATAAGGAAGCGGTAGATGCAGCAGTTAAGTATGCAGTTTCAAAAGACGTGTTATTGGTTCATGCTGCAGGAAATGACAATAAGAACCTTGAGGTGGAGCCAAATTATCCTAATCCACAGTATGTGGCAGGCGGTACGGCTTCCTCATGGATCACCGTAGGTGCTTCAGGATGGGCAAATGATGGCACTATCAAAGCCAATTTTTCTAACTATGGCAAAACCAGTGTTGATGTATTCGCTCCGGGAGTGAATATCAACTCTACTATCCCTGGTTCTAAATATGCGAAGTTTAATGGAACGAGCATGGCTTCTCCTGTTGTTGCAGGGTTAGCTGCTCTTATCCGTTCTTATTATCCCAAACTGAAAGCTAATGAGGTAAAAGACATCATTATGAAATCTGTAGTTAAGGTAGACCAGACTGTTACTATTGCTGATGAAGGTGAAACTACGGGAAAGGCCGTGCCATTCTCTGACCTTTGTGTTACAGGAGGAATCGTCAATACTTATAATGCATTGAAATTAGCATCAGAATATAAAAAATAGGCATTAGTAATTGCCGTATTCCAGGAGGGTGTTTGAAAGGTGCGTTATGGCATTTCAACCACCCTCTTTTCATTAGATATCTCCCCGCTCAAAACGAGTAAGAATTTTCCCCTTTCCGTTTCCCGTTTTGCTGCTTATTTTACACTGAATTATGGTTGACCTTCTTGAATGACAGTAGAGGGCTTTTCCAATTACAGGTATGGAAATTGCCTGATGGGCTTGTTACGCAAAACAACGAATATGATCTGTATGGATATGATCCCCCAAAATGAAGAGGACCGTCTGCAAAACCTGAAGAAGTATAAAATCCTTTATACTAAATCTGAGCCAATATTTGATCAATTGGCTGCGATTACCGTCACTATGCTAAATACCCCCATTGCCATGATCAATTTTGTAGACAGACATAAGGTTTGGACCAAGGCTAATCAAATCGGAGAGTCAGGTTTAGAAATTGATCGCCAGTCTTGTTTATGCTCATTAGCGATACTAAATGAAAGCGTAACAGTATTTGAGGATATCACTAAAGAACTGTACCTAAATTCTAATCCTTTGCTTGCTGGCGAATTCGGCTTAAAATTCTATGCTGCTGCTCCTATTGTAACTAAAGAAGGTTTTAATATTGGTAGTGTGTGTATTATGGATAAAATAGCGAGAACATTTAGTGTATCTGAGCAAAAAAAGCTGACATGGGTAGCCTCCATGGTAAGTGTGGAGATGCATAAAAGAATTGACAGCAGGCATAAATTCGCATAAAATTTTCTAAACATTTGCTCTCGTTGGTCAATATTGTATAGCTTTTCATAAATTTTATTTTATGAGGGCAGAAAAGTTTTGCTTAAACTGTAGAGAATTAATAAAAGGTAGATCAGATAAGAAATTTTGTGGTGACCATTGCAGGAGCAATTATAATTATAACCAGACCGGTGCTGATGATTTAAATTTTGTGCGCAATGTTAACCGCACATTAAGAAGAAACAGGAATATTCTAAAGGCACTGAATAAAAAAGGCAGAACCAAAGTGCCAAAGAAGTCTTTAAGCGATAGAGGATTTAATTTTTGCTATCATACAAATATCCTCGAAACAGCTCAGCGCAACAGATACTATTTCTGTTATGAAATGGGGTATCTTACGCTTGATGATCATGAAGTGTTACTGATTAGTAGAGAGCTGATGTCTGCTAAGTAGCTCATTTTTTCAGTGTTTTGAATGTGGAGATCGTTTGATTATTGCTTTTGTCTATAAGCTGTATAAAGTATACTCCAGTAAACAGGTCTTTTACGCTTATTTCCGAGTCGTTTTGCTGTAGGTTTATTAGCTGCCTTGATACAATTACTCCCAGTGAATTTCGGATGATTACTATGGCATGCGCATGCTTGTCACTATATGTTTTTATATAGAGCTTATCTGAAAACGGATTGGGGTATATTATTTCCGTTGCGCTATTTAAATCCTGTTGAGTTTGCTGTTGCTCAAAAAGTAAACTAAACCGTTCGTTACCCTGACTCCCAGGTTCATTTAAATCAATTTGGAAGCTGTAATTTTTTTCCTCTGTATTTATGGATTCACGCTTATTCGCATGCCTGTCTATCAGCGTAATACGGGTTAGTCTGTCGAAAGTCTCTTTTCCTTTTATACGTAGCGTATAATTTCCAGTTGCCCATCCTTTAACATATAGCTTAACTTCTCTGGCCTCTTTCAAAGTAGCTCTTTGATCTATGGATAATTTTAATCCATTTATCAAGCCTGCAATGCTCACATACCCTTCCCCAATATTTAAAGCGTCCAGATCGTTTACTTCATCGGTTCCATTTTTTGTGAAGATCAGTTTGTATTCCTGCTTAAAATCATTTCTGGCAATACTCACAATTAAATGGGCTGTATTTCGTTCGTCAGGAATGGGGCCGGTTGAGGCTGATCCCGTTATCATAGTAAGCAGGAGTAATATAGATACAAGCGATTTCATATAAGTAGTATTATTTTTTACAAATATGCAGGATGAAAATGCTTATAGTCGGTGAATCTTCGGCTATGTCATGATAATTTCAAAAATCTCTTTGTTTTTTCCTGGTAATTAAATACACTTGCTGCATGAAAAGCTACAGAATACTTATCCTCTTGATTTTTTTGTCAGTTATAGCTACCGCACAAAGTAATGACCCGGGCTTACCCGGTGATGATCCGGATGTGCCTATAGATGGGGGAGTAGGCTTTTTAATTGCTGCAGGTATTGTTTTCGGAGTAAAAAAAATCAGGGAAACTAAGCCATAATGCCTTCTTTTTTTAAAATGTAGTTATAGATCCCTTCAATAGGCTTTTGGAGTATTTTTCCAACTTTTATTCCATTGGCAGCACATACTTCTCTTAAGATATCCTGATAATAAAAGGCTATTGAGCCAACGAAATGGCAATCTAGACTTTTATAATTGCTATAATCTTTGATGTTAGTATCCACAAACTCCTGAAATCCCTGGCGTAAAATCTCTTTTATAAAAGGATGATCAGTGTGGGCAGCCATAAAACGGCTGATCGAAGCCAGGTATATATTTGCAGAAGGCTTTTGATAAACATTGGTAATGACACTTTCCTTGTCGATGTGGTAGCTGTCTGCAAATTCATAACTCAGATCAGCAGGCATTTGATGGTATAAGTAAGAAGTGATCAGTTTGCGCCCAAAGAAAGTCCCTGAACCCTCATCGCCCAAAGCATAGCCCAATCCATGAAAACCATTGTGAACTTCTTTGCCATCATAATAAGAGATATTCGATCCCGTACCCAAAATACAGGTCAATCCTTTATTGTCTCCGCATGTGGCATATGCCGAACCTATGAGATCATGTTCTACAGATACGTATGCATTGGTGAAAAAGGAGGAAATGCCATTCGAGATTACTTCAATCTTGTCAGGAGAGGAGCAGCCTGCCCCAAAAAAGTAAATCTCTTTAACTTTATCGGCCAGTTGAGCAATTTCTTTCTTTTTGGAAAAGACCTTAAAGATGTCATGCGCATTTAAGAAATAAGGATTTATCCCCTGCGTACTGAAAGTGATAGTCTCATTTGGGCTATATCCCATCCAATCGGTTTTTGAAGAGCCGCTGTCTGCTACTAGAATCATCCGATAAAAATACTAATCTTATTGGATATTTAAAGTGCCGCTTATTTCTTTTAGGCTGATTTCTGTCAGCTTTGCCTGAAATTGCGCTTCCAGGAATCTGGCAATTGCATCTATTGAATTTCTTTGCGCCTCTCTCAGCTCCAGAGGAGCAATACTGCCCAGTCTGTATTTCTCCAGTGTGATGTCCAGATTCTGCTTAGCAATGTCCACATTGCTCCGTTCCACGCTAAGCAGGCTCATGCTAGTCGTATAATCCTGGTAGGCCGATAGCAACTGGGCACCAATGTCTTGCTTTGTTTTTTCTAAGTTTAACTCCGATGAATTAATCAGGATCTTTGCATTACGTTCATTTTGACGCTGTAAAAAACCATTAAAAATATTCATACTGGCAGTTAGCCCATAGGTAAACCCATTGGCGCGCTGCTGGATATTGAATCCCGTCGGACTGGCACTTTTCTGATATTCATATCCTCCGTTTATACCTATTACCGGATAGCGCTGTCCTTTTATCTGCTTTAGGTCTAGTTCAGCTATTTTTTTATTGATGAATGCATTTTGGAGATTCGGATTTAGTTGCTGCATCTGTGTAGCAAGGGCGGTATAGTCAAGACTGCTGTCAATAGCCACTATCGTATCTGTACTAAAATCGGTGTCTAACGCCCTGGCCATTACCTGGTTCAAGCTTACCTTTGCATTTTTCAGCAGGTTGATTTCCTGGAGGTAGGCGGTAGTATCGGTATTGTAATCAACTGTAGCAGCAAGCACATCCAGCTTAGAGCCTCTGCCAATAGACAATTTATTATTGGCAATCCTCAGGCGCAATTGGGATACATCAAGGGCGCTATCCCTTGCAGCAACAAGCTGCTGCTCTTTCAAAACGGAATAATAGGCATTTACTACATTGCTGATGGTTGTTAGGATCACTCCCCTGGAATTCACCTCGCCCAATTTCTGCAATTCCTTAAGCCTTTCATAATTGGTGAACATCTGCAGTCCGTCAAATATGGTCCATCCCAAAGCAACACCATAACTCATGTTAGTGTTTCTCACGTTATTCAATGTCTGCTCATTTCCGCTGCTTTGTGTCCTCGTGGTATTCTGTATGCCTCCACCTTCGCTAAAGCTTGCATCAACTCTTGGCAGGATACCTGCATTTCCCAGATTCACATTGTTTTTAGCAATTTGTACATCATTGCCTACCAGTTTTATATCGTAGTTATTTTGCAGGGCAATGGTTATTGCCTGCTGCAGGGACAACTTCTCCTGTGCCATGAGATCTGTCGCGTTATAACCCAGTAACACCAATAAAGAAAATAGGATCTTTTTAGACATCATTTTGTGCTTATTTAGCGTTTTCATTTTTTTCACCATCCAATGCCGTTTTTAAAGATTCATTCAAATCTGCGTTTATCTTATGTTCTTTAGACCAGTATGAATAAATGGCTGGAATAACAAATAGGGTAAGCACCAAAGAGAAGGTAGTGCCGCCTACAATAACAATACCCATGCCCATTCTGCTTTTTGCTGCGGCACCTAGCGCCATTGCGATAGGCAATGCGCCAATGGCAATGGCCAGACTGGTCATTAAGATAGGCCTTAGCCTGGATACCGAGGCTTCCCTGATCGCATCATGGATATTTGCCCCTTTTTCCTTTAGCTGATTGGCAAATTCTACAATCAGAATCCCGTTCTTCGTGACCAGTCCAATCAGCATGATCGTACCGATCTGGCTAAATATATTCCAGCTTTGCCCAAACAACCAAAGCGACAAAAATGCACCGGCAACCGCCATAGGAACAGTGATGATGATGATGATGGGATCAATGAAACTTTCAAACTGTGCAGAAAGAATTAAATACACCAATAAAAGCGCAAGTCCGAAAGCAAAAAGTGTATTAGAAGAACTCTCTTTAAAATCCCTTGATTCCCCGCCCAGATCTGTAGAAAAAGATTCATCCAGTATTTTGGCTGAGATCCTGTCCATGGCATCAATGCCTTCGCCAATACTTCTGCCGGGTGCCAAACCAGCCGAAACTGTGGCTGCCGTAAAGCGGTTATTCCTGTACAATTGCGGTGGACTGCTTTCTTCTTTTGCCGTTACCAGGTTATCCAGCTGTATTAGTTCGTTTTTGTCATTCCTTACATATACAGAGCTTAGGTCCAGTGGATCTTTGCGGTCAGCTACTTCAAACTGTCCGATCACCTGATATTGCTTTCCATTCATAAAGAAATAAGAGAAACGTTGCCCGCTTAATCCCAGTTGCAGTGCAGAGCCGATATCTGCTGCAGATACACCAAGATTTTTAGCCTTGTCCCGGTCTATTGTTAGGTTGATTTCGGGTTTATTGAATTTCAGGTTTACATCAGAAGTAGTAAATGTCGGATCTTTGGCCACTTCATCCATAAACAAGGGTACTTTCTCCCTTAGTTTTTCAAAATTTTGCGCCTGGATGATGTAGTTTATTGGCAGTCCGCCCCGCCGGCCCACAGAAATGGTAGGCTGCTGGGTTACAGTAACTTTCCCTTCCGTATATTTTCTGCTAAGGCTGGTCAGCTTTGCAGCAATCTCCGCCTGCGAGCGTGTTCTGTCACCTGGATCTACTAAGCCCATTCTCACAAAACCACTGTTGGTAGAACCTGCCCCTCCAAATCCTGGTGAGGTGATGGTGATATTTACCTTCTTTTCAGGTACAGAATCTGTAATCATGTCCTGTACCTTCATCATGAAGCGGTCAGTATAGGCAAAAGAAGAGCCTTCAGGAGTACTGATGTTCATATTGATTGCACTACGGTCGTCATAAGGTGCCGTTTCTTTAGGGATGATGATCCAAAATAAAGCAATCAATCCAATGCAGACCGCTATTATCGGAAACGCAAGCCATTTTCTGTCTAAAAACTTATTCAGGTTTTCGGCATAGCCTTCATTTAGCTTTACGAAATAGGGTTCAGTAAAATTATAGAACTTAGATTTCTTGCTTCCTGTTTTTTTCATCAGATACGCATTCAGCATCGGTGTCAGGGTAAGCGATACAAATGCTGAGATGAGCACGGCTGCGCCTATCACTATACCGAACTCTCGAAAGAGCCGTCCCACAAAACCCTGCAGAAAGATCACGGGTAAAAATACAGCCGCCAACGTAATAGAAATAGATATTACGGCAAAGAAAATTTCATTTGAGCCCTTTATTGCGGCCTCAAAGGGCGAATAACCTTCTTCCACCTTCTTGAAGATATTTTCCGTCACCACGATCCCATCATCCACCACCAGTCCGGTAGCCAGCACAATGGCCAGTAAGGAGAGTACATTTATCGAAAATCCAAAAATGTACATGATAAAAAAGGTGAATATCAACGATACCGGGATGTCTATCAAAGGCCTGATGGCAATTGCCCAGTCCCTGAAAAACAGGTAAATGATCAGGATCACCAGGATTAAAGAGAGAATAATGGTTTCCGCAACTTCCGTAACAGAAGATTTAATGAATTTAGTAGTATCCAGGGAAATATTCAGTTTGATGTCTTTTGGGATATCTTTTTGTAGCTGCTCAAATCTTTTGTCAAACTCTTTGGAGATGTCCAGGTAGTTGGCGCCCGGCTGTGGGATCAGGCCTACAGCAACCATGGGTTTGCCAGATTCTCTCAATACAGTTTCCTCATTTTCCGAGCCTATTTCTGCAAAGGCTACATCCTTTAGCCGAACTACCGTATTGGAGTCTGATTTAACGATCAGGTCATTGAATTGCACCGCGTCGGTTAGTTTTCCGAGCGTTTTTACAATCAATTCTGTATTTGCTCCCGTGATCTTGCCCGATGGCAGCTCTACATTCTCACGCTCAAGAGCAGTTACTATATCCTGCGAGGTCAGTCCGTAAGCTGCCAGTTTTCCAGGGTCTATGCGAATCCGCATTGCGTATTTTCTTTGTCCCTGAATCTGTATACTGCTCACCCCTGAGATGGTCTGCAAGCGCTCGGCAATTACGTTTTCCGCATAGTCGCTCAGTTCCATTACATTGCGCTTGTCACTCTGAACAGTCATCGTAATTACGGCGTCTGAATTAGCATCAGCCTTACTTACAATCGGATTTCCGTCGATGTCTTTTGGTAAGCTCCTTGCTGCTTGCGATACCTTGTCACGCACATCATTGGCAGCATCGTCAATATTTTTGTTCAGGTTGAACTCAATGGTTATGTTACTGGTTCCCTGGTTGCTGGAGGATGAAATGTTGCGGATACCGTCAATACCGTTTATGGATTTTTCGAGTGGCTCGGTAATCTGCGATTCTATGATATCCGAATTGGCACCCGGATAGGAGGTGCGTACAGAAACTACCGTGGGGTCAATATTAGGAAACTCCCTTATGCCAAGGAAATTATACCCGATCACCCCAAACAACAAGATCATCAGGTTCATTACGATGGCCAGCACCGGCCGTTTTATACTCGTGGTTGAAATACTCATAGGGGAAATTTAATTTTTAACCACTGTTACTTTCACAGGAGAGTCCTGTTTTACGGCCATTGCTCCGGTTGTTAATACAGTGTCGCCAACTTTCAAGCCGGATGTTATCAATATATTATCGGCCGTTCGTGTTCCCGCTTCAACGGGAACCTGTTGTGCCTTGCCATTTCTGGTCACAAAAACAGTTTTCCCTTTTAAAACAGGTATTATGGCCTGATTGGGGATCAATATGGCATCTTTAATAGTACTGAGAGACAATTTAACTTTTGCAAAAGAACCCGGCAACAGCTCGTTGTCCGGATTGGGTACCAAAGCTTTAATCTGCAGCGTTCGTGTCTGTGTATTGATGCCGGGCTCAATAGCAAATACCTTGCCGCTAAAAGTTTTAGAAAAGCCGTCGGTGGTAAAAGTGATATCAGAGTTTAGTTTTATCTGACCGATGTATTTCTCGGGAACAGAGAAACTTATTTTTAGCGGATTGATGCTTGACAGATTTGCAATAGTTGTGGACGGTGTTAAGTATTCACCAACAGAGATAGACCTTAAACCGATTTTACCGCTAAAGGGGGCATAAATAACTGTTTTGGCAAGTTGCGCACGGATCAATTGTGATTGGGATTTTAATGATTGCAGATCGGCCAGAGAAGTATCATATTCTTCCTGACTGATAGCCCCTTTGTCAAGTAATTGCCTTGACCGGTTTTCATTGGTTGCAGAGAGCTTCTCTTTGGTCAGTGCATCCGCCAGCTGCGCCTGGATGTCACGGTCATTTATCTTCACCAAGAGCGTCCCTTTGGTCACGTTAGAGCCCTCTGTGAAATTAATTTTGGTTACCAGTCCTGATACCTCACTGAGCAGTGCAACAGATTCATTGGCTTCTAAAGCACCGGTTAGCTCCAGACCGTTGGTAAAATCAATTGCACTGACCACAACGCCCTCTACCTGCAGGCCTTTGCCAGGCCCGGCACCTTTTCCTACCGCAGCACCGCCCTGGCCGGAATTTTCCAGTTTTTTATTGGCTGAGATCCTGTAATAAATTAAATAAGCAAGTCCTAATACGATCAGTGTGTAGAATATATATCTTAATTTCATGCAGATAATTATCAATGTTAATGTGTAAAATTATTCAAATATAATGCCCCGAGCCCCTTGTATTAAGGATGTTACAGCTTGTACATAATCTTGTTACTTTAGGTGAAATTGGTCATTAGCGCAATTTTATCTAAGTTTGGGGCAATTAAAATATGTATTATGTTGAGAAAATCATTAGCCGGATTATTACTATTACTAACAATAAGCATGACAGTTAAATCACAGATAAAGATAGGATTTGAGATTAGTTTTAAAGAACCTCAAGCACATTATGCTGAAGTAGAAATGAATATTTCCGGATTGGCAAAGGACTATGTGGATGTAAAAATGCCCGTATGGACACCGGGATCTTATCTGGTGCGTGAATTTGCTAAAAACATTGAAGGATTTACTGCGACTGCCGGTGGTAAGTCTATTAAATTTGAAAAGATAAGAAAGAATGCCTGGAGGATTTATCATGCAAAAGCAAAAGACATTAAACTAAATTACCGTGTGTACGCAAATGAAGTCTCCGTACGCACCTCTTTCATAACAGATGAGCACGCTTTCCTGTCAAGTACAGGTATTTTTATGTATCCTGATGGGATGCTTAATCTGCCAAGTACTGTAAAGATCCATCCATTTAATGGATGGAATAAAGTATCTACAGGATTAGAACCAGTAACAAATCAGCCTTTCAGTTATACTGCCCAAAACTTTGATATTTTATTTGACAGTCCAATAGAAGTTGGAAACCAGGATGTGTTTGAGTTTACAGCATCCGGGGTAAAGCACGAGGTGGCGATGTTTGGCGGCGGCAATTATGATAAAGAGAAATTGAAGGTAGATATGGCCAAAATTGTGGAGCAGGGTACCGCCATTTATGGTGAAAATCCGAATAAACACTACACCTTTATTGTACACAATTTTGAGGCTGGTGGTGGTGGTCTTGAGCATTTAAACTCTACCGTATTGGGTGCCACCCGTACTGCTTATACTTCTGAAACTGGTTATAAAAGTTTCCTTAACCTGGTAGCGCATGAATATTACCACCTATGGAATGTAAAGCGGTTGCGCCCCGCAGCTTTAGGGCCCTTTGATTACGACAATGAAAACTATACAACCAGTCTTTGGGTAGCTGAGGGTTTTACCTCTTATTATGAAAACAAGCTGATGTTCAGGGCTGGATTTTTTACTTTGGAAGAAACGGCTCAAACGCTTGCAACAGCAATAGCAGGAGTAGTAAACACACCAGGTTCCAGGGTACAATCGGCCGCAGAAGCTAGTTACGATGCCTGGATCAAAGCATACAGGCCAAATGAGAATTCAAACAATTCAACCATTTCGTATTACAGCAAAGGTGAAGTGATGGGTTTGCTGATGGACCTTGAAATTACCCATGCCACAAAAGGGGCCAAAAATCTGGATGATGTGATGAAGGCCATGTATACAGAATATTATAAAAAGCAGGGAAGAGGATATACCGATGCGAAATTTAAGGCTATGGTTGAAAAGATCAGCGGAATCAGTTTTAATCCTTTCTGGGAAAAGTACGTGAACGGAACCGGGCCTATCGACTATGCAAAGTATTTTGGATATGCAGGTATCCTGGTTAAAGATGAAAATGCTGGTATGAAAGTTCCCTATCTGGGCGTAGCATCCAAAAAAATTGAAGGTGGTATCATTGTCTCTGCAGTATCCCGTAATTCTGCCGCATGGGAGGGGGGATTAAATGTGAACGATGAAGTGATCAGTGTAGATGGTATCCCTGTTGAGGCTGCAATAGAACGTATGCCAACCATTACAGGTAAAAATATTGGAGATGAAGTAACTATTATGATCAGAAGAGATGGAATAGTTAAGGACATTAAAATCAAGTTAAAAGCCGCAACGAGCGTAAAGTTAGTAACGCAACTTGACGAAAAAGCAAGTGCTTCGCAGCTGAAAGTAAGAACGGCTTGGCTGAAGTAAGATAGATGGCTAGCGGAGGTAGTATAATCTTAAACCGATCGTCATCCTGAATTTGTTTCAGGATGACGATCGGTTTTTTATCACTCCGGCTTCCCGGAAATGGAATTGTTATTCTTTTTTAAAAAGTGAAACGTACACCTAAGCCAACATCACCACCATAAAAACCCGTATTAGGAGTTAACTGCAATGCAGGAACCCAATCAATTGATAAGTTGATAGGTGCGTCCTTAAATTTATAGTCTAATCCCAATACACCATTTGCTGACAAATAAACATCACTTGCCACCCCTTTTACTTTGTAAGAACCGATGGTAGCACCTGCACCATAGTACCAGTTAAGGCCCGCAGCTCCGCCTATCGGGTTATATACTTCATATAAACCTGTCAGGTTAAAATAAGAAACACCACTGTTACTCCTGAAATTACCAATTAATTCCAGCATCGCTTTATTATTTAGTCCAGTTTTAAAACTTACACCATTAGCAGATCCAAAGCGGCCACCAATAGCATTTTTGTAGTCTTGTGCCTGAGCATCAGTTAGGTTAGCGATAAAGAGCGCGCCAATTGCAATAAAAGTAAAAAGTAATTTTTTCATACGTTATAATTTAAATTTTTAAGATAAAACTATAGAAGCAAGTATTGTGCCGAAAGAACCGGGTAATATTTGTAAATTCATCTATAAATTAAAAGAATGGAATTGTCAGGTTTAAAAACGATTGAATTGATATGAAAAGGAGCATTTGTGTTTTAATAGTATGGATGAGTCTTGCGCTGGTATTAAAGGCTCAGTCTGTTAATAAGTTAACCCGTTCGGAAAAGAAAGATGGCTGGATGCTTTTGTTTGACGGTTTGAGTACTGATGGCTGGTCTGCTACGAGCGGACAACCGGTGCCTGCAGGTTGGAAAGTTGAAAATGGAATCCTTACTACGGTGGCGGGAGGTAAAGGTGGTGATATAATTACCTTAATGGATTATGCTGATTTTGATCTAAAACTGGACTATATGATCGATACTGCATGCAACAGCGGGGTCAAGTATCTCTTTGCAAAATATGAGAGCGGGGGTAATCTTGGTATGGAGTACCAGATCCTGGACGACAAGCTTGCAGAGGACAATAAAGAAGCCGATCATCTCGCCGGATCGCTGTATGACGTGTTGCCGCCTGTAAAGCTCAGGAAGAAAGTAAATCCACCTGGAAAATGGAATTCAATTCGGATTGTTTCTAAAGGCGATCATATTGAGCATTGGCTGAATGGCTTTAAGATCCTTGAATATACCCGGGGCAGCAAGAAATTTACAGCTTCAGTAGCACAAAGTAAATTCAGTAAGGCAGTGCCTGGTTTTGGTTCGGTCAAAAAAGGGCGTATCCTGCTCCAAGAGCATGGAGGTGTAGTGTCGTTTAGAAATATCAGGATCAAAGCAATGTAGTTTTATGTCTTTGTGTCCGTTTGTTATTACATCGTGTTCGTCGAAAATTTTCGGGTGTTTGTCGTGAGTTAGCTTATGCTGGTATAATACAGCATAATGGCGTGCAACGTTTTTATCTCAGTTGCGTCTTAATTACAAAACAACAAGAAAATTAAAACGAAAACAACACCATTATGAAAACTTTGACTAAAACATTATTCGCCACTTTATTAACTGCTATCGTATTAACCGGTACAGCATTGACCAGTTCAGCGGCCCATAACTATAAAAACTTTGATACCCCGATCAGCGGGATCAACAAGATCTGGGTGAGCGGAAATGTAAAGATCGTACTCACTCAAAGTGATGTAGAGGCTGTATCAGTAGATGATCAGTTCAATTCAGAGAACACCAGCATACAGAGCAAAGGCCAGACCTTGTATATCAATTCTTCAGAGTCGCACCAGGTGACCATCAATATATCGGTAAAAGATCTTCAGCGGATTGAGGCTGCGGGTGGTTCATCAGTAGTGACAACCGGGAATTTTGATGTAAAATATCTTCAGATATTTTTAAACCAATGTGCTACTGCAAAAGTAAAAACTACCACCGGCAGTCTTTACACAGTGATTACAGATGATGCGGTATTGAAAATGAGCGGTACTGCAGACGAGCATATCCTGGTAGCTGATAATATGAACAATGCTAAGTTGAGGAACTTTGTAAGCCAGAGAACAGAAAGCACACTTTCGGGAGCATTGGCGATGAAAGCTGAGCGTTTGAGTGCAGAACTTGTAAAATAACAACACACAACATATATAATGCAAAAGGCGGCAGATGTAAATCTGCCGCCTTTTTATTCACGCAGATATTTGTTAGATTTGGTTAAATCCATTTATAAGTTTGCGTATGGCCACCATGATCACAAGAGTATTTGATTTACTTCAATACAATCTGGAAAATTTTCCTAAAGAAGAATTTGTAAGTGGCAAGGTGCATGGTGAATGGAATAAATATAGCACCAGGGCATTTTGTGAGAAGGTGGATGCAATGAGCAGGGGCTTAATCGGTATTAACGTAGGCAAAGCGTCCCGGGTAGCGGTGATGTCTGCCAACAGACCTGAATGGAACATTGCGGATTTTGCAATTATGCAGATAGGCGCGTATCAGATCCCTCTTTACCCAACCCTGGCTGAACATGACATCAAGTTTATTTTAGAAAATGCTGAGGTTACTGTTGTTTTTGTAGCCGACGAATTATTGTATGCCAAAATCACTGCGGTTACTAAATCAATAGAAAGGCCGATAATGATCTATACTTTTGAAAAAGTGGCCGGGGCCAGCCATTGGGGAGAACTCATAGCCGACGGAATAACTCAAGCTCAGGTAAATCTGGATGAATACCGGAATAAAGTAACGCCGGAAGATATATTAACCCTTATTTATACATCTGGCACCACAGGGACCCCAAAGGGGGTAATGCTGACGCATGACAACCTGGTGAAAAACTTCGAAAATTCGGCAGTGCTTTTGCCTGATGGAATAAGTGCTGGGCTGAGTTTCCTGCCGCTTTCCCATATTTTTGAGCGGATGGTAGTCTATCTGTATATGTATTGCAATACTGCGGTTTACTATGCGGAAAGTATGGATACCATAGTGGCCGATATCCAGTTTATAAAACCAAATGTTTTCTCTACTGTACCAAGACTGCTGGAAAAGGTGTATGAGAAGATCATGGAAAAAGGTAAAGCGCTGACAGGGATCAAAAGAGGGATATTTTTCTGGTCTGTAGCGCTAGCTGAAAAGTATGAAATAGAAAACGGCTGGTTTTATAATTTGCAGTTAAGCATAGCCCGCAAGCTGGTATTTAAAAAATGGAAGGAGGCCCTGGGTGGAAATGTGGTGGTCATTGTTTCAGGCGGGGCCGCATTGAACCAGCGGTTGGCAAGAATATTTTGGGCAGCAGGTATGCCTGTGTTTGAAGGTTATGGGTTGACAGAAACCTCCCCTGTAATCACAGTAAACCATTTTGGAAATACTATGTTTGGTACAGTGGGCCCAGTAATAGAGGGTGTAGAAGTAAAAATAGCAGAAGACGGGGAAGTATTGGCGCGCGGCCATGCCATCATGAAGGGTTATTATCTGCGGGATGACCTGACAGCCGAAACTATAGATCATGATGGCTGGTTTCATACTGGTGATATCGGTGAGATTGTTAATGGTAGGTTCCTGAAGATTACTGACAGAAAGAAGGAGATATTTAAAACAGCAGGAGGTAAATATGTATCTCCGCAGATGCTGGAGAATAAATTTAAGGAAACGCCATTGGTAGAGCAGGTAATGGTGATAGGTGAGAACCGTAAATTCCCGGCCGCACTGATTGTCCCTAATTTCGTCGCGTTGAAGGCATGGGCCGATAAAAAGGGAATTGTTTATACTACTAATGAAGAGATGTGTGGAAATCCGCAGGTGCTTGATAAGTTTCAACGTATTGTGACAGATACTTGTAAGGATTTTGGTAAATGGGAACAGGTGAAGCGGTTTGCACTCCTGCCTAAGCAGTGGAGCATAGACGGCGGAGAGCTTACACCTAAACTGAGCCTGAAAAGAAAAATCATTCTTGAAAAAAATGGGGATATTGTAGAGAAGATCTATAAGGATGCTGAAAGCTATAATTAATAAGTCTAAAATAGTTTTCAGTTTAAAATCAGCGATTGATATGGTTTAAGGGCTTTTTTTTGCGCTCAAAATTTTATATAATATGTTTGCATTATAATTTTAATTTCAATAGCTTTGTTATGCAAGCATAGTAATTAATGAAACAACAGGAAACAGTAGATTATTTTTTAAAGGTTGTATGGCAGAACATGGCCAATACGTATAATCAGATTGCTTCTGGTTTTGGCATAACCCAGGCAATTGGATATGTGCTGATCAATATTGATAAGGAAGGGACAGCTGTTTCGCAACTGGCAGGCTTGCTTGGGGTGAAAGCTACCAGCTTGTCCAGAATGCTAAATAATATGGAAGAGCAAGGACTCATCTATCGGGAAACTTCTCTGGGAGATAAGCGTTCTGTTAAAGTATTCCTTACTGATTTTGGTGTGGAAAAGCGAAAGCTTGCCAAAGAAGTCGTGATTTCATTCAATGAATTTCTAAACAGGAATCTCAGTATTTCTGAAAAGAATAACCTCATATCTACCTTGCAGAAACTAAATAAGCTCACTTTATCATATACAAGTCTTATCGAACATGTTGAACAAAAAGATAAATAAGGTAGCTGTACTGGGCTCGGGTATTATGGGCTCAAGGATAGCCTGTCACTTCGCAAATATTGGTGTGGAAGTATTGTTGCTCGATATTGTACCAAAAGAAGGTGCAAGAAACAGTATCGTGGATATGGCATTGCAAACGGCTGTTAAAACTAACCCCTCCCCAATATATTCGAAGAAAGTACTGAATAAGATCAGTACTGGTAATTTTGAGGATGATATGTCTAAAATTGCTGCGGTAGACTGGATTATCGAAGTGGTGGTAGAAAACCTGGACATCAAGAAAAAGGTTTTTGAACAGGTAGAACAATACCGCAAAGCAGGTACTTTTGTTACTTCCAATACCTCGGGAATTCCTATTCATTTGATGGCCGAGGGCAGATCTGATGATTTTAAGGCAAACTTCTGCGGAACTCACTTTTTTAATCCGCCACGCTACCTAAGGCTGCTGGAGATTATTCCGACACCGCATACCAAACCGGAACTGGTAGATTTTCTAATGCATTATGGTGATAAGTTTTTAGGTAAGACTACAGTTTTATGTAAAGATACGCCTGCTTTTATAGCCAACAGGGTTGGGGTATATTCAATTATGGCCTTATTGCACCTGGTACAGAAAATGGACCTAACGGTAGAGGAAGTTGATAAATATACCGGTCCTGCACTGGGCAGGCCTAAATCTGCTACTTTCCGTACCACTGATGTAGTTGGATTGGATACCATGATCAAGGTAGCAAAGGGTTTGTATGACAATTGTCCGGATGACAAAGCACACGACTTATTTAAACTGCCGGAATATGTAGAAAAAATGGAAGCCAACAAATGGCTGGGCGATAAAACCAACCAAGGCTTTTATAAAAAAACTAAAAATGCCGAAGGCAAAACGGAAATACTGGCGCTGGACCTGAAAACCCTGGAGTACAAGCCGCAGGCAAAAGTGAAATCAGCCACGCTGGACCTGACCAAATCTATTGAAAAAGTAAAGGACAGGATGAAAGTTTTTGCTGCTGGTAAGGACAAGGCGGGAGAACTTTTCAGGGCTTCATTCTTTGGCTTGTTTGAATATGTTTCTGACAGAATTCCGGAGATTTCGGATGAACTTTACAGGATAGATGATGCCATGCGGGCAGGTTTTGGCTGGGAACTTGGGCCTTTCGAGGTCTGGGACGCAGTTGGGGTGGCAGAGGCGGTAGAAGGTATGAAAAAATATGGCCACGAGGCTGCCACCTGGGTGCATGAAATGCTGGCAGCTGGCAATACTACCTTTTATAAAGTGGAGGATGGGGTCAGGAAATATTACGACATTCCTTCTAAAAGCTATAAGGTTGTTCCAGGAACGGATGAGTTTATTATTCTTGATAACCTGAGGACTAATAAAGTGATCTGGAAAAACTCCGGTGCTTCTATTATTGATCTGGGCGATGGCATACTGAATGTAGAGTTTCATTCTAAAATGAACACGATTGGCGGAGATACGCTACAAGCTATTAATAAGGCCATAGATATGGCAGAGAAAGAGTATAGAGGGGTAGTGATTGGCAATGAGGGTGCAAATTTCTCGGCCGGTGCTAATGTAGGAATGATTTTTATGATGGCAGTGGAACAGGAGTGGGATGAACTGAATATGGCGGTAAGGTTGTTTCAAAACACCTCGATGCGGATCAGGTATTCGGCTATTCCTGTGGTACTGGCGCCTCATAACCTGACTTTAGGCGGTGGATGTGAATTTAGTCTGCATGCAGATCATGTTCAGCTGAATGCTGAGACCTATATGGGACTGGTAGAATTTGGTGTAGGGGTAATCCCTGGGGGAGGGGGTACTAAAGAATTTGCCCTTCGCGCTTCGGATGAATATAAAGATGACCAGATTGTACAAAATGCATTGAAAGAAAGGTTTTTGACGATAGGTATGGCAAAGGTATCTACCTCTGCAGTGGAGGCATTTGAACTGGGCTACCTGCAAAAAGATAAATATTCGATCACAATGAACAGGAGCAGGCTGATTGGTGATGCAAAAGCTAAAGCGATTGAACTGGCTGATGCAGGATATACAAAACCTGTGCAACGTAAAGATATCAGGGTATTGGGAAAGCAGGGACTGGGAATTGTGTATGCCGGGGCAAACACGATGTATTCAGGCCATTATATCTCAGAACATGATAAAAAAATTTCTGAGAAACTGGGATGGGTAATGTGTGGCGGCGACCTTTCCTCACCTACAGAAGTAACGGAACAATATTTACTGGATCTGGAAAGAGAGGCATTTTTATCGCTTTGTGGTGAACGGAAAACTTTAGAGCGTATTCAAAGTATTGTAACCAAAGGTAAACCTTTAAGAAATTAATGACATGCAGGAAGCATATATTATAGCAGGATATCGTACAGCTGTGGGCAAGGCCCCGCGGGGTGTGTTTCGTTTTACCAGGGCAGATGATCTGGCGGCTGAGGTGATCAGGCATCTGGTGGCTTCGGTGCCTTCTTTAAACAAGGAGGAGATTGACGATGTCATTGTAGGAAACGCTACTCCCGAAGCGGAACAAGGCCTTAATATAGGCCGTATGATTTCTTTGATGGGACTGGATACAGACAAAGTACCGGGTGTAACGGTTAACAGATACTGTGCCTCAGGACTGGAAACCATTGCCACTGCAGTTGCTAAAATCAAAAGTGGTATGGCAGATTGCATCATTGCCGGGGGGGTAGAAGTAATGTCGGGCATGCCATTTGGTGGCTGGAAGGTAGTACCCAATGCAGATGTAGCAAAGAATAACCCTGACTGGTATTGGGGAATGGGCTTAACTGCTGAGGCTGTGGCCAATGAATATAAAGTGAGCAGGGAAGATCAGGACGAATTTGCTTATCAGTCTAATATGAAGGCGGTAGAAGCGATTAAAAATGGTCATTTAGCGGCTGGTGTATTGCCCATCACGGTAAATGAAAACTACCTGGATGCCAATATGAAAAAGCAAACGCGAAATTATGTAGTGGATACAGATGAGGGGCCGAGGGCAGATACCTCTTTAGAGAAGCTGGCCAAGTTAAAACCCGTTTTTGCAGCAGATGGCAGCGTTACAGCAGGTAATTCCTCGCAGACTTCAGACGGTGCGGCCTTTGTATTGGTGGTTTCTGAAAAGAAAATGAAAGAACTGGGTGTTGAGCCAATAGCCCGTTTGGTGAGTTATGGTGTAGCGGGCGTACCTCCAAGGATCATGGGGATCGGGCCTATTTATGCCATCCCAAAAGCTTTAAAGTTGGCAGGGATGACTTTAGACCAAATTGAGCTGATTGAGTTGAACGAGGCCTTTGCTTCGCAATCGCTGGCTATCATCCGGGAACTCGGTATCAACACAGATATTTTGAATGTCAATGGTGGGGCTATCGCGCTTGGGCATCCATTGGGATGTACAGGGGCTAAGTTGTCCGTACAGTTGTTTAATGAATTAAAAAGAAGAAATCAGAAATATGGAATGGTGACGATGTGTGTGGGAAGTGGACAGGGTGCCGCCGGTATTTTTGAAATGCTATAACAGAGTTATAAGTGAACTTAAAATTTATTACTTAGTAAAGATGGAAACTACAGACAAAAAAACAATTAAGGGTGGAGAGTTTTTGATAGCAGAGACCAGTTATCAGGATGTATTTATTCCTGAGGAATTTGATGAAGAGCAAAACATGATTGCACAAACCTGCAGGGACTTTTTGGCCGCAGAGGTATACCCAAATCTTGATCGCATAGATCAGCAGGAGGATGGATTGATGCAGTCGCTAATGGATAAAGCAGGTGAGCTGGGAATTCTGGGTGTTTCCATACCGGAAGAATATGGCGGATTTGGAAAGAACTTCAATACCTCTATGCTCGTAGCAGATATTATAGGCGCCGGCCATTCCTTTGCTGTTGCACTTTCTGCGCACACAGGTATTGGTACTTTGCCAATACTATATTACGGAAATAAAGAACAAAAAGATAAATACATACCCAAGCTTGGAACGGGGGAGTGGAAAGCCGCTTATTGTCTGACTGAGCCCAACTCAGGTTCTGATGCAAATTCTGGAAAGACAAAAGCAAAATTGTCTGGCGACGGCAAACATTACTTGATCAATGGTCAGAAAATGTGGATCACCAATGGGGGCTTTGCAGATGTTTTTATTGTATTTGCGAAGATCGATGATGACGCCAACCTTACCGCTTTTATTGTAGAACGTGAATTTGGGGGAATCACCATGAATCCTGAAGAGCATAAAATGGGTATTAAAGGTTCTTCTACCAGACAGGTGTTCTTTAATGATTGTCCTGTGCCTGTGGAAAATATGCTTTCTGAGCGGCAAAATGGATTTAAAATAGCAGTTAATATTCTGAACATTGGAAGGATCAAGCTGGCGGCTGCGGCAATAGGTGCGTCAAAATCAGTGATAGATACAGCGGTCAACTATTCAAATGAGCGGATCCAGTTTGACAGGCCAATTTCTAAATATGGTGCGATAAGACATAAAATAGCAGAGATGGTGGCAAAGGTATATGCTGTTGAGTCGGCAAATTACCGTGCGGGGCAGAATATCGATGATGCTTATGATACGCTTGTAGCGGGAGGGATGGATGCCGGTAAGGCAAAACTGAAATCTACTGAGCAGTTTGCGGTGGAGTGCGCTATATTGAAAGTATGGGGTTCTGAGGTGTTGGATTATGTAGTGGACGAGGGTGTTCAAATTTACGGAGGTATGGGATTTTCTGCCGAGGCACCTATGGACCGGGCGTATCGTGATGCGAGGATCAATAGGATCTTTGAAGGGACGAACGAGATCAACAGGTTGCTGACAGTAGACATGATGCTAAAAAGGGCAATGAAAGGTGAACTGGACCTGATGACGCCGGCAACCGCGGTAGCAGGGGAGCTAATGTCAATTCCTGATTTCGGAGAAGAAGATGATACCCTGTTTGCAGCAGAAAAAAAGATTATTACTAACCTGAAAAAAGCTGCTTTAATGGTGGCAGGTGCCGCTGTACAGAAGCTGATGATGAGCCTGTCTAAAGAACAGGAGATACTGATGAATATTGCAGACATGGCAGGCTATGTTTATGTGGCGGAATCTGCAATGCTGCGGACCGAGAAGTTGGTGAGTTTGAAAGGTGCGGAAGCCTGTGAAGGTCAGCTTAATTTGATGAGGATCTACTTTATGGAGGCGGTTGAAGCTGTTCAGGGAGCAGGTAAAGAAGCACTATGGGCATTTGCAGAGGGGGATGAGTTGCGTATGATGATGGTGGGCTTACGCAGGTTTACCAAGATGGAGCCTTTTAATGTCAAGGAAGTCAGGCAGAAAGTAGCGCAGCAGGTGATTGCTGCTAATAAATATTGTTATTAGATAACATTTTCATAATTAAACTGGAACGCCCGTGATTATTCATGGGCGTTTTTTATGGTGGTTATAATTGTTAAAATTGGTTAAAAATTGCGCTATCCCTAATAAAAGAGTATTTTTGTCAATTATGTTGAAAAATAGCCTGTTGTTGGGATTCTTCTTCTTGTTAGTTGCTTTCTCTGCCTGTCAAAAAAAGACGGTTTATGATGGGGAAGCACAGCTTGCAGTTGACGAGGCACGGATCAAAAAATGGGCAGATTCCACTGATGTCACTTTGTTGAGGGATGAAAGTGGACTGTATTACGAAATCCTCAGTGAAGGGACAGGAGAAAGACCTGATTTGAGTGATAGTTTAGTAGTGGAATACGAAGGCAGGTTGTTAGGCGATTCCCTGACCTTTAGCAGTGCTAATGACCTGCGACCTTATGGATTTGTTCTTCAGAAGTCTATAGAAGGCTGGAAGATAGGATTGCCATTAATTAAGCAGGGCGGAAGAATAAGATTGCTCATACCTTCACCACTAGGCTACAAAGATTACCTGGTGGGTAATTTGCCCAGAAATGCAGTGCTGGATTTTACAATTGATTTAAAAAAAATTTTTAAAAATAAATAGTATGTTAAAAACAATATCCTCATATACTTTGGTGCTTTTGAGTTTGATCATTTTAAATTCCTGTAAAAAGGAGTATGAATCTGTTCAAAGTATTGATGATCGTAAGATTCAAGACTATATTGCTGCAAATCACCTTACGGCAACGGCAGATCCGGGAGGTTCTGGTTTTTATTATCAGATCGTAAGCCAGGGTACGGGGGAATTTTATACCAATACCGATTCTGTCCGTTATAGAGGAGATGTAAAGTCTTTAGCTTCAGGGACTACCTATTACGGTACGCCAACTACAAATAATTTGGGTACCTTCGTAGGTTATACTGATATATTCCTTGGTAAGAAAATTCCGGGCATCATCACCGCATTGAATGCCGCTAAGCCAGGTGCTGTGATCCGCCTATTACTTCCTTCTTACCTTGCTTTTGGCAAAAATGGATCGGCAACTATAGGAGTGCCCTCCAATGACCCTATCGATTTGACGATCACAACTTATGCCCAATCACAGGCTGCATTGGACGATCAGCATATTAAAGATTTTTTAACGGCCAAAGGAATTGTCGCAACAAAAGATGAATCAGGTGTTTATTATCAGGTTAACGAAGCAGGTACGGGTACTGATGTGATTACCAAGACTTCTGATCTTACCGTAAATTATACTGGACGGACATTAGAGGGTGCCGTTTTTGATTCCAATACCGCCGGCACTTTTGTAACCAATCTTACAGCGACCATTCCGGGCTGGCTAATCCTTCAGAAATTTAAGAAGGGGGCTAAAGTGAGGATATTTATTCCTTCTGTCCTTGCTTATGGTAATGCAGCACAGCCGAGTTTTTCAGCGAATACCTGTCTAGATTTTGATGTTGAAATTGTGGAAGTGACAAATTAGCCGCTTATTCATTTAAAGCTTCTTTAAAGACTTTTAATACCCTTTCTCTTGCGAAGGCATGATCAACTATGGGCTTGACATGGGTTTGTAGTTTGTATTCAGGTACCCAGTGGTCGATATATTTATTTTCAGGGTCAAATTTCCTTGCCTGAAGTTCCGGATTGAATACTCTGAAATAAGGTGCAGCATCATTTCCACAACCGCATGACCATTGCCAGCCTCCGATGTTACTGGCCATTTCATAGTCCAGTAATTTTTCAGCAAAATAAGCTTCGCCCCATCGCCAGTCTATCAACAGGTGTTTCGTCAGAAAGCTTGCCACTACCATCCTTACCCGATTGTGCATATAACCTGTTTCATTTAGCTGCCTCATACCTGCATCTACCAAGGGATAGCCAGTATTGCCTTCGCACCAGGCTTTAAATTCGTCCTCATTATTTCGCCAATGGATATTGTCATAAGCAGGTTTAAATGATGACTTTATAATATTTGGGAAGTGCCACAGGATCATCATATAGAAATCCCTCCATGCTAGTTCAGAAAGCCACTTATGTGCTTTTTGTTTTAAGGCCTGCGCTGCCGCATGCCTGATGCTTACTGTTCCAAATCTGAGGTGAAGGCCAATATGTGTAGTCGCGTCATCTCCTGGAAAGTCCCTTTTGGCCTCATAGCTATTTAATTTGCTTACAAAATCCTTTTTAGGGAATTTTTTAGAGGATGGTTTAAATCCCATATTTTCTAAAGAAGGAATGTTGAACGGACTGGTCTGAAATAGATTCCCAAGGTATTTATTAACAGGATAAGAGCTGATATAAAATTCATTGAGCTTTTGCTGCCATTGCCGGAAATAAGGGGTGAATACGGTGTATGGTTTGCCGTCGGCTTTGAGAATCTCCTCTTTATCAAAGATAACCTGGTCTTTGAAAGTCTTAAAGCCGATGTTTTCAGAGGCCAGGTATTCTGCAAGTGCATCATCCCGTTCTTTTGCATAAGGCTCGTAGTCGTGATTGGTGAAAACTGATTTTACAGTGTAGGTGCTTAGTATTTCATTCCAGCATGCTTCTGGTTTTCCATATTTTATGACTACTGATGACTGATATTCCTTTACTTCTGTATGTAGTTCTTCAATTGCCTGGTATATAAAAGTTAACCTTGCGTCATGTGGATCCCTTAGTTTTCCGAGAATGTTCTTGTCGAATATAAATAAAAGCAAAACAGGATGAGGGCTTTTCAATGCATGATAGAGAGCTGCATTGTCCTGCAACCGCAGATCTCTTCTAAGCCAGCAGATACTGATTTCTTGTTTCATTTTTGGTAAATATCGGCCAAAGCGTCTTCAAGATGGGTAAATTTGAACTCAAATCCAGTATCCAGTATTTTTTGTGCGGAAGTATTTGTGCTGTTAAGCACTACAGCACTCATCTTGCCAAGGATCATCTCGAGTACTTTTTCCGGTACGTTAAATGGCCATACCGGTCTGTGAAGTTGTTTGGCAACTACTTTGGTCAATGTGGCATTGGTGACAGGAAATGGTGCACACGCGTTATAGGTGCTGTTGAATGCACTATTTTCTACAGCGTTTTTAAACATGGCCGTTATATCGTCGATGTGGACCCAGGGCATCCACTGAGTGCCGCTACCAAGTGCTGCTCCGGCAAAAAACCGTATTGGTTTTTCTAAGGAGGCCAGTGCACCTTCACCTTTGGCTAGGATAACCCCTATCCTAAATTTTACGATCCTTAAACCTAAGGAAGTTCCTTCATCTACAGCATCTTCCCAAAGTTTACAGCAAGTAGCCATAAAGCCTGTACCGCTGCTAGCATCTTCAGTCAATATTTCATCTCCTCGACTTCCATAAAAACCAACCGCAGAAGCAGAAATAAAGGTTTTTACAGGAGCATTAGTTTCCTTTATTGCTTTGTAGAGTAATGCCGTAGAGAATGTTCTGCTTTCTATAATTTGTTGCTTCCTTTCTTTAGTCCATTTTTTCTCTGCAATGTTTTCTCCCGCAAGGTGGATAACTGTGTCTACACCCGTCAGGCAGTTTAAATCTATTTGTTGCTTATATACGTCCCACACATATACTTTGGCATTCTTAATTGCACTCGGTTTCCTGGATAGGATGGAGATAGTGTGGCCACTCGCATGTAATTCACTTATTAGTTTTTTGCCTACTGTACCGGTTGCCCCTGTAATCAGGATGTGCTTCTTCATTCGAAATGTTGTTTTTTATGTGACAGTTTCTTTTTAGACAACCCAAACCTTCTGCTAATGGTTTTAAAAAACAGGCTTAATGTCATATTTTTTGTTTTGCTTATGTAAATATTGCCTGAGCAATTCTTATTAAGATAATAAATCGTATATTTTTGTTTGATATAAACAAAACGCAGCAGCAAGTTAATGAAATCTAAGAGAATACTAGTTTGGTTTAGGAATGACCTTCGCTTACATGATAATGAAATGTTAGTGGAAGCTATTTCAAAATCCGACAGTGTCCTGCCTGTTTATTTTTTTGATGAAAGGTATTTTGAGACCACCAGGTTTGAAACCTTAAAAACGGGAATTAGCAGGGTTCAGTTTTTACTGGAAAGTGTATTGGCTTTAAGAAAAGCTTTTCAGTTGTTAGGAGGTGACATGCTAATTGTTCATGGCAAACCAGAAGACAATATGTTAAAATTGGTATCACAATTTGACATCTCTGAAGTATACCATCACCGTGAAGTAGGGCCAGAAGAAACGTTAATATCTGCACATGTGGAAGATGTTTTATGGCAGCAAAAGGTTAATCTGAAGCATTTTATAGGGCATACACTTTACAATAAAGAAGATTTGCCATTTCCAATAAAAGACATCCCGGATATATTTGCTCAGTTCAAAAAGAAAACAGAACGTGATTCAATAGTAAAATCATGTTTTGAAGCGCCGGAGAAAATTGAATTTGTAGAAAATGAACAGTGGGGGGAACTTCCGGAGATTACTGATCTTGGGTTTACTTTTGATGAGGGGGTAATGACAGATCGGTATGCTGCTGGAGGTGAGGCTGCAGGGCTCAGGCATCTTACAGAACTGGTTGAAGTTGGATCTGATGTTTATTTGAAACCTGCGAAAAGTACGGCTGACAGGCCAGGTTTTTCTTCAAGACTCTCTGTCTGGCTGGGATTGGGTTGTTTGTCGCCCAGAAAAGTATATTGGATGATCAAAGAAGCTGAAGGTAAATTTGGCTCAAATTCCAATTTCAATCATATTCTTTTAGGCTTACTTTGGCGGGACTATTACAGGTTTATGTTTAAAAAGCATGGAATAGGATTTTTTGATGAAGCAAGCCTGAGCGAGTTAATTTCTAATCCGGATACGGTTGACGATCCGCAGCTGTTAAAATGGAAAAATGGTGCTACAGGACATCTGCTGGTAGACAGGTATATGCTTGAGTTAAATACATCGGGCTTTATAAATCATTCAGGCAGATTGTTAGTTGCTACATTCCTGATCTACGTGTTAAAGATTCATTGGACAAAGGGAGCCATATATTTTGAAGAAAAGTTAATTGATTATGCGCCAGCAAGTAATTGGGGTAACTGGGCCAACGTGGCGGGAGCTGGGCTTGATCATAAATCAAAAAATACCTTTGACCTTGAAAAGCAAATCAAAATACTTGATGTTGCAGATTTTAGTATACCTTCCCTGACTTAATTTATTCAGCTTTTTAAACGCTAACCAGTTTTGTTTGAAGAAATATTGAACAATAATTGTTTTTTAAACAAAGTTGTTTAACATTTGTTGTCTAAACGTGAAAAAGTTCTCCATAAGTGATATAGAAAACCTAATAGGAATAAAGGCCCATACTATCAGGGCCTGGGAGAATAGGTATGATCTGGTTCCGCCAAAGAGAACACCCACAAATATCAGATATTATGATGAAGAAGATCTGAAGGTATTGCTGAACATTGTAGCATTAAATGAAAATGGCTATAAAATCAGCAAGATAGCCAGCATGAGCCGTGAACATATTTCTACCCTGGTAAAGCAATTTAAAACGGATTGGAAAAACGATTCTGTTCAGATACTCAATTTATCAAATGCTGCAATTGAGTATAATGAAGATAGTTTTTCGGAAACGCTGGGGGGCTGCATTAAGGAAATGGGGCTGATCAAGGCTATGGATATAGTATTGTTTCCATTCATGAAGAAAATAGGGATGCTGTGGCAGACAGGTACAATCGATCCTTCCCATGAACACTTTGCGTCTAATCTGATACGTGACCGTATAATTGTAGAGATTGATAAGGTCAAAAAGCCAAAACGCAAAGACCCTAAAAGATTCCTTTTGTTCCTGCCGGAAAAGGAAATGCATGAGACAGGTCTTTTGTTTGCAAGGTACCTGCTGAAAAAATGCGGACACGAAACATTGTACCTGGGTGCTGAAATACCTTATGCAGATTTAAAAAAAGTAGTCGATTCTTATAAGCCTGATTATGCATTTATTGTGCTGACCTCCTTAAATTTAGGCAGAGATCCCAATAAAGTTATCAGTAAAGTAATGGATACGCTCAATGTTCCATTATTGGTGGCAGGAAGTTTGATATCAGAATTTGATGTTCTGGTAAAGGATCAGCTAAAGCCACTAAAGAACGTTTGTGATATGGTGGAATTTCTTGAAGATTTATAACCAGGTTACCTGTTTTTTAAGGTAAAAAATCCTTAATTTTGCAACACTTATAGCAATTAAACATAATGGATAATTTATCTTATCTCAACGGCGCTAACGCAGAATACATAGAATCATTATACCAATCTTATAAAGAAGACACAGGTTCGGTTGAATTTGGCTGGCAAAAATTCTTTGAGGGATTTGACTTTGGCAGAGGGTCTGCCGGGGCGACTGTCAGTTCAGAAACACCGGAGCATTTTTTGAAGGAAATTAATGTTTTAAACTTAATTAATGGTTACCGCCAGCGGGGTCACCTTTTTACCCAAACCAATCCGGTAAGGGAGAGACGCCAGCACATGCCCACACTTGATTTGGAGAACTTTGGTTTGAATAAATCGGATCTTCAGACCGTTTTTAATTCAGGTGTTGAGATAGGGATAGGTGCAGCAACGCTTGCTGAGATCATCGCATTTTTAAATCAGACTTATTGCCGGTCAATTGGGGCAGAGTATAAGTATGTCCGTACACCTGAGGTGCTTAAGTGGATTGAGAATAAGATGGAAAGTGCACGCAATACGCCCAACTTTTCACTGGATGAAAAAAGAAGGATTTTAAAGAAACTAAACGAAGCGGTAAGTTTTGAGAATTTCTTAGGTACCAAATTCCTGGGTCAAAAGCGTTTTTCTCTTGAAGGTGCTGAATCACTGATACCGGCACTTGATTCTATAATTGAAATAGGATCAGAGCTGGGAATAGAAGAATTTGTAATTGGTATGGCACATAGAGGGCGTTTAAATGTGCTTGCCAATATTATGCAAAAAACGTATAAAGATATATTTGCAGAATTTGAAGGAAAAGGATACAGTGCAGAATCGCCTTTTGGCGGAGACGTTAAGTATCATCTGGGTTATTCTACTGATGTTACTACCAATAATGGGAAAAGTGTTCACCTGAGCCTTTGCCCCAATCCTTCTCACCTCGAAACAGTAAATGGGGTGGTAGAAGGTATGACCAGGTCTAAAATTGATTTTAAATATGGTGGGGACAATGCCCGTATTGCACCAATATTAATTCACGGTGATGCTTCTGTCGCCGGACAGGGCATTGTATATGAAGTAATACAGATGGCCGGATTGGACGGTTATAAGACCGGCGGTACCATTCACTTGATCATTAACAATCAGATCGGTTTTACTACCAATTATAAAGACGGACGTACAAGTACTTATTGTACAGACATTGCGAAAGTAACTTTGTCTCCTGTATTCCATGTAAACGGAGATGATCCTGAGGCTTTGGTATATGCCATTAACCTGGCAATGGAATACCGTCAGAAATATAAAAATGATGTGTTTGTAGATATTTTATGCTATCGAAAGTTTGGTCATAATGAGGCCGATGAGCCTAAATTTACCCAGCCTTTGCTGTATAAAAGTATAGAAAAACATGCCAATCCACGTGATATCTATGTGCAGCAACTGATAGGTGAAGGTAAGCTTGAAGCAAGCCTGGCCAAGGAAATGGAAAAAGAGTTCCGGGGTATATTGCAGGAAAGACTGAACGAAGCAAAAGAGATTACATCTACTTATCAGGATGTGAAATTTGGCGGAGCGTGGTCTGACATGCGTTTAGCCACTCCTAAAGATTTTGAATCTTCTCCAAATACCTCAGTTAAGAAATCTACCTTGCTGGAAGTAGCCAAAAGGATAAGTACCCTGCCTTCTGAAAAGAAGTTCTTCAAAAAAATAGAGAAATTATTTGATGAGCGCAGTAAGATGGCTACCACAACCCATGTCTTTGACTGGGCGATGGGTGAACAACTTGCTTACGGGACATTGCTGGCAGAGGGTAAGCGTGTACGCTTAAGTGGACAGGATGTTGAGCGCGGTACTTTTTCTCACCGTCATGCAGTAATAACACTTGAGGATTCTGAGGAGGAATATATCCCGCTTTGCAACATTTCAGAACAACAAGCACCCTTTGATATTTATAACTCTCATTTATCTGAGTATGGTGTGCTCGGTTTTGAGTATGGTTATGCAATGGCAAATCCAAATGCGCTTACTATATGGGAAGCGCAGTTTGGTGATTTCTTTAACGGCGCACAGATCGTGGTAGATCAGTATATCGCCAGTGCGGAAACCAAATGGCAGCGTGAAAATGGATTGGTGCTGTTACTCCCGCACGGTTATGAAGGGCAGGGGCCAGAACATTCGTCAGCGAGAATAGAACGTTTTATGGAGCTTTGTGCAGATTACAATATGCAGGTTGTTAATTGTAGTACTCCCGCAAATTTTTTCCACGCTTTGCGCCGACAATTTAAGCGCGATTTCAGAAAGCCGCTAGTCGTATTTACTCCTAAAAGTTTATTGCGCCATCCACAATGTGTTTCTAAACTGGAAGAGTTTACGGATAACAAGTTTCAGGAAGTAATAGCAGATTTAAATGTTAAGTCTTCAGACGTAACAAGAGTCTTGTTCTGTAGCGGAAAAATCTATTATGAGTTGTTAGAGAAACAACAAAATGATCAGATTAAAAAGGTGGCTATTGTTAGGGTAGAACAGCTTTACCCCACTCCACTCGCTCAAATGGAAGCAGTTTATAAAAAATATAAAAATGCTGAAGAAGCGGTATGGGTACAGGAAGAGCCTGAAAATATGGGTGCATGGCCTTATTTATTACGTAGGCTTAGAAAGACAATTTTTAACGATATTGAAGTGATCTCGAGATCGGAAAGCAGCAGCACTGCTACCGGATATGCCAAACAGCATGCAGATCAACAAGCTTATATTCTGGCCAAAGCGTTTGAAATGCCGGTTACTGAAAAGGAGCAAAAGATCGCCAAAAAATCGGTGAGTAAAGTATATAATGTAGATTAGAAAAAATAATACATCAGTTATGAGTATAGAAATAAAAGTTCCACCGGTTGGCGAGTCGATCACCGAAGTTGTTTTATCACGTTGGGTAAAAAATGATGGGGAAGCAGTAGAAATGGATGAGGTTATCGCTGAGTTAGAGTCTGATAAAGCAACCTTTGAATTAACTGCAGAACAAGCCGGAACTTTGAGGACTGTAGCTGCCGAAGGTGATACACTTGCAATAGGTGCTGTGGTTTGTAAAATTGAGAATGGAGGTGCTGCTGAGGCTCCTAAATCTAAAGAAGCAGTAGCTCCTGAGGCTGAAAAGGCCGCTGTAGCTGCTGATAAAACTGCTGTTCCGGTAGCAGAAAAATCAGGTGAAACTTATGCCACCGGAACACCATCGCCATCAGCTGGCAAAATACTTGCTGAAAAAGGCATTGATGCAGGTGCTGTAAAAGGAACTGGTGTGGATGGCAGAATTACCAAGGAAGATGCTGTGAATGCTGAAAAATCTCAGCCTAAAGCCGCTGCTGTCCCTGCTGCAAAAGCTGCTCCTGCAGTTGAAGCTGTAGCTGGTTCAAGAAATGAGCGCAGAGAAAAAATGTCGCCTTTGCGCAAAACGGTAGCTAAACGCTTAGTTGCAGTTAGGAACGAGACCGCTATGCTGACTACTTTTAACGAGGTCAACATGAAGCCGATCATGGATCTGCGTGGAAAATATAAAGATCAGTTTAAAGAAAAATATGGCGTTGGTCTGGGCTTTATGAGCTTTTTTACCAAAGCGGTATGTGAGGCTTTAAAAGATTTTCCTGCAGTGAATGCACGTATTGACGGGGAGTCTGTTATATTTAATGATTTTGCTGATATCTCCATTGCGGTTTCTGCTCCCAAGGGCCTTGTAGTGCCAATTATCAGAAATGCGGAAAGTATGAGCCTTGCGCAAATTGAGAAAACTGTAATTGAACTGGCTACGAAAGCACGCGATAGTAAATTAACTATAGAAGAGATGACAGGCGGTACATTTACCATTACAAATGGGGGAGTATTTGGATCTATGATGTCTACCCCGATCATCAATGCGCCTCAGTCTGCAATTTTGGGCATGCACAACATCATTGAGCGTCCCGTTGCTGAAAAAGGTGAGGTGGTGATCCGTCCGATGATGTATCTGGCTTTATCTTATGATCACAGGATCATAGACGGAAGAGAGTCTGTAGGTTTCCTGGTTAGGGTGAAGCAATTGTTAGAAGATCCTGCCAGATTACTTTTGGGAGTATAACTATTCAACGATATAAATAAATAGGGCCTCAATGCAAAACATTGAGGCCCTATTTTCATGAGCCTTCTTTTATGCGGATATAAAAATTGGGATCTGCTTTAAACGACTTATTTGTAATGTCTTTGTCTACCTGGATCGTTTTCCAGGATGCAGATGGATGGATCACGGCAAAGCTGCCGGGCTTTAGGGTTACCTTTAGCGGCATGTCAAAGTCCTTTACATCAGCAATCCAGCGGTAGCTCAGTTTACCTTCTTTTATCTGGTATTGAAAAGTTGGAATATCTTTATGACGCAGGTACTGATCAAAAATCTTGTCCAGTTTTAGCCCGCTTTGTTTAGCAATATAGCTTTCCACCTGCTGAGTGGTTACGGTCTGATGATAAAAGGTTTTATTTAGCCCTCTCAGGATACTTCTAAATTTTTCATCATCATTGATCAGTTGCCTGATCAGGTGAACAAGGTTTGAACCTTTGTAGTACATATCTCCGGAACCTTCCTTATTTACCTGGTAGGGGCCAATGATTGGGATGTCATTATCAATGTTTTTTCTGATCCCTTCCACGTAGCTTTCGGCTGCCGGCTTTCCATGTTCCGATTCTGTAAACAATGCTTCTGAATAGGCCGTAAATCCCTCATGAACCCACATATCGGCCACATCTTTAGTGGTAATATTGTTTCCAAACCACTCATGTCCGCTTTCATGGATGGTGATAAAATCAAACTTCAATCCCCAGCCCGAACCAGAAAGATCATTGCCCAGATAGCCCATTTTAAACTGGTTTCCATACGCCACAGCACTTTGATGCTCCATTCCCAGGTGCGGGGCCTGCACCAGTTTATATCCGTCTTCGTAAAAAGGATACGGCCCAAACCAGTGTTCAAAAGATTTGAGCATGGGTTTTACATCCGCGGCCCAATGCGGCCTGGCTTGGGTACTGTCTTCTTTTAGCGACCAGAAGTCAAGGGTCAGCAGGCCTTTCTCGCCCTGGTAAGTATCCTTCCAGTGCGCATACTTGCCAATATAAACGCTCACGTTGTAGTTGTTAATAGGACTGCCAACAAACCAGTTGTATTGGGTATAACCCCCGGATTTTTTAAGGATACTGCGCAGCCGCCCGTTAGAAATGTCCTGTAGCCCCTCGGGCACGCTTACACTGATCAACAGACTATCCACCTCATCACTCTGATGATCTTTGTTTGGCCACCAGCTGCTTGCTCCAAAACCCTGGCAGGCTACAGATACCCATGGGTTGCCGGATTTGTCCTTCTTAAATATAAAGCCTCCATCCCAGGGTGGATTTTTGGCAATAACCGGATTCCCGGAATAAAAAACCGTGAAACTATCTCGTGTGCCCGTTTTTATGGAAGCCGGAAATGCAATAAATACGGCATTAAATTCTCTCTGGTAAGGAAGCTCAGCTCCTTTGTAAAGGACCTTGTCTATTTTAAGGTTACTAAACAGGTCAAATTGGAGTTTGTCAAAATCACGCGTGGCAGTAAACCTGAATTCATTACTTCCGCTGATAAATTTTTGGTCCACATCGATCTTCACATCCAGATGATAATAATTGATGTCATAGCAGCTGCGCATTGGGCTAAGCGTCCCTCTCAAAGAATCCGCACGTGAAAATGACGACTTATTCGTCATCAACTGCGCATCAGCAGAAAAAATGCATAATATAAAAAAGCAGCAAATCAGGAATTTCTTCATCATATAAACATACGAATTTGATACAGAATTTAACTGGCTTTTACCTAACTTTGTGCTACAAAAAAACCTTTAATATGCAATACGATGTAGTTGTGATAGGCTCGGGTCCGGGCGGTTATGTTGGCGCTATCAGATGTGCCCAGTTAGGCTTAAAAACAGCAGTTATAGAAAAATACAAAACCTTTGGTGGTACCTGCCTTAACGTAGGATGTATCCCTTCCAAGGCGTTACTGGACTCTTCAGAGCACTTTCATAATGCCGGACATACTTTTAAGACCCATGGTATAGACCTTAAAGATTTAAAGGTAGATATGCCGCAAATGATTGCGCGCAAAGACGATGTCGTAGCTCAGAATACTGCAGGAATACAATATCTTTTTAAGAAAAATAAAATAGATACTTTTGAGGGCCTAGGTTCATTTGTTGATAAAAACACCATCAAAATAACCAAAGGTGATGGCACATCCGAAGCCATTACTGCCAAAAATGTGATCATTGCTTCTGGTTCCAAACCAACAGCACTTCCGTTCCTTCCAATTGATAAAAAAAGGATCATTACTTCTACAGAAGCTTTAAATATTAAAGAGGTACCTAAGCAGATGATCGTGATAGGCGGTGGTGTGATAGGGTTGGAGCTTGGGTCTGTGTATGCCCGTCTTGGTACTAAAGTATCTGTTGTTGAATTTATGCCTTCTATCATCGCAACTATGGATGCAGGGTTGGGTAAAGAACTTCAAAGGGTATTGAAAAAATCGCTGGGTATGGAGTTTTATATGAACCATAAAGTCACCGGTGCAACTGTAAAAGGGAAAAAAGTAACTGTGACGGCTGATAATGCAAAAGGCGAGAAGGTAAGCCTCGAAGCAGATTATTGCATAGTAGCAGTAGGACGTACTGCGTATACTCAGGGTCTTGGCCTGGAGAATATAGGTATTACCACAGAAGAAAGAGGAAATAAGATTCCGGTAAATGAGCATTTGGAAACTTCCGTGCGGGGAGTATACGCCATAGGCGATGTGATCAAAGGTGCGATGCTTGCCCATAAAGCAGAAGATGAAGGAATATATGTTGCTGAAATACTTGCAGGACAAAAACCGCATATCAACTACAACCTCATCCCGGGTGTGGTATACACCTGGCCTGAGGTGGCTTCCGTAGGATACACAGAAGAGCAGCTCAAAGAAAACGGAACTCAATATAAATCAGGTTCATTCCCTTTCAAAGCAAGCGGCAGGGCCAAAGCAAGCATGGATACCGATGGATTTGTAAAAGTACTGGCCGATGCCAAAACTGACGAAATTCTGGGTGTACACATGATCGGTCCTCGTGCGGCAGACATGATTGCAGAAGCTGTTGTTGCAATGGAATTTAGGGCTTCCGCCGAGGATATTGCCAGGATCTGCCACGCGCACCCTACCTATACCGAAGCACTAAAAGAAGCAGCTATGGCCGCTACTGAAAACAGGGCGATCCATATCTAGGATCTACAAATACAATACAAACAAAAAAGGCTGCAAATAATTTGCAGCCTTTTTTGTTGAACAGGATCAGTTAATGACCATGATCAAGGTCATATTCCAAAACATCTTTATGATCGTATGGCTCGACCAGCAATTCATCTATTGTTTTTCCTTTTTTGTTAAAACCTAACTTGTCCAGCATCATGTCAAAGATCAGGTAAACTACAGGTACCACAATCAAAGTCAGGAATAACGAACTCGTTAAACCACCTACAATTACCCATGCCAAACCATTTTTCCATTCAGCACCTGCACCACTTGCCAGGGCGATAGGCAACATACCAAAAATCATGGCAATGGTAGTCATCAAAATTGGGCGTAAACGCGCATGGTTTGCTAAAATCAATGCTTCTATGGTTGATTTTCCTTCTGCTTTCATGTGATTGGTAAAATCGACCAGGATGATCGCGTTCTTGGCTACCAGACCCATGAGCATAATAAAACCTAACATGGTAAAAATACCGATAGAGTTATTGGTTAAGGCAAGCGCCAGGAAAGCCCCGATTAAGGCCAATGGCAGAGAGAACATAACCACTAAAGGATAAACAAAACTATCATACAAGCCCACCATAATTAAGTAAACTAAGATGATCGATGCCATCAGGGCGATACCTAAAGTACCAAAACCTTCTGCCTGGTTTTCCTGATCTCCTCCCCAGGAATAACTTACGCCTACAGGAGCTTTTAACTTCCCGTTTTTTTGCAGGTCCTCTAGTTGCTTTTGAAAATCAGCCACTACGGTTCCGGTTGGTCTGCCTATAGATTGTGCTTTAACTGACACTGAAGTCGATTTATTTAAACGTTCCAATTGACTTGGTCCTGAACCTTCAGTAATAACCGCAAATTGGGATAGTTTAATTTGTGCCCCCTTATCATTGATAAAGATCAGGTTGCGTACATCGTCCACATTTTTTCTGTTGAAATCCTGGTACTGGATGTTAATGTCGTATTCGTACTCCCCTTTTCTGTATTTACCATCAGTGTTACCAGCAAAAGCGGTTTGCATGGTAGAACCTACAGTTGACAAAGTCAGGCCAACAGCGGCCATTTTATCGCGGTCTACCTGAACGTTAATCTCCGGAGTTCCTTTTTCTACGGATAACTTAATCTCTGTAGCACCTGGAATGGCTGCCAATACTTTTTGCGCGCCTTCAGCATATTTTAATGCACTATCCAGGTCGGAACCCATGACTACCAATTGTATTGGGGCATTTTCTGCAATACCCAGGATACTAATTGGAACGGTTTTAACTTTTGCACCTACCAGTTCTTTAGCAAGGGCACGGCTCATTTTGGTTGCGAAAATATCTGATGAAACACCTTCACGTTCCTTGCGGTCTACCAGTTTTACGTTAATCTCAGATTTGTAGGCCGTTGCCTGAGTTCCACCAAAATCTCCACTGGCCTGACCCACTGTGGTGATCAATTGTGTAATTTCCGGTTGTTTGTCTAAGAACGCTTCAGCTCTTTGTGTGTAAAAATTGGTTTGTTCTAAAGGTGCATCTTTTGGCAATTCAATTTGAATTAAAAACTCACCCTTGTCAGATTTAGGGAAAAACTCCGATCCGATAAAGCCGGCTCCAGCCAACCACATTGCCGCAACAAATAAGGTTACAACAGCTGCAATGGTACGCCTTTTATGGTTTAACGACCATGTCAAGATCTTTGTAACCCATAAAGTGAATTTTTTTAATTGCTTTTCAAACCAAAGGATGAAACGCCCGAAGATGTTTTTTCCTTCAATATGTTCCAGTTTACCATATCTCGAGAAAAGTAGCGGTACAATGGTAAATGAAGCCAGTAAGGAAAGCATTGTGGCTATAATTACCACCACGCAGAACTGACGTAAAATGTTGGACACCAGGCCTGAACTTATCGCAATAGGGAAGAATACGACCACAATTACCAGGGTGATAGATACCACGGTAAAGCCAATTTCTCTTGTCGCATCAGATGCAGCTCTCACCTTATTCTTGCCCATCTCCATGTGGCGCTGGATGTTTTCCAATACCACAATCGCATCATCCACAAGAATACCAACCACCAGCGATAAGCCCAATAAGGACATCAGGTTTAAAGTAAAACCAAATAAGCTGATACCAATAAAGGTTGCAATCAATGATGCCGGAATAGATACCATCACAATTAATGCATTTCGTAAACTATGCAGGAAGAACAGCATCACAAAGGCTACCAATATAACCGCAAGCATTAAATCATGGATAACTGCATCAGCAGATTCTAACGTGAAGATAGAACTATCGTTAACAATTTTGATGTCGAGGTTATTGGCAGCGTATTCTACCTTTAGTTTTTCGATGATCTTATGTACACCCTTACTTACCTCTACTGCATTTGCATCACTTTGTTTAATAATCTGAATCGCAATAGCGCCCTTTCTGTCAATACGGGCTAGCTTTTCGGTTTCTTTCTGAGAATCCTGTACATCAGCCACATCACGCAGACGGATTTGTGTGCCGGATTTGGAGGTTGTTAAAACAAGGTTTCTTAACTCATCCAGGTTTCTGTATTTACCAGATAAACGAATTAAAACATCCTGATTTTCCGTTTTAACACTTCCGGTAGGGAAATCTAGATTTGAGGTCAGGATCATTTGTTGTACCTGAGGTACAGAAAGATTGTATCCCTGTAATTTGTCAGCATCTAAAGAAACCTGGATTTCTCTTGCCGAACCACCAATCAGGTTAACCTGTGCAATACCACTAACCCTTGAAATTACCGGGGCAATCCGTTGATCAATTAAATCATAGAAGGTAACATCATCCATTTTTGCCGAAGCAGACATCGTGATCACGGGTAAATCATCCAGGGAAAATTTACTCAGCGAAGGTGTTTTTACATCTTCCGGTAAATCTGAAAGGATGGCGTTTACCTTGCGTTGCGCATCATTTAATGAAATGTCAATATTAGCCTTATCAGTTAAGGTAATGGTAACTGTTGATAAACTCTCAAATGAAACAGCGTTTATTTTTTTGATGTTTTCCATTGAGGATACCGCATCTTCAATTTTCTTGGTTACGGTATTTTCTACCTCAGCTGGTGAAGCCCCGGGGTAAATGGTTGAAATAGAGACTACATTGTTTGAGAATTTTGGCAATAACTCATAGCCCAACGAAAAGTAGCTCAATAGCCCCAGTAAAGTAAGTGCAGTAAATACTACAATTACCAAAGAGGGTCTTTTTATAGATATGTCTGTTATTTTCATTTTCTTTTATTTAACTATGCTAATAGGAGTACCTTCAGCCAGGTTGATCTGTCCACTGGTAATTACACTTTCTCCTTCGTTCAATCCTTCAAGAATTTCAACAGCATCTCCTAAAATACGTCCTGCAACCACTTTGCGAAGTTTAGAGGTGTTCGTAGCCTGATCTACCACAAATACCTGATTACTGCTTACACTGCCTACAAAAGAGCTGCGTGGAACTAAGATGCTCGGTGCTTGTTTAGGGAAGTTGAATACTGCTGTTCCATACATCCCAGCTCTAAGGCTTTTTTTAGTATTGTTATCTACCTCAACCTCGATCGGGAAATTTAGTGATGCATCAGCCTTTGCTGCAATAAAGGTTATTTTGCCATTGAATTTTTCTGTTGGAAAAACAGATGATTTAATTTCTATTTTATCTCCTATCTTAAGGTTAGCAACCTGAGATTCGTTGACGTTTACCTTTAGTTTTAATTTAGAAACGTCTACGATTTCAAACATCTGGGTTCCCTGCGTATTCACAAATGCACCAACCTCAATGTATCTTTTATTGATGATCCCATTGATTGGAGATTTGATATTCGCATCACTTAATTTTCTTTGCGAAGCCTGCAGGCGCAATTTTGCATTTTGAGTTACCAATTTGGCCTGATCCAGCTGCTGTTGGGTTACACCGCCAGTTGCATAAGAACTTTTATACCTGGCTTCATCTCTCAATGCATTTTGATAAGTTGCTTCTGCTGTTTCTCTGTCTGTATTGATAATCTCTGCATCTATGCGGGCCAGCACCTGGCCTACACTTACACGGTCTCCTTCATCAACAAAAATTTTGCTAACCCGCCCTGCATTTTCTGACAGGAAGTTTAGTTCTTGTTTCGGAGCAAAGGTTCCGTTACTGCTAAAATCCAGATCAACTATTTTCTTTTCTACATTTGCTACACGGACCGCCACCGCACCGCCACCTTCAGCTATAAAGGCAGTTTTTGCTGCATTCTTCTTCTTATTATTTGTCAATACCAGGGCTATTGCTCCGATAGTTACAATAACTACCAGGACTGCTATGATTATTCTTTTCATTGTAAAAGTGATTTTATATTTCCGTTTGATTTGATTAATTGTATTTCGGCTATTTTATAATTCAGTAAAGCCTGGGTGTAGCTATTTTGTGCCTGTGTAAGAGAGTTTTCTGTATCCAGTAAATCGGTCAGGCTAGCCAGTCCGTTGTTATAATTGTTTTGTGTGCTGTTATATATTTCCTGTGCCAGCAACACGTTCTGACGCTGAGAATTGATGGTATTGATATTGTTTTTCAACTGGATCTTTGCATTCTCATATGCCATGTTTAATGAATTCGTCGCCTGTCTTCTGTCCTCTTCTGCTTTTCTCAGGTTCACATCTGCCTGGCGGATTTTTGATCGGGTCAAAAAGCCATTAAAGATCGGAACTTTCAGGGTCAGCCCGATAGATGAAGCATCAAAGCCGATCGCCTTAGGGTTAGAGTTTAGAAAATCAAACGTATTGTTCTGGCTGGAATAAGTATAGTTTCCGGTCAGCGCCAGGTTTGGATAATACTCGGCCACATAAGCCTTGCGCTGTAGCGTTAAAAGCTTGTCCTGGATGTCCAAAATTTTGATCTCTGTCCTGTTGGCCAGTGACAGGGAATCTGCAAACTGGGGCAGTATATTTACTTCAGTGAGTTCCGTTTTAGGTAATGCAATGTAAGCGCTTACCGGCATGCCCATCGAAAATTTCAATTGGTTTTCCAATTGGGTTATGGCATTAAGGATTTGCTCACGCTGTGTCTGCAAGTTGGTCAGGTTCACCTTGATCCTGTCTACATCGATTTTCTTGGCCAGGCCATTCTGGTACTGGTTGCTAATGATGTTTTCAATCACCTTTACATTCTTGATGTTCGTGTCTATCACATTCAGCTGCTGTCTGCTTACCAGTACCTGGTAGTAATTGTTGGCTACCAATTCTATGATCTGCTCTTCAGTCATCTGTGCAGTAAGGTTATAATATTCCTCACTTGATCTTGCTGCCTTCAATCCGGTAAATACCGTCTGATTGAACAGCTGCTGCGATAGCTGAACGCCTGCAGAAGAGTTCCACTTTTGTCCAAATTTCAGGGTCTGTACCTGTCCGCCAAAATCTACCACCTGCTGGCCAATAATGGCATTGTAAGTTAACCCTGCATTGCCGGTCAGTTGCGGTAAAGCCTGAGACCTGATCTCTTCTGTTTTAAATTTACCACCCGCTATATCCAGTTTCGCTTTACGTACGTTCACACTGTTCTGTACCGCATAGTTCAGGGCATCCTTTAAGGTAAGCGTTTGCTGTGCGCTTGCAGAGGTGGACAGTGCCAGTCCCAGCAGGAGCAAAGGAATTGTTCTTAATTGTTTAATTATTGTATTCATATATAGTTGTTTCTGTTTTATTTCAATCCTTTAATGAATATCTGCGACAAACTGAGTTGCTTGTCCAGTATTGTTTTTAACTCTTTTTTACTTGGGAAAAGCTCTTTATTGCCATGCATGATACAGAGTGAGGTAATCCCTGCCAGGCTTTCCAGGTACAGTTCGGCTATTTTCTCCGTATCTGTAGGGGCTATATGGCCCGTTTTCATGGCCTCTTCAAATATGGCTGCGTGCATCTTCAGGTCCTTGCCTTTCATTTTCATGAAATGGGTTTTCAGATCAGCTGAATTTAATGAAGAATCAGGGCTGCCGCCAGATAGGTGAAGCATGTAATATTTTTGGAAGAAACGGTGTTTTATTTCAATGAAAGACGAAAGGCGTGCTTCAAGTGTTACCTCATTAAGCAATTCTTTTTCTGCCAGTTCAAAATAATCAGAGAAGATCTTATCGATCACTCCAAATACCAGGCTGCTTTTATCAGGAAAATAATAATACAAGGAGGGCTTGGATACCGACAGGTCCTCAGCTATCTCGTTCATAGTTGTTTTATTAATCCCAAAATGGATAAAGCGTTTTATAGCCCCATATATTATCGCATCCCTTTTTTTATCAATCTCTACCATTCTACTTTTTTACTTTTTGACTATTTTATTTCAATGGTCAAAGTTACTGCCATAATTTTGATTCAGGAATAAATCGTTAAAATTCCTTAGGAAACTTACATAATCATGACGAATAGAGGGGGTTAGGCTTTCAGGCCTGTCAAAAAGATCTCTGCCAGCAGTTTTTCTTTGGCAAAGATTGCCTTAAATTGTTCCTTTCCGGGGAATATATGCTTCTCACGGGTCATTTTGTTAAAATGTATTCCCGATACCGCATCCAGAAAAACCTCTGTTACTTCTTTTGGATCTTCCATACGCAGTTCACCGCTGGCCAGGCCGCGACTGAAAAGCGAGCTGATCAGCAGGTTTTCAAATGCCCTGGCCCGGCTAAACTTTTCATAAAGTTCTTCCGGCAGTTCATTGCTGATCATTTTGCTGGATTCAAACAAGTTATAGTACTTCTGTATATATTGCTGGCGTTTCAGGATCAGTTTTAGTATAGCCTCTCTGCAAGAAATGGTTTTGTCTATCGATTTTACAATATCGCGGCTTATCAGGTGCATCAGGTGCTCCATGGTACTTACATAGAGGCTCAGTTTATCAGGAAAATAATAATACAGCAAAGCCTTCGAAAAGGAAATGTCTTTAGCTATTTCAGTCATTGTAGTCTTTGCCAGACCATAATGCGCAAAACGCTTCAATGCAGCTTCAATTATTAAAAGTCTTTTCTTATCCTGGTTATCCATAAAATGTAAATTTAAAGATATTTATTATAATCCTTATAGATTACCTTTGTTCTATGTCAGTTGTTCAGGAGTATAAATCGCTAAAAGCATATAATAGTTTTGGTATAGATGTCAAATCCCATTATTTTATCGAGATTTTTACTGAGTCCGCCTTGACAGAATTGCTTCATTCTGCCATCGTCCGTCAGCAAAAGCTACTGGTGCTGGGAGGGGGCAGCAATGTGTTATTTACGCAGGATTTTGACGGTTTGGTCATAAAAGTAAGTATTCCCGGTATTTCGGCAGCCGCACAGGAAGATGGTGATGAAGTCATTGTCACCGCCGGAGCAGGCGTAGTATGGAATGACTTGGTGAATTATTGCGTGGCGCATGATTTTGCAGGGATAGAAAACCTTAGCCTTATCCCTGGTACCGTTGGGGCCTCACCTATACAAAATATCGGTGCCTATGGGGTAGAGCTCAAAGATGTCTTTCATTCCTGCAAGGCCTATGAAATAGCAAGCGGACAGGCACGGACTTTCAGTTTTGAAGGCTGCCGTTTTGGTTATCGTGACAGTATCTTTAAAAATGAACTAAAAAATAAGTACATCATTACCTCCGTCAGCTTCAGACTGAGTAAGGTAGCCAGTCTCCATACAAAGTATGGCGCCATTCAGGATGAACTGGCCAAACGAAATATTAACCATCCCGGTATTGCCGATGTATCAACCGTGGTGGCCCACATCAGGGTCAGTAAATTACCAGACCCATCTACAATTGGCAATGCCGGAAGTTTTTTTAAAAATCCGGTGATAGATCAATCACAGTTTCAGCAGTTGATTGCGCAGTTTCCCGGAGTGGTCAACTTTCCTGTGGGCAGCGATAAGGTAAAAATAGCCGCTGGCTGGCTGATAGAGCAATGCGGTTTCAAAGGGAAAGTGGTGGGCAATACAGGCACTTGGAAAAATCAGGCCTTAGTTTTGGTCAATCATGGTGGGGCAACTGGTCACGAAGTGTATAGTTTTTCAGAACAAATCATCAAAGATGTGGATGCCAAGTTTGGCATTCAGCTTGAAAGAGAGGTAAATATTCTGTGACATTGTCAAATTTATTTAGATAACCAATAAAATTTATTTCCTGGCATAAATTCTCATTTTTTGGTACACCTATTGTATATGTTTTAGTGTATAAGATTAAACAAATATACGAGCGCCACGTTGAAAACTCGGTTTTGTTTGCTTTTTTAACCTTAAAACTTTAAACATTATGACAAAAAATGAATTCAACCTCCAGTTAAATGACCATTCGGTTTCTTTGCAGTCATTCGCTTTAAATTTTACAAAAGACATTGAAGATGCAAACGATTTGGTTCAGGATACCATGCTCAAAGCGGTAACCTATTATAGCAAATTTAAAGAAGGTACAAATTTAAAGGGTTGGTTATTTACTATCATGAAAAACACGTTCATTAATAATTACAGGAGGTTGGTAAAAACGAATGCGTTGATCACACAATCAGATGATATCTCCTCTGCCAATCTGCACTACAGTGCTTCAAGAAATACCAGTGAGAGCAAATTTATCATAGGCGATATCAATAAAGCATTGGCCACCCTGCAACCTGAGTATTATGTGCCATTCATCAAATATTTTGAAGGATATAAATACCATGAGATTGCAGACGACCTTAACATTCCTATCGGAACCGTTAAAACGAGGATTCACGTTGCGCGTCAGATTCTGAAAAAATACCTTAAAACATATTCAAAAGAGATTCTTGGCGCAGACATCGCGTAAACGATATTATATATAAATCATCTATCGAGGAATAGGGAAGGATGCAAGTCCTTACCCTATTTTTTTTGCTTCAGCACCTGGCTTGTCAATTTAGCCTACCCAGGTACTCACTATATGAAACCTAATCTCCAAAGTCTTAAAACCCACATACCTAACCACCAACACCCCATCATCCGGCACATTCGCCAGCACAAACTCACCCTTCACATCCGTCTTTGTACTTCTAGTAAATCCTCCCTACTTGTCGGGACCGGGGGCCTTCAGTCCCGCCGTCGCCCCCTCCAGCGGTTTCCCATTCTCATCCAAAATCTTCCCACGGACATCAATAAAAGTAAAAACAGACTTAGGTAAATCCAGAAAGGAAGGCTGTTTCTCCTTCACTACAATGGTATTTTGTTCTATGGTAAAATTTAAAGGCTGATTTTGAAAACATGCATGGAGTGCATCTTCCAAATCTGCATCTTTAAGGTGTATGGTTACTGGTTTTGCTTTTGCTATTACATCTTCGGTGTATACAAAGTTGTAGGCTGTCTGCTGCTTTCCGGCAACCAGCACCTGTTCCAGCGGAACATTTTTGAAACTTAAACTAACCTTTTGGGCCAGTCCTGCTGCAGATACCTGCATCAGCGCTATAGTAATTATGACGATGGTTAGCCTCATATCCGCATGAATTTACTCTTAAAAAATTTCATACATTTGTATTGGTTTGGTTGTTTAATTGATTTGTCTAAAGCACTTTTATTGGTTCCAAACCCTCCACCAGTCCCTACTGTGAATCGGGATTGGCTTTTTGAAAGAAACCTTTATAGGGAGGATGAAGTATTCGTATTCATTACTTCATAACCGTCACCCTCCGTCCTTCTACCTTAAAGTGAACTTTTCCTGTTAGTTCCAGTACCTGGAGTATGGATGATATGTCTTTAAACCTGGATATTGAACCTGTTAATAGTATGTTTTCCAGTCCCGGCCCGTACACCACTTCTACGTCATACCAGCGCGAAACTCCTCGCATAATGTCTTGCAGGCTTTGCTTTTGGAAAACAATCATGCCGTTTTTCCAGGCTATGGTCTGTTCTATGTTGGCAATGATCACATCAAGCTTGTTACCAGTCATAATAGCTTGCTGGTTGGGTTTGAGGACTTCAGAAAACCCTTTGCCTATCTTGCCCCCCGGCGTAGGCTGCCGGCTCACTTTTACCGATCCTTCCAGCAAAGTAGTCTTGATACTGCCTTCATCCTGATAGGCTTTAATGTTAAAATGTGTACCGAGTACTTCTACCAGTTGCCCGCCGCTTTCTACTATAAATGGCATTTTCTTATTCTTGGCTACTTCAAAATAGGCTTCTCCTTCTAACAGAATTTTTCGTTCTGATCCAGTAAATTGTGAAGGGAAGGAGATTTTTGAATCTGCGTTCAGCCATACTTGTGTTCCGTCGGGTAGCACCACCTGGTACGTTCCGCCCCGAGGGGTACTTGCCGTAAGCATCGTCGTTACCTGTACACTATCTGTTACCGTTACACTTGTTCTGTTGGTGTCCAGGTGAAGTACTTTACCATTGGCCAGTGTCAGGGTTGCTGTATTCTTACCCGGGGCAATGTCATTGACCGCAGCCTGTGCTGAACTTGTTTCAGTATCAGGATGACGTGGAGTATAATAGAACCATACACCCAAGGTAATCGCTGCTACCGCAGCGGCTACACCTACCAATCGCGGCCATAGCCGCGTAGGTGTTGTCACTTCAGCAATCCGCACATTAATCTCCTCGCCAATCCTTTCGTCAATCCCCGCCTTAACATTTGCTTTCAGCTTTTCCTTCAGCTCATCACTAATCAATAGCATCACATCTTCATCCGCCATAAAAAGCGCATAATACCCATATAGAAAATTCCGCTCTTCTAAACTTGCGTCCCCCTGCAGGTATTTACTCAGAATCGATATAAAATGCTTCTTTTCCATCCTATTAGTTTGTTCCCATATACTCCATGAGACATGAATTGAAAAAAGTCACACAAGAAATGAAAATAAATATTGAGACTGTTCATGCTAACACACTCGTCCTGAATTTATTTCAGGATCCCAGAATAGAAAACCGTGCGATCAAAGCTGAAACTGGTTTCCTATTCTGGATCTTTTTTCAGGAATGCAATATTGGTCACTTTATAATTTAATGCACTCGTAGTGCCAGCAGTTATATCAATGGTAACACCTGTAATTTTGCCTGCCATCGATGATGATAGAAATACTGCCGTATTGGCTATATCTTCCATAAGTGGGAGCTGTTTTAACATGGTGTCGTCTTCCAATTTTTTGAGAAAATCTTTTACTTCAACCCCGCCTGTTTCTAAAGCTTCCTTAAAAGGTCTCGAATCAGGAGATCCTGCTGAACGGATATTCACTACGCGAATGCCATAAGGACCAAGTTCCGACGCAAGGTTACGGGAAAACCCTTCAACGCCGTTACACGCAGGACCAAACCCGCCTACATTGGCATATCCTATGCCTCCTGGCGTAGCAGTAAGTGAAAGGATCACTCCAGACTTATGCGTTATCATCGCTCTTCCGGCTGCTGTCGCTGTTATAAACTGTGTTTCTAAAGCAATATTTATTGGGCGCATAAAATCCTCCAGAGTCATATCCGTTAGTGGAATGTCCTGCGTGTCCTGCCAGCCTATCGCATTAAATGATATATCAACAGATCCCGCTCTGCGCAATACTGAATTTATATGGTCATCTACCGATTTTTCATTTCTGGCGTCTACCTGGTCAATTGAAACCTTTCCACTCGCCGCCTCAATTTTACTGGCTGTTCTTTTTACGCTCTCCAGATTATGACCTGTCAGGAATACATGTGCACCCTCGGCTGCAAGTGCAGTGGCAACAGCTCCTCCAAGTGATCCGCCTGCGCCATATATAATTGCATTTCTATTTTGTAATAACATAGTGTAGCTAGTTGATAGTCAAATTTGTAATAAAATACTGATTTATATACTGTGCAATCATGACAAAATATATGGTCGTTTGCGACAAGAAAGTTTCATGTATACCGTATACTTTTCCTATTGCTGACTAATCAACACGGCATAGAAAGCAACGAAGCCCTAAGCATCGTCACAGCCCTGGTAAGCTGGTTTTGCACAGTGCCTCTCGATAAATTCAGCTTTTCTGCAATCTCCAGCGTAGAAAGATCTTCATGATACCGCATCCTGAAAATCGTTTGCTGGGCCGGGGGCATAGACTGGATCAGCAGGTCATAGGTCCTAAAAAATTCTTTTTCCAGCAGTTCCGCATCCGCATCGGGATAGTGCAGCCTGCTTTCTACTATCAGATCAGAAATCGGAATAAACTTTCCTTCTTTCTTTAAGGCCCTGAATACATTGTTCCTCACCGCAGAAAACAGGTAGGCCTGCAGGTTCTCTATATGGTTATCCTCCCGGTGCATCCACAGATAAACAAAAACATCCTGGGTAATGTCCTTGGCCAGGTCCGGATCATTCAGTTTTTTAAAAGATTGGCTATATACCTTATCCCAATGCTTTTCATACAGCACATCAAATGCATACCGGTCACCCGCCCTTAGTTTGGCCAGCAATTCCTGATCAGTAAATGAGCCGTAAGCAGCCATGACATTTCTCCTTTAATTAAAGTTAACGAAATCTGTTAACAAAGCTATATAAGTTTTCAGCACCGGCACTAAATTTAATCTTTTCTGTTACCTAACATTTTCTTAACAGTGGATCTTTACCTTTGTACCAGTACCTTTTAACCCATATCGACCAATGATCAGCTCAAGAAGAAGTTTTATAAAAAATACAAGCCTGGTAAGTTTAGGCTTTATCGGATTAAATAATTATGCGGCCAACGCTGCCATGAACCTCCTTGATCCTGCTGGTCTTGATGTCGGGTTCGGCCCCCTGTTTCATAAAGCAGGTGATGTACTGAGCCTGCCAAAAGGCTTTATCGCCAAAGTGATCTCGCGCAAAGGAGACCCGATGAACGATGGCTTGCTCACACCGGGCATGTACGACGGGATGGGCTCATTCAGGCATAAGAACAAAACCATCCTCATCAGAAATCATGAAAATTCCCCGGGTGCAAAAGCCCTGGGCCCGTTCGGAGAAAACAATGAGCTGATCAGTAAGATCCATAAAAACAAGGTATACGATTTTGGCAGTGCCGAGCATACTTGCGTAGGGGGTACAACCACTCTGGTATATGACGAAAAAACACAAAAATTAGAATCCCAATACCTTAGCCTGATAGGCACAGTAAGAAACTGTGCTGGTGGCATCACCCCATGGAACTCATGGATCACTTGCGAAGAGAGTACACTCAAAATTGGTACTAAAGGCATTGCACTCGAAAAAGACCATGGCTTTAACTTTGAAATTCCGGCTACTGACCGCATTGGCCTGATAGATCCGCTTCCAATCAAGCCAATGGGCCGTTTTACCCATGAGGCAGTTGCTGTTCAGCCAAAAACGGGTATTGTCTACCAGACAGAAGATGAAGGCGACAGCCTTTTTTACAGGTACCTGCCAAATACTTACGGCAAATTGCAGGGTGGGGGCAAACTTCAGTGCCTTTCTTTTAAAGAATGGAAAGCCGCCGATACCCGTAATTATGAAAACCTGACTACCGATAAATTCCCTGAAAAAAAATCTTTCACAGTAGAATGGATAGACCTGGACGATGTGGAAGCTCCGGAAGGCGATTTAAGACTTAGGGGTTTCAAACTTGGGGCTGCGAAATTTTCAAGAGGTGAGGGCATCTGGTATGGAAAAGATGAATTGTTTTTTGCCTGTACCGATGGCGGCAGAAATAAAAATGGCCAGATATTTAAATACATCCCCAGCAAATTTGAAGGCCGGCCGGAAGAAAAAGACGCACCCGGGGTACTGGAGCTTTTCCTGGAGCCCAATGATGTGGAGACTTTTCAGAACTGCGATAACCTGACCATTGCGCCATGGGGCGATGTGATCATCTGTGAAGATAAAAGCGACCCGAGAGTGATCGGAATTACACCTCAGGGTAAAACCTATGTGATCGCAAAAAATATTGGTTACAGAGGCTCCGAATTTGCTGGTCCTGTTTTTTCTCCTTCAGGCAATACCTTGTTCATCAATATCCAAAGTCCGGGTTTAACACTGGCCATAACCGGCCCCTGGAAATAAGACAAGTAAACTTAACTCTAAGCCAATGTTAACAGTTTTCTTTGTGCTTAACATAATGATAATATTAAAGTAACACTTACATAACATATATTTGGGCTTATGAATAAAAGTAAGCTCAAATCATTGGTCAAATCTGCAAAGAAAGCATTAAAAGCAGACATTAAACTTGGTTTAATTAAGGAATTGAAACAAATAACCGGTAAACTGGGTCAGGAATCTAAAAAAATATCAAAAGAGATCGAGAAAGGCGCCGAAAAGTTGGCCAAAAAGATCTCCAGAGAAATAAAAATAGATAAATCAACCTTAGTGGAGCCTGTTGCAGACCCTAAACCAGCCGTTGCGGTGAAGGTAACTACACCAAAAGTTAAAGAAAAGCCTTTAAAAAAGGAGACTGAACAACCATCATAAAGATCGTGTAATTACACTTTATACTTAACGCCTGCTTAACATTTCAAGGCTAACTTTAAGGCTTCTTACAAAAGCTGGAATGTAGCGTGAAAATGAAATTGTCCTTCTGTAGATTACTGTTATTAATTGCATGCTGCTCATCAGCCTATGCACAGAAAGTTGAGTCCGACAAATTCCTGCAAACGGATGACCTCATTAAACAAAAGCCGGATACCGCCTTCAGAAAAATAAGAGCTGCACTCACCGATGCCGTAAACCGCAAGGATCAAACTGCGGCAGCCATTTGCTATGAGCAGATCGGGGTATTGTTTTATGATCAGGCGGCCTATTCACAGGCATTGGTCAACTTCTACAAGGCCAATGCCTTGTTAAGAAAACAAAACAGGACTGACCTGCTGGCTGGTAACCTTAATAAAATTGGCAAGACTTATTTTTATAACAGGCAATACACCACCGCACTCAAAACGTTTCAGGAAGCGCTCAGCAATTATAGAAAACTCAACAACCTGAATGGCATTGCTGATTCTTACGGCTTTATCGGGCAGACCTACGAAAAACGGGACGACCATAAACAGGCTTTCAGGTACCAGACCCTGGCCCTCGCTGAGTTTAAAAAGCTGGATGACCAAACAGGAATAGCTAAGATCTATGAGAATTTAGGGAGCATCTATGAGGATAGACTGGTGCTGGATTCTGCACTGAAGTACTTTCGCCTGGCGCTTGAACTCAATAAAACGCAAAAAATCCCCAAAATAGAGATCATCAACAACATTGGTGATGTATACCGCAAAACGGGCAGGTATAAGGAGGCGATGCCTTATTCCTTAAAAGCGGCACAAATGGCCAGGGATATGAACGAACAATACCAACTGGCCAGCGCATACCGGGACCTGTCAAAAACATTTTACCTGGAGGGCCGGTATGACAGTGCCTATCATTATAGTGAGGCCGGCAGGGATATTTTTCTGAATATCTTCTCTGAAGACAATAAAAAACAGATTTTACTTTTACAGACTTTGTTTGAAATTGAACAAAAGGACAATGCAATTATCCAGTTTGAAAAGGACAAGAAGATCAATACCGTACTTACCATTGCTGCCATTACCATTACGGTCCTGGTATTGTCCCTCGGTGCCAGTATCATTAGCCGGCAACGGCTAAAGATCAGGAACGAACGAAAACTCAATGAACAGAATAACGCATTGTATGAAGTGCAAAAAAAGGCCATGGAGGCCGATCTGGAATTGAAGAGTAAAGAGCTGACCAGCCATACCCTGCACCTGATCCAAAAAAATCAATTGCTGGAGGAACTTAAATCCAGGCTCAGCGAAATGATCAAAGATGATAAGCGCGATCAGCGGAAGGAATTGAAACAGGTAATTAACCTGATCACCTTTAATAATAATCAGGAAAAGAACTGGGACGATTTCAGGATTGTCTTTGAACGGGTACACGAAAATTTCTTTGAAAGCTTAAAAAAACATAGCAAGGCGTTAACCGCTTCTGAGCTTCGTTTGGTAGCCCTGCTTAAAATGAACCTCAGTTCAGCAGACATTGCTACGATGCTGGGGATTTCACAGGATAGTCTCAGGATCTCCAGATACCGGCTGCGTAAAAAACTGAACCTGGAGGAAGGAGAAAATCTAAGTGCTTTCCTGCAGCAATTGTAAAAAAAACAGCGCTTTATATACAGGTAATCGTATGTTAACACAAGCTTAATGGCTGAATTCTAATTTACAAATCATTGATAATCACTTATTTGTGTATGAGTTTTCTGCTTTGTTAATGTTTTGTATACGCAGTTTGCGCCACTGTATACATTTTGTAACGTCATAAAATTGATTCCCTGATGGAACCGCTTAATCTTTGTCCCAAAGCAAAAAATAAATCAAATTTTATGAAACTTAAAATGTTACTTTTTGGAGTTCCTCTTTTATTACTCGGCACAGCGGCTATGGCCCAGCGGGGAATAATAAAGGGCAGGATAACGGATCAAAAGAACAAAGAGCCGCTTACGGGCGCTACTGTGGCGGTGAGTGGTACCAGCAATGCCGCAGCTACCAATCTGAGCGGTGAGTACCAGTTTTACGTAAATTCAGGCACAGTAAGCCTCACCCTGAGGTACCTGGGCTACAGGGACACTACCCTGACTGTTACCGTAAAAAGCAATGAACTAAAAGTGCTGAACATTGCCATGTCGGGCAGACAGCAAAATCTAAACAATGTGGTGATAACCGGCTACACTCAGGGACAGGCCAAAGCATTGAACCAGCAAAAGAATGCGGACAACATTAAAAATATCATTGCTGCCGATCAGATAGGCAGGTTTCCAGATCCTAATGCTGCGGAAGCTTTACAAAGGGTCCCGGGCGTAAATATAGAACGCGATCAGGGAGAGGGCAGGTACGTCTCCGTAAGGGGCCTGGCGCCTCAGTTTACCAATACCAGTATCAATGGGGAACAGATCCCTTCGCCTGAGGCTGATGTGCGCTTTGTGGCGCTTGATGCCATTCCTTCAGACCAGCTGGCTTCGATAGAGGTAAGCAAAGCACTGACCCCTGATATGGACGGTGACGCCATCGGTGGATCGATCAACCTGATTACCAGGATCGCGCAAAATAAAAAGGCTGAAGTAAGCGGATCTTTTGGAGGTGGTTATAACAACCTCATGGGTAAGCCCAACCTGCAGGGGCAGCTGCAATATGGTCAGCGTTTTGGAGAGAAAGAAAAGTTCGGCCTGCTGCTGAACAGCAATTACTACCACAACGACCTTGGCTCGGACAATGTAGAGCGGGCTGTAGAAGATAACGAGCTGGAAATAAGGGATTATTCCCTTACCCGTACCCGCCTTGGTTTGAGCTCTTCTATGGATTACAAGTTTAATAGTCATCATGAGGTATATTTTAAAGGGCTGTATTCAAGGTTTACCGACAGGGAGCAGCGCAGACGTTATGTGTTTAAACCGGGCGATGAAGAGATTGAAAAACTGTTGAAAGACCGCTTTGAGTCTCAGTCAGTAATTTCACTGAACGCAGGGGCCAGACATACTTTTAAAACGCTGTTTCTTGACTACGAAGCTCAGTATAGCTATGGTGAGCAGGATACGCCTTATGATAACGAGGCGGCTTTCGTCGCTGGCATTTCCAGTACACTGGATTTTGGTGATGCCAGGTTTCCAAAATTTGAGGCTGACGATTACCTGAACAATTCCCTGTACGAATTTGATGAGATCGGCTATGGAAAAACAATAGCAAAAGATAAAAACCTGACCGCCAAATTTAACATAGGAATACCATACAAGCTTGGCAACAACGATGGGTTGATTAAAATTGGTGCCAAGGCAAGGTCTAAGGATAAGAATTACAGCATTCAGCAAAATACCTTCCAGAACCTGGGTGGCGTACCCAATCTGGATCAGTTTGACGGAGCACCGGTAAAAGATGAATTTTTGAAAGGACGCTACAATCTGGGAAGACCATTGGCCATCAATAGATTGATGAATTACTTTAATGCCAATCCGGGACAGTTTGAACTACAGGTAGAAGACAAGTCTATAGACGAGGCTTTGGAGGCTTTTACGGCCAATGAGGATGTGGTAGCGGGATACCTGATGGCCAGGCAACAGCTTAAAAAACTGATGGTGCTGGGTGGTGTAAGGTATGAGCGCACCAAAGTAAGCTATACATCAAGCGATGTGATCATCAGCGAAAACGGAGACCTGGACCAGATTGTACCTGTTTCCGGTAGCAGTACCTACAATTTCATCCTGCCTCAGTTTCACCTTAAGTATGAGCTGAACCCGCTTGCCAATATCCGTGCAGCGGTTACCTGGTCATATGCAAGACCAAACTTTTCAGAGATCATCCCCGCACAGGAAATTAACCGGGAGGATGGCGTAGCTTCATCCGGAAACCCTGCCCTGCAGCCCGTTAGTGCCATTAATTATGACCTGATGTTCGAACATTATTTCGGCTCGGTGGGTATTGTATCGGCAGGTCTGTTTCACAAAAAACTGGATGATTTTATATACAGAAGGGTGTTGTTCAACTCGTCTTATCCGCTCACAGGGACACCTACCGCAACGGGTATAGATGTGACGCAGGCGCAAAATGGCAATAATGCCAGCCTGAATGGTTTGGAGCTGGCTTTTCAGCGCAGGCTTACCTTCATTCCTTTACTGAAAGATTTTAGCATCTACCTCAACTATACGTATACCAAATCAAATGCTCAGATTCAAAGCAGGGACGCAGGTGCAGGTAATGAAAATGCAACGGAAGAAATCAGGCTTCCCGGCCAGTCTGTAAGTGTCGGTAATGCTTCACTGGCTTACGAAGGCAAGCGCTTTTCACTTCGCTCATCAATGAACTTCAATGGCTCATTCCTGTCAGAAGTAGGCGGTACCAAAGATGCCGATATCTATGTAAAAAGCAGGATGCAGCTGGATGCCAGTGGCAGCTATTCAATTACGAACCGCATCAGGTTCTTTGCCGAGGTAATGAACATCACCAACCAGCCGCTGGAAGTGTATCAGGGCAATAAAACTCAGACCATACAGCGCGAGTTCTATTCGTTCTGGTCTCGCTTTGGGATTAAATTCAATTTATAGCCAGGCACAGGGCCGGCTGCGGCAAATGCAGAGGCTGCAAGAGTTTAATGTGCATGCATGCCTTTGCCCGCCTAAAATAAGACGAACAGAAAAAAAAATCAACTTTTTAATATAATAGAAATGAAACCATTAAAATATTTACTCCTGGCGCTGGTGCTCTTGTCAGCCTGCGAGAAAAAGAATGAAGACCTGGTAAAGCCATTGGTAGAAGGTGATTTCCCGCAAATCCTGATGCTTTCTGACGAAGGCGATGGAGAACTGGAAGATGAAGATAAGTTTAGCTTCAAGATTATGCTGGCCGACCGGCCGGATCCTACCGGCAAAGAACTGGGCGGAAAGGTAATCCCTCTGGAAGCAGATGTGACTGTGAACTTTGAAGTCAGCAGTTTCAAAGGATTTAGCAAATTATCTGATTACCTCCTTGACGCCACAGCATTTTATGAAATAGATGATTGTACCACTTCGGAGGACGAAGACATAGACCTGAAGCTTGTTTTTGATAAAAATACAGGCAAGGGAAGCGTTACCTTTCCAAAAGGCGTGGAAGAAATTGAAATAGAATTCGTAACCGACGAAGATTTATTTGACGATAAAATATTTAATACCCAAAGCCGTAAGCTGGAAATTAACCTGACATCGGTAGACCCACGTGGACAGAAAGTGGTGGTCAACGACCAGAATACTTTTGAATACCTGGTTCTTGACGATGATGGCGTTTATGGCGAGTATGAACTGGATATCGACGATCAGGAGCAAATTCAGAACTACATCAAGCTTTTTGGTGTGATCAATGAAGATGTAAAAGGCCTTAAGGCGGACGATATAGAAGAGATTAAAATTGAATTCCAGTATGGCGAATTCAAAGCCATTGTGGTACTCAAAGAAACAGAAGAAGTAGAAGAGTGCGGAGAAACAGAGACCGTAAACAAGGAAATTGAAATCGAAGGGGATTTTGAGGATCTTGAAGACGACAAACTCTCCGGCGACCTGGAAATAGCTGGTGATGTGGAATCAGACAATGGACAGGAAAAAGAATTCAGTTACAAAGGCAGCTTCAAACTCGTACACGGAAAGCTTGAGCTGACTTTGCAAGGTGAATTCGATGATGAGGAGACAGATGAAATCACCCTGATCTTCCATAAATAATTTATAGCTTTAATACATTCAAGAAAAATGAACCTAAATAGAATATTCATTGTAGCGATGGCCGGCATGTTGTGCATGTCCTGCGGTAATACGGGCACAGATACAATTATCAAGCCTCTTTATACTACAGAACCTGTTGAGTTTGACACTGATGATCCAGCCATATGGTTAAATAAACAAGATCCCTCTCAATCATTGGTGATAGGTACTGACAAGGACGAAAACGGAGGCCTGTACGTGTATGACCTACAAGGAAAGATTATCAAAGAGAAGGTAATCAAAGGAATTAAAAGGCCTAACAATGTAGATATTGCCTATGGTCTACAACTTGGTGGCAAATCTCTTGATATTGCCATTCTTACAGAAAGGATGACACATAAGATCAGGATTTATTCACTTCCTGATATGAAGCCAATTGATAATGGCGGAATTGAAGTGTATGTGGGTGAAACCAATGAGATGTACCGTGATTTGATGGGTATCGCGCTATATACTACACCCACGGGACAGATCCATGCAATAGTCGGTAGAAAAACCGGGCCAACCGATGGTACTTACTTATGGCAATATTTGCTGGAAGACGATGGGCATGGTAAAGTGAAAGCTACAGTTGTAAGGAAATTTGGAAAGTATAGTGGAAAGAAAGAAATAGAGGCAATAGCTGTCGATAATGAACTGGGTTACATCTATTATTCAGACGAGCAGTTTGGCGTACGTAAATACCATGCAGACCCTGCCAAAGGGAATAACGAACTGGCTTTATTTGCCAAAGAAGGATATACGGAAGACAATGAAGGTATCAGTATTTATAAAACTTCTGATACTACGGGTTATATTCTTGTGTCCGACCAGAGTGCCAATCAATTTAAGGTATATAGCAGAGAAGGCGGGAAAAATGCCAATGACCATCCGCTGATTACTTCCATCAAGACTTCTACCAATCAAAGTGATGGTTCGGATATTGTTTCTGTGCCATTGAACGGCGATTTTAAGCATGGGTTGTTTGTGGCAATGAGCGATAATAAGACTTTCCAGTTTTACAGATGGGAAGATCTGGCAGGAAAGAAGCTAAAGATAAACCCATAGTTTTTTAAGCCCTTTTTGTGATATGATGATGTTATGGTTCGTGTTTAACGTCAGGTCCATATCTGGATAGTATCACAATAGATGTTGGTTCGCTTTCAAACGAACCAACATCTATTGTGATATTTTGTTGATACTTCAATGTTATTGCGCAGGGAGCATGGCAAGACCAGTGCTCGTTATTGCTTTTCTACGAAGGCCTTTAAGTTTGCCAATCCTTTTTGATAATCCTTACCAATCATCCCGTCGTACATTAATGCCATCCATCTTTCCGAGATGGAGTTATTTTCGCCGCTAAAATCCCAGGTTACCTTGGTGCTGCCATTTGCTATGGACTCAAAATAAAAGGAAGTCTTTGATGTGCTTTGAAATGGTTCTAAAAATTCCAGGCGCTCGTCTATTTGTTTAAGTGGGGTGATTTTCTCAATGGTCATGCTACCGGTTCCGACTTCTTTCCCTATCCATCCAAAACTGGAGCCTACCGATACTCCATCTCCGGTAATTGTTTTCTTGGCAGAAGGTTCCATTTCCATCCATGGATTCCAAAGTGCAAAATCATTAAGGTTAAGCGTTTTCTGGAACACTAAGCTATCAGGACTGTTTATTTCAATAGATCTGCTTACCCTGAAGCTTGTAGGCAGGAAAAATCCGATGATAAAGAAAAGTGCGACTAGTCCCAAAACGATCCCGGCCAGAATTTTAAGAATTTTCATGATATTAGTTTTTAGTTTAAAATGGTTACTTAAAGTTATTATAAAATATTTAATTAATAAAAGAAATATTTTTGTTCATTTGGTGTATGGATTTACCGGTTTATACCAAACAACAACTAGCCTTGAGAAACGGACAGGATAAACCACAGATATGGGTGGCCTATAAAGGACTGATCTACGATGTAACGGAAAGCAGGTTATGGAGAAATGGCAAGCACTATGAGCATTGGGCGGGGCAGGACCTCACAGACGAGCTGCCGGATGCACCACATACGGAGACAGTGTTTGAAAAGTTCAAAGCAATAGGGGTGATAAAATAGGCTTACTACGCTTCGATGGTAAAGGAGCTCAGGCTTACAAACTCCTGTACACGCGCTTTTACTTCTTCTTCAGTTAGATTAAGGATTTTCTCGATCCCGAATTTTTCTACGCAGAAAGAGGCAAGTGCCGATCCAAAGATGATCGCATTCTTCATGTTGTTGAAGTTTACTGTGCCTACTTTGGCCATATAGCCTATAAAACCACCTGCAAATGAATCACCGGCTCCTGTTGGATCAAATACTTCAGCCAATGGCAGGGCAGGGGCAGAGAAGATCTTACCGTCGCCAAATAGCAATGCACCATGCTCACCTTTTTTGATAATCAGGTATTTTGGCCCCATTGTAAGGATCTTTTGAGCTGCTTTTACCAGGGAATATTCGCCTGATAGCTGGCGTGCTTCGGCATCATTGATGGTAAGCACGTCTACCAGCTTAATGGTTTCCAGCAGGTCAGACATCATAATGTCCATCCAGAAGTTCATGGTGTCGAGGACGATCAGCTTTGGCCTTTTTTTAAGGCGTTTTATAACTGTTTGCTGTACGATTGGGGTAAGGTTGCCCAGCATCAGGTATTCGCAGTCCTGGTAGCTGTCAGGTATGATAGGATCGAAAGTTTCCAATACATTGAGTTCCGTGGCCAATGTGTCGCGACTGTTCATGTCATTGTGATACTTGCCTGCCCAAAAAAAAGATTTTTCGCCTTCTTTTATTTGCAATCCTTCGGTATCTATATGGTGTTCTGTAAAGGTGTCAATGTTCTCTTGTCCGAAATCATCACCGATCACTCCTACAATTTTCACCTTATTATAGAAGTAAGAGGCGGCAAGACTGGCGTATGTAGCAGCACCACCTACTATTTTATCGGTTTTTCCGAAGGGTGTTTCAATAGCGTCAAATGCTACAGTTCCTATGATTATCAGGCTCATATGTAAAAGTTGAATATTTTTTTAAATTTTTTCACTGCAAATATTGCATAAATAATTTAAAAGCCCTAATATTGCATTCCCAAAACGGACAAAGCTTTATGTTCTTAATCGAATCAAAAAAGCCCATTTTGAGGAAAACCAGCACTCCTTCTTAGCTCAGCTGGTTAGAGCATCTGACTGTTAATCAGAGGGTCGCTGGTTCGAGCCCAGCAGAGGGAGCAGATTTAAAAGCCTTACAGAAATGTAGGGCTTTTTTATTTCCAAAATAGGAAGTTTCCTATTCCATTTAATTTAGTATTGATGTTGAAATAAGATAAGATAAACGGATATTATTCGGTTATCTTGTTAATATTATACATATTTAAATATTTTGTGTAGTTTTGACATAAGATAAACGAATTTTAATCGTTTATCTTATTGATATTTTACAATGGATATTCGAACAGCACTAAGAGAGCTATCTAGCCAACCGCTGACCCACCAGCTCCTGGCAGGTCTTTTGAAAGATTACAAACGACCAAACGATAAAATATTATCTTTAAAAGCAGATGGTCTGATCGAACCGGTCAAAAAAGGACTTTATATAGCAGGTAGGTCCCTTGGCTCTGAACGACCTGAAAGCGCACTGCTTTCCAACCATATACTCGGACCAAGCTACCTTTCAATGGAAAGTGCGCTCGCCCATTACGGGCTAATTCCAGAGAAGGTTTTTGCGGTCACTTCAATGACTACAAAGACCTCGAGGAAATTTCAGACCAGCATTGGACTATATACCTACACTAACCTGCCATTGCCTTATTATGCTTTCGGTCTTGCCACCGTGAGCCTGTCTAAAGACCAACAGGCCATAATGGCAATCCCTGAAAAGGCACTATGCGATAAAATAGCTGCAACAGCGGGCATAACCTTGAGAAGCCAGTCTTCTGCAAGGGACTATGTTTTTGGAAACCTGAGAATGGAGGAAGAAGATCTCGCTAAGTTTGATCTAAATGCTATGTTAAGCTGGCTGGAAAATGCACCCAAAAGGGAAAGTCTGGAAATGTTAATCAAAATGATCGAAAAAATATGATAAAGGAATGGCTCGAAGGTTATCATCCCGCAAACCGGGAGGAAGCTAAAGATGCGTTGAGGGAAATCATGCAGGAGATTACCTTGGCGGGACTTAACCGCGCCGGTTTTTTTGAAAAAGCGGCATTCTATGGCGGAACTGCTCTCAGAATATTCTACGGGCTAGACCGATTTTCAGAGGACCTGGATTTTTCGCTGCTTGCCGTTGATCCGGATTTTTCGCTGGAGAAATACCAGGAGGCCATCATAAACGAATTCGCTGGCCTTGGGATGCAGGTATCTATTTCAGAAAAAAGGAAGACAGTGAAAAGTAATATCAACTCTGCTTTCCTAAAGTCAGAAACCATTTGGAAGGAACTTGTGCTAGAAGGCATCATCCCACAAAACGGCCTCAACGAAGTGGCCAGTATCAAGATCAAGATAGAAGTGGATAAAGAGCCGCCATTGGGGTTTTCTACTGAGGAAAAGTTATTGCTCAGACCTTTTTCGTTTTATGTGAAGTGCCTGTCGCTTCCTAACCTTTTTGCAGGAAAGATGCATGCATTGCTTTACCGAAAGTGGGGTACGAATGTAAAAGGGCGGGACTGGTATGATATGGAATGGTATATCAAAAAAGGATATCCCCTCAATCTCGACCATTTCTTGCTAAGGGCGATCGACAGCGGTGACTGGAATAAAGATGCCATCAACGAAGAGGAGTTCAGGAAATTATTGAGCGAAAAGATCGAAAGTGTTAAAATGGACTTTGTTAAAGCTGACATCTCCAGATTTATAAAGGATCCAAAGGTACTTGAAATATGGTCCCCAAGTTATTTCCATGACCTGAGTGCAAAACTAAAAATCAATACATCAAGTTAAGCTCTAGACCTTGGCTTGGGAAAAATTAAAACCAGAGGCCATGTATTCAAAAGAACGTACTAAATTCGTTAATAATTAAAAGCCGTTACAAATATTTAACGGGATTTCTTTGATAGCTTGTAGCCGATTGGTTAAGATATAGTTAGAGTTGGGCAGCCTCCGTCTGTTAATCAGAGGGTCGCTGGTTCGAGCCCAGCAGAGGGAGCCAATGCCCTTCACGATATCGTGAAGGGCATTTCTGCTTTTAGCTGATTTTCAAATCGCTACATAGCGCAAATAAAGGCCCCTTTTTGTTTGATCATATATCTTTTTCCCTCGATCGAAGATTTATCATAAAAAAATCCAATTGTTCAATATTTCCAATAGCTTTTAGAGTAAAGCGTCCATCCAGCACGGCCGCATCTGTTGTTAGGCGTATCCCTCTGTGATCAAATTGTTGAATATTAAAAATTGAGCTTTACAACAAAGCATGTGGATTTTTACAGGATTACATTTGTCCTATTAATTCATAACCACAAAAATTTAAAAAAATGAAAACAACAATTAAAATGATCCTATCTGGAATCTTAGCATTAAGTACCACGGTAGCTTTTTCTCAAGGTTCTTTGAACCCATCAAAAAAAACAAATCCCGTAGTAACACGCCTTGAAACAAAGAACACTGAATTCGTCAAGAAATTTATTGATCAGGTGATTAATGGCGGAAAGGTTAATCTTATTGACAAGTTCTGGAATCCAGATATGATTTGGAGAGGTGGAAGCCTTGGAGAAATTAACGGTATAGCCAACTATAAAGCATTTGCAAAAGCAAATATTGGTGGCGCATTTACCGATATGCATCTCGAAGTCAAAGATATCCTAGCCAAAGGGGATAAGGTTATGGTGAATTTCACTAATAGCGGAAAGAATACTGGAGAATTCATGGGTCGAAAAGCTACCGGAATAAATGCTAAGTGGAACGGAATGGGTATGTATAGGCTAAAAGACGGTAAAATAACTGAAGCCACATTTTCTGAAGATATTCTTGATTTACTAATGCAACTAGGGATTTTTAAACTGTAGCACCAAAGAGCATTGATTTTTTGGTGACGCACACCTATACTATAAATTAAAAAAAATAAAAAAAATGGAAAACAAGACAGTAATTGTTACAGGAGGTTCGACAGGAATCGGAAAGGCAACAGCTTTGGCTTTTGCAAAAAATGGGTACAATGTTGTTATTTCTGGAAGAAATAACAAAGCAGGTGAAGAAGCCCTAAAAGAAATCAAGGAAACAGGTGCTGAAGCACTATTTGTAGCAACAGACGTAACTAATGAGTTAGATGTGGTTAACTTAATTTCAAAAACTAAAGATACATTTAAAACAATAGATGTTTTTGTTAATAATGCAGGAATAGCCGGTGCAACTGAAGGTTTTTTGGCAGATTCAAGCGAACAAAATTTAAGAAGTCTGTTTGAAACTAATGTTATTGGAGTATTCTTCGGAATGAAGCATGCTATAAAGTCGATGCAGGAAGCAGGCGGAGGATCTATTGTTAACCTTGCTTCCATTGCAGGATTAAACGGAATCCCTTATGCCGCACAGTATTGTGCTTCAAAACATGCTGTAGTAGGGCTTACTAAAGCAGCAGCAGTCGAGTATGCCACACAAGGCATTCGCATCAATGCAATTGCTCCTGGAGCAATTAAAACCGACATCTTGAAAAGCGCAATAGAATCGGGTAGTTATAGCGAGGAAACCATTGCAGCAATTCATCCGATGAAACGATTAGGAACTGTTGAAGATATTGCCAATGGTATCTATTATTTAGGTTCATCAGAATCTCCTTTTATGACAGGGCACGTGCTTGCTGTTGATGGTGGGTATAATGCACAATAATTTTTTATTTTAGTAGGCGTCGACATTTGAATGATGTCGATGCTTATTATAACTAATTTCGTTTTATTATTCACTTAAATACTTTTGCTATGGATGTGATGCCAGTTGCTAAATTTGTGCACGCGTGTTATTCAAATAAAAAGCTTGTTACTGATCCTTTTATTACAGAATTCGCAATAATGCACATTAAATCAGGTAGTTTTATAGTTTACGAAGCGGATAAAAAGCAGATTTTTACAGCGGGCAGCATTATATTTTTTAAAAAGAACCATCTCGCAAAACTTATAAAAGTGCCTGAAGTAGATAAGAATTTCGAATCGGTAAGCATGATTTTGAATGATACAGTAATTAAAAAATATATTTCAAGCAATCACTTAATTATGAAGGAGAGATACAAAGGACGAAATATTTTTGCGTTAAAAAAATGTATACCGCTTCAGGATTATTTTGATTCCTTGTATAAATATGGAAACGGATCAAACGAAGGAAAGCTGATTGAAAAATCTATGGTCTTGCTTGATTTGTTGTTGTTGCATGCACCTCAATTACAAAGTGCCTTATTAGATTTGGGTATGCCCGGTAAGATAGATCTTGAAGCGTATATGAGTAAGAATTTTATGTTTAATACTGAGATTAAAAATTTTGCTCATCTCACAGGAAGAAGTCTAGCAAGTTTTAAAAGAGATTTTAACCGACTGTTTTTTACCTCACCGCACAAATGGCTCCAACAAAAAAGACTTGATATGGCTTTCTTTATGTTAAAAGAAAAAAGCCTTAAGCCTACACAGGTTTATCTTGAAGTTGGCTTTGAGGACTTATCTCATTTTTCTTTTGCTTTTAAAAAGACTTTTGGAATTCCTCCATCCATGATATAGTTAGGTTGTTGAAGATGAAAATACAGGTGAAGTAACATAGATGCCTTATTGCTCTTACACCAAATTTTGAAAATCAAGACTATGGAAATCCAATGTACCGATAAAAAGACCTTGGAGCTGACTTGATGGCCCGAAAAAGAGGGGCATATCGTACGATAGTTTGTTTACCCATAATGCTGTTCCGCTATAGTTTATTATTATATGCTCAGTTTTTTTGTTCGATACTGGTAAATTTTATGGGATAGAAAGTTTTGTTGGCATTTCCATCAATTCAACCCTCGATATTCTTGAGGGGTCATTCCAGTTTTCTGCTTAAACAACCTTGTAAAATGTTGTTGGTATTTGAAGCCCAGATCGGCGGCTATTTCGTTAAAAGTTTTTGAACTGTCAAAAATGTAGGTTTTTGCCTCATCTATCATCTTCGATTGGAGGTAATTAAGGGCGGTACTGCCAGTTTCCTTTTTGATCAGGTCGCCAAAATAGTTTGGTGAAAGATGTAACTGGTCAGCGCAATAGGCAACAGATGGTAAACCCAACTGAGATGCCTTTTCCGATCGGAAATAATCAATCAACAGATTTTCGAACCGTACAAGGATATCTTTGTTTGCGTGGCTTCGGGTAATAAACTGGCGATCATAAAAACGCATGCAATAATTCAGGAACAGTTCTATATTGGAAACGATGAGGGTCTTACTATGCTTGTCAATGTTCTGCTCTATTTCCGCAGCAATCTTTTCCAGGGATTCCATTATCGTCTTTTTTTCCTTTTTTGAAAGGTGAAGGGCTTCATTCACCTCGTACGCAAAGAAATTATAGTCCCTGATGGTCTTGGCCAGATGTGTGCCCTTTAACAGGTCGGGATGGAAAATAAGTCCCCAGCCCGAAGGGATTATTGCTTGGCCACTGCTATCAATTCCATAGACCTGCCCCGGTGAAACAAATACCATTGTCCCATCTTCGTAATCATAGTTCTGACATCCGTAGGTTATGTTGCCACATTTGATATTCTTAAAGAAAACCGCATAGACCCCCATGTAATGTCTGTAATGTATAATGGTTGGCACATCATTAAAATTGACGACACTGACCAGGGGATTTAGTGTATCCACGCCAACATAATCGTTATACTGACGAACGGTGTCCAGTCTTTTCACTTCTTCCATATCCTTGATTTTACAATCCAAATTTAACAAAAATGAACCTGTAATAATTACTTCCGATTTAGAATCAGTAAAAGTGGTAAACAATACCGTATTCTGTATAAACCCAAAGCAACGAATGCTGCCGACATTTGTAATGTGGATTTCTTTAGTAAGATCCCGCCGGATTAAAGACAGTAAATTTTAACAAAATGATAGCAGAAATAGAAAAGGTGAATATTCTTGAACGGTTAAGATCAGGCGAACCTATCCGGTTGAATGATCCGGCATATTACGAAATAAATGAAGTAGTGGGCAGAACGCTAAAACTTTCCCAGAAGCTAAATATGTCATCCGACCTAATTGCTGTTCGGGATATCCTTGGTGATATCATCGGTAAAACGGTGGACGAAAGCACCACTATTTTTGTTCCATTCTATACCAATTTCGGAAAGTTCATCAGTATTGGAAAGAACGTGTTCATCAACTATGCCTGTTCTTTTTTGGATATGGGTGGAATCACGATTGCGGATAATGTACTGATTGGCCCAAAGGTTAATCTTGTTACAGAGAATCATCCCTTGGATCCGGATGACAGAAGGACCCTGATCACAAAACCCATCGTCATTAAAAAAAATGCCTGGATCGGTGCGGGATCAACCATACTTCCGGGTGTAACCATTGGAGAAAACGCTGTAGTGGCTGCGGGTGCTGTGGTTTCCAAGGATGTTTTACCCAATACTGTTGTCGGTGGTATTCCAGCGAAGTTTATCAAATCAATTTAAATAGAAAATTAAAGACCAAAATGATGAAACCTATAAAAATAATTATAGCAGCATCCCTGATGATATTAGCACAGGCCTGCACAGAAAAAAAGGAAAAGGAACAGGCAAAAAAACCAGAAGAAATGGAAAAGCTATCGCCGAAAGATTATACCACTTTTAAAGTGGATGACAGTATTGAAATGTATAGGGTTACTTTCAAAAATCTATATAAAATGGATGTTGTTGGACATCTGTTCATCCCAAGAAACCTGGATCGTGGTACGAAGCACGCAGCTATTATTGTTGGCCACCCAATGGGCGCCGTAAAAGAACAAAGTGCCGATGTGTATGCTTCCAACATGGCAGTTCGAGGCTTTATAACCTTGGCCATTGACCTATCCTTTTGGGGTGAAAGTGAAGGCGAACCCCGTAACGCGATTTTACCGGATGTTTATGCAGAGGATTTTAGCGCAGCAGTTGACTTTTTGGGCACCCGTGATTTTGTTGACAGGAATAGCATTGGTGTGATTGGTGTTTGTGGCAGTGGAAGTTTTGTGATCAGTGCGGCCAAGATCGATCCGAGGATGAAGGCTGTTGCAACCGTTAGCATGTATGATATGGGATCGGCTAACCGTAATGCCCTGAACCACTCACAAACACTGGAGCAAAGAAAGCAGATCATAGCCGAAGCAGCGGAACAAAGATATGCTGAATTTACAGGTGGAACAACCAAATATACCGGTGGAACGGTTCTAAAACTACAGAATAACACACATCCCATCCAGCGTGAGTTTTTCGATTTTTACCGAACTCCCCGCGGAGAATATACGCCAAAAGGGACATCTAGAGAGACTACAACAAAACCAACTTTGAGTAGTAATACGAAGTTCATGAATTTCCATCCTTTCAACGATATCGAAACTATTTCTCCTCGCCCAATGCTGTTCATTACCGGAGACCAGGCACACTCGAAAGAATTTAGCGAAGACGCATACAAAAGAGCTGCAATGCCCAAAGAACTGGTTTATGTCAACGGCGCAGGCCATGTAGACCTTTACGATAAAACCGATTTGATTCCATTTGATAAACTGGAGACATTCTTCACGACCCATTTAAGATAAAATAGGATGAAAAACTTACTAACAGGCCTGATCCTATGTGCCTCCATGTCCTTAAGCATGGCAAGCTGTGACAAGGGCAATGACCCTATCTCAACCCCAGATAATGGAAATTCTAATGTAACTGCCACTAATCCAACAGGAAGCAAGATAAAGATAACAATAGGTTCTGCTGTTTTTACGGCCACACTATATGATAACCCGTCTGCAAACGCTTTGAAGACAAGGTTGCCACTTACCATCAATATGGAGGATTTGAATGCAAACGAGAAATTTTATTACTTCTCTAGCACCCTTCCAACCAGCGCATCTGCCGGAGGCAATATACTGGTGGGAGACCTGATGTTGTATGGGAACAATTGTCTGGTACTTTTCTACAAGGGATTTAATACCTCATACAGCTATACAAGGCTCGGAAAGATTGATAATCCTACAGGACTTGCAACTGCATTGGGTAACGGAAATGTAGTTTTGAAATTTGAGAATAATTAAGAATAAATCATTATGAAAAATAGTTTAAAATCTGCTGCGCTATTGATATTTGCTTCAATAACAATACTAGCTTGCAGCAATAAAAATGAACTGAACACTATTTTCCCGAAAGGAGAAAAAGGTTCCAAAGATTTATTTACTGGAAATGCTTATCCTACTGGCTTGGTAGATTCAGATAGCATTTACAACACTGTGGTTGGAAACGTATATTTCGAACCCGGTGCAAGAAGCAATTGGCACAGCCATCCTGCCGGGCAAATTTTAATCATTACTGATGGAATTGGCTATCACCAGATCGAAGGAAAACCAGTTGAAATCATCAAAAAAGGAAGCGTAGTAAAATGTCCGCCAAATGTTCGCCACTGGCACGGAGCAAGTGCTGACGTGGGTTTGCAGCAATTGTATATCGTTCCGAATACTGAAAAAGGAATTGTAAATTGGAACGAAGCCGTAACAGATGAAGTGTATAAAAGTGCCTGTAGATAAAAATAAAACTTAAAATGCCGCAGTTGAAGAAAAACTAATGCTTTTGACCTTTATTTACGCTGAACAGGTGCAGTACCTGTGGGAACAGGGCAGCCATATATTCTTCGGCGCCTTTTTTTGAGCCTGGGAAAGTTAGCAGGAGCGTGTCGCCCGCGAACCCCCCTACCCCTCGTGATAACATGGCATAGGGCATGCGCTGCTGGCCGTAATTCCTTGCCGTTTCCATAATTCCATCTACCCTGCGGTCGATCAGCGGAGCGATCGCTTCAGGGGTAAGGTCCCTTGGAGACAGGCCAGTTCCGCCGGTAAAAATAACCAGTTGATGTATATCACCGCATAATTCTTTTGCCTTGGCCGTGATCAATTCTGGATCGTCCGTTACGATCTCATAGCTAAGCGTTTCAATTCCGAATTTTTCAAGAAGAGCTATTATGGTCTTTCCGGAGCTATCTTCCGCTGTGCCCCCTGCAATGGAATCTGAGCAGACTACAACCGCGGCCTTGATTTCAGGGAATTTGAGGTTTTTCAGATCGGATTTTCCGCCAGACTTTTTAAGCAGTTTGATGCTGCTGATCTCGACACCCTTGTCGATGGGCTTGAGCATATCATAAATGGTGAGTGCTGTGATGGAGGCGCCATGCATAGCCTCTACCTCGACCCCGGTTTTATAGATGGTATGGACCTCTACCGTAATGATCAGGTTTAGTCCCTGGATTTCATAGGTGATGGCAGTATATTCTACCGGCAAGGGATGGCAGTCGGGGATCAGGTCGCTGGTCTTTTTTACGCCAAGTAGCCCGGCCGCCCTTGCAAATTCAAAGACATCTCCCTTTGGAACCTTGCGCTGCTCGATAGCTTCGATTGTTTCTTGCCTGGATACGCTTACTGTTGCAGTAGCAATGGCGATGCGAAGGGTGCTGGATTTCTGTGTGATGTTGACCATTATTTATTTTCTTTCCAATGATGGGTATTGTCCTGAAATATTTCCTTACCCCAGATTGGCAGTTCTGCCTTTATCCGTTCGACCAATTCTGAGCAGGCCTCAATTGCAGGTTTTCGGTGCGCCGATGAAGTAAAGACAAATAGGCAGATCTCTCCGGCGCTGACATCCCCTAAGCTATGGTGCACGTGCATGCAGCTCAGCGGATATTTTTCAAAGATCGCTTCTCTGATCTCGTGCATTTTTTCAAGGGCCAATTCCTCAAAAGCGCTATACGCTATTGCTGATACTAACTTTCCCCCGATCTCATCTTGCCGTACCTGTCCCATAAAAATGCTGTGACCGCCTATAGCTGTGTTGGAGCTGTGTTTTGCGATACAGTCAGTTATAAAGCCTGGGCTGATCGCCCCTTGTATGAATATGTTCTTTACTTTTTTTTTGCTTTCCATAGTTATCCTCCCGAGAATGGCGGCATAACCGCCACTGAATCACCGCTGTTCAAGTGTGTGTTTTCCTGGATCAGGATCTTGTTGACCGCGAGTTTATATTTTAGGTCTGCAAGCTGCAGAAAATTGCTTTCAAGATAAGCCTTGAGCTGATCGGTATCTGAGATACCTTCTATCTCCAGCTGCTGACTGTGCAAGAATTCTGAGATCTTTCCAAAACTGATGAGCTGGATTTCCATTTTGCTAATTTACGATTAAGATGTGGTTATAGATCACAATATTGTCCATAGTTATGGACTTGTACGTAAGGTATTTCATGTTTTAAGCTGTAGTAAATAAAAGTTTGTAGGATGCAAGAACCAGTACAATGGCCAGTATGTATTTTAAGGTGGTCTGCGGGAATTTCAGCGAACCAAAATAGGCACCAGCGATGCCTCCTGTAAAGGCAACAATTACATATAGAAACATATCACCGGTAAAATTAATTCCCTTGATCAGCTGCCCTGCAAGGCCGGCAAACGAGTTGACAAATATAAAGGCAGCGCTAATAGCAGCTGTCTGTTTCTGGTCGGTCCATTTAAGCAGGATCAAGATGGGCGAGAGAATAATGCCCCCGCCAATGCCGATCATACCTGAGAGCAGACCGATGATGGCGCCAATCAGGAGCGAAAACGGAATATTTGAAGGTTTACAATCCTTTGGATCTGAATTGGGTAAAAAGAAGAACCGCAATACTGGAATAATCAGTAATGCCCCCAGGATCTTTTTATATATATTGCTCTCGATGGCCATTGTTCCCCCCAGAAATGAAAAGGGGATGGAGGTTGCCACGAATGGCCAAAATGTCTTCCATTTGAAGTGGCCTCCCCGGTAGAATTGGGCAAAAGATACCGTGGAAACAAAAAGGTTGAGGAGCAGCGCGGTAGGCTTCATGACAAGGGGTGAAATGGCGAATATGGCCATCAGGGCCAGGTATCCGCTGGCTCCGCCATGGCCAACTGATGCATATAGAAAAGCAACAATGAATAATAGGGAGAAAAAAAGTAAAAATTCTGTCTGCATATTTTGTTAATTGGGCAACAAAAATACAGTGATCTTGTCCCCGATTTTGAAATCTGTTTTTTCCTCCTCCAAACAGATCAGGCAATTTGCCTGGGCGAAGGAGCTTAGGCGATAAGATTCCTGTGCGCCAAGCGCTGTGGCTTTACCGGCATCGTACCTGCCTTTTAAGAAATGGGTGAGCCCTCCAGGCTTTTGGTAAGCCGCAGTAAGTTGGGCTTCAATTTGCTGGATTTTGCTCGTGGTGTTACTGAGCAGGGCAATTGCTGGCAGCACATAATTGTAAAAGCAGCTAAGAACGGAAGAAGGGTTTCCCGGAAGACCGAATATCAACTGGTTCTGTTTGGTTCCGAAGTATAATGGTTTTCCAGGCTTTTGTTTGACCTTGTGGAAGATCTGTTTTACACCACAATTACCTGCTGCCTGAATGACGAAGTCATAATCGCCAACGCTTACCCCACCTGTCAGCAGGATCATATCGTTTGTTTTTAGCGTTGCATTCAATACTTCAGTCAAGGTTTCCAGGTCGTCTTTTGCTTCCAATACCTCGATGCTAGAGATACCAGCCTGTCTTAGCGCTGCCTTGAGGGCATAGGAATTGGACTCATAAACCTGCCCAAAATTTAGTGGCAGGCCTGGCTTTTGCAGTTCGTTGCCTGTTAGAATAATGGCAATTTTTGGCTGGGGATAGACACTGACCTCGGTAGTGCCAATTCCAGCAAGAAATCCCAGAGCGGCAGGAGTCAATTGACTGCCCCGGGTCATAGCGATTTCGCCAGTGCTGATCTCCGAACCTTTTTCCCTGGCGTTAATCCCAGCTTTAAGGTTTGGGTCATTAAGGAAGACCCTGTCTCCTTCGATGGTGACCTTTTCCTGCATGATGACTGTATCGGCACCGTTTGGTAGCGCTGCCCCGGTAAAGATTCGGTAAGCCTCACCTTGGTTGATTGTATTTTCTTTATCTGAGCCGGCCGCCATTTCTCCGGCCAGGCAAAGTTCGGCCAGGTTTTCTTCAAACTTTAGCGCATAGCCATCCATTGAGGATTGGCGAAAGGCCGGGATATCACAGCTGGCGCAGATATCCTGAGCTAAAGTATGCCCTGCAGCTTCGCTCAGCTGTATTTGGACCGGATTTAGTGCAGTAGTATGCTCCTGTATAAGTTTTTTTGCCTGTTCTACTGAAATCATTTTTATCCTCCAATTGTGATCATGCTACGGTTATTAATGCTGTCTGCATCCAACTGCTGGAAATGTTCACCGAGCTGTCCGCCAAGTTCCTTTTTCTTGCTCCAGATGCAGGACTGGATAAGCGGAAGTATTTCCTGCTGGTTTCGAAGCGGGGTCAATAAATCCGTTTCCCCATTGCTGAACAGGCAGTTTTTTAGCTTTCCATCAGCAGTCAGGCGCATACGGCTGCATGTTGAGCAGAAGGGTGCTGTCATGGTGCTGATGATGGCAAAGGAACCCTCGTGTCCCGGGATCATGAAACTCTTGGCGGTATCATGCGCTTCGGCTTTGACAGGGAGTACAGTAAAATCTTTTTCAACCGTCTTCAGTATTTCTGCTAATGAGAACATCTTATTACTTGTCCATTTGTTGCCTGAAAAGGGCATGAACTCTATGAATCGGATTTGGATGGGATTATGCTTTGTCCAGTCGATAAAATCTCTGATCTCGTTATCGTTCAGCCCCTTCATCACTACCATGTTGATCTTTACGGTTATTTTATGATGTAGTAAAAGCTCGATATTGCTGCGTACCTGGTGGAAAAGATCCCGCCTTGTGATCATTAGAAATTTTTCAGGCTGGAGGGTATCAAGACTTATGTTGATGGTTTTAATGCCGGCATCGATCAGCACAGGAAGCATTTCTGCGATCCTGGTTCCGTTGGTGGTAATGACCAATTCAACTGGAAGCTTTCCAAGTGCGGAAATGATTTCTGCGGCATCCTTGCGGACCAGCGGTTCGCCGCCGGTAAGCCGAATTTTTTTTACGCCGTTTTCAACAAATATTCTGGCCAGTGTCAATATCTCACCAGGCTGCATGAGCCTGGAGGCGGGGGTAAAGTCATAGTCCTCCTCTGGCATGCAGTAAAAACAGCGGAAATTGCAGTTATCTGTGAGCGATATCCGCAGGTAGTCGTGTACGCGTCCAAATGAGTCGGCTATCATTGTGCTTTAGTTAAATTGTTTAATCTGTTTGCGTGTCAATATCCATGTGTCCCAGCTCGAAGGCTCCTGTCTCTATCTCTTTCGCGTATTTTAATGCAATTTAGCTAAAATCAGCTATAAATAGCTTTCTATTCTCTTGGGAATGGCAAGGTCAATGTAATGAACTAACAGCATTTAGGACTGATCCTTGATAAGTTGATGCAAAAAAGGCACATTTACATTTAAAGAGTGCTCCCCTGAAATAAATCTAAAACTGTAAGGAATAATTATGATAAAGAAAACCGGCTTAATGGCTATCATTTTTTTATTGGTATTTATGGGTTCTAAAGCCCAACAAATTTGGCCAAAAGTAGAAAAGGAAATGCGTCCTTGGACAAGGTGGTGGTGGATGGGAAGTGCGGTTGATAAGGAAAATATCAACAATATGCTTAATCAATATCAACAAGCTGGCATCGGAGGGGTAGAAATTACACCCATCTATGGTGCCAAAGGTTTTGAGAAGAAGTACCTCCAGTTCCTCTCACCAGAATGGCTAGATATGCTATCTTATACTATAAATACTGCTAACGGCTTAGATATGGGAGTAGATATGAATACGGGAACAGGCTGGCCATTTGGCGGTCCCCAGATAAAGCCACAATATGCGGCCACAAAACTAATTGTTCAGAAGTATAGTTTGGAGCAGGATAAAGCATGGAATGAAAAGATTACTGTGAAAGACGCAAAGCAGGATCACGCTATTTTACAAGCGTTAACTGCCTATGGCAGTAGTGGTGAAGCGCTTGATTTGTTAGATAAGGTAGAAAAGGATGGTACACTTAATTGGAGACCGGCAAAAGGTAATTGGGAATTGTACGCTTCATTTGCAGGTAAGACTCGTCAGCAAGTAAAAAGAGCCGCTCCCGGTGGGGCTGGTTTTACTTTAGATCATTTAAATAAAGAGGCTGTAGGCGTTTATTTAAACCGGTTTGACGATGCTTTTAGAAAAATATCTCCAGGGGTTAGAGCTTTCTTTAACGATAGCTATGAAGTATATGGCGCTAATTGGACCTCGGAATTCTTCTCAGAATTTAAAAAACTTCAGGGCTACGATTTAAGTAAAAACATGAAGAAATTAATAGAGGAAAATAAAGGAGATGAGGTTGCCAGAATAAAATCTGATTACAGAGAAACAATGAGCGAAATGCTACTAAACAATTTCACCAGGAACTGGACAAATTGGGCTCATGGATACAAGAGCTTAAGCAAGAACCAAGCTCATGGTTCACCTGGTAACCTGTTAGATTTATATTCCGCAGTAGATATTCCGGAGTGTGAGACTTTTGGGTCGAGCAATTTTCCTATTTCTGGATTACGAAGAGATAGTTCAGCTATTAGAAACGTTGATCCAGATCCAATCATGTTTAAGTTTGCAACTTCTGCTGCACATACAAATGGTAAAAAATATGTTTCTTCTGAAACCTTTACTTGGTTAACAGAACACTTTAACACATCATTGTCTCAGGCAAAACCGGAAGTTGAACAATTGTTCTTAACAGGTGTAAACCATGTCTTCTTTCACGGTACCACCTACTCGCCCAAAGAAGCAGGTTATCCTGGGTGGTTATTTTATGCTTCGGTAAACTTTACACCCAGTAACTCTATTTGGCCTCACCTGAAAGGGATGAATGAATATATTACCAGAGTTCAATCTGTTTTACAAAGTACAAAACCAGATAACGAAGTGCTCATGTATTGGCCTGTTTATGATGTTTGGCATAATCCACATGGAATGGACGCAGCGTTAAAAATTCACGATGTGGATCAATGGTTATACCCAACTCCTTTTTATAAAGCGGCAAGTGAACTTACAAGGAAGGGCTATTCTTTAGATTTCGTTTCCGATAAACTAATCGCAAAGTCACAAATTTCAAAGGGTTTGATTATAACCAATGAAAATGCCACACCATATCAGACATTGATTGTTCCTAAAGCCGGCTTAATGACAGTAGCGACTTTAAAGTCTATTCTCGATTTAGCTAAACAAGGAGCGAACATTATCTTTCAGGAATTACCAAAAGATGTTCCGGGCTTAAAGAATTTAACAGCTAGAAGAACCGAATTTAAAGAACTGATTAGTGAATTGAAGTTTAATAAGGTAGGTGCTATTAATAAGATGAAAATTGGCAAAGGGCAGGTAATTTTGGCTCAAGACTTAGCTGAGGCGCTAAGGTTTGTCAAAATAAACAAGGAAACTTTCACCGATACAGGCTTGCAATTTACTAAGAGAACAACCGCAAACAATAAGTATTATTATATTGTAAATCATACAGCAAAAGATATTTTTCAAAAAATTGAAATTAATGAAAAAAGCCCTTCTGTACTTGTTATGGACCCTCAGACTGGAGTGTTTGGGTTGGCTGAAGCAAGTGAATCTACAAGTGGGACACAAGTTAAAGTACAAATAAAATCTGGAGAAGCGATTATTTTAAAAACTGGTCAAGTTGCAGCTGGAATAGAAAAATGGAGATATCTGGGGGCCGCGACAGGGGCTTTTACTATCACTACCCCTTGGTATTTAAATTTTGAGAATGGTGGGCCTGAATTACCCAAAAAAAGAAAATTAAAAAGCCTTACTTCCTGGACAGATTTAGGTGATCCCAAGGCAAATAAATATTCAGGAACAGGAAGTTATGTAAATACCTTCAGCTTCGATCCTAAAAAAGGCGAAGCATATGTTTTAGATTTAGGAAAAGTAGCAGAAAGTGCAAGGGTATGGCTTAATGGAAAAGATTTAGGAATAGTCTGGAGTATTCCCTTTCAGCTCCGAGTGACTGATAAACTTAAAAGAGGTAAGAACATTTTAAAAATTGATGTGGCAAATCTGATGGCTAATAGAATAAAAGATATGGATCAAAATAAAATAGACTGGAGAAATTACCATGAAATAAATTTTGTAAATATTGATTATAAACCTTTCGATGCCTCAAACTGGGAGTTGATGCCATCTGGATTAATTGGTCCGGTATGCATTAAATCCTATAAGTAATTTTAACTTTACAAAGTAAATGGGGAATGCCGTCAATTTGAGTCCAAAACACCTGTTAATGGTGTTGTCTGTTGTTTTAATCTGGGGCACTAATTTTATTGCTGTTTATATCGGACTAAAAGGGTTTCCTCCTTTCCTGCTGTGCGCAGCTAGGTTTGCACTCGCTGCATTACCATGGGTCTTTTTTCTACCAAGGCCCAAAGCGTCTTTTAAGTTAATCTTCGGCTATGGGTTCTTTACCTTTGCAATGCAGTTTGGCTTTCTCTTTAGCGGGATTCATTTGGGTCTATCCCCAGGTCTCGCTTCGCTGATTCTCCAGATCCAGGTTTTTTTTTCGATAGGCCTTGCTTTCCTGTTTTTTCAGGATCGACCCGGGACATGGAAAATTTTTGGTTCGTTAATATCATTTGTTGGTATCGGAATAGTTGCTACTCACTTGAAGGGAAGTGGAACATTTATAGGGCTCATTTTTACTTTACTGGCTGCGTTTTCCTGGGCCGTTGGAAACATGTTCACAAAGAAAGTCGATGCTGATTCCCCATTGTCGCTGGTAGTTTGGGGAAATCTGGTAGCTTTTCCATTCATGGTTGGCGTTTCGTTATTCCTGGAAGGACCAGTTATGATTTTGGATTCCCTGCAAAATATGTCCTGGGCTACAATAGGCGCTATTGTTTACATCGTTTATCTCTCTACACACGTTGGATATGGCCTTTGGGGATTCCTTATCAAATCCTATCCTACATCTGTGGTGGTTCCTTTCACATTGCTGATCCCTGTAGTAGGGTTCTTGAGTTCTGCGCTGTTTTTAGGTGAGGAACTGCCTTGGTGGAAACTCTTCGCTTCTCTTTTTATTATGGGTGGGCTTGTTTTTAATTTACTTGAGAATCAGGTTAAGCGGTGGTTTGGCGTTATTAAAGACTAAAAGCATCCACAATCATATAGAAAGTGAAAATGAAATAGGACTTTTTACTAAAAAGATTGTCATATGTTAGATTTCTAACCAGATTAAACCATCCATGACAAAATTCTATTTACCAGTACTTTGTCTTTTTTTCCTGTTTTCATGTACTGAATCAAGAAAAGACATTACCGTGGCCGAAAATTCATTATTTACTTTGCTCGATTCCTCCAGTACCAATATTCTTTTCAACAATGTGATCAAAGAGGATTTCGATAAAAACATAAATGGATTTTATCAGGGCTTTTACAGTGGAGGCGGGGTAGCACTCGGTGATCTGAATAACGATGGATTGGATGATGTGTATTTCTCTGGTAATATGAACGGGAACAAACTATACCGCAACCTGGGTAACATGAAGTTTGAGGACATTACAGAAGCTGCGGGAGTAGGGGCACGCATTCCTGGCTGGAAAAATGGGGTTAACATGGTTGACATCAATGGCGATAGCTTTCTGGATATATATGTCTGTTATGCCGGACGAAAATCCGGCCCGGAGTCAAAAAATCAGTTGTTCATCAATCAGGGTCTGAGTAAAGATGGAATACCTAGATTTAAAGATGAAGCAGCGACATATGGCCTTGCTGATTCTTCTTACAGTACACAATCTGTGTTTTTTGATTTTGATCGTGATGGTGATCTGGATATGCTGCTCGTAAATGATAATATTAAGGTACTTAGTGACCTGGATGACAGTGTCATCGAAGAACTAAAAAAACAGGATGATCCCCTTGTCAGTTCCAGGTTATTCAGAAATGATGACGGGCATTTTAAAGATATAACCCGACAGGCCGGATTGGACATGTCTATTTTGTCCTATGGCCTTGGAGGAGGGGTAGCAGATATCAATGGCGACGGTTGGCCTGACATATATTTGTCTAATGACTATGCTGTTCCAGACCGCATGTACCTGAATAACGGAGACGGAACATTTACCGACAAAATGAGCGAACAGCTGGATCAGATTTCCTTATTTTCTATGGGCAGTAATATCGTAGACATAAATAATGACGGGCTCCCGGATATTTTTACGCTTGATATGCTACCGGAAGACAATAAGCGACAAAAATTACTTTCAGGTTTAGACAACTATGAAGTGTTTAACGTCAACCTTCGTAATGGATTTTATTACCAGTACGTTAGGAATATGTTGCATGTAAATAATGGTAACGGCACTTTTAGTGAAATTGGACAGTTGTCAGGTATTTCTAATACAGATTGGAGTTGGGCGCCATTGTTTGCTGACTATGACAACGACGGCTGGAAAGACCTTTTCGTGACCAATGGTTTTATGCGCGATTTTACCAATTTGGATGTGCTCAAGTTCAATGAGAACTATATGAAAAGCCTGAATGGTCAGGTAGAAGCGAAACATTTGGTGACTATGCTTGAAAAAGTACCTTCTTCTGATGTAAAGAACTATATCTATAAGAATAACGGTGATCTGACATTTAGCAATAAAGGGTTCGACTGGGGTGTCAATATCTCATCAAATAGTAACGGTGCAGCCTACAGCGATCTTGATAATGACGGTGATCTGGATCTGGTAGTCAGTAATATCAACAAAGCGGCCTTTGTTTATGAAAATAGGGGTGATTCATTAGCTCACTATTTAAAAGTGAGGCTTAAGGGTTCAGGCAAAAACACCGATGGTCTTGGTGCAAAGGTAACTATATACTACCGTGGAAAGCAGCAGTGCATTGAGCAAATGCCATCCAGAGGCTATTTGTCAAGCGTATCCCAAAATTTGCATTTCGGATTGGGTAAAAATAAAACGATTGACTCTGTCCGGGTAGTATGGTTAAGTGGAAAACAGCAGCTGCTGCAGGGTGTTAAGTTAAACGGACAGCTGGTATTGAACGAATACGATGCAAAGGATGTGTATCGCAAACCTGGGGTGCCTGATGCATTATTTACTGAAATAGCTTCATCAATCAACGCTACTCAAGTCAGAAATCAAATCAACGATTTCAAACGTCAGCCTTTAATGGTGAGCCCGATGTCATTTTCAGGCCCATGCATGACTAAAGGAGATATAAATGGAGATGGTCTGGAAGATGTATTTGTAGGAGGTGACGTGCATGAGCCCGGCACTTTGTTTACTCAGCAAAAGAATGGAAAGTTTGCAGGCAATCAACAGCCATTTATCGATGATAAAGAATGTGAAGACACAGATGCGGTATTTTTTGATGCCAATGGAGATGGTTTTACCGATCTGTATGTAGTCAGTGGTGGATATCACAATTACAGTCCTGCTGAATTCCGTTTGCAGGACCGCCTGTACCTGAATGATGGCAAAGGCAGCCTTGCCAAAGCCGTAAAAGCTTTGCCTGAGATGCTGGCCAGTAAAAGCTGTGCCAGGGTAGCAGATTTTAATGGAGATGGGCATCCAGATATCTTCGTGGGTGGCCGGGTGGTTCCTTCCCGCTATCCTGAACCGCCAAAGAGCTATCTGCTGATCAATGATGGCAAGGGTCACTTTACCGATCAGATCAAAAAGATTGCCCCTGAGCTTGAGCTTGCAGGGATGATCACAGATGCTGCCTGCATAGATCTGAACGGTGATAAAAAGCCAGATCTGGTAGTGACAGGTGAATGGATGCCACTGAGTGTATATCTTAATGAAAACGGCAAACTGACGAATAAAACGACTAAATATTTTGACAAGGAATACAGTGGCTGGTGGAACAAGCTGCAGGTAGCAGACATGAACAACGATGGAAAACCAGACCTGATCCTGGGCAACCTTGGTCTCAACAGCCAGTGCAAGGCCAGTGATGCAGAACCTGCAGAGCTGATCTACAAAGATTTTGACGACAATGGCGCCATTGATCCCATTCTGTGTTTTTACATCATGGGCACCAGCTACCCATACCTGACCAGGGATGAACTGCTGGACCAGATGAGCATCATGCGCCCCCGCTTTCCCGACTACAAAAGCTATGCTGAGGCTACCATGAAAGATGTTTTTACCACAGAGGAGCTGGAAGGGGCAAAGACCTTGAAAGCCAACTATCTGAAGAGTGCATATTTCGAAAGCACCAATGGCAAGTTCAAAGAAAAGCCATTGCCCGTACAGGCACAGTTTGCCCCTGTGTATACCATTACCCCGCTGGACTATGATGGTGATGGCAACAAAGACCTGCTGCTGTGCGGCAATATGAACCAGGCACGCATCAGATTTGGTAAATATGCAGCCAATCATGGTGTTTTGCTAAAAGGAAATGGCAAAGGAGGCTTTGTCTATATTCCGGAACAGCAGAGCGGATTAAAGCTTAAGGGTGATGTGAGAAGTGTGATAGCCCTAAACAACACTTTATATGTAGGCATCAACCAGCAAAAAATAAGGGCATTTCAGTTTAGCAGATAGCTCAAGCTATTGCGTGTTACCCCTGCAGGTTAAAATTTCATTCAATTTTTGTAATGTGAAAGTATGTATGTACATTTACGTTAACAAAACCAAATGAAACTTAGTATGAACAAGAGGCTTATTTATATAATGCTGACGGTCATGGGTATTGTATACATTATACAAGCCTGCAACAGGTCGCCAACTAATCAAGTTGCTGAGGAAAAAATCCCTGATAGTATTAGTTACAATTTTCATGTAAGGCCAATTTTATCTGACAAATGCTTCATCTGTCATGGGCCTGATGCGAATAAGAGGGAAGCCAGTCTTCGATTGGACATTGCTGAAGAGGCTTATAAAGCATTAAAAGATAATCCTTCTGCGCATGCCCTTGTGCCATTCAAACCTGGTGCTTCAGAAGTTTTCAGGAGGATCACTTCAGCTGATTCTGCCGTGATGATGCCGCCTAAATCATCAAACCTTAAATTAACATCGCGAGAAATTTCCATTTTAGAGAAGTGGATAAAACAAGGGGCTAAGTATGAAAATCACTGGGCATTTACCTCGCCTAAAACTCCGTCAATTCCAAAAATATCGAACAAAAGCTGGATAAGAAATGAGATAGACTATTTTGTGCTGGACAGGTTGGAGCAAAAGGGTATAGAACCTAATAAAGAAGCCGACAAGGAAAGGCTGCTGAAACGTGCGAGCCTGGATATAACAGGACTTCCGCCAAGTTTAGAAATGATGGATAAGTTTCTAGCCGATAATAGTGCAAATGCCTATGAAAAGATCGTAGATCAGCTGATCAGCAGCCCTGCATATGGGGAAAGAATGGCGCTGCACTGGCTGGATGTAGCACGCTTTGCAGATTCGCATGGTTACCAGGATGATAACTATAGGTCTCAGTGGCCATGGAGGGACTGGGTAATCTATGCATTCAACAAAAACATGCCATATGACCAGTTTATAACCTGGCAGTTGGCGGGCGACTTATTGCCGAACGGAACCAAGGAGCAGCTTCTTGCAACGGGTTTTAACAGAAATCATAAAATTACGGAAGAGGGGGGAGTGATAGACGAGGAATATAGGGTAGAATATGTAACCGACCGGACCAATACTTTTGGCAAAGCACTCCTTGCAGTGACCTTAGAGTGCGCACATTGCCACGATCACAAATATGATCCTGTTTCTCAAAAGGAGTATTATCAGGTTTTTGCATTTTTTAATAATGTAAAGGAAGTTGGGATAGAATCTGTAGTGGGTGGGCCTGAAACGTATGCTAAAAAGCCCCTGATGGAAATTACGAATGAGGATGTGAAAAGTATCCTCCAATTTGTTAACAAACAGGATACGAACAAACTGATCGTTTCTGTGATGGGTGAGGATACTGTAGTGAGGAAATCGTATATTCTCAACAGGGGTGTATATGACAATCATGGAGAAGAGGTACAGGCAGGGACACCAAAATCTGTGTTGTCTTTTGATAATAAATATCCTAAAAATAGGTTGGGCTTGTCCAAGTGGTTGTTTGATAAGCAAAATCCACTTACCGCCCGGGTATTCGTAAACCAGGTATGGCAAGAATTTTTTGGCCGGGGCATCGTCAAGACCATTGGCGACTTTGGTATGCAGGGCGAGCTACCTTCACATCCCGAATTGCTGGACTGGCTGGCAGTGGATTTTATGAAACATAACTGGAATATCAAACGGTTGGTTAAGCAAATAGTATCGTCTGCTACCTATCGTCAGTCGGCAGTAATCAGCCCCGAGAAAATGCAAACTGATCCGGAAAACATCTTGCTGGCGAGGGCTCCGCGTTATCGCGTCCCTGCCGAAATTGTAAGAGATGTCGTTTTATCCAGCAGTGGCTTGCTAGTCAGTAAAATAGGAGGGCCAAGTGTGAAACCTTATCAGCCGGCAGGATTGTGGGAAGGAGCGACATCTGGTCGTGGTCAGTTGGCCAAATACGTACAGGATCATGGCGAGCATCTATATAGAAGGGGAATCTATAGTTTTATTAAAAGAACGGTCCCTCCCCCAATCATGGGTATTTTTGACGCCAGTAACCGGGACCTTTGCGAAGTTCAGCGCTCTAAGACTAACACCCCGCTTCAGGCACTGGCGATGATGAATGATCCAAGTGTGCTGGAGGCATCTAGGGTTTTGGCAGATAGCCTGCTAAGGGAAAAATCCAGTACCCAGGCAATGATCACAAAGGCATTCAGGCTGATTGTATGCAGAAAACCTAAAGAAAAAGAGGTACAGGTGCTTACTGCATACTATACTGATCAGTTAAAGGCATTTAAAAAAGGTACTGATGCAGACGAGGTGTTAAAAGTTGGTGAATACCCTGCATCCGGCAAAGTAAATAAAGTTGCCCATGCTGCCATGATGGGGGTGATCACTGCTATTTACAATTTAGAAGAAACCATTACTAAATCCTGATGTATGGAAAAGAATATTTTAGAACACGGGCTTAACTTTAACAGAAGACGTTTTCTTTCACGGCTGAGTTTGGGATTGGGAAGTGTTGCCCTTGGCTCGCTAATGATCCCCGATCTCTTTACCGGTGGTACAGAGGATGCACCGTTTGCGCCGGGAGTTCCAGATTTTGCACCAAAAGCTAAACGTGTGATTTACCTGTTTCAGAATGGTGCGCCATCGCAACTGGAATTGTTTGATTATAAGCCTAAGCTTAGAGAAATGATGGGACAGGAGCTACCGGCATCTATTAGAGCCGGACAGCGCCTCACAGGAATGACATCTGGCCAGGCTTCCTTCCCATTAGTTGGTTCGATTTACGATTTTAAACAGTATGGTGATTCCAGGGCATGGATCAGTGATATCTTTCCACATACCGCTAAAGTGGTAGACGACATTTGCATCATTAAATCGATGCATACAGAGGCCATCAACCATGATCCGGCACTTACTTTTTTTCAAACAGGTGCACAGCAGGGTAACAGGCCAAGTATGGGGGCCTGGCTCAGTTATGGGCTGGGTAGTGAGAATAAAAACCTGCCTGCCTTTACGGTATTGTTGTCTCGTGGGAGAGGTGACGGTCAGGGAGTATATTCCAAACTTTGGACGAATGGATTCCTTGACTCCAGACATCAGGGTGTTCAGTTTAGCAGTGGTGAAGACCCGGTATTATATCTGAAGGACCCTGCCGGTCTGAACAGATTTGAAAGAAGGAAAATGCTCGATAAACTGGCTGAGATGAATGAACTGTCTTACCAGGAATTTAACGATCCGGAGATTACTGCTAAAGTGCAGCAATATGAAATGGCATACCGCATGCAAACCGCCGTACCGGAGGTGACAGATATCTCTAAAGAACCGGAAGAGATTATTGAAATGTATGGTCAGGATTGTCGCACACCCGGTACTTTTGCTGCCAACTGCCTGCTGGCACGTAAGCTAAGTGAAAATGGAGTGCGTTTTGTGCAGCTCTATCATCAGGGCTGGGACCAGCATGGTAATCTGCCCAGAGATATTAAGTGGCAGGCAGAAGATGTGGATAAAGCATCGGCTGCCCTGATTACAGACCTAAAGCAAAGGGGGCTGCTGGATGAGACACTGGTAATCTGGGGAGGGGAATTTGGAAGGACAAATTATAGTCAGGGTACCCTTACAAAAGATAATTATGGTCGCGATCATCATCCCCGATGCTTTAGCATATGGATGGCTGGCGGCGGTGTGAAACCGGGAATGGTGTATGGAGAAACAGATGAATTTGGCTATAACATAGTCAAGGACCCTGTTCACGTAAACGACTTTCATGCCACCGTATTGAACCAATTGGGCCTGAACCACGAAAAATTAATTTATAAACACTTAGGCCGCCGTTACAGACTAACTGATGTGGCAGGTAAAGTAATCAAAGACATTATAACGTAAGCATTTCATGAAGAGAAAAGATTTTATCAAACACACTGTAGTTGTATCGGCCAGTTTTTTTATCAGCAAAGATCTCCTGGCAAAACCAAAGGGACCAGTTTACGGGCATGGAAACATGCGCTATTCTATGGATGATAAATGGGGCCAGTTAAATCCGGAGGTCAATCCTGTAAATGATTGTCATGAAATGGTGCAGGATTCAAAAGGAAGAATAATCCTGCTTACTAACGAAACTAAGAATAATGTGTTGATCTACAATAAATCGGGCAAGTTGCTTGAATCATGGGGACATGAATTTCCGGGTGCGCATGGATTGACCCTGACTAAAGACGGTAAAAATGATTATCTCTTTATTACAGATACCAACAGGCATCAAGTGTTTAAAACAAGCCTTGACGGAAAGATATTAATGACTATTAATTGTCCCATGGAAACCGGACTTTATAAAAAAATTGAAGAGTTTGTTCCGACTGAGGTAGCCGTAGCGGATAATGGAGATTTCTTTATTGCAGATGGTTATGGTGCGCAATATGTGTTGCATTATAATGCTGAAGGCAAGCTATTGAGCTATTTTGGAGGAAGGGGAACAGAGACAAAGAATTTGGACAATGCGCATGGGGTTTGCATTGACAAACGCAAAGGAACACCAACATTGCTGGTGACTGACCGTACCCGCAATTGCTTTAAAAAATTTGATATGAAGGGCAATCTCAAAGAGATTATCCAGTTGCCGGGAGCTTGCGTTTGCCGTCCGGTGATACATAAAAACTATTTATACGCGGCTGTGTTGCGCTCGCCAGTTCTGGACAATGCAGGTTCTGGTTTTGTTACGATTTTAGACAAAAACAATAAAGTTGTCTCAAATATAGGTGGTAGCGCACCAGTGTATACCAATGGTGTATTAGAGCCGATGGCACAGCTGGAAAAAATATTGGCCAACCCCCATGATGTATGCGTAGATGATGACGAAAACCTGTATGTAGCACAATGGGCATCCGGAAAAGTTTATCCTTATAAATTTACCCGCGTATAAGTCATTATGAGGTTTGCTGTCAGAGGTTTAGCGGAAAATATACTATTTGCCCTCAATATATTTATTGTCTTTTTGCTGTTATTTGGAGATAAAATCTCCGTGCCGATTTGGCTGCAACCGCTAGGGAGAATGCATCCAATGATATTGCATTTTCCTATTGTATTGCTGATGCTGGCGATGCTGCTGGAGTTCTTTCGGTTCAAACAAGTCTATAATGGCGAGAAGCTTTATCAGCGCTTTACTACAGGATTGCTGTTGACAGGAGTTTTACTGAGTGCGGTTACAGTTGTAATGGGTTTGTTCCTTTCCAAAGAAGAGGGGTATGCTGGTGATGCGCTCTGGTGGCATAAATGGACAGGTGTGACCGTTGTATTTGTTTCTTCAGCAATTTACTGGTCGCGAAATAAGACCTGGTACAAAGCACCTTTGGCAAAAGCAGGAGCGGTAATGACGACATTTTGTTTAATTGTGGCGGGGCATTACGGTGCAACTTTAACACACGGTGACAACTATGTGCTGGAGCCTGTAACTTCCGCAAAGCAGGTACCGGTAGATCAGGCCATTGTATTTGAAGATGTGGTGATGCCAATTTTTTCCGAAAAATGCCTGGGTTGCCATAACCTGGACAAAGCTAAAGGAAGTTTAATAATGGACAATGCCCGTTCTCTGCTTAAAGGAGGTAAAACAGGAAAATTATTTGTAGCAGGCAAACCGGAAATCAGCCTGCTTCTTGAACGTGTCCATCTGCCTGTGGAAGATAAAAAGCACATGCCGCCTAAAAACAAGACACAGCTGACGAGTGAAGAGACGACTATTTTACGGCTCTGGATAAAGGGGAATGCTGAACTTAAAAAGAAAGTTGTCGATTTGCCACAAAATGACTCATTAAGGATGCTGGCAACGGCACTATTGGGACCGGAAAAAGCCGCTGAAGAAAAATTTGATTTCGCTGCGGCAGATGATGCCGCAATAGCAAAGCTGAACAATGACTACAGAGTGATTACCTCACTGGCCAAAAATTCTCCTGCACTGGTAGTGAACTTGTATAACAAAAGTATTTATAATGCTAAGCAACTGGAAGAACTTGATCCTGTCAAAAAGCAAATCGTATCCTTAAATTTAAATAACCTGCCCGTGAAAGATGAAGATTTAAAGATTATTGCAAAGTTTGGCAACCTCAGAACGCTCCATCTTAATTCCACTGATATTACGGGGGCCGGCCTGAAGCACTTATCCCAATTGAAAAATTTGAAGGAACTTACTTTATGGAAGACAAAAGCTAATCAGGCAGAGATCAAAGTTTTGTCAGCCGCCAATGGGGATTTAAAAATCATAGGCGGGATTTAATTTTAAGCATACTATAATTATTCCAACTGTTCTGCTAAATTTGTCGTTTTGAAACGGTTGTAAAAAGCGAGTCTTGAATTTTATGTCAATAAAGGTCTTAATAGTAATGCCCTGTTATAATGAGGAATCCGCTTTGCCATTATTGCTAAACGAGCTGTGTGCCCTGGCATTGCCTGAAAAATACGCATTGACCCTGCTGGTAATTAATGACTGCTCCAAAGACAATACCGTTGCAGTTGCCAGAAAACATCAAGTAAAGCTATTAGACCTGGTAAATAACCTCGGCATCGGCGGTGCGGTACAGTCAGGACTCAAATACGCTAAAGAGAATGACTTTGATGTAGCCATACAGCTTGACGGTGACGGACAGCACCCGCCTGCAGAGATCATAAAACTGCTGCAGGGACATGAAGATGGTACTGACGTTGTGATCGGATCAAGGTTTTTGAGTAAGGAAGGATTTCAATCATCATTTATGAGAAGAATGGGAATCCGCTACTTCTACAGGTTAAATCAGGTGCTCACTGGCAATAATATTTATGATAGTACATCAGGATTTAGACTGTTGGGCAAAAAAGCCATTGACATTGCGGCAGCATATTATCCCGATGATTATCCGGAACCTGAGTCTTTGATCATCTTTTCAAAAGCTGGTCTTAAGATTAAGGAAGTTCCTGTTTTGATGAGTCACCGGCTGGGTGGCACCTCTTCCATAAGTAATAGCTCTTCCATCTATTATTGTATTAAAGTAACAATAAGCATGTTATTCTCGTTTATTCGAAAACCACAATAAACCATTATGACCAGAATCCAAATCATCACCATCATCATTAATGTCCTTTTTCTACTTTATATTTCCAGACTGATTGTCAAAGGAAGGTTAAGGGAAGAATATGCGATTGTATGGCTGATTTGTACGCTGGCAATGCTTGTTTTTTCCTTTTGGGCTGAGGGCCTGGATGTAATGTCTAAATTATTTGGGATCCATGTGCCTGCAAACCTGGTGTTTACAGGCTTTATATTTATCATTCTTATATACCTGCTGCACTTATCTGTCGTAAATTCGAAACTACAACGCCATGTAACGAAAATTACCCAGGAACTGGCACTAATGAAAGAAAAACTTGAACAAGGAAGCGAAGAAACCCATGACAAAACCAAATAAAAATATCTTTAAGCTGGCAGTTGTCCTGCTGGTAGTTTTAATAGCTGCATATGCCAATCATTTTGAAAATGAATTCCATTTCGATGATTTTCATACCATTGTCAACAATGTCTATATCAGAAATATAGCAAACATACCGCAGTTCTTTTCTGATCCAAAGATGTTTAGCGTAGACCCTGATCATCATGGCCTTAGACCGCTGGTTACTGCCACCCTGGCAATAGATTACTGGTTGGGTGGTGGACAGATGATCCTCTTTTATTTTCATTTGTCTACCTTCCTGTGGTTTATTTTCCTCGGCCTGATCATGTATTTCCTATATAAAAAATTACTGGAGATCTCTTTTCAGCATAGCTGGATTCCATATATTTCCCTGTTTGCCGTAGCCTGGTTTTTACTTCATACAGCCAATGCAGAGACCATAAATTATGTGATATCGCGATCAGATGTGCTATCAACATTTTTTATAACTGCCGCCTTTGCAGTCTATGTTTTGTATCCTGATCGCAGGAAATGGTATCTCTATGTGATCCTTGCTGTAATCGGTGTTTTTGCCAAGGAAACAGTATTGGTACTGATTATTGTCCTGTTCTTTTATATCCTGCTGTTTGAAAAACAGCTTTCTGTTGCTGAACTGTTCAAGGCAAGAAACTTTAAAACAGTATTGAACGTTGTTTTAGCCCTTTTACCGGTTTTTATCGTAGTGGCTGCGGTACAGTTCTATACACTCTCTAAAATTGAAGCCATTCCGGGTATTTCCAATCCGGCGGGCTATTACTGGCTTACTCAGTGTTATGTCTGGCTACATTATTTTATCTCTTTCTTTTTCCCTGTGAGCCTAAGTGCGGATACAGACTGGACTGTTATTACAAACGCTTTTGACAGAAGGATTGTGGCAGGTGTGGTATTTGTAGTGCTACTGGTGATTACGATATTCAAAACCTCGGCTAAAAAAGAGACTAAGCCAATTGCCTTTGGACTGATTTGGTTTGCAGCGGCATTATTACCAACCTCCGTAGCCCCTTTTGCAGAAGTTATGAATGATCACCGGATGTTTTTCCCTTTCATCGGACTGGCACTAAGTGTGGTAACTTTTATCGGCTTAAGGTTGATCAGGCAGGAAAAGAGAATAATGGCCAGTCAGCCATTTCGTATCATCATTGCAGGATCTGTTTTGATCATTTTGGGCTTAAACGCCTATGGAGTTCATGAGCGGAACAAGGTATGGAGAGATGAAGAGACACTTTGGTACGACGTGACCATCAAAAGCCCGCTCAATGGAAGAGGTCTGATGAACTATGGCCTGTCTCAAATGGGGAAGGGAAATTTTGAAACAGCCCTGAATTATTATGAGAGGGCATTGCCTATGTTGCCCACCTACAGTTACCTGTATATAAATATTGGTATTGCCAAAGGCGCTACAGGTCATCATAAAGAGGCTGAGGATAATTTCAAAAAGGCTATTTTTTTTGCACCTAATGCGTTCGATTCCTATATGTTTTACGCACGTTATTTGAAGGAAAATAACAAGAATGAAGAAGCCAGACCCTTGGCGGAAAGGGCATTGTCACTTAATCCTCAGTCTTTCATGAACCTGACTGTACTGATGGAAATCTACAATAATTTGGGTCTGTGGACGGAGCTCCAGCAAACAGCGGAACAAACATTGACATTACTGCCGAACGATCCTGCTGCGATTGAGTTTTTAGCAGCAGCTAAACGTAAAAAGCCACTTGTTAACAAACCAAATACCAAGTCAAAAAACAGCCCTGAAGACCTGCTAAATTTAAGCCTTGCATTTTATAAAGTAGGGATGTATGAAAAATGTATCCAGGCATGCAGACAAGCCATTGAATTAAAACCCGATTATGCAGATGCATATAGTAACATTGCCGCAGCGTATAACCAGTTAAAACGATGGGAAGATGGGGCCGCAGCGGCTAAAAAAGCACTGGAGATAGATCCTGACCATGCACTTGCAAAGGGAAATTTAAAATGGGCATTGACAAAGTCATATCAGTAGTCTATTTGACCATAATCGTTACACCAACAAGCACAATGAATGCACCTACCGCCTGTTGCATGTTAAGCCGTTCATTTAGAAAATAGTAATTGGCTACAAGAATGAAAACAAGGGACAATAAGGTAGCAAATGTAGCTACGGACGTTGATGCCTCTGCAAGCCTTGGGATTTTTAGCAATGAATTGTTGAGCATAATGAAACTGATCCTTGTTGCTACCGCAAAAAACATAGCTAAAATAAATTTCCAGTTTAGTATCAGACGAAGAATGTTGTCTGCATTTAGTAAATTGCCCGAAATGAGCGACCGGTCGCCCAATAAGACAATTGATAGCGTGTTAGTAATGCAAAAAGCAAGAAGCCAAAAAATACCTAATACCATATAATCCTTTAAAGAGCGGTTAGCTTATGAAAACATGTCAAATATATGAAAGAGTATCATAGTACGAGCGATAAAAGTTATACCGAAGGCCTGATCTACAGACAATCTGCCTGGTGGAAAAAGTTGCTGAATGTTCAACTCCCGTATAAATGGAATATTTTAAGTTTGAAACCCGGATTTGTATTGGATGTGGGTTGTGGTATAGGTAGGAATTTGCTGCACCTGAATGGCAATGGTGTAGGTGTAGACCATAATGAAATGTCAGTAGAAGTATGCAGGCAGAGAGGGCTGGAGGCTTATACTGTTGATGAATTTCTAAAGTCATCATTAAATGTTCCCGAAAGATTTGATTCGATATTGCTGGCCCATGTAGCCGAGCATATGACCAGACCAGAGTTTGTGAATTTATTTGACGCTTATCTTCCCCTGCTAAAAAAGGGCGGAAAGGTTATTGTAATCACTCCGCAGGAGTATGGATATAAAACCGATGACACACATGTTGAGTTTACGGATTTTAATGCGGTCAGGGATGTATTTCAACAGTTGAATCTGACCACTCACAAACAATTTAGCTTCCCTTTCCCCAGGTTTGCAGGCAAGCTTTTTCAGTATAATGAATTTGTAAGTGTTGCAGTGAAATAATATAATTAAAGTTCATTGTCCTTATATCCTGCGGCATATAATCTGGAGATAATTTTGGCCATACCTTTTCCCCACATTTGTTCAAATATTTGAAGTTCCTCTTTTTGCCTTATGCCGAGGCTAAGCTGATTGGTTGTTTCTGAATCAGGATGTATCCTGTGCTGCACAAGTTTCCTGTTTATATAGAGGAATGAGCCTTTACGTTTGCTTAGTTCCAGCCAGGCATACCAGTCGAGCGCGCAGGAATAGTCTTTTGAAAAAGCAAAGTCATTATTTAGCGCCTCAAGGTTAAAGGTCACCGCAGGGCAGGCAATGGGATCCCCAAATAACAATATGGATTTCTTAGCAAGCCTGCTTTTCAAACGCCTGGAGAAGAAGAATGGCCATAGCAGTGCACTTTTAACAAATGTATTCAATGAAAACCCCCGTATTTTCCCGGCTACAAGGTCAGTATAGCTGGTAAAAGCAATCAATACGTCTTTACCCTTACTTATACCTTTAATTACACTTTCTGCATACTGAGGGTCATAAATATCGTCCTGATGGGCTATGGTAGCCAGTTTTGTGCCGGCTTTGGATAATGCAAAATTCCAGTCCCCGGATATACTTCCTAATTCGGGATTGATAAAATAGTTTAAACTGTATTTCTTTGCCAGGTCTTCTAAAAAGGCGGACGGTGTAGAAGTAGTTAGCACAATTGCACTTTTTACCGTCTGATCGAGCAGGCTTTGTATACAGCTTTCCAGATAGGGAGAAATTTTATACGCAGGAATTACGAAAGTATGATCAGGCATTGGTCATTGCATTTACCTGCAAATATAACCTTTAACTGCTTATATAGCTTTCCAATTGCGAGATTGTTTGTTTCTGGTCGGCTATGATAAATTTTACCACATCTCCTATGGATACCATACCCAAAACCACATCGCTTTGCATTACCGGTAAGTGTCTGATGTGTTTGTCGGTCATGATCTGCATGCAGAGTTCAATACTATCATCTGGCAATACCGTAATCGGATCTGCTGTCATTACATCTTTCACTTCTGTATCTGCAGAAGATTTGCCATGTAAGATTATTTTTCTTGCATAATCCCTTTCTGTAAAGATTCCGAGTAATTTCTGATCATCAATGATCAGAAGTGCACTTATGTTTTTCTCCATCATCAGCTGCAGCGCTTCCAAAACAGATGTATTTTGCGAAACTGAAATGACCTGGGCCGGTTTGGTGTTCAGGATTTGTTGTACCTTCTTCATAAGCTGTTAAGAATTACCTATTTAAACTTAACTAAAAAAACTTAATTCACCAAAAATCTACGCATGCATTTTTAACAGGGGTAATATTTCCTCTACATACTTCCTGTCATTGGCTAGTCTGGGAACTTTATGCTGCCCGCCGAGCTTACCTTTGGACTTCAGCCAGTTGTAAAATGTATTGTTTGGGGCATTGTGTACCTTGGGGCGGCGCAGTGCCATGTCCTTAAACCGCTTGGCGTCATAATCAGAATTTACTTCTCTTAAAGTCTGATCAAGTACATCTATGAACTTCTCAAAATCATTTGGCTGCTGGTCAAACTCAATGATCCATTCATGCCCGCCTACTTCTTCTCCTTTAAAATAGATCGGACATGCAGTATAATCTTTGAAAACTGCATTCGTTACATTGCAGGCCTTGCAAATTGCCTGCTCTGCATTGTCTATGATCACTTCTTCACCAAATGCATTGATGAAATGTTTAGTTCTGCCGGTGATCCTGATGCGGTATGGGGAGAGGCTGGTAAACTGAATGGTATCCCCGATCATATAACGCCATAAGCCCCCATTGGTGGAGATAATGATGGCGTAATTTTTATTTAGCTCAACCTGATCAAGCGAATAGGTAACTGGATTTTCATCTTCTATATATTCGATGGGCAAAAATTCATAGTATATGCCATAATCCAGCATTAAAAGCATTTCATCAGCATTTACCTCATCCTGAATGCCAAAAAAACCCTCAGAAGCGTTATAGGTTTCCAGGTAATACATGTCATTACAAGGAATTAATTCTTTAAACTGCTCTCTGTAAGGTTTGAAATTTACTGCACCATGAATATATAATTCAAGGTTGGGCCATACTTCAAGTAAATTTTGTTTGCCGGTAATTTCTAATACTTTTTTTGCCAGTACAATTGTCCATGTAGGTACCCCGGCTATATTGGTTACATTCTCCTTGATGGTAGCCTCAGCCATTTTTTCCATCTTTTCCTCATAGTTATCCATTAATGCAATGGAAATGTTTGGCGTGCGGTAGTATTCAGCCCACATTGGCAAGTTTTTTATCAATACAGCCGACAGGTCACCATAAAAAGAATCTTCATTAAGCTGATTGATCTGATGGCTCCCGCCCAATACAAGGCCTTTTCCGGTAAGTATCTGATTTTCTGGCCTGTTATTGCAGAATATCGACAGCAGGTCTTTACCTCCTTTAAAATGACATTCCTGCAAAGATTCTTCAGAAACCGGGATAAACTTACTCCTGTCGCTGGTAGTGCCGGATGATTTAGCAAACCACTTGATCTCTGATGGCCATAAAATATTTTGTTCACCTTTAAGCATCCGTTCAATGTATGGTTTCAGCGTATCATAGTTCTGAATCGGCACCCTTTCTTTAAATTGCTTTGGAGTTTCTATCGAGCGGTAATCATATTTTTCACCCCATTCGGTATCTTCTGCTGAGGAAATTAGTTTTTGAAACCATTCTTCCTGTACGTCATGTGGATATTTCATGAAGAGCTCGATTTGATGAACCCGCTTTTTCATGTACCAGGTAAAAATTGAATTTACAATTGCCATACTTAGGTATTATAAGTTTTTGCTGCGAAGTACGAAGTTTGAACCAAGATATACCCGCCGTACCATCTCGTTTGCTGCCAGGACTTCAGGTGTTCCTGACTCCAGGATTTTACCTTCAAACAAGAGATAAGCCCTGTCGGTGATGGATAGGGTCTCCTGAACATTGTGGTCAGTAATCAGGATGCCAATGTTTTTTTGCTTTAGTTTAGCTACAATGGTCTGGATTTCTTCAACGGCGATGGGGTCAACGCCTGCAAATGGTTCGTCCAGTAAGATGAAATTTGGGCTTGCAGCCAATGCCCTTGCTATTTCTGTACGCCTGCGTTCACCTCCCGAAAGCAGGTCTCCCCGGTTCTTGCGAACTTTATGCAAACTAAATTCGCTGATCAGTTCTTCCAGTTTTTCATGGCGCTCCTCCTTCTTCATTTTCGTCATTTCAAGTATAGCCATGATGTTGTCCTCAACAGACAATTTTCTGAAGACAGAAGCTTCCTGTGCCAGATAACCAATCCCTTTTTGCGCCCTTCGGTACATAGGGTCGGATGTGATATTCTCATCATCTAAAAAAATAGTACCTTGATTAGGTTTTATCAGCCCAACTATCATATAAAAGCTGGTGGTTTTACCCGCACCGTTAGGGCCGAGTAGCCCAACAATCTCTCCTTGTCCTACCGAAAACGAAACATCATTTACAACAGTGCGCTGCTTGTATTTTTTTATCAGATTTTCTGCTCTTAATATCATGTATGGTTACGAATATTCTGGTTTAATTCCTTTTATATTTAATTGCAAACGCCGTTGGTCTTTCCATATGTTTTCTTCTATTGTATAACAAACAGAAAAAGGTTGGTTTGGTTGCAAAAGGTTTTCATATTCTGCCAGGCCAAATCCAATGCTATCAAAAATAATGGAATTTTGTTGTTTTATAGTCAATTTTAAATGTTTTATGCCAACAACATGCGGCTTGCCCGATAAAAATACATTGTGTGTTATAAATACCGGTGCTGTATTACTTGGTCCGAAGGGCGCCATCCGGGCAATGATGCGCTGAAATTTGCCGTCAATCTGATTAAAGTCCAGCTCCGCATCTATTTTTATCTCCGGACAAAGCATGTCCTCTGTAATGGTCGAAGCAACGATCTCTTCAAACCTGTCGGTAAAAGATTGGATGTTTTCCGGCTTGATGGTTAACCCGGCTGCAAATTTATGTCCCCCAAATTGCTCCAGCAGATCTTCACAGCCCAGCAGGGCCTCATACAGGTCAAACCCCGAAACGGATCTTGCAGAACCTGTTAACAGGCCATTTGAAGTAGTCAATACCACTGTAGGGCGGTAATACCGTTCTATTAGTCTCGAGGCCACAATGCCGATTACTCCTTTATTCCAGCTTTCATGGTATACAACGGTAGTTTTTTTATTGATCAGGATCTCACATTCGTCAATCAAAGCAAGGGCTTCCTCGGTCATATTTTGATCTGATGTTTTACGCGCTGTATTTTGCAGATTGATCAGCAAACTTTGTTCCCTGGCCATTGCATCATCCCTGCAGATCAGCATTTTTACCGCCTCATTGGCATGATCCATTCTTCCTGCAGCATTGATCCTGGGAGCCAGTACAAATACCACATCAGTCAGTGTAAAATCCTTGTTTTTACCTGCAATGTCCATCAGTGCCTTTAATCCTTTGCAGGGTTCCTGATTAAGCCTGATCAGTCCATGGTACGCCAGTATCCTGTTTTCATCTTCAACCGGAACAATGTCTGCAGCGATGCTCACCATAACCAGGTCTATATACTGTTCGTACCCCCCAGGATCTAAAGAGTGTCGTATGCTATAAGCCTGGGCCAGCTTAAAGCCTATGCCGCAGCCTGCCAGTTCCTTGAAAGGATAGGGGCAATCCGCTCTTTTTGGATCTAATACTGCAACGGCAGCCGGTAGTTCATCACCGGGCAAATGATGATCACATATAATAAAATCAATATTCAAACTATTTGCATAGGCTATTCTCTCTACAGATTTGATTCCGCAATCGAGGGCGATGATCAGACTGAAACCATTTTGGCTTGCATAGTCTATTCCCTGAACAGAAATTCCGTAACCCTCTTTATGCCTGTCTGGAATATAGTAATCGATATGCTGGGTAAATTTACTGAAAAATCCATATGTCAGTGCCACAGCAGTAGTGCCATCAACATCATAATCACCATAGATCAATATTTTTTCCCCCATCGCAAATGCATCATCTATTCTTGATACCGCGATATCCATATCCTTCATGAGGAAGGGATCATGCAGTTTAGACATTTGTGGCCTGAAATAAACACGTGCTTCATCAAATGTGGAAATACCTCTTTGAACAAGTACCTGGGCCAGGCTTTTGTCTATATTTAATTGTTGTGCAAGCGAATCTGCTGTTTCTAAATTGCCTCCCGGGGCCTGCACCCATCGTCTTTTCATCCAGTATTTATTATCTTTGCAATGATATCGTAAATATATCATTTAATTTATTTTTTCTTAAATAACTACGCCATTGCAAGTTTTCACTTTATTTGAAGGATCGTATTCAGTAGACGCTACAAAAAAATTCATACCGTTTAATAGAGATACGGATAATCCCAAAGATCGCCCTGCATCCTTATTTATTCATGTACAACCCTTTTTGATCAAGTTAAAGAATCAGCTGATCCTGATTGATACTGGTCTTGGTTATAGTGATGCCAATGGCGAACTGATCCTGCACAACAACATTAGAAATGCAGGATTTGATCCTGAAGATGTGAAACTGGTTTTGATGTCGCACTTACATTTTGACCATTCGGGCGGTATGGTGCATGATCGCAACGGAAAGATGGAACTAAGCTTCCCGCATGCTACTTACGTGATACAGCAAGGCGAATGGGAGAGTGCCTTTACCAATCCTTCTTCGTCTTATAAAACGGAGATATTTGATTTTCTGCAGCGCAATGCCCAGCTACAGTTTATAGAAGGCTCCGGTAAGCTCACAGAAGAGATCAGCTTTGAGCTAACTGGTGCCCATACACCCTTTCACCAGGTCTTTTTATTAGACGATGGTACAGATAAGGTATTTTTTGGTGGTGATGTATTGCCTGAACCGGAAGAACTGATCAAAAAATTCATCGCTAAATATGATTTTGATGGCAGAAAGGCCATGGAACTAAGGAATGAGTTTGGTATCAAAGCAGCGCAGGAAAATTGGAACTGTTTGTTCTATCATGGAAAAAGCATTACAACAGGCTACGTTACCTTATCAGACGGACAGTTTAAGATTGCCGCTAAAGCCTGATCCCTTTTAATAATTCAGAAAGCCGTTCTATTGAAAGTGGCTTTGATATAAAGCCTTTGATGGTTTTATATGTTTTTGCTTTTTCTATGTCGTTTTCATAGACTGAGGAAGAGAGCATGTACATATCTACTTTATGGGCAATGCCCAATCTGTCGTATGCTTCTAAAAATTCCCAGCCATTTAGTACAGGCATATTAATGTCAATCAGTATCAGATGCGGAAATAAGTCTTGTTCGTCTGCAATTTCGGCTAAATAATCTGCTGCTAACTGACCATTGCTTTTTGAGGTCATATTGACCTTGAATCCAGTTTTTTCGACAATTTTCCTAATAATGAAGATATTAATATCGTCATCATCAATAATCAGCAGGTTGATTTTAAGGTCCGTCATAAATTTGGGAAACAGAAATAATATATACTAAGTTATGCAAATAAAACAAATGTTTAAACGCATAATTATCATTTTATAAAAAAAAGGCCATTATTTTCATAATAGCCTTAATGTAAATCAGTTAAGATTATTTCTTTGCGACAAGCTTAACCGCAAGTTCAAATTCATCATAGATCATCTTATCTCCTATATCCGGAAACATGCCTTTAGATCTGAATTTAATGCCAAATTTTGTCCTGTCTACAATTATCTTATCAGCAGTAGCAGCAATGCTGCCATCAGCGTTCCAAGCTACGGTGGCAGGGAAAGTAATAGAATTAGTTACGCCTTTGATGGTAAGGTCACCTGTAATGGTCACCTTATTGGCACCTGCAGCAGCAACTTTTTTAACTACAAAGTTTGAAGTAGCGAATTTATCTACGCCAAAAAAATCATCCGCTTTTAAATGTCCCTCAAGTCGGTCACTCTTGTCAGCATCTTTAATTGTAGTCATGTTAATGACAAAATTCCCGCCTGTCAATTTCTTTCCGTCTGCTAATAACTCGCCTGATTGAAGGCCAATGGTACCATTATGTCCGCCTGTAAGTTTTTTTCCTGACCAGGTTAACGATGATTTTTCTACGTCTACCTTATAGGAAACCGGTTTTCTTACAGGGACGATAAAAGCTGTAGAAATTACTACTACAAGTAGCAATGCGAACGATGTGATTTTTAACTTCATTTTTTTCTGTTTTAGTAATACGCAAATTTAAACTTTGATGCCATATATACACTTGATCTATGATATGATTTTTGTTACGCAATAATTATGCAAAGCTTTCTTCATAGCTCTCAATAGGAGGGCAGGCACATACCAGCGATCTGTCACCAAATGAATCATTTACACGTCCGACTGATGGCCAGAATTTATAAGCCGCCACATATGGAAGCGGGAAGGCCGCAGTTTGTCTGCTGTAAGCATGTGACCATTCATCTCCTGTTACCACTGTCGCAGTATGAGGTGCATTTTTTAATGGATTGTCTGTTTTATCAGATACTCCATCTTCTACTGCCGAGATCTCTTTCCTGATCGCGATTAACGCATCGCAGAAGCGGTCAAGCTCATGCTTTGGTTCGCTCTCTGTAGGTTCAACCATTAGTGTTCCTGCTACGGGAAATGAAACAGTAGGTGCATGAAAACCATAGTCCATCAATCGCTTGGCGATATCTACCACTTCAATGCCGAAGTTTTTAAATGCCCTGCAGTCCAGGATCATCTCATGCGCGCAACGGCCTTGAGATCCTGAGTATAGTACAGGATAATGCTGCTCCAGACGGGCCTTCATGTAGTTGGCATTCAGGATCGCATATTTAGTGGCCTCTGTCAGCCCTTCTCCACCCATCATCGCTATATAAGCGTGGGAGATCACCAATATAGATGCTGAACCCCATGGTGCAGAAGATACTGCGTGGATCGATTTACCTTTGTCAATATCTACTACCGCATGTCCCGGAAGATATGGAACAAGATGTTTGGCAACGCCAATTGGTCCCATGCCTGGTCCGCCACCACCGTGAGGGATACAAAATGTTTTATGTAAGTTCAGGTGACACACGTCAGCGCCGATGTTGGCCGGACTTGTTAAACCCACCTGAGCATTCATGTTCGCACCATCCATGTACACCTGTCCGCCGTTTTCATGAATGATATTGCAGATGTCTATGATACTCTCTTCAAATACGCCGTGCGTAGAAGGATAAGTCACCATCAGGCAGGAAAGATTGGCAGCATGCTCTTCAGCTTTGGCTTTTAAGTCATCTACGTCAATATTTCCGTTTTCCAATGATTTTACCACGATGATCTTCATGCCCGCCATAGCCGCAGAAGCCGGATTGGTACCATGTGCAGAAGAAGGGATCAAAGCAATATTTCTGTGCTCATCACCACGGTCCTGGTGGTATGCCCTGATTACCATCAGACCTGCATATTCACCCTGTGCGCCTGCGTTTGGCTGTAAGCTCATTGCAGCAAAGCCAGTGATCTCGCTCAGCCATCTGTCCAGTTCATTAAATACGGTATAATATCCTGCTACCTGATCAGCCGGGGCAAAAGGATGTATCCTGCCAAATTCAGGCCAGGTAACAGGGATCATTTCTGTAGTAGCATTCAGCTTCATGGTACATGACCCCAGTGCGATCATTGAGTGGCAAAGAGAAAGGTCTTTGGCCTCCAGTGATTTGATATAACGCAGCATTTCATGTTCAGAATGGTGCGTATTAAATACCGGGTGCGTTAAATAAGCCGAAGTACGTTGTAAAATAACAGGTACAACAGTGGCCACGGTTCCATCAAAAATCTCCGCGGCATCAGCAGCGATGGCTTTTACTTTGGAGAAGATCTTTACCAATAGTTTAATGTCATCCAGAGAAGTTGTCTCGTCCAGTGCAATGGTAACGATATTGCCTTTATAATTAAGGTTGATCTCGTTATCTACACACTCTTTGTGAATAGAATCAACCAGATCACCCAGTTCTAACTGTATCGTATCGAAATAAGCATTGTTTAATAATTTGTAACCAATTTTTTCCAATGATTTAGCGAGTTTAATAGCCAGGCCATGTGTACGTTCAGCTATCAGCTTTAGTCCCTTAGGGCCATGGTACACTGCATAAAAACCAGCCATAATGGCCAGCAGTGCCTGTGCAGTACAGATGTTTGAAGTAGCCTTATCCCTGCGGATGTGCTGCTCTCTTGTCTGTAATGCCATGCGCAGGGCGTAGTTGTTGTTGCTATCTATCGTTACCCCAATAATACGACCGGGAATAGAACGTTTATATTCATCTTTAGTAGCAAAGTAGGCAGCATGCGGCCCGCCAAATCCCATTGGTACACCAAAACGCTGTGTAGTACCCACTACGATATCCGCACCCCATTCTCCCGGAGGAGTTAACAATGTCAGGCTCAAAAGATCTGCTACAACGGTTACTTTTACATTTTTTTCATGTGCTTGCTGAGCAAAGGCAGTATAATCATAAATACCCCCGTTACCGGCAGGATATTGTACCATCGCACCAAAAAACTCATCATGCAGGCCGAAAGTGAGGTGATCGCCGATCACCAGCTCAATGCCATAAGGATTGGCACGTGTTTTAAGGATGTCAATTGTTTGCGGGAACAGCAGTTCTGATACAAAGAATTTCTTTGCCTGCTGGTTTTTGCGCAAGCTGTATTGCATAAACATGGCTTCTGCAGCAGCCGTACCTTCATCAAGTAAAGATGCATTGGCAATCTCCATACCTGTAAGGTCTATCACCAATGTCTGAAAGTTAAGTAAAGCTTGCAAACGGCCTTGTGCAATCTCCGCCTGGTATGGCGTATATTGGGTATACCATCCCGGATTTTCCATTACATTACGTAAGATCACTCCGGGGGTCACGGTGTCATAATAACCCTGACCGATATAGGACTTAAAAACCTTGTTTAATGAAGCAGTTTGTTTGAGGCTGCTCAGATAATCTTTTTCAGATTTAGCTTTGGGCAAGTTTAAAGGCTGTTTTAGCCTGATTGCATCCGGAACTGTCTGCGAGATCAGTTCTTCTACAGAATCAAGGCCAAGTGTGTGTAGCATGGCATTGGTGTCATCTGTATTGGGCGCAATATGGCGATCTTTAAAATCTTCCTGGTAATGAATGTTTAAGCTCATGAATTCTTTGAATAATAAGTAGTGCAAAGGTAATAAAAATCCTGCAAGGAGTTAATGTTTCAGTTGCTTCAAATACAATTGCACCGTATTTTCAAGGCCAAGGTAAAGCGCATCGCTGATCAGCGCATGTCCGATGCTTACTTCAAGCAGCCCGGGAATACTTTCCGCAAAATATTTAAGGTTATGCAGGTCCAGGTCATGTCCGGCATTGATGCCCAGGCCTGCTTCATGCGCTTTATGTGCTGCGGCGACATAGGGAAGCACCGCCTTTTCCCGGTTGTCGTAGTAATTGTGTGCATAGGCCTCGGTATACAGTTCGATTCTATCTGTGCCTGTCAATGCGGCTGCTGCCACCATTTCTACCACAGGATCAACAAATATTGATACACGTATCCCTGCTTTCTGAAACAGCGAAACCATTTCCTGCAGGTAATCTTTGTGTTTGATGGTATCCCAGCCATGATTGGAAGTGATCTGCCCATCCGTGTCGGGTACCAGGGTTACCTGTGCAGGCTTGTTGGCCAGTACCAGGTCCACAAACTTCTGCTCCCTGCAGTTTCCTTCTATGTTAAATTCCGTAGCGATCACCGCTTTAAGGTCAAATACATCCTGGTAACGGATGTGCCTTTCGTCAGGTCTGGGATGTACAGTGATACCCTCAGCACCAAAACGTTCACAATCAAGGGCTACTTTTACCAGATCCGGATTGTTGCCCCCGCGGCTATTACGCAATGTGGCAATTTTGTTGATATTTACAGAAAGTTTAGTCATATTTTACAAAGTTATTAATAACTTTCCACTATGTTGGAATCAGGGATATGAAGGAACGCCGTCTTACACGAAACGTTATACAGATCATCAGCCGGTACAAAGGCCTCTCTGCTACCGAGATCAAGACCTTATTTAAGGACGAAGGTATTTATGCTGATAAATCGGCGTGGGCTAAATTTATCGATGCGGTGCTCTTAAGCATGGGTACTGCTTTTCTCGTGGCCGGCGCTATTTTCTTTTTTGCATACAACTGGGATGAACTACACAAGTTTGTGAAACTTGGCATCGTACAGTTTTTGATCCTGACAGGCATAGCCGCTGTATTCCTTGTAAAGCCAAATCTGCTCGTTAAAAATATCATCCTTACAGGTACATCTATGCTCGTAGGTTTGTTATTTTCCGTATTCGGACAGATTTACCAAACCGGTGCAGATGCCTATGACTTCTTCCTTGGTTGGACAGTGTTTATATTTCTCTGGGCTGTAGTATCTGAATTTGCGCCTTTATGGTTATTGCTATTGGCACTGATCAATATTACGTTTTCGCTATATGTCAGCCAGATCGGCCCCGACTGGACAGCCGTAACAACTTATCTGATTTTATCGATGGTAAACCTGGCTGCTGTCATACTTGTTAAATACCTAGCTTCAAAAAACTATATAACATCAGTTCCAGGATGGTTTGATAAAATAGTGGTTATAATGGCTGTCTCCTGCCTCACTACAAGTCTTGTTTCAGGCATTTTCGGTAGATATCCGCCAGTGTGGTTCATCGCGTTGGCAGTATGTTTTATTATTTATTCCGCAGGAGTTGGCTATGCACTACGACACAAGTCAATTTACTTGCTCTGCCTTATTTCATTGAGTGTCCTTATTATCCTGGTGGGTTTGGTATGGGAAATACTCAAAGTTAATAATGAATTTGTTCTTCTATTAATTGGTCTCGTGATTGTGGCTTGCATTACTGTTTTGGTAAGGGAGCTGGCTAAACTAAATAAATCGTGGTATGGAGATAATTGACGATAACAATCTCCGGGAAATGGAGGTGGCACTAGAAAAGGAAGCCAGGGCTTACCAGGGAATGGGCATTAAACTGCTTGCAATTGCAGGTGCCCTGTTCGGCAGTTTGTTTACTGTCGGCTTCATTTTCAGTTTTTTTACCAACTCATCAGCAGCGTCGATTATTATAGGTCTGGTTACCCTGGGGGTGGCTATATATACTGATAAGAAGGCCGATAGTACCGTGGTAGATACCATATGCATGGTAGGATATATTGCCGCTTGCGTGATGGTGGGGTATGGGATTAATAAAGCTTTTGGAAATGACAACCTCACTACCCTGATCTTGCTGACAATTGCATTGATGGTGGTGCGCTTCACAACAAGCTATATGCTCAATTTCATATCTGTGCTGATTGTTGCCGCGGCACTTTTTGCATTTATAAATATCAACAATGCTTACTACCTCGTTCATGCGCTGGTAGCAGCTATAGCATTAACTTATTCCCTGTTTAATCTTTATGAAGCGAAATTGCTGGCCTCTGGTCCGAAAATCAATAGTGTATACAATTCCTGGCTCAATGCATTGCTTTGCTCTTTCCTGGCTTTACTCACTTACATTGCTATTGACAGTTTAATGGGTAAACACTTACGGTATGAATGGATTTCATCTGCTGCCATCATAGGTATCTATTTGTTCTTTTTAAACAAGGTGATCAGGTATCTGGAAATTGAAGAAAAAAATAACCGTTTATTAATTTATTCGGGGTCTTTACTGATCATGTTAATGGCAGTTTTTTCTCCTGCAATATGTGGTGCATTGTTGATCTTACTGATCAGCTTTCATACAGGTCGCAGATTGGGATTGATATTGGGGGTTATTGCGCTGATTTATTTTACCGGGCAGTTTTATTACAACCTCCATTACACGCTGCTGGTCAAGTCAATGATTATGTTTGGTACCGGGATCATGTTCCTTGCTGCCTGGTTAATTCTCAAAAAGACATTAAAACGTTATGAACAAGGTTAAGGGTATTGTCATATTGGTCAATCTGGTACTGCTGTTGGGTTACATCAACTGGTCTATCGCGGCAAAAGAAAAAACGCTGAATAGTGGTCAATTGGTTTTGCTCGAACTTGCTCCTGTAGACCCGCGGTCATTGATGCAGGGCGACTATATGCGGCTTAATTATGCTATTGCTTTTAGGCCAGGAGATAAATCTAAGCTTGCTAAAAGAGGCTATTGCATTGTCAAATTAGATAGCAACAAAGTAGCTCGATTTGTTCGCTATCAGGATAAAATGCTGCCGCTAAAAGCAGGTGAGCAACCCATTAAATATTTTTCTAAAGGCAGCCGATTTCTGCCCGTAAATCTTGGTGCCGAATCTTATTTCTTTGAAGAGGGGACTGGTAAGAAATATGAGCAAGCAAAATATGGAGGATTAATGATTGATTCGGAAGGAAATAGCATCCTGACGGGACTATATGGTGAGAATTTCCGGTTAATTTTATAGCTTTATGGGCATATGTTACCAAGGGCGCTATTATTACTTTATCTGCTATTATTTTCTTTTTCTGCATTTTCACAATCAAATCAGCTCCCGGATTTATTAGAGAAATGGAACAGGCTGCAGGCGGCTGATAAAAACAGGGCCGATACTGCTAACGTTAGCCTATTGAATGCCATAGCCTTCAGCTACTTTCAAAGTGCTCCGGATAAGGCACTATTTTATGGCAAAAAGGCTTTTAACATGGCTGTAGCAATTGGATTTACCGAAGGTCAGTCTAAAGCCCTTGCCAACATCTCCAGGTCTTATTATGTAAAAGGCGCCTATGATCTTTCGCTCAATGCAAGTCAGCAGTCCTATGAAATCAGCGATAAACATAAAGACGATGCTGGCAAGTCTAATGCATTGAACGGAATTGGCCTGATTTATCTTGCGCAGGATAATATACAACCCGCGCTTGAGAAATTTCAGGCTGCTGCTGCCATAAATAAAGTACTGAAAGATCAGGACAGACTGGCGGCCAACTTTATAAATATAGGTATCTGTTATGATGAACTGAAGCAGCCTGACAAGGCAATCCCGGCATTGAACAAGGGGCTGCAGATCTGCCGGCAGATCAATAAACATAACCTGATTTCCCTTGCTACCAACAGGCTGGGACTGATCTACCATGGAAAAAAGGATTACCAAAAAGCCATTCAGTATTATAAAGAAGTAATTGGTAATAAGGCCTATCAGGATGATTGGGAAAATAGTTTTGCTTATACCGGATTAGCCAATACTTATTATCAACTGGGCGATTATAAAAAGGCCATTATCAATGGTGAAAAGGGCTTGAAGCTGGGCAAGAAAGTTGCAGCCAAATGGGACATTGAACGTAGTCTGGAAATTCTTCATCAAAGTTATTTTGCTGTTGGCGACTATAATACAGCTTATACATATCTTAAACAGGACAAAATATATAGCGATAGTCTCTTCAATGAGGGTAAGGAGAATGAGATTAATGGTCTGCACCTGAAGCAGCAGCAAAGCGAAAACAGGGAACTGATAAAACGTAGCCAGCTTGATCAGCAAAGGATCAGGTTAAATTATCTAACCATCCTCATCATCAGCATGATCGTGGTTTTTTTAGCGGTAATCAGCCTGATTGTATACCGCAATAATCTCGCTAAAAATAAACTAAACAACAAACTGGCTACTTTAAACCATACAAAGGACCAGTTGTTTTCTGTAATAGGGCATGATTTGCGAAGCCCCTTTGCTTCTATTCTTCAGACATTGGAGCTTATCAGGGGCAATGACCTGAGTAAAGAGGAAATCGAGCTGATCATGGACAGGTTTTTTGAGAAACTGACAGCTACCTCCGCGATGCTGGACAATCTTTTGCTGTGGGTGAACGGACAGAAAAAAGGTATAAAGGCAAAGCTGGTAACAGTAGATCTTCCGCTAGTAATAGAGCAGTTGTTAAGCCTGCTTAACCTGCTGGCCCTTGAAAAGAAAATAACCATTCAGCACACTGTTCCTGATAATGCAATGATTACTGCCGATCCGGACCACATCCGTATTATTTTTCAGAACCTGATAGGCAATGCCATTAAGTTTACGCCTGAGAACGGATTGATAGACATCTTTTATGAGGTGTCAGCGGTACAGGTAATCATGCATATCAAAGACAATGGAGTAGGTATTCCTCTAGACAAACAGCAACAACTGTTCAATATTGCAGGGCAGGAAATTTCTTCTTATGGAACCAATAATGAAAAAGGGATAGGAATCGGCCTCTTGCTGGTCAAGAAGTTTGCCGACGAGAACAATGCTGTGCTGGAAATTGTGAGTGAGGAAGGTTTAGGTACAGAGTTTATTGTGACTTTCAAGAGGATGGTTTGAATTAGCTGGGCCGTGGCAACTATTGCTAGTTTACACATCAAAACTTTTACCGGAATCTTCATTTGAGACGTGGAATGACTTTAGCGCACATTCAACATCATTCAGCCATGTTTAAAACGGTAGTTTGAATACAAACTGTACCGTTGACTATTTTGGCGTTGCCGGTCATGTCCTGAAAAACACAACAAGACCATTTGCATTCAAATTCCTTATCTTGCAGTATGAACGAGATTTACTTAGCGATCAGGCGCTTTTTACATTACCGCTTCAGCCTTCACGAAGACAATGCCGAAGAAAGTGACACGGTAGAATCCATCCGAAAAAATGTGGAGTTCAGGGGCGCAAATCTGTGGACTTTGATTTTTGCCATTTTTATCGCTTCGATAGGGCTGAATGTCAACTCCACTGCAGTGATCATCGGCGCCATGCTCATCTCTCCGCTAATGGGCCCAATCATGGGCGTAGGCCTAGGCATCGGCATCAATGACTTTGAACTGGTAAAAAAAGCCGGACGCAATCTTGCCATCGCGACAGTCATCAGTGTCATCACTTCCACCTTATACTTCTGGATCACGCCCTTACATGATGCATCATCAGAACTCCTGGCCCGGACCTCCCCATCCATTTGGGATGTATTTATTGCCGGATTCGGTGGCCTTGCCGGAATCATCGCAGCTACGCGGAAAGAGAAAAGCAATACCATACCCGGAGTGGCTATCGCCACCGCATTGATGCCGCCATTATGCACCGCAGGTTATGGTCTAGCCTCGGGGAACGTTTACTTTTTCATTGGTGCCATTTACCTCTATTTCATCAACAGCATCTTTATTTGCGTAGCCACTTACCTGATCGTCCGCTACCTGAACTTTCATAAAAAAGAGTTCGAAGACAAAGCGTACGAAAAGCGCGTGCGCCGGTACATACTAATCATCGTGCTGATCACAGCTGCACCAAGCGTCTACCTGGCTTACAGAATCGTCGACCGCAGCATCTTTGAAAACAACGCAAAGGCATTCATCGACAAGGAACTCAGCTACACCAACACCCAGGTGATTACCCGGAATTACAAATACAGCAGAAAAGGAAACGAAATCGACCTGCTGTTACTAGGAAAGGAACTCACTATCCAACAAATTGACAGCCTGAAAAAGAAACTCCCTGCCTACAAACTAAACAGAGCCAAGCTCAACATTCGCCAGGGGCTGAACGCCAAAAACGAACTGGATTTCTCCCAGATCAAGGCGAGCATCCTGGAGGCCGTTTATCAAAAGGATTCCACAGCAAAAAAAACTAACAAATACCAAAGCATTGATATGCCAATTCCCGATTTAAATAAGGAACTGCGCTCACTCTATCCTTCTTTGTCCGCTTATAGCATCAGCAACATCGAAGTAAAGCACCTTGATACTAGCCGAAAAGACACATTGACATTGGCGTTGATGGACTTCAAAACCAAGATCTCAACAGTGGAACGCCTTCGGCTTGAACGCTGGCTGAAGACGCGCCTGCAATCCGACTCCTTAAAGGTATTGTTAACGGATTAAGTCACTTACCATTCGCTCGTATTTTTAATTCCGAGTTCTTTCGCATTAAAGACCGGATCCTTACCCGCTTTTCGCTGCTGCTGATAGTCGCGAAGTGCCTTCAAGGCAGGTTTGCGCAGCAGCAGGATTGCAATGACATTCAGCCAGGCCATCATGCCTACACCAATATCGCCTAAAGTCCAGGCTGCTTCAGCCGTCTTAATCGAACCATAGAAAGTAGAAAATAACAGCAATACACGAAGGCCATTTACCGCCCACTTATTCCCCTTTTTGTCCAAGTAACTTAAATTGGTCTCTGCGATGTAATAGTAAGCCATGATCGTGGTAAAAGCAAAAAACAACAAAGAGACCGCCACAAAACCTGCACCCAGCGAAGGAAAATGAGAACTGATGGCCTGCTGAGTATACTCAGCCCCAATCTTAGCGCCTGGCAGGTGCTCTACTAAAAATCCGCCCTCAGGATTTACAACATTATATTTCCCTGTAAACAAGATCATAAAAGCAGTTGCCGTACAAACAAACAATGTATCAATGTAAACGGAAAATGCCTGCACCAATCCTTGCTTGGCCGGGTGGCTCACTTCTGCTGCAGCAGCTGCATGCGGCGCGGTTCCCTGTCCCGCTTCATTGGAATAAATCCCGCGCTTCACCCCCCAGGCCACCGCCATACCAAAAACTCCTGCGAAGGCAGGCTCCAATTTAAACGCCGATTTAATGATCAGCGAAATAACCGCAGGAAGCTCTGCAAAATTTAAAGCCATGACCACTATCGCCATCAGGATATATCCCCCAGCCATAAAAGGAACTACAATTTCAGCCACTTTCCCGATGCGCTTGACCCCACCGAAAATGATGAGAGCAAGTAGTAACACCACTCCAGCCCCGGTATATGACACAGGAATCGCGAATGCATTCTGCATACTTAACGCAATGCTGTTACTCTGTACACCCGGTAAAAAGAACGCAGTACTTAGCACAGTTACTACCGCAAATAGCATTGCGTACCATTTCATCCCTAATCCTTTTTCTATATAATATGCAGGCCCTCCGCGATACTCTCCATTGTTCACCTGCTTGTAAATCTGACCTAAGGTCGCTTCGATAAACGCAGAGGCACTTCCAAGGAAAGCAATCAGCCACATCCAAAAAACAGCACCCGGCCCACCCATGGCAATAGCCGTGGCTACCCCAGCAATATTCCCGGTACCAATCCGCCCGGAAATAGCGATCGCGAACGCCTGGAACGAGCTCACTCCCTTGTCTGAACTCTTTCCATCAAACAGTAGTTGCCACATTTCTTTAATGTACCTGACCTGAAGGAACCGGGTCACCACAGAAAAATAGATTCCGGTGCCCATACACAGGATGATCAGCGCATTGCTCCAGATCAGGTCATTGATTTTTGTAAGTATTTCTTCCATTGGAATCAGGTGTATGAATTTTGATGATTTTTTATAAAGAAAGGAAAAATTTGCAATATTAGTAGGAAACGAAGGCCTATATTCATGAAATTCAATTGCCCTTAATCTAACCTGGAATATTTCGGCACTCAATTTGGCTTTAATCTCTATTCTTGGTGTGCTGAGAAAGAAGTTGGTGGTTTTTTGATAAACTTACTCACTGGGATAACGATTACTGCCTAACCCAGGTGCTATCCTGTTTTGCCAATTCTTTTAAGTACAACAGTACCTACGATTCCCGCAATGACCGAAGCCACCAATATCCCATATTTTGCCTGCTCTATAAATACCGGATTTTTGAACGCAAGACCAGAGATGAACAGCGACATGGTAAATCCAATACCCGCAAGCAAAGCCACACCCGCTACGTGTTTCCTGTTTGCTTCCTCTGGTAAACTTGCCAATCCCAGCTTAACCATGATCCAGCAGAAAAGTAAAATCCCCACAAACTTGCCGATCACAAGGCCAGCGGCAACACCAATGGAAACCGGATTCACAATTGAGCTAAAAAAATCAGACCCGATCACAATCCCCGCATTCGCCAGGGCAAATAAAGGCATAATTCCAAATGCCACCCATGGATGCAGCGCGTGCTCGATCGTTTGAAGTGGCGTCTCAGCCGCCATACTCAGGCTTTTGACCTTCTGTATGGTTTTATTCTGCTTAGGCGTAATCAGGCCGCCTTTCTCAGGGATATCTTCCTGAAAATCGTAGGAAAGTTTCCGCAGATTATTGGAATAGATCACCTCATCAATTTTCGTAACTGCAGGAATCGTAAATGCGACCAACACGCCTGCAATGGTAGCGTGTACCCCCGATAACAGAAAGCCGCTCCAGACACCAAAACCGATAATCAGGTAAAACATACTATTGCGAATCCCTAAGCCATTTCCTGCAATTAGCAGCAACAAAAACCCAAAGCCAATTCCCAATGCCACGAAATTAATCTCAGCGGTATAGAAAAACGCAATCACCAGCACGGCGCCAAGGTCATCAGCAACAGCAAGGGCTGAAAGAAACACCTTAACAGATACGGGTATGTGCTTACTCGCCATCGACAGAAGCGCTAATGCAAAAGCAATGTCGGTAGCCATCGGTATACCCCAGCCATGGGAAGCGTCGGTCCCCTTATTGATCATAAAATAAATCAACGCAGGCACGATCATCCCGCCCAGGGCGGCAGTCATCGGCAAGGACGCTTTTTTCATAGAGGACAATTCACCTTCCATAAACTCACGTTTTAGCTCCAGCCCGATCACAAAAAAAAAGATCGCCATCAGTCCGTCATTGATCCAGATATGCAGAGGATGGGTGAGCATGAAATCATCAAAACCGATAGAAAAGTTAATGTGCCATAGGTGTTCATAAAAATCATGGTAGCCCGAATTCGCCCAGATGATTGCAATGACCACGCTGATCAGCAGCACAATTCCGCTGGTATATTCCAAATGTATAAAGCGGCTCACTGGTGCCATTATTCTATCTATCGCTGATTTTTCCATAGGATTTCGTCAAAATTCAAATATACTTTTTTATTAATAGAACCCATCCTAAGACATTTAGGATGGGTTTCTTTAAAAATTTGTTTTAAGGCTTAGCCTCCGCAAGATCTGCAACGGGTAACACATCCCGGCGCCCGTCAGGATCCATCAGTTCCATTAACTTGATGCCCAGCAAGCCGTCCATAGCCGAAGCACCGTTAGGCCCGCTGCTGCCGATCAGCACATCGGGAATGAGTTTAACCCTACCTTTCGATAACTCTTCTGTAATTTTATACCTGGTAAAGTTCTCTCCTCCCAAGGCCTTAACAGCCAGTTCGTATGCCTCGGCGGTTGATTTACCGACCGCCAAAATCTTACCCGCCTCGGCACTACCCGTTAGCGAAATCATCTCAGCCTCAGCAGAGGCCCGCAGTTTAATCGCTTCAGAATCCGCATGTGCCCTGGCTTTCGTCGCCTCTGCTTCTGCATGGGCTCTCATCTTAGTAGCCTCAGCTTCAGCTCCTACCGCAAGTTTAACACCAGCTGCATCACCCTCAGATTTTTTTACCGTTGCGCTGGCTGTGCGTTCAGCAATCTCTACGCTTTGCTGCGCTTTAACCATGTCCTTTTGCATATCGGCGATGGCGGTTTCTTTTTCCATTCCCTGACGGGTTTCCTGCGCCTGCTTCTGCGTATTGTAAGTGACCTTCTGCTCTTCAGCAATTTTTCGGTCTGTTAAGGTTTTCATTAACGATTCCGGCGGAACAATATCACCAATCAGCGTATCCACAGCATTCACATTATACTCATCAAGGACTTTGCGGATGTGTTCTTTTGCAGATTCCTGACGCTCTTTACGTGTACTCAGAAACGCAATGACATCACTGTCCTGTGCCGAGTTGCGAAAATAATTACCAATCGTCGGCTCAAGCACCTGAGAAACCAGGTTCACCATATTGCCGAACCGGGCAATCACCTTCGGTGCCTCAGTGGTAGGAACATGAATGATCTGCGCGACATCCAGGTTAAAAGGAAAGCCGTCTTTTGACCTTACCGTAATGGTAGATAAATTTTTATCAAGGTTGTGTGCCTCACTCCGTGCAGCTGCCCAATTCAAAACCAGATTGGTGGTTGGTACGGGTTCCACTTTCATCACATATTTATTAATGGGATACTTTCCCGGGCCAAGCGGCTCTACCCATACGCCTTTTGAACCTTTCGCTACAATATTACCATGCTTAAAATCAGCTCCTGTCAAATCGTTTCCGTCATTTCCAATATAGGAAATCACCACACCCACATACCCAATGGCAATTTCGGTCATTGGAATCTGCTCCAGCTGGATCGCCCAGGGGTTAAGATTGTAAGAACCGGCCAATACCACCTGTGGCTGCAAACCACGGTTACCTCCCTTTTTAATAAACTCATCAAAATCTTGAAAGTTGTTATGGCCTTCAATCAGCTTACCAGCAATCTGATCCCGGTCTATAGGTAAACCATCCAAAGCGGTCACAATCCCTACCATACTTTCCTGGATCCTGACCATGTCAGTCACAGAAACCTGGAAAAGCAGCGTGTTAATCCGGTAAGAACCCGATGTGATGTAGCTAGTCTGCCTGCCCCGCTGACCTCCGCTTTGCAGAAATGTCACCGCATCCTGAAAGTTATCACACTCGACCTTGTGCCCCAGGATATTTCCGGTAGGGATCTCCGCCCCGTCTTTGGCCATAATCAGACCGATCATACCTTCAGGGATTACGGTAAATTCCTCCATGGTCACCGCATACTGCCAAAACCACATGCCAAAATACAGCCCTGGTGCCAGTGTCTTTCCCTGAAAGCCTGCTTCGCCTTTTATAGCAATTATCCTCCCGTCGGGTAGCTCTTTACCCGGACCATACAAGACAAACTTCTTGGTAACCAGTCCGAGCCTGTCTTCAGGAACAACAACCATCCCGAAGAAAAACCGTAAAATATATTTGTTTAATATTGCACACATCAGTGCCACCACCACCCACCAGTAATTTAAAATGAGCGCTTCCATAGTCATACATTTCTATCTTTTATCGCCTGAAAACCATTCTTCAGACGCGATATCTAGGTCAAATTAAATGCTTAGTTTGATCATTTTCTACTATTTTTCAATATATATTTTCATCGTTTTTAATGCCTAAAAGGCGATTCAAGAGGCATTTTTGCAGAAATTCCACCTGCACTTGATGATCCTGCAGATCGCTCGTTAGAGGGCCTGAGAAAGCTCAAAAATCAGAAACGGTGTACGGCGAGCTTGCGGACAATGAACGGTAACGGATTTTTCTAGATAAATGACTTTTTTACGTTCCGGATTTTCATGTATATAAATTTTAAATACCTGCATGCATGACAGTACTTAGAGAACGGCTATGGAACAAAGGATCCCCAGACAATCAACTTCAAAGTTACATACATGTGATCAAAGGAACCTCCAATACCTATAACTTTATCGTGCAATTATAAACAAAAGAAAAATGTTGGATTCAGTACATCCTGTTGATTCAATTTATTCTACAGAAAAATAAATGGTTTAGGATTGAAGCTAAAGCCACGTTAGACGAGACAGTTGAATCGCAAAAGGGAATAAATTGTTCGTAGGATAGCCATATATGGAAACTTTATATACTAAAGATAAGTAACAGTTGTGGTCGGCAAACTACAATTGCAAAAAGACTACTTCATATTATATAGAAAGCACTGCTCGGATTTCTTTCCTGAAAGAAATAATAATATCTTAGTTGGACCAAATATCTATTATGAAACGTACTCTCCACATCAAAATAATTGTTGCTTTAGTCTTTATGTTAGCAAGTTTGACTTTGAACCTACATGCTCAGCACGAGCTTTCCCCAAGCCTAAGCGCTTCATGAAAGACACCATTTGGGTTTTATCAGAAACCTGATTGAGTTTGAAATATACATAGTTTCAGAAATTTATTAAATCTAAAATACCAAAATTCCCATTCTTTAAATCTCAGGCCACCGTAAAAACCTAAAGATTGCTATTTTAATAAAACGGTGGAATAGTTGGACATCGGCCTTTGTATAATTAAATAAGGAGGGTTAATACAAGAGTGAAAGATTTCATGGAAATTGTTGATTAACTTAATTTATATAGTAAAATGTCATGAAAAAATCCTTATACCACGACAGCTTAGCTTGTTTTGATTTTGGTAAAACTTATGCGTAATTTTGCAGTTCACAAAAATATAATCATATGTCATCAGTAGTGATGTATAACATGATTTCTTGGTGTTTCTTGCTCATAAAAAAGCCCTCTGAATATATTTTTAAACTGTTTTATCTTTCATGCAATTTCGTGATATAAATAAATAGTGTGCAAATAGTGTGCAAATCCTATATTTGTTAGATGTCTACTGCTAGAATAATACTTGATACCAGACGAGCCAAATCCAATGGGCTTTTTCCAATCAAAATTCGAGTCGCCAATGTAAAATCCTGGAAACTTTACACGACGGGATACTCTTTAAGCAAGGAGGATTTTGAAAAACTTCAAAGGTCAAAGAACCTAAATGAAGGTTTAAAAGCAGTTAAGCGAAAGCTTGATTCAATGAGAGAGAGAGCAGACATTATACTTGAAAAGGTAGATCCCTTTAATTTTGATCTTTTCGAAACACAGTTTTTAAATAAGGGTAATCGGTCAGATCTACTATTTCTCATTCGAAGCAAAGCTAAGTTGTTTGGTGAAAATGAACAATATTCAAGTCAGAATCTTTATAACCAAACTGCAGCTTTCCTTGAGGCCTATGTAAAAGGTGACAAAAAAGACGATTTGACCTCTATTCAATTGCCTGTAAAGATGGTAACCGCTATTTGGCTCCAGAACCTTGAAAGATGGGCGCTAAAGCAAACATATGTAAAGAAAGGTAAAGGCCTGAATAAAGAAGTAAAAAGGTTAATGTATAACCAAACTACTATCGGAATGTACCTTATTAGGGTAAGAAGTGTTTTCAATGATATAATCAGCAATAAGGAACTAAGTCCAGAAGCATACCCATTTCATAAGGCGGATAACAAAAGCGGTTATAAAATTCCTCAAGCCATAAATAATAAGCGCCCATTAGATCTAGATAGAATCATGGAGTTTTATAACTATAAGCCAGCCAACAATGGGGAACAATTGGCGAAAGACTTTTTTCTTTTTAGTTATCTGTCTGGAGGGATGAATATGGTTGATATTTTCAAACTTAAGTGGTCAAACATTCAAAATGATCAATTTTCATTTATCAGAAAGAAAACGGAAAACAAGACAGGGAGTGCTATGATGATTTTCATCCCGCTCAGAGAAGAATTAAACGAAATAATTGATCGTCAAGGCAGTAAAAAAGCGGGTAATGATTATATTTTCAATCTCATACCTGCAAATGCTGATGAAAAAGAATTGATTCGTAGAACACGTGGCGCTATATCGGCAATTAACGCTTCGCTAAAAAAGATTGCCATTAAATTGGGATGGGAAGAAAGTCCAAGTACTTATTTTGCAAGACATGCTTTTAGCAATAATCAAATGAACAGCGAAGTTCCACTTGCTCATATTTCCAAACAACTTGGGCACAAAAACATTAAGACTACACAAAATTACTTAGACAACTTCACGACTGGAAGTTTCAGCAAAAGTATACAGCCGTTATGCCATTAAACTGACACCTCTTTCCGGCTTAAACTGATCAGTTAATTTCGGTTGAAAGTGGCGTTTATGACATCCAGAGGCGCTTTTTTGTGGATAAATGCTCCTGTATATCTTTTTCGTGTAAGGCATATTGCGAGGCTCTGATTGAGTTTCACTCCTTCACCCGAGCTAGTAGTCGTTCTGATCTGTGGACGTCTTTAAAACGCCTTATTTGAGGCTTCGAATATTTTGTTGTGATTAAACCGGATTTTGCTGTCATTCGACTCTCTGAAGTGGTAAAACGAGGTCTAGAGCAGATTGATTATATTTGAACTACAAATCCATACCAAAGGTTCCTTCTTATGGCCTAGCTCAAGCGGCCAGTTTGGCCCGAAATGAAGCGGCCATCTTTATTGAAATATACAACCATTGAGCAAATCATATATCTTTACGTGCGTATATAAACTAGTTATAAACCATTTAAAGGAAAGAAATGAAACAATTATTAAGCATCTTATTATTAATGTCCTCGCTTTCATTAGTTCATGGCCAGAATTTGCCATGGATAAAATTTTATTGGACGGGAGATAGTATTGGGGATCGTTACTTTGATAAGCTAACAATGGATGTTCCTATAAAAATTGATAACATTCCTTTCCAATTAAAAGCTCAGCTTGATTTGGGTGCTGAAAACACAATGCTATATGGCAATTCTTTTCAACCATACTTGGAATTTGAGAAGGCTTTAAAGAATAAAATTGATTCGAGTACACTTATTTGGATTCAAGGTAAAAAGAATCCCACTTTAAAAGGTGTTAATCTTAAATTAGATAATATTTTATTTTCGAATATAGATATAGTCCTTTTTAATGGATTTGGTGACACTTTAACATTAGATTCGATTCATACCAATACAATAAAGCATGTTGGCACTATCGCCCCTGATCTTTTTCAAAATAAAATCCTTGTTATTGATTACCCTAATAAAAGGCTTTGTGTTCTGGATGAATTACCCAAGCGATTTTTAAAAGGGATGTCTTTTGTAGATTTCAAAATAAGGAAAGGTCGGATTAAAATTCCATTTCAAATCAATAACAAAGAGCAAGATTTATTATTTGATACAGGGGCAAGCTTATTCCCTCTTTTTACAACCAACCACAACATAAATGATGTTTCTGATGAAAATCAGGCAATTGCTGATTCATTGTTAATTTCAACATGGGGTGAATATTATTATATTTATGGAAAAGAAACTATTCATGAAGTTAAATTAGGTAACAGAGTTTTACCTCCAACCAAAGCTTACTTCACTGACAGAAAGGATATGATTAACTTTTTTAAGGAAGAAGAAATTTGGGGCTCAACTGGAAATGCTTACTTTTTAAATAATGTGGTAGTTATAGATTATAAGAATAAAAGATTTGGAGTAAAATAAAACGGTTTATAACATTATATAAAAGCAATAGCGGGTGAAGTGGTAAATCAAGGTATATAAATTTAATGAACTTTTGTGGAGGTGGATAGGTAATTGCCTTGAAATCCGCTACTGCTCTTATACTTGACCGTTAGGCGTAACGCTGGAAGTTTCAGCAAAAGTATACAGCCGTTATGCCATTAAACTGACACCTCTTTCCGGCTTAAACTGATCAGTTAATTTCGGTTGAAAGTGGCGTTTATGACATCCAGAGGCGCTTTTTTGTGGATAAATGCTCCGGTATATCTTTTTCGTGTAAGGCATATTGCGAGGCTCTGATTGAGTTTCACTCCTTCACCCGAGCTAGTAGTCATTCTGATCTGTGGACGTCTTTAAAACGCCTTATTTGAGGCTTCGAATATTTTGTTGTGATTAAACCGGATTTTGCTGTCATTCGACTCTCTGAAGTGGTAAAACGAGGTCTAGAGCAGATTGATTATATTTGAACTACAAATCCATACCAAAGGTTCCTTCTTATGGCCTAGCTCAAGCGGCCAGTTTGGCCCGAAATGAAGCGGCCATCTTTATTGAAATATACAACCTATTACTGTACCACCTAAGAATAGATTGAGTAGGAAGATAGATAATGCATTTCTTTTCTTTCTTCCAATGATAGAAGGAAGGAGATACAAGAATAGAAATATTACACCAAGGATAACGAACAATAAGTATGTTTTTGATTCCATTAATTTTAAAAAGTTGTTATTCTTTCACGTGTTTTCTTTTCTGTTATCACGATAACAATTCAAATATAATAGAAAAAACACATACATGTATGTGTGGCGCTTGAATTTTGATTTTCGTATTTGCACCCGATGCAAAAGCATTCTTTAATAACTGAAGTTGAACAATATGTCATTGACAGGGTTAAATCCATGCGCAATGAAAGAGGTATCTCACAGGCAAAATTGGCAAACCTTTTAGAGGTGTCTCAAGGTTTTATTGGTGATTGTGAAAACCCTAAATACAGGGCAAAATATAATTTAAACCATATCAATAGGCTTGCAAAAATATTTAACTGTTCCTTTCAAGATTTCTTTCCTGATTCTCCATTTGATTAGTTCAGTTGCAATAGCCTGGATTAAACAACCGTCAATAGTCTTTAAATGGTTTATTGAATACTAGTAGAATGTCATGACAAAGTACTTATCCGCTACCAATATGTACACTTTTGAATTTGGCTAAACTAATGCGTAATTTTGTGCCAGAAAAGTTCATCATTCCAAAGAATAGTGTGCAAAAAGTGTGCAATAGTATTTATGGAATGATATAACTATCTAAAAATTAGAAACTTAATTAAATATCATATGTCATCAGTAGAGACAACTTACGTTCCTTACAAAGTTAAGGACATTTCACTGGCAGAATGGGGCCGCAAAGAGATTGGATTAGCAGAGGCAGAGATGCCGGGGCTAATGTCATTGCGTGAAGAATTTGGCCCATCTAAACCATTAAAGGGTGCACGCATCGCAGGATGTCTGCACATGACCATCCAGACTGCAGTTTTAATTGAAACATTGGTAGAACTGGGTGCTGAAGTAACCTGGTCTTCATGCAATATATTTTCTACACAAGACCATGCTGCTGCTGCTATTGCTGCTGCGGGTATCCAGGTATATGCCTGGAAAGGTCTGGATGAAGAAAGCTTTGACTGGTGCATCGAGCAAACTTTGCATTTTGGTCCTGACCGTCAGCCTTTAAACATGATTCTGGATGATGGAGGCGATTTGACCAATATGGTGTTTGACAGATTCCCTGAATTGCTTGCTGACATCAAAGGCTTGTCTGAAGAGACTACCACCGGTGTTCACCGTTTATACGAGCGCATGAAAAACGGAACATTGCACTTACCTGCAATTAACGTAAATGACTCAGTGACCAAATCTAAATTTGATAACAAATATGGCTGCCGCGAGTCGTTGGTAGATGCGATCCGTCGTGCTACTGACATCATGATGGCTGGTAAAGTTGCGGTTGTTGTAGGTTATGGCGATGTGGGTAAAGGTTCGGCAGAATCTTTAAGCTCACAAGGCGTACGGGTGATTGTATCTGAAATTGACCCGATCTGTGCATTACAAGCTGCGATGGAAGGTTATGAAGTGAAGAAATTTGCTACAGCTGTTTTAGAAGCCGATATCATTGTAACTTCTACAGGTAACTGTGACATCGTTCGTGCTGAGCATTTTAAAGTAATGAAAGACAAAGCGATCGTTTGTAACATTGGTCACTTTGACAATGAGATCGACGTAGCATGGTTAAACAAAAACTACGGTGATACTAAAGTGGAAATCAAACCTCAGGTAGATTTATATACCATTGATGGTAAAGATATCATTTTATTGGCCGAAGGCCGTTTGGTAAACCTTGGTTGCGCTACAGGACACCCTAGCTTCGTAATGTCTAACTCATTCACCAACCAGACACTTGCACAATTAGAGCTTTGGACCAATACAGATAAGTATGAGAACAAGGTATATGTATTGCCTAAATACCTGGATGAGAAAGTTGCCCGTTTACACCTGGCTAAAATAGGTGTGGAACTGGATGTGCTGGATCAGCACCAGGCCGATTATATTGGCGTACCGGTTGAAGGTCCGTTTAAACCGGAAGCTTACAGGTACTAAACTGATCTGCGATTGGGATCGTAGATTTACGATTCCCTACATAAAAAGAGGGATGTAGCCAATAGCTGCATCCCTCTTTCTTTTATAGCTTTACTACCAGTCCGTAATTTACAAAATCGGCCTGTGCAAAATGCATATACGTTCTGGCCTGGATGCCAATATGTGGTGTTACGTAGATAGTAGGCCCAAATCCCCAATACCAGGTTGCATTTTTAAAGAACCGGTTGTAATGAAGGTATTTTCCTATTTGTGTATTGATGGTTACCCGCCAAAAGTTGAAATCAGAACTCAGGCTTAGTCCGGTACGCCAGCGGTCGAATGATGTGCCATAATTCTGAAAAGTTTCATTGGCATTTAAAGGGTCAAAAACCGTGTAATAGTATATAGCATCCACACCGGTTTTAATGGTGATCAGGTCGTTCATGTGAAAATTGTAACCTGCGAAAAAAGCACTCCTATACTTTGCCCGCTTTTGCTCAAATACCCCGCGTTGTCCAAAACCAGCCATAAATTCAAACGAGTTTCTCTGAAGTGTCTGGAAAGGGCGGAGGTTAAGGCCTGACGATTCGCGGCTCTTTTCTGCGGAAGACTTAGTATGCTGACCTGGTGTTATTTTAGCGCCGATATAGGCATTTACCGTGTTAAGCCCGCCATTGGGTACCAGGTAACCACCATTGGACAAGTGGACATAGCCAAGCCCTGCCAGCAATTTGAAGTTAGGCGACAGTGAGAATTGAGCGCCGACATCGGCTTTTAACATTTCATTGATATGTGAACCGATAAACCTGTTTTCCCGATGGGTAAAAAAGGTTTTAGTACTATAAGATGCGCCTGCTGCGGGGGTAAATACAATGTCTGTCTTTCCAAGTTTAAGTACCCGGATCTCAATCTGTGCCAGGAGGCCAAAGGCTGATCCCAATGCATGGGATATGGTATCTCCTACACCCCTGAAGTTATCAAAATTCCTCACCACCAGTTCCAGGCCATAGCTTTTAGCCCTGGCAATCTTGGCCCATTCAGGAATGTTGTCTTCCAGATTTTTTTGATAGGCAAGGTCTACGCCATAAAGCCTGTCATGCAACAGATGTCCCTGATCTAGCAATGCATGGGCACCAAATACAGGTTTAACTACCAGGGAAGTGCTGCGCTGTTGGGCATACACGGGTGCCTGATGGCTCATTAACATCAGAAAACCGGCAAATAGTACAGAAGGAATAAACTTGAACAATCCGGATAACTTCATTTTAATTTTTGCCATAACTATAAGTCAGCACAATGGAGCCGTAATGATAAGCCTTTGCATTTCCTTCAGACTCCCGGGATTTGAGGGTGACGATAAATTTAGAAGACCACCTGGCTGCTGCAAAATTAACACCTAATTGCTGTGAATATACAAAATTCCTGAGTCCAAAAGTTATTGGTCCTTTATCCTTAATAAACAACCCCCCCTCTATAGTAGCATCATAAGCCGCATAGTTCAACTGTGGTTTGGTAAAAAAGAAGAGTTCGTTCTTGACTTTGGCCTTAGCACCTTTTTTATTGACGATCCTGCTGTTGGCGTAGGACGATTGAGGAAAGGGGTTGAAGTTTCCAATGCGTATGACTGCTCCGGCATTGGCACCTGTAAAGGTATTGCCGATTAACACACCTGAAGCCCCGCTGATGTCCAGATGACCATTTGCAGTTCTGTAAAATAAGTGGGTATAAGCCAGTTCCATATTTATCGCTGCCTCATTGTTCAGCTGATATTCCCATCCGTTTACAGGGTACATACCCAATACATTGTGGAAAATTGTTTGTGTCTGTTCTCCCAGGGCTCCCGGGCCTATAATGCCGAGTTGGGCGGATGCTCTTAAGATATCTTCATTTTTATAATATAGATTCAGGGCAACGCCTCCATAGAGGTAGGCAGTAAAAGGCCTGTCGTGCAAATCCACATTGTCTGCATTCGCAGAATAAGGATTATATATCTTCTGTCCCGCCTCAAATTCAATGACTTTCTTTTCTATATTCCCTGTTAGTTTATCCTGGTCCAGGGCATGTCGGTGATAACCAAATATTCCATTGGTATAGTACCTGTCCTGCATATAGGCAATATAAACATCATTATCCGTCATGGCCCCAACTTCATTTTGATAGGTTTGTCCATAAGCTGTTGTGCAGGTAAAAAAGATTATAAGCAGCGTGAGGGTCCTTAATTCGTTGATAAAGATCATATTGTTATTTGCGCCTTAAAATTAATTATTATTATCTGGTTTGCTATCTAAATTTTATCAGCTAGCTTTAAAAAAAAATCTATTGGGCATCGATGACAGATCACTTCTTTAAGCATCCATTAGTTAATCTTCATTATTACCGTTTTGGCAAAGGCCCAAAGACAATGCTCTGCTTTCATGGATTGGGTATGCACGGCAAGCAGTTTACCGTACTTGAAAAGGAACTGGGGGAGGAGTATACTTTTTTTGGTTTCGACCTGTTCTTTCATAAGGAAACCTTACTGAATAATAATGAACTTCGGGAGATTAAAAAGGGCATAACCCAGCAAGCGCTTACAGCGCTCTTTATTGATTTCTGTACCCATCAACAGATAGACAGGTTTTCAATTATGGCCTATTCTATGGGTACGTTTTATGCTGCTGCATTGATGAGGTTTATTCCTGAACGTATAGACGAATCGTTTTTAATTGCGCCAAGCTTTCTGAAGCCTCCTAGGGTATTGGACTTTCTGGCGAATAACAAAGCCGCTAATTTCTTTTTTGAAAAGTTATTACTTAGTGAAAATGGCCTTAAAGTACTTTTGAAGGCCTGCTTGAAAATGCGTATTGTAGATCAGAGCAATTATGAAATATTATATAGAGAAATAGCAACCGCTCAGTTGAGGTTTGATTTTTATGCCAATGTTACCTATTTAAAACATATGGATGTGAATTATCAGGTGCTGGCAGATGCTATAAATAAAGAGAACATCAACTGCTATTTTATATTTGGGGAAAGAGACAAGTCAATACCGGCTCATACAGCAAGTAAACTTTTGCCTAAATTAAAAAACGCAAAGAAAATAATACTCGCTGAGGGGCATGACCTGGTGACTGTTCGTTTAACAAAAAAAATGTTATTTTGCGGGCATGATGATCAAAGCTAAGCCTTTTCCGACCTGGGTATTAGTTGTCCTGGGACATATCGTTTCCTGGTTTTTGCGAAGAAAGCTAAATCGTATCCAGATTTTTGATGTCCCAATAAAACAAGCGCATTCCTACATATTGATGTGTAATCATTTTAGTTTCCTGGATGGTTTTATTGCCGCTCATTTATTAAGAAAAGCTATTTATGAAAAAAATAAGCAGGTAAAGAGCATGTATATCATGGTGTTGGAAAAGCAGTTGCAGCAGAATAAATGGATTACCAGGTTTGGAGGTTTCTCCATTGCACCTGGTACTGCTTCTGCTAAAGAGAGCCTAAACTACGCCGCGGAAATATTGAGTGTGCCGGGAAATGTGCTCTTTCTTTTTCCGCAGGGAAGAATTGAGTCCAATCATACAAGGGTGATGGAATTAAAATCAGGTATCGCAGACATTGTTCCGCAAATAAAGGGCGACTGTCAGTTGCTGTGGAGTTCCAACCTGATTGAATATTACGAAAGCATAAATCCCTCTGTGTATTGCCATATGCTGGACTGTGGTACCAATCATGATTTTAATTTTCTGGAACTTTGTGACCGTATAAATACACATCATTTAAATGCCATAAAAAAGCAGATTAGGTTTAGCGAATAATGTGTTTGTTATCTTTGCAAGTAAATTAATATAAATAAGAAAAGATGTATCCTGAATATTTAGTTGAACCAATGCGCGCTGAGCTTACCAATGTGGGCTTTGAAGAATTGAAAACAGCAGAAGCAGTAGACAGTGCCATCGGCAATGAAGGAACTGTTTTTGTAGTGGTAAACTCTGTTTGCGGCTGTGCTGCGGCCAATGCACGTCCTGCAGCAAGAATGGCTGCTGCCAATGAAAAACACCCTGATAAACTGGTTACTGTTTTTGCAGGAATGGAAAAAGATGCGGTAGACAGGGCCAGAGGCTATATGTTGCCTTTCCCTCCTTCATCTCCTTCTATGGCGTTGTTTAAAGATGGTAAACTGGTTCATATGATCGAGCGCCATCAGATAGAAGGCCGCCCGGCTCAAATGATAGCCGATAGCCTGATCGGTGCTTTTGAACAATATTGCTAGAGTTTTTAGAGTTAATAAAAAAGGGAGCTGTCTTAATGATAGTTCCCTTTTTGTTTTAATTAGCAGCTATGCGCCAGATGGTATTACTTACATCATCGGCTACCAGGATGGCTCCATCTGACGTTACGGCTACGCCTACGGGTCTGCCGTATACTTCTCCTTTTTCGGGATCAGCAATAAATCCAGTCAGGAAATCCTGCAAAGGACCGCTCGGTTTTCCATCTTTAAAAGGGACAAAAGCTACCTTATAACCTGAAAGTGCCGATCTGTTCCATGATCCGTGCTGGCCAATGAAAGCTCCGTTCTGATATTTCTGAGGAAATTTGCTGCCTGTATAAAAGGCAAGTCCCAATGATGCAGTGTGCGCACCTACAGGTACATCGGGAACTATGGCTTTAGCTACCAGTTCTGGTTTTAAACCCTTCATTCTTGGGTCTTCATGCTGTCCATAATAGGAGTATGGCCAACCATAAAAGCCACCTTTTTGCACGCTGGTGATGTAATCAGGAACTAACTCATCACCCAGTCCGTCACGCTCATTTACCGCTGTCCATAAGGTATTGGTGCCAGGTGCCCACGCCATTCCCACCGGATTTCTCAGTCCGCTGGCATAAACAGTTTCTCCTGTCCCGTCAGGGTTGATCTCCAGGATGTTTGCCCTGCGTGCTTCGTACTCCATTCCATTTTCACCAACATTACTTCCCGAACCCACAGATACATAGATCTTTGAATTGTCGGCATTTGCAATCAGGTTCCTTGTCCAGTGATTGTTGTACCCACCCGCCGGAAGACTTAGGATCTTGGTGCCAGCTGCTGTTATTTTTGTATCGCCGCTCTTGTATGGATATTTCATTAGTCCATCTGTATTGGCTACATAAAATGAGTTTCCTATGATCAGCACACCATATGGCTGGTTTAGACCTGTGATATAATTCGATTGTAATTCAGGCTTACCGTCATTGTCTGCATCTCTGAGCAGCACAACCGTATTGGCACTTTCTCCGGCTACTTCAGCCTTAGCTTTACCTGTGATGGCATTTATTATTTTTTCTTTTGCTGAACGCTCAGAATTAGACAATACAACAAATATATCCCCGTTTGGGGCTACATAGATATTTCTGGGACTCTTATAGTCTGTGGCAAATTTGGTCACGGTAAAGCCCTCTGGTGCAATGGGGGCCTTATCAGCAGGCCAGCCAATTACTTTACTGAACTTGTTTTTGGACGCATTCGTGTCAGGTTCTGGTAATCCGCTTTGCGCCATAGTATCTGTTTGGATGCTGTCGGTAGCCGTACCGGTCTCATCGGTTTTGCCGGAATTGCAGGCAAATACCAAGGGTAATGCTGCAATAAGAAGAAGTAATTTTTTCATAGGGGATTTTTATGGTAAAATAAGTCATGACCAATAATAAGACACAACACTTTTTGTACTCATGATGTTTTTAAGAAGCTAAAAATTGCTACTTTGCAGGATATACTTAAACGGTTTAGCAAAGATGAAAAGAATTTTAACTCTGATTTTATTTGGATGTTCTGCAGTTTTCGCGCAGGAGCGAAAAGCACCTGCTTATCCACTGATCACACATGATCCATATTTCAGTATTTGGTCGCCCTCCGATTCACTGAATACAAGTACCACCCAGCATTGGACAGGTGCCAATCATTCACTAACAGGATTGATAAGTGTAGACGGAAAGATCTTCAGCTTTCTAGGTAAAACAGAGAAAGTATACAATACGATCTTACCGGCAGCTGATGAGAAGGCTTTGACACTAAGCTATACAGAAGACAAACCTGCAGCCGAATGGATCAATACAAATTTCAGCGATCAGGCATGGAAAACAGCTTTAGGTCCTGCCGGAAGTGAACCGTCGCAAGCAAAAACACCCTGGAAGAAGGATGAAATCTGGATCAGAAGAACCTTTACATTGACAAAATTAAGCGGCAATAAGCTATATCTGCAGATCAGACACGATGATAAGGCTACTGTTTACCTGAATGGAAAAGAAATCTATACCAAACCAAAACTGGAAGGTAAGTTCGTCTACATTCCTCTGGATGAGTCTGTGCGTAAAACCCTGATCAAAGGGAAAAATGTATTGGCAATCTATGCAGTAAATACTGGAGGCCCATCGTTCTTGGACGCCGGACTGGTAGAAGAACCTCCGGCAAAAGACGCGATGGTTATTACTGATGCAGTACAGAAAAGTGTAGCATTCAATGCTACCCAAACCATATATCAGTTTACTTGCGGTAAGATAGACCTGAAGCTTACATTTACCTCTCCGCAGTTGATGGAAGACCTGGATCTCTTATCCCGCCCGATCTCTTACATCTCTACAAAGATGAAGTCAAATGATGGCCTTGCTCATGATGTAAAGGTTTATTTTGGCGCGTCAACGAATATTGCCGTTCATAATCCATCTCAGGATGTGTACGCTATTACAACTGCGAGCGAAAAGGTTTCGATGTTGAAGGCAGGTACTACAGATCAGCCCGTGCTGATCCGAAAAGGCGATGATGTGCGGATTGATTGGGGGCATATGTACGTGGGGGTATCAAACCAGTTTAAGCATGCATTGGCCGCAACGGAGCGAACAGCTCCCCTTAAGAGATTATTTTTAGACAACCCTCCGGCTGTAAAAAGTGACGGAGAGCTGAGCGGACAAAATTTATTGTTAAATACTTCGCTTCAAATAGGGAAGGTTGACAGTAAGGAAAAAGAAGTATATATAATGTTGGGATATGATGATCTGTATGCAGTACAATACTTCAACAAAAATCTAAGGCCATGGTGGAATAATGACGGCAAACAAAATCTGAGAAACCAGATGGAACTGGCGGCCAAGGATTACCAGTCTATCGTGAAAAGATGTGAAGAGTTTGATCAAAAACTATATGCAGATGCCCTGGCAAGTGGAGGAGAGGCTTATGCTAAACTCTGTGTGATGGGCTATAGGCAAGCCGTTACTGGACATAAACTGGTGAAAAGTCCCGAAGGCGAACTCTTGTTCTTGTCCAAGGAGAACTTCAGCAACGGTTCGATAGGTACCGTAGACATTACTTATCCTTCAGCACCTTTGTTTTTGATTTACAATCCTGATCTCTTAAAGGGAATGATGAATGGCATATTCTATTACAGTGAATCCGGTAAATGGGCAAAGCCTTATGCTGCACATGATTTGGGTACATATCCGATTGCTAACGGACAAACTTACGGAGAGGATATGCCTATAGAAGAATCCGGCAACATGTTAATCCTTGCGGCGGCGATAGCAAAGGCTGAAGGTAATGCAGAATATGCTAAAAAACACTGGAAGACATTGAGCATCTGGGCAGAATACCTGTCGCAAAAAGGACTGGATCCTGAAAACCAATTGTCAACCGACGATTTTGCCGGACATCTGGCACGAAATGCGAATTTATCGGTAAAGGCCATTGTCGCCCTGGGCGGTTATGGCATGATGGCAAATATGCTGGGAGAAAAAGCAACGGCAGATCAGTATACGGCTATGGCCAAAGATATGGCAAAGAAGTGGATGCAGCTGGCGGATGCAGGCGACCACTATGCCCTTACATTTGATGACAAAAATACCTGGAGCCAAAAGTATAACCTGGTTTGGGATAAGGTATTAAAGCTGGACCTTTTTCCAAAGGATGTGTATAGCAGAGAAGTTAAATTCTACCTGGGTAAACAATTGAAATATGGCCTGCCGCTCGACAGCCGTAAGACCTATACAAAGTCTGACTGGATCACCTGGACAGCTACCCTGGCTGATAACCGCGCTGATTTTGAAGCATTGATAGCACCTGTTTATAAGTATGCCTTAGAGACCCCAGACCGGGTGCCTTTGAGTGACTGGCATGAAACAACTGATGCCCGCCGTCAGAATTTTACAGCAAGAAGTGTGGTTGGAGGATTTTTTATTAAGCTACTGGATGATAAGCTAAATAAATAAAGAAAATGGTTGCCTTCCCAGGTGGCCATTTTTATTTTGTGCTTTCAGCTATTGCAGCTCTCTTTTTCTTCATATGCCGTTCCAGTAAGGATTTCGGATAATGCGGATGTCTGCGAAGCTCGTTTATATTGATGCGTAGTTTGGTGCCTTTATGCCATAGAAAGCCTCCGGCTGTAAGAGTCTGGCCGTGAACGGCAAGGTGTATGTTGGTGTTGTCGATATTGGTTTCTCTGGCAGCTTCCAGGCAGCTTTTATAAGATCTCATCCATCGGCCATCCAGGTCATATTGTGATATCTTTGCTTTACTTGCAGTGACCTTAGGGTCGACCTCAATCTTTTTCTTGATCGTTTTGCTCCAAATAAATCCGCCATAGGTCATTCCACGGCCTTTAATTACATCCCGGATTCCATTTCTATGCACACCCACCGCTTTGCCTGCCTCTACCGTATTGGTATAAGTATTTACCAGGTTTCCTTCCAGGTCGTATTGCCCTATGATATGTTGTTGTTTAGCAAGGGGAGAGGGGCCGTACCACCTTTCTTTCAAGATTGGCTTGATGTCTATTTCTGTAGCATGGCCTCTTCGCCATAGGTAACCACAGGCTGTGAGTACTTTGCCTGAATTTCTTGCCGCAATAGAAATGTATTGCTGGGAAGTGTTCAGTGCCTCTGCCGCAACCCGGGCATTTGCATAGGTTTCCAGCAATTTTCCTGATAAAGAATAACGGCTCACATTGAAAGTTGTGGTCAGTTTCTTTCTCGATTTCTTAACTTTTACAGGAGGAGCATCCTGTAGAATGTTGTCTTGTGGATCTATACTTGGCATATTAAGAGGTAAATATATTAAAAATCCTTATTTAACAGCTTTTCCAGTTCACCAAAAGAAACATTCATGCGAACGCGGCCTTGTTTGGCATAGGCAATCTCACCAGTTTCTTCAGAAATGATAACCGCCACTGCATCGGTAGTTTCCGATATTCCAATACCTGCCCTGTGGCGCAGACCAAACTGCGGCGGAAGTTTGTCATTGTCTGTCAGGGGCAAGATACAGCTTGCACTTTTAATTTTATTTTCTGCAATTACTACAGCTCCATCATGTAACGGGCTGTATTTCTGAAAGATACTTTCCAGTAAACGCTTGGAGATCTTGGAATCTATCAGCTCGCAGCTATTGGCAAACAACTGGTCGTCATAAAACTTCACAAATACGATCAGTGCACCCGTACGTGATTTTTTCATGCTTTTACAGGCATCAATAATAGGCTTTATCCTGACCAGGTTGTCACGTTCTATGTTCTTGCTTCCAAATAAATACCCCCACCAGGCTTTGTTCTGCTGAAGAAAGGTGTTCTTGCCAATAAGAAGTAGGAAACGCCTGATCTCCGGCTGAAAGATCACAATGAGTGCAATGATGCCAACATTGATAAACTGATCAATGATCGTTGATAGCAGTTCCATATGTAGCGCATCCACTACCCAGTGCAACACCAGGATAATGACCATTCCTAGTAAAAGGTTTACAGCAAGCGTATTCTTGATAAGGTTGTAGATGTAGTACACGATCAGGGCGACCAGTATAATATCTATCCCATCGGTGATCGTTATTTTTAAGAAATCAAAATCCAAGCCCTTCATTAATGCCAAGTTAAGGTTTTTTGTACTAAAGCAATGCATTCTGTTGCAGCCTTTACATCATGAACGCGCAAAATGGATGCACCTTTCAATAAGGCAATGGTGTTCAGTACTGTCGTGCCGTTCAATGCTTCCTGTGCGGTGATGCCTAAAAAATTGTAAATCATAGATTTTCTCGAAACCCCTGCTAAAACCGGCAATTCAAAGATCTGCAGATCTTCCAGCTGATTAAGGAGCTGATAGCTGTGTGCAGGTGTTTTTGCAAAGCCAAATCCAGGATCAATAATAATGTCTTTTACGCCCAAAGCGCGGAGTACTGCTATTTTTGACTGGAAATAATCCGTTACTTCCAGTCCAATATTGCTGTAGCTGGCATGCTGCTGCATCGTTTGGGGAGAACCTTTCATATGCATCAGAATATACGGGACCTGTAATTGGGCAATTGTTTCAAACATTGCCTCGTCCAGGCCCCCCGCCGCAATGTCGTTGATGATATGCGCACCGGCCATCACACTTTCTTTCGCTACTTTTGCCCTGAAAGTATCGATGGAAAGTACTGCTTCAGGTAACTTTTTAGTGATGGCTTCGATAACTGGTATCAGTCGCCGTAGCTCCTCGTCTGTACTGACTTCTGCTGCACCAGGCCTTGATGAATAGGCACCAATATCAATAAATGCTGCTCCCTCATTCAGGAATGCTTCTGTCCTCGCCAGCGCATCATCAGTAGTAGCCATTCTGCTGCTGCTGTAGAAAGAATCTGGTGTAAGATTTAGTATCCCCATTACTGTAGGGACACTTAAATCTAGCAGCCTTCCTTTTACGTTGACTGTGGTCTTTCGGTTTAAAAATGTATCTTTAGCCATTGTTTAGATGCAAACTTAGATAAAAAACCATTAGGTTTTATCCGGGATTTTTTTGACATTCAGCAGGTATAAATTTATTATTTTAATTGTTTTGGCAACAGACACTTCACAAGAATATGATTCGGTAATAGCGGTTTGCAAATCGCTTTTTTTAAAGAAAACAAAAGATTATGGGACGGCATGGCGTATCCTCAGACCTGCTTCTATTACTGATCAGATCTTTATAAAAGCACAGCGCATCCGCACCCTGGAAGAAAAAAAAGTTTCTAAAGTAGCTGAAGACATCAGCTCTGAATATATTGGAATTGTAAATTATTGCGTAATCGCAATGATCCAGCTCGATCTTGGGCCGGATGAAACCAATGAACTGGAAGTGGAGCGGGTGGAAATGCTTTTTGATACGAAGGTAACAGAGACCAAAGAACTCATGTCTGCTAAAAACCATGATTATGGCGAAGCCTGGAGGGATATGCGTATCAGCTCGCTTACGGACCTTATTTTAATGAAAATACTTAGGGTAAAACAAATAGAAGACAACGCAGGACATACACTGGCATCTGAAGGTGTAGCTGCAAATTACCAGGACATGCTCAATTATGCAGTCTTTGCATTAATCAAACTCGGAATAAAATAAATACGCATATGAAGAAAGCTTTACTAAATTTTTCAAGAATATTTGTTGGTGTTCTCTTCATTTTTTCAGGACTGATCAAAGCCAATGACCCGATAGGGTTTGGCTATAAGCTACAGGAATATTTTGAAGTATTTCATATCCCTTTTCTCAATGAAATGGCTACCGGTATTGCCATTATGCTATGTGTGTTTGAGATTGTGCTGGGTGCCCTGCTGCTTTTTGGTTTTTGGCGGAAGCAGGTAACCACCGGGTTATTGCTGGTGATCATATTCTTTACCTTCCTCACTTTTGTGTCTGCGGCCTTTAAAGTGGTTACATCCTGTGGTTGTTTTGGAGATGCGATTCCTTTGACCCCATGGCAGTCCTTCTCTAAGGATCTGGTGCTGTTGGCATTGATCATCTATCTCTTTAAAAACAGGGAGCGTATTCAGCCCATTACCTCAAATAGTACCCTCCAAAATGCATTATTTATCTTCGTGCTGGTTTTATCTATCACATTCAGTCTGCTTACTTACAGCAGATTGCCTGTTGTTGATTTTCTTCCATATAAGGTTGGCGCGAACCTGCCCGAATTGATGAAGATCCCCGAGGGCGCAAAACCCGATGAGTACTCCATCATTTATAATCTTAAAAATAAAGAGACGGGCGAGACAAAAGTGATGAATGACAAAGATTATCTTAAGACTGAAATTTGGAAGGATGATAACTGGGAGATTGTAGGGCAGCCTGACAGTAAACTGGTTAAAAAGGGTTATGAGCCTAAGATTAAAGATTTGATGATCAGTGACGCCTCTGGAACGGACTACACGAAAGAATTAATAGAAAATCCATACTATAATTTGATTATTGTGGCTTACAGCCTCCATGAGGCAAATGAGGAGGGGATTTCAAAATTGAATGCACTGGCGCTCAATGCCACTGAGCAGTTCAATATAAGAACGGTCTTGCTGACTACCAATTCAGCCCAGGAGGCAGATGCCTTCAGTAAGCGGATGAAGTTGTTTACCGAGGTGTTTTATGCAGATGCTGTGCCATTAAAAAGTATGGTAAGGGCCAATCCAGGCGTATTATTGCTTAAAAACGGGGTAGTGATCAATAAATGGCACTATAATGCCGTACCTTCTTTTGATAAACTTGCCGAACAGTATTTCACAAAATAACCATGCTTAGCTACGCCTTAAAGAAATTCATGTATGGGTTTGCTGTAATGGCGGGGGTTATTGTTGTGGTATTTTTATTGTTTAATGTCCTTCCGGGTGATCCTGCTAGAATGACCTTAGGGCAACGCTCTGATGTTCAGTCCCTCGATGCAGTACGTAAAGAATTTGGGCTTGACCGGTCCAGGCCTGTTCAGTTTATGCTTTACCTGAATGATCTGTCTCCTTTGGGTTTGCATAGAAATAATCCGGAAGACAAAGAAAAATACCGTTATGCAAAATTGATTACGGTAGGAGATAATGTGCTTGCACTCAAATGGCCTTATTTACGCCGTTCGTATCAGACCAAACGGGACGTTACCTTAATTTTAACCGAGACAGTTCCCAATACTTTTATTCTTGCCCTCACAGCAATTATTTTTGCGACTATCATCGGTATTTTTCTGGGGGTAGTGTCTGCCGTGAATAAAGATACCTGGATCGATAAAGCAGCAAATGCATTTGCAATTTTAGGGATTTCTGCCCCATCATTTTTTGCCGGTATCATTATCGCATGGCTCTTTGGGTTTGTGTTAAGTGACTATACAGGATTGAATATGTCGGGGAGCTTATACAGTTATGATCCCTTTGAAGGGCAAATCATGACCTGGAAGAATTTATGGCTGCCCATGCTTACACTTGGCTTACGGCCGCTGGCTATTATTGTTCAATTGACCCGCAGTACGATGCTTGATGTACTGGCACAGGATTATATCAGGACCGCAAGGGCTAAAGGCCTCAGCAAAAATGCGGTCATCTATAAACACGCGCTTAGAAATGCCTTAAATCCTGTCATTACGGCTATTTCCGGATGGTTTGCTTCTTTACTTGCAGGCTCTTTTTTTGTGGAGTATATTTTTGGATACAATGGCCTGGGCCGGACTACCGTTACCGCCCTTGAAATGTCGGATTTTCCTGTAGTAATGGGCTCAATACTTTTTATTGCATTTGTATTTGTTATTATTAATATTTTAGTGGACGTATTATATGCCTTTGTTGATCCAAGGGTAAAATTGGTTTAGAATAATGAGGATATTTCTGATTGGGTTTATGGGTTGCGGTAAAAGTACTTTCGGCAGGAAACTGGCAGCAAAGATGAGTTATGATTTTATTGATCTTGATCATCTGTTTGAAAGTACGGCAGGCACTTCTATTCGTGAATATTTTAATGCAAATGGTGAAGAAGCCTTCAGACAGGAGGAAAGCAGGATACTCAAGTCTCATGATTACCCGACTAACTGTGTGGTAGCTACCGGAGGCGGGGCACCTTGCTACTTTGATAACATGGATTGGATCAACAACAATGGGGTGTCTGTATATATACAAATGTCGCCTGCCGCACTGGCTCAGAGGTTGGAAAAGGGCAAAGCAAAACGCCCTTTACTGAAGGATCTTAATAATGCTGAAATTGTTGATTTTATCGAACATAAACTTGCTGAAAGGGCTAGCTATTATGAGCAGGCCGCCATTACCACGGATGGCATGAACCTCAATATAGAAGAGCTCATCGCCCAGGTTATTTATAGATAGTTTGTTTCTTTTTCATAGCCTGATCTACAGAATATGGTCCGGAACCTACCACCCAGAATAAAATCAGTAACATCAAAACGATAATTGATAACCAAAGCTCTGAGTTCAACGCTGAAAATCCTTTTGACAGGTTTACAAATAATACCGCGCACAACAGTATGGGAATCTGGATTACGGCCGCGAACCTCGTAACCAGGCCAATTGTAATAAGGATGCCGCCTACGAGGTGAACAAATCCCACGATGTGCAGCGCAATGCTTGCCATTACTCCTGAAAAACCGAACACATTATTCTGCAGTAACAAATCCTGCAATGCCGCTGTATTACTTACAATGGCAATGCCTTTGCTGAAGATTAGTATACCCAATACGATCCGGATAATATCGAGCCACTTGGCGTGGTGCACATCGCCCCAGCGTTCAATTCTTTGAATTACAGTCATGATAAACCTCCTGTTTATTAATTGGTTATATTAAAGCTAATGATAATTAATGATTAATCAAATAGCAAAATCACTATATTTAACCTTATAATACCCGCCAGTTAAGGTCAGTCTGTTTTTGCAAGATGGAAGTAAATTCTGTGCGGGCGGGCAAATTTAGATAGGGATAGGTGACTTTAGAAAGATATAGGCCCTGAGGATGTGCCGGGGTAATCAGTTCAGGGGTCCGGTTGGTGATGAGGTAATTTTCAAATTCATCCACACTCAATACACCTCTTCCGATTTTAAGAACCTGTCCCATAATGATCCTGATCATCTTGCCCAGAAAACGATTTGAGGAGATTTGGAAACGGAGCCTATCGCCACTAGTGTCTGTCGACAAACTTGCCGACATTACATGGCAAATGGTATGTTCATATTTGTCGGGACTGGTGCAAAAAGCCCTGTAATCTTTGTAGTTCGGCAAGATCGATACGGCCTGTCTCATTTTGTCAAACTGAAGGTCTTTTAGTAAATAGAAAGAACTCAGTCCATGAAGGAACGGGTCTTTATAGGTATGGATGAAATAGTCATATGATCGCAGTACCGCATCAAAACGTGCATGCTGTAGCCCATCCATAGGAATAATATCAAACACAGAAATGTTGTGCGGCAGCACTTTGTTCAGCCTGAACATCAGGTCAAAATCCCATTCATTTGCGATATCCATGTGAAAAAAGAATTGACTTGCATGGACATGCGCATCGGTACGTCCGCAACCTATTATAGCTACCGGAGTTTTGAGGGCCTGGCTTAGCGAAGCTTCGATTACCCCCTGTACATTCATCACACCGGGCTGCCTTTGCCAGCCGTTGTATTTTAGCCCGTTATATCCTATGTGTACGAAATACCTCAATTCCTTTTCTAATTATCTTTTTGCTCTTTTAGTAAGCTCTTCAATGGGCATTACCATCATCCTGCCTACGGCTTCTTTGCCTCTGTAAGTAATCACTTTAAGTACGGTGGCATCCTTGGGTGGCACGAGCTTTTCAGTGTATTTTGGATAAAACCTGTCCGGAAATGAATTATCAAAGCTATAATAGATATCCAAGCCCTGTACCTCGGTACTCAGTTCAATCATCAACTGCTTATCGGCCGATCTGCTTACCGTAAATATAGGGTCATAGACACTTGGTGCATACTTGGTTTCTGCGATGTCCAGTCTTTTAAAATGCTTTTCCACCCTGTTGAAGAAATTGTTCCAGTTCTTCTTTTCAGGTGCTGACCATACAGACTCGGCTATCGCAAAGCCCCGTGGCCAGGTCATGTACTCCGCCTGTCTGATATTATAGACCTGCTCCGTCCACAAGTTTGCCTGTCCGCCTTTAATGTATTTTGGATCCACCCCAGCAGGTATTGGGTCAAATTCATACGATTTGCTGAGCCTCAGTGAAGCATAAACCCTTGGCTCTGTAATCGGGTCTGCCTGCATATAATCGAGATAGGCATAGGTGGTAGGGCTCATGACTACCTCATGTTTCTTTTTCGCCGCCTGGATTCCATACTGCATGCCCCTCCAACTCATGATGGCAGCGTCGGATGTCAGGTTTCCGTTTAGTACTTCATCCCATGCCATGAATTTCCTGCCTTTTGATTCCACAATCTTTTGCACACGCTTTTCAAAATATCCCTGTACTTCGTGCATATTTCTTAATCCTTCCCGCTGCATCAGTGTTTTGATGCTGTCATTTTTCTCCCAGAAATTAAACGGAGCTTCATCTCCTCCCATGTGTATGTATTCAAAGGGAAATAAAGCTGCAATTTGTGTGATCACAGTATCTAGGAAGCTGTATACCTTTTCATTGGCAGGACAAAGCGTGTTGTCTACCAGTGCAATCGGAGGAGCGCCCCTTGACCAGTCCATGATCCTTTCTCCCGAGCGAACCCTGTAGTTTTCAGCTCCCGGTGTGCAGGACAGCTCCGGATAAGCCGCAATCACGGCAAGGCTATGGCCTGGAACATCTACTTCGGGAAGGATATCCACAAATCTTTCCTTCGCATACTGTACCAATTCTTTAATGTCTTCCTGCGTATAAAATCCGCCGTATGTACGGGGCTCATCAGCAGCAGGGGGAATAAAGTTACCAAATTCGCCAACCTTATTGACCCTCCAGGCGCCAACTTCAGTAAGTTTAGGCAAACCTTTTATTTCAATTCTCCATCCTTCATCATCGGTAAGGTGCAGATGGAGGAGGTTATATTTGTAGCGTACCATTGCATCGATGTATTGTTTTACTTCAGCTTTGGTAAAGAAATGACGGGCTACATCAAACATCAGTCCACGCCATCCTACACGCGGATAATCGGTTATCTCCACACAGGGGGCAGTCCACTCTATGTTTTCCATCGGTTCCTTACTTTCAATCTCAGCAGGAAATAACTGAATGAGGCTTTGTATTCCATAAAAGATACCAGCGGCCTTATTTGCTTTGATGGTTATAAAATTAGGCGTAATTGACAATTCATACCCTTCTTTTCCCAATGCAGGGTTTATCCTGTCATTTAGTATCAGCTTTATTGTCGCTGTTGCTGTAGGTGCGTTCACATTTGAGACATAGCTCCCGGTAGGAATGGAAAGCCTTTCCTGCAGAAAAGCCACAGCCTGTTTCAGTTCCGCACTTGCTGGCGACTGAATAGTTACGTTCTCTGGCAGCACAAAATGTCCTTCGCCTTTAATTACTGAAACGGGAGCAGGGATGATAGAAATCTCCTCACCGTGATTGACACTGATCAAAGCCTCTTGCATAGAAGACTCGGCAACTCCTGCCTGACTATAAGCCTGAAAACTTAATGCAACTAATAACAGCAGGGAAAAATATTGTCTCATAATTACGATTTTACTTTAGTGCATCGAGCACTCTGAATAACTTTTTATTGATTCCCGACCCGGAGTAGTTGTTGACATTGATAACGATAATGTATTTGTTACCACTGCTGTTCGTGTAGTACCCTGCAAATGCCGATACATCTTTTATCGACCCGCTTTTTAGCTGCATGCCATTGTTGTCGGGAAAAGAAGCATAATATTCAGGAAACCAGTTTTCTTTTTGTACCTGAAACAAAATATTGGCCATTGCCGATGTAGTTACCCTTGTGCCCGGAGATAATCCGCTTCCATCTAAAATATTCAGTGCGTTTTTATTTACTCCTTTGCCCGCCCAGTGGTTGATGATTACCGATGCACCATTTGCTGTATTAACTTTCTTACCGGTTTTCCAGGCCAGGGTTTTCAATAGGTTTTCTCCGTACAGGTTCACACTTTTTTTATTAAACCAATATACTATATCAGTTAGTGATGGGGAACTGATGGTAACAAGTTTTTGAGTTATTGACGGTATCGGTTCTTGATCAGCAATTAACTGTCTGCCTGTTGCAGGAGCGGCGCTTGTGATGATCCCACTGCGTTTCAGGGTGTCCTGCAATCGAAATGCCGCATCAAATGCGGGGTCTGGCACTGCAGCTGAAACCCCTGATTTAGCAATTCCCAGTCCCCATGTGCCCCTTAAATAGGCTGTGTTGCCAAGTGGAGGTAAATAGGCATAAACATTATCTCCCGTACCCTGGGCACCAGCTTTTAATTCGTTTACTATTTTTAAGTAGGGCATCTCCGGTACAGCTTTTAAAACAGTGACCGAATTGTCTGAAGCGTTTGCGCGAAGGTGAATGTCAAATTGATTTTCTCTCCAGCTTAATCCTGAAGCACCCGCACCGAAATAATTGCCAATATCCTGCCAGATCCAGCCATCAGGTGTATTTTGTGTATCCCATACACTGTCATCACCAATTATCCTGCCTTCAATTTTTTTAATGCCTGCATTTTTAATGGCCTGTACCAACTGATTTAATATTACACCTTCCCTGGTGTTTGGATATCTCCAGGAGCCCAGTGTAGGGTCGCCACCGCCAACGATGATGAGGTCACCTTTTAATACCCCATTTGCACTAATTGTTCCGCTGTAGCCCAGCGTAGTCTGGTATTGAAAATCCTTCCCCAATATACTAAATGCCGTAGCAGAGGTAATGGTCTTTAAGGTAGATGCCGTAGCAAGCCCGATCTCCTCATTCCTGCCAAAAAGCATTTTGCCGCTCTGTGCATCCAGCACGCAAAGAGAAAGAATGGCATATTTTGTCTGCTGATCTTCAGCCAGTTCCTTAAAAGCACGTTCCAGCTTTTGGATAGGCGGCTGAGCCATAGCTAACATGGCGTTCAAAAAGAAAAATAGCAGCAAGGTTGGTTTTCTCAGCATCATAATCGCCTTATATTAAAACGGTCGTTATCCTGAATTTATTTCAGGAGCCCGGATTAGCAAGATTTTCCTTTCTATTCCGGGTTCCTGACCTGCGTCAGGATGACGACCGCCATTTCAATGTATTGTATACTAAAAATTATATCAGTTCTTTTCTTACCAGGTATTCAGCAATCTGAACCGCATTGGTAGCAGCGCCTTTACGCAGGTTATCTGCTACAATCCACATGTTCAGTGTATTTGGCAGCGATTCATCACGTCTTATACGGCCTACAAATACCTCATCCTTTTCATGGGCATCCATTGGCATAGGATATTTAAGGTTTGCCGGGTCATCAACCACGATAATACCTTCAGTTCTTTCCAATAATGCTTTTACTTCGGCTACATCAAAATCATTTTCAAACTCTATATTCACTGACTCTGAGTGGCCTCCCATTACAGGGATGCGAACAGTCGTCGCAGTTACACGGATACTGTCATCGCCCATAATTTTACGGGTTTCCAGGATCATTTTCATTTCCTCTTTTGTATATCCGTTTTCAGTGAAAACGTCAATCTGAGGAATTACATTCAAGTCAATCGGATAGGCATAAGCCATAGGGCCATCCATGACGCCTTTACGCTCATTCATCATCTGCTCCACCGCTTTAACACCGGTTCCGGTTACAGACTGATAAGTAGATACTACTACCCGTTTGATCCTGTATTTATCATGAAGCGGTTTCAGGGCCACTACCATTTGTATGGTTGAACAATTAGGATTGGCAATGATCTTGTCATCTATAGACAGTTCATGGGCATTTACTTCCGGAACAATCAGTTTTTTTGAAGGGTCCATGCGCCATGCAGATGAATTGTCAATCACTGTTGTACCTGCTTCAGCAAAGCGGGGTGCGTTTTCAAGCGATGTACCGCCACCAGCAGAGAACAAAGCAATGTCAGGTCTCATGCCAATTGCAGTATCCATATTTACAACAGCAAATTTCTTACCCTTGAATGTAATTTCCTTACCAACACTCTTTTCAGAGGCTACAGGGATCAATTCAGTCAACGGGAAGTTACGCTCTTCTAATACTTTTAACATTACGGTGCCTACCAGACCGGTGGCGCCAACTACTGCAATTTTCATGTGCTTTCTTTAATTGTTATTTTACTTGTTTTTAATTAATTAATAAATGGTGTTTTAAAATAATAAGTATACAAATATCGGCATTTTTTCTCACATTTCAGCCTTTAAATGCCTTATTATAAACAAAAAGGGAGGTGACTTACAATAAATCACCTCCCTTTTTTATCTAAGATCTTATCTCTTAAACCAGTTCGCGATTTACATAATCAAAGCTTTTCTTAATGCTTTCAAATGGATCTATCGAAAAATTCTCCTGCTCTACTATCAGGTGTTTTAGACCTGCCTGAGCGGCATGTTTATGTATGCTCTTAAAATCAATCTTACCATTACCCACCTCTGTATTGATGGTATTGTCCGTTTTGTCCATGTCTTTTACATGCCACATCACAAAGCGGCCAGGGGTTTTCTCAAACATTGCTATCGGATCATTTCCAGACCTTACTACCCAATACAGGTCAAGCTCAAAATGCACCAGGTTCTTATCTGTTTCTGCCAGCAATATATCATAGCCTGTAGTATCCCCGTATTTTACAAACTCAAAATCATGGTTGTGATAAGCCATTTGCAGACCGGACTCTTTGCAGAGTTTAGCTGCTTCATTCAGTCTTGCTGCCACTTTTTTATAGTCTTCCAAACTTGTTCTGAGTTCTTCAGACAGGTAAGGACAGGTGAAATATTCCATGTTAAGGGCTGCAGCTCCTGCTATCAGGGGTTTCAGGATTTCCTGGTCTCCTGTTTTGATATACTCATCCAGTCCAAAATGCCCGCTTGGTGCTTTTAGTCCATTATCGTCCAGCAGCGCTTTAAATGCTTTGGCATCCAGGCCCCAGAAACCCGTCTCGGCTGTATAGCCATACGTTTCTACTTCCTTATAACCTGTCTGTGCTACTTTTTGAATCACTCCTTTTACATCTTTAGGCAATAATTCCCTAAGTGAGTAAAGTTGTATACCTACCGATTTTGCACTGGCAGGAGAGCAGGCATAGTAAGGCAAAAGCGCAGCACCCGCAGCAGCCAGGCCGGCTTGTTTGATAAAAGTTCTTCTTGAGTTCATGTTTAATAATTATACATCACAAATTTTTACCGCATCATTCAGGGACTTAAATTTATCCGCATTCTTTGGAATAAATTCCTGCGCCAGGTATCCCTTAAATCCGGTGGCCACAATAGCCTTAATAATGGCAGGATAATACAATTCCTGGTTCTCATCCAGCTCATTCCTCCCTGGTACACCTGCAGTGTGATAGTGAGAGATGTATTGGTGGCTGCTTCTGATCGTGCTGATCACATTACCTTCATCGATCTGCATGTGGTAAATATCATACAGCAGTTTAAAGTTTTCTGAGCCAAGTCTTTTACAGAGTTCCACTCCCCAGGGTGTGTTGTCGCACTGGTAGTCTTTATGGTTCACCTTGCTGTTCAGCAATTCCATTACCAGCACTACTTTATGCTTTTCAGCAATGGGCAGTATTTGTTTCAATCCTTCAACACAGTTGTTCCATCCTGTTTCGTTGTCTTTTCCCCTGCGCGTACCACTAAAACAGATCAGTTGTTTGTAGCCTGCTTCGGCAACTTTAGGGATCATCTCCGAATACCTCTTTATTAATTCAGCATGGTATTTAGGCTCGTTCCATCCATTGTCAATGCTTATTTCTGCACCATTACACAGAGAGGAATCAAGGCCATGCTTTTTTAGCGTAGCCCAATCGCCGGGGCCTACCAGGTCAATTGCAGTGATACCTATTTTTTTTGCCTCAATACATAGTGTATCTAAATCTACACTACCAAAACACCACCTGCATACAGAGTGATTTACATTTCCTTTTAACATGGTCGATTTATATTCTTCCAGCGCAAAAGCTGGCATTGTTGCCGAGACACCGATTGCGGCGGTGCCGGCAACAATATTTTTTAATGCGTTTCTTCTACTTAGTTCTTTCATTGGTTATTTTTAAACAAGATGAATTTAATGACTTGAGCCCTCAACAGCGATCTTCTTTTTATCGGTAAAGAACAGCGCGAACAATAAAAATACAACAAATGCTATACCTGATGGAATGATCCAGATCATCTTCCAGTCAAACGATCCATCTGCAAGTTTATAACTGTCGGTAATCATACCTGCTACTTCAAAACCAATAAGCATACCTACACCATAGGTGGCAAGGGTAATTAATCCCTGCGCGGAACTCTTATATTTTTCACCTGCAGCAGCATTGGTATAAATCTGACCAGATACGAAGAAAAAGTCATAACAAATGCCGTGCAGCGCGATTCCGATGATCAGCATAAAGCTTAAATCACTTGCATTTCCATAAGCGAACAGCGCATAGCGGATTCCCCAGGCCAGCATCCCTACCAGTATGGTTTTCTTAAATCCAAAACGGCTAAAGAAAACGGGCAGCAAAAGCAGGAACAGCACTTCTGAAATCTGACCGATTGTCATTTTTCCCGTTGGGTTGTCCAGTCCTACATTTGATAAAAATGAATGGGCATTTTGATAATAAAAAGCCAGTGGGATACAGATCAGGATCGAAGAAACAAAGAAAATAGCAAAGTTCTTGTCTTTCAATAACTTTAAAGCATCCAGACCAAGAATGTCAGAGACCTTAACTTTCTCACCTGCAGCTACTTTTGGTGGTGTTTTAGGTAAAGCAAAACTAAAGATTCCAAGAATCAGTGAAGCAATTCCTGCCATGGCAAATGTATTTTTTAGCATTCCCGCAGTAGTTGCCTCAGCAGTATCCCAATGGAAAACGAAACTAATCATTAGTCCGGCGGCAATCCAACCCAATGTACCAAACACCCTGATGGTAGAAAATTCCTTTTCAGGATCTTTCATCTGGTTAAAGGATACTGAGTTTACCAATGCCAGGGTTGGCATGAACAGGATCATGTAGGCCAAAACGTAAGGGTAAAAGACAGAGATCTCTGTAGCATTGTACATTTGGTACATCAGTATTGCGCCAATAAGGTGTAGTATGCCAAGAATTTTTTCAGCATTGAAATATCTGTCAGCAATCAGGCCTATGATAAAAGGGGCAATAATTGCACCCCATGACTGTGTTGAAAATACGGAGCCGGTTTCTGCCCCCGTAGCTTTAAGGTTATTTCCCAAAAAAGTACCAAGTGTCACAAACCATGCTCCCCAGATAAAAAACTCGAGGAACATCATTAATGACAATTTGATACGGTTAGATGAATTCATAGATGGTTTTTGAAAGTAAATTATAGTTCTTTAATCATTATATTACGGTACCATACTTCATCTCCATGGTCCTGGAGCGCGATTTTACCAGATTTAAAAGTTCCCCAGTTTTCCCAACCGGCAAATTTACTTTTAGCTACCATGGCCTTCCAGTTATCATCCCATAAAGTAGTAGCAACAACTTTCACCCCGTTCAGGTATTGTTCCAGTTTGCCATCTTTGCTGATGATTTCTGCAACATTCCATTCGCCAACAGGCTTCACTGGTTCAGATGAACTTTTGATGATGTCATACAGATCTCCTGCACGGTGCTTGGTGATTTTGCCATCCGGGTGACCATCATTGTCCAATACCTGCATTTCCAGCCCCGTGGAATAAGTAGCGCCATACTTGGCCGCATCTTCATACACATAATAAATGACACCGCTGTTTGCATTTTTGGAGACTTTCCATTCCAGTTTTAAATGGAAATTACTGTATTCTTTATCTGTAGTCAGGTCTCCTCCGCCATCGCCGGTTACTGCAGGATCGAAGTGGAGGGTGCCGTCTGCAACCGTCCATTTATTCCCCGCTGTTGTTTTACCATATGTATGCCAGCCACCCGTAGTTTTACCATCGAATAATTTGGTAAACCCTTTGGTTTTGGTCTGGTTTTGTGTACTGCTGCAGCTGCTCATCATTGCTGTCAAGATCAGTGCAGAGAAAAGGTATTGTTTCATCTTTTAATTTAATTTTTTTAATTTTTTAAGCGCCCAGTGTCCAGCCTTTGCGGTACTCACGTTTTACAAACTGGTTTACGTCATCCAGGTTGGTGATTTTCATTTGGCTGTTGTCCCATAGCAACTTAACGTTACGTCCAGGGTAACTGATCTTGCCTTCTGCATTTTTACGCTGAACGTCTACTCCGCGTATAGCCAGATTGGCCATCAATAATGCTTCTGTAAGCGGACCAGCTATTTCAAATCCAGAGCTCACCTCTTGTTTACCGTAACCGGCAATAGCTGCTTCCACCCATTGCTTGTAGTGACCACTCGCTCCACCGGGTACCCTGGCGAATTTAGCAGGTACTTTAATATCTTTGTTGCGGCTTAATGGTAATAATTTAGGATTGGCACTATAGGTTTCGGACATCATTTTGCCTTTTGTACCAATAAACAGCGTTCCGTTTCCTCCGTCGCCAAAGGTTTCGTTAGCTTGCAGTTCTTCAGGTCTTTCTGGTTGTATACCTCCGTCCATCCAATGTACGGTAACATCTCCCTTGGTTTTATTTGTCTTAGGGAATTTAAGCGTTACGTGACTTGATGGAGGACAGCTGTCCGGGAAATAACCTCTTTTAAATTCATCTACATATACCGATCCTACACTGGCCTGCACTTCGCTGGCATATTTAAGGTTCAATACGCTAAAAGGAGCTTCCAATAGGTGACAGCCCATGTCGCCCAATGCGCCGGTTCCATAATCCCACCATCCGCGCCAGTTAAACGGCACTAACTTAGATACAAAATCTTTATACGGAGCTGTACCTAACCAAAGGTCCCAGTCCAGGTCTTTAGGAACATCAGCTTTATTGGCCGACCATGGAATACCCTGCGGCCATACCGGACGATCAGTCCAGGCATATACCGTATGTACATCACCGATCAGACCTGCATCATACCATTCCTTCATCTGTCTTGGCCCATCGTTAGACGCACCCTGATTTCCCATTTGAGTAACCACTTTATACTTGATGGCAGCAGCTGTCAAAGCCCGTGCTTCATAAATATCATGGGTCAGCGGTTTTTGAACATACACATGTTTACCTAGTTGCATCGCTGCAAGGGCCTGTATTGCATGGTTATGGTCAGGTGTAGATACAGAAACAGCATCAAAGTTTTTCGACTCTTTGTCCATCATCTCACGCCAGTCCCTGTAGTACTTAGCTTTAGGGAAAGCTTTTACACTGTTTGCCGCTCTCGAATCATGTACATCACACAAGTAACCGATATCGGCTTTGCCACTTTTGGCAAATTCTGCGATGTCAGATTGCCCTTTACCACCCACACCAATCCCAGCTACGATCAATCTGTCGCTTGGCGCCAGAAAGCCCTTACCGCCCAGTACATGGCGGGGAACAATCATAAACGCAGATGCTGCGACAGCAGTGGTTTTTAGGAAACTTCTTCTGTCAGTAGATTCCTGGTCTTTTTTTAGCTCATTCATGGTTCTATTGGTTAGGTTAAGGCTATTATTTTTTTAGTGATAAAATGTATTTTACCATTTCTTTTGCATCGTCCTTGCTAATGGCTGGGTGCGGGCTCATCGGGATCGCTCCCCAAACTCCCGAACCACCTTCAATGATCTTAGTGGCAAGATGGTCGATGTTCTCTTCAGTTGCAGGATATTTAGCTGCTACGTTTACATAAGCCGGCCCAACAATCTTTTTAGTTGCATTATGACAAGCCAGACAGTCTGAACCCTTGATCAGGCCTTCACCTATCATTGGCTCTTTTTTGGCTGCAGCCACTGGTTTGGCAACTGGCGTAGCCGTCGTGGCTGTTGCCGCAGGTGGAGTTACCTCTTCTGGTTTTGCCGTAGCAGTTACAGGGGTTGAATCTAAAACTGGTGAATCTACTACTGCGGTTACCGGAGCGGTAATTGTAGCTGAATCAGTTGCCGCATTGTTAGCTGCAGCAGCCCTTTCCTCAGGACTTGCGCAAGAAGCCATCGCTAAAGTCAGACAGCCTAATACAAATAGTTTTGTTGTGTTCATAAGTGTGTTATTCATAATTATATACCTAAAATTTTATTGTTAAATTCATCATTTCCGCCGGAAGCAGCAAAATCATCAAATGCCCTTTCCGTTACTTTGATGATGTTCTTTTTAATAAACTCAGCGCCTTCTTTGGCTCCCACCTGAGCATCTTTTATGCAGCATTCCCATTCCATCACTGCCCAGCCTTTATAATCGTACTGTGCAAGTTTGCTGAAAATAGTGCCAAAATCAACCTGCCCGTCTCCAGGTGAACGGTATCTTCCAGCGCGATTGGCCCAGCTTTGATAGCCGCCAAAAGCCCCTTGCTTTCCTGTTGGGTTAAACTCTGAATCTTTCACATGGAACGCTTTAATCCGCTCATGATAGAAATCGATGTATTGAATATAATCCAGCTGCTGCAATACGAAGTGCGAAGGATCATACAATAGACAGGCACGAGGATGGTTGTTCACTTTTTCAAGGAACATCTCGTAGGTGATCCCGTCAAAAAGATCCTCTCCCGGATGTATTTCATAACAAACATCTACACCGCATTCATCAAACTTGTTCAAAATCGGCATCCATCTTCTGGCCAGTTCTGTAAACCCTGCGTCAACAAGTCCTTCCGGGCGTTGCGGCCATGGATGGAACATATGCCATAACAATGAACCACTGAATGTAGCATGTGCATTTAAGCCAAGGTTCTGTGAAGCCTGAGCAGCATATTTCATTTGCTGAACGGCCCACTCTGTACGTGCTTTTGGGTTATTTTTATACTGGTCAGGTGCAAAAGCATCAAATGCCAGGTCATATGCCGGGTTTACTGCTACCAGTTGCCCCTGAAGGTGCGTGGACAGTTCGGTAATTTCCAAGCCGTATGAGGCAACTTTGCCTTTCAGCTCATCTGCGTAAGTCTTGCTTTCTGCAGCTTTTTGCAGGTCAATGAACCTTGCATCTAAAGTAGGTACCTGGATACCTTTAAATCCCAGGCCTGCCGCCCATTCACAAATAGCATCCAATGAATTGAACGGAGCTTCGTCTCCAATAAACTGAGCAAGGAAAACTGCTGGTCCTTTAATTGTCGTCATATCCTGTTATATGTTAAAATCAAACCATTTTTGATCAGACTGGCTCGAAGCCACTACATTATCAATAAACGCCATTCCTCTCACGCCATCTTCCACTCTTGGGAAATCAAGCATTGCTTCGGTAGGTTCTGTGCCATGTATTTTTGCGGATACGGTCAATGCAAAATTCTTGTAGATATTTGCAAACGCTTCCAGATAACCTTCCGGGTGACCACCAGGTACACGCAGATTGTGCTTGGCAATATCAGAAAGATAAGCTTGTCCGGCACGGTAAATCTGTGTAGGTTCATTCAGCCATTTTACCAACAGCGTATTGGGCTCCTGCTGATGCCATTCCAATCCTCCTTTTTCACCATATACCCTTATTTTCAAAGCATTTTCTTCTCCTGCAGCTACCTGCGAGGCAGATAATACACCACTTGCGCCATTGTCAAATCTAAGCAGTACGTTGCCGTCATCATCAAGCGCTCTTCCTGTAACAACAATATTTAAATCTGCACAAAGTTTGCTGATCTTCAGACCTGAAATGTATTCTGCCAGTTGCGCAGCATGTGTACCTATATCACCCATGCAACCGCTTTTACCGCTTTTGGTAGGGTCTGTACGCCATGCAGCCTGTGCATTTCCTTCTCTTTCTGTCAATGTGCTCAGCCATCCCTGAGGATACTCTACCATTACTTTTCTGATCGCACCCAGTTTACCGTCTTTTACCATTTGCCTGGCTTGTTTTACCATCGGATAGCCAGAATAAGTATGTGTCAGACAAAGCACCAGCCCAGTCTCTTCCACTTTTTTCTGCAATTGTTTTGCCTCATCAAGCGACAAAGCGATGGGTTTTTCAATTACCACGTTAAAACCATTCTCCAATGCCATCATAGCAGGGGCAAAATGTGCGAAATTTGGCGTTACGATGGTTACAAAATCGATGCGCTTATCTGCCGGCATTTTGCTTTCATTCTCTATCATTTCCTGAAAGGTCAGGTAAGTCCTGTCCTCAGGAAGGAACAGCATTTCGCCTGATTCTTTCGCGATTTCCGGATTGATACTAAGCGCTCCGCAGCAAAGTTCTATTTGCCCGTCGATGTTTGCGGCAATACGGTGAACAGCTCCGATAAATGCATCTTTACCGCCGCCAACCATGCCCATTCTAATTTTTCTAGTCTTCATTGTTAAATGTTACCTTTTTTTAATTCACTGACTGCAAAATCACAGGCTCTTGCAGTTAAAGCCATATATGTTAATGATGGATTCTGACATGCTGCTGATGTCATGCATGACCCATCTGTTACGAATACATTTTTCACCTCATGCATCTGGTTCCACTTGTTCAGTACAGAGGTCTTTGGATCGTGGCCCATACGTGCTGTGCCCATCTCATGGATCGCCATACCGGGTGCAGAACCATTGTCATAGGTGTTCACATCTTTCATGCCCGCCGCTTCCAGCATCTCTGCCGCATCGTTCATCATGTCTACCCGCATCTTTTGCTCGTTTTCTTTAAACTCACAATCAATTGCCAATACCGGCTGTCCCCATTTATCTTTCTTACTCTTATCTATATATACACGGTTCTCATGATATGGCAGTGATTCGCCAAATCCGCCCAGTCCCATGTTCCAGGCTCCTGGTACAGTCATCTGGTCTTTAAACTCCGCACCAAAGGCGAGCTCAGCTACATCAGCATGCCAGTTGCCGCGACTTGCGCCGCCCTGGTAGCCAAAGCCCCTTACATAATCGCGTTTTTCCCCGTTCATGTTCTGGTACCTTGGTATATAAATACCATTGGCCCTTTTACCAAAAGTATATTTATCGTCAAATCCTTCAGCTCTACCAGATGCCCCGCAACGGAAATGATGGTCCATCAGGTTGTGTCCCAGCTCTCCGCTTCCATTGCCCAGTCCGTTTGGATGTTCATCAGAAACAGAGTTCAGCAATAAGAAAGTAGAGCCCAATGTCGAACCGTTTACAAATACGATCTTTGCAAAATATTCAATGGTCTCTTTAGTTTCAGAATCGATCACTACTACACCTTTAGCTTTTTGCGTTTCTTTATCATAGATAATGGTATTCACCAATGAAAAAGGACGAAGGGTTAAGTTGCCGGTAGCTACAGCCGCAGGTAGGGTAGAAGACTGGGTGCTGAAATAGGCACCAAATGGACAGCCTCTGCTACACAGGTTGCGGTATTGGCATTTAGCCCGTCCGCCATGCTCCACTGTTAAATTGGCCACACGGCCGATGGTCATGATCCTTGATTTTTTCCACTTGTCTTCAATCCGCTTTTTAACGTCCTTCTCCACACAGTTCATTTCCATCGGAGGGAGGAACTCCCCGTCAGGCAATGCAGGCCAGTTTTCTGCCTTTCCGCTGATCCCTGCAAATTTCTCTACATAATCATACCAGGGGGCAATGTCTTTATACCTGATGGGCCAGTCTACGCCATGCCCGTCTTTCAGGTTATCTTCAAAATTAAGGTCACTGAAGCGGTAGCTCTGACGGCCCCACATGAGCGATTTTCCGCCCACGTGAAAACCCCTGTACCAGTCAAAACGTTTTACTTCTGTATATGGACATTCGGTATCGTCTACCCAAAAGCTTTCGTTAAATTCTGTATATGGATAATCTCTTTTCTGTATAGGATGTGTTTCCTTTTGTGCTTCGGTGATCTTGCCACGGTGTTCAAACTCCCAGGGTTTTTTCATGGCCGTGGTATAGTCTTTAACGTGTTCAACGTTTCTGCCCCGTTCCAGCAAAAGTACTTTTAAGCCTTTTTCTGTTAATTCTTTTGCTGCCCATCCACCGCTTATTCCCGAACCTACCACTATGGCATCATAGGTGTTGTTGGCTGTCGCCTTGATATTTAAATTGCTCATCTTAATTTACCTGAGGTTTATGCCCAAACTCTTTGACCCGGTTTCAAATCCGTACAGCCGTCATAACGGCCCGGGATATCTACATATTCATAGGCCTTGGTCACCCCTATTTCTGAGGTGAAATAACCCAGCAAGGTTAGGTCTCTGATGATGGCAAAGAAGCGGGCTTCTGTTTTAGGCTTATCCTTCGGAAGAATAGAAATTATTCCTGCATTTTCTGTCTGTGACTTGCCCTTTGCAGGGTCAGTCCTTTGTTTTTCCTGATCAGCTTGTTTTTGCTTGTCGAGCGTTTCATTCTCTGCTTTAATATCTGCTATAGTAGCTTCCCTTACTTTGTTGAGCAGCTGCTGGCGCTCCTCTGCAGACAGTTCTGTAAAGGATTTTTTATATTCATCTTTCGACTGTTCCTCCAGCTCTTGCAGACCTTTCACAAAAGCTTTTTGCGCATCGTCAGGATAGCAGTCTTTGACCATCATCGCAATGAAAGGCCCCACGCCCGCGGCTTTCGCTCCAGGTGTGCCGGTGGCAGGTATAATGATGTCAGCAATTTCAGTGATCAGCGCTTGCTGATCTGCAGTAAATAAATTGCCACTGGCTGTGGTAGATGTTGAAGTGCAACCGTCAAGAAAAACCGCTATCGTAGTTGCAGATAATGCACCTCCCATTAAAAAGGCCATATTTTTCACTGCTGCTCTTCTGTCCATATTTGGCTGTTTAGGTGTCTAGGTCTGCGCTAAGTGTGTTTTGTTTTGTAATATTAAGAAAAAATAAATAGTTAGTGTCCAAATTACACAATTAATGTAAAAAAAAATGTATTTGTTACCTAACCAATTAAACGCGCATTCTCCAACTGGTATTATATAAAATAGTATTAAATATAAACGTTAATTAATAGAATATTTAGTAAGTAAATAGTTGGTGTCAATAAACATTTTTTAATACGTTTGTCCACTTATTAAATTTTGGTAAAATCAAAATCATAGATGACTGAAAAAATTGTAGTATTAGGATCAAATGGTCAGATCGGTACAGAGCTTGTCACCGCCTTGCGCACAGCTTATGGCGAAAGCAATGTCGTTGCCTGCGATATCCGCCGCCCGGATTATGACATAAAGAATTCAGGGCCTTTTGAATTTGTAAATGTCCTTGAAAAGGATACATTGAATGCGATATTTCAAAAGTACAAGCCTACGCAGGTGTATTTACTTGCGGCGTTATTGTCTGCTACCGGAGAACAGAATCCAAAGCTGGCCTGGGATTTAAACATGAACGGCCTGCTCAATATTTTAGACCTGGCCATTACCTATAAAACCGCAAAGGTCTACTGGCCAAGTTCTATTGCGGTATTCGGGCCAAATTCACCAAAAGATCTTACCCCGCAGTTTTGTGTGATGGACCCTAATACCGTGTATGGGATCAGTAAACTTGCCGGAGAACGATGGTGTGAGTATTATCATCAGAAATTTGGCCTTGATGTGCGGAGCATCCGCTATCCGGGCCTGATTAGCTGGAAAGCTGCGCCGGGCGGTGGTACAACGGATTATGCCATCCACATATTTCATGATGCACTCAAGAAAGCCAGTTATACCTCTTTTTTGAACGCAGGCACTGAACTGCCCATGATGTACATGGACGATGCGATCCGCGGTACCATAGAATTAATGGATGCCAATGCGGATGACATCACCATCAGATCAAGTTATAATTTTACAGGGGTCAGCTTTACTCCTGAGACCTTGGCTGATGAAATAAGAAAACATATTCCGGAATTTACCTTAAATTACGGCGCCAATGATCCAAGGCAGCAAATAGCTGATAGCTGGCCAAGATCGATTGATGACAGTTATGCAGCGAAGGACTGGGGCTGGAAACCAGAATTTGACCTTGGAAAGCTGACTGCAGATATGTTTAAGAATTTAAAGAAATAAAAGGTTCGTCATTTGGAGGCCTGATATAACACACGTCATCCTGAATTTATTTCAGGATGACGGACATGCAAAGCCGTCTTTCTCTTGCGAGATCCTGAAATAAATTCAGGATGACGACCGACCAGGGATGACGATCAGCCAGGGATAACGACCGACCAATAGACTAAGAAATAAAACCAAGATAATGGGAAGAGCATTTGAATTTAGAAAAGAAAGAAAATTTAAGCGTTGGGCCAAAATGGCCGTACAATTTACCAGGATAGGTAAGGACATCGTAATGGCGGTGAAAGATGCCGGGCCACATCCCGAAACGAATTCACGCCTGCGTACGGCAATGCAAAATGCGAAAGCGGTAAACATGCCAAAGGACCGTGTTGAAGCCGCCATTAAAAGGGCGTCTGACAAAAGCATGGCCAATTATGAAGAGATCGTGTATGAAGGTTATGCACCACATGGTGTGGCAATACTGATCGAAACGGCTACGGACAATACCAATCGTACGGTTGCCAATGTGCGCAGTTATTTCAACAAGACAAATGGTACTTTAGGCAAGACCGGCTCATTGGATTTTGTGTTCAACAGAAAATCGATATTCAGGTTTGTACCTGCTGATAATTTTGATCTGGAAGAGCTGGAATTTGAACTGATCGATGCGGGACTGGATGAACTTTATGTAGAAGCGGACGAAGAAGGAAATGATATTGCCGTTGCGCAAGGTGCGTTCGAAAGCTTCGGTTCCCTGCAAAAAGCATTGGAAGAGAAAGGCATAGAATTAAAAAGTTCCAAGCTGGAGCGCATTGCCCTGTCGCACCATGATGTGACTGAAGAACAGGCAGCTGATGTAATGAAACTCATCGATAAACTGGAAGAGGACGATGATGTTCAGGCAGTTTACCACAATATGGCAGAATAAACGTAACGGTTTACAGATAAGTCTATCCCAATTTAATTGGCTTGGTCAGCGTTGTTGACCAAGTTTTTGTATTTGCTTTATTTGCCTGGCCTTCTGATACTACAGCTTTTAATATTGCCGCCGGATTAAAAGTTTTACTGTTGATGACAGTCTCGCCCGCTAGTGAAGATTGGATAAATTGAAGGGATATCATAACAATACAAACACACCCGGGTTCAGTTTCAAATTCCCAGCTTTGAGGAACTGTTGTTCCTTTCTTATTCAGGACATCAAAAGTAGCGAAGTCGATTTTTCTTTTTTTATTGGTCAGATCTGTTAGTGAACGGCCGATCAGCATTCTGCAAAATTTGGTATCTTTAGGAAACTTAAGATTTTTAGGGATTTCCAATGCAGGGAGAGAAACAGTGAGGGTGTGTTCGCCTATTTCCACCTGAGGCAACGATACCAGCGTATTCACCAGGGGGGATTTTGCATTAAAATCAAATCCTTCAAGCTTGCTGAAACTGTCTGCGACCAAATTAAATGATCCAGTTTCCGGATTGTTTGCGTATCTTAGAGAATGAGCTACTTCTGTATTGAGCCTGAATATCATGGTTCCATCATAAAATGGCGTTACCAACTTTGATACCCCCGTTCTGAATTCATGGGCGATATTGCTCGCGACTCCAAACAAAGAGGAAGACTTCACCATTCCTTCTGTACGTTTGCTCTTGCCTTTTACGGGCCTTGCCTGTACTATCTGCATGTTTCCATAGGTCTTCAATACTGAATCCCCTAACACGCCTTTCATAAATTTTCCAATTATTCTAGCCATAATATTCTATTTAGTTCTTATCACTGTTTTATCAGTGTTCGTAGTCACTGAAACATAAATATATAATTAATCCATAACTAGTCCAACTTTTATTGAAGATAGTTGGACTAGACTTGGACTCAACTTGGACTGAACCTGGATTCAGTAGGTACACTGATACAAAGCTTGCGACACCTATCCCGGGGTTGTCCAACCCATATCTCGTTATGATCTCAATAGGTAATTTACCTTATTTCATCACGAAGTATGAAAGAACCAGCTATGAATTCGGACTTGTTGAGCACCAAGCGAAAAAAAGCGTTTAAATATCTTTGGATTAATAATCCAAACAGTATATTAGTAACAGCTTTCATGAAAATAGGTGCCTCCACAAGATTTGTAATTCTGAGCGTCTTGAGCGTAACGATATTCAATGCCCTCTCCTTTGGTCAGGCCATTCCGCCTACACAGCTGGCTAAATTTCAATTAAGTGACTTAACTACAAACTATTCAAGTGCGTACCTGAATTCGGTTTTTGATGATAAAATCCCGGATAATGTCCAGGTCCTTGCCTTGGGTGAAGTAAGCCATGGTGGTTATGAGCCAATTGCTTTTAATGCCAACATGATCAAATATCTGATCGAAAAGAAGGGTTATCGAAAGGTCCTTTTTGAATGGGCGGATGTCGGAATGCTAAGGGCAATGAGAAACTACTTAAATGACCCGAAAGCCAGCGATGCAGCTTATATTCCTGCCTGGGTTAAAAATTCTCAATCCGTGGATGCGGTTTCCGAGGTTTTCCCGGATCTGCTGAATTGGATTAAGCAATATAATGACCGAAACCCGAAAGACAGGGTGGAGATCATGGGATTTGAAATAGGTAAAGATCAAAGCTTGATCAACCGGATCGTATATAAATACCTCATTCCATTTGACCATAAGGAAAGTCAAAAATGGATATATCAATTAAGTTCAGATATCTCGGATGTTGATAAAATTCAAGTACTTAAAGACTGGTTTGTTACGAATGAGAAAGGACTCAAAGCGGAACTCAATGAAGAAGATTTTTGGTGGCTGAAATATTACATCCGCAATGCAGTAGACGGCATAGGGTACTTGATGAGAGATTCGAAAACCCTTGTTGAAAAGACTGATGCGGCAAATTTGTTTCGCGACAGCGTATTGGCGGAAAATGTAAAATACCTTAGCAAAGGGGGTAAAGCTATTGTTTCGGCACATAATGGACATGTAATTAAAGGGCAGGTTAAATACATGGGCAACTACCTGAACCAGTATTTCAAAGATCAATATTATGTAATAGCCACTGATTATTCGAAACAGGCGCTGGTTGATATCAACAACCAAGACTCCACGACAAAGCATACACAGAGATATATCAGGAAGACCTTTCCGCAAACACTCTCTGCGGCAGCCAACAGATTGAATGAAAAGTATGGTATTTCAGAGGCGATCTTGTTTTATCAGGATATAATAGATAGGAAAATTGGCCAGGACATCAATGCCATTGATGCCAATGGACATCATCTTTATATGCCCGAATATCAGAAAAACGTAGATGCCTTAGTTATATTTAGTCATATTTATCCTAGCGGAAAACTCAAATCACCTTGATGCAGATGAAACTCCTCCTTGCTTTTATTGGACTGTTGCTACTGACGGTTAGGGCCGAGGGCCAAAAAATACAGGAAATCGTTTCGAAAGACATAGCCGATGCTATTCATGTTTTCGATCAGCTGTTGGGTTCCAGAAGTTTTGCTGGTATAAAAGTTTTAGGTCTGGGTGATGCCGCTGTATTTGTTAAAGAATCAAAAAAACTAACAACTTCATTTTCTGCCTATTTGATTAGTAAGCAAAAATTCAGAAACATCGTGTTGCATGTGGATGACTGGCAAGTGCGACCGTTGAATACTTACTTAACAAATGCTATCCCTGCCGACACTTTAGTGTTAGACTCCCTGGTTAAAAGTATTTTTTCATCCGATTACCAGTTTAGGAACCGCGACTTTCGGGCATTCCTGCAATGGTTAAAACAATACAATTTAACCAATCCAAAAGATCAGGTCAATATTTACGGAGTAGCTCCTTTGAGCAGGATTCCACCTGCATATTTTTTAGCTGCTTATGTCTTTGAAATAGATAAAGTGTATGGTCAGCAACTGAGCGAAAAATGGAGTAATGACGATACCTCCGATTCTTTGGCCTATTCAGACATTAAGATTTGGCTGCAAGCCATTGGAAAAAAGAAGCATTCTACATCCGTTCAAGAGCAAATTATGCGATGTGAGGAAGATCTGCAGCACAATAAATACGTGCTTAAGTATACCTCCCCCGATCAGCAATTTTCACAAAATCAGCTGAATGAGAAGGCACGCTATACTGCGAGTCAGGTTTTAAAGAATTTGGGAAAGCAAACAATCTTTTATGCGATGACCTATCAGGTAATGAAAGGGGAACTGGAAACAAGCGTCGAGCTAAATGGTCTTCCAGTTTCCGCGGTAGGCAAATACCTCAATGACGATCTTAAATCAAGTTACCAAAGCTTTGCTATTGACTTCGCAGACAGTGGCAAGGTAATCATGATTGATATCCCTAACAGAAAAGGTGATTTAGAAAAGGTGAATGGTACAGCACATGCGAAGTCCTTATACCAGAAGGGCGAGTTCATTGACCGTACAAATGATGCACAGTTGCTAAAAGGCTATAAGCCAATCATGATATGGCCATATAAAGGGCAAGTTGGAAACCTCATCCTTGGCAAAGATGAATATGCGATTGATGCAGTATTTCTATTCTCCAGCCTGACCGATTTGGATCTTGCGAACTACTGATGTTAACGTTGTTGGGAAAATAACCAGGGTAGCAGTTCAGGTTCTGCAAAGGCAGAGTCCCAGCTATTGTGGTTGTCATTCGGATATAACGTGATCTTAGGTTGTACCCTCAATACCCTTAGCTGGTCGGCGATCTCTGTCGACAGGCCAACGGGTACTACATCATCTTTCTCTCCATGAAAGATCCATAAAGGGGTCTTTTTATATTTCCTCACATTGGCCACGTTGTCTCCGCCACATATGGCAAAGGCAGCAGCAAACATTTTGCGCTTGCGGCGCAGCAGTTCGTAAGTTCCCATACCGCCCATGGAAAGGCCGCCAATGTATACTTTGCTTTTGTCTACGTATGGTTTATCCCTAAGGTTTTCCAGCATCCCCAGCAGGGCATGCATAGACTTGGTTGGTTTTCCTCCTGTAGCGAAGTTAAATACCCTTTTGCCGGAAGTGCCAGACTCAAACTTTACATTGGCCCAGAAGCTGTCGCTACTGCATTGAGGGAATACTACAATTGCGGGAAACTGCTTGCGGAACTTGTCTTTCAGGAATAGCTTGCCGCCATGCGTCAGCTGCTTCTCATTGTCGTTCCCTCTTTCACCTGAACCATGCAGGAACACAATCATGGGGTATGATTTTAAGGGGTCGAAATTCTCAGGAAACAGGATTCTGTAGTAGATGCTGTCCTTTCCTTTGATATAACTGCCTTTGTCATACTTTTTTAAGTCCTGCGCTTTGGCAACAGCAAAGCACAGAACCAATGCAATAGTGGCGGATAATTTAGCTTGGTTCATTTTACTAAAATAGTAAATTCTATCTGTATAATTTACCGTGCCAATGAAAATCCTGCTTCCTTGGTATCCCTTGAATTCCCACCGATAAAAACTTTAAATTCTCCGGGTTCGGCCAGGTATTTCAGCGTTGCATTGTAGAATTTCAAGTCTTCTTCAGTGATTTTGAAGGTGACAATTTTGCTTTCACCGGGATTGAGGCTGATCTTTTGAAAGCCTTTTAGCTCTTTAAGCGGGCGGGTGATACTGCCAACAAGGTCTTGAGTGTACAACTGTACGACTTCTTTGCCTTCACGCATTCCGGTGTTTTTAACAGTTACGCTCGCTGTAATTGATTCGCCAGCTTTAAAACTGCTTTTGCTGAGCTTAATGTCGCTGTATTCAAAAGTGGTATAGCTCAGTCCGTATCCAAAGGGATAAAGCGGTTCGTTTGTTACATCCAGATAATTGGACCGGAATTTAGAAAACCATTTGCCTTCCGGTAGCGGGCGGCCTGTATTTTTATGACTGTAGTACAAAGGGATCTGCCCTACATTTTGCGGGAAAGTAGCGGTCAGTTTACCTGAGGGATTTACATCCCCAAACAGGACGTCGGTTATTGCTTTAGCAGCTTCTGTTCCGCCAAACCATACATTCAGAATAGCGGGTACATTTTCCTGTTCCCAGGTTAAGGTGAGCGGACGTCCTGTAAACAGCACCAATACCACAGGTTTACCTGTTTTAAGTAATTCTTTAAGCAACCGTTTTTGTGTGTCAGGAATATTCAGATCTGTGCGGCTGGAGGCCTCGCCAGTCATTTCAGAAGCTTCGCCCAGTGCGGCTACGATGACATCAGCTTTTTTAGCCAGGTCTATAGCTTCCTTAATGATTTCGGCTTCCGGCCTGTTGTCCCTTGGGATGTCACGACCAAACATGGTCGCCCTGGTCTGGTATTCCGCATCGGCAAGCAGGTTCGCGCCCAGGCTATGCAGTATTTTTACATCTGAGCCCAGTGTGGCTTTCATGCCGTCAAGCAGTGATGCCGTATTTGCCAGGTCGCTGTTTACACTCCAGGTGCCTGGCATATTCGCTCCTGTATTTGCCAAAGGGCCTATGAGGGCTACGCTTCCACTTTTTTTAAGCGGCAGTGTCTGATTCTCATTTTTAAGCAGTACAAAAGACTGGGTAGCGGCCTCACGTGCGAATTGCAGGTGACTTGGTTTGAGGATCTCTGTTTTAGCACGCTCTTCATCGCAGTAGCGAAAAGGATCTTCAAATAAGCCCAGTTTATATTTAGCTTCCAACACCAGACGGCATGCCTGATCTATCTGAGCTTGTTTTACCTTACCTTCCTGCAAAGATTTTTTTAGCGTGGTGAGGAATCCTTCACCTACCATGTCCATTTCCACACCAGCATTTAGAGATAAAGCAGATACTGTCTGCAAATCACCTAAGCCGTGGTCTATCAGTTCATTTACTGCTGTGTAATCGGTCACGACAAATCCTTTGAATCCCCATTGCTTGCGCAATACATCGGTCATCAGCCATTTGTTGGCCGTAGCGGGTACACCATTGATGTCGTTAAAAGAAGTCATTACACTTCCGGCGCCAGCATCTATCGCGGCCTTGTACGGAGGCAGGTATTCATTGTACATGCGGTGCAGGCTCATGTCGGTCGTATTGTAATCTCTTCCGGCTTCTGCTGCTCCATACAGCGCAAAATGTTTTACGCAGGCCATCATGGTATTGTATTTACTCAGGTCATCACCCTGGTACCCTTTTACCATTGCTTTGGCTATCTGCGATCCGAGGTAGGTATCTTCACCCGATCCTTCAGAGATTCTTCCCCAGCGGGGATCCCTTGAAATATCGACCATAGGGGAGAAGGTCCAGTTTAGCCCGTCGGCCGTAGCCTCTACAGCCGCTATCCTTGCTGTTTTTTCTATCAGCGACAAATCCCAGGTACTTGACAGTGCGAGGGGAATGGGGAAGGTGGTCTTATATCCATGGATTACATCCTGCCCAAAGATGATCGGTATTTTCAGCCTGCTTTGATTGACTGCTATCTCCTGGGCCTTGCGGATCTTTTGGGGTGTGGTAAAGCTAAACATACCGCCCACCTGGCCTTTTTTAATCTTGCTTTCTACATCATTGCTCACCACAGATCCAGTAGTGGCCTCACCACCTGTGAGCAGGTTTAACTGCCCTATTTTTTCATCTACCGTCATTCTCAGCATGAGCTTTGTAATAAAAGCATTCATTTTTTGATCGGCAGCAGACACTGCCTTTTTTTGCTGGCCGAACAAAGCGCCGGTACTAAATATCAAAGTCAGGAAAAATAGGTGGGTCAGTTTCATATTATGAGTTTATTTCTTTTTTAAATGGGGGGTGATTTCTTTGATCCAGATGTCGTAGCCCGCTTGCTTCATGTGTAGCATGTCGTTCAGAAACAGCTCTGGTCGCGGTGCGCCGTTGCTGTCCAGCATTTTAGCATTCACGTCGATAAAGCCAGCTCTTTTCTGCTTTTCGGTGTATGCTTTGATCATGCCGTTTGCCTTTACTACCTCCGGCGAAAACTTCGCACGGGAAGGGCTTTGTTTCATGGATACATAGGTGATTTCTGTTTTTGGCAGTCCTTTTCTGATGTGGTTAAAGAATGTAGTAAAGCGGCTGAAGGTTTCTTCTGCAGTTGCACCACTGGCAATGTCGTTTTCTCCGCTATAGATCACCACTTGTCTCGGTTTGTAGTGGAGTACGATGTCGTTCACATATTCGTTTGCATCTTTCAAAGTAGAACCGCCAAAGCCGCGGTTGATTGCCTGGTAATCTTTGTATACTGTTTCGAGGTCTTTCCACATGGTGAAAGAGGAACTGCCAACGAATACAATCCCTTTTTGAGGGGGCATGGAAATGCTGTCCTGACGTTTGAATTTTTGGATATCGTTCCAGAAAGGTTTGTTCTGTGCTAAGGCAGTGGTAGACAGACCCACTAGTAATACAAAAAGTAGACGGAAATAGAAGTAATGTTTCATAATGTGTTTTTCTAATTTGCTTTAACAACCTCTGTTTTCAGAGCGACACCGCTCTCATTGATTGCTTCGATGCTAAAATAGTAACTTTTATCTTTGTCCATCCCTTTGTACCAATATTCGTTCGTTCCGTACACCATAATGCAGTTGTACAGCTTGTCTGGCTCTGTGCCTATGTAGATATTATAAGCATAAGCATCATCCACAGGAGCCCACTTCAACCAAGCACTTCGCTTATCTTTTTCAGTTCTCAGCACCACAAAATCTTTGACGCTTTTTGGAGCCGACAGGTTACCATTGCCGAAAACCCTTATACCGCTAATGGCAAATTTCCCAGTAGGCATATGTATATTTTCCAGTTTGATGTATCTGGCGCTTACTGGTTGCTCCAGTTCAATATAATCGTGTGGTACGTCTGTTTTGTTGGTGCTTTTATCTGTTAATATTTTCCATTTCACACCGTCAGTTGAATACCAAAGTTTGTATTGATGATAAATATCCTGACGTTTGCCAAGAAACTCAGCATCCTGATCAGCATAATTTATTTGTACAGCATTTATTGTTGATATGGTGCCTAAGTCTGTTTGAATCCATTCACCTTTATTTCCGCTTTTGGCACTCCAATATGTTTTAATGCTTTCATCAACTGCGTTATTGGCATAGAATGATCCAAGAGTGGATGAAACAGTGACAGGTTTATTATAGTTTAATAGCATCCATCCGGTAAACCCACTTTTTAAATGATCCTTCTCTCCGGTAGGTAAGTATTGTGGGTAATCGCCAAAGGCAGCATCCATATACATCACGTCATCTTTGTCAAAGCCAGTTGGCCAGATACCCAAGCGACGTTCAAAGTTGTTTTTCACGGAGATCGCTATGGTAGAAACATGCCAGTAGTTGTTCCATTTGTCCTGATAGGTAGCACCATGACCTGCACCACGGGCAAAACCACCGGGCTTCCAGGAGAAAGGTAACGATTGATGTTCAAATGGCCCTAATGGCGTTGGACCAACTGCCACACCATCTGCATAGCCGCTAAATTCTGTACCTGGCGCGCCGTATTGGAGGTAGTATTTGCTGTTATGCTTCGTCACCCATGCTCCCTCCATAAAAGGATCTAAAAAGGTGTTGTCCAGATGTTCTCCAAATCGTTGCCATCCGTATCGTTCTGGATTTAGCAGCAATAGTTCCTTGCGGGTGCCAATCGGGTTAAATGTCTTTCTGTTAAGTTCGATGCCATACAATGGATAGCTGTTGCTGCTACCATTGTACATATATAACTTGCCGTCTTCGTCAACAAAATGTGCGGGGTCCCATCCGCCAATTTCAAACTCATGAACAACTTCTTTCCATTCATTTTTTTTAGGATCTGTACTCATCCAGATTGGGAAATTCTTCGCATAAGTAGAACCAAATACAAGCATGGTATCACCCTGTATCCAAACTGAGGGGGCGCAAAGGTCATCATACACCTTATGTTCGGGTCTTAAGAAGTTTTTAGAAACGAATTTCCAGTTATACATATCACTGCTCCACCAATAACCCCATTGGTTAGTAGAAAATAAGTAGTAGTCACCTTTGTAAGTTACAATAACCGGATCTGCTGTAGCCCGATGTTTTCCTTGTTCAGAGAAATTAGGGATAGGGGTATAGCCATAATCTAAGTTAATAGGATTACAATAAGTCAACTGTTTTTTTTGAGCAAACGCCCCGATACTTAGAAAAAGTACCAGGAACATTGTTATGTGTTTTACCCGCTTCATTATTTACAAATTAGGGCTTGTGAATCCCAGGGTTTTGAGGCCGCGTTTTACATCCGGGCTGCTCATAAATAATTTCCATAGTAAGCCACTGCGGTGGTTCTCTATCATCACAATGATCGGCCCCTGATCTATAGCCAGATTGGATTTCGCATACCAGTCTTTTTCTTCACTAAAGGCATCAATAAAGCCATATTCACCCCAAAGTTTGTCGCCTTTTTCATAATAAAAATGCTTTAATGCTTCCATTGAATGTTCTGGTGTATATGGGAAAGCTGATAACGCTGCGGTTGGTGATATTACGCCCAGGTCTTCTGTTGGAGAGTGAGCAGCATATCCAATCCAGCTGTCGCTGGCAGTTAAGCCCCAGCTGTTAGCACCGTAACCTTTAAATTTTTTAGGATTTTCAATGCAGTAGGCCCTGTTGATAAGCGTATGGTTTTTGTTTTGTTCCCAGTAATCTGTTTTATTGTCTTTTAAACCCCGGGGGTCCAGGCCAAGGAATGAATAATGCGAAAAGAAAAGCGGGCCTCCATAGTCAAAACCCAGGGGTAAGGTAATGTCATTAAATTTACGCCCATTAAAATAGGTGTTGTTATTGGCGTATCCATCATCATACACGCGTTTGTTGATTGGGAATTTTGGAGATGAGGCCGCCAGCACATAGGTGATCATACATTCGTTCCATCCCTTTATCTGATGGTTCATACTCCAGCCATTGTTCGGGCTCCAATGCCAATAAAGTACATTTTGGTTTTGAGTGAACCAACTCCATTCTATACCCTCCCACAACCATAATATTTTATTTCTAATATCGTTTTCGATAGGATTATCTGCTGTGTAATATTGACGGGCAGTCAATAAACCCTGAAATAACAAGGAAGTTTCTACGATGTCTGCCCCATCGTCCTTTTGGCTGAAACGGATCACTTTTCCTGTTTCGCCATTAAGCCAGTGTGGGAAAGCACCATGAAACATATCGGCCTTCCACAAAAAGTCGACTATTTTTTTCGTGCGATCTGCAGCCTGTTCACGTGTAATGAACTTGCGCTCGGCTGCTACAATCATCGCCATAACACCGAAACCTGTGCCTCCTGTAGTGACCACCTCTTCTCCATAATCAAAAGAACGGTTACTGCGTTCTCGCGCCATGCCGCTAACTGGGTGCCCAAAGTCCCAAAAGTATCTGAAAGTTTGCTTTTGCACCAAGTCCAATAGTTGGTCATCCGTAAGGCCCTTTTTAATGCCTAGTTCAGGTTTGATCTGATCTTTGCCTTTTTTGTTTTGCTGAGCCGAAGTCTCAAAAGTGGAAGACACTATGCAAAAAGGGAGAAGAATGGCAATTAGGTGCGTAGTTTTCATAATAAAAAGATTCATCTGGATACTATAAGGCTTTTTTGTCAAATATTAAGTCAGAGATGTGGACTGCTAAATCCAAGTTTCTTCATTCCTGTTTTCACTTCGGGGCAACTCATAAATAAGTTCCATAGAAGTTGGCTTCTGTAATTTTCTATCATTACTATTATTGGGCCCTGATCTATTGCTAAAGTAGAGTCGGCAAACCATTGATGTTGCAGAGAAAAGGCATCCACAAAACCATATTCCTTGAAAAGCTTATCACCTAATTTATAATAAAAAAACTTAAGTGCCTTCATGGATTCTTCTGGGGTATACGGGAAAGATGAAAGAGCTGCGGTTGGGGAAATTACACTATTATCATTGGCGGGCTCATGTGCTAAATACCCGTTGATGTCGTCACTTGCAGTCAGGCCCCAACAGTTTTCGCCATACCCGTAGTAGTTTTTGGGGTTAGCTTTTGCATAGTTATATTGGATTAAAGCATGCGCTTTATTCTGTGTCTCATAATTGGCATAGTTGTCAGTGAGTCCAATAGGATTAATGCCAAGAAAAGAGTAATGAGAGAAAAACAGGGGACCGCCACTTGCTGGTCCGAGTGGAAGTTGTACGCCATAATAAGTATTTCCGTTTTTCATCGCACCATTGTTCGCCCAACCATTATCATACACTGTTTTAGAGATGGTATGTGTGGTTGAAGAAGCGGCTAAAACATAGGTAATCAATGCTTCATTCCATCCGCGTATCGGCATGTTCATGTCCCAATTGTAATTAGGGCTCCAATGCCAATACAAGGTATTGCTGTTATCCTTTCTATACCAATCCCATTCTACTGCTATGTACAGCGCATTTATGTCTGATCTTAAAGTAGACTCAACTTCATTTTCCTCACTAAAATATTGGCGAGCAGTAAGTAAACCTTGCATAAGGAGTGAGGTCTCTACCAAATCCCCGCCATTGTCTTTTTGGCTAAATGGGATAACTTTTCCTGTGTTTCCATCTATCCAATGCGGAAATGCTCCATGAAACCTATCTGCTGTCTTTAGAAAACTAATAATTTTCTGAATTCTGGAAAGCCCTTCCGCTTTTGTTATAAATCCCCGATCTATTCCGGTAATAATTGCCATTATTCCAAATCCGGAACCTCCGGAGGTGACGGTGTTGCCCGACGTGTTCCTTTCTCTTGCCATTCCGCTTGCAGGATGTCCAAAATCCCAAAAGTATTTAAACGTTTGTCTTTGAACTTTTGTTAGTAATTCCTGATCTGAAATTATAGGAAACTTATCGGAAGGGTCAATAGCAGTAACAAGGTTTATGGTAATGGGGCTTAGTAATTTACTTCCATCGGTTGATTTTAAACTGGTTTGTGCATCCAGAAAATACATGGTAATTGGCTGCAAGGCAGATATAGGAGAAAGGATTATTGTTTTGTCATTGTTCTCATATGTGATATCCAGTGCAACGGTAACGTTTCCCTTATTTTTCATTACAATACCTGCGGCAACTGTATTTTTATCAATTGCGGCAGAGAATGAAAGTTTTATGATAGGCTTTTGGTTTACAGAGTAGTAGCTAAAACCGCTAAACACATCATTTACTTTTAGTTCATTAAAAGTAAATGACCCTGCTGGCGGACCAACTGGAGGATCAATCGAACCAGGCTGATTAATTTTTTTACATGAGGATCCAATCAGTATCAAGAGTAATAAAGAAAAGTAGTATCTAACGACCATAACCAGAATGACAATATGAAAAGATGTTTGCCGGTACCTTACCGGCAAACATTAGGGTTCAGGATTAAAGAGATATTTATCTTCCCTTAGTCTCCAACTTATAAATAGCTCCTACTTCTTTAGCAGAAAGTGCTTTATTGTAGATACGTAACTCGTCAAGTATACCGGTGTAAGGCAACATCCAGCCATCCGCTGTGCCCCATGGCGCTCCTAATTGCTGTTGAAACGCCCCGATTACAAATTTTGAAGCATCAGGGAGTGTTAAGTCACCTAATGGGTTACTCCCATTTTTTCTGTCAGTTATACCAGCAGGAAGTGTTAAAGCAGATCCATTTACGTACATGGCAAATTTTGATGTTCCTGCATTGTATGAAAACGCAAGGTGTGCCCACTTTCCATATATACCAGTCACTCTAAGGTCACCGGTTAATTCAGCCCATTGTCCGCCATAGCCAATTTTAATCAGCATTTTGTCTTCAGTGGTATTGTTGCCCTCTATCATGACAAACATATTGCCCCAGAAATCACTGGTCCTTGGCAGCATAAATACAGCTTGTGCACCCCCATCATGTTTATCCGTTTTTATCCAAAGAGTGGTGGTAAAGCTTTTCAGATCTTTTAAGTTGTTACCTGGGGTTGTTTCATAAGCCACAAATCCTGTCGAACTGCCTTTGTAGGCCTGACCTTTAATTCCAACAGCAAATGAGGTATTGGTTGCGGTTCCTTCGGCTCCGCTTTTTTCTTCTTTGACATTGTTTTCAAAACCCCAGTGGGCCACCAGGCTTTCAGGTGCTACTTCGTTAGAAAACACATAACCATCTATCGCTGGTTGCTGAGGGGCATAGTCATTTGCTTCCTCCTGGCACGATGACATCGCAATAGTCAGCGCCAATCCTGTCAGCATTATTTTTATATTATTTTTAAATACTTTCATGATGTTTTGGTTTAATTGTATCCAGGATTTTGTGTTAACACACCTACACTCAGGTCAATTTCATCAGAAGGTACTGGCATCAGTTCACTTCTGTTTGCTTTAAACCCTTTCGGTCCAAATACCTCTACGCCACGACCCTGACGAATCACGTCAAAGAAACGGTCATACTCCATGGCGAGCTCAACCCTTCGCTCATGCCAGATGGCAAGTCGGAGGGCAGTTTTGTCAGTAGTAGTCACTGCAGGTAAAATGGTAGAGCTTCCTTGTCTCGCACGTTTCCTCACCTGCTCCAAAGAGGCCAGTGCCAGAGGGGTGTTCCCCAGTTCATTTGCAGCTTCTGCATTCATTAGCAATACATCAGCATAGCGCAAAACCCTGATATTCTGATCAGCTCCCTCATTAAACCCAGATTGCCAGTAGCTCGATGGCACATATGCTTTCTGGTTATACATTCTTGGATTACCAACTATGTCAGGAACCACATCTCCCTGAGGAGTAGTTTCTCCGGCAAAAAGGATGGTAGCGTCTCTTCTCGGATCTCCGGGTTCAAAGGCAGCGGCCAACACCTGCGTAGGTGTATTAAAGCCCCAGCCACCCCATGAAACTCCCTTTACTCCCTGAATTTGAGCGTACTGGCTAGTTGTTGCGCCAGTGATAGAAGGTATTTTCTGACTTTGAATTTCAAATACCGACTCAGAACTGTTTTCGTTAGGCACTCTGAATAAGGCTTCATAATTTGGCAATAGGGAATAACCCATTGTCATAAGTTCATTGGTCAATGACAAAACAAGGTCCCATTTCTTCTGATACAATGCTGCTTTAGCATGGATCCCTTTGGCTGCGCCTTTGGTAGCACGGCCTATATCAGTCGGACCATAAGTTTGCGGCAATACAGCAGCAGCTTCTTCGAGGTCTTTCTCAATAGCTGCCCAAATCTGTGTGGCGGGTGCGCGCGGAAGATTGTACTCGCTAGCGTCTTTAGGGACAGTTAGCCTCAAAGGGACATCACCGAATGCTCTTACTAAACGAAAATAGGAGTAGGCCCTAACGAACTTTGCTTCAGCTAAATATCTGTTTTTTAGCGTTGCGTCCATATTGATGTTGGGAATATTGTCCAACACCTGATTGGCCAGGTTAATGTTCTGGTATTGACCTTTCCAAAGATCTTTAACCTGTCCTTCTGTAGAAGAAAGCGAGAAATCGTCAAATGCATTAAAAAATGTTGCATCACCTGCTGTACTACCTTTTTCAGCTTCATCAGAACCAAGACTCTCGACTCCCATGGGAGCAAATGCAGTGTTCTCCCATGTCCGCAGATTTGCATACATAGAATTTACACCCTTCGTTGCATCTTCGGGAGATACCCAGAATTGTGTGGCTTCCTGCTGACCTTGAGGAGGTACATCTAAAAAGCTCTTCTTACAACCTTGAGTAGTTACCAATGCTGCGATTAGTAATACACCAAGAGGTTTGTATATGTTGATTTTATTGATAGATATCATCGTTATAATTATTAAAATGAAACATTCAAACCAATTCTATAAGTCGCCGAAAGTGGATAAATGCCATTGTCGATTCCAGATTCAATAGGACTGGTATTGGTAATCTCTGGGGTAAACCCTTTGTATTTGAAAAAATTAAAGGCATTTTGCGCATCAGCAAAAACTCTAAGTCGCTGCGCTCCCCATTTGGTAAGCAATGCATTGTTTAGGGTATATCCTAATTGAATATTTCTGATTCGCAAATAGCTTCCATCTTCCACATACCATGAATTTGGCTTGTAGTTGTCACCACCCCCAATGTTCGCCGACGGGTAAGAATCAGAAGTGCCAGCACCATGCCATCTGTTGTCATAGAAGTCCTTACTGAAGTTTTCAGAACCAAATCTCAAGCCTTTATTGGCATTATAAACCTGTACACCAGCAACTCCCTGAACATCTACAGCCAAATCAAAATTCTTATAACTAAAGCCAGTATTTAGGCCAAAAGTATATTTAGGATTCGGATTACCTAGTACCACCCTGTCTTTAGCGTCAATCGCTCCATCGTTGTTGGTGTCAACATACCTGAAATCTCCAGGCTTTGCTGCCTTCTGCAACGACGCTGCTATTTCCTCAGGCGTCTGGAATATACCAGCAACCTGAAGCCCGAAGAACTGCCCGATAGGCTGTCCAACAATTGTACGTGTACTCAACTGACCACCTGTCGAGGATGCTCCTCCTGAGTAAATAGGGTTACCTCCAGTTACAGTCTCAGTCACCTTATTGTTGTTCAAACTAAAATTTCCACTGATGTTATAACCAAAGCCGCTTTCGCTTTTATCTCCGTATCCAACAGAAACTTCAATGCCTCTGTTGCGGTAAGTAGCCTGGTTCCCGATGATAACAGCGTCATCAAGACCGATCGATGTCAGCACCGGAATCCTGAAAATTCCTTGTTCTGTCCTTTTCTCGTAAACGTCCAGCTCAAAATTCAGTTTATTGTCCAAAGCTGTACCTTCAAGTCCTATGTCCGTTCCAACACCTCGTTCCCAATAGGTCAATGGGGGAACGATAGACGTGATATTCGCTCCTGGTTGAGGCTGTCCGCCAATAATAGCAGTGAACTTGGGTCCCTGATTGATAAGCAGCGTAGATAGGTTGGCAGGAACACCCGCATTACCTACTTTACCCCAACTTGCTTTCAACTTTAAAGAGTTCAGCGTAGTCTGATCTTTCATGAATCCTTCTTCGCTAATCACCCAACCTGCTCCAATTGCAGGAAAGTAACCCCAGCGTTGATCACCAGAGAATTTTGATGATCCATCCGCACGGATAGAAGCATTAAGCAGGTACTTACCTTTAAAAGCATAGTTTACCCTACTGAAATAGGAAGTGTAGGTAGCTAAAGCTCCTTTATCAGTTATCGTCCTTGGATTATCTTCATCAATAGGACCTAATGACAAGTATAAATCTCCGTCAGTATTGTACGGAACATTTCTAGCGCTGGCAGTAAGTTCATAGAACTTTTGACGCTGTGCAGTCTGTCCGGCTAATAGTGTTAGTTTATGATCGCCAAACAACTTGTCAAAGGTTAGGGTATTCTCCAATATCCAGTTTCTTGTATCACCTTTGGTGATATTCAACTGGCTGATGTCATTTCTTTGTGCGACAGTTGCGATGTATACCTGATTGTAACCTAGTACTTCTGCCTGACCGAACTCTCCACCGAAACTTGTCTTAAAGGTCAACTCAGGTAATATTTTTGCCTCTGCAAATACGTTCCCGGTTACCCTATAGTTTTTAGAGTTTTGTTTGAAGAAGTCAAGCTGTGCTCTTGGATTATTTGTTGCATTTCCAATAGGAAAATCGTTTGGATCACCATACGTTCCATCCTGGTAAAATTGCGGTACTACTGGAGCCGCGGTGAATGCTTTATAAATGATACCGCCAGGCATATCAGCTGTGCCGTTTTGCTGGACGGCTGCGTTATAACCTAATTTCAGGAAATTTGTTGCCTGATAGCTTCCGTTAAATCTGGCTGAAATTCTTTCGAAGTCATTCCGTTTTACAATTCCTTCTTGCTTAAGGTAGCCTAGTGAGAAGTTATACGTCGCTTTTTCAGTCGCACCTCCAACAGTAACATTGTGGGCTGTTTGCAGGGCATCTCTGAATATTACATTGAACCAGTTTGTTCCTTCTCCAAACATGGAAGGATCTGGAAACTGCGTTGCACCCGCCTGCTCATTCACCAAGGTTGCATACTCGCTTGCGTTAGCCATCTCTACCTGGTTAGTGACATTCTGATAACCTACATAACCATCATAGTTGATGCTGATATTGCCTTTTCCTGTTTTTGTAGTAATGAGTACTACCCCATTCGCTGCTCTCACCCCATAGATGGACTGACTTGAGGCATCTTTCAGGATCGACATATTCTCAATGTCATTTGGATTTAGAAAACTGATGTCGTCATACCAAACACCGTCAACTACATAAAGCGGGTTCACACTTCCGTATACCGATCCTACACCCCTTATTCTAATGGTGGGGGAGGAGCCTGGAGATCCGGAATTGGTGATCTGTACACCAGCAACCTTTCCTTGTAAGGCGCTGAGGGCATTTGTTGAAGCCTGTTTAGAAATCTCTTCGCCCTTCACGGTTGCAACCGATCCAGTTACGTCAATTTTTCTTTGGGTTCCATAACCAACCACCACGACTGCTTCCAGATCCTGAGCGGATTCCGCCAGTTCGATGCTGATAGTTGTTTGATTGTTTACCAATACTTCCTGGGTGGTATACCCAATGTAGGTGAAAATCAGTGTTGCGTTTGCCGGGGCACTCAATGCGAATTTACCCGATGCATCTGTTGTCGTTCCTGTCTGGGTTCCCTTTACCTGAACACCTACACCTGGTAGCGGAGTCTTGTCGCCTCCATCGGTAACTGTACCAGATACCGTGATGTTCTGTGCCAATGCGGCGTTCATACAAAGGAAACATAGAAAAGTTAAAACAGATAATTTTGTAAAGAATCTTTTCATGCTGTTTAAGTTATTTTAGTTGTATAAATCTCCGTGTGTATTCTTGCTATTACAAATAAACTGCCTCTACATTAATACATCATAGCCGAAACTTACACTATCTCACACACCCTGAATATGCCCTTTATTTCTATAAATAGCTGATAGAGATGCATTCGGGGATATAAATACCCCTACACCAGCGCATAAAAAAAAGAATGGATTTTGATCTTGAAAAAAAGGATTATGAGAGGTATTGATGTAGTGTTATAGCTCCATTAGGAACTCTACAAGGTTCTTATCATGGGGTACATCGAGCTTTTTTCTCAATCTGTAACGTCTGATCTCGACACCTCTCAAAGAAATATTCAGTAAAGATGCCATTTCTTTACTACTCATATTCATATGAAGATAGGCGCATAACTTGAGGTCGTTGGGCACAAGATCAGGGTGATTGGCTTTAAGTTTTTTGAAGAAGCTTTCATGAGCTTCATTGAAGCTGCTCTCAAATAAGTTCCAATCACGTTCGTCATTCATCCCCTCATCTATCACCTTTTGTATTTTCCTCAACTGATCTTCGCCCAATAGCTTACCGTTGGAATCTTTGAGTTTCAGCATCTCCTGACTAAGCTTCTGAAGTAATTCATTTTTGTAGACAAGGCTCATCGCAGAATTTGCCAGTTCTCTGTTTTTCCCAGCCAGTTCCGCTTGCAAACGTTCAGTTTGCAATTTCACAATTTGCTTTTCTGTGGCCTCAGCTTCTTTCTTTATAAACTCTTCTTTCTCGTCCTGCATACGACTGGTGATGGCTTGCTTGTCCTTTCGCAGTTTCCGCTCGTAGAGTAGTTTTCCCGTTATTAATAAGATTGCAGCAAGAATAATGTAAAGTAATATGGCCCATGCAGAGGCATAGAAAGGCGGTAGTACCCTAAAGCTGAATTCAGTTTCCTTGCCTACCGCTTCTTCATTGATCTTCGCCCGTACTTTAAATACATAGTTTCCCTGACTCAAATTGGTAAAGTCCTTCTGTGATGCGGGGCTCCAGTCTGACCATTGCTTGGAATATCCCTCCAGAAAATACTGAAACTGTATTTTTGTCTGTCTGTACCAGGGCAGCGTATAAGAGATACGGATGTTATTGCGGGCGTAAGGGATTTCAATTTTAGAACCGCTATTGCCAATCTCACTAATCAGTCTGTAAGTATCAGTTACGTCTTCTATCTGGCGGATCAATACTGATGGAAGTTTTAGCGAGTGTTTATCTGGTGCATTTGTTGCATCGTAGATGACGAATCCATCATCTACACTGACCAAGTAAATATCTTTGCTAATACGGCTGATATTTTCATAGTACTGTACCATTCGTCCATCCAGGACGCTGAAGCGATTTGAGTCTATTGAAATCTTACCTGCATCTCCTAGGGTCACCAAACCCATTTTACCATTATTTATAAACCAATATTTCCTTGGCCCTGCTGGAATGATTTTATTGGAAGTCGCGAAGCCTGCCAACGCTGCGTTTAGCGTAGTGTACGGAGTGAATCGGTCGCTGATGTCATCATATAGCATGAATCCTTTTGCGGTTGAGAAAATAAGCCTGTTCTCTACAGTGGATATGTTAATGTTGTAGTCGCTCGGCAGCCCATTCTTTTCAGTATAATTCTTGACTGAAGTCACTTTCTTCAAGTCTTCACTTAGTGAGAGTTTATACAGCCCTTTGTATGCATGACTTACCCAGATGTCCCCCTTTACATCCTGCTCGACGTATCTCGAGGGTTCTCCAAATCCCGAAATCCTATGCAGAAACCTCCAGGCGCCTGCAGCATCTTTCTTAAAAACCACTAGCCCTGTGTAGCTTCCCTGAATAAGATACTCAGGTTTTGAATGGAGTTTTTTTGTAGTCCAGGCTCCCTGTATTGCAGAAATAGGAATCAACCTATTGCCTTCTATGCTGAAAGTTCCTTCGTTATGTCCGCAAATAAGTTGTCCATCTATTTCCGAAAGCTCCCAGACCTGTCCCTGCGAGTTGGGGATGAGCTTGAAGTCGAAAGAGCTGCTGTTGCCAGGTGTCCATGCGCTATAAAACAAGCCCTGATTAGTGCCCAGGTAAATATTTCCCTGGTATATGAGGCTTGAGTATACGGTGCCAAACTGGCCAGTCTTGTCGAAATAGAAATACAATGGTGCATTAAGCTCTATCCTGTCAATTCCGTTATCAAGTCCGATCCATAAATTCTGCGCATCATCTGCATACATACTCAAAACAGTATTGTTTTGCAACCCGCTTGATTTATTTATTCGCTGTATAATAGCACCATTTTCGTCTATGATGATGAGGCCATTTAGTATAGTACCATAGGCATAGTACTTATCCAAAATGCGTACACCGTTGTTGAGCTGATAAGTAGACAAAAAGTTATTGGCTGCCGTACTGAAGGGCGTGTAGTTTTCTCCATTGTATACATATAACCCATTTTTGCTGGTTCCGATAAGCAAGCTCCCATTCTTATATGGCAACACTGATAAGATGCCGGAAGGTTGTACTGTTCCGGTATTTTTCAACGGGACTAATTTTCCTGATACCAATTCAAAGAGTCCCTTTCCAAGGACTTCAATATAGAACCGCTTACCAATCTGGTGCATAAACAAGTAGGCTGATGGGCCGGTTACTACCCTGATTTTATTATTCTCATGAATATAGATGCTGGAGAAGGACTGGAAAATCACCTTTCCGCCATCCACGTAAATTTTCCAGATCTCGTCTTTGGGGATATATTTTTTAGGAACAAGTATGGTTAATGAGGTATATGTCAGGCGCCGGTTTTTGTATGCCCAATAGCCAAACTCGCCAAAACCACCAGTGTAGATTCTTCCTTGATCATCTGCCGCTACGGCACGTACAATCTGCTTGTTAGGCATTTGGTACTGCTCCCAGTATTTACCATCGTAGGTGAGCAGGCCCTGCGCATTTCCGAAATACATCACCGCATCTTTGCCTTTCGCTACCGACCAGTTCTGGTTTCCCGCCATGTATACCGACTTAGCATAATTCTGCACGTAAGGTACACCGATGCTCTTAATTTCCTGAGCCTTGCAAAGCTGCACCCAAAAGGTGACAATGATAAAAAGGCTGAGTATTTTCAACGGTTTCAAGATCATGCGGCTTTATTGCTTCTTGGTGAACCCCAAAAGTACGAAAGAAAATCTATGTAATTTCAAGATAGAAGTTATGTAATTTCAAAATAAATCTTATGTAATTTCAAAATAAAATCTATGTAATTTCAAAATAGATTATATTTGTAGCATGAAAGAGTACATAAAAAGGCATATTGCTAATGAAATTTCTGAGCAAAGAGATAAGTTTCCGATACTAGCCTTGACCGGGCCAAGACAGTCTGGAAAGACAACATTGCTGAAACAATTGTTCAGTGATTATACCTACATATCACTAGAAGACCCGGATTTACGGAGCTTTGCTACTGAAGACCCTCTTGGTTTTCTTAACACTTATAATGATAAAATCATATTTGACGAAGTGCAACGGGTTCCGGCATTATTCTCCTATCTGCAACGCATTGTAGATGAAAGTGGAAGAATGGGACAATTTATATTATCAGGATCTCAAAATTTCCATCTGATAAATAGCATTACTCAAACGCTGGCAGGAAGGGTAGCGTTGTTTAAACTTTTACCCTTCGATTTCTCCGAGCTAAGGGATGCTCAGTTGATTAGTGGTACTTATCAGGAAATGGCCGTTAAAGGTTTCTATCCGCCAATCTATAGCCGTAACATCGACCCAACGATCTTCTATGCAAATTATTTGGAGACCTATATCCAGAAAGATGTTACGGAATTACTTAATATCCGCGATTTAAGCTTATTTAAAACTTTTGTAGGTTTATGTGCAGCCCGGGCTGGTCAGTTACTTAATGTAAATTCTTTAGCAAACGAGTGCGATATTTCCCAGCCAACAGCCAAAGCATGGTTGTCAATTTTGGAAAGCAGCTACATTATCTTCTTATTACAACCGCAACATCAAAACTTCAATAAACGTTTGGTAAAGAGTCCTAAGCTTTATTTCTATGATACCGGGCTGCTTAATTATCTATTGCAGATTAAAGACGCTGATAGTTTGAACCAAAATAGACTCAAAGGTAATATTTTTGAGAATATGATCATTTCCGAATTTGAAAAGCAAAATCATCATTTATACCTGCATAATGACTACAGTTTTTGGCAGGATAGTAATGGTAGGGAGGTTGATCTGCTCATTAAAATACATAACGGTTTTGATATTTATGAGGTCAAGTCAACCCAGACTATATCTTCTGCACTATTTAAAGAGCTTGATTATTTTGACTCCCTAAAACCCGAAATGCATGTAAATAAATATCTGATATACGGGGGCTCAGAAAATCAGCAGCGGACAAAATATACCATCCAGAGCTGGGACAATGCTACCGCTGGTCTTTCTTAAGCTTTTACAGGTTTGTTGACCGGCTGCGGTACTTTTACATAATAGCCTGTGCCGTCATATTTACGGTTTCTTGGATTGGTAGTACAGGCCACAGAACAGCATCCCTGCAATGCTTCGCCACATTCGTCACACTGTGTGAAATGCTCATTGCATTCAGGATTGGCACAATTGATCATCTTTGGCGTAGTTTTTCCGCAGTTGCGGCAGGTAGAAACTATTTTAGGGTTTACCGTGTTTACATCTACCGCAATCCTGTTGTCAAATACATAGCATTTCCCTTCAAAATCTTCACCATTGGCTTCCTTGCCGTATTTAATGATCCCGCCGTGCAGCTGGTATACATCATTAAAGCCGTGATGCAACAGTAGGGCCGAAGCTTTTTCGCATTTGATGCCGCCTGTACAGTAGGTGAGTACTTTTTTGTCTTTATACTTAGCCAGTTCATTGATTTTTTCGGGGAAATCCCTGAAGTTTTCAATGTCTAATGTTACCGCGTTTTTAAACTTGCCCAGGTTGTGCTCATAGTTTGAGCGTACATCAAGGATGATTACATCTTCCTGATCGATCATCTGCTGAAATTCTTTAGGCTCCAAGTGTTTACCTGTTTGCCTGTTGGGGTCAATGATTTTGGGATCTCTCAGACCTGAATGCACAATCTCCGATTTGTAACGGCAGTGCATTTTAATAAAAGAAGGTTCGGCTACTTCGTCGATCTTGAATTCTGTTTTGCTAAAGCGCTCATCTGCATGGATGGCCTCTATATAGGTTTTGCAGGATTCTTTAGCTCCTGAAACAGTTCCGTTTAAGCCTTCGTCGGCTACAATGATGCGGCCTACAAGGTTAAGCGATTTACAAAATGCCAGGTGGTCTGCAGCAAATTGTTCTGCGTTGGCTATGGGACTATAGCAATAGTAAAGTAATGTCTGATATGTTGTCATAATTCATTGATACCGATGCAAACGGCGTTTAATGCTTCTGCAAAGATATAAAAAATTAGTGATCTCTTCGAAGACTGCATGATTCGCTGAAGAGCGAAGAACGCTATGTCTTCTCTGAGACACTAATTTTTTTGTGGCAGGTGTATATAGCGAGATGTATAGTTATAGCGCTTAAACGTCTTGCATTCCGTATTGCTTTAACACATCGGCGGGTACGCCATCCCATACATTAGGGACATTCCCTACAAAACCAAGGTCTTTGATGCCGATTTCAGTAGTATAGAAGCCTGAGGCGGTAAGGTCGCGCAGCAGACTAAAGAATGCTACGCCCTGCTGCATGCCCGGTTTTACCTTTTTGGGGTAAGCGATGTCATCTACCATTTCTATTTGCTGAGCCGGTGAGGTGTCTTTAAAGGCTTTGTCATAACGGCCCAGGCATTGGAGGTCGAGCCATTTCAGTCCGCCGCGCATGGGTGTCTGATTGGACGGCATGTCCTTTACGATGAACTCAATAAAGTCAGGTACTTTGGCTTCTGAGGCACTACCTGATTTATCATCTTTAGGAATGATAATGTCGACAAGGACTGTTATGGTAGCCATTTCATGGTCATTAAAGAATTTTGCAGCATTGAGGTCCTTATCCCTGGCTACTTCAAATTCCTGCCTGCCGGGAGGAAGCTCACCGTCTGCAGTGATGGCAGCGGCTTTTTCTTCACCCGGTTTACAGGCTTGTATCAATACTCCTGTGCTCAATGCGGTAAGGCCTAGGGCCTTCAGCGAATCACGTCTGTTCATATCGTTTGATTTAGGATCAGCTAATATTTAATTTATCTTTTTGCTGCAAGATGTATTCAGCGGTACGCATGGAAAGCGCCAGAATGGTCCATGTTGCATTTTTATCTCCCTGCTGTACAAAAGGTGCGGCATCTACCACAAACAGGTTGTTGCAGTCGTGTGCCTGGCACCACTTATTGAGCGCAGATTTCTTAGGGTCAGCGCCCATCCTTACGGTACCTACTTCATGGATGATCTTGCCCGGTGCCTCTAATCCGTAACTTGATTCTGGACCGGGAATGCCACTGGTAATTACCGCACCCATGGAATGCATGATCTCCTGAAACGTATCCTGCATGTGTTTGGCCTGCTTCACCTCTTCAGGTGCCCATTTGTAGTGAAACCTTAATACTGGAATACCAAATTTATCAACCACGGTAGGATCTATTTCGCAGTAATTTGTTTCCCTTGCAATTGCTGTTCCCCTACCGGCCATACCAATAGCCGTTCCGTAGAAACGTCTGTAATCATCCTTCAGCGTAGCACCATAACCTCCGGCTTCTTTAGGTTTGCCGTCACGGCCAGGTACCGTGCCGTTCAAATTGTCTATGCCCCAGCCAAAACCGTAGCCCGGCATATGCATGCCGCCGCCGTATTCTATATGGTATCCGCGTGGGAAATCTAATTTGCTGTTGTCAAGCCACCAGGGCGAATAGATGTGCACACTTCCTGCGCCATCTTCATTGTATCTTTTTCTGTCCATGAGCTGTGGCAGGTAACCGCCCAGACTGGCACCGGTAGAATCATGCAGGTATTTACCCACCACACCGCTGTTGTTGGCCAGGCCATTGGGATGTGCAGGGGATTTGGAATTGAGTAGTAACCGTGCCGATTCGCAGGCGCTGGCACCAAGAATTACCGTCTTGCCTAGTACCTGGTATTCCTGCATGTCTTTGGTATTTACATACGACACACCAGTGGCTTTTCCGCTTTTATCGGTCAGCACCTCGCGTACCATTGCGTTGGTAATTACAGTAAGGTTTCCCGTCTTGACGGCCGGGATCACCAGGCATGACGACGACGAGAAGTCGGCGTATACCTTACACGAACGGCCACATTGTCCGCAATAGAAGCATTGTCCGCGGTCTTTGTTGTCTTTTAGTTCTTCTGTCAGCACCGATCCGCGCCCGGCAATAACCGGGACACCCACCGATTTTGCCCCCTTTTTAATGAACAGTTCATTCAGTCGTGGTTTTGGCGGCTTCATAAAGATTCCGTCAGGTTCGCTCTCTATACCTTCCACGCTACCATAAATCCCTATCATGCGGTCTATCTTATCATAAAAAGGTTTTAGCTCCTGATAGGTTAAAGGCCAGTCATCGGTAAGGCCATCTTTAGGCTTGAAGTCGTCCGGTCCCATTCTCAGGGAAATACGGCCCCAGTGATTGGTGCGCCCGCCCAGCATCCTGGAGCGGAACCATGCAAATTCGGAGTTGTCTTTTTGGGTATAAGGCTCGCCGTCCAGTTGCCATCCCCCGTAGGAGGCATCAAAGTCGCCAAATGGCCGTGTAGTGCGGGCGCCTCTTCTGGGAGATTCCCAGGGCCATTTTAACTGCGCTGAATCTATGCGGGGGTCAAAGTAGGCCCCTGCCTCCAGCATCAACACTTTTAGTCCGGCATTGGCCAATACATATCCTGCCATACCGCCTCCGGCACCTGATCCCACTATTACGGCATCATACTGGGTGCCTGATTTTTTAATTTCAAATCCACTCATTAATATCTGGTTAGGTTATATCTGTGTAATATTTAGTAAGGTACAGAATTTTATATGGTTTTAAAACCCATAGTATGCCATTTTTTGCTTTTTACAGCAGGTTTGTTACGACATGAGCTCTTGGACAAGGGCAGGTACTCCTTCAGTAGCGGATTGTTCTATCCTGATCACCTCATTTCCTATGGCAGGTACTTTGAGGTCTATTACATATTTAATAGCGTTAGGTGCTGCATAGCTGATCAAGCCTGCAGCAGGGTAGACCTGCAGACTGGTGCCGATGACTATAAGTATATCTGCCTGTCGGCAGATGTTTGCCGCCACACTGATCATTGGTACATCTTCACCAAACCATACTACATGTGGCCGCAACTGTTTTCCATGTTCGCAAACATCGGTATCACGCAGCTCCCAGCCTTCGATTGGGTAGGTGAGCTGCGGGTCGAGGTCGGATTGGGATCTGGTGATCACTCCATGCAGGTGGAGTACATTTTCTGAACCCGCACGTTCATGCAGGTCATCCACGTTTTGCGTGATGATATGTACTTTGTATTTTTCCTGTAGTTTTACCAGTGCATAGTGCGCATCATTAGGCCGTGCTTCGAGTACCGACTTGCGGCGTTCATTATAAAACTGCTGCACTAAGGCCGGATTCCGTTTCCATGCCTCCGGAGTAGCCACGTCTTCTATACTATGTCCTTCCCATAGTCCGTCAGCATCCCTGAATGTTTTGAGTCCGCTTTCTGCACTGATACCTGCTCCGGTTAAAATGACAATGGTTTTCATATCGCTTTTAGGTTGATGTTTTGTCCCTGTTTCTGCGGCTTGTTTCCGCATCGGAAATATAGATAATTTGATCAGATCTTTTTATGGACAGAGATTATTTTAAAATCTCTGTAACCTTTTGTTTGATTTGTTCATCTTATCAATACAAAGAAACCCGAATACCTAAATTAATCATATTCAATGTAGTATGCTGGAAAGCGTATGTGAAAAACTATGCCCTATGAAAAAAAATACTACCCTCATATTTGCAATACTTTGTTTAGCATTTAGCTATGTAAAGGCGCAGACGGCCACAGGCGACGGAGAGATTTCGGCCAGGGTACTAGATGAAACGAAAAAGGCATTTCCTTATGCTACAGTAAGTTTGCTAAACAGCGGGGATTCCAGCATAGTAAAAGGAACGCTGACTGCCGAAGACGGGGGATTTCAGTTTAAGGGGCTTAAAGCGGGCAGCTATACGGTATCGATCTATGTAGTTGGGTATAAGAAAGTCCTTAAGGGGCCATATCTGATCTCGGCTGACAAAAAAGTATATGGGCTCGGCGATGTGCAGTTGGCCATTGATTCCAGGGAGCTGAAAGGTGTAGAAATTGTGAAGCAGCGGCCGCTTATTGAACGGCAGATTGACAAGACGGTGATCAATGTGGAGAATAGCGCTATTGCTGCCGGAAATTCGGCACTGGAGATCCTGGAAAGAGCACCGGGGGTGACGGTAGACCGGGAAGGAAACGTAAGCCTGAAAGGTAAGCAGGGCGTGATGATCATGCTGGATGGCAAGCCTACTTATTTATCGTCCGAACAACTTGCCAACCTGCTCCGTTCTACTGAAGGAAATGCCATACAGTCCATAGAGCTGATCACCAATCCATCTGCAAAATATGATGCAGCCGGTAATTCGGGGATCATCAATATCAAGCTGAAAAAGAACCAGAATTATGGTACTAACGGGTCGCTTTCGGCAGGAGCGGGTTATGGCAGGTATCATAAAGCAAATGGCGGACTCACCATGAATCATCGTGAGAAGAAGCTGAATGTGTTTGGCAACTTTAACTATGGTAAGAATAAAAGGTATAGCGGTACGGACATCGTAAGGGTCAATAATACGATAGCTGATAAAACCTATTTTGACCAGGTGAATACGACAGTAAGAGATCGTAACAACAGCAATTATAAAGCGGGGGCTGATTACTTTATAGATGAAAGGAATACTGTGGGCTTTGTGTTTAACGGCTATAATAGCAATGGGCGTAATGAGTCGGATGTGCTGACACTGATCGGCGACAGGCCTGGTAAAACGGATTCGTCGGTAGTAGCGCAGAATCCGGGCGATTATAAATATACAGGGATGACGTACAACCTGAACTATAAAGTCACGATTGATACATCGGGACAGGAATTCAGTGTAGATGTGGATTATTCAAGATATACGGGCAGTGAAGACAACCATTTTAACAACCGTTATTTTAATGCCGCAGGACAACCACTAAAGTCTGCTTATTTATTCAGAAACGCTTCCCCTTCAGAAACCAATATCCGGGCAGCAAAGGCAGACTATACCTATCCCATTGGCAAAGCGATGAAGTTTGAGGCTGGATTGAAATCGAGCCTGGTAAAGACGGACAACAATTTTATATTTGAGAATTTTGAGGGTAATGCATGGATGGACGATCCTAAGCGTAGCAACCAGTTTCTGTATGATGAAAATATCAATGCGGCCTATGCAAATCTGAACAGGAAGTTTAAAGCTACTACGGTGCAATTGGGGCTGAGGGCAGAGCAGACCAATTCAAAAGGAAATTCGATCACCGATAATAAAATTGTAAAAAGGCACTACCTGAATTTGTTTCCGAGTGTGTTTGTCAATCATGAGCTGGCTAAAAATCATGAAATGGGCTTTTCTTACAGCAGGAGGATAGACAGGCCCGACTATGAGTCGCTGAACCCATTTATCTCTTATCTGGATCTGTATTCTTTTAATTTTGGTAATCCCTTTCTGAAGCCTCAGTATACCAATTCATTTGAGCTCTCTTACGGGTATAAAAAGACATTGAACGTAACGCTTGGATATAGTCATACTACAGATGTGATCACTGATGTATTGCTTACTGATACAGCTACTAAGACCATTTTTATCTCAGATCAGAACCTGGCAACCCAGGATTCGTACAACCTGAATATCAGTTGCCCGGTACAGGTCACCAAATGGTGGAGCAGTAGCAATAACCTGACGACTTATTACAATAATTTTAAAACTCCTGATCTCCTCGGTGCGCCTTATGAAAGCGGAAGGATCGCTTTTAACCTGAATACCACGCAGACCATCACACTGGCCCCAACGGCAAGTGTAGAATGGTCGGGCTATTATCAATCCAGAAATGTATATGGTACACTGCTGATTGCTCCCCAGTATGGTGTGGACCTGGGGCTTAGCAAGTCGTTTATGGACAAGAAGCTGAGCCTGAAACTGAGCGCAAATGATGTATTTAAATTGCAGAGGAGCAGCATCACCAGTACATTGCCGTCACAGGATTATGTGGTAAGTGAGCGCTGGGAAAGCCGGGTGTTCCGTTTTACCTGTACCTACCGGTTTGGAAGCAATGCGATCAAGGCAGCCCGCCAGCGTACTGGCGGATCTGAAGCGGAGCGCAACAGGGTTAAGTCTGGCCGCTAAAACATAATATTTTTGTTATGAAAGGATCGGGCTTGTGCCGGAGGCTAGAATATTAGTAAGTTTGCAGTGTTATGCAGATAACAAAAAAACTAACTAACATTAAACATACAAATGACTAAACCATCAATGAAATCATTGTGGCTGGCTGCTGGCCTGCTGCTCGGATCGACCATTACCTTTGCACAGGACAATCTTGTTAACTCCCTTAAAGATAATCAAAGCGAAAACAGTGCTACAACCTTTACTTTTACGCCGTTAATAAATGCGGAAGCTACTTCGGTGAAAAATCAAAAATCATCAGGTACCTGCTGGAGCTATAGTACGAACTCTTTCCTTGAGTCTGAAATGATCCGTATGGGTAAGAAGCCGGTAGATCTTGCTGATCTTTTTACTGCACGTAACGCCTACATAGAGAAAGGAATCAATTATGTGCGCATGCACGGCGCCCTGACACTTGGTGATGGAGGTGCTTGTCATGATGTAACCAATATGTTTGCAAAATATGGCGCATTGCCACAGGAGGTTTATACTGGCAATGATTATGGAAGCGGCAGTTCATCTGACAGGATGAACAAGCTGACAGAAGCGATCCTTAAAAAAGCTGTGTCGGGTAATTTTGATCCGAACTGGAAAGCCAGATATATAGCAACTATAGATTCTTGCATGGGTGCAGTTCCGGAGAAATTCACTTATGAAGGGAAGGAATATACACCTAAAACTTTTGCTAAAGAGGTAGTGGGGATTGAGCCTGCTGATTATGTAGAGCTTTCTTCTTTCAATACCTCGCCGTATTATCAGAAGGCAGTATTGATGGTGCCTGATAACTGGTCTTTTGATCAGGTATATAATGTGCAGATGGATGACATCACCAGGATTATTGACAACGCTTTGAAAGGTGGGTTTACAGTAGCATGGGCTACAGATGTGAGCGAAAAAGGCTTTAGCTGGAAAAACGGGATCGCCTATGTGCCTGCGAAAGAGCTAGAAGACATGACGGGAGAGGAAAAAAGAGCGATGTTTAACGGGCCTAAGAATGAAAAGGAGATAACGGTAGAGATGCGCCAGGCTGCGTTTGATGAGTATGAAACTACAGATGATCACGGGATGCAGATTACAGGCATTGCCAAGGACCAGAACGGTAAAGAATATTACATCGTTAAAAATTCATGGGGTGCTGTAAACGACTATAAAGGCTATCTGTATGTGACCAAGAACTTTGTGAAATATAAAACCACTGCGTTTTTATTACATAAAAAAGGCATTCCTGGAGATATCAGAAAGAAACTGGATATTTAAAATCCGTAAGATAACTTAAAGCCGTGCACTGCCTGATCCTTTCCATCATAGGCAAATCCATAGACTGCTCTGAAGATGAGACGCTGCACACCAAAATAAAACTCGGTGTAGTTTTCTTTTAAAGGCTGGGTGAGGTAGCTTATACCGATTACCTCCTCAAGCTTTAATTTGCGTACAAGTGGGATTTTATTGCTGAACAGTCCGGAGAAATTATGCTCCAAATGCGCTTCTGCATATTGTTCTTTTGTGCTGAATTCATAGAAATCTAAGAAAAGGAACCTCCTTAGGTCGGGTTTGATAAATCGGGCATTGTTACCGCGGAAGTGTTTGAATTCGGGATAATATACTTTATTGTTGTTTAGGAATTTTCCTGCGCTTAACACAAACGACGCGTAGCCCCACATTCCTGCGCTGATGCGGTTCTGCTGTAGGCCAATGGTTGCCAGGTCATAATCTACCTCACTGTTTAGCAGATTGTTGATCCCCTTGCGGTAGCTGACCGTGATGGTCGGGTATTTAGCATCCTGATAGAATTTGCCATCAGGCCTTGTGATATATTTCTGACCGATCGTATATGTCAGGGAAGCACTGAGGGATAGAGACTTGTAATTGTCAAAAAGCGGTGTCTCTGTGTCAGGTGAGAAAGGGTTATTTGAAGTAAATTCTTTGTCTTTCAGGTCCCTTATTTTGAATGAAGTAGTATTTTGCAGGTTGGTGTTTCTTGAGTAGTCGGCTACAAGTGATGCCTGAAGCCCATTGGCCAGTTCCCTTGTAGCACCTATATTAACGAACTCCTTTTTATAAAATTTACTGAAATTCGTTTCGAAAAGTAGGCTGTTGATCGAGTTTCCTAACAAGGCCATCGTTCCGAGATTATTCAGGTCGTAAATACCTGAACCACCGCTGATGCTGATATTAGCACGCTTGACGGGGTCGTAATAGTAGTTGGCCGACAGGTTGGCCGTAAATGTTTTGTTGGAGAACCCATACCTGGCTTCCGGACGAAAGGAAAAGTATTTTCTGTCTTCCATGTTTTTGGTATACGTAACTCCATATTTGACAGCAAAACCTTCAACAGTATTGTATATAATGGCCTTGAGTACCGGATCAAAACTAAGTGATTTTTTATCGTAACGGTTGTTGACCGTATATCCTGATAACAGCAGTTTCCCTATGCCAAATTTGTTGTTCACGCGCTCCAGCGAGTCGAGGTACTTTTTGGAAGTTTTCAGGGCAGCAATACTGTCTTTTCTGACATAGTCGCGGCTTTCTTCGCCGGTGAGGGGGATGGGGCGGTTATTTAACCAAAATAATGAGTCTTTTTTATTAACTGCCTTGGTGATTTTAAGGATTTCTCCGTTGAAATAACCTTTAGGGAATTCAGGATGGATATTGTAATTGCTGTAAACGCCAACATAGTAACCCTCGAACTTAAAGCCAAGCACATTTCCGTTGAACTGGAAATTGATATTGGAAGGCATATAAGTGTCTTCCACTTTTAAGAACTGCTGGGAGATGTTTAGCGTATCGAGGAGGTTGATACCGGAGTTTTTAGTGAGGTATACATCTGCATTCACCATGTGCCAACTGTCGTCTTTGATATAGATGATCCCGCGAAACACAGGGTCATGTTCCCTGCGGGGGATGATTTGTATTTTATTAATGGTAGCGCCGTTTTCAACTGCTACACCCAGAAATTTATAGCGGTAATAAAGTAGGGCATTGTCTGAAATGGGCGATACGAACCCGCGTGGGCTGAGCGTATTTTCGAGCAGTATATTCTGGTAGAAGTTGATGATCAGATCGGATGCTTTATTGAAGCTAAATGCATTGTTGCGACCCGCAGTTTTGGATGAAACCATTTCTTCATGTACCAGGTCCGGCTGCTTAAAGGCAAAGGTTGAGGTAGATTCGGACAGATATAGAATTCCCTTGCGGTTGGTGTCCAGATCGAGTGTCTTTTGGATGTCCCTGCCAAAGAATTTTTTTGGAGCGCCTACCAGTTTCTGTACACCTTTGATATATACATTGGCCGTATAGGCGTCGACTTCTGTCAAATGCGCTTTTCTCTGTTTGATGGCCTGTCTGATAATTTCATACGCTGGGTCCTCGGCATTGCCGTCTATGGTAACGGCAGCGAGGCTATAAGTTTCCGGTGCCAGTGTGATATCCTGGGAAGTATGTTCATTGATGGTAATGTCTTTTTCGACTGCTTTATAGCCTATGGCGCGGTAAACTATAGTATGTGTGCCTTTATCTAGTGATAAGCTATATAAGCCGTCAACATTGGCCGAGGTACCAATGGTGGTATTCTTTATATAAACAGAAGCAAATGGAACAGATTCTCCGCTACTTTCTTTTACTGTGCCGGTAAGTTTTACTTGTTGCGCAGACACACTGAGGGTAACAATTAACAAGAATAACGTAAGATAGATTTTGTTCATTGTGCAGATTTATGCCTAAATATCGGATAAGTATTTTAATGTAACAGCGTAATTCTGTTAAAGTTTGTTAAGTGCTTTTAATTTGAATATAGCTACAGGATGATATTTTTATAACTTTGCAGCGTAACTAAATTATTCACAATGTACAAAACACTTCAGCCTGTTCTGCAAAAAGAACTTGAACAAATAGAAAACGATGGTTTATTTAAACGCGAGCGTATAATTGTAACCCCTCAGGGTGCCGATATAAAGATCAATACAGGTCAGGAAGTAATCAATTTTTGTGCGAATAATTATTTAGGACTGTCTTCACATGCTCACGTGATCGGGGCGGCTAAAAAGGCGATCGACAAATATGGGTATGGTATGTCTTCTGTACGTTTCATTTGTGGTACACAGGATGTACATAAAGAACTGGAAGCGAAGTTGTCGACGTTTTTAGGAACCGAAGATACAATCTTGTACGCTGCGGCGTTTGATGCCAATGGAGGTGTTTTTGAGCCTTTATTCAATGATCAGGATGCGATCATATCTGATGAACTGAACCATGCGTCTATCATTGATGGTGTGCGTTTGTGTAAAGCAAAGCGGTTCAGGTACAAGAATGCAGATATGGCAGATCTGGAACAGCAATTAATAGCCGCTAAAGATTCAAGACACCGGATCATTGTGACCGATGGTGCATTTTCTATGGATGGAGTAGTGGCCCCCCTGGATAAAATATGTGATTTGGCCGATAAGTATGAAGCGCTGGTAATGATCGATGAGTCACACTGTACCGGGTTTATGGGGAAAACTGGTCGCGGTACCCATGAGCATTTCAATGTGATGGATAGAATAGACATCATTACAGGTACCTTGGGTAAGGCGCTGGGCGGTGCTTCAGGTGGATTTACCTCAGGTAAAAAAGAAATTATTGATATGCTCCGTCAGCGGTCAAGACCATATTTGTTTTCAAACACACTGGCCCCTGCTATTACAGGTGCATCAGTTGCGGTACTGGATCTTTTGAGTGAAACGACAGACCTGAGAGATAAGCTGGAGCACAATACTGCTTATTTCCGCAGGAAAATGACGGAAGCGGGATTTGATATTAAAGAAGGGGTACACCCGATAGTTCCGGTGATGCTTTATGATGCCAAGCTGGCGCAGGAATTTGCAGCCAAAATGCTGGAAGAAGGGATTTATGTGATCGGGTTTTATTATCCGGTAGTTGGTCAGGGTAAAGCAAGGATCAGGGTACAGTTGTCGGCCGCGCACGAGCAGCACCACCTGGATAAGGCGATTGCCGCTTTTACTAAAGTTGGTAAAGAACTAAAGGTGATATAAATGCAAGGCTGAGTCTATTTTCATTATCTTCATGTACTTAAAGATGATTTATGGACTCAGTCATTATAAATTTATTGTATAATTAGCTGTATATTTGAGCCATGTTACAAGATAAGATAACACAATATACTGAAGAGATAAATGCATTTTCTACAGAGAAAGCGGATGAGTTAGAGCAATTTCGGATAAAGTTTTTGGGTACAAAAGGCATCATCAAAGATATTTTTGATGAATTTAAAGCTGTTTCACCTGAAGAGAAAAGAACCCTTGGTAAGGTTTTAAATGAGTTTAAACAACTTGCCGAAGCGAAATATCAGTTTTTGAAGGAAAATAATGTAGCAGAGGAATCGGTAAAGGTAGCTGATGCAGATTTAACTTTGCCCGGAGAGGGATTTGAAATAGGGGCGCGGCATCCACTGGCCCTGGTAAGAAGAGAGATCATTGAGATCTTTAATAAACTTGGGTTTGTAGTGGCTGAAGGTCCGGAAATAGAAGACGACTGGCATAATTTCTCCGCATTAAACTTCCCTGAAGAGCATCCTGCCCGTGATATGCAGGATACCTTTTTTATAAAAAAGGGTGGAGAAAAAGGGGATATAGCATTGCGGACACATACTTCATCTGTACAGGTGAGGATGATGGAAGCAGGGCAACCACCTTTCAGGGCAATCATGCCAGGCAGGGTATATAGAAATGAAGCGATCTCTGCCAGGGCACATTGCTTTTTTCACCAGGTAGAAGGTTTATATCTGGATGAAAATGTTTCATTTGCTGATTTGAAACAAACCCTGTTTTATTTTGTTCAGGAACTTTATGGAGAAGGAACTAAGGTCCGTTTCAGGCCTTCTTATTTTCCATTTACTGAGCCATCTGCAGAAATGGATATTTCCTGTACTATATGTAAAGGGGATGGCTGTAACATGTGTAAGTATAGTGGCTGGGTGGAGATCCTGGGCTGTGGTATGGTGGACCCGAATGTATTGGAGAATTGCAACATAGACAGTAAAAAATATAGCGGATTTGCATTTGGAATGGGAATAGAACGCATTGCTAATTTAAAATTTGAAATAAAGGACCTGCGTTTGTTTTCTGAAAACGATGTACGCTTTTTGAAGCAGTATAAAACGTCATTGATATAATGATCAGGAGATTATCAGGATTATTTTTATTAACAATAATTATATTAGGCTGCGGAAAGGAAGGTGAGATGATTCCTAACATATTTGTGGAATACAATGTGACCGTTCAGGAGTTTAATATTAAAGCGGTTAACCGGGTTCTCTTAGTACCCAACCATGGTGTAAAAGGATTGATGATTGTAAATACAGGTAATGGATATGTGGCATTTGACAGGTGTAGTTCTGTAAATCCGAAAGAAGGATGTGCAGTGTCGCCCGATGATACAGGCATAACGGCTACCGATCCCTGTACGGGGGCTAAATATTTGCTGACTGATGGGAGTCCACAGAAAGCACCTGCAGTACGCAGTTTAAAATCCTATACCACGTCACTTCGTGGAGGGCAGACTATAAATGTAAGTAATTAATGGAACCGGAGAAAATTAAAGAAAGCATTATCAGGGCTGCAAAAGAACTGTTTAGGAAATACGGGTATCATAAGACGAGTGTGAATGAAATTGCGAGGAAGGCGCGGATGGCTAAAGCCACTATATACAAGTATTTTGAAAGCAAAGAGCAGATCCTGGATGCGATTTTAATGAATTACCTGGATCTGAATTTGCATGAGATCCTTAAAAATAAGGCGCAGTTTGCCAATGAAGAAGAACACCTGAAGGCGCTGGTAATGAAGACCTGCAGGCTCACCTATACTGTTTGCAATGAATTTATAGGATGGGATTTTGTGCGGGAGAATGCGAATTCACAAGAGTTTTTAAAGCACCTGTCGGATCAGCTTGAATCTCTGCTGTTGTCGGCATACCTGGAACTGGATCATTTTAAACACAATCCATCACGAAAGGAAGGATTGGCCTTTTTACTTAAAGCAAGTAAAAGTATTGTGTTTTCATTTGCCTTTACTTCTGTCAGCGACTCGGATGTAAGGAAAAACTTTGTGAGCTTTCAAAAAGAACTGCTTCCTTTTCTCGTGAAGGCAGCACTTTAAATCTTTACAATATCTTAACTATACCGTTTTGGTATTTGGTACAAAAACGTGTATTTTTGGCTAAATAGTTAGATGTTGTCATGAGTAAAGAGATCTTGGAAATTTCTGTAATGGTGGATGAGAAGTTTGATGTAAGCTTTAACTTAGTAAATGGTTTTTTTGGTTTTATCCTTAAAGTCTTTGGTAAGTAGGGTTTGACGTTAATTTCTATTTTTAAAAGGTGTTCCAGGCACTTCAGGTAAATCTTTGTGCCTGTAGAATTTAAAAACAGGCCAATTTTATCTAAGTTTGTACCATAATGAGTAGAAACAGAAAATCCGGGACGGTAACCATCATTCCTAATTTAAGTATTATAGACATTGCCGAGGAAGGCAAAGGAGTTGGTAAAGCAGATGAACTTGTGGTATTTGTAGACAAGGCTGTACCGGGAGATATAGTAGATGTTAAGATCGTTAAAAAGAAAAAGAACTTTGCCGAAGCAGTTATTGAGCAGCTGATTAAGCCTTCAGATTTAAGAACAGATCCTTTTTGTCAGCATTTTGGCACTTGTGGTGGTTGTAAATGGCAACACATGGGCTATGAGTCGCAATTAAAATTTAAGCAAAAAAACGTAGAGGCTGCCTTGCAACGCCTGGCAAAAATAGATACCAGTAGTATGGAGCCCATTTTGGGATCTGCAGAGAATAAATATTACCGTAATAAACTGGAATATACATTTTCTAATAAACGCTGGCTGAATAAGCAGGACATGGCGGACAGGCCTGATGATATAGTCGGGCCCAATGAAGATCTGGAGATGAATGCCCTTGGATTTCATGTGCCGCTTAGGTTTGATAAAATATTGGATATTCAGCATTGCTACCTGCAGGCTGAGCCTTCCAATTCGATCAGAAACAGCGTAAGGACATATGCATTAAATAACGGAATGAGTTTCTATGACCTTAGAAACCATGAGGGAAATTTGAGGAACCTGATCATCCGTACTTCATCGACGGGAGAAGTGATGGTAGTGGTGGTCTTCGCTTATGTGGGACAGGAATCTGTAAATGGATTGATGGAATTTCTGAAGGTAAATTTCCCTGAGATCACTTCCTTGCAGTATATCATCAATCAGAAAAAGAATGATACGATATTTGATCAGGAGGTGATTACTTATGGCGGCCGTGATCATATTTTTGAAGAAATGGAAGGCCTTAAATTTAAAATAGGGGCCAAGTCCTTTTACCAGACAAATTCCGGTCAGGCATATGAACTTTATAAAATCACGAAAGAATTTGCGGGATTTACAGGTGATGAACTGGTTTATGATTTATATACAGGGGCAGGAACTATAGCTAATTTTGTAGCCCGGGGGGTAAAGCATGTGGTGGGAATAGAGTATGTACCAACTGCTATTGAAGATGCAAAATTTAATGCTGAGCTAAATCAAATAGCCAACACAACCTTCTTTGCCGGTGATATGAAGGACATTCTAACCAGGGACTTCATCGTGCAGCATGGTAAGCCTGATGTGGTAATTACCGATCCACCAAGGGCGGGTATGCATGCTGACGTAGTGGATAGACTGTTAGAAATGGAAGCAGATAAGATAGTATATGTAAGTTGCAATGCTGCTACACAGGCAAGAGATCTGGCATTGCTAAAAGAGAAGTACACTATAGTGCGGATTAAGCCTGTGGATATGTTTCCGCATACGCAACATGTTGAAAATGTCGTATTGCTGAAGTTCAGAGGAAAGACTTTGGAAATTATTGAAGATTAACAGAATTAAAGAATGGATTTAGAAGAATTAATGCCACAACAGCCTGAGGGTAATAAAGAGGAGAAAGCTAAAAGTCCCCTGATAAGCCTGGAGAAAGATCTTGATCTGTATGCCGATTCTATAAGAGAAATTGCGGTAGAGATTATGGTGGAGGGTTTGTCTGTCAATCCTATATTTATAGCGCATCAACATACAGTTAATATTGGCGAAAAGATACTCGATAGAAACGAATTGAATACAGAATGGACCATTCAGGCTTCTACATTTGAAGAATTTGTTGAAAAGGGTATTATCACGCCTGATAAAAGGGCATTGTTTCTTAAAAATTATAAGAAGCCGGAAGACTTTATGTGTGTATTTGTGATAGTACCCGAGGGAGCCAATTTTATTTTTTATCCTTATAAAAACAGAGGCTAATAGCTGATTTAAAAATCCCTGCAGGTATCCGCCTGGCAGGGATTACTAAAAAACTAATTGTCTAAATTTTAATTTATCCTTTTTACATCACCGCTTCTGCTGGAAGAGGTTTTCTTTACAGATGCATTTCCTTTATAATTGACATCACTGCCGCCGCTTGCACTTGCTTCCAAAGCTTTGGTAACGTTCACATTTGCATCTGACCCCCCGCTTGCCGTTACCCTGGCATATTCGACAACAAAGCCTAAAGCATCAATATCGCTTCCTCCGCTCACGCTGGCCTGCATGTTTACCGCGCTGCCTTTTAATTCAATATCTGACCCTCCTGAGCTCTGGACCTGCAGGTCTTTAGTCACTAAATTTAATTCCAGATCAGAGCCCCCACTTACACTGACAACCAGTTTATCTGTTTTCAAAGTGTTTTGCGTAAAAACATCACTTCCGCCGCTAGCCGAAATAGCCTGCAGTGTTTTGTAATTAACATAGACCTTAATACTCTGGCCTTTAAACATCCTGCCCCAGCTTATGTTGTTTCTGTACCTGATCTTTAGCAAGTTATTCTCTTTTTCGATGATTACATCTTTTAAGAGATCAGGATGGGCTATAACCTTAATATTTTCTGCAGTGCTCTGAGTAAGATACAGGTCTATGCCGCTTGAAACGGAAACTTCATTGAAATTTCTGAGTGTTACATCTTTGCTATCCTGAGCGCTAAGCGAGAAGGCAATTGCGGAGAAGGCCAATGTAAGTGCGGATAATTTTATTGGGTTAAACTTCTTCATCTTTTTGTTTTTTTATAGGTTTATAGTAATTAGACGTAAAGATGGGGCAAACGTTGCAGCGATGGTGAAATTTATTTAATCTCAAAAATACTTTCAGCTAAGTTTGATTATGAGTCTTAAAATCGTTCTTTTTGTAAACGAAAAACAACATAATATCAGATGGCAGAATCTCAGTTACTTATTCTTGATAAGAATCAGATACAGCAAAGGATTAATAGAATAGCATACCAGATATTGGAAGATAATCTTGACGAGCAGGAAATCGTATTGGCAGGAATATGGGACCGTGGATATAAACTGGCTTTGCGCCTGCAGGAAGTGCTTTTAAAGATCTCTAATTTTAAAATTGTGATGCTCAAAATAGATCTGGACAGGTTGAACAGCAAACTGGTAGCCAATACAGACCTGGACGAATCTCATTGGAAGAATAAAGTAGTGATATTGGTTGATGATGTTTTGAATAGCGGTAAAACGCTTGCTTATGGACTTGGTGTTTTTTTAAATACCCCGCATAAAAAGATCCGAACTGTTGTATTGGTAGACAGGCGACATAAAATATTTCCTATAGCTACAGATTATGTTGGTTTGCAGTTGGCCACAGTATTGAAAGAGCATGTGGACGTGGTTATGGATGTAGAAGGTGAAGAAGACCGGGTCTATTTAAGCTAAGCATTTGCAATTGAGCGCAAATTTTCTCATTTTAGAGGGATGTACCAGCCCCAAAAAAGCCCATTATTATTTAAGATCTTTTCCTGGTATATTGCTTATATCATAAAGAAGGATTTTTATTCTTACACTTTCAACCGGATACCGGTTAAAAGCGATGAGGCAATACTGTTATTGGCCAATCACTTTAGCTGGTGGGACGGCTTTCTAATGTTTCAACTTAACCGGCTTTCTTTTAAAAAGAATTTTCATGTATTGGTGACTAATGAAGATTATGAACAAAACTGGTACCTGAAATATGCGGGGGCATTTGCGGCAGTAAATAAAGGCAAAGACGTTGTAGAAACATTACTTTATGCAGGGCAGCTTTTGAATGATGCCGGGAACCTGGTACTGGTATTTCCGCAAGGTAAGCGCTATACCAGTTATGCAGATAGTATCGTATTTGAAAAAGGGGTGATGCAGATTGTAAACGCATCTAAAAAGAAATTTCAGATTGTTTTTTCAGCTACTCTGGTAGATTATTTTGGAAAGCGAAAGCCGCAGGTGAGAACCTATCTCCGTAATTGGGAAGCTGAAGAATACATCAGCCTACAATTGCTCAAGAGTGAATATAATAAGCATTATGAGCAAGCCCTAGCGGATCAGGTTGAATACATATGATCATCTTTATTTATGCCATACTGGTATTTTTAGTGCTGCGTTTTTCAGTAACCTTGTTTAATTTCCTGTCTAATCCAAAGCTTAATAAATACGGAAGACGGTTTACCGATATGGTTTCTGTGATACTGGCACCATTACCTGGCGAGGATATATCAGTTCTTTTAGATTCACTGAAGCAGCAGGATTATCAAAATCTGGAGGTCATTATTAAAGCGGATGATGAGGATGAACAGCTATTGACAGACAAAGCAAAGGGTAAGTATTTGTTGTTTTTAGAACCAAATATGGTAGTTGGCAATGGTCTGATTAACAACCTGGTGTATCGTACCAAGGTGTTTAATCTTAGTTTGCTGCATTTAATTCCGACTCAGCAGTTAAATACAGCGTATGAATGGTGTGTGGTTCCGATAAAGGAATTTATTGTGCTAAATATGTTTCCGTTAAGGTTAATGCGGTTGACAAGCAGTCCGGCCTTTGCTATGGTAAATACGGGATGTATGTTCTTTAATGCAGAGGATTACCGGTCAAACAGGTCGCGGGAGCGTATGGAAACACTTCTGGCAAATGGATTATTGATAAATAATACTGAGGGAGCTAATGTGCAAGGTAGACAATTGCTGCAGGTATTTGGTAATAATAGCTTAGCAGCGCTAATTTATCTTTTATTATTAATAGCAGGGCCTATTGTGATGTTTATTTATTTTGAGCCTTCTTTTGTGGCTTTGCCAATAGGGCTGATCTTCTTGACCCGGGTAATGATCTCTTTTCTCACAAATGAAAATCCTGTTGTTAATGTGCTGTTGCATCCGGTACAAATGACATTACTTTCCTGGTTTTTACTAAAGGAGATCTGTAGCAAAGCACTCCAATATAGGAGATGATTTGATTATCCATCTGGATGCATTTTTTTTTATCAGCTGACAAATGCAAACATTGTTTTGCCTAAGTTTGTAGTTGATTAGCTATTAACTTGTGATGAAGTACAATTTAACTGTAAATATAGATAAGGCATCGGGATTTTGCTTCGGAGTGGTGTACGCGATCGACATGGCTGAAGACATTCTGGCCCATGAGGATTATCTGTACTGCCTGGGAGATATTGTGCATAATGATGAAGAAGTGAAGCGGCTGACTGATAAAGGCTTAAGGATCATTGATCATGAACAACTGAACAATCTGCACAATGAGAAGGTGCTGATCAGAGCGCATGGTGAGGCACCGTCTACGTATCAACTGGCATTAGAAAATAATCTTACGCTCATAGATGCATCCTGTCCCGTGGTTTTAAAACTGCAGAACCGGATAAAAAATTCACATGATGAGGACGAGCAAATCTTGATATTTGGTAAACACGGCCATGCTGAAGTGGTGGGTTTGCAGGGACAAACAGACGGTAAAGCCATTGTATTTCAGGATTTGGCTGAATTGGATGACGTTAAGTTACCTGCCAGTTTTACGTTATATAGTCAAACTACTAAAAGCACAGATAAATTCTATCATATCAAAGAACAATTAATCAACAGAGGTTATGAAGTTAAAGCAAATGATACAATTTGCCGGCAGGTATCGAATAGATATGGTGATCTTGAGAAATTTGTAGTGAACTACGATAAGATCTTATTTGTATCAGGAAAAAAATCATCAAACGGAAAGGTGCTGTATGATGTCTGCAAAAAATATAATGACAATTCTTATTTTATATCGAATATAGAAGAGATTGATATGAATTGGTTTTCTGCAGACGACAAGGTGGGCATATGCGGAGCAACCTCAACCCCTATGTGGTTGATGGAAGAGGTAAAGTCCTTTCTGCTTCATCATTAAAAAGTAATTATTGTTTTTTATTAAGCTGATTCCAGATCAGAATAATTTAATTTCGCGCCGTATTATGGGAAAAAAGGGCATACTATTAGTGAATTTGGGTACTCCGGATAGTCCGGAGGTAAGTGATGTGCGCAAATATCTTGATCAGTTTCTGATGGATGAGCGTGTAATTGATATCAATGCCTTTAAAAGAACTTTACTTGTAAAAGGTATCATCGTGCCATTTCGAAGCCCTAAAACGTCAAAATTGTATAAGGAGATATGGGATGAAAACGGGTCTCCGTTGTTGTACTATAGCAGAATACAGGCGGCGCTTGTTCAGGAGCAATTAGGAGCGGACTACCATGTAGAGCTGGCTATGAGGTATCAGAGTCCTTCTATCTTGTCAGCCCTTGAAAAACTGAAAGCAGGTTTGGTGGAAAGCATTAAGGTAATCCCTATGTTTCCACAATATGCCTCTGCAAGCAGCGGTTCTGTAATACAGCATGTGATGGAGATAGTGAGTAAATGGCAGACGATACCGCCTGTCAGTTTTGTGAATTCTTTTCACGACAATGAGTTGATAATTGAGACTTTTGCTGAGAACGGACGAAAATATCAGCCGGAAACATATGATCATGTTTTATTTAGTTTTCATGGACTTCCTGAGCGACAATTGCTGAAGTGCGACCATGCGGGGCATTATTGTCTAAAAAAGGACAATTGCTGTGATACTTTAAATGATACTAATAAATTCTGCTATTCTGCACAAGGGCATGATACCGCAAAGTTAATAGCTGCTAAGCTCAATATTTCCAGAGAGAATTATACGGTTTGCTTCCAGTCGCGTTTGGGAAAAGAACCCTGGGTACAGCCTTATACTACTGATGTATTAAAAAGACTGGCTGCTGAAGGGAAGAAACGCCTGCTTGTTTTCAGTCCCGCATTTGTGGCCGACTGTCTGGAGACCTTATATGAAATTACGGTGGAATATCATGAGGAATTCAGAGCCCTGGGTGGTGAACATGTGCAGCTGGTAGAAAGTTTAAATGATCATCCAAAGTTTATACAAGCACTGGTTAATATGGTAGTCTCTTAGAGATATCTGGAAAGATATTGAACAATCTGGTCTGTTGACCCTTTCTTGGCTGATACGTAGTCTTTTGAAATGATCCCCACGGTCTGGTCTTTGCTAAATCTGTGGAAGGCCTCCATTAATTCGTGCTGGTCTTTAATACTTATAGCTGCCCGTAGATCTATTAAATCTTTAGCTTCCTGAAACTTATCATACCTGGGGCCAAATATTACCGGAAGTCCAAAAGCCGCAGCTTCAAGTGTGTTGTGTATGCCGGCACCAAACCCTCCGCCAATGTAGGCAATGCTGCCGTATTGATAGATGGAGGATAAAAGCCCAATATTGTCTATAATCAGCACTTGAGAATTTTGGTCTTGATTCCCTAATGTGGAATATTTTGTTGCCAGAGGAATCATCTGTTGTACTTCAGCGATGTGCTTGTCATCGATTTCATGAGGGGCGATGATAAACTTCCAACCTGGATTTGGAAGTATCAGGTGTTTTAATAGTTGCTCATCCTCCATCCAGGTACTACCAGCGATCATAACAGGACTGGACTTGCAAAACTTTTCTATCAAATCAATTTTGTTTGGAGCCAACGCATTTTCTGCAACTCTGTCGAATCGCGTGTCGCCACTAACACTAGCATTCTGTAAGCCTAAGGATGACAGCAAGTTTTTGCTTTCTTCATTTTGGACAAAGAAAAAATCTACAAAACTGAGGATTGTCCGGTGTAATCCTCCATACCACTTAAAAAATACCTGGTCCCGACGGAAGATCGCGGATATTATAAACAAAGGGATTTCAAGAGAATTTAGTCTTTTGAAGTAATGATACCAGAATTCATATTTTGTAAAAATTACCAGTTCAGGATTGATGGCGCTGATTAATTTTTTAGCATTTTTTGCTGTGTCAAGAGGTAAATAGAAAACTGCATCTGCGAGTGGATAGTTTTTTCTGACCTCATACCCTGAGGGAGAGAAGAAAGTGATCACGATACTTTTTGTTGGATACTGCTGCTTTATCTTTTCCAGTACAGGCCTTCCTTGCTCAAATTCTCCTAGAGAGGCAAAGTGAAACCAGATATACTTTTTTTTGGAATCTAAGCTGGTTTGTATTTTTTCAAAAATATTGGTTCGGCCTTTGATAAATAGCAAGGCTTTTTTGTTGAATAAGGAAAATATCCTAACAATTAATCCAAAAAGTTGAATACCTATGTTGTAAAGCCAAAGCATTTTGTATGTTTATTTCTTATCTTAGCCGAAGATACTTCAATAATACTAAAACGGAATTAATATATGAAAATAGCCGTAATTGGAACTGGATATGTAGGCTTAGTAACGGGCACCTGCCTTGCTGAAACCGGGAACAGCGTGATATGTGTAGATGTGAATGAGGCTAAGGTGAAGAAAATGCAGGCAGGTGAAATACCTATTTATGAACCTGGGCTTGACGTCCTGTTTAACCGGAATATCGCTCAGGGAAGGTTGACCTTTACTACTGACCTTTCACTGGGCATTAAGGATGCACAAATTATCTTTATGGCCCTTCCTACCCCTCCGGGAGGAGACGGTGCTGCTGATCTTTCGTATATTCTTGGGGCAGCAAAGGATATTTCTAAACTTGTGACAGAGTATAAGGTTATTGTAAATAAGTCAACGGTCCCTGTTGGCACTGCAGATAAAGTAAAAGCCGTATTTACAGAAAATACGGATGTGGAGATAGATGTGGTTTCCAATCCAGAATTTTTACGTGAAGGCGTGGCTGTAGATGATTTTATGAAGCCGGACCGGGTGGTAGTCGGAACGACAAGCGAAAAAGCGAAAAAGCTTATGGCGGAATTATATGGTCCGTATGTAAGACAGGGAAATCCAATTCTATTTATGGACGAACGCTCATCGGAATTGACGAAGTATGCTGCTAACTCATTTTTGGCTACTAAAATTACTTTCATGAATGAGGTGGCAAATCTTTGTGAAATAGTAGGGGCTGATGTAGATGCTGTACGTAAAGGAATAGGATCTGATGACCGTATTGGTAAAAGATTTCTTTTTCCGGGTATAGGATATGGAGGAAGCTGTTTTCCTAAGGATGTACAAGCCCTGGCAAAATCTGCAGATGAGCACAGTTATGATTTTCAGATCTTGAAAGCAGTAATGCAGGTAAATGAAAAGCAAAAGACTGTGTTGGTTGAAAAGCTATTGAAATATTATAAAGGAGATCTCAAAGGCAAGCATTTTGCATTATGGGGTCTGTCGTTTAAACCTGAAACAGATGATATCCGTGAGGCACCGGCTTTGTATATTATTGATGAACTGATAAATAAGGGGGCTACCGTCACTACGTTTGATCCTGAAGGAATGGCAAATGTAAAGGCAATAATGGGTGATAAAATAGCCTATGCAGAAAACCAGTATGAGGCTTTGAAGGGAGCAGATGCATTATTGATTGCTACAGAATGGTCCGTATTCAGAAATCCTGATTTTGAAAGGATGGAAGAGACATTGAGTAACAAAGTGATTTTTGACGGACGTAATTTATATGACCTTCAAAAAATGATCGATCTGGGATATTATTATAATAGTGTTGGCCGTAAGCTTATAATTTAATGGAACGTAAAAGAGTGTTAATTACAGGTGCTGCGGGATTTCTTGGCTCACACCTTTGTGATAGGTTTATAAAGGAGAACTATCATGTTATTGGTATGGACAACCTGATTACAGGAGATCTGCAGAATATTTCACATTTATTTGGACTGGAGAACTTTGAGTTTGCCCATCATGATGTTTCAAAATTCGTGTATGTATCAGGTAAACTGGACTATATATTGCATTTTGCTTCTCCCGCAAGCCCAATAGATTATTTAAAAATACCCATACAAACTTTAAAAGTGGGCTCTCTGGGTACACACAACTTGCTGGGTCTTGCTAAGAACAAGAATGCCAGAATGCTGATTGCTTCTACTTCTGAAGTATATGGCGATCCGAATGTCAATCCACAACCTGAAGAATATTGGGGCAATGTAAATCCGGTTGGCCCGAGAGGTGTTTATGATGAAGCAAAGCGTTTTCAGGAAGCGATGACAATGGCTTATCATACATTTCATGGACTGGAAACAAGGATCGTAAGGATATTTAATACATATGGGCCGAGAATGAGACTGAATGACGGAAGGGTTCTACCAGCTTTTATTGGTCAGGCACTACGCGGAGAGGACCTCACTGTTTTTGGAGATGGGTCTCAGACAAGGTCTTTTTGTTATGTAGATGACCTTGTGGAAGGAATATACAGACTGCTTCTTAGTGATTATGCTGCTCCTGTTAATATTGGCAATCCTGATGAGATTACCATTAAACAATTTGGAGAAGAGATCATTAAGCTGACAGGGACCACTCAAAAATTAGTGTTGCGGGACCTTCCGGTGGATGATCCGAAACAGCGCCGTCCGGATATTACCAAGGCCAGAGAGATTTTAGGCTGGGAACCGAAGATTAGCAGGGCTGAAGGGCTGAAGATTACCTATGAGTATTTTAAGTCCTTGCCTAAAGAAGCATTGATAAATAATGAGCATAAAGATTTTAAAACATATAATCGATAAAAGAAAAAATGTCTAAAATATTGGTAACAGGCGGAACCGGCTTTATTGGTTCACATACAGTAGTGGAACTGCACAATGCAGGTTATGAGGTAATCATTGTAGATAATCTATCCAACTCCAATCCAAAAATACTTAAACAAATTGAGTCAATTATTGGTATTCAGCCAGAATTTGTAGCGCTTGATTTATGTGATGAAATCAAGGTTAAAGAGTTTGTCGCAGCACAGACTGACATATTGGGAGTAATTCATTTTGCTGCCTTTAAGGCTGTAGGAGAGTCTGTTCAGCAGCCCCTAAAATATTACAGGAACAACTTTTATTCACTGATCAATCTGATCAATGAATTTAACAGTTCAGTTAAGCTGGTTTTCTCTTCTTCATGTACTGTGTATGGACAGCCGGATGTTTTGCCTGTAACTGAAGACGCTCCTACAAAAAAAGCGGAGTCACCATATGGAAATACTAAGCAAATTGCAGAAGAGATCTTACAGGAAACCTGTGCAGTGAGTCCGGACCTAAAGGTAATATCGCTGCGCTATTTCAATCCTGTTGGCGCTCATCATACCGCACTGATCGGTGAATTGCCTATAGGCGTCCCTCAGAATTTAGTCCCTTTTATAACCCAATCAGCAATTGGGAAACGCGGACCAATTACAGTATACGGGAATGACTATAACACACCTGATGGTAGTGCAGTAAGAGATTATATCCATGTGGTAGACCTAGCAAAGGCCCATGTAGCAGCGATAAAGCGTTTGGAAAATGATGAAGCCGAATCAAACTATGAAGTGTTTAATTTGGGTACGGGTACGGGCTCAACAGTGTTACAAGTCATTGATGCATTTGAACAGTCTACAGGCCAGAAGTTAAATTATACTATTGGGCCACGAAGGGATGGGGATATAGAGCAAGTTTGGGGTGATGTAACAAAATCTGCCAGAGATCTGGGATGGAAGGCAGAATTGGGTATCAGTGAAATGATGTCTTCGGCCTGGAACTGGGAGAAATATTTAAAGGATAATCCATTTTAATAATGTTGCTGAGTGAGCATAAAGATCTTAAACTGGAGATAAAATCTCTTCCTGAAAAGGAAAAAGATAAATTATTGCTCAGGCTAATAGCAAAGGACAAGGTGTTGACTGAACATCTGCACTTCAAATTGATGGAGAATGAAGATGATCTTGCAGAGAGATACCATAAGTTACTGTCAGTAATGAACGATACTATAGCGGATTTGGAAATGAATAAAAAGCTTAATTCAAAAGAAGTTCTTTTGAAAATGAGACGGCTGAATGGGAGCATTAGCCACCATTTTAAAGTCACCAAAGATATTTCAACTGAAATGGAATTAAGAATTCATCTCCTTACCCACATTCCAATTGGATTTAACGAGGGTGTTTTTTCGCCTGCTTATAAATTTAATGAAAAGCTTTTTATCTATATTGTTAAGTCAGTAATTTCATTATTAAATAAATATAATAAACTACATGATGACCTTCAATTTGATTTGAAGGATGCGCTAAATGTAGTGTTGCGTAAAATACACAGTCATAAAACAACAGATATAGCCAGGGAACTTGGCTTACCAAAAGAATTATAAGACTATGCGAAAGATATTAATAACCGGTGGGGCAGGATTTATCGGCTCTCATGTTGTAAGAAAATTTGTAAACAAATATCCCGATTACGCTATTGTAAACCTGGATAAGTTGACCTATGCGGGTAATCTGGCCAACCTAACTGATATAGAAGATAAGCCAAATTATACTTTTATTAAAGCCGATATTACCGATGCCATCGAGATCAATGAATTATTTAAAAGAGAGAATTTTGATGCGGTAATTCATCTGGCTGCGGAATCACATGTTGACCGCTCTATCACTGACCCAAGTGCATTTGTGATGACCAATGTAATTGGTACAGTTAATTTGCTAAATGCAGCAAGGGAATATTGGAAAGGGAAATATGATGAAAAGCGTTTTTACCATGTTTCTACAGACGAAGTGTATGGCGCTTTGGGAGAATCAGGGATGTTTACAGAGACAACCGCTTATGATCCTCATAGTCCTTATTCTGCTTCCAAAGCCTCATCTGATCATTTTGTAAGGGCCTATCATGATACGTACGGTTTGGATATCGTAATTTCTAACTGTAGTAATAATTACGGGTCTCATCATTTTCCGGAAAAACTAATACCGCTTGCTATTAACAATATTAAAAATAATAAGCCGGTTCCGGTATATGGTAAGGGTGAAAATGTGCGTGACTGGCTATGGGTGGAAGATCATGCCCGGGCAATTGATGTAATTTTCCACCAGGCCAAAAGCGGACAAACCTATAATATAGGAGGTCATAATGAATGGAAGAATATTGACCTTATTCATTTGTTATGCAGCATAATGGACAAGAAATTAGGAAGAGATCCAGGTGAGTCTGCCAAACTGATCACTTTTGTGGTAGATAGAGCCGGACATGATCTTCGGTATGCAATTGATTCTGCCAAGCTCCAGAATGAGCTGGACTGGGTGCCAAGTTTACAATTTGAAGAAGGTCTGGAAAAAACAGTAGCGTGGTACCTGGATAATGAAGAATGGCTTACTAATGTAACCACCGGAAATTACCAGGCTTATTACGATAAACAGTATAAAGGGAGGTAGTTTCTCCCTTTATTCATATCTTAAAGCTTCTACAGGATCTAACTTAGAAGCTTTTTTTGCAGGGTAATATCCGGATGCTATGCCTACCAGCACACATAAAGCAAATCCTCCTCCTATCCATTGCCATGGAATGATAAAGGAGCCGCTCATCATGAGTGAAATAGCATTGCCGATGGCTATTCCAAGAAGAATTCCGAAGGCCCCACCAATCAGACAAATAATAACGGCTTCTATTAAAAACTGTTTTCTGATGACTGAAGGCGTTGCCCCAATAGCCTTTCTGATGCCAATTTCCCGGGTTCTTTCCGTTACAGATACCAGCATAATATTCATTAAACCAATTGAAGCCCCTATCAAAGTGATTGCGCCAATTGCTATACCCCCTAAAACGATGTATTTTAAGTTTTCAAATAAGCTCTGCGCTACGGCATCGCTTTTAGTGATTTCAAAGTTATTCTGCTCTGCAACTTTTACTTTTCTAATGTTTCTGAACTCGGAAGTAGCTTCACCGATAATGTTGTCCATTTGATCGTTATTTGGAACAACTACCGTGATCGTGTAAGACGGATTGGAATTTTGATTAATAAGCTTTGCTTTTAGCAATGTCACATATACAGACCTGTCGCCGCTCATTCCCATACTCTGGCCCTTTGACTCAAGCACGCCAATAATTTTAAATCGGTTATTTCCTACATTGATGATTTTGTCAAGCGGTGAATCTTCTTTGAATAATTTATCTTTTATCTCGCTGCCTATTATGCAAACATTATTTCCTGATTGAACTTCAGTAGCGCTGAAATTACGACCAAGTCCAATATTTAATCCCTGTGCACCCAAGCCATTTTCATCTATTCCCTGGATATTGATGTTGGGATTTGTTTTTTCTGTTTTATATTTCGCTGTTGCACCCCCGCTCGCATACACGCTAACCGCTACCGTTGCCGGTGTGTTTAGCCTTTCTTTAAAACTAATTGCATCCTCGTATTTAATAGACCTGAAGGGCTTTGGCCTATTTCCTTGTCCGCCAATCCGAATTCCAGTGCCCCGGTTTCTGATGGTAAATGAATTTGCCCCCATACTGGAGAATGCTTCTGTCATGCTTTTTTTGACCGCATCCAGCGTAGTTAATATTCCCACCAGGGCAGAAAGACCAATAGCAATGATTAGGGCTGTAAGCATAGTGCGGAGCCTGTTACTCTTTATAGATTGAAGCGCAAGTCTTACGTTTTCAGTATAGGTCATTGTAGCGGAATAAATACTTAAAGGGATAAAATTAAAAAGTCCCGTTGTTAAGACAACGAGACCTTGTATAATGTTACAAAGATATCAGATCTAAACAGAGAAACTTGTGCCACAGCCGCATGTGCTGTTCGCATTAGGATTGCTGAATGTAAAGCCCCTTGAGTTCAATCCGTCCTGCCAGTCTACCTGCATTCCAAGTAAATACATTTGATGGGCTTTATGCATGTATACCTTTATGCCATCAATAAAAAATTCCTGATCACCTTCTTTCTTTTGGTCAAAACCAAGTACATAGCTCATTCCTGAACAGCCGCCTCCATCTACACCAACCCTTAATCCAAAATCGTCAGAGATCTCCTGCTGATCTTTTAATTTAAATAGTTCCTTAACAGCGCCTTCTGTAAATGTTACCGGTGCAAATGCCGTCTCAACTGTATTACTCATGTTATTTAAAATTAGCAAGTACAAATTTAATTATAATATAAATAAATTGTACACTTTTGCTCGGCTTATGACTAATTATTACTGTATTCAAACAAAGCTGAATGAACATATCACACCTTCTAACTGAAATTGCCATCCTTGCCTGCGGAGGTATTATTACGATTGCTGTTGCTTATACTCTGGTCAAAAATGACTTCAAACAATACTTTAAGTTGGCTAAACCCGACGAGAGGAGTCAGATTAAGCTGCAGCTATTACCACTAAGGTTACAGGCCCATGAAAGACTGGTGGTTTTTATTGAAAGGATAAATCCTGCAAATCTTCTTTTGAGGTTACATGAGCCCGGAATATCATTGGCGGGTCTTCAGTCTGCTATATTAAATGAGATTAGGTCGGAATATCAGCATAATATTGCCCAGCAATTGTATATAAGTTCAGCTACCTGGGATGTAGTAAGTAAATTAAAGGATGATACGCTGGCTATGATTAATAACGCAGTCAAAACTTTGCCAGAAGATGCCCAGGGTGTAGACCTTAGCAGAAAAGTACTCCAGTACATGACGAATATGGAAAAGAACCCTTATGACCTGACATTAAGTATAATTAAAAAGGACATCCATCAATTATTTTAATTATGAGCGAGCAGAAATTCACTACCACCTCTGGCATAGAGATAAAAGAAGTATACAGCGAAGCTAACCGACTTACTGAGTCTGAGGCACCAGGGGTTTATCCTTTTACAAGAGGGATACAGCAGGATATGTACAGGGGCAGGTTATGGACGATGCGGCAATATGCCGGATTTTCTACTGCAGAGGAGTCTAATAAGCGGTATCATTACCTGTTAAATCAGGGGACAACGGGTTTGTCGGTCGCTTTTGATCTTCCTACCCAGATCGGGTATGATTCTGACCATGATATGGCCGAGGGGGAGGTGGGTAAAGTTGGGGTTGCGATAGATTCATTGAAAGATATGGAAATCTTGTTTGACGGTATAGAGCTGCAAAAGATAACCACCTCCATGACCATTAATGCAACTGCCTCTATCTTGCTGGCGATGTATATAGCACTTGCGCGAAAGCAAGGGGCAGATATCAGGCAGATTTCCGGTACCATTCAAAATGATATATTAAAAGAATATGCAGCAAGGGGAACCTATATATATCCTCCAAAGACTTCTATGAGGATCATTACAGATATATTTGAATATTGCAGCAATGAAGTTCCCAAATGGAATACCATTTCAATATCCGGATATCATATACGTGAGGCCGGTTCTACTGCAGTACAGGAATTGGCCTTTACGCTGGCAAATGGTAAAGCGTATCTAAACGCAGCGTTAGAAAAGGGACTTGATATTAATATTTTTGCAAAGCGTTTGTCTTTCTTCTTTAACTGTCACAATAATTTCTTTGAAGAGATTGCCAAATTCCGGGCTGCCAGGAGAATGTGGGCAAAAATAACAAAGCAGATGGGTGCGACAGATCCCAAAGCTCAGATGTTACGCTTCCATACGCAAACAGGAGGATCTACTTTAACTGCCCAGCAGCCGCTGAACAATGTAATCCGGGTAACCAATCAAGCAATGGCGGCAGTATTGGGTGGTACTCAATCTTTACATACCAACGGATATGACGAAGCACTTTCCTTGCCAACAGAAACGGCTGCAAAGATTGCGTTGCGTACCCAGCAGATTATTGCTTTTGAAAGTGGAGTGACGGAGACCGTTGATCCGCTGGCAGGCTCCTATTTTATCGAAACGCTAACGGATGAGATTGAAGCAGCAGCGCAACTATATATTGATAAGATCGATGCGATGGGAGGCTCAGTAAATGCGATCGAAAATGGATATATTCAAAATGAGATTGCTGATGCTTCATACCGCTACCAGGTTGAAGTCGAAAACGGAAGCAGAACTATCGTGGGCGTAAACAAGTTTACACAGGAGCAGGAAGGGGTCATCGAAGCATTTGCCATTGATGAGTCCATACGGAGCATACAAACAGAAAAGTTGAACCAGTTAAAAGCTGTAAGAGATGGTGCCGCAGTTGAAAAGGCGTTAACTAATTTAGTGGCTGCAGCAAAAGGAAAAGAGAATTTAATGCCATTGATTATCATTGCGGTGGAGGCTTATGCAACACTGGGTGAAGTGGCTGATGCATTGCGTAGTGTTTTTGGAGAATATTAAAAAGTATGTTAATAAATAGTTATCAACACAAAAAATTCAGGTTAAGCAGGATATATTATTGCTGCCTAAGTACTTACCAAATAAATGAAAATTAAGTTTTTTTTGTTGATAATTTTTTGAATATTCGATCTCTCGAAACAGCAGTTTTTTTATGCTCGTATCGTTACTGTAAACCAACAAATTATATAATTAATATGGAAAAAACTTGTACCGAAGTATGGAAAAACTGTCTCCAAATCATAAAGGATAACATTCCGACCCAAAGTTTCAAAACCTGGTTCGAACCGATATCAGCCCTTAAATTGGAAGGCAAAGTTTTGACTATACAAGTGCCAAGTTTATTCTTTTATGAATGGCTGGAAGAGCATTATGTAGGGCTGTTGCGCAAGACGGTTAAGAAGCAACTGGGAGATGAAGGAAGACTGGAGTATAATATTGTTGTGGATAAATCGTCCAACACCGGATCACCCTATACGACCAATATGCCAAGTAATGGCAATGGGGCTGAAGCAAAGAACCAGTCAATGCCTATTCCGGTTTCCATAAATAAAGATATTAAGAATCCCTTTATTATACCCGGCTTAAAAAAGCTGAATGTAGACCCGCAGTTAAATTCCAACTATACATTTGAAAACTATATTGAAGGAGATTGCAACAGACTTGCCCGTTCGGCAGGCTATGCGGTAGCGGCTAAACCGGGGGGTACTTCCTTTAATCCTTTAATGATCTATGGTGGAGTAGGATTAGGAAAAACACACCTTGCCCAGGCGATAGGGAATGAGATAAAACGCAATATGCCTGATAAGCTGGTTATTTATGTATCCTGCGAGAAATTCTGTCAGCAGTTTGTAGATTCCCTAAAGAATAATACGATCAATGATTTTGTTAACTTTTATCAGGCGATGGACGTGATCATCATGGATGATGTACACAATTTTGCAGGTAAAGAAAAAACACAAGATATATTCTTCCATATATTCAATCATTTGCACCAGTCAGGTAAGCAAGTAATCTTGTCTTCAGATAAGGCACCTAAAGATTTGGCCGGATTAGAAGAGCGGTTATTGAGCAGGTTTAAATGGGGGCTTTCTGCAGATTTACAGATCCCGGATTTTGAAACAAGAATCGCGATCCTTAAGAAAAAGATGTATGCAGATGGTATTGAGCTGCCTGCGGAAGTAGTAGAATATGTGGCGCATAATATTGATAATAATGTGAGGGAATTGGAAGGAGCTATGGTTTCTTTGCTAGCCCAATCCACTTTAAACAAGAAGGACATTGACCTTGCTCTGGCCAAGCAGATGCTGAAAAACTTCATTAAAAACACCTCTAAAGAGATCTCCATGGAGTATATCCAAAAGCTGGTATGTGAATATTTTGAAGTCCCTGTAGATATGGTAAAGTCCCAGACCCGTAAGCGCGAAATTGTACAGGCCCGCCAGATCTCTATGTATCTTTCAAAAAGCCATACCAAATCCTCACTGAAAACTATTGGTGCTTTCTTTGGTGGCAGGGATCACTCTACGGTGATCTACGCATGTCAAACTGTGGAAGATCTAATTGATACGGACAAGAAATTTAAAGGGTATGTGCACGATATACAGAAGAAATTAAAAATGAGCTAGCATTATCACAAACACTCATCATCTTATAAAAAATCCCTGTAAGCTAAAACTTACAGGGATTTTTTATATAACCAGCATTTTCGTAAACTTACTTTATAGCACCAAGTTTCATTAATCCATAGAATAAGGCCGTACAATGAAGGGCCTGAGCAATTTTGTTGTCATTCAGAAGCTTTTTAACATCCTCAATGCTATATTCTTCCACCTCAAGTATCTCATGTTCATCCAGGTGTTGCGCATGGGTTTTGGTCCCGCCAAGCATCAAATAAGTAAAAGTTACATTATTGGCCGTTGCTGGATTAGGATAAGAACTAACGATTAGCTCTGCACTATCAAAGGAATAACCAGTCTCTTCCAAAAGTTCTCTTTTGATAGCCGCCTCTGGTGATTCATCGCCGTCTATTACACCTCCCGGAACTTCTAGAGAAATGATATCAGCACCATGCCGGTACTGCCTTACCATGATTATTTTATGCTCTTTTGTAACAGCAATGGCATTCACCCAGTTAGGATACTCCAAAACGTAATAGTCATCTTTAATGACACCATTTTGAAGGTCGCAGACGTCTACGCGCAGTGTTGCCCATTTCTCTCTCACTAGATACTTTGATGAGCGTGTTTTCCATTTTAATATCTCCATATATATGTCTCTCTTACCAGCTTCCGCTACTGCCACCACCACCAAAACTGCCGCCACCAAAGCCACCAAATCCGCCATCGCTACTACTTCCGCCTCCCCAGCCACTGCCGCCGCCTGAACTTCTTCCGCTGCTTAGCAGCATGCTCCAGAATAATGCGTTGGCTACGCCACGGCCACCGATCACCTGCCCGCCATTGCCTCCACCTCCACCGCGTTTTAAAATGGCAATGACTATTATCACGATAAATATCAGTATAGCTACAGCGCCACCACCTGCACCTCCACCGCTTTTGCCTTTAGGTTTGTCATTCTTATACTCGCCCTTTGTATATTTTATAATTGCAGTAGTGCCTGCATCAAGTCCGCTGTAGTAATCTCCGGCCTTAAAATATGGTTTTATCTCGTTTTCAATGATGCGTTTTGCATAGACGTCCGGTAGCGCACCTTCCAGTCCATATCCTGTCTGGATAGATATTTTTCTATCTCCCAGTGCTACTACTATAATGATTCCGTTGTTTTTTTTTGCTTCTCCAACACCCCATTTCCTTCCTAGTTCAACGGCATACTCATTAATGTCGTAATTGCCGACAGATTTTAGTATGGCTATTGCAATTTGCGTTGAACTGGAATCGGCAAATGAAACCAGTTTACTTTCCAGTTGCTGGATTTGAGTTGAAGAAAGCGTACCAGTGTAATCATTGACCAGTTTATTTGGCTTGGCCGGAAATTCCTGGGCCAAGCCTAGTGCTGAGATCGAGAAAAGAATGATTGCTATGATATATTTTCTCATAGCCTATTCAGTTTTGATTTCATTCATATAAATAATATCATTTGGAAGCTCATTGATATCGTCATTTTCTGAAGGAAAAAATTGTGCTAGCTTTTCTCCAGCCAAAACAACACCGGCGATAATTCCATGTGCAAGGTTGCCGGAAGAAAAATGGGCTTTCATTGCTACTTTAGTCATCTCCCAAAAATCTTCAGGTACAACACTGTTAATTCCTCTATCTCCTATTATGGCAAACTTATGATCAGCATGCGCTAGAAATATCAGTACTCCGTTATGCCTTGAGGTTTTATCCATGCCTAGTTTTGTAAAATAAGAGGTTGCTTTTTCAAATGCATCTCCTTCGCAATGTTCGTCTATCGCTATCCTGATCTCTCCTGAAGTAGCTTTCTCAGCTTCTGCTATGGCATTGGAAATTTGTTCTTGTTCCTGTTCTGTAAATAATGCCATAATTACTAAAATTCTACTTTAGGTGCATTTTGAGCGCCAGCTTCAGCTTTAAAAGCGGCTTTTTTGCTAAATCCGAATAATCCTGCTGTAAGGTTATTTGGGAAAGACCTCACCTTTGTATTATAAGTTTGTACAGATTCATTAAAATCCTTACGTGCTACCCCAATGCGGTTTTCGGTGCTCTCTAACTGAGCAGACAGTTCACTAAACTGCTGCGTGGCTTTTAATTCAGGATAATTTTCTGTTAGCACCATTAATTTGCCTAAAGCCTGGCTAACTTGTCCCTGTGCAGCCTGATATTTTTGTATATTTTCTTCGGTCAGCTTATCAGGGTCTATGGTAATCTGCGTTGCTTTAGACCGGGCTTCTATAACCTGGGTTAATGTGCCCTGTTCAAATTTAGCAGCTCCTTTTACTGTGCTAACCAGGTTGGGAATCAAATCAGAACGACGCTGATATTGGGTTTCTACCTGAGCCCATTTAGTCTGAACATCCTCATCAAGTTTTACAAGATTATTGTAACCACATCCGCTTACTACTACCAGTAAGACCAAAACGCCTACTATTGCCAATACTACTTTTTTCATATTTTTATTTTCATTTAATTTACCTGAAGCATTCTTCTACTTTTTATATTGAAAGAACAATATGCTTCAATTTGTTTTCAATTGTTAATTTATGCATTAGAATGCAACTTTCGTACCTTTGTTACATTCGGGATAAAAACCTGACATAAGTTATGCAAAAAGAAATAGAAATCACGCTATTGCCGGAAGAATCAGCTGAGGAGCATGCCATAAAAAAGCAACTTTCTATAGCGCTGAAAATAGAAATCCAGCGTATTAAAGGCTATCAAATACTCAAAAGGTCGATTGATGCACGGTCGCGGAAAGTGGTATACAGGATGCAGGTAAGGGTTTATATTGATGAACCTATATTGGCAGACAATTATATTGTCAACTATCAAAATGTCAGTAATTCAAAGCAAGTAATTATAGTTGGTGCTGGTCCCGCAGGATTGTTTGCGGCTCTTCAATGCATAGAAAATGGCTTTAAGCCAATAGTTCTGGAACGTGGCAAGGACGTAAAGCAACGCAGAAGAGATCTTGCAGCAATAAATAAAGAGGGTATTGTTAATATTGAATCCAATTATTGCTACGGAGAAGGTGGAGCAGGAACTTATTCAGATGGTAAATTGTACACCAGATCTAATAAACGGGGAGATATCAATAAAGTACTGCAAGTATTTGTGCAGCACGGTGCTACTGAAGATATTTTGGTAGATGCCCGTCCGCATATAGGAACAAATAAACTGCCCCTTATTATCACCTCCATACGGGAATGTATTTTAAATGCAGGTGGAGAAGTGAGGTTTGATCAAAAAGTTACCGATCTGCTCATTGATTTTGGGAAGATTAAAGGTGTGGTGGTTAACGGTGAAGAAAAATTACTGGCCGATGCGGTCATTTTAGCTACCGGGCATTCTGCGCGTGATATCTATGAATTGCTTCACCAAAAAAAGATTCTGATAGAGGCCAAGCCTTTTGCGCTTGGGGTAAGGATAGAACATCCTCAGGCCATCATTGATGCGGCTCAGTACCATTGTGATATCAGGAGTGAATTTTTGCCTCCGGCATATTACAGTCTGGTAGAGCAGGTGGGCAGCAGGGGAGTGTTTTCTTTCTGCATGTGTCCGGGCGGAATTATAGCGCCTTGTGCCACACATCCTGACGAGATAGTTGTGAATGGCTGGTCACCCTCCAAAAGAAATAACCCTTTTGCAAATTCGGGAACAGTAGTACAGGTAACGCTGGAAGATGTGAAGGGAGATGATCCTTTAAGGATGATGCATTTTCAGGCCAGGATAGAGCAGCATGCTTTTCAACTTGGAGGCGGTGATCTGGTGGCTCCTGCACAGCGAATGATTGATTTTGTAGAGAACAAGGTCTCAGCAGATCTGCCCAGAAATTCTTATTTGCCGGGTACAAAAAGCGTAATGCTCAAAGAAACCCTGCCAGCTTTTGTAGCTGAAAGCCTGAGGAATGCATTGCCTGTTTTTGGTAGGAAAATGAAAGGCTACTATACCAACGAGGCTATTTTAGTAGGTGTAGAAAGCAGAAGTTCCTCTCCGGTACGTATTCCCAGAGACAAAGAAACGTTTCAGCATCCTCAGGTTGCCGGACTTTTCCCCTGTGCTGAAGGTGCTGGATATGCAGGCGGAATTGTATCTGCAGCAATAGATGGTGTCAACTGCGCTAATGCAATAACAAAATTTTATTAAACAGATTTATCAATAGTTTGTTGTTTTAGTATGATTGATTTTTCAAATGAACTGAGGAAAGCCTATATAGGAGATGCATGGCATGGAAATAATGTTTCTTGTATCATTTCATCTGTAAAAGACAATCAGGCTTTTAGTCGCCCGATCGTTGATGCACATAGCATTGCAGAAATAGTGCTGCATCTTACCTCCTGGACCGAAGAGGTTAGTTCAAGATTGATGGGTAAAATATCTGCTGAGCCTGCTAAGGGTGACTGGCCTAGCCCAATTGAAGAAACAACGGTCACCTGGAATGCAATAGTAAGTGATTTTCATATTGAAAATGAAAAACTGATCAACCTGTCGATGAGTTTTATGGCAGATGACTGGGCTAAACATGTACAGACACCGTCGGGAAGAGGTATAAGTTACTTTGAATTATTTAATGGCCTGATACAGCACCATGCCTATCATGCGGGTCAGATATCTTTACTTTTAAAATTTAGATCGTGAAAAAAACACTAATTATAGGAGCAAGTACAAATCCATCCCGTTATGCTTTTAAAGCCGCGCAGATGCTTAAGGCTAAAGGGCATAGTATTGTTAATGTAGGGATAAAAAAAGGCGAAGTGGCAGGTGTGGAGATTGAGCAGCCTGATGTCATTCATGATGATATTCATACTATAACATTATATATAGGACCTCAGCTGCATGATTTGTATGTTGACTATATACTTCAAACGAATCCAAAAAGGGTAATTTTCAATCCTGGAACCGAAAATCCAGCTCTAGAAAGCAAGCTTAGAGAAAATGCTATAGAACCAGTTGAGGCCTGTACGCTGGTTTTACTGGCTACTGGTCAGTATTAGTCCTTTCTTAATTGCGTTGAATAGTATTCTCGCCAAATCTTTCACTGTTAGGCCTAGGCTTTATGAGCTGGGTATTTGTATAGGTATACCTTATATTAACTAATGTTATAAACTTAATGGCGGTTCGATAAAGCTACTGGTGAGTTCTTCACAAGAAGTAGGCTAATTCACACCTTGTTCACACCTCCTTCACATCAAATACACAAACAGGTACCTTTTTGTGAAGGAAGTGTGTAGAAAGTGTGAACTATGTGAGCAGAAGCGTGCGGGGAATGTGTAGCTTTTAGTCAGGATATGTGCCGGAGAAGATGTTTCGGAATTAAGTAAAGAAGCTCATTGTAATTACTTTTGATTTTTTCTAGTTGTTTATCATAGTGTTATGGATTATTTGGGGATAAATGTTTGGATTAGTTTGTTTGGGTTGGAATTTTTTCTACTTTTGCATCCCGCTTCGGAGGAAGATTAAGGGATGAGGTTGAAGGGGATGAAGGTTGATTGGTTAATTGAAAGCAGGGGTTATTGTCACTTTAATACCGGGTAAAAAAAGGCCTGGGGATAAAAGAAAAAAAGTTTTAAAAAAGCTTGACAATGTTAAAAAGATTCTTACCTTTGCAGTCCCAACAAAACGGGGATTTACTAGACGGAGTTTGGTAAAGATAAACAAGATTGAAACGTTGAGGATTCGAAACAGATACGGGGAAGAATAAGACCTGGTAGCAACAGAGAATGGTAAGCGAAGATATATAGAAGAAGATCCGTGAGGTGATTCGATAAGTTCATTAAAGAGATGTCATTTATAGCGTAGCGGGGTATTGAGTACAGATTCAAAGTACATGAATACCTGGACTACATTTTAAGTTAAGTTCTATCAGA